>NZ_KZ559466.1:0-19133 GCF_002850745.1 Nonomuraea indica
GTCGTCCCGAAGTCCGCCCAGCCGTTCGTGGCCACCCTGGTGCGCACCATCTTCGACCAACCCGACGCCACCTCAGTGCGCGCCCAGCACGCCTGGGTCGTCCAAACGCTCGAGGCCAAGCACCCGGCCGCGGCAGAGCACCTGGACGCCGCCCGCGACGACCTGATCGCCTTCGCCGCCTTCCCCCGAGAGATCTGGACGCAGATCTGGTCCAACAATCCGCAAGAACGGCTGAATAAGGAGATCCGCCGCCGCACCGACGTGGTCGGAATCTTCCCCGACCGGCCCGCCATCATACGCCTCGTCGGCGCGGTGCTCGCCGAGCAGACCGACGAATGGGTCGAAGGACGCCGCTACATGGGCCTGGAAGCCCTCGCCAAAGCCCGCCTGCGTGTCCTGCCCGGCGACACACCCACGCAGAACCCACTCCCACAGACACTTACCGCTTAACCTGCAGAAACAGGATCACGCGAAGATCGACTCATACACCACGTCCGTGGACGTGACCAGCGTAACTTCGCGGATCAAAGTGGACAAGATCGAATCGAGTCACACAAGACCACATAAAGTGATCAAAGCGAAGCGAGAGGACGATTCGAGAGCTGATGCGACTTCCCCCGCTGGAGTGGGATAGACAGCCTGGTCAGGCGGCTGCCGCCATGTCACGAACAGGGCCGAGCGATCAACACGGCTGGGGTTCGACGAGAATGCCCTTGCTGACCAGATGCTGAGCTTGGACCGGGGCCGGCTGCGACGATGAGGGGAGCTACCTGTCAACCCCCATGGAGCATCCCGCGCGGTTAAGGATCGTCCTCCAGAGGGCGCTCAGGCACCTCCCTCGGGATGCAGTACATCCCCCACTGAGCCGACGCCTCTCCTCGCTGGCCCTGCGTTGCTCCATGATGAGCGAGCGGAGGTCGCGAAACCGTTCTCGCGCCCGGGGCATCCGGGCTGCCCGCCGGATGGTCCGGCGGAGAAGGGGCCGACCGGCCCGGTGGGCGCCGCGGCTGATCATCGCGACGGCGGTGCCGCACGTCGTCCGGGCGGTGTCCTCGGGCTCGTGGCGGCCGGGACGGCGGGCCCGAGCGGCCGCGGGTGGCACGCCGGGTCACCTCGACCGGCACCCCGACCCTCGTGGAGCCTGCGGCTCAGGGGTCGCGGCGCAGCCGCTTGAGGTCGGCGCGGTGCTTCTTGGCGGCGATCCGGCGCTCCACCGCGCCCCGGCCGGGCTTGGTCGGCCGGCGGCGCTTCGGCGGCGGCGCGATCGCCTCGCGCAGCCGCTGCGCCAGCCGCTGCGCGGCGGCCTCCCTGTTGCGGAGCTGGGAGCGGTGCTCGGAGGCGGCGATCGTGATGGCGCGGGCACCCAGCCGCTCGAGCGCGCGGGCCTTCAGCGACGGCGGAAGCGCCGTGCTGGCGGCCACGTCGAAGGTCAGCTCGACCCGGCTGTCGGTGGTGTTGACCCCCTGGCCGCCAGGACCGGACGAGCGCGAGAACCGCCAGAGCAGCTCGGCGTCGGGGATGACGACCGAGTCGTTGACGACCAGCGGGCCGGACAGGACGCCGGACATGGCGATGGGCTCCTCACGCGTGCGGGATCTGCCTCCACCGTACCGGCGGCACCCGTACGGCGGGCAACGGCTTTTCGGCCGGCGCTCCAACGGGGGACGGCAGTCCGCCCGCGCGAGGAGGACCGCTCAGGCGGAGAGCACGGGCTCCCGCACAGCCTCGCGGACAGGTTCCCGCACGGCCTCGCGGACAGGCTTCCGGACGGGCTCCACGACGGGAGCCGGGCAGAGCCGATCGACCACGTCGCGCACCTGGTCGCGCAGGTAGCGGGCGGTCAGCGAGCCCTGGGCGTCGAAGTGCGGGCAGCTCGGCGACAGCACCAGTTCGGTGCCCGTGACGACGGCGCCCGCTCCGGTGAGCTGCATGCACAGCTCGGCCTGCGCCCACATGGCGCCGCAGGCCCGGACGCTGGCGCTCATCACCGCGACGTGCTTGCCGGTCAGCACCCCGGCCGCCGACAGCCAGCGCAGCGCGTGGCCCAGCTCCGCGGGCAGCAGGCTGTGCTCGGGCGCCGTCAGCAGCAGCCCGTCGGCCTGGTCGACCAGCCGTACCAGCTCGATCGCCGTGCCGGGCACCGGGCCCGGGGCGTACGGCGGCATCGTCGCGAGGCCGGACCAGCGCGTGAAGCCCGCCTCCGGCGGCAGCTCGCGACCCACCGCCTCCAGCAGCCGGTGGATGAAGGACCCGGTGTGCAGGCTGCCGGCCATCCCGACGACTGTCACCGCGCACCTGCCGCGAGGACGCCCCGTCCGCGACGGCGCGGAGTGAAGGTGGAACGGCGGGTCATCATGACCTCCCTGGTCGGTCGTTGGAGCTCGCTGAGGTGATCGCAGATCGCCGGAGCACTGCGGAGCTGCCCCGTTCGCAGGGAGTTAGGCGGAGCATCGGCGTTTCCCGGAGAGACGTGACCGCACAGGCGCGCCACGGCCCACCGGGCAGCGCGTCCACCGGCGGTCCGGCGGGGAGGAAGCGGGCCGGTCCTGGCCGGGGAGGGCCGCCGCCGGGTGGGTCTGCGCATCGCGAACCGCAACGCGACCTCCTCCTCACGGGGTAGCCGTCGCCGTTGGAATCCCGGTCGTCAGATCACCGTCGTCGGATCGGGGAGGATGCCGGCTGGACTCCACTGAGGGGTTCTGGCACCCATGGTCGGGAACCTGCCCGATGTCTTGGATGTCCAAGACCATCCCGCGGTCAAGAGGCGACCGGGATTGCCGTATCGGGACCCCATGGGCCGCAGCACCGTCGCGAGCACACGACGGCCCCCTCCTGCGACCGGCGCCGGAAGGGCCGGTCGCGGAGGGGGCCGTCGCAGGAGGGGGCCGTCGAGGAGGGGGCCGTCGAGGAGGGGGCCGCCGCCGGAGAGGGCCGCCGCCGGAGAGGGCCGTCGCCGGAGGGACCGCTGGGTCCCGTGGTCAGCTGCTCGGGTCGCGGGGACGGCGGAAGACGAGGATCAGGACGCGGAGCACCAGGACGGCGCTGACGACGAGCAGGTTGTAGCCGATCATCTGGAACAGCGTGATCGCCTGGCTGACCCGCGGGCCGCCCTCGGTGCCCAGCAGCAGCACCCCCATCAGCCCGGCGGTGGCGCCGAGGACGGTCAGCAGCACCTGGTGGAGCAGGCCGGTCACGAAGCGGCGGTCACGGTCGTCGGCGAGGAGGCGGACGTTCAGGCTGAAGCGGCCGTGCTCGGCGGCGCTGGCGATGCGCTCCACGCGCCGCGGCAGGCGGCGCAGCATCGGCAGCAGCGCGGCGAGCTCCTGGCCGACGGCCTCCTTCACCGCGTCGCCGTCGAGCCGCTCGGCGAGGTGGCGGCCGGCGAAGGCACGGGCCTCGCCGATGAGGTCGAAGCCCGGGGCCAGCCGCAGCAGCGTGCCCTCCAGGGTGGCCAGGGCGCGGAAGACGGCGGCCACCTCCGGCGGGACCGACAGCCCGTGCCGGGAGACGATCGTGAACAGGTCGGTGAACATCTGGGCGCTGCCCGAGCCGGGCACCAGGTGCCGGGCCATGAACTGGCCGAGCGCCCGTTCGAGGGCGGGCTCGTCGATGTCCTCGGGCCGCGGCACGACCTCCAGCAGCGCGTCGGTGACGGCGACGGGGTCCTGCCGGTTCATGGCGAGCAGGAAGCGCTGCAGGGCCGAGCGCATCGAGGTGTCGAGCCGGCCGACCGAGCCGAAGTCGAGCAGCCCGAGCGTGCCGTCGTCGAGCAGCATGAGGTTGCCGGGGTGCGGGTCGGCGTGGAAGACGCCCTCCACGAGCACCTGCCGCAGCAGGCAGTCGAGCAGCGCGCGGGCGAGCTCGGGCCCCTGCCGGGCGTCGGCCGTGGCCAGCGGGCGGCCGGTGAGGCGCTGCATGACGAGGACGCGCTCGGTGCACAGGGCCGAGACGGGGGTGGGGTAGGTGACGCCGCCCCCCTTGGCCGCGGTGACGGCCGCCATGTTGGCCGCCTCGACGCGGAAGTCCAGCTCCTCGCGCAGCGCGACCGCGAACCCCTCGGCCAGGTCGCGGACGCCGAGCGATCGGCCCCAGCGGGTGCGGGTCTCCAGGGTGAGCGCCAGCCGGCGGACGATGTCGAGGTCGCGGTCCACGACCTGGTCGATGCCGGGCCTGCGGATCTTGACCACGACCTCCTCGCCGGTGTGCAGCCGGGCGGCGTGCACCTGCGCGATGGAGGCGGCGGCCAGCGGGGTGCGGTCGAAGACCGCGAAGACGCTCTCGGCCGCCCCGCCCAGCTCGGCGGTCAGCACCGGCTCGACCTGCTCCCACGGCGCGGGGGCCACCCGGTCCTGCAGCAGTCCCAGCTCGGCCACGAACTCCTCCGGCAGCAGGTCGCGCCGGGTCGAGAGGACCTGTCCGAGCTTGACGAAGGTGACGCCGCCGTCGTCGAGCGCCCGGCGCAGCGAGGCGGCCAGCCGCTGCCTGCCCGGCCCGTCCTGCGCCCCGGCCATCGAGTCACGTCCGCGCAGGTACGGGCCGAGGCCGTGCCGGATCGCGATCCGGGTGATCTGGGAGTAGCGCCTGCCGCGGGAGATCCGGCCGCGCAGCGACCGGGCCACCTCCAGCGGGCCGGGGATCGAGCCGGGCGGCACCAGCGCCTCGGCCAGCACCAGCAGCACCATCGGGATGAGGACCACGCACATGGTCACCAGGAGGATGGCCCAGGCGGCCCCGATCCCGGGGTCGTGGTCCCCCTGGAACGACTGCAGGATCGGTGACAGCAGCGGCGCGGCGATCGAGAAGGCCAGCAATGCGGCGAGGAAGGTGCGGATCGCCCCGAACCTGACGCCCAGCAGGCGGCGGGCCGAGCCCGCCAGCAGCAGGATCATGACAAGCGCGGCGACGGACACGATCAGGGCCACGGGAACGTCCATGGCCCTTGATCCTCCCAGACCGGACACCCATCTCGGTCCAGACCAGGACAGACCGCCACCGCCGCGCGGTCGTCCCGCGTCAGAGGCGGGCGGTCTCGCGGGCGCGGCGGGCCTCGCGGCGCTCGACGAAGCGGGCGGCCGTGGCCTCGGTCTTGGCCAGGAAGGCCGACAGCTCCTCGCGGGCCTGCTCGCCCTCGGCGTCGAGCCCGGTCTTGTCGAACACCGCCCACTGCTTGAGCACCGGCGTGAGCACGTCGTCGAGGTGCAGGCGGAGGTCGTAGATGCCCTCGTGGGCGATGATCATGGCCTTGCGGCTGAAGCCCTCGATGCTGGAGCCGGGCATCTGGAAGGTGGTGACCACGTCCGTCACGGCCCGCATGGTCTGGTTGGGGTCGAGCTCGAAGGCCGCCTTGAGCAGGTTGCGGTAGAAGAGCATGTGCAGGTTCTCGTCGGCGGCGATGCGGGCGAGCAGCCGCTCACAGCCCTCGTCGCCGGACGCCCTGCCGGTGTTGCGGTGCGCGATGCGGGTGGCCAGCTCCTGGAAGGAGACGTAGGCCAGCTGCTGCAGCATGGTGCCGTACTCGGTGGCGAAGCCCTGCTCCATGTGGACCATGCGGGCGCGCTCGAGCGCGACCGGGTCGACCGCCCGGGTGACGGTCAGGTAGTCGCGCAGGGCGGTGCCGTGGCGGTCCTCCTCGGCCGTCCAGCGGTGCACCCAGGTGCCCCACGCGCCGTCACGGCCGAAGGTGGTGGCGATCTCGTGATGGTAGCTGGGCAGGTTGTCCTCGGTCAGCAGGTTGACGATGAGGGAGACGCGGGCGGCCTCGGGCAGCTTGGAGTCGCCCTCCTGCCACGCCTCGCCTCCGTAGACACCGTCGAAGTTGCGTCCTTCGCTCCACGGGACGTACTCGTGCGGGAACCACTCCTTGGCCATCTTGTGATGGCGGTCGAGCTCTCCCGCGACCACGGGCTCGAGCTCGTGCAGGAGTTCCGTCTGAGTCATCGCCATAGATACATCGTCTCCTTTGGTTACGGCACCGTAGGTTAGGCTACCGTAAGGTCATCACCGTCCTCTAAGGTGCCACCATGCGCCCCAGCGTCCGCGGTGTCCTGCTCGACCACGACGACCAGCTGATCGTCTTCCGGCGCACGGTGCCGGGGCGTGACGTCTACTACTCGGTGCCGGGCGGCCACGTCGAGCCGCACGACGTCACCCTGGAGCACACGCTGCGCCGGGAGCTGATGGAGGAGCTGGGCGCGACGGTGTCCGGCGTCACGCCGCTGGCCACGGTGACCTACCCGTGGCAGGGCGAGGTGAAGACGCAGCACGTCTACGGCTGCCGCCTGGTCGCCATGGACCCGGCGCTGCGGCACGGCCCGGAGCTGGACGACCCGTCGCGGGGCCGCTACGACGTCGAGCGGCTGCCGCTGCGGCCGTCCGAGATCACCTCTCGGCACGTCATACCGGAGGCGGTCGCCGCCTACCTGTCGGAGCACATCGCCGCGCTGCCCGAGCTGATCGCCGCGCCGTGACCGGCCCCTGCCGTCACCCGCGGCGGTCCTCGATCTCCCACAGGTGGTCGACGACGTGCCAGACGAGCCGGCGGGCGGCGTAGCGGGGCGGCCAGGGCAACTCGTCGCCCGGCCGCCAGGGGCGCGCGAGCACCCCGGCGAGCTCGGCCCGCATCGCGTCGCGGTCGTCGCGCGACCGGTACGGTCCGTGCCGGACGCCGAGTTTGCGGGCGTAGGAGCGCTCGGCCTCGACGACGTGGGCGTAGATCTTGGACGTGTCACGCCCTCCGCCGCGCGGCCCCTTGCGCAGGTCCTCCGGCGAGGCGGCCACCACCTCGTCGAACAGCTCCCACGCGGCGCGCAGCACCCGCACCTGCCGCTCGGCCTCGGCCCGCTCCACCGGCTCGTGGTCGAGCTCGCTGATGGCGTGCGGCGCGCCGAAGTCGGTGGTGCGGTCACCCGGCACGCGGGCGACGACCTCGGGGTCGCCGGGGTCGAACGTCAGCCCGGCCCGTTCCGCCACCACGCGGTAGCGCGGGACGTACTCCATGAGCAGGTCGAGCGCGGCCTCCTCGCCCTTGGCCACACGGCACCAGCCGGGCCAGTCCAGCGAGCAGGCGAAGACCTTCTTCGGGCCGATCTCCAGGTAGACGCGGTTCATGGATCCAGCCTGCCAGCCGTACCTGACGGAACCTGTCAGGTTCAGACGAGGTCGATGAGATCGGCCACCGAGTCGACCACCAGGGACGGGCGGTAGGGGAAGCGGTCGACCTGCTGGGGCTGGGTGACCCCGGTGAGGACGAGGATCGTGTAGAGGCCGGCTTCCATGCCGCAGACCACGTCGGTGTCCATGCGGTCGCCGATCATGGCGGTCGTCTCGCTGTGGCCGTCGATGGCGTTGAGGGCGCTGCGCATCATGCGGGGGTTGGGCTTGCCGACGAAGTACGGCTCCACACCCGTCGCCTTGGTGATCATGGCGGCGACGGCTCCGCAGGCGGGCAGGGAGCCCTCGGTGGACGGGCCGATCGGGTCGGGGTTGGTGGCGATGAAGCGGGCGCCGTTCTCGATGAGGCGGATGGCCCGGGTGATCTGGGTGAAGCTGTAGGTGCGGGTCTCGCCGAGCACCACGTAGTCGGGGTCGAGGTCGGTGAGCACGTAGCCGACCTCGTGCAGCGCCGTGGTCAGCCCCGCCTCGCCGATCGCGTACGCCGAGCCGCCGGGCCGCTGGTCGTCCAGGAACTCCGCGGTGGCGAGGGCGGAGGTCCAGATCGACTCGGGCGGCACGTCGAGACCGGCCGCGAGCAGCCGCACGGACAGGTCGCGGGGGGTGTAGATCGAGTTGTTCGTCAGCACCCGGAACGGCTTGCCGGATTCGCCGAGCCGCTTGATGAAGGCGTCGGCGCCGGGGACAGGGCGCCCCTCGTGGACGAGGACGCCGTCCATATCGGACAGCCAATAGTCGATCTGCTTACGCTCGGTCATCACCGGGTCATGGTACCGAGGGCGCCCTGTCGACTTCGCGTCCGCCATATGAAGAAATGTCACCATGTCGTTCACCGAAGCCGCTCAGGACATGCGGGACGAGCTCGTCCGCCTCCGCCACGCCCTGCACACCACCCCCGAACTCGGCCTGAGCCTGCCGCGCACCCAGGAGCGGGTGCTGGCGGCGCTCGACGGGTTGCCCCTGGAGATCACGACAGGCACGTCGCTCAGCTCGGTCACCGCCGTCCTGCGGGGCGGGCGGACCGGCGACCGCGCCGCCGGGCACCGCGACGGGGCCGCGCCCGTGGTGCTGCTGCGCGGCGACATGGACGCGCTGCCGGTCGCCGAGCGGACGGGGCTGCCGTACGCGTCGCAGGTCGAGGGCCGCATGCACGCCTGCGGGCACGACCTGCACACCGCGATGCTGGCGGGCGCGGCGCACCTGCTGAGCGCCCGCCGGGATGAGCTGGCCGGCGACGTGGTGTTCATGTTCCAGCCGGGCGAGGAGGGTCACGAGGGCGCCCGGCACATGATCGGCGAGGGGGTGCTGGACGCGGCCGGCCCCCGGCCGGTGGCGGCGTACGGCATGCACGTCGTCTCCTCCATGCTGCCGCCCGGCCTGTTCGCCAGCCGGCCCGGCCCGATCATGGCCGCGGCGGACGTGTTCCGGGTGCGGGTGAAGGGGCGCGGCGGCCACGGCTCCAGCCCGCACCGCGCGCTCGACCCGATCCAGGCGGGCTGCGAGATGGTGGCGGCCCTGCAGACGATGGTGACCAGGACCTTCGACGTGTTCGACCCGGTGGTGGTCACGGTCGGGCAGTTCCACGGGGGCACGGCGGACAACGTGATCCCGGACGAGGCGTACTTCGAGGCGACGGTCCGCTCGTTCGGCCAGGCCACCCGGGCGCTGGTGAAGCGGCGGCTGGTGGAGGTGGTGGAGGCCGTCGCGGCGGCGCACGGGCTCGGCGTCGAGGCGTCGTTCGGGATGGGTTACCCGGTGACGGTGAACGACGCGGGCGAGGCGGGCTTCGCCGAGCGGACGGCCGGCGACCTGTTCGGGCCGGGCCGTTTCGTCGTCTCGCCGCAGCCGGTGATGGGCGCGGAGGACTTCTCGTACGTGCTGGAGGAGGTGCCGGGCGCGTTCGTCTTCCTGGGGGCGTGCCCGCCGGACCGCGACCCGGCGACCGCGCCGTACAACCACTCTCCCGAGGCCGTCTTCGACGACGCGGTGCTGCCGGACGGCGCCGCGCTGTACGCGGCGCTGGCGATGACCCGCCTGGCGGCCTGATCCGCTCCGGGCGCCGGTCCGTACGCTGGACGGCGTGATGGATCACGTAGTCATCGACGGGCGCCCGGGCGGCGCGGAGGACCTCGGCCTGGCCATGGCGGCCCGCTACGGGCACTTCACCGCGATGCAGGTGCGCGGCGGCCGGGTACGGGGGCTGGACCTCCACCTGGACAGGCTGACGGGCGCGACCCGGGAGCTGTTCGGCGCGTCCCTGGACCGCGACCTGGTGCTCGCCTCCGTCCGGCGGGTGCTCGGCGGCGCGGCGGACGCGAGCGTGCGGGTGTACGTCGTCGAGCGGGCCGGCGTGCGGGTGATCGCCACGGCCGCGCCGCCCCACGAGTGGCCGCGGGAGCCGCTCTCGCTCCTGTCCGTCCCGTACGCGCGGTTCCTGCCGCACCTGAAGCACCTGGGCGGCTTTCCCCAGGCGCACCTGGGCAGGCTGGCGGCCGGGCGCGGCTTCGACGACGCGCTGCTGGTGGGCGCCGACGGCCTGATCAGCGAGGGGACGATCGCCAACCTCGGCTGCTTCGACGGCGAGCGGGTGGTCTGGCCCCAGGCGCCGATGCTGCGCGGCGTCTCGATGGGGCTGCTGGAGCGTGCCCTGCCGGGCGAGCACCGGCCGCTGAGGGTCGCCGACCTGGCGGCGCGTCCGCTGGTGTTCCTGTCCAACTCGTGGGGCGTCGTGCCGGTCGGCCGGGTGGACGACCTGGCGCTGAAGGTGGACGAGGACGCCTGGTCGCGGCTGGCCGCCACCTTCGACGCGCTGCCCTGGGACCCGATCGTCTAGAGCCCCGCCGGGTGGAGACGAGCATCACCGAGGACACCGATGAAGGAAAGTTACATTAGCCTCACAACAACTGGAGATTATTGACGCACCGTTTTCGGTGCACGTATGGTCCGGTCAATCTCACAGATCCTCAGCAGGTCCGACATCCCCCGGAGCGGAACATGAAGCGACTGGCAGCGGCAGTAACGTTGCTGGGCCTTGCCACCGTCACAGCGTGCAGCGGTGGTTCCACCACTCAGTCCGGCTCGGGCGGTGGTGGCGGGCTCTTCACCACGATCGACGTGAACAGACCCGGTCTCGACGCGGCGGCGCCGCCCAACCCGTACAACCCGAAGGGCAACTCCTTCTCCGCGTTCAACGCGATGAAGATCGGCTGGGTGAAGAACCACCTGACGGACCCGAACCAGGCCCTGCCCGGCATCGCCGAGAGCTGGGAGATCGCTCCGGACAACTCCGCGATCACGCTGAAGCTGCAGCCGAACGCCAAGTGGTCCGACGGCCAGCCGGTGACCACCGAGGACGTCAGGATGTCCATCGGCATCGCCTACACGCAGGGCAGCACGGCCTTCTCGGTCACCCCGGGCGCGGCGGGGGCCGCCGCCGAGGTCACCGTCGTCGACGACAAGACGCTGAAGATCACGCAGAACATGGACAACCCGAGCCCCAAGTTCGCCCGCGGCGTGCTCGACACCACGGTGCTGCCGTCGCACGTGTGGAAGGACGTCCTGCCGGCGGACTTCTGGGACAAGCTCAAGACGGCCCGCGGTGAGGGCGCCGAGGCCGAGAAGGCCCGTGAGGAGATCACCGCGCTGGGCCAGAAGGTGCTCGCCTTCGCCCCCGCCAAGGACGTCTCCGCCGGGCCGTTCGTGCTGGAGCGGGTGAATCCCGGCGAGGCGCTGCTGGTGAAGAACAAGCACTTCTACAACGCCGCCAACGTGGCCCCGGCCCAGGTGAAGTTCCTCAACTTCACCGGCAACGAGCAGATCTGGAACTACCTGACCGCGGGCAAGCTCGACCACTCCGGATTCGTCGCGGCCCCCACCGACGTGATGAACCGGATCAAGCAGGCGCCGGGCAACGAGGTCATCAAGGGCTACTCGCCGGTGGCCGTGGGCATGGGCTTCAACCAGTCCAAGAAGCCGTACGACAACGTGCACGTGCGCCGCGGCCTGGCCTACCTCATCAACCGTGACGAGGTCACCAAGGTCGCCTCGCCCGAGGGCGGCACGCCGGCCACCACCACCACCGGCATCCACCAGAAGGCCGCTCCCGCCTGGATCGGCGACACGGTGGGCCAGCTGGAGCCCTACAAGCCCGACCCCGCCAAGGCGGAGGAGGAGTTCAAGCAGGCCGGCCTGACCAAGAAGGACGGCAAGTGGACGCTGTCCGACGGCTCGCCGTGGAAGGTCTCCATGACGGCCCCGTCCGGCTTCTCCGACTGGATCTCCGCGCAGGAGAACATCAAGAGCCAGCTCATCAAGAACGGCGTGGACGCCGAGGTCGTCACCGTCGCCGACTACCCGCTCTACCTGGAGGAGCTCGCGGCCGGCAAGTACGACGTGGGCTTCTGGCTGATGGCGCTCGGCCCGGCGCCCTACGACATCTACCAGCGCCTCTACGGCGCCTCCAACGGCTGGACGAACGTCGCGGGCAAGGTCACCCACGCGGCGCCGGGCAAGGGCGGCAACTGGATGGGCGGCCCCGAGGAGATCGAGGTCGAGGGCATCGGCAAGATCAACCCCGGTGAGCTGACCGCCAAGCTCAACACCGCCACCGCGGAGGAGGCCAAGCCGATCATGACGCAGCTCGCCAAGGCCGCCAACCAGGACCTGCCGGTCATCCAGCTCTGGGACTACGTCAACAACCAGTTCGTCAGCAACAGCCGCTTCACCGGCTGGCCGCACGACGACGAGATCCTCCGGCTCGGCACCGGTGTGCTGGCCTCCGGCGTGTGGATCCAGCTCGGCATGGTCAAGTCGAAGCAGTAACTCATGACGATCATCGCACGGCGACTCGCGGGCCACCTGGCCCGCGGGCTCGTCATGATCCTCGTTGTCGCCACGATCAGCTTCTTCATCGTCAACAACATCCCGGGCGACCCCATGGCAGCCCGCTACGAGAAGCTCATCGAGCAGGGCATGTCGCCGGAGGCCGCGGCCCAGGGCGTCAAGGTCCTGTACGGCTTCCTGCCCACCGGCACGCTGTGGGAGCAGTACACCGACTACATGAGCGGCCTGGTCCGTCTCGACCTCGGCGTCTCCGTCAGCAGGCCCGGCACCCCCGTCCTCGACGTGCTCGGCGAGGCGACCAAGTGGACCGTTCTACCGGTGCTGGCCGGCACGCTCCTCAGCTTCCTCGTCGGGATCGTGCTCGGCGTGTACGCCGCGATCAAGCGGACGGGCAAGCTCGGCGACGCCCTGGCCATCTCCGGCTCGCTGCTGCACGGCATCCCGCAGTACGTGCTGGCGATGCTGCTCGTGGTGATCTTCGCGACGCTCATCCCGATCCTGCCCGCCGACGGGCCCGTGGACATCCTGTTCGAGCCCGGGTTCAACGCCGGCTACATCGGCTCCCTCGTCGAACACGCCGTACTGCCGGTGGCCACGTACGCGCTGTCGGCCTACGGCGGCTGGATCCTGGCGATGAAGTCGAGCGTGGTCACCGTGCTGGGCGACGACTTCATCCTCGCCGCCGAACTGCGCGGGATGAAGCGCTCGATCATCTTCCGCTACATCGCGCGCAACGCGATCCTGCCCCTCTTCACGATCCTCGCGCTGTCACTCGGCCTGCTGCTGGGCGGAGCCGTGTTCATCGAGAAGATCTTCAACTATCCGGGACTCGGACTGCTGCTCATCAACAGCATCAACGACCGCGACTACGCGCTCATGGGCGGGGCCTTCCTGCTGATCACCGTGGCCGTCATCGTCGCCAACATCGTGGCCGACCTGTTCTACACGGTGATCGACCCGCGGGTGCGCAGTGGAGAGGAGGCGAGATGAGCGCGACACTCCTTCCCGAGACGACGTCCACCAGCGCGGCCATGCGCCGCAACTTCTGGCGCGGCGTCTGGCGGGTGATGCGGCGCAAGCCGAGCCGGATGGCCGGCGTGGTCATCCTCGCCGGCTTCATCCTCATGGCCGCCTTCGGACCGTTGTTCTATCCGGACCACCTGCCGTCCGACCCCGACTCCATCAGCCGGCCGCCGAGCTGGGAGCACTGGTTCGGCACCGACCCGCAGGGCCGCGACGTGCTCACGCTCGTCATCACCGGCTCGCGCTACGTGCTGCTCAGCGCGGGGGTCACCGCGCTCATCACCGTGGTGGTCGGCACGGCGATCGGCCTGTTCTCCGGCTTCAGGCGGGGCCGCTGGGACACCGTGCTCATGCGGATCACCGACATGAAGCTCACCATCCCCAGCCTGCCCCTGCTCCTGGTGCTGGCGACCGTCTGGAAATTCGGCAACCCGCTCCAGATGGGCCTGGTCCTCGGCCTGTTCGGCTGGGGCGGCGTGGCGCGGGCCGTCCGGGCGCAGACACTGTCGCTGCGCGAGCGCGGCTTCATCGAGGCCGCCCGCGGACTGGGCCTGTCGACCAGGCACATCATCGGCAAGGAACTGCTGCCCAGCATGGCCCCGTACATCGCGATGAACATGCTCATCGCGGTCACCGGCGCCGTCTACGCGCAGGTCGGCCTGTTCTTCCTCGGCGTCCTGCCGTACGAGTCGGACAACTGGGGTGTGATGCTCAACCTCGCGGTGTTCCAGGCGGGCGCCATGATCACACCCAACGCGCTGGGCTACCTGCTGGCGCCGCTGCTGGCGATCCTGCTGCTGACGCTCGGCATCGTGCTCGTGGTGGACGCCATGGACGAGATCTTCAATCCCCGGCTGCGTGAGGAGTAGTCCGTGCCCCACCCCGCATCATCGCAGGCGCCGGGCGTGCGCATCGACGGCCTGACGGTCGTCTACAAGACGCCGGCGGGCGAACTGCCCGCCGTGCGCGACGTCAGCCTGACCCTGGAGCCCGGCACGATCACCGGCATCGTCGGCGAGTCCGGCTCCGGCAAGTCGACGCTGGCGCTGTCGCTGCTCAACGCCGTGCAGCCGCCGGGACGGATCGCGGCCGGCAGCGTCGAGATCGACGGGCTCGGCGACGTCGTCGGCCTGAGCGGCGAGCGGCTGCGCAAGGCGCGCGGCGCGCACATCGGTTACGTGTTCCAGGCCGCCCAGAACTCCCTCAACCCGCTCAAGACGGTCGGCAAGCAGCTCCTCGACCTGGGCCGCTCGCACGGCGTGGACGACCTGCGCGGCCTGGTCCGCGAGGCGCGGGAGCTGCTCGGCCGGATGGGGCTCGACGGGGCCCGGGTGCTCGACTCGCACCAGCACGAGCTGTCGGGCGGCATGCGCCAGCGGGTCGGCATCATGCTGGCCCTGGTCCTGAACGCCCACGTGGTCGTCCTGGACGAGCCGACCACCGCGCTCGACATGATCACACAGGCGAACATCCTCAAGATCGTCCGTGAGGTGCACGCCGAGCGCGGGCTGACCACGCTGGTCATCACGCACGACATCGGCGTGGTGGCGGAGGTGGCCGACCGGCTGGCGGTCATGTACGGGGGGCGGCTGGTCGAGCAGGGCCCCACCCGGGAGGTGCTCGGCGCGCCGCGTCACCCCTACACGCGCGGCCTGATCCAGGCCATCCCGCGCCTGGTCGGCGACATCGACGAGGCCAGGGCGCTGCCCGGCCGCCCGCCGACGCTGGCCACGGTGCCGACGGCCGGCTGCGTGTTCCGGGAGCGCTGCGCGCTGCGGATGGACGTGTGCGAGACCGACGACCCGGCCGCCGTCGCGCACGGCACGCGGATCGTGGCCTGCCACGCGGTGAAGGTGAGGGAGCACGCGTGATCACGGGGAACGGCATCACCAAGACCTTCCGGCAGCGGGGCAACGTCCTCGCCGGCCGGGACGTGCAGGCCCTGCGGGGCGTCGACTTCGCCATCGCCAAGGGCGGCGCCGCCTCGTTCATCGGCGAGTCCGGCTGCGGCAAGACGACGCTCGGCCGGATCATCGCGGGGCTGGAGACGTACGACGCGGGCGAGATCAGCATCGGCGGCACGCCCATGTCCGGGCTCAAGCCGAAGCAGCGCCAGCCGCACTTCCGCAAGATCCAGATGATCCACCAGGACCCCTACTCGGCGCTGAACCCGACCCGGACCGTCCACCAGACGCTCCAGGCGCCGCTCGCGCTGCGCGCCAAGCAGACCGGGCGGTCACGGCAGTGGATGGACGAGCGGGCGGCCGAGGTGCTCGCGCTGGTCGGGCTCGACCCCGGCACGGTGCTGTCGCGCTACCCGCACCAGCTCTCGGGCGGCATGCGACAGCGTGTCGTCATCGCGCGGGCGCTGACCGTGGACCCCGAGATGCTCGTCGCCGACGAGGCCGTCTCGATGATCGACGTGTCGCTCCGGCTCGGCATCCTCGCGCTGCTGAAGGACCTGCGCGAGCGGCTCGGGGTCAGCGTGCTGTTCATCACGCACGACGTGGCCACCGCCCGCTACATCGGTGACGACGGCGAGCTGTACGTCATCTACCGGGGCCAGGTCGTCGAGCGGGGGCCGGTGGACACGGTGATCGCCGACCCGGTGCACCCGTACACGCAGTCGCTGCTGTCGGCCATCCCGGTGCTGCACGGGCTGGAACTGCCGGGCGAGCAGCCCGTGGTGCCGCTGGAGTCGCTGGACGAGTCGCAGCCCGACACCGGGTGCCTGTTCGCGCGCCGCTGCCCGTTCCGTACCGAGCGGTGCGAGGGCGAGCGGCCGGTGCTGGGCCGCACGGAATGCGTGCCGCAGGAGCACGCCTGCTTCCACCCGGAGCGCCGCAGCGTCGTCGCCCGGCCGATGAGCGAGGTGTGAGCCGGTGCCTTCGGGGGCGGACCGGGAGCGGGCCGACCGGGAGCGGGCCGACCTGAAACGGCCTGATCTTGAGTGGGCCGACCGGGAGCGGGCCGACCTGAGACGGCCTGATCTTGAGTGGGCCGTCCAGGTGGCGGAGGCGGCGTTGACGCTGGACGCCGCCGAGGCGGGCGCGCTGGTGCGGCGGCTGGCCGCGCCGCCCGCCGGGCGCCGCTGGACCGCGCTGGTGGACGGAGGCGGCGTCGTCATGGCGTCGATGTCGGACAGGGACCCCGGCGCCGGGCACATCGATCTGCTCGCCGTGCATCCGGACGAGCAGGGCCGCGGGCTGGGCCGGCGGCTGGTGCGCGCGGCGGAGGAGTGGCTGCGCGGCCAGGGCGCCACGCAGGCGCGTTTCGCCGGCAACCCGCCGTGCTACGCCTGGCCGGGCATCGACGTCCGCTACACCGCCGCCGCCTGCCTGGCCGAGAGCCTGGGGTACGAGCGCCACCACGTGGCCTGGAACATGACCGCCGACCTCACCTCCGCCGACCTGTCCACCGAGGGTGACGTGACCGGCCTGGCCGCGCGGGGCGTGGCCGTCCGCGCGGCCGACACCGCGGCCGATCGGGAGCGGGTGGCGGCGTTCGTACGGGAGCACTGGAACGAACGCTGGGCCTGGGAGGCCGCCAACGCCGCCGGCCTGCACTACGCCGAGCGCGACGGCGAGCCGCTGGCGTTCGCGGCGTGGGGCGCCCGCCCGGCCTGGTTCGGGCCGATGGGCACGGCCCCGGCGGCCCGGGGCCTCGGCGTGGGCCGGGTGCTCCTGCGCCGCTGCCTGGCCGACCTGCGCGCCGCCGGGTACGGCAGCGCGCAGATCGGCTGGGTCGGGCCGCTGCGCTTCTACTCACGCGCGGTGGGCGCCCGGGCCGAGCGGGTCTTCTGGCTCTACCGGCGCGACCTGGCGTGATGTCACGGGTAGAGCAGCGGCCCGCCGGGAGGAGCGGGCTCGGGGCACAGGGGGCGCGGGTCCTGTCCCGCCTCCAGGCTGCGTGTCAGCGTGTCGGAGCCCCACAGGTGGTCCTCGAAGCCCTCGGGCCCCCACCAGGTCAGGTCCCGCGGGTAGAGGGTGCGGGCGACGTGCAGCATCGACACGCCCGTGAGCACGGGCCGGAACGCGGCCCGGTCGTGCACGTGGACCTGGACGCCGCGCACCGTCGTGCCGGCGTGCTTGTGGAAGGTCGGGGTGAACCACGTCTCGCGGAAGCGCACCCCGGGCAGGCCGAGCGCGTTCAGGGCGGGCGCGAACCTCTCGTCCACGTACGGGGCGCCGACGAGCTCGAACGGCCGGGTCGTGCCGCGCCCCTCGGAGAACGTGGTCCCCTCGAACAGCCCGGTGCCCGGATAGACCAGCGCGGAGTCGGGGGTCGGCAGGTTGACCGACGGCATCACCCAGGGCAGCCCGGTGGCGGCGAAGTCCATCCCGCGCCGCCACCCCTCCATCGCGACGACCCGCAGGTCCAGGTCGAACCCGAACAGCAGCGCCAGTTCCCCGACGGTCCTGCCGTGCCGCACCGGCAGCGGGAACCTGCCGACGAAGCTGGCGAACGCCGGGTCGAGCCGCGGCCCCTCGGTGACCGTGCCGCCGAGCGGGTTGGGCCGGTCGAGGACCACGAACCGCAGGCCGAGCCGGGCGGCCGAGGCCATGAGGTCGTACATGGTCCACACGTAGGTGTAGAAGCGGGTGCCCACGTCGGCGATGTCGAAGACCAGCGTGTCGACGCCGGAACGTGCCACCGCCTCGTCCAGCGCCGCGCCGGAGCGCTTGTAGGTGTCGTGGACCGGCAACCCCGTCCGCGGGTCGGTCGCGTCCGGCTCGCTCCCGTCGGCCTGAGCGGTGCCGCGCATCCCGTGCTCGGGGCCGAACAGCGCGGTCAGCGGCACGCCGGCCGCCAGCAGCGCGTCCGCGGTGGGGGTCAGGTCGGGCAGGACTCCGGTGGGGTTGGTGATCAGGCCGAGGCGGCCGCCACCCGCGAGCGCGGGGTCGGCGGCGAGCCGTTCGGCACCGGTACGCACGTACGTCATGAACCCATAGTGCTGAAAGATCTTTACAAGAGAGAAGTAAAGGGTGGAAATTAGCGTCATGATCGATCCCCTACCGGAGCTGGCGACGGAGCAGAGCGACCCTCGCTACAGCCAGATCGACCAGCTCCCCACCGACCAGATCGCACGGTTGATGAACCAGGCCGACGCCGCCGTGCCGGCGGCCGTCGCGGTGGCCATCCCGGAGATCTCCGCCGCCATCGACGCGATCTCAGCCAGGATGCGCGCGGGCGGGCGGCTGCTGTACGTGGGCGCCGGCACGTCCGGGCGGCTGGCCGTGCTCGACGCCTCGGAGTGCCCGCCCACGTTCGGCACCGACCCGGAGCTTGTCCAGGGTGTCATCGCGGGCGGCCCGGAGGCGCTCACCCGTTCGGTGGAGGGCGCCGAGGACGACGCCGAGGGCGGCGCGGCCGAGATGGCGCGGCTCGAGGTGGGCCCGCTCGACTCGGTGGTGGGCGTGTCGGCCAGCGGGCGGGCTCCGTTCGTCGTGGGCGCGCTGCGGGAGGCCGCCGGGCGGGGCGCGCTGACCGTCGGGCTGTCGTGCAACCACGGCGCTCCCCTGTCGGCCGCGGCGGAGCACGCGATCGAGGTGGTCGTGGGGCCGGAGGTCGTGGCGGGCTCGACCCGGCTCAAGGCCGGCACGGCGCAGAAGCTGGTGCTCAACATGATCTCGACCATCTCCATGGTCCGTCTCGGACGGACGTACGGCAACCGCATGATCGAGATGTCCGCGATGAACAACAAGCTGGCCGACCGGGCGATCCGCATGGTCAGCGACATCACCGGCGCCGACCGGGAGACTGCCGCCAAGGCGGTGGACGCGGCGGACGGGCAGGCCAAGACGGCGGTCGTGATGATCCAGCACGGGCTCGACGCGGAGGGGGCGCGGGCGCTGCTGGAGTCGCACGGCGAGCGCCTCAGCGACGCGCTCAGCGGCTGACGTCCCTGCGCCACCCACCGGAGGGAGGAGTGGCGAGGGCGGCGAGGGGGAAGGCCGGGTCCGGAAGCGGACCCGGCGGAGAGGCGGGGGATGGACCGGCTGGAGCGCAGTGGGACGACCGACCGGACGGAACCCGGCGGGACGACCGACCGGACGGAACCCGGCGGGACGACCGACCGGACGGAACCCGGCGGGACG
>NZ_KZ559466.1:19143-100501 GCF_002850745.1 Nonomuraea indica
CGGAACGGCCGACGGGCTGGAGCGCGGCGGGACCGCCGACCGGCTGGAGCGCATCCTGGCGGAGGCGGTTCCGCGTGTGTGCGCGGCGGCGGTCGCGCTGATCGCGGTGGACGGCGAGGTGGCGGCGTCGGCGGTCGCCGGCGAGCTGGTGCGGTACGCCGACGCCGGCGGGACCCTGGCGGAGCGGCGGCCACCCGCGCGCCCCGACTCCGTCTTCGACCTGGCCTCGATCAGCAAGCTCTGCACCACGGTCGTCCTGCTCTCGCTGGCGGAGCGGGGCGACCTGGACCTCGACGAGCCGGTGGCCGCATGGCTGCCCGGCAGCGACCGGCGCCTCACCCTGCGCCGCCTGCTCACCCACACGGCCGGGCTGACGCCGACCCGCCGGATCGACCTCGAACTTCCCGGCGCCGACCCGGCCGCCCGGCTGGCCGCCATGGTCGCCACGCCGGTCACCGGGCCCGTCGGCGGGCCGTACCTCTACAGCGACGTCGGCATGGTCATGGCGGGCCGGGTGGCCGAGCTGGCGGGCGGGGCGCCGCTCGACGAGCTGGTACGCGACCGGGTCGCCGGGGCGCTGGGCCTGCGTGACCTGGGTTACCGGCCGGACGCGGCCACGCTGCCGCGCGTCGCCGCCACCGAGTGGAAGCCCGAACGGCCGGGGCCGGGCTGCGTGCGCGGCGAGGTGCACGACGAGACCGCCTACGCGCTGGGCGGGGTGGCGGGCCACGCGGGGGTGTTCGCCACGGCCGGCGACGTGCTGGTGTTCGGCGAGACGCTGCGGCGCGGCGGCGGCGCGATGCTGCGCCCGGAGACCGTGGCCGAGATGACGCGCGACCAGGGCGCGGAGGGTGCCGCCTTCCGGCACGGGCTGGGCGTGCGCCTCGGCGACCCGGCCATCGTGGGGCCGCTCGGCGGCGCGTACGGGCATTCGGGTTTCACCGGCACCTCGCTCGTCGTGGACCCGGCGCGACGGCTGACCGTGGTGCTGCTGACGAACGCCGTCCACCCGCTGCGCGGCCGTGACGGCATCCGCGCGCTGCGCCACGCGGTGGCCGCCGAGGCGCTCCGCCTGGCGACCCCGTAGCGCCCGCCCACTGTCCCGGACGGCGGGCGGGCGAGGCCCCGACCATGCCTTCGCCCCGGCTCGCACCCGCTGAGCTGGCGTAGCGCGTCCGGGCTGGGGAGACTGGTGGGATGAGGTGGAACATCTGGGTCGACGACTGGCAGATGCAGTGCTGCGGCGATCCGTTCAGCGTCGGCTCGACGGTCTCCTGGACCCTCTGCCCGGCCGACCGCGGCTGGCTGACCCGGGTCCTGGGCGAGAGGACCGCCGCCACCATCGACTGGAGTGAGGAACACCACAGCGACCCGTCCGACGACCAGCTCCGCGTCGAGGGCCGGGTCACCCATATCTCCGCGCTCCATGCTCATCTCGAGCGTCTCCCCGGCGAGGACGCGTGTCACCCGGTCAGGGGAGTCCTCTCGCCGCAGACCGACGCCGACGGGTGGACTCCGGATCAGGGCGACCTGAGTTTCGTCGGGTACCTCGTGACCCTCGCGGTCGACCCGTAGCTCCGGCCGTCACGGCGCGGGCCGGAGACATCGTCGCCGGGTCGTCGAACCCGTCCCTCCCCGCCGGCCGGCCGCCGCCTGCACCGCCCCTGCGAACACCGGGCCGGCCCCTCACGTCTTCGTGGGCATCGCTCACCGGGTGGGACGTCGTCCCAGCCCGGGCGCCCCTATGCGCCGGGCGCGAGGGCCTCCAGGGCTTCCTCGGCTCGGCGCAGCGCCTGTCCGGGGTCGGCGGTGACGATCCCCACGTCGAAGTTGAGGTCGTGGAAGACGTCCGTCACGCCGTGTCCGGCGAGGGCGGCGACGTCGCGCCGGATCTCGTCGTACGTGCCCGTCAGCGGCGCCCGGCCCCCATCCGATCCCCCGTCCGATCCCCCGCCCGGTCCCCCGCCCGGCCGCCCGTCCTGATCCGGGCCGGACGCGCCGGGCCGGACGAGGGTGACGCCCCGGCAGACGAACCGCAGCGCCTCCGGGTCGCGGCCGGCCTCCCTCGCCGCCGCCTTGACCGTCTCGATCCGCGCGCCGATGCCGGCCAGGTCCTCCCTGCTGGAACTCACCCACCCGTCCGCGACGCGCCCTGCGCGACGCAGCGCCACGTCGGCGCTGCCGCCCAGGAGGATCGGCGGCACCGGCGCCGGGCTCGGGTCCATGTGGGAGGCGGGCACCCGGTAGAACTCGCCGTCGTGCTCGACCACGTCCCGCGTCCACGCCTTGCGCAGCACCTCGACGAACTCCTCGCCCCGCCGCCCGCGCCGCTCGAAGCCCACACCCGCCGCCTCGAACTCCTCCCGCAACCAGCCCAGCCCCAGCCCGGCCGTCAGCCGGCCGCCGGAGACGATCTGCAGCGTGGCGAGCTGCTTGGCCAGCACGACGGGCTGGACGAACGCGTTGACCACCGCCACCCCCAGCCTGATCCGGCCGGTCACCCCGGCGAGGTAGGAGAGTGTCACCACGGGGTCGTGCACGGACCGGTAGACCGGCCCCATCGGGTGGCCGACGGGATAGAGCACCCGCTGGAACGTCCACAGCTCGTGGTAGCCCAGTTCCTCGGCCCGGGTGGCGATCCGGCGCATGGCGTCAGGGGTGGCCCAGGGTCCCGACTGGGGCACGGCGAAACCGACTCTCATCAGATCACAGTACTCACCGCTCATCCGGGGCCGACGCGAACGTACGGACGGGCGAGCGGCCCGCGCCGGCGACCAGGCATCCCGGGAGGGTCACCGTCCGGCTGAGCGCTCCGGCGACCCGGCCGTGGGAGCAAGCCGGGCACTCTAGGCTGTACGGGTGGATCTCGAGGCGGCACTCGCGGACATCGCCGATGCGCACGGCGGCAGGGGCGCACCGGTGCTCCACCCCACCCGCACCGACGTGGTGGTGCTGCGCCGGGGCGAGGTCGTGGTCAAGGCCCACTCCGCCCGCGAGGACGCGGCGGCGTTACGGGTGCGGTTGCGCGCCGTCGCCTCGGCGGCGCTGCACGGCGTGCTGCTCGCCCCGCTCCGCCCCGACGTGCTGACCGTGGCCGGGCGTCTGGTCACGGTGTGGCCCGCCGGCCGGCCCGTCTCCCCCGACGAGCTGGACGAGGCGCCGTGGGAGGAGGGCGCCAGGCTGCTGGCCAGGCTGCACGCCACCCCGCTGACCCCGCTGCCGCCGTTGCCCGCGGCCGGCGGCCCGGCGCGGGTCGCCCGCGCGGTCGAGCGGATGCCGGGCGACGGCCCCGTCGCCCGGCTGGTCCGGCAGGCGTTCGCCGAGTTGCCCGAGCCGGAGCCGGGCCCCGGGCTGCTCACCCACGGCGACTGGCACCTCGGCCAGCTGGTGCACCGCGACGGCTGGCTGCTCATCGACGTCGACGACCTCGGCGCCGGCGACCCGGCGTGGGACCTCGCCAGACCCGCCGCCTGGTACGCGGCCGGGCTGCTGGACCCGGTCGTGTGGGAGCGGTTCCTCGGCGCCTACCTGGCGGCGGGCGGACCGGCCCTGCGGGGCGGCGAGGACCCGTGGCGGTGGCTCGACCTGCCTGCCCGCGCGCTGACCGTCCAGCTCGTCGCGGTCGCGGTGCTCAACGCCCACCGGGAGGCCCGGGAACTCGACGAGGTCGAACATTCGTTGGTCGAATCGTGCAACAGAATCGTCCGAGCGTGGCGGGGCTGCGCGCGGTAGGTTGCCTGCAGAGACCCGAGGCCAAGGAGATCGACTAGAGATGCATTGCCCCAAGTGCCACGGCAACATGCGCACCTATGAGCGCAACGGCGTTCACATCGAGCAGTGCGACAACTGCCGGGGAATCTTCCTCGACTACGGCGAGCTGGAGACGCTGACCCGGATGGAGGCCAGCTACCACTCCGCTCCCCCGCCTCCCGCTCCCGGCCCGGCCTGGGGCGCCCCTCCGCCCCCGCACGGCGGCCACCACGGCCACTACGGCCACCACCGCCAGCGCAGCTGGGTGGGCATGCTCTTCTCCACCTGATCCGGCAAACCGAAGGCCGCGCACACACCCCGTGCGCGGCCTCCTCCTCATCAAGGGCCGCGTTGGGGGGCCGGCCAACTTGACCGGACCTCCTCGGCGTGGGCGAGGGCGAAGCACGGGTCGTTCTGATGCCGTTCCAGATCGGCCACCGTCCTGGCGTCAGGGTGGCCCCTGATCTGCTCGCGTCGATCTCTTCCTTCGTCGCCGTTATCGCCGATCTGGTCGAAGGCGGGAGGTAACGGCTCGATCACATGGTGACCACCGGCAGGCCTGATTGGCGCGAATCGGCCCTGATCCCCGCGACAGTGCCCCAACGACCGATTCGACATCACGCTAGGTCCTGGCCGAGTCGATCGGCGGCCCGGAGAGTTCCTCCGCC
Organism: Nonomuraea indica; assembly: GCF_002850745.1. GTDB lineage: Bacteria > Actinomycetota > Actinomycetes > Streptosporangiales > Streptosporangiaceae > Nonomuraea > Nonomuraea indica. Next base: position 23,562 of record NZ_KZ559466.1, read on the forward strand.
GCGTCTCCACGGTGGACGGACTCCTGCACGTCGGACCGCGCACGCCGGGACGACCTCGCGCCCGGGTGGGGTCAGGAGGGGAAGTCTTCGGGGTCCACGCCGGTGGTCTTGGCGTTGCCGCCGCTGATCGCGTGCAGCGTGATCCGCCAGTCGTGCCAGCGGATCCGCGTCGAGGTGTACGTGGTCTTGAACTTCACGGTCTCCTGGAACCGCTCGAAGCCGCAGTCGCGGGTGAAGGCGCGGCTCTTGCCGTCCCAGTCGACGCCGTGCGTGAAGAAGATCTTGTAGGTGCCGTCGCTGACGTTCTGGATCTTGTACTTGGCCTTCTTGCGCACGTACACGCTGAACGCCTTGGTCTTGCCGCGCATGAGCGTCACCACCGCGTCGCGGCTGTCGCCGTTGTGGATCTGCAGGGAGCCGCGGCCGTTGAGCGCGGTCCGGCGGACGAAGGTGCCGTTGCCGAGCCGTCTCGACTGCTTGCCCTTGGCCTTGACCGAGACCACGTCGGCCGGGTAGTCGCCGGCTTTCTGCAGCGCCTCGCCGGCCTCGTCGAGGTCCCGGAGCCGGTCGTCGAGCTCGGTCAGCACCGCGGAGGAGGTGCACAGGTCACGGCTGCCAACCCTGCCCACGGCGGCGGTGAGGCCGGTGGCGAACTCCCGCAGGCTCGACACGTAGGCGTCGTGCTGCGCGCGCACCTGCTCGGGCGGGGAGAGGGCGGCCAGTGCGCTCACGGCCCCGTCCACCTCGTCGCCGGCGCTCTCCAGGCGCGAGCCGAGCGACTTCAGCGATCCGGCGGCGACCATTGCCTTGAGGGCGTCGGCCATCGCCTTGCGCCGGGGTTCGAGCTCGTTCTTGTAGGCGTCGGGCGCCAGCGCGGTCACGCTGGGCGGGGCCGAGGTCGGCCCCGTGCTGGAGGGCTCCGCCGCCCCGCCGGCCACGCCACCGGCGGTGGGGGCGCCACCCGACGGTCCCGGGGGCGCCGCCGAGCACGCGCCGAGCGTCAGGGTCGCGAGTACGAGCGCGCAGGGGATCATCCTGGGGGCAGCCATCTGTCACACTATCGCCCGATTGATCCTTAGCCGTCAATTCGGCGGCGGGGCTACGCACCGTGGTGGTTCTGCGGTCCGGCGGAGAGCGCGGCCCCGCGGGCGGCTGAGTCGAGCCAGGGCCGGATGGAGCCGTCGGTGGTGAGGTCGGCGCGGTAGGCCACCGCCACCCTCAGGTAGCGGTTTTCTCTCCAGCTGTACCGCCATCGCTGGCTGCGGTAGACCTCGTCGGGACAGGGGGCGAGGCCGCCCCCGTCGCGGGCGCTCCAGAGGGTGAGGCGCTCGGCCCCGCCCCCGTCGCCCAGGTACCCGTGCGCGTCCCGGGCCATCGCCCAGTCGGGGAACGCTAAGACCTGGACGCAGACGTGGACAGGGTTCTCGGGCGTGGCGTGGGGACCGGGCTGCTCCACGTAGACGCCGACGACCAATCCGGTACAGTCACGGCGCGCGAGTTCCCTGACCAGGTCGCTGGGACCCGCTTCACGGGCGAGACGGGTGTCCTCGGCGATCCGGGCGAACTCGATGTTCATGTCGTTGGTGAACCGCCGCGGCAACAGGGCGTCCGCGGTGAACGGCGTCTCGTCGGTGGAGGCGCGGTTCCAGGAGTCGGGAGAGGGCGGCCGGGGCGCGCGCCGCGTGTCGTCCATCAGGCGGGTGCGCGGGGTCGGGGGCATCGCCGCGGTGGGAGCTTCCGCTGCCGCGCACGACGCCAGGAGTGCCTGAAGCCGCTGCTGGACCTGCTGTGCCGACTGGGGGCGCCGGTCGGGATCGCGCTCCAGTAGTTCGGCGACGAGCGCGGTCACCTCCGGCGGCAGGCCGGGGCGGAACGCGTCGAGGCGCGGGGCGTCCTCGTCGAGCTTGCGCCGCACGACCGCGATGCTGTTGTGCCCGATGAAGGGCGGCCGGCCGGCGAGCATCGCGAAGAGCGTCCCACCGAGTGCGTACAGGTCGGAGCGTTCGTCGCCGCGTTCCGTGAGGAACTGCTCCGGTGCGCCGAACTCCGGCGTTCCGGCCGGGGCCAGTTGGGTGGAGCGCGCCACGGTGAACGCGGCCTGGACGAACCCGGCGATCCCGAAGTCGATGACCTTCACCAGCCCGTCGCCGGTGAGGATGACGTTGTGGGGCTTGATGTCGTAGTGGATGACCTTGGCGCGGTGGGCGGCCTCCAGTGCGGCGCAGATGTCGCCGGCGATGGCCACGGCACGCGTCAGGGGGAAGGGACTCTCAGCCTGGAGACACGCTGTGAGCGTCTGGCCGTCCACCTTCTCCATGACCAGGAACAACACGTCGTCGCAGGTGCCCCGGTCGTACAGGGCGGCGACGTTGGGGTGGACGATCTGGGCGGCGGCGACCGCCTCGCGCTCGAACCGCCGGGGCAGGTCAGTCTGGGCGATCCCGTCGAGATCCAGCAGCTTGAGCGCGACCTCACGGTGGAGCACGCGATCCCGCGCGGCCCACACCTCGCCCATGCCACCCCGGCCCAGACGGTCGATCAGCTCGTAACGGTCCGCGATCAGCTTTCCCCGCTCCACGGGGCCAGCATACGAGCCGTCTCCACACCTGCGAAGACGGATGGTGCGGCGGTCGCCACACCGTCTCTCCGGCCTCCTCGGTGGTCCGTACGATGATCCAGACGAAGGTACCTAGGTGGACCTCGCCCGGTGTGCCGCCACGTTGACCCGGTTGGCGCAGGCCAGGGAGCAGAACCGGCGCCGCCCGTTGCGTGAGGTGTCGACGTAGACGGTGGCGCAGCCGGGCCTGTCGCACCGGCCCAGCCGCCCGCCGTCGGAGAACGAGATGGCCATGGCCAGCCCGCCGGCGGTGGTGTCCTTCGTCCGGGACACGATGTCGCCGTCCGCCGACGAGAAGTGCAGGTGGGGGGCGAGGCCGTCGTGGTTGCTCACGAACGGCTTGGTCGCGCTGATGTCGAGCAGGCCGTTGACCAGCTTGATCTGGACGTCGCGGTCGGTCTCGCCGAAGACCGGGGCGAGCAGCCGCGCCCACTCCCCCAGCTCGGCGGCCTGGGCCTGGGTCAGCGCGGTGCGAAGCATCTCGTGGTCGGTCAGCAGCGACTCGATCACCCGAGGGGTGAACTCCACGGCGTTGACGAGGGCCGCCGCGAGTGCCGCCCCGTTGCCGCCGTAAGCATTGAAATGCATAAGGCCATTACACCAGATTGGAGGTCATGCATACCAGGACGCTCCACGACCCGCTGTCCCTGACCGTCGTCTCCTCCCACCGCACCTCGGAGGGTCTCGTGTCCTACCTGCGCTGCGGTTGCGGCGCCTGGGAGGTGCGCACCACCGGCCGGCACGGCTCGGTCATCACGCTCCCCCGTTCCGTTGCCGACACGTGTTGATCAGGACATCGACTCGCGGCCCACGATCGTCCTAGAGTCGGCAGCACCACTCCCCAGGAGGACAGGCATGTCGAGCATTCCCTCCCTGCTGCGCGACCGCGTCGCGGCCACCCCGGACGCCGAGGCGTACCGGACCCCCTCAGCCGGTGGCTGGACCTCGCTGACCTGGCGCCAGGTGGGCGACCGCGTCCGCGAGCTGGCACTCGGCCTGGCCGCCATCGGCGCCGGCCCGGACACGCGGGTGGCCATCCTCTGCTCCACCAGGCTCGAATGGATCCTCGCCGACCTGGCGGTGCTGTCCACGGGCGCGGCCACCACCACGATCTACCCCTCCAACACCGCGGCCGAGTCGGCGTACGTCATCACCGACTCGGGCAGCACGATCGTCATCGCCGAGAACGACGACCAGGTGGCGAAGCTCAGGTCGGTGCAGAAGGAGCTGCCCGACGTGACCAAGGTCGTGGTCATCGACGGCACGCCGAGCGACGACGGCTGGGTGGTGCGCTTCGACGCGCTGCCCGGGCTGGCGGACGGCGAAGGCGACTATGACGCGATGGTCGACGCGATCAACCAGGACGACCTGGCCACGCTGATCTACACCTCCGGCACCACCGGCCGCCCCAAGGGCGTGGAGCTGACCCACGACAACTGGCTCTACACCGGCGGCGCGGTCCGCGAGCTGGGCATGATCTCGCCGGACGACCTGCACTTCCTGTGGCTGCCGCTGTCGCACTCGTTCGGCAAGCTGCTCGAGGTCGTGATGATCGACATCGGTGTGCCGACCGCGATCGACGGCCGGCTCGACAAGATCGCCGAGAACCTCGGCGAGCTCAGGCCGACCTTCATGGCGGCGGCTCCGCGCATCTTCGAGAAGATCCACAACACGGTGACCGCGACCGTGCGGCGCGAGGGCGGCCTCAAGCTGCGCATCTTCACCTGGGCGCGGGCGACCGGCCTGCGCGTGGTCAAGGCGCGCCAGCGCGGCGCGGCGATCCCGGCCACCACCCGCCTGGAGTACGCGCTGGCCGACCGGCTCGTCTTCGCCAAGCTGCGCCGGCGCTTCGGCGGGCGCATCCGCTTCTTCATCTCGGGCGCCGCCCCGCTGTCGCAGGACATCGCCGAGTTCTTCGACGCGGCGGGCCTGACGATCCTGGAGGGGTACGGCCTGACGGAGTCGTCGGCGGGCAGCTTCCTCAACCGGCCCGACACGGTGCGCTTCGGCACGGTCGGGCCGCCGTTGCCGGGCACGCGGGTGCGGATCGCCGACGACGGCGAGGTGCTGATCGGCGGGCGCGGCATCATGCGCGGCTACCACGGGCTGCCGGACGAGACGGCCGAGACGCTGGAGGACGGCTGGCTGCACACCGGCGACATCGGCGAGGTCGACGCCGAGGGCCGGCTGACCATCACCGACCGCAAGAAGGAGCTGATCAAGACCTCCGGCGGCAAGTACGTCGCGCCCACCTACCTGGAGGGCCGGATCAAGGCCGCCTGCCCGTACGCCTCGCACGTGTTCGTGCACGGTGACCGGCGCAACTACTGCACGGCGCTGGTCACGCTGGACATGGAGGTGGTCCGGCCGTGGGCGCAGGCCGAGGGGCTGCCGCTGGAGGCCGAGGCGCTGCGCGAGCACCCACGCATGCGCGCGGAGGTCGAGAAGGCCATCGCGCAGGTCAACGCGGACGAGGCGAGCTACGCGACGGTCAAGAAGTTCGCCATCCTGGCGGAGGACTTCACCGTGGAGTCGGGCGAGCTCACGGCCAGCCTCAAGATCAAGCGCAAGGCCGTCGAGGCACGCTACGGCGACACGCTCGACGGCTTCTACGACTCGTCCGTGTGAGCGCGGCGCGCCGGGGCCCGGGCCGCCCGCCCGCCCCGGCGTCCGCTTCTCGCCGACGCCCGCGCCCTCGCCCGGCGGGCCACAAGGCAGCCGGCGTCCGCTCCTGTTCGACGTCCGCTTCTCGCCGACGTCCGCTTCTCGCCGGCGCCCTCTCCTCGCCGGCGTCCTCTGCTCGCCCGGCGGGCCGCGGGGCGGCCGCGTGGGTCGGGTCAGGTGAGGGACGGTGCGCGCAGGAGCGGCTCGGCCGCGGCGCGGGTCTCGGCGGTGAACGGGGTGGGGCGCAGGGTCGCGGGGTCGAGGTTGACGTTGACCCGGTAGCCCTCCGCATGGGTGACGGAGCGGTCGGCCGACACGACGCGGAAGCCGTAGACGCCGCTGGTGCGCCCCATCTTGTCGATCCAGAACTCCACCAGCACCTCCCCCGCCCCGACGATCGGCACGCTGTAGGTGATCTTGAATTCGCGTACGGCCAGGAAGACGTCCTTGAAGCGGGACACCGCGGGGTCGAAGCTCCACCCCAGCTCCGCCCAGTACGCCGAGATGGCGCGCTCGACGAGCAGGGAGTAGCGGGAGTTGTGCAGCAGGCCCATCGCGTCGAGGTCGTCGAAGTGGATGTGCGCGGGGCGGGTCTGGGTCACGCGGATTCCTCCGGAAGCAGGGACGGGTCGGTGGCGAGGGCCCGCAGCCGGCGCAGCACGGCCCGGCGGGCGCGGGTGTAGACGAGGTCCCGGCCGAGCAGCCGCGCCTGGACGACGGCCGCCTCGCCGAGGGCCTCGATCTCGTAGGCGAGCTGGGCGGTGTCGGTGCCGGGCGGCAGCTCGCCGAGCTTCACGGCCTCGGCGGCCTGCCGCTCGAGGAAGGCGAGCCAGCGGGACATCGCCTGGGCGACGCGGTCGCGCACCGGGCCGGGCCGGTCGTCGAACTCGACCTGGGCGACGAAGAAGAAGCAGCCGCCGGGCAGCACCCCGTCGGCGTAGAAGGCCAGCCGTGCCTCGTGCAGGGCCAGCAGGCGCCGGATCCCGGCGGGCCGGCGGAGCGCGGGCTTGACGATGCGCTCGGTCCACTGGCGGCTCGCCCAGTCGACGGCGTCGAGCTGGAGCTGCTCCTTGTCGCGCCAGTGCGCGAAGAACCCCGACTTGCTCACCCCGGCGGCCTCGGCCAGCCTGCCCAGGGTCAGCCCGTCGAGCCCGTGGACGGAGGCGAGCGCCACGGCCCGCTCCAGGATCGCCTCGCGGCTCCGCTCACCGCGGATCCGGCGCCCGTCCGTCTTGGTGTCGGCCATGACCGCGACTATACACGACCGATCGGTCGTTCTTTTTTCCGGTCGGACCGGCCCACACCACGGGGCGGGTCAGGGACGCTTGAACGCGGCCAGCAGCCGGTCAGCCGCCAGGGCCGGGGTGAGGGTGCCGGCCAGCACCTCCTCCTCCACCCGCCCGGCGATGGCCCCCACCTCGGGGTCGTCGCGCAGCTCCGCCAGGAGCCGGTCCCGCACGAGCGTCCACGTCCACCGCACCTGCTGGTGCCGCCGCTTGGCGGCGAGGTCGAGCCCGTCCTGGTGTGCCAGGATCCGCTCCCACAGCTCGGGCAGGCCGTCGCCGGTCCGGCCGCTGCAGGTGAGCACCGGCGGCGGCGCGGTGTCGGAGCGCAGCATCCGCAGCGCCCCGGCGAGCTCGCGCGCCGCCTTCCGGGCCGCGAGGCGGTGCTCGCCGTCCGCCTTGTTGACCGCGATGACGTCCGCCAGCTCCAGCACGCCCTTCTTGATGCCCTGGAGCTGGTCGCCGGTGCGGGCGAGCGTGAGCAGCAGAAACGTGTCGACCATGTCGGCGACCGCCGTCTCCGACTGCCCGACCCCGACGGTCTCGACGAGCACGACGTCGAAGCCCGCCGCCTCCACCACCACCATCGCCTCCCTGGTGGCCTTGGTGACGCCGCCCAGCGTCCCGGACGTGGGCGAGGGCCTGATGAACGCCGACGGATCGGCCGCCAGGCGCGACATGCGCGTCTTGTCGCCGAGGATGCTGCCGCCGGTCCTGGTGGAGGACGGGTCGACGGCCAGCACGGCCACCCGGTGCCCCTGGCCGGTCAGCAGCACGCCGAGCGCGTCGATGAACGTGGACTTGCCCACACCGGGCACCCCGGAGACGCCCACGCGCCGGGCCCGCCCGGCCAGCGGGGTGAGCTCGACGAGCAGCCGCTGGGCGAGCGCGGCGTGATCGGACCTGGTGGACTCCACCAGCGTGATCGCGCGGGCGATCCAGGTGCGGGAGCCGTCCTTCACGCCCCTGACGTAGTCGTCCAGCGACCGCATGCGAGCACTCCCTTCCCGCACTCCCTGCCGCTCTTGATCATCTTAACTGCCGACATGTCATGAATTTTGACGCTAAGGTGCTGCAAGTCTGCCGTCCCTGTCGTCACAGGAGTCACTCCCCTCATGCCCAACGCCGAACCCCTGCACGAGGGCGACCCGGCATCGGTGGGACCCTATCGGCTGGCCGGTCGCCTGGGCGTCGGCGGTCAGGGTGTCGTCTACCTGGCCCAGGCTCCCAACGGGGCACCGGTCGCCGTCAAGGTGCTGCGCGAAGGCGTCACCGGTGACGAGCGCTTCGCCGAGGAGATCGCCGCCGCGCGCCGCGTCGAACCGCTGTACGTCGCCCAGGTCCTGGACGCGGGCGTCACCGGCCGGCCGTACGTGGTGACGGAGTACGTGGACGGGCCGTCGCTGCGTGATGCCGGGCCGCTGGCCGGCGAGGAACTGCGGCGGCTGGCGGTGGCGACCGCGACGGCGCTGTCCGCCATCCACCGGGCCGGCCTCGTGCACCGCGACTTCAAGCCGGCGAACGTGCTGCTCGGCACGGGTGGGCCGCGGGTCACCGACTTCGGCCTGTCGGCCGTGTTCGACGGCGTCGGGGCGGCCACCGGCAACGTGGCCGGCACTCCCGCGTACATGGCGCCGGAGCAGCTGGCGGGGCATCCCGGCGGGCCCGCCGCGGACGTGTTCGCGTGGGCGGCGGTGATGGTGTTCGCGGCCACGGGGGTGCCGCCCTTCGGCGACGACTCGCTGGCGGCGGTCGTCGGCCGCGTGCTGCACCAGGAGCCACGGCTCGGCGGGCTGCCGCAACCGCTCCTTCCCCTGGTGGCCGCCTGCCTGGTCAAGGATCCCACCGCCCGCCCGGCCATGCAGGACGTCCTGCCGCGCCTCCTCGCCGGCCAGGAACCGGACCCGTACGCGACTCCTCCCGCCACCGCCGTCCCGGGTGTGCGCGGTGCGCCGCCCTCCGCCTCCGGCCACCCCACGGCGCCCTTCCAGCCCGATCCTCCGGAGCCGGGCCTCCGGCACGGCCGGGAGGCCGATCCCCTCCCCCATCGGGCCGCCGGCCTGCCGCGCCGGAGCCCGGCCTCCGGGGGCGGGACCCACGACTTCGCGCCTCGGCCGGACCTCCGCTCCCAGCCCCGCCCGCCGGAACCGGCGCCCTGGCCGGACCGGGAAGCCGGGCCCCAGCTCCAGGAAACCTGGCGGGAGCGGGCGGAGGACCCGGCTCCGGGTGCGGGTGCGGTGCCGGGCGCTGGTGCGGTCCCCGGTGCCGGCGCGGTGCCGGGCGCTGGTGCGGTTTCGGGTGCGGGTGCGGTTTCCGGCGCTGGTGCGGTCCCCGGTGCCGGCGCGGTGCCGGGCGCTGGTGCGGCTCCCGGTGTGGGTGCGGGTGTGGGTGTGGGTGCTAGTGGGGCTCCGGGGGCGATGGTGTGGCCGCCTCATGACGCCGCGACGACGCCATCGGTCGCTGCCGGTGCCGCCGCGACCGCGCCACCCGGCGAGCAGCCGTGGCGCCCCGAGGAGGGCGCCCGGCACCCCGGCGGGTCCCCGCCGAAGCGGCGACGCGGGAAGACGGCGGCCATCGCGGTCGCCTCCGGCATGTCCGCCGTGGCGCTGGCGGGAGTGATCGTCTGGCTGACCCCGACCTCGCCGCAGCCCAAGTCGCAGGCGTTGCCGAGCGCCTCGGCCGGCGCCTCGTCGGCCACCTCCCGCGACGCGTCACCCCCGCAGCGGCCGCGCAGGACCCGTACCCCCGCGGCGGAGAGCACCGCCGACCCTTCGCCCGGCGACGCCTCGGCGACCGGGACGGCGACGCCCGACTCCTCCGCCACGGCGGCGGCCGACCGGCTGAGGGTGGGTTCCCTGCGCGCGATCGGCACCCCGAACGGCGACTGCTGGGCGGGCGGCCAGGTGACCCCGCGCGCGCTGGTGGTGCGCACGGGCGGGCCGCTCACCTTCAGGTACGCCTGGATCTACGACGGCACCACGGTCGGCCGGACCTCGGCCACCGTCCCCCGGAACGGCAGGCTGGCGCTGACCGCCCCCCGAAGCCTGGAGAGCGCCGGCGGGACCCACCGGGTCACCCTGCGGATCACCTCCCCGGTGGTCCACCAGCGCACCGTCTCCGTGACTCTCTGCGAGCGGGAGGCTCCCTGACGCCGCCTACCGCTGACGGGCCCGCAAGGCCTCCAGCAGGTCCAGGGCGGCGTCGGCGATCACGGTGCCCGGCGGGAAGATCGCCGCCGCGCCCGCCGCACGCAGCTCCGCGAAGTCGCCGGGCGGGACGACCCCGCCCACCACGATCATGACGTCCTCGGCATCGAGGTCGGCCAGCGCCCGCCGCAGGGCCGGGACCAGCGTGAGGTGCCCGGCGGCCAGCGAGGAGACGCCGACGATGTGCACGTCTGCCTCCACCGCCTGGCGGGCCACCTCCTCGGGCGTCTGGAACAGCGGGCCGACGTCCACGTCGAAGCCGAGGTCGGCGAAGGCGGTGGCGATCACCTTCTGGCCCCGGTCGTGTCCGTCCTGGCCCATCTTGGCCACGAGGATGCGCGGGCGGCGGCCCTCGGCGCGCTCGAAGTCGGCGCACGCCTGCCGTACCCGCTCGATGCCGGCGGAGGAGCCCGCCTCGTCCCGGTACACCCCCGAAATGGTACGGATCTGACCGGCGTGCCGGCCGAACACCCGCTCCAGAGCGTCGGAGATCTCCCCCACGGTGGCCTTGGCACGGGCCGCGTCGACGGCGAGCTTCAGCAGGTTGTGCTCCAGGCCGGGCGTCGGTTCGCCGGCGGCCTTGGTGAGCGCGTCGAGCGCGCGGGCGACGGCGGCGGGGTCGCGTTCGGCCCGCAGCCGGCGCAGCTTGTCGAGCTGCTGCGCGCGGACGGCGCTGTTGTCGACCTTGAGCACCTCGATCGGCTGGTCGGCGTCCGGACGGTACTTGTTGACGCCGATGACCGGCTGCCGGCCGGAGTCGATGCGGGCCTGGGCGCGGGCCGCGGCCTCCTCGATGCGCAGCTTGGGCAGCCCGGCCTCGATCGCCCGGGCCATGCCGCCCGCCGCCTCGACCTCCTCGATGTGCGCCCAGGCGCGCTCGGCGAGATCGTGGGTGAGGCGCTCGACGTAGTAGGAGCCGCCCCACGGGTCGATCACCCGGGTGGTGCCCGACTCCTGCTGCAGCAGGAGCTGGGTGTTGCGGGCGATGCGGGCGGAGAAGTCGCTGGGCAGCGCCAGCGCCTCGTCGAGGGCGTTGGTGTGCAGGGACTGGGTGTGCCCCTGGGTGGCGGCCATCGCCTCGACGCAGGTGCGGGCCACGTTGTTGAAGACGTCCTGCGCGGTGAGCGACCAGCCGGACGTCTGCGAGTGCGTACGCAGCGACAGCGACTTGGGGTTCTTCGCCCCGAACCCCGACACCAGCTTCGCCCACAGCAGCCGGGCGGCGCGCAGCTTGGCGACCTCCATGAAGAAGTTCATGCCGATGCACCAGAAGAACGACAGCCGGGGGGCGAACCGGTCGACGTCCATCCCGGCCGCGATGCCCGCCCGGAGGTACTCCACCCCGTCGGCCAGTGTGTAGGCCAGCTCCAGGTCGAGCGTGGCCCCGGCTTCCTGGATGTGGTAGCCGGAGATGCTGATCGAGTTGAACTTCGGCATCTTCTCGCTGGTGTAGGCGAAGATGTCGGAGATGATCCGCATGGACGGGGCCGGCGGGTAGATGTAGGTGTTGCGGACCATGAACTCCTTGAGGATGTCGTTCTGGATGGTCCCCGCGAGCTGCTCCGGCGCCACCCCCTGCTCCTCGGCGGCCACGATGTACAGCGCCAGGATCGGCAGCACCGCGCCGTTCATCGTCATCGACACCGACATGCGGTCCAGCGGGATCCCGTCGAACAGCACCCGCATGTCGTAGATCGAGTCGATCGCCACCCCGGCCATGCCCACGTCGCCCGCGACCCGCGGATGGTCGGAGTCGTACCCCCGGTGCGTGGCCAGGTCGAACGCCACCGACAGGCCCTTCTGCCCGGCCGCCAGGTTGCGCCGGTAGAAGGCGTTGGAGTCCTCCGCCGTGGAGAAGCCCGCGTACTGCCGGATCGTCCACGGCTGGTTGACGTACATGGTCGGGTACGGCCCGCGCAGGAACGGGGCGGCACCCGGGTAGGTGTGCAGGAAGTCGAGCCCGTCGAGGTCGGCGGCCGTGTAGAGCGGTTTGACGGCGATGCCTTCGGGCGTCTCCCACAGCTCGCCGTCCTTGGCCGCCTCACCGTCCCGGCGGGCCGGTCCGCCGGGAGGGTCGAGCGGGACGCCGGAGAAGTCGGGGATCATCGGGCCACTCCCAGGTCGTCGAAGGTCGTGCGGAGCACGTCCAGGGCGTCGCAGCCGGCGTGGAGGCAGGCGTCCACGCCTGCGTGGCTCTGCTTCCCGGCCAGCCACACGCGTCTCGCGCCGGCCCGTCTCAGTGCCGCGGCCACGGCCTCGGCGTGCTGGTCGTACATGCGGTCGCTGGAGCACAGGCAGGCGACGGCGGAGCCGCTGACGGCGAACGCGGTGGCGATCTGCTCGGGGTCCTCGCCGGGGCCCGCGGTCTCGGTGGCCAGGCCGCCCGCCTGGAAGAGGTTGGCGGCGAACGTGGCGCGCGGCGTGTGCACGGCGACGGGGCCGATCGTGGCCAGGAACACCTTGGGCCGCTCGGGCTGGGCGTCGGCGAGGTCCCGCAGCGCCTCGAACTCCCGCGCGTAGCGGACCCGCGGCAGCCCGCCCACCGCCGTGTCCGCCCCCGTGTCCGCCTCCGCCGCCGCGTCCGCCCCCGCCACCGTGTCCACCCCCGCCACCGCGTCCGCCTCCGCCGCCGCGCCGGGGGCCTCGGCGGTCGCCGGCGACTCGGTGGCGGGCCGGGCGAGGGGTCGTTCGGCGAGGTTCGGGAACTCGCTCACGCCGGTGATCGGGAAGCGGCGGTGCGCGATGTCGGCGTCGCGTCGCCGCCGGGTGGCGGCGACGCGTTCGGCGATCAGCGACTCGGCCGCCTCAGGTCCGCCCGCCGCCTCGATCTCCTGGAACCACGCCCAGGCCCGCTCGGCCAGTTCCTCGGTGCGCCGTTCGACGTACCAGGACCCTCCGGCGGGGTCGGCCACCCGGCCGACGCCGGCCTCCTCCAGGAGCAGCGCCTGCGTGTTGCGGGCGATCCGGCGGGCGAACGCGTCGGGCGGCCCGAAACAGGCGTCGAACGGCTGCACGGTCACCGCGTCGGCGCCGCCGACCCCGGCGGCGAAGCAGGCCACGGTGGTGCGCAGCATGTTCACGTAGGGGTCGCGGGCCGTCATCATGGCGGAGCTCGTCACCGCGTGCTGGAGCTGGGACGCCTCCGGCACGCCGCACACCTCGGCCACCCTGCCCCACAGCCGGCGCGCGGCACGCAGCTTGGCGATGGTGGCGAACTGGTCGCCGGTCGCCGCGTAGCGGAACTCGAGCTGCCCGAACGCCTCCGCCGCACCCAGCCCGGCGTCGGTCAGCGCGCGCAGGCCGCTCACGCCCAGCGCGATCGAGCAGCCCAGTTCGTCGGCGTCGCCGCCTCCCGCGTCGTGGTACGGCGTGGCGTCCACGGTGACGGCCCGCAGCCCGGGGAAGTCGGCGGCGCACCGCAGCGCCAGCCGTACGGCCGTCTCCTTGGCGTCCGCGCCCGTCACGCCCGCTCCGAGGTTGCCCGTGACGGCGGTGCCGCGTTCGGCGGCCAGGGCGAGCAGCGCGCCGGCCGCCTCGGCGGTGCGGGGGCCGGCCTCCAGCGCGATCGGGGCGAGGTCGAGGTAGACGTCCTTCAGCACCCGGCCGAGCTCGCCTGGGGGGATCGCGCCGTCGCCGACGACGAGCCAGAGGGAGGTGACGCCGTTCTCCAGGTCGGCCAGCACGGCTTCCGGGTCGGGGACGGCGTGCCGCTGCCGCACGTCCCACCCGGGCCCGGCCGCGCGGGCGGCACGGGCGGCACGGTCGAACGGCGGCGCGGCCGGGAGGTCGGCGGCGTCGTAGAGCGGCGCGAGCGTCACCCCGTCGTAGGTGGGGGTGGCCAGCGCCTCCTCGGGGGAGCCGGCCCGCGCCCCGGACCTGCGCAGGACCTCCAGGGCGAGCGCCCGCCAGTCGTCGCGCGTGGTGGAGGGGAACCCGGCTGCCAGTCTCATGATTCGGATAGTAGGCGGAACCCTCTCAAGCCGGTAACCCCAGGGTGGGCCCGCCGGTCAGGTCCGGGGCTCCTCCGGCGCGTCCGCCGTCTCGCGGGCCTCGGCGGCCTCCGGCGCATCCACCGACCCGACGGCCTCGACAGCTTCCTCGGCCTCGCGGGCCTCGGCGGCCTCGGGCGCATCCGCCGTCCCGGCGGCGCGGGGCGCCTCCCATGCCAGCCGCCAGGTGACGGGCCCGACGACGCCGTCGTCCTCGACCCCCTGCTGACGCTGGAACCGGCGGCACACGTCCCGGGAGGCGCTGCCGTAGGCGCCGTCCACCGCGATGTCCCAGCCGCGCGTGCGCATCTGCCGCTGCCAGGTGCGCACGTCCTCGCCGCGGGTCACGGGCGGATACCGCAGCAACCGGCCGGGGAACGGCGGAGCCCCGGGCCCGTCGCCGTCGCCGCCTCCGTCGCCCCCGGGCCGCGGGGCGCCGCGCCGGACCCACGCGTACAGCGGCTCGCCGGGGCAGTCGGTGGAGTACCCGTCGCGGTGCCCCTTGATCTCCCGGCCGGCGCCGCCCCGTTCCCTCAGGTGCTCGATGGCGTCGAGGACGGCGTGCAGCACGCCGTCGGGCGGCTGCACCAGCCCGGCGTTCCCGACCAGCCCCAGCACGGCGTAGTGCGCCGAGTTCAGCCCGGAGCCGTTGGCCGCGGGCAGCCGGTGCAACCCCCGCCCCTCGAACACCTTCTTGTGCGGACATCCGATGTAGGTGTTACCCGTGAAGTAGACGGTGCCCTCACGACGTGCCAGCCAGCTGTGGTTCGCCGTCCTCGGACACCAGATCACTCCGTCATGGACCTCGCGGATGATCGCGAAGCTGGCCCCGCGCAGGGCTGCGGAACGTGGCGTGAGGTTGCGCTGCTTTCGGATGTTCACCAGCCACATGTCCGACTTGCAGGTGGCGGTCGGCGGCCGTCTCCGCAACGAGGCTCCGTGCCCGGCCAGGATGACGGCGAGCATGAAAGCTTCTGCCGCCGCTCTGTTCTTCTGTGCGAGCTTGTCCTTGCCCGCGTTGTCCGCGGCCAGGGAAGTCTCGATGAACAGCGACAACTGTGCCCTGGTGAGGGTGAGCAGGAAATCCTGGGCCGGAACCCGGTCCGGAGCGACCTCGATGAGGCGCCGGCCCGCGTCGGCGGACAGGTGAAACTCGACGAGGTTCCTGTTGGTCGCCTCCCGCCAGCGCGGTATACCGTCGGTCCGCCCGCCGACGCGTGGAAAGGCGGCACATGCGGGACCGAAGACCTCTGTCAGAGCGGCACGGATTCTCGCGACATTGGCCGGATTGGTCGCCGCCTGGTAGAGGGCGACGCTCGTCGCGGGCCGGCCTCCCCGCAAGGACATGATGTGCCCTTCGGTCCAGAACCACGCCACGAGTTCGACGAAGGCATCCGACCACTTCGGTTCGGTGGCGAGATCCGCGCATGGGGCCGCGATCGGTATCCGGTCCCAGTGGCCGAGGGTCTCAGTGGTGACCCACATGCGTTCGTAGCCGACGGCCACGCGGTCGGCCGCGCCCGTGGGCAGCCAGCTCCCATCCGGCCCCCTCTGCCATCTGGTCCCTGTGCGCCGGCGGAGCCGTTCCACCGGCCATCTGTGCTGGGGAGTAGTGAGAGAGGAGTGGGATGCACCTTTCATCCGGATCATTTCCCGCCTCCGCGCGGGAAAGACGCAGACTTCGAGAACCGGCTGCCATTCTGAGACACCGATGTCATGGTTCAGCGTGAGGGCGAGGTCGCCCACCTGGAGATCGCGGTGGGATTTCCAGCCCTGCTGGGTGAGAATCTCGGTTTCTTCGTCCACGCAGTAGCCGATGTCCATCCAGCCGTTGCCGTCCATGTGGTGGCGCTGGATCGACCGGACCAGGGACACGCAGAGGTCGTGGTCGCCGACGATCCCCGGGTCCACCCTGCCGCCGGTGTAGTGGACCTTGACTCCTCTGGTCGAGTCCAACCGCGTGTAGCCGCCGCGGGGGGCTCGGGCGCCCCAGTCACGGCGTGACACGATGTCGATGGCCACGTCAAGCTCCCGGAAAGTTGCGAACGTGACCACCGAGCGTAACGCGGCCCCTGCGGACAGGTGGGCCATTTCGGAATTCAGGCCGCTAGGGCCTGATCACCCGTTTGTCCGTAATGATCGCCGTGATCAGGTCGTGCGGGGTCACGTCGAACGCCGGGTTCACCGCGGCGGTCCCCTCCGGGGCCACCCGCACGCCCCGGACCGAGACGACCTCCTCCGCCCCCCGGTCCTCGATCTCGATGCGCTCCCCCGAGGGGGTGGCGAAGTCGATCGTCGTCTCCGGCGCCACCACGTAGAAGGGCACGCCGGCCCGCGCGGCGCCGAGCGCCAGGGCGTACGAGCCGATCTTGTTGGCGGTGTCGCCGTTGGCGGCGATCCGGTCGGCGCCGATGAGGACCGCGTCGATCCCGCCCCTGGCCAGCAGGTACGGGCCGGCGCCGTCGGTGACGAGCCGGTGCCTGGCGCCCATCCGGCCCAGCTCCCAGCAGGTGAGCCGGGCGCCCTGGAGCAGCGGCCGCGTCTCCAGGGCGAGCACCTCGGCGAGCCGGCCCCGCTCGTGCAGGGTCTGGACGACGCCGAGCGCGGTGCCCCGCTCGACGGCGGCCAGCGCGCCGGTGTTGCAGACCGTCATGACGCGCAGCCGCCCGGTGGTCTCGGCGGGCGCGAGGAGGTCGGCGCCGCGCTCGCCCATGGCCACGCAGGCGGCGATGTCCTCGTCGCGGATCCGCAGGGCGGTCGCGAGCACGGCCGCCCGGCCCTGCGGCAGCCAGGCGGCGGCCTGGTCGACGCCCCAGGCGAGGTTCACGGCCGTGGGCCGGGCGGCCCGCAGCCGGGCGACGGCCTCGGGATCGTCACCGGCCAGGACGACGCCGAGCGCGCCCGCGACGCCCAGCGCGGGCGCGCCGCGGACGGCCAGCCGCCGGATGGCGCCGATCAGCTCCTCCACGGAGGTGATCCGGACCGTGACGCACTCGTCGGGCAATCGCGTCTGGTCGACGATCTCGATCGCGCCGTCCACCCAGTCGATGGTCCTCACACCACGCACGGTAGCCGAAACCGGGAATGACGCCACCGTTCACGTCGAAGCAGGCCGGCTGTCGCGGGCGGTCAACGTTCGGCGAGGACGATGACCGAGTCGTTCTCGCCGAGCACGACGGACCGGCTCTTCGCCGGGTTGAGCACGATGCCGTAGTGCGGCGGGGTGTTGCGCCCGGACGCGTCGCGGTAGCCGATCGCGGTCTCGCCCTTGCGGCGGGCCGCCTCGACCACCGTGGCGAAGGTGACCCGCTGCCCCGGACGCACGTACGAGGAGGCGGGACGGGGATAGATCTCCGAGCCGTGCGGGTCGAAGAGGTGGGCGAAGACGTCGGACAGGTGCCGGTTCTGGGCCAGCTGGGCCAGCAGCAGGCCGATGACCGTGTCGCTGATCACGATGTCGTCGGCCTCGGTCACCTCGGCCAGCACGCGGTTGCTCTCGTCGTGCATCTCGCTGACGATCGAGTAGTGCTCGCCGAGCGTGCGCTGCATGTCACGCAGCTGCAGCAGCGTCATGAGCGTGCGGGTGTCGGCGTGGTGCGGGGTGTAGCGGTCGTCCGACAGGACGATGACGTGCTGGAAGAGGCCGACGCCGAGCGACTCCAGGGCGTACCGGTCGGTGGTGTCGCAGGGTTTGACGTTCACGGTGAGGTTGCGCAGCCCGGCCAGGTCGGCGCCCGCCTTGGGGTGGTCGGTGGCGATCTCCAGCACGGCGCCGGGGGCGACGTAGGCGTCCAGGTAGCGGATGATCTGCTCGGCGCGGCCGTTCCAGTTGAGCAGCAGCGTGCGCTCCGCCTGCAGGGCCGGGGTGTCGGCGGCGACGATCGCGCCGGCGTCCACCTCGGGCGCGCGGGTGGCGGGACGGATGCCATGGGCGTCCTGCGCGATGACGATCACCTGGTCGGCGTCGGCGACGGGGGTGTCCATGGGCGGGTTGAGGACGACGCCCGACGGCCTGCGCAGGCCGATCACGCTGGCGTTCTCGTAGGCGTCCAGCGCCTGCCCGTACGTCCGGCCGGCCAGGTCGCCGGCGGAGCGCATGTAGATCTCGCCGCCGTCGAAGTTCAGCAGGTCCATGCAGACGACCGACATGCCGGACTGGCGCGAGGACTGCACGATGAGCCGGGACGCCGTGTCGTCGGAGTCGACCAGGTGCACCTCGTCGCCGCCCGCCAGCCGGGCGGCGGCGATGTTGCGCGTGGCGGTGATGGCGGCCACGGCGGGCGGGTGGGCGCCCTCACGCTTGGCCAGCGCCAGCAGGATCTTGATGACGTGCGCGTCGGGATCCTCGCCGTCGGGCGACAGGACGACCACGGACCGGGCGGTGGTGAGGTTCATCAGGGCGAGGTCGTGGGGCTCGGTGGGCCGGCCGGTGCGGCAGACGAGGCGGGTCCTGCCGAGGTCGCCGACATGGTCGCGGATCTCCTCCTCCATGTCGAGCTTGTCCCGGTCGGCGAGCACCGCGATGACCGAGCCGGGCCGGCCCGCCTGGGCCTTGACCAGCTCGCTGACGATCGTGAAGACCTGGTCGGACCAGCCGAGGACGACGGTGTGGCTGTTCTCCACGATCCGGGACCGGCCCCGGCGCAGCCGGTCCACCCTCTCCCGTAAGCCGTTGGACAGCAGGCCGACGAGCATGCTGACGATGAACAGGCCGCCGAGCGAGGCGGCGAACATGACCGCCATGTAGGCGATCGACCCCTTGTCGCTGGCCAGCTTGCCGGGGGTCAGCGCGTGCATGAGCGTGATCCACAGCACCTCGCCGGGGCCGCTCGCGCCCTCCGGCTCGTCGGGGGCCAGCCACAGGGTGAGGCCGGTGACCACGAGGATGAGCAGGACGGACACGACGGCCAGCCAGCCGACCAGCGAGGCCGTCCCCCTGGACATCGTGTTGTCGAACCAGTAACGCGCCCGCTCCCGGAACGTCGCCCCTGTCACCCTGTACCTCGCTTCTCGGATGATTTTGACCAACGAGACAAGGTACAGCCGGATCTGTCCTGTCATGGGAGTAAACCGCAAAACCGTTCGACATCCGGCGGCCGAGGCCGGATATTAGAGTGGTGTCTGTGATCAGGGAGGTGCCCTTCCCCAGCCCCGACTCCCCCGACCTGCCGATGCGGATCTGGATCGACGACGCCGACTCCGCCATCGACGTGATCGACGCGCTCGCCCTGTCGCCGTTCGCGACGGGGGTCCAGCCGTGGTCGCGCCAGGCCAACCTGGAGCGCGTGCGGCCCGACGCGGCGCTCGCGCCCGCCGACGGCCGCCTGGTCCGCAGCGCCCAGGTCGACGACGGCTCGGAGTCCCGGCTGATCTGCGGCGACGGGTGGACGTTGCGGGTCGTCCGGCATCGCAACCGCACCGCGACGGTCAGCGTCAGCGCGGTCACCGAGGAGCTGGCCCGTTCGGTGCTGAAGCAGAGCACCGACGGCGCCGAGGAGCCGGAGCCCGACACCGACCACGTCGACATGGGCTTCTGGTGGCGTGGCTCGCACGGCGGCATCCGCTCGGAGAAGCCGATCACCGCGCAGCCGTGGCCCCAGATCAGCGGCAACTACTCCGCCCGGGTGCGCCGCTCGCTCGACGACCTGATGACGATCACGCCCGCCGACGTCAACGGCCGGCTCATCCTGCTGCACGGCCCGCCGGGCACCGGCAAGACCACGCTGCTGCGTTCGCTGGCCAAGCAGTGGCAGGACTGGTGCCAGGTCGACTGCGTGCTCGACCCAGAGCGGCTCTTCGACGACCCGGGCTACCTCATGGAGGTCGCGGTCGGCTACGACTGCGACTCCGAGCACGACGGCAAGCAGCGCTGGCGGCTGCTCGTGCTGGAGGACTGCGACGAGCTGATCAGCGCGGCGGCCAAGTCGCAGGCGGGCCAGGGGCTGTCGCGGCTGCTCAACCTCACCGACGGCCTGCTGGGCCAGGGCCGCGACGTGCTGGTGGCGATCACCACCAACGAGGACCTGGCCCGCCTGCACCCCGCCGTGGTGCGGCCGGGCCGCTGCCTGGCCCAGCTGGAGGTGGGTCCGCTGACGCGGGAGGAGGCGGTGCGCTGGCTGGGCACCGCCGACGGCGTCGGGCCGGCCGGCGCCACGCTGGCCGAGCTGTACGCCGCGCGCTCCGGACGCGCCGTGCCCGCCGCCGCGAAGGACGACTCCACCGGCCTCTACCTCTGACCGGGAGGACGTGGGGAGCACCTCCCCACGCCCGCGCGGGGCCGGCCGCCGACCGGGTGGCCGGGCGGCCTGTCAGACGGTGACCTCCGCGGGCGTGTGGGCGCGGGCCGCGATGCGGGCGGCGAGGACGTGCTTGCACGGGCCACGGGAGCCGCGGTGGTCGAACCACCAGGGGCAGGTGCACTCGCCCGTGTCGATCCGCACCCGGCGCACCCCGCCCGGGGTGGTGACCTCGGCCGTGACGGCCGCGCCGGGCGGCGCGTCGAGCCGGACCGCGCCCGAGTCGACGAGGGCGCGGGCCGCGGTGAGGCGGGGGTTGAGCGCCGCCACCTGGTCGCGGTCGTAGGGCAGCTCGCGGTGGAAGTGGGACGCCTCGTGCAGGTCGTAGCCGACGCGGCCGGCGGTGCCGAGCTGGGTGAGCGCGGCCCGCACGCGCGGGGCGGGCAGCCCGGACCGGTCGGCGAGCAGCCCGACCTCGACGGTCGGCTCGAAGTTGAGCAGCATGCCCACCACGTCGGCGTCGCCGGCCGCCTCGTCGGTGGCCAGATCGGCCAGGACGGCGCCCTCCCCGGAGAAGCCCCGCCACGGCTGCGGGGAGATCACGAGGGTGTAGCGCATGCCGGGCAGCTCCAGCTCCCAGGCGCTCGCCGTGGGCTCCCACGCACCCCGGACCGGGCCCGTGCCGGTGGCGGGGCCGTAGACGCGCAGGGCCTTGGCGAACCTGAGCAGCGGCGCCAGCGTCGCCACCCGCCCCGCCCCCGACAGGCAGACGGCACCCGGCGCGGGGGTGGTCGACAGGCGCAGGTCGCGCCCGGCGGGGACGGCCCACACCGTCGCCGACGCCTTGCGCGGCAGCGACCGGACGAAGCGGATGGCCTGCGGGCCCCGCAGCTCGGCGCGCAGGTCGAAGGCGGCGGCGATCACCTGCACCTCGGCGAAGCCGCGCAGCCACCGCTCGGGCAGCGGCACCTTCTTCTCCACGACCGCGCCGTCGAGGGTGGTGACGGCCAGCTCGTCGGGGCCGACGCCGAGGTGGAGCGGGTCCTTGCCGCCGACGCGGACCAGCGCCTCGCGCAGCGGCGGGTTGACGTCGACGTTGGTGGTGCCGCGGTCGAGCACGTCACCGTCGAGGGCCAGCACGTCGAGCCGCGCGTAGACGCCGCCGCAGGCGGAGAACGACTCGAACCTGAGCCGCTCGCCGTCGCAGGTGACCACCGGGTCGCGGGTCCAGCCGGGCCGGGGCTGGTGGTAGCGGGTGAGCGCCACGTCGGCCACGGCGAGCAGCCCGGCGGCGGCCGGCGCGGCCTGGGTGAGCAGGCCGCTGAAGAACCGGGGATGGGCCTGGGGGCCGGACAGGGCCGTGCCGCCGGAGGTGGAGAGGCCGAGCCGGCCGTCGGCGAGCGTGGACGGGCCCGCGTAGGAATATGCCTGCACCGCTTGAGTCATGTCCGGAACCCTAGAGATCGCCACCGACAGAGACGGCGACGAGCGAGAGATCGCCGCCGGCGGGATCGCCGTGGTACGTAAACCTTCCGATGTGCGACAGAGGGGACGAAACCACAATGAGCCTGGTGCTCACCGTCGATCTGGCCCGCGTGACCCTGACGCGCTTCACGGTCCCCGCCCTGGGGACGCCTGGAGCGTGGACCAGCGAGGAGCGGCCGATCGGCTTCCCCGCCACCCAGCTCGTGCCGTCCTGGACGGCCCGCACCTCGCCGGGCTCCTGGGTGGAGGTGGAACTGCGGGCGCGGACGGCGGACGGCCGGCTCACCAAGTGGTACGTGATGGGCCGCTGGTCCGAGCAGGGGGCGCCGCGCACGTCCGTCGCCGGCCAGGGGGACGAGGACGGTGACGTGGCGGTCGACACGCTCGTGGCACGCCGGCCGCTGGTCGCGTTCCAGGTGCGTGTCACGCTGCACGGCGCCGCCGCGGAGGTGGGCTCGCTGTGCGTGATGGCCTCGGCCGTGCCGCACCACCCGCCCGCCCCGAGCCCGCCGGGCACGGCCGGCGCCGTCGAGCTGGCCGTGCCGTGCCACTCGCAGCACGAGCACGCCGGGCACCACCCCGAGTACGACGGCGGCGGCGCCAACTGGTGCGGCCCCGCATCGGTGGCGATGGTCCTCGGCTTCTGGGGTCGCGGCCCGGCCGCGGCCGAGCTGGAGTGGGTGGGCCCGGACGACCCGTGCCCGGCGGTGGACCACGCCGCGCGGGGCACGTTCGACTCCAGCTACCAGGGCACCGGCAACTGGCCGTTCAACGTGGCCTACGCGGGCGCCTACGGGCTCGGCGGGTTCGTGACGCGGCTGAGGTCGGCCGCGGAGCTGGAGGCGTTCGTCCGGGCGGGGATACCGGTGATCACGTCGCAGTCGTTCCGGGTGCACGAGCTGCCCGGGGCGGGCTACTCGACGACCGGGTCGATCATGGTGGTGACCGGGTTCACCGCCGAGGGCGACGTCGTGGTCAACGACCCGGCGGCGCCGTGCGACGCGCAGGTGCGCCGGGTGCATCCGCGCGCGGCGTTCGAGAACGTCTGGCTGCGCGGCTCGGGCAGCGGCGGCATCGCGTACGTGCTGCACCCGCCCGAGGTCTCGCTGCCCCCTTCCGATGGCAACTGGTGATGGAATGAGCATTCGACCGATCGACGTGGCCCGTACCGACGGCGGCCCCCAGTGGGTGGAGGCCGTCGGCACGCCCGAGGGCGTGGAGGTGTGGTGGGACGAGCCGCGCCCGCACGAGGGCGGCCGCAGGTGCGTCGTGCGGCGGCTGCCGGACGGCACGCGCCTGGACGCCCTGCCGGCCGGGTGGAACGCCCGCAACCGCGTCGTCGAGTACGGCGGGCGGTCGTGGCGGCCGCTCCCCGGCGGCGGCCTGGTCTTCACCAACTGGGCCGACCAGCGCCTCTACCGTCTGGACGGGGGCGAGCCGGTGCCGCTCACGCCGGCGGGCGACGCCCGCTACGGCGACCTCTACCTGCCGCCGGGCCGTGACGAGGTGTGGGCGGTCCGGGAGACCGGCGACGTGCGGGACATCGTGGCCGTCCCGCTGCCGGGTGACGCTCCGGTCCGGGTGGTGGCCCGGGCGCAGCACTTCCTGATGAACCCCCGGCTGTCCCCCGACGGCCGGCACGTGTGCTGGATCGGCTGGGACCACCCGAACATGCCGTGGGACGGCACCGAGCTGTGCGTCGCCCCGCTCGACGACACCGGAGTGGCGGGGCCGTACGAGGTGGTCGCGGGCGGGCCGCGGGAGTCGGTCACGCAGGCCGAGTGGCGCGACGCCGACAGCCTGTACGCGGTGACCGACCCGACCGGCTGGTGGAACGTCCATCTGGTGCGCCGCGACGGCGCAGGCGCGCGCAACCTGACGCCGGTGGAGACGGAGTTCGGCCACGCCCCGTGGAAGCCGGGGCTGGCGACGTTCGCGGTGGCGGGCGGGCGGCTGGTCGTCGTGTACGGCACCCCCGACCGCCGCCACCTGGGCGTGCTCGACCCGGAGACCGGCGCGTTGCGCGAGGTCGGCGGCGAGGCGACGTACTGGGCGTCCACGGTGTCGGCGGCGGACGGCAGGGCCGCGGCGGTGGCGGCCACGCCGTACACGCCGGCGGAGGTGCGGCTGGTCGATCTCGACGGGGGCGGGCACGAGCGGGTGTCGGCGCCGAAGCCGCTGCCGGACCGGGCGCTGCTGCCCGTGCCGGAGACGGTGACGATCGAGGGGGTGCACGCCCACCTGTATCCGCCGGCCGGGGTGCGCGGGCCGGCCCCGTACGTCGTCTTCGTGCACGGCGGCCCGACCGGCAACCACCCGGTCATGCTGGACCTGGAGATCGCCTACTTCACCAGCAGGGGCCTCGGGGTGGCGGTGGTCAACTACGGCGGCTCGACCGGCTACGGCCGGGCCTACCGGGAGCGGCTGCGCCACCAGTGGGGCGTGGTGGACGTGGACGACTGCGCCCGGGTGGCGCGCGGGCTGGTGGAGCAGGGCCGGGCCGACGCGGCCCGGATCGCGGTGCGCGGCGGCAGCGCCGGCGGCTGGACGACGGTGGCGGCGCTGGTGCACAGCGACGTGTTCGCGGGCGGCGTCGCGCACTACGCGATCACCGATCCGGAGAGCTGGGCGGCCGAGACGCACGACTTCGAGTCGCGCTACCTGGACGGGCTGATCGGCCCGCTGCCGGAGACCCGCGACCGCTACACCGAGCGCTCGCCGCTGCTGCACGCCGGGCGCGCGTCGGGGCCGTGCCTCATGCTGCACGGCCTGGAGGACGCGATCGTCGACGTGGGCCAGGCCGAGCGCTTCGTCGCCGAGCTGGACCGGCACGGCAAGCGGTGGGCGCTGCTCACCTTCGCCGGAGAGCAGCACGGCTGGCGCCGGGAGGAGACGATCGTGGCGGCGCTGGAGGCCGAGCTGGCCTTCTACGGGCTGGTGTTCGGTTTCGACACGCCCGAGGTGCCGCCGCTCGCACTGGAGGGCAAGCCGCTCGCGGCGGAGGGGGAAGCATGAAGGACGTCGCCGAGATCTGCTCGGACCTGATCAGGTTCGACACCACCAACCCGGGCTCGGGCGAGCGGCCGGCCGCCGAGTACACGGCCACGCTGCTGGCGGAGGCGGGCCTGGAGCCGGTCGTGTTCGAGTCGGAGCCGCGCCGCACGACGGTCGTCGCCCGGTTCGAGGGCGACTCGCCCGACGCGCTGCTCATCCACGGCCACCTCGACGTGGTGCCGGCCGACCCGGCGGAGTGGCGGATGCACCCGTTCTCGGGGGAGATCGTGGACGGCTGCGTGTACGGCCGGGGGGCGGTCGACATGAAGGGCTCGTGCGCCATGACGCTGGCGACCGTGCTCGGCATGCGGGCGCGCGGCCTGCGGCCTCGGCGGGACGTGGTGCTGGCGTTCCTGGCCGACGAGGAGGCGACCGGTGATCTCGGCTCCCGGCACGCGGTGACCGAGCACCGGGAGCTGTTCGACGGGGTGACGGAGGCGATCAGCGAGTCGGGCGGGTTCAGCGTCGCCTCAGGCGGGCATCGGGTGTACCCGGTGGCGGTGGGCGAGCGCGGCACGGCCTGGATGAAGCTGACCGCGCACGGCGTGGCCGGTCACGGCTCCCGCCCGGCGGTGGACAACCCGGTGGCGACGCTGGTCGCCGCGCTGGCGCGGGTGGCCTCCCACCAGTGGCCGGTCCGGCTGACGCCGTCGGTCGCGGCGCTGCTCCGGAGCCTGTCGGAGATCACCGGGCAGGAGATCGACCTGGACCGGCTGGACGCGGAGGCGGAGCGGCTCGGCCCGCTCGGCACCCTGTTCAAGGGCCAGATCCGCAACTCGGCGAACCCGACGATGCTGGCGGCGGGCTACAAGGTGAACGTGGTGCCCTCCACGGCCGAGGCGCACGTGGACGGCCGCTACCTGCCGGGGCTGCAGGAGGAGTTCCTGGCCACGATCGACGAGCTGCTGGGCCCGAAGATCACGCGGGAGTTCGTGAACCTGGAGGACGCGCCCGCCGCGCCGTACCCGTCGGCGTTCTTCGACGAGCTGGCGGGCGCGCTGGTGGCGGAGGATCCGCTGGCCCGGCCGGTGCCGTACGTGATGAGCGGCGGCACCGACGCCAAGTCGTTCTCCCGGATCGGCATCCAGGGGTACGGCTTCGCGCCGCTGATGCTGCGCCCGGACCTCGACTACTTCGGGATGTTCCACGGCAAGGACGAGCGGGTGCCGGTGGAGGGCCTGGAGTTCGGCACCCGCGTGCTGACCCGGCTGCTCACCTGAGCCGGGCGAGCGCGTCCTCGCGGCTCAGGCCCTGCGCCGCAGGGTCCGTCGCACGGCCAGACCGCCCAGCGCGGCGGCGGCGAGCGTGAGGATGGCGGCCTCCGTCCACTGGAAGCGCCAGAAGCGCGACGGCGGGTGGTAGGAGACGGCGTAGCGGTAGCCCTTGCCGAACAGGCACGCCTGCCACGCCTCGGCGTTGCGGCTGCTGCGCCCCGCGTCGACCCTGCGCGGGCACACCGAGGACGGCGGGTCCGCGACCTCCCGGCCCGCCGGGTCCAGCCACGTCGCGCCGACCAGCCTGGCGTCGGGCTCGTCGAACACGACGGTGCCGGTCAGCACGGTACGGGCGGGCTCGGCGTAGTGGTCGCTCAGCGTCACCAGCGTGAACATGGCGACCGCCACCCCGGCCACGGTCAACGCCATCGCGGGCAGCGTACGCCGGAACAGCGTCCCGGCCGCCGTGCCCAGCGCGAAGGCGAACAGCCACCACGCCGCGGGCGCCACCCCCACCATGTTGAACACGCCGATGTTGCCGAAGGTGGAGTCGATCCCGTCGCGGAACACCGGCCGCCACAGGCTGACCATGGCCGACAGCGCCAGCCCGCCCGCCACGACCGCCCCGCCGAGCACGGCCAGTTTGACCGCCAGCCAGCGCCGCACGGGCATCGCCTGGGTCCAGGCGAGCCGGTGGGTGCCGCGTTCGTACTCCCGGCCGAGCAGGGGCGCGCCCCAGAACGCCCCGATCAGAGCGGGCAGGACCAGCGGCATCCAGCCGAAGAGCGAGTAGACGGCGTCGTAGCGCTCCCCCAGCGCCACCGCCACGTCCAGGTCGCCGCAGTAGGCCGTGCCCGCCGGGCAACTGGGCGGCGCGTGCTCGGCCACGTACAGCTTCGCCTCGACGGCCGAGCCGAGCAGCAGCAGCCCCAGCACCGCGAGGAAGCCGGCGGTGACCAGGATCTGCGCGCGGTGCTGGCGCCAGGTCAGCCAGATCACGCGCCCACCCCCTGCCGGGCGGGGCCGGGCAGGGCCGCCGAGCCGGGGCTGCGCAGGTAGGCCAGGACCAGCTCGTCCAGGCCGGGCCGCCGGTCGCTCCAGCGCGGGTCCAGCACCGGCCGGTCCCGGACGAGCAGGGTGGCCTGCCGCCCGGAGCCGCTCGCGGCGACCACGCGGGTCCTGGCCGCCACCCCCTCGGCCAGCCCGGCCGGCCCGGTCAGCACCCGGTGTCCGTCGAGCAGGTCCTCGATGTCGCCGCTGACCTGGGCTCGTCCGCCGTTGAGCACGATCAGCCAGTCGCAGGTGTCCGTCAGGTCGGAGACCACGTGCGAGGACAGCAGCACGGTGAGCTCGTGGGCGGCCACCTCGGCCATGACGGCCCGCATCACGTCGTGCCTGGCCAGCGGGTCGAGGTTGGCGAGCGGCTCGTCGAGCACGAGGAGGGCGGGGCGCCGGGCCAGCGCGAGGGTGAGCGCCACCTGCGCCTGCTGGCCGCCCGACAGGCGGCCGACGCGGCGCTCCAGCGGGATGCCGAGGCGGCCGAGCCTGTCGCGCGCGGCCTCCTCGTCCCAGCGGGGGTTCATCCGCCGGCCGAAGGTGAGCATCTCGGCGACGGTGAACCCGTCGTAGAGCGGCTTGTCCTGGGCCACGAAGGCCACCTCGCCGCGCACCGTCACCTGCCCGGCCGACGGCTTCAGGAGGCCGACGGCGGTGTGCATCAGCGTCGTCTTGCCCGCGCCGTTGGGGCCGACGAGCGCGGCCACCCGGCCGCGCGGGACGGCGAGCGAGCAGTCGCGCAGCGCCCACGTCCGCCCGTAGCGGACGCCCAGCCCGGTCGTCTCCAGCACCGGCGTCACGCGATGTCCTCCTTGGCGAGGTCGGTGGTCACGGCGGTGAACAGGGCGTTCAGGTCGTCCTGGTCCAGCCCGGCGCCGCGCGCCTGCCGTACCCACTGCTCCAGGCCGCGCCGCAGCCGGGTGTGCTCGGCGAGCGTCGCGCCGCCGAGGGTCCGCCGTACGAACGTGCCCTGTCCCGGCCTGCCCTCGACCAGCCCTTCGCGCTCCAGCTCCCGGTAGGCCTTCAGGACGGTGTTGGGGTTGATCGCCAGACTCTCGACGACCTCCCGGGCCGTGGGCAGCTGGTCGCCGGGCCGGAGCGCGCCGAGCCGCAGCGCGTGCCTGACCTGGTGCACGAGCTGCAGGTAGGTCGACACGCCTGACCCGCGGTCCAGATGGAACTCGATCACTCAGCAACACCCTTTCACTATTTCAAGAGTGAAAGGGTGTTGGATGGCGCCACCTCCTGTCAAATCCCCTGGGGCGCGCCGCAGAACGGGCGCGTGCGGGCGGCATAGGAGCGGGCGGCCACGAGCAGGCCGATCCCCAGCCCGGCGAACGCCAGCCCGCCGAACGCGATCATCCAGGTCAGGCCGGCGACGGTGAACCCGCCCGACGGCCGGACCGCGGGCAGCACCCCGAGCCCCGCGAGCGCGGCGTACCCGGTCAGCACGCTGCCGTACGCGCCCAGACCGGCGCCCACCAGCCAGGCCGGGACCAGCGGCAGCAGCCGCGGCACCCGCACCCCTGCCAGCAGCACCGTCCACCGCGGGAAGACCACGCCCCACCGGTACATCAGGCCGAGCATGAGGAAGATCGCGAGCATCGCGGCCAGCACGGTGACGTCGACGCCCACCGACGCCAGCGCCCTGGCCAGGCCCGGCGCTGCGGCGTTCGCCTCCTCCCAGCGCCGCGCCGTGACGCCGAGAGCGTCGCCACCCAGGGTCCACACGGTCTTGACGCCCGCCCACGGCAGCACCCCGCACATCAGCAGGAAGACGGCGGCCCGGGTCCGGCCGGTCGCGGCGGAGGGGGCGGGGCGGACGAGCGGGCCCCCGCCCGGGTACCGGTGGCCCCCACCGCAGCGGACGCACACGCCTGCGCGGTGACGGCGTCGCACGATCCAGCAGCGCCCCAGCAGGACGGCCCCGGCCGCGTCGAGCAGCACCTGCGCCAGCCCGG
Source organism: Nonomuraea indica (assembly GCF_002850745.1). GTDB lineage: Bacteria > Actinomycetota > Actinomycetes > Streptosporangiales > Streptosporangiaceae > Nonomuraea > Nonomuraea indica. The sequence continues at coordinate 52,327 of NZ_KZ559466.1, forward strand.
TGGCGCTCTCGACACCGGCGCCGGACAGCAGGGTCACCAGGTGGAGCGGGAGGCTCACCGCGCCCGCGCCGAAGACGGGGACCGCCACGGCCAGCACGCCGGTCGCCACCGCCATGACCGCCCGGCCGCCCCCCTCACCCCTGGCCCCGCCGCTCAGCGGCGTGCGGGCCCTCGGCTCGGCCAGGCAGGCTGCGGCGGACAGGAGCGCCAGCGCGGCGAGGGCGACATGCGCGGCGGGCGGCAGGGCCACCTGCGGCGTCAGCGGCACCGTGGCCCCGGTCGCCGCCCACGCCAGTCGCACGGCCGCGTACGCCGCCGCCCAGGCCACCACGGGAAGTTCCGATCGCGTCCCTCTCATGACCCCGAAGATCGCAGTCGTACGGCCGCCTTTTGATCCCCCGCGCGGGGGAACCCGTTCCCTTCGGCGAGGGAGCGTCATCAGGGCGGCGCGGTGCCGCGTGATGCTCACCCGGCCGGCATCCGGAAGTTACCCAGATCACCACGCAAGGTCATGCAGGATTGTCAGGTTCGGATCACAGCCGGCCCCCGCACCCCCGAGGAGACCCATGTTCCGACGACTCGGCCTCGCCACCACGACCGCGCTGGTGATCCTGGCGGCCACCGCCCCGCCCGCGGCCGCCGCGCCCAGGCCCGTCAACGTCGCCCATCGCGGCGCGTCCGCGTACGCGCCGGAGAACACCGTGGCCGCCTTCGAGCTGGCGGCCGAGCAGGACGCCGACCTGTTCGAGCTGGACGTCCAGGAGACCAGGGACCACCGGCTCGTCCTCGTCCACGACACAACGCTGGCCCGCACCACCGACGCCGAGGAGGTCTTCCCGGACCGGGCGCCGTGGCACGTCGGCGACTTCACGCTGGCCGAGATCCGCCGGCTGGACGCCGGCTCGTGGTTCGGCCCCGCGTACGCGGGCGAGCCGGTGCCCACGCTGGAGGAGGCACTGCGCGCCATGCGGGGCCGCGGGCTCGGCCTGCTGCTGGAGATCAAGGCGCCGCACCTCTACCCGGGCATCGAGTCCCGCGTCGCCGCCGCGCTGCGCCGCCAGCCGCACTGGCTGGCCCCGGGCCGGACGGTGGTGCAGTCGTTCGACTGGCCGTCCATGCGCAGGTTCCACCGGATCCTGCCCCGGGTGCCGGTCGGGCTGCTCGGCACGCCGGCCGTCGCCCAACTGCCGGCGCTGGCGCGCTTCGCCCGCCAGATCAACCCGCCGCACCGCGACGTCACCGCCGCGTACGTCCGGCGGGTGCACGCGCTGCGCATGGAGGTGCACACCTGGACCGTGGACGACCCGGACACCATGCGCCGCATGGCCGGCCTGGGCGTCGACGGCATCATCACCAACCGCCCCGACGTGCTCCGCACGGTCCTCGGCGAGGCCCGCGAGGCGGCCTGACCGGCCCACGCGCCACCGGCGCCGGCGCCCTCGCGATCAGGATCGGCCGTCCCGGAGCGCGGCGCCGCCGACGACCACCGCCCCGCGTGCCCGGCCAGGAACAGCGCGGGCCCGCCCAGGACGGTGAGGGCGGTGCCCGCACTGACGGGGCCGAGCGGGTGCGCGATCGCCAGTTCGTCGCCCACGACCGCGACGATGATCCCGGCCGCGATGGGGATGTGGCCGTAGGCGGGCCAGGACCTCGATCCGCAGTCGCCTCCCCGCGATGACCGTGTCAGGCGGCATACGGCGTGTTGGTTCTGGCCTGGCGCAGGGCGTGCGCCCACCAGGAGAGCTGGTCGAGCATCTTCTTGGCTGCGCCGTTGGCCGCCGTGGCCTCGCGCGGCCGACCGTCCGCGTCGAACTGCTCCCAGGCCGTGGAAAAGCTGACGCTGTCCCGGACCGTGACGGCGTGCAGCTCGGCGAAGACCTGCCGCAGGTGCTCGACCGCGCGCAGGCCGCCGCTGACGCCGCCGTAGGACACGAAGCCGACGGGTTTGGCCTGCCACGGGGTGTAGTGCCAGTCGATGAAGGCCTTGAGGGAGGCCGGGTAGGAGTGGTTGTACTCGGGGGTGACGACGACGAACGCGTCCGCCCGCTCCAGCCGCGCGGCCATGGCCGTCACCTCGGGCGTGGGCCGGCCGGACAGAACGTGCGGAGTCGCGGCGTCGGCAAGGTCCACGAGGTCGACGGACATGTCGGCGTGGGAACGGGCCAGCCCGGTGAACCAGTCGGCCACGGTGGGAGCGAAACGTCCCTCGCGGACGGAACCGACGATGACGACCAGGTTGAGCAGGGCGTGTTCCTTCATGGCGAGGCTTTCCTTCTGGGTACGGGGTACGGCGATGAAGGTACGGGGGGGCGGCGGTGCGCGCATCGGTCGGATGACCAGGTTCGCGGGACGTCGATGACCAGGTAACGCGGCGGATGCGCCGGCGATGCCGTCTTCCTAGCGTCAGGCGCCATGACGCGGATCGAATCTCGTGCTGTTCCTGAACCCGTTTCCGGGCGGCCGGCGCCCACCCTCGCCGTGGTCCTGGCCGGGATGCTCACGCTGTCCATGTCGATGTCCGGGACGAACGTCGCGCTGCCGGACATCGGCGCCGACCTGAGAGCTTCCGGAGCGGCGCTGCAGTGGGTGGTGACCGGATATTTCCTGACCGCATCCAGTTTCATGCTCATCGCCGGGTCGCTGGGTGACCTGTTCGGCCGGCGTCGTGTCTACCGCGCGGGCCTCGGACTCTTCGCGGCCGGGCTGGCGCTGAGCGCTCTCGCGCCCGGCATCTGGCTTCTGGACGCGGCCCGCGCGGCGGCGGGGCTGGGCGCTGCCGGGGTCATGGCCAGCGGCGGCGCTCTGCTCGCGGCGACCTTCGAGGGAGCGGCCAGGGCCAAGGCGTTCGCCGCCTTCGGCACGGTGGGCGGGGTCGGGCTCGCCGCCGGGCCCACCCTGTCGGGACTGCTGGTCAGCGGCCTCGGCTGGCGGGGGACGTTCTGGGTCTTCGCCATCGCGGGGATGCTCATCTGGGCCGGTGCGCGGCTGGTCCCGGAAGCGCGTCCCGCCTCGGAGGCGAAGCCGCGCGTGGACGTGCCCGGCGCGGCCACCTTCATCGCGGCGCTCGCGCTGCTCATGGCGGCCGTGACGCAGGGGCCGCAGAACGGGTGGGGCCATCCGCTGGTGCTCGCCGCGCTCGTGGCCGGGCCGGCGCTGCTGGGGGTGTTCGTCGCGCTCCAGCGCCGGGCGGCCCATCCCGTGCTGGACCTCACCCTGGTGCTCGACCGGCGCTACCTCGCCTGGACGCTGGCGGGGCTGACGGGGGCCATCGGCTTCGCGGGCTCGCTGGCGTACCTGCCGGCCTACTTCCAGGGCGTCGACGGAGCCGGTGCCGGAGAGGCCGGTCTCATGATGCTGCTGCTGACGGGGCCGGTCCTGGTCGCGCCGATGGTGAGCGGGCGGCTGGTCAGCCGGGGCCATCCCGCCCGCGTGGTGATCGGCGTGGCACTCGGCCTGGTGGCGGCCGGCAACGCGTGGCTGACCGTCCTGCGACCCGGCCTCGGCGTCGTCGAGCTCGCGGGCCCGCTGCTGGCCATCGGCGTCGGGACAGGGCTGGCGAACGGCATTGTCGACGGCCAGGCCATGAACCAGGTCGCGCCCGCTCGTTCCGGCATGGCGGCGGGCTTCCTCAACACGGTCAGGGGCGGCGGGCAGGCGATGATGATCGCCGCGTTCGGCTCGGCTCTGCTCAACCTGGTGCAGGCGCGGGTCGGCTCGACGGAGCTGGCCGGGCGGGTGGTGTACGGCGATCTCCGCGGCGGGGACGCCGGCTTCCTGGCCGCGCAGCTCACCGGAGCCTGGCAGACGGTGCTGTGGGTCATCGCCGCGGTCACCGTCGTGATGCTGGTGCTCGTCACCGCCCTGCTGCGCGGGCGTCACCCGGTCATGGGCGCCACGGGCCGCTGACTACTGTGGGTGCGTGCTTGAGGGACGAGACACCGAGATCGCGACGATCGACCGGCTGCTGGCTGCCACCCGTGACGGTGGCAGCCAGAGCCTCGTCGTTCTCGGCGAACCGGGAATCGGCAAATCAGCCCTGCTGGAATACGCCGCGAAGGTCGCGGAGGACACCGGGATGCGGGTGCTGCGCGGCGTCGGCGTCGAGACCGAGAGCCTCCTGCCCTTCGCCGGGCTGCACCTGGTCCTGTCCGGCGTGTTGGACCGCGTCACCCGCCTGCCCGCCGCGCAGTCGGCGGCGCTGGGCACGGCCCTGGGGCTGAGCGAGGGGACCGCGGCCGGCAACCCCTTCGTGACCGGTCTGGCCGTCCTGACCCTGCTGGCCGACCTGGCCGACGAACGACCGCTGCTGTGCCTCATCGACGACGCTCACTGGCTGGACCAGGAGTCGTCCAACGCGCTGCTGTTCAGCGCACGGCGGCTCGGAGCCGAACGCGTCGCCATCGTCTTCGCCGCCCGCGAGGACGGCTTCGCCGCGCCGGGCCTCCCGGAGCTGCGCCTGAGCGGGCTGGACGACGAGGCGGCGGCCAGGGTGCTGGCCCGGCGTGCCGACGACTTGCCGGCGCACACGCGCGAGCTGATCCTGAAGCAGGCCAGGGGCAACCCCTTGGCGCTCGTGGAGCTGCCGACAGCGCAGCGCGACGACGAACGCTACGCCTCGCCGTACGGCATGACGGCCCTTCCCCCGCACAGCCGGCTCCTGCGCACGTTCGCCGGCAACGCCGGAGCCTTGCCGGAAGCCGCGCAGACGCTGCTGCTGACCGCCGCCGCCGACGACACCGGGGACCTGGCCACCGTGCTGGCCGCCGCGGGCCGCTTCGGCGTCCGGCTGGAGGATCTGGAGGACGCCGAAAGCGCGCGCCTCATCCACGTCACCGACGGCCGCGTCGTCTTCCGTCACCCGGTGATCCGTACGGCGGTTTACCAGAGTGCGACCGCAGGCCGGCGCATCGCCGTGCACCGTGCGCTCGCCGACGCCATGGCCGCACGCCGCGACCTGGCCGACCAGCGTGCCTGGCACCTGGCGGCGGCCGGGATCGGCCCTGACGAGCACGCCGCCGAGCTGCTGGAGCGGAGCGCGGAACGTGCCCGCCGTCGCGGCGGCTCCCACGCCGTCGCCGCCGCGTACGAGCGCGCTGCCGCACTGAGCTCCGAGCCCGGGCCGCGCGGCCGCCGCCTGACGCTCGCTGCCCGCGCCGCGGCTGACGCCGGCCGGCTGGACCACGCCGACACTCTGGCGGCCGAGGCGGCCGACCTGCTTTCCGACCCGCTCGACGCCGTCGAAGCGGTACGCGTCAGGGCCGCCATCGCCGACGAACAAGATCGTTCCAAGGCCGCCCACGGCATGCTGGTGGAGTTCGCGCCCGCACTCGCCGAGCGGGCGCCGGACGAGGCCGGCGCGTTGCTCTTCCAGGCCGCGCAGGCGGCCTGGCACGCCGGGGACCAGCAGGCCATCGACACGACCGCCGACCTGGCCAAGTCCCTGGCCCTCCCCCAGAGCGGCCGCATCGCCGCGCTGGCCAGGCTCGCGGCGGGCCAGCACCACCTGGAAGGCGTCGCCGACGGCGCCGCGGCCGTCCGCGAGCTGCTCGCCGGTTCGCCCGAGCCCGGTGAGGTGCTCCGGGAATCGGTACGGCTGGGCTGGTGGCACCTGTTCAACGGCGACCTGCACAACGCCCGCGACCTGGCTGCCGACCTGGAGCGGCAGTGCCGGGACCAGGGCGCCATCGGCGTGCTCTGCCTCGTGCAGATGCTGCTCGCCCGCGCCTGCCTCCTGCTGGGACGGCACCGCGACGCCCTGACCGTCGCCACGGACGGGCTGCGTAATGCCACCGACACCGGCCAGGCCCGCGTCCAGGTCTACATCGCCACGATCCTCGCCCACCTCGACGCCGTCCGGGGCGACGAGGACGCGTGCCGCGAGCACACGGACGAGGCGCTGGCCCGGGGCATCGCCCCCAGCAGCGTGCACGCCGCATGCGCGCTGAGCCTCCTGGACCTCGGGCTGGGCCGGGCGGAGGCCGCGCTGGACCGGCTCGTGACCGTGGCCTCCGCGCCCGACCGTCAGGGAGTCTTCGCCAGCCTGCCCGACCTCGTCGAGGCCGCCGTACGCGCCGGCCAGCCGGAGCAGGCTCGCCAGGCCGCGGCCTGGTACGGGCGTGGCGCCGCCCACAGCCGGCAATCCTGGCATCAGGCGCTGGCGCTGCGCTGTGAGGCCCTGCTCGCCACCGACCCCCAGACAGTCGAGGCCCGCTACGAACGGGCCGTCCGCCTGCACCAGGACGCCTCGGCCTCCCCCTTCGAACTGGCCAGGACCCGGCTGTTGTACGGCGAGTGGCTGCGCCGCGCCCGGCGCGCCACCGATGCCCGCACCCAGCTGCGTGCCGCCCTCCAGGTGTTCGAACAGCTCGGCGCCGTACCCTGGGCCGAACGTGCCAGGACAGAGCTGCGCGCCACAGGAGAGAGCGTCCTGACCCGGGCCGCCCCGGACGTACTGGATCGGCTCACCCCGCAGGAGCTCCACGTCGCCCGGCTTGCCGCCCAGGGCCTGACCAACCGCGACATCGGAGCGCGGCTGTTCATCAGCCCCCGTACCGCGGGTTATCACCTGTCGAACGCCTACCACAAGCTCGGCATCAACTCCCGCACCGAGCTTGCCCGCCTCGCCCTGTAGCCACGACCTGGTCATCCGGCAGATGAAGCGCGGATCCCGGCCTTCGTAGATTCGCGGGGCGACGAAAAACCACCTCACCGGGAGCCTGTCATGAAGGTTCGCATCGTTCTCGACATTCTCTGCTCGTGGTCGTACCTGGGCTTGACCCGTTTCGGACGGGCAGCCGAGCGGTTCCGTGCCGAAGGCGGGCGTGTGGAGGTCGAGTTCCTGCCTTTCCACCTCGATCCCACCGCGTCCCCGGCAGGGATGCCGCTGAAGGAGCGGCTGGTCCAGCGGTTCGGCGCCGCCGTGCTGGACGGGCTGGAGCACATGACCAAGGTGGCGGCGAGCGACGGCCTGCGCCTCGACTACGAGCACGCGATCGCCACCCACACCGGGCAGGCGCACGGGCTCATCGCCGTCGCCTCGGCGCAGGGGCGTGGTGAGCAGATGGCCGAGCGGCTATTCCGTGCCCACTTCACCGACGGGCTCAACGTCGGTGACCCGACCGTGCTCCACAGGCTCGCCGACGAGATCGGTGTGGCCTGGAACGGTGAGGACGCCACCAGCGTGTCGTCGGGGCTCCGACTGGTGCGGGAGCTCGGCGTCACCGGCGTCCCCGTGTTCATCTTCAACGGCGGCGAAGTGCTGAGCGGGGCTCAGAGCGAGGAGGTCTTCCTCGACTCGCTGCGCGGAGCTGAGGCTACCGGCCCGCGAGGGGTCTGAGTGCTCCACTCAGCCGACGAGCCACCTTGCGGTTGATCTCGGCGTCCAGACGGCGGATCCGCGGAGAAGCCAACGGTTATGGCGGGGTTATGCGGGTGGTCGCATGATCTTGTGGTCATCAGGCCCGTCTCGTCGTCGACCACGAAGGATCGCATGAAGAGCCACATCGCGCTCGCAGCCGTCTTGTCCCTGGCCATCAGTCTGATCCCGGGCGGCGCCGCCGGTGCCGCCCCGTCCCCACCGGCGATCAGCTGGATGCCGTGCCCCGAGGATGCGACCGCCGAATGCGGCACGCTGAAGGTGCCCATCGACTGGGACACTCCCGGCGGCGCCACCGTCGACCTGGCGGTGGCCCGGCGCAAGGCCGCCATCCCGGCCACCCGGGTCGGCTCCTTGGTCGTCAACCCCGGCGGGCCGGGCGCCTCCGGTGTCGACTTCGTGGTGCACGGCAGCAGTTACTTCAGCGCCGAGCTTCGCGGCCGCTTCGACATCGTCGGGTTCGACCCACGCGGGGTGGGCCGCAGCCACCCGGTGGTCTGCTCGGCGACCCTGGTGGGTGAACGTCCACACCCGCTCATCAAGAATCAGGCCGACATGGACGCCTGGGTGTCGTTCAACCGGCGGCTGCGGGAGGACTGCCGGGCACGCACCGGGCCGCTGTACGACCGCGTGAGCTCGCTGGACGTCGCGCGTGATGTGGAGGCCCTTCGGATGGCGCTGGGCGACGACAAGCTCACCTACTACGGCGTCTCGCACGGCACCCTGATCGGCCAGGCATACGCCGAGCGCTTCCCGGGCAAGGTCAGGGCGCTCGCGCTCGACTCGAACTTCGACCACAGCGTGAACACCGCGAGCTACCTGAACACCGCGGCCACCCAGACGGCGAGAGCGTTCGACCGGTTCGTCACCTGGTGCGAGGCGACGGCGTCGTGCGCGCTGAACGGCAAGGACATCCGGGCGTTCTGGAGAAGGCTTCTTGAGCGGGCCGACCGCGGGGAGCTCCACGAGCCGGGTCGGCCGGACGTCCCCCTGGGCCCCTACGAGCTGGTGGACACGGCGTTCGCCGGCCTCTACAACCCCAATTGGGCGGAGCTGGCCGAGATGCTGGTGGCAATCGACACCGGCGGCCCGTACCTGTCGGCGAGCGCCGGGAAGGACGAGGAGGTGAGGGTCACCACACCGGTGTTCTGCCAGGACTTCCACCTGCCGGTCGCCGACTACACGCAGTACGCCGCACTCCTGCGACGGCAGGCGGCGCGGGCCAGGGACATGAGGTACAGCCCGCCTGCGCTGGGCCGGATCGCTGGTTGCCTGGGGCAGCCCACGCCCATTCCCAACCCGCAACACCGGCTGCGTGTGGACGCCACCCCGCCCATCCTGCTGGCCTCCTCGCTGCACGACCCCGCCACCGGCTACCAGTGGACCCTCAGCACGGCCGAGCAGATCGGCGCCGAGGCCCGCGTGCTCACCTACGAGGGCTCGGGGCACGGCGTGTACGGCCGGAGCGCATGCACCATCGGCGCGATCGACCGCTACCTGCTCTCGCAGTCGGTCCCGGCCAACGGGATCCGCTGCCCGGAATGACGTCTCCTCAGGCATGGCGATCGGGGGCGAACGTGGCCCTCCGGTGCGCCGAATGTCGGCGGCGACCCATGTCGAGCCGGCCGCTGTGGTGGAGCGAACCCGCGGTCCGGCAGCCTCCCGGCTCCTGGACGACTTCCAGGCCAGAACGCGGATCGAGTCCTGCCGGTCACGCCGGAGCGGGCGCAGGTCGCCCGCCGCGCCCACCGGGACTACGGCAGGGCAGCGGGCACGAAGGCTCTAGGTGACGCCGAAGGCCGCCAGGGTGGCCCAGGTGGTCAGTGTGCCCGCCAGGGCCCCGGCCAGCACCTGGCCCGGGGTGTGGTGGGTGAGCCGGACCCGGGCCCAGCACACCAGGGCCACGACGGCGGCCCCGGCGAGCAGGGTGGGCACGGGCGGCAGGACGTGCGCGAGGACCACGACCGTGCCCGCCGACACGGCGGCGTGGAAGGAGATCTTCCAGCGCAGCGTGATCGGCACCGTGACGGCCAGCGCGACGAGCATCGCGGTCACCGTGGCGACCAGCAGCCGCGGCGCGCCCAGCACCACCAGCAGCACGAGCGCGGCCAGCACGGCGGCCACGGCGGCGAGCAGCGGCCCGGTGCGGCGGGCCCGGTCGACGATGTGGTGCGAGTCGAGCCGCCCCGACCGCACCCCGGCCGCGATGACCGCCGCGGGCACGCCGCCGCACAGCACCGAGGCGAGCAGCCCCCACACGGCGCCGGCCCAGCCCTGGGCGATCAGGCCCACGGCGGGCGGCATGGCGATGACCAGCACCTGCGGCGCCAGCAGGTCGGTCACCTTCGTCGCTAGCTGGTCGGCGGTCATGCGACGAAGATTACGCGATCATGCCTGGCGGCCCGTGCCCAGCGCGCCCGTGCGCGGGGCACGGTGGGATATAAAGGATCGTGGCCGAGATCACCTTGAACCTCCGCCAGCTCCAGGCGTTCGCCGAGGTCGGCTACGAGGTCGCGGGCGGCGGCGGGGCGCACGGCGCGATGACCGCGCTGCGCCGGGTGGTGCCGCTCGACGCCTACGAGTTCGTCGCGTTCGACCCGGCCACCGGCCGCCACCACAGCGTGGTCTCCGACGGCCATCCGCGCATCGACGGCGACGCCGCCGAGGAGTACACCGGGCTCGACGCCTACCGCCGCGCCCTGGCCACCCGCGCCCCGGTGCCGATGCCGGAGCCCGGCACCGAGCGCTACTTCCGCCGCCACCTGGCCCCCTACGGCTGGCGGGCCGGGCTGACCGCGCCGCTGTTCCTGGCCGAGGGCCGCTACACGGGTCTGCTGCACCTGGCGGCCCGCGACCGGTTCCCCGAGCGCACCGGCGAGCTGGTGAGCGCGGTGGCCCCCATGCTCGCCCACGTCACCGACCTGACCCGATGCGTGATCGACCCGGTGGGGCTGCCCAGCGGCTTCCACGCGGTGGCCTTCGACCGGGTCGGCACCCGCCGCGCGGTGCCCGGAGCCGGGGTGTCGGCGACGCTGATGGCGGAGCCGGCGCTGGCGGCGCTGGCCCGGGCGTTCATCGACTCCCGCGAGCTGAGCCGCCACGGGCTGTGGCTCGACGGCGACGGCTGCTGGCACGAGCTACGGCTGGTGCGCGCCGGAGTGGGGTTCCAGGGCTCGGTGCAGGGGGCCGTGGTGGCCGAACGGCCGTGCGCGCTGCCGTACGACCTGACCGTCCGGGAGGTGGACGTGCTCACCCGGGTCGCCGCCGGCGACTCCAACCCGCAGATCGCCGCCGCCCTGGTGCTCAGCGTCCGCACGGTGACGACCCATCTGGAGCACATCTTCGCCAAGCTCGGCTGCGACAGTCGCACCCGGCTCACCACCAAGGCGCTGTCCGAAGGGTTGTGCCGCCTCGACGTCTGATCCGCGCGCACGCTCCGCGGGCCGCCCGCGGGTCGAGCGGCCGGCGGCACGGGTCGGCTCGAACCGGACGGGTCAGCTCCAGCCGGCGGCGTGGGCCAGCTCGAACCAGACGGTGGTCGCGCCGCCGCTGCGACTCAGTCCCCAGCGGTGGCTGAGCGCCTCCAGCAGCGGCAGACCGCGCCCGCCGGTCGCCCGCGGGCCGGTACGGCAGGCGCACGGCGGCTCTTCGGAGCCGGCGTCGGCCACCCACACCCGCACCGCGGCGCCGGAGGTCCGCACGGCCACCGTGAACCAGCCTCCGGCGCCGGAGCGAGAGTGCAGGATCGCGTTGGTGGCCAGTTCGCTGGCCAGCAACGCGCAGTCGTCGTACAGGGGGTGGTCGCGGCCGAGGGCTGCGGCGACGAGCCTGCGCACCCGCGACACCTGCGACGGCAGGCCGGGCAGCCGCACCAGGAGATCGCGCGGCCCGGCCTGCGCGCCACCGGTCTGCGCGCCACCGGTCTGCGGGCCGGACCCGGGATCTCCCGGTGCGGCGGCCGGCTCCACCGGCTGGATGGGTGTGTGCGGACATGGCGGTGTCACGGCGACCTCCCCCGATTCGGGCGACGTTAGGAGACGCGCCAGCCGGCCCCCAAGGTGTCACGAAAAGGTAGGAATGCCCTTTCCCATGGTCACCCGCACGGCGGCCACGGCGGACCGAGTAGTCTGCGGATCGACGCATCGACGAGGAGGGTGCCGGACGTGAGCAGCCTGGAGGCCGTCTGGGTGCAGCCCTACACCGAGCCGGGGGCGGCGGTGGTCACCGGCGTGTTCGACATCCTGCACGTCGGCCACGTGCGCTACCTGGGCGCGGTCGCCGGCCGCGGGCTCCCGCTGGTGGTGGGCATCGAGGACGATCCGCGCGTACGCGCCTGGAAGGGGCCGAGCCGGCCGCTCAACACCGCGGCCGAGCGGGCCGAGGTGATGGCCGCGCTGCGCTTCGTCGCGGGCGTGTTCATCGTCGCCGGCCCGCCCGCGGCGCACGGCCCCGAGGACTACATCGACCTGCTCGCCCCCATGCGGCCGGGCGCGCTCGCGCACACCGCGGGCGACCCCCACGCGGGCGCCAGGCGGACCGCGGCGGCGCTGCTGGGCGCCGAGTGCTGGGAGCTGGAGGCGATCCCGGGCCGCTCCACGACCCGGATCGTCAATGCGGCGGCCAAGGGCTGAATGCTACGGTGATCCTCATGCAGCGCGCCTTCGTCACGACGACGCCGGACCCGTTCCCGGCGCGCTGATCCACGCACCCCGGGCGGACGCCCGGGGGACACGGTCGTTCGCCCTTTCCGAAGGGACACGATCATGAACGACCACCGCAGGCTCGGCCGTGAGCTGGGCATCTTCGACACCGATCCGCTCGTCGGGTCCGGGCTGCCCTTCTGGCTGCCCGCCGGCGCGGCGATCCGCAAGGCCGTCGAGGACTACGTCCACGAGCTCGAACGCCGCCACGGCTACCAGCACGTCAACTCCCCGGTGCTCGGCAAGCGGGAGCTGTACGAGAGATCGGGCCACTGGGCGCACTACGCCGAGGACATGTTCCCGCCCATGCTGCTGGGCGGCGAGGAGTTCGTGCTGCGGCCCAGCCTGTGCCCGCACCACGCGCTCATCTACCGTTCGCGGCAGCGCAGCCACCGTGACCTGCCGCTGCGCGTCGCCGAGCTGGGCGGGATGTACCGCTCGGAGCTGTCGGGAGTGCTCGGCGGGCTGACCAGGGTTCGGGCCGTCCAGCTCAACGACGGCCACGTCTTCTGCGCCCCCGAGCAGGCCGCCGCCGAGGTGTCGGCGGCGCTGGACCTGGTGGAGACCGCGCACGCGCTGCTCGGCGTCCGCGCGGCGCGCTACCGACTGTCGCTGCGGGGGGACGGCGGCAAGTTCGTGGACGACGCGGCCATGTGGGCGCGTGCGGAGGCGGTGCTGCGCGCCGTCCTGGAGGAGCGCGGCCGTCCCTACGACGAGGAACGCGGCGAGGGCGCCTTCTACGGACCGAAGATCGACATCCAGGTCGCCGATCCGGCCGGCCGCGAGTCGACCCTGTCGACCGTCCAGGTGGACTTCTTCCAGCCCGGCCGCTTCGACCTGGGCTACGTGGGCGGCGGCCGCCCGGTCATGGTGCACCGCAGCGTCGTCGGCAGTCTCGAACGCCTGGTCGCGCACCTGATCGAGGTGCACGGCGGCGCGTTTCCCGCCTGGCTGGCACCCGTGCAGGCGGTCGTGCTGCCGGTCTCCGACGCCGAGGTGCCGGCGGCCGAGGGGCTGGTGCGGCGCTGCGTCGCCGCCGGGCTGCGAGCCGAGCTGGCGCCGCCCGCCCGGGGCAGCCTGGGCGCCCGGATCAGGGCCCACCGGCTGGTGCCGTACCAGCTCGTGGTGGGGCCGCGCGAGGTGGCGGCGGGCGACCCGCCGGACGCGGCGCCGGTGCGGCTGCGCGACGGCGGCCAGGCCGGCGTGGTGCCGGTCGAGGAGCTGGCGGCGTGGTCACGCCCGGCCTTCTGACCGGCGCTTCTACAGCCAGTCCCGCTTCTTGAAGGCGGCGTAGAGTCCGACGGAGATGCCGCAGATGAGCAGGGCCGACAGCCAGAATCCCCACGGCTGCCCGGAGCCCGGGTAGGGGACGTTCATCCCGTAGAAGCCGGTGATCAGGGTGGGCACCGCGATGACGGCCGCCCACCCGGTGAGCCGCTTCATGATCTCGTTGAGCCGGAACCCCTGCTGGGCCAGGCGGGTCTCGCGGAGGTTGGCGAGCTGGTCGCGGGTGGAGTCGATCCACTCGTTCGCCCGCAGCACGTGGTCGTAGACGTCCTCGTAGTAGGGGACGAGCTCCGTGCCCACGACCAGGTCCTGCTCGCGGCGGATCAGGGTGCCGAGCACCTCCCGCATGGGCATGACGATCTTGCGGAGCCGGGCGGTGTTCCTGCGCAGCTCGTAGATGGTGCGCTGGAGCGTCCGCCCGTCGATCTGCCTGTCGTCCTCGAACAGGGTCTCCTCCAGGTCGTCGATCCTCTCGTCCAGCTCGTCGACGACGTCGAGGTGGCCGTCGACGACGTAGTCGAGCAGCCCGTGCAGCAGGAACGCCACACCGTGCGCGCCGAGGCGATGATGGGCGGCGTCCCAGCGCCTGACGACCTCGTCGATGTCGAAGCGTTCGCTCTCGCGGACGGTGACGAGGGCGTTGCGGAAGACGAAGACGCTCACCTCCACCGCGTCGAGCCGGCGGTGCTCCAGGCGCACGCCGTAGACGGTGATGAAGAGATGGTTGTCGTAGACGTCGACCTTGGGGCGCTGGTTCTCGGAGACGACGTCCTCGACGGCCAGCTCGTGCAGCCCCAGCTCGGTCTCCAGCAGGGCGAGCTCCCGGCGGTCGGGGGCGCACAGGTCGAGCCAGACGATGTTGGCGGGGTCGCCGGCGTAGCCGGAGATCTCTTCGGCCGGGAAGCCCTCTTTGTCGAGGACCCCGTCGCGATACAGGCGGGTGCGCACCTAGACGAGTCTGGCAAAGCGGATCGCGTTGCGCACGGCCGCTCCCCCCGGATCGTTGTTGAAGTAGACGTAGGCGTCGTCCCAGCCGGCGTCGCGCACCCGCCGGGCCCAGGTGGCGAGCGACGCGCGGCCGTACTCGGGCCGTGGTGTCGCCCGGCCCTCGTGCAGCCGGACGTACCCCCAGCGGGCGGTGCGCCAGAACGGGCTGACCGGCCGGCCGAGCCGGTCGGCCCAGCACAGGGCCGCCCCGCGGGAGGCGAGGACGTCGCGCACCTCGCCGGTCCACCAGGTCGGGTGGCGGAACTCGACCGCCACCCGCACACCGCCCGGGAAGCAGGCCAGGCACCGGTCGAGCGCGCCGGGATCGGCTCTGAGCGTCGGCGGGAGCTGCAGCAGGACGGGGCCGAGCTTCTCCTTCAGCTGCGAGGCGGCCGCCATCAGCCGCGCCACCGGCTCCTCCGGGTCGGCCAGCCGTTTGATGTGGGTGAGATAGCGGCTGGCCTTGACGGCCATGACGAATCCGGCGGGCGTGCGCTCGCGCCAACCGGCGAACGACTCCGGCTTCGGCAGGCGGTAGAACGCGTTGTTGCTCTCGACGGTGGCGAACGTGCCGGCGTACGTCTCCAGCCACAGCCGCTGCGGGACGCCCTCGGGGTACAGAACCCCGCGCCAGTCCCGGTACTGCCAGCCGGAGGTGCCCACCAGCGTCGCCATGAGCTGGGACTACCCGGCGAATGGGCGGATACCCGTCTGTTCGTGCAGTACTGTCACTCCTCGGAGTGCGAGGAGGCGTGATGGGTGGCAACCACGGGCACGGCACGAGCGTGCCCACCTCGCGGCGCGCGGTCGTGGCGACTCTTGCGGTGCTGGTGCCGGTGGCGATCGCCACGGTGGTCATGCTGGTGTGGCTGTGGCCCGCCGGGCAGCAGTCCGACGTGCCGCCGGACGGCGTCTCCCAGCTCGGCGGCACGGTGATCGCCGTGCAGAGCCAGCCGTGCCAGCCGACGCCGGAGGGGATGCCGCCCGCCGACTCCGCCACCTGCGGCGACGCCGTGGTGCGCATCAACGAGGGGTCCGACACGGGCCGCCAGGTGAAGCTGCCGCTGCCGACCGGGCCGGGCGCGCAGCGCTTCGAGGCCGGCGACGACGTGACGCTCATCAAGTTCGACGACCCGGAGCCGGAGAGCACGGGCTACCAGATCTCCGACCACGACCGGGAGTCGCAGCTGTGGCTGTTCGGGCTGGCGTTCGCGCTGGCGGTGATCGCGTTCGGCCGCTGGCGCGGGGTCACGGCGCTGGTGGGCCTGGCGATCACGTTCGTGCTGCTGCTGACGTTCCTGATCCCCGGCATCCTCCAGGGCGAGCCGCCGATGCTGGTGGCCATCGTGGGCGCGGCGGCGATCATGCTGAGCGTGCTGTTCCTGACGCACGGGTTCACGTTGACGACGTCGATGGCCGTGCTCGGCACGCTGTCCAGCCTGACCGTCACCGGCGTGCTGTCGTACGCGTCGATCGGCTTCGCGCGGCTCAGCGGCGTCACCGACGACAGCTCGTTCACGCTCGGCATGAGCATGCCGATCGACACGCAGGGCCTGCTGCTGGCCAGCATCATCATCGGCGCGCTGGGCGTGCTGGACGACGTGACGGTCACGCAGGCCGTCACGGTCACCGAACTCGCGGCGGCCAACCCGTCGTACGGCTTCCGCCGGCTCTACCGGGCCGGCAGCCGGGTCGGGCGTGCCCACATCGCCTCGGTGATCAACACCATCATCCTGGCGTACGCGGGCGCGTCGCTGCCGTTGCTGCTCCTGTTCAGCATCGGCAACCAGCCGCTCGGCGAGGCGCTGGCCACGCCGGTCATCGCGCAGGAGATCGTCCGCAGTGTGGTGGGCACGCTGGGGCTGATCTCGGCGGTGCCGATCACCACGGCGCTCGCGGCGCTGGTGGCGTCCCGGCGTGACCCGGACGGCCACGACGCGCACCAGGATCACGACCCCGGGCACGACCACGATCCCGGGCACGATCCCGGGCGGGAGCATGGGCACGGGCGGGAGTCACGGGGCCGGCACGGCCGGGACGCGGGTCAGCCGGCCTCGACGCTGCCGTCGACGCGCAGCTTGCGGCGGGCCCGCTCGTAGAAGGTCGTGCCGAGCCGCACCACCTTGGCGGCGCCGGGCAGCGCGGTGACCGTGAGACGGTCGCCCGGGCACAGGTGCCCGGCGACGGCGCCGTCGACCTCCACGGCGAGCCGCCCGCTGGTGGGCAGGAGCTCCAGCGTGACCTCCTCGTCCGCGGGGAGCACCAGGGCCCGGTTGAAGACGGAGTGGGCGGCGGCGGGCACGACCAGCACGGCCTCCACCCGGGGCGAGACGATGGGCCCGCCGGCCGAGAAGCTGTAGGCGGTGGACCCCGTGGAGGTGGCCACGATGACGGCGTCGGCGGCGTAGCGGACGAAGGGATGACCGGCCGCGACGACGGCGACGGCGGCCAGCCCCTCACCGGGGATGCGGGCCAGCGCGATGTCGTTGAACGCGGTGACGTCGGCGCCGTCGAGGCAGGTGCGGACGGCCATGCGCGGCTCCACCGTGAAGGCGTGGCTCGTGATGGCCGACAGCGTCGCGGGCAGTTCCCTGACGTCGATCTCGGCCAGGAAGCCGAGCCGGCCGAGGTTGACGCCCAGGACCGGGGTGGACCGGCCGGCGATGAGCCGCATGGTGCGCAGCATGGTGCCGTCGCCGCCGAGGCTCACCAGCAGGTCGGCCCGCCGTACGAGGGCGTCGGCGTCGACGGCCACGGCGCTGCAGTCGATCCGGCCGACCTCCTCGGGCAGCCCGAGCACGGTGGCGCCGCGACCCGCGGCCCAGCTCACGATGGTGTCGATCGCCTCTTTCGAGTCACGCCGCGGGTGCAGCACCAGCCCGACCGTCCCGACCATTCCCATGGGGCCCAGCCTATGGGGCGCGTGGACGGGCGAAGGGCCGCGGCCGTGGTCGGCGCGGCCCTGTGCTGCCGTCGGCTCGTGGATCAGCCCACGTTGTTGATGTTGGTGTTGGTGTTGTTGACGTTGGCGCCGCCGCCACCACCGCCGCCACCGCCACCGCCACCGCCACCGCCGCCGCCACCGCCGCCGCCGCCACCGCCGCCGCCGCCGCCGCCACCGCCGCCGCCACCGCCGCCGCCGCCACCGCCACTCCAGTGGCCACGGTTACGGCACTTCCACGGCTTGTTGTGGTACTTGCACGGATGCGTCGGGTAGTCCGCCGTCGTAGCGGTCGACTTGCTGAGCACGGGCTCCGCGCTGGCAGGCTGAGCCGAGATCGCCGCGGGAGCGACGAAGGCCGAGGCGACCAACGCGCCCGTGGCGACTGCGTTCCTGAACTTGATCATGACAGATGACTCCTTGCCATCGCCGGTGAGTGTGCTGCGGGCAACTGCCCTGACGCGCAACACCAGGTCGAGGCCCGAAAAAGGGCCCGCATGACGGCGGCGCGATCTCTTTCTCACGCTAGGGCGAGCAGACGGAGACAGTCATCCAGGGGAGGCAAAAGTCCAGGTTCGGTCGGATTGCTCTGGAGGGCGGGCACGAAGGGATCACTCCCGCTCGGCTACCGTGCGCGACGGCTCCTGCGGGTGCCGTGATGCCAGGTAAAAACCCTTCTTTCCCGGGGTGAAGTTATCCGGGCATCCCACGGGTCGCCGCCGCGACTTCCCGCCGAAGACCTCGCCACGGCAAAGAGCCCGAGCCGGTCCGCCCCCCTGAGCGAACGCCGCCCCAGGCGGGACCGCGCGACGCCCGTGCGGCGCCGGGCGCGGGACGGGATCTCCGGCCGAGCCGGCGGGCGGGCGAGGGTAAATCATGCTCCACCGCAGGTGGTGACCGGCATGACCCTGCCCGCGACCGGCCGGCGGCTCAGTCGCGGTGCGCCCCGTCGGGCCAGATGACGCGCACCCGGATGCCGCGGGCGCGCGCCTCGGCGACCACGTCGGCGGTGCCGCCGTGCCCGCGGGCGGGCAGGCCGTCCCACACGGCGAACAACTCGTCGGCGTCGTCCAGCAGGTGGCGGCCGGCCGCCATGTGCGCCTCGGAGGTGGACTCGACGAACGGCAGCCGGTGCACCTCGTCGGCATGCCGTACCAGCTCGTCGTAGCCGCCGCGCGCCTCCTCGGGCAGCGCCTCCCGGTAGCGCTGGGCGGGGACCACGGCCTCCAGCGAGCCGCCGAGGTCGAGGACCGCGCGGGCGAAGATCTGGTCGGCCCCGTCCGCCAGGCACGACAGGCCGGTGACGGGGCGCGCCTCCTCGGCCAGGACCGCCCGTAGCTCGGCCTCCACCAGGTCGGCGGTGTCGGGCGGCAGCCCCCGGTGACCGGCGATCGCGATCCGCGTCATGCCCACTCCTACAGCGTCGTGGCGTGCAGTCTTTCGTCGAAGGTGCGTACGGTGACCGTGATCGGGCCCGCGTAGGCCCGGCGGAAGCGCCTGGCGCGCTGGATGACGCGGTCGGAGCCGTAGGCGACTCCGAGGCGCAGGGCGTCGGCGGCCAGGTCGAACGCCTCGTCGTGACGGCCGTTCATGGCCTTGGCGGCGGCCATCTCGGTCATGAGGACGCCGTGCTGCTTGGCGGCGGGCGGGGAGGCGGCCAGCGACTCGGAGAAGGCGCTCTCGGCCTCCGCGGCCCGTCCGAGCCGTACCGAGACCACGGCCCGGTAGCCGGCGAGCTTGGCGTGGTCGAACGGGAAGACCCACGGCCACGGCGGGGTGGCCGCGCGCTCGCCGCGGGTCACGGCGACGTCGGCGACGCGCAGGGCCGCACGGGCGGCGTGGGCGTCATGCCCCGTCGCGTGGGCGAGCGCCTCGATGCTGGACAGCCACGCTCGCGCGATGTGCGGCGGGTCGTCGCCGAGCTCCCGGCGGGCCTGGGCGAGCAGGGCGAGCGCCAGCCCCGGATCGTCGGCCTCCACCTCGAACGCGGCGCGGCTGCCGAGCATGTAGGCGGCCAGCAGCCGGTGACCCGCCCGGCGGGCGCTGTCCACGGCGAGCCGGTAGTAGACGCGGGCGGTGCCGAGGTCGAGCAGGTCGCCGTGGATCCACGCGGCGAACCCGGCCGCCTCGCTGAGCCCGGCGCGTACCTCGTCGGCCAGGCGCGCGTCGATCCCGTGCAGCACGGACCCGGCCAGCTCGACGTGGGCGACGGCGCCGCTCACCAGCTCCCTGGACGGGGTGGCGGCCTCCAGGCGGCGGCGCGCCCCCGTGACGCTCATCAGGGACACGGCGCTGGTCTCGTCCGCCTGCCGGCCCATCCGCGCTGCGGACCTCTCGCCCGCCCGCTCCCCGAAGCGCAGCAGGTGAAGCGGTATCCCGAGCCGGCCGGCGACCTCGCGCACCTGGTCCACGGTGAGCGGCTGGCGACCGCGCAGCACCTTGGAGACCCAGCTCTGGGAGTAGCCGATCACCTCGGCCAGCTGGGTCTGCGTCCAGCCGCGCGCCCTGCGCACCTCCCCGATCAGGGCCGGGACGTCGCACGTGGCGAGCGCGGCGGCGACGGCCGGCGCCGACCAGAAGTGCGGCGGTAAACGGTGGGGTGGCTGGCTCACCATGCCAGGCTATGCGCACCCCGGCCGTCCTGCCGATGGCCGTGAGGAGAATGTTGCCGGGGCGGCCGCCGCAGCCGGGGCCTCGCGGCTAATGCGCGGGACGGGTTAGCGCAAGGGTTCCGCAAGGCTCGCCCCGTACGCCGGGCAGGGCGGCGGGGCCCTGCCGATCCTGAGGACATGAGGACATTCCCAGCCCCCTTGACCGGGACGGCCATCGCACTGTTTCTGCTCACCGCCTGCGGCGGTACGGGGGGCGACGCCTCGCCGGCGTCGGCCCCGCCCGCGCCCGCCTCCTACTCGCCGCCCGGGCCGAGCCCCGACGACTCGCCCCCCATGACGGGGATGTCGCCGGACGGCAGCCCCGGGGAGGCCACTCCGGTGCCCGAGGCGCCGGTGAGCGTGGCGGAGAGCGGCATCGGCCGGATCCTGGTCGACGGCGAGGGGCGCACGCTCTACCTGTTCGAGAAGGACAAGAACGGCAAGTCGAGCTGCTACGACGCCTGCGCGAAGGCCTGGCCGCCGTACCTCACCCAGGGCAAGCCCAAGGCCGAGGAGGGGGCGAAGGAGAACCTGCTCTCCACGACCGCCCGCAAGGACGGCGCCGAGCAGGTCGTCTACGGTGACTGGCCGCTGTACTACTACCAGGGCGACGAGAAGGCCGGCGACACCAGCGGGCACGACATCGAGGAGTTCGGCGCCGAGTGGTACGCCGTCGGACCGAACGGAAAGAAGATCACCGGCTAGCGTCCGCCGCGGCCCGGCGGCCGCCGGACTCGCCGTGCGGCACCGCGACGGCCTCCTCCGCCCGCCCGGAGGAGGCCGTCGCGGTGCGGCGACGCCGTCACTCCCGGTCCGGAAGTCTCGTCGCGTAGATCTGGTCGAAGCCGTCGTACCCGTCGCCGTCGAGGTGCTCGGCGCGGGTCAGACCGGCCCGGACCGCCACCCGCCCGGAGGCGACGTTCGCCGGCCTGACCCGGGCGATCAGCGGGAGGCCGGGGACGTTCCTGGCCGCCCAGGCGGTGACCGCGGCCGCCGCCTCGCCGGCGTAGCCGCGGCCCCACGCCGCGGCGGCGAACCGGTAGAAGAGGTTGAGCACGTCCATGCCGCGCAGGTCCATGTGCTTGATCCCGCAGAAGCCGAGCGGCGCCGGATCGTCGTGGCGCCGGACGACCCAGTAGCCGTAGCCGTGGCGGCGCCAGTGGGCGTCCCAGCGGTGGTAGAGCTCCTCCGCCTCCTCGGGGGTCGCGAGCGCGTCGGACGGATTGTGGACGCAGGTCCGGGGGTCGCTGTGGATCGCGTGGACGGCGTCGACGTCGGTCACGGCCGGGCGTCGCAGGTCGAGCCGGTCGGTCCGCAGCCGCGGTCCCCCGCCGCTCAGGTCGTTCATACGAAGATCGTAGCCACCGGGACGGTCCGGGTGCCGGACGGCGTCCTGCCCGGCGAGACCTCAGCGGAACCGGAGGTCGCGGCGGAAGGCGCGGCGGTGGGTGGCGGGGGCGACGCCCCGGCGTGCCGCGAAGTGGTGGCGCAGGGTGTCCGCGCCACCGAACCCGGCGCGCGCCGCGACCGCCTCCACGGCCAGGTCGGTCGTCTCCAGCAGCTCCTCGGCGAGCTGCAGCCGCTGGTCGAGGAGCCATCGGTGCGGCGTGGTGCCGGTCGCCGCCTTGAACCTCCTGGCGAACGTCCGCGGCGACATCGCCGCCCGCGCCGCCAGGGTCCGGACCGTGAGCGGCTCGGCGAGGTGCTCCTGCATCCAGTCGATCAGCTCGGCCAGCTCGTACGGCGCCCGCGGCGCCGGCATGGGCGCCTCCACGAACTGCGCCTGCCCGCCCGAGCGGTGGGCGGGAACCACCAGCCGCCGGGCGAGCGCGTTGGCCGTCGCGGCGCCGTACTCGCGGCGGACCAGGTGCAGGCAGGCGTCGATCCCGGCGGCGGCTCCCGCGCTGCTCAGCACGGGCCCGTCGGCGACGTACAGGATGTCGCGGTCCACCCTGACCCGGGGGAAGCTCCGGGCGAGCAGCCCGGCGAACTGCCAGTGGGTGGCGGCGCGGCGCCCGTCGAGCAGCCCGGCGGCGGCCGGCAGGAACGCGCCCGTGCAGATCGAGAGCACCTGGGCGCCACGCCCGGCCGCCTCGCGCAGGGCCGAAAGGAGCGGCTCCGGCACGGGCGCGTCGAGCTGTGGCCAGGCCGGGACGGCCACCAGGTCGGCGGCGGCCAGCCGATCCAGGCCGTGCTCGACCTGGATGGCGAACCCCGACGTGGTCGGGACCACCCCGGGCCGCGGCGCGCACACGGCGAAGTCGTGGACGGGCAGGCCGTCGTCGGACCGGTCCAGGCCGAAGACCTGGCAGACCACTCCCAGCTCGAACGCGGCCGCCCTGTCGCCGACCACGGCGACGACGTTCCGGATCACGAGCCCGATTATGGCAGGAACTTCCCGTACTACGGCATTGCTGCCACTCCTGTCGGACGGGCGGTGCGGCGAGGCTGGATGCCATGGCATCCCGTACCCCCTCACCTGGACCTGTGGATCCGCGACCTGCCCATCACCATCGGTCTCCCGTCGCCTTCCCGCTGCCCGGGGGCGGCCCGCCCGTGGTGGCCGTGCCGGCGCCCGGGCCCGGCCCGCAGCAGTGGGCGGGCGCGCCGAGCGCCGCGCTCGACGCCGACGGGACGTTCGTCCTCGCCTACCGCGTACGGTCCGGGACGGATCACAACGTCATCGCCCGGTCGGCCGACGGCGAGCGCTACACCCCGGTCGCCGTCCTGTCCCGGGACCGCTTCGGCGCGGCGATGGTCGAGCGCCCCGCCCTGGTCCGCACCCCCGCGGGCCGCTGGCGCCTGTACGTCAGCTGCGCCACGCCGGGCACCAAGCACTGGTGGATCGGCGTGCTGGAGGCGGACACCCCGGAAGGGCTGGCCGGAGCGCCGGCGCGCCCGGTGTTCGAGGGGGACGCGCGCACGGCGGTCAAGGACCCGGTGATCCGGTACGACGGCGGCCGGTGGCGGGCGTGGATCTGCTGCCACCCCCTCGACGAGCCCGGCGCCGAGGATCGCATGAGCACCGCCTACGCCACCAGCGCCGACGGGCTGACCTGGCGGTGGCACGGCACGGCGCTCACCGGCCGCCCCGGCGCGTGGGACGCCCGTGGCGCGCGGCTGACCAGTGTCCTGCCCGACGGCCGCGCCTGCTACGACGGGCGCGCCTCGGCGCGGGAGAACTGGTCCGAACGGACCGGCCTGGCCGTTCCCGCGCGTCCCGGTGACGCCGCGCGGCTCGTGCCGGTCGCGGGCCCACCCGTGGCGGACGTCCGCTACCTCGACGTCCTGTCCCTGCCGGCGGGCGGCCACCGCCTCTTCTACGAGGCCCGCCTGCCCGACGAGAGCCACGAGCTGCGCACCGAGCTGGTCCGGTGACCGGCACGCCCGGGTTCAGGAGGGGAGGTCGAGGACGACGTACTCGTACTCGCCCTCGCCGGCCTTCTTGAACGTCCCGTCACCGTCGAGGTCGGTGAAGACGGCGAGGTGGAGGTCCTGCCGCTGCTCGGCCATCGGCGTGGAGACGTCGTCGCGGAACACGGTGGAGAACAGCACCTTGTCCAGCGCGGCGGAGTGCCGGGCGACCCGCGTGCCGGCCAGGTGGTTGTGCCCCTCGTCGTCGAGGAACAGCGTGCCGGAGCCGTACTCGTAGTCGGCCAGGCCGGTGCCGGGCCGAAAGCACCGGTGGTCGGCCACCTTGCCGCCGTCCTCGATCGCGAAGACGGACCTGTCCGTCCACGCGCAGATCTGCAGGGCCCGGTCGCCGGTCAGCTGGGGGAAGCGCAGCTCGAACGGCGCGCCCTTCAGCGTGACGGTGGTGACCGCGTCGTCGAGATCGTCGAGGACCATCGGGGCGAGGGCGCCGCCCTGCCAGAACTCCAGCCCGAGCCGGGGCGTCCTGGCCACCTGCCCCGCGGCCTGGGCCGACGCGCCGGGTGACGTCGGCGAGCCGGTGGGGGGCGACGGCTGCGGGGTCGTGGTGACGCCCGGCCTGTCCCTGACGACGGTGAAGACGACCGCGATCACGACGAGGACGGCCAGACCCGCGGCGGCCGCTCCGGCGAGCATCCCGGTTCGCCCGCGACCCGGCCGCGTGGCCGGCGGCCGTCCCGGCTGCGACGGCGCACCGGCGTACGGGGCCGCGGGCACGTCCCCCGACCCATGAGGCGGCCCCACGACCGCACCGGACGGCCCGGGCGACGGGCCGTAAGGTCCGGGCTGCGAGCCGTACGGGCCCGGTGGGGCGGCCTGCGAGCCGGACGGTCCCCCGTGCGGGGGCGGGACGGCGAAGAGGCGGCCGCCCCGGCGCTCGTCCATCAGCCCCAGCAGCACCTGCTGCGCGGTCGGCCGGCGGGCCGGGTCCTTGTCCAGGCAGGCGGCGACGATCGCACGCAGCTCCCCCGTCAGCGGTCCCAGCTCCGGGTCGCCGTTCAGGATGCGGTTGATCACCGCGGGCAGCGGCTCGTGCCCGAACGGCGGCCGCCCGCCGGCCGCGTACGTGATGGTGCAGCCCCACGCGAACAGGTCGAGCGGCGGCCCGGCCGGGTCGCCGGCGAGCTGCTCGGGCGCCATGTAGGCGGGGGTGCCGACGACGCCGCTGACGGTGGCGGCGGTGGCGTCGAGGGGCCGGGCGATGCCGAAGTCGATCACACGGGGGCCGTCGGCGGCCAGCAGCACGTTCGCGGGCTTGAAGTCGCGGTGCACCACCCCGGCCGCGTGGATCGCGCCCAGCGCCGTCGCGGTGGCGACGGCCAGCCGGTCGAGGTCGGCCCCGGCCATGACGCCGCCGTCGCGCACCGCCTCCTGCAGCGACGGGCCGTTCACGTACTCGCTGACCACGTACGGCGGGTCGGCGTCGGGGTCGGCGGCGAGCACCCTGGCGGTGCAGAACGGCGCGATCCGCCGCAGCGCCGCCAGCTCGCGGTGGAAGTGGCGCCTGGCGTCGTGGTCGCGGCCGAAGTGGGCGTGCAGGAGCTTGACGGCGACGGGCTCGCCCTGCGGCGAGGTGCCGAGGAACACCGTGCCCTGGCCGCCCTCGCCGAGCCGCCCGCTCAGCACGTAGCCGGCGATCTCCCGGGGGTCCGTCGATCGGAGGGGGCGCATCCGCTGCATCACGTCCTCTGCGGACGACGACGGTCGTCCGGTCGATCACGTCGGGGGGCGACCTGGTCGCCGGGCCGGGGCTCGGGCCGCCGGGGCGCTGCCAGCATAGGGTCGATTGTGCCGGAAAGCGCGCCGAACGCCGTGTCCGCCCGGGGATCAGGCGCCCGACGGCCGGTCGCCGGGGAAGCGGCCCGGGAGGCGGTGACCGGGAGGCGGTGACCGGGAGGCGGTGACCGGGAGGCGGTGACCGGGAGGCGGTGACCGGGAGGCGGTGACCGGGAGGCGGCGGAAGGGTGGGGTCGCGGGTGGCTCGCGACGCGCCGCGTCCGACCGGCGGGCGCTCCTGGCAGCCGGTCGGACGCGGGCACCCCGGGTGCGGGGTGTCACGGAGGCGGGGCGGCGCGTGGCGGGAGGAAGCGGGCCCGGAGGTCGGGGCGGAGGTAGGCGGCGGGTGAGGCGATGGACAGGCCGCCGTCCACGGGCAGCACCACGCCCGTGATGAACGCCGCCGCCGGTGAGGCGAGGAAGGCCACCGCCTCGGCCACGTCCCGCGGGGTCCCGGTGCGGCCCAGCGGGTAGCCTTCGGCGGCGTTCTCCAGGTCCTCGCCGCCGATCAGGCCGGGGGCGACCGAGTTGACGCGGATGCCCGCCGGGCCGTACTCCAGGGCGAGCTGGCGGACGAACGCGTCCAGCCCGCCCTTGGCCGCGGCGTACGCGGGCAGGCCCGGCGCGGCCAGGAAGGCGTTGACCGAGCCGACCGCCACCACCGCGGCGCCCGCCGCCATCCGGGGCAGGGCCGACCGGCAGAGGTGGAAGGCGACGTCCAGGGTGGCGGCCAGCGCCGTCCGCCACTGCTCGTCGGTCGTCGACACGACCGGCGCCACCGGCATCACGGCGGTCGCCAGGACCAGCACGTCGAGCCGGCCGAGCAGGGCGTGCGCCTCCGCCACCGCCTCGTCCGCCCGGATGGGGTCGGCGCAGTCGCGGACGAGGAAGCCCGTGTACGCCGGGTCGGCGCACGGCTCCAGGCCGATCCCGGCCACGCGGTCGCCGCGCCCGGCGAAGGCGGCCGCGACGGCCCGCCCGATCGGCGAGTTGCCGCCGGCCACCAGCACTCCGCGTGGCCCGCCGGGCTCCTCCGCACCCGCCGGGGCGGCGGGCCCGGGGTCCGGCGAGGCCGGGAGCGGCGTCACCACAGGTCCGCCATGACGGCGTCCAGGAGGGCGCGGCTGCGCGGGTCGAGGGGGCGGGCCGGGGAGCGGACGGCGGCCGAGGAGATGAGGCCCCGCCGGACGAGGACCTCCTTGTGGACCGCCCAGGCCAGTCCCGGCTGCATGCCGAACCGGATCAGTGGCAGCAGCCGGGCGTGGCCCGCCCGCGCCTCGGCGGCGCGTCCGGCGGCCCAGTCGGCGAGCACCGGTGCCAGCAGGTCGGTGAACTCGCAGGCGGGCATGGTGCCGACGGCGCCCAGGGCGTACTCCTCCAGGCAGAACAGGGCGTTCTGCCCGCCGAAGACGGCGAAGTCCTCCGGGACGCCCGCCGCCACGGCGCCGACCTTGGGCGCGGTGGGCGGCGCCTCGACCTTGACGGAGGTGACCCCGTCGAGCTTGCTCAGCTCGACGATGAGCGGCTCGGGCATGCTGACGCCGGTCGCGCCGGGGGCGTCCTGGACCATGACGGCGATCCCGCTCCGCGCGGCGATCTCGCCGTAGAAGTCGGTCAGCTGCCCGCCGGTCGGCTTGACCAGGTACGGGGGCAGCACCATGAGCGCGTCGGCGCCCCCGTCGCGGGCGGCCAGGGCCTGCTCCAGCGCCGTGGCGGTGCTGGTGGCGCCCACTCCGGCCACGACCGGCGCGGACCCGGCGGCCGACCGGACCTCGGCGAGGACGCGGGAGCGGTCGTCCGTGGTCAGGGCGAAGCCCTCGCTGGCCATCCCGAACACGGCGACACCGTCGGCGCCGGAGGCGAGCTGCCACTCGGTGAGCCGCCGCAGGCTGGGCAGGTCGAGCTCCCCCGCGTCCGTGAAGGGCGTGGCGAGGATGGGGATCAAGCCGGTGAGCGGCCCGGAAAGAGGCCCGGTGAGAGGCAAGGAGAGGTCTCCGATCTGAGCGGTCTGGTTCGCGGGTGGGCTGGGGGTCAGGTCGAGGTGGCGAGGGACGCCACGGCGTCGGCGTCCACCTCCACGCCGAGGCCGGGGCCGGTCGGCACGGGGAAGCCCGTCGCGTCGCCCGGCAGCGGCGCGCGCAGGACCGCGCCGGCCGCCTCGTACGTCGTCGGCTGGTACTCGAAGAAGGCCAGGTTGGCCAGGGCGGCGCTGACCTGGATGCCGGCGGCCAGGGCGACGCCGAGCCCGGTGGAGTGGTGCGGCGCCACGCGGACGTGGTGGGCGGCGGCCAGTTCGGCGACGGCGACCAGCTCGGTGATGCCGGTGCGGCCGACGTCGGGCTGGGCCAGGCCGAGGGCGCGGCGGCCGAGCCAGTGGGCGAACTCGTACCGGTTGCGCAGCGTCTCCCCCACCGCGATGGGCAGCTCGGCCCGCCGGGCGAGCTCCCGGTGGCCCTCCACGTCCTCCGGCGCGAGCGGCGCCTCCAGGAAGAGCGCGCCGCGTTCGGCGAGGCCGCGCGCCAGCCGGGCGGCCTGCGGCACGTCGTAGACCCAGTGGGCGTCCACCGCGACGCGCAGCCCGGAGGCGGCGACCGCGTCGTGGGTGGCGAGGTCCTCCTCGACGCCGTGGCCGAGGTGCAGCTTGACCATGGTCGCGCCCTTGGCGGCCCATGCCCGGGCCAGGTCGGCGCGTTCGGCGTCGGTGGGCCGGGGCAGCCCGCTCACGTAGACGGGCACGGTGGTGGTGAACGCCCCGCCGAGCAGTTCGGCGACTGACCGGCCGGTGAGGCGGCCGGTCAGGTCCCACAGGGCGATGTCGACGGCCGCCAGCGCGTCGGCCTGGTGGCCGGTCAGGTGGCCGCGTTCGCGCATGAGGCCGGTGAGCCGATCCCACAGCGGGCGGACCCGGGTCGGGTCCTCGCCGATGAGGACGGGCGCGAGCAGCCGCTCGACGACGGCGGCGGGCACCTCGGGGGCGACGGGCGCCAGCGCCTCCCCCCAGCCGGTGGTGCCGTCGTCGGCCGTGATGGCGACGAGCAGCGTCTCGAAGCGGGCGGAGTAGAGGCTGCGCCACGGCGGGCGGACGAAGTAGCCCTCCTCCCGCTCCGGCGTGCCGAGGTAGGCGTCCTGGTGCCGGAGCTTCACCGGGAAACATCGCACTTGACGAATTTGCGGCATGTGCGTGACCATCCCACATAGTGCAAGCCAATTGCAATGGAGACAGGGTGGCTTCCGATCAGAGCAACAACCAGAGCGTCGAACGGGCGATCTCCGTCCTGCGGGCGTTCCTGACCCGGCCGGAGCTGCGGGTCTCGGACGTCGCCAAGGCCACCGGGCTCGGCACGTCGACCGCCTCGCGCCTGCTGGCCACGCTGGAGACGCTGGAGTTCGTCGAGCGGGACGAGGTGAGCGGCCTCTACCGGCTGGGCACCGCGCCGATCACCCTGGGCGGGGTCGCGCTGAACCAGCATCCGGTGCACCGCGAGGCCCGCCAGGTCGCCCAGGACCTCGCCGCCACGGTCGGCCTGGGCGTCAACGTGGCGATCCGGCGCGGCGACACGATGTTCTACCTGCTGAACTTCGAGGGACGGCTGGCCCCCAGGTCCTTCGTGCTGACCGGGCAGCGCAAGCCGCTGTACGCGACCGGCATCGGCAAGTGCCTGCTGCTGGCGCTCACCCCCGCCGAGCGGCGGGAGCTGCTGCCCGAGCCGACGCTGCGGCCGTTCACCGCGCGGACGATCGTGACGCACGAGCGGCTGGACGAGGAGCTGGCGCTCACGCTCGGCCGCGGCTACGCGACCGAGGTGGAGGAGCTGGCGTTCGGCCGGGCCTGCGTGGCCGCGCCGATCCGCGACATGTCGGGCGCGGTGGTGGCGGCCATCTCGATCTCCGGCCCCCTGTCGGCGATCGACCTGGCCGCCCGCGAGGCGGAGCTGGCCCGTACGGTCATCGAGACCGCCGACTCGATCAGCATCGGCCTCGGCTACGTGGGCCCGGCGCACGGCGTCGCGCAGCCGGCGTTCGCCCAGCCCGGCCCGCAGAGCGCCACGGGAGCGCCGTGAACGGCAGGAGGCTCACCGACGGCCAGTTCGCGTGGCTGCTGATGGTTCCCGGGGTGGCACTGTTCCTCGCGATCATCGCCTACCCGCTGGTGTCCGCGCTGGTCACCGGGTTCTTCGAGCAGAGCCTGGTCCGGCCCGGCCGGTCGTTCGTCGGGCTGGCCAACTTCGCCGACCTGCTGGGCGGCGACTTCTGGCCGGTGCTGAGCAACACGCTGGTGTTCACGCTCGGCGCCACGATCGCGCCGTTCGTCATCGGCTACGCGCTGGCCCTCGCGCTCGACGCGGGCCTGCCCGGCTGGCTGCGCGGCGTGTTCCTGTTCCCGTGGGTGATCCCCGGCGTGGTCGTCTCCTTCCTCTGGCTGTGGATCTTCAACGCCAACTACGGGGTGCTCAACGGGCTGCTCGGCACGCAGGTGAGCTGGCTCGGCGACCCGGTCACGGCGATGGTCGCGGTGATCGTCACCAAGACCTGGGCCAGCTTCCCGTGGATGATGGTCATGCTGCTGGCCGGGTTGCAGACGATGCCCAAGGAGCTGCACGAGGCGGCCGCCGTGGACGGGGCCGGGGCGGTGCGCCGCTTCAGGTCGGTGACGGTCCCGCACATGCGGCACATCGCCGGCATCGCCTTCCTGCTGGAGTTCATCTGGAACTTCCAGCACTTCGACACGATCTACGTGCTCACCGGCGGCGGCCCCGCGGGCGCCACCAAGACGTTCGCCGTGGCCGTCTACGACACCGCGTTCAAGGGCTTCGACCTGGGCCACGCCACCGCGCTCGGCGGCCTGTGGATGCTGCTGCTGCTCGTGCTGATGGTCTTCTACCTGCGCAAGGAGAACACATGACGGCGACCGTGTCCTCCCGGTCCATCCCGGTGGAGCGGGTCGCCCGGCGGCGCCCGCCGCGCTCGCGGGCCGCGGCCTGGGCGGCCGTGACGGTCATCGGGTTCTTCGGGCTGGCGCCGATCTACTGGCTCGTCGTCACCGCGTTCACCCCTGACGACAAGGCGTTCGCGTTCCCGCCGTCCCTGGTCCCGACGGAGATCACCTTCGACCATTTCGTCAGGCTGGCCGAGAACGAGCAGTTGTTCGGCTACCTGGTCAACAGCGTCATCGTGTCGGTGGTCACGGCCGTGCTCAGCGTGGCGGTGTCGGCGTACATGGCGTACGCGTTCTCCAAGTTCCGCTACCGGGGCCGCTCGTCGCTGATGCACCTGGTGCTCGCCTCCCAGCTCTTCCCCCAGGCGCTGCTGCTGGTCACCCTGTACGCCGTCTTCAGCGCCACGGGGCTGCTGGGCAGCTACACCGCGCTGATCGTGTCGTTCACGACGTTCACGCTGCCGCTGTGCGTCTGGATGCTCAAGGGCATCTTCGACACCGTGCCGTCCACGCTGATGGAGGCGGCGGCCATCGACGGGGCGTCGCGCTGGCGCACCCTGCACCAGATCGCGCTGCCGCTGGCCGCTCCCGGGTTGGTGGCCGCCGGCCTGTTCGCGTTCGTCCGGGCGTGGAACGACTTCATCTTCGCCCTCACCCTCGCCGACCCCGACCGGCAGACGCTGCCGCCGGGGCTCGTGCACACCTATCTCGGGGAGTTCCAAACCGCCTGGCCGGACCTCATGGCCGCCTCCCTCGTCGTCTCGCTCCCGGTCATCGCCGCGTTCATGTTCCTGCAGCGGTACCTGGTCGGCGGGCTGACGGCGGGCGCGGTCAAGGGCTGACCCGTCCCCCCACCCACAGGAGAAACATGAACACGCTCAACCGCCGCGCGGTCCTGCGCCTGGCCGGCCTTTCCGCACTCGGCGCAGCCGTGGCCGCGTGCGCCCCCGACGCCGCCGGAGGCGGCGCCCCCAAGGGCGACGCGGCCGCCAAGGCGTTCGGCTTCACGTCGTGGTCGCTGAACGAGGAGGCGCAGAAGGGCGCCGTGCAGGCCGTCCTGGACGCGTACGCGGCCCGGGCCAAGGTGACGATCAATCCCGCGTCGTTCCCGTACAACGAGTACCTCAACCAGGTGACGCTCAAGCTGCGCGGCGGCCAGCTCACCGGCGCCGTGCAGCTCGACATCTCCTGGCTGGCCGCGCTGGCCGCCATGGGCCGGCTGAAGGACCTCGGCGCGCAGGCGGCCGGGGGCGGCTACACGGACGTGGCGCTCGGCAGCGGCCAGTTCGGCGGCAAGCAGCTCGGCCTGCCCTGGACGACCGGGTCGATCGGCCTGGTCGCCAACACCGAGCTGCTGAAGAAGGCCGGCGTGGACGGCATGCCGGCGACGGTCGAGGAGTTCGAGGCGGCCCTGCGCAAGGTGGCCAAGCTGGGCGGCGGCATCACCCCGTACGCGGCGGCGACCAAGGCGGCGCAGCTCAAGGACATCCTGCCGTGGATGCGCACGTTCGGCAGCCCGCTGCTGGAGGGCGACACGATCACGGTCGGCGACGACGCCTCGGTGGCCGCCGTCGAGTGGTACAAGAAGCTGTACGACGACAAGCTCATCGCCCCCGACGTGGACCGTTTCGACGCGCGGGCGCTGTTCGCCCAGGGCAAGGCCGCGTTCTACGACGACGCGATCATCACGCGGGGCGTCGTGGCCAGTCAGTCCCCCGACAAGTCGCTGACCGAGAAGATGGCGCCGCTCGCCCGGCCGGTGCTCAAGGCCGGCGACACGCCGCAGGCCCTGCTGTGGGGCCACGTGATCGTGGTGGTGGACGGCGAGGGCTCCGACGCCGCCGCCGACTTCGCCGCCTACGCGACCTCCGACACCGCGACCGTGGCCTCGTTCTTCGAGAAGGTGAAGCTGCCGCCCACCACGACCGCCGGGCTTGCCGACCCGAAGGTGTCGGGTGACACGTTCACCGCCGACTGGACCGAGAAGATCACCAAGACGGCGACGGCGAACCCGTTCTGGCGCTACGCCGGCTACGCCCAGATCGAGGCGGCCATCGCCGAACAGGTGCAGGCCGTGCTGGTCGGCCGGTCGCCGGCCAAGGAGGCGCTGGCCAAGGCCGCCGAGACCGCGAGGCCGCTGCAGAAGTAGGAGCACCGCCCGGCAGGGGGCGCACGCGCCGGGGAACGGCAATTCCCCGGCCGCCGTGGTCGCGCGGGAACGGTCATTCCCGCGCGACGCCACCACCGCACGCCGGGCGGCGTCCGTCGACACACCCGTGCCCTTTCCTGACAGAGGTGGTCATCCGCCATGCTCGCACATCGCGTCCTACCGTTTGTCGTCTCCGTTCTGCTCCTCCTCCTGCCGTTCGCCCCTCCGGCGGCGGCCGCGCCCGCCGTGAGCGCCGTCGCCGCCGCGCAGGCCGCCGTCGAACGGGTGCCCGTGACCGTCGACTCGTCCAACCAGGCGGGCTGGTGGCGCCCGCTCGACACCTTCGACGGCGTCGAGTACTTCGCCTACAACGCCCCCGCCTCCACCGGCGGCCGGCACGAGGTGCGCATCGCCTCGCGCGGCCGTGACGGCGCCTGGCGGACCGGCTGCCTGCCTGACGCCTCGGGCGGCTGCGTCACCTACGTCGACGACGTGGGGCACAACCAGCCGACGATCGTGGTGGACGGAGACGGCCGCATCCACGCGTTCGTCTCCATGCACAACGACACGTGGCGCTACCACCGGAGCACCCGGGCCGGCGACGTGACCTCGATGGCCGAGGCCGCCGCCCTGCTGCCCGACCGCGACCTGCGCTTCACCTACCCGGTGAGCGCGCGCGGCAAGGACGGCGACGCCTACGTCATGGTCCGGGCCGACCGGGACGCCGACCAGGTCCGCGACGGGCGGCTCTACCGGTTCGACACCGCCACCGACACCTGGAGCCGGGTGGCCGTGGTCGCCACCGGCCGCGGCCACTCCTTCTACCCCGACGACCTGCGGGTCGACGCGGCCGGACGGGTGCACGTGCTGTGGGAGTGGGGCCCGTGGCCGGCCAGTACGCACCGGCACCTCGGCTCGTACGCGGTCTTCGACCCGGCCGACGGCTCGTTCTCCGACGTCGCGGGCGACCGGTTGACGACGCCGCTGGCCCCCGGGGCCGGGACGGCCGTGGTGTACCAGCCGTACGAGGGCGACGAGACGATCTCCTCGACGAGCCGGGCCGTGCAGACGGCCAAGCTGGCCGTCGTGGGCGACCGGCTCGCCGGGATCGCCTACCGCTACCTGACGCAGGCGTCGGGCCGGACGTTCGCCGGGTTCGACGTGCGGTACGCGACGTGGACGGGCACGCAGTGGCGGCGGGAGACCGTCGTCGCCAGGGGCGACCTGCCCGTCGACAACTCGGCCACCATTGGCGTCACCCAGGCGGGCGCGGCCACCCGCGTCTACTTCGTGGCCGAGGCGAACGGCTGCGCCGGAGCCCGCAGCCAGGTCGTCCGCGCCGAGCGCGCCGGCACGGGACCGTGGTCGTTCGCCACGGTCGGCGATCCGCGCCAGGGGGTGCAGCGGCTGCGCGCACAGGCCGGCGCGGACGGCACGGACCTGCTGTACGTGACCGCGCCGCTGGAAGGCGGCCTGTGGCGGGGGACGGTGCCGCGCACCGGCGTGCCCGGGACGGGCGAGCCGTTCGAGCCGATCGCGCGGCGGCTGCTGGGCTCCTCGGCGTCGGGCGAGAACCTGGCGTTGAACGCGCCGGTGACGGTGTCCTCGGTGCTGCGTGCCGGGACGGAGGGCGCCAAGGCCGTGGACGGGTGGTGCGCGGACGACAGCCGGTGGATCTCCGCGGAGGGTGACACGTCGCCGTCCATCACCGTGGACCTGGGGCGGCGGGCGGCCGTGGGCGAGGTGCGCGTCCACTCCGGCTACTCCCGGGCGCCCGTTCCCGGCACCGACGTGCTACGCGACTTCACCGTCGAGGCCCGGACCACGGACGGCTGGCGGACGCTGGCCACGATCCGGGGCAACACCGCCGGACTCGTCCGGGTGCCGGCGGCCGGGGCGACGGCCGACCAGGTCAGGCTGCTGATCAGCGATCCGTCGCAGAACGCGCTGGACGTGGCGCGGGTGTACGAGATCGAGGTGATCGCCGGTGGGTGAGCACCGTTGGGAGCTGACGGGCCGCATCGCGGCCGGCCGGGTGGTCGGCATCGTCCGGGCGCCGTCGGGCGCGGAGGCGGTGCGGGCGGGGTCGCGGCTGCTGGCCGCCGGACTGGCCGCCGTCGAGGTGTCGCTCTCGACGCCCGGCGCCCTGGCCGCGATCACGGACCTCGCCGCACGGGCCCGTACGCGGTCCGGCCCCGCACCCGGGACCGGGAGCGGGACCGAAAGCGGGACCGAGAGCGGGACCGGGGGCGGCGGGCTCGTGGGGGCGGGAACGGTGCTCGACGCGCACCAGGCCGTGCTCGCCATCGGAGCGGGGGCCCGCTTCCTCGTCTGCCCCTCCCTCGACCGGGAGGTGGTGCGTGCCGCGCACCGCCACGGCGTGCCCGTCGTGGCGGGAGCGGCCACCCCCACCGAGATCGTCACCGCTCTGGAGGAGGGAGCCGACCTGATCAAGCTCTTCCCTGCCTCGCAGACCTCTCCCGCGAGCCTGCGCGACCTGCTCCAGGCCCTCCCCCACGCCCCGATCGTCCCCACGGGCGGCGTCACCGTGCGGACGGCCCCCGAGTGGATCGCGGCGGGCGCGGTGGCGGTCGGCATGGGCGGCGAGCTCACCCGCGGCGCCCCCGAGGACGCGACCCCCCGGGTCCACGCCCTGCTCGCCGCGCTCGCCGAGGCCGCCGGGCCCCGGGGCTGAGCGCCCAGGCGGGAGACGCTCCGGTCACCGCGCCGGTGGTCTGGCGTGCCGGCGTGCGCTGATGCGGGTCGGTGACCGGGACCATACGCTTGGTCACGTGTTGAGTAGTAACCGGCTGCGTGTCCTGCTCGAGGTGTTCAGGACGGGCAGCATCGCCGGTGCGGCCAGGGTGTTGAAGCTGTCGCCGTCCGCCGTGTCCCACCAGCTGTCCCGCCTGGAGCAGGAGGCGGGGGTCGGCCTGGTCGAGCGCAACGCGCAGAGCCTGCGGCTGACCGAGGCGGGACGCCGCCTCGCCATCCGGGCGCAGGAGGTCGTCGACATCATCGAGTCGGCGGAGAAGGACCTGCTGGCGCAGGCCAGGGTGGACGCCGGTGAGCTGCGCATCGGCTTCTTCGCCTCCGCCGGGTACCGGCTGCTGCCGCTGGCGCTGTCGCGCTTCGCCTCCAGGTACCCCAAGGTGGCGCTCGACCTGGTGGAGGGCCAGCCGTACGAGTTGCTGCCCGATCTGGAGCGCGGGGCGCTCGACGTGCTGGTGGTCTTCGAGCACGCCCTCGACCCGCGGCGGCGCCCCGAAGGGGTGGAGGTGGTCCATCTCTTCGACGAGCCCCAACTCCTGGTCCTGCCGATCGGGCACCCCGCCGCCCAGCGGCCCCGGGTACGGCTGGCGGACCTGGCCGACGAGCCGTGGATCACCACGTTCGGCGCCGAGCACCCCGTGTCCATCCTGGAACGGGCCAGCATGCTGGAAGGCTTCTCACCGCAGATCCGCTGCCGCAGCGACCACTACGAGGTGACGGTGGGCCTGGTGCGAGCCGGACTCGGCGTCGCGCTGGTGCCGAGCCTCGGTCTGCAGGGCGCGACGGGACTGCACACCTGCCGCCTGGCCACGCCGAACCTGTTCCGCAGGATCGGCGTGGCCAGGAGGCCGACCAACCCCAACCCGGCCGCCCGGTCCTTCCTGGCCTACCTGCGCACGGCCTCGGCGCAGCTCAGGACCTCGATGGAGCCCTCGTTGCGCTGAGGCGGGCGGCGATGTCCAGGCCCTCCCGCCGTACGGCGGAGGCCAGCTCGTGCTCGCTGCCCGCGGGGCCGTGCGCGAGGACGGCGTAGGCCGTCCGCCCGTCCATGATGCCGACGTCGGTCCTGACGCCCTCGTCGGTGCCGGTCTTGTTGGCCAGCCAGCAGCCCTCGGGATCGTGCCTGACCAGGGCGGGGACGAGACTGTGGTCGGTGTTCTGCCGCATCCAGCCGCGCATGAGCCGCTGCCAGCCGCCCGGACCCGCGACGAGGGCGGCCAGCCCGCAGAGCTCGGCGGCGGTGCCGATGGCGAACGTCGGCGGGTCGGCGGGGCCGCGCGGTTCCCTGATGCGGTCGAGCAGCCTGGTTCTCGACAGCCCGAGCGCCGCGGCCGCCGCGTTGACCCGGTCCACGCCGACCACCCGCAGCAGCGCGTTCGTGGCGGTGTTGTCGCTGATCGCGGCGGTCAGCACGGCCAGGTCGCCGATCGTCCAGCTGCGCCCGGACAGCGACGGCAGCAGGCCCGAGCCACCGCAGTAGTCGTCCTCGTGCAGCGTCACGGGCGTGTCAGGGTGGAGAATGCCGCCCTCGACGCTCATGGCCACCTCGGCCAGCAGGAGCAGCTTGCCGACGCTGGCCAGCGGCAGCTCGGCGTGCTCGTTGACGCCGTGGAACTCCCCCGTCACCAGGTCCCGCGTCGCCACGGCGAGCGTGATGTCGTTCACCGCCCGATCATCCTTCCCGGTCTGTCCTCGGTGAGTCTGCCGTCCTCCACGGCGAGCCGCCCCGCCACGACGACGGCCCTGATGCCGGAGGGGGGCAGCAGCGGGTCGGCGTAGGTGGCGCCGTCGGCCACCGTCTCGGGGTCGAGCAGCACCAGGTCGGCGTGTGCGCCGTCGCGCACGATGCCCCGGCCGGCCAGCCCGAACCGTTCCGCCGCCATGCCGGTCATCTTGTGAATGGCCAGCTCCAGCGGGAACAGGCCCTGGTCGCGGGAGTAGCGGCCGAGCACCCTGGGGAAGGTGCCGGCCAGGCGGGGGTGCGGGTGACCCGGCTTGGGCACGCCGTCCGAGCCGATCATGGCGAAGTCGCTGGCGAGGACCCGCTGGACGTCGTCCTCACGCATCGAGTGGCTGATGATCGTCACCTCGCCCTCTTCGGCGAGGAGCAGCTCGGCGGCCGTGTCCACGGGGTCACCGCCCAGCTCGGCGATCGTGCGGCCCTCGACCTCCGGGTGGTTGGCGGCGCAGGCGACCGAGATGCGGTCCCATCCGCCGTTGCCGACCGTGTTCTCCCACCCGGGCACGCCCTCCTCGATCGCCTGGCGCATCCGGGCGCGCTCGCCGGGATCGCGCAGCCGGTCGAGCAGCGCCTCGGTGCCGCCGTCGTTGGCCCACGGGGGGAACATCGCCGCCAGCGACGTGCTGCCCTCGGTGTAGGGGTAGACGTCGCAGGTGACGTCCATGCCCTGGGCCCGCAGCTCGGCGATGCGCGGGAGCGTCCGCCGGGTCCTGCCCCAGGCGTGCCTCCCCGCGGTCTTGTGGTGGCTGACGTGCAGCGCGGCCCCGCTCTCGCGGGCGATCTCGACGGCCTCCTCCAGCGCCTCCTCGACGCGGGACATCTCGTCCCTCAGGTGCGTGACGTACGGCTTGCCGTACGTCGCCGCGACCCGGGCCAGCGCGACCACCTCGGCGGTGTCGCCGTACGTGCCGGGGGTGTAGATGAGCCCCGTGGACAGCCCGGCCGCCCCGGCGGCCAGCGCGTCGTCGAGCAGCGCGCACATGGTGTCGAGCTCGGCGGGGGTGGCCGGGCGGTCCTCGTAGCCCAGCACGCCCGCCCTGAGGGTGCCGTGGCCGACGAGGGAGGTCAGGTGGTTCGGCCTCGGGACCCGCTCGTGTGCCTCCACGAACGCTTCATAGTCCAGAAATATCGGGATGTCGCCGCCGAAGCCGGCCCTGCTCGACCGGCGCAGCGCCGGCACCCGCTCGGGCAGCGCGGGAAACAGGCTCGACCCGCAGTTGCCGCAGATCTCCACGGTGACCCCCATGCGCACGGGGGCGGCGGCCAGTTCGCTGCCCGCCTCGCCGAGCAGGGTGACCGCGTCGGAGTGGGTGTGGACGTCGATGAAACCGGGGGCGACCACCAGCCCGGTGGCGTCGATCACCCGCGCGCCCCCGCCGTCGGCCGGGCCACCCCGGGGCAGCAGGACGAGGCGGCCGTCGCTGACGCCGACGTCGGCCCGGCGCAGCGGCGCGCCCGTCCCGTCGGCGACGAGACCGCCACTGATCAGCATGTCGAGGCTCATGGAGCCGAACCCTTCACGAGGAGCGAGCCGTTCACAGGACCTGCCCGAGGAAGGCGCGGGTCCGCTCGTGACGCGGCCGGGACAGCACCTCGCGGGGCGGGCCCTCCTCCACGATGACGCCGTCGTCGATGAACACCAGATGGTCGCCCGCCTCCCTGGCGAAGCCCATCTCGTGGGTGACCACGATCATCGTCATCCCGCTGGCCGCCAGGTCGCGCATGACCTGCAGCACCTCCTGTACCAGCTCGGGGTCGAGCGCGCTGGTCGGCTCGTCGAACAGCATGAGCTTGGGGTTCATGGCCAGGCTGCGCGCGATGGCGACCCGCTGCTGCTGGCCGCCCGACAACTGCCGGGGGTAGGCCCCGGCCCTGTCGGCCAGGCCCACCCTGTCGAGCAGTTCCCTCGCCTTCGAGGCGGCCGCCGCCTTCGGGACCCGCCTCACCGTGCACGGGCCCTCCATGACGTTCTCCAGCGCGGTCATGTGCGGGAACAGGTGGAAGCGCTGGAAGACCATGCCGATCTCCTGACGCTGACGGCACAGCTCGTCGGGCCGCAGCAGGTGCAGCCTGCCGCCCTTCTCGGTGAAGCCCATGAGCGCGCCGTCCACCCACACCCGGCCCGCGTCGATCGTCTCCAGCCGGTTGACGCAGCGCAGCAGCGTCGACTTGCCGGAGCCCGAGGGACCCACCACGCAGACCACCGCGCCGGCCGGCACGTCGAGACTGACGCCCTTGAGCACCTCCACCGGGCCGAAGCGCTTCCTGACCGACTCGATCTTCACCATGCTAGTGGCCACGGCTGAACCTCTTCTCCAGGAAGCGCTGGCCGACGGTGGCCACGCTGGTGAACAGCAGGTACCACGCGGAGGCCACCACCAGCAGCGCGATCACCTCGAAATTGTCCAGGTAGATGCGCTGGGAGACGGTCAGCAGCTCGGCGCCGGAGATGACAGAGACCATCGAGGTCGTCTTCAGCATCGAGATGAACTGGTTGCCGGTCGGCGGGATGATCACCCGCATCGCCTGGGGCAGCACGACCCTGCGCAGGATCTGCCGGTGCGTCATGCCGAGCGACTCGGCCGCCTCCCGCTGGCCGGGATCGACCGAGCGGATGCCGGCGCGGACGATCTCGGCCATGTAGGCGCCCTCGTTGATGGTCAACCCGAGCAACGCCGCCGTGAACGGCGTGATGAGCTCGTTGGCCGGCCACTGCAGGAACATCGGCCCGCCGAACGGGACGCCGATCCCGATCTCGGGGAAGACCAGGCCGATGTTGAACCAGAAGATGAGCTGCACCAGCAGCGGCGTCCCGCGGAAGAACCAGGTGTACAGGCCCGCCGCGCCGCGCAGCACGGGGCTGTCCGACAGCTGCATGACGGCGGCGACCATGCCCAGGCCGACGCCGATGACCATGGACAGCACAGTGAGCGCGATCGTGACCCACAGGCCGCCGATGATGCGGCCGTCCAGCAGGAACGCGGCGATCACGTCCCAGTGCAGGTTGGGGTTGACGATGACGGTGTAGGCGAGCCAGGCCATCGCCAGCGCCGCGAGCGCCGCCGCGGCGAGCCGTCCCGGCCTGGACGGCTTCACCGCCTCGATCGGGAGCTCCGTCATGCGCCGGTGTTGATCGTGACCTTGGCCACGGCGTTCGCCGTGGTGCCGTACTTCTCCAGGATCCTGCCGTACTCGCCGTTGTCGATCAGCTCCTGCAGCGCCTTGGCGACGGCGTCGCGCAGGCCGGTCTGCTTCTTGTCGATCGCGATGCCCCACGGTCCGGCGTCGTACTGCTCGGGCAGGACGTCGTACTTGCCGGTCTCCTTGGCGTACATGGCGGCCACGGGCGAGTCGACGATCGTGGCGACGGTGCGGCCGGAGTCGATGGTGAGCAGGCCGGTCGGCGCGTCCTCGCTCTGCATGATCTCCATCTTCTGCTCGCACCTGTCGTTCTGGCGCTTGCCGATCTCCAGGTTGGAGCTGCCCTTGGCCAGGACGACCTTCTTGCCGCACAGGTCGGCGAGGGTCTTGATGCCCTCGGGGTTGCCCTTCTTGACCATGATCGAGCCGCCGGCGTTGAAGTAGTCGACGAAGTCGACGGCCTTGCGGCGCTGCTCCAGGTCGCTGAGCGCGGCCATGGCGATGTCCCACCTGCCGCCCTGCAGCCCCGGGATGAGACCGTCGAAGGAGGCGTTGATGATGCGGGTCCGCAGCCCGAGCCGCGCCCCGATGGCGGTGGCCAGGTCGGCGTCGACGCCGGTCATCTCCTGGGTGCCCGGCTTGTACATCTCCATCGGCGGGTAACCCTCCGAGGTCGCCATCCGCAGCTCGCCCGACTTCCGCACAGTCTCGGGGACGAGATCCTTGGCGCTCTTGCCGGTCGAGGAGGGCGGCGTGGGCGCCGCCGTGCCCGAGGTGGACCTTCCGCATCCCGCGCTCAGCGCGCAGACCGCCGCCAGGGCGATGACCAGGTGTTTCCGCATGGCACCTCATGGTGGTCAGGCGGCCATGCGCCACCAAGCCTCGTGAAGGCATGCGACCCTCAGCAACGAATCCATCGACGCTCGGTTCCGTGAGGCGTCGCGGTTGCTTACGCTCGCGCCTCATGAGTGTGGACATCTGGCCCCGGACCGCCACGTGGCACGACGGGGAGCTGCATCTCGGCGGCATCGGCGCGGCCGAACTGGCCCGGGCGCACGGCACGCCCGCCTACGTGCTGGACGAGGCCGATTTCACCGCCCGGGCGCGGGCGTGGCTGGACGCGCTGCCCGACGGGGACGTGCACTACGGCGGCAAGGCCTTCCTCTGCCCCGAGGTGGTGCGCTGGCTCGACCGGCTCGGCCTGTCGCTCGACGTCTGCACGGGCGGCGAGCTCGCCGTGGCCGTGGCCGGCGGGATGCCGCCCGAGCGGGTCGTCTTCCACGGCAACAACAAGTCACCCGCCGAGCTGCGCCGCGCCGTGGCGTGGGGCATCGGCTGCGTGGTCGTCGACTCCTTCACCGAGATCGCCAGGCTCGCCGAGATCGCCGCCTCCCTGGGGGTCCGGCAGCGGGTGATGATCAGGGTGACGCCGGGCGTCGACCCCCGCACCCACGCCGCCATCGCCACCGGCGGCGAGGGCTCCAAGTTCGGCTTCTCGCTCGGCGCCGGCGCCGCCGCGCTCGCGGTGGAGCGGGTGACCGCCGAGCCCTCGCTGGAGCTGTACGGCCTGCACTCCCACATCGGCTCGCAGATCTTCGAGCTGGACGCCTTCGGCACCGCCGCCGCCAGGATGGCGGAATTCGCCGCGGCCGTCGGTGTGACCAGGC
The DNA here is from genome assembly GCF_002850745.1 of Nonomuraea indica. GTDB lineage: Bacteria > Actinomycetota > Actinomycetes > Streptosporangiales > Streptosporangiaceae > Nonomuraea > Nonomuraea indica. The sequence goes on from NZ_KZ559466.1 coordinate 93,882, forward strand.
TCGACCTGGGCGGCGGCCTCGGCGTCCGCTACACGCCGGACGACCCCACCCCGCCGACCCCCGCCGAGCTGCTCACCGTGCTCAGGAAGGAGACGGCGGGCCTGCGCCTGGCCGTCGAGCCGGGCAGGTCCATCGCGGGGCCGTCGACGGTGGCGCTCTACGAGGTCGGCACGGTCAAGGGCCGGTTCGTGAGCGTGGACGGCGGCATGAGCGACAACCCCCGCCCCGGCATGTACGGCGCCGCCTACACCGCCGCGCTGGCCAACCGGGCGTCCGGCGCTCCGCTCAGCCCGTTCACCGTGGTCGGCAAGCACTGCGAGAGCGGCGACGTGCTGGTCAGGGACCTCCCGCTGCCCGATGACCTCCGGCCAGGCGACCTGCTCGCCGTACCGGTGTCGGGCGCCTACCAGCGCTCCATGGCCGGCAACTACAACCACGTGCCCCGGCCCCCGGTGGTGGCGGTGCGGGACGGCGTGGCCCGGGTCATCGTCCGCCGCGAGAGCGAGGACGACCTGCTGCGGCTCTACCTGTAGGGGGCTGCCGGCGCGCCGCCGCGGTGATCGGCGGCGCCCGAGGGACGATCGCTCAACCCAGACCTGCGAGATCCACAGCATCAGCCATCGCACGGTATCCCGCATCGCCGGGGTGCAGATGGTCGCCGCTGTCGTAGGCGGGATCGAGCTGATCCTCGTCGGCGGGCGAGGCCAGCGCGCGGTCGAAGTCGGCCACCGCGTCGTACTCGCCGCTGCCGCGGATCCAGGCGTTGACCTCGTCGCGCTTGGTCTCGCTGAGCGGTGTGTGGTAGCGCGAGCCCTTCATGGGCGGGATCGTCCCACCGATGACGCGCAGGCCCTTGGCACGCGCTCGGCGGATCAGCTCGCGGTGCGCGGCGATGATCTCGGCGGCCGGGACTTCGGTGTGCGGCGCGGCCAGGGGCTGACGCGCCACGCTCATGCCGATGTCGTTGACACCCAGCAGGACGATCACCGTGCCGACACCGGGGCGGCCGAGAACGTCGCGGTCGAACCGGGCGGTGGCCCTGTCCCCGAGCCAGGCCGAGTCGACGGTCAGGCGGTTGCCGCCGATGCCCTGATTGAGCACGGCACGCGGCCGGCGGGCGGCCGCCAGCCGTTCTGCGAGCTCGTCGGGGTAGCGGTTGTCGGCGCCGGGAGTGGAGCCGTAGCCGTCGGTGAGCGAATCTCCGAACAGCACCACGCCGTTGCGACTCCGCGAGGTGCTCAGAACGTCGATGCCGGACAGGTAGTACCAGGACACGCTGGATGCGGTGAAGGCCGCCGAGCCTTGGTCGGCCACGTGGTTCCCCTCGGCGCGGAAGCTCGCGGCCATCGCCTGGGCGTGGTACGTCGCCGGCCCGGTCGGCTTGGCGAAGTGCAGCGTGACCGTGAGTCGTTCCAGTGCCGAGACCGGCACGGCCACCGGGTCGGTGACCAGCTCCGAGCCGGCCGGGATGGTGAAGCTCGCCGCGCGTCCGGATGTCAGGCGCCGCAGCGATCTCGTCTTCACGGCGGCGCCGCCGGAGGCTCGGGCCACGGTGGCGGCGCTGACCGTCAGCGGAGCGGTGCCGTACACGTTCGTCAGCCGGATCCGGACGGCGGCGCCGGGGACGGTGATCCGCACCACCTGCCGGAGGGTCTGGCCCGCGAAGCCCTGCTCGGACCAGTTGGGGGTGAAGTTGACGCCCGGTCGCTGGGGCGCCGCCGACCAGGCCGCTTTCCAGCCGGGCCCGGACTCCGCCGAGGCGGGCTGCTGGGCGCCCAGTGTCGTGGCGAGTACCAGCGCCACGAGGCTCCTGACGAGACGCACTAGCGATCTCCTTGCTGATCTCGAACGACGAGGGTGATGATCAGGGCAAAAGCGACGAAGGCCGTAAGCGTGCGAATGACGTTGTACATCTCCCACCGCTGGAGGATCTCGGCGTAGTCGGCCGGGGGCGTGCCGACGGCCCACACCTTGATCTGGCCGTTGATCGGCACGTTGCCGAACCGGGTGATCAGGAACGAGAGCACGGCCAGCACGCCCGCCACCCCGGCCAGACGGCGCCGGGCGAGCAGGGCCAGAGCCAGCGAGCTCAGGGCGGCCAGCGCCATGACGGTCTGCATGACGGGGCCGTTCATGCGCATGAGGGCCGAGTGGAAGGTCAGCCGCACGTCGAGCGGCACCGCGTCGAAGGTGGTCGCGACGTTGACGGCGCCGTAGCCGAAGGCGCCCGCGAGCAGGCCGGTGGACAGCAGACAGAGCGCGGTGACGAGGCGTGTCACCCTACCCGGAGCCCTCATGCGGCTGCGGCGCTTGCGATCTCGGCGAGCATCCGGGCCCGCTGCTCCGTGGAGATGACGCGGCCGCGGGTCACCACGGCGTGGATGCGGGTGGTGTTGCGGATGTCGATCAGCGGGTCGGCGTCCAGGATGACCAGATCGGCGGCCTTGCCGGGCGCGACGGCACCGATCGAGTCGTCCAGCCCGAGCAGCCGCGCCGGTTCCAGGGTCGCGGCCCGCAGCGCGCCCAGCGGCGACAGGCCGGAGCGCACGAGGTTGGCCAGCTCGTCGTGCAGGCTGAAGCCGGGCACGACGAACGGCACGTCGCCGCCGTCCGTCCCCGCCACCACCGGCACTCCGGCCTCCGCCAGCTCCTTCACGAACGCCTTGCGGCGCTCGAACAGCGCGTGCCGCTGGGCGGCGACCTCGGGCGTACGGCCCGCTTCGATGATGTTGGCCAGCGCCCACCGCCAGCCTTCGGCCACGGCGGCAGGCACGTACGTGAGCCGCCCGTCGTCCCGCACCTCGTCCGGCCGGTCCAGCACCTGGTAGACCGTCAGGGTCGGCACCACGCGGGTCCGGTTGCGCACCAGCGTGGCGAAGACCGCCGCCGCCTTCCGGGCGCTGTAGCCGGCGACGGCATCCCACTCCAGCCGGTGGATCTCCTGCAGCCAACTGACGTAGTCGCTCCGGGCGAACCTCAGGTCGGCGATCCGGGCCCGCAGCTCGCGCTCCCGCGTGGAAGTGTCGTACCAGGTGGAGTAGAGGTGCTCGACGCTGCACTGACCGAGGGCGCTGACCGTGGTCAGCGCCACCCCGTCGGGACAGTGCCCGGCCACCGGCATCCGGTGCCGGCGCGCCTCGTCGGTGACAACCCGGTACAGCTCGGGAGAGAGCCTGGAATACACCTTGACGAAGTCCGCGCCGTCCCGCTTCGCCTGACGGACCGCTTCGCGGGCCTGGGCCTCGGTCGCGACCTCGGCGAAGACCGACGGATCGCCGATGGTCGGCGCGCCGTCGATGATCCGGCCGGCGATGACCGAGCGCGGCCCGAGCAACTCGCCCCGGTCGATCCGCTCGCGCCACCTGTGCAGCAGCGGGCTGCCGGACATCTCGCGCACGGTGGTGACACCGTTGACGAGGTACAGCGGAGGGGAGACGCGTTCGGCGGGAATGCTGTGCACGTGGGCATCGCACAGGCCGGGGATCACGAATTTGCCTGGCAGGTCGATGACGTGCGTGCCCTCCGGCAGCTCAGCGCGCGGTCCCACCGAGACGATCCGCTGTCCCCTGATGAGCACGGTGCTGTTGCGCCGGTGCGGGCGCCCGGTGACGTCGACGACGGTGACTCCGGTGAGGGCGATCCAGCGCGCCGCCGATGCCGCCGCGGCTTGACCGGTGCCCGCTACGGCCCCGGCCACCGCCATGGTGACTCCGGCCTTCAGCGCGTCACGCCGACCCATTAACTCTGACATGCTGTCAAACATAGCGAGGGCGACTAAGATTGACAACGTGTCCGAGATAACACCCTCCAGACGCCGACGCCGCCGGGCCGACGCCGACCGCAGCGCCGGCGAGATCCTCAGGGCGACCAAGGACGTGCTCGCCGTGCAGCCACACGCGAGCGTCGAGGACATCGCCGTCGCGGCCGGCGTGAGCCGGCAGACCGTCTACGCGCACTTCAAGACCAGGGAGGCGTTGATCAGCGCGGTGTTCGACGAGATCGCCGCGGAGGCGGCGGCCGGGATGGACGCGGCCCGGCTGGACCGGGCACCCGCCGTCGACGCGCTCCTGCAGCTGCTCGACATCAGCTGGCGCACCCTCCAGCGGTATCCGCTCCTGCTGACGGTCTCCCCTCCCGCCGGCGACTCCACCGCCGACGGCAAGCGGCACGAGCCGGTCTTCGACCACCTCGAGGCGGTGCTCAGCCGCGGCCGGCAGTCCGGCGAGTTCGCCTCCGGCCTTCCCGTGCCCTGGCTCGTCACCGCCATCGCCACACTCGGCCACGCCGCCGGAGACGAGGTGCGGACAGGACGGATGACACCCCAGCAGGCCAGGGACACCCTGGCCAGAAGCGCCCTGCTGCTCTGCGGGGCCGGCTGATCGCTGCGACTCGTCCAGGTGGGCTCACCGCGGACGCCACCGATACCCCGCCCCGCTGGACCGGGTCCGTGCCCTGCCGCCGCACCGGCACGGCGGGGTCCAACGAGGTGACGGGCTGTTGACGCCATCGTGGGCGCGAGCTACGTTCGTGAACAATAGACAGGAAACTTTCCTAAGAGTTTTCCTGTCCGACACTCCCATCCCACCCCCCACAGATCCCGGATGCCGGAGAACCATGAGACACACGACCATCGGCAAGATCCTCGCCGGCCTGGCGGCGTTACTGCTGCCGCTCACCGCCGCCGTCGCCGCCCCGCCCGGAGCCTACGGCGCGACCACCTCGCTCACCTCGGCGGGCGCCCTGGCGGCGTGGGCCCCGTGGACGGCGTACACCACGGGCACCCGCGTCACCTACAACGGCGCCGAGTACGAGTGCCTGCAGAGCCACACCTCCCAGCCGGGCTGGGAGCCGTCGAACGTGCCGGCCCTGTGGAAGGCCACCGGCGGCGGAGGCGATGACACGCAGGCGCCGTCGGTGCCCGGCAACCTGCGCTCGACCGGAGTCACCTCCACCAGCGTCTCCCTCGCCTGGAACGCCTCCACCGACAACGTCGCCGTCACCGGCTACAACCTCTACCGAGGCACCACCCTCGTCACCACCGTCACCGGCACCACCCACACCGACACCGGCCTCACCGCCAACACCGCCTACACCTACACCGTTCGCGCCAAGGACGCCGCCGGCAACCTCTCCGCCCCCAGCGCACCCGTCACCGCCACCACCAGCGGCGGCGGAGGCGATGACACGCAGGCGCCGTCGGTGCCCGGCAGCCTGCGCTCGACCGGAGTCACCTCCACCAGCGTCTCCCTCGCCTGGAACGCCTCCACCGACAACGTCGCCGTCACCGGCTACAACCTCTACCGAGGCACCACCCTCGTCACCACCGTCACCGGCACCACCAACACCGACACCGGCCTCACCGCCAACACCGCCTACACCTACACCGTCCGCGCCAAGGACGCCGCCGGCAACCTCTCCGCCCCCAGCGCACCCGTCACCGCCACCACCAGCGGCGGCGGAGGCGGCGGGGGTGACAAGGTGCTCGGCTACTTCGTGCAGTGGGGCGTCTACCAGCGCGGCTACCACGTCAAGAACATCGACACCAGCGGCTCGGCGGCGAAGCTGACGCACATCAACTACGCGTTCGGCAACGTGCAGAACGGCCAGTGCGTGATCGGGGACTCCTACGCCGACTACGACCGCTTCTACAGCGCGGCCGAGAGCGTGGACGGCGTCGCCGACACCTGGGACGCCGGAGCCCTGCGCGGCAACTTCAACCAGCTCCGCAAGCTGAAGAAGAAGCACCCCCAGCTCAAGGTGCTGTTCTCCTTCGGCGGCTGGACCTGGTCCGGCGGCTTCGGCCAGGCCGCGGCCAACCCGGCGGCCTTCGCCGAGTCCTGCTACCGGCTGGTGGAGGACCCGCGCTGGGCCGACGTCTTCGACGGCATCGACATCGACTGGGAGTATCCGAACGCCTGCGGCCTCACCTGCGACACCAGCGGCCCGGCGGCGTTCCGCAACCTGATGTCGGCGCTGCGTTCCCGCTTCGGCTCGGACAACCTGGTCACGGCGGCCATCACCGCCGACGGCACCTCCGGCGGCAAGATCGACGCGGCCGACTACGGCGGCGCCGCCCCGTACGTCGACTGGTACAACGTCATGACGTACGACTTCTTCGGCGCCTGGGCGGCCCAGGGGCCGACCGCCCCGCACTCGCCGCTCACCTCCTACAGCGGCATCCCGATCGAGGGCTTCCACTCCGACAACGCCGTCCAGAAGCTCAAGAGCAAGGGCGTGCCGGCGAGCAAGCTCCTGCTCGGGATCGGCTTCTACGGCCGCGGCTGGACGGGCGTCACCCAGGCCGCGCCGGGCGGCACGGCCACCGGCCCCGCCCCCGGCACGTACGAGCAGGGGATCGAGGACTACAAGGTGCTCAAGACCCGCTGCCCCGTGACGGGCACCGTCGCGGGCACCGCCTACGCCCACTGCGGCAACCAGTGGTGGAGCTACGACACGCCGAGCACCATCGGCGGCAAGATGGGCTACGCGAAGGACCAGGGCCTCGGCGGCGCGTTCTTCTGGGAGCTCAGCGGTGACACGACCAACGGAGAGCTGATCACCGCGATGCGCAACGGCCTGGGCTGACACCCCGGCAGGCCCGCCGGGCCGGTCCCTCCTCC
>NZ_KZ559466.1:100511-296881 GCF_002850745.1 Nonomuraea indica
GGCCGCGTTGACCTGCCCATGGGCGGCCGGCTCAGCTGCCGGTGGGCGACGGCTCTGGGCTCGTGGGCGACGGCTCAGGGCCCGTGGGCGACGGCCCGCCGGGCATGCCCTGCATACCGTGCATGCCCGGCATGCAGGGCATGCTTCCCCAGCCGTACCACTGGCCCAGCCACTGGCGCATCTGCATGGCCTCGCCGTGCTGGCCGTCGCGCACCGAGCGGGCGAACTCCACGACCTCGGAGTGCTCCGCCTGGCCCCGCATGAGCAGCTGCTGCGACATCATGATCGCCATCATGTGGTGCGGGATCATGTCCTGCAGGAACGCCTTGTCCAGTTCCTCACCGGACAGCCCTTCCAGGTCCCGCATCATCGTGGTGGTCGGGGTCGGCGTGGGACTGGACGGGTACCACCGGGCCAGCCAGCCCTTCATCCGCTCGACCTCGGCGCTCTGCGTCTCCACGATCGTCCGCCCGAGCCGCCGCATCTCCGGCCGGTCCGAACGCTCCAGCTGCCGGGCCGCGGTCACCGCCTCCTCGTGGTGCGGCACCATCTCGCTCAGGTACGCGTACTCGCCCGCGATCGGCCGCATCTGCCCCATGCCCGGACAGGTCGTCGTCCCCGACGGCGTGCCCGTGGGACTGGGCACGGGTGTCGGCGATCGGCCGCTCATGTCCGCGGCGGCGGCCCCCGCCGTCGCCACGGCGGCGAGCAGCGCCCCGGCGGCCACCCCGGTCTTCAGTGAGCGTCGGCTCATGTCTTCCCCCGCTCGTACGTCCTTGCCGGTCAGGGCCCCGGCGGCCCCGTCACCGTGCCCGGCGTCCCGTCACCGTGTCCGGCTGCCCCGTTCGAGGCGTTCCCGGGCCTCGTCGTAGGCCGCCGCGTCGATCTCCCCCTTGGCGAACCGCCGGGCCAGGATGTCCTCCGCGGTGTCCCGGCCGCGGTCCCCGCGCTCCAGCGTCCGCGCGACCCGGAGAGCCGCCCAGACGACCGCCCCGATGAGGACGATCCACACGATGGTCATCAGGATCATCCAGCCCATCCCCGGGCCGTACCCGTACATCATCACGACCACCTCCGCCCTCCACTCTCCGCCGTTCGGCTCGCGGACGACAGGGACCAAGGTCACCAGATGGCCGCGCTGTGGAGGGTCAGTGGGCGAAGACTCCGCGCACCTTGGACCCGCGTTCGACCTCGGGGCGCACGAGCATGGCGACCGAACCGGCTCCGATCCACAGCGCGAAGGCGATGCCCATGGCGTAGGCCAGGCCCATCATCGCCCCGGTCGGGGCCGTGAAGAAGCTGCCGACGCCCACGACCAGCCCGAGGACGGCGACGGCCATCCCGAGCCAGCCGAGCCACGGCCCGGCCAGTTCCCGGCGCACCATGGCGGCGCCGGTGCTCACCGCGAACAGCGCCACCAGCAGGCCGAGCGGCCCGAGGGAGAGCAGGTGGACGGCGTACAGGACGCGCACCGCCTCGACGTCCCCGACCCGTGCGGGCGGGGCGGTCAGCATGGCCAGGGCGGTCATCGGCACCATGGCCAGCGCGCACACCGTGGCCAGGCTCGCCCCGGAGACGAGCACCACCGGGGAGAACGCCTCCGCGCCACCCTCGGCCCGCTGCAGGACGTGCCGCAGATGCGCCACGAACCACAGGAACACCACCGCGGCCAGCGTGGTGAGCATGGACGCCGTGAGGATGGCGGTTCGGCGATCCTCGAGGTAGCGCAGGATCGAGCCGGGGCCGGTGGTCAGCTCCGGCGGGTTCAGGACCATCATGAAGGCGAGGAGCAGCAGCACCGCGGCGGCCAGCCCGCCGGCCGCGCCGAGCCGCTCCCAGGTTCGCTCTTTCATGGCCGCCTCCCGTGGTGGGGAGTCCCGGGACACACCGTCGCCCGGGTCGGATTTCTCGTCCCATATGTACCCATTTGGGGTTTCTCCACTTCTCCCTGGTGACACCCCCGGCGCGCGCTCAGCCACGGACCACGAGGACCGGCGCCCGCGCGTGGTGGAGCACCGCATGAGTGGTGCCGCCCAGGAGCACGGCCCGCGTCGCTCCGTGCGAGGCCGCCACGACGACGACATCGGCCTCCGCCGAGGCCCGGACCAGCGCCTTGGCCGGGTGTTCGTGGACCACCTGCTGGACGACCTCGACGTCCGGGAACCTGTCCCGCCATCCGGCGAGGACCTGCGCGAGCCGCAGCGCCTCGTCCTGCCCCACGACCTCCACGTCGTAGACCACGGGCTCGACGGTCCAGGGCGTGATCGTGCCCGGGTGCGTCCACGCGTGCACGGCGCGCAGCGTGGCACGCCGCAGGGCGGCCTCCTGGAAGGCGAGGTCGAGGAGTGTCTCCTGACCGCTCTGCCCGGTCACGCCCACGACGACGACTCCGTGGCCGACGGCCGGCGGTTGCCGGACGACGGCCACCGGGCACGACGCGCGGGTGGCGACGTGCAGGCTCACCGAGCCGAGCAGGAGCTCGGCGAACCTGCCATGCCCCCGGCTGCCCACCACGATCAGCTGCGCCCCCTCGCCCGCCTGGACGAGCACCTCCCCCGCCGGTCCCGAGACGACGCCGGTGGTGACCTGCGACTGCGGCCTGCCGGCTCGGACGTGGGCCTCGGCCTGCCCGAGCTGCTCCCGTGCGGCGGCCTCCGCGTCGGCGTCCCAGCCGGTGGCCTCCGGGGCGAGGAGGACGTCGGGTGACCACGGCGGCAGCGCGTGGACGATGTGGAGCGGGGCCGCACGGATCGCGGCCTCCTGCCCTGCCCACGTCAGGGCCTGCCGCGAGGACTGTGATCCGTCGAAGCCGACGACGATCGGTTGCGTCATGGTCGTTCTCCTCACAGGCTCCCGTCCCCCCGTGGCACCGGAGCTCTGTCATCGGTATCGCCGTTCCCGGCCGGATTAGGCCGGACCGGCTGACGTCCGCCACGGGTCACGTGCCCGCGCCCGGCTCCGCCGCCGTCCCTTCCGGCCGTCGCGACGCGCGAGGCGGCGCGACGGCGTGCCCCTGCCCGCCCGCCGGTCAGCCCTCCTGGTGCTCGGCGTGCGCGCCGGAGACGAGGGCCCGGTGGAGATGGTGGCAGTAGACCTCGAAGCCCAGCATGGCGGCGACATGGGCGCGGGCGCTCGCGACCGTGCCGTCGCGCTCCCGGGCCAGCCGTACCACCTCGCCCAGGCGATGCTGCAGGGCCTGCCGCAGCTCCGCGTCGAGGAACGCGTGCACCTCGTCGGCGGAGCCGGTCTCGACCGCCTTCTCGGCGAGCGGCAGCACCGGTCCCTCGTCCTCGCCCGCCGGCTTGAGTCCCGTGAAGGGAGCGTGCTCGCCGGCGCGGTGCACCCGGACGACGGTCTCGTAGAACCACTGGTCGGCCAGGTCGGCGGCCTCCGGCCCCAGCGCGCGCATCGGGAGCACGCGGGAGAACGCCCGCCGGACCTCGTCCTCGCCCCCGGCGTGGACGTACGGGAGCACCACGTCGACGTCGCGTGCGGCGAGTGCCTCCTTGGCCGCGGTCACGACGGGGCCGCTCAGGGAATCACAGTGCGGAGGCATCGGACCGCCCTCCTCGGGTGAGGCCCGGCAGGGGCATCGCGTCTCGTCGTGTCTGCCGGGCGGATCACGGGTCACTGTCTTCCATCGCATCGCCGGCTCGGCGAGGCCCGTAGGGTCGAAGGTCCCTCACGCACCGCCATCGGACCCTTCCCGGCCGATCACGTGAGCGGGCGCCACGCCCTACAGGGGCCCGGCGTTCCCGGGCCCCTACGTCATCGCCGGCGGCTTCCCGCCGTCCGGGCCGGCCGGACCTGTTGAGGGGCGGGCCGTCGCCGTCCGCCGGGCCTCAGTCGCCGCACAGCGCCCGGTCGACCATCTCCTTCGCCGCGGCGTCGCTCTTCTCGCTGGTCAGGCCGGTGGCGTACAGCACGGCCTGGCGCCGGGCGTCGCGGGTGAAGCCGACGTAGGTCGCGTAGCCGGGGGTGCTCCCGCCGTGGCCCCAGCTCCTGGCCCCGCAGGAGAGCCGCACCGACTCCAGGCCCAGGCCGTACCCGAGGCCGGGCACGCCCGTCTGCTGGGAGATGTCCACGATGGTGGTCATCTCCTTGAGCTGCTCGGGGGCGAGCAGCTTCCCGCTGAGCAGGGCGGTGAAGAAGCGGCTGACGTCGGCCGTGGTGGAGATCATCTCCCCTGCCGCGCCCGCGAACGAGGGGTTGAACTCGGTGACGTCGACCAGCGCGCCGACCGGCTCGATGGTGCGCGGGAAGTAGCCGCGGGCGTGCACGCCGGGGATCTTGACGGACGTGCCGGGCAGGAACGTGTCCCGCAGCCCGAGCGGCTCGATGATGCGCCGGGGGACCTCCTCGTGGAAGGTGTTCCCGGCGGCCCGCTCGATGATCATCCCGGCGAGGATGTAGTTGGTGTTGGAGTACATCCAGCTCGTTCCGGGCGGGAAGAAGGGCGGGTTCTTGACCGCGAGCCGGACCAGTTCCTCTGGCGTGTAGGTGCGCCGGCCGTCGCGCCGGATGTCGTCGCCGTCCTTCGGCATGCCCTTGGTCCGCAGGTAGTCGAACAGGCCGCTGGTGTGGTTGAGCAGGTGCCGGACGGTGATGCGCGACCCGTCGGTGACCAGGCCGGGCAGCCAGTGCTCGACTGTGTCGTCCAGGGACACCTTTTTCTCGCCGACCAGCTGCAGGACGACCGTGGCGGTGAACGCCTTGGTGGTGCTGCCGATCCGGAAGCGCCCGTCCGCCGGCATGGGCCGGCCGGTGCCGAGCCGCGCCGTGCCGCTCCGGCCGGTCCAGCGACCGCGCTCGTCCCGGACCTCGGCCTGGGCGCCGACCGCGCCCTCCTTGACGATCCTGTCCAGGGTCGTCTTCAGGGCGCCGCGGCCGGCCGCGCCGCTCGTGCCGCCGCCGCTGTCCGCGGCGGCGACCGCCGCCCACGCCGGGACGGCGGAGACGGTCAGCGCGGCCAGGAGGGCGGCGGCGCGCAGACGGCGGGGGCGCGTGGTCGTCATGGGTGTTCCTCTCGGTGGGGCAGGCCGGAACGGCCCGCGGGGATCTCGTCGGCGTGCCGGTCCGGGTCGGAGCGCGGCACGCCGGTCAAGCCTCCGCCGGGCAGGGTGATCCGCAGAAGCGCGGAACGGACCGACCTCGCCCCCTGCGTGTGACGCCGCCGGTGGGCTGCCGGCACCTACGAAAGGAGGGTCCGCCTCCGGCGAAGGTCGGTATTCGGCACACGACAGCAATAACGGGCGTTATGTCCATTACGGTATGGCGCGTGCGTGAAATCGGGTGGCGGACCCTGCTCACCGACGCGCTGCCGGCCCTGGGCGTGGCAGCGGTCGGAAGCTGGACGACCGCCGGTGACATGGGCGGCTTCGGCCTGGTGCCCCACGCCGCCGTGGAGGTGGCCTGCGGGGCGGCGCTGCTCCTGCGCCGGTACCGCCCGGCGCCGGTGACGCTCGGTGTCGCCGCCGCGAGCCTGGCCGGCGGCGTGCCGCTGGCGCTGCCGTTCGCCGTGTACGCCCTCGCCTCCCGCGTCCGCGACCCGCGCCTGCTGTGGGGCGTCGCCGCCCTGACGGTGCTGGCGACCGGGTGGGTCGCGGCGCGATCGGCCCCGTCGTGGGTCACGCCGCCCGAACCGGCCGCCGGGTGGACGGTGGCCGGCTCCGGCCCGGACGGCTCGGTGCTCCAGCACCTGGCCGCGGCGGTGTCGATGGTGGCCGCCCCGCTCCTGCTCGGCCTGTACGTGCGCGCCCGCCGCGACCTCGCCATGCGGGAGAGCGACACGCGGGTGGAGCGGGCCCGGACCGAGGAACGGGCCCGGCTGGCACGCGAGATGCACGACGTGGTGACGCACCGGGTCAGCCTCATGGTGCTCCAGGCGGGGACGCTGCGGCTGCGGGCCCAGGCGGCACGCATCCCGCCGGAGGAGGTCGAGTCGATCGCGGAGCAGATCCGGCAGACCGGCTCACAGGCCCTGGACGAGCTACGGGCCGTGGTGGGGGTGCTGCGCTCGGGGGACGTGCTGGAACGAGTGCCGCTGGCCCCGCCCCCGGCCCTGCCCGACCTGCGCACCCTGGTGGAGGAGAACCGCTCGGCCGGCGTCGAGGTGGACCTCGTGGAGACGGGCGAGCCGGTGGAGACGCCGCCGCCGGTCAGCAGGACCGCCTACCGGATCGTGCAGGAGGCGCTGACGAACGCCCGCAAGCACGCCCCCGGCGCCCCGGTCGCCGTGGAGGTGGAGTCCGGCCCCGAGCGGATCCGCCTGCGCGTCACCAACGGCCCGGCCGCCGACCGGCACGACCCCCTGCCCGGCGGAGGCGCCGGGCTGCTCGGCCTGCGCGAGCGGGTCGCCCTCGTCGGCGGGACCCTGCGGGCGCTGCCCACCCTGCCGGGCGGCTACGAGGTCACCGCGGAGCTGCCCGTCCACGGAGGCGCCTCGTGATCCGCGTCCTGCTCGTCGACGACGAACGCATGGTCTGCGCCCACCTGCGCGCCCTGCTCGCCACCGCGGGGGACGTCGAGGTGGTGGCCGAAGCCTACGACGGCGCGGAGGCGGTGGAGCAGGCGATGACGCACCGGCCGGACGTCGTCCTGCTCGACGTGCGCATGCCCGTCGTGGACGGGCTGGTCGCCGCCGAGCGGCTGACCCGGCTGCCGGACCCGCCGAAGGTCATCATGCTGACCACCTTCGACCTCGACGAGTACGTGTACCGGGCGCTGCGGGCGGGCGCCGTGGGCTTCCTGCTCAAGGACACCCGGCCGGAGGACATCATCACCGTGGTCCGGGTGGTGGCCGCGGGCAACGCCATGCTGGCCCCGTCGGTGACCCGGCGGCTGATCGCCGAGTTCGCCCAGGGCGACGGCGGCGCGCGCGAGCGGGCGCGCCGGGCCGTCGCGGGACTCACCGGGCGGGAGCGGGACGTGCTCGCCGGTCTCGGCGAGGGCCTGTCCAACGCCGAGATCGCGGGCCGGCTGTACCTGGAGGAGACCACGGTCAAGGGATACGTCTCCCAGGTCCTGACCAAGCTCGGCTGCGCCAACCGTACCCAGGCCGCCCTCGTCGCCCACGACGCCGGGCTCACCCGCCGCTGAGGCCCGGCCTTCGCGGGCGCGGGCCCCAGTGCGGCGTCACGGTGAGCGGCTCAGTTCCGACGGGTGGGCAGGTCCGGGCGTTCGTCGGTCCAGCCGGCCGCCTGGAACGAGGTGGTGACGCGGAGCTCCGCCCGCCGCCCGCTCGCGAGTTCGGTCATGTTCGTCCTCACCTCGGCGAGCAGGCCGGCGCCGGGATCGACCACCAGCTGAACCTTGGCGAACAGGCCCGGCTCGATCTCCTCCTGATAGGTGAGCACCTGCCCGCGCCGGCCCAGCGGATCTGTCATCTCCCCCTCGGCCCGTATGCCCGGCAGAGACGCGAGGATCCGGTACGCGGATGCCCGGGTTCCGGGCGAGGCGGGCAGGAAACTGATGAAGTCCACACAGTCTCGGAGCAGGATGTGCGCCTTCGCCTCCTCCACGTCCATCCCGGATCCGGTCAGGTCCAGCCGGCCGATGCGCTCTTCCAGGAAGCTCCGGAGCTTCTCGGGCTCGTCCGGGATGGCGTTCACCTCCTCCCAGGTCATCGATTCCCCGCCCAGGTCACCGGCTGTGCCCTTCCACGTGCTGCGAAGCCGTTCGGCGGTTCGCTCACCCGCCGCCGCCTCCAGCGGTCCGAACGGGACGGCGAACAGGTTCTCCGTCTTCATGTTCTTGGGGTACCGCCAGCTGGTGGGCGCCCCCGCGGCCCGCCAGGCCGCCTCGTCCTGCGCGGTCGCGGGCTTGACGCCGAGATCCTGACGGATGCGCCAGCTCCCCAGGCCCGGCCGCTTGGCCAGCCATTGCTCCACGGACCGCTTCTCCTCGAGCACATAGCTCCGGGTGGGGTCGGTCAGCATCGCCTGGGAGACCGTCCTGACACGCCAGTAGTCGCCATCAGCAGGGGCCTGCTCCACGGCGACGGCGGCCGCGAGCAGGATCTGCCGGGCGGTCGGTTCGGCCGCCACGGACAGCGACGTGGCAGGCCGCGGCCCGGTGGGGGGCGTACCGTCAGGCAGCATCCCGGGGGCGATGACCGCCACCGCGGCGGCGGTCGCGGCAAGGCCGAGCAGAGCGCGGCCGGGAGAGCGCAGGCGCCGCCGCCTGGCCGGGGTGCGCTCCATCGAGACGATCTCCGCCAGCAGCGCGTCCGCCCCCGCGGTGGACGCCCGGCCGGTCAGGTCCTCGTCCAGCGCTCTCGCCCGGTCCTTGAAGATCTGGTCGCTGTTCACCCTGACTCCTTCTCGACGAGCGGCCGTGATACGAATCCAGCGGCCGATGGGCGGGTCTTCTCCAGGGCCTTGGCGAAACGCTTGCGGGCCCGGTGCAGGCGGATACGGGCGGCGTTGCGGGAGCAGTCCAGCACGGTCGCGATCTCGCCGGGGTCGAGCCCCTCCCAGAGGGTCAGGGCCAGCAGCTCACGGTCGCTGTCGGCGAGCATGTCCATGGCCTCGTCCACGCCGTGCTGCTCACCGTGGTGGGAGGGAGCGGCGTAGAGCTGCTCGATCTCGGCGGTGAGTTCGGTGTGCCGGGTGAGCCTGCGCCGCTCGCTACGCCGGTGGTTGGCCAGGACCCGGCGGGCCACCCCGTACAGCCAGAGCCTGCCGGCCTCGCCGTCGGGGAGCTCGGTCATCCGCCGCCAGGCGACCACGTAGGTCTCGGCCACGACGTCGGCGGCGTCCTCAGGTGAGGAGCAGCGCCGCACGGCGTATCCGAGGATCTGCTCATAGGTTCGCCGGTACACCGCCTCGAACCGGGACCGGTCATCTTGTTCACTCACTCGTCATCCTCGTCAGGCCTTCCGAACACTGCGGGCTTTCATCTCCTACGTGTCCGCGGCCGACGGCAGAATTTCACGCCGGGCACGAGCGACCGAACCGACATCCGGAACGGTCGGCCCGCTCATGGCTGATCGCCGCACGGAAATAGGCTCGTGGGCATGAACAGTCCCATCCTCGTCCTGAACACGGGATCCTCCTCCATCAAGTACGAGCTCATCGACCCGCGCACCCGTACGCGATCGGCCAAGGGCCTCATCGAGCGCATCGGGCAGGAGCAGGGGCGGCTGACGCACCGCGGCGCGGATCGGCCGCCGTACGTCAGCGACCGCCGCTTCCCCGGCCACGCCGAGGGGCTGGACGCGATGATGGAGGCGTTCACCGCCGCGGGGCCGGAGCTGGCTCCGGTCGCGGTCGGGCACCGGGTGGTGCACGGCGGCACGAGGTTCGCCGAGGCCGTGCTCATCGACGACGAGGTCATCGCCGCCATCGAGGAACTGGCCCCGCTCGCGCCCCTGCACAATCCGGTCAACCTGACCGGCATCCGACTGGCGCGCAAGGTGTTTCCCGAGGTGCCGCAGGTGGCCGTGTTCGACACCGCGTTCCACCGGACGCTGCCGCCCGAGGCGTACACGTACGCGGTGCCGCGCGAGTGGCGTGAGCTGGGCGTGCGGCGCTTCGGCTTCCACGGCACCTCCTGCGCCTACGTCACCCGCCGCGCGGCCGCGCTGCTCGGGCGCGACCTCGCGGGGCTGAACCTGATCGTGCTGCACCTGGGCAACGGCGCCAGCGCCACCGCGGTCTCCGGCGGGCGGAGCGTGGACACCTCCATGGGCATGACACCGCTGGAGGGGCTGGTCATGGGCACCCGTTCCGGCGACGTGGACCCCGCTCTCGCCGGTTACCTCGCCCGGGCGAGCGATCTGGACGCCCAGCAGGTGGAGCACGCGCTCAGCCACCGGGCCGGTCTGCTCGCGCTGACCGGGTCCCGGGACATGCGTGAGGTGCGCGCCCGCGACGACGACGAGGCCAGGCTGGCCCTGCAGATCTACACCCGGCGCATCCGCAAGTACGTCGGCGCCTACTACGCGCTGCTCGGGCGGGTGGACGGGATCGTGTTCACCGGCGGGGTGGGCGAGCACGACGCCGGCACCCGCGCCGAATGCCTCGCCGGGCTCGACCGGCTCGGCATCGCCGTCGACGCCGCGCTGAACCGGACGGAGTCGGGCGAGGAGCGCGAAGTGTCACTTCCCGGAGCCGAGGTGCCCGTCCTGGTCATCCCCACCGACGAGGAGGGGGAGATCGCCGGCCAGACCCTCGCGCGCCTGGCGTCCTGACCCCCGTCGGCAGGCCGTCCTCGATCCGGCGGGTCCGCCCTCTCAGCGGCGGGTCGCCGCCTCCGGCAGCTCGTCCTCGTGAGGAGCCCGCTCGTCGCGCGCCTGCGCGGCCGTGACGGCGACGGTGGTGACGATGTCGGCGACGGTGGCGCCGCGCGACAGGTCGTTGACCGGCTTGCGCAACCCCTGCAGCACCGGTCCCACCGCGACCGCCCCCGCGCTGCGCTGGACGGCCTTGTACAGGTTGTTGCCGGTGTTGAGGTCGGGCACCACGAAGACGGTGGCGCGTCCGGCCACCTGACTCTCGGGCATCTTGGTCCGCGCCACGGCGGGATCCACCGCGGCGTCGTACTGGATCGGCCCCTCCACCTGGAGGTCGGGGCGGCGCTCGCGGACCAGCTCGGTGGCGGCGCGGACCTTGTCGACGTCGGCGCCGGCGCCCGAGGTGCCCGTCGAGTACGACAACATCGCGATTCTCGGCTCGACGCCGAACAGCGCCGCGGTACGAGCCGAGGAGATCGCGATGTCGGCGAGCTGCTCGGCGGTCGGATGGGGGTTCACCGCGCAGTCGCCGTACACCAGCACCCGGTCGGCCAGGCACATGAAGAACACGCTGGAGACCAGCCCCAGGCGCAGGATCTCGAACGCCGGCCTGATCGTGTGCGCGGTGGTGTGCGCCGAGCCCGAGACCATGCCGTCGGCCATGCCGGTGTGGACCATGAGGGTGCCGAAGTAGGAGACGTCGGTCACGGTGTCGCGGGCCAGCTCGACGGTCATCCCTCGGTGCGCCCGGACGGCGGCGTACTCGCGGGCGAACCGCTCGCGCAGCTCCGCGTCGAACGGGCTGATCACGGCGGCCCCGGTCAGGTCGAGGCCGAGCTGGGCGGCCTGGAACCTGATGCGTTCCTCGTCGCCGAGCAGGGTCAGCTCGGCCACTCCCCGGCGCAGCAGGATGTCGGCCGCGCGCAGGATGCGCGGCTCCTCGCCCTCCGGCAGCACGATGTGGCGGCGCCGGGCGCGCGCCCGGTCCAGCAGCTCGTACTCGAACATCAGCGGCGTCACGACGTCGGTCTTGGCGATCGCCAGCCGTTCCAGCAGCAGCCTGCCGTCCACGTGCTCGGAGAACAGCCGCAGCGCCGTGTCGATCTTCCCGCCGGCCTCGGGCGTGAACCGGCCCTCCACCGCCGACAGGCGGGCCGCGGTGTCGAAGGTGTCGTGCTCGGTGGTGATCACCGGCAGCGGGGTCGCCATGCCGCTCAACAGCCGGTCCACCGGGGCCGGCAGATCCGTGCCGCCGGTCATCACCACCGCCGACAGGGCGGGGAAGCCCGGCGCCGTGTGCGCCGCGATCAGCCCGGGCAGCAGCGCGGCGGCCCGATCGGAGGGGATGATCACCGCGGCGCCTTCGGTGAGGCGGTCCAGGATGCCGGGCAGTGACATGGCGCCCACCATCAACGCGCTCACCTCCCGGCCGAGCCCGTCGCGTTCGCCCAGGAAGAGCCGGCCGTCGCAGGCGTCCAGCAGGTCGGCGACCGTGGGCGCGCGCAGGGAGGAATTCTCCGGCAGCACGAACACCGGGGTCGGGTGCGAGGTCGCCGGCAACCCCTCCGCCGCACGGGTGACCACGACCGCGAGCTCACCGGCGTGATGGTGCGCCAGCTCCCTGGACGACAGCTCGACCGCGGCGGCGACCTGCGCGGGCGTCCTGCCCCTGGCGTTCACCACGTTGATCACCGGCGTGCCCAGGTCGGCGGCCAGCCTGGCGTTGAAGCCGAACTCCGTCGGCGCGCCCACGTCGGTGTAGTCGGTGCCGATCACCACCACCGCGTCACACTGCCTGGCCAGTGCACGATAGCGGGCCACGACGTCCCCCGCCGCGCGTTCCACGTCAGCGTGCACCTCGCCGTAGGTGACACCCGCGCACGCGTCGTAGGGCAGGGCGAGCTGGAACCTGCTGCGGATGGTGTTGATCAGGGCGTCCTCGCGCCCCTCCCGCACCACCGGACGGAACACCCCCACGCTCTCCACCTGCCGGGAGAGCAGCTCGACCAGGCCCAGGGCGACGGTTCCCTTGTTGCTTTCCGCCTCGCCCGCCGCTACGTACACCGCACGTGTCATGTTCCCATTGTCGTGGCCCCCCGCCCGCCCCCCTTCGCCGGGCTCAGGGAGCCGGTGGTCGCGCGGCCGGGACTCGGCACGGCCGATTCCGACCGATAGGGTAAGCCCGATATGTCGGCATATCCTCCACCCTGGCGACGGGCAGGGGTCGTCATCGCGGTGGCCCTGGCTGCGATCCTCGGCCTGGGCGCCGCCGTCCACCTGTCGACGCGCACCGAAGGCTCGCCCCTGCAGACGGCGACCGCGTTCCTGACGGCCTGGCAACGCGGCGACCTGTCCGCCATGAAGGCCCAGGTGCTCGAACCGCCGCGCGACTTCGACGAGGTCTACGCCGCCTTCACCGAGGGGTCCCGGGCCAGGAAGATCACCGTCGGCGACATCCGCGTCCGGCCCCAGAGCGACCGGGACTTCGGACAGGCCGCCACCTACAACGCCCTGTTCTCCGTCACCCTCGACGGTCCTGTCCCCTACTCCTACGACGGGCGCCTGCAGATCATCGATGTCGACCGCGCCTGGAGAGTCCACTGGACCCCGACGGTGATCCATCCCGACCTGCAGGGCAGCGGCTCCGGCGAGGTGCGGCGGATCCGCGTCGTCCCCCGGCCTGACGGCTCCTCCAGCCTGGTGCTGCTGGAGACGCGCGAGGAAGGAGAGCAGGCGGGATCCCTCTTCGCCGACGAAGGCCTCAAACTGGTCGCGGTCCTGGCCGGCTGACGCGCGGCGCCGAGCCGGCCGATGACGGCACACGACGCGGCGAAGTCACAGGCGCTTTCTCGATGCCGGCGGCTCCTGGCCCGCCTCCGCCACGCCGGTGCTGACCAGCCCGAGCTCGTAGGCGAGAACGGCCGCCTGGGTGCGGTCGCGGGCGCCGAGCTTGTCCAGGATGTTGCCGACGTGCGTCTTGACCGTCTCCCTGGTGACGTGCAGCGCCGAGGCGATCTCCGCGTTGTTCCGCCCGAGCGCGACGTGCCGCAGGACCTCCAGCTCGCGCGGGGTCGGCTCGACCGGCAGGCGCTGCCGAGCGGTGCCGACGTACGGCGAGGCGATGCGGCGCAGCGCGTCGGGGAACAGCACCGCGTCGCGCCGGTGCACCAGGCGGACCGCCTCCACCAGCTCACCGGCGGGCGAGCGTTTGAGCACGTAGCCGGCGGCGCCCGCGCGCAGGGCTCCCCAGACGAGCTGGTCGCTCTCGAACGTGGTGACCATGATGACGCGCGTCTTCGGGGAGCGCCGGGCGAGCTCACGGGTCGCGGCCAGACCGTCCATGCCGGGCATGCGGATGTCCATCAATACGACGTCCGCGCCGACGCCGGCCGCGACCGCCGCGCGGCCGTCGGCGGCCTCGGCCGTCACCTCGATGTCGGGGTGGAGGGAGAGCATGGTCGCCCAACCCGAGCGGATCAGCTTCTCGTCGTCGGCCAGGACGACCCGGATCACAGCGGCAGGCTCGCCCGGACGCGCCACGTTCCCCCCACCTCCTCCCAGGTGCACGTCCCGCCCGCGAGCCGGGCCCGCATGCGCATGCCGGTCAGGCCGCGCCCCGGCTCCCCGGGCGTGCTCAGGGTCGCGTTGTCCACGGTCAGGGTCAGGTCGGCGCCGACGGCGACGCGGAGCGTGACCGGGCCGTGCCCGTGACGCAGGGCGTTGGTGAGCGCCTCCCTGGCGATCGCGAACGCGGCCCGCGACGTCGCGGGCCGTACCTTGCCGAGGTGGTCGACGCTGACCCGGACGTCGAGGCCGCGGGTGAGGGTGCCGAGCGCGTCCAACGTGGGCGTCTCGCCCGCCACGCCGTCGTCCAGCACGCTGAGCAGCACGTCGAGCTGCTGTTGAGCGTCGCGGGCGGTGGTCGTCAGGTGCCCGAGCGACTGCGTGGCCAGCGCGGGGGCGGCGCGCTGCAGCGCCGCCTCGGCCGCCATGGCCTGCACCAGGACGACGCTGAGGGCGTGGCCGACGGAGTCGTGCAGCTCCAGGGCGAGTGACTGGCGGCGGCCGAGCTCGTCGATCAGGCGGGACGGCTCGGAGCGCAGCAACCGGCGCGCGACCCAGCGCTGGCCGAACCCCGTGGCGACCATCGCGGCCAGCACGACGGCGGCGAGCAGCAGCACCTCGGCGACCTCGCCGGGCGCCACGCGCCACGCCCTCGGGAGCAGTCCGGGGGACAGCGCCAGCACGGCCGCGCTGAGCGTCGCGCCGACGTACAGGTGCAGGCCGGTCAGAGCCACCAGGTAGAGGCGGTCGCCGCGCTCGGGCACGTCGACGTCGAGCAGGTACGACAGCGCGGTCACCTCCAGGCGCCGCGTCAGCGGCATCATCGCGAGCAGCACCGAGGCGGGCAGGCACGCCGCCCACAGCACCAGCAGGCGTTCCGGCGTCGGCTCCTGCAGGATCGGCAGGCCGAGCGCCACGGCGACCGGAGCCAGCAGCGCAGCGCCCAGGAGCTGGTAGACCGCGGCCCGCAGGGCCCGGACGAGAAGGCGCTTCACGGGAGACGACGTTAGCCGACGTCTCGCGGGGCGCACTCCCCCGCCGGAGGGAGGTGGCGCGGCCCGGTCGTTCCTAGCGTGACCCGTATGACCAGAACCATCCGGATGTTCGGCGCGCTCCTGTCGATCGCCGTGACCGCTGTGGGGATCTTGTGGTGGACGAATCCCGCAAGTTACCCGTTCGGGGCGGCCGACCGCGTCAAAGTGTCGCTGACACACCTGCTCGAGCACGACGTGACCGGCCCGATGACCGTGGCCGCCGGAATCGTGGGCCTCGCGGTGATCTTCGGGCCGGGGCCGCTCGTGCGTGCCGGCGCGGTCGCCGAGCTGCTGTTCTTCGGCGTGGTGCTCTCCGACGCCGGCATCATGTCCGTCTTCGCCTACGGCCTGGCGATCCTGGGGCCCGTGGCCCTGCTCGGCGTCGTGGTCATCGCGGCCGCGCGCGGGAAGGCGTTCGGCCTGGCGGGCATCGCCGCGCTGGCCGTCCTGGCGGTGGCGGACGTGGTCACCGGGGCCGGTGCGCTGAGCCTGGTGGGACGCTATCTGGGCAACATCGCGAGGGATTTCGCCGCGTTCGGCGGACGGCTCGGCTGGACCCTGGCCAACGCCGCCGCCTGCGCGGTGTGGGCGGTGATCGCGATGAAGGCGTTCAGGACCGGGGAGCCGCCGCGCTGGATCAGGCCCGAGTCCGCCGGCAGGTGGGGACGCGTCGCCACGATCGGGGCGGCGCTGTGCCCGCTTCCGTACGCGCTGTACCGGCTGACCTGGCTGACCCCGTGGCCCACCGACTCCGACGTCACCGGGCCGCTCAGGGCCGACACACGGCTGCAGGGTCTGCTTCTCGCGTTCGCCGCGTTGGCGGGCGCCGTGCTGACCCTCGGGCTGATCAGCAGGTGGGGCGAGGTGTTCCCGCGCTGGGTGCCGATCTTCCACGGGCGTCCCGTCCCGGTGCGGCTGCCGGTCGTCGCCGGAGGCGCGGTCGCGGGCATCTGCTGCCTGGCCTCGCCGGGGCTCGTGATCGACTCCGTCGTGCGCGGCCAGCCGGGCGCTCTGCTGCTCTGGCCGTACCCCCTGTGGGGCGCGCTGCTCGCCGCCGCCGTCCTGGCCTACTGGCTGCGTCACCGCTCCGCACCAGGAAGATCCCGTGCCGGGCTCTCCTGACCCACGGCACCGCGACATCGACGCCGGCTGCCACCGGCCACGATCACACCGAGATGAACGGCTCCGTCAGATGCGGCGTCGCCAGGTGCAGCGTGGTCCCGGTCTCGCGGTCGAACAGGCGCTTCCTCGAGCGCCTGGCCGCCTCGGGGTCGAGCTCGTGCGCGTAGGCGAGCTCCGGGTGGAGCAGCTGGAGCGCGTGCACCAGGAGGTCTCCGGTGATGAGCGCCTGCTCGCGCCCGTCCGCGACCAGCACGCTCTGGTGCCCGGGCGTGTGACCGGGCGTGGCGACCGTCCGCCCGGCGCGCAGCGGGGTGTCCCCGTCGAGCAGCCGGAGCCGTCCGGCCGCCCGGAGCGGATCGGTCAGGGTCTCGCGGAGCTGCGGGTTCAGCCTGTCGAGGGCGTCGAACTCGGCCCGCTGGAGCAGGTATTCGGCGTTCGGGAAGTAGGGGCGGCGGTCGCCGGGTGAGGCGTCGCCGTCCGCCGACGGGACGGCCGCCTCGGTCACGACCGCCCATCCGACGTGGTCGGTGTGCAGATGCGTGAGTACCACGGTGTCGACCTCGGCCGGGTCGATGCCCGCGGCGGCGAGCGACTCGGGGAGCACGCCGGGCACGGGCGCCCACGAGCGGGCCGGGCTGTCCGCGGGGCCGATGCCGGCGTCCACGACGGTGACGCCCTTGTCGCCGCGGATCGCGTACGCGCGGAACTGCAGCCGCCAGCGGCCCTCCGCGTCGACCGCGCCCGGGTCGTAGCGGTCGGCCTCGGCCCACTGGGCGGCCGTGGCCTCGGGAAACGCCTCGGCACGCGGGGAGAAGAACGGGCCCTCGCCGTCGGCGAGGGCGATGATCTCGGTCGAGCCGAGCCGGAGGCGGGGGACGCTGAGGGACATGACCGCGATCCTGCCATGCCGCGTCCACAGGTGGCGGCATGCCCCGCCACCGGCTCCTGAGACGATCGCGCACCGAAGGTGATGTCCACCGCTCGTCGCAATGCCAGGCAGGACGTCCGGCGCACCGAGAGACCCCGGGAGGTCACACGGGTGAGGACGGGGCGGGACACTTCCGGCACCGTAGGCGCGAGGGGGCGTACGGCGGCGGAAGTACGGCGGACCGTCTCCTGCCGTACGACGACGACGGCGGGCACGAGCGGCACGATCGAGACCGCGCATAGCCCACCACCCGTCGGAGGCCACGATTTGCCGCGGTCTCGTACAGCATTCGCCACAGCGTCTTCTCGCGCAGCGGGATGTCGCGGCGTTGCAAGCCGATGGATGGTGGTCTTGGCGACCGCGCGGGTCTCGTCGGCGCTCTCCTTGCGGCGTCCGGCCTCAGCCGGGACCGAGGGGGTGGCCCAGTGTTTCTTGGTCTGGCACCAGGTCAGCCAGGAGGTGACGGCGGCGCGGTCGCGGTTCCAGGTCGCCGGCGCGCAGCGGCCCCACAGCCCGGCGAGCGCCTGGCCGATCTCGGCGTCGGCGATCTCGGCGTCGGCGATCTCGGCGAGCGGCCGGTCGGGGCCAACCCGCTCGATGGTGCGGTCGATTCGCGGAGGCGTAGGCGCGGTGGGCGTCGGTCACCGACTCGTCCGAGGTCACGTCCAGCGGGGCCATGACCACGTTCGCGCCGCCGTCGCTCAGCTTGTCGGCAGCCGCCCGTCCTCGCCTTTCGTCGCGCGAGCCGAGAAAGATCGTCCAGCCCGCTGGTACCGGCGGCAGCTTTGTCCATCGGCCGGACGGTCACCAGATCAGGGTCGCTGCGATGGACACGACTCGCGGCCCCGCCGGGGATCCCGCTGAGGACAGGACGCGCGAGTGTTCGGAGATGTCACTGGCGGGGTCGCTGTCTCGTCTTGGGGGTGCAGGCAATCCTCGATCAAGGAGTAGACGATGAACCTCGCATTGTGGATCGCTGCCGGGTTCCTGGCCGTGCTAGCGCTGAGCAGCGGCATCCAAAAGACGTTCGTGCCCAAGGACAAGCTGGCTGCCTTCCATCAGAGGGCGCTTGCTTATGGATGGACCGCAGACGCCAGTGTCGGCTTCCTCAAGACCCTGGGTGTTCTTGAGCTCCTGGCCGCGGTGGGCTTGATCCTGCCCGCCGCGCTCGGCATCGCGCCGGTTCTGGTGCCGGTGACCGCGGTCTGCTGGATCCTGCTGATGGTCGGCGCCGTGATCACCCACGTTCGACGTCGCGAGTCCGTGTTCGTGCTGGTGTGCGTGATCTATCTCGCGGTTGCGGCGTTCATCGTGTGGGGCCGCTTCGTGCTCGAGCCCTTCATCGGCTGACGGGCGGCGACCCACAGTTCCCGATCTTCTGGCCCATGACCATGCGAGTGTTCGTGGCAGGTGGGAGCGGGGGTTCTGGGGCGGCGGCTGGTCTCGCAGCTCGTGGCGCGAGGCCACCAGGTGACGGCCACGACGACTGAGGCAAGGCTGGGGCTGCTGGCGGAGCTGGGCGCGACTCCCCCAGGACGTGTTCGCGAACAGGTGCGGGAGCCGGTGTGCCGCGTTGTCCGCCAGCGCGCCGCCGCGCCTGGTGTGACAGGCCGTCTGGCCAGTGGTTGTGATGGCCCGGTGGCGGGGTGCGGGCCACGGGTAGTGCCGCGGCGACGGCCTGGGGGGCCGCAGGGTTGCCAAGGCTGGGAGATGTCACTGCGGGGGTCGCTGTCTCGTCTAGGGGGTGCAGGACAATCCTCGATCAAGGAGTGGACGATGAACCTAGCGTTGTGGATCGCTGCCGGACTGCTGGCGGTGGTCGCCTTGAGCGGCGGCATCAGCAAGGCGTTCGTGCCCAAGGAGAAACTGGCTGCGGTCCATGGTGGAGGATGGACCGCAGACGCCAGCGTCGGCTTCCTCAAGACCCTGGGTGTTCTTGAGCTCCTGGCCGCGGTGGGCTTGATCCTGCCCGGCGCGCTCGGCATCGCGCCGGTTCTGGTGCCGGTGACCGCAGTGTGCTGGATCCTGCTGATGGCCGGCGCCATGATCACCCACGGTCGACGCGGCGAATCCGCGTTCGTGGTGCTGAACCTGGTCTACCTCGCGGTTGCGGCGTTCATCGCGTGGGGCCGCTACGTCCTTGAGCCCTTCACCGGTTGACGGGCGGCGACACCCAGTTCCGATCATCTGGCCCCCTCCGCGGAGGGATCGTGGCCGACCATGGAGAGTGATGACCATGCGAGTGTTCGTGGCGGGCGGGAGTGGGGTTCTGGGGCAGCGGCTGGTCTCGCAGCTCGTGGCGCGAGGCCACCAGGTGACGGCCACGACGACGACTGAGGCAAAGCTGGGGCTGCTGGCGGAGTTGGGCGCGCAGGGGTTGGTGATGGACGGCCTGGATGCGATGTCGGTCGGTGAGGTGGTGGCGACCGCTCAGCCGGACGCGATCGTGCACCAGATGAGCGCGATGTCGATGACGCGCGCGGGAAAGCCCGACATCAAGCACCTCCACCGGTGGCTCACCCGGACCAGCCGGCTGCGCACGGAGGGGACGGACCACCTGCTGGCCGCCGCCGAGGCCACCGGGGTCTCCCACCTCGTCGCGCAGAGCCACGCTTCATGGAACGGCATCCGGCAGGGCGGATGGGTGAAAACCGAGGAGGACCCGCTGGACCCGGAGAAGGATACGGTGGCACACGCCGGGGCGGCGGCGATCCGCCATGTCGAGGAGGTGATCGTCAAGGCCGGCGGTGCAGCCTTACGTTATGGCGGGCTGTACGGGCACGGGGCCATGGATGACCAGGTCGAACTCATCCGCCAGCGGCAGTTTCCGCTGGTGGGGGGCGGTACCGGTTACTCCTCCTGGGTGCACGTGGACGACGCGGCGAGTGCCACGGTCCTGGCGGTGGAGCAGAAGGCCAGAGGGGTGTTCGACATCGTGGACGACGAACCGGCCCCGGCCGTCGAATGGCTGCCGTATCTGGCGGAGTGCGTGGGAGCGAAGCGGCCGAAGCGGGTGCCCACATGGCTGGCCCAGCTGCTGGCCGGACAGGTGGCGATGACGATGATGACCGAGAGGCGCGGCTTCTCCAACGCCAAGGCCAAGCGGGAGCTCGGCTGGCAGCTGCGCTACCCGTCGTGGCGGCAGGGTTTCACGGAGGAGCTGGCATGAGCAGGACCAAGGAGTTTCAGGAGCTGCGGCCGCTGTTGTTCTCGATCGCCTACCGGATTCTGGGCAGCGTGAGCGAGGCCGAGGACGCGGTGCAGGAGACCTGGCTGCGCTTCGAAGCGGCCCCGACCGAGCTCAGGTCGGTCAAGGCGTTCCTGTCGGCCACGGTGACCCGGATCTCGATCGACGTGTTGCGCTCGGCCCGTGTCCGGCGGGAGACGTACGCCGGCCCGTGGTTGCCCGAGCCGCTGCTCGCCGATCCCTACCAGGACCCGGAGCGGTCGGCGGAGCTGGCGGACTCGTTGTCGATGGCGGCCCTGGTACTGCTGGAGCGGCTGTCCCCGCTTGAGCGGGCGGTGTTCGTGCTGCGGGAGGTGTTCGGCTTCGGCTTTCCCGAGGTCTCGTCGGCGGTGGGTCGTTCGGAGGCGGCGTGCCGCCAGCTGGCGGTGCGGGCGCGGCGCCATATGGCCGCGGGCCGGCCCCGCTTTCGGGCGGGCCGCAAGGAGCGGGAAGAACTGGCGTCGCGGTTCTTCGACGCCCTGCGTGAAGGCGACGTGGCCGGCTTGCAGAATCTGCTGGCCGCCGACGTGTCGATGGTGGGTGACGGCGGCGGCAAGGCCCCGCAACTGGCCAAGGCCGTTTTCGGCGCCCAGAACGTGGCCCGGCTGCTCGCCTCGGTCTTCCCTCAAATGGCCCTGATCGGCGTGACGGGCGAGCCGGTCGAGGTCAACGGCCAGCCGGGCGCGATCTTCCGCGACCGGGACGGCAAGGTGCTCCACACCCTGGCGCTCGACATCCTCGACGGGCAGATCCAGACGATCCGCACGGTGATCAACCCCGACAAGCTCGGGCACGTAGGCCCAGTGGCGGACGCCTGGGCCATCAACCGCGAAGTAAGGCAGGCACTCCGCCCCCCGCAATAGCCGCGCGGATGCGTGCCGAGGACCTCGCCCGGGTCCCCCTGTCCTTTCCGACCTACGCCGCGATCGTGGGTCGTGCCGCCTACGTCGCCGTCCGGCGGCTGGGCATGGAGAAGGGGGGACCGCCGTACGAGCCGCCCGGCTGAAACTCGTTGCAGAAGCGGTGTAAACGTGCACTGAGGCTACAAGCTCCCACATATCACCTCATTGAGGGACGAGTACACCGAAGACGCCATCGCGCTGTTCACCCGGGCGGGAGTGAGCACGGTCTTCGAGAACCTCGAGGGCTTCCCCGAGGACTGGAAGACCAATCCGGAGGCGTTCATCAGATTCGTTCGTGAGCACCACCGCACAGCGCGTCGACCAGGCCGGTTTCCACACTCCGCCGGACGAGCGGCGCCCGCTCGAACAGGTCCCTCGATGCCGTGGCCGGGGTAGCGGTCGAGTCGGCCCCTGACGTCCTGCCTCAGTCGTTGAGTAGTCGCCATGCGGTCAGGGCGAGCCTGGCCCGTGTCAGTCCGGTGGGCTCGGTGAGGTCGATGCCCATGGTCTTTCCGAGCTGTTCGAGTCGGCGAGCGACGCTGCTGTGGTGCAGGTGGAGAAGGTCGGCGGCTCGGCGTAGGGAGCCGGTGGCGCAGTAGGCGTCCAGCGTCTCCAGATCCTCCGGGTTGCCGGCCATGCGGGCGATCGCGGCCACGTCGGCGTTGTCTCGTGCGGCGTCCTCGGGCACCTGTGCGAGCAGCGCTATCGCCCCCAGGTCGTCGTAGGGGACGACCGGCTGGCGGGGGGTGGTGAAGCGCAGGGCGGTGCGAGCCTGTAGCCAGGATCGGTCAGGGCTTTCGGCGGCGCCGATGCCCGCGCGCACACCCGCTGGAAACCGGGCAGGGTCCACGGTGGTGGCGAGGATGACGCCCACATCGGCGAGCGGTGCCGCCTTCACCGGGCGCGCCGGGCAGATCAGGCCGGCGACCCGGTCGAGCGGAAGCTGCGACCGTACGGCGACGACGCGGACCGGCAAGTCGGCGGCGAAGCCCAGCAGCCGTAGCGCCCTGGCTCTGGCCGCCTCGTCGCTGCCGGAGCTGATCACCAGTTCGACGAGGGCGGGGTCGGCCATGGTGGTGCGGGCCGGGCCGTACCTCTCGACGATCGCCGCGACGGCGATGGCGAGCCGTTCCAGCAGCACCTCGTCGAGCGGACTCGGCGGGCCGGGACGTTCCAGCCACGCCGTGCCGATCTCCTCCTCATCGAGCGTGATCGGCGCCGTGGTAGACGCCGGTGGTGGCGGGTCGGAGGCCTGCCCGCCGTCAGGCGAGACGCGGATCACCCGCCCCGTACCGTGCAGCCGAATCCCGGCCACGCACTCGGCCAGGCCCGCCGAGGCCCGGGCGAGCGCCGGCAGTTCCACCCGTCGGCGCATCAGCGTGTCGTAGAACGCGATGACGCGGATCGCGCCTTCGACGTGCGAATCCAGGTGCGACAACCGTTCGGCCAGTGCCTCCATGGCAGGAGGATAGGGCCTCCTTGGCCAGAAAACGGCGCCGATCGGTGCGGGAATCGGGCGAGATGTGCGACGGATGGCGGGTGATCTCAGGGGTGACGGTCGAGAGGATGGTCGACATGGATCCCGAACTTGAAGTATTCATCCCATTTCTCCCCAAGGACGACTGGACCGACCCAGTCGCCGCGCGCAAGAGCTACGCGGAGCTGGCCGCCGCGAGGCAGGCGCCGGACACCGCGGGCATGGAGATCGAGGACCGTACGGTGCCCGCCGATCCGGACGTGCCGGTGCGCATCTATCGCCCGCACCAGGCGCAGGGCGCCGTCGTCTGGCTGCACGGCGGCGGATGGGTCATGGGCAATCTGGACACCGAGCATCCGTGGGCCGCGCGGCTCGCGGCCGGCTCCGGCGCGGTGGTGATCTCGGTGGACTACCGTCTGTCCCCCGAGCATCCGTTCCCGGCCGCCCTGGACGACGCCTACGCCGTACTGACCTGGACGGCCGAGCACGCGGCCGAGCTCGCCATCGACCCGGCCCGGATCGCGGTCGGAGGTCACAGCGCCGGCGCGGGACTCGCGGCCGCGGTGGCGTTGCGGGCGCGTGACCAGCAGGGGCCGCCGATCCGCTTCCAACTGCTCAACGAGGCCGGGCTGGACGACCGGCAGGAGACCTGGTCGGCGCGGAACTTCACCGATACGCCGTGGATGTATCGCGACAAGATCTCCGCGTCGTGGCGGCATTACCTGGGCTCCGCGCCCGCCTCGCCGTACGCCGCCCCCGCCCGGGCGGCCGATCTGTCCGGACTGCCACCGGCCTACATCGCCACCGCCGAGTTCGACCCGAACCGCGACGAAGACATCGCCTACGCGCTGCGCCTGCTGCAGGCGGGCGTGTCGGTCGAGCTGCACCAGTGGCCCGGCACCTTCCACGGGTCCCAGGCGATCCTGTCCGCCGAGGTGTCGCAGCGGCAGGGCGCCGAACTGGTCGCAGCCCTGCGCCGTGCCCTGGCCGAGTGAGGCTGCGATGCCCGAGACCGCAAGTGTTGATCGTGAGAGGACGGTTGTCATGAAGTTCCGACTGGTGGCGTGTGCGAGCGTGGCCCTGCTGAGTGTCGGCGCGGGCATGCCGGCGGCTGCTGCCGCGCCCGCACAGACGAAGGTCGTGCCGGCCGGCGGTACGAGCCGGGTGACCGGCTTCGATCCTGCCGGGCTGACGTCCGCGCTGGACGATGTCCACCGCGCGGGGATGCCGGGTGTCTTCGCCGAGGTGCGCGATGGCGGCCGGGTATGGCGCGGCGCTTCCGGTGTGGCCGATGTCGAGACCGGCCGTCCCGTCACGCCCGGCATGCGGCAGCGGGTCGGCAGCCTCGCCAAGACCTTCATCGCCGCCGCAGTCCTGCTGGAGGTCGAGAAGGGGCGAATCGAGCTCGACGCGCCGATCAGCCGCTATCTGCCGAAGCTGGTGCCGGGGGAGCGTGGCAAGAAGATCACGGTTCGGATGCTGCTCAACCACACCAGCGGCATCGCCGAATACATCGGCTATGCGTTCCCATCACTGCAGAAGTTTCCTTCTCTGCCGGATATGTCATCCAAGAGCCTGGACGACAACCGGTTCAGGCGATTTGCCCCGGCTGAGCTGATCAAGATGGGGCTCGACGCGCCCGCTGTCGGCAAGCCCGGAGGCTCGCCCGCGGTCTACGCCAACACCAATTACCTGATCCTCGGCGAGCTCCTGGAGCAGGTGACCGGTGCCACGGCCGAGCAGTACATCACCCGGAATGTCATCAAGCGCGCCGGGCTCCGGCACACCATGTTCCCGACCGGGCCGCGGGTCAAGGGGCCGCACCCGCGGATGTACGAGGCGTTCTTCGGCGTGATCGACCCGCCGCGCGACTACAGCGTCTATGACATGTCCTGGACAGGGGCAGGGGCCTCCCTGGTGTCGACCATGGAGGACCTCAACCTCTTCTACAGCAGGCTGCTGCACGGCAAGATCATCAAGCCGTCATCGCTGGCGCAGATGCAGCGTGCCAACGCGGCCATCAGCCAGTCCGGGCAGAAGATCTCCTATGGCCTCGGCCTGCATGAGCTCAAGATCCCAGGTTGCGGCACCTTCTGGGGCAACCACGGGACGGTCTGGGGGGCCGAAACGCTGTCGTGGATCCGCGCCGACGGCAAGCGGCAGATGTCCGTCACGATGAACCTCACGCGATGGAACAAGATTGACTCCTCGGGTAAGCCGCAGCCCCACCCCATCGATGACGCGCTCTCGACCTTCACGCGGCAAGCGCTGTGCGGGAACGCGGACGTCCCTGTCGACAATGCTGCCGGCTCCCAGGACTGAGTGGCGTTCACCAGCACACGATCCGCCGGCTGGCGCCGGGCCATGTTCGTGAACGTGCCGATGGCCGCCCGCGCGTTGGTCATGGTCTGGCGGGTTGCCGCCGCCCACCATCTGGTGCGCGGCGGCCGTCCGGATGCCGGCGGTGCCGTTCTGGCCGCACCGATCACCGTGACGACCCCGACGCTCAGCGCCAGCTCACATCACAGGGATCCACCCCAGGCCGCAACCCCACTCGTTGACACATCACCGCAGGAAGGTCATGTCGGCATGACTGTTACCCCGATCGATCTGTTCGCGCCGGCTATCTGCCTCGGCCACGGCGGCATGATCCACGGCGGGAAAGGAACGACGGACTTCGACCAGGACGGCCGGCGGCTGCCGGCCTTGCATGCCGAGACCGGCGCCGACGTCCACGCCGACCACGGGGAGGTCCACCCCGAGGGCGAGGAGATCATGTCCTGCCCGATCGGCAATAGACGCAGGCTGAGGGCCGGGACCGCTGCCATCGTCCCGCGCGGGCGATGGCACCGCACCCAGGTGGACATCCCCGGCGAGATGAGGGCCGTCACTCTGCCACGCCGTAGCCGCCTGGAGAAACGAACCGAAGCCGAGAGCGGAGGCGGGATGGCCATGGAAGGTCACAGGGCACGATGAAGACGGAACAGGCGAGACCTTCGGCTGCCTTAGGTCTCGGGGAGTTGCTGCGCCCCGTCCGGCCGCGGCTGGGCACCGCGATCGGCCTGCAGGCCGTCGCGGCGGTGGTCGCCGTGGTGCCGTTCGCCGCCGTGGCCGAGCTGGCCAGGGTGCTGCTGGCGGTCGGCCCGGTCGACCGGGGCCGGGCCTGGACGGTGGCCGCGATCGCGGCGGGTGCGCTGGTGGTGTGGCTGCTGCTGACCACCGTGGCGGCAGCCCTCGCACATCACGCGGATCTGGATTTCCAGTTGTCGGTGCGGCGGCGTCTGATCGACCGGCTGGGCCGCGTTCCCCTGGGATGGTTCACCGATCGGGGCGCGGGCGGTGTCGGAAAGGCGGTCCAGCACGATGTGGACGCGATGCACCACCTGGTCGCGCATTCACTGCTGAACCTCACCGCGAGCGCGGTGACACCGCTGGCGACTCTGGTCTACCTGTTCTGGGTGGACTGGCGGATGGCGCTGATCCTGCTGATCCCGATCGTGATCGGAGTCGCGCTGTTCATCCGGATGATGGTGAGGCTTGACGCCGGGACGGCAGCCTACGACGAGGCCCAGCAGCGCATCGTCAGCAGCGTGATCGAGTTCGTCGAGGGCATCGCGGTGGTGAAGATGTTCGGGCAGGCCAAGCGCGCCCATCGGCGGTACACGCAGGCCGCCGACGATTTCGCGACGTTCTTCATCGCGTGGATCTCGAGAGGTTACCGGGCAACGGCGGCCTCGGCTCTGGTACTGAGCCCGATCACCGTTCTGCTCACGGTGCTGGCGGGCGGCACGGCGTTGGTCTCCGCCGGGCACCTGGACGCGCTCGATCTGCTGCCGTTCGCGATCGTCGGGCTGGGCCTGGCCGCGCCCTTGCAGGCGCTGGACTACCACGGCCACGACATGGAGCTGGCCAGTGCGGCGGCCAAGCGGGTCGGTGCACTGCTCGCGGCGCCCGAACTGGCGGTGCCCGCCGAGCCGCGGCAGCCGGAGAGCGGCGAGGGCATCCGGGTGGAGTTCTCCGGGGTGGGGTTCGCCTACGACGCGGATCGGCCGGTGCTGAGCGATATCGATCTGGTGCTCGAGCCGGGCACCGTGACAGCGCTGGTCGGGACGTCGGGTTCGGGTAAGACAACCCTGGCGAAGCTGTTGCCGCGCTTCTTCGACCCGACCGCGGGCACCGTCGCGATCGGCGGTGTCGACCTTCGGGATGTCGCGCCGGACCAGCTGTACCGGCTGGTGTCGTTCGTCCTGCAGGACGTTCAGCTGCTGAACGCCAGCGTGCGCGACAACATCCGCCTCGCCGATCCCGGCGCGGACGAGGAGACCGTGCGCCGCGCCGCGCGGGCGGCGGCCATCGATGAGCGCATCAGCTCACTGCCGCGCGGCTACGACTCGGTGGTCGGCCGAGATGTTCGCTTCTCCGGCGGTGAGGCGCAGCGGCTGTCCATCGCGCGGGCGATCCTGGCGGACACCCCGATCGTGGTGCTCGACGAGGCGACCGCACATGCCGATCCCGAATCGGAGGCGAAGGTCCAGGACGCGCTGTCGGAGCTGGCGGCCGGGCGGACCGTGCTCGTCATCGCGCACCGGCTGGCCTCGGTGGTCGGCGTCGATCGGATCGTGGTGCTCGAACACGGCCGGATGGTCGAGCAGGGCACACACGAGGAGTTGCTTGCCGCCGATGGCCGGTATGCGCAGATGTGGCGGCTGCAGGAGCAGGCCGGACTCGGGGACGACGCCGACGATCGTGACACCCACACGGAGCTCGGCGCGGCGAAGGAGGGACGATGATCCGTCGACTGTTCAGGGCGCTCGGCTCGGAGTACGACCGTGCGCTGCGCCGGCTGCTGGGCTGGTTCACCGTCGCTGCGCTCCTGCAGGGAACGGCGTTCGTCCTGCTGGTTCCGGTCCTGCGCGAACTGCTCGGCGGCGAGCCGGATCGGGCCTGGCCGTGGGTGATCGCGCTCGCGGCACTATGGACCGGCTATGCGGCGGTGAACTATCCGGCGACGCTGGCCGGTTACCGGACCGGTGCGGATCTGAGCCGCTCCCTGCACCACCGGATCGGGGACAAGGTCGCGCAGCTGCCGCTGGCGTGGTTCACCCCCGACCGCGTCGGCGGACTCGGGCGCCTTGCCTCACAGCGCGTGGTCGACATCATGGGGGTGCCCGCACACCTGCTGCGGCAGTTGGTCGACACCTTCGTCACACCGCTGGTCGTGGTGCTGGCCATGTTCCTGTTCGACTGGCGGCTGGCCGTCTCGATGGCCGTCGCCGCGGTGGCGGTGGCGGTGGCGTACCGGGCGGTGGGCCGTGGCATGCAGGCCGCCGACCGAAACGCGGATCGCATCCACGCCGACGCCGCCGGGCGGATCGTGGAATTCGCCCGCGCTCAGCCGGTTCTGCGAGCCTTCGGCCGCACGGTGGACGGGCATGCCGCACTCGATGAAGCGCTCACCGCCCAGCATGCGGCCGGTCGCGGGATGCTGCGCGCCGGTATGCCCGCCCTCGTCGGGCTCGGCTTCATCGCGCAGGCGTCGTTCATCGTCCTGCTGGCTCTGGGCACCTACCTGGCGCTCGACGGCTCGCTGGGGACGGCCGAACTCATCGGGTTGCTGGTGCTGGCAGCCCGGTTCGTCGAACCGGTCATGCTCACCGCCGAGCTCGGAGGCGCGATCCGGGTCGCCGAGAACGCGTTGACCGAGATCAACACCCTGCTCGTCACCGAAACACTGCCGGAACCACAGGCGACGCGGCGGGCGGACGGCGCCGACATCGAACTCGACGGTGTGCGCTTCGGCTACGACGGCGACGACGGCGACGCGGTGCTGAAAGGACTGTCGATGCGGGTGCCGCAGGGCCGGATGACCGCACTGGTGGGTCCGTCCGGCGCGGGCAAGACAACCGTGATCAAGCTGATCGCGCGGTTCTTCGATCCCGATGCCGGCACTGTGCGGGTGGGCGGTGTGGACGTCCGCGAGATGCGGGCCGAGGACCTGACGTCGGTCATCTCGGTGGTCTTCCAGGACGTCTACCTCTTCGACGGCACCATTCTCGACAACGTGCGCGTCGGCAGACCCGACGCCACCGACGAGGAGGTCTACGCCGCCGCCCGCACGGCCAGGGTCGACGACATCGCCGGACGCCTCCCGGGTGGCTGGGAGGCCCCGGTCGGAGAGGGCGGCAGCCGCCTGTCCGGCGGAGAGCGGCAACGCATCTCGATCGCACGCGCTCTGCTGAAGGACACTCCGATCGTGCTGCTGGACGAGGCCACCGCCGCGCTGGACGCCCACAACGAGCACGCCCTGCAACAAGCCGTCGCGGCGCTGGCCAGGGAACGCACCGTCCTGATGATCGCGCACCGCCTGCAGACCATCCGCGACGCCGACCAGATCGTGGTGCTGGCCGACGGCGCCGCCGCCGAGACCGGAACCCACGACGAACTCCTGGCCACGGGCGGCCACTACGCCCGGTACTGGCGGGAACGCAGCCGGGCGGCCGGCTGGCGCCTCACCCGCCGCGACACCTTTCTCCGCCAGAGCTCGCCGACCGGCACCGCATAGGCGACGCCACCGCCCCAACCGATCGATTGACTTCGCCAAGTAGTAGGAGATAAAAAGGCAGAATCTGTCAATCGATCGGTTGGGAATCGATGTCAAGCTTGATCGAGATCCACCGGGCGGCGGTGCGGCTGTTCGCGCGTCAGGGCTACGCGGGCACCGGTATCCGCGACCTCGGCAAGGAGGCGGGGATCAACTCCGCGACGCTCTACCACTACGCCGGCGGCAAGGAGGAGATCCTGGTCGCGATCATGGCGGCCTGCCTGGAGGGCCTGCTGGACGGAGGCCGCCGCGCCCTCGATCACAGCGCCGACCCCGCGGTCCAGCTCGTCCGGCTGGTCAGGCTGCACGTGGCCATGGAAGCGGTCAATCCGCTGACCTCGTACGTGACGGACCGGGAGGTGCGTGCGCTGTCGGCGGCCAACCGCGCGCGCGTCCTCGGTCTGCGCGACGACTACGAGTCGATGTTCCAGCGGGTCCTGGAACGGGGCAAGCGAACCGGCCGGTTCCAGATCGACGATCTGCCGACCACCCGGATGGCGCTCCTGGAGATGTGCAACGGGGTCTCGAACTGGTACCGCCCCGGCGGACGGCTGTCGGTGCCCGAGATCCAGGACCGGTTCGCCGACCTCGCGACCCGGCTCGTCGGCTGCCCGCCGGTGCCGCCGGCGGAGTCCGGCACGGGTCTACGGGTGGCCCGGCTCGACTCCGAGCCACTCGACCAGCACGCCGACGAGGAGGCCCTGGCATGACGACGATCATCGATGCCCGGGTGCGACTGCCGCAGGAGCTCCGGGTCCGGCCCAGCTACGAGGTCCCGCCCCGGCAGGCCGAACAGTACGACCGGGTGCTCGACCTCGGCAGGAAGATCAACGAGGGCACCCTGCACGACCTGCTGACGACCATGGACGGCGAAGGGATCGGCCATGCCGTCGTCCACGCCGAGTCCGAAGGCGGGGAGTCCGCGCAGGCGTTGAACGACGCGCTGCTCGCCCTGCTGGCCGCGCACCCCGGCCGGTTCAGCGGTGTCGGCGCGGTCGACCTGCACCCCCTGTGGCCGACGCGGATCGCCACGCAGGTCGCCGCGGCGTCCGCGTCCGGCCTGCTGGGCATCTCCGTGCAGCCCGCCTTCTTCGGCCTCGACATCGACGATCGCGCGCTCTACCCGATGTACTCGCGGGCCGAGGAACTCGGCCTGGTCGTCGCCCTGCACACCGGAGTGACCTATTCGCGGATGCACCCCATGCGTCACGAACGGCCCGAACTCCTCGACCAGGTCGCCTGCGACTTCCCCGACCTCAAGCTCGTCGCCTGCCACGCCGGATGGCCGTGGGTCACCGAACTGTGCGCCGTCGCCCGCCGCCACCCCACCGTGTACCTGGAGTTCGGCGGCCTGGCTCCCAAGTACGTGGCCAGGGCGGGCACCGGCTGGGACGCGCTGTTCACGATGATGCCGAACGTGCTGCGCGAGCAGGTCCTGTACGGCAGCGACTGGCCCGTCATGCATCCCCACCGCGCGCTGACCGAGTGGCGGCAGTCCGGCCTGCCCACGGCGGCGCTCCAGGCGCTGTTCGCGGGCAACGCGGCCCGGCTGTTCGGCCTCAAGATCGAGGCGTTCCCCGGAGACTCCCCGTGATCGTCGAGTTGCTCCGTACGCAGGCGCGGCGCTCTCCCGGCAAGGTGTTCCTGCGGACCGAGCAAGGCGACCACACCTACGCCGAGGTCCATCGGCGAGCCGGAGCGCTGGCCGCCGACCTCGCGCGGCACGGGATCGAACCGGGCGAGCCGGTGGTCGCGCTCATGGGCAACAGCCCGGAGCTGGTGTTCACCTGGTTCGCCGTGAACTGGCTGGGCGGCGTCCACGTCCCGCTCAACACCGCCCTGATCGGCCGGGGCCTGGCGCACGCCTTCCAGGTGACCGGGGCACGAGTCGCCGTCGTCGACGCCGATCTGCTGCCGAACCTCCTGGCGGTCGCTCCGGAACTTCCCCGGCTGACGACCGTCGTCGTCCACGGCACGCCCCAGCCGCCCGCGAACCGCGCGGACCTGCCGGTCCTCGCCGCATTCCCCGAATCCCTCATCAGCACCCGCCATCCCGCCCCCTTGCCCATGGACGACCTCTCCCCCGCCACGATGTTGTTCACCTCGGGGACCACCGGGCCGTCCAAGGCCTGCGTGCTCTCCCACCGCTACGTCGTCAGGCAAGGTCAGCTGCACGCGCAGAACCTGGGCTTCACCGCCGATGACGTCCTCTATTGCCCCTTCCCCCTCTTCCACGTCGACGCGGCGACCCTGACCGTCGTGGCCGCCCTCGCCACCGGCGCGACGGCGGCGATCGGCCGCCGCTACAGCACCTCCGGCTTCTGGGCGGACGTCCGCCGCTTCGACGCCACCGTCATGAACTTCATGGGCGCGACCCTGGCGATGCTCTGGAAACAACCGGCTGCCGCCGGCGACCGCGACCACCGGATCCGGCTGGGCTGGGGCGTTCCGATGCCCGACTGGAAGGCCGGCTGGGAAGAGCGGTTCGGTTTCCCCCTCTACGAGATCTACGGCCTGACCGACGGCGGGATCTGCGTCTACGACCCGCTCGACGCCCCCAAACGCCCCGGATCCTGCGGCCGCCCCATCCCCGAGTACGAACTGGCCATCGCCGACCAGAACGGCTGCCACCTCCCCCCTGGCGAGATCGGCGAGATCCTCATCAGAGCACGCGAACCCGGCCTGATCATGTCCGGCTACCACGCCATGCCGGAAGCCACCGCCGCGGCCTTCCACGGCGACTGGCTGCGCACCGGTGACCTGGGCCGCCAGGACGCCGACGGTTTCCTGTACTTCATCGGCAGGGTCAAGGACGCGATCCGCCGTCGTGGCGAGAACATCTCCGCCTACGAGGTGGAGCAGATCATCGAAGGCCACCCCGCCGTCCTGGAGGCCGCGGCCATCGGCGTCCCCAGCGAACTCAGCGAGGAGGACGTCATGGCGTGTGTCGTCCTACGCCCCGGCGCGAGGGTCACCCCGGAGGAACTCGCCGATCACTGCGCCCGTACCGGCGCCAGGCACATGGTCCCCCGCTACGTGGAATTCCTCCCCTTCCTTCCCAAGACGCCGACCCAGAAAGTCGAGAAACTCCGCCTCAAGCAGCGCGGCCTCACCCCGCAGACGCACGACCTGCAAAGGGACCGGGCGTAGGCACGATGCCGCCCGGTGTCAGCTGATGGCCCCGCGGCGACCGGGCTGCCGACAGCCGGGCGATCAGGCGGCCGGCTCGACGCCGGCGAAGCCGGCCTCCCTGCCCGGGGCGGACTCCGACCGGCGTCATCCGATCCGGATGACGCTCTTGCCGTGCGTCGCTCCGCCGGCGAGATCGGCGATGGCCTTCTCGACGTCGGCCGGCTCGTATTCGGCGGTGATCTCGATGCCGACCTTGCCGTTCGCCACCAGTTCCACCGCGCGGCGTGCGCTGTCGGCGAGCCGCTCGGGATGGGTCCGGCTGAGCAGGTTGCTGTTGTAGGTCAGCATCGAGGCGCCCTGCATCAGCAGATCGTTGGCCGAGACCGAGACCGGCTCGAAGGTGGCGATGTTGCCGTAGACCACGATCCGGCCGTGCGGTGCCAGGCGTCCCAGGTTGGCCAGCCGGGTCTGGCCGCCGATGGGGTCGAGAATCACATCGAAGTGCTCCCCGTCCAGCGCCTGGGGGAACTCCTCGCGGCTGAGCGCCTGGTCATAACCGACCTTCCGCGCGTGGTCGGCCTGCCCCGGATCGCCCACGACGCCCACGACCCGCCCCGCGCCGGCGGCCCTGGCGAACTGCCCCGCGAGCGTGCCGACCCCGCCCGCTGCCGCGTGGATCAGGACACTCTGGCCCGGCCGGACCCCCGCGACGGTGTTGATCAGGTCGTAGGCGGTGGGGGTGACCCAGCCGAACGCGGCGGCGGTCCGCGGGTCCACGGTGGGCGCCGCGATCGCCAGCACCGAGGAGACGACGGCGACTTCCGCGAAGGCGCCCGAACCGGTCAGCGCGATGACCTGCTCACCGACGCGTGCCGGATCGACACCCTCGCCGACCGCGATGATCTCCCCGGATGCCTCGAAGCCGGGTACGAAGGGGCGAGGAGTCGGGAAGTGACCGTCGCGGATCAGCACATCCCCCCACTGAACACCCGCGTAGGCGACACGGATCGCCACCTCCCCATGCCCCGGGGTGGGCTCGGCGATCTCGGTCACACGGAACCGGTCGTCGGCGCCGAGTACGACAGCCTGCATAGTTCACAACCTTCTTGGTCGACTCAGTATCCTGATACTCGAACGCTAGCGAGTCTCAGGATGCTGAGTCAAATGAGGAAGCTGTGACAGCCATGACCGACGTGCCCGCCGAGGAACACCTGTGCACGAGGATCCGCCGCGCCGAACAGGCCCTGATGGCCCACCACGAAGCCGTCCTGCGCACCTACGGGTTGACCATGACCCAGTACACGGTGCTGCTCACCCTCGCCCGCGATGACGGCATGTCCGGCGCCCAGCTGGCCCGCGCCTGCGGTGTCACCCAGCAGAGCATGGCCACGGTCCTCACCGGCATGCAGGCCAAAGGCCTCATCGACCGGCGGCCGTCACCCGTGCACGCCAAGGTCATGATCGCCACCCTCACCGACACCGGCCGGCGACACCTCGACGAGGCCTACCAGGAAGTCAACGTGCTCGAAAAAGCTTTCGTCGACAAGTTCACCCCGGCCGAGCACAAGCAGTTCTGCGACCTCCTCGATCGAGCCACCGATACCCTGATCGAACAGACCCCTCGACCCGCCAAGTAGGCGCCCCTCCCCCTCCCCTCGACCCGAGTCGAGCCGGGGAGAACAGCTGTCCGCGGCACGGCCCCCGACCGCCGGGCGCGAACTGCTTGTTCATGCACACCGCGGCGCCGCCTGCCAGGATCGCGACATGACGGGCGATGCCCTGACGCCGTTCCGCCGACTGCGACCGCGGTCCGGCGTCACTTCTCGGCGAGGGTCGCCAGGGCTCGCAGGCCCTCCAGCACCTCGGCCGCCGTGGGAGCGCTGTCCGGGTCGCTGAGGCACTGGATCATCAGGCCGGACATCAGGGCCATCTGCACCATGCCGACAGTGCGAACGGCCCGCTCCGGCACCGCGTCCTCAGGCGTGTTCTCCAGGATCGCGGCCATGCCGCGGCGGCCCTCCCGCGTGCCCTGGGCGAGCTGCTCGCGGAGGTCGGGGCGGCGCTGGGCCTGCAGGAAGAGCTCAACGGAGGCCAGCCAGAGGGCGTGGTTGTCGGCGAACTGCCCGAGCAGGTTCTCCCACATGCCGACGAGGCCGACGTCCGGGTCGAGCGCCCGGCCCATCGTGTCGCCCCACTCGTCGAGCAGCGCGAACAGGGCCTGGTTGAGCAGCTTCTCCCGCGACCCGTAGTGGTAGCCGATGGCCGCCATGTTCACCCCGGCGGCCGAGGCGATGTCGCGGACGCTGGAGCGGTCGTAGCCCTTCTCCAGCAGGCAGCGCTTCGCGGCGGCGAAGAGATCTTCCCGGTTCCCCATGCCCCCGAGCGTAGCAGACGATTTATTCATGCGAACGCATTATGCGATCGCATAAAAACGGGTGTACGGTCAGCCGGACAGCGGGATGAGTCGTCGGAACGAGGAGAGATCCGTGCGCAAGCAGATGATCGTGATGTTGGGGCTCGTCGGCGGGCTGGTGACGGCCGCGCCCGCGGTCGCCGCGCCCGTCCAGGAGGCCGCCGCGGTGGTCAGGACCGCGGACGGCATGGTGAGAGGAGTGGCCGGAGCGCGGGTGCGCAGCTTCCAGGGCATCCCGTACGCGGCACCGCCCGTGGGCGAGCGGCGCTGGACCTCACCCGCGCCGGTCACCCCGTGGAGCGGCGTGCGCGACGCCACATCTCCCGGCGGGGCATGCGCCCAGCCGGTGGGTTACCCGATCGGCGTCCCCAGCGACAACGAGGACTGTCTGTACCTCAACGTCACCGCTCCCGCCCGCG
This sequence comes from Nonomuraea indica, assembly GCF_002850745.1. Lineage (GTDB taxonomy): Bacteria > Actinomycetota > Actinomycetes > Streptosporangiales > Streptosporangiaceae > Nonomuraea > Nonomuraea indica. The sequence goes on from NZ_KZ559466.1 coordinate 135,564, forward strand.
CGACGGGCCGGCTGCCGGTGATCGTCTGGATCCACGGCGGCAGCATGATGTACGGCACGGGCGACATGTACGGCCCGCGACGGCTGGCAGCTGGCGGTGCCGTCGTCGTGTCCATGAACTACCGCCTGGGCATCATGGGGTTCCTCGCGAACGACGCCGTCGGCGGCGGGGCGAGCTTCGGCCTGGAGGACCAGCAGGCGGCCCTGCGCTGGGTCCGCAAGAACATCGCGGCCTTCGGCGGCGACCCCCGGAGCGTCACCATCGCCGGCCAGTCCGGCGGCGGTTACGCGGTCTGCGGCCACCTGGCGTCCCCGCGCTCGGCCGGGCTCTTCACCCGGGCGATCGTCCAGAGCGCGCCGTGCGCCACCGGCGGCTCCCGCACCATGGCCGAGGCGAAGGCCGACAGCGACCGCGTGGTCAAGGCGGTCGGCTGCGACGGGGAGGCGGACGTGGCGGCGTGCCTGCGCCGTGTCCCGAGCGCGTCCCTGCTGAAGGCGTACGGCCCCTTCAACGAGCCCCGGCCCGTCTCCGGGACCCCCGTCCTGCCGCTCAGTCCCGCCGAGGCCCTGCGCACCGGCCGGTTCAACCGCGTGCCCGTCCTGGTCGGCGTCAACCACGACGAGGAGAACGGCATGGTCCTCGGCCTGGAGCTCGCCCCGGACGGGACGCCCATGAAGGACGAGGAGTACGAGCCGGCCGTCCGGAAGCAGTTCGGCGACCGCGCCGACGAGGTGCTCCGGCGCTACCCGTTGAGCAGGTACGACTCCGCCGGCCAGGCGCTGGCCGCACTCCGCACCGACTCGGCGTGGTCGGTCCCGTCGTTCGACACCGCCGCCATGCTGGCCCGCTGGACGCCCACGCGGATGTACGAGTTCGCCGAGCGTGACACGCCGTGGTTCGCCGGCTACCCCGCTCCGAGCTTCCCCGCCCGTGCCCAGCACATGGCCGAACTGCCCTACATCTTCGACATGAAGCTGTTCGATGCGCTGACGCCCGCGCAGGCCCGGCTCGGTGACCGGCTGATCGGCGTGTGGACCGGCTTCGCCGGCGACGGCCGGACGGGCTGGCCCTCGTTCCGCGACGGACGGTACGTGCAGTCGCTGACCTCGGGAACCTGGCGCCGCACCGCGTTCGCCGCGGACCACAACCACCGCTTCTGGAAGAGCCTGCCCGCCGCGTGAAGCCGCCGCCGCCCCAGCCCGGGTCGCACGCCCGATCACCGACACGATGGCCGTGCCGCGGCGTCCGGGGAACACCCGGGCTGCGGACGACCAGCGGCGTGGGCACTGAACGACCAGGTGGCGAGTGCGCAGAGCGCGAGCGTCGCGCCGAGGACGGTCGGGCCGATCCAGCCGGCGGCGTCGAACAGGGCCGTGGTCGCGGCTGCTCCCAGGGCGGAACCGAGGGCGTAGAAGACCATGTAGGCGCCGATGGTGGTGCTGGTGCGGTCGGGGAAGGCGGCGGTGACCGTGTGCTGGTTGCTCACATGTACGGCTTGAACGGCGAAGTCGAGCAGGACCACGCCGAGGACCAGCAGCGGCAGCGACCACGGGAGCTGCCCGATCGCGAGCCAGGAGGCGAGCAGGAGTCCGAGCGCGAGGCCGGTGACCCGGCGCGTGTGCCCGGCATCGCCCCAGCGTCCGGACCGGGCGGCACCGAGGGCTCCGGCAAGCCCGGCGACGCCGAGGAGCCCGATCTGCGCTTCGCTGAGGTGCCACGGGGCACCTGCCAGCGGCAGGGCCATGCCGCTCCACAGGGTGCCGAACGAGGCGAACAGGAAGAACGCGATCAGCCCGCGGCCGAGGAACACCGGTTGGGCGAACAGCCCGCCGAAGGACCGGAGGACCTGCCCGTACCGTGCCGGGGCCGGGCGGACGTCGGCGGGCAGCAGGGTGAGGGTGAGCACCGCGAGGACGGCGGCGAGGAGCGCGAGAGCCAGGTAGACGCTCCGCCACCCCCACAGGTCGGCGAGGACCCCCGCGATCACGCGTACGCCGAGGATGCCGATCACCACGCCGGAGGTCACGATGCCGAGGTTGCGCCCGCGCTCGGCGGGCGGGGAGATCGATGCCGTGTACGCGACGGCGGTCTGCACCACCACCGCGAACACACCCGCCGCGGCCAGTCCGGAGAATGCCGCCCACGCCACCGGGGCGGCCGCGGTGATCGCCGTTCCCGCGGCCACCAGGGCGAGGTGCGCGGCGATCAGGCGCCTGCGGTCGAGCAGATCGCCCAACGGCACCAGCAGCACCAGCCCAGCCAGGTAGCCGAGCTGTCCGGCGGCCACGAACCAGCCGAGCGAGCCGGCCGGAACGCCCAGGTCGTGCCCCATCGGGCCCAGCACCGGTTGTCCGGCGTAGACGCTCGCCACCGCGACCCCGCACACCACCGCCAACAGCAGCCTCGTCCTCCCGTTCACGGACGCGCCCCCCAATTTGGTTTCGTTTTGCAACTGATTGGAGGGTAGGCCAGAATAGTTTCAATACGCAACTCACTGGAGGGGTGATGGCAGCCGACGACACCGACCGGCAGGGCCCCGCGTGGACGGATCCGAGCTGCCCGGTCGCCCGCACGGTCGACCTGGTCGGCGACCGGTGGAGCCTGCTCATCATCCGCGACGCGATGGACGGCGCCCGCTCGTTCACCGACTTCCAGCAGCGCACCGGCATCGCCCGCAACATCCTCACCGACCGGCTCCGCAGGCTCACCCAGCACGGCCTGCTCGCCCAGGTCGACGCCCCTTCGGGCAAACGCAGGCGGTACGCGCTCACCGAGGCGGGCAAGGACCTCTTCCCCGTGATCGTCACGCTGCGACAGTGGGGCGAACGCCACGCCTTCGACGCGGGCGAGCCGCATTCGGTCCTGGTCGACGGTGACGGCGCCCGCGTGCCCGACCTCCTGCCCGTGGCAGCGAACGGATCGCCACTGACGAGCGATACGACCTCGGTACGACGGCACACCTGATCCCCGTGTCAGCACCGCCGGCCCGGGTCGGACGGCCGTCAACCGCTCTCAACGTGGAACAGGCGACGGCCGTCATCCGGGCCTCGTTCTCCACTCCCTCAAGGCGTACGTCATCGCTCGCCGTACGGGTGAAGGGAGACCCCAACAAGTCACGGCCGGTACTCAGATGAGCGCCCTGCGCCTGACGGCGGCGAGGCCGGTCACGGTGAGGGCGGCGGCGAGGCCCGTCATGCTGAGGACGGCGGTCGCGGTGAAGGGCTCGCCGGAGACGACCATGGGCAGGTTGGGGTAGGGCACGGCGTACTTGGCGATCCAGTAGTCGATGCCGAGGATCGGGCCGAGCATCTCGCCGAAGAGGTTGACGAACAGGAAGGCCGCCCAGGAGATCGCGACCGCGGCGCGGGGAAGCAGGCCGAAGGCCAGGACGCCGATCCCCGCCAGGACCCAGGTGGCGGGCACCTGCACCAGGGCGCCGGCGAGGACCTTGCCTGGCGCCCCGGCCGCCAGGCCCATGGTCAGCCCGGCGGCGGCGAGGACGAGGATGCTTCCCGCCAGGGCGAACAACAGGTGGCCCGCGACCCAGCGTACGCGGGAGACCGGGGCGGACAGGAGTAGCTCGGCGCGGCCGGAGGTCTCCTCGTTGCGCAGCCGCAGCAGGGCCAGCAGCGGGTAGAGCGCCGAGACGTAGCCGAGGCTGAGCACGATCAGCCACAGGTAGGCGTCGGTCATGGTGGCCTCCGGCGAGGCGGTGTAGCGGCGGAAGAACTCCTCCACGGCGGCGCCCTGCCGGGCGACCTCCTCGATCGAGGTGGCAAGCGCGCCGAGGACCAGCCCGGCGATCGCGTACCCGGCGATCCACCCGCCGAGCAGGCCCTTCTGCAGGCGCCACGCCAGGCTCAGCGGGCTGGTCAACCGATCGGAGGCCGCCGGACCCGAACGTTCGGGGATCAGGCCGTGGCCCAGGTCGCGCCGGACGAGCAGCCGGTAGGCCAGCGCGAGGGCCGCGGCGGTGAAGGCGAGGCTGAGCAGCAGCACGGCCACGTTGTCGTCCCCGTACGGCCGTACCAGGTGCGACCAGCCCTGTGGTGAAAGCCACTTCAGCGCGGTCACGCCACTGCCGTCGGCGAGGAAGCGCAGGACGTAGCTGACGCCGAGGCCGAGTGCGGCGACGCCGATGGCGGTGCGGGCGGTCTGGGTGAGCTGGGCGGCCACCGCACCCATCCCGGCGAAGACCAGGCCGGCGGCGGTGATCGCGGCGCCGAAGGCCAGCGATCCGGCCGCGTCCGCGCCGACAGCGGTCATGGCGGCGGCGGTGAGCAGCCCGGCCAGCACGGCCGAACCGCAGGTGACGGAGAGCGCGGCCGTCAATGGCGCCAGGCGGCCGACCACGCCGGCGCCGGCCAGTTCGGCGCGGCCGGACTCCTCCTCGCCCCGGCTGTGCCGGACGACGGTGAGAATCATGATCAGTCCGAGGATGGTGTAGATGGCGTCGGCGTTCTTCCAGACCGCCATGCCTGCCAGGGTGGCGGAGTGCACCTCGCCCGCGAACGCGGTCAGCGCCCGGTTCGCGGCCATCTCGCGGGCGAACGCGGCCATGTCGGGGATGCCGGTGGCGTACCGCTGGACCTGCCCTGCCGCGAGCGCGACGAGCAGCAGCAACCAGAGCGGGACGACAAGGCGTTCACGCTTGAGTACGAGCTTGGTCAGGGTCCAGGTGCCGTTCATCGCTCCGCCTTCGCGCTCTCGTAGTGGCGCAGGAACAGGTCCTCCAGCGAGGGCGGGGCGCAGGTCAGGTCGCGGACGCCGACCCTGATCAGCTCGGCCAGCGCCGCGTCCAGCCGGGTGCGGTCCACCTCGAAGGAGATCCGGTTGCCGTCGACCTTCACCCCGTGCAGGTCCGGCATCCGGGTCAGGCCGTTCGGTGGCGAGGCCAGCTCGGCGGTGACCCGGCTGCGGGCCAGGCCGCGCAGCTGGGACAGAGGGCCGGTCTCGACCGTGCTGCCCCGGCGGATGATCGTGACGCGGTCGCACAGCGCCTCTACCTCCGACAAGATGTGGCTGGACAGCAGCACGGTCCGGCCGCGCTCCTTCTCCTCGGCCACGCACTGTTGGAAGACGGCCTCCATCAGCGGGTCCAGGCCGGAGGTGGGCTCGTCCAGAATGAGCAGCTCGGCGTCGGAGGCGAACGCCGCGACCAGCGCGACCTTCTGCCGGTTGCCCTTGGAGTAGGTCCTGGCCTTCTTGCGCGGGTCCAGCTCGAAGCGCTCCAGCAGCTCTGCCCGCCGGGCCCGGTCCAGGCCGCCGCGCAGCCGGCCGAGCAGGTCGATCACCTCGCCGCCGGTCAGGCCGGGCCACAGGCTCACGTCGCCCGGCACGTACGCCAGCCGCCGGTGCAGGTCCACCGCCTCACGCCAGGGGTCGCCGCCCAGGAGTACGGTCCGGCCGGAGTCGGCTCGCAGCAGGCCCAGCAGGGTCCTGATGGTGGTCGACTTGCCGGCCCCGTTCGGGCCGAGGAAGCCGTGCACCTCCCCGGTGCGGACGCTCAGGTCCAGACCGTCCAGGGCCCGGACCCGGCCGAAGGATTTGACCAGCCCCTCCACTTCGATGGCCAGTTCCATGGCCGCCACGCTCCTCGTCTCGTTCCTTTTCTGTGCTGGTCAAGACGGTAGAAGCGACGATCATCCGACGGTATCGGGCATCTTCCCCTATTCGAGGCTCAGGCGGGCCAGCTCCGTGCGGGTGGAGACGCCCAGCTTGGGGAAGGCGCGGTAGAGGTGGTGGCCGACGGTCTTGGGGCTGAGGAACAGCCGCGCGGCGATCTCCTTGTTCGTCGCACCGGTCGCCGCGAGCCGTACCACCTGCAGTTCCTGCGGAGTGAGCTGGGCCACCGCGTCCGCCGCCGTGGGGGCGGAGCTCTCACCGGCCGCGCGCAGCTCGGCGCGGGCGTGCTCGGCCCAGGGGGCCGCGCCGAGCCGTTCGAACCGCTCCAGTGCCTCGCGCAGGTGCGTGCGGGCCTCGGCCTTGTGCCGCTCGCGGCGCAGCCATTCGCCGTACAGCAGCTCGGTGCGGGCCCGCTCGAACGGCCGGGCCTCGCCCTGCAGCTCCAGCGCCCGCGCGTACAGGGAGCCGTCCCCGGTCGTCAGCGCGCGGCAACGCAGTACGAGCCCGTCCTCCCAGGGCAGGCGGACGGCGGCGGCCCACTGCTCCAGCCGGGCCAGCGGCTCGGCGGCGCGCTCAGGGCGGCCGAGCCGGACCGCCGCCTCCACCTGGTCGGCCGCGAAGTGCACACCGGGGCCCACGTGCCGGACCGGGCCGCGGGTGGCCGTCACCAGCCGGTCCAGCGCCGCTTCATACCGGCCTCGGCCCAGGTCGAGCAGCGCCAGCGCCCACTCGCACCACGCGGCGACCAGCGCGTTGGCGTGCGCGGGGAAACGCCGCAGGCTCTGTTCGGCGGGACGCGTACCGTGCTCGTCGCCGCGGATGGCGGCCACGTACGCCAGCAGCGCCTCGGCATGGGCCACGCGGCTGGGCTGGCCGGTGTCCTCGGCGATGCGCAGGGCCTCGCTCGCGGACTGGACCGCGTCGCGATGGCGGCCGAGGTTGATCTCGGCGGTCGCCAGCGTGCACAACACCATCGGCAGCCAGCCGACGGCCCCGTTCGCGCGGCTTTCCTCCGCCAGGTCCACCATGATCTCGCGGGTGTCGTCGTAGTCGCCGGTCAGCAGTGCCTGCGAGGCCACGTTGAGCCGCAGCCCCGGTGGTCCGCTCCTCCCCTGCGCGATGTGCTCACGCAGCAGCGCCACCCCGTAGGCCGCCTCGGCCGGGTCGGCGGCGTACAGCTTCAGCGCCCCGCCGATGGAGGCGACGAGCTTGTCCCTGACCGGGTCCGGCGGCAGCGTTTCGAGCATCCGGTGGGCCTGCGCCACCCGTACGGGTTCGCCGGCCGACCAGGACGCCCGCGCCGCGTCCGCCAGCATCGACGCGGCGCTGTCCGGATCGAGTGGCGCCACTCGGCGGGCCGCCGCGACCAGCACCTCGTGCACCGTGCGCAACGAGCCGTGCTCGAACTCCACCCGGGCCCGCACGGTGGCGACGCGCGCCAGCACGCGAGCGTCCTCGGTCAACCGGAGCGCCTGCCCGGCCAGGTGCCGGGCACGGTCGGGCAACCCCGCGTCCACGGCGATCTCCGCGGCCAGTGCCAGCCGCCGCGCCCGTTCCTCCTCCTCGGCGGTGAGCCGGACGGCCCGTTCCATCGCCGCGACGGCTGTGGCGTGCCCGGATCGCCGGCGGGCACGCAGGGCAGCTGCCTCCAGGGCCGCCGCCACCTCCTCGTCCGGTCCGGTGGCCGCCGCCGCCCGGTGCCAGGCCGCCCGGTCGGGGTCGCCGGCCAGCGCGTCCGCGAGCGCGTCGTGCGCAGCCAGCCGGTCGGTGAAGGACGCGCCCCGGTAGGCGGCCGTACGGATGAGCGGGTGCCGGAAGACGACCTGCTGATCTTCTACGGTGATCAGCCCCTCGGCCTCGGCCGCCGCCAGCGCGTCCGCCGCCAGCCCGAGACCCGCCATGGCCCGCAACGTGGCCGCCAGCGCCCCGCTCTCCTCCGCCGCCGCGACCAGCAGGGCGTTACGGGCCTGCGCGGGCAGCTCGGCGATGCGCCGCTGGTAGGCAGCCTGCAGGCGATGCGGCAGCGGGAGGTGCCGCGGGTCGCCGTCCGCGGTCTTGGGCAGTTCGAGCAGGGCCAGCGGGTTGCCGTCGGCCTCGGCCAGCACCCGGTCGCGTACGGGGGCGGGCAGGTCGGGGGCGTGCTCGGCCAGCAGCGCCCGCGCGGCCACCGGACCCAGCCGCTCGAGCGCCAGCTCCGGCACCCCCAGACTCGCTCCCTCCCGCGCCGCGAACAACAGGAACACCTTCTCGGCCGCCAGCCGGCGGGCGGCGAACGCCAGTGCCTCGGCCGACGGCCGGTCCAGCCACTGGGCGTCGTCCACCAGGCACAACACGGGCGCGTCCGCGGCCAGCTCCGCCAGCAGCGACACCGTGGCCAGCCCTACCAAGAACCGGTTCTCCCCACCCGGCGCGGCCAGCCCCAGCGCCGTCCGCAACGCCTCCGCCTGAGGGCGGGGGATGCCGGACAGGTGCCCCATTGCTGGCGACAGCAGGGACTGCAGCGCCGCGAACGGCAGCTCCGCCTCGCTCTCCACCCCCGTACAGCTCGCCACCTGAAACCCCTGGGCCGAGCCCGCCCATTGCAGCAACACCGACTTGCCGCCGCCCGGCTCGCCCAGGATCACGAGGGCGCCGCCGCGGCCGGAGGCGGCCTCCGCCAGGAGCCGGCCGAGCTCCCGCTGCTCCCGCTCCCGTCCGTACAGCATCGCGTGCTCCTTGCCTGGCAGGCCCGACGGTGTTGACGCCGGGCAGCATACGCCCGCCTGCGGTCGGCTCAACTCCGCGCGTGCCGGTCAGTGGTGCAGGGCTTGGCAGACCGTCGAGGTTACATCGCGAGAACCCGGAACCTACCCGCACGCCGACGCCATCACCTGGCCCGGTCCCGCCATCACCCAGCCCGTCAAGCCCGGTTCAGCAGATCACAGATGCGTCCGTCATCGGCATGGACTGGTGCCCGCGCGAACTGCGGCACAGCCTCGTCTGACTGCTGTCCGCGCATGATGTCGCCATAGAGAAGATCTCACGTCTCGTCGGCCACTCGTCGACGAACGCCCCGAGACCGTCTACCGCCAGTGGATCCACCCCGCCCTGACCAAGGGCGCCGAGGCCATGGACAAGATCTTCAAGGCCAGGACGGCATGACGGAGTGGCTTCCCAGAACTGAAAAAGGGTGCCACCCTTTCGAGTGACACCCTGCTCGACCAGCGAGAACTGGTCGGGACGACAGGATTTGAACCTGCGACCCCTTGACCCCCAGGACGTTGGAGTAGGTGTCTCAGCAGCTCAGCGGCGTTTAGAGGAGTGAGAGGGAAGTTCGCTGGCATGCTGGTTGTTCGGGGGCGTGCACAGCGTGTGGTCCCCAGGTGGTCTCCGGTGGAATAGAGACGGAACGGTTGTGACCCCTCGCTTGTAAGAGTAGCTATTCGATCACGGGAGCTGGCGTCTTCGCTGCTCAGGTCTACGTTTGGTGTGCGCTCATGTGCATGGCCGGGTTGTAGTGGGCGTCCCTGATGTCACTCAGTTTGTCACTCAATCTCTCCAGGCTTCTCCGCGAGATCGGCCCTGATCTAGCGTCCGGTTCGCCTCCGTGCCACACTTCTAGAGTGCGCAAACCAACCCAAAAAGGCGAAGACGCCTTCGAATCTAAGAAAATGTTAAAGCGATGGACTGAGGCCACCTTCTTCACGATAGGTGCAGTGGTGCTGGTATGGGGCGCAGCTCATAGACGTGGCGTCGAAATGGCCATCCTTGCCGCACTGGTCTTTGGATTCTTTCCCCTAACATACTGGATCCCTCGGAGCCGGCTGCCACGCTGGTGTCAAGAACCTGCTTTCATCTACAGCAACGTGCTTCTTCTTATGTTCTGCGTGCTCGCTGTGGTCACGACCCCGCTGTCTCTCGAAGTCTGCCTAGGGCTTTCCGCATTCATGGTGATACTTCTTAACACCATTCATCGACGCAGAATCGACCGAGAAGTCGCAGAAGCCGCCGAAGTGAGAGTTTTAGAATCTCAGTGGGTGAACGATCACGACGATCGTTGACGCACGTCAGACAGTGGAAGCAGCAAGATGCAGCAACCGTATCCTCCGCACATATCCCTTCAGCTTTACAAAGCTTCCGCGATAGGACTCGAACCAGAATTTCAAGGTTTTGATCAGTTCACGCTGGTTCGGGTTCGAGGTCAGACCGGTCAATCGCGTCCAGACCCGTTCACACTCGTTCACCCTGTGCGGCTCCCAACCTGGCCCCCTTTGGGCTCTCAGCCAATCACGCCTCTAGGAACGGCCGAACTCGGCGCCATGCGCCCCGGGACCATCCCGACATCCGGCGCGATGGTCGCCGGTCGCCGCTTGATCTGCGTGAGGGTGGTTGGGCAAGATGATCCAAAGACTGGCTTACCTACGGAATCGAGGAGCTGGCCTAGTGGAATTCGCAGTCTTGTGGGCAATCATGTTAGGACTTGGGTGTGTTCAAGCCGCGTCCGCGATATACACGCTGGCAACTAATCGACTTCCCTGGCTGGCACTCGGCAAGCGTTGGATAAAGGAGTCTCGCCATTACGGTTTTGGCCAACTATTCATAGGTTTCTTCGGCGTTTTCCTGGCTCTGTCTAATATGGTGATGGGCTGGTCACACGCATTGTCCCTGGCGCTGATCTTTTTGGCGCTCGGATGCTTATTGGCCGGTTCATTCTTCGAGTCAACGACTTAACTGCCCCACGAGGAAGCGCATCATTCCTCAACAAGGGGGCGCGCCTGGCCAGCCCGTCTGCCGTCGTCCCACCCACAGGGTAGCGGGCCAGCCGCGGGGCTGCCCCGGCCGCGCGCCCGGCGTCAGGGCCGTGACGGAGCGTAGGCGGCCCCCCCCGGCTGGTCTGCTAGGGCTTGCCCTGGGACGGCGGCAGGACGAGCTCGATGACCCTCGCTCGCTGGCGCTGCCTGACTGGGACACCTTGACCCGGCTCGCCGCCGCACTGGTGGAGCGCTCGGCCGACAAGTACGTGGGCTGGGGCGAGGTGGTCATCTTCGCGGCCTGTACTGCTGCCCGCATCGGTGAGGTCTCCGGGGTGCGTGCCGGCGACATCGATCGTGACGCGTGGACCTGGACGGTACGTCGGCAAACCACCCCCGGCCCCGGTGGCGTCGTCGACAAGGGCACGAAGGGCAAGCGAGCGCGTACCGTGCCGTTAATCGCGGAGGTTCGCGACCTGGTCGCTCGACGGCTGGACGCGGTGGGCTCGAACCCGGGCACGCGTCTGTTCACCGGTCCCCGTGGTGGACGCATCACCACCGCGGTTCTCCGGGACGCCACGCACTGGGACGAGGTGGTGACGAGCCTCGGTTACGAGCATCTGCGCCGCCATGACCTGCGGCACACCGGGCTGACCTGGATGGCCGATGCCGGCGTCCCCGTCCATGTCCTGCGCAAGATCGCTGGTCACGGCTCGCTGACCACCACGCAGCGGTATCTCCATCCGGACGCCCGTTCCATCGCCGATGCCGGGGAGGCGCTGAGTGCTCACCTCGCGGCCCGCCGGTCCCCAGATGGTCCCCGTCTGCGGGTCGTCTAGCTCATCGCCCGTAGCGGGCACACATACAAAAAGGTCTGTTGATCTGGGCTTTCAACCCGACCAACAGACCTTTCGACCTGTCGGGACGACAGGATTTGAACCTGCGACCCCTTGACCCCCAGTCAAGTGCGCTACCAAGCTGCGCTACGTCCCGGTTTTGCGACCGCCCCCTGCGGGGCGGGACGTCATAACCTTAGCGCACATCGGAGGTGCGCGCGCACATCGTGGGCGGGAGCGGAGGTGGGCCGGGTGGGGCGGAGGCCGACGATCGACCGGGACGAGCTGGCGAGGCTCGTGGGTGCGGGGTTGAGCGTGCAGGCGCTGGCCGCGCACTTCGGGGTGAGCGAGTCCGGGGTGTTGCAGGCCAAGCGGGCCGCCGGGCTGGCCAAGCCGATGCTGGACCACAGCCGGGCCGTGCCGTGGAAGGTGGCCAGGGCGCACATCCAGTCGGGGCCGGCGACCAACCTGCGCAACCTGTCCGCCGCCGCGCAGGGCAGGCCGCCCGCGCCCGAGCGGTTGAACACGGCGCTGCGGTGGGCGCAGCGGCTCGTGGACGCGGGACTGGATGTGGCCTACGACCCCGTCGAGGGGTTCGGGGAGGTCCCGGCGGCGCCGGGGGGCTCGCATGTCGCGGCGGTGCTCGCGGCGGCCCGGGAGGCACTGGAAGGTCGCTGAGGGGCGCGTTTCGACAGGGCGTTCGGGGGCAGTCGCCGGTCTCTACACAGAGACCGGAGGCGAACATCATGACCACCTTCATCTGGGTGGCCGTCGTCGTGGTCGCGGTGGTGGCGGTCGTCGCAGTCGGGTACGTGATGCTCCAGCATCAGAAGCGCCGCAGCCGCCTCCGCACACGTTTCGGCCCTGAGTACGAGCGTGTGGTTGCCGAGCACGACAACAGGCGGGAAGCGGAGGAGGAACTCCTGGCCCGGGAGCAGCGGCACGCGGAGCTGGACATCCGGCCGCTGGCGCAGGAGTCGCGTGACACCTATGCGAAGCGGTGGCGGGACGTGCAGGAGCGCTTCGTCGACGCGCCGATGTTCGCGGTGACCGAGGCGGACCAGCTCGTCGCGGCCGTGATGGCCGAGCGCGGATATCCGACCGAGGGTTTCGAGGAGCGGCTGGCCTACCTGTCCGTGGGGCACGCGGCCACGCTGGACCACTACCGCAAGGCGCACGAGATCAGCGGGCGCGCGGCCCGGAAGGAGGCCTCCACGGAGGATCTCCGCCAGGCGATGGTGCACTATCGCGCGCTGTTCGAGGAGCTGCTGGAAGAGACGACGCGAGGACGGTGATCCGAGATGGCCGATGAGCTGAAAGTTCCGGCACAGAAGCCGGCCGGCGGGCCTGGTGGCGACGACGACCTCCGGGTCGTGGTGGCCAAGGACGACGCCCCGGCGCACGGTTCCGGCCACGGCGATGCCCGGGACCCCTCCCGGGCCGAGGCGGTGCGCGACCGGTCGGAGGCCGGCATGCACGGAGGTGCGCACGACCGGCCGGAGGCCGGCGCGGCGGGAAGCACGCAGGACCGGCCGGAGGCGGGCGTGGCGGGGGGTGCGCACGCCGACGTGCGCGGGCCGTCGCGGGACGCGGACGACGAGCGGGCCCGTGACCCGCACGCCAAGGACTACAAGGACCCCTACACGGCGCCGGCGGAGGACGTTGCCGTGTCCGCCGGCCCGGGGCCGATGGTGCGCGGTCAGGAGACCGGCGCGGCCGGTGGGATGCCGTCGCACGCCGCGCCCCAGGAGACGGCGTTGTTCGACCGGGACCCGGCGGACGTGCAGGCGCGCTGGCGCGACCTGCAGGCGGGGTTCGTGGACGATCCGGGCGATGCCGTCAAACGGGCCGACGGGCTGGTCGGCGAGGTCGTGGAGTCCCTCACCAGCGCGCTGAACCAGCGGACCAGCGAGCTGCGCGGCCGGTGGCAGGGCGCCGGCGGCCACGACACCGAGCAGCTCCGCCAGGCGCTGCGCGAGTACCGGGGCGTGCTGGAGCGGCTGCTGGCGGTGTCGGCCGCCGGAAAGGGCCCGGATTCCACCACGAGCACGAGCACGAGGACCGACACGAGCGCGAACACGACGCAGGCGGGCTCTCCGGTGAGCCCGGGAATGAGGTGAGGTGCCATGCTGGCGATCGTCGCGGCGATCATCTTCGGTTTAGGTTTTCTGCTCGATCTGCTGGGCGCGCGCATCGCGGCCGGGATCAGCGGCACGACGTTCATGCTGCTCGGGCTGACGCTCCTGGCGCTGCACCAGGGAGGCATCGGTACGGCCGGCGTCCGCGGCAACGGCGGCTGGCGTACCCGGACCCGGCGGTAACGGCCGGGGAAGCGTGGGCCAGACCATGGACCGAACCACGGACCAGGTCATGGATCGGGTGCTGACGACGCCCGGCCGTCCGTGCGAGAGAGCTTCTCGTACGGACGGCCGGGCGTCGTCGTCCGGGAGGCGGGCGGGCGGGTTCTTCGTCGGACGTCGGTGGCACCACGACGCGGAGACGTCGTGCGCGGAAGAAGAGAGCTCAGCCCTTGCCGGGGAAGCGCATGACGACCGTGCTGCCGTGGTCGCCGACCCGCAGGCTGAGGTCGAGGGCCAGCATGCGGGCCACCCACAGCCCCATCCCGCCCACGGAGCCCGGCATGGGGCCCGGCTTCCAGGTGCCGTCGTCGTGCACCTCGACCACGATCTCGCCGCCGTCGACCCAGAGGCGCACCCGGCCGTCGCTGGTGCCGTGGGTGACGGCGTTGGTGGCGATCTCGTTGACCGCGATGACGAAGTCGGGGATGGCGTCCTCCGGCATCCCGGCCCCGCGCGCCTCCTCCTCGACGAACTGCCGGACCTGGGGCAGGTCCGGCAGCCGGAAGCGGAGCGTCTTCACGGGCGTGCCGGGTGGCGGGCTGGTGGCACCCGCTTCCTGAGGATGGTGGTCCCCGTTCACCCGGCTATCCGCCCTCTCAGCCGACGAGCAACTCCGTGCGGAGCTGGTCGAGGACTTTACGCAGAATCCTGGACACGTGCATCTGCGAGATGCCGAACTCAGCCGCTATCTCGGCCTGCGTCATGTTGCCGAAGAACCGCAGCAACAGGATGTGCTTCTCGCGCGACGGCAACGCGTCGATCAGTGGCTTGACGGCTTCGCGGTCCACCATCGTACTCAGGGTGTCGTCGTCCTCGGGAATCACGTCACCGAGCGACGCGGCGTCGTCGTCGGCGCCGAGCGGCGCGTCGAGCGACAGCGTGCTGTAGGCGGCCGAGGCGTCGAGGGTGAGAAGAACGTCCTCCTCGGAGATGTTCATCTTGGCGGCCAGCTCCGCGACCGTCGGGGAGCGGCCGAGGGTCTGGCTGAGGTCGGCGACGAGCCGGTTGAGCTCGGAGCGGCGTTCCTGGTAGAGGCGGGGCACCCGGATGGCCCAGGTCCGGTCGCGGAAGTGGCGCTTGACCTCGCCGGTCATCGTCACGACGGCGTAGCCGCGGAAAGCGTGGCCGAGGGTCGGGTCGAAGCCGTTGACGGCCTTCATCAGGCCGACGTACGCCGCCTGCAGGAGGTCCTCCAGCGGCTCGCCGCGGTAGCGGTAGCGCCTGGCGATCTCCATGGCCAGCGGCCGGTGCATCTCGACGATGCGCTCGCGCAGCCGTTCCCGCACGCTGTCGGGAGTGTCCTCCCTGACCATCTCGGCCAGGAGCTCTTCGGCGGTCATCTCCTCGAGGACGTATTCCTGCACAGCCATCGCTGCTCCTCATATGGGTCGCAGGGGTGGCCTCCACCAACCGAAAAAGCCCAGGCAGAGGCACACCTCGCGTCAAGTACGAGACGGAAGCCCTCTGCTGGACTTCGCCACAAGTATCCCCCATTCGGGGGAATGTATTCACCTCCACCGCGGTAACAGTAGGGTTGCTCCGTGACAATGCCGGAGAACGGTGAGAGCTCAGCCGCCGCCCTGAGCCTGACCTCGTCGACAGCGGGCGAGATAACCGTCGTCAAGGTTGACGGCGTGCTCGACGCCACGACGCGCGAGCAGTTCGCCGACTATCTGTCCCTCGCCGGGCCGGGGCTGATCCTGGACCTCGCGGGCGTGACCTTCATGGACTCGCGGGCGCTGGGGCTGATCGTGCATCACTGGCAGACCAGCCTGACCTCGGGATCGAAGTTCGCGCTGGTCGGCGTCGAGTACTCGAAGTCCAAGGTGATGTGGATCACCGGGCTGGCGCAGCGGCTGCCGCTGTACGACACGCTCGACGACGCCCTGGCCGCCATCGGCTGACCGTGGCCCCCGGCCTCTCGGTCAGGGCCTGCGACGGGTCTTGCGCTGGTGCTCGTCGACCAGCAGCCGGGCCAGGTCGGCCACCTTGACCTGATGGTGCTGGGAGATCCGGCGCAACTCCTCGAAGGCGGCCTCGGCCGTGCAGCCGCTGGTCTGCATGATGATGCCCTTGGCCTGGTCGATGACGGCCCGGCCGGCGAGGGCCTCCTGGAGCTGCGCGGCGTCGGTGCGCACCTCCTCGAAGTCCCACATGTTGGCCATCGCCACGCCGACCTGCTCGGTCAGCATGTCGGCCAGCGCGTGGGCGCCGAGCGGGGAGAACGCGCCGGGCCGTACGGAGTAGAGGCCGACGACCAGCGTCGCGGGAGACACGTCGATCGGCAGGGCCAGCACCGAGCGGACCCCCCAGCGCGTGGCGAGCGCGGCGTATCCGGGCCAGCGTCCGTCGGCGAGCACATCGCCGACGACGACGCGGCCGCCGGTCTTGCGCGCCTCGGTGGAGGGGCCCTCGCCGAGGCTCCGCTCGGTCTCGACCAGCATGATCAGCTCGCTGTGCGAGCCCGACACCAGGACCCGGTGGTCGCGCCAGTGCTCGGCCGAGCCGCCGGAGCAGCCGGGCACGCCGGCCGCCAGCGCCGTGGTGAGTCCGCGCAACACGCTCTCGGTGGAGGTGTCGGCGCCGAGCCGGCCGAGTCCGGCCAGGTCACGGGCCAGCGCAGGCGTGATCATCGCGGTGGATTCCATAGTCACAAGCCCCTACCCCTTATGGCTAGCATTATCCCATGTGGCGTAGCGTCGGAGCATGACTGTGCCGGACCTCGAACACGCTCTGGACGCGCTGACGGCGCGCGTCTCCTCGCTGCGTGAGGCGAGGACGGCTTACCCGTCCGAGCTCGCGCCCACGCTGGACGCCGCGCTCGCCGAGCTCGACACGGCCGCCGAGCTGCTGGCCGAGGCCCGCGTGGAGCTCGACAAGTCCGCGCGGCGGCAGAACGGCCGCAAGGACGGACCGCAGCGCGAGCTGAAGCTGCTGCGGCAGGTGTTCAGGGCGTTCCCGGTGCCGGTGATCGTGCTCGACGGGGGCGGGGTCGTCAGGAGGATCAACCCGGAGACCTCGCGGGTGCTCGGCAGCCCCGACGGCTACCTGGTGGGCCGGTCGTTCCCGCTGCTGGTGGACGTGTCGCGGCGGGCGGCGTTCCGTTCGCATCTGACGTCGGTGCTGCAGACCGGGCAGCCGGCGGCGTTCGAGACCCGGCTGGCGCACCAGGGGCGCACCCACACCGTGCAGCTGGCGCTGACCAGGCTGACGATGCCGGGCGAGCCGCAGCAGATGGTGGCGGCGGTGGCGTTGCCGACCGACGTCCAGCTCCCGGGACCGCGCGCGGAGCGTCCGGAGCAGTCCGACGGCGCGCTGCTCATGGCCGCCGCCCGGCGGCAGGACCTGCTGGCCCGCATGGGGGCGCTGCTGCTCGACGAGGAGGCGCTGCGCCAGCCGGTGGCGCTGTCGAGGGCCGCGCGGCTGCTGGCGGCCGGGTGGGCCGACTGGGTGATCGCCGACATGGTGCGCGACGGGCTGCCCCGCCGGCAGGTCGTGGTGGCGCCCAAGGACCACCCGCTGGGCGGCCTGGTGCGCCAGGTCGAGAAGGCCTCGCCGGCCATGAGCCAGGTGGTGGCGCAGGTGCTCGACCGCGGCACCGGCACGGTGCACGAGATGGTGGACGACGAGACGCTGCTCGGGTTCTGCGCGGACGGGCCGCTGCTGACGGTGATGGGCGCCGGGTCGCTGCTGTGCGTGCCGATCGGCTCGTCCGACGGTGCTCTGACGCTGGTCAGGGAGCACGACCGGCCGCCGTTCACGCTGGCCGACCTCGCCGTCATGCAGGAGGTGGGACTGCAGCTCGGGCTCGCCGTCCGGGCGCAGAGCAGCTTCCAGAGCCGGTCGCAGGCGGCCGACGCGCTGTCGGCGAGCGTCGCCCCGCGCAGGCTGCCGGACGTCCCCGGCTACGAGGCGAGCGCGATCTACCATCCCGGCGCGTCGGTGGGCGCCGAGTTCTACGACGTCTTCCCGGTGTCGGGCGGCTGGGGGTTCGCCCTGGGCGGGGCGGCCGGCAAGGGCGAGGAGGCGGCCTCGGTCAGCGCGATGGTGCGGGGCGGGCTGCGGGTGCTGTCCACCTGGGAGAGCGACCCCGACGTGGTCGTGGGCAAGGTGAACGAGGCGCTGGTCAAACAGGGCACCGGCATGTTCGTCATGGCCGCGGCGGGCTTCGTCAAGGGGCGTACGATCCGGCTGTCGTCGGCGGGCCACCATCCGGCGGCGCTGGTGCAGCCCGACGGGAGCGTGCGCTTCGCCGCGGGCGGCGGTGTGCCGCTGGGCATCTCCCCCGTGGCCGAGACGAGCGTGGAGGAGCTCAGCATCGGGGTGGGCGAGACGCTGGTGCTCTACTCGGAGGGGCTGATCTCCTCCAGGAACGACCGCGGCGAGCCGTACGGTGAGGAGCGGCTGGCCGACGTGCTGGGCAGGTGCGCAGGTCAGGCGCCTGCCACGGTGGTCAAGGCGGTCGAGGCCGACCGGCACGCGTTCTCGGCCGGGCAGGTGTGGGACGAGATCGTCATCCTGGCGCTCCGCGGAGTCTGAGCAATAAGCCCCAAATGTCGGGGTTTGCGTTTGGCTCGGTTATGGGTAAAGTCTTGAGCACAGATACCCGTGCCTAAGACGCAGGCACACCTTGAAGGCTGTTTCCACGCTGCTGAGGTGTGCCATGAATATTGCGATCGTCGCTTCCGTCTCCGGCAACAAGCGCCACCACCTCCACTCGGTAGCCCGCGAGCTGGGGCGCGAGCACAACGTCACGATCTACTCCCGCCGTGACAGCACCGAGGGCAAGCCCAGGACGCGGGTGGCCCCGGGGGTCATGGTGGAGCACATCGACGTGGGCCCGGCGCGCAGCCTGTCCCCCGACGACGTGGTGCCGTACCTCAACGACGTCGGCCTGCACCTGTCGAAGCGGTGGCACGAGGAGCGGCCGGACGTCATCCACGCCTACTCCTGGACCGGCGGGCTCGCCGCCGTCGCCGGCGCCAAGGACATGAACGTCCCGGTGACGCAGACGTTCACGACGGTCGACACGGCGCACATGAAGCTGGAGCGGGCCCTCGGCCGCCGCGCCAACGCGGTCATCGCTGGCTCGAACGACGAGGGGTCCACCCTCATCCGGCTCGGCGTGCCGCGCAACAACATCGCCATCGTCCCGCCGGGCGTCGACACCGAGCGCTTCCACCGTCAGGGTCCGGCCGCCACCCGCGGCTCGCGCCGGCGACTGCTGCACGTCGGTCCCCTCTCCCCCGACCGCGGCGCCCACACGATCGTCCGCGCCCTGCAGGGCCTGTCGGACGTCGAACTCGTCATCGCGGGCGGCCCCGACGCCGACCAGCTCGCCGAGGACAGGGAGGCGCGGCGCCTGCGCACCCTGGCCGAGCAGCTCGGCGTGGCCGACCGGGTGACCCTGCTCGGACAGGTGAAGCGGACCGCGGTGCCGAAGCTCATGCGCGGCGCCGACGTCGTCGTGACGCTGCCGCGCGAGGCCTCGACGGGCACCGTCGCGCTGGAGGCGATGGCCTGCGGCGTCCCGGTGATCGCCTCTGCCGTCGGCGCGCACCTCGACTCCGTCATCGACGGCGTCACCGGCCTGCTGGTCCCGCCGGACCGCCCCGCCACCACCGCGCGGCTGACGCGCGAGCTGCTGTCCGACACGACGCTGCGCACCGCGCTCGGCTACGCCGGCGCCGACCGGGCCCGCTCGCGCTACTCGTGGGAGCGCGTCAGCCAGGAGCTGCTGCGCGTGTACGAGGCCGCCTGCGCCTGACCCCGAACCCCGGTGAGGGCCTGTCCCCGACCGGCGGACCGCGTGGACATAGGATCGAGCGCGTGCTGATCCATCCCTGGGACGCCGCCGGCGAGGAACAGGCCCTCGCCCATGTCCGGGCCCACTCGTTCGGGGAGCTCATCGCCTCCGGACGCGGGCGGGACGTGCCGGTGGTGGTGCCCACCCAGTTCCTCCTGGCCGACGACCGGACCGTGCTGCTCCACCTGGCCAGGCCCAACCCGGTGTGGGCGGCCGTCGAGGAGAACCCCAAGGTGCTGCTGTCGGTGGCCGGCCCGTGGGCGTACGTCCCCGGCGCGTGGCGGGCCGAGCCCGGCACCAACCCCGGGCTGGGCGTGCCGACCACCTACTACTCCTCCGTCCAGCTCGTGTGCCACGCCGAGATCGTCGGCGACGCCGACGGCAAGCTGGAGATCCTGCGCGCCCAGCTCGCCGACCTCGAACCCGGGGCTGGCGATCCGGCGCGGATGCCGCGGCTGCTGTCCGGCATCCGGGGGCTGCGCCTCGCCGTCGAGGAGGTCCGCGGCAAGTTCAAGTACGACGGGCACAAGGACGCCGGGCACCGCGCGCGGGTCGCCCGGAGCCTGGCGGCCCGGGGCGGGCCCGGCGACGAGGCCGCCCTGCGCCACCTGACCTGAGCCCCTCGGGTGAGGCGGCCGCCTCCCGGGCGCGAACTCGCGCGTGTCCTGCCCGTGCTCGACCGGCGACCCCCGCGTTGGCGTCCGTGCCCGGGGGCGCCTAAGATCCACCCACGGCACCTACCTCGTCGAGGCACTGACACCGCTCCGAGGACGCGGCCCGCTCGCGGGAGGCAGAGGGCGCAGGGCACGGTAGACGGATGACGGGACGACAGGCGGTCCGATGGCACAAGACACGACGCCGCGCCAGGCGGCCGACCCACGGGTGCACCGCTGGCTGATGATCGTCGGGGCGCTCCTCACCGCCGTCGCCCTGCTGCTGTTGTCGCTGCTCCCCAGCGTGCCGTCCGAGGCGGTCGCGATGGCGGCGTGGGTCGAACGCGGGTACCCGCTCCTGTCGTGGAGCGACGAGCTGCTGTTCTTCGCGGTCGTCTGCTGGGGAGCCGGTGCCCGGGGCCTCTTCGGCGCGCGCCAGGCCGAACCGTCGGTGCGGGTCAACGTGGGGGTGGCCGCTCTCGCGGTCGCCCTCGTCGCCCTCGTCGTCCTGCTGCTCGCGGTGGGACGTCTGGTCTATCCGGTGTTCGAGATCCAGCTGTCGGCCGAGGGTCTGGCACTGCTCGTCAGCTCGTCGTTCGGCGCCCTGCATCTGGCGTTCCTGGGCTTCGCCGTCGCCGCGGTCGCGCTCAGCTGGTCGACACGCGCCGGACTGGCCGGGCGGGCGGGCGGCATCCTCGCCGCGGCCGCGTTCGTCGTCGGCTCCTTCCCCTGGCTGACACCGAACTGGTGGAACTCCCTGGTCGCGGTGCTGGTCGCCGTGTGGGGCGTGCTCCTCGCCCTCGCCACCGTGACCCGCACCGGCAGTCCCGGCGACAAGGGCGGGATCTAGCGCAGCCGGGCCGCCTTGAGTCCCAGGTGGACGGCGAGGCGGGCGTCGCCGTCGGACAGGTCGCGGCCCAGCAGCCGCTCGGCCTTGCCGAGCCGGTAGTAGAGCGTCTGGCGGTGGATGCCCAGCTCGGCCGCCGCCTTCTGGGCGTGGCCGCCGAGGTCGAGGTAGGTCTCCACGGTGTGGGCCAGCTCGGCGTCGAGCGCGGCCGTCTCGTCGGCCAGCTCCCGCAGGTCGGCCTGGCCGAGCCTGGCCAGCAGGCGGTGCACGCCGAGGTCGTCCCAGCGGGCCACGGGCGCGAAGCGGGGGAAGTGCTCGGCGATGCGCAGCGCCTGGCGCGCCTCCCGCCAGCTCTGCCACGCCTCGCCGGGGTCGTCGCGGGCGGCGCCGAGGCCGGCCGCGGTGCCGTACGCTCCCTGCACGCTCCGCGCGACCTCGGCGGCCAGGTGGGCGGGGGCGAGCAGGGCGACCGGCGAGCCGGAGCGGGCGAGCACGCCGCGCGGCAGCGTCCACAGGGCGGCGACGCGGTCGTGCGCCTCCCGCACGGCGATGGCGACGACGGGACCCCGCAGCTCGCCGTACAGCTCCTGGGAGACCTCGGCGCGCTCGTCGGGGTCGGCCGACAGCAGCGCCCGCAGGCCGTGTCCGACGTCGCGGCGCGAGCGCGCCTCGCGGGCGAGCGCGGCGGCGGCGCGCGCGACGAGCGGCTCGGCCCGCCGCAGCGCGTCGTCGGTGAGGCTGCCGGAGTCGAGCAGCCACAGGTAGCCGTAGGTCACGTCCTGGTGCCGCAGCGGCCAGCAGACGCGGGCCAGCACCTTCAGGTCGGCGTCGGCCGGGATGCGCACGGGATGGCCGGCGCGGGCGATGCCGTAGCGCTCGAAGTAGTCGCGCACCTCGGGGGTGGCGCGGCGGCGCAGGATCGACTCCTGGCGCACGGTGTCGATGTCGCCGTGCTGGGCGCCGTACGCGAGCAGCCGGAAGGTACGGTCCTCCAGCGTCGCGGACGCCCCGAGCACGCGGGCGATCTCGTCGACGGTCTCCTGCAGATCAGCGGAATTGTCCATGTGTATGACAGCCTGCCACACCGGGCGTTACGCGCGTCGATGGCCCGGTCTGAGCTGCGGTTTTAGGCTGGACGCATGCTGGGTCAACTGCTACTCGCCACATCCCGGAGCGCCCTGGTGCGCCGCTCCGTGACGGGGTTCCCGCTCACCCGCAAGGTGGTCGACCGGTTCGTCGCCGGTGAGACCGCCGGGCAGGCGCGCGACGCCGTCGAACGGCTCAGCGACATGAAGCTGGCCGTCACCGTCGACCATCTCGGTGAGGAGACGCTCGACGCCGGCGCCGCCGCGGCCACCGCGAAGGCGTACGTGACACTGCTGGAGGAGCTGCGCCCGCTGCGCCTGGGCGACCGGGCCGAGGTGTCGGTGAAGCTGTCGGCCGTCGGCCAGCGGCTCGACGAGGCGATGGCGCTCGGGCACGCCCGCGAGATCTGCGCGGCCGCCGCGGCGGGCGGCTCGTCGGTGACGCTCGACATGGAGGACCACACGACGGTCGACTCGACGCTGCGCATCCTGCGCGCGCTGCGCGAGGACCACCCGTCGACCGGCGTGGCGATCCAGGCGTACCTGCTGCGCAGCGAGGACGACTGCCGCGAGCTGGCCGGCGAGGGCAGCCGGGTACGGCTGGTGAAGGGCGCCTACCGCGAGCCCGCCTCGGTCGCCCACCAGAGCAAGGCGGCCGTCGACCGGGCGTACGTGCGATGCCTGCGGATCCTCATGGCGGGGAAGGGGTATCCCATGGTGGCGACGCACGACGACCGGCTCATCGCGGTCACCGAACTCCTCGCCGACCGCTTCGGCCGCGCGATCGGCGACTACGAGTACCAGATGCTGTACGGCATCCGGACCGACCGGCAGCAGGCCCTGGCCGGGGCCGGCCACACGGTCCGCGTCTACGTTCCCTACGGCGACGACTGGTACGGCTACTTCATGCGCCGGCTGGCCGAGCGCCCCGCCAACGTCGCCTTCTTCCTTCGTGCCCTTGGGGGTAAGTGAAATGGACGCCATCAGCAACGTGCCCGCCCCCGCCAACGAGCGGGTGTACTCCTACGGGCCGGGCAGCCCCGAACGAGCCGCGCTGGAGGGCCGGATCAAGGAGCTGGCCGGGGCCTCGATCGACCTCACCATGACCATCGGGGGCCGGCAGCGGATGGGTGGCGGCACGCCCATCGACGTGGTGCAGCCGCACAACAAGGCGGCCGTGCTCGGCCGCACGCACGACGCCTCCGCCCAGGACGTCCAGGAGGCGATCGACGCGGCGCTGGCGGCGGCTCCGGCCTGGCGGGCGCTGTCCTTCGACGAGCGGGCCGCGGTCTTCCTCAAGGCGGCGGAGCTGCTGGCCGGGCCGTGGCGGGCGACGCTGAACGCCGCGACCATGCTGGGGCAGTCGAAGACCGCGCAGCAGGCGGAGATCGACTCGGCGTGCGAGCTGATCGACTTCTTCCGGTTCAACGTGGCGTACGCGCGCCAGCTCTACGCCGACCAGCCGATGTCGTCGCCCGGGGTGTGGAACCGGATGGAGTACCGGCCCCTGGAGGGGTTCGTGCTGGCGATCACGCCGTTCAACTTCACCGCCATCGCCGGAAATCTGCCGACATCTGCCGCTCTCATGGGCAATGTCGTCGTCTGGAAGCCGTCGCCGACCCAGCAGTTCGCCGCGCACTTCACGATGCGGCTGCTGGAGGAGGCCGGCCTGCCGCCGGGCGTCATCAACATGGTCACGGGCAGCGGGCAGGCCGTCTCCGAGGTGGCCCTGGCCCACCCCGAGCTGGCGGGGATCCACTTCACCGGTTCGACGGCGACGTTCCAGCACCTGTGGCGCACCGTCGGCACCAACATCGCCTCCTACCGCGGCTACCCGCGTCTGGTCGGCGAGACCGGCGGCAAGGACTTCGTGCTCGCCCACCCGTCGGCCGACGCCGGCGTGCTGTCCACGGCGCTGCTGCGGGGCGCCTTCGAGTACCAGGGCCAGAAGTGCTCGGCCGCCTCGCGCGCCTACGTGCCGCGGTCGATCTGGTCGCGCATGCGCGACGACTTCGTGTCGACGGCCGAGTCGCTGACCGTGGGCGACGTGACCGCCGACCTGTCGACGTTCATGGGCGCCGTCATCGACGGGCGGGCGTTCGCCAAGCACAAGGAGGCCATCGACCGGGCCCGGCAGGCGCCGGGCGTGGATCTCCTCACCGGTTCCTACGACGACTCGGCGGGCTACTTCGTCCGGCCGACCGTCCTGGAGGTGGCGGACCCGGCCGACGAGGTGTTCGTCAAGGAGTACTTCGGGCCGATCCTGGCGGTGCACGTCTACGACGACGGCGACTTCGACGCGGTGCTGGACCAGATGGAGGGCATCGCGCCGTACGCGCTGACCGGCTCCATCATCGCCCAGGACCGTTACGCCATCGCCTCGGCCTCCGACCGGCTGCGCTTCGCGGCGGGCAACTTCTACGTCAACGACAAGCCGACGGGAGCGGTCGTGGGCCAGCAGCCGTTCGGCGGCGCCCGCGCCTCGGGCACCAACGACAAGGCCGGCTCGATCTACAACCTGATCCGCTGGGTGAACGCCCGCACGATCAAGGAGACGTTCGCGCCCCCGGTCGTCACGCCCCCGTACAGGGGCGACATTCCCCAGGCCGGGTTCGAGCAGCCGGACCTGAAGAAGCTCGGCTACTAGCAGAACCCCGCACCGGACGAGACACCCCGGGGCTCCTCATGAGCCCCGGGGTGTCTCGTCCGTCCGGCGTCGTCCGTCCGGCGAGGAGGTGCCGCCGATGTTCTCGCCGGTCCCGCCGGCGCGAGCGTCCGGGACCCGCCGCCCGGCCCGCCTCAGGGCGGGATGAACACCTGGCCGGTCGAGCCCAGCGTGAGGCGGAACAGCTCCTGCTGGCCGGGCGCGAGCCGCGACTCGCGTTCGGGGCCGTGCCGGTGGCGGGCGCGCGGATCGCCGTCAGCGGGCCGTACGGCTCACGCCACCGGCGCGAACCAGGCCTGCATGGTCCGGGGGTCGATCGGCACGGAGATGTGCTCGTGCGTGATCAGCCACCTGTCACCTGACCGCCGGCAACAAACGGTGGACCGTACCCAGATCGCGGCATGGACGCCGTTCTTACGCGTTCCGCTGTCCAGATGCAGCATGTGCGCGTACGCGACGTCTCCACTCGTCACCAGGGTGAGGTGGTGCGTTTCGAGGCCGATGGGGCCCTCGTACTCGTCGAACCACCGCACGAAGTTGCCGCGGACCTCGTCGAGTCCCGCGAACTGGAGAGGGGGGACGACATCGTCGTACACGATGTCGGGAGAGTAGTGGGACATGAGGCGATCGATGTCCTTGGCCCGGCAGGCCTCGACTCGGCTGTCCAAGAGCGCCCTGACCTCGGCGTCGTGCGACGTCATCGCATCCTCCGTTCAGTGTTCGACCGCGGCCGGCTCACCCGGCGGCGGCCTCTCCGGTTCCGGTGGTCCGACGACGCGGCCCGCGGGAATGTGAGGTGCCGCAGGGGCATTGGCTCCATCGAACAGGCAGGAATTGGATCTCCCCACGCGACCGCCGCCGCCCGTAGGGTCATGCCGCCCCGCAACGACCCACTCCGAGGAGCGACCCACGATGTCCTACCCGCCGCCGCGATACGTGCAGGATCACGGGATCGTCAGCGCGACCTACCGGCCGGCCGACACGCCGCCCGACCTCACGATCGGAGTCAAGTCCCGGGTCGGCTACCTGGCGACCGGCGCGAGCACCGACGGCCGGTTCGGTCTCTACCGCTGGGACATGGCCGCGATCCCGAACGGTCCCGGCGCCCACTTCCACCGGACCTTCTCCGAGTCGTTCTTCGTCCTGGAGGGCACCGTCTCGCTGTACGACGGCGAGCGATGGCGGGACGCGACCCCGGGCGACTTCCTGTACGTGCCGCCGGGCGGCGTCCACGCCTTCAGCAACGACTCCGACGCGCCGGCTTCCATGCTGGTGCTGTTCGCGCCGGGGGCGCCCCGGGAGGCGTACTTCGAGGAGCTCGCCGAGATCGTCGCCTCCGGCCGCCGGCTCACCGACGAGGAATGGACGGAGCTGTACGCCAGGCACGACCAGTACGCCGCACCGTGAACCACGGGCGACCCCCGAGCCCGGCGGGGAACGGAGACGCCCCGGGGCACGAGGAGAGCCCCGGGGCGTGCGCGCCGCTCAGCCGCCGATGGCGCACGCCTGGCACGGGGGCTGTCCGCACGTGCACTGCATGATGGCGTCGAGGACGTCGTGATCGTGGTACAGGCACTGGTCCTTGCAGGTGTGGCGCGGGACGAACCCCGGCTGGATCTCGTCGGGCCACGGCTCCCGTCCGTCACGGCACCGGACGAACTGCGCGGGGTCCGTCGAGTGCAGGTCGCGCATGCGGGCGCGTGCCTGGTCCTCCAGGGTCCGCGCCTCGGTCGTCATGGCCTTCAGCTGAGCGGCGAGATCGGAATACTGGTCGTTGCCGGTTCGCACGTGTGCGGCGCGGAGCGCCATCATCGCGTTGCTCAGGAATCGGACAGCGTCCTGGAGGTCTGTCGTGTGGTGCATCTGGATGCCGGTCACGCCTCGGACCCACACGGCGTCGTTGTACATTGAATGATCAACCTTTCGAAGCGGCGGGGGTTTCACGCCGGTCCCGGGCACGGCTCGGCGGAGACGTCTGCATTCGGGGTTACAACAAATATAACGCTATATTTACGGTATGGGCATGAGGTCGAGGTTGCCGCCCGACGGTCGGCGCTCAGCCGAAACCGGCCCTTGACCTGGGCATGGGACGGGAAGCGGCGCGCCCGCCCACGCCGTCTCCCCCATGGCGGCCCCCGCCGATTTTGCCGAAAAATTAATCGGCGGCCTCTTTCGTCCGTCGGCAGAGAAATCCTCTCTTCGCGAACTGCCGAGGTCGCCGGGACGCTTTGTCCCGGAAACCCCGGCAGTCACTTCGGTGTTCGACTATGTCCTTTCGGCTCAGCTCGTCACGGCGCACCGGCCGCGGTCCTCGCTGACGGGCCCCTGCATGTTCGGGCGTACGTCGAAGTCGAAGATCGCGGTGGGCAGGTAGAGCGAGCAGCACGCGTTCGGGATGTCGACGATCCCGCTGACCCGCCCTTCGATGGGCGCCGAACCGAGGAGCAGGTACGCCTGCTCACCGCTGTAGCCCCACCTCTTGAGATACTCCACGGCGTTCAGGCAGGCCCTGCGGTAGGCCACCGTCGCGTCGAGGTAGTAGTTGGTGTCGGTGTCGTGATCGACCGAGATCCCGATGAAGGTGAGGAACTCGGAGTAGCGCGGCTCGACGTTGCCCGGCATGAAGATCGGGTTGGTGGTGACGCCGTACTTCTCCATGCCTCCCTTGATGAGGTCGACATGGAAGTCGATGAAACCGCCCATCTCGATCGCGCCGCAGAAGGTGATCTCGCCGTCACCCTGGCTGAAGTGCAGGTCGCCCCCCGACAGTTTGGCGTCGTTGACGTGGACCGGGTAGAAGACCCGGGACCCTCGGGTGAAGTTCTTGATGTCGTGGTTGCCGCCGTTCTCCCTCGCGGGCACCGTTCGCGCCCCCTCGGCGGCGATCCGCTGCGCCAGGTCGCCGGTCGCCGTGCCGGCGAGGGCCCTGTCGGACAGCGGCGGCAGGCCGAGCGGCGGGACGCGTTGCGGGTCGGTGTCGATGAGCGCCTGTTCCCGGCGGTTCCAGGAGCTGAGCAGCTCGGCCGAGGGCGCTGTCCCGAAGAGGCCGGGGTGGGTGATGCCCGTGTACCGGACTCCCGGCAGGTGACGTGACGTCGCCACCTGGCCGTGGAAATCCCAGATCGCCTTGTAGGAATCGGGGAAGTAGTCGGTCAGGAACCCGCCGCCGTTCTCCTTGGCGAAGATTCCGGTGTATCCCCATCCCTGGCCGGGCGCGTCCCCGACCTCCTGGGGAACCGGCCCCAGGTCGAGGATGTCGACGACGAGGAGGTCTCCGGGCTCGGCGCCTTCGACCCCGATGGGCCCGCTCAGCACGTGGGCGACGGTCAGGTCGACATCCCGTACGTCGTTCGCCGAGTCGTTGTTACCGATCTGGGCGTCCGTCCATTCGCGGCATTCGACGCGGAACTCGTCTCCTGGCCTTACCATCTCGGCAACCGGAATATCCGGGTGCCACCGGTTGTGTCCTGGGGTCGCCTGATCGCTCATCGACTTCGACTGGTCGATACTGAATACCACTTTCGGCATGACATATGCCTTTCTTTGATAGATGACTCCCTTCGTGGACAACCGTTGCCCCTCACCTCTTTTCCAGCTCGGCCTGGCACGTCACGTCCAGCGGGGGCGGTGACGCGTGCCTTCTCCCGCCCTCCGGGGTTCCTCGCTCGTGCTCGGCGTCGCGCCGGCGGGTTCCCTGCCCCGGGTGAGCGGCCACAGGGCGACGAACGCCACCACGCCGAACACCGCGAGGACGATCGCGATGAGGCCGGTGTTGCGCCAGAAGCCGGCAAGGATCATGAATGCCGGGATCGCGGCCGTCACCCACCCCTGGATCGCCGTGACCCAGCCGGTGTACCTGGTGATCTGGGCGCGCTTCAGCCCCAGCAGCACGAAGAACAGACCCCACAGGAACGACCAGTAGAGCCAGATGACCCCGAAGGCCGGATCGCCGAGGATCTGGAAGTTGGCGTAGGAGTATCCGAGCGCCATGACGGCCACGAAGAGCGAGAAGTAGCCGACCCCTGTCGTGTCGAAACCGCCGAGCAGGTTGATCCCCACGTAGAGATAGGTGAACCCGAACAGGTAGATCCCCGAAGCGCCGAGGATCGTGGCCGTGTCGTCCAGAGCGGAGATGATCAGCACCGTGGGCGTGACCACCTGCAGGGCCCCGACGAAGAGATTGAAGACCCCTGCCGCGCGGGCTTCGACCTTTCCCAGCAGCATCAGACCGTTGAGGAAGAGCACCGCACCCACGTACAGCAGTCCAACGGCTCCCATCAACGACACACCTCCTCATGCCCGGGACGGGCGGTGTGGTCCGCGGTACGCACGTGGTGCAGGCGGTGAAGTGGTCACCGTGGCCGGCGGCCCGCAGGCTGCCTCGCCGGTCACGGGCCGAGACCGGTCCGAGTGCCCGCGAACGCGATGTTATGTTGATCAAGGCCGAGGCAGGCGCGACAGCGCCGGATGGGGCGGGCTCTGCCGCCTCCTGGGAAGCGCGCTCGTGACCACCTCGGGTGCTTCCCGGCTCTTCTCCTCGCGGGTGAGTGCCGCGGACATCGCCGGGGACAGCCGGCTGAGGTGCGGCGCGGTGAACAGCCGTCGTGACGCGCCCCGGCACACCGGACAGTCGCGCACCGCCTCGGCGGTCCCGATGGGCAGGCGCACCTCGAACTCCCCGCAGTCCTGACAGCGGTACGCGTAGGTGGCCATCGGCATCCCCCGTGAACGTCGAGCGACATTCCCCGCGCCACAACACCGCACTCATCCTGATATGCGGCGATATGAGCCTTACTTTCAAGGCAACGCCTCAGGCAATCATCATGTCAAGACAAGAGCGCGGAACGTGCGCGGCGGGTAAAGGCCGCCGAACAGGGCATGCGGAAACAACGCCAAAGCTCTCCATGAGTCAATATCCGCGTTCTTTACGGTGGCGGCTCGGGACATGCGACGGAGCGTGACAGCTTGCCCAAGGCTTGATGCGCCGGCAGCCAGGAGAATCCCTTATCCGAAGACGGCCTGGGAGATCGTCAGGCCGACGAACACCGCGCCGAGTCCGGCGACGACCGAGGCGACGACGTTCGCCGCGGCGAGGAAGACCGCCCCCGTCTCGGCCAGCCGCAGAGTCTCGTACGAGAACGTCGAGTACGTGGTCAGCGCCCCGCAGAGACCGGTGCCCACCAGCAGTTGCAGGCCGCCGCCGGCCGCCTGGGCGAGCGCCGCCCCGGTCAGCGCCCCCAGCACCAGCGAACCGATCATGTTGGCGGCGAAGGTTCCCCAGGGGAAGACCGTGTCGTGGCGGGCCTGCACGGCCCGGTCGGTCAGATACCGCAACGGCGCGCCGATCGCGCCCCCGGCCAGCACCAGCAGCCAGTTCATCCCGTCACCTGCCGGCCGCGGCAGGGCACGACCTCCACCTGGTCGAGGACGGCCAGACCCTCGATGGACAGCTCCTCGAGCCGGGGCAGGAACGCGCGGATCTTCTCCTCGGCGTCGACGATGACGACGGCGACCGGAAGGTCGTCGGCCATCGACAGCAGGCGGGTGGTGTGCACGACCTGACCGGCGCCGAAGCCCTCCATCCCGCGGAAGACCGACGCCCCCGCCAGACCGGCGGCGTGGGCCCGGTGCACGATCTCGGTGAACATGGGGCGGTGGTGCCAGGTGTCGGTGTCGTCGACGAGGATCGTCAGGCGCACGGCCCGCCCGGACAACGTCATCTCGTGCCCCTTTCCGTCGTCGTCCGCAGCAGCCGGCGGGTGACCCACACGCCGGCCGTCACCGCGGCCAGCGCCGCGACGACCGTCGCCGCCAGGTAGGCCAGTGCCGGACCGGCCCGGCCGGCGGACACCAGGCGTTCGATGTCCGCGCAGTAGGTGGAGAAGGTGGTGAACCCGCCCAGCACGCCGGTGGCGAAGAACGGCCGCACCCACGCCGGCGCGGTCCACGCCTCGGTCAGCACCACGAGAAGGATCCCGATCAGCAGGCACCCGGAGGCGTTGACGTACAGCGTGGTCCACGGGAAGGCGGTGGCCGGGACGGGCCACACCAGGGCCGCCCCGTAGCGGGCGCCCGTGCCGATCGCGCCACCGGCGGCGATGACGGCGAGCACACCGTAGTGCCCGCGGCGTGCTTCCCGGCGCGCGCCGGCGCCGGTCGCGGACCTCGTCTGACCCGGACGCATCTCTCCCCTTGCGCGCCCATGCCCGACAGGCGTGGGCGTGGGCCGTCATGGGCGTCACCTCTCACCTTAACGTGACGCCGGTCCGCGTGACGTCGGGAGGCGCCGGGGCCGGGCGGCCGACGGGAGCGCTCGTCCGGTGGGAGCGCGCGTCCGGTGGGACGGACCGTCTTTGGTCGCGGGAACGCAGACCAAGGGGCGATGCCGGCGGACGGCCGCCACGCCTAGCGTCGGGCGTCATGACGCACGTCCAGACACCGCAGGCAGCCCGGGTGCACGAGATCGACGCGTTGCGCGGCTTCGCGCTGGCGGGCATCCTCGTCGCGAACATCGGCTTCTTCGCCCACCCGGGGTACGCCCTGGCCGGCGGCCTCCCCATGCACGACGGCCCGGTGGCGTACGCGATCTCCGCCCTGGTCCTGACGAAGTTCTACATCCTGTTCTCGTTCCTGTTCGGCTACTCGTTCACGCTCCAGATGCGGGCGGCGGAGCGGGCCGGCGCCAGCGTCCGGGCACGGACGGCACGGCGCTGTCTGGGGCTGTTCGCGCTCGGGCTGGCGCAGGGGCTGCTGCTGTGGATCGGCGACATCCTCACCCTGTACGCCGCGCTGGGGCTGATCCTGCTGGCCTTACGCGGGATCCGCCCCCGC
The DNA here is from genome assembly GCF_002850745.1 of Nonomuraea indica. GTDB lineage: Bacteria > Actinomycetota > Actinomycetes > Streptosporangiales > Streptosporangiaceae > Nonomuraea > Nonomuraea indica. Next base: position 167,002 of record NZ_KZ559466.1, read on the forward strand.
ACGGCGGTGATCGTCGCGGCGGCCGTCATCGGCACGCTGACCCTCGTGTGGCTCGCCCTGGCCGCGCTGGCGACCCTCGACCCCGGCGCCGGCGCCGCGGCGGCGGACCCCGCGGAGGCCGCCCGGATCATGTCCCTGGCCACCGGCGGGCCGCTCGACGTGCTGCGCATGCAGCTGGAGCTCTATCCGCCGCTCGCCGCCTCCATCTGGCTCTTCCAGGGCCCGACGGCGCTGGCCATGTTCCTGCTCGGGCTGGCCGCGGGCAAGAGGAGGCTGCTGGAGGAGCCCGGCCGATGGTGGCACCTGCTCGGCCGGGTCCAGTGGGCCGGTTTCGGCGTCGGCCTGCCCGGCGGGGTCTTCTTCGCCCTGACGAGCGGCTCCGGCGGCCCTGCCGAGGTGCTGGGGCTGGCGGTGAACACGGTCACCTCGCCGTTGCTCACCGCCGCGTACGTGGCGACGCTGCTGCGGGCGGTGCGGCGCCACCCGGCGGTGGGACGCGCGCTGGCCCCGGCGGGGCGGATGGCCGCCTCGAACTACATCGGGCAGTCGCTGGTCGCCTGTCTGGTCTTCACCGGGTACGGGCTCGCCCTCGCCGGGCGGCTGGAGCCGATCGCCGTCATGGGGGTCGCGGCGGCCGTCTACACGGCCCTGCTGGCGCTGAGCGCGTGGTGGCTGCGCTCGCACCGGTGGGGGCCCGTGGAGTACGGCCTGCGCCGCCTGACGAACTGGACCTGATGCGGGCCGCGGCCCGGCGCGTGGCCGCGGGTCGCACCGTGGGCCGGCAGGGGTCAGGAGGTGTGGCCCAGCCCGCGCACCAGCAGGGACGTGGCCTTGGCGATGGTGCCGTTGTCGACCTGGGCGTCCGCGACGCCGCGCCGGACGTAGACGGCGATGATCACCGGCGCGCCGGACGGCGGCCAGGCGATCGCGAGGTCGCTGGCGGTGCCGTAGACGCCCCCGGTCCCCGTCTTGTCGCCGACGGTCCAGCCCTTGGGCAGGCCCGCGAGGATGCGCTCGCGGCCGGTGGTGCTGTCCTTCATCCAGCCGATCAGCCGGCTCCGGTCCTCGGGGACGAGGGCCTTGCCCACGGTCAGCTTCTGCAGGTCACGGGCCATGAACGCGGGCATGATGGTGTCGCGCCGCTCCCCCGGCTTCCAGTCGTTGAGCTCGGTCTCGTAGCGGTCCAGCCGGCCGACCGGGTCGCCGAGCGAGCGGTAGTAACGGGTCATCCCGGCCGGGCCGCCGATCTGCTTGAGCAGCACGTTGGCGGCGGTGTTGTCGCTGGTGGTGATGGTCGCGTGGCAGAGCCGCTCCGGGGTCAGCCCGTTCTCGATGTTCTCCTTGACCCCGGTCACCGGGGAGTGGGCCACCACGTCCGTGGCCTTCCACTTCAGGGTCCGCTCCATCAGGCCGGGGTCGGTGGTGCGGGCCTTGTGCAGGATGGCGCCGCACAGGATCGCCTTGAAGGTGGAGTTGCTGGGGAAGCGCTCGTGGGCGCGGTTGCCGACGGTCCTGCCGGTGCCGGTGTCGATCGCGTACGCGCCGATGTGGCCCTGGTAGGCGGTCTCCAGCTTGCGGAACTCCGCCCGGATGTCGATCTTCGCGTCGGGCGCGGCCTTCGTGACGGCGGCCGTGCCGGCCACGCCGGCCACGCCGGCGACACCGGCCGAGGCCGGGGTGGCGGTCCAGGCGGCTCCGGTGATCGCGGTGGAGACAGCGAGTACGGAGGCCCCCAGCTTGCTGGCGATGCTCCGCGTCCTACGGGGGTGGTGCTGCATGACGGACTCCCTGTTCGCGTTGATGATCGGCGACGGGAGACGAGGAGATCAGAGAGCTCCGGGTCATGTCCAATAGTGATATCGGGATGCGGATTATCGCGGATCAGGTATGGACGCAGGTGAGGGCGCCCGAGCGGGCGGCGGCGAGCGTGACGCGGACCGCCTGGTCGGCCGTCGTCCCGTCCACGGGCTCGGCCGTCATGAGCAGCCGGAAGTAGATCGGAGCGGCGAGGGTCCGCAGGAGTTCGTCGGGGTCGGTGCCGGCGGGCAGCTCGCCCCGCTCGATCGCGCGGGTCACCACGGGACGGGCGCGCCGGAGCCGGTCGCCGAAGACGTGGTGCCGCGCCTCGGCGATCTCCGGAAGCGCCGCGCCGCCGGAGAACATCGCGGCCAGGAGCGCGGGCCCGCTCCCGGCCGTCACCATGGCCACCAGGGAGCGCGCCAGCGCCCGCAGGTCGTCCTCGACGGAGCCGGTGTCGGGCACGGGGACGTCGGCCGCGGCCTGGCCGGTGAGCGCGTCCACGACGAGGCTCTCCCGGTCCTTCCAGCGCCGGTAGACGGTCGTCTTGTGCACGCCGGCGCGGGCGGCGACGGCCTCGACGGTCAGCGCGGCGTACCCCTTGTCCACCAGCTCGGCGAGCGTGGCGGCGTGGACCGCGGCGCTGACCTTCGCGCCGCGGCCCACCGGCCGGTCGGGTGAGGAGGCGGACTTCATTGCAACTCCAAGTTGCGATATCGGCGGATCGGATGCCACGATCGTATCGCAACTTGAAGTTGCGATACGTCTTTCCGAAAGGCACCGCCATGCGTTCCTGGACCTTCGACTCGATCCCCGACCAGTCCGGCCGGCTCGTGGTCGTGACCGGCGCCAACAGCGGCATCGGCTACGTGACCGCCCGCGAGCTGGCCCACCGTGGCGCCCACGTCGTGCTGGCCTGCCGCAGCGCCGAGCGCGGCCGGGCGGCGCTGGCGCGCCTGCGCGCCGAGACCCCCGGCGCGCGGGCCGAGCTGCGCCCGCTGAACCTCGCCTCGCTGGAGTCGATCCGCGCCTTCGCCGCCGGGTGGGATCACGACCGGCTCGACCTGCTGGTGAACAACGCGGGCGTGGCGATGGTGCCCTTCGCGCGCACCGCCGACGGGTTCGAGTCGCACATCGGCGTCAACCATCTGGGCACGTTCGCGCTGACCGGGCTGCTGCTGCCCGCCCTGGCCTCGGCGCCGGCCGCCCGGGTGGTGACCGTCAGCAGCGAGGGGCAGCGCTTCGCCCGGTTCGACCTCGCCCGGTTCGACCGGGACCGGCTCGGCACCGACCGGGGCTACAGCGCGCCGTTCGCGTACGTGGCCTCCAAGCGGGCCAACCTGTACTTCGCCGCGGAGCTGCACCGCCGGGCCGCGGCGGCCGGGCTGCCGCTGCGCAGCGTGGCGGTGGCGCCCGGGCTCACCCGCACCAACGTGCTCACCGGCGGCGCCAACGCGGCCCGCGGGCCGCTCTACCGGTCGGCGACGGCGCTGCTGGTGCGGCTCGCCTTCCGGCCGACGGCCGAGGGCGCCAAGACGTCCCTGTACGCCGCGACGGCGGACGACGCGCCCGGCGGCGGCTACGTGGCCCCGGACGGCTTCCTGGAGCTGCGGGGCGAGCCCACGACCGGGCGCCGGCCCCGCGCCCTGACCGACACCGTCACCGCCCGCCGCCTGTGGGAGCTGTCGGAGGAGCTGACGGGCGTCAGTCTCGCGCTGCCGGCCGCCCGTCCCCGGTGACGCCCACGGGCAGGACGTCGAAGTGGACGACCACGCGCCCCAGGGAGGGGTCCGGCTCGCGGCGCGGCTCGCGGGCCCGCCGGTCGGCCAGGGCGCGATAACGTTCCAGCACCTCGAAGACCTCGTCGCGCATCCGCTCGGTCTCCTGCGCGGTGAGCAGCAGGGACCGGCGGCCGAGCCCACTGGCCCGGATCCACTCCTCGGGCGTGCTCGCCTCCTCCTCCCTCCAGCGCGCCAGCTCCGCTCCGCGCCGCCGGAGGAGGTCGTCCATCAGGGTCTCCAGGGCGCTCGCCGCCTCCTCGTCCCCCGGCGGCGTCTCGCCGTAGGAGAAGCCGCCCGACACGATCCGCCAGTACTTCTCCTTGCCCCGGCCCAGCTCCGGAGCCTCCTCGATCATGCCGTGCCTGGCCAGCTCCCTGAGGTGGTAGCTGGTCGCCCCGGTGTTGTGCCCGAGCAGCCCGGCCAGCCTGGTGGCCGTGGAGGGGCCGTGCTCCTCCAGCAGCTCGTACAGGCTCAGCCGCAGCGGATGGGCGAACGACTTCAGGGCGTGCGTGTCGAGGGTGCGGGCGGAAAAGGGCTTGCGTGGCATTCTGTGCACACCTATCTTTGCAAAGGAATCTATGCACACTTTTCTTTACATATCCTAACCGGAAGGCGGCGACCATGGCAGGTCTCGGACGGTCGTTCACGTACCTGTGGTCCTCGGCCGCGCTGTCCAACCTCGGCGACGGCGTGCTCAAGGTCGGCGCACCGCTGCTGGCCGTCACGATGACGCGCTCCCCCGCCCAGGTCGCGATGGTGGGGGCGGCGGCGACACTGCCGTGGCTGCTGCTCGCCCTGCCGGCGGGCGCGGTCGCCGACCGGATGGACCGCCGACGCGTCATGGCGCTGGCGAACGCCGGCCGCGCCGGCGGGCTCGCGGCGGCCGGCGCCCTGGCCGCGTCCGGCGTGCTCAACCTCTGGCTCATGCTGCTCGCCGTGCTGGTCGCCGGCGTGGCGGAGGTGTTCGCCGACACGGCCGCGCAGGCGGTCCTGCCGATGACGGTGCCCCCCGACCGCCTGGCGGCGGCCAACGGCCGCGTGGTGGGCGCGCAGACGGTCGGCAACGACTTCGCCGGCGCCCCGCTCGCCGGGGTCCTGGTCACGCTCCTGCCCGCCGCCGTCCTCGCCGGCCCCGCCCTGCTGTACGGCGCCGCCGCGCTGTCCCTGGCGGGCATGCGCGGCCGGTTCCGGGCCACCCGGCCCCCCTCGGCCGGGCGGGGGGCGGGCGCCATGCGGCGGGAGATCGGCGAGGCGCTGCGCTACCTGTGGGGGCACCGGTTCCTGCGCACGCTGGCGGTGTCCGCCGGCGTGCTCAACGCCGCCAGCGCGGCCTACTTCGGCGTGCTCGTGCTGTGGCTGGTCGGCGAGGGGTCGCGGGTCGGCCTGGAGCCCGGCGGCTACGGGCTGATGATGACGGCGCTGGCCGCCGGCGCCGTCGCCGGCTCGCTGGTCTCGGAGCGCGCCGTCCGCCTGCTCGGCGAGGGCAGGACCCTGGTGGTCATGTGGATGATCAGTGCCCTGCTGTACCTCGTCCCCGTGCTGCTGCCCGTCGCCTGGCTGCTCTACCCCACCGCCGTCGTGTGGGGCGTGGCCGGCGCCACCGCGAACGTACTCGTGATCTCCACCCGGCAGCGGCTGATCCCGGCCGAGCTGCTGGGCCGGGTCAACTCCGCCTACCGGCTGATCGGGATGGGCGGGATGCCCGTGGGCGCGGCGCTCGGGGGCGTCGTCGCCGAGGTGGCCGGGCTGCCCGTCGTGTTCCTGGGCTCCGCGGCGGCCGCCGTCGCCGCCGTCTGCCTCATCTGGCGTGTCGCACCTGTGCGAATTTCGGGGCCCTTGACCAGCGATCATACAGTTGATCCCACACCCGGATCACTTTCGGCACACTAGATCTGTGGTGAGATGACATGATTACCCCGGGCGACGAGGGGATGGCATGCGGGAGATCGGCGGACGGTACCTTCTCAACGAGGAGGCCGGTCGTGGGGGTATGGGAGTCGTCTGGCGCGCGTTCGACCAGCTGCTCCACCGTGAGGTCGCGCTCAAGGAGCTGACGCTCACCGGCGAGGCCGAGATGGTGCGGCGCCGGGTGCTCCGCGAGGCGCGGATGGCCGCCCGGCTCACACATCCCAACATCATCACGGTCCACGACCTCATCGAGGAGGGCGGCAAGCTCTGGATCGTGATGGAGTACCTCGACGGGCTGTCCCTGCACCAGCTGCTGTCGCAGGTGGGCACCCTGCCCGCGCAGTCGGTCGCCGCGATCGGCCAGCACCTGCTGGCCGCGCTGCGCACCGCCCACCAGGCCGGGGTGCTGCACCGCGACGTGAAGCCCGCCAACGTCATGCTCACCGGCGACCGCGTCGTGCTCACCGACTTCGGCATCGCCACCGCCGAGGGCGACATCCGGATGACCACCTCGCGCCGGCTGCGCGGCACGCCCGCGTTCATGGCCCCCGAACGCCTGCACGGCGGCCCCGCCAGCAAGGAAGCCGACATGTGGTCGTTCGGCGCCACCCTCTACAGCGCCGTGGAAGGCCAGCCGCCCTACCCCGGCCAGGACGCGGCGACCGTGCTCGCCATGGCCCGCAGCGGCGGCTACCCGACGCCGCGCCGCGCCGGGGTGATGCGCCCGCTCATCGAGGGCCTGCTGCACCCCGACCCGGTGCGCCGCTTCACCCTGGAGCAGACCGCGGGGCTGCTGGCGGGCATGCGCGCCAGCAGCTACCAGGCCGCGATCTAGCCCCCTTACAGGTCGCCGGCCCCGGCCTGCCGCTTCGCGCGGGCCTCGGCCTCGGCGGCGTCCATGGCGGCGGCCTCCTCCGGTGTCGGCGCCGTGCCGCCCAGGTGGGCGGGCTGCCACCAGACGCCGGGCGGGATCTCCGGGTAGGTCCGCTGCGCCCGGTCCACCAGCGCCGTCAGCCGCTCGTGCAGGTCGGTCGTGTGCTTGTCGACGTCCTCGCCGCGCTTGGGATGCATGGGCTCGCCCACGATGATCGTGATGGGCACGTGCCGCTGCGTCAGCGCCTTCGGCCTGCCCTTGGTCCACAGCCGCTGGCTGCCCCACAGCGCCACCGGGATGATCGGGGTGTTGGTGGCCTGCGCCATGCGGATGGCGCCGTTCTTGATCTCCTTGACCGTGAAGGACCGGCTGATCGTGGCCTCGGCGAAGACGCCCACCACCTCGCCGGCCTTCAGCATCCGCAGCGCCGTCGCGTACGAGCCCGCCCCGGCGCCCCGGTCGACCGGGATGTGCTTCATGCCGCGCATCAGCGGCCCCGAGACGCGGTGGTCGAAGACGTCCTGCTTGGCCATGAAGCGCACCAGGCGCCGGGCGGGCAGCGCGGCGAACCCCGCGAAGATGAAGTCGAGGTAGCTGATGTGGTTGCTCACCAGCACCGCTCCCCCGGTCCGCGGCACGTGCTCGGTCCCCTCGAGATGGAAGCGGTAGTCGAGCACGCGAAAGAGGGTCCGCGCGGCGGCGATCACCGGCGGGTACACGATCTCAGCCATGTGCTGAAGGTAGCCTAGGTCGCGCCGTGCTGGGCAGTCCGGCCGTTCCGCCGACCTCGCCTTCCCTGTCCGGACGAGGCTTGCGAACCGGCCGGAAGGGGCAGATGTTGTGACCATGAAGAAGCTCATCAACACGGCGCAGTCCGTGGTCGAGGACGCCTTGAGCGGCATGGCGGCGGCCCACCCGTCGCTGCGGGTGCGTGAGCGGGTCGTCTACCGCGCGTCGGGGCCGCGCGCGGGCAAGGTCGGGCTGGTCTCCGGCGGCGGGTCCGGGCACGAGCCGCTGCACGCCGGGTTCGTCGGGTACGGCATGCTGGACGCCGCGTGTCCCGGTGAGGTCTTCACCTCTCCCGTGCCCGACCAGATCATCGAGGCCACCCGGGCGGTCGACGGCGGCGCGGGGGTGCTGCACATCGTCAAGAACTACACCGGCGACGTGCTCAACTTCGAGCTGGCCGCCGAGCTGTGCGACGACGTCCAGGTGGCGAGCGTGCTGGTCGACGACGACGTGGCCGTCGAGGACTCCCTCTACACCGCGGGCCGGCGCGGCACCGGCGCGACCCTGTTCGTGGAGAAGATCGCCGGCGCGCTCGCCGAGCAGGGGGCGCCGCTGGCCGAGGTGGCGCGCGTGGCGGCCGACGTGGACGAGCGCAGCCGCTCCTTCGGCATCGCGCTGACCTCGTGCACGACTCCGGCGGCCGGCAAGCCGACGTTCGAGTTGCCGGACACTCAGGTGGAGCTGGGGATCGGCATCCACGGTGAGCCGGGACGCAGGCGGGTGCCGATGGCCTCGGCGCGTGAGCTGGCCGCGGTCGCCATGGAGGCCGTCCACGGCGACCTGCCGCTCACGGGCGACCTGCTCGTGATGGTCAACGGCATGGGCGGCACCCCGCTGATGGAGCTGTACGTGGTGTTCGCCGAGGTGGAGGCGTTCATCCGCGGCAAGGGGGCGCGGGTGAGCCGGTCGCTGGTGGGCAACTACGTGACGAGCCTCGACATGCAGGGCTTCTCCGTCACGGTGTGCCGGCTGGACGGCGAGCTGACCCGCCTGTGGGACGCGCCCGTCGACACGCCCGGACTGCGCTGGGGGCGCTGATGGACACCGGTTTCTTCGTCACCTGGCTGAGGGACGCGGCCACGCGGATCAGGCTGCAGCGCGACCGGCTGACCGAGCTGGACGCCGCCATCGGCGACGCCGACCACGGGGCCAACCTCGACCGCGGCTTCACCGAGGTGTGCAAGGCGCTGGAGGACTGGCCGCCCACGGCCCCCGCGCAGGCGCTGCTGACGGCGGGCACGACGCTGATCCGCCGCGTCGGCGGCGCCTCGGGCCCCCTGTACGGCTCGGCGTTCCGGGCGATGGGCAAGGCGCTGCAGGACCCGGTGACGCTGCCCGGGTTCGCCGCGGCGTTCGAGGCGGGCGTGGTCGCGGTCGAACGGCTCGGCAAGGCCGCGCCGGGCGACAAGACCATGATCGACGCGCTGGCTCCGGCGTCGCGGGCGCTGACGGCGGCCGTGGAGAAGGGGCTGACCCCGTACGAGGCGTTCCACCGGGCGGCGGTCGCGGCCGAGGAGGGGTCGAGGGCGACGATCCCGATGCGCGCCCGCAAGGGCCGCGCCAGCTACCTCGGCGAGCGGAGCGTCGGCCATGAGGACCCCGGGGCGGCGTCGTCGGCGCTCATCCTCGGGGCGCTGGCCGGGGTGGCGGTCAAGGAGGCGACGAAGGAGGTGGACTGATGGTCGGGATCGTGCTGGTGTCGCACAGCGCCGGGCTGGCCGCGGAGACCGCCGCGCTGGCCCGGAGCATCGCCGGCGACGACGTGCCCGTCGCGGCGGCCGGCGGCACCGGGGACGGCGGGCTCGGCGCCAGCGTCGACCTCGTCGAGCAGGCGATCCGCGCGGCCGACCAGGGCGACGGCGTGCTGCTCGTGGCCGACCTCGGCAGCTCGGTGCTGACGGCCCGGCTGGTGGAGGAGCCGGGCCGGGTCGTGCTGGCCGACGTGCCGTTCGTGGAGGGCACGATCGCCGCCGCGGTGACGGCGGGCGCGGGAGCGCCGCTGGGCCAGGTGCTCGCCGCCGCCGACGAGGCCCGGGGCTTCCGCAAGTGCACCTGACGCCCCTCAGTGGCCCTTGAACGCCTCCTCCAGCCACCAGGACGGGCGGTCACGGGTGACCTTGGCGTGCACCAGCAGGGGCCGGTCACGCGGACCCCTGAGCCAGGCGGCGACCCCGGCCACCTCCTCCGGGCGCGTGACGGTCACCGCGTCGAAGCCGTGGCCGCGGGCGATGGCCGCGAGGTCCGCCGGCGGGAAGCGCACCAGGTCGAGCGGGTGCCCGTGCGGGCCGAAGTGGTGCACCTCCGCGCCGTACGCCTCGTCGTCGTAGACCACGACCACCATCGGCAGGCCCAGCCGGACGACGGTCTCCAGCTCCGCGGCGCTCATCAGCGCCCCGCCGTCGCCGAGGGCGGCCACCGGCAGCCGGTCGGGGCGGGCCACGGCCGCGCCGATCGCGGTGGCCAGGCCGAGGCCGATCGACTGGAACGCCTGGGTGAAGCAGAAGCCCTGCTCGTCGGGCACGTCGAGGAACATCGACGGGTAGCCCATGAAGTTGCCCGAGTCGACGGCCACGATCCGCTCGACGGGCAGCAGGTCGTCCAGGGCGATGGTGAGGGTTCTCGGGTCGATCCGCCCGCCGCCGCTCTCGTCGGCGTACGGCACGTCGCGCCACCGGCCCTCCGCCGAGATCCGCCGGGCCAGCTCGGGTGTCCGCCGGCCGGGCCGGGGGCCTGCCTCCAGGGCGCCGGCGACCGCGCGGGCCGTGGCGGCGCTGTCGCCCACGACCCCCAGCGCGACCTGCCGGTGCGCCCCGATGGCCGGCTCCTCCAGGTCCACCTGGACGACCGTGGCCCGCTCGCCGATCAGGGTGCCGTGGCGGGTGGTCCACATGTTCAGCGCGCAGCCCCAGCCGACCACCAGGTCGGCGGCGCGGATCAGCTCGGCGGCCAGCGGCGTGGCGAACCCGCCGCTCACGTCGAGGTCCCACGGGCTGCCGCGGAACAGGCCGCGCGCGACGGCCGAGGTGGCGAGCAGCGCGCCGGTGCGGCCGGCCAGGTCCTCCAGCTCGCGGCGCGCGTGCCGGGCGCCGCGCCCCGCGACGAACACCGGGCTGCGCGCGCCGTCCAGCAGCCGCGCCAGCCGGGCGACGTCCGCCTCCGCCGGCGGCGCCTGGCCGGACGCTGCGTCGACCGGGTGCTCCTCGACGCGGCCGAGGTCGTCGCCGGGCTCCTCGCGCGGCTCGACCGGGGCGGCCTGGACGTCGAGGGGCAGGTTGAGCAGCACCGTGCGCCGCTCGTGCCGGGCGGTGCGGAACGCGGCTGCGGTGTCCTCGGCCGCGTCGGCGGCCGAGGTGACGCGCATGGGCACCGCCCCGACCGCGCGGGCCAGGGCGTCCTGGTCCACGTGGAAGTTGGAGCGGGCGTCGGTCGCCTCCCCGGCGAGGACGACGAGCGGCGTACGGCTCTTGGCCGCCTCGGCGAGTCCGGTCATGGCGTTGGTGAGTCCGGGCCCCTGGTGCACCGACAGGACGGCCACCGTGCCGCTGACCCTGGCGTACGCGTCGGCCATGGTCGCCGCGCCGCCCTCGTGCCGCGCGGCGACGAAGCGTGCGCCGTGCGCCACGAGGGCGTTGGTGACGTGGAAGTTGCCGCTGCCCACCACGCCGAACACGCCCCGCACGCCCAGCGCGGCCAGGGTCCGCCCGACGGTCTCGGCCACGTTCATCGCGACGCCCCCGCTCCTACCGCTCCACCAGGGCGAGCACGCGGACCGGGCTGCCGGAGCCGCCGACGATGGGCAGCGGCGGGGCGAGCACCACCGCGCCGGACGCCGGCAGGCGGTCGAGGTTGCGCAGCTGGGTCAGGCCGTACTTGCCGGCGCCCAGCAGGAACGAGTGACACGGGAAGGCCGGCTCGAAGGAGTGCGCGGCGCCCGCGTCCGTGCCGACCGTCTCGACGCCGAGCCCGATGATGGGCGTCTCCTCGGCCAGCCAGCGGGCGCACTCGACGGAGACCCCCGGCGTGTGCGGGCCGGTCTCGTCGGCGTTCAGGAACGCCTCCTGGTCGCCCGACCTGGTGTCCCAGCCGGTGCGGTAGAGCAGCCAGCCGCCGTCGGGCAGCGGCCCGTGGGTCCGCTCCCACTCCTTGACGTGGTCGATCTGGAGGAGGAAGTCGGCATCCTTGCCCGCCTCGGCCGCGAAGTCGAGCACGACGGCCGGGGCGAGCAGGCTGGCGGGCGGCACCTGCGAGACGTCCTGGCCGTCGCGGGCCGTCACCCAGTGGACGGGGGCGTCGAAGTGGGTGCCGGTGTGCTCGCCGGTGTGGATGTCGTTCCAGTACCAGGCGGGGCCGCGGTCGTCGTAACGGCTGATCTCCTCCAGCCGGAACGGGATCGTGTTGCCGAACGGCTCCGGCAGCCGGAGGATCGGGGTCCGCGACGACAGGGGCGCCGTCAGGTCGATCACCTCGATCGCGCCGTCACGCACGCTCTGGACGAGGCTCCGCAGCACCGACATGTCATCCTCCTCGATGGCCCTGGACGCATCCTCCTACGCCGGCGCCGGGCGCCGCCAGACGTCAGGCGTTCACTTGCCCCGGCACGGCGTCCGCTTGGCGTCGAGGTCCCAGTTCTTCACCAGCGAGTTGAAGTTCTGGGCGTTCGAGCGGGCGCAGAAGCGGGAGGCGGGCAGCTCGTACTCCACCTGGAACACCGCCTTGCCGGCCTTGACGAACTGGTCGTAGCCGTAGTCCTCGTTCTGCGCGGTGGTGCACTCGTCGTGGGACCAGCACTCCTCGTTCAGCGCGAAGTCGTAGTACGGCAGGAGCTGGGGGATCTGCTCGACGTCGTTCTTCAGCGCGATCGACATGCCGCGCTCGTGCGCCTCGTTGGCCAGCCAGACGTTGTAGGCGAGCTGGTCGGCCCCGGTCAGCGGGAAGCCCGTGTCGTTGGTGAAGCCGTCGATGAGGTCCGGCTCCACCGCGTCGAACCCGGCCTTGTCGCACATGTCGAGCCGGGCTTCCATGATCTTGCCGAGCTGGCCCTTGTACTGCCTGATGTCGAGCCAGCGCTCGCCCGGCCAGCCCTCCACCTTCTTGCCGAGGACGGAGGCGGGGAAGCTCTTGGCGTCCGGGCGCCAGTCCTCGTAGGAGCCCGCGCTGATGTAGCAGACCACGCCCCGGCCGGGCTTGGCGGCCTTGAGCGCCTTGACGACGGCGCCGTCCCGCGCCTCGAAGCCGTCGATGTCGTACATCTGCACGTCGAGGAACGGCTTGGTGGGCGGGGCGGCGAGCTGCCACTGCCAGCTGGTGTTGAGCGCGGGCCGCCAGCAGCCCTTGCACGGCACCGGGGCGGGCAACGCGGCTGCCGCGCTGTTCGCGGCAGTTTGTACCGCTTCTGCTGCTCTGAGGGTCTGTGTCGATTCGGCCTGCGCGGCCTGGGCCGGTGCGGGCACGAGGGCGGTGAGAAGGGCGGCGGCCGTGACCGCCGCCGAGAAGATCTTGTACACGAGGGGCAACCTTCCCGCGTCCCCCGGCCCGTTTCAAGCGATTCGGGAAGATCTGTCAGACCTTGGTCCACTCGGCGCAGCCGCCGGTCTGGAACGCCTTGTCCGTCGGGGCGATGGTGACGGTGGCGGCGCCCCTCGGCATGTCGGCCGCGATGATGTCGGCGGCCTGCGGGACCGTGCTCTTCAGCCGGGCCCAGTAGCACATCGGCTGCCCGGTGGCGGGCCCGGCGGTCCGGTAGGTGCCCGGGTGGATGTCGACGCCGACCACCAGCGTGCGGTTGCCGGCGGGCGCCGTGACGCCGTTCGTGCCGCCCGTCGTGGTGACGCCGGGAGCGGTGGCGGCGGGGGCGGTCCCTGCCGGAGCGGTGGCGGCGGGGGCCGTGGCGGCCGGAGCGGTCCCGGCCGGGTCCCCCGGGCCGGGCGGCGTCGCGGCCGGGTCCCCTCCGGCCGACGGGGTGACGGCCGGGCCCGAGGACTCCGGATCGACCGGCTCCTCCATCGTCACCGTGATGCGAGGGGCCGCGGGCGCGGCGACCGACTCACCCGAGCCGAGCCCGATCACGTACCCCAGCAGGAACCCCACCGCGCACGTCAGCCCCGACACGAGCACGATGACGCTCGCGCTGCCGGTCGCCCGAGGCCGCTCGGGCGAAGGTCCGTAGATCACGTGACCAGCGTCCCACCCCTGTCAACGGCGCCGTCTACGGCCCGGTCAACGGCGTCGTCAACGGTGCAGGTAGTCGACCAGCGACGCCTTCTCCGTCTCCAGCTCCTCGATGGCGCTCTTGACCACGTCGCCGATGCTGACGATGCCGACGAGCCGGCCGTCCTCGACCACGGGCATGTGCCGCACCCGGTGCGTGGTCATCATCTTGCGCAACTCGTCGACGCGGTCGCCCAGGCCGACGGTGCGCACCTCGGCCGTCATGATCGCCGAGACCGGCCCGTCGAGCACCCCGGCGCCGTGCTCGTGCAGGTGCCGCACGACGTCACGCTCGGAGACGATGCCGGTGATCGTGGTCCCGTCGGAGGAGACGACCACGGCTCCGATGTTGTGCTCCGCCAGCCGGGCCAGCAGCTCGCGCACCGTCGCCTCGGGCGGCACGGTCGTCACGTCGCTGCCCTTGGCCCGCAGGATCGTCCCGATGAGCATGTGCACCACCTCGGCTTTCAGGTACCCGGGGCGCGGACCGGCCAATCGCCGCCGCCGGGTGCTCTCCAGGCAAGCAACCGGCGGGCCGGACGTCAACCCTCGGGGGCGTAGGCTGCTCGCCGTACCCCACCGCCGACCCACCCAGGACGCGCCACGATGACCGAGCGGCTCAACACCGGAAGCCACGACCTGCCCATCACCGACGAGCTGGCCGCGTTCATGCGGACAGGCTGGGCCGACACGCGGCGTGCCGACGTGTCGGCGTTGCCGATCGCCCCGTGGGCGGCCAAGCGGCGCGCCACGCTGGCGGCGCGGTTCCCCGGCGAGCGGCTGGTCGTCCCGTCCGGCACGCTGAAGGTGCGCAGCAACGACTGGGACTACCCGTTCCGGCCGCACAGCGCCTTCTCCTACCTGACGGGCGCGGGCGAGCCGGGCGAGGTGCTGGTCATCGAGCCGTCCGGCGAGGCCAGGCTGTACGTCCGGCCGCGCTCGCCACGCGAGGAGGGCCAGGAGTTCTACCGCGACCGGCGCTACGGCGAGTTCTGGGTGGGCCGCAGGCCCGACCTGGCCGAGGCCGCCGAGCTGTACCAGGTGGAGGTCGCGCACCTGCGCGACCTGCGTCTGAAGGGTCCCGCCCGGGTGCTGCGCGGTGTCGACCCCGAGGTGGACGCCATGGTCGAGCCGGGCGGCGGCGACGCGGAGCTGGAGTGCTTCCTGTCGGAGACGCGCCTGGTCAAGGACGAGTGGGAGGTCGCCGAGCTGCAGTCGGCCGTCGACTCGACGGTGCGCGGCTTCGAGGACGTGGTGCGCGCCATCCCGGCCGCGCTCGGCCACCCGCGCGGCGAACGCCACCTGGAGGGCGTCTTCGGGCTGCGGTCGCGGCTGGAGGGCAACACGGTCGGCTACGACAGCATCGTCGCCTCCGGCGCCCACGCCTGCGTACTGCACTGGATCCGCAACGACGGGGCGCTGCGCCCCGGCGACCTGGTGCTGCTCGACGCGGGCGTCGAGACCGACACCCTCTACACGGCCGACGTCACGCGCACGCTGCCGCTGTCCGGCCGCTTCGGCTCCGTGCAGCGGCAGGTCTACGAGCTGGTGTACGAGGCGCAGACGGCCGCCATCGCGACCCTGCGGCCGGGCGCCCGCTTCCGCGACTTCCACCGGGCGGCGATGCGGGTCATCTGCGAGGGCCTGCACGCGTGGGGACTGCTGAAGGACTCACCCGACGCGCTGATGGAGTCGGGCCTCTACCGCCGCTACACACTGTGCAGCAGCGGCCACATGCTGGGCCTGGACGTGCACGACTGCGCCCGCTCGCGCGCCGAGGTCTACCTCGACGGCGTGCTGGAGGAGGGCCAGGTGCTGACGGTCGAGCCGGGCCTGTACCTGCAGCCGGACGACCTGACGCTGCCGGAGGAGTTCCGCGGCCTGGGCGTGCGCATCGAGGACGACCTGGTGATCACGGCGGACGGGGCGCGGCTGATGTCCGGCGCCCTCCCCCGCCACCCGGACGAGGTGGAGTCCTGGATGGCCGGCCTGCTGCGCTGACCGTCCCGGGTGGGACGGCTGCTGCGCCGGCCGTCCCGCTCGCCTAAGATCGCGGCGAACGTCCGTGCCGAGCGAGAGGACCGACGATCGGACCCGTGGCGATGGGCGGGCGCCCCGACGAGGTGCGCGCCCCCGAGGAGTGGCTCACCCCCGCCGAGCGGGAGCGCGCGGCCCGGTTCGTCTTCGACGCCGACCGGCACGCGTTCGTCGCGGCCCACCTGCTGGCCCGGCTGTGCGCTGCGGCCGTCCTCGGCGCCGAGCCGTGGGAGCTCACCCTGCTGCAGCACTGCGAGGTGCACGGCCCCGGCCACGGCCGGCCGTACCTCGAACAGGCCCCGCTGCTCGGCGTCAGCTTCAGCCACACGCGCGGCTACGTGTGCGCGGCGGCCGGTCACGGGCTGGTCGGAGCCGACGCCGAGCGGGTCCCCTCCGGCCCGCTGGACCGGGGGCTGGCCGAACGCGCGCTCACCCCGCGCGAGCGGGCGGTGGTGACCGGCAACGACGCGCTGATCCGGCACTGGACGCGCAAGGAGGCGCTGATCAAGCGCGGCGAGCTGACCCTCGACCGGCTGGACACGCACGACCCCGACTGGACGGGCCGCCACCTGCTCGAATGGACCGAGCCGGGCACCGGCGGGCAGGGCCCCGTCATGGTGGCCGTTGTCACGGACACCCCAGCGGTGAGGCGACCGGTCCCCGGATAGACTGAAAACATGTTCTACCGCAAGCCGCTGGAAGAGCGCATCGCCGATCGTGTCGCCGCGCGCAAGCCGCTCGAAGAGGGCAAGACCTTCGAGCACGGCCCCGCCAAGTTCGTGTTCGTCTCGCTCATCGTCGCGGTCGTCCTCATGCACGTCGTGGGGGTCGCCATCGTCATGGCGTTCGCCTGACGCCGGCCCACATCGCGTGCACTAGATTGGAGATCATGAGCGCGCCTCGCTGGCTGTCCCCTGCTGAGCAGCGTGCCTGGCGAACCCACCTGGCGCTGCACAAGCTCCTCATGCACCGGCTCGACCGTGAGCTGCAGGAGCATTCGCTCTCCGTGAACGACTACGAGATCCTGGTCAACCTCTCGGAGAGCCCCGGGCGCCGGATGCGCATGAGCGACCTGGCCGACGCGACGATCCAGTCACGCAGCCGCCTGTCCCACCAGATCTCCCGTATGGAGGCCAAGGGCCTGGTCATCCGGGAGGACTGCCCCGACGACCGGCGCGGCACGTTCGCGGTGCTCACCGGCGAGGGCTGGGACACCATCCAGCGGGTGGCTCCCGACCACGTGACCAGCGTGCGCGAGCACTTCATCGACCGGCTCACCGACGAGCAGCTCCACACGATCGAGGCCGCCTACCAGCCGATCGTCGACCACCTGAAGAAGCTGCGCTGACACCCAACCGATATCGGCGACCGCTCACGACGGCCCCCGGCGCTGGCTACGATCCCCGCATGGTCCGAAAGATCCTGGTGGTGCTCCTCGCCACGCTCGTCACGGCCTGCTCGTCGGGCGGCGGCGCCGAGCTGCCCGACGGTCCCGGCCTCATGAAGAAGGCGGCCGAGGCGATGAGGACGGTCAAGTCCGCCGCCTTCTCCATCTCCACCGACGGCAAGCCGAAGGTCCCGGTGCACAAGGCCGACGGCAGGCTGACCGCCGCGGGCGACGCCGACGGCACGATCACGCTCGACGTGCTCGGCAGCCTCCAGGAGATCACCTTCGCGCTGGTCGGCGACACCGTCCACTTCAAGGGCCCGACGGGCGGCTTCCAGAAGCTCACCCGCAAGGACCTGGCGCAGTTCTACGACCCCTCGGCCATCCTCGACCCCGCCCGTGGCATCCCGGCGTTGCTGGCCGGCGCCACGGACCCGCGCGTCGAGGCCGTCGAGGGCGAGGCCTACCGGGTCGCGACGACGTTCTCCGGCCAGTCGCTGACCTCGCTGCTGCCCGGCGT
The DNA here is from genome assembly GCF_002850745.1 of Nonomuraea indica. Lineage (GTDB taxonomy): Bacteria > Actinomycetota > Actinomycetes > Streptosporangiales > Streptosporangiaceae > Nonomuraea > Nonomuraea indica. The sequence goes on from NZ_KZ559466.1 coordinate 184,302, forward strand.
GACGCAGGGCGTCAACGGCAAGGTCTGGATCGACCGGGCGTCGAGCAGGCTGGCCAAGGTGGAGCTGCCGCTGCAGGACGGCACGGTGACGGTGTCGTTCGCCGACTACGACGCGCCGGTCACGATCACGCCGCCGCCCGCGGCCGGATGAGCCGCCCCGCGCGCGCGGGCGGCGCCCGGCGGGTCGCGCTCGGCGTGGGCGGCGCGGTGGTGCTGCTCGCGGCGCTCGACGCCTACGTGGTGGTGACCGTCCTCATCGACATCGCCGAGGACGTGGGCATCCCGGTCAACCGGCTCGAACGGGCCACGCCCATGGTGACCGGGTTCCTGCTCGGCTACGTCGCGGCGATGCCGCTGCTCGGCCAGCTCTCCGACCGCTACGGCCGCCGCCCGCTGATCCACGCCTGCCTGGCGGCGTTCGCGCTCGGGTCCGTGCTGACGGCGCTGGCGGCCGGTGAGGCCATGGTGGTGGCGGGGCGCGCCGTCCAGGGCGTCGCCGGGGGCGCGCTGCTGCCCATCACGATGGCGCTCATCGGCGACCTGTGGGACGAGCGGGAGCGGCCGGTGGCCCTCGGCGCCGTCGGCGCGGCGCAGGAGCTGGGCAGCGCGCTCGGCCCGCTGTACGGGGGCATGCTGGTGCTGGTGCCGGCCACCACGGTGCTGGGGGTGGAGCTGGGCGGCTGGCACGCGATCTTCTGGCTCAACGTCCCGCTGGCCGCGCTGGCCGCCGTCGCCGTCCACTTCACCGTGCCCGGAGGGCCGGCCGCCCGGCCGGGGGCGCGTGGTCGCGTCCGCGTGGACGGGGTGGGGGGCGCGCTGCTGGCCCTGGCCCTGGCGCTCCTGGTGGCCGGCCTGTACAACCCCGAGCCGGCCGCGTCCGTGCTGCCGCCGTGGGGGCTGCCGCTGATCGGCGCCGGCGTGCTGGCCGGGGCGGCGTTCGTGTGGTGGGAGATCCGTTCCCCCGTGCGCCTGCTCGACCTGTCCACCACCCGCAAGGGCCCCCTGCTCGCCACCCTGGCCGTCAGCTTCCTGACCGGGGCGGCCCTCCTGGTCACCATGGTCTTCGTGCAGATCGCCGCGCAGACCCTGCTCGAACTGGAGGCGCGGGAGGCGGCGCTGGTGCTCGGCCGGTTCCTCGTCGCCCTGGTCGCGGGCGCCGTGCTGGGCGGCCTGCTGGCCCGCCGCGCGGGCGACCGGGCCGTCTCCGTGGCGGGGATGGCCGTCGCCGCGGCCGGTTACGGGCTGATGAGCCGGTGGCCGCAGGACCTGGCGGGGGCGCGGCTGGAGATGGACCTGACCCTGGCCGTGGCGGGGCTCGGGCTCGGGCTGGTCGTCGCGCCCGTGTCGGCCGCGGTGCTGCGGGTGACGCCCGCAGCCCAGCACGGGGTGGCCTCCGCGGCGGTCGTCGTGGCCCGCATGATGGGCATGCTGATCGGCATCGCGGGCGTGTCGGCGTGGGGCTTCTACCGCTTCCAGTCGCTGACCGCGCACCTCGACACGCCCCTGCCGTTCGGCGTCGACCCGGCCGAGCACGCCCGCAGGCTGGCCCGCTACCTGGCCGAGGTCGACGCCGCCCTGCACACCGAGTACACCGAGATGTTCCTCGTCACCGCGGTGCTGTGCGCGATCGGCGCGGCCGCCGCGCTCCTCATGCCGCGGCGGGCCGCCCCCTAGGGTGAGAGCCGGTGCAGGTCGCGGGGGAACAGCGCGGCCTCACGGATGTTGGCCGCTCCCGTGAGGCGGGCGGTCCAGCGTTCGAGGCCGATCGCGAACCCGCCGTGCGGCGGCATGCCGTGCGCGAACGCCCGCAGATAGCCCTCGTACGGCCCGACGGGCTCGCCCCGCGCGGCCAGCGCCGCCAGGTAGTCGCCGTGGCGGTGCAGCCGCTGCCCGCCGGTCACCAGCTCCAGCCCCCGGAACAGCAGGTCGAACCCGTTGGAGCAGTCCGGCCTGGCGGGGTCGGGATGGGTGTAGAAGGGCCGCTTGGCCATGGGGTAGCCGGTCACGAACAGGAACTCCGAGCCGTGCTCCCGCAACGCCCACTCCGACAGCCACCGCTCCTGCGCCGGCGACAGGTCCGGCTCGTCCTCGCCGGTCATCCGCTGCGCCTCGGTGAAGTGGACGGCCGGGATCTCGGCCGGCACCCCGGGCAGCGTGAGGCCGAGGGTCTCGACGGCGGTCGCGGCGCGGCGCCGTACCGACTCCAGCATCCCGGCCAGGACCTCGCGCAGCACGGCCATCACGTCACGGTGGTCGCGCACGAAACCCAGCTCGGCGTCGAGGCTGGTGTACTGGGCGAGGTGGCGCGCGGTGTCGTGCGGCTCGGCCCGGAACGCCGGCCCCACCTCGTAGACCCGCTCGAACACGCCGACCATCGCCTGCTTGAAGAACTGCGGCGACTGGGCGAGGTAGGCCGGGCGGCCGAAGTAGTCGAGGGCGAAGACGTTCGCGCCCGACTCGGTGGCCGATTCGACGATCTTCGGCGTGTGGATCTCGGTGAAGCCGAGCCGGTCGAGCGTCTCGCGGAACCCGGCGACGCTCGCCGCCGAGATCTCCAGCGGCGCCCTGAGCCGCGGGTGCCGCAGCGCGACGGGCGCGTGGTCGAGAATCGTCGGCAGGGTGGCGGGCACGACGGGCCGGTAGAGGTCGAACGGCGGCGCCTCGACCGGCTCCGACAGCACCTCGACGCGCGGCTCGGTGATCTCGGCGCCGCCTGGCGCCTGCGGGTTGGCCCTCACGAGGCCGGTGACCCGGACGACGCTCTCCTCGGCCGGCAGCGGCGCCGACGTGACCGCCTGGGCCAGCCCCGCACGGTCGCGGACGACGAGGAAGGACACGGATTTCAGCCGCCGGCGGCGATGGACCCAGCCGGCGATCGTCACTCTCCGGCCGACGTGCTCCGCGAGCTCCGCCGACATGACACGAGAGATCATCACAGCTCCTGGTGGGACGTGCGTGATCCCTTGGGAGTGCGGGGGAGAAGGGAGCTCCCGGTGCCACCGCACTTTCGCCACCCCGGACGGGGCGGCCTCGAGGACCCGTTGACGGGGGTCGGACCGGCGGGGCATTTCCTCCCCGCACTCGGGAGTGTCTTCGCCAGGAGGCGCGAGGCCGCCTTCGCAGCTGCCGGCGGCTCTCTTGACCCGCGCGGGTCTCCTGGGTACTCGTCTCCGTCTGCGTTTGGTGGTGGATCGTAGCCTCCGGAACCGGAGGAGGCAACCGAGATTCCCACCGGCGCTTCGGCCCGGAACGGGACGACGGCGGCGGCCTCTCAGGGGCGTGGCGTCAGGGTGAGGTCAAGATCGTCAGGGACCGGTCAGGGAGGTGCCCGATGGCGGCGCCGGGCGCGTTTCGCCACGCTGCTCCTCATGAACGATCATGCGGTCCTGATGGAGAACGTGACCAGGACCTACGGAAAGGGCGCCACCGAGGTGGCCGCGCTGCGGCAGGTCAGCGTCGCCTTCCCCCGAGGTGGCTTCACCGCCGTGATGGGCCCGTCGGGATCGGGCAAGAGCACGCTGCTGCAGTGCGCGTCGGGGCTGGACCGGCCGGATTCGGGGACGGTCCGTGTCGCCGGGCAGGACATCACCCGCCTCGGCGAGAAGGAGCTGGCGGTGCTGCGCCGCGACCGGGTCGGCGTCATCTTCCAGTCGTTCAACCTGGTGGCGTCGCTGACCGCCTGGCAGAACGTGATCCTGCCCAGCAGGCTGGCCCGGCGGCGGCCGGACCCGCGACGGGTGCGTGAGGTGCTGCACCGGGTCGGCCTGGCCGGGCGGGAGGGGCATCGCCCGGCGCAGCTGTCCGGCGGGCAGCAGCAGCGGGTGGCCGTCGCCCGTGCCCTGCTCGACAGGCCGGAGGTGCTGTTCGCCGACGAGCCGACCGGGGCGCTGGATCGCCGCGCGGGGCGCGAGGTGCTGGCGCTGCTGCGGGAGGCGGCCGACGCGTTCGGGCAGACGGTGGTGATGGTCACGCACGACCCGGAGGCGGCGGCCCTGGCGGACAGGGTGCTGTTCCTGGTCGACGGCCGCATCGCGGACGTCCTGGAGCGGCCCGCGGCCGAGCGGATCGCCCTGCGGCTGGGTGGCCTCCGGTGACGCTCGTCCTCGCCTGGAACAACGTCCGGGCCAACCGGACGAGCTTCGCCGCCTCGTTCGCGGCGGTACTCCTCGCCGTGACGCTGGTGGCCGGCAGCGGCCTGGTCGTCGTCGGCGCGGGCGCGCGCGACGAGCTGAACGGCGTCATGGGGCTGCTGGTGCTGTCGGCCGCGGTGTCGGCGTTCGTGTCGATCTTCACGGTCGCCGGCCTGCTGAGCTTGCACGTGCTGCGTCAGCGCAGGACCTGGGCGCTGCTGCGGTCGGTCGGCATGACGCCGCGGCAGGTGAGCCGGCTGATCACGGCGGAGGCGATGGTCGTGTCCGTGACGGCGAGCCTGGCGGGCTGCGCGCTGGCCGTGCCGTACGCCACGCTGATGGCGGCGCTCGTGCGGCTGGCCGGGCTGGCTCCTGCGGGCGTCCCGGTGCAGGTCACACCCGCCCCGTTCGTCGTGGCGCTGGTGGTCGGTCCGGCGGTGACGCTGCTGGCCGCCAGGGCCGCGGCACGCAAGGCGGCCGGCGTGGGCCCGCTGGAGGTCCTGCGGGAGAGCGCGGCGCAGCGGCGGTCGCTGCCCTGGCCCCGGGCGGTCGTCGGGGCGGCGGCCCTGGCCGGCGGCATCGCGCTGTTGTCGCTGGTGCCGCGGGTCGAGGCGAAGTCTGCGGTACCGGCCGGGCTGGGGGCGACGATGGCGCTCTGCGTGGCCGCGTCGGCGCTCGGGCCCGTCGCGCTGAGCGTGATCGGCCGGCTGCTCGGCGCGGTGGTGACGCGGCTCGACCCCGGCTCCGGAACGCCCGCCATGGCCTCGCTGGTCACCCAGCCCCGCCGGGCGATGTCGGCCGCGTCCCCCGTGATGCTGACCGTGGCGCTCGGGTGCACCTTCCTGTTCGCGGTCGCGACCGGCGACGCCGCGGCGGGCGTCGCCCGTACCGGGGCGGCCGCGTGGGTCGCCCCGCTGCTGGTGGGGTCGGCGATGATCCACACCGTGATCTCGGTGCTGAACGCGACGGCCATGACGATGTCCGAGCGCGCCGGGGAGATCCGGCTGTTGCGCACCCTGGGGGCCGCTCCGCGGCAGCTCACCAGGGCGGTGTGCTACGAGACGCTGATCGTGACGGGCGCCGGGGCCCTGCTCGGCACGGCCATCGCCGCCGCCTCGCTCACCGCGCTCGGCACCGCCTTGACCGGCCGGCCGTGGTTCGCCTACTCCCTGCCGCAGTACGCGGGGCTGGTGCTGGTCTGCGCGGCGAGCGGACTCGCCGCCGGACTGGCCGCCACCCGCCGGGCACGGCGAGGCTCGCTGCTGCCCGACCGCTGACGCCGCGGCACGTGAGCGAGGTGCCCCTCGCCCACGTGCCGGCCGCTCCGGGAGGCGGCGTCACTTCTTCGGCTGGGCGCCGCCCTTGCGCTTCTCGCGGATCTTCATGGTGACCTCGATCGGCGAGCCGGCGAAGCCGAACTCCTCCCGGATGCGCCGCTCGATGAAGCGCCGGTAGGTCTCCTCCAGCCACCCGGAGGTGAACAGCACGAACTTCGGCGGCTCCACCGACGCCTGCGTGGCGAAGAGGATCTTCGGCTGCTTGCCGCCCCGGACCGGCGGGGGCGTCTGCTGCACCAGCTCGGTCAGGAACGCGTTGAGCCGCGACGTCGGCACCCGCGTCGACCAGGAGTCGAGCGCCTTCTCCAGGGCCGGGACGAGCCGGTCCATGTGGCGGCCGGTCCTGGCGGAGATGTTGACCCGCAGCGCCCACGGGGTGCGGACGAGCTGCCGGTCGATCTCCTTCTCCAGGTAGTAGCGGCGGTCCTCGTCGACCAGGTCCCACTTGTTGAACGCCACCACCATGGCCCGGCCCGACTCGGTGACCAGACCGATGATGCGCAGGTCCTGCTCGGTGAGCGGCTCGCTGGCGTCGATCAGCACGATCGCCACCTCCGAACGCTCCAGCGCCGCGCGGGTGCGCATGGCCGCGTAGAAGTCGGCGCCCTGCAGCTCGCGGTCGCGGCGCCGGATGCCGGCCGTGTCGACGAATCGCCAGGTGCGCCCGCCCAGCTCGATCAGCTCGTCCACCGGGTCGCGGGTGGTGCCCGCCATCGGGTCGACGAGCACGCGCTCCTCGCCCGCCAGCTTGTTGAGCAGCGACGACTTGCCGACGTTGGGCTTGCCGAGCAGCGCCACCCGGGCCGGGCCGCGCTCGGTGCCGAACGTCTGCTGCGGCGTCTCGGGCAGCGCGGCGAGCATCTCGTCGAGCAGGTCGCCGCTGGAGCGGCCGTGCAGGGCGGACACCGGGTGCGGCTCACCCAGGCCGAGCGACCACAGCGCGGCGGCCTCCAGCTCCAGCTGCTGGTTGTCGACCTTGTTGGCGGCCAGGATGACCGGCTTGCCCGACTGGCGCAGCACCGCGCCGACGACCTCGTCGGAGTCGGTCGCGCCCACGGTCGCGTCGACCACGAACACGATCACGTCGGCCAGCTCGACGGCCACCTGCGCCTGCTCGGCGATGCGCAGTCCCATGCCGGTGGCGTCGGGGTCCCAGCCGCCGGTGTCGACGACGGTGAAGCGCCGGCCGCGCCAGTTGGCCTCGTAGGTGACCCGGTCGCGCGTCACGCCGGGGACGTCTTCGACGACCGCCTCACGGCGGCCGATGATGCGGTTGACCAGCGTGGACTTGCCCACGTTGGGCCGGCCGACGATGGCCACGACGGGCAGCGGGACGCTGTCGTCGCCGTGGTCGCCGGGCACTTCGAGGTCGTCGAGTTCAGCCTCGACCCAGTCCCCCGTTGTCACGATTTTTCATCCTTAATGAGTCCCGCACCTTGGTCAGGTGCGCTCCTTGACCAGTCTCAGCACCTCCGCGATGACCTCGTCGAGGTTCAGCGCGGTGGTGTCGAGCTCGACGGCGCCAGCCGCCATCGAGAGTGGATCGGTCTTGCGTGTCGAGTCGAGCCTGTCACGCCGGGCCAGCGCGGCCTGCTGCGCCTCCACCGTGCTGCCGGCCACCTCGGCGTTGCGCCGGGCGGCGCGGGCCTCGGCGCTGGCCGTCAGGTAGACCTTGAGCGTCGCGTCGGGCGCGACCACGGTGCCGATGTCGCGGCCCTCGACGACGATGTCGCCGTCGCCGATGATCTGACGCTGCATCGCCACCAGGCGGGCCCGCACCTCGGCGACCGCCGCGACGGCCGAGACGGCGCCGGTGACGGCGTCACCCCTGATCGGCCCGGCCACGTCGACGCCGTCGACGTGGATGGAAGGGCTGTCCGGGTCGGTGCCGGAGGAGATCTCGGGCTCGGCGGCGCGGGCAGCGACGGTGCCGGCGTCCGCCGGGTCGACGCCGTGCTCCAGCATCCACCAGGTCATCGCGCGGTACATCGCCCCGGTGTCCAGGTAGCGCAGCCCGAGAGCCTTGGCCACCCCACGCGAAGCGCTCGACTTGCCCGACCCCGAGGGGCCGTCCATCGCGACGACCAGACCGGTCACAGCCTCTCCCTCTGCACGTTCCACACCCAACCTGAAGAGGCTACCGCCTCGCGGGCGCCCCTCCGCCGCCGAACTCCGCCTCGCGGGCGCCCCTCCGCCGCCGAACTCCGCCCGCGTCGCGCCCGAGGAGTAAGGCCGCCCCCTCCGGAAAGGGACACCACCGTGGTGGAACAGGTGACGGTGGTCGTGGCCACCAGGAACCGGCGGCGCGCGCTGGCGGGTTCGCTCCCGCGGCACCCGCACCCGGTCATCCTCGTGGACAACGGCTCCACCGACGGGACCGTCGGCTTCGTCCGGCGGCACTTCCCGGACGTCGAGGTCGTGGAGGCGGGCCGCAACCTGGGCGCGCCCGCCCGCAACGTCGGCGTGCGGATGGCCCGGACCCCCTACGTGGCGTTCGCCGACGACGACTCGTGGTGGGCGCCGGGGGCGCTGGAGCGGGCCGCCGCCGTGCTGGACGCGCACCCCCGGCTGGCGGTGCTGGCCGCCCGCGTGCTGGTCGGCCCCGAGGAGCGGCCCGACCCCGTGTGCGGCGAGATGGCCGCCTCCCCTCTGGGACGCGAGGGCGACCTGCCCGGCCCGAGCGTGCTGGGCTTCCTGGCGTGCGGGGCGGTGGTGCGCAGGGACGCGTTCCTGGGGGCGGGCGGGTTCGACGACGTCGTCTTCTTCTTCGGCGAGGAGGAGCGCCTGGCGGTGGACCTCGCGGCCCAGGGCTGGGGGCTGGCCTACGTCGAGGACGTGGTGGCCCACCACCATCCCTCGCCGGCGCGCGACCCGGCGGGCCGGCGCGGCCTGGCCACGCGCAACTCCGTGCTCACCGCCGTGCTGCGCCGGCCGTGGAGCGTGGTGGCACGCCGTTCGCTGGCCGCCCTGCGCGAGGGACGGCACGGCTGGCGGGGGCTGCGCACCGCCGTACCGAGGCTGCCGCGCGCGCTGGCGAACCGTCGTGGGCTCCCCCCTGCGGTGGAGCGGGCCCGGCGGACGCTGGAGCGGACCCGTGGATGAGCCGATGAGCCGGCCGTCCGGGGAACCGGCGGGCGACCCGCGCCTGGGCGCCGTCGTGATCACCTGGAACCGGCGCGAGGAGGCCCTCGCCTCCGTCGGCAGGCTCCTGGACCTGCCCGAACGCCCACGGGTGGTGCTGGTGGACAACGGCTCCACCGACGGCACCGCGGAGGCCGTCTCGGCAGCCTGCCCGGAGGCGGACGTGGTCTCCCTGCCCGCGAACCTGGGCGCCGTCGGCCGCAACGTCGGCGTCCGGCGGCTGGACACCCCGTACGTGGCCTTCGCCGACGACGACACCTGGTGGGAGCCCGGCTCGCTGGCGCGCGCGGCCGACGTGCTCGACGCGCACCCGCGTCTGGCCGTGGTGACGGCCCGCATCGTGGCCGGACCGGGCGGACGGGAGGACCCCATCGTCGACGAGCTGCGCCACTCCCCCGTGCGCGGGCCCGGCTGGCTGCCCGGCCCCGCCCTGGGCAGCTTCCTGGCGGGGGCGTCGGTGGTCCGCAGGAGCGCCTTCCTGGGCTGCGGCGGCTTCTCGTCGCGGCTGTGGCTGGGCGGCGAGGAGGAACTGCTGGCAGTGGACCTGGCCACGGCCGGATGGGAGCTGTGCTACCTGGAGGAGCTGACCGTCCATCACGCGGCCTCCCCCCGCCGCGACGCGCACGCCCGCCGGCGGGTGGGGCTCCGCAACACGCTGTGGTTCACCTGGCTGCGCCGCCCGGTGCGGGCCGCGCTGCGTCGCACCCTGCACCTGGCCAGGACGGTGCCGCGCGACCGGGTGTCGGCGCTGGCGGCGCTCGACGCGCTGCGCGGCCTGCCGTGGGTGCTCGCCGAACGCCGCCGGGTGCCCGAGCACGTGGAGGAGCGTCTGATGAGCCTGGAGGCCTCCCAGAACACCTCGCGTGCCCGCCGTTACGTCTCCTGACCGCCGGCCCGTGCCGTGCCCGTGCCGTGGCGTCCGGCGGCCCGGACGGGCCGTCAGGGGACCTGCCAGCCCCTCTCGTGCAGCGCCCGGGTCAGCACCGGCGCCGCCTCGGGCTGGACGGCCACCTCGGCGACGCCCAGCGGCAGGCCGGGCGCGTGCTCCAGCCGTACGTCCTCGACGTTGACCCCGACCTCGTCGCACACCTGGAACAACTTGGCGAGCTGGCCGGGACGGTCGCCGATGATCACCTGGACGACCACGTAGGCGGGCGCCGGGCCGCCGTGCTTGCCCGGGATGCGGCCATGACCGGCGACACCGCGCTTGAGCAGCTGGGTGATGTCCTCGCCCGCCGTGCCGTCGCCGCCGGACAGGGCCCGCAGCGCGGACGCGGCCTCGGCCAGGTCGCGCGAGACCGCCTCCAGCACCTCGGCGACCGGGTCGGCGTTGCCGGACAGGATGCCCAGCCACAGGCCGGGGTCGCCGCCGGCGATCCTGGTGACGTCCCTGACGCCCTGACCGGCCAGGCCGAGGGCGACGTCGGGCGCGTCGGCCAGCCGGGCGGCCACGGCGGAGGCCGCCACGTGCGGGGCGTGGGAGACGACGGCGACCGCCCGGTCGTGCTCGGCGGCGTCGACCTCGACGGGGTTGGCCCCGCACAGCTCGACCAGCCGCAGCACGGCGGCCCTGGCCTCCGGCGAGCTCTCCTCGGTGGGGCACAGCGCCCACGGCCGCCCCAGGAACAGCTCGGCCCGCGCCGCCCCCGGGCCGGACCGCTCGCGCCCGGCCAGCGGATGGGAGGCCACGTAGGTGGTCAGGTCGCAGCCGAGCCGTGCGGCCTGCGCGATGGGCTCGGCCTTCACGCTGGCCACGTCGGTGTAGCAGGCGGCGGCGTCCAGCCGTTGCAGGTCGAGCAGCTCGGTGGCGACGTGCCCGGGCGGGACCGCGATCACCGCCAGGTCGGCCCGCTGCCCCGACGGCCCGTCCGGCCCGGTGCCCGGCTGTCCGGGCCGCCACTCCTCGCCCGCGCCGAGCTCCCGCGCCAGCCGTACCGCACCCTGGTCGCGGTCGGCGAGCAGCACGCGCACCCCGTGCCGGCGCAGCGCCAACGCCACGGAGGTGCCGATGAGACCGGTGCCGACGACCAGCACGGTGCGGAGTTCGGAGGCCATGTCGGAGTCCTGGATCGTCTGGGTGCGGAGGTTGGTGGCGGGCGGCGCCGCTACGCGCGGCTCACTGCGCGATGTCCTGGCGCAGGGCGACGGCGCCGCGAAGGTAGACGTGCTGGATCTCCGACCGCGGCCGGTCGGTCTCCACGTGCGCCATCAGCCGCACCACCCGGGGCAGCGCCCCGGGCACGTCGATCTCCGAGCAGCAGATCAACGGCACCTCGTGGAAGCCCAGCTTGCGCGCGGCCAGCGCCGGGAACTCGGCCGTCAGGTCGGGTGTCGCGGTGAAGAGCACGCTGATCACGTCGTCCGTGGTCAGCTCGTTGCGCTCCATCAGCGTGGAGACGAGCTCGGTCGTCGCCTCGATGATCGCGTCGCGGTCATCGGCGTCCACCTGGATCGCCCCGCGGATCGCCCGCACCATGTGCTTTCGTTCCCTCCATAAGCCCCGGAGCCCGTGCGAACCTCCGCACGGGCTCCTGCGTTCTGGCCAGATTACAGCTTGACGGCGGCGTAGAGCTCGCCGACCTCCTTGAGGCTCAGCGCCCGGACCGTACCCGGCTTGGTGCGGCCCAGCTTGACCGGCCCGAACTCGATCCGCGCCAGGTCGATGACCCGGTGGCCGGCCTCTTCGAGCATGCGCCGGACGACGTGCTTGCGGCCCTCGTGCAGCACGACCTCGACGAGCGCCTGCTGACCGTGCTCCTGGACGATCTGGAAGGAGTCGGCCCTGGCCAGGCCGTCCTCCAGCTCGATGCCCTGCTTGAGCCGGCGGCCCAGGTCACGCGGGATCGGGCCCGGCACCTTGGCCCAGTACTTCTTCTGCACGCCGTAGCTGGGGTGGGTCAGCCGGTTGGCCAGCTCGCCGTCGTTGGTGAGCAGCAGCAGGCCCTCGGTCTCGGTGTCGAGCCTGCCGACGTGGAACAGCCGGGGCGCCAGCTCCTGGACGTAGTCGGCCAGGCAGGGGCGGCCCTGCGGGTCGTCCATGGTCGACACGACGCCGATGGGCTTGTTCAGTGCGTAGTAGACCAGGTCGGGAGCGGTCGGGATGCGCTTGCCGTCCACGTGGATGATCTGCGTGGCCGGGTCGACCTTCGCGCCGAAGCGGCGGACCACCTGGCCGTTCACGGTGACACGGCCGTCGCCGATCATCTCCTCGCAGGCGCGGCGGCTGGCCACGCCCGCCTGGGCGAGCACCTTCTGCAGCCGCACGCCGCCGGGCACCTCGGTGGTGTCGCGCTCGTCGGTGTAGCCCTCGGGGAAGATGTCGCGGTCGCGCATCGGCTGGCGGGCGGTCTTGAACCGGTCGCGCGGCGGCGCCTCCCCGCGTCCGCGGTCGTCGCCGTACCCGTCGCGCCGGAAACCGCCGCCGCGCGGGGGCCGGCCGCCGATCGTCTGCACGTCGTCACGCCTGGGGGCACGGCCCGCGCCGGGCGCACGCCCGCCGGAACGGGGACGACCGCCCTCGTCACGGCGCGGCCGCCCGTCGTCGCGGCCCGAGCCGCGCCGGCCGAAGCCACCCTCGTCACGACGCGAGCCCCGCTCGTCGGAACGGAAACCGCCCGCCTCACCGCGAGGACGACGCTCCTCGGAACGGAACCCGCCCTCGTCACGGCGGGGGCCACGCTCGTCGGAACGGAAGCGGGCCTCGTCGCGGCGGGAATCGGTGGCGTCGCGACGGGGGGCCGGCGAGCGGCGGTCGTCCGGGCGGCCGTCGGCGTCGCGCCTGCCGTAGCGGGCGCGGGCGGGACCCGCCGAGTCGTCGCGGCGTCCGCTGCGGTCGGCGCGGAAGGCGGGGCGCTCGGCACGGAACGTGGGCCGCTCGGCACGCCGGTCACCGGCGTCGCGGTCCTGGAAGCCGCCACGCTCACCGCGGCCCTGGAAGCCGCCGCGGTCGCCGCGCCCCTCCGACCGGAAACCGCCGCGGTCACCGCGGTCGTCGCGGCCCTGGAAGCCGCCGCGGTCGCCGCGCCCCTCCGACCGGAAACCGCCGCGGTCACCGCGGTCGTCACGGCTCTGGGAACCGCCGCGGTCGTCACGGCCCTGGAAGCCACCGCGGTCGTCGCGGCCCTGGAAGCCGCCGCGGTCGCCGCGCCCCTCCGACCGGAAACCGCCGCGGTCACCGCGGTCGTCACGGCTCTGGGAACCGCCGCGGTCGTCACGGCCCTGGAAGCCACCGCGGTCGTCACGGCCCTGGAAGCCACCGCGGTCGTCGCGGCGCTGGGGCCGGGAGCCGGGGCGGTCGTCGCGGGAGTCGGGCCGGCCGTAGCGGGCGCGGGCGCCGCCCCGGTCGGCGCGGAAGGAGTCACGGGCGGAGCCGTACTCCCTGCCGGAGTCGGTCCGGCCGTACTCGCTCCTGGAGTCGCGGCCGTGGCCGCGTCCTCCGTCGTCGCGGCGGGAACCGCCGCGGGTGTCGTCGGAGCGGTAGGCGGGACGCCCGTCGCGGCCGCTGGAGCCGCCGGTGCGTCCACGACCGCGTCCATCACCGGACGGGGTGCTGCGCCTGTTGATCACTTTGTCGTCTCCTCGAGATTCTCCACGTCGTCGGGGAGGAAGGGGGCGAGCTCGGGGAGCTCGCTGAGGTCCTTCAGTCCCAGACGTTCAAGGAAGTATGAGCTTGTCCGGTAGAGCACTGCCTGGCTCTCCGGGTCGGTGCCGGCCTCCTCGACCAGCCCCCTCGCCACGAGCGTCCGCATGACGCCGTCGCTGTTGACGCCGCGCACCGCGGCGACGCGGGCACGGCTCACCGGCTGCCGGTAGGCCACCACCGCGAGGGTTTCGAGCGCGGCCTGGGTGAGCCGCGTCTGCTGGCCGTCACGGACGAACCGTTCGACCAGCGGTGCGCAGTCGGGACGCGTGTAGTAGCGCCAGCCGCCCGCGACCTCCCTCAGATCGAAACCCCGTCCGGCCGCCGTGTATTCCGCGGCCAGCGCGCGCAGGGCGGCGGCCACCTCGTGGGTGGGCCGTTCCAGCACCTGCGCGAGCGTCACCTCGGCGACGGGGACGTCCACGACCATGAGGATCGCCTCCAGCGCGGCGGCGAGCCCCGGCCCGCCGTCCTGCCGGTCCTGTGCGGCGTCCTCGACGGGCGTGCTCGGCTCGGCAGCGGGCCGCGTCTCCGTCACGGCCGGCTCCGTCCGCGCGGCCGGCGGGTCCACGACATGCGGCCGCTTCCCGGCAGGCGCCGGGTCCACGGGAGGCGTTGGGTCCTCGGGCGGCGGCGGGGCGGCGGGCGGCGCCGGGGTCTCGTCCCGCGGCTCCTCGACAGTGTCCGGGGACGGCGTGTCGTCACGGGGTCGCGGCGGGCCGGCCAGGGAGCCCGGAAGTGTCATCCATGCCGGCAGCGCCGTGTCGGAGGGTGTGCGGGGCTGCGGCGGGACGTCGCCGGGACGGTCAGTCATCAGTGGTCTTCTCCGCGCTCTCCTCGTAGTCGTCGCCCACCGCGACGTCGCCGTCGTCGCTCCCCGTCCAGGTGACGTGCAGATCGCCCAGGGGCTCGACCTGCTCGAACGTGACCGCCGACTCCCGGAAGAGCTCCAGGACGGCCAGGAACCGGGCGATGACCTCGAAGGTGCCCTCGCAGTCGGCCACCAGGGCGCGGAAGGTGGCTCTGCGCATGCGCCGCAAGTGCTGGACAAGGATAGCGGCTTGCTCGCGGACGCTGGCCAGCGGTTGGTAGATGTGGCCGACGCTGACCGTGGGCGGCGCCTTGGGCGTGAAGGCGCGGGCGGCGATCCTGGCGAGCTGCTCGGGCCCGATGCCGAGGATCAGCTCGGGCAGCAGGTCGGCGAACTGCGGCTCCATCGGCACGGCACGCGGGAAGCGCAGCGCCTCGTCGGCCATCCGGCCCGCGAAGACCTTCGCGACCTCCTTGTACGCCTTGTACTGCAGCAGCCGGGCGAACAGCAGGTCACGGGCTTCGAGCAGGGCGAGGTCCTCCTCGTCCTCGACCTCGCCGGACGGCAGCAGCCGGGCCGCCTTGAGGTCCAGCAGCGTGGCCGCGACCAGCAGGAAGTGGCTGGTCTGGTCGAGGTCCCACTCGGGCCCCCGCGAGCGGATGTAGGAGATGAACTCGTCGGTGACCTTCGACAGGGACACCTCGGTGATGTCCAGCTTGTGCTTGGCGATCAGCCCGAGGAGCAGGTCGAACGGGCCCTCGAAGACGTCGAGGTGGACCTGGAACCCCGTGGCCTGCTGCTCTGCCTCCGCCGTCACCTGGCCATTGTGGCAGGCGCCGGCCAGCGGGAGAGCACTTCGCGGGCCAGCTCGCGGTAGGCGTTGGCGCCGAGCGAGGACGGGTCGAACGTCGTGATCGGCTCGCCGGCCACCGTGGCGTCGGGGAAGCGGACCGTACGGTTGATCACGGTGTGGAAGACCTTGTCGCCGAACGCCTCGACGACGCGGGCCAGCACCTCGCGGCCGTGCAGGGTGCGCGCGTCGTACATGGTGGCGAGCAGGCCCTCGATCTCGAGCTGGTCGTTGAGCCGCTCCTGCACCTTGGAGATGGTGTCCATGAGCAGCGCGACGCCGCGCAGCGCGAAGAACTCGCACTCCAGCGGCACCATGACACCGTGGGCGCAGGTGAGGGCGTTGATCGTGAGCAGGCCCAGGGAGGGCTGGCAGTCGATGAGGCAGACGTCGTAGTGCGGCAGCAGCGGCTTGAGCACGCGGCCGAGCACCTGCTCGCGGGCCACCTCGGTGACGAGCTGGACTTCGGCGGCGGACAGGTCGATGTTGCTGGGCAGCAGGTCGAGGCCCTCGACGCCGGTCTCCAGCAGCACGTCCTCGGCGGTGACGCCCCGGTCCATCAGCAGGTTGTAGACCGTGAGGTCGAGCTGGAGCGGGTTGATGCCGAGGCCGACGGACAGCGCGCCCTGCGGGTCGAAGTCGACGAGCAGCACCTTCAGGCCGCACTCGACGAGGGCGGCGCCGAGGTTGATGGTCGTGGTGGTCTTGCCCACCCCGCCCTTCTGGTTGACCATCGCGACCACCCGCGCCGGACCGTGCTCCCGCGGGGGCACCGGGTCGGGGAACACCGGGCGGGGGCGCCGGGTGGGCCCCAGATTCACGCCGGTGGAGGGCGCGTCGGTCTTGGTGTCACCCCAGGGGTTGTCGGGGGTCCCCGGGGTCGAACCGTTGGTCGTCACAGTCACCAGCTCGAACCTCCCTGACGATCCCGAACCGGACCGTCCGGACGGACACTATGGCGTCATCACTTAACGCGGCAAGGCGGCACGCCGGGGGCGCCGCACGTCGCAAACGACTATAGATCACTGCCGGGCGCGGGGGTGCGCGGCGGCGTACACCTCGCGGAGCTTGTCGACCGTCACCAGCGTGTAGACCTGGGTCGTCGTCACGGAGGCGTGGCCGAGCAGCTCCTGGACCACCCTAACGTCGGCGCCTCCGTCGAGGAGGTGGGTGGCGAAGGAATGGCGGAGAACGTGCGGGGATATCCCGTCGAGTCCGGCTCGTTCGGCGGCGGCCTGGAGCACCTCCCAGGCGCCCTGCCGGGTCAGCCGGCCGCCGCGGGCGTTCAGGAACACCGCCGGGGTGCCGCGGCCGTGGGCCAGCAGGCCGGGCCTGGCGCGGACCAGGTAGGCGTCGAGCGCGGACCGGGCGTAGCGGCCGAGCGGCACGACGCGGGCGCGCCCGCCCTTGCCGCGCAGCCGGACCTGGTCGTCCTCCAGGTCGTCCACGGCCAGGCCGACGGCCTCGGAGATGCGGGCGCCGGTGCCGTACAGGACCTCCAGCAGGGCGCGGTTGCGCAGGGTGAGCGGGGCGCCCTCGGGGCCGGAGGCGGCGATGAGCCGTTCGACGGCGTCGACGGCGATCGCCTTGGGCAGCCTGCGGAGCTGGCGCGGCGGGCGGACCTCGTGGGCGGGGTCGTGCGCGGTGACGCCCTCCCGCAGCGCGAAACGATGCAGCCCGCGCACCGCCGAGACCGCCCGCGCGGCCGAGCTGGCCACGAGGGCGGGGTGCTCGCCGTCGCCCTCGCGCAGGGCGGCGAGATAGTCCCGGACGTCGGCCTCGCCCACCTCGCCCAGCGTGGCGCGGCCACGTGAGCGCAGGTGGTCGAGATAACGGCGCAGGTCACGGCGGTAGGAGGCCAGCGTGTTGGCGGCCAGCCCCCGCTCCACCGCCAGATGGGCGAGGTAGCTGGACAGCACCGGCTCCACGAGTGGGTCCTTCCGTCACGCCTCTGGGGCGTCGGCGGGGCGCAGCGTGGCGTAGCCCTCGGCCGAGGCCGCGTACGCCGCGAGGATACCGGCCACGGCAGGGGAATTGTGGATCATTCCCGCGAGTGCCCGCCGCACGGCGTCGTCCAGCGGCACCCATTCGACCGGCATGCCGATCTCCTCGTGCCGGTGGACGAAGTCGCGCTCGGCGTCGGGGATCGGCGTCAGGTCGCGGGCGAGGAAGACGCGGATCCGCTCGTTCGTCATGCCGGGCGAGGTGAGCAGGTCGGTGAGCGTGTGCCAGGTGGCGGCCCGGTAGCCCGCCTCCTCGGCGAGCTCCCGCGCGGCCCCCTCGACCAGCGACTCACCCTCCACGTCGCGCAGGCCGGCGGGCAGCTCCCACAGCAGCCGGCGCGCCGGGTGACGGTACTGGCGGATCAGCAGGACGCGGTCGCGGTCGTCCAGGGCGACCACCGCGACCGACCCGGGGTGGACGACGTAGTCGCGGTCGGCCGGCTCGTCGCCGGGCATCCGCACGGTGTCGGTGACCACCTCGAACACGTGACCCTTGAACCGCTGCTGCGAGGCGGTGACCTCCCACGAGTCGGGGACGTCCTCGATGTTCACTTGGCCGCCTTGGCGACGGTCGGCTGGGCCGGCTGGGCGCCCGGCTGCTTGGCGGCCACCCGGCCGTCGGCGTAGGCGAGGGCCGCGCCGATGAGCCCCTTGAACATCGGGTTGGCACGGGTCGGCCGCGAGCGGAACTCGGGGTGGGCCTGCGTGCCGATGAAGAAGGGGTGCGCGTCCACGGGCAGCTCGGTGTACTCGACGAGGCGGCCGTCGGGCGACAGCCCGGAGAAGACGAGGCCGACCTTCTCCAGCCGCTCGCGGTAGGCGTTGTTGACCTCGTAGCGGTGGCGGTGCCGCTCGTCGGCCTTGGCCTTGCCGCCGTAGAGCTGCCGGGCCAGCGTGCCCTCGCCGAGCTTGGCGGTGTAGAGGCCGAGCCGCATGGTGCCGCCCATGTCGCGTTCGCCGGCGACGACGTCCTCCTGGTCGGCCATGGTGGAGATGACCGGGTGCTTGGTGTCGGGGTCGAACTCGGCGGAGTTGGCCTCGGCGATGCCGGCCAGGTGGCGGGCCGCCTCGATGACCATTCCCTGCATGCCGAGGCAGATGCCGAGCAGCGGGATGCGCTGCTCGCGGGCGTGGCGGATGGCGCCGATCTTGCCTTCGATGCCGCGCACGCCGAACCCGCCGGGGATGAGCACGCCGTCCACGCCGTCGAGCTCGCGCTCGGCGCCCTCGGGCGTCTCGCAGTCGTCGCTCTTGACCCAGCGGATGTTGACCCGCGCGTCGTTGGCGAACCCGCCGGCGCGCAGCGCCTCGGTGACCGACAGGTAGGCGTCGGGCAGGTCGATGTACTTGCCGACCAGGGCGATGGTGACCTCCTTGGCGGGGCGGTGCACGCGCCGCAGGAGCTGGTCCCACTCCTTCCAGTCGACGTCGCGGAACGGCAGGCCGAGCCGGCGCACCACGTACGCGTCGAGCCCCTCGGCGTGGAGCACCTTGGGGATGTCGTAGATGGAGGCGGCGTCGACGGCGGAGACGACGGCGTCCTCGTCCACGTCGCACATCAGGCTGATCTTGCGCTTGATCGCGGCCTGCACCGGCCGGTCGGAGCGGAGCACGATCGCGTCGGGCTGGATGCCGATGCTGCGCAGCGCGGCCACGCTGTGCTGGGTCGGCTTGGTCTTGAGCTCGCCGGACGGGCCGATGTACGGCAGCAGCGACACGTGCAGGAAGAAGACGTTGTCGCGGCCGACCTCGTGCCTGATCTGGCGGACGGCCTCCAGGAACGGCAGCGACTCGATGTCGCCGACCGTGCCGCCCACCTCGGTGATCACCACGTCGACGTCGGGACCCGCCATGCCCCGGATGCGGTCCTTGATCTCGTTGGTGATGTGCGGGATGACCTGGACGGTGTCGCCCAGGTACTCGCCGCGGCGTTCCTTGGCGATGACGTTGGAGTAGACCTGGCCGGTGGTGACGTTGGCCGAGCCGTGCAGGTCGGTGTCGAGGAAACGCTCGTAGTGGCCGACGTCGAGGTCGGTCTCGGACCCGTCGTCGGTGACGAACACCTCACCGTGCTGGAACGGGTTCATCGTGCCGGGGTCGACGTTGAGGTAGGGGTCGAGCTTCTGCATGGTGACCCGTAGCCCGCGTCCTCTGAGGAGGCGGCCGAGGCTGGACGCCGTAAGCCCCTTGCCGAGACTGGAGGCGACACCGCCGGTGACGAACAGATGCTTGGTTTGCGATGCGCTGCGCAAAGGGGCTCCCGTGGCTCGAGGCGTGGTCGAAGTGTCCACGGGCTCTCAGGATATCAAACAACGTCCCCGACATGCCGGAACGGTATGACCTAGCGGTAACTTTGGGCGCTATGTCAGTAGTACGGCGGGCCATGGGCATGCTGATTCACCGAGCCTACGCGGCGATCCGGGAAGCCGGCGCCATCACGCCGGACAGTCCGGCGGGCCACGAGTTCCGCCGGATGGGCGACGGCGTCAAGATCGCCTTCCCGCCGGGCGCGATCTTCGGCGAGCGGTGGATCGAGATCGGCGACCACACGCTGATCGGCGAGCGGGTGTCGATCTCCTGCGGCATGATGCCGGGCCCTGATCTCGGCCCCGACGCGATCCTGCGCATCGGCCGCAGCTGCTCGATCGGCCGCGGCTCGCACATCGTGGCCCACCAGTCGATCGAGATCGGCGACGACGTCTTCACCGGCCCGTACGTCTACATCACCGACCAGAACCACGTCTACGACGACCCCGACGTGCCGATCGGCAGGCAGTGGCCGCGCAACACCCCGGTCTCGATCGGCGCGGGCTCGTGGCTGGGCGCGGGCGCGATCATCCTGCCGGGCACGCGGCTGGGGCGGCAGTGCGTGGTGGCGGGCGGCGCGGTGGTGCGCGGGGAGTTCCCGGACCACAGCGTGGTCGCGGGCGTGCCGGCCAAGGTGGTCCGGAACTACGATCCCGAGCTCGGCTGGCACGCGCCGGGGATGCACTCCCTGGCGGCCGACCGGCAGGCCACGGCGCTCTGAAGGTCGCGGGGCCCGAGGCTGGACCGAACGATATTCGGACCGTTAGCGTCAGGTCATGCGGACCGCTATCTGTGAGCGCCTGGGCATCGAGTTCCCACTGTTCGCCTTCAGCCACTGCCGTGACGTGGTGGCCGCGGTGACGAACGCGGGCGGCTTCGGGGTGCTGGGCGCCATCGCCTACTCGCCCGAGCAGCTCGACACGGAGCTCACCTGGATCGACGAGCGGGTGGGCGGCCGGCCCTACGGGGTCGACGTGCTCGTGCCGGGCAAGATCGACGCTTCGGCGCTGGACGCGAACGTCCGGCTGGCCGACGCCGTCCCCGAACGGCACCGCGACTTCGTCGCGCACCTCTTCGCGAAGTACGGCCTCACCGGGTCGCCCCCGGACGCCCCGCTCGGTTCCGGGCCCGTGCCGGGCCCGGCCGCCGGGCTGGGCCCGCTGGAGGAGCCGGTCGCCCCAGGAGCGGTCGGGCCAGGATCGGTCGGGCCAGGATCGGTCGGTGGACGGGGTGGGGCGGCGGACGAGGTGGGGCGGCGCGTCACGGCCGCCGGCGCGACGGGCCTGATCGACGTGGCGCTGAAGCACCCCATCGGGCTGATCGCCAGCGCGCTGGGCCCGCCGCCGCCCGAGATGGCGGCCAAGGCGCGCGAGGCGGGCGTCCCGGTCGCGGCGCTGGTCGGCACGGTCGAGCACGCGCGCAGGCAGGTGGCCGCGGGCGCCGACATCATCGTCGCCCAGGGCACCGAGGCCGGCGGCCACACCGGCGACATCTCCACGATGGTGCTGGTCCCCCAGGTGGTGGACGCCGTCGCCCCGGTCCCGGTCCTGGCGGCCGGCGGCATCGCGTCCGGGCGGCAGATGGCGGCGGCGCTCGCCCTCGGCGCGGAAGGCGTGTGGTGCGGGTCGGTCTGGCTGACCACCGAGGAGGCCGAGACGGCGCCCGCGGTGAAGCGCAAGATGCTGGCCGCGTCGTCGCTCGACACCGTCCGGTCGCGGTCGCGCACCGGCAAGCCGGCCCGTCAGCTCAGATCGGCCTGGACCGAGGAGTGGGACTCCGCCCAGGAGAGCCCCGGACCGCTGGGCATGCCGCTGCAGCTGCTGATGGCCGAGGAGGCGATGGCCCGCATCGGCGCCGCCGCCGAACGGGGCGAGCCCGGGGCCGTGGAGCTGGCCAACTACTTCGTCGGCCAGGTCGTGGGCCAGCTCGACCAGGTCAAACCGGCCCGTGAGGTGGTGTACGAGATGGTCAGCGAGTTCGCCGACGCGGTGGAACGCCTGCGCCGCCTGTCCGGCTGACGTCCCGGCGGGCGCTCACGCTGATGTCCCGGCGGACGCTCGCGCCGACGTTCCGGCTGACGTTCCGGCGGACGCTCGCGCTGCGTCCCGGCGGGCGCTCGCGCCGACGTCCCGGCGAGCGCTCGCGCCGCGGGGCGGGCGGGCAGACTGGGGTCATGCTCGCTGCGCTGACGGGGCTCGGTTTGTCGACGGCCGCCGGACTGAACGCCTACATCCCGTTGCTCGTCGTGGGTGTGCTCGCCAACGTCACGGACGCGGTCAGGCTGCCCGACGGCTACGGCTGGCTGTCCAACTGGGGCGTGCTCGCCGTGATCGCCGTGCTGCTGGCAGCCGAGATGGTGCTGGACAAGGTGCCCGCCGTCGACTCGGTCAACGACGCCATCCAGACGGTGGTGCGCCCCGCGTCCGGCGGCGTGGTGTTCAGCGCCACGAGCGCCGCCGCCGAGCTGGATCGGTCGACGTGGATGACCGAGCACCCGTGGGCGGGCTGGCTGCTGGGCATCGTGCTCGCCCTGGCCGTACACGCGCTGAAGGCGGCGGCCCGTCCGGCGATCAACGCGGGCACGGCCGGCGTGGGCGCGCCCGTGGCGAGCACCGTGGAGGACGCCGGGTCGCTCGGCATGAGCCTGGTGGCGGTGTTCGCGCCGCTGCTGGTGGTCGTGGCGCTGGTGCCGCTCGTGCTGTTTGGCTGGTGGGCGGTCAGGAAGGCTCGCCGCATCCGCGCGCGCCGCAGGGGACGTACCGCGCCACCCTCGGGTCACCCCGCCGAACGCTGACCGCCGCCGTCCCCAGGGCCGCGGGTGGCGCTGCGGCGGCCCGCCGTCGCCGGGGGCCGCGGCTCATCCGTGAGGCTGACGACGTCTCCCTCCCCGGGCTGACGCGCCACGGCGAGTCCGTCCGTACGATCGGCGGCACGGCCGGTGTCCGACGCCGGCGGCGTAGGCCGCGTGTGGGCGTTCCACGGCCCCCGCCCAGACGCCCACACGCCCTACCTCCCCACGTCCCCGAAAGCCCTCCCGGCACCCCGTCCGGCCCGCGAGCTCCCGCAGACCGCGTCGCGCCCGCACCCACGCTGTTCCGCACGCCATGCATCCGCGTAGCAAGGTCCACCGGCGCGCCCGGCGCACTATCCTCTAGGGCAGTGACCCGATCAGGAGGTGGACGCGATCAGCGAGTTGCTGCTCATCGTGCTGGTGGTTCTGGCGTTCCTTCTGCTGCTGACCGGGGTGGGCGTCTACTTCCTCGTCAAGGTGGGCCGGAAGGCGGCGACCAAGGCCAAGCAGGCGACGACCCGGCTGACCACCCACGTCAACGCCATGGGCACCGGCGACGCCGCCGAGGTCGAACGGCTCCGGCTCGACCTGCGGCGTGAGGTTTCGCTGACCCGCCAGGCCGTCGAGCAGGCGGAGCGGCAGGGCTGGGGCCTCGGCGATCTGCCTCACCTGCTCGCCGACCTGACCCGCCAGGCCGACGTGCACGACGCGCAGCTCGGCATGTACGCCCAGCAGCGCCGCGTGTCCCCGTACGTGGACCACGCCACCCTCGGCAAGCTCCGGGAGCACCAGGCGAAGCTCACGGCGATGTGCGCCCGCCTGCGCGCCGACCTGCTGGGCCACCAGGTGCACCACGCGGGCTCGGGCATCGACGAACTGCACGCCCGCACCGACCTGGAGCTGGAGGCCCGCCGGGGCACGCCCGATCCGCTGGACGAGATCGACGAGCTCTACCGCAAGACCATGGAAGAGCGCAGAGACCGCCCCTGACAGCTACAGCATGTGACATTATAGGTGCACGGCGTGATGTCTCCGAGGAGGCCGACCGATGAGCACAGCCCTTCCGGAGTGGTTCTACCCCGGCCCTGAGGGTGGGTGGACCGCCGACATGCTCGACCACCTCCCCCCCGACGCGCCCCCGCACGTCGAGCTGATCGATGGGTCACTCGTCATGATGTCACCGCAGACCGCGTTCCACATGCTCACGCTCCGCCTACTGGAGCAGTCACTCAGACCGCCACAGGAGTTCGTCGTCGCTCGTGAGATGGCCATCACGCTTGGCGTGCGCCAGCGTCCCGAGCCCGACATCCTGCTGGTGAGGCGGTCAGCGCTGGAGTCGCAGGTGACGACGTTCAAGCCCCAGGACGTCCATCTGGTCGTCGAGGTCGTGTCCGAGGAGTCGGTGGATCGGGACCGCACCACCAAACCGATCAAGTACTCAGACGCCGGCATTCGGCATTTCTGGCGCGTGGAGCAGGAGGACGGACACCCCGTGGCCTACACGTTCGAGCTGGAGCCGGCCGTACGCGCGTACGTGCCCACCGGCATCCACCGCAAGCGGCTGGTCACGAACATCGGCTTCGACGTGGACATCGATCTCGACCTCGACCGCGTCATCTGATCAGCCGCGTCCCCACTCCTCGTAGATCACGGCGGCGATCGTCTCCAGGTCGACCCCCTTGTTCGCCATCGCGCGGATGGCCTGCGCCTGCGCCGTGGTCGGCACCACCCCCTCCAGCAGCACCGGCAGCGCCAGCGCGCGCAGCCGCACCTCGGTCGGCGCGATGCCCGACGGCCGCCGCACCACCGACACGTTGACCCGCAGCGCGTGCTCGTTGTACGGGTGAGTTCCGGGCCGGGGCGTCTCGACGGCCACGTAGCGGAAGCCGTTGGCCAGGTCGCAGGGCGCGCACCCGGCGGGGCCGCGGCTCAGCCGCTCCCCGCACTCGCCGCAGGTCAGCCGGTCGTAGGCGGCGTCGACGACCCGCCAGTCGTGCCGGTCGGGCTCGTCGACGACCATCTCGGCGACGGCCACCTCGTCGTCCGGCCGCATCACGCCGAACTCCCGCTCCAGGAACGCCCGCCACCCGTCCTCCACGATGGCGTCCACCAGCCGGGCACACCGGGGACAGCCAGGGGCGCCGGCCGGCTCTGGATGGGAGCATTCATCACATCGCCGCATACGGGCACCGTACAAGCCGGCGGGCGGGTACCTCACGTGATTATCCGCCGCCCGATCCCTGGCTGCGCGGCCTTGCGCCGCAGCCCGCCAGGGGCGGTGGCGGGAGCCCGTACACGGTGGCCGTCCACGGCGGGCGGCCGGCATCACAGCCGGCGTTCCAGCTCTCGGCGGTGGTCGGAGACCCAGGCGTGCGCGGCTTCCAGCGATCGGGGCACGCCCGCGTGCGCCAGCCGGCGCATCACGGGGTCTCCCGCCGCCGCGCCCGCCTCGATGCCGTGCCGGCAGCGGTCCTGCCACCACAGGATCGTCTCGACGAGTCCGTCGCGGCCGGTCAGCCCGTAGGCGTCGCAGAGCAACCGGAGCGACCGGCCGGCACCGGCGAGGTCGGTCACCGAGGGGCCCAGATCGAGGTACTGCCAGCACACGTGGGCGACGTCATGGATGCGGGAGCCCGGCGCGGCCAGGTCCCAGTCGATGAACGCGACCGGCAGCATGCCGTCGTCCTGGACCTGGTACACCGTGTTCTTCGGCGACAGGTCGTTGTGGCAGACCACCTCCGCCGCACCGGTGAGGGCGGTGCCCGCCGTCAGGTCGTGGAACTCGCGGACCAGTTCCGCGACACGGACCAGGGCCCGGCGCGAGGTCACGCCGGGCGGCCTGCGCTCCTGCCACGGGACGTGGCCGGGGATGTGGCTCAGCGTCTCGCGGCCACGCTCGTCCACGCCGAGGAACCGCGGGGCTCCGCGCCAGCCTCGTTCGTGCAGGAGGCGCAGCAGCTCGTGGACGAAGCCGCTGCGAGACCGCAACGGTCGGCGCACGGTGTCGCCGACCCGGACGACCTCGTTGACCCGACCTCCGGGTAAGCGGACCTCCGCCATGCACGAGCGACCTTCTCCTTGGCCCCCGCCTCCTACTTGACCCCCGCCTCCTTCATGTCGCGCAGCTCGCGCTTGAGCTCCTTGATCTCGTCGCGCAGCCGGGCCGCCACCTCGAACTGCAGGTCGGCCGCCGCCTGGTGCATCTGCTCCGTCAGCGACTCGATCAGGGACTCCATCTGGGCGCGCGGCATCTCGCCGGCGATGGCCTTGGCGTGCTGGCCCGCCTGCTTGGTGGCGAACCCGGGCACCGGGGCCTTGCCGCGCGACTGCTGGCGACCGCCGCCGAGGAGCTTGTCGGTGTCGGCGTCCTCACGCTGCAGAGAGTCGAGGATGTCGGCGATCTTCTTGCGCAGCGGCTGCGGGTCGATGCCGTTGGCCTCGTTGTAGGCGATCTGCTTGGCGCGGCGGCGGTTGGTCTCGTCGATGGCCCGCTCCATCGACGGCGTGACCTTGTCGGCGTACATGTGGACCTGACCCGAGACGTTTCGGGCCGCGCGGCCGATCGTCTGGATGAGGGAGGTCTCGGAACGGAGGAAGCCCTCCTTGTCGGCGTCGAGGATGGCCACCAGCGACACCTCCGGCAGGTCGAGGCCCTCACGCAGGAGGTTGATGCCGACCAGCACGTCGTACTCGCCGACGCGCAGCTCACGCAGCAGCTCGATGCGGCGCAGCGTGTCGACCTCGCTGTGCAGGTAGCGGACCCGGATGCCGAGCTCCAGGAGGTAGTCGGTCAGGTCCTCGGCCATCTTCTTGGTCAGCGTGGTGACGAGGACCCGCTCGTCGCGGTCGGCGCGCTCGCGGATCTCGTGGACCAGGTCGTCGATCTGGCCCTTGGTCGGCTTGACGACGATCTCGGGGTCGACGAGGCCGGTCGGGCGGATGACCTGCTCGACCACCTCGCCCTTGACCCGGCCCAGCTCGTAGGGGCCGGGCGTGGCCGACAGGTAGACGGTCTGGCCGATGCGCTCCAGGAACTCCTCCCACCTCAGCGGCCGGTTGTCCAGGGCCGACGGCAGGCGGAAGCCGTGGTCGACCAGGGTGCGCTTGCGGGAGGCGTCGCCTTCGTACATGGCGCCGATCTGCGGCACGGTCTGGTGGGACTCGTCGAGGACCAGCAGGAAGTCCTCGGGGAAGTAGTCGAGCAGCGTGTTGGGCGCGCTGCCCGGCTCGCGGCCGTCCATGTGGCGCGAGTAGTTCTCGATGCCGGAGCAGGTGCCGATCTGGCGCATCATCTCGATGTCGTAGGTGGTGCGCATGCGCAGCCGCTGGGCCTCCAGCAGCTTGCCCTGGCGCTCCAGCTCCTCCAGCCGCGCGGCCAGCTCCGCCTC
This sequence comes from Nonomuraea indica, assembly GCF_002850745.1. Classification (GTDB taxonomy): domain Bacteria; phylum Actinomycetota; class Actinomycetes; order Streptosporangiales; family Streptosporangiaceae; genus Nonomuraea; species Nonomuraea indica. The sequence continues at coordinate 210,699 of NZ_KZ559466.1, forward strand.
GATGCCGCGCACGGCCGCCGCCATCCGCTCCTCCCCCGCCACGTAGTGGGAGGCGGGGAAGATGTAGAGCTCCTCGTCCTCGGTGATGACCTCGCCGGTCAGCGGGTGCATGGTCGAGAGCTTCTCGATCTCGTCGCCGAACATCTCGATGCGCACGGCGAGCTCTTCGTACTTCGGGATGATCTCGATCGTGTCGCCGCGGACCCGGAACGTGCCGCGGGTGAAGGCGAGGTCGTTGCGGGTGTACTGCATGTCGACGAGGCGGCGCAGCAACTGGTCGCGGTCGATGTCCATGCCGACGCGGAGCCTGGCCATCCGGTCGACGTATTCCTGCGGCGTGCCCAGGCCGTAGATGCACGACACCGACGCGACCACGATCGTGTCGCGGCGGGTGAGCAGCGAGTTGGTGGCCGAATGGCGCAGCCGCTCCACCTCGTCGTTGATCGACGAGTCCTTCTCGATGTAGGTGTCGCTCTGCGGGACGTAGGCCTCGGGCTGGTAGTAGTCGTAGTAGGAGACGAAGTATTCGACCGCGTTGTTGGGCAGCATCTCGCGCAGCTCGTTGGCGAACTGGGCGGCGAGCGTCTTGTTGGGCTGCATGACCAGGGCGGGCCGCTGCAGCCGCTCGATCAGCCAGGCGATGGTGGCGGTCTTGCCCGTGCCGGTGGCGCCCAGCAGCACGCTGTCCTTGGCCCCGGCCTTGACCCGGCGCTCCAGCTCGGCGATGGCCGTCGGCTGGTCGCCGGAGGGAGTCATCTCGGTGACGACCTCGAAGGGCGCCACCTTACGCTGCAAGTCAGTGACCGGTCGCATACGTGCCACTGTAGGCGGCGCCACCGACAGAAAGCGCCCGCGGCCCCGTGGGCGGGACCGGGTCAGGCGGGGCCGACAAACCTGTGATGCGCGGTGCAAGCGAACAGCAAGTCGCACCCGATACGGTCGAAACCGGCCTGTAGCGGAAAAGGAAGGTGCGATGTCACGACCCAGAGAGGCGCTCCGACAAGCAGGTCAGGGCATAGCCCAGGCCGTCGTGCAGGGCGGTGACCTCCGGCAGGCGGTGGGTCAGGCCGTCGGCCAGGCGGCGCAGTTCGCCGGCCACGACGGGCAACCCGGGTTCACGCTGAACCCCCACGACTTCGCCGCGGCGCGTGACGGAGGGGTGTCCGTCGGCACCCTGATCGAGGCCAGGTCCGCGTCGCTCAACGAGGCCGGCGAGATCGTCAACCGCAGCTTCGCCGAGAACGGCATGCACGTCATCTCGCCGGTGGTGATCCCCAAGAGCGGCACCGCCAAGGTGCTCGTGCCGCTCGGCGTCCTCGTGGCCCTCGGCCTGATCGGCGCGCTCGGCAACGTCATCCCCCGCACCGAGCTGTTCTTCGGCCCGCACTACTGGGCCGTCCTGGTGCTGGCCGCCGCGTTCCTGTGGTGGCGGCGCAGCGTGGTGATGGTGCCGGAGGGCTGCAAGGCGCTGATCACCAAGTTCGGCAAGCTGATGCACATCGCCGACCCCGGCCGGGTGACGCTGTTCAACCCGTGGAAGCGGGTCAGCTACATCGTCAACACCACGCGCGAGTACCCGTTCAACGCCCCCATCCGCGAGGCGCCGACCCAGCAGGGCGTCAAGGCGAGCGTCGACCTGTTCCTGCAGTTCAGGATCGAGAACCCGGCCGAGTTCATCTTCGTGCTCGGCTCGGTCAGCGGCTTCCAGTCCAAGCTGCAGAACGCCATCAGCGAGGTCACCCGCTCCCTCATCTACGCCCAGCGGGCCGAGGACATCTACGACCTGGTGGGTGAGAGCACGCTCGGCATGCTGGAGAGCCTCAACCAGCAGTTCCTGCCGGCCGTCCGGCTGACCGACGTCAACATCACGCACGCCGAGCCGTCCAGCCAGGAGTACCGGATGGACCTGGCGGCGCCCGAGATGGTGCGGGTCGCCAAGGAGGCCTACACCTACGAGTACGAGCTGCAGCTGCGCAAGGAGCAGAACGAGGGCGACCTGGTCAAGGAACTGGCCGGGCTGCAGGAGACGCTGAGCGCCATCCAGGCGGAGATCGCTGGTTACCAGGCGCGCATGGACACCGCGCTCGAACGCGCCTCCCACCAGGCCAAGGCGCAGGCCAGGCAGCGTCTGGTCGAGGCCGAGTCGACGGCCAACGCCAACTCGGCGCTGCTGCAGGCGCAGGCGCTCGACATCAGGGCGCTCAGCGCCGCCGAGGCTCCGGAGATCCTCGACTACCGCTTCCAGCAGGACCTGCTGGACAAGCTGGAGTCGGTCGCGACGCGGCTGCCGCAGGTGGTGCAGGTGGGCGAGCAGACCGACATCGACTTCCTGGCACTGGCCCAGCAGCTCGTCGGCGGAAAGGCGGCCGCGCTGTTCTCGGCCGAGGACATGGCCGCCATCCGCTCCAGGCTCGGCGAGATCGGCAGGCGCGTGCAGGGCCGGGAGGCCGAGATCGCCGCGCTGCTCAGGAAGGTGGCAGAGGACGTCTCCGAGGCCCCCGTCGGCGAGGCCGGCGCCAACCGGCCCCGCGCCGCCGAGACGCCCGCCGCCGCTCCACCCGCCCCGGCCACCGCCGTCCCCGCCGCCGTCCCCGCCGCCGGACCTGCGCCCGGCGAGACGCCCGCCGAGACGCCCGCCGAGACCACCGCCCCCATCCCCGTATCGAAGCTGGAGCGTGAGGCCCGATGAGCGGGCGCGAGTTCTCGAAGATCAAGGAGTCGCTGGCGTCCTGGTCGGAGATCCGCCAGCTGCTGCGCGGCGGCGAGCAGGGCCAGCTCGTGCCCGTCGTCATCCCCAAGGACCGGCGCGGCCTGTCGTGGATGACCCTGGTGTTCGCCGCGCTGTACTTCGCCGGCATGGCGGCGGTGACCGACTTCAGGACCGTGCCCGCGCTCGTCGCGGTGCTCCTGCTGGCGCTGGCGGCCATCCTGATGTGGCGCAAGGCGATCATCGAGATCGAGGAGGGCACCACCGGCGTGCGCAGCCGGTGGGGCGCGATCACCGGCACGCTGCCGCCGGGCCGCCACTACCTGTGGCTGCCGTGGGACCGGGTGGACGCGGTGGTCGACACCTCCACCGAGATCCCCTACTCGGCGCCCATCGTGGCCTGCCCGACGGCCGAGAACGTGCCGCTGAAGTCGATCGAGTTCTTCCTGAAGTTCCGCATCGTAGACCCGGTGGCGTTCGTCCGCACGATCGGCGCCGGCAACTTCGACCTGGTGCTGTCGAGCGCCGTGCAGGACGCGATCAGGCAGCGCAGCCGCAGGGTGCACACCGAGCGCGCCTACGACCTGCGCGGCTCCGACGTGGGCGACATGCAGGAGGCGCTCAACCGCCAGCTCGGCAGGTACGGCGTGCGCGTGACGGGCGCCAACATCCCCGACGTGCAGCTGCCCGACCAGTACCAGCAGCACCTGGCCACCCGCGAGAAGGTCGCCAAGGAGCTGTCGGCCTACGAGCGCGAGTGGGAGCTGACCCGCAAGCGCCGGATCGACACGCTGCTCATGGAGATCGAGCGGTCCAAGAAGACCCGCGACGCCCGCGTCGTCGAGGTCAAGGCCGCCTACAACAAGGCGCGCAAGGACGTGGCCCGCATGCTGGAGGAGCAGGAGACCGAGGCGCAGCGGGTGCGCTGGGAGATCGAGGCGCGCGGCCGGGCCGAGCTGACCTCCGCCGAGAACGAGGCCAAGGCGCTGCGCCGGCTGGCCGACTCCTACCGTGACAACCGGGCCGTGCTCCAGTACGAGCTGGCCCGGCGGCGCCTCGACGTGGGCGCCAAGCTGGCGGAGAGCGCCCCCCAGCCGCTGGTCGTGCGCACCCAGCAGGGCTCCGGCGACTCGGCGCTGTCCACGCTGCTGCTGGCCCAGCTGCTCCCCCGCATCTCGGCCGGCCAGATCTCCGCGAACCACAACGGTGACGCGTCCCACGCGTAGAAGGGAAGAACCCCATGGTGTTCCGCAAGCTGATGGCCGCGTTCGGCGCCGGTGTCGAGGTCGACACGGTGCTGACCGGCACGACCGTCCGGCCCGGTGAGACGCTGCGCGGCGTCGTCAACTTCCGCGGCGGCGGCTCCGACTACAAGGTCGAGGGCATCTTCATCGACCTGACCGCCGTGGTCGAGGTGGAGAGCGGCGACAACGAGTACAAGACGACCTACAGCTTCCTGCGCCAGCAGGTGGCCGGGCCGTTCCAGCTCGCCGCGGGCGCGCAGCACGGCCAGCCGTTCGAGATCCCGATGCCGTGGGAGACGCCCGTCAGCGCCGTCGCCGGCCACCCGCTGCCCGGCATGAAACTGGGCGTGCGGACCGAGCTGGCGCTGGCCGGCGCGATCGACAAGGGCGACCTCGACCCGCTGTTCGTCAGCCCGCTGCCGGCGCAGGAGCAGGTGCTCGGCGCGCTCGGCCGGATGGGCTTCCACTTCAAGAAGGCCGACCTGGAGCGCGGCACGCTGTACGGCTCGACGATGCCGTTCTTCCAGGAGATCGAGTACTTCGCGGGCGGTCAGTGGCGGCGCCACTTCAACGAGCTGGAGCTGACGTTCATCGCCGGTCCGCGGCAGATGGACGTCATCCTGGAGGCCGACAAGCGGGGCGGCTTCCTGACCTCCAGCCACGACACCTACAACAGGTTCACGGTCCGCTACGACGCCAGCCCGGCCGCCGCCGAGGAGGCGCTGCAGCGCGGCCTGGAGCAGATGGCCCGGCACCGCGGCTGGTTCTGACCGTCCGTGACTGACCGTCCGTGACTGACCGTCCGTGACCTGGGCGCACGCCCGCGGGCGGCGGCGAGCCACGGCTCGGCGCCGCCCGCCGTCGTGGTGGACCTTTCCGCGCGGTGCGGCGAGCGTATCTTCCTCGTGCTGGCCCTCGCCTGGGCCGATCGTTACCATGACCTCGGGGACTGACTGATCGTCGGATGCGGGGCCAGCGATGTCACGGTTCATGGCGGCGTGGAGACGGGCCGCACCATGGGCCGCCAAGAACGCCGACGGCGCGATCGCCCTGGTGCTGGCCATCGTGGTCGGCGTGCTGGGCGTCATCCCCGAGGACGTCTTCGGCAAGGACGGCGCCGACGTCCAGCAGCAGCTCGTCAGCGCCGCCACCCTGCTGATCCTCGCCCTCGTGGCCACGGCGCTGCTGCGCGACCGGCAGCGGCAGGCGCCCGTCGAACGGACCATCACCTCGGGGGCGCTGGCCGACCTGCCCGCCCGCCTGCACCGGCTCGACCAGATCGACACCCTGGTGACCGGCACCCGTAAGGCCCTCGACGCCCTGCAGCTCGTCCGCGTCCTCGGCAGCAGGCAGGAGATCGCGCAGGCGCACGCCGAGGCCCGCAAGGACACCACCCGGTGGAGCTTCAAGGGCGGCACCGGCACCTACCTGAGGGCCGTCACCCTGCCCGAGTGCGTGGCCGCCGCGCGCCGGGTCAAACGCCACCTGACGGTCCGCGTCGAGGTGATCGACCCGACCAACGCCGAGGTGTGCGAGACGTACGCCCACTACCGGCGCTCGCTGTCCGACACGCCCGACGGCACCGGCGAGACGTGGACGACCGACCGGGTGCGCAAGGAGTCGTACGCCACGATCCTGGCGGCGTTCTGGCACCGGCAGCGCTACGGGCTGCTCGACATCGGCGTGGGCCTGTCGGAGACGATGACGACGTTCCGCTGGGACCTGTCGGCCACCCGGCTCATCATGACGGTCGAGGACCCCAACCGGGCGATGACCGCCCTGGCCGGCACCTTCTACTACGAGAACTGCGACACCGAGTTGCGGCTCAGCTTCGAGCAGGCGCGCCGGGTGCCGCTGGAGATGTACAAGAAAGTGCCGCTCAGCGACGAGCCGACCGTCGAGGAGGTGCAGGAGCTGTTCGAACGCACCGGCGTGGCCCTGCCCAGGTCGTACAACGAGCACGACGTCGTCGACATCGCCCGCAAGGCACTGCGGGCCCTCAACCCGTACGCGCCATGAGCTACCAACGGGTCCGTCAGGAGATCACCGAGGGCCGCGCGCGGGCCTGGGCGCTCGCGGCCCTGTCGGGTAGCGTCACGGCCGTGCGTCATCCGCTCGGCTTCGTCTGCCTGCCGCTGGAGCGGCAGGGCGGCGAGGGCGTGTGCCTGCACCTGTGGTCGGGCGCGCTCGCGCCCGCCGAGATCACCACGTCGCAGATCCACTGCCACAGCTGGGACCTGTTCAGCCACGTGCTGTACGGCCAGGTGCGCAACGTGCACGCGGTGGTCGCCGACGCGGGCGCGGAGGCCACGCACCGGGTGTTCGAGGTGGTCAGCACCGCCGACGGCGACCACATCTCGCCGACCCGCCGCACCGTGCGCCACGCGACCGGCCGGGTGGAGGTGTTCGGGCCGGGTGACACGTACACGCTGCCGGCCGACAGCTTCCACAGCAGCGTGGTGCCCGAGGGCGGCGAGGCCGCCACGATCGCGCTCGGCAGGAGCCGGCCGGGTGGCCGCGACCTGTCGCTCGGCCCGCTCCGGGCTGGCGCCCACCGGGTCCGCCGGCGGCCGCTGGACGCCGGCGAGACCGCACGCGTGGTGAGCCTGATAACCGCCCGCCTGACCTGATCTGAGGGGTGCCCATGGACCTGCAACACGCTCGCGCGGTCGCGGTCGAGGCCGCCGAGGCGGCGGGGGCGCTGCTGCAGTCCCGCGTCGGCGGGGCGCTCGGGGTGCGCGGCAAGGGCGACGACGGCGACGTGGTGACCGATCTGGACCTGGCCTCGGAGAAGCTGCTGGTCGAGCGCATCCTGGCCGCCTTCCCGTCGCACGCGGTCATCGCGGAGGAGTCGGGGCTGCTGGGCGCCGCGGACGGGGAGTGGACGTGGCTGGTCGACCCCCTCGACGGCACCAACAACGTGGCGATCGGGCTGCCGGCCTACGTCGTCGGCATCGCGCTGTGCCACTGCGGGCGCCCCGTGCTCGGCGTGGTGCACGACCCGGTCTCGTGCCAGACGTGGTCGGCCGTCCGCGGCGCGGGCGCCGTCGCCTCCTCGGGGGCGACGCTCGCCCCGCCGTACCAGTCGTCGCCGCACGGGCCGCTGCTGGCGTGGACGCAGGGGTACGGCGTGGCGCGTGACGATCCCGCCGCGTGCGGGTTGAAGGCCCGGCTGGAGCTGCGGGCCAGGCGCGTCCTGCAGCTGTGGGCGCCGCTGCTGTCGTGGGCGATGCTCGCCAGGGGCGACATCGACGGGATCGTCGGCTACCGGGCGGAGGCCGTGGACCTGCCCGCCGGCGCGCTGCTCGCGCGGGAGGCCGGGATCGAGATCAGGGCGCTGGACGGCGGCCCGTTCGAGGACCGGTTCGACGGCACGGCCGACGACCGCAGCTTCGTCGCCGCCCACCCGCGCGCCCTGCCCGGCCTCCTCGCCCTGCTCGGCTGATCAGCCGGCGGCCTTGTCCTTGATGGTGAACTTGCACATGCCCTCGCCGTCGGCCACCTTCGTGCCGTCGAGCGTGATGCGGCACCGGGCCGCCTCCAGCATGCCGTTGCCTGCCTGCACCGAGCCGGCCACGATCGACACCAGGCGGCCGACCCGCTGCTCGGCCGGCGTCATCTCGATCTTCTCCGTCTTCGACCACGGCAGGGCGGCGTCGGTGACGCTGCCGCTGGAGCCGGCCACGTAGACGATCGGCTGCATGCTCCTGCCCTTGCCGAGCACCTCCAGCTTGACCGTGTGCACCGCTCCCTGCGGGGCCGGCGCGGTGGACGCCTCGGCCGCGCTCGACGGGGAGGTGGCCGGGGCGGTGGGCCGGGCCGTGGGCTGGGCGGATCCGCAGCCGGCCAGGGCTGCGGCGGCCAGGGTCGCGGACAGGGCCGCGGACATGGCCGGCCCGAGGGCTCTGCTTGATCTCATGCGCATCATTGTCCCGGAACATGACTACTCGTCAGGACGTCGCGACGAGCGCCCACACCGTGAGCGGCAGCCCCACGACGGCCAGACCGGCGCCGGTGAGCAGGAAACGGCCCATGGGCACCGCGACGTCGTGGCGCCGGCACGACTCGAACCACAGCAGCGTCGCCAGCGAGGCCCACGGCGTGACGACCGGGCCCACGTTGGTGCCGACGAGCAGGGCGAGGAGCTGGTCCTGCCGCGCCCCGGGGATCACCGCCTCGACCGCCGTGTACGCGGGCAGGTTGTTGATCGCGTTGGCCAGCCCGGCGCCGACGGCGGCCGTCCGGTACGGGTCGTGGCCGTCACCGAGGAGCCCGCTCATCAGGTCGGCCAGGCCCCACCTGCTGAGGGTGGGCACCACGAGGAACAGCCCGGTGACGAAGATCAGGAGCTGCCAGGGCACCAGGTTCCAGGTGAGCCGCGCGCGGTCGCGCACGGCGAACGCCGCCACGACGATCAGGGCGGCGGCCGCGGCGGCGACCCCCACCTCCACCTCGGCCAGCAACGCGCCGATGAACAGCAGGCAGGCCGCGGACGCGGCGGCGAACAGCACCCGGTCGCCGACCGGTTCGAGCACGGGCGGCGTGTAACGCAGGTCGCGCCGCTCGCCCCGCCGCCAGTAGAACGTCCACAGGAACGCCATCGTGACCAGGATCGCCACGAGCTGCGGCGCCCACATGCGCCCGGCGAACGCCTGGGCGTCCAGGCCGATCTTCTCCATGCCCAGCAGGTTGGTCAGGTTGGAGACCGGCAGCAGCAGGCTCGCGGTGTTGGCCAGCCAGATGGTGGTCATCGCCAGCGGCAGGGCGGCGATGCGGGCCTTGGGCGCGAGGGCCAGCATGACGGGGGTGAGCAGGACCGCGGTCGTGTCGAGGTTCAGAAATATCGTGACGAATGAGGCGAAGGCCGTGCACAGCACGAACAGCGCGGTGTAGTTCCCGCGCCCGAACACCGCCATCCTGGCCGCGATGGCGTCGAAGACCTGCGCCTCCTTGGTCAGCTCGGCCAGCACGATGATGCCCACCAGGAACACCAGCAGCGGCGCGATGTCGCCCAGGCTCTCCTCGGCCTCGCGCAACGGCAGCAGCCCGGTCGCCACGAAGACCAGCCCGAGCAGCAGCAGCCCGATCCTGATCCCGTCGAGCACGCCCAGTCGACGCCACACGCGACGATGATCGCACATCACCTCCGCAACGCCGATGTCTCGGGGGATACTGAACAGGTGACTCCTCCGCTCCCTGCGGGGTGCGGCTTCTCGCCAGGCCGCTTCCGCAGCAGCGTCGCGAAGGGCAAGCCCTGCCCTGAGGATGTTGACCGCCGCGTTGACGTCGGCGTGCGCGGTGTGTCCGCACGCCGTACATGCGAACGTGGCCTGGGTGACGCGGTTCTCCTTCGCGCAATGCCCGCATCGCGAGCAGGTGCGGGAGGTGTTGGCGGGGTTCACCGCGATCAGCTCTCGACCGGCGCTTTCAGCCTTGTGCGACAGGATCGTCAGGAACACCCCCCAACCCGCGTCCAGGATGCTCCTGTTCAGGCCGGACTTGGCGGCTGCCCCGTTGGGCAGCCACCCGCCCGCACCGTCCAGTCGGGGTGCCGCCCGCCGGGTCATGCCGGTGACGTCGAGTACTTCGTGCGCGATCACGTCGTAGCCGGGCACCAGCGCGAGCGCGGCCTTGTGCGCGCCGTCGAGGCGCTGCCTGCGCACTTTGGCGTGCAACGCGGCCACTCGCGCCGCGGCCTTGCGGCGCCGCTTCGACCCGCGCTTCTTACGGGCCAGGTCCTGCTGGGCCGCCGCGAGCCGGTCGGCGGACGCGGCCAGGTGGCGCTGGTTGGCGATGTGGTCGCCGCCGCTGGTGGTCACCAGCGACACCACCCCCAGGTCGATGCCGACGGCCGTACCCGTGGCCGGGAGCGGCTGGGCGGGCACCTGGTCGCAGGACAGGATCACGTACCAGCGGCGGCCCTTCCGCTTGACGCTGATCGTCTTCACGATGCCGGACACGCGGCGGTGCTCCAACGCCGCGTTGTACACCTGCCGATGATCCTCAATGCATGCGGCGAGCGCGGCCGCCTGCCGGGCGGTGGGGCGCGACAGGAACTTCAACGACCTACGCACGGCCACCCGCGTTGGCAGGTGATTGGTCCCGCGCCTCGACGACCGGATCGACCCCTGGCGCGTCTTCACCCGCCCGCCCGACGACCGGGCGGCGATACGACGGGCACCCCACGAGGTGGTACCCCAGGTCACACACCGCGGCCGGGGAGGCGCGCACCTGGCGAGTCACACGAGCAGTATCACAGCGTCACCCATCTCATACGCGACGAACGGACATCTCCGATGCCCCGAACCGGCGGGTCACCGCACACTCGGGCCCTGGCGGCCCTTCCCCTCCCCCCATCGCCCCAGGGCGACAGTCCCCTCGGGAGATGGTGATGGCACGTGACGGCAGGCCGACCGACATCTTCGTCAGCTACTCCCCGGCCGACACGGCGTGGGCGACCTGGATCGCCTGGGAGCTCGAGGCCGCGGGCTACAAGACCATGATCCAGGCGTGGGACTTCGTCCCCGGCACCAACTTCATCGACTTCATGGACCGGGGCGTCAGCGAGGCGCAGCTCGTCGTGGCGGTGCTCTCGCGCAACTACCTGACCTCCCGCTACGGCCGCCTGGAGTGGCAGGCCGCGCTGCGGGCCGACCCCGACGACCCCTCCAACAAGCTGGTGACGATCCGGCTGGAGGACGTGCACCTGGAAGGGCTGCTGTCCACGATCACCTGGGTCGACCTGGTGGGCGTGGCCGACGCCGGCCAGGCCCGCGACCTGCTGCTGGACCGGGTGAAGGAGGCGATGGCCGGGCGCGCCAAACCCGCCGCCGCGCCCGCCTTCCCGGCGGGCGGCCCGCACGGGGCGCCGGCCGGGAAGGCGGCCACGCCGCCGCCGGCGCCCGCGCTCGACCGCCCCGCCGACCGCTCGCGCACCCGGCGCGGGCCGGGCACGGCGCCGAAGTTCCCGCCCGCGGCCACGGCCGAGCGGGGCCGCGAGTCGCTGACGGTGCTGCACATCGGCGGCCCCCGGTTCGGCCGGGCGCTGCCCGACCCCGGCGAGCCGTTCACGCCCGAGGACATGCAGGCCCGCATCTGGGCCGACCTGACCTCCATGTACGACCGGGGCATGCCGCGGCCCGACCTCATGGTGATCAGCGGAGACCTGACCGAGTCCGGCAGCCTCGGGCAGTTCGGGCAGGCGACGCGGTTCCTCACCGGCCTGCGCCTGCTGCTCGGGCTGGAGCCGCACCGGCTGGTGGTCGTGCCCGGCCCGCGCGACGTCACCAAGGCGGCCGCCAGCGCCTACTTCCTGACCTGCGAGGCCGACGACGTCAGCCCGCAGCCGCCCTACTGGCCCAAGTGGCGGCACTTCGCCGGCCTGTTCGGCGAGGTCTACCAGGGGCTCGACGACCGGGTGTTCGACGGCGGGCAGCCGTGGACCCTGTTCGAGGTGCCCGACCTGCGGGTGGCGGTGGCCGGGCTCAACTCCACCATGGCCATGAGCCATCTGGAGCGCGACGCCTACCCGATGCTCGGCGAGACGCAGGCCGCGTGGTTCGCCGAGCGGCTGCGGCCGTACGAGGAGCGGGCCTGGCTGCGGCTCGGCGTGATGGGGCACCCACCGGCGGCGCTGCGCGACGCCACCGCCTACGAACGGCTGCTGGCCCGCCGCGTCAACCTGCTCTTCCACGGCAACCCCGGCACGTCGGGCGAGGCGGACGGCGCGTACGTGGCCGCGCCCCGCGCCGGCCGGCACCACGTGGTAGAGATCGGGTCCGGCGGCGTGCGCACCTGGCTGCCCGACGAGCAGCCGAAGCGCGTCCCGCGCACCTGGCAGGCGGCGCGCTCCACGTTCACCGGCGAGACGCGGCCGGTCCCGCCGCCCCATCCCGAGGAGACCGGGCGCGAGCCGAGCCCGGTGGAGCTGCTGCTCGACCGGATCGTGGAGGTGTGCGAGGCCCGGCACGAGCGCGCCCGGATCCGCCGCTTCCCCGCCCACCTGGTGGTGACCCACCCCGACGACGGGTTCGTCCGCCAGGCGATGATCGGCGCCCACGTGGGCGAGGTGACCGGCGGCGACGCCGACGCGTTCGTCCGGCGGGCGCACGCGTCCGGCCTCGCCGCGGAGCTGGTCTACCAGGGTCCGCCGCCGGCCCGCCCGATCCGCGACGACCTCATGCGCAGGGGCGTGCGGCTGCGCAGCTTCACCGAGTTCCAGGGGTTGCTCGACCTGTCCAGCTACGTGGCCGAGCAGACCGCCAGGCTGACCGCCGACCGCCGCTACCCGCCCAGCCTGTACGTGCCGCAGCGCTACCGCGAGCTCGACCGCCCCGGCAGCCACATCAAGGAGGGCCTGACCGACGATCTGGTGCGGCTGCTGTCGGCCGACCACGGCAGGTTCCTGCTGCTGCTCGGCGACTTCGGCCACGGCAAGACGTTCGCGCTGCGCGAGCTGGCCCGGCGCATCCCGGCCGAGCTGCCCCACCTGACGCCGATCCTCATCGAGCTGCGCGCCCTGGACAAGGCGCACTCGGTGGACGCGCTGGTGGCCGCGCACCTGGCGAGCCACGGCGAGGAGTTCATCGACCTCAAGGCGTTCCGCTACCTGCTGCGCCAGGGCCGCATCGTGCTGCTGTTCGACGGGTTCGACGAGCTGGTCACCCGGCTGACCTACGACCGGGCGGCCGACCACCTGACGACGTTACTCGCCGCCGCCGAGGACAAGGCGAAGATCGTGGTGGCCAGCCGCACCCAGCACTTCAAGTCGCACAGCCAGGTCCTCACCTCGCTCGGCGAGATGGTCGGGGTGCTGCCGCAGCGCAGGGTCCTCGCCGTGGAGAACTTCTCCCGCTCCCAGATCGGCTCCTACCTCGCCAACCGCTTCGACGACCACGGCGAGGCGAGCGCCCGCATGGCGCTCCTGGAGAGCCTGGAGGGCCTGTTCGACCTGGCGCAGAACCCGCGCATGCTCAGCTTCATCGCCGACCTCGACCCGGAACGGCTGCGCACCGCCGTCCTGGCCCGCCACACGATCAGCCCCGCCCTGCTGTACGAGGAGATCCTCGGCTCCTGGCTCGCCTACGAGGAGCGGCGGGCCGCGATACCCGGCTCGGCCACGGCGCTGACCGCCGCCGAGCTGTGGGAGGCGGTGACGGCGCTGGCGCTGCGGCTGTGGGACGCGGGTGAGGCGCTGCTCGGCGTGGAGGAGCTGACCGAGTTCGGCGAGACGCTGACCGACCTCGCCGGCGGCCAGCTCTCGCCCGCGCACGCCGCGTACGCGATGGGGTCGGGCAGCCTGCTGGTGCGCACCGAGGAGGGGATGTTCGGGTTCATCCACTCCTCGGTGGGCGAGTGGCTCATCGCCCGGCACATCGCGGCCACCATGGCCAACCCCGTCGTGCTGGCCCGGCGGCCGCTGTCGGCGCTGACCGTCGAGTTCCTGTGCGACCTGGCCGACGTGCGCGCGCTGCGGGCCTGGGTGGCCGACCCGCCCGCCGACGACGTGGCCCGCGCCAACGCCGTCAAGATCGCTGCCAGGCTGCGCACCCCCGCGCGGGCCGACCTGCGCGGCGCCGACCTGAAGGGCGAGGACCTGTCGGCGCGCGACCTGCAGGAGGTCGACCTGACGGGCGCCGACCTGAGCGACACCACGCTCGCCGGCACCAACCTGTCCCGGGCGGTCCTGCGCGACGCCAAGCTGGTGGGCGCGCGGCTCGACGGGGCCCGCCTGACCGGCGCCGACCTGACCGGCGCCGACCTGTCGGGAGCGCGGCTGGCCGAGACCGACCTCAGCGACGTGACCGTCGAGGGCGCCCGCTGGCACCGGGCCACGCTGATCAACGTGACCGGCACCCTGCCCCACCTGCCGGGCGCGGCCGTGGTGCCCGGACGGCCGGTCGAGGTGCAGCTCGCGCCCGCCGCCATCGGCGTCCCGTACGGCTACCACTTCCAGACCAGCCGCCTGCCCGAACCTCTCGCCTACAGCCCCGACGGGGCCACGATCGCGATCGGCAGCGAGGACGGCGGCGTGCTGCTGTGCGTCGGCGGCTCGCCGGTACGCACCCTGCAGGGACACCGGGGCCGCGTCTACGCCGTCTCCTTCGCCGGCGACCTGCTCGCCACCGGCGCCAGCGACGGCAGCGTCCTGCTGTGGAACGCCGCGACCGGCGAGCGGCTGCGCGAGCTGACCGGCCGTCCCGACGGCGTCTGGCCGCTGCGGCTCAGCCCCGGCGGCGACCTGGTGGCCGCCGGCGGCGGCGACGGCGTGGTACGCCTGTGGGAGACCCCCACCGGACGGCCGGTCCACCAGCTCGCCGGCCACCAGGCACCCGTCTACACCGCCTCGTTCGGCCACGCGACGCTGGTGACCGGCGACTCGGCGGGCGTGGTGCGGGTGTGGGACCTCGCCTCCGGCGCGGTCGTGGCCACCCTCGGCGGGCACCGCGGCGCCGTCTACCGCGCGGTGCACAGCCCCGACGGGTCGCTGCTGGCCACCGGCGACGAGGCGGGCACCGTACGGGTGTGGGAGACCGCGTCGTGGACGCTGCGGCACGCGCTAGCCGGCCACACGGGCAGCGTCTACTGCGTCACCTTCTCCCCCGACGGCTCGCTGCTGGCCACCGGCGACACGGCCGGCGCCGTGCGGCTGTGGAACCCCGTCGCGGGTGAGCCGCGCGGCGTGCACACCACCCACGCGGCGGCGGTCTACCAGGTGCGCTTCAGCCCCGACGGGCGCACCCTGGCCAGCGGCGACTCCGGCGGCATCGTCCGGCTGCAGGCGCCGGGCGGCTCCACCCGGATCGAGCTGAGCGGCCACCGCAGCTCGGTGTGGCCGTTCGCGTTCCGGCCCGACGGCGGGCAGCTCGCCACCAGCAGCAACGACGGCACGATCAGGCTGTGGGACCCGGCCTCCGGCACCTGCCAGCGGGTGCTGCGCGGCCACGGCAGGCGCATCTCGTCCGTACGGTTCAGCGCCGACGGCTCGATGCTCGCCACCAGCGGCAACGACGGCGTCGTCCGGGTGTGGGAGCCGCGCTCCGCGCGGCGGCTGCGCGAGGTCACCGGCACCTCCGACCGGCTGCTGTCCGCCCTGTTCTCCCCGGCCGGGCCGGTGCTCGCCACCTCCAGCAACGACGGCGGCGTGCACTTCTGGAACGCCACCACCGGCGACTACGAGCGCGAGCTGAACGTCGAGACCGACCACGTGTGGGCCGAGGCGTTCAGCCCCGACGGCACGCTGCTGGCCACCGCCAACGACGACGACAGCGTACGCATCTGGTACCGGGCGACCGGCCGGCAGGTCAGCGTCCTGGCCGACCACCGCGGCCGGGTCCGCTCGATCGCCTTCAGCCCCGACGGCCGCTACGTGGCGACCGGCTGCGACGACCGGCTGGTGCGCATCTGGCACGTCGAGTCCGGCGGCCGGATCGCCACGCTCGACGGGCACACGGACCGGGTCTACTCGGTGGTGTTCTCGCCGTCGGGCCGCCACCTGGCCAGCGCCGCCAACGACGGGCTGGCCAAGGTGTGGGAGCTGCGGCCCGGCCAGCCGTGGCAGCCGGTGCTGCGGCACACGCTCGACCGGCACACCGGGCGGCTGTGGTCGGTGGCGTTCGACTCCACCGGCACCCGGCTGGCCACGGGAGGCGACGACCTGACCGTGCGGGTGTGGGACGCGGCCACGGGCGCGGAGCTGCACACGCTCACCGGCCACGCACGGCGGGTGTGGTCGGTCGCCTACAGCCCCGCCTCGGACCTGCTGGCGAGCGCGGGAGACGACGGCGTGGTCATCCTGTGGGAGGGCGGCGAGCGCCGGGCGACGCTGCTGGGTCTGCCCGAGGGGTGGGCGGCGCTCGCCCCCGACGGCAGGTACAAGGTGCAGGGCGAGGTCGCCGGGCAGTTCTGGCACGTCATCGGGATGTCGAGGTTCGAGCTGGGCGAGCTCGACCCCTACCTGCCCGGAGTCCGCCAGGTGCCCCTGGACGCGCCCTTCTTCTGACGGCCGCCCCTGGCCGCCTTGCGCGACCCCGCCTTGGCCTGCGGCCGCTCCCCCGCCGCCCGCGCGGCGGGCCAGTGGCCGGGGCGGGTGAACGAGGGCGGCAGCCTGGTCGCACCGTCGCCCTTGGCGGAGTCGAGCTGCGGCTGGGTGAGGAAGACGCTGCCGGTCAGGTCGGCGCCGGACAGGTCGGCGCCGCGCAGGTCGGCCCCGATGAGGTCGGCGTCCCTGAGGTCCGCGCCCGTCAGGTCGGCCCCGATCAGGTAGGCGCCGCGCAGGTCGGCGCCCCGCAGGTCGGCCTTCCTGAGGCGGGCGCCGATGAGGTCGGCGCCGCGGCGGCTCCTGGCCCGGTGCGGGGCCCGCACCAGCTCGCTGGCGCGCAGCAGCAGCGGGTTGACGGCCTGCCGCCGGGCGGCCACGTCCAGCTCGGCGAGGGCCGCCGGGTCGCGGCGGGTGAGCGCCTCCGTCTCGTCGAGCGCGCGGCGCGCCTCGGCGTGGACCGGCCGGGCCTCGGGCCGGGCGAGGACCTCCGTGAGGTACCACAGCAGCTCGTGGAGCTGCCGCACGACCGGGAACACCGCGAACATGCTGCGCGCCGTCTCGCGGTCCTGCCGCCAGTCACGGCCGCCGAACGTCACCTGGGAGACCTTCTGCCCGGCGCCGAAGCAGTCGTAGACGGTGCACCCGGGGAAGCCCTCGGGGCGGAGGCGGTCGTGGATGCCGCACCGGAAGTCGGCCCGGAGGTTGTGGCACGGGCTGCCGGCGGCCTTGTCGACGGCGAAGTCGGCCGAGGCCGAGAAGGGCAGTGCCACGCAGCACAGGCCGAAGCAGCTCGCACAGTCGCCCCGCAGATCGCGCCGCGGGTCGCGCGACAGGTCACCTCGCGCGCCCTGCGACAGGTCACCCTGCGGGCCGTGCCGCGGGTCGCGCGACAGGTCACCCCGCGGATCCTGCGGCAGGTCGTCCTGCGGGTCGCGTCGGCCGGCGGCGCTGCCTGCCTCGCTCGGCCGGCTGCCAGGCCGCTCCTCGGTCATGCGTCGAACCGCCACCATCCGCTCGCCCATCAGAACCGCCGCCCATCGTACCGCCGGGCCGGACGCCGGACCGTCGCGGTGCTCTTCGTGGTGCTCGTCGTGGTGCTCGTCGTGGTCAGCCGCGGGCGGCGCGGGCGAGCAGGTCCTGCCACACCTCGCCGACCCGGGCTTCGAGCTCCTCCAGCGTGCCCTCGTTGGGAATCACGATGTGGGCGGCCCTGAGCCGTTCGTCCCGGCCGGCCTGCGCGGCGATGCGGGCCCGGGCGTCGGACTCGGGCATGCCGCGGTGCTCGGCGAGCCGGGCGACCCGCACCTCGTCGGAGGCGTCGACGACGATGACGGCGTCGTACATGGGGGCGAGGTTGTTCTCCACCAGCAGCGGAACGTCGTAGACCACGATCGCGTCGGCGGGCGCGCGCGCCTGCAGCTCGGCCACCCGCTCCCCGACGAGCGGGTGGACGATCGAGTTGAGCACGGCGAGCCGCTCGGAGTCGGCGAAGACGACGGCGCCGAGGCGCTCCCGGTCGAGCGAACCGTCAGCCCGCAGCACCTCGTCCCCGAACGCCGCCACCACGCGGGCCAGGCCCACCGTGCCGGGCTCCACCACCTCGCGGGCGATCCGGTCGGCGTCGATGACCACGGCGCCCCTGGCGGCGAGCCTGCGGGACACCTCGCTCTTGCCCGAGCCGATGCCGCCGGTGAGTCCGATCTTCAGCACCCGGCAAGCCTATCCAGTGGCGGGCTCGGCCGGACGGCGCAGGTGGACGAGCGTCAGGTGGTCGTCCATCCGCTCGCGGTGGGTCTCCCGGTAGCCGAGGCGCCGGTAGAGCCGCAGGTTGCCCTCCGACAGGTGGCCGGTGAACAGGTCGAACGCCGCCGCCTGCGGGACCGTCTCGTGCAGCGCCGCGAGCAGCGCCGCGCCGAGGCCGCGCCGCTGCCGGTCGGGGGCCACCACGAGCCGTCCCACCAGGCAGGTCGTGCCGGCCAGCCGGCCGCGCACGGCGCCGACGATCCGCCCGGCGTCGGTCGCCTTGAGCACGACGGCGTCGCCGATGGTGGCGCGGACCTGCTCCATCGACTCCACCAGGGGCGGCAGGAAGGGGTCGCCGTAGAGCTGGGCCTCGGTGACGTACGCGGCGCGCTGCACGGTGAGAATCTCGCCCGCGTCCGCCGGCACGGCCCGCTCGATCTCCACGGCCAGCACCCTACTGCAGGCGGGGGACGTGCCGTCCAGCCCCCGCCGGACCCGCCCGGCGGGGGCGAGGGTCCGGATTCAGCGCACCAGGGCGAAGAACTCGCGGATGCCGGTTACCACCGACTGCGGCGCCGCCATGGCGACCATGTGGCTGGGGCTGTGCCCGTCCCCCCAGCTGACGATGCGGTTGCGGCGCTCGGCGAGGCGGCGGAACAGGTCCGGGCCGCCGTGCGACACCCCGGTCGGCACGCGGTCCTGGTCGATCGGCATGCCGGCCGCCCCCTCGTAGTAGGTCCAGGAGGACGACCCGCCCGTGCCCGTCAGCCAGTAGATCGTCGCGTTGGTGAGCACGAGGTCGCGAGCCACGGGCTCGGCCACCTCGCCCTTCCCGCCGGGCCAGCCGTCGAACTCCTTGAACCGTTCGACCAGGTAGGCGAGCTGCATGACCGGGGAGTCGGCGAAGCCGAAGGCGAGCGTCTGCGGCCGGTTGGACAGGTAGAGGCCGTAGCCGCTGCCGCCCGCCCACATCTGCCCGATGTGGGCGGCCATGGCCCGCTCCTCCTCGTCGGCGTCCGCCAGCTCCGCCGGGTCCCCGGTGGGCATGCCCAGCCCGCCGGTGATGTGGGAGCCGATCACGTGGTCGCTGTCGAGGGCGGCCAGTTGGGGGGTGACGAGGGCTCCGGCGTCGTTGCCGTGCGCGCCGTACCGGTCGTAGCCGAGCCGGCGCATCAGTTCAGCCCAGGTGCGGGCGACCCGCTCGATGCTCCACGGGCGTTCGTCGGCGGGCTCGGGGAACGGCGAGAAGCCGAAGCCCGGCAACGAGGGCGCCACGACGTGGAAGGCGATGGCGGGGTCGAGCCCGTGGGCGCGCGGGTCGGTGAGGGGGCCGATGACGTCGAGGAACTCGGCGAAGGAGTTGGGCCAGCTGTGGGTGAGGATCAGCGGGACCGCGTCCGGTTCGGGCGAGCGGACGTGCGCGAAGTGGACGGTCTGGCCGTCGATCTCGGTCGTGTACTGGGGGAAGGCGTTGAGCCTGGCCTCCTGGGCCCGCCAGTCGAATCCGTCGGCCCAGTACGCGGCCAGCTCGCGCAGGTACTCGACGGTCACTCCTCTGCTCCACCCGCCCGGGAGCTGCCGGGCCCAGCGGGTGCGGCGCAGCCGCTGCCGGAGGTCGTCGAGGTCGGGCTGGGGAATGGCGATGTGGAAGGACTTCATGCCGACGACAGTAGACATGATCGCGGAAAGGTTCGTTCCGCGATTGCACCGCCGGCCGGACCGGATCAACGAAGAAGGCCCCGCACGATGATCGTGCGGGGCCTTCTCACGGACGTTCGGCTACAGCCTCAGGTCAGCTCTGACCGCCGGCGAGCTTCTCGCGCAGAGCCGCGAGAGCCTCGTCGGAGGCGAGGGCGCCGCTGGCCGGAGCGGACGAGGACGAGCTGCTGGCCTGGGCCTGCGACTCGCCGCTGTAGGACGAGGGAGCGGCCTCGCCGGCCTCCGCCTCGGCCTTGCGGGCCTCCTCGATCTGCTTGCGGTGCGCCTCGAAGCGCTGCTGGGCCTCGGCGTACTGCCGCTCCCACTCCTCGCGCTGCTTGTCGAAGCCCTCGAGCCACTCGCCGGTCTCCGGGTCGAAGCCCTCGGGGTAGATGTAGTTGCCCTGGTCGTCGTAGGTCGCCGCCATGCCGTAGAGCGTGGGGTCGAACTCGACCTCGGTGCCGACACCCTCGTTGGCCTGCTTCAGCGAGAGGCTGATGCGACGGCGGTCGAGGTCGATGTCGATGATCTTGACGAAGATCTCGTCGCCGACCTGGACGACCTGCTCCGGGATCTCCACGTGGCGCTCGGCCAGCTCGGAGATGTGGACCAGGCCCTCGATGCCCTCCTCGACCCGGACGAACGCGCCGAACGGCACCAGCTTGGTGACGCGGCCCGGCACGACCTGGCCGATCTGGTGGGTGCGGGCGAACTGCTGCCACGGGTCTTCCTGGGTGGCCTTGAGCGACAGGGAGACGCGCTCGCGCTCCATGTCGACGTCGAGGACCTCGACCGTGACCTCCTGGCCGACCTCGACGACCTCGGAGGGGTGGTCGATGTGCTTCCAGGACAGCTCGGACACGTGGACCAGGCCGTCGACGCCGCCGAGGTCCACGAACGCGCCGAAGTTGACGATCGAGGAGACGACGCCCTTGCGGACCTGACCCTTCTGGAGGGTGTTGAGGAACGTCTGGCGAACCTCGGACTGCGTCTGCTCGAGCCAGGCGCGACGCGACAGGACCACGTTGTTGCGGTTCTTGTCGAGTTCGATGATCTTCGCCTCGAGCTCGCGGCCGACGTACGGCTGCAGGTCGCGGACACGGCGCATCTCGACCAGGGACGCGGGGAGGAAGCCACGGAGGCCGATGTCGAGGATGAGACCACCCTTGACGACCTCGATGACGGTACCGGTGACGATGCCGTCCTCGTCCTTGATCTTTTCGATCGTGCCCCAGGCGCGCTCGTACTGAGCCCGCTTCTTGGACAGGATCAGGCGGCCCTCCTTGTCCTCCTTCTGGAGAACCAGGGCTTCGACGTGCTCGCCGACCTCCACGACGTCAGCAGGGTCGACATCGTGCTTGATCGAAAGCTCGCGCGAGGGGATGACACCCTCGGTCTTGTAGCCGATATCGAGAAGGACCTCGTCTCGATCGACCTTGACGACGGTGCCCTCGACGATGTCGCCGTCGTTGAAGTACTTGATGGTCTCGTCGATCGCGGCGAGGAAGGCTTCCTCGGACCCGATGTCGTTGACCGCTACCTGCGGGGTGCTCGAGGTGGCCTCAGTGCTGGACGTCATGTGTGGAATTGCTCCGAACGCGGACAGGATGTCGATGTGGCGGATGCGCGGCAGGCCCTCTTCCGCATCAAGCCGAGGAGTTACGACATCGACGTGACCGAGCGCGAGCCCGCTCCGTCTGAGGCGCGCGCGAGCCCACAGCGCAGCGATCAGGATATGAGACAAGGAGCACGGGGTCAATCCATGATGCGCGTCAACCGCCGATCGACTGATCAGTAAGCGTTGACCTGGGCCCCCCGCCGCGCCTCGATATTACCCCGAAGTCGCTCCGGGACGGAGATCCGCTCCGGGTCGCCGTCGGAGACGAATCGCTCCCGCGGGTGCCTGTCCAGCCATTCGAGCCAGTACTGCGAGCACCACTTGCGGCACTCGCCCTTCTTGCCGTTGCTCTGGATCCGCTGGATCGCGCCGCGGTCGAATTTTTTCGCGTAGGGCGAAACCGACGGCTCGGCGCCCGCCAGGAACACCCCGGCGAAGTCGTAGCGGGTGCCCTCCCAGCCTCCGGAGCGGGCCGCCTTCTTCACGCGCGGCAGGTTCCCGTACGGCAGCGCCATGGTCCTCGACGGGCCGGCTCCCAGCTTCGCCAGCAGGCGCTCCAGCCTGACGATCTGCCGGCGCACCTGAGAGGTCGGCACCGCGCGCAGGTTGGCGTGCCCCCAGGTGTGGTTGGCGACCTCGAACCCGTGACCGGTCAGCCACCGCACGGCCGCCTCCTGCTGGGCCTGGTCGCGCAGCCCGAACGGCTCCCGGTTGACCCAGAGCGTGGCGACGGGCCTAAACGACGGGTACTTCCTGGCCACGTCGAGGATGATGCCGACCGCCGTGTCCGGACGCGGCCGGCCCGCGGCGTCGAGGCCGAAGTGGGTCGGGTGCCCGTCGTCGAACGTCAGCACCACGGGGAACTTCCCCGCGGGCACCCGGATGTCGCCGGTGGCGAACTCCGTCGCGGTGATCGGCACGTACCCCTGCCGGGCGAGCCGCTCCAGCTCCTGCCTGAACTGCTTGGGCGTGCGGTCGATGGCGGCGTGCCGCCTGGTGACGATCCGGTGGTACATCAGCACCGGCACCAGGCCGGCCTCGTTCGCCTTCACCTGCCGGGCGAACTCGGGGGTCGCCACCACGCCGGGCGGCTCCCCGGTCCCCTGCGAGGGCGAGGGGCGCGACTCCGGCCGCTGCGGGGTCTGCTGCTTCGCTGCGGCGCCGGCCCGTTGCGCCGGGGTCTCCCCGGCGGAGGGGACCACCATGAGGCCGACCGCGGCCACGGCCAGCACCACGGCGTTCGCGATGCCGATGATCGTCGTGAGGGACGCTGCGGACCGCACAGAACTCCAGTGCCATTCGGGGAGATGACCTGATCAAGGTTAGTGCAGAACCACCATGTGGCGATCCTTCACAAGATGCCGGAACTGCCCCGACACCTGGCCCCATAACCACCCAGGCACCGACGAACGGGAAATCGTACGCCCTCACCCCACGACGGCGGCTCAGGCCCACCTGCCGCGCCGACGCCCTCCCGCGAGCCGCGATCGGACCCCGCCCCGCCACGTCCCCCGCCAGGCCCACCCGCGCCCCGCGACTCGCCGCACGGCACCGCGCGCTCCGCGACTCGCCGCACGGCACCGCGCGCTCCGCACGGCCCCTGCGAGCCGCCCGCAGCCGTACCAGCCGTGTAGCCTCGTACGGCCGCCTGGCGTCCTGCGGGGCAGGCCGGCACCGTTTGCCGGCCGGGCGCACCGTGCGGGCGGGTGGCAGGGCGCTGCTGAGGTCCTCGGCGGGCCTCTAGTGGCCGGCGTCCTCCCAGGTGCGGCCGACGCCGACCGAGACCTCCAGCGGAACGCGCAGGTGGTAGGCGGCGTTCATCTGGTCGCACACCACCTGCCGCAACCGCTCCAGCTCGCCGGGCGCCACCTCGAAGACCAGCTCGTCGTGCACCTGCAGCAGCATCCGGGAGGCCAGGCCCTCCTCCCGCAGCGCCTGGCGGACGTGGAGCATGGCGACCTTGATGATGTCGGCCGCCGACCCCTGGATGGGCGCGTTGAGCGCCATCCGCTCGGCCATCTCCCGGCGCTGGCGGTTGTCACTGGTCAGGTCGGGCAGGTAGCGGCGACGACCCATGATCGTCTCGGTGTAGCCGTCGTTGCGCGCCTGCCGGACGATGTCGTGCAGGAAGTCGCGGACGCCGCCGAACTCCTGGAAGTACTCCTCCTTCAGCGCCCGCGCCTCGGCCACCGGGATGTTGAGCTGGCCGGACAGCCCGAAGTCGGACAGACCGTAGGCCAGACCGTAGTTCATCGCCTTGATGCGGGCCCGCAGCTCGCCGTCGACCTGCTCGGGCGGCAGGTCGAACACCCGGGCGGCCGTGGCCTGGTGGAAGTCGTGACCCGACTCGAACGCCGCGATCAGCGACTCGTCACCCGACAGGTGGGCCATGATGCGCAGCTCGATCTGGCTGTAGTCGGCGGTCAGCAGCGTCTCGTAGCCCTCGCCCACCACGAAGCCCTGGCGGATGCGGCGGCCCTCGGCGGTGCGGATCGGGATGTTCTGGAGGTTGGGCTTCTCCGACGACAGGCGGCCCGTCGCGGCGATGATCTGGTTGAAGGTGGTGTGGATGCGCCCGTCGTCGGCGATCTCCTTGATGAGGCCCTCGACCGTGGTGCGGAGCTTCTGCTGGTCACGGTGCCGCAACATGATCGTCGGCAGCTCGTGCTCGGTCTGCGTGGCGAGCCAGGCGAGCTGGTCGGCGTCGGTGCTGTAGCCGGTCTTGATCTTCTTGGTCTTGGGCAGGTTGAGCCGGACGAAGAGGATCTCCTGCAGCTGCTTGGGCGAGCCGAGGTTGAACTGCTCGCCGACGACCCGGTGGGCCTCCTCGGTGGCGTGCTTGACCGCCGCGCCGAACTCGGCCTCCAGAGCCGCGAAGTATTCGCCGTCGACGGCGATGCCGGCCCGCTCCAGCTCGGCCAGCACGGTCAGCAGCGGCAGCTCCACGTCGGTCATCAGCTGCGTGCCGCCCCGGCCCGCCAGGAAACCCTCCAGGGCGTCGGCCAGCTCGCGCACGGCGTGGGCGCGCAGCGCCAGCTCCTTGGCCGGGGCGTCCTCGTCGTCGCCGAACAGCGCGGCCTGGCCGTTGGGCGCCTCCTCGGCGCGCAGGTCGCGGTTGAGGTAGCGGCGGGCGAGGTCCTCCAGCGCGAACGTGCGCTGCCCCGGCATCGCGAGGTAGGCGGCCAGGGCCGTGTCGCAGGACAGGCCCCTGAGCTCCATGCCCTGCTGCCACAGCGCCAGGATGGGCCCCTTGGCGTCGTGCGCGGCCTTGGGCCTGCTCTCGTCGGCCAGCCAGGCGCTCAGCGCCGCCTCGTCGGCCTCGGTGAGCTTGACCGGGTCGATGTGGGCCGCCGTGCCGTCGGGCGAGGCCACGGCGAGGGCGTCGATGCGCCCGGTGCCGCTGCCGTAGACACCGCGGAACGCCAGCCCGGCGCGGCCGGCGGGCATCGCCGCCAGCCAGCCGGCGACCCGGTCGGGCCCGAGGATGACGGTCTCGACCTCGAAGCCCTGGTCGGGCTCCTGCTCGCCGGTGCCGAGCACCTTGAAGACACGCTCGCGCAGCTCGCCGCGGATCTGCAGCGTGTCGAACAGCTTGTTGATCTCCTCGCGGTCCCACGCCCCCTGCCTGAGGTCGCCCAGCTCCACCTCGACGGGGACGTCGCGCAGTAGCTCGGTGAGCCGGCGGTTCATCAGCACCTGGGCGACGTGCTCGCGCAGCTTGTCGCCGACCTTGCCCTTGACCTCGTCGACCCGGTCGACCAGCGCGGTCAGCGAGCCGAACTCGCGCACCCACTTGGCCGCGGTCTTCTCGCCGACGCCGGGGATGCTCAGCAGGTTGTCGCTGGGGTCGCCGCGCAGCGCGGCGAAGTCGGGATACTGGACCGGGGTGAGGCCGTACTTCTCCTGCACCGTCTCCGGCGTGAAACGCGTCATGTCGCTGATGCCGCGGCGCGTCATGAGCACGGTGACGTGCTCGTCGACGAGCTGCAGCGCGTCACGGTCGCCGGTGACGATCAGCACGCTCATGCCCTCGGCGGCGGCGCGGGTGGCCAGCGTGGCGATCAGGTCGTCGGCCTCGAAGCCCGCCTTGGACAGGCGCGGGACACGCAGCGTGTCGAGCAGCTCGTAGATGAGCTGCATCTGACCTCGGAAGTCCTCGGGCGTCTCGCTCCGGTTGGCCTTGTAGGCGGCGTATTCCTCGTGCCGGAACGTCGGCTCCGACCGGTCGAAGGCGACGGCCACGTGCGACGGCTGCTCGTCGCGCAGGATGTTGGTCAGCATCGAGGTGAACCCGTAGACCGCCTCGGTGTGCTGACCGTCGGTGGTCATGAGGTTGGCGTCCTTGAGCGCGTAGAACGCGCGATAGGCCAGCGAATGCCCGTCGAGCAGCAGCAGGCACGGGCGGCTGGGGGTCACTTCACTCTTCGGCACACCCGCAGCCTAGTCTGCGGATGCGACAGAAAACCCGAGCCCGGAAGAGTGGAGGCGTCCCCTTGACGCAGACCAACCCTGACGAACTCGCCCTCTTCGACGGCATGTACGAGGGCACGCTGCCGCACCGGATGGGGATCGAGTTCCTCGAGGCCAGCGCCGAGCGCGTCGTGGCCAGGATGCCGGTGGCGGGCAACACGCAGCCGTACGGCCTGCTGCACGGCGGCGCCTCGGTCGTGCTGGCCGAGACGATCGGCTCGACGGGCGCGGCCATCCACGCCGGTCCCGAGCGCATCGCGGTCGGCATCGAGATCAACGCGACCCACCACCGCTCCGCCACCTCCGGCCACGTGACCGGCGTCGCCACCCGGCTGCACGGCGGCCGGACGCTGGCCTCGTACGACATCGAGATCACCGACGACCAGGGCCGGCGCGTCTGCACGTCGCGGCTCACCTGCATGCTGCGCGACCGCTGACCCCTGCCCGCCCCGGCACGCGAGCCGCGCGGTCCGAACGCGAGCCGCGCGGACCGAACGCGAGCCGCGCGGACCGAACGCGGGCCGCGCGGACCACCTCCGCGAGCCTGGCGACTCCCCAGCGAGCCGCGCGGGCTGCCCGCGAGCCCGGCGACTCCCTCCGCGAGCCACCCGGGCTGCCACCGCGAGCCTGGCGACCCGACGCGGGCGGGGCGACGCGGCACGCGACTCACGTCTCCCTTTGCACAGGGCCCCCGCGGGTCGCTACGGTGGTCCGAGCAGAGCCCGCGGGGGGCGACCGAGTAGATAACGTGTGCGGCCGGGGAAGCCCCGCACGGCCCCAAAGGTCACCCCTCGGGCTCGTCTCCCTTCCGGCGACCCGCCCCTTCGGGGCCGGCGCCCGTATGTCACCGGGTCATGACACGCAAGCTCCGCGCCGTTCGGCAATGTAGGCCTTGACCTGCTGACTTGGTTGCTCACGCAAGTGACACGCCGATGTCACTAATTGGTGACGAACGATAGTGAACCGGTCGTTCGAGGAATAAGCTCCCGCCGACAGCATCCCAGTTGTGCCTGCGATGCCCGCGTGTCGAGATGGAGGGGCACAACCCCGCCTTGACCTATCTGAGGGAGCACCATTGCGCAGAGCCGTGATCGCGTTCACGGCCTTCCTGAGTGGACTCGTCCTCTTGCTCACGTCGCCCGCCCATGCGGCAGCGCCGGAACAGGGCTTGAGAGGGACACTCACATTCCAAGGCCAGCCAGTGAACGGCGTGAAAATCGTCGTGACCACCGAAAGCGGACAACCCGTTGCGGAGGTTACTAGTAACGCCCAAGGCACGTGGCAGGTCCCGGTCGAGAAGCCGGGCAAATACAAGGTCACACTCGATGCCAACACGCTG
Organism: Nonomuraea indica; assembly: GCF_002850745.1. Lineage (GTDB taxonomy): Bacteria > Actinomycetota > Actinomycetes > Streptosporangiales > Streptosporangiaceae > Nonomuraea > Nonomuraea indica. Next base: position 237,558 of record NZ_KZ559466.1, read on the forward strand.
CCGCAGAACGTCGCGGTCCGGGGCGGCAACAACGTCCGCACACCCACGGTCTACGACGGCAACATGTCGACCGTGCTCTTCGCGCTCCAGGCCAAGGGAGCACCCGGCCAGCCAGCGGAGGAGGAGGCCGGGCAGAGCAGCTTCTGGACACAGGCGGCGCAGCTCGCCTTCGAAGGCCTCAACCTGGGCCTCATCATCGCCCTGGCCGCGCTCGGCCTGTCGCTCATCTACGGCACCACGGGCCTGACCAACTTCGCCCACGGCGAGCTGGTCACGCTGGGGGCCATCCTCGCCTACGCCTTCAACGCCGGCGTCGGGCTGCATCTCATCCCCGCCGCCGTCATCGCGGTGATCCTCGCAGGCGGCTTCGGATACGCCCAGGACAGATTCTTCTGGGGCCAGCTGCGCAAACGCGGCACCGGCATCATCGCCATGATGATCGTGTCGATCGGCGTGGCGCTCTTCCTGCGCTACCTCTTCCTCATCATCTTCGGCGGCCAGACCGAGGTCTACACCCAGTACACCGGCCAGGCCGGCATCCAGGTCGGCCCCATCACCGCCGCCCCGAAGAACTTCGTCGCCATGGCCATCGAGCTGCTGGTCCTGGTCGTGGTCAGCCTGGCGCTGCTGCGCACCCGCACCGGCAAGGCCGCCCGCGCCGTGGCCGACAACCCGGCGCTCGCCGCGTCCTCCGGCATCAACGTCGACCGGGTCATCCGCATCATCTGGACCATGGGCGGCGCCATCGCCGCGCTGGCCGGCATCATGCTCGGCCTCTCGCAGAGCCTGAAGTTCAACATGGGCCAGGACATCCTGCTGCTCATCTTCGCCGGCGTCACGCTCGGCGGGCTCGGCACCGCGTGGGGCGCGCTCGTCGGCTCACTCATCGTCGGCCTGTTCATCCAGTTGTCCACCCTCTGGGTGCCGCCGGAGCTCAAGAGCGTCGGCGCACTGGCCGTACTCATCATCGTGCTCCTCTTCCGGCCGCAGGGCATCCTCGGCCGCCGCGAGCGGATCGGCTGACGGGGGGAACCATGGACTGGAACACGATCATCTCGACCACCGTCAAGGCCGCCATCGGCGTCGAGACGGTGCTCTACGCGCTCGCCGCGATCGGGCTGAACGTCCACTTCGGCTACACCGGCCTGCTCAACTTCGGCCAGGCGGCGTTCATGGCCGTCGCCGGCTACGGCCTCGCCGTCACCGTCACCGTGCTGGGCCTGCCGTTCTGGGCCGGCATCGTGGTCGGCCTGCTCGCCGCGGCGCTCCTGGCACTGCTGCTGGGCATCCCGACGCTGCGGCTGCGCGCCGACTACCTGGCCATCGTCACCATCGCCGCAGCCGAGATCATCCGGCTGATCTTCCGGTCGGTGGCGTTCAAGGACGTCTTCGGCGGCTCCGACGGGCGGCGCGGCTTCTCCGACGGCTTCTACGCGCTCAACCCCTTCCCCGCGGGCGAGTACGGCTTCGGCTGGTTCACCTTCAACCACCGGCTGCTGTGGGTGCTGCTCGTCGGCTGGGTCCTCGTCGGCCTGTCGTGCCTGCTCGTCTACATGCTCATGAAGAGCCCGTGGGGCCGCGTGCTGAAGGCCATCCGCGAGGACGAGGACGCCGTGCGCAGCCTCGGCAAGAACGTCTTCTCATACAAGATGCAGTCGCTGGTCCTGGGCGGCGTCATCGGCTCGCTGGGCGGGTTCGTGTACGGCCTGGCCTTCGCCTCGGTGCAGCCCGACATCTTCGGCACCGAGACGACCTTCTTCGCCTACACCATCCTCATCCTCGGCGGCGCGGCCCGCGTGTTCGGCCCGGTCGTCGGCTCGATGATCTTCTGGGTGCTGCTGGTCCTCGTCTACGGCGTGCTGAGCGGAGCGGTCGAAGCCGGGTACATCACCTTCATGACCTCCACTCAGGTCGGCCAGTTCCGTTTCCTTCTCGTCGGGCTGGGACTCATCCTCTTGGTCGTCTTCCGGCCACAGGGCATCTTCGGTGACAAGAGGGAGATAGCGATCGATGCACGCTGAGACCACGGCCACGGACCGCAAGGCCGCGGCGCTGGCCGCCTTCAAGGACCTGGACCGCGACCCCGGCGTGGCCAAGCCCGACCCGATCCTGGTGGTCGACGGCGTCGTCCGGCGCTTCGGCGGCCTCACCGCGGTCGACGTCGACCACGTCGAGGTGCAGCGCGGCTCCATCACCGCGCTGATCGGCCCCAACGGCGCCGGCAAGACCACCTTCTTCAACCAGCTGACCGGCTTCGACACGGCCGACGCCGGCCAGTGGACGTTCAACGGCCGCAACATGCACGGCGTGCCCCCGCACAAGGTGGCCCGCGCCGGCATGGTGCGGACCTTCCAGCTCACCAAGGCGCTGTCCAAGCTGACCGTCATCGAGAACATGCGGCTCGGCGCCCAGGCCCAGAAGGGCGAGAGCTTCTGGCGCGCCCTCGTGCCCGGCTTCTGGCGCGACCAGGAGGCCGAGATCACCGAACGGGCCGAGGAGCTGCTGGTCCGCTTCAAGCTCGACAAGAAGCGCGACGACTTCGCCGGGTCGCTGTCCGGCGGCCAGCGCAAGCTGCTCGAGATGGCCCGCGCGCTCATGGTGCAGCCGGAGCTCGTCATGCTCGACGAGCCGATGGCCGGCGTCAACCCGGCGCTCACCCAGTCACTGCTCGGCCACGTCAAGGACCTGCGCGAGCAGGGCATGACCGTGCTGTTCGTCGAGCACGACATGGACATGGTCCGCGACATCAGCGACTGGGTCATCGTCATGGCCCAGGGCGCCGTCATCTCCGAGGGCCCGCCGGACACGATCATGTCCGACCCGCGCGTCATCGACGCCTACCTCGGCGCCCACCACGACGCTCCCCTCTCGGAGAGCGAGCTCGAGAAGCAGCTGCATGAGGCGGAGGCGGCGCTGGAGGAAGAGATCGTAGAGGAGACGCAGAAGTGAACGCCGTCCCCGAGTCCACTCCCGCCGCGGCGCAGGACGGCTCCGAGCGGGCCGTCACCGACCGCAGCGAGCACCTGGCCGGCGCCGAGAACGCCGTGCTGCGGTGCGACGAGCTGATCGCCGGCTACCTGCCGGGGGTCAACATCCTCAACGGCTCCGACCTGTACGTCCAGCAGGGCGAGCTGATCGGCATCATCGGGCCCAACGGCGCGGGCAAGTCGACGCTGCTCAAGGCCATGTTCGGGCTGGTCAACATCCGTAGCGGCACAGTGCGGCTCAAGGGTGAGGACATCACGAACATGAAGGCGCACGAGCTGGTCTCCCGCGGCGTCGGGTACGTCCCGCAGACCAACAACGTCTTCCCCAGCCTCACCATCGAGGAGAACCTCGAGATGGGCGCCTTCCAGGTGCCCGGCAAGTTCAAGGAGCGCTTCGAGTTCGTCGCCGAGCTGTTCCCCGCCCTGAAGGAGCGGCGCAAGCAGCGCGCCGGCTCCCTGTCGGGCGGTGAGCGCCAGATGGTGGCGATGGCCCGGGCGCTCATGACCGAGCCGTCGGTGCTGCTGCTGGACGAGCCGTCGGCCGGCCTGTCGCCCAAGCTGCAGGACCTGGTCTTCATCCAGGCCCAGCAGATCAACAAGGCGGGCGTCACGGTCATCATGGTCGAGCAGAACGCCCGGCGCTGCCTGCAGATCTGCCACCGCGGCTACGTGCTGGACCAGGGCCGCAACGCCTACACCGGCACCGGCCGCCAGCTCGCCAACGACCCGAAGGTGATCGAGCTCTACCTCGGCACCCTGGCCAAGGCGTAGCACCCCTCCCGAAACGGCGAAGGGGCCTCTCCGGAGGCTCCTTCGCCGTTTCGCATGCGCGGCGGGCTCCGCGGTACGGCGCCGACCGGCGCCCCGGGACGACGAAGGACGCCCGTAAGCGCCGGAGCGCGCCCTGGAGGGCCGCCAGGCGGCGTACGGGCCCCTCAGGTCCTCCCCCCGCCCGCTCCCCCGGCTCCGGCCGCGTGAGAGCCGCCGCACAGGACCGGCCGCGCACGACCACACCACCGGACCCGCCGCACGGGACCGAACCGGCGCAGGACACGACGGACACGCCGGGCACACGAAAGGGCCCGGTCCGATGGACCGGGCCCTTCTCGTCGCTGTCAGGTCAGGGAGCGGATCGTCAGCCGGCGATGTTGCCGGTGCGGTACTCCAGGGCCTTCGTCGGGTACTTGTTGTCGTCGCCGTACTGGTAGATGCCGATGGTGGCCACGGCGGGGTCACCGGCCTCGTTGAACTCGACCGGGCCGCTCACGCCCTCGTAGTCGATGTCCTTGCCGGCCTTGAGCAGCTCGACGCAGGTCTTGAAGTCGTTGCACTTCTCACCGGTCTTGCTGACCTCGGCCAGCTTGGCGGCGATGTCGGCGCCCGCGTCGCTCTTGGCGGCCTCGGCGGCCAGCGCGATCAGGTTGGCGGCGTCGTAGGACTCGGGCGCGTAGCTGAAGTCCTCCAGCTTCGGGTTGACCGCCAGCAGCTTCTTCTGGAACTCCTCCGGCGAGGCGGCGCCGGGGATGGTGCCCTTGACGCCCGTCAGGGTGCCCTTGGGCAGCTTTACGTAGTTGGTGTTGGAGGTGTTGCCGTCGACCATGTACCACTTGTGCTTGCTGGCCGGCAGGCCCTGCTTGATCAGCTCCTGGATGACCTTGGAGGTCTCCTCGAAGCCGATCAGCACGATGCCCTTCGGGTTCTTGGCCTTGAGCTTCGCCACGTCGGCGGAGAAGTCGGCGGCCTTCGGGTCGTAGTCGACCCGCTCGACGACCGTGCCGCCGCCGTCGGTGACGGTCTTGGCGACCTGGTCGGCGAGGCCCGTGCCGTACGAGTCCTGCATCGCCAGGATGCCGACCGTGTCGTTGCCGTCGGCCACGATCAGGTCGCCGAGCACGCGGCCCTGCAGCTTGTCCGGCGGCGAGGTGCGGAAGTAGAGACCCTTGTCCTCGATCGTGGTGAACTTGTCGGAGGTGTTGGCCGGCGAGAAGTGGATCACACCGGCGCCCGTGATCTTGTCGATCACGGATTCCGACACCGACGAGGACGCGGCGCCGATGATGGCGTCGGCCTTCTGCGCGAGAAGCTTGTCCACCGACTGCGAGGCGATGTTCGTGGTGGTGTCACCGGAGTCGGTGTCGAACTTCGTCACCGGCTTGCCGAGCACGCCGCCGGCCTCGTTGATCTCCTTGAGCGCCGCGTCGACGCCCGCGAACTCGGGCGGGCCGAGGAACGCGAGGGAGCCCGTCTGCGGCAGCAGCGTGCCGAGCGTCAGGGTGCCGTCACCCTTCGCCGCGGGAGCCGCGGAGGATGGCGCGGCCGATTCGGACGGCTGGGTAGCGGTATCGCTGCCACCACCGCAAGCTGTCAGGGCGAGGCTGGTGACAGCCGCGACAGCCAGCGCCCGCCCCACGGGAGCAATGCGGACCATGAAGTGTCTCCTTCATCTCCAGGCCGGGACCGGTCAGCGCCGACGTTCCCGATCGAATGACGGAAAGGTACAAAACCACCGCGGGTCGCAACCAGATGCAACGATGAACTGTCGGCACTTGGATGCGGAGTCGTAATCAGTCCTCAACTTACGAGAGGGCCTCTAGCTTGCCTAATGTGCCAGAAGTGAAGCGATTTAGGGTCCCCCTGGCTCTCTCGGCCGCCGTCGCGGTCGCGCTCGCCGGTTGCGGTGCCGCCGACAAGGGCGCCGAGCCTGCGGCGCCCCCGCCGGACGGCGTCTCCGTGTCCCTGGCTCAATGGCGTTCGGACGAACCCGTGCACGCGCTGCAGATCGCCGTACGCAATACCACCACCACGCCCGTGTATTTCGCCGACGTCCAACTGGTCACGGCCTCTTTCAAAACGCTACCGCCGCAGAGCGCCGACGCCACGATCCGCCGCACCGAGCGCACCGATCTCCCCATCACCTACGGCGAGGCCAATTGCTCGCCGTCCGGCCTTCCCCAGGCCCAGCCGGCCACGGTCGTGGCCCGCGTCCGCACCGGCGACGGGCCGCTGCGGAAGGTCGTCTTCCCCGTGCCGCACCCCGACCCGCTGCTGTCGCGGCTGCTGCGCGACGAGTGCTCGGCGTTCCTCGTCAAGCAGGCCGCCACCCTGTCGTTCGGGCCGGACTGGAAGCAGGACGGCGAGGTGATGCGCGGCTCGCTGGTGCTCACCCGGCGAGGCACGGGCGCGGTGAGCGTGGCCTCCGTGGAGGGCACCACCCACTACATGGTCACGCCCGGCGTCAAGCGCCGGCCGCTGGTGACGCTGGAGGCAGGCGAGCAGCGGGCCGAGGCGCCCATCGCCCTGTCTCCTGGCCGCTGCGACCCGCACGCGTTCGCGGAGGCCAAGAAGGCGTTCCTGTTTCCCGTACGGGCCTCGGTCGACGGGGGCGAGGAGCGGGTCGTCATCGTCGAGCCGCCCAAGCCCCTGCAGGAACGCCTGATCGACTACGCCCTGCGGATCTGCGGCCTGGGCGGGTGAGCGCGCACGGGGCTTCGTCCGGATGCGCGACCCGCCTTGCGCCCGCCCACCTCGTACGGGCCGAGCCCGCTTGGACGCCCAGTCGTGACCGGATCAACACCCGAGACGACGCATGCGGTGACGCAGGACCTCTCAGCCGGACTTCTCCGCGTCGTCGACCACGATCTGGGCGACCTCACGCATGCTCAGCCGGCGGTCCATGGACGCCTTCTGGATCCACCGGAACGCCTGCGGCTCGCTCCAGCCGTGCGCGGCCATCAGCAGGCCCTTGGCCCGCTCGACCAGCTTGCGCGTCTCCAACCGGTCGGACAGGTTGGAGACCTCCTTGCTGAGCGCCACCATCTCCTCGTGCCTGCTGACCGCCATCTCGATCGCCGGCACCAGGTCGGCCTTCGTGAACGGCTTGACCAGGTAGGCCATGGCGCCCGCGTCCCTGGCCCGCTCGACCAGGTCGCGCTGGGAGAACGCGGTCAGGATGAGGCACGGGGCGATCCGGTCGGCCACGATCCGCTCGGCGGCGGAGATGCCGTCGAGCACCGGCATCTTGACGTCGAGGATGACCAGGTCGGGCTTCAGCTCGGCGGCCAGGCGGATCGCCTGCTCACCGTCACCGGCCTCGCCCACGACGACGTAGCCGTCCTCCTCGAGCATCTCCTTGAGGTCGAGGCGGATCAGCGCCTCGTCTTCCGCGATCACCACTCGCCGCTGCGTACTCACGAGCAGAAGAGTACCGATGTCCGCTAGATTAGAGCCACGTCGGCACTGTCCCGCTGCACCAGCTGCGGGTTCGAGCAGTGCGCCGACGCCGCCCCGATAGACCAACCGGCAGAGTCGATGGCCTCAAAATCCATTCAGTGTGGGTTCGAATCCCACTCGGGGCACCTGGAGACGCCCGGCCTTCCGGCCGGGCGTTTTTGTCGCACCCTCCTGCCACATTCTCCGCATGTACGATCTCACGGTACGTCACCATGTCCTGCGCCTGCTGCGATCAGGGCTCAGCGTCAGCGAGGCAAGCCGCCAGAGTGGCGTCAGCCGGTCCACGATCCGCGAGTGGCGCGACCGCGGGACGCGCGGCTCCCCCATGGCCTCGACGTGCCCGCGCTGCGCCGACCCCCCAGCACTCCTACGCCTATCTGCTGGGCCTCTATCTGGGCGACGGCTGCCTCAGCCGTGTCGGCGACCCGGCCAAGGGCGTCTGGTCGCTGCGCATCATGTGCGCCGACGCCTGGCCTGGGCTGATCCGCGAATGCGTCGACGCGCAACGGGCCATCCGCCCGGCCAACAAAGTGCGCATCGTGCCCAAGCAGGGCTGCCGCGAGGTCAACTCCTACTCCAAACACTGGCCGCACCTTCTCCCCCAGCACGGGCCGGGCCGCAAACACCACCGCGCGATCGCGCTCCACGACTGGCAGCGGGAGATCGTCGCCGCGCATCCTGGATGGTTCGTGCGGGGTCTGATCCACTCCGACGGTTACCGGGGCGTCAACCACGTCCGCCGGACGCTGCCCGGTGGCGTGCGCTACTACTCCTATCCGCGCTACCTGTTCAAGAACGAGTCGGCCGACATCCTGGCGCTGTGCGGTGAGGCGCTCGATCTGCTCGGGGTGGCCTGGCGGCACAACAAACGCAACGAGATCTCCGTCGCCCGCCGGGAGGCCGTGGCGCTGCTGGACGTGTTCGTCGGCCCCAAATACTGACGTGGGGGTCGTGCGCTGTCGTCGCCAAAGCTGGGCAAAGAAACCGCATCCGCGTCTGCTGCCGGTCTCGGACGGGTGATGTACCCGTTGAGGGGGTGCGGTTGATGTCATTGAGCGTGGCCGAGCGGGAGGCGTTCCTCGCCGATGCGCACATCGCGGCGGTCGCCGTGGACGCCGGCGCGGAGCGGGCGCCGCTGAACGTGCCCGTCTGGTACGACTATCGGCCTGGTGGCGAAGTGCGGTTCCTGACGGGTGGCGACTCGCTGAAGGCGCGGCTGATCGTCAAGGCGGGGCGCTTCTCGCTGCTCGTCCAGCGGGTGAGCCCGACGTACCGGTACGTCAGCGTCGAGGGGCCCGTGGTCGCCGCCACGCCGACCACGCTGGAGGAGCTGGCCCGGATCGCGGCGCGCTACCTGCCGGCGGACGCCGTGCCCGGTTACGTGGACAGCTCGGACGCGCGGGCTCTGGTGACGTTCCGGATGCGGCCGGAGCGGTGGCTGTCGGCCGACCTGGGCGCGCTGTGACCCGGCGGACCCGGAAACCGGGACCGGCTGACCGGAAACCGGTCCCGGCGGGCCGGGAGCCGGGCGATGCGCGGTCGATGGGCGGTGCACTCCCGGTGCACTCGCGGTGGGCGGCCGGTGGGCGGTGCGCGGTCGTGGGCGGTGGGCGGGCGGTGGGCGGGGTGACGGTATTTTGAGGGCCGTGACTGCTACAGATCCCACCGTGACCGGCGCGCACGGCATCGGCCTGGCCACCGTCGCAGCCGACGGCACCGTTCTCGACACCTGGTTCCCCGCTCCGGAGCTGGGCGACCCGCCTGCCACGGGCACCGAGCGGATCGACGCCGCCGAGGCCGGCGAGCTGGCCGCGCTCGTCGGTCCCGACGAGGCGCGGGGCGTCGAGGTGGTCGCGGTGCGCACCGGCATCGCCAAGCTCTCCGAGCCGCCGGTGGACGCGCACGACGCCTACCTGCGGCTGCACCTGCTCTCGTCCCGCCTGGTCAGGCCGCACGGCCTGAACCTGGACGGACTGTTCGGCCTGCTGGCGAACGTGGTGTGGACCAGCCACGGCCCGTGCGCCGTGGAGGGCTTCGAGCGGACGCGCCTGCGGCTGCGCGCCCGGGGCCCGGTGGCCGTGTACGGGGTGGACAAGTTCCCGAGGATGGCCGACTACGTGATGCCGTCGGGGGTGCGCATCGCCGACGCCGACCGGGTGCGGCTGGGCGCCCACCTGGCGCCCGGCACCACGGTGATGCACGAGGGCTTCGTGAACTTCAACGCCGGCACCCTGGGCGCCTCCATGGTGGAGGGCCGCATTTCGGCGGGGGTCCTGGTGGGCGACGGCTCCGACGTGGGCGGCGGGGCCTCGATCATGGGCACCCTGTCGGGCGGCGGCAAGGAGGTCATCTCCATCGGCGAGCGCTGCCTGCTTGGGGCCAACGCCGGGATCGGCATCTCGCTGGGCGACGACTGCGTCGTGGAGGCGGGTCTGTACGTGACGGCCGGCACGAAGGTGGCCCTGCCCGACGGGCGCACGGTGAAGGCCAGGGAGCTGTCGGGCGGCGACGGCCTGCTGTTCCGCCGCAACTCCCAGACGGGCGCCGTGGAGGTCTCGCCTCGCACGGGCAGCGGCATCGAGCTCAACTCGGCTCTGCACCAGAACTGAGCCCGTTTCCGGGGCCCGGCGGGAGCCCGTTCGGGGCCTGTCGCCGGGCGGACGGAGCCTCGCGGTGGGGGCGGGTGCGCGCCACGGCCGAAGCAGGTGAACGGCCGCGGTTCAGGCGCCGGGCCTGGCGGGCCCCGGCCACCCGCCGCGCGGGGTGTGGCCGGGGCCGGGCGAGGTCCGTCGTGGGAGGGGGTGGGGTCAGTTGTGGGCCAGCCACAGGTCGGGGCCGAAGACCTCGTAGTGGATGTCGCGCGGCGCCACGCCCGCCTCGATGAGCTGTTCGCGCACGTGCCGCATGAACGGCAGCGGCCCGCACAGGTAGGCCGCCGCGCCCTCGGGGATGTCGACGCCGGTGAGGTCCATCGTGCCGGCCCGGACGGTGCCCGGGGCCGTGGCGGTGCCGCCCTCCGGCTGCTCCTCGTACCAGAACACCCGTGATCCGCCCGGCAGCGCGTCGGCCAGTGCGGTCATGTCGGCGCGCAGGGCGTGGGCGGGCTCGGAGGTGTCGGCGTGCAGGAGCAGGACGCGGCGGTCGGAGCCGGTGTCGGCCAGGTGCTGGAGCATCGCGGTGATGGGCGTGCAGCCGATGCCGGCGGAGGCCAGTACGACGGGCGCGCCCTTCCCGGCGGTGTGGACGTCGTCGAGGGTCACGTCGCCGAACGGCGCCGACAGGGTCAGCTCGTCGCCTTCCTTGACGGTGGCGTACAGCAGGTTGGACACCTCGCCTTCGGGCTGGTCGCCGCCGTGCACGCGCTTGACGGTGATGCGGCGCAGCCCGTCCTCGCCGAAGCCGGACAGCGTGTACTGGCGCAGCTGGCTCACCCCGTCGGGCATCCGGACGCGGACGCTGACGTACTGGCCGGGCCGGGCGGCCGGTGCGGGCCCGCCGTCGGCCGGCCGCAGCACGAAGGACACCACGTCGGCCGTCTCCGCACGCCGTTCGACGACCCGCCACTGCCGCCAGGTGTCGCCTCCGTGGGCGCCGGCCTCGGCGTAGAGGCGGGCCTCGGCGGCGATGAGGGCGCCGGCCATCAGCCAGTAGACCTCGTCCCACGCGGCTGCCACCTCGGGCGTCACGGCCTCGCCCAGCACCTCGACGATCGCGGCGAACAGGTACTTGTGCACGATGACGTACTGGTCGTCGGTGATGCCGACCGCGGCGTGCTTGTGCGCGATGCGGCCGAGCAGCTCGTCGGGCCGCTCGTCGGGGCGGTCCAGCAGCATGCCGGCGAAGGCGGCGATCGAGCCCGCCAGGGCCCTGCGCTGCTCGCCGCTGCGCTGGTTGCCCCGGTTGAAGAGACCGTCGAGCAGTTCGGGCCGTTCGGCGAACATCGTCTCGTAGAACCGCGTGGTGATGGCGTCCAGCGCGGCGCCGACGGCGGGAAGCGTGGCTCGGACGATGGCGGCGCTCTCCGCGGACAGCATGTGTACCTCCTGCTCCAGGGCAGCCCAAGACCGGCCCAAAGAAAAATTGGAATCTGAGATACATATTAGGGAGCCGTTCGGGTGGTCTCCCCACCGGGAGGGGCCAACGCCTCGGGACGGCCGGCCAGCGACAGCAGGGCGGGGCCGGTGGGCGCGGCCACGAGCGAGCCGACCGTGACCGTGTCGAGCGAGGCGTAGAAGGCCTCGTGGGCCTCGCGCAGCGCCGCGCGGAGCCTGCACGCCGCCCGCAGCGGGCACGGCGGGTCGTCGTCGCAGCCGACCACGTCGCCGCCGCCCTCCAGGCTGCGCACGATGCCGCCGACCGAGGCCTGCCGGCCGGCCTCGGTGAGCTGCAGCCCACCGCCCCGGCCGCGTCTGGTCTCCACCAGCCCCAGCTCGCTGAGCCGCGCCACCGCCTTGGCGGCGTGGGTGTAGGGCACGACGAGCAGCTCGGCGACCGCGCGGGTGGTCACCAGCTCGTCGCGACCGGACACGGCCAGCCGCATGACGATGCGCAACGAGATGTCGGTGAAGGCGGTCAGCCGCATAACCCTACGGTAGGCCCTCCAGGTCACCGGCCGGGATCGGTGAAAAAGGGCCGGGCGCCCCTGCGATCAGGGACCTTCGTCACTACGGCCGCGCGGTGCCGCGGTGATGGACTCCTCCGGGGCCGGCCCGGACCCCAGGCACCACCGGGCCGGCCGGAAACGGAGGTCTTCTTTTGTCCACCGCCGAGTCGATCAGCGAACCTCTGGCCGGCGGCCACCGCCACCTGCCCGGGCCGCCCGCCCTCATCCAGGGCGGGATGGGCGTCGGGGTGTCCGGGTGGCGCCTGGCGCGGGCCGTCGCCCGCGCCGGGCAGCTCGGCGTGGTGTCCGGGACGGCTCTGGACGCCACCCTGGCCCGGCGGCTGCAGCTCGGCGACCCGGACGGCCGGCTGCGCCACGCGCTGGCGCACTTCCCGGTGCCCGAGGTCGCCGAGCGGATCCTGCGGCGTTACTACGTGGCGGGCGGGACGGCCCCCGGCGTCCCGTACCGGCCCGTGCCGCGACTGGGGCTGCGGCCGAACCGGGCCCGCGACGAGCTGACGGTGGTCGCGAACTTCGCGGAGGTGTTCCTGGCCAAGGAGGGCCATGACGGCCTGGTCGGCGTCAACTACCTGGAGAAGATCCAGCTGGCCACGCCGGCCGCGGCCTACGGGGCGATGCTGGCCGGGGTGGACTACGTCCTGGTCGGCGCCGGCATCCCGGCCGAGATCCCGCGGCTGCTCGACGACCTGGCGGCGGGCCGGGCGGCGGAGCTGACGGTCACGGTGGCGGGCGGCGACGACTCGGCGCAGGGTCACCAGGTCCGCCTGGACCCGGTGGCGCTGCTCGGGCCGGAGCTGCCGCCGCCGCCGCGGCCGCGGTTCCTGGCGATCGTCTCCTCGCACATTCTGGCCGCGTACCTGGCCCGGTCGCCGGCGACGCGGCCGGACGGGTTCGTGGTGGAGTCGCCGGTGGCGGGCGGGCACAGCGCGCCGCCGCGCGGGCGGCTGCAACTGGACGACGCCGGCGACCCCGTGTACGGGCCGCGGGACGAGGCCGACACCGCGAAGCTGACGGCGATCGGGCTGCCGTTCTGGCTGGCCGGCGGCTACGGCACGCCCGGCGGGCTGGCGCGGGCCCGGGCGGCCGGGGCCGCGGGGATCCAGGTGGGTTCGGCGTTCGCGCTGTGCCGGGAGTCGGGGCTGGACGGCGAGCTGCGGGAGCGGATGCTGCGGCGTGCCCGGGCGGGCACGCTGCGGGTCCGCAACGATCCGCGGGCCTCCCCCACCGGCTTCCCGTTCAAGATCGCGGACGTGCCGGGGACGATATCCGACCCGGCCGTGTACGCCGCGCGGCCGCGGCTGTGCGATGTGGGCTACCTTCGTACGCCGTTCGTCAAGCCGGACGGCGCGATCGGGTACCGCTGCCCGGCGGAGCCGGTCGACACCTTCGTCCGCAAGGGGCGCCCGGAGGAGGAGGCCGCCGAACGGCACTGCCTGTGCAACGGGCTGCTCTCCGCGATCGGGCTCGGCCAGACCCGGCCGGACGGCTACCAGGAGCCGCCGCTGCTCACCCTGGGGCAGGACACGGGGTTCCTCGCCGGGCTGCCTGACGACCACTCGGCCGCCGACGTGGTCGCGCACCTCCTCGGCGGCTGAGCCCGCCCGCACAGCGGCGCGGGCCGCGCGCCTGGCGCGATCTGACGGAGGCATGCCCCGACACGGGCGGCGTGGGGGGTCGTCGGCGGGTCCGGCTTCGGTGAGCGGGGCGGCGCCGAGGGCGGTAACGGACCCGCGCGGTCTTCTCGGGCACGGGAATGGTTCCAGCCGGTCGCGGCGGTGCCGGCGCCGCCGGTCAGGGTCAGGGGCGGATGGCCGGGGGGTACAGCCCAGTGCCGCAGACCTTCGCCTGCGTCTCGTCAGGTGATTCGCGATCTGAATGGCTCGGTCGGTGATCAGCTCGTTCGGTTCGGCCCCGATGACGGGCAGCGGGCGGACAGCTTGGCGACGCCGCGCCAGATGTCAATGGGGTTGACGCCTTGGCGGAGCCGCCTCTCCTGCTGGGCGGTGCGGGTGAGCTGCTCCATCTGCCTGAAGAGCTGGTTCATGCCGAAACGCCCGGCCGCGGGCGCGACCGGGCGGAAGGTGTCGAGGGTGTGGAAGGTGGTCAGTTGCCGTGGGAGACGGCGGAGCCGATCGTGTGGACGCGCAGGGCGTTGGTGGAGCCGGGGGTGCCGGGCGGGGAACCCGCCACGATGACCACCTTGTCGCCCTTCTCCAGGCGGCCGAGCGACAGCAGCGACGCCTCCACCTGGCGCACCATGTCGTCGGTGTGGTGCACGAACGGCACCTGGAACGTCTCCACCCCCCACGTCAGCGAGAGCTGCCCGCGCACGTGCGGGGCGGAGGTGAAGGCCAGCAGCGGGATGGGCGAGCGGTAGCGGGCCAGCCGTCGGGCGGTCTCGCCGGACATGGTGAACGCCACCAGCGCCTTGGCGCCGACGATGGCGCCCACCTCGGCGGCGGCGCGGGCGATGGCGCCGCCCGTGGTCTCCGGCATGCGCTCCAGCGTGTGGGTGGCCTGGAGCGAGGACTTCTCCGCCGCGCAGGCGATGCGGTCCATCGTGGAGACGGCCTCGATCGGGTAGTTGCCCACCGAGGTCTCGCCGGACAGCATGACCGCGTCGGCGCCGTCCATGACGGCGTAGGCGACGTCGGAAGCCTCGGCGCGGGTGGGGCGGGGGGCGCTCATCATCGAGTCGAGCATCTGGGTGGCGACGATGACCGGGCGGGCCTTCTCGCGGCACAGCTCGATGATGCGCCGCTGCACGATGGGCACCTGCTCCAGCGGCAGCTCCACGCCGAGGTCGCCGCGGGCGACCATGATGCCGTCGAACGCCTCGACGATCTCGGGGAGCCGCTCGACCGCCTGCGGCTTCTCGATCTTGGCGAGCAGCGGGAGGCGGACGGCCTCCTGCTCCATGATGTTGCGGACCACGTCGGCGTCGGAGGGGCGGCGGACGAAGGACAGGGCGATCATGTCGAAGCCGGTGCGCAGCGCCCAGCGCAGGTCGGACTCGTCCTTGTCGGTGAGCGCGGGGGCGCTGACGTTGACGCCGGGCAGGTTGAGGCCCTTGTTGTCGGAGATCATGCCGCCGATGACGACGCGGGTGGTGACGCGCTGGCCGTCGACGCGGGTGACCTCCAGCACGAGGCGGCCGTCGTCGACCAGGATGGTGTCGCCGGGGCGGACGTCGCCGGGCAGGCCCTTGTAGGTGGTGGAGACCTGGTCGCGGTCGCCGGGCACGTCCTCGGTGGTGATGGTGAAGACGTCGCCGAAGCCGAGCCGCACCGGGCCCTCCTCGAACCGGCCGACGCGGATCTTGGGGCCCTGCAGGTCGGCGAGCACGCCTACGCCGCGGCCGAGGTCGGCCGCCACCTCCCTGACCCGGTCGTAGACCTCTTTGTGCAGGTCATGGTCGCCATGGCTGAGGTTGAACCGGGCAACGTCCATGCCGGCGGAGATCAACTCGCGCAGGCGTTCGGGGGAGGACGTGGCGGGGCCGAGAGTGCAGACGATTTTCGCGCGACGAGTCACGAGTCCTACCTTAATTGGTACAGACCACTTGGCGTCACCGACGACGGAGAACAGCGTTGCGGCGCCCCCGTGCCCGGCCGCTGCCGGCGGGCGTTCGACGCGGTGACGCCGGACGGCTCTGCCCAGCCTACGACGGGCGGCGCGGCCGGGGCACGTCACCGGGCGACGGTGGCGGCCTTCCAGGCGTTCACGATGCCGTGGCCGTAGAAGCCGTTCTTCTCCTTGCCGCCCTCGCAGACGTGCCGTTCGGTATCGCCGTAGATCTTGTAGACGTACGCGCGGGGCTTGGGGCAGGCGGTGGGCGTGGCGGTGCGGTGGAGGAGGCGTTCGACGGTGCCGGGATCGAGCGTGACGCCGCCCTTGCCGGGCTTGCCGAACCTGCTGATCAGGAGGGCGGCCACGCCGGTGGCGTGCGGGGCGGCCATGGAGGTGCCCTCGAGGTACTGGTAGTAGGAGCAGGCGTCGCCGCGGCAGTCGCGGACGACGTCGGCCGTCTTGGGCTTGCCCGACGCGTCGAGCTTGCCGGTGCGACGCAGCGCGTCCCGCGGGGCGGGGGCCAGGATGGCGCGGGTGGCGGAGGTGCCCTTGCCGTCGAGCAGGTCGCCGCCAGGGGCCGCCAGGTCGGTCTGCTCGACGCCGTAGTCGCTGTAGAGGGCCTTGCGGCCGGACGGGCCGACGGCGGAGACGGAGATGACGCCCTTGGACTCGGCGGGGACGTTCAGGCAGGCGTTGGTCACCTTGCGGACCTTCTCCTGGCCGCGCGGGTAGCCGGGGCTGGCGTTGTCGACCGCGGGCCGGCCGAGGTCGGTGGCGCCGTTGCCGAGCGCGGAGACGAGTGTGACGCCCTTCTTGCGCGCGTAGTCGAGCGCGCGCTGCATGCCGGTGATGACGGCGCGCTGTTCGAGCCGCTGCTTCTTGCTGTCGGCCGGGTTGTCGGCGCAGTTGAACAGCCACGGGTCGACGTAGTAGCTCATGTTCACCACGTCGACGCCGATGTCGGCGGCGTAGGTGAGGGCGTCGAGGCTGGGCTTGAGGAAGAAGAACCCGGAGTCCTGCCCGGCCCTGAGGTTGACGAGCTGGACCTGGGGGGCGACGCCCGCGATGCCGATGCCGTTGACGGGTGAGGCGATGGTGCCGGCCACGTGGGTGCCGTGGCCGTCGTCGTCCCGGTCGACGGGGTCCTTGCAGCCGCTGACCTCGCAGGGGCCGTCGAGCGTGTCACCGTCGGGGTCCTTCGGCCGGTCGGTGACGAAGTTGCGGCTCAGTTCGCGGTTGAAGTTGGGGGCGATGTCGGGGTGCCTGCCGTCGATGCCGGTGTCGATGACGCCGACGAGCACCTTGCGGGTGCCGGGCGCCTTGGCGCGGGCGCGGTCGGCGCCGATCATGCGCATGTCCCACTGGCGGCCAGCGAGCGGCTCGCCCTGCTCGGCGGCGAGCGCCGTCGCGTCGGGGTGGGTGGCGCGGCCTGTCGCCGGGTGCGCGCCGCCGGGGCCGCTGCCGTCCCGGCCCGCGGAGCGGGCGGAGGCGAAGCCGATCCGCCGGTCGGTGGAGACGCCCACCACGGACGGGGAGGAGCCGAGCGCGTTCACGAAGGCGTCTCCGCCGCCCTTGGCGAGGGCGTAGCCGAGCCTGGGGTCGGTGGCGACCGTGGTGCCGCCGGCCCGTTCGATGGCGGCCAGCGCCTCGCCGCGTCCGCCGTCGGCGTAGAAGACGAGGTACTCGGCGGTGGCCGTCCCGGCGGCGGGCCGGGTGGGAGGCTCGCCGGTGGGGGCGGTGAGCCCGCACGCGGCCAGGGCGGCTGCCGTGGTCAGGGCTGCCAGGCCGGCCGCGACTCGCCGCATTCTTCCCCCGTCCACCACATTTGCGCAGATTCTGCATCTTCCCGGCAGTTCGCCGATGATGCAACTTCACCCCCGTACGGGAGCGTGGACGGGAGGGGCCGGGGTGAAGCGCACCGGCAGCGACTCGTACCCGGAGACGAAGTTGGCCGGCCGGCAGGCGGGCTCGCGGTCGTCCACCGGCTCCATGTCGGGCAGGCGGGCCAGCAGCCGCTCCATCATGGTGCGCAGTTCCAGCCGGGCCAGGCTGTTGCCGAGGCAGAAGTGGCTGCCGAAGCCGAAGGCGAGGTGGTCGTTGGGGGTGCGCGCCACGTCGAAGCGGTGCGGGTCGGCGAAGACGGACTCGTCGCGGTTGGCGGAGGGGTAGAGCAGCAGCACCTGCTCGCCCTCACGCAGCCGCTGCCCGCCGAGCACGGTGTCGGCGGTGACGGTGCGGGCCATGTTCTTGATGGGCGAGACCCAGCGCAGCATCTCCTCGACCGCCGCCGGGATGCCGGCCGGGTCCTCGATGAGCGCGCGGCGCTGGGCGGGATGGGTGAAGAGCTGGTACGCGCCGCCGGACAGGACGTGCCGGGTGGTCTCGTCGCCGCCGATGAGGATGAGCAGCGACTCGTAGACGAGGGAGGCGTGGTCGAGGCGCTCCCCGGCGACCTCGGCGTGCACGAGCGTGCTGATGAGGTCGTCGCGGGGGCATCCGCGCCGGTCGGCGATGACCCGACCGGCGTAGGCCTCGTACTGCTCGAACGCCTCGGCGGCGCGGACCAGCAGGTCGCTGTCGGACTGGCCGACGAGGCCGCGCAGCATGTCGTCGGACCAGCGCATCAGCGCGTCCCGGTCCTCGGGCGCCACGCCGAGGGCGTCGCCGATGACGATCAGCGGGAGCGGCGCGGCGATGTCCCAGACGAAGTCGCACGCGCCGCGCTCGCAGACCCGGTCGAGGATCCGGTCGCACAGCAGGCGGATGCGCCCGGCCTGCGCGGCGACCCGGCGCGGCGTGAACCCGCGGCTGACGAGCCTGCGCCGGAGCAGGTGCGCGGGGTCGTCCATGTCGATCATCATGGGCAGCGCTGCGGCGTCCGGCCGGATGCCGCGCGCGCTGGAGAACGTCCGGGGGTTCAGGGAGACGTGGCGGACGTCGTGGTGGGAGGCGACGCCCCACACGCGGCCGTCCCAGTAGACGGGGGCGTTCTCGCGCATCCACCGCAGCTCCTCCTGCGGGTCGCGGCCCCAGAAGGTCCCGCTCACCAGGTCGATGGCGTCGTTGACCGGATGCTCTGTCACGGATCCATCGAACCAAGCAAGCGATAGCTTAACAAGCGTCGACCTGAAAGTTTCACGCGACCGCCCCGGCGGCCCGCCCGCCCGTCCGGCGGCCCTCCGGGCAACGGCCGGTCGCGACGCACCCGAACGGCCGACCACCATCCCACGGGGCTTGCCGGCCGTTCCGGCCGCCCTACCATGCGCGGGACGGATCACCACGCCCTAGCCTGGACCGCCTCCCCCGCTCGACGTGGCGTCGGGTCAGCGGCCGCTGCCGGCGACGATGCCGGTGTACGAGCCGATCACCCGCACCTGGGCGGGCTCGGCGGTCTTCGGGGGGATGTACGCCACCACCTGCAGCAATTCGCCCACTTTCATCCACATGTAGTACTTGCGGGGGAGGATGCCGTTGTTCTTCTGGAAGACGTAGTTGCGCTGCGAGCCCTGGATGACGTCGTAGCGCTTGGTCCGCTGGAGCGTGGTGAAGGCGAGCGCGCCGCCGTCGGCCGTGCGCAGGGCGTAGGAGGGGTACTCGGTCGCCGGCTTGACGCTCTCGGCGAGCCGGGCGTACCGCTTCATCGTGATCCTGTTGCCGGCGGCGCCGGTGGTGAGCGGGTCGGCCGCGAAACGGCTCTTGGCGGCGGTCGTGCCCTTGCCCGCCAGATGGACGGCGTAGCTCCTGGCGAAGTCGGCGGGCGACATCATCAGGCCGGTGGCGTCCGCCTGGTCCACTTCGGTGGCAGCGCCGGAGGCGTCGGTCCGGAGCTTCGGCAGGTCCCGAGCGGCGAGCTCCTCGAAGACGTCGGGAGAGTACACCTGCCGCCAGACATCCCCGTCGCGGGCGAACACCAGGTAGGTCGGATCCTCGGCTGTCTCGTTCCTGCCCTTCCAGTACACGCTCGCCAGGAACCACCGCTGCGTGGCCGGCACCACGAAGGTGGGCCTGACGTAGCTGAACGGCGTGTACGCGTCGTCGCCCAGCTTGCGCTGGGACAGGTAGGAGGCCTTGTCGATGGCGAGGCTGGAGCCGCCCTCGTAGGCGGCGAGCAGTTCGTCGCTCAGGGCCTCGTTGGCCGCGTTGTTGCGCTCGATGTAATCCTCGAGCACCGCGTCGGCCGCCAGGGCAGGGGCGGCCGCCGAAGGCTTCGGCGTGACGGTGGCGGCGGGCGTCGCCGGCCTCTCCTGCGCCGCCCGGTTCAGCCCCGGCAGGACCGAGCAGCCCGCCACCAGGCTTCCGGCCAGCACGCCACCGACCACGCGTCCGAACTGCCGCACCTCACACACCTCACAGAATGGTCGTTCAAAGTGCCCAAAACTACCAATAACGGCCTCGCCGGCCGGCCAGGGCCCCGCAACGCCCCGAGCGCCCGCCCGGACGAGGTCCGGACGGGCGCTCGGTGCGTCAGCGCGCTCAGACGAGCGGCCGCGCCGTGGGCAGGATGGGGTAGGGCAGCTCCGTGTCCCCCGTCAGGTAGCGGTCCACGCCCGAGGCGGCGGCACGCCCCTCGGCGATCGCCCACACGATGAGCGACTGGCCGCGGCCCATGTCACCCGCGACGAAGACCCCGTCCACCTTCGACATGTACGTCTTGTCGCGCGCGACGTTGCCCCGGGCGTCGAAGAAGCCGTCACCGGCGTCCTCGGCAAGGTCCCGCAGCAGGGCGCCCTTCTCGGGGCCGACGAAGCCCATCGACAGGGTGACCAGCTCGGCCGGGATCTCCCGCTCGCTGCCGGGGACGGGCTTGAAGCCGTTCTGCGGCCCCTCCACCTCGACCAGGCGCAGCGCGCGGACGTTGCCGGCCTCGTCGCCGACGAACTCGGTCGTCGAGACGGCGTAGACCCGCTCGCCGTCGCCGGCCGCCAGCTCCTCGTGGGCGCTCTCCATCTTGAACAGGATGGGGAACGTCGGCCACGGCTGGCTGCCGGGCCGCGACGCGGGCGGACGCGGCATGATCTCCAGCTGGGTGACGGAGGCGGCGCCCTGCCGGATCGCGGTGCCGATGCAGTCGGCGCCGGTGTCACCGCCGCCGATCACGACCACGTGCTTGCCCTCGGCCGAGATGGGCGACGCGGCGAGGTCGCCCTCCTGCACCTTGTTGGCCAGCGGGAGGTACTCCATCGCCTGGTGCACGCCGTTCAGCTCGCGGCCGGGAACCGGCAGGTCGCGCCACTGGGTGGCGCCGCCGGACAGCACGACCGCGTCGAACTGCTCGCGCAACTGGGCGGCGGTGACGTCGACTCCGACGTTCACGCCGGTGCGGAACTCGGTGCCCTCGGCCCGCATCTGGGCCAGCCGGCGGTCGATGTGCCGCTTCTCCATCTTGAACTCGGGGATGCCGTAACGCAGCAGCCCGCCGACGCGGTCGGCCCGTTCGAACACGACGACGTCGTGCCCGGTGCGGGTGAGCTGCTGGGCGGCGGCCAGCCCGGCGGGGCCGGAGCCGACGACCGCGACGCGCTTGCCCGTCTTGCGGGCGGGCGGCTGCGGGGTGACCCAGCCCTCGGCGAACGCCCGGTCGATGATCTCGACCTCGACCCGCTTGATCGCGACCGGGTCGGCGTTGATGCCGAGCACGCACGCCGCCTCACACGGAGCCGGGCAGAGCCTGCCGGTGAACTCGGGGAAGTTGTTCGTGGCGTGCAGCCGCTCGATCGCCTCCCGCCAGTCGGTGCGGAAGACCAGGTCGTTCCACTCGGGGATGAGGTTGCCGAGCGGGCAGCCGTTGTGGCAGAACGGGATGCCGCAGTCCATGCAGCGGGCCGCCTGCCTGGTCAGCTTCTCCTGGGAGAAGTCCTCGTAGACCTCGCGCCAGTCGCTGATGCGGACGTCCACCGGGCGGCGCGCCGGCAGCTCGCGGTCGTAGGTGAGAAACCCCTTCGGGTCAGCCATCGGTTACGCCTCCCTTAACCCTGAACCGCGGCCGCCATGACGGCCTCGTCGATGTCACGGCCCTCGATGCGGGCGGCCTCGGCCGCCTCCAGGACCCGCCTGTAGTCGGTGGGCATGATCTTGCTGAACCTCGCCACCGCGCCCTGCCAGTCGGCCAGCAGCTCCTTGGCCGCCGGGGAGCCGGTCTCGGCGAAGTGCTTGTCGACCGTCTCGCGCAGGAACTCCGCGTCCTGTTCGGTCAGGTCCTCGATCGCGACCATCTCCCGGTTGACCCGCTCGGCCCGCAGGTCGAGCAGGTAGGCGACGCCGCCGGACATGCCGGCCGCGAAGTTGCGCCCGGTCGGGCCGAGGACGACGACCCGGCCGCCCGTCATGTACTCGCAGCCGTGGTCGCCGACGCCCTCGACCACCGCCGTGGCGCCGGAGTTGCGCACGCAGAACCGCTCGCCGACGACGCCTCGGACGAACACCTCGCCGGAGGTCGCGCCGTACAGGGCGACGTTGCCGGCGATGATGTGCCCGTCGAGCGGCGCCTCCTCGTGCGGCCGGACGGTGATGCGGCCGCCGGACAGGCCCTTGCCGAGGTAGTCGTTGGCGTCGCCGGTCAGCCGCAGGGTGAGCCCGCGCGGGATGAACGCGCCGAACGAGTTGCCCGCCGAGCCGGTGAAGGAGATGTCGATCGTGTTGTCGGGCAGGCCGGCGCCGCCGTACCGCTTGGTCACCTGGTGGCCGAGCATGGTGCCGACCGTGCGGTTGACGTTGCGGATGGGCAGTTCCAGCGTGACCGGGGTGCCGTCCTTGAGCGCGCCCTCGGCGAGCTGGATGAGCGTGTTGTCGAGGGCGTGCTGCAGGCCGTGGTCCTGCTCGCCGACCCGGCGCAGCGGCGTGCCCTCGGGCAGCTCCGGCCGGTGCAGGATCGGCGTCAGGTCGAGGCCGCCCGCCTTCCAGTGGTGCTCGGCGGCGGTGGTGTCGAGCAGCTCGACGTGCCCGATGGCCTCGTCCAGCGAGCGGAAGCCGAGCTGGGCGAGGTACTCGCGGATCTCCTCGGCGACGAACTCGAAGAAGTTGACCACGAACTCCGGCTTGCCGCTGAAGCGCTTGCGCAGCTCGGGGTTCTGCGTGGCGACGCCCACGGGGCAGGTGTCGAGGTGGCAGACCCGCATCATGACGCAGCCGGAGACGACCAGCGGAGCGGTGGCGAAGCCGAACTCCTCGGCGCCCAGCAACGCGGCGATGATCACGTCGCGGCCGGTCTTGAGCTGGCCGTCGACCTGCACCACGATGCGGTCGCGCAGGCCGTTGAGCAGCAGCGTCTGCTGGGTCTCGGCCAGGCCGAGCTCCCAGGGGGCGCCCGCGTGCTTGAGGCTGGTCAGCGGGGAGGCGCCGGTGCCGCCGTCGTGGCCGGAGATGAGCACCACGTCGGCGTGGGCCTTGGACACGCCCGCCGCGACCGTGCCGACCCCGACCTCGGCGACGAGCTTGACGTGCACGCGCGCCTGCGGGTTGGAGTTCTTCAGGTCGTGGATGAGCTGGGCCAGGTCCTCGATCGAGTAGATGTCGTGGTGCGGCGGCGGCGAGATGAGGCCGACGCCGGGCGTGGAGTGCCGGGTCTTGGCGATCCACGGGTAGACCTTGTGGCCGGGCAGCTGGCCGCCCTCGCCGGGCTTGGCGCCCTGCGCCATCTTGATCTGCAGGTCGTCGGCGTTGACCAGGTATTCGCTGGTGACGCCGAAGCGGCCGGAGGCCACCTGCTTGATGGAGCTGCGCCGGGCCGGGTCGTAGAGGCGCTCGGGGTCCTCGCCGCCCTCGCCGGTGTTGGACTTGCCGCCGAGCCGGTTCATCGCGATGGCGAGCGTCTCGTGCGCCTCCATCGAGATCGAGCCGTACGACATGGCGCCGGTGGAGAACCGCTTGACGATCTCGGAGACCGGCTCGACCTCCTCGATCGGCACCGGGGCGCGGTCGCTC
Organism: Nonomuraea indica; assembly: GCF_002850745.1. Classification (GTDB taxonomy): domain Bacteria; phylum Actinomycetota; class Actinomycetes; order Streptosporangiales; family Streptosporangiaceae; genus Nonomuraea; species Nonomuraea indica. Next base: position 260,889 of record NZ_KZ559466.1, read on the forward strand.
CTGAACGTGAACAGCCCGCGCAGCGTCATCAGCCGCTCGGCCTGGGAGTCCACCATGCTGGTGTACTCCTTGAAGATCTCGTAGCGGCGAGTGCGCGTGGCGTGCTGCAGCTTGAAGACGGTCTCGGGGTTGAACAGGTGCGGCTCGCCCTCGCGCCGCCACTGGTACTCGCCGCCGACCTGGAGCCTGCGGTGCGCGTTGGGCACCCGCGGGTAGGCGTGGCGGTGCCGCTCGGCGGTCTCGCGGGCCAGCACGTCGAAGCCGACGCCGCCCAGGCGCGAGGTGGTGCCGGTGAAGCAGGTGTCGATGACCTCCTGGCTCAGGCCCAGCGCCTCGAAGATCTGCGCGCCGGTGTAGGAGGCCACCGTGGAGACGCCCATCTTGGACATGACCTTGATGACGCCCTTGCCGTACGCCTTGATCAGGTTGCGTACGGCCTTGTGCTTGTCGACCTGCAGGACGCCCGTGTCGACCAGGTCCTCGACGGTCTCGATCGCGAGGTAGGGGTTGACCGCGCCGGCGCCGTAGCCGATGAGCAGCGCCATGTGGTGGCACTCGCGGGCCTCGCCCGTCTCGATGACCAGGCCGATCTTGGTGCGGGTCTTCTCCTTGATGAGGTGGTGGTGCACGGCCCCGGTGAGCAGCAGCGACGGGATCGGCGCCAGCTCCTCCGAGGAGCCGCGGTCGGACAGCACGATGATGCGGGCGCCGCCGGCGATGGCCTCGGACACCTCGGCGCGGATCTCCTCCAGGCGGTGCAGCAGCGCCTCGCCGCCGCCCGACACCTGGTAGAGGCCGGAGACCACGTGCGGGTGGAAGCCGGGCAGGTCGTGCTCGTCGTTGATGTGGATGATCTTCGCGAGCTCGTCGTTGTCGATCACCGGGTACGGCAGGACGAGCTGCCGGCACGAGGACGGGCCGGGGTCGAGGAGGTTGCCCTCGGGGCCGAGCACGCTGGCCAGGGAGGTGACCAGCTCCTCGCGGATGGCGTCCAGCGGCGGGTTGGTGACCTGCGCGAACAGCTGCGAGAAGTAGTCGAACAGCAGCCTGGGCTTCTCGCTGAGCACGGCGACGGGTGTGTCGGTGCCCATGGAGCCGATCGGCTCGATGCCGGTCCTCGCCATCGGCGACAGGATGATCCGCAGCTCTTCCTCGGTGTAGCCGAAGGTCTGCTGCCGCTTGACGAGCGCCTCGTGCGTGGGGATCTCGCGCTGGCGGGCGGGCAGCTCCTCGAAGCGGACCAGGCCGGCGTGCAGCCAGTCGGCGTACGGCAGCTCGGCGGCCAGCTCGGCCTTGATCTCGTCGTCCTCAATGATCTTGCCGCGGGCGGTGTCGATGAGGAACATCCGGCCCGGCTGCAGGCGGCCCTTGCGCACCACGTCGCCGGGGGCGAAGTCGAGCACACCGGCCTCGGAGGCGAGGACGACCAGGCCGTCGGCGGTCACCCAGAACCGGCCTGGGCGCAGGCCGTTGCGGTCGAGCACGGCTCCGGCGAGGGTGCCGTCGGTGAAGGTGATCGAGGCGGGGCCGTCCCAGGCCTCCATCATCGAGGAGTGGAACTCGTAGAAGGCCCGGCGGGCCGGGTCCATCTCGGTGTGGTTCTCCCACGCCTCCGGGATCATCATGAGGACGGCGTGCGGCAGGCTGCGGCCACCCAGGTGCAGCAGCTCCAGGACCTCGTCGAAGGAGGCGGTGTCGCTGCCGTCGGGGTCGCAGATCGGGAAGAGCCGGCTCAGGTCGCCGGGGATCAGGTCGGAGGCGAGCATCGCCTCGCGGGCCCGCATCCAGTTGCGGTTGCCCTTGACCGTGTTGATCTCGCCGTTGTGCGCGACGTAGCGGTAGGGGTGGGCGAGCGGCCAGCTCGGGAAGGTGTTGGTGGAGAAGCGCGAGTGCACCAGCGCGATAGCGGTCTCGTAGCGCTCGTCGGACAGGTCGGGGAAGAACGGCTCGACCTGCTCGGGGGTGAGCATGCCCTTGTAGACGATCGTGCGTGAGCTCAGCGAGGGGAAGTAGACCTGCGCCTCGTGCTCGGCCCGCTTGCGCAGGCAGAACGCCAGCCGGTCGAGCTCCAGCCCGGACACGGCGCCGGAGTCGGGCCCGGCGACGAACAGCTGGGCGAAGTGCGGCATCGCGGCGCGCGCGCTGGGGCCGGGCAGTGCGCGGTCGACCGGCACCTCGCGCCAGCCGAGCACGGTCAGGCCCTCCTCCGCGGCGATCTCCTCGATGCGCCGCACGGCGACCGCGCGCTCCTCCTCACCGGCCGGCAGGTAGGCGATGCCGGCGGCGTACCGTCCCGCTTGGGGCAGGTCGAAGGGCACGCTCGCGCGCAGGAAGGCGTCGGGGATCTGCGTGAGGATGCCGGCTCCGTCACCGGTGTCCGGCTCGCTACCCTTGGCCCCCCGGTGATCCAGATTGAGCAGCGCCGTCAGCGCCTTCACCACGATCCCGTGCCCGCGGCGGCCCGCGACGTCGGCGACCATGGCGACACCGCAGGCATCGTGCTCGTTGGCGGGGTGGTAGAGGCCCTGGGGCTCGGGGAACCCGAGGTGGGCAGCAGGCATTGAATCCCTCCCGTCGTCTTCGTCTGTTCAGAACTGCTCAACAGGCGGGGACGACGTTGGCCCTGCTGCATGTTGTGGGTAGAGATTACCGCACCCACATGGAGTGGTGCCCGCTCTGTCCGTATTGCGAACATTCACTGTGTCTTGACATGCGGACTCCCCCGTACCGAACAGCGGGATCACGTCCCTCATTCCCGGCCGGTACGACGTTTTTCGTCTGCTCGCCTCCTGGGCTATCTTTTGAACTGACCAGTCAGTTCAAAGAGGGAGGGTGGTCGTGATCGTCGCCAAGGGCCTGTCGGTCGAGGAGGTGTTCGCGGACGTCACGTTCACGGCCGGGCCCGGCACGCTGACCGTGGTGGCCGGCCCTTCGGGCAGCGGCCGGACGAGCCTGCTGCTCACCCTGGCCGGCCGGATGCGACCGGCCGGGGGCACGCTGAGCGTGCACGGCCACACCCGGCCCCGCGCCATCCGCCGCGTCGCCGCGCTCGCGCTGGTGGACGGGGTGACCGACCTCAACCGGTCCCTCACCGTCGGCGAGCACCTGCGCGAGCGGCGACGGGGCGCGTACGCCGACGCGCTGGAACGGGCCGGGCTCGACACCGGCGAGGCGACCCTCGTGCGCGAGCTGGACCGGGAGGACCAGGTACGGCTCGGCGTGGCGCTGGCGCTGCTCGACGACCCCGCGGTGATCGTCGCCGACAACGTGGACCAGGGACTGCCCCCCGACCGGCAGCGGGCGCTGTGGACCCTGCTCGGCGGGCTCGGCCGGACCGTCGTGGCGTCCTGCGTGCTCCCGCCCGCCCGTTACGACCACATCGTGGAGCTGTGATGCGGGGCATGCTGCGCTCCAGGCTGACCCGGCTGGCGCTGGCCGCCGTCGTGGTGCTGCCGCTGCTGTACGCCGGCCTGTACCTGTGGTCGTTCTGGGACCCGCAGGGCAACCTCGACCGGGTGCCCGTCGCCCTGGTCATGGAGGACCGGCCCGCGACCGTGTCCGGCCGGACCCTGCACGCGGGCCGCGACCTGGCGGCCGAGCTGCGCGAACGGCGGGTCTTCGGCTGGCACGAGGCCACGGCGCGGCAGGCGGCCGACGGCGTGCGGGACGGCAGCTACTACCTGGCCCTGACCATCCCCGCCGACTTCAGCGCCCGCCTGGCCTCCCCCTCCGACGACCGGGCCACACCCTCGCCCGCCCACCTCGGCCTGCGCGTCGACACCGGCCGCAGCTACGTCGTCGGCAGCATCTCCGACGCCGTGTTCAACGAGGTACGGGCGGCCGCCGAGCGCACGGTCATCCACGACTACTTCGACCGGGTCTTCGTCTCCATCGGCGACATCCACGACCAGACCTCCGAGGCCGCCGACGGGGCGGGCGAGCTGCACGACGGCACGGTGCGGGCCGGGGACGGAGTCGCCAGGCTCACCACCGGCCTCGGCACCGCCGGGGCGGGCGCCCGCAGGCTCTCGGCCGGGCTGGACAGCGCGGGCGACGCCGTCACCCGGCTGCGCGACGGCTCCGCCCAGGTCACCGGCGGCCTCACCCGGGCCGCCAAGGGCGTCGGCGAGCTGAGCGGCGGCCTGGCCAGGCTGCGCCGCGACGGCACGGCCGAGCTGCGCAGGGGCGCCCGGCAGGCCGCCGACCAGGTGCACGCCCAGACCGGCGACGTCAACCGGATCGCCGACACCTACGTCCCCGTGCTGAACGAGTGGGGCCCCCGCGTCGCGGACGCGGCCGACAGGGTCGCCGAGCAGGCCGGGCGGATCGACGACCCGCGGGCGCCGGAGCTGAGCGCCGCCGCCCGCGAACTGGCCGAGTCCGCCCGCAAGGTCTCCGCCGTGGCCCCCGAGCTGGGGCCCCGGCTCGACGAGGTCCGGCGGCAGGTGAACGCGCTGGACGCCGGCCTGGCCAAGCTCGCCGACGGCGCCGCCACCGTCGACGCCAAGCTCGGCGAGGCCGGCCAGGGGGCCAGGAAGCTGCAGCAGGGCGCCACCAGGCTGCGCGACGGCTCCGCCAAGATCACCGGCGGCCTCACCAGGCTCGGCGGCGGCCTGACCGAGCTGGGCGACGGCGCCGACCGGCTCGCCACCGGCGTCGACCGGCTGCGGGACGGCGCCGGCCGGCTCGACAGGGGCCTCACCCGGCTGGCCGAGGGCTCCAAGGACCTGGCCGACGGCCTCGGCGACGGGGCCGAGCAGATCCCCGACTACGACCGCCGGGAGCGCGAGGCCCGCGCCGGCATGATGAGCGACCCCGTGCGCCTGGCCAAGCAGGTGGACAACGAGGTGCCCGACTACGGCACCGGCTTCGCCCCGTTCTTCCTGCCCCTGGCGCTCTGGGTGGGCGCGATGATCGCGTACATGGTGCTCAGGCCGCTCAACCCGCGCCGCCTGGCGGGCACCACGGGGGCGGTGCGGATCGCGCTGGCGGGCTGGCTGCCCGCCATGGCGCTGGGCGCGGCACAGGTCGTCGCGCTGGTCGCGGTGCTGAGGTTCGGCCTCGGCATGCGGGCGGCGCACTGGGCGGGCGTCGCGGGGCTGCTCCTGCTGACGGCGGCGGCGTTCCTCGCGGTCGTGCAGGCGGTCAACGCGCTGCTCGGACCACCGGGACGGGTCGTGGCGCTGGCGCTGCTCATGCTCCAGCTCACCTCCGCCGCCGGCACCTACCCGATCGAGACCTCGCCCGGCTTCTTCCAGACCATCTCGCCGTGGCTGCCGATGAGCTGGGTGGTCGCGGCGCTGCGCCGGCTGGTCAGCGGCGGTGACCCCACCGTGGTGTGGCAGGCTTGCGGGGTGCTGATCACGTTCCTCGTCGCCGGTCTCGCGCTGACCACGCTCGCCGTGGAGCGCGGCCGTACCTGGTCGGTCAGGCGGCTGCACCCGGAGCTGGCGCTGTGAGCCGGCCGGACACCCGGGCCAGGGTGTTCGCCGCGGCGATCGACCTCATGGCCGAGCAGGGCTACACCGCCACCACCGTCGAGGCCATCGCCGAACGGGCCGGGGTGGCCAAGGGCACCGTGTTCTACAACTTCGGCAGCAAGGAGGCGTTGTTCGCCGCGCTGCTGGAGCACTCGGTCGCCAGGCTGGCCGAGGCGCTGTCGCAGGCCGCCACCGGCGACAGCCCGCTCGCCCGGCTCGACAACGTGGTGCTCGGCCAGTTGCGCTTCTTCGACGAGCACGGGCCGCTGGCGCGGGTGCTGCTGGCCGAGATGTGGCGGACGGCCTGGCAGGAGGCGGTGGCCCGGCTGCGCGAGCACGCCCTCGGCGTCTACGCCGGCGTGCTGCGCGACGCCGTGGCGGCCGGCGACATCAGGCCCGGCCTGGACGTGGAGACGGCGGCCACGGCCCTGTTCGGCATGGTGCTGACCGTCTCCATCGAACGCCGGGCCCTCTACCCCGGCCGCCCGCTGGAGCAGACCCACGCGACGCTCCTGGAGCTGATGCACGGCCGTCTCAGGTGAGCGCGAGGGGCGGCGCGGCGTCGAGGTCGATGCGGGTGGAGTCGGACACCGGCACCGGCGTCACCCCGGTCGCCGGGCGGCACCGCTCTCGTGCCGCGGCTCAGGTGGCCGCCAGGACGCGGGACTGGACGACGCGGCCGAGACCGTCGAGGGCGACGAGCGTCTTGACCGGGTCGGCGCCGGGGCCGCTCGCGCCCGCCCAGGCGACCGTGACGTAGTGTCCGAGCGCCCGCGCCGCCGCCCGGCTGCGCGAGGCGTCGAACGGGACCGCCTGCCGGACGAAGCCGTCCTCGGCGAGCGCGGCCACCAGCGCGTCGGCCGCCCGCCCGTCGGGCAGGTTGAAGATGACGAACTGGCCGGCGTCGCCCGACGCGCTCGTGTACGTGGCGCGCAGCGCCTGGGTGCAGCCCGTCGCGGTGACGCCCCACAGGGCCTCGTCGCAGTCGTCGAGCTGCTCGGCGGAGGCGCGGGCGAGCGTGCCGAGCGTCCGGCCGGCCGGCGTGAACACCTCGTCCAGCCGCAGCGGCGCCGCGTCGGCCTGCCGCGAGCCGATCAGCGCGTACAGGGCCGAGGTGGGCTCGCCGGTGAAGGCGGCGGGCCGGGGCTCGGCGCGGCCCCACCACAGCCAGGCGCCGGCGGCCAGCACCGCGAGCCCGGCCAGGGCCGCCAGCGGGACGACGAGACGGCGCGACATCAGGACGCCGGTCCCGTGATCGTGACGACCCTCCGGTAGACGGCCTTCTCGGCGCCTCGCAGGGTGATCGCCAGAGCGACGAAGTCGTCGCGGGTGGTCGGCTCGGCGCCGTCGGCCCTGCCGTACCAGACGAGCCCGACGTAGTGGCCGAGCGCGTATCCGGCCGCCTCGGTGTGCCCGCCGGCCGGGAAGGCGGCGCCCTGGGCGGTCAGCGAGCGGGTCCAGCCGCCCCGGTAACCGGTCTTCAGCCGCTCGACCAGCTCGGCGGCGGCTCGGCTGTCGCGCAGGTTGAGCAGGGTGTACTGGCCGACGTAGCGGCCGTCGGCGGTGGTGTAGAGGCCGCGGGCGGCCTGGTTGCACTCGGCGTCCGCGACCAGTTCGAGCAGGGCCTCGCCCCACAGGGCCGCCGCGCAGTCGGCGTCGACCTGCTTGGCCACGAGCCTCAGCCGCAGCTTCTTCTCCCCCGCCAGGGTCTTGCTCGCGAAGACCTCCTTCTCGGTGAGCGGCTTGGCGTCCTTGGCCCGGTCGGCGATCGGGTCGAACAGCTTGGACGCGGCCCACCCCTGGTAGGAGGAGGGGAGCCCGCTGTCGCCCTCGCCCACGGCGGCGCTGGCCGGGCGGTCGGAGACGTAGCCGCCGCCGAGCGAGAGGATGACGGCGGCCAGCCCGCAGGCTCCGGCGACCGCGCCGAGGACCGAGGCGATGATGACGAGCAGACGCTGCTGCTCCGGTCTGAGCCCCCAGTCGGTGAGCAGCGGGAACTGCCAGTCGGAGCGCGGCGTGCGGCGCCGTTTGCGCGCGGCCGTCCGGGTGGGGGGCTGTCCGCTTCCGGTCACAGGCCCGCCGCCCCGATCAGGTTGCCGAGCGCGAACGTGAGCCCGGCCGCCAGCGCGCCGACGAGCAGCTGGCGCAGGCCGGAGTACCACCAGGTGCGCGCCGTGACCGTCGAGACCAGCGCGCCCGCGCCGAACAGCGCGACGCACGACACCACGGCGGACACCCACAGCTCGGCCACGCCGAACAGGTAGGACACCAGCGGCAGGATCGCCCCCGCGGCGAACGACAGGAACGACGAGACGGCCGCCACCGTGGGCGAGGGCAGGTCGGCGGGATCGACGCCGAGCTCGTTCCGGCTGTGCACGCGCAGCGCGCGCTCGGGGTCACGCGAGATCTGGGCGGCCACCTCGGCCGCGGTGTCGGGGGCGACTCCCTGGTCGACGAGGGCCTGGGCCAGCTCGGCCTGCTCGGCTTCGGGATGCCGCTCCAGCTCACGTCGCTCGACGGCGATCTCGGCCAGGGCCAGCTCGCGCTGGCTGGCCACGGAGACGTACTCGCCGCCGGCCATGGAGAACGCGCCCGCCGCCAGCCCGGCGCCGCCGGCGAGCAGGATGATCGTGGTGTCGGAGGTGCCGCCGGCGACGCCGGCGATGAGCGCGAAGTTGGACACCAGCCCGTCCATCGCGCCGAACACCGACGGCCGCAGCCAGCCGCCGGTGACGTCACGGTGCTGGTGGTGCTGCTCCGCGCGCCCGGTCATCGCGCGTTCTTCTCCTCCGGCACTGCCACCCTGTCGGACGCCGCCGTCGCCTCGGGGCCCGCGGTGCCCTCCGTGCCGTCGAGGTCGCCCGCGGCGGCGCTCTTCGGCCCTTCGGGGCTCTTGGGGCCTTCCACGTCCTCCAGACTATCCGCGCCCTCGGGATGATCAGCGCCCGAGGACTCGCCGGGCCCGTCGCCGCCGGACGGGTCCGCCGGGCGGCGCAGCTCGTCCTCGTCGGCCTGGTCGGCCGGGTGGGCCGGATCGGCCGCCGCCCCGTCGTCGCCCTGCGCCGAGGCCGGGACCACGATCTCCGCGGTGTCCTTGCCGCGGGTCGCCCACAGGTAGATCAGCGCACCGGCGAACACGACGATCGACGTCCACTGGTTGATCCGCAGCCCCAGGAACGTCACCGCGTGGTCCACGCCGCCGACCGGGTCGATCCGCAGCCCCTCGATCCAGAAGCGTCCCAGCGTGTAACCGGCCACGTAGAGGGCGAACAGCCGGCCGTGGCGCAGCGAGAACCACTTGCCGGCCAGGATCAGCGCGAAGCCCAGGGCGACGTTCCAGATCGACTCGTACAGGAAGGTCGGGTGGTAGAGCACGCCCGGCTCGCCGCCGTGCCGGACGTCGATCTCCAGCCCCCACGGAAGCGTCGTGGGACCGCCGTACAGCTCCTGGTTGAACCAGTTGCCCCAGCGGCCGATGGCCTGCGCGAACGCGATGCCGGGCGCGACCGTGTCCGCCACGGCGCTCAGCGACAGGCCGCGGCGGCGGCAGGCGATCCACACGCCCACGCCGCCCAGGGCGATGGCCCCCCAGATGCCGAGCCCGCCCTCCCAGATGAACAGCGCCTGGTAGGGCTTCTTGATCGCACGATCGCCGAAGTAGGTCTGCCAGTCGGTGATGACGTGGTAGAGGCGGCCGCCGATCAACCCGAAGATCACCGCGGGGACCGCGATGTCGATGATCGTGCCGCTCTGGCCGCCTCGGGCGCGCCAGCGGCGCTCACTCAGCCAGACGGCGACGACGACACCGAGGACGATGCACAGGGCGTAGGCCCGGATCGGGATGAACCCGAGATACCAGACCCCCTCGGAGGGGCTGGGAATCGAGGCAAGGGGCATGTCAGGTGAGGGTAGCGGACGCGGGGCTACTTGGCCGCCTTCGTGACCTGTTCGCGCAACTCCTGCGGCGTGAAGATGACCTGGCTGTCCATGACGATGCCGTCGAGCTTGACGGTGGGCGTGCCCTCGATCTTCGCTTCCTTGCCGGTCTTGTCGCTGAAGGAGATCTGGGCGTTGGCGTGCTTCTGGCCCTTGACGCAGCTCTCGAAGTCGGGCGAGGTCACCCCCGCCTCCTTGCCCCAGCTCACCATGTCGTCGACCTTGAAGCCCTCGGCGGCCTCGCTCGGCTGGTTGGCGAACAGCAGGTCGTGGAAGGCCATCCACTGCTTGCCGTCGGCCACGCAGCGGGCGGCGGCGCCGGCGCGGACGGAGTTGCCGCGCGTGGGCTCCTGGCTGAAGATCGTGATCGGGTGGAAGACGACCTTGGCCTTGCCCTCGGCGGCGAGGTTCTTGAACGTCTGGCCGCTGACCTCCTCCAGCTGCTTGCACGCCGGGCACTGGAAGTCTTCGTAGATGTCGATGACGGGCTTGGTGACACCCTGCTTGGCCATCACCACCGAGCCGTTGGCGTCGACCGTGATCGGGGCCAGCGGCGCCGCCGCCTCCTCCGACTTGGACTGGCTGAAGGACCACAGCCAGCCGGCGCCGATGGCCGCCACGGCGACCACGCCGGCGGTGGTGTAGGTGACGATGCGCTTGCGCTTCTCCCGCGCCCGGTCGGCGGCCTGCTGCTCCTTGATCCGCTCGCGTGCCGTCTTCTGGCGCTCGCCCTTGCTCATCGGACTGTCTCCTCCTCGTGCTCGTCATGTCGTGCGTCGGCCTCTCGTGCGGCGGAGCCGGTCAGACCGAGGGCCGCGTCGAGCGCGTAACGCCCCGGCGGGAACCTGACCACCCAGCCGCCCAGCAGCACGAGCCCGAAGTCGCGCACGATGTCGAGCAGGTAGGTCGGCTCCTGCCCGGCCGCCAGCTCCCCGCCCCCGCCGAAGCAGCCGCAGTCGATCCGCAGCCCGTTGGCCCACGCCCAGGCGATGCCGAAGACGAACGCGAACATGAGCAGTGTCGCGACCGCCCCGGCCACCCTGGTCAGCAGGCCGACCACCAGCAGCACGCCGACCACGATCTCCAGCATCGGCAGGACGTAGCCCACCGCCGTGGCGATGTCCTCGGGCAGCAACCGGTACGCCTTGACCGCCACCACCGAGTCCCACGGCTTGGTGACCTTGAGCCCACCGGACACGATCAGCACCCCGCCCAGGACCAGCCGGGCGGCGGTCGTCACCCAGGGTATCGCCGTTCTGGCGTTACGTGACACCGGCAACGCGATCACAGCTCATCTCCTTGTCTACGGCCTCCGGACCGCACAGTATCCGGAGCACATCCGATCACGGGCCGAATAAGCGGCGGCTAAGGGGGAAACCGCCAGGCCGGAGGCCGGAAACGGGCCCGGGCGCGCCGGGAGGGACGATCATCGGCGCTCAGCCGCGGGAGCGGACGCCCTGCGCCATCTCGCGGGCCAGCTCGCCGATCGAGACGCGACCGGCCTGCTCGTCGGGCGCGTCGAGCATGCGGCGGATGAACGCCGAGCCGACGATGACGCCGTCGGCGTACGCGGCCACCTCGGCGGCCTGCGCGCCGGTGCCGACGCCCAGACCCACGCACACCGGCAGGTCGGTGTGCGCCCGGGTGCGCTTGACCAGGTCGCCGGCGGCGACGTTGACGCTCTCACGCGCGCCTGTGACGCCCATCAGGGACGCCGCGTAGACGAACCCGGTGCAGCACTCGACGACGGCCTGGATGCGCTCGTCGGTCGAGCTGGGCGCCACCAGGAAGACGGTGTCGATGCCGGCGGCGGCCGACGCCTCGCGCCAGGGGCCCGCCTCCTCGGGGGTCAGGTCGGGCGTGATGGTGCCGACGCCGCCCGCGGCGGCGAGGTCGCGCGCGAACCGGTCGGCGCCGTAGCGGTCGATCGGGTTCCAGTACGTCATGACGAGCGTCGCCGCGCCCGTGGCCGCCACGCCCTCGACCGTGCGCATGACGTCGGCGATGCGGGTGCCGTTGGTCAGCGAGCGGTGCACCGCGTCCTGGATGGTCGGGCCGTCCATGAGCGGGTCGGAGTAGGGCAGGCCGATCTCGATGACGTCGCAACCGGCCTCGACCAGGGCGGCGGCGGCGGCGATGGCGCCGTCCTTGGACGGGAAGCCCGCGGGGAGGTAGCCGACGAGCGCCGCGCGGTTGTCCGCCTTCGCCTTGGCGAACACCGTCTGAAGAGTTGTCATGATCGTCCGTTCTCAGTGGTCGAGGCCGCTACGCCGCCGCTGCCGCCCTCGCGCTCCATGGTGCCATCGCCCGCCGCCCCTCCTCCGGAGCCGCCGCCGGTGTCGCCGCGACGCCGCCGCCGGGGATGCGTGGTGTCACCCGCCGGCCGCGACGCCGGTGCCGCCGCCGAGGTCCGCCGGGCGCCGTACGGCCGCACGCGCGCGCGTGGCGACCGTGGCGCTAGAGATTGAAGTACTTCATCGCCGTGCCCATGTCCTTGTCGCCGCGCCCGGAGAGGTTGACCAGGATGGTCGCCTCGGGGCCGAGCTCGCGGCCCAGCTCCAGCGCGCCGGCGAGGGCGTGGGACGACTCGATGGCCGGGATGATGCCCTCGGTCCTGGCCAGCAGCGAGAAGGCGGCCATCGCCTGGTCGTCGGTGACGCCGTGGTAGGTGGCGCGGCCGCTGTCCTTGAGCCAGGCGTGCTCGGGGCCCACCCCGGGGTAGTCGAGCCCTGCCGAGATCGAGTGCGACTCGATCGTCTGGCCCTCGTCGTCCTGCAGCACGTAGGTGCGCGCGCCGTGCAGCACGCCGACCGAGCCGGCGGTGAGCGTGAGCGCGTGCTCGCCGCTCGCCAGGCCGTGGCCGCCCGCCTCGTAGCCGTGCAGCTGGACGCCCTCGTCGCCGATGAAGGCGTGGAAGATGCCGATCGCGTTGCTGCCGCCGCCGACCGCCGCGCAGACGGCATCGGGCAGCCGGCCGGTCAGCTCCAGCATCTGGCGGCGCGCCTCGACCCCGATGATCCGCGCGAAGTCGCGGACGATCTCGGGGAACGGGTGCGGGCCGGCGACGGTGCCGAACAGGTAGTGGGTGGTGTCGACGTTGGTGACCCAGTCGCGGAACGCCTCGTTGATGGCGTCCTTGAGGGTCTTGGACCCGTTGTGCACCGGCACCACGGTGGCGCCGAGGAGCTTCATCCTGGCCACGTTGAGCGCCTGGCGCTCGCAGTCGACGGCGCCCATGTAGATGACGCACTCCAGGCCGAGCAGGGCGGCGGCGGTGGCGGTGGCCACGCCGTGCTGGCCGGCGCCGGTCTCGGCGATGACCCGCTTCTTGCCGAGCCGCTTGGTCAGCAGCGCCTGCCCGATCACGTTGTTGATCTTGTGGGCGCCGGTGTGGGTGAGGTCCTCCCGCTTGAGGACGACCCGCGCGCCGCCGGCCTGCTCGCTGAACCGCGGCACGTCGGTCAGCGTGGTGGGCCGGCCCGCGTAGGTGCGCAGCAGATGGTCGAACTCGCGCAGGAACTGCACGTCCGTGCGGGCCTGCTCGTAGACCTTGGCGACCTCGTCGAGCGCCGGGATGAGGGCCTCCGGCACGTAGCGCCCGCCGAAGACGCCGAACTTGCCGCGCAGGTCGGGGTCGTCGCCGTGGGCGCCGTTGCCCGCCAGGTCGGCGGCGGTGAGGATGGAGCCGTCGTGTGTCACTGCTATCCCTCTGCTCCGTGGTCGGGGCGCGTCGCCGGGTGGGCGCCGGCCGTCACCAGCGCCTCGACCGCCTTGCGCGGGTCCTTGCCGGTGACCAGGCTCTCACCCACCAGCACGGCGTCGGCGCCGGACCTGGCGTAGGCGAGCAGGTCGTGCGGCCCGCGGACCCCCGACTCCGCGATCTTGATGACATTGTCCGGGATCTTAGGCGCGATCTTCGCGAAGACGTCGCGGTCGACCTCGAGTGTCTTCAGGTTACGCGCGTTGACCCCGATGACGCGGGCACCGGCCGCGACGGCGCGGTCGAGCTCCTCCTCGGTGTGCACCTCGACCAGCGGGGTGAGCCCGATCGACTCGGCCCGCTCGATCAGCGACACCAGCGCCTCCTGCTCCAGGCAGACGACCATGAGCAGCGCCAGGTCGGCGCCGTGGGCCCGCGCCTCCCACAGCTGGTAGGAGGTGAGGATGAAGTCCTTGCGCAGGATCGGGATGTCGACCCGCGCGCGGACCGCGGCCAGGTCGTCGAGGCTGCCGCCGAACTTGCGCCGCTCGGTCAGCACGCTGATGACGTGCGCGCCGCCCTCCTCGTAGTCGGCGGCCAGCGCGGCGGGATCGGCGATCGCGGCGAGCGCACCCTTGGACGGGCTGGAGCGCTTGACCTCGGCGATCACCGACACCCGGTCGCCGCCGAGCGCGCCGAGCGCGTCTCGGGGGTCGGGAGCCCGCTCGGCCCGCCGCTTGAGCTCGTCGAGCGAGACGGCCTGCTGGCGTGCGGCGAGGTCGGCGCGCACCCCGTCGAGGATGTCGTCGAGGACACTCGGCCCTTCGGTACGCTCACTCACGCGCTTGGGATCCCTCCGGTCGGCAGTTGGGGATGGCTGAGAGTTCGCGTCGCGTCCGCTCCCGGCCTGTCCTGCGATGGTATCGGCCCCACCGGCCCAGCCCGGCCACAGCCCCCGGCTAGGGCGCCAGGAACGCCCCGAACGGAAGGTTGCGCACGACCCAGTAGACCATCACGACGCCGATGAGAGCCCACAGCCAGGCGGGATGCGCCAGGGTGGTCCTGCGCGGCCGGCCCTGCCAGGCGCGGACCAGCCAGCGGCCCCACCAGAAGACGAGGAACGGGACCGTGGCCACGGCCAGCGGGTTGAGGCCGAGCGCGGCCACCGGGTCGAGATGCGCCAGCGCGTGGATCGTGCGCAGCGTCCCGCAGCCGGGGCAGTAGAGGGGCAGGCCGAAGATCTCACCCGTGGCCCACAGGAAGGGGCACGTCGGGTAGTGGCCTGGCTCGTTCGGGTCGACGAGGCCGACGAACGCCACCACGGCGCCGGCGGCCGCCGCGACGCCGAGCGGCGCCAGCACCGACCGCGATCGTCCGGTGCCGCGCCGCTCGAGGTTCGCGATGCCCATCAGGCATAGTCCCGTCAGTAGCTCGGCGTGTTCGCCGCGATGACCACGAACAGCAGGATGTAGCCGATGATGACCAGGCCCCACCAGATGGCGCCGGCGATCAGCGAGCGCTTCCACCAGGTCTTGGCCTCCTCGGAGGCCTCCGCCGCACCCTGGTAGTCGCCCATCTGCCACTTCGAGTTGACCTGCGACGACTTCACGATCGACACGATGCCGAGGGGAAGGCAGCAGAACAGCGTGGTCAGGATGGCGGCGACCAGGTGGTTGTCCGGCGGGGGCTGCTGGCCGTAGCCGCCGGGCTGGCCGTAACCGCCACCGGGGGGCTGGCCGTAACCGCCGCCGCTCGGCGGCTGCTGACCATAGCCGCCGCCGCTCGGGGGCTGCTGGCCGTAACCGCCGCCACTCGGGGGCTGCTGGCCGTAGCCGCCGCCGTAACCACCGCCGCTCGGCGGCTGCTGCCCGTAGCCGCCGCCCGGAGGCTGGGCGCCGTAGCCGCCGTCGCCCTGGTTTCCGTAGCTCATGCTCGTTGACTCCTCATGCGTTCATTGTCTGCCGAGTTGCGCGCGGCAGCCTAGCGACAAACCATGAGCGACATGGATCAACGCCCTATTTAGGGACATTTCGTGATCGGACTGCAACGGTGTGCACGGTTCGTGACAGCGCGTCAGTAGCTCGAGGTCGTCGCGGCGGCGGTGAGGCCGAACAGGGCGAGCCACATCCCACCGAAGATCACCCAGAGTATCAGCCACAGGACGATCGTGATGTAGGAGGTCACCAGGCCGCCCATCGCCATGCCGTGGCCCTCCTCCCCCGTCTTCTTGATCCGGTTGAGCGCGATGTGGCCCACGATGGCGCCGGGGATGCTGGTGAAACCGCAGAAGATCAGCCCCACGATGCCGAGGATCAGCGACGTCACGGCCATGCCGTTGGTCGTTCTCGCGGGTTGCGGCTGTCCGTATCCGGCGTATCCCTGCTGCCCGTATCCCGGCTGCCCGTACGCCTGGCCGTAGTCGGGGTTCGGCTGGCTGTACCCGCCGGACCCGTATCCCTGCTGTCCGTAGCCACCACCGCTGGGGGGCTGCTGACCGTAACCGCCCTGTCCGTAGCCACCGCCACTGGCCGGCTGCTGACCGTAGCCACCCTGACCGTAACCGCCGCCGCTGCCCGGCTGCTGACCGTAGCCACCCTGACCGTAGCCACCGCCGCTGCCCGGCTGCTGACCGTAGCCACCGCCGCCGCTCGGCGGTTGCTGACCGTAACCGCCGCCGGGCGGCTGTGCGCCGTAGCCCCCGCTGCCGCCCTGGTCCCCGTACGTCATGCCTTCGGCTCCTCCGTGTCGTGGCGAGTGACGTGGCCAGCTTATTGATCTGACGCCCGGCCGGTCCGGGTTCGTGGCAGACCGTCGGCCATTCGTGACCTCGCCGCCGCTCAGGAGGTGGGGTCGTCTCCCCGGTCAAGGGCGTCCCACAGGGCGCGGTCGTCCGCCGCGGGCGCGCGCCGCCGCGCGGGGTCGCGCTCGTAGCGGTCGCCCATGCCCGCCCACCGGCCGCCGCGCACCACCGCGACCAGCCCGCCGGCCGTCATGATCGCCGCGCCGAGCCCGGACGACGCGGGCCACAGCGTCACGACGTCCCACTGCAGGGCGTCCGTGGCCTGCAGCACGTTGTGCTCGCCCAGCCAGTCGAGCGCCGCGTCGCCGCCGGCCGCCAGCCAGGTGGCGATTCCCGCCACGAGACCGCACAGCGCCACCAGCGCGCCGATCAGCCGCCGGGCGACGCCCTTGGCCGCCAGCGCCGCCACCACGCCAGCCAGCCCGGCGAGCGCCACCGGGACGAGGGCGGGGCCGAGGTCTCCCCCGGTGGGAACGGCGAGCGTGCCGGAGCCGCCGTGGCCTCCCGTCGCGCGCACGCCGGTCACCCAGGGGCGGGTCGTCGCGAACAGGACGAGCGCGCACCCCAGCGCGGTGGCCAGCACCCACGCGCCCAGCTCGCGCCCGGACCGCCGCCGTTCGCCGGCGCCCCCGCCGTTCGCCGCCTCCCCGGGAACGGCCGCGCCCGGCCCGGGCACGGCGGGACGTTCGGGCGAGCTCATGAGGCCGCCGCGGGACAGGCGGGCGCGGCCGGACGTCCGGGCGAGCTCATGAGGCGGCCGCGGGGATGACGGGCACGGCGGGACGTTCGGGCGTGGTCATGGCGCCGCCCCCACCTCCAGTGGGTCGGCGTCGAAGCAGGTGCGGTCACCGGTGTGGCAGGCGGCGCCCACCTGGTCGACCTTGAGCAGCACCGTGTCGCCGTCACAGTCGAGCGCGACGGCCCGGACATGCTGCACGTGACCGGACGTGTCGCCCTTGACCCAGTATTCGCCGCGGCTGCGCGACCAGTAGGTCGCCCGGCCGGTGGTGAGGGTGCGGTGCAGGGCCTCGTCGTCCATCCAGGCGAGCATGAGGACCTCGCCCGTGTCGTGCTGCTGGACGATCGCGGGCACCAGCCCGTCGCCGTTGCGCTTCAGCCGCGAGGCGATCTTGGAATCCAGGGGCATGCCGCCATTCAACCAGCCTCGCCGGCCGCCCTTCACATCGGACGCCGCCGGTCAGGAGCGGGCCGCCGACACCCAGGACGCGTGCAGGTCGGCGTAGACGCCCGGCTGCCGCACCAGCTCCGCGTGCGGCCCGCGCTGGACGAGCCGGCCGCCGTCGAACACCAGCACCTCGTCGGCGTTCTCGGCGGTGGACAGCCGGTGCGCGATCGAGACGGCGGTGCGCCCCCGGGTGACCCCCTCCAGGGCCCGCGCCAGACGGACCTCGGTGGCCGGGTCGACGGCGGAGGTCGCCTCGTCGAGCAGCAGCAGGTCGGGGTCGGCCAGGTAGGCGCGGGCCAGCGCGACGAGCTGCCGCTCCCCCGCCGACAGCGACTCCCCGCGCTGCCCCACCGGCGTGTCGAGGCCTGCGGGCAGTCCGTCCACCCAGTCGGCCAGGCCCAGCTCGGTCATCGCGAGGGTGATCTCCTCGCGGGTGGCGGCCGGCCGGCCGTACCGGATGTTCTCCTCCAGCGTGCCGTCGAACAGGAAGCCGTCCTGCGGCACCATGACGATGCGCTCGCGCAGCGACGAGAAGCGCACGCGGCGCAGGTCGTGCCCGTCGACGGTGACCCGGCCGGAGGCGGGGTCCATGAGCCGGGTGAGCAGCTTGGCGAACGTCGTCTTGCCGGACCCCGTCTCGCCCACGATCGCGACCCGCGAGCGCGGCGGGATCTCCAGGGACACCTCGCGCAGCACGGGCTCGCCGCCCGGATAGGCGAAGTGGACGTCCTCGAACGCCACGGAGATCGGGCCGCGCGGCAGCTCCACGCCGTCGGCTCCGGGGTCGGCGACGTCGGGCGGGGTGTCGAGGACGCCGAGGATGCGCCGCCAGCCGGCGACGGCGTTCTGGGCCTCGTTCAGCACCTCGGTGGCTGTCTGCAGCGGAGCGACGAACAGCGTCACGAGGAAGAGGAACGCCACCAGCCTGCCCTCGCTGATGTCGCCCGACAGGCCGAGCCGCACGCCCAGCAGCACGATGCCGGAGATGGCCACGGCGGCCACGATCTCGGTGAGCGGGAAGACGAACCCGACGATGGTCTGCGCCTTGACCTGGGCCGCCTTGTTGGCGTCCACGGCCGCGTCGATGCGCTCGGCGGTGCGCCGCTCGGCGGCGTACGCCCGGATGACGGTCGCGCCCACGACCGACTCGCTGACGGCCGACAGCATGTCGCCGGTGCGTTCGCGCACCCGCGTGTAGGCCCGCGAGAGCCAGCGCTGGAAGCGCGGCAGCGCGATCATCAGCGGCACGAAGCAGGCCCACACGAGCAGGGTGAGCTGCCAGGAGTAGACGAGCATGAGGACGCTGGCCACGAACAGCTGGCCGACCGCCACGATGATCATCAGCCCGCCCCACTGCATGAACGTGCTGATCTGGTCGACGTCGTTGGTGACGCGCGAGACCAGGGCGCCGCGCCGCTCGGTGTTCTGGGTGAGCACCGACAGGTCGTGGACGTGACGGAAGCCCCTGACGCGCAGCGAGGCGAGGGAGGACTCGGTCGCCTTGTACAGGCGGACGTTCATGACGTAACCGGCGATGGCGGTCAGCACCACCGCCGCCGCGCACAGCAGGACGGCCGTGGTGATGGAGGAGAGGTCGGGGGTGCCGCCCCGCAGGCCGTCGTCGATGGTCTGCTGCACGGCGATCGGCACGATGATCTTGCCGGTGGTGGCGATGACGGCCAGCGCGAGGGTGCCGGCGAGCCCCTTGCGGAACTCCGGCGTGAGCGACAGGCCGTGCCGGACGGTGGCCAGGGCCGACCGCTCGGCGTTGCGGCCGATGCCGCCCGTGGTGACGCTCACGCGCTGATCCCTTCTTCCTCTTCGGCCTCGGCGGCGATGGCGGCCCGTTCGGCCTCCTCGCGCTCGTAGGCGGTGACCAGGTTGCGGTAGCCGGGGCAGCGCTCCAGCAGCTCCGCGTGCGTGCCGCGGTCCTCGACCCGGCCGCGTTCGAGGTAGACGACCTCGTCGGCGAGTGCGATCGTGGCCAGCCGGTAGGCGACGACCACCACGGTCGACGCCTGCGCCGCGTCACGCAGGCCGTGCAGGATGCGCGCCTCGACCTGCGGGTCCACGCTGGAGGTGGCGTCGTCGAGGACGAGCAGCCGGGGCCGGCGCACGACCGCGCGGGCCAGCGCGAGGCGCTGGCGCTGCCCGCCGGACAGGGTGGCGCCGCGCTCGCCGACACGGGTGGCGAGCCCGTCGGGGAGCCGGGCGACGAACCCGTCGGCCTGGGCGAGCCGCAGCGCGGCCCACACGTCCTCGTCGCCGGTCTCCAGGCCGAGCGCGACGTTGCCGCGCACGGTGTCGTCGAACAGGAACGTCTGCTGCGGCACCAGCGCGACCGACTCGGCCACGCCGCCGTACGGCAGCTCGCGCAGGTCCACGCCGTCGAGCAGGACCCGCCCGGAGCCGGGGTCGACGAGCCGGGCCAGGAGCTGGACGAGCGTGGACTTGCCGGAGCCGGTCGGCCCGACCAGGGCGACCGTGCGGCCCGGCGGCACGTCGAAGCGCACCTTGTGCAGCACGTCGCCGGAGCCGTAGGAGTAGGAGACGTCCTCCACGTCCAGGCGGGCGGGCGTGGAGGTGGCGGGTACGGGGGTCCGGCCGTACTCCATGGAGCCCTCCGCCTCCAGCACGGCGCTCACCCGCTCCCAGCCGACGACGCTGCGCGGCAGCTCGGCGAGCACCCAGCCGAGCGCCCGGATGGGGAAGGCGAGCAGCGTGAACAGGTAGGCGACCTGCACCAGCTCGCCGGCGTCGATGGCGCCGGCGGCCAGGCGCAGCGAGCCGACGCCCAGCACGGCGAGCACGCCGAGGGTGGGCAGCGCCTCCAGCATCGGATCGAACAGCCCGCGCACCCGGCCCACGGCGATGTTGGCGTCGCGCAGCTCGTGGGCGCGGCGCCGGAACCGCTCGGTCTCCAGCGACTCACGGCCGAGCGTCTTGACGACGAGGGCGCCGTCGAAGCTCTCGTGCGCGATCTCGCTGACCTCGGCGCGCAGTTGCTGGGCCCGGGTGGCGAGCGGGCTGAGCCGGCGCTGGTAGACCAGGTTGAGCACGGCGACGGCCGGGAAGATCAGGAAGCCGACCAGGGCCAGCACGGGGTCGGTGAGCACCATCGCTACGGCCGCCGTCACCAGCATGACGATCACGCCGACGGCCATCGGCAGGGGCGCGATCGGCGCCCAGGCGGCCTCGGCGTCGGAGCTGGCGTTCGAGAGCAGCTGTCCGGTCGGGTGGCGGTGGTGCCAGGCGAGCGGGAGCCGGAGGTACTGCTTGGAGACGTCGCGGCGCGAACGGGCCTGCATGCGGTACTGCATGACGCCGGCCAGGATGCGCCGCCCGGCCACGCCGACGGCCCGCAGCAGCGCGGTGCCCACGATGAGCAGCACGCCCGTCCAGAGCGCGCCGGAGCCGACCCCGCCCTGGTCGAAGGCGGGCAGCACGATGTTCTCGGTGGCCCAGCCGAGCGCCCACGCCGAGGCGACGGTCATGCCGCCGTAGACCGCGCTGGCCAGCACGGCCGACGCGAACACCGCCTTCTCCGCGCGAATGGCGACTCCGAGAACCCGGAGCCCCTGACGCATGACGGCCGAGGTGACCTTGCTCGCCACTCGCTGGATGTCCTTCCTCACGCGGATGAAATGCCCCTATGAGCCAATCACTCCCGATCAACACGTTATTCCCCTGGGTAGGGTGGTGACCGTGACTCATGCTCGTGGCGAACGGTCCGCCCTCTGCGATCTGTTCGACCGGCTCGGCCCGGACGCCCCGACCCTGTGCGAGGGGTGGACGACCTACGACCTGGCCGCCCACCTGGTGCTGCGCGAGCGCCGTCCCGACGCGCTGCCGGGCATCGCGCTCAAGCCGCTGGCCGGGCACACGGCGTCGGTCCAGGAGCGGCTCAAGGCCCGGCACCCGTACCCGGAGCTGGTCGGCCTCGTGCGCAGGCCCGGCGGGGTGTACGGGATGCTGCCGTTCCTGGACGAGGCGGTCAACACGCTGGAGCTGTTCGTGCACCACGAGGACGTGCGCCGGGCGCAGCCCTCGTGGGAGCCGCGCGCGCTGCCCGACAGCCTCGAACGGCTCTTCTGGAAGCGGGTGTCGGCCGGGGGGCGGCTGATGCTGCGACGCTCGCCGGTGGGCGTGGTGCTGCACCGGCTCGGCGGCGGCGTGGCGCTCGGCGGGCCGCAGATCGGGCCGAAGGTGGAGGTCACCGGCTCGGCGGGCGAGCTGCTGCTGTTCTGCTTCGGGCGGCAGGCGCACGCGGCGGTGGAACTGCGGGGCGACCCGGACGCGATCGCGCGCCTCAGGGACGCCAAGCTCGGCCTCTGACGACTCCCCCGAGCCCCCCGTGACCGGGCCGCCCCGTCAGTGACCGGCCTGCCCCGTCCCAGGCGGGCCGCTCGGGGAGGGCCCGTGCAGGCGCTGCGCGACGTGCGCCTGGGCGAGCCTGCGCAGCGAGGTGATGATCGTGTCGCCGAGCTGCGTGCCGAGCACCACGATCTCCAGCGCCCGCTCCCGGTCGAGCAGCTCGCCGACCACCCGCAGATCCGCCTCGGCGACCCGCTCGGCCGCCACGGCGTAGTCGTCGAGGACGTCCAGCATGTCCTCACGGCCGAGCTCGGACAGGCTCCGCACCAGCCCGATGAGGGTGTGGCGCGACGGGTGGCGGTCCAGGTCGTGCCAGCCGTGGCGCGCCAGCAGATCGTCGACGATCTCCTCCGCCCGGTCCTTCGGCCCCGCCGGCGGTTCATGCTGGGCGGTCACCGTGAGCTGGGCGGCGCCCAGCAGGTCGCCGCCGCGGACGTCGGAGTCGTCCAGGTGCCGCACCAGGTCGCGGATGACGGCGATGCTCAGACCTCCGTACTCGACGAGCGCACGGACGAGCTTGAGCCTGCGGACGTGCGCCCGGCTGTATTCGGCCTGGTTGCGGCCCAGGGCGCGGCCCGGCGGCAGCAGTCCCTCACGCAGGTAGTACTTGATCGTCGGAACAGGGACACCTGTCTCCGCCGTAAGGTCCGCCATTCGCACGTCTGCGACTCCTCCTCTTGTGGTCAGTGGAGAGTTTAGCTATAGATAGTGAGAAGTAGCACTATCCATTATCTAAGGAGGCACCGTGCTCCGCTGGCATCGGCCGTTGATGCTCTCCTCCGGGCTCATGGCGCTCCTTGCCGTGGCCCTGCTCGTCCCGTTCGTCGTGGACGAGCGCACCCTCGACGGCATGCCCCTGTGGGCCAAGCCGCTGAAGTTCGCCGTCTCCGTCGCCGTCTACTCCTTCACCTGGGCCTGGCTGCTCTCCCTGCAGCGCCGGGACCGCCGCTGGGGCCGTTGGGCCGGCACCGTCCTCGCGGTCGCCGGGGTGGCCGAGGTCGCGGTCATCGTCTTCCAGGCGGCGCGCGGCCACCGCAGCCACTTCAACGCCTCCAGCCCGCTGGACGCCGCCCTCTTCGGCGCGATGGGCCTGATGATCATCGCTCTCATGCTGGCGAACATCGTCGCCGCCGTCGCCGTGCTGCTCGACCGCCAGGCCGACCGCCCCACCACCTGGGCCGTCCGGCTCGGCCTGGTCATCTCCACGCTCGGCCTGGCAGGCGGCGGCCTCATGCTCGGCCTGCGGCCCGGCCAGAGCCTCGCCGGCGGCATCATCGGCGCCCACACGGTCGGCCTGCCCGACGGCGGACCCGGCCTGCCCCTGCTCGGCTGGAGCACCGCGGGCGGCGACCTGCGGGTGGGGCACTTCGTCGGCATGCACGCCCTGCAGCTGCTCCCGCTGCTGCCGCTCGCACTCGCGGCCCTGTCCCGCCGCATGCCCGTCCTCGCCCCCGAGCGCGTACGGCTCGGCCTGACCCTGACGGCGGGCGGCGGGTACGCGGCCGTGTTCGCGCTGACCGTCTGGCAGGCCCTGCGCGGCCAACCGCTGATCCAGCCCGACGCCGTCACCCTCGCCGCAGCGGCCGCCGTCCTCGTGGCCGTCCTCGCGGGGGCGGCACTCTCCCTGCGGCCCGGCCCGCGACGCGCGGACGCCGGGGACGTGACGAAGATCACTGCGTCGGCCGCCACCGCGGGAGCCGTGCGATGAGCACCGAGGCCCTGTTCGACCTCAGCTTCATCCTCGCCGCCCCGTTCTGGGCGCTGATGATCCTCGCCCCGACCTGGTCGGTCACCCGCAGGGTGGCGGCCTCCCCGCTGATCGTGCTGCCCACCCTCGCCGTGAACCTCGTCCTGCTGGCGCCGCTGCTCGCCGACTTCTGGCCGGTGGTGACCAGGCCGTCCCTGGCCGGCCTCCAGGCGCTGGTCTCGAGCCCTGCCGCGCTGGCCGCGCTCTGGGCGCAGATCATCGCCTGGGACCTGTTCCTCGGCCGGTGGATGTACCTCGACAGCCGGCGGCGCGGCGTCCATCCCCTGCTCATGGCCCCGATCATGGTGCTGACGATCCTGCTCTCGCCGATCGGGCTGCCGATCTATCTCCTGGCGCGCCTGCCGTACCGGGAGAAAACGGACCCAGAGCGAACGGACATGGCTCCAGGGTCAAGCGCGATTCAAGCACGTACCATGGCTTAGGAAACAAGCCCCCCGGTTAGGATCAAGAACATCTTCATAGAAGATGCCAGTGATCGCCCAGATCCGGGTATATACGGCTGGGAATGGACTGCAGGAGGCCCCCATGCAGGTCAAGAAGGTAGCCACGTACGTGCTCGTGGCCTTCGTGATCTTCTACCTGTTCACCCGGCCGGCCCAGGCCGCCGCAGCGGTCAACGGCGTGTTCGACGGCATCATCCAAGGAGCCAACCAACTTTCCGTCTTCTTCACCAACGTGCTGACCTGAGATCACCGGTTTCCTGCGTCGAGCGCTTCCCCGAAGGCGCGGATCGTGTCACGCAGGCAGGATGACAGATCGCCAGAGTGTCACCCGGCCACACCCGTGCCGGCCACGGGGGCGTGATCCGCGGCGAGGCGGCATCCCGGTCCAGGCCGGCCCAGCACCCCGTCACGGGGCGTCGGGCCAGGGTGGCCATGACGGCGATGACATGCTCGCCGGCTTCGGCCGGCCGAGCACACGGAGTCAGGTGGGCGAACGAGCATCCCCCGGCCCCACGATCTACGTCCCGCTCACTCACACACCGGGAGCCGCGGCTACGCCGCCGATCCCACGGCGGTTCGACGGCTCCTTCCGGACACCCCCACGCCCCGCCGGCCACCGGATGCGGCGGCCCCCGTCACCGGTGACGGGTGGCAGTCCACGGCACGGGGCCATCGCCGCCGTTCCGACCGCGACGTGACAGTCTGCCGCCGGTCCCTCCGGCGGCAGAGCGCACCCTAGCGGACCGGGTGGCCCGCGTTCCGGAGGGTCTCCTTGACGTCAGCGATCTTCAGTGTGCCGAAGTGGAACACCGACGCGGCCAGCACCGCGTCCGCCCCCGCCGCGACCGCCGGCGGGAAGTCCTCCAGCCGGCCCGCGCCGCCGGAGGCGATCACCGGCACCCGCACCGCCGCCCGGACCGCGCGCAGCATCTCCAGGTCGTAGCCCGCCCGCGTGCCGTCGCCGTCCATCGAGTTGAGCAGGATCTCCCCCACGCCCAGCTCCTCGCCGCGCGCCGCCCACTCCACCGCGTCGATGCCCGTGCCGCGCCGCCCGCCGTGCGTCGTCACCTCGAACCCGCTCGGCGTGCCCGCGGCCCGCCGCGCG
The DNA here is from genome assembly GCF_002850745.1 of Nonomuraea indica. Classification (GTDB taxonomy): domain Bacteria; phylum Actinomycetota; class Actinomycetes; order Streptosporangiales; family Streptosporangiaceae; genus Nonomuraea; species Nonomuraea indica. Next base: position 285,681 of record NZ_KZ559466.1, read on the forward strand.
TCCACCGACAGCACCACGCACTGCGCGCCGAACCGCTGCGACGCCTCGGTCAGGAGCTCGGGCCGGGCGATGGCCGCCGTGTTGAGCGCCACCTTGTCGGCGCCCGCCCGCAGCAGCCGGTCGACGTCCTCGACCGAGCGGACGCCGCCACCCACGGTCAGCGGGATGAACACCTGCTCGGCCGTGCGCCGCACCACGTCGAGCATGGTCTCGCGCTCGCCCGAGGAGGCGGTGATGTCGAGGAAGGTCAGCTCGTCGGCGCCCTCCTCGTCATAGCGCCTGGCCAGTTCGACGGGGTCGCCCGCGTCGCGCAGATTGGTGAAGTTGACGCCCTTGACCACCCGGCCCGCGTCCACGTCCAGACAGGGGATCACCCTGATGGCTACCGTCATGCCCGTAGTGCCTCGATCTCGATCTCGACCAGCATGTTCGGGTCGACCAGCCCGGCCACCCGTACGCCCGTGCACGCCGGCCTGACGTGCCCGAACATCTCCGCGATGGCCTGCCCCACCAGGTCGAAGTGGCGCTGGTCCACCACGTAGTAGCGGACCATGACCACGTCCTCGCGCGTCAGCCCGCCCGACTGGACGGCCTCGACGGCGATGCCCATCGCGGTCACGCTCTGCAGGTAGGGGTCCCCGACGTGACGGACCTCGCCGTCGACGGTGGCGGTGCAGCCCGACACGATGACCCTGTCGCCCACGACGACCGCGCGGGCATAGCCGTAGCGTTCTTCCCAGATGCCACCAGAAAACACCCGCGAACCGGTGACTTCCATGCTCATGCTGCCCACCACGGCCCCTCCTACGACAGACCGCGCACTGCCGCCAGCGCGCTCTCGAGCGTGAACGCCTGGGCGTACAGGGCCTTGCCGACGATGGCACCCTCCACGCCGAGCGGCACCAGCGACGCCAGGGCCACGAGATCGTCGAGCGACGACACGCCGCCGCTGGCGACGACGGGGCTGTCGGTGCGCGCGCACACCTGCCGGAGCAGGTCCAGGTTGGGACCGCGGAGCGTGCCGTCCTTGGTGACGTCGGTGACCACGTAGCGGGGGCAGCCGTCGGCCTCCAGCCGGTCGAGCACCTCCCACAGGTCGCCGCCCTCCTCGGTCCAGCCGCGCGCCGCGAGCGTGGTGCCGCGCACGTCCAGGCCGACCGCGATCCGGTCGCCGTGCTCGGCGATGATCTTGCGGCACCATTCGGGGTTCTCCAGCGCCGCCGTGCCGATGTTCACCCGGCGGCAGCCGGTCGCCAGCGCGGCGGCCAGCGACTCGTCGTCGCGGATGCCGCCGGACAGCTCCACGTTCACGTCGAGCCGGCCGATCACGCCGGTGATCAGCTCCCGGTTGGAGCCGCGGCCGAACGCGGCGTCGAGGTCGACCAGATGGATCCACTCCGCGCCCGCCTCCTGCCAGGCCAGCGCGGCGGCCAGCGGCTCGCCGTAGCCGGTCTCGGTGCCGGCCTCCCCCTGGACCAGCCGGACGGCCTGGCCGTCGGCCACGTCCACGGCGGGGAGCAGTATGAGAGACATCAGATCCTCCGGTCGAAGGCAAGGGTCACGACAACAGGTATCAGCAGCAGGGACAGCACGACCGCGCCGAAGCTCACCAGCGGGGAGCCCCAGAGCAGCCACACCAGCGCCTGGACGAGCACGAAGCCGAGAGCCACCACGGCGTTCTGGGCGCGCCGGCGCCGGGCCAGCAGGCCGCCCGGCCGCGCCAGGCGCACCGGACGCGGCGTCAGGCGGCCGAGCACGGCGCGACGGCGGGCAGCGCGCGCCTGCCGTCGCTCGTTGAGCCGGATCGCACGCTGCCGCTCCGCCTCACGCACGGCCCGGCGGCGCGCCCGCTCCTTGCTCACGGCACCTCACCGGGCGAACCGGCGCGGCCCCTCACAGGATGCCGAGCCAGTTCTGCAACAGCGCGGCCCCCGCGTCGCCGGACTTCTCCGGGTGGAACTGGGTGGCCATGAGCGGGCCGTTCTCGGCGGCGGCCACGAACGGCACGCCGTGCTCGGCCCAGGTGACCAGCGGCTCGGCGAACCCGTCACCGGGCCGCAGCTCCCACTCGCGCACCCCGTACGAGTGCACGAAGTAGAACCGCGTCGCGGCGTCGATCCCGTCGAACAGCACGCTGCCGGCCGGAGCCTTGACGGTGTTCCAGCCCATGTGCGGCAGGACGGGCGCCTCCAGCCGCTCGACCGTGCCAGGCCACTCGCCGCAGCCCTCGGTCTCGACCCCATGCTCCACTCCCCGCGCGAACAGGATCTGCATCCCGACGCAGATGCCCAGCACCGGACGGCCGCCGGCCAGGCGCCGCCCGATGGCGCGCTCGCCGCGCACCCGGCGCAGGCCCGCCATGCAGGCCGCGAACGCGCCGACGCCGGGCACCACGAGCCCGTCGGCCTCCATGGCCGCGTCGAGGTCCGACGTGACGGTCACCTCGGCGCCCACCCTGGCCAGGGCACGCTCCGCGGAACGCAGGTTGCCCGACCCGTAGTCGAGTACGACGACCCTCTTCACCACCACATCACCCCCGCTGTGATCGCCATCGCCGCACCGACCGCGCAGACGACGGCGCCGATCTTCAGCCCCTGCTTGGCGAGCGAGATCACGCCGCCGATCAGGAACAGCCCGACGAACACCATCGCCACCGCGATCATGTTCTCGCTCATAGAACGCCCTTGGTGCTGGGCACCCCCGTGGCCCGCGGGTCGAGCTCCGACGCCTCGCGCAGCGCCCTGGCCAGCGCCTTGAACTGGGCCTCGACGATGTGGTGGGCGTTGCGCCCGTAGGGCACGTGGACGTGCAGGCAGATCGCCGCCTGCGCGACGAGCGACTCCAGGATGTGACGGGTCATCGTCGTGTCGTACTCGGGACCGATCATCGGCGCCATGCCCTCGGGCTCGCTGTGCACGAGGTAGGGCCGGCCCGACAGGTCGACCGTCACCTGGGCGAGGGACTCGTCCAGCGGACACGACGCGCTACCGAACCGCCTGATGCCCGACTTGTCGCCCAACGCCTGGCGGAAGGCGGCCCCCAGCGCGAGCGAGGTGTCCTCGATCGTGTGGTGGGAGTCGATGTGCAGGTCGCCCTCCGTCTTGACGGTCAGATCGAACAGCCCGTGCTTGCCCAGCTGGGCGAGCATGTGGTCGAAGAAGCCGACCCCGGTCGACACGTCCACCCGGCCCGTGCCGTCGAGATCCACCTCGACCAGGACCGACGTCTCCTTCGTCGTACGCTCGACGCGGCCAACGCGGCTCACAGAACCCCCTCCAGCGCGGCACGGAACGCCGCCATCTCCTCGCCGGTGCCGATCGACACCCGCAACCACTCCGGCGGCCCCACTTCGCGGATCAGCACGCCTCTCGCCAGCAGGCCCTCCCAGACCCGCCGCCGCTCGGGAAACTTCCCGAAGAGTACGAAATTCGCGTCGGAGTCGGCGACCGTAAGACCCTTGCCGCGCAGCCAGGACACAGTGTCGTCACGCTCACGGCGCAGCGTGTCGACCATGCCCAGCAGCTCGGCGCGGTGCCGCAGCGCCACGCGCGCCGCCGCCTGCGTGAGCGTCGACAGATGGTAGGGCAGGCGCACCAGCAGCAGCGCCTGCACCACGGCCGGGTGCGCGGCGAGATAGCCCAGCCGGGTGCCGGCCATGGCGAACGCCTTGGACATGGTCCGCGTGACGATCAGCCGCGGGTGGCCGGGCAGCAGGCTCAGCGCCGACGGCGTGCCCTCGCGGGCGAACTCGGCGTAGGCCTCGTCGACCACCACCATGCCCTCGGCCGCCTCCAGCACCCGGACGATGGTCTCCAGCGGCAGCGCGGTGCCGGTCGGGTTGTTGGGCGAGGTCAGGAAGACGATGTCGGGCCGATGCTCCGCCACCGCCGCCGCGGCCTTGCCCGCGTCGAGCGAGAAGTCGTCCTCGCGCACCCCGGAGATCCACTCCGTGCTGGTGCCGGTGGTGATGATCGGGTGCATCGAGTAGGACGGCTCGAACCCCAGCGCCGTGCGCCCGTGGCCGCCGAACGCCTGCAGGATCTGCTGGAGCACCTCGTTGGAGCCGTTGGCCGCCCACACCTGGTCGGGCGTCAGCCCGTGCCCGAGATAGCCGGCCAGGTCGGCCCGCAGCTCCACGGCGTCGCGGTCGGGGTAGCGGTTGAGCGCGCCCGTGACCCGGCGGACCTCCTCGGCCAGGTCGTCGACCAGGGCCTTGGACGGTGGGTACGGGTTCTCGTTCGTGTTGAGCCGGACCGGGACGTCGATCTGCGGCGCGCCGTACGGCGTCTTGCCTCGCAGGTCGTCACGGATCGGCAGATCGTCCAGATTCACGAGGACGGACTCTCCCAAACGGTCGGCGCGGTCATGAGGGGATCCGCCAGTCGAAGCGGGCGCGGACGGCCGCGCCGTGCGCGGGCAGGTCCTCGGCGTCGGCGAGCACCGACACGTGCGCGGCGGCGCCGGCCAGCGCCTCGCGGGTGTAGTCGACCACGTGGATGCCGCGCAGGAACGACTGGACCGACAGCCCGCTGGAGTGGCAGGCGCAGCCGCCCGTGGGCAGCACGTGGTTGGACCCGGCGAGGTAGTCGCCCAGGGACACCGGCGCGTACGGGCCGACGAAGATCGCCCCGGCGTTGCGTATCCGGCCGGCCACCTCGGCGGCGCCGGCCGTCATGATCTCCAGGTGCTCGGCGGCGTAGGCGTTGACGACCTCCACGCCCGCGTCGAGGTCGTCGACCAGCACGATGCCCGACTGCCGGCCGGCCAGCGCCTCGGCGATGCGGGCGGAGTGCTTGGTGGCCTCCACCTGGCCCGGCAGCTCCTTGGCCACCGCCTCGGCCAGCTCCACGCTGTCGGTGACGAGCACGGCGGCGGCGATCACGTCGTGCTCGGCCTGGCTGATCAGGTCGGCGGCCACGTGCACGGGGTCGGCCGTGTCGTCGGCGAGGATGGCGATCTCGGTCGGGCCGGCCTCGGAGTCGATGCCGATCCGGCCCTTGAGCAGCCGCTTGGCCGCGGCCACCCAGATGTTGCCGGGGCCGGTGACCATGGTGGCGGCCGGGCACTCCTCGGTGCCGTAGGCGAACATGGCGACGGCCTGCGCTCCGCCCACGGAGTAGACCTCGTCCACGCCCAGCAGCGCGCAGGCGGCCAGGATCGTGGGGTGCGGCAGCCCGCCGAACTCCTTCTGCGCCGGGCTCGTCACCGCGAGCGACGGCACCCCGGCCTCCTGGGCGGGCACGACGTTCATGACCACGCTGGAGGGGTAGACGGCCCGCCCGCCCGGCACGTAGAGGCCGACGCGCTCGACCGGCACCCACCGCTCGGTGACGGTGCCGCCGGGGACGACCTGGGTCGTCACGTCGGTGCGCCGCTGGTCGCGGTGGACCAGCCGGGCGCGGCGGATCGACTCCTCCAGCGCCGCGCGCACCTCGGGGCGCAGCTCGGCCAGCGCCCGCTGCAGTGCCGCCGCGGGCACCCTGGCCTGCGCGATCTCGACCCCGTCGAACCTGGCGGTCAGCTCCCGTACGGCGACCGCCCCACGATGGCGCACCTCGTCGCAGATCGGCCGCACCTTCTCCAGGGCGGCCTCGACGTCGAGCTCGGCGCGGGGCAGCACGTCGCGCAGGTCGCCCGGCAGGGACCCGCGCAAGTCAATACGGGAAATCACCCTCCCTAGTCTACGGAGTCCAGCACGTGAGTCCCGTTTCGTCCATCATCCGGACATGCGCGCGTCGCCGATAGCATGGCGCCGTGATCGAAGACAGGGACATGACGCACCTGCGCCGCTGCGTGGAGCTGGCCGCCCAGGCTCTCACCGTGGGCGACGAGCCGTTCGGCTCGGTCCTCGTGGCCGCCGACGGCACGGTGCTGTTCGAGGACCACAACCATGTCGCGTCGGGTGACCACACCCGCCATCCGGAGTTCGAGCTGGCGCGCTGGTCCGCGGCCCGTCTGACGCCCGAGGAGCGGGCCGCCGCGACGGTCTACACCTCCGGCGAGCACTGCCCCATGTGCGCCGCGGCGCACGGCTGGGTCGGCCTCGGGCGCATCGTGTACGTCAGCTCGTCGCGGCAGCTCGCCGCGTGGCTGACCGAGCTGGGCGTGCCCGCCCCGCCGGTGCGGACGTTGCCGATCAACGACGTGGTGCCGGGAGTGGTCGTCGAGGGTCCCGTGCCGGGCCTGGACGACGAGGTGCGGGAGCTGCACCGCCGCTTCCACGCGCGCGCCTGAGCGGGCGCCTTTACGATGTAGATTTCTTAGCACGCGGAGGAGCGAGGACGTGGGCAAGCCGAAGGCGGCCGGGGGCACCCCGGCCACGGTCGCGTTGACCAGGGCCAAGGCCGACTTCACCCTGCATCCCTACGACCACGACCCGGCCGCGCAGGCCTACGGCGAGGAGGCCGCCGACGCGCTCGGCGTGCCGCACGACCGGATCTTCAAGACGCTCGTGGCGGAGGTGGAGAGCGGCCTCGCGGTGGCCGTCGTGCCGGTCGCCGGCAAGCTCGACCTCAAGGCGCTGGCCGCGGCGCTCGGCGGCAAGCGGGCCGCCATGGCCGACGCGGCGAAGGTGGAGCGGGTCACCGGCTACGTCGTCGGCGGCATCAGCCCGCTGGGGCAGCGCAAGCAGCTGCCGACCGTGGTCGACTCCTCGGCCCTCGACTTCGAGACGATCTTCTTCTCGGCCGGCAGGCGCGGCCTGCAGATCGAGACGGCCCCCGCCAACCTCGTCACCCTCACCCGCGCGACCACCGCCCCGATCGCCAAGCCCTGACGCCACGCCCTGCCGGGGCGCACCGCGTCCACGCGGCGACCCGGTGGTGCGGCCCGGCAGGACGCCCGGCAAGACCCCGGGCCCGTGGTGCGGCCCGGCAGGACGCCGGGCCGCGGGGCGGCCGGGCGTCAGTCGTGTGGCGGGCCCGGCGGGGCGGCCGGCGGAGCCGGGAGCAGGTGGGTGCCGTGGCCGGCGCGCGGCGGGCGGGCCGGGGGACGGCGGCGTGGCCACAGGTAGCGCGGCCGGTCCCAGCGCGGCCGGTGCCAGCGGTGCTCCCATCGGGGGTCCCAGCCGAGCCGCTCACGCAGACGCCGCCACAGGGCGCGGCGCGCCTCGGCGGCCTCCGCCTCCTCCAGGCCGGGCGTATGTCCGCCGCCGAAGCGGGACATGTCCGGACCCGGGAAACCGCGTGACGGGGTGTCGCGCAGCGCCGACCGCATCGACTGGACCCAGATCGGCCCCGGCAGCGACGCCCCCTGGACCGCGCCGTAGGAGGTGCCGCCGATGGTCACCCCGCGCAGCGGGTAGCGGTAGGAGCCGCGGATGTCGCCGACGCTGACCGCGGCGGCCAGGTCCGGCGTGTAACCGGCGAACCACGCCGACGTGTAGCCGTTGTTCGTGCCGGTCTTGCCCGCCGCCGGCCGGCCGATGCCCTGCCCGCGCATCGTGCCCTTGTCGAAGACGCCCTGCAGCACGTGGTTGACGGCGTCGGCCACGCCCCGGTCCAGCGCCTGACGGCAGGCGGGCGGCACGTGGGTGCGCCGCCCGTCCCGGGAGACGATCTCCACGATGGCCTGCGGGCGGCAGTACCGGCCGCGGCCGGCGAACGTCGCGAACGCCGACGCCACCGTCACCGGATCCATCTCGTTCACGCCCAAGGTGAACGTCGGCACCTCGCGCAGCGGCTTGCCGTCGGCCCGCGCGATGCCGGCGGCCTTCGCCGTCCTGACCACGTTGCACAGGCCGACCTTGCGCTCCAGCAGCATGAAGAAGACGTTCACCGACTTCCAGGTGCCGGTCTCGATGCTGTGCGGCCCGCCCTCGCCCTCGCCGCCGGCGTTCTGCACGCGGACGTTCGGCGAGTTGACGGGCCTGCCGCGGCAGTCGCGGTAGCCCTGCGCCGGCGACATCGAGCCGGGCGTCATGAAGCCCTGGCCGAACCGCCAGCCCTGCTTCAGCGCCGTCGCCAGCGTGAACACCTTGAACGTCGAGCCGGCCTGCAGCCCCATCCCGCCGCCGTGGGCCATGTCGGCCACCAGGTTGTAGGTGGTGCGGGCGCCGTTCTTGCGGTCACCGGGGTTGCGGCCGAACTTCTTGCTGGCCGCCATCGCCCGGATCCGCCCGGTGCGCGGCTCGACCATCGCCTCGGCGGCCACCTCGGTGTCCTCGGGGTGCACCCGGGCCCGGATGGCCTCCTCGGCCGCCTCCTGGGCCACCGGGTCGAGGCTGGTGCGGATGGTCAGCCCGCCGCGCGCCAGCCGGGCCCGCCGCTCGTGGGCCGTGCTGCCGAAGGCCGCGTTGGTGAGCAGCTCGCGCTGGACGTACAGGCAGAAGTACGGGTAGTCGCTCTGCGCGCATCCTCCCGGCTCGGGGCGCAACCTGATGCCGAGCGGGCTGCGCTTGGCCGCCTCGGCCTGCGCCTGCGTGATGTGCCGCAGCTCGGCCATCCGGTCGAGGACGAAGTCGCGGCGTTCCCTCAGCCGGGCCTGCCGCGCCGGACCCAGCGACGGGTCCGTCGCGTACGGCATGCGCACGGCCCCCGCGAGCGTGGCCGCCTGGGTGAGGGTCAGCCGGCCGGCCGTGGTGGAGAAGAAGCGCCTGGCGGCCGCTTCGACGCCGTGCGCGCCGGCGCCGAAGTAGGCGATGTTCAGGTACTTCTCCAGGATCTGGTCCTTGGTGTACTTGCGCTCCAGGGCCAGCGCCAGCCGCAGCTCGGTGAACTTGCGGGCGAGGTTCAGCGCCCGGGCCCGCTCGCGTTCCTCGTCGGTGCGGGCGCTCTCCACCAGGATGTTCTTCACCAGCTGCTGGGTGAGCGACGAGCCGCCCTGCCGGATGCCGCCCGCCTGCGTGTTGGTGAGCAGCGCCCGCAGGGTGCCCCGCACGTCGAGGCCGCCGTGCTCGTAGAAACGGGCGTCCTCGACGGCGACGATGGCCTGCCGCATGACGGGCGCCACCCGGGCCAGCGGCACCTGGGTGCGGTTGGCCTCGTAGAACTGCGCGAAGGGCCGGCCGTCGCGGTCCAGCAGCCTGGTGACCTCCGACAGCGGCTCCTCGCGGGGCGCGGGCGGCAGGTCCAGGAACGTGGTGGCGACGTCCTTCGCGGCGAGCCCGGCTCCGGTGACCGCGGGCGCGGCCAGCGCCGCCGCCAGCACTCCGCCGAGTGCCGCGGCCGTGCCGAGACCGCCGATGCATCTGAGCACACTCACTCAGGTGATCTGCGACCGCCGGGCCCTCGGGAAACGCCCTGTGCCGACTCCTTTACCGTTCGCCCCGGATGTCAAGACCGATCTCTGCGGATGTCCAGACCCAGCGACGCGAACTGCTCGAACGGCCGGTGGTAGCCGCGTTCGATGTGGTGCACGCCGCGCAGCGTGGAGACCCCGTCGGCGACGGCGGCGGCCAGCACGGCGGAGAACCCGGCCCTGATGTCGGGCAGCGTCACGTCGGCGCCCCGGAGCTTGGACACGCCCCGCACCACGGCGGAGTGGCGGGCGTTGGTGTCGTGGTAGCGGCAGGCCGGCCCGCCCAGGCACTGGTCGAACACCTCGATCTCGCAGCCCATCTTCTGCAGCGCGGGCACGTACACCAGGCGGTTCTCGAAGACCGTCTCGTGCAGCACCGACATGCCCTGGCTCTGCGTGAACAGCACCATGAGCGGCGTCTGCCAGTCGGTCATGAACCCCGGGTGGGTGTCGGTCTGCACGGCAGCCGACCGCAGCCCCTCGGGCGGCGCGGTGGCGCACAGGTACTCGTCGTTGATGTCGAACCGGGCGCCCATCCGGGCCAGCGTGGTGATCGCGGTGACGAGGCGGTCCTGCGGGCAGCCGTGCACGCGCACCTCGCCGCCGGTGATCAGCCCGGCCGCCAGGTAGGAGAACGCCTCGATGCGGTCGCCGGCCAGCCAGATGGACGCGCCGTGCAGCCGGTCGACGCCCTCGATGACGATCCGGCGGTCGGGTGACAGCTCGATCCTGGCCCCCATGCGCTGCAGGAACAGCGCCAGCTCGACCACCTCGGGCTCCATCGCCGCGTTCTTCACCACGGTCTTGCCCTCGGCCAGCACCGCCGACATGAGGATCGTCTCGGTCGCGCCGACGCTCGGGTAGGGCAGCTCCAGCCGGGCGCCGTTGAGCCGCTTGGCCTTGGCGTAGATGCCGGTCTCCCCCACCTCGACCTCGGCGCCCATCGCGCGCAGCGCCTCGACGTGGAAGTTCACCGGCCGCCGGCCGATCGGGTCGCCGCCGACCAGCGGCACGAACGCCTCGCCCGCCAGATGCAGCAGCGGGCCGAGCATGAGGATGGGGATGCGGTTCAGGCCGGTGAACGCGTCGGGCACCCGTGGCCGGATCTCCGGGCCCTGCCCGAGCCGGATCTCCGTCTTGGTGATCTCCACGTTGATGCCGAGCGCCTCCAGCATCGCCGCGGTGATGCCCACCTCGCCCACCTCGGGGGCGTTGTGGATGGTGCTCTCGCCACCGCCGAGCATCGCGGCGACCATGTGCTTCGACACGGCGTTCTTGGAACCGCGGACCACGACGTCCCCACGGAGCGGACCGGACGGTTCGATCAGCCAGACCTCTTCATGATTCACGAAGCGAGCCTAACCGGGAGATAGCATCGAGCTGATCCTGGACGGCGAGGTGAGGGGGAGTCGCGTGGCGCGGCACGTGCGGGCGTTCGCGGTGACCGTGCTGATCCTCACCGCCACCGCGGTGCTCGCCGGGCTCGCCTGGTCGTGGGTGTCGCCGCGCGCCCCGTACCAGGTCACCGGGCGGGGGCAGGTGCTGGCCGACCCGACCACGCAGGCGCTGATCGCCGCCGACGGCTGGTTCGCGGTGATCACCGGCGGGCTGGGGCTGGCCTTCGGGGCGCTCGGCTGGTTCCTCGGGCGGCGCCACCAGATCGCGGTGCTGCTCGGGCTGGGCGCGGGCGGGGTGCTCGCGTCCCTCGTGACCTTCTGGGTGGGCTCGACGTTCACGCTGGGCGTGGTCAGGGTCGAGGCCGCCGCCTCGCCCGGGGCCACGGTGGTGCCCGGCGCGCTGCTGCTGACCGCCAAGGGCGTGCTGGTGTCGTGGCCGCTGTGCGCGGCGGCGTTCTTCGGGCTGCTGGAGGCCATGCACGGCTACCGCGAGTCGCCGCTGCGCAAGCCGTACGGCCTGGGCTGACGAGGCCGGGGCTAGAGGGGCGGGGGGGGGGGGCCCCGGGC
>NZ_KZ559466.1:296891-341174 GCF_002850745.1 Nonomuraea indica
GGCGGGCTCCGTGGCCGGTGGCCCGCTCGAACGCGCCGGCCACGCGCAGCACCCGGGCGTCGGCGAACGGCCGCCCGACGATCTGCACGCCGACCGGCAGCCCCTCCGGGGTGAACCCCGCCGGCACGGACGCGGCGGGCGCGTGCAGCACGCTGATCCAGTACGCCGAGCGCATCCAGGCCAGGTAGTCGGGCAACTCGACGCCGTTGATCTCGTCCACGTACGGATGCTCGACGGGGAACGGCGGCACCTGGCTGACCGGCGCGATGAGCACGTCGTAGGTGTCGAAGAAGGCCGCCATCCGCTGGTAGAGGCCGCTGCGCAGCCGTTCGGCCCGTGCCAGGTCGGCGCCGGTGACCTGGCGGCCCTGCTCGACGTTCCAGGCGGTGTGGGGGCCGAGCCCGCGCAGCTCGCCGAACGACAGGGCGTAGTGCCAGGCCCGGTAGACGCGGAACGCCTCCTCGGCGTCGGACAGGTCGAGGTCCACCTGCTCGACGTGCGCGCCGAGCCGCTCGAACACGCCGGGCGCCGTCGCCGTGACGGCCGCCGTCGCCGGGTCCACCGGCAGCCCGCCCAGGTCGGGACTCCAGGCCACCCGCAGCCCGGCCACCCCCTCCTCGGGGTCGGCCGCGAAGCGCTCCATGATCGAGTACGGCGAGCGCGGGTCGAACCCCGAGATGACCGACATCATCAGCGTGACGTCCTCGACCGTCCGCGCCATCGGCCCGAGCACGGACAGCGTGTACCAGGCGGCCGTCTCGGACGGGGCGGGCACCCGGCCGGGGGTGGGCCGCAGACCGACCACGTTGCAGAACGACGCCGGGTTGCGCAGCGAGCCGCCCATGTCGGAGCCGTCGGCCAGCGGCACCATGCCGCAGGCCAGCGCCGCCGCCGCGCCGCCGCTGCTGCCGCCCGCCGACCGGCTCAGGTCGTACGGGTTGCGGGTGGCGCCGAACACCTCGTTGACGGTGTGCGACCCGGTGCCGAACTCGGGCGTGTTGGTCTTGCCCACGCTGATCGCCCCGGCGGCCCTGAGCCGCCGCACGATCGGCGCGTCGGTGTCGGGGACGTGCCCGGCGAACAGCGGCGACCCGTACGTCGTGCGGACGCCCGCGGTGTCCACCAGGTCCTTGTGCGCGACCGGCACCCCGTGCAGCGGCCCGGCCGGTTCGGTGGCGTCGGCGGCTCTGGCGGCGTCGAGCGCCCGTTCGGCGTCGAGCGTCACGATGGCGTTGACCCGCGGGTTGACCTGCTCGATCCGGTCGAGGCAGGCCCGCAGCAGCTCGACGGCGCCCACCTGGCGGGTCCTGACCAGGCGGGCCGTCTCGGCGGCGCTGAGGTAGTGCAGTTCGCTCACGGTCCGATCCTTCCCCGCGCGCCGGCGACGGGCGACGGCAAGGGTTGCCAGACGACATGTCCGCGCGCGGGTCAGTCGCGCTCGCGCGTGCCGTCCAGGAAGTCCGCGCAGCGGGACAGCAGGGCGACCAGCGTCTCCTGCTCGTCGCCGGTGAACTCGGCGGACAGGCCCCGCTCGACCCGGACGGCGGCGGCGTCCGCGGCGGCCAGCACCTGTGCGCCCTTCTCGGTCAGCCGGGTCTGCAGGATGTTCTTGTGCCACTCGTGAGGGGTGCGCGTGATGAGGCCCTGCTCCTGGAGGTTCTTCAGCACCGTGGTCATGGTGGGCGGGGTCACCCCGCATGCCCTGGCCAGCGCGGCGGCCGAGATGCCGGGATTGTCGGCGAGGTGGAGCAGGGCGGCGTACTGGGCGACGGTCACACCGGCCGGCCTGAGCGCGGCGTGCTTGGCCGCGTCGAGCGCCTGCACCGTGCGCTTGAGGTGCGCACCCAGGCGCTCGGAGATGGGCATGGACGTCACGTGTGCATGGTAGCGGCCAGGCGTGCGGCGACTTGCATTAGTGTTCTAACAATCGTTAGTGTCCTCACTAATCATTGATCGCACACATGTGGAGTACTGATGCCCTCCATCCCCCTGTCCGTCGGCGTCACGGGAGCGCTCCTCGCCGCGGTTCTGTCCGCCGCGCCCGCCCAGGCGACCCCGGGCCCGCCCGGGGCCCCCGGCGCGCTCGCGGCTCCGGCGGCCGCGCGGCCCACCACGTCGGCCACCGCCGCCCCCGCGGCGACCACCAGCTCCACCACCGCGCCCGTCACCACCGCACCCGTCACGACCGCGCCCGCACGCGCCGCCACCGCACGCGTCACGACCGCGTACGAGCTGCCCGGCGACCGCGTCTACCCGGAAGGGATCGCCGTCGACCCCCGCACCGGAGCCTTCTACACGGGTTCGTTCGCCGACGGCACGATCTACCGGACCGCGCCCGGCAGCCGGGTCGCCGAGGTCTTCCTGCCCGCGGGCGCGGACGGCCGGCACACCGCGAACGGCCTGAGGACCGACCGGGCCGGAAGGCTGTGGGTGACCGACTCCACCAGCGGAGTCAGCGTCTACGACCTGCGCAGCCGCGAGCTGCTCGCCCGTTTCACGGTGCCGGGAAGCGGCGCCAGGTTCGTCAACGACGTGGCCATCGGAGGTGACGGCAGCGCCTACCTCACCGACAGCGTGCGCGCCGCGGTCTACCGCGTCACGCCGCGGCAGCTCGCCGAGGCACGGGGCGGGACGGCGACGCTCACCACGTACGCCGACCTCAGCGAGGTGCTCGACCCGCACCCCTCCGGCGGCTACACGCTCAACGGGATCGTGGCCGGCCCGGCGGGGCGCTACCTGCTGCTGGTGGACCTGGCCGGCGGCGACCTCTTCCGCCTCGACCCTGCGAGCGGCGCCGTGCGCCGGGTGCCGCTCAGCGGCGGCGACATGCGGAACGCCGACGGGCTCGAACTGCGCGACGGCACGCTGTGGGTGGTCCACAACGTCGACAACTCCGTCAGCCGGTGGCGCGTCGCCGCGGACGCCGCGTCGGCGCGCCTCGAACGGCGGCTGACCGACGAGACCCTGCAGTTGCCGACCACGCTCGTGCGCCACCGGGGGAGGCTGTACGTCGTGCGGTCACAGTTCGACAAGGGCGGCCCGCTGGGGCCGGGCACCCCGACCGTTCCGTTCACCGTCGCCGAGGTGCGCGGCATCTGACACCCACGCCACCACCCCCGGGCAACGCCCACCCCACCGTGCACGGCCCCGGGCAACGCCCATCCCACCGTGCACGACCTGGGCCGCTCTCCGGGCGCCCGGTGAGCGGCAGCCGGAGCCGCTCACCGGGCGCATCGCCATCGGCCCGGGGAGCGCGGGCGGGTCAGCCGCCGAGGCAGGCCGGGCCGAGCAGCTCCTTGAGGTCGCCCATCAACGCGGGCGACTGGGTCACCCGGAGCCGGTCCTCGACCCGCATGACCGTCGTCTTGGGCCCGTTGTGCACCTGCAGGTGCACCTCGGAGGTGCCCGGGTGGGTGGTGAGGATCTCCTTGAGCCGGCCGACGACCGGCGGCGTGCACCGGTTGAGCGGCAGGCTGACCAGCAACGGCCCGCCCGCCTCCTGGGTCAGGTCGGGCGCCGTCACCTCCATGGCGATGATCTTGGCGACGTCCTCCCGCTTGTCGATGCGCCCCTTGACGAAGACGATCGCGTCCTCGGCCAGGATCGTCGAGCAGAGCTGGTAGGCGGACGGGAAGATCATGACCTCGATCGAGCCTTCGAGGTCCTCGAGCTGGGTCAGCACCCAGGTGTCACCCTTTTTGGTGATCTTGCGTTGCACGCCGCTGAGGATGCCGCCCACGGTGACGATCTGCCCGTCGGGGCGGCTGTCGTCCTGCAGGGCGGCGATCGTGCAGTCGGCGCCCGAGGCGAGGATGTGCTCGACGCCGAAGAGCGGATGGTCGGAGACGTAGAGGCCGAGCATCTCCCGCTCGAACTGCAGCAGGGTGTTCTTGTCCCACTCGCCCACCGGGATCTGCACGTCGAAGGTCTGGTCCTCGCCGCCGTCCACCGCGCCGAACAAAGAGTCCTGGCCGATGGCCTCGTTCTTCTTGATGTCGATGATCGCGTCGACGGCCTGCTCGTGCACCATCACGAGGCCCTTGCGGACGTGGCCCAGCGAGTCGAACGCGCCCGCCTTGATCAGCGACTCGATCACCCGCTTGTTGCAGACGATCGCCGGCACCTTGCGCAGGAAGTCCTTGAAGTCGGCGAAGCGCCCCTTCTCCTTGCGGGCCGCGATGATGCCGTCGACGACGTTGCCGCCGACGTTGCGGACCGCCGACAGGCCGAAGCGGATGTCGGTGCCGCGCGGCGTGAAGTCGAAGTCGGAGTCGTTGACGTCCGGCGGGTAGACCTTGATGCCCATGCGCCGGCACTCGTTGAGGTAGAGGGCCGACTTGTCCTTGTCGTCCTTGACGCTGGTCAGCAGGGCCGCCATGTAGGCGGCCGGGTAGTTGGCCTTGAGGTAGGCGGTCCAGTAGGCGACGAGGCCGTAGCCGGCGGTGTGCGCCTTGTTGAAGGCGTAGTCGGAGAACGGCAGCAGGATGTCCCACAGGGCCTTGATGGCAGCGGCCGAGAAGCCGTTGTCCTTCATGCCCTTCTCGAAGAACTCGTACTGCTTGTCCAGCTCGGACTTCTTCTTCTTGCCCATGGCGCGGCGCAGCAGGTCGGCGCCGCCGAGCGAGTAGCCGGCGACCTTCTGCGCGATGGCCATGACCTGCTCCTGATAGACGATCAGGCCGTAGGTCGTGTCGAGGATCTCCTTCAGCGGCTCCTCGAGCTCGGGGTGGATCGGAACGATCTCCTGCTGGCCGTTCTTGCGCAGGGCGTAGTTGGTGTGCGAGTTGGCGCCCATCGGGCCCGGCCGGTAGAGGGCGAGGGCGGCGGAGATGTCCTCGAAGTTGTCGGGCCGCATGAGCCGCATGAGCGAGCGCATGCCGCCGCCGTCGAGCTGGAAGATGCCGAGCGTGTCGCCGCGCGCCAGCAGCTCGTAGGTCTTGGTGTCGTCCAGCGGCAGGTCGAGCAGCTCGATCTTCTCGCCCGAGGTGGCCTCGATGGCCTTGAGGCAGTCGTCGATGATCGTGAGGTTGCGCAGGCCCAGGAAGTCCATCTTCAGCAGGCCGAGCGTCTCGCAGGTCGGGTAGTCGAACTGCGTGATGATCGCGCCGTCGGAGTCGCGGCGCATGATCGGGATGTAGTCGGTCAGCACCTCGGACGACATGATCACACCGGCGGCGTGCACGCCGGTCTGCCGGATCAGGCCCTCCAGGCCGCGGCCGAGGTCGATCGTCGCCTTGACGTCGACGTCCTCCTCGTAGAGCTTGCGCAGCTCGCCCGCCTCGTTGTAGCGCGGGTGGTCCTTGTCGAAGATGCCGGACAGCGGGATGTCCTTGCCCATGACGGCGGGCGGGAACGCCTTGGACACCCGGTCGCCGAGGGCGTAGGGATAGCCGAGGACGCGGCCGGCGTCCTTGATGGCGGCCTTCGCCTTGATGGTGCCGAACGTGGCGATCATGGCGACCTTGTCGGCGCCCCACTTCTCGGTCACGTAGCGGATCACGTCGGCGCGCCGGCGCTCGTCGAAGTCGATGTCGACGTCGGGCATGGAGACGCGCTCGGGGTTGAGGAAGCGCTCGAAGATCAGGCCGTGCGGGATGGGATCGAGGTCGGTGATGCCGAGGGCGTAGGCCACCAGCGAGCCGGCCGCCGAGCCTCGGCCGGGGCCGACGCGGATGCCGTTGTTCTTGGCCCACATGATGAAGTCGGCGACCACGAGGAAGTAGCTCGGGAAGCCCATCTGGACGATGACGCCGAGCTCCTTCTCCACCCAGGCCCGGTGCTCCTCGTCCACGCCGCCGGGGAAGCGGCGCTCCATGCCCTTCCAGACCTCCTGGCGGAAGAACTGCTCCTCCGTCATGCCCTCGGGGATCGGGAAGGTCGGCATCAGGTTCTTGAACTCGAAGAACCCGGCCGGGTCGACCTTCTCCGCCACGAGCAGGGTGTTGCGGCAGCCCTCGGCCCACAGGTCGGAGGAGTCGACGGCGCGCATCTCGTCGGCGGTCTTGATGTAGTAGCCGGAGCCGTCGAACCGGAACCGGTCGGGGTCGGACAACTGCTTGCCCGTCTGGATGCACAGCAGGGCGTCGTGGGAGGCGGCGTCGGACTCGTAGGTGTAGTGGGAGTCGTTGGTCACCAGCGGCGGGATGGCCAGCTCCTTGCTGATCCTGGTCAGCCCGTCGCGGACGCGGCGCTCGATGTCGAGCCCGTGATCCATGATCTCGAGGAAGTAGTTGTCCCTGCCGAAGATCTCCTGGTAGCGCGCCGCTGCCTGGAGCGCCTGGTCGTACTGGCCGAGCCGCAGCCTCGTCTGCACCTCGCCCGACGGGCAGCCGGTGGTCGCCATCAGGCCCTCGGAGTGCTCGGCGAGGATCTCGGCGTCCATCCGCGCCCACTTGCGCACGAACCCCTCGGTGTAGGCGCGCGAGCTGAGCTTCATCAGGTTGTGCAGGCCCGCCTTGTTACGCGCCCAGATCGTCATGTGGGTGTAGTAGCCGCCCGCGGAGACGTCGTCCTTCTTCTGGTGCGGCTCGCCCCACAGCACCGGCTTCTTGTTGTGCCGCAGCTCCGGCGCGACGTACGCCTCGATGCCGATGATCGGCTTCACGCCCGCGGCGGTCGCCTGCTTGTAGAAGTCGTAGGCGCCGTGCATGTTGCCGTGGTCGGTGATGGCGATCGCGGGCATGCCCAGCTCGCCGACCTGTTTGAACATCTGCTTCAGCCGTGCGGCCCCGTCGAGCATGGAGTATTCGGTGTGCACGTGCAGATGGACGAACGAGTCGCTGGACGACATGGAGCGGCGCCTCCGGGTCTGCGGGTCTGCCGGCCGGCCCGGAGCGGTCCGGCCGGTCGAGGGTGTGCTCCGACTCTAGTGCTCCCCGCCGACAACCCGCGTCCCTCCGAGGGCGCGGCGCGTCACCCTGACAGCGACCTCCTGACACCCTGTCAGGCCGCCTCCCCGTAGCGCCTGACCGGGTCGCCCGCATCGCCGCCCGGACCGGCCGGAGCCGCCTCCGCTCGGGACCGGCCGGGGCCGCCCTCCCTCCCGGACCGGCCCGAGCCGCCCTCCCTCCCGGACCGGCCCGAGCCGCCTCCGCTCCGGACGGGTCACTGCTGGGCGCGGCGTTCCTCCGCCAGGTGCAGGCCGGCCTCGATGACCACCTTCATGATGGCGGCCAGCCGCTCCTCCCCCAGTCCGGGCGCGCGCCGGGCCATCCGCGCCACCAGGGCGCGCTCCCGCCCCGGGTCGCGCCCGGCGAAGCCGCCGACGGGCTTGAGCGTCTGCACGACCCCGGCCAGCGCGGCACGCCGCTCCAGCAGCGTGGCCAGGGCGGCGTCGACCCTGTCGATCGCCTCCCGGCACTCCCCCAGCGTGCCGGGCGTCTCGGGCCGTACCAGCGCCCCCAAGAGCGTCACCGCCTCCTCCGCCGCGCGCCGCCCGCCGTCCGCGAAGCCACCCGCGGCCTCGGCCACAGGATCGCCCCCGAGACCGCCCTCGAGACCGACTGCGGGGCCGCCCGCGGGGCTGTCCCCGGGGCCGCCGGTGGGGCCGTCGTCGCCCGCCCTGGCGTACGGGACGCCGTCCGGGCCCGCCCCGACCGCGGGGTCCGCCACGATGAGGCCGTCGGCCCCGGCCGCCACCGCCGCCGCGGACAGCCCCGGGTCGGCCCGCACGTCGGCGACCACCGGACGGCCGGACGCCGCCCGCGCCGCCCGCAGGAGCCCGAGGTCGAGCCGCCCGCCCTCGCACAGGATCACCTGGTCGTTGCCCTCCGCCGCGCAGTAGCCGGCCAGCGCGAGCCACTCCTCCAGCGACGCCGAGGGCCTGCGCTCCACCACCACGGGCAGCCCCAGCCCGGCGACGGCCCGCACCAGCGGGATGTCGCGGGTCCAGGCGGCGCCGACCACCACGCCGTCGGCCCGTTCGGCGATCCAGGGCAGGTCACCCGCGCCGGACGGCTCCACCAGCGTCGCCCGCCCGCGCGGGGGCCGCCCCGCGTCGCCGCGCCGGTCGCGCAGGCTCACCCTGCCGCCGATCACCACGGCCGGTCCCGCGCCGACCGGCGTCCCGCCCAGGGTGACCACGCGACGTTCCAAGGTCGATGACATCTCGGCTCCTCACTCGGGCCGGCCCCTCGAAGCCGGCGGAAAACCAAAAAGGCAGAGACGGGCGTCTCTGCCTTGTGCCGACTCCAGGTGGTCGCTACCCGACGACCGGCTCTCCCGGAGCCGGCTCGGTAAACGCGTAGCGACAGGTCATGTCAGAAACCCTACACCCGCCCTCCACCTGCTGGACTGTGCTTCTCACATGGCGGACTGTCCTTCAGGCGAGTCGCCGATGATCCCTCGCTATGGGAGTATTTCTTGGCCTAGAGGGAGGGTTTGAGGCCGTTGATGTCGGATCGCAAGCGGGACGGACGCCGCATCGCCGGCCGCTACCAGCTGCTGGAACCCATTGGCAAGGGCGGGATGGGCATCGTCTGGCGCGCCCATGACGAGCTGCTGGATCGCACGGTGGCGGTCAAGGAAGTCCGTTATGCCGCCGCTCTGGGCGACGAGGTGCAGATGCTCAACCGGCGCACGATGCGCGAGGCGCGGGCGGCGGCGAGGTTCGAGCACCCCAACGTGATCGTCGTGCACGACGTGATCGAGGAGGACGACCGCCCCTGGATCGTCATGCAGCTCGTCCAGTCGCGCTCCCTGGGCGCGGTCATCAAGCAGGACGGGCCGCTGAAGCCGAAACGGGTCGCCGAGATCGGCCTGGCGGTGCTCGACGCCCTGCACCGCGCGCACGAGTCGGGCGTGCTGCACCGCGACGTCAAACCCGAGAACGTGCTGCTGGCCGACGACGGCCGGGTGGTGCTGACCGACTTCGGCATCGCCACGCTGGAGACCGAGACGCAGCTCACCGTGACGGGTCTCGCGGGCACTCCGGCGTTCATCGCGCCCGAGCGGCTCAAGGGGCTGCCCGCGCGGCGCGAGTCCGACCTGTGGTCGCTGGGCGCGACGCTCTACACCGCGGTGGAGGGCCGCTCGCCGCACGAGCGAGGCATGGCGCTGGCCACCATGCACGCCGTGCTCACCGACCCGCCGGACCCGGCGCCCCACGCCGGCCCCCTGGCCGAGGTGATCGACCTGCTGCTGGCCAAGGAGCCGGTGCAGCGTCCCTCGTACGAGGAGACCGAGCGGCTGCTGCGTGAGGCCATCGCCGCCTCCACCGCGCGTCAGGTGAGCCGCCAGTCTCCGCGCGCCACCGCGGTGATGCCGGCCCAGCGGCCCGCCTCCGGGCCGCCTCCCGTGGACGACGACACCCCGACGGACCCCGACCTGGCGGTCCCCGGGGCCGCCGGGGCGCCCGCCCCGCACCCCGCGCCCAACCCGGCCCGGCCCGCGGCCAAGCCGTCGCGGCCCATCTCGGCGCGCCCTCCGGCCGCGCGGCCCGCCCCGGCCCGGCCGGACACGGCGCACGCCGACTCCCTGCGGTCCGACGCTTCGCGGTCCGGCTCCGCGCGGCCCGAGTCCCCGCGTCCCGAGTCCGGGCGCCCGGCGCCGCCGCGCCCGCCCGCCTCGGCGTCCGAGCAGGCCGGCCCGTGGGCGGCCGAGCCGGCCCGCGAGCTGCCCGAGACCGGTGCGCGGCTCGCCCCGGCGACCGCGGACCCCGCGGACCCCATCCCCCCGACGGCCTACTCCTCCCGCTCCGACCTGCGTGGCCGGCCCTGGCCCGTCGTCGCGGCGGCCGGGGCGGTCGTGCTGGTGGCGGCGATCGGCGGCTATCTCGGGCTCAACTCCGCGCCTGACGAGCGCCCCCGCTCCGCGCGCACCGGCGTCGTCGCCACGCCGACCACGTCCGCGTCCGAGTCGGCGTCCGATCCCGGGTCCGAGCCGTCCGACGGCGCCACGGATTCGCCGAAGGCCGAGCCGACCACGAGCCCCACCGAGGCGCCGAGCCCCAGCCCGTCGCCCACTGAGACCGAGGACGCGCTGCCCGAGGGCTGGAAGATGTACAAGGACAAGGAGATGGGCTTCTCCGTCGGCCTGCCGAAGGGCTGGGACGTCCACACCCGCGACTCCAACCGGGTCACCTTCCGCGGCCCCGGCGCCGGACCCAAGTCCTACCTGCTGATCGAGGAGGCGCCGAACCCGGGCCCCGATCCGTACCAGGACTGGATCAAGCAGGAGCCGATACTCAAGCACAACTTCGGCGGCTACGAGAAGCTGTCCATCAAGAAGGTCGACTACCAGAAGGCGGCCGCCGACTGGGACTTCACCTGGAACGCCAACTCGGGTCCGTCCCGGGTGCGCAACCGGGGGTTCGTCACCGAGAACGGCCGCGGCTACGCCATCTACTGGCACACCCTCAACAGCCGGTGGAAGAAGGACCTGCACTTCTTCGAGGGCTTCTGCGCGACCTTCAAGCCCCGCAAGTAGGCTCGCCGACGTGGAGAGGCAGGTCGGCAACCGCTACCGCCTCGTCGAGCCGATCGGCGAGGGCGGCATGGGCGTGGTCTGGCGCGCCTACGACGAGCTGCTCGACCGCACGGTGGCGATCAAGGAGGTCCGCTACACCGGCGTCGCCGACGACGAGCGGGCCCAGCTCAACCGCCGCACCATCCGGGAGGCCAGGGCCGCGGGCCGCCTCGACCATCCCTCGGTGGTCGTCATCCACGACGTGGTCGAGGAGGACGGCCGGCCGTGGATCGTGATGCAGCTCGTCCGGTCGCGCTCGCTGGCCCAGGTCGTCCGCGAGCACGGGCCGCTGCCGGTCGGGCAGGTCGCCGCGATCGGCGGGCAGGTCCTCGACGCGCTGCGCGCCGCGCACGCCACCGGTGTTCTGCACCGTGACGTCAAGCCCGAGAACGTGCTGCTGGCCGACGACGGCCGGGTGGTGCTGACCGACTTCGGCATCGCCTCGCTGGAGGCGGAGGCGGGGCTGACCGCGACCGGCGGCCTGGTGGGCACGCCCGCGTACATGCCGCCCGAACGGCTGCACGGCGATCCGGCCCGGCCGGAGTCCGACCTGTGGGCCCTGGGCGCGACGCTGTACGCGGCGGTGGAGGGGGCTCCGCCGTACAAGCGGGACTCGTGGGCGGCGACGGTGGCCGCCGTGCTGCGCGACGACCCCGAGCCGCCCCGGCGGGCCGGCCCGCTGACGCCGGTCATCATGGGGCTGTTGCTGCGTGATCCGGCCGCCCGGATGCCCGCCGGGGAGGCCGCGCGCCTCCTGTGGGCCGCCGCCGGCCACGCTCCCGCCGCCGGCCACGCTCCCGCCACCGGTCACGCTCCCGCCGCCGGTCGTGTCACCTGGCCGCCGGTGGGCGCCGCTCCCGGCGACCCGGCCCGCCCCGCTCCGTTCCGCCCCGGCCCCGGCCCCGGCCCCGGCCCCGGCGACCACGGTCCGGGCGATCCCGACCGCGGGCCCGCCGGTCAGGGACGCGCCGCCCACCCGGTGCCCGACGCCACCCTGCATGCCGGCGCCGATCCCACGTCACCGGCGCAGCGTCGTGGCGGGAGGCGATGGCCGCGCGGCGTGGTGCCCGCCGCGGCGGCCCTGGTCGCCGCGGCCGTGCTCGGCACCGGAGCCGTGCTGCTGGCCGACCGTCCGGACTCCCCGGGCAGCGGCCCGGCGGCCGCGGACCGGACGGGCACGGACAGGGCGGGCACGGACAGGGCGGGCACGGCGACGCCTGTCGGGTCGCCCGTCACCCCCGCCACGCCGGACGCCACCGGCAAGGCGACCACCGCCGCGACCCCCCGGAACACGCCGTCCGGCGCCCGGCGGGTCGTGCCGCCTCCCGGCTGGCGTTCCTACACCAGCACGGCCGGACGCTTCTCGGTCGCCATCCCGGCCGGCTGGCGGGCCGTCCCGAGCGCCACCCGGGCCAGCGTGACCGTCCGGGCGCCCGGCTCGCCCAGCAGGCTGATCATCGAGTGGACCGTCGCCGACCGGCCATGGACCGACCCGGCCAGGCACTGGGCCGACCTGGAGAAGGAGATCCTGGCCAAGGGCGAGTTCAGCGGCTACCGGCGCCTGTCCATCGAGCCCACCACCTACCTCGGCCGCCCGGCGGCCGACTGGGAGTTCACCCGCGTGGCCGACGGCACGGTGATCCACGTGGTCAACCGCGGGTTCCGCACCGCCTCCGGCCGCCCGTACGCCATCTACTGGGAGACCACCGAGGCCCGCTGGCCACGCGAGCGCCGCTACTTCGAGACGTTCACCAAGACCTTCACCCCTCGTTGAGGCGAGCGGAGCGTGAAGGAGCAGGCGAGGTTCTGGCGGCATCCCGCGGTGCCGGACGTCGACCTGCTCAAGGCCCGTTACGTCACCCACCGCTTCACCCGGCACGCCCACGCGGAGTTCGCGATCGGGCTGATCCTCGAGGGTGTGGAGGAGTTCGACCACGGCGGCTCGCTGCGACGGGCCGGCGCGGGCGAGATCGTGCTGGTGAACCCGGAGGTGGCGCACACCGGCCACCCGGGCACGCCCGGCGGCTGGGCGTACCGGATGCTGTACCCGTCGCTGGAGACGATGGCCGAGATCGCGGCCGACCTGGGCCGGCCGCGCGGCACCCCCTCCTTCCCCGAGCAGGTGGTACGCGACCCGGCGCTCGCCGCGCTGCTGGACCGGGCGCACCGGGCGGCCGAGCGGGGTGACGACCTGGCGGCCTCGACGCTGACGCGCACGCTGTTCGGCGGGCTGCTGGCCCGCCACGGCGTGCCGCGCCCCGTGACCGGTCCGGGGGCGGAGCTCACGTCGGCGGGGCGGCGAGCCGTCCAGGAGGCGATCGAACTGCTCGGCGCGAGCCTGCTCGACCCGCCGACGCTCGACCGGGTGGCGGAGAGCGTGCGCGCCAGGCCGTTCCCGCTGCTGCGGGCGTTCAAGGCCGAGACGGGGTTGCCGCCGCACGCCTACCTCGTCTCGCTCCGGGTACGGCGGGCACGCCGGCTGCTGGCGTCGGGCAGGACGCCCGCGGAGGTGGCGGCCGAGGTGGGCTTCACCGACCAGGCCCACCTGACCCGGCATTTCAAACGGATCGTGGGCGTGCCGCCCGCGGCCTATCAGCGAGCCGCAGGAACGTACAAGACCTGACATCGGCCCACGTCATAGCCTCGATTGGTATGGAAGAGACATCACACCGTGCCGTCGCGATCCGGGACGGTCTGGGCGTGGGCGTGGCCGTGGGGCTGGCCGGGCTCGCCTTCGGGGCCGCGGCCGTCACCGCGGGGATGAGCATCGCCCAGGCGTGCGTGCTGAGCCTGCTGGCGTTCACCGGTGCCTCGCAGTTCGCGCTGGCCGGGGCCGTCGGGGCGGGCGGCGACCTCGCGGCGTCGGCCGCCGGCGCGCTGCTGCTCGGCGGCCGCAACACCCTCTACGGGCTGCGACTGGCCGGGCTGCTGCGGGCGAACGGGCCGCGCAGGCTGGTCGTGGCGCAGGGCGTGATCGACGAGACCGCCGCGGTGGCGCTGGCGCAGCCGAACCCGGCGGCGGCGCGGGCCGGGTTCACCGCCACGTTCGCCGCCCTGTACCTCACCTGGAACCTCACCACCCTCGGCGGCGCCGTCGGCACGTCGTTCCTGGGGGACCCGCGCGTGCTGGGGCTGGACGCGGTCGGACCGGCCACGTTCCTGGCGCTGCTGTGGCCGCGGTTGACCCGCAGCGCCGAGCTGCGGTGGCTGGCGGCGGGCGGGGCGGCGATCGCGCTGGCCGCCACGCCGTTCCTGCCGCCGGGCGTGCCCGTGCTGCTGTCCGCCGTGGCGGTGCTGGTGGTGATGGTGCGATGACGCTGTGGTGGGCGATCGCCGTCGTCTGCGCCGGCTGTTACGTGCTCAAGCTGGCCGGGCTGGCGGCCCCGCGCTGGGTCCTGGAGCATCCGGTGGTGAGCCGGTTCGCCGAGCTGGTGCCGGTCGCGCTGCTCGCGGCGCTGGTCGCGGTGCAGATGTTCAGCGAGCAGGGACGGCTGCAGGTGGATCCGGCCCGTACGGCCGGCCTGGCCGCCGCGGTGGTCGCGCTGCTGCTTCGCGCGCCCTTTTTGGTGGTCCTGCTCATTGCCGCCGCCATTACTGCGCTTGTACGGGTTTTTAGCGGGTAGTCGCCCCGCATGTCCGAATCAGCGGGGATGGTCGGTGGACGATACCGGCTGCTCAGGACCATTGGCCAGGGCGGCATGGGAACGGTGTGGCAGGCACACGACGAGGTGCTGGGCCGGGACGTCGCGGTGAAGGAGGTGCATCCGCCGCCGGATCTGACGGGGGCGGAGCGGGACGTGTTCAGCGTCCGCACCTTCCGTGAGGCGCGCGCGGCCGGGCGGGTGGCGCACCCGGGGGTGGCCACGGTCTACGACGTGCTGGAGGAACACGGCCACCCGTGGATCGTCATGCAGCTCGTCCGCTCGCGCACGCTGGGCCAGCTCGTGCGCGAGGAGGGGCCGCTGCCGCCCGTCCAGGCGGCGGCGGTCGGGCTGCAACTGCTGGAGGCGCTGCACGCGGCGCACGCCGCGGGCGTCCTGCACCGCGACGTCAAGCCCGACAACGTGCTGCTGACCGACGACGGCAGGGCGGTGCTGACCGACTTCGGCATCGCGACCACCGAGGACGAGGCTCCGGTGACCAGGACCGGCATCCTGGTCGGCACGCCCGCGTTCATCTCCCCCGAGCGGGCGGCGGGCAGCCAGGCCACCCCGGCCTCGGACCTGTGGTCGCTGGGCGTGACCCTGTACGTCGCCGTCGAGGGCCACTCGCCGTTCCAGCGCCCGCACGCCCTGGCCACGCTCGGCGCGGTCATGCACGACGAGCCGGCGCCGCTGGCCCGCGCCGGCGTCCTGGGGCCGGTCCTGCTGGGACTACTGCGCAAGGACCCCACCGAACGGATGACGCTGGACGAGGCGCGGATGCGGTTGCACGCCATCGTCACGGGCAGCGCCCCCGAGCCGACGGCCCCGGTGGCCGTCCCGCCGATCCCCCGGCAGGCGCCCCCGGCCGCGGCCACCCCGCCCGTGCCGTCCGATCCGCCCGGGTTCGCCGGGTCATCGGGCCGGGTCGCGCCGCCGGTGCGGGCCTCCGGGCAGCACGCCCGCCCACGGCGGGCGCGCCGCGGCGCGTCACTGGCCGCCCTGGCGGCCGGGGTGATCGCCGTCGGACTGGCCGCGGGCGGCACCGCCTGGTGGTCGCAGCGGGACGGCACCGCCCGGCCGCCGGCGACCGTACCGGCCGTCGTGAGCTCCCCGGAGGTGTCCACGGGCGACACGCGGCCCTCCTCCGACCCGCGCTCCACCGAGCCCGCGACCGCGACCGGCGAGCCGCGCGCACGGCGGAGTGCCCCGCCCTCGGACGAGCCCCGGTCACAGGGGTCCGCCACGCGGCCCACCAGGGACCGTTCGGGCGAGCCGACCCGGGAGCCCACGCGCGAGCCGACCCGTGAGCCGACGCGCGAGCCCACGAAACAGCCCACGAAGCAGCCCACCAAGAAGCCCACGAAGCAGCCCGGCCAGGACGAGTCGGGCGACCGGCCCTCCACGCGCGACCCCGGCCAGGTCGAGCCGTCCACCGGCGGCCAGGGGGCGGACAAGGGCGACGACGGCCGGCAGACCCAGGAGGTCGCCGCGCAGGGCCCGAAGAAGTCGAAGAAGTCCTGACGCGCGGGCGGTCAGGACTCGGCGCGCACCAGGTCGAGAGCCTTCTGCAGGTCCTCGGGATAGTCGGTGCCGAACGACACCCACTCCCCCGTGCCCGGGTGCTCGAACGCCAGCGACACGGCGTGCAGCCACTGCCGGCCGACGCCCAGCCGGGCCGCGATCGTCGGATCGGCGCCGTACATGAGGTCGCCCACGCAGGGGTGACGCAGCGCCGACATGTGCACCCGGATCTGGTGGGTGCGGCCGGTCTCCAGCTTGATGTCGAGCAGCGACGCCGCCCGGAACGCCTCGATCGTGTCGTAGTGGGTGACCGACGGCTTGCCGCCCGCCACCACCGCGAAGCGGCCGTCGCCGGACGGGTGCCGGTCGATGGGCGCGTCCACCGTGCCCCGGAACGGGTCGGGATGGCCCTGCACCAGCGCGTGGTAGCGCTTGTCGACCGTGCGTTCCTTGAAGGCGCGCTTGAGCCAGGAGTACGCGTGCTCGCTCTTGGCCACCACCATCACGCCGGTCGTGTTGGCGTCGAGCCGGTGCACGATGCCCTGGCGTTCGGCCGCGCCGCTGGTGGCGATGGTGTGGCCGGCGCCGAGCAGGCCGCCGAGCACGGTGGGGCCGGTCCAGCCGACGGTCGGGTGGGCGGCCACCCCGATGGGCTTGTCGACCACGACGA
This sequence comes from Nonomuraea indica, assembly GCF_002850745.1. Taxonomy (GTDB): domain Bacteria; phylum Actinomycetota; class Actinomycetes; order Streptosporangiales; family Streptosporangiaceae; genus Nonomuraea; species Nonomuraea indica. The sequence continues at coordinate 313,191 of NZ_KZ559466.1, forward strand.
TGTCGTCGTCCTCGTGCAGGACGCGCATGCCGGGCACCGGTTCGGCCACCGGCGCGGGAGCGCTCACCGGGGGCGGGAGCGTCACGTCCAGCCAGGCTCCGGCGTGCACCCGGTCGGACTTGGCGGGCTGCCGGCCGTCGACCAGCACCTCGCCGGCCGTGATCAGCTCGGCCGCGCGGGTGCGGGAGAAGCCGAACAGCCGTGACAGGGCGGCGTCGAGCCGCTCGCCCTCCAGCCCGTCGGGCACGGGCAGGCTCCGCTGCTCGCTCAACCCTTGCCCTCCTTCGTTCCGTCGATCTGGTAGCCCCTCCAGGCCAGGATCACCGCCAGGATCCCGCCGCAGACGATCGCCGAGTCGGCGATGTTGAAGATGGGGAAGTAGTCGATCACGGGGAAGTTGCCGGGCAGGACCTCGATGAAGTCGACCACGTGCCCCTGGAACTGCGTGCTCCTGCCGAATCCCGAAGGATAGCGCAGCAGCCGGTCGGTCAGGTTGCCGAACGCCCCGCCGAGGAGCAGGCCCAGGGTGAAGGCCCACGGCCGGCTGTTGAGAGTGCGCGCCGTGCGCAGGATGGCGATCACCACGCCGGCCGCGATGAAGGTGAAGACGATCGTCATCCCGGTGCCGATGCTGAACGCCGCGCCCGAGTTGAAGATCAGCCTGAACTGCAGGAGGCCCGGAACGACCACGAGGGGGCCCTGGCGATCCTCCAGGGCCCCCAGCGCCCACGTCTTCGTGGCGAGGTCACTCACGTAGATGACCGCCGCCAGCAGACCGAGAACGGTGAGCAGCAGGCGGCGGTCGCGCCGTGGCGCTACCGGCGCTCCTCCTTCTGCTTGCAGGTCACGCACAGCGTCGCCCTCGGGAACGCCTGAAGGCGTTCCTTGCCGATCGGCTTGTGGCACGATTCGCACACTCCATAGGTCCCTGCGTCGATCCTGGCGATCGCACGTTCGTTCTGCGCGAGCAGGTCGCGCGCATTCAGGGTAAGGGCGATCTCGCGTTCGCGCTCGTACGTCTTGGCGCCGGCGTCCGCCTGGTCGTCCCCCGCTCCCTGGGTGACGTCACCTGAGGCTATCTCCATCTCGTGACGCAGGATGTCGGCGTTGAGCTCGTCGATCTCCTGCTGCAGGACGCCGCGTACCTCGGCCAGCTCCTCGTCGGACCACATCGCGGGTGTAGCGGTCTGCGTGACTGCCGTCATGGCTGCCTCCCTGGTGACAAGGCCGCTGATCTCAAGGCCTGAATGGTGCGGGCAGCTTAGGTGCCCCTATAACAGAGCGGCAAACGACCCACCGGCCGGTTTACCTCTCCCGTACTATCCAGTCGCGCCCGTTCAACTCCTGCCGAGCCCAAGTCCATTCCCCAACTTGGTCGCCGTTTACGAGTTGCCGACCGGAGCGAGGACGCTCACCGGCGAAACCCGGAAGCCTTACGTCCTGCTCTGCGTTAAGGTGTGAAGCACTGCAAGGCGTTGATGGGGCCCTCGGTTGTGAGGGATATCACCCCGGAGCCGCCGGAAGAACGGCTCTGCGGAGCTCACTAGACCCGGCAGCAGGCCCGAACGAAGTGGGTCTCGGTCTCCCGAGGCCAAGAAGGGTGGTACCGCGGAGCCGTGTCCGGCTTCGTCCCTTCGCGCCGATCTGTCGCCCAGTGACCGCGTGGAGGCTCGCCCGAGATGTCGTCCCCTACTTTCCGCTCTCTTCCCGCGCAGGTCGACCTGCCCGCGCTCGAGCGCGAGGTCCTCGACCGGTGGCGGGACGGGAAGATCTTCGAGCGCTCCGTCGAACAGAACGACGGCAACCCCGCCTGGGTCTTCTACGAGGGCCCGCCCACCGCCAACGGCCTGCCCGGCGTCCACCACGTCGAGGCCCGCGTCTTCAAGGACATCTTCCCCCGCTACAAGTCGATGCGGGGCTTCAGCGTGCCGCGCAAGGCCGGCTGGGACTGTCACGGCCTGCCGGTCGAGGTCGGCGTCGAGAAGGAGCTCGGCCTCTCCGGCAAGAAGGACATCGAGGCGTACGGCATCGCCGAGTTCAACGCCCGGTGCCGTGAGTCGGTGCTGCGGCACGTCGACGCGTTCGAGCAGATGACCGAGCGGATGGGCTACTGGATCGACCTGTCGACCGCCTACCGCACCATGGACCCGTCCTACGTCGAGTCGGTGTGGTGGTCGCTGAAGGTCATCTTCGACAAGGGCCTGCTGTTCCGCGACTTCCGCATCACGCCGTACTGCCCCCGCTGCGGCACCGGCCTGTCCGACCACGAGCTCGGCCAGCCGGGCGGCTACGAGACCGTCTCCAGCCCGTCGGTCTACGTCCGCATGCCCGCCACCTCCGGGCGGCTCGCCGAACTGGGCGCCTCCCTGCTGATCTGGACGACGACGCCGTGGACGCTGGTGTCCAACACCGCGGTGGCCGTACACCCCGAGGTGACCTACGTGGCGGCGCGCACCGCCGACGGCGAGGTGCTGGTGGTGGCCGAGCCGCTGCTGCACGTGCTGGGCGAGGGCGCCGCCGAGGTGGCCCGGTTCACCGGGCGGGAGCTGGAGCACACCACCTACACCCGGCCGTTCGAGCTGGTCGACATCCCGGACGCCCACCACGTGGTGCTCGGCGACTACGTGACCGTCGAGGACGGCACCGGCCTGGTGCACCAGGCTCCGGCGTTCGGCGCCGACGACATGGCGGTGATCAAGCAGTACGGCCTGCCGGTCGTCAACCCGATCGGCCACGACGGGCGCTTCCACGACGACGTGCCCATGGTCGGCGGCATGTTCTTCAAGGACGCCGACGAGACGCTGACCGACGACCTGCGGGCGCGCGGGCTGCTGTTCCGCGGCGGTCACTTCGAGCACAGCTACCCGCACTGCTGGCGCTGCCACACGCCGCTGCTCTACTACGCGCTGCCGTCCTGGTACATCCGCACCACCGCGGTCAAGGACGCGATGCTGGCGGAGAACGCCAGGACCAACTGGTTCCCCGACACGATCAAGTGGGGCCGGTTCGGCGAGTGGCTGCGCAACAACGTCGACTGGTCGCTGTCCCGCTCGCGCTACTGGGGCACACCGCTGCCGTTGTGGGTGTGCTCGGCCGACGAGACCCATGTGACGTGCGTCGGCTCCCTGGAGGAGCTGGGCCGCCTGGCAGGGCGCGACGTGTCGGCGCTCGACCCGCACCGCCCGTACGTGGACGATGTCACCTTCGGCTGCCCGCAGTGCGGGGAGACGGCCGTGCGGGTGCCCGACGTGATCGACGCCTGGTACGACTCGGGGTCCATGCCGTTCGCCCAGTGGGGCGCCCGCGGCAAGCCCGAGGGGGTCTACCCGGCGCAGTTCATCTGCGAGGCGACCGACCAGACGCGCGGCTGGTTCTACTCGCTGATGGCGGTCGGCACGCTGGTGTTCGGCCAGTCCTCCTACGAGAACGTGCTGTGCCTCGGTCTCATCCTGGCCGAGGACGGCCGCAAGATGAGCAAGCACCTCGGCAACGTGCTGGAGCCCATCTCGCTGATGGACGAGCACGGCGCCGACGCGCTGCGCTGGTTCATGGCCTGCTCCGGCTCGCCGTGGTCGGCCCGGCGGGTGGGACACCACGCGCTGGAGGAGATCGTCCGCAAGGTCCTGCTGACCTACTGGAACACCGCGTCGTTCTTCACCCTCTACGCCGGCGCGGAGTCGTGGTCGCCCGCGATGCTGGCCGACGCCCCGCCCGCGGCCGAGCGGCCGCTGCTCGACCGGTGGGCGCTGGCCGAGCTGCACCGCACGGTGGCGGAGGTGACGGCGTCGCTGGACGAGTACGACACGCAGCGGGCCGGCCGCCGGCTCGCCGAGTTCCTCGACGACCTGTCCAACTGGTACGTGCGCCGCTCCCGCCGCCGCTTCTGGCAGGGTTCGCGCGAGGCGTTCGCCACGCTGTACGAGTGCCTGGAGACGGTGACCCGGCTGATGTCGCCGATCGCGCCGTTCGTCACCGACTACCTGTGGGACGTGCTGCGCTCCCCCGAGGCGCCGTCGTCGGTGCACCTGACCTCGTGGCCGCGGACCCGCGAGGACCTGCTCGACCCGGTGCTGTCGGAGCAGATGGCGCTGGTGCGCCGCCTGGTGGAGCTGGGCCGCTCGGCGCGCGCGACGTCCGGCGTCAAGACCCGCCAGCCGCTGCGCCGGGCACTCGTGGGCGCGCACGGCTGGCCGTCGCTGCCGGGCGAGCTGCGCGATCTCATCGCCGACGAGCTGAACGTGCAGGCCCTGGAGGACATGTCGGGCTTCAGCGCCGACCTCGTGTCCTACACGGTCAAGCCGAACTTCCGGGCGCTCGGCAAGCGGTTCGGCTCGCAGACCAAGCTGGTGGCCGCCGCGGTGGCCGCGGCCGACCCGGCCTCCCTCGCCCCGACCCTGCGCTCCGGCGGCACGGTGACGGTCGAGGCGGCCGACCTCGGTCCGGTCACGCTCGGCGCCGACGACGTGATCGTCACCGAGCACCCCAGGTCCGGCTGGGCGGTGGAGACGGGCGCCGTCGACACGGGCACCGGCGAGACGGTCGCGCTCGACCTGGAGCTGACCGACGAGCTGCGCCGCGCGGGGCTGCTGCGCGAGGTCATCCGCCTGGTGCAGGAGGCCCGCAAGGCCACCGGCCTGTCGATCACCGACCGGATCGACCTGTGGTGGACCGCCACCAATGCCGACCTGGCGCAGGCGCTCGCCTCGGCCGGTGCGCTGGTGGCCGAGGAGGTGCTGGCCGCGTCCGTCGCCGAGGGCAGCCGGCCGGACCTGCCCGTGCACACCGACGCGGACCTGGGGCTGACCTTCCAGCTCCGGCGCGCCTGACCCGCCGGGGGCGGGGCGCCGCGCGGCGCCCCGCCCCCGGCTGTCACGTTCGGCCGGCCGGTACGGCGTGCCGCAGGTGCTCGGCCGTGACGGAGCCCTGAGCGGTGAGCAGCCGGGCCGGCGTCCCCTCGAAGACGACCCGGCCGCCGTGCCTGCCGCCGCCGGGCCCCATGTCGATCACCCAGTCGGCCCGCTTGACCACCTCCAGGTCGTGCTCGACGACGATGACCGTGTTGCCCCGGTCCACGAGGCGGTCGAGCAGGTCCATGAGGGTGTCGACGTCGGCCGCGTGCAGGCCGGTCGTGGGCTCGTCCAGGACGTACACGCTGCCCGTCCGGTGCAGCTCTCCCGCCAGCTTGAGCCGCTGGCGCTCCCCGCCCGACAGCGAGCTCGTGGGCCGGCCGAGCGTCAGGTAGCCGAGCCCCACCTCCACCAGGGTGCGCAGCCGGGCGTTGACCGCCTTCTCCGGGAAGAACTCCACGGCCTGCTCCGCCGTGAGCGCCAGGACGTCCACGATGGTCCTGCCGCGCAGCGTGTGCCGCAGCGCCTGCGGGTTGTACCTGCTGCCCCCGCACGCCTCGCACACCCGGGTGACCGGGTCCATGAACGCCAGGTCGGTGTGGATCTCCCCGCGTCCCTCGCACAGCGGGCAGGCCCCGGCCGAGTTGTAGCTGAACAGGCCGGGATCGACGCCGCCGGCCTTGGCGAACAGCGTGCGAACAGGGTCGAGAACGCCCAGGAACGACGCCGGGCTGGACCGGGCCGAGACGCCGATCGCCCCCTGGTCGACCACCACCGCCTCGGGGTGCTCCTGGGCGAACACCTCTCCGACGAGGGTCGACTTGCCCGACCCGGCCACGCCCGTGACGCAGGTGAGCACGCCTGTGGGCAGATCCACGGTGACGTCGTCGAGGTTGTGCAGGCGCGCGCCCGCGACGCGCAGCGCCCCCGTCGGCCGGCGGAAGCCGTCCTTGACCGGGGTCCGGCGGGCCAGGTGGCGCCCCGTGACGGTGGCCGCCCGCCTGAGCCCGGCCACGGGACCCTGGTAGACGACCCGGCCGCCGTGAACGCCCGGCCCGGGCCCCATGTCGATCACCTGGTCCGCCACCGCGATCACATCGGGGTCGTGCTCCACGACCAGCACGGTGTTGCCCTTGTCGCACAGGGCTCGCAGCAGGCCGTTCAGCCGTCCCACGTCGCGGGGATGCAGGCCGGCGCTGGGTTCGTCGAAGACGTAGGTCATGCCGGTCAGCGCCGAGCCGAGGTGGCGGACCATCTTCAGCCGCTGCGCCTCCCCGCCCGACAGCGTGGAGGTCTCGCGCTCCAGGGCCAGGTAGCCGAGCCCCATCCGCTCCACCCGGCGCAGCGACGCGGCCGCGGTGGCGGCGACCGGGTTGTCCTGGCCGTCGAGGACGCCGATGAGGTCGGTGACCTCCATCCGCGCGTAGTCGGCGATGGTGTGCGGGCCGATCGTCGTGCGCAGGGCCGCCTCGTTCAGCCGGGCGCCCCCGCAGGCCGCGCAGGTGGCCTCGACGACGCACGCCCGCACCGCCTCGCGGGTCCTCGCGGCGAGCCCGGACAGGTCACGCCTGAGATAGAGGCGGGTGAAGCGGTTCACCACGCCTTCGTAGTCGACCTTGTTGAGGGTGCCGTTCTTGCCGTGGACGTCGACCTTGAAGCCCTTGCCGTGCAGGAGCAGCTCGCGTTCCGCGGGGGTGTAGTCCCTGACCGGCTTGGCGGGGTCGAACGTGCCGGAGCGGGCGTAGATCTGCCACTGCCAGGTGCCCACCCCGAACATCGGGAACCTGATCGCGCCCTCCTCCAGCGACCTGTCCTCGTCGAGGAACGCGTCGAGGTCCAGCCGGACGGCCCTGCCCAGGCCGTCGCATGCCGGGCACATCCCGGCCGGGTCGTTGAAGGAGTAGGCGTACGAGTATCCCGCGCTCGGCGTGCCGTACCGGGAGAACAGCACGCGCAGGACCGGGAAGATGTCGGTCATGGTCCCGACGGTCGAGCGGGCGTTGCCCCCGACGGGCTTCTGGTCGACGACGACGGCGGCGCCGAGGTTGGCCAGGTCGTCCACCTCCGGCTTCTCGTAGGCCGGAAGGCGGTTGCGGACGAACCAGCTGAAGGTCTCGTTGAGCTGACGCTGCGACTCCACGGCCACGGTGTCGAAGACGAGCGACGACTTGCCCGAGCCGGAGACGCCGGTGAAGACGACCAGGCGGTTCTTGGGGATGCTCAGATCGACGTTGCGGAGGTTGTTGACGCGGGCGCCGCGGATCTCGATGCATTCCGACATACGCAGTACGGTACATCGTACGACTCAGGCCGTGCGACCGTCACAGCTCGCTACCGTCCCGCGGGAGCGCACCTTCCTGGGTGCGCGGCTGATCGTGTTCCCGGCCACCCGCCGATGTCGGCGGCGATCGGCGGCCTCGCGGCTCGACGGCCGGATGAAGCGCCGTGATCGCGCGATGCGCTCTGGCCCCGCGCGAGGCGAGCCGCCCGGTGAGCGGCCCGGTGAGCGGCCCGGTGAGCGGCCCGGTCCCGTGGTCGGCGGCCCGGGATCGACGCCACCGGGCCGCTCGCTCCACCTGCCGATCGGGCCTCTCGCGGCTGTCAGGCCACGCTCTCGCGGTCGTGGCGGCAGACCGAGCAGCCCGTCAGGCCCGTGTCCTCGGCCTGGGCGAGCGTCATGGTCTCCACGCCGCCGTCACCGGCGCCCTCGATGAGCGGGCAGTCGGTGTCGTGGTAGCGCCGCGTGCCCACGATCACCTTGACGGGACGGCTGCGCCCCCCACGGGCCGCCTGCTCCTTGCCGGTCTCCCCGGACGCGTCCTCGTCAGCGGCCTCAGCCTTCGGCTTCCCGGCCACATCCTCACCGGCGGCCTCGGCCTTCGACTTCGCGGGCACGCCCTTGTCGGCGGCCTCCGCCTTCGACTTCCCCGCTGCGTCCTCACCGACAGTCTCGGCCTTCGACTTCCCTGTCGCGTCCTCACCGGGAGCCTCGGCCTCCGGCTTCGCGGGCACGCCCTTGCCGGCGGCCGCAGCCCTCGACTTCCCCGCCGCGTCCCCACCGGCGGCCTCAGCCCTCGACTTCCCGGGCGCGCCCTTGCCGGAACCCGCCGCCTGCGACGTGCCGCCGGTGGCGGCGCCGGGCAGCGGGCCGCGGGGCTTGGCCGGCGACTCGGCCGCCGACGCGGGCCGCTCCGGCGTCACCGGCCCGGCCGCCGGGCGCTCACCCTTCGAGCCCGTCTGCTGGGAGGCAGGCCGGGCGCCCGACGGGCGCGTCGCGGACGCTGGTTCCGCCCTGCCCTCCGCGGGCCGTGCGCCGGACGGGCGTGGCGCGGACGTCGATCCCGGCTTGCCCTCGCCCGGACCGGCCGGCTTGGTCCCGGTGGGCCGGGCCGGGGCGGCCGGGGCCTCGATCGGCTCGCCGGAAGCGGACACGGCACGCTGGGGCCGGGTCGCGGGGCCGGAGTCGTCGTCATCGGGCGCTTCGGCCCGGCCTGCGGCACTCGGCCGCCGCGCCGCCTTTCCGTCCTCCGCCTCGGGACGCCCTCCGGACGCCTCACCGGGCCGCCCGCCCGCCGTGGCGCCGGACGAGCCGGCGGCAGCACCCTCGGGACGCTTCCCGGACGAACCAGCGGCAGCACCTTCGGGACGCCTCGCGGACGAGCCGGGGGCGGCACCCTCGGGACGCTTCCCGGACGAGCCGGGGGCGGCGCCCTCGGGACGCTTTCCGGACGAGCCGGGGGCGGCGCCCTCAGGGCGCTTTCCGGTGGGTCTGGCGGCGGTCGTGGCGGGAGGCGTGATGTTCAGGACCGTCTCGTCCGTGTCGCCGTCCTCGGCGGCAGAGGCGGCGGGACGCTCGCCGGTGCCCGCCGGGCGCTTCCCGGACGTGCCGGTCTCCGCGAAGGCGGGCGGAATGGAGATCTTGGGGTCCGTCTCGTCGTCGCCGGACGGGGCGCCGGAGGACGCGGCGGAGCCGGACGGGGTGCGCTTGGCCGGGCCGCCGGAAGGCCCGTCGAGGGACGCCGGGCGGGCGAACCAGCCTTGGGATCCGTCGTCCTCGGAGGCTGCGGGAGTGGCCTCCGCGGCGGAGGCCGGGGAGCCGGGCTTCGGCCGGCCGACCGGCTTGCCCGCGCCGGTGGAGGCCGGGGGACGCAGGTCGCGGGTGAGCTCGGCGGACTCGGCCGGGCTCGCGGCGGAGCCCGAGGCGGCGGGTTCGGTGTCCGGGTCGCCGGAACGCCCGGTGCCGGAGGCGACCGGATCCTCGGGGGCCTCAGCGCCGGAACGGGCCGGCTCGGGAGCGGCTCCGGGACGGGTGGTCGCCGGCTTCGGCGACTCGGCGCCGGCCGAGGTCGCGGCGGGCTCGGGGTCGGCGACGGGGGGCAGTTGCCGTCCGCCGAGCGCGGCATCGGGCAGGCACGCCGTGCAGGGCGTGAAGCCCTCCTCGCGTGCCTCCTCGTACGTGAGCTCCTCGTGATCCCGGCCGATCAGCTGGCGGCACCCCGGGACGTGGTAGCGCTTGCGACCGGGGATCACCAGGACGATCGCGTCCGGGGAGATCCCCTTCGCCGCCGGACGGCGGGAGGCCGTCGCGGGCGCCGCCGGGGACATGGCCGCCGTCGGCTGCAGAGGGCGCGGACGCTGGGACGGCGGCGCTCCCGCCGGAGCGGTCGGTCCGAGCGGCCGGCCCTGCGGACCGGTCGGGGCGTGCGGACCGGTCTGGGCGTGCGGAACACCGGGGGGCACGAGCCCGGCCGGTGGGGTGGCCGGCCCTGCCGCCTGCCCACCACCGGGGAACAACTCGTGACGCCGCAAGAAGGCCCCGATCACCAGGAACAGCGCGGACAGCACGCTGGCCACGATGGACCACATGATCAGGTAAACCTTGGCCAGTACGAAGCCCGCGATCAGCAGAATGACCGCCGCGAGCACCAGACCAGCACTGATTAGGATCACAGAGGGCTCTTTCGAGTGACGGGTCCTTGTTGACCCGCTACTTTACCGGCGGTCGTTGTGAGGACCGTCACCGCCGGGGAAAGCGCCCTGCGGAGCCTCGCCGCCGAAGGGGCCGGGGCCGCCGGGGAGAGGCTGCTGACCGCCCTGGGGAACGGCGTGCGACATGGCCGGAGCGGAGACGGGGCCACCGGACATCACCGGGAAGGCACCGCTGCCCTCGGCGGAGACGTTGAGCTCGGCGAGCTGGTTCTCCAGGTAGAGCTTGAGCCGGCTGCGGTATTCGCGCTCGAAGCTGCGCAGCTCCTCGACCTTGCGCTCGAGCTCGTCGCGCGTCTGCACGAGGGAGCCCATGGCCTGGCGGTGGCGCTCCTGCGCGTCGCGCTCGAGCGTCTCGGCGCGGGCGCGGGCGTCGCCGATGACCTGCTCGGCCTGGCGGCGGGCCTTGGTCAGGATCTCGTCGGCCTCGCGGCGGGCGCGGGTGACGGTCTCGTCGGCCTCCCGGCGGGCGTCCGCGATCGCCTGGTCGGCCGTCTGCTGGGCCAGGGCGAGCACGCGGGCCGCGGTGTCCATGTTGTCCTCGGCGGGCGGCATGTTCATCGCCACGGGGACGGGCTGCGGCTGCGGCTCGGGCGCCTTCATCGGCTCCGGCTGCGGCGGCATCATCATCTCGGGCTTGGGCTGCTCCTGCACCGGGGCGGGGGCCATGGGCATGTTCATGCCGCCCGGCACCTTCCCGCGCAGGCACTCGGCCAGCTTGGCCCGCAGCTCCTCGTTCTCCTGGATCAGGCGGTCAAGCTCGGCCTCGACCTCGTCGAGGAACGCGTCGACCTCTTCCTCGTCGTAGCCCGGGCGCAACCGGGTGGTACTGAACTGCTTGTTCCGCACGTCAGCGGGCGTCAGCGGCATCTTTTTGGTCTCCTTGGCGCGCGTGGAGTCTGTCCGGAGGGACTGTGGACCCGAATCACTTCAGCGCGGACACGAGTTGGCTCTTGACCGGTGCCCCGCGGCCCCCGTCACCGGCCCAGCCATCCAACGATCTGGATGAGGAGGAGGACGACGATGAAGAGGACGGTGAAGCTTAGGTCAAAGGCCACCGTACCCAACCGGAGCGGAGGAATGAAACGGCGGAGGAACTTGAGAGGTGGGTCGGTGGCGGTGTATGTGGCCTCCGCCAGCACCAGCACCGCCCCGGAGGGACGCCACTGGCGGGCGAACGCCTGCACCGTCTCGAAGATCATCCTGCCGATGAGCAGCACCAGATAGAGCGACAGGACTACGACCAAGATCTGACTTACGATCCCCACGGTCTGGCCGCGCCTCCACTTCCGGTGTGCCCTCCGGGCCTCGGTGAGACCTGGTTGGGTTCGATAGACATACAGAGACTCTAACTCTGGTTGAAGAACCCGCGTTCCGCGATTCGTGCCTTGTCCTCGGCGGTCACCTCGACATTGGCTGGGGACAACAGGAACACCTTGTTGGTAACACGTTCGATGCTGCCGTGTAGGCCAAAGACCAGACCTGCCGCGAAATCCACAAGCCGCTTGGCGTCGCTGTCAACCATCTCGGTCAGGTTCATGATCACCGGGGTGCCGTCGCGGAAGTGCTCGCCGATCGTGCGGGCCTCGTTGTACGTGCGGGGGTGCAACGTGGTGATGCGGGCCAGATCGGTCGTGCGGCGCTCCAGGACCGTCGTGGCGGGCCTGGGCGCGGGCACGCCGGGGTCGGTCTCCTCCTCGCGCTCCTGGACGGCCACGGGACGCTCCTCGCCGGTGCGCGCCGGCTCGTCCTCGTAGGGGTAGTCGTCAGGGTAGGTCTCGTACCTCTCGTAGCGGTCGTCCTCCACGAGACCGAGGTAGACCGCCATCTTGCGCATCGCGCCGGCCATCGCTACGTCGTCCTCCCGCTCATGGTCGCAACTCGCTCGGGCCTGTCGCGAGGGCCCGAGGCGGCAGCCGCACCCCCCTTGAAGCTCACCGCTGATCGACCTCTACCGTTGGCGCGGGCCTGAAGGCCCACTTGAGGGGACATTACCTGACGAAGGGCTTGCGGCGGCCGAGCAACGCCGTACCGACCCGTACGTGTGTCGCGCCGTGCGCGATCGCCTCGGCCAGATCGTCGCTCATCCCGGCCGAGATCATCGTCGCGCCGGGGTGGCGCTCACGTACGGCCAGGGCCACCTCGTGCAGCCGCGCGAACGCCTTGCCGGGGTCCTCCCCCAGCGGCGCGACGGCCATGACGCCGCCCAGCCGGACGTTGCCGAGCGCGGCGATCTCGTCGGCGAGCGCCGGCACGTCGGCCGGAGCCGCCCCGCCGCGGCCGGGGTCGTCGTCCAGCGCGACCTGCACCAGGCAGCCGATCTCGCGGCCGAGCCGCCCGGCCTCCTTGCTCAGGGCGGCCGCCAGCCTGAGCCGGTCCACCGAGTGGACGACGTCGGCGTAGCCCGCCACGGAGCGCGCCTTGTTGGTCTGCAACTGGCCGACGAAGTGCCAGGTGAGCGGGAGCCCGGCGAGTTCGGCCGCCTTGGCGGCGGCCTCCTGGTCGCGGTTCTCGCCGACGTCGCGCACGCCCAGCGCGGACAGGATCCGCACGTCCTCGGCGGGGCGGGTCTTGGTGACGGCGATCAGTGTGACCTCGCCGCGGTCGCGTCCCGCCGCCCGGCACGCCGCCGCGATCCGCTCCTCGACCTCGGCCAGCCCGGCCGCGATCTCATCCCGCCTCATCGCGCCTCTCCCCTCTCGTCCGCGCTGCCCATTCTGCCGCTCTCCCGCCCCCCGAGCGCCTGGGGACCGGCCGGGAGATCTCCGCCGGCCGGCCCGCAGAGCCCGTCCTCCGGGCCCGTGAACGACCGTCCTCGGGCCGTCCTGCGGTGTGGGCGGTCTCACCCCGCCGCCGGTCCGCGCCCGCCCCCGCACACGGCGACGCCGCCCCGTCGTATCCGGACGGAGCGGCGAGGGCGAGGCGCTCACTTGAGGAAGTCGGGGACGTCGAGCTCCTCCTCCTGCTCCTCGAAGACCACCGGGCGGCGCTTGGCGGGCTCGGCCATGCGGGACGTGATGGGGGTGGGCGGGTTGGTGGGCTCGGGCGTCGGCCGGGGGATCGAGACGGGGCTCGGCGGCTCCTCGGCGACCGGCTCGGGGGCCGGAGCGGGCTCCGGGATGCTCTCGACCGGGCGCACCGGCTCGGGCCGGAACTCGGCGCGGGACTCCACCTGCGGCTCGGGCCGGGGCTCGGGCAGCGGCTCCGGGCGGGACTCGGACCGGAACTCGGGCCGGGGCTCCGGCCGCGGCTCGGGCCTGAAGTCGGCCCGTGGCTCCGGCCGGTGCTCGGCGCGCGGCACCGGCTCGGCCTTCACCGTCGGCGGGGCCACGCCGGGGCGCGCGGGAGAGGACACCGGCGAGGCGGCGGGCCGGCTCTGCGGGCGTGGCATCTGCTTCTCCACCGGCGGCAGGTCGTCGAAGCCCGCGGCGATGACGGTGACCCGCACCTCGTCGCCGAGCGCGTCGTCGATGACCGTGCCGAAGATGATGTTGGCGTCGGGCGCCGCCGCCATGGAGACGAGCTGGGCCGCCTCGTTGATCTCGAACAGGCCGAGGTCGGAGCCGCCCGCGATCGACAGCAGCACGCCGTGGGCGCCGTCGATGCTGGCCTCCAGCAGCGGGCTGGAGACCGCCATCTCGGCCGCCGCGACGGAGCGGTCGTCGCCCCGGGCATGCCCGATGCCCATGAGCGCCGAACCGGCGCCGGACATGACGGACTTCACGTCGGCGAAGTCGAGGTTGATCAGGCCCGGCGTGGTGATGAGGTCGGTGATGCCCTGCACACCGGACAGCAGCACCTGGTCGGCCGCCTTGAACGCGTCGAGCACGCTCACCTGCCGGTCGGAGATCGACAGCAGCCGGTCGTTGGGGATCACGATGAGGGTGTCGACCTCGTCGCGCAGGGTCTCGATGCCGGCCTCGGCCTGCATGGCCCGGCGGCGGCCCTCGAAGCTGAAGGGCCGGGTGACCACGCCTATGGTCAGGGCGCCCAGGGAGCGCGCGATGTTGGCCACGACGGGCGCGCCGCCGGTGCCGGTGCCGCCGCCCTCGCCGGCCGTGACGAAGACCATGTCGGCCCCCTTGAGGACCTCCTCGATCTCCTCGCGATGGTCTTCGGCCGCCTTGCGCCCCACATCGGGGTTGGCGCCCGCGCCCAGTCCGCGTGTGAGCTCACGGCCCACGTCGAGTTTGACGTCGGCGTCACTCATCAGCAGCGCCTGGGCGTCGGTGTTTATCGCGATGAACTCGACGCCCTTGAGTCCCTCCTCGATCATCCGGTTGACGGCGTTGACTCCGCCGCCGCCGATGCCGACGACCTTGATGACCGCGAGGTAGTTCTGCGGTGCTGCCACGACGAGGGGCCTTTCCGCTCGTGTACTTGCCATTTCGGTGCGGATCTCTCCGCGTTTCTCACTTCGGGTAACTCTCAACCTCAAGTTGAGATTCAGATTTATGTCAACCTGAGGATTGATACGGACAGTAGGAGTTACGCTCCGGGCGGGTCAACTAACCGCGCCGCAAGCACGTCCGGCGTGTCGCGGGCTGTCCGTTTCGCTCTGTGGTCACGCCTGGTCGGGGCACTCCTCCGCCGTACGCCCTCGTACAGGCTCTCACGCCGCGGCCCCCGCCACGCACAGGCGCGCGCGACCTGTGGCGCCCGGTCTGGACGCCCCGCCGGCCGGCGGCGGGGCAGGGCTCAGCGCAGGGTCACCACGTCCGGCGAGCTGACGTCGTAGACCTCCGCCTTGCGCCGCAGCAGCCGCGTGAGGATGCGGCCCTTCTCCTCGCCCCGGTCGGTGCCGCCCCAGACGACGCTGCGGCCGTCGGAGAGCGTGAGCGACACTCCCTCGGCCGTGGTGGCCCTGACCTGCCTGACCCGGCCGGTGAGCTCGTCGGGCAGGTGCTGGATCACCTGGAGCGCGGCCATGGTCGCCGGGTCGCCCGCGGCGGGGCGGTCCACGACGAGCACGGGCAGCAGCGGCGGCACGGTGTCGCCGACCTCGATGACCACGCCCTGCTTGTCGACGACCGCCGCCTTCCCGCCCACCTGGACGGCGGCGACGGGCTCGCGCTCGACCACCTGGATCCTGAGCGTCCCCGGCCACACCCGTTCGGCCCTGGCCGTGGCGAGCCGCCGGATGCCCAGCACCCGCGACTCGACCGCGCCCAGGTCCACCGTGGCGAGCGGGTGCAGCTCGGGCACCGCCGCCTGTTGCCTGATGCGATCGGTGGGAACTGTGATATTTCCCACGATCGTGATCGAGCGGACGCCGAGCACGGGCGAGAAGAACACCAGCCAGGCGGCCGTGCCGACCACGCCGGCGGTGAGCAGCACCAGCAGTGCCGTGCGCGCCTTCATCACTCCCCCGGGTCACTCCGTCACGGCGCGCCGGGCGCCGCGACATGATCGTGGCACTGACCCTACGCCGCGCGCGCCCCCGCCGCCCGGGACGCGCCCGGCGCCCGCGACGCGGGCGAGCCGGGCCGGGCGTGCACCTTCCAGGGCGGGCGCCGACGGCGCGGGGCCCGGGACGGGTCGTCAGCGGGCGGACAGCTCGGCGAGGATCTGGGAGCCGAGCTCGGTGACGTCGCCCGCGCCCATGGTGAGCACGATGTCGCCGGGCCGCGCCCGCGTGGCCGCCAGCGCCGGGACCGCGGCGCGGTCGGGCGCGTACGCCACCCGCTCGGCCGGCAGCGGCACCCGCTCGGCGACCATCGCCCCCGACACCCCCGGCTCGGGGTCCTCCCGGGCGCCGTAGACGTCGAGCACGACGACCTCGTCGGCGAGCCCGAGCGCCGCGCCGAACTCGTCGGCGAAGAACCTGGTGCGCGAGTAGAGGTGAGGCTGGAAGATCGCGACGACCCGGCCGGTGCCGGAGAAGGAGGCCACCACGTCGCGCGCGGCCCGCAGGTCGGCTGCCAGCTCGGTCGGGTGGTGGGCGTAGCTGTCGAAGACGGCGACCCCGCCCGCCTCGCCCTTGGCCTCGAAGCGACGCTTGGCCCCCGTGAAGGCCGCCAGGCCGTCCCTGATCTCCTCGAAGGGCAGCCCCAGCTCGTCGGCCACGGCGATGACCGCGGTGGCGTTGAGGGCGTTGTGGGCCCCGGGAACGGCCAGCCTGACGTCGCCGCGGCCCTCGACGGTGAACGTGGTGCCGAACCCGTCGGGCCGCACGTCGGTGACCCGGATCTCGCCGGCGGCGCCGTAGGTGCGCACCCGGATGCCGCGCGAGCGCGCCACCTCGGCCAGCTCGACGGCGCCCGGGTCGTCGGCGCAGGCGATGAGCACCGAGCCGACGCGGTCGGCGAAGCGGGCGAAGCTGTCGTGGACGGCCCGCGGGTCGCCGTAGTTGTCGAGGTGGTCGGCCTCGACGTTGGTCACCACGGCGATGTCGGGCGCGAGCATGAGGAACGACCCGTCGCTCTCGTCGGCCTCGGCCACGAACACCTGGCCCGAGCCCTCGTCGGCGCCGAGCCCGGTGGTGACCAGCTGGCCGCCCACGCAGTAGGACGGGTCGGCGCCGCACTTCTGCAGCGCCACGGTGAGCATGGAGGTGGTGGTGGTCTTGCCGTGGGTGCCGGCGATGGCGACGGCGGTGCGGCCGGCCATCACGGAGGCGAGGGCGGCGGCCCGCGGGATGACCCGCAGCCCCTGCTTGAGCGCCTCGCCCAGCTCGGGGTTGGAGTCGCGGATCGCGGTGGAGACGACCACGGTGTCGACGTTCTTGACGTGGGAGGCGGCGTGGCCGATGTGCACGGTGGCGCCCAGCCGGCGCAGCTCGTTGAGCAGGTCGCTGCCGCGGGCGTCGCTGCCGGAGACGGGAACGCCCCGCTTGAGCAGGATGCGCGCGATGCCCGACATGCCGGCGCCGCCGATGCCGATGAAGTGCACCCGCCCGAGATCCTCGGCGGAGACGGGGTCGACCAGCTTGACCAGACTCATCGGGCTATCTCCAAGACTTTCCTCGCGAGAATGATATCGGCGTCCTTGCGCCCCAGCCGGGAGGCGGCCTCGGACATGACGGCGACCCGCTCGGGGTCGCGCAGGATGGGCAGCACGTTACGGATGATCCAATCGGGTGACAGCTCGGCGTCGTCGACCACCAGGCCGCCGCCGCCCGCGACGATGCGCTCGGCGTTGATCCGCTGCTCGCCGTTGCCGTGCGGCAGCGGCACGTACGCGCCGGGCAGGCCCACGGCGGTCATCTCGGCGCAGGTGAGCGCGCCGCTGCGGCACAGCGCCAGGTCGGCCGCGGCGTAGGCGAGGTCCATCCGGTCGACGTACGGCAGCAGGACGTACTGGGGGTCGCCGGGCGGCGGCTCCCGCTCGGCGGTGTTGCCCGGCCCCAGCACGTGCAGCACCTGCACGCCGGCCGCGCGCAGGGCCGGCGCGGCGGCCAGGGCGGCCTGGTTGATCGACCGGGCGCCGCGGGAGCCGCCGAAGACGAGCAGGGTCGGCCGGTCGTTCTCCAGCCCGAACCAGGAGCGGGCCTTGTCGCCGGTGGACAGCCGGTCGAGCGCCACGATCTCGCGGCGCAGCGGGGTGCCGATGTAGTCGCCCTTGAAGGCCGCGTCGGGGGAACCGGCGAAGACGTGGTCGGTGAGCTTGGCGCCGAGCCGGTTGGCGAGGCCGGGCCGCGGGTTGGCCTCGTGGACGACGATCGGCAGGCCGCGGCGCTTGGCCGCGAGGTAGGCCGGGGTCGCCACGTAGCCGCCGAAGCCGACGAGGACGTCGGCTTCGACCCGGTCGAGCACGCCGGCCACGGCGTTGACCGCCACGGCCAGCCGGCCGGGCATGGTGAGCAGCTGCGTGGTGAGAGCGCGGGGCAGCGGCACCGCGGGGACCAGCTCCAGGCCGTAGCCCCGGGCCGGCACGAGGCTGGTCTCCAGGCCGCGCTCGGTGCCGACGCAGGTGATGCCGATGCTCGGGTCGAGACGGCGCAACGCGTCGGCAAGGGCGAGTGCCGGCTCGATGTGGCCGGCCGTCCCTCCCCCGGCGAGGACCACCCTCATGTCCACTCCCTAACGTCTCGCTCTGCCTCTGGTCGTTCCCCCCAGGCCAAGCCAGCTTAGGGCCCGTACGACCGGTCCGGGGCCGCGTGCGGCCAGAGCTTCGCGCGCACCCGGTTCCCTCTTGGCGAACGACAGGAGCATGCCGAGCGCGGCCAGCGTCGGCAGCAGCGCCGATCCGCCGTACGACACGAGGGGCAGCGGGATGCCGGTGATCGGCAGCACGCCGAGCACGGCGCCCATGTTGACGATCGCCTGCCCGGCGATCCAGGCGACCACGGCGGCGGCGGCCAGGCGGACGAACGGGTCGTTGACCCGGGTGGCGACACGCAGCCCCGCGTAGCCGAGCAGCCCGAACAGGGCCACCACGACCAGGGTCCCCATGAGGCCGAGTTCCTCGCCGAGGATGGCGAAGATGAAGTCGCTCTCGCCGTGCGGCAGCCAGTTCCACTTGGCCCGGCTGCTGCCGAGGCCGAGACCGAACCAGCCTCCGGAGCCCATCGCGATCTGGCCCTGCACGGCCTGGTAGCCGGCCCCCTGCGCGTCGGCCCACGGGTCTAGCAGCGAGCTGACCCTGGCCATCCGGTAGGGCTCCACCCGGATCATGATGACGGCGGCCAGCACGGCGAGCGCCAGGATGCCGCCGAACAGCCGGATCGGCGCCCCCACCACCCACAGCAGGGCCAGGAAGATCATGAAGAGCACGAGCGTGGTGCCGAGGTCGCGGCCGAGCATGACCATGACGGCCAGGATGGCCGTGCCGGGCATGAGCGGGATGAGCATGTGCCGCCACTCGATGCGCCCCTGTCGCGCCCGGCGGGCGAGCAGGTCGGCGCCCCACAGGGCCAGGCCGAGCTTGGCGGGCTCCGACGGCTGGATGGTCAGCCCGCCCGGCAGGTAGATCCACCGCTGGGCGCCCAGCTCGGAGGAGCCGATGAACAGCACCATGACCAGCGCGATGATGGACAGCGCCATCAGCGGGTAGCCGGCCCAGCGGAAGAACTTGTGCGGCAGCCGCGAGCAGAGCCACATGACGACCACGCCGAGCGCGGCCGACAGCGACTGCTTGATGAACCAGGAGTAGGGGCTGCCGGTCTTCTGCATCGACTCGATGCTGGAGGCGGACAGCACCATCATCAGGCCGAGCGCCAGCAGCAGACCGCTGCACCCGATGACCAGGTAGTAGGTGGTGAGCGGCTTGCCGAGCAGCTCCTTGAGCACGCCCAGCTGCTCGCGGGCCCACCCGGTGGGACCCTCGACCGGGCCGGGCTGCGGCCGGTCCTCGGTGGTGGCGCTCACGGGGCCGCCTTCAGTTCGCGTACGGCTCGCGCGAAGGCCTCCCCCCGGGCCGGGTAGCCGGCGAACATGTCGAGCGACGCGCCCGCCGGGGAGAGCAGCACGGTGTCCCCCGGCGAGGCCAGGCGGGCGGCTTCGGAGACGACTCGGTTCATCGTCCCAGTGTCTTGGCCGGAGATGTCCACGACGGGGACATTCGGCGCGTGTCGCGCGAGTGCCTCGGCGATCCGGGCCCGGTCGGCGCCGAGCAGCACCACGCCGCGCAGCCGGGGGGCGGCCCGCCGCACGAGGTCGTCCACGTCGGCGCCCTTGAGCTGGCCGCCCGCGATCCACACGATCGACCGGTAGGCCGACAGGGCCGCCGCGGCGGCGTGCGGGTTGGTGGCCTTGGAGTCGTCGACGTAGTCGACCTCGCCGATCCGCTCGACGTGGGCCAGGCGGTGCGGGTCGGGCGTGAAGTCGCGCAGGCCCTGCCGTACGGCGGCGGCGGGCACGCCCAGGGAGCGGGCCAGCGCGGCGGCGGCCAGGGCGTTGGCCACGTTGTGCGGCGCGAGGGGGCGCACGTCGGCCAGGGTCGCGAGCTCCTCGGCCGCCTCGACGGGGTCGGCGACGAACGCCCGGTCGACGAGGAGGTCCTCGACCACGCCGAGCTGGCCGGGCCGGGGCACGCCGAGCGTGAAGCCGACGGCTCCCGGGTACGGGGCGGCCAGGCGGGTGGCCTCGGGGTCGTCGGCGTTGTGCACGACGGTGCCGGCGCGCTCGTAGATGCGGCCCTTGGCCTCGGCGTAGGCGTCCATGGAGCCGTGCCAGTCGAGGTGGTCGGGCGCGACGTTGAGTATCGCGGCGGCGTGCGGGGCGAGGCTGCTCGACCAGTGGAGCTGGAAGCTCGACAGCTCGACGGCGAGCACGTCGTAGGGCTCCGTGACGGCCTGGATGACCGGGACGCCCACGTTGCCGACGGCGACCGCCTCGCGGCCGGCGGCCCGCAGGATGGCGGTGAGCATGCGCACGGCCGTGGTCTTGCCGTTGGTGCCGGTCAGCGCCAGCCAGGGGGCGGCGCCGGCGGGCCGCAGCCGCCAGGCCAGCTCCACCTCGCCGACGACCTCGACGCCCGCGGCGAGCGCGGCGGCGACGAGCGGATGGTGCGGCGCCCAGCCGGTGGTGACGAGGCGGGTGACGCCCTCGGGCAGCTCCAGCGGCCCGAAGCGCACCTCGACGCCCCGGCCGGCCAGCTCGGCGGCGGCCTCGCGCTGCCGGTCGCCCGCGACGGACTCGACCACCACGACGGGCTCGCCGCGCCCGGCCAGGGCCCGCGCCACCGCGGTGCCGGACACGCCGAGCCCGGCGACGCAGGTGCGGCTCACCGGGTCACCTCGGCATCCACTCGAAGTAGAACAGGCCGAGCCCGAGGGCCGAGCAGAGCATGGCGATCAGCCAGAAGCGGACCACGATCGTGGTCTCGGCCCAGCCCTTGAGCTCGAAGTGGTGCTGCAGCGGCGCCATCCGGAAGACCCGTTTGCCGGTCAGCTTGAAGGAGCCGACCTGGATGATGACCGACATCGTGATGATCACGCAGAGGCCGGCCAGGATGATCAGCAGGAGCTGGGTGCGGGTGGCGATGGCCAGGCCCGCCAGCACGCCGCCGAGCGCCAGCGAGCCGGTGTCGCCCATGAAGATCCGGGCGGGCGGGGCGTTCCACCACAGGAAGCCGATCAGCGCGCCGAGCACGGCCGCGGCCACCACGGCGAGGTCGAGCGGGTCGCGTACCCAGTAGCAGTTGGGGCCGAGCTGGTCGATGCAGTTGTTGCGCAGCTGCCAGTTGCCGATCAGGACGTACGCGGCGAGCACGACGCCGGTGGCGCCGCTGGCCAGGCCGTCGAGGCCGTCGGTGAGGTTCACCGCGTTGGAGAAGCCGACGATCATGATCAGGACCCAGACGGTGAACCCGACGATGCCGATCGACGGCCCGAAGTCGCGCAGGAAGGACAGCCGGGGCTCCGCGGGGGTGATGCCGTAGACGTTGGCCTGCTGGGTGACCATCACGGCGAAGACCGCGCCGACGACGAGCTGGCCGAGAGCCTTGGCGCCGCTGCGCAGGCCCAGGCTGCGCTGCTTGTAGATCTTGATGAAGTCGTCGAGGAAGCCGACCGCGCCGAGCCCGGTCATCAGGAACAGCACGAGCATCCCGGAGACGGTCGGCGGGGTGAGCGTGGCCGCGTGGGAGCCGCCGTAGGCGAGCAGGGAGGCCAGCACGATGACGGTGCCGCCCATGGTGGGGGTGCCCCGCTTGCCGTGGTGCCCGGACGGGCCCTCCTCGCGGATCTCCTGGCCGTAGCCGCGCCTGGAGAACAGCCGGATGGCCACCGGCGTGCCGAGCATGGAGAGGATCAGGCCGATCGCGCCGGCGATGATGATGTTGGTCACTGGGGGGCACCCCCGAGCAGCAGCTCGGCCGTCCTTTCGAGACCCATCGCGCGCGGGCCCTTGACGAGCACCACGTCGCCGGGCCGCAGCCAGGCGCCCACCTGGGCCGCCGCGGCCTGCGCGTCGGGCACGTGGACGATCGGGAGCGCCTCGCCGTCGCCAGGCGACATACCGGAAATGTCCGGCGAGACGGCGGACGGGGCCCCCGCGGCCGCGGCGGCCCCCTCCAGGACCGGCTCCGCGTCGGGGCCGGCCACGACGAGACCGGACAGGCCGGAACCACCCGCCAGGCGGCCCAGCTCCTCGTTGAGCGCCGCGCCGTCCTCGCCCAACTCGCGCAGGGCGGCGATCACGGCGAAGCGCCGCCGCCCCTTGCCGAGCGCGCCCAGCGCCTCGAACGCGGCCCGCATCGAGTCGGGGTTGGCGTTGTAGGCGTCGTTGACGACCGTGACGCCGTCGGCCCGGTCCGTGACCTCCATCCGCCACCGGCTGCGCGGCGTGGCCTCCGACAGCTCCTCGGCGATGGTGGCGACGGGCAGGCCCAGCTCGTAGGCGGCGGCCGCGGCGGCCAGGGAGTTCTCGACGGCCGGGGTGCCGTACAGCTTCAGCTTGACCGGGGCGGCGCCGGAGGGGGTGTGCAGCGTGAAGGAGGCCCGGCCGCGCTCGTCCACGGTCACGCCCTCGGCGCGGATCGCCGCGTCCTCGCCGCGCCCGTACAGCGTGACGCGGGCGGCGGTGCGCGCGGCCATCGCCCGCACCAGCGGGTCGTCGGCGTTGAGCACGGCGACCCCGTCGCGGGGCAGCGACTCGACAAGCTCGCCCTTGGCCTGCGCGATGGCCTCCTTGCCGCCGAACACGCCGAGGTGGGCGGTGCCGACGTTCAGCACGACGCCGATGCGGGGCGGCGCGATGCGGGTGAGCGCCGCGATGTGACCGATGTTGCGCGCGCTCAGCTCCAGGACCATGAAGCGGGTGTCGAGGTCGGCCTTGAGCACCGTCAGCGGGTGGCCGATCTCGTTGTTGTAGGAGCCGACCGGCGCGATGGTCGGGCCGATGCGCGCGGTGAGCCGGGCCAGCAGGTCCTTGGTGGTCGTCTTGCCGGCCGATCCGGTCACGCCGATCACGGTGGCGTCGGGCAGCGCCGCCGCCTGCGCCGTGGCCAGGCCGGCGAGCGCGGCGGCCTGGTCCGGCACGATCACCGCGGGCGCCTCGACCGGCCTGCTCGCCAGCACCGCGACGGCTCCGGCCCGGACCGCCTGGGCGGCGTAGTCGTGGCCGTCGACGCGCGCGCCCTTGAACGCGACGAACAGCGATCCCGGCCGGACGTCACGCGAGTCGATCACGACGGGACCGCGGACCACCGCCCGGGGGTCGGCCTTGCCTGACAGGGCGCCCGAGGTGATCTCGGCGATCCTGGCCAGGGGCAACGGGATCATGCGTGCTTCCTGCTTTCCTTGCGTGCGGCGATCGCCTCGGCGACGACCTGACGGTCGTCGAAGGGGATCACTTCGCCTGAGATGTACTGGCCCTGCTCGTGGCCCTTGCCTGCCACGACCACCACGTCGCCGCGCTCGGCCCGGCCGATCGCCAGGTCGATCGCGGCCGCGCGGTCAGGCTCAATGATCACATGAGCGCGGTCGTGCTGCGGAACGCGGAGCGCTCCCTCCATCATCGCGGCCAGGATCGCCAGCGGGTCCTCGGAGCGGGGATTGTCGCTGGTGAAAATCGCCACATCGGCCAGCCGCGCCGCGGCCTCGCCCATCAGCGGGCGTTTCCCGGCGTCGCGGTCGCCGCCGCAACCCAGCACGACCGTGAGGCTGCCCGCGGTGACCTCGCGCAGCGAGCACAGCACCGACTCGACGGCCCCGGGCTTGTGCGAGTAGTCGACGACGGCCTGGAAGTCCTCGCCGGGCCCGGTCACCCGTTCCATCCGGCCGGGCACGCCGGTCAGGGAGGCGACGCCGTGGACGGCCGTCTGCAGCGTCACCCCGGCCTCGACCAGGGTGACGACCGCGCCGAGCGCGTTGGCGACGTTGAACGGGCCGGGCAGCGCGATCTGCGCGTCGGCCTCCACCCCGCCGGGACCCACCACGCGGAACGTGCTGCCGTCGGCGCCCAGCCGGGTGTCCAGGGCCCGCCAGTCGGCCGCCGGGTCGCCCAGCGCGGAGAAGGTGGTCATCGGCACCTTGGCCCGCGACAGCAGCTCGCGGCCGTACGGGTCGTCGACGTTGGTCACGCCCACGCGGCTCATCTCCGGCTGGAACAGCCGGGCCTTGGTCGCGAAGTAGTCGTCGAGATCCTTGTGGAAGTCGAGGTGGTCCTGCGACAGGTTGGTGAACAGGGCCACGTCGTAGAAGACGCCGTCGACCCGGCCGAGCGCCAGCGCGTGGCTGGAGACCTCCATGGCGGCGGCGGTCACGCCGCGCTCACGCATGAGGCCGAACAGGCCGTGCAGCTCCGACGCCTCCGGAGTGGTCAGCCTGGCCGGGAAGTGCTCCTCGCCCACGCGGATCTCGACGCCGCCGACCAGCCCGGCCGTGTGCCCGGCGGCGCGCAGCCCCGCCTCCAGCAGGAACGTGGTGGTCGACTTGCCGCTGGTGCCGGTGACGCCGAGCACCTGGATGTCGTGCGCCGGCTGGCCGTACACCCAGGAGGCGACCTGCCCGAGCAGGGCGCGCGGGTCGGGCACCACCAGCACCGGCAGCCCGGTCGCCGCCGCCGCCTCGCGGCCCGCGGGGTCGGTGAGCACGGCGACGGCTCCACGTGCCAGCGCCTCGGCGGCGAAGCTCGCGCCGTGCACCTGGCTGCCGCGCACGGCGACGTAGAGGTCGCCGCGCGTGACCTCGCGGGAGTCGATGGTGACGCCGGTCAGCGCGGCGTGGGGCGACCTCGGCGAGCCGGACTCGGCGTCGAGCATGGTCGCGAGCCCCGTCAGCGGACGGGGCGAGGTGGTCGTGGGACGCATGGACGGGGGACGCACGGCGGCAGCGTACCTTTCCCTGTCACTGTCCCGCGCGTGTCCGCGCTGGAGGCGCGGCCGAACCGGTCGGCGGGATCTTCCTGCTCTTGATGGCGAACGTCATCACATCCTTGAACACGGGCGCGGCGACCTGCCCGCCGAAGTGACCGTTCTTCGGGTTCTGCAGCACCGAGAGCACCACCAGGCGGGGCGCGTCGGCGGGGCTGAAGCCCGCGAAGGAGGCCGTGTAGCCGTCGTAACGGCCGAGTTGCTGATCGTAGCGGTCGGCGGTGCCGGTCTTGCCCGCGACCCGGTAACCGGGGATGGCGGCCAGCTCGCCGGTGCCCTGCGCGCTCACGGCGGACTCCAGCATGGTCGTGATCTCCTTGGCGGTCTTCTCGCTCACCACCCTGGTCTGCTTACCGGGAGGCGCCGGGACGAACCTGCCGCCCGTGTCGGTGGTGCCCGCCACCAGCTGCGGCTCCACCTTGACCCCGCCGTTGGCGATGGTCTGGTAGACGCTGGCCATCTGCAGCGCCGTCACCGACACGCCCTGGCCGTAGGCGACCGTGCAGCTCTGGCTGCCCGACCAGCCCTTGTGGTCGGGCAGCAGCCCGGCTCCCGCGCCGGGCACGCCGCCGCCCGGCCGGCTGCCGAAGCCGAACGCCCTCAGCATCTCGTACAGCTTCGCGTCGCCGATCTTGCGCGCGGCCATGATGGTGGCGACGTTGCTGGACTGCGCCATCGCCTCCTGGAACGTCATGGCCTGCGGCGGGTGCGGGTGGGCGTCGCGCAGGGTCCGGTCGGCGCACCGGATGTTGTCCTTCACGTGGAAGACCGTGCCGGGCGTGACCGCGCCCGCCTCCAGCGCCGCCGCGGCGGTGATCACCTTGTTGGTGCTGCCCGGCTCGAACACGTCGGAGGCTGCGCGGTTGATGTACAGGTCGGGGGACGAGCGGCGCCAGTTGTCCAGGTCGAGCTCCGGGGCGTTGGCCATGGCGAGGATCTGGGCCGTGCGCACGTCCATGACGATGACGGTGCCGCTGCTCGCGCCCGACTTCTCGACCTGCTCGGCGAGGGTGCGCTGGGCCGCCCACTGGATGTCGCGGTCGATGGTCAGCCGCACGTCGCGGCCGTCGACGGGGGCGGTGCGCTGGCTGCTGGTCATGGGGATGCGCTGCCCGTCGCGGCCGGTCTCGGCGCGCAGCTCGCCGTCACGGCCGGCCAGCAGGGAGTTGCGGGCGGCCTCGATGCCGCCGAGCCCCTTGCCCTCGTCGCCGACGAACCCGATGAGGCTGCCCGCCAGGTCGCCGCCCGGGTAGAGGCGGCGGTAGGTCCTCTTCTCGGTCAGCGCCGGCACGCCCGCCTTGAGCAGGCGGTCGGCCACGACCGGGTCGACGTCCCTGGCCAGCAGCTGGTAGCGGGTGTCGACCCTGGCGAGCTTGGCGGTCATCTCCTGCTCGGGCTTGCCGAGGTGGCGGGCCAGGACGGCCGCGACCTTGGGCCGGACGTCGGCGGGCACCTTGCTGGGGTCGATGGCGACCTCGCGTGCCTCGACGGTCACGGCCAGGGCGTGGCCGCCGGCGTCGGTGATCGTGCCGCGCTTGGCCGGGATGACCTCCTTGTGCAGGCGCTGGCCGGCGGCGGCCGCCTCGTAGACCTTGGAGTCGAGGCCCTGCATCTGGATGAGCCGGCCGGCGAAGATCGACAGGATGAAGGTCATGCCGATCAGCCCGATGTTGATGCGCCGCCGGGGGTTGCCGAGGCGCAGCACGAGGGGCGGCTTGGGCGGGCGCGGGGGCGCCGGGGGCCTGCGGGGCGGCCGGGGGCCGTCGCCGCCGCGCCCCGGCCGGCGCTCGTCGCCGTCCGGCCACGGGCGCCAGGCGTTCCAGCCGCGGCGGGCGCCGTCCCGCGGCTCCCACCCCTCCCGTGCCCGGCCGGCCGCCTCATCCGACCGCGTACGGCCATCACGGGCCCGGCCGGCCGCCTCATCCGACCGCGTACGGCCATCACGGGCCCGGTTGGACGCCTCATCCGACCGCGCACGACCGTCGCGAGCCCGGCCGGACGTCTCGCCGGACCTGGTGCGGGAGGAGGCGGACTCCGACCGCAGGCGGTTGTCACGGGCGCGGCCGGAGGCGGCGGCGGGTGCGGCGCGGGTGCGGCCGCGCCCGTCGTCCTGGCCGGGGCGGGCACGGGGGGCGTCGGCGTCCTCCCGCGGGGCACGCTCGCGCCCGCGGTCGTGCCCGTCCTGCCGCGCCCGGCCGCGTGCGCGCTCGTCGCCGGCCTGCGGGAGGCGCGCCCCCGCCCGGCCGGTCTCACCGCTCCTGCGGGCGCCCTCGGCCCCGTCGTGGCGCGCGCGCCCGCCGGGGCGGGGGCCGTCGCCGTCCTCCGCCCCCCGCCCGCCCGCCGGCTCGTCCCCCGTGCGCGACCGCCGCCGGGCGGTCCCGGCGGGGTCGTCCGCACCGCGCGGCCGCCGTCCGGCGCCCTCCGCCTGCTCGTCACCCGTACGCGACCGCCGTCCGGCACCCGCCGGCTCGTCACCGGCGCGGGGTCGCCGGGTGCCGCCGCGTGGCTCGTCGTCGCCGGGGTGCCCGCCCGCGTCGTCCCGTGGCGGGCGCAGACGCCGGGCGTCGGCCGCGGGCCCGCTGCCGAAGGGCAGGTCGAACGGGTCGGGCTGCTTCCTCGGGTTGCGCGGCTCGCGCCGCTCGTCGGGCGACGGCCGTCCCGTCCCCTCCGAGCGCGCCGAGCCGCCCTGCCGCCCGGGACCGCCCGGCCGACGACGAACGGCGCCGGCCCCTCCCTGAGAGCCGGCGCCGCCAGCGCCGCGGCCGGGCCCCTGGCCCTTGCCGCCTGTCTCCCTCACCGCGTCCGGCCCACCGCACCGGACTCCGTGCCGGAGTCCGCGCCGGCCTCGGCGCCGGACCGCGCACCGGTCTCGGTCCCCGTCGTGGCGCCCACCTCAGCGCCGGTCTCGGCACCGGTGCCGGTGCCGGTGCCGGTGCCGGTCGTGGCGCCGGTCTCGGCACCGGGCCGCGGGCCCGGGTCCGCACCGCGCCGCGGGCCGGGCTCGGCGCTCTTGCCGGGCAGCGGCGCGTCGTCGTCGACAGGCAGCGGGTTGATGCCCGTGTCGCGGGTCAGACCCTGCTGCTCGGCCTGCGTGGCGATGGCGTCGGGCTGGGTCGCCCGCTCGTTCTCCTGGCGCAGGTAGTCGTTGTGCCGGCGCGCGTTGGCGATGTCCTCGCGAAGCTCGCCGGCGGTGATCGAGTCGCGCGCGAGCACGGTGTTGAGCAGCAGCAGGCTCATCAGACCACCGCACAGCAGCCCGACGACGAGCAGCACGAACGGCGCCCGCTGGCGTCGCCGCGCGGGCCGGCGCTGCGCCGCCGGACGGGGGGCGCGCAGCCGGGCGTCGCCGGTCCCGCCGCGGGCGGCGGTGTCGGCGGCGGGGCTCGGCGGCGGC
>NZ_KZ559466.1:341184-458681 GCF_002850745.1 Nonomuraea indica
GGGACGCGAGCCGGTGCCGGGCCCCTGCGTGGGACGCGTGCCGGGCTTCTGCGCGGGACCCGCGCCGGGCTTCTGCGCGGGACGCGTGCCCGAGGCCGTCCGGGAGGCGGCGCCGGACGCCACACGCGAGCCGGAGGCCGCCCGCGACGCGGCACCCGTGGTGGCACGCGAACCCGACGCGGCACCCGTCGCGGGGCGCGAGCCGGCACGGGCCGGACGGCGGGTGCCGTCGGCGGCCCCCGCGTCGGCGTCCGGGCCAGGCCGCGTGGCGGCGTCCGGTGCGGGGCCGGTGACCGGGTTGGGCCTGGACTGGCGCGGCGCCTGGGGCCGGCGGCGGCCGGTCCGGGACGCGGCCGCGGGCCCGGGCTTCAGGCCCGTCTCGGGCAGGCCGCCACGGGCGGGCGCGTCGCGGCCGGTCTCCTGCTCAGTCGTGGTGGTCAACACGGATCCTCTCTGCCGCCCGTAGCCGGGCCGAGGCGGCCCGCGGGTTACGGGCCACCTCCTCTTCGCTCGGGAGCTCGGCTCCCCTCGTCAGCAGGCGGAACCGCGGCTGGTGAGCCGGCAGCGGGACGGGCAGCCCGGGCGGGCTGGTGTCCCTGGTTCGCGCCGTGAGGACCTGCTTGGTCAGCCGGTCCTCGAGGGAGTGGTAGGAGAGCACGACGACTCGCCCACCCACGGCGAGCGCGTCGAGAGCCGCGGGAAGCGCCGCCTCCAGGGCGGCGAGCTCCGCGTTCACCTCGATGCGCAGCGCTTGGAAAGTCCTCTTGGCGGGGTTGCCCCCGGTGCGCCGGGTCGCGGCCGGGATCGCGTCACGAACGATCTCCGCGAGCCGCTTGGTCGACGTTATGGCCTCCTTGGCCCGTTCCCTGACAATGAAGCCCGCGACACGCGGTGCGAACCGTTCCTCCCCGTAGTCGCGGAGGATGCGCGTCAGGTCGCCGGCGGAGTAGGTGTTGACCACCTTCTCGGCGGTCAGCTCCTGGCTGGTGTCCATCCGCATGTCGAGGGGCGCGTCGTAGGAGTAGGCGAAGCCGCGCTCGGCCTCGTCGAGCTGCGGCGAGGAGACGCCGAGGTCGAACAGCGCGCCGTCGATCGACGGCCGGCCCGCCTGCGCCAGCACGTCGGCCAGCCGGTCGGACGTGGCGTGCACCAGCGTCGTGCGGTCGGCGTAGGGCGCGAGCCTGCGCGTGGAGAACTCGATCGCGAACGGGTCGCGGTCGATGCCGATGAGATGAAGCGACGGGTGGGCCGCGAGCAGGGCCTCCGAGTGGCCGCCGAGGCCGAGGTTGGCGTCGACGACGACCGGGCTCACGCCCGTCAGCGCCGGGGCCAGCAGCTCCAGTACGCGGTCGAGCATGACCGGAACGTGACCGCCCGTGCCTGCGGTGTCGTGCATCTCCAACCCCCCTCTCGCGTCCGTGCTCGCGGTTGACGCGTGTCCGGTGACCGATCGGACCTTCCTGGGTCCCCACCCGGCGCCGCCCGGCCAGGTCCCCATCCGCACCCTCTTCGTGAACGCCCTCCATCTGACACCGGGGAAGGTGCATCAGCTGGCGGGCAGTGGTTGCGGGTGGAGACCTCGCCGAACGACATATCCGACGGATCGACCGTGGCTCTCACAAGATCCCTGGCAGCACCTCCTCCGACAGATCGGCGAACGCCTGCTCCTGCGCTTGGAGGTAGGTGTCCCATGCCTGCGAGTCCCAGATCTCCAGCCGGGTGTTGGCCCCGATGACCACGCAGTCACGCCTCAGGCCGGCGTACTGGCGCAGGCTCTGCGGGATCGTGATGCGTCCCTGCTTGTCGGGAGTCTCGTCGGACGCGCTGGCGAAGAAGACGCGGCTGTAGTCACGCACCGCCTTGGCGGTGACCGGGGCGGTGCTGAGAGCCTCGGTAATGCGCTGGAACTCCTCCACGGGAAAGACGTAGAGGCATCGCTCCTGGCCTTTGGTGATCACAAGACCCTCCGCCAGCTCCTCACGGTACTTAGCCGGCAGGAACAGCCGTCCCTTGTCGTCGAGGCGCGGCTGATGGGTGCCGAGGAACATCGGCTCCACCTCCCGTGCCTGGCGAAGCGCCCAGCGCTGACGCACCGTGCCCTCCACTGCGCACCACCATACTCCACTTCTCCCCACCGTCAACTGATTCAACAGCACGTCGCCGCCTGTTCGCCGGACGTTTCCGCAGGTCAGAGAGGTGGAGCGGAGTGGGGGGCGGCGGGGGGCCGGGTGGCCGTCCTGGGCGTGTCGAAGGGCGCGGAGGGCGCCGGAAGCGGGGGCGGCGACGCGGGTGGAGGGAAAGGGAGCGGGCGCGAGGCCATGTGTGACCGGATCGGCACGCGTATGCCACAGAAACCGGACACTGACTAGCTTCTGTGGAAAATCCTCAAAAGTCGCCCAAGAACCCGCAGCGTCGTAGGGTCGTACAGACAATGGAAAAGGAAAGGCATGGCTCCCGCAATGGCACCCACGCCGCCGGGACACCCGTTGCACTTCGTCTCATGGAGGCCTGGTGGCAGTAACCCATGACGTCCCTCACCGGCTCGACGAGCTGGTCTCCACCGCACACCGTATCCGCGAGGCGGTCGAGTCCGTGGTCGAGGGCAAGAGCGACGCCGTGCGTCTCACCCTCACCGTCCTGCTCGCCGAGGGCCACCTGCTGATCGAGGACGTACCCGGGGTCGGCAAGACCATGCTTGCCAAGGCGCTCGCCCGGTCCATCGACTGCCCGGTCCGCCGGGTGCAGTTCACCCCGGACCTGCTGCCCAGCGACATCACCGGCGTCAGCGCCTACAACCAGCAGACGCGGGAGTTCGAGTTCAAGCCCGGCCCGGTGTTCGCGAACATCGTGGTGGGCGACGAGATCAACCGCGCCTCCCCCAAGACGCAGTCGGCGCTGCTGGAGTGCATGGAGGAGCACCAGGTCACCGTCGACGGCGTGACGTACCGGCTGGACATGCCCTTCATGGTGATCGCCACACAGAACCCCATCGAGATGGAGGGCACCTATCCGCTGCCCGAGGCGCAGCGCGACCGTTTCACCGCGCGCGTCGCGATGGGCTACCCGGCGCCCACCGCCGAGCTGGAGATGCTCGACGTGCACGGCGGCGCCTCCCCGCTGGACAAGCTGGAGCCGGTCGCGACGACGGCCGAGGTGCGGGCGCTCATCGAGGCGGTACGCGGCGTCTACGTGGCCCAGCCGGTCAAGAAGTACGCCATCGACCTGGTGGTCGCCACCCGCACCTCCCCCGACCTGCGGCTGGGCGCTTCCCCGCGCTCGACGTTGCAGCTCGTCCGCGCGGCCAGGGCGCACGCGGCGCTGTCCGGACGCGACTACGTCATCCCCGACGACCTCCAGGACCTCGCCGTGCCCGTGCTCGCGCACCGGCTGCTGCCCAGCGTCGAGGCGCAGGGCCAGCGCCGCCTGCCCGAACAGGTGGTGACCGACCTGCTCAGGCGCGTGCCCGTCCCGGAGACACGGGCGTCGTGAGAGACGGGCTTCGGGCGCTCACCTCCAGAGGCAGGTCGTTCCTCGCCTCCGGGATCGCGGCGCTGCTCATGGCGGTGCTGCTGGGCGAGAACGACCTGTTCAGGATCGGGGTCCTGGTGACGGCGCTGCCGCTGCTGGCCGCGATGGTCGTGGCGCGCACCCGCTACCGGCTGAGCTGCGCCCGGCGGCTCGACCCGCCCAGGACCGAGGTGGGCGGAGAGGCCACCGTGATCCTGCGCCTGGAGAACGTCACCCGCCTGCCCACCGGTCTGCTCCTCATCGAGGACACCGTGCCGTACGCGCTGGGGGTGCGGCCCCGCTTCGTGCTGGACCGGGTGGAGCCGCGGGGCATCCGCGAGATCGACTACCGGGTCCGCTCCGACCTGCGCGGCCGCTACACGATCGGCCCGCTGTCGGTGCGCATCGCCGACCCGTTCGGGCTGGTGGAGCTGACCCGCTCGTTCACGATCAGCGACACGCTCGTGGTCACGCCGCAGGTCGTGCCGCTGCCCGCCGTCCGGCTGTCGGGCGAGTGGGCGGGCGGCGGCGACAGCCGCACCCGCAGCGTGGCCGCGGCGGGCGACGACGACGTGGCCCCGCGCGAGTACCGGCAGGGCGACGACCTGCGCCGGGTGCACTGGCGCTCGACGGCCCGGCGCGGCGAGCTGATGGTGCGGCGCGAGGAGCAGCAGTGGCAGAGCCGCGGCGCGCTGCTGCTGGACACACGCAGGCACGCCCACCGGGGCGAGGGTCCCCGTTCGTCGTTCGAGGTGGGCGTCTCGGCGGCGGCGTCGATCGGCGTGCACCTCTCGCGCGAGGGCCTCGGGCTGCGTCTGGTCACCGACCAGGGCGCCGAGCACCTGACGGACACGGGGGTCGGGCACTCGCTGCTCGACACGCTGTCCGTGGTCCGCCACAGCCCCGCCCGCTCGCTGGAGATCGGCGTCTCGGCGCTGCGCCAGGGCGGCGGCGACGGGCTGGTCGTGGCGGTCCTCGGGGCGCTCGACCTGGAGGAGGCCAGGGAGCTGGCCCGGGTGCGGCACACCGGCATCACCGCGGTGGCCGTGCTGCTCGACGTGGAGACGTGGGAAGGCCGCGAGCCCGACACGTCGGACGACTACCGGGCGGTGCAGGGTGTGCTGGCCGGCTACGGCTGGCGCATCGTCCGCCTGCCCGCCGGCACGTCCATCGCCTCGGTGTGGCAGGACGCCGCCCACCGCGGCGGCAGGTTCTCAGTCGGTCAGGGAGGGGCGGCATGAGACTGTCCGTCGCCGCCGCGGCGGCCACGCTGTCCGCGGCGATCCTGCTCTACCCGCTCTTCGAGGCGGCCTCGTGGTTCTGGGGGGCGACGGGGGCGGTGCTCGCCGTGCTGGCCACGAGCCTGCTGGCCGGTCGCCTGGCGCTGCCCGCCTGGGCGGCGCCGCCGGCCGCGCTGGTCGCGTTGTGGATCTACCTGACGGCCTCGTACGCCGCGCAGGAGGCGTGGCTGTACGTGGTGCCGACCAAGGCGTCGGTGGTGGAGCTGGCGCGGCTGCTGTCCACCGGCTGGACCGACATCCAGCGGTTCGCCGCTCCCGTGCCGGCCAACGAGGCCATCTCGCTGCTGGCCGCCGGCGGGGTGGGGCTCATCGCGATCCTGGTGGACCTGTTCGCCGTGCGGCTGCGGCGCGCGGCGCTGGCGGGGCTGCCGATATTGGCGCTGGCCACGGTGCCGGCCACGATCCTGCCCGAGCCGATCAGCTGGCCGGCGTTCATCCTCGCCGCCCTCGGCTTCACCGGGCTGCTCGTCGCCGACGGCCGGGAGCGGCTGGGCCACTGGGGCCGGGCGGTGCTGGTGCGCCGGACCCGGATGGCCGCCACCGCCGAGCGGCCGGGCGGCTCGCGCCCGGCCATGGACACGCGGGGGCTGCGCCTGTCGGGCAAGCGCATCGGGTTCGCCGCGATCGTGCTGGCCGTGGCGGTGCCCGCCGCGCTGCCCGTGATGGAGCCGGTGTCGTTCTTCACCTTCGGCGTGGGCGGCAGGGGCTCCGGGGCGGGCAACTCGATCAGCATCCCGAGCCCGATCGCCAACCTGAAGGGCCAGCTGGAGCTGCCCGAGCGGCGGACCGTGCTGACCTACACCAACAACGACGACAAGCCGCGCTACCTGCGCATCTACGCGCTCGACAGGTTCGACGGCGAGCAGTTCGGGATGGAGCCGAAGGGCTCGCCGGACGACCGGACGGACAACGGCCCGCTGCCGCCGCCTCCGGGGCTGGGCCGCGGGGTCAAGGTCGACAACGTGGTGACCACCGTGGAGATCAGCGAGGAGATCGCCGAGCTGTCGTTCCTGCCGCTGCCGTACCCGCCGCGCGAGGTCCGCGTCGAGGGCGACTGGCGCGCGGACGTGGACACGCTCATGGTGTTCTCCACCCGCGACGAGGCCGCGGGGCTGGAGTACGAGGTGGCCTCGAGCGAGCCCGCCGTCACCGGCGAGATGCTGGAGTCGCTGCCGCAGAGCAGGAGCGGGGCCGACCCGCGCTACCTCAGCCTGCCCGACGACCTGCCCCCGGAGATCGAGGAGCTGGCCTCGCGGATCACGGCCGACGCCGACACCACGTACGAGGCGGCGGTGAAGCTGCAGGAGTTCTTCACCAAGACGGGCAACTTCACCTACAGCCTCAGGACGCAGGGCCACGGCAACGACGCCCTGCGCGACTTCCTGCTGCGCAGCCGGGCGGGCTACTGCGAGCAGTTCGCGGCGTCGATGGCGGTGCTGGCCAGGGTGGTGGGCATCCCGTCGCGGGTGGCGATCGGCTACACCGGCGGCACGAAGATCGCCGACCGCTGGATGGTGGCGACGAACGACTCCCACTCCTGGCCCGAGCTGTACTTCGAGGGGGTGGGCTGGCTGCCGTTCGAGCCCACCCCGACCGGGGCGCTGGGCCAGGGCAGCGCCCGGGTGCCTGCCTACACGGTGCCGCCGCTCGACCCCGTCGAGCGCGACACCACCACGCCGACGCCGGGGGCGACCAGCAGCTCCGCCGACGAGCCGGTGGACCCGCAGGCCCGGGTCAACCCTCGTGAGCTGGACCGCGAGGCGAGCCTGGCCACCGGCGGGCTGCCCCCGGACGACTCGATGCCGCTGGCCGGCAAGATCGGCATCGGGGCCGCCGTGCTCCTGCTGCTCCTGCTCGTCCCGGCCGGGATGCGGCTGGCCACCCGTGGCCGGCGCGTGCGCGCCCTCGGCCGGGACGGCGCCGAGACGTCCGTCCGGGTGGGCGGCGGCGCGGCGCGCCCGCCCGTGGGCGCGGCATGGGCGGAGCTGGACGACCTGCTGCTCGACTACGGGATGGCCCGGCACCCCAGCGAGACGCCGCGCGCCCTGACCCGGCGGCTGACCCAGAGCCACGAGTTCGGCCCCGAGGCCGCCGCGGCCCTGGCGTCGATCGCCTCGGCGGTGGAGCGGTCGCTGTTCGCCAGGGATCCGGGTGACGCCGGTCCGGTGAAGAAGGATCTGCGGACGGTGCGGCGGGCCCTGGCCGCGACGGTGTCGCGCGGGAGGCGGGTGCGGGCGGTGCTGCTGCCCCCGTCGACGTTGCGCAGGATACGGCTCATGGGTGAGGGGCTGCTGGACGGTTTCGACCGGCTGGAGAACCTGCGGCTGCGCCGGACGACGGCGGCCCCGAAGGGCTCCTGAGGCCCGGACGCGACGTGGCCGCCCGGGACCGGCCGACCCGGCCGGCCCGACGCGGCCGCCCAGGTCCAGGCGGCCGGCCAGCCGTCGCCTGGGAGCGCGAACGCGGCCGTCCCCGGGAAGGGGGCGGCCGCGCGGTCGTGCAGGGGGTCGTCCATCGGGTCGGGTGCGCCGGCACCTCGTGCCGAGGCCGCACCTCGTCATCCGCTCACCGTCCGCGCGGGCGGGCCTGCCCCGGGGTGACCGGTGTCCGTGCGGGCAGGGTCGGCCGTCCGAGGGGCCCGGCAGGAGCCTGTGGGGCGGGCGGCCTGGCCGGGCGACCGATCAGGTCCGGCCGGCGTCCGAGGAGGCCGGCCGGTCCGTCGCCGTGGAAGCGGAAAGGGGTGCGGTCAGCGCTCGTCGTGACGACGGCGCCAGCGCTCCTCCATGCGCTCCATGAAGGTGCCGCGCTGGCGACGCGGCTGCTTGCCCGCAACGGGCGCGCCGCCGGGGGCCGGGGACGAGTCACCGAACCCGTTCATACGTTTCCAGCTGGACAGACCCCACAGACACGCGGCGAGCATGACCACGAAACCGCCGACGCCGAGCGGAATCAGGTTGATCACCACGCCGACCATCAGCAGGACGACGCCGAGAACAAAGCCGATGGAGGCCTTGATCAGGCGACGCTTGTAGTGGCTGCGCGGGTCACTGATCCTTACGGTGTTGGCCCACTTCGGGTCCTCGGCGTAGAGGGCCTGCTCGATCTGGTCGAGCAAGCGCTGCTCGTGCTCAGAGAGCGGCACGGCGCCTCCCAAGGACGGCCCCAGGACGGGGAAGACGGCAACGGACGACACGGGGTGTCCGAACCTCGCGGTCGGTTATCCCCAGAATACGAGGCTGTAGACGTAGGCGAAAGCAAACGTCCAACGCAGACCAAACCGGAGGTGACGTCATGGCTCCATTGTGGGGCATCACCGCACCACTCCCCCCAAGTCGCGACATCCGCGTCATGCCTCCATTTCATCAAGTCTGCCGCGTACAAGCGACGCCGGGAGCACCGCATCGGGCCCGAATCTCCGGATCGCCTTGTCCATGGCGCGCTCAGCCTCCCGCCAGCCCGTCTCACGCTCACCCAGAGCGAGCTGTCGTGACGTGGAGTCGGCGGGACGCAGGTTTTCCATCCTGACGCCCACGAGGCGCAGCCGCACCCGCTCCAGCCCGGCCGCTTCGAAAAGCTCGCAGGCGGTGACGTAGATCTCCTGGGCGACGTCGGTCGGCTCCTTGAGAGTGCGCGACCTGGTGATGGTGGAGAAGTCGGCCCGGCGGAGCTTCACGCTCACCGTCCTGCCCACGTGGCCGCTCCCCCGCATCCGGGCGGCCACCTTTTCCGACAGGCGCAGCAGCTCGCGCCGGATCACCTCGGGGTCGTCGACGTCGGCGGCGAAGGTCTCCTCGTTGCCGATGCTCTTGTCGGGGACGTGCGCGGTCACCGGCCGCTCGTCACGGCCCCAGGCCAGCGCGGCCAGGTGGGCGCCCACCGCCTGCCCCAGCTCGCGGCGCAGGGTCGCGGGCGGGATGCGGGCCAGGTCGCCCACGGTGCGGATGCCGAGGCGCACCAGGGACTGCTCGGTGCGCTCGCCGACGCCCCACAGCGCGGAGACGGGCAGCGGGTGGAGGAACGCCACCACCTCCTCGGCGGGCACCACCAGCAGGCCGTCGGGCTTGCACTGCTTGGAGGCGAGCTTCGCCACGAACTTGCTGCTCGCCACCCCCACCGAACAGGTGATGCCGTAGCGCTCCAGCACCTGGGCCCTGATCATCGCGGCGATCGCGCCCGGCGGGCCCAGCCGGCGCCCGGCGCCGCCCACGTCGAGGAACGCCTCGTCGGAGGCGATCGGCTCGACCAGCGGCGTGACGGCGTGGAAGATCTCCATGACGCCTCGGGAGACCTCGGAGTACTTGCCGTGGCTGGGCGGGATGACGGTCGCCTGCGGGCAGAGCCGGCGCGCCCTGGACATGGGCATCGCCGAGTGCACGCCGTAGGCCCTGGCCTCATAGGTGGCGCTGAGCACCACACCGCGCCCGGCCGGCGAGCCCACGATCACCGGCCGGCCGCGAAGCTCCGGCCGGTCGAGCAGCTCCACGCTGGCGTAGAAGGCGTCCATGTCGACGTGGAGGATCGGGCAGCCGCTGTCATCGCCCCCGGTCCGCGGAGCGGGGCCGATGCCGGTGATCTGCTTGCGGGACACGTCGTCGATTCTATCCGAACACGCGTTCGAGAGTCAGTCGCGGTGGCCGAAGACGTGCAGCTGCGTGGCGAGGTCGCGCAGCACCGGGTGGGTGGCCGCGGCCTTCTCCAGGGCCACCAGCGCCTCGGCCGCGCCGGGCTCGCCGTCGACCAGCCGGCTGGGCACCAGGTCGGCGAAGACCCGGACGCCGTGGACGGCGCCCACCGTCAGGCCGGTGGCCCGCAGCAGCTCGGCGAGGGCCTCGGCGGTGTAGCGGCGCGGGGTGGGGTCGCGGTCGCCCCAGGTGCCCCTGGGGTCCGCGAGGGCCGCCCTGGCCTCGTCGAAGTGGCCGGCGAGCGCGCGGTGGACGGCGCTGGCGACCGGGTTGGCGGCGAGCACGCTCACCGCGCCGCCGGGGCGCAGCAGCCCGGCGACGGCGGTCATCGCGCCGGCCGGGTCCTCGACGTACTCCAGCACGCTGTGGCAGAGCACCAGGTCGGCGCACTCGCCGTCGAGCAGCTCGGCGAGGTCGGCGGCGTCACCCTGCAGCGCGCGGACGCTCACGCCCTTCTCCTTGGCGCGGCGCTCCAGGGCGGCCAGCGAGTCGGGGCTGGGGTCGACCACGGTGACGGTGTGGCCCCGCTCGGCCAGCGGCACGGCGAACCCTCCGGTGCCGCCGCCCGCATCGACGATGTCGAGCCGGTCACGCCCGACGGCCGCGGCCAGCTCGGTCAGCTGGGCCAGCAGCACCTCCCAGACGACGGCCGCCCGCACCGCCGGGGTCCTCGTGACGCCTTCAGCACGCAACGTGGGCTCGCCTCCTTCTCGCTCCTCGAACCCGCCCCAGCCTACGCCGTCGGGGCCTCCCCCACACCGGCCGAGGGGTGTCCGGGCCCCGTTGCCGGGCGGGCCTCCGACGGGCGAGGATGAGGAGGTGATCAGCGAGGACGACGTACGACGTGAGGCGCTGGCGCTGCCGGGCGCCGATGAGCGTCCCATGTACGGGACGCCCGCCTTCTACGTGGGTGGCCGATGGTTCGCCCGGATCCGGGAGGAGGGCGACGTGCTGGCCGCGCCCTGCCCCAGCGAGGAGCACAAGCGGGAGCTGGTGGCGGCGCAGCCGGAGACGTTCTTCACCACGCCGCACTACGACGGGCACGCGGTGGTGCTGGTGCGTCTCGGCGCGGTGGACCGCCAGGAGCTGGCCGAACTGCTGGCGGACGCCTGGCGGCTGCGCGCGCCCAGGAGGCTGCTCAGGCCGTGACCGCGGGCCGTGACCGCGGGCCGTCAGCTCAGGCCGTGAGCTCAGGCCGTGACCGCGGGCGCGCGCAGGGCGCGTACGACGGCGGCGGGGTCGTCGGCGAAGAAGCGGATCGCGCGCACCTCCGCCCGGCCACCGAGGGGGCGCGTCACGGTGACCGGCTCCGCCAGCTCGACGACGACGTTGGTCTGCGACGACACCGCGACGACGAGCCGGCCGTCCGCCACGGACACCATGCCGCCCTCGTTGTAGTTGCGCGCCTGCCGCGCCGAGGAGATCAGCGCGCGGGGCACGCGTACGTCCAGGTACTCGCCGAACCGGACGCGCAGCTCGTCGGCGGAGACCAGGTGCGGCCGCAGGGCGCAGGACGCGCCGAGCGCGAGGGCGAAGACGATGCCGTACACGTCGAGCACGAGCACCGTGACCCGCACCGCCGCGGGCACGTCCAGCGACGCCAGCAGCAGGTCGACGGCCGCGGTCTCCACGGCCATGAGGAACACCATGACCAGGAGCATGGGGGCCTGTTCCCTGGCGTACGGGGCCGCGACGGCGCCGGGCGGCACGGGGGGACGGCGGCGCACCGCGAAGAGCGCGATGGCGGCCAGGCCCTTGACCTCCAGTTCGAGCAGCCGGCGCACCAGGGGCGGCACCAGGTGGTCGACGGTCGCCGACAGCGCGGCGCGCCGTCCGGCGCCGCCCCGCCGTTCGGCGTGGTACAGGCGGCGGGCGACCAGGAGCTCCAGCGCGAGCACCGCGACGGCCGCTGCCTCGGCCGCCACCAGCACCGGGGCGGGCAGCGGCACGCCGGCGACGAGCACGACGAGGAGCAGGACTTCGAGGGGTGGCACGACGTAGAGGGCGGCGCGGGCCGTCCTGAGCAGCACGACATCTCCTTGGGGCCGGGGTGGTGACGGTCCCCATGAGACACGTTGACGTCGCGTCAAGGTCAAGCGAACGGCTGCCGCCGCCCGCTCGCCTCAGAGCGTCAGGCTGGGCTTGAGCTGCTTGAACCGGGCCAGCAGCCCGTTGACGAACTGCGGCGACTCGTCCGTGGACAGCTCACCGGCCAGGTGCACCCACTCGCTGATGACGACGCCCTCGGGAACGTCGGGCATCCACAGCAGCTCGTAGGTGCCGCCGCGCAGGAGGTTGCGGTCGACGGCGGGCATGCGGTCGAGGGTCCAGCCCTCGGCGTAGGTGGTGATCAGCTCGTCGATGCGGCTCCGGTGCCGGGCGACGCCCTCGACGATGGCCGAGGTGTATTCGTTGACCGGCGGCTCCTTGCGCTCGACGCGCTCGGCGAGGATCCGCAGGGGATCCTCGCCGCGGAGCTCGGACTCGAAGAGGATGTCGAGCGCGCGCCTGCGTGCTTTGCCTCGGGCCGACACTCAGGCCCGGCCGAGGTACTCGCCGCTGCGCGTGTCGACCTTGACCCGCTCACCGGTCGTGATGAACAGCGGCACCTTGATCTCGGCGCCGGTCTCCAGCGTGGCGGGCTTGGTGCCGCCGGTGGAGCGGTCGCCCTGCAGACCCGGCTCGGTGTTGGCGATGGTCAGCTCGACGGCGGCGGGCAGGTCGACGTAGAGCGCCGCGCCCTCGTTGAAGGCGACGGTGGCCAGGGTGTTCTCGAGCATGTAGTTGGCGGCGTCGCCCACGGTGCCGGCGGGCACGTTGACCATGTCGTAGGTCTCGGTGTCCATGAAGACGAAGTCGTCGCCGTCACGGTAGGAATACTGCATCTCGCGCTTGTCGACGTTGGCCACGTCGACCTTCACGCCGGCGTTGAAGGTCTTGTCGACGACCTTGCCGGACAGCACGTTCTTGAGCTTGGTGCGGACGAACGCGCCGCCCTTGCCCGGCTTGACGTGCTGGAACTCCACAACGGCCCACAGCTCACCGCCGTCGAGCCTCAGCACCATGCCGTTCTTGAGGTCGTTGGTCGTCGCCACTCGTTACTCTCCCGCGTGCGGCCGCTCTAAAGGACGAGCAGCTCCTTGGTCGTCTTCGTGAGGAGTTCCGGCTCGCCCTCACGTGTCACGAGGGTGTCCTCGATGCGAACCCCGCCCTGCCCGGGTAGATAGACCCCCGGCTCGACGGTGATCGGAACTCGATCCTCTAGTTTACCGGTCCGCGAAGGGCCCAGGAACGGCTCTTCGTGGATCTCCAGGCCGACGCCGTGTCCGAGGCCGTGCCGGAAGTGGTCGCCGTGCCCGGCCGCCTCGATGACGGAGCGGGCGGCGGCGTCCACGTCCTTGGCCTCGGCCCCCGGCGCGAGCGCCTCCCGGCCCGCGCGCTGCGCGGCGGCGACGAGGTCGTAGATCTCCCGCTGCCAGGCCGCCGGCTCGCCCAGGCAGACGGTGCGGGTCATGTCGGAGTGGTAGCCCCGGTGGCGGGCGCCGAAGTCGAGGGTGACCAGGTCGCCGGCGCGCAGCGGCCTGGCGGTGGGGGCGTGGTGCGGGATCGCGCCGTTCTCCCCCGCGGCCACGATGCTGTCGAAGGCGGGCCCGTCGGCGCCCAGTTCGGCCATGCGGGTCTCGAGGAGGCGGGCGATCTCGCGCTCGGTCACGCCGGGCCTGATGCCGCCCGCGTCCACCAGGTCGGCGAAGGCCTGGTCGCCGATCGCGCAGGCCGTGCGCAGGTGCTCCAGCTCCTCGTCGTCCTTGGTCGCCCGCAGCCGCTCGACCAGCGGCGGCAGCGGCACCAGGCCCTGTCCCAGCCGCTGGAACGTCGCCACGGTCATGTGCGCGGCCTCGATGCCGGCGCCGGGGACGGCGAGCCGGGCGGCCACGTCGCCCGCCTCCACGGCCTCCACGTCGAGGCCGCGGGTCTTGTCGATGTAGCGGTTGTCCGTGGCCAGCAGCGCCGACCCGTCGGCCCGTACCAGGACGGCGGCGTTGGAGCTGTCGAGCCCGGTGAGGTAGCGGACGTTGACGCGGGAGGTGACGAGCAGGGCCTCGACCTGGTGGGCGGCCAGCATCGTCGCGAGCCTGGCCCGCCGCTCGGGGTGGATGGTCATGGCGTCAATGTACGCGCGCCGGCCCCGAGGGCGGTCACGTCATGCGCCCGGCCAGGGCGGGGGCCGCGGTCGCGGCCACGTGGATGCCGAGTGCGTCGGGATTCTCCGCCGCGCCACCTCGCCGCGAAACTGCCTCTTGCACACGATATGAACGCTCAAATAGTGTTTGCCCCGGTAGATGGCGATCCACCTGCTGCCACCTCCTCCTGCCGAGCCACTTCACCTGTTCGGAGCTGGTTTGAACGTTCAAAGCGCTTATCTGAGCCAGTTCCAGGAACCACCCGGATATCTCGACTTCGCCCGGATCGGGCCACCCTCGCTGGCTGTCACCCGGACCGTTGCCCAGGCTGCGGAGTCGCTGGCACGTGATCCGTCCGCGGCGCTCACCCGGCTGGAGCTCGAGGCGAGCGGCGCACGCGCCGCTGCGGCCCGCCTGCTGAGCTGCGCCCCGCACGAGGTGGCCTTCGTCTCCTCCACCAGCCACGCGCTCTTCGCCGCCGCGGCAGGACTGGACGGCGGCGTGGTGCTCGTCCCACGAGGAGAGTTCCCCGCCAACGTCTACCCATGGCTGCGGTTCCAGGAACGCGGCGGCCTTCGGCCACGCTGGATCGACTCCGTGGCGATCACCCCCGACGTCCTGCGCGAGCACCTCGACGGCGATGTCAGGGCACTCGCCCTCAGCGCGGTGGACGCCACGACCGGCCACCGCGCCCCGCTGGGCGAGCTGAAGGAGGTCCTGGGCGAGGACCGGCTGCTGGTGGTGGACGGCGTCCAGGGCCTCGGCGCGGTGCCGCTGGAGGTGACGGCAGCGGACGTGCTCGCCTGCGGCGGGCAGAAGTGGCTGCGGGCGGGCTGGGGCGCGGCGTTGATGCTCATCCGCGACCGAGTGGCCGACCGCCTGATGCCCGGCCTGGGCGGCTGGGCGGGCGTGCAGGATCCGTTCGGAGCCCGGCATCCCACACCGCCCCTGGCGGGAGCCGTCGCGCACACGGCCACCAACCCCGACCTGACCGCCGTCGCCGCGCTGGGAGCCGCCATCGACCTGGTGCTCTCCGCCGGAGAAGGCAACATCGCCCGGCAGATCGCTCGAACCCTGGCGAGTCTGCTGGACGCCGCCAGGACCGCAGGCGCCGAAGTCCTGGCCCCCACCGAGCCGGCCGGGATCGCGCGCGTACGGCTGCCCGGCCGTGACCCCGCGAGCACCCACGCGGCACTCGGCGCCGCCGGGCTCACCACCACGCTGCGCGGTGGCTGGATCCGGCTCTCCCCGCACGCCACCACTCCCGTCGACACCGCCGACCGGCTGCGCGCAGCACTCACCCCCCGAAGGGAAACACACACATGATCAACCGTCGTGGAGCCCTGGCGCTCGCCCTCACCGCCACGCTCGCCCTCGCCGCCTGTGGCGGCGAGGCGCCCGAGAAGGGCGGCGGACCCGTCAAGATCACCGTCTGGAGCTGGAAGCCCGCCTCCGACGGCTTGGCCGCCGTCGCCAAGGACTTCGAGCGGACCCATCCCGGCATCAAGGTCGACGTCCAGGCGGTCGGCAACCCGGCCATCTGGGACAAGATCACCATCGCCATGGCCGCAGGCGGCAAAGGTCTGGCCGACGTGCTGCACATCGGCGTCGACTATCTGCCCGGATACATGGACAAGTTCCCCGGCGGTCTGGCCGACCTGCGCAAGCTGGGCGGCGACACGTACAAGGACGCCTTCGCCAAGGGCCTGTGGCCCACGGTGACCGGCAAGGACGGCGGCGTCTACGCGATGCCTTGGGAGGTCAACCCGGTCGGCTTCTTCTACCGCGCGGACCTGTTCGAGAAGGCGGGCATCGATCCGGAGAAGATCCGGACCTGGGACGACGCCATCGAGGCGGGCAAGACGCTCAAGGAGAAGACCGGGGCCTTCCTCATCGGGCTGAACAAGCCCGCGGCCGGCGGCGCGGACATGGACTTCTTCCAGTCACTGCTCCAGCAGCAGGGCGCCTTCTACTTCAACCAGCAGGGCGAGGTCACGCTCTCCTCCCCGCCCGCCGTCCAGGCGATGACCCTTGTCAAGAAGATGAACGACGCGGGCATCGTCGCGGACACCTCTGGCGAGAACACCACCAAGCAGCTCATCAGCGGCGGCAAACTGGCCGTGTTGCCCTGGGCGGCCTGGGCAGTCAGCTACATCCCCGAGATGCGTCCCGAGCAGAAGGGCCTGTGGCGGGTCATGCAGCCCCCCGCGACGACGGCGGGTGGCAAGCGCACCGCGATCGTCAACTCGACCCATCTGTCGATCTCGGGGACGAGCCCGCACCAGTCGGAGGCCTTCAAGTTCGTCGAGTACGCGCTGACCAAGCCCGAGGTCGTCACCAAGGCCTTCAAGGAGGGTGGCGTCTTCCCCGCGCTGACCGCGGCCCACTCCGATCCGGCCTTCGCCGCGCCGCAGCCCTACTTCGGCGACCAGCCCGCGCTCAAGACCTTCGTGGACGCCCTCGCCGAAGGCGCCGATGCCACCTACTACTCGGGCGACTACGCCAGGGCGCTGAAGATCGCCAGTGACGCGCAGACGAAGGTTCTGCTCAAGGGCGCCGACCCGG
Source organism: Nonomuraea indica (assembly GCF_002850745.1). Taxonomy (GTDB): domain Bacteria; phylum Actinomycetota; class Actinomycetes; order Streptosporangiales; family Streptosporangiaceae; genus Nonomuraea; species Nonomuraea indica. The sequence goes on from NZ_KZ559466.1 coordinate 357,421, forward strand.
CCGCGGCGCTGACCGAGGCCGCCACGCTGCTGAGCCAGCAGACGAACAGAAGGCTCGCGGGATGACGCTCACCCTGTCGCGGCCAAGGCGGATGACGGTGCCCAGGCGCTCGTTCGTCACCAAGCGGAACATCCCCTACCTGCTGGTCCTGCCCGCGCTGCTGGGCTTCCTGGTGTTCAAGGCCTATCCGATCCTGGCCGCCATGTACATCAGCCTGACCACCGGCGCGGGCGGGGCGCGCAGCTTCGTCGGACTGGACAACTACGTGCGGCTGGTGAACGACCCGCTGTTCTGGACCTCACTGTGGAACACCGGGCTGATCCTGGTCGTCCAGGTCCCGATCATGTTGCTGTTCGCCCTGCTGCTGGCGCTCGGGCTCAACTCGCCGCTCGTCCGGCTGCGTGGCCTGTGGCGGCTGGGCGTCTTCATGCCGTCGCTGACCGGTCTGGTCGCCTACGGCGTGATGTTCTCGGTGATCCTGCGCAAGGACGCGGGACTGCTCAACTGGCTGCTCAGCCTCTTCGGCGTCGACCCGATCGACTGGCTGGGCAGCCCGTTCTGGGCCCGCATCGCCATCGTCATCGCGCTCACCTGGCACTACACCGGCTACAACGCGGTGATCTACCTGGCCGGCCTGCAGAGCATCCCCAAGGATCTCTACGAAGCCGCCATGGTGGACGGAGCCGGCTCCGTTCGCAGGTTCTGGTCGATCACGGTCCCCCAGTTGCGGCCGATCCTGCTGTTGACCGTGGTGCTGTCCACGATCGGCACCCTGCAGTTGTTCGACGAGCCGTTCGTGCTGACCGGCGGCGGGCCGGACAACTCGACCCTGACGATCTCGCTGTACCTGTACCAGAACGGCTTCCGCTACTTCGACTTCGGCTATGCCGCGGCGATCGCCTACGCGCTCACGCTGATCGTGGCCGGATTCGGGATCGCGCAGATGAGGATGCAGAAACGATGAAGGGCTGGACGCTCACCTTCGTGCTCGCCGCGGTGTTCGGGCTGTGCGTCGGGCCGTTCTACTGGCTGGCCATGGCGGCCACGCACGCCAACTCCGACATCTTCTCCTGGCCTCCGAAGTTCTACCCCGGCGACCAGCTCGCGGCCAACACGGCGAAGCTGGAGGAGTCGATCGGGCTGGTCAACGTGCTGGGCAACACGCTCTTCGTCGCGGTCGCGCAGACCGCGGGCGCGATCGTGGTCTCGCTGCTGGCCGGGTACGCCTTCGCGAAGTTCCAGTTCGCCGGGCGCAACCTCTTCTTCGTGCTGCTGCTGTCGACGCTCGTCATCCCCGGCGGCGTGACCATCATCCCGATCTTCGAGATGATGAACGACATCGGGCTGATCGACAGCTTCCCGGCCCTGATCCTGCCGAGCCTGTCGGTGCCCTTCGGCATCTTCCTGATGCGCCAGTCGCTGCTGGCCATCCCGGACGAGCTGCTCGACGCGGCCAGGGTCGACGGAGCGGGCGAGCTGCGGGTGCTCTGGCGGGTGGTGATCCCTGTCATGCGCCCGGTCCTGGCGGCGCTGGCCGTCTTCCTCTTCCTCGGCGCGTGGAACGACTTCCTGTGGCCGCTGATCGCGTTGCGCACGCCGGAGATGTACACCCTGCCCGTCGCGCTGGCCACTCTGCAGGGGCTGGCGAGGACGGACTTCGGCCAGGTCATGGTGGGCACCGCCATCTCCTCGCTGCCGATGATGGTGCTCTTCCTCATCCTCCAGAAACAGTTCATCTCCGGCCTGCTGGCCGGTGCCACGAAAGGATAAGCATGCAGGTCTGGGAGCCCTACGCGCTCGGCGAGACGACCCTGGTACGGGCCGGCACGGTCGAAGTGGCCATGGCCGGGGTGGCCGATGCGACGGTGACGCGGGTCTCCGACGGCATCTGGCTGATCGACGCGCCGGGGGCCACAGCCGCGCAGTGGCGCGTGCCGTGCGTGAACGTCAGTGCGTTCTGGACGCCCGTGGGCGGCACCCGCTGGGTGCCGCCGATCTGGACCGCGCCGCTGACGTCGAGGCTGACCGCGGGCTCGCCGGTGGTCTCCCTCATCGGCACGAACGGGGCCAACGTCTGCACGGTCGGCCTGGCCGAGCCCGTGGCCCAGGTGAGCTTCACCGGCGGGGTGATGGAGGAGACCGGCGAGTTCGTCTTCACCCTGCACGGTGAGGGACTGCGGATCCGGCTGGACCTCTCGGAGCGGCCGTTCTCCGCAGCGGTGACCGGCGTGGCGGCCTGGTGGCAGGACGAGGCGGGCGACCTGCCTGCCACGCCGGACCGTGCCCGGTTGCCGGCCTACTCGACGTGGTACAGCATGCACCAGGACGTCTCCGCCGAGTCCGTGGAGTTCCAGGCGAAGCTGGCCAAGGAGCTGGGCTGCGAGACGATCATCGTGGACGACGGCTGGCAGACCGCCGACCGGGCGCGCGGGTACGCGTTCTGCGGCGATTGGGAGCCGAACCCGGCCACCTTCCCTGATATTTCAGGACATGTGGCTCGGGTGCGGGAGCTCGGCATGGCCTACCTGCTCTGGTACGCGCTGCCGTTCGTCGGCAAGCACAACACCGCCTTCGAACGCTTCGAGGGCAGGTTCCTGCGCTACCTCGACCACATGGACGCCGCCGTGCTGGATCCGCGTTATCCTGAGGTCCGCGAATTCCTCATCGATCGGCTCGCCCAGGCCGTCGAGACCTGGGGCATGGACGGCCTGAAGATCGACTTCGTGGACCGCTTCGCGACCCCGGGCGGCGACCTGGCGCCCGGCGCGGGAGCTGACTGCGTGGATGTGGACGAAGGGGTCAGGCGGCTGCTGCACGACCTGGACGCGCGGCTCCGCCTCACCAGGCCCGAGGTGCTGATCGAGCACCGCCAGCCTTACACCAGTCCTGGGCTGTGGCCGTACGCGAACATGATCAGAGCGGTTGACTGCCCGCTCAGCTCGCAGGAGAACCGACAGCGGACGGTCGACCTGCGGCTCACCGCCGGTCCTGCGGCGGTGCACTCCGACATGATCCTCTGGCATCCCGACGAGCCGGCGGAACAGGTGGCCGTGCACCTGATCAACGCGCTGTTCTCGGTTCCGCAGATCTCGGTCGACCTGGCGGCGCAACGCCCCGACCAGCTCGCCGCGATCCGGTTCTGGCTGGGGATCTTCCGCCGGCACCTGGGCACGCTCCAGCTAGGGACGCTGGAGCCGGAGCAGCCCGAGCACGGCTACCCGCTCGTGCGGGCCCGCGACGGACGCACCACGATCGTCGCCCGTTACGCACCCCTGCCCGTCGAGGTGCCGGACTCCGGCGAACTCCTCATCGCCAACGCCGACTCCGACCCGCGGGTCGTCCTGTACGGCACCGGCTCGGCACACGTCGAGGTCCACGACTGCGGCGGCGCCCTGGTCCGAACGGCCGCACTCGTGCTGGAGTCCGGGGTCTGCCTCGTCGAGGTGCCCATGGGCGGCCTGCTCACCCTGAGGAGGGACTGAGTGACGGCACGCCGGCCGCGTGAGCGCGGGGTCACCATCGAGGACGTCGCGCGAGCGGCCGGCGTGTCCCGTCAGACGATCTCCAACGCCCTCAACGCGCCGCACCGGCTGAAGGCCGAGACGCTGGAGCGCGTCTCCGCCGTCATCGACAAACTCGGCTACCGGCCCGACCAGTCGGCACGCAGCCTGAAGTCGGGCACCCGCCGGATCATCGCCTACCCGACACCGGTGGACGACCCGGCCAACCCCAACCCCCTGATGGGCGGCTTCCTCGAAGCGGTCGTGGCGGCGTCGGGCGAGGCGGGCTACCGCATCCTGCTGGTGCGCCCACGGCCAGGCCAGAGTCAGGAGCAGGCGCTCGACGAGCTGATCGCCGCGCGGACCGTGGACGGGTTCCTGCTGTCGGACATACTGCGCGATGACCCTCGCGTGGCTCATCTGACCAGCACGGGCTTCCCGTTCGCCGCTTTCGGCAGAACCCTGCCCGATCAACCGCAGTCCTGGGTGGACGTCGACAGCGTGCAGGCGGTGATCGACCTGGTCGGCCTGGTCGCGGCCAGAGGGCACCGGCAGGTGGCCTTCCTGGCCTCCACCTCCGGGCAGCCGTGGATGGACGACCGGCGCGACGGCTTCCTCGCCGGCGTACGCCGCCATGGCCTGGCCGGACAGGTGTACTCGGTGCCGGGCGACGATCCGGGCGAGATCGTCACGGCCACCCGCGACCGGCTGGCCGGGCGCAACCGGCCCACCGCGATCATCGCCGGTGGTGACTGGCTCGCGCTCGGCGTCTACACGGCGGCACGCGCACAAGGGCTGGAGATCGGCAGAGACCTGGCCGTGGCCGCCTTCGACGACCTGCCGATCACCGCCTTCCTCCAACCGGCACTGACCACGGTACGGCTGCCACTACGCCGCATTGCCGAGGCGCTGATCGGCCGCCTCCTCCAGATCATCGAAGACGGCGTCACCCCGCAGGCGGGGCTCATGCTCCCCGGCGAGCTGGTGATCCGCCCCAGCCTAGGACCGTGAATGCATCTTGACTCCGGCCACGACGAGCTCGTGGCGATGTTCGCATGGGCGCGCGACCGCGCGTTGCGCTGGGCCCATCCTGGCGGGACGCGTGGCCCGGTGAATGTCGACGAGCGGCGCCCGCAGGGCAGCGGTGAGGGCCTCTACCTGCCCTCCTACTGGGCCGGGTACGCGCACCGCAGCGGGTTCTACCTCCGCGATTTCGTCCATCAGGCGGCAGGCGCGCACCTGCTCGGCCTGGCCGAGGCCAACCTGGCGATGCTGCGCTGCTTCGCCGCCTCCGCCACGGAGGAGCACGGCCACCGTCCGGTGTGGGCGTTCAATTTCGACGGCTCCTACCTGTCGATCGACTACCGCGCTCCTGACGAGTTCGTCAGGGAGGTGCCGGCGGTCTTCGAGCTGGTGGAGTGCGTCGCGGCGCTCTACCGCTGGACCGGCGACCGCGCCTATGTCCACGACCCCGTGCTGCGCGACTACTGCGCGAACGCGATCGCGCTGCCGGCGACCGCCCAGGGGAAGGGCATCTTCGAGGGCACCGCAAGCTACAACGAGCTGAGCGGCGAGCCGCTCGCGGTGGCCGGTGACGGCATCGCCGCACAATACGCCGCCCACCTGGCGATGGCCGAGCTGGCCAGGGCCCGCGGCGATGACGGCGAGAGGTTCGAGGCGCTGGCCGCGAAGGTGCGTCGCCATTACGAGCAGGAGTGGAACGGTGCTCGGGGCTTCACCTTCGACGGCCGGTCTGTCACCGGGTGGGGCGCGGAGAACAGCTGGTTCATGCCCCTGAAGGGTCTGCGCGACGACCCGGCCTACCTCGACTACATCGACGCGCAGGCGAGCGGTCCGGAGCGGCCGAAGAACGTCGAGGCGTGGACGTACCTGCCCGACGTCTTCTTCCGCCACGGCAGGCCGCGGACCGCCTGGCGGTGGATGCGGGAGATCTTCCACGCCCGTACGGCCCGGCATGTGGCCGGCGGGCTCAACGGCGACTACCCGGAGGTCGCCTTCACCCTGGTGAGTCAGGTGGTGGAGGGTCTGCTCGGGGTCCGGCCGAACGCACCGGAGAACGCGCTGACCACGGTGTCGAGGCTGCCCGCGGAGATCGGCTGGGTTGCCGTCTCCGGCATCCGGATCGGCGAGGGCAGCGTCAGCGTGCGGCACGACGGCGAGCACGCCACCACGCTCACCAACCTGTCCCAGCAGGTGACGTACCGGTGGACCGCCCGTTTCCCCGGTGGTTCCGACATCACCCGGGACGTCCCGCCTGGCGCCACCGTCACCGTCGAACGCGGTTGAGCGCGTGGATCCGGCGGCAGGCTCGGAACGCTGAGCGGTGTGGCGGGAGCGGCCGCATTCCCCAGGGGTGGAGTCGGCGACCTCTGCATCGTCGCTCCACAGCGAGGTGTCGGAGGCAGTGCGGTGGCGCGGGTGTCTGACTCTTTCGTCACCCATCGAGAACGGGCACCCTCGCCCTGTCTCCGCAGCCATGCCTTCGCGTCAAACATCTAGAGGCGCCAGTCCCGCATGAAGTCGGCCAGCGGGCCGGTGGTGGGCACCTCGCCCTTGCGCTGGCCCTCCTCCAGCTCGCGCAGCACCTCGCGGATCTGGTCGCGGCCCGCGTCGTCCTTGCCCTCCAGGAACTTCCGCGCGGCCTTCCTGATCTTGTCGTGCGCCTTGGCCGCCGTCCTGGGCTCGATGGCGCCCATGGTCTCGGCGTTCGTCACGTTGTCGTCGAACACGCGCAGCCACGTCTCCCAGCCGCCGCGCGGGAGGGAGTCGCCGAGCGTGGCCTTGGGCGGGGGCACGGTGGTCTCGTCCAGGCCGGTGGGCGCGGGCGAGGCCGAGGGCGCGGGGCTGGGCAGGACGGACGGCTCGGTCGTGGCGACCGGGGAGGGCGTGGGGCCGGCGGCCCGCTCGTCGCGTGCGCCGCCCCACAGCACGAGGCCGACGGTCACGGCCGCGATCACGGCGAGGGCGGCGCCCAGCTGCAGGAACAGCCGCCGGTTCGAGGCGGGCCGGGGATCGTCGGGCGGCAGGTCGAAGACGGCGGTGTCGCCGGCCCGCGGGCCCGCGCCCGCCTGGCCGCCCTGCCCGAGCAGCGCCCCCGTCACGGGGACGGCCGCCGCCGGGCTCTGGGGAGCCGTGGCCTCGCCGGTGGGCGCGGGCCTGGGCCGGGCGATGGCGGCCAGCGTGCGGCGTACGGACTCGCCGTTGGACGGACGGGCGGCGGGGTCCTTGGCGAGCAGGGCGAGCACCAGCCGGTCCAGGTCGGCGGGCAGCTCCGGGCGGTGCCTGCTGGGCGGCGCGGGCTCGGCCGCGCGGTGCGCCGCGGCGATCTCCTCGGCGGTGCCCTGGAACGGCGGCCGGCCGCACAGCAGCTCGTAGCAGACGCAGCCGAGCGCGTACATGTCGGCGGGGGGTTCGGCGGGGCGGCCGTCGAGGCGCTCGGGCGCGGTGTAGGCGATCCGGCCGGGCGAGGGCGGGCGGCCGGCCGGACCGAAGCCCACGACCTTGAGCACGCCGCTGCCCGCCCGCCGGAAGCTGCCGGGCTCCACCTCGCCGTGCGCCACCCCGGCCCGGTGGGCCGCGTCGAGGCCGGCCGCGGCCTGTCCCACCAGGTCGCACGCCTCCACGACCGGCAGCGGTCCGCGGGCCGCCTCCTCCTCCAGGCTCTCCCCGGTGAGGAACTCCGTCACCAGGTACGGCGTGCCGTCCTGGTCGCCCACGTCGAGCACCATGGCGACGTTCGGGTGGATGACCCGGGCCACGGCCTGGGCGTGCTGTTGGAGCACCTCGCGGGCGGCCCCGGCCGCGAGCACGCGCACGGCCACGGTCCAGTCGGCCCGCGTGTCGTAGGCGCGCCACACCTCCCCCATCGGCCCGCTGCCGATGCGCTCATCGAGCCGGTAGCGGCCAGCGATCATGGACGGCGCTTGGTCCGACATATCTCCGCCAATAACTCCAGGAACGGCATTTCGATCAACCATAGGGCCCGGGAGCACCCGGCGGGACGCGCGAGGACGGGGGCGCCGCGCGCTCCCCGTCCTCACCTGCGGCGGGTCGTCAGGCCACGGCCGGCTCCGGCGCCCGCGGGGCCACGGCCCGCTCGTCGTCGAGCGGCTGCGGCGGCGCGTTGAAGGTCGCCACGTCCAGGCGCCCCTCCGAGCGGGCCACCAGCACGGGCACGACCATCTGCCCGGCCACGTTCGTCGCGGTCCTGATCATGTCGAGGATCGGGTCGATGGCCAGCAGCAGGCCGACGCCCTCCAGCGGCAGCCCGAGCGTGCTCAGGGTCAGCGTGAGCATGACCGTCGCGCCCGTCAGGCCGGCGGTGGCGGCGGAGCCGACGACCGAGACGAAGGCGATGAGCAGGTAGTCCCCCACCCCGAGCGGCACCCCGAAGACCTGCGCGACGAAGATCGCGGCCAGGGCCGGGTAGATCGACGCGCAGCCGTCCATCTTGGTCGTGGCGCCGAACGGCACCGCGAAGGAGGCGTAGTCGCGGTCCACGCCGTTGCGCTCGATCGTGACCCGCTGCGTCAGCGGCAGCGTGCCGACCGACGACCGGGAGACGAACGCCAGCTCGATGGCCGGCCAGGCGTTGCGGTAGAAGGTGAGCGGGCTGACCCTGCCCCGGAAGGCGAGCAGCGCCGGGTAGACGGCCAGCAGCACGACGAAGCATCCGACGTAGACGGCGGCGCTGAACTTGGCCAGCGGCGCCAGCAGGTCCCAGCCGTAGGTGGACACGGCCTTGCCGATGAGGCCGGCGGTGCCGATGGGCGCCAGGCGGATGACCCACCACAGTGCCTTCTGGACCAGCTCCAGCACGGAGCGGGCGAGGTCGAGGAACGGCTTGGCCGGCTCGCCGACCGCCAGGGCAGCCGCCCCGAGCACCGCGCCGAGGAAGACGATCTGCAGGACGTTCACCTCGGTGAACGCCGTCACCACGTTGGTGGGCAGGATGCCGGTGACGAAGTCGAGCCAGGTGCCGGCGCCCTCGGTGTCGACGGCCTTGGCCGCGCCGGTGTCGATCGTGACGCCCCGGCCGGGGTCGACGAGCAGGCCGATGCCGATGGCGATGGCCACGGCGATGGCGGCGGTGCCGAGGAACCACAGCAGCGTCCTGGTCGCCAGGCGGGCGGCGCCGTTGACGTTGCGCAGGTTGGCCACGCTGACCAGCACGGCGGTGAAGACGAGCGGCGGCACGGCGAGCTTGAGCAGCTGGACGAAGATCTGGCCGACCCGGGTCAGGGTCTCGGTGAGCCAGGCCACGTCCCAGATGCGGGCGGCGAAGCCGAGGGCCACGCCGACGGCGAGGCCCAGCAGCAACTGCAGGGAGAAGCTGAATCTCTTCACGGGAGAGGAAACCTTCGTGAGGTACGGCACGCCGGAGCGTGCGGTGTCGGGGTGGGCGCGATCGGCGCGTCAGGGCGCGATCAGCGACAGAGGGACCCCAGCACGCGGCACAGGTCGATGTGCAGGCGCTCCACGAGCCGCACGATGACCACCGAAAACCTCACGAGTGTGTCCAACAGCCCACATGCGCCGATTCATTCCGACATTCCGGGTGATCGGCGTCACAGTCCCCGGGCGGGGGCGGGCCTCAGGACGCGATGTCCTTGATCAGCTCGATCAGTTTGACCCGCTCCTCGTGCGTCCTGCCGAGCGGGGCGACGTTGAGGGTCGTCACGCCGGACTCCTTCATGGCCAGCACCCGGTCCCGCACGAAGCCCTCGCTGCCGATGAGCGACATCTTCTCCAGCAGCTCGTGCGGCACCAGGGCCGCCGCCTCCTCCTTCTTGCCGTCGAGGTAGAGCTCCTGGATCCGCTCCGCCTCCTTCTCGTAGCCGTAGCGGCGGGCGAGGTCGTTGTAGAAGTTCTTGCCCTTGGCGCCCATGCCGCCGATGTAGAGGGCGGCGATGGGGCGGCCCATCTCCAGCAGGCCGGCCACGTCGTCGCCGACGGCCAGCGACGCCTGCGCGATGACGTCCAGCTCGCCCAGCTCGGGATCGCGCTTGGCCTTACCCGCCGCCAGCGAGGCGCCCCACACGTCGGCGGCCTTCTCGGGCATGTAGAAGATCGGCTCCCAGCCCTCGGCCAGCTCGGCGGCCAGCTCGACGTTCTTCGGCCCGATGGCGGCCACCACGACGGGGATGCGCGGCCGCACCGGGTGGTTGATCAGCTTGAGCGGCTTGCCCAGGCCGGTGCCCTGGTCGGGGGGCAGCGGCAGCGTGTAGTGCCGGCCCTGGTACTCGACCTTCTCGCGCCGCCACACCTTGCGGCAGATCTCGATGACCTCACGCGTCCGGCCGAGCGGCGCGGTGTACGGCACGCCGTGGAAGCCCTCGATCACCTGCGGGCCCGAGGCGCCGAGCCCGAGCGTGAACCGGCCGCCGGAGACGTAGTCCATGCCCGCGGCGGTCATCGCGAGCAGGGTCGGCGTGCGCGAGTAGATCGGCAGGATGCCGGAGGCGATCTCCAGCCGCTCGGTCCTGGCCGCGATGTAACCCATCTGGCTGACCGCGTCGAAGCTGTAGGCCTCGGCCACGAAGATGATGTCGAGCCCGGCCTTCTCGTAGTCGGCCAGCTCGGCGACCGTCTCCTTGAAGCCGCCCGAGTAGTTGAGTGCCATACCGATGCGCATGCCGGGCTCCCGAGACCGCGTAGTGAAACCGAATGTTATTCCGTTCGTGGGCGGCTCCAGGTTAGCGCGTCGATGCGCGGACCCGCGACCGGCTATAGCCTTTGAGGATGCTCAGGGGGACAGTGATCGTCTTGTCCGTGGCGGTGGCCGCGGTCCTGGCCGGGCACCGGCTGATCCCCGCGTTAGGCGGCTTCACACCGGTGCTGGAGAGCCTGCTGCCGTGGCTGGGGGTCGCGGTGCCGTTCCTGCTGGCGCTGGCGGCGCTGGCCCGGTCGCGCTCGGCGGCGGTGGCGGCGGTGGTGCCGGGGCTGGTGTGGGCGGCCATGTTCGGCTCGACGGCGCTGGCCGAGCCGCCCGGCGGTCGCAGCGACCTGTCGGTCGGCACGGTGAACGTCGGCGTCACCAACGACGCCTCCGGCGAGGCGGTGCGCGTCGTGGCCGAGGACCTCGACCTGCTGGCGGCGCAGGAGCTCACCCCGGGGGGCCCGGCGGCCAAGCAGCTCAACAAGATGTTCAAGCACCGTTACACGGTCAGCACCGTGGGTCTGTGGAGCCGCTTTCCCCTGAAGGACCCCCGGCCGATCGACGTGGGCCTCGGCTGGCCGCGCGCGCTGCGCGCGGTGGCGGTCACCCCGGAGGGCGACGTCACCGTCTACGTGATGCACCTGGCCTCGGCCCGCCCCGGCCACACGGCCTCGCGCGACGACTCCTTCGCCCACGCGCGCAGGCTCGTCGACGCCGACCGCAGCCGGCGCCTCCTGCTCCTCGGCGACCTCAACACCGCCTCCACCGACCGGGTCATGGACGGCCTGATCCCGCCGCTGGCCGACGCGCAGCGCGAGGCGGGCGACGGGTTCGGGTTCACCTGGCCGTCGTCGTTCCCGATCACCCGGCCGGACCACATCCTGTTCAAGGGGATGACGGCGACCGAGGCGCGGGTCGCCCCGGCGACGGGCAGCGACCACCGCGCCGCCGTCGCCTCATTCCGGCTGTAGCGGCGCCGCGGCCTGCGGGTCGAGCAGGGCCAGGTCGGCGGGGGTGTCGATGTCGGCCGGGTCGCCGAGCCCGTCGCACGGCACCTCGGTGACCAGCTCCGGACGCGCCCGCATGAACGCGCGGGCGCCGACGTCGCCGGTCGCCAGCTCGGCCACCCCGGCGAAGTCACGGCGCGACACCAGGACGGGGTTGCGGCGCCGCCCGCCGTAGGTGGCGACGGCCAGCCGCGCCCCGGAGGCGATCAGCTCGCGCACCGCCGCGGGCCTGATCAACGGCTGGTCCACCAGGGCGATCACCACCGCCTCGGCCTCCGGCGGCAGCGCCGCCAGGCCGACCCGCAGCGAGGACCCCATGCCGGACTCCCAGCCGGGGTTGCGCACCACGACAGCCCCGCGCACCTGCACGGTGGCGGCGCCGAGCACGACCACCACGGGATGGCAGCCGCCCTCCTCCAGCAGCCGGACGCCCCGCTCGACCAGCCGCTCGCCCTCGTACTCGACGAGCGCCTTCGGCGTGCCCAGCCTGGCCCCCCGCCCCGCCGCGAGCAGCAGCCCCGCCACCCGTGATCGTCTCATCGCCGGCCGTCACCCCTCGTGGTGGATCCGGCCGCTGGTCCGGCTCAACGGCTGCCCGGAGCCGCCCCACCGCGACTGGATCAGCTCGGCGGCGATGGACACCGCGGTCTCCTCCGGCGTGCGGGCGCCCAGATCGAGGCCGATCGGCGAGCGCAGCCGGGCCAGTTCCTCGGCCGACAGGCCGGCCTCGCGCAGCCGGGCCAGCCGGTCGTCGTGGGTGCGGCGCGAGCCCATCGCGCCCACGTAGCCGGCGCGGGTGCGCAGCGCCACCTCCAGCAGCGGCACGTCGAACTTCGGGTCGTGGGTCAGCACACAGATCACTGTCCGCTCGTCCACCTGGATCGACGACAGGTAGTCGTGCGGCCAGCTGACCACGACCTCGTCGGCCTCGGGGAAGCGCTTGGCGGTGGCGAAGACGGGCCGGGCGTCGCACACGGTCACGTGGTAGCCGAGGAACTTGCCGAGCCGCGCCACCGCGGCGGCGAAGTCGATCGCGCCGAACACCAGCATGTGCGGCGGAGGCGCGAACGAGTGGACGAACACCGCCAGGTCGTCCAGCCGCCGCTCCCCCTCGGAGCCGTAGCGCCTGATGCCGGTCACGCCCTGCGCCAGCATGCCGCGGGCGTCGTCGTCCACCGCCTCGTCGAGGCGGGCGAGGCCGAGCGTGCCCGACGACCGGCCGGGCCAGACGACGCGGCGGGCGCCCGTCCGGCCGGGGCCGGAGACGATCGTGGCGACGGCGACGGGTTCGCGCCGCTCGACGGAGCGGGCGATGTCGCCCAGCTCGGGGAACGTCTCGGCCGAGACCGGCTCGACGAGGATGTCGAGGATGCCGCCGCAGGTCAGGCCCACCGCGAACGCGTCGTCGTCGCTCACGCCGTATCGCTGCAGGACGGGCGTGCCGGTCGTGGTGGCCACCTCCGTGGCCAGCTCGAACACGGCGCCCTCGACGCAGCCGCCGGACACGCTGCCGACCACCTCGCCGCCGCACACCGCCATCGACGCGCCCGGCGGCCTGGGGGCGCTGCTGAACGTGCTCACCACCGTCGCCAGGCCGAACGTCTCACCCGACCCCCACCAGCGCGCGATCTCCGGCAGCACGTCACGCATGGGCGAGCCTTTCGCTGAGCTCCTGGTAGGCGGCCAGGCTGTGCCCGGCCACCAGGTCGTCGAGGTGGGGCAGGGCCGCGCGCATGCCGCCGGTCAGCGGCTGGTAGTCGGTGTACCCCTTGTGCGGGTTGACCCAGATCATCCGGTGGGCCTGCCGGGCGAGGCGGGCCAGCTGGGCGCCGAGCAGGCTCGGATCGCCGCGCTCCCACCCGTCGGAGGCGATCACCACGACGGCCCCGCGCGCGCTGTGGCGGCTCAGGAACTCGCGCAGCTCCTCGCCGAGCCGGGTGCCGCCGCTCCAGTCGGGGATGGCCCGCGACACCGCCTCCAGCGCCGTGCCGGGGTCGCGGTGACGCAGCTCGCCGGTGATCGAGGTGAGGCGGGTGCCGATCGAGTAGACGCGGGTGGCCCGCGGTTCGCTCCTGACCAGGGCGTGGGCGAATCTCAGCAGCGTCTCCGCGTACGGCGCCATCGAGCCGCTGACGTCGACGAACAGCACGACCGGGCGCGGCCGGGTGGTGTGGGCGCGGCGGCGGAGCCGGGCCACCTCGCCCTTCCGCAGCGCCTCGCGGATGGTGCGCCGCTGGTCGAGGCCGCCCCTGGCGGCGGGCGCGAACCGCCGCGAGCGCCGCTGCGCGCGCCGGCCTCTCAGCATGGCCAGCAGGCGGTGCACCTCGTCGCGTTCGGCCGCGGTGAGCCGGGCCACGTCGCGGTGCCTGAGCAGCTCGGCGCGGCTGGCGGTGGCGGGCGCCGCCTCCCCCTCCTCGCCGCCTTCCTCGCCGCCGTCCTCCGGGACGGCGGTGTGCCGGGTGACGGCTGTCGCGCCGGGGCGCGGTGCGCGGGCGGCCCGGCGCCCGCCGAAGTAGGCGGCGAAGCACCGGTCGTAACGCGGCAGGTCGTCGGGCGTGGCGCACAGGGTGAGCCGGCCGGCCCAGTAGACCTCGCGCGGGTCGGTCACGTCGAGGTGGTCGAGGGCCTTCAGGAGGGTGGCGGTGCGTTCGTGGTCGGCGCCGACACCCGCGGCCCGGAGCGTCCTGGCGAAACCGGTGACGGTGGCGGCCAGCTCATCCATCGCGCAGCAGCCCCTTGGCCAGCACGTTCTCGACGTCCTCCCGGTACTTCAGCGCGGCGCCCAGCGTCAGCGCGGCCCGGTCGGGGTCCAGCTCGCGCACCCCCAGCGTGAGCAGCGCCTGGGTCCAGTCGAGCGTCTCGGCCACGCCGGGCGGCTTGACCAGGTCGGCCTGCCGCAGCCGCTCGGCCGCCCTGGCCACCTGGGCGGCCAGCGTCTCGGTGCAGGCGGGCAGGCGGCGCAGCAGGATGGCGACCTCGCGGTCGAAGCTCGGGTGCTCCAGCCAGTGGTAGAGGCAGCGGCGCTTGAGCGCGTCGTGCACCTCGCGGGTGCGGTTGGAGGTGACGACGACCACCGGCGGCGTCTCGGCCCTGATGGTGCCGAGCTCGGGAATGGAGATGGTGAAGTCGGACAGCACCTCCAGCAGGAACGCCTCGAACTCGTCGTCGGCCCGGTCGATCTCGTCCACGAGCAGCACGCTGGGCTGCGTCTCCAGGGCCTTGAGCAGCGGCCGGGCGATGAGGAAGCGCCGGTCGTAGATCTCGCCCTCCAGCCGCCCCACATCGGTGACCCCGGCCGCCTCGGCCGCCTTGAGGTGCAGGAGCTGCCGGGCGAAGTCCCAGTCGTAGAGGGCCTGGGCCGCGTCCAGCCCCTCGTAGCACTGCAGCCGGATCAGCGGCGCGTCCAGCAGCCCGGCCAGCGTCTTGGCCAGCTCGGTCTTGCCGACGCCCGCCTCCCCTTCGAGGAACAGCGGCCGTCCCATGCGCAACGCCAGGAACGCGGCCGTGGCCAGCCCCTCGTCGGCCAGGTAGGCATGCCGGTCGAGCAACTCGACCAGCTTCTGCGGCGATTCGACGAGCACGCTCTCAGGCTACGCGTCTTCGGCCCCGGGCGACATCGACGTCCTCGCCGCGCCGCGGGCGGTGGTCCGGCGGCGGTCAGTCCTCGCGGGCCTCGCCGCGCTCCTGGATGAGGGCGGCGAGCTCGGCGGTGGCGCGGCGGGCGGCCGCCTTCTCGGAGCCCTGGATGCCCATCGCGCCGATCGTGCGGCCGTCGGAGAAGTCGATCCGGGGCCAGGGGTCGCCGACGAGGAAGGTGACGTCGAGCACCTCCGGCCAGGTGTAGCGGTGGGTGCGGACGGCGTTGACGAGGGTGACGCCCTCCTCGTCGGCCTCGACCCGCACCCTGCCCAGCAGGTGCAGGACGAAGGCGACGAGGCCGCCGAAGGCCACGATGGCGATCCGGTCGGGCAGCATGAACGGCTCCGCGATGAAGATCGCCATCGCGACCGACCCGAGCACGATGAGCGCGGCGAAGCCGTACGCGATGACTCTCCCCCGGCGCGGACGCCAGGTGACGGGCAGCGGAGGGGCGGGCACGTGCTCAGGCATGATCGGCAATTTATCGCAGGTCAGCGGAGGTCTCTCAACAGGAGTGCCGTCTCCAGCGCGGCGACCGCCGACTCGTAGCCCTTGTCCTCCTTGCTGCCCGGCAGCCCGGAGCGGTCGCGTGCCTGGTCGAGCGTCTCGCAGGTGAGCACGCCGTTGCCGACGGGGGTCGACTCGTCGAGCGAGATCCGGGTGAGCCCGGCGGTGACCGAGTCGCACACGTAGTCGAAGTGCGCCGTCTCGCCGCGGATGACCGCGCCGAGGGCGACGACCGCGTCGCAGCGGCGGGCCAGCGCCTGGGCGACCACCGGGATCTCCAGCGAGCCCGGCACGCGTACGACGGTGGCGCTGGCGCCGCTGTCGTCGCACGCCTGCAGGGCGCGCGCCACCAGCCGGTCGGTGATCTCGGCGTGCCAGCTCGCCGCCACGACGCCGACCGTCAGACCCGCCGCGGCCGGCACGGGCTGCGCCGCCGGACGTCCCTCCCCGCTCATGAGGCCTCCGAGATGTCGTGACCGAGTCGGTCGCGCTTGGCCTTGAGGTAGCGCTCGTTGTGGGGGTTCATGGCCACGGGCATGGGCTCGCGGCCGAGGACCTTGATGCCGTAGCCGTCCATGCCCTTCAGCTTGGCCGGGTTGTTGGTGAGCAGCCGCACCGACTTGACGCCGAGGTCGGCCAGGATCTGCCCGGCGTTGGAGAACTCCCGCGCGTCGACGGGCAGCCCGAGCTCCAGGTTGGCCTCGACGGTGTCGCTGCCGGCGTCCTGCAGGCTGTACGCCTTGAGCTTGGCGAGCAGGCCGATGCCGCGGCCCTCGTGGCCGCGCAGGTAGACGACGACGCCGCGGCCCTCCTCGGCGATCGCGGCCATGGCGTGACCGAGCTGGGGGCCGCAGTCGCAGCGCAACGAGCCGAACACGTCGCCGGTCAGGCATTCGGAGTGGGCGCGGACGAGGACGTTCTCGCCGCCGGTGAGGTCGCCGTAGACGAGGGCGACGTGCTCGCCGCCGTCGAGCGCGCTGGCGTAGCCGTAGGCCCGCCAGGTGCCGTACACGGTGGGCATGTTCGTCTCGGCGACCCGGGTGACCATGCTCTCGGTACGGCGGCGGTGCTCGACGAGCTGCTCGATGGAGACGAGCGCCAGGTCGTGCTCGTCGGCGAAGACGCGCAGCTCCGGCAGCCTGGCCATGGTGCCGTCGTCGTTGACGACCTCGGCCAGCACGCCGGCGGGCGACAGGCCGGCGAGCCGGGCCAGGTCGACGGCCGCCTCGGTGTGGCCGCGCCGGGCCAGCACGCCGCCGTCGCGGTAGCGCAGCGGGAAGATGTGGCCGGGCCGTACCAGCTCGTTCGGCTCGGTGGCGGAGTCGGCGAGCGCGCGGATCGTCCGGGCGCGGTCGGCCGCGGAGATGCCGGTGGTGACGCCGTCGCGGGCGTCCACGCTGATCGTGTACGCCGTGCGCATGCGCTCCTTGTTCTCGAAGACCATCAGCGGCAGGCCCAGCCGGTCGAGCTCCGCGCCCACCATGGGCACGCAGATGACGCCGCTGGTGTGCCTGATCGTGAACGTCAGCAGCTCGGGCGTGGCCTTGGCAGCGGCGAAGATGATGTCGCCCTCGTTCTCGCGGTCGGCGTCGTCGACCACGACCACGGGCCGGCCGGCGCCGATGTCGGCCACGGCCCGCTCGATCGGGTCGAACCTGATGTCGTTCACGACGCCACCGCCAGCGAGCCGGGCACGTCCTGCCGCGCCCGGTACTCCTTGAGCCACTTGACGAACCCGATGACGACGAGCACGAAGAACACGCCGTACACGGCGCCGGAGACGACCAGCCCCGAGCTGAACGCCAGCGGCACACCGACGAGGTCGACGGCCACCCAGACGATCCAGAAGTCGACCAGCGCCCGGCCCTGGGCCCAGGTGGCGACGGCGCTGCCGACGAAGATGTAGGCGTCGGCGGCCACCAGGAAGGCGCCCTTGGGCAGCGGCACCTCCGCGCCCCACGACCACTTCGTGACGTAGAACAGCAGCCCGACCAGGACCGTCCCGGCCAGCATGGCGCCGACCAGCGCGGCCCGCTCCCACGCCCGCGCGGGCCGCACCGCGAGCTGGGCTCCGCCCTGGGTGCCGCGCCGCCAGGCCCACCAGCCGTAGACCGCGAGCACGCCGAACAGGACCTGCTTGAGCGCGTTGCCGGTGATCCCGGCGTTGACGGAGGCGATGAACAGCAGCACCGAGCCGGTGAACTGCACCGGCCAGGTCCAGATGGACCTGCGCATCGCCAGCAGGACGGTGGACAGCGCGGCTATGTTGCCGATCAGGTCCGTCCAGAGCACGTGGAAGCCGAACGCGTTGAATCCGGCATCGGCCCAGTTCACTGCCTGACCACCAGCCTTTCGACATACTTCGCGATCACGTCGACCTCGATGTTGACCACGTCGCCGACCCGGCGCGCGCCCATCGTGGTGAGCTCGAGCGTGGTGGGGATGAGGCTCACGCCGAAGCTGTCCTCGTCAACCGTGGTGACGGTCAGGCTGATTCCGTCGACGGCGATCGAGCCTTTCTCGGCCACGTACCGGGCGAGGGCGGGCGGCAGTGAGAAGCGCAGGTCGTCCCAGCGCCCACCGCTCTCGCGGGACAGCAGGACGGCGGTGCCGTCCACGTGTCCCTGCACGATGTGCCCGCCGAGCCGCTGGTCGGCGCGTACGGCGCGCTCCAGGTTGACGGGCGAGCCCGCCTGGAGCGTGCCGAGGGAGCTGCGGTCGAGCGACTCCCTGATCACGTCCACCGTGAACACGTCGCCGTCGACGGTCACGACGGTCAGGCAGACGCCGTTGACGGCGATGGAGTCTCCGTGGGCGGCGTCGGAGGTGACGAGCGGGCCCCGCACGGACAACCGCGCGGAGTCGCCGGCCGGCGCGACCGCGACGACCTCGCCTCTTTCCTCGATGATTCCGGTGAACATCACACTTCCTCGCTGGGGTGGGGCGGGCTGGAGGGGGACGGGCCCGGCCGGGCCGGGCCGGGGGCCGGCAGGGACCGGGCGGGCAGGGGGGGGGCCGGCAGGGACCGGGCGGGCAGGGGTGGGGCCGGCAGGGTCGGGGCGGGCAGGGGGCGGGCCGTCAGGCGCAGGTCGGGGCCGACCAGCCGGACGTCGTCGAAGGCGAGCCGGTGGACACCGGCGATGGTGGTGACGCCGGCGGGGCCGAGCGCGGCGGCGCCGGAGCCGAGGAGCGCGGGAGCCAGGTAGGCGACGACCCGGTCGACGAGGCCCTGGGCCAGGAACGCGCCGGCCAGGGTGGGGCCGCCTTCGAGGAACACGCTGACGATCTCGCGGCCGGCCAGCTCGCCCAGCAGGGCGTGCAGGTCGAGGCCGCCGCCGGGGTGGCGGGGCACGCGGAGCACGTGCGCGCCGGGGTTCGGCGCGATGCCGGTGGCGTCGGCGGCGACCGCGACCAGGGTCGGCGCCTCGCCGTCCAGGACCCGGGCGGTCGCCGGTGTCCTGCCCTCGGAGTCGATCACGATCCGCAGCGGCGCGCGCCGCCGCGCCGCTGCGCCCGCGCCGGGCGCCCCGGGCACGCCGGGCACGCCGGGCGCGTCGGGCACGCCGGGCACGCCGGGCACGCCGGGCGCGTCGGGCACGCCGGGCACGCCGGGCACGCCGGGCACGCCGGGCACGGGGCGGGCCGTCAGGCGCGGGTCGTCGGCGAGGACCGTGCCGATGCCCGCCATCACGGCGTCGGCGCGGGCCCGCAGCCGGTGCACGTCGGCGCGGGCCTCGGGCGAGGTGATCCACTGGCTGGTGCCGTCGGCGGCGGCCGACCGGCCGTCCAGAGTGGCGGCGAACTTCCAGGTCACGTGCGGCCTGCCGAGCCGGGCGAAGGTCAGCCATTCGGCGTTGACGTGCTCGGCCTCGGCGGCGAGGACGCCCGTCTCGACGGCGACCCCGCGCGCCCGCAGCCGCTCGGCGCCTCCCGCGGCCTCGGGGTTCGGGTCGGGCACGGCGATGACGACGCGGGCGACGCCGGCGTCGAGCAGCGCCCGGCTGCACGGGCCGGTGCGGCCGGTGTGGTCGCACGGTTCGAGCGTCACGTAGGCGGTGCCGCCGCGCGCCCGCTCTCCGGCCTGCCGCAGCGCGACGACCTCGGCGTGCGGGCCTCCGGCGTAGGCGTGGAAGCCCTCCCCGGCCACCCGCCCGGCCGCGTCGAGGACGACGCAGCCCACGACGGGGTTGGGGCTCGTGGTGCCGTGTCCGCGCCCGGCCAGCTCGACGGCCCGCGCCATGTGCGCGTCGTCGGTCTCGTGCGCCACGGGGGTGCTCGGGCGGGCGCGCGCCACGGGCGCGGCGCCGTCCGGTCGTCGTGCGGCGGGTGTCTCCACCCCGGGCCTCCTCGTCGCCATCGGCTTCGAGCGATGACGGGCCCCGGGGGTGGTACGACGCGTGCGTACGCGTCACAGAGGCGCCCGGCGTACGCCGGACACCCGCGCGCTTCCTCCCATCCGGACTTTCACCGTCGGTCCCGGAATTTCACCGGGTCAACCGGCCGATGGCATCGGCCGGGTCGCGGACTGTCACCGCCGGTTCGGAATTTCACCGACCCCGGAGCACGCTAGCTCTGTTCGCCTACCAGTCTGCCATGCGCGTGACGGCGCCTGCCAGGGACCCCCGCCAAGAAACCCAAGCGGCCGCTTGGTCAATTGGGTCAGGCGGCCGTGATGCGGCGGGCCTCGCGGGCCGCCGGGGAGTAGCGGACCTGGGCGGGGACCAGCCCGATGCCGGTGTGCAGGGCCCGCAGGGTCGCCGTCGCCCACAGGTCGCCGACGGGGGTGGCGGGCAGCCCGTACAGCCGCCGGGCCCAGCGCGGCAGCGTGGCGAACGCGAGCAGCGTGAGCGCCGGCACGGCCGGTCGGAGCGGCGTCAGGATCAGCGGCAGCGGCGCGTTGAGCGACTGGCGCAGCGGATGGGCCGCCTCGGGGACGAACCTCAGGGCCGGCCGCCGCGCCTCGATGTAGTCGCGCATCTCCCCCACCGTGCCGGGAACCCCGGCCGGGTCGAGGCCGACCACCTCGGCGGCGCGCCGCTGCTCGGCGACGAACGTGTCGGCCTCGGCGTCGGTCAGCCGGACGCCGCTGCGACGGGCGACCGACAGGTAGGAGTCGACCTCGCCGGTGTGCACCCACAGCAGCGCGTCGGGCTCGTCGAGGCGGAAGTCCTCGCCGGTGTCGGGATCGTGCGCGGTCAGCGTGGCGTGGATCTTGCGGACGCGGCGGCCAGCGCGCTCCACCTCGGCGCGGGTGCCGTACGTCCGGACGCGGACGAACTCGGTGGTCCGCACGAACCGCGACCACGCCTCGCCGGAGTCCATCAGCGCGGAGTTCTGCAGCACGCCGCGCATCGCCCGGGGGTGCAGGCCCTGCATGAGCAGCGCGCGCAGGCCGCCCACCAGGAGAATCGGCTCCCCCATGACGCGCCAGGTCACCGAGCCGGGGCCGAAGATCCCGTGGTCCGTCATAAGTAAGTGGTTACCCATCCGGCGCGGGGTTCATGTCCGGGCGCTCGCGCCGGTCGGCGCACCGGCGCCCGCCGCGCCATGACGCCGGCCGGTTCCGCGCCCCGGACGAACCCGTGCCCTCCATCCGGCGGAGCCTGCGGACGAGGCCGAGGCCGAGGCCGAGGGCGAGGGCGAGGGTGAGGGCGAGGGCGAGGCCGCGCAGAGGGTGAGTCGGCAGCGCGCCGGGCACGACGGCGGCGCTCGGGCAGGACGTTCAGGAGGGCCTCGCGAAGAGATCGACGAGGTCGTCGTAGGAGGCGATCAGAAGGGCCCCGACCAGCGCCGCGCCGGCCGCCACGACCGTGCCGCCGACCGTGCCGCCGGTCGTGCCCTCGCCGGCCTGCAGCAGCAGGGCCGTCACCGCGGCGAGGCAGAGCAGCCCGTTGCGCACCAGGTGGCGGGCGCCGAGCGGGGTGGCGGACACGCCGAAGCAGCGACAGGGAGCCCTGCGTCCCCGGGTCAGCGCCACGGCGATCGCCACGGTGAACGCCACCAGCAGCGCGAGGGCGACCCCGAGGCCGTACGGTGTGGTGGCCGGCACGGCGACGAGGACCGGCACGAGCACCTCCAGGGCGACCACCGTGGCCGCCAGCGGGCGGACGAGGGCATGGCGCACCGGGACGAGGTCGGGCAGCGAGCGGGCGAAACCGCCGAAGTCCCGCAGCTTCGACACCGTCGTGAAGGCGAAGACCAGGCCGACCAGGCAGGCGCAGCCGATCCGCACGTACTCCATCCGCGCTCCTCCCCGCTGGGCGGCCGCCGCCCGCGTGACGCTGTCGCAGGCGTGTCCGCAGGCGATCGACGAGACCGATCATGGCCCCCCCTCCGGCCTCTCGGCCGGATTGAGGGCGATCACGATGATCCGGCCCGCCGAATTACGGCGCAACGGTCAAACCAGAATCCGCGCACCTGTGGCGATCAGCCCTGGTGCCCCCCTTTTCGGACAGGGCCTATTACGGGCAGCAAAGATCCGCAAGAGAGCGCCGGGCCGGGGGCCGGTCGTAGCGCGTTCCACGGCCGCCGGTGGAGCGGCCTGTGCTCAGCAGGTCAGCCGGCCGCCGCGGCGGCCTGGGCACGCAGGGCGTCCACGGCGGCGGCGGGGTCGTCGGCGCCGTAGACGGCGCTGCCCGCCACGAACACGTCGGCCCCCGCCTCGGCACAGCGCTCGATGGTGGTGGTGTCGACGCCGCCGTCCACCTGGATCCAGACCTGGCCGCCGTGCCGCCCCACGAGCGAGCGGGCGGTGCGGATCTTGGGCAGCACCATGTCGAGGAACTTCTGGCCGCCGAACCCCGGCTCGACCGTCATCAGCAGCAGCATGTCGACCTCGCCGAGCAGCCCCTCGTACGGCTCGACCGCCGTGCCGGGGTTGAGCGCGAGCGCGGCGCGGGCGCCGAGGGAACGGATCTGGCGCAGCGTGCGCACCGGCGCCCGAGTCGCCTCGGCGTGGATGGTGACGCTGCCCGCGCCCGCCTCGGCGTACGCGGGCGCCCAGCGGTCGGGGTCGGCGATCATGAGGTGGCAGTCGAGCGGCAGCGACGTGGCCTTGCGCAGGGACTCCACCACGGGCAGGCCGAGCGTGAGGTTGGGCACGAAGTGGTAGTCCATCACGTCGACGTGCAGCCAGTCGGCGTTGTGCACCGCGGCGGCCTCGTCGGCGAGGCGGGCGAAGTCGGCGGCGAGGATGCTGGGCGAGATCTGTACGGCCATGATGAGGCGAGTCTAGTCAGCCCGCCGCACCCCACGCGGCCCCCGGCCCCCGCCCGGCCCCCAGACGCGCCGGACCCCCCGCCGGACCCACCGGACCCCGCACGACGGCCGGCCCGCCGGGTCGGCCGCCGCGGACCGGCTCCCCGTCCTAGGCGCGCCTGCGCAGCAGGGCCAGGAACATCGCGTCGGTGCCGTGACGGTGCGGCCAGAACTGCGCGTACGGGCCGTCGCCCAGCCCGTCGACCCCCGGCAGGTAGCGGCGGGCGTCGAGCTGCTCCACGTCGCCCCTCCCGGCCGTCACGTCGCCCACCACGACCCTGGTCTCGGCCAGGTGCGGGGAGCAGGTGACGTACGCGACGACGCCGCCCGGCCGTACGGCGTCCAGGGCCGCGCCGAGCAGGCGGCGCTGCAGGCGGCCCAGCTCGGCGATGCCGCCCGGGTCGCGCCGCCAGCGCGCCTCGGGGCGGCGGCGCAACGCGCCGAGGCCGGTGCAGGGCGCGTCGAGCATGACCCGGTCGAACGTGCCCGGCCGCCACACGGGCTCCGTGCCGTCGGCGGTGATCACGGCGGCGTCCGTCGTGGTCTGCCGGACCAGCCGGGCCCGGTGGTGCTGCACGTCGGCCGCCACCAGCCGGGCCCCGCCCCGGTACGGCTCCGGCCCCCCGGCGCCGGAGCCGGCGAAGGGCGGGGAGGCGAGGTCGCCGTGCACGGCGATGGCGTCGAGCAGGCCCGCCTTGCCGCCAGGACCGGCGCACATGTCGAGCCACAGCTCGTCGCGGCCGTCGAGCGGCACGCGGGTCAGGGCGAGCGCCACCAGCTGGCTGGCCTCGTCCTGGACGGCCGCGCGGGTCTCGGCGACCGCGGGGATGCGCCCGGGGTCGCCCTCCGTCAGGTAGGCGGCGTACGGGGAGTACCGGCCCGGCTCGGCGCCGGCGTCGGCCAGCTCCGCCGTCGTGGCGCGGCCCGGGCGGGCCACCAGCGTGACGAGCGGGCGTTCGTTGTCGGCGGCGAGCAGCTCGGCGGTCTCCTCCATGCCGCCGCCGAGGGCGTCGCGGAAGGCGCTGACGATCCAGCGGGGATGGCTGTGGGCGATCGCGAGGTGGCCCGACGGGTCGTCGGCGGGGTCGGGGGCCACGATGGGGATCCACTCGTCGAGCGTCCTGGAGGCGATCTTGCGCAGGACCGCGTTGACGAACTTGGCGGCGCCCGCGCCGATCCGCAGGCGGACGAGGTCGACGGTGGTGCCGACGGCGGCGTGCGGCGGGACGCGCATCCGGAGCAGCTGGTGGGCGCCCAGCCGCAGGGCGTCGTGCACGTCGGGGTCGGGGCGGCGGTCGCTGCACAGGTCGATGACGGCGTCGTAGGTGCCGAGCCCGCGCAGGGTGCCGTAGGCCAGCTCGGTGGCCAGCGCGGCGTCGCGTCCCTTCAGGCCGCGTTCGCGCAGCAGGCGGGGCGCGAGCAGGTTGGCGTACGCGTCACGCTCGTCGACGGCCCGCATGATGTCGAAGGCGGCGTTGCGTGCCTGGTCGCGTGCCGGCCTGCGGGGCCTGCCCGGCTGCCCGCCGCCGCGGCCCGCGGGCCCACGGCCTCCCCGTGTCTTCATGGTCTCCGGCTCTCGCTCGTGTCTGTCCCGTCGGCGCCGCCCCGTTCGGGGCCGCGCTCGTCTGTCCCGGCCGTACGGGGACAGGCCGTCCCCTCCCCGCCACCGGCGCGAACCATGCCCGGCCCGGCAGCCCGGCCCCTGACCCCGCCGCGCCCGTCCACGCCGCTCCGGACCTCACCGTGCCCGGCCACCCCGCTCCGGACCCGGCCGCGCCCGGCCACCCCGTTCCGGACCTCACCGTGCCCGGCCACCCCGCCGCGCCCCGCCATCCCGTTCGGCTGCCGTGCCGGCGGTGGGGCGAAGGTGCGGGGCCGGGTGGGTCGCGCGGAGCGTGCGCGCCGGCCCGGGGCGGTCACTCGAACCGGTCGTCGCCGCCGACCCGCGCGCCGCGGGCCCAGGCGCCGGCCGTCATCAGCCGCTTGCCCTGCGGCTGGACCTCGCCCAGCTCGACCGGGTGGGTGGCCGTGCCGACCAGGACGGTGTCCTTGCCGGCGTCGATCGCTCCGGGCGGGAGCGGTCCGGCGGACGGCGCCAGGCGGACGGGGCCAAGCTTGACCCGCTGCCCGCGGAAGGTGCTCCACGCACCGGGGCCGGGGGTGCAGGCGCGCACGAGCCGGTCGACGCGCATGGCGGGCGCCGTCCAGTCGACCTGCGCGTCGGCCACGTTGATCTTGGGGGCGACGCTGATCCCGTCGCGGGGCTGCGGGCGGGCCTCCAGGGTGCCGTCCTCGACGCCGTCGAGGGTGGCGGCCAGCAGCTCGGCGCCGGAGACGGCGAGCCGGTCGAGCAGGGCGCCGCTGGTGTCGTCGGGCCGGATCGGCTCGGGCACCCCGCCGTAGACGGGCCCGGCGTCGAGCTCCTTGACGATCTGGAACGTCGAGGCGCCGGTGATCTCGTCGCCGTGCAGGATCGCGTGCTGGACCGGGGCGGCGCCGCGCCAGGCGGGCAGGATCGAGAAGTGCAGGTTGATCCAGCCGAGGCGCGGCACGTCGAGCGTGGCCTGAGGCAGCAGCGCTCCGTAGGCGACCACGGGGCAGCAGTCGGGCTTCAGCTCCGCCAGCCGGTCGAGGAAGTCGGGAGCGCCGGCCTTCTCCGGGCGCAGCACCTCGATCCCCGCCTCCTCGGCCAGCTCGGCCACCGGCGAGGGGTGGACCCTGCGGCCGCGACCGGACTGGGCGTCAGGCCGGGTGACGACCGCGACGACCTCGTGCCGGGGGGAGTCGATCAGGGTGCGCAGGGACGGCAGCGCCGTCTCCGGTGTGCCCGCGAAGACCAGGCGCATCGTCACAGCGCCTTTCCGCCGGTGGCGTGCGGCGAGAACCTGATCGTGGGGGCCGACAGGCCGCTCCACTCGGCCTCGCGGATCGCCTTCATGGCGAGCTTGCGCTGCTTGGGGTCCATCCGGTCGATGAACAGGATGCCGTCGAGGTGGTCGGTCTCGTGCTGGAAGCAGCGGGCCATGAGGTCGGTGCCCTCCAGCACGACGGGCTCGCCGTGCATGGTGAAGCCCTTGGCGACGGCCCGGACGGCCCGCGGCGTCGGGAACGACAGCCCGGGGAAGGACAGGCAGCCCTCCTCGCCCTCCTCGTCCATCTCGGCGGACAGGTCGAGGTCGGGGTTGATCAGGTGGCCGAGCTGGTCGTCCACGTAGTAGGTGAACACCCGCAGCCCGACGCCGATCTGCGGAGCCGCCAGGCCTGCGCCCGGCGCGTCCATCATGGTGTCGGTGAGGTCTTTGACCAGCTTGCGGAGCTCCTTGTCGAAGTCGACCACCGGCGCGGCCGGGGTGGTCAGCACCGGGTCTCCGAACAGCCGGATCGACTGGATCGCCAAAGGGTCACTCCGTTTCGTCGGTGAGGTCAGCCCAGTTTAGTGTGCGCCAGGGAGCGCGCCTTCATCGCGGCTTTGCGGGCTGCCTTGACGACGGCCGGGTCGTCGTGGGCAGTGGCGAGCATGTCGAGGACGGCGATCGTGTCGGGGTGGTCGACGGCCGGCATCTCGTCGATGAGCCGGACCAGGTCCTCGCCGGGCTCGGGGGTGTCGAGCCGGCCGGCCGCCTGGCCCGACAGGTGCATCAGGGCGGCGAGCGAGTCGACGGCGAGCCAGGTGTGGTCCTCGCCGCTGAGCGGCGGTGCGTCGAGGTCGCGGATGTGCAGCCAGGACGCGGCGTAGCGGCGGGTCAGCGGCAGGTCGAGCGCCTCGCGCAGGGGCGCCTCGGCCTCGGGGCCGAGCTCCTCCAGGATGGCGCCGACCGCGCCGCGCTGGCCGGCGGTGCCGTCGGCGGCGATGCGCACGAGCTCGCGGGCGGCCTGCTCGGGCGGGCGGCGTTCGAGCCAGCCCGCGACGGCGCTCTGGCTCGCCGCGCCCTTCACCAGGGCCTCGACCAGGTCGGCGGCCGACAGGTCGGCGAAGACCTCGACCTCGGCGGTGGTGGGCGCGTCGTGGCCCTCACGCAGCAGGTCGCGGCGGATGGCCCACACACCGAGCGGGGTGAGCGCGGTGCGGCCGGAGCCGGTCTGCTCGACGAGCCCGCAGTAGCCGAGCAGCGACAGCGCCTCCAGCAGCTCGGCGGGCAGCGAGGCGGCCAGGCGGCGCATCGGGACGGCGCCGGGCTCGCAGGCGACCTCGTGGGACTGCAGGATGCCGCGCGCGAGGTTGGCGACGGCGACGCCCGAGCGCACGGAGTAGATGGTGGCGAGCATCTCGGCGAGGTGCTCGTCCACCACGGCGGAGCCGGTCAGCCCCTCGTCGGCCCGGTCGAGCACGTCCATGACGACGCCGTCCCAGAACTCCAGCGTGGCCTCGACCGTGAGCCGCAGCGACAGCGGGCCGCGCGACGCCTGGCCGCGCATGATGCGCAGCAGGCCGGTGTTGACGGCCACGATCCACACCAGGCGCAGCCGCGCGGGGTCGATGCCGAGCTCGGCCGCGGCCGCGGCCGCGTCGGCGTCGGCGAGCAGCCCGTCGGGCGTCACGGCGCGGCTGCCGGTCCACCCGGTCAGCCGGATGGCGTCGGCCACCAGCGGAACGGTGGGGACCTGGGCGGCCAGCTCGGCGTCCGGCGCGAGCTGGACCGGCGGGAACGTCAGCGCCTCGTGGTCGGCGCGCGTCTCCTGCGGTGGCCGCGGGGGCAGCGCTGCCTGCTCATCGATCAGCTTGCGCAGCTCGGCGAGGTCGAAGACGTTGTTGGCCACCCAGGAAACTTACTGCACACCGGTCACAGGGACGTACTCATCCGGTGTTGCCGCCCTCTGAAGGGATCGGCTTCTCGCCGGGCGGTGCGGTCGTCCGCCGTACCACTGCCTGGCCGGGAGGCGCGCGCAGGCGACGGCCCCGTCAGGAGGACCTGATGGCTCGGGAGCGGGCTTTGAAGGCGGCCTTGCGCGCGGCCTTGGCGAGGGTGCCGTCGGCGAGGGAGCGGCCGAGCAGTTCGAGCACCTCCACCACGTCGGGGTGATCGACCTGCCACATCTCCTCGATGAGGTGGGCGGGCGGTCCGGAGGCCTCCATGTTCTCCGAGAAGACGTCGGGGTCCTCCTCGGCGGCGGGCAGGGCGAGCGCCAGCATGTCGACGCTCACCCAGAGCAGCTCCTCCTGGGTGAGCGACGGAGCCGGCAGCCCGCGGGCGGCCAGCCAGTGGATGGCGTGCGGGCGCAGCTCGGGGTCGTCGAGGCCGGCGCGCACCGCGGGCTCGGCTTCGGCGCCCAGCCGGTCGACGATGGTGACGGCGATGCCGCGGGCCACGGCGGGCACGCCCGAGGCGGCGCCGAGCAGCTCGGCGGCGGCCTCCGCCGCCGTGCGGCGGCCGAGCCAGCGGGTGATGTCGTCCTCGGCCAGCTCGCTCGGCACGCCGTCGAGCAGCCCCCCGATGAGGCCGGTGGCGTCGGCCTCGGCCAGGTCGGGGGCCTGCGGGGCGTCGAGGCCGAGCGTGAGGTAGTGCTCGCGCAGCGCCCAGACGGCGAGCGGGGTGAGCCCGGCGTCGTCGCCGCTCACCTCGACCAGGCCGCACCAGGCGAGCCGGTCGAGGGCGGCGGCGACGTCGGGCTCGGAGTCGTCGGCGGCATCCTCCAGGTACTCGCCGATCACGGCGACGGGCACGCGGGTGCGGACCCGGTACAGCATGTCGAGCAGGTCGTACAGCGCGTGGTCGGCCTCGGCGCTGCCGGTGACGGCGCCGCCGGTGTCGTGCTCGACGAGGTGGGCCACGATCCGGGCCCACTGCCCGAGCGGCTCCCCACGCGGCTCCGCGTCGAGGAGCGGGCGCAGGCCGGCGACCGGCTCGGCGTGCGGGCCTGGACCGTGCAGCTCGGCCCAGAGCGGGACGTCCGCGAGGCCGGCCAGCAGCGCGTCGGGCGAGGCGATCCGTACGGCGGGCAGCGGCGAGCAGCCGGGGCAGTCGCACGGCGCCTCGCCCAGGTCAGGCACCTCGCCGGACGGGATCGCGACCGACTGCTCCAGCGACTCGGGCCCGATCGAGCTGAACAGGCTCTTGGCCATGCCGAAGTTGGCCTCGTCGGCCAGCGCCTCGGGCAGCCGCGGCTCGATGCCGGCGATCCGCTCGCGCATGGCGGCCGCGGTGATGCCGGGGACCTGGCGGGTGTCCTCCAGGTAGTCGACCAGCGTGCGGGCGGCGGCCACCGTCTGCGGCGCGCTCTCGGGTGGGGCGATGACCTTGCGGGGATAGATGGACAGCAGCAGCTCGTCGAAGGTCTCGGGAGCGAAGTCGCCCGGCTCGTCGACGTTCAGGTAGTCGCTGGCGTAGTCGCAGAGCAGTCGTACCTCGTCCGCGTCCACCTCGACGCCCCGCGCCCGGCCCCAGGCGCGCAGGGAGTCGATGGCCTGGTTCACCCATTCGATCGACACAGGGGCACGCTAACGGCTGACTTACAGATGAGCGAATCGGGGATCCCCGTCAAATCAGATCGAGAGGGTCAACACTCACTTTCACCACATCGGGCGCCTTGCGTGCCGTGCGGACGCCGCCGGCGCCCTTGAGCGCCGCCGCGAGCGCCGCCCCGTCGGTGCGGGGGACGCGGACCATGGCGCGTTCCTGGCCGCCGTCGCCGACGGGTACGGGCCCGAGAACCTGTGCCGCGGGCGGCAGCCGCGTCTCGTCGAGCATCTGCCGGACGGCGGCGGCCGCGCCGGTGAGCGTCGCCATCCGGACCGCGGGCGGGAAGCCCAGCTCGGCGCGGTCGGCCAGCTCGCGTTCGGCGTGCGTGATCGGGTCCCAGCGCAGCAGTGCCTGGACGGCGGGCAGCGCGGCGTCGGCGAGCACCACCAGCTCGGCGCCGGGCCGCAGCAGGGCGGCCGCGTTCATCCAGCGGCGCAGCGCCTCCTCGCCCGCCCGCAGGTCGGCCCGGCCGAGCAGGGCCCACCCGTCGAGCAGCACGGCCGCCGCGTACCCGCCCTCGGCCACCGGCTCGGCCCCGGGCGTCGCCACGACCAGCGCGCGGCCGGCGGGCACGGTGGCGAGCACGCCGTCACGGCCCGACGTGCGCACCGGCACGGACGGGAAGGCGCGGCCCAGTTCCTCGGCGGTGCGGCGGGCGCCCACGACGACGGCACGCAACCGGGGGCTGCCGCACCGGGCGCAGCGCCAGCCGGGGTCCACCCGGCCGCACCAGCGGCAGTAGGGGGCGGCGTGCCCGGCCCGCAGCGCGAGCGGGCCGTGGCAGCTCTCCGGCGGCACCGGCGCCCTCGGCGGGCCGGCCGCCTCGGCCGGGCCCGCGACGGCCGTCTCCGGCACGACGAGCCCCTCCCCGGGGCCTCTCCTCCCCGAGAAGGGCAGCGCCTCGGGCACGGCGATCCGCCCGGCGCTCCCGAGCCCTCCCCCGCCGCCGGGTGCGCCCGGACCACCGTCCCGGCCGCCCGCGCCCTGTCCGGGCTCGGCACCGGCTGCGCTCCCCGTGCCGGACGCGCCGCCCCGCGCGTTGCCCGAACCGCGTGCGTCCCCGAGCCCGCGCACGTTCCCCTGGCCGTGCCCGCCTCCGGGACCGCGCACGCCGCCCGGACCGCGCACGTCTGACGGACCGTGCGCGCCTCCCTGGCCGTACACGGCTCCCGCGCCGTGCGCGCCTCCCGCGCCGTGCGCGCCTCCCGGGCCGTGCGCGCCTTCCCGGCCGTACATGCCTCCCGGGCCGGATGTCGCGGCGGCGGGGCCGGGGAGGTCCACGGCACCGTACGCGGGGTCGTGGGCGGCGTACGGGCCCCCCGAGCGGGTGGGCGGCAGCGCGCACCGGGCGGGAGCGCGACAGTGCTGGCACGCCACGGCGGGCAGGTAGCCGCGCCGGGGCACCTGGACGAGCACGGGCCCGGACTCCAGCCCCAGGCGCAGCGCCCGCCAGGCCAGGCTGGGCAGCCGCGCCGCCCTGGCCGCCTGGTCCTTGGCCAGCTCGGCGTCCTCCCCTGCCGGCCGCACGCGCGGCGCCCGGCTCCTGATCGTCTGCCGGGCGGCGACGATGGGCCGCGCCCAGCCGGTGGCGATGAGCTGGGTGGCCTCGGCCGTTCGGGTGTAGCCGCCGACGAGCAGGGCCGCGCCGGACCGGTGCGCCCGCAGCGCCAGCACCTCGCGGGCGTGCGGGTACGGCGCGAGGCGTTCGGCGTGCAGGTCGTCGCCGTCGTCCCAGATGGCCACCAGCCCGAGGTCCGCCACGGGCGCGAACATCGCGGCCCGGGTGCCGACGACCGCCTTCGCCTGCCCGCGCAGCAGGCGCAGCCACCGGCGGTAGCGTTCGGCCGGGCCGAGGTCGGCGGTGAGCGCCACGTGGGCTCCCCGCCCGAGCACCCGGACCAGCGCCGCGTCGGCCAGTTCCACGTCCTTGCCGTCGGGGACGACCACGACGGCTCCCCTGCCGCCGTCGAGGGTGGCCCGCACCGCCTCGGCCACCGCCCCGGCCCACCCGCCCGCGCCGGGCAGCGCCTGCCAGACGGCGCGCGGCGCCCTGCCGTTCCTGAGCGCGTCGAGGAACGAGGCCCCCATGGGGTACGCCCCCCACTCCCCCACACCATGACCGTCGGCACCCGCGCCACCCGCACCACCCGCACCACGACCGGCCGCATCGGCCCCTGCCTCCGGCGCCGCCACGTCCACGCCGTCGCCGGCCCGGTCGGAGTCCGGGGGGCCGGCCGCCGCGTCCGGGAGCGGGTCCGCGGGCGCCGCGGCGGCCTCGATCGGACCGGCGGCGGGCGGGGCGGCCGCTGGGGTCTCCGCCTCGGTCCTGGCGTGGCGCGGGGGGACGGCCAGGCGCAGCACGTCGGCGAGCGTGCCGGCGTAGCGGTCGGCGACCGCCCTGGCCAGCCCGGCGATCTCGGGCGTCAGCACCCGTTCGGGCGAGACCACCCTCTCCAGCGGCGTGAGCCTGCCGGGATGGTCGCTGTGCTCGGCGCGGTCCAGCAGGAACCCGTCGACGAGCTTGCCCGCGAAGCGCACCCGCACCCGCACCCCCGGCTGGGCGCTCTCGTGCATCGAGGCGGGCACCAGGTAGTCGAACAGCCGGTCGAGGTGCGGCAGGGGGTTGTCCACGGCCACCCGCGCCACCGGCGACTCCGGCGCGGGCTCGGGAGCTCCCCTGGACGGCGCCGCCGGGGGCCGCACGGCGTCGAGCGGCAGGAGGGCGTCGTCGGGGCGGGTCACGCCCTAGGTCTACCAGAAGCCGTCACCTCGCCATGCCCGCGCGTGGGCGTTCGCCGAGGTCGCGCGCGCAGGCGGCAGCCAGCCGGCCGCCTTGCTCACGCGGACGCGCCCACCATGCCGAACAGCGCTCACCGCCGGACCGGGCCGCCCGCCGCGCCGGAGGGACAGGTTCGCCGTGCCGGGCCTGTTCGACGGCACTCACGCGCTCGAACCGGCCGGGCCTGTTCGACCGCACTCACGGGGTGTACCGGCCGCCTCGGACGCCGGCACTCCTCCGGTGGGGAGCGAGGACCCCACCGGTCTTCTCGTCGTGGCGCGGCAGGAGGATCGCCCGCACGGAGGAGAAGCTTCGGGGACCTGATCGAGGCGCCCAAGAGGCACGTGGAGAGCCGCCCCCGACCGGGAGCACGGACATCCCCGAACGCCCGGATGCCGCACCCCGGACAGGGGCGCGGCATCCGGCGGGAACGGGCTCAGAGGCCGGCGGCGGTCCGCAGCGCCTCGGCGCGGTCGGTCGACTCCCAGGAGAAACCCTCACGGCCGAAGTGGCCGTAGGCGGCCGTCTCGGAGTAGATCGGGCGCAGCAGGTCGAGGTCGCGGATGATCGCGGCAGGGCGGAGGTCGAACACCTGCAGCACCGCGTCCTGGATCTTCTCCACCGGCAGCCGCTCGGTGCCGAAGCACTCGACGAACAGGCCGACCGGCTGGGCCTTGCCGATGGCGTAGGCGACCTGGACCTCGCAGCGGTCGGCCAGCCCGGCGGCCACGACGTTCTTGGCGACCCAGCGCATGGCGTAGGCGGCCGACCGGTCGACCTTGGACGGGTCCTTGCCGGAGAAGGCGCCGCCACCGTGGCGGGCCATGCCGCCGTAGGTGTCGATGATGATCTTGCGGCCGGTGAGGCCGGCGTCGCCCATCGGGCCGCCGATCTCGAAACGGCCGGTCGGGTTGACCAGCAGCCGGTAGCCCTCGGTGTCGATGTCGATGCCCGCGAGCACCGGGTCGACCACGTGCTCCTTGATGTCGGGGGTCAGCATCTCGCGCAGGTCGATCTCTGCGGCGTGCTGCGTGGAGACCACCACGGTGTCGAGGCGAACGGGCTTGTCGCCGTCGTACTCGATCGTGACCTGTGTCTTGCCGTCGGGACGGAGATAGGGCACCGTGCCCGACTTGCGCACGTCGGCCAGGCGCTGGGCCAGGCGGTGGGCCAGCATGATCGGCAGCGGCATCAGCTCGGGCGTGTCACGGCAGGCGTAGCCGAACATGAGGCCCTGGTCGCCGGCGCCCTGTCGGTCGAGCTCGTCGACGTCGCCACCGACGCGGTGCTCGTAGGCGTCGTCCACGCCCTGGGCGATGTCGGGCGACTGCGCGCCGATGGACACCGAAACGCCGCACGAGGCGCCGTCGAAGCCCTTGTGGGAGGCGTCGTAGCCGATCTCCAGGATCTTCTCGCGGATGACGCCCGGGATGTCGACGTAGGTCTCGGTGGTCACCTCGCCCGCGACGTGAACCTGGCCGGTAGTGATCAGCGTCTCGACGGCGACCCGGCTCTTGGGGTCGTCCTTGAGCATGGTGTCGAGAATCGCGTCACTGATCTGGTCGGCGATCTTGTCCGGGTGGCCTTCGGTGACCGACTCGGAGGTGAACAGGCGACGTGACAACTCAGTGGCTCCTCATGCAGCGGCTGCTGACGGATGTGCGGCTCCGGCTGGTGGTCGGGCCAGGGCCTCGCCGAAGTCTAGCCCTACCCGGCGCTCCATCGCGAAACCGCCACACCCTACGGACAATCAGGGGCATCTCACAGGTGGGGCAGCGGGTCCGGGGGAAGCGTCTCCGGCGCGAAGACCTCCGCGTCGGCCGCCGCGACCACCGCGGCGTACTCCTCATCGAACTCCAGCGTCATCGAGCCGAGCTCGATTCTCGGTCCAGGCTCCCGGATGATCGGCCCCAGCCTGGTCCGCCGCGGGAGGCTCGCGTGCACCGAGACCGGCCTGTCGCTGCGCAGCACCCTGGTGGCCAGCACCGAGACGCCGCCACCGGTCACCACGACGAGGAAGCCGGCCCCGGCGGGCGGCCCGACCGAGACGGCGGGGAAGACGTAGCGGATGTCCTCACGCGTGCCCAGCAACGTCCTGCAGCGATCCCTGACAGCGGAACTCACCGGCATCGGTCCCCCTTCGTGCCCAGTATCCGCAGGCATCCGGGGTGCCGCAACAGCCCGGATCGCAGCTGTCACGAGTGATGCGTCACGCCCCGGCCGGTGGGTGCCCGGCCGTCGAGGGCGGGTCAGCCGAGGCGGGCGGCGACGAGGTCCCAGACGGCGTCGGCGACGTCCTCCTTGGGACCGCGCGGCACCTCGACCGGCTCGCCACCGGCGACGAGGACGGTGGCGGCGTTGTCGGGGGTGCCGAACGCCAGGCCGGGGCCCACCTGGTTGACGACGAGGAGGTCGCAGCCCTTGCGGGCGAGCTTGGCCCGGCCGTTGGCGAGCACGTCGTCGGTCTCGGCCGCGAACCCGACGATCACCTGGGACGGGGTGGTGCGACGCTCGCCCAGCTCGGCGAGGATGTCGGGGTTGGTCGCCAGCCGGATGGGCTCGGGCTCGCCGCCGTCGGACTTCTTGATCTTGGAGTCGGAACGGGTGGCGGGCCGGAAGTCGGCGACGGCCGCGGCCATGACGACCACGTCGGCGGCACCGGCGGCGGTGAGCACGGCCTCGCGCAACTCGGCCGTGGACTCCACCCGGACGACGGTGGCCCCCGCAGGGTCGGGCAGCGCGACGTTGGCGGCGACCAGGGTCACCTCGGCGCCGCGCGCGGCCGCGGTGCGGGCCAGCGCGTAGCCCTGCAGGCCGGAGGAGCGGTTGCCGATGTAGCGGACCGGGTCGATGGCCTCACGGGTGCCGCCGGCGGAGACGACGACCTTGCGCCCGGCGAGGTCGCGCGGGCGTCCGCTCAGCACGCGCAGACAGACCTGGAAGATCTCGGCGGGGTCGGGCAGCCGCCCGGGGCCGGTGTCGGAGCCGGTGAGCCGCCCGACGGCCGGGTCGAGCACGATGGAGCCGCGTTCGCGCAGCGTCGCGACGTTGGCCTGGGTCGCGGCGTGCTGCCACATCTCGGTGTGCATCGCGGGGGCGAACACCACGGGGCACCGGGCGGTCAGCAGCGTGTTGGTCAGCAGGTCTCCGGCCAGACCGTGGGCGGCCTTGGCCAGCACGTCGGCGGTGGCGGGCGCCACCACGACGAGGTCGGCGCCCTGGCCGATGCGCACGTGGGGCACCTCGTGCACGTCGTCCCACACCTCGGTCGCCACCGGACGGCCCGACAGGGCGGCCCAGGTGGGCTCGCCCACGAACCGCAGGGCGTCACGGGTCGGGACGACCCGCACCTCGTGCCCGGACTCGGTGAACAGGCGCAGGAGCTCGCACGCCTTGTAGGCCGCGATGCCCCCGCTGACGCCAAGGACGACCTTCATCGAAGGGGTCAGACCGCGCCTTCGATGGGCTCGGCGTTGAGCAGACCCTCGGAGACCTCGCGCAGCGCGATGGACAGCGGCTTCTCCTGGGCGTGCGTCTCGACCAGCGGCCCGACGTACTCCAGCAGGCCCTCGCCGAGCTGGGAGTAGTAGGCGTTGATCTGGCGGGCGCGCTTGGCACCCATGATCACCAGGGAGTACTTGCTGTCGACGATGTCGAGCAGCGCGTCGATCGGAGGGTTGGTGATGCCCTCGGCGACCGGGGCAATGCCTGCCACGATTGTCAGACCTCTCGGTTGGTGGTTGTCGTGACCCCCAGAGGGTCAGTCATCAAGGCTATCAGCCGGTGGCACACGTCTTTGACATCCGTGTTCACCAGGGTGAGGTCGAACTCCCTCTCGGCCGCCATCTCGATCCGCCCGGCGTCCAGCCGGCGGGCGATGACGTCCTCGGGCTCGGTGCCGCGGCCGCGCAGGCGCTTCTCCAGCTCCTCCCACGTGGGCGGGGCGAGGAACACCAGCAGCGCCTCGGGCATGCTGCGCCGCACCTGCCTGGCGCCCTCGAGGTCGATCTCCAGCAGGGTGGGGACACCCGCCGCGAGCTTGTCCATGACCGCCCGGCGCGGGGTGCCGTAGCGGTTGCCGGCGAACTCCGCCCACTCCAGCAGCTCACCCGCCGCCACGAGCCGGTCGAACTCCTCGCCGTCGACGAAGAAGTAGTGGACCCCGTCGGTCTCGCCGGGCCGGGGTCGCCGGGTGGTCACCGAGACCGACAGCCACACCTCGGGGTGCGCCCGCCGGATCTCGGCGACGACCGTGGACTTGCCGACGCCCGACGGCCCCGACAGGACCGTCAGGCGCCTGCCCTCAGAGGGGAGGAGGCCGCCGACCTGTGTCCCGGTGCGGACCGTCTCATGAACACTCGCACCGCCGGACCGGGACCTGTCGGTCACTTCCTACCCCCCTGCTGAACCAGCGCTTCGTGTGGCTACGAGATTAGCTCTCGTTGCCACCGAACTCGCGCTCGAGGGAGGCCCTCTGGTTCGCGCCGAGGCCCCGCACGCGGCGGGACTCGGCGATGGCGAGCCGCTCCATCAACTGCTTGGCGCGGACCTTGCCCACGCCGGGAAGCGACTCCAGGAGAGCCGACACCTTCATCTTGCCGATGACGTCGTCGGTCTGCCCATCCTTGAGCACCTCAGCCAGAGAAACCGCGCCATGCTTGAGCCGGTTCTTGACCTCGGCACGCTCTTTACGGGCCTTTGCAGCCTTCTCCAGGGCTGCGGCGCGCTGCTCAGGGGTCAGGGGAGGAAGAGCCACGCCGGGTCACCTCGAATTTCTGTCGATGTACTCGGACGGGAAGGGAAACTAGCTGGTCATCGCCCCCTAAGCAACGCCAAAGGCGGTTTCTCCCGCTACAAAATCAACTTCATCACTTTCCGTGCAGGTAAAACTACGGTCAGGTGATCGAATCGCCTCCACTTCCCCGTTTCCGGGGGGACACGCGACAGTTCGGCCGAATGGGACGATGATCACATTTCCGTCGATCACTCCCGTCCGAAACCCGGCTCCCACCTGCGTCCCAAACCCGATGGCATCATGATCCAGGTCGCGTCACGACGGCGTCTGTGCCATGATTTGATCTTGTACGCGGGGTGTTCAGGCGCGCTGTCCACGATCTTGTCGTCGGACCGCCGCACGCGGGTGGCGACGATCTTTGGCGGGGTCCGGCCGTCGCCCGTCCGGGCGTGCCGCGTCTTGGTGTGGGGTGAGCGCGGCGAGCCCGGCCCCGCGCACCGCCCGTCGTCCCTTCCCGGCCCCGCCGGAGTGCGCGCGCGAGCCGGTCGGAGAGGACCGCCGCGATCGGCGAGGGCGGCCGCGACCACGCGGGCCGGCCGGCGAGGACGGCCGCGACCCGCGCCTTCGGGCCGGGTCACGGATCGCCGTGCCCGCGGGCGACCGGACGCGGGCCGTGGACCAGGCCAGGCCAGGCCGCGGACGCGTGGGGCGTCAGGACGGGGTGGTGCGGCGCAGGGCGGCGGCGATGGTGGCGGCGGCCGCGCCCGGGTCCGGGGCGCCGGTGATGGGGCGTCCGATGACCAGGAGGTCGGCGCCGTCGGCGAGCGCCTGCTCGGGCGTGGCGACGCGCGCCTGGTCCTGCGTGTCGGCCCCCGCGGGCCGCACACCCGGCGTGATGAGCGTGATGCCCGGCCCGACTTCGGCGCGCACCGCCGCCACCTCGTTCGGGCTGCAGACGAGTGCCGTGGCGCCCGCCTCGACCGACATGGCGGCCAGACGGCGCACGGCGTCGTCGGCGGGTCCCTCGATGCCGATGCGGCCGAGATCGGCCTCCGTGAGCGACGTCAGGACCGTGACGGAGGCGATCTGCGTGTGCGGCGCCGCCTCCACCGCCGCCCGGATCATCTTCGGGCCGCCGGTGGCGTGCACGGTGAGGATGGCCGGCCGGAGCCGGGCGACTGCCCTCGCGGCCCCCGCGACGGTGTTGGGGATGTCGTGCAGCTTCAGGTCGAGGAAGACGCTCACACCGCTGGCCCCCCGTACGGAGGCGATCACGTCGGGGCCGTAACGCAGGTAGAGCTCCAGGCCCACCTTGACCGTGCTGACGTGCGGAGTCACCAGGCCGGCCCACCGGGCGGCGGTCTCCAGGTCGGGGGCGTCGAGGGCGACGGCGATGGGTGCGGGCGTCACGGGGAGCTCTCCTCGGAGTCGACGAGCAGGTGCCGGGGGGCGCTCCCCGGCGGACGGTGGGCCAGGCCGACGGCGTCGGCCAGCCGCTGGAAGCCACGCGCCTGCAGCAGGTCCTCGAGCTCGCGCTCGATGCGCAGGCACGCGTACGGGTCGTGGAACAGCGCCGTCCCGACCCCGACCGCGCAGGCGCCGGCCAGGATGAGCTGGAAGGCGTCCGCGCCGGTCATGACGCCGCCGACGCCGATCAGCGGCACTCCGGGCAGCGCGGCGTGCACCTGCCACACACACCGTACGGCGATGGGCAGGATGGCCGGCCCGGACAGCCCGCCGGTCACGGCGGCGAGCGAGGGCCGCAGCGCCTCGGTGTCGATGGCCATGCCCAGCGGGTTGTTGATCATGGACAGGGCGTCGGCCCCGGCGTCCACGCAGGCGCGGGCCACGGCGACGATGTCGGCCACGTCGGGGGCGAGCTTGGCCACGACGGGCACGTCGTAGCGCATGATGGACCGGACCGAGGCGATGACCTCGGCGGCGGCGCTGCCCTCGCGGGCGAAGACCCGGCCGCGGTCCTCGATGTTCGGGCAGGACAGGTTGACCTCCAGCGCGGTCACGCCGGGGGCGTCGGCGAGCCGGCGGGCCAGCTCGGAGTATTCGGCGACCGTGCCGCCGCCGATCGAGACGATGGTGCGGATGCCGCGCTGGGCGAGCCAGGGCAGCTCGCGTTCGAGGAAGGCGTCGATGCCGGGGCCCTGCAGCCCGACGGCGTTGAGCATGCCGGAGGGCGTCTCGGCCATGCGCGGCGTGGGACGGCCGGCGCGCGGGGCCATGGTGATGGACCGGGTGGCGAGCGCGCCGAGCCGGTGCAGGTCGAAGAACTGGGCCAGCTCCCGCCCGGACGCGGCGCAGCCGGCGGCGGTGGTGATGGGGTTGGCGAGTTCGACGTGCGCGAGGAACGTCCGCATGTCCACGGGCATGTCACGCCACCGCGCCGGGCCGGTGGCTGGCGGCGCGCGTCACGGACGGCCCGTGCGGCTCAGCCCGCATGGCGAGCACCGCCCCCGGGCGCGCCGAGGGCGTCGAACGGGATGGTCCCCACGTCCTCGAACCGCACCCGCTCCCCCCGGAACACCGGCCCCTCGGCGCAGGCGCGCACCATCCTGGTCGCCCCGTCGTCGCCGATGACCGGGATGACGCACGTCATGCACACCCCGATCCCGCAGGCCATCGACTCCTCCACCGCCACCTGCACCGGGATGTCGAACTCGATCGCCACCGCGGTGACCGCGCGCAGCGTCTCCATCGGTCCGCAGGCGTAGACGGCGTCGGCCCGGGTGTCGGCGATCACCGACGGCAGCGCGTCGGTGACCTTGCCGCGCAGGCCGAGCGAGCCGTCCTCGGTGGTGAGGGTGGTGGTCTCGGCCATCCGCCGGGCCCGCATCGCCCCGAACACCCGGTCGGCGCTGGCCCCGCCCAGCAGGAAGTCGACCCGGCAGCCGCGTTCCATGAGCGCGTCGGCCACCGGGAACAGCACGGCCGAGCCGTACTCGGCGCCGACGAGCACGCAGTGCACGGGGTCGCGCGGCAGCGGGAACGGCCGCCCCAGCGGCCCGACCAGGTCGAGCGTGTCGCGGGCGCGGCGCTCGGCCAGCCAGGCGGTGCCGGGGCCGCGCACGGTGAAGACCAGCTCCACCGTGCCGCCGTAGTCGGGCTTGACGTCGTGGACGGTCAGGGCGCGCCGGGTGATCATCGACGTCTGCGCTCCCCCGACCGCGACGGACACGAAGTGGCCGGGACGATAGCGCTCGGCGATGCCGGGCGCCACCACGGTCAGCGCATGGTAGGCGTCGACCCGGCGCGTGGTCAGCACCGTGCCCGTCACCTGCACCGGTGTGCCGGCCAGTCTCCTTCACCTCCCGGGGGGCTATCCCCGAAGCGCCCGTGCGTGCTCCTGGAGAGACCGTACGCCGACGTCGCCGCGCATGATGGCCTGCATGCCCGCGGCGGCCGCGGCGAGTCCCGCCACCGTGGTGATGCACGGGATGCCGCGCAGCACCGCGGCGGTGCGGATCTCGTAGCCGTCGAGCCGCGGGCCGGACTGGCCGGGGCTGCCGAACGGCGTGTTGACGATCAGGTCGATCTCGCCGTCCAGGATGCACTGCACGATCGTCGGCTCACCTCCGGGTCCGGGGCCCTCGCTGTGCTTGCGCACGATCTTGGCATGGACGCCGTTGCGGCGCAGCACCTCGGCCGTGCCCTCGGTGGCCAGGATCTCGAAGCCGAGGTCGGCCAGCGCCCGCACGGGGAAGATCATGGCCCGCTTGTCGCGGTTGGCCACGGACACGAACGCGCGCCCCTTGGTGGGCAGCTCGCCGTAGGCGCCGGCCTGCGACTTGGCGTAGGCGATGCCGAAGAACTCGTCGATGCCCATGACCTCGCCGGTCGAGCGCATCTCGGGCCCCAGCACGATGTCCACCCCGCGGAACCGGTTGAACGGCAGCACCGCCTCCTTGACCGCGATGGACGCCTCCAGCGGCAGCGTGCCGCCGTCGCCGGTGGCGGGCAGCATGCCCTCCTCGCGCAGCGAGGCGATCGACGCGCCGAGCATGACACGGGCCGCCGCCTTGGCGAGCGGCACCGCCGTCGCCTTGGACACGAACGGCACGGTACGGCTGGCGCGCGGGTTGGCCTCCAGGACGTACAGGACGCCGGCCGACATGGCGTACTGGACGTTGAGCAGCCCGCGCACGCCGACGCCGCGGGCGATGCCCTCGGTGGCGGCGCGGATGCGCTTGATGTCGTGGCTGCCGAGCGTGATGGGCGGCAGCGCGCACGCCGAGTCGCCGGAGTGGATGCCGGCCTCCTCGATGTGCTCCATGACGCCGCCCAGGTAGAGCTCGGTGCCGTCGTAGAGGGCGTCGACGTCGATCTCGACGGCCTCGTCGAGGAACTTGTCGACCAGCACCGGGTGGCCGCCCTCCTGGCCCGCCATGTAGCGGGTGAGGGTCTCGTCGTCGTAGACGATGGCCATGCCGGCGCCGCCCAGCACGTAGGAGGGGCGCACGAGCACGGGGTAGCCGATGTCCTGGGCGACGCCCAGCGCCTCGGCGACGGTGGTGGCGGTGCCGTGGCGGGGCGCGGGCAGCCCGGCCTCGGCGAGCACCCGGCCGAACGCGCCGCGCTCCTCGGCCAGGTGGATCGACTCGGGCGAGGTGCCGACGACGGGCACGCCCGCGTCCTTGAGCGCCTGCGCGAGGCCGAGCGGCGTCTGCCCGCCGAGCTGCACGATGACGCCGACCACGGGGCCGGTCTGCTGCTCGGCGTGCACGACCTCCAGCACGTCCTCCAGGGTCAGCGGCTCGAAGTAGAGCCGGTCGGAGGTGTCGTAGTCGGTGGAGACGGTCTCGGGGTTGCAGTTGACCATGACGGTCTCGAACCCGGCCCGCGACAGCTCGAAGGAGGCGTGCACGCAGGCGTAGTCGAACTCGATGCCCTGGCCGATGCGGTTGGGCCCGGAGCCGAGGATGATGACCTTGGGCCGCTCCCCCTGGGGGACCTCGGTCTCCTCGTCGTAGGTGGAGTAGAGGTAGGGGGTGCGGGCGGCGAACTCGGCGGCGCAGGTGTCGACCGTGTTGTAGACGGGCCGCACGCCGAGCGCGTGGCGCAGGTCGCGCACCCTGGCCTCGTCGACGCCGCGGATCTCGGCGATCTGCGCGTCGCTGAAGCCGTGGCGCTTGGCCCGCTCCAGCACCTGCGGGGTCAGCTCGGGGGCCGCACCGAGGACGCCGGCCTCCTCGTGCAGGAGGAAGAGCTGGTCGAGGAACCACGGGTCGACGCTGGTCGCCTCGTACAGCTCCTCGGCGGTGGCGCCCGCCCGGATGGCCTGCTGCATGGTGCGCAGCCGCCCGTCGTGCGGCGTGCGGCAGGCGGCCAGCAGCTCGTCCTTGGCGAGCTGCTCGCCGGGCGCCCAGGAGAACGACGAGCCGGGCTTCTCCATCGACCGCAGCGCCTTCTGCAGCGCCTCGGGGAAGGAGCGGCCGATGGCCATCGCCTCGCCGACCGACTTCATGTGGGTGGTGAGCGTACGGTCGGCGCCGTGGAACTTCTCGAACGCGAAGCGCGGCACCTTGACGACGATGTAGTCGAGGGTCGGCTCGAAGGAGGCCGGGGTCTCCTTGGTGATGTCGTTGGGGATCTCGTCGAGCGTGTAGCCGATGGCCAGCTTGGCGGCGATCTTGGCGATCGGGAAGCCGGTCGCCTTCGACGCCAGGGCCGACGAGCGCGACACGCGCGGGTTCATCTCGATGACGATCATGCGGCCGGTGCGCGGGTCGACGGCGAACTGGATGTTGCAGCCGCCGGTGTCGACGCCGACCTCGCGGATGACCGCGATGGCCACGTCGCGCATGTTCTGGTACTCGCGGTCGGTCAGGGTCAGCGCGGGGGCCACGGTGACGCTGTCGCCGGTGTGCACGCCCATCGGGTCGATGTTCTCGATGGAGCAGACGATGACGACGTTGTCGGCCTTGTCGCGCATGACCTCCAGCTCGTACTCCTTCCAGCCGAGGATCGACTCCTCCAGGAGCACCTCGGTGGTCGGCGAGGCGTCGAGCCCGGCCCCGGCGATGCGCCGCAGGTCGGCCTCGTCGTAGGCGAACCCGGAGCCGACGCCGCCCATGGTGAAGGACGGCCGCACGACCAGCGGGAAGCCCAGCTCTCCGGCGGCGGCCAGGACCTCGTCCATGGAGTGGCAGATGACCGAGCGGGCCGACTCGGCGTTGAGCCCGTGCTCGCGGGCGACCTTGGCGACGATCTCCTTGAACCGCTCGCGGTTCTCGCCGGCCTGGATCGCGTCGAAGTCGGCGCCGATCAGCTCGACCTCGTAGCGCTCCAGGACGCCCGACTCGTGCAGGGCGACCGCGGTGTTGAGCGCGGTCTGCCCGCCCAGGGTGGGCAGCAGCGCGTCGGGCCGCTCCTTGGCGATGATCTTCTCGACGTACTCGGGGGTGATGGGCTCGACGTAGGTGGCGTCGGCGAACTCCGGGTCCGTCATGATCGTCGCCGGGTTGCTGTTGACGAGGATGACGCGGAAGCCCTCGGCCCGCAGCACGCGGCAGGCCTGGGTGCCGGAGTAGTCGAACTCGCACGCCTGGCCGATCACGATCGGGCCGGAGCCGATCACCAGGACCGACCTGATGTCCTCACGCTTGGGCACGGGTCATGACCTCACAGAACTCGTCGAACAGGTAGGCGGCGTCGTGCGGGCCGGCCGCGGCCTCGGGGTGGTACTGGACGCTGAACGCCCGCCCGTCGAGCAGCCGGAGCCCCTCGACGCAGCGGTCGTTGAGGTTGACGTGGCTGACCTCGGCCGGGCCGTACGGCGTCTCGAACGGCCCGTCGAGCGGCGCCTCGACGGCGAACCCGTGGTTGTGGGCGGAGATCTCGACCTTGCCGGTGCGCACGTCCTGGACG
The DNA here is from genome assembly GCF_002850745.1 of Nonomuraea indica. Lineage (GTDB taxonomy): Bacteria > Actinomycetota > Actinomycetes > Streptosporangiales > Streptosporangiaceae > Nonomuraea > Nonomuraea indica. Next base: position 400,861 of record NZ_KZ559466.1, read on the forward strand.
GGCTGGTTGACCCCGCGGTGGCCGTAGCGCAGCTTGTAGGTGGACAGGCCCAGGGCGCGGCCGAACAGCTGGTTGCCGAAACAGATGCCGAAGAACGGCGTGCCGCTCGCCAGCACCTCGCGCAGCGGCCCGATGTCGGCGGTGGCGGGGTCGCCGGGGCCGTTGGAGAAGAACACCCCGTCGGGCCGGACGGCCAGGATGTCGCCGGCGGTGGCGGTGGCGGGCAGCACGTGCACCTCGCAGCCGCGCTCGGCCATCCGGTGCGGGGTCATGCCCTTGATGCCGAGGTCGACGGCCGCGACGGTGAACCGCTTGGCGCCGATGGCGGGCACGACGTACGGCTCGGTGGTGGCGACCTCGGCGGCCAGGTCGGCGCCGGCCATGGCGGGCGCCTGGCGGACGCGCTCGACGAGGGCCGCCACCGGCTCGGCGGGAGCGCTGAAGATGCCGGCGCGCATGGCGCCGCGCTCGCGCAGGTGGCGGGTCAGGGCGCGGGTGCCGGGCATGGCGATGCCGACGACGCCCTGCTCCTTGAGGTAGTCGTCGAGCGAGCGGTTGGCCCGCCAGTTGGAGACGACGCGGGACGGCTCGCGCACGACGTAGCCGGCGACCCAGACGCGACCGGACTCGGGGTCCTCGTCGTTGACGCCGGTGTTGCCGATGTGCGGGGCGGTCATGGCGACGATCTGGCGGTGGTAGGACGGGTCGGTGAGGGTCTCCTGGTAGCCGGTCATGCCGGTGTTGAAGACCATCTCGCCGAACGTCTCGCCCACGGCACCGTACGGGGTGCCGCGGAAGACCCGCCCGTCTTCGAGTACGAGCAGCGCGTCGGTCACGTGAGCTTCCCTTCGAGAACGGTGGCCCTGCCGCGCAGGAAGGTCGCGACCACCCGGCCCGGCAGCGTCATGCCCTCGTACGGGGTGTTGCGGCTCTTGGAGGCGAAGGCGGCGGGGTCGACCGGGGTGCGGCCGGAGGGGTCGTAGAGGGTGAGGTTGGCCGGGGCGCCCACCTCGAGGGGCTGCCCGTGGCCGGGCAGCCGGCCGATGCGGGCCGGCGCGGCGGACATGCGGTCGGCGACGCCCGCCCAGTCGAGCAGGCCGGTGTCGACCATCGCCTCCTGGACCACGCTGAGCGCGGTCTCCAGGCCGACCATGCCCATGGCCGCGGCCGACCACTCGGTCTCCTTGTCCTCGACCGGGTGGGGGGCGTGGTCGGTGGCGACGACGTCGATCGTGCCGTCGGCCAGCGCGGCGCGCAGCGCCTCGACGTCGGCGCGGGTGCGCAGCGGCGGGTTGACCTTGTAGATGGGGTTGTAGGCGCCGACCGGGGAGTCCTCGACCAGGTCGTCGGTCAGCAGCAGGTGGTGCGGGGTGACCTCGGCCGTGACGTTCCAGCCCTTGGACTTGGCCCAGCGGATGATCTCGACGGATCCCGCGGTGGAGACGTGGCAGACGTGCAGCCTGGAGCCGACGTGCGCGGCGAGCAGGCAGTCGCGGGCGATGATCGCCTCCTCGGCGACGGCGGGCCAGCCGGTCAGGCCGAGCCGGCCGGAGACGACGCCCTCGTTCATCTGCGCGCCCTCGGTGAGCCGGGGCTCCTGGGCGTGCTGGGCGACGACGCCGTCGAAGGCCTTGACGTACTCCAGCGCGCGGCGCATAAGCACGGCGTCGCTGACGCACTTGCCGTCGTCGGAGAAGACCCGGACCCGGGCGGCGGAGTCGGCCATCGCGCCGAGTTCGGCGAGCTGCCTGCCCTCCAGGCCGACGGTGACGGCGCCGACGGGCTGGACGTCGCAGTGGCCGTGCTCGCGGCCTAGCCGCCAGACCTGCTCGACGACGCCGGCGGTGTCGGCGACGGGCGAGGTGTTGGCCATGGCGTGCACGGCGGTGTAGCCGCCGCGGGCGGCCGACTGGGTGCCGGTCTGCACGGTCTCGGCGTCCTCGCGGCCGGGCTCGCGCAGGTGGGTGTGCAGGTCGACCAGGCCGGGCAGGACGACGGCGCCGCCGCCGTCGACCGTCTCGCCGGCGCCGGTCAGGCCGGGGCCGATCTCGGCGATGAGGCCGTCGTGGAGCCGGAGGTCCACGGGGTCGCCGCCGAGGATCCTCACGTTCTTGATGATCATCGAGTCTCCTTCGCCGGCATGGCGATCATGATGGTGCTGTGCCCGTGGGTTCGTTCGCTGCGCTCGCTCACGCTACGGTCTCTCCTCCGAGCAGCAGGTACAGGACGGCCATGCGGATGGTCACGCCGTTGGCGACCTGCTCGACGATGGTCGAGCGGGGCGAGTCGGCCACCTCGGCGGCGATCTCCATGCCGCGGTTCATCGGGCCGGGATGCATGACGATCGCGTCGTCGGGCATCTTGGCGAAGCGGTCGCGGTCGAGGCCGTAGCGGCGGGAGTACTCGCGCTCGCTGGGGAAGTAGGCGGCGTTCATCCGCTCCTTCTGCACCCGCAGCATCATCACCGCGTCGGACTTGGGCAGCACCGCGTCGAGGTCGTAGGAGACCTCGCACGGCCAGGTGCCGACGGCGACGGGCAGCAGCGTGGGCGGGGCCACCAGGGTGACCTCGGCGCCGAGCGTGGCGAGCAGAAGCACGTTGGAGCGGGCGACGCGGCTGTGCAGCACGTCGCCGACGATCGTGATGCGGCGGCCGTCGAGGCCGCCCAGACGGCGGCGCATGGAGAAGGCGTCGAGCAGGGCCTGCGTGGGGTGCTCGTGGGTGCCGTCGCCGGCGTTGACGACGCTGCCGCGCACCCAGGTGGCCAGGCGGTGCGGCGCGCCGGAGGCGCCGTGGCGGATGACGACCGCGTCGGCGCCCATGGCCTCCAGGGTCAGCGCGGTGTCCTTGAGCGACTCGCCCTTGGAGACGCTGGAGCCCTTGGCCGAGAAGTTGATCACGTCGGCGGACAGCCGCTTGGCCGCCGCCTCGAAGGAGATGCGGGTGCGGGTGGAGTCCTCGAAGAAGAGGTTGACCACGGTGCGGCCGCGCAGCGTGGGCAGCTTCTTGATGGACCGTTCCGAGACCCTGGCCAGCTCCTCGGCGGTGTCGAGGATGAGCAGGGCGTCGTCCTTGGCGAGGTCGCCGGCGGAGATGAGGTGACGGTTCACTTGGCGGCCTCCTTGATGAGCAGCACGGCCTCGCGCCCGTCGGTCTCCTGGAGGAAGACCTTGACCTTCTCGCTCTTGGCGGTGGGGAGGTTCTTGCCCACGTAGTCGGCGCGGATGGGCAGCTCGCGGTGGCCGCGGTCGACCAGGGTGGCGAGCTGGACGGCGGTGGGGCGGCCGAGGTCGTTGAGCGCGTCGAGCGCGGCCCGGACGGTGCGGCCGGAGTAGAGGACGTCGTCGACGAGGACGACGATCTTGCCGTCGACGCCGTCGGGCGGCAGCTCGGTGTGGCCGAGCGGGCGGGCCGGCTTGAGCCGCAGGTCGTCGCGGTACATCGTGATGTCGATCGAGCCGACGGGGACCTTGACGCCCTCGAACTGCTCGATGCGCTCGCCGAGCCGGCGGGCCAGGGTGGCGCCGCGGGTGGGGATGCCGAGGAGGACGACCTCGTCGGCGCCCTTGGTGCGTTCGAGGATCTCGTGCGCGATGCGGGTCAGCGCCCGGTGGATGTCCGGGCCTTCGAGGACCGCCCGGGACTCGGCCCTGGATTCGGGCCTGGATTCGGACATGGGAGGTCACCACCTTTCCCGCCTCACGGGACGGGGCTTAAAGGGTGTTGGTCGGCCCCCACAGTACCAGGGCCCACCAGCCACGACGGGAGGGGCCGCCCGCACCGGGCGATCGGGCCGTCGACTTGGCAAAAAGCGGATAAAAAGGTATAAAACCTCCTCAAAGTATCCCTGTGGAAGGTTTAGCGCCATGACGCTGTCCGCACGTCAGCGACTGGTCCTCAAGGACATCGCCCGCCAGATCGAGGCCGAGGACCCCGGACTGGCCCACGGCCTCGCCCGGCTCGGCACCGGTCCGGTGACGGCCGAGCGCATCGCGCCTGTCGCCCCGGTGAGCTCCCAGCGCGCCGCCCGCCGGCCCGCCTCCCCCGGCGGGACCGGGCGCGAGAAGATCGACTACGGCAGGACGGTCGGCCTCGTGGCGGCCGGCCTCGCGGTGCTCGCCGTCGCCATGCTCCTCACCCCCGCCCCCCGGGACAGGTAGCGCGCCGGAGGCGTGACGGGTCGCGGTGGACAGGGCGTCACCGTCCGGACGTGACGGTCGGGTCCTCGGGGGGATATAGGACCAATGACCTTCCATGTCGATTCGGAGGTGGGCCGGCTCCGCCAGGTGCTCCTGCACCGGCCGGACCTCGCGCTCAAGCGGCTCACCCCCACCAACAAGGACGAGTTCCTGTTCGACGACGTGCTCTGGGTGCAACGCGCCGTGGAGGAGCACGAGGAGTTCCAGCAGGTGCTGCGCGAGCGCGGCGTCACCGTCCACATCCTCGGCGACCTGCTGCGCGAGACCGTCGAGATCCCCGAGGCCCGCAAGCACATCCTCGACGCGGTCGTGGACGAGCGGTTCCTCGGCCCGCTGGCCGTCGACGACATCCGCAACACGCTCGACGCCCTCGACTCGGCGTCCCTGCAGACCTACCTGACCGGCGGCGTCACCAAGCGCGAGCTGGTCGAGCTGGGCTGCGACCCCAAGTCGGTGGCCTTCCACGCGCTGCACGACGACGGCTTCGTGCTGCCTCCGCTGCCCAACCACCTGTTCACCCGCGACCCGTCGTGCTGGATCTACGACGGCGTCTCGGTCAACGCCATGCGCAAGAAGGCGCGCATGCGCGAGACGGTGAACATGGAGGCCGTCTACCAGTTCCACCCCACCTTCGCCGAGGGCTTCGACCGGCCGCAGAAGGACGGCTACCACGTCTGGCTGCCCGGCCACACGATCGCGCCCGCCACGCTGGAGGGCGGCGACGTGCTCGTCATCGGCCGCGGCGCGGTGCTCGTCGGGATGAGCGAGCGCACCCAGCCGCAGGCCGTCGAGATGCTCGCCCGGCACCTGTTCCAGGCGGGCTCGGTACGGCGCATCGTGGCCCTGGACATGCCGAAGGCACGCGCCTTCATGCACCTCGACACCGTGATGACCATGGTGGACGCGGACGTGTTCACCAAGTACGCCGGACTCGGCATGCTGCCCTCGTACACGATCGAGCCGGGCGACACCGAGAAGGAGCTCAAGGTCACCGACCACCCGCCCGAGGACATGCACCGGGCGATCGCGCGGGCACTGGACCTGGACGACATCAAGGTCCTCACCCCCACCCAGGACGTCTACGCGGCCGAGCGCGAGCAGTGGGACGACGGCTGCAACGCGCTGGCCGTCGAGCCGGGCGTGGTGATCGCCTACGAGCGCAACACCACCACCAACAACTTCCTGCGCGCCAACGGCGTCGAGGTGATCACCATCCGCGGCAGCGAGCTCGGCAGGGGGCGCGGCGGGCCCCGCTGCATGAGCTGCCCGCTCGAGCGTGACGGCGTCTGAGCCATGCGCGTCATCGTCGCGCTCGGCGGCAACGCCGTCCTGCGGCGCGGGCAGCGACCCGACGCCGAGCAGCAGATCGCCAACGTCGCCGCCTCCGTGAAGGAGCTGGCCCGGCTGGCCGAGCGGCACGAGCTGATCATCACGCACGGCAACGGCCCGCAGATCGGCCTGCTGGCCCTGCAGAGCGCTTCCGACCCCGGCCTGAGCCGGCCGTACCCGTTCGACACGCTCGGCGCGCAGACCCAGGGCATGATCGGCTACTGGATGCAGCAGGCCCTGCAGAACGCCCTGCCCGGCCGGCAGGTGATCGCCATGGTCACCCAGACGCTCGTCTCCGCCGTCGATCCCGCCTTCGGCGACCCGACCAAGTTCGTCGGCCAGGTCTACGACCGCGAGGAGGCCGAGAAGCTGGCCGGCGAGTACGGCTGGACGATCCGGCCCGACGGCGACCACTGGCGGCGCGTCGTCCCCTCCCCCGCGCCGCGCCGCGTGGTGGAGACCAGGCTCATCCGCCGGCTGCTGCGCGAGGGGGTCGTGGTCGTCTGCGCGGGCGGCGGCGGCATCCCGGTCATCCGCGACGAGCACGGCCGCCTGTCCGGTGTCGAGGCGGTCATCGACAAGGACCTGACGGCGTCGGTGCTGGCCGAGGCGCTGGAGTGCGACGCCTTCCTCGTCCTCACCGACGTGCCGCGGGTCATGCGCGGCTTCGGCACCCCGCTGCAGCGCGAGATCGCCCACACCACCCCGCACGAGCTGCGCGCCCTCGACTTCCCGGCCGGGTCCATGGGGCCGAAGGTGGAGGCGGCGTGCAGGTTCGTCGAGACGACCGGCGACATGGCCGCCATCGGCAGGCTCGACCAGTCCGAACGCATCCTCGACGGCTCCGCTGGCACCATCGTCACCCCCAACGCCCGCTGGCCCCTCACGAGCACGCTGTAGCACCCGCTTGCCCATCTGGGAGGTCACCGTGACACTGGCTCGACGGCTGATGCGGACCAAGCCGGCCGACATGATCGTGGCGGAGGGCGGCCGGGGTGAGGGCGGCGAGCTGCGCCGCACGATGTCGCTGTGGCAGCTCACGCTGTTCAGCGTCGGCGCCACCCTCGGCACCGGCATCTTCGTGATCCTCGGGCAGGCCGTGCCCAAGGCGGGGCCCGCCGTGGTGCTGGCGTTCGTCCTGGCCGCCGTCACGGCGCTGCTGTCGGCCCTGTCCTACGCCGAACTGGCCGGCACGATCCCGGTGTCCGGCTCCTCCTACTCCTACGCCTACGCGACGCTCGGCGAACTGGTCGCCTGGGTCGCCGGGTGGTGTCTCATGCTGGAGTACGCCGTGTCGGTCGCCGCGGTGGCCGTCGGCTGGGGGCAGTACCTCAACTCGTTCCTGCAGAGCCTGTTCGGCTGGACGCTGCCCCCGGCGATCATCGGCTCGCCCGGCCAGGACGGCGGCGTGGTGAACCTCATGGCGATCCTCATCGTGCTGCTGGCCACCTGGCTGCTGCTGCGCGGCGCCTCGGAGAGCGCCACGGCCAACGCCGTGTTCGTGCTCATCAAGGTGGTCGTGCTGCTGTTCTTCTGCGTGGTGGCCTTCACGGCCTTCCGGGCGGGCAACTTCACGCCGTTCGCCCCGATGGGCGTCGCCGGCGTCACGGCCGCGGCCTCCCAGGTGTTCTTCTCCTACATCGGCTTCGACGCCGCCTCCACCGCCGGCGAGGAGGCCAGGAACCCCAAACGCGACCTGCCGCTGGCGATCATCCTGTCGCTGGCCCTGGTGACCGCCCTGTACGTGCTGGTCGCCGTGGCCGCCGTCGGCGCGATGCCGTGGAGCGACTTCGACCCGGAGAGCACCGAGGCCGTCCTGGCGCGGATCGCCGACCTGGCCACCGGCTCGACCTGGGCGGGGCTCGTCGTCTCCTTCGGCGCGTCGATCGCCATCGCCAGCGTCGTGCTGACCGTCATGTACGGCCAGACCCGCATCCTGTTCGCCATGTCCCGCGACGGGCTCATCCCCCGCGTGTTCCAGAAGGTGAACCCGCGCCGCCAGGTGCCGGTCGCCAACACGCTGATCGTGGCGGCGTTCATCTCGGTCCTGGCCGGGCTGGTGCCCCTCGGGCAGCTCGCCGAGGCGACCAGCATCGGCACGCTGTTCGCGTTCGCCATCGTCAACGTCGGCGTGCTGGTCCTGCGCCACCGCCGGCCCGACCTGCCACGCAGCTTCCGCACCCCGCTGTTCCCCGCCACACCGGTGCTCGGCGCGATCATGTGCGGCGTGGTGATGGCCGGGCTCGCCGCGGTGACCTGGCTGGCGTTCGGGCTGTGGATGCTGCTCGGGTTCGCCTGCTACTTCCTGTACGGCTACCGCAACTCGCGGCTGAGCACCGAGGTGGTCTGACCATGAGGCTCGACAACGTGCTGAGCGGGTTCGTCGCCGAGCCACGGGGGCGCGACGGGCTGCTGCTGGCCGCCCTGCTGACCCGCCAGGCCGGAGGCCGCCTGACGGTGGCGACCGTGCAGCCGCCCGCGCGGACCGTGCCCGGACCTGCCCGCGCCGAGGAGAGCGCCTGGCGCGCCTACCTCGACGAGCAGGCCGAGGCGACGCTGGCCAGGGCCCGGCAGGAGGTGGACGACCTGCCCGGCGGCGACGTCGACTACGTCGTCCACTCCCACAAGGGCAGCGGGCGCGGGCTGGTGGAGCTCGCGCGCGAACGCGGCGCCGACGTCGTCGTGATCGGCTCGGCCGCGGGCGTCAGCAGGGGCCGCATCGCCGTCGGCAGCACCGCCGACCAGCTCCTGCACGCCTCGCCGGTGCCCGTCCTGCTGGCCCCCCGCGGTTACGCCGACGCCCGGCCGGAGGCGTTCGAGCGGATCACGCTCGCCTACCGGCGCGGGCCGGGCGCCGACGCCGCCGTCGCCTCGGCCGCCCAGGCCGCCGTCCGGCTGGACGTGCCGCTGCGGCTGGTGACGCTGCTCGTCAGCAGCGGCCGCCGGGTGAAGGCCGAGCAGGACATGCTGGACCGCCTGCGCGACCTGGCCTGCGCCGACCTCGCCGCCGCCGCCGAGGGGCACCGCGGCCGCCTCCCGGTGGAGGTGGAGGTGCTGGAGGGCCGCACCGTCGCCCAGGCCCTCAGGGCGGCGTCCTGGCGGACCGGAGACCTGCTGGTCTGCGCCTCGAGCAGCAGCGGGCCGCTGCGCCGGGTCTTTCTCGGGGACACCTCGGTCAAGATCATACGTGCCGCCTCCCGCCCCGTGATGATCCTCACTCGACAGCAGTGAAACACCCGGCAAACTATGACGAATCGCCGTTATTTATGGGACATGTGGGGCTTTTGCGACGTAGTCTCCCGGATCGGATTCGGCATCTTTTTTCCAATCAGCTTGACCTTGAGCGTCCTCCCCTTTACCGTCACTGTGCGTAACCAGCACCGCGCGGCGAATTGGGGTAAACCCATGGCCACCGCCACCGATGGAGCCTCCCTCGGCACCAGACCCCCGGTGGCTCGGGCATTCGCCGCAAGGGAGCACAATCTACTGAGAGCAACACATAGAGAGCCGGGGGGCCACACGATGCCGTCTGAGTACGCCAAGTCGCTGGGTGCACGACTGCGCGCCATCCGCACCCAGCAGGGCCTGTCCCTGCACGGGGTCGAGGAGAAGTCACGTGGCCGGTGGAAGGCCGTGGTCGTGGGCTCGTACGAGCGTGGCGACCGAGCGGTCACGGTGCAGAAGCTTGCCGAGCTTGCCGACTTCTACGGGGTTCCCGTCTCCGAGCTGCTGCCCGGCGGCGCCGCGCCCAGCCCGCTCGGCCCCACCCCGAAGCTTGTGATCGACCTCGAACGGCTCGCGACGCTGCCGAAGGAGAAGGCGGGCGCCCTGGCCCGCTACGCCGCCACGATCCAGAGCCAGCGGGGCGACTACAACGGCAAGGTGCTGTCGATCCGCCAGGAGGACCTGCGCTCCCTGGCCGTGATCTACGACAAGTCGCCGAGCGAGCTCACCGAGGAGCTCATCAACTGGGGCGTCCTCGACGCCGAGGCCCGCCGCGCCGTCGAGTCGTTCTGACGGACCTCGTGGCCCCCAGGGGCTGACCCGCGACTCTCCGAGGGGCGCGCCACCGCACGGGCGCGCCCCTCACCCATGCCCGGAGCCCTTCGCGAACGGCCGCCGACGGGGAACGACCGTCGAGGGCGGGGAGAGGCACCCAGGCGCGTCACGGGCACGCGCGGGAATCACGGGCACGCGCAGGAGTCACGGGCACACGCGCAGAAGGCCCGGGCACGCGCAGGAGTCACGGTCACGCGCGGGAGTCACGGGCACGCGCAGGAAAAGGGCGAGCGCAGAAAGGGACCGACGCGGAGGGGGCGGGCGCCAAGCCTCCAGCGGAAAGGCCGAGGCGGCAGCGTCGGACGTAAGGGGCGAGCCGGGAAGACTCGGGCATCATGGCGCGGCGTCGCCGACGCAGCGGGCCGCACAGGCGCGGAAGCCTGGCGCAGCGGGCTGGCGCAGCGGGCTGGCGCGAAGGGCCGAACAGGCGCGGAGAGCTGGCGCGAAGGGCCGGACAGGTGCGGGGGGCTGGCGCGGAGGGCCGAACGGCGCGGAGGGCCGAACGGCGCGGAGGGCCGAACGGCGCGGAGGGCCGGACAGGTGCGGGGGGCTGGCGCGGAGGGTCGTACAGCGCGGAGGGCCGTGGGACGGGCGGGGAGGAAGCCGCCGTGGGATGGCCGAAGGCGGTGGACACGCATCGTGGGGCAGCCGGCGTGTGGTCCCCAGGGGTCTTGCGGACGGCCGTGGGGCTCCTGCGGATGGCCGCGCGGGATTGCGGCTCGGCCCGTGGGCCGGGCGCCGGGCCCGGAGGTGAGGTGCTCAGCCGGCCAGGGGCACGGTGACCGGGAGCTGTGGCTGGGTGGGGACGCCGAGGATGCCCTCGACCGTGGTGACGAACTTCTCGGCCTCGGTGAGCAACTCGTCGGCGTCGGCCGCCGAGACGCCGCGGACCATGCCGGCCTCGGCCCTGGCCCGCTTGGCGGCGCTCACCGCGAAGTAGGCCGCCCATTCGGCGAGCTGCGGCTCAGCCTCCGGCAGGAGCTCCCACGCGCTGCGCAGGCGGCGCCTGCGGCCCTCCATGGGACGTGGGCGGGCGGCCAGGATCGCGGCGGCCGCGCGCAGCGCGGCGAGGTGGGCCGCGACATACCGGGATGCCGGGGTGCGAGCCGTCGTCGCCTCCGCCAGGCAGGAACGTGAATCCGTCAGGTGCGCCCGAACAGCAGGCGACAGCCCGGGACCCTGCGGGTCTCTAGACCGTGGTGCCATGTGCACGCCTCCTTGGGGTCGTGGCGGCTCCCGGCGTCGCCGCCGGTGAAGCCAACGATCGCAGACGCCACCGACATTTCCGCCGGGCCGGCCGGACGAGAAGCTTCCCCTCTCCCCGTCCGGCCAGGACGCGCCCACTCGTCTCCGCCGACGACGAGGACGCGCCCTTCGCCCGTGGAGCCTGACCGCGGGTCTCGCTTGGGGGAAGCGTGGCCCGCGATCAGGTCCTCGACGTGAGCCGCGAGTCTCACGTCACTACGTCGAACATAATTTCGATCACGGTCTGTGTCAACCTGCTCCAGAACACAGGTTCGATCGTTGTGGGCGACCACTTCCCCGCGGGCGTGGCGTGGCGCGCGTCCCATGCGGGAAGCTGGGCACGTCGCGGCAGCCCGGCGACGCGCCCACGCCCCGTCGCCGCACGTGCCCCGTCGCCGCACGGGCACCGGGGCACAGGCGTCGGGGCACGGGCGCCACGACGCCCGGGGCGCCCGAGGCCGCACCCGGGGTGCCCGCGCCGCACGCCCGCAGAGCCGTCCGAACCATCGACACGTCCGAACCATCGCACCGCCCGGAGCCGCCCGGAGCCGCCTGGAGACACCGGGGACCGCCGGAACCGTCCGAACCGTCCGAACCGTCCGAACCGCGCAGGGGAGCAGCCAGTGACGCAGCAGGAGCAGGGACAGGTCATCGAGCAGGTGTCCACCGAGATCGTGTACGAGAACGCGTACCTGCGCCTGCGCGAGGACCGCATCCGCCGCCCCGACGGCTCGCCAGGCGTCTACACCTACCTCGACAAGCCGGACTTCGCGCTGGTGATCGCCGTCGAGGACGGCGGGTTCCACCTGGTCGAGCAGTACCGCTACCCGGTCCGGGCCCGGTCGTGGGAGTTCCCGCAGGGCACCTTCCCGCACCTGGCGACCGGCGACCCGGAGGTGCTGGCCCGCGAGGAGCTACGCCAGGAGACCGGCCTCACGGCGGGGCGGATCCGCCACCTGGGGCGCCTGGACTCGGCCAAGGGCGTGTCGGCGCAGGGCTTCGACGTGTTCCTGGCCGCGGACCTCACGCACGGGGAGGCCGAACTGGAGCCGGAGGAGCAGGACCTGCGGCACCAGTGGTTCCCCCGGGGCGAGGTCGAGGCCATGATCCGGCGGGGCGACATCACGGACGCCGCCACGCTGGCGGCCTACACGCTGCTGCTGCTGGCGGGCGAGTGAGCCCGGTCCCTCCCGGCCGGCGATCCGGCCGGGAGGGGCCCCGCGGGCGACGTCGCGGCGCCGCGCCCGTGCGCCCGAGGGGCGTGGAAAGGACGGGCGGTCGTGACGGCGGCGGGCGGTGGCCGGCCCATGCCGGCCGTAAAACTCCTATATGGCGACAGGACGGAAAAAGCGCCCGTCTGACCATCCACTGGGCAGAAAAGCAACCCCGCAGTCAGAACCGCACGCGTCAGGACGGCCGGAAAACGGCGAAACGCCCGTGGTTTCTCAGGACACCGACAAGGCGCCCGACGGGCAGAGGTTCACGGCGCGGCGCACGGCGCCCTCCAGCTCCGCCGGCGGCGACGGGTCGAGGAGCACGACGGTCCCGTCCTCCTCACTCTGGTCGAACACCTTCGGCACCGTCAGCGCGCACATGCCCGCCCCGATGCACACCGTCGTATCCGCTTCGATCTTCATGATGGTGACCTACCAGGTGACAGGGAGGCGGTGCACGCCGTAGATGCTCATGTCCGTGCGCATCGGCACCTCCTCCGGTGGTACGGCCAAGCGTAGGCCCGGCAGCCGGCGCAGCAGCGCCGCGTAGCCGACCCTCATCTCGATCCTGGCGAGCTGCTGGCCGAGGCACTGGTGGATGCCGTGCCCGAAGGTCAGGTGGCCGCTCGCGGGCCGGGTGACGTCCAGCCGGTCTCCGCCGGGGAAGCGCGCGGGATCGCGGTTGGCCACCGGCAGGTGGAGGGTGACCGCCTCGCCCTTGGCGATGACGGTGCCCTCCAGCTCGACGTCCTCCAGCGCGGCCCTGACGGGCCCCAGGTGGATGATCGTGAGATGGCGCAGCAGCTCCTCGACCGCGTCGTCCATCAGCGAGGGGTCGTCCCGCAGCGCGGCGAGCTGCCCCGGGTCGGTCAGCAGCGCATAGGTGCCGAGGCCCAGCATGTTCGCGGTGGTCTCGTGGCCCGCCACGAGCAGCAGGAAGGCGACCCCGGTGAGCTCCTCGTCGGTCAGCTCGCCGCCCTCGATGAGCCCGGTGAGCAGGTCGTCGCCGGGTTCGGCGCGCTTGTGCTGGATGAGGCCGTACAGGAACGTCGAGATGCGCGTCATCGCGGCGACGACGTCGGCGCCCTCGCTCTCGAGGCCGAAGAGCACCTTGGAGTCGGCCTGGAACCGCTCGCGGTCGTCGTACGGGACGCCGAGCAGCTCGCAGATCACCAGCGACGGGATCGGCAGCGCGAACTCCTCCACCAGATCGGCGGGCCGCTCCCCCGCCTCCATCCGGTCGAGGCAGGCTTCGGCGATCTCCGCGATCCGGGGCTCCAGCTGGTTCATCCTGCGCACGGTGAACTGGCCGGCCAGCAGCTTGCGGTAGCGCGTGTGCTCCGGCGCGTCCATCCGCAGGAAGAAGCCCGGCGGCACCTGGAACTGCTGCTCCTTCAGCAGTTCGAGCCGCGCCGGGATGGGCGGGTGGGCCAGCTCCGGCCGGTTGCTGAAGCGCGGATCGGCCAGCACGGCGCGGGCGGCCGCGTAGCCGGTGACCAGCCAGCCGAGGTGCCCGTCGGCGTACCTCATGCGGTGCAACGGGCCCCGTTCTCGAAGCTCCGTGAACTTGTCTGGCGGGTCCAGGGGACGCTCGCGCTCGGTGGTCAGAGTGAGGTCGGACATGCCGGGACTCCTTCCGGATCGGTACGTCCACAAAACCTCATCCAGTGCAAAGTTTCAATGGGTGAAAATCATGAGCCGGTGCGCGTATAGTTCCGCCATGGTGGGTATGCGGGAGCGCAAGAAACAGCGCACACGCCGGGCGCTGATCGAGGCCGCGCTCCGGCTGTTCGCCGACAAGGGCTACGAGGAGACGACGCTCGCCGAGATCGCGGCGGAGGCCGACGTGTCGACGCGCACGTTCTTCAGCTACTTCGCCAGCAAGGAGGACGTGGTCTTCCACGACTCCGGCGTCCGGCTGGAGCGCCTGCTCGGCCTGGTGGCGGCCAGGAAGCCCGACGAGCCGCTGCCCCGGCTGCTGCTCGGCATCGTCCAGGAGAGCATGGCGCAGGCGACCGAGGACGACGAGTTCCCGCTGCGCGACGCGCCGCTGCGCCTGGCCCTCATCATGAACGTCCCCGCCCTGCAGGCGCGGGCGCTGCACGTGCTGTTCGACAGCCAGCTCCGGCTGACGCGGGCCCTGCACGACGCCTACGCCGACCGGCTCGACGTGGTGGATGCGGCGGCGGCCGTGGGCGCGCTGACCGGCGCGGCGAAGCTCGCCGTCATGGCCTCGCTCGAGCGGGGCGACTCGATGGAGCAGGCGATGAAGGCGGCCGCCCGCGCCGCCGAGGTGGCGATGCGCGGCCTCGACCGCCTCGGCGACGCCTGACGCACCCGGCCCGGCCTGACCCGGCCCGAAGATCCGGCCCGGCAATTCAGCCCGGCGACTCAGCCCGGCGACTCAGCCCGGCGACTCAGCCCGGAAAGCCGGCCCCGAATCCGGCCCGGCCCGGAGATCCGGCGGGCGAACGTCAGCGGCAGCCCGTTCCCCGCCAGGACGTCCAGCCCTTCGACGGGCCTCCTTCGCCCGTGGCGGTCCAGCCCGCGGGAGGCGGACCGGCCGCGGGCGGCACGATCGCCGTGCAGGCGCCCGCCGGCGGAGCCTGACGGGCGCCGTCGTACTTCTCCAGCCTCGTCCACCAGACGCGGTGGGCGAGCGGGAGCCAGACGTTCCACTTCACCCGGGTGTCCACCGCGACCCGGCCAGGGCCCGGGGCGGGCAGCCAGTCGCGGCCGGTCGCCGGAGCCGACGCGGGGGCCAGGTGCACGACGAACGCGACGGTGACCGCAGCCAGTCCTGCCGCCGGCGCCCACCCCTTCGCCGAGGGCCACGGGAGCGTGGCGAGGGCGGCGAGCGCGGCGAGCAGCGCCAGGGCGGTCAGGGAGGCGGCGGCCATGTCCAACCGGTCGCGCACCCCGCTCAGGAAGATCACCTCGGGGAAGTCGAAGGCGATGAAGGCGTACCGGGAGAGCCGGTCCCCGGCGTGCCACGCGGCCAGGCCGCCCGTCACCCCTCCCAGCACCGCCGCGGCGGCCGCGAGCCCGGCGATGGCCGGGCGCCGGGCGCGGGCCAGGACGCCGAGTCCGACCAGCGTCCACGCCACGGCGACGCACGCTAGGTAACGGCCGTAGGCGTAGTTGCCGACCCGATGCTCGTCGGGCAGCGCGGCGGACGAGGCGTACGCGATGCCCAAGGTGACGGCCAGCAGCGCCACGGCCGTGACCCGGTGCGCGGAGGAGACCGCCCGGCCGGCTCCCCGTACGGCGGCGATGGCGGCGGCGGCCAGGCCGATCCCGGCCAGCCCCCAGGTGCCCACGATCAGGTTCCAGAGCTGTCCGGCCGCCCCGGACAACGCCCGTACCTGCCCGTCGAGGCCCGCCAGCCGCGAGACCAGGATGCCGGACAGGTCGCGCGCGCCGCCCGGGTAGATCGCGGCGGCCAGTGCGCTGTTGAGCACCGTGCCCGCCGTGGCCACGGCCGCCGCCACGGCCAGCGACGCCAGCCCGGCCCGGCGCGGAACCCGCCGCGAGACCAGCAGCCCGCCCACCACGACGACCGACACCGCCAGCACCACCATGCCCCGCATGTGCACCGTCGCCGCGAACCCAGCCAGTCCCCCGGCGGCCAGCCCCGCCCGCACACCCGCATCCCGGCCGCGCCCGCGCCGCATGATCCGGCACCGCAGCCGGCACCGCAGCCGGCACCCCGTCCCGCACCACCCGGTCCCTTCCCGCCCGGTCTCATCCCGCCCGGTCCCATCCCGCCCGGTTCCGCCCTGTTCCGGACCCGCGCCCGCCAGGTCGTGCAGCGCCAGCAGCCATCCCAGAAGCAGCGTCGGCAGGATCGCGTCGGCGAGCGCCAGCCCGGAGAACAGCAGCAGCGACGGCGCGGCCCCCGCCACGAACGCCAGGCCCAGCGCGGCGCCCCGCCCGACGGCCAGCCGCCGCAGCACCAGGTACGCCAGCGGGAACGCCGTGGCCGCCACCATGGACCCCACCGCCACCACCAGCCGGTAGACCGTGGCGGGGTCGGCGGTCACCCAGTGGATCGGCGCCAGCAGCAGCGCGTATCCGCCCTGGTAGAACGTGGACCCGGTGAGGTCCGCCCCGGGCCCGCCGGCCAGCCACCGGGCGGCGAGGAGGTAGCCGGTCTCGTCGGGGTTGGCCACCGGACCCGTGTGGTACCTGAACAGCCATGACCGCAACAGCAGCTGCGCGACCCACCCGCCGGCGAGCGCCCACCCCCACCGGCGGTCCGGCGCGGCGGGACGGGCGACAGGCGGCGGCCTCAGGCGGGCGACGGGTGTGGACAGCATGGTTCTCCCCCGGATGCTCCGGGCCGGGGCGGCCCCGGCCTCGGGCATGGGAGTCCAGCAGGAGGTGGATAACCCTCCCGTCACCAGAAGGGGTTATCCAGACGTTATGTCCGCCCGGTCCAGCCGCTCCCCCGGCCTCGACCCCGGAGGTCCCGCGCGGTCTCCAGGAGGCCGGCCACCAGCGGCGAGGAGTCGTCGCGGCGGTGGCACAACGCGACCGTCGTGCGCGCGGTGCCGGGCGTGACGCGCCGGTAGGCCACGCCCGCCAGCCGGACGCGGCGGATGCCCGCCGGCGCCAGCGACACCCCGAGCCCGGCCTCGACCAGCGCCGAGACCGTCTGCCACTCCACCGCCCGCTGCCGCACGCGCGGCTCGAACCCGGCCTGCCGGCACACCTCGACGATCCGGTCGTGGAAGGCCGGCCCGGCGGCCCGCGGCAGCAGCACGAACGGCTCGCCGGCCAGCGCGGCGACGGGGAGAACGCGCCGGGCGGCGAGCGGGTGACCGGCGGGCAGCACGGCGACGAACGGCTCCGACAGCACCGGCTCGGCCACCAGGTCGTCGTCGTCCGGCGGCTCGCGCAGCAGCCCGACGTCGAGACCGCCCTCGCGGAGCGCGGCGGCCTGCGGCGCGCTGGTCATCTCGCGGATCTCCAGCTCGACGCCGGGGTGGCGGTCTCCGTAGACGCGCACGATCCTCGGCAGGACGGTGAGCGCCAGCGACGCCGCGAAGCCGATCCGCAACCGGCCCGCCTGCCCGCTGCCCGTGCGGCGGGCCGCGTCGAGCCCGGCGGCCACCTCGTCCAGCGCCCGCCGGGCGGCGGGCAGCAGCTCCCGCCCGGCCGGGGTGAGGGCGATCCGGCCGCCGGGCCCGCGCCTGCCCCGCTCGAACAGCGGGTGCCCCACCCGGCGCTCCAGACGGCCGATCTGCTGGCTCAGCGGCGGCTGGGCGATGCCCAGCCGTTCGGCGGCGCGCCCGAAGTGGAGCTCCTCCGCGAGCACGGCGAAGGCGTGCAGCTGGTGGAGAGCAAGCTCGGGCCGGTCCATACGCCGAGAGATATCACACCGCTCTCCAATGCGTCTTGGACGTATCGCGGCCAGGTCGCCTACCGTTCCCAGACGTGAGAGAACGACGTGCGATCATGAGCGGTTCCGTGTTCGAGGAGCGGATCGGGTACGCCCGGGCGGTCGTGGACGGCGACCGCGTCCACGTGTCGGGGACGACCGGGTTCGACTACGCGACCATGACGATCTCCGACGACGTGGTCGAGCAGGCCGAGCAGTGCCTGCGCAACATCGGCGCCGCGCTGGAGGCGGCCGGCTGCTCGTTCGCCGACGTGGTCCGGGTCCGCTACCTGCTGACCGACCGCGACGACTTCGAGCCGTGCTGGCCGGTCCTGCGCCGCTTCTTCGGCGAGGTGCGGCCGGCCGCGACGATGCTCGTGTGCGGGCTGGCCGACCCGCGCATGAAGATCGAGATCGAGGTGGACGCGGCCCGCCCGTGGACGCCGGACGGCCGCGATGACCCGGCCGCCGGTCCGCCCGCCGCCTGATCGCCGGTCGCCGGACTGCCGGGCGCCCCGGACGCGGACGCCGGCTGATCCACCGGTAACCTCCGTGCCGGGCGGCGACCCCCGGCACGCTGCCGGAGGGCCCCGTCGTCCCGCTGTCCCGCACGACGACGAATGGGCGAGAATCCCCCGTGAACTACGAACGCCAGCCGTACCGGCGCTGCGGCAGGAGCGGCCTGCGGCTCCCCGCGATCTCTCTTGGCCTGTGGCACAACTTCGGCGCCGACAGGCCGCTCGACGGCCAGCGGGCCATCGTCCGCAAGGCGCTCGACCTCGGCATCACCCACTTCGACATCGCCGACAGGTACGGCCCGCCGTTCGGCGCGGCCGAGTCGGCGTTCGGCGCCATCCACCGCCAGGACCTGCGCGGCCTGCGCGACGAGATCGTGGTCACCACCAAGGGCCGCAACCCCATGTGGGAGGGCCCGTACGGCGAGGGCAACACCCGCAAGCACCTGCTCGCCACGCTCGACCGGTCGCTGCGACGGCTCGGCCTCGACTTCGTGGACATCTTCTACCTGCACCGCGACGACGAGGAGACGTCGCTGGAGGAGCAGGTCGGCACGCTCGACCACATCGTGCGCTCCGGCCGCGCCCTGTACGTCGGCGTCTCCAACTACTCGCCGGAGCGCACGGCGGAGGTGTCCCGGATGCTGCGCGAGCTGGGCACCCCGCTGCTGGTGCACCAGCCGCCCTACTCCCTGCTCAACCGGGGCATCGAGCAATCGCTGCTCGGCGTGCTGGAGCGGGAGGGCGTGGGCTGCGTGGTCTACTCGCCGCTGGCGCAGGGCCTGCTGACGGACCGCTACCTGGACGGCATCCCGGCGGACTCGCGGGCCGCCGAGGGCCGCTTCCTCACCCCGGACCGGGTCACCCCGGAAGTGCTGTCGTTCGTCCGCGCGCTCGGCGCGATCGCCGAGGCACGCGGTCAGACGGTCGCCCAGCTCGCGCTGGCGTGGGCGCTGCGTGACGAGCGGGTCACCTCGGTGCTGGTCGGCGCGTCCAGCCCCGCCCAGCTGGAGGCGAACGTGGCGGCGGTGGACCGGCTCGACTTCACCGGCGACGAGCTGGCCGCCATCGACGCGGCGGCCAAGGAGGCCGGCGTCACCGCCTAGGCGTCACCCGCCTGGGGCTCCGCACCGGGCCCGCACGCGGGCCCGGGTGCGCCTCGGCGGGCTCGCGTCATGCCCTCCTGAACGCCCCGCGCACGTGCACCGGCACGCCCTTGCCCAGCATGCCGGGCAGCACCTCGGCCACGTTCATGGGCAGCCGGACGCACCCGTGCGAAGCGGGGTACAGCGGCACCGACAGCGCACCGTGGAACGCGATCCCGCCGTTGAAGAAGATCGGGTTGTACAGCTGGCCGAGGTAGGACTTGTGCCAGCCCGACTTGCGCCACGTCGTCTTGTAGTCGCCCGTGGGCGTGCGGGCCGAGCCGCAGAAGCGCTGCCTCTTGCCCTGCCAGACGCTGGTCTCGCAGTACGGCACGCCGCTGCCCGAGGAGATGTGGCTGATCAGCTTCGGCTGCCCGGCCACGTACAGGACCATGATCTGCGTGGTGAGGTTCACCTCGGCGCGGGTGGCCTTGCCGTTCCTGACCAGCACCTTCGGAGCTCTGGGACGCTCGAGTGCCCGCCAGGTGGACGTGGCGACCGTGCTGCTCGGCCTGATGCCGTTCACCTTCTGGAACGCCCACACGGCCATGAGCGTCGTCCCTCCGTACCGGCCGTCGGCCTTGCCCGGCCGGTAGCCCAGCTCGGCCAGGCGCCGCTGCAGCGCCTCGACGGCCTCGCCCTTGGCGCCGAGCTTCAGCCGCTTCGGCGCGCTCAGCGGGGCCGACCAGGCCGCCGTGCCACCCTGCCGGGCCTCGGCCGTCTGGAGGACACCGGTGGTGGCCTCGGCGGCGACGGTGACCGCGGGCCGGACGGCGGCGGCAGGCGGCGCCGCCTGCGCGGCCCCCGCTCCGGCTCCGGCCACGAGGCCCGTGCCGAATCCCGCACCGGCGAGCACGACGGCGCCCGCGGCCGCGAGTGCGACCACACGTGGTGCGCCCACCCGAATCACCCCTCATCTCAACGATCAAGTCAAAGGACCCTATACCAACACCATGCACGGTAAAGCCGCGCTCAATCGCTTTAGAGTGTCCGCATGTCCGAGAAGTTCTCCCGCGCGGGCGGGGTGCCGCTGCCTTCCAACGCCGTCATCGTCCAGTCCGCGCTGCGCGAGCTCGGGGCGGGCGGCGAGATCGTCGTGCTGCCCGAGAAGGCCCCCACCGCCGCCACCGCCGCGGCCCAGCTGGGCTGCGAGGTCGGGGCGATCGCCAACAGTCTCGTCTTCGACGCCGACGGCACCCCGCTGCTCGTGCTCACGAGCGGCGCGCACCGCGTGGACGTCGACCTGGTCGCCCGTACGGCGGGCGTCGGCACGGTACGGCGGGCCACCCCCGAGTTCGTCCGGCAGGCGACGGGCCAGCCGATCGGCGGGGTCGCCCCCGTCGGGCACCCGTCGCCGGTCCGGACGCTGGTCGACAACTGGCTGGGCAAGCACGAGATCGTGTGGGCCGCGGGCGGGCATCCGCACACGGTGTTCCCCACGACGTTCGAGGAGTTGGTCCGCATCACCGGGGGCGCCCCCGTGGACGTCGAGTAGCGTGCGCGAGGTGATCGAGTTCCGCGGCGGCGGGCCCGTCGAGTTCGGCGAGCGGCTGGACACGGTGATGGACATCTACACCGCCGCCATGCGCCCACCGCCCGAACAGATCACCGGTCGCACCACCATCATGCGCAATCACGCCACTTATCCCCGTTTTCAGTGCTATTTCGCGGAGCTACGGGAAATTTCTGACATGTCGCTCGGGGCGCGGCCGGCGCCACGCGTCGTGGGATTCGCGTACGGGTTCCACGGCGCGCCCGGCCAGTGGTGGCACGACGTGGTCCACCGGGCGCTGGAGGACCGCGCCGGACGCGAGGCGGCCGACGCCTGGCTGGGCGACGCGTTCGAACTGGCCGAGATCCACGTGCACCCCGACCACCAGGGCAAGGGGATCGGCCGGGCGATGATCACGACGCTCTGCGCGGGCCGGCCCGAACGCTCGGCCGTGCTGTCCACGCACGACCGGCCCACCGCCGCCCGCCACCTCTACGCCGCCATGGGCTTCACGGACCTGCTCAGCCGGTACGTCTTCCCCGGCGGTTACGAGGAGTACGCGATCGTCGGCCGGCCACTGCCGCTGACCTGACACCGGGCACCCATGGTAAAGCCTTGACCTGCCGGTTTGGCCTCCATGACGGACGGGCACAACCGAACACGTAAGGTAACGGACGCTTTACCCCGCGTCTGCCCACCCCAGCCCGCCACCCGCCGGGTCCCCCTGCGGGCGGGTGGCGGGACCCCGGCCGATCGTCCCGCGCAGCGGAAGCCTCAGGCGTTCACGGCCCGTCGTCCCACGCACCGTGAGCCTCAGGCCGTCACCGCAGACCGTCCCGCGCAACGTGAGCGTCAGGCGGTCACCGCCGAGCCTCCCGCGCAACCTGAGCGTCAGGCGGTCACCGCCCATCGTCCCGCGCGATGCGAGCCTCAGGCGGTCACGGCCTCCGCGTGCGACAGGCGCTGGAAGACCTCGCGCGAGGCGCTCGACCGGTTGAAGGTGATGAAGTGGATGCCCGGCGCCCCCTCGTCGAGCAGCCGCTGGCACAGCTCGGCCCCGTGGTCGATGCCCAGCTCGCGCACTGCCGCGGGGTCGTGGGCCACGGCCTCGAAACGGGCCGCCACGTCGGGCGGGAACGGCGCGCCCGACAGCTGCTCCGACCGCGCGATCGTGCTCATCTGCGTGACCGGCATGATGCACGGGATGATCGGCGTGTCGCAGCCCTGGGCCGCCACCCGGTCGCGCAGCCGCAGGTAGTCCTCCGCCTGGAAGAACATCTGCGTGATCGCGAAGTCGGCGCCGGCCCGGCACTTGCGCACGAAGTAGTCGGTGTCGGACTCGATGGACGGCGAGCGCGGGTGCTTGTAGGGGAACGCGGCCACGCCGACGCAGAAGTCGCCCGCCTGCCGGATCAGCCGCACCAGCTCCTCGGCGTAGAGGACACCCTCGGGGTGCCTGACCCACTCGCCGGTCGGGTCGCCGGGCGGGTCACCGCGCACGGCCAGGATGTTGCGCACCCCCGCGTCGGCGAACCGGCCCACCAGGTGGCGCAGCTCGCGCACGGAGTGGTTGACCGCCGTGAAGTGGGCCACGGGCGTCAGCGTGGTGCCGTGGGCCAGCCGCTCGACGATGTCGACCGTGCGGTCACGAGTGGAACCGCCCGCGCCGTAGGTCACCGAGACGAACGTCGGGCGCAGGGCCTCGAGCTCCCTGATCGCCCGCCACAGCTGGCGCTCCCCCTCGTCGGTCTTCGGGGGGAAGAACTCGAAGGAGAACGAGCGCCCGCCTGCGGCGAGGAGCTCGCGGACGGTGGGGACGCGATCGGGGAGGACGGATGGTCGACCAAGGGCCATGAGGTCAGGGTACCCCGACCTGTCCCGCACCAGCGGTCCCAGAGGAACCTGCAGATCCTGCTTCGGGCGCGCGACCACTAGTCTCATGCACATGAGCACTGAGGCCGCGGGCATGGACACCCTGCGCGAACAGGTTGATCGTTCCCTGCGGGCGTTCGTCGACCGGCAGCTCCCCGCAGCGGGGTCGGAGGAGCTGGAGCCGTTGCGCGTCGCCGCCACCGAGCTGCTGGCGGGCGGCAAGCGGCTGCGTCCGGCGTTCTGCTACTGGGGCTGGCGCGGCGCGGGTGGCGCCGACCTGCCGGAGATCTTCACCGCTGCCGCCTCTCTGGAGCTGCTGCAGGCCAGCGCGCTGGTGCACGACGACGTGATGGACAAGAGCGACCTGCGCCGGGGCATGCCGGCGGCGCACCGGCGCTTCGAGACGATCCACGCCGAGTCCGGCTGGCAGGGGTCGGCGGAGCAGTTCGGCGTGGGCGCGGCGATCCTGCTGGGCAACCTGCTGCTGATCTGGTCGGGCGAGATGTGGCGCACCAGCGGCCTGCCGCCCGCCTCGCTGGCGGCCGCCCAGCCGGTGCACGACCACATGCGCACCGAGCTGATGTGCGGCCAGTACCTCGACCTGCTGGAGCAGGCCCACGGGGAGAACACGTTCGAGTCGGCCCTGCGCGTCGCCCTGTACAAGAGCGGCAAGTACTCCGTCGAGCAGCCGCTGCGGCTCGGCCTGGTCCTCGCCGCCGGCGAGCGGCTGCCGTGGATGGACGAGCTGTGCACGACGTTCGGCACGCGGGTGGGGATCGCCTTCCAGCTGCGCGACGACATCCTCGGCGTGTTCGGCGACCCGGCGCACACCGGCAAGCCGGCCGGCGACGACCTGCGCGAGGGCAAGCGGACGATGCTCGTCGCCCGCACCCTGGCCGCCGCCTCGCCGCAGCAGGCGGCGACCGTGCGCCGCCTGCTGGGAGACCCCGGCCTCGACGACGGGGGCGTGGCCACACTGCGCGCGATCATCGACGACACGGGCGCGCTGAACGAGTGCGAGGACCTGATCAGGAGTTACCTGGGCGAGGCGCTGGCCTGCCTCGACAAGGCCCCGATCACGCCGGAGGCCCGCGCCGCCCTGGCGGAGCTGGCCGTGGCGGCCACCTCACGCAGAACCTGACCGCCCGCCCGGCGGCTCGGCAGCCCCAGCGACCGGGCCACGCCGGGTGCCAGGCACCCGGCGTGCCAGGCACCCGGAGTCCCGGCCCGCCGGAGTCCCGGGGCCGGTCGAGGTGACGGGACCTCGGAGTGCGGGACCGTCGAGGTGACGGCCTGCCGAGGTGACGGGCCGTCGGAGTGCGGGACCGTGGCCTGCCGAGGTGCCGGAGGATTCAGCGGGCCAGGCGCTTGGCGAACTCGGCCGCCGCGGCGCCCGGGTCGTCGGCGTCGGTGATCGCCCTCACCACGACGACCCGCGTGACCCCGTAGGACATGACCTCGTCCAGGTTGGCGAGGTCGATGCCGCCGATGCCGAACCACGGCCGGTCCGTGCCGAGCGAGGCCGCGTGCCGGAGCAGCGCGGGCCCCGGCGCCGGCCTGCCGGGCTTGGTGGGCGTGGGCCAGACGGGGCCGCAGCAGAAGTAGTCGACGCCCTCCTCCACCGCGGCGGCGGACGCCTCGGCGGTGGAGTGGGTGGACCTGCCGATGAGGACGTCGTCGCCGAGTATCTCTCGCGCGACCCTCACGGGCAGGTCGTCCTGCCCCAGGTGGAGCACGTCGGGCCGGGCGGCGTAGGCCACGTCCGCCCGGTCGTTGACCGCCAGCAGCCTGCCGTGCCGGTCGCACGCGTCGCGGAACACCTCCAGCAGCGCCAGCTCCTCGCGCGCCTCCAGCCCCTTCTCGCGGAGCTGGACGATGTCCACGCCGGCCGCCAGCACGGCGTCGAGGAACTCGGCCAGGTCCCCCCGCTCGCGCCGGCCGTCGGTGCAGAGGTAGAGCCGGGCGTCAGAAAGCGAGGGCCTGGGCACGCCGCTTGACCTCGGTGTGACGACCGGCCTTGATCGCCTGGACGGGCGAGCCCGGCAGCGAGTCGTCGGGGGTGAAGAGCCAGCGCAGCGCCTCAACGTCGTCGTATCCGGCGTCCTGCAGCACGGTGAGCGTGCCCGGCAGACCCTTCATCACGTCCTTTCCGTCGATGAACACCGCGGGCACCTGCGGCCCACCGCTGCCGCGGCGGACGCCCAGCAGCTTGTGGTCCTTGAGGAGTTGCTTGGCCCTGCCCAGGGACAGCCCCAGGCGGTCGGCCACTTCGGGAAGAGTGAGCCACTCGTCGACGAGCTGGTCGGTCTCCCGGTCGATCTGTGCAACAGAAAGCGTCACGGAACCACAACTACCACATGCCGTGCTGGCTCAAACAACACAATCTCGTAGCGAAATATCGGGATCTACCAGGCGGTTCGCGTCGAGTCGCCGCCCCGCCGCGATGAGCCGGCGGCCCTGGACCAGGTCCCGCGGCCGGTCGACGGTCAGCACGGCGGCGAGCCGGTCGTCGCCGGTGAGCCAGACGGCCGCCCACTTGCCCTCCGGCCCGCCCCGGTACAGCAGCCGCTCTCCCGCCTCGCGGTGGCCGGCGTACTGGAGCATGTGCCCGAACTGCTCCGACCAGAAGTACGGCACCGGGTCGTAGACGGCCTCCTCGCCGAGCAGGGTCGCGGCGGCCACCTCGGGGGCGCCGAGCGCGGTGTCCCAGTGCTCGACCCGCAGCCGCGTCCCGTACCGGCGCGACCACCAGGCGGCGCAGTCGCCGACGGCGACGACGCCCGGCAGCGAGGCGCGCAGGTGCTCGTCGGTGACGACGCCGTTGTGCAGGTCGATCTCGGCGCCCGCCAGCCACTCGACGGCCGGGCGGACGCCGATCCCGGTGACGACGACGTGCGCCTGCACGAACTCCCCGCCGACCAGCTCGACGCCGCCCTCCTCGACCGAGCCGACCATCGTCTCCAGCCGCAGGTCGATGCCGTCGTACCAGCTCAGGGTGCGGGCGCCGATCTCGGGGCCGACGGCCTGCGCGAGCGGCGCGGCGCCGGCCTCGACCACGATGACCTCGCAGCCGACGCGGCGGGCCGCCGTGGCCACCTCGGCGCCGATCCACCCGGCCCCGATGACGAGGACGCGGGCGCCGGGCACCAGCCTGGCGCGCAGCTCCAGCGCGTCGTCGAGGGTGCGCAGCACGTGCTGCTGTCCCTCGCCGGGCACCGTGACGGGATCGGCGCCGGTGGCGATGACGAGGCCGTCGTAGGGCAGCTCGCCCTCGGTGGTCTCCACGACGCCGGGCCGCAGCGACGTGGCGCCGACGCCCGGCCGGAAGTCCACCCGCAGCGCGTCGGCGTCGAAGTCGACGTAGCTGGAGTCACTGGCGCCCAGCAGGACCGCCTTGGACAACGGCGGACGGTCGTAGGGACGGTGGCGTTCGGCGCCCACGAGGGTGATCGCGCCGTCGAACCCCCTCGCCCGCAACGCCTCGATGCTCCGCACACCCGCAAGGCCCGCTCCGACCACCACGACATGGTTCACGATGATGACCATAACGGGCCCGGTGCCGGGCGATCGCAGCGAGGGCTTAGGGTGGAGGCGTACGACGCGCGGGAGTCCGGCCGCACCGGGCTGAGAGGAAGGCTGCACGGGCCTTCGACCGCAATCCACCTGATCCGGATCATGCCGGCGAAGGGAGCGCGCATGGAAGTGATCGTGGGCGGCGGGATCGTCGGGCTGACGATCGCCTGGCGGCTGTCCCGGGCGGGACGCGCGGTGACCGTGGTGGACCCGGCTCCGGGCACGGGCGCCACACACGCGGCGGCGGGCATGCTGGCGCCGGTCAGCGAGGTCACCTACACCGAGGAGCCGTTGCTGCGGCTGGGCCTCGCCTCGCTGGGCCGGTGGCCGTCGTTCGCGGCCGAGCTGGCCGCCGACGCCGGGCTGGACACCCCGGCCGTCGAGGCCGGGCGAGGTGTGGACCTGCGGACCGACGGCACGCTCGACGTGGCCTTCGGCGCCGACGACCTGGCGGCGCTGGACGAGCTGGCCGCGTTCATGGCGAAGCTCGGGCTGCCGGTGGAGCGGCTGACGGGCCGCGAGTGCCGCCGTCTGGAGCCGATGCTGGCGCCGTCGGTGCGGGGCGGGCTGCTCGCCGCCGGTGACGCGTGGGTCGACCCGCGCCGGGTCGCGGCGGCGCTGCTGACCGCCCTGGAGCGGCGCGGCGTCCCGCTGGTGCGCGCCCGGGTGACCGCGCTGCTGCGCGAGGGCGAGGGCGAGGGCGGCGCGGTCCGCGGTGTGCTGCTGGACCGGGCGCCCGGCGAGCTGCGGGCGGACGGGGTCGTGCTGGCGGCCGGTGCGTGGAGCGCCGAGCTGGCCGACGTCGAGGTGCGGCCGGTCAAGGGTCAGATCATCCGGCTGCGCTCCCCCGAGCCGCTGCTGAGCCGGTGCGTGCGAGGCACGGTGCACGGCGCGTACGTCTACCTGGTGCCGCGCGGCGACGGCGAGCTCGTGGTGGGTGCGACGCAGGAGGAGCTGGGGTTCGACACGCGGGTGACGGCCGGCGGCCTGTACGAGCTGCTGCGCGACGCCCGCGAGCTGGTGCCCGGGGTGACGGAGCTGGAGGTCGCCGACGTGGTGGCCGGGCTGCGCCCCGGCACGCCCGACAACGTGCCCTACATCGGCCCGAGCGGCACCCCCGGCCTGACGCTCGCCACCGGGCACCACCGGGGCGGCGTGCTGCTGGCTCCGCTCACGGCGGCCATCCTGCTGGGCGAGGAGCCCGAGCTGGCCGCCCTGTGCGCCCCGTCGCGTCCCCGGGCCGGAGCCCGGGTCGAGGCCCTCGAGGAGATGGGATGAGAGTGACGATCAACGGCGACGCCCGGGAGGTGCCCGACGGCACGACCGTGGCGCAGGCCGTACGGATCCTGACCGGCGTCACCACCGGCGTGGCGGTGGCCGTGAACGACGAGGTGGTGACGCGCGGCACGTGGGAGACGACGCCGCTGCGCGACAGCGACCGCGTCGAGGTGCTGACGGCGGTGCAAGGTGGATGACCTGATCATCGCGGGCGAGAAGTTCACCTCGCGGCTCATCATGGGCACGGGCGGCGCTCCCTCGCTGGAGGTGCTCGACCAGGCGCTGGTCGCCTCCGGCACCGAGCTGACCACGGTCGCGATGCGCCGGCTCGACCCGGCGGCGCGCGGCTCGGTGCTGGACGTGCTGCGGCGGCGCGACATCAAGGTGCTGCCCAACACGGCGGGGTGCTTCACCGCGGGCGACGCCGTGCTGACCGCGCGGCTGGCCCGCGAGGCGCTCGGCACCGACTGGGTCAAGCTGGAGGTGATCTCCGACGAGCGGACGCTGCTGCCCGACCCGATCGAGACGTTCGACGCGGCGGAGCGGCTGGTGGCCGACGGGTTCGTCGTGCTGCCCTACATCGGTGACGACCCGGCGCTGGCGCGCCGACTGGAGCAGGCGGGCTGCGCGGCGGTCATGCCGCTCGGCGCCCCGATCGGCTCCGGCCTCGGCATCCGCAACCCGCACAACATCGAGCTGATCGTCGAGGCGGCCTCCGTGCCGGTGATCCTGGACGCGGGCATCGGCACCGCCAGCGACGCCGCCCTGGCGATGGAGCTGGGCTGCGACGCGGTGCTGCTGGCCACGGCGGTCACCCGGGCCCAGCGGCCCGACCTCATGGCGACGGCGATGCGCGGCGCCGTGCAGGCGGGCCGGCTCGCGCGCCTGGCGGGACGCATCCCCCGCCGCCGCTACGCCGAGGCGTCCTCCCCGATGACCCCCTAGCGCCGCCCGGCGGCCCGTCCCGGACGGGCGGCCGCGCCGGGGTTTCCGGTGGGCGTGGTGGCCGTCCCAGGTCCGGGTCGGGTACGGGGCACGGGTCGGCATCGTTTGGGATGGTCAGGACGTGCCGGGCCTCAATCGCCCGTAAACTCGGCCCCGTGGACACGACGACTGCGGACCCCCTCGTCGGGCGGCTCCTCGATGGCCGCTACCGCATCGAGTCCCGCATCGCGCGGGGCGGCATGGCGACCGTCTACCTCGCGCTCGACGTCCGGCTCGACCGCACGGTGGCCCTGAAGGTCATGCACCGCTCGCTGGCCGAGGACCCGTCGTTCGTGCGCAGGTTCATCGGCGAGGCCAAGTCCGTGGCCAGCCTGTCGCACCCCAACGTGGTGGCCGTCTTCGACCAGGGCACCGACGGCGACGTGGTCTACCTGTCGATGGAGTACGTGCCGGGCAGGACGCTGCGCGACATCCTGCGCGAGCGGGGCAGGCTGCCGGCGCGCGAGGCGCTGGAGATGGTGATCCCGGTGCTCGCCGCCCTGGGCGCGGCCCACCAGGCCGGGATGGTGCACCGCGACGTCAAGCCGGAGAACGTCCTGCTGACCGCCGACGGGCGGGTCAAGGTGGTCGACTTCGGTCTCGCCCGCGCGATCGAGGCGTCCGGCCAGACCCGCACCGGCATGATGATCGGCACGATCGGCTACATGTCGCCCGAGCAGGTGACGACGGGCGCGGCCGACGCGCGCAGCGACGTCTACGCGACCGGCATCATGCTGTTCGAGCTGGTGACCGGGCAGCCTCCCTACGACGGCCAGACGCCGATGTCGGTGGCCTACCGGCACGTCCACGACACCGTCCCGGCGCCGTCGTCGCTGACGCCCGACGTGCCGCCGCAGGTCGACGCGCTGGTCGCGCAGGCCACCGCCCGCGAGCCGGGCGACCGGCCCGCCGACGCGACCGCGATGCTGGTGGCGGCCGTCGAGGCGCACCGCCTGCTGCCCCGGCTGACCGACCCCACCGCGTCCCGCACCCAGCATTCGCAGCCGCAGCCGTCGCAGCCGTCCCCATCGCAGCCGTACGGGCAGCAGTCCGGCGCGTCCCGGCCGTACGGCTCGCAGCCGCACTCGGCGCCGCAGTACCCCTCCCAGCCGCACTCGGCGCCGCAGTACCCCTCGCAGCCGCACTCCGCCCCGCACGCGCTGCCGCAGCAGCCGCCGCAGCCGACGCAGGCGCTGCCGCAGGCGGCGCTCACCGGCCCGGCGGGCGGCGGACCCAGCCACACGATGGTCCAGCCGCGTGCCGAGGTGGCGCCACCCGCGCCGCCGAGGCGCAGGGGCGGTCTCCGCTCGACCTGGTTCCTGGTCGCGCTGGCCGCCGTGATGGTGGCGGCGATCACGGCCACGGGCCTGTACTTCTCGCAGACCCGCTACGTGACCGTGCCCGGCGGGCTGGTCGGCAAGAACGTCGTCGTGGCCGAGCAGAACCTCACCTCCCGAGGGTTCAAGGTGCGCCAGGCGCCGGGCCAGTACGACGAGAACGTGGCCGAGGGCCTCGTGCTCAGCCACGATCCGGTCTCCGGCAAGGAGGTCGAGAGCGGCGAGACGATCACCCTCGTGCCGTCGCTGGGCCCCAAGCGGGTGCTGGTGCCCAAGGTGCAGGGCCTGAGCGAGAGCGACGCCCGGCTGGCGATCGCCAAGGCCGGCCTTTCGGTGGGCACGGTCAGGCGGCTGCCCAGTCAGACGGTCGAGCGGGGCGCGGTGATCCGCACCTCGCCGCAGGTGGGCGAGAAGGTCAAGGAGGGTTCGAAGGTCGGCGTCTTCGTGAGCGCCGGCCTGGTGATGCCCGACGTGTCCGGCATGACGAAGAACGAAGCCGCCGCCTACCTGCAGGAGCAGGGGTTCCAGGTGCAGGTCAACGAGGTGGACGACGACGCCGAGCCGTGCACCGTCATCGCGCAGGCGCCCAAGGCCAAGGCCGAGGTCGACAAGGGCTCGGTGGCGATGGTCACGGTGGCGCGCTGCACCGACGACTTCTGGGGCTGGTTCAACCGCGGCGACGCCGACGACGAGGCCCGTGACGACCAGCAGTTCGCGCTGGTGCCGCAGGTGATGGGCAAGAACGTCAACGACGCCAGGCAGGAGCTGGAGCAGCTCGGATTCAAGGTCAAGATCCGCCGGCTGGGCAACGGCGGCGTGGTGCGTTTCCAGCGGCCGCTGCCCAACAGCGAACGCCCGCCGGGCTCGCTGGTCGTACTCTGGCACTGACCGGCCGCCGAGGAGGCGCCGACCGGCCGCCGCGGGGCCGGGTCAGGCGAGGTGGCCGTGCAGCCGCACCCTGGCCAGCCCGCCGTCCGGGTAGATGTCGACCCGCACGTGCGTGACCGGCTCGGCGGGCGGCAGGCGGAAGCGGTGCGGGGTGTCGGGCTGCAGCCGCGTCCGGGGCAGCAGCCCGATCTCGCGGCCGTCGCGGCCTCCGGTGGTCAGGCCGGTGAGCGCCACGGCGGCGGGGGCGTTGAAGACGAGGTTGGTGGTGTCGATCTCGGCCAGCCGGACGACGCCGCGCCCGGCCAGCCGGATCACGAGCCAGTCGTTGCCCCCGTCGCGGCGGCGGGCGGTCTCCCAGCCCTCCGCCTGGTGGCGGGCCAGGCCGGGGGCGATGACGTTGTTGGGCGCGGAGTAGAACTCGTCGGAGCAGGCGGTGACCAGGCCGCCGTTCTGCAGCGCTGCCAGGTCCAGGCCGAGACCGTCGTACACGGACAGGTCGGGGCGGGCCTCGCCGTGGACGCGCAGGCGGGCGATGCCCCCGTCGGGGTAGGCGTTCAGCCGCACGTGCGTGTAGCGGCGAGGGTCCGTCACGGGGACGTGGTGCTCGGCGTCGCCGCGCAGCGCGGTGCGGGGCACGATCTCGGTCCAGGCGGCCCGTTCCAGTTCGGCGGGCGACGGATGGCCGTCGGCGGCCGTGGCGTCCACCGAGGCGTGCGGCGGGTAGTTCCCGGTGAACCAGGCCGTGTCGATGACCACGCCGTGGACGACGCCGGGCATCCCGAGCCGGGCGATCGCCCAGTCGTGGCCGGGTTCGCGACGGCGCCGCGTCTCCCACCCGTCGTACACCTGGCCCTTGCCGCCGAACGTGCCGGCCTGGAAGCCGGGGCGGCCGGGGCGGATGAGGTTCTCCTTGCCGGCGAACGACTCGTCGCTGGCGGCGACGACCGACCCGCCGACGGTGCGCAGCGCCAGGTCGGGCAGGGAGGTGAAGGCGGCCACCTAGCGCTCTCCGAACACGAACTCGCCGTGCGGCTCGCCGTCGGCCGGCCGGCCGCGCAGCCAGGTGGTGAGGACGGCGCCCCGGAGGGTGCGGCCGTGGTACGGCGTGACGGGGTTGCGGTGGTGCAGCCTGCCGGCGTCCACGGGCACGGCGGCGCCGGGGTCGAAGGCGACGAGGTCGGCGTCGGCGCCCGGCTCGATGGCTCCCTTGCCGGGGAGGCCGGCGAGGGCGGCGGGGCCGGCCGCCATCCAGCGGGCCACGTCGGCCAGGCCGTGACCGCGCCGGGACGCCTCGGTCCAGACGGCCGCCAGCCCGACCTGCAGGGAGGCGACGCCGCCCCAGGCGGCGGCGAAGTCGGGCACCTTCAGGTCGGCGGTCGAGGGCGAGTGGTCGGAGACGACGCAGCTCAGCACGCCACGGGCCAGGCCGTCCCAGAGCCGGTCGCGGTTGGCCGCCGAGCGGATCGGCGGGCAGCACTTGTAGCTGGTGTCACGCTCGGGGACCTCCTCGGCGGTCAGGGTCAGGTAGTGCGGGCAGGTCTCGGCGGTGACGGGCACCCCGTCGGCCTGGGCGGCGGCCAGCGGCTCCAGGCAGTCGGCGCTGGAGACGTGCAGGACGTGCGTGCGCGCGCCGGTCTCCCGGGCGAGCGCGATCACCTGCTCGACCGCGCTGCGCTCGGCCGCCCCCGGCCGCGAGTCCAGGAAGTGCCGGTACGTGGGGCCGCCCGGGTCGCCGAGCAGGGCCGGGTCCTCGGCGTGCACGAGGAGGAGCCCGTCGAACGCCGCGATCTCCTCCATCGCGCGCCGCACCTCGTGCGGCCGCAGCGGCGGGAACTCGTCCACTCCGGACGGCGACAGGAAGCACTTGAACCCGAGGACCCCGCGGTCGTGCAGCGGCCGCAGGTGCTTGACGTTGCCGGGCACCGCGCCGCCCCAGAAGGCGACGTCCACGTGGCACCGCCCCGCCGCGGCGTTCAGCTTGGCGTCCAGGGCGGGCACGTCCACGGTGGGCGGCAGGGCGTTGAGCGGCATGTCCACGATCATGGTGACGCCGCCGGCCGCCGCCGCCCGGGTGGCGGTGGCGAAGCCCTCCCAGTGGGTCCGGCCCGGCTCGTTCACGTGCACGTGGGTGTCGACCAGGCCCGGCAGCAGGGCCAGGTCGCGCAGGTCGACGTCTTCGGCCGCGGTCAGGGGGGCGGTGTAGCCGTGCAGCGCGGCGATCCTCCCGCCGCGCACGGCCACGGCGGCGGCGCGCTCGCCGCCGGGCGTGACGGTGCGCCGGGAGCGCACGACGAGGTCGTACTCCGTCGCCTCGGGGACGGCCGGCGGGCGGGCCGTCATGTCAGCCCGCCGTGAGCGAGCGTACGGGCCGTCATGTCAGCCCGCGGTCGGCGGCCAGCCGGGCGGCGAGCCGTTCGAGGAGCGGTCCGGCGTCGGCCATGCACCGGGCCGGGTCGGGCTCCAGGTCGGTCAGGGCGTAGGCGGCCTCGATGCCGGCGGCCTTCAGGTCGGCGTCGGTGAGGGTGCGCCGGCCGCAGACGGCGACCACGGGGACTCCCGCCTCGGCGGCTGCCTGGGCGACGCCGACGGGGGCCTTGCCGCGCAGCGACTGCTCGTCCAGCGATCCCTCGCCGGTGATCACGAGCCGGGCCCCGCGCACCAGGCTCCCGAACCCGAGCAGGTCGAGCAGGTAGTCGATGCCCGGACGGATCTCGGCGTGCAGGAACGCCAGCGCCGCGAACCCGACGCCGCCGGCGGCGCCCGCGCCCGGCGCGCCCGCGACGCCCATGGGGCGCGGCCGGTCGTCGTGCTCCACCGCTCCGGTCAGGCCGTGGGTCCAGGCCGCCACCGCGGCGAGCCGGCCGAGGGCGGCGTCGAGCGTCCTGACGTCGTCGGGGGTGGCGCCCTTCTGCGGGCCGTAGACGGCGGCGGCGCCGTGCGGGCCGAGGAGGGGGTTGTCGACGTCGCTGGCCACCACGAACTCCACGCCCGAGATGTCGGCGAAGCCGGTGACGTCGATACGGTCGAGGGCGGCGAGCGCGGCGCCGCCGGGGCCCAGCTCGTCGCCGTTCGCGTCGAGCAGGCGCGCGCCGAGGGCCTGCACCATGCCGGCGCCACCGTCGGTGCACGCGCTGCCGCCCAGCCCGAGGACGATCCGCCGGGCGCCCCCGGCGAGCGCGTGCGCGATCAGCTCGCCGGTGCCGCGGCTGGTGGCGGTGAGGGGCTCCGGCGCGCCGGGCAGGCGGCGCAGCCCCGAGGCCTCCGCCAGCTCCACCACGGCCGTGGGCCGTCCCGGCGAGCTGTCGCCGGCGGGCGAGCCGGTGGGGTGCCAGGCGTACGACGCCTGGACGGGCTGCCCGGTCGGGCCCGTCACCTCGACGGTGACCCGGGTGAAGCCGCAGGCGACGACCGCGTCCACCGTGCCGTCGCCCCCGTCGGCGACCGGCAGGCGGACCGCCGGCACCCCGAGCCCGGCCGACACCCTGTCGGCGACCTCGGCGGCCGTCAGCGACCCCTTGAACTTGTCGGGGGCGACAAGCACGTGCTCAACCACTACGAACTCCCACACGACGACGACGGTGGCCGCACGCCCCCGTCGGGCCGCGCGGGGCGGACGGCGGGGCGTGCCGGCGTGGCCCCATCATCACACCTGCCCCGTGGCGGCCGCGTCACGGGTGGACCTCGGCGGAGACGGCGTGCCCCAGCTCCCCGGCCAGCCGGACCAGCCGGCGGTGCGCCCGTACCCCGGCCGCGCCCGCCGCGTCGTGCGGGACCGTGCGCAGCTCGTCGTCCTCGACCACCGTCTGCCCGCCGACCAGCAGCCGCGCCAGCGGCGGCTGGCGGGTCGCGAAGACCAGCGCGCACACCGGGTCGGCCACCGCTGCGGCGAAGGCGCCGTCCGTCCGCCACAGCGCGAGGTCGGCGAGCTTGCCCGGCTCCAGCGTGCCGAGCTCCCTCTCCCGGCCGAGGTTGCGCGCCCCGCCGAGCGTGGCCAGCTCCAGTGCCTGCCTGGCGGTCAGCGCGGTCGGCCCGTATCGGGCCCGCTGGAACAGCAGCGCCTGCCGCATCTCGCCGGACAGCCCGGTGAGCTCGGCGGAGGCGCTGCCGTCGACGCCGAGGCCGACGTTCACGCCGCGCCGCAGCATCTCCGAGACGCGGGCGATACCGGCGCCGAGCCGGCCGTTGGAGGTGGGGCAGTGCGCGGCGCCGGTGCCGGTCGCGGCGAGCGCGCCGATGTCGGAGTCGCTCAGGTGCACCGCGTGCGCCACCCACACGTCGGTGCCGAGCCAGCCCAGCTTCTCCATGTACGCCACGGGCCGCAGCCCCGTCTGGCGCACGCAGAGCTCCTCCTCGTCGAGCGTCTCGGCGAGGTGGGTGTGCAGGCGGACGCCCTTGTCCCTGGCCAGTTCCGCCGACCGGGTCATCAGCTCGGCGCTGACGGAGAACGGCGAGCAGGGGGCGACGGCGACGCGCAGCCTGGAGGAGAACGACGGGTCGTGGTAGGCGTCCACCGCCTCGGCCGTGGCGTCGAGGATGTCGTCGAGCCGTTCGACCACCTCGTCGGGCGGCAGCCCGCCCTGCGACCGGCCGCGGTCCATCGAGCCGCGGGCCGGGTGGAAGCGCAGGCCCACCGCGCGCGCGGCCTCGATCTCGGCGGCGAGCAGGTCGCCGCGTCCCGCGGGGAAGAGGTAGTGGTGGTCGCTGGAGGTGGTGCAGCCGGACAGCGCCAGGTGGGCGAGGCCGGCGGTGGCGGCGCCCGCGACGACGTCGGCGTCCATGGCGGCCCACACCGGGTAGAGCGTCACCAGCCACTCGAACAGCGTCGCGTCCTGGGCGAGGCCCTGCGAGGCCCACTGGTACAGGTGGTGGTGGGTGTTGACCAGGCCGGGGGTGGCCAGGCAGCCGGACCCGTCGATCCGGGTGGCGCCGGGCGCGGCGGGCGCCTCGGCCATGGGACCGAGCGCGGCGATCCGGTCGCCGGTGATCAGGACGTACCCGTCGGCGATCTCGGGGCCGGCCACGGGCGCGACGTACACGTTCTCGATCAGCGTGGACGTCACGGCGCCGCCTTGCGCGCCGCCGCGAGCCGGACGGCGTCCAGGATCTTCTCGTAGCCGGTGCACCGGCACAGGTTGCCCGCCAGCGCCTCGCGGATCTCCGCGTCGCTGGGCCGCGCCACCCGCTCGATCAGGTCGTGCGCCTGCACGACCAGGCCGGGCGTGCAGAAGCCGCACTGGACCGCCCCGCACTCGACGAACGCCTCCTGCACCGGGTCGAGGCGGTCGCCGTCGGCCAGGCCCTCCACGGTGCGCACCCGCCGGCCCTCGGCCTGCCCGGCGGCGACCAGGCAGGCGCAGACGGGCGTGCCGTCCAGGTAGACGGTGCACGAGCCGCACTCGCCCTGCTCGCAGGCGTTCTTCGAGCCGGGCAGGCCGACCCTCTCGCGCAGCACGTACAGCAGGCTCTCGCCCTCCCACACGTCGTCCACGGTCTCCTCGCGGCCGTTGACGGTGAACGTGACGCGCATCAGGCGGCCCTCCTTCCCAGGTGGTCGTCCCACGCCCAGGTGAGCGTGCGGCGGGCGAGCACGGCGATGGCGTGCCTGCGGTAGGCGGCGGTGCCGCGCACGTCGTCGATCGGCGCGGCGGCCGCCGCGCACAGCTCGCCGAAGCGGCGCAGCAGCGCCGGGTCAAGCGCCGCCGACCAGTCGAGCTCGGCGCTCAGGAACTCCTCGGCCGCCGTCGCCCGCAGCGGGGTCGGCGCGGCCGAGCCGATGCCGGTGCCGACCCGCCGCTCGCGCGGGTGCAGCGCGACGGCGAAGGAGCACACCGCGATCACCATGGCGTTGCGGGTGCCGACCTTGGAGAAGTACTGCGGCCCGGCCGCGCCGGCGACCCTGACGGCCCTGATCAGCTCGTCGGGCAGCAGCGCCGAGCGCTTGACGCCCAGGTAGAACTCCGCGGCCGGGATGAGCCTGACGCCCCGCTCGCGTGACTCGACCTCCACGACGGCGCCGGCGGCGAGCAGCGGCGGGTGGCAGTCGCCGGCGGGCGAGGCGGCGCCCAGGTTGCCGCCGACGGTGCCGCGGTTGCGGATCTGCGGCGAGCCGACCGTCCGCGACGCCTGCGCCAGCCCGGGCAGGGCGCCGCCCAGTTCCTCGACGACAGTCGTGTACGGCACGCCGGCCCCGACGCGGTGGACGCCGTCGGCCTCGCTCCAGGTGCGCAGCTCGGCGACCCGGGTGAGGTCGAGCAGGGCGGGGGGCCTGCGCACCCCGAAGTTGATCTCGACCATCACGTCGGTGCCGCCCTGCAGGGGCACCGCCTCGGGCCGCTCGGCCTTGGCGGCCAGCGCCTCCTCCCACGTCGTGGGGCGCAAGAAGTCCATCGCTACTCCCAGGCGAATGCGGCGTCAGGGGCGTCCTCGCGCAGCACCGCGCCCTCGATCAGCCCGTACGGGCGGTCGGCGGCGTGGTACACCTCGCCCTCGTTGTCGAGGCCGAACGGCGCCAGGTCCACGAGGAAGTGGTGCCTGTTGGGCAGGGCCAGCCGCACCTCGCAGATCTCCTCGCAGGTCCGCAGGGCCCGCTCCCCCATCGCGTACAGCGTCTGCTGCAGCGACAGGCTGTGCGTGCCGGCGAACGCCTCCAGCAGGCTCTGCCGCACCCGCGCGTAGGAGGAGGCGTAGGAGAGGGTGTCGCCGGCGTGCCGCCAGCGGGCCGTGACGGCGGTGGCGAGGACGCGGTCGGCGGCCGGTGCGAGGGTGGTGTACTGGTCCACCGCGAAGCCGTGGAACTCCGAGCCGGTCGTGTTCAGCAGGACGAGGTCCGTCAGGCCGGACACGACGGTGGTGCGGCCGTCGCGGTCGTGGTGCACGACGCAGGTGCGCACCTCGCCGCCGTCGCGCACGAACGAGTGCGGGGTGACGGGGACGCGGCTCCAGCCGTACTCCTCGATCT
This sequence comes from Nonomuraea indica, assembly GCF_002850745.1. Classification (GTDB taxonomy): domain Bacteria; phylum Actinomycetota; class Actinomycetes; order Streptosporangiales; family Streptosporangiaceae; genus Nonomuraea; species Nonomuraea indica. Next base: position 438,332 of record NZ_KZ559466.1, read on the forward strand.
CGACACGGGCGTGGTGGATCGCCGGCTGGGAGCCGACGAAGTGCCGGGCGAGCAGCAGGGCGAAGTCCTCGATCTGGTCCACGCCGTGCTTGCCGGCGAAGGCGTAGACGGTGTTCTTCTGCGTGTCGGTGGGCAGCACGGCGGAGTTGTCGCCGGTGAGGTGGACGGGCTCCATCGCGCCGGACAGGGAGGTGCTGACGTTCAGGTCCTTGAGGTGGTGCGTGGCGCCGTCCCTGGTGACGCGGACGAGCCTGGTCTCCGCCTTGCCGTAGCGGTTGGGCCCCAGGATGATCGGCATCTAGCTTCCCCGGTAGGTGGAGTAGGCGTACGGGCTGAGCAGCAGCGGCACGTGGTGGTGGGCCGAGGGGTCGCGCACGGTGAAGGCGATGACGACCTCGGGGTAGAAGGTGTCGTCGAGGTAGCCGCCGGTGTCGAAGACGACCCGGTTGACGCCGGGGCCGGCCGTCCAGCCCTTGATGCGGCCGTCGCCGTCGGTGCGGCCCTCGGCCACGACCCGGCCGTCGTGTTCCAGCCGGACGCGGAGCCCGGTGGCGGGGCGGCCGGTGACCGCGTCGAGCACGTGGGTGGAGAAGCTCACGGGGCCTCCCCGAGGAGCCCGGCGATCCGCAGCCGGGTGATGCGGGCCAGGTGGCCTCGGACGACGCCGCGTTCGGTGGTCTCGTCGTTGCCGAGGCGTCCGCGCAGGTCCGCCAGCATCTCGGTCCCGGTCAGGCCGGTGGCGCAGACCAGGTAGACGTGGCCGAAGCGGTCCTCGTAGGCGCGGTTGCCGTCGGCGAGGGCTTGGCGCAGGTGGTCCTCCACTCCGGCCTGCTCCTGCCGCGACCAGGCCGCCTCCCGGCCGTCGCCGCCGGGGCGGGCGCCGATGCGGGGGTGGGCCGCCAGCGCCTCCAGCACGTCGGGCCAGTCGAGGGCGCGGACGGCCGCCTCGGCGGCTCCGGCCAGCTTCTCGGGGCCGGTGTACGGGCGGCCCGCGGCGACGGTCGCGGCGAAGGCGCGGGAGGCGCAGCAGGCCAGCACCTCCCGCTCGGCCTGCTCGGGCGCCAGCGCGTTGAACCGGTCGAGGCCGGCGAGCGTGTGGGGCATGCCAGCAGTACACACATGTCGGTCGTGCCCGGTCCATCCGTAAGAACTCTCAACTGTCCAACCGGTTGTCCACGAGTTTTCGTGGCATGCTCCAAGCCGTGCGGCGCGGGACGCCCCAGCGGGCTCCGGGCGGGCTCGGGTGACGGGTGGGGGCCCATAAACTGGGTTCCATCATGACCCCACGCTCTCTCATCGGCGGACACGTGTCCGTCACCGGCGGCCTGGCCACGGGCGGCCTGAAGTACATGGCCGAGATCGGCGCCGAGATGATCCAGGTGTTCGTCACCAACCCGCGCGGGTGGGCGCTGGCCGAAGGCAAGCCGGAGCAGGACGCCAAGCTGGCCGAGTCGGGCGTCGACACGTTCGTCCACGTGCCCTACCTCGCCAATTTCGGCTCCCCCAGCCCCGAGACGCTCGACAGCTCCGTCGCGCTGGTCCGCCACACGCTGCGGCGCGCCGTCGCCATCGGGGCCAGGGGCGTGGTCGTCCACACCGGCTCGGCGGTGACCCAGCCGCGTGACGCGGCGATGCGTCAGCTTCACGAGCACCTGCTGCCGCTGCTCGAGGAGATCCCCGACGGCGGGCCCGACCTGCTGCTGGAGCCGATGGCCGGCCAGGGCGCGATGCTGTGCGCCACCGTCCAGGACCTGGAGCCCTATCTCGCGGCGCTCGACTGGCACCCGCGGGCCGGCGTCTGCCTCGACACCTGCCACGCCTTCGCCGCCGGTCATGACCTGCGGACCGCCGACGGGGTGCGGGAGACGTTCGACGCCCTGCACAAGATCGCCCCTGGGCGGCTGAAGCTGATCCACGCCAACGACTCCAAGGACGACTGCGGCTCCAAGAAGGACCGCCACGAGAACATCGGGGCCGGCCTCATCGGCAGCCAGGCGTTCGCCGACCTGATGCGCCATCCTGCGGTGGCCGGCGTGCCGATCTGCATCGAGACCCCCGGCAAGGCCGACAAGCACCGCGCCGACATCGAGGTGCTCAAGCGGCTGCGCGACGGCTGAGGCCCGTCTCCGTCCACGCGGCGTCCTCGCAGTGTCCTCGCGGCGTCTCTCGCGGCGTCCTCGCGGCGTCTCTCGCGGCGTCCTCGCGGCGTCCTCGCGGCGTCCTCGAAGGCGCGGGGAGGCGGCCGAGGCCACGCCCACCGGCGCGTCGCCCAGGTCGGCGGCGACTCGGCCGGCGTGGCCGGCGGACGACGCGCCCCCGTCCGCCCTGCCGGGCGCCTCAGCCGGCTTCGCCTGTCGGCGAGGCCTCCTCGGGCCGGATGTTGTGGTTGCCCGCGAACAGGTTGCCGGGGTCGTAGTGACGCTTGACCGCCGCGAGCCGCTCGTAGGTCGGCGCCGGGTAGATCGCGGCGACGTCCGCCTCGGTAGCGGAGGCGAGGAAGTTGGCGTAGGCGCCGTTGACGTGGGGTGCGAGTGCCGTCCAGAGCGTGTCCAGAGCGGGACGCGCCGCCTCGACCACCGGCTGCGGACCCACGACGGTGGTCACGACCATCAGCTCCGCTCGGCGATGCGCGTAGGCGGTGGCGTCGTGGGGCACCCGGGAGACGGCGCCGCCGACGCTGCGAACGGCGATGAACGGCGATCCCTGCGATGCCCCGGCCTTGGCGAGGAGCCGGAGGACCGCGGGCACCGCCCCCTCGTCGACGAACGCGCTGCGGGTGACCAGCCGGATGCCGGGCGGCGGGGTGACGCCGTCCACGAGCGTGCCCGCACAGGGCCTCAGCGCGACATCGTCACCGATCACCGTGCCGAACCGGCGGATCGGGTCGATGGCCTTCGCGGCGAGCTCCGGGTCGTCGCCGTCGAAGACGACGCGGATCTCGACCGGCGCCTCGGGCCCGCCCGCGAAGGGATTGGCGAACTCCGCGACGGAGGTGAGCTCTTCGGGGGCGGTGCGGAGGTGGTCCGCCCAGCGCCGGAGCACGGTGGCCGCCTCCGACGCCGGGAAGGCGATCCTGCCGTAGAAGACGTCCGTCGTCGGATGCGCCGCGAACTCGAAGGCGGTCACGACTCCGAAGTTGCCGCCGCCACCGCGAATCGCCCAGAACAGCTCCGGGTTCTCCCCCGCGCCGGCCCGCACGACCGCTCCGCCGGCGGTGACCACCTCCGCGGCGACCACGTTGTCCAACGCCAGGCCGTACTTCCTGACCTTCCAGCCGATGCCGCCGGTCAGCGTCAGCCCACCGACGCCGACGCCCCTGGTGTCGCCGGAGGAGATCGCCAGGCCGTGCGGGGCCAGGACGTCGGCGACCTGGCCCCAGGTGGCGCCGCCGCCGATCCGGACGAGGTGGCGTTCCTCGTCGATGATCTCGACGCTCGCGAGCAGTCCGAGGTCGATCACGACACCGCCGTCGTTGGTGCCGAAGCCCGCGAAGCCGTGGCCGCCGCCCCGCACGGACAGCGCCAGCCCCGCGGCGGCGGCGAACGTCACACCTGCCTGCACGTCGCCGACGCTCTTGGGCCGAAGCACGTAGGCGGGGCTTCCCGACGCCAGCACCGAGCGGCTGGCCGACGCGTACTCCGCTGCTCCGGGTTCGATGATGTCGCCGCCGAACTCACGGCGAAGGGTCTCAAGCGCTGAACTCATGTCGTTCCTTCCATGGCGTCGCCCCGCGGGTGGGATCGTGTGCCGCGCGGATCGCCGGCGCTGCATCCCGGCGAGCATGAGACCCCGGCGGCCCGATGCTTGTGACAGCGCGGCCGATGTGAGCCGCGTCACCGCCCGTGGATGTCACATCACGGCGGGGGGCGGGGTCTCATGCATGCACGGCCGCGAACGAACAGGGCAGGAAGCAGTGATGAGCGAACACAGCGGGCATCGGACGGACTCGGCCACGGACCCCGCCACCGAGGCGTTCCTCACCCACCGCAATCTGCTGTTCACGATCGCCTACCAGATGCTCGGCTCGGCCGCCGACGCCGAGGACGTCCTGCAGGAGACCTGGCTGCGGTGGGCGGGCGTCGACCTCGACACGGTGCGGGACCGGCGCGCCTACCTGGTCCGCGTCGCCACGCGGCAGGCGCTGAAGCGGCTGCGTACGCTCGGCCGGCGCAAGGAGTCCTACGTCGGCCCGTGGCTGCCCGAGCCTTTGCTGACCGCGCCGGACGTGGCCGAGGACGTCGTGCTGGCCGACAGCGTGTCGATGGCGATGCTGCTGGTGCTGGAGACGCTCCAGCCGACCGAGCGGGCGGTGTTCGTGCTGCGCGAGGTGTTCGATCTGTCCTACGACGAGATCGCCGACGCCGTCGGCAAGAGCCCGGCCGCGGTACGCCAGATCGCCCACCGGGCACGGGCCCACGTCGCCGCCCGCCGGCCGCGTGGGGTCGTCTCACCGGCCCAGACCCGTGACGCGCTGGAGGCGTTCCACCGGGCGGTCGAGACGGGCGATCTGCAACGTCTGCTCGACGTCCTCGCGCCCGACGTCGTCCTGCTGACGGACGGCGGCGGAATCGTGCCGGCCTCGCCGTCGCCCGTCGTGGGAGCCGGTCAGGTGGCCCAGTTCCTGTACAGGATCCCTCCCGGTCGATCGCTGGAGCCCGCACAGGTCAACGGCCACCCCGCCCTGATCGTCCGGGTCGGCGACGAGGTCGACACCGTCATCGCGGTGCGCGTCGAGGACGGCCTCATCGCCGGGCTCTACGCCGTCCGCAACCCCGAGAAGCTGTCGCACGTGGGGCGGGAGACCACGGTGAGCCGCTGAGCCGTGCCGGACCCGGTGGGGTCGTGTCGGGGCGCCCGCCCGCGACCCGGCGCCCCCGTCCGGCCGGCTCGCGCTCTGCCCGCTCTGCGGAGCGGGCGCCCCTTCACGTACCCGGCGGGCGGGCCCCTACCCCCGGTCAAGGGCCCGACAGCCGTGGTGACCCTGTGGTCACCGGTGAGTCCGGCGCATCAGGCGACGGTGAGCCCCCCGGCTCGTCCACCCGATGCGCCGGAGTGGCTTGTCCGATGCGGAAACACTACGAGTGCGATCTTGTGGCCGACACCCTGTTCCCGCACAGCGCGGCGAACGGTCTGTAGTCATCGACATACGGAGCGTGTTCGGCGGACGAACGGTAGGTGTGGCGCGACGAACGGTCACTCAAGGGGCTCGCGGGCACCTCACGCACCCCCGGGCGCCGGACGCACGGGAGTAGCCCGGGAGCCTCGACGGCATCCCGGGCGGCGGACGCACGGAAGCGGCCGGGAGCCTCGACGGCATCCCGGGCAGGGCGGCGCGAGGGCACGCCCTCTCGCCAGAGGGTCAGGAGAGGGCGGCGCGATGCTGGTGGACGAGCTGCTCGCGGACCTGGCGGGTGTGGCGGCGGCTGACCTTGAGGATCTCGGTGCCCACCGTCAGCGTCACCCGCCCTCCCTCGAACCTGAGCTCGCTCACATGCCGGCTGGACACCAGCGTGCTCCGGTGCACACGGATGAAGCCGGCCTCGGCCCAGCGGCGTTCGAGGGCGGCCAGCGACATGCGCACCAGGTAGCTGCCGTCGACCGTGTGCAGCCGGACGTAGTCGCCCTTGGCCACGGCGAACCACACCGACTGCTGCGGCACGAACCTGGTGCGCCCGCCCAGCTCGACCGGGATGACGTCGTCCTGGCCGGCCTCGGCGGCGGCGGGCGCGGCGGCCGCCTGCAGCCTGCGCACGGCCTCGGCCAGGCGGGCGGCGCGGACGGGCTTGAGGAGGTAGTCGACGGCCTCCAGCTCGAACGCCTGGACGGCGCACTCCTCGTGCGCCGTGACGAAGACGAGCTTGGGCGGGCTGGGGAAACCGCCGACGAGCCGGGCCAGGTCCAGGCCGCTGAGGCCCGGCATCTGGATGTCGAGGAACACCCCGTCGAGGCGCTCGCCGGTGCCGATCATCTGCACCATGTCCTGCAGTGCCGTGACCCCGTCGCAGGCGGTGGTCACGTGCTCGACCCGGGAGTCCTGGCGGAGCAGATATGCCAGCTCCTCCAGTGCGGGCTGTTCGTCGTCGACGGCCAGGAGACGCAGCATGCCATCTACGCTGACGCAAGAACGCCAAGGTCACAAGCGATACGCAAACCCTGGGTAAAGATTTGGCCACAATGGGTCACCGGCGAGACTCCGCGGAGCCTCAGGGCGGCCCCTCGCCGGGCTCCTCCTGATGGGAGTAGCGCTGCTCGCGCCACGGGTCGGCCACGTTGTGGTAGCCACGCTCCTCCCAGAAGCCGCGGCGGTCCTCGAGCAGGTACTCCACGGCGCGCACCCACTTGACGCTCTTCCACGCGTACAGGTGGGGGACGACGGCCCGCACCGGGAACCCGCGGTCGAGGCTGAGCGGCTTGTCGTCGAGCTCCAGGGCGAACAGCGTGCCGGGGGCGGTGAAGTCGGACATCCGCAGGTTGGCGCTGTAGCCGTACTCGGCCCAAATCATCACGTGCCGGACGCCGGGGTCGGGTGGCGCGGCCTCGATGAGGGTGGCCGGGCTCACGCCCCGCCACTCGTTGCCCAGGAGCGAGAACTTGGTGACGCAGTGGAAGTCGGCGAGCACGCTCTTCCGGGGCAGGCTCTCGAACTCCGGCCAGGTGAAGCGGTGCTCCTTGCCCGAGGCGGTCGCCCCGAAGACGCTCAGGTCCCAGCTCTCCGGCCGGAACGGGGGCACCCTGCCGTAGTGGATCACGGGCCGGCCGCGCGGGACGTACTGGCCCGGGGGCAGGCGCGACTGCTCCACGATCACTCCCCTCGCACGATCTCGCGGTCGTGAGCCATCCTCCCATCGGGCGGGAGATGGTTCGCGATCGGGTGGGGTGCGCTAGCATTACGCGTTATGCGCACCGCGTGGCTGTTTTGGTATGGCGACGGACCCGAGTCCGTTCGCCATCTGAGGCTGCGCTAGCAGACAGGCGAACGAAAGGCCCCGGGTCCGTTGCGGACCCGGGGCCTTTCGCGTTCCCCGGCATCTTTCCCACCCGCCTACTTCCGCAGTTTTGTCGGACAAGGAGACAGCACATGGTCATCGTGATGGGCCCCGAGGCCACCGGTGAGGATCTCGCGTCGATCGTCACGGTCGTTCAGTCGGCCGGCGTCGAGGCGTTCGTCAGCAAGGGCGTGCAGCGCACGATCGTCGGGCTGGTCGGCGACGTGACGCAGCTCGACGCGGCGGCGCTGCGCGGCATGCGCGGGGTCGGCGACGTGATGCGGGTGTCGGCCCCGTACAAGCTGGTGAGCCGGGACAACCACCCCGACCGCTCGACGGTGCGGGTGGGCGGGGTGCCGATCGGCCCCGCGACGGTGACGCTGATCGCCGGCCCGTGCGCGGTGGAGACGCCGCAGCAGACGCTGGAGGCGGCCCTGATGGCGAAGGCGGCGGGGGCGACCCTGCTGCGCGGCGGCGCGTTCAAGCCGCGCACGTCGCCGTACGCGTTCCAGGGGCTCGGCGAGGAGGGCCTGCGCATCCTGGCCGACGTGCGGGAGGAGACGGGCCTGCCGATCGTGACGGAGGTGGTCGACGCGCAGGACGTGGAGCTGGTCGCCTCGTACGCCGACATGTTGCAGGTGGGCACGCGCAACGCGCAGAACTTCGCGCTGCTGCAGGCGGTCGGCGCGGCCGGGAAGCCGGTCATGCTCAAGCGGGGCATGAACGCCACGATCGAGGAGTGGCTGATGGCGGCCGAGTACATCGCGCAGCGCGGCAACCTCGACATCGTGCTGTGCGAGCGCGGCATCCGGACGTTCGAGACGGCCACCCGCAACACGCTGGACGTCTCGGCGGTGCCGGTGGCGCAGCGGCTGTCGCACCTGCCGGTGATCGTGGACCCGTCGCACTCCGGCGGGCGGCGCGACCTGGTGCTGCCGCTGACCCGCGCGGCCATCGCGGTCGGCGCGGACGGTGTGATCATCGACGTGCACCCGCAGCCGGAGCTGGCGTTGTGCGACGGGCCGCAGGCGCTCGTGGACGGCGACCTGGAGGAGCTGGCGGGCGTGCTGCGCGAGCTGCCGCCGCTGCTCGGCAAGGCCGCCGCGGCGACGCTGACCGGCTGATCCCGGCACGTGGGTCCCGGGGCCGGTGTGCGGCGGCACCGACCCCGGAACCCGCTTCAGGGAGCCTGAAGGCCGACTGCTAGGCTTCAGTCAATCTGAAGGTTCTGGGAGGCCCCATGGAAGCCCTGACATCGCCGGTCCGCCGCTTTCCCAGGGAGGCGGCGTGAAGGTCCCGCTGACCCTGCGCATCGCGGCCGCGGTGGAGGCCGCCTCGCTGGCGGCGCTGCTGACCAATCTGGCGACCGTGCACCTGAAGCCGGTCACCACGCTGCTCGGCCCGACGCACGGCGCCGCCTACCTCATCGTCATCCTGAGCACCCTGGCGAGCCCCACCCCGGCGGCCGTCCGCCGGCTCGCTCTCATCCCGGGCGTCGGCGGCCTGCTGGCGTTGCGGCGGCTCCGTCGCCGGCCCCTGGCCCTGATCCAGGAGAAGTGACCATGCCGGATCAGCCGACCCGCTTCTCCCGCCGTTCCCTGATCGTCTCGATCGCCGGCACCGCGGGGGCGGCCGGCGCGGGCGTCGCCTCGGGGGCGGGCGCCCGCGCGACGGAGCCGGTGGTTCAGGTCAGCGGCGCGGCGGTGCGGGGCGCCGAGCCGTTCCACGGGCCGCACCAGGCGGGCATCGCCACACCGCAGCAGCAGTACGGGTTCTTCGCGGCGTTCGACCTCGAACGCGCGGATCCCCGGAGCGGCAAGCGGCTGTCCACCGGCCAGGTCGCCGCCAACTTCCAGCAGCTCATGGAGCAGTGGACGGCGGTCGCCGAGCGGCTGACCCGCGGCCTGCCGCCCGGCCCGAGACCGGTCCCCCGCCCCGGGGTGCCGGCCGACTCCGGCATCGCCGACGGCCTCGACCCGGCTCGGCTCACGCTGACCTTCGGCCTGGGACCGGAGCTGTTCGAGCGGATCGGCAAGGCGGAACGACGGCCGCGCCGGTTGGCCCCGCTGCCGGAGTTCGGCACCGATCGGCTCGAGCGCGCCTGGTGCGGCGGCCAGTTGCTCGTGCAGATCTGCGGCGACGACCCGCAGGTGATCAGCCGCGCCTTCCGCGCCGTGCGCGGCCGCGCGCCGGGGCTGGCCCGGCTGCGCTGGAGCCAGCAGGGCTTCCTCGGGCTGTTCGGTGACGCCACCCCGCGCAACCTGTTCGGGCACAAGGACGGCACCGCCAACCCCCGGCCCGGCACACCGGCGTTCGACGAACGCGTCTGGGCCGGCTCGGACGAGCCGGACTGGTTCGCCGGCGGCACCTATCTCGTCTTCCGCAAGATCCGCATGGACCTGCCGAAATGGGACACCACGACGGGGCGGGAGCAGGACCTGACCATGGGGCGGCGCCGGGACAACGGCGCGCCCCTGAGCGGCGGGCACGAGTTCACCACCCCCGACTTCGCCAAGGTCGGCGCGGACGGCAGGCGCGCGATCCCGGCCGACTCCCACGTGGCCCTGGTGCACGGCATCCCGATGCTGCGCCGGTCGTACAACTACGACTACGCCGTGCAGGCGATCGCCGAGCCGATCCCGGACGCGGGCAAGCGCGGGCACGGCGACGCCGGCCACGACCACGACGGCCACGCGCACGACCACTCCGGGAGCGGCCACGCCAGCTACGACAGCGGCGTGCTGTTCTGCGCCTACCTGCGCGACCCCGCCGAGTTCGTCCGCGCGCAGCGCAAGCTGGCCGCCGCGGACCGGATGAACGCCTTCGTCCGGCACACCGGCAGCGCGATCTTCGCCATCCCGCCGGGCGTCAGGCCCGGGGGGACCCTCGCCGCCGCGCTGTTCCGGGGGAAGTGACCGGCACCGTCAGCGCGGCGGGGCGTCAGGAGGAGGGGTCACCGCCGAACGCGGCGCGGACCGCGTCGCCGACCCGCCGCTGGGCCGGGTCGGCGCCCGGGCCGAACATCCGCTCGTCCACCTCCGCCACCGCCCGCCGGGCGGCCTGCAGCAGGCGGGCGCCCTCGGGGGTCAGCTCGATCGTCGAGGCCGATCCGGCCCGGGAGGTGTGGTCGCGCACCAGGCCGGCCGCGACCAGGGCCTTCACCGAGGCGTGCGCGGTCTGCACCGTGGTGCCGGACATCCGCGCGAGGTCGCTGAACGACACTCCCGGCACGCCGGCGATGTGGCCGAGCAGGCCAAGCCTGCGCACCGTCAGGTCGAGAGGGGCCAGGGCGGCGTTGAGCTCGGCCTCGACCCGGCGCGCCAGCGCCAGCGCGGTGACGGACGTGCTCGCCGCGGGCGTGCCGGTCCGCCCGTCGCCGGTCACGGTCACGGCTCCAGGGTGTATTCCTGGATCGAGTCGGCGAGCTGGACGACGAGCTCCTCGGCGTCCAGCCGCTTCTCGATCTGCTTCAGGTCCTCGATCTTGGCACGGGTCTCGGCGCGCTTGGGGGCCAGCAGGCTGCAGCAGTCCTCGTCGGGCAGCTCGGAGATCTCCAGCGTGCCGATGCGCCGCGCCTCGGCCATGATCTCCGTCTTGTCCCAGCCCACCAGCGGCCGCAGGATGGGCAGGTCCACCGCGTGGTCCTGGGCGGTGATGTTGGCCAGCGTCTGGGAGGAGACCTGGCCGAGCGCGTCACCGGTGATCAGCGCGGCGGCGCGGATGCGGTGGGCGACCTCCTCGGCCGTCTTGAGCATGAGCCGCCGCTGGGCGATGACCGCCAGGCGGTCCTCGCCCGAGGTGCGGATGGACTGCTGGGCCTTGCCGAACGGCACCACCCACAGCCGGGACCCGCCCTGGAACCGGTCGAGCTTCCTGACCAGCGCGTACGCCTTGTAGATCGACTCGGACGTGGTGAACGGGATGCCCGAGAAGTGCAGGAAGTCGACGTGCAGGCCGCGCCGCATCATGCGGTAGGCCGCGACGGGCGAGTCGATGCCGCCCGACATGAGCACCAGCGCCCGGCCGCTGCTGCCGACCGGCAGGCCGCCCTGCCCCGGCAGGCCGCCGGTGAAGACGAACACCTCGTCGCGGTCGACCTCGATGAACAGGGTCAGCTCGGGCTTGCTCAGGTTGACGGGCAGGCCGTACTCGTCGTTGATGGCGCCGCCCACCAGCCTGTCGAGCTCGTTGGAGCGCAGCGGGAAGCGCTTGTCACGGCGGCGGGAGCGGACCGCGAACGACGCGCCGCGCGCGACCTCCTCGCGGTCGCGCAGCAGCTCCAGCCCGGCCTTGAGCACCGTGTCGGGGTCCTTGGCGACGCGCCAGGCCTGGTGGATCCACACCAGGCCGGGCACGTCGGCGACCCGCTGGGCGACGGCCCGGGCCTGCTCGGCGGTGGCGCCCGTGGGCAGGAAGACCGCGATGACACCGTGCCGGCGGCGCACGTCGAGCTTGAGGTCGAGCTCCTTGAGCGCGGCGCGGATGTTGGCGATGAGCCGGCGTTCGAACAGCTCGCGGTTCTTGCCCTTGAGGACGATCTCGCCCAGCTTGAGCAGAACGCACGGCTCGCCCAGGGCGGACATCGTCATGGCGGGACCTCCGGAGGAAGAAGGGGACGGCGCTGTGGGCAACGCCGCGACCATCGAGTTTAGTCCGCTCCCGTCGGTGAAACCGGCAGCCCCTGGCTCGTCACGCCCCGACACGCCCGATTGACAGATAGTCCGGATATCCATGCAAATGGGACAAGCATGCTGCAACAATCCGGAGACCCCTAATGCAAGGAACTTGAATCATGTCCTCCGCTGTTACCCATTTCGCCCATGGCTTCATCACGCCGCTCCTGGCGTACGTGATGTCGTGCATGGGGTCGATGCTCGGACTGCGGCTGACCGCTCAGGCCCATGCCTCCCGGGGCGGCGCGCGGGTGCGATGGCTGCTCGGCGCGGCCGTCTCCATCGGCGGCACCGGCATCTGGGTCATGCACTTCATCGCCATGATGGGCTTCCAGGTCGACGGCACCCAGATCCGCTACGACGTCCCGCTGACGGCCGTGTCGGCGGTGGTGGCGATCGTGGTGGTCGGCACCGGCCTGTTCCTCGTCTCGTACGGCGGCGGCCGCATGCTCGCGCTGCTCGGCGGCGGCCTGCTGACCGGGCTCGGCGTGGCGAGCATGCACTACCTCGGCATGTACGCCATGAACATGTCGGCGCACGTCTCCTACGACCGCACGATCGTGGCCGCCTCCGTGGCCATCGCGGTGATCGCCGCCACGACGGCGCTCTGGTTCACCCTCCGGGTCAAGCGCCCGATCTGGATCACTCCGGCCGCCCTCGTCATGGGCGTGGCCGTCGCGGGCATGCACTACACCGGCATGTTCGCGATGGAGGTCACGGTCGATCACCAGGCGGGCGTCGTGGAGGGCGCCGACGCGCTGGACTTCCTGGTGCCCCTGATGACCGTGATCAGCCTCATCACCCTGACCATGCTGCTCATGGTCATCCTGTCGCCGTCGGAGGAGGAGCTCAACGAGGACGCCGAGCTGGCGGCCCGGCTGGAGCACCGGCGCCGCGCCTCCGCGCAGCCGATCACCGCGACGCCGGTCGCCCAGTCGTCGTTCGCCGCGCCCGCCGAGCGCCACGCGGCCCAGCGGCCGGTCTTCGCCGCACCCGTCCCGGGTGCGCAGACCGCCGGCGAGCAGGGACCGTACCCGGGCGCGTACGGCCCGCAGCCGTCCCACCAGCCGGAACCCGCGGCGCCGGATCGCGCCCCCGGCCGGTCGCGGGGCGCCAGGCCCCGGCGCGGCCGGTGACAGAAACCGGCAGGCGGCCGGGTCGTGCGGCCGCATGCGACGGGGGGCGTGCCGGAGATGGGGTTCTCCGGCACGCCCCCCGCTGCTTCGACCAGGTCCCGGGGTGCGGCTCGCGGCGCGTGGTGGGCCGCCGACTCTGCGCGGCGAGGACCGTACCCCGTCGGACGAGGTCGTGGCGGTGACCCCGCGGGACAGAACGTACGGCCCTGCGCTTGCAAGCCGCTTTCACTCAGCCGAAGAAGACCTCCGCCTCGGCGTAGCGGGAGGCGGGCACGGTCTTGAGCTCGGCGGTCGCCTCGTCGAGCCCGACGCGCACGATGTCGGTGCCGCGCAGCGCCACCATCGTGCCGAAGTCGCCCTCGTGCGCGGCGTCGATCGCCTGCAGGCCGAACCTGGTTGCCAGCACCCGGTCGTACGCGGTGGGCGTGCCGCCGCGCTGGATGTGGCCGAGCACGGTGGTGCGCGCCTCCTTGCCGGTGCGCTTCTCGATCTCCTTGGCCAGCATCTCGCCGATGCCGCCGAGCCGTACGTGGCCGAACGCGTCGAGCTCGCCCGCCTGGAGCGTCATCTGCCCCTCGACGGGGTGGGCGCCCTCGGCCACCACGATGATCGGCGAGTAACGGGTGCGGAAGCGCGACTCGACGTACTCGCAGACGCGGTCGATGTCGAACGGCTTCTCGGGGATGAGGATGACGTTGGCCCCGCCCGCCATGCCGGCGTGCAGCGCGATCCACCCCGCGTGCCGGCCCATGACCTCGCAGATCAGCGCCCGGTGGTGGGACTCGGCGGTCGTGTGGAGCCGGTCGATCGCCTCGACGGCGATGTTGACGGCCGTGTCGAAGCCGAAGGTGTAGTCGGTGCCGGACAGGTCGTTGTCGATGGTCTTGGGCACGCCCACCACGTGGACGCCGCGGTCGTAGAGCTGCTTGGCGACGCCCAGGGTGTCCTCGCCGCCGATGGCGATCAGGGCGTCGACGCCGGTGGCGGCGAGGTTCTCCTTGATCCTGTCGACGCCGCCGTCGATCTTCATGGGGTTGGTGCGCGACGAGCCGAGGACGGTCCCGCCGCGCGGGAGGATGCCCCGTACGGCCTGGATGTCCAGTGGCATGGTGTCGCCTTCCAGCGGCCCTCGCCAGCCGTCGCGGAAACCGACGAACTCGTGGCCGTAGACGCCGACCCCCTTCCGCACGACAGCCCTGATCACGGCGTTGAGACCGGGGCAGTCGCCGCCCCCGGTCAGCACTCCAATACGCATGACGGGTTCCTCCCGATGAGCTTCAGGACCAGAATCGCATTGTGCCCGCCCGTCTGGCGAGTGGTCTAGACCAAGACGTGAAGCGATGATCGCCAACCTCGTACGGGGGCCGCCTCACGACGGCTCGCCGGGAGGCCGACCCGCGGCTGGGGAGGCAGGGCGCGACGGGCCGGGGCGCGCGGCGGGGCCCTCGGCGAAGCGGGTCAGCAGGTTGCGGGTGGCCCTCCGGGTGAAGGCGGCGGCGGCCCCGGTCACGCCGTGACGGCACCGCCGGCCGCGCATGCCGCACACCCAGCGCGTCGTCCCCGCGGCGAACACCCCTGCCCCGCTGGGCGCGGTGTAGTACGTGGTGGTGCCCTCGGTGGCCCGGCCGGCGCAGTCCACGGGCGAACGGGCCAGCACCTGGACGCCCGCCGGCGACCGCGGCGAGACCCGGTCGGTCTCCACGCCCGCCAGCCCCGGGAAGCGCCTGCCGCGCGTGCCCTCGAAGATCCAGTGGCCGGGCCTGCCCACCACGTAGGCGCCCTCGGCCGGATAGCAGTCGAACCCCTGCCCGACCAGCGCGCTCTCCGGCTCCGACGCCTGCCAGGGCAGGCACCGGCTCTCCTTGTCACACATGATCATCCGACCGTGCAGGGCGATCCGCCAGAAGACGGCGCCTGCGCCGAGGAAGGCCAGGTTCACGCCCCGGTCGCGGGCGCGGGTCAGCGCCGCCCGCATGCCGGGCGAGTAGTACTCGTCGTGCCCCAGGGACACGACGGCGCGGGCCCCGTCCAGGGCGCCCGGCCGCAGATCGAGGCTCGTCAGGTACGCCAGCGGCACGCCGCTGCGCTCGGCCACCGCGATGGCGTCACGTTCGAAGGCCAGGAAGTGCCGGGCGCCCGTCCCGTCGTACGGCCGGTCGAAGGTGATCTTGCGCGACCGGCCGGCAAACCCGCCGGGGCCCTGGTAGAGGCTGCGCCCGCCCCATCCGTTGTACGCCTGCCAGGTGGTGACGGCGTTGACCAGCACCACGCGGCCACGGGTCGAGGCCGAGCGGACGGTGACGGGGACGTACCGCTGGGCCCCCGTCGAGGCGTCCAGCCGCACCAGGTAGGCGCCCTCGGGCCAGCCGGTGGTGTCGACCGTGACGGAGGGCCTCCAGTGAGCGGCGGTCACCATGTCCTCGACCACCAGCGCGGGCGGCTGCCGCACTCCGGGCAGGGGGCCGGAGCGCCACACCGGCGTGGGGCGCGCCCCCATGCGGAAGGCGCGCGCGGTGAACGCGGGCGCGGTCGTGGAGACCAGCAGCCGGAACCGCTCGCCCGGCAGCACGCTGACCCGGTCGGCGTACCCCTCGATCTCGTGCTCGGCGCCCCGGCGGGTGATGCGCCACGACGCCCGCTCCCGCGCTCCCGCCGCACGAGCCGCGCCCACGGCGACGGCTCCGGTCGCGCGGCCCGCCTTGGCGACGGCTCCGGTCGCGCGGCCCGCCTTGGCGGCGGCTCGCGTCGCGCGGCCCGCCTCGGCGGCGGCTCGCGTCGCGCGGCCCGGCTCGGCGGGGGCGCCCGCGGCGGGAGCGGCCGTACGGGGCCCGGCCGCCTCGCCGGGTCGGGCGTCGGGTGCGGCGGCGCCGCAGCCGAGGGCGAGCAGGGCGAGGGCGGCGATGGGCTTGCGCACGGGCCCCATCGAAGACGACCGCGCCCGCCCGGCACACCGGCTTGGCCGACACCTGACGCGCCCCTTACCCGCCCTTACCGGACCACGACCGCGCCGCACCACGACCGCGCCGCACCACGACCGCGCCCGCAGCACCGCGCCGCACCGCACACGCCGCACCGCACACGCCGCACCGCACACGCCGCACCGCGCCGCGCCGCACACGCCGCACCGCGCCGCACACGCCGTACCCGCCGCACCGGGAGAGGCGCTGCCCGGCTCCCACCCGGCCGGGCCTGCCGCCCGGCTACCGGATGAGGACGCAGGCCGGGCTCTCCACCTCGTAGGCCTGCCCGGTCGGGGCCGGCACCCCCGCCTCCAGCGCGAACACGGCGACCGTCCCGGAGTACTGGTTCGCCACGTACAGGCGCCCGCCGCCGATCGCGAAGTGACGCGGCCACCGGCCGCCCGAGGGGACCTCGGCCACGTGCGTGAGGTCGTCCGCCCGCAGCACCGAGACGGTGTCGGGCCCCCGGTTGCCCACGTACAGCAGCCCGTCCGCGAGGTCGAGGTGGGAGGGCTGGTTGGGGCGCGCGATCCGCGAGGCGGGAGCCGCGGCGGTGCGGCCGTCACCCTCCAGGACGTGCACGTGGCCGTCCAGCTCGCCCACCACGTACAGGCGCGGGCCGTCGACGACCATGTGGCGCGGCCCGGTGCCCGGCGGCAGCGTGATCGGTTCGAGCGGTGTGCCGTCGAGCACGTAGCGGCGGATCTCGTCGGTGCCGAGGTCGGTCACGTGCAGCACGTCCTCGTGGAAGACGGCCTGGTGCGCGTGCGAGCACTCCTGGCGGTCGGCGACCGGCCCCGTCCCCTGGTGGCGCAGCACGATCGGCTCGCCGGCGAACGCCCCCCGCGGGTCGAGGCGGTGGATGCTCGCCGTGCCGTCGCCGTAGTTGGCCACGGCGAGCAGCTCACCCGACGGGTGCACGGCCACGTGGCAGGGGCTGTGGCCCTCACTGGAGCGCTCGGCGAGCGGCCGCAGCCCGTCATCGGCGATGGACAGCGCCGTGAGCCAGCCGCGGGCCAGCTCCCCTACGGCGTACAGCACCGGGAGCGAGGGGTGGGCGGCCAGGAACGACGGGGAGGCGAGCCGGGTCAGCCCGCCGCCGGGTGTGACGATGCCCGGGCCGTACCCGCCGATGTAGAGGTTCACAGCATCGGTCCTCTCATGGTTGACTTAAGCAATGAATTCATTGACCAAAGCAAGGGTCTCTGAGATCAGAGCGTTCAACCGGTTCTATACGAAGGTCATCGGGGTTCTCCAGGCAGGCATGCACGACTCGCCCTACTCGTTGACGGAGGCGCGGGTGCTGTTCGAGCTGGCGCACGCCGAGCCGATGGAGACGGGCGAGCTGCGCGGCCTGCTCGACCTGGACGCGGGCTACCTCAGCAGGATCCTCACCCGCTTCGAGGCCGACGGCCTCATCGTCCGCGAGCGCTCGGCCACCGACGCGCGCAAGCAGGTGGTACGGCTCAGCGAGGCGGGCGTGCGGGTGTTCCAGGCGCTGGACGCCCGTTCGGCCGAGCAGGTCGAGCAGCTGCTCGCCGGGCTGAGCGAGGGCGGGCAGGAGCGGCTGGTGGCCGGGATGGCCGCCGTCAGGCAGGCGCTGGGCGAGCCCGGACGGCCGGAGCCGTACGTGATCCGGGCGCCGCGCACCGGCGACCTCGCCTGGGTCGCCTACCGGCACGCCGAGCTCTACCACCGTGACTACGGCTGGGGCACGGAGTTCGAGCAGCTCGTGTGCCGGATCGTGGGCGGGCTGGACCTGTCGCGCGACCGGGGCTGGATCGCCGAGGCCGGCGGCGAGCGGGTCGGCAGCGTGTTCTGCGAGCACGGCGACGGCGTCACGGCGAAGCTGCGGCTGCTGCTGGTCGAGCCGTCCGCCCGAGGGCTGGGTCTGGGACGGCGTCTCGTCGAGGAGTGCGTGCGCCACGCGAAGGACGCCGGCCACCGGCGGATCACGTTGTGGACCCGCGACTGCCTGGTGAGCGCGCGGCGCATCTACGCGGGCGCCGGGTTCGTGCTGGAGTCCGCCGAGCAGGGCACGGAGAACGGGATCGAGGTCGTCGACGAGATGTGGACGCTCGACCTGTGACGGCCGGGGTCCCCCGAGCCCGGAGCGGTCATGGGCGGAAGGGGCCCGCGACCTCGAAGGTGTGGCCGCCGGAGGGGTCTGCGGCCGTGCCGAGCTGCGAGGAGAAGTAGAGCCGGCCGCCGTCGGGCGAGAACGCCGGGCCCTTGAGCGCCGACCGGTCATGACCGTCGAGGGCGAGGAAGGGCGTGATCGTGCGGTCGGGGGTGATGACGTCGATCCGCATCGCGTCCCTGGCCACGTACAGATCGCCGGACGGGCTCGCGGTGACCGCGCGCACGCCGTCGCAGACCCGTTCGAGCGCGGAGGTCTGCGCGTCGTAGGCCCACAGTCCATTGTCGCCCTTGGTGGTGAAGTAGCAGACGCCGCCGGCGTAGTGGCAGCCCTCGCCGCCGTCGAAGTGGCGGGCGTCCTCGACCTGGTGGCGGGTCGCGTGCAGCAGCGCGGCGGGCGAGGGCACCGGGCGCCAGCGGCCGGACTCGCACAGCACCTCCAGCACGCCCTCGGTCAGGTCGCCCCAGTCGCCGGGCCGGAACCGGTAGAAGCAGCCGTCCGCCTCGCCCTCGGTCAGGTAGACCACCTGCCGGTCGGGGTCGCAGGCGGCCGCCTCGTGCCGGAAGCGTCCCATGGCCAGGCGCGGGCGCGCGGCCCGCTCGCCGTACGGGTCGCACTCGAAGACGCGCCCGCGGTGGCCCAGCTCGCACGACAGCCAGGTGTGCCACGGCGTGGCGCCGCCCGCGCGGTTGAGGTCGGTGCCGGACAGGATGCGGTAGGCGTCGGCCACCGAGCCGTCGGCGCCGAACCGGATCGCGGACGCGCCGCCGAGCAGCGGCAGCTCGGAGTTGGACACGTAGATCCAGCCGGCGCCGTCGGGGAAGCACGCGCCCCCGTCGGGCGCGGCATGCCAGGTCAGCCCGGCCACCTTGTGGCCCGAGCGCGCCACCACCCGGCCGGTGAAGCCCGCCGGCAGGGCCAGGCCACCGGGGCCGGCAGGCTCCAGCGGGCCGTACGGGCCCACCGCCTGCCGCCGCAGCGGCCCCGCGCGGAGGAGAGTCTTGTGGGACATGTCAGGCGCCTCCCTCTGGTGCCACGCTAGTCGACAGCACCGACGTGAATGGGAGGGATCCGGGACGTCGAACACTGCGCGAACCCGGGCCCACCAGTCCTCCGCAATCCCCCATCAGGCGACACTTCCCCCTGCCCGCCCGGTCACGCGTCCCGTCGCCGAGGTCCGGGCACGCGAGAGCCCGGGGCCGTCACGGGCTCCCGGGCTCGGGCGAGGTCAGCGCTGGGCCTGGAACATCCAGCGCTCCTTGTCGATGTCCTGGGCGATCCGGATGAACAAGTCCTGCGTGGACTTGTCCGGCTCGTCCGTGGCCTCGATCCGTTCGCGCATCCGCCGTCCGACGCCCTCGAGGATGTCGGTCATCGTCGCGACCACCTTGCCGTCCTCGATCCACCCGCTCTCCGGCTGGGAGATCTTGGTGGAGCGGCCGAGCGTGGCGGAGCGGCCGTCGGGGTTGATGCCGAGCGCGGCCGCCCGTTCGGCGACGGTGTCGGCGTGCTCGCGGGCGAGCGCGACCAGCTCGTCCAGCTGGAGGTGGATCGGCCGGAAGTTGTGGCCGACGATGTTCCAGTGCATCTGCTTCGCGACCAGCGACAGATCGACGAGATCGACCAGGGCGCCCTGCAGGGCCTCGGCGACCGTGTTCTTCGCGTCGCCCGAGAGCGGACCGGTGATCGTAGCCATGGTGTTTTCCTCCCCGTTGTCCTACGTCTCATCTCTTATGAGCGAAAACGTATGGTTTAATCCTCCATTGACACTGCAATAGTGACAGTGTCATTGTGAGGGTATGAACGAGACCTGGACCATCGGCGAGCTGGCCGAGCACGCGGCCGGTCTGCTGCGCGACGGGCAGCGCGGCAACGGCCGGGTGCGCGAGGTGCCGGGCGAGCGGCTGATCCGGTGGTACACGACGATCGGCCTGGTCGACCCGCCGCTGTCCAGGCGCGGCAGGATCGCCCGCTACGGCAGGCGGCACCTGCTCCAGCTCGTGGCGGTCAAGCGGCTGCAGGCGGCGGGCCGCTCGATCGCCGACATCCAGGCGGCCCTCGCGGGTGCCACCGACGCGATGCTGGAGGCGTTCGCCGAGACGCCCGACGGTCCCGGTGGCGGCGGGTCCGGCCGCGACGGGTCCGGCCGCGAAACTTCCGGTGGCGGCGCTTCCCGTGGCGGCGCTTCCGGTCGCCACGATTCCGGTCGCGACGCCGGGAGCCGCGAGACCGCGGGCTGCGGTGACGGTGACGCGGCACGGGAGCGGGCACGCTTCTGGGCGCGCGCTCCGCTCGACCGCCTCGCCGACGCGGACCGTACGGCATCAGACCGTCCGGTGCAGGACCGCGCGGCAGTAGACGGTCCGGTGCAGGACGGCGCGGCAGGAGAGCGCGTGGCGCGAGACCGTGCGACGGGTGCGACCGCGACGGCGGGGGGGGGGCCCGCCCCCCGGGG
>NZ_KZ559466.1:458691-487878 GCF_002850745.1 Nonomuraea indica
CACGGGCGTGCGGATCGCGCCCGGCGTGACGCTCGTGCTCGACCGCGCGGGCCGTACCCCCACTCCAGAAGACGTCCATGCGGTGCTGGCCGCGGCCGGGCCGCTGCTGGCGGTGCTCGAAGAGAGGAATCTCGCATGAAGATCACTTCGCTCGAGCCGGCCCGGTGCCTGCCGGTTCCGGACGCCGGGTTCGGCGCGCTGCGGACCGAGCGCGGCAACCTGCCGCTCGAGAGCGTCGACGTGGCCGCCTCGATCAGCGGGCTCGTCGCCGGGGTGGAGGTCACGCAGAGCTTCCGCAACCCGTTCGACGTCACGCTGGAGGCCACGTACGTCTTCCCACTCCCCGACCGGGCGGCGGTGACGGCGTTCCGGATGGAAGCGGACGACCGGGTCATCGAGGGCGTGCTCAAGGAGCGCGGCCAGGCCAGGGCCGACTACGACCGGGCGCTGCGCGAGGGCCGGCGAGCGGCGATCGCCGAGGAGGACCGGCCGGACGTGTTCACGATCAGGGTGGGCAACATCCTGCCCGGCGAACGCGTCACGGTCCGGCTCTCGCTGAGCCAGCCGCTGCCGTACGAGGACGGCGCGGCGATGTTCCGTTTCCCGCTGGTCGTCGCCCCCCGCTACGTTCCCGGCGCCCCCCTCGACGGGCCGCCGGCGGGCGACGGCACGGCGCCCGACACGGACGCGGTGCCCGACGCGTCGCGGATCACGCCACCGGTGCTGCTGCCCGGCTTCCCCGACCCGGTGCGCCTGTCGCTGTCCGTGCGCGTTGACGCCGCCGGCCTGGACCTGCGGGAGCTGGCGTCCAGCCTGCACGTGGTCGAGGAGGAGGGCGACACGGTACGGCTGCGCCCCGGTGAGCGGCTCGACCGCGACTTCGTCCTGCGGCTGGCGTTCGAGGCGTCCACGGCGTTGCAGCTCGACGGGGCGGGCACGTTCGCGCTGACCGTCATGCCGCCGCCGGTGGCGGAGACGCGCGTGCCCCGCGACCTGGTGCTCCTGCTCGACCGGTCGGGCAGCATGGGCGGCTGGAAGATGGTCGCCGCCCGCCGCGCCGCCGCCCGCATCGTCGACACGCTCACCTCGGCCGACAGGTTCGCGGTGCTGACGTTCGACTCGGTGGTGGAGCAGGCGTTCGAGGGGCTGGTGGAGGCGTCGGACCGCAACCGCTACCGGGCCGTCGAGCATCTGTCCCGGGTGGACGCCCGCGGCGGCACCGAGCTGCTGGAGCCGCTGCGCCAGGCGGTGTCGCTGCTCGGCGGCGCCCGGCCGGACGGCCGAGAGCGGGTCGTGGTGCTCGTCACCGACGGCCAGGTGGGCAACGAGGACCAGATCCTGGAGCAGGCCGGCGGCGCGCTGTCGGCCATGCGGGTGCACGCGGTCGGCATCGACCGGGCGGTGAACGCCGGGTTCCTCGGGCGGCTGGCCGGGCTGGGCGCCGGGCGGTGCGAGCTGGTGGAGTCGGAGGACCGGCTCGACGCCGCGATGGACCAGATCCACCGCCGCATCGGCGCGCCGCTGGTGACGGACCTGTCGCTCAAGGGGCTCGACGTGGAGCCGGGCACGCTCACCCACCTGGGTTCGATCTTCCCGGGGGTGCCACTGCGGGTCTACGGCCGCCACCGGGGCGGCGGGTCGGTCACGGTGCGCGGCCTGGCGGCGGGCGCGCCCTGGGAGCAGCCGGTGGCGGGGACGGTCGTGGACAGCCCCGCCCTGCGCGCCGTGTGGGCGCGCGCGCACCTGCGCGAGCTGGAGGACCGCTACGCGATGGGCGAGCGGGAGCTGGAGGCGGAGATCGTCCGGGTCTCGCTGGAGTACGGGGTGCTGTGCCGGTTCACGGCGTACGTGGCGGTGGACACCCGCCAGGCGGCCGAGGGCGGGCCGGAGCACCGGGTCATCCAGCCGGTCGAGCCGCCGAGCGGGTGGGAGATGCCGTCCCAGGCTCCGGCGATGCCGAGCTTCATGGCGCAGGCGGCGGTGATGTCGGCGCCGCCCGCGTTCCGGGCCCCGGCGGCGCCCACGTTCGAGTCCGCGCTGGACGAGGCTCCCTTCGCGGGCGGCCCCATGGGCGCACCCGCCGCCCCTGGCGGCGCTCCGGTGACGCCGGGCGGTCCTCCTGCCGCCGGCGGTCCGGCGGGGCACGGCGGCGCCGGGCGGCCCGGTGGCGCCGGCGGGGCGGGAGACCGGGCGCCGCGGGGCCGGACGTTCGGCAGGCCCGTGCCGGCTCCGGCCCGCCGGTCACCGCACGGCCTGGATGCCGTCAAGCCTCAGCTCGTGGCGGAGCTCGACCGGCTCACGGCGTTGCGGGCGGCCGACGCCCTCTACCTCGCCGACCTGGGTTCCCGGCTGGCGGCGCTGGCGGCGTACCTCGGCGGTCACGCCGAGCTGGCCGAGCTGGCCCGCGAGCTGGAGGCGGCCGAGCGACCGGGCACGGACCTGGAGGCGTTGCGCGAGCGCGCCGTCGAGGTGCTGACCGCGCTGACCGTCGGCGGCCCGGCCCCGGAGCAACGCCGCCCCTTCTGGAAGCGCGGCTGAACCCTATGTCCCGTCCCGGCGCGTGGAAAGCGCGGCTGAGCCCTATGTCCCGTCTCGGCCCCGCCCGGGGCGGGACCCGGGCCTGAGCTGTGCGGAGAGGCCCATAGTCTGGGGCGGTGAGCACTCTTGTCCTGGACGGCGGCCTGGCCACCCATCTCGAAGCGCTCGGCGCCGACCTGAGCGACGAGCTGTGGTCGGCACGGCTCCTGCTGGAGGATCCCGACCTGATCCGACGCGTCCACGCCGACTACTTCGCGGCCGGTGCGCAGGTGGCCACGACCGCCGGCTACCAGGCGTCGATCCCCGGGTTCGTCCGGCGCGGGCTGGACGTGGCGCAGGCCGAGCGGCTCATCAGGCGTTCGGTCGAGCTGGCCGCGCAGGCCAGGGACGAGGCGGGCGGCGGGCTGGTGGCCGCCTCGGTCGGCCCGTACGGCGCCTACCTGGCCAACGGCGCCGAGTACACCGGCGACTACGACCTGGACGAGGAGGGCCTGCTGGCCTGGCACCGGCCCCGCTGGGAGATCCTCGCCTCCTCCGGGCCCGACCTGCTGGCCTGCGAGACCATCCCCTCCTATCCCGAGGCGCGGGCGCTGGCCCGCCTGCTGCGCGAGACGCCCTCGGTCAAGGCGTGGGTGAGCTTCTCCTGCCGCGACGGGGAACACCTCAACGACGGCACCCCGATCCGCGAGGCCGCCGCGCTGTTCGCCAGCGACGCGCAGGTGGTGGCCGTGGGGGTCAACTGCACCGCGCCCCGCCACATCCCGTCCCTGCTCGCCGCCCTGTCCGGCGGACTGCCCATCGTCGTCTACCCCAACTCGGGCGAGATCTGGGACGCCGAGCGGCGGCGCTGGCTGGGGCTGGCCGATCCGGCCGAGTTCGGGCAGGCGGCCAAGGAGTGGGAGCGGGCGGGCGCCTCGCTGATCGGCGGCTGCTGCCGCACCACTCCCGAGCACATCAAGCAGATCCGCGCCCACCTGGCCTGACACCGTCCCCGGCGGCGCCGGCAGCCGCCCGTCAGCGGGGCGGCCCGTCAGGCGGGACGCGGTGGCCCCACATCACAGTGCGCTCGGCGAGCCGATGTGCCCTTCCTCGTTGTGCCTGGGACAGGGCCGGCTGGCCGGAATCGACATACCCGCCTGAGACATCAGCGCACCTTACAGAGCCCTATCCGCGGATACCTGAGCATGCACATCGCCCTCTCAGGCGGGACGCCATGTCACGCGGACACGGTGGTCGGGGCCTTGCGGCGCTGCAGGGCGCCGTCGACGGACAGTGTGCCGCCACCGGTGAAGCCCACGGCGAGGCCGCCGGCGGCCAGCGCCAGCACGAACTCGTAACCGCCCTTGTCCACGGTGAACCCGTTGGCGAGGTGCACGAAGACGATCGCGCCCACCATGTCGAGCGCCAGCAGGGTGCCGACGATCGGCAGCGCCGCGCCCGCGATCAGCGCAAGCCCCCCGACGACCTCCAGCAGCGCGACGGCCGGTGCGGCCACGCCGGCGAGCGGTATGCCGACCGACTCGAAGAACTTCGCCGTGCCGGAGATGCCCATGGTGGCGAACTTCTGGTAGCCGTGCACGAGGAAGATCACGCCGATGGCCACGCGGGCGATCAGCAGCGCGACGGGACGGGCTTGGGCGATCATGAGCTCTCCTTCGAGTCGTTCAGTTTTTAACTACCGCCACTGTAGCTGGTCGTTCAAATCTGAACAACAAGTACACTGGGGCCCGTGACGGACACCCGGTGGCTCGACGAGACGGAGATGGCGGCCTGGCGCGCCTTCCTGTCCACCTCCCACCTCCTCGAACGACGCATCGAGGAGCAGCTGAAGGCGGCCGCGGGCCTCACCCACGCGCAGTACGAGATCCTGGTACGGCTCTCCGGCGCCCCCGGCCGCCAGATGCGCATGACCGAGCTGGCCAGGGGCGTGGTGGCGTCCAAGAGCGCGCTGACCTACCAGATCACCCAGCTGGAGAAGGCCGGCCTGGTGGAGCGGACCACCTGCCCGTCGGACGACAGGGGCGTGCTGGCGGTGCTCACCGAGACGGGCATGCGCTGCCTGGAGCAGATCGCGCCCGGCCACCTGGAGGTCGTCCGCCGCTACCTGATCGATCGGCTGACCCGCGAGGAGCTGGAGGTGCTGACGGCCGCCATGCGCAGGACCGAGGAGGCGCTGCGCGCCTGACGGACCGCCGGCGCGTCAGTGGCTGACAGCGCGTGTGCCCGGCGGTGCGTGTGCCCGGCGGCGTGGTCAGTGCTGGCTGCGTGGTCAGTGCCTGGCGGCGCGTCAGCGTCTGGCGGCGTGGTCAGTGCTTGGCGGCGCGGGCCGCGCGCTCCATCTCGACCTTGGCGCTGGCCGCGTACTTGTCCACGTACTCCTGCTCCGACAGCTCCATCAGCGCGTACATGATCTCGTCCGTGACGGCGCGCAGGACGAGCCGGTCGTCCTCCATGCCGTAGTAGCGGGAGAAGTCGAGCGGCTTGCCGAACCGGATTCCCGGCCGGATGCCGAGCTTGGGCACGGGACGGCCGGGCGGCATCATCTCGAACGTGTTGACCATCGCCCACGGGATGACGGGCGCGCGCGACTCCAGCG
Source organism: Nonomuraea indica (assembly GCF_002850745.1). Lineage (GTDB taxonomy): Bacteria > Actinomycetota > Actinomycetes > Streptosporangiales > Streptosporangiaceae > Nonomuraea > Nonomuraea indica. Next base: position 463,826 of record NZ_KZ559466.1, read on the forward strand.
CGAGCCGGGCGACGCCGGTCTTGCCCTTGTAGAGGCGGCCGTCGGGCGAGCGGGTGCCCTCCGGGTAGATGCCGAGCACGTGACCCTCGCGCAGGATCCGCAGACCGGTGCGCAGCGCCGCCTCGCTGGCCTTGCCGCCGGAACGGTCGATCGGCACGGTGCCGACGCCGCTGAAGAACAGCCGCGTGAAGAAGCCCTTGACGCCACGCCCGGTGAAGTAGTCGGACTTGCCCAGGGAGATGACCTTGCGGCGCAGGTGCAGCGGCCCAAAGAAGTGGTCGGCGAAGGACAAGTGGTTGCCGGCCAGGATCGCGGGCCCCTGCTTGGGCACGTTGTCCACGCCTTCGGCCCACGGCCGGAAGATGATGTGGAGAAACGGCCCCAAGATGGCCTTGACGACCCAGTAGAACACCCGGCCACCCCTTCTCAGACCTATGTCGGCAAGCGTACGTCATCTTCGCATCTCAGGCCCGATGCTCCTACATCAGCTCTCGCACAAAACCCTTCGATCGTGCGACGATCGGGCAATTCCGGGATGAAATTCCTAGGAGGCGCTGTTATGCCGCTCATGCCAGGCGCGGAACCCTACCACCACGAAGCAGGCCAGATCGGCGTGCTGCTGTGCCACGGGTTCACCGGCACTCCCCAGTCGCTGCGCCCGTGGGGCGAGCATCTGGCCGCCCACGGAGTGAGCGTCTCGCTGCCCCGGCAGCCGGGTCACGGCACGACGTGGCAGGAGATGAACCGCACCCGCTGGGAGGACTGGTACGCCGAGCTGGAGAAGGCGTTCGAGGATCTCCGGGGCCGGTGCGCCGAGGTGTTCGTGGCGGGGCTGTCCCTGGGCGGCTGCCTGGCACTGCGGCTGGCCGAGGTGCACGGCGCCGCCGTCAGGGGGCTGGTGCTGGTCAATCCGTCGATCGCGAACGACGTGCCGCTGCTGAAGCTCGCGCCGCTGCTCAAGTGGTTCGTGGCGTCGGTGCCGGGGGTGGCCAACGACGTGAAGAAACCCGGGGTGGCCGAGCTGGCCTACCGGCGCACCCCCGTGAAGGCGGCCGCCACGCTGCCGGGGCTGTGGTCGCTGGTGCAGGCCGACCTGGCGAAGGTGGTGCAGCCGGTGCTGGTCTTCCACAGCGCCGACGACCACGTCGTGAAACCGACAAGCGTGGCGATCATTCGCCAGAGAGTGCCGCAGGCCACGATCGAGGAGCTCACCGATAGCTACCATGTTGCGACACTGGACAACGATGCCGACAGGATCTTTGCCGGAAGCCTCGACTTCATCCGGACACATGCCTCGGTACCCTTGCAGAGGGACTGATCGCACCCAGGGGGAAGTCGCGATCGCTGCGGAGAGGCCGATCTAGGTGACGCCCCAGAGTGACGAGGACGAGGTCTGGCGGCAGATCGTCGCGTCCTTCAACGACACGGCCGAGCGCGACTCGGCCGATCAGCCCTGGCCGGACAGCGAGAACGTCCCGGCCGAGCAGCAGGCCCGGCGGGTGGTCAGACCGGCCGAGACGGAGCACGACGACGACCACGCCGAGGCCGCGGCGGACGGCGACGAGGACGAGGGCCACTTCGAGCCCCCGCCCCCTCCCCCGCTGCCCAAGCTCGACCTGGTGACCAAGGTCGCCTGGGTGGCGCTGTTCGGCGGGCCCGCCTACCTGCTGGTGGCGGCGATGGCCGACTGGCAGATGGAGGGCTGGGCGCTGTTCACCGCCGTGGCGGCGTTCATCGGCGGCTTCGTGGCGCTGGTGGTGCGCATGGGCGACGGCCCGCCCGGCGACTCGGGCTGGGACGACGGCGCCGTCCTCTGAGCCGCTGCGTCTCCGAGCCGCTAGGAGTCCTTCGGCGGCGGGCTGCCCGTTCCGAAGGACTCGACCACGTCGGTGTAGCGGTCGCCGGTGTCGACGGCGTGGCCGACGGCCCACACCGCGCCCTTGCCCGTGAGGTAGGTGACGGCCTGCAGCCGCACGCTGTCCCTGCCGCGGGCCGCGCCGCCCCGGATGATCTCCCAGTCGCCCTTCTCGTAGCGCAGCATGAACGGCTCGGCCGGCTGTGCCGGGTCGTGGCCGGCGGCCCAGTAGCGGCCCTTGCCGTCGCCGGTCACCCCGTAGAGGCGGGATCCGGTGGCGGGCAGCGTCTCCCGCTTCCAGCGCTTGCCGTTCCACGACAGCACGAGCGGCTCCACGTCGCCCGGCCCGTGGTAGACGCCGCCGACGGCCACGGCCCGCTTGGAGCTGTCGGCCTGCACGTCACGCAGGTAGCCGCCCGGGATGTCGGGCACCGGCACGGCCTTCCAGGTGTCGCCCGACTCGTGCACGATCAGCGGCCGGGTGCCGGTGTCGCCCACGGCGAACCCGCCGTCCACCGCGTAGAGGGCGCCCGCCGACTCGGTCTCGCGGACCGTCCACCGGCCGTCCTCGCCGGTGACGATCAGCCCGACCATCTCGGTGCTGCGCTGGTCGCGGCTCTTGCCGCTGCCGACGGCCACCACCCGGCCGGTACGGGCGTCGACGCCGCCGAGCCAGTCGCCTCCCCACAGGCCGTCCACCCGAACCCGGGAGAACCCTCCGGTGTCGCCCTGGGCGAGGTAGGGCAGGCCGTCGACACCGTCGCCGATGGCCCACACTTCGGAGGCGGAGGCGGCGGCCACACCGCGCAGGTTGACCGCGCCGGTGGCGTCGCGGATGGCGACCTCGGCCCAGCGCGTGCCGTCCCAGTGGCGGATCGTGCCGCGGTTCTTCCACACGTCCCAGATCTGCTGCTGGCCCACCGCCCACACGTTGGTCGCGGAGACCGCGAGCACGTCGGAGAGCGAGCCGTCGGCGACGAGGCGCGCGCTCGTCGACTTCTCCCACGCCTCCACTGAGGCGGGGCGCGGTTCGGCATGCGCGGCGGGCGTGACCTGCGACCAGGCCACGGACGTCGCCAGGATCAAGGAGAGCGCACGCCGCTGAAAGCGACGGGTCATGAGCAAATGCTACGGCGTCACGTCCGCCCTCCCCGACCTCAGCCCCCTTCTCCCAGCTCAGCGACCACCGGAAGGTGGTCGGACGCGGCGATCAGGTCGGCTCCGGACACCGCGCCGCCCGCGCCGTCTCCCGCTCCGGGGCAGGCGCAGGACACCACGCGTGTGCCGCGCGCGGCGAACAGCGCGTCGATGCGCATCCGGGGACTGCGCGCGCTGAAGGTGAACCCGTCGCCCGCCGCCGCGGCCGGGTGACAGTCGACGAGCTGCGCGGCGAGGTAGCGCCAGGTGGGCTGGTGTGCCCGCTCGTTGATGTCGCCGCCGACCACCGCCGCCGCGCCGTGCTCCGCCGACACGCGCCGCATCACGGACATGATCTCCGTCGCGTGCCGCAGCCGGGCCGCACCGTGCAGGTCGAGGTGGACGGACCCGGCGGCGAGCCGCATCCCGTCCACCTCCACGACGGCGACCGCGAGCGCGCGTACCTGCAGGCCGGTGAAGAACCGCAGCACGCGGCTCTCGGCGTGCCGCACCCGGCAGCGCGGCCCGGCGAGCACGGCCACCCCGCCGAGCCGCGAGGCGGCGGCGACGCGCATCCCGCAGGCCCTGGCCAGCGCGGCGCGCCCGCCCCGCAGGTGGAGCGGGCCGGGCGCCTCCTGCAGGCAGAGCACGTCGGCCCGCAGCGCGGTAATGACGTGCACCAGCGCAGGCACGCTGTCCTTCATTCCCCGCACGTTGTAGGTGGCGATCCTCACCGTCACGGACGGACCGTACCTCCGTCAGCGGTGCCTGGCGAGGTCCGCCGCGCCCACGACACCGGCGGAGGCGCCCAGCTCGGCCAGGCGGATCTCGGCGACCGGGCGGTGTCCCCTCCCGGTCAGCCGCTGCTCGAACGTCTCACGCGCCCGGTCGAGGAAGAGGTCGGCGGCCCGGGACACGCCGCCACCGAGGATGAAGCAGCCCGGGTCGAGGATCGCGGCCAGGTCGGCCATGCCCTGGCCGAGCCAGTCGGCGAGGGCGCCGAACGCCTCCAGGGCGGCCTGGTCGCCGCGCCGCGCGGCCTCGGTGACCTCCTCGCCCTCGATCGTGCCGCCGGCCAGGCCGAGCAGGATCTCGGCGCGCTCGGGATGGGCGGCGGCGATCTCCCGGGCTTCGAGGACGAGCGCGTTGCCGCTGGCGTACTGCTCCCAGCAGCCGTGCTGGCCGCATCCGCACGGCCGGCCGCCGGGGACGACCTGCATGTGACCGAGCTCGGCGCCCATCCCCCAGTGCCCGCGGAACAGCCGCCCGTCGAAGACGAGCCCGCCGCCGATGCCGGTGCCGATCGTGATGCACACCACGTGGGACTGCCCGCGGCCGGCGCCGAACCTGGTCTCGCCCCACGCCATGGCGTTGGCGTCGTTCTCCACGACGACGGGCAGGCCGACCAGTCCGCTGATCTTCTTCTGCAGGGGCTCCTCGCGCCAGGCCAGGTTGGGCGCGAACCGCACGATCGAGCGGGTCTCGTCGACGAACCCGGCCGCGCCGACGCCGACGGCCTCGATCTCCCTGCCCTCGGCGAGCTCGCGGACGACGTCCGCGACCGTCTCCGCGACCAGGTCGGGCCGGTCGGCGGGGGTGGGCCTCAGCAGGTGCGCGACGATGGTGCCCTCGTCGTCCACCACGCCCGCGCCGACCTTGGTGCCACCGATGTCCACGCCGATCGTGAGCATTGCCTTCGTCCCCTTATCCCAGGTCGATGTGTTGCACGCTGTCGCGCCCGTGCTGATCATGCCCGGTGGCGGGGCCTTCATCACGGCGGGGGGTGCCCTGCCCGCCGCCGTCCTGCTCGCCGCCGGTGCGCGGCCCGCGGGGCGCGGGGCGGCTCAGCACGTCGAGGGTCTGGCGGAACGCGGCGAACAGCTCGCCGCCGGCCGCGACCAGGTGGGAGGTCACGTCGTTGCCCGACTCACGCTGCGCCGCGATGGCCCGGCAGACCGGGCAGGCGCGGCAGATGTACTCCTCCTCCGGCTCGGCGACCGCCTCGCCCCACACGTCGCGCTCCCGCCGCCCGCCGCCACCGCCGCCGGTGAACGAGCTGAGCACGGTGCGGCCGACGTGTCGGGTGGCGCGCCCCTGGATGGCGTCGAACAGCTTGCGCGCCTCGTCGGCGACGGTGCCGATCGGGTCGGCGTCTCTCCGGTCGTTGGTCTCGCTCATGTGGCCCTCCCTGCCTCTGGGACGCCCGCTGTGGTCACGTCGCCGCCGACCTCGTGCCTCGGTCGTCCGGGTTGGGCGTCGTGCCGGGTTCGTCCCCCGAGGTGAACCGTACCCGGAGCACGCCGTCGCGGAGCACCGCCCCACTGATCTCCCGGCGGGCCAGCGCCACCGGAAGCGCCAGGATCCGGCGGTACGGTCCCGCGGTGACGATCAGCTCGTCGCCCTTGCGGGCCAGATCGACGTCGGCCCGGTCGGCGCCGGGCAGGTCGAGGGCCAGCTCGTCGGCCGACAGCCGCAGCGGCCGGCGCACCGACGGCGGCCCGAAAGGGTCGGCCGCGCCGTAGAGAGCCTCGCCGACCGCGGCCAGCGCGGCCTCGCCGACCGGCTCGGCCGGCAGATAGGGGACGACGTGCACGGGCAGCGGCGCGAAGGACTCCTCCGCCTCGGCCAGCAGCCGGGACTGGGCGGCCACCCACTGGGCGCGCCACTCGTCGGCGCCGCCGGGCGGGAAGACCCGGTTGGCGACGACGGCGTCGACCCGGTAGCCGTACAGGTTGAGCGAGGTGAGCGTGCGTCTCGCCTCGGCGAGCACCACGGACTCGGGCGTGAGCACGAGCCGCACGGACGCCCGGTCGCCGGTGAGCAGCCCGCGCACCTCCATCAGCCCGCGGTGCAGCCGCTCACCCGCGCTCATGACCTCCTCGCCGGGCGCGCTGACGCGGGCGACCCCTCGCACGAACGGCGACGCCAACCGCATGATCCGTCGGCCGAGCGGCATGAGCCTGCTCATGTGCCAGTCGAGCGCCTCGGGCAGCGCCAGCAGCCGCAGGGTCTCGGCGGTGGGCGCGCAGTCGACCACGATGACGTCCCACGTGCCGGCGCGCGCGTGCTCGCGCAGCTCCAGCAGGGCGATGACCTCCTCGGCGCCGGGCAGGACGGTGATCTCCTCGGAGGTGACCTCGTCCAGCCCCAGCTCCGCCAGCAGGCCGCGGGCGTAGTCGCGCAGCTCGCCCCAGTGGCGTTCCATCGACCGCTGGGTGTCCACCTGGCGCAGGTGCAGGCCGGGCGCGATCTCGCCCGGCTCGGCGGCCAGCGCGTCGGCCAGCGAGTGGGCGGTGTCCGTGGAGACGACGAGCGTCTTCAGGCCCCTGCGGGCGGCCAGGGTCGCGGTCGCCGCCGCGGCGGTCGTCTTGCCGACGCCGCCCTTGCCGGTGAAGAGCAGGACGCGCGGGCTCACGTCAGCGTCCTTCGACGCGCTTCTTGAGGCCCTTGAGCGCGGTGTCCACGATGACCTTCTCGGCCTTGCGCCTGAGCATGCCGATCATCGGCACCTTGACGTCGACCGCCAGCTCGTAGGTCACCTCGGTGCCACCGCCCGCCTCGGCGAGCCGGTAGCTCCCGTCGAGCTCGGCGACCATCTTGCCCTGCTCCACCACGTGCCAGGTGACGCTCTCGTCGCCGTGCCACGTGTAGCCGAGGGTGTAGGTGTCGTTGATCACGCCCGCGTCGAGGACGAACCGCACCGTCTCGGGCCGGCCGTCGGCGCCGGTGCCGAGCACCTCGGCGCTCCTGACCTGGCCGGCCCATTCGGGATAGGCGGCGAAGTCCGCGATGACCGTCATCACACGCGCGCGGTCGGCGCCGATGGTGATGCTCGAACTGGTGCGATCAGCCATGCGACCACCGTAGTGCACAAACCGCTACTTGCGGCGGACCGCTGAACGCGGCCCACCGTAGTGCACAAACCGCTACTCGCGGCGGACCGCCGGACACGGCCGATCCCTGGCCCCCGTCACCATTCGAGGACGTGAGGGACGCCGCGGCCGCGGAAGTGGCCGACGTTGACGCACTCGGTGCGGCCGATGCGGGTACGCCGGCACAGGGGCTGGTGCACGTGGCCGAACAGGGCGTAGCGCGGCTGCGTCCGCCTGATCGCCGCCAGCGTCGCCTCGCTGCCCCGCTCCAGGCGCCGGGCCACCACGTCGTACAGCAGTTCGGGCACCGCGGGCGGGATGTGCGTGCACAGCACGTCGACCTCGCCCAGCGCCTCCACCTTGGCCGCGTACTCCTCGTCGTCGATCTCGTACGGCGTGCGGTAGTCGGTCCGCAGCCCCCCGCCGACGAACCCGAACCGCCAGCCGCCGATCTCCGTGACCTCGCCGTCGAGCACCCGGTGCCCGGGGCGCAGGTAGTCGGGCCACAGCCGCGGGATGTCGACATTGCCGTAGGTGAGGTAGGCGGGCTCGGGCATCGCGGTGAAGAGCTGGTCGTACTGGGCCCGCACGCTGCGCTCGATGTGGTCGCGCGGGTCGCCGCCGAGGGTGGCCCACAGGCGCGCCGACATGGCCCTCGCCTCGTCGAACCGCTTGGCGGTCCGCAGCGCGACGAACTCCGCCGCCCGCTCCGCGCCGAACAGGTCGGCGAAGATCCCCTGGGCGTGGTCGTGGTAGTCGACGAACAGGATGAGGTCGCCCAGGCACACGAGCGCGTCGGCTCCGTCGCCCGCTCGCGCCAGGGCGTCGGCCCGGCCGTGCACATCACTGACGACGTGGACCCTCATGCGGGGAATCCTATGCATGACGGCTGCTAGCGTGATGAATGCCCTTGATAACGCCTGGATGTCGGGGCTACCGGCGCGTAACTTATCGCGGTAACGTCCAGGCCGTCCCCGAAGCGTGCACCCGGAGGAGTTGGTCCGTGCGCGAGTACAGCGTTCCCGTGCTGGTGGATGTGCCTGCCACCGCGAGCCTGCCCGACACGATCTTCGCGCGGGGTGAGCGGGAGCCCGGCACCGTGGTCATGCGCCGCAAGGACGGCGGCGCCTGGGTCGCCGTGACGGCCGCCGAGCTGCGCGACCAGGTCGCGGCGCTGGCCCGGGGGCTTGTCGCGGCGGGGGTGGAGCACGGCGACCGGGTGGCGCTCATGTCGCGCACCCGCTACGAGTGGACCCTGATCGACTACGCCATCTGGTCGGTGGGCGCGGTGACCGTGCCGATCTACGAGACGTCCTCCACCGAGCAGGTGCGCTGGATCCTGTCCGACAGCGGCGCCAAGGCGGCCTTCGTCGAGCTGGACCGGCACGAGGAGACGGTGCGGGAGGCCGCGCCCGACCTGAAGGACGTCTGGCGGGTCGAGGCGGCGCTCGACGGGTCGATCGACGGGTCCGGGACGCCGGACGAGGTGCTGCGCGAGCGCAGGGAGCGGGTGTGCGGCGCCGACCTGGCGACGCTCGTCTACACCTCCGGCACCACCGGCCGGCCCAAGGGCTGCCGCATCACGCACGACAACCTGCTCTACACCGCCCGCAACGTGCTGGCGGGACCGCTGGAGCCGCTGTTCACCACGAAGGACCCGGCGGCGCTGTTGTTCCTGCCGCTGGCGCACATCCTCGCCCGCATGATCCAGGTGGTGCTCGTCGAGGCGGGCGCCGTGCTGGCCCACACGCCGAACATGAAGAACGTGGCTCCCGACCTGGTCGAGTTCAAGCCGACGTTCCTGCTCGGAGTGCCGCGGGTCTTCGAGAAGGTCTACAACGGCGCCGAGCAGAAGGCGATCGCCGGCGGCAAGGGCGCGATCTTCGCCCGCGCGGTGGACGTGGCGGTGGCCTGGAGCCGCGCCGAGGGGTCGGGCGGCGCCGGGCTGGGGCTGCGCCTGCGCCGGGCGGTGTTCGACCGGCTCGTGTACGCCAAGCTGCGGGCGGCCACCGGCGGCCGCCTGTCGGCGGCCGTCTGCGGCGGCTCCGCGCTGGGTGAACGGCTCGGCCACTTCTTCAGGGGCGTCGGGATCGAGATCTTCGAGGGGTACGGCCTGACGGAGACCTCGGCCCCGTCCGCGGTCAACATGCCGGGCGCCAACAAGATCGGCACGGTCGGCAAGCCGCTGCCCGGCGCGACGCTGGCCATCGCCGACGACGGGGAGATCCTCGTCAGGGGCCGGCACGTGTTCGCCGGCTACTGGAACAACGACCAAGCCACGGCGGAGGCGATCGACGCCGAGGGCTGGTACCACACGGGCGACATCGGGACGCTCGACGCCGACGGCTACCTGACCATCACCGGCCGCAAGAAGGAGATCCTGGTCACCGCCGCCGGCAAGAACGTCGCGCCCGGGCCGCTGGAGGACTCCCTGCGCGCCCATCCGCTGATCTCCCAGGCGGTGGTCGTCGGCGACGACAAACCGTTCGTGGGCGCGCTGATCACCCTGGACCCGGAGGCGCTGGAGCCGTGGGCGGCGGCCAACGGCCGGCCGGGGGCCGGCGCCGCGGAGCTGCGCTCCGACCCGCGGATCCTGGCCGAGGTGCAGGGGGCGGTGGACCGGGCCAACGCCCTGGTGTCGAAGGCCGAGCAGATCAAGAAGTTCGCCGTCCTGGACGCCGACATCACCGAGGAGAGCGGCCACCTGACGCCCACCCTGAAGATCAAGCGCAACGTTGTGATGCGCGACTTCGCCGCCGAGGTCGAGGCGCTCTACCACTCCTGACCCGCACCACTCCGGGACCGGCGCCGGTCCCGGCCCGCACCGGTCCCGGCCCGCGCCGGTTCCCCGCCCGCGCCGACCGACCGGCCGGCCGTCACTCCAGCAGGGTGTGGAAGCGGGCGGCGACCCGGTCCCAGGTCCACTCACGGGTGATCCAGTCGCGCCCGCCCGCGCCGAGCTTGCGGCCCCGATCGGGGTTCGCGAGCAGTTCCACCAGGGCGGCGGCCGGCTCGGCCGGGCCGGTCCCGTCGACGACGAGGCCGGTCTCGCCCTGCAGGACGGCGTCGGGAGCCCCGCCGGACGCCCCGGCGATCACGGGCAGGCCGGTGGCCGAGGCCTCCAGGAAGACGATGCCGAGCCCCTCGACGTCGATCCCGCCCAGGCGGGTGCGGCACGGCATGGCGAACACGTCGCCCGCCGCGTAGTAGCCGGGCAGGTCGGCCGCCGGAACGGTGCCGGTGAAGCGCACCGACTCCCGCCCGCGCGCCAGCCGCTCCAGGGTACGGCGGTACGGCCCGCCGCCCACCAGCAGCAGCACCGCGTCGGGCACCGTCCGCAGCACCTCGGGCCAGGCCCGGATGAGCTGGTCCTGCCCCTTGCGCGGCACCAGCCTGGACACGCACACCACCACCGGCCGGCCCGCCAGGCCGAGCCGCGCCTTGGCGGTCTCCGGGTCGGCCGGCGGCCGGAAGACGTCCGTGTCGACACCGGGGGCGAGCCGGACGAGCTTGCCGGGGTCGACGACCGCGGCCAGCCGGGCGCGCGTGTACTCGCCGAGATAGGTGACCACGTCGGCGTGCTCACCGATGCGGCGCAGCACCCGGCGGAACCCGGGCGCGCCCGCCCAGGCCGCTTCGTGGCCGTGGGTGAGCATGACGACGCGCCGGGCCCCCGCCGCGCGCACGGCGGGGGCGAGCAGCCCGAGCGGGGCCGCCGCGCCGAACACGACGGTGCTCGCGCCGTGCCCGGCCACCAGCCGGGCCGCCGTACGGGCGACGGCGGGCGTGGGCAGCATGAGCGAGGTCGGGTGGCGCACGACCGGGTACGGCTGGCGGCCGTCGAACTCGGCGCACCCCTTCCAGGCCGGCGCGTAGACGGCCACGCCGGGGGTGCGCAGCGCCAGGCCGTGCACGAACGACTGGATGCCGCCCGGCCGGGGCGGGAAGTCGTTGGTCACGACGAGCACCCGTACCTCCCCCGCGGGGCCCGCTGCCGGCGGGGTCACGGCTGCGGAACGCCGTTCAGGCGCGCCCAGGCGCGGGCCAGGGCGATGCGTTCGGGCGCGGTCGGGTGGGATCCATGCAGGACATACTCCACGACATCCGGCGACAGGTCGGACAGGTTGGTGGTGGCCAGGCGTTTCTGCATGGCGACGAACGCGGCGGGCGCCCGGGTGAGGTCGAGGGCGTGCACGTCGGCGCGGGCCTCGACGTGGCGGCTGACGAGGTTCTGCGCCGGGCCGGACAGCACACCCGCCAGGGTGACCAGGCCCAGGAGCACCCCCGCCGCCCTCGGGTCGGCCATGGACGCGACCCCGGCGCGCCGGGACGCCGGGCCGGACAGCGCGAACAGCAGGACGGCGCCTGCCGCCGCGCCCAGCGCCCCGACAAGCGTGCCGCTGAGCACGTCGTCGTGGGCGGCGTGGCCGAGCTCGTGGGCCACGATCAGCTCCACCTCCGGCCGCGGCGCCGCCAGGAGGGTGTCGTAGACGACGATCCGGCGGGTCGCGCCGAAGCCGGACACGTAGGCGTTGAGCGCGGTGGTGCGCCGGGAGGCGTCGGCGACCAGCACGTCCTCGACCGGCACCCCGTCGCGGTCGGCCATCGCCAGCAGGCTGGACCGCAGCGGGCCGTCCGGCATGGGGCGGAAGTCGTTGAACAGCGGCTCGAACAGCACCGGGTAGACGAACGAGGCGGTCACGGTCAGGGCGAACGCCCCGGCGGCCGCCGGGATCCACCACCGCCTGGCCCTGCGGGCCAGCGCCACGACGGCGAGGACCATGACGGACGTCAGGACGACGCTCACGCCGATGCTCTTGAGCCGGTCGCCTGTCCACGCCGCCCAGTCCTGCGTGGACAGGCCCCACTCGCGCAGCCGGATCTCGTACCAGACTCCGAGCGGCCAGCGCAGGACCTGCAGGATCACGGTCAGCAGCAGCACCCCCGTCAGGACCCGCAGCCACCACGGGCCCCGGAGCCGGCCGAGCAGCCGGGCGCCGAGCGGGGTGAGCACCAGCAGCCCCGCGAACAGCAGGCCGAGCCCGTACGCCAGGTGGCCCGGCGGGCTGACCGCGGCGTCGAACGCGGCGGCCCTGGCGAGCTGGGCGGAGGTGAAATCGCGGGCCGGGTCGGGGGCCGGCGGCAGCTCCAGCCACGGGGTGGTGAACGCCACCACGGCGAGGAGCAGCCCGCCGAGCACGGCCAGCGCCACCCCGGCCTCGTGTCCGAACCGGTCCCGCGCGGGCGCCTCGTGACCGGGCCGGTCCCGCGGGTCGCCCTGCCGGCGCTCGTCCATCGTGTCGGTGCCCCCTAGCTCAGCTCGTCGCGCACGTAGGCGCGCCACAGTGCCGTCAACGTCGTGACCGGGAGCCCCAGCGCGGACAGCGCCCGGTCGGCGCCCACGGCGCGAGCCTCACGGTAGAGCCTCACCAGCCTCGTCTCCCCCGTCCGCGCGGCGATGAACCGGCACGCGAGCCACGCCTCCTGGTAGGCGGCGGCGAGCCGGTGGGCGCCCGGCGCGAACGCGGCCGGGCCGGGCAGCTCGCGCGGCGCCCGGCCGGAGCGCACCTCGGCGGCCAGCTCGGCGGCGGCCACCCGGACGGGCAGGCCGGCGTCGCGGTAGGCGACGTAGTCGGCGAAGCCCTCGTACAGCCAGACGGGCAGCCCGCCGGTGCCCGCGGCGACGTGGGTGAGCTCGTGGGCGAGGACCACGTCGCGGCCGGTGGGGGTGAGCCGGTCGAACCCGCCGGGCACCACGATCACCCGGTCGTCGTCGGCCACGGCCGCCAGGCCGTCGAGCGGGCCCGTGCCGGCCAGCCGGGCCGCCTCGGCCGCGGAGGCGGGCACGAGCACGACGGGGCGGACCGTGCGGCGCAGGACGGCCCCGACGCGCGCGGCGGCGACGTCGGCCCGCCGCGCCAGCTCCCGCAGCGCCGCCGCGCCGGTGGCGGGCGGCTGGTGGGCGAGGATGAGCGAACGGGCGCCGCGCACGAGGCGGGTCTCGCCGGGCCACGGCGGCGGGGGCTCGGGCAGGACTCCGGGCGGGGCGTCGCCGCCGGCCAGCGCGAGCGGCAGCAGGCACGCCAGCGCGGTGCGACGGTTCACCTGCACGGACACGTTCCCCGATGGTAGCCGCCCCGCCCGGCGCGACCACCGGCGCGACCACCGGCGCGACCACCGGCGCGACCACCGGCGCGACCACCGGCGCGACCGCCGGCGCGACCGCCGACCCGGCCGCCGACCCGGCCGATCCAGTCGGCCAGGCCGATCCAGTCGACCCGGCCGATCCAGTCGACCCGGCCGATCCAGTCGACCCGGCCGATCCGGCCGATCCGGCCGCCGCTCCGGGTCAGGTGGCGCAGCGAGCCGCCGGGCGCACGAAGACCCCGCCCCAGCCTCCGGGTGGAGGCCTCGGACGGGGTCTTCGTGACGGCTACGCGCCGGGACGTACCGCGCCCACGAACGACGCCTTGCGCCATCCGCTGAGCTTCTCGACGCGCACGGTCAGGCCGGTACGCGGCGAGTGGATCATCTTGCCCTTGCCGACGTACATGCCGACGTGGCCGAACCCGCGGAAGAACAGCAGGTCACCAGGCTTGAGGCGGCTGAACGAGACCTTCTTCCTGATGCCCGCGTACTGGGCGTTCGTCACGCGGGGGATGCGCACCCCGGCCTTCTTCCAGGCGTACTGGACGAGGCCGGAGCAGTCGAACGAACCAGGGCCGGTGCCGCCGAAGCGGTAGGGGTCACCGATCTGGTCCCTGGCCACTTCGACGGCCGTGCGGGCCTTCGCCGCCTGGCGGGCGGCTCGGGACTTCGTGGCCGTCCTCTTCTTCGCCGACGTGGCGGACATGACCGCGGTCGTCGGGGAAGCGGTGACCGTCGTGCCGGCTGTCACGCCGGCCGTGGTGGTGCTCGCCGTCGCCGCCTGCGCCGCCGGGGCGTTGACGGCCAGACCTCCGGCCGTCACGGTCATGGTGAGCGCAGCGCCACTCAGGGCGATTCGGGACAGACGGGGGTTATGCGAGGAGGTAGACAGGATTTCTCCTTGGCTCTTCCACGAACGCCTACCGGGTTAGCTGACGGGTTCGGGCCTGGAAGTAGCCCTACGGCGCGGGATGCGCCGATTCACCCCTGATCCCTCGGGGAAAGGGATCGCTGGGTCCCCGGCTCCGTGCTCCTGGCTGCACGGACTCGGCAGGTCACCGCCGGAAAGGGGTTGATCGGGGGGCGGTGACCGCTGGACTTCTCTCTGGTGCGGCGCCATGGCGTGACGCCGCGTCGCCAGAAGTTACGCGCCAGGTCACGTTTCGGCAAAGGCCCGGTCAAGTTGTAAAGATCGGATAAGGCCCTCAGTAAGGTGACAAATCGCTGCTCGACACGATGATCCGTTACGTAAATGTGACAGTACTCACACTTGACGGAACACCGGCCTGTCAGGGCCCGATCGCCACATCCGCACCAGCGTCATCCGGAGCCCGCGCGACCCGAGGGCTCACGGGCAGGAGACCGCTCAGGGGCGGATGGCGCCCTGGATGTTGCGGCCGTACGCGGAGAGCTTGACGACCTTGACCACGTCGCCCGTCTGCGGCGCGTGCACGATCTGCCCGTTGCCCGCGTAGATGCTGACGTGCCCGAGCCCCTCGCTGAAGATGAGGTCGCCCGGCTGCAGGTCCTGCGGGTAGTCCACCTTGCGGCTCGCTCCCCAGGCCCACTGCTGCCAGGTGGTGCGCGGCAGCGACACTCCGGCCGCCCGCCAGGCCGCCTGGGTCAGACCCGAGCAGTCCCAGCCGCCCGGCCCGGTGCCGCCGAACACGTACGGCTTGCCGATCTGCGCGTAGGCGAACCTGAGGACCGCCGCTGCGTTGCCGGAGGCGGCGCCCGTGTACCTGACGCCCGTGCTGTTGGGGTTGCCGACCTTGTAGGCGCCCAGCCGGTCCAGCAGCTTCTTCTGCTGGGCGATGAGCTTGAGCACCTCGGCGCGTTCCTTCTGGACGGCGTCGCGCTCCTCGTCGGCCACCGCCAGCGCCTTCTCGGCCTTCTCGCGCTGGTCCTTCAGACCCCGGTTCTCGCGGTCGAAGGCGGCCAGCTTCGCGGCGCGCTCCTGCGCGAGCTGCCCGGCCAGCGCCACGTTGTTGAGCAGGGTGGCCGGGTCGCCGTTGCTGATCAGCGCCGGCAGGGAGGTGACGTCGGCGCCCATCTTGTACGTGTCGACCGCCATGTTCACCAGCTCCTCGCGCAGGTCGGCCACCGTGGCCAGCTTGCGCTTGTAGGTCGCGTCGAGCTTGGTGTACGTGGACTGGGCCTTCTTCAGGTCCTCCGTCGCCGTGTTGTACCGGTCGACGACCTTGTCGGCCTTGTCGTTGAGCTTGGCGAGCCTGGCCTTCGCCTGAGGGATCGTGGGTTTCGGCTCGGCATGTGCTCCGCCCGTCGGGATCAGCAGCAGTCCGACGGTGATCCCCGCGGCCACCGGCACCCGGCCTAACCTCACAGTGTCGCCTCCCAGGAGCAGTTCTGGGGCGAATAGTACTGAAGTGACGGGTGAGATCTCACCTAAACGTCAGATTCGTAATCTATGCGCGGCCAAGCCGGCGCAGCAGCAAGCCAGACGGAACGGGTCTGGCTCCCATCCGGCGCACCGACTCGGCGACCTCCCGGTCGGAGGAGACCACGGCGATGGCCCGGCCCGGGGGCTCGGCGCGGACGAGCTGGCGGATCAGGTCGTCGGCGATCTCGCCGGGCGCGCTGAACAGCACCCGCACGCCGCGCGGCGCCACCACCTGGACGGGCGCGTTGAGCTCGGCGCCGTCGAAGACCACGGTCACCTCGACCCGGGTCTGCGCGACCAGCCCGCCGAGCCCGGTCATCAGGCGGTTGCGCTGGTCGGCCAGGGTCAGCGTGCCGTAGCCGGACTTGGTGACGTTGTAGCCGTCGATGATGAGGTGCACCTGCGGCAGCGCGAGAAGCTGGTCGAGGAGCTGCGGGTCGTCGTCGGCCAGCGCGCGGGCGGGCACGCCGCGCACACCGGGCCGCTCCCCGGTGACGGCCGCGACCGAGTCGGCCGGCCTGCTGATCATCGTCGGCAGGGCCAGCTCCCTGCGCAGCCCGGCGGAGGCGTCCTGGAGGGCGTCGAGCAGCACCCTGATCCGGGCGTCCTCGATGCTGCGGCCCTCGCGGGCGGCCCGGCGCGAGGCTTCCAGCTGCTTCTCGACGTCGGCCAGGCGCTCGCGCAGGCGGCGCAGCTCGGCCTCGCCGGCGCTGCCCGCGGCCGAGGCCGCCGTGCGGGCCTCCTCGGCGGCGGCCTCCATCTCCTCGGCCCGCCGCACGGCGGCCTTGGAGCGCTCGCGGGCCTCGTGGAGCCGTCGGCGCAGGTCGGAGTTCTCGGCGCGGGCGGCCTTGAGCTGCTCACGCAGCCGGTCGGCCTCCTCCTTGGCCGCGCTCTTCTGGGCGGCGAGCTGCTCGCGCAGCCGGGAGACGACCTCCTCGCGCTCCGACCCCTCGGCCGCGGCGGCGGTCTGCTGCAGGTCGGCGCGGGCCGCCTCGACCATCTCGGCCCAGCCGGGCGGTCGGGTGAGGTAGGCGGCGGCGGCCACCAGCACCGGGTCGGCGGCGGGCGGGACATGCCCGTCGGCGAGCGAGGCGACCAGCTCCGGCCAGCCCGCGGCGACCGACTCGGCGACCGCCTCACGGAACTTCTTGTCGTTCTCCAGCTGGGCGGCGATGGGGGTGCCGCCCAGCTTGGCGCGCTTGCGCGGGTCGAACTTGGCGATGCCGCGCAACGGCGGGGGCACCGCGGCAGCGGGCATCGAACCGAGAACCTGGGCCGCCAGGTCGACCACGTTGAGCCGCACCTGCTCGGGAAGCGGGCGAGACAGGCCTTCACCCGCTGAGCTCATCCCACTGTCCCTTCGTGACATGCCCTTTCAGACAAGGGTACGGCTGCCGCGTACCTGACCGTAACCGTACGATCGGCATGAGCAAGCGTTAGTTCGAGATGAACGGCGGGTGCGCGGGGACGGAACGGGCCCTGACGGCGCCGCCTGATCACCCGCCGGCGTCGTGGACCAGCAGCGCGATCTGCACCCGGTTGTTCAGCGCGAGCTTGGTGAGGATGCGCGAGACGTGCGCCTTGACGGTCGCCACGCTCATGTACAGCTCGCGGCCGATCTCGGCGTTGCTCCGGCCCTGGCCGATGGCGAGGGCCACCTCCCGCTCGCGCTCGCTGAGCCCGTCGAGCAGCTCGCGGGCCCGGTCGGCACGGGTCCGCTGAGCGCCGGAGACGTGCGAGATGAGCTGCCGGGTCACGGCGGGCGACAGGATCGGCTCCCCGGCCGCCACCTTCCTGATCGCCTCCACCAGCTCACGCGGCGGGATGTCCTTCAGCAGGAAGCCCGCGGCGCCGGCCCGCAGCGCGCGCAGCACCTGCGCGTCGGCGTGGAACGTGGTCAGCACGACGACCTCCGGCGGCTCCTTGGCGGCGCGCAGCGCCTCGGTCGCGGTCAGGCCGTCGACGTCGGGCATGCGGATGTCCATCAGCACCACGTCGGGCCGGTGCTCGGCCACCATCGCCGGGACCTGCGACCCGTCACCCGCCTCCCCGACGATGTGGATGTCGCCCGCCCCGCCGAGGATCATCGACAGCCCGGCCCGGACGAGCGCGTCGTCGTCCACGATGAGTACCCTGATCGTCATGGCGACCACGGTAACCACGCCCGTAACCAGAAGTCGCCGTCGGACCGGGGCCCGTAGCCGAAGGTGCCACCCGCAAGCTCGACCCGCTCGGTGAGCCCGATCAGCCCGGCGCCGGCACCCGGGATGCGCCGGCCGTGGTGGGCCCAGCGGGGGTTTCGCACCTCGACCGTCAGTCCCTCGCCCGGGCCGCCCGACACCGTCACCGTGACGGGCGCGTCCGGCGCGTGCTTGCGCGCGTTGGTGAGCGCCTCCTGCACGACGCGGTAGGCCGTGCGGCCGAGCCCTCGCGGCACGCCGCCCTCGGCGGGCGTCCCGCCCTCCAGCCGCGTCGTGTACGACACCTTCATGCCGGCCTGGCGGCACTCCTCGACCAGCGCGCGCAGGTCGGCCAGCGTCGGCTGGGGCGGGTCGGGCACCGGCCCGTCGTCACCGGCCGAGGAGGAGTGGCGCAGCACACCGATCACCTCGCGCAGATCCTGGAGCGCCAGGTGGGCGTTGTCCCGGATGGCGCCCGCGGCCCTGGCGATGTCCTCGGCGGGGGCGTCCGGCCGGAACTCCAGCGCGCCGGCGTGCAGGCTGAGCATGGAGATGCGGTGGGCCAGCACGTCGTGCATCTCCCGGGCGATCCGCTCCCGTTCCAGCCGTTTGGCGTCCTCGGCGGCGATGACGGCACGCTGCCTGAGCGACCAGACGAGCTGACGCCTGGCCCGCACCACGATGCCCCAGGCGAACACCGTCGCCACGATCGCCACCCCGAGCACGAACATGCCGCCGGCGCCCAGGTCCGGGTCGGGCCTGAGCACGCCGTACGGCACGAGGGTGACGAGGTTGACCGCAGCGACCGGCCCGGAGATCTTGAACGGCCGGTGCACCGCCACCGTGAACAGGCCGACGACCGACGCCCCGCCGGCCATCTCCAGGTAGGACGCCATCGCCGTGCTGACGAGCGCCAGCGCCACCGGCCACCTGCGGCGCAGCCACACCGCCGCGCACGACAGCACCCCGGTGACCTGCTCGGTCAGCACCAGCCCGCGGGGCTCGCCGTCCAGCTCGGTCGCGGTGAGCAGGGCCAGCAGGCACGCCGTGAGGAACATGGCGATGTCGACGATCCAGTCACGGGTCGAGCGCCGCACCGGCCGCCCGTCGGCGCCGTCGCCGAGCAGCACCGAGGGCAGGGCCCAGCGGTACTCGGGGACGTGCTCGCGCCGCTCGCTCACGGATCACGAGCGTACGACCTCCCACGACACGGCGACAGCAGACCAAAGTCGATGCGCCGCGAGACCGACGGCCGACGCGGGCGGACCGGCGCGGACGCGAGGCTGCCGGTATGCAAGGGGATACACGCACATCGGGCCGGGCGCCCCGCGATGCGCCGATCGCGCTGCGCCCGCCGCGCCACCGGGCCGACCCGCGGGCCGTCCACTGGTGGACCGTCCAGGGACTGCTCCTCGCCGCGCCGCTCGCGGGGGCCGCGGCGGCGGCGTACTGGGCGTTCACCGACCGTCCCGGCTGGCTCGGCGCGCTGGTGGGCGTGGCCGGCGCGGGCCTGCTGCTGGCGGCGCTGGCCGGCCCGCGCCTCGGCTACCGGGTGGAGCGCTGGGAGGTCACCGACGAGGCCGTCTACACGCGCAAGGGCCGGCTGACCCACACCTGGAGGGTGGCGCCGATGTCGCGCGTCCAGACCGTCGACACGGCGCGCGGGCCCCTCCAGCGGATGTTCGGCCTGGCCGACGTGACCGTCACGACCGCCTCCGCCGCGGGCGCCCTCAGGATCGAGGGGCTGGACCACGAGCTGGCCGCCGAGCTGGCCGCCCGCCTGACCATGCTGACCCAGGCCACGCCCGGTGATGCCACGTGAGCTGGCGGTCGTTGTCGGCACGCGGCCTGTGGGCGTCGTCGGTCCACTCGCTGGCCGCCGCGGTGCCTGTGGGGGTCGTCGTCGCGCGGGTGCTGTCCGGGCTCGGATGGCGGCCGGCGGGTGTCGTGCCGGCGGGCGTGGGGGCCGCGCTGCTCACCGTGGCCGCCGTGCTGGTCCACGAGGCGCTGCGGCTGCGCGCCACCCGCTGGCGGCTCACCGGGGACCGGCTCGAACTGCGCAGCGGGATCGCCGTACGGCAGCACCGGTCGGTGCCGCGCGACCGGGTGCGCAGCGTGGACCTGCGGGCCGACCCCGTGCGGCGGGTGCTGGGCCTGACCGTCGTCAGGGTCGGCACCGGCGAGCACGCAGGCGGGCAGACCGAGCTGACCCTCGACCCGCTCACCCGGCGCGACGGCGAGGAGCTGCGCCGCGCCCTGCTGCCCCTGGTCCCGGACGCGGCCGGCAACGGGCACGGCGACGGGGTGCTGGCCGAGCTGCGCTGGTCGTGGATCAGGTACGCGCCGCTGTCGGTGTGGGCGTTCACCGGCGGCGCCCTGGTGCTCGGCGCGCTGTACAAGCCGCTGGACGCGCTCGGGGTGGAGGCGTTCTCCGAGGAGACGCTGCGGGCGGTGTGGCAGTGGGTGAGCGGGCGGCCGTGGGTGACGGTGCCGCTCGTCGTGGCGGGCAACGTGGCGGTCGGGGTGCTCGGTGCGGGGCTGCTGTTCGCCGAGTCGTGGGCCCGCTACCGGCTGGCGCGCGAGCCGGGCCGGCTGCGGCTGAGCAGGGGGTTGCTGACCAGCCGCTCGCTGACGCTGGAGGAGCGACGGCTGCGCGGCGTGGAGATCCGCGAACCGCTGCTGCTGCGGCTCGGCGGCGGGGCGCGGGTCACGGCGGTGGCGACCGGGCTCGGCAAGGCGGAGGAGGGCGAGACGGAGGACGTCGCGGCCCTCACACCGCCGCTCCCCCACGCCGAGGCGGCCCGGCTCGCCGCCCGCATCGCCGCCCTGACTCCGACCACCGTGACTCCTGCCGCCCCGGCTCGCGCCGCAGTGACTCCCACCGCAGTGACTCCCACCGCAGTGACTCCCACCGCAGTGACTCCCACCGCAGTGACTCCCACCGCAGTGACTCCCACCGCAGTGACTCCCACTGCCCCGGCTCCTGCCATCCCGACTGGCACCGCGCCGACTTCCACCACCCTGGCTCCTGGAGTCCTGGCGCCGGCCGTGCCGCTGGGGGCATCCGGGGAGTCCCGGCCTGAGGCGCCCGGCGGCGCGGGCGGCGGCGCCTGGGCGGCGGTGCCCGAGCCGGTCGGTCACCCTCGGGCAGCGCGGCGCAGGCGCCTGGTCCGGGCCGTGGCCGCGGTGGCGGCGCTGGCCGCGGCCTGCGGGGGCTGGGTGCTCTGGGCGGGACGTCAGGGGTGGGACGCGTGGGCGGGCGGCTGGGTCTGGCTCGTCCCGGCGCTCGCGCTGCCCGCCGCCCTGTGGCTCGCCGTGGACTCCTACCGCGGTCTCGGGCACGCCCTGGGCAGGCGGCATCTGGTGACCCGGCACGGCTCGGTGACGCGCCGCACGGTCGTGCTCGACCGCGCCGGCATCGTCGGCTGGACGATCACGCAGTCGTACGTCCAGCGCCGGGCCGGCCTGCTGACGGTCACCGCGACGACGGCCGCGGGCGCCGGGCACTACGACGTGCCGGACGTGGACCACGACGACGGCCTGCGCCTCGCGGCCCGCGCCGTGCCGGGGCTGCTGGAGCCGTTCCTCGTCCGCGCGGCCGACGGCGACCGGCCGGGCAGGTGAACCGTCGCCCGACCGGTCATCCGGACCGCGCTCAGCCGCCGGCCGGCTCCTTGGCCAGCTCGGCGAAGTAGGCCCGCGCCACGGCCAGCGCGCCGTCGCGCGCCTCCTTCTCGGGCATGAGGCGCACCTTGGGCGAGTCGGCCGGCTCGCCCTTCGGCCGTTCGGCGCCGGAGTAGTCGACGCTCACCACGACGGCGCCCCGGCGCATGACCACGGAGGCGCTGCCGTTGTGCACGTCCATGCGCCGGTACTTGATGTAGCGGGCGTACGCGGCCTCGCCCAGGCCCTTGAGGTCGGTCACCTCGCCCCAGGTGATGCCGCCCTGCGTGCCGCCCTCCATGCTCCTGGCGCCGCCCCGCTCCTTCGCGAAGTAGCCCCTGGCGGCGCCCACGTCCGGCGCGCCCGCGCGGTTGGCGAACCGGTGCGTGGTGATCAGCACGCTGCGGATCCTCGTGACGTCGTCACCGGCGGGCACGTCCAGGTTGAGCCAGCGGCACTCGGTCTGCGCGTCGCCGCCCGACCCGCCGGCGCGCGCCCTCGGCGTGGGACGGGGCACCAGGCGGGTCGCCACCGGTTCGACGGCCTTGCAGGCGGGCGGGAAGGCGACGACCTGCGGGGAGGCGGTCGCCTGGGGGGTCGGCGAGCTGGTGACCTGCCCGCGGGGCTTGGCCAGCACCCCGGGGTGCTGCGCCTTCCAGGCGGTGACGCCCTTGGCCACCTCGCCGACCAGGGCGGTCGCCTCGCGGATGGCGTTGTCCTCGCTGATGGACTGGGTGGTCTTGTTCGTCAGGACGGCCGCGTCCTTGCGCTGCTGGGACGCCTGATACCTGATCTCGATCGTCATGTCGCCGACGCGGGCGTGCGCCTCGCCGTACGAGTACCACAGGACGGTGCCCGAGCGCCGCCAGACGTACTGGGCGAAGGCGCCGTCGCCCACCCCCGAGATGTCCTTGACGGGTGAGACGTACTCCTTCTCGTCGGGCTCGGGGGTGGGCTTGGACGTCGCGCCGAACTTGGCGGAGCCGTAGTCGATCTCATGAGAGTTCTGCGCCATGGCCCGGCCGGTCTTCGCGCCCTGGCCCTTGTGCTGACGGACCTTGACGTCGATCTCGCGGCTGCGCCAGTAGTCACCGAACGAGATCTGGCGGTTCGTCCAGTTGCAGTCGAAGTTGACGGTGTATTCGGTCTCCCGGGACGTGCCGGCCACGGTCGCGTCGGGCACCAGCCGGTCGGTGGTCGCGTCGGAGAGCATCGCGCACACGTCGGGCCCCTGCACCGCGGAGGCGGGGACGGAGGAGGGCGGCTTGGCGGCGGTGCCCGTCCTGCCGGACTCGCCGGCGGGCGTCCTGCCGTACACGAGGTAGGCGCCGGCGGCGCCGGCGAGCGCGAGGACGACGGCGACCGCCGCCACGGGCAGCACCCAGCCGCGCCGCTCGCGGGGGCCGGACGGCGTGCCCGGCGCCGGGGGGCCGGGCGGCATGGCGGCCGGGATGGTGGGCGACTGGCCGAAGGGTCCCGCCGGGGGCTGCGTGGAGCCGGGGTGGTGCGGGCCCGAGCCCGGCGGACGCTGCGGAGCCGGGCCTGCGGGCTGCTGCGGCCAGGACCCCGGATGCTGCTGCGGCCCGGGCCCTTGGGGGTACTGCGGACCGGGCCCCTGCGGGTGCTGCGGACCGGAGCCCTGGGGACCCTGCGGGCCGGGGCCCTGCGGGTGCTGCGGGCCGGGGCCCTGGGGATTCTGCGGGCCGACGTGCGGGGGTCGGTGCGGGGTGGGGTGCTGCGGGTGCTGGTCAGGGGGTTGCCGCGGGCCGCCCGGCGGGTGCTGCGGGCCCTGGCCGGGGGGCCCGTGGAGGCCGGGGCCCGGTGGCGGGGTGGCCGGCCAGGCGGGCGACGGCGGGTACTGCCTGCCGGGCTCCGGCCCGGGCGGGTGCGGCGGCTCGTACTCGCTACCGGGATTCACGAGGGACTCCTGCTCTTCGCCATGACGTGCGAGTGCACATGGTAGTGAACACGCCCGACAGGCACGTGCCGGCCGGCGTTCCCGTCCCGTCCCGGCGGCCCGACGGCCCGCTCACCGCCCGCTCACTGCCCGATCGCCGCCGACACGAGCCGGGCGGCGTCGACGGCCGTGGCGCGTCCCGCGCCGGCCTCGTCCACCGGCACGTCCGTGTGGTGCAGCACCACCTCGCCCAGAAGGTTGCTCAGCCGGAAGAGCACCACGTTGTCCGCCTGCCCCACCTCGGTGGAGCTCGTCGCGAGCCGGAAGGTGACCTGCGCGAACGCCTTCTCGCCGACCCCCTGCACATCGTGCACCGGGCCGGTGACGGTGCCGAGCACCTTGCCCTGCGCCCCCGACCGGGCGACGCGCTCGCCGGCGAACCTCCTCTCGGCCATGGCCGCCCCGCCGAGGTCGCCGTTGGGCCGCTCGGCCCTGACCCCTACGACGATCCGGCGGCTGCGGTGCGGCTCGTCGGCGAGCTTCCACTCGCACGTGCCCGGCATGGGCACCACGCGGCGGACCCGGCCGTCGAGCAGCTCGGCCGCCTGGGCGTCGCTGAGCAGCCGGCACGGGTCGGGCGCCGTGACGAACCTGCCCGGGTCGGGCCCGCCCCGCAGGGCGGCGACGCCGTACCAGCCGCCGGCTCCCACCAGGACGGCGGCGGCGACCGCCACGGGGGCGAGCCACCGGCGGCGACGGCGGCCCGGCTCGGCGACGGCGGCCAGCCGCTCGCGCACGGAGGCGGCCGGCGGTCGCTCCGCCGGGTCCTTCGCCAGCATCGCCATGATCAGATCACCGAGGACCCGGCCCGCCCTCTCCGGGTACGGCGGGGGGGGGCGCC
>NZ_KZ559466.1:487888-556814 GCF_002850745.1 Nonomuraea indica
ACCGCGGCCGCCACGGCGGCGGGCATCGGCCGCTCGAACGGCGCCCGCCCCTCGGCCGCCGCGTACAGGGCGGCGCCCAGCGACCACAGGTCGGAGGCGGGGCCGGCGGCCTGCTGGTTGAGGCGTTCGGGCGCCATGTAGCCGAGCGAGCCGCCGGCCGGGCCGCCGCCGTCCTGGCCGTACAGGGGCACCGCGATCCCGAAGTCGGTGAGCATGGCCGAGCCGTCGGCGTCGAGCAGGATGTTGGCCGGTTTGACGTCGTGATGCAGGATGCCGTGCATGTGCGCCGTCTCCAGCGCCGACAGCACCCGCAGCCCGATCCGGGCCACCTCGTGCGGCGGCAGCGGCCCGTCCGCCTTGATGACCTTGTCCAGCGAGCGGCCGGTGACCAGGTCCATGATGATCCAGGGCTGGTCGCCGTCGAGCACCACGTCGTGCACGAGCACGATGGCGGGGTCGCGCAGCCGCCCGGCCGAGCGGGCCTCGTGGATGGCCCGGCCGGTGAACGCCGTGCGCTCCTGCGGGGTGAGGCCGGCCGGCACGCGCACCTGCTTGACCGCCACCTGCCGGTCGAGCACCCGGTCGACGGCCCGCCACACGGTGCCGGCGCCGCCCTCGCCGAGCCGCTCGGTGAGGAGGTAGCGGCCGGCGAGCAGGTAGGGCTCAGCCCGCACGGCGCAGCGCCCCCTCGACCGCCCGCGCCGCCGTGAGCGCGTTCCGCTGGATCTCCTCGTCGCTCAGCCGGTCTCCCAGGGTCGTGTAGTGGGCCCGTACGACGAGGTTGGCGAGCCGGTAGTAGACGTAGGCGGAGTGCGTCAGCTTCGTCGGGCCCTGCAGCTCATGGGCGAACGCCTCCTCCCCCAGGCCGCTGACGGCGCGGACCGGCGTGCTCGTCGCGCTGAGACGTCTGTCGGCCCCGATCTCGGGCCAGGACCAGTCGACCTGCTTGCCGGCGAGCTTGCCGTAGTAGCGCTTCTGGTTCTCGAACAGCGTGTGCGCCGTGGCCGGCGTCATGGACCACGGGTCGGGGGTGTCGGAGTCTCTCTGCACCTGCAGGCTCAGCCCCTGCTGCTGCTCCTTGGCCGGCCATGCGCAGGTCGGGCCCTCCCCGTTGGAGCCGGGGCGCCCCTTGGGCGGACTCTGCACGCGCAGGATGCGGCCGACCTCCTCCTGCGTCAGCAGGGAGCACACGTCCATCGGCAGGACGAACGCCTCGGGCACCCCGTCGTCCTGGCCGCGTACCACGACCAGCGTGACCGCGGCCGCGACGGCGACGAGCGCCGCGGCGGCCGCCGCCCACAGCCAGGACCGCCCGCGTCTTCTGATCCTGCCCGGCACCGTGGCGTCGTGGTGCGGGAGCTGGGGGGCCTGGCCGGCGGCGACCTGCCTGAGCGCGTTGCGGGCGCTCCAGGCGTCGGGCCGGGCGACCGGGTGGCGTGCCGTCATGGCCGCCACGACCTCGCCGACCGGGCCGGAGGCGCGCGGCGGCGGCACGGTGAGCGTGGCGGTGATCCGTTCGCCCGGCGCGCCGTCGTACATCGGCCGGCCCTCCACCGCGACGTACAGCGTCGCCCCGAGCGACCACACGTCGCTGGCCGGGCCGCCGGGGTCGCCTTCCAGCCGCTCCGGCGCGATGAACCCGGGCGAGCCGATCATGACGCCCTGCTCGGTGAGGGCGGCCTGGCCCTCCTGCCGGGCGATGCCGAAGTCGGTGAGCACCACGCGGCCGCCGTCGGTGAGGAACACGTTCCCCGGCTTGACGTCGCGGTGCTGCAACCCCTGCGCGTGGGCGGCGGACAGCGCCTCCAGCACGTCGGCGCCGATGCGCGCCGCGTGCTCCTGCGGCATCGGCCCGTGCCGCTGGACGACCTCGCCGAGCGTGCTGCCGCGCAGCAGCTCCATGACGAGCCAGGGCCGGTCGTACTCGACGATGACGTCGTGCAGCGCCACGATGCCGGGGTGGCGCAGCCGCGCGGTGGCCTGGGCCTCGCGTACGGCGCGCGTGACGAGCTCGGCCCGCTCCGCGGGCGGCAGGCCCTCGGGCAGGGTGAGCTCCTTGACCGCCACCTCACGGTCGAGCATCTCGTCCCTGGCCAGCCACACCCGCCCCATGCCGCCGCTGCCGAGCGGCCGTACCAGGGCATAGCGGTCGGCGAGTCTTCCTTCGCCGGACATAAACGGAAGAGTAACGAAGTCTGCAAGAGACCGGATATCGGTCCGCGACGCCCGACTGTCGGTCGGGGTCTCTATGGTCTTGGTCGTGGACGCGGTTCAAGGCACTCTCGACGAGCTCGGCACTCCGCTGAGTGACGTCACGTTCGTCGTGTTCGACCTGGAGACGACCGGCGGCTCACCGGCCGAGCACGCGATCACCGAGATCGGCGCCGTCAAGGTGCGGGCCGGCGAGGTGCTCGGCGAGTTCTCCACGCTGGTCGATCCCGGAGGGCCGATCCCGCCGTTCATCTCCGTGCTGACCGGCATCACCGACGCCATGGTGGTGGCGGCTCCGCGCATCGAGGCGGTGCTGCCGAGCTTCCTGGAGTTCATCCGCGGCACCACGCTGGTGGCGCACAACGCGGGTTTCGACACCCGGTTCGTCAAGGCGGCCTGCGCCGCGCACGGCTATCCGCCGCCGGCCAACCCGGTCGTCGACACCGTCGACCTGGCCCGCCGGGTGCTGACCCGCGACGAGACGCCCAACGCCAAGCTGGGCACGCTGGCGAGGTTCTTCCGCAGCCCGGCCGAGCCGTGCCACCGCGCCCTGCAGGACGCCAGGGCCACCGTCCACGTGCTCCACGGGCTGATCGAGCGGGCCGGCTCGTTCCAGGTGCACACGCTGGAGGAGCTCAAGTCGTTCGTCCGCGCTCCCACACCCGAGCAGCAGCGCAAGCGCCACCTGGCCGAGTCGGTGCCCCACGCCCCCGGTGTCTACCTCTTCGAGGACGAGCGGGGCGAGGTCCTCTACATCGGCAAGTCCACCAACCTGCGCAACCGCGTCCGCTCCTACTTCACGGCCGGCGAGACCCGCCCGCGCATCCGCGAGATGATCGGCATCGCCGAGCGGGTCCGCCACATCGTCTGCGCGACCGCCCTGGAGGCCGAGGTGCGCGAGCTGCGGCTCATCGGCGGCGCCAAACCCCGCTACAACCGCCGTTCCCGCTTCCCCGAGCGGGTCGTCTGGCTGAAGCTCACCCAGGAGCCGTTCCCCCGCCTGTCGATCGTGCGCGAGCTCAAGGACGACGGGGCCGCCTACCTCGGCCCGTTCGGCAGCACCAGCGCCGCCGACGACGCCCGCATCGCGCTGCACGAGGCGGTGCCGCTGCGCCAGTGCACCCAGCCCATCAGCCTGCGCACCCGCCGCGCGGCCTGCGTGCTGCACGAGATGGGCCGCTGCGGCGCCCCGTGCGAGGGCAAGGAGAGCCCCGCCGACTACGCCGTCCACGCGGCCAACGCCCGCCGCGCCATGACCGACGACGCCTCCCCGGTCCTCGCCGCCGTGACGGCCCGGATGGAGCGCCTGTCCCTGGAGCAGCGCTACGAGGAGGCGAGCGTCGACCGCGACCGGCTGGCGGCGTTCGTCCGCACGGCGGCCCGCATGCAGCGGCTGTCCGCCATCACCCGCATCCCCCAGCTCGTCGCGGCCAGCCCGGCGTTCGACGGCGGCTGGGACATCCACGTCGTCCGCTACGGGCGGCTGGCCGCCGCGGGGGTCATGCCGCGCGGGGCCCATCCCACGCCGTTCGTCGAGTCGCTGGTCGCCACGGCCGAGGCGGTCATCCCCGGGCCGGGGCCCGTCCACGCGGCCAGCGCCGAGGAGACCGAGTGCATCCTGCGGTGGCTGGAGTCGCCGGGGGTGCGGCTGGTGGAGGTCGACGGCGAGTGGAGCCTGCCCGCCCACGGGGCTGCCCGCCACAAGGCGCGCATCGACCTCGCCTACCGGCCCCTCGTCGCGCCCCGCTCCCGCGAAGGCCGCCCCCTGACCTGACACCCCCTCCCGGCCCGCGCTGGCCGCCGCCGGCTGGCGGCTCCCGCCGGAACCCACGACGAGCTGCCGGCGGGCGACGCCGGCCACCGCCGCCTGCCTGCCGGTCAGGTGGAGGGCGTGGACTGACGGGCGCGATGGCGGCGTACCGCGTCCCGGTTGGCGCACGGGTGGGAGCAGTAGCGCTGCCGTGCGGTGCGTGAGGTGTCCGCGAAGATCGTCTCGCAACCGGCGGCGGCGCACCGTCCGAGCCGGTCCATGCCCCGGCTGACGAGGTGCATCGCGGTGCCCACGGAGATCAGCGCGAACAGCACCGCGCCGAGCGGCTGCAGGTCGTCGCGATAGTGCAGGTGCCACCCATGAGCGTGGTCGGTCAGCCGGGGGTAGGCGGCCGACCGGGCCAGCATCTCGTTGACCAGCTTGGCCTTCTCGCGCTCCCCCGTGGCGTCGACGACGTTCGTCCAGGCGTCGATGACGGCGAGGGTCTGGTCGAGGTCCGACGGTTCGACGGGGCGCTCCAGCACCAGACCGGCCGTGCGGCAGCGGTCCGCGAGCTCGTCGGCGCTCGTCGGAGGGCGGTTCGCCAGGTCCGCGGCGAAGTTCACCACGTCGGCGCCGTAAGGGTTGAGGTGCACAAGCTCATTACATCAGCCTGTACGTCATGGCGCGAACAGCAACAGAGCACGATATTCCGGAACTCGTCCGCCTCCGGGCGCTGCTCTTCGACGACCTCGGCGGTGACTTCTTCAACCCGGCGAACTCCGTTGACGACTGGCGCGACGCGCTCGCCCGGGTTCTCAGGCGGAAGCTGACCGACCCCGACTGCCGGATCCTGGTCGTGGACGGCGGCACCGGCCTGGCCGCGTGCGGCATCGGCACGATCGAACAGTGGTTCCCCGGCCCTCACTCCCGCAACGGGAGGATCGGCCACGTCATCGGCGTGGTCACCGACCCGGCGTATCGGCGGCGTGGGCACAGCCGGGCGATCATGATCGGTCTGCTCGACTGGTTCCGCGACCGCGACGCCGTACGGGTCGACCTCACCGCCTCCCACGAGGCGGAGCCGCTCTACCGGCAGCTCGGCTTCGCCGACCACCCCGATCCCCTGCTGTGCTGGAAGCCGTGAGGACATCGCGATACCGCTGGGTCATCCTGGGTGTCGCGACCTTCACCCAGGCCGCGGCCGCGTTCTTCGTGCAGGGCATCGGCGCGATGAGTGTCCACCTGCGACGAGACCTGGAGCTGAACACGACCCAGCTCGGCCTGCTGCAGTCGGCGGCTCAGCTCCTTCCGCTGGCCGGACTGCTCGTGGCGGGACGACTGCTGGACCGCCACGACGAGCGCTGGGTCGTCGGGATCGGTGCTCTTGTGGTCGCCGTCGCGTTGGCCGCCGGCAGCGCGGTCCCGGGGTACGTCTCCTTGCTCGTCGTCCTGCTGGTCGCCGGTGCGGGGTACAGCACCGTTCAGCCGGGCGGCAGCAAGTCGGTGGCGTCCTGGTTCGACGCCTCGCAGCGTGGCCTGGCCATGGGTATCCGCCAGGCCGGACTCCCGCTCGGCGGCGTCCTCGCCGCCTGCGCACTTCCCTCACTCGCGACGGCCTACGGCTGGCGGTCGACGCTCGCGGCCGGCGCGCTCGTCGCGCTGTCGGGCGCCGTCGCCTTCATGGCCTTCTACCACCGTCCACCGGACCGGCGCCCCGTTGCGACCACGTCCCGCGTGCGGCCGGCCCTGCTCCGCGAACCGTACATGAAGAAGATCATCTTGTCCGGCGCCAGTATGGTGTCGGTGCACAGCGGCGTGGGCGTGCTCACCGTGCTGTACCTGCACGAGGTGACGGCCATGGACCCCGCCTCGGCGGCCTTGGTGTACGTCGCGGTCCAGTGCGCGGGCGCGCTGGGCCGGGTCTGCCTGGCGGCCTGGAGCGACCGGCACGGAGCCGGCCGCTACGCCTGCGTCCTGACCTGCCTGGCCGCCGTGATCATCGGGATGGCGGTGTTGACGACCCCCATCGGCCGGTCTCCCGTCGCGGCCTGCCTGCTCTTCGTCTGGCTCGGCTTCTTCGGAATCGGCTGGTACGGCCCCTGGGTCGCCTACGCCGCCGAATCGGCGCCGCCGGACCACACCGGATTCGCCCTCGGCCTGGCCATGGCCGTCAACCAGGTGGCGGTCGTTCTGGCGCCACCCGTCCTCGGCCTGCTCACGGACCTTACCGGCAGCTTCGCGCCCGCCTGGGCCCTGCTCGCCGCGCTGACCGCCGCCGCCATGACGCTGACGGCCCGGCTGTGACCGGTCCGGACGGCAGGTGGTCCTTGGCCGCCGGCGAGGACGCCGGCGACCGCCGGAGACTAGGGCTTGGCAGGCGACGGCGCGCCCTGGTGATGTCGCAACCGCGCTTCCGGGAAGCGGCTCGACGGCCCCTTGAGCAGTGACGGTGACCGTCCCCGGAGATGCGCGTCGAAGAAGGCGAGCGAGTAGGCGTTGATGATGTCGTGTCCCCGCTGGGGGTCGAGCGTCCCGTTCAGGCCCAGCTGCCCTGTGAGGGGGGAGAACAGCGGGGCGTCGGTGAAGTCGGCGTGGAACAACCCGGGGACCTCCACGTAGTAGCCGGCGCCCGGCAGGCGTCCGTACACGTCGGTCATGGTGTCGATGGTCCCGGAGATCTCCTCCTCCGGCCACCCGCCGCCGCGCTCCCGTTCGAGACGGAAGGTCGCGGCATCGCGGGTCATGAACATGACCGGCTGCCGCAGGCCCGCCCGGACGACGTTGGCCGTCATCTGGACGTCCATGATGAAGCACGCCTTGATGCGCTGGTCGTTCGCGCACGCCTCGGCGGCGGTCGCGCCACCGAGGGAGATCCCGAAGACGCCGGCGCGCTCGAGGTCGAGGCGGCCGGTCAGGATGCCGTGGGGGTCGGCCTCGTTCAGCGTGGCGAGCCGATCGAGCGCGAAGCCGACGTCCTGCGCGAAGTACGGGATGATCCCGTCGGGAAGCGCCTTTCCACGAAGGGCCGGCGCGTCGGGCCGCGGCGTCCAGCTCTGGCTGATCAGCGGGTAGATCTCGTCCCTGGACCATGCCGGGATCTGCCGCCCGTCGGGGAAGCGCGTCATGGCGGCGGCGCCCGGCTGGTCGAGCCCGACGACCACATAGCCGTGCGAGACGAGCTCCTGGATCTGGAAGGTGCTCGCGGCGCGGAACCCGTGCAGCCCGGTGAGGGAGATGAGCACCGGGTAGCGGGGGCGGCCGGCCGCCATCCGGGCGGATGCGACGGCGTTGCCGGTCACGTGTCCGAGTTGGCTGAAGGCGAGCTCGGGCAGGCCGAACAGGCGCGCGATCGCCGGCGCCACCGCCTCGGCGTCCTCGATGTAGGGGGCGCGCGGCGCTGACGGCCGAGGCTCGGCGGGATACCAGATCTGCGCCATGAGCTCCCGTCGATCATCGGGGGCGTTCGTGAACAGCTCAGGGCGGCTCGAGTCCACCCAGTGGTAGGTCGTGGTGCCGACCGCGTACGGCCCGGTCGGCTCGGGAAAACGGAACACGGGCATCACCGTTGCCAGGAGGACGGAGGCGAGGGCCGCCAGCACACCCAGGCCGGCGCCTGAGCCGGCGACCAGCCGGTTGCCGCGCACGGCGCTCGGTCGCACGGTGCGGGCCAGCCAGACCAGCGGGAGGATCGCGGACAGCACGTAGGCGGGGACCATCTGCCAGCGCGGGCTCTCGACGAGAACCTGCGTGACCGCGAGCAGCGGCGCGACGGGAACCGCGAAGCCCGTCAGGCGCGACGCGCGCAGCCGGGGAATCGCCACGGTCGTCAGCGCCAGCAGGTTGACCGCCGACAGAAGGATCTCCAGGGGTCGCATCAGACGCTCCTCACGTCGTGGCCGCCACCGGCCGCACGGGCGCGGTCCAGGATTCCGCCGAGCGCGGTGCCGAGGATCCGGTCGAACTCCTCCACGGACCCGAAGCCGGCCTGCAGGGGTGCGAGAGCCGCCATCGTCGGGTACGTGGTGGCGTCGATCGCGGGCATGGCGCCGCCCCCGCCGGATCCGCCGCTGAGGACCGCCATCAGGTAGCCGTTGAGAAAGCCGAACAGCGTCATCGGCGCGTCGGCGACCACCTGGTCGGGCAGGCCCGCCTCCCGCATCGCGGTGACCAGCCGTTCCAGGGCGGCGAGGGCCACCGGTGAGGTCTGGGCGCGCGTGGCCAGCAGCGGGAACACCTGAGGGTGCCGGTAGGCCGTCTCGCGGTAGGCGTGCGCCGTCCGGCTGGCGATCTCCTGCCAGCCGTGTGACGCGTCGTGCGCGGCGGGCGCCACCTCGGCGAGCACGGCCTCAGAGATCGCGTCCAGCAGTGCCGCCTTGCCCTTGATGTGGTGGTAGATCGACATCGGGTCGACTCCGAGTTCGTCCGCGAGTCGCCGCACCCCGAAGCGCTCCAGGCCGTCGCGGTCGACGAGCGCGACGGCGGCGGCCGCGATGCGCTCGCGGTCGAGCCCCGCCGAGGTGCCCTGGGTCCGTCTGGCCACATCCGCTCCTCTCTGCCGTCAAACCTACGTCGTAGGATAACAGACGAAATCTACAACGTAGGTTTCTCGGTCGGCCGCGGTGCCGGAGATGTCTCGCCCGTCGAGTGGAGGGACCCACTGGGCGCTGTCCCTTGAGATGTGCAACCATGGCTACAGTAACTATGGTTACTGTATGGAGGCTGACGTGGAGGAGACGTTGACGGGCGCGACCGGGCAATGGGTGCTGCTGGCGTATCGCATCCCGCGCCAGCCCTCGACGCTGCGGATCACGATCTGGCGCAAGCTGGACCGGCTCGGTGTGGCGCGGCTGGGTGACGGGCTGGTCGCGTTGCCCGCCGACGCCCGGACCCGGGAGCAGATCGACTGGATCGCCGAGGAGATCGGCGAGATGGGCGGCAGCTCCACCGTGTGGCTCGCCGCCGCCGGCAGCGCCGCGCAGGAGAAGGCGATCGCCGCCGAGATGCGGACCGCCCGGGCCGCCGAATACCGGGCAGTGCTGGAGCAGGCCGAGGCGGCGGCCCGAGGGCGACCGGGCGAGCGCAGTCGCGCTGTGAAACGGCTGCAGGCCGAGCTGCGCAGGATCGGCCGGCGCGACCACTTCCCGCCCGCCGAGCGTGAGGCCGCGCAGCGCGCGGTGCGGGCGCTGGCCGACACCGGCTCCGGCGCCGACACCGATGCGAGGGAGGTCGCGCGATGAGATGGGCCACGCGGGCCGGCGTGCACATCGACCGGGCGGCATGTGCCTGGCTGATCCGGCGGCACCTCGATCCCGAGCCGGAGTTCGTGTTCGTCGACGACCCCGCGGCGGTGCCCGCGGACGCGACGCCGTTCGACATGCGCGGGGCCGAGTTGTCCCATCACGGCGGCGACTGCAGCTTCGAGACGATCCTGCGCCGCTACGAGCTCGACGACCCGGTGCTGTGGAAGCTGGCCGAGATCGTGCACGAGGCCGACATCGACGACGAGCGCTTCGACGCACCCGAGGCGCCCGGCGTGGACGTGATCCTGCGCGGACTGTCCATGATCTGCGACGACGCCCGGGTGCTGGAGATCACCGGGCCGGTCTTCGACGGCCTGTACGAGTTCCACCGGCGCGCCCTCCTGCTGGGGCGGGAACCGGCGTGAGCAGCGCGGCCGGCCCGTTGCCGACCTCTCACGCGCTGCGCGGACCTCCCCTCCGGCGGATCTCCCGGTCCGTCCGCCTGCCTATATCGCCCTCTGAGAGGCCGTCATGACGATCGAAGCCACCCGGGATGTGATCCCGTTCCGCCAAGCCGTACGGGCCTGGTTCCTGATCTCGCTGCAGACCTTCGGCGGCCCGGCCGGGCAGATCGCCGTCATGCAGCGCACCCTGGTGGAGGAGAAACGCTGGATCGGCCAGCAGCGCTTCAACCACGCGCTCAACTACTGCATGCTGCTGCCCGGACCGGAGGCCCAGCAGCTCGCCATCTATGTCGGCTGGCTGCTGAACGGCACCCGCGGCGGACTGGTGGCCGGCACCCTGTTCGTCCTGCCCGGCATGCTGGCGTTGCTGGCCCTGTCGGCGGTCTACATCCTGTGGCAGGACACCACGGTCGTGACCGCGCTGTTCGCGGGCATCGCCCCGGCCGTGCTCGCGATCGTCGCCCAGGCCGTCATCCGGGTCGCCAGGCGCTCGCTCACCCACCCCTTCTTCGTCGCGCTGGCCGTGGCCGCCTTCGCCGCGCTCGCGCTGTTCGCCGTACCGTTCCCGATCGTGGTCGCCGCCGCGGCGCTCGCCGGCCGGCTGGTCCACCGGCTGGCCCCGCACGTCTTCAAGGCGGGCAACGGGCACGGCGGCGACGGCGGCCCGGCACCGCTGATCCCCGACGACGCCCTGCACCACGCCCAGCCGAGCCGGCGGTCGGCGGGCAGGATCCTGGCCGTCGGGCTGGTCGTCTGGTGGGTGCCGGTCGCCGCGGTGGCGCTCCTCCTCGGCACCGACAGCGTGTTCACCGCCCAAGGCCTGTTCTTCTCCGGCACCGCGCTGGTCACCTTCGGCGGCGCCTACGCCGTGCTGGCCTTCGTCGCCCAGCGTGCCGTGGAGGTGTACGGCTGGCTGACACCGGGAGAGATGGTCCGCGGACTCGCGTTGGCCGAGACCACCCCCGGACCGCTCATCATGGTGGTGCAGTTCGTCGCCTTCCTCGGCGCCTACCGCGACCCCGGCGCGCTGACCCCGTGGGCCGGGGCGCTGCTGGGGGCGCTGCTGACGACCTGGGTCACGTTCGTGCCGTGCTTCCTGTTCATCTTCCTCGGCGCCCCCTACGTGGAGAAGCTGCGGCACAACACCGCCATCAGCGCCGCGCTCACCGGCATCACCGCCTCCGTGGTGGGCGTCATCGCCAACCTGGCGTTCTACTTCGCGGAGCACACCCTGTTCGGGCGGACCTTCACCTGGGCGTGGGGCCCGTTCACCGTGCAGGTCCCCGAACTCGGCAAGGTCGACCCGGTCGCCCTGGTCATCACGGTGGCCGCGCTGGTCATGACGTTCGCGCTGAAGTGGCCGATGCTGCGCGTCCTCGGGATCTGCGCGCTGCTCGGCGTCGGCACGGTGCTCCTGCCCGGGTAGCGGCCACCGGCCCGGCGCAGGTCCACCTGCCCCGGCCTGGCCCGGCCTGGGCGGGCTCGCCGCGTCCGGCCTCCGGCGAGAGGCCGGACGCGGGCGTGACCCGCTAGAGTTGGGCCATGGTCACGGCTATCGTTCACATCAACGCCGAGGTGGACCGGATCCCGGAGGTCGCCCAGACGATCGCCGAGATCGCCGGGGTCAGCGAGGTCTACTCCATCACCGGCGAGTACGACCTGCTGGCCATGGTCCGGGTCGCCGCCTACGAGGAGATCGCCGAGGTCGTCCCGGGCCGCATCAACAAGGTCGCCGGCGTGCTGCACACCGAGACCCACATCGCCTTCCGCGCCTACTCCCGCCACGACCTCGACGCGGCGTTCTCGATCGGCTTCACCGAGGCCGACTGACTCCGTCCGTCCGCCACCCTCCGAGCGCATCACCGCGCACGCCGTCCGCACGCCGCGCGCTGTCCACACGCGTCCGCACGCCGTCCGCACGCCGCAGGCCGTCCGCGACCGCAGGCTCCGGCCGGCCCTGGCCACGCTGAGCAGAGCCGAGCCGAGCCGAGCTGAGCGCTCAGGATCTGGAAGGCCCAGCGCTACACCTGAGGCTCCACGCGCGGGCATGCCGACCGTGGACAAGACCCGGAAAAGCCCGAGGCCCGGACGGAGAGATCCGTCCGGGCCCCGGGGCCGATCTGTTCGACGTCAGCGCGTCAGCGACCGGTCCTCGTCGTCCGAGCCCGAGCCGATGGCGGCGGGCTCCTCCTCGTGACCGTGGCCGTGGCCGTCGCCGTGCGGCTCCTCGAGCGCGATCTTCTCGCCGCCGTACGCCTGCGACATGCGGGCGCGCAGCTTGCCGACCGGACCGCGCATGCCCTTCGGCGGGATGCCGGAGCGGTCCTCCTCGACCGGCAGCATGGGCACCGGCTTCTTGCCGCGCACGTGCGCCTCGATGTCGTCCGCCGGAGCGGTGTGGACCTCGATGAACTCACCGTGCGGCAGCCGCTTGATGACACCCGACTCGACACCGTGCGAGATGACCGCCGCGTCGGAACGCTGCAGGCCGAGGCAGATGCGGTAGGTGATCATGTAGGCGATCGCCGGGCCGACGAAGACCAGGACGCGGCCGGCGTAGGTGGTCCAGTTGAGGTTGATCTGGAAGAACGCCGACAGCTCGTCGTTGGCGCCGAGCAGCCACAGCACACCGTAGAAGGTGATGCCGGCCATGCCGATCGAGGTGCGGTGCGGGTTGTTGCGCGGGCGGTCCACGACGTGGTGCTCGCGGCGGTCGCCCGTCACCCACTGTTCGAGGAACGGGTAGAGCGCCAGCCCCGTCATGATGATGCCCATCGGCACCAGCGCCGGGACGATCACGCTCATCGGCAGCGTGCCCGCGTGGGCCGTGCCGAACATGTTGATCTCCCAGGCCGGCATGAGCCGCAGCGAGCCTTCGAGGAAGCCCATGTACCAGTCGGGCTGCGAGCCGGCCGACACGTCGGCCGGCGTGTAGGGACCGAAGATCCAGATCGGGTTGATCTGGGTGAAGGTCGCCAGGCCCGCGATGACCGCGAACGTGAACAGGAAGTACGCGCCCGCCTTGGCCATGAAGGCCGGGTAGAACGGGGCGCCCACCACGTTCTTGTCGGTGCGGCCCTTGCCGGGCATCTGGGTGTGCTTCTGCACCCACATGAGGACCATGTGGGCCGAGATCAGCGCGAGCAGGATGCCCGGGATGAGCAGGATGTGCAGCGAGTAGAACCGGGAGATGACATCGTGCCCCGGGAACTCCCCGCCGAACAGGAAGAAGGTGATGTACGTGCCGACCAGCGGCAGCGAGATCGCCACGCCCTCGGTGATCCGCAGACCGGCGCCGGACAGCAGGTCGTCGGGCAGCGAGTAGCCGGTCAGACCCTCGGCGAGCGCCAGCGTCAGCAGCAGCACACCGATGATCCAGTTGAGCTCGCGCGGCTTGCGGTAGGCGCCGGTGAAGAACACCCGCAGCATGTGCACGGTCATGCCGGCCACGAACAGCAGGGCCGCCCAGTGGTGCATCTGCCGCATGAGCAGGCCACCGCGCACCTCGAAGCTGATCTCCAGCGACGAGGCGTACGCCTCGGACATCATGACGCCCTTGAGCGGCGCGTACGGGCCGTCGTAGGGGACCTCCATCATGCTGGGCTTGAACCAGAGCGTCAGGAACGTGCCGGTCAGCAGCAGGATGATGA
Organism: Nonomuraea indica; assembly: GCF_002850745.1. Lineage (GTDB taxonomy): Bacteria > Actinomycetota > Actinomycetes > Streptosporangiales > Streptosporangiaceae > Nonomuraea > Nonomuraea indica. Next base: position 501,207 of record NZ_KZ559466.1, read on the forward strand.
ACGAGTAGAGGGCGATCTCACCGAGCAGGAACGACCAGTGGTCGGGGAAGACCTTGCGCAGGTTGCGCTTGAGGAAGTTGCCCGCACCGATGCGGTCGTCGAGGTACGACGACGGGCCGGCGATGGCCTTGGGAACCGTTGTCAGCTCGCTCATGCCTGGCCTCCCTTGGACCTGGCCTCGGCCTCAGCGTCGCCGCGCTCCCAGTAGCTGGGACCGACGGGCACGTTGAAGTCGCCCTGCGCGATCAGGTAGCCCTGGTCGTCGACCGTGATCGGCAGCTGCGGCAGCGGCCTGGCGGCGGGGCCGAAGATGACCTTGGCGCCGTCGGCCGCGTCGAACGTCGACTGGTGGCAGGGGCAGAGGATGTGGTGGGTGGTCTGCTCGTACAGGGCCGCCGGGCAGCCCACGTGGGTGCAGATCTTGGAGTAGGCCACGATGCCGTCGTGCGTCCAGTTCTTGTTCGTGCCCGACTTGATCTCCTCGGGACGGAACTTGATCAGGATCAGCGTGGCCTTGGCGAGGGCGGTGAGGTCGTGCTCGTAACCCTCGGGCACGACCGACAGGATGCCGCCCGGCGAGTTGAAGTCGGCGGCGCGGATCGGCTGGCCGGTGCCCTCGACCACGAGGCGCAGCGGCTTGCCCTCCTTGTTCTTCTCGCCCCAGACGGTGTGGCGCAGCGTCTCGTTGAACTTGGAGGCCGGCATCTTGGAGTTGTCGAGGTCGCGCAGCAGCACGATCGGCAGCAGGCCGAGCGGTGCCGCGGCCAGCAGCATCGTGCGGCGCAGCAGCGGCCGCTTGACGAACCCGCTCTCGTTGGCGCCCTGGACGAAGGTGTCGGCGACGACCTCACGGGTGTCGTCGTCGGAGGCCATCGCGTGGCGCTCCTGGATCAGCGAGTACTTCGGCATGATCTGGCGGACCCAGACCACGATGCCGATCGCCAGTGCCAGCAGCGCGAGGGTCAGCGTCCCGCCGAGCGCGAAGTTGGAGGCTCCGGTCGCCTCCAGGCTGCCGACCTGGAACACCACGTAGGAGATGATGAAGGCGATGGCCGCGAGGAACGTGACCGTGAAGCAGAGCGCCACGATCTTCTCGGCCTTGCGCGCCTTCTGCTCGTCCTGGAACGTCACGCCGGAGGTCTCGGAGGTCGTGGCCTCGTGCGGTTGCGCGGACTCCCCGTCGCCGAGCAGCGAGGTGCCCGCCGCGGGGGTGCCGATCACGCGCTTGGGAACGCGCTCGTCGACCTGCTCGTTCTCGTGCTCGTTGTCTGTCATGACTTCTGTCGCTTCTTCGCGGTGATCCAGATGGCGGCAAGGGCGAGAGCGCTGATGCCCACGACCCAGCCTACGAGGCCCTCGGTCACGGGGCCGATCCGCCCCAGTCCGAAGCCTCCCGGGTCCTTCTGCTCGCGGACCTGGGTGATGTAGGCGATCATGTCGCGCTTCTCTTCGGGGGTGATCGTCGTGTCGTTGAACACCGGCATGGCCTGCGGGCCGGTCACCATCGCCTCGTAGATCTGCTCGGGCGTGGCCTCGTTGAGGTTGGGGGCGTACTTGCCCCGGGTCAGCGCGCCACCGGCGCCCGCCCAGTTGTGGCACTGGATGCAGTTGGCGCGGAAGAGCTGGCCACCCTTGCCGGCGTCACCCTTGGCGGGGTCGACCTGGTCCTTGGTGGGCACCGCCGGGCCTCCGCCGAGCGACTGCACGTAGGCCGAGAGCTGCCTGATCTTCTCCGGCGTGACCCAGCCGGCCATCGGCTTGCGCGGCATCTGCGCGCCCGGGTTGGCGGCCGGCATGCGGCCCGTGCTCACCTGGAAGTCGACCGCGGCCGCGCCCACGCCGATCAGCGTGGGACCCGTCAAGGTGCCCTCCGCGTTCAGGCCGTGGCAGCTGGCGCAGTGAACCTGGAACAGGCTCTTGCCGGCCGCGACGTCGTCGACCTTGCCGGACGCGAGGGCCGCGTCGGCGGGCTTGCTCGCCTGCACGAAGGCGGCATATACCATCCCGACCAGCGCCAACGCCAAAATCAGGACGGCGTATCTCGCGAGGGGATGCCGCCGCCACGCGGTGGTCCTAATCACAGAGATCCCGTTCCTTAACGAATGATGTAGATGGTCGCGAAAAGACCGATCCAGACGACGTCGACGAAGTGCCAGTAGTAGGACACGACGATCGCGCTGGTGGCCTGCTCATGCGTGAAGCGCTTCGCGGCGTACGTGCGTCCCAGCATGAACAGGAACGCGATCAGGCCACCGGTCACGTGCAGGCCGTGGAAGCCCGTCGTCAGGTAGAACACCGAGGTGTAGGCGTTAGCGGACAGGGTCGCGCCCTCGCTCGCCAGCTCCATGTACTCGTACAGCTGACCGGCGACGAAGACGGCGCCCATCAGGAAGCTGACGATGTACCAGAAGCGCAGCTTGCCGACCTGCCCCTTCTCCGCGGCCCACACGCCGAGCTGGCACGTCACACTCGACAGCACCAGGATGATCGTGTTGACCGTCGCGAACGGGATGTTCAGGTGAGCGGCATGCTCGGAGGAGGCACCCTCACGCAGCATTGCGGGGCCCCACTCGAAGCCGTTGCCAATGCTCACCGACCGGATGGTGAAGTACATCGCGAACAGCGCCGCGAAGAACATGAGCTCAGAGGACAGCCACACGATCGTCCCCACGCTGACCAGGTTGGGTCTGCGGGACGAGTGTGCTGTCGTCGTCGAAGTTATTGCGGATGCTGTCGCCACGGGCAGCATTATTGCGGCTCCAGTGGTCGGTCCGGCGCACGACCCCCCGTTAGCGGGCGGCGACGGCGCGGCGACCTGCGATAATCGGGATGAAAGCCCTGCTGGGGACGGCGGCCTGGGACTCCACGCCACCGCACCGGTACGATCCCAGTTGACCATACCGCTTCGACCGATAGTGAGCGCGACCGTGAGCACCGACGACACGATGAGGGTCCTCGTCTACAGCGACGACGCCGCCACCCGCGAGGAGGTACGGCTGGCCCTCGGCCGGCGCCCGGCGGCCGACGTCCCGCTCGTGGAGATCGTCGAATGCGCCACCGAGCCCAAGGCGCACCAGTGGCTCGGCTCCGGCGAGATCGACGTGGCCGTGCTCGACGGCGAGACCCAGCCCGCCGGCGGCATGGGCGTGTGCCGGCAGGCCAAGGACGAGGTCTACGACTGCCCGCCGATCTGCCTGATCGTCGCCAGGCGCGACGACCGCTGGCTGGCCGAGTGGTCCAGGGCCGACGCCGTCGTGCCGCAGCCGCTGGAGCCGATGGTCCTGGCCGACACCGTCGCCGACCTCATGCGCCGCCGCTCCTCGACCCGACTCAACGCGAAGTAGGTGCCCTCCGTGGATGCCCGGACGACCTGGCCCGCCCTGCTGTCGGCGCTCCTCGCCGGCGAGCATCTCACCGCCGACGAGACCGCCTGGGCGATGCGGGAGATCATGTCCGGCTCCGCGACACCCGCGCAGATCGCCGGTTTCGCCATCGCGCTGCGCGCCAAGGGCGAGACCGTGGCCGAGGTGGTGGGCCTGGCCCGCACCATGCTGGAGCTGGCCACGCCGCTGAGCGTGGAGGGACCGGTCGTCGACGTGGTCGGCACCGGCGGCGACCGGGCGCACACGGTCAACGTCTCCACCATGGCGGCCATCGTCGCCGCGGCGGCGGGCGCGCGGGTGGTCAAGCACGGCAACCGGGCGGCCTCCTCCTCGTGCGGCGCCGCCGACGTCCTGGAGCACCTGGGCATCCGCCTCGACCTGACGCCCCAGCAGACGGCGCGCGTGGCGCGGGAGGCGGGCATCGCGTTCTGCTTCGCCCCCGTCTACCACCCGGCGCTGCGCTTCGCCGGCCCGCCGCGCAAGGAGATCGGCGTCCCGACGGTCTTCAACTTCCTCGGCCCGCTCACCAACCCGGCCCGCCCCGCCGCCCAGGCCATCGGCGTCTACGACGCCGCCATGCTGCCGGTCCTCGCGGGCGTGTTCGCCGAGCGGGGCGTGTCGGCGCTGGTCTTCCGCGGCGACGACGGCCTCGACGAGCTCACCATCGCCACCACCTCCACGGTGTGGACGGTCAGGGACGGCGCCGCCACGCAGACCGTCTTCGACCCGGCCGTGCTCGGCATCCCGCGCGCCGACGCCGGAGCCCTGCGCGGCGGCGACGTCGCCTTCAACGCCCAGGCGGTGCGCGACCTGCTGGCCGGCCGCACCGGGCCGGTGCGCGACGCGGTCCTGCTCAACGCCGCGGCCGCCCTGGTCGCTCTCGGCGGCCCGTCCGACGACCTCGACTCCGCCATGATCGACGCGTACGCGCGGGCGGTGCAGGCCGTCGACTCCGGCCGCGCCGCCGCCACCCTGGACCGCTGGGTCGAGGTCAGCAGCGCCGTCTCCTGACCCCGCCCGTCCAGAGGCGCTCCAGAAGCGCCCCTGGACGGCCGCACGCTCGCCGGAGGAAAACTCTTCCGACGCGACGCCGCGGAGGCCGCGAGAAGGCACCCAGGGCGCCCCCGCGCCGTCCGGCCACGGGACCGACCCCTGGAGCATTCCCGGCGCCGCGCGACCGCCTGGCCCGGGAGCACCCTCGCGCCACCCGACCGCCGGGCCCGGGAGCGCCCTGGCGCCGCGCGACCGCCGGGCCGGGAGCGCGCTCGGCGCCGCCCCGCCGGGCGGCCCGGGAGCGTCCCCGGCGCCGTCCGGCTCTGCGGGCCTCGGTCAGATGTCGAGCGGGAGCGTGGGGCCGTCCTTGGTGGAGCTCCACTGGAGCCACTGCTTCCAGCTCTCCTGCCAGTGCCCCCACCCGTTGGTCGGCTCCAGCTTGCGGGGCGTGCCCGTGATGATGATCGGGTCCCCGATGAGCGTGTTGTCGATGAACCACTTCGCGTTGGCCGGGCTGACGTTCACGCAGCCGTGGCTGACGTTGGAGTTGCCCTGCGAGCCCACCGACCAGGGCGCGCTGTGCACGTACTCGCCGCTGTTGGAGATCCGGACCGTGTTGTAGACGGTCAGCCGGTAGTAGCCGGCCTGGCCGGGGCCGATGCCGGGCGAGGTCATGATGGTGACGGGCTCGCGCGACATGGCCAGGTGCACGCCGGAGGTCGTGTAGTACTTCCAGACGCCGCCCTTGCCGGCGCTCATCGGCATGGAGCGGACCCTCTTTCCGTCGCGGACGACGTGCAGCACGTGCTCCTGGGTGCTGCCCTTGGTGATCTGCGAGCGGCCGATTTTGAAGTCGAGCGTCACGTCGCGCTTGCCGTACAGGCCCTCGCCGCCGCGCACGCCGGCCAGGCGTGCCTCCAGGCGGACCCGGGTGTGGGCGGGCCAGTACTCGTCCGGCCGGAAGTCCACGTGCCGGTCGTCGAACCAGTGCCAGGCGCCGTGCACCGGCTTGGAGGTGCGCACGATGAGGTTGCGCTCGACGGAGACGCGGTCGGTGACGGGCTGGTCGAAGGCGATCATGATGGGCATGCCGACGCCGACGGTCAGGCCGGTGTAGTCCTTGCTCGGGGTCAGCTGCTCGATGTCGAAGGTCTTGGTCGCCTTCACGGTCGAGAACGTGCTGGTGGACCGCCTCTCCCTGCCGTCGGGGTTCACGGCGACCGAGGTGACCGTGTAGGTGGCGCCGGGCCGCGCGGTGCGGTTGCTGCGCCAGCGGGTGCGGTCGGCGCTGATCACGCCGGGCAGCTCGCCCTGCCTGCCGGTGACGCGGACGCTCTTCAGCGTCCCGCCCTGCGCGGAGACGACCACCGGCTCGTCCGTGGGGACGTTCCCGGCCCTGTCGAGAGGGGTGACCACCACCGCGACGTCCGGTGCGGCCTCCGGCGCGGCGGCCCGTTGCGGGGTCCGGGCCTCGGAGCACGCGACCAGCAGAGACAGGGCCAGCAGGCCGGCACAACCAACAGAGAGGCGCCCCACGAGTACTCCCCCGTCCCGTTCGGTCCCTTCGCCTGCCTATTACCCAGCGTGATGCATTCGTCACGGGCGAGGCATGTAAAGGGCGGCAAAAAGCGGGCGCCCTCCCCGGAGGGAGGACGCCCGCTCGGCAGCCGTGGGTCAGTGGGAGAAGTTGCCCCGGTAGTACTGGAACACGAACCCGATCATCGCCATGATCACCATGAACACGCCGATCAGGAACATCCACAGGCCGATCACGAAGCCGGCGAAGGCGAAGGCGGCGGCCAGGCAGAGGAACAGCGGCCACCAGCTGCTCGGGCTGAAGAAGCCGAGCTCACCGGCGCCGTCGCTGATCTCGGCCTGCTTGTCGTCCTCCGGCTGGTTGCCGATGCGCCGGGCCGTGAACATCAGGTAGTAGCCCACCATGAAGGCGAAGCCGACCGAGATGGCCATGGCCGTGGTGCCGACGGGCTCCCCGACGCCGGTCTCCGCCTTGGTCCAGAACCAGTAGGCGATGTCGACGGCGGCGAAGAACAGGCCGCACAGCAGGAACAGCCAACCCTGGACCTTCATCGGGCCTCGACCTCCTGGGCGGACTTGGCGGACACGTGCGGGTAGCGCATGTCGAACGCGGGGCGCTCGGACCGGATGCGCGGCAGCGAGGTGAAGTTGTGGCGCGGCGGCGGGCAGGAGGTCGCCCACTCGAGCGAGCCGCCGAAGCCCCACGGGTCGTCCACGGTGACCTTGGGCGCGGTGCGCCAGGTCTTCCAGACGTTGTAGAAGAACGGCAGCGTCGAGGCGCCGAGCACGAACGCGCCCACCGAGGAGATCATGTTGAGGTCGGTGAACCCGTCGATCGCGCTGTAGTCGGCGTAGCGGCGCGGGAAGCCCAGCACGCCCAGCCAGTGCTGCACCAGGAACGTGCTGTGGAAGCCGATGAACAGCAGCCAGAACTGGATCTTGCCGAGCCGGTCGTCGAGCATCTTGCCGGTGAACTTCGGCCACCAGAAGTAGAAGCCCGCGAACATCGCGAACACGACGGTGCCGAAGACCACGTAGTGGAAGTGGGCGACGACGAAGTAGGTGTCGCTGATGTGGAAGTCGAGCGGCGGCGAGGCCAGGATGACACCGGTGAGCCCGCCGAGGAGGAAGGTGACCAGGAAGCCGATCGAGTAGAGCATCGGCGACTCGAAGCTCAGGTGGCCCCGCCACATCGTGCCGATCCAGTTGAAGAACTTCACGCCCGTCGGCACCGCGATGAGGAACGTCATGAACGAGAAGAACGGCAGCAGGACCTGGCCGGTGGGGAACATGTGGTGCGCCCACACCGTGATGGAGAGGCCGGCGATGGAGATGGTCGCGCCGACGAGGCTGATGTAACCGAAGATCGGCTTACGGCTGAAGACCGGCAGGATCTCGGTGACGATGCCGAAGAACGGCAGCGCGATGATGTAGACCTCGGGATGGCCGAAGAACCAGAACAGGTGCTGCCACAGCATCGGCCCGCCGTTGTCCATGGCGAAGATCTGGGTGCCCAGCTTGCGGTCGGACTCCAGGGCGAGCAGCGCGGCGGCCAGCACCGGGAAGGCCATCAGCACGAGCATGCTGGTGAGCAGGATGTTCCAGGTGAAGATCGGCATCCGGAACATCGTCATGCCCGGCGCGCGCATGCAGATGATCGTGGTGATGAAGTTGACCGAGCCGAGGATCGTGCCCAGGCCCGACAGCGCCAGACCCATGATCCACAGGTCGGAGCCGATGCCGGGCGAGTAGATCGTGTTGGACAGCGGCGTGTAGGCGAACCAGCCGAACGAGGCCGCGCCGCCGGGGGTGAAGAAGCCCGCCACCGCGATGGTGCTGCCGAACAGGTAGAGCCAGTAGCTCACCATGTTGAGCCGGGGGAAGGCCACGTCGGGAGCGCCGATCTGCAGCGGCATCAGCTCGTTGGCGAAACCCGCGAACAGCGGCGTCGCGAACATCAGCAGCATGATCGTGCCGTGCATGGTGAACAGCTGGTTGAACTGCTCGTTGGTGGTGAGCTGCAGCTCGGGCTGCATCAGCTCGGCCCGCATCACCAGCGCCATGACGCCGCCGATGAGGAAGAAGGCGAACGACGTGATCAGGTAGAGGTGTCCAATGATCTTGTGATCGGTGGAGGACAGCCACTTCGCGATCACCCGGCCCTTGGGGGTGGGCCGGACGGTCGTCGTCACGAGGGGTGGTTCTTGGATGGCGGTCACTGGGCACTCCCAGTCTGGGTCGCGATGTAGCGGTCGAACTCGTCCTGCGTCACGAGCTTCACGTTGAAGAGCATGCGGCTGTGGTCGACGCCGCACAGCTCGGCGCAGCGGCCGGCGTAGACGTTCGGCTTGTTCAGCGTGGTGACCTGGAACTTACGGCCCTTGCTGGTCTCGGGGATGCCGGGGATGACGTCGCGCTTGAAGTTGAAGGCCGGGATCCAGAAGGAGTGGATGACGTCCGGCGACTCCAGGTCGAACTCCACCCGCTTGTTGACCGGCAGCACCAGCTGCGGGCCCTCGCGGTAGTCGCTGACCGGCTTGCCGACGACCGGCTGGAGGGTCTTGCCGTTGACCGTGGTCGTGAAGCGCCAGCTCCACTGGAACGCCTCGACCTTGACCTTCACGTCCGGGTTGGGGGGCAGCGCCTCCAGGGCCCGGCTGTCACGCGCGGTGAAGAAGAAGAACACCGACACCATGACGAGCGGGACGAGGGTGTAGAGCATCTCGATCGGCAGGTTGTAGCGCACCTGCGGCGGAAGCTCGGCCTTGGCCCGGCTCTTGCGGTGGAACAGGCACGCCCACACGATCAGGACGATGACGACGACGCCCGTGGCGAGCGCAGCGATCCAGGCCCCGTTCCAGAGGCTCGCGATCGTGTCGCTCTGCGAGGTGATGCCCTCCGGCAGGAGGCCACGAGACCAGTCGGCCTTGGGAATGTCATTAGCACACGCCGTAGCGGAGGCCAGCAGCAACGCCAAAACGGCGGCGCGCGGCACCCCGCGCCGGGCCAACGAACGCCGTGTCGAACGGCGAGTCGGACTCACGGATCGCCTACCCCACAGATAGAGCCCAAGAGCCACTCTTGGGCGCTCGTATTTCCATATGCACAGCTGATTGCAGACACATTAGCGTGCAGGGGCCTTGCCCTCCCGCGCGCCCCCTCGGTGCGCCGCCCGGCGCCGCGCCGCGAGCGCCCCGTCCCGGGTGGGACGATGGGACCCGTGGCGTACTTCGACGCGGCCTCCACCGAGCCGCTGCACCCCCAGGCGCGCGAGGCGCTCCTGACGGCGATCGACGCCGGCTGGGCCGACCCCGCGAGGCTCTACAACCAGGCCCGCCGCGCCCACCTGCTCCTGGAGCAGGCCCGCGCGGAGGTGGCCGAGGCGCTCGGCGCGCGGCCCGACGAGGTGGTGTTCGCCTCCTCGGGGACGCAGGCCGTGCATCTCGGCATGCTCGGCACCCTACACGGCAGGCGGAGGGCCGGGCGCCATCTGGTCGCGAGCGCGGTCGAGCATTCCAGCGTGCTGCACGCCGCGCAGGCGCACGAGCGCGACGGCGGCACCGCCGAGACGGTGGGGGTGAGCCTGACCGGGCGGGTCGATCTCGACGCCTTCACCGCCGCCGTGGCGCGGGAGGGTGTGGCGCTGGCGTGCCTGCAGACCGCCAACCACGAGGTGGGCACCCTGCAGCCGGTGGAGGAGGCGGCCGAGGCGTGCCGCCGGCACGGCGTGCCCCTGTTCGTGGACGCGGCGCAGACGGCGGGCCGGCTGCCGGTCCCGGCGGGCTGGTCGGTGCTGGCGGCCAGCGCCCACAAGTGGGGCGGACCGGCCGGGGTGGGGGTGCTGGCGGTGCGCAAGGGCACCCGGTTCCGGTCGTTCGTGCCCGAGGACGAGCGGGAGCGCCGCCGCGTCCCCGGCTTCGAGAACGTGCCCGCCGTCGTCGCGGCCGCCGCCGCGCTGAAGGCCGTGCGGGCCGAGGCCGAGGCCGAGGGCGCGCGCCTGTCGGCGCTGGTGGACCGGATCAGGGAGACGGTGCCGAAGATCGTGCCCGACGTGGAGGTGATCGGCGAGCCGGTCGAGCGGGCGCCGCACATCGTGACGTTCTCCTGCCTGTACGTCGACGGCGAGGCGCTGCTCACCGAGCTGGACAGGGCCGGCTTCGCCGTCTCGTCCGGAAGCTCGTGCACCGCTAGTACGCTTCGTCCATCGCACGTCCTGGAGGCGATGGGCGTGCTGACCCATGGGAATGTCCGGGTCTCGCTGCCCAGGGGCGCCTCTGCGGCGGAGGTCGACAGGTTTCTCGCCGTGCTGCCCGACGTGGTGCGCCGGATCCGCAAGGACGCAGGAGTCGCATGACCGACGTTACTCAGCCCGCACTGACGATCGACGCGCTCGGGAAGAAGTGCCCGATCCCGATCATCATGCTCGCCGAGCAGATCAACTTCGTGCCCCTCAACGCCGTGGTGGCCGTGCTGGCCGACGACCCGGCGGCCTACACCGACGTGCCGGCCTGGTGCCGGTTGAAGTCGCACCGCCACGTGGGCTCGTACGAGCTGCCGGAGGGCGGGTGGGCGATCCACGTACGACGGAACTACTGACGGGCGATATGTCGGACATGTGGCATCGTGTCCGATCTGGGTAAGGAGTCCTGCGGACCATCGCCGACCCTCGGGGAGGACAGACATGACCGCAGGACACCCGCACGAGACGGCGCGTGACGTCATGCACCCGGGCGCCATGTGCCTGCCGGAGCACGAGACCCTCGACCGGGCCGCCCAGATGATGCGCGACCACGGCGTCGGCGCCCTGCCCGTGTGCGGCCAGGACGACCGCATCATGGGCATCATCACCGACCGCGACATCGTGATCAAGTGTGTGGCCCAGGGGCACGACCCCACCTCGACACGCGCGGCCGACCTCGTCACCGGGCTGGTGTCGGTGACGCCCGACACCCCGATCCAGGAGGCGCTCGACCAGATGGAGCGGCACCAGATCAAGCGGCTGCCCGTCGTCGAGTCCGACCACGTCGTGGGCATGATCAGCGAGGCGGACCTGGCCAGGCACCTGCCCGACGACCAGCTCGCCGACTTCGTGCACCGCGTCTACGCGAAGAGCTGACCGATCAGGGCCGGCCCGGGCCGGGCCCGTGAGCGGACCGTCCCCGCCGCGCACCGGCGCAGGCGGGGACGCTCATGTCAGGGGCCGACCGGGCCGGGGGCCGCCGGTCAGGGGTGGTGGCAGCGGATGTGCGCGCCGACCTCTGCGGCGGCGCTCGCCCCGTACGCGGCGGCGAACCGCTCCAGGAAGACCTTCTGCCCCAGCTCGTACTCCTGGCCGCCGACGCGCTCCAGCACGTGGGTGGCGGTGAGGTTGCCGATCTGGCCGCAGCGCTCCAGCGACAGCCCCCACGCGAGCCCGGCGAGGAACCCGGCGCGGAAGGCGTCGCCGACGCCGGTGGGGTCGGCCTTGCCCAGCTCGGGGGCGGGCGCCACGTGGATGGGCGGCTCGCCGGCGCGATCGATGACGGCGCCCTTGGGACCGAGCGTGGTGACGCGGACGCCGACCCGGCCGAGGACCTCCTCGTCGGACCAGCCGGTCTTCTGCTCGATGAGCCCCTTCTCGTAGTCGTTGGAGAACAGGTAGGCGGCGCCGTCGACCAGCTCGCGGATCTGCTCGTCGGCCATGCGGGCGAGCTGCTGGGACGGGTCGGCGGCGAAGGGGATGCCGCGCTGGCGGCACTCGTCGGTGTGCCGCAGCATCGCGTCGGGGTCGTTGGGGCTGACGAGCACCAGGTCGAGGCCGCCCACGCGGTCGGCGACCGGCTGGAGCTCGATGAGCCGCGCCTCGGCCATCGCGCCGGTGTAGAAGGAGGCGATCTGGTTGTGGTGCTCGTCGGTCGTGCACAGGAAGCGGGCCGTGTGGTGGTGCTCCGAGACGTGGACGGACCCGCAGTCGACGCCGTGGCGCTCCAGCCAGGAGCGGTAGTCGGCGAAGTCGCCGCCCACCGCGCCGACGAGGATCGGCGCCAGGCCGAGACACCCCATCCCGAACGAGATGTTGGCCGCACACCCCCCGCGACGGATCTGCAGATCGTCGACCAGGAACGAGAGCGACACCCGGTCGAGCTGCTCGGCTATGAGCTGGTCGCCGAAGCTTCCTGGGAAGGTCATCAGTTGGTCTGTCGCGATGGAGCCGGTCACGGCGATGCGCACGGGATTCTTCTTCCTCGTTGTCAGCAAGCCAAATGGGCCCCACGAGAATACGCGAAGGTCCCGCGCGCACAAAGGCGGGCGGGACCGTGTGGCACCGTGAAGGTGACGACCTGTCAGACGCCTAGTTGAAGGAGTCGCCGCAGGCGCACGAACCGGTGGCGTTGGGGTTGTCGATGGTGAACCCCTGCTTCTCGATCGTGTCGACGAAGTCGATCGACGCGCCCATGAGGTAGGGGGCGCTCATCCTGTCGGTGACCACGCTGACGCCGTCGAAGTCCGACACCACGTCGCCGTCCATCGAACGGTCGTCGAAGAAGAGCTGGTAGCGCAGGCCGGAGCAGCCACCCGGCTGCACGGCCACGCGCAGCTGCAGGCCTTCCTCGCCCTGCTGCTCGAGCAGGCTCTTGACCTTGGCGGCGGCCGCGTCGGTCAGGATCAGGCCCTGCGCTGTGGTCTCGCTGCTCTCAACCGTCATCTGCTGACTCCCTAACCGGCTGTCTCTTTCTGACGTCCTACCTAGACGCTACCAACTCCCATCGGGTGCGTAACATTCCCCGCCCGCCTCACCCCGGAACGGAACACCGCGAACCGTGTGCCATCATGGGTATCGTCACTTAGACGATAAGGGGGTGTGGCCATGGCCACCCAGACTGGGCTGCCGCTCTTCGTCCTCGGCCAGGGAGCCGATCCGCACGCCGAGCGAGGTGTCGACTGCCCGGGCGAGCTGCCGCCCGCCTCCGACCCCGACCTGGTCGAACGGGCCCGCAAGGCCAAGGAGGCGCTCGGCGACCGGCTGTTCGTGCTGGGGCACCACTACCAGCGTGACGAGGTGATCCAGTTCGCCGACGTGACGGGCGACTCGTTCAAGCTGGCGCGGCTGGCGGCGGCGCGGCCCGAGGCCGAGTACATCGTCTTCTGCGGCGTGCACTTCATGGCCGAGTCGGCCGACATCCTGACCGCCGACTCGCAGAAGGTGGTGCTCCCGGACCTGGCGGCCGGCTGCTCGATGGCCGACATGGCCACGTTCGACCAGGTCGAGGAGTGCTGGGAGGCGCTGGAGGACGCGGGCCTGGCCGGTGACGTGATCCCCGTCACGTACATGAACTCCAGCGCCGACATCAAGGCCTTCTGCGGCCGCAACGGCGGCGCGGTGTGCACCTCCTCCAACGCCCGGCGGGCCCTGGAGTGGGCGTTCGAGCAGGCCGGCAAGGTGCTGTTCCTGCCCGACCAGCACCTCGGCCGCAACACGGCGGTCCTGGAGATGGGCATGTCGCTCGACGACTGCGTCGTGTGGAACCCGCACCGTCCCGGCGGCGGCCTGACCCGCAAGCAGCTGGAGCGGGCCAGGATGATCCTGTGGAAGGGCCACTGCTCGGTGCACGGCCGCTTCACGACCGAGTCGGTCGACGACGTACGGCGGCGCATCCCGGGCGTGAACGTGCTCGTCCACCCCGAGTGCCGGCACGAGGTGGTGCTGAAGGCCGACCAGGTCGGCTCCACCGAGTACATCATCAAGGCGCTGGAGGCGGCGCCCGCCGGGTCGAGCTGGGCCATCGGCACCGAGCTCAACCTGGTCAAGCGGCTGGCGCAGATGTTCCCGGACAAGAGCGTGTCGTTCCTCGACCGCACCATCTGCTACTGCTCCACCATGAACCGGATCGACCTGCCGCACCTGGTGTGGGCGCTGGAGTCGCTGGCGCTGGGCGAGGTGGTCAACCAGATCACCGTGGACGACGACACCTCCCACTGGGCGCGGGTGGCGCTCGACCGCATGCTGGCGCTGCCGTAGCTCCCCGGCGGCCACGCCTTCGTCGGCTCAGTCGCCGAAGGCGTAGACGACCCGGACGCCGACCGTGAGAGTCCGGCGTCCGGGACTGACCGACCCGGCGTCCTCCGCTGCCATGGTGGCGAATCCCAGCGGCTGCGGGCCGTCCCACGACTCCTCCGAGACGGAGACGACCGGGCCGAGGGGCCGGCCGGCGAGCCGGGCGTACTGACCGGCCTTGGCGGCGGCGTCCGCGAACGCCCTGGCGCGGGCGGCGGCGAGCGCCTCGGCCGGATCGGACAGCTCGAACGCCACGCCGCCGAGCCGTGCCTCCTCCCCCACCCCGGCCACCGCGTCCACGACCCTGTCGGCGCGGGCCAGGTCGCGGACCACGGCCTCGACGCCCTGGGCCGCCCGGTAGGCGGCCACCTTGGGGTAGGCGTCGTACTCCGGCCCCAGGGACAGCTCCGTGGTGCGCAGGTCCTCCTCGGCGACGCCGGCCTGCCGCAGCACGCCGGCCAGCCGGGAGGACGCCGCCCTGACCTCGGCGAACGCCTCGGCCGCCGACGCTCTGCGCACCTCGACGCCCGCGCTCAGCCGCATGACGTCGGGGACCGCGTCCGCCGTTCCCTCACCGGCGACGGCGATCTGCTCGTGTTCGATGCTCACGTGCACCCCTCCGGGATCGTAGGTCGGCCCCCGCTCCTGCTACGGCGTGCCGCGGCTGAAGCGGAAACCCATGGCGTCGAGCTCTGCCTTGCTGCGCGCCGTGGCGAGCACCCGGGTCACCTGCCCCCGCATGTCCACCACCACCGCCTCGTACCCACCGCCCTCCGGCCGCCAGCCGGCCAGGTGCGCGTCGTCCCACCAGCCGATGAGCCGGGTGCCGTCGAACGGCACGACGCGGGGCTCGGCCGCCTCACCCGCGCCTGTGGTGGGGTAGGCGCAGATCGTGCGGCGGGCGGCCGGGCAGGAGGCGACGAACAGCTCGCCCGACGGCGAGACGTCCTCGCCCTCCACCCAGATGGGCGAGCCCCGGCCAATCAGCTTGCGGATCTGCCTGCCCTTCAGGTCGTAGAACGTCATCGTGCCGCCCACCCAGGTGCCCACGGCGCGGCCGTCGGCGGCCCAGAAGAAGCGCCACTCCCCCGCGCCCTTCTGCCTGATCCGGAAGGTCCTGCCGGTGCCGCGTGCGACGTCGATCACGCCGAAGCCGTGCTCGACGCTCGCGCCGTCGGTGGCCCGGTAGAGGGTGACCAGTCCCCGCCTGCCGTCGGGCGACCAGCGGGGCGTGGTGGGGAAGACCGGCGCCCGGCTCAGCTTGACGCGCCGCCTGTCGCTGGTGCGGTGGTCGACGATCGACACCTGGGCGTGGTGGTCGCGGGTGTACTCCACGTCGATGGCCAGGGCGCGGGCGCCGGTCGCGTCGAGGGCGTACTCGAAGTAGCGGGAGTCACGGGTGAAGGACGGGGTGCCGGGGCGGCGGACGTACACCCGCTTGCCGCCGCCGACGCTGTAGGAGGCGAGTTTCAGCGGGTCGGCGGCGTCCTCGTGGACCGTGACGGAGGTGCCGGGAAGCGCCATCGCCGTGCCCGCGGCGGGCAGGGGGCCGCTCGCGGTCTCGGCGGGAGCGGGCGAGCTCACGGACGGAGACGCCGACGAGGCCGGGGTGGGAGTGGGCGCGGCGGCGAACCGCACGGCGGTGAAGACGCCTGCACCGGCCAGCACGACCACGGCCGCGACGGTGGCCGCGATGATCATCCCCATGCCGCGCCTGCCGCTCTTCGGCACGTCGATCGGGGCGGGTCCTCCCGGCCGCGCCGGCGGCGCCGCGAACGCCTGCGGACCTCCCTGACGCGGACCGCCTGGCCCGTGGTACCCGCCGCCCTGCGCCAGGTGCCCGTACGGCACGCCACCCGGCGGCAGGTGGCCGTTCGGCACGCCACCCGGCGGCAGGTGGCCGTTCGGCACGCCACCCGGCGGCGGGTGCCCGTTCGGGGCACCGCCTGGAGGCTGGTGGCCGTACGGGGGTTGGTGGCCGTTCGGGGCGCCGCCCGGGGGTTGGTGGCCGTTCGGGGCGCCGCCGTGGGAGGGGTGCCCGGGGTGCGACTGCGCCGGGGCCGGCTGCTGCTGTGGCGGGCCTGCCGGTGGCACCTGGGCGGGAGTGCCCGAGGCGGCCGCGGCGGCGCCCTCCTGGAGCAGGGCCGGGGACGGGCCGCGGCCCAGCAGCCGCGTCAGGGCGTCGCCCGCGCGCGGCCGCCGCGCCGGGTCCTTGGCCAGGCACTCCGTCACCAGCGCCCGCAACTCCGGATCGGCCACGCAGCCCACGTCGGGCTCGGCGTGCGCGATCCGGTGGACCACGTCGGGCAGGCTGTCATGGCCGAACGGCGGCTGCCCCGACGCCGCGTACAGCAGCGTGCACGCCCAGGCGAACATGTCGGCCGCCGGGCCGGGAGCGGCGTCGGTGAGCTGCTCGGGCGCCATGAACGACGGGGTCCCGACGGCGCCGGCGGTCAGCGAGGACGTCAGGTCGAGCGCCCGCGCGATGCCGAAGTCGATGACGCGGGGGCCGTCGGAGCCGAGCAGCACGTTCGACGGCTTGAAGTCACGGTGCACGATGCCCGCCTGGTGGACGGCCAGCAGGGCGGTGAGGGTGCCGACGGCCAGGCGGTGCAGCGACGCCCCCGAACGGGGCCCCTCCGCCCGCACCGCCTCCGCCAGGGAGGGGCCGTCGACGTACTCGCTCACGACGTACGGCCGGTCGCCGAACAGGCCCGTCTCGACGACCTGGGCCGTGCAGAACGGCGCGACCCGCCTGGCCGGCTCCACCTCGCGGACGAACCGCGCCGACGCCTCGGCGTCCCCGGCGAGGTCGGACCGCATCAGCTTGACCGCGACCCTCGTCCCGCCGGGCGCGGTGGCGAGGTAGACGGTGCCCTGCCCGCCCTCGCCGATCCTGCCGTCGAGGGTGTAGTGACCCACCGAGGATGGATCCCCTGGCCGCAGGGCCGCGAGGTCCGGCATTCATACCCCCACTTTCGGCATCTTTGCCGCCATTCTGGTGGTTCGTGGGCCCGGACGTCAGTACTTCGCCCACCTGTTCCGCCCCCCTCGCCCCCCGACCGGCCCGTCAGCCCTCGTCGCCGGGCCCTCAGCCGGCGTCACCCGGCCCTCATACGCCTCGCCTTCGGACGGCGTCGCCCGGCCTTCAGACGGCGTCGGCGATCGCCCCCGGGTCGTCGAGCTGGGCGTGCCGGCCGCAGCCGGGCAGGTGGACCAGCTTGGCGTCCAGCAGGCGCGCCACCCGTTCCCGGCAGCGGCTCCTCCCGCCCGAGCTGATCACCGTCACCGGAACGTCGGGCAGCGGGTACGCGGCCCTGATGCGCCGCAGGTCGGCTGCCATGCCCCGGCGGGCCAGCCATTCCCCCGCCACGGTGGCGGGCACCCGGCCGCGGCGGTAGACGCCGTACGCGTCGGGGAGCCCGACGAGCAGCCGGTGCGCGGCCGGGCCGGTCAGCCGCGCCAGCGCGGTGGCCCCCCAGGTTCCCCCCAGCGCGGGCATCCAGTCGCCGAGCATCCGCCCCACCGGCGATCCCTCCGCCCCCGCCCCACCGGCCACACGCCACGGGCCTCCGGCCCGGCCGGCCGGAAGCCGACCAGCCGGCCGCCAGCCCGATCCGAACCGGTCGGCCGCGCGCCGACCCGCCGTGACCCGACCGGCCGCGCGCCGACCGGCCGTGAGCCCGCCCGTGGCCGCCCGCGAACCGACCACGCGCCCACCTGACCCGGGACGTCCGGACGCCGGACCATCTGCCGCCCGACCGCCTGACACCCGCCCGCCCGGGGCCCCTTCGCCGGACACGATCCCCGGCCCCGAACGGTCCGACGACATCTCGCCTGCCCGGCTCCCCGGGCTCTCGCCCCGCACGATCTCCCCGTACGGGATCTCGCCGTGCACGACGTCCCCGCGTGGGCTCTCGTCCGGCGTGGGGTCGTCGGCGGGCGGGCGGCCGCTGGATGCGATCTCGCCCGGCCCGGGGCGGCACAGCGTGTGGGAGAACCGCCGCCGGCCCCGCTCGCAGGCAGGGTTCACCAGGACGAGCCCGGAGACACGCAGCGGGTGCAGCCGGGCGAACGCCTCCGCGTGCCAGGCGGCGACCGAGCCCGCCACGACGGTCACCCGCTGAGGATGGGGCGGGGCCAGGGCCGCCAGGCGGGCGGCCTCGCCGTACAGGGTGGGCGGGACGGGCGAGGCGGGGCTGAGACCGAGGCCGGGCCGGTCGAAGCGGGTCACCAGGTGTCCGCGCGCCAGTTCGCGGGCCACCAGGTCCCAGTGGAACCAGGCGCCGCCCGGCCCCGCGCTGACGAGCACGGCGGGTCCGGCGCCCTCGGCGAGCACGTGCTGGCGCCGTGTCCGGCGCGCGGGCGGCTCGGCGATGAGGAGCCGGAGCGCGACGTACACCAGCCAGGCGGCGACGAGCAGCACCTGGACGCGCTGGGCGACGCCGGCCAGCCGGCCGGACAGGACGGCGGCGAGCGTCAGGGCGCTGACGCCGAACGCGGCACCGGTGATCAGCGTGGCGCCCCAGGCCTGCCAGCGCCGGGTCAGCAGCGCCATGGCGGCCAACACGGCGGCGGACGGCAGCGCCGCGGTCGCGACGTGCGCGTGGTGCGACGGCGACAGCGGCCCGCCCGCGCAGGCGGGGTCGCTGAGCACGGCGCAGTCGTACGGGAACACGGCGCCGGCGACGGTGAACGCGCCGAAGGCGGCCATCGCCAGCCAGCCGGCCCACTGCCGCCGCGCCCTCGGCAGCAGCGCCACCCCGGCGAGGCAGGCCAGCCCCGCCAGCGCGTCGGTCGTCCGGAACAGCCTGGTCCACGGCTGATCGCGGGCGGCCAGCTCCCCGAGGAAACCCTCGGTCCTGTCCACGGCCGGCGTGGTGAACTGGCCGGTCACCCACGCGCAGGACAGCACGGCCGCGACGATGAACGCGGAGGCCGCGAGCACCACGAGTCTTCGCTCCACGCGGTCATTAGACCACGTAGCGTGACCATAGCCTCAGTGCACCCCAGATCGGGAACCATCCACCGAGATCAGGATCGACAGTGAGCCTCTGCCGCGAGAAGGCCACAGACCTGGAGTTCGGGGGCGTTGTCCCGCCGCCGGCCACCGAACGGGGCGGACGCGTGGAAGCCGCCCCGTGCGCAGGGCCGACGGCGCCGGTCCGGGCCGGTCGAAGGACACCAGGGAGCACGAACGGTCGGCGAAGAGGGCGGCGGCGCGCCGACCGGGCGGGCCGGCAGGGCGATCGTCACGACCGCCACGGCGGGCGACGTGCGAGAGCTCGTGGGCCAGCACTCCCTTCGAGCTCTCGCCGGTCGAGGCGGCGCAGCGGGCGGTGGTCACGCGGACGACGGCCTGCCCCGGTCGCGGCCGGTGGCGAACGCCTCGGGGACGTAGGAGTCGGCGGTCGCCACCCGCGGCTCGGCATCTCGGCCATGGCGCGCAGCCGGTCGGCGGGCCCGCGCGGCTCGGGAGCCTCCCGGGGCGACGGGGACGCCGACGGGACACGGGGACGCCGACGGGACGACGTGCGGCAGCCCGGGCAGGACCATCGTCATGGCCATAGCCTGGGCAGGACCATCGTCATGACCATGCGGCGGGCCGGCCGCGGGGCCGCGGGGCCGCGGGGCCGCGGGGTCAGCCTGGGATGAGCCCCTGGTCGCCCAGCATCTCGCGGACCTCCTCGATCGAGGCGTCCGCGGGGGGAAGGATCAGCTCCGACGGCTCAAGGCTGTCGTCGGGAAGCGACTTGCCCACGTGGCGCACCTTGTCGAGCAGCGCGTGCAGCTTGACCCGGAAGGCGGCCTCGTCGTCGGCCTC
Organism: Nonomuraea indica; assembly: GCF_002850745.1. Lineage (GTDB taxonomy): Bacteria > Actinomycetota > Actinomycetes > Streptosporangiales > Streptosporangiaceae > Nonomuraea > Nonomuraea indica. Next base: position 520,978 of record NZ_KZ559466.1, read on the forward strand.
GATGGCCGACTCCAGCTCGCCGTCCAGCTCGTTGAGCACGGCGATGTCGTCGGGCGAGATCTGCACCTGGCCCTCGCCCATGATCCTGATGATCATGCGCCCTCCCCGGGCTGGCGGTACTGCTGCGTCTGCGGCTGCTGCTGGGGCTGCTGCTGGGACGGGGCCTGCTGCTGGCCCTGCTCGATGGCGCCCTGCGGGGCCGGGCCCTGGCCGAGCTCGGCCTTCATGCGCGCCAGCTCCAGCTCGACGTCCATGCCGCCGCCCATGCGGTCGAGCTCGGCCTGGATGTCGTCGCCGCGGGTGCCGCTGTAGTCGTCGAGCGCGCCGCTGGCGAGCAGCTCGTCGATGGCCCCGGCGCGCGCCTGCATCTGCGCGGTCTTGTCCTCGGCGCGCTGGATGGCCAGGCCGACGTCGCCCATCTCCTCGGAGATGCCGGAGAACGCCTCGTTGATGCGCGTCTGCGCCTCGGCGGCCGTGTAGGTGGCCTTGATGGTCTCCTTCTTGGTGCGGAAGGCGTCGACCTTGGCCTGCAGCCGCTGGGAGGCGGTGGTGAGCTTCTCCTCCTCGGCCTGCAGGTTGTCGTGCTGCACCTTGAGGTCGGCCATCTGGGTCTGCAAGTTGGAGCGGCGCTGCAGCGCCTCGCGGGCCAGGTCCTCGCGGCCCACCGACAACGCCTTGCGGCCCTGCTCCTCATAACGCTTGGCCTGCTGCTCCAAGCCGTTGATCTGCAGCTCGACCCGCTTGCGGGAGGTGGCGACGTCGGCCACGCCCCTGCGCACCTTCTGCAACAGCTCCAGCTGCCGCTGGTAGGAGTAGTCGAGGGTCTCGCGTGGATCCTCCATCTTGTCCAGGGCCTTGTTGGCCTTGGACTTGAAGATCATCGAAAGTCTCTTCATCACGCTCATGCGCGTCGGCCGTCCCCTTCTTAGGTCGTGCTGGTGTGAACCCAGTGCAGCGCAGCCGCCTTGGGATTACCCTACGCATAACGCACGGGGGCGTCACTAAGTTGCAGTCCAGGTAGGGTTGACGTCGTGTTGCGACGCCGTTCCCCATCTTCCGTGGACGACACCCCCGTCCCCGCTGACGATCCTAAGCCCCAGGGCAAGGGTCGCCCCACACCCAAGCGCCGAGACGCCGAGGGCAGGCGGCGCCAGCCCGTGAGCGCGCCGAAGGACCGCAAGGAGGCCTATCGGCAGCTGCGGGCCAAGCAGGCGGCCGAGCGCGAGCGGGCCCGCAAGGGCATGCTCTCGGGCGACGAGCGCTACTTCCCCGCCCGCGACAAGGGGCCGGCGCGCAAGTTCGCGCGCGACTGGGTCGACTCCCGGCGGCTGCCGAGCCAGTACTTCCTGCCGTTCTCGCTGTTCATCCTGCTGGTGACGTGGATTCCGTGGCCGCCCGCCATCCAGCCGATGGTGATCGGCTACGTGATCACGATCGGCTGGCCGCTGATGATGTTCGGCGTGCTGTTCACCTCCGTCTTCGTGTCCTGGAAGGTCAAGAAGCTGGTGGCCGAGAAGCACCCCGGCGAGAGCGTGCGCGGCGTCGGCTTCTACGCGGCGATGCGCGCGCTGCAGATCCGCAGGCTGCGCTTCCCGCCGCCCACGGTGCTGCCGGGCGGCAAGCCCGTCCCTCCGAAGAAGTAGCGGCCCCCTCCGCCGTCCACAGAAGTGGCGGCCCTCTCCGCCGTCCACCGGCGCGCGTCCGGCCTTCGGTCCCGCGGCGACCCTGTCCGGGGTGACCGGGCCGGGGGTTACGGGGTCCGGGCCGGCCGGGCCGGCGTCCAGCGCAGGGAGCCGCGCACCACCCGCGGCTCCCGCCCCTGCACCTGCCCGCCCCGTTCGAGGGCGTCGGCGGTGGCCCGCACCAGGGCGTACCACGCATACGCGCCCCTCCCGGCCCGCTGCGCCTCCGGCCTGCCCCCGGCCCGCTGCGCCTCCGGCCTGCCCCCGGCTCCGGGCGTGCCCGTCCGGTGACCGGCGTCGCCCGTGCGCGCCCGCAGCACGCTCCACCCTCCGTCCGCCCGCCGCTGCACCGGGATGAGGCCGCCGTGCCACGTCCCGCCCGCGACGCCGTCCCCGCGCGGGCCTCCCCCGCGGCACAGGGCCCGCCAGGCGTCGCGGATCTCCCGGACGCCCAGGTGCGCCGGATGCCCGAACCCGAACGCGGCCGACCCGTCGTGCCGCAGCAGCGAGGCGCGCAGGTCGTCGGGGAAGCCGACGCCCATCTGCGACTCGGCGACCGCGATCGTCCCCGCCCGGCCCGGCCCCTCCAGCGCCGCGTACGTCCGAGGCGCGCGGGCCTCCAGCCACCGCTCGATGCGCCGCCACTGCCGGTCCACGGCCCGCCTGACCTTCGGGTCCAGCGGGCGCACCACGACCGGCCGGGCCGCCGGACGGCACCCCGGCGTCTCCCGCGCCGCCGGCTCGGCGGCCGGCGTGGCCGGGCCGGTCCCGGGAGTGCGCTCGGCCTGGGCGGTGGCGCGGGTCGCGGCCGGTGCGGCGACCTCCATCTGCCGAACGCGGCCGAACCTGTCCGGCATCACCATGTACGCGCTCAGCGTGAGAGCCGCCACCACGACGGCGCTCGCGCCGAGCACCAGGGGAACGACCCGCCGCGGGCGCCGCATCCCGAACCGGGTGGGCCGCCTCGCCGCGGGGCCGGCCAGGGCGGCGCCGGGACCGGCGCCGGCCTCCGCCGGCCCGGGGCCGAGCAGGCGCGCACGGCGGCGCAGCCGCACCGCCAGCGCGGCGAGGACGGCCGCGGTCAGCGCCGCGCGTACGAGCTTCAGCACGTCGCGCACCCTATCCCGAATCGGACCCGGATCAGATCATGACGGGACACCGCCTAAGGTCGGTCGTATGGAATTCAGGCACCTCGGCCGCAGCGGTCTCAAGGTCAGCGAGATCAGCTACGGCAACTGGCTCACCCACGGTTCCCAGGTCGAGGAGGACGCCGCCAAGCTCTGTGTGCAGGCGGCACTCGACGAGGGCATCACCACCTTCGACACCGCCGACGTCTACGCCGGCACCAAGGCCGAGGAAGTGCTCGGCCGGGCCCTGAAGGGTGTGCGCCGGGAGTCGCTGGAGATCTTCACCAAGGTCTACTGGCCCACCGGCCCGGGCCGCAACGACAGTGGTCTGTCACGCAAGCACATCACCGAGTCCATCCACGGCTCCCTGCGCCGCCTGCAGACCGACTACGTCGACCTCTACCAGGCGCACCGGTTCGACTACGAGACACCGCTGGAGGAGACACTCAAGACGTTCGACGACCTCGTCCGGCAGGGCAAGGTCCTCTACGTCGGCGTCAGCGAGTGGACGGCCGACCAGATCGCCCAGGCCCTGAAGATCGCCGGCGAGATGGGCTTCGACCGGATCGTGTCCAACCAGCCGCAGTACTCGATGCTGTGGCGCGTCATCGAGTCGGAGATCGTGCCGCTGTGCGAGCGGGAGGGCGTCGGCCAGATCGTCTGGTCGCCGATCGCCCAGGGCGTGCTCACCGGCAAGTACCTTCCCGGCCGGCAGCCCCCCGAGGGCTCCCGGGCCACCGACGCGAGCGGCAGCGGCATGATCGCCCGGTTCATGAAGGACGACGTGCTCACCCGGGTGCAGGAGCTCAAGCCCGTCGCCGCCGACCTCGGGCTCAGCATGGCCCAGCTCGCGGTGGCGTGGGTGCTGCAGAACCCCAACGTCTCCAGCGCGATCATCGGCGCCTCCCGCCCCGAGCAGGTGCGCGACAACGTCAAGGCGGCGGGCGTCAAGCTCGACGCCGACGTGCTGAAGCGGATCGACGACGTGCTCGGCTCGATCGTGGAGCGTGACCCGGCCCGGACCACGAGCCCGAACCCGCGCCCGTAACGCTCCGGCGGCGTGCCGGACCTCGCGGGCTCCCCGGCCGGGGAGCCCGCGGCCCGGTCACTCCTCGCGCAGCGACAGTCCCGCGTACTCGACGCGCTCCTCCTCCAGCAGGGCCACCCGCTCGACGCCGGACTCGAGCAGCTCACGCCAGTTCTCGCCGAGCCATGACTCGGCGTCGGCCTGACTGGGGAAGACCTCACGCGGCAACGGGCGGTCGTTGACCTCGCCGCCGTTCGCGTTCTCGTAGCGCCACCGCCATGTCATGCCACACGCTCCTTCTCCGTGGGTTCGCCGGCGCACGTCCGGCGGCACTGGCACCCTACTGCGGGGCGGACGTCCATCGACGATCAGCCGGGGCGGCGCGCCGCCCGTGCCGCGGGCGTCTGTACCCTCGTCGCGGTGAAGGTCCTTCTCAGGGGCACGGCGGGCGGCGAAGGATGGCCGCTGCCGGGCTGCCGGTGCGCCTCCTGTTCCGTCCTGCCCGCCGGGCACCGCCGGCCGTTCGAGCCGGTCGTGGACGAGGCGGTCCGGTTCCCGTTCGACGCGCCGCCCGGCGGCTACCGTCCGTTCGCCGGCGGGCACGGCCTGGCCGGGCCCGACGGCTCGCGCCTGCTGTACGTGCCCGGCGGGCCCCTCCCCGACCTGGCCACCGCCGGGACCGTCCGGTGCGACCTGGTGCTCGTCGACCTGCTCGGCGGGCCCGAACGCCTCGGCCTGCTGCGGCGCGACGGGGTGGTGGACGGCGGCACCGAGGTGGTGGCCGTGGGGCTGGACCACCGGATCAGGTCGGAGGGCGAGCTGGCGCGACGGCTGGCGCTGTGGGGGGCGCGGGCCGTGCCCGACGGGACCACGCTCGACACCCTCGCGCCCGTGGCCACGCCGCCGGTGCCCGCCGGGCGCAGGGAGCTGCTGCTGGGCGGGTCGCGGTCGGGCAAGTCGGCCGAGGCCGAGCTGCGGCTGGCCGGCGAGCCGTACGTCACCTATCTGGCGACCGGGCCGCGGGGCGAGGGTGACGGCGAGTGGGCCGCGCGGGTGCGCGCCCACCGGGAGCGCAGGCCCGCGCACTGGGCGACGGTGGAGACCACGGACCTGGCCGGGGCCGTCCGCGGCGCCACGTCGCCGCTGCTGGTGGACGGGCTGGGCACGTGGCTGGCCGCGGTGTTCGACGAGCACGGCGCCTGGGAGGGCGACCGGTCGGCGGTGTGGCGGCGCTGCGACGAGCTGGTGGCCGCGTGGCGGGAGACGGACTGGCGGATCGTCGCCGTGTCGGACGAGGTGGGCATGGGCGTGGTGCCCGCCACCTCCAGCGGGCGGGCCTTCAGGGACGCGCTCGGGCGGCTCAACGAACGGCTGGCCGCCGAGTCGGAGGACGTGACGCTCGTCGTGGCGGGGCGGCCGCACCGGCTGTGAGCCGGGCTGCCGTCAGAGGCGTGCCGCGCGGGCGTACCAGCGGCCGTCGAGGCGGTCCACGTGCAGCGGACGGCCGAAGCACTCCGACAGGTGGGCGGGGGTGAGCACGTCCGTGACCGGCCCCGCCGTCAGCACGCGGGCGTCACGCATCAGCATGGCGTGCGTGGTGGTGGACGGCAGCTCCTCCAGGTGGTGCGTCACCGTGATCGTCGTCAGCACCGGCCTGGTGGCCGCCAGCCGCTCCACCGCCGCGACGAGGTCCTCGCGGGCGGGCAGGTCGAGCCCCGCGAACGGCTCGTCGAGCAGCAGCACCGCCGGGTCGGCCATCAGGGAACGCGCCACCCGGATCCTGGCCCGCTCCCCCTGGGAGCACACCCGGAACGGCCGGTCGGCCAGGTCCTTGCAGCCGAGGTCGGCGAGCAGCCGCAGCGCCCGCTCGCGCTCCGCCTCGCCGTACCTGTCCCACAGGGGGGCGCTCGTGCCGGTGTGCCCGGTGAGCACCACGGTCTGCGCGGTGGCCCCCTCCTCCTCCATCAGGCCCTCGTCGACCAGCCGCCCGCTCGCGGCGACCAACCCGATGTGGCGGCGCAGGGCCCGCAGATCGACCCGGCCGAGCCGGTGGCCGAGCACGCTGACCGCGCCCTCGCTGGGGTGCCGAACGGCCGCGGCCAGCGACAGCAGCGTCGTCTTGCCGGCGCCGTTGGGGCCGAGGACCGCCCAGTGCTCCCCGTACTCCACGCGCCAGTCGACCCCGCTCAGCAGCGTCTTGCCGACGGCCCGGACGGCCACGCCTTCGAGTTCAACCACGTGCATCCGAACCACCTTAGTGGGCCTAGGATCGGCCTCTATGCGGCTTCCAGGACGGATCTTGGACTTGTTCGGCGACGAGGCGGTGTGGTCCGACGACCACGAGGGCATGAGCGGCGAGACGCTGCGGGTCACCGCGCCGGCCGGTGTCTTCTACGTCAAGGCGGGCCCGGTGGCGCGGCGCGAGCACGACCGGCTGCTGTGGCTCAAGCGCTGGCTGAGCGTGCCCGACGTGGTGGCGCTGGAGGGCGACGCGCTGGTGCTGGCGGACGCCGGCTGGCGCAGTCTCGAACGCGTCCCGGCCGGCGCCGGCGCGGTCATGGGCCGGGTGCTGCGCGCGCTGCACGACATCCCCGTCGGCGAGTGCCCGTTCGACGAGCGGCTCGACGTCCGGCTCGGCCGGGCGCGCGAGCGGGTGGCGGCCGGGCTGGTCGATCCGGACGACTTCGACGACGACCACGCGGGGATGACACCGGAGCAGGTGTACGAGCGGCTGGTGGCCACGCGCCCCGCGGACGAGGACCTCGTGGTCACGCACGGCGACTTCACGCCGTCGAACGTGCTCGCCCCGCCGGCCGGATGGCGGGGCGAGGGCGGCGCGGGCGCCGGGCCGGTGCTGCTGGACGTGGGCGCGCTGGGGGTGGCCGACCGGTACGTGGACCTGGCCGTCGCGCTGCGCGAGCTCGACGGGCCGGCCGTCGCCGACTTCCTGGAGGCGTACGGGCTGGCGGAGCCCGACGAGGCACGGCTCGCCTACTACCGGCTGCTGGACGAGTTGTTCTGATGCACGGCGCCCGGCTGGCGATCGGCACGCTGACCGTCTTCCGCGTCCGGGTGGACCGGGTCGACCGCCGGGCCGCCGGTCAGGCCATGCTGCTGGCCCCGGCCGTGGGCGTCCTGCTGGCGGCGCCCGCGAGCCTGCCGCTGGTGGTGCCGGGGCTGCCGCCGCTGCCGGCGGCGGTGCTGGCGGTGGGCGTCCTGGCGGTGCTGACGCGCGGGCTGCACCTGGACGGCCTGGCCGATCTCGCCGACGGGCTGGGCAGCGGCAAGCCGGCGGATCGGGCGCTCGACATCATGCGGAAGTCGGACATCGGGCCGTTCGGCGTGATGGCCCTGGTGCTGACGCTGCTCATCCAGGTGTCCGCCCTGTCGGCGCTGGCCGCGGCCGCCGATCCGGTGTCCTGGCACGGGGGTCCGATCCGGCTGCCCGGTGCGCTGTCGGCGCCGTACGCGCTGGTCACGGCCTGCGTGGCGGGCCGCCTGGCGCTGACGTGGGCCTGCCGGGCCGGGGTCCCCGCCGCCCGGCCCGAGGGCCTCGGCGCGATGGTCGCGGGCACGGTACGACCGGCCGCCGCCTGGCTGGCGACCCTCGCGGCGCTCGTGGGCACCTTCGTCCTGGGCCTGGCCGCCACGGCGTTCGCCCTCAGGCCGTCCGCCCTCATGCCGCCGGACTCGGCGGACTCGGCGAACTCCGCGTCGGCGCAGTACTTCCTCGGCGGCGGCCACCTCCTGGACGCCGGTCCCGCGTCGCCGCTGGGCGAGCTGCCGCCCGCGCTGGTGCTGCCGCTGAGCCTCCTCGCGGGGCTCGGGGCGGCGGCGCTGCTGCTGGCGCGGGCGCGGCGGCGGCTCGGCGGGATCACGGGAGACGTGCTGGGCGCGCTGGTCGAGACGGCCACGGCCGCGACTCTGGTGACCTGCGCGTTCCTCGCCTGACCGGCCGGACGGCCCCTGCCCGGCCTCGGGGCCGGGCGGGGGCCGTCCGGTGGCGATCAGGCCGGGGCGCGTTCGGCGATCAGGGCGTTGAGGAGGGCCGCGCCGCGTTCGGCGTCGTCGATGCTGACGGCCAGGGTGCCGCCTCCGCGGTAGCCGACGACCAGGCAGTCGCCGGCCCGCAGCATGATCGTGGCCCTGCCGGGCAGGCCGCGCACGCCCCAGCCGCCCACGTCGGCGGGCCGGCGCGGCTGCGACCAGGCGCGCTCGATGCGGGACAGGGGGATCCGGCGCAGCGGCCACCCGAACGGCCCGAACAACAGGGTGAGCCCGTCGGCGGTGACCCGGGCCGTCACCGAGGAGGTCAGCAGCCCGAGTGCCAGGACGAGGACGACGACCGGAAGTACGGCGCCGGCGGCGACGCCGCTGACGACGCCGAACATCTGGAGCACCAGCAGGACGGTCAGGACGACGGCCGCCCCCACGCCGAGCAGCACGAGCCACGGATTGCTGACGTGGCTGACCCAGACGACCCGCTCCCCTCCGCGCAGGTGGAGGACCGGCGGCTCGGCGCGCGGCCCCGCCGCCGGGTCGGGGGCGCCGCGGCCCAGGTAGCCGGCGAGCCCCGCCGCCGCGAGGCCCGCGGCGAGCACGGTGAGGACGTGCCGGCCGTCGAGGGCGGCCGCACGCCACGTCGGCGCGTCGAGGTTGGCCAGCAGCGACGTGACCCCCATGCCGATCACGAACACGCTCATGCCGGCGAGCGACCCCCACCAGGAGACGCGTGACATCCTCCTGTCCAGGCCGCGCAGCGCGGCGACGACGAGCCCCAGCCAGATCAGGCCCCACACCGCCACCTGCATCCCCACGGCCACGGGGAACGCCATCGACCCGTCGGGAACGTTCCCGGGCCCCCAGTGGGTCGCCATCGGATCGGGTAGCCGGTCACGCAGGGCGAGGGGCAGCGCCACGAGGACGGCGGTCACGGCCGGGCCCACGATCGGGGCGGCTCGTCTGGGTGTCATGACAGCTCCTTCAGCATCGCGATGAGGTCGTCCCGGCCGTAGCCGAGCTTCCCGGCCTCCTCCAGCAGCTCGCGCACCCGCGCCACGAGCTGCGCGCGGCCGTCGGCACGGCCGGCCACGCTCACGCCGCGGCCCCGCCTGAACTCCAGCAGTCCCTCGTCGCGAAGGTCGCGCAGCGCGCGCAGCACGGTGTTGGCGTTGATGCCGAGCGCCTGCGCGAGGTCGCGCGCGGGCGGCAGGCGGTCGCCGGGGGCGTAGGAGCCCTCGGCGATGGCCCTGCGGATCGAGGAGGCGACCTGCTCGTGCAGGGGGCGGGCGTCGTTCAGGTCAAGTGCGAGCAACATGGTGCTAATGACTATAGCACCATGCCGTCACCGCTGAATCATCGGATGAGCCCCTGTTTGTGGGTACCTCGTAACCCTCGATAGCATCGGTTTACGTGACCACTGTGCGGCTGAACTCAGCAGATCCCGTCTCCTTCGACGCCGACGCATTGATCGTCGGGTTCCGGTCCGGCCCCGACGGGCCCCAGCCCGCCACCGGCGCCGACGCGCTCGACTCCGCCTTCGGCGGCAAGCTCGCCGCCTCCCTGGCCGCCATGGGATTCACCGCCAAGCCCGGTGAGGTCGCCAAGGTCCCGGCCTTCGGCGCGATCACCGCTCCGCTGCTGGTCGCGGTCGGCCTGGGCGACACCTCCGACGCCGAGGGCCTGCGCCGGGCGGCCGGCGCCGCCGTCCGCTCGCTCGACGGCACCGCCCGCGCCGCCCTGGCGCTGCCCGCCGACTCCGCCGCCGACGCCGAGGCCGTCGCTCTCGGCGCGCTGCTCGGCGCCTACGCCTTCGCCCGCTACCGCACCGGCGGCGACCGCAAGGAGCCCGTCGCCGAGCTGACCGTGCTCTCCTCGCTCCCCTCCGGCGAGGCCGACTCGGTGGCCGATCGGGCCACCGTGCTGGGCGAGTCGGTGGCGCTGGTCCGCGACCTGGTCAACACCCCGCCGTCCGACCTGTGGCCGGCCAGGTTCGCCGAGATCGCCGAGCAGACCGGCGGCAAGGCCGGGCTGTCGGTCGAGGTGCTCGACGACAAGCAGCTCAAGGACGGCGGCTACGGCGGTCTCGTCGGCGTCGGCCAGGGCTCCGCCAACCCGCCGCGCCTGGTCCGCCTGTCCTACACCCATCCCGACGCCGCCAAGACGCTGGCGTTCGTGGGCAAGGGCATCACCTTCGACTCCGGCGGCCTGTCGCTCAAGCCGTCCGCCTCGATGGACTGGATGAAGTCCGACATGGGCGGCGCCGGCGCCGTCTTCGGCGCCCTGGTCGGCATCGCCCGGCTCGGCCTGCCGGTCAACGTCGTCGGCTACCTGTGCCTGGCGGAGAACCTGCCGAGCGGCACCGCCCAGCGCCCCTCCGACGTCATCCGCAGCTACAGCGGCAAGACCGTCGAGGTGCTCGACACCGACGCCGAGGGCCGCCTGGTGCTCATGGACGGCATCGCCCGCGCCGCCGAGGACGGCCCCGACCTCATCGTCGACGTGGCCACCCTGACCGGCGCGCAGATCGTCGCCCTCGGCTGGCGCACCGCCGGCGTCATGGCCAACGACGACGCCGTCCGCGAGCTGGTGGTCGACGTCGCCACGGAGGCCGGCGAGGGCGCGTGGGGCATGCCGCTGCCCGAGGAGCTGCGCAAGGGGCTCGACTCGCCGATCGCCGACATCGCCAACCTCCAGCCCGAGCGCTGGGGCAGCATGCTCGCCGCCGGCATCTTCCTCAAGGAGTTCGTGCCCGACGGGGTGCGCTGGGCGCACATCGACATGGCCGGACCCGCCTTCAACAAGGGCGAGCCGCACGGCTACACCCCCAAGGGCGGCACGGGCGCCATCACCCGTACCCTCATCGGACTGGCCGAGCGGCACGCGAGCATCTGAAACAAATGAAAAGATGACGGCATCACGAACACCCCGACAAGGAGCCTTCCTGTGGCCTACGACATCGTCGTCCTAGGTGGCGGCAGCGGCGGCTATGCCTGCGCGCTGAGGGCGGCCGAGCTCGGCAAGTCCGTCGCCCTGATCGAAAAGGACAAGATCGGCGGCACCTGCCTCCACCGGGGATGCATCCCCACCAAGGCTCTGCTGCACTCCGCCGAGGTCGCCGACGAGACGCGCGAGAGCGAGACGTTCGGCGTCAAGGCGCGTTTCGACGGCATCGACGTCCCCGGCGTCCACGCGTTCAAGGACAAGATCGTCAATCGTGCCTGGAAGGGCGTGCAGGGCCTGCTGAAGGGCGCGGGCGTGACGATCGTCGAGGGCGAGGGCCGCCTCGTCGGGCAGCGCGCGATCCAGGTCGGCTCCGAGGTCTACGAGGGCGCCAACATCGTGCTCGCCACCGGCTCGGCCCCCCGGTCGCTGCCCGGTCTGGAGATCGACGGCGAGCGCGTCATCACCAGCGAGCACACGCTGACCATGGACCGTGTGCCGGCCTCCGTGATCGTGCTGGGCGGCGGCGTGATCGGCGTCGAGCTGGCCAGCGTCTACCGCTCGTTCGGCGCCGAGGTGACGATCGTCGAGGCGCTGCCGCACCTGCTGCCGCTGGAGGAGGAGTCGAGCTCCAAGCTGCTGGAGCGCGCCTTCCGCCGCCGCGGGATCAAGTACGAGCTGGGCGTCTTCTTCGAGGGCGTCAAGACCACCGAGACCGGCGTGGTGGTCACCCTGGCCAACGGCAAGACGCTCGACGCCGAGCTGCTGCTGGTGGCGGTCGGCCGCGGCCCCGTGTCGGCGGGCATGGGCTTCGAGGAGGCCGGCGTCAGGATGGAACGGGGCGCCGTCGTCGTCGACGAGCACTGCCGGACCTCGGTGCCCGGCGTCTACGCCATCGGCGACCTCATCCCCACGCTGCAGCTCGCCCACGCCGGCTTCGCCGAGGGCATCATGGTGGCCGAGCACATCGCCGGGCTCAACCCGCCGCCCATCGACTACGCGGGCGTGCCGCGCATCACCTACTCCGACCCCGAGGTCGCCTCGGTCGGCCTGACCTCCGCGCAGGCCGCCGAGCGGGGCATCGAGATCGTCGAGCAGGTCTACGACCTCGCCGGCAACCCCAAGAGCCAGATTCTCGGCACGGCGGGCGCCGTCAAGGTCATCGCCCAGAAGGACGGCCCCGTCGTCGGCGTCCACATGGTGGGCCGCCGCATCGGCGAGCTCGTGACGGAGGGCCAGCTCATCTACAACTGGGAGGCCCTGCCCGCGGAGGTCGCCCAGCTCATCCACGCACACCCGACCCAGTCCGAGGCCGTCGGTGAGGCCATGCTGGCGCTGGCCGGCAAGCCGCTGCACGTACACAACTAAGTCCAGCCCTCGACAAGAACGCGAGAGAAGATAACGATGCCGGTCTCCGTACAGATGCCCCAGCTCGGCGAGAGCGTCACCGAGGGCACGGTAACCCGTTGGCTGAAGAAGGAGGGCGAGCGCGTCGAGGCCGACGAGCCGCTCCTCGAAGTCTCGACCGACAAGGTCGACACCGAGATCCCGTCGCCGTCGGCCGGCGTCATCACCAAGATCGTCGTCGCTGAGGACGAGACGGTCGAGGTCGGCGCCGAGCTGGCGATCATCGACGAGAACGCCCAGGAGGGCGCCGCCGCTCCCGCGCCGGAGGCTCCCGCCCCCGCCGCGCAGCCCGAGCCCGAGCCCGCCCCGGCCTCCTCGATCCCGCAGCCCGCGCCCGCCGCCCAGCAGGCCCCGCCGCAGCCGGCTCCGGCTCCCGCGCCCGCTCCGGCCCCGCAGGCCGCGCCCGCCCCGGCTCCCGCGCCGCAGGCCCAGGCGCCCGCCGCGGCCCCGGCTCCGCAGGCGCCCGCGGCCGAGCCGTCGGGTGAGAGCCCCTACGTCACGCCGCTGGTGCGCAAGCTCGCCAACGAGCACGGCGTCGACCTGGAGTCGATCAACGGCACCGGCGTCGGCGGCCGCATCCGCAAGCAGGACGTGCTGGAGGCCGCCAAGGCCCAGCGCGACAAGGCCGCCGCGCCGGCTCCGGCCGCCCAGCCCGCCGCCGCTCCCGCGGCCGCCCAGGCGGCGCCCGCCGCGCCGGCGCAGGTCGCCGCCGCTCCCGAGCCGGTGGAGGTGGACACCACGCTGCGCGGCCGTACGGAGAAGATGTCGCGCCTGCGGCAGACCATGTCCAAGCGGCTGGTCGAGTCGCTGCAGACCGCGGCCCAGCTCACCACGGTCGTCGAGGTCGACGTCACCAGGATCGCGCGGCTGCGCGACCGGGCCAAGGCGGAGTTCCTGCGCCGCGAGGGCGTGAAGCTGTCGTTCATGCCGTTCTTCGAGATGGCCGCGATCGAGGCGCTCAAGCAGCACCCCAAGCTCAACGCGACGATCAACAACGAGACCATGGAGGTCACGTACTTCGACGTCGAGCACCTGGGCATCGCGGTCGACACCGAGCGCGGCCTGATCGCGGCGGTCATCAAGAACGCCGGTGACCTCAACCTCGCCGGGCTGGCCCGCAAGACCGCCGACCTGGCCGAGCGCACCCGCGCCAACAAGGTGACGCCCGACGAGATCACCGGTGGCACGTTCACGCTGACCAACACCGGCAGCCGCGGCGCCCTGTTCGACACGCCGATCCTCAACCAGCCGCAGGTCGGCATGCTCGGCACCGGCGCCGTCGTCAAGCGTCCCGTGGTGGTCGACACGCCCGACGGCGAGGTCATCGCGGTCCGCTCGATGGTCTACCTCGCGCTGACCTACGACCACCGCCTGGTGGACGGCGCCGACGCGGCCCGCTTCCTGACGACGATCAAGCGTCGTCTGGAGGAAGGCCGTTTCGAGGCGCAGCTGGGTCTCGCCTGACAGCAGTGAGTCGCGGCGCCCGGGGTGCTCCCCGGGCGCCGCGCGCTTATCCGCCGCCGGTCACCGGGTGTCCGGCCCGTGCCCCGGCCCGGTCCCTTCCCCCCGCCCGCGGCGCCCGGTGGTCTCCCCGCCTGGCGAGCCCTTCGACAGCGGCGGTGGGCGTGGGCTGGTGACAAACGGGCGGAGAGGTGCTGGGCTAGGCAGATGATCGTGGTGACGGGGGCGTCCGGCCTGCTCGGCGCGGCGCTGGTGCGCAGCCTGCGGGACCGGGGCGAGCAGGTGGTGACGCTGGTGAGGCGGGCGCCGCGAAGCCCCGGCGAGCGGTTCTGGCAGCCCGCGGAGGGCGTGCTGGACCCGCAGGCGCTCGACGGCGCCCGGAGCGTGGTGCACCTGGCCGGGGCTCCCATCGCCGAGCGGCGCTGGACCGAGGTGTACAAGCGCGAGCTCGTCCGCAGCCGGGTGGACAGCACGCGGACGCTGGTCGGCGCGCTGCGGGAGCTGCCGCGCCGGCCCGAGGTGCTGGTGTCGGCCTCCGGCGTGGACTTCTACGGCGACACCGGCGACCGGCTGGTCGACGAGGGCGCCGGCAGGGGCGAGGGGTTCCTGGCCGGGCTGTGCGAACGCTGGGAGACCGAGGCGCGGGAGGCGGAGGCGCTGGGCATGCGCACCGCGCAGCTGCGCACCGGCATCGTGCTCAGCGGACGGGGAGGGGCGCTCGCCCGGATGCTGCCGCTGTTCCGGATGGGCCTGGGCGCGCCCCTGGGCACCGGCAGGCAGTACTGGTCGTGGATCTCCGAGGACGACTGGGTCGGCGCGACGCTGCACGTCCTCGGGAACCCCGGGATCTCGGGCCCGGTCAACCTCGTCTCCCCCTCCCCCGTCACCAACGCCGAGTTCACCAGGACACTCGGCAAGGCGCTGCGCAAGGGCACGATGCCGATGCCGGTGCCGGGATTCGCGCTGCGGGCCGGACTCGGCGAGTTCGCCGGGGAGCTGCTGTCGAGCCACCGCCTGGTGCCGCGCAAGCTGGAGGACAGCGGGTACGGCTTCGCCCATACCGGTCTCGACGCCGCGCTGCGGGCCGTACTCTAGGGTGCTGTCCGTCACGGGCGGAGACGCCGGGAGACAGGGGAGACAACGGCATGACGAGGTCGGGGCAGTCGCACATCCTTGCCATCGGCGGCGGTTCGTTCCGCCCGACCGAGCGCTACGGCTTCTACGAGGCGAGCCCGCTGCTGCGTTATGCCCTCGACCTGACCGGCCAGGACCGGCCCAAGCTGGGCCTGCTGGCCACGGCCACGGGTGACGACTCCGACTGGTTGCTCAAGATGTATGGGGCGTTCGCCGGGTGGGACGTCGAGGTGAGCCACCTGACCGTCTTCCCGATGCCCAACGTCGCCGACCCGCGGGCCTGGCTGCTGGAGCAGGACGTCGTCTACGTCTCCGGTGGCAGCGTGGCCAACCTCATGGCGCTGTGGCGGCTGCACGGCCTCGACGAGGCGCTGGAGGAGGCGTGGCGGTCCGGGGTGGTGCTGTCGGGGCAGAGCGCCGGGGCGCTGTGCTGGCACGTCGGCGGCAACACCGACTCCTTCGGGCCCGAGCTGCGGGTGTGGGCCGACGGGATGGCGCTGCTGCCCTACTCGTGCGGCGTGCACTACGATTCCGACCCCCAGCGCAGGCCGCTGCTGCAGCAGTCGGTGGCCAGCGGCGAGCTGCCCGGCGGCTACGCCGCCGACGAGGGCGTCGCCCTGCACTACGTGGGCACCGAGTTCATCCAGGCGGTGACGATCACGCCCGGCTCGGCCGCCTACCGGCTGGAACACGACGGGACCGGCGGCGTGAAGGAGTTCAGGATCGAACCTCGGTTGCTGACCTCCTGAATTACCCTTCAGGTGTGACGGAACGGCACAATGGTCCCATGCGCCCCAAGCACGGGGTCGATCCCCACGCGCTCGCCATCGTCCGACTTGGTGTCGACGTCCCCTACGAGCAGGCTTGGGCGCTTCAGCGCCGGGTGCACGCCTGGCGGGTGGCGGGTGAGCTGACCGACACGGTCCTGTTGCTGGAGCACGCGCCCGTCTACACCGCCGGCAGGCGCACCGCGCCCCACGAGCGTCCCTCCGACGGCACTCCCGTGATCGACGTCGACCGGGGCGGCCGCGTCACCTGGCACGGTCCTGGGCAGCTCGTCGCCTATCCGATCGTCGCGATCGGCGACGTCACCACGTACGTGTGCCGGCTGGAGGAGGCGATGATCCAGATCTGCGCCGACTTCGGCGTCTCGGCGCGGCGTGTGGCGGGGCGGGCCGGGGTGTGGGCCGTGGGCGACGCCGCCCTGGGGCTGCCCGACCGGCTGCTGGGCGCGGTGGGCATCCGGGTCACGCGCGGGGTCGCCATGCACGGGTTCGCCCTCAACTGCGCCAACGATCCGCGCTGGTTCAACCGGATCGTCCCGTGCGGCCTGCCCGACGTGGGCGTCTCGACGCTGTCGGCGGAGACGGGTCGCCGGATCGTGGTGGAGGAGGTCCTGCCGATCGCCGAGAAGCGGCTGGCGGAGGCGCTCGGCCTGCGGGCGTTCGACCTGCACGAGGAAGACCTGCTGCGCGGCCGCTGATCCCGACCTGCACGAGGAAGACCTGCTGCGCGGCCGCTGAACCCGACCTGCCGGGCGGCCCTGGCGGGCGGCTGCCGGGGCTGGGCGGCAGGCGCGAGGTGTCCTACGATCACCTCGTGAACCGGCTCCTCGCCCTGGCCCTCGCGGTCCTGGTGCACACGCTGACCCTGGCCTTCGTCGCCGTCGGCCTCTGGACCGCGTACGTCAACTCCGGGCTGCTCATCGGCTGGCTGTTCGGCGGGCTGCTCGTCGCGATCGGGTGGATGCTGCGGCCCCGTCTGAGCACCGGGCTGCCCGCCGACGCCGAGGTGCTCGACCGGTCCGCCGCCCCGGAGCTGTACGGACTGGCGGAGCGGGTGGCCGACCGGGTCGGGGTGCCGCGGCCGCACCGCGTCGCGGTCAGGGACCTGGACCCGAGAACGCGCTACCTGCGCACCGGCCCGCGGCGCACGCCCACGCTGACCGTCGGGCTGCCGCTGTGGCTGGCGCTGTCGCCGCGGCAGCGGGTGACGATGCTGGCCGCGGCCTGCGCCGAGACCCCGTCCGCCGAGGAGGTCGTGGTGGACGGCGCGCTGTCGACGCTGGCGGAGTGGCGCGAGGCGCTGCTCGGCGCGGCGCCGCTGCGGGTCCGGGAGGAGGCGCAGACGAAGGTCACCGCCGCCTCCCTGACCGCCGAGCACCCGGGCACCGGCTACGAGGTGGCGGGGCTGCTCGGCCGGGCCATCGGCAGGGTGCTGGGCGGGCCGGTGCTGCTGGTGGAGTACGTCCTGACCCGGCTGGCCCGTTCGGACGAGGGCCGCAGGAGGCGGCGTCGCGAGGAGCGGGCGCTGCGCGCGGTGCCGGCGGCGGACCTGGCCGAGCTGGAGGCGCTGGCGGCCGGCGGGCGCTACCTGGCCCCGATGCAGGCGGCGGCGCTGCGCGGGGAGAGCGTGGCGTCGATCAGGGCGGGAGCGCTGGACCGCGTCCTGCCGGGCGACGGGGTGCGCACGTCGGCCCCCGGCGCGCAGGTGCTCGGCTCGGCCGAGTCCGACCGGATCGACGAGGAGCTGGAGCGGCACTACGACCGGGCGGTGCGCGGCTTCGGGCTGATCAGCTGACCCGGCCGCCCCCTAGACCGGGGCGCCCAGGCGGGAGACGTAAGCTGGGTTCGTGACCGTTGCTCCTGAAGGCCGTAAGCTCCTCCGCCTGGAGGTGCGCAACGCCGAGACCCCCATCGAGCGCAAGCCCCCGTGGATCAAGACCAAGCTGAAGACGGGCCCCGAATACACCGAGCTGAGATCGCTCGTGCGCCGGGAGGGCCTGCACACGGTCTGCGAGGAGGCGGGCTGCCCCAACATCTACGAGTGCTGGGAGGACCGTGAGGCGACGTTCCTCATCGGCGGCGACCAGTGCACGCGACGCTGCGACTTCTGCCAGATCGACACGGGCAAGCCCAAGGAGTACGACAAGGACGAGCCGCGCCGGGTCGCCGAGTCGGTCCAGCAGATGGGCCTGCGCTACGCGACGGTGACCGGTGTCGCCCGCGACGACCTGCCCGACGGCGGCGCCTGGCTCTACGCCGAGACGGCGCGGCAGATCCACTCCCTGCTGCCCGGCTGCGGCGTCGAGCTGCTGGTGCCCGACTTCAACGGCAACCGCGAGCAGCTGGAGGAGGTCTTCTCCGCCAAGCCCGAGGTGTTCGCGCACAACGTCGAGACGGTGCCGCGGATCTTCAAGCGCATCCGGCCTGCGTTCCGCTACGAACGCTCCCTCGATGTGATCACGATGGCCCGCGAGGCCGGGCTGGTCACCAAGTCCAACCTGATCCTCGGCATGGGCGAGACCCGCGAGGAGGTCGTCCAGGCGATGCGCGACCTGCACGCCGCCGGCACCGACCTGCTCACGATCACCCAGTACCTCCGGCCCACGCCGCGGCACCACCCGGTGGAGCGGTGGGTCAAGCCCGAGGAGTTCGTGGAGCTCCAGGCCGAGGCGGAGGCGATCGGCTTCGCCGGAGTGCTGTCCGGGCCGCTGGTCCGTTCGTCCTACCGGGCCGGTCGGCTCTACCAGCAGGCCATCGCCGCGCGTCAGGCCACCTGAGGCCGCGGCCCCTGCGGCCCGGCGACCGGGCCGCAGGTCACGTTTTCCTCTCGCGACCACTTGGTTTGTATCCTTGCCAGCATGGCGAAGTCCGTGGACCCAGAGAAGCCGGGGCGCATCAAGCAGCTCCGCATGATCGCACAGATCATCAAGCAGGCAAATCCCAAGGGGATGCCGATCGTCTTCCTGTCGGCGGTCGGCACGCTGGCTGTGATCGTCGTGATCGGCCTGGTCACGGACTACCTGTGGTATTCGGTGTTCCTCGGCATCCTCGCCGCGCTCACCGTGGGCCTGGTGGTGTTCGGCCAGCTGGCGCAGCGTGCCCAGTATTCGATCCTCGACGGCCAGACCGGCGCCGCCGCGGCCGTGCTGCAGGGCATGCGCGGCAACTGGCAGGTGACCCCGGCCATCGCGGTCAACCGCGACCAGGACCTCATCCACATGGTGGTCGGGCATCCCGGCGTGATCCTCGTCTCGGAGGGACCCGGCAACCGGGTCGCCCGGATGCTGGCGGCCGAGAAGAAGCGCGTCGCGCGGGTGGTGCTCGGCGTCGAGATCTACGACATCCAGTGCGGTGACGGCGAGGGCCAGGTGCCGCTGGGCAAGCTGCAGCGCCACATCATGAAGCTGCCGCGCAACCTGAAGAAGCCCTCGGTCAACGAGGTGAAGGACCGCCTGCGGTCGCTGCCGAAGAACGTGCCGATGCCCAAGGGGCCGATGCCCAAGGGCATGCGGATGCCCCGCGGCCCCAAGATGCGCTAGTGCGCCACGACGACGCGCCCGGGTCGTCGGTCTCGTCGCGGGCCAACCGCGGCTGGTGGGACGGCAACGCCGACGACTACCAGGTCGAGCACGGCGAGTTCCTGCGCGACGACGGTTTCGTGTGGTGTCCGGAGGGCGTCGACGAGGCCGAGGCGCGGCTGCTCGGCGAGGTGCGCGGGCGGCGGGTGCTGGAGATCGGCTGCGGCGCGGCCCAGTGCGCCCGGTGGCTGGTGGCGCAGGGGGCCGAGGTGGCGGCGTTCGACCTGTCGCACCGCCAGCTGCGCCACGCGCGGCGCATCGACGAGGCGACCGGGCTGCGGGTGCCCGTGGTGCAGGCCGACGCCGAGGCGCTGCCGTTCGCGAGCGGCGGCTTCGACGTGGCCTGTTCGGCGTTCGGCGCGCTGCCGTTCGTGGCCGACCCGCTGGCGGTTCTCCGCGAGGTGCACCGGGTGCTCCGGCCGGGCGGCCGGTTCGTCTTCTCGGTCAGCCATCCGATCCGCTGGGCGTTCCCCGACGATCCGGGGCCGCGCGGGCTGACGTCCGACCGGTCCTACTTCGACCGGTCCCCCTACGTGGAGCGCGCCGAGGACGGCACGGTCACCTACGTCGAGCACCACCGCACGATGGGCGACTGGGTGGGCCTGGTGGTGTCGGCCGGCCTGACCCTGACCGGGCTGCTGGAGCCGGAGTGGCCGCCGGGGCACGAGCGGGTGTGGGGCGGGTGGAGCCCGCTGCGCGGCCGGCACCTCCCCGGCACCGCGATCTTCAGTTGCGCACGCCCTTGACACTCGGCGACGGACGTGGCGCGCCCGCGCGCGTGCGTCGCTGACGGCTCAGCGGCGGGTGTAGCGGGCGGCCATGGCGTGGAAGACCGCCTTGGGCTCCCACGTGGTCGCGCCGAGCATCCGGACCACCCCGTAGGAGCCGAGGTCGGCCCGGCCGGTGCGGGTGTAGCCGGCGAAGGTGAACCACAGGGCCGTCTCCACCCCCTCCTCCTCGAACACGTCGAGCAGCTCCTCGAGATACCGGACCTGCTCCTCCTCGTCCGGCACCGCGTCGCCGGGCACCACCCAGGCGTGGCCGCCGAGCTCGGCCGCCCCCCGGTAGGCGCAGGTGCCGAACTCGGTCACCGCGACCGGCTTGCCGTGCGCGAAGTGGGCGCGCAGTTCCTCGCGGAAGCGGCCGGCGTTGTAGGCGGCGCGGTAGGCGTCCAGGCCGACCAGGTCGAACGGGCTCCAGTCGATGAGCTCCCACGGCGCGGCGGCGTAGGTGACCCTGCCGCCGAACAGGGGACGCACCGTCGCGGCCGCCTCGGCGAGGAAGGCGTTGAGCCGCGGCAGGATCTCCGTGATCGACTCCCACCAGGTCAGGTCGGCGGAGGCCATGGCGGCGAGCCGGTCGCCGTAGGTGTCGCCGGGGATGAAGCCCGGGCCGAAGGCGCTCGTCTCGCAGCCGGTGACGAGCACCACCTCGGCGCCGCCGCGCCGCAGCTTCTCGGCCCGTCGGGCGCAGCCGGCGTACAGGGCCAGCATGTCGTCGTGCGGAACGTCCACGGGGAAGGGCGCCAACCAGACCTCCAGCCCGGCCTCCGCGGCGACCTCGGCGGCCAGTTCGAGCCGGTCGGGGTCGCGGCCCGAGACGCGGACGACCTGGCAGTGCAGTTCGTCGGCGATCACCCGCATCTCGCGGCGTACGGTGGCGGCGTCGAAGACCGGACGTGACAGGTGCGATCCCGGGAGGAACCCGGTGTCGTAGTTGATCCCCTTTTTCATGGCTTTTCTCCTGACAGGCGTGTCGTGCAGCCGTGTTCGAGCAGGTCGAACGCCACCTCGACGTCCTCGGAGAGCCGCCGCGCGGCCTCCGTCAGCGGAGTCCCGGCGGCCAGTCGATGGAAGAACGTCTCCTGGAGCGTCGTGACGGACGCGGTGATCTGGGCGGCAACGAGAGCGGCGACCAGGCCGGGCGTCACGCACTCCGCCGTGCCCCCGGCGCGCCCCTCACCCCCGGCGCCGCGGGTGCCGCCAGTATCGCCGTCGGCGCCGGCCCTGCCACCGATGCCGCCGTCGCCGCCGGTGGCATCCATGGGACCCGCGCCACCGGCGCGCTCCAGGGCGGCGGCCAGTTCGTGGCGCTGGCGCGCGTACGTCTGGTGGAGGGCGGCCATCAGGGACGGGCTGGACGAGATGACGCCGACGCGGGCCGTCAGCGCGGCCACGTCCGGCTCTCCGAAGCCCCGCGCCGCCATCGACCGGTAGTGCTCACGCAGGGCGCCGAGCGGCGTCTGCCCGGCCCGCCGCCTGGTCACGATGCCGGCCATGTCCTCCTCGACGCCGTCGAGGGCGAGGCACTCCTTGCTGGGGAAGTAGCTGAACAGCGTCACCTTGGCCACGCCGGCCGCCTCGGCGATCCGGGCCACGGTGACCGCGTCGTAGCCGCTCTCGGCGAACAGCCGCAGCGCCACCTCGGCGATGCGCCGCCGCGTCTGTTCCTTCTTGCGTTCCCGGAGTCCTGCCATCATGACCCCACGATAACCGTACCCGGTTCGTTTTTGAACCCGGTACGGTCAGCGGACTCGGAGCACCACCTTGCCCGGGACGCCGCCCTGCTTGGCGGCGAACGCCTTCCCCGCCTCGGCCAGCGGATAGATCGCGCCGACATGGGCCCGCACCGCGCCGCTCCCGGCCAGCCGGGCGAGTTCGGCCAGCTGGTCCCGGTCGGGTTCGACGATGAAGAAGGCGGCCCGCCCGCCGGCGGGTGCGGCCGGCGGCGGCGCGGTGATCGAGACGAGCGTGCCACCGGGCCTCACCAGGCCGGCGGAGCGGGCGAGCAGCTCGCCCCCGATGGTGTCGAAGACGACATCCGCCTGCCCCACGGCCTGCTCCAGCGGCTGCCGTTCGAGATCGACGAAGTCGTGCGCGCCCAGCTCCCTTGCCAGCGCGGCGGCACGGCCGCGGCCGGTGGCGATGACGTGTGCCCCCGCGTGCCGGGCCAGCTGGACGGCCAGGGTGCCCGTGCCTCCCGCCGCGCCGTGGACGACGACGGTCTGCCCCGCCCGCAGGCCGCCGTGGACGAACAGGCCCTGCCAGGCGGTCAGCCCCGACAGGGGCAGGGCGGCGGCCTCGTCGAAGCCGAGCCCGTCGGGTATGACGGCGAGGTTGCGGGCCTCCACGGCGACGTACTCGGCGGCGGCCCCGTCCCGGTGCCAGTCGGTCAGCCCGAACACCCGGTCGCCGAGACTGAGGCCGGTGGTCCCGTACCTGACCTCGGCGACGACACCGGCCACCTCGTGGCAGGGAATGGAGGGCGTGCGATCCCGCCCGGCCCGGTCGACCCAGGTGCCGGGCCAGGTCAGCTCGTCGGGGACGAAACCGGCGGCGTGCACCTTGACCAGCACGTCGCCGGTCGCGGCGTGCGGGTGCGGGGCCTCCTCGTGGACCAGGTCGTGGTGGTCGCCCTGCCGGTGGATGCGGACTGCTCTCATGGATGGTCCTCCGTACGGTGCTGCTTGTCGTCGTCGGTCAGAAGACGGACGACGCACCGCCGGGAAATGTGACAGAGCGGGCCGTGCCACCTCGGGTTCGTGGCGAGCGGCCGTGACCACCCGGACGCCGCCGCGGTCGGGATGCGGCGGCATCGTGGTCACATGCGGACGACCATGGTGTTGGACACCCGGTCGTGCACGCCGCGGTGGTCACGGTCGAAGATGAGCGGCGGGATGGCCAGGATGAGCAGCGCGGACCGCACCAGCACGGGCAGCAGCCGGGGGGCGCCGCCGTCCATCGCGGCGACCCTGATGCCGGCCAGCCGGTGGCCGAACGTCTGCCCCATGAACGCCACCAGCACGAGGTACTGCACGGCGAACACCACGGCCGGGACCCATGGCGAGGCCGCCGGGTCGACACCGAGCAGCAGCCGGGTGATCGCCCAGGTGCAGATCATCCAGTCGATGACGAGGGCGGCGATGCGCCTGCCCCAGCCGGCGATGGAACCGCTGCCCTCCTCCGGCAGGCCGAGGCGCTGTCCCGGGTAGCCGAGGTCGATCCCGGCCGCTCGCACGCCGCCCAGCCAGGTCTGCGTCCAGCGCGGTTCCTTGCTGCTCATGCGTCCAACGGTATCCGGCGGTGCGGGCGGTCGCGCTGGTGGCCCGGCGGGGCCGGGAGCCACAGACCTGTCCGGGACATGGCGCTTTCGTGACCTGGTCGCGTCATGAGGGGGTCATCATGGACGTCATGCCACACGGGGACGAGCTGGACGCGCGTTTCGAGGCGCTGGTCGCCCAGTTCGACGACAAGGAGCTGCGGCGGATGCGGGCCGCGGCGGGCCGGCGCGGACGGCCGTCCAACCGGCCGCGCCGGTTGCTGCTGGCCGTCGCGGCGCTGCTCGCGGTGGCCGTCGCAGCCGTCGCCGTCCTGGCGTCCCAACCCGGCCTGCTGCGCTGACACCCGTCTCGCCGGTCCGGTTCCGGTGGCCGCGCCCCTGACCGTACGGCCATCTCGGAGCGGCTCCGCTTAACATGTGCGAAACAATCGGGACACCGAGTGGAAACGGCCTCGATCTAGATTCACGGTGGAGAGTCATTCCCCAGGGAGGTTCGAGAGTGTTCAACTCCGCCGACGACGTCCTGAAGTACATCAGCGACGAAGGGGTGCAGTTCGTCGATGTCAGGTTCACCGACCTGCCGGGCACGACTCACCACTTCACCTTCCCGGTCGAGAACTTCAGCGGCAACGTCTTCACCGACGGTCTCATGTTCGACGGCTCGTCCATCCGTGGCTTCCAGGCGATCCACGAGTCCGACATGCTGTTGCTGCCCGACCCGACGAGCGCGGTGCTCGACCCGTTCCGCCAGCACAAGACGCTCAACATCAACTTCTTCGTGCACGACCCGCTGACGGGCGAGGCCTACAGCCGCGACCCGCGCAACGTCGCGCGCAAGGCCGAGGAATACCTCAAGGGCACCGGGATCGCCGACACGGCCTACTTCGGCCCGGAGGCGGAGTTCTACATCTTCGACGACGTCCGCTTCGAGACCAGGGCGAACGCCGGCTACTACTACATCGACTCCATCGAGGGCGCCTGGAACACCGGCAAGGCCACCGAGGGCGGAAACCTCGGCTACAAGCCGCGCTACAAGGGCGGCTACTTCCCGGTGCCGCCGATGGACCACTTCACCGACCTGCGTTCGGAGATGGTGCGCAACCTCATCGAGTGCGGCATCGACGTGGAGATGCAGCACCACGAGGTCGGCACGGCCGGCCAGGCGGAGATCGACTTCAGGTTCGGCACGCTGCTGAAGACGGCCGACAACCTGATGCTCTACAAGTACGTCATCAAGAGCACGGCCCTGGAGTACGGCCACACGGTCACCTTCATGCCCAAGCCGATCTTCGGCGACAACGGCTCCGGCATGCACTGCCACCAGTCGCTGTGGAAGGACGGCTCGCCGCTGTTCTACGACGAGGTCGGCTACGCGGGCCTGTCCGACACGGCCCGCTACTACATCGGCGGCCTGCTCAAGCACGCCCCGTCGCTGCTGGCCTTCACCAACCCGACGGTCAACTCCTACCACCGCCTGGTGCCGGGCTACGAGGCTCCCGTCAACCTGGTCTACAGCCAGCGCAACCGGTCGGCCTGCGTGCGCATCCCGATCACGGGCTCCAACCCCAAGGCCAAGCGCATCGAGTTCCGGGTGCCCGACCCGTCGTGCAACCCGTACTTCGCCTTCTCCGCCATGCTCATGGCCGGCATCGACGGCATCCGCAACAAGATCGAGCCGCCGGAGCCGGTCGACAAGGACCTCTACGAGCTGCCGCCGGAGGAGGCCCGCCAGGTGCCGCAGGTCCCCGGCTCGCTGCCCGAGGTCCTGAGCGCCCTGGAGGCCGACCACGACTACCTCCTGGAGGGCGGCGTCTTCACGCCCGACCTGATCGAGACGTGGGTCTCCTACAAGCGCGAGAACGAGGTCGACCCGATCCGCCTGCGCCCGCACCCGCACGAGTTCGAGCTGTACTACGACGTCTGAGCGGCCGAGGCCGCGATCCGCGAAGCCGTCGGCGGGTGACCTGCCAGGACACCCGGGCATCACGTACGAGGCCGTCGAGCGACCGCCCCTCCGGGGCTCGCTCGACGGCCTTTCGCGTGCGTGCCTCCGCCGAGGGCGTCAGGCGCGTCGAGGCGGCCCGGGCGCCGGCATCGCCCTTCTTCCCGTCGCCGAGCGGACCCTGCGCCGGGCCTCGGGGCGGCCGTGGACGGTGTCAGCGGGCCACGGCCCGGGGGGTGGTGAGGGCGTCGAGGAGGCCGGGGAACGCCTGGTCCATGTCGGTGCGGCGCAGGGCGTTCATGCGGGAGGTCCCGACGTAGTACTGGCGGATGAGGCCCGCCTCGCGCAGCACCTTGAAGTGGTGGGTGGCGGTGGACTTGCTGACCGGCAGGTCGAACGTGCCGCACGCGCGGTCCTCGCCGGTGACGGCGAGCTGCGTGACGATGCTCCGGCGCACCGGGTCGACGAGCGCCTCCAGGACGAGCTGCAGGTCGAATGCGGACACCTCGGGGTGCGGTGGCGTGCGTTCCATGGGTCAATGGTACGACATCCATCGAAGTTTGACAGCAATCGTACTTGTGGGCCACAGTGGACCGCGTCCGAGGCGAGCTGAAGGAGTGCGACGTGGCGAGGACTGTGCGGTTCCACGAGATCGGTGGGCCCGAAGTGATGCGACTGGAGGACGTGGAGCCGGGCGAACCGGGTCCGGGCGAGGCGCTGATCCGGGTGGACGCGATCGGGGTCAACCGGGCCGAGGCGCTGTTCCGGACGGGGGTGTACATCGAGCCGGTCAAGCGGTTCCCGGCGAGGCTCGGCACCGAGGCCGCCGGGGTGATCGAGGCGGTGGGTCCGGGGGTGACGAAGTTCGCGGCGGGTCAGGCGGTCAGCGTCGTGCCGGCCTTCTCGCAGAACGACTACGGCGTGTACGCCGAGCGGGCGATCGTGCCGGTGAGCGTGCTGCTGCCCCGCCCCGACGAGGTGGACGCGGTGTCCGGCGCCGCGGTGTGGATGCCCTACCTCACCGCCTACGGGGCGATGGTGGAGGTGGGCGGGGTGCGGGCCGGCGACGTGGTGGTCGTGAACGCGGCCTCCAGCAGCGTCGGCCTGGCCGCGATCCACACGGCCAACCGGCTGGGCGCCCGGCCGGTCGCCGTCACCCGCACCGGCGACAAGCGGCAGCGGCTGATCGAGGAGGGCGCCGCCGAGGTGCTCGCGTCGGAGGAGGACGACGTGCCGGGCCGCGTGCTGGCGCTGACCGGCGGCCGGGGCGCCGAGTTCGTCTTCGACGCCGTCGCCGGGCCGGGGGTGACCGAGCTGGCCCGGGCGGTGGCCCCCGGCGGGACGGTGTTCCTGTGGGGCATGCTGAGCGGGCAGCCGACGCCCCATCCGGGGTTCGACCTGGGCATGCCCCCTCTCAACCTGCGCACGTACACGGTGCACGAGATCACCAGGGACCCGGAGCGGCTGCGCCGGGGCGCGGCGTTCGTCGCCTCAGGGCTGCGCACCGGGGCCTTCCGCCCGGTGGTGGACCGGGTGTTCCCGCTGGAGGACATCGTGGCGGCGCACCGGCACATGGAGTCCAACACCCAGGTCGGCAAGATCGTGGTCAGGGTGGATCACTGAGGCGGTAGGGCGCCAGGCCGGCCGTCACCGCGTCCGCGTCGCCGCTCACCAGCCGCAGGGAGGCGGCGGGCCGCGCCATCGCCCGCGCGTACCTGTCGAGAGGGGACGCGGCGTTCATCCGTGGTGGCGGGAGCGGATGCCGGTGATGCGGCGCAGCACGTCCCACCAGAACGGCGCGCCGAACATCAGCGCCACGTACGTCAGCAGGAAGCCGGGCCAGCGGCTGGGGGTGGTGAGGCGGTCCCACCAGACCGCGCCGTTCCAGTGGACGGCCGGGTCGCCCTCGGCCGGGACGGACACGCTGACGATCGCGTGGTCGAACACCTTGACCAGGGCGGGCTGGCTGAGCGTCTCGGTGACGCACGGCACGGGATCGGACCGCTCGCAGCGCTCGCGCAGCTCGGCGTAGGCGTCGGGGCCGGCCTCGGCGACGGCCGTCACGGAGGCGCGGAAGGCGCTGTCACGCAGCAGCGTCTTGCCGTACTCCAGCCCGTCCATGGTGAACAGCAGCGTCACCGCCAGGCCGAGAACGGCCAGCACCCACTTGACGTACCGCTTGTACAGCATCGACAGGCGGTGCATCTCCCCGTCGAACCATGTCTCCACGCCCTGCCGGAACCGGTCGAGATCGCGCTGCGCCGTCTCCCAGACGCCCCTGAGGTGGCCGTGCAGGGGGCTGCCCATCGTCCTGAGCTTGGCGAGCAGCCCTTCGACGCCGCCCTCCTCGGCCGCGGCCATCTCCATCACGGCCACGGCGAAGCGGCCCGGGGGGAGGTTGGCGATGCTGGTGCGCCCCCGCGTGGGGTGGTCGATCTCGCGGACGCGCTGGTAGAGGAGGTTCGTCACGGCGTCCTGCGCCTTGGTCTCCTCGGCGGGCACCCGCACCGCCTCGGCGGGGGCGGGCTGGTCGTTGTGGACCGGCCGGGGATCGCGGGCGAACGGCAGCGCCGCGAACACGTCGCGCAGCCCGGCGGGCAGCCACGAGCGGCCCTGGGCGTCGCTGCCGTCGAGAGTGTCGCGAAGGTAGGCCCACAGGAACTTGCTGCGGATGGCCAGCAGCCGCACGAACGCCTCGTTCACGCCGCTGACCAGCAGCGACAGCAGCAGGAACGCCAGCACCATGCCCAACGCGAGATCCACGTAAACCGACAGCAAAGCGATCACCTCGCGTCTTGATACACCCGCCGTGGCGGGCGCGCAACGCGATCGCGGCATCCGGGCCGCACGGGCGGGCGTCAGGAGCCGTAGAAGACGCGCTCCACGACCTGGCGGGCGCGGCGGGTGACGCGGCGGTAGTCGTCGAGGAAGTCCTCCGAGCCGTCCGGCGGGTAGCCGAGGGTACGGGCGACCAGCAGGCGCTCGCGGGTGTCGGCGGGAACGCTGTCGGCCGGCCGGCCGCGTACGACCATGACGGCGTCGCGGACGCGGGAGGCGAAGCGCCACGCCTCCTCCAGCACCTCCTCGTCGGCCGGCGCGAGCAGCCCGGCCTCCACCGCCGCGCGCAGCGTCGGCAGGGTACGGGTGGTGCGCAGGGCGGGGACGGAGCCGGCGTGGCGGAGCTGCAGGAGCTGGGCCACCCACTCCACGTCGGACAGCCCGCCGGGTCCCAGCTTGGTGTGCAGGGCGGGGTCGGCGCCGCGGGGCAGGCGTTCGGCCTCCATGCGGGCCTTGAGCCGCCGGATCTCGCGGACGGCGTCCTCCGGCAGGCCGCCGGGCGGGTAGCGCAACTCGTCGATCATGGTGGTGAACGCCTCGCCGAGCGCCTCGTCACCGGCGGAGAAGCGGGCCCGCAGCAGGGCCTGCGCCTCCCACGGGGACGACCAGCGGGCGTAGTAGGCGGAGTAGGAGGTGAGCGTGCGCACCAGGGGACCCTGCCTGCCCTCCGGCCGCAGGTCGGGGTCGATGAGCAGGGGCGGGTCGGGGGCGGGGAGGCTGAGCAGGCGGCGCAGCTCGTTGGCGACGGCGAAGGCCGCGTCGGTGGCGTCCCGCTCGGCGGCGCCGGGCTCGGGGCAGTGGACGAACATGACGTCCGCGTCGCTGGCGTAGGAGGACTCCATGCCGCCGAGCCGGCCCATGGCGATGACGGCGAGCCTGGTGGGCGCCGCGCCGCGTTCGGCGCGCACCTTGCCGGTGGCGGCGTCGAGGGCGGCCTGGATCGTCACGTCGTTCAGCGCCGAGAGGGCCACGCCGACCTGTTCGATGTCGACGAGCCGGAAGATGTCGGCGACGGCGGTGCGGAACAGCTCCCTGCGGCGCAGCGCCCGTACGGCCGTGACCGCGCTCTCGGGGTTGCCGGCGTGGCGGGAGACGGCGGCGGCGGCCTCGGCGCGCAGCGCCTCGGGCGGGCGTACGGCGAGGTCGTCGTCGGAGCCGAGCAGCGCCACGGCGTCGGGCGCGTGCATGAGCAGGCCGGTGGCGTAGCGGCTGGTGCCGAGGACCCGCGCCATGCGGGAGGCGACGGCGGTCTCGTCGCGCAACAGCCGTAGGTACCACGGCGTGGTGCCGAGCTTGTCGCTCACCTGGCGGAAGCCGAGCAGCCCGGCGTCGGGGTCGGGAGTGTCGGCGAACCAGCCGAGCATCACCGGCAGCAGCGTCCGCTGGATGGCCGCGCGCCGCGACACGCCCGCCGTGAGCGCGGCGATGTGGCGCAGCGCCCCGTCGGGATCGACGTAGCCGAGGGCGCGCAGCCGGGCGGAGGCCGCCGCCGGCGACAGGCGCGCCTCGCTCTCGGGCAGCCGGGCCACGGCCTGCAGCAGCGGCCGGTAGAACAGTTTCTCGTGCAGCCGCCGCGCCTCCCTGGCGTGCCGCCGCCAGCGGGCGGTGAACTCCCCCACCGGGTCGGCCTGCATGCCGAGCGCCCGGCCGAGCCGGCGCAGGTCGCCCGGGTCCTCCGGCAGGACGTGCGTGCGGCGCAGCCGGTGCAGCTGGAGCAGGTGCTCGACCCGGCGCAGGAACGTGTACGCCTCGGCCAGGCCGCGCGAGTCGTCGCGGCCGACGTAGCCGCCCCGGGACAGGGCCGCCAGGGCGGGCAGCGTGGCCCGGCGGCGCAGCAGCGGGTCGAGCCGCCCGTGCACGAGCTGCAGGAGCTGCACCGCGAACTCGATGTCGCGCAGCCCGCCCGGCCCGAGCTTGATCTGCCGCTCGCCCTCGGCGCGCACATGGGCCTCGACCCTGCGGCGCATCGCCTGGACGTCCTCGACGAAGTTGTCGCGGGTGGCGGCCGACCACACCAGGTCGTTGACCGCTTCGACGTAGGCGGCGCCGAGCTCCAGGTCGCCGGCCATCGGCCGGGCCTTCAGCAGCGCCTGGAACTCCCACGTCTTGGCCCAGCGGCGGTAGTAGGCGAGGTGGCTGGCCAGGGTGCGCACCAGCGGCCCCGACCGGCCCTCGGGCCGCAGCCCGGCGTCCACCTCCCACAGCGAACCCTCGGGCGTGGCGGCCGAGCAGGCGCGCATCATGGCCTGCGCGAGCCTGGTGGCGGCGCGCAGCGCCTTGGTCTCGTCGGCGCCTTCGCGCGGCTCGGCCACGAAGATCACGTCGACGTCGCTGATGTAGTTGAGCTCGCGGGCGCCGGCCTTGCCCATGCCGATCACGGCGAGGCGGACGTCGTCGCCGCCGGCCTCGGCGGGCAGCTCGGCGCGGGCCACGGCGAGGGCGGCCTCCAGGGCGGCGCCGGCGAGGTCGGACAGCTCTCCGGTGACCTCGCCCAGGGTGGCCTCGCCGGTGAGGTCGCGGGCGGCCACCCGCATCAGCCGGCCACGGTAGGCGACGCGCAGCGCGGCCAGGGCGCCCGGCTCCGCGGCGCGGGGGCTCCGGTCGCCGGGGGCGGCGCCGACGGCTCGCAGCAGCTCGCCCCGGGCATCGCCGGGGCCGGGCTCGCCGAGCAGAGCGAGCTGCTCGGGGTGGCGGGCCAGGTGGTCGCCGAGCGCGGCGCTCACGCCGAGGACGGCCAGGGTGCGGGCGCGGAGCCGGTCGTCGGCGCGCAGCGGGCCGAGGGCTGTCGGGGCCTGCTCGGCCAGGCGGGTCAGCGAGGCGAGCGCGAGGTCGGGGTCGGCGACGTCGACCAGCCCGTCGAGCAGGTCGTCGAGTGCCCCGTCGCTCTGCCGGACGAGCCGGGCGGCGGTCGCCCCGTCGGCGAAGCCGAGCTTGGCCAGCTTGGCGGCGGTGGACTCGATCCTGGGCACCCCTCCATCTTGACAGTTCACCGGATGGCATGGCTTGAATAGAACGCAACGTTGCGTTGCGTTTCTGTCCTGAGGAGGCGGCACATGGAGAAGGTTCCGGCGGTGGTGACGTGGGGGCTGCTCGCGGCATGGACGGTGCACGACGCCGAGGAACTGGCGACGATGGCCCGCTGGACGCGCGAGGCCCGCCCACGGCTGGCCGAGCGTTACCCGGGGCTGCCGTGGGACCGGCTGGAGGTCTCGCAGCGGCACGTGACCGTGGCCATCGGGCTGATGGGCGGGGTCGTGGCGGGCGCCGCCGCACTCGGGGCGCGCACCGGCGGGCGGAGCCGGACGTTCCAGGCGGTGCTGGCGGGGTTCGGGGCGCACGGGGTCGTGCACCTGGCGCAGTCCGTGGCCGTCCGCGGCTACACGCCGGGCGCCGTGACGGCACCCCTGGTCGTGCTGCCGTTCACGGCGTGGGCGTGGCGGCGGCTGCGCTCGTCCGGGGTGCCGGTGCACGGCGGCGTCGCCACGTGGACCGGCCTGGCGGCGCTCCCCCTCGCCCTGGGCGGCGTCCACGCCCTGGCCCACGTGCTCACCCGCCCCCGCCGCCCGGCGACGCCGCCACCCGGCCCCGCGACCCCACTCCCCCGCCGCTGACGCCGCGACGGGCGGGGCCGGTCAGGCGCCGGACTGTCGAGCACGGACGACGGCGGGAGAGCGCGGGTCAGGTGGGGCGGGGGCGGACGAGGGCGGGAGGTACGGACGAGGGGGGAGAGCGCGCCAGGCGGAGCGAGAGGTACGGACGAGGGCGGGAGTGCGCGGGTCAGGTGGGGCGGGAGGTGCGGACGACGGCGGCGAACGCCTCGGCGACGGGCCGCCAGGCGGCGGCCAGCTTGTCCTCGGCGGACCGGACCCGCGCGATGTGCTCCTCGCCGGAGGCGAGCCCGGAGCCCGTCGCCCAGGCGGCGAAGATGTCCGGCGTCGCCTCCGGGTGGAACTGGACGGCCCATGCCGCAGAGCCCAGCCGGTACGCCTGGTGGGGGTAGAGGGGGCCGGTCATGAGCGGCACCGCCCCCTCGGGCAGCCGCGACATCACGTCGCGGTGGTACTGGATCGCCACCGCCGCGCCGACACCCGACAGGAGCCGGTCGGAGGCGGCCTCCGGCAGGGCCGTCACCTCGCACAGCCCCACCTCCAGCCCTTCGCCGCCGCGCTCCACGACGCCACCGCAGGCCATCGTCATGAGCTGCGCCCCGAGGCAGATGGCCAGCGTGGGGGTGCCGTCGGACACGGCGCGTGCCAGCAGGTCGCGGGTGGCGGGCAGCCAGGGGCACCTGTCGTCCTCCCAGGCGGCCGGCTCGCCGCCGAGCACGATCAACCCGTCGGCGGCCCGGTCCGGCACGGGATCGCCCAGGTACGGCCGGACGACATCGCAGGGGACGCCGAGCCAGCCGTCGAGGAAGCCCGGGCCGGCATCCGCCTCATGCTCGATAACCGTGATCCGCATATTCAGTAATTTATCCGCACCAATCATTGAAAAGCACACGTCAACCAGGTCATGCCGGGCGGCAGGGGCATCACGCGCAGAACCTCCCCCGGACGCGGACGGCCCCGGAACGTCGCGTTCCGGGGCCGTCGCGAAGGGTGTCGCGAAGTGTGTCGCGAAGTGTGTCGCGAAGTGTGTCGCGAAGTGTGTCGCGAAGGGTCAGCGCGGAGCGATCCAGGTGGCCCGGGCCGCGGCCACCAGCGTGCCGTCCACCTCGTAGATCGCGCTCTCGCCGAACAGCTTGCGCCCCTCGCGGCCGGTGGCGCGCGCCACGACCGAGTAGGCCCCACCCGGGTAGACGCGCCGGTGCACCTGGACGGCCAGCCGGCCGAGCAGCGCCGACTCGCCGGGCTGGAAGTGCGCCCAGCCGGTGACGCAGTCGAGCACGGAGCCCACGACGGAGCGGGGCACGCCGTCCTCGTCGGCCACCGTGAACGGCACCCGCCAGCCGGCGGCCACCAGGTCCGTGCCCTCGACCGGGCCGGGGAAGACGCGCAGCCCGTCGCCCGGCTCACGCAGCCCGCACGCGAAGCACTCGGGGAAGGCGTGCCCCCGCCGGCCGGCGAAGCCGGCCTCGGCCCGCGCCGCCTCGGTGAACGGGACGAACTCCGGCGCGTTCAGGTCCTCGGCCACGGGAATGGCCTCGACGAGCAGCCGGTCGCCGTGGGAGAGGGTGGCGGTGTTGGCGACGTGCTCCAGGCGCAGCTCCGTGTCGAGCGGCGTGGGAGCGTGGAGGGTGACCTCGACGGCTGATCGGTTGTCGCTGAGCGCCTCGGCCATGGTGCCGGCTATCCAGCCGCCGTTGGCGACCCCCTCGGGCCCGCGGAAACGCTCGGGAACGGTCAACACGGTCTGCAGGGCAGCCGTCGTCATGCCTCACCCTCCTAGGTCGCCCATCGGACGAAACTTCAAAATCCAGATTAAGCAGGCCGATATTACCGAAGATCCGGTCGGCCGAAGCCCGAAGTGCCGCGGCCAGATCTACCTACACCGGCCATAACACCGCGAAGCTGTGCAAAACTTCCCGCCGAGACGGGCCCGAAACCCCGGCCGCGCGGCGTCCGCGGGACCGCGAGCCCTCCGGGCAGGCGCGTTCCGCACCCGTACGATACGGGCCGTTCATTGCGCGCATGTGACGCGGGGGTGAGAAGTGACGTTGGTCACTCGATCACCGCCCGCATCCACGGGGGCCGCGCCGGGGCGCCCTGGCGGCGAGTAGGGCGGCCCCGACGCGGTGCTGATGCCGCGACCCGGCCTCAGGACCCCGTGCCCGGGGTCATCTGCTGTGCCTGGTCGCGTGCCTCCCTGCCAGTGGCCTTGGCCGCGTCCGCCGCCGTCTGGGAGACCTGCTGCCCTGCCTCCCGCGCCTCCTCCTTGGCGTCCTGGACGAGACTGCCGCCCGTCTCGCGGACGGCCTCCTTGATCGGCTGTAGGACGTCGCCCGCCTGCTCCTGGAGCCGGTCGACGACCTGTTCCTCCTGCTCGGTGCGAGGGATGACCGCCGCGGCGAGCATCCCGGCGCCGAAGGCGATCAGCCCCGCGGCCATCGGATTGCCCTGCGCGCCGTGCATCGCCTGCTGCGGCGCCGCGCGTACGGTGTCGGCCGCCGTCTGGACTCCGCTCACGGCGGTCTCCGCGGCGGTCTGGACGCCCGCCCTGGCCGTTTCCGCGGCCGACCTGGCGGTGTCGGCGGCCGAGTGGGCGCCGGACCTCGCCGTGCCGGCCGCGCCGGCCGCGACGTGCCTGACCGTGCCGGTGGTCTGCCGGGCGCCCGCCCGGACCATCCCGGCGGGCGTCCCCATCACCTTCTCGCGTACCGTGCGGACGGCCCGGCGCATCCGGTCGGTCCGCCGCCGCACGATCCTGGACGGCATCGTCCGCTCGGCGAGCCGGTCGACGTCGGCCGCCAGCTCGGCGCGGGTGGCGGTGATCTCGTCCCTTATCTCCTCGGCTCGCGGGTCCATGGGACGTCCTCCTTGAGCGATGCGACGGTCTGTTCGGGCTTGGGCGACACCTGGCGCATCCTGGTGCGCCCGTTCGCGTAGAGCACGGCGGCCACGACGGCCCACACGACGGCGACGATGAGCGCCGCCCAGGCCGCGTCCATGACGTGGGCGAGCGCGAACACGACGGCGAGGCTGACGAGCACCGCCACCATGGCCGCCGCGAACCCCGCCCCGCCGAACATGCCGGCCGTCCTGCCGGCCTTGCGCGCCTCCTCGCGCATCTCGACCTTGGCCAGCCGCATCTCCTGACGGAGCAGCGTGGACAGGTCCTGGCCGATCTCGCCGACCAGCTGTCCCAGCGACGGCTGCTGGCCCGGCTGGCTGGGTACGGTCATCGCGCCTCACCCCCGTACCCGCCGGGTGCCGGCGGCATCGCGTCGTCCTCGCCCGGCAGCCCCGAGCCCGTCGGCCGCGGCGAGCCGGTCAGTCTCTCGGGGCCCGTCAGCCCCTCGGCGCCGGTCGTCCCGTGCGAGCCGGTCAGCCCTTCCGGCGTGGTCAGCCCCTGCGAGCCGGGCGCCTCCTGCGCACCGGGCAGGCCCGTGCCGTACGACCCCTCCGCGTCCTGCGGGCTGCTCGGCCCGTACAGTCCTTCCGTTTCTTGCGGCCCCTGGCCGGTCGAGCCCTGGTCCTGCGCGCCGGTCACGGCCTTGGCGGCCCGGCCGATCAGGAAGCCCGCCGCCGCCATCCCCGCCAGGAACAGCCCCGGCCGGCGGCGTGCGAAGTCCTGCACCTCCTGGATCACGCCGGCCAGCCCCTGGTTCTCCAGGTAGTCGGCCGCCTGGCGGCCCCGCCCGGCGATCTGCTGGACCACCCCGTGCAACGGGGAGTCCGGCTTGGCGCTGTCGCCCATGACCGCCAGCTCGTCCGCCCACAGGCGGATCTGGTTCGCGGCCCGCCC
Source organism: Nonomuraea indica (assembly GCF_002850745.1). Lineage (GTDB taxonomy): Bacteria > Actinomycetota > Actinomycetes > Streptosporangiales > Streptosporangiaceae > Nonomuraea > Nonomuraea indica. Next base: position 556,364 of record NZ_KZ559466.1, read on the forward strand.
GCTCTGCCGTTGCGCCTGCTCCCCCAGACGGTCCTGGAGTCTGCCGACGACCTTCTGGGTCTGTGCCCTGGCCTCCCCAGCCACGTTCTGGGCCTGTTCCATGGCGGTGCCGGCCACCTGCCCGGCGGCGGAGCGCGCCTGCTGCGCCGTCTCCTGCACCGCTCCCTGCGGTTGTGCGGTCCTGGTCCGACCCGCGTATCTGTCGTCTCCTGGATGGAACTCGCTCACCATGCCCCCAGTGTGAGAATGCGTGAGTGTTCGCCTGCCCCTCATCCCGGAGAGCCACCGCCATCAATCAGACAAATGGGGCAAAGGGTGCGTATATTGACGTTTCCCCACTCGACTGGGCGGAGGACGGCGCGCGGCACGGCCCCGGGCCGTCCACCCGAGCCGCAGGACCGCCGCGCCTACAGCACCGGCAGGGAGCGGCCCCGCTCGAACTCGGGCACGT
>NZ_KZ559466.1:556824-865328 GCF_002850745.1 Nonomuraea indica
CGGCCCAGCTCGAACTCGGTCACGTGGCGGCGGTACTCGCGCCACTCGGCCCGCTTGTTGCGCAGGAAGAAGTCGAAGACGTGCTCCCCCAGCGTCTCGGCGACCAGCTCGCTCTGCTCCATGACGGCGATGGCCTCGTCGAGCGACTGCGGCAGCGGCCGGATGCCGAGGGCGCGGCGCTCGGCGCTGGTGAGGGTCCAGACGTTGTCCTCGGCGGCGGGCGGGAGCTCGTAGCCCTGCTCGATGCCGCGCAGCCCCGCCGCGAGGACGAGCGCGAAGGCCAGGTAGGGGTTGCAGGCCGAGTCGAGCGAGCGGAACTCGATGCGGGTCGAGCCCCCCTTGTGCGGCTTGTACATCGGGACCCGGACCAGGGCCGAGCGGTTGTTGTGGCCCCAGCAGATGTAGGAGGGCGCCTCGCCGCCCTGGCCGGCGATGGCCTCGGCCCCGCCCCACAGACGCTTGTAGGAGTTGACCCACTGGTTGGTGATCGCGGTGATCTCGGCGGCGTGCCTGAGCAGCCCGGCGATGAACGACCGGCCGATCTTGGAGAGCTGGTATTCGGCGCCGGCCTCGTAGAAGGCGTTGCGGTCACCCTCGAACAGCGACATGTGGGTGTGCATGCCGGAGCCGGGGTGCTCGGTGAACGGCTTGGGCATGAACGAGGCCCAGATGCCCTGCTCCAGCGCGACCTCCTTCATGACCAGGCGGAAGGTCATGATGTTGTCGGCCGTGGTCAGCGCGTCGGCGTAGCGCAGGTCGATCTCCTGCTGGCCGGGGGCGCCCTCGTGGTGGCTGAACTCCACCGAGATGCCCATCGACTCCAGCATCATGATCGCCTGGCGCCGGAAGTCGTGGCCGGCGCTGTGCGGGGTGTGGTCGAAGTAGCCGCCGGAGTCGATCGGCTCGGGCCGCTGCCCCGGCTCGGGCCGCTGCTTCAGCAGGAAGAACTCGATCTCCGGGTGGGTGTAGAAGGTGAACCCCATGTCGGCGCACTTGGCCAGCGTGCGCTTGAGCACCCAGCGCGGGTCGGCGTGCGACGGAGAGCCGTCGGGCATGAGGATGTCGCAGAAGATGCGCCCCGCCCCCGGTGTCTCGCTGCGCCACGGCAGGATCTGGAACGTCGCGGGGTCGGGCTTGGCCAGCATGTCGGACTCGTAGACGCGGGCGAAGCCCTCGATGGCCGACCCGTCGAACCCGATGCCCTCGGCGAAGGCGCCCTCCAGCTCGGCCGGTGCGATGGCGACCGACTTGAGGAAGCCGAGCACGTCGGTGAACCACAGCCGGATGAACCGGATGTCGCGCTCCTCGAGCGTGCGGAGCACGAACTCCTGCTGGCGGTCCAAGGCATCCCCTCGCGGAAGTACGGTACGGCTGTTGCTACCAGAATGCCGTGTCGTTGTTTCGCACAGGTTACGGCAGCCGCCGGTGCGAGCCTCGCTGACAAACAGTCCGCCCCCACCTACTGTGATCTTCGCAGTCAGTCTCGGGGGAGGCACGGGTGGCCATCGACCTGCTCAATCACAAGCTCGATCGAGCGTTCGACCACATCGACGCGGCCGGCCGGGAGGTCGTGGACCGCGAGGATCTGCTGGGGCTCGGCGCCCGCATCCTGGTCGGCTTCGGTGAGTCGCCGACCTCGCTCGCCGGCAACCGCCTGGTCGGCGGTCTCGGCGGGATCTGGGCGAGCCTGTCGGACGCGCTCGGCCGTGACGGCGACTGCCGGCTGACGCGGGAGGAGTTCCGTACGGCGATGACGAAGGCGTTCGTCGCCGGCGACGCCTACGAACCGGTGTTCCACCCGGCCGTCGTGGCCGTGGCGGAGATCTGCGACGGCGACGGGGACGGCCTGGTCGGGGCGCGGGAGTTCCGGACGCTGCTCAGCGCGTACGGCACCGCCTACGACGACATGGACGCGGCGTTCGACCGGCTGGATCACACGGGCAGGGGCGTGCTGACCGTGGCGGAGCTCATGGTGGCGGCACGGCAGTACTACACGGGCACCGACCCGGACGCGGCGGGCAACTGGCTCTTCGGGCCCCTGTGAGCCGGCTGTGAGCACCATGTCGAACGGCTCCGCGAACGACTCCGCGGGCGTGATGACGACCGTCCGGACCGCGCTGCGGTCCGTGCTGCAGTGGCGGCCGCCCGCGCCGCGCCGGGGCGCCCCGGCCGCGCACGCGCTGCTGCGGCTGACCGAGCGGGTGCCGGCGCTGGCCACTCCGTGCCGCATGCATCCCGCCGTGTACGCCATCGAGGCCGCCGTGATCGACTGGGCTCGGCGCACCGGGCTGCGCGCCGATCCGGGGGTGGGCTTCCACCGGATCGCCGGACGGGCGTTCGCCGAGTTCGACGCCGCGGCGGCGGCGCTGTTCGCGCAGTGGCTGACGTGGCTGTTCCATCTGGACGACGAGATGGACGAGGGCCCGGCCCGGCTGGAGATCTTCCACGGCATGCTCGCCGGCGGCGCGTCCCACCCGCTGGAGGCGGCCTTCGCCGACCTGTGGCGGGTGACGAGCGCCCGGATGAGCGACCAGTGGCGGGCCAGGTTCGCGGTCAACCTGCGCCGGCAGCTCGACGCCTGCCGGGTGGAGGCGGCCAACCGGGCGGCGGGCCGCATCCCGTCGCTGGAGCAGTACCCGGCGCTGCGCAGGGGCACCGTCGGCCCGTACCTGTACGACCTGGTGGAGCCGTGCCTGCGGGTGGAGGCGCCGGCGTGGCTGCACGGCTGCGAGCCGTGGCGGGAGCTGGTGGACGCCTGCAACGACGTGACGGCCTGGTGCAACGACGTGGCGTCCCGGCCGAAGGAGCGCGGCGACGGCCACAACCTGGTCGTCGTCGCCATGCACGAGCTGCGCCTGGACGAGCGGCAGGCCGTGGGCTGGGTGCTGGACCGGATCGCCGAGCGCTGCGAGGACATGCGCCGGGCGGCCGGGCGGCTGCCGCTGGACGAGCTGGGGCCGCGCGCGGCCAGGGACGTCAGCAAGGTCGCGTGCGCCTACCTGGCGGCGCCGCGCGCCCACATCGACTGGCTGGTGGAATCGGCCCGGTACGCCTGATCCCGTCACGGCGTACCGGATCCGCCGGTGCCTTCGTCCGGCCCCGGCGGGGCGCGCGCCCGCTACAGCCGGCCGGCCGGGCAGGCCAGCGCGTCGCCCGTGGGGGTGCGGCGGTAGACGACGTCCTTGCCCACGCGCATCCCCACCGCCAGGCCGCTGCCCCGGAGCACGCCGAGGTGCTGGCTGACCGCGCCCGGGGTGAGCGCCATCCGGCGGGCCAGCGCCGAGGTGGTGCTCGGCTCGGCCAGCGCGAGCAGGATCTGCGCCCGGCTGCGGCCGATGAGGGCGGCCAGCGCGCCCGGCGCGGGCGGCGGCCCCTCCTCCCACAGCGTGCCGATCCCGCGCACGGGGTAGATGAGCGTCGACTGGTAAGGGGCCGACAGGACGGCCGTGGACGGCCAGTAGAAGGCGCTCGGCACCAGCAGCAGCCCGTCGCCGTGCAGCCCGTCGGCCGAGAACACGCAGGGCCGCTCGACGACGAGCCGCTCCCCCGTCCAGGCGACCGACGGGTCCAGGTCGGCGAACAGCTCCCGCGCCCCGCCCCGCGCGAGCTGCCGCGACCTGCGCAGCACGTCGCGCTCGAGCAGCGCGTACACGCGCGGCCAGAACTCGGCGAAGCACGCCTCCCAGTACGCCCGCAGCGCCCCGGCCACGCGGGCGACGCCGGCCGCCGGGTCGCGCCTGAACCGTTCGATGGCCGCCGGGTCCTCGCTGACCACCCGCCCGGCCTCCTCGCCGGCCAGGTCGGGCGGCGTGCACCGGACCCGGTCCAGCTCCTCGGCGAAGTCGGGCAGCGGCGTCTCGGGCGGCGGGGTGAGGAAGTCGGGCAGGTAGCCGGACGGCGGGACGAGCGCGAGCAGCTCGGCGAGGTCGAGGTCCGCCAGGCGGGGCCGGACGGCCTTGATCCACGGCAGGTGGACCGACTGCCTGGCCGGGTCGCGCAGCGTGCGCAGGCTGGCCACCAGCTCCCACATCGGCGAGAACGCGAACCTGATCCGCGCCACGTCCTCCGGCCTCATCACCCAGGTCACCGCCACACCTTTTAGTGTGCACTAAATGGATCGCCCGCCGCGCGACGGGTCGGCACGCTTGGGCGGGTGAGCATGCGATTCGTTGACAAGCCCGGCTTCCTGCGTTCCGCGATGGGCGGGCTGCCCCGCCCGTTCTGGGCCCTGTGGAGCGGCACCCTGGTGAACCGCCTGGGCACCATGGTCATGCCGTTCACCGGCGTCTACCTGACCCAGGCGCGCGGCATGTCGGTGGCCACGGCCGGGCTGGTGATGGCGGTGTTCGGGGCCGGGTCGCTGCTCTCGCAACTGCTGGCGGGGGTGCTGGCCGACCGGATCGGCCGCCGGGCGACGCTGGCCGGCAGCATGGTGGCCACGGCGGTGACGATGCTGGCGCTCGGCTACAGCACGTCGCTGCTCGCCGTCACCACGTCGATGTTCGTGCTCGGCCTGGTGATCGACGCCTACCGGCCCGCGTCGAACGCGCTGGTCGCCGACCTGGTGTCGCCGTCGGAGCGGCCGCGCGCCTACGGGCTGCTGTTCTGGGCGATCAACCTCGGGTACGCGGTCGGCATGACGGCGGGCGGCTGGCTGGCCGGGATCGGGTTCCTCTGGCTGTTCTGGATCGACGCGGTCAGCTGCGTGGCCTTCGCGCTCCTCGTGTGGCGGGCGGTGCCGGAGACCCGGCCGGCCGGCCGCGAGTCGCAGGGTGGTTTCGGGGTGGTGCTGAGGGACCGGGTGATGATGGGCTTCACGCTGACCGCGCTCGGCAACGCCGTCATGTACATGCAGACCGTGACGATGCTGCCGGTCGCGATGACCGAGGTGGTGGGGCTTCCCACCGGCCAGTTCGGCCTGGTCATGGCGTTGAACGGGGTGCTGATCGTGCTCGTCCAGCCGCTGGTGTCGAGCCGGCTCGGCCGCTTCGACCCGTCCCGGTCGCTGGCCCTGGGCCTGGCCGTCATGGGGGCGGGCTTCGCGCTGACCGCGTTCGTCACCTCCGCCGCGGGGCTGGCGGCCACCATCGTGGTGTGGACTGCCGGGGAGATCGTCACCGCGGGACTGGGGGGCGCCATCGTCGCCTCGCTCGCCCCTGCCCACCTGCGGGGCCGCTACTCGGGCATGTACGGCTTCGCCTGGTCGGCCGCCAGCGTGCTCGCGCCGCTGACCGGTGGCGTGCTGCTCCAGGCGGGGCCGGAGGCGCTGTGGTTCACCGTCGGCGGCGTGGGGGTCGTGTCCGCGGCGGGGATGCTCGTGCTCGGCCCGGCGATCAGGCGCCGCGCCGCCACGGGGCTGGGCGAGCCGGCCGCGCTCAGCGCCGCCTGACGCGGCCGGCGGGGCGCCCGCGACGGCGGCCCGGCGGGCACTGTGCAGATCCGCCATATGCTCACGCGCCGTTCGGCCCTACGCTTACCCCTGCCATGCTGACATTCACCGCACTAGGACCGTTCCAGGCCTGGACCGGCGACACCCCCCTCGACCTCGGCGGCCAGCGCCAGCGGGCGGTGCTCGCGCGCCTGCTCGTCGCCGGCGGCCGGGCCGTACCCGTGACCACCCTCATCGACGAGCTCTGGCCGGGCCGGCCGCCCGCCCAGGCGCTGTCCACCATCCAGGGGTACGTCTCCCGGCTGCGGCGCGCGCTCGAACCCGGGCGGGCTCCCCGGGAGGAGGCGGCCGTCCTGGTGTCGGCCGCGCCCGGCTACGCGCTGCGCGCCACGGTGGAGCAGGTGGACGCCTGGCGGTTCGAGGGCCTGGTCCGCGCCGACGGCGACCCGGCCGCGGTGTGGGCGGCCATGGACGCCGCGCTCGGGCTGTGGCGCGGGCCGGCGCTGGCCGAGTTCGCCGACCTGACCTGGGCGGTGACGGAGGCGGGGCGGCTGGAGGAGCTGCGGCTCGTCGCCGTGGAGCGGCGCGCGGACGCCGGGCTGGCGCTCGGCCGGGCGACCGCGCTGGTGGCCGACCTGGAGGCGCACGCGTCGGCGTATCCGCTGCGCGAGGAGGCGTGGCGGCTGCTGGCGCTGGCGCTCTACCGGACCGGGCGGCAGGGCGACGCGCTGGGCGCGCTGAGGCGGGCCCGGAAGGTGTGGCGGGACGAGCTGGGCCTGGACCTCACGAGCGGGCTGCGCCGGTTGGAGGGCGACATGCTGGCCCAGCGGCTGGAGGAGCCTCCGGCCCCGCCCGCGGCGCGCGCTTCGGGCGGCGCCGCGAGCGGCTCTTCGGGCGGCGCTTCCGGGGGCGCTTCGGGCGCGGCCCCGTTGCGGGTGCTGGTGGCCGACGACCAGGCGCTGGTGCGGGCCGGACTGCGGACCGTCCTGAGCGACGAGGACGGCATGGAACCGGCCGGGGAGGCCGCCGACGGCGAGGAGGCCATCGCGGCCGTGCGCGCGAGCCGCCCCGACGTGGTGCTGCTCGACATCCAGATGCCGCGCCTGGACGGCCTGGCCGCCGCCCGGCGCATCCTGGCCGAGGACCGGCCGCCCAAGGTGATCGTGATGACCACCTTCGGCAGCGACGAGAACCTCTACGCGGCGCTGCGGGCCGGGGTGAGCGGGTTCGTGCTGAAGACCTCGCCGCCCGAGCAGCTCGTGGCCGCCGTCCGGGCCGCCGCGGCGGGCGACGCCCTGATCGACCCGGCCATGACCACCCGGCTGATCGCGGGCTTCGCTGGCACGCCCGACCCGGCCGGCCCGCCGGGCCTGGCCGGGCTGTCCGACGGCCGGCTCGACGTGCTGAAGCTCGTCGCCCGCGGCCTGACGAACAAGCAGATCGCGCAGACCCTCTGCCTGCCTGAGCCGGTCGTCGCCGACGAGGTGGGGGCGCTGCTGGCGCACCTGGGGCTGCTCGACCGGGCGCAGCTCGTCGTGGCGGCGTACGAGTCCGGGCTGGTGACACCCGGGGCCGCGGTGTGAAACACCCCACTTCTCGTCGTTTGGACGATAAAAATCACCGCGTACTAGTCTGGTCGGGTGGCACACCTCCGCATTGCCCTGGCCCAGACCAACCCGACCGTGGGCGACCTCGCCGGCAACGCCGCCAGGCTCGTCGCCTGGACGCGCGAGGCCGCCGGCCGCGGCGCGCATCTGGTGGTCTTCACCGAGATGTTCCTCACCGGCTATCCGGTGGAGGACCTCGTGCTGCGCACCTCGTTCGTGGACGCCAGCGTCAGGACCCTTGAGGAGACCGCGGTCCGGCTGCGCGAGGAGGGGCTCGGCGAGCTGCCGGTGGTCGTCGGCTACGTCGACCGGGCCGGCCTGGCGCCACGCGTCGGCCAGCCGAAGGGCGCCCCGCTCGACGCCGCCGCCGTGCTGTGGCGCGGGGAGGTGGTCACCCGGACGGCCAAGCACCACCTGCCCAACTACGGCGTGTTCGACGAGTACCGCTACTTCGTCCGCGGCGACCGGCTGCCGATCTTCCGGCTGCACGGGGTGGACGTCGCCGTCGCCGTCTGCGAGGACCTGTGGCAGGAGGGCGGTCCCGTGGCCGTCGTCGGGCAGGCCGGCGCCGGTCTGCTCGTGGTGCCGAACGCCTCGCCGTACGAGAAGGAGAAGGACGACGTCCGCCTGGAGCTGTGCGCGCGCCGGGCGCGCGAGGCCGGCTGCGCGCTCGTCTACGTCAACCAGGTCGGCGGGCAGGACGAGCTGGTGTTCGACGGCGACTCGATCGTGGTCGACGCCTCCGGCGAGCTGGTGGCGCGGGCCGGGCAGTTCCGCGAGGAGCTGCTGACCGTCGACCTCGACCTGCCGGAGTCGGCCGCCGAGCCGGGCCGGTTCCCCTACGACGCGGGCGACGGCTCGACCATCACCGTGGACCGGATCGTGCTGTCGGACGAGCCCGTCCCGCCCTACCCGGCGCTGCCCGCCACCGTCGCCGACCGCCTCGACCTGCCCGCCGAGGTCTACTCGGCGCTGGTGCTGGCCGTGCGCGACTACGTGGCCAAGAACGGCTTCCGGTCGGTGATCCTCGGCCTGTCGGGCGGCATCGACTCGGCACTGACCGCCACCATCGCCGCCGACGCGATCGGGCCCGACCGTGTGCACGTCGTGCTGATGCCGTCGCGCTACTCCTCCGACCACTCCGTCCACGACGCCGAGGAGCTCGTCCGCCGTCAGGGGCTCAACGCGCGGATCGCGCCGATCGCCGACATCGTCGACGCCTTCGAGAAGGAGATCGACCTGTCCGGCCTCGCGGCCGAGAACCTCCAGGCGCGCGTGCGCGGCATGATCCTCATGGGTCTGTCGAACGAGCACGGCCACCTCGTGCTGACCACGGGCAACAAGAGCGAGCTGGCCACCGGCTACTCCACCCTGTACGGCGACTCGGCCGGCGGCTTCGCCCCGATCAAGGACGTGCCGAAGACGATGGTGTGGGAGCTGTCCCGGTGGCGCAACGCGCACACCGACCCGTCGTTCCTGCTGCGCGCCGAGCGGCCGATCCCCGAGAACTCGATCACCAAGGAGCCGAGCGCCGAGCTGCGGCCCGACCAGCGCGACACCGACTCCCTGCCGCCGTACGAGGTGCTCGACCGGCTGCTGGACGACTACGTCGAGAAGGACATGGGCTCGCGGGAGCTGATCGCCGCCGGGCACGACCCGGACCTGGTGACGCGGATCATCCGGCTGGTGGACCTGGCCGAGTACAAGCGCAGGCAGTATCCACCGGGCCCGAAGATCACGCCGAAGAACTTCGGCCGCGACCGGCGGCTGCCCATCACCAACCGGTGGCGCGAGAGCACCTGAGCCCCGGCCCGGGCCCGGCCGGCGGCAGGGTGCCCGAGCATGGTGGCCGCCGGCCGGCGGTGCCCGAGACGCCGGCCCTCACGGGGGGAGGGCTGCGGCGACCGCCTCGAGTCTCGTCCTGGGGCCGGCGATCGGCTCGCCGTGGCCGACGCAGGCGACGTTCGCGTCGATCTCCGCGAGCTTGCCGAACGAGCGCAGCGTCTCGGCCCGGTCGAGGGTGAACACCCCCGCTGCTGCCCGTGGCACCCCTGACGCCGCGTCCCCGGCCCGTGCGACCGTGGACGAAACCGGGCGGATCGTGAGGGATCTTTCAGCCGGAACGTGGCCACGGCGCCGCAGGAGTGGGACCATCCTGCCGAGGAGGTCCGCCGTGAGGAGCCGTTACCCGATCGTCCGGCACCGTGAGCTGCGGCCGTTCTTCCGGTACGGCGCCCTGCGCCAGCGCAGGCGTCCGCTGGCCGCCGGGCGGGACGAGGCCCTCGTGTACCGGATCGGCGCGCAGTGCACAGCGGGCGACGTCGACGCCGTGACGGCCAGGCGAGCCACCGCCGTGAGTGTGGTGGATCTCCGCCCCAACGTGATCGTCGCTGTCGGCCGGGACGTGGCGGCAGCCGGCCACGTGCTGGACTTTCCCGTCACGGTGACCTTCGCCTGCACCGTCGTCGATCCCGTCGCCGTCGTCCACGCGCGTCACACCGAGGCCGTCGGCGACATGGAGCACTTCCTCGCCCAGGATCTCGTGTCCCTGCCGGACGGCGTCCATCCTCCCGGCGAGGGCGAGGAACTCCGCCGGGCTGTCACCGCGTGGCTCCGACCACGGGCGGCCGAGTACTGGATCCCCGGGGTGGATGTCGTCTTCGCCGGCGTCGACGTGGGCCCCGCCTACATGCAGGAGGCGTGACCTCCGCGGCTCGGCGCGCTGCCGGCCCTCGGCGCCGCCGAGCGGATCCGCGCCAGCTCCCGGGTGAAGTCGCGGGACGACAGCCACAGCTTGAACATGATCGCGGCCTCGAAGACCAGCAGCAGCGCGGCGGCGCCGAGCGTCACCGGGGCGACGGCCCCGGTGAGCGGGCCGACGACGAAGACGGCCATCTGGAACTCGATGCCGCTGACCAGGTGGGCGCGCACGCGGTGGTCGCGCAGCCAGTCGCGGACGCGGATGTACCAGGCGAACCGCGCGCGGAAGTTCTGCTGCAGGTCCACCGCGTCGGCCGAGGGGACCCCGTCGGCCGCCGGGTGTTCGGCGCCGGTGGCGGCCGGGACGCCGGTGACCTCCTCGATCGCCTCGATCAGCCTGCGGCGCATCTGGCGGCGCACCTTGGCCACTTGCAGCGCGTCCACGTACCGCAGCATGTCGAGGAAGACGATCAGGACGCCGAGCAGCAGGTAGGACTCCTCGCCGGTGGCCTCGAACCGGCCCCAGGTGAGCGCCAGCGCGCAGGCGAGGACCCGGATCCGGTCGAAGACGTAGTCGAGCCAGCCGCCCATCACGGTGCCGGTCCCCTTGAGACGCGCGATCTTGCCGTCCACGCAGTCCAGCACGAAGCTCAGGTGGTAGAGGACGGCGCCGGCGAGCAGCCACTCCCAGCCGGCCATGAGGAAGCAGGCCGCCGAGCCCAGGCCGAGTGCGAACGCGCCCCAGGTGACCTGGTTGGGGGTGACGGAGGTGCGGTTGGCCAGCACGACCACCAGCCGGCCGGCGAGCGGATCCACCAGGAACACCGTCCACCAGGCGTCCCGCGGCTTGTAGGTGCGTGACCGCACCTCCTCCAGGGTGAATGCGGGCATGCCGAACAGAGCCATCGTCGAGCTCCCTGTCAGATCAGTCGGTACGGGTCAGTGAGTGCAGGCCGGTCAGTGCGGGCCGGGCGGTGCGGGCCAGTCGGCGGTCAGTCGGCGGGCCGGTCGTCGGTCCAGCCGATCTCCTGGTAGGCGGTGAAGGAGCCGACCTGGGCGTCTCCGCCGTCCGCGAGCCTGGCGGCGCTCCTGGACTCCACGGCCAGCGGCAGCCCGCTCGCCGGGTCGATCACCAGCCGCTCGTCGCTCGGCCGGCCGTCCTCGACCACCTGGTAGGTCAGCGCCTGGCCGGTGCGGCCGAGCGGGTCGGTGACCTCGCCCTGCGCCGTCATGCCGGGCAGCGAGGCCAGGATCCGGTACGCCGCGGCGCGCAGTTCGGGCGACACCGGCAGCCGGGAGATGATCTCCATGCAGGTCTCGCGGAGTTCGGCCTCCATCTCCCGGCCCACGTACGCGCCGTTCTCCCGGGCGATGCGGGACACCAGGTAGGCGCGCAGGCGGGCGGGGTCGTCCGGGAGGCCGTCCAGGGCCGTCCAGCCGGTGAGCTGCTTGGTGAGGATGCCGTCCGCGTCCCGCCAGCCGACGCGGTGCGGCCCGCTCGCGGGGGCGCCGGGGGCGGCCTCCACCAGCGCCTCGGGGGCGACGCGGCCCAGACCGGCCACGTCGGCCGGGTACCGCCACGCGGACGGCGAGCCGGCCGCCCGCCAGGCGGCCTCGTCCCGCGGGGTCGCCGGTCCCGCGCCGAGGTACCGGCCGCTCCACCGGTCCCGCCCGCCCTCCCGCCCACCGTCCCGCCCGCCGTCCCGTCCGCCGTCCCGTCCGGCGAGCCAGGTCTCGCGGGTGGAACGCCGCAGGATGACGTAGCGCCGGTCCGGGGAGAGGAGGTACTGCCCGGTGACGACCCTGGTCCGCCAGTAGGCGCCGGCCGACGGCTCGGCGGTCGTGGCGGTCGCGGCGGCCAGCAGCACCTGCCTGGCGTCCGGCCGCTCCGACCCGGCCCCGTCGCGACCCGGTCCGTCGCGACCCGGTCCGTCGGGACCTGGCCGGGCGGGATCGCTCGCCGCCGGGCCGGGCGAGAGGTGGATCGGCGAGCCGGACGGCAGGGTCAGGGCGAGCGCCAGCGCGCAGGCCGCCGCCACACCGGCCAGCCCGCCCCGGACCTGCCCCCACCACCGGGCCCGGCCCCGTGCAACCGCCCGCCTCCCGCTCCCGACCCCGAACAGCAGTCCCCGGCCCGGCCTGGAGTTCAGCCCCGAGCCCGTCCCCGAGCTTGTCCCGGAGACCAGCTGGAGGCGAGGCCTGGAGCCCGTCCCGGAGTTCGGTCCGAAGTTCGGTCCGGAGCGGGGCCCCGGGCTCGGGTCGGGGCCCGGGCTCGGGTCGGGCCCCAGAGCGTGCGTCCGGGCGGCGGGTGTCGGCACCGTCACCTCGCCCGTCCGGGCGGTCTCGGCCATCTCGGCCAGCAGCCTCGCCCGGCCGGACGCGACCGCCTCCGGTGAGGGCCCGGGCCGGGAGAAGACGGCGCGTACGGCGTCCAGTTCGTCGGCGGGGTGGCCGTTCCGCTCATCCATCGGAGCCTCCGATCATGGGATTGACGCCGCCAAGCCCGCTACGGAGCTTCCTGCGCACCCGGTTGAGCCGGGAGCCGACGGTCCCGAACGGGATGCCGAGCGTCTGCGCGACCTCCTGGTAGCTGAGGTCGGCGAGCGCCACGAGGAACAGGACGTCACGATCGCCGGCGGACAGCCGCCTGATCGCGGCCGCGAGCCGCCCCTGTACGCTCGCGGCCGTCACCCGTGTCGCCACGCTGTCCTCGTGCCCGCCGTCGAACGCCTCTCCGGCGGGTGCCCGCCGCAGGGCCTCCAGCCCGCGCGTCTCCCTCCGCCGATGGTCGGCGAGCAGGTTGGTGGCGATCCCGTAGAGCCACGGTCGCACCGCGCCGCGGTCGGGGTCGAACGTCCGCCGCTTCCTGAACGCCACCAGGAACGTCTCGGCGGCCAGGTCGTCGGCGAGGTGGGTGCCGAGCCGGCCGGCGACGTAGCGGTGGATCTCGGCGAAGTATCGGTCGTAGAGCACGGCGAACGATTCCGGGTCGTGCCACGACCGCTCGACGAGTGCGGCGTCGTCTGCTGCCACCGGCGCGTCCGGAGGAGCGGCCATGCGCGAGATGTCCCTTCTGTGGGTTACATGACTATTCCGCCGCAACCCGCATCCCGCTTCACACTTTTTTCGCCCCAGGCCGGATCTCCCGGTCCGGCCTGGGGCTCAGGCTGCGAACAGCAAGGTCAGACCACCGAGGGTGTAGGCCAGCATGAGCACGAACAGCGGGATCTGGCCCGCCACCGCCCGCGCCTCGGGCAGCAGCCGCACGGACCGGTCGTGGGCGGCCACCACACCTGCGACGTGCCCGGCCACGATGGCCAGCACCTGCACGATCGCGATCGTCTCCGGGGCGACGGCGTTCTGGTCCACCACGAGGTCGAGGCGCAGGGCCAGGACGAGGGTGCGCTGCCCCTCGATGACGAACAGCGAGAAGTAGTGGGCGACCAGGTAGCCGAGGGCGATCGGGACCAGCGTGTGGGCGAACCGGGGCGCCAGGCCACGGGTTCCGCCGATCAGCCCGGCCAGGCCGAGGCACCCGCCGTACAGCAGGGCCACCACGGCGACCGTCGCGAGCAGCCCGAGCGTGCCGAGGGCCGTGCGGCCGAGAGGGCCGGACTGCAGGGCGTCCACCCACGCGGGCGCGGTCGAGAAGCCGTCGTAGCCGGTGCTCCCCAGCAGCACGCACACCGTGGCGACCAGGCCGGGCGCGGGTTCGACGGCGTCCAGGCCGTCGAACGGGTTGCGCAGCACCCGTGTCCCGTCGGCCCGCCTGCCGAGCGGTGACAGCTGGCCGACCAGCGTCGAGTACGCCTCGAACGGGTCGCCGCGCTCCAGCCAGGCGTGCCCGTACACGCGGGTGCCGGCGAGCTGGACGGCGGCGTACCCGGCGCCGAAGACCAGCAGGGTCGGCGGGGCGGCGGGCTCCGGCGCGACGAGTTCCGTCCAGGTGAAAGCCAGCAGTCCTCCGGCGGCCGGCCAGTAGCCGAGCCGGGCGGGCAGCGCGCGCCGCGGCCGGTCCGGGAGCAGCCGGAACGGGCTCAGCGACCGCCACACCGGCCCGAACAGCAGCGACGCCGGCACCAGGCCGACCCAGAACAGCACGTACACGAGGTGGGGTGCGGCGTTGTCCTCGACCGGCCCCAGCAGGAGCAGGCCCGTGGTGTGGAGCGCCAGCAGGAGCGTGACGATCCGCGCCGGCCGGCCCGGCAGGCGCAGCGGGACCACCCGTCCCGCGCGGTCGCCGCGGAACCGGGAGTCCGCCCACAGCAGCCCGAGTGCCAGGAACGACACCACGAGCGCCGCGAAGGCCCCGGCGTAGGCGTAGAACAGCGGGATCGGCAGGTCGCTCCGCTCCCCCACCCCGTGCGCCAGCGCCTCCGTCATCGCACGGCCAGCTGGGTCAGCACGAGCCCGCTCCGGTGCGTCTCCACCTCGAACACGCCGGTCAGGTCGGCCCGGAACCGCACCGTCACCGGTTCCCCCGGCCTGAGCTCGGCCGTGCGGTCGTAGCCGTGGACGTGCAGCTCGTCCGGGACGTCGCTGGTGACCGTGATGGCGATCCGCTGGCCTCGCCGGGCCTCGACCCAGCCGGGCGGCGGGCTGACCCGCCCCGCCCGTACGGTGATCTCAGCACGCGCCTCCCCGCCGGTGCTGCCCGGCGGAGCGGTGGCCACCTCGTGGCTGTTGCCCGGTTCGCGGTGCGTCTCGGACAGCGGACCGCAACCCGCCACCGTCCCCGCCAGCCAGGCCACGCCGGCCAGCCACACCATCCCGGCCCGCCAGACCATCCCGGCGAGCCAGGACGGCCGGGCCGTCCTGGCTCGCCGGTGCGGGGACGCCTCCTCCGCCCGCGCCCCGCCGCTCACGCGGGTTCCTCCACCTGACCTGGGGACCTCTCCCCCGTACGGCGGCGCCGTGGCGCGAGGACGACGACCGCCCACAGCACCCACACCCCGGTCAGCAGCCCGCGGACCCAGCCGGGACCCAGCGGGACGACGGGGATGAGCTGTACCGTCCGGTCGTAGGCGTCGGCGGCGGCCAGCACGCCGAGCGCGATCGTGAACCAGCCGAACACCGGCCGGTCCGGCCGCAGCGCCACTCCCAGCGACAGCCACCAGCCCGCCATGAGCAGCAGCGCCACGGCGGCCAGGAGCGTGCCGTCCACGGCCGCCGCCACCACGTCGAGCACCAGCCCCGCCAGACCCACCGCGGTCCCGGCGACGACGAGCCGCCGCCCCCGCCGCGAATCCACCCCCCAGCCTGTCCCCGTTCCCGAACCCGGACCCGAACCCGGACCTGTCCCCGCTCCTGGAGCCGTTCCCGAGGCCGGACCCGTTACCGGACCCGAACCGGGACCCGAACCTGGTGGGCGGCGGGTGCGGAGCCAGAACAGCGCCGCCATCAGTCCCAGCACCGCCGAGCCACCCAGTGCGAGCTGGGCCTCCACCCTGCCGAGCCCCGACGCGCCGAACCAGTCGCAGCCCGCCGGCAGCCTCGCCTCCGAGGCGCTGAAGTCGGCGCACAGGTACAGCTTGACGACCTTGACCGGCTCGGCCAGCAACCGGCTCGCGCCGCCCGACAGCTCGGGCGCCCGCGCCGCGCAGACCGGTAGGACGGCGGGCGTGGAGGCGACCGCGTCGGCCTGCCAGCAGTTGCCGGTGCCCTGACCGTCCCACCACACGTCGAGACCGTTCGGCCGATGCTCGCCGGTGGGGCTGACGCCGAGCCGGTTGCCCTCGAACCGGTTGAAGTCGGAGGTGTCGAACTGCCGGTCGAGGCGGTCCTCACCGCGTACGAAGGCGGGCACGCCGAACAGGTGGAACGCCGCCCGCTCATGGCCCCAGACCTGGTTGTTCCGGAAGACGTTGTAGTTGCCTCCGGCGACGATCACGCCGGTGCCCGGCGGGACGCCCACCTGGGAGCAGACCACGCCACGCTCGTAGCCGCGCTGGGCGGGCGGCCTGGCGCAGGTGCCGTCGCGGGTGTGGTGGTAGTAGTCCTTGTTGTTGTCGTAGATCTTGTTGTTCTCGAACAGGGCGTGGTTCTGCGGCAGACCGGGGTGGCCGGGCCAGAGGCTGTCCATCGTGGCGCCGACCATGTTGTCGTAGAACTCGTTGTCGTGGACCCACATCGAGTCGCCGGCGGTGCCGGAGTAGCCGAGGGCGTTGTCGTGGCTCTTGCAGCGGCGGATCTCGATGGCGTAGCGGGGGACGTCGTGCCCGCGGCCGTCGTTGAGGTTGGAGGCGCTGCCCGGGTACAGGCCGCCGTCGCCGTTGCCGTACGCCTCGCAGTCGGTGTAGAGGCCGTGGTCGCTGGCGAAGGTGAGGAAGCCGTACTCGTCGTTCCAGCGGGTGAGGACCCGGTCGATGACGAAGCCGTCGGTCTCCAGGATGTACAGCGAGTTGAACGTGGTGCGCTGGGCGGTGAGGTTGCGGAAGTAGACGCCGTCCGCGCGGTCGGCCCGGATGGCGTTGAGCTTGCGGTACTCGGCGTCGACGATCACGTCGAGCGGGCCGGCTCCGGTGCCCTCGATCTGGAGGTCCTTCTTGCCGAGGACGGCCACCAGGTTCTGGTTGTGCGGGCACTGCCGCTGCTGTTCGTAGGAGAGGATCTGGTATCCCCACGTGGACCAGCGGGCCGGGAGGTTCGCGCAGGCGCCCGCGGGCGCGGCCTGGCTCGGCTCCTCGCGGTAGAGGCCGGGCAGGATCGCGATCGTCATGCCGGGCTCGTCGACCTGGTCGACGGCTTCCTGGAGGTGCCTGTACCCCTTGTCCTGACATTTCCGGAAGAGGGCCAGATTTCGCTCTTTGAGGTCCGCCGGGAACGCGGCGACGCGCCGCTCGAAGTCGGCCGCGTCCCGCTTGCAGACCAGCAGGTCGGGTTCCTCGCTGCGCAGCACCGGCACGCTGCCCGATCCGTCGGGGAACGTCACCGGCCGCTCCTCGTGGGCCAGGGCTGCTCCGGCCGGCAGCAGCAGTCCGAGGGTCAGGGCAAGCGCGATCGCGATCCGGCGTAAGGGGGGCATGGCCGCGACAGTAGAACAGTGCTCACGTTCTGCCTAGGGCCCCTGTGGATCTTGCCCGGCGGCGGAGCGGTGGTGGCGTCCGCGCGCGGCGGCTCCCGGCGGGCGCCGCCGCGCGCGATCGAGCAGAGCCGCTCCGAGCGTCAGGCGGCGAGGCCCGGCAGGACGTGGTCGACGATCCGCTCGGGAAGGTCCTCGGGGAGGTCTCCGGACGCCCACTTGGTGTACCAGATCATGGTGCCCGACAGGATGGCCATGCCCATCTCGACGTCCAGGTCGGCGCGCAGCTCACCGGTGCCGATGCCGCGCCGGAGCACCTCGCGCATGGCCTCCTTGCGCGGCTCGATCGCCACCTTCCGGAAGCGCTCCATGAGCGCCGGGTAGCGGTCGGCGTCGCTCATCATGACGTTCATGACGCAGCGCGTCCGGGACCGGTCCTTGTCCTCCCGCATCGCGTTCAGCAAGCTGATCAGGTCGTCACGGACCGACACCCCGGCGAGCGGCGGGAGCGGCGCCTTGAGCGTGGCGAGCGCGTCGGCGACCAGCTCCTCCTTGTTGGACCAGCGCCGGTAGATGGTGGTCTTGCCGACGCCGGCCCTCGACGCGATCGCCTCGATGGACAGCTCGGCGACGCCCATGCCGTCGCCGATGAGGTCGAGGGTCGCCTCGATGATCGCCTTCTCGGCCTTCTCGCTGCGGGGACGGCCCGCCGGGCGGGCCGTGACCGGTTCCTGGATCGTCATCGCGGCCTCACACTACCGCCGGTTCCTTCACATCCACGTGCTGGACGGGCCTGGGCTTGCCCGGCATCCACTTCGCGACCACGGCGACGCCGGCCAGCGCGATCACCGCGGAGACCAGGGCCGTGACGTGCATGCCGTCGATGAAGGCGGCGAACGCCGGCTTGAGGATGGCCTGGCCCTGCGCGCCGAGGCTCTCGGCCGCGCCGACCGTCGCCATGATCGACTCACCGGCGGCGTGCTGGGCGTCCGCGGGCAGCGCGGACAGCGCGGGGGCGACCTCGCCGCGGTAGGTGGACGACAGCACCGAGCCGAGCACGGCGACGCCGAGGGCTCCGGCGACCTGGCGGACGGTGTTGCTCATGGCCGAGCCGACACCGGCCTTCTCCCGGGGCAGCGACTCCATGATCGCGGTCGTGGCGGGCGGCATGATGTTGGCCATCGCGGCGCCCTGGACGAAGAAGACGACCTCGATGAGCAGGATCGGGGTGTTCGCGTCGAAGAGCGCGTAGCTGGCCAGCACCAGGGCGATCACCGTCATGCTGACCGTGGAGGCCAGCTTGGCCCCGAACCGCTGGTTCACCCGCTGGCTGAGCGGCGCGAAGATGAGCTGCGCCGCGGCGAACGGGATCATCAGGGCTCCCGCCTCGATCGGGCTGAAGCCCAGCACGATCTGCAGGTAGAAGGTCAGGAAGAACATCCCGCCCATCATCGCGAAGAAGACGATGCCCATCATGCCGATGGCCGAGGAGAAGCGGACGTTGGCGAAGCTGCGCACGTCGAAGATCGGGTGGTCGATGCGCCGCTCCCACCAGACGAACAGGCCCAGCACCGCCACGCCGACGAGCGCCGGGACGTACACCTCGGGGCTGGTCACGGTCGCCAGCTCGCCGCCGCGGATGATGCCGTAGACCACGGCCACGAGACCGATGATCGACAGCAGCACGCCGACGGGGTCGAGCCGGGACGGCTTCGGGTCACGCGACTCGGGCACGATCGTGGCGATGAGCACCATGCTGATCAGCACGATCGGCACGTTGATCAGGAAGACGGAGCCCCACCAGAAGTTCTCGATCAGCAGGCCGCCGGTGACCGGGCCGATCGCCACGGCCAGGCCGACGCCACCCGCCCAGATGCCGATCGCCTTGCCGCGCTCGGTGGGCGGGAAGATGTTGGAGATGATCGCCAGCGTGGCGGGCATGATCGCCGCGCCGCCGATGCCCATCGCCGCCCTGGCCAGGATCAGCTGGGTCGGGTCCTGGGCGTAGGCGCTGGCCAGCGACGACAGTCCGAACAACGCCATGCCGACGAAGAGCATGCGCTTGCGGCCCGTGCGGTCGCCGACCACCCCGAAGGTGAACAACAGGCCGGCGAACACCAGCGTGTAGGAGTTGATCGCCCACTCCAGCTCGCTCTGGGTCGCGCCCAAGCCCTGCACGGGGTCGGCGATGGTCTTCATCGCCACGTTGAGGATGGTGTTGTCGAGGACGACCGCCAGCAGGCTGAAGACCAGCACGCCGAGGATCGTCCACCGGCGTGGGTGGCCTGTGTCCGTGTTCATGAGGGACCCTTCAATTTCGATACGACAAAGTTTCGCAACAGGACCGTATCGCATCATATTCCGATACGCAACAGTGCCGTTTCGGAATCCCGGGCCCCTGCCGCACCCCACCCGTCCGCGCGCCTCGTCCGTCCGCCGGGGACGGCATGCCTCCGCCCGTCCGCCTTCCACCCACCCGGCCGCCATCCGGCCGTCCGCCGGGGACGGCCCGTGTTCGCCCGGGCGGATGCGGGCCGTCCCCGCAGCCGCCCGGCGGGACTATCCCGCCGCCACCTTCTCCTGCGCCTCGGCGGGCACGGGGCGCTGCGCGGGGCGGGGACGCCGCCGCCAGAACGGCAGCGCCACCACCGCCACGGCCACGCTGACCGCCCCCGCCACCGCGAACGCCCACCCCGGCCCGTGGGAGTCGATGATCAGCCCGGCGAGGGGCGCGGACGCCGCCCCGCCGACGAGCAGGGCCGTGCCGTGGAACCCCATCGCCTCGCCCCGGGCCGCCGCGGGCACCCAGCGGCTCACCGCGTCGACCGTGGACGACAGCGCCGGGGCGCACAGCACCCCGGCGGGCAGCAGCGCCAGCACCAGCCACCGCCAGTCGCCGCCGGCCAGGCCCACCGGCACGGTCAGCAGCCCCATCGACGCGATGAGGACGAGCGGCGAGGCACCTCGGCTCAGCCCGCCGTACACGAACCCGCCGAGCAGGGAGTAGGCGCACCAGATGCCCACGGCGAGCCCCACCCACTCGGTCTCCCCGGCCTGCTTCATGGTGCCGACCAGCGCCAGCTCGCTCGCGGTGAGCACGAACGTGGCCGACGCGGCGATGCCCAGGAGCGCGACGAAGCCGGGCGTCAGCCACTGGCGGCGCGGCACCCGCGCCACCGGCTCCTCGCGCTCCGCCGCGGAGCGGACCGGAGGGTTCAGCACGATCAGCGTGAGCCCCGCCACGGTGAGACCGGCCGCCAGGAAGCCCAGCGTCGGGCCGCTGCCCAGCGTGGTCATCCCGGCCACGGCCAGTGCCGGCCCGGCCATGTAGGACAGCTCGACGAGCATCGAGTCGAGGGAGAAGCCCAGGCGGCGCTGCTCCAGCGGCACCATGGCGGCCAGGCACTGCCTGATCACGCTGAACACCGGAAGCGCCAGCAGGCCGGCGACCGCCCCCGCGACGACGAGCACCGGATAGGGCAGCGCCCAGGCGCACGACCAGAAGACGGCCTGCGCGGCTGTCGTGACGGCGAGCACGGGTCGCAGCCCGTGACGGTCGACGAACCTTCCCGACAGCGGTGAGCCCACCGCCATGCCGACGGTGCACGCGGCGGTGGCGAGCCCGGCCCTGCCGAACCCCAGCCCCAGGCCGTGGACGACGTGCAGCGTGAGCGCCATCCCCATCGCGGTGGACGGCACGCGCGCCAGCAGCCCCACGAGCAGCAGCGTCCGGAGACCGGGCAGCCTGAGCAGCCGCCGGTAAGGTTCAATGGACATGTTGGTTGATTACCTCCCTGCCTATTGTGGCAAGAGGTACCGACAGTTTCGCCACCGAGTTTCGCGATGGCATCATCGGAGGAGTCCGGGGACGCCACTGGGGCGCCTCGAGACCGTTTCCCGGAGGGTCGATCATGTCCTCTTCCACCATCCCCCCGAACACGGGCGCGCTCTACGGCGGCATCGCGGGTCGCAGGGTGACCGTCCGCGACATCGCGGCCGCCAAGGAGCGCCACGAGAAGTGGCCCGTGCTCACGGCCTACGACGCGATGACGGCCCGGGTGTTCGACGAGGCGGGCATCCCCGTCCTGCTCGTCGGCGACTCCGCGGCCATGGTCGTGTACGGCTACGACTCCACGGTGCCCGTCACCGTCGACGACCTGCTGCCGCTGACCGCCGCGGTCGTCCGGGGCTCCTCACGCGCCCTCGTCGTGGCCGACCTGCCGTTCGGCTCCTACCAGGCGTCGCCGGAACAGGCGCTGGAGTCGTCCGTACGCTTCCTGAAGGAGGCCGGCGCGCACGCGGTCAAGCTGGAAGGCGGGCGCAGGGTCCTGCCCCAGGTGGAGACCCTGGTGTCGGCCGGCATCCCCGTCATGGGCCACCTCGGCCTCACGCCGCAGTCGGTGAACGTCCTCGGCGGCTACCGCGTCCAGGGGCGCGGCGAGTCGGGCGAGGAGCTCATGAAGGACGCCAAGGACCTGGAACGGGCCGGCGCCTTCGCGGTGGTGCTCGAATGCGTGCCCGCCGACCTGGCCGAACGGGTGACGACGTCGCTGTCCATCCCGACGATCGGCATCGGCGCCGGGCCGGGCACGGACGCGCAGGTCCTGGTCTGGCAGGACTTCATGGGTCTCACGCCCCGCCCGGCCAGGTTCGTCAAGCGCTACGGCGACCTCGCCGCCGACCTGGACCGCGCCGCCCGAGCCTTCGCCGCCGACGTCGCCGACGGCGCCTTCCCGGCCCCGGAACACACCTACACCTGACCCGGCACGTCCCACCCGCGTCTGTCGGACACGCGTGGCCGTCCTCGGAGGGCGCCACGCGGGTGCCCTTGGAGGGCGCCACGCGGGTGCCCTTGGAGGGCGGCCGCGTGGCGCCGCGCCGGTCGGGGACCGTACGTGGCGCGCGTGTCGGCGCGTGGAGGCGTGACCGTCCTGAAGCGGGCGGCCACCCGCGCGGGAGGCTCCGGGCAGCGCCCCCGGGGGCGGTCAGGCCAGGGTGAGGGTGGCAGGGTCGGTGTTGGAGCCGCAGACCACGACCGCGACCCGCTCCCCCGGCCCGGGGACGTAGGCGCCCGACAGCAGCGCCGCGTACGCGGTGGCGCCCGCGTGCTCGGCCACCACGCGGTGCCGCTCCCAGAGGGTTCGCCGGGCCGCGACGATGGCGTCGTCCGTCACGAGGACGCTGTGCACCCCGGCGCGCGAGCAGATGTCGTAGGCCGTCCGGCCGAGCCTGGTGGCGCCGAGCGCGTCGGCCGCCACCCCGCCGACCTCCACGGGCACCGGTTCGCCCGCCTTCAGGGCCGCGTGCAGCGTGGGGATGCGCTCAGGCTCGACGGCGACGATCCGCGGCACGGACCCGGGCTTGCGTGCGGGGCCGGGCCCGGGTGCGGGTCCCGGTCCGGGCCTGAGCGCGGGTGCGGGTTCGAGTCCCGGCCAGGCTTCGGGTACGGGTTCGGGGGCCGGGAGTGCCGGTGGGGTGGAGGGGGGCGGGGCGCCGGTGCCGACGGTGATGCCGGCGACGAGGCCGCCGCCGCCCACCGCCACCAGGACCGTGTCCACCCCGCCGGTCTGGGCGACGATCTCCAGGCCGATGGTGCCCTGACCGGCGATCACCTCGGGCTGGTCGTAGGCGTGCACCTGCAGCGCCCCGGTGGTGACCGCGCGCTCGGCCGCCGCGTGTGCCGCCTCCGCGTAGATCGCCCCCGTCTGACGGATCTCGGCGCCGAGGGCGCGCAGCCCGGCGACCTTCACCGGGCTCGTCACCTCCGGCACGAAGATCTCGGCCCGGACGCCGAGGGCGCGGGCCGCGTAGGCGACGGCGAGCCCGTGGTTGCCGCCGCTGGCGGCGATCACACCGCTGTCGGGCAGCCGTCCCGCCGACAGTATCCGGTTGAACGCCCCGCGCGCCTTGAACGACCCCGAGTGCTGCAACTGCTCCAGCTTGAGGACCAGCCCCGGCGAGATCTCGAGCACCGGCGTGCGCAACACGTGGCCGGCGATCCGCCGGGCCGCGCCCACCACGTCCTCGTAGGTCACCGTCTCCATGCCCGCCCCCGCGTCGTCCGCCCTGCCCTGCTCCACCCGGTTCGCCCGAGTCCTGCTGAGGGCTTGCATGCTATGCCAACGCCTGCTCGATGTCGGCCCAGAGGTCCTCCGGATGCTCGATGCCCACGGCGACGCGGACGGTGCCCTCGCCGATGCCGTGCCTGGCGAGTTCCTCGGCGCCGAGGGAACGGTGCGAGGTGGTCGCCGGGTGCAGCGTGAGCGTCTCGACGCCGCCGAGCGAGGGGGCCAGCAGCGCCAGCCGTACCGAGCGCATGAACCTCTCCCCTGCGGCGCGCCCGCCCTTCAGGTCGAACGAGAAGACGCCGCCGAAGTCCGGCAGCAGCTTGCCGGCGATCTCGTACGACGGGTGCGACGGCAGCCCGGGCCAGTGCACGGCGGCGACCGCCGGGTGCTCGGCGAGCCGGGTGGCGAGCAGGCGGGCGTTGGAGCAGTGGCGCTC
Organism: Nonomuraea indica; assembly: GCF_002850745.1. Classification (GTDB taxonomy): domain Bacteria; phylum Actinomycetota; class Actinomycetes; order Streptosporangiales; family Streptosporangiaceae; genus Nonomuraea; species Nonomuraea indica. Next base: position 580,046 of record NZ_KZ559466.1, read on the forward strand.
CATCCGCAGCGCGAGCGTCTGCATGCCGCGCAGCGTGAGCCAGGCGGCGAACGGGTCGGCCGAGGCGCCCAGCTCGATCGCGTGGTGCCACACCTTCCTGTACAGCTCGTCGGTGGCGGCCACGGCGAGCCCGCCGACCACGTCGGTGTGCCCGGACAGGTACTTGGTCGTCGAGTGGACGACGATGTCGGCGCCGTGCTCGATGGGGCGGCAGAGCAGGGGCGAGGCGAAGGTGTTGTCCACCACCGAGACCAGTCCCAGCTCGCGCGCCACCGCGCACATGGCGGGCAGGTCGGCGACCAGCACCATCGGGTTGGAGATGGTCTCCAGGTAGAGGAGTTTCGTCTCGGGCCGGACGGCGGCGCGCAGCGCGCCGGGGTCGTTCTCGGGCACGTGGGTCACGGTGACGCCGAACCTGGCGGCCAGGTCGTTGAGCACCGCCGCCGTGCCGCCGTACAGGGACTTCTGGGCGATGAGGTGGTCGCCGGGCCGGAGCAGGCCGAGCAGCACGGTGTTGATGGCGCCCATGCCCGAGCCGGTGGCGACGGCCCCGGCGCCGCCCTCCAGATCCGACACCGCCTGCTCCAGGGAGCGCACGGTGGGATTGGTGTAGCGGCCGTACACGTACGGCCCGTCGGGCCGTCCCATCGCGTCCGCCATCACCGCGGGGTCGTCGAAGACGAATCCCGACGTCTGGTAGAGCGGCATGGTGATCGGGCGGCTCTGTTCGACCGGCGGCTGGGGCAGGTGGACGGTCCGGGTTTCGGGACGGAGTGGGGTCATGCCTTCCAGGATGTCCGGTGAAGGCGCGGGATGTCAGATCCAATGACGCATAATTGGTCCATGAATGGGGCCAATATGGACGACCTGGTCGATCTGCTGGGGCGGTGGGCGTCCGGGCGCGGGCCGCTGTACCTGCTGCTGGCGGCCCGGCTCCGGGCCCTGATCGACGACGGGGTGCTGGCACAGGACACCCTGCTGCCGCCCGACCGGACGCTGGCGCGGCGGCTGGCCGTGGGCCGGGGGACGGTGGTGGCGGCGTACGAGCTGCTGCAGCAGGAGGGCCGGGTCACGCGGCGCCAGGGCAGCGGCACGAGGGTGGCTCCGATGGAGCTGCCAGCGACGAGGACGGCCGACGGCGTGGCGACCAACCCGCTGCTCCAGCACATCCTGCCCCCGCCGGACGGCGTGCGGCTGCTCACCTGCGCGGCGCCGGACGGTCCTCCGGCGGAGCTGCTGGAGGCCTACCAGGAGGCCGCCCGGCGGATGGCGTCCGTCCGCGATCTGGGCTACCACCCGGCCGGCCGCGCGGAACTGCGCGAGCAGCTGGCCGCGTACTACCGCGGCCGGGGACTGCCCACGACCGCGTCGGAGATCCTGGTCACGACGGGGGCGCAGCAGGCGCTCACCCTGCTGACCGGGCTGCTGGTGTCGCCCGGCGACACGGTGCTCACGGAGTCTCCGACGTATCCGGGGGCGCTGGAGGTGTTCCGGCACGCCGCCGCGGTGGTGCGGCCGATCTCCCTGGCCGGCCCCGCCGGTCCCGGCGAGGCGGCCTCGGGCGCGGACCTGGCGCGGGAGCGGCCCGCGCTGGTCTACGCGGTGCCGACGGCGAGCAACCCCGCCGGCTCCGTCATGGCGGCCGGCGACCGCAGGCGGCTGGCACGGCTGGCCGCCGAGCACGACGTCCCGCTGGTCGACGACGAGGTGTGCGCCGAACTGTGCTTCTCCGGCGAGACCCCGCCGCCGGTGGCCTCCTACGCGACCGGGGAGCAGGTGATCACCATCGGGTCGATGAGCAAGCTCGTGTGGGGCGGGCTGCGGATCGGCTGGATCCGCGCCTCCGCCCCGCTGATCTCCCGGCTGGCGCGGCTGCGAGCCGTGCACGACCTGGGCGGCGAGGCGCTGAGCCAGCTCGCCGCCACGGCGCTGCTGCGGCGGCTGGAGGAGATCCGGCCGGAGCGGGTGCGGGCGCTGCGCGAGGGACACGACCACCTGTGCGCGCTGCTGCGCGAGCACCTTCCGTCGTGGTCGTTCGAGCCGGCGCTCGGGGGCCAGACGCTGTGGGTACGGATCCCGCGCGGCGACGTGGACTCCTTCTCCCAGGTGGCGCTGCGGCACGGGGTCGCGGTGCCGCCCGGCCGGGCGTTCGATCCGCTCGGCGGGCACGCCGACCACATGCGGCTGCACTTCCTGTTCGGTCGTGAGGAGCTGTCGGCGGCGGTGCGCGACCTGGCCGCCGCCTGGCACGCCTACGACGGCACCAGGCGGGCGGCGTCACGGCACGCCCTCATCGTCTGACGCCCTCGTCGGTCCGCCCTGAGCTGACACGGCCGCCGGCGTCCCCGGGGTTGCGCCAGCCTTGGGGCATGACGACGACTTTCCTGCTCGTGCACAGCCCGGCCGTGGGGCCCTCGACCTGGGCGCCGGTCGCGGCCGCGCTGGAGCGCCGGGGGCACGCGGCCGTGGTGCCCGACCTGACGGGTGTGACGGCCGGCGGCCCGCCCTACTGGCCGCGCGTGGTGGAGGCCGTGCGAGCGGCGGCGCAGACGCCCCACCACACGCAGTCCGACATGCCGGCGGGGACACGGCCGGCGGGGACACGGCCGGCGAGGCCGGTCGTGCTGGTCGTCCACAGCAACGCGGGGCTGTTCGCCCCGGTGGTCAAGGAGGGTCTCGGCGACCGGGTGGTGGCGTGCGTGTTCGCCGAGGCCCGCTTGCCGCCCCGGGCCGGTCTGGTGCCGGCGGCCGAGGAGGATTTCCTGCCGTTCCTGCGTGACCTGGCCGGGCAGAGCGGGCTGCTGCCCCGGTGGACCGACTGGTGGAGCGAGGCGGACGTCGCGGCCCTGCTGCCCGACCCCGCCGTGCGGGCCGCGGTGGTGGCCGAGCAGCCGCGACTGCCGCTCACCTACTACACCCAGCCGGTTCCGGTGCCGGCGGGCTGGGACGATGTGCGGTGTTCGTTCCTGTGGTACGGCCCGCCGTACGAGGAGGTGGCGCGGGAGGCCGGCCGGCGCGGCTGGCCCGTGAGGCGGGTGCCCGGCGCCCACCTGCACCAGGTCGTCGATCCGGAAGCGGTCGCCGAGGCGCTGCTCATCCTGTCGCGCAGGTCGTGAATTCCTCACTGTCGGCCGCCGCCGCGTCCCGGCAGAGTCGTGGGCATGACAGCGATCCAGGTGGACGGGCTCAGGAAGAGCCATGGCGGGTTCGAGGCGGTGCGCGGCATCTCGTTCGAGGTGGCCGCCGGGGAGATCTTCGCCCTGCTGGGCCGCAACGGCGCGGGCAAGACCACGACGGTCGAGGTGCTGGCGGGCCTCCAACGGCCGGACGCGGGCACCGTCCGGGTGCTCGGACTCGACCCGGTGGCCGACCGCGCGGCCGTGCGGCAGCATCTCGGCGTCATGGTGCAGGAGGCGGGGTTCTTCCCCGACCTGACGGTCGCGCAGACCGTCGACACCTGGCGTGACTTCACCGCGGCTGCCCGGCCCCGCGGGGAGGCCCTGGAGCTGGCCGGTCTCGCGGCGAAGGCGGGCACCAGGGTCCGCCAGCTGTCGGGAGGCGAGAAGCGGCGGCTCGACCTGGCGCTGGCGCTGCTGGGCAGGCCCGACGTGCTGTTCCTGGACGAGCCGACCTCCGGGATGGACCCGCAGGCGCGCCGTGACACGTGGGAGGTGGTGCGCGGCCTGGCCGGCCAGGGCACGGCGGTCCTGCTGACCACCCACTACCTCGACGAGGCGCAGCGGTTGGCGTCCACCATGGCGATCATGGAGGCGGGCGAGATCGTCGCCGCCGGCGGGATGGCCGAGACCCTGGCCGCGCGCAGCGGCCGCGTCGCCTTCCGGCTCGGGCATCGAGGCGTTCCTGGTGAAGGACGCGCCGGGCGAGCGGCTCACCGAGGCCGTCAGGCGGACCGCCGCGGGGCTGCGGGTGCTGGACGGCAAGCTGGTGTCCGCCGCCCTGGAGTACGGCGAGAGCCCGCTGACCCCGCGCGAGACGACGGTCCTGCGGGAGGCGGCGCGCGGCGCCTCGGCCGAGGAGATCGCCGGCCGCCTCCACCTGTCGGCCGGCACCGTGCGCAACTACCTCACGAATGCGATCACCAGGACCGGCGCCCGCAACAAGCTGGACGCCGTCCGGATCGCCGAGGACGCCGGCTGGCTCTGACCTCCCCCGGCCGCCCCTCGCAGCGGCGAGGTCAGATGTCGGTGACGCGGATGCCGGCGTGCGCCTTGTACCGGCGGTTGATCGAGATGATGTTGGCGGTCAGCGCCTCCACCTGGAAGGCGTTGCGCAGCCGCCCGCCGTAGACGCCCCGCACGCCCGGGATGACCGACGCCAGGGCCTGCACCAGGTCGGTCGCCTCCCGGTCGTCACCCAGCACCAGCACGTCCAGGTCCACCTTGTCCACCGACGGGTCCATGAGCACCACGGCCGACACGTGGTGGAACGCCGCCACCACCCGGCTGCCGGGCAGCACGGCGGCGGCCTGCTGCGCGGCGCTGCCCTCCTCGACGGGCAGCGCGTAGGCGCCCTGCCTGTCGAAGCCGAGCGGGTTCACGCAGTCGACGACGATCTTCCCGGCCAGTTCGGCGCGCAGCGACTCCAGCAGCGCCTTGTGTCCCTCGTACGGCACGGCGACGATCACGACGTCGGCCTCGGCGGCGACCTCGGCGTTGGCCGCCCCCCGCGCGCCGGACCCGACGGAGTCGGCCGCCTCCTGGGCCCGCTGGGCGTTGCGCGACCCGATCAGGACGGGGTGGCCGGCCATCGCGAACCGCCTCGCCAGCCCCTTGCCCTGGTCCCCGGTGCCGCCGAGGATGCCGATGGAAAGCCCGTTTACGTCAGTCATATCCCCGATGATGCCAGTCGCCCGCCCCGGCGTTCACCGCAGGGACGCCGGGGGCGGCGCGCCGGGCGAGGCGATGGTGACCCCGGCCCGGCGCGCCGCGCGGCGGCTCAGCAGTTGCCGAACGCCGGCAGGCCGAGCAGGCGCAACGTCAGCCACTCGACGGCCAGCGGCCCGCCCTCCACCGCGCCCGTCACGTGGTCGGGCGCCGGCAGCGACACCCAGCGGGTGTTGACGCCGGCCCGGCAGTACTCCGAGCGGAGCGTCTGCCCGACCGCGTACGGGATGATCTGGTCGCCCCGCGCGTGGTAGAGGAACATCGGGACCCGCGGCGGCAGCGCGCCGAGCCGGTTCGCGGTCAGCCGCGCCTCCCACTTCGGCTGGTTGAGCAGGTCAACCGGGCTCAGGTCGGAGAAGCGCAGTCCGGCGAGCTTGTCGAGGTCTCCCACGCAGTCGTCGGCGGCGTCCGCCATGAGAGCGCGGCCCCGCTCGTTCAGGTCGGCCTCCAGGTCCAGCTCGGGATAGGCCGCGTCGAACCCGACACCGGCCGCGGCGGCCAGGCCGAAGTCGGGCCCGCCCTCCAGGTGGGTCGCGACGGCGCGCAGGTCGGCGGGCACGCCGCCGGCGGCCGCGCCCTTGAGCCGGAGGTCGGGCGCGTACGAGGGCTGGAGCTGCGCCGCCCAGCCGGCCGACGCGCCGCCCTGCGAGTAGCCCATGACGGCGACGGGCGCCGACGCGGACAGGCCCGAGCCGGGGACGCGGACGGCGGCCCTGATGGAATCGAGCACGGCGTGGCCCTGCGAGATGCCGGCCATGTAGGTGTGGGTGCCGGGCGTCCCGAGGCCCTCGTAGTCGGTGACCACCACCGCGAAGCCCTTGAGCAGCAGGAGGCTCACGAACGCCAGCTCCGCCTCGCGGCCCTCCCGCATGCTGGCCGACGGGGCGCACTGGTCGCCGAGGCCGTGGGTCCCGGTGGCGTAGCCGACGATGGGCCGCCTGCCGAGGGCGTAGGACGCCTTGGGCACGAGCAGGGTGCCCGACACCGCGTTCGGCGCTCCGGTGGCGGAGGTGGAGCGGTAGAGCACGTGCCAGGTGTTGACCGGGACCTCCAGCAGCTTGCCGGGCAGGAGGTAGACCGTGGTGGGCTGGGCGGAGATCACGTCACCCGCCACCGCCGCGCGGGCCGGCGTCGCGCCGGCGGACACGGCGAGCGACGCGAGGAGCAGGAGGATCGAGAACATGCTGACGCGGACACGAAGAGTCATGTGCCGCCCCTCTCCGGGGGATCGCTCTGTGGGGGGAGGCGGCGCCGCGCCCCGATCGTTACCCGGCGGTAACCCGCTGTCAAGGCCCGGAATGACAGCGAACCCGGCCACGGGTCAGGCGAACGGGCGAAAACGGCACCGGAGCGGTGCCGATCGTGCACCATGGGTTCGTGGCTCCCTCCGGCCAGGGGTAGGCCGGTCGACGCAGGAGGTTGCCGATGGACGCCGGCTCGGTCGCCCTTCTTCGCGAGGTCCTCGCCGAGACGGGATGGCTCGACCGCACCCGCGAGCTGGGCCGGGCACTGCGGGCCACCCGGTCCCCCGGCGGGCTGCTGGTGGTGGGCACGCCCGACGACGAGCCGTGGCATCTGGCCGCGCACCTCGGCGACGAGGCCCGGCTGTCCGGCCTGCCGCAGCTCGCCCCCACGCTGGTCCGCTGGCGGCCGCCCCGTGACGCGCCCGCGCACCTGCGTGTCGGGCTGGACCGCGTCCAGCGGGCGGGGCGCGGCGAGACGCTGTTCGTGGTGGCCGAGCGGCAGGCGCCGGTGCCGCTGCTCGAACGGGTGGACGACGCCCGCCGCACCGGTGCGACGATCCTGGCGCTGGAGGGGTCCGAGGCGGAGCTGGCGGGGCTGGCGCACGACGCCATCGCCGTGCCGCCCGGTTCGCCGGTCACCTTCGACGGCGCCCAGCACCTGGTCAGCGCCGCCGCCGGGGAGCTGCCCCGGCAGCCGGGTCTGCGTGAGCGGCTCGCCGTCCTCCTGGAACGGCTGACCGGCCCCCGCGTGCACGACTGACCGCGCGGACCGGCCGCCGCGCCCCCCCGTCAAGCGGGTTGGAGGTGGCCCTTCAGGGAGGCTTCCAGTGCGGCGGTGGCGTCCTCGATCGCGCCGATCACGACCGCCTGCACCGGGTCGGGCTCGCCCGACCGGGTGCGGCTGACGCGGGTCACGGCATCGAGGCGGCGCGCCCCCACGTCGCGCAGCTCGCTCACCCGCACCTCGCCCTCCGGCACGTCGAGCAGGGCCAGCGTCGGCACGATCGCCACCCCGTGCCCGGCCGCCACCAGCGCCAGCGTCGGGCCGAACTCCGTGATGACGTGCACCTTGCGCGGCTCGAAGCCGTGCAGCGCGGCGAGCCGGTCCAGCGCCTGGCCGCATGCCTGGTCGGGCTCGCTCGCCACCCAGGGCACGTCGGCCAGGTCGGCCACCGAGCGGGGCGGGTCGGGCCACTCGGGGGGCACCACGACGCGGTACTCGTCCACGTACAGCGGGCGGGTGGCCAGCGACGGCTGGGCCAGTACGGGCAGGCTCATGTCGCGCTCGGTGATGAGCACGTCCACGGCGCCGAGCCGCAGCTCCTGCAGGGCGGGCTGGCCGTACACCTCGTGGATGACAGGGACGATCTTCGGGTGCCGGGTGGCGAGGTCGCGCAGCGCGGGCACCAGCATGTGCCTGATCACCGTGGGGAACGCCGCGATCCGCACGGGGCCGGCCAGCCGCTCGGTGAACCGGGTGAGCTCGCGACGGGCCTCGTCCAGCTCCTCCTCGACCCGTTCGGCGTAGCCCGCCAGGACCCGGCCCGCCGGAGTGAGGGAGACCCGGCGCTGGGAACGGTCGATGAGGGCCAGCCCGACCTCGCGCTCCAGCTGGGCGAGCTGCTGGGACACGGCGGAGGGGGTCAGGAACAGGGCCTCGGCCGCGCGCATGACCCCGCCGCGACGGGCGACCTCGTGCAGCACCCGCAGCCGCCGGGGATCGATGTCCATACAGATGAGCTTACGCCATGGTTTAGATGTCTTTAATTGCGCTTTAGGGCATTTAATTCGGACAATAGGTGCATGGATCTCCTCCTCGACGCCGTCGGCTGGATCGGCGCGGGTCTGCTTCTCTTCGGGTACGGCATGGTCTCCACCGGGCGCATGTCCGGCGACAGCGCGTCCTACCAGGTCGCCAACTTCGCCGGGTCGGTCGCCCTCATGCTCAACAGCGCCCACAACGACGCCTGGCCGTCGGCGGGGCTCAACCTGATCTGGGCCGGCATCGGGGCCATGTCGCTGGTGAAGCTGGTCCGGCTGGGAGCCACCCGGTGATCGTGGAACTGAGCCACCGCATCGTGGCGGGGATGGTCACCTACCCCGGCGTGCCGGGGCCCGTGCTGGGCACGCACCTGAGCCGGGAGGAGTCACGGCAGGTGTACGCGCCGGGCACGGAGTTCGAGATCGGCACGATCACCCTGGCGGCCAACACCGGCACCTACCTGGACACGCCCCACCACCGCTACGCGGGCGGCGCCGACCTGTCGCAGGTGCCGATCGACCGGCTCGCCGACCTGCCCGGCCTCGTGGTGCGGGCCACCCGCCGCGACGGCAGGCGGGTGCTGGTCGACGACCGGCTCGACGTGCGGGGCCGGGCCGTGCTGATCCACACCGGATGGGACCGCCACTTCGGCACCGAGGACTACCTGCGCGACCATCCCTACCTCGCGCCCGAGTCGGCCCGGCTGCTGGCCGAACTCGGCGCGGCGCTCGTCGGCATCGACTCGCTGAACATCGACGACACGCCGCCGCGCGGCGAGCGGCCCGCGCACACGATCCTGCTCGCCGCCGGCATCCCGCTGGTCGAGCACCTGACGGGGCTGGCCGCGCTGCCCGACGAGGGCTTCAGGTTTCACGCCGCCCCGCCGATGGTGGCGGGCATGGGCACCTTCCCCGTGCGGGCGTACGCGGTCGTCTGACACCCGCCTCCGGGGATGGTCCTCGAAGGTCAGTCGTCGTCGAGGTCGGCCTCCTCCCACGCCTTGTTGCGCTCGGCCGCCCGCTGCAGGGCGCCGGCGGCCTCCTGCTCGGTCGCATAGGGGCCCATGCGGTCCTTGTTGGGGCAGCCCTGCTCGGGCTCGACGCGCATGTGCTTGAGGCAGAACCACCACTGGCCATCGCTCACGGGGGCTATTCTGCCCCGTACACTCGTGTTTCATGACGACACTGCTCCAGCCAGGGCGAGTCTCGCCCATGCGCAAGGTCCCCGCCCACATCGAGCGGCCGGAGTACGTCGGGAAGAAGCGCCCCAGGACGGGCGAGTCCGACGTCAAGACCCCGGAGACCATCGAGCGGATGCGCGTCGCGGGCAGGATCGCCGGGCAGGCCCTGGAAGAGGTCGGCAGGCACGTCCGGCCGGGGGTCACCACCGACGAGCTCGACCGGATCGGCCACGAGTTCCTCCTCGACCACGGCGCCTACCCCAGCACGCTGGGCTACAAGGGCTACCCCAAGTCGCTGTGCACCTCGATCAACGAGGTCATCTGTCACGGCATCCCCGACGACACGGTGCTGCGCGACGGCGACATCGTCAACGTCGACATCACCGCCTACATCGGCGGGGTGCACGGCGACACCGACGCGACCTTCCTGGTCGGCGAGGTGGACGAGGAGTCACGGCTGCTGGTGGAGCGCACCCGCGAGGCCATGATGCGGGCCATCAAGGCGGTCGCGCCGGGCCGGCAGCTCAACGTGGTGGGCCGGGTCATCGAGGCCTACGCCAAGCGCTTCGGCTACGGGGTGGTGCGCGACTTCACCGGGCACGGCATCGGCACAACCTTCCACTCGGGGCTGATGGTGCCGCACTACGACGACCCGTCGCTGGTGGTGGAGCTGGTGCCGGGCATGACGTTCACGATCGAGCCGATGCTGACGCTCGGCACGATCGAGTACGAGATCTGGCCCGACAGCTGGACGGCCGTCACCAAGGACCGCAAGCGCACCGCCCAGTTCGAGCACACGATCGTGGTGACCGAGACCGGCAGTGAGATCCTCACCCTGCCGTAGGCGTCACCCCCGGCCGGTCATCACCGCCTGGGCACCACTCCGGTCACGGTGGTGCCCTCGCCGAGCACACTGTTGACGGACAGGCTGCCGCCGGCTGCGGCGAAGGCGGTCCGCATCCGCTCGATGCCCGGCCCCGTCCGGGCCGGGTCGAACCCGCGGCCGTGGTCGCTCACCGTCATGCGCAGCCCGCCGCGGCCGACGGTCACCGCGATCGACACGATGCTCGCGCCGCTGTGGTGCTCGACGTTGGCCAGGGCCTCGTCCAGCGCGGCGAGCACGGCCCGGGCGATGGGCGCCGGCGCGTCGGAGGAGGGCAACGCCCAGATCTCGACGCGGACACCGGTGCGCCGCGACCACTCGGCGAGCCTGCTCTCGAGCGTCTCGGCGAGGCTTCCCCCCTCGCGCATGCGGGTCTCTTCCGCCAACTGATCTCGCCTTTCCGGGCACCACGGATCTCCGTCGGCTCCCCCCGCCGGCGGTCCCCGCCCGAGGTGCGCGCGACCCCCCTACGGTCCTGCGCGCACCACTGCGGAGGTGATGCCCTTCTCCCCTTGCGGCAAGGCTACCCGTCCGGTTCGGGCCATGCTGCGAGAAGATAGATTGCCGTGGCCTGACAGCTACTCGCCCTTGTCGGCGGCCCTGTCAACGCCTCTGTCGGCGCCTCTGTCGGCGCGGTCCAGCCGGGCCAGGTAGGCGTTGTAGCTGTCCAGCTCGCTGTCGCCCCCGCCGCCGCGATCGGCCTTGCGGTCGTCGCGCCGGGCCTTGCGGTCCTCGTCCTGGTACCACTGCACGGCGATGGCCAGCAGCACCATCAGCGTCGGGATCTCACCGAATCCCCAGGCGATCGCGCCGCCGTTCTGCTGCTCCTCCAGCAGCGGGCCGCCCCAGGTGCGGCCGAGCTGGTCGTAGTACACGGAGGCGATGACGCTGCCGGTCATCATGAGCGCGACGCCGAAGAAGGCGTGGAACGGCATGGTGACGAAAAGGGTCAGCAGTTTGCCCACGTACGGCAGGCGGTGCGGTGCCGGGTCCACTCCGATGATCACCCAGAAGAACAGCGTGCCGCTGATGAGGAAGTGCAACGTCATCCAGATGTGGCCGAGGTGCTCCTGCATGGCCTCGGCGTACAGCGGTGTGAAGTACAGCGCGTACGTCGACGAGATGAAGATCGCGGTCGCGATGGCGGGATGGCCGACGATCCGGGCGAACCGGCTGTGCAGGATGGTCGTCAGCCACTCACGCGGCCCGCGGTCGCCGCGCCGGGCCGCGGGCTTCAGCGCGCGCAGCGCGAGGGTGACCGGGCCGCCCAGCACCAGCAGGATCGGAACGACCATGGACAAGGTCATGTGCTCGATCATGTGGACGTCGAACATGACCTTCGCGTAGCGGGCAAGGCCGCTCTGCGTGGCGAAGACGAGGATGACCACGCCGGCGAACCAGGAGGCGGTGCGACCCCACGACCAGGCGTCGCCACGGCGCCTGAGTCTGACCACCCCGGCCCCGTAGAGGCCGCCGAGCAGGACGGCGACGACCGCGAAGAACAGGTCGAGCCACCACAGGGAGAAGATGTTGGCCAGCGAGATCGGCGGCGGCATCGGGTAGCCGAGCAACTCGAAGGCACGGTCGGCGGGGATGCTGGAGGGCGGCGGCTCCGTGCGCGACAGCGCGACGGCCAGGCCGACGGTGGCGACCATGAGCAGCGCCTCACCGCCCGCCAGCCGGGCGAACGAGCCCGGCGAGCCCTTCGCCAGGGCGCCGATCGTGCGCTCGCGGTGCCACCAGCCGGCGTAGCCGAGCAGCACGAAGGCGATGATCTTGGCCACGACGAGCACGCCGTAGGCCGACGTCCACAGGTCGGAGAACGAGGTCAGCCTGGCCAGCACGCTGAACACGCCCGAGGCGCCCACTCCCACATAGCACCACAGGGCGAGGCGGGAGAAGCGGGCGGCGGCGATGTCGAGCTGCGGCGCGCCGCGTACGGCGTGCAGCGCCAGCACGACGAGCCCGCCGACCCACAGGGCCAGCGTCACCACGTGCAGCGACACGGCGTCGGTGGCGAGCCCGTGGTTGGGCGAGGAGGAGGCGTGCCCGGTCAAGGTGGGCGGCAGCAGCGTCACCACGGAGAACCCCAGCAGCCCGAGCGCCGCGCCCGCCGTGATGGCGCCGCGTGCGAACAGCGCGATCGCCAGGCCGAACAGGACCACGAGCGTCAGGGCGATGCCCTGCTCGGTCTGCGTGGCATAGCTGTTGAGGTAGGCGCCGTTGAGCAGCACCTCGGTGACCGGGACGGCGACGGTGTCGGCCACACCGAAGATCAACGTCGCGAACGCCGCGACCGACCAGGCGAGGGCCGTCCAGGACGCCGCCCGGACGTAGCCGGTCGCGCTCTTGCCGAGCACGCCCTTGTCCCCGGGCAGCAGGATGGCGGCCGTGGTCAGCAGGCCGACGGTGAGCATGCCGGCCATGTTCATGCCGAGCCTGGACAGCGGCAGGCCCCAGCGGGTCACCACGCCGGCGTCGGGCAGTCCGGGGATGATGCGGGGGAAGGCCGCGCCACCGGCGATCATGGCGAGGACCAGGCCGGCGATCGCGGCTCCGGCCGCGGCGAGCGCCAGACGCGCGGCCCTCGTCACGTACGCTTCTTTCGCACGCTGAGCACGAGGCCGATGCCGATGCCCGCCAGGGCGCCGACGACCACGAGCAGCCAGACGGGGAAACTCGCTCCGGCGCCCGACTCCTGCGCCGCCGGTGCCGTCGCGGCGGCCGTACCACCCTGCGCAGCCGGCTCGCCGGTGGCGGGTTCGCCGGTGGGCTCAGGGCTGGGCGGCGCGCTGTCCACGGCGGACGAGGTTTCCGACGGAGCCGCGGACGGGGTGGCGCCCTTGACGGTGAACGGGATCTCGCCCTCGATCGGGTGACCGTCGGAGGAGACGACCCGGTAGGCGATGGTGTACCTGCCGTCGGGCAGCGCGCCCTTGAGCTCCTGCGTCACCTCACGCTCGTCGAGCTCCGGCTTGCCGAGCTGGTGCTGCTCGTCTCCGGGGCCGTGCACGACCACGACCGGCATGCGGACCCGGGAGGTGAACTCCAGGGTCACCTTCTCCACGGTCTTGACGGTGGAGCCCTTGGCCGGGTCGCTGCTCTTGAGCGAGTCGTGTGCGAGGGCCGGCCCGGCCGTGCCGAGCAGGAACAGGGCGGCGAGGATCGCGGTGATCGCCGCGAGAGGGGATCTCTTCATGACACCCTCAAGGCTACCCACGCCACCGCCCGGTCCCTCCCCCGCTACAGCCCCACGCAGGCGAGCGCGCGCTGGTAGGCCTCCGCGGCGCCGTGGGCGTCGCCGAGCTGCTCCATCGTCTCGGCCGCGGCGTACCAGGTGCCGGCGACGCGGCGGGAGTCGGGCAGCGGGGCCAGCCAGTCGCGTACGGCGGCGAGCTCGTTCTCGGCCTCGGCCGTCCTGCCGAGACCGCCGTAGGCGCGGCTCAGCAGCAGGTGGGCCTCGGCCTCCAAGGCGCGGGCGGTGGTGGGCAGCATCGCCTGGCCGGCTCGGCCGTGGGCGACGGCCTGCTCCAGGTTTCCGGCGGTGATCTCGGCGCGGGCCAGTTCGACCTGCGTGTTGGCCCGGTCGAGCGTGCTCGCGGAGGTCTGCGCGAGCTCCTCGTCGGCGCGCAGCAGCAGGCCGCGCACCTCGTCGACGGCGTCGGAGCGGATGCGCAGCTTCAGCGTGGCGTACGCCACGCGGGTGCGGGCCAGGCTGCGGGGCGTGCCGGTCTCGGACTGGATGGCCAGGGCGCGCTGGGCGAAGGCCAGCGACTCCTCGCCGTGACCGGTGCTCTCGGCCACGATCGCGGCGTTCCAGCAGGCGGCGACGATGGCGCGGGGTGTGCCGAGCATGTCGGCGGCGTTGAGCAGCTCGGCGGCGAACTGGCGGGCGCGCAGCAGGTCGCCGCTGTGGAGGTAGGCCGTCAGCAGGGTGGCGCCCAGCTCGACCATGCCGTCGTTCCAGGCGGGGCGGGCCGATTCGCCGAGGACCGCCTCGCCCACCTGGATGGCCTCGCTCAGCCGGTCGCTCTGCCGGTAGACCCGGCACAGCACGATGGCGATCTCGATGCGGCGGTCGAGGCTCACCTCCTCGTCCTGCAGCCGGCGGAGCATGGAGATCGCCTGGTCGAGCTCTCCGCACGCCTCCAGAGCCAGCGCGAGCCCGTACTGCGTGTCCTGACGCAGCGAGGTGAGACCTGCCAGGTTGTGGTTGGCCAGCAGCTCGGCGAACCGGGTGCGAGCCTCCTGCACCTCACCGTTCTCGAGGGCCATCCTCGCGTAGCCGAGCGAGAGCTCGATGTCCTCCATCTGCTCGGCCGTCACACCGTTGAGGAGGTAGGACAGCGAGCAGTCGAGCTTCTGCGCCAGAAGTTCGAGAACGGCCGGAGTCGGGGTACGCTTACCACTCTCGATCAAGGAGACGTAGCTGTCCGACAGCTCCGGGTGCGCGAGTTGTGCCTGCGACAGGCCCCGTTGCCGCCGCACGGTCTTGATGCGGAGTCCGATCAGGTCAGATGTGGTCACAGGTCCCGCTCCCTGAGATGATGATGGCCGAGCAACCCATAGGCGAGGGAGAACCCCATGCGCACGCGCATTGCCCTGTCCGTACTCGTGGCGTTGGTGACGGCAGGTGTCACCGTCGCAGGCAATGCTACGGCGGCAGCAGCCGACTCGTCTGCATCCGCGTCGAATGTCATCATGGCCACCTACGAGGTTCCCAGCTGCTGCTGACCGTCGTTCCCGGGCCGGTGCCGCCTTCCGCACACCACGGCGGCATCGGCGCGTGAGCTCGTGGCACGGCCATCTCCCCTCACCCGGCCCGCAGGGCCAGGAAGAAGTCGACCCGGTCCGCCATGGCCGACAGGTCGCGGCCGGTCAGCTCCTCGACCCGCCTGATCCGATAGCGCACCGTGTTGACGTGCACGTGCAGCAGCGCCGCGCAGGTGTTCCACGAGCCCGCGCAGTCGAGATACGTGGCCAGTGTCCGCACCAGGTCCGACTGGTGGCGCCGGTCGTAGTCGAGCAGCGGCTCCAGCGTCCGACCGGCGAACGAGCGGCGCACGTCGCCGGGCACCGTGGCGAGCAGCAGCGCGTGCGTGTAGATCTCGTCGCTGGTGACCACCAGCTCCGCACCGCCCGGCCCGCCCGCCGCCGTCACGCCGCCCGCGCTTCCCGAACCGCCCGCCGCCGTCACGCCGCCCGCCCCGCCCGCGCTCGCCGGCCTGCCCGCCGCCGTCACGCCGTCCACCCCGCCCGCGCTTCCCGGCCTGCTCGCCGCGTCGGCGCGGGCCTCGGCCAGCCGCCTGGCGTGGCCGGCCTCCTCGATCCCGCCCCTGAGCGCGGCCGCTCCGGTCAGCGCGCCGCTGAGCCCGGCGAGCAGCCGCGTGCCCGGCAGTGCCGCCAGCGTCCCGGCTCCCCGCCGCAACCGCCGGGCGAGTTCCCCCACGGTCTGCCCGCGCAGCGGCACCAGCGCCACCGCGGCGTCCGCGCGCGCCGCCGCCACGACCTCGCGGTCCAGCAGCTCCTCCAGCACCTGCCCGCCCACCGTCGCCAGGTCGCCCACCGCCGCGAGGTCCGCCCCGCTTGTCGCGGAGGCACCCGGCCGGACACCGCCCGGCCCGCTCGTCGCGGGGGCACCCCACCCGATGGCGCCCGGCCCGACACCGTCCGGCCCGGTGGCGCCCGGGGCGGCGGCCGGTCCCGGGGCGGCGGGCCCGCGCGCCTGCGGGGACCCCGACAGGGTGGCGCTCACGACCGCGTACGGCTCGGCGGCGTCGATGCCGCAGGTGCGCAGCCGGGCGTTCAGCTCGGCCGGGTCGGTGTCCGCGAGCGCGGCCGTGACGAGCTCGCCCGCCAGCCGCCGCTCCACCCGGCGGCCCTCCTCCATCCGGCTGCGTTCGAGCGTCACGCAGGCGGCCAGCTCGTAGCCGAGGTCGGCCCGGTCCATCAGGTCGCCGTCGCAGGCCAGCACCCAGCCGGCGGCGCGGGGGCCGCGGCCGACGCCGAACAGCGTGTGCCGGCCGGCCCGGCAGGGCAGCCGGGCGGCGGTCAGGTAGGCGCGGGCCAGCCGTTCGGGCTCGTCGGCCGAGCCCGCGATCATCCGGCCGGTGGCCGACAGCACCGCGCCCGTGACGCCCAGCTCGGCGGCGGTCGTCGCGAAGAGTTCCGGCAGGCCGCCGCCCTCGGCGACCGCGGCGACGAGCCGGCGGTGGCGGCCGAGCGCGTCGCGGACGTCGCCCGGCAGGCGTCCGGCCGGGCCGCGGGCGGCCAGGTCGGCGAGCGTGCGGAAGGACACCTCGGTGGGCACCTCCAGCAGGGTGATCCCGGCGCCGGCGCAGGCGGCCACCAGGTCGTCGGGGACGTGCCCGAGCCAGGCCTGGCCGGCGCCGAGGGCGGACACGCCGGCCGCGGCGAGCGCGGCGACGAAGGCGGCCGAGTCGGCGGGCCCGTGCCACCACAGCAGCCCGGTCAGCACCAGTTCGCCGCCTGACAGGTAGCGTCCGGGGTCGGGCAGGTCGGTGATGTGGACGGTGTCGAACTCCCGGCCGGGGTCGCCGCCGAGCAGCCGCAGGCCGAGTTCGCCGACGGCCAGCAGGTCACTGATGCGCACTTGGAGGAATATACAAGTTCGTAGGTGGACTGCGGACGGTGATTTCACTTCTCGCGCATAGGAGGGCTCCGGCGGCGGTGCTCTACTCGAAGGATGACGGAGACGGCGGGCAGGACGGCGCGCGAGACCCGGCCGCCCGGGGTGCTGGGCGTCGGGGAGAGCGCGCAGCGCCCCGACGCGACGCTGAAGGTGACGGGCGAGTTCGCCTACGCCTCCGACCTGTGGCTCGACGGCATGGTGTGGGGCGTGACGCTGCGCAGCCCGCACCCGTCGGCGTGGATCAGGTCGATCGACGTGGGGCCGGCCCTGGCGGTGCCGGGGGTGCGGGCCGTGCTGACGCACGAGGACGTGCCCGGCGAGAAGTACTACGGACTGGAGCTGAAGGACCAGCCGGTGCTCGCCGTGGACGAGGTGCGCTACCAGGGTGAGCCGGTGGCGCTGGTGGCGGCCGACCATCCGGAGACGGCGCGCAGGGCGGCGGCGGCGATCGTGGTGGACTACGAGCCACGCGAGCCGGTGACCGACCCCCGCAGATCCCGAAATATCGTCAGGTATCAGCCGGTGCGGGTGGGTGACACGTTCGAGGCCGACGTCGTCGTGACCGGCGAGTACGAGGTCGGCATGCAGGACCAGGCGTTCCTCGGGCCGGAGTCGGGGCTGGCGGTCCCGGCCGAGGACGGCGGCGTCGACCTGTTCATCGCCACCCAGTGGCTGCACGTGGACCGCGACCAGCTCGCGCCCTGCCTCGGACTGCCGCCGGAGAAGGTGCGGCTGACGCTGTCCGGGGTGGGCGGCGCGTTCGGCGCCCGCGAGGACCTGTCGATGCAGGTGCACGCCTGCATGCTGGCGCTGCGCCTGAACCGCCCCGTCAAGATCGTCTACGGCCGCGAGGAGTCGTTCTTCGGCCACGTGCACCGGCACCCGGCGTGGATGCGCTACGAGCACGGCGCCACCCGCGACGGGCGGCTGGTCTACGTCAAGGCCGACATCCTGCTCGACGGCGGCGCCTACTGCTCCTCCTCCCCCGCCGTCGTGGGCAACGCGGCCTCGCTCGGCGTCGGCCCGTACGTGGTGCCGAACGTGCGGGTGGACGCGACCGGCGTCTACACCAACAACCCGCCGTGCGGGGCGATGCGCGGGTTCGGGGCGGTGCAGGCGTGCTACGCGTACGAGTCGCAGATGGACCGGCTGGCCGCGGCCTGCGGCCTGTCGCCCGTGGAGATCCGCGCCCGCAACGCCGTCTCGCAGGGCTCGGCCCTCATCACCGGCCAGGTCATCGACTCGCCCGCGCCTCTCGCCGAGATGCTGCGCGAGCTGGAGGCCATGCCGCTGCCACCGCCCCGCTCGGGAGCCGACCTGCGGTCGCTGCCCGGCGGGGTGTCGCAGACCACCCACGGTGAGGGGGTGCGGCGCGGTGTCGGCTACGGCGTCGGCATCAAGAACATCTGCTTCTCCGAGGGCTTCGACGACTACTCGACGGCCCGGGTCCGCGCCGAGCTGGTCGCCGGCCGGCCGCACGTCACCGTGCACACCGCGGCGGCCGAGGTGGGCCAGGGCCTGGTGACCGTGCAGGCGCAGATCGCCAGGACCGAGCTGGGCGTCGAGCACGTGACCGTGGCGACGGCCGACACCTCGGTCGGATCGGCGGGCTCGTCGTCGGCCTCGCGCCAGTCGTACGTCACGGGCGGCGCGGTGCGGGCCGCCTGCCAGGCCGTCCGCGCCCGCTTCGAGGGGATGCCGGCGCGGGAGGCGCTGGAGAAGTTCGGGCCGATCGAGGAGACGCGCGAGTACCGGCACCGGCCCACCCACCCGATGCACCCCGAGACCGGGCAGGGCGACTCGCACACCCAGCTGGCCCTGTGCGTGCACCGGGCCGTGGTGGACGTGGACGTGGAGCTGGGCCTGGTCAAGGTGGTCGAGCTGGCGGCCGTCCAGGACGTCGGCCGCATCCTGAACCCGCAGCAGCTCGAAGGGCAGATCCACGGCGGCTCGGCACAGGGGCTCGGGCTGGCGCTGATGGAGAAGATCCAGGTGCGCGACGGCCGGGTGCTGAACCCGTCGTTCACCGACTACCTGATCCCCACCGTCCTGGACATGCCGCCCATGACACTGAAGATCCTGGAGAACCCCGACCCGGCGGCCCCGTACGGGCTGCGTGGCGCGGGCGAGCCGCCCACGCTGTCGTCGACGCCCGCCATCGCCGCGGCGGTGCGGGCGGCGACCGGCCGCGAGTTGACGCGCGTTCCGATCAGACCAGAAGATATCGCCTTGGCGTGACACGCCCGGTTAGGCCGGAGCCTGCGCGCCCGACACCGACCAGACCCGCCCGACGATCCGCGTACCGGATCGCGGGCGAGGGGCGAGCGGGCCGGGGAGCCCGGTCCGGCGAGCCCGCGACCAGGGGGAGGCACCGATGACGGACGCACGCGAAGCGGCCAAGGCGGAGTTCGAGCGGTACGACAGCGACGGCGACGGGCTGCTGTCCGCGGCCGAGATCAGGCAGGTGAACCAGGCTCTCGGCGGCCAGGGCGTGACGGACGCGGAGATCGAGGCGTTCATCGCGGCCGCCGACAGCGACGGCGACGGCAGGATCGGGCTGGACGAGTTCGTCGCCCTGGTGGGTGGCGGCAAGCACGAACGCGGCTGAGCCGGCTCCCGCCGCCCGGACCGGGCGGCGGGTCACCGGATGTCGGCGGTGTTGCAGGCGACGCCGTTGCCGTCGAGATCCTGGTACCAGGCGTACTCGGCGTGGCGTCCCCGGGTGTACGGGCCGAGACCTGCGGCCACGGCCTCCTTGCACGAGGCGAACCTCCGGTCGCCGCCCGTCGCGGCGCCCGGCCCGCCGGAGGCGGGCGTCGTGCCGCCCGGCTGGCCCGTGGCCGGCTGCCCGGTCCCCGGCTGGCCCGTGCCCGGCTGCCCCGTGCCTGGCTGGCCCGTGCCCGGCTGGCCCGTGGGGTCGAGCGGGTTGGGAGCGCCGGTCGGGGAGAGCGGGTCGGGGGCGCCGGTGCTCGCGCCGCCCGTGCCGGTGTCGCCGGTGGCGGGGCCGGTCGGCGCGGGGTCGCCGGTCGGCCCGCCGGTGCCGGGCGCCGCGCCCAGCAGCCGGGCGACGAGCGCCTCGGCGTCCTGCCGGGTGAAGCCCGCGATGCTGAGGCTGTCGCCGTCCATGCTCTGGGTGACGACCGGTGTGGCGATCACGGTCTTGGGCACCAGGACGACCGCGAGCTGCCGCTGGTCCTGCACCATCTCGTCGATGAGCTGCACGACCTTGTCCTTGAACGCCGGCGCGATGGCGATGCGCACGGAGTAGGTGCCGTCCTTCTCGCGCACGGGCTCGATCCGTTGCACGGCGCCGACCGTGACCCCGTCCTCCAGCAGGTAGCAGGTGGACTGCCGCTCGTCGAGCACGGCCTCGGCTCCGGGGCAGGGGGCGGGCAGGCTTTCCCTGACCGGGGCGAAGTGCACGGCCGTGGGCAGCCGCTGCGGCGGCGCCGCGCCGAGCAAGGGGGTGTCGGGGCTGCGGGTCATCAGGACGGCGATGGCGCCGAGGACGCCGGCCACGACGACCACCAGGACCAGCGAGACGACCAGCACGACGGTGGTGAGCCTGCTGGCGCGGGGCCTCCCCGGCGGGCCAGGGGGCTGCTCCTCCGGCTTGTCCATCCTTGACGATCCCATCCTGACGTTCGGGCTGCCGGTGAGCTTATCGAGGACGGGGCTTGGCGAGGTAATCAGCCGAATAATCCTCACCTTCGCGCGATACAAGCGCAGGATGGGAGGAAGGAGGACGGGAGGACAACAGTCCCATCCGCCCGTCGAACCGGGAGTAGATCATGAAAGTCGGCGTTCCTCGCGAGGTCAAGGACAACGAGTATCGGGTGGCGCTCACCCCGGCGGGCGTCCTCGAACTGGTGCGCCACGGCCACCAGGTCTTCGTCGAACGGGACGCGGGCACCGGCTCGTCCATCCCGGACCACGACTTCCAGGCCGCCGGCGCCGTCATCCTCGACGAAGCGGACGAGGTCTGGGGCACCGGCGACCTGATCCTCAAGGTGAAGGAGCCGGTGGCGGAGGAGTACCACCGGATGCGCAAGGGGCAGGTGCTGTTCACCTACCTGCACCTGGCCGCCTCCCGGCCGTGCACCGCGGCCATGCTCGACTCCGGGGTCACCGGGATCGCCTACGAGACCGTCCAGACGGCCGACGGCGCGCTGCCGCTGCTCGCGCCCATGTCGGAGGTCGCCGGCCGGCTCGCGCCGCAGGTGGGCGCGTACCACCTGATGCGGA
This sequence comes from Nonomuraea indica, assembly GCF_002850745.1. GTDB lineage: Bacteria > Actinomycetota > Actinomycetes > Streptosporangiales > Streptosporangiaceae > Nonomuraea > Nonomuraea indica. The sequence goes on from NZ_KZ559466.1 coordinate 600,916, forward strand.
CCGGCGGGGGCCGGGGCGTGCTGATGGGCGGCGTGTCCGGCGTGCGGGCCGCGAACGTGGTGGTGATCGGCGCGGGCGTGTCCGGGATGAACGCGGCGGCCATCGCGCTCGGCATGCAGGCCGAGGTGCTGCTGCTCGACCGCAACATCGACAAGCTGCGCCAGGCGGACGTCGTCTACCAGGGGCACTGCCAGACGCTCGCCTCCAACACGCTGGAGATCGAGCGCGCGGTGCTGGAGGCCGACCTCGTCATCGGCGCGGTGCTGGTGCCGGGCGCGCGGGCGCCGAAGCTGGTGACCAACGACCTGGTGAGCCGGATGAAGCCGGGCTCGGTGCTGGTGGACGTCTCCATCGACCAGGGCGGCTGCTTCGAGGACTCCCGGCCCACCACGCACGCCGAGCCGACCTACCGGGTGCACGAGTCGGTGTTCTACTGCGTGGCCAACATGCCCGGCGCCGTGCCGCACACCTCGACGTACGCGCTGACGAACGTCACGCTGCCGTACGCGCTCGCCATCGCCGACCTCGGCTGGCGGCGGGCGCTGGCCGAGGACACGGCGCTGGCGCGCGGGCTGAGCACGCACGAGGGGCACCTGACGAGCCGGCCGGTCGCCGAGGCGCACAGCCTGGAGTGGGTGCCGATCGAGGAGGTGCTCGCCCGCGCCGCCTGACGGGCTACTGCTGCGACTGGCTGGGCGCCGGGGTGGCCGACTCCATCGGCTGCTGGCCGGTCGGCTCCGGCGGGAGCGGCGCCTGGTCGGCCGTGGTGACGATGGCGTCATTGCCGCCGCAGGTGGCGCCGGGCTCGGGGGTGTCCTTGCCGTTCTGGTACTTCTTGATAAAGGCGGTCAGCTTGGGGTCCTCGGGGTTGTCGAGCTTGAGCTGGTGCCCCCACGAGGAGACCACGATGGGCGAGGACAGGCCGGGGAACGGGCTCACCAGCATGTAGTCCTGCTGGCCGGTCGAGCCGGCCACCTTCTTCAGCGCGTCGACCTGCGCCTTGGGCAGGTCGGGCCGGTAGGTGATCCAGATGGCGCCGTGCTCCAGCGAGTGCACCGCGTGCTCGCTGTGGATGGGCTTGTCGTAGACGGCGCACTGCTGCCAGTAGTTGTTGTGCTCGCCGCCGACGGGCGGCGCCTCCTTGTACGAGACCTTGCTCCAGACGTGCTGGCCGGCCTCGTAGGAGTAGTTGGACACGGCGTCGAGAGAGGTCTCGCGGGACTGCTTGACCAGGTAGAACCCGACCACCCCGACGAGCAGCACGATGACGAGGCCGCCGGCCCCCCACATGAGGAACGCCATGCGGCGCTCCTTGCGCTTCTGCTCGGCGCGCATCTTCTGCAGGTGCTCGCGCCGCGCCTGCGCCTTCTCCTTCATCGTTCCTCCATCGGCGGTCCCACTGCGGCAACCCTATGCCCTCCGGTCGTATGCGGAGAATAAGACCTCAAACCCGAAAGATCACGGCTTCGCATGGGATCGGCGCGGGGATGGGTACGCTGGAGACGCCATGGAGAACCCCGGAAAGTCCGCCAAGCTGTTCGCCGCTGCGGCCGTCGTGGTCGTCGTCGCCGCGGCGCTCTTCCTCGTCCTCGGCCGTGGCGGCACGCCGGGCGACGCCTCGCCGGAGGCGGGGTTCGCCCGTGACATGGCCACGCACCACGCCCAGGCCGTCGAGATGGCGTTCGTCATCAGGGACAAGAGCGAGTCGCGGGAGATCCGCAGCCTGGCGTTCGACATCATCAACACGCAGGCCAACCAGCGCGGCATGTTCCTCGGCTGGCTGCAGCAGTGGGGGCTCAACCCCGTGGGCGAGCAGCGGCCGATGGCCTGGATGGCCGGGCACGGCCATGACGGCGCCTCCGCCGCGCCGGGCGCGATGCCCGGCATGGCGACGGCCGCCGAGCTGGACAGGCTCGGCGAGCTGCGCGGGACCCAGGCCGAGGTGCTGTTCCTGCAGCTGATGACCCGTCACCACGAGGGCGGCGTGCAGATGGCCGAGGGCCTGCTGAAGCTGTCCGACCGCGAGGAGGTGGCCGGCATGGCTCGCAAGATCGTCACCGGCCAGGCGGGGGAGATCAAGCTGATGACCGACATGCTGCGGCACCGGAACGCCCAGCCGTTCCCGTCACTGCTCAAGTGAGCGCTCGGGACGGGGCTCACGTGAGGGGTCCGATGAGCGCTCGGGGCGGGGCTCGGGTGAGCGCTCGGGGCGGGGCTCGGGGCGGGGCTCGGGTGAAGGCTCGATCGAGGTGAGCGCCGACGCGGTGGTCGTCGGGTCGGGTCCGAACGGGCTCGTCGCGGCGGTCCTGCTGGCCGAGGCCGGGCTGCGGGTGACGCTGCTGGAGGCTGGCGACGGGTTCGGCGGCGGGCTGCGCTCGGCGGAGCTGACGCTGCCCGGCCGGGTGCACGACCTGGGCGCGACCGTGATGGCGCTGGCCCTGGCCTCGCCGGCGTTCCGCGAGCTGGGCGTCGAGCGGCTGGTCGAGTTCGCGCATCCGGCCGTGCCCGCCGCGCATCCGCTCGACGACCGGCCCGCCGTGCTCGTCCACCGCGACCCGGCCCGCACCGCCGCGGGGCTGGGCGCGGACGGCGCGGCGTGGCTGGCCGGGCCGGGGGCGACGGCCCGTGCCGGCTCCCCGCTGACGGACCTGTTGCTGAAGCCGCTCGGCCCGTGGGAGGCCGACCCGCGCGCGTTCGCCGCGGCCGCCCGGTTCGGGCTGGGCGGCGCGCTGCCCGCCACCGCCTACGCCAGGCTGGTGTTCCGCACGGTGGAGGGCCGCGCGGTGTTCGCCGGCATGGCCGCGCACTCGCTGCTCGACCTGCGCTCCCCCATCACCGCCGGGTACGGCCTGCTGCTGTCGGCCCTCGCGCACCAGGTGGGCTGGCCGCTGGTCAGGGGCGGCTCCCAGGTGCTGGCCGACGCCCTGGTGGCCAGGCTGCGGGCGCTGGGCGGCGAGGCGGTGAGCGGTCACCGGGTGCGCGACCTGAAGGAGCTCGACGCCCCGACCGTGGTTCTCGACGTGACGCCGCGGCAGTTCCTGGAGCTGGCGGAGCTGCCGCCGGGCTACCGCGACCGGCTGCGGCGCTTCCGCTACGGGCCCGGGGTGTTCAAGGTGGACTGGGCGCTCGACGGGCCGGTGCCGTGGCGCGATCCCGCCGTGGCCGCCGCCGGGACCGTGCACCTCGGCGGCACGCTGGAGGAGATCGCGCTCAGCGAGGCGGAGACGGCCCGGGGCTGGCATTCGCCCCGCCCGTACGTGCTGGCAGTGCAGCCGTACGCGGCGGACCCGTCGCGCGGCGGGCACACCCTGTGGGCCTACTGCCACGTCCCGAACGGCTCCCGCGTGGACATGACGGGGGCGATCGAGGACCAGATCGAACGGTACGCGCCGGGGTTCCGCGACCGCGTGCTGGCCCGGCACGTGATGGGGCCGGCCGCCTTGGAGGCGGTCAACCCCAACCTGGTGGGGGGCGACATCGGGGGCGGGCTGGCCGCTCTGTCGCAGTTCGTGCGGCGGCCGGTGTGGTCGACCGCCCCGTGGCGCACGCCGCTGCCGGGCGTCTTCCTGTGCTCGGCGTCCACCCCGCCGGGAGCGGGCGCGCACGGCATGGGCGGCTGGCAGGCCGCCCGCCTCGCCCTGTCCGCCGTCGGAGCCTCCCGAGGAGGCCGTCGCCGCTAGCGACAGGTGGGCCCACCAGGCCGGGCCCACCCGGGGCGAGCCGGATCAGGTGTGCGCCGCGGGGGTCGTGGCGCGCAGGACGGTGACGCCCCACGGCGGGAGGGTGACGGTGCGGACCGGGCCGTCCGCGGGCTCCAGGGCGGCCGTCCAGTCGCCGTCGAGCGTCACGTCCTGCTTGCCGTCGGTGTGGTTGAGCAGGATGAGGAAGGCGCGCCCGGCGCCGGTGCGCAGGCTCGCCTGCACGCCGGCCGGCAGCCCCGCGACGACCGGCCGCACCCCGGCCTCGGCGAGCGCCCGGCCGAGGACGGCCCGCATGGTCGCCTCGTCCACCCGGGTCGGCAGGTAGCGCGCGACACCCTCGCCGAAGGCGTGCCGGGTGAGCGCGGGCCGCCCCTCCCAGCCGGGGGCGTCGAAGACCAGCTCGGCCTCGGCCCCGGCCAGCCGCAGGTCCTCCCGCCACAGGTCGGCGGTCCCGGCCGGCCCGTCGAGGACGCCGCTGCCCCGTACCGGGAACGTCTCCCCCTCGGCGGCCGGCCAGAACTCCTCGGTCCGCACCCCGAGGACCTCGCGCAGCGGGCCCGGGTAGCCGCCCAGGTGGACCCGGTCGTGCTCGTCCACGATGCCGCTGAAGAACGAGACGACCAGCGCGCCGCCGCCGCGCACGTACGCGGTGAGCCGCTCGGCGTCCTCCTCGCCCAGGAGGTACAGGTTGGGCGCGACGACCAGGGCGTAACCGGTCAGGTCGGCCGACGGCGGCACCACGTCCACGCCCACGCCGAGGTCGGACAGCGGGCCGTAGTGGTCGAGCAGCCGGTCCCTGCTGCCGCACCGCGTCGGAGGGGCGGGAGTCGAGCTCCAGCGCCCACCAGCTGTTCCAGTCGAGGAGCAGCGCCACCTGGTTGCGCACCCGGGTGCCGGGCAGGTCGGGCAGCGCGGCGAGTTCCCGGCCGAGCGCGGCGATCTCGCGGTGCACCCGGGTGTCGGTGCCTGCGTGCGGCACCATGCCGGAGTGGAACTTCTCCGCGCCGCCGCGTGACTGCCGCCACTGGAAGTACAGGACGGCGTCGGCTCCGTGGGCCACCGCCTGCCAGCTCCACAGCCGCATCCGGCCCGGTTCCTTGACGGCGTTCCTGGACCGCCAGTTGACGGCGCTGGGGGCCTGCTCCATGAGGATCCACGGGTCGCCGCCGCGGGCGCCGCGCATGGTGTCGTACACGAGGCCGGGGAGCAGGTGGGGGCGCTCGTCGAGCGGGTCGGGGTAGGAGTCGACCGAGACGACGTCCAGCCGGGGCGCCCAGTCGAAGACGTCCACGGCCTTGAGACCGAGCAGGAAGTTCGTGGTGACCGGGACCTCGGGCGTGACCCGGCGCAGGACGGCGGCCTCGGTCTCGAAGCAGGCGCGCAGCGCCTCGTTGCTGAAGCGCAGGTAGTCGAGCTGCTGGGCGGGGTTGGGGTAGGTGGGGGCGACGCGGGGCGGGCGGATGTGGTCGAAGGTGGCGTAGCGCTGCGACCAGAAGTCGGTGGACCAGGCGTCGTTGAGCGCGTCGACGTCGTCCGCGTACCGCTCGCGCAGCCAGCGCCGGAAGTCGGCGGCGGAGGTGTCGCAGTAGCAGGCGGGGATGTGGCAGCCGTACTCGTTGCCGACGTGCCACAGCCCGAGCGCCGGATGGCCGCGGTAGTGGGTGGCGAGCCGTTCGACCAGGGCCGCGGCGCGGTCCCGATAGACCGGGCTGGACGGGCAGAAGTGCTGGCGGCCGCCTGGACCGAGCACGGTGCCGTCGGCGGTGACCGGCAGGATCTCGGGATGCTCGTGGGCGAGCCACGGCGGCGGTGACGCGGTCATGGTGGCGAGGTCGGCGGTGATCCCGTGGGCGTGCAGGTCGTCCATGACGCGGTCGAAGAAGGAGAAGTCGTAGGCGTCGCGCGCCGGTTCCACGCGGGCCCAGGCGAAGACGCCGATGGTGACGAGGTTGACGCCGGTCTCGCCCATGAGGCGCAGGTCCTCGGCGCGGGTCTCGGCGGGCCACTGCTCGGGGTTGTAGTCGCCGCCGAAGGCCACGCCGCCGAGCCGGCGCCAGAGCCTGTCCACCGGCCGGCCGCCGGCCACGCGGCCACCGGAGGCACCGTCGTGGTGACATGGTCGTGGGAGACATGGTCGTGGGGGGCGCGGTCGTGGAGGGCGCGGTCGTGGAGGGCGCGGTCGTGGGGGGTGGGGCTGTGGGGTGCGGGGTTCATCGTCGGCGCGGCGGGCCCGGGGCGTGCGCGGGCGCGCCGCTCCTCCTTTCGCTGGGCCTGCGGGACGGGGCGGGACGGGGCGGGGCGGGGCTGGTCAGCGCGGCGGCGTGCCGGTGCTCTCCCGGACGACGAGCCGCGGCGGCAGGAGGACGGCGGAGCCCGGCGCGGCGCCCGTCGCGATCTGGTCGATCAGGAGGGAGACGATGCGCTCCGCCACCACGTCGAAGTCCTGGCGGACGGTGGTCAGCGGCGGGGAGAGGAACGCGGCCTCGTCGAGCCCGTCGAACCCGGCGACGCTGACGTCCCCGGGGACGCGCCGCCCTGCCTCGGCCAGCGCGCGCAGCACGCCGATGGCCATCTGGTCGTTGGCGGCGAAGATCGCGGTCACGCCGGGCCGCCGGGCCAGATGACGGCCGGCCTCGTGGCCGCCCGCGGCGCTCCAGTCGCCGTACAGCACGGGCGGCACGGCGGCCCCGGCTTCCTTGAGCGTGGCGTGCCAGGACGCGGCGCGGTGTCGGGCGGCGTAGGAGTCCTCGGGGCCGGAGACGTGCCAGACGGTCTCGTGGCCGAGGTCGAGCAGGTGCCGGGTGACGAGCCGGGCGCCGAGGGCCTGGTCGGTGTCGACCATGGCGTGGTGGTGGCCCGCGTCGCCGCCGGCCACCACCACGGGGACGCCGGGGGGCAGGCGCAGCGCCGGGGTGTCGAGGATCTGCGCCTCGATGAGCACGATGCCGTCGACCGCCTGCATGGTGAGCCGGCCGAACGCCTCGTGCACGGCCCGCTCGGTTCGCGTCTCGACGGCGACCATGTTGACCGTGTAGCCGGCGCGCTGGGCCGCTCGGGTGACGGCCTCGACGGTGCGGGCGTTGCCGAAGGTGCCGAGAGTGGAGCTGATCAGGCCGAGGGTGCGGAACTGGCCGGTGACCAGGGCGCGGGCGGCGGTGTTGGGCCGGTAGCCGAGCACGCGCATGGCCGACAGGACCCGCTGCCGGGTCTCCTCCTCGACGTTGCTGCGGTTGTTGGCCACGCGGGAGACGGTCTGGTTGGAGACGCCCGCCAGCGCCGCGACGTCGGCCATGGAGGGCCGTCTGGGTGAGCGCCGCGCGCGGGCGGATGGCGTCCCGTCTGCTGTCACCCGATCGATGTTCACGTAAACATGGCCGATCGTCCGCACATCCACCCGGTTTGGCGGCATTTATGGTGGTTCGGTCATCGCAATCTCATCCACCTGACGAGGTCACGTGAACATCGGACAGCCGGAAACGCCGGAGCGGCCGGCCCGGGGCACTGTCCCCGGGCCGGCCGCTCCGCACACGGTCTAGGCCAGCTCCTCCGCGACGGCGGCGGCGAAGGCGTCGACGTCGTCCTCGGTGGTGTCGAAGGCGCACATCCAGCGCACCTCGCCGGTCGCCTCGTTCCAGGTGTAGAAGCGGAAGCGCTTCTGCAGCCGCTCGGTCACGTCGCGGGGCAGGATCGCGAAGACCGCGTTGGCCTGCACCGGGCGCGGCACCTCGACGCCGGGCAGGCCGCGCACCGCCTCGGCCAGCCGGCGGCCCATGGCGTTGGCCTGGCGGGCGTTGCGCAACCACAGGTCGCCCGACAGCAGCGCCTCGAACTGGGCCGAGACGAACCGCATCTTCGACGACAACTGCATGAACGTCTTGCGCAGGTAGTCGACGCCGGTCGCCGCCTCCGGGTTGAGCACCACGACCGCCTCGCCGTACAGCATGCCGATCTTGGTGCCGCCGAACGAGAGCACGTCCACGCCCGCGTCCGTGCTCAGCGCCCGCATCGGCACGTCGAGGGCGGCGGCGGCGTTCGTCAGCCGCGAGCCGTCGAGGTGGACCAGCAGGCCCAGGCCGTGGGCGTGGGCGCAGATGGCGGCCACCTCGTCCGGCGTGTAGACGGTGCCCAGCTCGGTGGTGTTGGAGATGGACACCACGCGCGGCTGGGCGCGGTGCACGTCGCCGAACCCCCACGCCTGGCGGTCGATCAGCTCCGGGGTGAGCTTGCCGTCGGGCGTGGGCACGGTCAGCAGCTTGATGCCGCCCGTCACCTCGGGGGCGCCGCCCTCGTCGGTGTTGATGTGGGCGGTCTCGGCGCAGATGACCGCTTCCCAGTGCGCGGTCATGGCCCGCAGCGAGACGACGTTGGCGGCGGTGCCGTTGAACACCGGCCAGGCGTGCGCCCGCTCGCCGAAGTGCCGCCGGAAGACGTCCTGCAACGCCTCGGTGTAGACGTCGTCGCCGTAGGCGATCTGGTGGCCGCCGTTGGCCTCGGCGATGGCGGCCAGGATCTCGGGGTGCACGCCCGCGTAGTTGTCGCTGGCGAACGCCTTGAGGGCTGGGTCGTGCCGGAGGGTCACCGCGTGAGGTCCCATCGGATGCCGTTGACGTCGTCGGCCGGCCGCTCGTACAGCTCCCCGACCGCCCGCGCGAGGTCGCGCACGTCGGTGAACCCGGGGAAGCGCCCCTCGGGGTTCGCCGCCCGCATGGCGTCGTTGACCAGGGCCTTGACGACGAGGATCGTGGCGGCGCTGCCGGTGCCGCGCAGGGCGTCGGCCAGCGACAGCGTCCACGCCTCGGCGGCGGCCTTGGCGGCGGAGTAGGCCGCCCCGCCCGCCGTGGGCCGCTCGGCGGCCTTGGCGGAGACGATCACGAAGCGGCCGTTGGGGCTGCGCCGCAGCTGCGGCTCGAAGGCCAGCGAGACGTGCTGGAGCGTACGGATCAGCAGGTCGTGCAGCAGGTCCCAGTCGCCGAGGTCGGTGTCGGCGAACGACTTGCCGCCGCGCCAGCCGCCGACCAGGTGCACCACGCCGTCGACGCCGCCGTGCTCCTTCTCGATCCGCGCGGCGAGCTCCTGGACGGCCGCGCGGTCCAGCAGGTCCACCTCGTCCTTGTCGACGGCGATGACCGTGTGGCCCTGCTCGCGGAAGTAGCCGGACACGGCCTGGCCGGTGGGGCCGCCGCCACCCGTCACCAGAATGATCATCCGCGGATCCCCCTCGTCGACTCGACCACGTCGGCCAGCTTACGACGCAGCGCCTCGTAGAACATGCTCAGGGGGAACTCGTCCGGCAGGACCGCGTCCACCTTGGCCTTCTGCTCCTCCGGCAGGGCCTCGACGCCCTTGGCCCAGGTGGAGGCCGGGTGCGGCTCGACGTAGGCGCTGACCAGCTCGTAGGCGGCCAGCCAGTGGGCCAGCTTGGAGCGGTCGATGCTGTCGCGGTAGAGCTTCTCGACCTCGCCGCGCAGGTCGGCCACGCCGTCCGCGACCCGCTCCCAGTCGATGCTGAGCCGGTTGTCGGTCCAGCGGACGATGTCGTTGCGGTGCAGGTAGGCGAACAGCAGCTGCCCGCCGAGCCCGTCGTAGTTGCGCACCCGCTCACCGGTGATGGGGAAGCGGAACAGCCGGTCGAACAGGATCGCGTGCTGGACGTGACGGGCGTACGGCACGCCCTGCTCCTCCAGCTTCACGGCCTCGCCGAACGCGGTCAGGTCGCAGCGCAGCTCCTCCAGGGAGTACAGCCAGTACGGCATCCGCTGCTTGATCATGAACGGGTCGAACGGCAGGTCGCCGTGGCTGTGGGTGCGGTCGTGCACCAGGTCCCACAGCACGAAGGTGTCCTGGGCGAGCTGCTGCGACTCCAGCAGCCGGGCGGCGTCCGGCGGCAGGTCGAGCCGGAGGGTGGCCGTGGCGGCCTTGGAGACGGTCCGGAACCTGGCGGCCTCGCGGTCGGCGAAGATGCCGCCCCAGGTGAAGCGTTCGGGGGTCTTGCGCACGGCGACGGTCTCGGGGAACAGCACGGCCGAGTGGGTGTCGTAGCCGGAGGTGAAGTCCACAAACGAGATCGGCACGAACATGGGGTTGTCGTAGCCGCCGGCCTCCACCCGGGCCAGCCACTCGGGCCAGATGGTGCGCAGCCAGACCGCCTCCAGGTTGCGGCCGGGGTTGCCGTTCTGGGTGTACATGGCGAACACCACGAGGTGCTCCAGGCCGTCGACGCGCTGGGTGTCGGGGTGGAAGAGGTTCAGCGAGTCGAGGAAGTCGGGGACGTCGAGGTCGCGGCCGGCCCACGCGGCGAGGTCGGCGCGCACGGCCTCCAGGTAGGCGGCGTCGTGCGGGAAGTACGGCGCCAGCTCGCCCACCTTGGCGGCGATCACGCCGACGAGCTCCTTGGCCCGCTCCTTGCCCTCGGGCACGGACCCGTCCTTGGCCTGCAGCGGGCGCAGCTCCTCGACGGCCGCCTTGAGCTCGCCGAACAACGCGGCCTTGGCGTCGCCGTCGGAGCCCGGTGCGGTGGCGGCCTGGGCGGGGACGCGGGCGGCCCAGGTGACGACGTTGCCCCAGAGCGTGCGGTGGTCGTGGTCGTCGAGGGAGTCGTCGCCGAACAGGTCGGAGTCGGCGAAGACGACGACGCGGCCCGCGCCGTGGCGCAGGGCGACGGCCAGCGGGGCGTTCGCCGGGGCGGCGGCCGGCCCGGTGGCGAACAGGACGGTCGCGTCCGCGCCGGGAACCAGCGCGCCGGAGCGGTAGAAGCAGGCGCTCTTGACGCCGGCCAGCAGCCCGTCGGTGGTGGCCGGCCGGGCGACGACCCAGGTGGCGACGTCGCGGTGGGCGTTGCGGGGGTCGCGGACGGTGGTGTGCAGCACGCCGACGCCGAACGCGGCGAGCAGCTCGGCCACGTTGTTGCCGTACTTGTCCTGCTCCTCCTCGGCCAGCACGACGAGCCCGCCGCCCCCGGCGACGAAGTCGCGGACGGCGGCGATCTCGGAGGCGGAGAAGACGGGCTCGCCGAGGCCGGTGGTGCGCTCCCAGCGCTCTCCCGACGGGTGCGCGATGACCAGCACGTCCTGCTCGGCGAGTGTCTCCGCGGTGAGCGGGCCGCCGGTGTGGGCGGTCACCGTGTGTCCCAGGTGCCGCAGCAGCGCGGCGGCACGGGCGTAGCTGTTGTCGTCGGGGTGGGCGGGGTTGATGGCCTCGGCCACCTCGCGCCGGATCGTCCACGACTCGCTGTGCGCCTCGTCGAACAGGACCCTCGGGAAAGCCTGCATGAAAGATCTCCTGTAACTCCGCCGTTCTCCCGGAAAATATACACACAGGCCGCCCGAAACCCCCAAAAAGGGTCCACAGGATGAGACTCAGGTCACTCCGGGCCGCACCACCCCCGTCTCGTAGGCGAAGACGACGGCCTGCGCCCGGTCGCGCAGGCCGAGCTTCATCAGCACCCGGGCCACGTGCGTCTTGACCGTGGCCTCGCCGACGTACAGCTCGGCCGCGATCTCGGCGTTGGTGATGCCGCGCGCCAGCAGCCGCAGCACCTCCAGCTCGCGCGGCGTCAGCTCGGCCAGCAGGGGCGAGGGCGCCGGCTCGCGCCGGCCGGCGAAGGTGGCGATCACCCGGCTGGTCACGGCCGGGTCGAGCAGCGCGTCGCCCGCGTGCACCACCCTGATCGCCTCGATGAGCTGCTCCGGTGGCGACACCTTCAGCAGGAAGCCGCTGGTGCCGGCCTGCAGCGCCGCGTAGAGGTTCTCGTCGCTGTCGAACGTGGTCAGCGTGATCACCTTCGGCGGCGACGGGGTGTCGAGCAGTTCCCTGGCCGCCGAGAGCCCGTCGAGGCGCGGCATCGAGATGTCCATGAGCACGATGTCCGGCCGGGTGCGCCGGGCCACCACGATCGCCTCACGCCCGTCGGCGGCCTCACCGACCACCTCCATGCCGGGCTCGGTCTCGACGATCATCCGTAGCCCGGCTCTGATCATCGCCTGGTCGTCCACGATGACGATGCGTATTCCCACAGGCGGAGCGTAGACAACGCCGGGGGCCTTGAACACCCAGGTCAAGCCGTACGCAAGTCACTCACAAGAGCGTCGGCGGCCGCCGGTCACGACAGCCGCACGCTCTGCCGGACCCGGGCCTGCGTGGCGTCGTCGCAGGTGTTCCTGGCGCAGAAGTACAGCAGCAGCAGGGGCTTGGGCTCGCGCTCCACCACGTAACCGACGAAGCCCAGCCGGGCGCCGCTCTCGCGGTCGGTCAGCGAGCCGAGGTAGCGCGTGGCCGGGGCGTCGCCGGCCTGCTCGGGCACCGGGCCGCTCACGTCGATCCGGCCGGGGAGCAGCCCTTCGAGCATCGCCTTCATCTGGACGTCGGTGGCGGTGGTGCTGAGCGTGTCGGACACCTGCACGTAGACGCCCGTGGCGGAGTCGGGCTCGTCGGTGATGATCGGCACCACGTTCGTCCAGTCGGCTCCGGCGCCCGAGACGAACAGCGACTCGAAGTCCGCGGCCCGCGGCGAGGCCAGCGCGAACAGGTCCTCGTGGGTGCGCACGGTCCAGCCGGCCGGGTGCTCGAAGCTGAGCGGCGCCGCCGGGGTGCTCTGGTAGCGGGTCCACGACTCGCCGCGCTGGCTGACCACCACCAGGACCACCAGGACGAGCGCCGCGAGGGCGGCGGTGATCGTGGCGGCGATGGCCGCCGGCCGGCCGGTGCGGCGCGCGCGGCCGGCGCGGCGGGCCGGGAAGGCCGCCGCTACGGGGACGTCCTCGGGCAGCCCGCCGCCGATCGCCTCGCGCAGCGCGGCGACGAACGCCGAGCAGCTCGGGTAGCGCCGCTCGGGCGACTTGGCCAGCGCCCTGGCCATGACGTCGTCGACCTCGGGCGGCAGCTCCGGCCGCATCTGCGACAGCGGCGTGGGCTGCTCGGCCAGGTGCGCCCAGAGCAGCGCGATGTCGTTGTCGCGCTGGAAGGGCAGCCTCCCGGCCAGCGCCTCGTAGACGACGCAGGCCAGGGCGTACTGGTCGGCCCGGCCGTCGATGTGCTCCTTGTTGATCTGCTCGGGCGACATGTAGCGGGGCGTGCCGATGAACTGGTCGGTCTGCGTCAGCCCCGAGATGGACGTGCGGTGCTTGGTGATGCCGAAGTCGGTGAGGTAGACGTGGTCGCCGGCCAGCAGGATGTTGGCCGGTTTGACGTCGCGGTGGATCAGGTCGTGCGCGTGGGCGGCGTCGAGCGCGGCGGCCACCTGGGCGAAGATCTGGTTGGCCTGGCCGAGCGGCAGCGGGCCGCGGTCGTAGATGAGACGGCGCAGGTCGAGCCCGTCGACGTAGCGCATCGCGATGTAGAGGACGCCGTCGGCGTCGGTGTTGGCCTCGTAGATGGGGATGATGTTGGGGTGCTCGATGCTGGCGACCGTCCTGGACTCCAGGATGAACCGCTGCCGGAAGCGGTCGTCGACGCTGAGCACCGGGTTGAGGATCTTCAGGGCGACGCGGCGGCTGAGCCGGGGGTCGAGCGCCAGGTAGACGACGGCCATGCCGCCCTTGCCGACGATGTCCTCGATGAAGTAACCGGCCACCTCCTGGCCGACGAGCGATCTGTCGTTCGCGTGCATCACGTCTCGCTGGGGTGACCGCAGTAGCCGCAGAACCGGTGGGCCGGGCCCAGCCGCATCCCGCACGCGGTGCAGTACGCGACCGAGCCCACCGGGGGCGCGCCGGGGGCGGCCGGCGCCGCGTCGGCGGCGGTGGGCGCCGGCTTCTGCTGCGGGATCACCGCGAACGGGTGGGAGCGGCGCACGACCACCGTCTGGCCGGCGTCCTCGTCGAGCGGCACGCCGACCGGCGACGGTTGCGTGGCAGGCGGTGGCGGCGCTGCCGGTTCCGGCTCCGCCGCGCGGCCCCGCCGCCAGAGCAGGAACGCCCCGAGAGCCGCCGCCACGAACAGCACCGCGGCGGCCACGATGAACGGCCACAGCGACGTCGACCCGCCGGCCGGCGCGACGGCCCGCCGGGCGCCCAGGTCCGCGGGGCCGCCGCGCTTGGCCAGCGACTCCTTCAGCAGCGCGGCGGCGACCACGTTGCCCGGGTAGAGCTCCAGGACCCGCTGGAAGCCGGGCGCGGCCTCGGTGTAGTACTTGGTGTGGTAGCGGGTCAGCGCGGCCTCGAACGCCGCGTCGATAGCCCCCCGGCGGGGGGCGATCCCGGCCTTGGCCAGGGCGCCGGTGACCTCACGGATGCCGATCATCCTGGCGTCCTTGCCGCCGCCGATGAGCATGCCGACGACGTGGCCGTCCTTGTCGCCGATGACAGGAGCGCCGCGCATGCCGCGGTCGGCCAGCCCGCCCAGCTTGACGGGCTCGTCCACCTTCTTCTCGGGGTCGGCGAACGGCCTGCCGGTCTCGCCCGACCCGCCGCCCCTGCCCAGGTGGGCGATCTCCACCGTGTAGGGCACGTCGGGTCCGGGCCGGCCGAGGAACCCGGCCACTCCGGCCGGCGCGCCCTCCGCCTCGGGCACCTTGTCGGCGAGCGGCGCGGTGGGCAGCCCGACGCTGCCGACGACGCGGCTCGACGTCATGAGCACGGCCGGGCTGTCGGGCCGCGGCCCCGCTCTGACCAGGTCGGCCTTGAGCCCCTTGGGGTCGGCGGGCGAGACGTTGGGGAACACCGTGATGTCGGTGGTGACGTCGATGATGCAGGTGGCCCGCGACGACAGGGGCGGATAGCACTGCTTGAGGTGCCGGTCGAGCACGTCGTCCTTGAGCGAGTGGCGCTCGAAGTCGGCCGGGATCTTCACGTCGTGGTGCTCGGCGAAGATCCTGTTGGCGGCGTGGACCGCGACGTCCCGCTCGCTCCTGACGACCCCGGTGAGGGTGACGATCGCGCCTTCGGGGCTCACCACGGTGCCCGTGCCGACGCCGATGGGCACGTCGTAGGAGCGCTCCACGTGGACCAGGTCGCCGATGTGGTCGAGGAGGGTGATGTCGACGCGCGCCTTGGCCTCGACGCGCACCACGGCGGGGGTCACCAGGTCGGTGATGCCGCTCGGGTGCTCGTGCGCCACCACGGGCAGGGCGACCAGGGTCAGGGCGAGCGCCGCTCCGCCGGCCAGAGCTGTGAGACGCGCCATCGCCGCTCCCGGTTTCGCAAGGGATATCACAAGGGTCCCAATCACGTGGCGTAAGTCAAGAGACGGTAATGTAGACAAGCGCTTGCTCAACTGCCTAACGTACGCAGATGGGGTACGCGATCGGCGTCGACGTCGGCGGCACCTTCACGGACGTGGTCCTGCGCCACCCTTCGGGCGCGGTCACCGTGGCCAAGTGTCTGAGCACCCACGACGACCCCATCGCGGGGATCGTGGCGGGCGTTACGCGGGTGCTCGGCGGCCTCGACCCGGCACTCGTCACCCGGGTCGTGCACGCGACCACGCTGGCCACCAACGCGGTGCTCGAACGCCGCGGCGTGCGGGTCGCCTTCGTCACCACCCGCGGGTTCCGGTCGATCGTCCCGCTGGGCCGCCACGCCCGGGTCGAGGAGGAGCGCTACGACCTGCGCTTCACGCCGCCGCCCCCGCCGGTGGACCCCGCCGACTGCTTCGAGGTGGTCGAACGGGTCTCGGCGCGCGGCGAGGTCCTGACCCCCCTCGACCTGCCGTCGGTACGGCGGGCGGCCCGCGAGATCGCCCGGCGCGGCATCACCTCGGCGGCCGTCTGCCTGCTGCACTCCTACGCCAACCCCGCGCACGAACGCCGGGTGGCGGCGGTCCTGCGCGCGTCGGTGCCGGACGTCGTCGTCTCGTCGGAGGTGTGGCCGGAGATCCGCGAGTACGAGCGGGCCACCACGACCATCATGTCCGCCTACGTCGGACCGCTCATGGCCGCGTACCTGTCACGGCTGCGCGACCGGCTCGCCGAGCTGGGGGTGCGGGCTCCGGTGCACGTCATGGAGTCCGGCGGCGGCGTCGTCTCGGCCGAGCTGGCCGCCCGCCGGGCGGTGGCGACGATCGAGTCGGGGCCCGCCGCGGGGGTGCTGGCGGCGGCGGGCATCGGCCTGCCGGACGTGATCTCGTTCGACATGGGCGGCACCACGGCCAAGGCGTGCGTGGTGCGCGGCGGCCGGCCGGAGATCACCCACGAGTTCCACGTGGGCGGCAAGGGCAGCTTCGGCGGCCGCCGGGCCGGGACGGGGGTGCCGATCAGGACGCCCGCCATCGACCTGGCGGAGGTGGGCGCGGGCGGCGGCAGCATCGCCTGGCTGGACGCGGCCGGGACGCTGCGGGTGGGCCCGCGCTCGGCCGGCTCCTCCCCCGGGCCGGCCTGCTACGGCCTCGGCGGCGCCGAGCCGACCGTCACCGACGCGAACCTCGTGCTCGGCTACCTCGGCTCGGCGTCCCTGCCGCTGTCGCCGCCGCTCGCCGAGAAGGCCCTGGACCGGCTGGCCGGGCCGCTCGGCGTCCCACGGGCGGAGGCGGCGCTCGCCGTGCACACGATCGTCAGCGCCGCGATGGCCTCTGCCGTGCACGTGGTGACGGTGCAGCGCGGGATCGACCCGCGGGGGTTCGCGCTGGTGGCGTTCGGCGGGGCGGGACCGATGCACGCGGCGCGGGTGGCCGGACGGTTCGGCATCGGGCGGGTCGTGGTGCCGGCGTACTGCGGAGTCGCGTCGGCGGCGGGGCTGCTGACGGGGGCGCTGTCGGCCGACCGGGTGCTGTCACGGCTCGGCGCCGCCGACCCGGCCGGGCTCCTGGACGCGCTGGCGCGGGAGGCGGCCGGCGACCTGGGGGTGTCACCGGACGACACCGGGGTGCGGGTGGAGCGGTCGGTGGACGTCCGGTTCCGCGGGCAGGCGCACGAGCTGACCGTGCCGTGGAGCGCCTCCCCGGACGTCCTGCGGGGGCGGTTCTTCGCCCGGTACGCCCAGGTGTACGGGATCGAGCAGCGGGGCGAGGTGGAGCTCGTCGGCTACCGCGTCCGCGTCACCCTGCCACCACCCGCGAGCCCCCCGGAACCACCGGCGGCCCGGCAGCCGGGCACCGCGGGACCGGACCCGCGCGCGGCGGACCCGCGCGCGGCGGGCACCCGAGCGGACCCACGGACGGACACACGGACGGGCACGCGGGCGGACACGCGGACCGGCACACGGACGGGCACACGGACCGGCACGCGGGCGGCGTACTTCCCGGAGCTGGGCGGCTACACCGACGTCCCGCTGCACACGCGCGCCACCCTGGCGGCCCTGCCCGGCGTCCTGCCCGGCCCGGCCGTCGTCGAGGACCCGGAGTCCACGATCGTCGTGCCGCCCGGCTGGACCGCCGCGCCCGGCCCGGCGGGCGCCGTCCACCTGCTGCGCGAGGAGGCCGCCGGTGCGTGACCCGCTGACCGCCGAGGTGCTGCGCAACGCGCTCCTGGTCGCCGCGGAGGAGGCCGGCATCGTCGTGGTCCGCTCGGCCTACTCCACGTTCATCGTCGAGGGCTCCGACGCCTCCGCCGCCATCCTGGACGCGCGCGGGCGGCTGGTCGCGCAGTCCGTGGCGACCACGCTCATGAACAGCATGGCGCTGCGCGCCGCCCTGCCCGAGCTGCTGGCGGACGTGCCGCCCGGCACGATGCGGCCCGGCGAGGTGTACGTGCTCAACGACGCCTACCGCGGCGGCGTGCACACCAACGACCTGCTGGTCTACCGGCCCGTGTTCGTCGGCGGCGCCCCGGCGTACTTCACCGCCACCATGATCCACGTATCGGATCTGGGCGGGCTGTCCGCGGGCGGCATGGCGCCGCTGGCCACGGATGTCTTCCTCGAAGGGCTCCAGCTCCCGCCGGTCCGCCTGGCCACCGCCGCCGGGCTGGAACCCGCCGTCGAGGCGATCCTGCGCGCCAACAGCCGCACCCCGGACAAGGTCATGGGCGACGTGCGGGCGCTGGTCGCCGGGACGGCCGTGGCCGCCGCCCGGCTGGGCGCGCTCCTCGGCGAGTACGGCGAGGCGGGCCTGGCCGCCGGGATCGAGGACTACCTCGACCACACCGAGGCGATGACCCGGGCCGCGCTGGCCGAGCTGCCCCGGGGCCGGTTCGAGGCGGCGTACCCGATCGACGACGACGGCATCACGCCGGGCGTCGCGCACCACGTGCGGGTCGCGGTGACGGTCGGCGACGGCGGCGTGGTGGTGGACTTCGCCGGGACCGGCCCGCAGGTGCCGGCGGCGATCAACGCCTCGGCGTCCCAGTCGCTGGCGGCGGCCGTGTTCGCGGTGCGCTGCTTCCTCGACCCGGCGCTGCCCATGAACGACGGCTGCCTGCGCGCCCTCGACGTGCGACTGCCGGAGGGGTCGCTGCTCGACGCCCGCTCCCCCCACCCGTGCGGCGGCCGGTACGTGCCCATCTACGCGGCCATGGAGGCCGTCTTCCAGGCGTTGTCGGACGCCGTGCCGGAGCGGGCCATCGCGGCCAGCGGCATCCTGCAGCCGTTCTCGATCGCCGCCGTGGGCGCGCCGTACTGGATCCACCTGGCCTACGACTTCGGCGGCGTGGGGGCGCGGCGCGGGCTCGACGGGCCGGACGCGACGGGCGTGCACTTCGGCGTCGGCCGCAACTCGGTCCCGCAGGCCGAGCCGGTGGAGAGCCGATGCCCGCTCGTGGTGGAGTCGGTCGGGACGATCCCCGACTCTGGCGGCCCCGGCCGGTGGCGGGGCGGGCTCGGCTCGCGCACGGTCTACCGGTTCCTGGCCGACTGCCACGTCACCACGCGGGGCGACCGGCTGCGCCTGGCTCCGCCGGGCCGCGACGGCGGGCTGCCGGGGCGGGTGGGCGGCTTCCTGCGACGTGACCGGGACGGGCGGCTGGAACGGCTCGCGTCCAAGGTGAACAACGTCCGCTTCGCGGCGGGTGAGGGGTTCGTGGTGGAGACGACGGGCGGCGGCGGCATCGGCCCGCCCGGGGAGCGCGATCTCGGGGCGGTGGCGGCCGACCTCGCGGCGGGCCGCGTCACCCGGCGAGGCGCGGAGGAGGACTACGGCGTCCGGGTGGCAGAGGACGGCTCGCTCAGCCGCGACGGCTGAGCAGGACGGCCGGGTCGAAGCTGACGGGATATGGCTTCTGGAGAGCCGCGACGGTGCCGGCCTTGTGCGCGACCGGCGGCCCGTAGGCCTTGCCGTCGAGCTCGTAGACGTAGACGGTGGGGCCTTCGTCCATCTCGACCCGCCAGTACACAGGGATGCCCGCCTCCGCATAGGCTCCTGTCTTGAAGCCTCGGTCACGCCCCTGAGTGCTGGGGCTGACCACCTCCACAGCGAGGTGGACATCGCGAGGCGCGAACATCAGGGGCACCGCCTCCGTTCGCTCAGCCGGCACGACGACCAGGTCGGGGATGTAGTAGTCCACATCGCTCACCCGCAGGTTGACGGTCCCCAAAGGCTCCAGCTCCAGCGGAGCCGCGTCTTCCAGAATGCGCTCAAGCCGGCGGATCGCACGCTGGTGCAGGGGGGCGGGGGAAGGGCTCACCAGAAGGCTCCCGTTGAAGAGCTCATAGCGGTTCCCGTCGTCCGGGAACTTGAGCAGGTCGTCGACAGTGAAGGGTGGCACGCCGGGAAGGACCGTGCGCCCGGTGGTCGGTTCGGTCGTCGCCATCGCGGTCACCTGCTCATTGTCGCGGATCTCGCCTTCGCCCACATGCTACTTCCCCGTTCTCCATGACCGTCAGTCACGGACTAGCCACTCCTCGGCGCCACGGCGCACGGCCGCGTGGACGGCGCGGGCGAGACGGGCGCCCCACGTCGAGCGGGGCCCGGCGAACGGCTCCTGGGGCCCGTCCGCGCGCACCGCGACGCAGACGGCGTCCGAGGCGGTGCCCGTGCCCGGATAGCCGACCTCCATCAGCGCCTGGGTCTTGGCCTCCGTCACCGTCATGACGGCGTTGACGAGGGCCGCGTCGGTCATCGCGACCGGTAAGGCGGCGACGATGTTGATGGTGCCGGGCCGGGGCGGCGCCGACAGCATGGGGTGGAGCTCCGGGTCGGCGGCGCCCTCGGGGGCGGCGGCCCAGGTGGGGACGCGCAGGCCGACCGTCGCCACCGCCCTCGCCCCGTGGTCCTCCGCCGTGACATGGCGGCCGACCTCGGCGGCCGTCATCATGCCCACGCCCGGCCCGGCGGGCGCCAGGGACGCGAGGTGGTCGGCCGGGTCCATCCGCGCGTAGCCGGCCACGACCTGGGCGTTCAGCACCCAGGCGCGCGGCCCGATGCCGCCGCCGAGGATCGCCGAGGAGATCATCCGCCAGCCGGGCCCGAACTCCCACAGCAGCGCCCCGAGCCGCGCGCCGTCCTCGACGCGATGGGTGAGCTTCACGGTCCTCCCCTGACGAGCTGGACGACGGGCCGTCCGCCGGGCCCCGGCTCGATCGTGACATGGGCGCCGAAGTGGGCGCCGACGAGGGACTCGGTGAGCACCTGGCCGGGTTCGCCGGCGGCCACGGCCCGGCCTCCGGCGAGCAGGAGCAGCCGGTCGGCGTACAGGCCGGCGACGGTCAGGTCGTGCAGGGTGGTGACGACGGTGAGCCCGTCGGCGAGCCGCAGCCGGTCGACGAGTTCGAGCACCTGCTGCTGGTGGCCGAGGTCGAGGGCGGTGGTCGGCTCGTCGAGGAGCAGCACGGGCGCCTGCTGGGTCAGCGCCCTGGCCAGCACGGCCCGCTGGCGCTCGCCGCCGGACAGCTCGCCGGCGCGGCGCGCCGCCAGGCCGGTCAGGTCGAGCCGGTCGAGCACGGAGGCGGTGATCTCCTTGTCGCGGCGGCTCTCCCGGCCGAGATAGGGGATGTACGGCGTGCGGCCCAGCAGGGCGTACTCGAAGACGGTCATGTCGGGCGGCAGGGCGGGGGTCTGCGGAGCGTACGCCACGAGACGGGCCCGCTCGCGCGGCCGGAGGGCGGCGCCCGGCCGGCCGTCGAGCGTGATCTCGCCCCGGTGGGCGACGAGGCCCATGAGGGCCTTGACGAGGGTGGACTTGCCGGCGCCGTTCGGGCCGATGACGGCCAGCCACTCGCCGCGCGGCACCCGCAGCCCGACCTCGGTGAGCACCTCGCGCCCGCCCAGGCGCACCGACAGGGCGGTGATCTCGATCATGTGGCGGCCTGCCGGGTCATCCGCAGCACGGCGACGAAGAACGGCGCGCCCACGAACATCGTCACGACGCCGATGGGCAGCTCGGCCGGGGCGATGACGGTGCGCGCGATGAGGTCGGCGACGACGAGGAACGCCGCGCCGGCGACCAGCGACAGCGGCAGCACCCGCCGGTACGAGCCACCGGCCAGCCGCCTGACCACGTGCGGCACGACGATGCCGACGAACCCGATCAGGCCGCTCACCGCGACGGCCGCGGCCGTCGCCAGCGACGCGGCGAGCAGGACGGCGAACCGCACCCGGCCGGCACGCACGCCGAGGCTGGTGGCCTCCTCGTCGCCCACGGACAGCACGTCGAGCATCCGCCCGTGCAGGAGCAGCAGGACGGAGGAGACGGCGGCGTACGGCAGGACGAGCCAGAACTGGGCCCAGCCGCCGCCCACGTCGCCGAGGATCCAGGCGTAGATGCGCTGCAGTTCCTCGACCTTGAACTGCTGCACGAACGTCTGGATCGCGGTCAGGAACGAGGTCACGGCCACCCCTGCGAGGACGAGCGTCGCCGTGCCGCCCGCCCGGCCGGCGGTGTTGCCCAGCGCGTACGCCAGGAGCACCCCGCCGACGGCCCCGGCGAACGCGGCCACCGGGATGGTGGCGGCCGGAGCCGGCAGCAGCACGATCGTCACCGTGGCCGCCAGGCCGGCACCGGCGGCGGCGCCCAGCAGGTAGGGGTCGGCCAGCGGGTTGCGGAACACCCCCTGGTAGCCGGCCCCCGCCACGGCCAGCAGCCCGCCGACCACGGCCGCCACCAGCACCCGGGGCAGCCGGATCTCGTACAGCAGGCCCTGCTCGACCGGAGCCAGGCCCGAGTCGGCGTGCACGAGCGGCAGCCAGTCGACGACCTGGAGCACCACCTGCCGGGGCGAGATGTCCGCGGCGCCGCCGAGCAGGCCGGCCACCATGGAGACGGCCAGCAGCGCCAGCGCCCCGGCCACCCACAGCGGCCCGGCCACCGACCGCCGCGTGAGCGGGTCCGGGACGCCCCTGGACGGTTGCCGGTCCACCGGCCGGGGCGCCACCTCGGGCACGGGGTCGGGCACTAGGAGCCGGACGCCTTGGCGACGGCCGCGCCGATCGACTCGGCGAGGTCCACGACGCGCGGCCCCCAGCGGGAGGCGACGTCGTCGTCGAGCTGCACCACCTGGTCGTTCTTGATGGCCGACAGGTTCTTCCACCCGGGCCGCTTGACCAGGGTGTCCTTGCTCTGCCCGCAGCACTTGACGTCGGCCAGGAAGATCAGGTCGGGGTCGGCCTGGGCGACGAACTCCGCCGACAGCTTGGGGTAGCCGCCGGCCGCGTCGGGCGCCTTGTCGGCGATGTTGGTCAGCCCGAACAGGCCGTAGACCTGGCCGATGAACGTGCCGGACGTCGCCGCGTACGGCGTCTGGTCCAGCTCGTGGTAGTAGGTGAGCTTGCCGTCCTTGGGCGCGGCGGCGGCCAGCTCGGCCAGCTTCGCCTTCATCCCGGCCACGAGCTCGTCGGCCTTGGCCCGGTTGCCGGTGGCCGCCCCGAGGTCGGCGATCTCGTCGTAGGCGTCCTCCAGCTTGGCCGGGGCCGGCTCCTGCAGGACGGGCACGTTGAGCTTGCCCAGCTCTCCGACGACCTTGTCGATGTCGTCGGAGACGATGACCAGGTCGGGCTTGTGGGCGACGATGGCCTCGACGTTCGGCTTGAAGCCGGACAGGGCGGTCTTGGGGGCCTGCGGCGGGTGGTTGGACTGGTCGTCCACGGCGATGACCTGCGGGCCGGCGCCGATCGCGAACAGGGTCTCGGTGTGGGTGGCCGAGAGCGAGACGATCCGCTCGGGCTTCTTGGTCAGGGTGACCTTGCCGTTGGCGGCCTCGACGGTGACCGGGAACCCGGCCTGCGAGGCGGCGGAAGCGGCGGGGGCGGGGGACGAGGGCGCCGAGGAGGAGCCGCTCTGGCCGCAACCGGCCAGCACGGCGAGCGTTCCCAGCAGCGCGCCCGCGAAGGCCATGCGTACGGGCCTCACGAGAAGTCCTTTCACACTGTCGGAACCGAGAGACCCGCATGTCGTGACGGATCACCCTTTTCCACGAGGGTTGACGTCGGCGCAGCGGCAGGCGACCTGGCTATGACAGTTGCGGGACAGCGCCGGATTCGCACCGGACTTCGCTGCAGCACTGCGCGTCGGACAAACGCTATCAATGCCCCGAACGCGCCCGGCGTCAAGGGGCGGCTCATCCGGAACGCAGCTGGTTCTCCGCGTCGGCGATGATCCGCTGCAGCCGCAGGCCGCGGGCGGCGTCGAGGGGGTGGCCGCCGCCCTGCCTGACGGTGCGGGCGAACTCCTCGGCGACGGTGGCCAGCGCGTCGTCGCCGGACGGCCGGAGCACGGCGCTGCCGCCGCGGCCGTAGACCGCGAACGACGACGGCGGCGTGTCGCCCGGGACGGTCATGCACAGCGACGCCTCGCTGACGGCTCCACCCTCGTGGTCGAGCAGCAGCCCGGTCCAGCCGAGCGGGTGGCCGTGCGCGCGCACCCCGGTGACGGGGCCGAGTGCGGCGTCGAGCAGGTCGACCACGTGCGGTCCCACGTCGAGCAGCGCGCCGCGCTCCAGCCGCCACGGCGTGGCGAACGGGTGGTCGCCCAGCAGCACGCCCGAGATGTTGGCGGCGTGGCCGCCGAACGGCTCGATCTCGGCGCAGCGGGCCAGGAACTCCCGGGTGCCGGCGGCGTAACGCAGGGTCAGCACCATCTGCGAGGCCACCCCGGCCTCGGCGACGGCGGCGGCCAGCCGCTCGGCGTTCGCCAGGGAGTCGGCGAGCGGCTTCTCCAGCAGCAGCGCCTTGCCCGCCCGCGCCGCGCGGACGCCGATCTCCGCCTGTACGGCGGGCGGCACGCAGAACGCCACGGCCTCGCAGGCGTCGAACAGCTCCTCGACCCGCTCGAAGACGGGCGCGCCGAGCCGGGCGGCGGCCTCGGGGCGGCGGGCCCAGACCCCGGCCAGCCGGGTGTGCGGGCCGGCGGCCAGCATGGGGGCGTGCGCCAGCTCCGCCCACGGTCCCGCTCCAACCAGTCCCACCGCCACAGGCTCCACGTGCCCCCCTTGGTTCGTCACCGTCAGGGAAAGCTTGCGGCTTGTGGGACGAATGACGCAAATGTGGCGCTACCCGGCCGGGTCACGCCACCGCGTGCCGGTCACCACTCCACCGGCAACCCGGCCAGGCCGCGGCCGACGATCGAGCGGCGGAAGGCGATCGGCGCGCCCGGCGTCAGCCGCAGGCCGGGCAGGCGGCGGCCGAGCACCTCGAGGGCGGTGCGCAGTTGCAGCCGGCCGAGCGCAGCGCCGACGCAGAAGTGGATGCCGTAACCGAACACCAGGTGCGCGTCGGCGTTCGGCCGGTCGATCACGAACCGCTCCGGGTCGGGGAAGACGCTCTCGTCATGGGCGGCGGAGTCGGTGGACAGCAGCACCAGCGAGCCCGCCGGGATCGTCACGCCGTGCAGGGTGACGTCGGTGACGGCGTACCGGAAGGAGCCGAGGGAGGCCCCGTCGATCCGCATGCACTCCTCGGCCGCGTTCGCGACGAGGGCGGGCTCGACCGGCCACGCCCGCTCGCGCAGCAGCCGCAGGACGGCGTTGCCGAGCTGGTTGGGCACGGTGTCGTTGCCGCCGAGCAGGATCGTGGAGATCAGCTCCACCACCTCGCGATGGGTCAGCTCGGCGCCGATGAGCGAGGTCATCAGCGAGACGAAGTCGTCACGCGGCTCCTTGGCGCGGGCGGCGACCAGCCGGTCCACGTAGTCGAGGTAGCCGAGGAAGCCGTCGGCCAGTTCCCGCTGCCGCTCGGGCGGCTGCGGCGCCAGGAAGAGCTGGAACCACTCCTTGACGCGCGCCTGCACGAACTCCTCGTCCGCCTCGGGCACGCCGATGAAGCGGGCGGTCAGCTTGATCGACGGCTCGTGCCCGATGTCGCGGACGAAGTCGGCCGCGCCGCGCGGCTCGATCCGGTCGAGCAGGTCCTCGTTGAGCCGCCGGAAGCGCCCCTCCATCGCCGCGACGGCCCGCGGCGTGAAGGCCCGGGACACCGAGCGCCGCAGCCGGGTGTGGTCGGGCGGGTCCACGTTGGCGACGAAGCTCGACAGGAACGAGCCGTGCTCGCCCAGCCTGTCGCGCGTCTCCCGGCTGAGACTGCGGGAGACCGTGAGCGACCCCTTCGAGGAGAAGCGCCGCGGGTCGCCGTAGGCCGCGCGCACGTCGGCGTAGCGGGTCAGCACGTACGCGCCGAGATGCTCGCTGCGGAAGACCGGCCGCTCCCTGCGCAGCCGGGCCAGGAAGGGGTACGGGGCGGCGACGTGCCAGTCGGCGCCGACGTCGAAGTCCTCGGTCATGACAGGACCCTCCGGGGGTTGGCCACGAGCATCTGGTGGATCTGCTCCTCGGTGACGCCGCGCCTGCGCAGCTCGGGCAGCACGTCGCGGGAGACGTGCAGCAGGTGGTAGCGGGGGTGGCGGCGGCGCACCACCTCGGCGTCGAACCGGTCGTTGAAGCAGTAGGAGTCGTGTCCCAGCACCATCCGGCCGGCGTGCCCGCGCGCGCACATCTCGGCCACGACCGCCACCCGGTCCTCGAACGGGCTGATCGTGTCGATGCCGAAGCGGTCCATGCCGAGGTAGGAGCCGCCCGCCACGAGCTCCTCCAGGTAGGCGACGTCGGTGGAGTCGCCCGCGTGCCCGATGACGACCCTGGTCAGGTCCACGCCGAGCGAGGCGAGCAGCCGCTGCTGCTCCAGGCCGCCCCGGGTGCCGCTGTGCGAGTGGGTGGTGATGGGCGCGCCGGTCTCCAGGTGGGCCTCGGCGACGGCCCGGAAGACGCGCTCGCAGCCCGGCGTCATGCCCGCGCGGTCGGTGGCGCACTTGAGCATGGCGGCCTTCACCCCGGTCCGGCCGATGCCCTCGGCGATGTCGCGGACGAAGAACTCCGCGAGCCTGTCGGGCCCGCCGAACAGCGAGCCGGGGCCCCGGTTGGCGAAGTACGGCGGGAGCGCGTCGTAGGTGTACAGACCGGTGGCGGCCACGATGTTCACGCTGGTCAGCTCGGCCACCCGCTGCACCGCCGGCACGTACCTGCCGAGCCCGACGACGGTGAGGTCCACGATGGTGTCGACGCCCTCGGCCTTCAGCGCCTCCAGCTTGGCCGCGGCCTCCCTGGCCCTGGCCTCCGGGTCCCAGCCCTCCGGGATGTCGGGCCAGTTCCACAGGATCTCCGGGCTCAGGCCGAAGACGTGCTCGTGCATGAGCGTCGCGCCCAGGTCGGCGACGTGCCCTCTCACGGTCTCGGGCACGGGAACCTCGGGTGCTCGAACGGCTCGTTGACCCGCAGGCCGAGCCCGTCGGTCTGCCGGTACGGGGCGCCGGTGTAGAGGGCGTCGGCGTCGAAGTAGGTCACGGTGAACGACAGGCGCGGCGTGTCGCGGCGGTTGGCGGGCGCGCCGTGCACGGTCAGCGCGTGGTGCGCGGTGGCGTCCCCGGCCTCGAGGTCGAGCGGCGGCGACAGTTCCAGCTCCGTCAGCCACGGGTGCTGGCTGAGCTGGCCGTCGCCGGCTCGGGTGAAGCTGCGCCCGAGCAGCCCGTGGCGGTGCGAGCCGCTGTAGAAGCGCAGCGCGCCCATGTCCGCCGGCACGCGGGCCAGCGCCAGCCAGACCGTCAGCATGGCCGAGCGGTCCATCGGCATCCACGGGAAGTCCTGGTGGAACTCCGTCGCGCCGTGCTCTCCGGGCTCCTTCACCAGCAGGTTCGTCACCTGGACGCGCACCGCCCGGACGCCGCCCAGCAGCCGGGCGGCGTTGCCGCCCATGCGGGGGTGCAGGGCGAGCGCGCGGAACGCCGCGTCGGTCTCGGCGACGTCGCGTGACTGGCCGAACGCCTGGTCGACCAGCGTGGCACGGGCCCGTTCGCGCGCGCTCAGATGCCCGGCCGCCCGCTCGCGCAGCGCGGTCACGGCCTCGGGCGCGACCAGCGCGGGCAGGCGGGCCCAGCCGTGGTCGTGGAAGAAGGCCGCCTCGTCGTCGGTGACCTCGCGCACCGGGATGTCCATGGCGCCAGTGTGGCATCTCAACCAAGCGCTTGGTAAGCCTACCGGCGTACACTTCGCCCAGACGCCTGGTCGAGCGAGGAGGTCCGCGGTGCGGCGGTTCAGGTTCGGCGCGGTGGTGCGGCACGCGGAGTCCGGCAAGGAGTGGGCCGAGAAGGCCCGGCGGCTGGAGGCCACCGGCTTCGACGTGCTGCTGGTGCCCGACCACCTCGTCGGCGCCCGGTTCGCGCCCGTGGCGGCGCTGACCGCGGCGGCCTGCGCGACGAGCCGGCTACGGGTGGGGACGCTGGTGTTCGCCAACGACTTCCGGCACCCGGCCGTGCTCGCCAAGGAGGCGGCCACGCTCGACCTGCTGTCCGGCGGCCGGCTGGAGGTCGGCATCGGCACCGGCTGGATGGCCGCCGACTACGCCGCGGCGGGGCTGCGGCTGGACCCGCCGGGGGCTCGGGTGGCCCGGCTGGCCGAGGCGCTGGCCGTGCTGAAGGGACTCTGGGGCGACGGGCCGTTCACCTTCGACGGCGACCACTACCGCGTCCGCGACCTGGCCCAGCGCCCCAGGCCGGCGCAGCGGCCGCATCCCCCGCTGCTGCTGGGGGCGGGCGGGCCCCGGCTGCTGCGCCTGGCGGCGCGCGAGGCGGACATCGTGCACCTGACGCTGCGCACGAGGCCGGACGGGAGCGGCCCCGACGAGCGCGACGGCGGCGAGGAGGCGTTCCTCGGCAAGCTGCGCACGGTGAGGGAGGCGGCCGGCGACCGCCACGGCGGGCCGGAGCTGGGGACGAGCGTCATGCAGGCCGGCGAGCCGAAGGCCGGCGCGACGTGGAGCGCCGCCGACGTCTCCCGCCTGGCGGGCACCCCGCAGGTGCTGCCGGGCACCCGCCGCGACATGCTGGACCGGCTGCGCCACTGGCGCGACGAGCACGGCGTCTCCTACTTCGTCCTGCACGACGAACGCGACCTCGACACCTTCACCCCGCTCGTCGAGGAGCTCGCCACCCCCTGATCCGCCCGCCCGTCGAGGAGCTCGCCACCCTCTGATCCGCCCGCCCGTCGAGGAGCTCGCCACCCCTGATCCGCCACCCCTGATCCGCCACGCCGGCCGGGCGTGCCGGATGATATGGGGATGGATGAGATGTTGCTCCTCAGGCACGGCGAGACCGAATGGAGCCGTACCGGCCGGCACACCGGGCGCACCGACGTCCCGCTGACCGCCCGCGGCGAGGAGCAGGCGCGCGCCTTGGCGCCGCTCGTCAAGGGCGTCGCGTTCGACCTGGTGCTCACCTCGCCCGCGCAGCGCGCCCGCCGCACGGCGGAGCTGGCCGGGATACCGGAGCCCGAGGTGGACGCCGACCTGTGGGAATGGGACTACGGCGGCTACGAGGGCGTCACCACGCCCGACATCCGCCGGACCCGTCCCGGCTGGTACCTGTGGCGCGACGGTGTGACGCCGGGCGACGAGCAGCACCCCGGCGAGTCGGCGGCCCAGGTGGGGGCGCGCGCCGACCGGGTGATCGCCCGCGCCCGCGCGGCCGGCGGGCGGGTCGTCCTGGTCGCGCACGGCCACCTGCTGCGCGTCGTCGCGGCCCGCTGGCTCGGGCTCGCGCCGGTGGACGGGCGGTTGTTCAAGCTGGAGACGGGCACCTACTCGCGGCTCGGCTTCGAGCACGGCGAGCCGGTCATCCTCACCTGGAACGCCCCCGTCAACGACTCCTGACGTCCGCCTCGACGTCGCGCGGGGCCATGCGGCTGCCGGGAAAGGGGGCGAGCAGGGTCTCGCGCCACGGCCCGTCGAGGAAGTCGCGGGCCCTGACGTCCCAGGCGAGCAGCCGGTCGTCGGGCTCGACCTCGTCGTCCAGCCCGAGCGCGGCGTCACGGGCGCGCCGGGTGGCCAGGTGGTCGTCCAGGGAGACCGCCCACAGGGTGACCGCCTCGGTGTCGCAGTACAGCACCTCGTACAGCCCGGCCAGCCGGTGGCCGTGCCCGGCGAGGACGGGCGCGCGCTCGGCGCGCACCGCCTCCAGGTAGGCCGCGGCGGCGCCGGGCCGCACCCGCGCGCTCTCGAAGACGTAGAACTCGGCCGGCGCCACCTCGGCCGGCGCCGGGGTGCCGCGCACGGCGCCGAGCGGCCGGGAGAACGCCGAGAAGCGCAGGTCGTCGATGTCCGACAGGAAGAGCCGGTCGTCCACGCCCCGGTAGATGTCCATCATCTGCCGCCAGCCCCCGTCCCAGCCGCCGTGGCACTCCCACAGGGTGACGACCTTGAACTGCGGGTGGCCGGTGATGCCGACGGCGTAGAACGCGCCGGCCAGGTCGATGTCGCGGGACCGGATCGACATGCCGGAGGTCAGCGCGGGCGTCTCGCGGGTCTCGTCCTCGCGCTTGTAGCGGGTCAGCCAGGTCAGGTACTCCAGGGGGCGCCGGGAGTTCATCGGCCGGAAGTCGACCTCTTCGAGAAGGAATATCCCGCGCCGCACCGCGCCTCCCTCAACCAAGCGATTGCTCGGATTGGCAGCGTAGCACAGCGGTCAGCAGAGCGACTCGGCCGGCTGCGGCCCCCGTCCGGTCAGCCATTCCAGCACGCGGCGGTGCCCGGAGGCGGCGTCCTCGAAGTGGCCCCAGTGCCAGTAGCGCGGCTGGTCGCGCACGCCCGTCACCCAGGTGCGGTAGGAGACCGACCCGCTGGAGCCGCCCGCGCCCGCGGGGGCGACGCCGTAGGTGCGGATCACGACCTTGCCGCCCGGCGCGAACAGCACGTCGTCGGCGATCGGATAGAGAGTCATCTGGTCGAGCATGAGCCGATCATGCCGACCCGGCGATGCGGGGCGATTACGCCTCCGGCGCGCCCCCGTTAAGGGGACGCGCCGGAGGTTAACGCGCTGTTACACCATCAGGCCGTCGAACTCCCCGTCCTTGACCCCGAGCACCAGGGCCCGGATCTCGTCGCGGGTGTAGATCAGGGCGGGACCGTCGGGGAAGCGGGAGTTGCGCACCGCCACCCCGCCGTCAGGAAGCTCGGCGAGCTCCACGCAGTTGCCCTGCGAGTTGCTGTAGCGGCTCTTGCGCCAGGCGACCTGCTTGAGGTCGGTCGCGGGCATGCCGTTGTAGGTCTGCTTCATCTACATCTTTCTGAGAAGACCGCCGATGAGCTCGACGGTGCCCCCGGGCGTGGTGCTCTCCACGCATAACTGCTCCATGGCCGTGAGGTATGGATCGACGTCCTCACGCTTGTCCAGGTACAGGGCACCCCAGAGCTGCTCGACATAGACAACGTCCGACAGGTCGGACTCCGGAAACCGCAAGATGCTGAACGCGCCCCCTTCAGCGGCGTGCATGCCGAACCTGAAGGGCATCACCTGCAGGGTGATGTTGGGCAGGGCAGCGACTTCCAGCAGGTGCTGGAGCTGCCGGTACATGACCTCTCGCCCGCCGATGGTCCGCTTGAGCGTCGCCTCGTCGATGACCGCCCACAGGCGCGGGCCGTCCTTCTGGGTGAGGCGCTCCTGACGCTGCATGCGCAGATGCACGCGGCGCTCGATCTCCTCGGGAGCGTCATCGGGATTGCCGAGCTGGAACACCGCTCGCGCGTAGTCCGCCGTCTGCAGCAGGCCGGGCACGAACTGCACCTCATAGGTGCGGATCAGGCTCGCGGCCTCCTCCAACCCCACGTACGTGCTGAACCACGACGGCAGCACGGCGGAATACTTGTGCCACCACCCGGGGGTGTTGGCCTCGCGGACCATCTCCAGGAGGGCTCGGCGCTCGGCGTCGTCACTGACGCCGTACAGGGTGAGCAGGTCCTCCACGTCGCGTGTCTTGAACCCGACACGACCGAGCTCCATACGACTGATCTTGGACTCGGACGCCCGGATGTGGAATCCGGCCTGGTCGCGGGTGAGACGCTTGGCCTCACGCAGACGCCTGAGACTGGCGCCGAGCATGATGCGCCGAACGGTCGAACCAGAACCGGGCGGATCGAGGGACACGCGCTGCTCCTTGGTTGTTTCCTTAACTCATAGTCTGTCACTTCACGGCCGAAAGATCATGGGCCGCGGCCAAGATCCCCTTTCCCGCCACTTTTGACCTTTTGAGGAGAACCGTAGCGCCTGCACGCATCCTCTGCACGTGCATTCGCTCTTGCACCTGCACGAGAGTGTGCCGCAGAATGATCTAGTGCAATCCACCCTGGCGCCCGGCCAATGGACCACGTTCGACTGGTGGCCCCCTCTCGGCTGGTGGCCGGAGGCGGCACGAGACCTGCTGGTCCCGGGCCCGTCCGCGAGCGCCACGTTCGCCCTCCCCCCGACGCCCGCGTCCGTGCACGCCGCCCGCAGCTTCACCGCCGGCGCCCTGACCGCCTGGAAGCTGGCGGAGCTGGCCGAGAACATGGAGCTCGTGATCTCCGAGCTCGCCACCAACGCCCTGCGGCACGGCCTGCACGCGGCCGAGCCGGGCTGGCGGCCCTCCGTGCACCTGTCGCTCGTGCGCCGGGGCTCCCTGGTCACCTGCGCCTTCACCGACCCCGCCTCGGCGGTCCCGGCACTGCGCTATCCGGGGCCGCTCGACCCCGGCGGGCTCGGCCTGCACATCGTCGACTCGCTCAGCCTCCGCTGGGGCTGGTCGGCGCTCGCTCCCCGGGGGAAGATCGTCTGGGCAGTCCTCTCCTGAGGGTCGGTGATCTGCACTACCGTGGATGGTCATGGCTCACGGTGAGTCCCCCGCGCGACCCCATGAGAGTGCTGACCGATGGATGATCACCTGCTCGGCTGGCTGCGGACACTTGACGAAGACAGGCTCGGACGGATCCTCGCCAACCGGCCTGACGCCATCGCGGCGCCGTGGCCGCGGCGGCTCGACACGCTCGCCCAGCGGCTGAGCAGCGGTTTCGCCGTGACCGAAGCGCTGCGCGGACTCCCGTTGCCCTGTCTGGAGCTGGCGCAGGCGTGCCTGGTCGTGCGGCCCGCCACCCCCGAACGGGTGGCGGGGCTGCTCGGTGCGTCGCTCGACGAGGTGACCCCGTGGCTGGACCGGCTCTGCGACCACGCGCTGGCCTGGCCGGACGCCCACGGCGTGATCCATCTGGCGGAGGCCGTGTCGCGCTGCTGGTCGGCGCCGCTCGGCCTCGGCGAGCCGCTCGACCGCCATCTCAACTCCTGGACGGTCAGCGACGACATGGTGCGCACGCTGGCCCGGGGGCTCGGCATCCCGTCGCAGGGCAACAAGCGCCGCGTCATCGCCCGGGCCGGCGAGGTGCTCGCCGACCCCGCCCACCTGGCCGCGCTGCTGCGCCACGCCCCGGAGGGCACGCGCGAGCTGCTCGACCTGTTCGCCTGGGACGGCCCCGTCCGCGACGTCGACGGCGGCAGGTTCGTCATCGCCGGCACCCCCGAGCGGTGGAGCGCCGACCACGGGCTGCTCTACCGGCCGAGCTGGCACGTCGCCGAGATGCCCCGCGAGGTCGCCCTGGCGCTGCGCGGGCCCGGCTACCACGCGCCCTTCACGCCGGAGCCGCCCGAGGTCGCGACGATCCCGGTCGACCCCGAGGAGGTCGACCACCTGATGACGCTGGCGGCCCCGCACGCGGTCGAACGGTGCGCGGCGCTGCTCGACAACACCTCCAAGACGCCGCTGCCCCTGCTCAAGACCGGCGGCGTGGGCGTGCGCGAGGTGCGCCGCGTGGCCAAGGAGACCGGCTGCGACGAGGACGAGACGCGGCTGCTGCTGGAGATCTGCGCGGTGGCCCGCCTGCTCGCCTGGGACGAGGAGTCGGGCGGCATGGTGCCGACCGAGCGCTTCGACCGGTGGCGGCTCGACGAGGGCTCGGCCCGGCTGCGCGTGCTGCTGTCGGCGTGGTGGCGGATGGAGCGTTCGTCGCTGCGCCGCGTCGACGGCAGGTACGGCACGGTGCTCGGCGACGACCGGGGCGGCGCCGACGTGGCCCGCGTCCGCCGGGCCGTGCTGACAGTACTCGCGCACCTGCCGTCCGGCACGGCGCTGTCCAGCGACGGCGCCGACCGCGACAGCCTGGTGCGCCACGTCCACTGGCACGCCCCGATGCTGGACCCGGCCCTGCTCGCCGAGTGCGCACCGGCCGTGCTGGAGGAGGCGCGGCTGCTGGGGCTGCTCGCCAACGACGCGCTCACCGATCTCGGCCGGGCGCTGGCCGATCTGGCCGACCGGGCGGGCGACGAGAGCGACGACTCCGTGCCGGTGGTGGAGCACGACCCGATGCTGACGGAGGCGTCCACCCGGGCGCTGGCCAGCGTCAGGCGCAGCGCGCTGTTCGGCCCCGACCTGACCGCCGTGGTGACCGGGCCGCCGTCGGCCGAGCTGGCGGCGCTGCTCGACCGGGTGGCCGAGCGCGAGTCACGGGGCGCGGCGTCGGTGTGGCGGTTCACCCCCGAGAGCGTGCGCGGCGCCCTCGACCTCGGCCACGAGGCGGGCGAGCTGCTGAAGGAGCTGGCCGCGGTCGGCACGATCCCGCAGGCCCTCGACTACCTCGTCCGTGACGTGGCCCGGCGGCACGGCGAGGTGACCGTGCGCACCGTCGGCTGCGTCGTACAGGCGTCCGACCCGGGGCTGCTCGCCGAGATCGCCGGGCACCGGCGGCTGGCCCGGCTGGGCCTGCGGCTGCTCGCGCCCACGGTGCTGGTCAGCGCGGCGGGCGCCGAGCGCACGCTGGCCGCGCTGCGCGAGAACGGCTTCTCCCCGGTGGCCGTGGCCGACACCGGGGAGATCGCGATCCGGCGCACCCGGTCCGAGGAGCCGCGCGGCGGCGCGGGCGGCAGGCTCGTGCTGCTGCCGGGGGGCCAGGTGGCCGAGCTGGCCGAGACCGGGAACGTTCTGCCGCACCTGGTGGCCGAGCCGGCGCCCGACCCCTACGAGCACGCCCGCCGCCTGGTCGCCGCCGGTCAGGCAGCCGAGCAGGGCGGGCGCACCTGGGCCGTCATCGGGCGGATGGCCACCCGGCTGCCCACGGCCCAGCAGTCGCTGCTGGGCTTCGTCGTCGACCGCGGCGTGCGCGCCGGGATCACCCTGACGGGCGGTCTGACCGCCACCATCAGTCACGGCGAGCTGCGCGGCGGCGCGCTCGACGCGTGGTGCGAGGAGGCGGGCGACTACCTGGAGTTCCCGCTGGCGGAGATCGTCGAGGTCAGGGGAGCTTACTAGCCTTCTTCAGGTTGGCCACCAGCTCCTCCAGGGAGGCCGCGTAGCCCTGGTAGCTGAACGGCGCCTCGGCGCGCCACGGGTAGAGCTGTCCGGCCTTGACCGCCGGCAGCTTGGCGAAGGTCGGCTTCTTCATCATCTCCTCGGGGGTGAGCGACTGGGTCCGCGTGTCGTAGAGGATGACGTCGGCCTCGTAGGTGTCGGCGTTCTCCCAGCTCAGCGACTGGAAGAAGCCGCCCTCGTCCACCTTGGAGGGCTTGATGACGTTCAGGCCGTTCTGGGTGAAGTGGGTGATGTCGGGGTACTCGGGCGGGTTGACCACCCACATCGTGTCGGGGCCTCCCGACATCATGAGGATCCTGAGGTCCTTGAACGACGCGAGCTCCTTGGTCGCGGCCTCGAACCTCGCCTTGGCCTCCGGCACGCCCTGCAGGCCGGCGCCGAGCGACCTGGCCAGCTCCTCGTACCTGCCGATCACGTCGGTGGCGCTCTTGCCGGTGAGCATGATGCCCACGGTCGGGGCGACCTGCTCGATCGTGGCCTTCGACTTCTCCGGGACGTACCAGAGCGTGTCCTTCACGTACATGTTGCTCACCAGCAGGTCGGGCTGGAGGGAGATGTACTTCTCCACGTTGAACTCGTCCCACACGTTGCCGAGGCCCTCGACCTTGGTGATGTCGACGTTGCCGACCTGGGGGTCCCTGCTGCCGTCCTTCAGCTTGTGCGGGCCGAACACCCCGATCGGGCGCACGCCGAAGTCCCACAGCGCGGCGGCGGAGCCGACCTGGGCCACCACCCTGGAGGGGGCCTTGGGCTGCTCCAGCTTCTTGCCGCGGTCGTCGGTGAACGTCCACGCCGTCCCGGCCGCCGCGCTCTGCGACGAGGTGGCGGCCGTGGTGGCGTCACCGCCGGTCCCGGATCCCGACCCGCACGCCGCCAGGGTGAGCGCCGCCGCCAGGCCCGCCGCCGCGCCGAGGAAGCCCCTGCGAGCCAGTACCGGTGCCGCCATGTCGATCTCCTAAGGTTAGGCTTGCCTTTATTGGTCTCGCATGAGATTAGCCTTACCTTACTTTGATGCTGACGAGAGGGGCCCAGGTGAGAGCGGACGCACAGGCCGTCGGCCGGCCGCCCGAGGTCGCCGGTGGGCCGGCTGCGCCGCGGCGCACCCGTCAGGCCGTGCTGGCCGCGGGGCTCGTCGCGGCGCTCGGCCTGCTCGTGCTGGCGGGACTGGCCAGCGTGGCGCTGGGCGCGCGGGCCGTGCCGCCGGCGACCGTCCTGGACGCCTTCCTCGCCCCCGACGGCTCCAACGACCACACCGTGGTCCGCCAGCTGCGGGTCCCGCGCACCCTGCTCGGCATCGGCGTGGGCGCGGCGCTGGGCCTGGCGGGTGCGCTCATGCAGAGCCTGACCCGCAACCCGCTGGCCGACCCGGGCCTGCTCGGCATCAACCAGGGGGCCGCGCTCGGCGTCACCGTGGCGCTCGGCCTGCTCGGGGTCTCCGACCCGGCCGGCTACGTGTGGTTCGCGTTCGCCGGTGCCGCGCTCACCTCCGTCGTCGTCTTCTCCCTGGGATCGGCGGGCCGGTCCGGCGCCGGGCCGGTCCGGCTGGCGCTCGCGGGTGTCGCCGTCGGCATGGCGCTCACCGCGGCGTCGTCGGCGATCCTGCGGATGGACGCGCAGACGTTCGACCGGATGCGGTTCTGGCTCACCGGGTCGCTGGCCGGGCAGGACGCGGGCACGCTGGTGCGGCTGGCGCCGTTCATGGCCGCCGGCCTCGCCGTGGGGCTGCTGCTCGGCAGGCCGCTCAACACGCTGTCGCTCGGCGACGACGCCGGCCGGGCGCTCGGGGTGGCGGTCACCCGGACCCGGGTGCTCGCCGCCGTCGCGGTGACCCTGCTGTGCGGGTCCGCCACGGCCGCCGCCGGGCCGCTGTGGTTCGTCGGGCTGGCCGTGCCGCACGCCGTACGGGCCGTGGTCGGGCCGGACCAGCGGTGGGTGCTGCCCTACTCCGCGCTCGTCGCGCCCGTGCTGCTGCTGACGGCCGACGTGGCCGGGCGGCTCGTGGCCCGGCCCGGCGAGGTGCAGGTGGGCATCATGTGCGCGCTGCTCGGCGCGCCCGTCTTCATCCTCATGGCCCGCCGCAGGAGGATCGCCGCGCTATGACCCGTCCCACCACCCGGCCGGGCGCCGGACCCGGCGCCGTCCGGCGGCGCGGCGCCGTCCGCGTCGGCCCCTGGTCCCTGCGCCCGGCGCCGCGCGCCCTGGTCGCCGGCCCGGCGCTCGTGCTCGTCGCCTTCGCCGTCGCCGTCGCCGCGATCTCGACCGGCGAGTTCACCGTGCCGGTGCCGGACGTCCTGGCGGCGCTGTTCGGCCAGGGCACGCCGGTGGCCGAGCTGATCGTCGGCAAGCTGCGCGCGCCGCGCGTGGTCACCGGCCTGCTGGTGGGCGCCGCGTTCGGGCTCAGCGGCGCGCTCTTCCAGAGCCTGACCCGCAACCCGCTCGGCAGTCCCGACTTCATCGGTTTCACCGCCGGCGCCTCCACCGGCGGCATCCTCGCCGTGGTGACCGGCGGCACCGCCGCGCAGATCGCCGGCGGCTCGATGGCCGGCTGCGTGGTGACGGCCGCCCTGGTGTACGGGCTGGCGTTCCGGCGGGGCGTGCAGGGCTACCGGCTGGTGCTCGTCGGCATCGGCGCCAACGCGCTGCTGAACTCCGTCAGCTTCTACCTGCTGACCCGGGCCAACATCAACGACGCCGCGACCGCCGGCGCGTGGCTGACCGGCAGCCTCGGCGGGCGCGGCTGGGACCACGCGGTCCCCGTGGCGCTGGCGCTGGCCGTCCTGCTGCCGATCTGCCTGTACGTGTCCCGGCCGATGCGCATGATCGAGATGGGCGACGACGCCGCCCGGTCGATGGGCATCAACGTCGAGGCGGTGCGGGCCGCCGCCATCACGGCCGGGGTGCTGCTGTGCGGCGTGGCCACGGCCGCCGCCGGGCCGGTGGTCTTCGTCGCGCTCGCCGCGCCGCAGCTCGCCCGACGGCTCACCCGCTCGCCCGGCGTCACGCTGACGGCGTCGGCCCTCGTCGGCGCCGTGCTGCTGACCCTGTCCGACCTGGTCGCCCAGCGGCTGATCGCGCCCCAGCAGCTTCCCGTCGGCGTGGTCACCGCCGCGATCGGCGGCGTCTACCTGGCCCTGCTCCTGCGAAAGGACCGCCACTGATGTCCCGTCCCGATCCCCGCGGGAGCCGCCTGTCAGGCAGCGGCCTGACCCTCGCCTACGACCAGCGCGTCGTGGCCGAGGACCTCGACGTGGTGATCCCCGACGAGTCGTTCACCGTGATCATCGGCCCGAACGCGTGCGGCAAGTCCACCCTCCTGCGCGCGCTGGCCCGCATGCTCAAGCCGAAGAAGGGCGCCGTGCACCTCGACGGCAGCGTCATCACCTCGCTGCCGTCGAAGGAGGTGGCGCGACGGCTCGGCCTGCTGCCCCAGTCCTCGATCGTGCCCGACGGCATCACCGTGACCGACCTGGTGGCCCGCGGCCGCTACCCGCACCAGCGGCTGATGCGGCAGTGGTCGCGCGCCGACGAGGCGGCGGTGGCGGAGGCGATGCGCGCCACCGACGTGGCCGGGCTGGGCGACCGGATCGTGGACGAACTGTCGGGCGGGCAGCGGCAGCGCGTCTGGCTGGCCATGGCGCTGGCCCAGGAGACCCCGATCCTGCTGCTGGACGAGCCGACGACGTTCCTCGACATCTCGCACCAGATCGAGGTGCTCGACCTGTGCGCCGACCTGCACGAGGCCGGCCGGACGATGGTGGCGGTGCTGCACGACCTCAACCAGGCGTGCCGCTACGCCACGCACCTCGTCGTCATGCGCCACGGGCGGATCGTCGCCGAGGGCGAGCCGTCCGCCGTCGTCACGCCGGAGCTGGTGGAGCACGTGTTCGAGCTGCGCTGCGAGATCATCCCCGACCCGCAGACGGGCACTCCGCTCATCGTCCCGGAGGCCCGCCGCCGCGTCTCAGCCGACGCCTGACACCCCTCCCCCACCTGCCCGCCCGCGACTGCCCGCACGAGCCCGACCCGCGCAGGTCCGGCTCGCGTGGATGCGAGTCGATTCGGGGCCGCTCCACCCGGGACCGGCCGTTCGGGGCCGGCCCGCGCGGGACCGGCCGATCGGGACTGGTCCGCCCGGGGCCGACCGTTCGTGCGCTGGTCCACGCGGGACCGGCGTTCGGGGCCGGTTCGCGCGGGCTGGTCAGAGGGTGCCGCAGCGGCGCACCGCGAGGAGGGCCAGGGCGCGGGTGGTCTCGCGCAGCTCGCGGAGATCCACCTGCTCGCGCGGCGCGTGCGCGAAGCGGACGTCGCCCGGCCCGTAGTGCAGCGTCGGGATGCCGCCCGCCGCGTACAGCCGCAGGTCGCTCCCGTACGGCGCGGCGGCCTCGCGCGGCGAGGTGCCGCAGACGTCGGCGACCGCCCGGTTCATCTCCCCCAGCAGCGGATGCCCCGCGGGCAGCCGGCCGCTGGCGAACTGCCCGCCCGGCCATGTCACGACGGGCGGATGGTCGCGCAGCCACGGGCTGGCCACGCCCAGCACCGCCTCCTCGAAGGCGGCCCGCGCCTCGGCCGGGTCCTCGTCCAGCCGGACCCCCATCCGCCCCTCGGCCACGAGCAGGTCGGGGACGCTGCTCGCCCAGTCGCCCGCCCGCACGGTGCCGATCTCGATCGGGTACGGCAGCACGTTGTCGCCGAACACGGTCGGCACGTCGCGGTTGCGCTCCTCCTCCAGCCGCCTGATCTCCTCGAAGACCGGCCAGAACACCTCGACGGCGTTGACCCCTTCCAGGCGGGCGCCGCCGTGCGCGGCCAGCCCCTCGATCTCCAGCCGGAACGTCAGCGCGCCCGCGTTGGCGGTGATGACGGCGCCGCTGGTCGGCTCGGTGATCACGGCCGCCTCCGCGGTGTGCCCCCGGGCCAGCGTGGCGAACGCGCCCAGCCCGCCGTCCTCCTCGCTGACCACGCAGTGCACGGCGAGCGGCCGGGCCAGCCGTACCCCGGAGCGCTTGATCGCGCGTGCCACGGCGAGGTTGGCGGCGAGGCCGGCCTTCATGTCGCAGGCGCCCCTGCCGTGCAGGATGTCGCCGGTGATCCGGGCGGCGAACGGGTCGCCGCCCGCCCATTTGGCCAGGTCGCCGACCGGCACGACGTCCACGTGGCCCTGCAGCGCCAGCGCGGGCACGCCCGCTCCCCCGGTCACCCCGACGACGCCGTAGGCCTCGGTGCGGGGCGCCTCGGTGGCGGGACAGTCGTCACGCCGGCGGAGGCCGTCAAGGTCGATCTTCCAGAGGTCCACGTCCAGGTCGGCCTCGGTGAGCAGGCGGGCCACGCGGTGCTGCAGCTCCGACTCGGCGTCGGTGCCGGTGACGCTGGGCACCCGCACCGTCTCGGCCAGCAGGGCAACGGTCTCGGCGTCGTCGACGGCGTCGAGGACCCTGGCTTCCACGTCGTGCATGAGGCAAGCCTCTCACGACGCGAACCTCTGCGGTGATCGGTGGTGATACCGGCCGGGAGTGGACAGGGCGAGCGTGTCCGGCAGGGCGACGGCGTCCCGGCGGATCGTAAACTTGACCCGTGGAACAGCCCAAGTTCGAGATTCAGATGCTGCACGACCGCGTGATGATCCGCCTGGAGCAGAAGGCCGAGGAGCGCCGCAGCGGCTCGGGGATCGTCATCCCGGCGACGGTCAAGCTGGCCAACCGGCTGGCGTGGGGCGAGGTCTGCGGCGTCGGCTCCAACGTGCGCTCGGTCAAGGTGGGCGACAAGGTGCTGCTCAACCCGGAGGACCAGTTCGAGGTGGAGCTGCACGCGCAGACCTATCTCGTCATGCGCGAGCGCGACCTGCACGCCGTGGCCACCCAGGAGACCGACCACGGCACCGGCCTCTACCTGTGATCAGACGAACCGCTGGGCGTACATGAGCAGGTCGATGCCGAGCGTCCGCATCCCGAAGTAGACGATCGCGGTCGCCGCGCACACCGTCACGACGAGCACGATGATCCGCACCGTCCAGCCCTGCCGCTTGTACCACTCGGTCCAGGCGTGCAGCATGCGCTTGCCGAACTCCAGCACCCGGTGCGCCCAGTGGAACTCGGTGGCCAGCACGGCGAGGCCGGCGAAGACCACGAGCCAGCCCGGCCCGGGGAACGGCACCATGATGAGCCCGCCGACCACCATGACGGCGCCGATGACGCCGATCACGATCTTGAGGGTGAGAGCCCCGGTGCGGGTGGATCGGATGCCGTCGAGCCAGCCGTGCAGGCCGCTGCGGCGCTGTGGCATGCCGGACCGCCCCGCGGCCTCGTCCTTGACCACGTCGGCGTCCCCGGTGTCGGAATCTTGGATCGGCACGGTACCCCCGGACGTTCGATGTGCCTCCCAAGGATAAGGCCCTTCCGCCCGACGCAGGCGGACAGAAGGGTCATGACTGCCAAACCCCGTCATAAGTAAAATCTGCCGCCCGGATCTGCAGGTACCTCCAGCGATCGGTTAATGTCTCCTATGCCCGAGGTCATGCTTCGCACCGTCACCGGCCCCGTCCGCGCCGCCTCCATCGACGGTGCCGTCCTCCCCCACGAGCACCTGCGCACCGACATGCGCTGGGCGGTCGGCATCGACTCCGACCCGCACCGCTGGCTCGACGAGGAGCACACCGTCACCGCAGAGCTGCACGAGGTGCGCCAGTCCGACCGGCTCAACCTGGTCGTCGACCTGACCTCCGTCGGCATGGGCCGCGACGCCGCCACCCTCGCCCGCGTCGCCGCGGCGAGCCGCGTACCGGTGATCGCCGGAACCGGACTGTTCGCCGAGCCGTTCACCGAGATCCGCGACGCGGACGTGGACGCGCTCACCGGGACGCTCATGCGGGAGATCACCGACGGCCTCGACGGCACCGGGGTGTTCCCCGGCGTGATCGGCGAGGTCGGCTGCTGGGGCGCCGTGCCGACGCCCGCGGAGGAGCGCGCGCTCGTCGCCGCGGCCCGCGCGTCGGTGGCCACCCGCCTGCCGGTCGCCACCTACGGCCGTGACGGCCTCGGCATGCTGGAGCTCCTGCTGGGCAGCGGCGTGCCGGGCGCGCGGGTGAGCGTCGGCTACGCGGGCTCGGACGTGCCCACCGCGCGGAAGATCGCCGAAGCGGGCGCGTACGTGAGCGTGACCGCGCTCGGCGCGGGCGTGGAACGGGCGGCCCGGATCGCGCTCGACCTCGTCGAGGAGGGCCATGCCGAGCGGCTGCTGCTCAGCACCGGCCTCAGCCGGATCGCCCAGACGGCCAAGTACGGCGGTCCCGGCTACGGGCTGCTGTTCCGCGAGCTGCTGCCCCGCCTGCGCGAGGCCGGCGCCGGCGAGGACGTCGTCCGGCTGATCACCCACGACAACCCGCTGCGCTGGCTGACCAGCGGCTACGCCTGACGCGTGCGGACCCCGTGAACGCGCGCATCGGCACGGTGTGGGTGGTCAGCGGGCCGCCGGGCGCGGGCAAGTCGACGGTCGCGGCCGAGCTGCTCGCCCGCCTGTCGCCGGTGCCCGCCCTGCTCGACAAGGACACCGTCTACGGCGACTTCGTCGCCGCGGTCCTCTCCGGGTACGGCAGGCCGTACGGCGAGCGTGAGGGCCCCTGGTACGACCGGCATGTCAAGCGTCACGAGTACGCCGGGCTGACCCGGCTGGCCCGGCAGATCCGCGGCCACGGGTGCCCCGTGCTGCTCGACGGGCCGTTCACCGGGCAGGTCCACTCGGCGGAGCGGTGGGCCGGGTGGGTGACGGAGCTCGGCGGCCCGCCGGTGCGCCTGCTGTGGGTGCGCTCGGACGGCGAGACGCTGCGCGAGCGGCTGCTGGCCCGCGGGCTCGGCAGGGACGCGGGCAAGCTGGCGGACTTCGACGCGTTCCTGCAGGCGGTCAAGGTGGACGAGCCGCCGGCCGTGCCCCACCTCGAGATCGACAACCGGCGCGGCGCCCCGCCACCGGACGCCCAGCTCACCGCGGCCGGCATCCTCCCGCACCCGGACGGCGGGTAGGCCCACCCGCACCCACGCCGGCGGATGGACCACGGCACGCCCACGGCGGCGGGCAGACCACCGCACGCTCACGGGGATCTGCCCATCACCGCATGCTCACGGCGATGGGCAGATCGCCGCGCGCTCACGGCGGCGGGTAGATCGCCGCGCGCTCACGGCGGCGGGTAGATCGCCGCGAACATGGCGGGCAGGCGCGGGACCAGGCGGGTGAAGCGCCCCTCCTCGTACGTCGCGCCCGGCTCGTTGGCGAGCTGCTGGGAGATGGGCCCCGCGATGAGGCTCGCCGCCAGGGCGAGCCCCTCTTCCCCCGCCGCGTCCGGATGCAGCTCCCCACGCGCGACCGCCGCCCGGATCAGGGCGGCGAAGTGCTCGTGGACGGCCAGCGCCGGCGCGTACGCCTCCGGCGAGGGCCGGTAGCCCGGCACCGGGCGCCAGAACAGGAGCTGGGCCGTCACCTGGTTGGCCATGATCCAGCGCGCCCCCGCCTCCAGGGAGGCGCCCATCGCGGCAAGGCCCGGCTCGTGCGGGGCCGCCGCCTGCCGTACCGCGTCGAGGTAGCCCTCCTGGCCGCGCCGGAACAGCGCGTCGTACACCGCGTGCCGCGAGGCCACGTACTTGTACAGCGACGGCGGCCGGACGCCGAGCCGCCGCGCGACGGCGGCCAGGCTCAGCCCGGCGACGCCCTCCTCCGCCATCACCTCCAGCGCGATGTCGAGGATCTCGGCGATCGTCTCGGCCCGGCGGCGTGCTCGGCGATCCGGAATGTCGGCCACGCCCTGTAGCTTAGGCTAAAAGCATTAGCCAAAGCTAGGGGAGGACAGGCGTGTCACGCGACATCATGCTCACCGGCCTGCGGCAGAACAACCTCAAGGGCATCTCGCTGCGGCTGCCCAAGGAGCGGCTCACCGTGTTCACCGGCGTGTCCGGATCCGGCAAGTCGTCGGTGGTGTTCGGCACGATCGCCGCCGAGTCGCAGCGGCAGCTCGCCGAGACGTTCGGCACGTTCGCCCGGCACCGGCTGACCAAGCACGAGCGGCCCCGCGCCGACCGGCTGACCGGCCTGACGGCCGCCGTCGTGGTGGACCAGCGGCAGGTCACCGGCAACGCCCGTTCCATCGTCGGCACGATGACCGAGATCCATCCCGTGCTGCGGGTGCTGTTCTCGCGCCGGGGCGAGCCGTCGGCGGGTCCGGCCACGGCCTACTCCTTCAACGACCCGCAGGGCATGTGCCCCGAGTGCGACGGCCTCGGCAAGAAGATCCAGGTGGACCTC
Source organism: Nonomuraea indica (assembly GCF_002850745.1). Taxonomy (GTDB): domain Bacteria; phylum Actinomycetota; class Actinomycetes; order Streptosporangiales; family Streptosporangiaceae; genus Nonomuraea; species Nonomuraea indica. The sequence continues at coordinate 644,342 of NZ_KZ559466.1, forward strand.
GACCGCCTCCTCGACCGCGACCTGTCGCTCGCCCAGGGGGCGATCCGCATGTTCGCCGTAGGGGGCTACGCCCACCGGCTCTACGCCGACTCGGGGCTGTTCGACCCCCGCAAGCCGCTGCGCGACTTCACCGAGGAGGAGCTCCACCTGCTGCTGCACGGCGGCGGCTTCAAGATCGACCGAGGTGACCGGGTCAACGAGTACGAGGGCGTCGTCACCCGCTTCCACCGCCTCCACCTCAACCGTGACCTCGACCGGCTCGACAGGGCCGCCCGCGCCATGGTGCGCGAGGGCCCGTGCCCCGCCTGCCGCGGCCGCCGGCTGAACGCCGCCGCGCTGGCCTCGCGGATCGACGGGTTGAGCATCGCCGACCACTGCGCGATGGAGACGGCCGACCTCATCGGCGTGCTCGACCGGCTCGACGACCCGGTGGCCGAGGCGGCCGTGGCGTCGCTGCGCCGGATCGACGCGGTCGGGCTCGGCTACCTCAGCCTCGACCGGGAGACGCCGACGCTGTCCGGCGGCGAGGCCCAGCGGCTCAAGACCGTGCGCCACCTGGGCAGCGGCCTGACCGGCATGACGTACATCTTCGACGAGCCCAGCGTCGGCCTGCACCCCCGCGACGTGCACCGCCTCGGCGACCTGCTGCTGGAGCTGCGCGACGCGGGCAACACGGTGCTCGTCGTGGAGCACGACCGCGACGTGATCGCGATGGCCGACCATGTGGTCGACATGGGCCCGGGCGCGGGCGCGGACGGCGGGCGGGTGGTGTACGAGGGGAGCGTCGCCGGGCTGCGGCGGAGCGGCACCCGCACCGGCCGCATGCTCGCCCGGGCCACCCCGCTCGAGGACGTCGTACGAGCCCCCAGCGGGTGGCTGACCATCGCCGGGGCGTCGTCCTGCAACCTGAAGAACGTGACGGTCGGCGTCCCGCTCGGCGTGCTGACAGCCGTCACCGGTGTGGCCGGGTCCGGCAAGAGCACGCTGATGCGGCACGAACTGCCCGCCCGGCATCCCGCCACGGTCGTCGTCGACCAGTCGCCGATCGCCGCCTCGCCGCGCTCCACCCCCGCCACCTACCTCGACGTCATGGAGCCGCTGCGCCGGATGTTCGCCGAGGCGTCGGGCACCACGCCGGGCCTGTTCAGCTTCAACTCGGCCGGCGCCTGCCCGGCCTGCAAGGGGCGCGGCGAGATCAGGACCGACCTGGCGTTCATGGATCCCGTCACCCGGGTCTGCGACGTGTGCGGCGGCTCCCGCTACAGCGCCGAGGCGCTCTCCCACACCGTGGCCGGACGCACCATCGCCGACGTGCTCGCGATGACGGCCGACGAGGCCGCGGCCGCGTTCGACCTGCCGGGATTCGACCTGGCGGGCATCGCGCGGCTGGGCGAGCTGGGGCTCGGCCACCTGACCCTCGGCCGGTCGCTCAGCACGCTGTCGGGCGGCGAGCGCCAGCGGCTCAAGCTGGCCCACCGGCTGGGCGAGACCGGCACCGTGTACGTCTTCGACGAGCCGACCACCGGGCTGCACCCCGCCGACGTCGGCACGCTGCTGGCGCTGCTCGACCGGCTGGTGGACGCCGGCAACACGGTCATCGTGATCGCGCACGACCTCGACGTCGTCAAACACGCCGACTGGGTGATCGACCTCGGGCCGGAGGCGGGCCGGCACGGCGGCGAGGTCGTCTTCGAGGGCACGCCTGCCGAGCTGGCCCACGCCTCCACCTCTACGGCGACATACCTGGCCAGGTCGCTCACGCCCTGACGATCTCTAGTACTCCAGGCCGAAGGTGTGCGGTCCCAGGCCGAACCCGTCGCCCTTCGGCACCACGTATCCCTGCTCGATGAGCGTGGTCAGGCTGTGCCGTACGTCGTCCTCCCCCATCCCCGTCGCCCGGGCCAGCTCGCCGAGCTCCACGGGGTCACCGCCCACCGCCTGCGAGGCGACCGCCTCGTACACGTGGACGTCGACGTCCGACAGGGCCTGCACGTCGTGGTCGCGAGCCATCAGCGCTGCCTCGCTCCCTCGCGCAGCCGGCCCGGGTCCACGTCACGCTCGGGGTAGCGGCGCAGATACTCGCTCTCCAGCTCGTTCGTCCGCGACGTGTGCCGCGCCAGCGCGTCATCCGAGCCGTGCAGCAGGGTGTCGGTCCGGGTCGTGTGCAGTTGCCGCAGCTCACGCAGCAGGTCGTCGTCGTCCAGGTCTCTCGGATCAATGCCCATCGTCGTCATGGGAACCCCCCTACCCCGGAAGGAGCTCGACAATATCAGTCACATTTCCTGACATAAGGCATTGTCGGCCGAGGGAGACCGCCTTACCTTCCCGTTTATGGACCTCGAGCTCAGGCACCTCAGAATCGTCCGCGCGATCGCGGACGCGGGAAGTGTGAGCAAGGCCGCCGCTCTGCTGGGCCTGGCACAGCCGGCCCTGACCGCCCAGCTCAAGCGCATCGAGAGGGCCCTTGGCGGCACCCTGTTCGAGCGCGACCGGCACGGCGCCCGTCCGACCCGCCTCGGCGAGCTGGTCATCGCCAGGGCCCGGGTGCTCCTGCCCGCCGCACAGGAACTCCAGGACGAGGCCGCCCGCTTCGTCCACGCCCCCTCGCCGGGGTTCCGGATAGGCGCCACCCACGGGCCCATCCTCGGCAGCCTCGTCGACCGGCTCGCCACCGAACGCTCCGTCACCACGTACACGAGCTGGTCGGCGCACGAACTGATCACCCGGGTGGAGCTCGGCCGCCTCGACTTCGCGCTCATCGGCGCCTGCGGCGACAGCGGCGCCCCCGCCGGAACGCTGCCCTGGGAGACCGTCAGCGTCGACCCCGTGTTCGTGCTGGTCAGCGAGCAGCACCCGGCCGCCGCGGAGAAGGAGGTCGAACTCGCCGACCTCGCGCACGAACAGTGGGCGGTCACCCCCTGCGACGGCTGCTTCGCCGACTGCTTCGCCATCGCCTGCGCACGCGCCGGGTTCACGCCGGGCACCATCTACGAGACCGACGTGTCCACCTGCATCCACCTCGTCCAGGTCGGCCGGGCCGTCGCGCTCTGCCAGGCCACCCACCAGCCCGCGGCGGGACTCGTCATGCTGCCGCTGGCGGGCACGCCACTGCGCTGGCGGCACCTCCTCGGCCGCCACCCCACCGCCGCCGACGCCGCCTGGGTGCTCTCCCAGGCCCGCCAGGCCCACGCCGAAGCGGTACGGCGCAGCCTCCTCTACAGCGACTGGCTGGTCAGGAACACCGGCTTCGGCACCGTGTCATGACGCCCTTCCCCCACCACTTCCTCCACCCTTTCCCCGGCCACTCACCCCAGCACGAACTCCCACCCCGGCCGCCACCCGAACGGCGCGTCCACCAGCTCCTCCAGCGGCACCCCGTCGAGCAGGTGCTGCAACGCCCATCGATTGGCCGAGTGCGCGATCACCAGCACGGAACACCCCTCCCACTCCCACCGCACCTCCTCCAGGAACGCCGCCGTCGCACCCACCACGTCCCGGTAGCTCTGCCCGCCCGGCCACGGCGTGTCGATGTACCGGCGCCGCAGCTCAGCCACCTCACGCACCGGCCCCCGTTGTGAACCCCGTAGTCGCACTCCCTCAACCGCGCGTCGAGCCTGACCTCCTTGCCACCGCCGAACGCGATCTCCGCCGTCTGCACCGCACGCCGCAGATCCGAGGCGTACACCACGTCCACGTCGCGCCGCCGCCTTCCCAACTCGGCGGCCAACTCCCGCCCCCGCGGCGACAACTCCCCCGGCAGCCACCCCGTCGCGATCCCCGCCTCGTTGTCCACGGTGACGGAATGGGTCTCGTACACCAGCCGTACGCTCACCCCGGCGACGCTACCCCGCCATCCCGCGGCCGTAGGCGTCGAAGACCGGCTCGATCAACTCCCGCCGCCGTGGAATGATGTGCGAGGCAGCACGGCGGGACCCCATGCTCTAGCCTAGGCATGCGCGTGGGCATCGCCTCGCCCGTACAACTGAATCCAGGGGCGGTAGCTCAGCCGGTCAGAGCATCGGACTCATAATCCGTGGGTCGTGGGTTCAAGTCCCACCCGCCCTACTCTCTTCACCACCGCATCCCTCGCTTGAGCAGGGGTTTCGCGGGGCCGCGGGTTACGCGAACAGGCAGCCGGAAGCAGCGGAAAGCAGCCGTATGCCGCCGGTCGCGGTACATACGCGGAATGGATCTTGGGGCGTTTGCCCAGGTCGCACATAGCAAAAGACCCCGGGATGGCGTCCGGGGTCCGTTGCGTTCCGCGCGATCACTGCGACAGGGCTTCCAAGATCCGGCCGTTGGCGACGTCGCGCTGTCCGTCGATGCACTTGGCGTAGACCTTGAGCAGCACGTCCACCCCCGTGGCCGGCGCGCCCTGCGGCTTCCGGGGCATGGACGCCGGCGTTGAGCCAGAGCGACACGGCCGCGTGCCGCAGGTCGTACGGCCGGGCAGCCAGCGGAGATGCGACCTGGTCGGGGGTGAGCGCGAAGGTCCGTGCCTCCTTCCAGACCTTGGAGATGGTCGAGCCCGAGAAGACGGCACCGGTTCGCGTGCGGAACAGCCGGCCGTCTTCGGCCACGCCGTGCTGCTCGATGTGATGTCGGAGGATGGCCACCAGCTCCGGAGGGATCGGCACAACGCGGGTCGTCTTCACATCGCGGTGCTTCAGGCCCCGTTCGTCGTGCCTCTTGTCCCGCGTCATGATTTCTGGCAGAGGTCCATGCTTGTCCTCTGACCAAGGAGTCCGTGATGCCCCAACCCCCTGCGATCCCGGTTGATGAGAAGGTCCGGATCGTGCTGAGCATTCTGGCCGGAGAGATGACGGTGGCCCAGGCCGCCCGCCGTGCCAGAGTCTCGAACAGTCGATCGGCACCTGGAAGCGTCAGTTCATCGAGAACGGCCGCGCCGGCCTCGTAGCAAAGAACTCACGCACCCCCAACCACGAGGCCCAGCTCGAAGCCGAGATCGAGAAGCTGAAGACCACCCTCGGCGAAGCCCACGTCGAGCTGCGGGTGTGGAAGAAGTCGGCCGAGCACCGCCTGGCCCCTTCCAAAAGACCTCGAGGTGATCCGCACCGAAGCGGGGAGGCCGACCTCGAGGTTCTGCCGCCTGACCGGCATCGCCGAGGTCCAGGACTGGGCGGCGGAGCGGCGCGCAGCGTTCGCTCAGATCCCGACAGATCCGAACCAGGTCTGGCAGCTGGACTCCATCGAGTTCGAGACCAGCTCGGGCGGGACCTGGCGGGTCGCCGCTGCGCCGACTACCACGCGAAATGCGAGTTCGGCTGGCATCTGGCCACCACCCAGAACGCCGGTGACGCCATCGCTGCCCTCCGGCTGGCCCTCGATGAGGTCACCGCGTTGCTGGGCCGTCCGCTGAGCGATGTAGTGACCGATCCGGCCACCGGACAGATCCGGCCGGTCATGGTGGTCACCGACAACGGACCCGCGTTCAAGTCGATCGCATTCGCCCGCTTCTTCGCCGCCCATCCCGAGCTCAAACACGTCCGGACCCGCAAGAAGTCGCCCCACACCTACGGCGTACGGGCACGCGCCTTCGGCTCGCTCAAATACGAGCGGCTCTACCGCGAGGAGATCCCCGACGGTCCCACCCTCGCCCTGCACGCCCATGCCTACCGCGCCGAGTTCAATACCCAGCGCCCGCACGAGGGCATCGCCATGAACCGGCCGATCGAGGTCTACCTCGGTCAGGCCGACCCGACGACCCCCAGCTTTCCCCGCCCAGAAACCCTGCCACCTTCTTGATGCGGGACAGTTCAGCTTCGCTGACGCGCCGACGACGGCCGGAAAGCACACGTACGTCATCCAGCTGGTGGGGAACTCGACGATCGAGCCAGCGAAGACCACCCACGTGGTCGTCGTCTCCCAGCCCCTCGCGTAACCTCCCGACGGGGTGACGGCGATCCGAATCGCCGTCACCCCGTCGTCGGGCACGCCGAACCACGGACTCAGCCCGCTTGGGTCTTCCCGCCACGACGTGCACTTCGTAGTAGTCGCCGGGCGCGCGCCCTCCGGTCGGTGGTTAGTTCCCGGGGCGTCGTTGGGGACGGCCCAGCAGTCGGACACCGTGACGCCAGCCCGTTCGAGGGCGTCGCCCTGGACGCCTTCTCAGAGCGCGGCGGCGCGGGCCAGGGTGCCGGCGACCGATGCGGACAGCATGTCCTGCAAGGTTGAAGCGAGGTCCACGCGCGTCATGAAGGGGCTGGCGCGACCGTCCGCCACCGCAGCCCGCCGTGCCGTCAGCGCTGGCCATCATGCCTTACGCGCCTGGGCAAGATCATCTCGCGACGCGGTCCCGCAGGACGCCCCATCATCGCGCTGGATCATCGGGTTCGGCGGATGAGGTAGCGGACGTGGGGCGTTTCCAGCCACTCCTCGTCGAGTTCCCTGCCGGTGAGCCGGCCGATGGCCGTGAGGGCCGCCGTGATCATCTCCTCGGTGGGCGATCCCACGTCCACGGGAACGTCCCAATCGGTGGGCATCCGCAGACCCTCGGCGTACTCGTGCAGCAGGTCCAGGATCTCCTCCAACGGCGCGGAGAAGGTGAGCCGGCCATCGATCGCGTATTCCACGCGGTGCGCGCCATCACCGTGCCAGCCGATCGCGATGGCCCTGCCGCCGTCGCGTGAGAGTTCCGACAACCGAGGTTCTTCTGTGACGTCCATCCACTGGACCTGCACCGCCAGGGTCCAGGCGTCACAGGGGCCGACGAGGATGATCCCATCCTCGTCACCGGGCATCTCATCACCCTCGAAGCCAAGTCCGATGTCCTCCAGCGTGAGCTCCGTCGCGCCGGCTGGGTCGCCGCCGAGCCGCCGGGCGGTCTCCTCGACCGTCAGTCCTTCGGCCCAGACAGCGGCGAAGCCGTCCGCGATGTTCTCCCAGCGGGACTCGAGCAGGTCGTACAGGTGGGTGGGGTTCGACATGTCCCTCCGATCGAACGTGGTGTGCCGCTCCCCAGTCGCGGGGAGCGGCACACCAGACGGGCTGTCTCAGATCACGCTTACCCGGAAGGCGTCCTTGTGGAAGACGCGGTTCTGGGCTTCGAAGAGCTGTTTATGGTTTCCGGCGTTCTTGTTGTGCTCGATCAGCACGGGCCTGATGGAGAAGTTCCAGCTCTGCGAGTGGGGATCGTGGTCGTCCGCACGATATCCCGGCCCCTCCTTGGTGTTGTTGAACGGATACTCGTCACATTCCTTGCCCACCCTTTCGGCGGCGGTGTAGACGCGGTTGCAGATTTTGGTCTTCATGGTCTTGCTGCGGCCCCTCACGTACCCGCCGTCGGCCGCCGTCGCTGACGATCCGGCGTACGTAAGGGGGCGCGGGCTGAGGTGGCTGTTCTGGTCAGTGCTCGGTGAGGGTCGCGTAGGCGGTGGAGCGACGCAATTTCCACGGAAGCGGTGAACGAGTTCGACTCCTCGGCAGGTGTGGCGTCGTGAGACGAGAACGGCCATTCCTGCGTGTCGGGTCGAGGTGGTCGCCCGCGCGTGGTCGTAGGTCTCCGCATCGGCGGGGACGCCCTCGCGCACCTGCTGCAGGACGGGAGGGTCAGCTCGTCGGCGGCCCGTGTGAGAAAAGCCATCATGGGGTGAAATTCGGCGGGATGTCCGTACGATCAGGGAGGCAGTTTGGTTTGCCTTACCTAATCAAGAGGTTGTGATGAAGAGCGTCCGTCACCTCACTCCGCCCGCCACGGTACGACTGAAGCGCGTCGCGGCGATCCCGGAACGCGTCCGTCTGATGGAGCTGGGCTTCCTGCCTGGAACCGACATCCACGTCATGAGCCGTGGAGCGACCGGAGGCTTCCTGGTGGCGGTCGGCGACTCCCGGATCGCGATCGGCGACGGGACGGCCGGTGGGCTGGAAATCGTCGATGCGTAACAGGCCGCGGAGAGCGGGGGTCTCCGCCAGGCTGCTGGATCCGCCATGCTGTGCGGCCGACGCGGGTCAGGCCGTCGAGGGAACGCCGACCGTGGTCCTGGTCGGCAACCCCAATGTGGGCAAGTCGACGCTCTTCAACGCGCTGACCGGAGCCCGGCAGACGGTCGGGAACTGGCCGGGCAAAACCGTGCATCTGGCGTACGGCCTGTGCCACGTGCGCGCGGCCATGCCGGTCACCGTGGTCGATCTGCCGGGCACCTACAGCCTCGACCCGCGATCTCCGGACGAGGAGCTCACCAGGGACCTGCTGTGCGGCCTCCAGCACCGCCCCGACCTGGTCGTCATGGTCATGGACGCCGCCAACCTGGCGCGCAACCTGTACCTGCTCGCCCAGGTCCTGGAGGCCGGCCTGCCCGTGGTGATCGCGCTGACCATGGGGGATCTCGCCGTGGCACGCGGCCTGCGCGTCGATCCGGAGCGGCTGGCGGCCGAACTGGGGGTGCCGGTCGTGCCGGTGACCCCACGGCGGCGCACGGGGCTCGAAGACCTGGCGACCGCGGTCGCCTCCGCTCTGGAGAAGCCGGCCGTGCCCGCTCCTCCCCGCTTGGCGGCAGAGGTCGAGCAGGCGCTGGCGGCGCTGGCCCCGTTCTGCGCCGCGCTGCCGTACCCGGAGCGTCTGACGTCCACCACGGTGCTCGGCGGAGGGCGGCTTCCCGACCTGCCGCAGCCACTGCTGGACGAGGCGGTACGGCAGGCGGCCGGGCTGCTGCGGTCCGGGGCCGCAGATGCCGAGTACGGCGGCGTGGCCGCCCTGCTGGCCGAGGGACGTTACGCCTGGGCCCACCGGGTGCTGGCAGCTGTGGCCGATCGCCGGCAGGCCGGGCCGTCCTGGAGCGACCGGATCGACCGGATCATGACCTCGCGCCTTCTCGGCGTGCCGGCGTTCCTGGCCATGATGTGGATCGTCTTCGCCGCCACCACCTCGCTCGTCGCTCCCGTGCAGGACCTGCTGGGCGCCCTGTTCGACGGCCCCGTCTCCAGCGGTGCCCGCGGACTGCTGGACACGCTCGGCGCGCCCGCCTGGATGACCGGCCTGCTGGTCGACGGCCTGATCAGCGGGGTCGGCCAGCTGCTGACCTTCGTGCCGCTCATGGTCGTGATGTTCGTGCTGCTGACCCTGCTGGAGGACTCGGGGTACATGGCCAGGGCGGCGTTCGTCGCCGACCGGCTGATGCGGCTGCTCGGCCTGCCCGGGCGGGCGTTCCTGCCGATCATCGTGGGTTTCGGCTGCAACGTCCCGGCGCTGTCGGCCACCCGGATACTCGGCCAGCCAGGACAGCGCCTGCTGCTGGGGCTGCTCCTGCCGTACGTGAGCTGCACCGCCAGACTGACCGTCTACGTGCTGGTGGCCACGGTCTTCTTCGGCCGGGCGGGCGGCACCGTCGTCTTCGGCATGTACCTGCTGTCCATCACCCTGGTGGTGCTGGTCGGCCTGCTGCTGCGCCGTACGCTCTTCCGCGATCTGGCGGAGGAGTCGTTGCTGCTGGAGTTGCCGCCGTACCGGATGCCGTCCGCGCGCGTGGTGGCCAGGCACACCTGGCGCAAGCTGTCCGGCTTCCTGCGGACGGCGAGCACGGTCATCGTCGGGACGGTCACCGCGGTGTGGCTGCTGGCGGCGATCCCGGTCGGCGGGGCGGCCGGATTCGGCGAAGCCCCGATCGAGGACAGCGCCTTCGGCGTGGCCTCCGCCGCCGTGGCGCCTGTCTTCGCTCCGGCGGGGTTCGGGGACTGGCACGCGGTGGCGGCGCTGGCGACCGGATTCGTGGCCAAGGAGGCGGTCGTCTCCACGATGGCGCAGACCTACGGCGGCACCACGCCGGAGGACGTGACCAGGCCGGGCGCCCTCGGACCGGCGCTGCTGGAGACGTTCGAGCGTTCGTCCGGCGGCCACCCGGGCGCGGCCGCCCTGGCGTTCCTGGTGTTCCTGCTGGCCTACACCCCGTGCATGGCGACCCTGGCGACGCAGTGGCGGGAGATCGGCGGCCGGCTCACCCTGCTCGGCGTCGTCATGCAGCTCTCGGTGGCCTGGCTGCTGGCCCTGGCCGTCTTCCAGCTCGCCCGGATCGTCCTGTGACGCCGCCCGGCGCGCTCCGGCGGGTCCTGGCCGAGATCACCGCCGCGCGCGGCACCGCGCACCTGGGCGAGATCGCCCGGCGCGTCGGGGTCAGTCTCGAAGAGGCGCGGTCCATGGTGGACTACTGGGTCGGTCAGGGCCGGCTGTCCAGGGACGAGATCGGGGGCGGCTGCCCGCCGCAGGGGTGCGGCGGCTGCCCGGGTGCCGTCACCTGCACGATCCCCGGCGACGGCGACGGTCCTACGCTCCTGGCGATCACGGCAACGCCCCGGCCCGCCAGATCCACGGAAGGCTCAGGTTCAGCGCCGAGGCGAGCAGCACCCACGCGAGCATGGCTCGGATGAGTCCTTCCGGCCGTGGAGGAGCTCGTCCTGGCCGGGACGGTCGAGGCTCCTCCTCACGATGGCCGCCTCAGCGACCGGTCAGGAGCTGGGGCCCGGCTTCTGCGCCTCCGATGCGGGCTCGAGGCGGGCGGTGAAGGCTGACGGCGGCGGAAGCGGTCACGACGGCGGCGAGGCCGACGACGATCAGTGGGGAGGCGGTCGGTGGGGAGGCGGTCAGTGGGGGGCGGGCTTTCTGCGGGTGCGGCGGTCGGGTACGGGGGCGCGACCGGCGGCGTGGTCGGCGAACGCGTCGGCGGCCTTGGCGCCGTCGCCGTCGCGCAGCAGCAGGACCAGGCGCCCGTGCTCGTCGGCCATCGCCCGCCAGTCGCCCTCGAAGAGGGGGTCGGCGATGGCGCGCAGCGCGCGCAGGTTCGGCTCCAGGACCTCCCACATGCGGGTCAGGAACGGGTTTCCGGCGATCTGGACGACCCGGGTGTGGAAGGCGATGTCGATGTCACGGAACCTGCCGACGTCGTTGACCTCCACCGCCTGACGCATCTGGGCGACGAGCGCCTCCAGTTCGGCGAGGTGTTCGTCGGTGACGCGCTCGGCGGCCATCGTGGCGGCCAGCCGTTCGAGCGGCTCGCGTACCTGGCGGGCGTGTTCGGCGTCCTCGGTGGAGATCTCGACGACGAAGTTGCCGCGCCGCGGGACATGCACGAGCAGGCCCTCCCGCGCGAGTTGCTTGACGGCTTCGCGAACCGGCGCTTGACTCACCCCGAGACGGCGTGCGATCTCCGACTCCACCACGCGGTCGTTCGGTGCGAGCTCGCCCTCGACGATGGCCTGGCGGAGGAGCTCGTACACCCGATCGGAGATCAGGGTGGGGCGAACCGAGTCCTTGCTCGTGGCCAGCCTGGAGGCGAAGTCACTCACTTGCCGTGTCGATGCCATGAATTCCCCATCGTGCGCCGTCGCGTCCCCCTGCTCATGATAATTGATCATCGCCTAGCAGGTATCGATTGTGACTCTTCCAGCCGTGCGGCCAGCCACGCCAGCTTGACCACCTCGTGGTCGGGTCCGCCGCCCTCGTGGTCGTTGAACGGGTAGACGCGGATCTGCTTGCCGGTCGCCGGCATCGCGCGGCGCGCTCCGTAATGGTTGAACGCCGCGTAGACGGTGGACGGCGGGCAGATGCGGTCCATCAGCCCGACGGAGAAGAGCGCCGGGGCCGTGGCCCGCCGGGCGAGGGTGGCGCCGTCGAAGTAGGACAGCGTGCGCATCACGGTGGCGGCGTGCTCGCGGTGCAGCTTCACGTACCTGGTGATCTCCGCGTAGGGCGGCTGGTCGGTGAACGTGGCGGCGCGCGGGAAGTGACAGAGGAACGGCACGTCGGGCAGGACGGCGAGCAGGTCGGGGACGAGACCGGCCACGGCGAGGGCGATGCCGCCGCCCTGGCTGGTGCCGGTCACGGCGACTCTGGACGGGTCCACCGCCGGATGCGCGCGCACCGCCGCCACCGCGCGCACCGCGTCGGTGTACAGGCGGCGGTAGTAGTAGCGCTCAGGGTCGAGCACGCCGCGGGTGAGGAAACCGGGCGCCGCGACGTCGCCGGTCGCGGTGTCGGGGTCGGGGGTGTCACGCCCCTGGCCGCGGGAGTCCATGACGAAGTGCGCGTAGCCGGCGCACGCCCAGAGCCGTTTCTCGTGGGGCACGCCGCGCCCGCTGCCGTATCCGAGGTACTCCACGACGGCGGGGAGGGGGCCTGTCCTGGTGGCGGGCAGGTGCAGCCATCCTCGGACGGGGTGGCCGCCGAAGCCGGCGAAGGTGACGTCGAAGGTGTCGATCGTCGCCAGCCCGTTCGCCACCGGGTCGGCCTTCGTCCGCAGGTCGAAGCCGTCGTTGTCGGCGAGCGTCTTCGCCCAGAACGCGTCGAGATCGGGCGGCTCCGGCAGGACCGGCACGTACTGCTCGAGCTGCTCCTGGGGGAGGTCGAAATGGGCCATCGTCAACCAATCATCGTTTATCGATCGTCAACCGTCGCATCGAAGCAGGGGCCCCGATCGTTGTCAACCCGGGCTGCCAGGCCGTAGACGCGTTCGGCGGTGGTGCGCAGCACCCGCAGGAGTTCGCCGTCATCCACCCCGCGGAGACCTCGCCGCGCCAGCCGCAGCGACGCGGCCCGCGATCCCCGGCTCAGGCAGATCGGCCAGTCGGAGCCGACCATGCACCGGTCGGGGCCGAACGCGTCCACCACGTGGGCGACCAGGTCCGCCACCTGCTCCCCGGGCACGCCGTGCTGCTGAGTGAGCAGACCGGAGATCTTCATGATCACGTTGGGCACGCGGGCCGCCCGGCGCACCTGCTCACGCCACTCGCCCGGGCCGGCGGTCCGCAGGCTGGGAGGGTTGCCGAGGTGGTCAACGACCACGGTCAGTCCGGGATGCCGGGCCGCGACCCCGGCCGCCACCGGGACGGCGGCGTGGTGCAGGTTGAGTTCGAGAGCGACACCGCGTGCGGCCATGGCGGGAACGAGTGCCCGCGCGGAGGCCGGTGTGGCGTCCCAGGACGCGCCGCCGAGCCGCATCCCGTTCGGGCGCGTCTCCGCCAGGAGCTCGGTGAAGCGTGACGGGCCGAGGTCCGCGCAGGAGTTCAGGTTGCCCACGTGACCGAGAAGCAGATCCGGGTGACGCAGGCGCAGGTCGTGCAGGAGGACGTTCTCGCCGTGGTCGCCGCGGGAGGCCTCGACCAGGATCGCGCCGGTCAGCTCCAGGCCCGCGCCCGACTCGGCCAGGTCGGCGGCGGTGAACGTCCGGTGGTGCAGCGAACCCGGCTGGATCCATGGATATCCGCCATCCACATCCCATAGGTGGACATGACAGTCGATCACATCGTCTCCAGGCGTTTGTCCAGTATTGACACACCGATTCGGGCTCATGAAGATTCTAATCATCGGCTATCGATGAACGATTGGTGTTCGCCATGCACATCTCACACCCGCCGGCGCTGCGGGCGAGCCGCTCCCTCACCACCCCGCCCCGGTGGGCCGAACTGCAACGGGAGCTGTTCGCCGTCCAGGACAAGGCGTGGCGGATCTTCGCCGACCGCTACACCGAAGGCGACGGGCGGCTGGTGTTCCGCGACACGCTGGGGCAGGGCCTCGACGGCCGCGACGGCGTGGACGACTTCTACGAGGCGTTCTTCAACTGGCCGACCCTCTACCTGCTCGGCGGCAGCGCGGACGTGCTCGCCGCGGCGCGCCGGCACTGGCGTGGAGTCACCGGCCAGCTGACCGAGATGGGCATGCTGGTGGACGGCTTCGAGCGTGGCTACGACTGGTTCCACCAGGGCGAGGGGCTGCTGCTGTTCTACGGGCTCTGCCTCGCCACCCCGGACGACGGTGAGCTCGGGGAGCTCGCCGCCCGCTTCGCCGATCTCTACCTGCCCGGAGGGCCCAACTACGATCCCGAACACCGGATCATCCGCGCACCGCACAACGGCGCCGCGGGGCCGCGCTGGGGCTTCAGCGACGGCGACGTCTACTTCCCGTGGAGCCTGGCGCTGCGCCCCTACGGCCTGCCGCTCGACTGGATCGACGAGGCCGCGCCGTTCGACGACCTGGCCGCCGATCCGGAGCGGGCACGGGCCTACGGCAGGGTCATGTGGGACCGCATGGGACGCGGCGACACGATCGTCAACCTGGCCGCGACCAGCCTCGTCACCAACGCCCACCTCCTCGGCGGCGCACCTCGCCACGCCGCGTGGGTGGTCGAGTACGTGGACGCCTGGCGCGACCGCATGGCCGGCCGCGACGTCGTGCCCGACAACGCCGGGACGCACGGGATCGTCGGCGAGCACCTGGACGGCCGCTGGTACGGCGGGCACTACGGCTGGTCGTGGCCGCACGGCCTGCCGCCGGTGGGCACCGCCGCGATCGTCGGCGCCACCAACGCGATGTTGCTGACCGGCGACCGCTCCTACCTGGAACTGGCGCGCAACCCGCTGGACGTGGTGCTCCGCCACGCGGCGCCCATGCGGCCGCGCGAGGTGTCCACGATCACCAAACGCTGGCGGCCCCACCTGCGTGGGCTGGAGGGCGAGCCGACGCTCCTGGCCCCGATGCGCCGCGACGACTCCGGCTGGTTCGACCACAACGTGATGCCGACCCAGCTGCCCGTGGCCCTGTGGCAGTTCAGCCGGGACGCCGCCGACCGGGAGCGCGTCGACCGGCTGCGCGAGGGGGCGAGCTGGGACTGGACGGCGGTGCACACCCAGCGCACCAAGGAGGAGTCGGGCCACGAGGAGCCCTGGTACGAGTACCTCTCCGGCCGCAACCCCGGCTTCCCCGAGCGCATGCTGAGCAGCGCCATCGACTCGTGCGCCGAGCGGGTCGAGTCGATCGTCAACGACCCGGTGGATCCGGCCGTCGGCCCGGACGCGTTCGGCATCCACGACTGGCAGGACCGCAACCCGGTCGTCACGGAGGCGCTGCTGCAGCTGACCACCGGCTCCCCGCAGGTGCTCTACAACGGCGGCCTGGCCCAGATGCACGTGCGCTACTTCGACGCCGACCGCCGCCGGCCCGGGCTGCCCCCGGACGTGGCCGCGCTCGTCTCCAGCATCGATCCCGCCGGCACCGTGGTCGAACTGGTCAACCTCGGCGCCGCGCCGTGCTCGCTCGTGGTGCAGGCGGGCGCGTTCGCCGAGCACCGCCTTCACACGGTACGCGCCGACGACGAGGCGCCCCGGCCGGTCGAGGGACCGTACGTCGGCGTGCGGCTGCCGGGGGCGACGCAGGTGCGGCTGACGCTGACCATGACACTGCGCGCCGGGACGCCCACCTACGCGGCCCCGCCGTGGGAGGTCGCGCGATGACGATCGCCCTGCCCAGGCTGGGCCTCGGCACCGCCCCCATCGGCAACCTCTTCCGCGAGGTGAGCGAGCGGGACGCGGCCGCCACCGTGGCCGCCGCCGCCCGCGAGGGCCTGACGTACTTCGACACCGCCCCCCGCTACGGCCACGGCCTGGCCGAGGACCGGCTGGGCCGGGCCATCGAGGCCGAGGGCGTCACCGCGCCGGTGATCTCGACCAAGGCCGGCTGGCTGCTGAGGCCCGGGGAGCGGGTCGTGACCGACTGGACCGAGCGCGGCCTGCGCGAGTCGCTGGAGTCGAGCCTGCGACGGCTGCGCCGCCCGGCGGTCGACATCCTGTACCTGCACGACCCGGACGACTTCCCGGACGAGGTCCGCCGGACCGGCTATCCGGCGGCGCGCCGGATCCGTGAGGAAGGTCTGGCGGGGGCCGTCGGCTTCGGCATGAACCACTGCGAGCCGCTGGCGGCGTACGTGGCGGAGTTCGACGTGGACGTGGTCCTCGTTGCCGGGCGGTTCTCGCTGCTCGACCACGAGGCGCTGGCGACGCTGCTGCCGCTGTGCCTGAGCACCGGCACCACGGTGGTGGTGGGCGGCGTGTTCAACACCGGGCTGCTGGCCGACCCGCAGCCGGGCGCCATGTTCCACTATCGCCGGGCGCCCGCGGACGTGCTCGCGCGTGCGCAGCGGTGCCGTGCGGTCTGCGCCGAGTTCGGGGTCCCGCTCGCCGCGGCGGCGCTCCAGTTCCCCTACCTGCATCCGGCCGTGGGCTCCGTCGTGGTGGGGTGCCGGTCGGCCGACGAGGTGAGCCGGAACGCCGAGGCCGCGCGGACGGAGATCCCGCCGGAACTGTGGCACCGCCTCGCCGAGGAGGGCTTCGTCCCGCCGGAACTGCTGGAGACGTGACCTGGCCGGGAGACCCGCCGGTCCCCGGCGGGTCTCCCGGGCCGGTCAGCCCGCGTCGCGGCTGGCGAGGGACTCCTCCAGGCCGGCCCCGGTCAGCGGGTAGTAGTCCGACAGCCGCCCGCCCTCGTCCAACCGGCGACGGGCGAACTCCTCGCGGTCCTGGTGCAGCAGGGAGTCCTCGGCCAGCTCGACGGCGCTGCGCTGCGGCACGACGACCGCGCCGTCCTCGTCGGCGACGATGAGGTCCCCGGGCGTCACCAGCGCGCCGCCCACCCCGACGGGGACGTTGAAGGCCGAGGGGAACAGCTCCGTCTGGGAGGCGTAGTGCGGCGTCACCCCCGTGCACCAGATGGGCACGCCTAGGGCGCGCACCCGCGCGGCGTCGCGAATCCGGCCGTCCACCACGATGCCCGCGCCGCCGCGCAGCTTGAAGTAGCGGACCAGCATGTCGCCGAGGCAGCCGGTGAAGTGGCTGGCCTGGGCCGAGACGACGAGCACGTCACCCGGCCTGATGGACTCCAGCACCGCCCACAGCGCGGTCCTGCGTTCGGCGTCCTCCTGCTCACCGCCGGAGAAGACGTCCTCGCGCTGCGGCAGGAACTGCAGCGTCACCGCTCCCCCGGTGATCCGCACGTCCGGCTCCCGGTGCAGCGGCACGGGTCCGTCGATGAACGTGCGGGTGATGCCCATCTGGTGCAGCTTGGCGCAGGCGGTGGCCGCGCTCACGTCGGCGAGCGCCTCGACCATGCGCGCCGTCGGCCGGACGAAGGGCGAGGACTGCGCCGGCCCCAGCATCGTCTCGTAGGTCTCCGTGCCGTGCCCGTTCGTGTTCATGCGATGCCCTCACCCAACAACGTCGACAATTATCGCCTATCGATGGTAGATGTAACTGCCGACCGGCGAGGGCTGTCAACCGTGAGAGGAGACGCCAGTGTCAGGCAGGTCCGAGGAGGGGTCCGCGTGGTTCCCGGCGGCGCGTTTCGGATTGTTCGTCCACTTCGGGTTGTACAGCCTGGCCGCCCGGCACGAGTGGGTGCGCAGCCGCGAGGCGATGACCGACGCCGACTACGACCGCTATCTCGAGCGGTTCGACCCCGACCTGTTCGACGCCGCGGCGCTGGCCAGGGCGGCGCGCGAGGCCGGGATGCGCTACGCGGTGCTGACCGCCAAGCACCACGACGGCTTCTGCCTGTTCGACTCGAAGCTCACCGACTACACCTCCGCCCGCGTGACCGGACGGGACCTAGTCGCGGAGTTCGCCGAGGCCATGCGGGCGGAGGGACTGCGGGTGGGCCTGTACTACTCGCTGCTGGACTGGCGCCACCCCGACTTCACCGTCGACCGGTACCACCCGCTGCGTGACGGCGTGCGCCCGGAGGAGGCCGCCGGGCGCGACATGGCCCGCTACCGCGCGTACATGCGCGGGCAGGTGCGCGAGCTACTCACCGGCTACGGCCCCGTCGACCTGCTCTTCTTCGACTTCACCTACCCCGCCAAGGGACCCGCCGAGTGGGGCGCGGAGGAGCTCATGGCGATGGTCCGCGACCTGCGGCCGGGGATCGTCGTCAACGACCGTCTCGGCATCCCGGGCGACTACGTCACGCCCGAGCAGTACCAGCCCGACCGGCCGCTCACCCGCGACGGCGCCGAGGTCATGTGGGAGGCGTGCCACACGCTCAACGGCTCGTGGGGCTACGACCGCGACAATCACGACTACAAGAGTCCGGACCTGCTGGTGCGCATGCTCGTGCAGTCGGTCGCCTGTGGCGGCAACCTGCTGCTGAACGTCGGGCCCACGGGACGGGGGGCGCTGGACCCGCGGGCGGCGCAGACCCTGCGCGCGATCGGGGCGTGGATGTCCCCGCACGCCCGAGCCGTGCACGGCGCCGGGCCGAGCGCGTTCGAGCCGCCGCCGAACTGCCTCTACACCCAGCGGGGAGACCGCCTCTACCTCCATCTGCTCGCCTGGCCGCTCAGGCACGTCCACCTGCCCGGCCTGGCCGGACGCGTACGGTACGCGCAACTGCTCCACGACGGCTCGGAGGTGCGATTCGACGAGCTGGACGGCGCCGGGCACGAGCACAACAACCTCGCCCCGCCGGGCCGGCCTCCGGGGACGCTCACCCTGACGCTGCCCGTCGTCCGGCCGGAGGTGCTGCTTCCGGTCGTCGAGCTCGTGCTGCGCGACGAGAGCCGCTGACCTCACCGGACGGCCCGCACGAAATGCCCCTTGTACAAGTGAGGTGGGCGAAATACTATCCCTATCGATAGGCGATTAACGATCTCCTTCTGGCAGAACTCCGTAAGGCGGCGGTCCCCCGGACCACCGGCCCCTCCCCGGACGGGGACTCGCGGAGCGTCTCGCCGATGGACGACCCGAGCCGGTGGGGGCCAGGCCCGGTGGGTCCCGGGAACCACACTCGATCAAGGAACGAAGAAGAGGCACATGAACAGGTGGCGATTGCTGGCGGCCGCGGCGACGACCCTCGCAGTAACGGCGACGTCGGCGTGCGGTGGCGGCGGCAACTCAGGCGGCGAATCCGGGAAGACCACGCTGCGCATGATCGTCAACATCACCCCCAACCTCACGGAACAGTTCTGGAACAAGCTGTTCGACCGCTACGAGGCCAAGAACCCGGGCGTGACGGTGCAACTGGAGCTCACCGGCACGATCCAGGCCGAGGCCAAGCTGCGGCAGGACCTGGCCGCGGGCGACCCGCCCGACATCGCGCAGCACGTGGTGCCCACCCCCGAGACGGCCGAGCTCTTCGTCGACCTGTCCGGCGAGCCGTGGGCGGCCAAGACCCCCCTGTTCCAGGACTACGCCATCGGCGGCAAGCACTATGTCGTCGGTGTCGGCGAGCAGATCCAGTCGCTGGTCTTCTACAACAAGAAGGCGTTCGCCGAGGCCGGCCTGGACGCCACCAAGATCCGCACCATCGCCCAGTTCGAGGACGCGATGGGCAGGCTCAAGAAGGCCGGCTACGTCCCCCTGCAGACGGCCGGCCAGTGGGTCACCGGGGCGCAGTTCTCCATGCTCGCCGACGCCGGTGTGCTCACCGCCGATCCCGAGTGGACGGTCAAGCGGAAGAGCGGCCGGACCACGTTCGCCGGCAGCGGCTACATGCGCTACTACGAGCTCTACAGGTCATGGCTCGACAAGGGGTTCCTCGACAAGAGCTCGCTCGGGCTCCAGTACCCCGACGGCCAGGCCGCGTTCCTCCGCGGCGACTCGGCGATGTACATCATGGGCTCGTACTTCGTGCCGGCGGCGGACGAGGCGGGCAAGAGCGACGACATCGGCGTCTTCCCCGTGCCGTCGGACGGCGCCCACCCGCCCGGCCAGTTCGGCAACATGGCGCAGCCGTACACCGTGGTCGGGCAGTCCGACAACCGGGAGGCGGCGATCGATCTGGTCGAGTGGCTGGTGACCGACGCGGAGGCCATCAAGATCCAGCTCGCGGCCGACGGCAACCTGCGCAAGGGGTTCGCCTACGACGTCTCCAGTCTCGGGGACGGCGTGCAGACGATCCTCGACCAGGCTCCGTTCGTGATCGTCAAGCAGGGCGAACGCCAGCCGGTCCAGGGCTACCCCGAGGAGCTGAACACGCGGATTCAGTCCCTGTTCACCGGCTCCTCCGCCGGTGACGTCGCGGCGAAGCTGGATCAGTGGTGGGACTCGCAGGGCTGAACACGGACTCCGTGCGGCTGCCCGCACCGAGTCCCGAAGCCGACCGCAGGGCGCCGAGCAGCCGGCGCCGCCGCCTCCGCGACGCGGCGACGAGCGCGGGCATGCTCGCCCCCGCCGTCGTGGTGTACACGGTGATGACCGTCGTCCCCGTCATTGTGGCCCTGTACCTCAGCCTCACCGACTGGAACGGCTTCTCGTCGGCGACGTTCGTCGGCCTGGAGAACTACGCGCGCCTGTTCGACGATCCGGACACCACGCGAGCCGGGCTGGTCACCGCGATCGTGGCCGTCTTCGGGGCCGTGGGCATGCTCGGGCTGGGCCTCGTCTACGCCCTGCAGCTCAAGGAGCGAAGCTGGTCCAACTCGTTCTTCCGGACGCTCGCGTACTACCCGCACGTGATCAGCGCGCTCATCCTGGGCTTCCTGTGGAGTGCCATCCTCGGCACCAACGGCGCGATCAACGCCACCCTCCGCGATCTCGGGATCGGTCCCGTCGGCTTCCTCTTCGACGAGAACCTCGCGGTGATCACCCTGGTGGGCGTCATCGTGTGGGCGGGATTCGGCTTCAACGTGGTGTTGTTCGTCGCCGGCCTGCAGACCGTGCCGCGCGAGCTCGTCGAGGCCGCCCAGATCGACGGCGCGTCACGTCGGCAGATCAACCGGAGGATCGTCATCCCGATGATCTCACCGGTGGTGACCGTGGCCATGGTGCTCAACCTTGTCGGACTGATCAAGGTGTACGACATCGTCGTCAGCCTCACCGACGGTGGTCCGGCCGGGTCCACCGAGACCATCGCCTACCTGATCCTCAACCGGTCGTTCGCCGGCACGGACGTCGGGTTCGCCACCGCCCAGGCCGTGGGGCTCATGGTGGTGTCCGCGGCGCTCTCGGTCGTCGTCACCGCCCTGCGCAACCGGCAGGACCGGGCCGCGGCGAGCTAAGCACCCTCAGGAGCCCCCATGACCCTCAACCTCTCCCCCGGCGCCGCGCGCACCGCCCCACCGGCGCCGGCGAAGCCGCCCACGGCCGGGCGCGGGCGCCCGTCGCCGATCCGCATCGCGCTCCTGACGCTGCTGTTCGCCGTCATGACGGTGCCGGTCTACCTGCTGCTGGTCAACAGCTTCAAGTCGCAGCAGGACATCCAGAGCAGCCCGTTCGCCCTGCCGTTCGCCAGGGTCTCGCTGGAGTACCTCGAAGCCGCGATCCACAGCCCGCAGTACAACGTGCTGCGCAGTTACGGCTTCACGCTCCTGCTGGTCGTGGCCGTCGACGTCCTGTGCATCCTGTTCGCCGGGCCGGCCGCGTACGTGATCGCGCGCAGCCTCAAGCGGCGCACGCAGATCCTGTTGCTCTTCTTCCTGGCCGGCACCTTCATCCCCTCCGCGGCCCTCATCGTGCCGCTGATCCACGTGCTGCGCGCCATCGGGCTGGGCAACACCGTGACCGGGCTGATCCTGCACGACGTCGCCATGACGCTCCCGGTGAGCATCTTCCTGTTCGTCGGCTTCATCCGCACCGTCCCCAGGGACATCGACCACGCCGCCGCGATCGACGGAGCCGGTCGGCTGCGGACGTACTGGCAGGTCATCTTCCCCCTGACCCGCCCGGCCGTCATCACGGTGCTGATCCTGAACTCGATCGGGATCTGGAACGACTTCATCAGCCCGCAGATCCTGCTGAGCCCGGGGTCCGGCACCTACACGGTGACCACCGCCATCTACGCCGGCATCAGCCAGTACTCGACCGACATGACCAAGGTCTTCCCCAACCTCCTCCTCGCCGTGGCACCGGTGATCATCTTCTTCGTCTACATGCAGCGTCACATCATCAGCGGTCTGACGGTCGGCGCGCTCAAGGGGTGAGCCGCCGGCCCGTCCCCATGGCTCGTCCCGGTCCCCCCAACCCGGAAAGGCGGGAATCGTCTCCATGAAACGACGGCTGCGAGCCACACTGGTGGCTTGCCTTCTCCTCGCGGCAACGCCCGCCGTGGCGCAGGCCGAGACCGCGCCACGGCCGCCCGGAGCGGCGCTCTACGTCGCACCTGACGGGAAGGACTCCAACAACGGGACGCGAGGCCGGCCCCTTCGCACGCTCGAAGGAGCCAGGGACGCGATCAGGAAACTGAAGGCCCGCCACGGCCTGCCTGCCCGGGGGGTGACCGTCTACCTGCGGGAAGGGACCTACGAACGTACCGCGTCGTTCACGCTCGACCAGCAGGACTCGGGCACGGCGAAAGCGCCGGTCGTCTACCGCTCCTACCCCGGCGAGACGGCACGGCTCACCGGGGGGCGGGAGCTGGACCACGACAGGTTCGCCCCGGTGACCGACGACGCCGTGCTGCGGCGCATCGTCGACGAGCCGGCGCGCGGCAAGGTCCGCCAGATCGACCTGGCGGCCCTGGGCATCACCGACTACGGGCAGCGCAGCCGCCACGGTTACTGGAAGGCCAACGACGTCAGCCTCGTCCCCCCGATGGAGCTGTACGTGGCGGGCCAGGGCATGACCCTCGCCCGGTGGCCCAACGCGGGCACGGTGCAGATGGGCGAGATCGTCGACGCCGGACCCACCGTGAAGGACCCCGACCTGCAGGAACGCGGAGGGACGTTCCGCTACTCCTACGACCGGCCCCGGTACTGGACCGAAGCCGAGGACATCTGGCTGGACGGCATCTTCGGTCAGAGCTGGGAGTGGTCCTACAACAAGGTCGCTTCGATCGACACCCAGGCCAAGAGGATCACCCTGCGGTACGGCGAGATGTCCGGTCTCATGAAGTCCTGGTATCCGGACTTCCACTTCGCCGAGAACCTCCTGGAGGAGCTCGACGCCCCGGGCGAGTACTACATCGACCGCGAGAAGGGCGTGCTGTACCTCGTGCCCAACGCCGCCTTCCGGAGCAGGCAGGGCGATGTCACCGTCACCATGCTCAAGGAGCCGATGCTCCGCGTCACCAACGCCTCCCACGTCTCCTTCCAGGAGCTGGTGATGGAGTACGGGCGGAGCCTGCCCGCCGTCATCCTCGGCGGCAACGACGTCACCATCGAACGGAGCGACATCCAGAACTTCGCCGACGGCGGCGTGTACATCAACTCGGCGGGCCGCTACGTCTACGACGGCATCCCGGACAAGAGGAAGGGCCGCAACCACGCCGTCGTGTCCACCACCATCCGGCACGTCGGGGGCGTGGGCGTCGTCCTCAACGGCGGCGACGACAAGACCCTGAAGCCCGGCGGCAACCGCGTGGAGAACTCCCACATCCACGACTTCGCCTACTACCACAAGGCCTACAACCCCGGCGTGATGTTCGACGGCGTGGGGAACCAGGCGCGCGGCAACGAGATCCACGACGCGCCGCATCCCGGCATCATCGTCCACGGCAACGACCACCTGATCGAGTACAACGACATCTACGACATCTGCCAGGACTTCCAGGACCTCGGCGCCATCTACATGAACGCCGGCATGACGCCGCACGAGCGGGGCACCGTGATCCGGCGCAACTACTTCCACCACATCGGCGAGGGCCGGGGCGGCGTCGAGGGCATCTATCCCGACAACCTCACGATGGGCCTGACCATCGACGAGAACGTCTTCTACCGGATGGGCAACGACGCCATCAAGAGCGGCTCCGGTGACCACATCAAGGCCAGGAACAACATCTTCGTCGACACCCACGTCCCCTACGACAACTACGAGATGTGGATGGGCGACAAGCCCGGCAACACGGTGGACAAGCACTACATGCCGGCCTGGAGGAAGCTGTTCGACGAGAACAACGGGTTCGTCGGCACCCCGTACGCCGCGAAGTACCCCGAGCTGCTGACCTTCTTCGAGGAGAACCACTACTACCCCGCGAAGAACTTCTTCGAAAGGAACCTCGTCTGGAATCCCCAGGTCAGCAGGTCCGCCGGCGTGAACGAGCACGGCGCGCGCGACGTCAAGAACCTGCTCAACTACGCCGGCAACTGGGTCGCGGACCGCGACCCCGGATTCGCCGACTGGAAGGCGGGCGACTTCTCCCTGACGGCGGACGCCGAGGTCTTCAGGCGCATCCCCGGCTTCCAGGCCGTCCCGTTCGACCGGATCGGCACCCAGGGCAAGGTCGGGCTGCCGCACGGGCCCGGCGAGATCCGCCTGACGGCCCTCCACCTTCCCGACGACCAGCTCACCGTCCCGTTGGGCAGGACCGTGTCCTTCCCCGCCGAGGCGGTGCCGTGGAACGCGACGAACCGGGCGGTGACGTACACGAGCGGCGACACCTCGGTCGCCACCGTCGCCGCCGACGGATCGGTCACCGCGCTGGCGCCGGGCAGGACGACCGTCTCGGTCACGTCGAACGCCGATCCGAAGATCACCGACGTGGCCACCGTCACCGTGACCGAAGGTGACGGCGTCATGCACGCCACCGACTTCGAGTCGGGCGGCAACGGCTGGCCCGTCGACCCCAACCGCGGCATCGTGGACGACGGCTCCGGCAACCACTGGTACCGGATCGTCAACGGCGCCAACGCGCTGCTCGACCGCGCCTTCACCGACTACGCGCTGGCCTACCGGCTGAAGACCCCCGCGCAGGTGCCCGACGGCGCGGTCCTGATCATGTACGACCGCCACAGCCCGGCCGGCAGCGGCTACGTCCGCTACCGGCACGCGGCGGCAGGATCGACCTGGACCCTCTACGACGCGCAGTGGCGGACGTTGCGCGAGGTCGTCCTGCCGGCGGAGCGCGGCCTGAAACCGGACACGGTCTACGCCCTCCGGATGGTCGTCCGCGGCCCGTCCATCAGCGTCCACGTCAACGACGAACCCGTCATCGAGGGGGACAACCCGACGCACAACCCCTCCGGGAAGGTCGGGTTCTACGCGGCGGGCTTCGCCCGCCTCGACTTCGACGACATCACTCTCTCCCTGCCGTGCACACCCTGACCCCCCCTGCCACCGCGGCCCCGAGGCCCTCGCCGTCGTCGGCGGGGGCCTCCCCTGGTACGCGGGGCCCTCTCCCGGCGCCCGCCGACGCCCGCGGCAGGGCCCCGGGCCACCGTAATCCCGTCGACAAGGTCGTCTCCGGCCGCCTAGGGTGCGGCCCATGGCAGACGAGCGGATCACGGGTCAGTGCGACTGCGGCGCGCCTGCCGGCCCGCTGGGCGTGTGCGCCGACTACTACCACGCGATCCTGGCCGAGGAGCAGGCCGATCCGCGGATGTACCGGTGGCACGCGCCCGTGGTGTGCGCGTATCTCCTGCAGCATCCCGCGCAGGCTCACGAGAAGCACCTGGACAACCAGTTCCGGCTGCTGCAGCTCTACCTGGACAGGGGCCTCGACGCGCTGCTCCGCGTGGCGGCTCACCAGGTGGCGCGCAACAACCACCGGGCACGGACGGGCTACGACCTGACGCCCCTGGCCGCGTACGCGGCGCTCCCGGCGGGCGGGCCTCCGCGGCGCTTCCGCGCCGCGTTCAGCGGGTTGCCGTTCGGCGGCAGCTTCGTGTCCGGCGGGTACGAGGCGTACGGGAACGGCGTCGAAGCCATCGCCGGAGCGACGGTGGAGGCCTGGAGGGCCGTCCCGGCCTGAGGCTCGGCGCCCCCGGATGTCTAGCGGGCGGCCTGAGCGGTGGTGTAGCGGTCGACGAGGTCGGCGAGCCGGGCCACCTGGCCGAGCTCGGGTGACCAGCAGTAGAGGATGACCTCGTCCGCCCCGAGCTCCTCGAACCCGCGCAGCGCCGTGCGGATCTGCTCCTCGGTGGTGAGCATGCCCTCCACCATCCAGTGGGAGGCGCCGACGATGGCGTAGCACTCGCTGATCGCCGCCTTGGCCGTGGCGACCGTCCGGTCCGAGCCGAAGGCCACGTTGAGCTGGCCGACGTTGCGCGGGCGGTCGGGCCGGCCGGCCTGCGACCACTCCTTGTCGACCGCGCGGAAGAGGTCGCCGGCCCACGGCGGAGGCGCGGCGCACAGCAGCCCGTGCCCGAACCTGGCCACCCGCGCCAGAGCCGCCGGCGCGAACGCCCCGAACAGGATCTCCGGGCCTCCCGGCGTCAGCGGCGCCGGCCCCACCGGCCCCAGCCCGCAGTCGGTCCGCCCGCCCGCCCACAGCTGCCGCAGCGCGATCAGCTGACCGTCGAGCCGGCGGCCCCGCCCCTTGAGCGGCATGCCGGCCGCGGCGAAGTCGTCGGTCCGGCTGCCGACCCCCATCCCGAGGGTGAACCGGCCACCGGCGAGCCGATCGAGCGTGGCCGTCTGCTTGGCCAGCAGGGCGGTGTCGCGCAGCGGGCCGATCAGCACCTCGGTCTGGATCCGGATCCGTCTCGTCGTGGCGGCGACGGCGGCCAGCATCACCAGCGGCTCCGGGTTGCGCCAGATGAAGCGGTCGAGCAGTCCGAGCGTGCTGAACGGTCCCGCGTCCGCCTGCCGCGCCCAGTCCAGCAGGAGGTCAGGTTCCTCACCCGGCAACCCGATTCCGATCTTCATCGGTGTCTCCTTCGCAAGTGCGCCGTCTGGCCCGTGGGGATAGACTCGCTCTGGTTCCTCAGTCGCTGATCGAGAGCTGACGGATATGACGGACGACCCCCAGGCGATCAGGCTGGATGAATACCTGCCGTATCCTCCGGACCGCGTGTGGCGGGCGTTCGTCGAACCTCGGCTGGTGACGAAATGGCTCGGCCCGCAGGATTTCCAGCCGGTCGTCGGCCACCGGTTCACCATCGTGGCGCCCGCCGTGCCGGCGACGAGATTCGACGGCGTCATCCACTGCCAGGTGCTCGCCATCGAGCCTGAGCGGATGTTGCGCATCAGCTGGGACGATCACGGTCCCAGCGGGGCGCGGTGCACGGCGACCTGGCGGCTGGTGGCGGAGGGCCACGGCACCAGGCTGTTCTTCGACCACGAGGGCTTCGACCCGGACAACGAGCTGCAGCAGCGGGCCCGGCGGATCATGGGCGGCGGCTGGCGGTCCTGGCTGTTCAGCCGGCTGGAAGCGGTCCTCGCCGGCACGGCCGCCGGGCCCGACGTCGCCCGTGAGGGCCGGCCCTACCGGCCCTGACGCTCGTTCTCCTCCTCCACCACGGTGTCGCGCAGGAGCCGCAGCCGCTCCTGCCAGTAGAGCTCGTACGGGTGCAGCCAGTTGGAGATCTCCTGCATGGGCGCCCGGCACAGGGAGTAGTGGCGTTCCCTGCCGACCTTCCGCTCCGTCACCAGGCCGGAGTCGCGCAGCACCTTCAGGTGTTCGGACACGCTGGGGCGGGCCATGTCGAAGTGCGCGGCGAGGTTGTTGACCGACTGCGGCCCCTGGAGCAGCAACTGGAGGATGCGGCGCCGCACCGGGTTGGCCAGCGCCGGGAACACGTCGTCGAGCAGGGTGGGGACGCCGTCCGGCGTCGTGGTCTTCCCGCTCCGCGGCATGGTTCGCAGCCCTTGGTCGCACCGTCGTCGGCGGCCCGATACTCGCCGACTTCAGTACATTATCAGTAGGCGCTATCCTACCTGTCAACGCGGGACACCCGGCGGGTGAGGGGCCCGGCGCCGGCCCCCTCACCACGTCACCGGGAGCGCCTCAGGCCCTCGCACCAGCCGGTCGACCTTCCAGGCGATCCGCTCCGGGGCGACGGCGAGCCGCAGCCCGGGGACCCTCCGCAGCAGCCCTTCGATGACCAGCTCGATCTCCGCCCTGGCCAGTGCCGCGCCCATGCACCGGTGCGGCCCGAAGCCGAACGTCAGGTGCTGCTCCCTGGCCGCCTCGAAGTCGATCTCGTCGGGATCGTCGAAGACCCGCGGGTCCCGGTTGGCCGCCGACAACTGGGTGTAGACGGCCTCCCCCTTGGCGATGAGGGTGTCGCCGATGGTGACGTCCTCCGTGGCGACGCGGGCGAACCCGCCCGGGCTCTCCAGCGGGACGAAGCGCAGCAGCTCCTCGACGACCCGGGGCACCGGCGCGCCGCCGCCCCGGGCCAGCTCGGCGTAGACGCCGTCGCGGAGCATGACGAACATCATGTCGGCGATCTCGTTGACGGTGGTCTCGTGGCCGACCACGAGCAGGGTGACGCCGAAGGTCACCAGCTCCTGCTCGCTCATCACCGCCTCGGTGTCGCGGGCCCGCACCATGGCGCTGAACAGGTCGTCGGCCGGCGCCACCCGGCGCTGCCCGACCAGCCACCGCAGGTATTCGGTGAGGCTCCGGAAGGCGGCGAAGATCTCCTCGGGGGTGAACGCCGTCACCGACATGACGATGTCCGACCACACCCGGAACTTCTCCCGGTCGGCGAACGGGACGCCCAGGATCTCGCAGATCACCGAGACGGGAAGGGGCAGCGCGAGACTCTTCACGAGATCGGCCGGCGGTCCCTCCCTCATCATGTCGTCGAGCAGCCCCTCGACCTGGTCGGCGATCCACGGCCGGAGCCGCTCCACCCGCCGGGGGGTGAACGCCCGGGCGGCCACCTGGCGGACCCGCGTGTGGTCGGGCGGATCCATGCTCATGATCATCTCGGGGTTCTGGACGATCTGCGGCTGCAACCGGGGCAGGTCCATGGTCAGCGTCACGGCGCGGCTGAACCGCGGGTCCGACAGCACGAATTTGGTGTCCTCGTACCCGGTGACCAGCCACGCGTCCCCGCCGAACGGCATGCGGACGCGGGCGACCCGCTCCGACTCCTGCAGCTTGCGGTACTTTCCGTCCAGCTCCAGCGCGGTGGTGGGGCCGAACGGGAACGGGTGGACGGCGCGCTCGTCCATCACGGGCTCCCGGCCGGACGCAGTTCGAGGATCGCCAGCCCGAAGGAGGTCGGGTGCGAGCCGGCCACGGTCAACCCGGCCCGGGCCGCCAGCTCCTCGTACTGCGGGAGGCTGCGCTCCTTGCCACCGCAGAACAGCAGCATCATGATGTCCAGCCGGGCCAGGCTCCGCTGGTCGCCCGCGCCGCCGACGATCGTCTCGATCACCAGGAGCCGGCCGGTGGACCCGAGCGCCTCGGCGCCGCGCCGCAGC
Source organism: Nonomuraea indica (assembly GCF_002850745.1). Lineage (GTDB taxonomy): Bacteria > Actinomycetota > Actinomycetes > Streptosporangiales > Streptosporangiaceae > Nonomuraea > Nonomuraea indica. The sequence goes on from NZ_KZ559466.1 coordinate 673,142, forward strand.
ACCGCCACGGCGTCGTCGTCGGACCAGTTGTGCAGGACGTTCATGAGGATGTAGGTGTCCGCCCCGTTGGGCCAGGCGGCGAAGAAGTCCCCTTCGACGAAGCCGGTGCGGCCGGCGACCGGCGAGCCGGCCAGGTGGGCCCGGGCCGTCGCGACCCCGGCCGGGGTGTCGAACACGATGCCGCGCGCCTCCGGTGAGACGCGCAGGACGGCCTCCAGCAGCAGCCCGTGGCCGCCGCCGACGTCGACGACGTCGCCGAGGGCGCGCCAGTCGACGGCCTCGATGATGCTGTCGAGCGAGATGCGGGTCTTGTGCGCCATCGCCTTCTCGAACGACGCCGCCAGCGGGGGGCTGCCGGCGAGGTCCGTCCAGACGTCCCGGCCGAAGAGCCGCTCGTACACCGGCTCGCCGGTCCGTACCGCGTCGAGCATGAGCACGGGTGTGCGGTCGAGCCGGCACATCGCGCCGTCCAGGTGCCACCAGTCGCGCATGCTGACCGGGCTGTCCTCGCGCATCAGCTCCGACAGCCTCGTCGGGCGGTAGAGGCCGGCGGGCCCGTCGTGGTCGAAGACGCCCAGGGACGCCAGGTAGCGCAGCAGGCGGCGCACCGCTTCGGGATGCACGCTCTCCCCGGCGGCCTCCAGCCCCTTGAGGATCGTGTCGGCGGACGCGCCGTCGGGCGCGATCAGATCGGCCAGCCGGAGCGTCGCCGCCACGCGGATGGCCCACGGCGCCACGGTGTCGGTCAGGGCGACCATGGTGCCGAACGCGCTGTCGGCCTGGGGGTCGGGGGTGGCACGGGCATCGGACACCTTGAACTCCGTTCGGGAGCGGGACACCGTGGCGTCTCGCGGCGTCTAGCTGAGGAACTCCCGGGCCGGATTGGCTCGGGGGTAGGTCCGCATGTAGTCCAGGAACAGCGCCAGGGTGCTGTCACGGGAGGTGAGCAGGCCCGGCTGGAAGTGGATGGTGTCGAAGATGTCGGAGTCGTCGGAGTAGAACTGCATCTGCGCCTCGAACACCTGCTGCAGCGCCCGCTCCGCGGCCTCCTCGCTCTCCGACTCGCCCTTGCGGACGCCGTAGACGAAGAAGGAGTCGGTCCGGCCGGGGGCCGGCAGGCTGGGCGAGGTCATCCAGAAGTACCAGCGGCCGTTGAGCAGGCCCGTCTGCAGGAACAGGTTGGGGCCGTGGATGTCGATCCGCACGTCGTACGTGGTGCCGTCCGGCAGCGAGCCGACGAGGTCGTACCCGTGACGATGCCCGCCGTGCCGCACCGTGTCGGCGGGCGGCACCTTCAGGTCGAACCCGTGCGGCAACGACAGATGCTGCAGGTCGAGCGTGTGCGCGGACACCATCCAGGGCTCCATGGCCAGGTGCCCGAACCGTCCCCGTCGCGCCCGGATCTCCTCCTCCGGGCAGGGCAGATCGGGAATCCGGAAGATCGGCTCGGTGCCGTTGAACGCCCACACGACGCCGAACCTCTCCGCGGTGGGGAACCGGAACAGCCGCGCGCCGCTCGGCACCGGGTCGCCGCTGCCGGTCCGGCGGCACACCCCCTCCCCGTCGTAGGCCCAGCCGTGGAAACGGCAGCGCAGCATGCCCTCGGACACGGTCCCCACGCTGAGGTCGGCGCCCAGGTGCACGCAGTAGGCGCTCACCACCGACGGCCGGCCCGATCGGTCGCGGAACGCGACGACGCGCCCGCCGAGGAACTCCGCGCCGACGGCCTTGCCTGCCGTCAGGTCGGCGGCCATGCAGATCGGATACCAGCTCTGGGTGTAGAGGCCGTCGTCCCCCTCGTGGGGAAGGGGTTCGCCCATCGGGCGGGGAACCGGATCGTCGGGGCCGGTCGCCGGAGCCGGGGATTCGGTCACGGGTCACCTCCGCAGTCCGTGTCGCGCGGTGGGCCAAACGCTAGATCAGGCCAGATCCCGGTACTTCTTCGATCCTGCTGAAGCTCGGGCGGCGCCGACCGGCACGCTCTCCGGCGCCGCGTCGTGCCGGCTCTCCTGGGCGGCGAGCAGCGGGGAGGCGAAGACGATGGGGGGATCGCTGGGCCGGCGCGGGCGCAGGTCGATGACGATGCTGCTCTCGCTGACGTGGCCGTCCTCGACGTGGACGTGCCCGTACGAGCCGACCAGGTACTGGTTCGGCAGGTCGTTGGTCATCAGGGCCTCGATGTCCGCGTCGGGCGCGAAGCTCATCGCGAGGGCCATGTAGACGCCGTCGGGGCCGGCCACCATGTCCACCTCGGTGGACTCCCTCGCCATGGCGCAGGCGGCCGGCCAGCCCTGCGGGATTCCCGACTCGAACAGGCCGACCAGCGCGATGTTGCCGGGTTCGAGGCCGTTGAACCGCACGCGGAGCTTCCGGGTCCGCCCGGCCCTCCGCGGAGGCGGCGCCGCCGCGGCCAGCACCGCCTCCCACGACTGGTCGGACATCTCGCTGATCAGCCGCCGGAACTTGCGCGGCGAGACCCCGACGTGCCGGGCGAACTGGTGGGAGAAGGTGCCGAGGCTCGTGTATCCCACCTGCATGCAGATCGTGGTGATGTCCAGGTTCGTCGCCGCGAGCAGCCGTTTGGCCTCGGCGATCCGCAGGGCCGCCAGGAACCTCGCCGGAGTGGTGGCGGTGATGACCCGGAACACGCGAAGGAAGTGGAACGGGCTGAAGCACGCGGTCTGCGCCAGGTCGTCGAGCGAGTGCGCGCGGGACAGGTCGCGCCGGATCTTGACGAGGACCTGTTCGACCGCCCGGAGCCGGTGATCGTCGTAGCCGTCGGCCTGCTCCGTCGTGCTCTTCTCCCGAGTCCGCACACCTACCTCCAGGTCCCCGTAGGATCCATCGATGCGTCGTGGATGTCCACCCGCCGCCCGCGGCGGCCGGTCAGGCGCGGCTGGAGGCTTCCGGATCCGGCCACATCGACGCCCATCCGCCCTGGGCGCCGTGCGTCTCCCGCAGCAGGTCCGGGATCTTGGCCACGTCGAAGACCCCCCAGTGCTCCACGATCTGCCGGCCGTCGAAGCGGAAGGTGTTCGAGCCGCCGATCGCGAAGGTCCGGCCGGTGGCCGGGATCCCCATGAACTCGCCCGTGTGCGCGAAGTGCAGCTCGATGGCCTGCGACAGGTAGTCGCCCTCGCACACCGAGACCAGGACCTCGACCTTGGTGGTGGTCAGCGCGTCGGCGGCCTGCCCGAACCGGTGCGCGACGCCGTCGCGGCCGGGAGGATCCCACGGGGGCGCGAAGTGGTCCACGAACTCCGGGGCCAGGACCTCCTGGATCGCGGTGAAGTCCCGGGAGAACAGCACGGCCCCGCGGAACCGCCGGACGATCTCCTCCCGCTCGGCCTTGGTCGTCGCCAGTTCGTCGTTCACATGCCCTCCCGGGTCCGTCAGGCGGTCGCCTCCAGCAACGCGCTGTCGATCAGTCCGAGCTGTTCCAGCAGATGCACGGTGTCGGCCACCCCCCAGTGCTCGACCACCTTGCCGCCGACGATGCGCAGCTGGCCCATCAACGCGCAGCGGACGGCCCGGCCGGTCGGCTGGATGTTCAGATAGGGGCCGGAGTGGGTCGCCGAGACCGTGAGCCGGGTGCTGACGAGATCGCGCTCGGCGATCATCTCCTGGACGTCGATCCGGATGTCCGGGAACGCGGCGATGAAGCGTTGCATCTCGCTGCCCACCTGGCCGGCCGGCATGGCCCCGTCGCGGCCGTGGTGCACCATGTCCGGGGCCCAGTGCCGCATCATCTCCGCGACGTCCCGCACGTTCCAGGCGTCGACGAGCCTCTGGACCACGGCCTTGTTGGCGGCCAGCTGTGCCGGATCGGCGTTCATGGTTCCTCCCGTCGGCGCCACCACGAATGACACCCTCATAGAGGAACACATCGGCAGGTGCCGCGGTTTCTTCGAGATTGTCGTTCTCCCGGGCCCGATTGACCCGGCCGTCAGGCGGTGGTGACACTGAACGCGGTCTGGCGCCTGCCCGGAAGGGACGGGATTCACTGTGAGGGTCACCGACAAGAGGGTCACCGACAAGAGGGTCAGCGACAAGAGGGTCAGCGACGACGTACGACCTCGGCCCCGCGCCGAGCCGATCCCGTCCGAAGGCGCGGACGGCCTGTTCACGCAGACCTGGTTCCCGGTGTGCCTGAGCAGCGCGCTGCCGGCGACCGGGGGCATCGTCGGCGTCGATCTGCTCGGCGGCCGGGTGGTGGCCGTGCGCTCGTCGTCCGGCGAGGTGTCCGTGTTCAGCGCGTACTGCGTCCATCTGGGCGCCGACCTGTCGGTGGGCCGCCTCGACGGCGACGCGATCCGCTGCGCCTTCCACGGCTGGCGCTACGGCATGGACGGCCGGTGCCTGTCCGCCAACGGCACGCCGGTCGATCCCCGGGCGCGCCTGTTCCGCTTCCCCACCGTCGAGACGCACGGGATCGTGTGGGCGTTCAACGGTTCGGCCCCGCTGTTCACGCTCCCCCAGCCGGACCCGCCGATGCCGCAGGCTCCCGTGGCGACGAGGACACTGGCGTTCGACCAGGAGCTGGCGGTGGATCCCTGGGTGGTCGCGGCCCAGACCATGGACCTGCAGCACTTCGCGCTGCCGCACGAGGGGAAGTTCGTCGAGGACCCCGGCGACTCGGTCGCCTGGGACGAGTTCTCCGTGGGATACCGCTATCACGCGCTGATGCCGGGCGGTGAGGAGTACCGGGTCTGGGCGTCGATCCACGGCAGCAACATCTTCTGGCAGCAGGGCACGCTCGACGGCCGCTGGTTCTACTGGATCACCGGCATGGCGGCGCCCCGGCCCCGGACCACCGCCTCGTTCTTCAGCTGGGGCACCCACGTGTTGCCCGGTGAGACCCGGGAGGCGGCCGACTTCCTCACCCGCGTGCAGGCGTTCATGTTCAACCTGCTGGCCGAGGACGCTCCCGTGCTGATGACCATCCACTACACCCCGGGGCTGCTGACCCGGAGCGACGCCGCGCTCGCCGGCTTCTTCTCGTACCTGCGCCGCTATCCGCGGGCGAACCCGGCGCGCGACTTCCTGCGCTGACGCGCGTTCCGCCGGCCCCGTGGCGGGGCCGGCGGAAACGGGCCGCGATCGGGGACCGGCGGGTCAGTTCTGCTCGTAGGCCTGTCGCAACAGCGCCTTGACGCCGTCGTCGACCTGTTCGGCGGTGGTCAGGCCGGTCTTGTGGGTGGACTGGCCCGGGGCCGTGGCCGGCTTGAGCCGCTCGTCGGACGGCGGGTCGACGAACCGCAGCCCGAGGTCCACCCGGCTCGCGGTGGCCGGTTGCACGGCGGCGAACTGCCGCTTGCGGTTCACCGCGACGAAGCCGGCGCGCACCTCGACGACGACGTCGTCACCGAGCGAGGTGGCCGCGGCGAGGAGCGCCTCGTAGATCGGCTTCAGGCCCTGCTTCGATCCGGCGTACTGGGCGGCGAGATGATCGTCGGCGGTGGGCTCGGCCCATCCGGCCTCCTTGGCCGCGGCGATGGCGATCGCCTCCTGCTGCGGCTTGGTCAGCCCGTGCTCGGACTTGAGCCATTGCCGCACCGCGCGCTGGTCGAGCGGGTCGATCCCGGACTTGCCGACCGCGGCGACCCACTCCTCGACCGACTTGCCGGTCTTCTCGGGAAGGGACGCCGAGACGCGGACGAGCATCTCCGCTCCGGAGAGCGCCATGCCGTGTTCCTTTCGTCGGGTTGCGGGAGGGGGAGGATCTGCTCAGCCCCAGGAGGCGGCCGGCTCCGCCGGAGCCTTGACCCGGCTCGCGATCATGGCCGCCACGACCATGAGCACGGCGCCCACGATCATCGCGGTGTTGAGGCCGCTGGTGAAGCTCTGGCCGACCGCGGTCCTGATCTGCGCGCCCACCTCCGGGGCCACGCCGCTGACCTGCGGCAGGAAGCCCTGGGCCGCCACAGCCGCCTGGTCGCTCGCCCGGCCGACGACGTCCTCGGGCACGCCCGCGGCTGCGAGGCGTCCGGGAAGCTCCGCGGCGACGCGCACGCTGATGATCGTCCCGAGGATCGCCGTGCCCAGCACGGCGCCGAGCATCAGGCCGGTCTGCTGCATGCCCGACGCCGTGCCCGCGAGATCGGCGGGGCTGTGTCCCAGGATCACCCCGACGGCCACCGGGACGATCGCCCCGATCCCGACGCCCATCAGCCCCAGCGACGGGCCGAGCAGGACGTACGACGAGTCGGCCTGCAGCAGCGTGATCCCCACCGAGCCGAGCGCGACCAGGACCGCGCCGAGCATCATCGGCACCTTCGGGCCCCGGTCGTTGCCGAGTTTGCCGCCGACCGCGGCGCCGAGGCCGAACAGGACGGTCTGCGGGAGCAGCAGCACGCCGGCGAGCAGCGGTGAGGCGCCCTGCACCTGCTCCAGGTAGAGGCCGAAGTAGAAGTAGCTGCCGAACGCCACGAACGCGGCCATCGTGAGGACCACGACGGCGGCCGACAGGGAGGTGGAGCGGAACAGGCTCAGCGGCAGGACCGCGTTGGCCGATGCCTGCTGCCGCCACAGGAACAGCGCCGCCAGCACGGCGAAGGCCAGGAAGAGCAGCCCGGTCACCAGGTCGAGACCGTCCACGGGGATGCGGACGATCCCCCACACCAGGGCCAGCAGCGCGGCCGACAGCAGGACCACGCCGGGGATGTCGATGGACGCGGCCAGGCGCTGCTCGCGCCCCTTGTCGATCAACAGAATTCCGGCGATCACCACGATCGCGCCGATCGGGACGTTGAGGAAGAAGATCCCCCGCCACCCGAACTGGTCGACCACCAGGCCGCCGACGAAGGGCCCCGCCGCCATGGCCAGCGCGCCGAACCCGGCCCAGATCCCGATGGCCGTCTTCATCCGGTCGAACGGGAACAGGTTCCGGATGATCGCCAGGGAGTTGGGCGCCAGCACGGCGCCGAACAGCCCCTGCACGACACGGGCGGCGATCAGCACCTCGACGGAGCCGGCCAGCCCTGCGACCACCGAACTCGCGGCGAACCCGACCATGCCCACCAGGAAGGTGTTGCGGTGGCCGAACCTGTCACCGATCTTCCCGGCCGTGATCAGGAAGACGACCACCGCGAACATGTAGCCGTTGCTCACCCACTGGAGCTGGGTGATCTCGGTGCCGAGCTCGACGGCGATCTGCGGGTTCCCGATCGCCATCACGGTGGAGTCGAGCGCCTCCATCATGGCTCCGAGAGAGACGAGCACCAGGGTGATCCACATCCGGCTCGAGACGGCGCCGGCGGGTGCGGGCTCCTCCGCGCCGGATGGTGACCACGTTTCGTCACGTGGCGGTTGGGTCATGGCTTCTCCCACGGAGACGTCTCGGCGCCGGCGGCCCCTTGCGGGGGTGCGGACCCGAGTGCGAGGCGACTGGCGGATCACCGCGGGCGTGCCGCGCGGTGGCGACGGACGGTCAGGCTGCGCCGTCGGTGAGGATGAAGGTGTTGCCGTCGGGGTCGGCGAAGGACGCCTGCTTGCCCCACGGCGTCTCGGTGGGGTCGTCGACGGAGACGCCGGCGTCGCGCAGGGCCTTGACGGCCACGTCGGTGTTCTTGGTCTCGAGCATGGCGTTCTGCAGCTTGGGCGTGTCCGGGAGCCAGGTGCACAGCACCAGCGTCGTCTGCCCGCCCTTGGGCGCCACCTCGATCCAGCGGAGGTTGTCGCCCATCGGCATCGGCGCCTCGCTGCGGAGCTCGAACCCGAGCTTGTCGACGTAGAAGGCCTTGGCGGCGTCCTGGTCGGCGACGGGAATGGTCAACTTCTGCAGATGCGTGATTTCCATGCGGCAATCGTAGGTAGGGAAGATCCTACCCGTCAAGTGTCGGCTACTTCCTACACGTTCCGGGGTGTCACGCCCTCGCCGCCGGCGCGGCAATGTCGAAGAAGGTTCCGCCGCCGGCCTCGGGGATGCTCGGAGCATGCACCAGGACAGGCGCGGCACCGTGCTCGTGGCAGGCGGCGGCATCGCCGGGCTGGCCCTGGCGACCGCGTTGCGCCACCGCGGGCTGGGCGCCGTCGTGCTGGAGCGCTCGGCCGGGCCGGACCGGACCGGTGGCGGGCTGGTGCTGGCCCCCAACGCCGTCAAGGCGCTCGCCGCGATCGCGCCCGGCCTGGCCGACCGGGTCCGCGCGGCCGGCCATCCCGCCGGGGGCCGTGACACTCCCCCGCACCGCAGCGCCTTCCTCGACGAACGCGGCCGCGTGCTCGGATGGGTGTCGTTCGACGGCTACGAGGACCGGTGGGGCATGCCCGCCGTCACCATCCTGCGCGCCGACCTGCACGCGCTGCTCCGGGAGGCGGCGGGCGAGGCCGGGGCGGAGCTCGTCGGCGGATTCGCCGCCGCCCGCTACCGCGACAGCGGCTCGCACGTCGACCTGATCGCCCGCACCGGCGACGTCCGGCGCGGCGACGTCCTGGTCGGGGCCGACGGCATCAACTCCGCCGTACGCGCGCAGCTGCTGGGCGACGGGGACCCCCGCTACCGCGGGTTCACCGCGGTGCGCGGCATCGGGCCGGCCCCCACCGCCCACCCCGACGGCTTCATCGCCTACGGGCGGGGCCTGGTCCTGTTCGCCGCCGCCCTCGGCGGCGGCGACCTCTACTGGGTGGCGTCGATGACCGCGCCGCGCGGCGTCGCGCCCCGCCTGCCGGTCGCCGAGGTGCTGGCCCAGGTGATCGAACGCACCAGCACCTGGCACCCTGACCTGCGCAAGGTACCGGCCTCGGCCGATCCGGCCGGATGCGTCGTCCACGACGTCCACGACCGGCCGGCGCCGCGCAGGTGGGGCCGGGGCCGCGTCGTGCTCGCCGGCGACGCCGCGCACCCCATGGTGTACACCCTCGGCCAGGGCGCCGGGACGGCCCTGGAGGACGCGGCCGTCCTCGCCGCCGCCCTGGCCGGTCCCGCGGCCCGGACCGCCGGCGGAGTGGAGCGGGCCCTGCGCCGCTACGCGGCCGAACGCGGCCCGCGCGTGCGCGGGATCGTGCGGCAGTCACGGATGCTGGGACGCGTCGCGCACGTGCGCTCGCCGCTGCTGGTCCAGCTCCGCAGGGGGATCCTCATCGCCGCGACCCGCGGAAGCGACACCGGCGGGCAGAACGCGGGCCTGTTCGGGTGGACGCCTCCGCAGGAGGACTGACACCGGCCGTACGCGTCCTCCGGACCGCCGCCCCTCCGGCAGGACCGGCACCGGCCGTACGCGCCCTCCGGACCGCCGCCCCTCCGGCAGGACCGGCACCGGCCGTACGCGTCCTCCGGGCCGCCGCCCCTCCGGCAGGACCGGCACCGGCCGTACGCGCCCTCCGGGCCGCCGCCCCTCGGGGTGGGCCGGCACCGGCCGTACGTGTTCCGGGTGGGGCGCCGACCGGCGGCGGGCCGGTCGGCGCTTCACCGGTCGCGGGACCGGCTCGCCAGGTAGGCCGCTCCCCGGGCGGAGATGCGGTAGCCGGTGCCCAGGCTGACGGTCAGCCCGAGGTTCTTGAGCTTGCGGACGTCCAGCTTGAACTGCGCGGGGTCGCGGCCCAGCTCGCCGGCCAGGTCGGCGGCGCGCACCGCGGGCCGCCGACTGATGATCTCCAGCGTCGCCTCGGTCCACGGGCCGGTCCCGCTCGCCCGGTCCAGCCGGGCGAGCCTGCCCGCGAGGGACTCCAGCTCCTCCGCCGGCAGGTCGCCGGAGGCCGCCAGCTCGTCGCGCGGGTCCGGCTCCTCGACGAACCTGACACGGAGCCGGTAGACGGGATCGCCGGGGCGCCCGCGAAGATCCGCGACGGCGGCGGCGGCCGACGGATAGCCGGCGGCCCGCGCGTCGGCTTCGGTGATCTGCTCGGCCACCACGACGTCGATCGCGTCGACCGCCACCCGGCCCAACGCGGTGCGGTACACGTTGCCCGCGGTCGCCTGCCGCTGCCGCCAGCGGCGGAACAACACGGTGATGGTGCCGCTGCGGATGCCGTCGTGCCGTTCCCTCTCGATCAGCATGGGGGAAGGCTACCCGCCGGCGCCCGTCATCCCCGGGCCGGACGCGACCGGCTCCAGCAACCTGTCCGGGTTGGGGCAGACGTGATCGGGGCCCGGCGTCCGGCCGGTCAGCAGGAAGTCGGTGACCAGCTCGTTCAGGCGGACGTTGCCGTAGAAGGGGAAGACGCGGTGGTGGGCCGTGTCCGCGACGGCCACGAAGGTCGAGCGGTCCCCCAGCACCTCGTGCATGCGCCGGGCGGCCACCCACGGGGTGGACATGTCCTCGTCTGCGGCCACCAGCAGGTAGCTGCCGCCACCCGCCTCCGTGCCGAGCCGGGTGGCGGGTTCGGCCGGCGGGACGGGCCAGAAGGCCGGGGCCTTGATCCCGTTGAGCGCCGCGCCGGTCCAGGGGAACTCCTCGGCCGCCTTGAGCATGTCCTGCTCGTACAGGGCCGGGCTGCGCGGCCACGGCGCGTCGCCGGCCAGGATCGCGAGCTGGGCGACCGTGCCGCTCTCCTCCTTCGGCTGCCCGAACATCCGCGCGAGGAAGTCGACGCTGTCCGCGTCGAGGTCGGCCCCGGTGCGCAGGTGCCGGACGATGTCGGCGAGGACGGGGTAGGCCTTCTCGCTGTTGAGTATCCCCACCGGGATCAGCCTGGCCAGGGTGCGGTCGAGCGGGAAGCCCATCAGCGTGACCTCGTCTCCCCGGTCCACCGCGGCGAGCACCGCGTCGTAACGGGCCCGCACGTCGGCGCCGGTGGAGCCGAGCCGGTAGGTGGCGTGCTCGGTGGCGGCCCACCGGCACCACCGGTTGAGCGCGCGTTCGCCGTTCGGGGGGAAGTCGGTGAACAACCCGCGCCACACCCAGTCGGGGCTGCAGATCGCGTCCAGCACCGCCCGGTTCAGGTGGGCGCCGAACATCTCGCCGTAGACCGCGCCGAGATAGGTCCCGTACGAGTAGCCCAGGTAGTCGATCCGGTCGGCGGCGAGCACGCCGCGGATCACGTCCATGTCCCGGCAGATGTTGCGGGAGTTGGCGTGGGCGAGCAGGTCGAGGGAGCCGGCCGAGCACTTGGCGGCCACGGTGGCCTGGTAGCGCACCTCGGCGTCGAACGACTCGGGATGGTGGAACACCCAGAAGCGCTCGGCCGGTTCGAGGTCGCAGAAGATCGGGGTGCTCGCTCCCATGAACCGGTGGTCGAAGCCGACGATGTCGTACGCCTCGACGAGCTCGCCGGGCAGGCTGCCGAGCAGCGCGGACAGCAGGCTCAGGCCGCTGTTGCCCAGGTCGTCGCCGGGGCCGATCATGAGCACCCCGTGGCGGCGGCCGGTCGCCTCGTGCCGGGCGACGCCGATCTCGATGTCCCGCTCGCCGGGGCGCCGGTAGTCCAGGGGGACCCGCAACGCGGCGCGGCGGGCGCCGCCCAGCGCGGGGTCCGGGGCGCTCCATTCGGCCTGCTGGCGGTGGTAGGCCGCCAGGTCCGGGCTTGGCTGGTTCATCGTCGGCCCCCTCAAGGCTCTCGCGTCCCCTCGCCGTCCAGGGTGAGGTCGGCGTCCGGCAGCCGGCCCGTCGTCAGGAACTCCTCGGCCACCGCGGTCACCCCGGCGTGGCCGGCGAAGGGGAAGATCCGGTGCTCGGTCATGCCGCGTACCATGACCAGCCGGGCCCGCTCGCCCAGCAGGCGCCGCATCTGCGTCGCGCCGACGGCGGCGGTGAACATGTCCTGCTCCGCCTGGACCAGCAGCACTCCGCCCGCCCCGGTGGGGCCGAACACCGTAGGCGGTTCGAGCGGCTGGACCGGCCAGAACGCGCCCGCCTTGACGCCGAGCAACGCCCGGCCCATGAAGCCCGACGCCTCCTCGCTCGCCGACTCGTACTCCTCCAGCGCCCGCGGCCAGGCCGCGTCCCCGCACAGGATCGCCATCTGGGCGGCGGCGGTGGAGGCGTCGCGCGGGACCGCGAACATCGAGCCGATGAGCTGCTGGGTGGCCGCCTGCAGGGGTGCCCCGGTCCTGGCCGACCGCACGACGTCCGCCAGCGCCGGGTGCGAGCGTCGCGAGCTCAGCATCATCATCGCCAGCACCCGGAGGAACTGGTCGTCCAGCGGCACCGGCACCCCGGGAAGCATGATCCCCCCGGCGCCCGCCTTGCTCAGCACCTCCTCGAAGGCGTCGCGCACCTGCTCCGGGGTGTCGCCGAGCGGCCCGGCCGGCCGGGCGGTCACCGCGCACCAGCGCCGCAGGGCGGCCTCGCAGTTGCGCGCGAAGTTGCCGAACAGGCCGCGCCACACCCAGTCGGGGCTGAGCACGCTGTCGAGGATCACCCGGTCGGCGCGGTCGCCGAACAGCTGGCAGTACACCGCGGCGACGTAGGAGCCGTAGTTGTGCCCGAGCAGGCAGATGCGCTCCTCGCCGAGGCCACGCCGGATCACGTCGATGTCCCGGGCGATGTTGCGGGTGGTGATGTGCGGCAGGACGGCCAGGGAGCGCTCGGCCGCCTTGGCGGCGATCTCGGCCTGGAAGCGGACCTCGGCGGCGAACGACTCCGACTGGTGGAACACCCAGAAGATCTCCCGCTGGTCCAGCCCCCACTGCAGCGGCGCGCTCTCGCCGCTGAAGCGGTGGTCGAACCCGATCACGTCGAAGCGGGCGGTGACCGCCGGAGGCAGCGCCTTCACCAGCGCGCCGGCCAGCGCAATGCCGGAGCTGCCCGGATCGTCGGGCGCGACGACCAGCGCGCCCAGCCGGACGCCGCGCTCGCCGGCCGGGTGACGGGCCACGGCGATGTCGATCGTCGGCCCGTCCGGATCGCGGTGGTCCACCGGTACGGGCACCCGCGCCCGCTGCGAGCCGTCGGGTGCCTGCGTCCAACGGATCGGTGCGGCCGGTGACGGGGCGTCGGTGACCGGACGGGCACCCGGGGCTGCGCTCATCATGCCTTCCTGATCTGGTAGAGGACGTTGAAGGGCGTGGGGGCGGCGATCCGCTGGGGAACCGTCAGCCCGGCGTCGGCGCACATGCCGGCGAGCACCGGGTGAGGGAGCCCCATCATGCCCGCCACCACCGGTCCCGTCCGGGACAGCGGCACCGAGTACAGGGTGCTGGTGCCGTAGAGGAAGGCGGCGACGTCCCCCACGTTCTCGTGCGGGTCGGTGGAGCAGTGGGTCTCCAGCAGCAGCAGGACGCCGGTCGGGGCCAGCGTCCGCGCGACCCTGCGCAGCACCTCGGCGGGGTCGGCGGCCAGGTGCAGCGAGTCGAACGCCATGACCAGCTCGTAGGGTCCGGACAGCCCGTCGGCGAAGTCCGCCACCCTGGTGACCGTCACACGGTCGGCGACGCCGTACTCGGCGATCTCCCGGCGGGCCCGCCCGACGTTGAGCTCGTGCCGGTCGACGCCCTCGAACCGCGACGCCGGGAACCGCTGGGCGAGCAGGGCGAGCGCCGTGCCCGACCCGCAGGCCAGGTGGGCCGCGCGGGCGCCGGAGGCCAGCTTCTCGGCCAGGCCGGGGACGAGCGGCACCCACTGGTCGAGCAGCATCGCCCGGAGCCACTTGGCGCTCATCTGCCAGGTGGCCTCGTACATCGCGGGCGGGTAGTCGGCCGGGCCCAGTCCGGCGCCGCTGCGGAAGCAGTCCGCCACCCGGTCGGCCATCGCGGCCAGCGGCGGGATGAGCCGGGCGATGCCGCCGACGTAGAAGGGTGAGCCGGGGTCGGCCAGGAGCGCGGCGTGGGCCGGCGGCAGCCGGAACTCGTGTCCCGAGGGATCCATCTCCAGGTAGCCGCCCGCGGCCAGCGTCCGCGCCCACTCACGCACGTAGCGGGAGTCGACTCCGGCCCGCCCGGCGATGTCGTCGGCGCTGCGGGCGGTGCCGTCGGCCAGCGCCGCGAACAGACCCAGCCGGTCCCCGAGGGCGCACGCCAGGGTCACCATGGCGCGGCTCAGGTCCGCCATGAACCGCTCCCCGGCCGCCAGCGTCCGGTCGATGTCGGCTCCACGGTCGGAAACGATGGGGTTGCCCATATGCGCCGCCTGTCGTCGGTTGCCTGTCCGGTTCCGCCAGCGTAGGCATCGCCTCAGCCGGGCGGCTTCTTCGAGATTGCGCCCGCTCCGGGCCGCGAACCCGGGTCGGGAAGGCGGGCTCGGACATGGAGACCGGCACGCCGGTCCGCGTCAGTGCGCAGGGACCGGCGTGCCGGCGGGATCTCGGGAGGCGCTAGGCGGCGTCGCGCCGGGTGAACCAGACCGGCAGCTCGCCGAGGCCGCGCAGGACGCCCGTCTCGCGGTACTCCAGCTTCTCGACGGGGACGGCCAGGGTCATCTCGGAGAACTCGTTGAGCAGCGAGGTGAACGCGATCTCGGTCTCCAGGCGGGACAGGGGCGCCCCGATGCAGTAGTGGATGCCGTAGCCGAACGCCAGGTGGTTGCGGTCGCCGCGGCCGACGTCGAGCCGCTCGCCGCCGTCGAACCTGCGCTCGTCACGGTTCGCCGAGGCGTTGGCGATCGTCACCAGCGCGCCGGCCGGGATCGTGACGTCGCCGATCGTGACGGGCTCGGTGGCGACCCGCAGCATCGCCCGCTCCACGGGGCCGTCGTAGCGGGCCAGCTCCTCCACGGCCGACGCCATCAGCGACGGGTCGCGGCGCAGGCGGGTGATCTCGCCGGGGTTCTGGAGCAGGGCCAGCATCCCGTTGCCGATCAGGTTGACGGTGGTCTTGTAGCCGGCGATGAGCAGCAGGTTGGCCGTGGAGACGACCTCCTTCTCGGTGAACCTGCTGCCCGAGTCGGACGCCACGATCAGCGCGCTGAGCAGGTCGGGCTGCTGCTCCTCGTGCCCGGAGCCGGGCTTGAGCTCGGCGCGCTTGCGCGCGACCAGCTCGACGAAGTACTCGCGCAGCATCCGGTTGGCCTCGTACGGGCGGATCCGCTCGCCCTTGACGTAGGTCGGGGTCAGGGCCGCGAGCACCCAGGTGGTGAAGCTCACCGCGTCCTGGTACGGGACGCCCAGCAGCTCGCAGATGACCTTGATCGGCATGGGCGCGGCGAACGTGCTCATGAAGTCGACCTGCTTGCCGGTCTCGATCCCGGCGATCAGTTCGTCGGTGATCTGCTGGATGCGCGGACGCAGCCGCTCCACCCGCTCGGCGGTGAACGCCTTGTTCGCCAGCTGCCGGAGCCGGGTGTGCTCGGGCGGGTCGGCGTTGAGCATGTGCGGCTCGGAGTCCTCCTCGCCCTCGTCGTAGAGCTCCGTCTGCCGCATGACCTCCCACATGTTGCGGGGGTCGCGGGAGAGCCGGCGGTCCGCGAGCGCGGCCCGCGCCTCCTCGTAACGCGTGATCACCCAGTGCTCGATGCCACGCGGCTCCTTGACGAGCTGGACCGGTCCCTCCTCCCGCATCTGGGCGTAGATCGGGAAGGGATCGTTGCGAAGGTGCTTCTGATAGAGCGGGTGAACCTCGTCCTCGGCGTGTGCCATATCGCCGATCCTTCCGTTGTGTCTTGGTGGGGATGGGTGCGCGGCCCGGCCGTCAGCCGGGGAGGCCGCCCGGCATGTCCGGCGGCGCGGACATGCGCCGGACGAGGCTGCCGAGACGGTCGAAGGCGCCGGCCCAGAACTGGGTGAGCAGGATGCGGTCGTGCGGGGCGGTGTCCGTCGAGCCGAACATCTCCCACCCGTGGTGGAAGACCTGCAGCAGGCTGCCGCCGAGGTGGGTCGGCTCGATCCACAGGTGGCCGGACAGGTGGTCCGGCCACCCTCCGCGGTCGAGCCTGAAGTCCAGGCTCGGCAGGTACGACGGGAAGCGCTGCCCCGCCTCGACGTGCTCGGTGACCGTCAGGACGCAGCTTCCGCTCGCGTCGCCGATCACGAACGCCATCGGATCGCCGACGTTCAGCGACCCCGCCGTGCGGCCCGTCCAGTACTGCAGGGCGGGGACGGCGGTCAGCGCCGCCCACGCCTCGTAGGCCGGCGCGGGCAGCTCGGCCTGCACGTAGGGCCCCATGCGCCGCCAGGTCCAGCGCATGTCACGTCCGGTCTGGACGTGGTCGGACAGCTGGTCGAGGATGCCAGGCCAGCCGGTGCCGTTCCAGCTCCGCCAGTCCGAGGGCCCGTTCGCGCTGATCTCCGTGGTGGTGACGGTGGTGGCGGCGCCCACGGCGGTGAGCTGCCACGTCACGCGGGTGGCCGGGCCCACGCCCACCCACCGCCACCGGTAGCTCAGCCTCGCCCCGTGGCCGTCCGTGCCGGGCGGTTCGACGACGTCGGTGTGACACCAGAAGAACTCCCCGTCGCGGAAGTCGAGCATGCTGCGCTCGTTCTCCCGGGCCCAGGTCGCGCCGGTCCGCGCCAGCCAGTGCCCGACCCGGCCGGGATCGGTCAGCGCCGTCCACACGCTGTCCAGATCGGCCGGGACGGTCACCGTCGTGATCACCCGTTCCCAGCGCTCGTGCGCGACCGGCTGGGCCGTCGACCGGAAGGGCGGGAAGGGCGACGGCTCCATCAGGGGGACGGTGAAGTCGTCGGGCAGTGATGTGACGCTGGTCATGGCATCCTCGGCTCGATCGGTAGGGGCGGCGGACCGGTCGCGCCCCGGTCAGGCGATCTTCTCCGGGGCCAGGTAGCCGCCCATGTTGAACCGCAGGCTGGTCAGGTAGCCGACCGGGTCGCCGTCGGGGTTCTTGAGGTCGTGCAGCGGGAGCATCCGGTAGATCTGGCCCTTGCCGGGGGCGCCCGCCGGCGGGATCGAACGGACGTCGTCGATCGTGAGGATGACCGGCTCCCTGTTGAAGAGCGTCTTGCCCAGCTTGGGCATGTCGAACAGGCAGCCGACCGCCATCCGGCACGCCTTGGCCGCGGGGCCCTCGCCGGCGTACGGGTCGAAGGGGGTGCGGATCTGACCGGCGGACAGGCAGGTCGGGTTGAGGGTGACGGTGATGGTCCCGAGCTCTTCCGACTCCCCGGTCATCTTCATCTCGATGAGGTTGGTGTAGACCTCGGCGTCGGCCCATTCGTTCTCGGTGGGCTCGGACCGCACCACCCGAACGTAACCGTCGAATTCGACGTCGAATTCGCCGACGCCGGGAATGGCGAACGTGTCCCAGGAGTGGAGCCCGAGATTGTCGATTCCGGCCTCCGGCGGCGTCCATTTGACGACCGGCGTGCCCTCGTACAGGTTGGGCACTCCGTCGACCGGCACCGGCCGGCCGAAAACCGTGGTCTTCTCGGAATTGCTGAGCATGGCTGTTCCTTTCCGGGGAGTGTGTGATCGCGGGGGGCGGCGGCTCAGATGCCCACGGCGCGGTAGTCGCAGCAGGTGCGCCCGGGCTCGTCGGCGATGCCGTCCTGGTTGCTGTCGATCTCGCCGTCGACCGTGCTGTAGACGTCGCGCGAGTTGAGGTCGATCCGGCCGTCGCCGTCCCAGTCGTTCAGCTTCCCCTTGAAGGTGCCGAGGATGAACACGTTGGTCAGGTCCCTGACCTCGGGGTCGTGCATGGTCGACAGGATCCCGTTGCCGGGCTGCAGGATCTCCTCGAGGGACTTGCCGGCCACGCCGGCGACGTTCGTGTAGCCCCAGCCCTGGAACCGGCCGCGTACGTACCTGATGGCGTCCTCGCCGCGGACCTTCAGGTTCGGGTCCAGGTGCCAGGTGCCGTAGCGGGCGAACCCGATGCGCGTCTCGTGGGTGCCCATCGACGGGTCGTCCGCCCGCCCGGACTTGAAGAACGTCCGCGGGACCTGCGACTCGAAGAAGAAGTTGCCGCGGTCGCGCCTGGAGCGCTCGGTGAAGCCGCGGAACAGGTAGTTGTCCATGTGCGGCGAGCCGTCGGTGTGCAGGCCGCTGATGCTCTTGGCCATCAGCAGCTGCTTCTCGCGGGTGGCCACGTTCGGGCACGCGTGCGCCTGCCCGTAGATCCGGGCCAGGCCGAGGGGGCCGAGCGAGATCTTGCCCCAGTGCCGGTTGGTGTCGTCCAGCCGGACGTACAGGTCGCAGTGGATGAGCAGGTAGATGGTCTCGTCGAAGGTCCGGCCCTCGGTGAAGACGCCGCTGCGGCCGTCGAAGGCCGGGTCCCCGGTGGTGAGCTCGCTGGCGAACAGCCGCGACCACTCGGCGATCTCGGGGTCGGAGTCCGTCGCGAAGCGGCGCAGCGCCGCGATCGCGTGCGGCCCGCCGAGCTTCTCCATCGCCCACAAGGTGTCCCAGCGGACCTCGCGGTGCTTCTCGTGCCTGATGACCTCGGTGAGCAGTTCGAACGCGTCGGGCAGGTCTCGGTCGGCGTACTCGAAGACGGCCTGCTCGCGCATGACCGGGTCGGGGTGGTGCAGCGCGTCGTGCTGCAGTTCCTCGTCGGTGCGGTTGTCGACGCGGACGGCGGCGCGGTTCAGCGCGTAGCCGAAGTCGCTGCACCAGGCGGCCGGGTCGCCGGCCACGAAGCGCGGGTCCATGCTGAGCGTCGTGCGGTACGCGAAGTTGAGCGCGTCCCGCTGCTCGTCGCGCAGCGACTCAAGCGGCGGAGCCTCGACCGGAAGCGATGACTGAGGACCGGGATTGCCCACGGATTCCGGGGACTTATTGCATAGATCGATTGCCATCTGTTGCCTCCGAAGGGCGAAGTTGTGGGTGCACGATTCACGTTAGGAGGGGCCGGATGGCAAAACTTCTCCCACCTTGCCCACCCCGTGAGCGGCGGCGTCGGCACTGGCACACGCGTAAGTCATCGGATACCGTCGGCGTGACTCAGAAAAGGGCGATTCGCCGATCAAGGGAGTCCGTGGAAGGGCCGCGATGGGCAATCTGATCGCACCGAGCACCGATTTGACGTTCGTTCCCGGACCCTGTCCGCCGCAACGTTGCGCCCCCTTTGCGACGTACCATTCTGATTCACGTGTGCATTCGGGTGACGAGGGTGTCGTCGTCGAGCTGGGCAGCCGCTGGCGCGCCGGTGACGCCGCCGTCCTCCTCGGCGGGATCAGGCGGGCGCTGGCCCGCGACGTCCCGCTCACGCTGGTCCACCGGGGCGCGGGAGGCGGCAGCCTGCTCCAGGCGGCCTCGGGCGAATGGCCCCGGTTACGCTGCCGCGAGATCGTGCAGGGCCGGCACGCGTCCTTCCGGCCACGCTCGCCGCGGTGGACGCAGTACCGCCTGCCCACCCCCGACCCCACCCCCGACCCCGCCTCCGACCCCGCCTCCGGCCCCGTCGGCGAGCCGGCTGGAGTGGCGATCAGCGGCGGGCTCGGCGGCATCGGCCTCGCGCTCGCCTCACGGCTGGCCGCCGCGGGACACCGGCTCTGGCTGCTCGACAGGCGCCCCGCCGCCGGCCTGCCGGCGGCGGCCCTGCGGCGCCTGGCCGCCGTCGTCACGCGGACCCACGTGGTCGTCGACCAGGTGGATGTCACCGCGGCCGTCCCCGCCGCCCCGTTCCCGATCACGCGGCTCGTGCACGCCGCGGGCGAGCTGGACCTGACGCCGGTGGGCGAGCTGTCCGACGACGATCTCGAACGGCTGGCCGGTGGCAAGGCGGGAGCGCTGCGGACCCTGGTGCGGGCGCTGGCCCCCGCCGGGCTGCGGTCGGTGGTGGCGTTCGGCTCGACCGAGTCCCGCCGGCCGCACCGGCTGTTCGGCGGGTACGCGCTGGCCAACGAGCTGCTGCGGCGCGAAGCGGCCCGCCTGCGCCAGGAGCATCCCGGGATGCGCGTCGTCACCGCCGAGTGGTCCCTCTGGTCGGCGGTCGGGATGGGCGCGGCGGCGGCCGCCATGGCCGGCCGGGCAGGGTTCGCGGTCGTCCCGCCGGACTGGGGCGTCCAGGTCACCGAACAGCTCCTCGACGAACGGCGGCCCGCCCCCGAGGAGATCGCGCTCGGCGGGCCGCAGCCCACGCCGGACCGCCCGCTGGCGGCGATCGGCGGGGTCGGCGGGAGCTCCCTGGCCATGGACGACGCCTCCGTGCGCCGGCTGGTGGAGCTCTGCCGGCCAGGCCGGGCCGCCCGGCATCGGCCGGTCGGCCCGCGGGACCGCGTCGTCCGCGCGCAGGTGGCCGGGCACACCGTCTACACCTGGGGCTCCGGCTGCCGGGACTGGAACACGCGGACACCGCGGAGGACGGGGTGAAGGGCTTCACCGTCGAGCACTCGGTCGCGTTGCGGTCCGACGCCGCGACCGTGTGGCGGATGCTGGTGGACGCCGGGCGCGCCCGGGCCTGGTGGGGGCGGCTGGAGTCGGACATCACCCACGTCGCCCAGGAGCTGACCGTCGCCACGGGCTCGTCGTCGGTGTACCGGGTCTGGATCGAGTCGGTCCTCCCGGGCCGGACCCTGGAGTTCGCCTCCGCGTACCTGGGGGTGGGGCCCGTCAGTTCCGTCCGGCTCGACGTGCTCGGCTCCGGGCCCGTGCGGCTGCGCGTCACCGAGACGCTGGAGTCGGCCGATCCGGCGACCGTCTACCAGGTCAGGCGGCTGTGGCAGCATCGGTTCGACCGCCTGGCGGCGGCGCTGACGGCCGCGCCCGCCGGCCCCGTGGACGGGACGGGAGACGCGGCGGCCGACGACCCGGCCCCGATCCCCGACATCAGCGTGCGCTGCACGCTCGACAGGCCGGGATGGCGGCCGCTGCACCGTTCGGTGCTGACCGAGTGGTTGCCGCTGTCCGGTCCCACGTGGCCGCCGCGGTGGTTCTACGTCGTCGACTCCGCGGGGCCGCGGCCGTTCCCCATCATCCGCTGGCGCACGCACTTCGACGACCTGGTCGCCCTCGGCATCGAGGCCGTCCGCGGATGCCCGCCCACCGAGGCCGAGGTCGCCGTGACGGCGACCTCGGCGTCACTGGAGCTTCGGGTGCGGCACACGGGCTGGTCGTCCCTCGACCTGGACGCGGAGACGCGGGAGGTGCTGCGGGACAGATTCCTGGCCACCTGGCAGCACACGCTCCAGCGGGCGGCGCACGTCTGACCCGGCGGGCGCACGTCCGACCGGGTGCCGTGGCTCACCGTACCCCCGCGGCCCCGGGGATCTCCAGGTCGGGCCACCACCGCCGGAGGGTCCCCTCCACGATCATCAGGGACATCAGCGGGAACGCGAAGTCGGCCGGCGGATGCACCCCGAACGCGTTCTGGGCGTCGAAGACGCGGGGGCCGAAGCCGGTCAGGTCGAACCGTCCGCCCGGCTCCGTCGCCGTCCGGACGAGCTCGGCGATGGCGCCGGCGAACGCGCGCCGGTCGGCCGCGCCGTGCCGCGCGGGCGGACCGCCGGGGAACGCCGAGTCGTACATGATCTCTCCGCACCGGAGCCCGTTGCGCAGCGCCAGGTTGACGAAGAAGTCCCGGAGAGCGTGCTGGACCGTCTCGGGCATCTCCACGCAGTACCCGGCGTCCAGGATCACGACCGTGCCGTCGGCCCGGATGTAGATGTTGCCCGGGTGCAGGTCGCAGTGGACGAAGCCGTCCTTGAAGATCATGGAGCCGACGGCGTCCAGCACCCGTGACGCGACCCGGTCGCGGGTCGCCGGGTCCACCCCGGCCGGCGGGTCGTTGGCCAGTCCCGGAACCAGGTCGGTCACCAGGGCGGCGGCGCAGGTGTACTCCCCGTGCACCGCCGG
The DNA here is from genome assembly GCF_002850745.1 of Nonomuraea indica. GTDB lineage: Bacteria > Actinomycetota > Actinomycetes > Streptosporangiales > Streptosporangiaceae > Nonomuraea > Nonomuraea indica. Next base: position 694,701 of record NZ_KZ559466.1, read on the forward strand.
CACGGTGATCTCGTCGTACCGGGCGAGGCCGGCGGCCAGCCGGCGCAGGTGCGCCGCCTCGCGGAAGAAGTCGATCTGACCGTAGAGGGCCCGCGACATGTAGCCGACGAGGTCGGCCAGGGGCGCGCCGCCCGCGGCGGGCAGCCGCTCGGCCACCCGGGTGAGCGCGGTCAGCAGCGCGAGATCGATCGACATCGATTCGGCCACGCCCTCGCGCTGCAGTTTCACGGCCAGCAGGCCGCCGTCCGGGTCCAGCGCCTCGTAGACGCAGGCGATGCTGCCGCTGCCGATGCACCGGTCCAGCACCTTGAGCCGGCCCAGCCGGGGCTCCTGCCGCACGGCGCGGGCGAGCTGGCGGGCGAACTCCTCGGCGCCCATCGGGGTGACGTCGTCGTGCAGGGCTGCCAGTCGCCGGGTGACATGGGCGGGGAACAGGTCGGCACGGCTCGCCAGCATCTGGCCGAACTTCACATAGGTCGGCCCCATGCGTTCCAGGTGCCGGACCAGGCGCCGGGTGGCGCGCTCCTGCGCCCGCACCGTGCCCGAGCGGAGCCGGTCGAGCACCCACATCGAGCCGATGTGCAGGGACGCGCCGGCCGCCCGCGCGGCCAGCCGGACCGCCCGGCCTGCCAGGCGCCGTCTGCCGACGCCCGGCAGGTGGTCCAGGGCGACCTGTTCGCCGAGGCGGCGATCGTCCGGCGCCACGCCGCCGCGCGCCGCCTCGTCCGCCTTGCCGAACGCGTACGCCGACACCAGCGGATGGACGGCCGGAAGGGTGGTGATCGGCGCCAGGCCGGCTTCGGCGGCCACGGACGTCAGGGCGTCAGGTGTGAGCCCCAGGGTGCCCAGCGCCCGGCCGCCCCGGGCGGCGGTGGACGGGACGCAGTACAGGACGCTGGTCGCGAGCAGCATCGCCGCCGCCGGGCCGGTCAGCGGTGGCGACTCGACGACCAGCAGCGTGCCGCCGGGGCGCAGCGCGTCCGCCGCCGCGCGCAGCAGGCGCGGGGGGTCGGCGGCGTCGTGGAGCACGCTGAGGGCGACGATCAGGTCGTACGTGCCGTCCAGCGCCGTCGTGGCGTCGAGCGGGCGGAGCGAGACCCGGCCGGCCAGCCCCCGGGCGGCCAGCCGGGAGTTGCCCGCGCCGGTCAGCCGCTCGTCGAGGTCGAACCCGTCCGCCGTGATCTCGGGGAACGCCGTCGCCAGCGTCTCCAGCGTCTCCCCGGACGCGCAGCCGATCTCGGCGACCCGTCCGCCGGCCCGCAGGGCGTCGACCAGCCCGGGGACGGCGGGCAGCCAGACGTCCGGCAGGATGACCCTGGTCCATTGGGCGCTCATCCGCTGCATGGCCTCGGGGAGCTCCTGGGGGTAGCGCGCGTCCTCGAGGGCGCCTCCCGCGTGGTAGGCCTCGGCGACGGCGGGGACGCACCGGGTCAGCGCGCCGAACAGCGCCACGCCCGGCTGGATGTCCATCATGCCGCCGATGTACGGCCGGACCTCGGGGACCCAGGCATGGTGCGGCCCGTCCCGGCTGACCAGTCCGGCGGCGACCATGCTGCGCAGCCACTCCTCCGCCATCCGGGCGTCGCCTCCGGTGGCACGGGCGAGCTCGGCCGCCTGTGACGGGCCTTCCGCCAACGCGGCGTTCAGTCCCGTCCGTGACCCGAATTCGAGCATGGCGGCGACCATGGCGGTGGCCACGACGGCCATCGGCCGCGGGAGGTCCACGCCCTCGGCGGTATCGGCGGTATCGGCCGTCCCGGCGGCCGGCATGTTTTTCCCGCTCATTGGACGCCCCTTGTCCCGGCAGTAAATGAACAGATTTTAGCCGGGCCCCGGTCACGCGGCTTCTTCTAAATTGCTGCGCTCCGTCCTGAATACCCGGGAGCCGGCCGGTTCCGTCCCCGATAATGCCGTGTTACGGTGACCCCATGTCCGCGGACAGAGATTCGGCAGCCGATTCCGCCACCGTTTCCATCCGTCGCCGGTTCGACTGTTCTTTCGCGGATCTGTGGGTGGCCGTGACGGTGCCCGATTCCATCTCCGCCTGGTTCACGCCGTGCCGCGTCGGACCGGACGGCCGTTATTCGCTGCGATTCACGGAGAAATCCGGGGAGTCGTATGTCAAATACGCGACGGTGCTCGGCTGCCGTCGGCTCGGCAGCGCCGGCGAATATCGGTTCCTCCTGCATGACGAGGGATATCGCGACAGCACGGTCGAGGTGCGGGCCGGCGCGGACGGGGAGGCGGGATCCGGCCTGGAGCTGCGGCACCTGCATCCGCCGCCGCCGCTGATCGACGGCTACGCGCGCGGCTGGGCGGACTATCTGGACGCCCTGGAGCGGCATCTGGCCGCGACCGGGCGGGCGAGGAGCCGGGCGTGAGGTCCGCCGGCCGGCGTCCGGCGCGCCGTCCCGCCCGGCCGGAGCCGCGATCCGCGGTGCGGCAGGCGGTGCGGGCGGCGGTGCGGTCGGGGCAGATCGCCGCCGTCCTGTGCGGGGTGGCCGTGTCGCTGGCCCGGTCCCTGGTCCGGCACGCGGGGCGGGGCCGGCGCGACCGGCGCGACCGGATCGTCCGGGAGGCGGGTGGCGTGGTGAGCGCGGCCCTGTGGCGGCTGGGTCCGGCGTTCATCAAGGTCGGGCAGATGCTGTCCAGCCGCAGAGACCTCTTCGCCGCCGCGTTCTGCGAGGAACTGGAGGCGGGCCTGGCGCGCGGCCGGGCGGGCGGCGTCCGGGCCGGCGTGGAGGTCGGATCCGTCGCCGCGGTGGAGCGGCGCCGCGTCGGCGGCGTCGACGCGGCCGTGAAGACGATCCATCCCACCGCCGCCGAACTGCTGCGGGTCGATCTCGGTCTCATCATGGCGATGACCCGGCTGGCCGGCGTGCCGCTCCGGCGGTCGGGCCCGACGCTGCGGCGGGTCGTACGGGAGATGTGCGAGTCGGTCCGCCGGCAGACCGATCTGGTGGCCGAGGCCGAGACCCTGCGTCTGCTCGAAGACCTCGAGTCGGCCCTGCCCGTCGTCTTCCCGCGGGTCCTGGCCGGTGACAGCGGGCCCGACGCGCTGACGATGACCTGGATCCCCGGGCAGCCCGGCGGACGGCGGTTCGCCAACCCCCGGCGCACGGCCAAGCGGCTGGTCCTGACCGTGTACGAGATGCTCTTCATCACCGGCGTCGTCCACTGCGACCTCCACCCGGGCAACTGGTGGGAGCTGCCCGACGGGCGGCTGGCGATCGTCGACGCCGGCTTCGCCTACGAGCTCGACGAGGAGATGCGCACGCACTTCGCCGAGTTCTTCCTCGGGATGTCCAGCGGCAACGCCGAGGTGTGCGCCACGCACGCGCTGGCCGCCGCCGCCGAACCCGTGTCGCCGGAGGACGAGAAGGCGTTCCGCCGCGACATGGAGGGCCTGATCGGCTCCACCACGGGGCTGACCGCGGGCGACTTCTCCCTGACCGGGTTCGCCGCCCGTTTCTTCGCCATCCAGCGGCGGCACCGGGCCTACTCGCGCGCCGAGTTCGTCTTCCCGCTCATGGCACTGCTGGCCATCGAAGGGCAGGTCAAACAGCTCGACCCCAAGATCAATTTTCAGTCGCTGGCGGGTCCGGTCGTGCTCCGGTCCATCGTCGCCCGGGCCCGCGCGGGGCGCGCGCGCTGAACCCGCGTGTCCCGGCGGGTCTCCGGTGTGCGCGAGTCACCGCATCGGGCCAGCTCATCGCTATACACTTTGTTAGTATGGCAAGAGAGTCGGTGGCCCGCGCCGGCGAACGCAGGCGCTACGGCCAGTACTGCGGCCTCGCCGCGTGCCTCGACGTGATCGGTGAGCGGTGGACGCTGCTGATCGTCCGGGAGCTGCTCGTCGGCCCCCAGCGCTACAACGAGCTGCTTCACAATCTTCCTGGCATCGGGACCAACCTGCTCGCCGAACGGCTCCGGTGGCTCACCCGGCAGGGCGTGATCCGGCAGCATCCCCGCTCGAACGGCAAGGGCCACCGCTACGAGCTGACCGGTTTCGGCGAGGCGCTGCGCGAGCCCATCCTCGGCCTGGCGCGCTGGGGCCTGAACGCCTCGCACCCCTTCGACGCCGAGGACGAGGTGCGGCCCCAGTGGGGAGTGCTGGCCGTCGAAGCGCTGCTCAGGAAGGACCAGATCCCCGAGGTCGACGAGTCCTACGAGTTCCTCGTCGACGACCAGCTGTTCCACATCGCGGTGAAGGACCGGCAGATCACGGTCGCCCAGCAGGGCGCCGAACACGCGGCCCTGCGGGTCTCGACCGACGCCAAGACGTTCGTGGACATCGGATCCGGCCGGGTCTCGCCGTTCGAGGCGGTGGTGACCAAGCGGTTGAGCCTGGAAGGGGATCAGCAGGCCCTGACCCGCTGTTCGCGCCTGCTGGGCCTGCTGCCCGGCGACGGCCTCGCGGACGGCTGACGCCGTACGTCCGGAGGCCGTGCGCCGCCGCGCCCCGGGGTCACCAGGGGATCATCGGGTACCAGGGGATGATCTCGCGCCGGGCCAGCAGCCGCACGTCCCAGTACAGGACGGTGAAGACCCCGACGGCGACGAAGGCCGTTCCGGTGATCAGGGCCAGGCGGCCGGGGCGGGCGGTGAGCCAGCGCTGCACCCGGGCGCCCATGACCACGGCCAGCAGCACGAACAGCACGGCGAGGATCACGATGTTGCCGACCGACTGCAGCATGAAGGCCAGCGCCCCGTAGATCGGGTTGTGGCTCGCGGCGGCGTCCCGGAAGAGCTGCCGGAACAGCCCGTACGGCCGGCCGATGAGGAAACCGCCGATCAGCGCGCCCATGACGACCAGCGGCGCGTTGGGGAAGCGCCGGGTGAGGCGGGCCAGCGGGTCGCGCACCACGCCGAGCGAGGCGAGCCCGAGCCAGACGAAGGCCAGCCCGATCAGCCCGAACGCCACCATGGACTGGACGCTCCTGGCCGACAGCTGGCCGGGGGCCGAGGGGGCGGTCGAGAACTGCGGCATGGCGGTCCCGACGAACCCGACGACGGCCCCGTACAGACCGGAGACGGTGAGCATGCCGGCCGTCAGCCAGCCGAGCGGCCTGAAGACGGCCCCCACCCGGGTGGCGAGCGGGCGCGGCTGCCCGACGACCGGGCAGAGCGCGCCGAGCGCGGCGATGTTGCAGGCGGTGAAGGTGCCGCCCAGCCCGGTGGCGAAGGCGTAGGCGATGCCGGGCAGCACGCCGCCGATGGCGGTGCCCTCGGCCTCGCGGCCGAGCAGGGCGCCGGCGACGTTCTCGCCGATGACGGAGTCGACGAACTCGGCCGACCACACGACCGTGAGCAGGAAGCCTGCCAGCGTGCTGACCAGGACGGCCGTCCAGGGACGGCTGACCCCGGTCCGTTCGGCGGGGTGTTGCCGGATGAGCGTCATGGAGTCTCCTTCGCGCGGGCGACGGCCCACGTCAGTGGTCGGCCCAGAGGCCCACGTGGTTGCCCTCCGGGTCCTGGAAGATGGCGCAGTGGCCGTGGTCCCCGCCGATGTCCATCTTCGGCCGGTGCACGGCGCCGCCCGCTTCGGTGACGGCGTCGAGGGTGCCGTCGATGTCGTCCACGAGCAGGTAGACGACGGTCGACTCGCCGGTGGGCGGCGGGCGGTGCGCCGACTCGGCGAGCCCGCCCAGGGGCGGGGCATGGTCGCCGGCGAGGATCATCGAGTACTCGCCCAGCGGGAACGCGGGGAGCTCGGCATAGGTCCAGCCGAACACCCGCGAGTAGAACGCGCGCATCCGCGCGATGTCGTTGACGTGGATCTCGAACCAGGCGACCGCGTCCGACGACGGCACGGCTTCCTCCTCCGCTGACTCGGGGCCGGCTGGGGCTGACCGGGGGCGCCGGTGGAGAGGCGCCCGCCAGGGAGCGCCGGCTAGGGGGTGCCGGCCGCGTAGGAGATCGGCAGGCTGACGACGCCGCGGAACATCGTGCTGCGCCGGTAGACGAGCTCGCCGTCGGCGACCGCCAGGCGCAGGCCGGTCAGGCCGGTGAGCTCGCGCAGCGCCGCCTTCAGCTCCATGCGGGCGAGCAGCGCGCCCAGGCAGAAGCGCATGCCCGCCCCGAAGGACAGGGGTGGGCCCTCCGCCCGGCCGATGTCGAAGCGGTCCGGTTCGGTGAACTGTGCCGGGTCGCGGTTCGCCGCCCCGGCCAGGGCGACGACGAGGTCGCCCTGGCGCAGCTTCGTGCCGGAGAGCTCCAGGTCCGCCGCGATCCGCCGGCTGTTGGACTGGACCGACGAGTCGTACCGCAGGCATTCCTCGGCGGCGGCCGGCAACCGGCCGGGCTCGGCGCGCAGCAGCGCGAGCTGGCGGGGATGGCGCAGCAGGGCCAGCACGCTGTTGCCGATCTGGTTGGTCACGGTGTCGTGACCGGCGAAGACGAGTGCCACCGCCGTGCCGATCAGGGCGTCGGTGGTGATCGGGTCCCGGCCCGTGGTGGCCGCGATCATGGCGCTGATGAGGTCCTCTCCGGGGTGCGCGCGCCGGTCGCCGATCAGCTCGGTGAGGTAGGCCGCGAACTCACCCATGGCGACCTGGCCCCGGGCGATCTCGTCCGGGCCGGCCAGCAGGTCGAGGGTGGGGGCGATCGCCACGGACCAGGCCCGCAGCGCGTCACGGTCCTTCGCCGGCATTCCGAGCAGCGTGGAGATGGTGGCCAGAGCGAGGGGGTAGGCGAAGTCGTCCACGACGTCCATCCGGCCCCGGGCCCGCAGCGGCCGGAGCAGGTCGCGCGCGTTCTCGTCGATCCGCGCCTGCATCGTCCGGATCAGCCGGGGCGTGAACGCGGGGCCGATCAGGGCGCGGAGCCGGGCGTGATCGGGATCGTCCTGGAAGAAGATGGTGTGGCGGAGCACCTCGCTGAGCGGGCCAGGGCCGACCAGCGTGGCCCAGAGGTCGCGGATGCCGGCCCGGCCGAACCGGGGTTCGCCGAGGACGGTGCGGACGTCGTCGTACCGGGTGACGTACCAGACGCCGTTCGCGCCCCGATGAACGGGGTCGTTGCGCAGGAGCCACGCGTACGACGGGTAGGGATCGCGCAGGATCGCTGGATCCGCGGGGTCGAACCCCGTGCCGACGGGGACCGCCATGCTGACCGCCCTTCTCCGCTACTTCAAACAGCTATACCAAGTGGCCTCCCCGCGGTCCAGGGGGCCGTTGATGGGGGTATGTGGCTATGGTTTAGTGAAGTGAACGTGAAAGCGAGGTGGCGAGAGATGTCCGCCGACGCCCGATCCGCCGCGATCGACCATGCCGACCCGCTGATCATTCCGGGCAGCACGCACCACGTGGGGCTCGCCATCCGGGGCGAGCTCAAGCTCTACTTCGCCGACGGCGAGACGCTCGACTGCGACGACGTGCAGGGCATGAGCGCGGTCCGGAGCTCGGACGAGGTCGGCACGACCGCCGACGGCCGTCCGACCCTCGTCGTGACCCGGCTGATGACGCACTTCCACTCGAACGTGACCGGGCTGCTCATCCAGCAGAATCCCAGCCGCCCCAACCTGGGCAGGCTGACCGGGATCGCCCCGGGCGGACCCGAGACGCTGCTGCCCGCCGACGTCACCTTCGACCAGTACCTCATCCTCGCCCTTCGCGGCCGCCTCTACGTCAACACCGACCCGCTGGTGATGGAGGCCGCCGGGATCACCACGTTCCCGCCGGTCGGCACCACGTTCCTGTCGAAGGGGGCCACCGTCTTCTACGACCTGGCCGACCTGCCCGGGGGGATCACGCAGCGGGACCCGGGGGACGCGGTGCCCCGCCTCGCCCTGGCGTCCCAGAGCGTCTGCGGCAGCCACCTCACGCACCACATCGACATGCCCGTCATGGATGGATGAGGACGGACCCGCGCGAGGCGCCGGCGCTGATCGTCCGCGCGGCGCGGATCGGCGCCGTCCTGGTGCTGGCCCTCCTGCGGGCCGTCACCGACGTGCGCGGACTGGTCGCCGGCGTCCCGCCGGCGGCGCTCCTCGGGGACCGGCTGGCCTGGGCCTGCGAGCGCCTGGGACCGGCGTTCATCAAGATCGGCCAGTTGCTGAGCACCCGCGTCGACATCGCCCCGCCGGCGGCCTGCCGGGCGTTGGCCCGGCTCCGCGACCACGTGCCGCCCCTCGCGGTCCCGGTGGCGGCGCGGGCCCTTCCCGCCCACCTCGCCGCCCGGGTCTCGGGGCCGCTCACCCCGGTCGCCGCCGGCGCGGTGGCGTGCGTCTACCACGGCAGGCTGCTGGACGGCCGTGAGATCGCCGTCAAGGTGCGCAGGCCGGGGATCGCGCGGCTGATCGCCCGCGACCTCGCGCTGTTCCGGCACGGGGCGCGCCTGCTCCAGCGGCTTCCGGGCCTGCGCGGCGCCCCGCTCGCGGACGTGGCCGGCCAACTGGGCGAGGCCCTGCTGGCCCAGCTGGACTTCCTCGGCGAGGCGCGGGCGCTGGGCAGGCTGCGGGCCAACCTCCGTGACCAGGCGGCCGTGCGGGTGCCGGGCGTCCTGGAGGAGTTCTGCCGCCCCGACGTGCTGGTGATGGAGTACGTGCCGGGCCTGGAGAGCTCCGGCCGGGGACCGGACCGGAAGGAGGCCGTGGTGGCCGCCCTGCGGGCGGTCTACCACATGCTGTTCGTCGACGGGTTCGTCCACTGCGACCTGCATCCGGGCAACCTGCACCCGATGCCGGACGGCTCGGTGGTCATCGTCGACGCGGGTTTCTCCCGGCAGCTCACCGACTCCGGACGGCGCGCGTTCGCGGCCTTCTTCTACCGGATGACGAGGGGAGAGGGAGCGGGCTGCGCCGAGGTCGTGCTGTCCACGGTGCTCGGCGGCAGGGACGGCCACGACGCCCGGGGGTTCCGCGCCGACATGGACGAGCTGGTGCGGGCCGCCGGCGGGTCGAGGATCGGAGAGTTCGACCTGGTCAGCTTCGCCGTGCGGCTCTTCGCCATCCAGCGCAGGCACGGTTTCTACGCCGATCCGCAGTTCGTGTTCCCGATCCTGTCGCTGATCGTGATGGAGGGCACGTTGCGCGAGGCCTGCCCGGATGTCGAGTTCCAGACGGAGGCGCTGCCGTTCGTGCTGCGCGGGCTCATGCGGCGCGGCGAGGAGAGTACGGACCCGTGAGCGGTCCGCCGCTCACACCGCTTCGGCGGCCACCTCGGCCAGGCGGGGCAGGACCATGGTCCGCCAGCCCGGGCCCATGCGCTCGAACGCGGCGCGGTCGCGCTTGTCGTCCAGGTCGAAGCCCGAGTGTTCGAGGAGCAGCCGCGTGCCCTTGCCCTCGGCGACCAGACGCCAGGTCAGGGTCCAGGTGGTGTTGAAGGTGTAGACGAGCCGCTCGGGCGGCTCGACCTCGAGCACCTCGCACGCGACCGGGCCCCAGCCGGGCATCTGCAGGTGGAACCGGTGTCCGACGACGGCGCGGATGTCGCCGGGCACCCACCAGCGGGCGAGCAGGTCGGGCTCGGTCAGGGAGCTCCACACCCTCGCCGGCGGCGCGGGGATGAACTGGTCGACCGAGATGGTCGCGAGGCTGGCGTCGTGCACGGTGCTCCTTGGTCAGCGGAGAGTGACCCACCAGATCCTAGGACATCGGCCCTGGCCGGCCCGGTAGGCCGGCCGTCGGCGCGCCACGGAAACGGCCGCGCCCTCGCGCGCCTATCGCGCGGGAGACAATCCAGCACCCCCTTGTCAAGCGACTGTAAACTCCGGGGCACTTGAGGAGGCCGATGATATTCGGGAGGCTCCTGCGGCCACCCGCGAAAGAACGGGCCTCACCGTCCGCCGATTACCCGCGTAAAAGCGCTTATATTCGAGCCGCAATACGGCACACCACGGCCGGACGGCCGCTGACCTCGATAATCACGAATTCAATTAACTGTCTTCGGGGCGCCGAATTCAGAGCGTGAGCACCGGTGACCCGGCCGGCGAAACCTTGACCCGTTGCTTGAAAAATGCTTAGTTTCTCTCCTGACGGTCATCCAGATCAAGACGGGGAACAGCCATGGTGCCCACCCGGCTATTTCGCCTGCCCGAAAATCGGCTGACAGGCTTCGTGCCACGATCGAGCCCGGTCGAAAAGAGCCTTCTGGAGGTTGTCGCCGCTTTTGGCGAAGGCTATAACCGCGCGCTCACCGGTGAGCTGGACGTCGGCGACCTGCCGCGTCATCTCCATGGCTTCGCCTTCGAGGGCGCCGCCATGAGCTGCACCCTGCTGGACACGATCACCATGAGCGGCGACCGGCGGCTGCGGGCCCTGACGGAGAGCACGGGAGGCGCGTACGTCCACCTCATCCACGTCGGCGCCGGCTGGGCCCTGGCCCGCCTGCGCCGCACCCGCTGGCCGGGAATCGGCGACCCCATGCTCCGCTGGCTGGCCTGGGACGGCTGGGGCTTCCACCAGGCCTATTTCAAGCCCCGCCGCGTGTTCCACGATCACTGGATCGAGCGGGGGGCGCGCGGCGTCACCCGGCCCATGAGGGACCAGGGCACCGGCCGCGCCCTGTGGTTCCACGCCGGAGCCGACCCCGAACAGATCGCCCGGGTCATCGGCGCCTACCCGCAGCACCGCAGGAGCGACCTGTGGGCGGGCATCGGCCTGGCCGCGGCCTACACCGGAGTGTCTGACCGGCTGGACGACCTGCTCGCCGCCGGCGCCGGCCACCGCGCCCACCTGGCGCAGGGCGCCGCCTTCGCGGCCAAGGCGCACGTCCTCGGCGGCCATGTCCCGCCGGGGTCGGCCCGCGCCGTCGAGACGCTGACCGGGGTCGGCCCGGCCCAGGCCGCCTGGTGGACCGACCAGGCGCTCGCCCGGATACCGCGGCCCGGCTCGCCCCACGACTACGAGACCTGGCGTGCCGAGATCCGGGAAACCTTCGAACGACACGCGGAGGGCGTACTCCGATGACCAACTGGCAGGCCCACGCGGTCAAGATCGGCGCCATCGTCACGATCCTCGTGTGCGGATGGGCCGCCGCCCTGCCCGCCGTCTCCCCCGCCGCGGCGCACCAGGCAGCCGCCTCCTTCGCCTTCACCCAGCATCCGCTCAACGCGCCGGCCGGCGGGCGTACCGTCCGCCAGGTCGCCCCCGCCTACCAGAACATCCGGCACTGGATCTCCTCGGTCGGGGCCGCGGTCGCGCTCGCCGACCTGGACGGCAACTCCCGTCCGGACGACGTGTGCCTCGTCGATCCGCGGACCGACACCGTCACCCTGCAGCCGGCTCCCCGGACGCAGGACCGGTACCCGCCGATCCGGCTCAGCCCGGCCGGCCTGCCGTACGACACGACGATGGCGCCGATGGGCTGCGTGCCCGCCGACTACGACGACGACGGCACCCTCGACGTCCTGGTCTACTACTGGGGACGGTCCCCGGTCCTGTTCCTGCGCGGCGCCGGGCCGCTGAACGGCCCGGCCTCCTTCACCGCGCGGGAGCTGGTGCGCCCCTACCAACTGTGGAACACCAACGCCCTGTCGCTGGCCGACGTGGACGGCGACGGCCGCACCGACGTGATCGTCGGCAACTACTTCCCCGACGGCGCCCGCGTCCTGGACCCGAAGGCTCCGCCGCAGCCCGAGCTGCGGATGCAGGCCTCCATGTCGAACGCCGCCAACGGCGGAGCCAACCGCGTCCTGCTGTCGCGGGGCGACGGCACGTTCGCCGAGGCGACCGGAGCCTTCGACAAGGAGGTCGCGGGCGGCTGGACGCTGGCGATCGGCGCGCAGGACCTCGACGGCGACGGGCTTCCCGAGCTGTACGTCGCCAACGACTTCGGGCCCGACCACCTGCTGCGCAACCGGTCCCGGCCCGGCAGGGTCGCCTTCGAGGTGACGCGGGGCCCCCGCCACGTCACCACCCCCAAGTCCAAGGTCGTGGGCAAGGACTCCTTCAAGGGCATGGGCGTCGGGTTCACGGACCTGAACGGCGACGACGTCCCCGACATCCTGGTCAGCAACATCACCCAGGAGTACGGCCTGCTGGAGAGCAACTTCGCCTGGGTCAGCAGCCGCGGGAAGGTCTTCGACGGCCACGGCACCGCCTTCTACACCGACGAGAGCGAGGGCCTCGGGCTGTCCCGCAGCGGATGGGGCTGGGACGTCAAGGCCGGCGACTTCGACGGCGACGGCGACACGGAGATCATCCAGGCCACCGGGTTCGTCCGCGGCGACGTCAATCGCTGGGCCGACCTCCAGGAACTCGCCATGACCAACGACGACCTCCTCGCCGACCCGGCGATGTGGCCCGACTTCCAGCCGGACGCCGACATCTCCGGAAACAATCCCAACGCCTTCTTCACCCGTGTCCCCGACGGGCGATACACCGACGTCGGCGGCGACATCGGCGTGGCCGATCCGGGGACGTCCCGGGGCATCGCCACGGCCGACGTCGACCACGACGGCCGGCTCGACTTCGCCGTCGCCAACCAGTGGCGGCAGAGCCGCTTCTACCACAACACCGCGCCAGGGCGCCCGCCGTTCCTGGGCCTGCAGATGATGCGCCCGGCGGGCGGCTGCGCCGCCGGCGGCGACGCCCTCTCCCCCGCCGTCGGCGCGACCGTACGGCTGAAGGCCGGGGCCCGGGGCCTGCGCACCGGCCAGGTCTACCCCGCCAACGGGCACGCCGGCGTCGCCGCCGCCGAGCTGTTGTTCGCGCTCCGGCCGGACGCCTCTTCCGCGCCGGTCGAGGTGACCTGGCGTGACACCTGCGGCCGGCTCCGCACCGCCGGCGTCGACCTCCCGCCCGGATGGCATCGCCTCCGTCTCGGAGACGACGGTTCGATCACACCCCTCACGGAGGAGACGCCATGACCTCTGCCCGGCGCAACCCGAGAACGGCCGCGCTCCGCAGATTCGCCCTCTCGATCACCGTGTTCACCCTGCTGGGACATCTCTGGCTCGGGTTCGAGCAGGCCTTCGTCACCCCGGTCGCCGCCGTGACGTTCGCCTACCTGCTCGATCTCGCCCTGGAGACGGCGGAGGCCTGGGCCGAGAAGCGGGAGCCGAAATATCGCGCCGAGGGGCTGTTCGACTTCCTGCTGCCCGCCCACATCTCCGGGCTGGCCTGCGCCATGCTCCTGTACGCCAACGACCGCCTCTGGCCGGTGCTGTTCGCCGTCGCGGTCGCGATCAGCACCAAGTACCTCATCCGCGTGCGGGTCGCCGGGAAGAGGCGTCACGTGCTCAACCCGTCCAACGCCGGCATCGCGATCACGCTGCTGGTGTTCCCGTGGGTCGGCATCGCACCGCCCTACCACTTCACCGAGTGGGTCACCAGCCCCATCGACTGGCTGATCCCCGCCTTCATCCTCGTCGCCGGCACCCTGCTCAACGCCGGGCTCACCAAGAAGATGCCGCTCATCCTCGGCTGGGTCGGGGCGTTCTTCGCCCAGGCCCTGATCCGCACCTGGATCGACGGCACCGCCACGACCAGCGCGCTGGTGGTCATGACCGGCGTCGCCTTCGTGCTGTTCACCAACTACATGATCACCGACCCGGGGACGACCCCGGTCCGGCCCCGCAACCAGGTCGTGTTCGGGGCCGCCACCGCGGTGGTGTACGGCCTGCTCGTGCACTTCCACATCGTGTACGGCCTGTTCTTCGCGCTGGTCATCGTGTGCGCCGGCCGGGGGCTGCTGCTCGCGGCGCTGGCCGCCCGCACGGCTCCCCCGCAACGGAGCGACGCGCCGGTTCCCGCCACCTCGGTGGCCGTCCCCACCCCCAGGTGATCACCATGGCAGACGGCGTGGCCATCGTCGGCATGGGCTGCCGCTATCCCGACGCCTCCAGCCCGGACCGCCTGTGGGAAGTGGTGATGGCCCGCAGACGGGCGTTCCGGCCGATCCCCGCGACCCGGCTGAACCTCGACGACTACGACACCGACGACCAGGACTCGATCTACGTCCGCCACGCGGCGGTCCTGGAGGGGTGGTCGTTCGACCGGGCCCGGCACCGCGTCCCCGGCGCCACCTACCGGGTCACCGACCCGGCGCACTGGCTGGCCCTCGACGTGGCCGCCGACACCCTGGCGGCGGCGGGCTTCGCCGACGCCGCCGGGCTGGACCGCGACCGCGCCGGGGTCATCATGGGCAACACGCTGACCGGCGAGTTCACCAGGGCGACCGCGATGCGGTTGCGGTGGCCGTACGTCCGCCGCGTCCTCCAGCAGGCCCTCGCCGGCGAGGACGTCCCCGCGGACGTCCGGGACCAGCTCATCCGGCGGTCGGAGGAACTGTTCAAGGCGCCGTTCCCGGAACCCACCGACGAGACCCTCGCCGGGTCGTTGTCCAACACCATTCCCGGGCGGATCTGCAACCACTTCGACCTGCACGGCGGGGGCTTCACCGTCGACGGCGCGTGCGCCTCGTCGCTGCTCGCGGTCATCCACGCCTGCGCGGCGCTGACCGCCGGGGACCTGGACTTCGCCCTGGCCGGAGGCGTGGACCTCAGTCTCGACCCGTTCGAGCTGGTCGGGTTCGCCCGCACCGGCGCGCTGGCCCGTACCGACATGCGGGTCTACGACGCCTCCCCCACCGGTTTCTGGCCGGGCGAGGGGTGCGGCATGGTCGCGCTGATGCGCGCCGACGACGCGCTGGCCATGGGACGGCGCCCCATCGCGGTGATCCGCGGATGGGGCACCTCGTCCGACGGCCGTGGGGGGATCAGCAGGCCCGAGGCCGACGGGCAGCTGCTGGCCCTGCGCCGCGCCTACGAGCGAGCCGGCTTCGGCCCGGAGACGGTCGGCTACTTCGAGGGGCACGGCACCGGGACGTCGGTGGGCGACCAGGCCGAGCTGCGGGCGATGCGGGCGCTGCGCGGGCACCATCGCCGCCCCGCCTTCGTCGGGTCCGTCAAGGCCAACATCGGGCACACCAAGGCGGCGGCGGGCGTGGCCGGTCTGATCAAGGCGGCGCTGGCCGTGCACCATCGGGTCGTCCCGCCGACCACCGGCTCGCACACGCCGCACGAACAGCTCGGCGGCGGCCTGACGACGGCGGAGCGGCCCGTCCCGTGGCCCGCCGCCCCGGCGCGGGCCGCGGTCAGCGCGATGGGCTTCGGCGGGATCAACACCCATGTGGTGATCGAGGCGGCCGGACCGGCCCGCCGGAGCCGGCTGTCCGCCCTGCAGGAGCGGATGGCGCGGGCGCCGCTGGAGGGCGAGGTGTTCGCGGTGACCGCCGGCACCCCCGCCGGACTCACCGCGAAACTCCAGCGGATCGCCCGGCTCGCGGACTCCATCTCCTTCGCCGAGCTCACCGACCTGGCCGCCGCGCTGGCCGCCGCGCCGCCCGAGGCCTGCCGGGTGGCCTTCACCGCCCGCAACCCCGCCCAGCTGGCCCGCCGGGCGCTCCAGGCCGTCCCCCTGGCCGGCCGCGACGCCGCCGAGTCCGGGATCTTCAGCGGGACCGGCCCGGCCGGCCGGGTCGGCCTGATGTTCACCGGCCAGGGCGTCCCGGCACGCGGCACCGCGGGCGCCCTGGGCCAGGTGTTCGACGAGGCGCGGCAGTACTTCACCGGCGAGGAGGGGATCGACACCGAGATCGTCCAGCCGGCCGTCTTCCGGGCCTCGATGGCCGCCCTGAGGTGGCTCGACAGCCTCGGGGTGACGGCGGGCGCCGCGCTCGGCCACAGCGTCGGCGAGATCGCCGCGCTGACCTGGGCCGGAGCCGTCGACGAGGACGCCGCGCTCGACCTCGTCACCGAACGCGGCCGCATCATGGGAGAGGTGGGCGCCGCCGACACGGGCATGGCGACCCTCGCCGCCACGGCCGACCGCGCCGCCGCCCTGATCGACGGCCTGGACCTGGTCGTCGCCGCCGACAACGGCGCCTCCACGGTCGTCGCCGGACCGTCGGCCGCGGTGGCCGCCGTGCTGGGCCGGGCGGCCACGGCGGGCATCCAGGCCAGGACGCTGCAGGTCAGCCACGCCTTCCACTCCCCCGCCGTGGGGGAGGCCGTCGCGCCGTTCGCCGTCTGCCTGGACAAGGTGCCGTTCACCGCGCCCGCCGGGCGGGTCTTCTCGACGGTGACCGGCGCGGAGCTGGCCGCGACCACCGACCTGCGGCGGCACCTGGCGGCGCAGGTCACCGATCCGGTCCTGTTCCGCCGGGCGCTGGAGCTGCTGGCCGCCGAGTGCGACCTGCTCGTCGAGGTGGGCCCCGGCCGGTCGCTGGCGGCCCTGGCCACCGCCCACCTCGGCGCCTCACCACCGGCCGTGTCGGTCGACGCCGGCGCGCAGAGCGGGCAGGGCCTGCTGGAGAGCGCCGCCGCCCTGTTCGCGGCCGGGGCGACGGATTCGCTGCAGCCGCTGTTCAGCCAACGCTTCCATCGGCCCTACGACCTGACCCGCGACCCGGCGTTCCTGACCAATCCGTGCGAGACGGCACCGGTGTGGCCCGGCACGCCGGAGCGGCGCCGCGGCGGCAACGGTGCAGGGGCCGCCGGCGGGCCCGGAAACCGGAGCGGGACCGGCACCGAGGCGGGGCCGGTGACGGGCGTGCTGACCGGGACCAAGGCGATGACCGGCGCGGTGACCGGCGCGGTGACCGGGGCCGAGGCAGGGACAGGGAACGGCGCGGGGAACGGGAACGGCGCGGGAACCGCGGCCGCGACCGTGGGCGCGACCGTGGCCGAGACTGTCCGCGACCTGGTCGCCGCCGCCCTGGAGCTGGAGCCGGACGCGATCCGCGACGACGACCTCCTCCTGGCCGATCTGCACATGAACTCCCTGCAGGTCATCCAGCTCGCCGTAGGGTCGGCGTCGGCGTGCGGAAGGGTGCTGCCCGCGGAGCTGCCGCGGATCGCCGAGGCCACGGTCGGCGACCTCATCGCCGCCGTCGAGACGTTCCCAGCGGCTCGCGAGCAAGCTCCCGACCTGCCGGAATGGTTTCGGCTGTTCGCCGAGCACCGCCGGCCGGCCCCGCTGCCCGAGCCGGACGGCGCGCTGCGCGTACGCGTCCCCGCCGAGCCGACGGACGCCGACGTGACGCGCCTGATCACCACGGCCCGGCAGGCGGTCGCCGGACGCAGGCCCCTGGTCGTCACCGACGAGGCCGACTGCGCCTCCGGCTTCGTCGCCGCGCTCCGTCAGGAGCACCCCGAGATCGAGGCCCACTGGCTCGGCGTGGACGGCGCCGGGCAGACGTACACCGTCGAGCACCTGCCGATGCCGCCGGCGGCGCGCGGAGAGGCTCCGCTCAGCCGCGACGACGTGGTCCTCATCACCGGAGGGGGCAAGGGGATCGGGCTGCACGCCGGGCTCACCCTCGCCGAGGCGTACGGGGTGCGGCTGGCCCTGATCGGCCGGTCCGATCCCGCCGCCGACCCCGAGCTGGCCGACGGCCTGGAGCGGCTGCGGTCAGCCGGGATCGTCGCGGCCTACCGCGGCGCCGACGTCACCGACGCGGCCGCCGTCCGGCGGGCCGTGGCCGAGCTGTCCGAACTCGGCCCGATCACCGGCTTCGTGCACGCCGGCGGCGTCAACCGGCCCGCCCGGTTCGGCGAGCTCACCGAGGAGGACTTCGCCGAGCACGCCCGGACCAAGTGCGCGGGCCTGGCCAACGTGCTGGCGGCCCTGGACGCCGGCAGGCTGCGCCTCGTGCTGGCCTACGGCTCGGTGATCGGACGGTTCGGGCTGGCGGGCGAGACCCACTACGCGCTCGCCAACGGGCGGCTCCAGGCCATGGTCCGTGACGTCGCCGCCGATCTGCCGGCCGGCTGCGTCACCGCGACGCTGGCGTGGACCGCCTGGAGCGGAGCGGGGATGGCCGAACGGCTCGGCGTGGTCGGCCACCTCGCCGGCGCCGGCATCGGCACGCTGCCCGTGAGCGCGGGGGCGGAACTGCTGCTGGAGGCGATCGCGGCGCGGCCGTCCGGCGAGACCATCGTCATCAGCGGCCGGCTCCCGCAGCTCGACCGCGCGGACGTCACCCGGTCCCGGCATCCGCTGCTGCGCCGCGTCCGCGGCTTCGTCCCCGCAGTGGAGCTGGTGGCCGAGTGCGAGCTCGACCCGGCGAGCGGGTACCTGGCCGATCACCGGCTCGACGGGGTGCCGCTGCTGCCGGCGGTCTGCGCCCTGGAGGCGATGGCCCAGGCCGCCGAGATGCTCGGCACCCCTGCTCGGGCGATCACCGACGCCCGGTTCGAACGGCCGATCATCGTGCCGGCCGACGGGACGGGGACGATGCGGATCCATGCCCTCCGCCACCCGGGCGGTGACGTGGAGGTCACCATCCGGAGCGCGGAGACCGACTTCTCCGCCGTTCACTTCGCCGGCCGGGTCACCGCCGTGCAGACGGACCCGCCGAACGCCGCCGTCCCGGCGGACCCGCCGGACACCGCCGTGCAGACGGACCCGCCGGACACCGCCGTGCAGACGGACCCGCCGGACACGGCCGTGCCGGGGGACCCGCCGGACACCGCCGTGCCGGCCGGTGCTCACGCCGGGACGCCGCCCGCCCACGATCCGGCCGGCCTGTACGGGTCGCTGTTCTTCCACGGGCCCGCGTTCCGGCGGCTGGTCCGGTTCGAGGCCCTCTTCGCCACCGGCTGCCGGGCCGTGCTGTCGGCCACCGGCGGCGACCTTGGCCTGGGGGCGCAGGTGCTCGGCGACGCCGCCCAGCACGACGCGGCCGTGCACGTGCTGCAGGCGTGCGTGCCGCATCGCCGGCTGCTGCCGGTCGGCTGCGACCGGTTCCAGGTGCACGACGGCGCCGGCCGGCCCACGGAGGTGATCGTGGAGGCGGTCGAGCGGGCGCGGCACGGCACCGCGTACACCTACGACGTCGTGGCGCGGTCCGCGGACGGGCGGCCGGTGTTCAGCTGGACGGGGCTGCGGCTCCTCGACACCGGGCCGCTGCGCATGGAGGCCATGCCCGCGCTGCTGACGGGCCCGTACCTGGAGCGGATGGCCGGCGATCTGTGCCCGGGGGCGTCCACCGTGGCCGAGGAGTGGCTGGAGCTGAGCGAGCCGCCGATCCCGCCCGAGCCCGGGTGGACGCGTCAGGCCGAGGACCTGGCACGGCTGACGGGCGAGTCGCGCCGCTCCCTCGACGTCCGGCTGCGGACCGTGCACAGGTGCCTGGCCGAAGCCGGACAGCCCGTGCCCCTCCACATCGATGCCGCCTACGAGCACGGCTGGGTCAAGCTGACCGGCCCGGCCGGAGTGGCGGTCCTGTCCGGCCTGCTCACCCTGAACAGTGCAGACGGCCCGCCACGGGACATGGCCGTCGCCGTGCTCACCCGGGAAACGCGATGAATCCTTTCTACGAACACCGCCAGGTCGTGACGTTCGCCGACACCAACGTCGTGGGGAACGTGTACTTCACCCACTACTTCGAGTGGCAGGGCCGCTGCCGGGAACGCTTCCTCGCCGATCAGGCGCCGGAGGTCCTCCAGGCGCTCGCCGGCGACCTCGCCCTGGTGACGGCCGACTGCTCCTGCGAGTTCTTCGGCGAGCTGTACGCCCTCGACGAGGTCTCGATCCGCATGGCGCTGGCCGGCATCGAGGCCAACCGGGTGACCATGGACTTCGGGTACTACCGGCTCGGCTCCGGCCCCGCCCGGCTCGTCGCCCGGGGACGGCAGACCATCGCCTGCATGCGCCGCGACCCCGGCGGCGCGCTGGCCCCGACCGAGATCCCCGGCCCGCTCAGACGAGCGCTGGCCCGCTACTCCCCCGTCACGGCAGCCTAGGAGGACCATCCTGTGGACCTGCGGATCGGGATCATCGGGTGCGGGCGGATGGGCACGGCTCTGGCCCGGCTCGTCGACCGGCACGGGATGCCGTTGCTGCTCGCCAACCGGACGCCCGCGCGGGCCGCGGCGCTCGCCGCCGACCTGTCGCGCGCGCGGGCCGCGCCGCCGGCGCGGGTCGCCGCCGAGGCCGATCTGACCATCCTGGCCACGCCCATCGACGCCACCTGTCACGACCTGGCGCCCCTGATCCGGCACGCGCGGCCGGTCGTCGTGGACGTCTCCAACCCGTGCTTCGACGCGCCGCCCGCTCCCGGGCACCGCTCCGCCGCCCAGCGGATCGCCGCGGCGCTGCCCGGCTGCGCCGTCGTGAAGGCCTTCAACTGCCTGTCCGCCCGATGGATCGCCGCCCACACCCGCTCGCCCGCCCTGGTGACGGTCCCCATCGCGGGCGACGATCCCGACGCCAAGCTGCTCGTCAGCACGTTCTGCAAGACGCTCGGCTTCGACACCGCCGACGCCGGGCCGCTGGCCAACAGCCGGTGCGTCGAAAGCCTCACCGAGCTGCTGCTGTGCATCGGCGCCGACACGGTCGGCGTGCGGCTCGTACCCGCGGCTCCCTGACCACGCGCCCGGCCGCCGGCACGAGCGTCCACCACCGGAGAAACCACCCTCAGGAGATCACCATGTCCACCCGCGTCGCCGGCCGCTTGCAGCTCAACGAACGGCACCACAGAGCCGCTCTCGGGCTCTTCCTCGTGGTCGTCATCGCCCACTGGGCCGAACACGTCGTGCAGGCGATCCAGATCTACGCGCTCGGCTGGCCGATCCCGCAGGCGCGCGGGGTGCTCGGGCTGGTGTTCCCGTGGCTCGTCACCTCCGAATGGATGCACTACGGGTACGCCCTGATCATGCTCGCCGGGCTGGTCATGCTGCGACGGGGCTTCACCGGTCGCTCCCGGACCTGGTGGAACGTCGCGCTCGGGCTCCAATTCTGGCACCACATCGAGCATCTGCTCCTGCTCCTGCAGGCGCTGTCCGGCACGAACCTGGCCGGCCGGCCCGTTCCCACCAGCGTCGTGCAGTTGCTGATCCCCCGTGTCGAGCTGCACCTGTTCTACAACGCCGTGGTCTTCGCGCCGATGGTGGTGGCGATGCTGCTGCACCGCAGGCCGCGCGAGGCCGAACGCTCCGTCATGCGCTGCGACTGCGCGCTGCGGACCGCATGAGCCGGCGGCGCCCGTCCCCGCCGCTGACCGTCGTCCTGCTGCTCGTCGCCGGCCTGCTGCTGGCCTGGACGATCCCCGCGCTCGGCCCGGCGCTGCGGCTCGCGGGCGGCGACGGCCGGCACGGGACCTTCACCGCGCGGCGCCTGGACTGCGTCCGGCACCCCGGCCACGAAAGCTGCGCCTGGACCGGCGACTTCAGCTCCCATGACGGCGTCGTCCGTCGCACCGGAGTCACCCTGGCCGGCAGCGACCGGCCCACCCACCGCGCCGGCATGCGGACCAGGGCGATCGACGTCGGGCTGCCCACCCGGGTGTACGGGCCGGACGGCTCCACCGAATGGATCTTCACGGTGTTCCTGTTCCTGGCCGTGCTGGGGATCCTGGCCTTCACCACCGCGCCGGTCGCCGGAGCGGTCCGCCGGAGGGTGACCAGCGGCGGCTGACCGCCGGCGGGTGACGGCGGCTGCCCACAGGCCGGGCGTTCGCGCGCCGGAGGGCGAACCTGTCAGGAATCCGGATTTTCCGACGCGATGCAACCGGACGTGGCCGGGCGTACGAAGCCTAGGGGTACCAGACCAAGTGAGGTGGCCCCGCACATGACCACGACGGCGTCGCGCACGGACACCGTGCGCGACCTCATCGACGACCGTCTCGGCCGGTTCCTCGACCAGCGGGGCGGCGAGCTCGACTTCCTCGGGCCGGACGCCGCCCCGGTGCGCGACCTGATGAACGCCCAGATCCGCGGCGGCGGCAAGCGGCTGCGGCCGCTGTTCGTCTACTGGGGGCACCGCCTGTCGGCGGACGGCCGCGACGAGGACGGCGAGGCGGTCCTCGCGGCGGCGTGCGCGGTGGAGCTGGTGCACACGGCGGCGCTCATCCTCGACGACATCATGGACGAGGCGCCCGTGCGGCGCGGGCGGCCGAGCGCGCACCACGCGCTGGCCGCGCGGCACGAGCGCGCTGGCTGGCGCGGAGACCCGGCGCGGTTCGGCGAGTCGGCCGCCGTCCTGCTCGGCCTGCTGGCCTTCACCTGGGCGGACGCCGCCCTGCTGGGCACCGGCCCGCGGCTCGGCCCGGCGCTGGAGGTGTTCACCCGGCTGCGCCTGGAGGCGATCGGCGGCCAGTACCTGGACCTGGCCTGCGCGGCGCGCGGCACGGCGGACGTCCGGCAGGCCGCGCACCTGTCGCTGTACAAGACGGGCAAGTACACGGTGGAGCGGCCGCTGCACCTCGGGCATGCCGTCGCGGGCGGCGGCCCCGGCGTCCGGCGGCTGCTGAGCGCCTACGCGGCCCCGCTCGGCGAGGCCTTCCAGCTTCGCGACGACGTCCTGGGCGTGTTCGGCGACCCGGCGCGCACCGGCAAGCCCGGCGGGCTCGACCTGCTGCAGGGCAAGGCGACGTCCCTGGTCGCCCGGACCCGGCTGCTCGCCGGACCGCGCGCCGCGGCGCTGCTGGACCACGTCCGCGACGCGGAGGGCGTCGCGGCGGCCCGGGAACTGGTCGTGTCCTGCGGCGCCCTCGACGCCGTCGAACGGCGCATCGCCGAGCTGGCCGACCGGTCCGCCGCGGTGCTGCTGGACGGCCTGGACCTGCCGCCCGACGCGGTGGACGCCCTGGTCGAGCTGTGCGGCTCGGTCACCAGGAGGACCTCGTGAGGCCCGGCCGGGGGCCGGTCGTGATCGTGGGGGCCGGTCTCGGCGGACTGGCCGCGGCCGCCCGGCTGGCCGCGGCCGGCAGGCGGGTGACGGTGCTGGAGGCGCGTGACGTGCCGGGCGGGTGCTGCGGCACGGCCCGGGTGGGGGCGTACCGGTTCGACACCGGCCCGTCGGTGCTCACCATGCCGGGCGTGCTGGCCGACGCGTTCGAGGGCGCGGGCGAGAACCTGGACGACTGGCTGCCGCTGCGCCGCCTGGACCCGGCCTATCGGATGGCCTTCCCCGACGGCTCGCACCTGGACGTGGTCGCGGGCGGGGAGGCGAGCGGGGAGGCGATGGCCGAGCGGGTGCGGGCCCTGTGCGGCCCGGCCGAGGCCTGCCGCTACCTGGCCTACCGGCGGCGGCTGCGACGGCTCTTCGACCTGGAGTGGCCGGCGTTCATCGATGCCGACATGACCAGGCTGCGGGCGCTCGCGCGGCCGTACGCCCTGCTCAGGCTGGCCGCGCTCGGCGGTTTCCGCCGCCTGGACCGGCTGGCCGCCGCCCACCTGCGCGACCGGAGGCTGATCCAGGCCCACACCTTCCAGTCCCTGTACGTGGGCCTGTCGCCGCAGCGCGCGCTCGGCATCTACGCCGTCATCGCGTTCATGGACACGGTCGGCGGGGTCTACTTCCCCGAACGCGGCGGCATGCACGCCATTCCCGTCGGGCTGGCCGCCCTGGCCGAGAAGAAGGGCGCGGAGCTGCGGTACGGCTCCCGCGCCGCCCGGGTGGAGGTGGACGGCGACGGTGTCACCGGCGTCCGCCTGGCCGACGGCGAGGTGTTGCCGGCCGGGCACGTGGTCGTGGCCTGCGACCTGCCCGCCGCCGACGCCGCCGGGCTGCTGCCGGCCGCGGCCGTCGACTGGCGGTGGCGGCGGCCCCGCTTCTCCCCCTCGTGCCTGGTGGTCCACGCGGGCCTGGACCGCGCCCTGCCGGAGCAGGCGCACCACACGCTGCACTTCGGCCGGGCCTGGGAGGACACGTTCGCGGCGCTGGAGCGGGGGCTGCCGCAGCCCGATCCGAGCCTGCTGGTCACCCACCCGGCGGGCGACGCCGAGGTGGCCCCGGCCGGGCACGCCACGCTCAGCGTCCTGGAGCCCGCCCCGCACCTCGGCGGCGCCGACTGGGGCCGGCTCCGCCCCGTGCTGGAGGAACGTCTGATGGAGCGGATGGCCGCCCTCGGCTACCCGGGTCTGGCGGACGCCCCGCGCCTGGTGCTGGACCCGCCCGCCTGGGCGCGGCTCGGGCACACGGCGGGCACGCCGTTCGCGCTGGACCACCGTTTCACCCAGACCGCGTGGTTCCGCCCCTCGGCCGTGGCCAGGCGGGTGCCGGGCCTGCACTTCGCCGGGATGTACACCGCTCCTGGCGTCGGCGTCCCGCCGGTGCTGATCTCGGGCCGGCTGGCCGCCGACCGGATCCTGCGGGCCGCGCGATGACGCTCACGGCCAGCTACGAGCGCTGCCGCCGCCTGCATGCGGCCCACGGCCGCTCGTACTATCTCGCCACCCGGCTGCTGCCCGCCTGGAAGCGGCGGCACGTGCACGCCCTGTACGGGTTCGCCCGGTACGCCGACGAGATCGTCGACTCCTTCGCCATGACGGGCGACCGGGCCCGCGCGCTGGACAGGCTGGCCGGGCAGGTATCCGCGGGCCTGGCCGGCGGCTCGGTGGACGACCCGGTGCTGCCCGCGTTCCTGCACACGGTGCGTTCCTTCGGGATCGGCCACGACGACGTCGCGGCCTTCCTGGGCGCGATGCGCGCCGACCTGACGGTGACCCGCTACCCCACCTACGACGACCTGCTCGGCTACATGGAGGGCTCGGCGGCCGTCATCGGGACCATGATGCTGCCGGTGCTCGAACCGGTACCCGGGGCCGAGGCGGCGGCCCGCGAGCCGGCCAGGCAGCTCGGCCTGGCGTTCCAGCTGACCAACTTCCTGCGCGACGTGGCCGAGGACCTGGCCAGGGGCCGGATCTACCTGCCGCTGGAGGACCTGGCGAAGTTCGGCGTCGAGGAGGCGGACCTGCGCCGCCCGGCGACCGGGCCCGCGCTGCGCGAGCTGCTCGCCTTCGAGGCGGACCGGGCGCGCGAGCACTACCGGGCGGCCGCGCCCGGCGTCGAGCTGCTGGTGGCGTCGTCCCGGCCGTGCATCCGCGCCGCCCGCGACCTGTACGGCGGCATCCTCGCCGAGATCGAGCGCGGCGGGTACACGGTGCTGGAACGGCGGGCGCGCGTGCCGCGGTCGCGCCGGCTCACCCTGTTCGGCCGCCATCTGCTGGCCTCGGCCGTGGCGGGCCGCGCCGAGCTGCGCACCCTCGTGGGGGCGCCGTGACCGGCCTGCCCGGGGAGCCCGCCGCCGGGGAGGAGCCGGCCGCGAGCCTGAGCCCCGCCTCCCGGCCGGTCGTCGTCGACGCGATGGGCGGCGACCACGCTCCGGCCGAGGTGGTGGCCGGGGCGGTGCTGGCACGCCGGCGCGGCGTTCCCGTGCTGCTGGTGGGCCGCGCGACGGAGGTGCTGCGCGAGCTCGCCCGCCACGGCGCGGCCGGCGACGTCGGCGTGGTGCACGCCCCGGACGTGGTGCCCATGGACGAGCGGGGCGCCGGGGCCGGGACCGCGTCGAGCCTCGCCGTCGGCTGCGACCTGGTGCGCCGGGGAGTCGGCGGCGCGCTGGTGTCCGCGGGATCGACCGGGGCGGTGGTCACCTGCGCGGTGCGCGCGATCGGCCGGGCCGAGGGGGTGCTGCGGCCCGCGCTGGCCGTGGCGCTGCCCACCCTGGCGGGCGGGGCGAGCGTGCTCGTCGACGCGGGCGCCACCGCCGACCCGACCCCGGAGATGGTCGGTCAGTTCGCGCTGCTCGGCAGTTCGTACGCGCGGGCGGTGCTGGGCGTGGCGGATCCGCTGGTGGGGCTGCTGTCCATCGGCTCCGAACCCGGCAAGGGCAACCGGCTCAGCCGCCGGGCCGCCGAGATCCTGCCGGGCCTGCCACTGCGCTTCCACGGCAACGTGGAAGGGCACGACGTGCTGACCGGCGCGGTGGACGTGATCGCCACGGACGGCTTCACCGGCAACGTCGTGCTGAAGAACGTCGAGGGGTGCGTGCGGACCGCGCTGGCGATGGTCGCCCGGACCGGCCTGGCCGGGCCGGCGGCGCTGGATGAGGTGGCGAGCCGCTACGATCCGCGCACGCACGGCGGCGCCTCGCTGCTCGGCCTGCGGGGCACCGTCGTGGTGGCGCACGGTTCGTCCGGCGCGGCCACCATCGCCCGGGCCTGCGAGGTGGCGCACCACCTGGCACGCGAGCGGCTCTCGGAGCCCGTCCCGTGACGGTCGCGGGGGCGGGGCGGGCGGGTGATGGGCTCGCGAGCACGGGGGCTGCGGGTGGGGGGCGGGTCGTGGCGGGGTCAGGTCAGGGGGTCGCGGCCGTCCCAGGTTCCCTCGGCCGCGTACGGGGCGAAGCGGGCGAACAGCTCCTCCCCGTACCAGCGTTCGGTCCTGACCCGGCTGATGACCTCGCGGTGGGACGGCAGGCCGTAGGCGAAGGCGCGCACGGCGGCGGCGTCCCGCCACAGCGAGAACGTGGCCTGCCGGGCCAGCGGCCACTCCCCCACCCCGACGGAGGCCAGCCGCCCCTCCTGCTGCCGCAACGCGCGGTCCACGCCCGGCACCGACCGGTAGAACGCCGCCAGCCGCGACGGCCTGATCGAGGCCCGGGTCAGCACCGCGACGGGGCCGGTCGGCGGATGCGCCGGCGGGACCGCGCCGGCGAACGGGTCGGCCCCGCCCCACCGTCCCCGCCAGGCCAGCGGCGCCAGCCGGACGTGCCAGGATTCGACGGCCTCGGCGCGCCAGCGCTCGGCGACGGGCGAGTCGCGCAGGAAGGCGTCGAGCTGCCGTTCGCCTCGCCACACCGCGAACAGCGCCCACCTGCGCAGGTCGGCCCCCAGTGACATGGACGTGCCGCGCCCGGTGCCCAGCAGCCGCCAGAACACCGGCCCGCCGGCTGCCCGCAGGAGCGGCCGGTCGAGGGCCATGTGCCGCATCGCGCCGGCGTCGCCGTAACGAACGAGGTGGAACGAGGCCATGATCGCTGTGCTGGTGTCGCTCATCGGTGGCTACCTCGCCGGTTCCGTGCCGGTGGCCCTGCTGGTCGGGCGCGCCCACGGGTTCGACCCGCGCGCGGTCGGCGACGGCAATCCGGGTTTCTGGAACGTGAAGGAGCGGCTCGGCTGGCGGGGCGCGGTGCCGGTGTTCGCGGGCGACGCGCTCAAGGGGACCGTGGCCGCGCTGTGCGGGCTGGCCGTGGGCGGCTGGCACACGGGGGACCTCGGGGTGGTGGCCGGGCCGAGTGTCGCGCCCGTGTACGCGGCGGTGGCCGGGGCGATGCTGGGGCACGCGTGGCCGGTGTTCGCGGGGTTTCGCGGGGGCCGGTCGATCCTGACCTTCGCGGGCGGGATGGCGGTCGTCTGCCCGCCCGCCTTCCTGCTCGGCGTGCTGGCGCTGGTCCTGGTCGCAGGGGTGACGAGGTCGTTCGCGATCGGCGCGCGGGTGGGCGTGTTCGGTCTGCCGGTGCTGCAGGCGCTGTTCGTGCCGGCCGGGCAGGTGGCGGCGACGGGAGCGCTGATGTGCCTCATCGGGCTGCGCTTCGGTCAGGCGGCGCTGGCCGCTCGCCGGGCGAGGCCTCGCCGCCGGCGGCAGGCGGGGCCGGGCGGGCAAGGCCACGGCTGACGGCCGCGCCGGTGGCGTGCGACCGGCCGCGGCTGACGGTCGCGGTGGTGGGGTAGGACCGGCCGCGCCAGGTGCGTACCGGCCGGACGGTCGCCTGCGTCAGGCGCCAGGCGGCGGCGGGGTCGAGCAGCGGCGACAGCCACACGCCGGCTCCGGCCCGGGTGTAGCTGCCGCGCAGCGCGCCGGCCAGCAGCCACCGCACGGCCAGCAGCCCCATGTCCAGCTTGGACGGCCGGCCGGCCACCAGCCGGAGCACGGGCAGCCCCGCGGTCAGCCAGATGACCGCCAGGTCGGCCGCCTGCCGGCCGGGCCCCGTCACGTCACGCAGGGGCAGCGACCTGCCCCACTCCCGCCACAGCTCGGCCGGCGACTCGTGCATGTCCACCTCCAGCAGCCCGCTCGCGTCGAGGAAGGCGACCGCCCACCCCTGCGCGGCGAGATGCCGGGCGAGGGCCACGTCGTCGGTCATCCGGTCGCGTACCCGGGCGAACGCGTCGGCCGCCACCATGGGGGCGCGGCGGAAGGCCATGCACTGGCCGTTGGCGACGACCCGATACGGCGGGGGCGGGACCGCCGGGCCGATCGGGCCGGACCGGTACACCAGCGTCGCGAGGAAAGCGGCGTGCAGGGCCTGCTCCAGGGGTCCGTCGCAGACGAACCTGGGCCCCACGCTGACCAGGTCGCGCCCGTCCAGGGCGGCGGCGAGCGCGCCGAACAGGCCCGGCGCGGGCCGGGTGTCGGCGTCCAGCGTGACCACCACCTCCCCGCGGGCGGCGGCCACGCCCTGGCGGAGCGCCCACTGCTTGCCGACCCAGCCGGCGGGCAGCGGGGCTCCGGTCACCACCGTGGCTCCGAGGGACTCCGCCAGGCGCGCGGTGCCGTCGCCGGAGCGGTCGTCCACCACGATCACCTCGCGCACCGCCGGGTCGGCGAGGACGGCGCGCAGGCAGGGGCCGATGCGGTGCTCCTCGTTCCGGGCCGGGATGACGACGGACAGTGTCGTGCGGGGGTCCGGGGCGCGGGGACGCAGCGGAGGCAGCCGGTCCCGGCCCCGGGCGAGGCGGGAGGCCACCACGGCGGCGGCCACGGCCTGCGCGGCCGTCAGGGTGGTCAGCGCCGCCGCTGTCAGGCGCGCGCTCATGGGCCCGCCTCCGCCGGCCGGCGGGCGGGGAAGTCCTCCGCGACCAGGCCGGCCACGATGCCCGCGCCCTTCACCACCAGGGGCAGCCCGCCGCCCGGGTGGGCGGAGCCGCCCACCAGGTACAGGCCGCGCCGCGGACCCCGGTTGCCCGGCCGCAGGACCGGCGCGAGCACTCCGTTGCTGGCGCTGCCGTAGACGGCCCCGCCCCAGGAGCCGTAGCGGTCGCGCACGTCGGCGGGGGTGAACGTCTCGACGAAGCGGAGCCGGCCGGCGAGGTCGTGGCCGCGTCCGGCCAGCCGCTCCAGCACCATGTCCCGGTACGACTCCACGGACTGCGGCCACCGGGCCGGATCGCGGGCGGGGACGTTGACGAGCATGACCCAGTTCTCCGCGCCCTCGGGCGCCTGCGTCGGGTCGCTCACCGCCGAGCAGCCGATGTAGACGGTGGGGTCGCCGGGCGGGCGCCGGTCGCGGAAGATGTCGGCGAACTCGCGCGGGTAGTCGGCGGAGAAGACGATCGAGTGGTGCGCCAGCCCGGGCGTGCGCCCTTCCACCCCGGCGAGGAGCAGCAGCACGGACGAGGACGGCCCGAGCCTGGCGATCCGGCGCAGCCGCCGGCGGTGGGGCAGCAGCTTGCCGTAGAGCTGGGCGGCGTCGGTGTTGGCGACCACGATGTCGGCCGGGACCCGTCCGCCGCCCGCCAGGCGGACCCCCGTCACCCGCTCGCCCCCTGCCAGGACCTCCTCCACCGGGCTGGACAGGTGCACCTCGACGCCGGCCTCGGCCAGCAGCGCCGCCAGGTCGTCGGCGAGCCGGGCCATGCCGCCGGGCACGTGCCAGCCGCCCTGGCCGTGCTCCAGCGCCGGGATGCAGCCGAGCGCCGCGGGCGCCCGGTACGGGTCGGAACCGGAGTAGGTGGCGTACCGGCCGGCGTACTGGAGGAGCCGGGGGTCGTGGAAGAACCGCCGGGCCAGGCCGTCGAGGGTGCGCCCCGGCGCCACGGCGAGCAGGTCGGCCAGCGGGGCGGCCCCGCGGGGCGCGCGACCGGGCGGACCGGCGAAGAAGGTGCGTCCGGCCGCGTCCAGGCAGCCCCGCGCCCAGTCGTGGAAGGCCCGCCAGGCGGCGCCCTGGCCGGGCGCGAGCCGTTCGACCTCGGCGGCCATCAGGTCGGGATCGCGGCGGGCGGTCAGCACGGACCCGTCGGCGAACCGGTAGCGGCACAGCTCGGCCGGTTCCACCAGTTCGCGCCCGAGCCCGAGGTCCCGGAAGGCGTCGGGCATGGTGAGCAGGGAAGGCCCGAGGGAGAAGGTGAAGCCGTCGCGGCGGTGCTCGGCGAGCTTGCCCCCGAGCCGCCCGAGCCGCTCGTACAGGCGGACCCGGTGCCCCTGCCGGGCGAGCAGCAACGCCGCGGCCATGCCCCCGACGCCGCCACCCGCCACCACCACGTCCATCATCCGCACCGTCCTGTCCCCGCCGTCCTGTCCCCCGCCGTCACGTCCCCCACCGTCACGTCCCCCACCGTCAGGTCCCCCACCCTCGGCTCCCTCGCCGGCGCACCCGCCACGTCCGTGCCCACGCCGCGACGGCGAACGCGCCCATCGCCGTCCCGCCCACGGCCGCCACCAGCGGATCCGGCGGGGTGAACACCGCCGCGAACCCCACCGTCTCCATGACGGCCATCGTCGTGTAGACGCCGACCAGCCCTCTGCCGCCGTTCACGTCGCCGAGCACCCGCCACAGCACCACCATGACCAGCAGCGACACGAGGAGCCAGCCGGCGAAGTTGGTGAGCGGCACCCCCCGGTACGGCCCGGGCTCCGCCCACGTCCACAGACCGAGCCGGATCATCTGGGGGTCCAGGAACAGGTCCCATGCGGTCATCGCCAGCGCGCCGGCCGCCAGCCGCACCGGCCAGGCCGCCACCACGGCGCAGCCGATCCCGTACGCGGCCAGCCCCATGCCGCCCCATGCCACGGCCACCGCCACCGGCACGCCGCCCACCTCGGGCCAGAGCGCGCCCGTGTACCGGTAGGCCCCGAACGGGAACCCGGTCGCCACCCCGATCACCTCGGCCGCGTACCCCGTCGCGACGGCCGCGCCGAACGCCGTCAGGGCGCGTGTCCAGCCCCGCGCCGCCGCGGCGAAGGACACCGCGCTCAGCGCCAGCACGGCGACGATCGGCGTGGTGAACCGGCCGGGATCGGCATGCAGCCCGGACACCACCTGCAGGATCACCATGGCGGCCAGGGCCACCGTTCCGAGCTTCCTCCCGGCTGCGGGCAGCCGGGGGCGCCGGGCCGGTGCCGGCGCCCCCGTCCGGGTCGTGCGCGCGTCGTTCACAGACTGTCCTTCGCAGCCGCACCCCCGATCGGATGCACCACCCCGCCTTGTTCCCGTGGATCCCCGGCTCCTCTTCCCCGGCAAGATCGAAGCGTGTATCTTCGCCTCATCGCCGAAAAAAAGTTTCACCCTAGGAGAGGCTATGGGCAAGAAGCTTCAGATGCTGGCGTTACCGGTGGCGGCTCTGGCGCTCGCGCTGGCTCCGGCCATCCCGGCTCAGGCGGCCGACGGCTACGACCGTTGCCGCACCGGCTACTACTGCATGTTCTCCGGGCTGGACGGCACCGGCGACATGATCGAGATCCAGGCCAGCGTCCCTGACCTGGCCGCGCTCGGCATGGCGGGCCGCGCCAAGTCCGACTGGAACCGGACCGGCTCCTACGTCCACCTGCACTCCGAGGCGGGCTACCAGGGCTGCTCGGCGGTCACGTCCCCCGGCGGCAAGGGCAACTTCTTCATCACCTACCGCGACTTCTTCCATTCCGTGCGCGTCGGCGGGCCCAACGGCCACTCGTGCGGCACTCCCCCAGGGGAGGGCCTGCTGGTCAAGTCGCACGCCTGACCCCCGCACGAGGCGCGCCCCCTCCCACCGGGTGGGAGGGGGCGCGCCGTCGTGAACAGCGAATCAGTGCGAGTACGCCTGGAACTCGGCGGCCCGGACCTGGTCGCGCTGCGGGCTGGCCGTGGCGCAGTCCGTAGCGGAGTTCGGGTCGTTGTCCTGCTCACCGGCGTACAGCGGGTTGCCGGTGCACTGGGTGGTCACCGCGCGCAGCATCAGATGGGTGGCGGTGGTGGGCGGCACCCGGAACGACTTGATCAGCATGTCGGCCCCCCGCGGACGGGGCAGCGCGGCCTTGAAGGCGTCCTTCGGGCTGGTGTAGATCTTCGTGAAGCCGGCCGGGTCGGAACAGCCGGAGCTGCACGCCAGCACCTCGAACGAGCGCAGGGCCGAGAAGCGGTTCTGGCCGCCCGGGTCGGCCGGGTCGCCGATGTTCGGGCGGAGCATGGCGCTCACCTGCACCCTGCGGATCTCGACGGGCTGGTCTCCCGCCAGGTCCACGGTGACCGACTTGCCGGCCGGGGCGCCGGTGAGCGAGGCCCAGTTCGTGGCCTCGGTCTCGTCGATCAGCCGGGCGTGGTTGACGCCGTCGCCGGAGGCCGTCGCGCCGGCCGTGGCCGAGGCGTGGTTGCGGCCCAGCGGCAACGGGAGCGGCAGCTTCACCCCGGGCAGCACCGCGAACTTCAGCCGCGTGTGGCCGAAGCCGTTGCCCGCGACGACGAAGTCGTACAGGCCGGGCGTCATCTCCACGGTGTCGCCCAGGTCCGTCGCCGGGTCGGTGTCGGCGACCGGGACCACGCGTCCCTCGTAGTCGCCCACGTACAGCCGCAGCGCCGCGCCCTTGGCCTCGCCGAGCGGCTTGAGCTGCAGCGAGCCGTTCTTGCCCGCCGGGTTGACGAAGCTGGGCGTCGGGTCGGGGTCGTTCGGGCCGTTGCTGGCCGCGCCCTCGCCGAGGCCGTGCTCGGCGAACGCCCGCCACATGATGTCCTGGTCGGCCCCGCCGAAGCGGATCATGTCGGCGGCGAGCAGCGCGTCGCGGTGGTCGACGTAGCTGACCGCGCCCGACGCCATCAGGAGCAGGGCGTCGAACGACAGCTGCGCCCAGCGCCGGTTGCCCGGGCACTGGCCGAGCGGCTTCTGCCCGTCGGCGCAGGCCTTCTGCTGTTCGGCCGTGCCCTTGCCGTACTTCTTGACGAACGCCTGCCGCACGTCGAACTGGGTGGCCGACCAGATCTCGCCGTCGGCGTGGACCTGCTGGCCGACGATGTCGTAGGCGACGTCGCTGTAGTTCAGCGGCGACTTCGACATGTCGTAGTTGCGGATGCCGCGCACGGGGTCGCCGGTGACGTACCCGCCGGTCACGTACGGGGTGGCGCCCGCCGGGCGGAAGCCGTACTCGGCCAGGTACTCCATGGCGAGCAGGTCGGAGGTGCTCTCGTTCATGGCCCCAGCCTGGGCGCCGTTCCAGCCGGCGTTCGGGCCGCCGACCATGCGGCCGGAGATGGCGTGCGTGTACTCATGGCCGATGACCGACATGTCGTAGTCGCCGTCGACGCACGGGGCGTAGAAGGCGCCCGCGATCGGCTGCCACAGGTACATGTTGGTGATCGGCGCGACGCCGTCGGGGCCGGTGATCTGGTTGGCGTTGTCGCGCACCGACAGCACGCGGGCGCCGGCCTGCGCGTTGCCCTGCTCCGGGTCGCCGCCGAGGCCGCCCCGGTCGCCGTTGTCCGCCTGCATGTTCCAGGCCGTCTCGGTGAAGCCGAGCCGGTACGACCAGTCGTGCATGCGGTTGTGCATGGCGTGCAGGTTGGTGATCGCCGCCTCCAGGTCCGCCTCGCCCTCCTTGTCGAAGGTCGTGGGGTCGCACTTGGCGGTGTACCAGGTGTTGCGCCAGGGGTAGGCGTAGTCACGGCTCGGCGTCGCCACGTTGCTTCGGGTGCCGACCGTGAACGGGTCGCCGCTGGCCCGGTTCTCGAACGTGCGGGCCGCGTTGCCGAGGCTGGTGTGCGTGGACTCGCCGGTGGCGTGGTCGACGTCCCAGGCCTTGCCGGTGGCGGGGTCGCCGCCGACCACGTAGTCGCAGCCGGGTCCGGCGGTGGCGCACCACGTCCGGCGGGTGTCGGTCGAGGAGTAGTCGGCGGGCGGGTTGGCCGGGAACGCCTCCCAGCTCGGGTTGTCCGGGTCGAAGTGGTCGACCAGGTTCTCGCGGACCAGGACGGCGCCGCTGACGGCGTCCACGTGTGTGGTGTAGCCAGCGGCCTCGCCGTCCTCGCCGCCGATGAGGACGACCTGGTACGCGCTGTGCACGCCGTCGGGAGCGGGCACGGCCACGGCGGTGACCTGCTTGGTGGCGGCCTTGGCCAGGTCGATCCCGCCGTCGCGGGCCGCGATCTCCAGCGCCTGCTGCTCGGTGATCCGCGCGGCCGGAGGCGCGTCCGTCTCCCGGGACAGCGACGAGGTGACGTGCCGGACCGCGCCGTCGAGCACGCCGACGCTGACGAGTCCGTCCACGCCGGCCGGCAGGCCGCCGAAGCGCTGGCGCAGCAGCACGGCGTGGCCTTCGCCGATGGGGTTGACGGCGACCTTCTCCAGCGCGTCCACCGCCTGGGCGGACAGGCCGAACAGGGTCTCGTGGGACTTGAGGTAGGCCCGGGCGGCCTGTTCGGGGTCCTTGCCCAGGCCCTCGGCGAGGGGCTCGGCCCCGGTGACGACGGCCGGGGTGCCGAGAGCGTTCCAACGGACGCGGGCGGCCGGTCCCGCGCTGCGCGCGTTGATCCCGGTGGGAGGCGGGACACTGCCCCGCCGGTTGTCCAGGTCGGGCTTGCCGTGCTGCTCGGCCTGGAAGTCGTGGACCACCGGGGCCGTCCCGCCGCGTTCGGCCTGGGCGGCGCCGGTGGTGGGCAGAATCGCCGCCGTGACGGCGACGGCGAGGGCAGCGCTGCGTAACCAGGGTTTGGTCGACACCGGTCCTCCTGCTCGGGGGTGCGCGCGGGTGCCGCGCGGTACCCGCAAGAGGTAACACCGCCATCGAGACGTGACAAGATCTTGTAAAGGACGAAAAGTCGGCGTATAGGGGGTTGGGCCGGATCAGGGGTGCCTGGTCAGGTGCACTTGCCGTTCAGCCAGCGGCGGTAGTCCCTGGTGTAGTTGGTCATGACGCTCGGCGGCGACTGGGCCAGGACGCTCTCCCACCGGCTCGCGTTGGCGGTCCACCTCGGCGCCGGCTCGTCCCAGGCGGCGCTGTCGGCCCACCGGGCGGCCGATCCCTTGAGCAGGGTCGGATGCCGCCGGGCCAGCTCGCCCTGGATCCACGGATCGGTCGAGTAGACGAGGATCCGCTGCCGTCCCTGCCGCTCGCGTATCGGGCCGGAGATCTCCTTCCACGCCTGCGCGCCGTGGGCGGTGGAGGCGAGGATGCCCTTCGTCTGCGGCTTGATCTCCAGCAGGGCGATCAGCCCGGTCGACTCGACGTGCGCCAACCAGGCCCGCAGCGTGTGGACCCGCTCCCCCTTGTACGGGCCGCGCGTGATGCGCCGCGCGCCGAGCCGGCTCGGCCCCTTGGCCCACCACAGTTCTGTGATCTTCGCCTTGGCGCCGTCCAGGCCGTTGGTCGTGACGTTGTGCCACATCACGGCCTTGGTGCCGTCGCGGGTGAGCTGGACGTCGGCCTCGACGCCATCGGCGCCCCAGGACTTCATGTCGTCCACGGCGCTGGGATTGTTGGCCTGGCGGACCTGGTCCTTGGCGGTGGCGTCGGGCCCGGTCGGATAGCCGCCGTGCCCGAACACCAGCGGGCACGACACCTTCCCGGCCTTCCCCGCGGCGGCGGTGGGGACGCACGGTCCCGCGCCGGCGGCCACAGCCACGGCAAACGTGAACGCGATCCTGCTCGGCGTGCGAGCCATGGGTTCCTCCCGTCCCGGACGGCACGACGGGATCACCCGCGAGACGAGGCTACGGCCGTACGCGAGCATGATCAAGGATCACGGGGCCGGGACCGGCTCAGCGGCCGGTCAGCCGTGCGGCGAGAGCCCCCAGCGTGTCTCCGAGCGGGGCGTCCAGCGTGAACGCCGCGTCGGCGTCGCCGCGGGTCGGCCCCTGGTTGACGATGCCGATCGGGATGCCCAGCTCGGCGGCGCGGGTGACGAAGCGCAGCCCGGACCGCACGGCCAGCGACGATCCGAGCACCAGCAGCGCCTTCGCGCCCCCTACCAGCGCGAAGCACGCGTCGACCCGGTCGCGCGGCACGTTCTCGCCGAAGAACACCACGTCGGGCTTGAGCAGCCCGCCGCAGGCCGTGCAGTCGACCACCCGGAACCCCTCGACCTGCTCGTCGGTGAGGACGGCGTCGCCGTCGGGGTTGATCCGGCCGCTGGCCTCCCAGCCGGGGTTGGCCGCGCGCAGGCGATGGTCCAGCTCGGTGCGGGAGGTGCGCCGCCGGCACGACAGGCAGACGACCCGGTCCAGGCCGCCGTGCAGCTCGACCACCCGCCGCGCGCCGGCCGCCTGGTGCAGGCCGTCGACGTTCTGGGTGACGATCCCGGCGAGCAGGCCGTGCCGCTCCAGCCGCGCCACCGCGTGGTGCCCGGTGTTGGGCCTGGCCTGGCCGATCCGCCGCCAGCCGACGTGGCTGCGCGCCCAGTAGCGCCGGCGCGCCTGCGCGCTGCCGACGAACGCCTGGTACGTCATGGGCTCCGCCCGCCGGGCCCGGCCGGTGGGGCCCCGGTAGTCGGGGATGCCGGACTCCGTGGACAGGCCCGCCCCGCTGAGAACCGCCACGCCGCCCCCGGCCACCAGCTCGACCAGCGACGCGAACGACCCGGCCGGCCGGGCCCGTGGGACCGGCGCGGAACCGTGGGGCACGCCGGTGGCGTGCGCGCTTCCCGTCACCCTTCCATGGTGCCCGACATGCGACCCGCTCGGGCCGGGGCCCGCTCCCGGACGGCCGGAGGAGGGATGATCGCCGCTCGCTCGGGTAGCCGGAGGCGGATGTGATCCACGACCGGCCCGCCGTCCGAGCAGAAAGGGGCGCTGCCCGCGCATGATCATTAGTCGCCGGACGAGCACAGACCTCGACGGGGACCGCAGGCTGGGCCTGCGGCTGGCCCTCGCGTCCATCGCGGTGGCCCTCATGATGGTCCCCTTCACGCTGCTGCTCGTCGTCGCCAAGATGCCGCTGAACGATCTGGACTCCGGGGTCGCGCGGGCGTTGCACGCCTACGCGCGGGCCAATCCCGACGTGACGGAGGTGATGATCCTGTGGACGGACGTGTTCGGCCCGTGGCCGTGGCGCGTCGCGGTCGCCGTGCTCGCCGGCTGGCTCGTCCACCGGGGCGCGCCACGGCTCGCCCTGTGGGCCATCACCACCATCACGGTGGGCGGGCTGCTGGGCCTGGGACTCAAGATCCTCGTGGACCGGTCGAGGCCGCACCTGCCCGACCCGGTGGCGCTGGCCCCGGGTGACGCGTTCCCGTCGGGCCACGCCCTGACGGTCACGCTGGGCGCCGGCGTGATCGTGCTGGCCCTGCTGCCGGCGCTGCCGCAGTGGGGCAGGAAACTCGCCTGGACCGTGGCCGGGTTCCTCATCGTGACGGTGTCCTTCACCCGGGTCGCCCTCGCCGTGCACTGGGTCAGCGACGTGCTCGGCGGGATCGTGCTGGGCGCCGCGGTGATCATCGCCACCACGGCGGCGTTCGAGACCTGGCGGCGTGACGAGGGCCGCCGGCCCGCCGCGCCGCCGCGTGACGGCGTCGAGCCCGAGTCGGTGCAGGTGACCCGTGACTGACCGGCTCCGCTACTACGCCTCCGTCCTGCTCCTGCCGCTCGTCGCGCTCGCCACGGTGACCTACGGCGCCGGTGAGCTCATCACGTCCCTGCCCACCGGTGAGGCGGCGGTGAACACCCGGCTCGCCGCCTGGCGCACCGACCTGTGGAACACGCTGACCGACATCGGCACGAGCCTGTCCGACACCCCGTACATCGTCGCCCTCACGGCGGTGACCGCCGCGTTCCTCGGGCTGGTCCGCCGGCGCTGGCACGAGGCGGCGTTCCTGGTGGCGGCCGTCTGGAGCCAGTCGCTCATCTTCCTGGCGACGAGCGCGCTGGTGGCCCGCCACCGGCCGCCCGTGCACCACCTCGACCCGGCCCCGCCCACCTCCAGCTTCCCCTCGGGGCACGTCAGCGCCGCCGTCGGCTTCTACTGCGCCGTCACGCTGCTGCTGGCCGCCCGCCTGCGCTCCCCGGTGGCACGCGTCCTGGTGTGGACGCTCGGCGTGGCGGTGCCGCTGATCGTCGCCTTCTCCCGCCTGTACCGGGGCATGCACTTCCTGACGGACGTGCTGTGGGGGCTGCTGCTCGGGGCGTGCTGCGTCGCGGTGTCGGCACGCGCCATCCTGACCCGCCACCGGCGCGTTCAGGCGGACCGGCACGAGCGTCCGCGCGCGCCGGCCGGCGCGCCCGCCGAGCACTCTTCGTGATCACGCCGATGCCGGCGCGGTCTTGAAGATCGCGCCGGGAGCGTGCAGGATCTTCATGCCGTCTAGGAGGTCATGCATTGCGCGTTGTCATCGCCGGAGCCGGGATCGGGGGCCTCACCACGGCCCTCAGCCTGCACGCCGCCGGCATCACCGATGTGGTCGTGCACGAGTCGACGCAGGAGATCCGGCCGCTCGGGGTGGGGATCAACATCCTGCCGCACGCGGTGCGTGAGCTGACCGAACTCGGGCTGGGCGACCGGCTGGCGCGGATCGGCGTGCCGACGGCGGACCTGACGTACGTGAACCGGTGGGGCCGGCTCATCTGGTCGGAGCCGCGCGGCGTGGCCGCCGGGTACGACTGGCCGCAGTACTCGATCCACCGGGGCCGCTTGCAGTTCATGCTGCTCGAGGCGGTGCGCGAGCGGCTCGGCCCCGACTCGGTGGTGACGGGGTCGCCCGTCACCAGCCTCGATCACGACGCCGACCTGCTGGTGGGCGCCGACGGCATCCGGTCCAGCGTGCGCGCCGCGCTCTTCCCGCAGGAGGGTGACCCGCTGTGGAGCGGGCAGGTGCTCTGGCGCGGCACCACGTACGCCAAGCCGTTCATGACAGGCCGGTCCATGCTGATGGCCGGTGACGACGTCCAGCGGGTCGTGATCTACCCCATCGCTCCGCCGGAGCCCGACGGCCGGGTGCTGATCAACTGGGCGATCCAGCGCAAGGCGCCCGAGACCGTGCCGCGGGGCGACTGGAACCGGCGGGTGGAGGTGGAGAAGTTCTTCCACCACGTGGCCGACTGGCACTTCGACTGGCTGGACGTGCCCGCCCTCGTCGCGGACGCCGAGGCCGTCTACGAGTATCCGATGGTGGACCGCGACCCGCTGCCCTACTGGTCGACGGACCGGGTCACGCTGCTGGGCGACGCGGCGCACCCCATGTACCCCACCGGCTCCAACGGCGGCACACAGGCCATCATCGACGCCCGGGTGCTGGCCCACGCCCTGGCGACCGGCAAGGGCCTGGAGTTCTACGAGAGCCGGCGCCGGCCCACGACGGCCGAGATCGTCCAGTCCAACCGCAAGGACGGCCCCGAGGTGGTGCTGGCGCTGGCGCACCAGCGCGCCCCCCAGGGCTTCACCCAGATCGAGGACGTCATCCCGCGGGAGGAGCTGGAGGAGATCGCGCTCCGGTACAAGCAGACGGCCGGGTTCGTCCCCTCGGCGCTGAACGAGCGGGCGTCCTGGTCGGTGTGACGGGCCGCCCCCGCATCGGTCCGAGCTGACCTCACGGCCGCCCCGACCTCGGGGCGGCCTTCACCTCAGGGCGGCCCTCACCTCAGGGCCGCCCTCACCTTGGAGCGCCTCCGCCCCGTGTCGTCCTGACCGGGGCGTTTCTGACGTGGATCGCCACCGCCCCGCGGCTGCCGCGGAGGTCGTCCTGTCGATGATCGACCCCCCGTGTGCCCTCAGGTACTTCTATCTCTTATAGTTAGATGTCGTACTATCAGGAGTGAAAACAACTTGAGGGGAGTCACCCATGCGTACCCTGATCCGCGGCGTCCGCGTCTTCGACGGCGAGCGCACCCTGCCCACGGCGGACGTGCTGATCGTCGACGACCGGATCGCCGAGCCCGACGGGCGGCCGGTGGACGTGGAGATCGACGGCGCCGGCAGGACGCTGCTGCCGGGCCTGATCGACGCGCACACCCACGTCTCCGACGGCATGCTCGCCCAGGCGCTGGCCTTCGGGGTGACGACCGAGCTGGACCTGTTCTGCCTGCCGGGCAACCTGGCGCGCCAGCGCCGCCTGGCCGCCGAGCGCGACGACGTGGCCGACCTGCGCAGCGCCGGGGTGCTGGCCACCATGCCGGGCGGGCACCCGAGCCAGATCATGGCCGCCGAGGCCGAGGCGCTGGCGTACCTGGGTGACGCGGTCGGGTCGTTCGACACGATCGCCCACGCCGCCGACGCCAAGGCGTTCGTGGAGGCACGGCTGGCGGAGGGCAGCGACTTCCTGAAGATCGTGCTCGACGACGGCCGCACCGCCGGGCTGGACCTGCCGGTCATGCCTCCGGAGGTGGTGGCCGCCCTGGTCGGGGCCGGGCACGCCGCCGGGCTGAAGACCATCGCGCACGTGGCCACGGCGCACGACACCGCCGTCGCGCTCGACGCCGGCATCGACGGTCTGGCGCACGTCTTCCACCACAGCGAGCCGGGCGACCCGGCCGTGGAGGACCTGGCCGCCAGGATCGCCGCGCAGCAGGTGTTCGTGATCACCACGCTCGCCTACATCGAGACGATCGCGCAGGACCCCGCCGGCGTGGAGCTCGTCCGCGACGCGCGGATCGCCGCCCGGCTGCCCGAGCACGCCAAGGCCGCCGTCGACCGCGACTACTCGGCGGTGCCCGTCCATCCCGACGGCGTGGCCGACGCCCGTCGCGCCACCGCCGCGCTGCACAAGGCCGG
The DNA here is from genome assembly GCF_002850745.1 of Nonomuraea indica. Lineage (GTDB taxonomy): Bacteria > Actinomycetota > Actinomycetes > Streptosporangiales > Streptosporangiaceae > Nonomuraea > Nonomuraea indica. The sequence goes on from NZ_KZ559466.1 coordinate 735,031, forward strand.
TGTGGCGCTGCTGGCCGGCACCGACGCCAACTTCTTCGCCCCCGTGCACGGCGCCGCCATGCACCGCGAACTCCTCATGCTCACCCAGGCGGGCCTGCGCCCCGAAGCCGCCCTGGCCGCCGCCACCAGCGTCCCCGCCCGGCACTTCGACCTGGCCGACCGTGGCCGCATCGCCCCCGGTCTGCGCGCCGACCTCCTGCTGGTGGACGGCGACCCCACCCGCGACATCACCGCCACCCGCGCCATCGCCGAGGTCTGGCGCCGCGGCGTCCGGCTGCCCCGCTGACCCCCACCCTCTCCGGACGGAGCACCGCATGTTCATGAGGATTCTGATCCGTCGGCGCACGCCCGGGAGGCCGCTGAGACGGGTGAGGTCGCCCCGCCCCGTCGGCGCACGCCCAAAAATGCCCCTGAAACGGCGAAACCCACCCCGCGGGGCGGGGTGGGGGCGCCGGGGGCCGCACGGTGGCGGCTACTTCAGGATCGCGTGGCGCCGGACGATCGGCAGGCCGCCGAGTCCGAGGGTGGCGCCCGCGTTCGCCATGGCCAGCCCGACCAGCACGATCGCGTAGACGATGTGGTCGTCCATGAACGGGTTGGTGGTGAGGGGCAGTTCGGCCGCCCACATGAGGATCATCATCAGGCCACCGGCCGCGGCGGCGACACGGGTGCCGACGCCCAGGATGAGGACGGCGCCGACGCCGAGCAGGCCGGCCATGAACATCCAGTCCACCCAGGCCTGTCCGGCCAGCGAGCTGAAGAAGCCGCCGAGCGCGTTCTCGCCCGTGCCCTTGAGGAAGCCGGTGGTGGGGCTGCCACCGTTGATCCAGGCCTTCGCCGCGGGGGTGGCGAATCCCCAGCCGAAGGTCTTGTCGAGGAACGCCCACAGGAAGACCCAGCCGAGCGAGATCCGGGCGAGGGCCCAGACGTAGTCGACAGGACGGCGGGTCGCGGGGGCGGCGTGCAGGTGAACGGCGGGCTTGCTCATCGTGGCGGCCATGACGGCCCCCTTTCCTCGTGGGGTCACTGTCCTTGTCACATCTCAAGGAAACCTTTACCGCCCCTTGGTGCGGCAGTGCCGTACGACCCGTCCCGATGGGACCTAGGGCCCGGCCGGGCACGCCGGAGGGCCCGCGGCCGGCCGTCAACCCAGGTCAGCAGGGACTTTGGGCCCTACGGTCCGGCCCCGCGGCGAGGTGTGATGGGAGGGTGGCCCGACGAGGAGGGCAGTCCCATGAGCATGATCATCCGAGACGTGATGACGACGGACGTGGCCGCGGTCAAGGAGGACGACTCCTTCCGCGTCGTCACCCAGCTCCTTATCGACAAGGGCGTCAGCGGCCTGCCGGTGGTGGACGAGGACGGCCATGTCAAGGGTGTCGTGTCCGAGGTCGACCTGCTGGCCAAGGAGGAGTACAGGGCACGCTTCCGCGGCGACGAGTACCGGCAGCCGCTGCGGGCGCGGATCCGCCACTCGCTGGGCAGCGAGGGCAGCGGCCACCACAAGGCGACAGGTGAGACCGCGGGCCAGCTCATGACCCACCCGGCGTACGTGACGACGCCCGACGCGCCCGTCGTGCTGGCCGCCCGGCTGATGGACCGGCACGGCATCAAGCGGCTGCCCGTCGTCGACGCCGGCGGCCGGCTGGTCGGCATCGTCAGCCGCCGCGACCTGCTCAAGGTGTTCGTCCGCGCCGACGACGACATCAGGCGCGAGCTGGTGGACAGCATCCCGATCACCGCCCCGTGGACCGACCCGGCGTCGCTGGACATCCGGGTGAAGGACGGGGTCGTCACTCTGGCCGGCACGGTGACCCGGCACAGCGAGGCCCTCTCCCTGGCGCGGGTGGCGCGCGGCGTCGACGGTGTCGTGACGGTACGCGAGGAGCTCACCTGGCGGCACGACGACGTCGTGGACATCCCCGTCTGGGGCGGGGCCTGAGGGGACTTTGGTCCCCGTCGGCGATGACCTCCGGCGGCGGTGTGGACCGTACGGTTGGGGGGACAGTGAGATCTGATCGCATTCAATCACCGGAGGACATCGCATGAGCGTCGTGGACCACATAGACGCGTACTGGCGGGCGGCGAACTACCTGTCGGTCGGCCAGATCTACCTGCTGGACAACGCTCTGCTGACCGAGGCGCTGCGGCCGGAGCACGTCAAGCCGCGCCTGCTCGGCCACTGGGGCACGACGCCGGGGCTCAATTTCTGCTTCGCGCACCTCAACCGGGTCATCCGCGAACGCGACCAGGACATGATCTACATTGCCGGGCCGGGTCACGGCGGGCCCGCCGCGGTGGCGCACGCCTGGCTGGAGGGCTCCTACTCCGAGCGTTACCCCGAGGTTTCCCAGGACGCGGAGGGGATGCAGCGGTTGTTCCGCCAGTTCTCCTTCCCCGGCGGCATCCCGAGCCACGTGGCGCCGGAGACGCCCGGCTCCATCCACGAGGGCGGCGAGCTCGGCTATTCGCTGGCCCACGCCTACGGCGCCGCCTTCGACAACCCGGACCTGGTGGTGGCCTGCGTGGTCGGTGACGGCGAGGCCGAGACCGGGCCGCTGGCCGCGAGCTGGCACTCCAACAAGCTGCTCGACCACCGCCGCGACGGGGTGGTGCTCCCCATCCTGCACCTGAACGGCTACAAGATCGCCAACCCGACGGTGCTGGCCCGCATCCCCGAGACCGAGCTCGTCAAGCTCATGGAGGGGTACGGTTACCGGCCCCACATCGTGGGCCCCGACCACGGGGAGATGATGGCGGCGCTGGACGAGACGTTCGAGGAGATCGCCGCCTACCGCGCCGGGCAGGCCGACCGCCTCCCGATGATCGTGCTGCGCACGCCGAAGGGGTGGACCGGGCCGCGCGAGGTGGACGGGGTGCCGGTCGAGGGCACCTGGCGGTCGCACCAGGTGCCGCTGTCGGGCGTCCGCGACAACCCGGAGCACCTGGCCATGCTGGAGCAGTGGATGCGCTCCTACCGGCCGCAGGAGCTGTTCGAGGCCGACGGCAGGCCCGCCGCCGCCGTTCTGGAGATGGTGCCGGACGGGCCGCGCCGCATGAGCGCCAACCCGCACGCCAACGGAGGAGAGGTGCTCGCCCCGCTGCGCATGCCCGACTTCCGCCGCTACGCCGTCGAGATCAAGACGCCCGCGACCCAGACCAGCGAGCCGACCCGGGTGCTCGGCGGCCTGCTGCGCGACGTGATCGCGGCCAACCCGGACACCTTCCGGCTGATGGGACCGGACGAGACCGCCTCCAACCGGCTGTCGGACGTCTTCGCCGTGACCGACCGTGCCTGGAACGCCCAGGTCGAGCCCACCGACGAGCATCTCGCCCCCGGCGGGCGGGTCATGGAGGTGCTGTCGGAGCACCTGTGCCAGGGTTGGCTGGAGGGCTACCTGCTGACCGGCCGGCACGGGCTGTTCAACTGCTACGAGGCGTTCATCCACATCATCGACGCCATGTTCAACCAGCACGCCAAATGGCTGGAGTCGTCGCAGAAGATCCCGTGGCGGCGGCCGGTCGCCTCGCTCAACTACCTGCTGTCGTCGCACGTGTGGCGGCAGGACCACAACGGCTTCAGCCACCAGGACCCCGGCTTCCTCGACGTCGTGCTCAACAAGAAGGCGTCGGTGGTGCGCGCCTACCTGCCGCCGGACGCCAACACGCTGCTGTCGGTGGCCGACCACTGCCTGCGCTCGCACGACTACGTCAACGTCATCGTCGCCGGGAAGCAGCCGGTGCTCGACCTGTTCACCATGGACGAGGCCATCGCGCACTGCACCCGCGGCGTCGGCATCCTGCCGTGGGCCAGCACCGACCACGAGAACGAACCCGACGTCGTGCTCGCCTGCGCCGGCGACGTGCCGACCCTGGAGACCCTCGCGGCCGCCGCGCTGCTGCGCGAGCACCTGCCGCAGCTCAAGGTACGCGTCATCAACGTGGTCGACCTGATGCGGCTGCAGCCTCCGTCCGAGCACCCGCACGGCATGCCCGACGCCGAGTTCGACACGCTGTTCACCACCGACAAGCCGATCATCTTCAACTTCCACGGCTACCCGTGGCTCATCCACCGTCTCACCTACCGCCGCCACGGCCACGCCAACCTGCACGTACGCGGCTACAAGGAAGAGGGCACCACCACCACTCCGTTCGACATGGCCATGCTCAACGACATCGACCGCTACCACCTCGTCATGGACGTCATCGACCGGGTGCCCGGCCTCGGCGCCGCCGAGGCGCACCTCCGCCAGCAGATGGCCGACGCCCGGCTGCACGCCCGCGCCTACACCCGCGAGCACGGCGAGGACGTTCCCGAGATCAGCGAGTGGACCTGGCCGCACTGATCCCCGCCTTTCCTCGCACACGACGCCCGGGCCCCCGCCCGGGCGTCCCGCATGTGCACGGACGGACACACGGACGGACACACGGACGGACGGACGCACGGACGGACGGACGCACGGACGGACGGACGCACGGACGGACGGACGCACGGACGGAGCGGCTGGACGCACCGGGAACAGGCGGGGCGGCGCACCGGGCTTGTTACCTTCTCCCGTCGGCACTCGTCATAGGGGCGACGACCGAATACGAACGGTCGTCGCACCAACGAGTGAAGTGAGGACATGGATGCTGAACAACATCATGTACGTGACGGTCTACGTCACTGATCAGGACCGTGCGCTGGAGTTCTACACCGAAGGGCTCGGCCTGGAGAAGCGGGCCGACTACGCGGGCCCCGACGGGCGGTTCCTCACCGTCGGCGTTCCCGACAGCCCGGTGCAGATCCTGCTGTGGTCACATGCGGCGGCCGCGGGCCAGCCGGGCGACACGGGCGCCGCAGGCCAGCCTGTCGCGCCCGGTCCCCTGATCCTCGAATCCGACGATCTGCGCAAGGACTTCGAGATCATGCGCGAGCGCGGCGTCACCTTTGAAGAGCGGGAACCCGTGGACTATCCGTTCGGGGTCCGGATCGAGGCGGTGGACCCGGACGGCAACCGGGTCTCGCTGCGTCAGCCGCGAAATCCGCGCCGGTCGTGACCACCCACCCATCCGACCTCGTGACCGAGGCGTTCGAAGCCCAGCGCGATCGGCTGCGGGCCCTGGCCTACCGCGTGCTGGGCTCGCACGCCGACGCCGAGGACGTGGTCCAGGAAGCCTGGATGCGCCTGGTCCGCCATGACGAGGCGACCATCGGCAACCTGGCGGGATGGCTGACCACCGTGGTCGGCCGCATCAGCCTGGACCTCCTGAGATCCCGCCAGGCCCACCCTGAGACCGGCTACGGGCACGAGTTCACCGACCTCGTGGTGACGCCTGCCGACGAGCCCACGCCTGACGAGCAGGTGGCGCTGGCCGATTCGGTCGGCTTCGCCCTGCTCGTCGTGCTGGACACGCTCAACCCGAGCGAGCGGCTGGCGTTCGTCCTGCACGACATGTTCGCGATCCCGTTCCAGGAAATCGGCCACATCCTGGGCAAATCCGCCGACGCAACCAAGATGATCGCCAGCCGCGCCCGCCGCAAGGTCCAAGCCACGGACCGGTCGGCGGGCCCCGGCCGCGAGCACCAAGAGGTCGTCCAGGCATTCCGCGCTGCCGCCGTCGGTGGCGACTTCGAGGCGCTCCTGCGGGTCCTCGACCCGAACGTGAAGCTGACCGTCGACACCCCCGCCGGTGTGGTCGTCACCCTCGGCGCCACCGAGGTGGCCGCCGGTGCCCGGATGTTCTCCGGTGAGGTCGCCCGCCAACGGCCCGTGCTGGTCAACGGCGTCCCCGGGCACATGTCCTGGCGCTCGGACGGAACGCCGCTGTCGGTCATCGCTTTCACCGTCGCCGACGGCCGGATCACCGACATCCATATCGTTGTCGACCCGGCCAAACTCGCCTCGATCCCGCCGCCCGCCCCTGCGGCCGGCGCCCAGGACGCCCGCCCGCGATGACCGCCGAGCAGATCCGTCACGCCCGCGACCTGCTCACCCGGCCGGAGAACACCGTCTCCTCCATCGCCCGCCTGTCGGCGTCAGCCGCTCGACCATCTCAAGTACGTCCCCGAACTCGCGACGGGCCCTGCCGTCGGACAGCCAACGGTGCGAGCCGAACTGGAAGCGGGAAGCTGACTTCCCAGATCGGCCTTCGGCGGTTGGGGCCAGGTCGGTTGCCGACCCCTAGTGGGGCTTGTAGTGGGAGAACACCTCCCGTACCTCCTGGGGGGAGCAGGCCAGTGCGGTCTCATCGGGGTCGGCGCCGGTGACGTGTGGCAGGTGGACGACGATGTCGTACGCGTCCAGCGCGCTTACCGGCGCGTAGAACGCGCCGAGACCAGCGCGTTGCACGGTAGCGCTCCGGACGGCGTCGGCGTCGGCGGGCGACAGCCGCCGTAGGTCGGTGGCGAAGGTGCCGACGCGGCTTTCGTGCATGAGGGCGTCGAGGCTGCCGGGCTCGGGGGCGGGCATCGGCGCGAAGAGGGTGCCGGCCATGAACGCGGCGGCGTCGGAGTTGAGCATGTGGCCAGTTCCCGACGTGGTGCCTATGACCAGGTAGTCCTCGCCCAGCCGGTCTGCCAGGTGCATGCCCATCGGGGTCACTGGGTTCATGCCTGGGAGTACGGCGGGCCCGCGCTGGATGTGGGCGTTGTGGGCGGCCAGGACGATCCGGTCGTGCCTGCGCAGAATCTCTTCGACCGTGTCGGCGATCTCGGCGTCGCGGTTGTAGAGCACACTTTGATGGTCACCGCCGGTCATGCCTCGGATGACGGAGTCCAGGGTGAACGCGTGGTGCATGGAGCGCAGCGCACGCTCGTAGGCCTCGGCGGTGGTGCGCCTGACGTACTCCAGACGCCGGCCCTTCATGCGCGCGGCGAGGCCGGCGAGGCCCGCTGTCAGCGCGTTCTTGGTCTCAGGCGGAAGCTGCGCGTAGGCGGCCATGGTCGCGGGCGCGACGAACGGGGACGTCGCGGAGAAGGCCGAGGCTGTCTCCCTGATGGCCGGGTCGGCCTCGAAGCCGGGATCGGCCTGCGCGAGGAAGGCGAGCACGGCGTCCAAGGCGGGGGTCGGGGAGGCGTTCTGGCCCCCCAGGTCGATGCCGTAGAAGCCGACTGGGCGCTCGGCGGAGGCGTTGTGCCTGCGCATCCACTCCAGGTGGCTCCCCATCTGCCGCCACAGGCCCATCAGCGAGGTCAGCCCGCCCGCCATGACCTCACCGAGCCGATCGTCGTTGCCGCCGCGGACCCAGGCGTCAGCCCGCCATCCCTCCGTGTAACCGGTCTCCATCGCGTAGGCGCCGAAACCGTGCCGCTCGGCCAGGTAGCGCAGGAGGCGGTGGCGCAGATCGTAGGACTCTCGGTTGTAGTGTGCGCTCTCGCCGATCGCCACCACCCGCGCGTTCCCGATCGTCTCGTCCAGCCATTCCAGGTCGTCCAGTGCGGCGGCCGGATCGAGCGTGCGCAGGGGGATCACCGCTGCGTCGCTGAGCCGGGCCGGCGGTGTGGTCGTGTGCGTGGTCATCGACACCCTCTCCACTAGTACCAAGTTTGGGAACAGTACCATTTATGGGAGAGTTGGCTTGTGGATACGCTTGAGCTGATCTTGCATCCGGTCCGGCTGCGCATCATGTGGGCGCTGTCGGGTGGGCGCACCCGGACCACGTCCGACCTGTGCGAGAGCCTGCCCGATGTGCCCAAGACCACCCTGTACCGGCACGTCGGCATGCTCGCCGACGCCGGGCTGCTGGAAGTCGCCAGCGAGCAGCGGGTGCGCGGGATGATCGAGCGCCACTACCGCCTCCGGCGCGACGTCCTTCGCATCGACCCCGACACGGCCCAGGCCATGTCGAACGAGGACCACCGTCACGGGTTCGCGGCGGCCATGGCGGCGCTGCTCGCCGAGTTCAACGCCTATCTCGATCGGCCGGGAGCCGATCCGGCCGCGGATCGGGTGGGATATCGGCAGGGAATGTTGTGGCTCAGCCCGGAGGAGATGGAGGAGGTGGCGGGTGAGTTGCTGGAGGTGCTCAGAGCCCGGGCGGGGAACGGGCCCGCACCGAGGCGTCGACCGCATGTGATCAGCGCGATCTTCTTTCCGACCGAACAGCGGAACCAGGACGACGGGGGCCTGTGAACTCAGACGATCGAGCCTTGCTGGCCGATTCATCCCTGGGCTCATCCCACCTCACACGGTCGTCTTCGGACCTGAACCGGTGAGCGGCTCAGGTCTCGCGCCGGACCCAAGGCTACGAAGAGTGAGGGATCGTGCTGACATCGGTGTCGCGCCGACCGTCATCCGTTGCCGTTCGCGGAGGATAGGGCGTGTTTGAGATGTGGTGAAAGTGCTTGCCGTATGAGGGTGAGGTGGACGGTGGCCTCGTAGCGGACGGCAAGCTTGTCGTACCTGGTCGCGACGCCTCTGGCCTGGCGGACGTCCAACGCCGGCCCGAGGGACGCGGATCTTCTCCATGACCCGCTCGAAGACCGGTGCGGCGCCCCGCTGGCCCGCGGTGATGACAGCCGCAAGGACGTGGAAGGAAGCGTCCACCGCGAGGTGAATCTTGGTGGTCAGCCCACCGCGGGAGCGGCCGAGACCATGGTCGTCCGGCTCGACCGCCAGGCCGTCCGGACGCGTCCGGCCCGGATCGTCAGCCCCTTTTTGCGGGCGCCGGCGGCGTGTCGGTGCGCTCGACAGACGGTGGAGTCGACCGAGACCTCCCACTCGATGATGCCGTCGGCATCAGCCTTGACCTGAAGCTTCTTCAAGATGCGGGGCCAGGTGCCGTCGATCTGCCAGCGCCGGAACACCGGATACACCGTCTCCCAGGGCCCGTACCGCTCGGGCACATCCCGCCACGGCGAGCCCGTCCGCGCCCGCCACCAGATCCCGTCGAAGACCTGCCGCCGATCCCGCGGCGGCCGACCCATCTTCGGTATCGGCGGCAACACGGCTTCCAGCCGCTCCCACTGTGCATCCGTCAGATCGCCCCGAGACATCTGAAGATCGTTTCACAGCCAGGGTGGACAGCAACTCGTCAGCTCTGATCTGTGGTGGGCCGCCACGAACTGCCGGTCTCGCGTTCGAACGCCGGACGCACGTCAACGGTGTCGTACACGATGCGCAGCGTGGCAATACGGCCGTCCTCGGCGAGCTCAGCCAGGTCCACTACGTCAAACGGCGCGGCAGCTCCGGACGGCAGGCGCCAGTCAAAGTGGAACCAGAACGAGATCAGTGCGGCCCCCTGCTGGGTCCGGCCCTCCGCCACCCCCAGCAGAGTCAGGCCCGCCCGGCTGGTATCGGCGAAGAGCTCGGGGTAGAACTCCGTGGCCGGTCGAGGGCCGTACAGCGGAGAGTGCACCATCGCTCCAGGCGCGAACAACTCCAGCACCGCCTCGGCATCCGCCCGCTCCAGCGCCGACAGGTAAGCCGACACGAGCTCAGCTGCAGTCATGATCACTCACTCAAGATCAGGCCAAATCGACAGCCCATGCTCTCATCCCACCACTTGCGCTCCGCCCATCAACCGGCACAACACCCCAACATCTCAAACACGTCTTAGTTCCTGGCGGCGAGCGATGAGATCGTCGCATCTCTCGCGCTTCTCGCTCATGGCATCTTCCTTGGCTGCCCTCATCCGCGGGCCCCGGCGAGGCGGCCGATGTTGAGCAGACGTTCGGTGTGCACCGCAGCGACGGACGGGGCGGCCGGACGAACCGGGAACAGGCGGGGCGGCGCACCGGGAACGGGCACGCGAAAAGGCCGGTCACGGTGGACGTGACCGGCCGGTGGCCGCGACGGCCGGCGGTGGGAGCAGGGGATGGGCCTCCGGATGCCCCCACCGCCGACGAGGTGACCGGGCAGCCCCACGGCCTGCCCGGAGCGTGGGAGAGTCACAGCAGCGGCGGGACGACGAGCAGATCCTCCTTCTCGTAGGACAGGTCCGTGACGACGTCCACGACACCCTCGATCCGGCGGATCGCCTCGGTCAGGTCGATGACCTGGGAGCTCCACTCGACCGTGCCGCGGATGTGCACGACGCCCCCGTCGATCTCCACCCAGAACGCGGCCGGGTCCGGCAGCAGGGCGTTGATCTCGGCCTCCAGCTCGGCCGCCGGCCGGGTGAAGACCCGCAGCACGTCGCGCTGGTGCAGCGTCCCGCTCACCCGTCCGGTCACCGGGTCGATGACGGGCAGTTGCTTGATCCGCTGGTCGCGCATCAGCCGCGCCGCGTCGCGGACCGGCATGCCCGGGGTGACGGTGATCGCCGGAGCGGTCATGAGCTGGGCGGCGGTGACGCCGGACGCCTTGCGGTGTTCCTCGCGCCGCCTGCGCGACTCGAAGACCGGGGCGCCGTGGCGGGCCGGGAGGATCTCCTTCAGCAGCAGGTCCTCCTCCGACACGATGCCCACCGGACGGCGGTCGGCGTCGATCACGGTGACCGCGCCGACGGCGTAGCGCTTCATCGCCGTCACGATGTCGGCGAACGAGGCGTTCTCCCTGACGGTGATCGCCACCCGTCCCATGACGTCCTTGACCTGGATTGACATTGCCGCCACCTTCCTCTCGCCCTCCACGATGCCGCTCCGGCGCGGCCGGCGGCAGCGGCGAACGTCCCCGCCCCCAGGGCCCTAGGTCCTCGGCTGCGGCGGGTTTCCGGGACGGGTGCGGACGACGGCGACCGGGCAGTGGGCGTGGTGGAGCACGCCGCGGCTGACGGAGCCGAGCAGCACCGCGCCGAGCGCGCCGCGACCGTGGGAGCCCACGACCACCAGGTCGGCTTCGGCCGACGCCTCGGTCAGCGCCTCCACGGGGTGCCCGGAGCGGACGTCCTCGACTACGGTGACCTGGGGGTACTCCTTCTCGAACCGCTCCAGCGCCGACCTGATGATCTGGTACTGGGTGGTACGGACGTCGTCCATGTCGTAGGCGAGCTCCGGCGCGAACGCGTGCACGGGGAGCTGCCAGGCGTGGACCGCGCGCAGCGTGGCGCCGCGCATGGCGGCCTGCTCGAAGGCGTGGCGGAGGGCGGCCTCGCCCTCGGGCGTGTCGTCCACGCCCACCACCACCTGCCCGCGTACCTGGTCAGGCGCGCCGCGCACGACCACGACGGGGCAGCGCGCGCGCCCGGCGACGTGGTCGCTGACGGAGCCGAGCAGCGCGCCGGCGAACCCGCCGTGGCCGCGACTGCCGATGACGATCTCGGTGGCCTGCTCGTCCAGCCCGGTCAGCACGACGGCGGCCGTGCCGTTCCCCAGTTCGGTGGTGACGTCCACGGTCGGCTGGCGGTCGCGCGCGACGGCGAGCGCCTCTGCCAGGATCTGTTCCCCGGCCCGGACGAGGGCGTCCGGCCAGTCGGCGGCGGGGAACTTCGCGATCTGGTACGGCGAGCGGTCCACCGCGTGCACGATGCGCAGCGGCTCGCGCATGCGCAGGGCGTCGTCCACAGCCCATTCCACCGCGGCGCGCGCGGGTTGTGATCCGTCGACACCGACAACGATCATGGCTCCTCCTTCGGGTCCGCCTCCATCGGACTCCGGACCGCCGCCGGACGGCAGGGCCGGAAGTCCCGATCGGCCAGGCCGAAGGGCCGTCCCCGATCGGCAGCGCGGGTGGCGGGTCAGGAGGGCGGGAGGTGGCGGGTCAGGCGGCCGGCGCCGGCGCGGTGTACGGCGGCAGGCCGAGGCGGTCGCGAATGGTCTGCTGGATGGAGGCCTTGTCGCCGCGGGCGTCGACCGTCGTCACGTACTCCTTGCGGCGGAACAGCTCCAGCACCGGGTCGATCTTGTCGTGGTGGTCGCGCAGCCGCCTCGCCAGCGCCTCGGGCGTGTCGTCGGCGCGGGTGACCAGCTCGCCCCCGCAGACGTCGCAGCGGCCCTCCACCTCGGGACGGTGCGCGATGAGGTTGTAGTCCATGCCGCACCGCGAGCACAGCCGCCTGGCCAGCACCCGCCGCCGCACCTCGTCGTCGGGCAGGTCCAGGTGGATGACGCCGTCGATGTCGTAGCTCTCCAGGAAGAACTCCGCCTGGCGCCGGTTGCGCGGGAAGCCGTCGATGACGAAGCCGTAGTTCCAGTCGTGCTGCCGCAGCCGCTCGCCGACGACCTCCTCGACGAGGTCGTCGCCGACCAGCTCGCCGGCCGCGACCAGCCGCCTGACCTGGGCGCCCAGCTTGGTGTGCTGTTTGACGTGCCAGCGGAAGATGTCGCCGACGCTGATGTGCGTCAGGTCGAGGTCGGCCGCGAGCAGCGTCGCCTGCGTGCCCTTGCCGCTGCCCTGCACTCCCATGATCACGTATTTGCGCATGCCTCCCATTGTCCGCCGTCGGGCCGGGCGGCGTGTTGACACCCCTACCAACCAAGCGCATGCTTGCGACGGATCGCGCCCGTACGCGAAGGGATGTGCAGCATGGCCGACGCACCCGTCCTCCCCCCGTCCTCCCCGGAGCCCGGCCGGGCCGGCGGGGGACACAGCCGCCGGACCGTCATCAAGGGGGCCGCGCTGGCGGGCGGCGCGCTCGTGGCGGGCGCCGCGCTCGGCCCCCGGCCCGCCCGCGCCGCCTCGGCGCGCACCCGGCACGCCGAGGCCGAGTACGACGTGGTCGTGGCCGGGTCAGGGGCCGCCGGGATGACCGCCGCGCTCACCGCCGCCAGGCGCGGCCTGCGCACCCTCGTCATCGAGAAGGCCCCCACGTTCGGCGGTTCGGCGGCCCGCTCCGGCGCCGGCATCTGGATCCCGTGCAACGAGGTCATCCTCGCCGCCGGCGTGCCCGACACCCCCGCCAAGGCCGCCGCCTACCTGGCCCGCGTGGTCGGCGACACCGTGCCCGCCGACCGGCAGCGCGCCTTTCTCGACAACGGCCCCGCCATGCTGTCGTTCGTCATGCGCAACAGCCCGCTGCGGTTCCGCTTCATGGAGGGGTACTCCGACTACTATCCGGAGCTGCCCGGCGGCATGCCGGGCGGCCGCAGCATCGAACCCGACCAGCTGGACGGCAGGGTGCTCGGCGACGAGCTGGCCCGGCTGAACCCCGCCTACATCCCCACCCCCGCCGGCATGGTCGTCTTCAGCGCCGACTACAAGTGGCTGACGCTGACCGCGGTCAACCCGAAGGGCCTGGAGGTCAGCGCCGCCTGCCTGGCCCGGGGCACGGCGGCCGCGCTGCGCGGCGAGAAGCCGCTGACCATGGGGCAGGCCCTCGCCGCCGGGCTGCGCGCCGGGCTGCTCGCGGCCGGCGTACCGGTCTGGCTGGACACCCCGCTCCTCGACCTGCACGTCGAGTCCGGCCGCGTCACCGGCGTGACCGCCGAGCGCGACGGCGTGCGGACCCTGGTCCGGGCCCGCCGCGGCGTCGTCGTCGGCTCGGGCGGGTTCGAGCACAGCGCCGCCATGCGGGCGGAGTTCCAGCGCCAGCCCATCGGCACGAGCTGGACCGTCGGCGCCAGGGAGAACACCGGCGACGGCATCGAGGCGGGCGAGCGGGCCGGCGCGGCGCTGGAGCTGATGGACGACGCCTGGTGGGGCCCGGCCGTCCCGCTGCCCGGCGAACCGTACTTCTGCCTGGCCGAGCGCACCCTGCCCGGCTGCATCCTGGTCAACGGCGACGGCGCGCGCTTCGTCAACGAGGGCGCGCCGTACAGCGACGTCGTGCACGTCATGTACGACCGCAACACGCCGTCGGCGCCGCACATCCCGTGCTGGCTGATCGTGGACCAGAACTACCGCAACCGCTACCTGTTCAAGGACGTCGCCCCGCTGCTGCCGCTGCCCGACTCCTGGTACGAGGCGGGAGCGGTGTTCAGGGCGGCCACGATCGAGCAGCTCGCGCAGCGGATCGGCGTCCCGGCGACGGCCCTGCGCGCCACCGTCAACCGGTTCAACGGCTTCGCGCTGAAGGGGCGTGACGACGACTTCCACCGGGGTGACAGCGTCTACGACCGCTACTACGCCGACCCGTACGTCAAGCCGAACCCGTGCCTGGCGCCCCTGTGGCTGCCGCCGTTCTACGCGTTCAAGATCGTCCCGGGCGATCTGGGCACCAAGGGCGGCATGCGGACGGACGCGCGGGCGCGGGTGCTGCGGGCGGACGGCTCGGTCATCCCCGGCCTGTACGCGGCCGGCAACGCCAGCGGCGCCGTCATGGGCCACAGCTATGCCGGCGCCGGCTCGACCCTCGGCCCGGCGATGACGTTCGGCTACGTGGCCGCCAACCACATCGCCGACGCCCCGGCCTGACTCAGCCTCCGCCCACCGGATGGGCGGGGAACCCGCCGGTCGCGATGGGCCCCACCGCTCGACGTGGATCCGGATGAGCGACTTGCCCTGGCGGCGCATGGCGGCCCGGTACTGGTCCCAGTCGGGGTGCTCCCCGGCTGTGCACCGGTAGTACTCGACCAGCGCGTCGGCGGCCTCCGGCATGTCCAGCACCTCGGCCCGCCCGTCTACCTGGACGTACGGGCCGTCCCAGTCGTCGGAGAGCACGCAGATGGAGGCCCGCTCGTCACGGCGCGCGTTGCGCGTCTTGGCGCGTCCGGGGTAGGTGGAGACCACGATCCGGCCGCCCCAGGCCATCGGCCGCCCCCGCCGGGCGGGAGAGTCAGCCGGTCCGCAGGTACGTGGTCAGGCCGGCGGCCAGGGAGGCCGCGATGCGCTCGCGGAAGGCGGGATCCGACAGCTTGGCGGCGTCACCGCGGTTGCGCATGTTGCCGCATTCGACGAACACCGCCGGCCGGGTCGACAGGTTCAGCCCGCCCAGGTCGGTGCGGGTCTCCAGCCCCTCGCGCCCCGCGTACGTGGAGTACGGCAGGCCGGTGCCGCGGCGGTAGGCCTCGCGGACGGCCAGCCCGAGCTTCCGCGACGGCGCGACGACGGCGTCGTTGTGCCCGGCGATCAGACCCGGCAGCAGCACGTGGAACCCGTGCCCGCCGGGGGCGGCGCCGTCGCCGTGGATGGACAGGACGGCGTCGGCCCGGGCCTTGTTGCCGATGGCGGCCCGCTCGGTGATGCACGGCCCGACACCCCGGTCGTCCGGCCTGGTGAGGACCACCCTGGCGCCCTCCTTCTCCAGGAGCGGCCGGAGCCTGCGCGCCACGTCCCAGGCGAAGGCGTGCTCGGCGTATCCGGCGTCGGTCGAGGTGCCCGTGGTGTTGCACGGCTTGCGCTGGGTGATGATGTCGACCGGCCGGTTGATCTCCTCCGGGTGGGCGGCGTTGCCCCCGTTGTGGCCGGGGTCGAGCACGACGACCTTCCCCGCGAGGGCCGTGCCCGCCGGATCCTGTCCCGGCGTGCCTTCGGGGCTGCCTCCGGGGGTGGACGGGGTGGCTCGGACCGGGGCGGCGCCGGCGGGCGGCGAGGTGGTCGCCTCACGCGGGCCTCCGCCGCCGGCGCCGCATCCCGTGGTCAGCGCCACGAGCGCGGCGAGCATCACCTGGGCCGTCCTGTCGGCGCGCATGTCTCGTACCGTACCGGGCCGCGCGACGGGCTCCGGTCTGCAATCGGCCTGCTGCCCGCCTCGATTCGGGAGATCTGCTTACCTAATGGTCTATAGTGCTAGGACTATAGATGAATGGAGGGCGCAGTGATCGAGTTCCACCTGGACGGCCGGTCGGGCGTCTCGCCGTACCTGCAGATCGTCCAGCAGGTGCGGCACGCGCTGCGGCTGGGCCTGCTGGACGAGGGTGACCGGCTTCCGACGGTCAAGGAGGTGGTGGCCCGGTTGGCGATCAACCCCAACACCGTGCTCAAGGCCTATCGGGAGCTCGAACACGAGGGGCTCGTCGCCGCCCGCCCCGGTGTCGGGACGTTCGTCACCCGGACGCTCGCCGACGCCTCGCTCGCCGCCCACGCCCCGCTGCGCCAGGAGCTGCGGCGCTGGCTGTCCAGGGCGCGCAGGGCCGGGCTCGACGACGAGAGCATCGAGGCCCTGTTCATGACCACCTTCCGGACGGCCGCTCGGGAGGACATCGCGTGAGCGCGGTGCTGCGAGCCCGGCACCTGGGCAAGAGGTACAAGCAGCGCTGGGCGCTGTCCGACTGCACCTTCGAGGTGCCGGCCGGGCACGTGACCGGCCTGGTCGGTCCCAACGGCGCGGGGAAGTCGACACTGCTGAACCTGGCGGCCGGCATGCTGACGCCGACGTCCGGCACGATCGAGGTGTGCGGCGGCGTGCCCGGAGACGGACCCGCGCAGCTGGCCAAGGTCGGCTTCGTCGCCCAGGACACCCCCGTCTACGCCTCCCTGACCGTCGCCGACCACCTGCGCCTGGGCGCCCGGCTCAACCCCGGCTGGGACGACGCCCTGGCACGCCGGCGGATCGAGCGGCTCGGCCTGGACCCGGACCAGCGGGCCGGGAGGCTCTCGGGCGGTCAGCGCGCCCAGCTCGCCCTCACGCTGGGCATCGCCAAGCGGCCCGAGCTGCTGATCCTCGACGAGCCGGTCGCCGCCCTGGATCCGCTCGCCCGGCGGGAGTTCCTGCAGGACCTCATGGAGGCCGTCGCCGAGCACGGGCTCAGCGTCATCCTGTCGTCCCACCTGGTCGCCGACCTCGAACGGGTCTGCGACCACCTGGTCGTGCTGGTCGCCTCGCAGGTGCGGTTGGCGGGCGCGCTGGACGAGCTGCTGGCCACGCATCACCGGCTGAGCGGGCCGCGCCGCGACGTCGCCACGCTCCCCGCGGACCAGGAGGTCATCTCCGCCAGCCACACCGACCGGCAGACGACGCTGGTCGTCCGCACCGAGGCGCCGATCCTCGACCCGGCCTGGACCGTGAGCGGCCTCACCCTCGAAGACCTCGTGCTGGCCTACCTGGCCCGTCCCGCCGGCGCCGGCTCCGCCGGTCGCCCCGCCCTGACGGTGCTGCGATGATCTGGCTGACCTGGCGCCAGTTCCGTGTCCAGGCCGCGGCGGCGTACGGCCTGCTCGCGGTGGCCGTCGCCGCCCTCCTGGTCGCCGGCCGGCCGCTGCCGGGCTCCGGCGTCACGAGGCTCGCCCCGGCCGACGGCACGCTGTACTCCGCCGGCATCGTGGCGGTGTACGCCCTGCCCGCCCTCGCCGGCGTCTTCTGGGGCGCGCCGCTCGTCAGCCGGGAGCTGGAGACCGGCACCCATCGTCTGGTGTGGAACCAGGGCGTCACCCGGACCCGGTGGCTGGTCACCAAGGTCGCCGTCATCGGCCTGGCCGCGACGTCCGCGGCCGGGCTGCTCAGCCTCGCGGTCACCTGGTGGGCCGGTCCCCTCGACGCCGCCAGCCGGCCGGACACGATCCGGCCGGTCGGCGCCGCCATGCCCGACGCCGTGTCCTTCGCCGCGCGGATCTCTCCGCTCGTGTTCGGCGCGCGCGGGATCGTGCCCGTCGGCCACGCCGCCTTCGCCTTCGTCCTCGGTGTGGCCGCGGGGATCCTGCTGCGCCGCACCGTGCCCGCCATGGCGGTCACCCTGGTCGTGTTCGCCGCCGTCCAGGTGGCCGTGCCGTTCGCGGTGCGCCCGCATCTGGCCCCGGCGGACCGGCAGACCGTCACCATCACCATGGCGAACATCTCGAAGCTGGGCGTGAACGGCACCGAGAGGCTGGAGGAGCTCGCGGTGGCCGGGCCACCGGGCGCCTGGGTCCTGGCCAACGAGACCGTCGACACCGCCGGACGAGTGGTCGCGGCGCCGTCCTGGGTGGCGGACTGCGCGCGTCCACCGGGTCAGGCCGCCCTCCCCACGGCCGACGAGGCCTGCTTCGCCAGGCTCGCCGGCCTCGGCTACCGGCAGCGGCTGACCTACCACCCCGCCGGCCGTTTCTGGGCCCTGCAGGGCATCGAGACCGCGCTCTTCCTCACCCTCGCCGCCCTGCTGACCTGGCTCTGCGTCCGGTGGACCCGCACCCGCCTTCCCTGACCATCCCCTCCCCCATCCCTCCGAAAGGACTGACATCTCCATGAGTCATGCGACGAACGCGGCCGGACGGCACGGCGCCGGCAGGACGACGGGGAGCCGCGTCCGGCGGCGCGGCCTGGCCGCCGCCGGCGGGCTGCTCGCCGTGGTGACCGCCGCCGCGCTGGCGTCCGCGCCCGCCTCGGCGACCGTCTCCGCCCCGGCCTCCGTCTCCACCTCCGTCTCCGTCGCGCCCACGCCGTACCTGCCGAAGCCGACCGGCTCCCAGCCCGTCGGCACCACGAAGCTGTACCTCAAGGACACCTCCCGTCCCGACCCGTGGGTCCCCACGGTGAAGTACAGGGAGCTCATGATCTCCCTGTGGTATCCGGCGAAGGCGCCGGGCCGTCACCGGGCGCAGTACATGACGCCCAAGGAGTCCGAGCTCCTGCTCAAGGACGGAAAGATCACCAGCCTGCCCGCCGACGTGCTGAGCAGGACGCGGACCAACGCCTTCACCGACGCCCGGCCCGCCGGGCGCAAGCGCGCCCTGCCCCTCGTCGTGCTCTCCCCCGGTCACGGCAAGCCGCGGGCCGAGCTCACCTCCCTCGCCGAGGACCTGGCGAGCCGGGGGTACGTGGTGGCCGCGGTCGACCACACGTACGAGAACATCGCCACGACCTTCCCGGACGGACGGGTGACCACCTGCGTCACCTGCGAGATGGACAGGACTCCGGCGTGGTGGGAGAAGCTGAGCCACGGCCGGGCCGCCGACGTCTCCTTCGTGCTCGACCAGCTGACCGGGTCGCGTGCGGCGTGGAAGGGCGCGAGGCTGATCGACCCGTCCAGGATCGCGATGGCCGGCCACTCCGTGGGCGGAGCGAGCGCCCTCCCGGCCATGGTCAAGGACTCCCGGATCCGCGCCGGCGTCGACGTGGACGGCACCACGGACGCCCCGATCCCGGAGAGCGGCCTGTCGCGGCCGTTCCTGTTCCTCGGCAGGCAGTCCACGTACACCCCCGGCAGCGGTGAGGCCGCCGCCACCTGGGAGCGGGACTGGAAGCAGCTCACCGGGTGGAAGCGCTGGCTCCTGGTACGCGGGGCCGAGCACGTGTCCTTCACCGACCTCGGCCTGCTGACCGACCAGCTCGGCATCGACGTCGGCGCCGACATCGCCGGGGTGCGGGCCATGGAGATCACCCGCCGGTACGTCGCGGCCTTCCTCGACCAGCACCTGCGCGGCAGGCCGCAGCCCCTGCTGGACGAGCCGTCGGCCCGCTACCCCGAGGTCCTGCACTGCACGGTGGAGACGAAGATCTGCAGGTAGCGGGCCCCTGCGGAATGCCTGGTTCACGAGCGGGTAACAGAGGCGCATGAGACTACCGCTCGCGCTGCTCGCGCTGGTGCTCGTCACGGGCTGCTCCGTCGACACCAGCGCGCCCGCCCGTACGGTAGAGCGCTTCCACTCCGCCCTGGCCGCGCAGCAGGACGAGGCCGCGTGCGCGCTGCTCGCCCCGCGCACCGCCGAGAAGCTGCCCGACCCCGGGCAGACGTGCGCCGAGGCGCTGCGCGCACTGCGGCTGGGCGCGGGCGGCCCCGTCACCGGCGTGCAGGTCTGGGGCGACGAGGCCCAGGTACGGCTCGCCGGCGACACGGTGTTCCTGCACCGCTTCAGCGACGGCTGGCGGGTCAAGGCCGCCGGCTGCGAGCCGCGGGCCGGCCTCCCCTACGACTGCGAGGTGGAGGACTGATGCGGGTCATGTTCACGCTGACGCTGGTCATCATCGTGACCGGGCTGGTGTGGTTCCTCGCCATCGGGCTGGCGCACCTGTGAGCCGGAGGAGGCGCCGATGAGGCGGATCAAGGACAACGCCCTGTCGTTGACGTTCCTGGTCCTGTTCGTGCTGGCGCTGGGCGGGCAGGCGGTGGCGGGCACCTTCCAGTTCAACGACGAGCAGCTGGTGAGCGGCGGGGAGCCGGTCTCGGTGCTGGAGTACGTGACCTCCTCCAACTTCGCCGTGGACGTGGCGGAGAACTGGCAGTCGGAGTACCTGCAGTTCCTGCTGTTCATCGTGCTGACGGTCTGGCTGGTGCAGCGGGGCTCGCCCGAGTCCAAGGAGCCCGGCGAGGAGGGCGCCGAGTCCGACCGCCGGCAGCTCATCGGCCCGTACGCCCAGGCCGACTCCCCTGCCTGGGCCAAGGTGAAGGGAGTCCGGCTGTGGCTGTACAGCAACTCCCTCGGCCTGGTCATGGGCGCGGTGTTCCTCGGGTCGTGGCTGGCCCAGTCGGTGGCGGGCCTGGCCCAGTTCAACGCCGACCGGCTGGCCGACCTGCAGGACCCCGTCTCGTGGGGCGGCTACCTCGGCTCGCCGGAGTTCTGGAACCGGTCGCTGCAGAACTGGCAGTCGGAGCTGCTGGCGGTGCTGTCGATGGTGGTGCTGTCGATCTACCTGCGCCAGCGGGGGTCACCCGAGTCGAAACCGGTCGGCTCCCCGCACTCGGCGACGGGCGTCGAGGGCTGACCCACCGGCGGGAAGGGCCGGCCGGTGACGACGGCGACGACGCGGGTGCCCGCGGGGAAGGCGCCCTGCCTGATCCGGTCGAGCAGGCCGTACAGCATCTTCGCCACGTACACCTCCTCCACCCCGTGCTCGGCGGCGAAGGCGGCCAGGGCAGGGGTCGAGCGGGCGTAGCCGCCGAAGTGGTAGTCGAGGTCGATCGACCAGTTGTCCCACACCCGCCCGTAGGCCTCGCGCTGCAGCCGGGCCACCTCTCCGGCGAGGAAACCCGCCCCCTTCAGCACCGCGAACCCGATGGCCCGCCTGCCGGGCGGCAACCCCGCCGAGATGCCGGCCAGCGTGCCGCCGGTGCCGACGGGGCAGCAGATCACGTCGTAGTCCTCGGCGATCTCGGCGGGCAGCTCGGCGCAGCCGCGCACGGCCGCGGCGTTGCTGCCGCCCTCGGGCAGGATCGTCACCTCGCCCCACCGCTCGCGCAACCGCGCCTGCATGTCGGGCGTGTGCTTGAGCCGGTAGGCCGCCCGGTCGAGGTAGGTGAGCGTCATCCCGAGGGAGGCGGCGTAGGCGAGCGACGGGTTGAGCGGCAGCCTCTCCTCACCGCGGATCACGCCGATCGTCTCGAACCCGTGCCGCGCCCCGGCCGCGGCGACCGCCCGGATGTGACCGGAGTAGGCGCCGCCGAAGGTGAGCACGCGCGCATGGCCGAGGTTGTGGGCGAGCTTGCGCGCCTTGTTGTCGTCGTGTTTGACGTAGACCCGGACCGAACCGAGGCCAGGCACCAGAAGCTCCTCCACGCGCGCTAGTCTACGCACGGGCCTTTGTTGAGGAGTGTTGGGTTATGGGCGTTGTTGAAGCTTTCCGTACGGCGTTCGGCGCGGACCCGGAGACGGTCTGGCACGCGCCCGGCCGGGTCAACCTGATCGGCGAGCACACCGACTACAACGACGGTTTCGTCCTGCCGTTCGCGGTGCCGTGGGGCGTCACGGCGGCGGTCAGCCCGCGCGGCGACCGGACGATCCGCCTCAGGTCCCTGCAGTCGCCGTCCGCCGAGCCCGTCACGATCGCCCGGCACGAGGACGCCGAAGGCTGGACCCGCTACGTCGTGGGCGTGTTCGCCATGCTGGGCGACCAGGTGCCCGGCGCCGACATCGTGGTCGACGGCGACGTGCCGCAGGGCGCCGGGCTGAGCTCCAGCGCCGCCCTCGAGGTGTCGGTCGCCGGCGCGCTCAACGACCTGCACGGCCTCGGCATGAGCCCGATGGAGGTGGCCCTGCTCTCCCAGCGGGCCGAGAACGACTTCGTCGGCATGCCGTGCGGCATCATGGACCAGGCCGCCTCCGCCCTGTGCCAGGAGGGCACGGCGCTGTTCCTCGACTGCCGCTCCCTCGGCTCGCGCACCATCCCGCTCGACCTGGCCGCCCATGGCCTGCGCATCCTCATCATCGACACCCAGGTCCACCACGAGCACGCGGGCGGCGAGTACGCCAAGCGCCGCGCCGAGTGCGAGTCGGCGGCCCGCAAGCTGGGCGTGGCCGCGCTGCGCGACGTCACCGACCTGGCCGGCGCGCTCGACCGGCTGCGGGGCGACGAGCGCAGGCGCACCATGCACGTCGTCACCGAGAACCACCGCGTCGAGGCCCTCGTCGGCCTGCTCCGCGCGGGCGCGATCACCGAGATCGGCGCGCTGCTGAACGCCTCGCACCTGTCCCTGCGCGACCAGTACGAGGTGTCGTCGCCGGAGCTGGACGTGGCCGTGGAGGCGGCGCTGCGCGGCGGGGCCCGCGGCGCGCGGATGACGGGCGGCGGCTTCGGCGGCTCGGCGATCGCTCTGGTGGCCGAGGACCGGCTCGACAGCGTCAAGGATTCGGTCGCGGCGGCCTACGCGGAGCGCTCCTGGAAGGCGCCGCGCTTCCTGCCCGCCGTCCCCGGCCCCGGCGCGCGGCGGCTCGGCTCCTCCTGAGCCGCCGCGGCCCCGGGGTCAGCCGTGACGCCCGCCCGGCTGCGGAGCTTCGCCGGGCAGGGGCCGGAGCAGAAGGGTGACGAACCCCAGGACGTCGCGGTAGCAGCGCAGCCACATGTCACGGTGGTCATGGACGGCCGCGAGCGCCGCGTCGCCGTCGGGGCCGGGGTGGTCGAGCGCCCAGCGGGTGAGCGTCCCGGTCCAGGACCACTCGTAGTCGTCCCACTCGCCGCGGGTGCTGGTGTGGGCGTAGAGGGTGGCGTATCCGGCCTTCTCCGCCCGCTCCACCGTGCCCGCGAGGTCGGCGAAGTCGTCCGGTCCGGCCCCGAGCCTGTCCAGCACCTGCTGCGTCGGGTTGCTCTCCCAGAAACCCTCCCCGACCAGGGCCAGCCCCGAGGGGGCCAGGTGCGGCCGCACCGCGTCCAGGGTCGCGGCCAGCCCGCCGAACGCGTGGGTGGCGCCCACGCACAGCACCAGGTCGTAGAGCCGGTCGGCGGAAGATCCGCCGGAGGAGACACCGGCGGAGGCGACACCGGCGGAGGCGACACCGGCGGAGGAGAACTCGGCGGCGGGAAGCCGGTGCAGCCGCAGGCGGCCCGACAGCCCGCGGCGCTCGGCCTGCTCACGAGCCGCGTCGAGAGCGACGTCGGAGAGGTCCACCCCGTCGGCGGTCGCGTCGGGGTAGAGGGCCAGCGCCCGCATGAGCCACTCGCCCTGCCCGCAGCCGAGGTCGAGGATGCGGGCCCCCGGTGCCAGGTTCGCCCGCCTGAGCAGGCGCTCGACGTGCGCGTCGGTGATGGGGGCGGCCACGGGATGGTCTGCGTGGGCGAGGTGGCTGATCAGCTGGCGGTTCATCCCGGCCACTCTTCCGAAACGGCCGCCCGCCGTGCCACCCGTTTTCCCCGGGCGCCCGGTCGTGTGCGGCCCGTGCCCGGCCTGGGTGCCGCCGCGGCGGTCCAGGCAGGAGCGCGGTCAGAGGGGCGGGAAGCGCGGCGGGCGGCGTTCGAGGAAGCTCGCCACGCCCTCGGCGAAGTCGGGCCGGCCGAACGAGGCGAGCATCTCGCCGATGGCGGTCCTGGCCGACTCGGCGAGCGTCACCTCCCAGTCGTGCCACACCTGCCGCTTGATCACCGCCATGGACGCGGGCGAGCTGTGAGCCGCCAGTTCCCGGGCGTACGCCTGGGCCTCGGCGAGCAGGCGGTCGGCGGGCACCGCCCGGTTGACCAGTCCCAGCTCGTACGCCTCGGCCCCGCTGAAGACCCGGCCCGACAGCAGCAGGTCCATCGCCCGCTGCTGCCCGACGAGGCGGGGCAGCACCCACGACAGGCCGTACTCCGCGATGAGGCCGCGCCGGGCGAAGGCGGTGGTCCACTTGGCGTCGTCGGCGGTGAACACCAGGTCGCAGACGAGCGCGTGCACCATGCCCAGCCCGGCGCAGGCGCCGTTGACCGCGGCGACCACCGGCTTGCCGAGCGTGGTCGGGAAGGTGTTGGGCCGCGGGTCGGGCTCCTCGGCGTAGGCGCCGCTCTGGATGGCGCCGAGCGTCTCGAAGTCGGCGCCGGCGCAGAAGCCCTTGCCCGCCCCCGTCACCACCACGGCCCGCACGCCCGGGTCCTTGCCGGCCTCCTCCAGCAGGTCGAAGTAACGCCGCCCCAGCGCGTCCGTCCAGGCGTTGAGCCGGTCGGGGCGATTGAAGGTCAACGTCAGCACGCCCTGGTCGAGCGAGGAGAGCACGAGTTCGTCCATAGGCCAACCGAACCATGTTCTGGCCGACGGCGGCAAGCGGTCACTTGTGGCGGACGAAGGCGGGCGTGAGGAACGGGTTGTCGTAGTAGCGGTGGAAGACGGGCGTGACCCCGCCCGAGATCGGCGGGACGATCCACGACCAGTCCGCCGGGCACACCCGGCCGGCCTTCTCCTCCTTCGCCAGGTGGGTGAGGAAGCGCGCGGCCTCGGTGTGGTGGTCGGTCATCGTGACCCCCGCCCGCTCGAACGAGTGCAGCACCGCCACGTTCAGCTCCACCAGGGCGTGGTCGCGCCACAGCGACCGCTCGGTCGAGACGTCGAGGCCGAGGTGCCGGGCCACCACGGGGAGCTGGTCGTAGCGGTCGGCGTCGGCGAGGTTGCGGGCGCCGATCTCCGCCCCCATGTACCAGCCGTTGAACGGCGCGCACGGGTAGCAGATCCCGCCGATCTCCAGGCACAGGTCGGAGATGGCCGGCACGGCGTGCCAGCGCAGCCCCAGCTCCTCGAACCACGGGTAGTGCGGATGCGCCAGCGGCACCTCCAGCACGGCGTCGCCGGGCAGCGTGCACAGCAGCGGCTCGGCCGCGGCGCCGCCCTGCGCGCCGCCGGAGCGGACCACCAGGGGGAGCACGTCGAACCGGCCGCCCCGGCCGCCCCGCCAGCCGAGGGCCCGCGCCATGTCCGTGAAGTCCGCGTAGCGGGGGTCGCCGACGACCGACCCGTCGCTGCCGCGGTACCCGGCGTAGCGGATGAGCTGCTCGTTCAGCACCCTGGGGGCGGGGCGGCCGGGCGCGTCGGGGGCGAAGACGGTGATCGTGGGCCGGATCCGGCCGCCGTTCGTCGCCTCGCGCAGGTGGTTCACGCACTCGACGGCCACGCCCTCGGCGCCGCTCACCTGCCGCAGGTCGCGCACCTTGAGCGAGCGCCAGTAAAGCCGCCCGATGCACCGGTTGCTGTTGCGCCAGGCGACCCGCGCGCCGAACTGGAGCTCGTCGAAGGTGTGGACGTAGGTGCCGAAGCGCGAGACGTCGCGGGCGACCTCCCGCAGCCGGGCGTTCGGGTCGCCGGCGGAGGGGTTCTCCTCGTGGAACAACCTGATGAAGCGCTCGGCCTCACGGATGTCGATGGTGCGCTCGATGAGCGTCTGCACGGCGATGGAGTCGAAGGGACGCAGGGACCTGATCCAGGTACGCACGCAGAAACCGCCACTTTCGATCGCGGAGCGTCCCACCGGTTCCGGGCCGGCGGCACCCTCCTGCCGGCGGCGCCCTCTCCTCGCCACCCTCGGCATGCCCGCGGCTGCCGCACCGGCCGGGCCGGCACGACGCCCTCCATCTTCGCTCGCGATCCGCTTCCTGTCCCGCCACATCCCTGATTGCGTGACCTTACAGTTACAAGGTGTGAAAACCACGCACAGAAGCGACGTAACCCGCCCCGGCCCATCGCCGCGCGTCGAGCCCCTCCGCACCGGATCGGCCCCGGGCGCCCGCCCTGCCCGCGCGAACGGCCGCCCGCCTTCCGCCACCTCGGGACCCCGCCGGCCACCCGGACGCGTCCCACGCGAAAGGCCCCGCACCGGATCCGGTGCGGGGCCTTTACGTTGTTGCTCCCGCGATAGGACTCGAACCTATAACCTGCCGGTTAACAGCCGGCTGCTCTGCCGTTGAGCTACGCGGGATCGAACATCTGCGCCGTCCGGGCCGGGCTTGCGGGCCTTCCCGTTCGGCGCAGGACTAGATTAGCGCACTCCCGGAGTGCGTGTCGCATCGTCAGCGGGGTAGTGCGGAGACAGCGGAGGTGGAAGATGCGATATCGGATGACATTCGCGATCGGACTGGCTGTCGGATACGTGCTGGGCAGCAAGGCCGGCCGCGAACGCTACGAACAGATCAAGAAGACGGCCCAGCGTGTCGCCGACAACCCGAGGTTCCAGCAGACCGCGGGCGTGGTGAACGCGCAGGTGTCGAAGGTGGCCGACATGGCCAGGCACCGGGTGGGAGACACGCTGCAACAGCGGATCCCGTTCCTGCACGGCCAGGAGCGCCACCCCGACTCGGGCACCGGCTGGCCGGACGAGACGGCGACGGATCGGCCCGGACAGGCGGGTCTGGGCCAGAAGAGGGCCGACGAGACCGGCATCCCCTACTGACGGTCTCGCGGCCGGACCGGCGGGGCATGGGTCCATGACGGGCATCACACGCCCATGCTCCGCCGGACTCCTTCGAGGGCCTGTTCGGCGAGCGCGCGCAGCCCGGCGTCGGTGGGGTCGAGGCCGTCGTCGAAGACGAGCGTCCAGCCGAGCACCTCGCCCCCCGGCCTGCGCCGGGCGACGAGCCGCACCCCGCCGCGGCCGGGCAGGACGACGTGCTTGTTGACCACGATCGTGGAGTTGACGCGCTCGCGCACCGTCTCGGGCAGCAGCCGCGGCTCGGGCACCCGCTCGCGACGCCGCTCGCCGTCCGTGGTGATCAGGCGCAGCCCCTCCTCGTCCCACGTGGCCTTGTCGATCGTCTCGTACGGCACCCGCGTCCCGTCGGACAGGAACAGCGCCAGGGTGGTGGCCACCACGTAACCGCCGTCGGCACCGGCGAACGCCAGCACCCGCTCCCCCCGCTCGGTGGCCAGGGACTTGCGGACGTCGGCGGGCAGGCGGCGCAGGAAGCTCATGACTCCACGGTATCGGCGAGCAGGTCGAGGGTGAGCGCGGCACTCCACGAGAAGTCCCGGCAGCCCCGGCCGCTGCCGTCGAAGGGGTCGAAGCACTCACGGAAGCCGGCCTGGCGCACCAGCCGCAGCGTGCAGCCGGTGAGCTGGTCGCGCAGCGTCCGCAGGCCGTGCACGGCTGCGGCCCGGCGCAGCAGCCAGTTGGTGTTCACCCAGGAGGGTCCCCGCCAGTAGCGGGTGCGGTCGAACTGGGCGGCGCGGATCTCGCAGCTCGGCACGGGGTATCCGGTCGCGCCCATGAACCTGGCCGATTCCAGCACCTCGACGGTGGCGGCGACCCGGTCGGCCGGCAGGCCGGGATCGAGCAGCGGGCCGAAGGCGCCGACCGTGCCGACCGGGATGAGCCGGCCGGCCCGCAGGTCACGGGCGTAGAAGCAGCCGTCCCACAGCCGGTCCAGCAGCGCCCGGCGGATGCGGCCGGCCTGCTCGAGGTGCGGGACGGGGTCGGCGCCGGCGACCGGGGCCAGCTCGGCGAGCGCGTGGCAGGAGGCCAGCCAGATCCCGTTGAACAGCGGGCACTCGACGGCGAAGGGGTGCTCGTCGCGCAGGTACTCGGGCCGGTAACCGGCGTTGCGGTAGCGCAGGGCGAGCCAGACGTAGCGGTCGTGATCGCTGTCGGGGTGGCGTTCGGCCAGCTCGACGTTGTGGTAGCCGTATCTGACCTCGGGCAGAGCGGCGAGCGGCGGGTCCCAGGCAGGGCTGTCGTCCATGCCCGACTCCCACGGGTGGACGATCGCCGCCAGGCCGTGCCCGCCGAGGTCACGGGCGGTGGCGAGGTAGCGGTGCTGGGCGACCAGGGCCGGGTAGGCGCGCCGGACGAACCCGGTGTCGCCGGTGTGGCGGTGGATCCACCACACGGCGAGGCCGTGCAGCGGCGGCGCGGTCAGGCCGGAGGTGGGCACCCGGGGCGCCGCCCGGTGCTCGCCGGAGCGCCAGACCGACGGCCCGGGGAAGTACGCCTCCGGGGTGTGGAAGACGATGTGCGGCAGCATGCCGGTGGCCCACTGCCCGCCGAGGAGGCTCAGCAGTTCGGTGCGCGCGCGGTCGGGGCGGTGCCGGGCCAGGCCCATCGCGACGAAGGCGGAGTCCCAGCTCCACTGGTGCGGGTACAGGCCGGGGGCGGGCACGGTGGCCGAGCCCGTCCAGTTCGCCTCGAGCACCGACAGTGCCTCGTGCCCGAGCGCGGCGTCGTCGACCGCGGGCCGCGCCTCCATTCACCCACTATGCGCCGCGAGGCGTTCTGGCGCTATGTCCTCTTCACCCACTTCGCGATGAACAGGGCGCCGACGGCGACCGCGCCGATGATGAGCCCCCACTTCAGCAGGGTGAGAGCGAGCCCGACGAGAGGGCCGAGCAGGAAGAGCGCGGCGACGACCGCCGCGATGATCAGAAGAATGCGTCCCATGTCCATGACGGTAGGCGGTGATTCAAGCCGATTGCAGGCGTCCTGGGGTTGAATCAGGGTTACGTCAGGGATCTCCCTGCCCCCGTCGGAACCAACCCGCCGGGCCTGCCGTTGAGCGGGTAGAAACGGGGCATCGGGGGCCCTCTTCACGGGGAGCGTGATGAGCCTGGGACCACCCATGAGCCGGGAGGGTGTCGACCACGCGCTCCGGGCGCGCGCCGCCGAGCGCGACCGCATCTCCGGCGACCTGCTCGACCTGGAGTCGCACACCACCTTCCAGGTGCTCAAGGACGCCACCCTGAGCGGGGCCACCCGGCAGCGCTGGGCGCACGCGAAGGCGGCCCTGTCCCGGCTGTGGGTGCTGCACGACGCCTATCTGGCCGTCCTGCGCGACGCCGAGCGGACCAGGGCGTTACGCGGCCGGCCGGGCGCCGACCGGCTCGCCGAGCTGACCGCGCTGCTCACCGGCCCCTCGGTGGTGCTGCCGACCGCGGTCAGGCCCGTCGAGCAGCGCTCCCTGTTACCCGAGTCCGACGCGCGGCTCACCTTGGACGAGGCCGTGCTGCGCATGGACGCCGCCTTCCGCGAGGTGACCGGCGCCCTGTCGGAGGTCGATGCCGTCTGGTCCGCGCTGCTGCCCCGCCTCGACGCCGCCGACGCGCTCCTGCGCACGGTCACCGGCCTGCGCGACCGGCTCGGCGAGACGATCGACCTCACCTCGCCCGCGGACGAGCTCCGCGACCTGCGCGCCGCCGTCGTCGCCGATCCCCTGGGGGCCGCCGGCGCGGACGGCGAGCTGGCGCGCGTCACCCGGGTCCTCGACGACCGCCGCGCCGACCTGGAGCGGGCGCTGCGGGCCAGGGACGAGTACGGCAGGCGCCGCGAGGATCTCCTGGCCGCGCTCGACCGGGTGCGCGCGGCCGAGAGCGAGGCCCGGCTGGCGCACGGCGCCGTCGTGGTGAAGATCTCCCTGCCGCCGAGCGCCGCGCCGCGGAGCGCGGCCGGGGAGCTGGCCGGCATGCTCGACGCGCTCGACGTCGCGGCCGACGGCTGGCTGTCGCGGGCGGTCCGGTTGTCGGCGCTGGAGGGCGCGACGCGGGACGCCGAGAACCGGGCGCGGACGACGGCGAAGGCCCTGTACGGCCTCGTCGGCCGGCGCGACGAGCTGCGCGGCCGGCTCGGCGCCTGCCAGGCGATGGCGGTGCGCAAGGGCAGGGCGGAGGACCCGGTGGCGGCCGGCCTGTACGAGCGGGCGCGGCTGCTGCTGTGGAGCGCCCCCTGCGACCTGACGAGGGCGGCCGAGGCCGTCGAGCTCTACCAGCGCGCTATCCACGGAGGTGGCCGATGAGCACGTGCCGTCAGCCCGGCTGCACCGGGACCATCGAGGAGGGCTACTGCGACCTGTGCGGCCACGCCGCCGCCCCCGCGCAGCCCCCGGCCCAGACGCCACAGACAGGTCATGCGCCGCATCCGGGCCACATGCCGCCGGCGGGACCCGTCTCCGGGAACGGCGGACCTTCGACCGGCGGTCCGGCGACGGGCCCCTCGATCGGCGGGCCGGCGACGAGCCCCTCGACAGGCAGGCCGGTGACGGGCCCGGCGAGCAGCGGCCGGTCGCGGGCCGGGGTGCTCGCCGAGCTGGCCGACCTGCCGTCGGTGCCGTACCGCGACCCGCAGAGCGCCGTCCTGGCCGACCCCGAGGTGCCGGAGGACAAACGCTTCTGCTCCAACCCGGCGTGCGAGCAGCCCATCGGCCGGTCGAGGCAGGGCCGGCCGGGACTGACCGACGGGTTCTGCCCCCACTGCCGCACCCCGTTCTCCTTCACCCCCAAGCTGGCCGGGAACGACCTGGTGGCCGGGCAGTACCGGGTGCTGGGCTGCCTGGCGCACGGCGGGCTGGGCTGGATCTACCTGGCCGCCGACGAGAACCTCGACGGCCGCTGGGTGGTGCTCAAGGGCCTGCTCAACACCGCCGACGCGGAAGCGCTCGCGGCGGCGGAGGCCGAGCGCAGGTTCCTCACCACGGTCGACCACCCGAACATCGTCAAGATCTTCAACTTCCAGCGGTCGGCCGGGCTCGGCTACATCGTCATGGAGTACGTGGGCGGCCAGTCGCTGCACGAGCTGCGCCGCCAGGGGACGCTGCCGCTGCGTGAGGTCCTCATGTACGGCCGGGAGATCCTGCGCGCCTTCGCCTACCTGCACGAGCAGGGCCTGGTCTACTGCGACCTCAAGCCGGCCAACGTGATCAGGGTCGGCAGGCGGCTCAAGCTCATCGACCTGGGCGCGGTCCAGCGCATCGGCTCGCCGCCCGGCTCCGGCTGGGCCACTCCCGGATACCACGCGCCCGAGCTGGACAGCCGGCCGTCGTCGGTGACCTCCGACCTCTACACCGTGGGCAGGACGCTCGCCGTGCTGGCCGTGCCGGGGTTCAGCCCGGCCAGGAACGGCGTCGAGATGCCGCTGCCGGACGACTGCGGCGACACGTCGTTCACCCGGCTGCTGCGCCGCGCCACCGCCGCCGACCCGGCCGACCGGTTCCAGAGCGCCGAGGAGATGGAGGCGCAACTCGTCGGCGTGCTGCGCGAGGTGAGCGCGCTGGCCGACGGCGTGCCGTACCCGGCTCCGTCGGCGCTGTTCGGCCCCGAGCGGATCGCCGCCGGGGCGGCGCTGAGCGAGGACCCCGCCAAGGTGTTCGACGCGCTCGACCCGCGCGCCGCGGCGGCGGCGCTGCCGGTGCCGCTCGCCGACCCGGCCGACCCGGCGGCGGGAGCGCTGGCGGGCCTGGTGGGCCGCGATCCGGCGCAGCTCGTCGCCCAGGTGACGGCGATGCCGACCACCCCGGAGACGCTGCTCACCCGGGCGAGGCTGCTGGCCGAGCAGGCCCTGCCGGAGGCCGGGCAGGCCGTCGACGAGGCCCGCCGGGCGCTGCCGGGCGACTGGCGGGTGACCTGGTACGAGGCGGTGCACGCGCTGGCGCGGGGCCTGACCGGCGAGGCGGTCACCCTGTTCGACCGCTGCGTGAGCCTGCTGCCCGGCGAGTGCGCCCCCAAGCTCGGGCTCGCCTTCGCGCTGGAGTCGGAGCGCCAGGACCCGGTCCACTGGTACGAGCGCGTGTGGCGGGTCGACCGTGCCTTCGTCAGCGCCGCGTTCGGGCTGGCCAGGGCGGGCCGGGCGGAGGCGCTCGACGAGGTGCCGGCCAGCTCCAGCCACTGGGTCGCCGCGCAGCTCGCGGCGGTGGCGTCCGTCGCCCGGCCGGAGCTGCGGCCCGGCCTGCGTGCCCGGCCGGGCGCGGTGACGCCCGCGGAGCTGTCGGCCGCCGCCGATCGGCTGGACCATCTGGCCGACCTCGACCCGCGCCGCCGCGACGCGATGACCGCCGAGGTGCTGCGAGCGGCGCTCACCTGGCTGGATTCCATGAGCGGCCCCCCGCAGGGCGTGCGGGTGGCGGGCGCCGACTTCACCGTGCCCGCCGTCCGCCGTCGCCTGGAGGAGATCTACCGCCGGCTCGCGGCCGGCGCCGAGTCCCGGCGGGAACGGCGCGAGCTCGTCGACCGGGCCAACGCCGTGCGGCCGTGGACGTGGGTATGAGCTGCCCCGTGTGCGAGGCGCCGGTGCTGGACGGCGACTCCTTCTGCGAGGCGTGCGGCCACCCGCTGCACGCGCCCCGGTGCGCGGCCTGCGACGCGCCGGCCGTGGACGCCGAGGGCTACTGCGAGCGGTGCGGCGTGCGCCAGCCCACGGCCCGCGACGAGGCCGAGACGGTGCTGGACGGCGGCGCGGCCGGGATCACCCACAAGGGTCTGCGCCGGGCCCGCAACGAGGACGCCATGGCGCTGCTCGCCCGCGGCGCGGACACCGTCGCCGTGGTGTGCGACGGGGTGGGCAGCTCGCCGCGCGCCGACGAGGCGTCGGCCCTGGCGGCGCGGACCGCTGCCGACGCGCTGGCCGGCGGCCTCGGGCAGGCCGAGGCGTTCGAGCTGGCGGGCCGGGCCGTGGCCGAGCTGGCGACCTCGCCGGACGACGCTCCCGCCTGTACGTACGTGTCGGCGGTGGTCACCGGCGACCGGGTGAGCATCGCCTGGGCGGGCGACAGCCGCGCCTACTGGCTGCCCGGCGGTTCCACCCCTGGCGGCGCCGCTCCTGACGGCCCCCCTCCCGGCGGGACCACTGCCGACGGGACCACTCCCGGCGGGGCCGCCGGGTGCGTCCCGTTGACCGAGGACCACGTGGTGCCGACCGGCGAGATCACCGCCTGGCTCGGCGCCGACGCGGCCGGCGTCGAACCCCATCTGCGGGAGTTCGCCGCGGACGGGCCCGGCCTGCTGCTGGTGTGCACCGACGGGCTGTGGCGCTACCTGGACGGCTACGCCTTCCCGCCCGGCCGCACCCCGCTCGACCTGTCCCGCGAGCTGCTGCGCCACGCCCTCGACTCGGGCGGCCACGACAACGTGACCATCGTCCTGATCCCCCTAGGAGGACAGCATGGGTGACCAGCCCACGTTCACGCTCCACATCGACCAGAACAAGTACCTCCCCCTCGACGGCCGCGAGGTGCACGCCATCCTCACCATCTCCTCGACCGGCGCCGTCACCACCACGACGACCGCCCCGGCCGAGGCCGCCGAGGTGATCATCGTGGACACGTCGGGCTCCATGAGCGGCGGCAAGATCCGCGAGGCCCGGCAGGCGGCGTCCACCGCCGTGGAGGCGCTGCGCGACGGCGTGCACTTCGCGGTGCTCTCCGGCACCGACAAGGCCAGGGTGGTCTACCCGCGCGGGCAGACCCTCGTACGCGCCACCCCCGCCACCCGCAAGGAGGCCAAGGACGCCATCGCCCGGCTGTCCGCCAACGGCGGCACCTCGATCGGCGAGTGGCTGCTGCTCGCCGACCGCCTCCTTTCGGCGCACCCCGACGCCATCAGGCACGCCATCCTGATGACCGACGGGCAGAACAACGAGGGCCCCGAACGGTTCGCCGGCGCGCTGGCCCGCTGTTCGGGCAGGTTCGTCTGCGACAGCCTCGGAGTGGGCTCCGACTGGGCTCCGGCCGAGCTGCGCAAGGTGGCCGAAGCGCTGCTCGGCACGTTCGACTTCGTCCGCGACCAGGGCGACCTGGCCGAGTTCTTCCGCCGGATCACCCAGACCTCGATGAGCAAGACCGTGGCCGAACTGGCGATGCGGATCTGGGTGCCGCAGACCGCGAGACTCGCCTTCGTCAAGCAGGTCTCCCCCACCCTCATCGACCTGACCGGCAAGCGCACCGACGTCAACCCGCTGACCGGCGACTACCCGACCGGCTCGTGGGGCGCCGAGGAGCGCGAGTACCACCTGTGCGTCGAGGTGCCGCCCGGCCGGATCGGCAGCGAGATCCGGGCCGGCTGGGTGAAGCTGGTGCGCCCCGACACCCAGGAGGTCCTCGCCAGCGGCAACGTGCTCGCCCAGTGGACCGACGACCTGGCCCAGTCGACGCGCATCAACGGCAAGGTCGCCCACTACACCGGGCAGGCGGAGCTGCACGAGCTGATCCAGGAGGGGCTGAGCGCCCGCGCCGCCGGCGCGGTGGACGTGGCGACGGCCCGGCTGGCCCGGGCCAGGCAGCTCGCCGCCGAGTCGGGGCGCGCCGATACCGCGCGGCTGCTGGACAAGGTGGTCGAGGTGGATCCGCGCAGCGGCACGGCCCGGCTGCGTCCCAACGTGGACAAGGCGGACGAGATCGAGCTCGACACCGGATCGGTCCGCACCAGCCGGCTGCGCCAGGGCGGGGTGGGCGGCTGATGGCGACCTGCCCCCAGGGCCACGCGTCGGGCGCCGACGACTACTGCGACGTGTGCGGCGCCCAGATGGGCGCCGCCGTGGGCCCCGCCATGGACGCTGCCGCCGGATCCGCGACGGGTGCCGCCGCGCCGGTCCCGGCTCCAGGGCCGGCCGGCCGGGCGGAGCCGCCCGGCGAGGAGTGCCCCGTCTGCCGGACGCCGCGCGCCGGGCAGTTCTGCGAGGTGTGCGGGCACGACTACACCGGCACCGCGCCGGCGCGGGTGGCGGTGACCGGTGCCCGCTGGGAGGCGGTCACCGCCGCCGACCGGGCCTACTACGACGAGGTCATCGCGCAGGGCGGCCCCGACGCCCATGCCGTCGCCTTCCCGCCCTACTGCCCGCAGCGTTCGTTCGCGCTCACCGGCGAGCAGGTGCGGATCGGCCGGCGCAGCAGGACCCGCGGGTCGGACCCGGAGATCGACCTGTCCGGCCCGCCGGAGGACCCGGGCGTCTCGCACCTGCACGCCGTGCTGCTCGCCCACGGGGACGACTCCTGGTCGCTGGTCGATCCGGGCTCCGCCAACGGCACGCGGGTCAACGGCAAGCCCGTCACGGTCAACGTGCCCGTACCCGTCGGCGCGGGTGACCGCATCCACCTCGGCGCGTGGACGGTCATCACCATCCGGCAGGGCACGCCGTGACCGGCCCGCCCGTGCGGGCGCCCGGCCATGGACCCGGGCACGGGCCCGGGCAGGCGACCGGGCAGGCGACCGGGCAGGTGACCGCGCAGGCGCCGGGGCAGGTGCCGGGGCAGGCGGCCGTCCCGGCGTCGCACCCGCTGACGCCCGCGCAGCTCGCCGACGCGCGGCTCGCGCCGTCCCCCGCGCGCCCGAGCCGGTCGGGGCGGAGCGGCGTGCCCGGCCGCGTCCTGGCCCTGACCGGCGCCACGGTGACCGCCCTCGCGCTGCTGTTCGCCGCGCTGGCCGTGGGCGCCGGCTCGGCGGGCGACGGGCTGCGCGTCATCGGCCGTGACGCCGGCCCGCAGGTCGTCGCCACCGCCGGGCTGTACTTCGGGCTGAGCGACATGGACGCGCAGGTCGCCGACGCGCTGCTGATGGGCGAGGAGTACGCCGAACGCCGCCGGGCCGCCGTGGCCCGCTACGAGCAGCGGCGTTCGGAGGCCAACGCGGCGCTGCTGAAGGCGTTCGAGCTGTCCGGCGACGACCGGGCCGAGCGGCGGACCATCCAGTCGGTGCTCGACGGCCTCGGCCGCTACGAGCAACTGGCCGGGCAGGCCTTGCTGCTCGACGCGCGGTCCGGCCACGCCGCCGGTCCGCCGCCCGCGGAGGTCGTCGGGCTCTACCGGCAGGCGACCGACCTGATGCGGCGGGTCCTGCTGCCGCAGGCGTACAACCTGACCCTGGAGAGCGGCACGATCGTGCGCGCCACCCACGACGACAACAGCGCGACCGTGCCGCTCCTGCGCGCGGCCGTGATCGTCACCGGGCTGGCGGCCCTGGCGTGCCTGGCCCTGCTGCAGCTGTACCTGGCGCGGCGGTTCCGCCGGCTGGTCGCGCCGGCGCTGCTGGCCGCGGCCGCGGTGACCGTCGCCGCCGTGGTCGGCGGGGCGGGCGCCCTCGGGCGGGCGCAGGCCGACCTGCACACCGGCAAGAGGGAGGGCTTCGACCCGGTGCTGACCGTGGCCAGGGCGCGCGCCATCAGCAACAGCATGCAGGGCGACCAGAGCCGCTACCTGCTGGACAAGGAGCGGGCCGACACCTACGAGCACACCTTCCTCGACAAGTCCCAGACGGTGTTCTACCTGCCGGCCGGCAACCTCGGCGGCTATCACGCCAAGGTCGCCGAGGGCGCCACGGACTTCCTCGGCCTCATGGGGGTCCAGGCGGCCGGGGCGGACGGGCAGCGCGTCGTGGCGGCCTACCGCACGTTCCAGGAGGCCGACACGACCTTCCGGGCGCTCGTGCGCGACGGCCGTCACCGCGAGGCCGTCGCCGCCCGGCTGGGGCCGGTGCGGGAGGCCTTCGACGCCTACGACCGGACGCTGCTGGCGCTGTCGCAGCGGCACCAGGCCGCCTTCGAGCGGGCCATCGGCTCGGGCGAGCGCGGCCTCGACATCCTGTGGCGGCTGCTCCCCTTCGCCATCGGCGGGCTCGGCCTGCTGGTCGCGGCGGGGGTGTGGCCCCGGCTCAAGGAGTACAGGTGAGACGTCTGCTCGCGGCGGCGCTGTCCCTGGTGGCGCTGGCCGGCGCGGGGTGCGCGGGCGACCGGCCCGAGTCGGTCGTGGACCTCGACGAGATCGTCATCGCGGTGCGGCCCGACCTGCCCTCGATCGGATACCGCCGGCCCGACGGGACGCTGGAGGGCTTCGACGTGGACGTCGGCCGCTACATCGCGGGCCGGCTCGGCAAGAAGGCCACGTTCGTGCCGGTGTACGCGGCCGAGCGCGAGCGAGTCGTCACCTCCGGCCGGGCCGACCTGGTGGTGGCCACGTACACGATCAGCATGGACCGCAAGCAGCGGGTGCTGTTCGCCGGGCCGTACCACGTCTCCTACCAGGACATCCTGGTGCGGCCGGACGAGACGGCGATCCGGGGGGTACGCGACCTGAAGGGCCGGCGCATCTGCGAGGTGCAGGGCGCGAACGCCGCCCAGCGGGTCGTGGAGGAGCGCGGCGTGGCGGCCGAGGTGGTGCCGGTGCGCGACTACGCGGCATGCGTGGCCGCGCTGAAGGCCGGCCGGCTGGACGCCATCACCACCAACGACGTCATCCTGGCCGGGCTCGCCATCCAGGACGGCTCCGGGCTGCGCCTGACGAACGCCCGGTTCAACGAGCAGCGGACCGGGGTCGGCATGCGCAAGGGCGACATCGAGGGCTGCGAGGCGGTCAACCGGGCGATCACCTCCATGTACCAGGACGGCACCGCCGCCCGGCTGCTCGGACGGTGGTTCGGCAGGTCGGGGCTGGACCTGTCGACGGTCGCGGTGCCCCAGTTCGAGGGTTGTTCCTGACGCGCGACAGCGTGGCCGCCGCGGCAGGCGCGACGGGCCCGGGAGCTCACGGGCCCGGGAAGCACGACGGGCCCGGGGGTTCCCGGGCCCGTGTGTCGTACGGCGGAGCGGCTCAGTCGAGGTAGTCGCGCAGCATCTGCGCCCGCGTCGGGTGGCGGAGCTTGGCCAGGGTCTTCGACTCGATCTGCCTGATGCGCTCCCTGGTGACGCCGAACTCCCTGCCCACCTCCTCCAGCGTGCGGGGATGCCCGTCCGCCAGCCCGAACCGGAGCTGGATGATGCGCTGCTCGCGGTCGGACAGCGTCGCCAGGATGTCGTCGAGCTGGTCCTGCAGCATGATGAACGCCGCCGCCTCCATGGGCACGACGGCGTCGGCGTCCTCGATGAAGTCACCGAGGTCGGAGTCCTCCTCGCCGATCGGCGACTGCAGGGACACCGGCTCCTGGGCGATGCGCTGGATCTCCACGACCCGGTCGACCGGCAGGTCCATCTCCTTGGCGATCTCCTCGGGGATGGGTTCGCGGCCGAGGTCCTGGTGGAGCTGGCGTTGCACGCGGACCAGCTTGTTGATCGTCTCCACCATGTGCACCGGGATGCGGATGGTGCGGGCCTGGTCGGCTATCGCCCTGGTGATGGCCTGGCGGATCCACCAGGTGGCGTAGGTGGAGAACTTGTAGCCCTTGGTGTAGTCGAACTTCTCGACCGCGCGGATGAGACCGAGGTTGCCCTCCTGGATGAGATCCAGGAAGAGCATCCCGCGGCCCACGTAGCGTTTGGCGATCGACACCACGAGCCGCAGGTTGGCCTCGATGAGACGCTGCTTGGCCCTGGCGCCCTGCCAGACGAGCTCCCTGAACTCCGGAAAGGCCAGGCGTGAGACCCCGTTGGCCAGCTTGTCCTCGGCGAACAGGCCGGCCTCGATCGACTTGGCGAGCTCCACCTCCTCCTCGGCCGTCAGCAGCGGAACCCTGCCGATCTCCCGCAGGTAGATGCGGACCAGATCGCTGGTCGGCGCCCGCTTGCCCACGTCCTCTTCGTCGGCGCGGGTGGTCTCCTCGTCGCCCTGCGGCTCGAGGACCTCCACACCGTTCTCGGCGAGCATCCGCACGACGCGTTCCAGCGCGTCGGACGGCAGCTCGGATCGGTCAAGCGCGGCTGCGACGTCATCGACGGTGACGCTTCCGCGCTCCCTTCCCTTCGCGACGAGGTCCGCCACCTGATCGACAGAAGGCGGCCCGCTTGGCAGCACCGATGCACCCACGGGAGACAGTCTGCAGTATTGCTTCCATAAAATGGCAGACCCATTTTTGTCACCGAAGGTAAGGCCGCGCCCTTACCGAATTGAGATCCCTTATAGGTTTAGCCGGAGTTTGATCAGGAAAGTAAAGTCCATTACGCGATGTGGATTCGCTGGTGCGACGGCGCACCCGGTCGATCAGGGGCCGGACGCGGGCCGCCGCCTGCCCGGATACCGCGCTACGGCCGGCCGCGAAGTCCGTCCATGACGGACGCGAATAACATTCCACCGCGGCTTCCGGACGGGAGCGCCGTCCCGCCGCCGAAATGGCGCGGATGCGGGTGTCACGACAGCCGCTGCGCCTTGCCGAGCAGCCGCCGCGCCACCACCACCGGTGCGAGGAATGCGCCGCCGACCACCTGCGGGAAGGCCAGGGCCGGATCGCGCAGCACGCCCAGCGGGCCGGCGGACGGCGCGGTCAGCTGCCGGCGGCGCGTTCGCGCAGCACCTTGCGCTGCTGCTCCAGCCCCAGCAGCTCGCCGAACAGCCGGCGGTGCTCCTGCGGCTCCTCCACCGGGTTGAGCCGCTGCAGCCGCGACTTGATCTGGGCGATGGCGCGGTCGACCGCGACGGCCTCGATCGCGGCGAGCATGGCGGCTCCGTAGCGCTCCTCGACGTGCGACTCGGCCTGGATCGCCTCCACCGCGAACCGTGTCACCAGCACCCGTGTCGCCTCGTCGTGCGCGTGCTCCAGCAGCCGGTCGATCCACTCGCGGCCGCCGTGCCCGGCCGACGCCGTGCCGCCCGCCGCCGCGATCACCGTGTGCAGCGTCTGGTGGTCGGGCGCGGTGAACGCCTGCTGATCGAGCGCGTCGAAGCGGGGCCCGAGGAGCGCCGGCCGCTGCACGGCGAGCTTGAGCAGCTCCCCCTCGACCCGCACGTGGGGATCGACCGGGGCCGCCCGGGGGGCACGCTGCGGCTTGCCGTGCTGGGCGCGCGCCACGTCGGCGATGCGCTGCATGACGAACCGTTCGTCCATGAACCCGAGCCACCGGTCGAGGTCGATGGCGTAGCGCTTGCGCAGGCCGGCGTCCTTGATGCCGGCCACGATCGGCGCCGCCGCGTCGAGCGCCGCGATCTTGCCTTCGTTGCTGCGCAGGTCGTAGCGGTTGATGGTGCTGCGGATGGCGAACTGGAACAGCGGCTCGCGGCTCGCGACGAGGTCACGCACGGCCGCGTCGCCCTGCTTGATGCGCAGGTCGCACGGGTCGAGCCCGTCGGCCTGCACCGCCACGTAGGTCTGGGTGACGAACTTCTGCTCGTCGGCGAAGGCCCGCAGCGCCGCCTTCTGACCGGCCGCGTCGCCGTCGAAGGTGAAGATCACCTCGCCGCGGAACTCGGCCTGGTCGAGCAGGAAGCGCCGCAGGATCTTGATGTGCTCCTCGCCGAACGAGGTGCCGCAGGTCGCCACCGCCGTCGGCACGCCCGCCAGATGGCAGGCCATCACGTCGGTGTAGCCCTCGACGATCACCGCCTGGGAGCGCCGGGAGATCTCCCGCTTGGCCAGGTCGATGCCGTAGAGGACCTGGCTCTTCTTGTAGAGCGGCGAATCCGGCGTGTTGAGGTATTTGGGGCCGTCGTCGGAGTCGAGCAGCTTGCGCGCCCCGAACCCGATCACGTCGCCGGTGGCGTCGCGGATCGGCCAGATCAGCCGCCCGCGGAACCGGTCGATCGGCCCCCGCCGGCCCTCCCGGGCCAGCCCGCCCTTGACCAGCTCATCGGCGGTGAACCCGCGCCCCATGAGGTGGCGGGCCAGCGCCTCCCACTCGGCCGGCGCGTAGCCCACCCCGAACGCCTCGGCGTCAGCCCGCTCGAAGCCCCGCTCGGACAGGAACCGGCGGCCGGCGGCCGCCTCGGGCTTCATGAGCCGGTCGGCGTAGAACTCGGCGGCGAGCCGGTGCGCCTCGATCAGCCGGGCGCGCTCGCCGTGGTCACGGCGCGGGACGTAGCCGCCCTGCTCGTACTGGAGCTGGATGCCCGCCCGCTGCGCCAGCCGCTCGACGGCCTCGGAGAACGACAGGTGCTCGATCTTCTCGACGAACGTGATCACGTCGCCGCCTTCGGAGCAGCCGAAGCAGAAGTACATCCCCCGCTCGGGCGTGACGTTGAAGGACGGGCTCTTCTCGTCGTGGAAGGGGCACAGGCCCTTGAGGTTTCCGCCGCCGGCGTTGCGCAGCTGGATGTGCTCGCCGATGACCTCGGCGATGGGGGATCGCTCGCGTACGAGCGCGATGTCGACGTCACGGATGCGGCCAGCCACGCCGTGAGTCTATTGCGGCGGACCGACACTCCCCACCCGGCGGCCGCCGCCCCCGCAGGAAAGGGTGATATCACCCGTAGGGCCGGGAAACCGGGAAAACGTATCCAGCCTGTTGCCCGGTCGGCTACAAAGGTAAAGCCTGCGGTGGATACGGTGACACGGGTGGAGATCATGCGATCGGGGCCTTGGGGACGACGGG
Source organism: Nonomuraea indica (assembly GCF_002850745.1). GTDB lineage: Bacteria > Actinomycetota > Actinomycetes > Streptosporangiales > Streptosporangiaceae > Nonomuraea > Nonomuraea indica. Next base: position 775,761 of record NZ_KZ559466.1, read on the forward strand.
CTGCCGTGGCGTGCGCGCTTCTGCTGGCCGGCGCCTGCTCGCAGCAGGCCGGCGTCGCGGGGGTCAGCGCCGAGTCGCCGGTGACCGCCCCGCCGGCCGTCTCGCCGACCGGGGCCACGCCCGTCGTCACCGCGACGATCCCGGAGCGGGGCCCGTCGGGGCAGGCCGAGTCCGACACGACGCCCTCCGGGAGGATCGAGGCGCCGGAGGGCGGCAAGCCGGTCAAGGTGCCGCCGCCGAAGCTGTCGGCCCACACCTACACGTTCCCGGTGCAGGGCTGCCGGGTGAGCTACCAGCGCAGGCTGCTGGTGCTGCCCAAGACGACGATCTGGGCCGGCAAGGGGTGCGCGTTCGTGGCGCCCGTCAGCGGCGTGGTGGACGAGGTCAACACCGCCAACAGGTGGCTGCCGTCCACCGACGCGGGTCCCGACCGCGAGGGCAGGTTCGTCACGATCATCGGTGACGACGGGGTGCGCTATCTGGGCGGGCACCTCGACTCGGTCGCCGACGGCATCAGGCCCGGGGTGCGCGTCGGCGGCGGGCAGCTTCTCGGCCGGGTGGGGACGTCCGGCAACGCCCGCAGCACCGGCCCCAACCTCTACTTCGCGATCTCGTGGAAGACCGGGTCGCGCTACTGGTGGGTGCGCCGCGGCATGGTGAACCCGTGGAGCTACCTCGACTCCTGGCTGTCGGGCAACCGCACCCTCTCCCCGCGCGAGGAGACGCTGGCCCTGCGCGCCCGGGTCGGTGAGACCCCGCGCTGCACCGTCCAGTGCTCGGCGAAGAAGAAGCCGGTCGAGCCGCGGGAGGAGCCCGAGCGGGAGGAGCCGCCCGTGGTGATCACCCTCACCCCGTCCTGACGAGCCCCGCGGCGCGTCAGCCGGACAGGCGCCGGTGCCAGGCGACGGCCGAGGTGTCGGTGAGCGAGGCGATCTGGTCGATGACGACCCTGACCCGGGCCGCGTCGTCGGCCGCCTCCAGGAACGCCGGACGGAAGGCCGGCTCCAGCGTGCGCGGCGCGCCCAGGGTGATCAGGGAGGCCAGCTCGGTGATGAGCTCGCGCTGCCTGGCCTGCTTGGCATGGTGGTGGTCGGTGGTCATGACGAAGTGGGCGGTGATGCCCTTGAGCACCGCGCACTCCAGCTTGGTCGAGCGCGGCACGACCAGGTCGACGCGGTGGCGCGGCCCGTAGGCGTCCTTGGTGGCCGTCTGCGCCGAGCGGCAGAACCCGCCGATGAGGCCGCTGGTGAGGGCCTTGAGCGCGGCCAGGTCGGCGAGCGTGGCGGTGAAGGCGCGCGGCCACAGCGGGTGGGCGACCAGCCGCGCCAGCGTCTCCTCCAGTTCGGCGAGGTCGGCGTCGGGCGCGTACCAGACGCGGGCCAGCTCGCACACCTGCCGGCGCTCGACCGGCGAGCGCAGCGCCTCGGGGGTGACGTGGCCGGCGTGGAAGGCGTCCTCCAGGTCGTGCACGGAGTACGCCACGTCGTCGGCCCAGTCCATGATCTGCGCCTCGAAGCTGACCCGGCCGGGCGGCGCGCCCTCCCTGATCCACGCGAAGACGGGCAGGTCGTCGTCGTACACGCCGAACTTGGGCGACGTCTCGCAGGTCCAGGGGTACTTGATGGAGGCGTCGAGGGCGGCCCGGGTGAGGTTGAGCCCGGCGCTGCGGCCGTCCTCGGTGATCACCTTGGCCTCCAGCCGGGTGAGCAGCCGCAGGCTCTGCGCGTTGCCCTCGAAGCCGCCGCAGGTGCCGGCCAGCTCGTTCAGGGCGACCTCGCCGTTGTGCCCGAACGGCGGGTGCCCCAGGTCGTGGGCCAGGCAGGCGGTCTCGACCAGGTCGGGATCGACGCCCAGGGTGGCGCCCATCTCGCGGCCGACCTGGGCGCATTCGAGGGAGTGGGTGAGCCGGGTGCGCGGGATGTGCTGGCCGCCGCCCGGCGCCTCGCCGGGGCCGACGACCTGCGTCTTGGCCGCGAGCCGGCGCAGGGCGGCGCTGTGCAGGACCCGGGCGCGGTCACGCTCGAAGGCGCCGCGCTCGGCGTTGCCGGGAGGCTCCGGCACCCATCGTGCCTCGTCGTGATCGTCATAGCGGACCATAAGTGCACTGATTTTATCCACTTTCCGGTCTCCGCTAGTGTCAAGTGCCGCGAGAACCCCCTTCCCCGGGAGCCCTCCTCCATGACGACAGCGTTACGCGCCGTGCTGGCCTTCGCGTTGCTGACCGGCTTCTACGTGCTGGTGGGCGTGGTCGTCGGCGCGGCGATCCTGGCGGACGTCCTCATGGCCGTCAGCTTCCACGCGAACCTGCTGAGGGAGGCTGTCGCGCTCAACCTGGCGGCCGCCCTCCTCGTGTACGCGCTGGTCATGGTCAGCCGCCGCCGCGCCGGCGAACAGCCGGGCGTGCCGGTCACCCGCGAGCAGGAGCCCGTGCTCTGGCAGACGGTCGAGGACCTGGCCCGGCGGGTGCGCACGGCCCCGCCGGACGAGATCCGCCTGGTCCCCGAGGTGAACGCGGCCGTGTCGGAGGACACCCGCCTCCTCGGCCTGAGAGCCACCCGGCGGCGCCTGTTCATCGGCCTGCCACTGCTGCAGACCCTGACCATGGACGAGATGCGGGCGGTCCTCGGTCACGAGCTGGGCCACTACAGCCGCGCGCACACGCGGCTCGGCGCGCCGGTCCACCGGGGCCGGGTGGCGCTCGCCGCGGCGGTCCGCGGCCTGGCCGGGCACCCGGTCGTGCGCCTGCCGTTCACCTGGTACGCCCGGCTGTACCTGTGGGTCTCCCAGGCGGTGTCGCGGCGGCAGGAGCTGGAGGCGGACGCCCTGGCCGTCGCCATCGGCGGCCGGCAGGCCACGGCCCAGGCGCTGCGCAGGACGCAGGACATGGCGCTGGCCTGGACCCTGTACGTCCGCGACTACCTGTCGCTGGCCGGGACCGGCGGCTGCCGCCCGGTGACCGTCTTCAACGGCTTCCACGCGCTGCTGAACGACCCCGTCCGGCAGGCGGAGATCGCCCGGCTGGCCGGCGAGCCGCGGGAGTCCTCGCCGTACGACTCGCATCCGCCCCTCGCCGACCGGCTCGCCGCGATCGAGCTGCTGCCGGAGCCGCCGCAGGTGCCCGACCCCCGCCCGGCGCAGTCGCTGCTGCGCGACCCGGCGGGGGCGGCGCAGGCGGTGGAGACGTCGATCTGGACACCGGAGGCGCTGACGGGCCTGCGGCCGGCGCCGTGGGAGCACATCGTGGCCGCGGCCACGTACGCGTCGCGCAACGCCGAGCCGCTGCGCGACCTGGCGCTGGCGGGCCAGCGGGTGGTGGGCGCGAGCAGGCCGTACCTGGACGCGGCGTTCGAGGCGATCGCCCGCGGCCGGCAGGCGGAGCTGACCGAGCGGCTGGCCGAGCTGGGCTGGGCCGCCGCCGACGACCTGCTGGCCGGGGTGCTGGGCCGGGCGCTGGAGGCGGTGCTGATCGAGCACGGGCAGGCCCGCTGGACGCTGTCCTGGTCGGGGCCCCCGAGGCTGCTGTTCGAGGACGGCGAGGAGGTGGCGCTGGCCGGCTACGCGGCCCAGGTCGCGGCCGATCCGTCGGCGGTGCCGGGGCTGCGTGCCTGGCTGGGCGACCTGGGCGTGCGCCACGACTACGTGCCGGTCGCCGAGGCCGGCCGGGACCCCTCCCCCGCCGGTCAGGGGGCGTCCGCGACCCGAAGGTAGCGACGGCGGGCGCGGGGAACGCTTGCTGCCATGAACAACCTGTATCCCGTCATGCCGCTGGCCGAGTGGCAGGACACCAAGGCGACCCTGCACCGCTTCTGCCAGGTGGTGGGCAAGATCCGGCTGGAGTCGGCCGTCCGGCGCAACCATTGGTGGCACGCGCCGTTCCACCTCACCGGGCGTGGCATCACCACGCGGCCGATGGGGCAGGTGGACGGCAACCCGATCTTCACCATCGACTTCGACTTCGTCGGCCACCGGCTGGTCGTGACCACGGTGGACGGGCGGGAGGCGGCGTTCCCGCTGTACGGCCTGTCGGTGGCCGACTTCTACCAGCGCACGATGCGGACGCTCGCGGACCTCGGCATCCGGGTGGAGATCCCGGTGCCGCGGCCGTTCGACCTGCCCGACTCCGGGCGGCCGTTCGCCGACGACACCGAGCACGCCGCCTACGACCCGCTCATGGTCACCCGCTACTGGCAGGTGCTCAGTCAGGTCAACCTGCTGCTGGAGGAGTTCGCCGCCGGATACGAGGGCAAGACCAGCCCGGTGCACCACTTCTGGCACACCTTCGACATCGCCTGCACCCGCTTCAGCGACCGCCGCGTCGCCCAGCCGCCCGAGGCGGACCCCGTGACGCGCGAGGCCTATTCGAGGGAGGTGATCAGCTTCGGCTTCTGGTTCGGCGACGACGCCTTCCCCGAGCCGGCGTTCTACTCCTACACCGCTCCCGAGCCGGACGGCCTGGACCGCGAGCCGCTGGAGCCGGCGGCGGCCCGGTGGATCACGCAGCGGGGCGGCCACCTGGCCGTGCTGTCCCACGCCGACGCCCTCGCGCAGGCCGACCCTCGGGCCGCCGTCCTCGCCTTCTTCGGCAGCGCCTACCGGGCCGGGGCACGGCTCGCCGGCTGGGACGCCGCGCGGCTCGCCTGCCCCGGCGGGGTCACCGACCCCCTGGCCGCGTCACCGGCCGCCGGAGACCGCCTCTAGCGGGTGTCGCTCTCGTTGTCACTGAGCGCGGCCCGCGCCGCCTCCAGGCGGGCGACGGGGATGCGGAACGGCGAGCAGGAGACGTAGTCGAGCCCGGCGTCGTGGCAGAAGTGCACCGAGTCGGGGTCGCCGCCGTGCTCCCCGCAGATGCCGACCTTGAGGTCGGACCGCACCGCCCGGCCCTCGTCGGTGGCGAGGCGGACCAGGCGGCCGACGCCGTCGCGGTCGAGCGTCTCGAACGGCGACACGCCGAAGATGCCCAGCTCCAGGTAGCGGGAGAAGAACGCGGCCTCGACGTCGTCGCGGGAGAAGCCCCACATCATCTGGGTCAGGTCGTTGGTGCCGAAGGAGAAGAACTGCGCGGCCTCGGCGACCTGGCCGGCGGTGACGGCGGCCCGCGGCGTCTCGATCATGGTGCCGACGAGGGCGTCCACGCCCACCTCGGCCAGGATGGCGGTGGCCTCCTCGCGGACGGCCTCCAGCTCCTGCACCGCGGCCACCAGCGGGATCATGATCTCGGGCCGGGCGCCCGGCACCTCCTTGGCGGCCTGGGCGATGGCCCGCACCTGCATGGCGAACAGGCCGGGGATCACCAGGCCGAGCCGTACGCCGCGCAGGCCCAGCATGGGGTTCTGCTCGTGCAGCCGCTTGACGGCGGCGAGCAGCCTGCGGTCCTTGTCCGACGCCTCGCCGGAGCCCGCCTCGGCCAGCGCGACCTTGACCGACAGGTCGGTGAGGTCGGGCAGGAACTCGTGCAGGGGCGGGTCGATGAGGCGCACCGTCACCGGCCGGCCCTCCATCGCCCGGAAGATGCCGACGAAGTCGGCCTTCTGCAGCGGCTCCAGCGCGTCGAGCGCCGCCTGCCGCTCGGTGTCGCCGGAGGCGAGCACGAGGTCCTCGACGAGCTGCCGGCGCTCGCCGAGGAACATGTGCTCGGTACGGCACAGCCCGATCCCCTCGGCGCCGAACCGGCGCGCCCTGGCCGCGTCCTCGGGGGTGTCGGCGTTGGCCCGCACCCGCAGCCGGCGTACCCCGTCGGCGTGCCGCATGATCCGGTCGACCGCCTTGACGAGGTTGTCGTCGTGCGAGGCCTCCTGCTCCTCGCCCGTCTCCTCCCCCGCTCCGGCGGAGGTCCCGCGCTCGAAGTACTCGACCACGGGGGAGTCGGCCACCGGCACCTCGCCGAGGAACACCTCGCCGGTGGTGCCGTCGATGGAGATGACCTCCCCTTCGCTGACGACGACGCCGCCGGGCGCGGTGAACCGCCGCTCGCCGACCGAGACCTCCAGTTCCTCCGCGCCGCAGACGCAGGTCTTGCCCATGCCGCGGGCCACGACGGCCGCGTGGGAGGTCTTGCCGCCACGGCTGGTGAGGATGCCGCGGGCGGCGATCATGCCGGCCAGGTCGTCGGGGTTGGTCTCACGGCGTACCAGGATGACGTCCTCGCCCCGCGCGGCCAGCTCGACGGCCCGCTCGGAGGAGAAGACGGCCTTGCCGACGGCCGCGCCGGGCGAGGCGTTCATTCCCTTGGCGATCCGGTTCTTGACGGCACCGCCGTCGAAGCGGGGGAACATGAGCTGGGCGAGCTGGTCGCCGGTCACCCGGGTGACGGCCTCGTCGAGCGTGATGAGGCCCTGGTCGACGAGCTGCGTGGCGATGCGGAACGCGGCGGCGGCGGTGCGCTTGCCGACGCGGGTCTGCAGCATCCACAGCTTGCCCCGCTCGATGGTGAACTCAATGTCGCACAGGTCGCGGTAGTGGTTCTCGAGCGTCTCCATGATCTGCAGGAGCTCGTCGTAGCAGTGCTTGTCGAGGCGTTCAAGGTCCTGCAGCGGGACGGTGTTGCGGATGCCGGCGACGACGTCCTCGCCCTGGGCGTTCTGGAGGTAGTCGCCGTAGACGCCCTGCTGGCCGGAGCCGGGGTCGCGGGTGAAGGCGACGCCGGTACCGGAGTCGTTGCCGCAGTTGCCGAAGACCATGGCGACGATGTTGACGGCCGTGCCGAGGTCGGCGGGGATGCGCTCCTGGCGGCGGTAGAGGATGGCGCGCGGGGCGTTCCAGGAGTCGAAGACGGCCATGACGGCCAGGCGCATCTGCTCGCGCGGGTCCGCGGGGAACTCCTTGCCGGTCTGCTCGCGGACGATGCCCTTGTACGTCTCGACGAGGCTCTGCAGCTCGCCGGCGCCGAGGTCGGTGTCCTGCCGGTCGCCCTTGAGCTCGTCGAGCGCGTGCTCGAAGTGGTCGCCGTCGATGCCGAGCACCGTCTTGCCGAACATCTGGATGAGCCGCCGGTAGGAGTCCCAGGCGAAGCGCTCGTTGCCGCCGGACTGCTTGGCCAGGCCGTGCACGGACTCGTCGTTGAGCCCGATGTTGAGGACGGTCTCCATCATGCCGGGCATGGAGAACTTCGCGCCGGAGCGGACGCTGACGAGCAGCGGGTCGTCGGTCTGGCCGAGGGTGCGCCCCATCGTCGCCTCCAGGGCGCTCAGGTGCCGCGCGATCTCCTCGTCGAGCCCGGCGGGGAGCGTGCCTTCGGCCAGGTAGTGCCGGCACGCCTCCGTCGTGATCGTGAACCCCGGAGGAACGGGCAGCCCGAGGTTGGTCATTTCGGCGAGGTTCGCACCCTTGCCGCCGAGCAGGTCCTTGAGATTCCGGTTGCCCTCGGTGAAGTCGTAAACGTACTTGGCCACCACAGCTCCAATCAACGCCTCTGTCCCGGACTCTACCGGCGAGAATGATGAAGAAACTGCACCCAACGGTTAAGTCATCGTTTTCCCAGGTAAACCGCCCTGCAGCGGTCTAATCCAATTTGTTTTACGTTGACCATGAAATTGGTTTATACCAATTGGTATACACCAATTGTGGGGCGTTCGGAGGCGGTCTTGAATCGGGTTCGGCGGCCGGCTTTCCGGCTGCCGCGAGGCGGACCCGCCCCTTTCCGGACGCCCGCGGGCCCGGATCGCGGCGAGGCGTGACGGATCGGCCGCCCGTTTCGCAACCGCACGGTAATCGGCGGCTGTCACGCTCTGGTGCATGCCACCCCCCGTACGGCGGCGTCTGGCCGTGGCCGCCTGCCTGGCCTGGGCGGTCGCCGGCTGCTCCCCCGGCGCCACGTTCGTCTCGACCGGCGAGGGCACCGCGGTCACGCCCGAGGAGACCTCCACACCGGGGCTCTACCTGCAACGGCTGCACGCCACGTACTTACGGCCCGGCGACTGCCTGTGGGAGCTGCCCCACGACCTCGTCGCGACGCTCGTGTCCTGCGAGATGCCGCACGCGGCCGAGTACGCGTCCATCTACGTGCTGCCGGAGGGCCCGTGGCCGGGCGAGACCGCGGCGAGGCGCCGGGCCCTCGACTGGTGCGGCCCGCGGCTGCGGGTGAGGGAGTCACGGCGCGACGACGTCAAGGCCGGAGTGCTGCTGCCGCTGGAGCACGAGTGGCCGGCCCAGCGGACGGCGTACTGCCTCGCCGTGCCGCGCGAGGGCGAGTTGGTGGGACGGGTCCTGAAGTAGCCGTCGCCACAGCCCGCCGGGCGGGCGCCGCGAGCCGGACCTGGTGACACCTCCCGGGCGGGCTTCGCTAGCCGGAACCTGGCGCGTCCTCCGCCCGGCAGCCACCCGCCCCGAGCAACCCATCCTTTGCACCGTCTTTCGGTGGCAGCGGGTACATCCCTGGCCATGACGCCTTTCCAGCGCTACCTCGCGGAAGAGGTGGCGCTCGACCACGCCGACGGGCTCATCACGCGGCGCGAGGCGCTGCGCCGGCTCGGCCTGCTCGGTCTCGCCCTGCCCGCCGCGACCGCCCTGCTGTCGGCGTGCGGCGCGGCGCCCGAGGCGGCCACCTCCCCGACTCCGGCCCCGCCCACGGGCGCGGCCTCACCGGCGGGCCCGTCACCGCTGCCGGCGGAGGGGATCACCTTCGCCGGACCGGAAGGGGTGACGCTGCGGGGAGCCTGGGCGGCCGCCGCGCAGCCGCGAGGCGCGGTGCTGGTCGTCCACGAGAACCGGGGCCTGACCGACCACATCCGGTCCGTGGCGGGCCGGCTCGCGGCGAGCGGCTACTCGGCGCTGGCGCTCGACCTGCTCTCCCGTGAGGGCGGCACGGCGTCGTTCGCCGACTCCGCACAGGTCACGGCCAGACTCGGGGAGATCTCGCCGGACCGGTTCGTGGCCGACATGAAAGCGGCGGTGGGCGAGCTGGGCGAGCGGGCGTCCGGGGCGAAGCTGGGCATGGTGGGCTTCTGCTTCGGCGGCGGGATGACATGGCTGCTGCTGGCCTCGGGCGAGCCCCGGCTGGCCGCCGCCGCGCCGTTCTACGGGCCGCTGCCGGACGGCGCCGACTTCGCCGGCAGCCGGGCGGCGGTGCTCGCGGTGTACGCCGAGCGGGACGAGCGGGTGAACGCCTCCCGCCCGGCCGCCGAGGCCGCGCTGCGCAGGGCCGGGCTGACGTACGAGATCGTGACGTTCCCGGGGGTGCGGCACGCCTTCTTCAACGACACGGGGCAGCGCTACGACGCCGGGGCTGCGGCCCAGGCCTACGACCGGCTCATCGACTGGTACGACCGCCATCTGGCCTGACACCCGCCCCGCCGCCGAAGGCCGCGGGCGCGGAAGCGCGGGGCCGGACGGTCGGAGACGTGCCCCGGCTCGCCGCGGTGGGCGGGAGCCGGGGCGTGCGCCGTCAGTCGTTGAGGTGCTGGCGCAGGTAGGAGTCGACCTGGTCGAGCGCGATGCGCTCCTGGCGCATCGAGTCGCGCTCGCGGATCGTGACGGCCTGGTCGTCCAGGGTGTCGAAGTCGACCGTGACGCAGAACGGCGTGCCGATCTCGTCCTGGCGGCGGTAGCGGCGGCCGATGGCGCCGGCGTCGTCGAACTCGACGTTCCACCGGCGGCGCAGCTGCGCGGCCAGGTCGCGGGCCTTGGGCGACAGGTCGGCGTTGCGCGACAGCGGCAGCACGGCGACCTTGACCGGGGCGAGCCGGTGGTCGAGCCGCATGACGGTGCGCTTCTCCATGACGCCCTTGGCGTTGGGCGCCTCGTCCTCGCTGTAGGCGTCGAGCAGGAACGTCAGCGTCGCCCGGTCGACACCGGCCGCCGGCTCGATGACGTAGGGGACGTAGCGCTCCTGCGTGTCCTGCTCGAAGAAGCTGAGGTCGACGCCCGAGGCCTTGGAGTGGGCGGTCAGGTCGAAGTCGGTGCGGTTGGCGATGCCTTCGAGCTCACCCCACTCGCTGCCGGCGAAGTTGAAGCGGTACTCGATGTCGACGGTGCGCTTGGAGTAGTGGGACAGCTTCTCCTTGGGGTGCTCGTAGAGCCGGAGGTTGTCCTTGTTGATGCCGAGGTCGGAGTACCAGCGGTAGCGCTCGTCGATCCAGAACTGGTGCCACTCCTCGTCGGTGCCGGGCTTGACGAAGAACTCCATCTCCATCTGCTCGAACTCGCGGGTGCGGAAGATGAAGTTGCCCGGGGTGATCTCGTTGCGGAACGACTTGCCGATCTGGCCGATGCCGAACGGGATCTTCTTGCGCGCCGACTGCTGCACGTTGAGGTAGTTGATGAAGATGCCCTGCGCGGTCTCGGGCCGGAGGTAGGCCAGGCCCGACTCGTCCTCGACCGGGCCGAGGAAGGTCTTGAGCAGGCCGCTGAACTGCCGGGGCTCGGTGAAGGCGCCCTTGTTGCCGCAGTTGGGGCAGGTGATGTCGGCCAGGCCATGCTCGGGGGCGCGGCCGTTCTTCTCCTCGTACGCCTCGAGCAGGTGGTCGGCGCGGAAGCGCTTGTGGCAGGACTGGCACTCGGTCAGCGGGTCGGTGAACGTCTCGACGTGGCCGCTGGCCTGCCAGACCTCGCGGGCCAGGATGACGCAGGAGTCGAGGCCGACGACGTCGTCGCGCGCCTGGACCATCGACTGCCACCACTGGCGCTTGACGTTGTTCTTCAGCTCGACGCCCAGCGGGCCGTAGTCCCACGACGCCCGCAGACCCCCGTAGATCTCGCTCGACGGGTAGACGAGCCCGCGGCGCTTGGCGAGGCTGACGATGGTGTCCATGACGTCTGTACGGCGTGCCATGTGGTTGGGTCTCTTTCCGGCTGGAGGTCGGCGAGGGGAACGAACGAATGAACTCTCAGCTTAGGGGACGTGGGGCGGCCCTCGCGCGAGAGTATTGCTACGCCCCGTCCTGCGTGTAGACGTCCTCGAAAGCGCTGGGTTCGTTGACCATGAGAATCATGAGCGGATACATCGCCATCCGTGCGGCGGAGAGCGCTCTGCGGTAGAACCCGGCGCCCTCCCACTCGCTGACCAGGGCCCACAGGTTGGGCTCGTCGACCGACCGGGCCAGTCTGCCGCGCAGGTAGCCGGGCTGGAGGGCGAGCGTGTCGAGGATGGCGTGGCCTTGCTTGACGAAGTCCTGGGACTGGGCTTCGGGAACGGTGTAACGGATCACGGCGAGCACGCCTCCCAGGATGGCAGACGTTGTCGCACCGCTGCGCGATTCCGGCGGGCCCGAGGGCTAGGCTCGGGCCGTGGCCACCGACCGAGACCGCCGTGACGTCCGCCGCGAGCGGGCGCGCGGGCCCCGGGGCGCCCGGCGTCCCCTGCCCGAGGGCGAGCAGTTCTTCACGCCGGGCGCGACCGGCCTGCGCAAGTCCGTGGAGGCGCGCAGCGCGACGCCCATGACCTTCCTGTTCACCCAGGTGCCCCGGTGGGTGACGCCGGCCGTGCTGGTGGCGTTGCTGCTGGCGGGGTTCGCGGTGCCCGGCTGGCCGGGTGCGGTGGCGGTGCTGCCCGTGCTCGCGTTCGTGGGCTGGCTGGCCTACCTGTCGTGGCCGTCGCTGGGCGCGGGCGGGCGGGTGCTGCGCGTGGTGATGCTGGCGTTCCTGCTGGTGCTGGCGGCCGACCGGTTCGGGGCGTTCTAGGCGACAGCCGCCCCAATTTTGACAATCGTTTTCATTTTCCGCATACTTGATGGCGTGATGTCCAGAACGCCCCGAATGCTGGCCGGTCTCGTGACAGGGAGCGCGCTGCTCGCCACCGCCGCGTGCGGCTCCGGCTCAGGCTCCGCGCAGACCTCGTCGCAGTCCTCGTCGTCCGGCGCCGACGGCAGGCCCGCCGTGGTCGCCGCCATCTACCCCGTGCAGTGGCTCAGCGAGCAGGTGGGCGGCCCGGACGCCGCCGTGTCGGTGCTGACCGCGCCGGGCGTCGAGCCCCACGACCTGGAGCTGGGGCCGCAGCAGGTGGCCCAGTTGCAGGACGCCGCGCTGACCGTCTACGTCAGGGGCGTCCAGCCCGCCGTGGACGAGGCCGTCACCCCGGAGACGTCGTTCGACGCCGCCACCGCCGTGACGACGCTGCCCGCCGGCGAGGACGCCCACGCCCACGAGGAGGGCGAGGAGGCGCACGCCGGAGAGGGTGAGGAGGCGCACGCGGGCGAGGGCGAGGAGGCGCACGCCGGAGAGGCCGTCGATCCGCACATCTGGCTCGACCCGTCGCGCCTGGCCACGGTCGCGACCAAGCTGGGCGAGCGGCTGGCGGGCGCCGACCCGGCGCACGCGCAGGGCTACAAGGACCGCGCCGCCCGCACGGCGAGCACCCTGACCGCCCTGGACCAGGAGTTCGCCAAGGGCCTGGGCACCTGCGCGACCAGGACGATGGTGACGGCGCACGCGGCGTTCGGCTACCTCGCCGACCGCTACAAGCTCCAGCAGGTCGGCATCGCGCTCGACCCCGAGCAGGAGCCGTCGCCGGCCCGCCTCGCCGAGGTCGCCACGGCCGCCAAGAACGCCAAGGTCACCACGATCTTCACCGAGGCCCTGGTCAACCCCAAGGTGGCCGAGGTGCTGGCCGGCGAGGTGGGCGCCAAGACGGCGGTGCTCGACCCGCTGGAGAGCAAGCCGTCGGGCGATTACCTGTCGGCGATGAGGGACAATCTCAAAAGCCTGCAAACCGCCCTGGGATGCACGGCTTGACCAAGGGATAGAACGCATGAGCGAGACCGCCTTCGCGATGACCGGCGGCCGGGTCACCCTCGACCGGCGGCCGATCCTGCGGGGTGTCGACCTGACGGTGCGCCCGGGCGAGGTGGTCGCCCTGCTCGGCGCCAACGGCTCCGGCAAGTCGACGCTGGTCCGCGCCCTGCTCGGCCTCATCCCGCTGTCGGGCGGCCAGACCCTGGTGTACGGCAGCCCGCCCGCGAGGTTCCGCCAGTGGTGGCGCGTCGGCTACGTGCCCCAGCGCCTGCAGGTCGGCGGCGGCGTGCCCGCCACGGTCCGCGAGGTGGTGGCCTCCGGGCGCATCGCCCGGCAGAGCCGGCTGCGTCGCACGAGCGCCGCCGACCGGGCGGCGGTGGACGCCGCGCTGGAGTCCGTCGGGCTGGCCGGGCGCGCCGGAGACCCGGTGCAGGAGCTGTCCGGCGGCCAGCAGCAGCGGGTGCTGATCGCCCGCGCGCTGGCCGGGGAGCCCGACACGTACGTCATGGACGAGCCCACCGCGGGCGTCGACGCCGAGACCCAGCAGCTGCTCGCCGACACGCTGGCCACGCTGGTGCTGGAAGGAAAGACCATCGTGCTGGTCGCCCACGAGCTGGGCCCGCTGGAGCCGTTGGTCACCCGCGGCGTCGTGGTCCGCGACGGCCGCATCGCGCACGACGGGCCGCCGCCGCGCCCGGAGGGCGAGTGCGCGCGGCCGGGGCACGAGCACGTGCACCCGCACGCGCCGGCGGAGCCGGGCAGCCCGCTCGGCGGCGGGGCGTCGGTGGGGCCGCTGAGCGGCTGGCAGGGAGAGTCATGATCGTCGAATTGCTGGACAAGGAGTTCTTCCAGCTCGCGCTGGCCGCGGCGCTGCTGGTGGGGCTCTGCGCGCCCGCCGTCGGCACGTTCATCGTGCAGCGGCGGCTCGCGCTGCTCGGCGACGGCATCGGGCACGTGGCGCTGACCGGTGTCGCGCTCGGCTTCCTGACCGGCACCGCGCCGATCATCACGGCCGTCCTGGTGTCCGTCGCGGGCGCGGTGGCCATCGAGCTGGTCAGGGCACGCGGCCGCACCAGCGGCGACGTGGCCCTGGCGCTGATGTTCTACGGCGGCATCGCGGGCGGCGTCATGCTCATGGGCATCGCGCCGGGCGGCAGCAGCACCAAGCTCAACTCGTACCTGTTCGGCGCCATCGCGAGCGTGACCCGCGAGGACATCTGGATCATCGGCGGGCTGGCGGTCGCGGTGGTCGGCGTGGTCGCGGTGTTCGGCAGGGAGCTGTTCGTGCTCTGCCAGGACGAGGAGATGGCCAGGGCCAGCGGCCTGCCGGTGCGCTTCCTCAGCCTGCTGATCGCCGTGACGGCGGCGCTGACCGTGGTCATCGCCATGCGCGTGGTGGGCCTGCTGCTGGTCAGCGCGCTCATGGTGATCCCGGTCGCCACCAGCCAGCAGATCACCCGGGGCTTCCGCTCGACCATGGCGCTGGCCATGGTGCTCGGCGTGCTGGCCTCGGTGGGCGGCCTGCTCAGCTCCACCATGTCGGCCCGCGTGCCGCCGGGGGCGGCCATCGTGCTCCTCGCCCTCGCCGGCTTCGTCCTGGCGCTCGGTGTCGGTAGATTCGTACGCCGAGGCCGATCCCAGGAGTCCACGGTGAGCGAGCACCCCAACCGCGTCGAGGAGGCCGCATGACGACCAGGCGCGACGCCGTCCACGACACCCTGCGCCGGAGCGAGGGTTTCCGCAGTGCGCAGGACGTCTATGCCGAGATGCGCCAGCACGGCGCCAAGATCGGCCTGACCACGGTCTACCGCGCCCTGCAGGCGCTGGCCGACGGCGGCCAGGTCGACGTGCTGCGCACCGACGACGGCGAGTCGGTCTACCGCGCGTGCGCGAGCGGCGACCACCACCACCATCTGGTCTGCCGCCGCTGCGGCCACACGGTCGAGGTGGCCGGTCCGGCGGTCGAGCGCTGGGCCGAGATGATCGGCGGCGAGCACGGCTTCACCGAGATCACTCACACGGTCGAGGTCTTCGGCACCTGCTCGTCCTGCTCGGCGTCGGTCCGGGCGGGCTGAGCGCGAGCACGGCGCGAGCCGTACAGGACCCCGGCGACGATCACCAGGCACCCGGTGAGCTGCAGGAGTGACGGGTTCTCGTCCAGCAGCACCTTCGCCAGCGCCACGGTGGTCAGCGGCTGCACCAGCAGGAGCAGCGCCGTGAGCGCGGCGGGCTGCCTGGGCAGCGCGTAGGTGATCAGTGACCAGCCGAGCACCTGGGGGCCGAGGGCGAGCAGCAGCAGCCACCCGTGCGCCGGCCAGTCGGGCGTGAGGTCGGCGCCGCCGAACAGGGGGCTCAGCGCCGCGATCGACACCGCGGCGACCGCGGTGGCGTGCGCGAGCGGGCCGGCCGAGCGCCGCGCTCCCGCCTTCATGAGCAGCAGGAAGGCCGCGTACGCCACCGACGTGGCCACACCGGCGAGCACGCCGAGCATCGGGTCGGCACCGTAGGCGGCCTCGTCGAAGACGCCCGAGATGAGCACGGCGCCGGCGAACACCACCGGCGTCGCGATCATGAGCTGGTTGGACGGCCGCTCGCCGAAGACGGCCCAGGCGGCGAACGCGACGATGAACACCTGCAGGTTGCCGAGCACGGTCGCCAGGCCGGCGCCGACGTAGCCGATCGCGTGGTGCCAGAAGAGCAGGTCCAGCGCGAACAGCACGCCCGCCGCCCAGGCCAGGACCAGCGGCCTGCCGCGCAGCGGGCCGAGCCGGCGGCGTTCGGCCCAGGCCAGCACGATCATCGGCGGCACGGCGTACACGCAGCGGAACAGCGCCGAGGTGGCAGGCGAGACCTCGGCCAGCCGCACCAGGGGCCCGGAGGTGGAGATGATCAGCGCGCCGACCGTCGCGATCAGCACGATACGGCGATGCGCACTCACAGACCGACCCCCGAAACCGCTGACAAGAGATACGCTGCGACCACGTTAGAATCCGGTCTGACAGGAGTCAATATGCCGTTTGGCCATGACACGGTCTACTCGCTGGCCACCGTCGTCGAGCTGGTCAACACGTCTCCTTCGACCGGCGGCGACGACGATCTGACCGGCCTGGCCGACCTGCAGGCTTTCGTGCAGGCGCGGGAGGTCAGCGGCATCAGCACGCTGACGGCGCGCGACCTCGGCCAGGTGCGGCTGGTGCGTGAGGCGTTCCACCGGGTGTTCACCGCGCCCGACCAGCCGACCGCCGTACGACTGCTCAACACGTTGCTCGCCGAGACGCGCATCACGCCCCGGCTGGCCGAGCACGACGGGCATCCGCTGCACATGCACTACTTCGCGCCCGACGCCACCCTGGCCGAGCACCTGGCGGCCGACTGCGGGGTGGCGCTGGCCCACCTGCTGGTGGAGGGCGAGTGGGAGCGCCTGCGCACCTGCGCGGCTCCCGACTGCGACCGGGTGTTCGTGGACGAGTCGCGCAACCGGTCCCGCGTCTACTGCGACAGCCGCACGTGCGGCAACCGCATGCACGTCGCCGCCTACCGGGCCCGCCGCCGCGCCTGAGCCCGGCCCGGCGCCGCCCGCCGCACCCGAGGCCGGGGCCCGGCGGGATCGTCAGGTGCGGCCGGCTCAACGTCCGGAAGGCCCGCGCAGGCCATGGCGGTCGGTCCACGCCGCGACCGCCCTGGCGATCGCGTGGGGCTGGTCCTCGGGCGTGTGATGACCGGCGACGGCGTCGTGCCGGGCGATCTCGAGCGCCGCCATGTTCGCCGCGCACCAGGCGTACGTCTCCGGGCCCATCATCGCGCCGGGGCCCGGCTCGAAGGCGATGAGCAGCTTGGGCACGTCCGGGCTGGCCGCCAGCCACCTCCCGTACGCCTCCATCCTCGCCACCACGTCGGCCGGCTCGCCGTCCAGCGGCATGGAGCGCGGCCAGCGCAGCAGCGGCAGCCGGCTCTCGGGAGTCGGGTACGGCTCCCGGTAGGCGGCGAGGTCGTCCGGGCCGAGCGGGACGGCGACGGTGGCGGGCAGCACCTGCTCGATGAAGGCGTTGTCGTCCAGGATCATGGTCTCGCCGACGCCCTCCGTCCTGATCGCCCGGAACAGCGACCGGCCGCCTTCGGGGAACTCCTCCCACGACATGGGCTTGACGATGGTCTCGGTGAACGCGACGCCGCGCACCCGGTCCGGGTGGCGGGCGGCCCAGTCGAAGGCGAGCGCGCCGCCCCAGTCGTGGCCGACCAGCACCACGTCGTCGAGGCCGAGGGCGTCGAACCAGGCGTCCAGGTAGCGGGCGTGGTCGGCGAAGGTGTAGTCGACGGCCGGCTTGCCGGAGGCGCCCATGCCGATCAGGTCGGGCGCCAGGAGCCGGCCGGGGTCGCCGACGGCCGGCATCACGTGCCGCCACAGGTGGGAGGAGGTGGGGTTGCCGTGCAGGAAGACGATCGGCGTCCCGGCCCCCCGCTCCTGGTAGAAGACGGTCGAGTCGAGTACGTGCTGAACGGGCATGTCGGGTCCTGTCAGGTGTTGAGGTGCATGATGCGGTCCACCGCGATCTCGATCACGACCCGGCCGGGCGGGGCGGGAGGCGGGGACCCGTAACGTTCGGCGTAGCGGCGCGCGGCCTCGGCGACGCGCCCCTGGTCGGCGCGCACGGCGGCCGTGCCCTCGAAGGTGATCCAGCGAGGTCCGGCCACCTGGCACAGCGCCACCCGGCCGCCGTCCGGCGCGGCGGTCAGGTTGCGCGCCTTGCGCGAGGCGGCGACGGTGAGCACGCGGACCAGGCCCGCGTCGCCGTCCCAGGTGAAGCGCACCGGCGCCACGTGCGGCGAGCCGTCGGGACGCAGGGTCGTCAGGGTGGCGACGTGCGGCTCGGCGAGGAACGTCTCGGCCGCCCCTGCCGGCGGCCCGCCCCTGGAAGGGGTACGACCGAAGGCTGTCATGGGCAGGGGTAAGCCGGGCAGGGGTGGGCCGGGCAGGGGTGGCCCGGGCACAGGCGGGCCCGGCGCAGGCGGGCCGGGTAGGGGTCGGTCCGGCAGGGGTGGGCGGGTCACCGGAAGGCGGCCAGGTTGCGGGTGGCCCAGTCGGCGAAGGATCGGGGCTCGCGGCCCAGGAGGCGGGCGACGTCCGGGCTGACCGCGCGCTCGGCCTCGGACGGCTCGCCGAGAATGGCGAGGGTGGCCTCCACCACCGGCTCGGGCATGAACGTGAGCATCTGCGCCCGCGCCTCCTCCCTCGTCTGCTCGGTGAACGCGACCGGCTCCCCCAGCGCCTCGCCGATCAGCGCCGCCCGATCCCGGGGGGTGACCGCCTCGGGTCCGGTGAGCTCGTAGACGCGGCCCCCGTGTCCGGCCTGGCGCAGCACGGCGGCGGCGACCTCGGCGATGTCCGACGGGTCGATGACCGGCAGCCCCACGTCGCCGAAGGGCGCGGCGACCGCCCGCCGGGTCCGGACGCCCTCGGCCCAGGCGTAGGCGTTGGAGGCGAACCCGCCGGGACGCAGGATCGTCCAGTCCAGGCCGGACCCGCGCACGGCCGCCTCGAACGCCGCCGGGTGGGGGTAGGCCCGCGGCCTGGTGCCGGCGCCCTGGGAGGAGAGCAGCACGACCTTCTCGACGCCGGCGGCCTCGGCCTGGCCGAGGATGCCCTGCGGGTCGTCGCCCGCGACGAGCAGGAACAGCGCCTTCGCCCCGTCCAGCGCCTCGCCCAGGCCGGCCGGCTCGGCAAGGTCGCCCCGCCGGCGGATCACACCGGGCTCGGAACCCCCGGCCCCTGGATACGTCCCCTCCCCGGAAGACCCGCTGTCCCCGGGAGACGCGGCATCCTCGGCAGACGCCCTCTCGGGTGAGGTCGGCCGACGGGAGATCGCCGTCACCCGTTCGCCCGCCGACACCAGCATCCGCACGAGCTCCCCACCGACGTTCCCCGTGGCTCCGGTCACTGCGATCACGACATGCCTCCTTCTTGAGTTAGTTGGCTGACTAACAACGACCCTAGCGGACTCCGCTTCCCGATGTCCACAGTCAGTCGGCTGACTTGGAGCGGAACTGTGGAAAACCGCAGGTTGCTCCGGGTGCGCGCACCATTCCGGGTCGCGGGTGCCCGGACCTAGCGTTCCGCACCATGACAGCAAAGCTCTTCGACGTCCGCCACCGGCTGCGGGCCGGGGTGTGCGCGCTGCTCGCGGTGATGGCCGCGATCATGCTGACGGCCATGGCGGACAGCACGGCGCAGCCGCTTCCCGAGTCCGCGCCGGCCCGCGAGTTCAGCGCCGGACGGGCCCTACGCCACCTGGAGCGGTTCGCCACCGAACCGCGGCCCCTGGGCAGCCCCGCGGGCGACCGCGCCCGCGACTACCTCGCCGGCCGGCTGCGGGAGGCGGGGCTGCGGGTGGAGATCCAGCGCGCGACCGGCGCCCGCGCCTCCACCGGGCTGGCGACGTTCGGGCAGGTCGAGAACGTGGTGGCGACGCTGCCCGGCACCGATCCGACGGGCACGGTGCTCGTCGCCGCGCACTACGACTCGGCCGCGATGGGGCCGGGCGTCTCCGACGACGGCGCCGCCGTGGCCTCGATGCTGGAGACCGTACGGGCGCTGCGTACCGGTGCCGGGCTGCGCAACGACCTGGTGCTGCTGATCACCGACGGCGAGGAGGACGGCGTGCTCGGCGCGGAGGCGTTCGTGCGCGAGCACCCCCTGGCCCGCCGGGGCGGGGTGCTGCTCAACTGGGAGGCGCGCGGTGTCAGCGGCCCGTCCCTGCTGTTCGAGACCTCCCGCGACAACGCCGGGCTGGTCGGCGTGTACGCCGGCGCGGCGCCGCGGCCGCGGGGCGACTCGACGATGGCCGCGCTGTACCGGCTGCTGCCGAACAACACCGACTTCACCCCGCTGACCCAGGCCGGCTTCGCCGGCCTGAACTTCGCCTACATCCAGCGCTCCTCCCGCTACCACACCGCCGACGACTCCCTCGCCCACCTCGACCGCGGCAGCCTCCAGCACCACGGTGAGACCATGCTGGCGCTGGCCCGCGCGCTCGGCGGCGCCGATCTGCCGGGCCTGCGCGCCGGCCACGACGCCACCTACTTCCGCCTCTTCGGCGTCCTGATCACCTACCCCGACCCCCTGGTGTGGCCGCTGGCGCTGCTCGCCGTCGCCGCCGTTGCGGCGCTCGCGCTGCTGGCGCGCGCCCGGGGGCTGCTCAGCGGGCCGGGCGTCGCCGTCGCCGCGGCGACGGCTGTCGTGCCCCTCCTGCTCGCGGTGGTGCTGGCGCAGGGCCTGTGGGAGGTGCTCGTGTCCGTCCGGCCCGGCTACGACCTGATGGGCGGGCTGCTGCACCGCCCGTCGGCCTTCCGGGCCGCCGTCGCCGCGCAGGTCGTCTTCGCGCTGCTGGTGTGGTACCTGCCGCTGCGCCGCCGCCTCGGCCCGGCCGCGCTCGCCGTGGGCGCGCTGGTCTGGCCGGCCGCGCTGGGGGTGCTCTGCGCGCAGGTGGCGCCGGGGGCGTCGTTCGTGTTCGCGCTGCCGGCGCTGTGCTGCGGGCTGGGCGGGCTGGCCGCCCTGACGGCCCGCGGCACGGCGTGGCGGGTGGCCGCGCTCGCGGCGGGGCCCGTCATGGCGGCGGCGCTGCTGCCCGCCCTGGCGGGCAACGTCTTCGACGGGATGGGGCTCGCGCTGGGCGGGGCGAGCGCGCTGGTGCTGGCCCTGTTCGGGCTGACCGCGCTGCCTGTGGCGGAGCTGCTGCTGCCCGAACCGGCCGGCCGGTCCCGGCAGCAGCGGGAACCGGCCCGGCGGCTGGGCCCCGCCCTGCCGCTGGTCGCCGCCGCGCTGTCGGTGACGCTGGCGGGCGCCGGGCTGTGGACGGACCGGTTCGACGGCGCCAACCCGGCGCGTACCCACCTGGCGTACGTGATGGACGCGGACACCCGGACGGCCCGGTGGGTCAGCGCGGACGCCGATCCGCCCGCCTGGACCAGGCGCTACGTGTCCGGCCGGGACACCGCGACGCTGCCGCCCGGCTACGCGCGCGGCGCGCTGACGACCGGGCCCGCGCCGGCCGTCGCCGCCGCCGGGCCGCGGCTGACCGTGCTCGCCCGCGACGGGGACCGCGTCACGCTGCGGGTGAGCGCCGGCCCCGGCGCCCGTTCGGTGACGCTGCGCGTCGAACGGCCGGTCACCGAGGCGACGGCGCGGGTGGCGGGCTCGGCCCCGGTGACCGTCGCCGTCACCGGGGTGCGCGCGGGAACCTGGCCGGGCGAGGTCCGTTTCCGCGGCATCCCGGCGCGGGGCGCGCGGATCACGCTGCGCGTGCCGGGCGCGGACCGGGTGCGCGTCACCGCGATCGGCGAGACGGACGGACTGCGGGCGGTGCCCGGCTTCGTCCCGAGGCCGCCGGAGCTGGTGGCCGCGACGCGCGAGGACGGCGACCTCGTCGCCGTCACCCGCACCTACACCCTCTGAACACACCCGCGGGCCCCGGACCGGGAGCGCCGCGGTCGCGCCTCCGGCCGCCGGGCGCCTTCCCGGCGGGCTCCCCTAGCGTTCGGTGTCGCGGTCGAGAACCGGCTTGACGTCCACGATCGGGGTGCCGTCCAGCGCCTCCAGGTCGCTGACCCGCACCCGCGTGCCGTCGACGGACAGGACGCGCACGCGGTGCAGGCCCACCGGGTTGGGCCGGTCGGGTGAGCGGGTGCTGAACACGCCCGTGAGCGGCCGGGCGCGGTCGTCGCGCGGGTGGACCGCGAGGACGTCGCGCCGCGCCCGGTCGAGCCAGGTGAGCACGATGACGTCGTCGCCGGGGCGCAGGTCGCGCAGGCCCTCACGGACCTGCTCGGCGAACACCAGCCATGCGGCCGGACCGCCCTCGTCGCCCTGCCGGGGCGCCTGGGCGAGGTCGCTCAGCGGCGACTCGACCCGGCCGATGGGCCGCACCAGGAAGCTGTCCACGCCTACACCTCGTTGGGGACGGCGCCGCCGTAGCGGCGGTCGCGTTTGGCGTAGATGTCGCACGCCTCCCACAGGTCACGGCGGTCGAAGTCGGGCCAGAGCCGGTCGAGGAAGACCATCTCGGCGTAGGCCGACTGCCACAGCAGGAAGTTGGAGAAGCGCTGCTCCCCCGACGACCGGACGAACAGGTCGACCTCGGGGATGTCGGGCTCGTCGAGGTAGCGGGCGAACACCTTCTCGTCCACCTTCGACGGCTTGACGCGGCCGGCCGCGATGTCGCCGGCCAGCTTGACCGCGGCGTCGGCGATCTCCGCCCGGCCGCCGTAGTTGACGCAGAACTGCAGGGTCAGCGTGCGGTTGCCGACGGTCATCTCCTCGGCCGTGCGCAGTTCGTCGATGACGCTCTTCCACAGCCGGCCCGGCCGGCCCGCCCAGCGCACCCGTACGCCCATGGCGTTGAGCTCGTCGCGGCGGCGGCGGATGACGTCGCGGTTGAAGCCCATGAGGAAGCGCACCTCGTCGGGCGAGCGCTTCCAGTTCTCCGTGGAGAAGGCGTAGGCGCTCAGGTAGGGGATGCCCAGCTCCAGCGCGCCCTCGATGACGTCGAACAGGGAGGCCTCGCCGGCTTTGTGCCCCTCGGTGCGGGGCAGGCCCCGCGCCTTGGCCCAGCGGCCGTTGCCGTCCATGACGATGGCCACGTGACGCGGCACCAGAGCCCGCGGGAGGGGCGGCGGGGTCGCACCGGACGGGTGCGGCGACGGCGGTCGGACGTTCAAACTGGCTCCCTCTCTACGTGTCGAAGAGAGCGTATTCCGTGTTCGAGGTGCCATTGCAGGTATGCGGCGACCAGGCCGCTGCACTCGCTGCGATGGCGTTGCTCGGAGGCGTCGGCCACCGCCCAGTCGCCGCGCAGCAGCGCGGTCATCAGCCCGATCGTCTCGGCGGCCGGCACGGCCGCGCCCGCCGGCTTGCAGGCGCCGCACACCACGCCGCCCGCCACGATGGCGAACGCCCTGACCGCCGGCGCCTGGCACTTGGCGCACGCCTCCAGCGCCGGCGCGTAGCCGGCCACGGCCAGCGAGCGCAGGAAGTAGGCGTCGAGGACCAGCCGGGCCTCGTGGCTGCCGTCGGCCAGTGTGCGCAGCCCGCCCACCAGCAGCAGGAACTGCCGCAGCGCGGGCTCCTTCTCGCCGTGGGTGAGCCGGTCGGCGGTCTCCAGCATCGCGCTGCCCGCCGTGTAGCGCGGGTAGTCGGCCGCCAGCGCCTCGCCGTAGGGTCTGATGGTCTCCGCCTGCGTGACGACGTCGAGCGTGCGGCCGGTGTGGAACTGCACGTCGACGTGGGTGAACGGCTCCAGCCGTGCGCCGAAGCGCGAGGTGGTGCGGCGCACGCCCTTGGCCACGGCCCGGACCTTGCCGGTGCGCCGGGCCAGGACGGTGACGATGCGGTCGGCCTCGCCGAGCTTCTGCGTGCGCAGAACCACGCCTTCGTCACGGTAGAGACTCACTCGCCCATCTTAGGGCCGCGCAGCCGTTGTGTTACGGAGTTGCTTCGGTGACGCGACTCTGTGCAACTCTCACTAGACTCAGACGCCTGTCCCGCATTGTCTGTTGTTCAACCCCCCGCAACCGCCTCGAAAGGGAGTCATGACCCGCGTGGTCCTGCTGGGCTCTTCGCCCGGCCCTGACACCGCCCCGACCGGCCTGAGGCTCGCCGCCCTGCCCGGCGCCCCCACGGTGGCCGAGCGGCTGCGCAGCCAGATCCTCTCCCTGGATCCGCGGCCCGCCACCATCGCGTCCGGCGACGTGGCCGCGGCCCTGCGCAACCTCGCCGACGTCGCGGAGTCCGCGACGGAGAACCTCTTCCTCATCCCCGCCGACTCCGTGATCCACGACGAGCTGATCTACCAGATCACCAAGTCGAAGCGCGGCGTGATGGCGCTCATCGCCAAGGAGCCCCGCCCGGAGCTCACCGAGGAGGAGGCCGAGCGGGAGGAGCAAGTCCCGATCGACGAGGCCGAGCCGGAGATCAGCCACCGCAGGCACGAGGGACTGCCCGTGCGCGCCCGCCGCGGCAAGTCCAGGATCGTCTCGGTCGGCACCGCCCACCACGCCGTCACCAGGCCCAACGCGGTCATCCTGGGCCCGCTGCACGTCACCGTGCGCAACGCCCCCGTGCTGGCCGAGACGTGCCGGGAGCTGGCCGACATCGCCGACACGTTCGGGCCCGACGACGACCTCATGCAGCTCATCGTGTTCGGCCTGGTGCGCAAGGGCGTGTCGGTCGGCAGCCGCGGCCGCCGCGACCTCTACTACCGCCGGATCACCTCCCAGGAGGACCTCGACGAGGCGGTCGCCGTGATGAGCGGCATCGACGAGGACCGCGCCCGGCTGGACAACGCGGTCAAGGGCGCCGACGGTTTCTTCACCACCTACTTCGTCTCCACCTACTCCCGCTTCATCGCCCGGTGGGCGGCGCGCCGCGGCCTGACGCCCAACCAGGTGACGCTGATCTCGATCACGCTGGGCGTGCTCGCCGCCGCCTGCTTCGCGACGGGCGACCGGCCGTGGATGGTGCTCGGCGGCGCGCTGATCTACTTCGCGTTCGTGTTCGACTGCGTCGACGGGCAGGTCGCCCGCTACGCCCGCAAGTTCGGCGTGCTGGGCGCGTGGCTGGACGCGACGTTCGACCGGTTCAAGGAGTACGTCGTCTTCGCCGGCCTGGCGGTCGGCTGGGTGGTGTCGGGCAACGGCGACGACATCTGGATCCTCGCGCTGGCGGCGATCGGCCTGCAGTCGGTGCGTCACCTGCTCGACTTCTCCTTCGGCATCGCCAACCGCCGCAGCAAGCCGCCGGCCCAGCTGCCCACGCTGCCGCTGACCGCGCCCGACGACCGCGACCTGCGCAAGGCCCTGGAGCGCCGCAAGGTCGAGCGCAGCCAGGGCATCCGCGGCCTGCTGAAGATGTGGAGCAAGGCCGGCCGGTACCGAGCGGTCCACTGGGCGCGTAAGATGATCGTCTTCCCCATCGGCGAGCGGTTCGCGGCCATCGCGATCACCGCCGCCCTCTTCGACGCCCGCATCACCTTCCTCACGCTGGTGGTCTGGGGCACCGTCGCCGCCCTCTACACCCTCACCGGACGCCTCATGAGGTCGCTCGCATGATCACCCACCCGCAGGCCGCCGCCACCCCCACGCCGGACCCCGACGAGGAACGCCGCCGCATCCAGACCGCCCGCCTGCTCGCCTACCGCGACGACGGCCCGCTCGTCCACGCGCTGGCCGGCCGGCTCGGCAAGGGTCTGCCGCCCGTCCCGGCGACGCTGGCCGCCCTGGTCGCCGTCGTCGCCGTGACCGCCTCGGGCCTGCTGGAGCCGGGGCCGATCCTGCTCCTTCCGGTGCTCATCACGGTCGTGCTCGTCCTGCCGACCGCGCCCCGCGACCATCTGGGCCGCCTCGACTGGCTGACGCCGCCGCTGCTGCGGGGCACCGAGTTCCTCGCGATCATCGCGGTGGGGCTGGCGGCCGACGCGCCCAAGTGGCTGCTGTTCGTGCTCGTCTACGTGGTCGGCTACCACACCTACGACACGGTCTACCGGACGCGGCAGAGCATCTGGCCGCCCACCTGGGTGTTCCACGCGGGGCTCGGCTGGGAGGTGCGGCTGCTCATCATCGGCGTGGGCGCGGCCCTCGGCTGGCTGACGGTCGTGCTCGCGGTGCTGACGGCGTACCTGTTCGTGCTCTTCGCGGTGGAGAGCGTGACGAGCTGGGTGCGCCTGGACAAGGCGTCGGCGCAGGCCGGCGCGGACGCCGAGCAGGACCTGGAGGCGTCCCCCGAGGACGCGCTGGAGCAGGCCACCGGCGAGGCCGAGAAGGGCTGACGCCCGCTTCGCCCGACGAGAGGCGCCCACCCCACACGGGGCTGGGCGCCTCTCGCGTCTCCGCCCGTCCCCACAGGGCTGGGCGCCTTTCAGGCGTCCGCCCGTCCGCACGGGGCTGGGCGACTCCCACGACCACACCCGTCCCGCACCCGGGCTGGGCGCCTGCCGAGGCTCCGCCCGTCGTCCCGCCGTGCCCGGCGGGGAGCTGCACAGGACTGCTTGACACAGAGTCGGCGACTGTGTTTACGTCCGCGAGAGAGCGCTCTCTCAGATGTTCGCCTCCGCACCCCCCAGGAGCCAGCGATGACATCCCGCCCCTCCCCCTCCCGCAGGCGCCTCGCGGCCCTGGCCGTGGCGCTGGCCACGGCCCTGGCCACGACGACCGCCCTCCTCACGCACGCCGCCGGGAGCGCCTCCGCGGCCGTGCCGCCCACCCCCTCCGGCTGGTCGCTCGTCTGGTCCGACGACTTCGACGGTCCCGCCGGATCTCCGCCCTCCTCCGCGAACTGGATCGTCGACACCGGCCACAGCTACCCGGGCGGGCCCGCCAACTGGGGCACGGGGGAGATCCAGAACTACACGGCCGACCCCGCCAACCTCGCCCTCGACGGCGCCGGCAACCTGCGCATCACCCCGCAGCGCAGCGCCTCCGGCGCGTGGACCTCCGCCCGGATCGAGACCAGGCGGGGCGACTTCAAGCCCGCCGACGGCCGCGTCCTGCGCATCGAGGGCCGCGTCCGGATGCCCGACGTGACCGGCCAGGCCGCGCTCGGCTACTGGCCGGCGTTCTGGGCGCTCGGCTCGCCGTACCGGGGAAACTACTGGAACTGGCCGGGCATCGGCGAGTTCGACGTCATGGAGAACGTCAACGGTCTCGACACCGTCTGGGGTGTGCTCCACTGCGGCGTCAACCCCGGCGGGCCGTGCAACGAGACCAACGGCCTCGGGGCCTCCCGCGCCTGCCCCGGCTCCCCCTGCCAGTCGGCCTTCCACACCTACCGCTTCGAGTGGGACCGCGGCGTCGCCCCCAACCAGCTGCGCTGGTACGTGGACGGCCAGCAGTTCCACAGCGTGAGCCAGGCGCAGTTCGACGCCGCGACCTGGAACGGCATGACCGGCCACGCCGGCTACTTCCTGCTGCTCAACGTGGCCATGGGCGGGGCCTTCCCCAACGGCGTGGCCGGCTTCGGCACGCCCACCGCCGCCACCGTGCCGGGCCGGCCCATGACGGTGGACTACGTCGCGGTGTGGCAGAGCGGCGGCCCCGGCCCGACGCCCACGGTCACGCCCACCGGTCCGGGCGGGGTGGACGCCCGCTCCACCATCCAGGCCGAACACCACCAGGCGCAGTCGGGGACCATCCTGGAGACCACCACCGACGCTGGAGGCGGCCAGAACGTCGGGGCGATCGGCAACGGCGACTGGCTCCGCTTCGACGGGGTCGACTTCGGCAGCCGGCCCGCCGGGCAGTTCCGGGCCCGGGTGGCGTCCGGGGCCGCAGGCGGGGTGAGCGGGCTCGTCCAGGTGCGGCTCGACAGCCCGACGGCCCCGCCGGTCGGCGACTTCGCGGTGGCCGGCACCGGCGGCTGGCAGAGCTGGCGGACGGTCCCGGCCAACATCTCGCCGGTGACCGGCAGGCACACGGTCTACCTGACCTTCGCCAGCGGGCAACCGGCCGACTTCGTCAACGTCAACTGGTTCACCTTCGCCGACTAGCGGCGCGGCCGCGCCGTGACGAGCGGGCGCCTACGAGGAGTCGCGGACGACGAGCCGGGCCGGCAGGACCACCGGGGAGGCGTGCCGGCCGTCCAGGCGGGACAGCAGGAGACGGGCCAGGGCGAGCGCCTGGTCCGTCACCGGCACCCGGACCGTGGTGAGCGGCGGCGTGGTGCACGACGCCGCGTCGATGTCGTCGAAGCCCACGACCGCCAGGTCGTCCGGCACCCGGCGGCCCGCCTCGCGCGCCGCTCGCAGGGCTCCGATCGCCAGGTCGTCGGAGGTGGCGAAGACGGCGTCCAGCCCCGGATGGTCGGCGAGGAGCCGCCGGGCGGCCTGCTCGCCGGAGGCGCGGTCGTGCCCGGCCGGCTCCAGCAGGGGCCGCAGCCCCGCCTCCTGCAGGGCGGCACGGTGGCCGGTGAGACGGTCCTGGACGCCGGGGAGGTCCATCGGCCCGCAGATCACGCCGATGCGGCGGCGCCCCCGCTCCAGCAGGTGCGCCGTGGCCGCCGCGGCGCCGCCGGCGTGGTCGGCGTCCACGTACGGCACGAGCGAGGCGATGGCGGGCTTGCCGAGGAGCACGACGGGCACGCCGGTGCGGGCCAGCCGCTCCGCGAGCGGGCCGTGGCCGTCGGGCGGCAGCAGCACGACCCCGTCCACCTGCCTCGCCTCGACGTGCCGCACGACGCGCCGCTGGCCGTCGGCCGTGTCGGCGAGCATGAGCGTGATCTGCTTGCCGGCCCCTTCGAGCACGCTGGTGACGTAGCGGACGACGGCGGCGACCAGCGCGTCGCCGCGGTGCGCGGCCGTGGACAGCACCAGCGCGACCGCGTCGGTGCGGCGGGTGACGAGGCTGCGGGCGGCGGCGTTGGGGACGTAGCCGAGCTCCTGCACGGCCCGCAGCACCGCGGCGCGGACCTCGGGGCTGACCGACGCCTCGCCGTTGACGACGCGGGAGACGGTGGCGCGGGAGACGTTCGCGCGGGCCGCGACGGTCTCCAGCGTGGGCCGTTTCGGCCGGTCGCCGCCGAGCCCGCCCCGGCGGACGACGTCGCGGTACCACAGGGCGCTGTCCTTGAGCCGCCGCTGCTGGGTGTCGAAGTCGACGTGCACGATGCCGAACTTGCGCCGGTAGCCGTCGGCCCACTCGACGCAGTCGAGCAGTGACCACAGCAGGTAGCCGCGCACGGGGACGCCCTCGTCGAGGGAGGCGCGCAGGGCGCGCAGGTGCTCCTCGACGAAGCCGATCCGGTCGACGTCGTGGATGCCGTCGGCGGTGACGACGTCCTCGAAGTCGGCGCCGTTCTCGGTGATCATCAGCTCGGTGCCGGGGTAGTCGGCGGCAAGCCGCCGCAGCACCAGGGACAGGCCGCTCGGCACGATGGGCCAGCCCATGGCGGTCACCGCGGTCGGCACGCTGCAGAACAGCACGCCCTCGCTGCCCGGGAAGTCGGGCTGGGCCGGGGCGCCGGGCTGGGCCTGCACCGCGATGGGCGTGTAGTAGTTGACGCCGAGCAGGTCTATGGGATTGCCGATGACGTCGAGGTCGCCGTCGTGGATGTGGTCCAGCCCGGCGGTGCGCGCCACGAGCGGCAGCAGGTCGTCGGGGTAGCGGCCGCGCAGGACGGGCTCCAGGAACTGCCGGTTGTGCAGGGCGTCGATCCTCGCCACCGCCTCGGCGTCCTCCTCGGCCGGGCGCGCGGAGAAGTCGGCGAGCTGGGCGGGGGTGAGCACGGGCGACAGGTTGAGCACGATGCCGGCCCTGGCGGCGCCCCGCGCGCGCAGCTCCGCCAGCGCGAGCCCGTGGGCGAGCAGCATGTGGTGGGCGGCGACGAAGGCGTCGGCCGGTGAGGTGCGGCCGGGGGCGTGCACGCCGGAGGCGTGGCCGACGAAGGCCGCCACCCACGGCTCGTTGAGGGTGAACCAGGTGTCGACGCGGTCGCCGAGCCGGTCGTGCACGGCCCCCGCGTAGTCGGCGAAGTGCCTCGCCGTGTCGCGCGAGGTCCAGCCGCCGAGCTCCTCCAGGGCCTGCGGGAGGTCCCAGTGGTAGAGGGTGGCGTACGGCGCGATGCCGGCGGCGAGCAGCTCGTCCACCAGCCTGTCGTAGAAGTCGAGCCCCTTGCCGTTGAGCCGGCCGCGGCCCTCGGGCAGCACCCGCGGCCAGCTCACCGAGAACCGGTAGGCCGACAGGCCCAGGTCCTTCATCAGCCGGACGTCCTCGGCGTGGCGCCGGTAGTGGTCGCAGGCCGGGTCGCCGTCGCGTCCGCCGGTGAAGGCGTCCCAGATGGACGGCCCGCGGCCGTCCTCGGTGGTGGCTCCCTCGATCTGGTAGGCGGAGGTGGACACTCCCCACACGAACCCCTCGGGGAACGGTGCCGTGCTCATGTGTGACAACCCTTCGGCGACTGTGGCGGCGCCCAGTCTGCCGCGTCGCGTGGTGACGCGGCTAGGCGATATACAGGGCGCGTGGAACTGGACCAGCTCGATCGTGACATCATCGCGGCACTCGTCGAGGACGCCCGCGCGACCTACGCGGAGATCGGCCATCAGGTGGGGCTGAGCGCGTCGGCCGTCAAGCGCCGCGTCGACCGCCTGCGCGAGTCGGGGGCGATCACCGGCTTCAGCGCCCGGGTGGCGCCGCGAGCGCTGGGCTGGACCACCGAGGCGTACGTCGAGCTGTTCTGCCAGGGCAAGACCAAGCCGTCCGACATCGCCATGGCGGTGGCGAAGTTCCCGGAGGTGGTGGCGGCGGCGACGATCACGGGCGAGGCCGACGCGTTGCTGCACATCCGGGCGACGGACGTGCGTCACGTGGAGCGGGTGATCGAGCGGATCGCGGCCGAGGCGTTCGTGGTGCGGACGAAGAGCTCCATCGTGCTGTCGCGGCTGGTGGACCTGCCGCCGGGCGCGGCCCTGACCGACCCCCGTACGGGGTCGCCGGCGCCCCGCTGAGCACGGGGGCGACGGTCCGCCGGAGGGCGCGCAACGGATCGCGCCCCGCTGCGCCGAATGCGCAACGGACCTGCGCCAAGACGCAATGTCAACCGCTGGCCTGCGGAAACATGCATTCCTAGGCTGTGTCCGTCACCCTCCGTGTGAACCCCACCCCTGAACGACGATGACGGAGTTCCGCATGCCCAAACACTTCCTCATGTGCCGCCCGGAGCACTTCGCGGTCGAGTACGCGATCAACCCGTGGATGGATCCGGCGGCGGGCGCCGACCGCGACGTGGCGATCCGGCAGTGGGAGGGCCTGAAGGCGGCCTACGAGGAGCTCGGGCACCGCGTCAGCCTGATCGATCCGGTCGACGGGCTGCCCGACATGGTCTTCGCCGCCAACGGAGCGCTGGTGGTGGACCGGCGCGTGTACGGCGCGCGGTTCGCCTTCCCGCAGCGCGGCCCGGAGGGCCCGGCCTACCTGCGGTGGTTCGCCGAGCGGGGCTTCGACGTGATGGAGCCCGAGCACGTCAACGAGGGCGAGGGCGACTTCCTGACGCTGGACGAGGTCGTGCTGGCCGGCACGGGCTTCCGCACGGACGTGGCGGCGCACCTGGAGGCCCAGGAGTTCGTCAACCGGCCGGTGGTGTCGCTCAAGCTGGTGGACCCGCGCTTCTACCACCTCGACACGGCCCTGTTCCCGCTGGACGGCCGCAACGTCTGCTACTACCCGGGCGCGTTCTCGGAGGGCAGCCAGGCGCTGCTGCGCCGGATGTTCCCCGACGCGGTGCTCGCCGGGGCACGTGACGCCGAGGTGCTCGGCCTCAACGCGGTCAGCGACGGCACCCACGTGGTGATCAACGCCGAGGCCTCCGACCTGCAGCTGGAGCTGAAGCGGCACGGTTACGAGCCGATCCCGGTCGACCTGTCGGAGCTGCGCAAGGCCGGTGGCGGCCCCAAGTGCTGCACACTGGAAATCAGGGGGGAAGAGTAGATGACCACCAGCGCAGAGCTGATCGACGTAATCGAGCGCCGCAGCGCGCACAACTACCATCCGCTGCCCGTGGTGATCCGCGAGGCGGACGGCGCCTGGGTGACCGACGTGGAGGGGCGGCGGTTCCTCGACTGCCTGTCCGGCTACTCGTCGCTGAACTTCGGCCACGGCAACCCGAAGATCATCCAGGCGGCCCAGCAGCAGCTGCAGAATCTCACGCTGACCAGCCGAGCGTTCTACCATGACCAGTTCGCGGCGTTCTGTGGCGGTCTGGGCGACCTCACCGGCAAGGACATGATCCTGCCGATGAACACCGGCGCCGAGGCCGTGGAGACCGCGATCAAGGTGGCCCGCAAGTGGGGCTACGAGGTCAAGGGGGTCGAGCCGGAGCAGGCCACCATCATCGTGATGGAGGACAACTTCCACGGCCGGACGACCACGATCGTCAGCTTCTCCACCGATCCCGACGCGCACGACGGCTTCGGCCCGTACACGCCCGGGTTCAAGATCGTGAAGTACGGGTCGATCGAGGCGATCCGCGAGGCGATCGACGCCAACACCGTCGCCGTGCTGCTGGAGCCCATCCAGGGCGAGGCCGGGGTGCTGGTGCCGCCGGACGGCTACCTCACGCAGGTGCGCGAGCTGTGCACGGCCGAGGGCATCCTCATGATCGCTGACGAGATCCAGTCGGGGCTGGGCCGCACGGGCCGGACGTTCGCGTGCGAGCACGAGGGCGTGGTGCCCGACATGTACGTCCTGGGCAAGGCGCTGGGCGGCGGCGTCGTCCCGGTGTCGGCCGTCGCCGCCGACGCCGACGTGCTGGGCGTGATCAAGCCGGGCCAGCACGGGTCCACGTTCGGCGGCAACCCGCTGGCCTGCGCCGTGGGCAACGCCGTCATCGAGATCCTCAACACCGGCGAGTACCAGGAGCGGGCCGCCCGGCTCGGCGAGGTGCTGCACGGGCGGCTGCGCGAGATGGTCGGCGACGGCGTGGTCACCGTGCGCGGGCGCGGCCTGTGGGCGGGCGTCGACATCGACCCGTCCCTGGCCACCGGCCGGGAGGTGTCGGAGGCGCTGATGGAGCGCGGAGTGCTGGCCAAGGACACGCACGGCTCCACGATCCGGCTCGCACCGCCGATCGTGATCTCCGAGGAGGATCTCCTCTGGGCGGTGGACCGGCTCGCCGAGGCCATCGCGTCCTTCCGCCGCTGAGCGGCTCAGCCGCTCAGCCGCCGAGCCGCCGAGCACAGGCGGACCGTCGCCGGTTGACGCCGCGCACCGGGCCCGCCGGGGCCACCGGGGCCGCCGGGGCCACTTGGGCCACCTGGGCCGCCGGGGCCGCTGACCGGACGGCCCGCGCCACCGACCTGCCGGGGGCGCGGGCCGTCCCGCTGTGCGGGTCCGGCCTCATCGCGGAACGTCCCCCGTGAGACGGCCCGCGCACGGCGACGCGGCACCCCGTCAGGAGACCGGGGCACCCGGCGGCGCGGCGCCCGGAGCCGGGCCGTCCGTGACATCCGCGGACGGAGCGCTCGGCGCCGGGCTGCCGGATGCCTGCGCGGAACCTCCCGCGGGCCCTTCCGCGGGCCCTTCCACGGGCTCTTCCACGGGGGCGTCCGCGGGCCCTTCCGCGGGGGCGTCCGTCGGGCGAGGGGCGTCCGGCGCGTCCGACAGCGGCGTGCTGGGCCGGGCGGAGGCCGGCGCCTCCGACGGCGGGGCTGTTGCCTGCGCGTCCGACGGCGGGGCGGTGGGTGGCGGCGTCGGGGACTCGGTCGGCGCCGGCATGCAGTCGCTGCGCGCGGTCCCGGCGGGAGCCTCGGGCAGCTCGTCCACGACCGACACCTTCAGCTGGGCCGTGTGGGCCACGACGGCGCCCACCGGCGCCTTGGCGGTCCTGCCGTCCGCGACCGTCGCCCG
Organism: Nonomuraea indica; assembly: GCF_002850745.1. Lineage (GTDB taxonomy): Bacteria > Actinomycetota > Actinomycetes > Streptosporangiales > Streptosporangiaceae > Nonomuraea > Nonomuraea indica. Next base: position 808,803 of record NZ_KZ559466.1, read on the forward strand.
TTCGCCCAGCATCATGCGCGTCTCAGGATCGAAGATGATCTCCTCGTGGAGCCCTGTCTGCGCCCACGTCCGCCCGAGAGCAACACCGCGCCGCCCGGCGGAGTCCGCGACTCCCGGCGTCTCGACCACCCCGTCGATCGACTTGATCGCCTCGTACAGGGCGGCACGCTGCGCCTTGGGCAGGTAACCCTCGCGCAGGATCTCGACGGCGTCCTGGAAGGCCCTCACGTCGGCGTCCCCCTTCGGGGACGGCCCCGGGTCCCCCTGGTAGAGGTGGCCGCGCATCGCGGCGGGCTCGGTGGGCAACGTGCTCAGGTAGGCGAAGTCGTCCCTATACGGCCCCTTGGGCTGCGAGCAGGAGTTCAGCAGGGTCCAGCTGGACCCCCGCCAGTTCGCGGCGTCCTGCGGCAGGTCCTTCTCGCCCGGATAGGGCTTCGGCTCGCGGCCCTCGATCAGCAGGAGGCCGTCGGCGCTCCCGTCCACCGACTGCCAGATCTTGCGGTGCGTCCGGTAGAGGTGACGGGTCTCGCCGCCCTCGCGGATCGCGTGCGACCCGTACATGGTGTCCGACTCCACCAGGATGAACTGGCCCGGCTTGGGGTCCAGTTCGGGGAAGGAGACGCCGGCCTGCGACACGGACGTGGCCGCGTCGGGGCCCTGCCTGTCGCCCGTCAGGGCCACGGCCACGCCCCCGACCAGCGTGACCGTGATCCCGAACGCGGCCGCGGCCTGCCAGCCCAGGCGCGGCCGGCGCAGGCCTCCGTGCCCGCGCGCCTCCCGCAGCAGCCGGTCGCGGGCCCGCGCGCGGGCATCCTGCGAGTACGGCGGAGCGGCGGGCCGGCCGTCCGCGAAGGCGCGGATCTCGTCATCCATGCTGGGACTCCTCTGCGAAGGGGTTGGCGCCGCCGAGGGCTCTGCGCAGCTTCACGCGGAGCCGGTGCAGCCGGGACCGGACCGTACCGACGGGCACGCGCAGCGCTACGGCCGCCTCCTCGTAGGTGAGGTCGGCCCAGGCGACGAGCAGCAGCAGGTCGCGTTCGGCCGCGCTCAGCCGGGTCAGCGCCCTGGCCAGCCTCGGCTGCAGTTGCTCGGCCGTGACCCGGTCGGCGCTGCGCTCGTCGAACGTGCCGGGCCGTTCGGCGCTCACCCTGGACAGCGCGTGGTTGCGCCGCCGTTCGGCCCGGCGGTGCTGGGCGACGACCTTGGTGGCGATGCCGTACAGCCAGGGCCGGGCATCCGGCCAGGTGCGGTCGTAGCGCGCCCGGCCCCGGAAGGCCGCCAGGAACACCTCCCCCGTCACGTCGTCGGCCAGCTCGGGCCCGAGGCGCCGGGCGGCGTACCGGTGGATCTCCTCGGCGTGCCGGTCGAACAGCGACGCGAAGCTCTCCGGGTCGCTCAGCGAACGCTCGATCAGCTCCGAGTCGTCCAGCTTGTCGGGTAATGCCCGAACACTCACCACGTGCCGGTCCTCTCTCATGCGGTCACCCTGTTGTTGGCCGCACGGGCAGGACCGGTTCCGCCTATTTCGCCGGGCGTCCCCGCGCGATCGGCTCGGTGACCGGCCGGGGGCGCGTCAGGTCAGCCGGACCGTGTCGATCTCCTGGAACTCCCCGTTCTTCGACTCGTACCAGGTGGCGCCGTCGGGGAAGGTGAGCGTCGCCACGGCGTTCTGGAACCACGGCCCGTGCGTCACCCGCCAGCGGAACGGCGGCCTGGGCAGGCGGGCCACCCGGGCGAGCAGTCCGCCGACGAGGGGGGCCACGCCGAACTGGGTGAGGACGTTGGCCCAGCGCAGCAGCGGACTGAGCGGGTTGCGGATGGGCGAGCAGACCACCTGCCAGATCTGGCGGCCACGCGCCTTGGCCACATAGGAGTAGTGGACGTCGCCCGACAGCAGCACCACCGGCTTGCCGAGCCCGGCGAGCAGCCGGGCCAGGTCGTCGAACGAGCGGCGGAAGGCCGCCCAGTGCTCCAGGTCGACGGCCTGCCTGAACGCCTCCGACAGCCGCTGCACGAGCCTGCCCCAGGCGCCGTCGCACAGGGCCTCGTTCCAGTTCTGGACGTAGTGGACGCCTTCGGGCAGCATGAACGGGATCGACGAGCCGATGACGAGCCGTTCGGCCGGCCTGGAGACCTCCTCGACCAGCCACTCCCACTCCCCCGCGTCCAGCATCCGCCGGTCGCCGGGGGTCAGCTGCCGGGCGCAGCGGGTGTCGACCACGATGAGGCGGGTGTGGCCGAGGTCGCGGGAGTAGCTCCACCGGTTGGAGCTCGGGTCGGCGTCGGCCTTCTCGGCGAAGCCGTCGAGCGCGTCGGCGCCGCCGCCCTCCATCAGCGTGCGCAGCAGCGCGTCGTCGGCGCGCTCGGCCGGCGACAGGTTGCCCAGGTGCTGGTAGACCCAGTACGCGCCGAGCCCGGAGATCACCCGGCGACGCCACCAGCTCGTCGCGGCCATCTGCTCGCGCCAGCTGTGGGAGGTGTTCCAGTCGTCGCGCAGGTCGTGGTCGTCGAAGATCATCGCCGTGGGCACGGTGGACAGCAGCCACCTGATCTCGGGGTCGGTCCACGCCCGGCGGTAGAGCTCGGCGTACTCCTCGTAGTCGGCGATCTCGTCCTGCGGCTCGGTGTCGCGGCGCCCGCGGATGAACTCCAGCATCTCGGGGGACGGGCTGTCGGCGTACACCTGGTCGCCGAGCAGGAGCAGCAGGTCTGGCCACTCCTCGTCCGGGGCCGTCATGAGGTGGGCGCCGTAGGTGCGCAGGACGTCCTCGCCGTGGGTCAGCACGTGGGCCGTGTCATGGGGCACGCTGGTCCGGCAGGAGCCGAACGTCATCGTCCGGGGACCGTCGGCGGGCAGCAACCGGATGCGGCTCGGCGGGCGTCCCTCCAGCGGCCACACCTGCTCGCCGTCCAGCTCCACGGCGTAGCCCGCGACGTCCTGCGTGAGGCCGGTCAGGTCCACCATGGCGTAGTGGTGGCCGTGCACGGTGAACGTGCGCGACTCGTACCTGCGCCCGTCGGCCACCACGGCCACGACGCCCGGCTCGCCGGTCTCCACCCAGACGGAGGCGCTCGACGTGTCCACATAACGCAGCATCGGCCCGATCACCAGTGCGGACATCCGCACCTCCTGATTCGACAGTTCGGCACACTCCGGACCTCAAGACTGCCAGAGTGGCACGTAGCCAAACGCATCGGTCACCGGGTTGGATGCGGTGGCAGCAGATCCTTTTCACGAAATCTATCGGCGCCATAAAACGCCTCGTAATAGGATCATCGCGACAAGACGCCCAAAGGGGTAGGCAATGGCGCCTATCTCGTTTGCCGGGCGTCCAGCACAGGAGGAACTCCTTCCATGACCGTCATGGTGCCGTCAAGGACGCCGGCCCTGATCACCCCGGGCCGCCAGGCCCTCGACTCCGCACTGCACCAGCTCCACCAGGCCGCCGAACACCTCGGGCTCGACGACGGGCTGCGCGCGATGCTCGCCACGCCGCGCCGGTCGCTGACCGTGTCGGTGCCCGTCCGCCGCGAGGACGGCCGGCTCGACGTCGTCCAGGGCTTCCGCGTGCAGCACAACATCTCGCGCGGCCCCGCCAAGGGCGGCATCCGCTTCCACCCCAGCACCGACCTGGACGAGGTCACCGCGCTCGCGATGTGGATGACGTGGAAGTGCGCGCTGGTCGGCATCCCGTACGGCGGCGCCAAGGGCGGCGTCGCCGTGGACCCGGCCACGCTGACCACCCGCGAGCTGGAACGGCTGACCCGCCGCTACGTCAACGAGATCCTGCCGCTGATCGGCCCGGAGAAGGACATCCCGGCCCCCGACGTCGGCACCGACGAGCAGACCATGGCCTGGATCATGGACACCTACAGCGTCAACGCCGGCTACTCGGTGCCCGGTGTGGTCACCGGCAAGCCGATGACGCTGGGCGGCTCGCTCGGCCGGGCGGGCGCCACCTCGCGCGGTGTGCAGATCGCGGCGCTGGCCGCCCTCGGTCGCTCGCCCGAGGGCGTGACCGTCGCGGTGCAGGGCTTCGGCAAGGTGGGCGCGCTCGCCGCCCAGTACCTCGCCGACGCCGGCTGCACGGTGGTCGCCGTCTCCGACGCCACCGGCGCGGTGCACGCCTCCGGCGGGCTCGACGTCGTCGCGCTGCGCGCGTGGGTCGCCGAGTCGGGCGGCGTGCACGGCTATCGCGGCGCCGACGCGATGGAGCGTGACGAGCTGGTCGAGCTGGACGTCGACCTGCTGGTCCCGGCCGCCCTGGAGAACGTGATCACCGAGGAGAACGCGCCCCGGGTGCGGGCCCGGTTGATCGTGGAGGGCGCCAACGGCCCCACCACGCCGGAGGCGGACGAGATCCTGGCCGGCAACGGCGCGACGGTGGTGCCGGACATCCTGGCCAACGCCGGCGGGGTGATCGTGTCCTACCTGGAGTGGGTGCAGAACATGCAGGCCTACTCCTGGAGCGCCAAGGAGGTCGAGCTGAAGCTGCGCGACCTCATGGAGAGCGCCTACGACGAGGTACGGACGCTCGCGACGGACCGCGGCCTCACGCTGCGGCAGGCCGCCCACGCCATCGGCGTCGGCCGCGTGGCGGACGCGCACCGGATGCGCGGCCTCTACCCCTGACCGGCCGCCGCCGGCGGGCGTACCCCCTCCGGATCGGGTACGCCCGCCGGCGGCGCGACCACGACTCGGGAAGCGGTGCCCCGGCCCGCTCCGGCGCGTCGCCGGCAGCCGGGCGAACGCCGGGCCGGTCCCGGTCCCGCCGCGCACAAGTTGGGTAAACCACGGTGTCGCAGGTCAGGGCGGTGATCATGGGGATCTAGAGTGGCAGCGTGCTCAGGTTGGTGCTGTCCCTCACCCTGCTCTCCCCGTCCGGCCTCACCGGGGCGGCCGAGCGCTCCGTACCCGAGCAGCGGGTGCTGACGCCCGGCGGCGACCGGCTCGGATACGCGCCGGTCACCCGCCCGCACACCGACCAGCAGCGGCTGACCGGGGTGCTGATGGCCCACGATCCGGTCAGCGGCGACGTGGTGATGTGCGGCGGCACGGTGATCGGGTCGCGCAGCCGGAGCCTGGTGCTGACAGCGGCCCACTGCCTGCACGACAAGGGCAGGCCGCTGCGGCAGGTGGTGTTCCTGCCGGGGTTCGACCGGGGACGGACGCCGCTCGGGGTCTGGCCGGCCGTGCGCACCTGGGTGCCCCCGCGCTGGCGCAACCAGCCGTACTCCACCGACCTGCTCCCGTACGACATCGGCCTGGTGGGGGTGGCCCCGCGCGGGGAGCCGCTGGAGGCCGTGACCGGTCCGGGGCTGCGACCGCTGCGCACCGCCCGCGGCACCTCGCTGCGCGGGCTGGAGCTCCTCGGATATCCGGCCGGCAAGCGCTATCCGGGGACCCGGCTCTACCGCTGCCTCGGCGACGCGGCCGAGGCGGTCGGCCGGGGGCCAGGCCTGCTGGTCACCCGCAACTGCCACGCCCCGGCCGGCGGCAGCGGCGGGCCCGCCCTGCACGACGGGGCGGTGGCCGGGGTGGTGTCCTCGTCGAGCCCGCTGGGCGACCGGCGGGGTTTCACCGTGCTGACGCGGCTCGGCGGGCGGGTGTTCGGCCGGATGCTGGCCGAGTCGGACCGCTGGATGCGGCTCCGCTCACCCGCCTGACCCCGCCTGGGCGACGATGTCCTCACAGATCGCGTGGGTGACCAGGGCGTCGTCCGCGCTGAGCAGCCGGTCCTCGCGGACGGCGTCGAGGAACTCCAGGCAGATCTGCTCGATGCCGCGCTGCCGGGCGACCGGGACCCAGTCGGGGCGCCGGGTGAACGTCTCCCCGCCCGCGTAGTCGATGACGTCGCCGAGGTTGACCACGCGGCGCTTGACGCCGTCGCCCATGGCCTCGCAGCTCTCCTCGCTCGCGCCGCTCACCCGGTTCATCACGCCGATCGCGGTGAAGCCGTCGCCCGACAGCTCCAGCACGACGTGCTCCAGCAGCCCGTCACGGACCCGGGTGCGGAAGCGGACGCCGGCGACCTCGCCGGGGACGAGGAAGCGCAGCGTGTCGACCACGTGGATGAAGTCGTCGAACACCACCCGGCGGGGCGTCTCGGCGTGGTCGGCGCGGTTCTTCTCCATGATCATCAGGTGGCGGGGCATCGCCGCCAGGCCCACGTAGCCGGGGGCGTAACGGCGGTTGAACCCCACCATGAGCGACCTGCGCTCGGCGTGGGCGAGCCGGACGAGGTGCTCGCAGTCGGCCAGGTTGTCGGCGATCGGCTTGTCGACGTAGACGTGCACGCCCGCCCTGAGCAGCGGCTCGACCAGGTCGCGGTGGGCGGGGGTGGCGGCGTGCACGAACGCCGCGTCGACCCCGGCCTTGACGACCTCCTCCACCGAGGTGGACCGGCCGGCCACCCGGTGGGCGTCGGCGAGCCGGTCCAGCCTCGCCCGATCGCGGGTGCACAGGTGCAGTTCGAGCCCCGGCTGGGCGGCGAGCACGGGAAGGTAGGCCTTCTCTGCGATGTCGCCCAGGCCGATCACGGCGATCCTCATGAGGCGAGCGTAGCCTTCAGCGCCTCGTCCAGGGGCGTCGGCCGGACCCCGAACGTCTCCTGGAACGCCGAGGAGTCGAGCTCGTACGGCGCGACGAACTGGTAGCGGACGTGCCGCAGCTCTCCCACCATCGGCGAGAACAGCCCCAGCGTGCGCACCAGCGGCCACGGGAGCTGCGTCATGCGGGGCGCCGGCCTGCCGAGGATGGCGGCCATCCGCTCGCCGAGCTGCCGGAAGCTCACCGGGTCGGTGGTGGGCACGTGCCACGGCCGTCCCCAGGCGCGCTCGTCGGAGCCGGCGACGATGAGCGCGTCGGCGACGTCCGGCAGGTAGCTCCAGCTGTGCGGCATGTCGGCCGGCCACAGGAGCCTGATCGTCCGGCCGGCGCGCAGCGGCACGAGGAAGCGGTCACCGAGGTAGGACTGGTCGCTGGCGCCGGGGCCGAAGTAGTCGGAGGGGCGCACCTCCGTCACCCTGACCCGGCCGGCCTCGTGCGCGGCCAGGGCGTCGGCCCACAGCCTGGCGCGGACCTGGGCCTTCGGGCTGGTGGAGGCGAGCGGCAGGTCCTCGGTCATCGGGCCGGTGACCGGCCCGTACGGGTAGAGGTTGCCCAGGATGACCAGCACGGCTCCGGTCGCCTCGGCGGTGGCCAGGAACGACTCGGCCATCGGCGGCCAGTCGGTGAGCCAGCGGTGGTACTGGGGGTTGACGCAGTTGTAGAGGACGTCGGCGCCCGCGGTGACCTCGGTCAGCCGGCGCCGGTCGGCGACGTCGGCCGCCACCCGGGTGGCCCCGGCCGGGCCGCTGCCGGACCGGGTCACGACGGTGACCTCGTGGCCCTGGGCGAGGAGCTTGGTGGCCAGGTGCGTGCCGACCTGGCCGGAACCCACGACGACGTGCTTACCCATGATCAGACCTGCTTCCGGGAGACGCGGAGGACCGCGTGTCTGGTTACTGCCGCTCACTTACGAGAGCAATGCTCTCTCATGAGAGCGGCAATCGTCAAGAGCAGTGCTCTCGATTTCTGACACTGCTCTGGTAGCGTGCTGGGCATGACAGCGAGCCGTACCGCGAGAGAACGAGTCAGAGCCGAGCTGACCAGGGAGATCGCCGACATCGCCCGCCGGCAGCTCGCGACGGAGGGCGCCGGCGGCCTGTCGCTGCGGGCCGTCGCGCGGGAGATGGGCATGGTCTCCTCGGCCGTCTACCGCTACTTCCCGAGCCGTGACGACCTGCTCACCACACTGATCATCGACGGCTACAACGCGCTCGGCGAGGCCGTCGAGCGCGCCGACGCCGCCTGCGCCCGCGACGACTTCCCGGGCAGGTGGGCGGCCGTCTGTCACGCGGTGCGCGACTGGGCGCTGGCGCGCCCGCACGAGTACACGTTGCTGTACGGCTCGCCGGTGCCCGGCTACCAGGCGCCGCAGGACACGGTGGCGGCCCGGATCCGCGACGTGACGGTGTTCGGCCGCCTGGTGTCCGACGCCTTCCACGCCGGCGCGCTCACCCCGCCCGAGGTGGCCCCGCCGCCCTCACCGGCCGCTGCGGCCGAGGCGGCACGACTGGCCGACCTCATGCCCGGCGTGCCCGAGGACCTGGTGCTGCGCGGGCTCACCGCGTGGACCTGGCTGTACGGGTGGGTCAGCTTCGAGGTGTTCGGCCAGTTCGCGAACACGATCGACGACACGCGGGCGGCCTTCGAGCACTCCATGCGCGTGCTGGGAGGCCTGCTCGGCCTGGCTCAGTGAGCCGCGGTCCGGAACAGCGGAACGACGACCTCGTCCACGATCTCGACCAGCAACTCGTCGGGGACGGGCGGGCCCGAGAACAGGAAGTGCTGCCTGAGCAGCGCCTGGCCGGCATCCAGGCGGCGCGGGGTCACGGCGCCCGCCTCGATCTCGCCGCGCTCGACCGCGCGGCGGGTGATCTCCTCCATCGTCCTGCGGCCCAGCCCGTGTGAACGCTGCCGGAACGTGGCCGCCCGCGCCTCGTCGGCCAGCGCCTCGCTGAGCAGCCCGCGCAGCGCCTCACCCGCCGGACCGGCGAGCAGCCGGGCCGTCTCCCGCAGCACGGCGAGGACGTCACCGCGCAGCGTGCCCGTGTCGGGCGCCGACGACGGGGCCGGGAGCACGTGGTAGACGGCGTCCATGACGAGCTCTGCGCGGGTGGGCCAGCGCCGGTAGAGGGACGCCTTGCCGGCCCGGGCCCGCTCCGCCACCCGTTCCATGGTGAGCCGGGCGTATCCGGCCTCGGCCAGCTCGTCGAGCGTCGCCCGGAAGATCGCGGCGTTGAGCGCGTCGCCCCGGCGACGTGGCAGCTTGCGGTGGTCGGTGACCATGCCAGGCATCCTACGGAGCCCGCTCCCCCGCGGCGCGTCCATGGTGGGCGTCCTCGGACGCGGCGAACACGTGACCCGTGTCGCCGTCCACGGTCACCACCCGGCCGTCCGTCAGGATCGAGGTGCCGCCGCCGGTGCCCATGACGGCGGGGATGCCGTACTCCCTGGCCACGATGGCGGCGTGCGAGGCGCTGCCGCCCGTGTCCACCACCACGGCGGCGGCCCGCTGGAACAGCGGCGTCCACGAGGGGTTGGTGTAGGGGCAGACGAGCACGTCGCCCCGCGAGAGATCGGCGAACCGGGCCGGGTCGCGGATGACCTTCACCGGGCCGGTGGCCCGCCCGCCGCTCGCGGGAGTCCCGGAGACCACCGCCCCCTCGGCCGGCCGCGGCGGGAACAGGGCCGCCGGGTCGATGAGCCGCACGCCCGTGAGCTGCTCCCGCTCGGCCGCCCGGGCCAGCGCGACCGCCCGCAACCGGCCGAGCCGCTCCCGGCCGGCCGTGGCCAGGTCGCCGATCGCCTCCAGCTCCTCCAGCCGGAGGTGGAAGACGTCCTCGGGTTCGTCGAGCACGGCCGCGTCACGCAGCCTGCGCCCGAGCTCCAGCAGCGACCTGCGCAGGACGGGCAGCGGCATGGTGAAGAAGAAGTGGCTGTCCTCCCGGAAGGCGACCCCGGCGCGGGCCGCCTCGACCCTGCGGGTCATCCTGGCCCGCCGGGCGCGCGAACGGCGCAGCCGGGGGTGCGCGAGCAGCCGGTCGAGCGCGCCGGCGGCGCCGGGATCCGCCTCGGCGTGGTGACCGGCCGCCAGCATCCTGATCGTGCCGAGCACCGCTTCCGGGGCGTCGGCCCAGGTGGGCGGGGTGACCAGGAGCGGGCTCACGGTCTCGCGGTGACCGTACTCGGCGAGGAACGCGCGCAGCCGCGCGGCGAAGGCGGCAGGCAGCGCATCGACGCCGGGAGCACCGGGCGGCGGAGCGGTGTCGAGGACGCCGGTCCGCCGCGCCTCCTGCGCCAGCTCCTCCAGCGCCCTGTTCGCGTCGCCGGTGCGGGTGCGCGCGCCGGCGATCAGCTCGCCGAACATCGGCGCGGCGCCGAGCAGGCCGAGCGCCAGCCGCAGCCGCAGCAGCGCGACACCGGCGCCGGGCAGGTAGTCGGCACGCAGCCCGGCCACGGGCCGCACCACGTCGAGCGCCCGCCTGGGCATGCGGACCAGCTCGGGCCACGACATGGCGCGCAGGTCGCGCCCGGCCAGCTCCCGCGTGCCCGCCGTGACCTGCCGGAAGCGGGGATCGTCCGTCCACCGGGCCGGGTCGTACCTCCTGACCCGGGTGGCGATCCGGTACGGCGCGGCGAGCAGCCCGGCCGTGGGACGCGGGCGCGGCGGCACCAGCGCGTGGACGACGCCGTCCTCCTCCACCAGGAAGCCCTCGAAGGCGTCGCGGATGCCGAAGGTCGCCATCACCTGGGCCATCAGCCCGGCCGGGCCGTACGGCAGCCAGGTGGAGGCGTCGATCGGGTACGGCCGCACGGGCACGTACTCGCTCAGGACGGCGCCGAGACGGCGCCGCAGCGGCCCCAGCCGGCCGAGCGGCGGTGGCGGCAGGGCGGTCATGGGGCGGGCCTGCAGCAGCCACACCCGGCCGCCCGCGTACGCCCACTCGATGTCCTGAGGACGGCCGAAGTGGGCGGCGACCTCCGCGCCCAGCCGGGCCAGCTCACGCAGCGCCGCGTCCGGCAGGACCGTCCCGCCGTCCCGCGCCGTCGAGCCGGCCCCCGCAGTGGCCGGCCCGCTCTCGTGGACGACGCCGCCGCCCGCGGCGGAGCGGACGACCACCTCGCGGCGGCCCGTGGTGCGGGAGACGACCCGGCCCGCGGCGTCGAGCACGTAGTGGTCGGGGGTGACCAGACCCGAGACGACCGCCTCGCCGAGCCCGGCGCTCGCGTCGATCACGGTCCGCGAGCGGTCGCCGCTGACCGGGTCGGCGGTGAACATCACGCCGGCCGTCTCGGCCTCCACCATGCTCTGCACCACCACCGCGATGCTGACGTCGTCGTCGGCGACGCGCAGCCTGCGCCGGTAGGCGACCGCGCGCTCGTTGCCCAGCGACGCCCAGCAGCGGCGTACGGCGTCGGCCAGCGCCTCCTCCCCCACGACGTTGAGGTAGGTGTCCTGCTGCCCGGCGAACGCGGCGCCGGGCAGGTCCTCGGCGGTGGCGCTGGAGCGCACGGCGACCGGGCCGCCGCCGAGCTCGGCGTAGGCGGCGGCGACGGCGGCGCGCAGCTCCTCCGGCAGCGACGCCCGCGCCAGGCCGTCGCGGCCGCCGTGCTCGGCGACGGCCAGTTCGAAGGCGGCGGTGGTGACGACGAAGCCGCCGGGGACGGGGAAGCCGTTGCGGACGAGCTCGCCCAGGTTGGCGGCCTTGCCGCCGGCCTCGGCGAGATCGTCCCGGCCGAATGCGCGCAGCGGGGCGACGAGTGTCATGCGTTCTCCTCGACGTGGGAGGTGGTGCGGAGGGGGCGCGCCGGCAGGGCCAGCGCGAGGACGAAGGCCACGGCCATCAGCGGCGCCATGGCACCGAGGACGGGCGGGACGGCCTCGGCGAAGGCGGCCCGCGCCGCGTCGGACAGCTCCGGGGACGCGGATGGCGGGACGTCGCCCGCCATCCGCCAGGTGATCAGCGCGCCGGCGAGCGCCACTCCGGCGGAGGCGCCGACCTGCCGCAGGAACGTCACCGCCGACGTCGCGGCGCCCAGGTCGGCCCGGCCGACGGCGTTCTGCGCGACCGTGACCATGACCTGCATGACCAGCCCCACCCCGAGGCCGGTCAGCAGCAGCACGCCCGCGACAGCCGCCGGCCCGGCGCCGCCGGTCAGGCCCAGCAGCGCCAGACCGGCCGTGGCGAGCGCGGTGCCCGCGACCGGATAGGCCTTGTAGCGCCCGGTGCGGGTGATCAGCCGGCCGGAGACGACCGTGGTGACCAGCACGCCCGCCATGAGCGCGGTCACCGGCAGTCCCGCCTGCGTCGCGGACGAGCGCAGCGCGAGCTGCAGGTAGGCGGGCAGGTACGTGAGGGTGCCGAACAGGGCGAACCCGATGAGCAGGCTGATCGCCACCGGCACGGCGAAGGCCCGGTCGCGGAAGAGCCGCAGCGGCAGGATCGGGTCGGCCGCGCGGCGCGCGCTCACCAGCCAGGCCGCCGCGCCGGCGGCCGCCACGAGGAGGAAGACCGGCTCCCGCGTCTGCCCCAGCAGCACGACCCCCACCACGGCCGCGCCCAGCGCGAACGCTCCGGCGTAGTCGATCGGCGCACCGCCGTGCTCCCGGCTCGGCGCGGGCAGGCGCAGGGTGACCGTCAGCAGCGCCAACGCCACCAGCCCGAGCGGCGGGTAGCCGGCGAAGATCCACCGCCAGTCGAGCCGGTCGACGGCGAGCCCGCCCAGCAGCGGGCCTCCGACGGCGGCGACGACGTACGCGGCGCCGATGAGGCCCAGGTAGCGGCCCCGCTCCCGGGGGCTCACCAGTTCACCGATGATCGCCTGGGCCCCGATCACCAGCCCGCCTCCACCGACGCCCTGCACGGCGCGGAACACCACGAACTGTGTCATGGTCCCGGCCAGCGCGCAGAGCACGGCACCGGCCACGAAGATCAGGATCGCCGCCTGCATCATCGGCTTGCGGCCGTACCGGTCACCGAGCTTGCCGTACACCGGCATCACGACGGTGGCCGCCACCAGGTAGGCGGTGACGACGGCGGGCATCTGGTCGAGCCCGCCCAGATCACCGGCCACGGCGGGCAGCGCGGGCGCCATCACCGTCTGGTCGAGCGCCCCCAGGAGCATCGCCAGCAGCAACCCCGGCAGGACCGCCTTCATCCTCGCCTCCTGTAAAGAACGGCTCGTTCTCTAATGAGAGTACGCGCCACCTTTAGGAAACGCAATGTTCACTACTTGGCCACGCCGTGGTGGAGCGCATCCGGTGGGACCAGTGCCGACGCCCGACGATCGGCCACGCGTTCACCCCTGCCCGCGGAAACGACTCGACCGCGCCGTCGCGGGGTCGCGAGGCGCGGTCGGGTGGTGGCGTGCGGGTCTGGTGGGCGCGTGCCGGGCGGCCGGAGCCCGGCAGATCGTGCCGGGTGGCCGGAACCTCAGGTCATGCCGGGTGGCCGGAACCTCAGGTCATGCCGGGTGGCCGGAGCCTCAGGTCATGCCGGGTGGCCGGAGCCTCAGGTCATGCCGGGTGGCCGGAGCCCGGCAGGTCGTGCCGGGGCGGCGAGCGGCCGGGCGGTCAGCGGCCGGGCGGTCAGCGGGAGGCGCGGTTGACCGCTGAGATGACGGCCTTGAGCGAGGCCGTCGTGGTGTTGGCGTCGACGCCGACACCCCACAGGACCCGCCCGTCGATCTCGCACTCCAGGTAGGAGGCGGCGCGGGCGTCGGTGCCCGTGCTCAGGGCGTGCTCCACGTAGTCGAGCACGCGGACCTGGAACCCGAGCCGGGAGATCGCGTCGATGAACGCGGAGATCGGGCCGTTGCCGGTGCCGGCGATCTCGCGGATCTCGCCGTCGACGCGGACGTCGGCGCTGATGCGGTCCTGGTCGTCGGCCGCGGACTCGTGGCGGTGCGCCATGAGGCCCAGGCGGCCCCAGCGGTTGGCCGGGTTGGGGAGGTACTCGTCACGGAAGATCTCGAACATCTGCGCCGGGCTGATCTCGCCGCCCTCGGCGTCGGTGCGGGCCTGGACGACCTTGGAGAACTCGATCTGCAGCCGGCGCGGCAGGTCGAGCTGGTGGTCGGCCTTCATGATGTAGGCGACACCGCCCTTGCCCGACTGGCTGTTGACCCGGATGACGGCCTCGTAGCTGCGGCCGATGTCCTTGGGGTCGATGGGCAGGTAGGGCACCGCCCAGCGGAAGTCGTCCACCGGCACGCCCGCCTCGGCGGCGTCGCGCTCCATGTGCTCGAAGCCCTTCTTGATGGCGTCCTGGTGGGAGCCGGAGAAGGCGGTGTAGACCAGCTCGCCGCCCCACGGGTGGCGCGGGTGCACGGGCAGCTGGTTGCAGTATTCGGTGACGCGGCGGATCTCGTCGATGTCGCTGAGGTCGAGCTCGGGGTCGACGCCCTGGGAGAACAGGTTCATGCCCAGGGTGACCAGGCAGACGTTGCCGGTGCGCTCGCCGTTGCCGAACAGACAGCCCTCGATGCGGTCGGCTCCCGCCATGTAGCCCAGCTCGGCGGCCGCCACGGCGCTGCCCCGGTCGTTGTGCGGGTGCAGCGACAGGATGATCGAGTCGCGGTGCCGCAGGTTGCGGTGCATCCACTCGATCTGGTCGGCGTAGACGTTGGGCGTGGCCATCTCGACGGTGGCCGGCAGGTTGATGATGACCTTGCGGTCGGGGGTGGGCTGCCACACCTCGTTGACGGCGTCGCACACCTCGACGGCGTACTCCAGCTCGGTGCCGGTGAACGACTCCGGGGAGTACTGGAAGCGGATGTCCACATCGGTGGCGTCGGCGAGCTTCTTGACCAGCTTCGCGCCCTCGACGGCGATCGCCGTGACGCCCTCCCTGTCCTGGCCGAACACGACGCGCCGCTGCAGGGTGGAGGTGGAGTTGTAGAGGTGGACGATGGCCTGCTTCGCGCCCGCCAGCGACTCGAAGGTGCGCTCGATCAGCTCGGGCCGCGCCTGGGTCAGCACCTGGATGACCACGTCGCCGGGGATGCGGTCCTCTTCGATGATCTGACGGACGAAGTCGAAGTCGGTCTGGCTGGCCGCCGGGAAGCCGACCTCGATCTCCTTGAAGCCCATCCGCACCAGCAGGTCGAACATCTGCAGCTTGCGGTGGGAGTCCATCGGGTCGATCAGCGCCTGGTTGCCGTCACGCAGGTCCACGGCGCACCAGCGCGGCGCCTTGGTGATGACCTGGTCGGGCCAGGTGCGGTCGGTCAGCCGGATGGGCTCGAACGGCTGGTAACGATGGACGGGCATCGAACTGGGCTGCTGTGCGGTCATGATCTGCGACTCCTCGTCGGTCGAAGGAAAGCGGCCGACGCGCATGACTCGCCCCGCGGCGAGGGAGCCGGCCTTACAGGCCCCCGCCGCGGCGGCTAAGAAGGAGTCCGCGCAGCATGCTTGCACGTTACCAGACGTCTCGCCGTGCCCCGTTCCCGATCTCACATGATGAGAACCGACAGGCAGGTGACGCAGCCTTCCAGCTTCTCGAACTCCGAGATGTCCACCGCGACCACGTCGAGCCCGCGCTCGCGGAGCATCGCGGCGGTCGCGGGGGCGGAGGCCGCCATCAGCACGCGGTCGCCGCCGAGCGGCACGACGTGCGCCCCGGCCTCCTCGGTGGGCGCCAGCAGACCGGGCAGGTCCACCCGGGACGGGTCGCCGATGAACGTGCCGTCGGGCAGGGCTGTGACCGCGGATTTCAGGTGCAGCACCCCGTCGAGGCCGACGGGGACGACCTCCCGTTCGGGCAGCAGCGCGGCGAGCTGGGCGATGCCCTCGTCGTTGGTCCGCGACGAGCGTCCCACGTACACGGTGGCGCCCGTCTGCAGCACGTCCCCGCCGTCGAGCGTGCCCGGCTCGGCGATGCGCACCGAAGTCAGGCCGAGCTCCCGCACGACCCGTTCCACCGAGGCCACCTCGGGCCGCCGTTCCGGCGCTCCCGGCCTGGTCAGTACGGCCAGCCGGCCGCACACCACGACCGTGTCCTCGACGAACGGCGCGTCGGGCAGGTCGTCGGCCGGGTCCGCGTACACCGGCCGCCAGCCTGCCGCGTCGAGCGCGGACACGTACGCCTCGTGCTGACGCAGCGCCAGCTCGGGATCGACCGGGTCACGGCGCACGTACGTGACGAGCCCGTCGGCGATCCGGGGCCCAGGCTTCCTTACCAGCGCAATACCAGACATAGCGCGTGTTCTATCACGTGCTCAGTAGAGTCTCCGGCATGCGGGACAACGAGATACTCAGCAGGATCAGCGCCCTCGTCGCCGAGGAGCACGAGCTGCGCGGCAGGCTGTCGGCCGGCGAGGTCACCTCCGAGGAGGAGAACGAGCGGGTCAAGGAGCTGGAGGAGGCGCTCGACCAGTGCTGGGACCTGCTGCGCCAGCGGCGGGCCCGGCGCAGCGTGGGCGAGAACCCCGACGACGCCGCCGCCCGCCCCGCCTCCGAGGTGGAGGATTACGAGCAGTAGACGTGCCTCGGGTGGAGGGGTGCGAGCAGGAGGCGTCGCGGGCGGCGCGGCGCGGCGGCCGCGATCGCGCAGAATGGGAGCGTGACGGAACGGGACGCGCGTCTTCGCATCGCCGCCGAGCTGAGGATGTTCCTGCCGGTGAGCCGCCGGCAGGAATGGCAGCGGGTGAGCCCTGACGGCTCCTCGACGCTCGGGCACCACATCGAGTCGGCCGGCATCCCGCTGCCGGAGGTCGGGCCGCTGACCGTCGGCGGCCGCGGCGTGGGGCCGTCCTACCACCTCGCGCCCGGCGACGTCGTCGAGGTGGGGGCCGTGCCCCGGCCGCAGCCGTTGCCGCACGAGCCGCGGTTCCTGCTGGACGTGCACCTGGGCACGCTGTCGCGGCGGCTGCGGCTGCTCGGCATCGACGCCGCCTACCACAACGACATGGACGACCCGGAGCTGGTCGAGCAGGCCAACGCCGAGCGCCGGGTGCTGCTGACGCAGGACCGGGGGCTGCTGCGCCGCCGGGCGCTGTGGCTGGGCGCGTACGTGCGCGGCTCGCGCCCGCAGGACCAGCTCCGCGACCTGCTCGACCGGTTCGCGCCGCAGCTGCGCCCGTGGACGCGGTGCACCGCGTGCAACGGGGAGCTGGTCCCGGCCGCCAAGCGGGAGGTGGCGCCGCTGCTGGAGGCGGGCACGCGGCGCAGCTACGACGCCTACGGCCAGTGCCGCGACTGCGGCCAGGTCTACTGGCACGGGGCGCACAGCGGCCACCTGGAGGAGATCGTCAGGTCGGCCCGGGAGTGGGCCGGCGGCCTGCGAGCCTGACCGCGCCACCCCGGCCCCTGAGCGTCCTGGTGGCCTGACACCGCCGGGACGGATGGGTGCGGGTGGCCTGGCCGGGACGGATAGGTGCGGGTGGCCTGACCTGACGGATGGGTGCGGGTGGTCTGGCCGGGGCGGCGCAGCACGCCTATGGTGATCGTGTGGCCGACTCTCACACGCGCGGCCCCGCCAGGCGCGGGACACGGCGGGCCTACGCGCTGGCCGTGGCCGCCGCCGGGGCGCTGCTGGTGGTCAGCGCGATCCTGCCGTGGGCGGGCCTGGAGGCCCGCAGCGACCTGCTCGGCGCGGGTGTCTCCCATGAGGTGCGCGGGGTGGACGACGGCCGTGGCGTCCTCATCCTGGTCGCCGGGCTGGCCGCGCTGGCACTCGGGACGGCCGGGCTGCTGGCCCGCCCGTGGATCGCCGCCCTTGCCGCGCTGCCGGGCGGGCTGGCGGCCGGGCTGCTGGTGATCTTCGTGACCGACCCGGGCGGCGCCGGCGACCGGCTCTCGGTCGACCTGGGCGGTGTCCTGTCGGTGGAGCCGGTGATCCGCTACGGCTGGTTCGCCGCGCTGGCGGCCGCCGTCGCGGTGGTGCTCAGCGCGGTCCTCACGCTGGGCCGAAGCCGCTGACCACCCCCGCCGCACGCCGCCACTGACCACCCCCGCCGCTGACCACCCCGCCGCACACCGCCACTGATCACGCCGTCGCCTACCACGGCCGCCGCTCACCATCCCGCCGCCCACCACCGTCCACCACCGCCGCCGCCGCACACCGCCGCCGCGCAGCCGTCGAGCGTCGCCCGTAGCGGCGTGGACGGGGCGCGGTCAGTCGTAGAAGCCGAGGCGGCGCAGCTGCTTGGGGTCGCGCTGCCAGTCCTTGGCGACACTGATCCGCAGGTCGAGGTAGACCCGGGTGCCGAGCAGGGCCTCGATCTGCTTGCGCGCCCTGGTGCCGACGTCGCGCAGCCGCTCGCCCTTGTGCCCGATCACGATGGCCTTCTGCGAGGGACGTTCGACGAACATGTGCGCGTAGATGTCGAGCAGGTCGTCGCGTCCCTCGCGCGGCAGCATCTCGTCCACCACGACGGCGATCGAGTGCGGCAGCTCGTCGCGGACCCCCTCCAGGGCCGCCTCCCTGATCAGCTCGCCCACCAGCACCTGCTCGGGCTCGTCGGTGAGCTGACCACCCTCGTACAGCGGCGGCGACTCGGGCAGGTGCTCGATCAGCACGCCGGCCAGCACGTCGAGCTGGTCGCCGGCCTCCGCCGACACCGGCACGATCGCGGCGAACTCGGCGATCTGCGAGACGGCCAGCAGCTGCGCCGCGATCTGCTCCTTGCTCGCCAGGTCGCACTTGGTGACGACCGCGACGACGGGTGTCTTCTTCACCGCGGCGAGCTTGTCGGCGATGAAGCGGTCGCCCTTGCCGATCGGCTCGTTGGCGGGCACGCAGAAGCCGATCACGTCCACCTCGGTCAGCGTGGACAGCACGAGGCTGTCGAGCCGCTCCCCGAGCAGCGTGCGGGGCCGGTGCAGGCCCGGCGTGTCGACGATGACGATCTGGGCGTCCGGCCGGTGCACGATGCCCCTGATGACGCGCCGGGTGGTCTGCGGCTTGGAGGAGGTGATCGCCACCTTCGTGCCGACCAGGGCGTTCATCAGGGTCGACTTGCCGACGTTCGGCCTCCCGACGAAGCAGGCGAATCCGGCGCGATGGGTGTCTGGCGAAGTCACCTGTGCATTGTCGCTCATCACGGCCGCCGCCCGCGCCACCAGGTGAACACCTCGGGCAGCACCCGGGGCGACCACGGCGTCATCCGCAGCTCGGGCAGCTCCGCCTCGGTCACCCAGCGGACGTCGGTGATCTCGTCGCCATCGGGGACGGGCGACCCCGAGGCGGGCACGCACCCGTACACCGCGATCATGTAGATGCACTCGTGGCCGTTGGTGTAGACGGCGTGGAACTCCGGCCCGCTGTAGACGCCGATCAGGCCGCGTACGGCGACGTCGACGCCGATCTCCTCGCGCAGCTCCCTGACCACCGCCTCCTCGGGCCGTTCGCCCGGGTCGAGGGCGCCGCCGGGCGCCGCCCACACTCCCCCGTCGCTGTGCCGGGCCACCAGCAGCCGCCCGTCCGCGTCGAACACGCACCCGCACACCGACGGCAGCATGAGCAGGTCGGAGCCCACCTTGGCGCGCAGCCCGGCGAGATAGGAGGACATCGGCACGGGTCAGCTCCGGAGCGTGCCGTCGGGGCCGGCCACGAGCAGCGCCCCGGCGCCCAGCTCGCGGGTCACCTCCTCGTCGGCCGCGCTCGGGTCGCCCTCGCTGACCAGCGCGGCGGCCTCCAGGGAGCGCGCGCCGCTGGAGACGGCCGTCGCCACGGCGACCTGCACGGCTGACAGCGTCAGCGAGGTGAGCGTGACGTCGGTGGCGGAGTAGGTGCGTCCGGTCTCGTCGCGTACGGCGGCGCCCTCGGCGGAGCCGTTGCGGGCCCGTGCGGCCCGGGCCAGGGTGATGAGCTTGCTGTCTTCAGGATCGAGAGTCACGGGCACTAGGTTAGGCGCTGGCCATCCGCAGCACCGCGCCGAGGAGCTGCCCGGTGCGTTCGGCGTCGACTCCGGCCAGGCCGCTGTGCACGAGCGACACCAGGGTGTCGCCGGAGCGGACCAGCACCACGTCCATCGCGTACGGATAGCCCTTCAGCCGGCCGCGCAGCTCGGCGCCGACCACTTCGTCGGCCACCTCGTCGCCCACCGCGCGCAGCGGGGCGGGCAGCGGCCGGGCCCTGAGCCGGGTGCCGCCCGGCGAGCGCATCGACCGGCAGCCGGCCATGGCCTCGGCGAGGTCGCCGAGGTGGCCTTCGGCCTCCGAGCCGGCGTAGCGGGCCAGTCCCACCGCCACCTGCTCCCCCAGCTCGTCGCCCCGGTAGCTGACCGCCGCCTGCGCGGTCAGCGCCCGCTCGGGCGCCCGTCCGGCGGCGGGTTCCAGCACGGTCAGGCAGTCGATGTTCCGTGGCGTGAACGGCGCCCGCCAGGGCCGTTCCGCCCGGGGTGAGAAGCCGTCGGGCAGCCGTGGCCGGTCGTTCAGGACCTCCTGCAGCCGGGCAGTCGCGCGGGCGTCGGGGCGGGCCTGGTCGTGGGCTCCGCCGCCGCAGCCCGCCAGGCTCGCGGCCAGAAGGCCGCCGGTGGCGACCGAGCCGAGCATCCGCAGTCCGCGTTTCATGATTTTCCCCCCGAACGCGGATCTCCCCGGGCACCGAGGTGGACAATCCACCAGAGTTGCCAATAAAGGATCAAACACTAAAAGGGTGTTCTCGCCCGGCTTACCGGACGAGAACACCCTTTTACGCCAAGCAACGCCGCGATCGGCTAGCAGACCGTGACGTTGCCGCCCCCCGGAAGCGCCCCTCCGCCGCGAACCCCATCCGGCGGATCGGGCGCCTCCCGTTGCGGCGCCCTCCGCACTGGGCGCCACGACCAAGACTGGAGGACGGCACTTGCAGACGGCTTGGAGAACACTTGCCGCCCCGCCAGGGGGCCGGTCAGTCCTGCTCCGCGGCGGCCGGCACCACGTCGGGCGGCGCGGGCTCGACCCGGCGGACCACCACCGTGCTGATGCGGTTGCGCCGCCCGGCCAGGCTCTCGGCGGTGAGCCGGAGACCGGCGACCTCGGCCTGCGAGCCGGCGATCGGCACCCGGCCGAGGGCGTGGGCCAGCAGGCCGCCGACCGTCTCGACGTCGTCGACCTCGATCTCGGTGTCGAACAGCTCGCCCAGCTCGTCGACCGGCATCCGGGCGGTCACCCGCAGCCCGCCGTCGGGCATGGGCTCGACCCGCGGGGCCTCCTGGTCGTACTCGTCGGTGATCTCGCCGACGATCTCCTCCAGCACGTCCTCGATGGTGACCAGCCCGGCGGTGCCGCCGTACTCGTCGATGACGATGGCCAGATGGATCTGCCGCGCCTGCATCTCGCGCAGCAACTGGTCGATGGGCTTGCTCTCGGGCACGTACGTGGCCGTGCGCATGATGGAGTCGACGCGTTCGCCGCCGCCGTCCTGCCCCGCCTCGTGCACCCGGCGGATGATGTCCTTCAGGTAGGCGATGCCGATGACGTCGTCCTCGTTCTCGCCGACGACGGGGATGCGCGAGAAGCCGCTGCGCAGCGCCAGCGACAGCGCCTGGCTGAGCGTCTTGGTGCGCTCGATGAAGACCATGTCGGTGCGCGGCACCATGACCTCGCGCACGAGCGTGTCACCCAGCTCGAACACCGAGTGGATCATCTCGCGCTCGTCCGGCTCGATCACCCGGCGCTCCTCGGCCAGGTCGACCAGGTCGCGCAGCTCGGCCTCGGAGGTGAACGGGCCCTCGCGGAAGCCCTTTCCGGGGGTCAGCGCGTTGCCGAGCAGGATCAGCAGCTTGGGCAGCGGGCCGAAGATGCGGGTCAGGCCGTAGACGACGGGCGCGCCGGCCAGCGCGATGGGCTCGGCGTGCTGGCGGCCGAGCGTCCGCGGCGAGACGCCGACGATCACGTAGCTGACGAGGATCATGATGACGGCCGCCGTCACGTACGCCCAGCCCTGGTCGCCCAGGTGGTCGATGGACAGCAGCGTCACGATGACCGTCGCCACCAGCTCGCAGCTCAGCCGGAGCAGCAGCAGGAGGTTGAGGTAGCGCGGCGGGTCGGTGACGATGGCCTGCAGACGCGGCGCTCCGCGCCGGCCCTCGCGGACGAACTCCTCCGCGCGCACCCGGGAGATCCGCGTCAGTGCCGTCTCCGCACTGGCGATCAGGCCACCGATCACCACGAGGGTGATGGCCAGGGGCAACCAGGCGTCCACCGCTAGCCGCGCACCTCCTGCCACGACTCCAGGAGCCGGGCCTGCAGGCCGAACATCTCCTTGTGCTCCTCGGGCTCGGCGTGGTCGTAGCCGAGGAGGTGGAGGATGCCGTGCGTGCACAGCAGCTCCAGCTCGTCGCGCGTGCTGTGGCCCGCCTCGGCCGCCTGCCGGGCGGCCACCTGCGGGCAGAGCACCACGTCGCCGAGGAGCGCCGGGTCGGCGGGGGCGTCGCCGTCGCCGCGGGCGCCGCCGCCGGGCCGCAACTCGTCCATGGGGAAGGCGAGCACGTCGGTGGGGCCCGGCTCCCCCATCCACTTCTCGTGCAGCTCCGCCATGGCGTTCTCGTCGATGATCATGATCGACATCTCGGCGAGCGGGTTGACGCCCATCTCGCCGAGGACGTGACCGGCCAGGCGGACGATGCTCTCCTCGTCGACCTGGACGCCCGACTCGTTGTTGATCTCGATGCTCATCGGCGTCTGCTCCGCTGCTGGATCGGCTTGGCCGCGCCGGCGGCGGCCGGAGCCTGCTGGGCGTCGTAGCGCCCGTAGGCGTCGACGATCTCGCTGACGAGCTTGTGGCGGACCACGTCGGAGCTGGTCAGCCGGGAGAAGTGGATGTCGGGGATGCCGTCGAGGATCTCCTGCACGACGCGCAGGCCGCTGGTCGTGCCCGAGGGCAGGTCGACCTGCGTGACGTCACCCGTCACCACGATCTTGGAGTTGAAGCCGAGCCGCGTCAGGAACATCTTCATCTGCTCGGCCGAGGAGTTCTGGGCCTCGTCGAGGATGATGAAGGCGTCGTTCAGCGTGTTGTGCGTCAGGAGGAAGTCCTCGGTGACGTAGAGAGAGTCCTCAGCCGCCACCTGGATGCACACGCACTCGGCAGTGCCTCGCGGCTCGATGCGATCCACGAACCGCATGGGGCGGCCACCGCCGAACCCTCTGTAGATCTCCGCCTTCCGCGACAACCGGAAGGGCTCGACGCCCTCAGGAAGCCGGATGTCGAGGACGTACGCGTCGTGACGGTGGCGGACCGGCCGTCCGCTCGCCATTCCCGGCTTGCGTCCCTTGGCCGGGCGGGTGCGCCAGTAGACCACGCCACCGAGGGACTGCACCAGGAAGACCACGTCGTCACGGAGCCGTGGCGACACGGTGGTGTACTGGATCCTGCACGAGCGCCCCTGCTGGGCGACGGGACCCCCGTCAGCGTCGAGCAGACCCTGAAGAACGGCGAGCCTGACCTCCGGCGTGTTCCGGAGATAGAGCTCGGGCACGAACTTCGTGGCAGAGCCACAGCCGGCCAGCCCGAGCCGCCGCATGACATCGGTGATCGGATTGGCGAGCGTCACGCGGTCTCCGGGCTGCCTCACCCGGTTGAGCACGTAGTCCGGCCCACCCTTCAGCCTTGCTCGCACGCCGGGGAGGGCGTGCTCGATGGCCTCGACCAGTTCCGGATCGTTCGACGCGAAACTCGGAGTGGTCTTCCCGGTGACGCACCCGTCGCCTATGAGCAGGCCCAGCGCGTAGGGGTCCATGGGGACGTCGCGCTCTGGGAAGCAGACCGGCGCGCTCAGCAACGGGAGCTCCCACTTGCGATAGTGGGCTGTCCTGAGGTCGCCGATCATCTCCTTGGTCTGCAGGACCCGCCACGGCTTTCCCCGACCGCCGTCGTCACGGGTGCGGACAGTCCAAAGATGGTCCTCCGAGGCGAGCACCGAGGCGCCGTCCTGGCTGTAGAGCCGATAGATCTTCTGCTCCCCCTGCGGGTACACCCCGATCACGGGCGTCGGCTCGCCGTTGGAGCCGATGACGAGGTCACCGACTTCCAACTCCCCGATGGGGCGCCACCCGTCCGGAGTGAGGACGCCGGTGCCCACCGGTTGGCTGCGGCCGCGCATGTAGGCGAGCGGCGCGACCTCGATCGTGCCCGCCGCCATCAGCTTGGGGATGGAGTCGGGGTCGACCATGTCGTGCAGCGCGTCGTACAGCGGGCGCAGGTAGGGGTCGATCTTCTCGTAGAGCGTGCCGGGCAGGAAGCCCAGCCGCTCGCCGGCCTCGACGGCGGGCCGGGTGAGGATGATCCGGTTGACCCGCTTCTCCTGCAGCGCGCGCACGGCCTTGGCCATCGCCAGATAGGTCTTGCCGGTGCCGGCCGGGCCGATGCCGAACACGATCGTGTGCTGGTCGATCGCGTCGACGTAGCGCTTCTGGTTGACCGTCTTCGGCCTGATCGTGCGGCCACGGGAGGAGAGGATGTCGAGGGAGAGCACCTCGGCGGGGCGGTCGGAGGTCATGCGCAGCATGGCGATGCTGCGCTCGACCGCGTCGGGCGTGAGCTCGCCGCCGTTGTTGAGCACTTCCACCAGCTCCTCGAAGAGCCGCACCACGGTGCCGCTCTCGTCGGGGCTGCCGGTGACGGTGATCTCGTTGCCTCGCACGTGGATGTCGGCCTTGAAGGCACCCTCGATGACGCGCAGCAGCTCGTCGCGGGAGCCCAGGAGGCTGACCATCGAGTATTCGTCCGGAATCAGCACCTTGGCTTGTGTGCGCGTCGGAGGTGCGGACCGTCGTGATTCGTGTAGTTCGGACATGGGCAGGCCAGCGGCCTGATGCCTCCCGGTCTCTTCTGGATGTGCTTCTCCGCCCATGGTAGCCGGGCATGGGCCGGCGCTTCTCGCCAATATCGGTCAGGCCGCCACCTCGGCCGGCGGCGGCCTCCGGGAGGACCGGTCAGCCGGGCGGCCAGGTCAGACCGCGCCCGCCCAGGACGTGGGCGTGCACGTGGAAGACGGTCTGCCCCGCGCCGGGCCCGGTGTTGAAGACGACCCGGTAGCCGGCCTCGGCCACGCCCTCCTGGACGGCGACCGCGTGGGCGGCCTTCAGCACGTCGTCGGCGAGCCCGTCGTCGGCCTCGGCGAGCGCGGCCGCGTCGGCATGGTGCTGCTTCGGGATGACGAGCACGTGGGTGGGGGCCTGCGGGTTGATGTCGCGGAACGCCAGCGCCCTGTCGGTCTCGAGGACGACCTCGGCCGGGATCTCCTTGGCGACGATCTTGCAGAAGAGGCAGTCGGTCACACGGGCAGCCTATCGAGGGGCGCCGCCGATGATACGCTCCGACTTCCCCCACCCTGTTGCGAATCGGTGACCGGCCGCGTCGTGCACGGAAAGATCCTCGCGGTTAGGGTGGTGAGCGACACTGCAGCACGTCGACATCATTCAGGGCCGGGTAGGCCACCTGGCGAGGACACGACTGGGTAATGCCCCCTAAGGAACCGCAAGAGCGTAAACCCTCCGGGAAGGCCGCGCGTCCTCATGAGGTGACCACCGAAACCCTGCTGGCCGACAGGTCGTTAGGGGCGGTGCCGGTCGGGTGGGACGCCGACATGGCCGTGACCGCGCTCTACAGCGCGCACTTCCGGTCCTTGGTGCGTCTCGCTGTGTTGCTGGTACGTGACATAGCCACCGCCGAGGAGGTCGTGCAGGACGCGTTCGTCGCCATCCACGGTGCCTGGCGTAGACTGCGCGACCCCGACAAGGCACTCGCCTACCTGCGCCAATCCGTCGTCAACCGGTCCCGTTCGGTGCTGCGGCACCGGGCGGTCGTCGAGAAGTATGCTCCCAAGGGTCTGCCCGACGCCCCGAGCGCCGAGAACGGCGCGATCGGGGAGCTGGAACGCTCCGCCGTGATCGAGGCGCTGCGGGCCCTGCCGACACGTCAGAGAGAGGCACTCGTCCTTCGTTACTACGGTGATCTGTCCGAGGCTGAGATCGCCCACGCCATGGGCATCAGCAAGGGCGCGGTCAAGAGCCACACCGCACGTGGCATGGCCGCCTTGCGATCCGTCCTGGAGAAGATGTCATGACCCAGCCCCCCGACGAGTACGGCGACGTACTGCGCCGTGTGCTGCGCGCGGAGGCGGACACGGTCGTGCCCTCGCCGGAAGGACTGGAGATCATCCGCGCCCGCATCGAGCGGCGCGGCGCGCGCAACCTGTTCTGGTGGCGGGCGGGCGCGGCCGCCGCCAGCGCCGTGCTGGTGGCGGGCACGGTCGTGATGGTCGTCCCCGAACTGCGCCACACGGTCCTGCGGGAGACCGTGCAGGACATCAAGAGCACCTCCACTCCCCCGGCCGCCGACTCGACCAACCGGGCCGTCTCGCCCGAGCCGCCCGTCCGCAGTCAGCCGACCGAGGTGGTGATCCTGCCCGACCCGTCGACCCGGCCGCCGAGGCAGCAGCCGTCGGAGACGGCGAAGTCGACCAGCAAGCCGACGCCCGAGCAGAGCCCCACCCCGTGCCCGACGGCCGCCAAGGACGACAGGACACCGCGCGACGGGTGCCCCACGGCCACTCCGACCCCCTCGCCGACCCCGACCGCGACTCCGACGTCCTCCCCGCCGGACCCGGTGACGGCGACGTGCCCGGCCCACGAGTGCCCGCCACCCGATCCCGAGCCCACTCCGAGCGGGGGCTCGACGCCGCTGGTCGACGGCACCCCGTACGCGACCCCGTGAGCCCGCGCCGCCCGTGACGGCCACGCGCGTGGGCGCCCCGGCCTGTCGCGCCCATCGCGCTCACCCCGGCCACCGCGACGTCCGCTCAGCTCGCGACTCCTCGGCGGTCCGGCCTCACCAGCGGCCGGTACGCGACAGCAGGACGGCCGCCGCCGCCACCCCCGCCGTGGACGTGCGCAGCACCGTGGACCCCAGCAGCACCGGCACCGCCTTCGCCGCCCGGAACCGGCTCAGCTCCTCGTCGGAGACCCCGCCCTCGGGGCCCACCACGACGACGATGTCGCCGCCCGCCGGCAGACCCACTCCGGACAGCGGCTCGGCCGCCTCCTCGTGCAGCACCAGCCCCAGCGCCGCACCGGCGAGCAGCGACTCGACCCGCGCCGTGGACGCCGGCTCCGTCACCTCCGGCAGGTGGAACCTGCGGGCCTGCTTGCCCGCCTCGCGCGCCGTGGAGCGCCACCGGCCGAGCGCCTTGCCCGCCCGTTCGCCCTTCCACTGGGTGATGCTGCGCGAGGCCGCCCAGGGAACGATCACGTCGACGCCGGCCTCGGTCATCATCTCGACCGCCAGCTCGCCCCGGTCGCCCTTCGGCAGCCCCTGGACGACCACGATCCGCGGCTGTGGCGCCGCCACCGCGTAGCGGCCCGTCACCTCCAGCCGGAGCGCGTCCTTGAGCGCCTCGACCACCACGCACTCGGCGACCGCGCCGGCCCCGTCGGTCAGGTCGACCCGCTCGCCGGCGCGCAGCCGGCGCACGGCCGCCGCGTGCCGCCCCTCGGCGCCGCCGAGCACCAGCTCGGGCCCGTCGAGAACGTCGGACAGGAAGACGGGGACGGTCACGGCAGCAGGCTCATCTGCCGTTGAACGCGTCGCGCAGCCGCGAGAAGAACCCCTGCTGGCCCGGCGCGAACTTGCCCGGCGGCCGCTCCTCGCCCCGCTGCCTGGCCAGCTCGCGCAGCAGCTCCTCCTGCGCCGGGTCGAGCCGCATCGGGGTCTCCACGTTGACGTGGATGAGCAGGTCGCCGCGGCCCGTCTCGTTGAGCCGCTGGACGCCCCTGCCGTACATGGTGATGACCTGCCCCGACTGGGTGCCCGGCCGGACGTCGATCTCCTCCGCGCCGTCGAGGGTCTCCACGGTCAGCACGGTGCCGAGCGCGGCGGCCGTCATCGGGATCTGCACCGTGCAGTGCAGGTCGTCGCCGCGCCGCTCGAAGATCTCGTGGGGGCGTTCGACGATCTCCAGGAACAGGTCTCCGGGCGGGCCGCCGCCGGGGCCGATCTCGCCCTCGCCCGCGAGCTGGATGTGGGTGCCGTCCTCGACGCCCGCGGGGATGCGGACCTTGATGGTCCGGCGGGTGCGCACCCGGCCGTCGCCGGAGCACTCCTGGCACGGGTGGCGGATGATCGAGCCGAAGCCGCCGCACTGCGGGCACGGCCGCGAGGTCATGACCTGACCCAGGAACGACCGTGTCACCTGGGAGATCTCACCGCGCCCGTTGCACATGTCGCAGGTGTCGGGGTGGGTGCCGGGCGCGGCTCCGGCGCCCTGGCACACCTCGCACAGCACCGCCGTGTCGACGACCAGCTCGCGGGTGGTGCCGAACGCGGTCTCCCGCAGGTCGAGCTCGACCCGGATCGTGGCGTTGCGCCCCCGGCGGGCCCGCGAGCGCGGCCCGCGCGCGCCGCCCGCCGTGCCGAAGAAGGCGTCCATGATGTCGCTGAACGGGAACCCGGCGCCGAAACCGCCGGCGCCCGCGCCCGCGCCCGCACCGCCGCCGAACGGGTCCGCGCCCAGGTCGTACATCTGGCGCTTGTTGGGATCGGACAGGACCTCGTAGGCCTGCGTGATCTCCTTGAACCGCTCCTGGGTCTCAGGGTCGGGGTTCACATCGGGGTGCAGCTCCCGGGCCAGTCTCCGGTACGCCTTCTTGATCTCGTCCTGACTGGCGTCACGGCGCACCCCGAGGGTGGCGTAGTAGTCGCTGTTTGCCACTTATCGACCTCTTATGATGCAGCCAGGATCTGGCTGACGTAGCGTGCCACCGCGCGCACGGCGCCCATCGTCACGGGGTAGTCCATCCTCGTGGGACCCAGCACGCCGAGCCGGGCCAGTTGGTTGTCGCCAGAACCGTATCCGGTGGCGACGACGGACGTGCCGCGAAGGTAGGGGTTTTCGGAGCCGATGCGCACGGTGAGCGCGGACGGGGTGTCTGAGGATGTCTCGCCGAGCAGCCGCATGAGGACGACGTGCTCCTCCAGCGCCTCGAGCACGTCACGCAGGCCCGTGGCGAAGTCGGCGCCGGCCAGGTTGGCGGCCCCGGCGAAGACGATCTTCTCGTCGTGCCGTTCGACGAGTGTCTCCAGCAGGACCGACAGGATCGTCGCCACCGCGGGCCGGTCCTCGGCCGGGAGCCGCTCGGGCAGGTCGGCGATCAGCTCGGGCACGGTGCTGAGACCGCACCCGTCGAGGCACGAGTTGAGCACGGCGCGCAGGTGGGCGATGCGGTGGTCCTCCACCACCTCGGGAAGCTCGATCACCCGCTGCTCGACCCGGCCGGTGTTGGTGATCAGGACGAGCATGACGCGCCGCTCGCTGAGCGGCACCAGCTCGACGTGCCGGACCGTCGAGCGGGTCAGCGTCGGGTACTGCACGACGGCGACCTGCCTGGTCAGCTGCGCGAGCAGCCGCACGGTGCGCATGACCACGTCGTCGAGGTCGACCGCGCCGGCGAGGAACGTCTCGATCGCCCGGCGCTCCGCCGCGGACAGCGGCTTCACCTGCGACAACCTGTCGACGAACAGGCGATAGCCCTTGTCCGTCGGCACGCGGCCGGCACTGGTGTGCGGCTGGGTGATGTAGCCCTCCTCCTCCAGCGCGGCCATGTCGTTGCGCACCGTGGCCGGGGAGACCTTGAGGTTGTGGCGCTCGGCCAGCGCCTTGGAGCCCACCGGTTCGTTGGTGGACACGTAGTCTTCGACAATGGCGCGGAGCACCGCCAGTTTACGATCGTCGAGCACGTGCTCACCTCCTGCCTGTGCCTTGCGGGAACGCTCTAGCACTCTGTGTTCCCGAGTGCCAAGTGTACGGCCGTTGCCTGGAAGGTGCGATAACAGCCGACCACCGGGGTGCCTGGCGTGCCCGAACCTCCAGGCCCCAGACTGGCCGCTATGACCGACGATTCTCCGTCCCAGCCGAGCGGCCCGCAGCCCGGGCCCGGTCCGCGACCCGGTCAGGCCCCCTCGTCCTCTGGAGCCTCCTCCCCCGGGTCGGTGCCTCCCTCCGACCCGGGGCCCGGAGCCCCGCCGAGGTCGGAGCCGTCTCCCGCCTCCGGCGACGCGCCGGAGGCGGACGGCGGCTCCTCCGACACCCTCTCCCAGCCGCCCGCGGAGCCGCCCGCCGCCGGTTCGTCCGGGCCGCATCGGGATGCGCCGTCCGGTCCGTCGATCGCGTCGCCGTCCGGCCCGCAACCGGGCGCACCGTCCGAGTCGTCGTCCGGCCCGGAACCGGCCGCCTCGCACGGCCCCGTCCCGGGCGCCGGGGCACAGCCTTCTCCCGGCTTCGCACCGCCCGGCGGCCCGCCGTACGGCCAGGCGACCCCGCCCCCGTACGGACAGCAGCCGCACAGCGCCCCGCTCCACGGCCCGCCCGGCGCCTTCGGCGGCTACGCACCGCCGCCCGCCGCACCCGGCTACGGACACCAACCGCCGAGCACACCCGGTTACGCGCAACAACCCCCCAGCGCGCCCGGCTACGGGCAGCAGCCACCGAGCGCGCCGGGCTACGGACAACAGCCTCCCGGCGCACCCGGCTACGGGCAGCAGGCTCCCGGCGGCCCGGCGTACGGTTACCAGCCGCCCTACGGCCAGGCGCCGCCCCAGGGCGCGCCCCTGTACGGCCACGCGCCCGACCCCGCGTACGGGCAGGCGCCGCCGCAGGGCGGGCCCGCGTACGAACAGGCGGCCCCTGTCGGCGGTCATGCCTACGGGCAGCCGGAGTACGGCGCCGGGCAACCGGGGTACGGGGCCGGGCAGCCGGGGTACGGCGGCGCGGCCCCGCTCGGCGCCCGGCCCGACCCCAAGTTGGTCAAGCCGCCGCTGTGGTGGATCGGCGCCGGCTGGGCGGTCGCCGTGGTGTGCGTGGTCGCGGGCGTCGCCCTGTTCATGACGGGCGTGCTGGGCACGGTGGGCGAGGTCGCGCCGAGCAGGACGTTCGCGGCGGGCGAGAGCGTCACCGTCGCCCTCGACCCGGCCGACCGGCCCGCCGTCTACATCGACAGCCCCACCCGCGTGCACTACCAGTGCATGATCTCCGGCGGTCCCGGGCAGGCCAGGCTCGTCAACACGGCCACGAACCAGACCGTCACCCAGGGCTCCACCCGCTGGCAGCTCATCCTCCTGGTCAACGCGCCCGCCGCGGGCGACTACCGGCTCACCTGCGCGACGCAGGAGGCGGCCGACGCGCGCTTCGGGGTCGGCCGCGACCTCGCCGCCGCGGCCGGCGGCCTGGCGGGCGGGGTGGCGGCGTTGCTGCTCGTCCCGGGCGCGGGTCTGCTGATCGGGATCGTCGTCACCGTCGTCGTCCTCGTACGGCGCAGCGGCAGCCGCAAGCGCCTCGCGATGGGCGGGTGATTTGCTACGGTCCCCGTGTGTACGAGGGTGATGTTCTCGCGGGCAACTGGCGGCGACCCGGCAAGGGCACGATCCCGAAGGTGCCCGCCGAGCCGGACCTGGTCGTGGAGGACGCCGAGAGCGGCTTCTGCGGCGCCGTGGTGGCCTGCGACAAGGAGGCCGTCACTCTGGAGGACCGGTTCGGCAGGCGGAGGCTGTTCCCGCTGGCGCCGGCCGCGTTCCTGCTGGAGGGCAAGGTCGTGACGCTGGTACGGCCCGCGCCGGGGCCGCGCGGGCCGAGGCGGAGCGCGTCGGGTTCGATCGCCGTGGAGGGGGTGCGGGCCAAGGTCGCCCGGGAGAGCCGCATCTACGTGGAGGGCGTGCACGACGCCGCGCTGGTGGAGAAGATCTGGGGTCACGACCTGCGGGTCGAAGGCGTGGTGGTCGAGTACCTGGAGGGGGTCGACGACCTGCCGGCGATCGTGGCGGAGTTCGGCCCCGGGCCGGGACGCAGGCTGGGCGTGCTGGTCGACCACCTCGTGCCCGGTTCCAAGGAGAGCCGCATCGCCGCCCAGGTGGCCTCGCCCGACGTGCTGGTGGTGGGGCACCCGTTCGTCGACATCTGGCAGGCGGTCAAGCCCTCCTCGTTGCGCATCCCGGCCTGGCCGGACGTGCCGCGCGGGATACCGTGGAAGGAGGGTGTGATCGCGGCGCTGGGCTGGCGGCTGGAGCCGGCGGAGGCGTGGCGGCGCATCCTCGGCGCCGTCTCCACCTTCGCCGACCTGGAGCCCGAGCTTCTTGGCCGGGTCGAAGAACTGATCGACTTCGTCACGGAGGAAGCATGAGCCAGGACCCGCCCACTCCCCAGCCGGACGACGACGCCACCCGGCGCGTCGCCCGTTCCGACGTTCCCGGCCAGAGCGGGCCGCACCCTGCCCCCGAAGGCGGGCCGCATCCTGCCCTCGAAGGCGAGTCGCACCCTGCCCCCGAAGGCGGGCCGCATCCTGCCCTCGAAGGCGGGTCGCGTCCTGCCTTCGAGCACGACTCAGGCCCGGACGACGCCCGTCCCGGCTCCGGCGCCCGCCCGGCCGGGCCGCCGCCGGAGCCCGGCGCGGGGCCGCACGCCGGCTCCGGCGCTCAACCCGGTCCGGCCGCCCAGCCGGGCTACGCGTACGGGCAGCCGCACACCCCGCCCGCCGGCTACCCGCCGCCCGCGCCGGGTTACCAGCAGCCCCCTGGCCAGGGCTACCAGCCCCCGGCCCAGGGCTACCAGCAGCCGGGTGGCCAGGGTTACGGCTACGGCGTCCCGCAGCAGCGGCCGCACGTCCCCGGCGCGTACGGCCCGCGCCCGGGCAGTGACGACACGACGATGGCCATGCTGTCCCACCTGCTGGGCCTGCTCGTCTCCTGGGTCGGCCCGCTGGTCATCTACCTGATGAAGAAGGACGAGGCCCCGTATGTCCGCGACCAGGCGGCCGAGGCGCTCAACTTCCAGATCACGATGTTCGTCGGCTACGTGGTCGCCGGACTGCTGTCGATCATCATCATCGGCCTCTTCCTGCTGCCGGTCATCTGGATCGTCTCGTTGATCTTCCACATCCAGGCCGCCATCGCCGCCAACCGCGGCGAGAACTACCGTTACCCGATCTCCATCCGCCTGATCACCTGACGTCCCGTCCCACCACGAGCCCGGCAGTCACGGAGACTGTCCGCTCATCCGGCGAACTCGTGGGTCCGCGAGGCTGTCCGGTCAGCCGGCGAGCCCGTGGGGCCACGAAGCCGTCCGATCCACCGGCGAGCCCGTAGGGCGCGACTCCGTCCGGTCAGCTGACGAGGTCGCGCACCAGCGCGTCGGCCAGCAGCCGTCCCTTGAGCGTGAGCACCATCCGGCCGGCCTTGAACGGCTCGGGCTCCAGCAGCCCGCCGCCGAGCGCCGCCGCCACGGCCGTGCGCGCACGGGGGGCCACCTCACCGAGCGGATAGCCGGAGGAAAGCCGGAGCTCCAGCATCAGCCGTTCGGTCTCGCGGTCCTCGTCTGCCAGCACCTCGCGCGCGTGCACGGGCGAGGCGCCGGCGGCCAGCCGCTGGGCGTAGGCCGCGGGATGCTTGACGTTCCACCAGCGGGTGCCGCCGACGTGGCTGTGCGCGCCGGGGCCGACGGCCCACCAGTCGCCGCCGGTCCAGTAGAGCAGGTTGTGGCGGCACCGGGCGTCGTCGGAGGTGGCCCAGTTGGACACCTCGTACCAGCCGAACCCCGCCTCCGCCAGCATCGCGTCGGCGATCAGGTAGCGGTCGGCGGCCACGTCGTCGTCGGGCATCGGCAGCTCGCCGCGCCTGATCCGCGCGGCCAGCCGCGTGCCCTCCTCCACGATGAGCGAGTACGCCGAGACGTGGTCGGGCTCGGCCTCGATCGCGGCCGCCAGCGACGCCCGCCAG
The DNA here is from genome assembly GCF_002850745.1 of Nonomuraea indica. GTDB lineage: Bacteria > Actinomycetota > Actinomycetes > Streptosporangiales > Streptosporangiaceae > Nonomuraea > Nonomuraea indica. Next base: position 842,103 of record NZ_KZ559466.1, read on the forward strand.
TCGTCGTCGGACTCGCCGGGCGTGCTGTAGATGAGGTCGAGGTTGACGTGCTCGAAGCCGGCCGCCCTCGCCTCCCGGACGGCCTGCGCGGCCCGGCCCGGGGTGTGGTGGCGGTCGAGGACCTTCAGCACGTGCTCGCGCGCGCTCTGCATGCCGAAGCTGACCCTGGTGAAACCGCCCTCGCGCAGCCGGGCGAGCGAGGCGGGGTCGACGGACTCCGGGTTGGCCTCGGTGGTCACCTCGGCGCCCGGCCGCAGCCCGAACTCCGCGTCGATGGCGGCCAGGATCCGGGCCAGGTCGCCCGGCGGCAGCAGGGTGGGGGTGCCGCCGCCGAAGAACACCGTCTCGACAGGCAGCTCGGCGTCGCCCAGGACGCGCCGCGCCAGCCGCACCTCCGCGATGGCCGTGTCGGCGTAGTCGCGGTGGGAGGCTCCGGGGCCGAGCTCGGCGGCCGTGTAGGTGTTGAAGTCGCAGTAGCCGCAGCGCGTCACGCAGAACGGCACGTGCACGTAGAAGCCGAACGGCCGCTCGCCGACGCCGCGTAGCGCGCTGTCGGGCAGCTCGCCGGAGGCGGGGGCGGCGTCGCCGTCGGGCAGGGTGGATGGCACGTCTTACAGTCTGCCCGCCGCCATTGACTGCCTGGTCCCCCGGGCCTACGATCCGGGCATCTAATAGGAAAGTTTCCTAATGGTTGACGCCCGGGAGAGGCCCGTGAAGAGAACCCTCATCGCACTCTCGCTCCTCCTCGGCCTCACGGCGGTGACGGTGCCGGCCGAGGCGTCCACCGGCGCCTTCAAGCGGGTCGCGTACTTCATCCAGTGGGGCGTCTACGGGCGGGACTTCCACGTCAAGGACATGGACACCAGCGGCGCGGCCGCCAGGCTCACCCACGTCAACTACGCCTTCGGTTTCGTCGGCGCCGAAGGGACGTGCTACTCGGCCGACCCGTGGGCCGACTGGCAACGACCGGTGCCCGCCGAGCAGAGCGTCGACGGGGTGGCCGACGAGCCCGGCCAGGCCCTCAACGGCAATCTCAACCAGCTCCGCAAGCTCAAGGCCAGGCACTCCCACCTCAAGGTGCTGATCTCGCTGGGCGGCTGGACCGGCTCCAGGTACTTCTCCGACGCCGTGCTGACCACCGAGTCACGGGCCAGGCTGGCCCGTTCGTGCGTCGACCTGTGGATGCGCGGCGACCTGCCCGGGCTGGAGCCGGGCGCGGCCGCCGGGATCTTCGACGGCATCGACCTCGACTGGGAGTGGCCCGGATCGTCAGGCGCCGAAGGCAACGTCATCCGGCCCGAGGACAAGCGCAACTTCACGCTGTTCGTCCGCGAACTCCGCTCCCAGCTCCGCGACTTCTCCGCCTCCGCCCAGCTCACCGCCTTCCTGCCCGCCGCCACCGGCAAGATCGACGCTGGTTTCGAGGTGCGCCGCGTGTTCGAGCAGCTCGACTTCGCCACCGTGCAGGGATACGACCTGCGCGGCAGCTGGGAGACCCGGACCGGCCACCACGCCAACCTCTTCACCGACCGCCGCGACCCGAACCCCGAGCGCTACAGCGTCGACCGGACCGTGCGCGACTACCTGTCCCGCGGCGCGCCCCGGCACAAGCTCGTGATCGGCGTCCCCGCCTACGGCCAGGGGTGGACCGGTGTGACCGGCGGCGGCGACGGCCTCCATCTGCCCGCCACCGGCCCCGCCCCCGGCAGGTGGGCCGCGGGCACCGAGGACTACAAGGACCTGGTGGCCAGGCCGGGGAAGCGATACCGCGACCTGCGGACGGGATCGCTGTGGCTGTACGACGGCAACGAGTTCTGGTCGTACGACGACCCGGCGACGCTGCTGCAGAAGGCCGCCTACATCCGCCTCAAGGGGCTGGGCGGCGCGATGATGTGGTCCATCGACCAGGACGACGACCGCGCCTCCCTCACCTCGGCCCTGTACAAGGTCTTGAGGTGACGGGCCGCGGGCGCCGACCCTCACGGCAGCGGACCGCCCGGCCCGGTGGCGCTCAGGACGATGCGTCGGTCAGCACCCGGGCCGCCACCGCGTCCCACACGTCGGCGTGGCCGGGCAGGGCGAGGATGCGGCGCAGCGCGTCCCTGTCACCGTGGAAGGCCCGGAACGACTCGGCCACCGTCACGCCTGCGCCGGGCCGCCGCTCGACCCGCACCTCGTCGCCGACGCCGAGCTCTCCCGGCTCCACCACCCGCAGGTACGCCCCGGTCCGCCCCGCCTCCGTGAACCGCCTGAGCCAGCCCGGCTCGTCCATCCAGTTGCGGAAGACCACACAGGGCACCCGTGGCCCGGTCACCTCCAGCAGGGCCGTGCCGACCCGCCACCGCTCCCCCAGCATCGCGCCGGTGACGTCCAGCCCTGCGGTGGTGAGGTTTTCGCCGAACCTGCCGTCACGCAGCCCGCGCCCGAGCTCCGTCTCCCACCAGTCGTAGTCCTCCCTGGCATAGGCGTACACCGCGTGGCTCGGGTCGCCGTGGTGGACCCTGTCGGCCCGCTCGTCACCGGCCAGCCCGTCGGCCCCCACCTCCACCCGATGCGGCACCGCCTTCTTCTCGATGGCCGTGTGCCCCGACCTGCCCGCCCACGGCGCCTCAACCGACTTCCCGACATTCACCGAGATGACCCGCATAGGGCCGACGGTAACCGAGCCCGCCCCCGGCAGCCATCCGTCATGTCGCCCGGCCGGGGACCGGCGTGCTGGGCGGGGTCACGGTCTCACGAGCGGGCGGGAGAGCCCGACGAGACCTGCAGCTGCGACTCCGCGTCGAAGCCCGCCAGTTGTAAGAGCGTCTCCAGAGCGGCCTGCCGGGTCTCCTCCACGGTCTCGCCGCGTTCGCCGAAACACTCCGCCGCCACGTCGAGGACGGCGACGACCACGGCCGCGTCGGGGTAGGGCACGTCGACCAGGACCACGCCGCTCCCCGCCCCTTCGGCGCCTCCGGCGCGCACCGCGTGCCGCCGCAACAGCCGGCGCAGCTCCTCGGCCATCGCGACTCCCAGCACGGCCGCCCGCTCGAACCTCTCAGCAGCAATCACGACGCCCTCCAGTCGCACGGGTGTTCGATTTCCTCAAAGGTAGGCGACGGCACCGACAAAAACGCGAGGCTCGGTCCGCGTCCACCGCGCCCGGCGGCGCGGAACCGCGCCGCGCCACACGTCCCGCGGCTAGGCTCGGGGCATGTCGGAAGCGATCATCGTCGCCCATGAAGTGAGCGTGGAGCTCGGCGGCAATCCTGTTCTCGCGGGAGTGTCCCTGACCGCGTCGCGGGGCGAGGTCGTCGCCCTCGTGGGGCCCAACGGCTCGGGCAAGTCCACCCTGCTGCGCTGCCTCGCCGGGCTGCAGCCCGTCACCAGCGGCCACGTCACGGTTCTGGGCGCCGAGCCGGTCGACGAGGCGGCGTTCTGGCGGCAGGTGGCACTGATGGGGGACGAGCCCGCGTGGTATCCGGGCCTGACCGGTCGCGAGCATCTGGAGCTCATGGCGGCGGTGCACGGCGAGTCCCGGATGACGGCCGACGAGGCGCTGGAGCTGTTCGGCCTGGACGGACGCGCCGACGCCTCTCCGCTGAACCTGTCCACGGGGCAGCGCCAGCGCCTCCACCTGGCCGCGACGCTGATCCGGCCGAGCCGCGTGCTGCTGCTCGACGAGCCGGAGCGCGGGCTGGACGCCGCTTTCCGCACGCGGCTCGGCGTCCTCGTCGAGGAGTACGCCGCGGAGGGCGGCACGGTGGTCATGGCCACGCACGACCCCGAGCTGGCCGGCCGCGGCTGCCGGATGTCCCCCACGGGCCAGCTGACCTCCTGACCAGCGAGCCCTGGGACCCCCGGGGCGACCACCGCAGCCCCAGGCCCTCAGCCTGAGCACAGCCACGACCTCCTGCCCCCCGAACCCCCTGAGCTCCCCGACGAGCCGAACCCCGACCCGACCCTCTGAGCTCCCCGACGAGCCGGACAGCCGAACCTCGACCCTGAACCCTCGACGAGGTCCCCGTGAACATCCCAGGCAGATCCACCGCGACACCCTCGTCGGTCCGGGCGTTCGTCCGGTCGCGCCGCGCTCGCCCGGCCGGTGCGCTCGACCGGTACGTGGCCGTGTTCGGCGTCCTGATGACCGCTGCCGTCCTGGGCAATCCGCTCTCCGCCGCGCTGGCCGGTCTGGCCGGGCGGGTGGAGCCCGCGAGGGCGGCGGCGGGGCTGGCGCTCGTCGCCGTCGCCTACGCGGGTTTCGTCGCCGTGGCCAGGCTCGCCGGACCGGTGGCGCTGCCGGCCGCGGACGCCGCCTGGCTGGTGCTCTCGCCGCTGGACCGGCGGGGCGTGCTGGCCCGGACGGCGCGGGTGCTGCTGGTGACCGCGGTCGTGGTGGGAGCGGTGCTCGGGCTGGCGGCGCTGGCCGCGCTGGGCGCGCCCGACCAGCTCGTCTGGCGACTGCTGGGCGCCGTCGTGCTCGGGGTCTCGGCGACGACCGGCGGGGTGGCGCTGGCGGTGCTCGGGCAGGTGACGCCGTCCTGGAACGGCTGGCTGACCGCCGTGACGACTGCGCTGCTGGCGGTGGCCGTGCTGCTCACCGTCGCCGCCGTGGGCGGCCGGTGGCGGGCGGCCTTCGAGCCGGTCGCCGTGCCGCTGACCTGGCCGGCGACAGCGGCCGAGGTCCCCTTGGCCGCTCTGGGGGGCGCGCCCCTGACGTGGGTGGCGGCCGTGACCGGCGGTGCGGCGCTGGGGGCGGCCCTCCTGGTACGGCAGGCATGGTCGGCGCTCGGCCGCATGCCGGCCCGTGCCGTGCTCGCCGCCTCGCTCCGGGTGGGTCACGTGACCAGGGCGGCGACGGTGCTGGACCCGTCGGCGCTGACCTGGGCGGCCGAGGACAACCACTGGCGCTCCAGGCGGCTGCGGTCCCGGCCGTGGCCGCCACTTCCCGCGCCGTTCGCGCTGGCCTGGCACGACTGGCGGCGGGCGGTCCGCCGCCCCGGTCGTCTGGTCGCCCTGCCGGCCACTGCGGTCATGCCCGCCGTGCTCGTGCAGGCGCTGGGCGGTCCGGTAGGCGCTGCGGGGGGCCCGCCCCTGGTCGTGGTCGCGAGCGTGCTGGCGGGGGCGCTGGCCGTCGCGGTGGCCCACACGGCCGGCGCGCGCCGCGACGGCGACAATCCCGCCCTGTCCCGCCTCGCCGGGGTGGGCCGGCGCCCGGCGCTGGCGGCGCGCGCCCTGCTGCCCGCCCTGCTCAGCGGCGCGTGGGCGGCCGCGGCGCTGGCCGGCCTGACGCTCGCGGGCGCGCTGCCCACGGCGCCCGCGACGGGCTCCGGGACGTACCTGGACGGGGCCTGGTGGCTGTTCGGTCCGGCGATGGCGCCTGCCGTGGCGGCCGGAGCACTGCGGATGGCGCGCCGCCGCCCGGTCGACCACTCCATGCCGGTCATCGACACCCCGGGCGGCGCCGTCCCCACGGGTCCGCTCTTCTGGGCGCTGACCGGCGTGGACCTCGCCGTCCTCGGCTGTCTGCCGGCCTTGGCCGCCTTCGCCGTCGGCACGGACGGTATCGGGGTCCTGCTGGCGGCCCAGACGATCACGGGTCTCGCGGTCCTCGCGGCCTCCACGCTGCGCGCCGGATCAGCGAACGGCACGTAACGAGTCCGCGGCGGCCGGGGTCCGCACAGCCGAGCCCACGGACAGCCAGGCGCACACGCCCGGATCCACGGCAGCCAGGTGCCTGCCGCCGATCACGGTGGCCCGGCCTGCGCACCGGTCAGCGGCGCGCAGGCCCCGGCCGGGAGCCCCTACTTCTTGGACTTGTCGCCGGCGCCGGAGTCGGTGGACAGGGCGGCGACGAACGCCTCCTGGGGCACCTCGACCCGGCCCACCATCTTCATCCGCTTCTTGCCTTCCTTCTGCTTCTCCAGCAGCTTGCGCTTACGGGAGATGTCGCCGCCGTAGCACTTGGCGAGGACGTCCTTGCGGATGGCGCGGATGTTCTCGCGGGCGATGACGCGGGCGCCGATGGCGGCCTGGATCGGCACCTCGAACTGCTGCCTCGGGATCAGCTCGCGCAGTTTCTTGGCCATGTCGACCCCGTAGGCGTACGCCTTCTCCTTGTGCACGATCGCGCTGAAGGCGTCGACCGGCTCGCCCTGGAGCAGGATGTCGACCTTGACCAGGTCGGCCTCGGCCTCGCCGGCGGGCTCGTAGTCGAGCGAGGCGTAGCCGCGGGTGCGCGACTTGAGCTGGTCGAAGAAGTCGAAGATGATCTCGCCGAGCGGCAGCGTGTAGCGGATCTCGACGCGGTCCTCCGACAGGTAGTCCATGCCCTGGAGCTGGCCGCGCCGGCCCTGGCAGATCTCCATGATCGCGCCGATGAACTCGGCGGGGGCCAGGATCGTCGACTTGGTGACCGGCTCGAAGACCTGGGCGATCTTGCCCCCCGACGGGAACTCCGACGGGTTGGTGACGGTCAGTTCGTTGCCGTCCTCCATGACGACGCGGTAGACGACGTTGGGCGCGGTGGAGATCAGCGACAGGCCGAACTCCCGCTCCAGCCGCTCGCGGACGATCTCCATGTGCAGCAGGCCGAGGAAGCCCACGCGGAAGCCGAAGCCGAGCGCGGCCGAGGTCTCGGGCTCGTAGACGAGCGCGGCGTCGTTGAGCTGCAGCTTGTCCAGCGCCTCACGCAGCTCCGGGTACTCGTCGCCGTCGATGGGATACAGGCCGGAGAACACCATGGGCTTGGGGTGCTCGTAGCCCGCCAGCATCTCGCCGGCCGACCTGGCCGCCGAGGTGACGGTGTCGCCGACCCGCGACTGCCGCACGTCCTTCACGCCGGTGATCAGGTAGCCGACCTCGCCGACGCCGAGCCCGAGGTCGGACGGCTTGGGCTCGGGCGAGATGACGCCGATCTCCAGCGTCTCGTGGGTCGCGCCGGTGGACATCATGAGGATGCGCTCGCGCCGCCCCAGGTGACCGTCGAAGACGCGGACGTACGTGACGACGCCGCGGTAGGTGTCGTACACCGAGTCGAAGATCAGCGCACGGGCGGCGGAGTCGGCCTGACCGACGGGCGCCGGCACGGAGGCGACGACGTGGTCGAGCAGCTCGCGCACGCCCGCGCCGGTCTTGCCGGAGACGCGCAGCACGTCGGACGGGTCGCAGCCGATGAGGCCGGCCAGTTCCTCGGCGAACTTCTCCGGCTGCGCGGCGGGCAGGTCGATCTTGTTGAGCACCGGGATGATGTGCAGGTCGGCGTTCATGGCCAGGTAGAGGTTGGCCAGCGTCTGCGCCTCGATGCCCTGCGCGGCGTCGACCAGCAGGATCGCGCCCTCGCACGCCTGTAGCGACCGCGACACCTCGTAGGTGAAGTCGACGTGGCCCGGCGTGTCGATCATGTTGAGCACGTGGCCGTCCCACGGGAGGCGGACGGCCTGGGACTTGATCGTGATGCCGCGCTCGCGCTCGATGTCCATCCGGTCGAGATACTGGGCGCGCATGGAGCGGTCGTCGACCACGCCGGTGATCTGCAGCATCCGGTCGGCAAGGGTCGACTTGCCATGGTCGATGTGCGCGATGATGCAGAAGTTGCGGATCAACGCGGGGTCGGTCTGGCCAGGCTGAGTGCGCACCGAAGTCCGTTTCGACAGGGTTGAGGTCAAGCGTCTTTCATGGTGACATGCCCGGGTGATCTCCCGAACCGTCGTCCGCCGCGGCCTGCGCCTGGTCGCGCTTGCCTTGGTCGTCGTGGTAGCGCTGGTCGGCCTGGTGGCCGGCGCGTTCCGCGTTCAGTTTACCGGCGCGCCCGCGGGCTGGGCGAAGAGCACGGGCCACGACGCCCTCTGGATGGGGCACATGTGGGTGGACGGGCGCCGCGCGGAGGCGGACGTGGCGGCGCTGGCGGTCCGGTTGCGCACGACCGGGATCAGGGACCTGTACGTGCACGCGGGACCGTTCGAGGCCGATGGCCGGCTGGATCCCGCCAAGTACCCCAACGCCCGAGATCTCGTCGCCTGGGTGCGCCGGCACCTGCCGGGCGTCCGCGTCTCCGCCTGGCTCGGCCAGAAGGTGGACGGCACCCTCGACCTCGACGACGCCCGCTCCCGGGCGAACGTGCTCGACGGCGTCCGCGAGATCATGAAGACGGGCTTCGACGGCGTCCACTACAACTTCGAGCCTCTCGGCAGCGGTGACGAGGAGTTTCTCGACCTGCTCGACCGCACCCGGCCGCTGACCCGGCTGCTGTCCACCTCGACACCGCAGATCGAGCCGTACCCCCTGATGCGGCCGGCCACCCGCGCGGTGCTCGACCACGACAAGTACTGGTCGCGGGCCTACTTCAGAAGCGTGGCCGAGCGCGTCGACCAGGTCGCGGTGATGGCCTACGACTCCGGCATGCCGCTGGAGTCGCTGTACGGCGGGCACGTCGTCCGGCAGGCGGTCCTGGCCCTCGACCTGGTGCCCCGGGACAGGCAGCTGTTCGTCGGCGCCCCCGCCTACCACGACCACGGCCTCCCCCGGGGCGATCAGGCCGAGAGCGTGGCCGTCACGGCGCGGGCCGTCAAGCTCGCCCTGTCGGAGCACGGGCGGCGGGAGAGGTTCGGCCTGGCGATGTACGTGGACTTCGCGGCCACGGAGGAGGACTGGAGGGAGTACGCTACCCACTGGCTCATCTGACGGAGCTCCCCCGGGTCGTTGATTTGAGCAGCCACCTGGGTTATTGGTAATCTGTTCAACTGCGTGTGGCGCGCCCTCTCTCGAGCCCGCGCGCCCCATCCATCACCAAGACTTTCACCGAGGCTTCTTCGTGGCGAACATCAAGTCCCAGATCAAGCGCAACAAGCAGAACGAGAAGGCTCGCCTGCGCAACAAGGCGGTCAAGTCGTCCCTGAAGACGGCCGTTCGCAAGTTCCGTGAGGCCGCCGAGCAGGGCGACGTCGAGCAGGCCGTGGCGCTCCAGCGCGTCGCGGCGCGCCAGCTCGACAAGGCCGTCAGCAAGGGCGTCATCCACAAGAACCAGGCCGCCAACCGCAAGTCGGCGATCGCCAAGCAGGCCGCCGAGCTGGCCGCCAAGTAGGTCACGGCGTCCCGCCTGGTTCGACCTGAGCGCCGCACTCCCGTTCTCGGGGTGCGGCGTTTTCGTTTCCCCCGGCCAGGGCCACTCCCTCGACCTGTGTAACAGTTTCGATATCACATCCACGTCGCCTGCACGTATCGGCTCCGTCACCCTTCCCAAGGTCATCTTGCTCCCCGCCGGAGCATGCTCAAAGGTGCACTCAACGGGGTCGAGGGGGTCACATATGCGAGGACCGTGGGTGGTCAAACGCGCACTCAGCGAGCCACTCCTGCTGCTGGCGGCCCTGGGGTCGGTCCTCCTGGCGACGACCACGCTCGTCGCACTGACCATGTACGCCTCCTCGATCGCCGAGGCGGGCGTGCGCCGCACCATGGAGACGGCCTCGCTGCGCCAGGTTGCCGCCACCGTCTCGGCCCCCGTCACGGCCGGCACCTTCCCCCGCCTCGACCAGGCCGTGCGCGCCCGGTTCGGCCACGCCTACGGCGGCGCGCCGGCCACCGTCACCACGAGCTTCCGCTCCGACTCGTACGTGCTGCCCGGCCAGGAACGCCGCAAGCGGCCCGGCCTGCTCCGCTTCGGCGCCTACGACGGCCTCGACCGGCACGCCCGGCTGATCGCCGGCTCCTGGCCCCGCCCCGCCGGCGCGGGCGCGGTCGTGGAGGCGGCGGTGTCCCTGCCGGCCGCGTCGGCGGCGGGCTGGAAGGCCGGGCAGGAGTTCGTCACCGAGGGACGGCTGGACGGCACCCCCGTCACCGTGCGGATCTCGGGCGTCTTCCAGCTCGGCGACCCGTTCGGCGACCGCTGGGCCGGCGAGCAGCTGCTCGCCCGGGGAGTCGACGTGGGCGAGTTCACCACGTACGGGCCGCTGATGGTGCCGCGCGAGACGTTCCTCGCCCGGTTCGCCACGAACGTCAACGCCACCTGGACGGCGGTGCCCGACCTGCGGGCGCTGGCGCCCGAGGAGCTGCGCCCGTTCGCCGCCCGGGTGGCCGCGCTGCGCGCCGAGCTGAAGGCGAACGGCTGCCCCTCCTGCACCGCCGACAGCCGCCTGCCCGAGATGCTGACCCAGCTCGGCACGGCCTCGCTCGTCGCCCGGTCCACCATGCTCATCCCGGTGCTCCAGCTTCTGCTGCTGGCGGCGTACGCGCTCATGCTGACCGCGCGGCTGCTCGCCGACCACCGCCGCATGGAGGTGGCGCTGCTGCGCTCGCGCGGCGCCGGCACCCTGCGCCTGGCGGCGCTGGCCGGCGGGGAGGCCCTGCTCGTGGCGGTCCCGTCTGCGGTCGTCGCGCCGTTCCTCGGCCCGCCGCTGCTCGCGCTGGTCGGCTCGCTGCCGTGGATCGAGGCGTCGGGGGTGCGGCTGGCCCCGGCCGTCGATCTGGGGGCTTTCCTGGTCTCGTTCGGCGTGGCGTCGGCATCGGCCGTGCTGCTGACGCTGCCCGCGCTGGCGGGCGCCCGCCGTACGTACGTGCAGGAGCAGTCGGCGCGCGGCCGCGGCGGCGGGCGCGGCCTGGCCGAGCGCGCGGGGGCGGACCTCGCGCTGCTGGCCGTCGCCGCGCTGGCCGTCTGGCAGCTGCGGCACTACGGGTCGCCGGTCACCGCCACCGCCTCCGGCGACCTCGGCATCGACCCGCTCATCGTCTCCGGTCCCGCGCTGGCGCTGCTCACCGGCGGCATGCTGGGGCTGCGCCTGGTGCCGCGGGTGTCCCGGCTGGCCGAACGGATCACCTCCCGGCGGCCTTCGCTGGCCCCGGCCCTCGGCGCCTGGCAGGTGAGCCGTCGGCCGCTCCGGTACGCGGGGCCCGCGCTGCTGCTGACCATGGCCGTGGCGATCGGCATCGTGTCGATGGCGACGGCCGCCACCTGGCGCGCCTCCCAGGAGGACCAGGCGCGCCACCAGGTGGGCGCCGACCTGCGCGTGTCCGGGCCGCCGGACGGCCCCGAGCTCGGCGCGCTCGGCCGCGGCTCGGCGTTCGCCGCGCTGCCCGGCGTCACGGCCGTCTCCCCCGCCTTCCGCGGGCAGGTGGACTTCGGCGGCGACGACGCGGTCCTGCTCGGGCTCGACGCCGCGCGGCTCGGCTCGCTGCTCCACCTGCGCTCCGACCTGTCCGAGCGCGGCGTCGAGGAGCTGGGGCGGGCGCTGCGCCCGGACGGCGTCCGGACCGGCGCCGGACCGGGGGCCGTGGAGCTGCCGGGCAGGCCGGCGACGCTGACGGTGGAGGCGCGCACCGACACGAGCACGCCGCTGCGGCTGGTGATCTCCGACGGGCTCGGCGTGTGGCGCGACCTGCCCCTGGGGACGCTGCGCCCGGGCGACGACAGCGTCGACGTGGACCTGTCCGCGCTGGCCGGCCGGAGCGGGACGATCACCTACCCGGTGTCGCTGCGCGGCGTCCTCGCCGACCCGCCCGTGAGCGGCACGGCGAACGTCACGGTGACCGGCGTGAGCGCCGGCGGCAGGCAGGCGCTCACCGCGCCGCTCACTCTGCGGGCCGAGGGCGTGGACCCGGTCGCCGCCACGTTCGCGCCGTCGCAGCGGCCGGGGCCGCTGCCCGTGGTGCTCACCGCCGCCCTGGCCCGCTCGCTGGACCTGTCGCAGGGCCAGGTGACCCGGATCAGCGTGGACCGGCGGCCCGTCGACGTGGAGGTGGCGGGCATCGTCGAGCGGATGCCGACCACGGCCGCCGACCAGCAGGCCGTGCTCGCCGACTGGGCCGCGCTGCAGGCGCACGGCCTGGCCGCGGGGCAGCTGCCCCGGCCCGCGACCGAGTGGTGGCTCGCCGTCGGGGACGGCGGCGACACCGGGCCGGCGCTCGCGGTCCTGGCCCGGCATCCGGCCTGGGACGTCTCCACCGTCGACCGGAACGAGCTGACCTCGCGGCTGCGCGACGACCCGCTCGCGGGCGGCCTGCAGGGCGCACTCGCTCTGGGGTTCCTGGCGGCGATCGTGTTCGCGGTGCTCGGGTTCCTGGTGAACGCCGCGGTCGCCACCCGGGAGCGGACGGCGGAGTTCACGATCCTGCGGGCGCTCGGTGTCAGCTCGCGGCAGGTCTTCGGACTGCTCGCCGTGGAGCAGGCGTTCGTCATCGGGCTGTCCCTGCTCGCCGGCACCGCACTCGCCGTCGTGGTGGGCGTCCTGATCGTGCCGCACATCGTGCTGACCGGCCAGGCGTCGGCCGTGACACCGGACGTGCTGCTCGCCATCCCGTGGGCGGCGACCGCCGCGCTGCTGGCATCGGTGGCAGTCGTGCTGTTCGCCGTGGTGGCCGTGCTGGCCCGGCGGCTTCGCGGGCAGGAACTGATCGGCATCGGGGAGCTCCAGTGAAGATTCTCGCGCTGGCCCGAGTCCATCTCGGCGCCCTGGCCGTGCTCGCCCTGCTCACGCTGAGCGCGTGCGTGCTGCTCGCCGGACTGCCCCGGCTCGTCCAGGGCTCGTTCGACGCCGCGCTGCACCAGTCGTTACGGGGGGCGACGGCGAGCCAGGTCGATCTGGCCGTACGGGTGGAGTCCCGGTCCCGCCAGGAGGACCTGCGCGAACCCTCCCAGTTCGCCGCCCGCGACCAGCGGTTCCGCTCGATCCTGCCCGATCCGCTCCGAGGGCTGGTGCTCCCGGCCGGCACGGGCACGGGCCACATGAGCGCCAAGACGTGGGGCACCCCCGTGCGGGGGTCGGGCGGGATGACGTACGTGAACCTCGGCTGGCTGTCGGACGCCGGCCGGCGGGTCCGCTGGACCGAGGGCAGGGCGCCGGGCGCGCCGGGCACCATGAACCACCAGGGCACGACGATCACGGTGTTCGAGGTGGCCGTCACCGAGGAGGCCCGCGACAAGATGCGGCTCCGGGTCGGCGACCTGCGCGTCCTCGGCGAGAGCGACCACGTCGCCGTCAGGGTCGTGGGCCTGTTCGCCGCCGCGGACCCCGCCGACCGCTACTGGAGCCACCACCCGGACATCCTGCGCGTCACCGAGGTCCAGCCCCCGGGCAAGCTGGACCTGGAGCGGCACACCACCGCCCTGATCTCCGACGCCGGCCTGACCGCGCTCAGCGGCGAGGGCCGCAACCTCCGCTACAGCTGGGTCCTCCCGGTCGACCCCGGGGCGCCCACCTCGCTCGGCGTGTCCGAGCTGACCGGCGCGGTCACCGCCTACGGCCGGGTGGTGGGCCTCCAGCCGGGCGGTGGCAGCCAGTACCGCCTGGAGACCGGCCTGCCGCAGCTGCTGACCGGCTTCCTGGCGGCGCTGTCCACCGCACGGACCGTGATGTTCCTGGTGCTGGGCGGCCTGCTGGCCGTGTCGGTGGGCGTCATCATGCTCGCCGTGCACCTGCTGACCGACCGGGCCGGGGAGGCGCTCACCCTGGCGCGGGCGCGCGGCGGCTCGCTGCGCCAGGTCGCCGGCACCGGCGCGGCCCTGGTCGCGCTCGCCGTGGTGCCCGCCGCGCCGGCCGGGTACGCGCTGTCGTGGCTGGTGCCGGGGCCGGTGCTGCCGATCGTCCACGCGGGACCGGCGCTGGTGTGCGGCGCCGCCGTGGGCTTCGCCGCCGTGCGGACGGCGCTGGCGCACCGGGCGCCGCTGCGGGAGCGGCGCGACGACGTGGCCGCCGCCCGCCCGTCGGCCGGACGGATCACGCTGGAGGTGCTCGTCGTGGGGCTCGCGCTCGGCGGCGCGTACCTGCTGCGCACCCGCGGCCTGGCTGCCGGGACCGCCGGTGACGACCCGTTCCTGCTGGTCGTGCCGCTCGCCCTGACGGTGGCCGCCGCGCTGGTCACCATCCGCTGCTACCCCTACCCGCTGCGCCTGATCGTCCGGCTCGCGGCCCGCGGGCGGCGAGCCGTGCCGTTCCTGGGGCTGACCCGGGCGGCGCGCGCCCGGTCCGGCAGCGTGCTGCCGGTGCTCATCCTGCTGCCCGCGCTGGCGGTGTCGGTGTTCGCCTCCGTCATCGCCGACGGCATCGCCGGGACCCAGCGGCTGGCGTCCTGGCAGGACACCGGGGCGTCCCTCCGGGTGACCTCCCCCGTGGAGCTGCCCGCCGACGCCGTCGCGCGGGTCGGCGCGGTGCCGGGCGTGGAGCTGGTGGTGCCCGCGCAGACCGCCTCGGTGCAGCTCGGCTACGGCGGCGAACGGGCGGAGGTCATCGCGGTCGACCTGGGCCGGTGGCGGCGGGTGCTCGACGGCGCCCCCGTCTCCGTGCCCGCCATGCCCGCCGCCGGCTCCGGTGTCCCGGCGCTGGTCTCCCCCGAGCTGCGCGGGCGGGGCACGCTCGAGGTGGGCTGGCAGACCCGCGTCAAGGTCACCGAGCGGGGCGTCGTCACCGCCGTGCCCGGGTTCTTCGCCCGCGGCAAGTTCCTCGTCGTGCCGTACGAGATCAACGAGCGGGCGGCGGTGAACACCCTGCTCATCAGGGGCGACGCCGACCCCCGGGCGGTCGCGCGGGCGGTCGGCCAGCCGCGCGCCCAGGTGACGTCGCAGGCCGCGGCGCTGGCCGCGATCGAGAACGCCCCGCTCACCGGCACCGTCCGGGTGGTGCTGCTCGTCACGACCGTGGCGCTGGCCGGGTACGCGCTCGTCGCCGTCGTGGTCGCCCTCGTGCTCGGCGCGGCCGACCGGGCGCGGGCGCTGACGTTCCTGCGGCCGCTCGGGCTGACGGAACGGCAGGCGCGGGGCCTGACCATGCTGGAGATCCTGCCGATGATCCTCGTCACGGCGCTGGTCGGGCTGGCCCTCGGGCTCGGCCTGCCGGCCGCGCTCGGGCCGGGCGTCGACCTGTCCGCCTACGCCGGCGGCGTCGCCGTCGCCGGCTACAGCCCCGGCCTGGTCACACCGGCCCTGCTCGCCGCCGGGCTGGCCGCCGTCGCCGCCCTCGGCGCGTACGCCCACACCGTCATCAGCCGTCGCCGCGCTCCCGGCGCGGCCCTGCGAGCAGGGGAGCTCGTGTGAACCCGACCCTGTCCGAGCTGGAAGCCCGGGCCAGCGCGCCGAAGACCGTCTTCGGCGGCGACGCCCACATCGTCTGCGACAACCTCGTCCGCATCTACAAGACCGAGGGCGTCGAGGTGGTGGCGCTGCAGGGCCTCGACCTGGTCGTGCGGGAGGGCGAGCTGGTCGCGATCGTCGGCGCGTCCGGATCGGGCAAGTCGACGCTGCTGAACGTCCTGTCCGGGCTCGACGTCCCCACCGCGGGGGTGGCCCGGGTGGCGGGCATGGACCTGCTGTCCATGACGGCCAAGGACCGGCTGCGCTACCGGCGGGAGGTGGTGGGGTTCATCTGGCAGCAGACCGCGCGCAATCTGCTGCCGTACCTGACCGCGCGGGAGAACGTCGAGCTGCCGATCAAGCTGGCGGGCCGCGTCTCCGGCCGGGCGGCCCGCGGCGAACGCGCGGCGCGGCTGCTGGAGCTGCTCGGCGTCGGCTCCCGCGCCGGGCGCAGGCCGGCGGAGCTGTCCGGTGGCGAACAGCAGCGGGTGGCCATCGCCGTCGCCCTGGCCAACGAGCCCCGGCTCATCCTGGCCGACGAGCCGACGGGCGAGCTCGACAGCGACACCTCCGAGGAGGTGTTCGAGGCGCTGCGCACGGCCAACCGCGAGCTGGGCGTCACCGTGGTCATCGTCACCCACGACCCGCTGGTGTCGGAGCAGGTGGACCGCACCATCGGCATCCGGGACGGGCGCACCAGCAGCGAGACGCTGCGCCGCGAGGGGGCCGAGGGGCAGATCGTGGCCGAGGAGTACGCCGTGCTCGACCGCGTCGGCCGCCTGCAGCTGCCCCGCGACTTCATGAACGCGCTGGACATGGAACGCCGGGTACGTCTCGAACTCGAATCCGACCACATCGGCGTCTGGCCGGTCCGAGAGGAGCCCTCCGATGAGCAGTGAGCCGTTGGTCGTCGTCGAGGGCCTGCGCAAGGTCTACCGCAGCGGCCCGAAGGAGGTGGTGGCGTTGCGGCAGGTGACGTTCGAGGCGTACCCCGGCGAGCTGGTCGCCGTCCGGGGCCGGTCCGGCTCGGGCAAGACGACGCTGCTCAACCAGATCGGCGGCCTCGACCGGCCGGACGCCGGGCGGGTGGTGGTGGCCGGCCAGGACGTCACCGCTCTGGCGGAGGACGCCCTGGTGGCGCTGCGCCGGGACGTGGTCGGGTTCGTGTTCCAGTCGTTCGGGCTGATCCCGGTGCTGTCGGCGGCGGAGAACGTCGGCGTGCCGATGCGGCTCACCCGCACGCCGTCCGGCGCGCGGGAGGAGCGGGTGCGCATGCTGCTCGCGCTCGTGGGGCTGGAACAGCACGCCAACCAGCGGCCGTACGAGCTGTCGGGCGGGCAGCGCCAGCGCGTGGCCATCGCCCGCGCGCTGGCCAACCGGCCCCGGCTGCTCGTGGCCGACGAGCCGACGGGGCAGCTCGACTCGCAGACGGGCCGCCAGATCATGCAGCTGCTGCGCGCCCTGGTCCGCAGCGAGGGCGTCACGGCCCTGGTCGCCACGCACGACCCGGGCCTCATGACGCTGGCCGACCGCGTGCTGGAGATCAGCGACGGCGTCCTCCACGAGGCCGCCGTCCTTCAGGAGTCCTGACGGACGCCGGCTGGGCGGCCCCAGCACCGCCGTCGGCCCCCGCACGGCCGGCGACCGCGGCGAGGTTGGCGACGGCGACCAGGACGCCGCCCGCCAGCAGCAGGCCCGTCGTACCCGTCACGCCCGCCAGCGGCACCGCCACGGCGAATCCCAGCGGCCGCGCGGCGAACGAGATGAGCTGGTCGAACGAGCGCACCCGCCCCAGCGCGCCCTCCGGCACCTCATGCGCGACGACCGTCTCCCAGAGGGGGCTGAGCACCCCGAGCCCGAACATCGCCACGGCGTACGCGGCCGCGATCGTCCAGGCCGGGCCCGGCACGGCCAGTGCCGCCATCGGCGCCAGGTAGAGGGCCGCGGCGACCTGCACCGCGACGATGGGCCTGCGGATCGGCAGCCGGGGCGCGGCGAAGACCCCCGCGACCAGGCCCACCGTGCCGCACTGCACGATCAGCACCCACGCGGCCTCGCCGCCGAGCCGCTGGACCACGGTGAGCGGGCCGAGCGTCAGGAACAGGCCGGCGGCGAAGTGCCAGACCCCGTGGCCGAGGACGCTCCGGAAGAACCACGGGCGGCTCCTGACCTCCCGCCAGCCGTCGGCCAGGTCCCGGCCGAACGTCGGCGTCCCCCGGTGACCCTGCTGGGGTCGCCTGGCCGTGCGGATCCCGCCGAGGGTCAGGGCGGAGCAGGCGTACACCGTCCCGGTCAGCAGCGCCGCCCAGGCCGGTCCCGCCGCCAGCGTGATCGCCCCCGCCAGCGCCGGGGCGATCACGCCGGACAGGCTGGTGGCCACGCCGATGCGGGCGTTGGCCCGCAGCCGGTCGGGCCCCGGCACCGCGCCCGCCACCAGCCTGGGCACGGCCGGCATGCCGAACGCGATCGCCACCCCCGACACCGCGGACAAGACCGCCAGGTCCGCCACCCGCGGCACGCCCGCGAGCAGCTGCACGCCGATGGCCGTCTGGGCCAGGCAGCGCACCAGGTCGGCGAGCAGGACGACGCGCTCCGGCCGGAGCCGATCGGCCAGCACCCCGCCGACCGGCAGCAACAGCAGCAGGGGCACCAGCTCGCAGGCCAGCACGAGGCCGAGCGCCTCGGCGCCGCCGGTCGTGCGAAGGACCGCGAGGGTGAGGGTGGTGGGGATCAGGGCCGTGGCGAGAGCCGAAAGGGCACGCCCGATCAGCAGGCGGGTCATCATGCCGGGAGACACTATTTCGCCAGCTAATACTTCGTCAACAAAATACCTCGGGGCGTATGATCTGCCGGGTGGAAGACTCGGTCGATCGCCATCTGGCCCGCTGGCGCGGCAAAGCTCCGTTCGACGAGCTGGTGGAGGGCGTCGTCACCCGCATGCAACTCCTGGTGAAGCACCTGGCCCACACCAAGGAGGCGGTGCTGGCGGAGGCCGGCCTGCAGGAGTTCGAGTTCGAGACGATGCACCGGCTGGTGGCCCGCGACGGCTCGGCCACGCCCTCGGAGCTGGCCGCAGAGCTGCTGCTGTCGCCCGCAGGCATGACGGGGCGTCTCGACACACTGGAGCGGGCGCAGCTCGTCAGAAGGGTGCGCGGCACGGACGACCGGCGCCGCGTCGACGTGGAGCTCACCGACAAGGGGCGCGAGCTGTGGACGGCGGCGATGACGGTGCGGGCGGAGGCCGAGGCGCAGATGGTCGCCGCTCTCGACCCGGCCGACCAGGAGCTGCTCAACGGCCTGCTGAAGCGCATGCTGGCCCGGGTGGAGTCGTCCCCCGGGCCTTCCCGGGCGAGCGCGCCGCCCGTCCGGAAGACCGGCCGCCCGAGCTGAACGCGCCCCGGGCGGCAGGACGGAGGATCAGCGCCCCGTCCGGCTCGCCACGATCACCTGGACGGCGTGCTCCAGGGCGTACGCCGGGTCGGCGCCGCCGCCCTTGACCTGCTCGTCGGCGTCGGCGACCGCCTGGATCGCGCGGGACAGCCCCGCCGGGCCCCAGCCGTTCAGCTGCCGCCTGACCCGGTCGACCTTCCACGGCGGCATGCCCAGATGGCTGGCGAGCTGCCCGCCGCGAAGGTTGCGCGGCGCCCCGCCGACCTTGGCGACGGACCGCAGCCCGCCCGCCAGCGCGCTCACCAGCAGCACGGGGGCGACCCCGGTGCCGAGCGCCCACCGCAACTGCTCCAGGGCTTCGGCGAGCCGCCCCTCGATCGCCGCGTCCGCCACGTTGAACCCGGTGACCTCCGCCCGGCCCTTGTGATAGCGGGCCACGGCCGCCACGCCCACCGTCTTGTCCTCGGTGTCGAACATCAGCTGGCTGCACGCCGCCGCCAGCTCCCGCAGGTCGTTGCCCACCGCGTCCAGCAGCGCCTGGGCCGCGTCCGGCGCGATCGACCGTCCGGCCCGCTTGAACTCGCCCCTGATGAAGTCGAGCCGTTCGCCCGCCTTGGTCACCTTGCTGACGGTGACGACGTGCGCCTTGGCCTTCTTCAGGCCGTCGACGAGCGCCTTGCCCTTCGCCCCGCCGGGATGCGCGAGCACGAGGACGGTGTCCTCGGACGGGCGCGCGGCATAGGCGACGACCTCGGCGATGACCTCCTTCGGCAGGTCCTGCGCCGACCGGATCACCACCACCGAGCGGTCGCCGAACAGAGAAGGCGAGGTGAGCTGCGTCAGCTCCCCCTGCCCCACTTTCGCGCCGACGAGGTCGTGCGTCTCCGCTCCCGCTCCGGCCGCCCGCGCCGCCTCCACGACGCCACGGACCGCCCGCTCGGCCAGCAGTTCCTCGTCTCCCACGACCAAGGTCACGGGCGCTGGTTCGGTTCCCGCCATGCCCAGCAGCATGCCATGCCCGCCCCGTGGCCGCGTACTCGAACGGCGCCGACGCCGCTGTGCCATGCCCGGCGCCGGGGAGTGCCTCGGGTGGGTGCGGCCGGCCACCGTGCGCTCAGGTGCGGATGCCCTCCCTCACCCCCCGCCCGGGCGACCGGCTGTCCCGGGGCGATCGGCGGCTCAGGCGAGACCCGTCAGGGCCCCTCGCAGGAACTCGGCGATCTCCGCCCGCGCGGCTTTCGCCTGCGGCACCACGCCCGGCATGCTGAGGAACGCGTGCGTCGCTCCGGGATACTCGACCAGCCGCGCGAGTGTTCCGGCCGCCCGCAGTCGTTCGGCATAGCGGCGGCCGTGATCGGCCACCGGATCGACGGTCGGCACCACCACGAGCGCCGGGGCCAGCCCGCCCAGGTCGTCGGCATGCAGCGGCGACACCGCACGAGGATCCGCCCCTTCCGGAACGGCGAGCCGCTGGAACAACCGCATCTGCGTCATGGTGAGGGTCGGGCTGTGCGCGTGCCGCCTCATGGAGGCGTACTCGAAACCCGCCGAGGTCAGGTCCACAGCGGGGTTGACCAGCACCTGCGCCCGCAGGGGCAGGCCGGACCGCCTGGCGCGGATCGCGGCCAGGGCGGTGACGATGGAGCCCGTGCTCTCACCGAAGACCGCGGTCCGCGCCGCGTCCACGCCCCACCGAGCGGCGTGTTCCAGCACGTGCCGGAGCACGTCCCACCCGTCGTCGACGACCGCCGGCAGCGGGGTCTCCGGGTCGAGGAGGCGATGTTCGACCGAGACGACGACTGCCGGCAGCCGCGCGGCGAGGTGGCTGTTCACCCAGTCGCTCTGCACCGCGGTGCCCACGAACCCGCCTCCGTGCACATGGAGGACGAGTGGCAGGCCGGCCCGGTCGGCGCCGTCGCCGCGCCCCAATGAGGGCCGGTACACCCGGACCCGGAGCTCCCGATCGGGCAGCGCCACCTCCCGCCACTCGATCGTGGCGCCGCGGTCCGGAAACCCGGTGATCAGCCGCGCCATAGGCGACGAGCGCTTGCGGTTCACCGCGTCGCGGAAGGCGACCAGTTCCTCGGCCGTCATCGCCAGCACGTCCGGCTCCTTCCCCACGGCATGCAGCAACCGGATGCCCAGCGGCGGCCGCTCCGTGCCGGTCTCGTCGCTCATGTCTCCTCCTCAGCTCTCTAATTTCGCTACCTCAAGTATCGATACCTATGGTAGCGCAATGGGTTATCGTGTGGACATGACCCCAGCGACCACCTCCGCCCGGCCCCCCGGTCGCCCCCGCTCCGGCGTCAACGACGTGGTCTTCGCCGCCACGCTGAGCACGGTTCACGAGCTCGGCTACGCGCGCGCCACCGTCGACCGCATCGCCGCAGCGGCCGGGGTCGCCAAGACGACGATCTACCGTCGCTGGCCGTCGAAGGGCGCGCTGATCGTGGACTGCCTCCTCGACGCGTTCGGCCCGGTGCCGCTGCAGGGCACCAGCCGGTCCGAGCTCATGTCCTCGGCCATCCACTGGATCGCGGCGAAGATCGGCGAGCCCGGGGTGGGCGACGCGTTCGCGGGTGTGTTCAGCGACGCCATCAGCGATCCGGCTCTGCGCGAGGTCCTGTCCGCGCGGTTGCAGGACCCGTACCGCCTGGCGCTCCAGGACGCGCTCGGCGAGCCGGAGAACCGGGTCCTGTTCTTCATCGACGTCGTCGTCGGCACGCTGCTCCACAGGCTGGGCATGACGGGCGTGCCGATGGTCGACTCCGACGTCGCCGAGCTGGTCCAGATGGTCCTGCCGCACTTCGGCGGCGACGCCGACCTGACCTAGAACCCGCCGGAACGTCGAGCAGCGCCGGCCACCACAGCGCGCCGCTCCGCAGTCCGACACCTTCATGCGGAGAGGTTCGGATGAACGTCGCCCTGTTCCCGCCGCCGCGCCGACCCGGCGATCCGGATCCGGCGATCCGGATCCGGATCGCCGGCGTCCCGGCGTCCCGGCGTCCCGGCGTCCCGGCGATGAAGCATCGCACCGGAGCCGTACCCCGTCCGGACACGACGACCTCTCAGGCCAATTCGCGCCTGGCTGCGCGAGTCGTTGTGCCCCGGGTCGCCGGCGTGGGCCTAACTCACGGCGGCGGTGCAGCCCCTCCCGCACCGCCGAACCCCTTCCCAGCCCTCCAACGGCGCGTTCCCTTCCTGTGCTCTGGCGTCCGCAGCGCTACCGTCCCCGCGTGAGGACGGCGAGGCGGCCCTCGTGCTCGACCACCGCCAGGTCGCCCGAGAGGTCCGTGCGGTAGACGCGGGCGCCGAGGCGGTGGAGGATCGCGACCGTGGCCCTGGCCGGGTGGCCGTAGTCGTTGTCGGCCCCCACGCTGATGAGGGCGGCTCGGGGTGCGACGGCCGAGAAGAAGGCTGGGTCCTGCCTCGGTGAGCCGTGGTGCGGAACCTTCAGGATGTCGGCTCGCGGGAGGTCGCCGCCGAGCAGGGCGCGTTGGGCCTCCGTCTCGATGTCGCCGCTGAGGAGGGCCGAGCCGGCCCGCCAGCGTACGTGGACCACGACGCTGGAGTTGTTGGCCGCGCTCCCCTCCCCCTGACCGTGCATGTCGCCCTCCGAGAGGTCGGGGGCCAGGACCGTCACTTCGGACGGCCCTAGCCGCCACTGGCCGCCTGGGGAGGCGGTCCACTGGGGGATGCGACGCCGGCTCAGCTCCGCCGACAGGCGCGAGGAGTGGTGAGGGCCGGAGGCATGTCGGGTGGCGGCGGGGTGCGGGCTGACGACGACCGCCCCCACGCGCCTGCCCCGGATGACGCCCGGGAGCCCGTCCACGTGGTCCGCGTGCGGGTGCGTGAGGATCACCAACGGTACGTCCGTCACCCCGAGACGCCGCAGACACCGGTCCATCGTGACCGGATCGGGCCCGGCGTCGACCACCACGCCCCTCCCCGGGCCCGCCGCTATCACCAGGCCGTCGCCCTGGCCGACGTCGCACGCCACCATCAGCCATGCCTTCGGCGGCCAGGACGACACGACGGGCCGTACGAGCAGCACCGCCACCAGCGCCCCGCCCGCCAGCGTCAGCACCACGGCCCTCGAGGCGCGGCGTCTCAGCACGACCACGGTCACTCCTGCCACCACGGCGAGCAGCGCCAGCCCCGCGACGCCGCCCTGCCACGGGACGATCGCGAGCGGGAGGCTCACGGCCCACCGGGCGACCGTGATGATCCATCCCACCGCGTAGCCGGCCGGGACGACGATCAGCTGCGCTGCCTCCGGCCAGAGCGGAGCCACCAGGGCGGCGCCGAACCCGAGCAGGGTCGCCGGTGCCACGGCGGGCCCCGCGAGCAGGTTCGCCGGAACGGCCACCAAGGAGAGCTCTCCGGACATGAGCACCAGGAGCGGGGTCACCGCTGCCTGCGCCGCCGCCGGGACCGCCACCGCCTCGGCCACCCACCGAGGCAACCGGCCCCACCTTCGCCTTTCTGGTCGGGGCCGGTCGGGGGTGGCAGGAGGGGGATCGGCGGTGGTGCGCATGGTGCCCGCTCCGATGGCTGCGCCCGCGGTGCCGACAGCGTGAGGGGAGGGGATGCTGGTGGCCAGCCCATCCACAGTGGCCGACCTGTCCGTGGCAGCCAACCCGTCCAGGGTGGCGGGCCCGTGCGTGGTGAGGAGCCCATGCGCGGCGACCGACCCGAGCGTGGTGGTGGGCCCGGGCGTGGTGGTGGGCCCGGGCGTGGTGGTGGGCCCGGGCGTGGTGGTGGGCCCGGGCGTGGTGGTGGGCCCTGGCGCGGCGAGG
>NZ_KZ559466.1:865352-866805 GCF_002850745.1 Nonomuraea indica
CCCGGGCGTGGTGGTGGGCCCGGGCGTGGTGGTGGGCCCGGGCGTGGTGGCGGGTGGTGTGGCTGCGAGGCGGTCTCGCCAGCGGGGGGCGAGGAGGAGGATGCCGGCCGTCGCGAAGACCGACAGGGCGAAGCCGTACGAGCGGGCGAGTTCGGGTGCGAAGAGGATCAGCAGGAGGATCGCCGCGGAGAGGGCGGCGACGCCGTCGCGGGCGCGGCCGGTGCCGAGGGCGATGGCGGCGACCAGGCCCATGAGGAGGGCTCGCAGGACGCTCGGGGAAGGTCGAGCCACCACGGCGAAGCCGATCATCGCGATGGCCGCCAGGAGAGCCCGGGCGGCCAGGGGCAGGCCCGCCAGGCGGGCGAGGGCCAGGGCCGCGCCGGCGACGATGGACAGGTTGGTGCCGCTGACGGCGTTGAGGTGGCTGAGCCCTGCTTCCTGCAGGTCTGTGCTGACCTGCGGGTCCATCCGGGAGACGTCACCGACGACGAGGCCGGGCAGGAGACCGCGCTGGTCGGCGGGTAGCACGTCGGCCGCCGCCCGCAGCCCGGCCCTGAGGGTTCCGGCGAGGGTGTGGACGCGGCTGGGCGCGGTCAGGACTCTGGGCGTGCCTCGGACCAGCAGGACGGCGCTGATCAGCTCCCCGGGGTCCGGCCGGGCAAGCCGGGCGGTCACCTCGACCTGCTGGCTCGGCAGCAGGGGGCGCCACTCGTCTCCTTGGGCGAGGACCAGGACGGGGGCTCGTACGGTCTGGCCGTGGCGGGGCGTCCGGTAGTGCTCCAGGGCGGCTGAGACGATGACCCGTTGCCGCCCGAAGCGGCCGGGCTTGAGCTCGGGGTCGTCCGTGAGGGTGATCCGGGCGACGACGGTCGCCTCCTTGGCGGCCAGGTCGGAGACGGGGCCGCTGCTGACGGCGTGCACGCGGAGGGCCACCGACACCGAGGCGGCGGCGACGCACACGAGGACGGCGACGGTCATGTCGCGCCATGGCCAGGGATGCTTCGGCTGCGCGCGGCGACTGCCGTGCGGGGCGACGGTGGCGCACCGGGACGTGACGAGGGCCGCGATGAGGGCGAGTGCGGCGACGGTCAGTCCGGCGAGGGGTGGGCAGCCCACGAGGATCAGCGTGGTGGCCCAGGCGAGCAGGGCGGGAGCGGCGAGGGCCCACGAGTGGCCGGCCGGTGGGGTGTCGAGGACGGTGAAGGAGGACAGGCGCGGGGACGCCTGGCCCGCCGACGGGGTGTCGAGGACGGTGAAGGAGGACAGGCGCGGGGACGCCTGGCCGTCCGACGGGGTGTCGAGGACGGTGAAGGAGGACGGGGGCGGGGACGCCTCGGGTCGGAGCCTGCGCATGTCAGACGCGGACCTTTCCCCTGATCTCGGCGTATTTTCTTGGGCCCAAACGTAATGAGGTACCTATAGGCCGAGAGTGACAACGGGCATCAGGTCCGCA
>NZ_KZ559467.1:0-321308 GCF_002850745.1 Nonomuraea indica
CGCGCCGCGGAGGAGCTCGGTATCGACCTGTCCCGGCGTGAGCCGAGCAGCGTGGAAGAAGTCTGAGGGGGAGATCGCAAACAATGCTGGACGTCAACTTCTTCGACGAGCTCAGGATCGGTCTCGCGACGGCCGACGACATCCGTCAGTGGTCGCACGGTGAGGTGAAGAAGCCGGAGACCATCAACTACCGGACTCTCAAGCCGGAGAAGGACGGGCTCTTCTGCGAGAAGATCTTCGGTCCGACCCGCGACTGGGAGTGCTACTGCGGCAAGTACAAGCGCGTCCGCTTCAAGGGCATCATCTGTGAGCGCTGCGGCGTCGAGGTGACCCGCGCCAAGGTGCGCCGTGAGCGGATGGGCCACATCGAGCTGGCCGCGCCCGTCACGCACATCTGGTACTTCAAGGGCGTCCCGTCCCGCCTCGGCTACCTGCTCGACCTCGCCCCGAAGGACCTGGAGAAGGTCATCTACTTCGCGGCGTACATGATCACGCATGTCGACACCGAGCTGCGTGAGCGTGACCTGCCCTCGCTGGAGGCGAAGATCTCCGTCGAGCGGCAGCACATCGAGCAGCGCCGTGACGCCGACATCGAGGCCCGGCAGAAGAAGCTCGAGTCCGACCTGGCCGAGCTGGAGGCCGCCGGCGCCAAGGGCGACCAGCGCCGCAAGGTCCGCGAGGGCGCCGAGCGCGAGATGCGCCAGCTCCGTGACCGGGCCCAGCGCGAGCTGGACCGGCTGGAGGAGGTCTGGAGCCGCTTCAAGAACCTCAAGGTCCAGGACCTCGAGGGCGACGAGCTGCTCTACCGCGAGATGCGCGACCGCTTCGGCCGCTACTTCAAGGGCGGCATGGGCGCGCAGGCGATCCAGGACCGGCTGATCAGCTTCGACCTGGACGCCGAGGCCGAGAACCTCCGTGAGACCATCCGCAGCGGCAAGGGCCAGAAGAAGGCCCGCGCCCTCAAGCGGCTCAAGGTCGTCTCGGCGTTCCTCAACACCACCAACTCGCCGCGCGGCATGGTGCTCGACTGCATCCCGGTCATCCCGCCGGACCTGCGCCCGATGGTGCAGCTCGACGGTGGCCGGTTCGCGACCTCCGACCTCAACGACCTCTACCGCCGGGTGATCAACCGCAACAACCGGCTCAAGCGTCTGCTCGACCTCGGCGCGCCCGAGATCATCGTGAACAACGAGAAGCGGATGCTGCAGGAGGCCGTCGACGCGCTGTTCGACAACGGCCGTCGTGGCCGCCCGGTCACCGGTCCCGGCAACCGGCCGCTGAAGTCCCTCAGCGACATGCTGAAGGGCAAGCAGGGCCGCTTCCGCCAGAACCTCCTGGGCAAGCGAGTCGACTACTCCGGCCGTTCGGTCATCGTCGTCGGCCCGCAGCTCAAGCTGCACCAGTGCGGCCTGCCCAAGCAGATGGCGCTGGAGCTGTTCAAGCCGTTCGTGATGAAGCGGCTCGTGGACCTCAACCACGCGCAGAACATCAAGTCGGCCAAGCGGATGGTCGAGCGCGCCCGCCCCGTGGTGTGGGACGTGCTCGAAGAGGTCATCACCGAGCACCCGGTGCTGCTCAACCGTGCTCCGACGCTGCACCGTCTGGGCATCCAGGCCTTCGAGCCGCAGCTGGTCGAGGGCAAGGCCATCCAGATCCACCCGCTCGTCTGCACCGCCTTCAACGCGGACTTCGACGGCGACCAGATGGCCGTGCACCTGCCGCTGTCGGCTGAGGCCCAGGCCGAGGCACGCATCCTGATGCTCTCGACCAACAACATCCTCAAGCCGGCCGACGGCAAGCCCGTGACGATGCCCACCCAGGACATGGTCATCGGCCTCTACTGGCTGACCACCCAGAAGGAGGGCGCCCAGGGCGAGGGCCGGGTCTTCGGCTCGATCGCCGAGGCGCAGATGGCCTTCGACCGCCGCGAGCTGGAGATCCAGGCGAAGATCCAGATCCGGCTCAAGGACGTCCTGCCGCCGCGCGACTGGGTCGCGCCCGAGGGCTGGGAGCAGGGCGACCCGATCCGCCTGGAGACGACGTTCGGCCGGTGCCTGTTCAACCAGACGCTGCCGGCGAGCTACCCGTTCGTCAACTTCCAGGTCGGCAAGAAGCAGCTGTCCACGATCGTGAACGAGCTGGCCGAGACCTACCCCAAGGTCGAGGTCGCCAACTCGCTCGACGCGCTCAAGGACGCCGGCTTCCGCTGGGCGACCCGTTCCGGCGTCACGATCTCCATCGACGACGTCGTCGCGCCGCCCAACAAGTCCGAGATCATGGAGAACTACGAGCGCCGCGCCGACAAGGTGCAGCGCGAGTACGAGCGTGGTCTGATCACCGACGAGGAGCGCCGTCAGGAGCTCATCGAGATCTGGACCCACGCGACGGCCGACGTCGAGACCGACATGGTCAACGCCTTCCCGGCGACCAACCCGGTCTGGATGATGGTCAACTCCGGCGCCCGGGGCAACAAGATGCAGGTGCGCCAGATCGCCGGCATCCGTGGCCTGGTGTCCAACACCAAGGGTGAGACGATCCCGCGGCCGATCAAGGCCTCGTTCCGCGAGGGCCTGTCGGTGCTGGAGTACTTCATCTCCACCCACGGACAGCGCAAGGGTCTGGCCGACACCGCGCTGCGCACCGCCGACTCGGGTTACCTGACCCGTCGTCTGGTGGACGTGGCGCAGGACGTCATCGTGCGCGAGATCGACTGCGGCACCGACCGCGCGGTCCCGCTGCACGTCGGTGAGCGTGACGCGTCGGGCAACCTGGTCAAGGCCGAGAACGCCGAGTCCAACGTGCACGGCCGCATCCTGGCCGAGGACGTCGAGGTCGACGGCAAGGTCGTCGTGGCCAAGGGCGTCGACATCAACGACACCCACGTCACGAAGCTGGTCGAGGCCGGCGTCGAGACCGTCCGCACCCGCAGCGCGCTCGTCTGCGAGGCCAAGATCGGTGTCTGCGCGACCTGCTACGGCCGCTCGCTGGCCACCGGCAAGCTCGTGGACGTCGGCGAGGCGGTCGGCATCATCGCCGCCCAGTCGATCGGTGAGCCCGGCACGCAGCTGACGATGCGTACGTTCCACACCGGTGGTGTGGCCGGTGCCGACATCACCCACGGCCTGCCCCGTGTCCAGGAGCTGTTCGAGGCGCGCATCCCCAAGGGTGTCGCCCCGATCTCCGAGGCGGAGGGCCGGGTCCGCATCGACGAGACCGACAAGGCCAGGAAGATCGTCATCACTCCGGACGACGGTTCGGAGGAGATCGCCTACCCGGTCTCGATGCGTTCGCGCCTGCTCGTCTCCGAGGGGCAGCGCGTCGGCGTCGGCCAGCAGCTCGTCGCCGGTGCGGTCAACCCCAACGAGGTGCTGCGCATCCTCGGCCCGCGGGCCGTGCAGCTGCACCTGGTGGCGGAGGTCCAGCAGGTCTACCGCTCGCAGGGCGTGTCGATCCACGACAAGCACATCGAGATCATCGTGCGGCAGATGCTCAAGCGCGTGAACGTGCTCGAGTCCGGTGACACCGACCTGCTGCCCGGCGAGCTCGTCGAGCGTCCGCGCTTCGAGCAGATGAACCGCGAGACGGTGGCGGAGGGCGGCTCCCCGGCCGCCGGTCGCCCGGTGCTCATGGGCATCACCAAGGCGTCGCTCGCCACCGAGTCGTGGCTGTCGGCGGCCTCCTTCCAGGAGACGACCAGGGTCCTGACGGACGCGGCGATCCACGCCAAGTCCGACTCGCTCCTGGGCCTGAAGGAGAACGTCATCATCGGTAAGCTCATCCCGGCCGGCACGGGCATGCCCCAGTACCGCAACATCCGGGTCGAGCCGACCGAGGAGGCCAAGGCCGCCATGTACACGGTGGGCGGCTACGACGGCTCCGCGGCCGACTACACCTTCGGCACCGGCAGCGGCGAGGCCGTGCCGCTGGAGGAGTACGACTTCGGCCAGTACAACCGCTAGTTCGGGACCCGTCCCGTACGTGACGCGCCCGGGCGCCTCCACTGGAGGCCCCGGGCGCCTCCCGTTGTACGGGCAGCGGCATCGGTCGGCGCCGACGCGGCCTTCGCCAAGACGACGAGGGTGACCCCGAGGACGGCCCTGAGGACGCTCCAGGCGCGCGGGGCATGCTCGCAAGGCCGCTTGCCGTCCGGTACCACGGCCCGGCCGGCAGCACGGCGGTGGTGGCAGTGGAGGCGCTGGTGCGGCAGCCGGGTGGCGAAGCGGAGGCTCTGGTGCGGCAGCCGGATGGCAAGGCGGCGTCCGGCCGTGCAGAGGCGCGGCTCGGCCGGTGCGTCCCGGCGCCCTGGGCGGCGGGCGCGGGCCGCGGGTGTGCGGCCGAGGGGTTCGGGTTGCTGATGTGACGGGAAGCGCGACAAAACGCTGTGCGGGCCGGATATCATGGGCGCGGAGCAGTGGTAGTCCCGGGCCTTGATGAACGGCCTCTGCGATCCGGAGTGGTAAGGCTTGTCCGCTTTGCCGCGCCGCTTTGACGTGTCGCAGTGACCTGGGTAGTCTTGAGCATCGTGCCCGTTACTATGCGGGCTCTCGACCGTGCGCTCGATATGGGAGCGCGGGACGGCTTCCTGGCTCGCAGTCCTCGCGGATGTGTCTGTGCGAACAGCGCGACACGCCCGAGCGCGGGGGCGCGGGGGGAAGCAAAAATCAGCAGGTCATGACACCGGCAGCGCCTGCGAAATGCACGACATGACGTAACACCGGCCAAGGCACGAAACGGAGTGGCAGTGCCCACTATTCAGCAGTTGGTCCGCAAGGGCCGGCAGGACAAGGTCTCCAAGACCAAGACTCCTGCCCTCAAGGGGAGTCCGCAGCGGCGCGGCGTGTGCCAGCGCGTCTACACCACGACTCCGAAGAAGCCCAACTCGGCCCTGCGCAAGGTGGCCCGTGTCAGGCTCACCAACGGCATCGAGGTCACGGCTTACATCCCCGGTGTGGGCCACAACCTGCAGGAGCACTCCATCGTGCTCGTGCGTGGCGGTCGTGTGAAGGACCTGCCGGGTGTTCGCTACAAGATCATCCGCGGCTCGCTGGACACCCAGGGTGTCCGCAACCGCAAGCAGGCCCGTAGCCGTTACGGCGCGAAGAAGGAGAAGAGCTAACAATGCCTCGCAAGGGTTCTCCTGGCCGTCGTCAGCTCATGGCTGACCCGGTTTACAGCTCGCCGCTGGTGACCGCCCTGATCAACAAGGTGCTCCTGGACGGCAAGCGCTCCATCGCGCAGTCGATCGTCTACGGCGCCCTCGAGGGCTGCAGGGAGAAGACGGGCAACGACCCGGTCGTCACCCTCAAGCGCGCGCTCGACAACGTCAAGCCGACTCTCGAGGTTCGCAGCCGTCGTGTCGGTGGCGCGACCTACCAGGTGCCGGTCGAGGTGCGCGCCGCGCGCAGCACCACCCTGGCCCTGCGCTGGCTGGTGCAGTACTCCCGCGCCCGCCGCGAGAAGACCATGACCGAGCGCCTCATGAACGAGCTCCTGGACGCCAGCAACGGCCTCGGGGCGAGTGTCAAGAAGCGCGAGGACACCCACAAGATGGCCGAGTCCAACAAGGCCTTCGCCCACTACCGCTGGTAACCCCGGCGGGTTCGACGAGACGACGAGGACGCGAGAGAAGTGGCCACCACGACCGCTCTTGACCTGGCCAAGGTCCGCAACATCGGGATCATGGCCCATATCGACGCGGGCAAGACCACCACGACCGAGCGCATCCTGTTCTACACCGGCATCAACTACAAGATCGGTGAAGTCCACGAGGGCGCTGCCACGATGGACTGGATGGAGCAGGAGCAGGAGCGCGGCATCACGATTACGTCGGCCGCGACGACCTGCGAGTGGGCCGGTCACACCATCAACATCATCGACACCCCGGGTCACGTCGACTTCACCATCGAGGTGGAGCGTTCGCTCCGCGTCCTCGACGGTGCCGTCGCCGTGTTCGACGGTGTCGCGGGTGTCGAACCGCAGTCGGAGACGGTGTGGCGCCAGGCTGACCGCTACGACGTGCCCCGCATCTGCTTCGTGAACAAGATGGACCGGGTCGGCGCGGAGTTCCACCGCTGCGTCGACATGATGGTCAGCCGTCTGGGCGCGACCCCGGCGGTCATCCAGCTGCCGCTGGGTGTCGAGGCCGACTTCAAGGGCGTCATCGACCTCATCAAGATGAAGGCCCTCGTGTGGAGCGCCGAGGCGGCCAAGGGCGAGATGTACGACACCGTCGACATCCCGGCCGACCACGCCGAGGCCGCCCGCGAGTGGCGTGACCGGCTGGTCGAGACCGTCGCCGAGAACGACGACGAGCTGATGGAGCTCTTCCTCGAGGGCACCGAGCCCACCGAGGAGCAGCTGGTCGCGGCCCTCCGCCGCGCCACGCTGGCCAGCGCCATCAACCCGGTCCTGTGCGGCACCGCGTTCAAGAACAAGGGCGTGCAGCCCCTGCTCGACGCGATCGTCGCCTACCTCCCCGCGCCGACCGACATCCCGGCCTTCAAGGGCCACGCGGTCGGCAACGAGGAGCAGGTCGTCGAGCGGCACGCGGACCCGACCGAGCCGTTCTCCGCCCTGGCCTTCAAGATCGCCAGCGACCCGCACCTGGGCAAGATCACCTACATCCGCATCTACTCGGGCACGCTCGAGGCCGGTTCACAGGTCGTCAACTCTGTGAAGGGCAAGAAGGAGCGGATCGGCAAGATCTACCAGATGCACGCCAACAAGCGCGAGGAGCGCCCGACGGCGATCGCCGGTCAGATCGTCGCCGTGATGGGTCTGAAGGACACCACCACCGGCGACACCCTGTCCGACCCGGCCAACCAGGTCGTGCTCGAGTCGATGACGTTCCCGGCTCCGGTCATCAACGTCGCCATCGAGCCCAAGACCAAGGGCGACCAGGAGAAGCTGTCGACCGCGATCCAGCGGCTGGCCGAGGAGGACCCGTCCTTCCAGGTCCGCCGTGACGAGGAGACCGGCCAGACGGTCATCTGGGGCATGGGCGAGCTTCACCTCGAGATCCTCGTCGACCGCATGCGTCGCGAGTTCAAGGTCGAGGCCAACGTCGGCCGTCCGCAGGTCGCCTACCGCGAGACCATCCGCCGCAAGGTGGAGAAGGTCGACTACACCCACAAGAAGCAGACCGGTGGTTCCGGTCAGTTCGCGCGGGTCATCATCGACCTGGAGCCGCTGGGCGAGGGCAACGACGGCTACGAGTTCGAGAACAAGGTCACGGGTGGCCGTGTCCCGAGGGAGTACATCCCCTCGGTCGACGCGGGTGCCCAGGAGGCTGCCGAGTTCGGCGTGCTGGCCGGCTACCCGATGGTGGGCGTGAAGGTGACGCTGACCGACGGTGCGGCGCACGACGTCGACTCCTCCGAGATGGCCTTCAAGATCGCCGGCTCGATGGCCTTCAAGGAGGCCGCGCGCAAGGCTGACGCTGTGCTCCTCGAGCCGATGATGGCCGTTGAGGTCACCACGCCCGAGGATTACATGGGTGACGTCATCGGTGACCTCAACGGTCGCCGCGGGCAGATCCAGGCGATGGACGAGCGGGCCGGTGCCCGCGTCGTCAACGCGCTCGTGCCGCTGTCTGAGATGTTCGGCTACGTGGGTGACCTGCGTAGCAAGACGCAGGGGCGCGCGAGCTACAGCATGCAGTTCGACTCCTACGCGGAGGTGCCTCCGGGCATCGCCAAGGAGATCGTCGCGAAGGCCCGGGGCGAATAGTCTCGGGACCCTATGGCCGGACGCCGGGAGACCGGCGGCCGGCCGCAGATGGGGCCTCGGCCCCTGGCTGGGCGGTGTGAGCCGCCCCGCCGTTTAGGGATTCGGGATTACCCGGGCCCGAGTGTGTAGACGAAAGTCAGTCAGATTCTCAAGGAGAGAACCAGTGGCTAAGGCCAAGTTCGAGCGGACCAAGCCGCACATGAACATCGGCACCATTGGGCACATCGACCACGGCAAGACCACGCTGACCGCGGCGATCACCAAGGTGCTTCACGACCGTTTCCCGGAGCTGAACAAGGCTACGCCGTTCGACAAGATCGACAAGGCGCCCGAGGAGAAGGCTCGCGGTATTACGATCTCCATCGCGCACGTCGAGTACCAGACCGAGAAGCGCCACTACGCCCACGTGGACTGCCCCGGTCACGCTGACTACGTGAAGAACATGATCACCGGTGCCGCCCAGATGGACGGCGCCATCCTCGTGGTCGCCGCCACCGACGGTCCCATGCCGCAGACGAAGGAGCACGTCCTCCTGGCCCGCCAGGTCGGCGTCCCCTACATCGTCGTGGCCCTCAACAAGTCCGACATGGTCGACGACGAGGAGATCCTCGAGCTCGTCGAGCTCGAGGTCCGCGAGCTCCTGTCCGCTCAGGAGTTCCCCGGCGACGACCTGCCGGTCGTCCGCGTCTCCGCGCTCAAGGCTCTTGAGGGCGACGAGAAGTGGGCCGACAGCATCATCGAGCTGATGAACGCCGTCGACGAGAACGTGCCCGAGCCGCCGCGTGAGACGGAGAAGCCGTTCCTCATGCCGGTCGAGGACGTCTTCTCGATCACCGGTCGCGGCACCGTCGTCACCGGCCGTATCGAGCGCGGCATCGTCAAGGTCAACGAGCAGGTCGACATCATCGGCATCAAGCCGGAGAAGACGACCACCACCGTCACCAGCATCGAGATGTTCAACAAGATGCTCGACGAGGGTCACGCCGGCGACAACGCCGCCCTGCTGCTCCGCGGCATCAAGCGCGACGACGTCGAGCGCGGCCAGTGCATCATCAAGCCGGGCACGACCACCCCGCACACCGAGTTCGAGGGCCAGGTCTACATCCTGTCCAAGGACGAGGGCGGCCGCCACACGCCGTTCTTCAACAACTACCGCCCGCAGTTCTACTTCCGTACGACTGACGTGACCGGTGTCGTGCACCTCCCCGAGGGCACCGAGATGGTCATGCCGGGCGACAACACCGAGATGCGCGTTGAGCTGATCCAGCCCATCGCCATGGAGGAAGGCCTCAAGTTCGCGATCCGTGAGGGTGGCCGCACCGTCGGCGCCGGTCGGGTCACGAAGATCATCAAGTAGCACGATCGCGGGTCGGCGGTCGGCCCCGGAGACAGGGCCGGCCGCCGCACCACGACCGGGCAGGAGTTTCGGCTCCCGCCCCGGCTCCACGCCAAAGCCGTGATCTCGCAGTCACTTCGGACGTGACCGAAGTAACTGCCGGATCACGGAAGAAAAAGCAGATCGACTGCGTCTGCTACGTGGAGCTTCGCGAGCTCACGCTCGCCGCACTACAGCGGCACCATG
This sequence comes from Nonomuraea indica, assembly GCF_002850745.1. GTDB lineage: Bacteria > Actinomycetota > Actinomycetes > Streptosporangiales > Streptosporangiaceae > Nonomuraea > Nonomuraea indica. Next base: position 9,311 of record NZ_KZ559467.1, read on the forward strand.
CCGCACGATACTTTTTCAGACGACAGCGAAGGACACCGAGGCCACTATGGCGGGACAGAAGATCCGCATTCGGCTCAAGGCCTATGACCACGAGGTCATCGACAGCTCGGCCAAGAAGATCGTCGAGACGGTGACGCGGACTGGCGCGAAGGTCGCGGGCCCGGTGCCGCTGCCGACCGAGAAGAACGTGTACTGCGTCATCCGCTCGCCGCACAAGTACAAGGACAGCCGCGAGCACTTCGAGATGCGCACGCACAAGCGGCTGATTGACATCATCGACCCGACGCCCAAGACCGTCGACTCGCTCATGCGGCTCGACCTCCCCGCGGGCGTCGACATTTCGATCAAGCTCTGAGGGATCACACTGACATGGCTAAGACGATCAAGGGCGTCCTGGGCAAGAAGCTCGGCATGACCCAGGTCTTCGACGCGGACAACCGGATGGTCCCGGTCACCGTGGTCGAGGCCGGTCCGTGTGTGGTGACCCGCGTCCGCACGGCCGAGAAGGACGGCTACTCCGCCATCCAGCTCGGCTTCGGGCAGGTCGACCCCCGGAAGGTCAACAAGCCGCTCGGCGACTACCTGCGCAAGCACGACATCACCCCGCGCCGTTACTTCGCGGAGATCCGCACCGACGACGCGAGCGACTACACCCTCGGCCAGGAGCTGCTGGCCGACACCTTCGAGGCCGGCCAGTTCGTCGACGTGACGGGCAAGAGCAAGGGCAAGGGCTTCGCCGGTGTCATGAAGCGGCACGGCTTCGGTGGTCTGGGCGCGTCGCACGGTACGCAGCGCAAGCACCGCTCGCCGGGTTCCATCGGTGGCTGCGCCACCCCGGGTCGCGTTTTCAAGGGTCTGCGCATGGCCGGTCGGATGGGTAACGTCCGCACCACCGTGCAGAGCCTCAAGGTTCACTCCGTTGACGCCGAGAAGGGCCTCATCCTGATCAAGGGTGCGATCCCCGGTGCCAACGGCAGCCTGGTCCTCGTTCGCACCGCTGCCAAGAAGGGGGCTGCCAAGTGACCACCATTGACGTCCTCGACGCCAGCGGCGCCAAGACCGGCACCGTCGACCTGCCCGAAGACATCTTCGGCGCCAAGGTCAACGTTCCCCTCATCCACCAGGTCGTCGTGGCCCAGCTCGCCGCTCGCCGGCAGGGCACCCACAAGGCCAAGACCCGTGGTGAGGTCCGAGGCGGCGGCAAGAAGCCGTACCGCCAGAAGGGCACCGGCCGCGCCCGTCAGGGCTCGACCCGCGCCCCGCAGTTCGCCGGCGGTGGCACCGTCCACGGTCCGGTTCCGCGTGACTACTCGCAGCGCACCCCCAAGAAGATGAAGGCCGCCGCCCTGCGCGGTGCCCTCTCCGACCGGGCCGGCAGCGGTCGCGTGCACGTGGTGAGCAGCCTGGTCACCGGCGAGACGCCGAAGACGCAGGCCGCCCTGCAGGCCCTTCGCAAGATCACTCAGGCCAAGACCGTGCTCGTCGTGGTCGACGAGGCCGACGAGCTGACCTGGATGAGCCTGCGTAACGCTCCCGAGGTCCACCTGCTGGACGCGGGGCAGCTCAACACCTACGACGTGCTCGTCCACGACGACGTGGTCTTCACCCAGGAGGCGTACGACCAGGTCGTGGCGCGTCTGTCGGCGGGGTCGGCCGAGCAGAGTGAGAAGGAAGACGCCTGATGAGCATGGAGAGGGTCGTCGACCCGCGCGACATCATCATCAAGCCCGTCGTCTCCGAGAAGAGCTACGGCCTGATCGATGAGAACAACAAGTACACGTTCCTGGTGAAGAAGACCGCGAACAAGACCCAGGTCAAGATCGCCGTCGAGCAGATCTTCGGGGTCAAGGTCACCAGCGTGAACACCATCAACCGGCAGGGCAAGCGCAAGCGCACCCGCACCGGCTTCGGCAAGCGTCCCGACACCAAGCGCGCGATCGTGAGCCTGGTCGAGGGCGATCGGATCGACATCTTCGGTCAGATCGGCTAGCAGCCATAGATGCACAGCGGGCCGCATGGTCCGTAGCGGGCAGAGACCGTCGCACTCGCGTGCGGCGGGCTCACCCATGTAACCGACGAAGGATGAACGAAAAAGATGGGCATCCGTAAGTACAAGCCGACGACTCCCGGTCGCCGTGGCTCGAGTGTCTCGGACTTCTCCGAGATCACGCGCAGCACGCCCGAGAAGTCGTTGCTTGCGCCCCTTCACAACAAGGGCGGCCGCAACGTACACGGCCGGGTCACCGCACGCCACCAGGGCGGCGGTCACAAGCGCGCCTACCGGATCATCGACTTCCGGAGGCATGACAAGGACGGCATTCCGGCGAAGGTCGCTCACATCGAGTACGACCCCAACCGCACCGCCAACATCGCTCTGCTGCACTACGCCGACGGCGAGAAGCGCTACATCATCGCGCCGACCGGCCTCAAGCAGGGCGACCGCATCGAGAACGGCCCCGCGGCCGACATCAAGCCGGGCAACTGCCTGCCGCTGCGCAACATCCCGACCGGTACCTTCATCCACGCGGTGGAGCTCCGTCCGGGCGGCGGCGCCAAGCTCGGCCGCTCCGCGGGCGCCCAGATCCAGCTGCTCGCGAAGGAAGGCCAGTACGCCACGCTGCGTATGCCGTCCGGCGAAATGCGCATGGTCGACGTGCGCTGCCGGGCCTCGGTCGGCCAGGTCGGCAACGCCGAGCAGGCCAACATCAACTGGGGCAAGGCCGGCCGTATGAGGTGGAAGGGCAAGCGCCCGACCGTCCGCGGTGTCGCGATGAACCCCGTCGACCACCCGCACGGTGGTGGTGAGGGCAAGACCTCCGGTGGTCGTCACCCGGTCAACCCCAAGGGCAAGCCTGAGGGCCGTACCCGCCAGGCGAACAAGGCCAGCGACCGGCTGATCATCCGACGTCGGAGCAAGAGGAAGAAGCGGTAGGAGCAGCCGAAATGCCACGTAGCCTTAAGAAGGGTCCCTTCGTGGACGACCACCTCGCCAAGAAGGTGGACGCCCAGAACGAGAAGGGCACCAAGAACGTCATCAAGACGTGGTCGCGGCGCTCCATGATCGTGCCTGACATGCTCGGGCACACGATCGCCGTTCACGATGGCCGCAAGCACGTCCCGGTGTTCATCACCGAGGCGATGATCGGCCACAAGCTGGGAGAGTTCGCCCCCACGCGCACCTTCCGCAGCCACGTCAAGGAAGACCGCCGCAGCCGGCGATAGCAGCCTTCAGAAGTAAGAGGAGTAAGCGATGGAAGCCAGGGCTCAGGCGCGGTTCGTCCGCGTCACGCCCCAGAAGGCCCGCCGCGTGGTGGACCTTATTCGCGGGCTGCCCGCTTCGGAGGCGCAGGCCGTGCTGCAGTTCGCTCCCCAGACGGCGAGCGAGCCGATCTACAAGGTGCTCTCCAGCGCCATGGCGAACGCAGAGCACAACTTCAACCTCGACCCCCAGACGCTGGTCGTCAGCCGCGCGTGGGTCGACGAGGGCCCGACGCTGAAGCGGTTCCGTCCGCGTGCCCAGGGTCGTGCCTATCGGATCAACAAGCGGACGAGCCACATCACCGTGATCGTGGAGTCCCGCGAGCCGAAGGGAAGGACCCGATAGTGGGCCAGAAGGTTAACCCGCACGGGTTCCGCCTCGGCATCACGACCGACTTCAAGAGCCGGTGGTACGCCGACAAGCTGTACAAGTCGTACGTCGCCGAGGACGTGGCGATCCGCCGCATGCTGCAGAAGGGCATGGAGCGGGCCGGCATCTCCAAGGTGGAGATCGAGCGCACGACCGACCGCGTCCAGGTCGACATCCACACCGCGCGTCCGGGCATCGTCATCGGCCGACGCGGCGCGGAGGCCGACCGCATCCGCGGTGACCTGGAGAAGCTGACCAAGAAGCAGGTCCAGCTCAACATCCTCGAGGTGAAGAACCCCGAGATCGACGCCCAGCTCGTCGCGCAGGGCGTCGCCGAGCAGCTGTCCAGCCGTGTCTCGTTCCGGCGTGCCATGCGCAAGGCCATGCAGTCGGCCATGAAGAGCGGCGCCAAGGGCATCCGGGTGCAGTGCGCGGGTCGTCTGGGCGGCGCCGAGATGTCGAGGTCGGAGTTCTACCGCGAGGGCCGCGTGCCGCTGCACACGCTCCGCGCGGACATCGACTACGGCTTCTACGAGGCCCGCACCACCTTCGGCCGCATCGGCGTGAAGGTGTGGATCTACAAGGGTGAGGCCGCGACCAGCCGCGCCGAGCGTGAGGCGGCCGCCGCCGGTGCTCGTGCCGGCCAGCGTCGCGAGCGTGACGACCGTAGGGGTGGCGGCGACCGTCCCCGTCGCGGTGGCGCCGGTGGCGCCCGCCGTGGTGGCGGCCGCGGTGACCGCGCCCCCAGGACCGAGGCGGCCGCGCAGGCCGCCCCCGAGACCGGCCCGGCTGCGCAGCCGGGTGCTGAAGGGAGCTGACCATGCTGATCCCGCGCAGGGTCAAGCACCGCAAGCAGCACCGGCCTGACCGCAGCGGAGCCGCCAAGGGCGGCACGAGGGTCGTGTTCGGCGAGTTCGGCATCCAGGCGCTTGAGCACTCGTACGTGACCAACCGCCAGATCGAGTCCGCCCGAATCGCGATGACCCGTCACATCCGCCGTGGCGGCAAGGTGTGGATCAACATCTACCCCGACCGTCCGCTCACCAAGAAGCCTGCCGAGACCCGCATGGGTTCCGGTAAGGGTTCGCCCGAGTGGTGGATCGCCAACGTCAAGCCCGGACGCGTGATGTTCGAGCTGTCCGGCGTGGCGGAGCCGATCGCGCGCGAGGCGCTTCAGCGCGCGATCCACAAGCTGCCGATGAAGTGCAAGATCGTTAAGCGTGAAGTGGGTGAGGCGTGATGGCTAAGGGCCTGACCGCCGGCGAGCTGCGAGTGGAGGACCAGGACACCCTGGTCCAGAAGCTGAAGGAAGCCAAGGAGGAACTGTTCAACCTCCGCTTCCAGGCGGCGACCGGTCAGTTGGAGAGCCACGGGCGGCTGCGTGCTGTCCGCCGCGAGATCGCCCGTATCTACACCGTGATGCGCGAGCGTGAGCTCGGCATCGTCACGGTCGAGAAGGAGACGAGCGATGGCTGAGACCGAGACCACCGAGACCACCCAGGCCGCTGAGGAGACCGCCGAAGGGCGTCACTTCCGCAAGGTCCGCGAGGGCCTGGTCGTCAGCGACAAGATGGACAAGACCGTCGTCGTCGCCGTCGAGGACCGGGTGAAGCACCGGCTGTACGGCAAGGTCATCCGCCGTACGACCAAGTACAAGGCGCACGACGAGTCCAACGCCTGCGGCGTGGGCGACCGTGTGCTTCTGATGGAGACTCGGCCGCTGTCGGCCACCAAGCGGTGGCGGGTCGTCGAGATCCTCGAGAAGGCCAAGTAGGCCTTCCCGGATATACCGCGCCTCGTGGGGGGTGGAGACACCCCCCATGACGGTGTCCAAGGACGTGAGACCTCTCGCGTCGCCTGCGGTGCGGCCCCCTTCGGGGGGCTGTGGCCGGAGGACCAAGACAACAGCAGGTTCCGCCAGGCTCACGTGAGTGAGAACCGGCGCGACTAACAGGAGTTGAACGTGATCCAGCAGGAGTCGCGGCTCAAGGTCGCCGACAACACGGGTGCCAAGGAGATCCTCTGCATCCGTGTTCTCGGTGGCTCGGGCCGACGCTACGCCGGTATCGGCGACGTCATCGTCGCCACTGTCAAGGACGCGCTGCCCGGCAGCACGGGCGTCAAGAAGGGCGATGTGGTCAAGGCCGTCGTCGTCCGCACGGTCAAGGAGCGCCGCCGGCCCGACGGCTCCTACATCCGTTTCGACGAGAACGCCGCCGTCATCATCAAGGACAGCGGTGACCCTCGCGGCACCCGTATCTTCGGCCCGGTCGGCCGTGAGCTGCGTGACAAGAAGTTCATGCGCATCATCTCGCTCGCGCCGGAGGTGCTGTGATGTCGAAGCTGCACGTCAAGAAGGGTGACCTCGTTCAGGTCATCGCCGGCAAGAACAAGGGCGCCAAGGGTCGCGTGATCGCCACCCACCCGGGCGACGAGCGCGTGGTGGTCGAGGGCGTCAACATGATCACCAAGCATGGCAAGGAGACCCACCAGGGTCCGCGCGGCGCCAAGACGGGCGGCGTGCAGACCATGGAGGGCCCCATCCATGTGAGCAACGTGAAGAAGCTCAAGGACGACAAGCCCGCCGACAAGAAGGCCGACGACAAGAAGGCCGACGAGACGGGTGAGGACAGCTGATGACCGCCACGACCACAGAGACCGAGCGCCCGACGCCGCGCCTCAAGACGAAGTACCGCGAGGAGATCGCGGCCCAGCTTCGTGAGCAGTTCGGCATCGAGAACGTCATGCAGATCCCCGGCCTGGTGAAGATCAAGGTCAACATGGGTGTCGGCGAGGCGGCTCGTGACTCCAAGCTCATCGAGGGCGCCGTTCGCGACCTGACCGTGATCACGGGCCAGAAGCCGGCCGTCGTCCGCGCCCGCAAGTCCATCGCCCAGTTCAAGCTGCGCGAGGGCATGCCGATCGGCGCGCACGTCACGCTCCGTGGCGACCGCATGTGGGAGTTCCTCGACAGGCTGCTGTCGCTGGCGCTGCCCCGCATCCGGGACTTCCGCGGCCTGTCGCCCAAGCAGTTCGACGGCAACGGCAACTACACCTTCGGTCTGACCGAGCAGGTCATGTTCCATGAGGTCGACCAGGACAAGGTGGACCGGCCGCGAGGCATGGACATCACGATCGTGACCACCGCGAAGAACGACGACCAGGGCCGGGCGCTGCTGAAGCTCCTCGGGTTCCCCTTCAAGGAGGCCTGATCATGGCGAAGAAGTCGCTGATCGCCAAGGCGGGGCGCAAGCAGAAGTTCGAGGTCCGGGCCTACACGCGGTGCTCGCGCTGCGGCCGGCCGCGCGCCGTCTACAGGAAGTTCGGCCTGTGCCGCGTCTGCTTCCGTGAGATGGCGCACCGGGGCGAGCTGCCTGGCATCACCAAGTCCAGCTGGTAGCTAGTCTTGGGGGCGGCGCCACGTCGCCCCCGAGCGGTCGCTGCTCAGCGGGCCGTACATATTCACTGTCAAACCCCGGGCGCTCCGACGCGGAGCGCCCATGACCACGCCGAAGGTCCACCGGCAGAGCAGTGCTGAGGCACTGGAAGCTTGGCCGACTGGAAACCGCGGCGAGGAAGGCCACTGGCCATGACGATGACCGACCCGATCGCAGACATGCTCACGCGTCTGCGCAACGCGAATTCGGCGTACCACGACAGCGTGTCGATGCCGTACTCGAAGATCAAGGCGCACATCGCCGAGATCCTCCAGCAGGAGGGTTACATCCAGGCTTGGACCGTCGAGGACGCCAAGGTTGGCAAGAACCTCGTGGTGGAGCTCAAGTTCGGGCCGACCCGTGAGCGGTCGCTCTCGGGCCTGCGCCGGGTGTCGAAGCCCGGTCTGCGGGTCTATGCGAAGAAGGACAACCTGCCCCGCGTCCTGGGAGGGCTGGGCGTCGCGATCATCTCGACGTCCCACGGTCTCATGACGGACAAGCAGGCCGGCAAGCGTGGTGTGGGCGGGGAAGTCCTCGCCTACGTCTGGTAGAGGGGAGGAACACAGCATGTCGCGAATCGGACGGCTGCCCATCCCTGTGCCCAACGGCGTAGACATCACGATCGACGGCCGGGATGTCCAGGTCAAGGGCCCGAAGGGCACGCTTTCTCACACGGTCGCCGAGCCCATCACGGTGGCTCGGGACGACGACGGCTCCATCGCCGTCACCCGCCCCAACGACGAGAACAAGGTCCGTGCGCTGCACGGCCTGTCCAGGACGCTCATCGCCAACATGGTGCAGGGCGTCACCCAGGGCTACTCCAAGACCCTGGAGATCGTCGGTGTCGGTTACCGCGTCCAGGCCAAGGGCCCGACGCAGCTGGAGTTCGCGCTGGGCTTCAGTCACCCGGTCATCGTGGACGCCCCCGAGGGCGTCACCTTCCGTGTCGAGAAGCCGACCCTGTTCCACGTGGACGGCATCGACAAGCAGAAGGTCGGCGAGGTCGCGGCCAACATCCGCAAGCTGCGCAAGCCCGACCCGTACAAGGGCAAGGGCGTGCGCTACCAGGGCGAACAGATCCGCCGCAAGGTCGGAAAGGCTGGTAAGTAGGCATGGCTCCGAAGACTGCGTTCAGCAAGCACACGGCTGCCCGCACCGTCTCGCGGGCCCGCCGTCACCGCCGCGTCCGCAAGAACGTCGTCGGCACGACCGCGCGCCCGCGCCTGGTCGTCAACCGTTCGACCCGTCACATGTTCGTCCAGATCGTGGACGACACCGTCGGCCACACGCTGGTCAGCGCGTCCACCATGGACCCCGCGCTGCGCTCGCTCGAGGCCGACAAGACGGAGAAGGCCAAGAAGGTCGGCGAGCTCCTCGCTCAGCGGGCCAAGGAAGCCGGGATCACGGCGGTCGTCTTCGACCGCGGTGGCAACCGCTACGCCGGTCGCATCGCGGCCCTGGCGGACAGCGCCCGCGAAGGCGGGCTCGAGTTCTGATGGCAACTGAGAAGAGGAACCACTGATGGCTGCAGCTCCGCGTCGCGGTGGCGGCACCGGTGGCGAGCGGCGGGACCGTCGTGACGATCGCCGCGGTGGCGCCGCCGACAAGGGCGTCTCGTACATCGAGCGCGTAGTGAAGATCAACCGAGTGGCCAAGGTCGTGAAGGGTGGTCGTCGCTTCAGCTTCACCGCCCTCGTCGTCGTCGGTGACGGCAACGGCCTGGTCGGCGTCGGCTACGGCAAGGCCAAGGAAGTCCCCGCGGCCATCGCCAAGGGCGTCGAAGAGGCGAAGAAGCACTTCTTCAAGGTGCCTCGCATCCAGGGCACGATCCCGCACACCGTGCAGGGCGAGGAGGCGGCCGGTGTCGTCTTCCTGCGTCCGGCCTCGGCCGGTACCGGCGTCATCGCCGGTGGCCCGGTGCGCGCGGTCCTGGAGTGCGCCGGCATCCACGACGTGCTCTCCAAGTCGCTCGGCTCCGACAACCCGATCAACATCGTGCACGCCACCGTGGCGGCTCTGAAGGGCCTGTCCCGGCCCGAGGAGATCGCCGCCCGCCGTGGCCTGCCGATCGAGGACGTCGCGCCGGCCCGGATGCTCAAGGCTCAGCGTGAGGGCCTCGCCGAGGCCGCCGCGGCGAAGGCGGTGAGCTAGTCATGGCACGCCTGAAGATCACTCAGGTTCGCTCGAAGATCGGTGGCAAGCAGAACCAGCGTGACTCGCTGCGTTCGCTTGGCCTGAAGCGAATCGGCGATGTCGTCGTCAAGGAGGACCGGCCCGAGATTCGCGGGATGGTCGCCGTGGTGACGCACCTCGTCGAGGTGGAAGAGGTCGACTAGTCATGACTGACAAGGCTCCGCTCAAGATTCACGACCTGCGTCCCGCCCCTGGCGCCAACAAGGCCAAGATCCGCAAGGGTCGCGGCGAGGCGTCCAAGGGCAAGACCGCCGGTCGCGGCACCAAGGGCACGAAGGCGCGCACCGGCGTCCACCTCGGGTTCGAGGGTGGCCAGGTGCCGCTGCAGAGGCGTCTGCCGAAGCTCAAGGGCTTCTCCAACGCGCTGTTCAAGACGACCTACCAGGTCGTCAACCTGGACAGGCTCGGCGAGCTGTTCCCCGAGGGTGGCGACGTCACCGTCGAGACGCTGGTCGCCAAGGGTGCTGTTCGCAAGAACCAGCTCGTCAAGGTGCTGGGCACCGGCGAGATCTCCGTCGCGGTCAACGTGCAGGCGCACGCCTTCTCGGCCGCCGCGAAGGAGAAGATCGCCGCTGCTGGTGGCTCCGTTACCGAGCTGTAGTTTCGCTATGACGAGGCGTGGAGGCCCTGACAATGGGCCTCCACGCCCGTAGTGCGTTAGAGTTCGCGAGACGGCAGGATTCTGTCCTGCTCGTTTGTACCTGAGACTTCAGATGGCAGATCCCCGCTCCATCGCATACTCACATCGCCGTAAAGGCGCGCAGGAGGGACCGTGCTGACCGCGTTTACCCGGGCGTTCCGGACGCCGGACCTGCGCAAGAAGTTGCTCTTCACTCTGGGCATCATCGCGCTGTTCCGCCTTGGCTCGGTGCTTCCGACTCCAGGCGTTCACGTCGAAAATCTCGCCGCCTGTTACGACCAGGCCCGCAGCGGCGCGGCCGGCAGCGTTTACGGAATGGTCCAGCTGTTCAGCGGCGGCGCGCTGCTGAAGCTGTCGATCTTCGCTCTCGGCATCATGCCGTACATCACCGCGAGCATCATCCTCCAGCTGCTCGTCGTCGTGATCCCACGTCTTGAGGCGTTGAAGAAGGAAGGGCAGTCGGGCCAGGCCAAGATCACGCAGTACACGCGTTATCTGACGATCGGCCTCGGCGTCCTGCAGTCCACCGCCTTCATCGCGCTCGCGCGCTCCGGTCAGCTCTTTCCCGACTGTCAGCAGAGCGTGCTGATCAACCCCGACGACGTCTTCCAGATCGTCACGATGGTCATCATCATGACCGCCGGCACCTCCGTCATCATGTGGCTGGGTGAGCTCATCACCGACCGCGGCGTGGGCAACGGCATGTCGATCCTGATCTTCACCTCCGTCGTCTCGATCTTCCCGTCCGAGCTGGCCAACATCTTCCAGGCCAACAAGTTCACCTTCGCCGTGGTCATGGTGGTCGGCGTCTTCATGATCGCCGCCGTGGTCTTCGTGGAGCAGGCGCAGCGCCGCATCCCGGTGCAGTACGCCAAGCGGATGGTCGGCCGCAGGATGTACGGCGGCACGTCCACCTACATCCCGCTGAAGGTCAACCAGGCCGGCATCATCCCGGTCATCTTCGCCTCGTCGCTGCTCTACCTGCCGCAGCTGGTGACCTCGCTGTTCGCCAACGCCGAGAACCCCAACGTGGTCGTGCAGTGGCTCTCGCAGAACCTCGCCACGGGCGACACGCCGATCTACATGGTCACGTTCTTCGTGTTGATCGTGTTCTTCACGTACTTCTACGTGTCCATCACGTTCAACCCCCCTGAAGTGGCCGACAACATGAAGAAGTACGGTGGGTTCATTCCGGGCATCCGTCCGGGCCGGCCGACGGCTGAATACCTGAACTTCGTGCTCACCCGTCTGACCGCGCCCGGCGCGCTCTATCTGGGTCTCATCTCCATGGTCCCGATCGTGGCGCTCTCGGTGGCCGGTGCGAGCCAGAACTTCCCGTTCGGAGGGACGAGCATTCTGATCATGGTTGGTGTCGGCCTGGACACGGTCAAGCAGATCGAGAGCCAGCTTCAGCAGCGTAACTACGAAGGCTTCCTGCGGTAGTGCGCCTCGTTCTGGTCGGGCCCCCCGGAGCGGGAAAGGGGACGCAGGCCCAGTACATCGCATCCAACCTGTCCATCCCGAAGATCTCGACAGGTGACATTTTCCGTGCCAACGTCTCTGGCGGCACGGAGCTCGGCAAGTTGGCCAAGACCTACATGGACCGCGGCGACCTGGTGCCCGACAAGGTGACCATCGCCATGGTCCGTGACCGCCTCTCGGAGGACGACGCGCAGGACGGTTTCCTGCTCGACGGCTTCCCCCGCAACGTGCCGCAGGCCGAGATCCTGCGCGACATGCTCAAGGAATGGGGCCAGGCCCTCGACCTGGTGCTCGAACTCGTGGTCGACGACGACGAGGTGGTCAGGCGGCTGGCCGGCCGGCGCACCTGCAGCCAGTGCGGGCGCATCTGGCACGTCGAGTTCGACGACAAGCAGGACGACCTGTGCGACGCCTGCGGCGGGTCGCTGTTCCAGCGGGACGACGACAAGGAAGAGACCATCCGGCACCGCCTGGAGGTCTACCAGGAGCAGACGGCGCCCCTCGTCGCCTACTACGCCGACGAGGGCATCCTGGTCGGGGTCGACGCGACGGGCCCGGTCGAGGAGGTCACCCAGCGGGCCATGGAGGCCATCCGTCCGTTCATGGGCTAGCTGTAAGAATCGACTGTCCGAGGTGGCACGAGTTTTCGTGCCACCTCGCGGCTATTGTGGGGGAATTGGGCTCCCGCGTCCGCCCGTTGCATACCCTGGGGGTGCCGAGACGTGTTCAAGAAGAACAGGCATGGAATTCAGATCAAGACGGCCGAGCAGCTCGACAAGATGCGCGCTGCCGGCCTCGTCGTCGGGCGCACGCTGGATCTGCTGAAGCGGGTGGTCGAGCCCGGGATGACTCCGCTCGACCTCGACGTCATCGCCGAGAAGGCCATCAGGGACGAGGGGGCCGTCCCGTCGTTCAAGGGCTACCAGGGGTTCCCGGCGACCATCTGCGCCTCGGTCAACGACGAGGTGGTCCACGGCATCCCGACGAACGCCCGCAAGCTTCGCGAGGGCGACATCATCTCCATCGACTGCGGCGCCATCCTCGACGGGTGGCACGGCGACTCCGCGGTGACGGTGCCCGTCGGAGAGGTCGATCCGCAGCTCACCGAGCTGATGCGGGTCACCGAGGAGGCGATGTGGCGGGGCATCGCCGCGCTCACGGCCGGCCGGCGGCTCTCCGACATCGGCCACGAGATCGAAAAGTACGTCCGGTCGCAGGGCCGCTTCGGGATCCCCCCGGAGTACGGCGGCCACGGCATCGGCACCGAGATGCACATGGAGCCGTGGATCGCCAACCACGGCCGCCCGGGGCGGGGCCCCACCCTGGAGGAGGGCATGTGCCTGGCCATCGAGCCCATGGTCAACCTGGGCACGGAGCGGACACGCGTCCTGGCCGACGACTGGACGGTCGTGACGATCGACGGCAAGCACTCCGCGCACTTCGAGCACAGCGTCGCCGTGACACATAATGGACCTTGGGTGCTGACCGCCCTGGACGGCGGCGCGGAGCGCCTGGCGCAACTGCATAACTAGCCGGGGAGTGGTGGGCATGTCGCAAAGCCCCGAGATGCGGGCCTCCGACGTCGAGCGCGACCGGGTCGCCGCCGTGCTCCGGGAGCACACCGCGGTGGGGCGCCTCACCATGGACGAGTTCAACGAACGGCTGGAGCTGCTCTACAAGAGCAAGACGCGGGGCGAGCTGGCCCGGCTGACCGCCGACCTGCCGGACGTGGACCTGAGCCGGCACCAGGTCGCGAAGGTGCCGGAGGCGTCGGTCCAGAAGAAGCAGCACGCCGGCATGCGCGCCGCGTGGGGCGCCTGGGCGATGGCCAGCTCGATCAACTGGGCGATCTGGCTGATCATCAGCGTCACGTCCGGCGACATGGTCTACCCGTGGCCGCTGTGGGTGATGGGGCCGTGGGGCGTCATTCTGCTCGTCAGCAGCATCTTCGGCGGGGACGACGACAAGAAGAAGTCCTGAGTGCGTACAAGTGCATTCTGCGCATTCCTCCACAGAACGGCGCGGCGAATCTTCCTAACGTGAGCGGTGTCCGAACAGACACCCCTCATCGGAGGAAGACATGCGTAAGATCCTCGCCGCCGCCGCCCTCGCCGGCTCGGTGCTCACCGGCCTCGCGCTCACGGCCCCCGTCGCCCAGGCCGCCACCGCTCCCGTCGCCGCCGCCTCCCAGACGGCGCCCGTGCACAAGTGGGGCAAGTTCTACTCGGCCGACCATAAGGCCTACACCTACGGCTACACCTGGAAGTCGAAGGGCAAGGTCCACACCAAGTGGTACGGCAAGGAGTTCACGAAGCGGGCCGGCTGGGTCTGGTTCCGGTACGAGCTCCACGGTGGGGGCGGCGGGAAGTTCGCCCTGAAGTGGGACGGCTCGCACACCGGCACCTGGTCCAAGAAGGGCATCAAGAAGCTCTACACCTACACCTGCTGGGGCGGGAAGTTCACCGCGTGCGGCAAGGTGCACCGCATCTACTGACGTGGGGTGACCGTGCCGGCGGGCGTCCGGCCGGGGCCGTCGAGCCCGGGGTTCCTCCCGTAGCGTCGCACTGCCGGCTCCCGCGAGCGGCGGGGAGCCGCACGGGGGCGCAGTGCGGGGGCTCGGCAGGATGTGGCCATGGCGCGTCACGGTGGCGCGGCGCGGTGACCCGTCACAGTGGCCGCAGGGCGCACAGGCTCGAAGTGACCGCAGGGCGCACAGGATCGAGGAGCGAAGGCCCGCCGGGCGTCCCGGCGGGCCTTCGCCCGTCCGGCCGGTCGCGTGCGACGCCCGCTCCGGAGCCGTGTGGCCGCGTGCCACACCCGCTCCGGCGGTGCACCGGTCACGCGGGGCACTCCGCTCCGGCGGTGCACCAGTCGCGCGACACTCCGCTCCGGTGGCGCGCCCGTCGCGTGCGACGCCCGCTCCGGCGGCGCGCCCGGCCACGCGCGACACCCGCCCAGAGTGCCGCGCGCGCGGCCGCAGCCGCGGGCGGATGGGCCGGGCGGGCGGCGGTGTGGGGTAAACTGGCTCATGGTTGTGTCAGGACACCTGGCACGCGTTTCGCGTTTTAGGCTCAGGTGTCGTACACTCCTTAGTCGGCTCACTATGACCATCGCGCGTCGGCGGTCTTTGCCGGTCGCCGCTCTCTTCGAAGCGCGAGGTCGCGGCTGCTTAGTGAACCGGAGCCTCAGACGATCGATCAGTGAAACGCGAGGGATTTTGGCCAAGAAAGACGGCGCCATCGAGATCGAGGGCACTGTGGTCGAGTCGCTCCCGAACGCCATGTTCCGGGTGCAGCTCGACAACGGCCATAAGGTCCTGGCCCACATCAGCGGACGGATGCGGATGCACTACATCCGGATTCTGCCTGACGACCGGGTGGTCGTGGAACTGAGCCCCTACGACCTCAGTCGTGGGCGGATCGTCTACCGATACAAGTAAGACGTCTGAGGAACACGAAGGACAATGAAGGTAAAGCCGAGCGTCAAGAAGATCTGCGACAAGTGCAAGGTGATCCGCCGGCACGGTCGCGTCATGGTGATCTGCGACAACCTGCGCCACAAGCAGCGCCAGGGCTAGTCGCCGCACGGCTCCTCCGAGTCCGCCCCAGCAGGGAGCGGGCTCGACGCATGAGGAGCCTGAGTCAGTAATAGCGCGTCACACCTGAGCAGGCGGCGTCACCGGGTTCCGGCCCGGCGGCAGCGGGCCGTACCACTCAGGAGACCCCCGGTCGGAGGCCGGGGCCCTCACCCCGGGCATGGGGAGGGGTAGTGAGGCGCAAGACCTCCGCCACACCGAAGGAGAATGCCCGACCATGGCCCGCCTGGTTGGCGTCGACCTCCCCCGCGAGAAGCGGCTGGAGATCGCTCTCACCTACATCTACGGAATCGGCCGCACCCGCGCCAAGGAGATCCTTGAGGCGACGGGCGTCAGCGGCGACCTGCGCGTGCACCAGCTCAGCGACACCGAGCTCGTCCCGATGCGTGACTACATCGAGGCGAACTTCAAGATCGAGGGTGACCTGCGCCGCGAGGTCCAGGCCGACATCCGCCGCAAGATCGAGATCGGTTGCTACCAGGGCATCCGGCACCGTAAGGGCCTGCCCGTCCACGGCCAGCGCACGCAGACCAACGCGCGCACCCGCAAGGGCAAGAAGAAGACCGTGGCCGGCAAGAAGAAGCCCGGTAAGAAGTAGTCCGCGCAGCCGCGAGACCGAACACCTCAGGAGTGAAGGCAAAGGATGCCTCCTAAGAGCCGTCAGGGTGCGCCGAAGAAGGTGCGCCGCAAGGAGAAGAAGAACGTCGCTCACGGGCACGCCCACATCAAGAGCACGTTCAACAACACGATCGTCTCGATCACGGACCCCAACGGCAACGTGATCTCCTGGGCCAGCGCGGGCCACGTCGGGTTCAAGGGCTCCCGTAAGTCCACCCCGTTCGCCGCTCAGATGGCCGCCGAGAACGCCGCCCGCCGCGCCATGGAGCACGGCATGCGCAAGGTCGACGTCTTCGTCAAGGGTCCCGGCTCCGGCCGTGAGACCGCGATCCGCTCCCTCCAGGCCACCGGCCTCGAGGTGGGTTCGATCCAGGACGTCACCCCGGTTCCGCACAACGGCTGCCGTCCGCCGAAGCGCCGCCGCGTCTGAATTCCAGGAGAGATTGAGAAATGGCTCGTTACACGGGCGCGGACTGCAAGCTCTGCCGTCGTGAGAAGACCAAGCTCTTCCTCAAGGGCAGCAAGTGCGAGTCCGCCAAGTGCCCCATCGAGATCCGCCCCTACCCGCCGGGTGAGCACGGCCGCGGTCGTCCCAAGGAGACCGAGTACCAGCTCCAGCTTCGCGAGAAGCAGAAGACCCGTCGCATCTACGGCGTCCTCGAGAAGCAGTTCCGCAACTACTACGAGGAGGCTGCGGGCAAGAGCGGCAAGTCGGGTGAGGTGCTGCTCCAGATCCTGGAGAGCCGTCTCGACAACGTCGTCTACCGCGCCGGCTTCGCCCAGTCGCGTGACGCCGCTCGCCAGCAGGTCCGTCACGGTCACATCACCGTGAACGGCAAGAAGGTCGACATCCCGTCGTACCGCGTGCGCGAGCACGACATCATCGAGGTCCGCGAGAGCAAGCGCAACCTCATGCCGTACGAGGTGGCCCGCGCCACCGCCGGCGAGCGCACGGTCCCGGCCTGGCTGGGCGTCGTGCCCGACAAGCTCCGCATCCTGGTGCACCAGCTGCCCGTCCGGCAGCAGATCGACACCCAGGTCCAGGAGCAGCTCATCGTCGAGTACTACTCCAAGTAGTCCTCGCTTCCAGATGGCGTACGGTCCGCCGTACGCCATCTAAGCTTGTACATCGGAGTGGCGTCATATGGCGGGCGCCACACGAACAGGGGAGACCCGCATGCTGATCGCTCAGCGCCCGACTCTTCTCGAAGAGTCGATCGACGAGACCCGGTCCCGGTTCGTCATCGAGCCGCTGGAGCCGGGCTTCGGCTACACCATCGGCAACTCTCTGCGCCGCACGCTGCTGTCGTCCATTCCGGGCGCGGCCGTGACGAGCATCCGCATCGAGGGCGTGCTGCACGAGTTCTCGACCGTTCCCGGGGTCAAGGAAGACGTCACCGACATCATCCTCAACCTCAAGGAGCTCGTCGTCTCCTCCGAGCACGACGAGCCGGTCGTGATGTACCTGCGCAAGCAGGGCCCGGGTGAGGTCACCGCCGCCGACATCGCGCCGCCGGCCGGTGTCGAGGTGCACAACCCCGAGCTGCGCATCGCCACGCTCAACAGCAAGGCCAAGCTGGAGATGGAGCTGACCGTCGAGCGCGGTCGCGGCTACGTCTCCGCCGCCCAGAACAAGCAGCCGGGCCAGGAGATCGGGCGCATCCCGATCGACTCGATCTACTCCCCGGTGCTCAAGGTCACCTACAAGGTCGAGGCGACCCGAGTCGAGCAGCGCACCGACTTCGACCGTCTGATCCTCGACGTCGAGACCAAGGCGGCGATGAAGCCCCGCGACGCGGTGGCCTCCGCCGGCAAGACCCTCGTCGAGCTGTTCGGCCTGGCCCGTGAGCTCAACGTCGAGGCCGAGGGCATCGACATCGGCCCGTCGCCGACCGACGCGGCCCTGGCCGCCGACCTGGCGCTGCCGATCGAGGAGCTCAACCTGACGGTCCGCTCCTACAACTGCCTCAAGCGCGAGGGCATCCACACCGTGGGTGAGCTCGTCGCCCGCAGCGAGCAGGACCTGCTGGACATCCGCAACTTCGGTGCGAAGTCCATCGAAGAGGTCAAGCAGAAGCTGCACGAGATGTCGCTGGCGCTCAAGGACTCCCCGCCCGGGTTCGACCCGAGCGCGGTGGCCGGCGCCGGTTACGACGACGACGACAGCGCGTACGTCGAGACCGAGCAGTACTGAACCCGGTGAGGGCCCTCGCGGCCCTCACCTCTCCCCGTGCCGCACGGCGCGGACGACACTAACGGACCGCGGGAGCGACGGCGGTCCGGCCCGACTCCGGTACCTGGCACGGCCGGGGCGGGTTGACCCACAAGGAGAAGTTCCATGCCCAAGCCCACCAAGGGCGCACGTCTTGGCGGCAGCCCGGCCCACGAGCGGCTGATCCTGGCCAACCTCGCCACGGACCTGTTCCGCCACGGCAAGATCCGCACCACGGTCGCCAAGGCCAAGCGCCTCCGTCCGCTGGCGGAGCGTCTGATCACCAAGGCGAAGAAGGGCGACATCCACAACCGTCGCCAGGTGCTCACCGTCGTCAAGGACAAGGGCGTCGTCCACCACCTCTTCACCGAGATCGCGACGACCTTCGCCGAGCGTCCCGGCGGCTACACCCGCATCACCAAGGTCGGGCCGCGCAAGGGCGACAACGCTCCGATGGCCGTCATCGAGCTGGTGACCGAGCCGCTGAACACGGTCCGCGTCTCGCGTACCGACGCTCCGGCCGCCGCGGCCGCCCCGGCGAAGGCCGAGGAGACCGAGGCCCCCGCCGAGACGACCGAGGCGCCCGCCGCCGACGAGGCTCCGGCCGCCAAGGCCGACGAGTCGGCCGAGGCTCCCGCCGCCGAGTCCAAGGACGAGGCGAAGAAGGACGAGGCCTGATCTTCCAGGCAGTCCGAATCGGGTCCGGTTCCCCGTACGGGGCGCCGGGCCCGTTTCTCGTTTCCGGCCCCGTCGCGTGACCGGGCCGGTGTCGCGCAGCGTGTGGAGGAAGTTCGTGGTACGGCTCCGCCTCGACCTCGGGTACGACGGCACCGCATTCTCGGGCTGGGCCCGGCAGCCCGGGCGGCGCACCGTCCAGGGGGAGATCGAGCAGGCGCTCGGCCGGATCCTGCGGCTGGCCGAGCCGCCCGCGCTGACCGTGGCCGGGCGCACCGACGCCGGGGTGCACGCCCGCGGGCAGGTGGCGCACGTGGACCTCCCGGTGACGGCCCTGGCCGAACTCGCCCGCCGCTCCGCCCGCACGGTCGGCGAGGTGGAGGCGGAGTTGCCCGCGGACGTGGATGAGAGGCTCGCCACGCTCGTGCGGCGGCTGGGCGGTGTCCTGGAGCAGGATGTGCGGGTTCATCGGGTCTGCGTGGCTTCTGACGGCTTCGACGCGCGGTTCTCCGCTCTGTTCCGTCGTTACGCGTACCGGGTGAGCGACGCGCCCGGCGGTGGTGACCCGCTTCGCCGTCGGGAGGTCGTCTGGCACAACCGGCCGCTGGAACCGGACGCGATGAACGCGGCGGCCGCGCGGCTGCTCGGCGAGCACGACTTCGCGGCGTTCTGCAAGAAGCGGGAAGGGGCGACCACGATCAGGGAGCTGCAGCGGCTCAGATGGGCGCGCGACGCGGACGGCGTGCTGGTGGCCACGGTGGTGGCGGACGCGTTCTGCCACTCCATGGTCCGGGCGCTCGTCGGGGCGCTGCTGGCCGTCGGCGACGGGCGGCAGCTGGTCGAGTGGCCGGCGCAGGTGCTCACCCGGGCCGTACGCGACTCGGGCGTGCACGTGGCGCCCGCGCACGGGCTGTGCCTGGAGGAGGTCGGTTACCCGCCGGCGGAGGAGCTGGCGGCGCGCGCCGCGGCGACGCGGCGGGTGCGCACCGTCTCAGCCGTCGGCGATGCGCCGCTCCAGGACGAGTGACATCTCGTCGCGGAACGCGTCGCTCACCTTTCCCAGCGTCTTGTCCTTGGCACCCGGCGTGTGGCCGTCGGCGTAGGTCGCGTAGCTGAAGACGATGTAGCGACCCCAGACCACGCCGGCCGCGTAGCCGCCCGCGATGTGCAGGCGTTCGCCGCCGCTGCCGGCCGGGCCGGGGAGCGGGCGGAACCACACGTTGCGGCCCAGGTTCTTGGCCCTGTCGGCGCGCAGCGCGGCCTCCTTGGTGGGGAAGACGGCGATGCCGCTCGTCACGGCGTAGCGCCGCTTGGCGTCGACGTACGTCGCGCGCAGGACCCGGCTGCACTTGCCGTCGCGCAGCGCCTCCGCGAACGGGCCGGACGCCGCCTCATGGCAGGTCGCCTCGTTGTGCGTCTTGATCCGGGTGAAGTCGGCGCCCGCCGCCTCCACCTTCTTGCGCGGGAACGCCTCGGACAGTGACATCTTCTTCGGGTCGGTCCGGTCGGAGTCGATCACGGCCGCGGCGGGGACGTCGGGGGTGGCGGAGGGCGGCTCCTCGGTGGCGGACGGGGACGCGGACGGCTGGGTCGTCGCGGTCGCGGCCGTCGTGGCGCGGGGCGCGGGCGCGCTCAGCGAGCGATAGGCGAAGAAGCCACCGGTGGCGACACCTGCCAGCACGAGGACGCCCACCGTCGCGAGCAGGGCCCGCTTGCTCTTTCCGGGCTGCTCGGGCGATGGCCCGGCGGGAACGGGGAGCTGCTTGTAGGGGCCGTCCGGCAGGCTGGGGGCGCCAGGCGGGGGCTTGGGCAGGGGGAACGTGGTCGGCGGATGCTGGAGCGGCCTGCCGGTGGGGGGTGGCGTGGGGGGTTTGCCCCAGATGTCGCGAGTGAAGGGCAGCTCCGGAAGTTGCTCTTCCTGGCGCTGCTCCTCCGTCTGAGGCGGGGGCGGCATGGCCGTCGCCCCGCCGCCGGGCCGGGCGGCGGGGGGCTCCGCCGGGTGCCGCGTGCCACCCGGATCCGTCGCTGTGTGGGTGGCCGGGGTCGCCGGCGGCTCGATGCCGGGTCCGCCGGTGGGAGGCGTGGTGTCGCCGGGCCGAGGTGCGGGCGCGGCGTCGCCGGCGGGAACCTGCCGCACCGCCGACTGTCCGGTGGCGGCCTGCGGGCCAGGCGGCTGTGAGTCGGTGGGCTGTCCGGTTACGGCTTGCGGGTGGGCCGGTTGTGCGGTGGCGGGCTGTGGGTCGGTGGGGTGGGCGGCGGCGGGCTGCGGGCTCGCTGTGCTGGGCTCCGGGCCGGTCGGGTGCTCGGTGGCAGAGTGCGCGGGCGGGTGCGCGGCGGCGGCCTGGAGGGTGGCGGGCCAGACCGGGACGTCGCCCGGTTCGGCCGGACGCGCCCCCACTGGCGGGGTGCCCGGTTCGGCTGGGCGTGCCGCGACCGGCGGGGTTTCCGGTTGCGCGGGGCGTCCCCCCACTGGCGGGGTACCCAGGCCTGCTGGGCGTGCCGCCACCGGCGGGGTGTCCGGTGCGTGGACGGGCTGCGCCGGGGACGGTGAGCGGGTGTCGGGCCTGTCATTCGGTGCCGCAGGCGGGCCTGCGGTGTGCTCGGTGGCGGGCTGGGGCGTCTGCGGTGTCGGGTGGGGGGCGGTCTCGACGGCGTGCGGCGTCGTCGCCTGGGGGGCTGCGCCCTGGGTGGCCGGGTCGGCGCCGGCGGGGGGCCGGGGAACGGCGGGTGGTGCGGGTGTGTTCGCGGTGGGAGAGGGCGGGGTCGCCGAGTCCGGGCGGGGCCCGGCGGGTGAGGTGTCGTCACTGTCCAGGCCGGGCACGGGCTCGCCGGTCGCGGCCGGCCACGGGGGCATGGCCGGCGTGTCGGAGACGGGGGCCGGCCACACCTGCATGCCGGCCGCGGCGGCCGTGAACCCTGGCGGCGGCTCCCAGCGCGGGGTGCCGGGCGCGGGTTCGGTGGGCGGCTCGTCGGCGTACCAGTCGTATGGTGCGGCGTCGGCCGCCGGGACTTCCCAGGGGTGGGCGGCGTGACCGGAGTAGGCAGGTGACGGTCGGTTCGCGAGGGGAGGGGTCGGCGCCGGGAGGGGGCCCGTCGGCCGGCCGCCTTCGTGCGCCCCATGAGGGGCCGAAGGAGGGAGGCCGCTCGGCGAGGACTGCGGGGGCCATACCTGGGCGGTGGGAGGAGGCGTCGAAGTGCGGGCGGCGGCTCCGGGCACCGCGGGCGGCTCGACGCCACCTGAACCGGCGGCTGACCCCGCTGCCGGACCGGCCGCCGCGCCATGCGGCGGGGTGGGCACGGGGCCAGGTGCCGTCGGGCCGACCGCCTGGCCAGGCGTGGGGCCGTGGGCCGGGGGAGGCGTGGGACCGTGCGGCGGGGCGGGTGTGGGGCCATGCGCAGGGCTGGGGGTGGGGCGGTGTGCCGTGTTGTCGCCTGAGGGGAGGCCCTGCGTCGCGGGGCCCGCGGGTGGCATGGCGGGAGCCGCCGGAATGGGGGGCTGGGAGGAGCCTGCGTAGGCGGAAGGCGGGGTCTGGAGCCCATGGGGCGGCGGGACCGGCGCGTCGGGGGTGCCCGTCACACCCGGCCGCGGAAACGGCGCGTGGGGGGTGCCCCCTGCGTCCGGCTGTGGGAACGGCAGGTGTGGGGGCGTCGCGTCCGGCTGTGGGAACGGCAGGTGTGGGGGCGTCGCGTCCGGCTGTGGGAACGGCAGGTGTGGGGACGTCGTGTCCGGCTGCGGCGGATCGTCGGGCGACGTCGCGTCCGGCGGGGTGTCCTGCGACGCCGGGGTGTGGCGTGGGAAGGGGCGGCCGAAGCTCGGCGGTGGCGTCGCCGCTGCCGAGCCGTCGGCTTGCCCACGATCGTGCTCAGACCCGGGTTCCTGGCCACGCATAAGGGGAGCCTAGCGAGAGACGGGAGATCGTCACGGCGGTATGGGCGTTCCCGGTCGGGCAGAACGTGTGGTTCGTACCTTTTTCTCGCTAGAAGAGGGGATTCAGCTCGCCGGGAAACCTGTCATCGAACGGGCGTCCAGCGCCTTGAAGACGGTCGCGCCGGTGATGTCCTTGACGGCGCTCGTGATCGCCTTCTGGGACTTCTTGTCGGGCTTGCTGCCGTCCTTGTTCTGGAACCAGATCATGACCGCGTAGTGGCCGTGCATCCAGACGTTGGCGCCACCGCTGCCCGAGCCGACGAGCTTGGTGACCTCGTCCTTGCCCGGCAGCGGCTTGACGTAGTTGGTCTCGCTGCCGACGGAGGCGACCTTGGTGGCGGCCTTGCTGGTGCTGAGGTTGGCCACGCCGACCGTGCCGATGACCTTGCCGGCCTTGTCACGGAAGCTGGCGCGGATGAGCTGGGTGCACCTGCCGTCCTTGAGCGCCTTCTGCATCTTGTCGCCCATGGCCCCGTCGGCGCACTTCTTGAGCTTGCTGGTGATCGTCATCTGGTACGAGCGTCCGGAGACGGTGATCTTCTTGGCCGGGAAGAGCTCCTTGACCGTGAGCGGCTCGGGATCCGTCTTGCGGCTGCCGGCGTAGGCGTACTTGCCGGGCGGGGCCGACGGCAGCGGGGCCGAGGTGCGGCGGGTCGTCTGGGCGACGGTGGACTCCTCCTCGCCCGCCTTGAACATCATGACGAGACCGCCCACCAGCAGGCCGAGCACCGCGACGCCGCCGAGGACGAACCAGAGCGGCCCACGGGAACGCGGCCCCTCGGCGTACGGGCTCCACGTCTGGCGCTGGGTGGTCCTGGCGCCGTCGTCGCCCTTTCCGTCCCCGGCCGCTTCTGTCTCCTGGGAGGCCGCGCCTGCCGCTCCGGGCTTGTCCGATCCGGCGCCGAAGGGCGCCCGCCTGCGGGAGCCGGCGCGGGAGGGGCCGGATCCGGCGGACGGGGCGTCGAACGGGTCGCGCCCGCGGGCGCCCGGCTCCGCGGGGTCCGCACCGGGGGCCGCGGTGTCGAAGGGGTCGCGTCCGCGCGTGCCGGGGCCGTTGGCGTCGGAGCCGCGGGAGCCGGGGTCGGAGCCGCGGGAGCCCTGGCCGGCGCCGGGCTCACCGGGGGCGCCGGTGTCGAAGGGGCCGCGGGCGCCCGGACCGGGGGCTCCTGGTCCGGACGGTCCGGCGTCGAACAGGCCGCGGGCCGGGCCCGATCCGGGGGCTCCGGTGTCGAAGGGGTCGCGCTGGGGGCCGCCCTGCGCGAAGGACTCGCGACGCGAGGGGCCGTCGCCCGGTCCCGGTGTCCCCGCGCCGGGCCCCCCTGCGCCCGGCCCGCCAGTGCCCGGCCCACCTGCACCAGGTGCGCCGCGCCCGGGCCCGCCGGGGCCGTTGAAGCCGCCGGGACCGGAACCGGGGCCGCCGGGGCCGCCGGGGCCGTTGAAGCCGCCAGGACCGCCGGGGCCGCCGGGGCCGTTGAAGCCGCCAGGATTGCCAGGACCGCCGGGTCCGCCGGGGCCGTTGAAGCCTCCGGCGTCGTGGGAGCCGCCGGGACCGCGAGAGCCGCCGGGCCCGTGGGGGCCGCCGGGCCGGGAGGCGGCGGTGTCGAAGGGGTCGCGGGCGGACGGGGCGCCGAAGAAGTCCGTGTCGCTGCCCCCCGCGCCGAAGGAGCCCGGAGCGCCGGGGCCGCCGCCGAAGGGGTCGGACGAGCCCGCGCCGAAGGGGTCGGCGCCGAAGGGGTCGGTCATGCCGAACGTGTCGTCCGTGTCGGCGGCCTTCTTGCGATCCTTGCGCGAACGCGGAGCGGCACCGCCGGTGTCGTCGCCGCGCTTCTTCCTCAGGAAGCGGCGCGGCGCGCTCTCCGTGTTGTCTTCGCGGTCGTCGGGGAAAGCCATGCGGGTGACATTACCGCGACGCCTCAGGAGTATCCGAAGTCCTGAGTCCACCACGGCCCGCCCGGGCCGTGGACCACGCCGACGCCGATGGCCCTGATCCTGCAGTTGAGGATGTTCTGGCGGTGGGCGGGATTGCCCAGCCATCCGCTGACCGCCTCCTCGGGGCTGGTGTAGCCGCGGCCGATGTTCTCGGCGGCGCCGGCCTGGTAGCCGGCCCGCTCCATCCGATCCCACGGCGACGATCCGTCGGGGGAGTCGTGCGCGAAACGGCCGCTCCTGGCCATCTCCAGCGAGTGCGCGCGGGCGGAGCGGGTCAGCCCGCGGTCGACGCGCAGCGGCCTGCAGCCCTTCTTGGCCCGGGCGGAGTTGGTGAGCGAGACGACCTTGGACGCCATGTCCGGCACGGACCGGATCTCCTCGCCGCCGAGCGTCCGGGCCGGGTCGTCGACGGTGAAGCCCCGCACCTCGTCCGTCGGCGAGGCCGACGGCCTGGTGCTCCGGCTCCGGGACGACTGGCCGCGGGGCACCTCGGTCGTCTCCTCGCGCTCGATCCGGCCCACGTGCGACTGCGCCTTCCTGGGCGAGGGGGTGGTGGCCTTGGCGGCGGCGGGCGGCGCGGTCTCGTTGAGGTAGATGTGCCCGGCCGGGGCGGCGTCGTCGCTCAGCCTTCCGAGCAGCACGCCGGTGAAGAACAGGGCCGCCATGAGGCAGACCACGACACCCAGGTGACTCCGGCGCCGGGCGCTTCGCTGGGTGTGCCGGGTGTGAGAGGTCTGCCGCATACCGCGGTCAACGATAGAGAGGTCGGGTCCTGGTGAAGAAGGGGTTGCCGGGAACCGAAATAGAACCGTTCTGTGGTCGGGTAGACTCGCTCAGGGTTACCGGTCTTTTGACCTGCGCCCGCCAGGGCGGGTAACCTAATCGTTCGTTGTGTGCATAGGTCCAGCGTGACCGATGCGCGGCGCGTCCGGCGTCATCTCCCATCTGTGCGGAGACGGAAGGTCCGGGCCGTCGTGTGCCCGCACCGACCGACCCCAGCGCTGCCGCATCCGGCAGCGCGCCGAAGACGCGAGCAAAAGAAGGCTACGACCGTGCGCACGTACTCACCGAAGCCCGCCGACGTCCAGCGTCAGTGGTACGTCATCGATGCGACCGATGTCGTGCTGGGCCGGCTGGCCAGCCACGTCGCGACCCTGCTCCGCGGCAAGCACAAGCCGATCTTCGCCCCCCACGTCGACGCCGGTGACTTCGTCATCGTCATCAACGCGGGCAAGGTCGCGCTCAGTGGTAACAAGCTTGAGCAGAAGAAGGCCTACCGCCACTCGGGCTACCCGGGCGGTCTGCGCTCCGTGAGCTACGGAGAGCTCATGGAGAAGCGGCCGGAGAAGGCCGTCGAGAAGGCCGTCAAGGGAATGCTGCCCAAGAACTCCCTCGGCCGGAAGATGGCCAAGAAGCTGAAGGTCTACGCGGGTGCCGAGCACCCGCACCAGGCTCAGCAGCCGGTGCCGTTCGAGATCACCCAGATCGCCCAGTAGTAGTTCGAAAGATTCAGAGGAGAACCGTGGCTGAGCCCACCGGTGTCGAGACGGCCGTCGAGGCCGAGCTGGAGGACTTCTCCGGCGAGGAGTTCCCTTCCGAGTACACCACCGAATCCGCCGCCAGCGCTGACGCTCCCGTGCGCAAGCCCGTGACCACGGGCAACTCGTACGGCACCGGCCGCCGCAAGGAGGCGATCGCCCGCGTGCGCATCGTCCCCGGCACCGGCAAGTGGACGATCAACGGTCGTTCGCTGGACACGTACTTCCCCAACAAGGTTCACCAGCAGATCGTCAACGAGCCCTTCGTGGTCCTCGGCGCCGAGGAGGCGTTCGACGTCATCGCGCGCATCGACGGCGGCGGCGTGACCGGCCAGGCCGGCGCGCTGCGCATGGGCCTGTCCCGCGCGCTCGCGATCCTGGACGTCGAGGTCAACCGGCCGCCGCTGAAGAAGGCCGGCTTCCTCACCCGTGACGCCCGCGCCACGGAGCGGAAGAAGTACGGCCTCAAGAAGGCCCGCAAGGCTCCGCAGTACAGCAAGCGCTAAGTTGGCGCGTCTTTTCGGCACCGACGGGGTACGTGGGGTCGCGGGACGCGACCTCACGGCTGAGCTCGCCATGGACCTCGCGGTCGCGGCGGCTCACGTCCTCGGCGATGCAGGCGCGTTCACCGCTACCGGACGCCGTCCGATAGCGGTCGTAGGCCGGGACCCGCGTGCCTCGGGAGAGTTTCTCGAGGCCGCCGTGGTCGCCGGCCTCGCGTCGTCCGGAGTGGATGTGCTGCGCCTTGGCGTGCTGCCCACCCCGGCCGTCGCCCACCTCACCGCCGCGCTCGGCGCCGACCTCGGCGTCATGCTGTCGGCCTCGCACAACCCGGCTCCCGACAACGGGATCAAGTTCCTGGCCCGCGGCGGTTTCAAGCTGTCCGACGCGGTCGAGGACGAGATCGAGCGGCGGCTGGGCGAGGACTGGAGCTTCCCCGTCGGCTCGGCCGTGGGCCGGGTGCGCGACGCCTACGGTGAGGCCGACCGCTACATCACCCACGTGCTGTCCACGGCGCGTGGCGGGCTCGACGGGCTGCACGTCGTCGTCGACTGCGCCCACGGGGCCGCGCACATGGTGGCGCCGGAGGCGCTGCTGCGGGCCGGGGCCTCGGTCGAGGCCATCGGGGCCAGGCCCGACGGGCTCAACATCAACGCCGGTCACGGCTCGACCCACCTCGACAAGCTGAGTCAGGTCGTCGTCTCGCGCGGCGCCGACGTCGGCATCGCCTACGACGGCGACGCCGACCGCTGCCTGGCGGTCGACCACACCGGCGCGGTGGTCGACGGCGACCAGATCATGGCGATCCTGGCCGCCGCCATGCACGCCGGGGGCGAGCTGGCCAAGGACACCGTGGTCGCGACCGTGATGTCCAACCTGGGCTTCAAGCTGGCGATGCGCGAGGCGGGCATTCACGTGGTCGAGACCGCCGTGGGCGACCGCTACGTGCTGGAGCGGATGAAGGCCGACGGCTACAACCTGGGCGGTGAGCAGTCGGGCCACGTCATCATGCTCGACCACGCCACCACCGGTGACGGGCTGCTGACCTCGCTGCACCTGCTGGCGGTCGTCGCCTCCTCGGGCCGGTCGCTGCGCGAGCTGGCCGCCATCATGACGCCGCTGCCGCAGGTGCTCATCAACGTCACGGACGTCGACAAGGGCAAGGCCAGGTCGGCCGCGCTGGCGTCGGCGGTCGCCGAGGCCGAGACGGAGCTGGGCGACACGGGCCGGGTGCTGATCAGGCCGAGCGGCACGGAGCCGATGATCCGCGTCATGGTCGAGGCCTCCTCGGAGGACCAGGCCACCAAGGTGGCCGAGCACCTCGCCGGCGTGGTGCGCACCGTCTGCGTCTGACGCTCTCCGACCGGGTACGGCCCGCGCTCCGCGTGCCGTGCCCGGTCGGGGCGTTCTCCGGCCTACTCGTCGCCGGTGAGGGAGAAGGCGCGCAGCCGCAGGCCGGCCCAGACGACGGCCACCACGGTGGCGATGACCAGGGCCGGGGCCGCGAAGCCGAGCGCGATCTCGGCCTTGAGGTAGACCGAGGTGGAGATCTGGTCGGCGACCGTCCGCCCCCACTGCTGGATCGAGAACTTGCGGGCTCCCGGGACGAAGTTGCCGACGAGGCTCTCCCAGACCAGGGCGTACACGACGCCGATCGTCACCGCGTGCCGGGTGACGACGCCGAGCAGCAGGAACACCGCCGCGTAGGCGACGCCGGCGACCAGCGACCCGGCGGCGAACCCGGCCGCCATGCCGTCCTCGTTGCGCACCAGCAGCCAGACGGCGAGGTAGGTCGGCAGCGCGGCGAACACCACCAGCAGCGACGCCGCCACCAGGAACTTGGTCTGCGCGATGACCGGGCGGGAGATCGGCTTCGACATCAGGTGGATGACGGTGCCGTCGTCGATCTCCGGGGCGATGACGCCGGTGCCGACGATGAGGCCGAGCAGCGGCAGCATCGTGCCGAGGGCGAAGTTCTCCATCAGCAGCGTGGCGTAGCGCTGGTCGGCGTTGCCGGTCAGGCGCAGCAGCACGGCCAGGCCGAGCAGGCCGAGCGGCAGCAGGAGCAGCAGCACGATCCGCCGCCGCCCGAGCAGCGCCCGGTAGGTGATACCGGCTACGACGGGGTTCATGTCAGGCGCTCCGGTTGATCAGGTAGGAGAACACGCTTTCCAGGTCCTCGTCGGCGGGGGAGACCTCGTGCAGGCGGATGCCTTCGGTGCGGGCGACCTGGGGCAGGAGCCGGGCGAACCGGCGGAACTCGACGGCCTGCACCTCCAGCCCGTCGGGCCGGAGGGTGACGCCGCCCGCGGAGCTGTCGAGCATCAGCCTGGCGGCGAGCCTGCGGTCGTCGCTGGAGCGGATCCTGAACAGGTGGGGCCGGTCGGTCATCAGCCGGCGGATGTCCCGGAAGTCGCCCGAGGCGGCGTGCCGGCCCGCGACGAGGACCTCGATGTGCTGGGCGACGCGCTCGACCTCTTCGAGGATGTGCGAGCTGAACAGGATCGTCCTGCCTCCGGCGCCCATCGTCCGGATGAGGTCCATCAGGTGCATCCGCTGGCGCGGGTCCATGCCGTTGAACGGCTCGTCGAGCAGCAGCACCGCCGGGTCGTGGACGAGCGCGGCGGCGACCTTCACCCGCTGGCGCATGCCCTTGGAGTACGTCTCGACGCGGCGGTCCTTGGGCTCCTCCATCTCCACCGTGGCCAGCGCCTTGCGGGCGGCCTCGACCGGGTCGGGCAGGCCCTGCAGCTTCGCCGCCGACAGGACGAACTGCCAGCCGGTGAGGAAGCCGTACACGCCCTCCCGTTCAGGGACGAGACCGATATTTCGATAGATGTGGTGGTTCTTCCAGACGGGGGTGCCGTCCAGGGTGACCGTTCCGCCCGACGGGGCGAGGAAGCCGGCCATCATGTGCAGGAGCGTCGACTTGCCCGCCCCGTTGGGGCCGAGCAGCCCGGTGACGCCGGGCCCGATGGTCATGGTCACGTCGTTGACCGCGACGACGTTGCCGTACCACCGGGAGGCCTGGGAGAGCACGATCTTCACCGCGAGGCCGCCTTCCGGTAGCGGAGCGCGAGGGCCGCCAGCGCGGCGGCGATGAGCGCGACGACGAGGACGCCGGAGACCGGCCCGGCGGGGTAGCCGTCGCCGTCGGCGTTGGGCACGGAGCCGAACAGCCACGCCTGCACGGCGTCGACCAGCCAGAACGGGTTGAGCAGCCAGGCCCAGCGGGCGGCCGCGTCGTTGCCGGAGGACTCGAGCATGGCGTAGACGATCGGGACCGAGGCGGAGGACAGCAGGTAGACGGTGATCACCGAGGCCACGCCCAGCCCGCGCCGCGGCGTGAACGAGGCCAGGGCCAGGCCGAACGACGACAGCAGCAGCGCGAGCAGCAGCCCGGTCGCCAGGGCGCCCAGGTACTCCTTGGTCGCGGGCGGCCCGTCGAGGTCGACGAGCAACTCGCCCACGTACATGAGGGTCAGCGGCACCGCGACCAGCGCGAACAGCGCCGCGGTCATCGCCACGACCTTGGCGGTGACGTACTCGGTGATCGTGACCGGCCGCGACAGGTAGAGCGGCAGCACCCGGAAGCGCAGGTCGGGCGCCACCGCGGTGGGCGCCTGCGCGGCCAGGAAGATGGCCACCACGGCCTGCATGACCACCGCGAACGAGCTGTAGGACAGGCCCCGCTGCCCCAGCAGGGCCATCATCGCGATCGACACGATGGCGGGCAGCAGCATGATGGCGACCAGGCCGAACGGCACGATCTTGCCGCGGGCGGTGCGGCCGAGCCCGAAGACGCCCCGCAGGGTGTGGACCGTGAGCGCGCGCGTGGCGTGCCCCCGCCCCAGGCGCGGGCCGTCGTAGTGGCGGTAGCCGATGTC
Source organism: Nonomuraea indica (assembly GCF_002850745.1). Lineage (GTDB taxonomy): Bacteria > Actinomycetota > Actinomycetes > Streptosporangiales > Streptosporangiaceae > Nonomuraea > Nonomuraea indica. The sequence goes on from NZ_KZ559467.1 coordinate 39,574, forward strand.
GTAGATCTCAGACATGCGCGGCCTCGTCCTTGAAGACGTCCTCGATGCGGTGGCGGCCCTGCTCCAGCCGGATGAGGCAGAGGTCGAGGTCGGCGGCGGCGTCGCGGATGGCGTCGAGCGTCTCGGGGCCGCCGACCTGGACCAGCAGCATCCGCCCGTGCGGGGTGACGCCGTGGCCCAGCTGCGTCAGCCGCTCGGCCAGCGCTCCGGTGCCCTCGTCCACCTCGACGGTGACGCTCTGGGTGGTCTGGGTGAAGTCGGCGATCGCGGAGGAGCGCAGCAGCCGGCCGCCGTCGATGACGATCACGTGGTCGCAGATGCGTTCGAGCTCGCCGAGCAGGTGGGAGGTGACGAGCACGCTGATGCCGAACTCGGTGCCGATGCGCCGGATCAGGGTCAGCATCTCGTCGCGCCCGCGGGGGTCGAGCCCGTTGGTCGGCTCGTCCAGGAAGATCAGTTTGGGGTCGTGCACCAGGGCCTGGGCCAGCTTCACCCGCTGTTTCATGCCGGTGGAGTAGCCGCCGACGGCGCGGTAGCGCTCCTCGGCCAGCCCGACGTGGCGCAGCACGTCGGCGGCCCGCTCGCGGGCGGCCGTGCGCGGCAGCCCGGACATGCGGGCGAGGTGGACGACCAGCTCGGTGGCGGAGACGTCGGGCGGCAGGCACTCGTGCTCGGGCATGTAGCCGACGAGCCCGCGGATCTGCGCGCCCTTCGTCGTGACGTCGAGGCCGAGCACCCGCGCGCTGCCCGAGGTGGGCGGGAGCAGGCCGAGCAGGATCTTGATGAGCGTCGACTTGCCCGCCCCGTTGGCTCCCACGAGGCCCGTCACGCCGGGCCCGGTGGTCACCGTGAGCCCATCGAGCGCCGTGACGGTCGGGAAGCGTCTGGTCAGCCCCTCGGTGTCGAGGATGTGCATGATCCGGACCCTACCCGCGGGTCCGGGCCGCCGCATCGGTCAGACGGATGAGCCGCGTCCTACTTGAGGCCAGAATCGGCGCTGGACCGCGAGGGTGACGGTGCCGGCGACGAGCATGCCGGCGACGTTCAGCGCGAGCTGCGCCACCGAGCCGGCCACCTCGGTCCACTCGCGCAGCGCCAGCGCCACCGCCACGTAGCCGGCGGCGGGCACCGTGGTCACCGAGATGAAGACGCCGATCAGGGCCGACGACTTGCCGCTGGTGATCGACAGCACCCCCGCCACCCCGGCGAGCATGGCCACGATGAACGACCACCGGTCCGGCTTGACGATGAACTGCACCTCCTCGTTCACCCGCAGGCTGTCGGCGTCGATCCAGCCGAGCCAGACGGACACCAGCGCGCAGACGAAGGTCACCGCGATGGCGAGGGCGAAACCCGTGACCAGTGTCCGGAAGGCGCCGACCGCCAGCCGCCACCGGCCGCCCAGCACCCCGAAGCAGATGGCCGCGATGGCCCCGAACTCCGGCCCGAGCACCATCGCACCCACGATCAGCACGATGGAGTTGAGCACCACGCCGATGCCGGCGAGCTGGGTGGCGATCGCCAGGAACACCAGGAACGCCCACGTGATCTTCGACTCGCCGGAGACCCGCTGGGCCAGGTGTTCCCAGACCACCGCGTCGTCGGGGGCGCCCGGCGCCTCCTCGACGGCCTCCTCGGCGGCCTTCGACAGGGCCAGGTCGATCTCCTCCAGGGCGATCGAGCCCTCCTCGTGCAGCCAGGACAGCGCGCCGATCACCTCGTTGGCCGACTCGCGCGCCAGGTCGGCCTGGACCAGGTCGCCCTGGGGGGTGACGGCGACGCCGGGGAACACGACGATGTTCGTGGCCCCCGGACACCGCTCCAGCACCTCCAGCACGTCGTGGGTGCGGGCGGCCGGGCTGATCAGGCGTAGATGGAGCACCGGGCCATTGTGCTCGATCAGGTGCGGCGCAGGCGCACCCGGCTGACGCTGTGGTCGGGGCCCTTCTTGAGCACCAGGTCGGCGCGCCCGCGGGTGGGGGCGATGTTCTCGACGAGGTTGCGCTCGTTGATGTCGCGCCAGACGTTCACCGCGAAGTGCGTCGCCTCCTCGTGCGACAGCTCGGCGATGTGGCGGAAGTAGGACTTCGGGTCCTCGAACGCCGTCCGGCGCAGCTTGTGGAAGCGCTCGACGTACCAGGTGCGGATGTCCTCGACCTTGGCGTCGACGTAGATGGAGAAGTCGAAGTAGTCGTTGACGGCGAGGGAGGTGGGCGGGGCCGGCTGGAGGACGTTCAGCCCTTCCATGATCAGGATGTCCGGGCTTCTCACGGTCTGGTGGGCGCCGGGGACGATGTCGTACTCCAGATGGCTGTAGACCGGCGCCCGCACCTCCGCCGCCCCGGACTTCACCTCGGCCACGAACCTGACCAGCGCCCGCCGGTCATAGCTCTCCGGGAAGCCCTTGCGGTGCATGATGCCCCTGGCCTCCAGCACCGCGTTCGGCAGGAGGAAGCTGTCGGTGGTGATCAGCTCCACGTGCGGATGCTCGGGCCAGCGGGCCAGCAGGGTGTGCAGCAGCCGGGCCGTGGTCGACTTGCCGACCGCGACGCTGCCCGCGATGCCCAGCACGTACGGCACACGCCGCTCCTCGTGGCCGAGGAAGGCGCTCAGCACGCTGCTGCGCTGCTTGGATCCGGTGTAGTGCAGGTTCAGCAGCCTCGTCAGGGGGAGGTAGATGTCGGTGACCTCGACGAGATCGATGGGATCGTCGACGCCGCGCAACTCTTCCAGCTCGTCTGCGGTGAGAGTCAAGGGCGTGTTCTTGCGGAGATCGCTCCACTGCTCCCTGCTCAGTTCCACGTAGCCGTTGTTCACCTAGGCAGCGTAGCGACGCGCGGCGAACCACCTCCGGCCGGGTGGGGTGAGTTGTCCACAGGCTGTGGACAAGATACGGGGATTACCGACACTCAGTTCGGGGAAAGAGCGTCCGCCCACGCCCCACCGGCGGCTACTGTCGGGTGAGGAAGGAGGGCGCCGTGGACCGTCGTCGCTTCCTCGTCACCACCGCCGTGGCCGGCATCGCCGGCCCCTTCGCGGGCGTCGCCTGCGCCGGCCGTACGGGCGGCGCCAAGCCGGTGCCCGGTTACGGGCCGCCGCGCCCGGCGCGCGACCTGCGCGACGGCGAGGTCAGGCTGCACCTGCCCGACGGTTTCTCCTACCGGTCCTTCAGCGCCGTCGGCGACACCTTCTCCGACGGCTCGCCCGTGCCGGGGCGGCACGACGGGATGGCCGCCTTCCCGGGCCCGCGTGACACCGTCCTCCTCGTGCGCAACCACGAGGTCAACGGTCCCGTCGGCGCGTTCGGCGACAGGGCCCGTGCCTACGACGAGATGGCCGGCGGCGGCACGGCGACGCTCCAGGTGACCCGGCACGGCGAGGTGCTGGACAGCCGGCCGTCGCTCACCGGCACCATGCTCAACTGCTCCGGCGGCCCCATGCCGTGGAACGCCTGGTTGTCGTGCGAGGAGACCGTCAACGGACCCGACGTGGGCGACGACGCCACCGGCGGCGACAACTCCAGGCTCACCCGCCGGCACGGCTACGTCTTCGAGGTGCCGGTCCGCGGCACCGCCACCGCCAGGCCCGTCAAGGCCGCGGGCCGGTTCGCGCACGAGTCGGCCGCCTTCGACCCGGCGTCGGGCGCGCTCTACCTCACCGAGGACTGCTACAAGTTCCCGTCCGGCTTCTACCGCTACCTGCCGCCCCGGCACCCCCTCAGGGCCGGCCGGCTCCTCGACGGAGGCCGGCTGCAGATGCTCGCCGTCGAGGGCTCGCCCCGTGAGGACCTGTCCGCCGGGCAGCGCCCCGGCGCCGCCTACCGTACGACCTGGGTGGACATCGACGACCCCGACCCCCGTTTCACCGGCCGGCCCGCCAACGACGAGGCCGTCCAGGCGGTCGGCCGGCAGGGCCGGGCCGCCGGGGCCGCGATCTTCGCGCGGCTGGAGGGCGCCGTCTTCCACCAGGGCACCGTCTACTTCGTCTCCACCCAGGGCGGCGCCGCCTCACCCGGCGACCCGCCGCCCGGGGGATTCGGCGACGGCCGGGGCCAGGTGTGGGCGTACGAGACGTGGAGCGGGCGGCTCCGGCTCGTCTACGAGTCGCCCCGATCGGCGGTGCTCGACCTGCCCGACAACGTGACGGTCAGCCCGCGGGGCACGCTCGTGCTCTGCGAGGACGGCGACGGCGCCAACCACCTGCGCGGCCTCACCAGGCGCGGCGAGATCTTCGACTTCTGCCGGCTGGCCCCCGTCCCGGGCGACCCGGGCGCGGAGTTCGCCGGCACGACGTTCGGTCCGGGCGGCCACACCCTCTACGTCAACGTCCAGTCCACGCGCGGCGCGTCGTTCGCCATCTGGGGGCCGTGGCAGCGCGGCGCGTTCTGACCGCCCGCCGTTAGCCTGGGGGGATGATCCTGGGCATCGGGGTGGACGTGGTGGACATCCGGCGGCTGGAGGAGGCGCTGCGGCGCACCCCGAGCCTGCGCGCGAGGCTGTTCACCGAGGGGGAGCGCGACCTGCCCGCGCACTCGCTGGCCGCCAGGTTCGCCGCCAAGGAGGCGGTGGCCAAGGCCCTGGGCGGCCCCAGGGGCGTGACCCACCTGGAGGCCGAGGTGCGCCGGAAGGAGAGCGGCCGCCCCGAGCTGCACATCACCGGCAGGGCCGCCGAGGTGGCCTACGAGCTGGGGGTCAAGCGCTGGCACCTGTCTCTCAGCCACGACGGGGGCGTCGCCGTGGCCTACGTGATCGCCGAGGGATAGCTTCGGACCCATGCGCACCGCCTACACCGCCGACCAGATCCGCGCAGCCGAGCACGCGCTGATGGCGCGGCTGCCCGAGGGCACGCTGATGCTGCGCGCCGCCGCCGGGCTCGCCGCCGTCTGCGCCACCGCCCTGGGCAGGGTGTACGGCAGCCGCGTCGTGCTGCTCGTCGGCAGCGGCGACAACGGCGGTGACGCCCTGTACGCCGGGGCCCTGCTCGCCAGGCGGGGGGCCAGGGTGGAGGCCGTGCTCGCCGGGTCCAGAACCCACGAGCGCGGGCTGCGGGCCTACCTGCTGGCCGGCGGGCGGGTCGCGGGAGGCGCCGCCGCCACGGCCGTCGAACGGGCCGACCTGGTGGTCGACGGGCTCGTCGGCATCGGCGCGACCGGCGCGCTGCGCGCGCCCTACGACGAGCTGGCCCTGGCCGCCAACGCCGCCCCGGCGCTCACCGTCGCGGTGGACGTGCCGAGCGGCGTGGACGCGAGCAGCGGCCGGGTCGCGGGAGCGGCCGTAGAGGCGCAGATCACCGTGACCATGGGCGCGGCCAAGACCGGGCTGCTCGTCGATCCCGGCGCCGCCCGCGCGGGCACGGTGGAGCTGGTCGACATCGGGCTCGGGCCCCACCTGCCCGGCCCCGACGTGGTGGCGCTGACCGGCGCCGACGTGGCGGAGCTGCTGCCGCGACCGGGCAAGGAGTCCGACAAGTACCGCAGGGGCGTCGTCGGCGTCGCCGCCGGCAGCGACCTCTACACGGGGGCCGCCGTGCTCGCCGTGGGCGGCGCGCTGCGGGCCGGCGCCGGCATGGTCCGCTACGCCGGGCAGCACGCGCCCGTCACCCAGGTCCGCACCCACTGGCCCGAGGCGGTCGTCACCGAGCTGTCGCGGCCCGGCGTCGAGGAGGTCGGCCGGGTCCAGGCGTGGGTGCTGGGCCCCGGCCTCGGCACGGGCGAGTGGGCCCGCGAGCTGGCCGCCTCGGTGCTGGCGAGCGACGTGCCCGTGCTGGTCGACGCCGACGCGCTCACCCTCGTCTCCCACGACCCCTCGCTGCTGCGCCGCGCCGCGCCCGTGCTGGTCACCCCGCACGCGGGCGAGCTGTCGCGGCTGACCGGGGCCGCCCGCGACGAGATCGAGGCGGCCCGGCTGGAGCATGCCCGCGCGGCGGCCGCCGAGCTGGGCGTGACCGTCCTGCTCAAGGGCTCGACCACCCTGGTCGCCGCGGCCGGCCGGCCGGTGCGGGTCAACGCCACCGGCACCTCTTGGCTGGCCACCGGCGGCACCGGCGACGTGCTGGCCGGGGTCGCCGGGGCGCTGCTCGCCCAGGGGCTCGACTGCTACGACGCCGCCTCCTGCGCCGCCCACCTGCACGGCCTGGCCGGCCGGATCGCCGCCGAGGGGGCGCCGCTGGCCGCCGGCGACGTGGCCGCGGCCGTGCCCGAGGCCGTCCGGCGGGTGCACGACGGGCGGTGAACCCGAAACCCTGCTCGGCGGCCCGAGTCACCTGCCAAAATGAGGAGATGGATTTCCGGATGGCGACGCCCGCGACCGCGCGGGTCGACCTCGCCGCGATCAGGCACAACGTGGCGCTGCTCGGCGAACGGGCCGGCGGCGCCGAGGTGATGGGCGTGGTCAAGGCCGACGCCTACGGCCACGGCCTGGTGCCCACCTCCGAGGCCGTCCTGGAGGGCGGGGCGAGCCGGCTCGGCACGGCCTACATCAGGGAGGCGCTGGCACTGCGCGAGGGCGGCGTCACGGCGCCGCTGCTGTCATGGATCATCGGCCCCGGCGAGCCGATCGACGAGGCGCTGGAGGCCGGCGTCGAGCTGTCGGCGGCGGACGTGCCGCTGCTCGACGAGATCGCGGCGGCGGCCCGGCGCACCGGGCGCGCGGCCCGCGCGCACCTGGAGGCCGACACCGGCATGAGCCGGGGCGGCGCGCCGCTCGCCGCCTGGCCCGCGCTGCTGGCCAGGGCCGCCGCGCTGCACGCCGAGGGCGCCGTCGAGATCGTCGGGCTCTGGTCCCACTTCGCCTGCGCCGACATCCCCGGCCATCCCTCGATCGAGGCTCAGCTCGACGCGTTCGAGACGGCGCTCCGGCTGGCCGAGAAGGAGGGCGTCGCCGGCTCCCACGTCATCCGGCACCTGGCCAACTCCGCCGCCGTCATGACCCTGCCGCGCGCCCGCTACGACATGGTGCGTACGGGCATCGCCATGTACGGCCTGAGCCCCATCCCCGAGCTGGGCGACTTCGGGCTGCGGCAGGCGATGACGCTCACCGCGCGCATCGCGCTGGCCAAGCGGGTGCCCGCCGGCTCGGGCGTCTCCTACGGCCACCTGCACGTCACCGACCGCGAGACCACGCTGGGCCTGGTCCCGATCGGCTACGCCGACGGCATCCTGCGCCACGCGACCGGGCGGGCCGAGGTGTGGGCGGGCGGGCGGCGCCGGCCGGTCACCGGGCGGGTGTGCATGGACCAGTTCATGATCGACATGGGTGACGACCCGCTGGCGGCGGGCGACGAGGTCGTGCTCTTCGGCCCAGGCGAGGAGGGCGAGCCGACCGCGCAGGAGTGGGCGGATAACCTCGGCACCATCACGCATGAGATCGTGACCAGGATCGGTTCGCGGGTTCCGCGCGTTCACGGGTAAAGCCGTTCGCGGGCAGGGGCCCCGGGTGGCGGAACGGGCGTGGGCATGAGCGGAGAAGGGTCGGACATGACGACAACACGGCGCAGGTTCGGCATCGCCGGCGCCATCGTCGGCGCCGCGTCGGCGGGCGTCGCGGCGGCGGCGCTGGCCAAGCGTTACGCGGTGGGCCGGATCAGGCTGCGCCCCGACGCCGACGCGGACGAGCCGTTCGGCGAGCTGCGCGGCAGGAGCAGCACGTTCACCACCTCCGACGGCGTGGAGCTCAACGTCGAGCTCGACGGCCCCGACGACGCCCCGCTGACGGTCGTGTTCTGCCACGGCTACTGCCTGAGCCTGGAGTCTTGGCACTTCCAGCGCAAGGACCTGCGCGAGGAGCACCGCCTGCTGCTGTGGGACCAGCGCTCGCACGGCCGCTCGCAGCGCGCCGGGGCCGACGACAGCACGATCGACCGGCTGGGCGAGGACCTGGCCGAGGTGATCGAGACGTTCGTGCCGGGGCCGTGCGTGCTGGTCGGCCACTCCATGGGCGGGATGACGATCATGGCGCTGGCCGACCGCCGTCCCGAGCTGTTCGGCGACCGGATCAAGGGCGTGGCGCTCATCGGCACCTCGGCGGGCCGGCTCGCCGAGATCACCCTCGGCCTGCCCGCGCTGGTGTCGAAGGTGGTGCACAAGATCGCCCCGACGACGGTCTCGATGCTGGGCCGCAGGGGCGCGCTGGTCGACCGCACCCGCCACGCGGGCAGCGACATCGCCTTCCTCATCACCCGCTACATGGGCTTCGGCGACTCCAAGAACGTCAGCCCGACGCTGGTCGACTTCGCCGAGTCGATGATCAGGGCGACCCCGACCGAGGTGGTCGCCGACTTCTACCCGGCGCTGATGAACCACGACAAGCTGTCGGCCCTGCACGTGCTCGACCCGGTGCCGACCGCCATCATCGTGGGCGACAAGGACTGGCTGACCCCGCCCGACCACAGCAGGGCCATGGCGGCCGCGCTGCCCAAGGCGCAGCTCACCGAGGTGCCCGACACCTCCCACCTGATCCAGCTGGAGCGTCCCGGGGTGATCAACGACGCGCTGCGCGACCTGGTCAAGCGAGCGATGGGAGAGGAACGATGACCGCCGAACGGCTGCCCACGGCCGAGGACATGCGCGCCTACGGGACCCGCCTGGCGGCCCGGCTGCGCCCCGGTGACCTGGTCGTCCTGTCCGGAGCCCTCGGGGCGGGCAAGACCACCCTCGTGCAGGGCATCGCCGAGGGGCTCAAGGTGCGTGGGCCCATCACCTCGCCCACGTTCGTCATCGCCCGGGTGCATCCGTCGCTGCGCCAGGGCCCTCCGCTGGTCCACGTGGACGCCTACCGGCTGGGCGGCGACCTGGAGGTGGACGACCTCGACCTCGACGCCTCCCTGGAGGAGTCGGTCACGGTCGTCGAGTGGGGCGAAGGCCTGGTCGAGGGACTGTCGGAGGACCGGCTGGAGATCCACATCGACCGCGAGGCCGGCGACGACGCCCGCGTGGTGACCGTGCGCGGGGTCGGGGCCCGCTGGGCCGACACGCCGCCTGATCGCGGACAAGAGTAAAGTCCCCACCTTCGCCGGTTGACGCTGTCACCCTGGACGTATCCCGCCAAAGTCAAAAACATGATCGTTGGCTGTGGATTCCCCCAGATTTTCTGGGTATCAGGAGGGAAAGCATCCCCAACCATGGCGGATGCTTGGTGAAAGTCAGGCGAAGTGGGGTGCGCTGGTGCTCAGTGTCAGACTCAGGGCCGGACGAGTCGCGTGCGCGGGAGCCATCCTCATGCTCGGCGCGCTGGGCTGCTCGGCGGAGGCCTCGCCGAGCCCGTCACCCTCGGGCACCGCCACGACCACCACCACGGCCACCGCCACCACGACGGCCACGGCCACCGGAAAGCCGGTGCCCACGGCGACGGCGACCCGGGCGGCCATCAACGTGCGGCTCAACCCCGACCGCGTCCCCGCCGGTGAGACGTCCACGGTGTGGATCCTGGCCAACTGCCCCGTCCCCTCCGGCGGCCCGGCGCACACCGGCACCGCCACCTCCCGCGCGTTCCTGTCCGGCGTCACGCTCGACCCCGCGCCGACCTCGTCGGCCTCGCCCGGCTCCACCGCCGCGCCGGTCACCCCGTGGGTGCGCGGCGAGGCCCAGGTGTCCGGCACGGTCGCGCGCGGCTCGTACCGGGTGGACGTCAAGTGCGACGGCACCAACGACGTCGGCCGGGCCACGCTGCGCGTCACCCGGCCGGACCCGCTGCCCAGCGACGTGCCCACCAAGGCGCCCCGCGCGGGCGGCGGCGGCACGTTCGCCCAGGACGTCCAGGAGGACTCGTCGCTGCCGCTCGCCCCGGCCGGGGTGGTGCTCGGCCTCGCCCTCGTCGGCGTCGCGATCGTGCTCAGGCGCCGCGGCCGGGCCTGAGCCATGGCGCGTACGGGACAGGTGGTGCTGGCGGGCGCCGCCACGGGGCTGGTGCTCGTCATGTTCGGCAAGATCGAGACCGCCGCGCCGCCGGCCGGGAAGGTCGTGCCGGAGAGCATCGACATCCCGTCGATCGACGTGGAGGCGCCGCTGATGAAGCTCGGCCGCACCGACGACGGCGAGGTCGAGCTGCCGCCGTACGAGAAGCCGAAGATGGCCGGGTGGTACACCGGCAGCGCGGTGCCCGGCGACAAGGGCGCCTCGGTGATCGTCGGCCACGTCGACACCAAGACCGCGCCCGCCGTCTTCTACAAGCTCAGGCAGGTGCGCAAGGGCGACCGCGTGAAGGTGGAGCGCAGCGACGGCAAGGTGGTCACCTACAAGGTCGACGAGGTCGAGCAGGTGCACAAGGACCGCTTCCCGCTGCGCCGCGTCTACGTGGAGGACGGACTCAAGCTGGTCACCTGCGGCGGCCGGTTCGACCGGGCGAAGGGCGAGTACGTCGACAATGTGATCGTCTACGCCTCCCGCGTCTGAAAACCGGTTGAGCCCCACGGGACTATGGAGACATGACCGTGGACATGAGCGGGGACGGCGACCCGCACGGCCCACCCGCCTGCGGAGCCCGAGTCCCGTGGGAGCGGGTGCACTCTGACGCCCGCGCGGGCGTCGAGGAGTTCCTCGGCGCTCCCGTGGCCGAGGCCGTCACCCAGTCCGGCGGCTTCTCGCCCGCCGCCGCCGTACGGGTGCGCGCCGCGAACGGGCGGCGCGCGTTCGTCAAGGCCGTCGGCCCGGAGCCCAACGCCCGGGCGGTCGCCATCTACCGGGCCGAGGCGCGCATCGCCGCCGCGCTGCCTCCGTCGGCGCCCGCGCCGCGGCTGCTGACGAGCTTCGAGGCCGGGGGCTGGGTGGTGCTCGTCTTCGAGGACGTGGACGGCCGGCATCCGGCGACCCCCTGGCGGCGCGACGAGCTCGACCTCGTCCTGGCGGCCGTGCGGCGGATGTCCGTCGAGCTCACCCCCGCTCCGGTGGCCGCGCCGGCCGTCGCCGAGGCGTTCGCGGAGTCGTTCACCGGCTGGCGGAGCCTGCTCGGCGAGGACACCACCGGCCTGGACCCGTGGGCGCTGCGTCACCTCGACGAGCTGGCCGGCCTGGAGTCCGGCTGGGCCGAGGCGGCCGCCGGCGACACGCTGCTGCACGCCGACCTGCGCGCCGACAACATCCTGCTCGCCGGCGGGCGCGTCCACGTGGTCGACTGGCCGTGGGCCTGCGTCGGCGCCTCCTGGTTCGACCTGGTGTGCATGCTGCCCTCGGTCGGCATGCAGGGCGGGCCGCCGCCGCACGAGCTGCTGCCCGACCCCGACCCGGCCGTCACCGCCGTCCTCGCCGCGCTCGCGGGCTACTTCGTGCGCCACGGCCGGCTGCCGGCGCCGCCGGGGCTGCCGACGCTGCGGCCGTTCCAGCGCGCCCAGGGCGTCGTGGCCCTCGACTGGCTGCGGCGGCGCACCGGCTGGGCCTGACCCGGCCTGGTAGGAGGCGCGTGGCGGGTAGGCTAATCAGTCGTGCTGGTCCTGGCCTTTGATACCGCGACTCCCGCCGTCACCGCCGCCCTCCACGACGGCGCGCGGGTGGTCGCCGAGTCGACCACGGTCGACGCCCGCAGACACGGCGAGCTGCTCGCCCCCGCTGTCGAGACCGTGCTGAGCGAGGCCGGGGTTTCGCTGCGCGACGTCACCGCCATCGTCGCCGGCAGCGGCCCCGGCCCCTACACGGGGCTGCGCGTGGGGCTGATGACCGCGCAGGCGCTCGCCACCACGCTCGGCGTCCCCGCGTACGGCATCTGCACGCTCGACGCCGTCGCCTACGGCAGCGGGCTCACCGGCCCGTTCATCGCGGCCACGGACGCCCGGCGCAAGGAGGTCTTCTGGGCCCGCTACGCCGACGCGCGCACCAGGGCCGACGGGCCGTTCGTCGACCGGCCGGCAGACGTGCCCGTCGGGGGGCTGCCCGTGGTGGGCGCCGGGGCGGAGCTCTATCCCGACGTCCTCGGCGAGTCGAGCGCCCCGCCGTACCCGTACGCGGGGTCGCTGGCCGCCCTGGCGGCCGAGCGGCTGGCGGTGGGCGCGCCGCTCGACCCGCCGCGCCCCATCTACCTGCGCCGGCCCGACGCGGTGGCGCCCGGCGCGCCCAAGCGGGTGACGGCGTGAGACTCCGGCAGATGACCGCGGCCGACCTGCCGGCGGTCATGGCGATCGAGCGGGCCACGTTCCCGCTCGACGCGTGGAGCGAGGGCATGATGCGCGGCGAGCTCGACGAGCAGCCGCGCACCCGGCACTACGTGGTCGCGGTCGTCGACGGCGAGATCGTCGGCTACGCGGGCCTGGCCGCCGCGGCCGACCAGGCCGACGTGCAGACCATCGCCGTGCTGGAGACCCACCAGGGCACCGGCATCGGCGGCGCCATGCTGGCGGAGCTGCTGGGGGAGGCGCGCAGGCGCGGGGCGCGCGAGGTGTTCCTGGAGGTCCGCTCCGACAACCCGCGGGCCCGCGCCGTGTACGAGCACTTCGGGTTCGAGGAGATCGGCACCCGCCGCCGCTACTACGACGACGGCACCGACGCGATCATGATGAGGAAGAAGCTGGATGGCTGACGCACCGCTGGTCCTGGGCATCGAGACCTCCTGCGACGAGACCGGTGTCGGCATCGTCCGCGGGCACACGCTGCTGGCCAACACGATCGCCTCCAGCATGGACGAGCACGCCCGCTTCGGCGGCGTGGTGCCCGAGGTGGCCTCCCGCGCCCACCTGGAGGCCATGACGCCGACCGTCGAGGCCGCGCTCGCCCAGGCGGGGCTCAGGTTCTCCGACATCGACGCCGTCGCCGTGACCGCCGGGCCGGGCCTGGCCGGGGCGCTCCTGGTGGGCGTCGCCGCGGCCAAGGCCTACGCCCTCGGCCTCGGCGTGCCGCTCTACGGAGTCAACCACCTGGCCGCGCACGTCGCCGTCGACCAGCTCGAGCACGGCCCGCTGCCCAAGCCGTGCATCGCCATGCTGGTCTCGGGCGGCCACTCGTCGCTGCTGCTCGTGCCCGACGTGGCCAAGGACGTCGTCTCGCTCGGGTCCACCGTGGACGACGCGGCCGGCGAGGCCTTCGACAAGGTGGCCCGGGTGCTCGGCCTGCCGTTCCCCGGCGGCCCGCACATCGACCGGGCGGCGGCCGCCGGCTCCGGCACGGCCGTCTCCTTCCCCCGGGGCAAGATCGACGACGGCACGCTCGACTTCTCCTTCTCCGGGCTCAAGACGGCCGTGGCCCGCTGGGTGGAGGCGCGCGAGGCGGCCGGCGAGTCGATCCACGTGCCCGACGTGGCCGCCTCGTTCCAGGAGGCCGTGGTCGACGTGCTGACCCGCAAGGCGCTGCAGGCGTGCAAGAGATACGACGTGCACGACCTGCTCATCGGCGGTGGCGTGGCGGCCAACTCACGGCTGCGCGCGCTGGCGCAGGAGCGGTGCGACGCGGCGGGCGTGCGGCTGCGCGTGCCCCGGCCCGGACTGTGCACCGACAACGGGGCCATGGTCGCCGCCCTCGGCTCCGACCTGGTGGCGGCGGGGATCACCCCGTCCGCGCTGGAGATCCCGGCCGACTCGTCGCTGCCCGTCACGACCGTCCACGTCTGACCCCGTCGCCCAGGGCGGCGAGACCGTCCCGCAGCGTCGGGTAGGCGGGCGACCAGCCCAGCTCCCGCTTGGCCCGCTCGCAGCCGAGCCGGATGCGGGTGCGCACCATCAGCGCGCGCAGGTACGGCGTCGCGGCGAGCGGCCAGGCCGGGACCCGCGGCGGCGGGGGCGCGCCGGCGGCCGCCGCCAGCGCCGTGACGTAGGCGTCGAAGCCCACCGGCTCGTCGTCGGCGATGTTGTACGCCTGCCCGGGACGCCCCCGGTCGAGCGCGGCCACCGCGGCGGAGGCGGCGTCGTGGACGTGGACCAGCGAGACCACCCCCGCCGGGCGCACCACGGGCATCAGGCGCCTGCGGGCCAGGTCCATGAGCCGGTACGTGGACACCTCGGGCCCGTAGAACAGCCCGTACCGCAGCGCGATCCCGTCGATCCCCGGCGTGGTGAGCGCCTGCCGCTCGTTGGCCCGCATCGACCTCATGTGCACCTCGAACGCGCCGCGGCCGGGCGGCGCGAACGGGCGGTCCTCGGTCACCGGGCCGGTGCCGTGGTCGCGGTAGCCGTATCCGAGGAAGAACGACTGCGTGACGAACCTGCGCGCGCCCACCGCGGCGGCGGCCCGCAGGAGGTTGGCGGTGCCCCGGTCGCGCAGCGCGTCGGTGGCGTGCAGGTCGCGGTGGAACAGCGGCATGCGGGTGAGCGCGGTCGCCTGGTGCACGACGGCGTCGGCCTCGTGGCCCCGTACCGCGCCGAGCAGCGCGTCGCCGTCCATGAGGTCGGCGACGACGGGGGTCACGCCGGCGGCGGTGAGCCGCCGTGCTCCCGTCTCGGTCCTGGTCAGGCCGAGCACCTCGTGGCCGGCCCGCAGGAGCTGGGAGACCAGCTCCGTGCCGAGCGTGCCGGTCGCTCCCGCCAGCAGCACCCTCATGCCCGCCGCCCCTCCGCGTCGTGCGCCCGCAGGGCGCTCAGCCGGGCGACGAGGGCCGCGCCGGCGAGCAGCGAGAAGATCGCCAGGGTCCACCAGTCGGAGTCCCTGCCGCCGAGGTGCCGGTCGAGCCAGTGGTTGACGGCGTGGAAGGTGTTGGTGAACACGAACCCGGCCAGCACGACCGCCACGACGTCCCGCCACCACAGCGCGGAGAGCATCGTCAGCCCGATGCCGAGCTGGAACACCCCCGCGTCGTGCAGGAAATGCTGGTGCTCGGGCCAGCCGGCCCACCTCGCGAAGCCGGCCGGGTCCAGCCGCGCCCACCCGCCGGACACCAGCATGAGCGCCGCGGCCATGACGACCGTGGCCTTGATGAGTCGTTCTCGCACGTCGAGCCTCCTCGGATCGTGTCTGTGCGCCTTCGCACAACGGACAGATGAGGGCTGCGCGAACGTGACATCCCGGGTACGTGACATGTCCCACATGCCACGTTCGCGGGGGTCGGCGGCATCGTTGGAGAGGAGAGATCGCGAAGGGGGACGACCGTGGACGACGCGCAGGCGGTGTTCGAGACGCACCGCAAGCTGCTGTTCACCCTGGCCTACGACATGCTCGGCAGCGTCGCCGACGCCGAGGACGTCGTGCAGGACACCTGGCTCCGCTGGGTCCGGGTGGACCTGGAACAGGTGCGCAGCCCCCGGTCCTACCTCGTGCGCATCGCCGTGCGATGCTCACTGGAACGGCTGCGCAGCCTGCGCGCCGCCCGGGAGGAGTACGTCGGGCCGTGGCTGCCCGAGCCGCCGGCCCCGGACGCCGGCGATCCGGTCGCGGACGCCGAGAGCGTCACCACGGGTCTGCTGGTGGTGCTGGAGACGCTGTCCCCGCTGGAGCGGGCGGCGTTCGTGCTGAGGGAGGCGTTCGGGTTCGAGCACGCGGAGATCGGGCGGATCCTCGACCGGTCGCCCGCCGCGGTGCGCCAGCTCACCCACCGGGCCCGCGAGCACGTCCACGCGCGCCGCCCCCGCTTCACCGCCGACCCGGCGCAGGCGCGGAAGGTGGCGGAGCGGTTCGTGGCGGCGGCCCTGGGCGGCAGCCTCGCCGAGCTGATCGAGGTGCTGGCGCCGGACGTCACACTCGTGAACGACGGGGGCGGGCGGGTGCGCGCCGCGCTGCGGCCCGTCTCGGGCGCGGCCAAGGTGGGCCGGCTGCTCGCCCGGGTGGGCCCGAGGTACGCGGACCTGCGGGTGCGGTGGCTGCCGGGGGACGTGCCGGCCTGCCTGCTGGTCGCGGGCGACGGTGTGCGGGCGGCGCTCACCCTGGAGCCGGACGCCTCAGGGACGCGGATCCAGCAGGTGTACGGGCTGGTGAACCCCGACAAGCTCGCCCATCTGGGTCGTTAGTCCTTGGGGCGGGTCGGGCGAAGGAGCGCCTCGGCCAGCGCGAGCATGGTCTCCTCCAGGGCGCCCAGGCGCTTGGTGAGGCCGTTCGTGGCCGGGTGGACGATGCCCGTCACGGCCTGGGTCAGCTCGTCGCGGTCGGGCCGGGCCTGGACGAGCTCCGTGAGCGCCGCGGCGGCGGCGCTCAGGCGCTGGGCCTGCTCGGCGGTCTGCGCGGCGAGCACCTCGTCGAGGCGCTCGCCGATGGCGAGCGTGGCGGGGAGCTGGCCGACGCGCTGGTTGACGGCCTCGACGCGGTCGTCGACGTTCTCCAGTTGCTCGCCGGCCTGCTCGGCGCGGGCGGCCAGGTCGGTCAGGCGCCCGTCGATCCCGTCGAAGCGGGCGCCGACCGTGTCGAACCGGCTGCGCAGGCTGCTGTCCACGGCGGTGAAGCGGGTCTCCAGGCCGCCGTCGATCGTGTCGAGGCGGGCCGTCACCGTGCCGTCGACGGCCTCGATGCGGCCGCTGACGGTCTCGAACCCGGCGGCCAGCCTGGTGTCGACCGTGTTGAAGCGGCCGTTGACGGTGCTGTCGACCTGGTCGAAGCGGGTCGTCAGGTGCTCCTCCAGCTCGCCGATGCGCTCGTCCAGGGACTCGAGGTTGTTGTCGAGGTGGTTGAAGCGGCCCTCGTTGCGGGTGGCCGCCTCGGACAGGTGCTGGTCGGTGGCGGCCACCCGCTCGTCCAGCGCGGTGAAGCGGCCGTCCATGCGGCCGTCGATCGCGCCGAGCCGGCCGTCGACGGCGACGACGCGCTGGTCCACGGCGCTCAGCCGGGAGTCCATCGCGGAGAGCCGGCCGTCGATGCCGTCGAGGCGGCCGTCCAGGTCGGCGAAGCCCTCACCGGTGGCCTCGATGCGGCCGTCGACGCCGTCGAGCCGTGACTCGATCGCCAGGAGCCCGCTGTCGAGCCGCCCGGTGAGCCGCTGCTCGGCCTCCTGGAGGTGGCCGGCCAGACGGTGACCGGCGTCGTCGAGTCGCGCGCCGAGGTGCTGCTGGGTGGCGGCCACCCGCTCGTCGAGCTGCGCGCCGACCAGCTCGGCGGTGGCCGCCAGGCGCCCGTCGAGGCCCGCCGACAGCTCGGCGAGCACGCCCTCGACGTGGTCGGTGCGCGAGGCCAGCTCGGCGATCGACTTGTCGAGCCGCGTGAACCGGCTCGCGGCCACCTCCATGCTGGAGTGGAGCTGGGACAGCGTGGCGGCGAAGTCGCCCATCCGCCGCGCGATGCCCTCGCTGCTGTCGAGCACGGTCTCCAGGCGCTTGAGCGTCTCCTCGACGCCGCCGCCGATGGTCGTCAGGTCGGCCCACATCGTGGACAGCTCGCCGAGCGGGGCGACCCGCTGGGTGACCGACTCGACGCGGGCGTCGACGGTGCCGACCTGCTCGCCGACGGCGTCGACGTGGTCGCGCACCGCTTCCACGTGCTGCGCCAGACCCTCGGCCCACATCGGCGGCTTGGCCGCGATGTCGTCGAGACGGCCGCTGACCGTCTCCAGCGTGCCGCTGAGCCCGCCCAGCTCGCGCTCGCGCACCTCGCGCAGCAGCCACTCCATCCCTTCGAGCCGCTGCCGGATCTCGTCGAGCACGGCGCCCTGCGTGCGCTGCTCGTAGACATGGTCCTGGGCGACGCGCGCCAGCAGCTCGCGCATCCGGTCGGGAACGTTGGTGTGCGCGCCTGCCTGGAGAAGGGTGGTGTGGCTGGAATGATCCACCGAAAGCTCCTTCGCTCGCCGACGGTCTGCCGCGCAGCGGTGGGGTAGGTCCGGTTTTCAGATGAAAAGAAGAACGCGGTGAGCCGCTGCAGGGGGAGAACTCACGCCCGCCACACCTTAGCCTTTGGATCAAGGTCCGTAAGGGGCGATGGAAAATACCGGGGTTATCGTGGTATCGCCCTGGTTTGTCATTTACGCAGGTAGGGCGGGGTGGCAAATGAGGGCCGACGGCTTGTCCATGACACGGGTGAGAATGACCACGCCTGATTTATCGCCAGAAAGTCGCAGATCTGCGCGGAGCCGGTCGACGTCGACGGCCGAGGCGCGTTTCTTGATGGTGACGTTCCCCACCTGCCGCTCGCGCAGGGCCGCGCGCAGCCGCTTCAACGAGAACGGCAGTGCCTCCACCACCTCGTAGCGCGCCGCCCACGGGGTGTCGACCGGTTCGTCGCCGGTGATGTAGGCGATCATCGGGTCGGCCAGGCGTCCGCCGACCAGCTCGGCCACCTCGCCGACCAGGTGCGCGCGGATCGCCGCCCCGTCGGGCTCGTAGACGTAGCGGCCCAGCGGGCCGACGGGCGCGATGGCGCCGGTGGCGGTCAGCGTGTGCCCGCCCGGCAGCAGCGTGGCCCGCCGCGCGGTCGCGGCGGACGCGCCGGGCGTCACCCACAGGGACGCCTCCTTGACCTCCCCCTTGAACGACACCCACTCGGCCTCGGCGCCCTCGGGGATGAACTCGTACGGGATGCCCGGGGCGACCTTCAGGCAGGCGCGCCGGGACCGGGCGACGAGGTCGAGCACGACCGGCCACGGCGGGGAGTAGGCGAGGGGGTCGAACGTGCGGCCGCGCGCCCCGCGCCGGGCCGGGTCGGCGAACAGCACGTCGTGCTCCTCCGGCCGCACGGTGGCGGCGTCGGCCACCCGCACCGTCACCCGGTCGGCCAGCCCGAGCGCCTCGGCGTTGGCCCTGGCCACGGCGACCGTCAGCGGGTCGGTGTCCACGGCCTCCACGACGCAGCCCGCCCGCGCCAATGCCAGGAAGTCGCCCCCGACCCCGCAGCAGACGTCCACCACCCGCGTCCCGCCGGCCTCCGGGGCGCCGGGACCGAGACGGCGGGCGCGGTGGGCGGCCACGTCGGCGCGGGTGGCCTGCTCCAGTCCGTGCGGCGTGAAGAACATCAGCTCGGCGTCCGCCCCGAACTTGGCCCGGGCCCGCTCCCGGAGCGCGGTCTGGGTGAGCGCGGCCGACACGAGCGCGGCGTCGTAGGACCGGCGCAGCCGGGTCGCCGCCGCCACCGGGTCGGCGCCGCGCAACTCCCGCGCCTCCTCCAGAGCGCGCCGGCCGCGCGGGGTCAGCAGCTCGGTGAAGGCGTCGAGGTCCACGTCGTACGACGTTAGCGCCTCCTCCGGGCACGGGCGCCGCCGGAGGGCGGACGGCCCGCGCCGGCGGGCAAGGTCAGGGCAGACCCGGCGAAAGTCCTTGTCCGCCCCGACGAAGGGGCATGTCTCGGTCCTGATCGCTCTCAGCAGACGCGTTCGTGTTGACTGTCAAGCCCCTCTTGCATATGTTTCCTGTTGGCACTCTCCCCTTGAGAGTGCCAACGTGCGACGAGGCAGGTCTGGCACCCGCGACGGCAGGCCCCGCTGGTCGCCTCTTCTGATCATTCACATCTGAAGGGGAGGTCCGATCGTGACGACCGCCACCAAGGTTCCCGTTAAGCCGCTCGGCGACCGCATTGTGGTGCAGCCGCTCGAGGCAGAGCAGACCACCGCTTCCGGCCTGGTCATTCCTGACACCGCCAAGGAGAAGCCGCAGGAGGGCAAGGTCCTCGCGGTGGGCCCGGGCAACTGGGACGAGGACGGCGACAAGCGCATCCCGCTCGACGTGAGCGAGGGCGACATCGTTCTCTACAGCAAGTACGGCGGCACCGAGGTCAAGTACGGCGGCGAGGAGTACCTCGTGCTCTCCGCCCGCGACGTTCTCGCGATCATCGAGAAGTAAGCCGGTCGTGTCGGGCCCCGGGCGCTCTCTTGCGGCCGGGGCCTTCGACACCAGGAGAGGACTTTCAGCAAAATGGCGAAGATCCTGGAGTTCGACGAGGACGCCCGGCGCGCGCTCGAGCGTGGCGTCAACGCCCTCGCGGATGCCGTGAAGGTTACCCTCGGCCCGCGTGGCCGCAACGTCGTCATCGACAAGAAGTTCGGTGCCCCGACGATTACGAACGACGGCGTGACCATCGCTCGTGAGATCGAGCTGGAGGAGCGCTACGAGAACCTCGGCGCCCAGCTCGCCAAGGAAGTGGCCACCAAGACCAACGACATCGCGGGTGACGGCACCACCACCGCGACCGTCCTGGCCCAGGCCATGGTCCGTGAGGGCCTGCGCAACGTGGCGGCCGGCGCCTCGCCGCTGTCGCTCAAGCGCGGCATCGACAAGGCGGCCAAGGAGATCAGCGACAAGCTGCTCGCCAGCGCCCGCCCGGTCGAGGACAAGAAGGAGATCGCGAACGTCGCGACCATCTCCGCCCAGGACGCCAAGATCGGCGACCTGATCGCCGAGGCGTTCGACAAGGTCGGCAAGGACGGCGTCCTGACGGTCGAAGAGTCCAACGCCATGGGCATGGAGCTCGAGTTCACCGAGGGCCTCCAGTTCGACAAGGGCTACCTGTCGGCCTACATGGTCACCGACCCCGAGCGCATGGAGTCCGTCCTCGAGGACGCCTACATCCTGCTCACCCAGGGCAAGATCTCCTCGATCGCCGACTTCCTGCCGCTGCTCGAGAAGGTCGCGCAGACCAAGAAGCCGCTGCTCGTGGTCGCCGAGGACGTCGAGGGCGAGGCCCTGGCCGTCCTGGTCACCAACAAGATCCGTGGCACGTTCACCTCCGTCGCCGTCAAGGCGCCCGGCTTCGGTGACCGACGCAAGGCGATGCTGCAGGACATGGCCATCCTCACCGGCGGCCAGGTCGTCAGCGAGGAGATCGGCCTCAAGCTGGAGAACGTCGGTCTCGAGGTGCTCGGCCAGGCCCGCCGCGTCGTCGTCACCAAGGACGCCACGACCATCGTCGACGGCGCCGGTGACGCGCAGGCCATCGAGGACCGCGTCAAGGAGATCAAGATTGCCATCGAGCAGTCCGACTCCGACTGGGACCGCGAGAAGCTGCAGGAGCGCCTGGCCAAGCTCGCCGGCGGCGTCTGCGTGCTGCGCGTCGGCGCCGCCACCGAGGTGGAGCTGAAGGAGAAGAAGCACCGCCTCGAGGACGCGATCTCCGCGACGCGCGCCGCGATCGAGGAGGGCATCGTCTCCGGCGGTGGCTCGGCCCTGATCCACGTCTCCAAGGAGCTCGACGACCTCGGCCTCACGGGTGACGAGGCGACCGGCGTCGGCGTCGTGCGCCGCGCGCTGGTGGAGCCGGCCCGCTGGATCGCCGAGAACGCCGGTCTCGAGGGCTACGTGGTCACCCACAAGGTCGCCGAGCTGCAGGCCGGTCACGGCCTCAACGCCGCGACCGGCGAGTACGGCGACCTCATCGGCCAGGGCGTCATCGACCCGGTCAAGGTCACCCGCTCCGCGGTGCAGAACGCCGCCTCGATCGCGGGCATGCTGCTCACGACCGAGGCCCTCGTGGTCGACAAGCCCGAGGAGGAGGCTCCGGCCGCCGGCCAGGGCCACGGCCACGGTCACGGCCACTGACCCAGCACCACCGCACAGCCCGTCCCGCTCCGGGGCGGGCTGTTCGCGTTTCCGCACCCGGCCGGCGCGTGAGGGCCTGCGGGGTCCGCCCCAGGGACCCGTTCCTCGTCGCGGCGGACCGGGCCGCGCTGCCGGGAGGCGGACGGGCACGTGCCCGGCCGCGGGTTGACCGGCCGCGGGTTGACCGGCCACGGGTTGACCGGCCGCGGGTTGACGCGCGTTCTCGCCCGCGCGCAAACTCGTGCCGCGCCGCCAATGTTGTGTGACGTGGCACCTATGCCTCTGGGCCCCGCAGAGGATATGGAATGGTGACTTATCCCGAGTAAACCCGCCCTGTAAGCAAAGCGTCGGCCCGGCTGACAAATGTCGTGCCATTTCGCCTAATGGGTGAAATATTGTGCCGTCATGAAAGGCTTAGTGTCGCCGCTCGATTACTCCGCGTTATCGTCGCGTCAATGTGACCAATCCGTAGCCGTTCGCGATGACGACAGGCACGACCAGTACGGGCATCATGCCTATCGTGAGCGAGGGAAGCGTCGCCGACGCCAAAATTGGGGTAAGGCTCGCGTCGAGACTTCCGGCACGAACGGATGACTCCGACCTTAGAGAACTGACGAGTCTCGCCGTACAGGGTGATCGCGGTGCGATCGAATCCCTGCTGGCCGAGTTGCGTCCGATGGTGGTGCGGTATTGCCGCGCCCGGCTGGGGAGGGTTTCCGGGCAATATCACATTGCCGATGACGTGGCCCAGGAGGTCTGCATCGCGGTGCTGTCCGCGCTGCCCCGTTACCGTGACATGGGCCGTCCGTTCGCCTCGTTCGTGTTCGGGATCGCCTCGCACAAGGTGGCCGACGCGCTGCGCAGCTCGGTCCGCTCGGCCGTGCCGACCCAGGACCTGCCCGACGGTCCCGACGACGGGCCGGGGCCCGAGGAGACCGTGGTCCGCTACATCGAGGTCGAGCACGCCCGCAGGCTGCTCGCCCGGCTCCCGGACAACCAGCGCGAGTTGCTGCTGTTGCGGGTGGTGTCGGGGCTTTCGGCGGAGGAGACCGGTAATGTACTCGGCATGTCACCAGGTGCGGTCCGGGTCGCCCAGCACCGGGCGCTCGCGAGGTTACGGCAGATGGCCGAGCTGGAGTCGGCTTGACGCCGGAGGCGGAGAGCGACGCACTCCTTGACGCGCTGTCCCGCGGCGAGCCGCCGCGCGACGCGGATCCCGCCGCCCGGCTGCTCGCCGCGCTGCTCGGCGACGTCTCCGCCGACGCCGGCGCTCCGATGGATCCCGCCGGGATTCCGGCCTACGCCGGGGCTTCGGGCGGCGCGGAAGTTCCGGACGGTGCCGAGATCATGGATGGTGCCGAGATCATGGACGGTGCCGAGATCCCGCGAGGCGCCGGGGCGCCGGACGGCGGCGCCGGGGTCGTGAGCGATGGTGAGGGCTTCGGCGGCGGCACGGACTCCGGTGGCGGCGCCCCGGCGGGCGGCTCCGGCACCGGCTCGACGGCGGCGGTCAGTGGCGTTCTTCGGTGTCGATGACACCGTCGACATAGCCCCTGGCGTACTCCCAGGTGACGTAGTCGGCGGGGTCCGGCCGGAAGGCCGGCTCGTGCACCTGCGGCTGACCCTTCTCGATCATCTGGCGGAGATTGCCGCGCAGCAGCTCCCAGTCGAAGAAGTGCTGCTCGCCGCATTCGGGGCAGTCGAGCACCAGGCCGAGCACCCCCTGCGGCTCCAGCAGGGAGCGGAAGACCTCGACGTCGGCGAGGTCGGTGATGGCCTCGTCACGCTCGGCCGCGGTGAGCGGCTCGGCGTCGTCGAGCGCCCCCATCGCCGCCGACGGGTCGTTCGGGTCGTCCGCGAACGGATCGCGGGGGACGTCTTCCAACACCTTCCCACCATATGACCGATGCGGCCTCAGCGGTGCTCAATGGCTGAGCCATCCGCGCCGGGCGGCCTCCACCCCGGCGTGGAAACGTGACTGGGCGCCCAGCCTGGCCATCGCGTCGGCGAACCGCGCGCGGACCGTGCGCACCGAGACCCCGAGGTGGCGGGCGATCGACTCGTCGCACATGCCCTGGGCCGCGAGCCGGAGCACCTGCACGACGCCGTCGCCCCGGCCCTCCCACGGCATGGGCACGGCCCGGCCCCACAGCTCCTCGAACAGCGAGCCGAGCATGCCGACCACGATCGGGGTGCGTACGAGATAGAAGTTGTAGGCGTGGTCGGGCAGGTTGCCGCCCCACAGCGCGGGCAGCCCGGCCGCCTCGTGCCCGGCGGTCATGAACCAGCTCGGCACCCGGTCGAGCGTCCGCACCCGCCCGCCCGTGTCCCGCAGGCGGGTGACCTGGTCGCGCACGCCGGGCAGCGGCAGGGTGTCCACCGGGATGATCGCGCGCACCTTCAGCAGCCCGCGCTGCTGCGCGTCGATCCACGGGTCGGCGAACTTCCGGACGAAGTCGGCCATGGTGCGCTCGTCGGGGATGGCCGTCAGCAGCGTCATCGGCGGCGCCTGCACGGCCATGCCGATCACGCTCTCGTACAGCACGTCGGCCCCGCTGGCCAGCTCCACCGGGAACGGCCCGCTCTGGTAGTCGCGTCCGGCGTCGTAGTCGCGGATCAGGCCCCGGATCGAGCCGAGCGCCGAGTCGATGCGCCGGCTCTCCTCGGCCAGCCGGTCGAGCCGCTCGGCGATCAGGCGGCCCAGCGCGCCGGCCGGGTGCCGGGCGAGATACTCGCCCGACTGCTCGTCCACCACGCCCAGCTTGACCAGGTCGTCGAGCTGTCTGCTCACCGTGTCGGCCGGGCCGCCCATGGCCTCGGCCACCTCCGCCAGCGTGGCCCGGTGCAGGCGCAGCACGGCGGTGTAGAGGGCCGACTGAGCCGGATCGAGGCCCAGCGTCTCGAAGGGTGACGACACGTGGGGTGACTCGTTGCGCATCTCGGGGGGCTCCGTACGGGGGACACGGGCGTGTCGCGAGGATAACGCGGCGATCGGCACCTGTCCGCACCTTACGCCGACTCGCGGACGGTCTCTGCAACTTCGTGCAGTTGCAGGTTTGCACATTGCCGTCCCGCGCGGAGGTCCTTCACGCTGGGTGGAGAGTCGGCAACACCGGGCTGCGGGCTGTGCGGAGCCATCAGGACGCGGAGGGGGGTTCGGTGGCGCCACGCGCTCGCGCGCCCGGATGCCGGTGGCCGGGGGACGGGACGGATCACCGACCGTCCCGTCCCCCGGCCCTTTCGATGCCGGGAGTACGACGGGCCGTGGGGGTCATCGTCCTCCCGGCATCGGTGCTGTTTGGAGCCAGGCCCTAGACTTGACTGCGATAAGCGCAACGGCAGGAGGGGGCCGCAGCATGTCCAAGTTCACCGAGACAGGTCTGACGTTCGACGACGTGCTGCTGGTGCCCGCGTATTCGGACCTGCAACCCGGTGAGGCGGACACGCGCACCAGGCTGTCGCGGGGCATCACGCTGTCCATCCCGCTGGTCTCGGCGGCCATGGACACCGTCACCGAGGCCCGCATGGCCGTCTCCATGGCGCGCCAGGGCGGCATCGGCATCCTGCACCGCAACCTGTCGATCGACGAGCAGGCCCAGCAGGTCGACCTGGTCAAGCGGTCCGAGGCCGGCATGGTCACCAACCCGGTGACCTGCAGCCCCGACGACACGCTGGCCGACGTCGAGCGGCTGTGCGCCACCTACCGGATCTCCGGGGTGCCGGTGACCGCCGTCGACGGCACCCTCGTCGGCATCGTGACCAACCGCGACATGCGCTTCGAGAACGACCACTCCCGCCCGGTGCGCGAGGTCATGACTCCCATGCCGCTGGTCACCGCGCCGGTGGGGGTCTCGCGCGACGAGGCGTTCACGCTGCTGCGCAAGAACAAGATCGAGAAGCTTCCGCTGGTGGACCCCGACGGTCGGCTGCGCGGCCTGATCACGGTCAAGGACTTCACCAAGAGCGAGCAGTACCCCCTCGCCACCAAGGACTCCGACGGCCGCCTGGTGGTCGGCGCGGCCGTCGGCGTCGGCGGGGACGCCGAGCTGCGCGCCAAGGCGCTGATCGAGGCGGGCGTCGACGTCGTCGTCGTAGACGTCGCCCACGGCCACTCCAAGGGCCTGGCCGACATGATCGCCAAGGTCAAGGCCAACAGCAAGGTCGACGTCATCGGCGGCAACATCGCGACCAGGGCGGGCGCCCAGATGCTGGTCGACGCGGGCGCCGACGCGGTCAAGGTCGGCGTGGGCCCCGGCTCCATCTGCACCACCCGCGTGGTGGCCGGGGTGGGCGCGCCGCAGGTGACGGCCATCCACGAGGCGTCGCTGGCCTGCGCGCCCGCCGGGGTGCCGGTCGTCGGTGACGGCGGCCTGCAGTACTCCGGCGACATCGTCAAGGCCATCGCCGCGGGCGCCGACACCGTCATGCTCGGGTCGCTGCTGGCGGGCTGCGAGGAGTCGCCCGGCGAGCTGATCTTCATCAACGGCAAGCAGTTCAAGTCCTACCGGGGCATGGGCTCGCTCGGGGCCGTGCGCAACCGCGAGCGCGGCGGCGCCTCGTTCAGCAAGGACCGCTACGCCCAGGCCGACGTCGGCGGCGAGGACAAGTACATCCCCGAGGGCATCGAGGGCCAGGTGCCCTACCGCGGTCCGGTCGCGGCCGTCGCGCACCAGCTCGTCGGCGGGCTGCGCCAGGGCATGTGGTACTCCGGCTGCCGCACCATCGAGCAGATGCACACCGACTGCCAGCTCATGCCGATCACGTCGGCGGGGCTGAAGGAGAGCCACCCCCACGACATCCAGATGACCGTGGAAGCCCCGAACTATCACAGAAGGTAATACATGACTCAGCAGGTGGAGATCGGCCGGGGGAAGACGGGTCGCCGGGCCTACGCGCTGGACGAGATCGGCCTCGTCCCCTCGCGGCGCACCCGTGACCCGGAGGAGGTCTCGATCGCCTGGCAGATCGACGCCTACCGGTTCGAGCTGCCCGTCGTCGTCGCGCCCATGGACAGCGTCGTCTCACCCGCCACCGCCATCGAGATCGGGCGGCTCGGCGGCCTCGCGCCGCTCGACCTCGAAGGTCTGTGGACGAGGTACGAAGACCCGCGGCCGCTGCTGGAGGAGTGCGCCGAGCTGGAGGCCGAGGCCGCCACCCGGCGCCTGCAGGAGATCTACACCGCGCCGATCAAGGAAGAGCTGATCGGCCGCCGCATCGAGGAGATCCGGGCCTCCGGCGTCACCACCGCGGTCCGCCTGTCGCCGCAGCGCACCGTCCAGTACCACAAGGCCGTGATCGACGCGGGCGTCGACATCTTCGTCATCCGCGGCACCACGGTCTCCGCCGAGCACGTCTCCAGCCGGGCCGAGCCGCTCAACCTCAAGCAGTTCATCTACGAGCTGGACGTGCCGGTCATCGTGGGCGGGTGCGCCACGTACACGGCGGCCCTGCACCTCATGCGCACCGGCGCGGCGGGCGTGCTGGTCGGCTTCGGCGGCGGCGCCTCCCACACCACCCGCAACGTCCTCGGCGTGGCCGTGCCCATGGCCACCGCGATCTCCGACGTGGCCGCGGCCCGCCGCGACTACCTCGACGAGTCGGGCGGCCGCTACGTCCACGTCATCGCCGACGGCGGCATGGGCACCTCGGGCGACATCGCCAAGGCCATCGCCTGCGGCGCCGACGCCGTCATGGTCGGCTCGCCGCTGGCCCGCGCGGTCGAGGCTCCCGGCCACGGTCACCACTGGGGCTCCGAGGCGCACCACCCCGACCTGCCGCGCGGTCGCCGGGTCAGGTTCGGCACGGTCGGCACGCTGGAGCAGATCCTGCACGGCCCGTCGAGCGTCGCCGACGGCTCGATGAACCTCATGGGCGCGCTGAAGCGCACCATGGCCTCCACCGGATACTCCGACATCAAGGAGTTCCAGCGCGTCGAGGTCGTGGTCGCGCCCATCCAGCGCTGACACCCGGCACCGGTCCGCCCGTCTGCCCGCCCCTGCCCGGTCGGCGGCGGGCCGGTCGCCGCCCGCCCCGATCCGCTTCCCCGTCGCGGGATCTCCTCCAGCCGCGGGGCCGCCTGGTGTACCGTCTCCCCGAACCGGACCGCCCTCCACCTGTGAGAGCTGCCGCACCGGCCATGAGTCGCCGGGGCCCGGACGCCCGGCGAACGCGCCATCACCCCGTGCACGACGGGTGAGGCTCCGCGACGGCGGCATCCCGTATCGTGCCGTTCCGGAATCCGTTCGAGTTCCCGAGGAATGCCGTATGGAGATCTGGATCAACCCTGACTGCTCCAAGTGCCGGTCGGCGCTGTCCGTGCTGGACGCCGAGAACGCCGACTACACCGTCCGCCGTTACCTCGACGACCCGCCCGGTGAGCAGGAGCTGCGGGACGTGCTGGCCCGGCTGGGGCTCGAACCGTGGGACATCACCCGTACGGGGGAGCCCGTCGCCGCCGAGCTGGGCCTGGCGGGCTGGCCGCGTACGGCCGAGGGTCGAGACCGCTGGATCGCGGCGCTGGCCGCCCACCCGGTCCTCATCCAGCGACCGATCATCACCGCCGACGACGGGCGGGCCGTCGTCGGGCGGAGCGAGGACGCGGTCCGGTCGGTGCTCCCGCCTGGGTAGACGCCAGGCGTGCGCATGGGCCGGAGGCGCTGCGGGAGTGTGACGCCGGGCGTGCACACGGCCCGGGAGGCGCGGCGGGAGCGTCACGCCTGCCTGCGCGCCGGGGTCGGCTAGGGCGAGAGGCGGGCGCGCAGGGCCTCGACGGCCCAGCCGAGGGCCGGGGCGAGGTTCTCCGGAGGCGGCCAGCCGTTGACGATCGCCAGGAGATGCAGGTAGCGCTCCCGGCGGGGGTCGTTCGCGGACTCCAGATGGTCGGCCAGGCGGCGGCGCAGAGCGTCGTCGTCGGGACGGCCGAGGGTGCGCGCGTACTGCGCGGTGAGCGCCGCGACGACCGCGTCGGCCTGCGGCGAGGCAGGTTCGACGCCCGCCGCCAGGGCGGGGGTCGCGTGGTCGCGGGCCAGGGCGGCGGCGTCACGCCGCGGAGGGGTGGCGGGCACCGCGCCGGCCGGGGGCCGGTCGGCCCGGTGCCGGGCGGCGAGGTCGCGGAGGGCGGACCGGAAGCCCGTGTCGCGGGTCAGCTCGGCCAGCTCGATCCAGGCTTCGACCTGGGCGGGCTCGGGGTCGTCGGGAAGTTCGGGGGTGAGCGACGGGGCGATGCCGCGCAGCGCCGGGTCGGTGCCGGTGTCGAGGGCGGCGTCGAGGAAGTCGCTGATCAGGCGGCGGCGTTCGTCCGCCGACAGGGTGGCCAGCTTGTGCATGAGCTCCGTCTCCTCAGGGGTGGATCCGCGTCCGGCCACGGTCGTCAGGACGGCGCGGCGCAGGCGCAGGGCGCGGATCTGCACGGCCAGGGCCTCGGCGTGCGCCGCGGCGACCTCGGCGAGGGAGACCTCCCGGTCCGCGATCCCGCGGATCGTCGGCAGGTCGAGGCCCAGCTCGCGCAGGGTCCGTACGAGGTCGAGGCGGGCGACCGCGTCGGGGCCGTACAGGCGGTGGCCGGCCGCGTTGCGGCAGGCGGGCGGCACGATCCCGCGGTCGGAGTAGAACCGGATGGTCTTGACCGTCAGCCCGGTGCGCCGGGCAAGGTCGCCGATCGTGTGAAGCGTGTCGCCGTGCATGGCCTCACTCTCGCGCCTCCCCTCGGTGGAGGCGCAAGGGCGTGTCCGCGGCAGGGAATCGTCGTGATTCGGTCCGCGTTGCAACGCAGCATGGCTGATCTTCGTGAAACAAGGGGGCGAGCATGATGCGCGCCGCCACCGTCAAGACGCCGGGCCCGGCGGAGTCCCTTGAGATCGCCGAGGTCCCTGATGCGGCCCCTGCCGAGGGTGAACTGTCGATCGAGGTGCAGTTCGCCGGTGTGGGCTTCGTCGACACCCTGTTCCGCGCCGGCGCATTCGGCTTGCCCACGCCGTTCGTCCCGGGGATCGAGGTCACCGGGCGCGTCCGCGAACTGGGTGCGGGGGTGACCGGATTCGCGGTGGGGCAACCGGTCGGCGCGCTGCTCAACGACTTCGGCCGAGGCGCCCGAGCCGGCGGCTACGCCGAGATCGCTGTCGCCCACGCCTCGATGGCGATCCCCCTTCCCGAGGACGCCGACCTCGCGCGGATTGCGGGTGTCCTGGTCAACGGCGTCACCGCCTGGATGGCCCTGCACGACCTCGCCCGCCTCCGGGTCGACGACGACGTCCTGGTGCTGGGGGCGAGCGGCGGACTCGGCGGTGTCCTCAGCCGCCTGGCCGCCGTGCATCCGGCCCGCCGCGTGATCGGTGTCGTGGGCAGTGAGGCCAAACGCGCATCCGCAGCCGACGCGTGCACCGACGTGATCGTCGGAGCCGACCTCATCCCGGCCCTCGACGCGTTGACCGACGGCCGCGGCGTGGATGTCGTCATCGACCCGGTCGGCGGCGAACTGCGCGCACAGGCGTTCGAACGGCTCGCCCCCTTCGGCCGCCTCCTCGTGCTCGGCAACGCCAGCGGCCAGGATCGCGCGCTGTCGGGCGACGCGGCCTTCTACGGCACTCGGCAGGTCATGGGGTTCAGCCTGGGCGGAGTCGCACACCTCGTGCCGCACCAGGTCCGGACGGCGCTGTCGGCCGTAGTCGGCCTGACGCACCGCGGTGTCCTTCGCGAGCCGGCCCCGTCGGTGGTCCCGCTGGACGACGTGGCCGAGGTTCATCGGGCCCTCGAGAACCGTTCCGCCCCGCCCAAGACGGTGCTGGCCGTCAGAGCCTGACGGCGGTGACGCTCCCCCGTCGCGGCGCCGGGCTCGACGTCGGCGTGGGTCAGCCGGCGAGCACGCGCAGCAGGTGGGTCACCTCGCGGGCGACCGCGTCGCGACCGGCCTTGAGGTACTTGCGCGAGTCCACCACCTTCGGGTCACGCTCCAGGTAGTCGCGGACCGCTCCGGTGAACGCCTTGTTCAGGTGCGTGGCGATGTTGATCTTCTTCATGCCCTGCCGTACGGCGTCGCGCAGCGTGTCGTCGGGCACGCCGGAGGAGCCGTGCAGCACCAGCGGCACCGGGACGGCCGCCCGCAGCTCCGCGATGAGCGCCAGGTCGAGCACGGCGTCCTTGGTGGTCATCGCGTGGGACGTGCCCACCGCCACGGCCAGCGCGTCCACGCCGGTGCGGGCCACGTACGCGGCGGCCTCGTGCGGCTTGGTGCGCGCGCCGGGCGCGTGCACGCCGTCCTTGCCGCCGACCTCGCCCAGCTCGGCCTCCACCCACACGCCGCGCTCGTGGCACCAGGCGGTGACGTCGGCCGTGGCGGCCACGTTCGCGTCGTCGGGCAGCGCCGAGGCGTCGAACATCACCGAGCCCAGCCCCAGCTCCACCGCCTCCTCCACGAGCGCCCGGTCGGTGGCGTGGTCGAGGTGCACGGCCACCGGCACCTCGGCCCGCCGGGCGACCGCGAGGGCGGCCAGCGCGACCGGCTCCAGCGCGCCGTGGTAGCGGACGCAGTTCTCGCTGATCTGCAGCACCACCGGCAGGCCGGCCGCCTCGGCGCCGGCGACGATCGCGGTGGCGTGTTCGAGCTGGATCACGTTGAACGCGCCGACGCCGGCGGGTGAGGCGCGGACGATCTCACTGATCGAGGCGAGGGGCATGTCGGGCTCCTTCTGCTGTCTTGGTCACGGGTTCAGCTGACGTCGATGCGCGGGTGCACGTGGGCGTAGACGCCGGCGTCGAAGTCGCCCGCGACGGGCGCGGCCACGGCCGCCGCGCCGAGCGCCGCCGCCCGCCGCAGTCGCTCCGGCCACGCCGTTCCCTCCACCAGGCCGAGCGCGAGGCCCGCGACCAGCGAGTCGCCCGCGCCCGTCGGGTTGCCCTCCACCCGGTACGGCATGCGTGCCCGGAACGTCCCCTCGGGCGTGACCGCCAGCAGCCCGTCGGCGCCGAGCGAGACGACCACGGACTCGGCGCCCCGGGCCCGCAGCTGCTCGGCCCCCTCGGCCGGGTCTCCGTGGGGCACGGCACGGGCCAGCTCGTCGGCGTTCGGCTTGACGATCGCGGGCCGGCCGGCCGGGGCGTGCAGCAGTGGTTCGCCGTCGGCGTCGACGACGGCGGGCACCCGCCGCTCGGCGGCGAGGGCGGCGAGGCGCGCGTAGGTGTCGGCCGGGACGCCCCGGGGCAGGCTGCCGGAGATGACGACAGCGTCGGCCCGGGCGAGCAGCCCCTCGTACACCCGGACGAAGTCGCGCAGCTCGGCCGGAGTGACCTCGGGGCCGGGCTCGTTGAACAGCGCCGTCGCGCCCTCGGCGCCGCCGGAGACGGCCAGCGTCGTGCGCGAGTCGCCGGCGATCCGCACCAGTGCGCCGGGCAGACCCGCGGCTTCGAGATCCTCCTCCACGGCCCGGCCGGTCGGCCCGCCGGCCAGGCCGGTGACCAGCACCTCCTGGCCGAGCCCGCGCAGGACGCGGGCCACGTTGACGCCCTTGCCGCCGGCCCGCCGGTGCACCGAGCGGACCCGGTTGACCCCGTCCCAGTCGACGACCGGCACCTCGTAGGTGACGTCGAGGGCGGCGTTGAGCGTCACGGTGAGGATCATCAGGGCTCCACGGTCCAGCGGCCGCGCTTCATCACGCCGGCGACCTCCAGGTCGCCGGAGAGCACGACGAGGTCGGCCGCCTTGCCCGCGGCGATCGAGCCGATCTCGCCGTCCAGGCCGAGCACCCGGGCGGGCGTGAGCGAGGCCGCCCGGACCGCCTCGGGCAGTGACAGGCCGACGTCGCGCACGGCACGGCGCACCGCGACGTCCATGGTCAGCGTGCTGCCCGCGATCGAGCCGCCCTCGGCCAGGCGGGCGACGCCGCCGGCCACGTCCACCCGCATCGTGCCGAGCACGTACGAGCCGTCGCCCATGCCGGTGGCGGCCATCGCGTCGGTGATCAGCGCCGTCCGGCCGGGGCCCGCGGCCCTGACGGCCAGGCGCAGCATCGCCGGGTGCACGTGCACCCCGTCGTTGACCAGCTCGACGGTGACCCGGTCGTCCTCCAGCAGCGCGGCGACCGGGCCGGGAGCACGGTGGCCGAGCGGCGGCATCGCGTTGAACAGGTGGGTGGCGACGCTGCCGCCCGCCTCGATGCCGGCCAGGGTCTGCTCGTAGCCGGCGTCGCTGTGGCCGAGGGCGGCGATCACGCCCTGCTCGCGGGCCGCGCGGACGGTGTCGAGCGCGCCCGGCAGCTCGGGCGCGATCGTCAGCATGCGCACGTGGCCGCGTCCGGCCTTGACCAGCCGCTCGAACTCGCGCGGCGACGGCTCGCGCAGCAGCGCGGGGTCGTGCGCGCCGCAGCGGGCCCTGGCGATGTACGGGCCCTCGAAGTGGAGGCCGGCGAGCAGGCCGTCGTCGCACAGGTCGGCGAGCGACGACGCGGCGGTCTCGAGGTCGTCGAGAGCCGCCGTGACCAGGCTGGCCACCATGGTGGTGGTGCCGTGGCGCTCGTGCAGCGCGATGGCGGAGCGCGCCCCGTCGTGGTCGCCGGCCGGGAACGAGCCGCCCGCCCCGCCGTGGTTGTGGATGTCGACGAACCCGGGCGCGACGTAGCGGCCGCCGAGGCTGTGGCCGTCGCGGGGGGCGGGGCCGTGGCCGACGTGCGTGATGCGGCCGTCTTCGATGGTCAGCCACCCGTCGTGCGTCCCCTCCGGGGTCACGATCCGGGCGTCGGAGAGAGTGAGGCTCATGAGGAGAGGATCACAGATCGCGTGAGGTGGAGGGGTTCGTCAGGGTTGAGGCCTCTGGCGAACGCCCGTGCCACCGAGACGCGCTGCGCCGTGACGAGCTCGGCCATCGGGTCGAGGCCGCTCTGGCGGAAGGCGCCGCCGGTCGCCTCGACCTGCTCGCGCAGCCCCTCCGGCGCCTGGCCGAACATCCAGGTGACGCGGCCGGGCCCGGCGATGCTGATGGGGCCGTGGCGGTACTCCATCGCCGGGTAGGCCTCGGTCCAGGAGCGGGACGCCTCGCGCATCTTCAGCGCGGCCTCGTGGGCGAGGCCGACCGACCAGCCGGAGCCGAGGAAGGTGATCTGCTCCGCCTCGACGAGGGCGGTGTCGAGCGGGTCGGCGACGGCGCGCTCGGCGTCGGCGACGGCCTGGCCTAGGTCCTCGCCGAGGCTGGCGCGCAGCAGCGCGAGCTGGGTGGTGGCGAACCTCGTCTGCACCACCGACCGCTCGTCGGCGTAGTCGAGCACGACGACCCGCCCGGCGGCCCGCATGACCGGCGTCTCGGGGTCGGCGGTGATGGCGGTGGTCCGGCCGCCGACCCGCTGGAGCAGGTCCAGCACCTCGGTGGTGGTGCCCGAGCGGGTCAGCGCCAGCACGTGGTCGTAGCGGCGGCCGGCCGGCATCTCGGAGGCGGCGAACGCGTCGGTCTCACCCTGCCCGGCGGCCTCGCGCAGCGCCGCGTACGCCATGGCGACGAACCAGGAGGTGCCGCAGCCGACGACCGCTACCCGCTCGCCCGGCTCGGGCAGCACGCCGGACGGGACGTCCTCGACCGCGCGGCGCCAGCAGTCCGGCTGGGAGGCGATCTCCGCCTCGGTGTGGGTGGTCACCGGTACCTCCTGCATCGTGATTGTTTCTGTATTTTTTATAGCAGAACAGAGCAGAATTGTGCAGAGGTGGCTA
The DNA here is from genome assembly GCF_002850745.1 of Nonomuraea indica. GTDB lineage: Bacteria > Actinomycetota > Actinomycetes > Streptosporangiales > Streptosporangiaceae > Nonomuraea > Nonomuraea indica. Next base: position 73,549 of record NZ_KZ559467.1, read on the forward strand.
CGCCGGTGCGTGTGTGCCACCCTTGCGGCCAACGGAGCGCACTCTCAGGGAGGCAGTGGTGTCCCGATACGAACGCTGGAACGGGATCCTGGAGCTGCTCTCCCAGGAGGGCCGTCTGACCGTCGAGGAAGCCGCGCAGGCGCTCGACGTCTCCACCGCGACGATCCGCCGCGACTTCGACCAGCTCGCCCAGCAGCAGATGCTCATGCGCACCCGCGGCGGCGCGGTCGCCCAGAGCGTCAGCTACGACCTGCCGCTGCGCTACAAGACGGCCCGGCACGCCGACGAGAAGCAGCGCATCGCCGCCGCCGCGGCCGAGCTCGTCGAGCCCGGCGCCGTGGTCGGCATGAACGGCGGCACCACCACCTCCGAGCTGGCCCGCGCCCTGGCCGCCAAGGCCACGCCGGAGTCCGGCCTCACGGTCGTCACCAACGCCCTCAACATCGCCGCCGAGCTCACGGTTCGGCGGCACGTCAAGATCGTGGTGACCGGGGGAGTGGCCCGGCCGCAGTCGTACGAGCTGATCGGCCCGCTGGCGACCGGCGTGCTGGAGCAGGTGACGCTGGACGTGGCGTTCCTCGGCGTCGACGGGATCGACGCCGACCTGGGCGCCTCCGCGCACCACGAGGGCGAGGCGGGCGTCAACCACCTGCTCATCAGCCGGGCCCGCACCGTGGTGGCGGTGGCCGACTCCTCCAAGGTGGGCAGGCGGGCCTTCTCCCGCATCTGTCCCATCGGCGAGATCGACACGCTGGTCACCGACGACCGGCTCACCGACGACCTGGCCGCCCGGCTCGCCGACGCGGGCGTCAAGGTCGTCCGGGCGTGACCCTCGCCACCGCGCCGGGCGTACATCGCCGCGCCCAGCGGGTAGGTATGGGAAGGCACACGGATGACGGCCGTACCCCAGGGGGACTCATGACGGCGGGAAGGGGCGTGGCCCGGCTCGGGCCGGCCGAGCGGGCGGCGGCGCTGGCGCGCATGGGCGCCGAGGAACTGGACGTGGTGGTCGTGGGAGGCGGGGTGGTGGGCGCCGGCACCGCCCTCGACGCCGCCACGCGCGGGCTGGAGGTCGGCGTGGTGGAGGCGCGCGACTTCGCCTCCGGCACCTCCTCCAGGTCGTCCAAGCTGATCCACGGCGGGCTGCGCTACCTGGAGCAGCTCAACTTCGACCTGGTCAAGGAGGCGCTGCGGGAGCGGTCGCTGCTGCTGCAGCGGATCGCGCCGCACCTGGTGCGGCCGGTGCCGTTCCTGTTCCCGATGACGCACCTCGGCTGGGAGCGGCCGTACGTGGGCGCCGGGGTGGCGCTGTACGACACGCTCGGCTACGCCACCGGGCTGTCCCGCGGCGTGCCGGGGCACCGGCACCTGTCGCGCAGGCGGGCGCTGCGCCTGGCGCCCGCGCTGCGCAGGACCGCCTTCACCGGCGCGGTCCAGTACTGGGACGCGCAGGTGGACGACGCCCGCTACGTGATGACCATGCTGCGCACCGCGGCCACCTACGGCGCGCACGTGGCGCCGCGCGCGCAGGCCGTCGGCTTCCTGCGCGAGGGCGAGCGGGTCACCGGCGTGCTGGTGCGCGACCTGGAGTCCGGCACCGAGATGGAGGTGCGCGCGCGACAGGTGGTCAACGCCACCGGCGTGTGGACCGACGACATCCAGGAACTCGTCGGCGGGCGGGGCCAGATCCACGTACGCGCCTCCAAGGGCATCCACCTCGTGGTGCCGCGCGACCGCATCCACTCCTACACCGGCATCATCCTGCGCACCGAGAAGTCGGTGCTGTTCGTCATCCCGTGGGGCCGGCACTGGATCATCGGCACCACCGACACCGAGTGGACGCTCGACAAGGCGCACCCGGCCGCCTCCCGGGTGGACATCGACTACCTGCTCGACCACGTCAACGCCGTGCTGTCGGTGCCGCTGACCCGCGACGACGTCGAAGGCGTCTACGCCGGGCTGCGGCCGCTGCTGTCGGGCGAGTCCGACGAGACCTCCAAGCTGTCACGCGAGCACGTCGTCGCCCACCCGGTGCCGGGGCTCGTGATGATCGCCGGAGGCAAGTACACGACCTACCGGGTGATGGCCAAGGACGCCGTCGACGCCGTCGCCCACGGGCTCGACCAGCGCGTTCCCCCCTCGTGCACCGACCGGATCCCGCTGGCCGGCGCCGAGGGCCACCAGGCCCTGTGGAACTCCCGGCACCGCCTCGCCCACACCTCCGGGCTGCACGTGGCGCGGATCGAGCACCTGCTGCAGAGGTACGGATCGCTGATCGACGAGGTGCTGCAGCTGATCGAGGCCGACCGCTCGCTCGCCCGGCCGCTCAGCGGGGCCGACGACTACCTCCGCGCCGAGATCGTCTACGCCGCGACGCACGAGGGCGCCAGGCACCTCAACGACGTGCTCACCCGCCGTACGCACATCTCGATCGAGACCTTCCACCGCGGCCTCGGCGTGGCGCAGGAGGCGGCCGAGCTGATGGCCGGCCCGCTCGGCTGGGACAGCGAGCAGACCAAGCACGAGGTCGAGTACTACACCAAGCGGGTGGAGGCCGAGCGGCTGTCCCAGCAGCAGGACAGCGACCAGGAGGCCGACGCGATCAGGCTCGGCGCCCCCGAGATCGTGCCGGTCGCCGCGCCCACGAACCGCTGACCGGGCCGGGCGGCGGTCGCCACCCGGCCCGGTGCGGTCCGGTGCGGTCCTGTCAAGGCACGGACGTGCTACGGCACCGTCACGGTCTTGGTCACCGTGCCGGTGGCGCCGCCGTTGTCGGTGACGGTGAGGGTGACGCTCTTGGCGCCGCCCGAGCTGTAGAAATGGGTCACCGTGGCGCCGGTGCCCGACGTGCCGTCGCCGAAGTTCCAGGCGTACGAGCTGATCGTGCCGTCCGGGTCGGACGACGACGAGCCGTTGAAGTCGCAGTAGCGCCAGATGAAGATCACCCGGCAGGTCTGCGTGAAGTTCGCGGTCGGCGGCTGGTTCGCCGGCGTGCCCGCGCTGACCTGCTTGGTGATGGACGCGGTCGCGCCGTCGTCGTCGGTCACGGTCAGCTTGACGGTGTAGGTGCCGGCCGTGCCGTACGTGTGGGTCGCCGTGGCGCCGGTGCCGGTCGAGCCGTCACCGAAGTCCCAGGCGTACGAGGCGATCGTGCCGTCGGAGTCGGTGGAGCCGGACCCGTTGAACGAGCAGGCCAGCTGGGTGCACGACGCGGTGAACGACGCCGTCGGCGGCCGGTTGCCGCCACCGCCGCCGGGCGGGTACCGGGTGGCGTCGTGCACGTCGAGCAGCGGCTCCTTGACGCCGTCGGACGAGTCGTCGGTCCAGCCGGAGTTGCCGGTGGAGACCAGGGCGGACCGGACGGCCAGCGCGCCCGCCCGGTCCGTCGGCTTGTGCGCGCCGGAGGTCAGCACGCCGGCGGCGCCCGCGACGTGCGGGCTGGCCATCGAGGTGCCGCTGATGGTGTTGTAGCCACCGTTCATCCACGTCGAGTAGATGCAGGTGCCGGGCGCGGCGATCTCGATCGTGCGGCCGAAGTTGGAGAAGAACGCCAGCGTGTCGTCCTGGTCGCGCTCGCTGCGGCACGACAGCGTGTTGCCGCCCTGACCACCGGGCAGGCCGTCGATGTCGGTCACCGCCGAGACGGTGACCACGTCGGCGTGGTTGGCCGGGAAGAACGTCGCGGCGTCCTTGCTGCTGTTGCCGGCGGCGACGACGATCACGACGCCGCGGTTCGTCGCGGTCGTGATGGCGTTGCTGATCGCGCTGCTGGAGCAGCCGTCGCAGCCGAGGCTGAGGTTCGCCACCTCGATCGTGGACGAGCGGGCCGCGACCCAGTCGATCCCGGCGGCGATGCCCGCCAGCGTGCCCGAGCCGGCCGAGTTGAGCACCTTCACCGCATGGATGCGCGCGCCGGGCGCCACGCCCACGGGCCCGATGGCGTTGTCGATCGCGCCGACGGTGCCCGCGACGTGCGTGCCGTGGCCGTTGTCGTCGTCACCGGAGTTGTCCGTGCACGAGCCGGACTGGCAGTTCGCCCGCGCGACGACGTTGAGGTCCGGGTGGTCGAAGTCCACGCCGGTGTCGATGACGGCCACGTCCACGTCGATCCGGACGTCGTCGGTGCCGTCGATGTCGAGGTTGGGGTTGTCCGGGCCGAAGATCCGCTTGACGCCGGTGGGGGTCGTCTGCGGGAACGCCACGACCTCGGCGTCCGGTTCCACGGACAGCACGCCCGGGTCCCGCTTGAGCGTCTCGGCGGCCGACGCGGTCAGCCGGGCCGTGTAGCCCTTGAAGGCGTGCTCGTACACGCCGACGAGCTCGCCGCCCAACCGCTTCACGTGCTCCTCGGCGGTCGCCTTGGGCGCGGCGCGCAGCTTGTCGTCGAGCTGGACGATGTAGGCGCTCTCCCGCAGGCTCTCCTGCGAGGCGGCCGAGGCCGGGGGCGGCGTCGCGAACAACGCCAGAGCGCCGACGGCCAATGCGAACAGGGGGGTGCGTGGTCGCATGTGAGCCCTTCCTGGGGTGGCGGACGGGGATCACTGAAAACATGAGCCCAAATCAGGCTCGCGACCATACGTATGGCCCACGTATTGCGACTACGTACTCCGTAGTAACGTGCTCCGGCTCAACCCCGGAACCCCGGTCGAGCTCACTGCGCCCTGGTCGGACCCCGGGAGGGGCGGCGGCGATGACATGGCAGCTCGGCCTCACTGAACGGGGACGGACCGGCGCTCCTGGCGCCTGCCCGGGTGCTCCGCGGACACGCACAGGCCATCACGTACAGTGACAGGGGTGTGGGGGGAGACGGAGAAGCGGCGGGTGCGGGGGGTCGCCACCCGGTTGTTCGCCGAGCTGGGTTTCGACGGCACGTCGGTCGAGCTGATCGCTCAGGCGGCCGGGGTCGACGCCGAGAGCATGATCGCGCGCATGGGTGACAAGGCCGAGCTGTACCGGCAGGTGATGCTGGAGGCGCATCGGGTCGAGCGGGAGGCGATGGAGGCCGCCGTCGCCCGTTTCACGCCCAGCACGCAAGGGGTGATCGAGCTGGTCGACGCCTACCTGGACTTCAACCTCGACCACCCGTACGTGATGGCTCTGTGGATGCATCGCTGGATGGGCGACGCCATGGACGTGGGCGGGCTGGAGGAGCTGTACGCCCGGCCGCTGATCACCATGGTGACGGGCGTGGCGGACGAGGTGCTCGCCGAGGACGTCGACGTGGACCATCTGACGTGGACCGTCATCTGGTGCGTGTACGGGTTCCTGACCGGCGGCATGCAGTACACCGGCCCCGGCCCGGCGACCGGCACGGGCCGGCGCCCCAGCCTCCCGACGGCGGACTCCGAGGCGCTGCGCCGGTTCCGCCGACACCTGCACACCCTGATCCGCCGGATGAGCGCCCCTCGGACGGGCCAGGGAGCCGCGCCCGGCTGACCCCCGGTGGCGGACAGGGTACGTGGCGCTCCGTGGCATGAGGTCACCTGATGATTACGATCGGTGCTGAACCGTAGTCGTCCTCCGACACCATGGCGGACGCCACGCCCGTGGGCGGCGGCGTCCCTCCCGAGGTCATGACCATCGGGGACGTGACCGAAGGAGATGTCATGTCCATCCAGCAACAGCCGGCCGCCGAGACCATGGACGGGCCGCAGCGCCAGCCGCAGTCACAGCTGCCGCCGACGCCGTCGGTCGCCCACGTGACCCAGCGGATCGCCTCCGGGCACACGCCGCCGGGCGAGGGGTGGCAGAACTACTACGGCACGGGCATCTGCATCGAGGTGGACACCAGCTCGGCCCGCTTCGACGGCACCCCCGTCTACACGACCTCCATCGGGGGTCTGGCCCACCACTGGCTGCTGACGGGCACCGACGCCATCTACAACTCCAGCCCGACCGGATTCACCCTGTACATCCGGCGCAGCGACGGCGCTCACCTGGAGCCCGCCGACGCGCAGAGCAACGGGTGGTACGTCAACTGGATCGGCGTCGACACCCCGTAGAAGCGGCCGTCACGAACGCGTGCGGGCGGGGACGCCGACCGCTCCCCGCCCGCACGCAGGCTTGGACGAGCCGCCGCCGGGCATGCCGCCCGCTCAGCGGCCGAACCGCCAGCCCGGCGGGAAGATCAGAGCCCGCAGGCCGTGGCCCTCCAGCTTGCCCGCCCACTCCTCGGGCGTCGTCATGATCTCCTCTTCGCCGTCGAGCGCCCCCTTGACCGGCGTGTAGCCGAACCCGGAGCCGAACAGCCGCGCCGCCAGCTCGCCGCCCCGGCTGGCGGGCCCGCGCAGCCCCAGCTTGGCCACGTCGTAGCCGAGGATGTAACCGGTGTTGGCGACCACCGTCTTGCCGAACTCCTCGGCGTTGTCCCGCGGGGAGCCGAGCGGCAGGCCGTAGGCGAGGTCCACCGACCTGTCGAGCGCGATGGATCCCGCCGCGTAGGCCGCGCCGTCGACGGCGGCGTAGTTCAGGGTGGTGAGCAGGTACCTGGGGAACGCCATCTGCATGACGCGGGCGGCGTTGGCCGCGAAGGCCGACTTCAGCGCCTGGGCGATCCGCACCAGCCGGGCGAGCTGCACGGCGGCCATCGCCTGCGCGACGCCGAACAGGCCGGTGGTCAGCGGCTGGAAGGCGACCAGCCACAGCAGCTGGACGATCGCCTTCTCCAGCTCGGCGAACCGCCGGTTCACGTCGTCCACCAGCGTGGCGTACGCGTCGCAGCCGGCCGCGACGACCCGGCAGTCCCGCGCCAGCGCCGCCGGCAGCGGCATGATCCGCAGGAGGTACAGCTGGGCGAACTCGTCGACGGCCTGGCCACTGCTGTGCTTCCACACCGAGGCGGCGGCGGCGTCCGCCTTGCCCGCCGCGCCGCCTCTGGGGCCGGGGCTGCCGGTCTCTCCGCCGTCCAGGGCGTCGGCGAGCCGCCGGAAGGCCGAGGCGGCCTTGCGCAGCTCGCCCGGCGGGATCTCCGGCGCGGTCACCCCGGCGTAGATCCGTAGGGCGACCAGGGTGCCGGTGCCGGAGGCCATCAGCACCATGAGGAGGTGGGCCGGAGAGAGCCTCCCCGCCAGCCCCGGCACAAGCGAGGGCATCAGCGAAACCCCTCGTCCGGCCTTCGATAGACGGGGATGTCCTCGACCGTCATGTCGTCGGCGAGGCCCCAGTCGATGACCTTCACGGTCCGCTCCATGCTGAGGATCCCGTCGGCGAGGTCCTCGCAGACCATGGCGTAGTCCTCGATCAGCCGGAACATCTCGTCGCGTTTGGGCGAGCACCAGGTGACGAACGCCCTGTCGACCTCCTCCCCGGTGGGCCAGCCGGCGATGGCGCCGAGGGACTCGCCGGCCAGCCTGATCGCCTCACGCACGCTGGAGGCCGTCGCGTCGAAGGCCGGGGCGGCCTGCTTCCGCAACTGGTCGTGATTGATGCCCAGCGGCGGCTGCCGGTGCGGGTCAGGGGGTGATACGGCCATGGGTCGCCTTCTCTCCGCGATCAGGCTTGGTCATGAGGCGATGGTCACAGCGTGACGTAACGCGCAAGGCCACCGGGACGTTACGTTCGGGTTGCGCACCGCCGATGCGGCGCGGGCTCAGGGGAGGTCGGCGGGCCGGATGGCCAGGCCCAGCCGCCGGAGCGGGACGATCTGCTCGGCCGCCACCGCGACGGCCACGGCGGACAGGGCGATGCCCCAGCCGAGCGGGTCGAGCGGCACGCAGCCGAAGAAGTGGCTGAGCCCCGGCACCTGGACGACGGCGGCCAGCACCGCGGCGGAGCCCAGCGAGCTCAGCACGACCGGCCTGCTCCGGCCGCCGACGAGCAGGGTCTGGGCCAGCTGGGTCCCGACGAGGGACACCAGCCCGACGGTGCGGGCGCGGGAGGCGGGGCCGGTGAGCCGGGCCAGCGTCCAGCCGAGGCCGGCGCCCAGCGTCGTGAAGATCGCCCGTTCGACGATGTCGTGGGTGAGCGCCGTGCCGAGGGAGGTCTCCGGTCCTTCGTCGAGCAGGGCCGCCGTCGCCTCGTCCGACGGGGCGCGCACCGCGATGGCGAGCGCGGGGGCGAGGTCGGTGAGCATGTTGACCAGCAGCAGTTGCCGGGCGGACAGGGGGGAACGGCCGGTGGCGAGCGACCCGATCAGGGTGAAGCCGATCTCGCCGAGGTTGCCGCCGACGAGGATCGCCAGGGCCTCCCGTACGGACGCCCACATGGCCCGCCCCTCGACCAGCGTGGAGATGATCGTCTCCAGGCTCTCGTCGGCGACGACGAGGTCGGCGGCGGCCCGGGCGGACGGGGTGGCACCCGGGCCGAGGGCGATGCCGATGTCGGCGAGCCGGATGCCGGCCGCGTCGTTGGAGCCGTCGCCGGCCATCGCGACGACCTTGCCGAGCCGCTGGAACGACCGGACCACCCGGACCTTGTGCGTGGGGGTGCACCGCGCGACCACGTCCACCGACGGCAGCGTCTCGTCGAGTGCGTCGTCGTCCATGTCGTCGATGTCGCTGCCGGTCAGGACGCGCAGATCGGTGTCGTCGGTCACGTCGGCGGCGATGGCGCCGGCCGTACCGGGATGGTCACCGGTGAGCATGACGATCTGCACCCCGGCGCGCCGCAGGCCCGCCACCGCGGACGCCGCCGTGTCGCGGACCACGTCGGCGAGGCCGAGCACACCGACGAAGGCGAGGTCGTGAACGTCGTCCTCGCCGAGCGCGTCGACGCCGGCCTGTCGTTCGGCCTGTCGTTCGGGCGGGCGTCCGGCCGGCCGTTCCGCCACGGCCAGGACGCGGTGGCCGGAGGAGGTGAGGTGCTCGATGCGGGCCTCGACGGCGCGCAGGCGCTCCGGGTCGAGCCCCGCGCATCTGGGCAGCACCGTTTCGGGCGCCCCCTTGACGCTGAGCAGCCGGCCGTCGCGCGTACATCCCAGCGTGGCGTGGAAGCCGCGCGAGGACTCGAACAGCAACGCGGTGATCTCCTCCCAGTCGCGGGCGCCCGTCCGGCGGGAGACACCGAGCTCGTACGCGCCCTCCGCCACCGCGGCGTCGGTGAGATGGCTGTAGTCGCCCTGGTCGGAGTGCGGCGTGGCGCGCAGCGCCGCGGCGACGACCGCGCGCAGCGGCTCGTCCAGGCCGGCGACGTCCCCCTCGTGGTCGGCGTCGCTCACCCGTGCCAGGCGGATGCGTCCTTCGGTCAACGTGCCGGTCTTGTCGAAGCACAGCACCTCGACACGTCCGAGCGCCTCGATCGTGCCGGGATTGCGGGCGTGCACCCCGCGGGCGGACAGGCGCCGGGTCGCCGCCAGCTGCGCCGCGCTGACGAGCAGCGGCAGCCCCTCGGGGACGGAGGCCACCGCCAGGCTGACGCCCTCGCCCAGGGTGTCGCGCAGCCGCCTGCCACGCAGCAGGCCGGACAGCGTCACCGTCAGCGCGGAGCCCACGGCGATCGGTGTGGTCGCCCTGGTGATGGCGGCCAGCCGTTCCTGGACGCCGCTCACGCGCTCGGCGGCGGCGCCGGCGGCCATGGCCCGCCCAGCCTCGGTGGCCTCCGCGACGGCCACCACCACGGCCGTGGCGCTGCCGGCGGCGACCGTCGTCCCCTCGTACAGCATGGAACGGCGCTCGGCCACGTGCCGGGCGAGCACCGGCGCGCCGTGCTTGGGGACGGGCAGCGACTCGCCGGTCAGCGACGACTCGTCCGTCTCCAGCCCGTCCGCCTGGAGGATGCGGCAGTCGGCGGGCACGACCTCTCCCGTGTCCAGCAGGACGACGTCTCCGGGGACCACCTCGGACGCGTCCACCTCGGCTTCCACGCCGTCGCGCAGCACCCGGGCACGCGCCCTCGACCGGGCGGACAACTCCTGGACGGCCTCCGCTCCGGCGGCCCGCTGGACGCCGCCCACCAGCGCGGACACGCCCATCACGCCGACGACGAGGGAGGCGTCGACCAGTGAGCCGAGGACGGCGGTGCCGGCCGCGCCCGCCGTCAGCACCGGGGTGAACGGATTGGCCAGCTCGGCGCCGACGGCACGGGCCAGCGTGCCGAGCCGCGACCCGGCCGGTGTGGCGGCCGTGCCTCGCCGGCGGGCCTCGGACGCGGTCAGTCCCGTCTCCCGGGTCTCCAGCTCGGCGAGCACCCGGCCGGCCGGCATGGAGTGCCACGGCGTCGTGGGCGGCGCCGGGGCGGCCGTACGCCGCATCGCCTGGTGCGCCTCCCAGGTGCCCTGCGCCAGCGACAGCGCGGCCACGCCGTTGACCGCGGACAGCACCTGGCCGGTGACGCGGCTGAGCGGGGCGGTCAGGCCGTACAGGGCGGCCACGCCGGTGCCGGCCTTGGCGAGCGTGACGCCGCGCTCGCTGACCCGGCGGGCCGTGGCCGCGGCCTCGACGAGGAGGGCGACCGTGGTCAGGTCGCCGCCCACGAGCAGGTCGGCGCCCCAGGGCGGAGGGGCGTCGGGGCGTACGGCGCCGATGCCGCAGTCGGCCGCCGCGAGCGCCGCGCGATCGCTGGACACCAGCAGGACGACGGCGCCCTGTCGCTGCAACCGGCGCACCGATGCCGCCAGCTCCGCTCCACCGGGCACCCGGTCGCCGGGCGCGCCGCCGCCCGGTGTGCCACTGCCGGACGCGTCGCCGCCGGGCGTGCTGCCGTCGGGTACGCGACCGTCGGCCCGGCCGGGCCGGTCGCCGTCTGGCGGTTTGCCCGCTCCCGCGAAGAGCAGCCGCAGCCGGGCCCGGCGCGCCGCCACGACCAGCGCGTGCGCCTCCGGGACCCGCTGCGGGACCACAGCGACGACGGCCTGCAGCCGTTGGCGGTCGGTCAGGGCCAGCACGTGCGCGGCGCCCTCGTCCCGGAGCCGGTCGCGATGGCCCGCCCCCGCCCATCCCTCGTGCGGCAGCTCGTCGTACGGGCCGAGCGCCCAGTCCCCGTCCTCGCGCACCGCCCGGGGCGCGGAGGCGGCGAACAGGCCGTGCACCCGGACGGCGACCGTCTCGTCGTCGGAGTCCGGGGCGGCGACGACGTCCGCGACCACCAGGTCCTTCGAGACCAGCACGTCGTCGTCCAGGACGACCGTGTCGACCCGGTCCAGGCGGCTCAGCGCCGCCCCGTCGGCGATGATCACGCCGCGCTGGGACAGCAGCGTGCCCAGCTCGGCGGAGAAGGCCTCCCGCCCCGCCGACGACGCCTTCGGCAGACCGGCCAGGGCCATCTCGAGACCACGCTGCACCTCTCCCGTCAGCATCCCGCCCGCGAGCGTGCCGAGCGCGCCGGCGGACAGGATCTGCTCGGCGTGCCGCTCGATCGGGCCGTTCGGCAGCTTCCGCGGCCGGTCCCACGGCCGCAACCGGGCTTCGGCGCGTTCGGGCGTGCCGGTCAGCTCCTCCTCCCGCCTGCCCCACACGCCCTTCTGGAGCCGCGCCTGGCGCACCTGAAGCATGCGCTGCGCGAGGTCGATCGCGAGGCCCGTCCCGCCGGGGGTGAGCGTCTGCACCGCGGTGTTGACCAGCGGCATCCACGACCGGCATACGGGGATCGCGTCGTCGAGCACCTTGCGGAGCTGGGGGACCGCGCTCAGGTAGCCGGCCACTCCCGCGGCCCCGGACGGCAGCGGGGTCCGGTGGACCAGTCGTTCCACCGCGCTCACGGCGAGACCCGCCATGTCGGCGACGGCCAGCAGCGCGGGGGGCGGCCCGCCGGCCGTGCCCTCCACGACGGCCGGGTCCTTCTCGACCACCGCCCGTTCGGCCTCGTCCAGGACGGCGACGAGCTCGTCCACCGGCGGCTGCTCCGCGACCGCGACGATCACGCGTCTGAGCGGGAGGTTGACCCGGGCCCATCGCACGGACGGATGCGCGCACAGGGCCGACTCGATGGCGTCGGAGTACTCCTCCAGGATCGGGCATCGCAGTTCGAGGTGTACGCGGCCCGGATAGGTCCAGGTGGAGCGGTGCAGGCCGGCCAGTCCGGCGAGCGTGGCGGCCGCCCGTCCGGGCACTTCCGAGGCCTTGCCGACGGCGCCCGCCGCCCACTTCAGGGGCGCGCTCACGAGGTCCCGCCCCGGCAGCCGGGGCAGGCTCGGGACGGACAGGCCCACGGGCATGCCGCCCCTGTACCCTGCCGGGCCTTTTCACGCCTGGCGAGAGAGGCTTTGCCGAATCATGGCCGGGACGCGGCGAACGCGTGCCCGGCGGCTCCTCGAGCATGGGAGCTATGGCACTGCCCACGGTCGCCCGGATCGGCGAGTTCATCCGCCGCCGGTGGACGCAGGCGGAGATCACCTCCCGCCGGTTCGCCGCCGAGGCGGATCACGCCGAGGGCGCCGCCGGCGACATGCCGGCCGCGATCGAGGCCGACACCACCATCACCCGGCCGCAGCGTCAGGTGATGATCGACATCTACGAGTCGTTCCAGAGGCAGAACCGCGGCGAGGCCGCCGGGCCGGCGCCGCGGGACCGTCTCGCCGAACGGACGGACTCCTCCGCAGGCGAGGGAGGCGGACCCATGACGTTCGCCGACGAGGTCAAGAAGATCACCAGATCCAAGCCGTTCTACGCCGTGGCGGGCGCCGGCGGCTACGCCGTCGAGCAGTGGCGCCGGCTGCGGCAGACGCAGACCCGCCACGGGGGCGTCCGCGGCACCACCAGGGACGTGCTGGGGCGCACGCGCGAGACCATGGCCAGGGATCTGCCCAGGCTCTACGACGACCTGGCCGTCCGGGGGCGCGAGCTGATGGGCCGCGCCGGGGGCGCGGCGGCGGACGACGCGTCCGCCGCCACACCCACGACGCCCCACGCTCCCGGCGGGCCCCCGGAACCGGTCGTGCAGCCGTCGCCCGCCGGAGCCCCCACCGGGAGCCGCGCCACCCGGACCCGGAAGGCGGAGCCCCGAGGGGGATCCGGCACGTGACCGGCGGCGGCTAGTCGATCCGGCGCGTGTAGACCACCTTGTCCACCAGGCGTTCCGGCTGTCCCGGCGGGGTGAAGTACAGGTCGAAGGTGTGCCGGCCCTTCGAGCTGATGGTGATCACCGTCCGCATCGGGATGGTGCGGCCGACGTACTCGGGTCCCAGCACGCCCGGGTCGGTGAACTCGCCCGGGATGGACAGCACCGATGGGCGGCCCTGCACCCGCTCACCCCGGTAGGTCATCGCCTGGGGGGTGACGTTGTCGAAGGTGGTCCACTCGTAACGCCGGTCGATGTTGGAGAAGCCGAGCACGCCGATGCGGTGGTACGGCCTGCCGCCCAGCGTTCCCTCGGTGGTCTCCTGCAGGTAGCGCCTGCCGGTCTTGGTCAGCCAGCGCACCGTGACCTTGATGTCACGGGAGACGAGCGGCTTGCCGTCCTTGCCCAGCAGGTAGTTGTGCTTGGTGGCCTTCCAGGTGCCGGCCAGGGGGTCCAGCAGGCGATGGTGGGGGCCGGGCTTCAGCACGTCCTCGTTCCGCGCGACCACCGTCGTGGCCGCGGTGGCCGTACCGGCGGCCTCGGCCGTACCGGCCGGCCCGGCGAGGGCGATCGCCGCCGCGACCGACAGCGCGATCCTCCCGGCGGCGATCACAGGGTCCTGCCGAAGTGGGCTGCCACGGTGTCGGCGGCGAGGGTGACCTGTGGCTCCTGGTCGTAGAAGTCGAACTGGGTGCCCTGGGTCCAGTAGATGTCCTTGGGGCCGGCCAGCCCGGCGTGGAAGCGGTGGGCGCCGTCGGGGATGGCGGCGTCCTGGCTGTGGACGAGCAGGGTGGGCTGGGTGATCTGCGGGGCCAGGGTGATGGAGTCGTAGGTGAGCCAGTCCTCCCAGGCCATCACGGCGAAGCGGTTGGGCCAGGCGGGGATGCCGCCGCGGGCCGGGTTGAGGTAGAAGTCGATGTCGTAGGGCATGGCGGCGTGCGGATCGGTGGTCGAGACGACCGGGACGTAGTCGACCTCGCCGGTTTCGGCGAACCGGGCACGGGCGTCGCGAGCCGTTTCGATCTTCTGGGTGACCGCGTCCGCGCCCCCGTAGGCGGCCTCGCAGATGGCGGCATCGTGCAGCCACGGTGCGACCAGGGCGAGAGAGCCGATCCGGGGGTCGTGGGCGGCGTTGTCGGCCATGTACATGGCGGCGGCGCAGATGCCCAGGGCGCCCAGCCGGTCGCCGTCGATCGCCGGGTGGGTGGTCAGGAACGTCACGGCGTGGTGGATGTCGCGCACCTTGCGGGTGGGGTCCTCCACGTCGCGTGGTTCGCCTCCGGACTCGCCGAAGCCGGTGAAGTCGAACGACAGGGCGGCGTAGCCGCGCTCGGCCAGCCGCTGCGCGTACCGGTCGGCCATCAGCTCCTTGACACTGGTCCAGGTCCCGGCCACCACGATCCCCGGGACCGGGGTCTCGGTGTCGGGCAGGAACAGGTTGCCGGTGAGCGTCACGCCGTCGCTGTCGAAAGTGACCTTCTGCTGTCTCATCGTTGAACTCCTTCTTTCAGGGAAATGTCGTGAAGGGCGGCTGGAGCCGCCGTGCGATCCGGGTGTCACGCGTACTGCAGCTCCGCCCTGGTGATCAGGCCGCCGGCGATGTCGAAGCTGTAGGAGGCGCGGAACCCGCCGACGCCGCCGGGCTGGAAGCGCACCAGGAGCGTGGTGCCGCCGGGGCGCGGGGTCTCGCCGAGCACGGTCAGCCGGCCGCCGATCACCTCCGTCTCGGCCCAGTGCCTGATGGCGTCGTGCCCGCGGATCTCCCGCGTGACGTCGACGATGAGCGCGTCCGGCGCGAACACCGCGACCAGCGCGTCGAGGTCCTTCGCGGCGACCGCGTCGACGTAGCGGCGTGCCGTGGGCTCGACGGCCGGCGGGGAGACCGCGTCAGGGGCGGGCGCCACCGCGTCCCGGGCGACCGCGCGGAGGTGGGGGCTGACGGCGAGTGTCCCGCCGACGCCCGCCGCGAGCACGACCGCGCCGAGGAGCGCCACGACGTGGACGCGTCTCATCGGGCGGCCGCCTTCGCGAGCAGGTCCTTGTTGCCGGTGGCCCAGGTGGCGGTCATCACCACGCCGCGGATGCGCCAGCCCGCGCCGGTGCGGACCAGGTCGAAGCGGTAGGTGCCGCCGAGCACCCACGCGGACGAGCCCAGCGGATCGGAGAGGTGGTGCGAGGCCTGGAACGCCGCGGTGCACACAGCCTCGTCGTCACCGCCGGTGACCAGGTAGTTGGTGAGCAGGTGCTGGGTGGCGTCGAAACCGCCGAGGGCGGCGGTCCACGCGGTGACGATGTCCGCGGGCGCCAGGACGGCCGGTTCGCCGCCGTTGAGGCTGGTGTAGTCGACAAGGACCTCATCGGCGAAGACGCCGGCGAGTTCGTCCCATTCGCGGCGGTCTGCGTGCCACGCCATGCGGGTGCAGGTGGCGACGATGTCCAGGTGGTCCCGGGTGGAGATGGCCATGTAGGTGTGTCCTTTCGCGGTATGGGCTCGTCGCGGGAGCGCGGTCCCGCGACGCGTCCGACTCTGCGCGAAAGGCGTTGCCGGAGGGCTGCCACGACGTTGCCGGGCAGGTCGTGGCGCTGACGGGTCGAGCAGCGCGCACGAATCGCGGCGCGGGCGGTCGACTGCGCGCACGATCGTGGCGCTGACGGTTGACGTGTGCGGCCACGATCGTGGCGCTGACGGTTGACGTGTGCGGCCACGACCGTGGCGCTGACGGCGGGCGTGTGCGGGCACGGTCGCGCTGACGGCGGGCGTGTGCGCGCACGGTCGTGGTCGTGGCTTCAGCGGTCGAGCAGTGCGCGCACGTCGGCGGCCTCGGGCGCGCCGAGGGTGGTGAACACGTCCAGGGCCTCGGTGAGGCAGGCGCGGCCGCGGTCGTGCTCACCGGAGGCGATGAGGACCTGGCCGAGGATCGTCCACGCCCGTGCCCTGCCCCATGCGTCGCCGGAGCCGCCCGCCAGCGCCTGCTCGGCCGAGGCGGCGGCCGCCTGGTGGCGATCGGCGTCCAGGTGCAGTTCGGCGATGCTGACCAGGATGCGGCCCCCGGTCAGCGGGTCGCCCGCGGCGGCGAAGAAGTCCAGCGCGTCGGTGAACGCCGCGAGCGCCTCATCGCTTCGGCCGAGACCGCGCAGGATGGTGGCGAGATCGTAGAGCCGGGCCCCGAGCCCTTCCGATCCTGCCGCGCGTGCCCGCTCCACGGCGTCCTCCGCGGTGGCGAGCGCCTCCTCGCCGGAGCCGAGAGCGAACAGGCAGCGGGCCAGCAGCCCGAGACTGTTGGTGACCCCCAGGTCGTCGGCGAGCGTCCGCTGCATCGCCAGCGCCTCGGTGAGATGCGCGGCGGCCTCCTCGAACCGGCGCTCCACGAGGCACAGCGCGCCGAGCAGGTGCGTGCAGTCGGCGGTGACGAGACGGTGGCCGCACCTCTCGGACAGGGCCAGCGCGGCCTCGCACTCCCGCCGGGCCTCGGCGAGCCGCCGGGCCAGGCCGAGCATGTGGGCGAGCGCCGAACGCGCCAGTGCCTCCCCACGGACCTCTCCGGTCCGGGAGGCCGCGCGGGCGATGGCCTCGGCGACCTCCAGCACTTCGGGGAAGCGGAGGTAGTGCAGCTCGGAGCGGACGAGGTAACTGGCCGCGAACACCAAGGGCCCGGCCGAGGGATCCGTGTCGCACTGGCGAAGCGTGTGGAAGATGTTCCGCGCCTCCGCGGTGATCCATCGCCGTACCTCGTCCATGTCGGCGAAGGCGGGTGCCTGCGTCCGGGCGAGGGATCGGACCGTGGCGTCGCCCGGCTCCTCGGTCAGCCGGGCGGCGACGGCGGTGTCGAGGTAGAAGCCGACCAGGCGGCTGAGCGCCTGCGCGCGTTCGGCTTCGGGCAGGCCGCGGCCGTAGAGGCGCAGCAGGTCGTGGAGGCGGTACCGGCCCGGCGCGACGGATTCGAGCAGGCTCACGTCGACGAGGGTCTCGCACAGGTCCTCGGCCGTGTACTCGTCCGTGCCGAGCAACGCCGCGGCGGCCCCGGTGCCGAAGTCGTCCGCGTCGGACGAGGCGAGCAGGCGGAAGGCCCGTGCCGGACCGGCATCGAGCTGCCGGTAGCCGAGAGCGAACGTGGACTCCAGAGCCAGGTCGCCGGCACGCAGCTCCGGGATGCGCCGACGCTCGTCGGCCAGCCGGGACGCGAGGAACGAGATCGTCCACGCCGGGCGGGCGGCCAGCCGGGCGCCGGCGATGCGGACGGCCAGGGGCACCCGCGCACAGGCCTCCACGACGGCCTCCGCCGCCGCCGGCTCGGCGGCGACACGCTCCGCGCCGGCCATCCGGGCGACGAGTTCGACCCCTTCGCCGGCGGTCAGCGCGTCCAGGTCGACGACCCGCCCCGTGCCGAACCCGGGAAGCCGCGACCTGGCGGTGACGATCACGCCGCAGGACGCCGTGCCCGGCAGCAACGGCCGGAGCTGCGCGGCGTCGGCGGCGTTGTCGAGCACCACGAGCACCCGCCGCCCGGCCAGCGAGCTGCGATAGAGGGCCGCGCACTCCTCGAGGTCCTCGGGGATGCGCGGGCCGGGGACACCGAGCGCTCGCAGGAACGCGCCGAGCACGGCTTCCGGGGAGAGCGGGTCGGGGCTGGAGCCGCGCAGGTTCACGTACAGCTGGCCGTCCGGGTACGACTCGCGGACCCGGTGCGCCAGGTGCACCGCCAGGGTGGTCTTCCCCATCCCGCCCATCCCGCAGATCACCGTGACCGGGACGGCCGCGGCGCCGGCCCGGAGCAGGCCCGCGAGCTCGCCGATCAGGTCGTCGCGGCCGACGAAGTCGGCGACGTCGGCGGGCAGCTGCGCCGGTGCGGGACCGGGCGCGGGTCCCTCGGCCGGTGCGGGCGCCGACAGGGAGGGGTCGCGGTCCAGGATCCGCTTGTACAACGTGGTCAGCGCGTCGTCGGGATCGACGCCGAGCTCGTCGGCGAGGCGTCGCCGGGTGTCGTCGAAGATGCCCAGCGCCTCCGCCTGGCGGCCTGACCGGTAGAGGGCGAGCATCAGCATCTCCCTGAGCCGCTCGCGGAGCGGATACCGGTCGCACAGCGTGGTCAGTTCGGCGATCACCTCCCGGTGGCGGCTCAGCACCAGGTCCAGGTCGAGACGCCGTTCGAGGGCGTCGAAGCGGCGCAGGTCGAGGGCCGCCCTCTCGGCCTCGGCGGCGGGGCCGGGCAGGCCCGCCAGGGGGTCGCCCTGCCACAACGCGAGGGCCGCGGTGAGCCGGGCGTGCGCGGCCGTCAGGTCGCCGCCCGCCTGCGCGGCCGCGGCTTCGGCGAGCAGCGCGTCGAACTCGTCGAGATCCGTCGTGCCGGGCCCGCAGCCGAGGACGTACCCGCCGGGGACCGTGGTCAGCACCTGCCACGGCGGACCGCCGGGCTCCAGCACCGCCCGCAGCCGCGACACGAGGATGCGCACCGACTGGGTCGCGCGGACCGGTGGAGCCTCGCCCCACAACGCCTCGATCGCGGCGCCGTCGGAGACCGCTCTGCCGCGGCGCAGCACCAGCATGGCCAGCAACGACCGCTGCTGCGGGCGGCCCAGGTCGAGCTCGCGGCCGTGCCGCCACGCGCGCAGCGGGCCCAGCAGGGCGAACCGGAGTCCGTGGGGCACCCGCCGCGCTCCTCTCCGTGGCCTGAAGTGCCGGAGATCCTATCGTGACCGGTGACGCCCCAGAACGGCGGGTCCCGGGCGAGGGGCGGCATTCCCGACCGCCGCGGGCCGCGAGAAGGGGCCATGAGGAAGCCGTGGCGTTTCATTTACTCAGAGTGACGGTATGCATACTGTCGGTAAAACACTGAGACGCCTCAGGAGGATCGTCGTGAAGAGACTCGCCCTCGTCCCCGTCATCTCGGCCGCCATGGTCGCCATCATGGGCACCGCCGCCTACGCCTCCCAGTACGTGGCCTACGAAGGGCCGGGCTTCACCGGCCGGTCCGTGGTCATCGACCGCTGCGGCCCGTCCAACATCCCCTTCCACGGGTCGTACAAGTGGTACGGCGACGGCCAGAGCGGCCGGATGTACAACCAGCGGGACACGCAGGGGGTGATGCACTTCGAGCTGCCGTCCGACCGCAACGCGGAGCAGCGGACGCCCGTCGGCTGGCAGAGCATCTTCATCGTGTGCTGACGCCGGGCCGGGGCGGACGGGCGGCGGCCCGTCCGTCCCGCGCCTTTGCCGAATGATGGCGGCGGGCAGGCGTCTGGCTGCCCCGCTTCTCCCGAAACACCATCAAGTGGACAAATCGGGAGGTGCGCCATGGGAATCTGGTTCTTCGTCATGCTGGCCATGGGCGTCATGATCGTCACGGGGATGGGCGTCACGCTGATGGGCGCCGTCCTCAGGCAGGTCAGGGAGGGCGAGCTGCGCATGCGGGCCCGCTGACCGGTTCGGCGCCGGCGACGCTGGGGCGAAGGCTCCGGCGTCCCTTGCGTTGCGCACTCGCGTGCCGTCGCTGAGCCGCCGTGGGCAATGCGGAGCGGACGGCCGGACCGCGGCCGCCCGTTCAGCTCACACGATCACCTCAACGGCACCAGCTCGCCTTGGTCCGGGAGATGAACATCGTCTTGATGTAGTTGTTCATGGGCCGCAGGTCGTAACCGTCGCAGAAGTAGAGCCTGCGACCCGTGTTGTCCTGGGCGTAGCCGGACCAGTTGCCCGCCGTCAGCCGGTCGGCGTAGATGTTGACGTCGTAGAAGATGCCCCAGGTGTTCCTTGACCACTTGACCTGACCGAGCTCGTAGAGCCGCACGGGAGTGGACTGGATCGAAGGGTCGTCCGCCGCGGTGGCCGCGGTGGCCGGAGAGAAGAACATACCGGCGGCCACGACCAGAGCCGCGATTCCACCGGACAGTTTCACGACGCGCTTCATAAGTATTCTCCTCTGGGGTCGGATGCCTGATTGTCGCGAAGAGATTCAACTCGCTGAAACAACAGCAGCAGGCCATCTGAAGTGGCTCCGCCGGCTGGTGACATGAACGTTCTTCACCCTGACGGCCGTCATCGGCCTCCTTTTCGGAAGCGGCGACGCGCCATCGGTGGCCACGAATGCGGCCGCAGCGGAAAGCGCGAGAAGAACGCACTTCCCGTCGCCCGTGCGATGACCTCCCTTTCTTTGTCTGGCCGGCCGTTCCTGTGTCAGGCTGCCCGCTCCCGATTCCGGTCGCAACGCCTTTCAGCCCTGACTGAAAGGCCTGACCATCCCGCGCGGCCGTCCAGCTCGGAGCGATCCGAACCAGCGGCGAAAATGACCGCCGTCTACGAGAAGGCCCTCAGCGGGCGAAGGGCGCTCCCGCCGCCCGGCGGGTGAAACGCTCGTTCAGGCCCTCACGCGCCTCGGAGCTGCCGGCGCGAGGTGAGGCCGAGCTTGCGCAGGGCGTTGGCCACGTGCACCTCCACGGTGCGCGGCGACAGGACGAGGCTCTCGGCGATCTCCCTGTTGGTCAGGCCGCCGGCGGCCAGCCGCACCACCTGCTCCTCCCTCGGGGACAGGGTGCCCAGGGGCCGGGCCGGGGCGTCGAGCCGGCGGTTCAGCCTGCGCCGCGCCACCGGGGTGATCGAGTCGCTGACGGCCTGGCGGGCGAGCGGCTGGCGCAGGGCGTACCAGCCGGGGGAGTCCTCCACGAGCAGGCCGCGCCGCACCGCCTCGGCGAGGGCGCGCTCGCCGCGCTCGGGCGGGACGCCGCCGAGGTCGGCGAGCGCGCGGGCGGTGGCGGGCGCGCCGAGCACGGCGGCGGCCTGGACCAGCCGGCGCGCCGCCAGCGAGACCGAGGCCAGCCTGAGCAGGACGGCGTCGCGCAGCGCCGGCGGGGTGCCCGGCGGCCTGCCCTCGGCGAGCATGCGGGCGAGCTGCTCCACCGCGGCCGGCACGCCCCGCGTGAGCGGCCACAGGTCGCCGGGGTGCGGCAGGAGCTGCTCGGCCAGCTGGGCGGTCTCCTCCGGGTCGAGCGGGGCCAGTGAGATCTCGGCGTGGTCGATGTGCGGCGGCAGGTGGGCGAGCGTCTCGGCCACGGGATGGCCCAGGTCCTCGGCCCGGTAGGTGAGCACCAGGTTGACGGCGGCGGGCAGGCAGCGAGCCAGGAACGCCAGCAGCTCCCGGGTGTCGGGATCGACCCAGTGCACGTCCTCGATCACCAGGGTGATCGGCCGCAGCGACCCCAGCAGCGACAGCACGGCCCGGAACAGCCGATGCCGCTCGACCTGCCGGTCCGGCAGCGGCGGCGGGGCGGGCGGCAGGAGGTGGGCGACCTCGGGGAGCAGCGGGCGTAACGCGCCGGTGATCGGGTTGAGGTCACGCGGCGGGCTGGCGTCGCGCAGCGCCTCGACCACCGGCCCGTACGGGAAGCGCATCGGATGGCAGCGACCGATGGTCAGGGGCGGCCAGTGGAGCTCGTGCAGCAGGCGGGTCTTGCCGACACCGGCCTCGCCCTCCAGCAGGACGACGACCGGCGGACGGCTGAGAGCCTCGGCAAGCTGATGGAGCTCCCGCTTCCGTCCCACGAAAGGCATGTCGCACCCGCCCGGTCCGACTACACCGTGTCAGTGGATTTTTCATTAATTGTGGGGGTGTGTCCATACAGCTTGCCGGAGAAAGCTCCTCACCGGGCGAACGGGATCCACGCCTGCTCGGCCAGCGACGTGGCGTCGTTCACCTGGACGCCGGCATCGGACAGGGTCCACAGGCCGTCACCGATCACCAGCGTGCGCTGGATGCCGGGCCGGTAGGCGGTGTCGCCCTGGCGGGTCTCCGGATGCGTGATCATGCCGAGCCGGGTCACCGCCGACGTGCCGATCCGCAACGCCAGCGCGCCGGCCTCGTACCGGCCCTCGCCGTAGGTGCTGAGCGGGACCACGGCCAGGCCCGTCTTCGGCCAGTAGAGGAACGCGTGCGGATCCCACTCCGCCTCCGAGCCCGAGTCCTTCTGGAACAGCTGCGACAGCCGCCGCGGGTTCGCCGGGTCGCCGACGTCGAACAGCGACACCTGGGTGCCGAGCGTCCTGCCCTTCTCGCTGGCCTCCTGCCCGATGCCGATCAGCCGCCCCTCGCCCGCCGGGTGGAGGTACGCGGAGTAGCCGGTGATCTTCAGCTCGCCGGTCACCTTCGGCGCGGCCGGGTCGCGCAGGTCGAGCGTGTAGAGCGGGTCGACCTGCTTGAACGTGACGACGTAGCCGACCGGACCGATGAACCGCACCGAGTAGATCCGCTCGCCCTTGCCCAGGCCGCCCACCTCGCCGGTCTTCGTCAGGTCCGACGCCCTGAGCACGTGGACGCCGCTGACGCTCTGCCCCCGCCCGTCCTCGCCGGTCGTGGTGGCGACGCGCAGGTGACCGTCGTGCTCCGACAGCGAGTACTGGTTGAGCAGCCGGCCCGGCACCTTGCCCGAGGCGGCGTAGACGGGCGCGCCGGGCCGGGTGACGTCGAACCGGTGCACCTCGGTCTCCTCCGGCGGCACCTTCGCCTTGGTCACGGCGGGCGTGGGCTCTCCCGGGGACGGCTCGACGGCCGGGGCCTGGTCCTCCAGGACGACCGGCTCGGGCCCCCACCAGCGGGGGTTGCTGGCCACGTACAGGCTCTGACCGGTGCCGTAGACGGTGTCGCCGTCGGCGGCCAGCCCGATCGGGTCGGTGCCGGCTTCCGTCAGGCCCTGGGCGAGGTCGATCGAGTGCACGGTCAGCAGGGACGTGCCGGTGTAGTCGGCGGGGTGGCTGACCCGCTCGCAGGGAACCGTCCGCTTGCTGACGGCGCCGGAGGCGTCGGTGATCTCCACCGTGGGCAGCCACGCCTCGACGGGCGCCTTCCGCACGGCCGCCCGGTTCAGCTTCGTCCGTTCGGCCTCCGGGGCGTCGGGCCGGGCCTCCGGGAAGGCGATCTCGGGCCGGCTGCGGGTGACGAGCCTGACGGTCGAGCCGACCATCCGCGCGTCGACATGCGCGCCCTGCGGCTTGACCGCGCCCAGCACCCTGGGCGTGCCGGCCAGGTCCACCAGCACGTACTTGGTCTCGCCCATGGGGGCGATGGACTTGACCATCATGTCGCCGCCGCCCCGCATGAGCACCAGCGCCCGGTCACCCGACACGAGCAGGTCGGCGGGCGCGTAGGTCTGCTCGTCGGTCAGCTTCAGCGTGGCGGTGACCTTCCGGGTGGCGACGTCGATGACGCGCAGGGTCCCGCCGCCGACCGTCACGACCCGCCTGCCGTCGGTCTTGACCAGGTCGGGCTCGTCCACCCCGGCCTCGTGCGTGTTCGTCGTCGAGTGCTCCGGGGTGCCCGTGCTCTTGGCCGCGGCGTCGGACTCCGTCGCCATCGCGGTGTCGCTGCGCATCTGGAGCACGTTATGGCCGCCGAAGCCCCATGGGCCGACGTTCTCGGCGGCGTGCTCGCGCAGCCCGGTGAGCATCTCGTCGCAGCCGCGGTAGGCGACCAGCCGCACGGCCACCGGCCGCTGCTCGGCGTCCGGGCCGGCCGGGTCGCTCCCACCCGCGGAGGAGGTGCACGCGGCGGTCGCCGTGGCCAGGAGGGCGGCGGCCACGGCCGTACGCATCAGCGTCTTCATGACCCTCTTCACGGATCGGCGCGCCGAGCGGTTCAGGAGCCGCCGGACGGGTTGACCGTGTAGGCGGGGCTGAAGTCGACGTTCCGCGGGCACTCCAGCAGCTTGCGCACCAGCCGCCCGTCGAAGCCCACGACCTGGATCTCGTCCTTGTCCGCGTTGTCCCGCTCCCAGCAGTAGAGGTGCTTCTCGTCGTACCAGCCGAGGACCTTGTCGCAGTCGGAGGAGAACGCGCGCACCTTCTTGCCGGTGCCGGTGTCCCAGAGGCAGTGGTCGCCGCCGCCGCCCGGCGGGCAGTCCGTCGCGAGCAGCTCGCCGGAGGGGGAGAAGACGTCCTGGGTGCCGGAGGGCAGCGTGCCGACGTTCGTCAGCGTGCGGGTGACCGTGCCGTCGGCGTCGAAGAAGCGCAGCCCGCGCTCGCCGTGCACGTTGACCACGCCCTCCTCGTCGGGGTCCCAGCCGAAGCCTGTCGTGCGGGTCGAACCGCCGGCCACGGTGCGCACCTCCGCCGTGGCCGTGGCGACGTCGACCACGACGAAGCCCGGGTAGATCCAGTCGTCCTCGCCGTTCTTGTCCTTGACCATCTTCTCGACGTTGAGCAGGATCTTCGAGCCGTCCCTGGACCAGGCGCGGATGCTGCTGATCAACGGCTCCCGCACGGTCTTCACCGACGAGGTGGAGCCCAGCTTGCGGTCGGTGATCACGATCGAGTCGTAGTCGTCGGAGGTGTACGTGCGGCCCCGGGTCGCGAGGTAGCGGCCGTCGGGGGAGAGCTTGGACTCCCAGGTGCGCGCGTTCTTGGCGAACGTGCCGCGCAGCGACCGCCTGGCGTAGTCCACCCACTCCTCGCTCTTGTCGTCGTAGATCTCGTACGAGGTGAGCGTGACGGGGTCGGACGGGTGCTCGAAGAGCGTGATCGCGCCGCCGGCCAGCCGTTTCCTGGACGGGGTCGGCGTGGCCGACGGGCCGGGCGAGACGGTCCGTACGGGGGTGAGCTTCGCGCGGGAGGCGGTGGCGGGCGGCCTGTCCTGGGCGACCACCAGCGTCACGCCGGTCAGGATGAGCAGGGCGGCCGCGATGCTCACGCCGATGACGACGGGGCCCTTCCTGCTCCGGCCCGGCCGCGTCGCGCCCGCCGGCGGGTAGGCGGGGGACCGGCCGTACCCGTCGGGCGGGGGGCCGTACCCGGGCGACGGCGGACCGTAGCCGGGTGCGTGCGAACCCGTGGGCGGACCCGTGTGTGAACCGGCGTGCGGGCCGGGGTGCGAACCGGCGTGCGGACCGGCGTGCGGGCCGGCGGGCGTGTGCGGGCCTGCGGGTGGACCGGCGTGCGGGCCGGGCGCGTGCGGGCCGGCGGCCGCGGCGGCCTCGGCGAGGATGGCGGAGCCGCCCGGGGGGCCGCTCACGGGGTGCTGCAGCAGCCGCATGATCACCTGCTCGGCCGTCGGCCGCTGCGTGGGGTCCTTGGCCAGGCAGGCGAGCACCACGTCACGCAGCGCGCCGTCGAGCACCCGCACGTCGGGCGGCTGGTTGAGCACCCGGTTGATCACCGCGGGCATGGTGTCGCTGCCGAAGGGCGCGTGCCCGGAGGCGGCGAAGACGATCGTGCCCGCCCACGAGAACAGGTCGGCCGGGGGCCCGACCTGGTGCCCCATGATCTGCTCCGGCGGCATGTACGCGGGCGTGCCCACCGGCATGCTGCTGATCGTCGAGGTCGCGTTCAGCGCGCGGGCGATGCCGAAGTCGATCACACGGGGCCCGTCGGCGCCCAGGATGACGTTGGCCGGCTTGAAGTCGCGGTGCACGATGCCGGCCTGGTGGATCGCGGCCAGGGCCGTGGCCGTGCCGATGGCCAGCCGGTGCAGGGCCGACCCGGTGCGCGGCCCGTCCTCCTGCACCACCCGCTGCAGCGACCGCCCCTCGATGAACTCGCTGACGATGTACGGCCGGTCCTGCTCGATGCCCGTGCCGAGGACGGCCGCGGTGCAGAACGGCGCCACCCGCTGGGCCACCTGCACCTCGCGCAGGAACCGCTCGACGCTGACCTGGTCGCCCGACAGGTCGGGGCGCAGCCACTTCACGGCGAGCCTGGCGCCGGTCGTGTCGCCGGCCAGGTAGACGACGCCCTGGCCGCCCTCGCCCAGCCGGCCGACCAGGTCCAGGCCCGCCAGCCGTCGCGGGTCGCCGGGTCTGAGCGGAGCAAAGGATGGCATGAGGGGATTGTGGCCCTTTGCCGAGAATCCGCAAAAACTACCGATGGGTAGCCAGGCCGGAATATCCTTCGGTCATGCATGTGACGTCCAGTGGCGCGACCCGGCGGATCACCGCCCCGTTCACCGGCGAGCCCCTCGCGGAGCTGCCCCTGTCCAGCGCCGACGACGTCAGCGCGGCCTACGCCAAGGCCCGCGCCGCGCAGGCGGAGTGGGCGGCGCGCCCGGTCGCCGAGCGGGTGCGGCCGTTCCTGCGACTGCACGACGCGCTGCTCGACCGCCGCGGCGAGATCCTCGACATCGTCCAGAACGAGACGGGCAAGGCGCGCAAGCACGCGCTGGAGGAGGTGCTGGACGTCGCGGGCTGCGCCCTCTACTACGCCCGCCGCGCCCCCCGCCTGCTCGCGCCGCGCCGCCGCCAGGGCGTCTTCCCCGTGGCGACGCGCGTGGCCGAGCTGCGCCGCCCCAAGGGCGTGGTGGCCCTGATCACGCCGTGGAACTACCCGCTGTCGCTCGGCGTCACCGACGCCGTGCCGGCCCTGCTCGCGGGCAACGCGGTCGTGCACAAGCCCGACACGCAGACCGCGCTGTCGGCGCTGTGGACCATCGACCTGCTGGCCGAGCTGGGCATGCCGCGCGAGATCTGGCAGGTCGTGCTGGGCGAGCCGGCCGACATCGGCGACGCGCTGCTCGACGGCGCCGACTACGTGGCCTTCACCGGCTCCACCCGCGGCGGCAGGAAGATCGCGGAGGAGGCGGCCAAGCGGCTCATCGGCTGCTCGCTGGAGCTCGGCGGCAAGAACCCGATGCTGGTGCTCGACGACGCCGACCTCGACCACGCCGTCCAGGGCGCGATCCGCGCCTGCTTCAGCAACGCGGGCCAGCTCTGCCTGTCGATCGAGCGGCTGTACGTGCACGCGAGCGTGTTCGGCGCCTTCGCCGAGCGCTTCGCGGCCCAGGTGCGCGCCATGAAGCTCGGCCCGGGCCACGACTGGTCGGTGCAGATGGGCTCGCTCACCTCGCGCCGCCAGCTCGACGCGGTCACCGCGCACGTGGACGACGCGCTGGCCAAGGGCGCCACGCTGCTGGCCGGCGGGAAGGCCCGGCCCGACCTCGGCCCGCTGTTCTACGAGCCCACGGTGCTCACCGGCGTCACCCAGGACATGGAGCTGTGCCGCAACGAGACCTTCGGGCCGGTGGTCGCCCTGCACCCGTTCACCTCCGACGAGGAGGCGGTGGAGCTGGCCAACGACACCATCTACGGGCTCAACGCCTCCGTCTGGACCACGAACCTCGCCCGCGGCCGTGCCCTGGCCGCCCGCATCAAGGCCGGCACGGTCAACATCAACGAGGGCTACGGCTCGGCGTGGGCCTCCTACGACGCCCCCATGGGCGGCATGAAGGCGTCCGGCCTGGGCCGCCGGCACGGCGCGGAGGGCCTGCTGCGCTACACCGAGGCCCAGACCGTGGCCTCGCAGGCGTCGTGGCTCGGCTTCGAGCCGCCGCCCGGCGTGCCGTACGACACGTGGGCCGGCGTCCTGAGCACCACGCTGAAGACGATGCGGCGGCTGCGCCTGAAGTGAGCGGGTGGGCCGCCGGCGACCGGCCCACCCGGGATGCCTAGCGGCTGATCTGCTCGCAGTCGGCGTTGACCGGGTCGAGCGCCGCGCGGTCGGCGACGGCGCGGTCGGCGCCCCCGTCGCCGCACTGCACGGAGTTCTCGGCCTCGTCGTCGCGGACGTCGATCAGGTCGTTGCCGTTGCCGCCGGACACGGTGTCGCGGCCCCTGCCGGGCGTGATCTCGTTGTCCAGCCGGTCGCCGGTCAGCCGGTCGCCGAACGAGGTGCCGACGATGTTCTCCGTCTGGATGTTGTCCTGGTCGGCCGGGCGGGTGCCCGAGGCGGGGCGGCCGTCGTTGTAGGCGAAGTCCAGCGTCACCGTCACCCCGGTCGTGGTGCCCTCGTAGGTGGTGGTGTCCTCGCCGAGGTGCCCGGCGTACATGATGCGGCTGGCGACGCCGCCCTCCGCCGCGCCGACGCTGAAGGTGTCGTTGCCGTTGTCGCCCTCCACGTACCCCTGGAACGGGACCAGCGTCCTGAACCGGTCGTCGCCGTCGCCCAGCCGGACCTGGAGCCGGGGGATGCCGGCCGAGCAGCGGACCGTGGTGGGGTCGCCGTCGACCGGGGAGCAGCCGGGCCCCGGCACGATGGTCACCGAGTCGGACACCCGGATCGCGCCACCCGCCTCCCTGGTGATCAGGACGTCGTTGGCGTCGGCCGAGCCGATGTAGTCGAGCTGTAACTGCCCGCCGTTGGTGCGGACCTGCGCGCTGGAGGTGCCCGCCGCGGCGGCGTGACCCGTCGCCGGGAGGGCCGCCAGGGCGCCGGCGACGGCGCCGCCCAGCAGGGCCAGGCTGAGGACCCGGTGGCGCAACGTGTTCATGGTCGTCTCCTTCAGAGATCTGGCGGGCGTGGTGCCGCCCGCTCGTTGACGCCGCCATCGTGTCCCAGACAGAAGTTCTGTTCTGTGCACAAGTCCACAGCGCGCAAAAGTACGCGTGGGAGGCTGGGCGGATGACGTGGGAGACGCGAGCGCTGGGCCTGTTGCGGGCGGGCCCCCGACCCCGCTGATCGAGAGCTGACGAGCGGGCGGCCCCGCCGGTGCGGCGGGACCGCCCGAGCGGTCGGCCCGAGCGGTCGGCCCTGGAAGTCGGCGCGAGAGGTCAGCCGGGGAGGGTCTCGCCGCCGATCGGGGCGAGGATCTCGCCTGTGTAGTACGACGACATCCGCTCGCTGGCGAAGAACACGTACGACGGCGCGATCTCGTCCGGGTCGGCCGCCCGCTGCATCGGCACCTGCTCGCCGAACGAGCCGACCTTCTCCTCGGGGAACGTCGCCGGGATCAGCGGCGTCCACACCGGCCCCGGTGCGACCGCGTTGACCCGGATGCCCCGTTCGACCAGGTTCTGGGCCATCGAGTAGGTGAAGGCGTTGATCGCCCCCTTGGTGGCCGAGTAGTCGAGCAGCGTCTTGTTGCCGCGCAACCCGTTGATCGACGACGTGTTGATGATCGCGGCGCCCTCGCGCAGGTGCGGCAGCGCGGCCTTGGTGACGCGGTAGTAGCTGTGGATGTTCACCGCGAAGGTGTGCTCCCACTGCTCGTCCGTCAGCGCCTCCAGCGAGTCGACCGGCGCCTGGTAGGCCACGTTGTTGACCACGATGTCCAGGCCGCCCAGCTCGTCCACGGCCTGCTGGACGACCGACGCGCAGTGGTCGCGGTCGCCCAGGTCGCCGGGCAGCAGCACGCAGCGCCGCCCGGCCTGCTCGACCAGCTTGCGGGTGTGGTTGGCGTCCTCGTGCTCGCTGAGGTAGGCGATGGCGACGTCGGCGCCCTCCTTGGCGAAGGCGACGGCGACGGCCCGGCCGATGCCGGAGTCGCCTCCGGTGATCAGGGCCCGCCGGCCGGCCAGCAGGTCGCGGCCCTGGTAGCCGCGCATCTCGTCGCGCGGCTCGGGGGTCATCTCGTCGGTCCTGCCGGGGTACGGCTGGGTCTGCTCCGGTGGTGTGCTGTCAGGTTCCTGTGGCATGTCGAGGCGCTTGCCCGCAGCCGGGTAAGGCTAACGTCAGCCCCGGGTCAGCGGGTGGCTCACCCAGACGTTCGGCTCCACGTACACGGCGTGGTCGTGGGTCAGGTCGCAGTGCACAGGGACGAGCGCGCCGGGCACCACGACGGGGCCGCTCCGGTCGAACGGCAGGCCGGTCCACCCGCGCCACTCGGCCGGCGTGCCGCTGATCACCATGGAGCGGGGCGCCACCTTGACGATCCGGCCGCCGGCGCGCACGTGCACGCGCAGCCAGGCGTCGTGCGGCAGGCCGTCGGGGCGCGTGCGCGCGGCGTACTCGGCCATCGGCGTGTGCGGCTCCAGGTGCTTCCCGTTGGGCCGGACCGGCGCCACCAGCTCGGCGAACCCCAGCCGGGCGGCCTGCTCGCGCAGCGCGGCCACCATGCGCGGAGAGACGCCCGTCCCGAGCAGGTCGCGCCGCACGGTGATCTCCAGGGCGGACACCCGGTCCGCCGTCTCCCCCCGTTCGCGCGCCAGCCAGCCGTGCCTGATCACCGTGTCCCAGCCGCCGTCGGGCAGCTCGGCGTCCTTCGACGTGTACGGGATCATGCACGCGCGCGCCACCAGCCGGCCGGGCTCCGCCTCGTCGTCGGCGACCAGGACGTAGTCGGCGTACGCCTGCTCGGCGACGGCGTAGAACAGGTCGGCGAGCGGGTCCTCCATCATGAACGCCGGCCACGCGTCGTCCATCTTCCACAGGGAGGCGGCGAACTCGGGGCGCTCGGCGAGCGTGGTGATCCGCAGCGACATGTCGATCATTGTGCCATTCGCGCCTCACATCTCGGCGGGCCGCTGCACCGGCTGGTGCTCGGTCCTGAACACCAGCGTGGTGTGCAGGTGCACGATCTCCGGCCGGATGAGGAACCTTTCGAGGACCAGCCGGTGCAGGTGGTCGGCGTCCGCCACCGCCACGTGGACGAGGAAGTCCTCGGCGCCCGCCACGTGGAAGAGGGTGATGGTCTCGGGCAGGTCCAGCACGAACGCCCGCAACGGGTCGACGAGCTGGCTGGTGTGCGGGCGCACCCGCAGGGCGAACAGCGCCTGCAACGGGCGGCCGAGGCGGGCCGTGTCGACCGCGGCGCGAAAGCCCGTGATGATGCCGCGGCGGCGCAGCGAGCGAACCCGCTCCAGAGCGGTGGACGGCGCGACGCCGAGCCGCTCGGCCAGGTCCTTGTTGGGCAGCCGTGCGTCGTTCTGCAGCTCGGCCAGGATGGCCAGATCCACCGCATCCAGTTCGGCGTTATGCGCCATCGTCGTCCTCCGATTCGGTCGCTGTAGCAATATACCGATGAATCAACCACCATTTCCGTATGTGGAACATTGAGGAGTTCACCGAGGCGGCGGGGATCACGGTGACGGCGCTGGCCGCGTACGTGGACGAGAGCCAGCGCGGCGCCGCCCCGGTGGTCAGGCGCCGGCCGCCCAGCGAACTGGCCGACCGGCTCGGGCTGCGCGGCCTGATCGAGAAGGGCGGCATGACGCCCGCCTCGTACGAGGACTTCCTGCGCGTCTTCCTCGCCGAGGGCACGCGGCTGCACCACCCCGCCTACCTCGCCCACCAGACCGCCTCGCCCGACTTCCCGGCGGCGCTGGCCGACTTCGTGCACGGCGCCACGAACAATCCCATGGCCGTCTACGAGATGGGCGCGGCGGCGGCCACGGTGGAGTTCGAGGTGCTGCGGTGGATGCTGGCCAAGGTGGGGTTCCCCGCCGGGGGCGGCGTGCTGACGCACGGCGGCTCGCTGGCCAACCTGACCGCGCTGCTCGCCGCGCGGGCGCGGGCCGTCCCCGACGCCTGGGAGCACGGCGTGCCCGGTGACCTGGTGATCCTCGCGCCGCCGGCGGCGCACTACTCCGTCTCGCGCGCCGCCTCCATCCTCGGGCTGGGGCAGCGGTCGCTGGTGCCGCTGGAGACCGACGCGCTGGGCCGGATCGACGTGACCCGGCTGCCCGACGTCTCGGGCAGGCGGGTGATGGCGCTGGTGGCGGGCGCGTGCGCCACCGGCACCGGCCTGCACGACGACCTGCGCGCGATCGGCGCGTGGTGCCGCGAACGCGGGATCTGGTTCCACGTGGACGGCGCCCACGGCGCCTCCGCCCTGCTCAGCGAGCGGCACGCGCACCTGCTCGACGGCGTCGACCTGGCCGACTCGGTCATCTGGGACGCCCACAAGATGCTGCGCACCTCGTCCCTCGCCGCCGCGGTCCTCGTCCGCCGGGAGGGCGACCTCGACGCCGCCTTCAGGCAGGAGGCCAGCTACCTCTTCTACGGCGACCAGGGCTTCGACCTGATCAACCGCACCGTCGAGTGCACCAAGGCCGAGCTGGGGCTGAAGATCTTCATGAACCTCGCCTGGCGCGGCGAGCGCGGCATCGGCGAGTACGTGGCCGGCCGCTACGACACGGCCCACCGGTTCTGGGAGCTGGCCCGCCGGCGGCCCGGCTTCGACCTGCCGTACGAGCCGGAGAGCAACATCGTCTGCTTCCGGTACGGCGAGGCGGACCAGGCCGCCCTGCGGGAGCGGATGATGCGGGACGGCTCGTTCCACCTCTCCTCGACCGAGCTGAACGGCGTGCGCCACCTGCGCCTCACGGTCATGGCCCCGGCCACGGACGACCGGACCCTGGAGGCCCTGCTCGACGAGATCGTCGCCATCGCCTGACCGGACGCCCGGCGGCCCCCGCGAAGAGACGCCGACGAGATTCCCCGAAGCACCCTGGACTCGTCGGCCCGATCCTGTAGCGTCGAAACGAGCGCTAGGGAGGCTTCGGGTGCGAGAACTCTCCGGCAAGGTCGCGGTGGTCACGGGCGCGGCGAGCGGCATCGGCAGGGCACTGGCCGTCCGCTTCGCGGCGGAGGGCATGTCACTGATGCTGGCCGACGTCGATCCCGGCGGCCTCGCGGAGACGGCGCGGCTGGCGGGCGACACCAAGGTGCTCACCCAGATCGCCGACGTGTCCGACGAGGAGTCGGTGCGCCATCTCGCCGACCGCGCGTTCGGCGAGCTGGGAGCCGTCCACCTGCTGTGCAACAACGCCGGCGTCTACCAGGGCGGCCACCTGTGGACGCGCACCGCCGAAGACTTCACCTGGCTGCTCGGCGTCAACCTGTGGGGCGTGCTGCACGGCGTCGCCGCGTTCGTCCCGCGCATGATCGAGCAGGACACCGAGGGCCACATCGTCAACACCGTGTCGGTGGCCGGCCTGCTGGCCGGGCCGAGGGCCGGCGGTTACGCCGTCAGCAAGTACGCCGCGCTCGCCGCCTCGCAGGCGCTCGCCCACGACCTGATCGCCACCGGCTCCAAGCTGCGCGTCACCGCTCTGTGCCCCGGCGCGGTCCGCACCCGGATCAACCGCTCCGCGCGGGTGCGCCCGTTCCACCTGGCCGTCGCGCCCACCCTCGACGACCTCGACCAGCAGGGCCGCGTCGACGCCG
This sequence comes from Nonomuraea indica, assembly GCF_002850745.1. Taxonomy (GTDB): domain Bacteria; phylum Actinomycetota; class Actinomycetes; order Streptosporangiales; family Streptosporangiaceae; genus Nonomuraea; species Nonomuraea indica. The sequence continues at coordinate 106,331 of NZ_KZ559467.1, forward strand.
CCGTGGACAAGGGAATCGAGCCGTCACGGGTGGCCGACATGGTCGTCGACGCCGTCCACGAGGAGCGCTTCCTGCTGCTCACCCACCCCGAGCACGAGACCGACCTGCGCAGGCAGACCGAGATCCTGCTCGCGGGCGGGCTGCCCGCGCTCTAGCCGGGGCCGGGTTAGGGGGCTTGCACCGGCCCCGTCCAGGTCGAATGCGCACTGCCGATACACTGAGAGGCACCGCATTCGCCTTTGGGGGGTTGTCTCGGTGTCTGAGTTCGACACAGTGCTGGTGGTCGACTTCGGCGCGCAGTACGCGCAGCTGATCGCCAGGCGTGTGCGCGAGTGCCACGTCTACTCCGAGATCGTCCCCTCGACGATGCCGGTCGAGGAGATGCTGGCCAAGAATCCCAAGGCGATCATCCTGTCCGGCGGGCCCTCTTCCGTCTACGCCGACAACGCCCCCGCCGTGCCGCACGGGCTGTTCGAGACGGGGGTGCCGACGTTCGGCATCTGCTACGGCTTCCAGGCGATGGCGCAGGCGCTGGGCGGCGAGGTGGCACGCACCGGTGTCGCCGAGTACGGCGGCACCCAGCTCGACGTGCACCGCGAGGGCGTGATCTTCGCCGGGCTGCCCGCCGTTCAGAAGGTGTGGATGTCCCACGGCGACAGCGTCGCCGCCGCGCCCGACGGCTTCACGGTGACCGCCTCGACGCGCGAGACGCCGGTCGCCGCCTTCGAGCACCCCGGGCGCGGCCTGTACGGCGTGCAGTTCCACCCCGAGGTGCTGCACAGCGAGCACGGCCAGGCCGTGCTCAGACACTTCCTCGACGCGGCCGGCTGCCGCCCGACGTGGACCATGCTCAACATCGTGGAGGAGTCCGTCGAGGCGGTCCGCCGGCAGGTGGGCGACGGTCGGGCCATCTGCGCGCTGTCCGGCGGCGTCGACTCCGCGGTGGCCGCCGCGATCGTCCAGCGGGCCATCGGAGACCGGCTCACCTGCGTGTTCGTCGACCACGGGTTGCTGCGCAAGGGCGAGGCCGAGCAGGTCGAGCGCGACTTCGTGGCCGCCACGGGCGTCAAGCTGCGCGTCGTCGACGCCGCCGACCGCTTCCTCAAGGCGCTGGAGGGCGTCAGCGATCCGGAGGAGAAGCGCAAGATCATCGGGCGTGAGTTCATCCGCGTCTTCGAGGACGAGCAGCGTGCGATCATGGCCGACGGCCCGGTCGACTTCCTCGTGCAGGGCACCCTCTATCCCGACGTGGTCGAGTCGGGCGGCGGCACCGGCACCGCCAACATCAAGTCCCACCACAATGTCGGCGGCCTGCCCGAGGACCTCCAGTTCGAGCTGGTCGAGCCGCTGCGCGCGCTGTTCAAGGACGAGGTGCGCCGGGCCGGCGAGGAGCTGGGCCTGCCGGCCGCCATGGTGTGGCGGCAGCCGTTCCCCGGCCCCGGCCTCGGCATCCGCATCGTCGGCGAGGTCACCCGCGAGCGGCTCGACCTGCTGCGCGAGGCAGACGCGATCGCCCGCGAGGAGCTGTCCCGCGCCGGTCTCGACCGGGACATCTGGCAGTGCCCGGTGGTGCTGCTCGCCGACGTGCGCTCGGTGGGCGTCCAGGGCGACGGCCGCACCTACGGCCACCCGGTGGTGCTGCGCCCGGTGACCTCCGAGGACGCGATGACGGCCGACTGGGCGCGGGTGCCGTACGACGTGCTGGCGCGCATCTCCACCCGCATCACCAACGAGGTGCGCGAGGTCAACCGGGTGGTGCTCGACGTGACGAGCAAGCCGCCGGGCACCATCGAGTGGGAGTGACCGCCGGCGACGGGCACGCCTGACGGGCCACGCCTGACGGGCACGTCTGACGGGCACGCCTGACGGGCGCCGCCCCGGCGGGAGCGCGATCACGAAAGGCGCGTGACCGGCGACTCCCGCTCGGCGTCCGTCTCGCGGCGTCCGCGCGGCAGGCGCGCCATCCTCGCCACGCTCGCCACCAGCAGCGGGAGGAGCAGCATCCCGATGTGGACGGGGGCGGCCATGTAGCGGAAGTCCTGGGCCGAGATGTTGGCCAGGATGACGAGCTGCTGTCCCGCGACCACCGCCGCCACGGCTGGCACGTACCTGTTGCGCAGCGCCCACGCGGCCAGCCCCACCGCCAGGTACGACACGTACGACCACAGCGCCCCCCGCCACAGGAGCCAGTCGTAGCGCGGAGCCGCCGTGCTCACCAGCCACGCGTCGGCGGCCTGGTGGAGGGGCTCCGAGATCGGCCGCAACGAGAACAGGTGCCGCTCGGGGAAGTCCGGCACCTTGTCCGGGCCTACGTAGCTCTCGGCGGTCGGCCTGCGGGAGAAGTGGTAGGTCTCGCCGCCGACGGCCCACTCGTCCTGAGTGATCTTCCAGGCGATGGCGCCGCGGCACAGCCGGGCGTCCACGACGAGTCCGGGCCGCTCCAGCAGCAGGCGCTTCCAGAGATCCAGCAGCTCGCCCGCCCGCGCGTCGGCCTGCTGCCAGCTGAAGTCGTCGCGCCAGATCAACGGGTTGATCGTGTGGCAGGTGCCGCCGGACGTCCACCGCGACAGCGGCGCCACGGCCGCCATGACGGCCCTGTCCCGGTGGTCGAACAGCTCCGGATGGCCGCGGTACAGCACCGCGATGTCGCCGAAGGCCGTGTGGTACACGTACGTCTTCGACGGGGCGGCGATGCCGGCCAGCGGGAACACCAGGTTGGTGAGCAGGACCGGGAGGGCCGCCGCGGCCGTGCCGACGAGCGCCAGCCGTACCTTCATGACGCGGACCACGAGCACCAGCACCACGACGGTGACCGCCACGATCAGGAAGCCGTTCGCCCTGAACAGGCCCAGCGCCGTCATGAGCGCGCCGAGACCGGCCAGCCGCCCGGGGGTGACAATCCGCGCCGCCGCCATGCCCGCGCACGACGCCGCGATGGCCACCACGCACAGGGTGAACGGCACGTCCTTCCACAGGGTGACCGCGAACGCGCCGACCGGCGGCAGGAACGGCATCAGCACGGCGACCGCCGTCGTGGAGCGTGGCGGCGCGCCGAGCGCGCGCAGGGCGGTCGCCAGGTAGGTGAGCGTGGCCGCCATGGCCGTCGTCTGCAGCAGTGTGACCAGGCCGAGGTCACCGCTCACCCGCACGCTCAGCCACAGCAGAGCGTCGTAGACGACGGAATGGTCGCTCACCCAGGGGCCGGCCATGGTGTGACTCAGGTAGAGCACCGAGTCCCGGCTGAACAGGCCGGGATGGTAGGCAAGCCACCAGCACACGAGCACGGCCTGAATGGCGAGGAAAGTCGCGAACGTCCCCCGTCGCGATGCCTTCGCGTTGTGCATGACTCCCATCCCGGCCGGCGGGACTCCTCCCGCGGCCTAGGGGTAGCTGACTCCGGCTTCGAGCCGCTTGCCGCCGAGCAGCGTGGGCACGGTGACGAGGTGGTACCCGCGCTTCTTCAGCGCTCTGACGATCGCCGGCATGGCCTTGACGGTCTGCGGGACCACGTCGTGCATGAGGATCACCGCGTCACGCCTCGCCAGCCGGAGGACGGCCGCCCTGATCCGCTCGGCGTCCCGCACCTTCCAGTCGAGCGTCGTGCCCGTCCACATGACCTGCGCGAGCCCCTGCTCGCCGGCCAGGCGCAGCACCCGCTCGTCGGTGTGCCCGTAGGGCGGGCGGAACATCGTCACCCGCCGGCCCGTGGCGTCCTCGATGACCGTCTGGGCGAGCCGGAGCTCGTCGAGGATCTCGTGGTCGCTCGACGACGTCAGGGACGGGTGACCGTAGGTGTGGTTGCCCACCGCGTGACCCTCGGCGGCGACCTTCCGCGCGATGTCCGGGAACTGCTCGACGTGCTTGCCCATGAGGAAGAAGGTGGCCTTGGCCTTCTCCTTCCGCAGCACGTCCAGCAGGGCAGGGGTCCGCTTGCCCGGCCCGTCGTCGAACGTCAGGGCGATGCACTTCACCCGCGCGCAGTCGACCTTCGCCTGGGCCCCTGACGTCGGAGCGCCACCCAACACCAGCGAGACCGCAAGTAACCCCTGAATCACCACAGGTGCCACTTTATGGTGAATGCGCACCCTGTGCGTCCCGAGGACGCGGCCGCGCCCGCGACATCAACGGATCGTGAGCAGGCGGGTGAACTCGGCCGGCAGGTCGACGCCGTCCCACACCCGGTGGAAGCTGAGCGCCTCCCCGATCGGCACCATCCGGTCGACGCCCCGCCCCGCCAGCGTCGCCGCCAGCTCGGCCAGCTCGGCGCGTGCGAAGCCGAAGTAGGTCATCGTCTGGTCCGCGCGCCGCACCAGGCCCGCGAGCTCGGCCGGCGAGGCGATCCGGGCGTGCGCGAACGTGCCCGTGCCCAGCCAGCGACGCGGCGCCAGCTCCGGCGCGGTCAGGACCACGTCGGCCACCGCGTTGCCGTGGAAGCCGATCGCCCGCGCCGCGCCGTCGGCGGCGAGGCCGTAGGTGGCGACCCGCTTCTCGACCGCCATCGCGGCGTCCACCGTCCAGCCCCGTCGCGCCACCGCCCGTGCCAGGCACGTGGTGAAGTCGTCACGGGCCGTGTCGCACTCGGCGGGCGCGCCGACCCAGAAGACGGTACGCGGCGACGAGCAGGCGGCCTGGTCGAACCAGTAGGCGTCGGCGGCGAACCCGTCGGCCAGCGCCTCCCGCGTGCCGGGCGACGCGGCCAGCCACGCCGAGGCCAGGACCAGCGCGAAGGACGACCGGTCGGGGAAGGCGAGATCGCGCGCGTGCGGTGCGAGCGGATGCCGCCGCACCTCGTCCACGGTGCGGTCGCCGCCCCACACCACCCGCAGGTCGCAGGCCGCGGACAGGGCGGCCGTGACGGCGTCGGAGCGGCCGTAGGAGACGATCCGCTGGGTCGCGGCCACGGCCTCGGCCACCTCCCGGTCGGCCTCGTCGAGCGTCTCCAGCAGGGTGTCCACGAGCAGCGCGGCCACCGCGCCCGCCCGGGAGGAGAGCCGGACCACGTTGCGGTTGCCCATCAGGGCCGACAGGGCCCATGAGTAGACGAAGACGGTGTCGACGTTGGCGGGCGGGATGTGGAACACCAGACCGCGCGGCACTCGTACGTGCTCGCCGCCGCGCGTCTCCTCGACGGTCCGCGCCAGCTCCCGCGGCCGCAGGAAGAAGCCGAGCGAGGCCAGCTCGGGATGGCGGCGGGCGAGCTCGGGACGCAGCAGCCGCCGCCCGAACGCGCCGAGGAAGTCGCGCACCCGCTCGTCGCCGACACCGAGACTCCCCGCTCCGGCCATCCCATCGAGCAGCCCTTCGACGTCCACCCGGGCGCCGGGGTCCAACGGACCGGCCGCATCCCGGGCGCCGGGGCGCAACGGGCCGGCCGCATCCAGGGCGCCGGAACGCGACGGACCGGCCGCATCCCGGGCGGTCGCCCTTCCGGGGAACCGCACCGCCAGCTCGTCGCTCGGGGGCGCGTCCATCAGGCGGCCACCTCTCCGGCGGTGTCGCTGCACCCGCGGGTCTCCGCCCGCGGCAGCCGCCCCAGCACCGAGAACCGCTTGCCCGGCCACACCCCGTCGTCCACCCCGTGCACCACCCCGAGGTCCTCGGTGAGCAGCACGTGCCCCGGATAGGACGTCGGCAGCGTGCTCACCACCTCGATCACCCCAGGCACGCCCGGCGGCGCCTCCCGCCACGTCTCCGGGTCGCGGATCACCACGTCGGCGAAGTCGGGACAGTAGAGCCCGTCACCCTCCGGCCCTTCGAGGAACACCGTGCCGATCTGCTCCACCATGCCGTAGAAGTCATGGATCCGGCTCAGCCCGCACTCCGCGCCCAGCCGGCGGCGGAAGGCGGCGTTGTCCACGGCCTGGTCGGCCAGCTTCTTCCAGCCGCCCGAATGGATGAGCACGCCCTGGGAGAGGTCGGCCCGCAGCGCCGGCAGGTGCAGCCAGACCATGAAGGTGAAGCCGAACACCAGGAACGGCGCGTGGCCGTGCCGCGCCAGGAAGGCCTCGACCGCCCGCCGGTCGAGGCCGCCCCGCTCGTCGAGCACGAAGGTGTGGTCGCGGCCGAAGTTCATCATTCCCAGCACCCCGGCGCCACGGGCGCTCAGCGCCGTCGCGCGGGTCACCGCCCGGCTGTCCACGATGAGCATCGGCAGCCGCCGCTCGCCCAGCACCGCCCGCAGCGTCGCCGCCAGCATGCGTGGCTGCGCCGCCGCCGCCTCGCGGTCGAGGTAGACGCGGCTGGGCGCCTGCCCGGTGGTGCCGCTGGACGTGAGCACCCTGAACACCTGCTCCTCGGGCACGCTGCGCAGCTCGTGCGTCTTGAACAGCCGCACCGGCAGCCACGGCAGGTCCGCCACCCGCTCGTACGGCCCCGCCGCGCCGATCGCCTCCAGAATCCTCTGGTACGGCGGGCAGGCGCGCCGGTGCCACTCGGTCAGCTCGGCCAGCCGGGGCAGCAGCGCCGCCTCCCGCTCGTCGGCCGTCAGCCGGAAGACGCTCACCCCGCGCCTCCCCTCGCCCGCGGGGCTCCTGGGCGGTCCGGCGGGCTCATGCGCGGGACTCCAGCGCGCGGTAGTCGATCTTGCCCGTGGTGAGCAGCGGCAGCCGGTCCACCGCCCGCACGTCGAAGCCGCTCCAGTGCAGCCGCAGCTCGGTGCCCAGCCGCCGGGCCAGCCGGGCGCACCCGTCGCGGTCGAGGCCCTCGGCCCACACCGTGACGCGGTCGTCGCCGCTCGTCGCCGCCACCGGGCCGCAGTCGCGCAGCAGCCCCTCGACGTCGTCGAGGTTGACCCGCACCCCGAAGATCTTGGCGATGCGCTTGACCCGGCCCGTGAGATAGAGGAAGCCCTCGTCGTCGAGGCGGCCGAGGTCGCCGGTGCGCAGCACGCCGCCCAGGTCGTCGCCCCGGGCCAGGTCGGCTGCCGTCTCGGCGTAGCCCATCATGACGTTGGGGCCGTGGTAGACGACCTCGCCGTCGTCGACGGTCAGGCGGCCGCCGGGGACGGCCTGCCCGCACGATCCCGGCTTGCCGGCCAGGTGGCGCGGGGCCAGGACGGAGATGCGGGCGGTCGCCTCGGTCTGGCCGTACATGACGAAGAACCGCTCCGCCTTGGCGGCGAACTCGCCGAGCAGCTCGGCCCGCAACCGCCCGCCCGCCTGGGTCATCGTGGTGAGCGTGGGGTGCTCGGCCGGGTCGAAGCGGAGCCTGCGCAGCATCTCGTACTGGTAGGGGACGGCGGCGAGCGAGGTGCAGCCGTGGCCGTCGAGGTGGGTCCAGAAGGACCGCTCCAGCAGCCCCGCGTCGGTCAGCACCACGGCGGCGCCCGCGGCGAGGTGGCTGTTGAGCACCGACAGGCCGTAGCTGTAGTGCAGCGGGAGGCTGGTCGGGGCGATGTCGCCGGGGCCGATGGCCAGGGTGGTGGCGATGGCCCGGGCGTTGGCCAGCACGGCCCGCCGGGACAGGCGGACGAGCTTGGGGTTGCCGGTCGAGCCCGAGGTGGCCAGCAGCAGGGCCAGGTCGGGATGGGGGTCGGGGGCCTCGCGGCGGCCACGCGGCGAGCCCTCGACGGCGTGCGCGAATCCGAACACCGCTGTCGGCCGGAACCTCCTGATCAGCATGGTCAGCGCGCCGGGGGAGAGGTCGGCGTCGAGCAGCGCCACCGGCGTGCCGGCCCGCAGGGCGGCGAGGTAGCGCACCACCGAGCTCAGGTCGTTGCGCATGCCGCAGAACACCGGGCCGGGCGGCACGCGGGTCAGGACCCGCGCCGCCCGTTCGATCCGCGCGGCCAGCTCGGCGCCCGCGAGCGCGCCCGGCTCGCCCGCGACGACGAGCCGCGCGTCCGGGTGCGGGAATGCGTCCATGGCAGGTCCATCCGTCGTGTCGGCTCTCACAGCACCAGCCCGCCGTCGACGCCGATGACCTGGCCGGTGATGAAGGAGGCGGGCTCGGACAGCAGGAACGCCACGGCGGCGGCCACGTCGGCGGGCCTGCCGAGACGGCCGAGCGGTGTCGCGGCGACCGTCGCCGCCCGCGCGTCGTCGCCGAGCGTGGCGAGCATGCCGGTGTCGATGTAGCCGGGCGCCACGGCGTTGACCCGGACACCGGCCGGGCCCAGCTCCTTCGCGGCGGCCACGGTCAGCCCGAGCAGCGCGGCCTTGGTGGCGGCGTAGACGGCCTGACCCGGGGCGCCGCGCACCCCCATGATCGACGAGACGAGCACCACGGCCGGGCGGGTGCCCCGCCGCAGCAGTCGGACCGCCGACTGCAGCGTGTGGACCGCACCCGTCGCGTTGGCCGCGAAGAGCCGGGACACCGTGGCGGTCGGCGTCATGCCGAGCAGGCCCGCCTCGTGCACGCCCGCGTTGACCACCAGGGCGTCGAGCCGGCCGTGACCGCGGTGGATCCCGCGCATCACGGCGGCCACGGCCTCGGCGTCGGCCACGTCGCCGTGCGCGGGGAAGGCGCGGCCACCGGTCTCGGCGGCCACCTCGGCGGCGGCCTTCGCCGCCCGCTCCCGGTCGCGGCCGTGCACGACCACGTCGTGCCCGGCGGCGGCCAGCGCGACGGCGACGGCCCGCCCGATGCCCGCGGTCGAGCCCGTGACCAGGGCCACGCGCGGACCTGCGGCGGCCGGATCGGGACGCGGCTCAGGACGAAGCGCCGGCACCGTGCTTCTCCAGCAGCCGGACCGCGTGGGTGAACGAGCTCATGTCGATCATCTCGTCGGTGTCGATCATGATGTCGAACTCGTCCTCGATCGCGGCGACCAGTGCCATGTGGGCCAGCGAGTCCCACTGCGGGATCGCCCGGTATCGGAGGTCGTCGACGTCGGCTCCGGCCGGGAGGCCCAGGGAGACGCGGAAGACGTCGCGCAGCCGGTCGAGGTGGATCATGATCACTCACTCTCTGTGGTCGAACCGAGACGTAGTGTAGCTCTGATCGCGCATGGCTCAAACCGAGACCCCGTCGCGGGTAATGGAACCGTATAACGCCGGATGGCGCGGGGGCGCGGCTGCGAATGTCGGACGGGGCGCGCCCACCGCTACAGGGGAAATGATGGACGAATCAAATCACTGGTACGGTCACTCCCGCATTCTCGGCACCTACTGCGGGCTGCCCGACGACACCCCCCGGCGTATTCAGGGGTTTGTCCAGCACGGCTGGAACTATTTGCATGGATTTCCACCCAACGACCATTGGTGCAGCCCGGGATATCCCCGTTTCATCTGGAGTGACGTGCTCAGACGCCGCGGCTGGTCCATGGGGCGCAGGGGCCATTACCTCATCGGCGCCCCCTGGATATACCTGCTCGACATGGAGCCCGACCTCGGCCGGATTCCCGAGGCCGAACGCCGCGGCACCATCTGGTACCCCTTCCACGGCTGGGAGAAGGGCGCGGTCGACGGCGACCACTTCCGGCTCGCCGCCGAGATACGCGAGGTCGAGACCGGCCCGGTGACGGTGTGCCTTTACTGGCTGGAGTTCGGCGATCCGGACATCAGGCGCGCGTACGAGTCGGCCGGTTTCCGGGTGGTCTGCCACGGCGACCGGGGGTCCCGCTGGGACGGCAGGGGCCGCGACTTCCTGCGCCGGCAGCTCACCGAGCTGCGCCGGCACCGCCGCGTCGCCTCCAACCGCCTCGGCAGCGCGCTGTTCTACGGCGCGTCCGTCGGCTGCGACGTCGCCGTCTACGGGGATCCGATGCAGTTCGAGGGGGAGCGGCCCGAGTACGGCGGCACGGCCCGGCGGATGCGGTTGTGGCCCGAGCTGCACGGGGTGCGCGTCGACCCCGGGCTGGCCGCCGAGGCCGCGCGGCGCGAGCTGGGGTTCGACCATCAGGCGACACCGGAGGAGCTGCTGCGCATGTTCGGCTGGAAGCGGGTGCGATGCGCGTGAACGAGACGCCGGGCAACGTCCGCATGATCGGCGGCGAGATGCTGCTCTGGTCCGACGCCGACGCGGCCACCGACTGGCGGGGGGTCGGCCTGGAGCTGGCCGGTCGGCTCCTCCCGGCGAGCGGCCGGGTGCTGCTGGCCGGCCCGCACGCCGCCGGGCTGGTCGCCGCCGTCGCCGATCGGGCGGGCCACGCCGCCGTCCTCGTCCGCTCCCATCCGGACGCGTGCGCCCTGGCCGGACGTCACCCCTCGCTGACCGTCCACTGCGGCCGGCTGCGCGCGCTGACGGAGGAGGAGCCGTACGACCTGGTGCTGGCGCTCGACGGCCTGGGACGCACGCACTCCGCCGAGGAGCCCGCCCCGTCGTGGCAGGAGTCGTTCGAGGCGCTGGCCCGGCTCGTCCCGCCCGGCGGCCGGCTCGTCCTCGCGGTCCCCAACGACCTGGGCGTCGACCGGTTCGTCGAGGCCAGGCCGCCCGACCGGCAGGGCGCCGACGGCGACTGGGAGCCCCGGGGCTTCGACCCCACCCACCCCTGCGGCCCGGCCGCGCTCGACGCGGCCCTGGCCGCGGCGGGCCTGGTGACCGAGGGCCGCTACGCCGCCTACCCGGGCCGCGACGCGCCGCGCGCGCTGCTCGCGAGCGAGCTGCTGGCCCAGGAGCTCCCGGAGGCGCTCACGGTCCCCCTCGCCGCCCGCGGCGGCGACACCATGCTGGTGGCCGACCCGCTCCGGCTGACCCGGCTGGCCTTCCGGCACGGTCTCGGCGAGCACCTCGCGCCCCTGTGGGTGGCGGTGGCGACCCGTCCCGCCGCCGGCCTTCCCGCCGAACCGCTCGCCGGGCTCCTGCCCGCCGGGCTGGTCGAGGTGGGCCGGGTCGTGCACGAGGTCACGGCCACCACCACCAGGCGGCTGCCCGACGGCAGCCCGCGGCCGATCCCGCGCGGGCGCGTCCTGGAGGAGGTGCTGGTCGAGGCGTGCGCCCGGGAGGACGTGCGGTCGATCCGCCACCTGCTCGCCAGACTCGCCGACTGGGTCGAGGACGGCGGCGACGCGCCCGCCGACAACCTCGTCTGGGACGGCGAACGGTTCGCCGCCGTCACCCCGCTGCCCGCGCCGACCGGCCCCGTCGCCGCGCGGGTGGTGCTCTGCCGCATCCTGTGGCGGTTCGCCGTACGCCTGCTGGCCGCCGGGCATCACCATCCGTGGCCGTGGCCGCAGGCGGCCGACGAGCTCGCGCTGACCCTGTGCGGCATGGCCGGCCGGCCGTGCGGCGAGGACGACCTCGACCAGGCGCGCAAGCTCGACGCCGAGCTGGGGGAGCCGGCCGGGCCGGCGACCGCGCCCGCCTACCGCGACCTGCTGGCCGCGCACGACCGGCTGTCCGACCGGCTCACGGCGACTCTGGCCAGGGTCGCCCGCCTGGAGACCAAGCTCAGCTACCGCGAGCGGGAGTTGGTGCGCGCCAGGGCCAAGCTGCGCAGGACCCAGCGCAAGGCCGCCGCCCTGCGCAGCAGCCTCGGCCACCGCCTCTCACGCCGCCTCGCCCGCCCCCGCAAGGCCGCCCGCAGGATGCTGCGCCTGCTGTCCGGCTGATCGAGAGGAGCACCCGTGCCGATCCTGTCGGTGATCGTCCCGTTCCACGACGTCGAGAGATACCTCGGCCCCTGCCTGGACTCGCTGGCCGCCCAGACCCTGCGCGACCTGGAGGTGATCTGCGTCGACGACGGCAGCGGCGACGGAGGGGCGGCCGTGGTCGAGGCCCGCATGGCGGCCGACCCGCGCGTGCGGCTCGTCCGGCAGGACAACCATGGCGTCGGCCGGGCCCGCAACACCGGCCTGCGGCACGCGACCGGCCGCTACCTGGCGTTCGTGGACGGCGACGACATCGTGCCGCCGCGGGCGTTCCACCGGCTGGTGACGTCGCTGGAGTCCACCGGGTCCGACCTGGCGTGCGGCAACGTCATGCGGCTGCACCGCAACCTGCTCGTCCCCTCGTGGGCGCACCGGGAGGCGTTCGCCCGGCCGCTGCGGCGCACCCACATCACCCGCCACCCGCTGCTGGTGCGCGACCGCATGCTCTGGAACAAGGTCTACCGGCGCTCGTTCTGGGAGTCGCTCGGGCTGAGATTCCCCGAGCGGATGTACGAGGACCAGCCGGTCGCCATGGCCGCCCACGTGGGCGCGTCCTCGGTCGACGTGCTCAAGGGGGTCGTCTACCACTGGCGGCTGCGCGACGAGCGCTCCTCCATCACCGAGCGGCGCCTGGAGCCGGCCAACCTGCGCGACCGCCTGCTGTCGGTGCTGGAGACGTCGTCGCTGCTCGCCGAGCGGGCGCCGCAGCTCATGCCGTACTTCGACCGCGACACGCTCGACATCGACCTGGCCGTCGCGGTGGAGGCGGTGGCCGGCCTGGGGGCCGCCGCCGACGCCGAACTGCTCGACCTCGCCTGCGGCTACCTCGACGGGGTCGAGCCCGAGGCGCTTCTGAGCCTGCCGTTCGCGCGCCGGCTCATGGTCCGCCTGCTGCACCTGCGCCGCCTGGAGGAGCTGGCGGCCGTGTTCGACCGGGACCGTGACGGCCGCCTGTGGCCGCGCCTTTCCGCCGACGGTCTCGTGCGCAGGCGCTGGTACGCCCGGCATCCGGCCCTGCCGCGCCCCCTGGCGGAGGTGACGGGCGAGCTGGCCCTGACCGCCCGGCTGCTCGACATCGGCTGGCGCGACGGCCTGCTGTGCGGCGAGGGCTGGGCGACGGTCGGGCGGTTCGCGGTCGAGGAGCTGCGGCGGATGCGCGTACGCGTCTGGCTGCAGGAGCGCGGGACGGGCGACAGGATGGCGCTGGGGGAGGAGATCGTCTCGCCCGCGTGGCGCAGCGTGGCCCAGGAGGGCGGGGGCGCGGTGCCCGAGCACGGCTTCTGCTTCGGGTTCGCGCTGGACCCGGCGGCGCTGGGCCCGGCGCGGCGGGCTCGTGAGGGACGCTGGGACCTGTGGGTGGAGCTGAAGGGCGCGGGGCTGCGGCTGGCGGCCAAGGTGGCGGGGCCGCGCTGGCTGCCGCCCTCGGTGCCGGCGCCGGTCCGCCTGACGGCCGCCGAGCCGCCGTTCGTCCCGGCCCCGCGCCGCGTGACCGACCCGGCCGCCCTCCGCGTCCCGTCCCGCGACGTGGCCACCAGCCGTCCGGGAGCCCGGTCCCGACCGGCGCCCGACGAGCCGTCCCGACCGGGGGACCCGTCCCGGCGCGGGGACGCCGAGCCGCCGTTCGTCCCGGCGCCGCGACCGGTGCCCGTCACACGCGCCCCTGAGTGCCCCGGAACTCCGGACGTCCCGGAGCCCGTGGCCCTGCCGGAGTCGCCGGATGTCGCGGAGTCCCCAGCCCTCGCGGAGTCCCCGGCCCTCGCGGAGTCCCCGGCCCTCGCGGAGTCCCCGGCCCTCGCGGAGTCCCCGGCCCTTGCGGAGTCCCCGGCCCTCGCCGAGCCGCCGGGCGTTTCCCAGCCGCCTGCCGTCTCCCGGCCGGTGCGGCGGGCGGGGGTGTGGGTGGTGCCGGTGCGCGGCGGCAGGGGAGTGTGGGGGCTGCGGCTGCGCCGCGCGGAGGCGTTCGTCAGCGAGTGCCGCCTCGACGGGGACACCCTGCTGGTCGCGGGGGAGCTGGCGGATCCGGGCGACGGCGACCCGGTGCTGCGGCTCGTCCGCCGCACCGACGGCGAGGAGATGTACTTCCCCCTGACGCTGGCCGGCCACCGCTTCCGGGCCAGGGTCCCGCTGGGCGACGTGGACGAGCCCGTCGGCCGTGAGTCGTGCTGGGAGGTCGTCATCGACCAGGGCCGCCCGCTCCGCCCTCTCGTCCGTACCCCGGCCCGCCCGGCGGCGACCGTCGCCGGGCGGCGCTTCCAGGTGGACCGGAGCGACGACGGCACCCTCATGCTCGCCGAACGCTGACAACCGACCCCCGGACGACCGACCCTCGGGCGGCCGACCCCGGGCGACCGGACCGCGAATGCCCGGAGCCCGGGCGACCGGACCGGAAACGACTGGGCGTCGCCGGTCCGGCCCTCCGCGATCGGAAGGCTAGGAGCCGAGGATGGACGTCAGGCACTCCACGACCCGGTCCTGCTCGGCGGAGGACAGGTCGGGGAAGAGCGGCAGCGACAACTGCTCGGCGTAGTAGGCCTCCGCCTCCGGGCAGAGCCCGCGCCGGTAGCCCAGGTCCTCGAACACCGGATGCCAGTAGGCCGGGATGTAGTTGACCTGCACCCCGATCCCGGCCGCCCGCATCCGGTCGTACACCTCGCCCCGCCGCCCGTCGCGCACCCGCACGGGGTAGAGGTGCCAGCTCGGCTCCACGTACGGCCGTCGCGCGGGCAGCGTCAGGCCGGGCACCCCGGCGAGCAGGGCGTCGTAGCGGGCGACCAGCTCGGCCCGCCGGGCCCTGAACGCGGCGAGGCGGCGCAGCTGGCTCGCGCCGAGGGCGCACAGCACGTCGGGCAGCCGGTAGTTGAGCCCGAACTCGTGCACCTCCTGGTGCCAGCCGCCGTGGCCGGGGTCGCGCTGTTCGGCCGGGTCGCGGACCAGTCCGTGGTTGCGGAAGCGGGCGGCCCGCCGGAACCGCTCGGGGTCGGCGACGGCCACCGCGCCGCCCTCGGCGGTGGTGACCGTCTTGGTGGGGAAGAACGAGAACGTCGTCAGGTCGGCGAGCCGCCCCACCGGCAGGCCCTTGTAGGTGGAGCCGATGGAGTGGGCGGCGTCGGCGACGAGCACCGCACCGGCCCGGGTGGCGACCTCGCGCAGCTCGTCGTAGTCGGCCGGGTGGCCGGCGTAGTCGACGGCGGTGACGGCCCGGGTGCGCCCGGAGACGGCGGCCGAGGCGGCGTCCGGGCAGAGCGTGCCGGTGTCGGGCCGGATGTCGGCGAAGACCACCCGCGCCCCGCGCAGCGCGGCCGTCGCCGCCGTCGCCACGAAGGTCAGCGGCGAGGTGACCACCTCGTCTCCGGGCGCCACCCCGGCGGCCACGTAGGCGACGTGCAGGGCGGCGGTGCCGGAGGTGACGGCCAGACAGGGGACGCCGCCGGTCCAGCGTGCCAGCTCCGCCTCGAACCGCCCGACGGCGGGCCCCGTGGTCAGCCAGTCGCCGCGGAGCACCTCGACGACCGCCTCCACGTCGTCGTCACTGATCGACTGCTTGCCGTACGGGAGCATCAGACGCCGACCGTCACCATCTCGCGCAGTTGCTCCACCGACAGCCAGCGGTCATTGGTGTCGGAGCGGTAGGCGAAGCCCTCCGGCAGCATCTGGCCGCCCTGCGGCGGCACGTAGCCCCAGGTCGCGATCGTCGGCAGCACGACGTAGCGGTCGGCGAGGAGCAGCGTGCGGCGGCCGTCGTCGGGCGCGATCATCTCCTCGTGCAGCTTCTCGCCCGGCCGGATGCCCACCTCGTAGACCGGGTTGCGGGGGGCCAGCGCCTCGGCCAGGTCGGTGATGCGCATGCTGGGGATGCGCGGCACGTACAGCTCGCCGCCGCGCATGAGGTCGAAGGAGTCGACGACGAAGCGCACCGCCTGGTCGAGCGTGATCCAGAAGCGGGTCATCCGCTTGTCGGTGATCGGCAGCGTGGCCCCCTCGCGGGCGAGCCGCTGGAAGAACGGCACCACCGAGCCCCGGCTGCCGACCACGTTGCCGTAGCGGACGACGGAGAAGCGGGTGACATGGCTGGCGGCGTAGTGGTTGGCCGACACGAAGAGCTTGTCGGCGACGAGTTTCGTCGCGCCGTAGAGGTTGATCGGGCTGGACGCCTTGTCGGTGGACAGCGCGACGACCTTCTGCACGCCCGCGTCGATGGCGGCCTCCACGACGTTCTGCGAGCCGGCGACGTTGGTGCGGACGTACTCGAACGGGTTGTACTCGGCCGTGTCGACCTGCTTGAGCGCCGCCGCGTGCACCACGTGCTCGACCCCGTGCATGGCCCTGGCCAGCCGGTCGCGGTCGCGCACGTCGCCGATGAACCAGCGCAGCCGCTTGTCGTCGCCGAACTGCTGGCGGACCTCGTACTGCTTGAGCTCGTCGCGGGAGAAGACGACGAGGCGCCGCACGTCGAGAACGTCGAGCGCGTGGCGGATGAACGCCTTGCCGAAGGACCCCGTGCCTCCGGTGATCAGTATTGACGATCCGCTGAGATTGCTCACGGGGCCCCCTGGAATCGCGCTGACGCGCTGTAGTCGTCCGAGCTGGCCGGTAGCATAGCGCGACCGGTCAGCGACGCACGGTCACACGGGGGAATGGGGCTTCGGTGCGCATTGTCGGAATTATTCAGGCCCGGATGGGGTCGACGCGCCTGCCGGGCAAGGTGCTGCGGGAGCTGCGCGGACGGTCGGTGCTGGGCTGGGTGGTGCGCGCCGTCAGGCAGGCGGAGGCGGTGGACGACCTGGTCGTGGCGACCACGACGGAGGCGGCCGACGACGCGGTGGTGGCCGAGTGCCGCAGGCTGGGCGTCGCCTGGCACCGGGGGCCGGTGGACGACGTGCTCAGCAGGTTCGTGGCGGCGGTGGAGGAGCACCCGGGCGAGGCGGTGATGCGCTTCACGGCCGACTGCCCGCTGCTCGACCCGGCGGTGATCCGCGAGGCGGCGCTCGTCTTCCGCGCGGTGCCCGGCCTCGACTACCTGAGCACCAGCCTGGCGCGCACGCTGCCGCGCGGCCTCGACGTCGAGATCGTCAGCCTGCCGGCGCTGCTGCGGGCCGACCGGGAGGCCACGGCCCACCACCGAGCTCACGTCACCTCCTACGTCTACACCTGCCCGGGCACGTCGCGGCTGCTTGGCCTGGCCTACGCGCCGGTCGCCGGCGAGCTGCGGGTCACCCTCGACACGCCGGACGACTGGCGGCTCATCTCCCGCGTCGCCGACGAGTTCGGCGACCGGTGCGTGCCGCACGCGACGCTGGTGGGCTGGCTGCGCGCCCGGCCTGACGTGCGCCTGCTCAACGCGCACGTGCAGCAGAAAGCGCTGCAGGAGTCTTGAGGACGCGGGTCGGCGTCCGCTGTGACGCGGGGGGCGCGCGCGGGGTGGGCCATCTGGTGCGCTGCGTGGCGCTGGCCGAGGAGTTGCGCGGGCGCGGGGTCGAGGTGTGCTTCCTGGGCGACCTGGCGGGGTCGGCGTGGGCGCGGGCGCAGCTGCTGGAGCGCAGGCTGCCGCTCGTCCCGGCGCCCGAACGGCCGGCGCGCCTGGCCGCGCTGGCGCGCGACCTCGAACTCGACGCCGTCGTGCTCGACTCCTACGACCTGCCGCCCGGCACGGGCGCGGCGGTGCGCGAGTCGGCCGCGGTGCTGGCCATCGTCGACGGCGACTCGCCGGGCCAGGACGCCGACCTCTACCTCGACCAGAACCTCGGCGCCGAGCTGCGCCCGGTTCCGCCGCTCACCCGGAGGCTGGCCGGGTCGCGCTACGTGCTGCTGCGCGACAGCGTCCGGCGGCTGCGCCGCAAGGCCGGGGCGCGACGGGCCGTGCCACGCGTGCTGTGCTTCTTCGGCGGCACCGACAGCGCGGGCGTGGCCCCCGCCTGGGCGCGGGCGCTGGCCGACACGGGCCTGCCGTTCCAGGCGACCGTGGTCAGCCCCAAGCCGTTCGCGGTCGAGGGGCCGTTCACCGTCATCCCGCCCACCGACCGGCTGCCCGTGCTGATGGCCGAGGCCGATCTCGTCGTCACCGCGGCCGGCTCGGCCGTGTGGGAGCTGCTCTACCTCGGCGTGCCGGCCGCCCTGACATGGGTGGCGGACAACCAGCTCATCGGGTACGAAGCGTTGGTGGGCCGGGGCATCGCCGCCGGTCTGGGACCGGAGGCGGGCCCAGCCGCCACCAAGGTGCTCGCCTGCCTGCTGGCCGACCCGGCGGCGCGCGAGGAGCTCGGCCGGCGCGGCCACGGCCTGGTCGACGGCAAGGGGCGCGAACGCGTCGCCGACACCCTGCTCGCGCTCATCGGCGGCTGACAGGGTCCACTGGGCGACGTCCCGTGCGACGTCCAGGGCGGGCAGGGACCGGCGGCGCGGCGCGCGTGAGCGTCACCTGTCAGCGTGGGCGGCTGAGGGCGGCCTCGGCCAGATCCGTCCAGGTCCCGGCGGAGGAGTGGGGCACGACCACCCAGTCCTTCACCACCCTGCCCCGCCCCGAGGGGTCGAACAGGGACGCGCCAGGCAGCCCGAGCGCGGCCGTGTGTTCGGGAGTGTCCCTGACGAGCCGGAACACCATCGCGCCGTCGCGCCACAGGCTCGCGAACACCTTGCCCGCCTGGTCCTTGAGCGCGGGGCTCCCCATCATCGTGGAGACCCGTACACCCAGGTCGGCCAGCTCGGCGCCGACCTGCCTGAAGTCCTCTTCCGCGCTCATCGTCAGTAGGTCCCCAACTCCATGGCGGTGTGGCCGGGCGGCTGGTCGTGGCCGGGGCCGCTCCCGTGTGACGCGATCGCCGCGGCTCCGCCTTCCGGCAGCACGGCGATCACGTTAGTCGCCCCGGCGGTGCCGATCAAGGCCGGGAAGGGGCCCCGTGCCCTCGCCTCCTGGGACCCCGTCTAGACGAGGTCCCAGGTGAGCGGGGTGCCGAGCGGGACGTCGCGGGTGAAGCGGCGGCCCATCACCTCGGCCAGCGCCGCGGGGGGCAGCCCGCCGGCGGGCCGGACGGACCGGACGTTGCCGTCGGTCACCGCCTCGCCCGCGCGCACGTCCCTGACCACGTACAGCGACCGGCGGAAGCGCAGCCCCTCGCGCTCCGACGGCCGCGGCCCCAGCTCCGGCCGCCCGAGCGCCTCCCAGGCGCGCCCGCTCTCGGTGACGAGCGCCGCCAGTTCGCCGGGCTCCAGCGAGAAGGCCGCGTCCACCCCGCCGCCCCGCCGGTCGAGCGTGACGTGCTTCTCGATCAGGCAGGCGCCGAGGGCCACGGCGGCGAGGGCGGCGCCGAGTCCCGGTGTGTGGTCGGAGACGCCGACCACGGCCCCGGTCAGCCCGGCCAGCAGCGGCAGCGCGCGCAGGTTGCTCTCGGCCGGGTCGGCGGGATAGCTCGCCGTGCAGGCCAGCACGGCGAGCTGGGCGCACCCGGCCTCGCGGGCGGCGCGCACGGCCGCGTCGATCTCGCCGGCCGACGCCATGCCGGTGGACAGGATCAGCGGCTTGCCGGTGGCGGCGGCGAGCCGGATCAGCGGCAGGTCCACGATCTCCGACGACGCGATCTTGTACGCCGGGACGTCCAGCTTCTCCAGCAGGTCCACGGCGGTGGGGTCGAACGGGGACGAGAACGCGACCAGGCCCCGCTGCCGGGCCCTGGCGAAGATGGGCTCGTGCCACTCCCAGGGCGTGTGGGCCCGCTCGTAGAGGTCGTAGAGGCGCTCGCCGCCCCACAGCTCGTGCCCGTCGCCGAGCCGGAACGCCGGCCCGTCGGCGTTGACCGTGATCGTGTCGGGCCGGTAGGTCTGCAGCTTGACCGCGTGCGCGCCGGCGTCGGCCGCCGCGTCCACGATCGCCAGGGCCCGCTGGAGGCTGCCGTCGTGGTTGCCGGACATCTCGGCGATGACGAACGGCGGATGGCCCGCCCCGACGGCGCGGCCCGCGATCGTGATCATGTGGGGTCCTTCCTGGTCAGCTCGACGGTGACGACGTCCACGGGCGTCCCGTCCACCTCGCGCCGGTGGACGCCGACCTCGGCGAAGCCGAAGCGGCGGTGCAGCCGCCGGACCGGTTCGTTGCCCGCGAGCACCTGGCCGCGCAGCGTGGTCAGGCCGAGCGGGCCGAAGGCGTGGCCGATCGCGGCCCGCTCCAGCCCGGCCCACGCCCCGAGCACCGCGCCCGTCCGCTCCAACCCGTCCAGGTCGAGGTAGAAGCCCCACTCACCGGTCGTGGCGGCGGGATCGAGCCCGGAGAAGGTCACCACGCCCGCGTCGCGCCCGTCGTGCTCGTACACCAGCACGCGCCTGGCCGGATCGTGGCGCACCGCCGCCCACCAGCGGGCGTGCTCGGCCGCGCCGATCACATGGGTGGTGAAGCTGGCCGCGCGCACACGCGGGTGGTTGCGCCAGCGCAGCAGCGCCGGCAGGTCGTCGTCGCGAACCGGCCTCAGCACGACTCCTCCTACGCTCCGTGTCGGTACGAACTCACACCGTAGCGGATTATGTGTCTGGTAAAGACCTGATCAGGGAGGGGCAGCGCGACCCGCCGACCGGCGACGGCCGGGGCATGCTGCCGTCTAACCATCCCCCGCACGCAAGGAGCCCGCTCATATGGCGCCCCTGGTCAGCGTCGTCGTCCCGTTCTACAACGTCGAGCCGTACATCACCGAGTGCCTGGAGTCCCTGGCGGCGCAGACGCTCGCCGACATCGAGGTCATCCTGGTCGACGACGGCTCGACGGACGGCAGCAGGCGGATCGCCGACGCCTTCGCCTCCCGCGACCCGAGGTTCGTGGTGGTCCGCCAGCCCAACCGCGGGCCCGGGCCGGCCCGCAACGAGGGCATCCGGTGGGCCCGCGGGTCCTACCTCGCCTTCGCCGACAGCGACGACGTCGTGCCGCCCGAGGCGTACGAGACGCTGGTCTGCTCGCTCGAACGCACCGGCTCCGACCTGGCGTGCGGTGGCGTTCGGCGGATCAGGGACGGCGGCCTGGCCGCCTCGTCGCTGCACGAGAAGGTCTTCAGGCGGGCGGTGCGGCGCACCCACATCATGGACCGGCGGGTGCTGGTGCGTGACCGGACCGTGTGGAACAAGGTCTACCGCCGGGACTTCTGGCAGGAGCACCGGCTGCGCTTCCCCGCCGGGATCTACGAGGACGTGCCGCTCAGCATGCGGGCGCACGTGCTGGCCGACAGCGTGGACGTGCTGCCCGACGTCGTCTACCACTGGCGCAAACGCGAGTCGGGCGAAGGCTCGATCACCCAGCGCCGCGCCGAACTGGCCAACCTGAGCGACCGGCTGGAGGCCATCTGCGCGGTCCGGGCGTTCCTGCGGGAGGAGGCGCCGGAGCTGATCCTCGCGTTCGACGGGCTGGTGCTGGAGAAGGACATCGTCTTCCTGTTCCAGGCGCTGGAGCAGGCCCGCGACGAGGACGTCCCGCCGCTGCACGACCTGGCCCGCCAGTGGCTGGCCGTCCTCAGCCCCGCCGTGCTCGGCACCGCCCCGTCCCTGCGCCGGCTGGAGCTCCACCTGGTGGAGCGCGGTCTGATCAAGCAGTTCCGCGAGGTGCGGGAGTTCAGGCGGGCCACGGCCGACTCGCCGCGCATCGTGCCGCGCGGGCTGCGCAGGACGGGCTGGTACGGCGACTACCCCTACTTCCGGGATCGCTCGCTGCGCATCCCGGACACGGTGTACGACGCCACCGACGAGCTGAAGCTGATGGCCAGGGTGGAGGAGTGCCGGTGGACGGGCAGCCGCTTCACCGTGCTCGGCGAGGTGGCCGTCCACCGGGTCGAGCGCCGGCCGCGCAAGGTGCGGCTCTTCCTCAGCGACGGCAACCGCGAGGTGCCCGTGCCGTCCCGCCGGACGAAGAACGGCAGGTACGTGGCGGAGATCGACCCGGCGCACCTCAAGGGCGGCGGGCCGACCTGGCGGCTGCACGCCCTGGTCGACGCCCGTGGGGTGGAGCTCACCGGGCATTTCCGCGACGGGGACGCCAACCGGCCGTGGCGGCTGTCGGTTCCGGGATGGTCAAGAACCGGCATGGACATCGCCCATTAGTTCCAGAGAGTAATACGGACATGACGTTGCGTAGCCATGCTGAATCCATGAGCACCTATTCGCTCGCCGAGGTCTACGCGGCCCGTAAGCGCAGAGACTCCTGGTGGACCGTCTACTTCGTGGACCCGGTCGCCTGCCGGGCGGCTCTGGCGGTGGCCAACCACACCCGGATCACGCCGAACGCGCTCACCGTGACCTCGCTGGTGCTGGGCCTGCTCGCCGCCGGGTGCTTCGCGATGGACGAACTGGCCGCGGGGGCGGCCATGTTCTACCTGAGCTTCATGATCGACTGCGTGGACGGCAAGATCGCCAGGCTGAAGGGCACGGGGACGCCCTTCGGGCTCTGGCTCGACTACGTGGGCGACCGGGTGCGGGTGGTCTTCTGCGCCGCGGGCCTCGCCTACGGCCAGTACGCGCTCACGGGGGAGGCGCGCTGGATCGTGCTCGGCGCCGGGGTGGCCGTGCTCGACCTGTTCAGGTACGTCAACGCCCCCCAGATGAAGCGGGTCCGCGAGACGATCAAGGAAGCGCGGGCCCAGGCCGCGGAGTGCGCCACGGCGGCCGGGCTGGTGCCCGCTCCGCGCGGCGCGGGCAGGCGGCGGTCCTTCGGCAGGCGGCTCAACCGGTATCTCGCCCGCCGCCGGGTCCGTACGCACCTGATCAGCGGCATCGAGTTCCACGCGGCGGTGTTCGTGGTCGCGCCCCTCGTCGGGGCGGCGGCCCTGGTGCCGGTCGCGGCCGTCGCCGGCGTCCTGCTGCTCGGCAACGAGATCTTCCTTGTCTACCGGATGTGGCTCTTCACGCGCAGGCACACCGTGTCCGCCCCGCAGGAGAGCCGAGAGCACGTTCTCGTCTAAGTTTCGGGGGTTAGAACCAGATGTCCGATCGGCCAGTGTTCGTCGTCGGCTGCCCGCGCTCCGGCACCACCATGCTGCAGCTCATGCTGCACTCGCACCCGCGCATCGCGGTGCCGCCGGAGACGCGGTACCTCATTCCCGCCTACATGCGCCGCCGGACGTTCGGCGACATGCGCCTCGCCCAGCGCCGCCGCGCGCTGGCCGAGTGGGTGGCAGGGGACCGCACCACCAAGTTCAAGGAACTCAAGATCGACAACGACGACTACGTCCGGCAGGCCGTGGAGGGGCCCGGCTCGCTCGGCTCGGTGCTCGGCATCACCTTCCGCATGTACGCCGAGCGGTTCGGCAAGGCCCGCTGGGGCGACAAGCGGCCGAGCTACGTCAAGCAGGTCGAGTACCTGCTCAGGCTCTTCCCGGACGCCCAGTTCATCCACCTGATCAGGGACGGCCGCGACTGCGTCTCCTCCCTGAAGGAGATGCCCTGGTACACCCACAACTCCTTCCACGCCGTCTCCACCTGGGCCGAGGCGATCGACGCCGGGGTCCGGCTGCGCAAGACGATGCCCGAGGACAGCTACTACGAGCTGCGCTACGAGGACCTCACCGACGACCCGTCGACCGAGCTGAAGAAGCTCTGCCTCTTCCTGGAGGAGGACTTCGACCCGGCCATGGTCTCGCCGCGCGAGGCCGCCGCGGTGGCGGTGCCGCCGCACAAGGTCTGGCACAGCAACACCCACGGCGACGTCACCCGTTCCCGGGTCGGGAGCTGGGCCAACCGGCTCGACGCCTGGGAGATCTCGCTGTGCGAGCAGGTGCTCGGCGACCGGCTGGTGGCCAACGGCTACGAGCTGACCGGCGCGCCGCCGGCCTCCAAGGCGCACCTGGCGATCTTCCAGAAGACCGCGCAGAAGCGCCGGGCGAGCCGGGTGCGCAAGCACATGCGCGACCGCATCAACCGGCTGCGCGAGCCCGGACCGGTGGCCGCGCTGCTCACCACGACACAGCGGGCGCTCGCCGGGGTCCCGCAGCAGCGGGCCGAGGAGCCCGAGCTGGCCGACCGCTCGCGGTAGAGCCGGATGCCCGGGGCGCCGCACGGGGGTGGGCGCTCCGGGCATCCGCCTGTCGTCCGCTCAGCGGGAGATGTGGGTGAACAGCGCCTCCCACTCGTCCAGGACGCGGTCCAGGCGGAACCTCCCGGCCCTGGCCCGGGCGGCGGCTCCCAGCCGGCGCCGCTCCTGCTGCGACTCGGCGAGCCGGGCCAGCTCCCGCGCGAACGCGTCCACGTCGCCGGCCGGCACGAGCACCGGACCGGCCGACCGCACCCCGCCCGACACGTCGAACGCCACCGCCGGCACCCCGTGCGCGGCGGCCTCCAGCAGCACGATCGGCAGCCCTTCGTGCTCGCTCGTCACGGCCACGATCGAGGCGGCCAGGTACTCGCCCGGCATCCGCGCCGCCGCCACCCGCCCCTTGATGACCACCCGGTCGGCCACGCCCTCCTCGGCCGCGTGGACGCGCAGCCGCTCCAGTTCGCCGCCCTCGCCGATCAGGTGCAGCTCCCACGGCCGGGGCACGCCCGACCGGGCGAACGCGGTGATGAGCCGGTCGAACCGCTTGACCCCCTCCAACCGGCCCACCCCCAGCACCCGGGGGGTCTCCAGCGTCGCGGTCTCCTGCGGCCAGGTGGCCAGCGGGTTCGGCACCGCCCACGCGTTGGGCAGCAGCGCGTGCTCGGAGAACATCCACGCGTCGTCCCGGCTGAGGAAGACCGCCTGGTCGAGGGCGGGGTAGTGCTTGCGGATGGAGCCGAGGTGCCAGCAGTCGCGGGCGTGCTCGTACGAGCCGTGATACTGGCCGATGGTGCGCAGCGAGTCGGGCAGCAGTCGCGCCAGCCGGGTGACCACCGAGGGCGAGGTCATGACGGCGAAGCCGGGCTGCACGGAGCCGAGCAGCCGGGCGAGGCGCCGGTCGGCGTGACAGCGCGCCAGGCGCCCCTGCCGGTCCACGGCCGTCCGGCTGATCACGTGCTCCTCGTACAGCGGGCTGTCGACGTAGTGGAACGGCGATGCCGCCTGGTACAGGCCGATCACGTGGACGTCGTGGCCGCGCCCGGCCAGACCCTGCGCGAGGGTGTGCGTCACCTGCTGGACACCGCCGAGAGTGTCGGCTTCCAGGCACGCGAAGACAATGGTCACGGCACCCTCCGCGCCTCGATGAAAGCTCCGAAGAAGTCCTCGACGACCCGGGCCGCGGCGTCGCCGCGCTCGTCGGCGCACCACGTCTCGCGGAAGGCGGCGTACCGCCCGGCGTGGGAGGCGTGCACGGCGGGCAGGTCGCGCAGGCAGGCGACCAGCTCCTCCGTCGTGGTCACGCACGGGCCTGGGGCGATCGACGGAAGGTCGTGGTAGACGCCACGCTCGCGCAGCCGGTAGTCGTCCCAGTCGTCGATGAGGAAGAGCATCGGCCTGCCGGTCAGCGCGTAGTCGCACATCACCGACGAGTAGTCGGTGAGCAGCGCGTCGGAGGCGAGCATGAGGTCGTTGACCTCGGGATAGGTTCCGGCGGGCCGGACGAAGTGCAGCAGGTGCCGCGGCACCGCGTAGCGCTCCACCGGGTGGGTCCGCAGGATCACCACCCACTCGCCGGCCAGCTCCTCGGCCATCAGCTCCAGGTCGGCCCGTACCGACCTGCCGTCGCCCTTGGCCTGGTCGCGGTAGGTGGGGGCGTACAGCAGCACCTTGCGGCCGGGCGGGATCTCCAGCCTGGCCCGCACGTCCGTGGTGGATCTGCCGTGCACCAGGGCGTCGCAGCGCGGCGTGCCGTACCGGTAGACGGGCCCGGTGTAGCCGTTGGCGCGGACGAAGTGCCGGGTGAACTCGGCGCTCGGCGAGACCAGCGCGTCCCAGCGGGCGACGGCGGCGCGCCAGCGCCGGCGCGGCCGGTCGAAGTCCGCGCGCAGGTCGGGCGCGTCGAAGCCGATCGACTTGATGCCCTGGCCGTGCCAGGTCTGCAGGTAGCGGGTACGGCGCGGCTTGGGGTAGTCGAGCGGGAAGCCGTGGCTGTCCACCCAGAGGCCGGCCCTGGCCAGGGTCCAGACGTAGCGCCAGCCGCCGCGCCGCACCAGCCGGGCGCCCTCGGGCGCGCCGCCGCGGCCGGGCGCCACCGACCAGACCACCTCGACCGGCAGCCGGCGACGGCGCAGCTCCTCGTAGATCGCCCGCGGGCTGCCGGTGCAGCCCTTGCCGACGTCCGACTCGAACAGGGCCAGATTCCGGCGCGGCGGCAGGATCCTGATCAGCGTCCGGTAGGCGCGCAGCTTGTTCGCCGGGGTGCCGGCCCGGCGCAGCAGCGCCCGCCGGATCCGCGGCAGGAGAGGCCGGCGCGGGTGGGGGGCGCGCACGATGAGGTGGGCCGCCGGGCCGCCCGCCGAGACCCGGACGCCGCCGGGCAGCTCGATCGGCTCCATGGCGGGGTTCACCAGCAGCCGGTCGGTCGTGGTGTGGCCGGTGGCGAGGCTGGTGAAGCCGATGCGCGGGTCGCACTGGGCCCGCGGGACGAAGCTGACCTCGCTGACGTAGCCGCCCTCACCGGACGCCTGCGGGTGGATCGGCACGCGCTCGCGGCCGAGTCCCAGGAACGCGGTCCACTCCAGCGGCAGCGCGCCGAACGGGTCGTAGGTGCGCACGGTCATCCTGACCCGCGGGCCGTCGGCGGAGAGCTCGGTCACCTCGTGCCGCAGCCGGCTGGCGCTGAAGGGCAGCTCGGCCAGCCGCAGGCGGGTGATGTCCATGCCGGGGGAGACCGTGGTGCCCCAGTACGTCCGGCCGGCCTGCCGCACCGCGGCCCGTGGCGGCGCCTGCGGCCCGGTCAGCGAGGTGGCCGCGACCAGCAGGTCGTCAATCCGGTCGGACAGGATGAGGTGGCAGCACACCCTGGCCATCGGGTCCAGCCGGTCCAGCACCTCGGCGGGGACCCCCTCCAGGTACGGCCGGACGACCGCGGCGAACTCCTTGGCCCACACCCTGTCGCGGGTGGGCAGCGGGTTGAGGTAGACGCGCAGGTCCTGGCGCAGGAACCGTTCCTGGCGGGCCGGCACCAGGTCGGCCGCGCCGTGGGCGCGCAGCGCCGCGTCGCTCCGGCGGGCGGCGGCGACCCGGTGGCGGACGTTGTCCATGTCGCCGATGCTGAGCGAGATGGACGAGCGGTCGCGGGTGCGGTGCCAGAGGTAGACGACCCACGGGACGACGGCGAACCGCTCGGCGACGGCGTACAACTCGCTGGAGAAGACGTGGTCCTCGTAGTGGATGTCCTCGGGGAAGCGCAGCAGGCGGTCGCGCAGGAAGCGCACGCTGTAGATCTTGTTGGTGGTGAAGGAGTCGAGGAACAGCTCCGGTTCCTCGCGGATGCCGGACACCACCCTGCGCCGGGCGAACAGCGCCGGGTAGTAGCGCTGGGTCCGCCCGTTCCACTCGTACAGGCGGGTGATCTGCCCGGAGACGAAGTCGGCGCCGGTGCGTTCGATCTCGGCGAGCAGGCTCTTGCAGGAGTGCCGGGGGAGCTCGTCGTCGCTGTCGAGGAACATGACGTACGGCGACTCGGCGGCGTCGAGGCCGTCGTTCCTGGGCGCGCCGCAGCCGCCGCTGTTGGCGGCGCGGCGCAGGTAGCGCACCCGGGGGTCGGCGCGCATGAGCTCCTCGGCGACCCTGGGGGTGGCGTCGGTGCTCGCGTCGTCGGCGATCAGGACCTCGAGGTCGCCGAGGGTCTGGGCGAGCACGGAGCGTACGGCCCTCGGCAGGCGGTCCGCGTCGTTGTAGGCGATCACGACAACAGTGCAGGCCGGCATGCCATCTCCCCCCGGTCGGACACGTGCCAGGGGCATTCCCGCAGGTCGCGGCATAGTGCCCGGCTTGGAGGGGTTTTTGCCGGATTTAACGCTTTCGTCGCCTGATCAGCCGGCGGAGGAGCAGCAGTGCCACGACGGCCGCCGCGACGGGCGCCAGCCGCTTCAGCACCGGGGCTCCGGCGATCTCCAGCAGGTCGAGCGCCTGCTCGTCGGCCGTGCGCGAGGTGCGAGCCGCGGGCGCGTGCTCCGCGGCCACGGGCTCCTCGGTCGCAGGCTCCCCGCCCGCGGATTCCCCGCCTACGGACTTCTCGCCCACGGTCTCCCCGCCTACGGACGGCTCGCCCACGGTCTCCCCGCCTGCGGTCTCCCCGCCTGCGGGCTCGTCACGGGCGGGCCGGTCCTCGGCCGACGGATGCTCGGACAGCAGGTCGGACAGGTTGGCCGCGAAGCGGTCGATCAGTTTGCCGCCGACCTCCGCCATCACGCCGCGTCCGAACTGCGCCGGCCGGCCGGTCACATTGAACGACGTCTCCACCGCGACGGCCGTCGCGCCGCCCGCCGGGCTGAGCCTGGCCCGGACCGTGGCCGAGGCGGTGCCGGCGCCCCGGTCCTCCTTGCCGGACGCCTTGATCGTGAGCGTGTGGCCGTCCTTGTCCACGTCCTCGAACTCGGCCGTGCCGCGGTAGGCCACGGTGATCGGACCCACCTTCACCTTCATCCGGCCGGTGAACCGCTCGCCCTCGACGGTGTCGAGCGACGCCCCCGGCAGGCACGGCGCGACCCGCTCGACGTCGAGCAGCACCGCCCACGCCTGCTCGACCGGGACCGGGACAGTGAACTCGTGCTCGAACCGCATCGCCATCGGATCCGCTCCTCCTCCGCCGTTCCCTCGTACCTGGACGGGCGGGACGCCCCGGGAGGGGTCGCCCCGCCCCCGCGCCTCAGCCCCAACCGGCGGCGGTGCGCACCGCCCGGTGCGTCAGCACCCTGGCCAGATGCCGCCGGTAGTCCGGCTGGGCGTGCAGGTCCGCCGGCGGCGACGTGTCCGCCGCGGCCTCCTCGCACGCCGCCCGCACCCGGTCACCGGCCTCCGCCCCGCGCAGGGCGGCCTCCGCCGCGCGGGCCCGCACGGGCGTCGCGCCCATGTTGGTCAGCCCGATCCTGGCCTCCTCGATGCCGCCGTCGGAGCGCTTGACGGCAGCGGCCACCCCCACCACGGCCCAGGCCTGCGCCGTACGGTGGAACTTCTCGTAGTGGTAACCCCAGCCCGGACCGAGCTTGGGGATCCGCACCCCGGCGAGGATCTCGTCCGGCTCCAGCGCCGTCTCCAGGTAGTCGGCGAAGAACTCGGCCGCCGGGATCTCCCGCTCGCCGCGCGCCGACCTGGCCACCAGGACGGCGTCCAGCGCCAGCACCACGGCCGGCAGGTCACCGGCCGGATCGCCGTGGGCCAGCGAGCCGCCGAACGTGCCGCGGTGCCGCACGGCCGGGTCGGCCACCGTGGCGGCGGCCAGGGCGACCAGCGGGCAGGCGCCGTGGATCACGGGAGAGCGCAGGACGTCGTCGTGCGTGGTCATCGCGCCGATGTAGACGTGGTCGTCGCGGTCGTGCACGCCCGACAGCTCCGGCAGCCGGCCGATGTCCACCAGCGTCGACGGGTAGGCCAGCCGCAGCCGCAGCAGCGGCAGCAGCGACTGCCCGCCCGCCAGCACCTTGGCGTCCTCGTCGGCGGCGAGCGCCTGGCACGCCTCCTCGACCGACCCGGGCCGCACGTAGTCGAACGGGGCAGGGATCATGACCGGGCTCCTTCCAGCGCGCGCCAGATCCGCTCGGGCGTGCAGGGCATGCGGATGTCGTCGATCCCGTACGGGCGCAACGCGTCCACGACGGCGTTCACCACGGCGGGCGTGGAGGCGATCGTGCCCGCCTCGCCGACGCCCTTGACGCCCAGCGGGTTGCCGGTGGACGGCGTCTCGGTGCGGTCCGTGGTGAAGTCAGGCAGGTCGGCCGCCGACGGCAGCAGGTAGTCGGCCATCGTCGTGGTCAGCAGGTTGCCGTCGGCGTCGTAGACGGCCTCCTCGAACAACGCCTGGGCGATGCCCTGCGCGATGCCGCCGTGCACCTGGCCCCGCACGATCAGCGGGTTGACCACCCTGCCGACGTCGTCCACGGCCACGTACGAGCGGATCCGCGCCTGCCCCGTCTCGGTGTCCACCTCCACCGCGCACAGGTGCGTGCCGTGCGGGAAGGAGTAGTTGTCCGGGTCGAACGTGGCGTCGGAGTCGAGCCGCGCCTCCACGCCCTCGGGCAGGTCGTGCGCCGTGAACGCGGCGAACGCCAGCTCCTGGATCGTCTTGGCGGACCCGGTGCCCCGCACCGTGAACGCGCCGCCGTCGAACTCCAGGTCGTCCGGCGAGCACTCCAGCAGGTGCGCGGCCAGCTTGCGTGCCTTGGCCTTGACCTTCTCGCACGCCTGCAGCACCGCGACGCCGCCGATCACTAGCGAGCGCGAGCCGTAGGTGTCCATGCCCTTGTGCGCGATGGCGGTGTCGCCGTGCAGCACCGTCACGTCGTCGAACGGCACGCCCAGCGAGTCGGCCACGATCTGGCTCCACGCCGTCACGTGCCCCTGGCCGTGCGGCGAGGTGCCGGTGATCACCTCGACCTTGCCGGTCGGCAGCATGCGCACCGAGCCGTGCTCCCAGCCGCCGGCGCCGTAGTTGGCCATGCCGAGCATCCGCGACGGGGCCAGCCCGCACATCTCGGTGTAGGTGCTGACGCCGATGCCGAGCTGGACGGGGTCGCGCCGGTCACGCCGGTCGGCCTGCTCGGCCCGCAGCTTGTCGTAGCCGAACAGGGCCAGCGCCCGGTCCGTGGCCGCCTCGTAGTTGCCCGAGTCGTAGGTCAGGCCCGAGACGGTCGTGTACGGGAACTCCTCGTGCCCGATCCAGTTGCGCCGCCGCACCTCGACCGGGTCCATCTTCAGCTCGGCGGCCAGCTCGTCCATGATCCGCTCGATCGCGAACGTCGCCTCCGGCCGGCCCGCGCCCCGGTAGGCGTCGGTCGGCATCTTGGTGGTGAAGACGCCCGTGCAGCCGAACTCGTAGGCGTCCATCTTGTAGATGCCGTTGAACATCGACGCGCCCAGCATCGGGATGCCCGGCGTCACCAGCATCAGGTAGGCGCCCATGTCCGCCAGCAGCCGCACCCGCAGCCCCCGGATGCGCCCGTCGGCCTCGGCCGCGAGCGTCAGGTGCTGGATCTGGTCGCGGCCGTGGTGCACGGTCAGGTTGCCCTCGGAGCGCGACTCGGTCCACTTGACCGGCACGCCGAGCCGCCGGGTGAGCAGCAGGCACAGCACCTCCTCGGCCGTGACCTGCAGCTTCGAGCCGAACCCGCCGCCCACGTCGGGCGCGATCACCCTGAGCCGGTGCTCGGGGATGCCGGTCGTCACGGCCAGCATGACCCGCAGCACGTGCGGGATCTGGGTGGACGACCAGAGCGTGAACGTGTCGCCGTCGGTGCTCGCCAGCACCGCGCGGGGCTCCATCGCGCTCGGGATGAGCCGCTGCTGGACGTACGTCCGGTCGATGACCACGGGCGCGTCGCGCAGCGCCGCCTCGACGTCCCCCGAGGTGATCGTGACGCTGAAGGCCTTGTTGCCCGCTTCGTGCACCTTCGGGCTGTCCGGCGCGAGCGCCTCGTTCATGTCCATGACGGCCGGCAACGGCTCGTAGTCGACCTCGACCGCCTCCAGCGCGTCGGCCGCCCGGTAGCGGTCGGTGGCGATGACGCAGGCGACCGCCTCGCCGACGTAGCGCACCTGCGACACGGCCATCGGCGGGTGGTCGGGGATCACGATGTCCTCGCTCACCGGCCACGCGCACGGCAGGCTGCCCTGCTCGTCGGCGAAGTCACGGCCGCTGAAAGCGGCCACCACACCCGGCAGGTCGCGCGCCGCCGACACGTCCACCCGCGTGATGCGGGCGTGCGCCATCGGGCTGCGCACGAACATCACGTGCAGCATCCCCGGCTGCTGGAGGTTGTCGGTCCACCGGGTGTGCCCGGTCAGCAGCCGCCGGTCCTCCTTGCGCCGCCGGGCGCGGCCGATCTCGCGGGCGCCGTCCGGCTCGGAGATCTGCCCGCTCTCCGCGATCTGCTCGCCGACCAGGCCGGCGTCCAGTTCGGTCATGGCGTCCTCACCGCCTGCCCCATCTCCTGGGCGCCCCTGCGCACCGCGCGGACGATGTTGCAGTAACCCGTGCACCGGCACAGGTTGCCCTCCAGGCCCCGGCGGATGGTCTCCTCCGACGGGTCGGGGTCGTCCCTCAGCAGGTCGATCGCGGCCATCACCATGCCGGGCGTGCAGTAGCCGCACTGCAGCGCGTGCTCCTCGTGGAAGGCCTGCTGCATCGGGTGCAGCGAGCCGTTCGCCCCCAGGCCCTCGATCGTGACGACGTCGCAGCCGTCGGCCTGGACGGCGAGCACCGAGCAGCTCTTGACGCTCCTGCCGTCGAGCATGACCGTGCAGGCGCCGCAGTTGGTGGTGTCACAGCCCACCGGCGTGCCGGTCCTGCCCAACCTGTCTCGCAGCAGGTGAACGAGCAGCAGTCGCGGCTCGACGTCCTCTTCGTGTTTGATCCCGTCGACGGTTATGGCGATGCGGGGCATACGTCCTCCCTCAGAGCAGGGGGGAATAAGTGGATAAATGCCAAGGTACGCCGGTGTTTTTCCCGGTCAAGGGTTACTTACCTCTGACGACCCTGGCGACCACCGCCACCAGCCCCGCGAAACCCAGCCCCATCACCACCAAGCCGGACAGGACCAGCGGATCCGTGATCGAGCGGGTCAGTAGGAGGATGCCCAGCACCACGAACAACAATCCGCTCAGCAGCGCCATCCAGTCGGTCCGGTGCGCCCGCCCCGGCCGGTCCAGCTCGGACCCCGGCATGCCGTCGTGCTCACGCGGCACGCCGCACCTCCACGTCGCCCATGCCGCCGCGCAACTGCAGCTCGATCGTCGGCGGCTCGCCCTGCGGCCGGACCTCCGGCTCCAGCACCTTGTCCCACGTCACGTCCACGCCGCCGCGCAGCGACTGGTCGAGCTTGATGTCGCCGACCCGGTTCTCGGCGTGCACCTCCACCCTGGCCTCGGGCGGCACGATCACCAGCAGCTCGCCGACCCGCACCGAGGCCCGCACCGTGAGCTCGGCTCCCGGCGCCAGCTCGATCTGCGACAGGTCCAGCCGCCCGCTGCCCAGCCCGATGTCGTACGACCGGCTCGCGGCGGCGTTCGCGGTGAGGGGGACCCAGACGGTGTTGCCGACCTCGCGGGGCCTGCCTCCGAAGGTCATCACCGCCGCGATCAGCAACGCCACGGCGGTGCCCGCCGCCACCAGCCCCGCCCCGCGCCCCCACCAGGCGGCGACCAGCAGGCCCGCCCCTATGGTGACCAGCACGGCGCCGCCCACGATGGTGGGATTCGCTCCCGTGCCCGATCCGGCTTGGACCGCCACGACGATGCCTCCAATGACGATGGCCAGCAACACGGTGATGAGGCCGATGAACGATCTGGGCCGCCGGCGGCGCGGCGCCGGCCGGCCGTACAGGGCGGGGTCGTAGGGGGAGGAGTGCCCGGCCCGCCTGCGCGGGTCCAGCGGCTGGTAGCCGTCCGCCCGGGGGAGCCCGCCCTCCTCGGTGACACCGGCCGCCTGGAAGGCGTCTCGTCGCCGGTGCGGGCCACTCGGCTGGAACGGGCCGCGCGGGGCGAACGGCCGGCCGTACACGGCGTTCTCCTGCGAGTTGCCGGACCCGCCCCGACGGCGCTCCGTCCCGCCCGCCTCGCCGTAGGGAGGCGGCTGCTCGTCCGCCTCGCCGTAGGGGAGCGGCTGCTCGCGCGTCCCGCCGTACGGGAGCGGCTGATCGTCCGCCGCCTCGACGGGGACGGGCGCGGGCCGGTCGCGCTCGGGCTCTGGCACGCCCGCCGGGGACCCGTCCGCCGCCGGCGAGGGGCGCGCCTCCTCGGCGGGACGCGGAGCCGGCCCCTGCGCCGGGCCCCGGAGCTCGCCGGGCACGGGGGCCGGCGGCCGGTCCGCGTCGGGCGCGGGCGTGCCGACCCCGGCGGGCGCCCGCTCGGACGGCGTGGAGACCGGAGGGTAGGCCGACGGGTAGGCCGACGGGTAGGCCGACGGCGGGGCCGCCCGGCGGTTGAGCCGCTCGGGCATCGATCGGACCAGGGCCACCAGGTCCACGCCGCTGGAGTGGGCGGCGAGCAGCGAGACGGCGAGCAGCAGCCCCACCACCAGCGTCCCCGTGTCGAGCCACACCGTCGTGAGGTTGATCGCCAGCCCGAACCCCAGCACCGCCGTGAGCAGCGCCAGCACCGTCTCGGCGTCGAAGTCGCGCTGGGTCCAGGTCTCGATGTACCCGGGCCGGCCGCTCGGCTCCTTCATCAGCAGGAACGCCGCGATGTACAGGAACAGGCCGATGCCCGAGCCGAACAGCAGCACCGCGAAGGCGACCCGGAACACCACCGGGTCGATGCCCGTGTGCCGTCCCAGCCCGGCGCAGATGCCCAGGAGGAGACGTCCCTCGCTGCTGCGCCGCAGCGCGCGGGGAGGCGCGCCGGCTTCCTTGGGCGGTGCTTGCGTCATGGCACCATCGTGGCCCCTGCCGGCCGTCCCTGCATCCGGGGAACCCCTGACCCGACCCGGGGGTTGTTCCGGATGCCGTTTTCGTCCCGCGCGTGTGACGATGGCGATGTTATGGCTGACCAGAAGACTCTTGCCGAACCCGGTGGCGACGCCCCCTACCGCCGGTTGATGCGGCCCATGGAGGGCCGCCTCCTCGGCGGCGTGGCGCAGGGGCTGGCCGCACAGCTCAAGCTCGATCCCGTGGTGATCAGGCTGATGTTCGTGCTGCTGAGCGTGGTCGAGGGAGTCGGGGTGGTCGCCTACGCGGTGCTGTGGATGATCTCGCCCCGCGAGCCGTACGAGGGCCGGCCGCCCGCCCGCGACTGGAGCCAGCTCGCGGCGTTCAGCGCCATCGGCGTGGCGCTGCTCGCGTTCGGCTGGCTGACCGGCGCGTCCAAGGGCGGCATCGGCGTGCTCCCGTTCGCGGTCGGCGGCATCGGCGCGCTCATCCTGTGGCAGCAGGCCGATCCGGAGCGGCGCAAGGGCTGGGTGAGCGGCGCCACCACGAGCATCAGGAAGAACCGGGCGCGCACCCTGCTCGGTGTGGCGCTCGTCGTCGGCGGGGCCGCGGGCTTCCTGGTCATCGAGGGGCGGCTCGCCGAGGCCGGCCAGGGGCTGCTGTTCACCGCGGTCGTGGTCGGCGGGCTCGCCGTCATCGCCGCCCCCTGGCTCGCGGGCCTGTGGAAGGAGCTCCAGCTCGAACGGCGTGAGCGCATCCGGCAGGAGGAGCGCGCCGAGGTCGCCGCGATGATCCACGACTCGGTGCTCCACACGCTCACCATCATCCAGCGCGTCGCGCACGACCCCCGCGAGGTCAGCCGCCTCGCCCGCGCGCAGGAGCGTGACCTGCGCAACTGGCTCTACCAGCCCGCCCAGGACGCCGACGCCACGCTCGCCGCCGCCGTGCGCCGGATCGCCGCCGAGGAGGAGGACGCCCACGGCGTGGCCATCGAGGTGGTGTGCGTGGGCGACGTCGAGCTCGACGCGGAGGGCAGGCTCGCCGCCATGCTGAAGGCCTCCCGACAGGCCATGGTCAACGCGGCGAAGTACTCCGGGAGCCCCTCCATCTCCGTGTACGCCGAAGTCGAAGGTGAAGAGGCCACGATTTTCGTGAAGGATCGGGGCAAAGGGTTCGACCTCGACGCGGTGCCGGCCGACAGGATGGGGATCAGGGAGTCCATCGTCGGCCGGATGGAACGCCACGGCGGCACGGCCAGGGTGCGCACCGAGCCGGGCGAGGGCACGGAAGTGATGCTGACCATGAAGGTGGCGAAAGAGTGAACGTGATCCGGGTGCTGATCGTGGACGATCACCGGTTGTTCCGGTCGGGTGTGCGGGCGGAGCTGGGCGACTCGATCCAGGTCGTCGGCGAGGCCGAGGACGTGGAGACCGCCGTGCGCGCGATCTCCGAGCTTCAGCCCGACGTGGTGCTGCTCGACGTGCACATGCCCGGCGGCGGCGGCCAGGAGGTGCTGCGCCGGGTCCTCGGCTCCGGCTCGCAGGTGCGCTTCCTCGCCCTGTCGGTCTCGGACGCCGCCGAGGACGTGATCGGCGTCATCCGGGGCGGCGCCCGCGGCTACGTGACCAAGAACATCAGCGGCAGGGAGCTGACCGACGCGATCCGCCGGGTGGCCGAGGGCGACGCGGTGTTCTCGCCGCGGCTGGCGGGATTCGTGCTGGACGCGTTCGCCTCGTCGGAGGCGCCCTCGATCGACCCTGAGCTCGACTCGCTGACGCAGCGTGAGCGGGAGGTGCTGCGGCTGATCGCGCGCGGTTACGCGTACAAGGAGATCGCCAAGGAGCTGTTCATCTCGGTCAAGACGGTGGAGACGCACGTGTCGTCGGTGCTGCGCAAGCTTCAGCTCTCCAACCGGCACGAGCTCTCCCGCTGGGCCACCGCCCGCCGGCTCGTCTGACGGCCCCGGCCCCGCGCCCCCGCTCTCCAGGCCGCGCCCTCGCTCTCCCGGCCGTGCCCCTGTTCTCCCGGCCGCGGCCCGCGATCACGGTCCCGCCTCCGGTCCCGTGCCCGGCTCGCCGGGGCCGTTCCGGGGCCGGGACGTGCGGTCGTTCGCGGGGACGAAGGAGGTCGACAGGGGAAAGGTGAGCGGGCCGTTGCCGGAGCGGGCTGGTACAACGGCTGGTGACGTGCGACATTTCCGATATGGGCAAAGATGTGCCGGTCGTTGTCTTCAGCCGGGACGACCGCCGGAAATACCGGGAAAAGGTGCGTCGATGTCTCGACGTCTTCGCCCAGATGCTCGCCGCGTCCCGCTTCGCCGACGAACGCCCCCTGGCCGGCCTGGAGATCGAGCTCAACCTCGTGGACGCGGGCGGCGAACCCGCCATGTGCAACGCGGCCGTCCTCGACGCCATCCAGCGGCCCGACTGGGCGACCGAACTCGGCCAGTTCAACATCGAGATCAACATCGAGCCGCAGGACCTGGCCGGCGACGGCGCGCTCCGGCTGGAGAACGACGTGCGGGCCCGGCTCGACCACGCCGAGGAGCGCGCCCGCTCCCTCGGCGGACACCTGGCCCTGATCGGCATCCTTCCCACGCTGCGCGAACGGGACGTCGACGAGGGCACGCTGTCGGCCAACCCCCGCTACCGGCTGCTCAACGAGCAGATCTTCGCCGCCCGCGGCGAGGACCTCCACCTGTGCGTCGAGGGCGTCGAACGGCTCGACACCCACGCCGCCAGCATCGCCCCCGAGGCGGCCTGCACCAGCGTCCAGCTCCACCTGCAGGTCAGCCCCGAGGCGTTCGCCGCCCACTGGAACGCCGCCCAGGCGGTCGCCGGGGCCCAGGTGGCGGTCGCCGCCAACTCGCCGTACCTGTTCGGCAAGGAATTGCACCGCGAGACCAGGATCACGCTGTTCGAACAGGCCACGGACACCCGTCCGGCCGAGCTGAAGGCGCAGGGCGTGCGCCCGCGCGTCTGGTTCGGCGAACGGTGGATCACCAGCGTCTTCGACCTGTTCGAGGAGAACGTCCGCTACTTCCCGGCCCTGCTGCCCATCTGCGCCGAATCCGACCCGGCGGCCGAGCTGGCGGCGGGCCGGACCCCCGAGCTGGACGAGCTCACCCTGCACAACGGCACGATCTACCGCTGGAACCGGCCGGTCTACGCGGTGGTCGGCGGCGTCCCGCACCTGCGCGTGGAGAACCGGGTGCTGCCCGCCGGCCCGACCGTGCTGGACATCGCGGCCAACGCCGCCTTCTACTACGGGCTGATGCGCGTCCTGCCGTTCGGCGAGCGGCCCATCTGGAGCCAGATGTCGTTCGCGGCGGCGGAGGACAACCTCACCACCGCCGCCCGGCACGGCCTGGACGCGCGGCTGTACTGGCCGGGGATCGGCGAGGTGCCCGCCGCCGAGCTGATCCTGCGCCGCCTGCTCCCCATGGCGTACGAGGGGCTCGCCGTGCGCGGCGTGGACACCGCCGTCGCCGACCGGCTGCTCAGGGTCATCGAGGGCCGCTGCCTGACCGGCCGCACGGGCGCGACCTGGCAGGTGGAGAAGGTACGCGCCCTCGGCGGCGACAGGCACGAGGCGCTGCGCCTGATGACGCTGGAGTACATCGAGCGCATGCACACGAATGAACCCGTGCACACCTGGGAAGTCTGACCGCGTGACACGCGCCCTCGCCCTGGTCCTGGTGCTCCTGCTCGCCGGGTGCGGGCTCACGGGCGTGCCCTCCAGGGACGTCCGGGGCGCCGACACCTTCGCGGACGACGTCCAGGGGGCGCGGGAGCTGGGCGAGACGTTCTGGAAGCAGCAGTTCGGCGAGGCCGGCCGGACCTACCGGCCGATCAACGGCTTCGTGCCCTACTCGGGGCGGTCCGGCCCGCGCTGCGCCGGGGAGCGCTCCGTGCCCAACAACGCCTTCTACTGCCCCGCCGGGCATTTCGTCGCCTTCGACCGCGACTGGATGGAACGGCTGTGGAGCGAGATGGGCGACGGATCGGTGTACCTGATCGTGCTGCACGAGCTCGGCCACGCCGTCCAGGCGCAGCTCGACTCCCGGTTCGAGCTGAACGTCCAGGCGGAGCTGCAGGCCGACTGCTACGCGGGCGGCACGCTGTCGGCCCTGGTCCAGGCGGGGTCGCTGCGCGCCGAACCGGGCGACGAGGAGGAGTTGCTGCTCAACCTCGAAGCCGCCGGCGACCCCACGGACGACTGGCTCAACCCGGCCGCCCACGGCACGGCCGAGCAGCGCCAGCAGGCGTTCGCCACCGGCTACAACCGTGGGGTGAGCGCCTGCTGATCGCGGGCCTCCGGGTCCGGCCCGAGATGTATCCGAGCGTCAACCCCCAGGATGATGCGAGCGATCATGAACACGGCATAGCGTGGCCTCATGCCCTTGGAGGAGACCGGCTGGCTGCGCGGGGGCGCGTGCAGATCCAGCGACCCTGAGCTCTTCTTCCCCCTCGCCCCCTCACCGGCCCAGGAGGCGCGCGCCAAGGAGATCTGCGCCGGGTGCCGGGTGCTGCAGGAGTGCCGCTCCTACGCGCTGCGGGCGGGCGAGGCGGAGGGCATCTGGGGCGGCCTCACACCGCAGGAGCGCCGCCGCAGCCGCTTCCCGGCCGGCTGGCGCACCCCCGCAGCGTCCTGACCCGGGCGTGCGCGGCACCGCGCGGGCGCTTCGGCGTGTCCGGAGTGACGTGTGGGCCCGCGGGCGCACACGGGGCGACATAGCCTGCAGGAGTGCTGCTTCCCTCGATCGCCGTGCTGGTCGCGGCCAACGTCCTCAACAACAAGGTCGCCCCCCGGCTCGGCCCGCTGACCTCGGCCGCCGCCACCGCCGCGCTGGTGGCGATGGCGCGCAGGTCGGGGGCGTCCTGGCGAGAGCTCGGGTTCGAGCAGCCCCGGCGCGGCGCCCTCGCCGGGGCGGCGCTGGCCACCGGGGTCGTCGCCGCCTACACGGCGGGCGTCGCGCTGCCGCGCACCCGGCCGCTCTTCCACGACGAGCGCGCGCTGTCCCTGTCACGGGCGCGCGTGCTGGAGGAGGTTCTCGTACAGGTCCCGTTCGGCACGGTCCTGCTGGAGGAGGTGGGCTTCCGCGGCGCCCTGTACGGCGGGCTGCGCCGCACCCACGGCACGGCGACGGCGACGGCCGTGTCGTCGGCGCTCTTCGGGCTGTGGCACATCCTGCCGGCGATCGACATGGCCCGCGCCAACCCCGCCCTCGGCGCCCTCACGGCGGGCGAGTCGCCGGGCCGTCTCGACACGGCCCGGGTGGTCGCGGGCAGCGTGCTGTCCACCGGGGTGGCGGGGGTGCTCTTCTGCGAGCTGCGGCGCCGTGCCGGTCTGCTGGCCCCCTCGATGCTGCACCTGTCCACCAACTCCCTCGGCTACGTCTTCGCCCGCCTCGCGAGCAGGCGGGGCACACGGATTCCGCCCGAGGGGTAGAGATCCTCCACCGCCGTCCCGACGTGCACGCCGAGGGAGGGCTTCGGTGCAGTACGTTCTCCGCTGCGCACGTTCCGTTCCGGACGATGTGCGGAGCGTGCGTATATCAAGATCACTGTCTGTGATATACGGTGGAGGTAGCGGAGGTGATGCCCCTTGCGTACGGTCATCGACATCGACAAGGAGCTCCTGGAGGTCGTCCAGGAGGAGCTTGGGACGAAGAACATGAAGGAGACGGTCCACGCCGCCCTGACGGAGGTCGCCGAAAGGGCAAAGCGTCGAGAAGCGTTCGAATACTGGACCTCACGGGACAATACCGATCTCTTGGATCCGGAGATCATGAAGCATCCGTGGTAGCCACCGGCGTGGTCTACCTCATCGACAAGAGCG
Source organism: Nonomuraea indica (assembly GCF_002850745.1). GTDB lineage: Bacteria > Actinomycetota > Actinomycetes > Streptosporangiales > Streptosporangiaceae > Nonomuraea > Nonomuraea indica. Next base: position 146,113 of record NZ_KZ559467.1, read on the forward strand.
CTCTGGCGCGCATGCCCAACCCGCTGGTCGGACGCGCCCTGAAACCGCTCATGCTCGACAAGATGTTGGCGATCTGCACGGTCACGCAGCTCGAAGTGCTCTTCAGCGCCCGAGACCCCGCGGGGTACGAACTTGACGCACAGCATCTGCGCGACGACTTCCGGTGCTTGGAGCTCAATGCCGACGTGCAGGCACGAGCCCTCGACGTGCAGGGCTTACTCGCCCGTAAGTCGCAGCACCGGGGCGTCGGGCCGAACGACCTGCTGATCGCGGCCTGTGCCGAGGTGCACGGGGCGACGGTCCTGCACTACGACCGCGACTACGACGTCATCTCCGAGGTCACCGGGCAGCCCTCTCTGTGGGTGGTGCCGCCGGGCTCCGTGTCGTGATCCGCCCTCGGCCTCCGTCCGCGCACGGAGGCCGCGTCCGTGGCGGATGGTCTGCCGCACCGGCGCAGGTGAGTGCCGGTGGGCGGGGGCAGTGGGGTGGGGCCGGTGGTGCAAAGGCCGTGGGGCCGGTGGTGCAAAGGCCGTGGGGCCGGTGGTCAGGCCGTGGGGACGATCTGGAAGGCCTCCGCGTAGCGGCCCGCGCCGAAGCCGGCCCGCGTCGCCCACTCCGCCCAGCGCGCCTTGACCGCCTCCTCGAACCCCTCCACGTGCGCGATCTGGCTCACGTGCGACTGCAGGGCCGCCAGCTTGCGGTCGAGCACGGCGGTGACGTCCACCCAGTGGTCGGGCGTCATCCCGCCCATCAGCCACACCTCCGGCACCGTCCACGCCTCCAGGCCCTCCTCCCGCAGCAGCTCGGGGAAGGCGTACGGGTTGCGGGCGTCGGGGTAGACCGCGTCGAGCGCGGCGCCGCCGACGGCGCGGTGGTCGGGATGGCTGGGCGCCACGAACTGGTAGTTGCGGTCGGGATGGTGGGTGATCACCAGGTCGGGGCGCACCTGGCGGATGACGCGGGCGATGTCGCGTCGAAGCTCCAGCGACGGCGTCACCGTCCCGTCGGCGTAGCCGAGGAAGCGCACGTCGGTGACGCCGACGGCCTTGGCGGCGGACGTCTGCTCGGTCCGGCGCAGCTCGGCCATGCCGGAGTTGTCGAGGTCGCGGTCGTTGCCGCCGGCGTCGCCGTCGGTGACCAGCAGGTAGGTGACCTGGACGCCCCGGTCGGCGAAGAGCGCAGCCGACCCCGCGGCGCCGAAGTCGACGTCGTCCGGATGGGCCGTGACGGTCAGCACCCTGTTGATCTCACTCTCGGCCAGCATGGTCTCCCTTTCTGATCTCCTGTCGGGAGACAACCGCCGGTTCCCGGTCGGCATTCCGGGCACCGATTGTCGGTGGGGCGTCTTAACCTAGATGCGTGCCGACCACCCAGGTCTCTGTTGACCACCCCTTGCTCGACGGACTCAACGCGCAGCAACGCGAGGCCGTGATCCACCACGGCAGCCCGCTGCTGATCGTGGCGGGAGCGGGCTCGGGCAAGACCCGGGTGCTCACCCACCGCATCGCCTACCTGCTCGCCGAGCGCGACGTGCATCCGGGCGAGATCCTGGCGATCACGTTCACCAACAAGGCCGCCCGCGAGATGAAGGAGCGCATCGACAAGCTGGTCGGCCCGCGCTCCCGCGCGATGTGGGTGATGACGTTCCACAGTGCCTGCATGCGCATCCTGCGCCGCGAGGCCAAGCGGCTCGGTTTCCCCTCCAGCTTCTCCATCTACGACCAGGCCGACTCCCAGCGGCTGATGGCCATGGTCTGCCGCGAGATGGACCTCGATCCCAAGCGCTATCCGCCGAGGTCGTTCTCGGCCCAGGTGAGCAACTTCAAGAACGAGCTGGTCGACTACGAGACCGCGCTCGACAAGGCGGGCTCCCACCTGGAGAAGGTGCTGGCCGAGGCCTACAAGAGCTACCAGCTCAAGCTCACCGAGTCCGGCGCGATGGACTTCGACGACATCATCATGAACACGGTGACGCTCTTCCAGCTCTTCCCCGAGGTGGCCGAGCACTACCGGATGCGGTTCAGGCACGTCCTCGTCGACGAGTACCAAGACACCAACCACGCCCAGTACATCCTGATCAGGGAGCTGGTGGGCCGTCCCGAGCTGCGCACCGGCGACGGCGAGCTGATCCGGTCGGGCGCCGACCAGTCGGAGCTGTGCGTGGTCGGCGACGCCGACCAGTCGATCTACGCGTTCCGCGGCGCGACGATCCGCAACATCCTGGAGTTCGAGCGCGACTACCCCGACGCCCGCACCATCCTGCTGGAGCAGAACTACCGCTCCACCCAGAACATCCTGGCCGCCGCCAACGCGGTCATCTCGCGCAACGAGGCGCGCAAGCCCAAGAACCTCTGGTCCGACCAGGGCGACGGCCCCAAGATCGTCGGATACGTGGCCGACAACGAGCACGACGAGGCGGTGTTCGTCGCGCAGGAGGTCGACCGGCTCTGCGACGAGGAGGACGTCCGGCCGGGCGACGTGGCCGTCTTCTACCGCACCAACGCCGCCTCCCGGGTCTTCGAGGAGATCTTCATCCGCACCGGCCTGCCCTACAAGGTGGTCGGGGGCGTGCGCTTCTACGAGCGCAAGGAGGTCAAGGACCTGCTGGCCTACCTGCGGGTGCTGGCCAACCCCAACGACGTGGTGTCCCTGCGGCGCATCCTCAACGTGCCCAAGCGCGGCATCGGCGACCGCGCCGAGGCGATGATCGAGGCGCTGTCGTCCCGCGAGCGCATCTCCTACTGGGAGGCGCTGCGGCGGGCCGACGAGGCGTACGGCATGGCGACCCGCTCGCTCAACGCCGTGCGCGAGTTCGTGGCGATGATCGACGAGCTGATCAGCAAGGCCGCGGGCATGCCGCCGTCGGCGCTGGCCGAGGAGGTGCTGGTCGCCACCGGCTACCGCGCCGAGCTGGAGGCGTCGGAGGATCCGCAGGACGAGTCGCGCCTCGAAAACCTCAACGAGCTCGTCTCGGTGGCCTCGGAGTTCGAGGAGGCCAATCCCGAGGGCACGCTGGTGGAGTTCCTGGAGCAGGTGTCGCTGGTGGCCGACGCCGACCAGATCCCCGAGGCCGACGGCGGCCAGGGCGTGGTCACGCTGATGACCCTGCACACCGCCAAGGGCCTGGAGTTCCCGGTGGTGTTCCTGACGGCCATGGAGGACGGCGTCTTCCCGCACGTCCGCTCCCTGGGCGAGCCCAAGGAGCTGGAGGAGGAGCGCCGGCTCGCCTACGTCGGCATCACCCGGGCCCGGCAGCGCCTCTACCTGACGCGGGCGGCGGTGCGCAGCTCGTGGGGCTCGCCGTCGTTCAACCCGGCCTCGCGCTTCGTGAACGAGGTGCCCGGACAGCTCGTCGACTGGCGGACACCGCCGGAGAAGACGGCCTGGACCGCGGCCACCCGGCGCGAGCCCGCTCCCACGGCGGCCCCCAAGAAGAGCGCGCGGGTCGTGCCGTCGCTGACGCCGGGAGACCGGGTGTCGCACGACGCCTTCGGCCTGGGCACCGTCGTGTCGGTCGACGGGGTGGCGGAGAAGACCAAGGTCAAGATCGACTTCGGCAGCGGCGGCGAGAAGACGCTCCTCCTGGCATACGCGCCCCTGGAGAAGCTCTAGCCCACCCGCGACCGGCGCCACGTCCGCCCGCGACCGGCGCCACGTCCGCCCGCGACCGGCGCCACGTCCGCCCGCGACCGGCGCCACGTCCGCCCGTGACCGGCGCCACGTCCGCCCGTGACCGGCGCCACGTCCGCCCGTGACCGGCGGCACGTCCGCCCGTGACCGGCGCCACGCCCGCCCGAGACCGGCGGCACGTCCGTCGGCGGCACGCCCGCCCGTGACCGGCGGCACGTCCGCCGGTGCCCGCCCGGCTCCGGCGCTTGAGCCGGGTGGGCGGGATGGCGTCGGGCGCCGGGCGGGCGACGGGTCGAGCCGGTGGCGGGGTCAGCTCCTGAGCGCGCTGCCCTTCTTCCACTGGGTCCAGTTGAGCTGCCAGTAACTCCAGCCGTTGCGCCAGTCCAGCTTGCGCTTGGTGCCGACGATCTTCACGACGTCACCGCGCTGGGCGATGCCGTAGAACCACTTGGCGCCCGCCGGGGTGGCGCGCACGCAGCCGTGGCTCTGGTTGGACCGGCCGAGGTACTGGTAGTCGCCGTAGCTCTGGTGCACGTACTCGCCGCTGTCGGAGATGCGGACCGCCCAGGGGATCTCCTCCTTGTAGTAGCGCGGGTCCTTGGGGTCCGTGACGCCCATCCAGGAGGACGTCATCGTCTCCACGGCCTTCTTGCCCATGGTCAGGTGGACGCCGCTGGTCGTCAGGTAGACGTCCACGCCGTTCCTGATCATGCCGCCGCGGCCCGCGCTGATCGGGATGGTCCGGGCGAGCTTGCCGTCGCGGCGGACCTTCATCACGTGCCGGCGCGTGTCGACGAGCGAGATGTTGGCCGTGCCGACCGCGAAGCGGCGCGAGACGTCCTTGGCGGCCTCGTTGCCCGGGATCTGGCTGAGGCGGGCCTTGAAGAGCACCTTCTGGTGCGGCTTCCAGTACGTCTTCGTCCGGTAGATGACCTTGCGGTGCGACACCCACCGCCAGGCGCCCTCGACCGGCTTCTCCGGCCGCACCTCCAGTGCCGCCTCGGCCGCCGCCTTGTCGCGGACGTCGCGGTCGAAGGTGACGATGATCGGGAAGCCGACGCCGACCTTCTCCGCCTTCTCACCCATGGGGGTGATGTCGGCGATGCCGAGCCGCGGCTTGCCTGCGGACGTCTTCGTCGAGGTGGCGGTCGGCGTGGGGGCCGGCGTGGTCGCGGCGGCCTTGGCGGCGACACCCGCGGCGTTGACCACGCCGGGGGCGAATGAGGTGCTCGCGGCGCGGACCGCGGCCGCGGGCGGGGCGGACGTGCCTTCCGCCGCGCACGCGGTCGCCGTGGCCAGGGCGAGGAGTGCGGCGACTATCGGCATCCGGGGGAGGGGATTCACGGGGGTTACTCCAGGAGTAAGTGCTACGTCGCATAGGTAGACAAACGAAAGCCTTTCTCCGTAGGCAAGATGGCCCTAACGATCCGGTAACGGGTGGCTGCCCGTGCTGCCACGCTGTGACCCCGGCGCGGGCGGTCCGGCGGTCGGGGATGATCAGAACTGGGCGGGGTCGGGGAGATTCCGACGCCCTGGTTGCACGACGACTGCGCGTGACGCGCGCCATGGGAGGCAGGGGACTGGCATGAGCGTGTTGATTTCCGGCGGTGCGGGATTCATCGGGAGCACGGTGGCGTCCGCGTGCCTGGACGCGGGGATCGAGCCGGTGATCCTCGACAACCTGGTGACGGGACGGCGGGAGTTCGCCGAGGGGAGGGCGTTCCACGAGGGCGACATCAGTGACGGCGCCCTGGTGGACAAGGTGTTCGCGGAGCATCCCGACATCGAGGCGGTCGTCCACTGCGCGGCGTTGATCGTGGTGCCCGACTCGGTGGCCGACCCGGTGGGTTACTACCGGGCGAACGTGGCCAAGAGCCTGGAGTTCGTGGACCACCTGCTGCGCAACGGGTGCGAGCGGATGGTCTTCAGCTCGTCGGCGTCGATCTACCGGGCAGGGGCGGACCACACGGTGGACGAGGGCTCGCCGCTCGACCCGCAGAGCCCGTACGCGCGGACGAAGGCGATGTGCGAGGCGATGTTCGCCGACATCGCGGCCACCCGGCCGATCCGGGTGCTCTCGCTGCGCTACTTCAACCCCATCGGCGCCGACCCGCGGATGCGCACCGGGCTGCAGCTGCGCCGGCCCAGCCACGCGCTCGGCAAGCTCATCGAGGCCTACGAGGACGGCGTGCCGTTCCGGCTCACCGGCACCGACTACCCGACCCGTGACGGGTCCGGCATCCGCGACTACGTGCACGTCTGGGACCTGGCGACGGCCCACGTGGAGGCGCTGCGGCGCTTCGACGGGCTGTTCCCCGAGGGAGCGGTGATCAACCTGGGCACCGGCACGGGCACGACGGTGCGGGAGCTGGCCGAGGCGTTCAACCGCGTGGTGGACCGGCCGGTCGAGGTGGTGGAGGCGGAGCGCAGGCCCGGTGACGTGGCGGGGGCGTACACGCGCAGCGACCTGGCCGAGCGGCTGCTGGGCTGGCGGGCGCGCCACTCGGTGGAGGAGGGCATCAGGCACTCCCTGGAGTGGGCGCGGGTGCGCGACTCCCGGCTGCGAGGCTAGGCCGTACGCGCCGGTCACGACCTCGGACCACCGGCGGGTGAGCGCCGGGACGAGACGTTCACCCGCCGGGAACCAGACATGCCTCGGCCGCCCGGAGGGCGAGGCGAGGCATGCGGTGCCGAAACGAGAGACCCCTCTCCCGCCCGGAGGGGGAGACGAGGCATGCGGTGCCGGAAACGAGAGACGCCTCTCCCGCCCGGAGGGGGAGAGGCGTCGACGCCGCCGCGTCAGTGCACGATGGCGCTGAGCGGGATGCTCTTCGGGCCGGGGAGGTCGATGGCCTCCTCCAGGGTCTTGGCCACCTCCAGCTCCGGCGGAGCGGTGACGGTGACCGGCGTGCCCCAGTCGCTGTAGCGGGTTTCGACGCTGATCGTCACGCCCTTGGGGGTCATGCCGAGCACCGACGACGGGAACGCCGACGCCAGCCGCACCGGCAGGCCCTTGGCGTCCACGGAGAGCTTCCAGCTGATGGCGCCCTTGGCCTTCTTCACGTTGATCCCGGGCGTGTTGCGGAACGTCGGCGACACCTTGCTCAGCTCGCCCGCCGAGATCTTGCCGTAGAAGCCGTCCTTGGTCGCCTTGGCGCCCTTCATCAGGGTCTTGAGCGTGGCCGGCTCGCCGACGATGTTCAGCGGCTGGCTGTAGGTGCTCGTCAGGCCCACGGGGGCGGTTCCCGGGATCTTGATCCAGCCCTTGTTGGAGTTCAGCAGGGCACTCCACAGGCCGCCCGTCAGGTAGGTCGACTTGCCGACCGTGACGATCCGCTCGGGCGTGGTGAGCGCCGTGACGAGGGTCTCGCCGAGCTCGGGCTCGTCCTCGTCCGCGAGGATGTCGGACAGCGCTTCGACGTCGCTCCTCTTGATGTTGAGCTGGCCGGTGATGTCCGAGGCGACGACGCCCGAGCTGCCGAACTGCAGCGTGCCGCTGCGCCGCAGGAGGATGTCCCGCTCGCCCTTGTACACCATCTTGACGACCTCGGCGAATTTGACGCCCTTGCCGGCCGCGTACTGCTTCTGGACGGCGGCGGCCGGGTTCACCGGCGCGGCCTGTGCCGGAGCGGCCGCGATGAGCGTCGCAGCCGAGGCCAAGGCCAGGCCGGTGACGATTCGCTTCATTATGAATCCCTCTCTTTTCTCATTGCGCGAGGAGATCCTGCCAAGCGAAGATCACGATGTTATCTCGGTCTATGGCGTACTTGAGGGAAAAGTGTGGATTTCTCGTGCAGAAGGCTGACCGGTTTACGGTGAGGTCGGTGAACGTCACTTTGGGCGATGCCTCCGGCCATTTCGGGGCGCCATGACGAAGCCGGGAATGGCGTTTATCGCCCCCGGGCACTTTGTGGGAAGGCGTGGTGGATTGTGAGGGTTATCCGAGATCGCCCTGCCGGATGGTCGCCACGGTACGCCGCCGGGCGCCCGCCCGTCCGGAGGCTCGCGACAGTGAGATCACCGTCACATCACGGCATATCGCCCACCCGGTGACCTGGGGAGGTCGGGCTTGGGGCTAGGCTTCACTGGCGGAAACGCCCGGCACGCACGGGGTGGCCCGGGCCGTCGAACATCAGTCGGATAAGCAAGGACGGACCCTCGTGGACCTGTTCGAACATCAGGCGAAGGAGCTCTTCGCGGACTACGGCATCCCGGTGCCGCGCGGCATCGTCGCCCACACCGTGGAGGAGGCGCGGGCGGCAGCCGAGCAGCTCACCGGCCGCGTCGTGGTCAAGGCCCAGGTGAAGACCGGCGGCCGTGGCAAGGCCGGCGGCGTGAAGGTGGCGGACGACGCCGCCGACGCCGTCGAGAAGGCCAAGGCCATCCTGGGCATGGACATCAAGGGCCACACGGTCCACAAGGTGCTCGTGGAGGAGGCAAGCGCGATCGCGGAGGAGTACTACTTCTCCTTCCTGCTCGACCGCGCGAATCGTACATTCCTCGCGATCTGCTCCGCAGCGGGCGGAATGGACATTGAAGAGGTCGCGCACTCCACTCCCGAAAAGGTGGCCAAGGTCCCGGTCTCCGCGCTGGACGGCGTCGACCGGGCCAAGGCGCGCGAGATCGCGGTCGCGGGCGGGCTGCCCGAGCAGTCGCTCGACGGCGCGGCCGAGCTGATCGAGAAGCTGTGGTGCTGCTTCGTCGACGAGGACGCGACGCTGGTCGAGGTCAACCCGATGATCCTGTCGGCCGACGGCCAGGTGAAGGCCCTCGACGGCAAGGTCACGCTCGACGACAACGCCGTCTTCCGCCAGTCCGAGCACGAGGCGTACGCCGACAAGGCCGCCGAGGACCCGCTCGAGGCCAAGGCCAAGGAGAAGGACCTCAACTACGTCAAGCTCGACGGCGACGTCGGCATCATCGGCAACGGCGCCGGCCTGGTCATGTCCACCCTCGACGTGGTGGCCTACGCGGGCGAGGCCTTCCCCGGCAAGCCGTCCCCCGCCAACTTCCTCGACATCGGCGGCGGTGCCTCGGCCGAGGTCATGGCCGCCGGCCTGGAGATCATCCTCTCCGACCCGTCGGTGAAGTCGATCTTCGTGAACGTCTTCGGCGGCATCACCTCCTGCGACGCCGTCGCCAACGGCATCGTGGCGGCCTTCAAGCTGCTGGAGAGCCGCGGCGAGGCCGTGACCCACCCGCTGGTGGTCCGCCTCGACGGCAACAACGCCCAGCTCGGGCGGCAGATCCTCGCCGATGCCGCGCTCCCGCGGGTCGAGCTGGTTGACACGATGGACGAGGCGGCCAAGCGCGCCGCGGAGCTCGCTGCGGTAGGTGCGTGAGACATGGCTATCTGGCTGACCGAGAACAGCAAGATCATCGTTCAGGGCATGACCGGCGGTGAGGGCACCAAGCACACCCGGCGCATGCTCGCCTCCGGCGCGCGCGTCGTGGGCGGCGTGAACGCCCGCAAGGCCGGCATCACCCACGAGGGCCTGCCCGTGTTCGGCACGGTCGCGGAGGCGATGGCGGAGACCGGCGCCGACGTGTCGGTCGTCTTCGTGCCCCCGGCGTTCACCAAGGCCGCCGTCAAGGAGGCCATCGACGCCGAGATCCCGCTCTGCGTGGTCATCACCGAGGGCGTCCCGGTGCACGACTCGACCGAGTTCTGGGCCTACGCGGTGGCCAAGGGCAACAAGACCCGCATCATCGGCCCCAACTGCCCGGGCATCGCCTCGCCCGGCGCGTCCAACGCCGGCATCATCCCCGCCGACATCACCACGGCGGGCCGCATCGGCCTGGTCTCCAAGTCGGGCACGCTGACCTACCAGCTCATGTACGAGCTGCGCGACTTCGGCTTCTCGACGGCCGTGGGCATCGGCGGCGACCCCGTCATCGGCACCACCCACATCGACGCCCTGCAGGCGTTCCAGGAGGACCCCGACACCGACGCGATCGTGATGATCGGCGAGATCGGCGGTGACGCCGAGGAGCGGGCCGCCGCCTACATCGAGCAGCACGTGACCAAGCCGGTCGTCGCCTACGTCGCGGGCTTCACCGCCCCCGAGGGCAAGACGATGGGCCACGCGGGCGCCATCGTGTCCGGCTCGGCCGGCACGGCCCAGGCCAAGAAGGAGGCACTGGAGAAGGTCGGCGTCCGCGTCGGCAAGACCCCCTCCGAGACGGCCCGCCTCATGCGCGAGATCATGCAGGCCCGCTGAACACCCTGTCGAAGGCCCCGCACCGGTCCGGTGCGGGGCCTTCGCGCGCCGCACCGGCGCTCCCGTCGCCCCACCGGCCCGTCCGCCCCCGACGGCTCCCCGTCCACCGGCCCGTCCCGCTCCGACGGTCCGGCATCCACCGGCTCCGACGCTCCGGCATCCACCGGCTCCGGCGGTCCGGCATCCACCGGCCCCAACGGTCCGTGCCCCAGTGACCCGTCCGGCTTCGGCGGCCTGTGCGGCCCGGAAAGGCCACAAAGCCGGACCGGCGCGGCGCGTCAACCAAGCGGCGGTCGGAAAAGATTGCGAAAATCGTCTACTGTGACGGCGATTCTCGACCAGCTCCGAGCAGCCCCCCGCTCGGTGCTCGGCAAACTCCCCGGGGTGCCGGACGACGACGAGTCCCGGCGGCCGCTGCCCGTGTCGGGGATGCTGGCCGCCGCCTGCACGCTGGGCGTCGGACTGGCCGCGCTCACCACGCTCACCCTCGTCGGCTGGATCGCCGCGCCCAACGGCACGCTCGGGGCCGGCCTGCCGGGGGTGTTCCGCACGGCGGCGCAGGCCTGGCTGGCCGCCCACCACGCCGGGTTCGCGATCCCCGGCGGCCGGGTCGGGCTGCTGCCCCTCGGTCTGATCATCCTGCCCGCGCTGCTGCTGTACCGCGCCGCCCGCTGGATGGCCCGCGACGCCGACCTGCGGCTGCGGCTGCCGGCCCGGCTGCCGAAGAACAGCCCCCGCGAGAAGGCCGGCGCCCGCCGCCGGGCGCAGCTCGTGCTGGTCGCGCAGGCCGGGGTCTCGCTGGCGGCGCCGTACGCGCTGCTGGCCGGGCTGATCGCGGTCGTGGCGCGCAACGACATCACCCAGCCGTTCATCGGCGAGGCGCTGCTGAGCCACTTCACGCTCGCCTTCCTGGCGGGCTCGCTGGCCACGGCCCGCACGATCGGGCCGTGGCGGGCGATGCTGCGGCTGCTGCCCGAGCGGGTGCGCGCGCTGACCCTCGGCACGGCGGTGGCCACGGCGCTGCTGCTCGCCGCCGGGCTGGTGCTCGTGGTCGTGGCGGTCGGGGTCAACTTCGGGCAGGTGCGCGAGCTGTCCGGGGTGCTGTCGCCCGGGTTCGTGGGCGGGGTGCTGCTCCTGCTCCTCCAGCTGCTCTACCTGCTCAACGTGGTCATCTGGGCGCTGTCCTACATCGCCGGGCCCGGGTTCGCCATCGGCACCGGCACGCTGGTGGCGCCCACGGGCGTGCAGCTCGGCACCGTGCCGAGCCTGCCGATCCTCGGCGCGCTGCCCGACAGCGGTCCGGTGCCCGGCTGGGTGATGGCGGTGGTCGCGCTGCCGTTCCTGGCCGGCGCGGTGGCGGGCGTGGTGTTCGCCCGGATCTCGCCCTCTCCCTCGTACGAGGCCGCCCCGCTGTGGGGCTTCTTCACCGGCGTCACCACGGGCCTGGTGGCGGGGCTGCTGGCGGCCCTGTCGGGCGGCCCGATCGGCGGCGGGCGGCTGGCCGCCGTCGGGCCGTCGCCGTGGGAGGTCGCCGTGTCGGTCGCCCTGGAGGTGGGCGTCGCGGCGGGCATCTCCGCCGGGGTGACCAACCTCCTGCTGCTCAACCGGCGGGCTCGCGTCCCGCTCGACAAGGCCGCGGCACCGGTGCGCAAGGCCGGGGCGGCGCTCGCCCGGGCGGCGAGCAAGGTCGGCCTGGCCGAGGCCGACGCCCGCCCGCTGCCGGGTCACTGGATGGACGCCACCGAGGCCGACACCCAGCCCATCCCCGTCATCCGCGACGACTGGCAGGACGAGCACGCCTCGGCCGAGGCGGAGACGCTGGCCCAGGCGCGGCCCCGTCCGGCCGACGGCGGCCGGACGGGGCCGCGCAGGGACATCGTGGACGAGTCGGACGACCGCGGCGGGCACGTCATCTACCTCGACCCGTACGCCTGGGACCGCGACTGACACCCGCGCGGATCGAGGCCGGACGGCGATGCCCGTGCGGCTCAGGGCTGGAGGGCGGTGCCCGTGCGGCTCAGGGCTGGAGGGCGGTGCCCGTGCGGCTCAGGGCTGGACGGTGCCCAGCATCTCCAGCACGTCGGCGGGGAGCTTCTGCTGGGCCGCGTCCCTGAACCGGGTGAAGCACTCGCCCTGCGAGGTGACCGTGCCGGCCGCCTGCATGCACTCCTGGTAGGCGGAGTATTCGTCCATCAGGTAGACCTGCATCGCGGTGGCGCCGCCCGACAGCGCCAGCGCGATCACCGAGACGGCGATGCCGCCCACGGCCGTGCCGGTCGGCCTGCCCGCGCTCCTGAGCTGCGGCAGCGCGCGGATGCCCGCCATGAGGGCGAACAGCGCCATCACCAGCCCGGCGAGTGGCAGCATGAACGTCATGGCCAGCGCTGCGATGGACAACCAGATCGCGCGACGGCCCGCGGAATCCGCGGGCTGCTGGCCCGCCGGCGCCTGCACCGGTGTCGACACCTGACCTCCTCTGCGTGACCGGGCGAGGAGCGGATACGCTGGCAGCCCCACCCCGGTTTTCCCATTGGAGTGATGCGTGTCTAAGGCTGGGCGGCTCGTCGTCCTCGTCTCCGGCTCTGGAACCAACCTACAGGCCCTGCTGGACGCTTCCGCCGACCCGTCGTACGGGGCACGCGTGGTCGCCGTCGGCGCGGACCGGGACGGGATCGCGGGGCTGGACAGGGCGGAGAAGGCCAAGGTGCCGACTTTCGTCGAGAAACTGGCGGACCATCCGTCGCGGGCGGAGTGGGACGACGCCCTCGCGGCCAGGATCGCCGCGTACGAGCCCGATCTCGTGGTCGCGGCGGGATTCATGAAGATCCTGGGGGAGCCGACGATCGGCGCCTTCCCGGTGGTCAACACCCATCCCGCGCTGCTGCCGTCCTTCCCGGGCGCCCACGGCGTGCGTGACGCGCTCGCCCACGGCGTGAAGGTGACGGGCTGCACGGTGATGCTGGCCGACTCGGGCGTCGACACCGGGCCCATCATCGCGCAGGAGGCGGTGAGCGTGCTGCCCGACGACGACGAGGCGTCCCTGCACGAGCGCATCAAGAGCGTCGAGCGCCGCCTGCTCGTCGACATCGTCGGCCGGATGGTCCGCGAGGGCTGGACGGTCAGCGGACGCGTGGTCCGCATCGGGAACCAAACAGGAGGGGAATCCAAGTGACTCGCATCGCCATCCGGCGCGCGCTGATCGCGGTGTACGACAAGTCCGGGCTGGAGGAGCTGGCCAGGGCGCTCGACGGGGCCGGCGTGGAGATCGTGTCGACCGGCGGCACCGCGGCCGCCATCGCGTCCTACGGCGTCCCGGTGACCAAGGTCGAGCAGCTCACCGGGTTCCCCGAGTGCCTCGACGGCCGGGTCAAGACCCTGCACCCGCGTGTGCACGCCGGGCTGCTGGCCGACCTGACCAAGCCCCACCACGTGGCCCAGCTCGACGAGCTGGAGATCGACCCGTTCCAGCTCGTGGTCGTCAACCTCTACCCGTTCGCCGAGACGGTCGCCTCCGGCGCGTCGCCGGAGGAGTGCGTCGAGCAGATCGACATCGGCGGGCCGGCGATGATCCGCGGCGCGGCCAAGAACCACAGCACCTGCGCCGTCGTCGTCGACCCCGGCGCCTACGGTGCCGTGCTGAACGCCCTGAACGAGGGCGGCTTCACCCTGGCCGAGCGCAGGCGGCTGGCGGGCCTCGCCTACGCCCACACGGCCTCCTACGACGTGGCCGTCGCCTCCTGGTTCGCCGACGTGTACGAGCCCGACGGCGAGTGGCCGGCGTTCATGGGGGCGACCTGGGAGCGCAAGGCGACCCTGCGCTACGGCGAGAACCCGCACCAGGCCGCCGCCCTCTACACCGGCGGCTCGGGCGGCCTCGCCGAGGCCGAGCAGCTGCACGGCAAGGAGATGTCCTACAACAACTACCTCGACGCCGACGCCGCCTGGCGGGCCGCCTGGGACTTCACCGACCCGTGCGTGGCGATCATCAAGCACCAGAACCCGTGCGGCATCGCCGTCGGCGCAGACGTGGCCGAGGCGCACCGCAAGGCCCACGCCTGCGACCCGGTGTCGGCGTACGGCGGGGTGATCGCCGTCAACGGGCCGGTCACGGCCGAGCTGGCCGGGCAGATCGCCGAGGTGTTCACCGAGGTCGTGGTGGCGCCGTCGTTCGAGCCCGCGGCGCTGGCCGTGCTGACCAGGAAGAAGAATATCCGGCTGCTGGCCTGCCCCGAGGGCCCGGCCAACACGTCGGAGTTCCGCCGGATCGACGGCGGGCTGCTCCTGCAGCGGGCCGACCGGGTCGACGCGCCCGGCGACGCGCCCGAGCAGTGGGAGCTCAAGGCCGGCGCGCCCGCGAGCCCCGAGGTGCTGGCGGACCTGGCGTTCGCCTGGCGGGCCAGCCGTTCGGTCAAGTCCAACGCCATCCTGCTGGCCTCCGGCGGGGCGACCGTGGGCGTCGGCATGGGCCAGGTCAACCGGGTCGACTCCTGCCGCCTGGCGGTCAGCCGGGCCGGTGAGCGGGCCGCCGGGTCGGTGGGCGCCTCCGACGCGTTCTTCCCGTTCGCCGACGGGCTGGAGGTGCTGATCGAGGCCGGGGTGAAGGCCGTGGTGGAGCCCGGCGGGTCCGTCCGCGACCAGGAGGTCGTCGACGCGGCCGAGAAGGCGGGCATCACGCTCTACTTCACCGGCACGCGCCACTTCTTCCACTGACCGGCGTCCCCGGCCGGCCGTACCGGCCGGGGTGGTTTTCGCCACGAGCCCGGCCGAACGGCGGCGAGCATCGGCGAGGTCCGGTTACCCTATGGGCCTCGCCGTCTGTTTCTCCCCTCGGAGTCCTCTTATGGTGCTGCTCGACTCGATCCTGTACGCCTTCGTGACCGTGAACGGGTTCGCCACGAGCCCTTTCATGCTGGTGGTGCTCGCGTTCCTGGGTGCCTACCTGGGCGTCCGGGCCGTTGAGCTGATCCCCTTCACCCGCAGGATCATCGAGCGGCGCGAGGCTCAGGCCGCGGCGGAGTCCGAGTAGTCGAAGGCCAGCTTGGCTGCCCCGGCCAGGCCGGCCCGTACGCCCAGCATGGTGGGCTGGACGTCCACCGCCCGGACGAACCCCAGCCCGGCCACGTCGTCCAGGGCCCGTTCCAGCGGCTCGAAGAGCACCGGGCCGGCCCCCGACACGCCGCCGCCGATGACGACCCGGGTCACCTCGGCCGCCGCGGTGGCGGAGGCGATCATCCCGGCCAGCGCCCTGGCGGCCCGCTCGTAGGCCGCCACCGCGACCGGCTCGCCCTCGGCGGCGTCCCGGGCCAGGTTCCGCGAGTCGGCCGGTTCGCCCTCCGGCGCCTTCCAGCCGTTGTCGAGCGCCCAGCGGGCCAGGTTGGGGCCGCTGGCGTAGCGTTCGACGCAGCCGCGCCCGCCGCACTCGCAGCGCTCGCCGTACGGGTCCACCGTCATGTGGCCGACGTGCCCGGCGTTGCCGGTCGGGCCGAGCAGCGGCACGCCGTCGATGACGAGCCCGCCGCCGATGCCGGTCGAGACGACGATGCCGAGCAGCGCCGAGCTGCCCCGCCCGGAGCCCAGCCAGTGCTCGCCCAGCGCGAAGCACTGCGCGTCGCCCGCGAGCACGGTCGGCAGCCCGGTCAGCTCCCGCACCTCGTCACGGAGCGGGAAGTCGCGCCAGCTCGGCATGTTCACCGGGCTGACGGTGCCGGCCGCCAGGTTCAGCGGTCCGGCGCAGCCGACGCCGACGGCCCGGGGCCGCTCCCCGCCGTCGCACACCTCGTCCATGAGGGCGGCCAGGGTGGACATGACGTCCGTACGCGGTGTCGGCCGGATGGCCGAACGCGTGACGGAACCGTCCTCGCCCACCAGGGCGGCGGCGAGCTTGGTTCCCCCGATGTCGATGGCGAGGACGGAGCTCATCGACGCTCCCACGGGGTGACGGACAAGGGGGCTCCTCGGTGCGCGGTGGATGGGCGAGCGTCACTTTATGTCCTTCTACGCCCGATGACAACGATGTCACCACCGGGACGGACACCGGAGTGCGGCCGCCCTGGCAGCCGTGGAAGGATGGGGCGACATGAGCGCAGTGAAACTCGACGGCAAGGCCACGGCCGCCAGGATCAAGGCAGACCTCGCGGCCCGGGTGGCCGCGCTCAAGGCCCGCGGCGTCACGCCCGGCCTGGGCACGGTCCTCGTGGGAGACGACCCCGGCAGCCAGATCTACGTCGCCGGCAAGCACCGCGACTGCGCCGAGGTGGGCATCGCCTCCATTCGTGTGGACCTGCCGGCGACCGCCACGCAGGCCGACGTCGAGGCCGCCATCGACGACCTCAACTCCTCGCCCGAGTGCACCGGTTACATCGTGCAGCTCCCGCTGCCGCGCCACCTCGACACGATGGCGCTGCTCGAGCGGATGGACCCGGCCAAGGACGCCGACGGCCTGCACCCGGTCAACCTCGGCCGGCTCGTCCACATGGTCGACGCGCCGCTGCCCTGCACGCCGCACGGCATCGTGCTGCTCCTGCAGGAGTACGGCGTGCCCATCAAGGGCGCGGAGGTGGCCGTGGTCGGCCGCGGCATCACCGTGGGCCGGTCCCTGGGCCTGCTGCTCACCCGCCGCAGCGAGAACGCCACCGTCACGCTCTGCCACACCGGCACCCAGGACCTGGCGGGCCACGTCCGCCGGGCCGACATCGTGGTGGCGGCCGCGGGCGTGCCCGGCCTCATCACGCGCGACATGGTCAAGCCCGGCGCGGCCGTCCTCGACGTGGGCGTCTCCCGCGTCGACGGCAGGATCGCCGGTGACGTGGCGGCCGACGTGGCCGAGGTGGCGGGTTTCCTGACCCCCAACCCGGGCGGCGTGGGCCCCATGACCCGCGCCCTCCTCCTGTCCAACGTCGTGGAAGCCGCCGAACGCCGGTAGCCCGGCGGGCCGTGCCCCTACGCCCTGCAGGCCCCTACGCCCGGCGGGAGCGCATGGCCTTGAGGACCGTGACGCCGGGCACGTCACCGGCGACGAGCCGGTCGTACTCCGCCGACCCGGCCGGGCACAGGCTCACCCGGCCGGCGCCGTCGAAGAGCAGCCCCCAGCCGTACTTCTTCGGCAGCGGCGACGCCCGCAGGCAGGCCTGCGGCCTGGCGAAGAACTCCGCGCGCAGCCGGGCCCGCTCGGCCGGGTCCGGCTCCGGCTCGTCGCGGCGGCGAAGCCACGTCTCGAAGAGCACGTCCTCCTGGGTCAGCTCGCCCGGGTGCTCGGCGAGGAGTTCGTGCTGCACCACCGCGACGGTCTTCCTGCCGCCCCGCGGGGCCGGCACCACGGCGCCGGCGGTGGGACAGTCGTCGGCGATCGCGATGAGGGTGTCGTAGTAGTTCAGGTCCACGACGGCATGATGCCCCACCGCGTCAGCGCGCGGGGTGCGGACGGGCGGCGAAGATCCCGGCGACCGCCTGGACGAGGCAGAACGCCAGGCCGGCCAGCAGCGGCGTGGTCCAGCCGCCCGAGGTCTGCCGGAGCAGCCCGATCAGCAGCGGCCCGGCCGCGGCCAGCACGTACCCGCACGACTGCGCGACCGCCGACAGGGCCGTGACCGACGACGGGTCGGGGGCGCGGAGCGTGATGATGAGCAGCGCGAGGGCGATCGCGGCGCCCTGGCCGAGACCGAGCACGATCATCCACAGCCAGGGCAGGGTCGCGGGGGCGAGCAGCACGCCGAGGTAGCCGGCGATGGTCAGGACCGTCGCGACCGTCACGTGCGGCACCTGGGAGGCGCGCCGGCCGGCGTGGACGGGGACGGCGAGGGTGGCGGCGATCTGCGCGAGGTTCGTCAGGCTGAGCAGGTATCCGGACTGGTCGGCGGGCAGGCCCGCCTCCTGGAAGATCGTCGGCAGCCAGGCCAGCATGATGTAGAAGGTCAGCGACTGCACGCCCATGAACACCGTCACCCACCACGTGACCGGGCTGCGCAGGATGGCGGCGAAGTGGCGGGGCCGGTCGCCGGTGCGGGCCGGCCTGCGCAGCGCCTGGGGGAGCCACAGCAGGGCGGCGGCCACGGCCGGCACCGCCACGAGGGCGGAGACGCCGCGCCAGCCGTGGCCGGTGAGCCGCTCCAGCGGGATCATCAGCGCGGAGGCGGCGGCGGCCCCGGCCACCAGCCCGGTGACGTAGACCGACGTGTACGCCCCGACCTGGTGGGGGAAGTGCTGCTTGACCACGCCCGGCATGGCCACGTTCATGATCGCGATCGCGGTGCCGGCCAGCGCGGAGCCGAGGTAGAGCGCGGGCACGCCGTCCACGGTCCGCACGAGCACGCCGACGGCGAGGAGGAGCAGGCCCGCCATCAGGGTGCGGTCGAGCCCCGTGTGCCGGGCCAGGACCGGGGTGAGCCCCCCGAACACCCCCAGGCACACCACCATGACCGTGGTGATGGCGCCGCCTCCGGCCGGGGTCAGGCCGAGATCCGTCATGATCTCGTCGAGGAGTGGGGACACGCCGGCGAGCGCGGGCCGGAGGTTGAGCGACGCGAGGACGAAGCCGCCGAGCAGGAGGACGCTGCGTGGCGACATTCAGCCGGTCCGCGCCGGACGGGGTCCCTGCAAGGTCATCTGGACAGGGTACGCCGTGGCGCCGGACGGCCCACGCGGCGGGTGAGCCGTGAGGTCCGTCCGGCGGTCCGGATCGCCCCCGGGCGGCGCGCCGGGACGCGGCGGAAGCGGGTACGGGAAGGGAGGTCGAGGCCGCCCTGTCAGAGGAGTCGAGCATGCGCATCGGATTCGCGGTGCCCCAGTACGGCCCGTTCGCCGACCCGGACTTCATCCGGGAGGCCGCGACGAGGCTGGAGGACATGGGCTACGACAGCCTGTGGGCCAGCGACCGGATCATCGTGCCGCTCGCCCCCAGCCACCCCTATCCGGGCGGCGGCGGGATCCCCGCGGCCTACGGGACGTTCTTCGACCCCCTCGCGGCGCTGACGCTCGCGGCCGTCGGCACCCGCCGCGTCAGGCTGGGCACCAGCACGCTGAACGCGCTGTGGCAGCCGCCCGTCCTGCTGGCCCGCAGCCTGACCTCGCTCGACCTGCTCAGCCACGGGCGGCTCGACGCGGGTTTCGGCCTGGGCTGGCTGGGCGACGAGTACGCAGCCGCAGGGGTGCCCTGGCGGGGGAGGGGCGCGCGGCTGGAGGAGACGCTCGACCTGCTGGAGACCCTCTGGACCGCGGAGGTGGTGGCGCACGAGGGGCCGCGGTGGACGGTGCCGCCGTCCCGGGTGGACCTCAAGCCCAGCCAGCGCCCACGCCCGCCGATCCTGCTGGCCGGCTTCACCGTGGCCGCCCTGGAACGGGTCGGCCGCCGGGCCGACGGCTGGCTGGGGGCCGCGATGCCCGCCCCCTACCTGAAGACCCTGTGGGACACGGCGCTGCGGTCGGCCGAGAAGGCGGGCCGCGACCCGGCCGCGCTGCGGATGGTCGTCCGGATCAACCCGCGGATCACCCGGGACCCCGCGCCCGCCGCCGAGGTGCCGCGCGCCTGCACCGTCGCGCAGCTCGCCGGCCACCTCCAGGTCCTCGCCGAGGCGGGCGCCCACGAGGTCTTCGTGGACGTGCAGACGACGACGTCCGCGCGGGAGGAGCTGATGGACGTCGCGGCGGAGTTCGCGGCGCGGACGCGCGACCTGCGCTGAGCCGGGGTCAGGAGCGGTGGCGGTAGCGGTCCGTGGCCTCGCGGGTGGCGCGGATGGCCGCGCCGGCCGTGTCGTAGGTGCGCTGGGCGAGGCCGACGAAGACGCAGTCGACGATCAGCAGCTGGCTGATGCGGCTGGCCAGCGCCCCCGGCCGGAAGGCCGTCTCGCGGCCCGCCGACACCATCGTGTGGTGGGCCACCTCCGCCAGCGACGAGCGCGGGTTGTTGGTGATGCCCACGACCACGGCCCCCGCCTCGGCGGCGGTGCGGGCGGGCACCAGCACGTCGGGCGTCTCACCGCTGCAGCTGATCGCCACGGCCACGTCTCCCGGGCGCAGCAGGGCGGCGCTGGTGAGGGCGAGATGGGCGTCGGCGAACGGATGGCTCGACAGGCCGATCCGCAGCAGCTTCTGCGACAT
This sequence comes from Nonomuraea indica, assembly GCF_002850745.1. GTDB lineage: Bacteria > Actinomycetota > Actinomycetes > Streptosporangiales > Streptosporangiaceae > Nonomuraea > Nonomuraea indica. Next base: position 166,056 of record NZ_KZ559467.1, read on the forward strand.
GTCGGCGGCCACCAGCCCCGAGGCGGCGACGCCGTACACGTCGACGCGGCGGGCGGCGGCGATGGCGGTCACCACCTCACCGAGCAGCCCCGGGTCGAGCTGCGCGGCCGTGTCCGCCAGCGCCTCCGACTCCGAGCGGGCGACCTTGGCGATGACGTCGGTGAGCGGGTCGTCGGGGCCGAGGTCGCCGGGCACGAGCCGGTCCGGCTCCCTGGCCTGTTCCTTGGCGACGGCCGCGGCCAGCGCGAAGCGCAGCTGCGAGTAGCCGGAGAAGCCGAGCACGCGGGAGGTGCGCACGATCGTCGCCTCGCTGGTGCCGGACACCGCGCTGAACTCGGTGATGGTGCTCCGGACCACCAGCTCCGGGTCGTCGAGGATGATCCGGGCGATGGCCCGCGCGGCGGGGGTGAGCGACGGCAGCACGGCCCGCACCGCGGCCGCCGGGTTGGCCGGCGCCTGGGGGGTGGCGTCGGCCGACCGGCCGCCGCTCATCGCACCAGCCATTCGGCCGCGGCCCGAGCCGAGACGCGGGAGACGCCGTGCGTGGCGACGTGCGTGGCGCGCGGGTCCGCCGGCGGGTCCGCCGGGATGCCGGTGTCCACGACGATCACGTCCGGCCGCGCCCGTACGGCCCGCTCCACCCGCTCCCGGACCCAGGCGTGCCGGGCGGCGTCGTGCACGACGAGCACCACCGGCCGGTCGTCGAACGGCGGCAGTTCCCCCTCCTCCGGGAGCCGGGCACGGGACGTGCCGGGCAGCAGCTCGGTGATCGCGGCCGTCAGCCCGGTCGGCATGGCCGGGTCCACGGCCTGGCTGAAGCGGGTGTTGACCTCCACGACGAGCGGCGGCCGCGTCAGCCGGCCGGTGCCGGAGGTGGTGAGCGCCGCCCGCGCCGCCTCCAGGCCCACTCCGGGGTCGGCGTCGGCCAGCGCCTTCTCGCGCAGCGCCGCCCGCCCGCCGTACCAGTCGGACACGGCCCGCACCCGGGCGGCGGCCTGAGCCAGGCGCTCCTCGGGCAGCGCGCCCTCGCGGACGCCCGCCACGATGGCGTCGCGCAGCTCGTACAGCGTGCGCTCGGTGGTGAGGCCGGCGCAGATGGCGTCGGCGCCGGCGGCGAGGGCGCGCACGGCGATCTCGCCGGGGGAGAACCGGGCGGCCACCGCCCGCATCTCGATCGCGTCGGTGACCAGCATGCCCTCGAAGCCGAGCTCGTCCCTGAGCAGTTCGGTGAGGATGGTACGGCTGAGCGTCGCGGGCAGCTCGGGGTCGAGGGCGGGCACCAGCAGGTGACCGCACATGATCGCCTGGACGCCGGCCCGGATCGCGGCGCGGAACGGCGGCAGGTCGCGCTCGGCCAGCACCTGGCCTGAGGCGTGCACGGCCGGCAGCGCGAGGTGCGAGTCGGTGGTGGTGTCGCCGTGGCCGGGGAAGTGCTTGGCGCAGGCGGCGACCCCGGCCCCCTGCACCCCGCGCAGGTAGGCGACGGTGTGCCGGGACACCAGGTCCGGTTCGGGGCCGAACGAGCGGACGCCGATCACCGGGTTGGCGGGGTCGGCGTTGACGTCGGCAGCGGGGGCGTAGTTCAGGGTGATGTCGGCCTCGGCGAGCATCCGGCCGATCTGGCGGCCGACCCGCTCGGTGAGCTCCACGTCGTCGACCACGCCGAGCGCGCGGTTGCCCGGGAAGGAACTGCCGGCGGCCACCTCCAGCCGGGTGACGGCCCCGCCCTCCTCGTCGACGGCGACGACGACACCCGGGTTCTCGGCGCGCAGGGCTCGCACGTGCCGCGCGTCCGGCCTGTTGCGGGCGAACAGCACCGCCCCGCCCAGCCCCTCGCCCAGGGCCCTGCGCAGCCAGTCGGGTGCGGTGGTCTCTTCGTAGCCGGGCTGCAGGACTGCCAGGGCGAGTCGGTACAGGTCAGCGGACATGCGGCATTTTCCTTCACAGTTGTTGAATTGAAGGTAATTTTCTGTCATCGTCGCCCTCGACACAACCGCTTCCCGGAGGCCGCCCCCCATGCCCACCAGAAGGACCGTTCTCAAGGGTCTCGCCCTCGCCGCCGCCGCGTCCGCCGTGCCGCTCCCCGCCTCAGCCTCCTCCACAGCCGCCCTCGCCACGCTCGACGGCGCCCACGTTCCGCCGCTGCGCCAGATGCGTGGCATGTGGATCGCGTCGGTGGCCAACATCAACTGGCCGTCCAAGCAGGGACTGAGCGCCGACGAGCAGAAGGCGGAGTTCGTCGCCTGGATGGACCTGGCCGTCCAGCGCAAGCTCAACTCGGTGTTCGTCCAGATCAGGCCGACCGCCGACGCCTTCTGGCCGTCACCGTTCGAGCCGTGGTCGCACTGGCTGACCGGCACCCAGGGGCAGGACCCCGGCTACGACCCCCTCGGGTTCGCGGTGGCCGAGGCCCACAAGCGCGGTCTGGCCTTCCACGCGTGGTTCAACCCGTACCGGGTGTCCATGCAGCCGGACCCGGCCAAGCTGCACCCCGACCACCCCGGCCGCAAGCACCCCGACTGGATCCTGCCGTTCGGCGGCAAGCTCTACTACAACCCGGGCCTGCCCGAGGTGCGGAAGTTCTGCCAGGACGCCATGCTCGACGCGCTCAACCGCTACGACATCGACGGCCTGCACTTCGACGACTACTTCTACCCCACCAACACCACGGCCTTCGACGACAGCGCCGCCTTCGCCCAGCACGGGGCCGGCTTCCCCGACCTGGCCACCTGGCGCCGCCACAACGTCGACCTCATGGTCTCGGAGATGCAGCAGCGCGTCCGGGAGGCCAAGCCGGAGGTCGCCTGGGGCATCAGCCCGTCCGGCATCTGGCGCAACAAGGCGAGCGACCCGCTCGGGTCCGACACCAACGGCGGCCAGTCGTACGACAACCTGCACGCCGACACGCGCGGCTGGGTGAAGAAGGGCTGGCTCGACTACATCGCGCCGCAGCTCTACTGGTACATCGGCCAGCCGCCGGCCGACTACTCCAAGCTCGTCCCGTGGTGGTCGGACGTGGCGAGCGGCACGAACACGCTGCTGTGGATCGGCCAGGCGGCCTACAAGGCGGGTGACCCGGCGCAGGCGGCCCCGTGGCAGGACCCGGCCGAGCTGTCCAAGCACCTCACCCTCAACCGCGCCCACCCCGAGATCTCCGGCGACATCTGGTACAACGCCAACGACCTGCGCGCCGACCGGATCGCCTCGATCAGCACGGCGGTCGGCGACCACTACACCCGCCCCGCGCTCGCGCCGGTGCTGCCCAGGCTGGCGGACGGCGAGGCGCCGCGGCGGCCCGTCGTGGCGTACGCGCTGCGCCGCCCGGCCGGCGGCGTGGAGGTGCGCGCGGTCGCGACCGGACGGGACGAGCCGTTCCAGTTCGCCGTGTTCCGCTTCCCGCAGCGGGCGTCCGCCGAGGCCTTCGGCGACGCGCGGCACCTGGTCGCCGTCGTGCCCGGCGACCGCCAGGTCCGCTGGGTGGACCCCGACGGCAAGCGGGGCGACCACTACTACGTGATGGCCGTCGACCGGGCCAACCGGACGAGCCGGCCCAGCCACGGGTTCCGGGTCCTCTAGGGAGCGTGATGCGGGTTCTCGGCCTGATCTCCGGCACGTCGCACGACGGCATCGACAGCGCGGTCGTCGACTGGTCGCTCGACGGCGGCACACTCACCGGCAGGATCGTGCACGTCGGCGAGCGGCCGTACGAGGCCGGGCTGAGGGCCCGCATCGTGGCGGCCCTGCCGCCCCACCGGGTGGACATGGGGGAGGTGTGCGCGCTCGACACGCTCGTCGGCCAGGCGTTCGCCGACGCGGCGAGGGACTGCCCGTGGGCCGACCTGATCTGCTCGCACGGGCAGACGTTCTTCCACTGGGTGGCCGACGGCCGGGTGCTGGGCACGCTGCAACTCGGCCAGCCCGCCTGGATCGCCGAGCGCACCGGCCTGCCGGTGGTCTCGGACGTGCGGGTGCGCGACGTCGCCGCCGGCGGGCAGGGCGCGCCGCTGGTGTCCTACCTCGACCTGCTGCTGCTGGCCGGGCTGCCGGGACGGACCGGGGCGCTCAACCTCGGCGGCATCGCCAACCTCACGGTCGCCGAGGCCGGCTCCGGCGGACCGGTCGCCTACGACACGGGGCCCGCGTGCGCGCTCATCGACGCCGCCGCGCCGCCGTACGACGCGGACGGCGCGCTCGGCGCGGCCGGCACCGTGGACGAGAAGCTGCTCGCCGAACTGCTGGCGGAGCCCTACTACGCCCAGGACCCGCCGAAGACGACCGGCAAGGAGCTCTTCACGCCCGGCTACGCCCGCGCCCGTGCCGGGGACGGCCTGCCGCTGCCCGACCTGGTGGCGACGCTGACGGCGCTGACCGCCGAGACGGTCGCCGCCGAGCTGCGCCGGCACCGGCTCGACACGGTCGTCGTGTCGGGCGGCGGCATCCGCAACCCCACGCTGATGGGCATGCTGCGCGCCCGCGCGCCGCACACGCGGCTGGTGGCCAGCGACGAGCTCGGCGTGCCGGCCGGAGCGAAGGAGGCCGTCGCCTTCTCGCTCTTCGGCTGGCTCACCGCGCACGGCCTGCCGGCCACCGTGCCCGGGTGCACGGGCGCCGCGGGGGCGCGCGTGCTGGGCACGCTGACACCCGGCTCCGGCCCTCTTACGCTGCCGGAACCCCTCGCCGAAGCCCCGGTCGCGATCCGGCTGCTATGAAGCCCTGCGTCCGGCGGCCGACGGCTGGTCGGCCGAGGCTCCCGCCCGCTGCGGTGGCACCACAGGGGTGGGACGCACCAGGCCCAGCGCGACGACCTCGTTGGCCAGCCGCGTGCGCCGGTTGGTGCCCTCCGGGATCCGGAACTTCTGGTAGAGCCGCAGCAGATGCTGCTTGACCGCGGCTTCGGTCACGACGAGGTCGTCGGCGATCTCGCGGGCGGTCGCCGGGGCGACGAACGCCTCGTCGGACAGCGCCGGCCGGCAGAGCGAGGTCAGCACGTCGACCTCGCGCCTGGTCAGCTCGGGCGCCGCCGCCCTGCGGAGCTCGATCTCGGGGGTGAAGTCCTCGCGGGGGACTCCGCCGATGCGACCGCGCGCCGCGCCGAAGGAGACGACGTCGCCGTCGTCCAGCACCCTCCGGGCGATCGGCCTGCCATTCACCCGCGTGCCGTTGCGGGACAGGCCCAGATCAACGACATACAGGTAGGGTCCTCGCCTGACGAACTCGGCATGGAGTCGAGACACGCTCGGATCGGTGAGCCGGATGTCGACACCACGGCCCCTCCCCACCGTCGTGATCTCGGGGCGCAACGGGATCACCTCGCCGGTGTCCTCGATGCGTATGAACGGCCCCTCCACGGCAGTTCCTCCCCAGGTAGCCCGCCGTAACTATTACTACAGCTCCGGCTTACCCAACCGAGGGGATGCGGAATCGCCTTTGCCATAAGGAGAATCCCGCTTGAAATTGGTCTGGACCTCTGCCGACGGTTTTGCCTGCTCACAGGTAGACTTCGAGGGACGATAAGCGGAGGAAACACTCATGGCGGACAAGCCCACGAAAGGCCTGGCCGACGTCGTAGCCGCGTCCACTGCGCTGAGCGACATCGACGGGAAGGCCGGTCGCCTCTTCTACCGTGGATACGACATCCATGACCTGGCCGGCCGAGCGACGTTCGAGGAGACCGCGCACCTGCTCCAGCGGGGCAAGCTGCCGAACCGCGCGGAGCTGGACGACTACGGAGCCGAGCTGGTCCGGGGCCGCGAGCTGGGCGCGCTCGTGTCCGCGAACATCGCCGAGATCGCCGAGAAGCAGAAACCGATGGAGGCGCTGCGCAGCCTCGTCTCCCTGTCGGGCGCCGACGACCCCGACAAGGACTCCATCGAGCCCGGCGCCAACCTGCGCAAGGCCGCCCGGCTGACCGCGCAGCAGCCGCTGCTCGTCGCCCGCTACCACGCCGCGCGCACCGGCACCGAGACGCCCGAGCCCGACCCGGCGCTCAGCATCGCCGCGAACTTCCTGCTGCAGGTGACCGGCCGCGCGCCGGAGCGGCGCGAGGTCGAGATCTTCGACGCCTGCCTGGTGCTGCACGCCGACCACACCATGAACGCCTCCACCTTCGCCGCCCGCGTGTGCGCCGCGACCCTGTCGGACATGCACTCCGCCATCGTCGCCGCGATCGGCACCCTCAAGGGCCCGCTGCACGGAGGCGCGAACGAGCAGGTCATGAAGACGCTGGAGTCGATCTCGCCGTCCGGCGTGGCCCAGGCCGTGCGCGACAAGCTCGCCGCGGGCGAGAAGATCATGGGCTTCGGGCACCGGGTCTACAAGACCGAGGACCCGCGCGCCACGCACCTGCGCAAGATGTCGCAGGAGCTCGCCGAGGCGTCCGGCGACGACACCTACTACCGGATGTCGAAGGAGATGGAGGAGGTCGTTCTCGAGACCAAGGGGCTGTATCCGAACGTCGACTTCTACGCGGCGTCGGTCTACCACTACCTTGGCATTCCGACCGACCTCTTCACGCCGGTCTTCTCGATCAGCCGGATGTCGGGATGGACGGCCCATGTCATCGAGCAGCACGCCGACAACCGGCTGATCCGCCCCGACAGTGAATACATCGGGGAGCGTGACCAGAAGTGGAAGCCGATCGAGGAACGGTGAACCGTTCCGGCGAGACCTGGGGACCGTACCCGCTGATCCTGGCGGGTGCGGTCGTCGCCGTGGCCACGGCACTGCTGGCGGACCTGAGGTGGGGCGGGTTCGCGCTGGGGGGAACGATCATGGTCGCGGCGGCGCTCCGGTTCGCCGGGTACGGCGGGGCGCTCGCCGTGCGGAGCAGGAAGACCGACGTCATCACCCTGGGCGTGTTCGGGTTCGTGCTCGTGCTGACCTCCATGTTGCTGGGGAACAACGAGCTGAAGGCGTTCATCATGTCCCTTTTCGCACGGTGACATGGCGGTCCGATAGCCTCAACGCATCCATTCATTGAAGGGGAACCATTCGCATGCCCAAGATCAAGGTGGAGGGTCCTGTCGTCGAGCTTGACGGCGACGAGATGACCCGGATCATCTGGCAGTTCATCAAGGACCAGCTGATCCTGCCCTACCTCGACGTCGACCTGAAGTACTTCGACCTCGGCATCGAGCACCGTGACGCCACGGACGACCAGGTGACGATCGACGCCGCCAACGCCATCAAGCAGTACGGCGTCGGCGTGAAGTGCGCCACCATCACGCCGGACGAGGCGCGGGTCGAGGAGTTCGGCCTGAAGAAGATGTGGAAGTCCCCGAACGGGACCATCCGCAACATCCTCGGCGGCGTCATCTTCCGTGAGCCGATCATCATGTCCAACGTGCCGCGTCTGGTGCCCGGCTGGACCAAGCCGATCGTCGTCGGCCGTCACGCCTTCGGTGACCAGTACCGCGCCACTGATCTCAAGGTTCCCGGCGAGGGCACGCTGACCCTCACCTTCACCCCGAAGGACGGCTCCGAGCCGATCGAGCTGGACGTCTACGACTTCCCCGGCTCCGGCGTCGCGCTGGCCATGTACAACCTGGACGAGTCGATCCGCGACTTCGCCCGCGCGTCCATGCGCTACGGCCTGGCGCGCAACTACCCGGTCTACCTCTCCACGAAGAACACGATCCTCAAGGCCTACGACGGCCGGTTCAAGGACATCTTCGCCGAGGTCTACGAGGCCGAGTTCAAGGAGGACTTCGAGAAGGCCGGGCTCACCTACGAGCACCGCCTGATCGACGACATGGTCGCCGCGGCCCTGAAGTGGGAGGGCGGCTACGTCTGGGCGTGCAAGAACTACGACGGCGACGTGCAGTCCGACACGGTCGCGCAGGGCTTCGGCTCGCTCGGCCTGATGACCTCCGTCCTCATGACGCCCGACGGCCGCACCGTCGAGGCCGAGGCCGCCCACGGCACCGTGACCCGTCACTACCGTCAGCACCAGCAGGGCAAGCCGACCTCCACCAACCCGATCGCCTCGATCTTCGCGTGGACGCGTGGCCTGGCCCACCGCGGCAAGCTCGACAACACCCCCGCGGTGACCGAGTTCGCCAACACGCTGGAGCGGGTCTGCATCGAGACCGTCGAGGGCGGCCAGATGACCAAGGACCTCGCGCTCCTCGTCGGCGGCGACGCCGAGTGGCTGACCACCCAGGACTTCCTGGCGGCGCTGGACGAGAACCTCAAGAAGAAGATGGCCGTCTGAGCAACCCCGTAACGGCACCCCGTAACGGCACCCCGTAACGGCACCCCGTAACGGCCTCCGCCCGGCGGGCGGAGGCCGTTACGCCTCCCCGGCGCCGGGCGGAGGCCGTTCCGCGGTCCTGGCGCCGGGCACCCTGCCGCCGGACGCCGCCCGTGAGGCGGCCCTTTTCGCTGCTCAGAGCCTCTCTTGGACATCCCGTGTCGATCAGTTGGGTATGACCCAGGCGTAACAGTCGTGCGCGTCTCGGGGGGTTCGGATGCGACTGCGTGTCATCACTGGGGTGGGTACGGTCACGATCGCCGCGATCGTGAGCGGCTGCGGCTCCGAGCCCGCCCCACAGGCCAAACCGCCGGCCAAGGCCGACGCGGCCGCGGCGAAGCAGAGCAAGGCCGAGAAGGCCGCCGCCGCGGCGAAGGTCAAGGCGAACGAACTGGGGCAGGTGCCGGTGCTCATGTACCACCGGATCATCCCCAACCCCGCGACCACGGATGACCGCACTCCCGCACAGTTCCGCGCCGACCTCGACCGGCTGGCCCGCGACGGGTACGTCCCCGTCACCGCCGCCGAGTTCGTCACCGGCAGGATGGACATCCCCGCGGGCCGGCACCCGGTCGTGATCACCTTCGACGACTCCTCGCCCTCGCAGCTCACGCTGGACGAGACGGGCCAGCCGAAGCCCGACACGGCGGTCGCCATCCTGCGTGAGGCGGCGGCCAGGCACCCCGGCTTCCGGCCGGTGGCGACCTTCTACGTGACGCGCGACATGTTCGGCAAGTCCGTCAAGGAGGAGCAGGCACAGGTCCTGCTCTGGCTCAAGGACAACGGCTTCGACGTCGGCAACCACACCCGCGACCACCTCAACCTGCGCGGCATGGCCAAGGCCGGAGTCCAGGAGCAGATCGGCTCCATCGCCAAGGAGGTCGGCACGCTGGCCGGGATCAAGCCGGTCACCATCGCCCTGCCGTACGGCAACCAGCCGAGCACCAAGGAGTGGGCCGCGCGCGGCCGGCTCGGCGACGCCTCCTACCACCACAAGGGCGTCTTCCTGGCCGGGTACACGCCGTCGGCGTCGCCGTTCAGCAGGTCGTTCGACCCGCTGGGCATCCCCCGGATCAAGGCCATGGACAAGAAGGGCGACTGCGCCCAGTTCTGCTCCACGGCGTGGCTCGACTGGCTGAAGAGCAACCCCGACATGCGCTACACCTCCGACGGCGACGTGGCGACGGTGGCGTACCCCAAGTTCAAGAACCCGTTCCTGAGCACGACGTACAAGACGTACGCGCTGCCGTACTGACAGGTCAGGGCACCGTGCGCCCGCCGCCCTGGGTCAGGTCACGGCACGGTGCGCACGGCGCCGTCGGCCAGGTCGAGCAGGCGCAGGGCGCGCTCGTGGTGCGGCGCCCGGACCGTGACGGCGAGCGTGCCGTCGTCCGCCCAGCTCAGGATCCGGTCGATCCACCAGCCGGCGGGCAGCCGGGGGACGACCGTCCGGACGGTCCGGCCCGTGCGCGTGTCGGTCAGGACGACACCCCGATGGTCCACGCCGTCCGGGAAGACCTCGGCGGCCGGCGAGGCGATCACGTCCACCGCGGGCGACGGCAGCCCGCCGTGCGCGAGGTTGCCGGGCAGCGTGAAGCGGCGGACGGCGCGGCCCGTGGCCGAGCGGATCACGTAGGCGGCCGAGGTGACGTGCCCCGGGGAGCCGTCCTCGGGCTTCTCGGCCACCAGGACGAGCCCGGCGGGCGTCCAGGCGACGCCCCGTTCGCCGCGCGGCAGGCGGCGGGTGGTGCCCCGCTCGACGTCGACGATGATCCCGCCGCTGGGCAGCGACGAGCTCCGCCTTCCGCGCCGCTCCCACCGGCCCGGCTGCAGGAGCAGGTGACGGCCGTCGGGTGACAGCAGCGGAGAGGGCTCGGCCAGGTTGAGCGTGTCCTTCCCGGGCGGGTACGGCAGGGGCCTGGTGACCCCGGTGGTCAGGTCGCGGAGCACGTACCGGGCCTGCCCGTCGTGCCAGTGAACCGCCCGGGTGCCGCCCCCGCCGAGGGCGAACGCGTCCCCGCGCAGGGCGTGGCGCAGCCACCACCGCTCGCCGCGCGCCGACACGAGGATCCGGTGCTCGCACGCGCGCCTGTCGTCCCGGCAGGCCGGCTTGACGCCGAGTGCGAGCACGGCCCACCCGCGTTCGGCGACGCCGACGTCCATCCGGAACGAACGCACCACCGTGCTGAGGGCGACGGCGGCGGAAAGCGCGGCAGAGAATCGCCAGATACCGACGAGCTGCGATGAGAAAAGACTTCCGTGCGGGCGGCGCATACGGGGTCGGAAACGGGTGAAGACGAATTCCGCCGCCACTCGGCCCAGAATCCAGCCGGTGATCGGAAAGTACGGGGAGAGGAGGCGTCGTGCACCACGACGGCCACGGCCAGGGCCGTTCCCGCGCTCCCGCCGATCCACCGGAACCGCCTGTTGACCTGGAGATACCGGATGATCGGTCGCCGTTGAGAACGGTCACGGTGACCTTCTGCCTGTCCGCGAAATGGCCGGCGAGTGACCGGGGCAGCGGCATGGCGACCGGAACAGTCAGCGCCGAAAGGGCCAGAAAGACGACAGCTAACAAGGCTCGGTTTCCGTCACGCCGGAGAAAGCAGCAGAATTCGGAATCTCGAGGAAGTTGGCCATGATGGGTGGTGCGGGGGCCCGGCCTGAGACTCGTGTCGGTGACGGTCGCGGGTGGCGGCTCGTTTCCCGTGACGATCCCGCCGGGCGGGCGGGCGGCGTTCGTCCTCGGCGTCGACGTCACCGACTGCGGGGCCGCCCGCGCGGCGGCCCCGGATCTCGTCGTCGACGCCGAGCGCTGGTGGGGGAGCGGTGTCACCACGGTCGGCCGCCCCGACGACGCGGACCCGAACCTGGGCTTCCACCTTCGCTCGCTCTGCGGGCAGTGATTCGAGGGCTGGACGAGACGGCGCGGTACCGAAGAGTCACGTCACGAACGGTTAACGCCTCCCTGAGAACTTTCTGAAGGTCGTAAAGTTTGCCTCGTCGGGCCGTTTGCACACGTGGGGACATGACGACATGCCGCAGATCTCGCCGCTGGTCACGGGCGACCCCGGCGAGCTGGGGTCGTTCCGGCTCACCGGACGGATCGGAGAGGGTGGCCAGGGCATCGTCTACCTGGGCGTCGACGACCAGGGCGAGCGGGCCGCCGTCAAGCTGCTGCACGTCAAGTTCAGCGGTGACACCACCGCCAGGTCGCGCTTCGCCAGGGAGCTGAAGGCGGCCAAGCGGGTGGCGTCGTTCTGCACGGCCCGGGTCATCGAGGCCGACCTCGACGGTGACACGCCGTACATCGCGAGCGAGTACATCGAGGGACGGGCGCTGCGGGAGATCGTCGACACCGATGGGCCGCTGCGCGGCACGGTGCTCGACCGGCTGGCCATCGGCACCGCGACCGCCCTGACGGCCATCCACCACGCCTCGATCGTGCACCGCGACTTCAAACCCGACAACGTGCTCATCGCCGCCGACGGGCCGCGCGTGGTCGACTTCGGCATCGCCCGGATCATCGACTCGACCGGCACCATCACCAGCCGCGCCATCGGCACGCCCGCGTACATGGCGCCCGAGCAGATCGCGGGCGACGACGTGGGGCCCTACACCGACGTGTTCGCGTGGGGGGCCACGATCGCGTTCGCGGCGACGGGCAGGGTCGCCTTCGAGGGCAAGTCGATCGCCGTGGTGCTCAACCGGATCCTCAACCACGAGGTCGACGTCAGCATGATGCCCGAGCCGCTGCGCGGTGTGGTCCGCTCGGCGCTGGCCAAGTCGCCGGAGGAGCGGCCGTCGGCCGACCAGATCCTGCTGCGGCTGCTCGGGCAGCCCGAGACGACCGGAGCGTCCACGGCCGTGCTGAGCCGGGGCGCGGAGGTGGCCGGCGACGACACCACGCCGTTCCTGCGCGTCTCGCCGTCGCTCGTGGACCGCCAGACCGGCACGGGCGGTACGGGCGGTACGGGCGGGACGGGCGCACGTACGGGCGGGACGGGCGGTACGGGCGCACGTACGGGCGGCACGGGCTCGCAGCCGGGCGGTGTGCCTGGAGCTGCGGGAGGCACGGGCTCGCACCCCGGCGGGGTGCCCGGCAGCGCGGGCGGGACGTCCGGGCCTGTGGGCGGCGTTTCCGGGTCCGCGGGTGGGATGTCCGGGACGACGGGCGGCGTCTCCGGAGCCGTGGGGGCGGTTTCCGGACAGACCGGTGGGGCGGCCGGGCAGACCGGTGGGGCGGCCTCGCGGTACACCGGTGGCGCCGGGGCGTTCCCCGCCCAGCCCGGGACGTCCCCCCAGTACGCCGCCGCGTCCACGCAGTTATCGGCCCAGCCCGGCGCCGCGCTGCCCCAGCACCGCCCGGACGCGCCCGCGCAGGGGCCGCACCCGCAGGCGGGGGTCCCGGCCGAGGGGCACCCCGGTGTGCCGCCGGCGCCCGTCACCCAGCCCGCCGGTCCGGCCCGGCGAGGCCGGCGGCGGGCCTGGTGGGTCGCCCTGGTCACCGCGATGATCCTGCTGTGCGCGCTGGCCGCCGCCGCCGTGTCGCGGGGCTGGTCGCCGTTGGCGTTCGTCGGGGAGCCGGCCACGGGCGAGTCGGCGGGGGGCGACGGCACCCCGTCCAGTGTGGTCGACAAGGCCGCCGTCACCGGCAAGCTCGTCATCGGCGTGAAGGGCGACCTGCCCGGCATCGGGCTGGAACGTGACGGCGGGTTCGAAGGGTTCGACGTCGAGCTGGCCAAGAAGATCGCCGCGGCGCTCGGCGCGAAGCAGACCGAGTTCGTCCGGGTCTCCCGCGGCGAACGCGCCGACCTGCTCGCCGACGGCACGGTGGACCTGGTGCTCGCCACCTACTCCATCGACGAGGCCGACGAGGACAAGGTCAGCTTCGCCGGGCCCTACTACCTGGCGCACCAGGACATCCTCGTGCGCAGCGGCAGCGGCCTCGACAAGCTCGCGGACCTCGCGGGCAAGAAGATCTGCGCGATCAACAGCCCGTCGGTGGGCCGGGTGCAGGACCGGGTGAAGGTCAAACCCGTCACGGCGGGCAACTACGCCGAGTGCATGGACCTGCTCAGGAGCGGCGGCGTCGACGCGGTGCCCGGCGACGACCTCATCCTGGCCGGGTTCGCCAGCCGCGAGAACCTCCGCTTCAAGGTGCTGGGCGCCAAGCTCAGCAACGAGCGCTACGCCGTCGGCATCCGCAAGGGCGACGCCAGGACGTGCACGGCCGTCAACGCCGTGCTCGCTGACCTCTACGGCACCGGCGCCATGAAGGAGCTCCTGACCGGCCATTTCAGGAACGTCGAGTTCGACATGGAGCTGAACAGGCCCGTGATGGAAGCCTGCCGATGACGAACGGGTAGCATCCGAACGTCAATCAATCGTCCTGCGAGTTAGGGGAAGGCCATGGCCACGCCCGTGAAGGTGACCGTCACCGGTGCCGCCGGTCAGATCGGCTACGCACTGCTGTTCCGCATCGCGTCGGGCCAGCTGCTGGGCGCGAACGTCCCGGTCAAGCTGAGCCTGCTGGAGATTCCGCAGGCGGTGAAGGCCGCCGAGGGCACCGCCATGGAGCTCGACGACTGCGCGTTCCCGCTGCTGTCCGGCATCGAGATCACCGACAACCCCGACGTGGCGTTCGACGGCGCCAACGTGGCCCTCCTCGTGGGCGCCATGCCGCGAAAGGCCGGCATGGAGCGCGGCGACCTGCTCGGCGCCAACGGCGGCATCTTCGGGCCGCAGGGCAAGGCGATCAACGACCACGCCGCCGACGACATCAAGGTCCTCGTGGTCGGCAACCCGGCCAACACCAACGCGCTCATCGCCCAGCAGCACGCGCCCGACGTGCCGGCCGAGCGCTTCACCGCGATGACGCGCCTCGACCACAACCGCGCGCTGTCCCAGCTCGCCGCCAAGCTCCAGGTGCCGGTCACCGAGATCAAGCACATGACCATCTGGGGCAACCACTCCGCCACGCAGTACCCCGACCTGTTCCACGCCGAGGTCGGCGGCAAGGTCGCCGCGGAGCAGGTCGACGCCGAGTGGCTGCGCGAGACGTTCATCCCGACCGTCGCCAAGCGCGGCGCGGCGATCATCGAGGCGCGCGGCGCCTCCTCGGCCGCCTCGGCCGCCAACGCCGCGATCGACCACGTCCACGACTGGGTCAACGGCACCGACTGGACCTCCGCCGCCATCGTCTCCGACGGCTCGTACGGGGTGCCGGAGGGGCTCATCTCGTCGTTCCCGGTCCGCGCCGTGGACGGCCGGTTCGAGATCATCCAGGGCCTGGAGATCGACGCCTTCTCGCGCGAGCGCATCGACGCCAGCGTGCAGGAGCTGGTGGAGGAGCGCGACGCGGTCAGGTCGCTCGGCCTCATCTGAGGTCCTCGCCCCATCGACACAGCGAAGGCGCGCGTCCCGTCCGGGGTCGCGCGCCTTCGCCGCGTACGGCGGCGTACCGGCCGAGGGCCGTCCTGGAGCCGGGCCGGGAGCCGTCCCTGGAGCCGGGCGGTGAGCCCGGGAGGTGGGGCGCCCCGTGGGCCCGCCCGGGTGCCGGGTGGTGGGGCGGGACGTGAGGCGGCCCGTGTGCCGGGTGGTGGGGCGGGCCGTGGGCCGGGTCAGGAGCCGGAGAGCGCCGTCCACGCGTCCGCGACGATGTCGCGGAGTTCCGCCCGCTCCGCCTTCCAGCCCAGCTCGCTCTGGATCCGCTGCGAGGAGGCGACCAGCACGGCCGGGTCGCCGGGACGGCGCGGGCCCACGACGGCGGGGATCTCGTGGCCGGTCACCTCGCGGCAGACGGAGATCACCTCCTGGACCGAGAACCCCGTGCCGTTGCCCAGGTTGTAGATCTGGTGCCGGCCCTCGGCGACCGCGTCCAGCGCCAGCAGGTGGGCGCGCGCCAGGTCGGCGACGTGGATGTAGTCGCGCACGCAGGTGCCGTCGGCCGTCGGGTAGTCGGTGCCGAACACGTGCACCGACTCGCGCTCGCCGGTGGCGACCTTGAGCACGTTGGGGATGAGGTGCGTCTCCACGGTGTGCCGCTCGCGGTGGCGGCCGTAGGCGCCGGCCACGTTGAAGTAGCGCAGGCTCACCGCGCCCAGCCCGCGCAGCCCGGCGTAGGCGGTCAGGGCCGTGTCGACGGCCAGCTTGGAGGCGCCGTAGGGGTTGGTCGGGCGGGTGGGGTCGCCCTCCTCGACGGGGGAGCGCTCGGGCTCGCCGTACGTGGCTGCCGTGGAGGAGAAGACGATCCGGCGCACGCCCCGCTCGTGCATGGCGTCCAGCAGGGCCAGCGTGCCGCCGAGGTTGTGCGACCAGTACAGGCCCGGCTTCTCCACGGACTCGCCCACCAGCGACTTGGCGGCGAAGTGCAGCACCGCCTCCGCGCCCTCGAGCGCCTCGCCGGCCTCGGTGATGGACCCCTGGACGAACCGGGCGCCCTCCGGCACGGCGTCGGCGTGGCCGGTGGAGAGGTCGTCGAGCACGGTCACCTCGTGCCCCGCCTCGACGAGCTGGGCCGCGACGACGCTGCCGATGTATCCGGCGCCTCCGGTGACCAGTAGCTTCATGTCCACTCCTGTTGGAATATGTTCGATTTGGTCGGCTTGCCGTTCAGCATAGGTGAAAAGCCGTTGAGTACGCTGCCAACCACCATGTATGACAACGTCGCGGCCAACATCGCCCTCGTCCTCGTCTTCATTCTCGTGGGCGGCTACTTCGCGGCGGCCGAGATGGCGATGGTGAGCCTGCGGGAGAGCCAGGTCCGCAAGCTGGCCCAGCGCGGACGGCGCGGCGAGCGCGTCGCCAAGCTCGCCCGCGACCCCAACCGGTTCCTGTCGGCGGTGCAGATCGGGGTCACGGTCGCCACCATGCTGTCGGCGGCGTTCGGCGCCGACCGGCTCGGCATGCAGCTCGCACCCGTCCTGAAAGGCTGGGGCGTGCCCGCCGCCGTCGCCCCCGTGCTGGCGCTGGTGCTGGTGACGCTGGCCATCTCGTACGTGTCGCTGGTGCTCGGCGAGCTGGCACCCAAACGCCTGGCCAGGCAGCGGGCCGAAGGGCTGTCGCTGTTCGTGGCGCCCTTCCTCGACCGCATCGCCGCCCTGTCGCGGCCTATCATCTGGGCGCTGTCGAAGTCCACCGACGGCGTCGTCCGGCTGCTCGGCGGCAACCCGCACGCCGACACCGAGGAGGTGACCACCGAGGAACTGCGTGACATGGTCGTCGGCCACACCGACCTGACGACCGACGAGCGCAACCTCATCGCCGAGGTGTTCGCCGCGGGCAAGCGGCAACTGCGCGAGGTCATGCTGCCGCGCACCGAGGTGGAGTTCATGGAGGCCGACACCCCGCTGGCCGAGGCGGCGGTGCTCGCGGCGGCGATGCCGCACTCGCGCTTTCCCGTCTACCGCGAGTCGTACGACGAGGTGATCGGTTTCGTGCACGTCAGGGACCTGCTCGACCCGGTGCTGACCGGTCGCGTCGAGCCGATCAGCACGCTGGTGCCGATCCGGCCGGTCAAGTTCGTGCCCGCCTCCAAGCGGGTGCTCACGACGCTGTCGGAGATGCGCGACGAGCAGCACCACCTGGCCATCGTGGTCGACGAGTACGGCGGCACCGCGGGCATCGTCACCCTGGAGGACCTGGTCGAGGAGCTGATCGGCGACATCAGGGACGAGTACGACGTGGAGGACGAGACCGTCGTGCTGCCCGCCGGCGAGATGGAGATCGACGGGCTGACCAACCTCGGCGACTTCGCCGACGCGACCGGCATCAGGCTGCCCAGCGGGCCGTACGAGACGCTGGGCGGGTTCGTGATGGCGATGCTCGGCCACGTGGCGAGCACGGGTGAGGTGGTGGAGGTGAACGGTTTCGAGCTGACCGTCACCGAGCTGGACGGCCGCCGGATCTCCAGGGTGCGGGTGAAACGCCGGCCCGCCGCCGAGTCGCCGCCTGTCGAGTCGCCGCCCGACGAGGATTCCTGACACAATTACCTGCTATGGCCAGACCTCGTGTTCTCTCCGGCATCCAGCCCACCGCGGACTCCTTCCACCTGGGCAACTACCTGGGTGCGGTCCGTCAGTGGGTGCCGCTGCAGGAGACCCACGACGCGTTCTACTGCGTGGTCGATCTGCACGCGATCACCGTGCCGACCGACCCCGCCGACCTGCGCCGGCGCACCCGCGTGGCCGCCGCGCAGCTCTTCGCGGCCGGGCTCGACCCCGAGCGCTCCACGGTCTTCGTGCAGTCGCACGTCCGGCAGCACACCGAGCTGGCGTGGACGCTGATCTGCCTCACCGGCATGGGCGAGGCGGCCAGGATGACCCAGTTCAAGGACAAGTCGGCCAAGTTCGGGGAGAGCGCGGCCAGCGTGGGCCTGTTCACCTACCCGATCCTGCAGGCCGCCGACATCCTGCTCTACCAGGCCAACCGCGTTCCGGTCGGCGCCGACCAGAAGCAGCACCTGGAGCTGACCCGCGACCTCGCGCAGCGCTTCAACCACCGCTTCGGCGACACCTTCACGCTGCCCGAGCCGCACATCCTCAAGGAGGTCGAGAAGATCACCGACCTCCAGGACCCGTCGGCCAAGATGTCCAAGTCGTCCTCCAGCCCGGCCGGCATCCTCGACGTGCTGGAGCAGCCCGGCCCGTTGCGCAAGAAGGTCATGCGGGCGGTCACCGACACGGGCAGCGAGGTGCTCTTCGACGAGGAGAACAAGCCGGGGATCTCCAACCTGCTGCGCATCCAGTCGGCGCTGACCGGCACGCCCATCCCCGAGCTGGTCGCCCGCTACGCGGGTCAGGGCTACGGCACCTTCAAGAAGGACGTCGCCGAGGCCGTGGTCGAGACGTTCAACCCGATCCGCGAGCGCACCGAGAAGCTGCTGGCCGACGAGGCCGAGCTCGACCGGCTGCTGGCCATCGGCGCCGACCGGGCGCGCGAGGTGGCCGAGCGCACCATGACCGAGGTGCGGGACAGGGTCGGCTTCCTGCCCAGCCGATGACCCCACCCGCCGGGGGCGTCAGGAGCGGCTCGGAGCTCCGGCCGCCCGGCGCGGCGTCCGCGTCGCTCGGTTTCGGTGACGGTCCGGCCTGCCTGCCCATGTCCGCGGTGTGGACGACGTCCGCCGGGTCCGGCGCTTGACCTGGGCGGGGCTGGGCAGGGACCTGTCACCGGAGAGGCGGACGGCGGGGACCGGTGGCCCCGTGCCGGGAAGAGTGGGGCGGACGAGATGGCCGGTCTGGGCGGGCGGATCGAGGCGGCGAAGGCATGGGGCCGTGGCCGGGTCGAGTACTGGCGGGTCCGGCGGCCCTCGATCGACCACCTGATCCGCACCGTCCAGCGCTACCAGCTCCAGTCCGGCGACCGGCTGGCCGGCGCGGTGACCTACTTCGCGTTCCTGTCCTTCTTCCCGCTGGTCGCGCTGGCGTACGCGCTGCTCGGCTACGTGCTGACCAACGACCAGAGCGCGATGGAGGCGTTGGACAAGGCCATCACCGAGCAGGTGCCGGGCGTGGCCGACCGGCTCGACCTCGACGGCATCGCCACGGCCAAGGCGACCGCCGGGATCATCGGCCTGCTCGGCCTGCTCTACGCCGGGCTCGGCGCCATCGACGCGCTGCGCGGGGCGCTGCGCGAGATGTCGATGACCACGACGCCGCCGCTCGACCTCGTCCGCGGCAAGCTGCGCGACCTGGCCTCGCTGGTGATGCTCGGGGCGACGATGCTCGCCTCCGTCGTCGTCACGGGGTTCGCGACGCAGGCGACGGCCGTGGTGGCGAGGTTCATCGGCCTGGGCGACACGCCGGTGAACAAGGCCATGCTGTTCCTCGTCGGCCTCGGGGCGAGCCTGGTGGCCGACTGGCTGCTCTTCGTGATCGTGCTCGGCTGGGTGGCGCGGCCGACGCAGCCGTTCAAGGTCATCGCCAGGGGGGCGTTGCTGGGCGCGGTCGGTTTCGGGCTGCTCAAGCAGCTCGCCGGCCTGCTGCTGGGCACGACGCTCAGCAACCCGCTCTACGGCACGTTCGCGGTGATCGTGGGGCTGCTGCTGTGGATCAACTTCTCGGCCCGCCTCGTCATGTACGTGGCCGCCTGGACGGCGACGGCAGGGTACGCCCCGCCGCCGACGCCCTCGCCCATCCCCTCGCCGACTCTTCCGGCCGGCGCGGCCGCCGAGCTTTCCGGGACCGCCGAGCCGTCCGGGACCGCCGAGCCGCCCGGGACGGCCGAGCCGTCGCGGGGCACGCCGGCCGCCCGGTCACTCGCCGAGGGCCGGGGGACGTGAGCCGCGGCGCCGGCGCAGGCCGTACCCGAGCCAGACCAGCCCGAACAGCAGCCCGGCCCCGATGACGACGACGCCCACCGTGCGGCTGGTGCCGGTCTGCTTGGCCGCGGCCGATTCGAGCAGCGGCGCCGGCTCGGCGGAGGCCATCGGCGTGGTCGTGACCTGCTGCGGGGCGGGCGCCGCGGCCTCGACGGGCAGTGGGTCGACCAGCCGGCCCACCGGAGTGACCTTGCCGCGGGCGGCGAAGCCCCAGTCGAGCAGCTGGGCGACCTCCTCCCAGAAGAAGCCCTCGTGCCGCATGATGGCCACGATGATCGTGTGCCCGCCGCGGGTGGCGGCGCCGACGAAACTGGCCCGCGCCTTGGTGGTCCAGCCGTTCTTGACGCCGATCATGCCGTCGTAGCGCCACAGCAGCTTGTTGTGGTTGCTGATCTCGTAGTACTTCTTCGGCGCGGGGAACTTCGCGATCTTCGTGCCGACGTAGCGGCGGAACTCGGGGTTGGCCAGCCCGGCCCGCGCGATGAGGGCGAGGTCGTAGGCCGAGCTGCTCTGGCCCGGCTTGTCGAGCCCGCTCGGCGTCTTGGCGACGGTGTCGTTGGCCTGCAGCCGCCTGGCCGCGGTGTTCATGTCCTGGAGGGTCTTGTCCAGGCCGCCGTTGGCCTCGGCCAGCGCCATGGCGGCGTCGTTGCCCGACGACATCATCAGCGCCTTCATCAGGTCGTCGACCTTGTAGATCGGTTTGGTCGTCAGGCCGACGGCGCTGCCTTCCTGGTTGACCGCGTTGTGGCTCGGCTTGACCCGGAGGTCCTTGTCGAGCAGCGGGATGAGCGTGACCGCGGTCAGCATCTTGAGCGTGCTGGCCGGGCGGTAGCGACCGTGGGCGTCCTTGGCCGCGAGCACCTCGCCCGTCTCGGCGTCGGCGATGACGAAGGAGGTCGCCTTCGTCGTGGGCGGCGCCTTGATGCCGTCGGGACGCACCAGGCCGCGGCTCGCGAGCTGCTCGCCTCCGACCGGTGGCGTCGGTGAGGCGTGTGCGGTCCCCGTGAGTGCGACCGCCGCGATGAGTGCCGTCACCGGCAGGAGTCTGTTCCACATGGCGATCTCAGCGTAGCTTCGAGTTCTTCCACATGCGCCGACACATCCCCAGATGGAGCGCCCTCGATACTGGAGGGGTGATGATGTCGCGAAAGATCGCCCTTTTCCTCACACTGCTCGGCGTGTTCATGATCTTCGAGTGGGTGAACCTGGGGTTTAACCTGGCCGACGGCCATCGGACGAGCTTCTACGTGGTGCACGGCGTCCTGATCGCCGTCAACGTCGTGCTCGGCGCCGTGCTGGGCGTCATCGGCTGGAAGGCGTTCCGCAGAGCGCGAGGCGGGTGAGCCGGTGCAGCTCGTCGGCCTCCTCGCGGGAGTCGCCGATCGAGGTGAAGCCCAGCTTGCCGTGCTCGGGGATCGCGCCGAGCAGGTGGAAGACGTTCCCGGTACGGCGGGCGGCGTCGAAGCCGAGGCCCAGCCGTTCGGTCATCCGCACGACCTCGCCCGGCGAGCGCCCGCGCAGGCACGCGGCGGCGCAGTTGTCAGTGGCGGTGTAGTACTTGGGCTGGTCGCCGACCATGAGCAGCCCGGTGCCGGGATCGTAGGTGGCGCCGGTCGTCAGCAGCGCGGCGCCGAACGGATGGGTGGTGCCGCCGATGCGCAGGTTGATCTCGCACAGCAGGGCCGCGTACCCGGCGTCGGCCTTCAGGGCGAAGAAGTCCATGCCGAACAGCCCCACCACGCCGCGCTCGGCCATGATGCGGGCGATCCGCGCGGCCGACGCGCCGACCTCGGCCCGGTACTCCGGCGCCGCGGGGAACGTGCAGCCCTGGTAGACGTCGTTGTTGGCGCCGCCGAGCACCTGGTCGTGGGTGGCGACGACGTCGTAGTGGCCGCCCGGCGTGATCCTGGCCAGCGCGCTCGGGAAGTACAGCGGCTGGTGCTCGATGAACTCCTCGACCACGGCCCCCCGCTCGGCGATCTTGGCGCTGAAGGACTCCCAGGTCTCGCCGGTGGCCGAGAAGCTGACCGCCGAGCCGGCGTCCTTGCTGACGATCGCGTTGCCGAGGCCGGAGTAGCCGTCGTTGAGCTTGACCATGACGCGCTCGCCGGGCAGCGCGTCGATCGCGTCCTGGATCTCGGCCGCGGTCCGCAGGTCGCCGAAACCGCGCGCCATCGGCACGCCCGCCTCCTGGCCGACCTCGCGCGCCCCGCTCTTGGAGCCGTAGTACGCCAGCGACGTGGCCGGTCCGTAGAGGGGTACGCCGAGTAGCGAGGCGAGCTCCTCCTCCAGCTCGCTCAGCACGAACGGGACCATCCACGCGTCGCCGTCCACGGCCTGCCGGATCCGCTCGACGGCGTCGGGTCGCGAGAGCAGGGTCCGTGTCAGCGGCTGCGAGCAGGGGTCGTCGAGGCTGATGAGCGTGAGCCGCTTGGCGGCGTCCTCGGGGTCGGGCAGGAACCCGAAGTAGTAGTCGACGATGTCGCCGTCGATGGGCGTCGAGGAGAGGTAGACCACCCGGACCCCCGGCTCACGGAGCGTGAGGAGGAGGAACAGGAGACGCTCCTCGTAGTACCTCGCCCCGGTGATGCGCCGCAGTTCGTCCTGCGGCAGGGAGAGCGAGGGCACGACCACCAGGGTCCCCTCGCTCGGCTCGAAGATGCTTAACCGTGCATACTTCTCCCCGAACGGGATTTTAGTGATCATATGGCGAGTGAAACACGCATACTTCGCGAACGCAGCAAGCGCCGCAGTGTGTTCGCCATGCCGTAAGGTGACAGGATTCGGAATCGGCAACCACGTTTGGGACTCGCGTCATGGGGTCACCATCTAATGATCCGTTGTGACTATTTCGGGGCCGGTCGACCGTCACTCTCTGTGCAGGGCCCGGGTTACGGGCATGCCGTCGGCTAACTTTTGGTGTAGTTGTCCGCGGGGAGGCTCGCGAGAGCGATAAGGTCGAAGCATCGCCATCGGGCTCACGGCCACCCGCCGTGGTTCCGGGCTGCAGCGGTCGGTCTCCGTCCGGAGATCCGTGACCGCGCCCGTGCTGACGATCCCCGGCACCGAGACCCAGGGGTTCGGCGTGTGATTCGCCGGGCCGCTGTTCTGACCGGACAGTGGCCACAGTGAGACAAGTGACGGGACGACAAGGATATTTGACGAAATAGGCCGTGCTTTTCAGGGCAGTACCCATCGCACGGCATGGGACGGGACGGTGACTGATGCGGGGACGTGAGCTGCGGGGCGAACTCGACGCGTTCCTGGCGGAGACGGAGCAGGATCTGGTGGCGTTCCGGCGCGACCTGCACATGTATCCTGAGCTGGGCTTCGCCGAATACCGCACGACCCAGCGGATCGCCGAGCGGCTCACCGCCGCCGGCCTGGCCCCCTCCGTGCTCCCGCGCGGCACCGGCATCATCTGCGACGTGGGCAGCGGCGACGGCCCCACCGTGGCGCTGCGCGCCGACATCGACGCGCTCGCCCTGCAGGACGAGAAAGACGTCCCCTACCGCTCCACCGTCCCCGGCAGCTGCCACGCCTGCGGCCACGACGTGCACACCACCATCCTGCTCGGCACCTCCCTCTTCCTCGCCCAGCAGGCCGCCGCCGGACTCCTGCCCGGCCGGGTCCGCCTCATCTTCCAGCCCGCCGAGGAGCTTCCCGGCGGCGCGCTCGAGGTCATGGCGCAGGGCGGCATCAGCGGCGTCGACCGCATCTTCGGCCTCCACTGCGACCCCCGCCTCGACGTCGGCCAGGTCGGGCTCAAGCCGGGCCCCATCACCTCCGCCTGCGACCGGCTCGTCGTCCGCGTGTCCGGCCCCGGCGGCCACACCGCCAGGCCCCACCTGACGGCCGACCTCGTCTTCGCCCTCGCCAAGATCCTCACCGAGCTGCCGGCCGCCCTGTCACGGCGCATCGACCCGCGCAGCTCGCTCAGCCTCGTCTGGGGCCGCGTCGAGGCCGGCTCCGCCGCCAACGCCATCCCCGACGACGGCATCGCCGAGGGCACCGTCCGCTGCCTCGACGAGAACGCCTGGCACGTCGCCCCCGACCTCATCAAGTCGCTCCTGGAGTCGGTCGCCGGCGCCTACGGGGTCGAGGCCGAGATGGAGTACACCCGCGGCGTGCCGCCGGTGGTCAACGACGAGATGAGCGTCGAGATGCTGGCGGAGGCGGCACAGCGCGCCCTCGGCGCCGGCTCGGTCGCCCCCACCCAGCAGTCGCTCGGTGGCGAGGACTTCGCCTGGTACCTGGAGTCCATCCCCGGCGCCTTCGCCCGGCTCGGCACCCGGTCGCCGGGCGGGCGGACGTACGACATCCACCAGGGCACCTTCGACGTGGACGAGGGCGCGATCGCCATGGGCGTCCGGCTCATGGCCGCCACCGCCCTGACCGCCCTGTGGGAGTCACGGCCGGTCACGGTCACGGACCCGATCACGACCCTGGCCTAGACCCGCCCGCCGCCCCACCTGGCCGAGCCGCGCCACCCGACCGCCCACCCCGCCGCGCGCCGCGCACCCCGCCGCGCGGCGGTCCGTCCTGCCGCGCGGCCTCCGGTGAAGGCCGCGCGGTCCTCGGGCACGGGCCGCGTCAGGGGAGGCGGCCGAGGGCGACGGGGAGGGTGACGGAGGAGCGTGACGGCGAGACCGTGACCGTGGTGCCCTCCGGGTAGCGGAGCGTGTAGTCGCGGTCCGTGGACAAGATCACCAGGCCGAGCCGGTGGCCCTTCCTGAAGACGTGGTCCGTCGGCTGGAGGTCCCAGGTGAAGGCGTACTCGCGGCCCGGCCGGACGGGGTCGGTGCGATCGGGCCGGTGGCGGTTGCGGACGTCGAGCCAGCCCCGGGTGACGATCTTGTACGGGGTCTCTGCGGTGGCCAGGCGGCGCAGGGCGGTGCAGCCGGTGTCGCCCGGCACGCCCTGGCCGTAGCAGAGGGTCTCGCCGGTCGGGACGAGCGCGCCCGTCGGGCGGACGTCCGTGCCGTAGTCCACCAGGAGCGCGGTCAGGTACGGCGACGCCCCGTCACGCAGCGCGGCCCGTACGGTCACCAGCGGCGTGCCGGAGACGCGGACGTCGGAGGGCAGCGCGGGGGTGAGGTAGGCCAGCCGGCCCGGATCCGGGGCGGGCGCCGACTCGGCCAGTTGCTCGGCGGTGCGGGCCTTCTGGTCCGTGAACGACTCGCGGGCCGACAGCGGACGGGGGAGCAGGCCGAGCGAGGCGCCGGCGCCGAGGTGGAGGCGGACCTGCCGGGTCCCCGGCACGGGCCACTCGCGGTGCCGCTCCCAGGTGCCGGGCGCGGTCTCGACGTCCGCCTGCGGCTCGCGCACGACACCGCTGTCGAGGCCGTGCAGCCAGTGGTCGAACCACCCGTGCAACTGGCGCAGCCACTCGGCGGTGCGCAGGCTGAAGGGGTTCATGTGCGTGCCCTGGTGCAGCCAGATCTTGCGCGGCACGCGCCGCTCGGCCAGGGCGTACCACCACTGGGCGAACTGCTTGGTCTTGACGTTCCAGTCGTTGAGCCCGTGCACGAGGAAGACGGAGGCCTTCACCCGGCGGACGTCGCGCAGGTAGTCGCGGGCGGCCCAGAAGGCGCTGTAGTCGCCGGTGAGGCGGTCCTGCGCCGCCGTGAGGTGCTCGATGACCGGGGCGCACACCCGCTGCCCGTCGGCGCGGGTCAGCACGTACTTGGCCAGCACGTCGGCGTCCTCGCCCTGGAAGCCGCCCGGCGCGACCACGCCGCCGTTGGCCCGGTAGTAGTCGTACCAGGAGGAGATCGCCGCGATCGGCACGATCGTCTCCAGGCCCTCGACGCCGGTCGCGGCGACGGCGTTGGGCAGGGTGCCGTTGTAGGAGACGCCGATCATGCCCACCTTGCCGGTGGACCAGGTGGCGGTGACCGGCTCCCCCTCGTCGGTGAAGCCCCTGGCGCGGCCGTTCAGCCAGTCGATCGCGGCCTTGGGGCCGGCCGTCTCGTTGCGGTCACCGGTGGTGGGGCAGCCGGTGGCGCGCCCGCTGCCGAGGTTCTCCACGAGCGCGACGGCGTAGCCGCGGGGCACGAAGTAGTTGTCGTAGTAGCCGTCGAACGGCTCCGACAGGAGCTTCTGCCCGGCGAGGGAGCGCAGGCCGGGCAGCGGGTTGCCGTGCTCGTCGACGTCCACGACGTGGTTGGCGACGTCGTTGCCGCCCGCGTAGTAGGGGCTCGCCTCCATGATCACGGGGACCTTGAGTCCCTGCTCGGTCTCCTTGGGACGCAGGATGTCCACGGCGACGCGGTCGGCACGGCCGTCGCCGTCGCTGTCGGTGCCCGCCACCTCCACGTGGACGGTCTGGCGGATGGCGTCGGCGCGCGAGAAGACCGGCTGGGTGGCGTTGTCCTCCACCTTGATCGCGGGCACGCCGGCGTGCGCGGGCGGTGCGCCGGTCAGGGCGAGGACGAGGGCCGTGACCAGGGGTACGGCGAGGACCTTGCGAGGATGCATGAGCTCTCCACAGGGACTCCATGCGAAATTTCGGGCTATGACGGGAATCTCTGTCATGATCGGCGGCTCGACAAGGGCCCCCTCGAAGAGCCGGGGAGGCGAGGGTCCACCCGGGTGGCCCGGTCAGCGTCGCCCCAGGCTCAGGTCACGGACGCGACTGATGTCGATAACGGAGCGGTTGCGACCCTGTGTGCCGGTTTGGACCGCCATGAGCAACCAACTATCTTCCGTGCAGGGTTGCCGTACTTTTCTTCGCGCCTGCGATGAAGTCTGACGGCGGGGAAAACGGAAGGGAGTCGACTTGCTCAGCAAGCGATTCGGCAGGATGGCCGTCGGCACCATGGCCGGCGCCATGCTCATGGCGGCCGCGGCCTGCGGTGGCGGCAACACCGGCGGCGACACCACGTCGAGCGCCCAGCCCAGCGCGGGGACGGCCAGTGACGCGCCGAAGGCGGGTGCGCTGAAGGTCGGTCTCGCCTTCGACATCGGCGGCCGCGGCGACAAGTCGTTCAACGACGCCGCCTACGCGGGCCTGGAGAAGGCCAAGACCGAGCTGGGCGCGGAGATCAAGGAGCTGAGCCCGGCCTCCGACGGCTCCAACCGCGGGGAGCTGCTGCGCCAGCTCGCCGACGCCGGCTACAACCCGATCATCGGTGTCGGGTTCGCCTACGGCGAGGACATCAAGAAGGCCGCCGAGGAGTACACCGACGTCCAGTTCGCGGTCGTCGACTCGGCGTCCAACGCGTCGAACGTGACGGGCCTGCTGTTCGCCGAGGAGCAGGGCTCCTACCTGGCGGGCGTCGCCGCGGCGACGAAGTCGAAGAGCGGCCACGTCGGCTTCGTCGGCGGTGTCGAGAACGACCTGATCAAGAAGTTCGAGGCGGGGTTCGTGGCCGGCGTCAAGTCGGTCAAGGCGGACGCCAAGATCGACGTGAAGTACCTCACGCCCGACGGTGACTTCAGCGGCTTCAAGGCTCCCGACAAGGGCAAGGTCGCGGCCGAGAAGATGTACCAGGACGGCGCCGACATCGTCTACCACGCCTCCGGCGACTCCGGCCTCGGCGTCTTCCAGGCGGCCGCCGCCGCCAAGAAGAAGGCCATCGGCGTCGACTCCGACCAGCGCCAGACCATCAAGGAGACCGACCTCCAGTCGGTCATCATGACCTCGATGCTCAAGCGCGTGGACGTCGGCGTGTTCGAGTACATCAAGGCCTTCCAGGGCGGCGCCAAGGGCGGCAGCAACGTCGTCTACGACCTGAAGGTCGACGGCGTGGGCCTGGCCACCACCGGTGGCGAGATCGACGACATCCAGGACAAGCTCGACGCGGCCAAGAAGGACATCGTCGACGGCAAGATCACGGTTCCGGCCAAGCCGTAACCTGGAACAGGAAACACCGAGCGAGGGCCCGGGGTCCCGAACCCCGGGCCTTCGCTCTATCCGCCCCGGTCCCGCGGGTCCGGCGACCCCGTGACCCGGGCGACCCGGGCGGGGCGGCCCTGACGGCTCGCAGCGAAGCGGAGTCAACGTGAGCAACAGAACGGGCCCGCGCAGCGAATGAGGAACGGTGAGCGACCAGTGAACACCGAGGCCCTCGCCACGGCGCCACCCGCCGTGCGGCTGGAGGGCATCACCAAGCGCTTCCCCGGCGTCGTCGCCAACCACGACATCCGCATCACCGTCGAACCCGGCACGGTGCACGCGATCGTGGGGGAGAACGGCGCGGGCAAGTCGACCCTGATGAAGATCCTGTACGGCATGCAGAAGCCGGACGAGGGCACCATCAGCGTCAACGGCGAGGAGAGGTCGTTCCGCACGCCGAGCGACGCCATCGCCGCCGGGATCGGCATGGTCCACCAGCACTTCATGCTGGCGGACAACTTCACCGTGCTGGAGAACATCGTCCTCGGCGCCGAGCCGACGACGGTCGGCTTCCTCGACACGGCCGGCGCCCGCCGGCGCATCCAGGAGCTGGCGAGCAGCCACGGCCTGCACGTGGACCCCGACCGGCTGGTGGAGGATCTCGGCGTCGGCGACCGCCAGCGCGTGGAGATCCTGAAGGTGCTCTACCGGGGCGCCCGCATCCTCATCCTCGACGAGCCGACCGCGGTGCTCGTCCCCCAGGAGGTCGAGGAGCTCTTCCAGAACCTGCGCGAGCTCAAGGCGGGCGGCCTGACCGTCATCTTCATCTCGCACAAGCTGGACGAGGTGCTGAGCATCGCCGACGCGATCACCGTGATCCGGCGCGGCACCACGGTCGCCAGCGCGGACCCGCGCGAGGTCACCGCCCGGCAGCTCGCCGAGCTGATGGTCGGCAGCGAGCTGCCCACGCCCGAGACCCGCGAGTCCACGGTGACCGACACCGTGGAGCTGAGGGCCTCCGGGCT
This sequence comes from Nonomuraea indica, assembly GCF_002850745.1. GTDB lineage: Bacteria > Actinomycetota > Actinomycetes > Streptosporangiales > Streptosporangiaceae > Nonomuraea > Nonomuraea indica. Next base: position 194,495 of record NZ_KZ559467.1, read on the forward strand.
CACCATGGAGGCCGAGGGGTTCCGCCCGGCGCCGAAGGACGTCCCGGCCGCCGAGTACGCGGACCGGCTGCGGCGGGAGGGCAGGCGGCTGCTCCTCGACGACGTGTCGTTCGAGATCCACCGCGGCGAGATCCTCGGCATCGCCGGCGTCGAGGGCAACGGCCAGTCCGAGCTGATCGAGGCCCTCATGGGCATCCGGCCCGTGCACGGCCAGATCGTCCTGGGCGGCGAGGACATCAGCGGCTGGACCACGCTCAGGCGCCGCGAGGCGGGTATCGGCTACATCCCCGAGGACCGCCACCGCCAGGGCCTGCTGCTGGAGGCGTCGCTGTGGGAGAACCGCGTGCTCGGCCACCAGACCATGAAGCCGGCCCGCAAGGGCCCCTGGATCGACCGCCGGGCGGCCAGGGCCGACACCGCGCGCATCATCGAGGAGTACGACGTCCGCACGCCCGGCGTCGACACCCTGGCCCTCGCCCTGTCGGGCGGCAACCAGCAGAAGCTCATCGTGGGCCGCGAGATGAGCGGCGAGCCGCGCTTCCTCATCGCCGCCCATCCCACGCGGGGCGTGGACGTGGGCGCCCAGGCCGCCATCTGGGACCACCTGCGCAACGCCCGCGCGGCCGGCCTGGCCGTGCTGCTGATCTCGGCCGACCTGGACGAGCTGATCGGCCTGTCCGACACGCTGCGGGTGCTCTACCGCGGGCGGTTCGTCGCCCGGCTCGACCCGTCCGACGTCACGCCGGAGCGGCTGGGCGGCTACATGACCGGCGCCATCGCCGGCACTGAGGAGACGTGATGCCCGCAGGGCTCTACCGGGCGCTGCTCACCGTCGCAGGCGCCATGGCCGCGATCGTGCTGGCGGTCGCGATCTCCAGCGTCGCGATCAGCGCGGCGGGCGCCAGCCCGCAGGCGGCGTTCGCGGCGCTGTTCAACTTCGGCGAGACCGAACGGGCGGTGGTCAACGGCATCACCACCATGATCAACCGGGCGGTGCCGCTGTTCATCGCCGGGCTGGCCGTGGCCGTCGGCTTCCGGATGAACCTCTTCAACATCGGCGTGGAGGGGCAGTACCGGATCGCGGCGATCTGCGCCGCCTACGTCGGCACGCTGTTCACCGCGCCCGCCCCGATCCAGATCCTGGTGATCATCGTGGTGGCGGCCGCGGTCGGCGGCCTCTACGCGCTGATCCCGGCGCTGATGAAGGTCGGCCGCGGGGTGAACGAGGTCATCTCGACCATCATGCTGAACTACATCGCCATCAACCTGGCGGCCTTCCTCGTGCGCGGCCCGTTCACCGGGGTGCGGGAGAAGGGGCAGCTCACCACCAGCACGCCGCCCCTGCCCGAGTCGGCCTGGTTCCCCAACCTCAACGTGCTGTTCGAGATGTTCGGCCTGCCCGCGCCGCGCGGCGGGGGGCTGTGGGGCTTCCTGGTCGTGGCGATCCTGCTGGGCCTGGGCGTCTGGGTGCTGCTGGAGCGGACCCGCTTCGGCTTCGAGGTCAAGGCCAGTGGCCTGAACGCCTCCGCCGCGCTCGCCTCGGGCGTCAACCCGAAGAAGATGGTCATCTCGGCGATGGTGCTGTCCGGCGCCATCGCCGGCCTCATCGGCCTGCCCGAGATCCTCGGCGACAAGCACAACTTCGGCTCCAACTTCACGCCGGGCCTGGGCTTCCTCGGCATCGCGGTCGCCCTCCTGGGCCGTAACAAGCCGGCCGGCATCGCGGTGGCCGCACTGCTGTTCGGCTTCCTCGACCGGGCGCAGGGGCCGCTGCAGTTCGCGAACGTGCCGCCCTCGGTCATCGCGATCATGCAGGGCACCATCGTCCTGCTGGTCGTCGTCGCGAACGAGATCACGAGCCGGATGGCACTGCGTCGCGAGGAGCGGCGAGCCGCGCAGCACCTCGGCACGAACACTCCCGTTGAGGTGAAGGCATGACGACCGTCGCGGACACCCGGGTCAGGAAGTACCACCTGGCGCTCATCGGCGTCGCCGTGCTCATCCTGCTCATGTCGCTGGTCCGGGTGTTCTCCGGAGCCAACGACATCACCTCGTCCGGCACCTTCGCCGCGGCGCTCATGCTGTCGGTCCCGATCGGCCTGGCGGGCCTCGGCGGCCTGTGGGCGGAGCGGGCCGGCGTGGTCAACATCGGCCTCGAAGGCATGATGGTGCTCGGCACCTGGTTCGCCGGGTGGGCCGGCTACCAGTGGGGCTGGCCGGCGGCGCTGGCCGCCGGTCTGACCGCGGGCGCGGTCGGCGGGCTGATCCACGCGGTGGCGACCGTGACGTTCGGCGTGGACCACATCATCAGCGGTGTCGCGATCAACCTGCTCGGCCCCGGCGTCACCCGCTTCCTGTCGGAGGTCCTCTACAAGGAGGGCACCCCGGCCGGCGAGGCGGGCGCGGGCATCACCACCTCGCCGCCGCTGAAGTCGGAGGCGTTCGACATCAGCCTGCCGCTCTTGTCGTCCGGCCCCGACTGGCTGGGCAGCCTGGAGCGTACGCACTGGTTCCTGCTGTCCGACCTCGCGGGCATCCTGCGCGGGCTCACGCACCAGGTGAACGTGCTGGTCATCCTGGCCGTGCTGATGCTCCCGCTGACGTTCCTGCTGCTCTGGCACACCTCGTTCGGGTTGCGGCTGCGCTCGGCCGGCGAGAACCCGTGGGCGGCCGAGTCGCTCGGCGTGAACGTCTACCTGATCAAGTACATCGCCGTCGTCATCTCGGGCGCGTTCGCCGGCCTCGGCGGCGTCTTCCTGGTCTTCGTCAGCACCAAGTACGTCGAGGGCCAGACCGGGGGCCGCGGCTTCATCGGACTGGCCGCCATGATCTTCGGCAACTGGCGGCCCGGCGGCCTGGCCGCCGGCGCGGCGCTGTTCGGCTACGCCGACGGCCTGCAGCTGCGCAGCGCCGGTGCGGTCACGTCGTTCCTGCTCTTCGGCGCCCTGCTGCTGCTGATCTACATCGGCATCCGGGTCCGCGCGCTGCTCGCCCCCGTGCGGACCGAGGTGGCCGTCACCAGGACCACCAGGGACTACACGCTGCTCGCCGGCGCCGCCGCGGGCGCGATCGTGCTCATCTGGCTCTGGATGACCGTCGACAAGCTGCCCAACGAGTTCGTCTTCATCACACCACACGTGCTCACGCTGCTCGTGCTGCTCGTGGCCTCGCAACGGCTGCGGATGCCGAAGGCCGACGGCGTGCGCTACCGCCGGGGGGAACAACACTGATGACCATCGACTGGGACGGCCTGCGCGCCCAGGCGGCCGAGGCCATGCACCAGGCCTACGCGCCCTACTCCAAGTTCCCGGTGGGCGCGGCGGCGCTCGTCGACGACGGCAGGGTCGTCACCGGCTGCAACGTCGAGAACGCCTCCTACGGGCTCGGCCTGTGCGCCGAGTGCGGCCTCGTCTCGGCGCTGCACGCCTCCGGCGGCGGCCGGCTGGTGGCCTTCACCTGCGTCGACGGCCACGGCGAGCTGCTCATGCCGTGCGGGCGCTGCCGCCAGCTCCTCTACGAGTTCGGCGGGCGGGACCTGCTGGTCGAGACCGTGGACGGCCCCAAGCCGATGGCCGAGATCCTGCCCTACGCGTTCGGTCCCGACGACCTGTCCAGGACGGCCTGATGGACGTCATCGAGGTCATCGTCACCAAGCGCGACTCCGGCGAGCTGACGACCGCCCAGATCGACTGGGTGATCGACGCCTACACCCGAGGCGCGGTCGCCGACGAGCAGATGTCGGCGCTGGCCATGGCCATCCTGCTCAACGGCATGAACCGGCGCGAGATCGCCGACTGGACCCGGGCGATGATCCGTTCGGGCGAGCGGATGGACTGGTCGGCGCTGGACCGGCCGACCGCCGACAAGCACTCCACGGGCGGCGTCGGCGACAAGATCACCCTGCCGCTCGCGCCGCTGGTCGCGGCCTGCGGCGCGTACGTGCCCCAGCTGTCGGGGCGGGGGCTCGGCCACACCGGCGGCACGCTGGACAAGCTGGAGTCCATCCCCGGCTGGCGGGCCTCGCTGTCCAACGACGAGATGCTGGCGGTGCTGCGCGACGCGGGCGCCGTCGTGTGCGCGGCCGGGTCGGGGCTCGCCCCCGCCGACAAGAAGCTGTACGCCCTGCGCGACGTCACCGGCACGGTCGAGTCGATCCCGCTGATCGCCTCGTCCATCATGTCGAAGAAGATCGCCGAGGGCACCGGCTCGCTCGTGCTGGACGTCAAGGTCGGCTCCGGGGCGTTCATGAAGACCGTGGACCGCGCCCGCGAGCTGGCCGAGACCATGGTGGCGCTCGGCGGCGACGCGGGCGTGCGCACGGTGGCGCTGCTGACGGCCATGGACCGGCCGCTCGGACGGGCCGTGGGCAACGCGCTGGAGGTCGAGGAGTCGGTCGAGGTGCTGGCCGGCGGCGGCCCGTCCGACGTCGTGGAGCTCACCGTACGGCTGGCGCGGGAGATGCTGGAGGCGGCCGGGATCGCGGGCGGCAAGGACCCGGCGGAGGCGCTCAAGGACGGCTCGGCCATGGACGCCTGGCGCCGCATGATCACGGCGCAGGGCGGCGACGCCGACGCGCTGCTGCCCCGCGCGGCCGAGACGACGACCGTGACGGCGCCGGCCTCCGGGGTGCTGACCCGGCTCGACGCCTACGCGGTGGGGCTGGCCGCCTGGCGGCTGGGTGCCGGGCGGGCCCGTAAGGAGGACCCGGTGTCGGCCGGGGCGGGGATCGTGCTGCACGCCAAGCCCGGGGACCAGGTACGGGCCGGGGAGCCGCTGATGACGCTGCACGCCGACGAGCCGGAGCGGTTCGGGCGGGCGCTGGCGGCGCTGGAGGGCGGCTACGCGGTCGGGACGGCGGAGCCGGACCTCCTGCCACTGGTCATCGACCGGATCACGGCCACGCCCTGAGCCGCGCGACCCCGCCACCGGGTCGTGAGGACGGCCCGGTCCAGCAGTCCGGTCAGGACGGTGGCAGGGTGAGGACGGCGGCCGGCAGGTGGCGTAGCCCGGGCGGGATGGTGACGGTGCCGTCCGGGAGGATCTGCGCCGGACCCTCGCCCCAGTGGGCGCCCGGGCGACCGAGCAGGTCGGCGGGCAGGCGGAAGCCGCCGTGCGCCGGGTCGAGCGCGATCACGTTGAGCGCGCCGTCGGGGCGGACCGTGTAGCGCAGCGGCGCGCCCACCGGCTCGGCGTGGCGGCGCCAGGGCCGGGTGCCGTAGACGGCGTGCGGGTGGGCGGCCAGCCAGCGGCCGAGGTCGCGCAGCCGGTCGACCTGCTCGCCGGGCAGCGTGCCGTCGCCGCGCGGGCTGATGTTGAGCAGCAGGTTGCCGTTCTTGGCGACGGTGTCGACGAGAAGGTGGACCAGCTCGGTGGCGTCGATGAGGTGGGTGTCGTCCTCCGCCCGGTTGTAGCCGAAGGAGGCGCCGAGGCCGCGCGTCGCCTCCCACGTCCACGTGGGCGCGGTGGTCTCGGTGCGGTACTCGCGGGTGCGGAAGCCGAGGTGCGGCACGCCCCACCGGTCGTTGACCACCCCCTCGGGCACGCGCTCGTAGTAGTGCTCGAACAGCGCGGCCAGGCTGTGCGGGCCGGTGGCCTTGGCGGAGTCGGGCCAGTCGATGTCGTTCCACAGCACGTCGGGCCGGTGCCGTTCGATCAGCTCCCGCACCTGGTCGAAGCAGTAGCGGGCGAAGGCCGGGTCGTTGCGCCGGTAGGTGAACAGGTCGGTCAGCGACCGGATCGGCGGGAAGTGCGACACGTGCCAGTCGAGCGCGCCGGAGTAGTAGAGCCCGAAGCGCAGCCCGGCCGACCGGGCGGCGCCCGCCAGTTCGGCGACGACGTCGCGGCGGGGTCCCCGGTGGACGCTGGAGAAGCGGGTGGTGGCGGTGTCCCACAGGCAGAAGCCGTCGTGGTGCTTGGCCGTCGGCACCACGTAGCGCGCCCCGCACGCGGCGAACAGCCGCATCCAGCCGTCCGGGTCGTACCCGCCTGCCGACCAGTCGTCGGCCAGGTCCTCGTAGGAGGTGCCGACGCCGAAGGCGCTCTCGTGGTGGGCGGCGGTCGGGGAGCCGGGGATGCGCAGGGTGTTGGCGTACCACTCGGCGTACTGGTGGTGGCTGTATTCGAGCTCGACGGGCACGTCCTGGCCCGGCCGGCGCGGCGGCGCCCACCCGGCGACCGAGTACAGCCCCCAGTGGACGAAGACGCCGAACTTGGCGTCCCGGTACCAGTCGGGCACCGGTCTGTCGGGGTAGCGCGGCGCGTCCGCGCCGAGGTCGGGGCCGGTACGGCGATCGAAGAAGAGCATGGTTCCCTTTCAGCGCCCGGCCAGCCCGGCCGTGGCGATTCCCTTCACCAGGTGTTTCTGCAGCGCGACGAGCAGCAGCAGGGTGGGCAGGACGGAGATGACGGAGGCGGCCATGACCAGGTGCCACTGGTTGCCGTTCTGACCGAAGAACAGTTGGAGGCCGAGCGGCACGGTGCCCCTGGCGTTCACATCGTTGATCATGATGAGCGGCCACAGGAAGCTGTTCCAGTAGCCGATGAAGGAGAACACCGCGAGCACGCCCAGGGCGGGCCTGGCGAGCGGCAGCATGACGCGCAGGAAGATGCGCAGCTCCCCGGCGCCGTCGAGGCGCGCCGCCTCGCGCAGCTCGCCCGGCACGCTCTTGAAGAACTGCCGCAGCAGGAACGCGCCGAAGGCGGTGAACGCCCACGGGAAGATGAGCGCCTGGTAGCTGTCCACCCAGCCGAACGCCTGCATGAGCAGGAACATCGGCACGACCAGCACCTCCTGCGGCACCATCATGGTGGCCAGGAAGACGAGGAAGAGGCCGTCCCTGCCGCGCCAGCGCAGCGCGGCGAAGGCGTAGGCCGACAGCGCCGAGGCGGCCAGCACGACGAGGGTTCCCACGCCCGACACGAGCACGCCGTTGCCGATGTAGCGCTCGAACGGCACGTAGTCGAAGACGTCGGCGAAGTTGCGCCAGCGCAGCTCGGAGCCGACCAGCGCGGTCGGCGAGCCGAACGTCTCTCCCGGCGGCTTGAGTGCCGTGGCGACGGCGAAGATCAGCGGGTAGAGGAACGCCAGGGCGACCGCGGCCAGCAGGGTGTGCGACAGGACGCGGCTAGCTCTCATAGTGGACCCACCGTTTCTGGCCCAGGAACTGCACGGCCGTGACGACGAGGATGATCGCGAACAGCAGCCACGCGCCCGCCGCGGCCAGCCCGAGGTCGCGTGACTCGAAGCCGGCCTGGTAGACGTTCATGACCAGGGTCTCGGTGGCGTTGCCGGGCCCGCCGGCCGTGAGGATGTAGGGCTGGGTGAACACCTGCAGCGCATTGATCATCGTCATGGTCGCCGCGAAGAACAGCGCGGGCGAGATCAGCGGCAGTTGCACGCTGACGAGCCTGCGCAGCCCCGTCGCCCCGTCGAGCGAGGCGGCCTCCAGCACGCTGGGCGACATCTCGTTGACCGCCGCCGAAAAGACGATCATGTTGTAGCCGAAGCCCTGCCACACGCTCATCGCGACCACGGCCAGCAGCGCGGTGCGGCCGTCGGCCAGCAGGTTCGGCTCCCCGCCCACGGCCTGGAAGAGCAGCTTCCAGATCACCGCGTTGGCCACCATCGGGGTGATGGCCGGGACGAAGAACAGCACCCGCCACAGGCGGGCCCAGCGTGACCGGTTGATCCAGAACGCCAGGCCGAGCGCGAGCAGGAGGTTGAGCGGCACGTAGAGGCCGGTGAAGACGAAGGTGTTGCGCAGCGCGGTCAGGAAGTCGGGGTCCTCGCCGAGGAGGTAGCGGAAGTTCTCCAGGCCGACGAACTCCCGTGTGCCGAGCATGGGCCACGCGAAGAAGCTCATGACGACGGCCGCCCCGACGGGGAACAGGGTGAACAGTCCCAGCCCGAGCACGCTCGGCGTGACGAAGCCGAGCGCGCTCCACTGCTCTGTCGTGCGCGGCTTCACTGGCCGCGAGCGCTCTGCTGCTGGATCGTGCCGAGCGCTGACTTGGGCGACTGGTCGCCGGTGTAGACCTGGATGAGGTACTGCGCCATGAGCTTGCCGACGCTGTCCCAGTTCTTCGTGGTGAACAGGGGGACCCCGCCGGCCAGGCCCTCCTTGAGCGAGGCGATCGCGCCGCGCACCGCCTCGGCGTTGCGCGGGTCCTGCTTGACGAGGAACTCCTCGTAGGTGGCCTGCTGGTCGGTGCGTGAGGGGAAGCTGCGGCCCTGCCCGGCGAGGTAGGCCTGGGCGTCCGGCCCGGCCAGCACCGAGACGGCCTTCGCGGCCTCCTGCGGGTAGGGGCAGCCCTTGGCGACGCCGAAGCCGGAGGCGGCGAGGTAGGTCTTGGACCCGCCCGACCCGGCGGGCAGCGGCGCGAAGCCGACCGCGAACGTGGCGTCCTTGACCGCCGAGCCGATGTTCCACGACCCGTCGACCGCCATCATGGCGTTGCCGTTGACGAACTGCGTCTCCCCCCAGCCCACGTCGGACGAGCTGGCCGGCACCAGCGCCGCCTTGCTCGCGGCCAGGCCGGCGTACCAGGTGAGCGCGTCCACCATGGGCGCGCTGTCGAACTGCAGACGCACGTCCGGGGTGACCGGCTGGGCCCCGTTGTAGGACAGCATGAGCGACAGCGAGTGCAGGTCGGCGAAGGACATGCCGAACCCGGCCTTGCCGCCGGTGGAGAGCTTCTTGGCCGCCTGCTCGAAGTCGGCCACGGTCCAGCCGTTCTTCGGCTCGGCCACGCCCGCCTCGGCGAAGGCGTCCTTGTTGTAGTAGAGGAGCATCGAGGCCAGGTCGTACGGCAGGGCGAGCTGCTTGCCGCCGAGCTTGAGCGTCTCCAGGGCGGCGGGGGCGAAGCCCTGGGTGTCGGTCTTGCCGTCGAGTGGCTCCAGCAGGTCGGCGTAGGCGCCGAGGCGCAGGCTCTGCATGGACACCACGCACGGCTGCTTGCCGGCCGCGAACTCGGTCTGGAGCTTGGTGAAGTAGTCGTTGAACGGCGCCGTGCGGAGATTCACCTTGATGGTGGGGTGCTTGCGGGTGACGAGCGCGGCGAGATGGTCGAGTTGGGCCTTCTCGTCCTCGCTGCCGGCCCACATCTCCCAGTCCAGCGTGACGGTGCCGCCGGAGTCGCGGGCGCCGCCCGACGTGCCGGACCCACCGCCGCCGCACGCGGCGGAGACCATCATGCCTGCCAGGCCCAGGGCCAGCAGGACGCTTCTGCGCATGCGCATCTGCGCTCCCTCCTAGACGCCGCCCATGATATTTTTTCGGGGGCGAATTTATTATGGTGGCTGACCCTAGGGTCGGGACGTGCAGGGCGTCAAGAGAGGAAGAATGAGCGACATGCCCCCACCCCCCTACCGGGAAGACCTGGTCAAGGCGGAGATCCTCGCCATGCTCGGGCCGCGGCCGCTCAACCGGTCACAGATCGCCGCCCGCCTCGGCCTCGGCGCCGCGACCGTGACGGAGCACACCCGCCGCCTGATCGAGCTGGGCTTCCTGCGCGAACTGCCGCCCCAGGTCAGCGGCAGGGGGCGGCCGAAGGTGCCGCTGGAGGTCGTCCCGGACGCCGCCTACACGCTCGGCCTGCGCGTCCACCCCGACCACCTGAGGGGCGTGCTGACCCGGCTCGACGGGAGCGAGGTGGCCCGCCTCACCCGGCCGTTCTCGCCCGGGGCAGACTCCGTGCGACAGCTCGCGGAGGTGTGCGAGGAGGTGCTGCGCGATCCCGCCACCGGCTCGCGGGTGCTCGGCATCGGACTGGCCGTCCCGGGGGTGATCGACCCCGGCACCGGCACGGTGCGGCTGTCACCGCGCATGGGCTGGACCGACCTGCCCCTCCAGCCGCCGCTGGCGGCGCGCCTGCCCGTGCCCGTGCTGATCGACAACGACACCCGCGCCTCCACCACGGGCGAACTGCTCTACGGCACCGGCCGTGACCACGACGACTTCCTGGTGCTGGCCATCGGCGACGGCGTGGGGATGGGCATCGTGCTGGGCCGCCGGGTCCATCGCGGTCCCGACGGGGTGGCCGGCGAGTTCGGCCACGTTCCCACCGGGCCGGGCGGCCCGACGTGCGTGTGCGGGCGGCGCGGCTGCGTCGACGCGTACGTCGCGGACTACGCGCTCGCCGCCGAGGCGGTGGCGCGCGGACTGGTCGCCGCGCCGCCACCGCTGGAGGGGCTGCGCCGCCTCGCCGCCGAGGACGCCCCGGGCGTGCGGGAGCTGCTCGCCGAGGCCGGCGAGATCCTCGGCCGGGCCGTGGCGGGCGTGGTGAACGTGCTGGCCGTGCGGGCGCTGACCGTCATCGGGGAGAGCCACGTGCTGTGGCCGTACCTCGCGCCCGGCTTCCACCGCGCGGTCGACGAGGGGATCATCGCGGCGCTGCCCGGACTGGAGACCACCATCAGGCCGTGGGACGACAGCGGACACGCCCGCGGCGCCGCGAGCCTGGTGCTGGCCGCCAGTCTCGCCTCCTGAGACGCCGGCGTCCCGGCTCCCGGCGGGGGTTACGGGACGAGCGCGTCGGAGAAGACCTCGGCGAGGACGGCGCGCTGGGTCGGCAGGGCCTGGCCGTGCCGGGCGCGTCCCTCGGGCGTGATGCCGACGAAGACGCCGCGCCGGTCGGAGTCGCAGACGCCGCGCGTGACGAGCCCGGCCTTCTCCAGGCGGGCGACGACGCGGGACAGGGCGCTCTGGCTGAGGTGGACCTCGTCGCACAGCTCCTGGAGGCGCACCTTGCGGTCGTGGTTGACCATGCGGTCGAGCACCTCGAACTCGCTCGCGCCGAGCCCGTGCTTGTCGCCGAGCTCACGTTCGAGAGAGCACATGGCCTTGGCGTGTTTGGCCAGGACGTAGTGCCAGGTCTCGACGAATGCCTCGTCCATGACGCGCAGGTTACCACCGGGTGTAGAAATATGCAATGGCATTAAATGCGCTTGCATTAGATGCGAGTGCATGTAGTCTGCTGTTCCATGTCCTCTTCCTCATCCCGTTGGGGCGCGCTCGCCGTGCTCTGCGCTGTGATCTTCCTTGACGCCCTCGATGTGTCGATGGTCGGGGTGGCGTTGCCCTCGATCCAGCATGACCTGGGCCTTTCCACCTCCTCCCTGCAGTGGGTCGTCAGCGGTTACGTGCTCGGTTACGGCGGTCTTCTGTTGCTCGGGGGCAGGACCGCCGACCTGCTCGGGCGGCGCAGGGTGTTCCTGGTCGCCCTGGGCGTCTTCGCCGTCGCGTCGTTGCTCGGCGGCGTGGTGGACGACGGCACGCTGTTGATCGTCGCCCGGTTCGTCAAGGGGGTGGGCGCCGCCTTCACCGCCCCGGCGGCCCTTTCGATCATCACCACCACGTTCCCCGAGGGGCCGCTGCGGAACAAGGCGCTGAGCATCTTCACCGCCTCGGGCGCCAGCGGATACTCGCTCGGCCTGGTGTTCTCCGGCTTGCTGACCGAGATCGGCTGGCGCTGGACGATGCTGATGCCGGTCCCCGTGGCGATCATCGCGCTGATCGCCGCGCTCCGGGTGCTGCCGCGCGGCGCCGAGGAGCGCGCCGAAGGCGGTCACGACCTGCTGGGCGCCGTGCTGATCACCGCCTCGATGCTGCTGCTCGTCTTCACCGTCGTGCAGGCACCGGAGGCCGGCTGGACCTCGGCGCGGACGATCGGCTCGCTGGTCGCCGCCGCCGCGCTGCTCGGCCTGTTCGTCTTCGCCGAGCTGCGGATGCGGCACCCGCTGGTGCGGCTCGGCATCCTGCGCTCCGGCTCCCTGGTGCGGGCCAACCTCGGGCTGCTCATCCTCATGGGCTCGTACGTGGCCTTCCAGTTCGTCGCCATGCAGTACTTCCAGAACCTCCTCGGCTGGTCGGCCCTCGGCACCGCGCTGGCGTTCCTGCCCGCCGGCCTGCTGGTCGCGGTCACCTCGACCAAGATGGGCGACTTCGCCGACCGGTTCGGCACCGGCAAGCTGATCGTCGTCGGCGCGGCCGCGCTGGCCGGCGGCTACGCGATGTTCCTCGGCATCGACCGGACGCCGAGCCTCGCCGGCCTGGTCATCCCCGGCATGCTGCTGCTCGGCGTGGCGTTCGCGCTGTCGTTCCCCGCACTGAACATCCAGGCCACCAACGGCGTGGACGACGAGGAGCAGGGCCTGGCCTCCGGCCTGCTCAACACCTCGGGCCAGGTCGGCGGCGCGGTCGTGCTGGCCGTGGTCACCGCGGTGCTCACCTCCGAAGGCGGCGGCGAGCTGTCGATCGGCTCCCTGCGCGCGGCCATCGTCGTGTCGCTCGTCCTCGCCCTGGTGGGCCTCGGCATCTCGGCCTTCGGCCTGCGCTCCCGCCGCGTGGCCGTCGAGGTCGAGACGCGGGAGGCCCGGGCGTACGAGAGCGTCTGACGGCTCGGCGGGTCCCGCGCTTCGCGGCGCGGGACTCCCGGCGGCGCCGCGGCTTGGGCGGGCCGCGGACCGGGCATCACGTGGACATGGCGCCCACGTCCTCCGCACGGCTCCCCTCAGCGCCGATCCGCCGTCCGGTCTTCCGGCTGGTCGCCGGGGTCGCGGTCGTCATGGCCTGCGGCCTCGGCACGGCCGCATGCGGGGCGGGAGGGTCCGGCGCCGGCGCCGAGAGCACCGTCACGGTGACGCCCGGAACGCCGGCCCCGACCACGGCTTCCCCCCGTGTCACGGGGCAGCCCGCGGACACGGCGCCGCCGGAGCCCGGGGAGGCGCCCGCCACGCCCGGCCGGCCCACCGGCACGGCCGCCGTGCACACCGAGCGGCCGCGCGGGGAGCCCGCCCTGGTGACGGGGGTACGGTTCGGCCGACACGACACGTTCGACCGGGTAGTGATCGACTTCGACGGCCCGACGCCCGGCCACACCGTCCGCTGGGTGGACGCGCTGGTCCAGGAGGGCTCCGGCAAGCCCGTCGACCTGCGCGGCCGGCCCTGCCTGGCCGTCCTGCTCACCCCGGCCGACGCCCACACCGACGAGGGCGAGCCCACCTGGACGGGCGGCGCGGCCCCCGCCTCGCTGGGCAACGTCACCGAGGCCATCCGGGCCGGTGACTTCGAGGGGCGGGTGCTCATCGGGCTGGCCGCCCGCTCCCGGGAGGCGTTCCGGGTGACGGCGTACACCCGTCCGGGCAGGATCGTCATCGACGTGGCACACTGACCGGATGGTCAGAAGGATCGACGGCCCCACGCGGGTCCCCGTCCCCGGCGGCAAGCTCATCGACGAGCACGTCGGCCGCGTCAACAGCGCCGACGAGGCGATCTCCATCGCCCACATGGTCGCCCCGCCCGGCTGGGACGAGCCGGCCCAGACGCCCTCGTTCACCGAGTACACGGTGGTGCTGCGCGGCACGGTCGTCGTCGAGCACGACGGCGGCGTCACCGAGGTGTCGGCCGGGCAGAGCGTCGTGACGGAGCCGGGGGAGACCGTCCGCTACAGCGCCGGCCCCGAGGGCGCCGAGTACATCGCCGTCTGCCTGCCCGCCTTCAGCCCGGACAGCGCCAACCGCGCCTCCTGAGACCACGCCGCGCCTCCTGAGGCCATGCCGCGCCCTTGAGGCCGCGCCACGCCTTTGAGGCCGCGCCGCGACCTCGGCTTTCAGCCGCAGATCCGGCGTGTCCGGTCGCGTCCGGCCGTGCCGTACGGGACGGGGCGGACCGGACGCATATCATGGCCTGATGAGCCCCACGCTTGACGAGATCCGGCGGGCGCCGAAGGTGCTGCTCCACGACCATCTCGACGGTGGCCTGCGGGCCGAGACCATCGTGGACCTGGCGCGCGAGTGCGGCTACGACCGGCTGCCCACCACCGACCCCGGCAACCTCCGGCAGTGGTTCGAGGAGGCGTCCGACTCGGGGTCGCTGGAGCGCTATCTGGAGACGTTCGACCACACCGTGGGCGTCATGCAGACCCGCGAGTCGCTCGTCCGGGTGGCCGCCGAGTGCGCCGAGGACCTTGCCGCCGACGGCGTCGTCTACGCCGAGGTGCGCTTCGCGCCCGAGCAGCACACCACCACCGGGCTCAGCCTCGACCAGGTGGTGGAAGCCGTGCTGGAGGGCTTCCGGATCGGCTCCGAGGGGCGCGGCATCCGGGTCGGCACGCTGCTGACCGCGATGCGGCACATGGCGCGCTCCATGGAGATCGCCGAGCTGGCCGTGCGCTACCGCGACGTCGGCGTCGTCGGGTTCGACATCGCCGGCGCGGAGGCGGGCTACCCGCCCACCCGCCACCTCGACGCCTTCGAATACCTCCAGCGGGAGAACGCCCACTTCACCATCCACGCGGGCGAGGCGTTCGGGCTGCCGTCGATCTGGCAGGCCATCCAGTGGTGCGGCGCCGACCGGCTCGGCCACGGGGTGCGGATCATCGACGACATCTCCGTGGCCGAGGACGGCACCGCCAAGCTGGGCCGGCTGGCCGCGTACGTGCGCGACAAGCGCATCCCGCTGGAGATGTGCCCGACCTCCAACCTGCAGACCGGCGCCGCGCCCTCCATCGCCGAGCACCCGATCGGGCTGCTGCGCCGCCTCCACTTCCGGGTCACGGTCAACACCGACAACCGGCTGATGAGCTCCACCAGCTCGTCGATGGAGTTCGCCAAGCTGGTGGAGGCGTTCGGCTACGACTGGGACGACCTGCAGTGGTTCACGGTCAACGCGATGAAGTCGGCCTTCATCCCCTTCGACGAGCGGCTGGCGCTGATCAACGGCGTGATCAAGCCGGGGTTCGCGCAGCTGAAGTGGCAACCGTGAAACAGGCGTACCGCTCGAAGTTCGCGTTCGTCCTCGGCTGGGTGTGGGTGGCCTTCGTCGCGCTCAACGTGTGGGACCTGATCGCCCGCTACAACGGCAAGCCGTCGCTGGTGGCGCTGGCCGTCCTGGCTGCGCTCACCGCCCTCGTCTACGTGATCGCGCTCCGGCCGGTCACCCTGTTCACCGAGGACGCCCTGGTGGGCCGCAACCCGCTGCGCACGACGGTGCTGCCGTGGGCCGCCATCGACGAGGTGACGGTGTCGCACTCGATCAACGTCCACCACGGCGACGGGCAGCTGCTGCGGCTGTGGACGCCGGTGAGCACCGCGCGTGAGCGGGCCAAGGCGCAGCGCCGGGGGGCCGCTGCGGCGGCCCCCCGGCGTGGGCGGTTGCGGACCGAGCCGGTGCTGTCCAAGGCCGAGCAGGCGGCGCAGGAGGCGTTCGCGGGCAAGACCCACGCCGACTGGGTGGGCGAGCAGATCACCGACCGGGCCGAGTCGGCCCGGCGTCGCGCGCAGGAGGCCGCGCCGGTGCGGGTGCGGTGGGCCTACGACTCTCTCGCGGTGGTCGCCGTCGCCGTCGCGCTGCTGGTCGCCGCGATAGTGGGCTGACCGCGCGTTCGCCGCTTGACCCTGACACCGTGTGAGGGGTTACTGGTGAAGGCATCATGTTCGGCATCGGAGACTTCGCCAGGCTCGGGCTCGTGTCGGTGCGCATGCTGCGCCACTACGACGCCATCGGGCTGCTGCGTCCCGCGCACGTGGACCCGGTCACGGGCTACCGCTCCTACCAGGCGGCGCAGCTGTCGCGGCTCAACCGGATCGTCGCGCTGAAGGACCTCGGCTTCACCCTGGAGCAGGTCCGCGTCATCCTGGACGACAAGGTCGGCACCGACGAGCTGCACGGCATGGTCCGGTTGCGCCGGGCCGAGCTGGCGGAGCGGATCAGCGCCGACCTGGCCCGGCTGCGCGGCGTCGAGGCGCGGCTGCGCTCCATCGAGAGGGAGGGCGGCATGGCCGCCGACGAGGTCGTGCTCAAGAGGGTGAGCCCGCTCCTGGTGGGCGAGCTCGACGCCGTCGCGGCGAGTTACGAGCCCGGCGACGTGGGGCCCGTCATCCAGCCGCTCTACACCGAGCTGCTGGCCCGGCTGGAGACGGCCGGCGTCACGCTCGCGGGCCCCGGCGTCGCCTTCTACCTGCCGGAGCAGGACGGCGCCGTGCGCGTGCACGCCGCCGTTCCCGTGACCGGCGACGCCGTGGACGCGAGCTGCGTCGGCGCGGGCGTGGACGTCGTGACCCTGCCGGGCATCGAGACCGCGGCCACGATCATCCACCACGGGTCGATGGACGGGGTCGGGACGACCTTCCAGACATTGGCCCACTGGATCGAGGCCCACGACTACCTCGCGCTCTCCCTCGCCCGCGAGGTCTACCTGCACTGCCCCGACGACCCCGACGACTGGGTGACGGAGTTGCAGATCGAGGTCACCCGGGCCTGGCCGGCGGCGGCCGAGCGCGACAACGGCCGGCGGCGGCCGGCGGCGGTGCCGCGTCCGGGCGCCGGGTCATGCGCTGAGCGCGTCGGCGACGGCCTGGGCGAACCGGTCGAGGTTGTCCAGCATGATGTTGTGCCCGCAGTCGGGGATCGCCGTCAGGGAGACGCCGGCGGCGGTGAGGCTCGCGGCGTCGGCGCGCGGGCCGTCCACGGCCGGATGGAGCAGGGTGCGCGGGATCGTCAGGCGCTCCAGATTCTCCCGCGTCGTCGGTACGGTGCCGCGCAGAAGATTGATCGCACTGCGATAGAGCGCCTCCGGCCCGGCCAGACGCATCGTCGCCGCCCAGTGAGGGCCGACGAAGTCCATGGTCTCGGCCCAGCCGTGGTCCAGGAACTCCTGCTCGGTGCGATAGACGCCGATGCCGGAGCTGCCAGGCCGCTTGGTCCGCGGCGGCGGCTGGGGGTCGAGCGAGGCGTCGACCAGGACCAGCCGTCGGACCAGGTGCGGATGGCGGGCGGCCAGCGTGACGGCGACCGCGCCGCCCATGCTGTGCGCGACGATGTCCGCGGCGCCGGTCCCGGCCTGGTCGAGGGCGCGGGCCAAGGCGTCGGCGTGGTCTTCCAGGGTGTAGGCCGGGCCGGTGGGGCGGTCGCTGATGCCGAAGCCCAACATGTCGATCAGGAGGGACCGGCGTCCGGCGAGGGCCGGGTGCGCCGCCGCCGGGGCGAAGTAGGGGGCGGAGCTGGCACCGAGTCCGTGGATGAAGACAAGGGCGGGCTCGGCGCCGGCGATCTCGACCCAGCGGATGCGGGAGCCGTCGGGGAGGACCTGTGCGCTGTGCATAGCGAAGAAGATATCTCGAACCCGAGGTATGTCGTCAACAGGGTATGGTTGGTCCATGCTGGAGCTGGCTGTCCTCGGCTTTCTCTATGACGCTCACCTGCACGGCTACGAACTGCGACGACACATCGCTGCCCTGACGGGGCACGTCCGGCCCATCGCCGACGGCACGCTCTATCCGCTGCTCAAGCGGATGGAGGCGGCCGGGCTGCTGCGCCGGGAGTTGCAGCCCGGTCAGGTCGCGGCGCCTCGGCACATGCTGTCGCTGACCACGTCCGGCAGGCGGGAGCTGCTGCGCCGGCTTCGCGAGCCCGACGAGCTGTTCATCACCGACGAGAACCGGTGGTTCACCGTGCTGGCCTTCCTGCGTCACCTGGACGATCCGGCCCAGCAGGCGGCCGTGCTGCACCGCCGGCTCCACTTCCTCACCCAGCCGGCGAGCTTCTTCTGGGACGGTGACCGCCCCCTGCGCGCGGCCGACTTCGACGACCCGTTCCGGCAGGGGCTGTTCACGATCGCGACGGCCACGACCCGTACCGAGCTGAGGTGGCTGCGCGAGACGCTCGCCTCGCTGGAGCAGCCACGCCCGTGAGAGGGGACGATTCATGTTCCTGCCTGGCGCCCGTCTCAGGTTCGTCTCCGCTGCCGGTCCCGTACGTGCGCCGGTGACCAGGATCGGCGGCCGGCCGGTGTGGCTGGAGGAGCCGCAGTGGCCGTTCTCGCGGGACACCGGCCGGCCCTTTCCGTTCGTGGGACAGTTCACGTGGTTCGGCAGGAAGGGCCGCTTCCTGTGGGACTGCGTGTGACGAGACTTCGCCCGTGTCCGAGACCCGTACCCCGGAAGAGGTGCCCGTGGAGGCCGCCGCACTTGAGGAGCACCGGACCGAGCTGACCGGCTACTGCTATCGCATGCTCGGCTGCGGGTTCGAGGCCGAGGACGCCGTGCAGGAGACGCTGGCCAAGGCGTGGGTGGCGCGCGAGCGCTACGACCCGGGCCGGGCGCCGCTGCGCGCATGGCTGTACGGCATCGCCACCCACGTCTGCCTCGACATGCTGCGCGGCGCCCGGCGCCGGGCGCGGGCCATGGACCTGGCCCGCGCCTCCGTGCCCGGCGCTGACATCGGGCCGCCGCTGCCCGACCACCGGTGGGTGCAGCCGGTGCCCGACGGCCTGGTGCTCGGCGGCCCGGCGCTCGGCGGCCCGGCGCTCGGTGGCCCGGTGTTCGGGAGCCCGGTGCCTGACGGGCCAGCGCTCGGCGGGCCGGTGCCCGGCAGGCCGGTGCTCGGTGGGGCGGCGCATGGCGCCGATCCGGCCGACGTGGTCGTGGCCAGGGAGTCCGTACGGCTGGCGTTCGTGGCCGCGCTGCAACACCTCCCGCCCCGCCAGCGGGCCGTCCTCATCCTGCGCGACGTGCTGCGCTGGAGCGCGGCCGAGGTGGCGCCCCTGCTCGGCTGCAGCGTGGCCGCGGTCAACAGCGCGCTCCAGCGGGCCAGGGCGGCCCTGCCCGTCCCCGTACCCGCTTCCGCTCCCGCCGAGCCGGACGAGGGGCCGGACGAGGAACTGCTGGCCCGCTACGTGGCCGCCTTCGAGCGCTACGACGTCGAGACGCTGGTCTCGCTGCTGCGGGAGGACGCCACGATGTCGATGCCGCCGTTCACCTGGTGGCTGCGCGGGCGGGCCGACATCCGCGCGGTCCTGCTCGGCTCGGGCGCCCCCTGCGCCGGCTCCCGGCTGGTCCCCGCCGGCCGGGCCAACGGCGCCGCCGCCTTCGGCCAGTACCTGAAGGGCGAGCCGTTCGCGCTGGTCGTCATCGAGACCCGGCGTGCGCTCGTCAGCGCGGTCACCACCCATCTCGGTGACCGGTTGTTCCCCATGTTCGGGCTGCCGATGAGTTTCGCCGCCCCGATCCGTACTGATGGGTGAGGAAAGGAAGGAAACGATGACACCCGAGATCGTGGAACACCCCGACCGCCCGTACGTCGGAGTGCGCAGGACCATCACCATGACGAGCTTCGGCCTGGTCGGCGACCGCATCGCCGAGCTGGTCGGCTGGCTCGCCGAGCGCGGTGCCGGCCTCGCCGGGGCGCCGTTCCTGAGGTACCACTCCATCGACATGGCGGCCGACCGGCTCGACGTGGAGGCGGGCGTGCCCGTCGCCGCGCCCGTGGAGGGCGAGGGGGACATCCGGTCCGGCGTGCTGCCGGCGGGCCGCTACGCCACCGTCACCCACCACGGCCACCCCGACCGGCTGGTCGGCGTCACCGACGAGCTGCTGAAGTGGGCGGCCGGGCAGGGCCTGCGGTGGGACATGACCGAGTCCGGCGGCGCCGAGCACTGGGGTTGCCGCCTGGAGCTGTACCCCACCGACCCGCGGGTCCAGCCCGATCCGGCCGAGTGGGACGTCGTCCTGGAGTTCCGCCTGGTCTGACACCCGCTCCCGGGGGCGCTCCACGCCGGCGACGCCCCCGGGGCGGGGGCGCCGATGACGTCGAGGCGGCCGGGTGCGGGGGGCGCCGATGGCGTCGAGGCGGCCGGGTGCGGGGGGCGCCGATGGCGTCGAGGCGGCCCGGGTGGGGGGCGCCGATGACGTCGAGGCGGGCGGACCGGGGCGGGCGCGGCGGTGATGGCGGCCCAGGTGCCGGGTGCCGTGGGGGGTGTCGGCTCGCCTGCGGGGTGCCGGGCCCGGCGGGTCAGAGGGCCAGGGCGGCCTTGAGGTCGGCGGTGATGGCGTCGAGGTCGGCGGCGGCTCGGGCGCGGGCGGCTCCGACCTCGTCCGTCACCGGGACGACGACCTCCAGGTAGCACTTGAGCTTCGGCTCGGTGCCGGAGGGCCGGACGACGACGCGGGCGTCGTCCGACAGCGTGTAGCGCAGGCCGTCGGTCGGCGGCAGGCCGCCGTCGCCCCGGCTGAGGTCGTCGGCGCGCTCCACCGTACGGCCGCCCAGGGCGACCGGGGGAGCGGCGCGCAGGCGGGCCATGGCGCCGGCGATCAGCGACAGGTCGTCCACCCGGACCGAGAGCTGCGACGTGGCGTGCAGGCCGTAGCGGCGGGCCTGCTCGTCGAGCAGGTCCACCAGCGTGCGGCCGTCGCGCTTGGCCGCCGCGGCGATCGAGGCGACCGTGAGCGCCGCCCCGATGCCGTCCTTGTCGCGCACCGGAAGCCTCGTCTCGCCGCCGTCCCCCTCGCGGTCGCGGCCGCCGTCCCCGTCGCGGTTGCCGTCGCCGTCGCGGTTGCCGTCCCCGTCGGTGTCGCGGTCCCCGTCGGCGTTGCTGTCGGCGTCACGGTCGCCGTCGCCGTCGCCGTCGGGTGCGGGGTCGGTGCCGACGCTGTAGCCGATGGCCTCCTCGTAGCCGAAGACCAGGCCCGGACCGGCCTTGATGATCCACTTGAAGCCGGTCAGGGTCTCGCCGTAACGGACGCCGTGGGCACGGGCGATCTTGCCGAGCAGGGTGGAGGAGACGATCGTCGTGGCCACCATGCGGTCGCCCGACGTATGGGTGATCACGTGTTCGGCGAGCAGCCCGCCCAGCTCGTCACCGGTCAGCATCCGCACCGTGCCGTCGGCCAGCGGCACGCCCACCGCGCACCGGTCGGCGTCGGGGTCGTTGGCGATGACGAGGTCGGCCCCGACGCGGGCGGCGAGCGCGGCGGCGAGGTCCATCGCGCCGGGCTCCTCCGGGTTGGGGAAGGCCACCGTGGGAAAGTCGGGGTCGGGGTTGCGCTGCTCCTCCACGGCCATCGGGCTCTCGAACCCGGCCCGCAGGAACGCGTCGGTCAGCGTGGCGCCGCCCACGCCGTGCAGCGGTGTGTAGGCGACCCGCAGCTCGCGGGCGTCGCCCAGGGGCAGCCGGGTGATCGCGTCGATGTAGTCGTCGACGATGTCCTCGCCCAGCTCGGTCAGGGTGCCCGGCCCGGGCAGGGGCAACTCGTCGACCGGGCCCACGGCGTCGATGGCCGCGGAGATCTCACGGTCGATCGGCGGCACGATCTGCGAGCCGTCGCCCCAGTAGACCTTGTAGCCGTTGTCGCGGGGCGGGTTGTGGCTGGCGGTGACCATCACCCCGGCGTCGGCGCCCAGGCGCAGCACGGCGAACGCCAGCAGGGGCGTGGGCAGCGGGCACGGCAGCAGCGAGGCGTGCAGGCCGGCTCCGGTCAGCACCGCGGCGGTGTCGCGGGCGAACGCATCGGACTTGTGCCGGGCGTCGTAACCGATCACCACGTGCCGGCCCGGGCCGAGCACCTTGGCCAGGCCGGCGGCGGCCCGCATCACGGTGACCCGGTTCATCCGGTTGGGGCCCGCGCCCAGCTCGCCGCGCAGCCCGGCGGTGCCGAACTCCAGCTTGCGGCCGAACCGGTCGGCCAGCGCCGCCAGGTCGCCGCGTTCGATCAACCCGGACAGCTCGGCGCGGGTCTCGGGGTCGGGGTCCTGGCCCAGCCACCGCCGGGCGGCGTGGACCAGCTCGTCGCCGCCCGCCGCGCCGCCCGCCGCGCCGCCCGCCGCGCCGCCCGCCGCGCCGCCCGCCGCGCCGCCCGCCGCGCCGCCCGCCGCGCCGCCCGCCGCGGCGGGGCCGCTCGCCGTCCGGCCTTCTGCCTGGTCGTGCGCCTGACCGCCCGTCCCGCCGCCCGCCTCGGCCGGGCCGCTCGCCTCCGCGCTCACAGCCTGTCCACGACCTTGGCGAGCAGGACGCCCATGCGGGCGGCGGTGGCGCGGCCGACCTGGAGGACCTCCTCGTGGTCGAGCGGGTCGCCGGCCAGGCCGGCGGCCGGGTTGGTGACCAGGGACAGCCCGAGCACCTCGAGGCCGGCCTCGCGGGCGGCGATGGCCTCGAGGACCGTGGACATGCCGATCAGGTCGCCGCCGAGCGTGCGCAGCATGCGGATCTCGGCGGGTGTCTCGTAGGTGGGGCCGCGGAAGGCCACGTAGACGCCCTCGGCGATGGCCGGGTCGATCTCGCGCACCAGCGCGCGCAGCCGCTTGGAGTAGACCTCGGTCAGGTCGATGAAGGTGGTGCCGGTGATCGGGTTGGCGCCCGTCATGTTGATGTGGTCACTGATCAGCACCGGGTCGCCGACCTGCTGCGTCTCGGGGCGCAGGCCGCCCGCCGCGTTGGTCAGGATGACGGTGCGGACGCCCGCGGCCGCGGCGGTGCGCACGCCGTGGACCACGGAGTCGACCACGCGGCCCTCGTAGAGGTGGCTGCGGCCGAGGAAGACGAGGGCGTGCCGCCCCGCGCCGGTGCGGACAACGCGGAGCTTGCCGCCGTGCCCGGCGACCGCGGGAGCGGAGAAGCCGGGCAGGTCGGTGAAGGGTATCTCGGAGACGGTCTCCCCGAGCGCGTCGGCGGCCGGCACCCAGCCGGAGCCCATGACGAGGGCCACGTCGAAGGATTCGAGGCCGGCGGCTGCCCTGAGCGCCGCGGCGGCCTCACCGGCCAAGGTGTAGGGGTCGTTGCTCACCTTCAGTAGTTTATGAGCAGCCTGTCCAGCACCCGCACCCCGAACTGCAGCGCGTCCACCGGCACCCGCTCGTCCACGCCGTGGAACATCGAGGCGAAGTCCATGTCGGCCGGCAGCCGCAGCGGCACGAACCCGAAGCCGCGCACCCCCAGGTCGGCGAAGAAGGTCTTGTTGTCGGTGCCGCCCGACATGCAGTACGGCACCGCCCGCGCGGCCGGGTCCTCGGCCTTGAGCGCCGCGATCATCGACTCGACCAGGGCGCCGTCGAACGTGGTCTCCAGCGCGATGTCGTGGTGCACGAACTCACGGCGCACCTTGGGCCCGATGAGCGTGTCGACGGTCTTGAAGAAGTCCTCCTCGTGACCGGGCAGGAAGCGGCCGTCGATCACGGCGGTCGCCTGGCCGGGGATGACGTTGGACTTGTAGCCGGCGCCGAGCTGGGTGGGGTTGGTGGTGTGGCTGAGCGTCGCGCCGACGAAGCGCACCAGGGGCCCGATCCGGTCGAGGATCGGCTGCGGGTCGTGCTCGTCGAACGGGATGCCGAAGGCGTCGGCGACCTCGGTGAGGAACTGCCGCACGGTCGGGGTGAGCGTGATCGGCCACGGGTGGGCGCCCACCCGGGCGACCGCCGTGGCCAGCTCGGTGACGGCGTTGTCGGAGTTGAGCATCGAGCCGTGCCCGGCCGTGCCGTCGGCGATCAGCTTCATCCAGGCCAGCCCCTTCTGGGCCGTCTCGATGAGGTAGAGCCGCAGCGACGGGTCCACCTCCAGCGAGTAGCCGCCCACCTCGCTGATCGCCTCGGTGACGCCCTCGAACAGCTCGGGGTGGTGCGCGGTGAGGTGCTTGGCGCCGTACACGCCGCCCGCCTCCTCGTCGGCCACCCAGGCGAAGACGAGGTCGCGACGGGGCCTGCGGCCCTCGCGGGTGAGCTGGCGCAGCACCGCCAGCATCATGGCGTCCATGTCCTTCATGTCCACCGCGCCGCGGCCCCAGATGTAGCCGTCCCGCACCTCGCCGGCGAACGGGTCGACCGACCAGTCGGCGGCGTTGGCGGGCACCACGTCGAGGTGGCCGTGCACGAGCAGGGCGGGCAGCGACGGGTCGCTGCCCGCGACGCGGGTGATCACATTTCCCCGCCCCGGGGCGCTCTCGACGTAGGTGGCCTCGATGCCGACCTCGGCCAGCCTGGCCATCACGGCCTCGGCGGCGGCGCGCTCGCCGGGGCCGCTGCCGTCACCGTAGTTGCTGGAGTCGATGCGGATCAGCTCGGCGCACAGCTCGGCGACTTCGCTCTCGGCGGTGGTCGCGGCGGGAGTCTCGGCGGGAGTCATGGTGTCCTTTCCAGGGTGCGGAGGCCGGACTTGCGGAGGTGGCCACGCTTGTGGGCGCGGGTGATGAGCGTGACGTCGATGTCGGTGACCTCGTCGTACAGGCCGACGACGCCCGTCAGGAAACGGTAGAGGGCCGCCTCGTGGGCCACCGCCACCTGGACGATCAGGGAGTGGGTGCCCGCCGTCGCGGCGCAGTAGCGGACGTGGGGGTGTGCCGACAGCGTACGGCCCACGTGGTCGAGCCCCTGCGGCC
This sequence comes from Nonomuraea indica, assembly GCF_002850745.1. Taxonomy (GTDB): domain Bacteria; phylum Actinomycetota; class Actinomycetes; order Streptosporangiales; family Streptosporangiaceae; genus Nonomuraea; species Nonomuraea indica. The sequence continues at coordinate 218,634 of NZ_KZ559467.1, forward strand.
GGACCTTCAGCCAGAGCTGGGCCTCGGCCTCCAGGCCGAGCAGTGCGGGCTCCACCTCGGCCCGCGGCAGCAGCAGGCGCCGTTCGAGCAGGGAGGCGGCGCGCCTGCGTGCGGTCGGCAGCGAGATACCGAGGCGTTCGGCGATCGCGGTGAAGGCGATCCGGCCGTCGGCGACGAGCAGGTCGGCGATCTCCTGCTCCAGGGGCGACAGGCCCTCCTCGTCGGGCGGCACGCCGCCGGGCAGGTAGCCGTCGGGCGCGGACGGCGGGCTGCCGGACGCAGGGCCGCCTTCCGGCGCGGCGTCTTCCGGCGAGCCGTCGTGCGGGGCGGCGTGGGGGCCGGCCTGGGGACCGGCGTGGGGGTCCGCGTGGGGACCGGGGCGGGGACCAGCGTGGAGACCTGTGTGGGGGTCAACGTGAGGATCGGGGCGGGGACCAGCGTGGAGACCTGTGTGGGGGTCGACGTGAGGGCCGGTGCGGGGACCGGCCTGGGGGCCGTCGTGCGGGGCGGGGCGCAGCTCGGCGATCTCCCGCTCGTCGAGGTAGGGGGCGTGCCACTCGGCGACGGTGCGGAAGGTGTGCAGCACCACCTGGGTCCGCGTCTGCTGCACCCCGTCGATCGCGGCGACCTGTGCCGTCAGGATGTCGTGCAGCGCCTCCCGCGACGGCGACACCAGCTCGCAGCCGATGTCGGCCACGCCCGTCAGTGAGTAGACCGAGCGCGTGTCCGGCCGGCTCGCCAGCGCCTCGGCGACGGCCGCGGCCGTGCCGGGCCTGACCTGGACGTGCAGGTGGACCGGCCGGCCGTGCCCCGAGCGCAGGTCGTCGTAGATCGCGGTGACGCGGACGGCGCCGTCGGCGATGAGGCGCTGCAGCCGGCGCGCGACCGTGCGCTCGTGCTCGCCCACCGCCCGGGCGATCTCGCCCCACGCCGCGCGCGGGTTGACCTGGAGGGCGGAGACCAGCCGCCGGTCGAGAACGTCCACTGAGAGCCGTTTCTGTGTCGGAATTGTAAAGAGTTTGCCGGATGTTTGACTGGTTTGGTCGCTCGCTTGCAGAGTAGGCGACTGAGCACCAGTAAGCAAAGGAGCCCCCCGTGGCGACCTCCCCCATCGCGCCGTCCCCTGTCGGCATCCCCCGCAGCCGTGTCCGCCAGCTGATGGCGGCCAGCGTCGGCAACCTGGTCGAGTGGTACGACTGGTATGCCTACAGCTTCCTCACCGTGTTCTTCGCCAAGCAGATCTTCCCCGCGACGGGCAGCGCCCTCGTGCCCCTGATCAGCTCGTTCGCCATCTTCGCGGTGGGCTTCTTCATGCGCCCGCTGGGCGGGCTGCTGGTGGGCGCGTTCGCCGACCGGTTCGGCCGCAAGGCCGCCATGACGTTCACCATCCTGCTGATGGGCGGCGGCTCGCTGCTGCTGGCCGTCACGCCGACGTACGCCGCCGCCGGGGTGCTGGCGCCGATCATCCTGACGCTGGCCCGGCTCATCCAGGGCCTGTCGGTCGGCGGCGAGTTCGCCGCCGCGACCACGTTCCTGGTGGAGTCGGCCCCGCCCGGCCGCCGCGGCCTGTTCTCGAGCTTCCAGTACGTCAGCACCACGCTCGGCCAGCTGCTCGCCTCCGGCCTGGCCGCCGTGCTGGCCGCGACGCTCGGCACGGCCGCCATGGACGACTACGGCTGGCGCATCCCGTTCCTGGTGGGCGCGCTGCTCAGCCTGGTCGGCCTGTGGATCCGCAAGGGCGCCGAGGAGACCAGCACGGTCGCCGAGGACATCAGGCAGGGGCGCGCGGAGCGGCCGCGCATGTTCGAGTTCCTGGTCCACCACCCGTCCAAGGCCGCCATGATCGTCGGCATCACGGTGGCCGGCACGGTCTCGTACTACACCTGGACGACCTTCCTGCCCACCTACGCGCAGCTCAGCGTGAAGTTCGACGCGTCGGAGTCGCTTACCATCGGCACCATCTCACTGGTGTTCTTCATGGTGCTGCAGCCGCTGCTCGGCATGCTGTCCGACAGGATCGGCCGCAGGCCCATGCTGATCACGTTCGGGGTGGCCTTCACGCTGCTGCCGGTGCCGTTGCTCGCCACCCTGTCGAACTCGTTCGCCAGCCTGCTGGTCGTCCAGTGCCTCGGGATGGTCTTCCTCGGCTGCTTCACCTCGGTCTCGGCCGCGGTCAACTCCGAGCTGTTCCCGACCCGGGTGCGGGCCGCGGGTGCCGGCTTCCCGTACTCGCTGACCGTCGCGATCTTCGGTGGCACCGCGCCGCTCATCGGCACGGCGCTGAAGGACGCCAAGATGATCCATCTGTTCCCGTGGTACGTCTCGGCGCTCGCGCTGGTCTCGACCCTGGTCTACGTCTTCGCGCTGAAGGAGACCAAGGACCAGCCGCTCGCCTGAGCCCCGCTCAGCCGCCGAGCGACTTGCACGGGCGTCCCCGCAGGCTCTTGACGTAGTCGTCGGGGGCGCCCGCGCGCTCCGCCGCGTCGGCCAGGATGCCGAGGTAGCGGGCGGAGGGCAGGCCGCCCTCGTAACCGTCGAGCACGTAGAACCAGGCCACCTGCTCGCCGTCGAGCGTCTGCACGCGCAGCCGCACCTTGTGGTGGAGGCCGCGGGCGGCGCCCTCCCACTGGTCGAGCGACGCCTCGTCCCACTCGGGCACGTCGTAGAGAACGACGAAGACGTGCTCGTCGGGGTCTTCGACGATGGTGGCCAGGGCGCCTTCCCAGCCCAGGTCCTCACCGCCGAAGGTCAGGCGCCAGCCCTGCAACCAGCCCACACCTCGCATCGGAGAGTGCGGGGCGCGCATGGCCATCTGCTCCGGGTCCATGTTGCTGCCGTAGGCGGCGTAAACAGGCACAGCAGCCAAGGGTAGCGCGCGGGCGGCCGCCCCGTTTCGCCGCCGGGCCGAGCCATGCGGAAGAATGGTACGCGTGACAAGGATCGTGATCATCGGTGGCGGACCGGGCGGCTACGAGGCGGCGCTGGTGGCGGCGCAGTTGGGCGCGGAGGTCACGATGGTCGAGCAGGACGGCCCGGGCGGCGCCTGCGTGCTCACCGACTGCGTGCCGTCCAAGACGCTGATCGCGACCTCGGTCCGCAAGCAGGCCCTGCTCGACGCCCCGTCGCTGGGCATCAGCTACTCCGGCGGGCCCGACGGCGACATCGGCTCGGCCACGGTCGACCTGCCCCTGGTCAACAAGCGCGTCAAGGAGCTCGCCCAGGCCCAGTCGGCCGACATCGCGACCCGCGTCGCGGCCGAGGGCGTGGAGATCGTCAAGGCGCGCGGCCGGCTGGTCGACCCGCAGGTGGTCAAGGCGGGCGACCGGACGATCAGGGCCGACGTGGTGCTGGTGGCCACCGGCGCCACCCCGCGCGTGCTGCCGGGCGCCGAGCCCGACGGCGAGCGCATCCTCACCTGGCGCCAGCTCTACGACCTGGAGGAGCTGCCCGAGCACCTGATCGTGGTCGGGTCCGGCGTGACCGGCGCCGAGTTCGCGGGCGCCTACCGCTCGCTCGGCTCGGAGGTGACGCTGGTCTCCAGCCGCGACCGCATGATGCCCAACGAGGACGCCGACGGCGCCGAGGTGCTCGAAGAGGTCTACCGCCGCCGCGGCATGAACGTCATGGGCCGTTCGCGTGCCTCGTCGGTGAAGCGCACCGCGAGCGGCGTCGTGGTGACGCTGGAGAACGGCCGCACCGCCGAGGGCTCCCACGCGCTGATGACGGTCGGCATGGTGCCCAACACCGGCGGCATGGGCCTGGAGGAGGCCGGGGTCCAGCTCGACAAGTACGGCTTCGTCAAGGTCGACAAGGTCTCGCGCACCTCGGCGCCCGGCGTCTACGCCGCCGGCGACTGCACCGGCGTGCTCATGCTCGCCTCCGTCGCGGCCATGCAGGGCCGCATCGCGGTCTGGCACGCGCTCGGCGAGGCCGTCCAGCCGCTGCGGCTGGCCACGGTGGCCTCCAACATCTTCACCGATCCCGAGATCGCCGCGGTGGGCGTGGCGCAGCGCGCGATCGAGTCCGGCGAGATCGAGGCCAACGTGGTCAAGCTGCCGCTGGCGACCAACGCCCGCGCCAAGATGTCCGGCTTCCACGACGGGTTCGTCAAGCTGTTCTGCCGGCCGCACACCGGCATCGTGCTCGGCGGCGTGGTGGTGGCGCCGCGCGCGTCGGAGCTGATCCTGGCGGTGTCGGTGGCGGTGCAGCAGCGCCTCACCGTGGACCAGCTCGCGCACACGTTCGCGGTCTACCCGTCGTTGTCCGGGTCGATCACCGAGGCCGCCCGCCGGCTCATGCAGCCCGAGGCCGCGCTCGGCATCTGAGCACGGTCGAGCGCCGCACGGTCGAGCACCGTGCGGTGCGGAGGCAGGCCGAGCAGCCGGGCGTAGCCGTCGTCGGTGAGCCGGGTCGAGACGTACCACGCGCCCCGTGCCGGGTGATCGCGGGGGAGCCGTCGGGGTAGGCGGCCACGGCCTCGGCGCCGCGCAGCCGCACCAGCTCGCTCCAGACGGTCCCGGTGTCCCCGTTCGAGAGCGTCACCGGCGCCTCCAGCGGCCTGAACTCCTCCACGCCGACGCCGAGCAGGTCGCGCAGCGCTCCGGGGTGGCCGCTGGTGCGCACCCGCCCGTACGGGTCGGCCACGCCGCTGAGGTAGGAGACGACGGGCGTGCCGCCGCCCCTCGGCGTACCGGCGCAGGTTGGCCGCGTCGTCGTCGGGAGAGCGGGTAGAGGCTCGGCACGAGCCCAGCCGGTAGCCGGACAGGCCGTCGGACGGATGGGCGAGGTCGGCGGTGACGCCGTGGCGGTAGAGCACCCGGTGCGCCTGGCGGACGGCGTCGAGGTGGTCGAGCTCGGACGACGGCAGGCCGGGAGCCCGCAGGGCCCACCATGACTCGGCGTCCCACAGCACGGCCGCCTCCGCCCGGACGGGGCCGCCGGGCCGTGCCACGTCCTCGTGCCCCACCTCGCGGGGTCACTGCTCCGAGTCGCAGTCGCCGCCGTAGTTCGTCGCAGCCCTCCTATTGGGATGGAGTCTCAACGAATTCGCCGTTGACGTTTGTTGGTATGGAGACCAAACTAATCCACGGAGTTGGCGCTTGCCCCACCAGAGGAGCCTTCATGCCCTACCGTCCCCCGCTGGTCGCGCACGAGTACTTTGTCGCCGACCCGCCCGAGCTGCCCGTGCGCGAACGGGGCGAGGGCGGCCTGTCGGCGCTGACCACCGCCGAGCTGGTCGCGGCAGGCGACACCGGGGTGATGCTCAAGGCGACGACCGGCACCGAGGAGACCCTCGTCGTCCAGGTCGGCGTGGCCGGCGAGGGGGTGATCCGGGTCCGGTTGAGCGAGGACGCCGACGCCCGGCCCCGCTCGGAACGGGCGATCCCGCTCGTCACCCCCGGCACGTACGCCGGAGCCCGGGTCGAGACCGAGCCCGGCGCGCCGATCGTCGTCGACGCCGGATCGCTGCGCGCCGAGATCAGCCTGTCGCCCTGGCACCTGCGGCTCACCGACGCCTCCGGCGCCACGCTGCTGGAGCAGGACCGCGGCCACACCGACATCAGCGGCCGGCTGCGCACGCTGCCGTTCGGCCGCTCGGCCGCCGGAGGGGTGCCGGTCGCGTACCACGAGAGCTTCGCCGCCCCGCCGGACGAGGCGTTCGCCGGCTTCGGCGAGTCGTTCGCGCCGCTGGACAAGCGCGGCCAACGGCCGGTCATGTGGAACTTCGACGCCTTCGGCGCCGAGTCGCAGCGGGCCTACAAGAACATCCCCCTGTACGTGTCGAGCCGGGGCTACGGCGTGCTCGTGGACAGCGGCGCGCCGACGGAGTTCGACATGTGCCAGTCGACGCACAGCGTGGTCCAGATCGTGGTGCCGGACGACGTGCTCGACTACTACGTGATCGCCGGGCCGACCCCGTCCGAGGTGCTGGACCGCTACGACGGCCTGACCAGCCGGCCGGAACTGCCGCCGAAGTGGGCGTTCGGCACCTGGATCTCCTCGGGATTCTTCGTGGACACCCAGGAGCGGGTGCTGGCCAGGGCGCGCACGATCAGGGAGAAGGGCATCCCCTGCGACGTGCTGCACCTGGACTGCTACTGGCAGACCGAAGGCCACTGGTCCGACCTGCGCTGGGACCCCGACCGCTTCCCCGACCCCGACGCGATGCTGGCCGAGCTGGACCGGATGGGGTTCAAGGTCTGCCTGTGGATGAACCCGTACGTCTCCCACCTCAGCCCGGCCTTCCGGGAGGCGGCCGAGGCCGGCTTCTTCCTGCGGACGCCCGGCGGCGAGCCGTACGTGGCCGACTGCTGGCACGGCTCCTACCCGCCCTGCGGGATCGTCGACCTCACCAACCCCGAGGCGGTGGCCTGGTTCAAGGACCTGCTCCGCCCGCTGCTCCGGCAGGGCGTGCAGACGTTCAAGACCGACTTCGCCGAGGGCGTGCCGCACGACGCCGTCGCCGCCAACGGCATGACCGGCACCGACCTGCACAACGTCTACACGCTGCTGTTCAACGACGCCGTCGCCGAGGTCACCCGCGAGGTCCACGGCCACGGCCTGGTCTGGGCGCGCTCGTCGTTCCTCGGCGGGCAGCGGCACAGCGCCCAGTGGGGCGGCGACACCTACACGAGCTACGCGGCCATGGGCAGCACGCTGCGCGGAGGGCTGGCGCACGGCCTGTCGGGCGTGCCGTTCTGGAGCCACGACGCCGGCGGCTTCACCGGCACGCCGACCGACGACCTGTACGTCCGGTGGACCCAGTTCGGCGCGCTGTCCCCGCTGCTGCGCCTGCACGGCACGACCAGCCGCGAGCCGTGGGAGTTCCCGGCCGTCGAGGAGCACGCGGTGGCGGCGCTGCGGCTGCGCTACCGCCTCATGCCGTACCTCTACTCGGCGGCGGTGGAGGCGGCGCGGACCGGCGCGCCGATGATGCGCGCGCTGTGCGTGGACTTCCCCGGCGACCCGGTGGCCTGGCAGGCCGACCTGGAGTACCTGCTCGGCCCCGACCTGCTGGTGGCCCCCATGACGGCACCGGAGGGGACGCGGCAGGTCTACCTGCCGGACGGCGAGTGGGTGGACTACTGGACCGGCGAGGTGCTCGCCGGCTCCCGCTACGTCCGCGTCACCAAGCCGTTGGAGCAGATCCCGATCTTCGTCCGCCACGGCGCCCTCATCCCGGTCGGCCTGCCGGGCGACACCGTGGGCACGCCGGACGCGATCACCCTTGTCGCCTTCGGGGCCGGCGACAGCCGCACACGGATCCACGACACCGATGGCGACACCGCGGTCGTGGCCACCCGGGACGGGGACACGCTGCGCGTGACCGCCACCGGGCCGAAACGGATCGCCGCGGTCGAGTTCGCCCCGGTAGCGGGTGCGCCCGGCCGGGCCGTCATCAGTCAGGAGACATCATGAGGAAGTCGAGGGGCGCCGTCAGGCTGGCCGCCGCGCTGACCGCCGGGGCGCTGGCGCTGGCGGCCTGCGGGTCGGGCGACGACAAGCCCGCCGCGAGCGGCGAGCCGCGCGTGCTCAAGCTGTGGCACTACGAGACCGCCGACAGCGCCATGGGCAAGGCGTGGGCGGAGGCGATCAGGAAGTTCGAGGCGAGCCACCCGGGCGTCACGGTGAAGTTCGAGGAGAAGGGCTTCGAGCAGATCCAGAAGACCGCGAGCATGGTGCTCAACTCCGACGAGGCGCCCGACGTCATGGAGTACAACAAGGGCAACGCCACCGCCGGCCTGCTGTCGAAGCAGGGGCTGATCGCCGACCTGAGCGAGGAGGCGACCAGGCGCGGCTGGGACAAGCTGCTGCCGGGCGGCCTCCAGGTGACCGCCAAGTACGACGAGCGGGGCGTCATGGGCTCCGGCAAGTGGTACGGCGTGCCCAACTACGGCGAGTTCGTGATGGTCTATTACAACAAGGACCTCTTCGACAAGCACGGCGTCAAGGTGCCGACCACGTTCGACGAGCTGACCGCCGCCCTCGACACCTTCGTCAAGGCCAAGGTGACGCCCATCGCCTCCGCCGGCGCCGAGTACCCGGCCCAGCAGATCTTCTACCAGCTCGCGCTGACCAAGGCGCAGCGGCCCTGGGTGGACGCCCTGCAGTCCTACAAGGGCAAGGTGGACTTCCACGGCCCCGAGTTCAGCTACGCAGCGCAGACCATGGCCGACTGGGTGAAGAAGGGCTACATCGCCAAGGACTCCGGCGGCATGAAGGCCGAGGACATGGGCGTGGGGTTCATGAAGGGCGAGTACCCCATCATGATCAGCGGTAGCTGGTGGTACGGCCGCCTCGCCTCCGAGATCAAGAACTTCGAGTGGGGCCACTTCCTGTTCCCCGGCGCCACCCTGTCTCCCGGCTCCAGCGGCAACGTCTGGGTCGTCCCCGAGAAGTCCGAGAACAAGGACCTCGCCTACGACTTCATCGACATCACGATGAGCAAGGAGATCCAGAACCTGCTCGGCAACTCCGGCGGCGTGCCGGTGGCCGCCGACCCGGCCGCCATCACCGACCCCAGGAGCAAGGAGCTCATCGAGAGCTTCAACAAGCTCACCTCCGCCGACGGGCTGGCGTTCTACCCCGACTGGCCCGCCCCCGGCTACTACGACGTGCTGGTCGCCGGCGTGCAGAACCTCGTCAACGGCAGCAAGACCCCCGACCAGGTGCTGGACGAGATCGCCGGGCCGTACGAGGACAACCTCGCCGACATCGGCGGTTAGCCCATGACGCGCACCAAGGGCTACTGGTGGTACCTCGCACCGAGCCTGGTCCTGTTCCTCGCCGTCATCGTGGTGCCGTTCCTGATGAACGTCGCCACGAGCTTCACCCGCTGGACGGGCGTCGGCACGCCGCGGTGGGCCGGGCTGGACAACTACGCCCGGCTCCTCGACGACGAGCGGTTCTGGCAGTCGTTCCAGCACAACGTGGGCCTCATCGTGGCCATGGCGATCGTGCCGACCGCGCTCGGGCTGGTGCTGGCCGCGGCGCTGTTCGACTGCATCGGCCGCTGGTTCGGCGCCCGCACGGCCGCCGCGCTGCGCGCCATGTACTACCTGCCGCAGGTGCTGCCCGTCGCGGTGGCGGGCGTGGTGTGGGGCTGGATGCTGCACCCCTCGTACGGGGCCGTCAACCAGGCGTTCGGGCTGCGGCTCGACTGGCTCGGCGACCCCGACCTGGCCCTGGCCACCGTGATGGCCGTCATGGTGTGGTTCCAGCTCGGCTATCCCGTCGTCATCTTCATGGCCGGGCTGCAGCGGGTGGACCCCGCCCTGCACGAGGCGGCCGAGATCGACGGGGCGTCGTGGTGGCGCAGGTTCTGGCACATCACGATCCCGCAGATCCGGCCGGAGACGTTCGTGGTGCTGCTGACCTGCACGATCGCCGCGCTGAAGGTCTTCGGGCCGATCTTCGTGCTGACCCGCGGCGGGCCCGGCAACGCCACCATGGTGCCGTCGTACTTCTCCTACCTGAACTTCTTCCAGAAGAGCAACGTCGGGTACGGCTCGGCCATCGCCACCGTGCTGGCCGTCGTCATCATCGTGGTGACGTTCCTGTTCCTGCGCGTGCAGGAGCGTGCCCGATGAGGGCGGCCGGGCCGGGCCGGTGGGCCGTGCTCGCGTCGCTCGCCGTGCTGGCCGTCGCGATGGTGTTCCCGTTCGCCGTCGTCGCGCTCAACGCGGTCAAGTCGCCCGCCGACTACAGCTCGGGCGGGCCGCTGAGCCTGCCGGACCAGATCCACCTGCAGGGCATCGTCGACTTCTGGAACCGCGTCGACTTCGGCGAGAAGCTGTGGAACAGCTTCGTGATCAGCGCCTCGGTGGCCCTGCTCGCGGTCGTGCTGTCGGTGCTCAACGCCTACGCGCTCGGCGTCGGCCGGGTGCGCGGCCGGCTGTGGATCCTCGTGCTGTTCCTCGTGGGCAACACGCTGCCGCAGGAGGCGCTGGCCTACCCCCTGTACTACCTGGCCAAGGAGGTGGGCCTCTACGACACCCGGCTGTCGATGATCATCGTCTTCACCGTGATCCAGGCGGCCTTCGGCACCTACCTGCTGAGCGCCGTCCTCGGCCAGTTCCCCAAGGAGATCCTGGAGGCCGCGTCGATCGACGGCGCGGGCCGCTTCCGGGCGCTGTGGCAGATCGTGGTGCCGATCAGCCGGCCCACGCTGAACGTCCTGGTGATCTTCTTCTTCATCTGGACGTGGAACGAGTTCTTCCTCCCCCTCGTGTTCCTCATCTCCAACGAGACGCAGACCGTGCCGGTCGCCCTCGGCGTCCTGCAGGGCGAGAAGTACATGGACGCCACCATGTCCAGCGCCTCGGCCCTGCTCGGCATCGTCCCGGCGGTCGCCTTCTTCCTCATCTTCCAGCGCACGCTCACCCGCGGCGTCACGGTCGGCGCCGTCAAGTAACCCCCCGCCCCCTGGAGCAGATCTCATGTCCCGACGCTTGAGGACCCCGGCGGTCCTCGCCCTCGTGCTCGCGGCGTCGCTGCTGGCCGCACCCCCGGCCACGGCCGACGACCTGCCGTTCCGCAACCCCGCGCTGCCCGTCGAGCAGCGCGTGAGCGACCTGCTCGGCCGCCTCACCCTCGCCGAGAAGCTGACCCTGCTGCACCAGTCGCAACCGGCCGTCCCGCGGCTCGGCATCCCGTACCACAAGAACGGCACCGAGGCGCTGCACGGGATCGCCTGGTCCAACGACCTGAACGACAACTGGAACCAGAAACTCGCCGCCGGCACCGTGTTCCCCCAGGCGGTCGGCCTGGCCAGCACGTGGGACCCCGAGCTGATCAGGAAGGTCGGCTCGGCCGTCGGCGACGAGACCCGCGGCTACAACGCCCAGAACCCGGCCCTGTGGGGGCTGCAGGTGTGGGCGCCGGTCGTGGACCCGCTGCGCGACCCGCGCGCCGGCCGCAACGAGGAGGGCTACTCGGAGGACCCGCTGCTCACCGGCGCGATGGCCACCGCCTACGGCAAGGGCCTGCAGGGCGACGACCCCTTCTACCTGAAGACCGCGCCGGTGCTCAAGCACTACCTCGCCTACAACAACGAGACGAACCGCAGCCTCACCTCCGCCAACCTCACGCCGAAGCTCAAGCGCGAGTACTACGAGCAGGCGTTCAGGACCGCCGTCAAGGCCGACGCCGCGACCGGCGTCATGGCCTCCTACAACCTGGTCAACGGGCGGCCCAACCACGTCAACCCCGACCTGAACGAGGTCGTCCGCTCCTGGACCGACCGGACCCTCTACAACGTCAGCGACGCGTGGGGCCCGCACGCGCTCACCGACGTGGAGAAGTACTTCGACGACAAGCCCGAGGCGTTCGCCGCCGTGCTCAAGTCGGGCCAGGACAGCTTCACCATCGACGGCAGCGACAGCGGCCCGCTGGTGACCCACCTCACCGCCGCCCTCGACCGGGGCCTCATCACCGAGGCCGACGTGGACAGGGCGGTCGGCCACGCGCTGACCATCAGGTTCCGGCTCGGCCACTTCGACCCGGACGGCGGCCCGTACAAGAAGATCACCGCTGACGTGATCGACAGCCCGGCGCACCGGAGGCTCAACCGGGAGACCGCCGCCAAGGCGGCGGTCCTGCTGCGGAACTCCGGCACCCTGCCGCTCAGGTCGCCCACCTCGGCCGCCGTCGTCGGACCGCTGGCGGACCGGCTCCACAGCGACTGGTACGCCGGAAGGATGCCCTACGAGGTGACCCCGCTCGACGGGATCAAGGAACGCGTCTCCGACGTCACCACCGGCACGGGCCTGGAGCGAGTCGCGTTCAGGCACCTGGACTCCGGCAGGTACATCACCGCCACCGGCACCGGCCCGGACGACAACGCCGCGCTGACCGACACCGCCCCCACGGCCGCCTCGCAGTGGGACGTCACCGACTGGGTCGCCGGCGTGTCCACCCTGCGCAACGCGGGCAACGGCAAGCTGCTCGGCGGCGACTGGCGCTCGCTGGACACCGACGACGACGAGCCCAGCGGCTGGTACGTGCAGCAGCAGTTCGCGCTGGAGCGCCAGGCCGACGGCTCGCACCTCATCAGGTACGCCGGCTTCGAGAACGCCGAAGGCTGGTACGGCCTGCCCGACCCGTACGTGACCGTCACCGCGGACGGCGCGCTGGGCCTGGCCCCCAAGGCGCAGGCGGCCCGCTTCGCCAAGGAAGTCGTCTCCGACGGCATCGCCGCCGCCGCCGAGCAGGCCCGCAAGGCCGACGTGGCCGTCGTGGTCGTCGGCAGCCATCCGTGGGTGCACGGCCGGGAGGTCCACGACCGCGACGACCTGCGGCTCGGCGACGGCCAGCGGCGGCTGATCGAGGCGGTGCGCGAGGCCAACCCCGACACCGTGGTGGTGCTGGAGACCAGCTACCCGGTGATCGTGGACGCGCCGACGCTGCTGTGGACCACGCACGCCGGCTCCGAGACCGGCCACGCCGTTGCCGACGTGCTGTTCGGCGACGTCAACCCGGCCGGGCGGCTCACCCAGACCTGGTACGGCGCCGACGAGCTGCCGAGCATCCTCGACTACGACCTGGTCAAGACCGGGATGACGTACCTGTACCACCGGGGCGACCCGCTCTACTCCTTCGGCCACGGGCTCAGCTACACCACCTTCGGCTATCAGGACCTGCGGGTGCGCGGCGACCAGGTGAGCGTCCGGGTCACCAACACCGGCAAGGTGCCGGGCGAGGAGGTCGTCCAGCTCTACACCCACCAGCAGCGCTCCCGCTTCCGGCAGCCGGTCAAGCAGCTGCGCGGTTTCCGGCGGATCGCGCTGGCGCCCGGCGAGTCGAAGACGGTCACCTTCCCGTTCAGGCGGGACGACCTGGCCGTGTGGGACCACACCCGCGGCAGGTGGGTCGTCGAGGCGGCCACCCACGACGTGCTCGTCGGCTCGGCCTCGGACCGCATCCGAGCCCGGACCACGGCGCGGATCGCCGGCGAGACCGTCCCGGTCCGGGACCTCACCAGGACCACCCGGGCGATGGACTTCGACGACTACTCCGGCGTGGAGTTCGCCGACGAGAACAAGGTCAGGGGCGACGTCGTGGCCGGGTCCGCGGGGGACTGGATCGCCTTCACCGGGGCCTCCTGGGGCTCGCGGCTGACGGCCTCGGTCTCCTCGGCGGGCGGCGGCTCCGTCGAGCTGCGCCGCGACTCTCCGGCCGGGCCCCTGCTCGGCACCCTCCGGGCGCCCGCCACCGGCGGCGTCTACCAGTGGGTCACGGCCAAGGCCGCGGCGCAGGCCGGGCAGGGAGACCTCTACCTGGTGTTCAAGGGAGACCTGCGGCTCAGGGACGTCACGCTCGCGCGCTGAATTCGTCGTGACTCCCAACTATTGACGCGCGTCACCGGCGCATGAGCCTCGGACCGAGGCTCATGCGCGAGGCGACGGTCAGGGTCCCCGCAGATCCGCTCACGCCCCGAAGGCTGTTCAGCATCCTGGCCGTCGCCGTCGTCGTGCTGGTGACGGCGGCGGCGGTGGTGCGGATGGCGCCGGTCTCGGCCGTCGCCTCCGACCCGTACACCTTCAGGATTGTCGGGGCAGCGCAGATCCCGGTTAGGATTAGTTCGTCTGCCCATCAAACAAATTAGAAGGGACCGTCGCCACAAGGGACCGTCCCGGTCACAGGTTGGTGAAGGGAGCCCGCGATGCGGCATGCTGGGGACACCTCCTGGCGGGAACGGGGCTGATTTTGATCACATCCACGACCGGCCCGCAGCCGGCCGACTTCGCCGACGTCCGGGCCACCAACCTCGCGGTCGTGCTGCGATTCGTGCGCGAGCACGCGCCGTGCTCGCGGGCGGACATCGCGGCGTCCACCGGGCTCAACAAGGCGACGGTCTCCAGCCTGGTCGCCGACCTGATAGACCGGCGGCTGGTGCGCGAGACCGGGCTGACGGAGAACCGGGTGGGCCGGCCGGCCACGATGCTCGTCCTCGACGGCTCGCCGTACGCGGCGATCGGCGTGGAGATCAACGTCGACTACGTCTCGGCCGTGGCCACCGGGCTGGCGGGGGAGCGGCTGCTGACCTGGCGGCGCTCGTTCGCCGGCGGCTCGTCGGTCAGCCAGGACGTGGCCGCCGTCGCCGCCGTCATCCGGCGCGTGGTGGGCCGCATGGTCAAGGAGGAGCGTCAGATCCTCGGGCTGGCCGTGGCCGTGCCCGGCCTGGTCGACGTCCAGGGCGTCGTGCGTTTCGCGCCCAACCTCGGCTGGCGCGACGCCGACATCAGCGGCGACCTGGCCAAGGCGCTGCGCGACCCGGGCTTCTCCGTCCAGGTCGACAACGACGCCAACCTCGCCGCGCTGGCCGAGCAGCGTTTCGGCTCGCACGCGGGAGCCGCCGACCTCGTCTACCTCACCGGCGAGATCGGTGTGGGCGCCGGCGTCATCCTCGACGGCCGGCTGCGCCGGGGCGCCCGCGGCTACAGCGGCGAGCTCGGCCACGTCCAGCTGGACCCCGACGGCCCGCCGTGCAGGTGCGGGCGGCGCGGCTGCCTGGAGTCGATGGCCGGCATCGCCGCCGTCCTGCGGCGCGAACCGTCACCCGCCGAGATCCAGGTCGAGATCGAGGAGGTCGTCCGGTCCGCCCGCGCGGGCGAGGCCGCCACCCTGAAGATCCTCGAATCCGCGGGCCGCGGCCTCGGCCGGGGCGTCGCCGTCATCGCCAACCTGCTCAACCCCGAGGTGGTCATCCTCGGCGGCTACTACGTGCCCCTCGCACCCTGGCTGCTGCCCGCGGTCCGCGACGAGATCGCCGGCCGGGTCCTCGCGCCGGGCGGCTGCGAGGTGGTCGCCTCGGCCCTGGCGCACGACGCCGCCGCGCTCGGCGGCGCGGCGCGGGTGCTCGACTCCGTCGACTCGGGCCACCTGCCCGGCGGCGCGTCACGCCTCACCTGACGTCACAGAAAGTCGCGACGCAGGTCTTGACCTCCGTCACACAGGCGGGCACCCTTCAGGAAACCCGCCGAAATTTCCGCGTAACTTCCCCGGCCGGTCGTCGAAGCGCTTCGACACTTTCAGAGGGATGGCCATGCACGAACCCTTCCGCGACCCCGACGTCCCGATCCCCGACCGGATCGCGGACCTGACGCGCAGGCTCACCCTGGAGGAGAAGCTCGCCCTGCTCCACCAGTACCAGGCGCCGGTCGACCGGCTCGGCGTGGGCCCCTTCCGCACCGGCACCGAGGCGCTGCACGGGCCGGCCTGGCTGGGCCCGGCCACCGTCTTCCCGCAGGCCGTCGGCCTGGCCACCACCTGGGACCCCGACCTGGTCCGCAGAGTGGGCGAGGCCACCTCGGACGAGGTGCTGGCCTTCCATCACAAGGACCCGGCCGGCGCGGGCCGCAACGTCTGGGCGCCCGTGGTCAACCCGCTGCGCGATCCGCGCTGGGGCCGCAACGAGGAGGGCTACTCCGAGGACCCGTGGCTGACGGGGCTGATGGCCACCGCCTATGCGCGCGGCCTTCGTGGGAGCGATTCCAAGGTGCTCAAGACCGCTCCCACGCTCAAGCACTTCCTCGGCTACAACAACGAGACCGACCGTTGCGTCACGTCGAGCAACCTGCCTCCGCGGGTCCTGCACGAGTACGAGCTGCCCGCCTACCGCCCGGCCCTGGAGAGCGGCGCGGCCGTCGCCGTCATGCCCTCCTACAACCTGGTCAACGGCCGGCCCGCGCACCTCAGCCCGCTGATCGAGCGGGCCCTGCGGGCCTGGGCGCCCGACGACATCCTCGTGGTCAGTGACGCCTACGCCCCCGGCAACCTGACCGGCCTGCAGCGCTACCACGACACGCTGCCCGAGGCGTACGCGCACGCCGTCCGGGCGGGGCTCGACAGCTTCACCCAGGACGACGACCGCGGCGAGGCGACGATCGGCCACCTGCGCGAGGCCGTCGCCCGCGGCCTGCTCGCCGAGGCCGACGTGGACCGGGCGGTGCGGCACACCCTGTCGATCAGGTTCCGGCTGGGCGAGTTCGACCCGGCGACGCCGTACGACGACATCACCGAGGAGGTCGTCAACCGGCCCGAGCACCAGGCGCTGGCCAGGGAGGCGGCCCGCCGGTCGTTCGTGCTGCTGTCCAACGACGGCCTGCTGCCGCTCGGCCCGGTGACGAGGATCGCGGTGATCGGCCAGCTCGGCGACACCCTCATGGAGGACTGGTACAGCGGCACCCTGCCGTACGCCGTCACCGCCCGCGCGGGGCTGGCCGAGCGGTGCGAGACCGTGTTCTGCGAGGCCGTGGACCGGATCACGCTGACGGCCGAGACCGGCCCGGTCACCGCCGACCCGGCCGGCGGGCCGCTGAGCGTCGGCGGACCGGCGGGTCCTGCCGGCGCCTTCGACCTGTTCGACTGGGGCGGCGGCGCCTACGCGCTGCGGGCCGTCGCCACCGGCAGGTTCGTCTCCGCCGACGACGGCATCCTCGTCAACGACCAGCCCGGCCCGAACGGCTGGGAGGTGCGTCAGACCTTCCGCCTGGAGGACCGGCCGCGCGGCGCGATCGCGCTGCGCCACATCTCCTCCGGCTGCTACGTCGGAGCGGGTGGTGACGGGGTGCTGCGCCTGGTGGACGACGCCGACCAGGCGCTCTGGCTGGGCCTGGAGGTCGTCAGGAGCGGCGCCGAGCAGGCGGCCGAACTCGCCGCGGGCGCCGACGTCGCCGTCGTCGTGGTCGGCGACCATCCGCTGGTCAACGGCCGGGAGACCGAGGACCGCACCAGCCTCGCCCTGGCGCCGGCGCAGGACGCCGTGGTCGCCGCCGTGCACGCCGCCAACCCGCGCACCGTCATGGTGATCAGCAGCGGCTACCCGCTCACCTGGACCAGCGCCGGCCTGCCCGCCGTGCTGTGGTCCGCGCACGGCGGCCAGGAGTACGGCCACGCCCTGGCCGAGGTGCTGTTCGGCGAGGCGGACCCGGAGGGCCGGCTCACCCAGACGTGGTACCACTCCGCCCAGGAACTGCCCGACCTGCTCGACTACGACATCATCACGGCCGACGCCACCTACCTGTACTTCCGGGGCAGCCCGCTCTACCCGTTCGGGCACGGGCTCAGCTACACCAGCTTCGACTTCGCCGACCTGCGGGTGACGCCGGCGGAGGCCGGGGTGACGGATGTGGTGTCGGCCGAGGTGACGGTGACCAACACCGGTCCCCGCGAGGGCGTCGAGGTCGTCCAGTTCTACACGCACCAGCAGCGCTCCCGGGTCAAGCAGCCGCTGCGCCGGCTGCGCGGCTTTGAGAAGGTGCGCCTCGCGCCCGGCGAGAGCCGCACCGTGCGCCTGACGCTGCCCGTCCGCGAGCTGGCCTTCTGGGACGTCACCCGGGGCCGGTTCGTCGTGGAGAGCGCCCCGCACCAGCTCATGGTCGGGCGCAGCGCGACCGACCTGCGGCTGAGCGCCCGCTTCGAGGTGGCGGGCGAGACCGTCCCGCCCCGCTCCGGGACGCTGGCGGCCGTGGACCACGACGAGTACGACGCCGTCGCGTTCGTGGACGCCGCCCGGGAGGACGGCGAGGCCGTCCGCTCGGAGGCGGAGGGCGCCTGGATCGTGTTCCGCGAGGTGGACCTGACCGGCGTGACCTCCTGCGTCCTGCACGCGGGCAGCGCCGAGGGCGGCGTCGTCTCGCTCCATCTCGGCGACCCGCTCTACGGGCCGGCGCCGGCCGCCTTCCCCGTCCCGCGCACCGACCGGTACGCCTACCGGGCGATAGAGGCGCCGCTTGCGCACGCGGCCGGAGTCCACGATCTTTATGTGGTGTTCGAGAACGACGGCATCACCCTGGCCCGCCTCGAACTCGACGGCGCCCCTGCGGGCGACGGGCCGGGAGGCGGTGCTTGAGCGGGCGCACGGTCACGATCGCCGAGGTCGCCAGGCACGCCGGAGTGGCGGTCAGCACGGTCTCCTACGTGCTCAGCGGCAAACGGACGATCTCGGCCGACACCCGCAGGCGCGTGCTCGACAGCATCAGCGCGCTCGGCTACCACCCCAACGCCGGGGCCCGCGCGCTGGCCAGCAAGCGCTCCAACGTCATCGCGCTGGTGCTGCCGCTGCGCGCCGGCATGCACGTGCCCGTGCTGATGCGCTTCGCCAGCGCGGTCGTCACCGCCGCCCGCCGCTTCGACCACGACGTCCTGCTGCTGACCGCCGACGAGGGCACCGAGGGCATCCGCCGGGTGGCCGCGAGCGCCCTGGTCGACGCGCTCGTCCTCATGGACGTCGAGCTGCACGACCGCAGGGTGCCGTTGCTGCGCGAGCTGGCCGAGCCCAGCGTGCTCATCGGCTTCCCCGCCGAGCGCGCCGGGCTGACGTGCGTCGACCTCGACTTCGCCGCCGCCGGCGCCCGGTGCGTCGCCCACCTGTCCGAGCGGGGGCACACCGAGATCGCGCTGCTCGGCGCCCCCGCCGTGGTCTACGAGCGCGGCACCGGCTTCGCCCGCCGGACCCGGGAGGGCTTCACCGACGCCGTCGCGGCGCACGGCCTCGACGGGGTGGCACTGCCGTGCGAGGAGACGTTCGACGAGATCCACGAGACCGTCGCCCGCCTGCTCGCCGACCGGCCGGGCCTGTCGGGCATGGTGGTGCACAACGAGGCGGCCGTCAACCACGTGCTCGGCTCGCTCCGCCAGCTCGGCAGGCGGGTGCCGGGCGACGTCGCCGTGGTCGCCATCTGCCCCGACGACGTGGCCGAACGGGCCAGCCCGCCGCTCACCTCGGTCCTCATCCCGGCCGAGGAGGTCGGCCGGGAGGCGGTCCGGCTGGTGATGGAGAAGCTGCGGGGCGCGCCCGTGCCGGAGGCCACCCTCCTCACCCCGCAGCTCACCGTCCGGGCCAGCACCTGACCCCTGTCAGGGGCCCAGCCGCCGGGCACGGGCTTGTAGCCCGCCCTACCGTCCGGACGAACGCGACGGGCGCGCCCCCCGGAGGGAACGCGCCCGATCGGCGGAGGAGACGGGACGGCTACCAGTCGCCGCCGCCGAAGTCACCGCCGCCGAAGTCGCCGCCGCCGAAGTCACCCCAGCCGCCACCGCCGCCGAAGTCACCGCCGCCGCCGAAGTCGCCGGCGCCCGCGTCGGCGTAGCCCTCCGCGTAACCGGCGCCGTAGCCGCCCATGCCCCAGCCGCCGCCGAGCATGCTGCCCATCATGGTGCCGATGAACATGCCGGTCATGATGTCGCCGAAGCCGCCGTAGTAGCCGTAGGCGTACGGCTGGTAGGCCGGACCGGCGTCGTAGTAGGGGCGACGCTGGCCGTTGACCATGACCTCGCGCATCTGCGGGTCGAAGCCGCGCTCCACCGCCTCGGCGTCGGCCTTGCAGGCGGGCACGTCGCGCACCGCCCCACCGGGCGGGGCCCAGCGCACGTCACGCACCGACGGGCCGTGCTGCGGGTTGAAGAAGCAGGGCGCGCGCCGCTCGGGCACCGGCTGGTTGTTGACCCGGGCCTTCACCACCGCGAGTGCGTAGCGGCCGTCCTCCAGCGTCTGCGTGACCTCGCGGACCTGGTCGGCCCGCTGCACGGCGGCGAGCTGCGTCTTGGACTTCTCGTAGGAGTCGAGCGCCTGCTGCCACTCGTCGATGTGCTGCCCACCCTGGCCGGCGAGCGTGACGTCGGTGTCGAGCGCGGTGATCTCCTCGCCGAACTTGGTGACGTCCTCCTCCACGGTCTGCTTGACCGCGGCGAGCTCCTGGGCCTCCTTGGCGGCCAGCTTCTTCTTCCGGTTCTTGGAGTAGAGGAAGTAGCCGCCGCCACCGGCCAGCGCGATGACGCCGAGGCCGACGAGCACGCCGGTGCCGCCGCCGCTGCCGCCCACCGGACCGGAGGTCAGCGCCTTGGTGCGCTGGTTGTCGGCGAGCAGGTTGACCCGCTCGACGAAGTCCTGCATGCCGGACACCACGTTGTCGTTGTGCCGGGTGGCGAGGTTGGCGGCCTGACCGGTCAGGCCCCGGCCGAAGTTGGAGACGGCGAAGAGCGACTTGCCGTCGAGCACGGCGATGGTCATCTCTCCGCTCTTGGCCTGGGAGGCCGCGGTGGCGAGCTGTTGCAGATAGGGTCCGGCGGCGGCGTTGCTGGGCAGCGTGCCGTCGGGCAGCGCGGCCACGTAGACGCTGACCTTGGAGTCCTTGAGCGTCTGGCGGATCTCCGACTGCTCCTCGGCGGTCAGCGGGGAGCCGGGCTGGACGAAGAGCGGGTCCTTCTGGTCCTTCCAGTGGGCCAGGACGGACTGCGCGTCGGGCGGAGCCGCGGCCGCCTGAACGGCGGGGGTGAGCGCGAAGACGACGAGTAGACCGGCGAACAGAGCCGCGATCGCGGCCCCCGCACGGCGCAGCGAATGGGTCATTGGCAGCTAGCCTCCTTCGCCCATGAGGACGAACGGGCGGTGGACAAAGTTCCTCACTTGGCACGCTACCCGCCTGGCGACTCCCAAGCGCGCGCTCCCGCCAGAGATCCTCGGTCCACGACGCCCGCAGTGCCGTCAAGCGTCCTTGATCTCGCAGAGAGTCGCGCCCGAGGTGACGGGCTGCCCCACCGCGGCGGTCAGGCCCGTGATGGTGCCCGACTTGTGCGCGGCCAGCGGCTGCTCCATCTTCATGGCCTCCAGCACCACGACCGTGTCGCCCTCGGCCACCACGTCACCGTCGGCTGCGACGACCTTGACGATCGTGCCCTGCATCGGGCTGACCAGCGCGTCGCCGCCCGCCGCCGCCTTCTTCGCGCCGCCCCCGCCGCGTCGCGGCCGGCGGGCGCCCGCCGGAGGCGCGGCGGTCGTGCCGAATCCCGCGGGCAGGACCACCTCCAGGCGCTTGCCGCCCACCTCGACCGTCACCGTCTCGCGCGCCGCCGGCTCGCCCTCCGGCCCCGCGACGTCGCCGGCGAACGGCTCGATCGTGTTGGCGAACTCGGTCTCGATCCAGCGGGTGTGCACCGAGAACGGCTCGGCGGTGAAGGCCGGGTCGGACACGACCGCGCGGTGGAAGGGCAGCACGGTCGGCATGCCGCCGATCTCGAACTCTGCCAGCGCCCGTCGCGAGCGCTCCAGCGCCTCGGCCCGGGTGCGGCCCGTCACGATCAGCTTGGCCACCAGCGAGTCGAACGACTGCGGCACCGTCATGCCCGCCTCGTAGCCGGAGTCGAGCCGCACGCCCGGCCCCGACGGCGGCCGCCAGGCGGTCAGCGTGCCCGGCGCGGGCAGGAAGTTGCGGCCCGCGTCCTCGGCGTTGATCCGGAACTCGATCGCGTGACCGCGCAGCTCCGGGTCGTCGTAGCCGAGCGGCTCGCCGGCGGCGACGCGGAACATCTCCCGCACCAGGTCGATGCCCGCCACCTCCTCGGTCACCGGGTGCTCGACCTGCAGCCGGGTGTTGACCTCCAGGAACGAGATCGTGCCGTCCTCGCCGACGAGGAACTCGCACGTGCCCGCGCCCACGTAGCCCGCCTCGCGCAGGATCGCCTTGGAGCTGGCGTAGAGCACCTCGACCTGCTCCTGCGTGAGGAACGGGGCGGGCGCCTCCTCCACGAGCTTCTGGTGCCGCCGCTGCAGGGAGCAGTCGCGAGTGCTGACCACCACCACGTTGCCGTGCGCGTCGGCCAGGCACTGCGTCTCGACGTGGCGTGGCCGGTCGAGGTAGCGCTCCACGAAGCACTCGCCCCGCCCGAAGGCGGCCACGGCCTCGCGAACCGCCGACTCGTACAGCTCGGCGACCTCGTCCAGGGCGCGGGCCACCTTGATGCCCCGCCCGCCGCCGCCGTACGCGGCCTTGATCGCGATCGGCAGGCCGTGCTCCTCGGCGAACGCCACCACCTCGGCGGCGCCCGAGACGGGGTCCTTGCTGCCGGCCACCAGCGGGGCGCCCACCTTCTGGGCGATGTGCCGGGCCCGCACCTTGTCGCCGAGCGCCGCGATGGCCTCGGGCGGCGGCCCGATCCAGATCAGGCCCGCGTCGATCACGGCCTGCGCGAACGAGGCGTTCTCGGAGAGGAACCCGTAGCCGGGGTGCACCGCGTCGGCGCCCGAGCGCCGCGCGACGTCCAGCAGCTTGCCGACGTCGAGGTAGGTCTCCCCGGCCGAGCGGCCGCCCAGCGCGTACGCCTCGTCGGCGACCCGCGCGTGCAGGGCGTCGAGGTCCTCGTCGGAGTAGACGGCCACGCTGGCGAGGCCGGCGTCCTTGCACGCCCGCGCGACCCGTACGGCGATCTCGCCGCGGTTGGCGATCAGAACCTTGCGCACCTGCGTCCGTCCTTCCTCCACCGGGCACTCAACCGGGCACTCAACGGAGTGTAAGCGCCGGGCTCCGTCCGGCCTCGCCTGGCCCTCGGCGTCCGGACGAGCCCTGACGAAGCCGGATGATCCTGCGCACGACCATAGCCGCTCGGCATAACCGAGGGCGATGGCCGGGGTGCCCGCCTAGGGTGAGCGTGCTATCCCGACGATCCAGGAGGCATGCATGGGCCAGAGCCTGCTCGGTGGCGACCCGGCAGAGATGCAGTCGATGGCAAGCCAGTTCACGCAGCAGTCGGAGGCGGTCCGCACCACCATGACCGCCCTCGACCGCGAGGCGGCGAAGGTCGGCACGGCCTGGACCGGCCCGGGGGCCGAACGTTTCCAGGGAGCCTGGCAGAACTACCGGACCGCGTTCCAGCGGATGACCGAGGAGCTCCAGGAGGCCGCGCGGGTCATCAACACCTACCGGGGCAACATCGAGTCCGCCACCCGCTGACCCGCGAACCGTGCGAGGCCCCGGCGCGAGCCGGGGCTTTTCGCTGTCCGGCTGGAACGCCCCTGGCGATCGACCGGAGCGGGAAACCCGGACAATATATGCTTCCCTGTCATGATCCATCGGGTCTTCCTCGCCTGCGCGCTCGCCGCCGGGTTCGTCGTCACTCCGGGTACCGCATGGGCCGAGCCCGTGCGGTGCAATCCCGAGAAGGGGTCGATGCAGGTCGCGGAGTCGTGGGCGCAGCGCCGGCTGAACGCGCGCAGCGTCTGGAAGCTGACGCGGGGCGAGGGGGTCACGGTCGCGATCGTCGACAGCGGTCTCGACCTCAGGCATCCGTCGCTGGCCGGAGCGGTGATCAAGCAGGTGGACCTCACCCGTACGACCCACCGCGACTGCATGGGGCACGGCACCGCGACCGCGGGCATCATCGCGGGGCGCTACCTGCAGGGCGTCCCCTTCCACGGGGTCGCCCCGGCCGCGCGGCTGCTCTCGTACAAGCAGACCAACGAGCAGGACGGCGACGTCGCCAAGCTGGCGGAAGGGATCATCGAGGCGGCCGACGCGGGGGCCGACGTCATCAACGTCTCGGTGCAGGC
Organism: Nonomuraea indica; assembly: GCF_002850745.1. Lineage (GTDB taxonomy): Bacteria > Actinomycetota > Actinomycetes > Streptosporangiales > Streptosporangiaceae > Nonomuraea > Nonomuraea indica. Next base: position 241,960 of record NZ_KZ559467.1, read on the forward strand.
GAGCGACCAGCCCGATCTCAAGGCGGCGGTCCAGTACGCGCTGTCGCGCGACATCGTCATCGTGGCCGCGGCGGGCAACGTGGACAAGGGCGGGGTCACCTCGCCCGCCTATCCCGCCGCCTACGAGGGTGTGCTGTCGGTCGGCTCCGCCGCCCAGGACGGCAGGCTGTCCGACTTCTCCAACACCGGTTCGCGGGTCGGTGTGGTGGCGCCCGGCGAGAAGGTCACCAGCACCTGGACCGGGCGGTCGTTCCGCGGCGACCTGGAGGGGACGAGCTTCGCCGCGCCGTACGTGGCCGGGGTCGCGGCGCTGGTGCGCGCCCGGCACCCGCGGCTGACGAACGAGCAGGTGAGGCGGCGCATCGAGCGCACGGCCGACGGCGCGCACGGTGACGGCACGGGTGCCGGCATGGTGAACCCCCTGCTGGCGGTGACCGCGGTCCTGCCGTCCGAGCAGGTGGCGGTGGCGCCGCCGCCGGAGGTGCCGCTGCGGGGCGACCTGGTGGCCAAACGGCCGCCCGTGGATCAGCATGCGATCGACGTGGCGACCGGTGTCGGGGCCGCTGCCCTGGTCCTGTCGGGGCTCGTCCTGGTGCTGCGGATGGTGCTGCCGATGGGCAGGCGGCGGGGGTGGCGGCCGGGCCGCCAGCACTGAGGATGTCGATGTGGTGAACGTCCGTCAGGGCAGGCCGGAAACGGATGATTCCGGAGTGGCAGATTTGGTTCAATGACTCCTGAGTCATGATTTGTCACTGAAAGGGCGCCCATGAACTCCCTGAATCCGCGTGACCCTGAACAGTTAGGCGCTTACACCATCCTCGAACGGGTCGGCGAGGGCCCGCGCGGGGTCGTTTACCTGGGCCGCCGAGGCGAAGACGGAACCCCGTACGCGATCAAAGTGCTGCCGGCCATGCCGGACGCCGCGGACGTGGCTCAGCGCCTGAAGGGCGGCGAGCGGATTTCGAGCTCCTACGTCGCGCGCGTGATCGACACAGGCGTGTGGGAGGGACGGCCGTACGTCGTCCGCGAGCACATCGAGGGGCGTAGCCTCGCCGACGTCGTCCGTGACGAGGGACCGCTGTCCGGCGACGCGCTGGAGCGGGTCGCCGTCGGCGTGCTCACCGCTCTGACGCCGATCCACCTCGCGGGCCTCACCCACGGCGGCCTCACCCCGCAGAACGTGATCATGAGCGCGGACGGCCCCCGGGTCACCGACGCCGCGATCGGACCGCCGGTGGGCGAGGTCGGGTACCGCTCGCCCGAGCAGCTGAACGGCGAGCCGTTCGACGCCTACACCGACGTCTTCTCCTGGGCCTCGGTCGTGACGTTCGCCGCGACCGGCAACCCGCCCTTCGGCCAGGACGCGCAGGCCGTCATGAACGTCGAGCCCGACCTGGGCGAGCTGGCGGAACCGCTGCGCGGCGTCGTGCTGTCCTGTCTGGCCAAGCTGGTCGCCGAGCGGCCCACCACGTACACCGCGCTGCTGCGCCTGCTGGGCGACAACCACGCCGGTCTGCCCGGTGTGGTGCCCCCCGTCCCGATGCAGCCGATGGTGCCCCCGCAGGCCCCCGCGGGCGACACGGTGCTGCTGCCGCCCGGCCAGGACGCTCCGCCCCTGCAGGGCCTGCCGGTACCGCCGCCGCCCGTCGTCGCGCACCAGCAGGCGCCCCCGCCTCCCACGTGGGGACCGCCGCCGGCGGACGGCCAGGACCTGCCTCGGCAGACGTGGGCGGACAGTCCGGTGCAGTCGGCCGCCGCGCCGCGGCGCGCGTTCCCCGTCGGTCTCGTCGGCGCGCTGGGCGCCGTCGTGCTCGTCTCAGGGCTGGGGCTGTGGGGTGCGACCAGCTACGCGCCGAAGCAGACGCTGCAGTCGGCCGCCGCCCCGGGCGCCACGGCGACGGTCTCGTCCGCGGGTGCGGCCGAGGGGAGCGACGGTGGTCAGCCGGTCGTGCCCGGCGACGGCACGCAGCAGCAGCCGCCGGCTTCAGGTGAGCCCCAGGTGACCGTGCCGTGGGCGCAGACGCCCGATCCCACCTCGACCGGCGTGCTGCCGTTCGAGCTGCCCCGCGACGAGCCGACCGAGATGGCCGTGCCGGAGCTGAGCACCGTCCCGTCGCCGCTGCCGACGCAGCCCGTCATCCAGCAGCAGTATCCGACGCAGCCGGTGACGCAGCCCACGGGCCAGCCGACCGTCGCCCAGCCGACCGTGACCGCCACGGCCACGGCCACGGTGACGCCGACGGCCACGCCGACCCCGTCGAGCTCCCCGACGCCGGACGACCAGATCTCCGGCGAGCCGGTGCCCACCCGGTCGCACGGCAAGCCCACCCGGGACCCGGAGCCCACGTCCGAGCCCACGGAGCAGCCGAGGCCGAGCGACCCGCCGAGGCCGAGCGAGCTGCCGACGCGCAGTGAGCAGCCCGAGCCGACCGTGACGCCGTCGAGCCGGCCGACGACGGAGCAGCCGAAGCCGACCGTCACGCCGACCACTCGCCCGACCACCTCGTCGCCGAAGCCCAGCGTCACGGTGACGGTCAGGCCCACGGTCAGGCCGACGACGACGTCGCCGAAGCCGACGGTCAGGCCCACCACGACGTCGCCGAAGCCCACGGTCAGGCCCACCACGACGTCGCCGAAGCCCACGGTCAGGCCGACGACGACGTCGCCGAAGCCGACGGTGAGGCCCACGACGACGTCGCCGAAGCCGACCGTCAAGCCGACGACGGCCGCGCCGAAGCCCACCCAGACCAGGAACCCGCACACGCCGACGTCGGTGTGCGGATCCGGCTTCTACGTCCAGCGGCAGGGTTCGTTCGCGGGCGGCGTCACCTACCAGCTCTACAACAACTCCACCGGCGAGAACTGCGTGGTGACGATCAAGACCGCTGACATCGGCAAGGCGACGCCGGTCACCGCGACCCTGGAGATCCAGGGCGGCGGACGCCAGACCGACAGCGGCAACTTCGAGTACTACGCCGGCCCGGTGAAGATGCAGGGCAAGGGCAAGTGCGTCCGCTTCGAGGGCGGCGCCGGCTCCAGCCGGACCAGCGCCGACTGGGGCAACTGCGGCTGACCCCGCGCCCTCCGACGATGTGAGGACCCGCTCCCCGTGAGGGGGCGGGTCCTCCGTGTCAGTAGGGCCGGTAGCCGCCGCCGCTCTCGATCGACGCGATGCCGGGATGACGTCCCATGTCACCGTAACGGCTGTAGGTGTAGAGGACACCGGCGATGATGTTGTCCACCGGCTCCAGGATCTGCTTGTGGCCGGGCAGGCTGTGGGCGTTGAAGGTGGGCGGGATCGTCTGCATGAGGCCCTGTGACGGCACGCCGTTCTGGGCGTTGATGTCCCATCTGTTGATCGCGCTCGGGTTGCCGCCCGACTCGTGGAAGATGACGGTCCAGATGCGCTCGATGTCCTTGGGGTCGTTCGGATCCAGGTCGCTGACGTCGATGCCGCGCCGGCGCAGGACCCCGGCCATCTCCGGCGACTTGATGACGGTCAGCGCCTGCTTGATCCACTCCACCACCTCCGCCTTCGGGCGGGGCGTGGTGCCGCCCGAGGAGGTCCCGGTGTAGCCGTACGCGCCGGTGCCGCCGCCGGGGCCGTGGCTCCCCGAGCCGGTGGAGCCGCCGTTCTGGGCGAGCTGGGTCTTGCGGTACTCCTCGGGGGACACCGGCACCCAGCCGACCTTGTCGGCGACGAAATCCTGCTTGCCGGCGAACGGGATCCCGGAGAACAGGTTCGTGTCCTTGCCGAGCTGCTTGTTGATGTTGCTCAGCGCCGTGGACATGACGGTCTCGGCGGAGTCGAGGCTCTGCTGCGCGGTCTGCGCGAACGACGTGACCTTGGCGCCGATGTCGCGGTTGAGGTTCTCGGTGGTGGCCGAGGGGTCGTTCTTGGCCTGCGCGTAGGCGGTGCGGATGTCCCCGACCTGCTTGAGCAGGTCGCCGCCGAGGCGGTCGATGTTCTTCTTGGCCTTCTCCAGCTCGTCGGCCACGTCGTTGAGCGAGCCGGAGCAGGACACCAGCACGTCGTCCAGCGCCTGGCCGGCCTTGCCGTACTTGGCCATGTAGGTGACGAAGGCGTCGGCCGACTGGCCTCGCCACCAGTCGTCCACCCGCCGGACGGCGCCCGCGAGGACGTTCATGTTGCCCACGGTGTCGGCCCCGCCCAGCACCCACCGCGCGGCGATGCGCCTGATCTCGCCCGGATCCGCGTCCTTGACCTTGTCCATCACGTCGGTGAACTTCTTGCCGTTGGGCAGCTCGGCGATCTGGTCCCGCACGCTCACGACGGGTCCTGCACGGTGGAGCCCTGGTCCGCCTTCTGGATGTTGCGGCGCACCTGGTCGAGTGCCCGTTCGACGTCGTCGAGCCGTTCCCGGGCGGCGACGAGCTGGTCCGAGACCCGCTGCTCGACGTTGTTCAGCGCGGTGATCAGCCCGTCGGAGTCGGCGAGGTCGCCGAACAGGCGGGCCTCCTGTTTGGCCGGGAACGCGCCGCCGAACTCCGGCGCGCCCTTCTCCGCGGGTTTCCCGTCCTTGAGCTTGACCAGATCAACCGAACGGTCGTTGACTGCCTCCTGCAGCAGCTGGAGTGCCTTCTGACTCAGTGCGACGCCTCCCACCACGGGCCCCTTTCTGGCGGTTAGTGCGCGTTGTCGGCAAAGACGTTTGGTGATGTTACTCGTGTGACCTGGCATGCCTGAAGTGTTCAACTGCCCTCCTCCGGCGGAGCCGGGGGTGCGACGAACGCCGTCTGGGTCAGACGCGCGCCGGAACGCCGGTCCACGTAGTAGCCGCGGCCGGTGGGCAGGGGGTGCGGGCGCACGTTGCCGAACAGGTAGCCCTCGTCCTTGTTGCCGGACAGGATCACCGCAGGGCTCGCCAGGTCCTTGATCTTGGTGATGATCGGGTCGAACATGGCCCGGCCGACGCCACCCATCTGGCGGGCCAGCACCAGGTGCAGGCCGATGTCGCGGGCCTGCGGCAGCAGATCGGCCAGCGGCAGCAGCGGGTTGGTGGTGCCGGCCACCAGGTCGTAGTCGTCCACCACGATGTAGAGGTCCGAACCCTGCCACCAGCTTCGCGAGCGGAGCTGGTCGGCCGTGAGGTCGGCGGGCGGCAGCCGCTTCAGCAGCGCTCCCCGAGCGTTGTTGATCAGCTCGGTGGCGGCGGTGCTGGAGGCGGCGTAGCCGATCCGGTGCTCGGTGGTCGCCGTGTCCAGCAGCGAGCGGCGGTAGTCGATGACGATCATCATCGCCTCGCGCGGCGTCTGCCTGGACACGATGCTCTCGGCGATGAGCCTCAGCAGGTTGGACTTCCCGCTCTCCGTGTCGCCCACCACGATGAAGTGCGGGTCGGCATCGAAGTCGAGGATCACCGGCGCGAGCGCCGCCTCGTCGATGCCGAGCGCGATGCGCTTGGGAGCGCCCGGGTCCGCCGCCGCCAGCGTCTCGGCCGGCAACAGCGCGGGCAGCAGCCGCACCGGGGGCGCGGCCGGACCCTGCCAGGCGTCCCGTACGCCCTGCACCAGCGCGCGCACGCCCACCGCCAGGTCATCGGCGTTCTGCACGCCGTCGATCCGGGGCAGCGCCGACAGGAAGTGCATGCCCTCCTTGGTCAGGCCGCGGCCGGGCACGCCCTCCGGCACGGCCACGGCCGCCTTGCGATTGATCTCCGACTCGTAGGCGTCGCCCAGCTTGAACTCCAGCCGGGTGCCGAACAGGTCGCGGATGCCGGGCCGGAACTCCGACCACTTGTTGGTGGCCGCGACCACGTGGATGCCGTAGCCGAGCCCCCGCGCGGCAAGGTCCGTGATCACACCCTCCAGCGCCTCGAACTCCTGCCTGACCGTCAGCCAGCCGTCGACCACCAGGAAGATGTCGCCCCACCCGTCGCCCTCGATCTCCCCGGCGGCCACCATCCGGCGGTAGGAGGCGATCGAGTCGATGCCCATCTCGCCGAAGACCCGCTCGCGGTCCCGGAGCACTCCGGAGATCTCCGCGACCGTGCGGCGCACGCGGTCGGCGTCGAGCCTGCTCGCCACGCCGCCGACGTGCGGCAGCCCGTCCAGCGTGGCCAGCGAGCCACCGCCGAAGTCGAGCAGGTAGAACTGCACCTCGCGAGGGGTGTGGGTGAGCGCCATGCTGGTGATCAGGGTCCGGAGCGCGGTGCTCTTGCCGCTCTGCGTGCCGCCCGCGACGCCCACGTGGCCGGCCGCGCCCGACAGGTCCAGCCAGAACGGGTCGCGCCGCTGCTCGAACGGCCGGTCGATGATGCCGACCACCGCGTGCAGCCCGCCGCGCCCCGGCCAGCCGGGCGTGGACAGGCCCAGCTCGGGCGTGATCGACAGAGGGGGCAGCAGGTGGGCGAGGGTGGCCGGCTCGCTGAGCGGCGGCAGCCAGATGCGGTGCGCGGGAGGTCCGGCGCCCTTCAGCCGGTTCACCACGATGTCCAGGAGGCTGACCTGCGGGCCCTTCTCCGCGGCCGGCGCGATCTCCGCCTTCGGCTTCTCCACCTCGGGCACCGGCACGAAGGCCGGGGTGTACTCGACGACCTCGTGGATCGGCGCGTCGCCGTCGCCGGCCGCCGCCTGCCGAGGGTCGGCCTGGTACGGGCCCGACACGTACGCGGCCTTGAACCGCGTCATCCCGGAGGTGTCGAACTTGAGGTAGCCGTTGCCCGGCGCGGACGGCAGCTCGTAGGCGTCGGCCACGCCCAGCACCACGCGCGACTCCATGGCCGAGAAGGTGCGCAGGCCGATCCGGTAGGACAGGTGCGTGTCCAGGCCGCGGAGCCGCCCCTCCTCCAGCCGTTGCGAGGCCAGCAGCAGGTGCACGCCGAGCGAACGACCCAGCCGGCCGATCATCACGAACAGCTCGATGAACTCCGGCTTGGCCGTCAGCAGCTCGCTGAACTCGTCCAGGACCACGAACAGGGTGGGCATCGGCACGAGGTCGGCGCCCTGCTCCCGGGCCCGCTCGTAGTCGCGCAGCGAGGCGTAGTTGCCGGCGGCGCGCAGCAGCTCCTGCCGGCGCACCATCTCGCCGTGCAGGGCGTCGTGCATGCGGTCCACCAGCGGTAGCTCGTCCTCCAGGTTGGTGATCACCGCGGAGACGTGGGACAGCTCCTCCAGGCCGAGGAAGGTGGCGCCGCCCTTGAAGTCGACGAGGACGAAGTTGAGGATCTCCGAGGAGTGGGTGACGGCGAGGCCCAGCACCAGAGTGCGCAGGAGTTCGCTCTTGCCCGATCCCGTGGCGCCGATGACCAGCCCGTGCGGGCCCATCCCGCCCTGGGCGGACTCCTTGATGTCCAGCTCGACGACGCGGCCGTCGGCGCCCAGCCCGATCGGCACCCTCAGCTTGTTCCGGGCGGCGCGGGGCCGCCACACTTGCGCCGGATCGAGCCGGGTCGGGTCCATCACGCCGAGCAGCTCGGTCAACGTGGTGTTGGCCGACAGCACGTCCTGCACCTCGCCGCCGGCGGCGCCCGTGGACAGCCGCAGCGGGGCGAGCTGCCTGGCCAGCCCCTCGGCTCGCAGGTAGTCGAACCGGTCCGGGTCGCCCAGCCGGGTGGTGGTCTCCTTGCCCGCGTGGTCGATCTTGACCATGAAGAAGCCCTCGGGCTGGACGTCGAGCCGCAACGTGCTCCGCTCGTCGACCGGCCCGGCGCCGTCGGACAGGTCGATCACGGTCACGCCCTGGATGGCGTCCGTGCCGAGCTGGGAGTCGGCCGGCACGTGCCCGCCGTCGAGGATGAGCACGTGGTACGGCAACGAGTCGGCCGGCGCACCGGGCTTGAACCGGGCCCGTTCCTTCAGCTCGGCGCCGACGAGCCGGTCCAGCTCGGCGAGGTTCTCGGCCATGAGCCGGACCTGCCCGGCGGCGTCGCTCTGCTCCGGATGCAGGGCGTGCGGCAACCACTTGACCCAGTCCCAGTGCGGCATCCACTTCTCGTCGGCGCACACCATGATCCGCATGTCGTCGGGGGAGTGGAAGACCGTCATCTGCGCGATCATGGCCCGTACCAGGTCACGCATGGCCACGGGGTCGCCGCGCAGCTTGATCCGGGCGAACGAGCCGAGCGCCACGGCCACCGGCAGCCCGGCGACCGTGGAGTGGGCCCGGACGAACCTGCGCAGCGCGCCCGCCGTCAACGCGTCGAGGTCCTCGACCGGCTTGGAGTCCGGGGGCACGAGCTGGATCGCCAGCCGCTGCACGCCGGTGCCCAGCCGTACCGTGCCGAAGTCCTCGTCACGCGGGCGGCGCTCCCACAGGCGCGCGCTCATCGCCACCCACCAGAGCGAGTCGGGCGCGGGCCCGCTCCACTCCAGGGCCTGGCGCTGCTGCTTGGCGGCCCGCCGGGAGCGCTTCCTGGCCTGGGACAGATAGCGGAAGTAGTCACGGCGCAGGCCGTTGAGCCGGTGCTTGCGCTCGCCGGCCTGGCGGCCCATCTGGCCGATCGTCATGCCCACCATGGAGAAGGCGAACAGGCCGCTCGCCACGTACATGAGCGGGTTGCCGGTGCCCCCTGAGGTGAACATCAGCGCCATGGCCGCCCCACCCGCGATCATGGGCATGTAGGTCAGCGCCATCATGAAACCCTGGCCCTGGACCTCCGGTACCTCGGGCGGAGACTCGAGCAGGATCTCGCCGCGAGGCGGCTTGGGACTGGGGCGGCGCTCGGGGCGCCGCACGATGACGATGCTCACCCTGGACTTGCCCTCCTCGGGGGTCGGAAGACTTTCTTACCAGAGCACATGATCCGCTGTGTGCCCGATATGTTCGTCATGTCGTGTGATTCGTGGGAAAAAAGGGGGAATCAGTGAGGTCGCTGGCTCAAGGGCCCCATGGTCCCGTGCCACACGGTCCTGTGCCTCACGGTGCGGGGCCCCGCGGACCCGTCCCGCAGGGAGCCCTGCCCCAATCGGCCGCACCGCTGCCGCCGCTGTGCCACGTGACGATCGTGGCGCCCCGCAAGAGGGTGGACCTGGCGCTCCCCGTGGACATCCCGCTGCCCCACGTCATGCCGGGACTGCTGCGCGCGGTGGACGAGATCGGCGGCGACAACGCGGCCGGGCCGGGCTGGGTGCTGCAGCGGCTCGGCGGGGCGCCGTTCGACCTCGGCCAGAGCCTGGCGTCGATGGGCGTGCTCGACGGCGAGGTGCTCTACCTGCGGCCACGCGAGGCGGCGATGCCGCCGGCGCTCTACGACGACGTGGCCGACCTCGTCGCGACCGGCGTCCAGGAGCGGGCGGGCATCTGGGAGGGCAAGCACTCCCGCCGGCTCGGCCTCGGCGCCGCCTCCGCCCTGCTCTGGGTGGGGCCGCCCCTGCTGTTCATGGCCGGACCGCCATGGACGGTGACCGCCATCGTGTCGGGAGCCCTGGCCGTCCTGCTGGTCGCCACGGGGGCCATCATGTCGCGGGCGGTCGCCGACTCCTCGGCCGGCGTCCCGGTCGGCTACGCGGCGCTGCCGTACGCCTTCCTGGCGGGGCTGCTGGCACCGACGAGCGCCGCGGGCCTGTTCACGCTCGGCGCGCCGCACCTGCTCGCCGCGCTGGCCTGCACGGCGCTGATCGCCACGTTCGCGGGGACGCTCGTCTCCGACGGCGTGGTGGGGTTCCTCGGCACGGCCATCGCATCCGTGGCGGGTGCGATAGCCGCGGCCGTCGTCATGGTCTTCGGGCTGCCGGAGGCCGGGGTGGCCGCGATGACCGCCACCATCCTGCTGGCGTTCAGCCCGCTGATCCCGACCCTGTCGTTCCGCATCGCGCGGCTCCCGCTGCCCGGGCTGCCGACGAACGCCGAGGAACTCCGCAACGAGAACCAGCTTCTGGACGCTCCGGAGATCAAGGACCGGACCGTCCAGGCACGCAACTACGTCACCGGCATGATCGCCGGCCTGGCGCTGGTCGCCGGGGGCGCGCACTTCTTCCTGGCGCTCAACGGCCACTGGCTGGCCCGGGTCACGGCCGTGATCCTGGCACTGACGATCATCATGCGGGCGCGGGTGTTCGCCGGGGTGGGGCAGCGGCTGTGGCTGGTGTCCTCCGGAGTGGCGGGTCTCGCCACCCTGGCGATCTCGATGGGGTCGGGCCAGGGCAGCGTCATGGGTGCCGTCCTGGTGATCGGGCTGCTCTGGGCGGCGCTGATCGCCATGGGGATGGGAGTCTGGCTGCCGTCGGGCAAGCCGTCCCCGTTCTGGGGGCGTGCGGGTGACATCGTGGAGCTCATCCTGATCGCCGCGATGTTCCCGCTCGCGCTCGGCGTCCTGGAGGTCTACACCTGGGTACGCGGCCTGTCGGGCTGAGCCGTCACCATTCGGGACGGCGGCTGATCCGGTCCACGACCGCCGCGCTCGCGTCGACCGACCTCGCGAACGTCGACTGGACGTCCTGCAGCTGCCGCTGCAGGGCGTCCAGGTCCACCGCGGCCCGAGTCGCGTCGGCCCCGACGGCCAGGGTCAGCAGCTCCAGGCCCTGCCGCTGGACGTCCTCCTGAGCGGCTCGCACGGCCTCGCACACCTGCTCGGACAGCTCCTCGCTGCCCAGCCGCATGGCGCGCGGGTCTATCGCGACGCGACGGATCCCGCCGCCGTTGTCGACCTCCGCGCTCACCAGCTCGCTGCGGCTGCGTCCCGTGCCGGAGATCGCCTCCAGCTCCGCGGTGGCATCGGCCAGGCGGCGGACCGACTCCTCGCTCTCCCTCACCAGACGCTCGAGGTTCGCCGGATCGAGATCACCGGACGGGAAGTACGACATCGCAAACTCTCCTCGGATGAACGGGCACACCTGTCCATCCGAAGGCAAAGCGATCATGGTGAACCCGGAGGGAACGCCCCAGGTCCGTCGCGTGAAGTGATCGCTAACCCGGTCGGTGGGGGTGATCAGGTGACGTAGCGTGAGCCCGGACACTTGTGGGCTGGGGGACCGAATGGCACTGGATGTTCATGTGACGTCGCGCGGGATCGAGCATGTGGCGTCCCGCATCGGGGAGGAACTGCTCCCCGTCTTCACCACCCTGCGTGCCGCGGTGGACGACACGAACGTCCCCGCGCCGGGGTTCTCGGCGAGCGGCAACCTCGTGTTCGCCGACGTCTACCGCGACACCCAGCGGATGGCGGCCGACGTGCTGGACGACGCCGTGGAGGTCATCCAGGGGTGGCAGGACACGCTCATGGTGACTGCCCGGAACTGGCGGGTCGCCGAGGACATGAGCATCGTCAGATACCGGTAGAGGGGCGACGATGGCAGTCGATCCGCACGCGCGAGGGCTCCGGGTGCTCGGCGGAGGGGGCGCGACGGGCAGGGCCGCGGCCGGCGCCCCCCATCTGCGGCTGGTGCCGCCACCACCGGGCGGCCCGCCGCCACCCGGCCTGCAGGCCATGCGGTCGCTCGGGCGGATGTCGATCTACCTGGTGCCCGCGGCGGTGCTCGTCGCCCAGGCCTGGGCGAACGAGCGCGGCATCTCCCAGGCGGCCACCAACTGGGACGCGATGGGCAGATCCCTGGACGACGGCATCAAGTCGCTCATCCCCGACCTCAAGCAGGAACTGCGGAAGAACTGGCAGGGGCGGGACCAGGAGGCGGCCGAGGCCGCCATGACGCGCCTGTCCGGCGAGATCGGCAAACTTCGCCAGGTGCTCTCCAGCATCGGCTCGGTGACCGACGAGATCGGCAGCATCGTCCGGGGCTTCTGGGCGGACATGCTCTTCGTCGGCAGCACTCTCGCCGGCACACTCGTCGCGCTCCAGGTGCTCAAGCTCTTCCCGCACACCAGGGCGATCGCCATGGTGCGGGAGATGATGGCGGGCAAGCTCGCCCTCAGCACCAGCGCGCTGATGTTGGGCCAGCTCACCGTCATGCTGGGACTCGCCGCCAAGGCACTGTTGAACGAGGCGAAGAAGGCGCGTCAGCTCCAGGTCGTGTGGCCCACCGGCGCGGTGGCCATCGACTTCACCCAGGCACGGATCAAGACCGGTGGCCTCCCTCCGTTCCAGCGTCCGCTGGTCGCCGGAGAACTGCCGCCCGGCCACCAGAACTACGAGTGGGTGGCCCCCAAGCGCGAGCTGCCCACCACACCGTCCTGATTGCGCGGATGATCCACGAGCGCTACTTTGCTGCACGTTCATCACTCGCGGACGGAGCAGCCAGTGCAGGAGTTCGGGGACTTCGCCAACATCGACATCGACAAGCTTCTCAAGACCGCCGACGGGCAGTTCGCCCGCGTCGAGGAACTGCAGAAGACCATGGGCACCCTGGTCGGGCGGGCGCAGGACGACGACGGGCTCGTCACGGCCGAGTACGCCGCCGAGGGGCTGCGGGAACTCGACCTGCACCCCAAGGCGATGCGGCTGAGCTCCTCGGAACTGGCCGAGAAGATCAAGCAGGTGGTGCAGGAGGCCTCCGAGGACCTCCAGCGGAAGGTCAGCGAGGCGATGGGCGACGTCTTCGGCGAGGAGGACAACCCGATGCGCTTCATCAAGGACCCGGACGCGGCGCTGGAACAGGTCAGGAGTGCCGAGGCGGCCTACAACCGCACCTTCGAGGACGTCATGGGCGAACTCGACCGCATCCGCCGCCGCCTCGACCTCTGACGGAGCCCGGGCCGGGCGGCGGCGTGACGGCTCAGGTGGCCACGGTGTCGTTCGTGGGGCCGGGCGCCTGCACCGTCGTGTCCTCGGCGGTGGTGTCCCCACTCGTGGTGTCCCCGCTCGTGGAGCTGGTCGCGGGGCTGGGCGAGGGCTTGGGCAGGCCCGTCCCGGACGTGCTGTCCTGCGGGAGGCCCTCCAGGTACACCTGCGTGAAGTCGGGCGCCTTCTCCGGGGCGGTCTGCTTGGTCAACTCCTGCGCCATGTGGGAGGCGAGCATGTAGCCCGCTGCGGTGGCCACGCCCGCGCTGATCATCATGGCCTTGCGGTGCTTCGTGGCGAGCAGTCTCAGGCCGTTCAGGAACCCCTGGACGAACATGGCGGAGAGCCCCTGCACGCCGAGGGCGACCCCGAGGTTCAACTTGGAGATATAGCGGGCCGTGGCCCACATGGCCATGCCGGACGCGCCGGCGAGCGAGAAGACGGCCGCACCCTCCGACAGCTTGCTCAGGCCGCTGAGGACGTCCGCCACGCCCGTGTAGACCGCCTTGGAGTCGTCCTTGCGGGCCAGGAAGTCCTTCTTCACCTGCTGGAACTCCGGCCGGGACATCTCCTTCCAGTCCTCCTCCGGCACGTCCTTCTCCAGGGCGTCCAACTTGGCCTGGAACGCATCCAGCTTGGGCACGATCTTTCGCCATCTGTCCGACGCGTCCTGAATGTCGCTCGGGCTCGAATAGAGCGTGCCGATGAGCGTCGTCGCCATCGCACCCTTCGGGCCGAACGCAAGCTGGGAGTAGACCGTCAGGCCGATTGCTGTGAGGTACATGGTCGTGCCTGTGTCCTTGAGATCAGGCATGGTCGCGGCTCACCCTCCCCTAAGACTTGGCCGTGCTGGCCGCTTCGGCCGACTCGATGATCTTGGCGCCGTTGTGGAGCTGGTTGTTCCAGCCCTTGACCGACTGGTGTGCGGCGTCGACGTATCCGGCAGCGGTGTCCCGGACACTGCCGTGGGCGAAGGTGATCGGCAGCCCCAGCAGGCCGAACCCCGGGAAGCCGGTGGAGATCTGCTTGATCTCGGAGGTCAGGGCGTCCAGATCCTTGGCCACGTCGTGCTCGATCTTGTTGCCGAAGCTCTTCAGGGTCTCGGGACGGGCGTTGCGCCACTCGGAGGAGACGCCTTCGGCGCTGAGGTACTGGTCCCGTATCTCCTTCGGCGTCTGCTTCTTCCCGGTGTCCCCCTTGTTCTGGTCGCCGTTGTTGCCCGTCGGGCCGTTCTGACCGCCTCCGCCGGGGCCTCCGGTGCCGGTGGGGCCTCCCGTGCCGCTCCCACCTCCGGAGGGGCCTCCACCACCGCCGCCGCTGGGGACGGACGGCAGGTCGGCGCCAGGCGTGGTGGGCTCGCCGGAGTCACCCGGCTTGTCGGCGTCGGCAGGAGGCTCGGTGCCCGGAGCAGGCACGTCGGGCACGTCGGGCAGATCGGGCTGATCGCCCGGCTTCCCGTCGTCTCCCGGATCAGTGGGATCCGGGGTGCCGGGGCCGCCCGGCGAGCCGGGGTCGGTGGGATCCGGGGTCGTGGGGTCGCTCGGGTCGCTCGGGTCGTTCGGGTCCGTGGGGTCGTTCGGATCGCCCGGGTTGTTCGGGTCTGTGGGGTTGTTCGGATCGCCCGGGTTGTTCGGGTCTGTGGGGTTGTTCGGGTCTTCAGGGTTGTTCGGATCGCTCGGGTCGTTGGGGTCGTCGGGGTCTGTGGGGTTGTTCGGGTCGCTCGGGTCGGCCGGATTCGTCGGGTCGTTCGGATCGCCCGGGTTCGCCGGATCCTCGTCGCCAGAGCCGTCCTGGTCGCCGGAGTCGTCGTCGCTCTCCGGGTCCTTGGCCTCGTCGACCGTGTCGGGCTGACCGCCGGGACCGTCGCCGTCCTCGCCGTTCTCGTCGTCAGCCTCGCCGTCCTCGTCGGTGGGGGAGCCCTGCGCGGGCTCCTCCTCCTTGCCGTCGGACGGTTCCCACTGCGGATCCCCTTGGGCCGCCACCGGCTCGATCCACTCGGGATCGTCGTCGTCCTTCGAGGAGTCGGCGGCGGTCTCGGTGCCGCGCGCGTCCTCCATGCCCTGCGGGCGCTCACCCTGTACGGCCTGCCGCCCGTCCGCGAACTCGACGTCCTGGGCCAGAGTCTCGCTGGGCATACCCGTCATGGCAACAGCGGGGGACGACGCGCTCGCCCCCCAGTTGATCAAGCTGTCCACGTCCTGGCTCATGCCGCCGCCCTCCGTTGATCGCAGACGCTAGTGCAACGATGGGCGATCAGGACGCCCGCCCGCAAACCGCAACGTTCTGTTAACCGAAATTCCACGATCATCGTCAAGTGGCAGCAGGCCTCTGACCTGCGACTTTATAGAAATGTCGCTTTTGCGTCATCTATCTGTGATGTGCATGCCTGTTAGGCATGTTGCAAGTGATAGCTACCGTGCTCTTTGATTGTTTTCGTGCCGATCGTGCCCTCCGTCTGCTTGTGTGGACTCTGACGGTAGGTCGGTAGGCCCAACAAACCGGGGAGAGGAATCTCTGTGACGTACTACGGAGCCAGCCCAGAACAGGTCCAGAAGGCGGCGAACCTCGTCCAGGCCGCGGCCACGCAGATTCAAGGACTGCGGAAGGGGGTCGCCGGCACCGTGCAGGAGCTGCTCGACTCCGGGCCGGCCAAGTCGTGGCAGGGCGACGCGGCCGCCAAGTACAGGATGCACATGGCCCAGTGGGACCAGGGCGCTCAGCGGATCATCGACAGCCTGGAGCGCATCTACGACAACATGAACGTCAGCGCCGGGATCTACAGTGCTGCCGCCGCCGAGGCCGGGGACAACCTGAAGGTTCTCGGCGAGCACGTGGGAGCCAACGAGAACGCCGTTGACTCGCTCATCAACATCAAGGTCTAGGCCTGACCCGCCGCCTGGCGCCGTACGGAATGGAGATCGCTATGGCTGACAAGCTCCTGCATGACTTCACCCAGGTCAACTTCGCGCAGATGCAGCTCGCGCAGGAGGGCCTCATCAAGGTGGTGACCGAACTCGACCGGATCACCGACCAGCTCTACAAGGATGTAGCCGGCGTGCTCGCGGACGCCTGGTACGACGACGAGACCGGCCAGGGTGCCAAGTCGGAGTTCGACCGGGCTCGGGCGGTTTGGGACGCCCAGGAGAAGGAGATGGGCAACCAGCTCGCCCAGGCCGCCCAGGCCGTGGGCCTGGCCAACCAGAACTACATGAACGCCGAGCGGGCCGCCCGCGCTCTGTGGGCCGACCCGGGTAGGTAAGCCGTACTCGTCGACTCGGTCATCGCCACGAGGCGATGGCCGAGCACACGTCTTTACGGGGTGACATGACGCAGAAGGACGCAACCGAAGGCGGCCCGGACCCGCTCGACATCGACCCCGACTGGCCCGGACTCGACAGCAAGGCCACGCTGCACTACGAGGTGGGCAAGATGCGGGCGGTCGCCCGCGAGCTCCGAGCCGCCTTCGCAGGGTCAGACGGCAGCGGTAAGGGTCTCGACCACCACAAACAGCGTCTCCTGGACGAATGCCAGCTCTCGGAGGCGCACATCGGCACCTGGCACGACGCCAGCGCGTTCACCAAGACCGTCGGCGCCAACAGCGCCGGCACCAAGTTCAGCCAGGCGTACAGCGAATTCACCGAGGCCTTCGACAAGGTGATCAAGGCGATCGAGGCCAATGCCGACATCTACGCTCGTACGAACCAGCACAACGAGGGTGGCCGTGAGGCCTGAGGAAGGGCACCGTGGGTAGCCGGCGCAAAGTCCTCGTCATCCGTTCTTTCGAGGCGACGCCCGAGGGTAAAGAGGTCGAGGCGTCCAAGGCTGAGATCGAGCGGTTGCTCACCAACACCAGTCCCGCCGACGTCAGCAGCGCGGGCTCGGCCTACCGCGGCGCCGCGCAGGCGATCGACCGGGCCGTCGCCGCGCTGAACGAGCACGCGGCCACGCTCGCCAAGGCGTGGCGGGGCCCGGCCGCGGCCGAGGTGCAGAAGGCCATGCAGCTCATGCACGCCAGCGGCGTCGAGTTGTCCAGCAAGATGAAGATGATGGACGACGCCCTCGACGGCTACGCGCAGAAGGTGCCCGAGACCTTGGAGAAGGTCCGGAACATCCGCGTCGAGGCGACGAAGACCCCTGAGGGATCCGGTGGCGGCACCACCGGTAGCCCGTACCTGCAGCAGACGGACGCGCTGATCCCGCAGAGCGCCAAGACCGCAGCCGAGAACGCCCAGGCTCAGCGGGCGATGAAGGAGCTCAACGAGAAGATCGTCGAGCTGCTCGACGTCAAGGTCCCCATGGACGTGTCGTACGAGCTGCCGCCCGTCAAGGTCCCGTCGGCGCTCCCGTCGCAGAGCACCGTCGACATGAACGGCATCTCGCCCGGGTCCAGCCAGACGGAGACGGCCGGCTACGGCTCGGGCAGCCGCACCGGTT
The DNA here is from genome assembly GCF_002850745.1 of Nonomuraea indica. Taxonomy (GTDB): domain Bacteria; phylum Actinomycetota; class Actinomycetes; order Streptosporangiales; family Streptosporangiaceae; genus Nonomuraea; species Nonomuraea indica. The sequence continues at coordinate 259,029 of NZ_KZ559467.1, forward strand.
ACACGGGCGTCGGCGACACGCGGGGCACGGGCGTCGGCGACGGCGGCGCAGGCTCGAACGGCGCGGGTTCGAACGGCACAGGTTCGCACGGCACGGGCCAGAACGGGACGGGCCAGAACGGCGCCGGCCAGCAGGACACGGGCCAGAACGGCACGGGGCAGAACGGCACGGGTCAGAACGGTACCGGCCAGAACGGCACGGGCACGGCCGGGACCGGCGGCAACACCGGCTCCGACGGGAGCGGTCCCGGCGGTGGCGACCCGAACGGCACCGGCACAGACGCGACGGACCCCACCGCGACGGACCCGGACCAGACCACCCGGCACCAGACGGGCGCCGATGACGGGACCGTGCCTTCGGTGATCGGCCGGGACGACCCCCGCCAGACGGAGGCGGCGAACTTCAACCCCTCCCAGGTGGCGCCGCCGTCGACGTTCACGCCCGCCACCACCCTGCCGACCGCCCTGCCGACCACGTCCATCCCGATGGCGACCACCTCGATGCCGCTCGTGCCGGCGACCGGAGTCACTCCCGGGGTTCCGGCTGTGCTGGGCGGGCCGAGCCAGTGGGGTGAGCAGGCCGGCGGCAACGCCGGGCCGCAAGGCCGTTCGGCGAACTCCGGCCACGGATCGATGTACCCGTTCCTGCCGATGGGGAGCGGCGCCGCGACGCCCATAGGCTCGGAGGATGTCACCGAATCCGGCGCGCACATGCCGGAGGACCGCGGCATCTGGACGGTCACACCCGACGTGACCGATCCGTACATCTGCTGAGCACCTGCGCCGGCGCCGAGGAGGGGGACCGATGCCTGAGAGCAATCCGTATTCGCTGGGCGATCTGAAGCCGACGGGCGTGGAGTCGTCCGGGGTCAAGTTCACCAAGGGGAGGCTGGAGGCCAACGGCAAGACCCTCAGCGGGGAGGGCGACAAGCTCGCCACGTTCGCCGGCCGTACGGGAGGCATCTCGACAGGGTGGATCGGCTACGGCGTGTCGGGTCGCGACTGCGACAACGCCCACGAGGAGTGCCGCACCCGGCAGGTGGACACGCTCAAGGTCGCCCAGCAGGTGCTGGAGTCGTGGCGGGAGGCGTTCAAGATCGCGGACGCCAAGTACGTCGAGGCGGACGAGCAGTCGACGCCCAACCCGTTGGACGACAACCAGATCCGCACGATGCCCGTCCTCAACGGCAACGGTCTCAACGGGTCCGGCCTGGACGGTTTCAACGGCAACGGGCTCAACGGCAACGGTCTCAACGGGTCCGGCCTGGACGGTCTCAACGGCAACGGGCTCAACGGCAACGGTCTCAACGGGTCCGGCCTGGACGGTCTCAACCCCAACGCGGGCATCCCCCCCACATCGTCGAACAACCCGAACGCGAACGGGCCCAACCTGCCGAACCCGGACCTACGGACCCCTGATCTGAAGAACCCGGACCTGCCGAACCCCGATGTGAAGAACCCGGACCTGCGGACCCCCGACCTGCAGAACCCGAACCTGCGGACCCCCGGCATCGACCAGCCCGGCCTGCCGACCGTGGACCCGAGCAAGGCCGGACTGGACGGTCTCCCCGACAGCACGAAGACCGACCTGGCCGGACTGGACCCGTCCACCCTGCAGAACCCGCAGGTTCGTGTCCCCGACGGACCGAACGGCGTGGACCCCGCCCGTGTCACCAACGGCGTTCCGGGCGGCGGCGCCTCGTCGAGTCCGGGCACGACCAGCGGCATGGGCAACGGCGCGGCGTCCGCGACGGCGGCGGGCATGCCCAAGCTGCCCGCCGGGGCGGCCATGGGCGGCATGGGCGGCATGCCGTTCATGCCGATGTCCCCCATGGGCGCCGGCGGGGACAAGGAGCGCGAGGGCAACGGCTCCGAACTGCTGCGCGGCGAGCCGGAGGACTGGGAAGACGAAGAAGGCGTGACGGCCGCCGTTCTCCGGCACGAGGGGGCCTGACATGGCAGAGCTGACCGGGGCGCGCAACCGGTTCATCGTCGCGGCGACGGTCTCCACCGCCTGCTCGCTGATCATCCGGAGGCCGCTCGCCTACGCCGTCGCCGTCGGCCTGGGCGTCATGGTGGCGGACCCGGACGGCATGCTCAAGGCGATGAAGGGATGGAAGACCACGGCGGAAGGCGGCGACACCGATGAGATCGAGCGCCTCGCCGAGTGGATGGTCGCCTTCAAAGACAAACTGAAGACGGACGCCAAGTGGGAGGGCGCCGCCTTCACGGCCATGGAGACCGCGGCCGACGGGTTCATCGAGGCGATCAAGGAACTTGGCACCGGGCGCAACGGCATCGGCGACACGCTCAAGTCGAGTGCTGAGCTCTACGACAAGCTGTCCTGGGTGGCGCTCGGGCTGATGTCGGCCATGGTGGTCTGGGCCGGCCTGGTGCTGGCGTCAAGGCTCACCCCCGGCACCTGGGCCCTCTCCCAGATCGCCATCAACGCGGGGCTCAAGGCCCTGTGGACCTCTCTCCGGCCGATCCTCTTCAAACTGGCGATCTTCGCCGGTGGCGTCTACGCCATCTACCAGGGCGTGTCCATGAAGAGCATGGAGCAGGCGACCAAGTTCCAGACCATGATGGCCATGCCCATCGAGCAGTACGGGCTGGGTAACGACCCCCGGACGGGTGCGTTGGTGCCCAAGACGATCCCCACGGACAGCAAGAACGGCATCGACACCAAGAACGGCGGCCTGCCCTCCGGGGGCAACATTCCCAGCAGGCCGGCCTGACCCCGCACCACGCCCCAGAACGACATCGGCCCGGCGCCCGCCCCCCGATCTGTCCAACGCGCCGGAGACCCGCAGAAAGCACCGCCACCACCCTTCACGCCGATCGGCGAGAGGCACCGCCACCACCGCGCGCCGCGCCTCGGCGAGAGGCACCCCCACCACCGCGCGCCGCGCCTCGGCGAGAGGCACCCCCACGACCGCGCGCCGCGCCTCGGCGAGAGGCACCCCCACCACCCCGGGCGTCCCGCATGGCACAAGGCGCCGCCATGCGGACCCCACAGAGCCCGCGCGCCCTCCCTACCGCCACATCCCCCGGGTCCCCCTGGCTGCCAGGGACACCCCCCGGGCTCGCGGCGGTCCTGCCCCGGCCGACGACGACCGAGGAGGGCAGTCCTCACCGCGACCCGGAGCGGGCACGCCCCCTCCCGCGGAGCCCTACTGGTTGACCTTCACCGGAGCCTGCGCGGCGGCAGGGTCGAGCCGCGACCCCTCCGGGATCATGTGCAGCAGCGGCGCCGGCAGCGGCGCCACCGCCGTGGCGTCGTATCCGAGCGTCTCCACCTGCGCCCCGGTCTGCAGCGGGAAGCGCCGGTTCTGCTCGGTCACCAGGTAGTAGGTGTTGACGGACCGCAGCTGCCCCTCGCCCGGCAGCAGCCCCACCACGGCGGCTCCGCCGTTCGGCATCACGATCTGGTCGAACTGCTCCTGGTTGCCCGTCGCCGGCGGCACCGGGATGCTGATCGTGGCCCCACTGGTGATCGTGGCCTTGGTCGAGCCGCGCTGCGTGTCCGCGTACACGGCGCACAGCGGGGCGTTCGCGGCGGGAGTGATCACCTTGGGCATCGTCGTCGGCAGCCCGCCGCCGAGCATCGACGTCTTGGACAGGGCCGCGTTCGCCGTGGCGGGATCGATGGTGATCGGCACCACCCGGCCCGAGCCGTACGCCTTCTTGCTGGCCGCGTCGTTGAGCAGCAGCGTCGCCTGCGTCACGGTGATGGGCGACAGCCCGTCCTTGAGAAGCACGTACCACCGGTCGGCCCCGCCGGCCATGCCGGGGGTCTGGAAGATCTGACCGATCCGCCGGGTGCGGTCATCAGGCCCGCGTACCGCCGCGCCGCGGTTCGGGATCGACGGGAACCTGAAGTCGCTCCCGTCCGGGATGGCGTTGATCCAGGCGGCGGGCACCTTCCTGACCACGGTGGCGCCGAGCGCGTTGATCCCCTCGCTGCCGACCTTCATCTTCTGGTCGCCCCAGATCACCCAGCCTTGCTGCTGCTCGTCGCGCACGACCATCGCGCCTTCGCCGATCGGCGTGCCGCCGACGTTCATGCCGCCCACCAGGGTCACGTACGTCTTTCCGACGCCCGCCGTGTCGGTCGTCTCGCCCACGCACACCGACCACGGCCCCTTGACGAGCTTGTCCTTGGCCGGCAGAGAGTCGGGCGCGCCCGGGATGCCCACGAGCGGGCCCCGGTCGAAGTTCGCCAGCGAGGCCGCCGAGACGTTCCGCACCTTCACGTCGGGCGTGTCGAGCAGGAGCCGCGCCGAGACGTAGTTGGCGACCGGCAGCAGCTTCTTCTCCTGCTGGCTGTAGACGTACTTCGCGCCGCTCTCGTCCTCGACCAGTAACTGGCCGGGGTCGGTCAACTTGGTCGCGTTGCCGGGTTTCAGCATGCCCCAGATCCCGAATCCCGCGGTCACCAGCACCGCGATCAGGATCCCGCAGAACATCGCCACCGTGTGCCGGCGCATCGGCGGCTCGGGCACATCCGGCTCCGCCTGCAGCAACGCCATGCCCAGACGCTGCATCATCAGGCGGTGGGCCTGGTAGAGGTCCTTCCGGGTCTGCATGCCGCTCCGTTCCTACTCAGGGTCCCGGAACATGTTACGCATGAGCGTATAGAGGGATATGTGAACTTCTGTACGTGATGGTGGTGATCCGAGTAAAGTTGCGATCAAGCACCTTGGGGAGGTTGTGTCGTGGCAATCGGAGAACACCGGGGCTGCGGGCAGAAGTGGCCCGGTCTGGATGCGGAGCGAGACGGCGTCAAATATCCGGATGAACCGAAGAAGCGCTTCGAGCAGCTCGCCACGCAACTCGAGGAAGCGCTGGACGACCTGCAGGGGTCGGGACGAGGCTCCCTGACCGACCTGACCACACAGGGCAATCTCTCCGGCTTCACCCAGCAGGTGCGGGCCATCGACCGCTGGGACGGCGGCCGTTCGTTCGCCGACACCCTTGACCTGGGCCACGACGAGCTCACCAAGATCTATGGCCAGGTCAACGAGAAGTTCGCCGTGGCCATCGCCCTGGTGCGGAGCGGCGGCGGCATCTTCCAGACGGGGGACGACGTGACCTTCCCCGGTTCCAAGCAGATCTAGGGCGGCTCAGGGCATCGTCATGGGTGACTCCACGAAGAAGACGCATTGGATCAAGACGAACTGTCCCACCTTCGGGTGCGAGACCGGTGGGCGAAGCGTGGCCGAGGTGAAGAACCTGTTCACCGCGCTCGACCCCGTCACCGTGCGGACGGCCGCCACCTCCTACACCGACGCCAGCGCCAAACTGGTCAACGCCCTCAATGCGATCGACGACGTGAGCGCCGAGCTGGCCAAGATCTGGAAGGGCGAGTCGTCCGTCAAGGCGCAGAAGGCCCTGCACCAGTTGCATGACACGATCGTCAACCTCGCCGCCGGGCTCGACCACATGGGCAAGCCTCTGGAGACGCTGAGCAGCAAGATCCGCGAGCACAAGGAGTTCGTGGAGAACGCGACCGCCACGTGGAGCAACCCGATCGGCGACCCGGGCAGCTGGGACGACTCCATGCCGGGCAGCTTCCGCACGATCGACAAGGGCTGGGAGTGGGGCTCGCAGGACGAGCTGGCCGGCCACCATCTCAAGGCGTTCACCGAGGACCTCAGGCAGATCCACACCCGTCTCCCCGACTATGTCGAGAAGGAACTGCCCGACATCGAGCCGCCTCAGGGGCCCCAGCCGGATCCCACGAAGGTCGACCTGAACGGCCCGCGCATCCCGGCCAACGTGAACCAGGCGGGTTACGACCCGTCCGACTTCAATCCCGGCCAGAACGGCAACGGGATCAACCAGTCCACGTACCAGGACCGCCCCACCACCGACCCACGCTTCCCGGACGGCTCCGACCGGCCGGGCTTCCCCGGCGGGACCGACGGGACGGACCCGAACGCCACCGACCCGAACGGCACGGACCCCAACGGCACCGACCCCAACGGCGTCGGCAACGGCACGGACCCCAACGGCAACGGCAACGGGTCGGGCATCGGCAACGGCGTGAACCCCACCGGCCGTCCCGGCATGCCGTCCACCGACCCGAACTTCCCGAACGGATCGACGACCGACGTGAACGGCAACACGGACCCGAACAGCAGGATCAACGGCAGCGACCCCCGCTCGACCTTCCTGTCCGAATCCCAGCCGCGATTCGACGGGACGCAGTTCGGCAATCCCGCGCCGACCACCACCCCGACCACCTATTCGAACCCGACCTCCTCCCCGACCACCTCGGGCACCACCCCGGTCGTGAACACCAACTACGGATCGGGCTACGGCAACGGCATGACCGCCGCCGAGGCGGCGGCCGCTCGTGGCACCAGCCTCGCCGGAACCACCGGCATGGGCGCGCCCATGGTCCCGATGGGTGGCGCCCCCGGGGGAGGCGAGGAAAGGACGAACGAGACCTCCACCTGGCTCAAGGAGGAGGACGACTGCTGGGTCGGCACATTCGACAACGTCGTCAACGACACGATCTGCTGACCCGCACCCCCACTGCCCCCGGCACCTAGCCCGGCCCCCGCGGGCCGGGCGCCCCCGCTCCTCCCGGCACCTCGCCCGGCCTCGCAGGCCAGGGCGCCCCTGCTGCCCCCGCCACTTCGCAGGCCTCCATCGGCCAGGTGTGCCCGCTGTTCTCAGCACCTGCTCGCCCTGCTCACACGGGCCAGCGTGCACCCGTTCCCTCCCAGCACCTCTCCTGGCCTCCACTGGAAAGGCGCACCCGCTGCTCCCGGCACCTCGCCTTGCTCCCGCAGGCCAGGGCGCACCCGTTCCTTTCCAGCACTTCGCCCCGCTCCTGCTGACACCCGCCGCCCCGGCCGAGGCCTCATCCAGAGACCCGGCCCACCTTGGCCGCTCGGCGCTGGTCGGGGCGTCCGAACGCAGTCATGGGCTGCCATCGACCGCCAGCACGATCCGTCCGTCGGCGACCCGCGGCAGCGGCAGAGCTGACAGCGACCGACGCAGCCGGGCCACCTCGATCTGGCCGCTGTTCAATCCGTCGTACAACGCACCATGACCGCCGATGCTCCGGAGCCAGCGCCAGATCCACCAGCGTCTTGACCGGCCCGTCGGTGCATGACACCGCCTCGGCCAACTCGAACAGTGCATCGGCCCGTGCGCTCAGACAGTCGTAGAAGTCGGTCCGGAAGCGGGACAACACGGCCAGGGACTCGACACGGACAGCCTCGTTCAGCCCACTCATCCTCACGGCCTTGGTAGTGATCGTCAGCGTCTTCAGCAACGCACATGATCAGGCCGAGGCCGTCTCGCTGTCCCGCGACCGGCCGAACCTTCGCCACGCTCGACGATACTGGCGGCGACAGATTCAAGGACCAGGTTAAGGGGCAGCAGCGCAGTCCTCACCGGTGTCGCCGATCATCACTTCCTCCAGTGCGATCAGATCGGCGTGGCTGACCGTCGGCGGCACTCCCTTCAGATGGCGAACACGCTTGACGAAGCACTCGTCCAGTGGCACGTGGTACCGCTCGACGTAGTAGGCCAGGTCGGAATGCCAAACCCATTCGCCATCCGTCAGCGCCGCCAACGGACCGATGTAGTTCGCTTCGGCAGCCAGCACATCGTGCGCCGCATCCCCCGACACCACGAACAGCGTCCCCGCCTGCAGATACCTCACTAGGAGAGCCTCATACTCCTCGCCCTTATCGCGTACGGCCGCACGCAGGGAAGGCCCGTCCGGGCGCCCATGAGGCAACTCCCGGAACTCGCCGAGAAGACGGTCCGCCCAAGAATGACGCTCGCTCATCGCCAGCAGCGTACTGATTCGTCCCCGCTCGGTAACTCTCAAACCCGTCCCAAAGCCGTGCGGACAGACCTGGTTGAACAACAAGCTGAGAGAGATCGCTGAGCTGCTCGCCGAGGCGCGCCTGCCACGACCTCGCCGATCAGAGATCTAGGACATCGTTTCCAGCGGACGTCTCTGGCAGGGCGGCCTGCACCGGGATGGTCGTGCCCGCCGATACCAGTAACCCGCGCCCAGGCGGGCCTCCGACAGAACCGCGGGGCAGCCGAATGTTGAAGAGGTCACCGTCGGCAGGGCTCTGCACGGACAGCAGCACCCCCGTACGGGACTTGCGAGCATCGGCCACGAACCCCCGGTAGGCCGTGGCCAGATCGCTCGTGGCCCCAGCGATGATCAACCCGTGCTCCCCGTCCCGGCCCGACCTCAGCACCTCCTCCAGCGCCAGCCCGAGTGGAGAGTCGGGGCTGACCAGCTCCGCATCGTCCACCAGCACCACATGCCGTTCCAGCCCCGCGACGAGATCCTGCAGCCCTGGCGCGTTTCCATCCAGAACCGCCAACGCGCCTCGCAGCGCGCGCAACGGACTGCGCCTCGGTGCAACCACAAGAACCGGGGTTCCTGACGACAGCAGGGACAGCGCAGCCGTGAGCAGCACCGACGACCGTCCAGACCGCGGCGGACCGGCGATCACAGCCCCGGGCCCCTGAGCCAGCAGATCGATCCCGACCGGCGCCAAGGCGTCACCACCGGCCCCGACCAGAGCCCACAGTGGCGATGGCGCCTCGAACCCGGGAACGAGTTCGAGCGCCTGACCCGCCGTGATCCGCATCGGCAGCGCATCCACCCGCAATGGCGGCTCCCCGTCCCACCACCAGGCTCCTCGGCCGCCACCGCGTATGCCGAGCCGTCCCTGAACCTGTCCGTCGTCGCCGGTCACCGAGGAACGATGCGGTGTCATCTCAGCCTCCGCCTCACCACCCGCCCGCGAACCACTCACCCAGTTGCCCGAGTCGTCCCCTTCGCCAGCCGCTGCCTCTTCGTTCGTATGGAGAGGGAGCCGGGAGGACGCGGTCTCTTGGCCGGTGTGAGCCGGTCGCGGAGAGCCCTCCCCATCGGCGTAGGAGGAGAGGCTGGGAGAAACGCCCCCCTCACCGGTGTGCAACGAGGGCGCGCCAGGCGCGGCCCTCCCGTCCGGGTGCACCGTGAGCTCGGCGGATGCGGCATGCCTCTCCCCGAGGGGGACAGATCGGACGCCCGGTCGTGCCGGATCGTTCCCACGGCCACCGGAGGCAGCGGAGCCGGTCCGCATCCCGTGGTGGGACCCGGTGGCCATGGCATGTCGCCGCGCACCGGCGGCCATGACACCACGTGTCATCGCCTGCAGGGCGGCGACCTGGGCCGGCCCTGCCGGATCGTCGGTGAGGAGGGCGATCTGACTTTCGACGATGCCGTGCTCACCCATCGACAGTGCACGGCCGGGTGGCATGGTCGACGGGAGCTCCTTGAGGGGGAGCCCGGCCAGCCCGTAGTCGGCCGGGTCCGCCAGCCGGAGAATCAGCCGATCTTCGAACACCGTCGAGACCTGTCCCAGCAGGCACGAGCGGTCGCCGGTCACCACGGCCCGCAGCCCGACGGCCGGCCCCTCCCGCAACAGCTGCAGGAGCGCCTCGGTCAACCTCCCGTAGTCGTAGCCCTCGAACGCGGCCACGTACCCCTCCCACCGATCCACCATGAGCACCAGCCAGGGCAGACGGTGGCCGCTCTGCCGATATTCGGCCAGGGAGGCGTGTCCGGCCTCGGCCAGCAGCTGCTGGCGACGCCCGACTTCAGCCCGCAGCCGGGCAAGCAGGCGTTCGACACGGTCGAGCTGGTCGCGGGTCACCACGGCGCCGCAATGCGGCATCGCCACCAGCGGCAGCAGCGCACCCGACCCGCAGTCGATCGCATGGACGTGCACGTCGGCAGGCGAAGCCTGCAGGGCGATCGCGCCGGCCATGGTCCGCAGCGCGGTGGACCTGCCGCTGCGGGACGCGCCGGCGATGAGCAGGTGGCCGCCGTGGGCGAGATCCAGGGCGAGCGGCTGCCGATCCTGCGTCCAAGGGCGGTCCGTGAGTCCGAACACCAGCGGCTCCACCTCGGCCCACGACCCGGGAGAGGCCAAGGCGGCTTCCCCGGGAACCCCGGGTGCCAGGCCGGCGGCCACCGTGTCCTGGCCGCCGTCGCCCGGCGGCCGGAGGACCAGGTGAGCGGGCAACGGCTCCAGCCACGGGCTCGGCTGCCGTTCCACCCTGGTCAGCCGGGCGGCCTCGATGAGCGCATCGGCGAGGAGCGACAGGTCGGTGACCGTCGACTCCTCCGCCGGCTGCCGGGGCGGAGGCAGCCCGCGGCCGAGCGACCTCCAGTCCATGTCGATCACCCGCACCCTGCGGGCGTCTCCGGGCACAGCGGCATGCGCGGCCCCGGCCATCGTCCGGAAGCCCGTGGCCGGACGACCACCCGCACGCGCTTGCCCGGCTGAGAACGAGCCATTACTGCCGGCAACGGCGGCCTGCGGGCTCCGGCCGCCGACGCGGGCCGTCTGGACTGCGGCCGCCGCACCCGCGCCCGACTTGACGTAACACCGGCCGGGCGTCGACTTGGAGATGTGGGCCGCGTCCGGCATGTCGATCACGTCCGCGGACTCCATCGGCTCGGTGACCCGGAGCGCGATGCGAAGGGAAGTGTTGGCCTGGATGTCGGCGGTCACCACGCCGGCGGGACGCTGCGTGGCCAGGATCAGATGGATGCCCAGCGACCGGCCCCGGCGCGCGATGTCGACCAGCCCCGCCACGAAGTCGGGCAGCTCGGCCACCAAGGCGGCGAACTCGTCGATGATCAGAACGAGGCGGGGCAGCGGCTCGTACCGCTTGCCCGTGGACCCGGCCAGGGCGGTGTAGTCGTCGATGTCCTTGGCTCCGGAGGCCAGTAGCAGGCGTTCCCTGCGCCGGATCTCGGCCGCCAGAGAGTCGAGCGCCCGTTGCGTCAGGTGACCGTCGAGGTCGCTCACCATGCCGACCGTGTGCGGCAGGCGTACGCACTCCTTGAACGCGGCCCCGCCCTTGTAGTCGATGAGGACGAACGTGAGCTGGTCGGGGCGGTTGGCCACCGCCAGGGCGGAGATCAACGTCTGCAGGAGCTCGGACTTGCCCGCGCCGGTCGTGCCGGCGATCAACCCGTGCGGACCGTCCACCGCCAGATCGACGGAGAACCGACCCTCGGGGCCGATGCCGATCACCGCCTCCGTCGACCCGCGTGCACGCCAACGCCCGGCGATCTCCCGGCCGGTCGGCACGCTCAGGCCGAGCAGGTCGAGCAGTCGCACCGAGTCGGGCAGGTTGCCGGAAGGGTCCTCCCTGCTGACGTCGCGGATGGGCGACAGCGCCCTGCCCAGCCGATCGCACCAGGCCGGCCCGACGAGGTCGGCCACGATCGGGCCGATGACGTCCAGACCGCCGCCGCGCAGCCGTACCAGGCCGTCGGAGCCGCACGCGGCGACCGTCGCGCACTCTTCGGGCAACAGCCGCTGGTCGTCGTCGATCGCGAGGGTGTAGACGCCTGAACGGGGACCCTGCCGCAGCACCTGGGGCATGCCCGGGAGCCCGCGCAGCGCCTGTGCGCCGTCCAGGACCACCAGCACGTCGAAGGGCCGCTCGTCATAGGTGGAGAACGCGGGCGTCTCCGGGCCACCGAGGTCGTCCCAGCCGGTGGGGATCTTGCCGAACTCGGGGATCGTGGTGTTCTGTCGTTCGTCGATGAGCGCGGCCAACTCGGCGACGCGGCGCGCCGCCGACTCCGGGTCGGCGCCGACCAGCGCCACGCAGTCCTCGCCGCCGCGCGGCGCGCAGTGCGGCAGCCAGCGCATCCAGCCCCAGCGTCGCTCACCGTCGCCGTGGGCGGAAAGGATCACGATCGCCAGATCGCGTGGGCTGTGCAGGGTGGCCGCCTGGCCGACCAGCCAGCCGGCCAGGCCGATCGCGGTGTCACGTGGACCGGTGACACCCGCGACGCCGAGGCGGCGCATGGCCAGGGCCACGGGCACGGCACGGCAGATCGGCGGGTCGATGGCGCCGCCCTGCTCCTCGGTGAGATCGAGATCGGCAGGCAGATCGGCGAGCCCCACCCGCAGGCGGAGGGCGTCGGGGTCATGGATGCGCCGCTCCCACAGCCGCCGGCGGGGACCCGTGGCCGTGAGCAGCACCTGTGCCGGATCCGGCGCTTCCGACCTGCGGACCAGCTCGTTGTGGGCCCGGGCCCGCTCGACCGCCTGCTCGTACGTCTTGAGCCGCTCCCTGTACTCTTTGATCGCTTTCTTGTGCTGCTTCTTGCCGTGGCGGCGGTCGCTCCACCACTGGCCGATCATGATGATCGGGGTCATCAGCGCGATCAGCAGGTAATACCACTGGCGCAGGGCGAAGGCCAAGGTCAGGCCGAGCGCGGCGGGCAGCAACGCGGCCAGCAATTGCAGCCGCATCCCCTCGGCCCGCCGAGGCTCACGCGGCTTCTCGAAGGCCCGCTGTCCTTCGGACGGGCGCAGCCGGGGAGGCCTGTTGTAGGCCACGCCGCCTTCGGGCCTGGGCGTGAGGTGGGCGTCCTGCGGCTCGATCGCGGTGAGGGCGAACACCGACGAGCCGCAGGTCAGCACGGCGTGCTCCGGCCAGTCGGCCTTTTCTGCGAGAGGCCGGCCGCCCAGCTCGGGAGGCGCCCAGGACCCCGACGACAGGGCGGCCGCTTCGCGCTCGGCCACCCGAGCGGTCAGCTCGGCGACCTCCTCGGCCCACCGGCCTTTGAGCTTGGGACGTGGCGTCTCCTCCGGCTGGTGCCTGCGGGCCGGCTCCACCGTGATCGCGGCAGCCGTGACGCGCATCGTCACGGCCTCGGGCGCGACGGCCGGATCGGCGACGGTGATCGCGCATCGGGGGTCGGACCCGATGACGTGAACGCCGAGCCCGAGCCGGTGCACCGCTCCGGCTGCGGGGCCGCCCACCACGCGCACTTCGGCGACCCCGCCGGGCTCGTCGACGATGGTGGCCCGCACCAGACGCGGGTCGAGCGTGACCTTGTCACCGTCGCGCAGCACCGTCCGGGCCGGAGCGCGAGGATCGAGGGCACGACCGTTGCGCCACAGCGTCGGCTCCTGCTCATCGGCCCCACCATCCCGCGCCGGGACGCTCCGCAGCATCGGGTCCCCCCGCCGCTCGGGTCTGTCGGCCCTGAAGGGCCCGGCCTCCTCGGGACGATGTGGTGAGGGGCCGCCTCCCGGCAGGCTCTTGCCGCCCTCATGCCGGGACGCGCGGAAGTCCCCTTTCTCAGAGGGGCGTGCGCCACGTGCCCGCCCGTCGAGGGGAGGGCGCTGCTCGGGGACATGCGGCTGGGCGTCTGCGGGCCTCGGCGCCGACATGCCGTACGGAGCACGCGCTCGGGTGAGCCGGACGACCTCGGCCAGCCGTGGCTGACCGCTGAGCGCCTCGCTCACCTCGGCGATGGTCGTGCCGTCATCGCCGTCGAGCACGATGTCACGGTCGCCCTGCTCGCCGAGCACGGTGAGCATGATCCGCATGTGCCGTCTCCTCGTCCGGATCTCGAGCGCCACGCTAGCGCCCGGTGTGAGATTAAGCCCGCGGGTTATCGGCAAACGCATGGAAGCCGTCGGTTGTGGATAACTCGGCCGGGCGAGGGCCGGCTGTGGATAAGTCATTCGACCTTGAGCGCCGGCGAGCTTAGAGTGCGGGCGTGGACTTCCGCTCGGGCAGGAGAATGAGACGGTCGCCGAAGTCCTGGGATTTGCGATCATCAAACCTTGCGTGACATGGACAAGCGACTCTCCAGTGCAGCTTAGGGCGATTTGGAGTGCGTTGTGTGGATATTGAGGATGAGGACTGGATACGGGCGCCCGAAACAAGGTGCTCGCCGACTGAGGCGCCAGTGGCTGCCATATGCCTGTGGCGGAGGGGTGCGGGCAGAAGCGTCAAGCAAGGGGAGTCGAGGCGAGACGTCGCACCGACGAGGGGTCTGACCTGCATCGGGCTGGCCGCCGGTCTCGCTCGGGGGCGGGTGAGGGTCGCAGAAGAGACGGGCGGCCGCCGGGCACGCTGCTGCCGGGCTGAGGACCGCCTGACGGCTACGACCTCGATCGGCCGATGTCCAGGGACGGCGAAGGCGGCAGCCGAGACAAGGCAGCCCGAAGTGAACGTGGGGACGACGATGGAAGCCGGGCGTCCAGCAAGCGCCCGCAAGGACGACTATGTCCCAAAACCGAAAAGCAAGGGGTCGAGGAGGCTGATGTGACCCTTGTGGCAGTTAGCCCTAAAAAGAGATGGCGTCAACTCGCTAGAAACAACAGGCATCGGTTATGACGAGTTGACACCATCCCACCTGCGAAACGAGCATGGTTCCTCGCATTCCAGCCCCGCCTGTGGCCATGGATGCACATAATGGCGTGAATTCGACAATTCTCTAATGGGAGCCCCCCACCCATGAGGACAAGCGAAAAGCCTGCCGTCGACACGGCAGGACTGTCCGGTCCGGCGTCGCGCAAGCTTCCCGTTCCGCCACGCGAGCGCAAGCCCGCCCTGGCGGCCCTCGCGGTGCTGCTCATCCTGGGCGGGGCGCTCGCCACGACACTGCTCGTGATGCGCAGCGGCGACCGGATCTCCGCGATCCGGGTGACGCAGCAGATCGGCGCCGGCCAGCAGTTCACCGAGCAGGCGATCGAAGAGGTGCAGATCGCCGACACCGGCATCGACTATGTCGACTGGTCCCAGCGGCAGCAGGTGCTGAAGAGCTTCGCCGCCGTGACGATCCTGCCCGGCACCCTGCTCACCAACAACATGGGGGTGCGGGCCAGCGCCGAACTGGGTCCCGGCAAGGCCAAGGTGGGGCTCGCCCTGAAGCCGGGACAGGCCCCTGCCGGGCTGCAGAAGGGCGACCGCGTCCAGGTGGTGCACGTACCGGCCCGTACGAGCCAGGCCGAGAGCCGGGTGCTGGCGCAGAGCGCGCTCGTCTTCAGCGTCGGCGAGTCGAGCCGGGCCGGCGGCAGTGGGCTGATCACGGTGATCGTGGACTCGTCGGTGTCGCCGGAAGTCCTCCGGTACGCCTCCAGCGGTGAGATCGCCGTGGCCGAGCTGCCCGGGGCTCGCTGACGTGGCGCTCATCGTGCTTGCCGCCGACAAGGGCGCGCCCGGGGTGACCACCGCCGCCACCGCGCTGGCCGCGGTGTGGCCGCGGCCGGTCCTGCTCGCCGAGTGCGACCCCGCGGGCGGTGACATCGCCTACCGGCTGCCATCCGCCGACGGCGGCGAGCTCAACCCGGGCAAGGGCCTGCTCACGCTGGCCGCGACGGCACGCCGCGGGCTCGAGCACGCCCAGATCCATCCGCACACGCAGAAGATCGTCGGTGGGCTGGACGTGCTGGCCGGCCTGACCCACGGGGAGCAGGCGGCCGGGCTCACCTGGCTGTGGGGGCCACTCGGCCGCTCACTCGCCGCGATCCCCAACGCCGACGTGATCGCCGACTGCGGACGGCTGGGCGGCCAGCCTCAGCTGGCCGATCTGCTGGCAGAGGCGGACAAGGTGGTGCTGCTCACCAGGGCGACCCTCGACCAGGTCGCCCACCTGCGCGAACGCCTGTCGATCACCAAGGCGCACGGCGTGGTGGTGATCGCCGACCCGCGCAGTTACCGCTCCTCGATCGACGACGTGCGCCGCATCGTGGGGCCGAGCGTGGGATTCGTGCACGGGCTCGCCTACGACCCCAAGGGCGCCGAACTGCTGCGCGGGCAATGGGGCGGCCGTCTCGACCGTTCGCTGCTGATCCGCACGGCACGCGATCTCGCGGGACGGCTGGTGAGTGAGCCATGATCGACCACGCGCTCGTCAAACGGTTCCGCCAGGAGGTGGGCGACCGCCTCGCCCACCAGCGCCGGCTCGATCAGGCCAACGGGCTGCCCGTGATGACCGGCGAGGACGAGAGGCAGTTCGCCAGGGCGCTGATCTCGCAGGTCCTGGAAGAACACGCGCGCAGCGAGATCGGCTTGGGCCGCACACCGCCCACGGCCGAGGAGGAGGAGGCGCTGGCGGCGGGCATCCACGCCGCGCTGTTCGGCGTGGGCCGTCTGCAACCGCTGCTCGACGACCCCGACGTCGAGAACATCGACATCAACGGCTGCGACAGGGTCTTCGTCAGCTACGCCGACGGCCAGGAGCTCATGCATGACCCCGTCGCCGAGTCCGACGAAGAGCTCATCGAGCTGATCCAGATCCTGGCCGCCTACTCCGGCCTGTCCAGCAGGCCGTTCGACACCGCCAACCCGCAGCTCGACCTCAGGCTGCCGGACGGGTCCCGGCTCAGCGCCGTCATGGACGTCACACTCCGGCCCGCCGTGTCGATCCGCCGGTCGCGGCTCGGCAAGGTGTTCCTGTCCGACCTGGTGGGCAACGGCACGCTGAGCGCCGAGATCGGCCGCTTTCTCACCGCGGCGATCCTCGCGCGCAAGAACGTCATGATCGCGGGTTCGACCAACGCCGGCAAGACGACCCTGCTGCGGGCCCTCGCCAACGAGATCCCGCCCAGCGAGCGTCTGATCACCGTCGAACGTGCCCTGGAGCTCGGCCTCGACCAGTTCCCCGAGCTTCACCCCAACGTCGTGGCCTTCGAGCAGCGCCTGCCCAACTCCGAGGGCCAGGGCGAGATCACCATGGCCGAGCTGGTCCGCAGGTCCCTGCGGATGAACCCCAGCCGGGTGATCGTCGGAGAGGTCCTCGGCGACGAGATCGTCACCATGCTCAACGCGATGACGCAGGGCAACGACGGTTCCCTGTCCACCATCCACGCCAACTCCAGCATGGAGGTGTTCAACCGCATCGCCACCTACGCGTTGCAGGCCGGCGAACGCCTTCCCATCGACGCCACCCACATGCTCATCGCGGGCGCCATCGACTTCGTCGTCTTCGTGGAGAAACGTAACGACTACCATCGCGGCGGCACCCTGCGCCGCTACGTCTCCAGCATCCGCGAGGTCAACGGCTGCGACGGCCGGGTCCTGTCGAGTGAGGTCTTCGTGCCGGGCCCCGACGGCATGGCCGTGCCGCACGCTCCCGTCTCATGCCTGCCCGAGCTGATCGCGCACGGCTACACCCCGGGAGGCTGGTGATGACGGCCCTGGATCCGCTGGCGATGTTCGCCGGCGCGGCCGCCGGAGGCGGGCTGTTCCTGCTCTTCCTCGCCCTGTACGGCATGCGCCCACGACCGGCCCAGCCGAAACGCCACCTCGTCAGGATGCTCACCACCCGCGCGGCCATCGCCGGCGTCGCGGCCACCGTCGTGCTCGTGGTGACGGGGTGGCCGGTCGTGGCGGTGGGGACCGTGCTGCTGGTGTTCGCCTGGCGCGGCCTGTCCGGCGGCGCGGCCGAGGAGCGCGACGCGATGCGCCGGCTCGAAGGACTGGCCGCCTGGACGGAGTCGCTGCGTGACACGATCGCCGGCGCGGCCGGGCTCGAACAGGCCATTCCCGTCTCGATCAGGGCCGCCGCACCGATGCTGAGGCCCCATCTGCGGGCACTGGTCGATCGGCTGCACACCAGGATGGCGCTCCCGGACGCGCTCGCCATCTTCGCCGACGACCTGGACGATCCTTCGGCGGATCTGGTGGTGGCCGCCCTGATACTCAACTCCAGGCTGCGCGGCCCCGGCCTGCGCGACGTGCTCGGCGCCCTCGCCGTGTCGGCTCGCGAGGAGCTCGACATGCGGCGTCGCGTCGAGGCCGAGCGCCGCTCGACCAGGCGGAGCGTCCAGATCGTCGTCATCACGGCTCTGGTCTTCGCGGCGCTGCTCGTCCTGTTCAATCCCTCGTACGTGAGCGAGTACGGCAGCCTGCTCGGCCAGGCGGTGCTCGTGGTCGTGGCCGGGCTGTTCGGCGCCGGCTTCGCGTGGATGCGGCGGCTCGCCCGCTTCGACAAGCCCACACGACTCCTGGTCGGAGGTGGCCATGGTTGAGGGTGTGCTGGCGGGCGGCGTGCTCGGATTCGGGCTGTTCCTGCTGCTGCGCGCGCTGTTCCCCGCCCGGCCTGGCCTGGTGGCGCGGCTGCTCGCGATCGAGGCCGTCCGCGAGGACGCGGGCACGCCGCGACTGCGCCTCGTGCTCCCCGACGAGGAGGTCAGCGCCTTCCGCCGTGGGCTCGGCGTGCGGCTCGCCCGCGTGTACGCGGCACGCGGATGGGAGGTGAGGTCCACCAAGGCCGACCTCGCACTGGTCGGCCGGTCGTTCGAAGGCTTCCTGGCCACCAAGGTGCTGCTGGCCGCCGCCGGGCTGCTCGCCTTCCCCGTGCTGCTCGGCTGGCTCTTCCTGATGGGATGGGGCACGTCCCTCGCGGTTCCGTTCTGGGCGGCCGTGGCCGTCGCGGTGGTCTTCTTCTTCCTGCCCGACCTGCAGGTCAGGCGGGACGCGGCGGCCAAGCGACGCGACTTCAGGCACGTGGTGGGAGCGTTCCTCGATCTCGTCTCGATGAACCTCGCGGGCGGCCGCGGCGTGCCCGAGGCCCTCCTGATGGCGGTCTCGGTCAGCGGCGACCAGCCCAACTGGGCGATGTCCCGCATCCGCGAGGCGCTCAGCGGGGCGCGGATCGTCGGCATCACCCCGTGGCAGGCGCTCGGTCAGCTCGGCGAGGAGATCAACGTCGACGAGCTGCGTGACCTGTCCGCCGCGCTCGGGCTGGTCGCGGACGACGGCGCCAAGGTACGCGCCTCCCTCACGGCGAGAGCGGCCACGTTGCGTCGCCGCGAGCTGGCCGAGATCGAGGGGCGGGCCGGCGAGCGTTCCCAGTCGATGCTCGTCGCCCAGTTACTGCTGTGTGCGGGGTTCGTGATCTTTCTCAGTTTTCCGGCCGCTATGAAGATGTTGGGGTCCTGATGAATCATCCCTGGATCGTCTACCTCCGCGCGTACCTCGGCGTACGCGTCCACCGCGCCCGTACTGCCCCCTCCAGGGGCGCCTCCGCCGTCGAGTGGGTGATCATCACCGCGATCATCGCCGGCGTCGCACTGGGCCTCGCCACGCTCATCAAGGCGCTGGTCGAACAGAAACAGAGCGACATCCAGAACAGCTTCGGCGGTGGCAACGGCGACACGTGATCCCGTCTCGCCTCCGGACACCTCGAGAGCGCGGTGCCACCGTGATCGAACTGGCGCTCCTCATGCCGGTCGTCCTCGCGGTCGTGCTGCTCATCGTGCAGGTCGCGCTCTGGTTCCACGGGCGTCAGGTCGCCGAGGCGGCTGCCCGGGAGGGGGCGAGGGTGGCCCGTTCCGCTCCGTTCGACTCGGGCTCCTGGGAAGCGGAGGCCAGCGCGAAGGCCACGGACATCGTCCGGGCCATCGGCCCGCGGTTGCTCGCCAACGCCACGGCGACCACGTCGGCCAAGGACCCGGACCAGCGGTTCGTCACGGTGCGAGGGAACGCGGTGCAGGTCGTGCCGTTGCTGCCCGAGCTCGCGTTCACGATCACGGCGACGTCCGGCGGCCCGGTCGAGTGCTTCCGGCCGGACAACGGGGGCGACGACTGTGAATGAGCGAGCTGAGCGCCGACGCGGGCGTGGGGCGGGGGAGAGGGGGTCGATGGCCGTGGAGACGGTCATGCTCGCACCCGTCTTCCTGCTGTTCCTCATGTTCCTGGCGGGCGCCGGGCGGCTCGTGGAGGCGCAGGGCGAGGTCAACGGGGCCGCGAGGGACGCGGCGCGGGCGGCCTCCGTGCAGCGCACGCTCGACGCGGCGGGCTCAGCCGCCGAGGCCGTCACGGCCGACGTGCTGCAGGGCACCTGCGGGCAGCCCGCGGTCGACCTGGGCGAGTCACGGTTCGAGGAGGGCGGTCAGGTGCACGCCGAGGTCACGTGCGAACTCGACCTGGGGTTCCTCGGCTTCGGCGCGACCAAGCAGATGACAGGCACGGCGGTGGTGCCGCTGGAGCAGTTCAGGAGGGTCGAGTGAAAGGCACGGTGGCACGGCGGGGCGAACGCGGCTCCATGTCGGTGTTCACCGTGCTGTTCTCCGTGGTGGTCTTCCTGCTGGCGGGGCTGCTGGTGGACGGCGGAGCGGCGATCAACGCGCGGCTGCGGGCCGCCGACATCGCCGAGCAGGCCGCGCGCGCCGGCGCCGACCAGATCGACGTCGACCACCTGCGTGCCACGGGCCGGACCAGGCTCCTGGACGAGGGACAGGTGTGCGGCCGGGCCGACGAGGTGACGGCGGCTCAGGGCGGTGACGGGGTCTCCGCGGATTCCTGCTCCGTGGAGCAGGGCGGCACTGCGGTCACCGTCACCGTGAACGTCACCTGGACGGCCTTCTTCCTCGGCGCGCTGGGCTTCCAGGGGTCCGAGATGCGGGGAGAGGCTACGGCCGGCCCCGAAGCCAGATGAGTCAGACCGATTCCAGCCACTTGGTGGATCAGGGAGCGATGAGCAACGACGCTGGACGCGAGAAGGGAGAGGCGATGCCGACGCGAGAGCCCGCGCGCCCCCACGGGCCCACGCCCGCGCACGACCGGCCCCGCCTCACCGGCCCGGACTCCGGTGGCGAGGAGGAACGGTCCCGCCTCGCCGGCCCTCCTGGCGAGGCCGGGCTGCCCGGTGCCGGCGGGCAGGGCGGCTCTGGCCCGGCTGACAGGCTGGGCGGTGCCGGCGCGGGGCCGGCGGCTCCCACAATGCCTGCGGCTCCCACAGCCTCGGGGGCTCCCACGATGCCTGCGGCTCCCACCGCCTCGGCGGCTCCCACGATGCCTGCGGCTCCCACAGGCTCGGCGGCTCCCATGATCCCCGCGGCTCCCACCGCCTCGGGGGCTCCCTCGGCCTCCGCGGTTCCCACGGCCTCGGCGGGTCTTGGGGGCTCCGCGGGGTCCGGCGGATCTGCGGCTCCCGGCGGACGGGCGGCTCCCTATGGTGGGCGAGCCGCCCGGCCTTCGGGCAGGACCTCCCGCTTCGCCAGGGATGCGGCCTACTTCCTGGAGGGGCCGGCGGCCGACGCCGGCAGAGCGCCCGCTGAGTCGAGAAGCGGGACGCCTGGTCGCGAGGAAGCGGCTGGGGATGGGAGCTGGCCAGTCGGTCCTGAACGGTTCGAGGAGAGGGTGCGGCCTGTCGGTCCTGAGGCGGTTGGGGATGGCAGGCGGTCCGTCGGTCCTGAACGGTTCCAGGAGAGGGTGTGGCCTGTCGGTTCTGAGGCGGTCGGGGATGGGAGGCGGCCTGTCGGGCCCGAAGGGTCGGGGCTGGGCGCTCGGTCCTTCGGTGCGGAAGGGGCGAGAAGGCCGGTGGGTCCGCCGGCTGGGGCCGTGGGACGTTCCGCTGGAGAGGTGGACGGCGGTGGTCGCCGGGGGCGGTACGTGGACGGGCCGCGGCCGGTCGGTCAACGGCCGGGGCCTACGGCGCGGGCGGAGGCCGCGGGCCGCCGCCCGGCAGGCGCGTACGGGCGGAGGGCCGGGCCGGCGCCGCCCGTACGGATCCCGGCCAGGCGGACCGCCGGGGACGTGCTGGCCGGGATCGGGGCTCTGGTCGTGCTGGTCGCCCTCGTGGGGGGTGTGCCGTACGCCCTGCTGACGTTCGTCGGCCCGCCGGTCGCGCCGGAGCTGCTGGACGTGGACCTGCTGTTCAGCCAGGTCGGGCCGTCCACGATCGTCGCCGTGCTGGTGCTGCTGGTGTGGCTTGCCTGGTTGCAGCTGTTCGCCTGCGTGGTGGTCGAGGTGTACGCCGGGGTGCGGCGGGTCGGGATGCCGGCCAGGGTGCCGCTCTCCGGCGGGACGCAGGCGCTGGCCAACCGGTTGGTGTCGGCCGTGCTGCTGCTGTTCACCGCCGGAGCGGTGGCGGTGCCCATCGCCAGGCTGGGCGCCCCGGCGCCCGCGGCCCCGCCCATGACCGCCGTAGCGTACAGCGCGCCGGTCGTCGAACAGGTGCTGGAGACCCAGCGGACGAAGAAGGTGTACGTGGTGCAGCCGCCGCACGGCCGCCACCACGAAAGCCTGTGGGAGATCGCCGAGAAGTGCCTCGGCGACGGGCGCCGATATCCGGAGATCTTCCGGCTGAACCAGCACAAGGAGCAGCCCGACGGCGCCCGGCTGCGGATGGCCGACCTGATCAGGCCCGGCTGGGTCCTCGACATGCCGGACGACGCGCGCAACGTCCACGTCGTCCCTGTCACGCAGGCCCGGGCCCAGACGTTGCGGGAGCATCCCGGGAAGGCGGCCACCACGGGACGGATCGCCGACAGGGCGGAGCAGACGGTCAAGGAGGAGCTCGGCAAGCGCCTGCCCGGGCAGGAGAGCCCCGACCGGCAGGGCGCCGGGGAGACCAGAGCGGACAGGCAGGGCGCCGGAGAGGCCAGAGCGGACAGGCAGGGCGCCGGAGAGGCCAGAGCGGACAGGCAGGGCGGAGGGGAGACCCGAGCGGACGCGGGCAGGGCGGCGGACCAGTACGGCAGCGGCCTCGACCTGGTCGACTTTCTCGCGGGCGCGTCGCTGGCCGCCGCGGGCCTGCTGGCGGCGCTCGGCAGGCGGCGGCGTGAGCAGCTGTGGCGGCGGGCGTTCGGGCGGCGGGTGGTGCGTCCGCGTGACGACGCCGCCTCGGCCGAGGTCGCGCTCAGGATCGGCGCTGACGCGCCGGGCACTCGCATCCTCGACGTGGGCCTGCGGTTGCTGGGCGCCGAGCTGGCCGCGCAGGGGCGTACTCCGCCGACCGTCTACGCGGCGCATCTGTCGGCCCGCAACCTCGACCTGTGGATCCACCCGCCCGACGGCGACGCCCCCGAACCCTGGACGGTCCAGGACGGCGGTCAGGTGTGGCGACTGGCCGCGCACGAGGGTCGGCTGCTGACCGAGAGCCCGACGGGCGGGGCGCCGTACCCGGGCCTGGTGTCGCTCGGCACCGACGCGGGCGGACGGGTGCTCGTCGACCTGGAGGCGGCGCAGGGTCTGATCAACATCCGGGGCCCCCAGACGACCGCGGCCCTCGCCGCGCTGGCCGTCGAGCTCGCCACCAACCGCTGGTCGGACCGCATGCGTGTCACGCTCGTCGGCTTCGGCACCGAGCTGACGGCGATCGCCCCCGGCCGCGTCCGGGCGGTGGGGGGCCTGGCCGAGGTGCTGCCCGAGCTGGAGGCGGCCGCGGCGCCCCGCCAGGAGGTGCTGACCGGCCGCGTCACCGGGAGCCCGAGGGTCGCCCACTACCTGCTGTCGGCCGTGACCCCCACGCACGACGAGGCACGCCGGCTGGCGCTGCTCGCCCGGCGGGACACAGCCGGGTACGTGGTGGCCGGTGACGTGCCGCACGCCACCTGGACCCTGGAGATCACCGAGGACGGCAAGGCGAAGATCGCCGAGCTGGGCTTCGAGGTGACCGCCCAGCTGCTGCCGCGCCGCCACTACCAGGCGCTGATCGACCTGTTCCGGACGGCGGAGAGGATGGACGGCGAGCCGCTGTCGCCGGCACGGCCGCTGGAGGACCTGCACCCGCCCGAGGTGGAGATCAGGTTGCTCGGCCCCGTCGAGATCGCCGGCCTGGGACCGCTGGAGGAGGGCCGGATGGGCCTGGCGGCGGAGATGCTGGTGTACCTGGCCACCCATCCGGGAGGGGTGCATCCTGCGGTGCTCGGCGGAGTGCTGTGGCCGCGCGGCGTGCAGACCATGGTCAGGGACGCGGCGATCGGCAGGGTGGCCGACTGGCTGGGCCCCGAACACCTCCTCGTCGACGACGCCGGCCGGTTGAGCCTCGGGCCGCGGGTGCGCACCGACTGGGCGCTGTTCCGGGAGCTCGTACGTCGTGCGGAGCGTGACCCGACCGCGCGGGTCCTGCTGCTGGAGCGGGCGCTCGGCCTGGTGCGCGGTCCGTTGCTGAGCGGGCGCCCGGCCGGCCGGTACGCGTGGCTGGCCGCGGACGACCTGGAGTACGACGTCACGGCGCTGGTGGCCGATGTCGCCCACCGGTTGTGCGAGATACGCCTGCACCAGGGGGCGCCGGAGGCGGCGGTCGCGGCGGTACGCGCCGCGCTGCTCCTGGCGGCCGACGACGAGGCGCTGTGGCGTGACCTGCTGCGCGCCACGCATGCCACAGGCGATCCGGTACGGCTGCGCGCCGTGGTGGACACGCTGACGGGGCCGCGGCGGTTCGGGTCGTACGGCGGCCTGGCCCCGGAGACGGAGGCGCTCATCGACGAGTTGCTGCCTATGTGGCGCATCCACGTGGTGAGGGAGTCGACGGCATGAGGGCGGCCGGGGCGGTCGGATCGGCCGCGGCGCGGAAGGTGAGCGCCCGGGATCGGCAGTGCCGGAGGCGGGCCCGCCGGGGCGCGGAGGAGCTCGGACGGATATTGGAGGGTGGGCGGTGAAGGCGTGGATCCAGGGGGCGATGGGGATCGCCGGAGTGGTCTCCGTCCTGGTGGGATGCGGGCAGGCGGCGCGGCCGTACGTACCGAAGGACGCTCCGGTGCCTGCGGCCGGCACCGGCCCGTCTGACGGGGGGACGACGGAGCCGTCCGCCGGGCGGAGCACGGAGCCGGGCTCGGTTCCGTCCGACGGGGACGGCGCGGCTCCGTCGGCTGTGGCGACCCTGACGCCTCCGAAGCCCGGGGTGGAGACGGTGTCGCTGGGGGACAAGGTGCGCGTCCGCATCGAGTGGCCGGCCGACGCCGATCCGCGGCTGCGGCTGGTCGCCGACTACTACCTGAGCTCGCGCCGGGCGGTCGTCACCGGCGATGACCGTTACCTCGACAACCTGGAGTCCGAGGCTGTGGGGCAGGCGCACGAGTGGGTGAGCGAGTTCGCGAAGCAGGAGCGGTCGCTGCGGGGGGTCGCCCGGCTCTACAACCTGCGTGTCCAGGCCGTCGTGGGCAGGGCTGTGCAGGTCAACACGTGCGTGGACGAGTCACGGCTACGGCTGATCTCCACGCGCACCGGCAAGGCGGTGGCGCGGCAGCCCGTCTGGACGCGTGAGCCGTACATGCAGGCCGTCGCCGCGCGCCGGGGTGACGACGGGGTGTGGCGCATCAGAACGTTCGTCCACGGCTCGGAAGGATGTGGCCGATGAATCTCGTCGTCCCGGTGCTCATGGCGGGGATGCTGGTGATCGGTGCGGGTGCGCACGCCGGCGCGGGCCGTACGGCGGCAGCCGGCGCGTACGCCGAGCGGGGTGGGCACGGCGTGTACGCCGAGCGGGGTGGGCACGGCGCCTGGGCCGGCCGGACGCCGGCCGGTGGGGCGGTGCTGGGCGCCCAGACCGGTGCCCGGGTCGATCCCCGCGATCCCGGGGGGAAGTCCGGAGCCACGGGGGAGCAGCGCGGTCGCACGACATCCCTGACGCTCACTCACTCCAAGATCGTGGTCACGGGCAACGGGGTCAAGGGCGGCCGGAGCGACGGCTACCGGCTGACGAGCCCCTGCTGGTACGAGCCCGGTCCCACACCCGAGGAGATGCTCAAGGCGCAGCAGAACTCAGCCGACCACTTCGCCCGGATCAAGGCGGACGAGGAGAGCTTCCTGCGCTACCTGGAGCAGTTCAAGGACAAGATCGGCAAGCCGGGCCGGTGGTGGACCCCCGCCTACAACGCCGCCGATCCGCGGGGCACGGCCTGCTGGACGGACATGGAGCTGTTCGTCTTCGTGCCCCCGAACACCACCCCGCCGCAGGGCATCACCCTGCGCGAGCTGGCCGACATCGCCAGGGCCGCGCTGACCGTGCCGGAGCCGAGGGTCAGGCTGAACCCCGACGCCAAGAGCTACGTCAACCTGCCGACCTGGGTGTGGCTGGACGGCCTGGGCGAGACGACCCGCACGGCGACGGCGTCGATCCCCGGCGTCATGAGCGCCACCGTGGTGGCGACGCTGAAGAGCATCAAGATCGACCCGGGGGTCGGCACGGACCGGGCCGAGGTGAGTGACGACTGCGGACCGTCCGGCAGGCCGTACGTCAAGGGCGGGGCGTTCCGGTGCGGAGTGCGCTATCTGCGCGCCTCCCTCGATCAGCCGCGCGAGGTCTACCAGCTCACCGTGACGACGGTCTGGCCGGTCGAGGTGGCCGACAACGTGGTGCCGGTGCAGTACGCGCCCGTCGAGGTCGGGGTGACGCGGGACGTTCCGGTCGGCGAGGTGCAGAGCAAGGTGACGAACTCCTGATTCTCGGGGGCCGGGCTGCGGGACGGCTGCCGTCAGACCTCCGCCAGAGCCTGCCGCCGAGGGTCGTCGCACCGCCCTGGCGTGCGCGCACCACGCCCGCGCCGCCGGGGGAGTGGGGCGCCGCCGCGCGCACCCCGCCCGCCTGATCATCCCGTCGGCCGTCGACCCGCCCGCAGGGGAAGCGGGCCAAGGCCCCCGGTACAAGATCCAGACAGCGGCGGTCATGTCCGGCCATGGTGTGCCGTCCGGCGGTCACCCTGTGAGCAGCCGCACCACGGCGTCCACGTCCTCTTGGTTGTTGAAGTAGTGGAAGCCGAAACGTACGCGATCGCCCAGCGTGGTGGCCCGGATCCCACCGTGCCGCAGCCGTGCGGCGGCCGTGTCGGCCTCGTCCATCTGCAGGACGACGATCTGCGACAGGCCGCCGTCGTTCGGATGCCGCAGCCCGATGTCCTGCGCCCTTTCGATGAGCTGGGTCGCGAGCGCCAGGCAGTGTCTCTCCACGAGGCGGGCGTCCAAGGAGAGCATGAGCCGCAGCGCGGCGCAGGCGCCCATCCATGACAGCCAGGCAGGAGAGGCGTCACACCTGCCGGCGTCCGCAGCCAGTCGCAGGGAACCGGCGAAGTAGCCGTACGGAGGGCCGGTCGATCTCCAGCCAGGGACGAGGGGGCGCAGCTCGCCCACCAGGTTCGGCCTCGTGACGAGCCAGGCCGCGCCGCGCGGGCACAGCAGCCACTTGTATCCGTGGACCGCGAGGTAGTCGGGGCGGACGGCCGCCCAGTCGAAGGAGAGTGCTCCCAGCGACTGGGTGACGTTCACGAAGAGCCGCGCCCCCACGCGGTCGGTCGCGGCACGGAGCGCCGGCAGGTCGAGGCGCTGCCCTTCCCGGCTGGTGACCTCGCTCACCGCGAGCAGTCCGGTGTCCTCGTCCAGCGCGTCGATCAGGTCCTCCAGCCTGGTGATGCCGTGTCTGGGCGGCACGGCGACCACGTCATGTCCGGCGGTCCACGGGAACAGGTTGCTGCGGAACTCCTGGGCGGGAACCACCACGCGGCAGCGGGGGATCGACGCGGCCACAGTGGCCGCGGCCTCCCCGAGGGAGCCGACGGCCGACACCGTGGCGGGGTCCACGCCGATGAGGCGGGCGAACAACGTGCGGGCCTCGGCCACGGCGCCGTCCCATTCGAGCCAGTCGAAGCCACCACCGGACCAGGCGTCGAGGGCATCCCGCAGGGTGTCCACGACGGGCTGGGGCCCGGGTGGCGCGCCGGGGGTGTCCAGCCAGACGGTTGACCGCAACGCGGGAAAAAGCGCGCGGAACTCCTCCGGTCTCATGCCCGCGGCTCCGCCGCGGGCGGGATCGCGGCGACCGCCTCGACCTCGACCACGATCTCCGGCGCGGCCAGGGCGCTGACGACGATCAGGGAGTGCGCCGGCCAGCCCTTGTCGGGAAACCAGTCCTTGAACACCTCTGTTCGCGCCGCCCGGCATCCGGGCAGGTGCTCCGTGCCGGCCACCATGGTGAACAGCTTGACCAGATGGCGCGGCTCCGCCCCGGCGGCCGCGAGCAGGGCGCCGATGTTGGCGAACGCCTGCCGGGTCTGCGATTCGGCGTCGGGGCCGGAGAGCACGCCGTCCTCCCGCACCCCCACCTGGCCGGAGATGAAGAGCAACCCGTGTGAGGCCGGAACGGACGCCAGGTGGCTGTACTGGGCGACCGGCGCCCCGACCCCGGCCGGGCTCCAGCGATGAATCATCTGCACTCCTTCTCGGTGCGTCATGACCTTCGCGCATGCTAGACAGGCACCTGCGCTCTCAAGCGCCCCTCAGGGGACAGTTTTCAGATAATCGAAAAATGACTTCATTCTGCTAACGCCACCACGCCTGTTCGATGCACCGTGGGACCACGGGGGCCTACGACCCGCTCGTCGTGGCGCCGGCCTCCGCTCAGCGTGATCTCGCGGGGTCGGAGTCGTTGACGGGCTTCACCGCGGGATCGGCTGGACGGGTACGGGAAGCCGTCAAGGTGCCGGCACGCGCTTGGCCGAGGATGGAGGTGAACGGGCGTGGACGCTGAGGGGGAGAAGGGCCGCGGAACCCTGCTGCACACCCTGGACCGCGGCCTGCAGGTCCTGGAGGCCGTTGCCGCGTCCGAGGGCGGAGCCACGGCCAAGGCGCTGAGCAGGCAGCTCGAGATCAAGATCGGGACCTGCTATCACCTGCTGCGCACCCTGGTCGCCGCCGGGTACGTCGTACGGCTGACCGGCGGTGTCTACGACGTCGGGCCGCGGGCGGCGTCGCTGAGCCGGCATCTGCAACGTCGCGCCGGCCCCTCCCCGGAGCTGTCCGTCATCCTGACCCGGCTGCACAACAGGACCCGGGAGACCGTCTACCTCTCGGGCTGGCAGCACGGCACGCCAACGCTGCAGCACTACCTGACGGGAGAGCACGCTCTGCGAGTCGGCGCGCTGGACGTGGGCTATGTCGGGAACATGCACGCTCGCGCCTCGTGCAAGGCGATCCTGGCCCACCTGCCGGAGGAACAGGTGGCGGCCATGCTCAAAGGCGTGCCGCTGGTGGCGCTGACACCCAACACCATCACCGACTTCGACGAGCTCACGGTGGAACTGGCCAGGGTCCGCGGCCGCGGTTACGCGCTCGACCTGGAGGAATTCCGCCCTGGCGTGGTCTGCCTGTCGGCGGCGTTCTCCGACGAAGGCGGCATCCCCGTCGGCTCCTTCACCGCGTCGGTCCCCGTCACCCGGTTCACCGAACGCCAGGCCGGTCTCGCCGCCCAGGTGCGGGAGGCCGCGTCCATGGCCACCACCCTGCTGCGCACCGGACGCATCGTCGTCCCGTCCGCCGGCTGACCCCGACCCCGTCATCCCTCACCGGCCCCGCCGGAGATCTCAGGAAAGGAGCGTGGGTACACCCATGCCGGAAACCGCCGCCACGCAGCTCGATTTCCTCGAATCGATGCTGCGTATCAGGTTCTTCGAGGAGGAGGTCGGCCGGCTGCGCGCCGAAGGTTCGATCGTCGGCTCGGTCCACCTGTGCAACGGTCAGGAGGCAGTCCACGCCGGGGCGTGCGCCGCTCTTGATCCGAGCAGGGACGCCGTGTTCCCGACCTACAGAGGGCACGGCTGGACGCTGGCCTGCGGGGTTCCGCCGTACGCGCTGTTCGCCGAGTTGCTGGGCAGGCAGACGGGCGTCAACGGTGGCAGGGGCGGGTCGGCGTACCTGACCGCCCCCGAATACGGCATGTACGGCGAGAACTCGATCGTCGGGGCGGGCGCGCCCATCGCGGCAGGCGCCGCGCTCGCCGCCACGTTCGACGGGTCGGGGCGGGTCGCGCTGGCCGCGTTCGGCGACGGCGCCATGAACCAGGGGGCGGTGCACGAGGCGATGAACTTCGCCGCCGTACGCGACCTTCCGGTGATCTTCCTGGTGGAGAACAACCACTACTCCGAGCTGACGCCGATCGCGTCGATGGTGCGTGGCGACAGGCTCTTCGCACGCGCGTCGGCGTACGGGATGCCGGGCGGGCGGGTCGACGGCAACGATCCCGCGGCGGTGCGCGACGCGGTCGCCCAGGCGGTGGAACGAGCACGAGGAGGTCACGGCCCGGCCCTGATCGAGGCCATGACGCAGCGCATCGTGGGCCACTACATCGGTGACGCGCAGCACTACAGGCCTCCGGGCGAGCTGGAGGCCGCCCTCGCCGACGAGCCGATCGCCCGCCTGCTCGCCACGCTGCGGGAGACGATTCCGCACGCCGAGCTCGACGCCCTGTCGGAACGCGTGCGAGCCGAGATCGCCGACGCGTCGGCACGAGCCCAGGCGGACCCGCCGGCCGACCCTTCCACCGTTCTGGAGCACCTGTATGCCTGAGACCAGGGATTTGTCGTATGCCGAGGCCGTGAACGCGGCCCTCGCCCGGGCCCTCGACGAGCGTCCGGAGACCCTGCTGTTCGGCGAGGACGTCGCGCTGCCCGGTGGCGTGTTCGGCGTCACCAAAGGGCTGCGCAGGAGGTTCGGCGAGCGGGTCTTCGACACGCCCATCTCCGAGTCGGCCATCATCGGCGGCGCGGTCGGCGCCGCGATGTTCGGCAGGCGCCCCATCGTCGAGATCATGTGGGCGGACTTCTTCCTCGTCGCCTTGGACCAGGTCGTCAACCAGGCGGCCAACGTCCGGTATGTCTCCCGCGGAGCCGTCACCGCGCCGATCACCATCCGCACCCAGCAGGGCAGCGCCCCTGGCGCGTGCGCCCAGCACTCCCAGAGTTTGGAGGCCGTTTTCGCGCACGTGCCCGGCCTGCGGGTCGCCATGCCCGCCACTCACCAGGACGCGTACGACCTGCTGCTGGCAGCAGTCTGGTGCGACGATCCGGTGATCGTCATCGAGAACCGCACCCTGTACCACACCGGCAGGCGGCCCGTCGGCGTCAACGGCGGGATCCAACCGGCCGAGGGCGCGCTGATCCGCCGCCCCGGTGCTGATGTGACGCTGCTGACCTGGGGCGCGATGCTGCACGCGGCTTTGGAGGCGGCCGAACTCGCGGCGGGCCGGGGGATCGACGCCGAGGTGATCGACGCCCGCTGGATACGCCCGCTCGACCTCGACACCGTGCTCGCCAGTGTGGAACGCACCGGACGGCTGGTCGTGGCCCACGAGGCGCACACCACGGGCGGGGTCGGCGGCGAGGTGCTCGCCGCCGTCGCCGAATCGGGCGTTCGGCTGCGCTCCGCCCCGCTTCGCGTGGGTGCGCCCCCGGTACGCATGCCCGCCGCGCCGGCCCTGGCGCGGGCCGTCGTCCCGAACGCCTTGACCATCGCCGACGCGCTGATCCGGTCTGCGGCCGGCGGCAGCGTGGGCGCGGCCGCGGAAGGAGCGGCGGACGTCCCCCGGCGCTGACCGCCTCCCGGACGGCGGAGGTGCGCCGACCGTACGGAGCGGGCCGTGGCGCCGACGAGAGACCGATCACATGGGGTGCATACCATTCCGTATGGTACATTACGTGATCAAGAAACGAGGGGACGCCGGTTTCGCACCTCGTCGAGGCCGGAGGACATCTCCCAGGCAAACGAAATAAATCCACTGAAAGGCTCTTGCCCATGCAGGTCAGCACCCGGGCGGATGCCGATCTCCGTAGCGTCACCCACGACTTGGACAGGTGAATATCATGCGTTTCTCTCGACCCGCTCATTCCTCCATGCTGGGGTGTGTGGCGCTGGCCCTGACTCTCAGCCTCGCCTCCTGTGGCAGCGGCGTGGACAAGGCGAGCCTCGTTCAGAAGATGAAGACTGAGCAGGACATCCAGGGCATACCCGAGTCGACCTTGTCCTGCCTCGCGGACGTCGCGCTGAAATACGGCGACATGGAGAGCCTGCAAGGCTACCTGGACGGTTCTGTCAAATCGATCGATGACGTCAAGGGCCTCAAGGAAGGCAAGGAGGTCGAGCAAGCAGGCCAGAAGTGCGCTCAGTGACCAGGCCGATCGAACCTGAGTTTCGGTCTGGGCTTCCAGTCCCTGCCTCACGCGCACCGGATGCGCCGCTGAAGGCCGGTGACTGAGGGGTCCGGCGCGGGAACGCCCGGCGTTGCCGCGCCCGCCCACCGGGAGTGCGCGCACGCATCGCCGGACACGGCGGTCAGCGGTCTGCGGCCCTTCCAGCATTGCGAGTGATCGAACACCCCTGAGGAGGGGGACATGGCGCCAGAACCGGTACCGCTCGAACACAACTGGCCAGGCCTGGACGCGGAACGAGACGGCGTGGTCTTCGACGCGAAAGCGATCGCGGGATCCGCTCAGGCGCTGAGAGACGCGCTGAGGCGGTTGACCGGCGAGGGCGGCGAGGGGAACGACCGGCACGCCCCCCAGGGCACCATCGACGACCTGACCCAGTACACCACGCTCAGTCATCTCCGGGCGCAGTTGCAGAGCGTTCCCCGCTGGGAGGGCGGTCTCACCTTCGCTCAGATGCTGGAGACCAGCCACGAGGAGTTCGTCGCGATCTACCGGGAGGTCCAGAAGTCCTTCGACACCGCCATCGCGCTGGTCGACGCCGCGGCCGGCAACTACAGGGCCGTGAGCGACCTGAACATGGGGGAGGTCTAGCGCCATGGCCGAGGAGAAGGTCAAGAAGACGCATTGGCTCAAGCCCGCCCGCGGCGACTGGACGGTCGAACACGAGGACCGCACCGTGGCCGAGGTCAAGGATTTCATCAACGGCATCAGAGTCAAGGAGATCGAGGATGCCGGAGCCGCGTACGTGGACGCGTACGCGGTCGTCCACGACATCCAGTGGGCGCTGGCTCAGGAAGCCCAGGCGCTCGCGAGGGTCTGGGACGGGAAAGCCTCCGTAGCGGCGCAGAAGGCCCTGCGGACCCTCTACGTGGCCCTCGGCGAATTCGCCGAGAAGCTGCTCGAGATGGGCCACCCGCTCGTGACCCTGGCCGATGTGGTGCGCCAGCACCAGGAGTACCTCGACGGTCACCTTCGGGGCGCGATGAACGGTGATGCGCGCCTGGCCCCGTGGAGTGATGACGGCCACTGGCTCGGCGCCTACGCCGTCTTCAACGGGGCCATGCCGCGGTACGAGGACGCCGTCGTGCAGGGAGGCGGGTACAGCCTGACCGGGACCCTCGGCACTTCCCGGGACGAGCTGGCAGGACTGCATCTCAAGACATTCAACGAGGACCTCAAGGCGATCTACGACAGGATGCCCGGCAAGGTGGAGAAGGAACTGCCCGCCATCACCTATCCGGTGGAGCCGACCGTGGAACGCACGTCGCTCGATCCTCGCTTCGGCAGACCCACGTTCGACGGTCCTTCGGTCCGCTCCGGCGCGGACCCCGTCCATGCCGGCCCGACCGGCCTCTCGGGCGGCAGCGCCGACGCCCTCGGTGAGCGTGCGACTGCTGCCGAACACCCCACCCTCCCGGACGTCCCGCGTCTCGGAAGCCCTGACGTTCCCGCTCGTCCTGACGACCGGGGCGAGCCGGATCTCGACCGAGGGCCGGACGTCCCATCGCCCGGCGCAGCCCCGGGCGCCAGAGACCCGTACGGCCACGCCCCGTCGCCCGGCGATCCCATCCGGAGCCTGGATCAGCCGACACGGGTCTTCGGCCAGCCCACCGGCCCGCATACCGAACTGGCCACCTTCCAGCGCCCCGCCGACCCGCACAGCACCCCGTTTCACTCCACCCCGGCGAGTCCGACCCACTCCCTCCCGACGGGTCCGAACCACTCCCCGGTCACCGCCTTCGGCGTTCCCGGCACCGGCCCGAGCATCGGATCGGGATCGATCAACGGCGGGGCCACCGCCTTGAACGGCATGGGCGCACCCTTCATGCCCATGAGCGGGGCGAGCGGCATGGGCGGCCAGGAGGAGAAGGACCGGGAGTCCGGCACCTGGCTGCACGAGGACGACGACGTCTGGGGCGGCGACGTGGACGGTGTGGTCGACAGCAGACTCGGCTGACTACAGGGGGGAGGAGGGCCACTGGATCCTCACGCCCCCGGGTCGGGGCGTAGGGTCCCGGCTGTGAACGGGACAATCGCGGCATCGGCGGTCAGATACCTGCTGGCCGCGAGCGAAGACCCCGAGCGGCTGGCACGGGAAGCCGGCCTGTCCGATCACGAGTTCCCCTCCCGCGTCCCCGCTGACGCCGTGGACGAGCTGTGGGCACGTGCGGCGACGCTGAACGGTGACCCCCAGTTCGGGTTGACGCTCGGGCGCTCGTATCGGCCGGGCACGTTCGGCTTGCTGGACTTCCTGTTCCTGAGCTCG
The DNA here is from genome assembly GCF_002850745.1 of Nonomuraea indica. Taxonomy (GTDB): domain Bacteria; phylum Actinomycetota; class Actinomycetes; order Streptosporangiales; family Streptosporangiaceae; genus Nonomuraea; species Nonomuraea indica. The sequence goes on from NZ_KZ559467.1 coordinate 292,805, forward strand.
GACACGCTGGCGGATGCTCTCGGCTCCGCCGTACGGCATGTGGGGGTGCTCTCCACGGGAGGGTCGTACGGCTGGAGCGAGCACGACGGGCTGGTCACTCTGAGCCGGAGCCTCCCGACGGAGAACGGGCACGCGGCCACCTTCCTGCTGGGCTGGCAGCTCGCGCTCGTCCGCGTGGCCGCCGGAAAGCCGATCACGCCGGTCAGGATCGAGTTGGCCATGCCCGCGCCTCCCCGTCACGGAGATCTGATCGAGGCCTACGGCCCTCGCGCCATCGACTTCGGGCGTCAGGCCAACTCGCTGACCTTCCGTCGCTCCGAACTGGAGATCCCGCTGGTCGGGGCCGATCCGGTGACGGCAGCGATGTTGCGGCGCCGGGCTGCACAGCTCCTTCCCGCCGAGAGGAGCTGGCGGGACAAGGTCCGGGCCTTCCAGGCGGAGCATCTCGGCGACCTGGACGCCGCGGCCGCACACTTCGCGATCAGCCCGCGCAGACTCCAGGAACTGCTGAAACAGGAGGGCACGAACTGGCGGCGTGAGCTCGAGACGGTCCGCGGCGACCTGGCGGTGGAACTGCTGAGCGACGGCAGACTGCCGACAGCGGTCATCGCGCGGCGCCTGGGATACTCGGACGAGCGGGCCTTTCGCCGGGCCTTCAGACGCACACACGGAATGTCGCCCCGGCAGTATCGCCGGGGCGCGTGAAAGGTCCCCGGTCACACGCCTCCGGTCCTCCTGCCTGCCCCGGCGCCGGACGTACCTTCGTCCACATGACGCAGAACACCAAGCTGCAGCGCAGCAACGCGACCCGCTACTTCTTCGACGACCGCGACATGGACTTCATCTTCCAGTGGTCGTTGGGCGCGGCGAAGACCGGCGGGCTGGACTGCGGCGAGCTGTTCCACATCGCCTCCCGGATCAAGGACGGCGACACCGCCAGCTGGGTGGAGGAGTTCGAGGGCTTCGGCGACGGCCAGCGGGCACTGGCCGAGCGGTGGGCCGGACGGGGCCGGAACCGGAGCGCCGGAGAGGTCATGATGAAGGCCTACTACGCCTATCGGCAGGCCTGGCAGTTCGCCGGTCGCGGGGAGAGGTTCCTCCCGCTGATCTCCAAGTACGAGGAGGCCTTCAAGCGGGCCGTGGAACTGCTCGCACTCCCGATGACCTCCATCGAGGTGCCTTTCGAGGCTTCGTCGCTGCCGGGCCTGCGGATGGACGCCGGCCCCGGCACACCCACCCTGATCGTGATCGGCGGAGGAGACACGAGCAAGGAGGACATGTATCACCTGGCCGGCCGCAACGCCTGGGAGCGTGGCTACACCACAGTCATCGTCGACCTGCCGGGGCAGGGCAGCACACCGCTGCGCGGGCTGCACCTGATGGCCGAGACCGAGCGCCCGGTCGGCGCGATCGTCGACCACCTGGTGCAGACCTACGGGCAGGACACCGCGAAGCTCGCGATCATCGGGTTCTCCGGCGGCGGCTACATGATCAGCCGGGCGCTGATGTCCGAGCGCAGGATCGCCGCCGGCATCGCCAGCACGCCGATCCTGAACTTCGGCGAGGTGCTGCCCGCGGAGGTGGTCCGGGCGATGGCGAACGACGGGGCGATGAAGGACAGCTTCCAGATGTACCTGTGGCGCTCGGGCCTGTCCGAGCCCGTCGACTTCGCTCATCTGCTGCGCACCTTCACCACCGACCCGAGCGAGATCCGCAGCGCGTTCCTGTCGATCACCGGGCTGAGCGAGTCGCCCGTCCTCATCGACCAGACGCGGCGATTCCACGAGAAACTGCCGGTGGAACGCAAGACTCTGCTGGAATTCGACGCGGCCTCGGGAGCCGACGCGCACTGCCAGATCAACAACCCGACCCGGCTCGCCCAGGAGGCCATGGACTGGCTCGACGAGACGCTCGGCGTGCGGGCCGTTCCGTCCACCCGCGAGTAGGCCGCCGGAGGCATGCGGCGAAGTGGAGGCCGGCTCACCGAGCGACCTCAGCAGCATGATCGAAAACTATCCCGCACCGGGCGCAGGTGACGGCTCATCACCCATGCTGTCCATCTCCCCCGGGTGGGGACGACACGGCAGGAGCCGTACGGAGCCTTGGACGGTCGCGCCCCTGCCGGGAGCGGAGCTGACCGTGAGAACGCCGCCGACGGCCTCGAGCCGGTCCTTCATGTTGCGCAGGCCGCTGCCCTGACCGGGAGAGCGCGGGTCGAAGCCCGGGCCGGAGTCGCGGACGGTGAACTCCAGCCACCCTTCGCCGCCGGCGAGCCGCAGCAGCGGGACGCTCCCGCCGGCGTGCTTGGCCGCGTTCTGCAGGGCTTCGAGACAGCAGAAGTAGACCGCCGCCTCGATCTCGGGAGCGAAGCGTCCCAGGGATGAAGGCAGGTCGGCCTCGGCCCCGGCGGGCAGCTTGGCGAGGTGCGCGCGCAGCGCCGGGACCAGGCCCTTGTCAGCGAGAATCGCCGGGAAGACGCCGCGCGCCAGATCCCGTACGGTCTCCAGGGCCGACTCCGCCTCCGCGCCGAGCTGTTCCAGCAGGGGACCGACGTGCGCGGGCTCGGTGTCGAGCAGTTGCCGGGCCAGCCGGAGCTTGAGGGCCAGAGCCACCAGGTTCTGCTGGGCGCCGTCGTGCAGGTCACGTTCGAGGCGCCGGCGCTCGGCGTCCTGGGCCGTCACGATGCGCCGGCGTGACTCGCGCAGCTCCGCGGCCCGCGCGACGTCGCGGAAGGCGATGGCGGCGTGTGCCGCGAGGTCGGCCACGAGCTTGGCGTCCGTGGCGGTCGGCGGTTCGCCGGGCGGCTTCGTCAGCGCGATGGCCCCGAGGAGGGCTTCGTGGGTGCGGACCTCGGCGACCGTGTGCCCGGGGGGAAGCCGCGGAAGGGCGTCTTCGACGACGTCCAGCGGCGCGGCGGGCTCGGCGGCCGGTGGATGCGAGGCGGCCGGCTCCAGCCGTCCGCCGACGCGCACCCAGACGTCCGTCCGCAGCGCTCCGGTGGCCTCCGCGAGCGCCCTGGCGAGCGATGGCAGGAACTCCTCGATGGACGAGGTCGTGGCCAGGCGCTCGGACAGGCGTGACAGAGTCTCGTACGGCGTGGCCCTGGCCCCGTGGACGAGGCGGTCGGCCAGCCGTTGCGCCCGGGTCCGCACCCCGCTGAACCCCAGTGCGGCGATGGCCGTGGCGACGAGCGGAAGGAGCATCCCGCCGCCGGTGCGTGCGCCGACGGCCGAGCCCACTCCGACGACGACGGCGAGGTAGACCGCCGTGATGAACCCGGCGAGCACGGTGTAGCTGAACGTCCGGTGGATGACGGCGTCGATGTCGTAGAGGCGGTACTTGACGATGGCGACCCCCATCGCCACCGGGATGCCGGCCGTGAGGACCAGCAGACTGGCGCGCCAGTCGGGGCGTCCCGTCGGGGGGACGAACTGCACCACGACGGCGGCCGCCGCGACCGTGACGCTGAACCCGAACCACTTGAGCTGCTGCCGCTCCTCACCGCCGGCCCTGCTGTAGCGCACCAGGCTGGCCGCCGCCGACGCCAGGGCGAGGGCGCAGAACGCCGCCGCCGGGACGGCGAGCAGCAAGTGGTCGGCGAGCCCGGTGAGCGCCGGCTCGAACGCCGGCGGCGCGAAGCCGGTGGCCAGGACGGCGGCACAGACCACCACGACGACCAGATCGGCCGCCGCCAGCCAGGCGACGGGACGCCAGCGGGCCGACGGCGGCCGGCCGTCGGGGAACAGCAGCGGCAGGAAGGTGCCCGCGGGAACCACGACGAGAACCCACAGCCATGACCCGGCCCAGCCGGCCACCTCCCCGCCGGGCAGCGAGCCTGGTCTGGTGATGAGGGCATAGGCGGCGTAGCCCTGGCAGAAGCTGGTCGCCGCCAGCGCCAGGCCCATGCCGCCGAGCAGCCAGCCCATCGGGTTACCCGGCGACCGGGCGGCCACCAGTGCTCCGACGGCGGCGAACGCGACCGCCATGAGGGATGCGCCGAGACCGTAGCCCATCCCGGGCCCGTCGTCAGGCCGGTTGAGCACGGCGAGCATGGCGTTGGCCGCGGCGAGGGTCACCGTGCTCACCCACAGAGCCTGACGGAGCCGGCCCGTGACCCTCAGGAACGACCAGGATCTCTCAGCCGGAGCCAAGCAGGCCCTCGTGGTGGAGGAAGGCCAGGACCGCCTTGACCCTCCGGTGCACGGTCAGGTCTCCGGCGATGTCGAGCTTGGCCAGGATCGCGTTGATGTGCTTCTCCACGGCGCGGAGCGACACCGTGAGCTCCGTGGCGATGCGCGCGTTGCTCTTGCCTTCGGCCATGAGGGCGAGGACCTCGCGTTCCCGCTCCGAGAGCCGGCCCAGCGGTGAGCCGGCCGCCCGCCGCCTGTCCGCTATCAGGGCGGCGACGACCTTCGGGTCGAGGGCGGAGCCGCCACGCGCGACGTCCTCGAGGGCGCGCGTCAGCTCGTCCAGGTGGGCCACGCGCTCCTTGAGCAGGTAGCCGACGCCCTCCGCGCTGTCGGCCAGCAGGTCGTAGGCGTAGTCGGGCTCGATGTGCTGGGACAGCACGACGACTCCGACCTCCGGGTGCTCGGCCCGGATGCGCCTGGCCGCCTGGATGCCCTCGTCCGTACGCGTCGGGGGCATGCGGATGTCGGTCAGGACCACGTCGGGCCGGTGCCCGCGCACGGCCGTGAGCAACCCCGGGAGATCGTCCGCGGTGGCGACAACCTCGAGGCCGTCCACCCGGTCCAGCAGGCCCCTGACCCCCTCCCGCACGAGGTAGTCGTCGTCGGCGAAGACGACCCTGAGTGCCATGGCAGAAATGATAGGACCTGGGGGATCTCGTGCCCGCACCAGTGGTCATGGGCGCTTTTCCGCAGCCAGGTGTGGTGCCCGCCTGATCGTCGTCCGGCGGCCGGCTCCGTAGCGTCCTTGTGACATGACGAGCGTGGCAATCCACGTGGCACACGGCAGCCGGCGGTCCGGCCGCCGCGGCGTCGCCGGCCATCGGCACCTGGATCTCGGTGCGGTGACCGTACGGCGGTGCGGGGACCTGCGACGGACTACGCGGCCCTGACGACGGACCATGAGATCTCTGCCAGACCGGGCGATCCGGTTCACCTCGACCCGTGACAGGAGATTCGCTCCCCCATGGCGCCCACTGACGCCCCGATCCGCGGCCCGGTCCAGGCCGGCGAGCGCGCGCTCGCGCCCGACCTGGCCCGCGGCTTCATGCTGCTGCTCATCGCGGTCGCGAACACCCCCTGGTACCTCTGGGGCCGGGAGTTCCGGGCCACCACGATCCACCCGCCGGGAGGCTCGGTCCTGGACCGGATCACCCAGGTGGTCGCCATCGTCGGCGTGGACTTCCGCGTCTATCCGATGTTCGCGTTCCTGTTCGGCTACGGCATGGTGCAGCTCCTGCTGCGCCAGCAGGCCGCCGGGCACGCGGAGCCGGCCGTTCTGGCGCTGCTGCGCCGTCGCAGCCTGTGGCTGCTGGTGTTCGGGTTCGTGCACGCGGCGCTGCTGTGGCAGGGGGACATTCTCGGCGCGTACGGCGTGGCCGGTCTCCTCTTCGCCGGGCTTTTCCTGCGCCGGAACGACCGCACCCTGCTCACCTGGGCCGCGATCGGCGCCGGCGCCCTCGCGATGGCGACCCTGCTCGGCATCGTGGCCGCCTGGCTCGCCGCGTCCGCCGAGTCGCCTCCGGAGCCGGTCAACCTCCTGGCCTTCGGGGCGGCGGGCAGCGGGGAGAGCGACCTGCTCGCCGCGGCCTCGGCGCGCCTGGCCTTCTGGCCGCTGATCATCTTCGGCCAGGGGCTGCTCGCGCTGGCTGTGCCGATCGCGATCGTCCTCGGCTTCTGGGCGGCTCGGCAGCGGATCCTGGAGCGGCCGGAGAGGCATCTGCCACTGCTGCGCCGCGTCGCCGTCATCGGCATCGCGATCGGCTGGTCGGGCGGCCTGCCACACGCGGCCGCGGTCATGGGGGTGCTGCGAGTCCCCGGCGAGTCGATGTTCGTGTTCGAGGTCTCCCAGATCGCCACCGGCCTGCCCGCCGGCCTGGGTTACGCGGCGGTGTTCGGCCTGATCGGGCACCGGCTCGGCGGCCGGCGGAGGCCGGGGCGGGTGTCCACCGCGGTGGCCGCGGTGGGCAAGCGGTCGCTGTCGGCCTACCTCACCCAGTCGGTGCTGTGCGCCCCGGTGCTGGCCGCCTGGGGCCTCGGCGTCGGGGTCCAGTTGCACAGTGCCGCCATGGCCGGATACGCGATCGGGGTCTGGCTGATCACCGTGATCGCGGCCTACCTGCTGGAGCGTCGCGGCAGCCGGGGACCCGCCGAGGTGCTGCTGCGCCGGCTGACGTACCGGTGAGCAACCGCTGGAGCCGGGAGACGGCGGCGGAGGTGGCGATGAGACCGCAGGAACCATACAATCTGGTATGGTACGGGCCGGTGGCCCGTCCGATCCTCATCGGCGCCCAGCAGGCCGTCCCGCCCATCCCCGCGCCCGACCTGCGTGACATCTCCGCCCCAGCCCTGCGCCTGGCCCCGAACGAGTGGGAGTACACCACATGAACGCGTTGACCCGATGGGTCCCCCGCCTGATCATCGCGCTGGCGATCGTGCACTTCGCCTACGCGCTCGCCACTCCGAATGCCTGGTCCGCCATGGCCGGCGACGGCTTCTGGGCCTCTGCCGCGGACAGCGACGCCTCCGACTACTACGAGCGCGAATTCACGCTCTACTTCTTCGCCGCCGGCATCCTGCTCCTGGCCCTCGGCACCTTGGCTCGGCGGTTCGTCCACATCGCCGGACATCTCCCGGGCCAGATCGGCTGGTATCTGATCATCAGCGGTGCGCTGCTGTGCGTGATCGAGTTTCCGATCACCGGCGGCTGGCTGATGGTCGCCATCGGCGTCCTCGGCCTTATCGCCTCACGCCGCACCAGCAGGACACGGGAGGCCGACATCAAGCCGGCCCGGACATGATCTCCCGCACGGAACAGCCCATCGCCGACAGGAGAGCCGTACCCCCGTGGACGACTATCGCGGCATCACCGCACTCGTCACCGGCGCATCGAAGGGACTCGGCGCGGAATACGCCCGCGACCTGGCCCGGCGCGGCGCCGACCTCGTACTCGTGGCACGCGACGGCGACGCTCTGGCGGAGCTCGCCGCGGAGATCCGGGCCGCGCACCCGGTGGACGTCCTGACCCTGCCCGCCGACCTCACCGACCCCGGCGGCGTCACGCGCCTGGTCGCCGAGCTGGACGAGCGGGACCGCGCCGTCGATCTGCTGGTCAACAACGCGGGCGCGGGCACGGTCGGGCCATTCCTGGCCACGCCGCTGGACCGCGTCGTGCGCACGGTGGAGCTGAACGTCGTCGCCCTGGTACGCCTGACGCACGCGCTCGGCGGCCGGATGGCCGAGCGAGGGCGCGGCGGGATCATCAACCTCGGCTCCACGGCCGGCTTCCAGGCGATGCCGTACCAGGCCGGCTACGCGGCGACGAAGGCGTTCGTGTTGTCGTTCACCGAGGCGCTGGCCGAGGAGCTTCGCGGCACGGGGGTCAGGGTGATGGCCGCCCACCCCGGCCCCACCGCCACGAGCTTCTTCGACGGCACCACCGCGACCATGGTCCCGGCGCTCACGGACGCCCCTGAAGGCGTCGTGACCAGGACGCTCGACGCCTTCGCCCGGGGCGCCGTCAACTCCTACCCGGGCCGGCCGCTGCACCGGGCCGTGACGTGGATCGCCCGCGTCCTGCCCCGTACGACCGTCACCCGGCTGGCCGCCCGGCTGAACCGCAGCGCCGGTCACCACCGCGCGCGGGAGCTCGGCGACGCCCGGCGCTGACCATCCGGGCACGGTCGCCAGGTGACCTGCTCGGGCGGTGACCGTGCCATACCTTATGGTATGACCCGAAGGGGATGTACTGTGCGGTACGGTACGGGAATGGCGTCCAAGCGTGAATGGCTGGAGGCCGGGCTCGCCATCGCGACCCGGGACGGCATCCGAGCACTCACGATCGAGCGGCTGTGCGCCAGCCTCGGCCTCACCAAGGGCTCCTTCTACCACCACTTCAAGGGCATCCGCGGCTACAAATCCGACCTGCTCGCCCACATCGAGGCCGAGCACACCGGCAGCTTCATCGCCGGTGCGGAGGCCGCCGGCGCGAGCGGGCACGACAAGATCCAGCGCCTCCTCGACCTGGTGCTGGAGGCGCACGCGGACGGCCGGGACCTGGAGACGGCCGTACGCGCCTGGGCCCGGCAGGACGGTGACGTCCGCGCGTTCCAGGAACGCGTCGACGGCATGCGTGTGGACTACCTGCGCTCGCTGTGGCAGGAACTCGGCGGCGAACCGGACGAGGCCGAGGGCATGGCCAAGCTGCTCTACCTGATCCTGGTCGGCGCGCAGCAGATCGTCCCGCCCGTCACGGCCGAGGACCTGCGGGGCGTCTACGCCCTGGCGATGCGCTCCATCTCGCCCTGCTGACGGTCCCGGCCCTCGCGCCGCGACTGCGCCGTCCCGAAAGGCGTGCGACCCGGTCGAGGGCCTCGTCGACGCTTTCCCGTTCCCGGGTGTCCAGCATCGCCTCCAGCAGTGCGTTGCGGTCGGTGAAGTAGCCGTAGAAGCCGCTTCTGGTCACTCCCGGGGTCTTGGCCAGTGCCTCGTGGGGTGCGCAATGCGCCCGGCTGTGTCCCACCTCACCCTCCCAGTCGGTTGTACGCAGCCGTATAACGGGTCTAGCGTCACGTTATACGGCACCGTACAACTTGAGGAGAGCACCGTCGTGTCATTCGGTTTCGTCGCCTTCCACTACCCGGCCCCCGAGCACGTCGAGGAATTCGTCGCCCGCTGCCACCAGGTCGCCGAGGTGTCGCGGGCCCAGCCGGGCTTCCTGTCCGTCGGCGTCTGGACCACCCCGGACGGCGACGCCGTCGTCACCACGGGCGCGTACGAGTCCGAGCAGGCATTCCGGGCGGCGTCCGGCATCGCCCGCGAGATGGGCGCGACGCCCGACGGCTTGAGCGACCTCGAGGTCAGGCCCCGCGAGGTCCACTTCCTCGTGTCGCGGTGACGGGCGGCCGACATGTCAAGGAGACTCCCTGTCACCGAGCACACCTCGCGCCCGTGGCGGATCCACGAGATCGCATCGGACTTCCGCGTCGAGGATGTGTGGGCTTTCCGCACCCCCGGCGCCGGCCCTGATGACTTCCCGGCGATGCTGGCCGCGCTCCGTTCCCGCACGGCCCCGCAGTACCAGACCTGGCCGGTCCGTGTGCTCTTCGAGATCCGCTGGAAGCTCGGCGCGATGTTCGGCTGGGACGAGCCCGGCGCCGGCCTCGGCGGGCGAGTCGGCTCCCTGCGCGACCGCCTGCCGGACGATCTGCGCCTGGCTCCCGGTGTGAAGGATCCCAACATCCCGTTCACGCCGCTCTATGAAGTCGCCGATGAAAGCGCCCAGGAACTGGCCAACAAGACCGTCCACACCGTCTGTCACCTGGGCTGGGTACCGGCCGGCGACGGTGAGCACGAACTGCGCATGGCTGCCCTGGTCAAGCCCAACGGCCTGTTCGGCAAGGTCTACATGGCCTTCATCAAGCCGTTCCGCTACCTCATCGTCTACCCGGCCATGACCCGCAGATGGGAGCAGGCCTGGCGCGACCGCGATCACACCGGCACCGGCGGCCACGCCTCTGCTAGCCTCCATACCATACGAGATGGTATGTGAGTAACGTCGAAGGGAAAGATCGTGACTTCCACGTCTGCGCTCGTCGTCGGCGGCGGCATCGGCGGTCTGGCGACCGCGATCGGATTGCGCCGTCATGGCTGGCAGGTGACGCTGCTGGAACGCGCGCCCTCGTTCCGCCAGCTGGGCTCCGGCATCACCTTGGCGCCCAACGCGGTGCGCGCACTGGACGCGCTCGGGCTGGGCGCCGAGCTCCGTGCCAGGGGGATGGCCCAGGGGGCGGCCGGGCTGCGACTGCCATCAGGACGCTGGCTCATGCGGGCGAAGGTCGAGGCGCTGGAACACCGGATGGGTGTGCCGGCCTTCGCGCTGCACCGGGCCGACCTCCACGACCTGCTGATCGATGCGCTCCAGGGCGTCGACATCCGGCTCGGTCACACGCTCACCGGCATGCCGGGACCGGACACGGTGGCGTTCGAGGGGCCGGACGGTCCCGGGACGCTGACCGCCGACCTGATCGTGGGGGCGGACGGCATCCGCAGCAAGCTGCGCCGGATACTGTTCCCCGCTCATCCGGGGCCCGTCTACGCCGGCTACGTCACCTGGCGCGGTATCGTCCCCGCTGATCGCACCCCCGCCGGCATGTCCCGGTCCATCACCGAGAGCTGGGGGCGCGGACGGCGCTTCGGCGTGATTCCCCTCGGTGACGGACGCGTCTACTGGTACGCCACCCAGTCCTGTCCCGAGGGCGCCGGCGCAGGCGTCACCCTGGCCGAACTGGCGGACCGGTACGCGAGCTGGCACCGGCCCATCCCCGAACTCCTCGCGGCCACCCCCGAGGACGGCATGATCAGGCATGACATCCACTTCCTCGTCACCCCTCTGGAGTCCTACGTCTCGGGCCGGGTGGCCCTGCTGGGCGACGCGGCGCACGCGCTCACACCCGACCTCGGCCAGGGCGCCGCCCAGGCGCTGGAGGACGCTGTCACGTTGACGGCGTTCCTGAGCTCCCGGAGCGACGTCGAGGAGGCGCTGGCGCGCTACGACCGGGCAAGACGGCCACGGGCGCAGCAGGTGGTACGAGCCTCGGCTCAGGTCGGGCGCATCATCCAGCTACGCAACCCCGTGGCCGCGGCCGTACGCGACACGCTGGCCTCCCTCCTGCCGGCCGGCACCTACCTGAACGCGACCGTCCGTACCCTTGACTGGCATCCGCCCTGCCCCGCGTGATGCCGTCACAAGGCGCGCCGGCCGGCCGAAGCGTGGAAGCGACACCGTGATCTCGCCGGTCACGCATCCTCGCGTGCGAGGCCACTGCGCCGGGCCAGCACCGTGGTCCCCGGTCCCGAGGCGGCGCCCGGACCGGGCAGCGCCGTCACATCGGCCGTGGTCACCGGTTTCCCGCACACCGAGCAGCAGACCCGCGGCGTGAATTCCGCACCGCATTCGTGGTGCACCAGGCGCACCGGCGGGCCACCCGCCGGTGTCGCCCATTTGTCGCCCCAGGCCATCAGCGCCATGAGGACCGGTACGAGGTCACGGCCGGCCTCGGTGAGGTGGTACTCGTGCCGCAGCGGCCGCTCCTGATACGCCCGGCGCTCCACGATGCCGTCGTCGACCAGCGTCTCGAGCCGGCGGGTGAGCAGGTTGCGTGCGATGCCGAGATTCTCCGCGATGTCGTCGAACCGGTGCAGGCCGAGGTGGATGTCCCGCACGATCAGCGGCGTCCACCACTCACCCACACGTTCCAGGGACTGCCCGATCGAGCAGTGCATCTCCGCGAAGCTGGTCCGTCTCATGACCCCCACTCTAGAGGGTTGCTTCATTCAACTCACTCTTGTACGTTGTCGAACAGGAAAGTTTAATGAAAGGACTCACTGATGCCGTTCGTCGAGCTGTTCGTCCCCAAGGGCTCGTTCGACCAGGAGCGCCGCGAGAAGATCGGCGGGCGACTGGTGTCGGAGGTGATGATCGCCGAGGGCGCCCCCGACACCGAGGTGGCCAGGTCCATCTCCTGGCTGGTGGTGAACGAGATCGACGCCTGGTTCGTGGGCGGCCGGCAGCTGCCCGCCGGAGAGAAGCCGAAATACGTGGTGCGGGTGGGGGTCCCCGCCGGCTCGATGAACGACGACAAGCGTCGTGACATCGTGCGACGGGTCACGCGGGTGCTCGCGGACGCCGACGTGGACCCGGGGCGGTTCACCCAGGCCACCGCCGCCTGGGTCCACATCAACGAGGTCCCGGAGGGCAACTGGGGGGCGGGCGGCGAGATCGTGCGCATCGAGGACATCGCGGCCATGGTGACCACCGGTTAGGTCATCGACCCGGACGGCGCCGCGGTCTCCGGCATCGGCAACCTCGTCGGTCGCGTCCGAGCCGCGGTGTCAGCTCAGGGTGAGGCGGCCGGACTCGTGGGCCAGCAGCCACTCCTTGACCGGGACGCCGTAGTAGTAGCCGCCGTAGCCGCCGGTGCTGGGCAGCACGCGGTGGCAGGGGACGAAGGGGGCGATCAGGTTCTGGGAGCAGGCCGAACCGGCCACCCGCGCCGCCGTCCTGGGCAGTCCCGCACGCTCGGCCAGCTCCGCGTACGACACGGTCGTGCCGGGACGCACCTGACGCAAGGCCTGGTGGAGCCGCTTGCGGGTGGCGCTGCCGGGCTGCTCGACGGGGATGTCGTCCAGGGCGTCGAGGTCGCCGCGCAGGTAGTCGCGCACGGCCTGCGCGGCGGGGCCGAGATCGTCCACGATGGACAGCCCCTCGGCCTGCAGTTCCGGCGACAGCCGGGCGTACATCTCCTTGGGCTCGGCGGTGAATCCACCGGCGACGAGCACGCCGTCGCGCATGAGCAGGGAGAGCGGCCCGATCGGGGTGGGCAGGACCTGTGCGTCGATCATGATGAGCTCCAGAGGTGCAGGGCGGCGTAGGCCCGCCAGGGCCGCCACCGTTCGATGTGGTCGTCGGGGATGCCCAGGGCGGCCATGCGCTTGGTGAGCACCAGGTCGCCCGTGGGCCAGGCGTCGGGGTCGCGCAGCGCCCGCAGCGCGATGTAGCTGGCGGTCCACGGGCCGATGCCCGGGATGTCCACCAGCTCGGTCACGACCTCGGCGGGGTCCTGGCCGCCGTCGAGGTCGAGCCGTCCGTCGGTGGTGCGGGCGGCCAGCTCCTCGAGGGTGGCGACCCGCCGGCTGGTCAGGCCCAGCCCTTGCAGGTCGGCCTCCAGGAGTTCGGCCGGGCCGGGGAACAGGCGGGTCGGCGCAGGTCCCGAGCAGAGGGGCGGCGGCGGTGGGACCAGGGGGCGGCCGGCCCGGGCCACGATCCGGCCGAGCAGGGTTCGCGCCCCGGCGACCGAGATCTGCTGCCCCACCACCGCCCGTACGGCCAGCTCGAAACCGTCGAACGTGCCCGGCACCCGCAACCCCGGCCGCGCCTCCACCAGCGGGGCCAGCGAGGTCTGCCCCAGCGCGTCGGCGATCGCGGCCGGGTCGGCGTCGAGGTCGAGCAGACGGCGGCACCGGGCGACGACGCGGGCGAGCTGCCGGGTGTCGTCCACGGCCACGTCCAGGGCGATGTGGCCGGCCTGGGGAGTGAGCGTGACGGTCCCGCCCGGTACGGCCCGGCTGTAGGAGGCGCGGTCCGCGACCTCCAGTCCGGGGACGGCCCGGGAGGCCAGGAAGGCGAAGACCGCCTCGGCGTCGTACGGCTCGCGCCGGTGCAGGCGGAGCCGGAGCGGGAGGACCGGCAGCGAGGCCGTCCCGGCACCCGCGCCGGGCCCGGCCGGCGAGGACCCGGCCGGCGTGGCCCGGGCGACGGGCGAGTGGGAGGCGGCGGGCCGTCTGGCGGGCCCGCCCGCCGTGGCCCGCAGCTCGCTGGGCGTGAACCCGTACGTCTCCCGCATAGCCGCGTTGAACTGCCGCACGCTCCCGAACCCCGCCGCGAACGCCACGTCCGTGACCGGCAGCGCCGTCTCCGTCAGCAGCTGCTTGGCGAGCAGCAGCCGCTTCGTCCGGGCCACCGCCAGCGGGCCGACGCCCAGCTCGGCCACGAACAACCGGTGCAGGTGGCGTTCGGTGATGTGCAGCCGGGCGGCCAGCCCGGACACCCCGTGGTCGTCGGCCGCGCCGTCGTCGATCAGCCGCAGGGCCCGGCCGATGAGGTCACCGCGCAGGTCCCAGCCCGGGTCGCCGGGAGACAGCTCGGGCCGGCACCGTTTGCAGGGCCGGAACCCCGCCGCCTCCGCGGACGCGGCGTGCCGGTAGAAGCGCACGTTGCGCGAGGCCGGGGTCCGGGCCGGGCAGATGGGCCGGCAGTAGATGCGCGTCGTCGTCACCGCCGTGTAGAACCGCCCGTCGAACCGGGCGTCCCGGGCGGAGACCGCCCGGTAACAGGAGTCGAAGTCGAGCTCGAGTGGTGACATGCCCTCGACGTTATGCGCTTCCCGGCCGGCCCGACTGGCGGAAATCGGACCTTGCCGTGAAGGCGTAGGTCAGCAGGTCCGTACGGGTGACCGGCGGAAATCGGACAGGCGGTCGGGGGAGGAGACGCCCGGACCCCCACACCTCCCCGAGCACCCCGGCGAGCAGTCCGCCCAGGTCACTTCGAGGAGACCCCGACCCCCAGGTCGAACTCCCGGTAGACGCGCGCCCAGAAGCCGTCGCGCAGCCACACGCGCGCCTCCGGGAACGGCCGCAGCGAGTGGCCCAGCTCCTTCTCGGCCTCGATGAGCAGCTCGGTGTCGATGACGGTCGGCAGGATCGGCCCCGGGAGCAGGTCGCGGATGTTGTCGCGGCCACGGGTGAGGATCCACTTCTGCGCCACGTGCTCGCCGACGTCCTCCACGCGGGGACGGCTCGGCCCGAGCTTGGCCACCTGGCCCGGCTTGACGTGCGGCTTGGCGGGCGCCCGTCCGGCGAACACCTGCGCGGGCGACGGCGCCGCGGCGGGCGGCGGCACCGCCACGGGCTGCGGTGCACGGCTGAAAAAGGGCCTCAGGAAATCAGCGGAGATCACTTCGACGGTGTCGGACTCCCACACGAGCCGCTCGGCCTGGTTGGTGCCGTACGGCGGCTCGACGCCCCACAGGTGGATGCGCACCCCGTAGGCCTGGGCGGCCTCCACGGCGGGCACCATGTCCTCGTCGCCTGCCAGCAGTATGGTGTCGGTCACCGCGTGGTGCCGGGCCAACGCCTCCAGGTCGCTCCTGATCTGCGCGTCCACGCCTTTCTGCTGGCCTCGCGCGTTGAGGTTGCCAAGCCGGACCTTGACCCAGGGAAGCTGTGCGATCACGCGCTGGTCAACGGTGGGCACACGGTCGCGGGCCGCGTCATACCAATAGATCCGCAGGAGTTCGCCGGAAATGCGTTCGGTCGCGTGTTTCTGCAGGCTCTGGATCAGCTCATCGGCGGCCACCCGGTATTCCTTGCGTTCCTTGGCCCCCAGCAGGACTTCTCCTGCGGCGGCATACAGATAACCGACATCCACCAGGACGGCGTACTTCGCTGCCACAGGATGCGGCATGAGGTCTGGGATGCCCATGATGTCCTCCAGGCCGCGGCGTTAGTTGATCGGCCGACTATATACTCCTACTTTTCTAGATAGTCCCAACTCCTCGGGAACTTGACACCCGTTTCCTGGGATCCATCTAGGGGAGGGCGCTCGTCCGCCAAGCCGACTTCCCTGGGAACAGGGGCTTACGCATCTGCCGGGCGGGGTTTCGCCACGTTCGCGCGGGCGGCGCGGCGGGCGCCTCCGGGGCCGCCCGCCGGGCGGTGAGCACCGCCGCGAGGGCGGCGATCTCCTCGGGACTCGCGTCGCCGCGAACAATGCGCAGATGTCCACTCATAGCGGGATGTTCCCATGCTTCTTGGGTGGCAGGGAGGCCCGCTTGTTCCGCAGCGCGCGCAGCGCCCGGACCACCTGCGGCCGGGTCTCCGACGGCCTGATCACCGCGTCCACGTAACCGCGCTCGGCGGCGATGTACGGGTTGGCCAGCGTGTCCTCGTACTCGGTGACGAGCCTGGCCCGCTCGGCGTCGGGCTCCTCGGCCGTGGCCAGCTCGCGCCGGTAGAGGATGTTGACGGCGCCCTGCGCGCCCATCACCGCGATCTGGGCGGTCGGCCAGGCGAGGTTGACGTCGGCGCCGAGGTGCTTGGAGCCCATGACGTCGTACGCCCCGCCGTACGCCTTGCGGGTGATGACGGTGATCAGCGGAACGGTCGCCTCGGCGTAGGCGTAGAGCAGCTTGGCGCCGCGCCGGATGATTCCGTTCCATTCCTGATCCGTGCCCGGCAGGAAACCGGGAACATCAACAAATGTCAGAATCGGGATATTGAATGCGTCGCAGGTGCGAATGAATCGGGCGGCCTTCTCGGACGCGTCGATATCCAGGCATCCGGCGAAATGCATGGGCTGGTTGGCCACCACCCCCACCGGCTGCCCGTCCAGCCGCCCGTACCCCACCACGATGTTCGGCGCGAACAGCGCCTGCACCTCCAGGAACTCGCCGTCGTCCAGCACGTGCTCGATGACCCGGTGCATGTCGTACGGCTGGTTGGCCGAGTCGGGGATCAGCAGGTCGAGGTCGGGGTCGGGCTCCAGATCGGCGGCGGCCTCGAACACCGGCGCCTCGTCCAGGTTGTTGGACGGCAGGTAGGACAGCAGCGCCTTGACGTATTCCAGCGCGTCGTCCTCGTCGGCCGCCTGGTAATGGGCCACACCCGACTTCGTGTTGTGCGTGTGCGCGCCGCCCAGCTCCTCGAACGTGACCTCCTCGCCGGTCACCGTCTTGATCACATCGGGACCGGTGATGAACATCTGCGAGGTCTGGTCCACCATGACCACGAAATCGGTCAGCGCCGGAGAATAGACGTGGCCGCCGGCCGCCGCGCCCATGATGAGCGAGATCTGCGGGATCACGCCCGAGGCGTGCACGTTGCGTTTGAAGATCTCCGCGTAGAGCCCGAGCGCGACCACGCCCTCCTGGATGCGCGCGCCGCCGCCCTCGTTGATGCCGATGATCGGGCAGCCCGTCTTCAGCGCCATGTCCAGCACCTTGACGATCTTCTCGCCGTACACCTCGCCGAGCGAGCCGCCGAACACCGTCACGTCCTGTGAGAACACGCACACCTGACGGCCGTCCACGGTGCCGTGCCCGGTGATCACCCCGTCGCCGTAGGGCCGCTTCCGGTCGAGCCCGAACATCGTCGAGCGGTGCCTCGCCAGCTCGTCGAACTCCACGAAGGAGCCCTCGTCCAGCAGCGCCAGAATCCGCTCACGCGCGGTCATCTTGCCCTTGGCGTGCTGCTTCTCGACCGCCGCCGCGGACCCGGCGTGCACGGCCTCGTCCCGCCGGCGCTCCAGATCGGCGATCTTCCCGGCGGTGGTGTGGATGTCGGGCTCGGCGGGTGTGGGCTCGGCAGCTGTCATGCGCGCAAGGGTAATCCCTCCTCCTACAGTGGTTCCATGACGGACGCGGTGCGCACATCCGGGCTTTTCAAGCGCTACGGCCCGCAGGTCGCCGTCGCCGGGGTCGAGCTGGTCGTTCCCGCTGGCAGCTTCGCGGGACTGGTCGGCCCCAACGGAGCCGGGAAGACCACGACCCTCGGCATGGTCACCGGGCTGCTCCGGCCCGACGGCGGCCGGGCCGAGGTCGACGGGCTCGACGTCTGGCGCGACCAGGTGCGGGTCAAGGCGCGCATCGGGGTCCTGCCCGAGGGGCTGCGGCTGTTCGAACGGCTGTCGGGCCGCGAGCTGCTGCACTACAACGGCCGGTTACGGGGCATCCCCAGGGCCGACGTCGAGCGGCGCGCCGACGAGCTGCTGAACGTCATGGACCTGGCCGGCGCCGCGGACAAGCTCGTCGTCGACTACTCCACCGGCATGCGCAAGAAGATCGGCCTGGCGGCCGCGCTGCTGCACAACCCCTCCGTCCTCTTCCTCGACGAGCCGTTCGAGGGCGTCGACCCGGTCAGCGCGAGCACGCTGACCGAGGTGCTGCGGCGCTTCACCGCCTCGGGTTCGACCGTCATCTTCTCCAGCCACGTGATGGACCTCGTCGAGCGGCTGTGCGACTGGGTGTCGGTCATGAGCGCCGGCGCCATCGTGGCGCAGGGCCCGCTGGCGGAGGTCCGCGGCGGGCGCAGCCTCAACGAGGCGTTCCTCGCCCTGGTCGGCGGGCCGCGCGGCACCGGCGACGCCGGCCTCACCTGGCTCGGCGCCCACCCCTCCGCCACGGAGGAGCCGCGATGAACGAGCCGCCGCCATGGAGCCTGCCGGGCACGGTGGAGCTGTTCGCCCGGCTCAAGCTCCGCCTGCTCGCCGGCAACCTGCGCGGCGCCGTCGAACGCAAGCTCGGCTTCGTCTTCACGCTCGTCATGGCCGCTTCGCTGACCGCGGTGGGTTTCGCGCTCATGGCCCTGGTCCGGCTCGCGCCGCGGGACGTCGCCGTCGATCTCGTCATCGTCGTCCACACCGTCCTCCTCATCAGCTGGATGATCGTGCCGCTGCTGGCGTTCGGCCTGGACGACACGCTCGACCCGGCGCGGCTGTCGCTGTTCCCCCTGCGGACGGGGCAGCTCGCGGTCGGCATGTTCACCGCCTCCGCCACCGGGGTGTGGCCGCTCGCGACGCTGATCGTCACGGCCGGCGGGCTGGTCGGCCTGGCCACGGGCGCGGGGGGCGTGCTGGTCGGGCTGGTGGCCGTGTTCCTGCAGTTCGCGCTCTGCCTGGTGCTGTCCAGGCTGGTCACCACGTCCCTGTCCGGCGCGCTGCGCACCCGGCGCGGCCGGGACGTGCTGGCCGTGGCGGCCGTCTTCGTCGTGCTGCTCGCCCAGCTGCCCAACCTGCTCGTCAACGCCGACCTCGGCGATCCGCGGGCGGTGCTGCACGGTGTGGCGGGCGTGCTCAGGTGGACGCCGTCGGGCATGACCGCCCACGCCATCGCCGACGGCGGCCTCCTCGGCCTGGCCGAGCTGCTCGTCGTGGCGCTCGTCGTGGCCGGGGCCGCCTGGCTGTGGATCAAGGTGCTGAACCGGGCGCTGGTCACGCCCGACGCCTCGACGCGGGCGGGGTCCGTGCGCGGGGGCAGCGGCCTGGTCGACCGGCTGCTGCCGGACGGGCCGCTGGCCGCCGTCGTCGGCAAGGAGCTGAAGTACCTGCGCAGGGACCCCCGGATGCGGGTGATCTGGTTCACCGCCGTCGTCGTCACCGCGGTGCTCGCCTTCAGTCTGAGCGGCAACTCGCAGGAGGCGCCGGGGCCGTGGCTGCCGGTCGTGCTGACGAGCATCGGCGCGGCGATGATCGCCCTGCAGTCGGGCAACGCCTTCGGCATCGACGGGCCGTCGTACTGGATGAACGTCGTGGCCTGCGGCTCGGAGGAGCACTTCCGCACCGACCTGGCGGGGCGGCACCTCGCGACCACACTGGTGGCGACGCCCGTGCTGGCGGTGGCCGCCACGGCCACCGCGCTGTTCGCCGGCCACCCGGCGATGATCGTGCCCGCCGTGCTGACCGCGTGGGGCGTGCTCGGCGTCGGCCTCGCCGCCGGGGCGGTGACCAGCGTCACCATCCCCTACACGGTGCCCGAGCGGATGAACGCCTTCACCGGCGCCGCCCCGGGCCAGGGCGGGCAGGCGTTCGCCTCGTCCATGGGCGCGCTGCTCGGCGTCCTGGCCGGGTCGCTGCCGGTGGTGCTGCCGGTGGTGCTCGGACCGGCGTGGGTCAGCGTGGTGGCGCCGTTCTACGGGCTGCTGGCCGCCGCGCTCGGCCGCCGCCTCGGCGCGCGGATCGGCTTCGCCCGGATGCCCGACCTCCTGGCGGCCGTGTCCAGACCCGCGTGACCAGTGGTCTAGTCCAATAGGTGAGACCCCGATACGGCCGTCGACGGTGACTGGATACCCTTCGAGACATGATTGACCAGGGGATCGAGCGTCGAAGCGCCGCCGTCACCGAGATGCCCGAGGAGCTCCGCCACGATGTGCGGCTGCTGGGCAAACTGCTCGGCCAGGTGATCGCCGAACAGGGTGGCGAGGACCTGCTGGCCGATGTCGAACGGCTGCGCAAAGCCGTCATCGCCGCTCGCCGGGGCGAGGCCTCGGCCGACGAGGTCAGCGCCATGGTCGCCGAGTGGGAGGTCGACCGGGCGGTCCAGATCGCCCGCGCCTTCACCTGCTACTTCCATCTCGCCAACCTGGCCGAGGAGCACTACCGCATCCGCACGCTGCGCGAGCGCGACACCGAGGGCGGCGTGCAGCGCGAGTCGCTGGCGCAGGCCGTGCACGAGCTGGGCGCCGAGCGCGTCACCGAGCTGGTGGAGAGCCTGGAGCTGCACCCGGTGCTCACCGCGCACCCCACGGAGGCGCGCCGGCGCGCCGTCGTCACCGCCATCCAGCGGATCAGCGGTCAGCTCACCGAGTACAACACGCCGGGCCGCGGCGCCTCCGAGCGGGCCGAGAGCCGAAGGCGGCTGCTGGAGGAGATCGACCTGCTGTGGCGCACGGCCCATCTGCGCCCCAGCAAGCTCGACCCGCTCGACGAGGTGCGCACGGCCATGGCCGCCTTCGACGAGACCCTCTTCCGGGTGGTGCCCCAGGTCTACCGGTCGCTGGACGTGGCGCTCGCCGAGGGGAGCGGCACCCGCCCGCCGCTGGCCAGGCCGTTCATCCGCTACGGGAGCTGGATCGGCGGCGACCGCGACGGCAACCCCAACGTGACCGCCAAGGTCACCCGCGAGGCCGTCCAGATCCAGGCCGAGCACGTGCTGACCGCCCTGGAGACCGCCGCCACGCGCATCGGCCGCACGCTCACCGCCACCGCGCAGTTCGCCGCGCCGTCACCCGAGCTGAGGGCCGCGATCGCCGCGGCCGAGGACGCCCATCCCGAGCTGGTCTCCGAGCTGGCCACCCGCTCGCCGCGCGAGCCGCACCGGCAGTGGCTGCTGTTCGTGGCCGCCCGCATCGCGGCCACCCGCCGCCGTGACCTCGACCTGGCCTATCTGTCGCCCGACGAGCTGCTCGCCGACCTGCGCCTGGTCCAGGACTCCCTGGCCGGAAGCGCCAGGCGGCAGGCGTACGGGGAGCTGCAGCACCTGGTCTGGCAGGTCGAGACGTTCGGCTTCCACCTGGCCGAGCTGGAGGTGCGCCAGCACTCCCAGGTGCACGCGGCGGCGCTGGAGGAGGTCCGGGCCGGCGGCGAGCTGTCGGAGCGCACCGAGGAGGTGCTGGCCACGATCCGGGTGATCGGGTGGATCCAGGAGCGGTTCGGCGCGCGGGCCTGCTCCCGCTACGTGGTCTCCTTCACCCGTGACGCCGCCGACGTGGCCGCCGTCCACGAGCTGGCGCGGCACGCGCTGGGCTCGCGGGCGCCGGTGCTCGACGTGGTGCCGCTGTTCGAGTCGGGCCAGGACCTCGCCAACTCCCCGCGGGTGCTCTCGGGCATGCTGGAGATCCCGCAGGTCCAGGAGCGGCTCGCCGCCACCGGCCGGCGCATGGAGATCATGCTCGGCTACTCCGACTCGGCCAAGGAGCTGGGGCCGGCCGCCGCGACGCTGCGCCTGTACGAGGCGCAGGAACGGCTCACCGCCTGGGCCGCCGAGCACGACGTGCGGCTGCGCATGTTCCACGGCCGGGGCGGCGCGCTCGGCCGCGGCGGCGGCCCGGCCAACCGCGCCGTGCTGGCCCAGGCGCCGGGGTCGGTCGCGGGCAGCTTCAAGGTCACCGAGCAGGGCGAGGTCATCTTCGCCCGCTACGGGCACACGGCGATCGCCCGGCGGCACATGGAGCAGGTGGCCAACGCCGTCCTGCTGGCCTCCTCGCCGACGGTCGGAGCCCGCACGGCCGCGGCCGCCGACCGCTTCCGCGCGCTCGCCGAGCAGGTCGCGACCGCTTCGGAGCAGGCGTACCGGTCGCTGACCGAGGCCGCCGGCTTCCCCGAGTGGTTCGCCCTGGTGAGCCCGCTGGAGGAGCTCGGGTCGCTGCGCCTCGGCTCCCGGCCGGCCCGCCGCGGCCTCGGCGCGCCCCGCTCGCTCGACGACCTGCGCGCCATCCCCTGGGTGTTCGCCTGGGCGCAGACCCGGGTCAACCTGCCCGGCTGGTACGGCCTGGGCACCGGCCTGGCGTCGGTCGCCTCGCTGGACGAGCTGCGCGCGGCCTACCAGGAGTGGCCGCTGTTCAACGCGATGCTCGACAACGCCGAGATGTCGCTGGCCAAGACCGACCGGTCCATCGCGGAGCGCTATCTGGAGCTGGGCGGCCGGGCGGACTTCACCGAGCAGGTGCTGGCGGAGTACGACCGGACCCGGTCCCTGGTGCTCCAGGTCACCGGTCACACCCGCCTGCTGGAGAACCGCAAGGTCCTCTCGCGGGCCGTCCAGCTCCGCGACCCGTACGTGGACGCGCTGTCGCACCTGCAACTGCGCGCCCTGCGCGCGCTGCGCACGGGCACCTTCACCGACCACGAGCGCGACCGCCTGTCCACGTTGCTTCTGCTGTCGGTGAACGGCGTGGCGGCGGGTCTGCAGAACACGGGCTGACAGCCGGAAGCCGCGGCCCTCCCGGTGGGGGCCGCGGCGGTCCGGTCCGAGGGTCACAACGAGGCGAAGAAGGTCCGCACGTCCTCGACGAAGGCGGCGGGCTGCTCGGCCGGCAGGAAGTTGCCGCCGCGCTCCAGCTCCGTCCAGTGGACGACGTTGCTGTCACGCTCGGCGAAGCGCCGGATGGCGACGTCGGTGCTCAGCGCCACCGCCACGCCGGTGGGGACGGTGCCGCGCTCCTTGGGCGCCCAGGCGGAGGCGTCGTGGGCCATCTCGTAGTAGAGGGTGGCCGACGACCCGGCGCTGCCGGTGAACCAGTAGAGGCTGACGTTGGTCAGCAGCAGGTCGCGGTCCACCGCGTCCTCCGGCAGCTCGCGCTCGGCGTCCGTCCACTCCTTGAACTTCTCCACGATCCAGGCGAGCTGGCCGACGGGGGAGTCGTGCAGCCCGTAGGCGAGGGTCTTCGGGCGGGTCGACTGGATGACGTTGAAGCCCATCATGTCGTCGCGGAAGTTCTGCAGCCGGGCCAGCCGCTCCTGCTCCGACTCGGTCAGGCCGGCGAAGTCGGCCGGGTCCTCGGACGGGAAGGTGACCAGGCCGTTGACGTGGACGCCGACGACCTTGTCCGGGGCCTGGCGGCCGATCTCGATGGCGGCCCACGCGCCGCCGCCCTGCCCCTGCACGCCGAAGCGGTCGTAGCCGAGCCGGTCCATCACCTCGACGAACGCGCCGGCGATCCGGCCGATGTTCCAGCCCGGGCCGGCGAGCGGGCCGGAGAAGCCGAATCCGGGCATGTTGCCGGCCACCACGTGGAAGTCACGCGACAGCTCGGCGATGACCTCGCTGAACACCACGAAGGACGCGGGCCAGTCGTGCAGCAGCAGCAGCGGCGTGGCGTCGGGGTTGGCCGAGCGCACGTGCGCGAAGTGGATCGGCTGGCCGTCGACCTCGGTGATGAACTGCGGGAACGCGTTCAGCCGGGCCTCGGCGGCGCGCCAGTCGTAGCCGTCGGCCCAGTAGGTGGCCAGCTCGCGCAGGTAGCCGGTGGGGACGCCGCGGCTCCACCCCTCACCGGGCAGCTCGGCGCTCCAGCGGGTGCGGCGCAGCCGGTCGCGCAGGTCGTCCAGGTCGGCCTGGGGGATCTCGATGCGGAAGGGGCGGATCTCGGTGCTCATGGTGGACCCTTTCGGCTGAAGAAGCGGAACGGCTTGTTCTGTTCCCAGAATACCAGAACGGAACGCTTTATTCCACTGCTTCGCGCACGCGGTCGTACCCCGCGTAGACGTTGCACCGGCGGCCGCGCAGGAACCCCACCAGCGTCATCCCGAACTCCCTGGCCAGCTCCACGGCCAGCGACGACGGCGCCGACACCGCGCACACCACCGGGACACCGGCGGCCAGCGCCTTCTGCATGATCTCGTAGCTCGTCCTGCCGCTGACCATGAGGACGTGCCGGTCCAGCGGCAACCGCCGGTTCAGCGCCGCCCAGCCGACCAGCTTGTCCACCGCGTTGTGCCGGCCCACGTCCTCCCGCACCGCCACCAGCTCGCCCTCGGCGGTGAACAGGCCCGCGGCGTGCAGCCCGCCCGTCTTGCCGAACACGCCCTGCGCCGCGCGCAGCCGGTCCGGCAGGCCGTACAGGACCTCGGGGGTGACGACGACGGAGCCCGGCAGCAGCGGGTGGCAGCGGTCGCGCAGCGTGTCCAGGCCGGCCGAGCCGCACACGCCACAGGCGCTGGAGGTCAGGAAGTGCCGGTCGAGCGACGGCAGGTCGGGGACGGGGCCGCGCAGCCGCACGGTGACCGTGTTGTAACGCGCCTGCGCCGGCACGTCCTCGTCGGTGCAGTAGCCGATCGCCGCGATGCCGTCCGCCGCCGCCAGTCCCTCGCCGTGCAGGAAGCCGGCGGCCAGCTCGAAGTCGTGGCCGGGGGTCCGCATGGTGATCGCGACGGTCCGGCGGGCGCCGTCGGGGGAGGCGACGCGGATCTCCAGCGGCTCCTCGGTGGCCAGGTCGTCGCGGCGGTCACCCGCCGTGGCGCCGGTGAGACGGCGGACGCGGACGCGGGTGGTGGGTCCCGGGCGGCCCGTCATGGCCGCCGCGCGAGGGGGGAGGTGATGGGGAGTGTGAGGTAGCGCACCCCTCCATCTTCGCCGCACGGCGGAGACACGGCCGGGCGGGGGCGGGTACGGAGCGCCCCGCGAGGTCCGCCAAGATGGGAGGGTGCCCGACTCCCGCTACTCCGACCTGGAGCGCCCGCCTCTCTCCGAGGCGGCGCTGAACCGAGCCCTGGTCCGCCCGGGCAGTGTGTGGACGGGCGTGACCGTCGTCGAGCGCACCGGCTCGACCAACGCGGACCTCGCCACGCTGGCCCGCGAGGGCGCCCGGGAGGGGGCGGTGCTGGTGGCGGAGGAGCAGCTCGCCGGCCGGGGCAGGCTCGGCCGCGTCTGGACCGCCCCGCCCCGCTCCGGGCTCATGGTCTCCGTGCTGCTGCGGCCGCGCCCGCCGGTCGAGACGCAGGGCTGGCTGCCGCTGCTGTTCGCCGTCGCCGCCGCCACGGCCGTGCGGCGGCTCGCGGAGCTGGACGTGCGGCTCAAGTGGCCGAACGACCTGCTGATCGGCGAGCGCAAGCTGGCCGGGGTGCTGGCCGAACGGGTCGAGGACGCGGTCGTCATCGGCATGGGCCTCAACGTGTCGCTCAGGGCCGACGAACTGCCTGTCGAGACCGCCACGTCGCTGGCCGTCCAGGAGGGGGCCTGCCTCGACCGTGACCCGCTGCTGCGCGCCGTGCTGCGCGAGGTCGAGTCGCACTACCGCGACTGGAGCGAGGCCGCCGGCGACGCCGACAGGTGCGGGCTGCGGGCCGCCTACCAGGCCTCCAGCGCCACCATCGGCCGTGACGTGCGGGTCGAGCTGCCCGGCGGCCGGTTCCTGAGCGGGCGGGCCGGCGGCATCGACCACGCGGGCCACCTCCAGGTGACGGCCGAGGGCCGCCGCTACACCCTGAGCGCGGGCGACGTCGTCCACGTGCGGCCGGGCGGGTAGCCGCGCGACCCGCCAAGGTGGCACCATCTGCCCCATGAGCATCCCTGACCACCAGCTGACGGAGGGTGAGCGGCGCGTCAGGTCCTTCCACCCGCACTGGCGGATGCTGGCCGGGCCCTGCGCCGCGCTGGTGCTCCTCGCCCTCGCCTCGGGCGCCGGGATCTGGCTCGTCCCGGGCACGTGGGAGTACGCCGGCTACGCCAGGATCGCCATCTGCGCCGTCGCGCTGGCCCTGCTCACCGTCTGGTCGTTCGTCCCCTACCTGCGGTGGAAGAACACCGGCTACGTGCTCACCACCCACCGCTTCACGATCAGCACCGGCGTGCTGAACAAGTCGACCGACGAGATCCCGATGGCCAGGCTTACCACGGTCAGCTCCGACCAGACGCTCATCGAGCGGCTGCTCGGCTGCGGCACGCTCACCGTCGAGTCGGCGGGCGAGCGCGGCCGGCTCGTGCTGCGCGACATCCCGAGGATCCAGGAGGTCCGGAGCGACCTGTTCCGGCTCCTGGAGGACGCCTCCGACGACCGGCCGGACACCGGCCCGGCGGGCCGGTGAGTCTTGCGGTGATCACCCTCCTGACACAAGATGGCTGCCATGCCGTACGAAGTGCAGGGTGTCATCGCCCGAGGTAAAGGCAGAGAAGTTTCCGTCGAGACGGTGATCGTCCCCGACCCCGGGCCGGGCGAGGCCGTGGTCTCCGTCCAGGCCTGCGGTGTCTGCCACACCGACCTCCACTACCGTGAGGGGGGCATCAGCGACGACTACCCGTTCCTGCTCGGCCACGAGGCGGCGGGCGTCGTCGAGGCGGTGGGCGACGGGGTCACGGGGCTGGAGCCGGGCGACTTCGTCATCCTCAACTGGCGGGCCGTCTGCGGCCAGTGCCGTGCCTGCCTGCGCGGCCGCCCGTGGTACTGCTTCGCCACCCACAACGCCACGCAGAAGATGACCCTGGAGGACGGCACGGAGCTGTCGCCCGCGCTCGGCATCGGCGCGTTCCTGGGCAAGACGCTGGTCGCGGCGGGCCAGTGCACCAAGGTGTCGGCCGAGGCGCCCGCCGAGGTGGCGGGGCTGCTCGGCTGCGGGGTGATGGCGGGCATCGGCGCCGCGATCAACACCGGCGGCGTGACCCGGGGCGACACGGTGGCGGTCATCGGCTGCGGCGGCGTCGGCGACGCGGCCGTGCTCGGCGCCTCGCTGGCCGGCGCCGCCACGATCGTCGCGGTGGACGTGGACGACCGGAAGCTGGAGTGGGCGCGCGGTTTCGGCGCCACCCACACGGTCAACTCGCGCGAGAGCGATCCGGTGGAGGCGATCCGCGACCTCACCGGCGGGTTCGGCGCGGACGTGGTCATCGAGGCGGTCGGCCGGCCCGAGACGTACCGGCAGGCGTTCTACGCCCGCGACCTGGCGGGCACGGTCGTGCTGGTGGGCGTGCCGACGCCGGAGATGACGCTGGAGCTGCCGCTGCTCGACGTGTTCGGCCGGGGCGGCGCCCTGAAGTCGTCCTGGTACGGCGACTGCCTGCCGAGCCGCGACTTCCCCATGCTCATCGACCTGTTCCGGCAGGGCCGGCTGCCGCTGGACAAGTTCGTCACCGAGACGATCCGGCTCGACGAGGTGGAGGAGGCGTTCGCCAAGATGCACCGCGGCGACGTGCTGCGATCGGTGGTGGTCCTCTGATGCTCGACAGGGTCATCACCTCCGGGACGTTCTCGCTCGACGGCGGCACCTGGGACGTCGACAACAACGTGTGGCTGGTCGGCGGCGCGCGGGAGGTCCTCGTCATCGACGCCGCGCACGACGCGCGGGCCATCGCCGACCGCGTCGGCGGCCGCACGGTCAGGGCGATCGTCTGCACCCACGCCCACAACGACCACATCAACGCCGCCAGGGAGCTGGCCGCCCTCACCGGCGCGCCGATCCGCCTGCACCCCGCCGACCAGGTGCTGTGGGAGCAGGTCTACGGCGACGAGGTGCCCTACCAGCCGCTCGCCGACGGCGAGAAGCTGGAGGCCGGCGGGATCACGCTGGAGGTGATCCACACGCCCGGCCACTCGCCCGGCGCGGTCTGCCTGCACGCGGCCGACCTGTGCGCGGTGTTCAGCGGCGACACGCTGTTCAAGGGCGGCCCCGGCGCGACCGGCCGCTCCTACTCGTCGTTCGAGACGATCATCGAGTCGATCCGCGACCGGCTGCTGACGCTGCCCGGCGAGACCGTGGTGCACACCGGCCACGGCGACTCCACCTCGATCCGGGCGGAGGCCCCTCACCTGGAGGAATGGATCGCCAGGGGACACTGACGCCTGACCCGGAAGCCCGCGATCTGTGGCGCGGCTAACATAGGCAAGCCTTACCGAAGTCGGTTACATTAGGCGTGCCTAACCTAAGCGGGCTTCCGATGTGTTGAAAGGCGCTCCCCCGATGTATGTGTGTGTCTGTCGTGCCGTGACCGAGAGCGAGGTCCACGACTGCATCGCCGCCGGTGCCAAGAGCGCGCGGCAGGTGCGCGACACCACGGGTGCCGGGGGGGATTGTGCCTCTTGCGTGCGGAAGATATGTGCGATCCTGAAACGGTCTGAAGAACTCACGACCGCCTAGGTACGAGGGGCCCGTTCATGCAGGGCGACAAGCAGATCATCGAACTGCTCAACGAGCAGCTGACCGCCGAGCTGACCGCGATCAACCAGTATTTCCTGCACGCCAAGATGCAGCAGAACTGGGGTTACACCAAGCTGGCCAAATACACCCGCGACGAGTCGATCGACGAGATGCGCCACGCCGAGGTGCTCACCGATCGCATCCTGTTCCTCGAGGGGCTGCCCAACTACCAGCGGCTGGGCACCCTGCACATCGGCCAGACCGTCGAGGAGCAGCTCCGGGCGGACCTCGAACTCGAGCTGGGAGTCGTGCAGCGGCTGCGGCCGGGCATCCAGCTCATGCGGGAGAAGGGCGACGTGACCTCGGCCCGCATCTTCGAGGAGATCCTGGCCGACGAGGAGCACCACATCGACTACCTCGAGACCGAGCTGGCGCTGATCCACAGCCTGGGTGAGCAGCTCTATCTCGCCCGCTACACCGAACCGTCGCACAACGACGACTGACCGGGGGCCTGCCCCGCGGTCACCGCACGCGCCGCGCTCGCCGGAGCATCCTCCGGCGAGCGCGGCGCGTCGTGGTTCCGGCTGCCCGGGCCGGCGCCCCGCCCCCCCCCCCCCCCCCCCCCCCCCCCCCCCCCCCC
>NZ_KZ559467.1:321318-658499 GCF_002850745.1 Nonomuraea indica
GCCACCGCCACCGCCCCTGCCACCGCCCCCGGCTCCGGCTCCGGCTCCGGCTCCGGCGACATGGTCCCGCCCGCGCGACACGCCGGGGCGGCGGAGCCTTTCCGGGCAATGGCAAGATCGAAATTGTGCATTCCACCCGACAATCGCGGTAATTTAAACATGACTAGCCGATATTTATCAGCGTTTGCCCAGGTCAATGGATAGGTCAACGACGAGTCAAACCGTGCGCTGTGACCGGGAAACGATCGCTTAAGGTCCTACGATCGCTTCATGACCTGCGTACTTCTCGCCGAGGATGACACCTCGATTTCCGAACCGCTCGCGCGCGCCCTGCGCCGTGAGGGATATCAGGTTGAGGTGAGCCCCGACGGCCCGCAGGCCCTGGAGAGGGCTCTGTCGGGGGGCATCGACCTGATCGTTCTCGACCTCGGCCTGCCAGAGATGGACGGGCTGGAGGTCGCTCGCCGGATCCGCGCCGAAGGGCACGGCACCCCGGTTCTCATACTCACCGCCCGCGTCGACGAGGTCGACACCGTCGTCGGCCTGGACGCCGGCGCCGACGACTACGTCACCAAGCCGTTCAGGCTGGCGGAGCTGCTCGCCCGGGTGCGCGCGCTGCTGCGCCGCGGCACGTCCGAGACTCCCGTGGTGCAGGGCGTGCGCATCGACGCCGACTCCCGCCGCGCCTGGATGGGGGAGAAGGAGCTGCATCTGACGACCAAGGAGTTCGACCTGCTGCGCGTGCTGGTCCGCGACGCCGGCAAGGTGGTCACCCGGGAGCAGATCATGCGGGAGGTGTGGGACACCAACTGGTGGGGCTCCACCAAGACGCTCGACATGCACATCTCGTGGCTACGCCGCAAGCTCGGTGACGACGCGGCCAAGCCCCGCTACATCACCACGGTCCGGGGAGTCGGCTTCCGCTTCGAACGCGAGTAGGGGATGCGCCGCCGTCTGCTCACCTCGACTCTGGTCGTCGCGGTCATCGCGGTCCTGTTGCTGGGGGTCCCGCTGGGCATCGTGGTCAGCCGCCTGATCGTCGACGAGGCGGCCCAGGAGCTCAGGGCGGAGGCGACCCGCCTCGTCGGTGAGGTGGAGTACGCCCGCATCCAGGAGACGCCGCTGGATCCCCAGCAGCTCGAGCAGAAGTATCCCGGCCGCCACATCCAGATCTACGAGCGCGCGAATCCACCCAAGGCGACCATCGTCGGCATGGCCCCGCCGACGGGCCAGCAGATGGC
This sequence comes from Nonomuraea indica, assembly GCF_002850745.1. Taxonomy (GTDB): domain Bacteria; phylum Actinomycetota; class Actinomycetes; order Streptosporangiales; family Streptosporangiaceae; genus Nonomuraea; species Nonomuraea indica. The sequence continues at coordinate 322,560 of NZ_KZ559467.1, forward strand.
CGAGGACGCGCAGTCCGAGAACGGCATCTACGTCCGGGTGAGCCGCGACCGGGACCAGATCGAGCACGACGTACGCGCGCGGCTGCTGCTGATCGTGGCCCTGGCCGTCGCGGCTCTGGCCGTGGCGGTGGGGCTGGCCATCGTGCAGTCGCGCCGGTTGACGCTGCCGCTCCAGGATCTGGCCAAGATCGCCGAACGGCTGGGCTCCGGTGACGCCCGGCCGAGCCGGCACCGCTACGGCATACCGGAGCTGGACCAGGTGGCCGAGGTGCTCGACCGCAGCGCCACCCGCATCTCGGACCTGCTGACCCGCGAGCGCGAGTTCGCCACCGACGCCTCCCACCAGCTGCGCACCCCGCTGACGGGGCTGACCATGCGCCTGGAGGAGATCGTCGCCGCCTGCGACCATCCGGACACCGTCCGCGAGGAGGGTGAGGCGGCGATCGTACAGGCTGAGCGGCTCACCGCGGTGATCGACGAGCTGCTCGCCGCGGCGCGCCGGCAGCGCCACGCGCAGGCGGAGCCGGTGGCCATCGACGAGGTGCTCATCCAGCAGATCACCGAGTGGGAGCCGGTCTTCCGCGGCGGCGACCGCACGCTGCTGCTGGAAGGCTCCCGCGGCCTGAAGGCGCTGGCCACGACCGGCGGCTTCGGCCAGGTCATCGCCACGCTGCTGGAGAACTCCCTGCGCCACGGCGCCGGCACCGTCACGGTGACCACCACCCAGGGCGACACCTACATCGTGGTCGAGGTGACCGACGAGGGGCCCGGGATCGCCGACGACATCGCGCCCAAGGTCTTCGAACGCAACGTGAGCGGCGGGGGCGGCACCGGGCTGGGGCTGACGCTGGCCCGCGCCCTGGCCGCCGCCGACGGCGGCCGGCTGGAGCTGGTGCGGCGCCGCCCGGCGACGTTCGCGATCTTCCTGCGGCCGGCCGACGAGAACGGCCGGAACCGGGTCGTCACCGGTCCTGCCTGACCTCCGCGTCGGGCAGCTCGGTGGGGATGGGCTCGGTGGCCTCCAGGAACACCCACTTCTTGTACGACCAGAAGCGGAACAGGGTGCCGAGCCCGACGCCGATGATGTTGGCGATGTTCAGGCTCAGCAGGTCGGCGAGGCCGAGCGTGTAGCGGGTGAAGCCGATCACCAGCAGGCCGATCAGCAGGGCTATGCCGTTGAGCAGGAAGAACAGGAAGTACTCGCGGCCCAGGCCGCTCTGCTCGCGGTGCCGGAACGTCCAGAACCTGTTGCCGGCGTACGCGAAGGTCGTCGAGACGATCGCGGCGAACACCTTGGACGTCATCGGGCCCTGGTCCAGCATCAGGAACAGGTTGAGCATGCCGAGGTCGAGCAGGAAGGCGAGCGCCCCGACGATGCCGAACTTGGTCAGCTCGCGCAGCAGGGCCTCGAACCGCTGGTAGAGGGGCTTGATGAAGTCCACGTCTCCTGGTCGGTCCTTCCCTGTGCGCGGAGCCTGTCGGGCTTGGGGCCACCAGCCTACTGGTCGCGGGCCCCGGTCCGGGTCGGAGCGGGGAGCATCCCGGCTCATGGCAGTACGTCCCTCGTACCGACCTATGCCCGGACAAATGCGCATTATGGGCATCCTGCCGGCGGCGGCCGATCGCCCGGAACCGATGCGCCCGCGAGGCCGCTGAACTGGGACGCGGCTGCCAAGCAGCCGGTGCGTCCCGGTAAGCTCACCACACGTGAGTTCCTACAGCCCCATCGGCCCGGTCGTCGGCGTGGTCGGCGCGGGTCAGCTGGCCCGGATGACGCAGCAGCCCGCCATCGCGCTGGGCGTCGAGCTGCGGGTGCTGGCCAACGCCCCTGACGAGAGCGCCGCCCGGGTCATCGTCGACACCCGGATCGGCGACTACCGCGACCTCGGCGACCTGCGCGCGTTCGCCAAGGGCTGCGACGCGATCACGTTCGACCACGAGCACGTGCCCACCGAGCACATCAGCGCGCTGGCCGCCGACGGGTTCGCGGTGCACCCGGGCGCGGAGGCGCTGGTCCACGCCCAGGACAAGGCGGTCATGCGCGAGCGGCTCACCGCCCTCGGCGCGCCCTGCCCCGCCTGGGCCAGGGTGTCCGGCGTCGAGGACGTCACCGCCTTCGCCGCCGAGCACGGCTGGCCGGTGGTGCTCAAGGCCGTCAGGGGCGGCTACGACGGCCGCGGCGTGTGGGTGTGCCGCTCGGCCGCCGACGCCGAGGCCGCCCTCGCGGCCGGGGTGCCGCTGATGGCGGAGGCGTTCGTGCCGTTCGAGCGGGAGCTGGCCGTGCTGGTCGCCCGCTCGCCCCACGGGCAGGGCGTCAGCTACCCCGTCGTCGAGACCGTGCAGCAGGACGGCATCTGCGTGGAGGTCCTCGCGCCCGCCCCGGGGCTCGACCCGGAGGAGGCGGCGCAGGCCCAGCGCATCGCCCTGCAGATCGCCCACGAGCTCGGGGTCACCGGGCTGCTGGCGGTGGAGATGTTCGACACGGGCCACGGGCTCGTGGTCAACGAGCTGGCCATGCGCCCGCACAACAGCGGCCACTGGACGATCGAGGGCGCCCGCACGTCGCAGTTCGAGCAGCACCTGCGGGCCGTGCTCGACCTGCCGCTCGGCTCGCCCGCCATGACCGCGCCCGTCGTCGTCATGGCCAACCTGCTGGGCGGCGACGACCCCGACCTGTTCGAGCGCTACGAGCACGTGATGGCCCACGACCCCGGCATCAAGGTGCACTTCTACGGCAAGCAGGTGCGCCCCGGCCGGAAGATCGGCCATGTGACGGCCGTCGGCGACGACCTCGACACCGTCCGTGCCCGCGCCCGGCACGCCGCCGTCCACCTCACCACAGGGGAGTACACGTGACCGAGACGCCCCCGCGGCCCGCGAAGGAGACGGCGTGAGCATCGGCATCGTCATGGGAAGCGACTCCGACTGGCCGGTGATGAAGGCGGCGGCCGAGGCGGTGGCCGAGTTCGGCGTCCCGTTCGAGGCCGACGTGGTCTCCGCGCACCGGATGCCCGCCGAGATGATCGACTACGGCCGTCAGGCCGCCTCCCGGGGCCTGCGCGTCATCATCGCCGGGGCGGGCGGCGCCGCCCACCTGCCCGGCATGCTCGCCTCGGTGACCCCGCTGCCCGTCATCGGGGTGCCGGTGCCGCTGAAGTACCTCGACGGCATGGACTCCCTGCTGTCGATCGTGCAGATGCCCGCCGGGGTGCCCGTCGCCACCGTCGCGGTGGGCGGGGCGCGCAACGCGGGGCTGCTGGCCGTGCGCATCCTCGCCGCCGCCGACCCGGAGCTCCGGCGGCGCATGGAGGACTTCCAGGACCGGCTCAAGGAGCAGGCGTACGCCAAGGGAGAGCGCCTGCGCGCCGAGGCGGCCGCGCTGGGGACACGGCCCGCCGACACGCCGTGAGGCAGGCCGTGGCTGTCCCGCGTCCGGAAGCCACGGCCCGCGAGACGGCGTGACGGCGGCCCGCCGTCAGCCGGTCAGCGGGCGTCTTCCTAGAGGTCCGCAACTCCGTGCGGCGGGTGGCGGCCTGCTCGGCCGTGCCGTAACAGAAGGACCTACGGGCGGCCGAGGGCGCGGTAGTGCCAGCCGGCGGCGCGCCAGGTCTCGGCGTTGAGCGCGTTGCGCCCGTCGACGATGCGGCGGGTGGCGACGACCTCCCCCAGCGTCTCGGGGTCCAGCTCGACGAACTCCTGCCATTCGGTGAGCAGCAGCACCACGTGCGCCCCGCGGGCCGCCTCCAGCGCCGAGTCGCCGTACTTGAGCTCCGGGTGCGCCTTGCGGGCGTTGTCCAGCGCGATCGGGTCGTACACCGTCACCCGCCCGCCCTGGTGGCCGATCGTGACCGCCACGTCCAGCGCGGGCGAGTCGCGGATGTCGTCGGAGTTGGGCTTGAACGCGGCCCCCAGCACGCCGACCGTGCAACCGTGGAACGAGCCGCCGGCCAGCTCGCGCGCCAGGTCCACCATGCGGGCGCGGCGGCGCATGTTGATGGCGTCCACCTCGCGCAGGAACGTCAGCGCCTGGTCGGCGCCCAGCTCGCCCGCGCGGGCCATGAACGCGCGGATGTCCTTGGGCAGGCACCCGCCGCCGAAGCCGAGCCCGGCGTTCAGGAACCGGCCACCGATGCGGTCGTCGTAGGACAGCGCCTCCGACAGCTGCTTGACGTCGGCGTGCGCGGCCTCGCAGACCTCGGCCATGGCGTTGATGAAGGAGATCTTGGTGGCCAGGAAGGCGTTGGCCGCGGTCTTGACCAGCTCGGCGGTCGCGAAGTCGGTCACCACCATCGGCACCTCGCCCAGCGGCTGGTACACCTCACGCAGCACCTTCTCGGCCCGCTCGGACCGCACGCCGATCACGATGCGGTCGGGCGTGAGAGTGTCCTGCACGGCGAAGCCCTCGCGCAGGAACTCCGGGTTCCAGGCCAGCTCGGCCTCGATGCCGGCCGGGGCCAGCCGGGCGAGCTTGTCGGCGAGCCGGCTCGCCGTGCCGACGGGCACGGTGGACTTGCCCACCACCAGGCACGCGCGGTCGAGGTGCGGCGCCAGCGACTCGACGGCGGCGTCCATGTAGGAGACGTCGGCGGCGTACTCGCCGCGCTTCTGCGGCGTGCCCACGCAGATGAAGTGCACGTCGCCGAAGGCGGCCGCCTCCTCGTAGGAGGTGGTGAAGCGCAGCCGGCCGGATTGGAGGCCGCGGCGGAGCACGGGTTCGAGCCCGGGCTCGTGGATGGGGAGCTCACCCTGGTTGAGACAACGGACTTTGTCGGCGTCGATGTCGAGGCCCAGGACGTCGAATCCGAGATCCGCCATGCAGGCCGCATGCGTGATGCCCAGGTATCCGGTCCCGATCACCGTCAGGCGATATGGCACGTGTGAGCTCCTTTCGATCGCCCAGGCATGCTACCGGCCGTCGTTACCCCCTTCTGTGCCACCTGGGCCTTTTCACAAACTGTACCGACTGGTAACAAGATGCTCGGACGTCCTAGTATCTCGGTATGAGCTTTCCTCTGTACGCGCCCGCCGAAGAGCACGACATGCTCCGGGAGACGGTCCGCGCCCTCGCCGACGAGAAGATCGCCCCGCGCGCCGCGGAGGCCGACGAGACCGAAGAGTTCCCCTGGGACGTCTACAAGGCGCTCGTCGGGGCCGACCTGCACGCGGTGCACGTGCCGGAGGAGTACGGCGGTGCCGGGGCCGACGCGCTGGCCACGGTCATCGTGATCGAGGAGGTGGCGCGGGCCTGCGCCTCGTCGTCCCTCATCCCCGCCGTGAACAAGCTGGGCACCGTCCCGCTGCTGCTGTCGGCGTCGGAGGAGCTGAAGCAGCGCTACCTCGCGCCGGTGGCCCGCGGCGACGCCATGTTCTCGTACGCGCTGTCGGAGCCGGAGGCGGGCTCGGACGCCGCCGCGATGAAGACCCGCGCCGTCGCCGACGGCGACCACTACGTGCTCAACGGCACCAAGATGTGGATCACGAACGCGGGCGTGTCCGAGTACTACACGGTCATGGCCGTGACCGACCCGTCGGCCGGGGCCCGGGGCATCTCCGCGTTCGTCGTGGAGAAGGGCGACGAGGGCGTCTCGTTCGGGCCGAAGGAGAAGAAGCTCGGCATCAAGGCCTCCCCGACCCGCCAGGTCATCCTGGAGGACGTCCGCATCCCCGCCTCCCGCATGGTCGGCGAGCCCGGCACCGGCTTCAAGACCGCCCTGGCCACGCTCGACCACACCCGCATCACCATCGCCGCCCAGGCGCTCGGCATCGCCCAGGGCGCCCTCGACTTCGCCGTCGGCTACGTCAAGGAGCGCAAGCAGTTCGGCAAGGCCATCGCCGACTTCCAGGGCGTGCAGTTCATGCTGGCCGACATGGCCATGAAGCTCGAGGCGGCCCGGCAGCTCACCTACCACGCGGCGGCCAAGTCCGAGCTCGCCATGCATGGGCAGCCGCAGAAGGACCTGACGTTCCTGTCGAGCGCCGCCAAGTGCGCGGCCTCGGACGCCGCCATGGAGATCACCACGGACGCGGTCCAGCTCCTGGGCGGCTACGGCTACACCAAGGACTTCCCGGTGGAGCGCATGATGCGCGACGCCAAGATCACCCAGATCTACGAGGGCACCAACCAGATCCAGCGCATGGTGATGGCCCGGCAGCTCCTCAAGTAGGGCTGTGACCTCCATGAGCCCGGGGCCGAGCGCGTACGGCCCCGGGCTTTCGCGTGTCGGCCGGGCGGTTCGGACGGCCACTGTTCCGTGATCACTGGGCACGATGGCCGGATCGCTGTCGTCAGCCGACCGGCTGCGGGACCCGCTCGGGGGTCTCGTCACGAAGCGGCGAGGGGCTGACGCGCAGGAGGCGGGCCGCCCAGCCGGGCAGCCACCAGTTCCACCGGCCCATCATCGCCACGACGGCGGGGACCAGGATGCCGCGGATGAGGGTGGCGTCCAGCAGGATGCCGAGCGCCAGGCCGCTGGCGAAGACCTTGACGTCCAGTTCCGGGGTCATGGCCAGGGCGGCGAATGAGATGAACAGGATGAGTGCCGCCGAGGTCACCAGCCGCCCGGTACGGCCGACACCCTCCACGACCGCCTGGCGAGTGTCGCCGGTCCTGTCGTACTCCTCCCGCATGCGGGCCAGGATGAACACCTCGTAGTCCATGCTGAGCCCGTACAGGAAGGCGAAGATCGTAAGCGGGACGAACTCGCCGATCGAGCCCGTGGGCTGGATGCCGAGCAGCGCCGCGGTACCCCAGCCGAACTGCCAGAGCAGCACCATGGCGCCGATCACCGCGCCGAGCGAGAGCAGGTTGAGCACGATCGCCTTGAGCGGCAGGAGCAGGGACCGGAAGGCCCACGCCAGCATCACGAACGTCACCAGGCCGATCAGCGCCAGCATCCACGGGAACGCGCCGTAGGCGCGGGCCTGGAAGTCCATGCTCTGCGCCGCGTTGCCCCCGACCCGCACGCCTGCCGGCGCGCCGTCGCGGATCCTGGTGACGGTGGCCTCGCCGGCGGCGCTGCCGTTCTCGGCGACCGGCAGCACCGAGACCACCGCGGTGCCCTGCCGCCGCCAGGTGTCCGTCGTGGGCGCCAGCACGGCCGCCACGCCCTCCACCCGCCTGAGCCGATCGACGGCCGCGGCCGGGTCGCCGGTGACAAGGACGTCGATCGGCGTGATCACGCCGGCCGGGATGCCCGCGCCGGTGAGCGCGGCGATGCCGTCGCGGCCGGGGCCGGAGGTCTTGAGGTCGCGGCTCTCGGGCAGCCCGAGGTCGGCCCCGAGCGCGGTGAACGACAGCACGATCAGCAGGCCGCCGCAGGCCAGCGCGGCGGGCCGGCTCAGCCGTACGACGCCGCGGGCCCAGGCCGACCAGGCGCGGCCGGCGTCCGCCTCGCGCGCGAACCGCCTGCCCGTCGCGGCGCGGCGGTCGAGCCGCCGGCCGGCGAGCGCCAGCAGCACCGGCAGCACGGTCAGCGTCGCCGCCACGCTCATCGCGGCGATGATCACGCCGGCGATGCCGAGGCTGCGGAGGAACGGAACCGGCAGCACCACCATGGTCATCAGCCCGATGGCGACGGCGACGCCGCTGAACAGCACCGCGCGCCCCGCCCCCGCCATGGCCCGGTGCACCGCCTCGTCGCCGCGGAAGCCACCGGCCTGCTCCTCACGCCAGCGGGCGACCAGCAGCAGCGAGTAGTCCACGGCGATGCCCAGGCCGAGCAGCGGCATCGTGGTCAGCGCCACGTCGTGCACGGTCATGACCATCGTGAGCAGCAGGATCACGACGAACGAGGCGAAGATCGACAGGACGGAGATGAGGATCGGCACCAGCGCCAGCGCCGAGCGGAACACCAGCACCAGCACGACGACCGCGGCCAGCACACCGAAGCCGATCTTGGCAGGGACGTCCACACCGCCCGCGTCCACGCTGGGCGCGAGCGTGTCCAGGCCGGTCACGTGCACCTCGGTGCCCGGCGGCAGGTGCGGGGTCATCGCCTCGACGATGACCGGGCTCTCGTCGGGCGTCTCGCCGAGCCCGCCGCCGGGCGGACTGCCGTCGGAGTACGTCCCGGGAAACACCAGCCCGAACGTGGTACGCCCGTCGCTGCCGATCAGCCGGGGATCGGAGGTGTCCGCGTAGGACACGACACGGGCCTGGGGCAGCTTGGCGGCCACCGCGCCGAAGGCCCGGCCGATCGCCTCCTTGCTCGCGTCCGCGCGCTGCCCCTCGGGCAGCACCACGACGGGGACGAACGGCCGCTGGTAGCCGCCGTTGCCGTAAGTCTTGACGATTTCCTGGTTGGCGTCGAAGGCGGGCATGCCCGGGTGGGCGTATTCCTCGGACAGGCGTTGGATGGCGATGGGGGTGGCGCCCATGCCGACGAAGAACGCCAGCAGGGCCAGCAAGGCGACCAGTCCCTTGCGTCGCAGGACAAAGGCCGAGAGTTTCTCCATACCGCTCAGTGCAACAAAATGATCTTCAGGCGCTGTGCGGCCGTTCTTAGACGCTTCTGTGAATCGCCGCGCTGGGCGGGATCCTCTTCACAGGTCGGGCGAAACTGGACCTGTGAGCCGCATCCTCGTCGTGGACGATGAACCCTATCTCGCCGACCTTGTCGCGACCGCCCTGAGATACGAGGGATTCGAGACCGCTATCGCTCCCACCGGCGCGGCGGCAGTCGTCATGACCGCATCCTTCGGTCCGGACCTCATCGTGCTGGACGTGATGCTGCCGGACGTGCTCGGCACCGAGGTGTGCCGCAGGATCCGGGCGGCCGGGGCGGAGATCCCGGTGGTGTTCCTCACTGCGCGGGACGCGACCGAGGACAAGATCGGCGGGTTGACGGCGGGGGGCGACGACTACGTCACCAAGCCGTTCAGTCTGGAGGAGCTGATCGCCCGGATCCGGGCGGTGCTGCGCCGCACCAAGCGGGCCGAGCCGGACAGCGGACTGCTGAGCTTCCGGGACCTGGTGATCGACGAGGACGCCTACGAGGTGCGGCGGGACGGCGCCCTGCTCGACCTGACCCCCACCGAGTTCAAGCTGCTGCGCTTCCTGGTGGTCAACGCCGGCCGGGTGATGACCAAGCGGCAGATCCTGGACCACGTCTGGGAGTACGACTTCGGCGGCAACGACGGCGTGGTCCAGACCTACATCAGCTACCTGCGCCGCAAGGTGGACGCTGTGGACCCGCCCCTCATCCACACCGTGCCCCGCGTCGGGTACATCCTGCGCCTGCCCAGGGAGGCCTGATGTCACTGCGCGCCCACCTGGTCGCCACCGTGGTCGGCCTGCTCGCCCTGGCGCTGGGCCTGGCGGCCGGGGCCACGTTCGGCGCCATCCAGGACTGGCGCGGTCCCGGCAACGCGCGCCTGCTCGCCCTGAGCGGCCCGGAGCAGCTCGTGGCCGCCAGCGACGAGCTGTCCGAGCGGGTGGCGTACGTGCTGATCGGCACGTCCGGGTTTGGGCTGGCCTGCCTGACCCTGCTGGCCGCTCACCTGATCCGGCGCGGTCTGCGCCCGCTGGACCGCATCGTCGAGACCGCGACGGCGATCGGCGCCGGTGACTTCGGGCGGCGGATCGAGACGGCACCGCCCGGCACCGAGGTCGGGCGGCTCGGCGACGCGCTGAATGCGATGCTCGGCCAGATCGAAGACGCCTTCCGCGAGCGGCAGGCATCCGAGGAGCGGTTGCGCCGCTTCGTCGCCGACGCCTCGCACGAGCTGCGCACCCCCATCGCCACCATCCGCGGATACGCCGAGCTGTTCCGGCGCGGCGCGGCCGTACGCGAGGACGATTCGGCGAAGGCGATGGAAAGGATCGAGGCCGAGGCGACCAGGATGGGCTCACTAGTGGACGAGCTGCTCCTGCTGGCCCGCCTCGACCAGGGCCGCCCGCTGGACCGCGCGCCCGTCGAGCTGACCGAGCTGGCCGCTGACGCGGTAGCCGACACGCTGGCCGTCGATCCCGACCGGCCGCTGTCGCTGGATCACGACGGGCCGGCCTGGGTGACCGGCGACGCCGCCCGGCTCCGCCAGGTGATGGGCAACCTCCTGGCCAACGTGCTGCACCACACCCCCGCGGGCACCCCGGCGGCCGTACGCGTCGGCATGGCGGACGGCCATGCGCTGATCGAGGTCGCCGACCAAGGGCCGGGGCTGGACGAGGAGCAGGCCGCGCTGGTCTTCCAGCGCTTCTACCGGGCGGACCACCCGCACGGGGACGGCATCCGCCGCGGCGGCGCCGGTCTCGGCCTGTCCATCGTCCAGGCCGTGGTGACCGCGCACGGGGGCGAGGTCTCGTTCCACTCCCGTCCCGGCGCCGGCGCCACCTGCCGCGTACGCATCCCGCTCCGCGAGCTCTAGGCACGCCGGATGGGGCTCGGCGGTGGTCTTCGTCGGCCTGCTCACCAAGCTCACCGACTGGCTGCGTTCCCGCGGGTACGGCGGTGGGCACCGAGGCGAGCGGGGCGCCGATCTTGTGGGACGGCGAAAGGCGGCCGCGGGAGCGATCGCACCGTGCGCCCCGCTGGCGCTTCGGGAGTGCTGGGCCCTCACGAGACCTCGGGCTGGCCGTGGTCGGGGGCTCGGGTCAGCCAGGCTCGCGCGGCCGCCGTCCCGGTCGGGGCCGACCGTGGTACCGGGCACCTGGTCCAGGCGCTGGCGGGGCCCGCCGCCGGTGTCCCGGCGGCGCAGGCGCAGCGCCTGGATCAGCCAGGCCCGGTCCTCGGCGGCCTGCTGCGGCGTAAGGCTGGCGGCGTCGGCTTCAGCGCCGCGCCGGACCTCGCCGGGCAGCTGGTGGCGGTCGACGACGTCGCGGCGGAAGATCTCTTCGGGCTCCGTGAGGCCCTGTGCGGGCCCGTGCGGGTCGATCTGAGGCGCGTGAGGTGTCATGATCATAGCCGTGGACATCGACGGCTTCTGGGACCTGGTGGAGCGCTCGGCCCGCGAGACCGAGACCCGGCAAGCGCGGGTGGCATGGCTGGAGGCTCAGCTCTCCGGCCTCTCGGTCGAGGAGATCGTCGACTTCGAGGTCCTGTTCACGCTGTGCGCCAACCGGGCCTGCTCCTGGGACATGTACGCGGTGTTCTGGACCGTCACCGGATTCGGGTCGTCCGATGGTTTCGAGTACTTCGTGAACTGGCTGATCAGCCGTGGCCGTGACGCCTTCGAGAAGGTCGCCGACTGTCCTGACCGGATCCTCGAACTGCCGGAGGTACAGCGCCTCTTCGAGCTGTCGAAGAACTTCTCGCACGAGAGGACGACCTGGAGCCGCGACGGCGCGTTCCGGCTGAAGCGGGTCACCCATGTCCGGCGGCAGGTGTGGCCGGATGAGGACGACCCCGAGTTCGAGTCCTTCGCCTACGTCACCTTCGAGCCCTACAAGCGGGCGACCGGCCTCGAAACGGACAGCCTGGGCGAGGCCGTTGACGCACGAGGCGTCAGCAGCAAATTTCCCTTTCTGACCTACCACGCGGAGCCCGACGGCGACGCATGGGACTTCGGCGACGAGGCGGAGTTCATCCGTCGTCTTCCACGGCTCGCCCGGCACTACGGCCTCACCTGAGAAGCCCCGGCAGAACGAAGCGGACCACACCGTTGGCGTGGTCCGCTTGACAGGGGCATCCCGACCGACGCCGGGGCGTCGGTCACGCATGAGATCTCACGCGATCATCGGGACGGTACACCCCTTTCCGGCAGATGCACAGGTTGCGAGCATGCTGAACGGCATAGATGACTGATGGGCGGCACCCATCAGTTCACCATGAAGGCGTAGGTGCGTGCCGAGCTCAGGTAGCCGCGCGCATCGATGCTCCATACCGACAGCGTGTGAGGACCGGCGGTGTCGGGCGTGACCGTCACGGTGGGCGTGTCTGCGGGGATCCGGAGCGTCTCACCGGAGTCCAGGCTGTAGCCGTACGCGACGACATCCTGCGCGCCGTTGGGCGAGAAGGCGAACTCGCCGGGCATGCCCGCGCCGCCGCCGGCCGCGTTCTCCGGGTAGACGGTCGAGGCGACCAACGGCGCCGGGTTCCGTCTCGGTGTGAAGGGGTAGGCACGCTCCGGCCCGGCGTTTCCTGCCCGGTCGACCGCCCTGACATGCAGGGTGTTGCGGAAGGCGACCGTGGGGGTGAGTGTCACGCTGGCCCGTCCCCCGGCGTCGGCCGTCACCTGCCCGGACGAGGGGCCGCCCGACACGAGCCGGTACCTGTAGGACACGACGTCGGTGGACTCACCGGGGGAGAAGCTGAAAACGCCTGGCGTGCCGATCAGCCCGCCCGTCGCGTTCTCCGGATAGGTCTCGGAGGCGATCACCGGCAGCGTGGGCGGGGTCACGTCGACGGTGAACTCCTGCCAGGCCGTCCAGTCGCTGGAGTCGCTGAGCATCTCCAGAGTCTCCGGCTCCTGGTAGTGATCCTCGGCGCGCACTCGCCACCGGTAGGTCTGGCCATCGACGAGCAGCCCTTCGGGGATCTCGGTGCAGTGCCTGCCCTCCCAGCCGGGATAGGAGGTCGCCGAGCCCAGAACGGTGCCGGAGGAGTCCGCCCACTCGAAGCGCGCCGACATCCGATCGCCGTGCTTCTGGTCGGCGTTGGCGACCTCGGCGCCCAGGGTGGGTGTTGCGGTGGAGACGAACGTCGTCGTCGGCCGTGGTTCCGCCCCACAGGAGTCGTTGAGGTTGATGGCCGGATCGGTGGGCACCTCAGGCACGGTGTTGTACTGGAAGCGCAGTACCGGCGTTCTCAAGCGGCCCCAGTACGGGTGGTCGACCTGATCGGTCTCGAAGGTTCGCAGGTTGCGCGGCCCGACCTCGCTGGCCGCGCGCAGGCCGAAGGTCAGGTGCCGCTCGCCGGCCGCGACGGCTTGCCGCACGAGGTCACTGATCCGCCAGTTGAAGAAGCAGGAGTCGAAGCCGTCGGCGACCGTCCCGGTGCCGAGGTTCTGCTTCCAGGCAGGCTGGTTGAGCCAAGTGGTCTCCGGGCCGATCGGCCCGGTCAGCCAGAGCTCGATGGTGGGGTCACAGGCACCGCTGTTGAGCAACCCCTGGAAGGTGGCGTTGAACAACTTCTTGCCGTGCATCGGGCTGATGTCCATGCGGAAGAAGGAACGGAACACGCCGGGAGGTTCGACGCCTGTCCCCACGAGCGCGTCGTCCACGCTGTTCCAGTGGGAGGCCTTCGGGTCGGCCAGGGCGACGTAGGCCCAGGCGAGCTTGACGGTGCTGGTGGACGCCGACGCGTGTGCCTGCGTCGGCGGCATCACGACGAGCGTGACGATGAAGGCGCATAACAGCGCCAGGACACGTTTCACTGTGGTTCTCCCCGTTGACGATGCGGCCCCCTGGCGATCAGGGTCGCCGGGGGAGGCAACGCGGCGGAGCCGTTTCGGCGGCGAACACGTAACTTCGCCTCGGTGGTTTCTCAGTGGGCGGTTGACGTGAGGAGACCCGGCTCCGCCCGAGCAGCGGGCCGAGAGTCTGCCGAAACGCGGAAGGGCGAGGCCGGAAAAGGGCTGTACGCAGGTGAGATGCCTATCCAAAGGATGTTCCGGTCCGAACGCGGGCTCGCGGTCCTGTCCTTGCCCGCCGACGAGACCGTGGCCCGTGCCCAAGATCAAGTCGGGCTATAGTGCACCAGATGCACGCCGAGGACGAGATGCACGACGAGATCCTGCCCCTTCTGCCGGACCCCGACGACGGCGCCCCGTGGCAGGCGCCCGCCCTCCGCGAGCAGCGGCTGTACGAGTTGTGCCGGCGGGACGAGGCGGGCGAGGAGCGCGCCCACTACGAGTACCTGCGCGCCGTCGCCGTCGAAGGGCTCTACCGGCCGGTGACGCTGCCGGCCGCCGAGGGCAGCGAGGGCGCGGCGCCGCTCACGATCATGACGCTGGAGGACGGCCGCCGGGTCGTGCCCGCGTACACGGTGGGCGTGCTGCCCCGGCCGCACCCGGAGGTGGTGTACGAGTTCACCACGCTCGGCGGCCTGGACGCCCTCTGGCCCGACGACGTCGACATCCTGCTCGTCAACGGGGGGACGCCGTGCGCCAGGTGGTTCCTGGCCGACGGGGACGAGCGCGAGGTCTGGCGTGACCTGCACGCCGAGCTGTACGAGCCCGACGGCACCTGCGACCGGGTCGAGACGCGCTGGACGGGTGCGCCGGAGGACGAGGCGGTGCTGCGGGGCCTGGCCTGCGGCGCGCACCTCTGCTACGCCAACGGCGACGCCTGGAACACCCTGAACTGGCACGGCGCCGGCTACGCCAACGAGGCGGAGGGCCTCAGCGACGACTGGGGCGTCGAGGACCGCGACGACTGGCTGCGGACGCAGGAACGGCTGCTGCGCTGCGAGGTGAGCGCCTGGCAGTGGCACTTCGTCCTGGACGTGCGCAACCTGCTGGCCCGCGAGACGAGGAACGCCAGGATCGACCCTGTGGCGTGGCGTGACCACGTCGAGACGGCCTTCCGCGCGCAGGCGGGGGAGGCCGAGGCCGCCGACCTCGACGCGCACGTCTCGGTCCTGCGCGAGCTGGTGGGCGAGGTGATGCGGTACGAGGCGCGCTTCCGGGCCGACGCGCTGCTGCCGCCGGACGGCTACGTGCGCAGCGTCGCCGCCTGGGACCTGGGCCGGGCCTCGATGGTGGCGCGCCGGGGGCGGGGCGCCCGCTACGCGACGCAGGCGGAGCTGCGCGACGCCGTCGAACGGGCGGGTCACGGCGCGCGGGCCGCGTACGGCTCGTGGGCCGAGTTCTCGGCCGGCTACGTCCTGGGCCGCTGCCTCCATTTCGACGAGGAGACGTTCGGCGACTGGTACACGACGGTGCTGGAGGCCCACCGGGTGCTGATGACCCACCCCGAGAGCCCGTGGGCCACCATCCCCCTGCACTGATGCGCGCTCCCGGGGGCGCTCGCCGCCGGCCGGTCAGCCCTGTGCGGTGAGCAGCCGGATGTCGCCCGTGCCGGTCCTGGCGACGATGGTCCGGTCGCTCGCGGTGCTCCTGAGCTGCGACCGCTGCCTGCCGTTCCTGCTCTCGGCCGTGACCCGGTAGGGGCCGTCCGGGACCGTGGCGGTGACGCGGCCGTCGCCGGAGCGCATCTCCAGCCTGGTCGGCGGTGCGGCGAACGCCAGGTTGATGGTGCCGGTCGTGGTACGCGCCTCGACGTCGGCGGACCTGAGACGGTCGCCCGCGATCAGGCTGTCGGCGCCGGTCAGCCGCAGCCGTCCCGACGTGCCGTACACCCTGATGGGGCCGGGTGAGGTGACCTCCACGTCCTGCGCCAGGTCCCGGACGACGACGCCGTCCTCCGCGCTGCGTACCACCACGCGCACGCCCGGCGGCACCCGGACGTGGTAGCGGGCGCCGCAGTCGCCGAACACGATCGTGCAGTCGGCGCTCAGCCGCAGGGCGCCCCCGTCGAAGGACCAGGAGGCCCGGCCGTCGCCGGCCGCCTTGCCGCGCAGCCACCGGTCGACCCGCACCTCGCCGGCGACGCCCGGGACGACCCGCAGCCCGCCCACGGCGGAGGTGATCGTCACCTGCGTGCCCGGGTGGGGGAACGTGCGGGTGCTGTGCACCTCCTCGGCGTCCAGTTCCACGCCGCACGCGGAGGTGACCATGAGCAGCCCGGCCAGTGCCGCCGCCGTGGCGGCCGTCGTGATGCGTCTCATGTCGTGATCGTGGCGCGGCGCGGGCGGCCCGCCATCGGCCGTCCGGCCGAGTCGCCCTCCTCCGTTCGGCCGCCGTTCCCCGTTCCCCGTTGCCCGGGACGGCCGAAGGCGTGTCAGAGAGCCGACAGCAGCTTGTGCACGTGGGCGAGCGGGTCGGGCCCCATCGGGCGGGCGACCACCGTGGACACCCCTGCCTCCCACAACGCCCGCACCCGGGCCGCGGCCTGCTCCGGCGTGCCCGCGGCCATGTCCACTTCGTCCGGCGTCACCCCGAGGAACTCGGCCTGGCCCGTCGCCGTCGGCCGCATGACCTCGCGGGCGTCGTCGCCGACGTACAGGAACGTGAACGCCACCAGCTCGTGCTCGCCGCCTGCCGCGATCTGCTCGACGATCGGCGGGATGCGGTCCGGCGCCAGGCCCTCGGGGACGATCGTGCCCTGCGCGACCCGCCCCGACAGGGCCAGCGAACGCGGGCTCACCACGCCGGCCAGCACCGGCGGCGGCTCGGCCGGCGGGTGGACGAGGGAGACGCCGTCCAGCCGGACGGCCTTGCCGTGCAGGGTGACGGTCTCGCCGCGCAGCAGCGCCCGTACGGCCGTGATCGTCTCCTCCAGCAGGGCCAGCGGCGACGGGACGGCGGCGCCCACCTGCCGCATCCACGACTGGACGCCGTGACCGATCCCGGCGGCGAGCCGTCCGGGGTGCAGCCGCTCCAGGTTGGCCAGCTCCATGGCCAGCAGCATCGGGTTGCGCAGCGGCGCGGGGGTGATGCCGATGCCCACCCGCAGGCGGGAGGTCACGGCCAGGGCCGTCGCCGCCGAGGAGATCGCGCCCGTCCAGCCGAGGTCCTCCACCACCCACAGGTCGGAAACCGCCGTGCCGTCCAGCTCGCGCGCGAACGGCACCAGCGACTCCGGCGGCAGGTCGCGGTCGAACATGACTCCAAGCCTCACAAGGCCTCCCGTACTAGCGAAGCAGCCGTACGGCCCCGAGTATCCAGGATGCGGGCGCAAGGCCGGGTACGGGGGCGTGGAGAGGCGAAGGAGGCACGCGGAGTGGAGGCGGGGGCGGGGCGGCGCTCAGGCCGCCGCGCCCAGGGCCTCCCGGGCCTCGCCCATCGACCAGCGTGTCTCGAAGTGACGATCGAGGTTCGTGATCGTCAGCAGATGGCTGATCATGCCGTGGGCGAGCACGAGGATGAGCCGGCCACGCCGGTTCTGGACGTGGTTGAGCGCGGCCACCAGCACGCCGAGCCCCACCGAGTCGCAGAACGGCACCTCGGTCAGATCGATGACCACATTGACCGGATCGGCGGCGAGCAGGGCGTCGTCGAGCTCCGCCTTCACCCGCGGAGCCGCGGCCACGTCGAGATCACCGACGATGCGCACGATCGTGCAGGGTTCCTCCCGCCAGCACCTGACAACCATGGGAACGCTCTTGCCCGGAGTAGGAGGACTTATGCCTATTTCTTGCAGATGTTCTGAGTCGCTGTTTTGGTGGCCGGGGTAGCCCCGGTCGACGGCTTGGCGCCGGGGGTGGCCGTCGCCGTGGGCTTGGTGATCTTCGGTTGGTCGCTGCCGACGATGACCTCGATGCCCTCGATGTCGCCGGCCTCGCGCAGCTCCGCGCCCGGGATGGCCGAGGCGACCGTGTGGGCGGAGTCCTCGCGGCCCTTGGCGTAGCGGACCACGGTCGTCGTGTGGTCGCGCTTCGCCGTGTCACCGGGCTCACCCGGCACCTGGAACCCCGCCGCGATCAGCGCCTGCTTGGTGCGGGCGCCCAGGCCGGTGATGGTCGTGCCGTTCTTGACCTTGACCACGATCCGGCCGGGCGGGACGGGGGAGGCCGCGGGCTCGGGCGTGCCGGACGCCGACGGCTTGGCGGAGCCCGACGCCGACGGCTTCGCGGCCGAGGGGGACGGTGTGGGGGCGAGGTCCTCGTCGGCGGCGATCCGCCGGAACAGCTCGCGGGCCCGTGTCCTGTCCCACAGCACCGCCGACTCGCCGGTCGGCGTCTTGAAGTCGACGTCGGACAGCGGCACGTCCGCGAACCGCACGTCGTCCAGCGAGACATCCCTGAGCTGGGTCGCGAGGCCGAGCAGCCCGTCATCGGGATCGACCTTGACCGTGCGCAGCGTGGAGTTGACGAACGCGGCCAGCCGCGCCGGGTTGGCCAGCGTGTCGGCGCTCAGCGCCTGGTCGAGCAGGGCGGAGACCACCTGCTGCTGGCGGTCGATGCGGTCGAGGTCGGAACGGGCGGTCGCCCGGGTGCGGGCGTAGCCGAGGGCCTGGGGGCCCTTCAGCTGGTGGGTGCCCGCCGCCAGGTTGAGCCCCGTCTTGGGGTCGTTGATCGGCACCGGAGTGCACACCGTGACGCCGCCGAGGGCGTCGACGACGTCGATGAAGCCGAGGACGTTCACCTCGATGTAGCGGTTGATCTGCAGGCCGGTCGCCTGCTCGACCGTCTGCTTGGCCAGCTTGGGGCCGCCGAACTGGTAGGCAGAGTTGATCTTGTGCTGGCCCTTGCCGGGGACGGTCGTCCAGGTGTCGCGGGGGAGGCTCACCACGGTGACCTTGGTGTGGTCCTCGGACAGGTGGATGACCATCATCGTGTCGGTGCGCCGGCCGGCCTCGCGGCCGAGCTTGAGCTCGTTCTGCTGCTTGCGGGTCAGGTCGTCGCGCCTGTCCACGCCGACCAGGAGGATGTTCATCGCGCCGCGCGACCCCGTCTCGGTCACGCCCGCGTCGACCGAGCCGATCTGGCGGGGCGTCGCCCACACCACCCCGGTGCCGACCAGCACGCCGAGGGAGAGCAGACCGGAGATCAACAGGTTTCGGCGCCTGGCCTTCGGGCTCCTGCCCGGCCTGCGCGGGCGACCGCTCGCGAGCCTGACGCCACCGTAGGCGTCGCCGCCCACATGTACCCCGGCGTCCTCCTCACCCGGGTCGCGCATTCCGTCCCCCTTTTGTGCGGTCGGAGGATCCGGCGTTGGATTGCCTTCCTCCCCTGCCCGTACAGTAGCGTGAGCCCCGCCATGAAGCAGTTCCCCGACTCGCCGCACGCGCCAGCGGAGACGCGTAGCTGGCCGCCCATCTCCGTCATCATGCCGGTCCTCAACGAGGAGCGGCACCTTCGCGAGGCCGTCGACCAGGTCCTCGCCCAGAGCTACCCCGGCGAGATCGAGGTCGTCCTCGCCGTGGGCCCCTCGCACGACCGCACCCAGGAGGTCGCCGACGCCATCGCCGCGGCCGACCCCCGCGTCGTCGTGGTGCCCAACCCCACCGGCCGCACCCCCAACGCGCTCAACGCCGCGATCGCCGCCTCCCGCAACGGCATCGTCGCCCGGGTAGACGGGCACGCCATGCTGCCGCCCGACTACCTGCGCGTCGCGGTGGAGACCCTGGAGGAGACCGGAGCCGACAACGTGGGCGGCGTGATGGCCGCCGAGGGCGTCTCGCCGTTCGAGCGGGCCGTCGCCTGCGCGATGACGTCCAAGATCGGCGTCGGCGCCGCCGCCTTCCACGTCGGGGGCACGGCGGGCCCGGCCGACACCGTCTACCTGGGCGTGTTCCGGCGCTCGGCCCTCGACCGCGTCGGCGGTTACGACGAGCACTTCCAGCGTGCCCAGGACTGGGAGATGAACCACCGCATCCGCCGGACCGGCGGCCTGGTGTGGTTCCAGCCGCGGATGCGGGTCTCCTACCGGCCGCGCCCCAACGTCAAGGCGCTCGCCAAGCAGTACTTCCACTACGGCCGCTGGCGGCACGTCGTCTCGCGCACCCACGAGGGCACGATCAACCTGCGCTACCTCGCGCCGCCGGCCGCCGTGCTGGCCATGGCGCTGGGCCTGCTGGTCTCGCCGTTCTTCCCGCTGGGGCTGGTCATCCCCGGCGGCTACGTGCTGGCCATCGTGGCGGGCTCGGTGCTGACCGGCAGCGGCGAGCCGGCCGCGGTCAAGATCAGGCTGCCGCTGGTGTACGCCACCATGCACGTGTCGTGGGGGTGGGGCTTCCTCACCAGCCCGCCCAGCCTCGCCCGCCCGCCCCGTCCGTAGCCCGCGCCGCCCGCCCACCCATCCGCTCGCACGGCCGCCCACTCGCAGGAGGGGGCGGCCGTCTCCACTCCGGGCCGCCTCCACTCCGGGCCGTTCGGCTTGCGCCCGTTTCCGCGCCCGGCTCGCCGCGGTCTCTGCACCCGGCCGTCTCGGCTCGCGGCCGTTTCCGCTTCCGGCTGTTTCCGCTCTCGCCCCGTACGGCCAGGCCGGCGGGCCCGGGCGGTGGGACCACGCGGCGAGCCGGGGTCAGCGCGCGGCGAGCCCCGCGTCCACCACCTGGCCCGTACGGTCCGAGGCCAGCACGCCGAGCGCCGCCCGCGCGACCTGCCCGGCGTCCACCTGCCCGGCGTCCACCTGCCCGGCGTCCACCGGACCGGTGCCCGCCGTGACGCAGTTGACCCGGATGCCGTCATCGGCCCACTCGGCCGCCAGCGCCCGGGCGAGCGCCGTCACCACGGCCGCCACCGGCTCGGCCGGGCCGGGCCCGAGCAGCAGCAGCCCGCCGCCGCTCCGGCGCAGGTGCGGACGGGCGGCCCTGGCCACGGCCGCCGCCCCGAGGCACGCCGCCCCCCGGCCAGGATCCAGGCCCGTGGCGTCGACCACGTGGTCGATCCGGCCCGCCCGCGCCAGCGCCCCGGCCACCGCCTCCGGGTCGTCCACCCGCACCTCGTCGCCGGCGAACACCCGCACCCGCGCCCCGTGCCCCGCGGCCGCCTCCGCCACGTCGCCGCCGGCGGGACCGGAACCGGTGAACACCGCCACGGTCCGCCCCTCCAGCGACCCCGGCGCGGCGGCCACGGGCGCGGCGGGGAGTTGGAACAGCCGCTCGGCGATCTCCAGATCCACCGGGTGGGTGACCTTCATGTTCCGTTCGCTGCCCGCCACCAGGTGGATCGGCACGTCCGGCAGGTAGCGCAGCACCACCCCGCAGTCGTCGGTGGCGGGCAGCCGGGAGAAGCCGGGGTCGGCCATGGCCCGCTCGTACGCCTCGCGGATGACCGACAGCCGGAAGCACTGCGGGGTCTGCGCCCGCCGCAGCCGTGACCGGTCGAGCACCTCACCGATGACCTCGCCCCCGGCGCCGGGGGCCGCCACGAGCACCGTGTCGGAGCTCGGGATGGCCACCTCCACGGCCCGGTGCGTCCGCAGGGCGCGAACACATTCCGTGATGATCCGGGGCTCCAGGAGCGGGCGGACCGCGTCGTGCAGGAGCACGTCGCACTCCTCGTCGCCGAGCGCCCGCAGCGCTCGCCAGGTGCTCTCGGTACGGCTGGCGCCGCCCTCCACCACCCGGGTCACCTTGTGGAAGCCGGCCCGTTCGACCAGCTCCCCGACCCGGCCGGTGAAGCCGGGGGTCATGAGCACCACGATCTCGTCGATCTCCGGCGCCGCCTCGAACACCGCGATCGTGTGCTCCAGGATCGTCCGGCCGGCGACCGTGACGAGCTGCTTCGGAACGCCCAGTCCGACGCGGCTGCCCACGCCGCCCGCCAAGACCACCCCAACAGAACGCAACCGGGAATCCATACCCGGAGCGTAACGGTCTCATCGTCCGTGATATCGCGTCGCCCTGTCGCTACGCTGAGTCCACGCACCCCCGCGCGACCGGGAGGACCTGCGCATTGACCGACTCCATGACCCGCGCGAGCGCGTCCACCTCGGTGGTGCTGCTCGCCACGACCCCCGCCTGCAGGCTTCCCTGTGCCGGCGGCACGCTGCTCGACCGGATCAACGACCAGCTCTCGCGGCTGCCCGTCCGTGACGTCCAGGTGATGACGCCCGGCGGCGGGGCCGCCGCCGACCTGCGCGGCATCGCCAAGATCGCGCGCGCCGCGACGGGCGTCGTGGTCGTGCTGCCGGCCGACCTCGTCGTCCACACCGAGGCGCTCGCCCAGCTGCTGGAGCACCCCGCGCGCGGCAGTGCCGCGCTGGTCTCCCTCGACGCCGCGGGAGGGCCGCTGCGGCCGCCCGCCCGGGTCGAGGGCGGCCGCGTCGTGGCCTCGGGCAGCTCCTTCCACACGGTGCCCGAGGCGAACGCCACCTTCCGCGGCGTGCTGCAGGCGGGCGAGGCCGACCTCGCGTCGCTGGGCGACGTCGCCGAGGAGCTCGCCGACCTCGCCGAGTCCGGGCGGCTCGGCCCCGTCACCTCCGTTGAGGTCGTCGACCTGCTGCTCGTCGGCCTGGTACGGGCCGGCGCCCGGGTGCGTGTGGCCCGCCTCGGGCCGCTGCACGCCGACCGCGTCACCGGCCAGGCGGCCGCCGACGCCGCCGTCGGCAGGCTCGCCGACGTGGACGAGGAGCAGGTGCGCCTCGACACGGCGATCAAGGACCGCGACGGCTTCTTCACCACCTACTTCGTCTCGTCCTGGTCGCGCCACCTGGTGCGCCCGGCGGCGCGGCTCGGGCTCACCCCCAACGCCGTCACCGGCATCTCGGTCGCGCTGGCCTTCCTCGCGGCCGTCTGGTTCTCCGCCGGCGACCGCGGCGCGCAGATCGCCGGGGCCGCGCTGGTCTACCTGTCGTTCGTGTGCGACTGCCTGGACGGACAGCTCGCCCGCTACACCCGCGCGTTCTCGCCGTTCGGCGCGTGGATGGACGGCATGGCCGACCGGCTCAAGGAGTACGTCGTCTACGCCGGCCTGGCCATCGGCTACGCCGCCGGCCTCCCGTGGAGCGGCGGCGGCCCCGACGGCATCTGGTACCTCGCCGTGGCCGCGATGATCATGCAGGTCGTCCGGCACGGGACCGACTTCGCCTTCGGCGGGTGGCGTGCCGACAGGCGGATCGGCGAGCAGTGGCCGAAGCCGGTGCGCTCGCTGCTGGAGGCGAGCGACGGCGGCGGCCACGACGCGCCGCGCAAGGGCGTGCTGCGGGTGGCGCTCGCGATGGAGCGCGGGTCCGCCGCCCGCTGGCTGAAGAGGATGATCGTGCTGCCGATCGGCGAGCGGATGGCGCTGATCGCCGTCACCGCCGCGGTCTTCAACGCCCGCGTGACCTTCCTGGCGCTGCTCTGCTGGGGCGCCGTCGCCCTGACGTACCAGCTCGCCGGCCGGATACTGAGGACGGCACGATGATCACGACGCACATGACCCCGGTGCCCCGGAGCACGGTCGTCACCTACCGCGACGACGGGCCGCTCTCGCGCGGCATGGGCCTGCTGGTGGCGGGCCAGCTCCCGCCGCTCCCGCCGCTGGTCGCCGGGACGTTCGTCGTCGGCGTGCTGCTGCTCATGGGCGTGGCCGGCAGCGCGGGGCTGGCCGTGTTCGTGCCGCTCGTGACGCTGCTGCTGGCAGGGCCCGGCAGCTCCCACCCGCACGACGGCCGCTTCGACTGGCTGGTGCCGCCGATCCTGCGGGCGATCGAGTACACCTTCATCGCCGCCTGCGGGTTCGCCCACGACGTCGATCCGGTCCTGATCCTCCTGCTGCTCGGCGCCCTCGCCTTCCACCACTACGACCTGGTCTACCGGCTGCGCCAGCACGTCTACCCGCCGCCCTGGCTGGCGACGTTCGGGCTCGGCTGGGACGGGCGGATGCTGGTGGTCTCGCTGGCCGTCCTCGTCGACCTGACGGCGGCCGGATTCGTGCTGCTCACGCTCTACCTGTGGGCGTTGTTCGGCTGGGAGAGCCTCACGTGCTGGCTCGCCTCACCCCGTACGGGAGTGGAGACGGGCGAGACGGGAACGCAAGACTAACGGCGGATTACCCGCACAGGCCCCAAAGGCAACTAACCTTTGGGGCCAAGGTAGTCATGCTCGACCAAGGAGTGCACGTTGCTGGGAATGGTGCTGGCCGCTGGAGCCGGACGACGTCTGCGGCCCTACACCGACACGCTGCCCAAGGCGCTCGTGCCGGTCGACGGTGAGACCACGATCATGGACATCTCGCTGCGCAACCTCGCCGCGGTCGGCCTGACCGACGTCGTGGTCATCGTCGGATACGCGGCCCAGGCCGTGCACGACCGCAAGGCGGAGCTGGAGGAGCGGCACGGCGTCAAGCTCACGCTCGTGCACAACGACAAGGCCGAGGAGTGGAACAACGCCTACTCCCTGTGGTGCGCGCGCGACTACTTCGCGCAGGGCGCGCTGCTCGTCAACGGCGACACCGTCCACCCCGTCTCGGTCGAGAAGACGCTCCTGGCCGCGCCCGAGACCAGCGACATCCTGCTCGCCGTCGACGACGTCAAGAAGCTCGCCGACGAGGAGATGAAGGTGACCCTCGACGGTGGGGCGCTCAAGCGGATCACCAAGCTGATGGACCCGGCCGAGGCCTACGGCGAGTACATCGGCGCCACCCTGATCAGGCCCGGCGCCGCCGAGCGGCTGGCCGACGCGCTGCGCGCCACGTTCGAGCGCGACCCGCAGCTCTACTACGAGGACGGCTACCAGGAGATGGTCGAGCGCGGCGAGACGATCCACGTCGCCCCGATCGGCGAGGTCGACTGGGTCGAGGTGGACAACCACGACGACCTGGCCAAGGCCCGCACCATCGCCGTCCGCTACTGAGCCAACCGTTGGCTGAGCCGTCTTGTGATGAGCCGTCCGTTACGGAGAAGGGGGCCAGGTGTCGCTTGTAGCACGCAGGAGTGAGGGGGCCCGGTGCCGCTTCTAGCGCGGATGCTCCCGGCGCCGCTGACCATGGAGGTCAGGCGCGGCGCGGTGGCCCAGCTCGGCGCGTTGCTCGCCGACAGCAGGGTGGCCACGTCCGGCAGGGTCGCGGTCGCCGTGGGCCCCGGCCAGGGCGACCGCATCGAGGGCCTGATCGCGCCCACGCTGGGCGAGGCGGAGGTCTTCCGGGTGGCCGACGGGTCCGTCGACGCGGCCGTCTCCCTCGGCGCCGACCTGCGCAAGGGCGCCTACGAGGTGGTGGTGGGCGTCGG
This sequence comes from Nonomuraea indica, assembly GCF_002850745.1. Classification (GTDB taxonomy): domain Bacteria; phylum Actinomycetota; class Actinomycetes; order Streptosporangiales; family Streptosporangiaceae; genus Nonomuraea; species Nonomuraea indica. The sequence goes on from NZ_KZ559467.1 coordinate 347,157, forward strand.
CGGCGGGCGCACGATCGACGCCACCAAGTACGCCGCCTCGCTGGCCGGCATCCCCATGGTCGCCGTGGCCACCAACCTGTCCCACGACGGCATCTGCTCGCCGACCGCCTCCCTGGTCTACGAGGGAGGCAAGGGCTCCTTCGGCGTCCCGATGCCGCTGGCGATCCTGGTGGACCTCGACTTCGTGCACGCCGCGCCCGAGTCGCTGGTGCGCTCGGGCGTGGGCGACGTGGTCAGCAACCTCTCGGCCATCGACGACTGGATGCTGTCCAACGTCGAGCGGGGCGAGCCCATCGACGGGCTGGCCTGCTCGATGGCGCGCACCGCCGCGGAGGCGCTGATCGGCCGGCGCGACTCCATCGAGTCCGACGCCTTCCTGACCGTGCTCGCCGAGTCGCTGATCCTTTCGGGCATGTCGATGGTGATCGCGGGATCCTCGCGGCCTTCCAGCGGTGGAGATCATGAGATCCTGCATGCCGTGGATCAGCTCTTTCCCGGCACCTCCAACCACGGCGAGCTCGCCGGCATCGGTGCCGCCTTCTGCTTCTTCCTGAGGGAGGACGCCGGGCGGCTCGCGCAGGTCACCGAATGCCTGCGCCGCCACCAGCTGCCGGTCACGCCCGCCGACATCGGCCTGAGCACCGAGCAGTTCGCCGAGGCCGTCGCGCTGGCGCCCGCCACACGTCCCGGCCGTTACACGATCCTGGAGCACCTGCGCCTCCCGGACTCCGAGATCAGGGATCGGGTGGAGGACTATGTCCGGGCCTTCGGTCGCTGAGCTGCGGCGGGTGGCCCAGCCCGCGGGCCACCTGGAGCGCCGCAACGGTGAGCACTGGGCCGGCGTGCTCTACATGCGCCGCATCTCGATCTACGTCACCTGGCTGATGGCCAAGACGTCCGTCACGCCCAACCAGCTCACCTGGGTGATGACGGTGGCCGGGGTCGCGGCCGGTGTCGTGCTGGCCCTGCCGGGGTTCTGGGCCGTCGTGGCCGCGGCCCTGCTCGTCCAGGTCTACCTGCTGCTCGACTGCTCCGACGGCGAGCTGGCCCGCTGGACCGGCAAGACCTCGCTGACCGGCGTCTACCTCGACCGGGTCGGCGCCTACTTCACCGAGGCCGCGCTGCTCGTGGGGCTCGGCTGGCGGGTGTCGGCCGTGCTGCCCGACTGGTACACCGTGCTGGGGGTCGCCGCCGCGCTGGGCGCGATCCTCATCAAGGCCGAGAGCGACCTGGTGGAGGTGGCGCGGGCCAAGGGCGGCCTGCCGGCCGCCTCCGAGGCGTCCGCGGTGCAGTTCCGCTCCGGGCTGCTGAGCCTGGGCAGGCGGGTGCTGGCGGCGACGAAGTTCCACCGGATCGTCCAGCCGATCGAGCTGTCGCTGCTCGTGCTGGCGACCACGGTGATCGACCTGGTGGCCGGCGGGCTCACGGCCACCCGGCTGCTGCTCGTCGCCTGCTTCGTGGCGGCGTGCCTGCAGACGGTCCTGCATCTGGTGAGCATCATGGCGTCCAGGCGGCTTGCGTGATCTTGCCGCGGCCGTCCCGGAACCAGCCGGGTGCCGCATCCGTCGTATTGATCGGACGTCGGCGGTTCGGTAGGGGTTCACACCCGGTTCCGATACGCTTAGCTCCACCTATCAGATATGTGCAGACCAGCAGACTCGGTGATCATGAAAGCATGCTCCGCTCGTGACCTCAACGCGTCAGGACGATGATTCGTTGAAGATCTCGTGCGTCATCCTCACCATGGGCAACCGGGTCGCGGAGCTGAACCGGGCGGTCGAGTCCGCGCTCCACCAGATCGACGGCGACGTCGAGGTGGTGATCGTGGGCAACGGCGCCGACGTGCCCGAGGTGTCGGCGACGCCACCCGAGGGCTCGGCCGCGACCGTCAAGACCATCCGGCTCGACCGTAACACCGGCATCCCGGCCGGCCGCAACCGCGGCGTCGAGGAGTGCTCGGGCGACGTCGTGCTGTTCCTCGACGACGACGGCTGGTACGCCAACCAGAAGGTCGCCGCGCACGTGCGCGACCGGTTCGCCACCGAGCCCGACCTGGCGGTCATCTCCTTCCGGGTGATGGACCCCGATGGCGGCGCCGGGCAGCGTCGCCACGTTCCCCGCCTGCGGGCGGGCGACCCCGAGCGGTCCTCACCGGTCACCACGTTCCTGGGCGGCGCCTCGGCGGTACGCCGCTCGGCCTTCCTCCAGGTGGGCGGCCTGCCGGAGCGGTTCTTCTACGCGCACGAGGAGACCGATCTCGCCTGGCGGCTGCTCGGTGAGGGCTACCGGATCGAGTACGACGCCGAGACGGTCATGTACCACCCGCAGGTGCCGCCGACCAGGCACGCCGACTTCTACCGGCTCAATGCCCGCAACCGGGTCTGGCTGGCCCGGCGCAACCTGCCGTGGCCGCTGGCGGTCCTCTACCTGCTCGACTGGATCGTGCTCACCCTGATCCGCGAGCGCGGCGCGGGGCCGGCGCTGAAGGCGTGGTTCACGGGCTTCTTCGAGGGCCTGCGCACGCCGGCCGGCGAGCGCCGCCCGATGGCGTGGCGCACCGCCTGGCGCATGGTCAAGCTGGGCCGCCCGCCGATCGTCTGACCGGAGCCTCCGCGTCGCCCGGCCGCAGCTCGCGCGCCGCACCGAAGATCATCTCCGCGTGGTCCACGGTGGACGACATCAGGGCGCGCTTGGGCAGGCCCAGCTCGCTGAGCTCCTTGGCGATCGGGTGGTTGCCGAGCCGGATCAGCGCCCCGCCCGGCCGTGCCCGCACGCCGCGGGCCCGCACCGCCCACGGCACCTGCCGCGTCACGCCGTCGCGGTGGGTGTAGGCCTCCAGGCCGGTCAGCGCGGGCGGCCCCGGCACGGGCAGTCCGGGTCTGAGGAGCAGGTCCAGCACCAGCCGCCCGTCCCGGCGTACGATGCAGCGCTTGAACGGCGAGCCGAGCCGCAGGTCGATGTCCGCGAGCTCCTTGGGGAAGCCCCAGATGGCCCGTCCCGCCTCCAGCGTGAACCCCTGGTCCACCGGCAGCCAGTGGACGAACGTCCCGGCGTGCGCCAGCTCGCCCAGCCCGGTGGCGCCTGCGCGGCCCGGCGGCTGGACGAGGAAGGCCACGCCGAACTCGTGGTAGGAGTCGAGGTCGCCGTCACGGTAGTCGACGAACGCCAGCGCGCACACGGCCCTGCCCGGGAACACCTCGGCGATCTCCAGGCCCGAGTAGGCGATCACCGCCCTGGCCACGTCGGCGCGCACGGTGTACAGCACGCTGCAGACGGCCGCGTCTCTCACCCGGACAGGCATGCTGACCGTTCGCCCCTGGATCAGATGCGATGCCATGGTTCCAGTACACCAACCGGAAACGCGTGTGACCATTCCTCCGCCCGTCACGTCTGGAGTGATGTGACAGAAGCGACAACGCGGAGGGCGTCATCGACATCGAGGACCTGTACCGCGAGCACTGGCCGCTCGTGTGCGGGTTCCTGCTGCGCCGGACCCGTGACCCCCATCTGGCCGAGGACCTCGCCCAGGAGACCTTCGTCAAGGCCACCCGGGCCCTGCTGGGCTGGCGGGGCGAGAACCCGGCCGCCTGGCTGCTCGCCATCGCGCGCAACGTCCTCGTCGACCACGTCCGGCGCGCCAGACGGGAGCTGCCGCTGCCCGACGCCGGCGAACTGGGCGTGCCGCCCCTGCACGTGGCCGCCCTCGACGTCCGCGACGCGCTCGACCGGCTCCCGGAGCAGCAGCGCAGGCTGCTCGCGCTCGTCTACCTGGAGGGCTTCTCGCTGGTGGAGGTGGCCGCGATGACCGGCCGGAAACACGCGACGATCAAGACGGCGGTGTGGCGGGCCCGAGCCGCCTTCGCAGACAGCTACGGAGGGGTGCGATGAGCGAGGACGAGGCCGTGCTGGAACTGCCGGACTTCGACCCGAAGGTGACCCGCAGAGCGGTGCGCCGCGGCGTGCTCAGGACGGCCTCGGTGGTGCTGGCCGCGCTCCTGGTGGCCGGCCTGGCGGCCGCCGGCCTGGCTTTCGTGCAGCAGCGCGGGGACCGCGGCGAGCGGATGAGGGACATCCTGGGCACGGCGTTCAAGATCTACAACCCTGCCTACGAGGTGGCGGTGGACACCTGCTGCGAGACCACGCCACTGTCGATGAGCTTCACCATCAGGGCGAGCCAGATCAGGGCCGCACGCGGCTTCACCGAGAACGGCGGCTCCACCCACACCATCACGCAGAACTTCTTCGGCCGGGTCGGCAGGCTGCCTCTCGGCAACTACGCCAACACCACCTTGAGCACCAACCTCGCCAACGTCGGCACGGACCTCCAGCGGAAGGAGAACATCAGGAAGGTCCTGGCCCGGCTGCCCGACGGGCTCAACGCGCTGGCCGTCATCGAGTTCGCCACGCCGGCACGCACAGCGGAGCTGACCGCGTTCACCCGCGACTTCGATCTCTGCCCGCGAAAGGTCGTCTACGAGCGGCGGCCGGGCTCGGTTCCGATCACCTGGGGCATGACCACCTGGGACCGGGCGCCGATGCCGGAGGAGACGACGTCGTGCGCCGACGACATGAAGAACGACCTGGAGGGCTTCCGTGCCTGGTCGCGGCTGCTGCGTGACCACGACGACGCCAACCTGCGCCACTTCGACCTGTCCCTGGCCCGGCTTCGCAAGGCGGCGAACGACGGGCTGGCCTACGCCGTCGTGGAGGACCTGGCCTCGGTCAAGGAACTGCGCAAGGTGATCGAGGACCCGCGGGTGCGTACCGTACGACTGGCCGACGTGGCCTTCGACCTGGAAGACCATCGCGGCTAGACCGTCACCGGCCGGGCCGGCGCGGTGACGCCGGCCCACCCCTCCAGCCTGGCCACGAAGGCCGCGGCCTGGTCGGGCCAGTGGTGGCGCAGCAGCGCCTCGGCGTGGCCCCGGGCGCCGAGCGCCGAACGCCGGGCCGGGTCCTCCTTCAGATCCAGGACGGCCCGCGTCACGGCCGCCACGTCCAGCGGCACCACCACGCCGCAGCCGACCCGCTCCACCAGCGGTCCGGCCTGGGGCGTGGTGACCACGGGCACGCCCCGGCCCATGTAGTCGAGCACCTTGGCCGGCACCCCCTCGACCTGCGGGGCAGCCAGGGACAGGCCCGCCAGCGCGCCGCCGGTCATCCGCAGGGCGTGCCGGTTGGGCACGTACCCGAACCAGTCGAGCAGCCCGACGCGCTGGGCGTCGCGCAGCAGCGGCCGGACGGCCGGGTCGGCGGCGCCGATCAGGTCCATCCGGATGCCGTGCGGCGCCAGGCGCCCGGCGAGCGCGATCAGCTCGGCCACCCCGCGCTCGGCGGACAGCCGCCCGAGGTGCACCACCCGGGTGTCGCCGGGCACCTGCGGCGCGGTGGCGGCGAACGTCGCCTCCGGCACCAGTTCGGGCGTGCACACGTGGTGCCGCCGCTGCGCGCGGCTCAGCCGCCTCGCGCCGACGTCCTCGCGTACGTCCCAGACGACGGGCGGGCGGCGGTGCGGCAGGGCGCGCAGCAGCGCGTGGTCGTGCACCACCAGCAGGTCCGCGCCGGCGGAGCCACGCCGCAGGGCCGCGCCGGCCCGGCCGTACCCGGCCCGGTACGGCACGTCGATCGCGGTGAGCCCCATCGCCGGGGTGACGTTGAAGTGCGTGAAGGGCGCGACGTAGGTCACCTCGTGGCCCGCGTCGAGCAGCGCCCGGATCTGCCGGTGCATGATCCGGGCGTCCTCGGGGTGGTGGACGGTCGTGCCGACGCATACGCGCATGGCTCGATGGTCCGCGTTGACCCGGAAAAGGACGTAAATGCGGGCCGAACTACCGCTTAACTTCCGGAGGGGCGGCGATAGAGCCAGGTCAGGCGCGGCTCCAGCAGCCACTTGAACACTGTGCGCGTCTCCGGCAGGCACAGCACGATGGCCAGCGCGAAGCAACTGGAGCTGATGGCGAGCACGCCGAGCGGACCGAACAGCCACGGCTGGCTGAGCCAGCCCATCTCCTTGGCGATGAGCACGGGCACCCCGTGCAGCAGGTAGCAGTAGAGGGTGCGGGTGCCGAGGTCGGAGTACCAGGTCTCGGTGCGGGGCACCAGCGCCAGCACGGCGAAGCACAGGGCCAGCGAGCACACCAGCAGGCCGGTGCGCAGGCCGATGCCCATGTACCAGGACAGGTCCATGTCCTGGTAACTGTTCTTGAAATAGAACGGCGCCAGCTTCGCCCGGGACGCGATGAGGACGGCCACGGCCGCGGCGGCCAGCACCGTGACCACCGAGACGATCTTGATCCAGCGTCGGTCGAGCATCTCGAAGTGCTCGGGCTGCATCACCAGCCCGATGACGAAGAACGGCAGCAGACCGAAGAACCGGTCCATGCTGAAGTCACCGGAGATCTGCGAGAACCCGGCGAACAGGTAGATCGCGATGGCCACCGGCACCGGGTGCTTCATCCGCTTCCACACCGGTGTGGACAGCCGCCAGAACAGCAGCGCCAGGAGGTACCAGTTGAGCCAGGCCGGATCGATGATCGTCAGGCTCCACTTCTGGCCCAGCGCGAACCGGAGCGCGGCGTAGCCGACCTCCACGATCACGTACGGGACGACGAACGTGTCGACGAGCTTGTTCGTCTTGGCGTTGGAGTTCCAGAAGTTGCGGGACAGGTAGCCGCTGATGAGCACGAACAGCGGCATGTGGAAGACGTAGATGAAGATGTAGGCCGCTCGGGAGGAGTCGGCGTCGAGCGTCGGCACCAGCGAGTGGCCGATCACCACGAGGGCGATCAGGACGAACTTGACGTTGTCGAGGTAGGGGTCGCGCTTGCGGCGGGGTGGCGGCGCCTGCTCGGCGGCCTTCTGCTCCTCGTGTGGCGGCTCCGCCACGGCGACCGCGGCGCGCGGGCCGCCGCCCGGCTGAGGGCCGGGCCCGGCAGGCGCCTGCGGACCGGCGACCCGCTGAAAGGCCGGGACCTGCGCCGGGTGCGGCTGGGGGGCGGGCGGCTGCGCGGGGTGTGGCTGAGGGGCGGGCGGCTGCGCGGGGTGTGGCTGGGGCGCGGGCTCCTGTGCGGGGTGCCGCTGGGGGGCGGGGACCTGCGCCGGGTGCGGCTGGGGTGCCGGGACCTGCGCCGAGTGGGGCTGAGGGGCGGGGGCCTGCGGCAGGGGCTGGGGGGCCGTCTCGCCGGGAGCGTGGGGGTCGGGCGGCAGGGCCACGTGCGGGTCGGTCTGCTCGCTCCAGAAGCGCTCCTCCGGCAGTGGCCACCGGGAGCCGGTGTGGGCGGGGCCGGCGCCGTCGCCTGGCCCGCCCGCGCTCGGGGGAGAGGTGACCGGAGAGGAGTGCTTGTGGTCAGACACTACGGAGTCGCTCAGCTTCGCTCGGGGCCGGGGGAACACGACGGCCGCCGTGCCCTTACAGGCACCTTGACGGCGCTAGGCGATCACGTCGCCGACCCGCACCACATTATCGCCGCTTGAAGGGTCCTGTCTCTCGGCCGGGCCGATAGAAGGCCCTTACACAGCGAACTTTGAGGTCAGACACAGACGTTCTTCTGCTGACTGGCGATGATCGTGCTGTTGTTGACGCTGTCGGGCAGCTTCTCCACCTTCACCGACTTGAAGTCGGCGCCGACGATGAGCTGGACGACCGGCACCTTGCCCGTCGTGGCGGGGGCGGACGGCAGCGGCACCGGCGAGGTGTAGACGTCGGTGGTGGCGGGCCGCACCTTGCCGGCGGTGGGCGTGGGCTTGGGCAGCACCATCCCGGCCAGCACGTTCGCGTAGTCGCCGCCGGTGGCGGCGGTCTTCGGGTAGCGGATCTGCGTGGCCGGCAGCGACTTGCCGTCGGGAGTCTGGTAGTTGCCCAGGCCGACGACCCGGAAGCCCTGCTTGCTGAGCAGGTCGGCGACCTCGCGGGCCTTGCCGAGGGTCGTCGTGCCGTTGAGCACCTGCACCTGCACCTGCTCGATCTTCACCTTGACCTTGGGCGTGGCGCCGGCGCTGGCGGACGGCGTGGGCTGGGCGATCTCGGTGTCGGACAGGATCGCGGCCCACAGGTCCTTGGCCTCCGGCTTCCAGACCACGCGGTTCTCGTCCTCGGGGTCCGGCATCCACGGCACGGTGATGAACTTGACCCCGCCCGCCGTCATCTTCTGGGCGCTCTGCGCGATCTCGATGAGCTTTTCCTGGTTGTTGGCCAGCTCGGGGTCCATGGTGACCGACTTGGCGGCGGCCTTGATGAAGCCGGTGAGCTGCGGCACGTCGGTGAGCAGCTCGCTGCTGGTGGCCTTCGCCACCACCTTGCTGAGGAAGATCTGCTGGCGCTTGATGCGCTGGATGTCGCTGCCGTCGCCGTACTTGCGCAGCCGCACGTAGCCGAGGGCCTGCTCGCCGTTGAGCCGGCTCTTGCCCGGGGGGAGGGTGAGCTTGGAGGCCCTGTCGTTGACGCCGGACTTGAGGCAGATCTCGATGCCGCCGAGCGCGTCCACGATGCTCTTGAAGCCGCTGAAGTCGACCTCGACGAAGTGGTCGACGCGGATGCCGGTGAGCTGCTCGATCGTGGACATCGTGCAGGCGATGCCGCCCGAGTTGTACGCCGAGTTGATCATGTCCCGCCGGGGCGGCATGACCTGCTTGGTCGTCTCGTTCTTGCACTGGGGGATCTGCACCATCGAGTCACGCGGGAAGCTGACGAGCTGCGCCTTGTCCCGGTCGGGGGAGATGTGCATGAGGATGATCGTGTCGGTGCGTTTACCGCCGGCGTCGGCCATCCTGGCCTGGGCCTGGCCGTACCTCGCGTTCTCCTTGCCGGCGCGGGTGTCGGAGCCGACCAGCAGCACGTTGAGCGCGCCGGTGGACGGGGGGCGCGGGTTGATGATGTCCTTGTTGACGTCCTTCTTGTTGATGGCGCCGAAGGCGTCGCGATAGACCGTGTAGCCGGTCAGCGAGCCGGCGACCATCACCGTGGTCGTCGCGATGCTGATCCACGCCAGGACGCGCATCCTGTTGCCGCCGCCACCGCCGCGGCTGCGACGGCCGCGCGGGGGCAGGTCCTCCGGTGGCGGCGGCGGGGCCGCCGCGGCGGCCCGGCGGGCCATCCGGGAGCCGGGCTCGGTGGGGGCGACCCTGCGGTCCTGTGCGGACACGCTCCTCAAGTCGGTCATGCGCCCCCTCGCCTGCTCCGGTGCACCTCGCGCGTCGGCTCGGTCGTTCTGCGCCACGAGACTAGGTCACGTACGGCGTGCTCGGGGCCATGACTGAGGGAATCGGTCATGACCCTGCGCTGGTGAATCAGGGCCAAAGCATACTCAGAGCTGGACATTGCGTGGAATATCATCGCCAAACTGATCACGTCCGCCCAGGTCAGAACGGCCGGTGAGAACGGCCGCCAGACAGGCCAGCGGCACGGCCGGAAGCACGTACCGGTAGTCGAACTCGGCCACGGCGGCCGGCACGACGAGCAGCGTGACGGCCACCGCCCAGGGGGGCAGCCAGGCCGGCCCGCCCCCGGGGCGCGGGCGGGCGGCCCCGTCGCGGCGGCGCGCACGCAGCGCGGTCAGCGCGGGCGGGACGAGCAGGATCACCAGCAGCGCGGTCCCCGGCAGCCGGGCGACGTCCTGGTAGGCCCGCAGCCACCCGGCGAACGGCTCGGCCACCTCGGTGCCGATCGCGCCGCGCTCGTAGCGCCGGCCCATCTCCACGCCGAGCTGCGCGGCCCACCGGCCGGGCGGTGGGGGCGACGCCGCCGGGAACTCGTAGTAGCCGTAGATCTCCGCGTCGGGGTAGACGGGGCGGCCCCAGACGAACGTGCGGCCCAGCTCCCCGAAGACCGAGGCCGCGTAGTCGAGCGGCTGCTCCCGGATGGCCAGCGTCGCGAAGCGCCGGGCCAGTCCGTCGTTCTCGGCGGTGAAGGTGATGCCGGGCAGCACCACCAGCGGGGAGTTCCTGGCCCACAGGTACTCCTGCGACGGCGGCCGCCGCTCCGGCGGGCGCGGGTCGCACAGCACTCTCAGGTCGGCCGGCGGGTCCATCTCGGCGCAGTCGGCGAACGACATCGTGCGGGCGTAGAGGAACGCGCCGTTCGCCCCGACGATGCCGAGCCGCTGGTAGGTGGCGTAGAACCAGGTCCCGTACGCGACGACCGGGACGAGCGCGGCGACCGCGAGCACCCCGGCGACCCGGGCCCGCCCCCGCAGCACGAACCACACCCCCAGCACGGCCACCAGCGGCAGGCCGACGGTCCTGGTGAGGGTGGCGGCGCCGAGCAGCAGCCCGGCGGCCACCACCCTGCGGCCGCCGTTCCGCGGGCCGGGCCGCTGGACCAGCACGACCGCGCCCACCACGAGGAACATGAACAGCGTGTCCGAGACCAGCAGGTGCTCCAGCTCGACCTGGTAGGCGTCGAGCAGCACCGGCGCCGCGGCCAGCGTGGCGGCCCACCGCGGCGCCCGTCGCGCGGCCAGGTAGACGAGCGCACCCGTGGCCAGGCCGAGCAGGTGCTGCGCGGCCGTCACCACGGCGAAGGAGTGGAACGGCTCCAGCAGCTTGAGGAACGCGGAGTAGCCCGCGGGCCGCACCAGGTCGGGGCGCGGCCTGAAGACGGTGACGATGTAGGTGTAGGAGTCGGGGAACCACAGGGCGGGCCGGTAGCCGAGCATGGCCAGCGCGCGCAGCGCGGCTCCGGCGGCGAGCACCCAGAGGAACCACCGGTGCCGCCGGGCCGCCGCGAACGTCAGCCGCTCGCGGACCGCGCCGAGCCTCCCGGCCGGCGCACCGCGCCGCCCGCGGGAGCCGGCGCGCCGCTCGGGCGCGGCGGCGTCGGGCCGTTCGGCCTCCTGCTTCACCGCGGGCCCGCCCACCGGGACGGGCGAGGTCCTCCGGAGCGGCCGGCGGGCGGAGCTGAGGCGTGGTGCACGTCGCGTACGCTACCCGCGTCGGGGGACGGGTCGCGTCATCACGGGTGCGGCGGCACGTCGGATACCCTCGCAGATCACCGATGGGATCCCGCGTGCTCCACCTGCCAGGAAGACCGTCGGCGGGCAGGGTGCTCGCCGTGGCCTCGCTGCTGCCCGCCCTGGCCGTGGCCGGCTGGCTGCTGGCCGGGCTGCCGCTGCTGCTGGCCGGTCACTACACGCCGCTGCCGGCGGCGCTGCTCGGCCTGGCGGCGACCGCGCTGCTGGCCCTGCCGGTCCTGCGCGGCCCCGGGCCGCCGGTGGAGGCCACGGCGCGCCAGGCGGGGGCGGTGTTCGCCGTCGCCGCGGCCTCGGGGGTGTTCAACGCGCTGCTGCACGCCGAGCAGCTCGCCGTCCGCCGCGACCCCGCCACCTACGCCCAGTACGCCGCCTGGCTGGCCGGGCACGGCTCGCTGCCGATCGAGGTGCGGGCGGAGGCGTTCGGCGGCGCGGACCCGGCGCTGGCCTTCGACAGCGTGGGCTTCTTCCCGGCGGACGGGGCGGTCGTGCCGCAGTTCATGCCGGGGGCGCCGCTGTTGTTCGCCGCCGGTGACTGGCTCGGCGCGATGTCGCTGACACCGGCCGTGCTGGGGGCGCTCGCCGTGCTCACGCTGGCGGGGGTGACGGCGCGGCTGGCCGGGGCGCGGTGGGCCCCGCTCGCGGCGCTGACGTTCGCGGTGTGCCTGCCGGTCCTCTACACCTCCCGGACCACGTTCAGCGAGATCCCGTCGATGATCCTGCTGTTCGGCGGCCTGGCCCTGCTCCACGACGCCCTCGCCCGGGCCGCGCGGCACGGGCTCCCGCGCCGGGGTGAGGCGGCGGTGGCCGGCCTGGTGTTCGGGCTGGCGGTGCTGGTCAGGGTCGACGGGCTGCGCGACGTGCTGCCGGTGCTGGCGTTCGCGGGACTGCTGGTGGCGCTGCGCCGGTTCGCCAGGCCCGAGGGGGCGGCCGGTCTCCCGCTGCTCGCCGGGGTCGTGGCCGGTGCGGGACTGGGACTGTTCGCGGGGTACGTGCTGTCGCGGCCCTACCTGGAGTACCTGTCGCGCTCGGTGCGGCCGCTGCTGCTCATCTGCGCCGCCGTCCTGGTGCTGACGGCCGTCGGCACGGCGGCGGCCCCCTGGCTGGCGCGCGCGCGGCGGCCCGCGTGGCTGCCCGGAGCGGGCGCCGCGGTCGTCGTGCTCGTCGTGGCCGGGCTCGCCGTCCGCCCGTGGCTCCAGACCGTGCGCCGCACGCCCGTGACGGAGGAGGACGGGAGGACCGCGCGGTTCATCGAGGAGATCCAGAAGGCCAACGGCCTGCCTCCCGACGGCGAGAGGCTCTATTTCGAGCAGTCGCTGCACTGGGTCGCCTGGTACGTCGGCGTGCCGGTGCTCCTGCTGGCCACGCTCGCCGCCGCGCTGCTGGTCCGCCGGCTGCTCGACGGCCGCTCGTTCGCGTGGCTGGCGCCGCTCGCCGTGATCGGCTGGACCACGGTCAGCACGCTGCTGCGGCCGGAGATCACCCCCGACCACCCGTGGGCGGCCCGCCGCCTGGTGCCCGTCGTGATCCCCGGGCTCGTCCTGCTCGCCGTCTGGGGGCTCGCACGGGTGCTGGACAGGCTGCCCGACCGATCGGGCGGCGGGCTCGACGGCAGGGGACGCGGCCGGCGCTGGGCGGCCGGCGTGGGAGCGGCGCTCGTGCTCGTGCCGCCCGCCGTGACCTCGATCGGCACGGCGTTCACCCCGGTGGAGCGCGGGGAGGCGGCGGCCGTGGCCGCGCTGTGCGCCCACATCCCGCGCGACGCCTCGGTGCTCATCGTCGAGCGGGTCACCGGTGACCGTTTCACGCAGGTCGTCCGCGGCATGTGCGGCGTCCCGGCGGCCAGGGTCCGCCACGCCTCCGGCGGCGACACGGCGGCCGAGCACGACGTGCGCCGGCTGATCAACCGTGTGCGGGCGGCCGGACGGGTGCCCGTCGTGCTGGCCGCCGAGGCCGCGCAGGTCGCGCCGTACGGTCCGCCCCGGCAGGCGATGGCGCTGGTCACCCGGCAGGACGAGCGGTCGCTGACCGGCCCGCCCGACGGCACCTGGTCGCTGCGGATCAACGTGTGGATGGCCACCGGCTGACGCGGCGCCGAGCCCGATGTGGACCCGCTTCCCGGCCGGGCAGAGTACCCTCGACGCACGTGAGCACGCCAGAGACCCCCCAGAGTGGAAGCACCGTGGAAGAAGCGCCATACGTCACGATCGTCCTGCCCTGTTACAACGAGCAGGACCACGTCATCGACGAGGTGGAGCGCATCACCCGGGCGATGGACTCCAGCGGCTACACCTACGAGCTGGTCGCCGTGGACGACTGCTCGACCGACGAGACGCTGCTGAGGCTGCAGGAGGCGGCCCCCCGGTTCCCGCACCTGCGCATCCGCGCCTTCCACCGCAACGGCGGCTCCGGCACCGTGCGCCGGATCGGCACCCAGGAGGCAAGGGGCGAGATCGTCGTCTGGACCGACGCCGACATGACCTACCCCAACGAGCGCATCCCCGAGCTGGTGCGCATCCTGGAGAAGGACCCGGCGATCGACCAGGTCGTCGGCGCGCGCACCAGCGAGGAGGGCTCGCACAAGCTGCTGCGCGTCCCCGCCAAGTGGGTGATCCGCAAGGTGGCCGAGATGCTGGCCGGCCAGAAGATCCCCGACCTCAACTCGGGGCTGCGGGCCTTCCGCAAGTCGGTGGCCAGGCCCTACCTGCGGCTGCTGCCGCCCGGCTTCTCGTGTGTCACGACGATCACGCTGTCGTTCCTGTCCAACCAGCACGACGTCTACTACCTGCCGATCGAGTACGCCAAGCGGGCCGGCAAGTCGAAGTTCAGCTTCGTCTCCGACGCCTACCGCTACATCCTGCAGGTGCTGCGGATGATCATGTACTTCAACCCGCTCAAGGTGCTCATGCCGCCGGCGCTCTGGCTGGTGGCCATCGGGCTGGTGAAGGGCGTCTGGGACATGGTCCAGCACCCGTTCTACTTCCCGGCCAACACCGTCATGATCTTCCTGTCCGGCATGCTCATCGGCTCGGTGGCGCTGCTGGCCGACCTGATCGTGCGCTCGCGGGGCGACTGACGTGCGCATCGCCGTCATCGGCCCCACCTACCCGTACAAGGGGGGCGGGGCCCAGCACACCACCGAGCTGGCGCACCGCCTGGCGGCGCTGGGCCACGACGTGGTGATCGAGTCCTGGCGCGCCCAGTACCCGTCGTTCCTCTACCCCGGGCAGCAGACGATCTCCGCGCCCGAGGGCACCCCCTACCCGCGCACCGAGCGCCGGCTCGACTGGCGGCGCCCCGACGGCTGGCTCGCCGCCGGGCGGCGGCTCCGCTCGGCCGACCTGGTGGTGCTCGCCGTGCTCAGCCCCGTGCAGGTGCCCGCCTATCTCGGCATCCTGTACGGCCTGCGCCGCCGCGCCGAAGTGGTCGCCCTGTGCCACAACGTGCTGCCGCACGAGCGCAAGCCGTACGACGAGCCGCTGATGAAGGCGCTGCTCAGGCGGGTCGACGCCGTGCTCGCCCACTCCGAGGAGCAGGGCGCGCTGGCCCGGACGCTGACGTCGAGGCCGGTGGCCGTGGCGGGGCTGCCGCCGCACCTGCCGTCCACGCACGCCGAGCGGTCGGCCGCGGTGCACCGGCGGCTGCTGTTCTTCGGCATCGTCCGGCCGTACAAGGGGCTCGACCTGCTGCTGCGCGCGCTGCCCGACGGGGTGTCGCTGACCGTGGCGGGCGAGTTCTGGGGCGGGCTGGAGGCCACCGAGGCGCTCGTCCGCGAGCTGGGTCTCGCCGACCGGGTCGAGCTGCGGCCGGGCTACGTGCCGGCCGAAGAGGTGGCGCCGCTGTTCGCGCGGGCCGACGCGCTGGTGCTGCCCTACCGCCACGCAACGGCCAGCCAGAACGTCTGGCTCGGTCACGAGCACGGCGTCCCGGTGATCGCCACCCGGGTCGGCGCGCTGGCCGACCACGTCACCGACGGGGTCGACGGGCTGCTGGTCGAGCCGGGCGACGTGGGTGCGCTCCGCGCGGCGATCGAGCGGTTCTATGCCTCGGGGGAGCCCGAGAGGTTGCGGTCGGGGGTCAGGGCCGTGGACCCGGAGCCCTTCTGGTCGGCGTACACCGGCACGCTGCTCGGCCTCTGACGGCCCAGCAGCACCGCCACGCCCGCGGCGGCGACGTCGGCCAGCGTGAACGCCAGCCGCGACACGACCGCCACGGCCAGCGCCGCCCCCTGGCCCACCAGCGGCGCGAGCACCAGCACCAGCGCGCCCTCGCGCACCCCCACCCCGGCGGGCACGACCACGGCGAGCAGCCCGGTCGCCCAGGCGAAGGCGTAGGCGCCGGTGGCGACCACGTACAGGTCCCACCGGCCCGCCAGCAGCCAGATGTGCAGGCCGTAGACGAACCAGCCGAGCGCCGTCCACGCGGTGGCCACCAGCACGGTCCGGCCGGGCAGCACGGTCTCCAGCGGCTCCCTGCGCGCCAGCCGCAGCGCCAGGCTGAGGCCCCAGGTGAGCACACGGGGATGCAGGCACACGGCGATCACCGGCACGAGCAGCAGGAGGTACCACGCCTCGCGCAGCGCGTCACGGCCGGCCAGCGTGGCGGCGGCGATGGCGAGCGCCACCCCCAGGTTGATCACCAGCGACAGCGAGATGCAGGCGAACGTGCGGCGCGGCGGGCTGCCGTGGTCGCGTCCCAGCTCCATCATCGCCGCGTACGCCCACACCGAGCCCGGGATGTACTTGCCGAGCTGGCCCACGAACATGATCCGCCCGGCCACCCGGACCGGCAGCGGCGAGCCCAGTCCGGCCAGCACCTGCCGCCAGGCGACCAGATGGCACAGCTGGCCCCCCAGCACCGCGGCGAACGCCCCGAGCAGCACCCACGGCGACAGCCCGGCGAGCTTGGCCGCGGTCTCGTCCCAGTTGCGGGCCAGCCCGTAGCCGAGAAAACCGAGTGCGACCAGCGCCAGGACGACGCGCAGCAGGCGGCGGAGCATTCGCCAAGGGTACGCGCGAACGTGACCCGCCGGTAGGGTCCACGCGAGCCTTCACGCCGTCGAAGGCGGGGCGGCGGTGCCGGCGACGGTACTGTAGGGCGGCGTGAGTAAGGAACGCGTCGCGCAGCTCGAATACTCCGAGTTCCAGTCGGCCATGCTCGACGAGGCGAAGCGCCGCCGCAAGGCCGCGAAGATCATCGCGGTGCTGGAGCACTTCCAGGGTCCGCTCACCGGGCTGACCGTGGGCGACGTGGGCTGCTCGGCCGGGTTCATCGCCGACGAGCTGGCCGGCGCCGGGGCCGGGCACACGCTGGGCGTCGACATCGACGTGCCGGGGCTGCGCAGGGCCGCCGACCGGTTCGGCGAGCGGGTGGCGTTCGTCTGCGGCGACGGCACGGCGCTGCCGTTCCCCGACGGCTCGCTCGACGTGCTGGTGTTCAACCACATCTACGAGCACGTGGTCGACCCGGACGCCGTGGTGGCCGAGATGCGCCGGGTGCTGTCCGACCGGGGCGTGCTCTATCTCGGGCTGGGCAACCGGCTGGGCATCATGGAGCCCCACTACAAGCTGCCGTTCCTGTCCTACCTGCCGCCCGCGCTGGCCGACCGCTACGTGCGCGCCTTCGGCCGGGCCGACCACTACTACGAGCGCTTCCGCACCCGGCGCGGGCTGCGCAGGATGCTGCGCGCCTTCCACGTGTGGGACTACACGATCCCGGTGCTCGCCTCCCCGGAGCGGTTCGCGGGTTCGGAGCTGTTCCCGGGGGTGCTCGGGCGGCTGGCCCGCGCGGTGCTGGCGCGCACCCCGCGCGCCGCGTTGCAGCTGCTGCTGCCGCTGGTGCCCACCTACCTGTGGGTGGCGACCAAGACGCCGCGCCGCCCGGCGGGCGCCGCGCTCCCACAGCCGCCGCAGCCGCTGTGACGCCGGGTGAGGCGGGCCCGGCGGGGCGGGGCGAGACCGTGAGACGCGACGACCTCCCCGAAGAGGGCGCCCCGGGAGAGGGCGCGGCGGACGGCGGCGCCCCTGAAGAAGGCGCCCTGGGAGCGGGGGCCGTCGCGGCCGGCGGCGGGCGGTCGAGAGGCCGGCGGCTGCTGCGGGTCGGGTTCCTGCTGGTCGCCCTCGGGTTCGGCGGGTGGGCCGTGGCCTCGCAGTGGGACGGCGTGGTCGCCGGGTTCGCCCGGCTGGAGCCGGCGATGATCGCCGCGTCGCTCGCGGCCGTGGTCGCCGCGCTGCTCGGCGCCATGCTCACCTGGCGCACCCTGCTGGCCGACCTCGGCTCGCCGCTGCCGTTCCGTCCGGCCACCAAGGTCTTCTTCGTCGGCCAGCTCGGCAAGTACATCCCCGGCGCCGTCTGGCCCGTGCTCGCCCAGATGGAGATGGGCCGCGACCTCGGCGTGCCCCGGGCGCGCAGCGCGGCGGCGTTCTTCCTCATGATGCCGATCCAGCTCGCCACCGGCCTGCTCGTCACGCTCGTCACGCTCGGCTG
Source organism: Nonomuraea indica (assembly GCF_002850745.1). Taxonomy (GTDB): domain Bacteria; phylum Actinomycetota; class Actinomycetes; order Streptosporangiales; family Streptosporangiaceae; genus Nonomuraea; species Nonomuraea indica. Next base: position 364,607 of record NZ_KZ559467.1, read on the forward strand.
GGACCGCTACGGCTGGCTGCTGCTGCTCGCCCCCGTGCTGCTCGTGCTGCTGGAACCCAAGGTGATCAACGGACTGATCGGGTTCGGCCTGCGCAGGCTCGGCCGGGAGCCGCTGGAGCACCCCCTCACCCGGCGCGGCATGCTCACCGCGCTGTGCTGGGCGCTGGCCGGCTGGGTCTGCTACGGCCTGCACCTGTACGTCGTCCTCCCGCAGGCCGGCCCGGTCTTCGCGATCGGGGCGTTCGCGCTGTCGTGGTGCCTCGGCATCATGACGGTCGTCGTGCCGGCGGGCGCGGGCGTGCGGGAGGCCGTCATGGTGGCGGTGCTGTCGCCCGTCCTGGACAGCGGCCCGGCCATCGCGGTCGCCCTGTGCTCCCGGGCCGTCATCATCGTCGGTGATCTGCTCTGCGCGGGTTTGGCGGGAATCGCGGCGCGACGCGGCCGTACGTGATTTGAGCCACCATTTGGGGGAGGCTGGTCATAAGCTGAACACAGAGGGGGACGCCGTCCCGCGATGATCTTGAGGGGAGAAGATCTTCGTAATGCCTCGAGTGCTCGTCGACGCGGCGGCGGTCCCCGCGGACCGCGGCGGTCTGATCAGATACGTGGACGGGCTGGTGGCCGGGCTCGACGGAGCGGGGGCGGACCTCGTCGTGGTCTGCCAGCGCGCCGATGCCGAGCGATACCGGCGGCTGGCTCCTTCGGCCGACGTCATCCCGGGTCCCGTCTCCATCACCAACAGGTCGGCCCGGCTGGCCTGGGAGCAGACGGGCCTGCCGCTGGTGGCCCGCCAGGCCGGCGCGCAGGTGATCCACGCGCCCTACTACTCGATGCCGCTCAACGCCGGCATGCCGATCGTCGTGACCGTGCACGACGTCACCTGGTTCACCGAGCCCGAGCAGCACAGCCCCGACAGGGCCGCGTTCTTCCGCTCGGCCACCCGTACCGCCGTGCACCGCGCCAACCGGGTCATCGTCCCGTCCAAGGCGACCCGCGACGAGCTGGTGCGCGTGCTCGCCGCCGACCCGACCCGCATCGACGTCGCCTACCACGGCGTCGACCAGCGGCTGTTCCACCCGCCCACCGAGGAGGAGCGCCGCCGCGCCGCCGAGCGGTGCGGGCTGCACGGCAGGCCGTACGTGGCCTTCCTCGGCGCCCTGGAGCCGCGCAAGAACGTCCCCAACCTGATCCGCGGGTTCGCCGCCGTCGTCAAGGACCTCCCTGACGCGCCCGCGCTCGTCCTCGGGGGCGGTGTGCACGAGGACGACGTCGACGCCGCCTGCCGCGAGGTCGAGGCGACGGTCAAGGTGGTGCGCCCCGGCTTCTTCCGCGCCCCCGACCTGCCCGGCTTCCTCGGCGGGGCGCTGGTGGTGGCTTTCCCGTCGCGCGGAGAGGGGTTCGGCCTGCCGGTGCTGGAGGCCATGGCCTGCGGCGCGCCGGTGCTGACCACGCACCGCACGTCGCTGCCCGAGGTGGGCGGCGACGCCGTCGCCTACACCGAGCCCGACGCCGACAGCATCGCGGTCGCGCTCGGCCGGCTGCTGTCCTCCCCGGACGAGCGCCGGCGGCTCCAGGAGGCGGGGCTGGCCAGGGCCCGCGAGTTCACCTGGGAGGCCTCGGCCGAGGCGCATCTCGCCTCTTATCAACGTGCCGCCGAATAGTTGGATAATCTCGCCGAGTGATGGAGACCTCTGTGCCAGGCCTCGAAGCGATCCTCCTGGTCGGCGGGCAGGGCACCCGCCTGCGTCCGTTGACGCTCGGCACGCCCAAGCCGTTGCTGCCGACCGCCGGCGTGCCCTTCCTGGCACACCAGCTGGCCCGCGCCCGCTCGTTCGGGGTGCGCAGGATCGTCTTCGCCACCTCCTACAAGGCGGCGATGTTCGAGCCGGTGTTCGGTGACGGGGCCGAGTTCGGGCTGTCGCTGGAGTACATGACGGAGGAGACGCCGCTCGGCACCGGAGGCGCCATCCGCAACGCCGCCGAGGGCCTCACCGCGGCGCCCGGCGACCCGGTGCTCGTGCTCAACGGCGACATCCTGTCGGGTCACGACATCGGCGACCAGGTGCGCACCCATCTCGCCAGGAACGCCGCTGTAACGCTCCATTTGACGGAGGTGGAGGATCCGACCCGGTTCGGCTGCGTGCCCACCGACGGCGACGGGCGCGTCACCGCCTTCCTGGAGAAGACCCCCAACCCGGTGACCAACCGCATCAACGCCGGTTGCTACGTCTTCACCCGCTCGGTCATCGACCGCATCCCGCGCGACGAGGTCGTCTCGGTGGAACGCGAGACGTTCCCGGGGCTCATCGAGTCGGGCGAGCTGGTCCTCGGCTACCCCGACCGCACCTACTGGCTCGACGTCGGCACCCCGGCCGCCTTCGTCCAGGGCTCGCGCGACCTGGTGCTCGGCCGCCTCGGCTCGCCCGCGCTGCCCGGTCCGACCGGTGAGCACCTCGCCCTCGACGGCGCGGACGTCTCACCGGAGGCCAAGGTCAACAACGGCACGGCCGTGGGCGCCCGCGCCGTGGTGGAGGCGGGCGCGGTGGTGTCCGGCAGCGTGCTCAGCGACGAGTGCGTGGTGGAGGCGGGCGCGACGGTGGTCGACTCGGTGCTCGGGCGCGGGGCGCGGATCTGCTCGGGCGCGGTGGTGCGCGACGCGGTCATCGGCGACGGCGCCGTCGTGGGCCCGGGCAACGAGCTGCGGGCGGGCGTCCGTGTCTGGCCGGGCGTGCGGTTGCCCGAGTGCGCCGTCCGCTGGTCCAGCGACGTCTGACCCCGCGGCCCCGCGCACGCCCCCGCAGGCGGCACACTGGACGGGTGCACGAACGCAGGTGGGCGCCCCCCGGGCCGCTGGACGTCGGGCTGGCACTGGGCCCGCACCGGCGCGGCTCCGGTGACCCCACCTGGCGCCGGGCCGCCGACGGTGCCGTGTGGCGGACCTGCCGCACCCCCGACGGTCCCGGCACGCTGCGGGTGAGCGTCCGGGACGGTGCGGTGCTCGGCCGGGCGTGGGGCGCCGGGGCCGGCTGGCTGCTGGAGATGATGCCCGCCTGGCTCGGGGCCGACGACGACGTGTCGGGGTTCGAGGCCAGGCACGAGGTGCTGGCCGACGCGGCGCGCAGGCACGCCGGGCTGCGGATCGGGCGGACGGCGCGGGTGCTGGAGGCGCTGGTGCCCGCCGTACTGGAGCAGAAGGTCGTCGGCCGCGAGGCGTTCCGGGCCTGGCGCTGGCTGCTGCACCACTACGGCGAGCCCGCGCCGGGCCCCGCGCCCGACGGCATGCGGGTGGTGCCCGAGGCCGAGGTGTGGCGCCAGATCCCGTCCTGGCACTGGCACCGGGCGGGCGCCGAGTCCGTGCGGGCGCGGACCATCGCCACGGCCGCCTGGCACGCCGCCAAGCTGGAGGCGGCGGCCACCACGGCCGAGCTCGACCGGCTGCTGCGCGCCCTGCCCGGCGTGGGCGTGTGGACCTCCGCCGAGGTGCGGCAGCGCGTGTTCGGCGACCCCGACGCCCTCAGCGTGGGCGACTTCCACCTGGCCAAGATCGTCGGGTACGCGCTGACCGGGCAGAAGACCGACGACCCGGGGATGCTGCGGCTCCTCGAGCCGTACCAGGGGCACCGGCACCGGGCCGCGGTCCTCCTCACGCTGACCGGGCTGCGCCCGCCGGCGCGCGGGCCGCGCATGGCCGCACGCGACTACCGCTCCTTCTGATCCGGCCCGCCCCGGCGATCAGGGGTCGCCGTGCCCCGCCCGGGCGGGGTCGCGGGAAGAAGGCCCTGGGTGCGAGGCACGAACCCAGGCCGACGTAGTGTGCCCTGTATGAGTCTCGTCAGTGATTCCGCGCTCCGCCGCGCGCTCGCCCGCGCCCGTGACGGCAAGGCCCTCGACGTCACCGAGGCGACCGTGCTCCTGCACGCCCGCGGCGCGCACCTGGACACGCTCCTCGACCACGCCTCCCGGGTGCGCGACGCCGGGCTCCAGGCGGTCGGCCGGGAGGGGGTCATCACCTACAGCCGCAAGGTGTTCATCCCGCTGACGAGGCTGTGCCGCGACAAGTGCGGCTACTGCACGTTCGCCACCGCCCCGCACAAGCTGCCCGCCGCGTTCCTCAGCCCGGACGAGGTGCTGGAGATCGCCCGGCAGGGCGCCGCGATGGGTTGCAAGGAGGCGCTGTTCACGCTGGGCGACCGGCCCGAGGACCGCTGGCGGCAGGCTCGCGAGTGGCTCGACGCGCACGGCTACGACGACACGCTGTCGTACGTGCGGGCGATGGCCGTCAGGGTGCTGGAGGAGACCGGGCTGCTGCCGCACCTCAACCCCGGCGTGCTGAGCTGGCGTGACCTGCAGCGGCTCAAGCCGGTCGCGCCGTCGATGGGCATGATGCTGGAGACGACCTCGCGAAGGCTGTTCGAGGAGAAGGGCCGGCCCCACCACGGCTCGCCCGACAAGGACCCGGCCGTCCGGCTGCGCGTGCTGGAGGACGCCGGCCGGTCCAACGTGCCGTTCACCACCGGCATCCTCATCGGGATCGGCGAGACCGTCGAGGATCGGGCGGAGTCCATCTTCGCGATGCGCCGGGTGGCCCGCGAGTACGGCGGCATCCAGGAGGTCATCGTCCAGAACTTCCGCGCCAAGCCCGACACCGCCATGCGCGGCCTGCCCGATGCCGACCTGCAGGAACTGGCGGCCACGATCGCGGTGGCCCGGCTGGTCATGGGTCCGAAGGCGCGTCTGCAGGCCCCGCCCAACCTGGTGGACTCCGAGTACGCGCTGATGATCCGGGCCGGGATCGACGACTGGGGCGGCGTGTCGCCGCTGACCCCCGACCACGTCAACCCCGAACGCCCGTGGCCGCAGATCGACGACCTGGCGGCCCGCACCGCCGAGGCCGGTTTCCGGCTGCGGGAACGGCTGACCATCTACCCCGAGTACGTGCTGGCCGGCGAGCCCTGGCTGGACCCGAGGCTGTTCGCCCACGTCGAGGCGCTGGCCGACCCCGAGACGGGGCTGGCCCGCGAGGACGCGGTGCTCCAGGGCAGGCCGTGGCAGGAGCCGGACGGCGGCTTCGCCCCGTCCGGCCGGGTGGACCTGCACGTCGAGGTGGACACGACGGGCCGCACGAATGACCGCCGCGACGACTTCGACAACGTCTACGGCGACTGGGAGGCCCTGCGCGACCGCCTCGCGCCCGCGGCGGCGGGCTCGGTTCCGGGGTCGGCGGCGGCGGCGGCATCGGGGGGCGGCACGCCGGGCGAGCTGCGCCAGGCGCTGCGGAAGGCGGCGGCCGACCCGGCCGGGCTCACCGACGGCGAGGCGGTGACGCTGCTGTCGGCCGACGGCGAGGCGCTGGACGAGCTGGCCGCCATCGCCGACGACCTGCGCGCGCAGGCGGCCGGCGACGACGTCACCTACGTCGTCAACCGCAACATCAACTTCACCAATGTCTGCTACACCGGCTGCCGGTTCTGCGCCTTCGCCCAGCGCCGGACCGATGCCGACGCGTACACGCTGAGCCTCGAACAGGTCGCCGACCGGGCCGAGGAGGGCTGGCTGGCCGGCGCGACGGAGGTGTGCATGCAGGGCGGCATCCACCCCGACCTGCCCGGCACCGCCTACTTCGACCTGGCCAGGGCGGTCAAGGCCAGGACTCCCGGCATGCACGTGCACGCCTTCTCCCCGATGGAGGTGGTCAACGGCGCCAGCAGGACGAACCTGTCGATCGAGGAGTGGCTGCACGCCGCGAAGGAGGCCGGCGTCGACTCGCTGCCGGGCACGGCGGCGGAGATCCTCGACGACGACGTGCGCTGGGTGCTGACGAAGGGCAAGCTGCCCGCCAAGGAGTGGATCGAGGTCGTCACCACCGCCCACCGCGTGGGCCTGCCGACGACGGCGACGATGATGTACGGCCACGTGGACGACCACGCGCACTGGGTCAGGCACATCAAGCTGATCAGGCGGCTGCAGGAGGAGACCGGCGGGTTCTCGGAGTTCGTGCTGCTGCCGTTCGTGCACACGAGCGCGCCGATCTATCTCGCGGGCATCGCCAGGCCCGGCCCCACCGCCCGCGAGAACCGGGCCGTGCACGCCCTGGCCAGGATCCTGCTGCACGGCGCGATCCGCAACATCCAGTGCTCCTGGGTCAAGCTGCAGGACGACCTGTGCCGCCAGGTGCTCACCGGCGGCGTCAACGACCTGGGCGGCACCCTCATGGAGGAGACGATCAGCCGGATGGCCGGGTCGGAGAACGGCTCGTACAAGACGATCAGCGAGCTGCGCGCGATGGCGGGCGCCACCGGCCGGCCGGTCCGCCAGCGCACCACCGAGTACGGGATGCCGAGCGAGGAGCGGCTGGCCGCCTCGGCGGCGAGCGACGGCGTCTGCCAGAGCGTGCGCCGGGCCCTGCCGACCGTGTAGGTATAACATGTTCTAGCGAGTACTTGATTCGGGTGGGGGAGGCGCTGGGAGAATCATCACTCCCGTGGAGAGAGGTTCACCGTGCGGTTGGGTCGACACCGCGCCGCGTTAAGCGCTGAGCTGCGGCGGAGGAAGGCACTTCAGCGAGGCCTGCTGGCCGGGCTGGCCACCGTGGTGCTCGTCGCGGCCACGCTCGTGGTGCTCCTCGGCGGCGGTGGCGCACTGTGCGCCACGCGAGAGCCTGTTCTGGTCAACGTGGCCGCCGCGGTGGACGTGGCGCCCGTCGCGATGCGGGCGGCGGCCCGCTTCAACGAGACCAAGGCGACCTCGGACGGCCGGTGCGTGCTCGTCCAGGTCACCGAGCAGCCGCCGGCCACCGTGCTGCGGACGCTGATCGGAGACCGGGCGGGCGTGCTGCGTGACCGGCCGGACGGCTGGATCGCCGACTCCTCGGCGTGGATCCGGCTGGCCCGCAAGCAGGGCGCGAGCGCGCTGCCCGCGGGCGAGAGCGTGGTCGCCACCTCGCCGCTCGTCTTCGCCACCCGGCAGTCGCTGGCGCGGCGCTTCTCCGTGGGCGGCACCCAGATGAACTGGCGGATGGTCTTCCCCGCCACCGTGCGCGGACGGCTGCTGCCCACCGAGAACGAGCCCGACGTGGTCCGCGTCCCCGACCCGTCGCTGGCCGGCGCCGGCATCGCCACGGTCGCCGCCGCCAGGGACGTCGTCGGCACCGGGCCGGACGCCGACAAGGCGCTCACCGCGTTCGTGCGCTGGGCGCAGGCCGGCTCGGCCCCCGACTACCGCACGATGCTGGCCGCCGTGGACGACCGCGCCTTCTGGCAGCGCCCCGTCGTCATCGTGCCCGAGCAGTCGGTGTGGGACCACGGCCGCCGCCCCTCACCCGACCCGGTCGTCGCGCTGCACCCGCGCGAGGGCACCATCAACCTCGACTACCCGTACGTGGTGACCGCCACCGACCCCGCCGTGGCCGACGCCTCGACGGTCTTCGCCGAGTGGCTGCGCGGCCCCGAGGCGCAGGAACTCGTCCGGCGGGCCGGGTTCCGCTCCGGCGACGGCCTGCTGCCGCCGATCTCGCCGGGGCCGGAGATCCCCGCCGAGGCGCCCAGCGCGCGGCCGTCGGTCACGCCGCAGGACATCGACGAGGCGCTGCAGGCGTGGAGCCGGCTCGCGCCGCCCACCAACATCCTGGTCCTGGCCGACACCTCCAAGCACATGGCCGAACCGATCAAGGGCGGCATCACCCGGGTGGGCGTCGCGCTGGAGGCCGCCAAGATCGGGCTGCGGCTGTTCCCCGACTCGACGCACATGGGCATGTGGGAGTTCGCCGACAGGCTGGGCACCGTGAGGGGCTACCACGAGCGGGTGAGCCTCGGACCGATCAGCAGGCCCGCCAGCGGCCAGGTCGTCCGCCGGGGGGTGCTGGACGAGCTGACCACCTCGATCACCGCGCATCCCGACCGGGACAGCTCGCTGTACGACGCCGTCCTGAGCGGGTTCCGGGAGGTGGCGCAGGAGTACCGCGAGGAGATGAACAACGTGCTCCTGGTGATCACCGCCGGCAAGGACGACGGCCGCGGCACCCGGCTCCAGCAGCTCCTCGACCGGCTCAAGGCCGAATGGGACGCGGACAGGCCCGTCCAGATCGTGCTCATCGCGTTCGGCGACGACGTGGACCGCGACGGCCTGGCCCGCATCGCGGCCGCCACGAACGGCTCCCTGCACGTCGCCGAGCAGCCGGACGAGATCATCGACGTCTACCTCGCCGCCCTGGCGCGCCGCCTCTGCCACCCCACCTGCAAGCCGGCGGCCTGACCTCCCACGCACACCGCCTCGACCGCCCGGCAACCGGCCGCCGGTCGGCCCATGACTGCCGACTGCCGGCCGGGCGTGGGCAGCCGCCGGCGGGGCGTGCCAACCGGCGGCCGCTCAGCGGGCGGTCAGGCGCGCTGCCACAGGGCCGGGACGTTCGGCGGCTCCCAGCCGCTGATGGCCGTGTGCGCCTGGAGGCACCGGTACGTCGCTCCGCCATAGGTCACGGTGGACCCGGCGCCGTAGGCGGTGCCCGGCCTCCAGGTGTCGCCCGGGACCGACGTCGGGGTCGGGCTCGGGGTGGGCGTCGGGCTGGCGGTCGGCGTGGGGGAGGGGTCCGGGGAGCCGCCGCCGATCCGCAGGTCGATGCAGGCGTAGAAGGCGTTGGCCGTGTCGGCGACGTTCCAGATGGCCAGGACCTTCTGGCGGCCGGAGAAGCCGGACAGGTTCACCGTGTGGGAGACCGTGGGCGGCGGCTGCTGGCCCCCGCCGCTGAACGAGGCCACCCGGGTGTTGCCGATGTAGTACTCGTAGGTGCTGGTCGCGTGCCGGGCGGTGAACGTCCAGGTGAACGTCACCGTGGTGCCGACCGACGTGACCGGCCACGGCTTGCTCTCGTCGCTGAGCTGCGCGAAGCGGGCGTTGTTGGCGTGACAGTTGCGCAGACCCTTCGGCCCTTCCACGCTCTGCGGCTCGTAGACGATGTCACCGCAGCCGGGGACCTGCCCGCGGGCGCAGAACGCCTGACGGCTCGGTGGCGCGTTGACGTAGCCGTGGGCCTGCGCCGGCTGTGCGACGAACACCGTGGCGGCGACCGCGATCACCGCCGTGGCGAGTAACGTGAGCGTCCTTCGCATGAAGTGCTCCTTCACATGGGGGGATAACCCGAATGTAAAGGAAACTTTCCTAAGCGTATAGAGCTCCTGACAGCCCTTGTCAGGATCAGCGCACGACGATGAAGTCGTCCGGATCCCGGGGGGCGCGCTCGCGGGGCGGGGCGGCCGCATGGCCCACGGCGACGCAGCCCATCGGGTCCCACGAGCCCGGCAGCTCCAGCACCTCTCGCACGACCGGACGGCAGAACATCGTGGACGACACCCACGCCGAGCCGAGCCCCTCGACGGCGAGCTGGATCAGGAGGTTCTCGACGCCCGCGCCCGTCGCGACCACGAACATCTCGCGCTCGGCCGCGTTGCGCCGCTCGTCGCGGTAGGTGTGGGAGCCCTCCATCACCAGGCACGGCACCACCAGGTAGGGCGCGTCGCGCAGCACGTCGCCGCGCCGGACCCGCTTGGCGATCGACTCCTCCGAGAACCCGTCGCCGCGCAGGTCGGCGATCCACGCCTCGCGCATGGCGTCGAGCAGCCTCAGCCGCGTCGCCGCCGACTCGACCAGCACGAACCGCCACGGCGTCGTGTGGTGCGGGGCCGGCGCCGCGATGCCCGCCGCGACGGCCCGCCGCACCGCCGCCGGGTCGACCGGCTCGTCGGAGAACGCGCGGATCGTCCGGCGGGCGAACACCACGTCGCGCGAGCCGTAGCGGAACAGGTCGTCGGCGGACGGCCGCACCAGCGGCCGGACCCCCGGCCCGTCGTCGTCGGTCACCAGGTGCGCCAGCCCCCGGACGACGGCGACCGGGACGCCCGTGAGCTTGCCCTTGACCAGCTCGGCTGCCGAGGCGATCTCGTCGGCCAGCGCGGTCACCGTGGCGTTGAGCGGGTTGCCGTGGGTGTCGGCGAGCCCGCGGAAGTCCTCCAGCGCGAGCACGCCCGCCGCCCCGATGGCGACGTCGGTCAGCCCGTGCCGCCAGGGGCGCCCGAAGGTGTCGGACACGATCACCCCGACGCGCGCGGACAGCCCGGCCCGGACCCGCCGGGCGGAGGCGTCGGCGTCCTCGGGCAGCAGCAGGACGGTGCCGGGGTCGGTGTTGGACGCGTCGACGCCGGCCGCCGCCATCACGAACCCGTGCCGGGTCTCGGAGATGACCGTGTCGCCACGCCGGGCGACCACACGCACGGTCTCGTCCTCGATCGCCGCCGTGCGGTCGGGCGCGCGCCGCACCCGGCCCTCCGCCTTGCTGACGATCTTGGAGGTGATGACGACGATGTCGCCGTCGCGCAGGTCGGCGTCCTTGAGCAGGGCCGCGAGGTCGTCTCCCGGCCGCACTTCGCCGATGCCCGTGACCGGGATGACCTCGACCCGCTCGGGCGCCATCGCGCCGGACGCCCCGGTCGTGGGGCCGGCGGTGGAGCCGGGCGTCTGCTCGCCGGGGGAGCGGCCGGTCATCGGGCCAGCTCCAGGGCCAGGTCGAGGGCGGCGCGGGCGATGCCGGCCGTCGCCTCGGCGTCGTGCATGAGGATCGGCCGGGCCACCACCCGCACGCCGTCCAGGTGGACGCCGTCGTCCTCGGGCGCCACCAGCCAGCCGTCGAGCAGCTCCGCGCCGTACAGGCCGAGCACCGCCTGAGCCGTGGTCTCGACGCCGATGGCCGTCAGGCAGGCGTCGGCCATGCCGCGCACGGGAGCGCCGCCGATGATGGGGGAGACGCCCACGACCGTCTTGGGCAGCAGCGCCTCGCGGATGCCGGGGACCTGGAGGATCGTGCCGATGCTCACCACCGGGTTGGACGGCGGCAGGATCACCACGTCGGCCTCCTCGATCGCCTCCAGGACACCGGGTGCGGGCCTGGCGGTGTCGGCGCCGACCAGGGCGAACGACTCGGCGGGCACCGAGGCGCGCAGGCGGACCCACCACTCCTGGAAGTGGATCGCGCGGCGCCCCTGCTCGTCGGCGATCACCACGTGCGTCTCGCAGCGGTCGTCGCTCATCGGCAGCAGGCGCACGCCGGGCCGCCAGCGGGCGCACAGCGCCTCGGTGATCTGGGAGAGCGGGTAGCCGGCCTCCAGCATCTGGGAACGGACGATGTGCGTGGCGAAGTCGCGGTCGCCGAGCCCGAACCACTGCGGCTCCACGCCGTAGGCCGCCAGCTCCTCCTTGACGACGTGCGACTCCTTGGCCCGGCCCCAGCCCTGCTCCTCGTCGATGCCGCCGCCCAGGGTGTACATGACCGTGTCGAGGTCGGGGCAGACCCGCAGGCCGAACAGGGTGATGTCGTCGCCCGTGTTGCCGATGACGGTGATCCGGGCGTCGGGGGCCGTGGCGCGCAGGCCACGCAGGAAGCGGGCGCCGCCGATGCCGCCGGCGAGGGACACGATGTGCATGCGGCCAGTCTTCCACCGGCCTGCGACAACTTCTTTCAGGGGCCCGATTGCCCTGAAATATCGGGCTTTGAGGGTTCAAACCAGCACGACTGGGGAAGAAGAGGTTTTTGTGACTTGTGCCGCCTTGGGGCGCTCTTGTGGCAAACTCCCTTCGGGCTAAAGGGTTCCCTGGGGAGTGGTTGTGAGCAAACTTGACGTCGACCGGCTGAAGGAGCCGGCCGCCTGGCTGATGGTGGCCGCGGGCGGGCTGAGCGTGCTGCTGGCGACGGGCAGGGTCCTGATCGGCTCGTCGTCGGGCTTCGGCGGCAGCTCCATCGCCGACCGCGCCGCGAGCAACTTCTTCAGCCTCACCAGCCCGGTGACGGTGGCGCTGCTGCTGGGGGCCGTGCTCCTGGTGACCAAGGTCGGGCGGCCGTCGGCCAAGGCCAAGCTGTTCGCCTACGGCGCGGTGGGCGGGCTCGGCCTCGCCACGGTGTTCGGCGCACTGTCGCTGCTGCTCGGCCTGTTCGCGGACGGCGGCGCGTGGGCCAAGGTGGAGTTCCTGCTCACCGGCGTGCCCCTGCTGGGGCTGACCGCCGTGGCGCTGGTCTACCTCCTGCCGCAGGTCCTCGACGGGCGCCCCGCCTCCGGCCCGGGGTACGCCCCCGGCGCCTACGGCCAGCAGCCGCAGTTCGGTCAGGCTCCGGGCCAGGGCGCCCCGTACGGCCAGCAGCCCGAGTACGCCCCGCAGCCCGGCTTCGGCCAGCAGCCGCCCGGCCAGCCCCCCTACGGCCAGCACCCCGACTACGGCCAGCCGGCCGAGGGGCAGCACCCTGGTTTCGGCCAGCAGCCCGGCCACGGCCAGCCCGGTGACGGTCAGCAGCCGGGGTACGGCCAGCCCGGTGACGGTCAGCAGCCGGGGTACGGCCAGCCCGGCGAGGGCCGGCAGCCGGGGTACGGCCAGCCCGGCGAGGGCCGGCAGCCCGGTTACGGCCAGCCCGGCGAGGCCCAGCAGCCGCAGCCCCGCACGCCCCAGCCCCGCGCCGCCCTTCCCGCCGCTCCCGGCGACAGCAGGACCGACCCCGGCTACGGCGAGCCCGCCTTCCCGGGCCACGCCCAGCAGGAGCCGTCCTTCGCCCAGGCCGACCAGGGCTTCGGCCAGACCAACCCCACCCAGACCATCCCCGCCCAGAGCGACCACCAGGGCTTCGGCCAGACCACGCCGGCCGACCAGCAGGGTTATGGCCAGCCCGCCCCGGCCCAGTCGGACGGTTACGGCCAGCCCGCCCCGGCCCAGGCCGACTACGGACAGCAGGCCCCCGGCCAGGCCGACCCCGGTTACGGCCAGCCCGCTCCTGCCGACCAGAACTACGGCCCCTCCCAGGACCAGGGCTTCGGCCAGAGCGCTCCCCAGGACCAGGGCTTCGGCCAGACGAACCCCACCCAGTCCTTCCGCGCCCAGAACGACCAGCCGAACTACGGCCAGCCCACCCCGGCGCACGCCTCGTACACGCCCTCGGAGACCCAGCCCGACGCCGGTCAGCAGCCGGTCGCCGAGTACCAGCCCGCGCCCTACGTCCCCGCCGACAGCCAGCCGGGCCTGTACGGCCAGCCCTCCTACACCACGGCGGACTCCCAGCCCGACCTCTACACCCCGGCCGACACCCACCCGGCCGGCGGCTACCCGCCCGCGGCCGACTCCCCGGCCGGCCACGCCGCAGGCCCGTACGCGCCGCAAGCCCACCAGTCCGGCGCCTACACCCCGCTCGACGCCCAGTACCAGCCGTCGCAGCCCTCGTACCCCGCCCAGGACGGCGCCCCGTACGTGCCGCCGATCGTCCAGCCGAACGCCTTCGACACCCCGGCGTCCGCCGGCTACCCGACCGGCGAGACCGCTCCCAGCGTGCCGTTCCCCCCGGCGCCCCAGCAGGCCGAGCAGCAGGGCGGCCAGCCGTTCACCGGCTACTCGGGCCACGAGTACGCGGCTCCCTCCTACCAGGAGCCCGACCCGCCGGTGGACCCGCGCTCGCAGCAGCTCCACGACGCCTACCAGCAGGCGGAGACCTACCAGCACTCCGGCCAGCACCAGGCCAGGCCGTACGAGGACCCGCTCGGCCAGTCCCCGCAGTACCAGGCGCAGCCGCAGCAGCAGTACGGCGCCCAGCCCCAGCAGGCCCCGTACGGGCAGCCGCCGAGCGGCGCGCACCACGCGGCCGGCCAGCAGCAGTACGGCCAGCCGGCTCCCGCGCCCGGCCAGTACGGCCAGCAGTACGAGCCCCAGCCGGCACCGTACGAGCCGCAGCCCTACCAGCAGCAGCCGCCGTCGCAGCCCTACCAGTCGCCGGCGGAGTCCACGGTCCGGCTGGACCCGGACTCCTACCGCGGCGACGCGCTCGGCGAGCAGCGGCGCGGCGGGGACGACCCGATCGACCCCACAGCCATCTACACCCCCCACGAGCCGCGCCGGTAACGAACCGGCAAAGCACGGCTAGAGAGAAGGTGGGCCACGGGCGGGCGTCTATACCGCCCTGGTACGGTTCCGACCGCTGACAGCGTTGAACACGCCAGGCCAACGCCATGGATCCCGTGGCGCCGGGTCAGGTGCGAACATCACATGCCGAGCACACCGGGGCGAGAGCTGGTCTTTCCCCGGATAGCGGCATGCCGCTTGACGCCGCGTACAACACGCGCGTGTAATTACAACCATGTTGTTACGCCTTCGCTTGGGTGGGTAATAAGGAAGGCGTCCATGGGGGGCTCCATTGCGGGCGGGCGGCAGGGAGGTGTGCAGTGACCGATCTGGTCATCGCACAGGATCAGCTTGACGCTGAAGAACTCGGCTGGCAGGAGCGCGCCCTGTGCGCGCAGACTGATCCGGAGGCGTTCTTCCCGGAGAAGGGCGGCTCCACCCGAGAGGCCAAGAAGGTCTGCCGATCGTGCGAGGTCCGTGCCGAGTGTCTTGAATACGCGCTTGAGCACGATGAGCGGTTCGGCATCTGGGGTGGGTTGTCAGAACGGGAGCGCAGACGGATCAAGCGCCAGGCCGTCTAACAATAGGAAACACCGGCGAAGGGGTCGTGCGGTCACGCGCCGCGCGGCCCCTTCGTGCTGTTGCGCCGGCGGCGGCCCTTCGTGCCGTGCGCAGTGCCGTGCGCTAGCGGCGGTCGTCGTAGCCCGGGTCGACGGTCTCGGGAGACAGGCCGAGGAGCGTGGCCACCTGCTCGACCACCGTGTCGTGGACAAGTGCCCCGAGGGCGTCGCGATCACGGGCGCGGGCCTCGAGCGGGCGACGGTAGACCACGACGGACGCCGGGTCGGACCCCTGGGCCGGTTGGGCGCGGCCGAGCGGGATCGGGTCGGGGCCGAGGCCGGGGCCGTCGTCCAGCTCGCCGAGCGGCGGCACGTCCTCCACCGCGAACTCCACCGCCGAGAGCTGCCTGCCCCACTGCGGGCGCAGCCGGTCGACCGCGTCGAGCACCAGGTCGTCGAACCGCTCGCCGCGCGAGCGGGCGATCGGAACGTGGGACGGCGCGAGCGGGCCGCGCAACCCGCGACCGTGACGGTCACGCCGTCGTGGGCCCCGCTTCTCAGTCACAGGGCAAGTCTATGGGGAGACGGCATCGGTGCATGTGGGCTCAAAACCAGCGACAGGTGTCCGAATTGTGGCGACACGCTCGTTAAGAGCGCTCAGATAGTGGCGCCTCGCACTCTTACCAGATACGGTCCCTCCGTGAGCCCCGTCCGCCGCTGTTCCCGCACCGCCTGCAGCCAGCCTGCCGTCTTCACGCTCACGTACGTATACGCCGACTCCACCGCTGTTCTCGGCCCCCTGGCGACGTACGCGGAGCCACACTGCTACGACCTGTGCGCCGAACACGCCGAACGGCTGACCGCCCCGCGCGGCTGGGAGGTCGTGCGCCTGCCCACCGACGGCGGCTCACCCAGCTCCGACGACCTGGAGGCGCTGGCCAACGCCGTCCGGGAGGCCGCCAGGCCCGCGCCCGCCGGCGGCGGCGAGCCGGTCGGCCAGGGCGTCGAGGTCGGCCGCCGGGGACACCTGCGCGTCCTGCGGTCCGCCCAGCAACATCGCGACCGGTAGGCTCGTTCCTGACGTAGACGACCTAGGGGCGGAGCTGGAGAGTGGGCGACCTCGCCAAGATCTTCAAGGCTTACGACGTGCGCGGCGTGGTGCCCGACGAGCTGGACGAGGCGACCGCAGAGGCGGTGGGGGCCGCCTTCGTGGAGGTCACCGGGGCGGGTGCCGCCGTGGTCGCGCACGACATGCGCGACTCGTCCGTGCCGCTGGCCGCGGCTTTCGTGCGCGGCGCGCGCTCGCGCGGCGCCGACGTCGTGCACGCCGGTCTGGGCTCCACCGACCTGCTCTACTACGCCAGCGGCAGCCTCGGCCTGCCCGGCGTGATGTTCACCGCCAGCCACAACCCCGCCCGCTACAACGGCATGAAGATGTGCCGCGCCGGCGCGGTGCCGATCGGCGGCGACACGGGCCTGACCGAGATCCGCGACCGGGCCGCCGAGCTGGTGGGGGAGCGTGCCGGCGCGGCGGGCGGCCCCGCCGGGTCGCTGGTCGAGAAGGACCTGCTCGCCGGCTATGCCGGGCATCTGCGCACCCTCGTCGACCTGTCCGGTGTCCGGCCGCTCAAGGTGGCCGTCGACGCGGGCAACGGCATGGGCGGGCTCACCGTGCCGGCCGTGTTCGACGGGCTGCCGATCGAGCTGGTCCCGCTCTACTTCGAGCTCGACGGCACCTTCCCCAACCACGAGGCCAACCCGCTGGAGCCGGCCAACCTGCGCGACCTGCAGCGGGCGGTCCTCGACACCGGCGCCGACCTGGGCCTCGCCTTCGACGGCGACGCCGACCGCTGCTGGGTCGTGGACGAGCGCGGGGAGTCCGTCCCGCCGTCGGCGATCACCGCCCTCGTGGCGGCCCGCGAGCTGGCCAAGTATCCGGGCGCCACGATCATCCACAACCTGATCACGTCGCGCGGCGTCCCCGAGATCATCCGCGAGCACGGCGGCGAGCCGGTGCGCACGCGGGTCGGCCACTCGTTCATCAAGGCCGAGATGGCCCGCACGGGCGCCGTCTTCGGTGGCGAGCACTCGGCCCACTACTACTTCCGCGACTTCTGGTTCGCCGACTCGGGCATGCTGGCCGCGCTGCACGTGCTGGCCGCGCTCGGCGGGCAGGAGCTGCCCCTGTCGCAGGTGGTGGGGGCCTACTCCCGCTACCACGCCTCGGGCGAGATCAACAGTACGGTGGACGACCAGGACAAGGCGCTGCTGCGGGTGCGCGAGGCGTTCGGCGACCGGGGGACGGTCGACGAGCTCGACGGGCTGACGGTGAGCGCCGCCGACTGGTGGTTCAACCTGCGCGCGTCCAACACCGAGCCGCTGCTCAGGCTCAACGCCGAGGCGGCCGACGAGACCACGATGAGGGCGGTCACCGACGAGGTGCTCGCCATCGTAAGAAGGGTGTCAGTGTGAAGATCGACGACTGGCTGCTGGAGATCCTGGCCTGCCCGGCGTGCAAGTCGCCGCTGCGCGTCGAGGCCGAGGCCGAGGAGCTGGCCTGCACGGGCTGCGGCCTGATCTACCCGGTCCGCGACGACATCCCGGTGCTGCTCGTCGACGAGGCCAGGAAGCCGTGATCTGGGAGCCGGAGAGGCTCGACAACCCCGACCACCTGTCCGAGGGCGATCCGGGCGGCATGCTGCTCGCGGTCGCCGCGTCCGCCGCCCAGGTCCGCACCGGATACCGCACCGCCGTCGAGGCGGGTGTCGAGCGGCTGCGCGAGCAGGGCCGGCCCCGCGCCGTCGTGGTCGTCGGAATGGGCGGCTCGGCCATCGCCGGCGACATCCTGGCCGCCGTCTGCGGCAACGGCGCGCCGGTGCCGATCGTGACCGTGCGCTCCTACCAGCTGCCCGGCTGGGTGGGCGCGGCCGACCTGGTCATCGCGGTGTCCTGCTCGGGCCGTACGGAGGAGACGCTGTCGGCGGTCACGGAGGCGGTGCGGCGCGGCTGCTCGCTGCTCGCCGTCGGCGCTCCCGGCTCGCCGCTGGAGTCGATGGCCAGGCAGGCGTCCGCCACGTACGTGCCGGTGCCCGCGAGCGGGCAGCCCAGGGCCAACGTGTGGCTGCTGGCCGTTCCGCTGGTCGTGGCCGGCGCCGCGCTCGGCCTCGCGCGGGCCGACGAGGAGCTGTTCGAGAACGTGGCACGGCTGCTGGAGGACATGGCCCACCGGTGCCGGCCGACCAGCGAGTCGTTCGTCAACCCGGGCAAGGCGCTGGCCATGGACCTCGCCGAGAGCATCCCGATGATCTGGGGCTCGTCGCCGCTCGCCGCCGTCGCCGGATACCGGCTGGCCTGCCAGCTCAACGAGAACGCCAAGTATCCGGCGGTCTTCGGCGAGCTGCCCGAGGCCGACCACAACCAGGTGGTGGCCTTCGACGGCCCGCTCGCGCGGCGCGACATCTTCGACGAGACGCAGGCGCACACGCTCAGGCTCGTGATGCTGCGCGACGTGGAGGAGCATCCGCAGGTGACGCGGCGGCGCGAGGCGTCCGTACGGCTGG
Source organism: Nonomuraea indica (assembly GCF_002850745.1). Classification (GTDB taxonomy): domain Bacteria; phylum Actinomycetota; class Actinomycetes; order Streptosporangiales; family Streptosporangiaceae; genus Nonomuraea; species Nonomuraea indica. Next base: position 382,644 of record NZ_KZ559467.1, read on the forward strand.
CGCACGACCGCGACGTGCCGGTCACCGAGGTGGCGGCCGAGGGCGGGCACCCGCTGGAACGGCTCGCCTCGCTGATCGGACTCGGCGACTACGCGACTACCTACCTCGCGCTCGGGTACGGCGTCGATCCGACCCCGGTGTCGGCCATCACGGAGTTGAAGGCCAGGATCTCCCACTAGGATCCCTTTTTCGGGGCTTTGTAGGCGTTTTACAGCTATGAGTGGAGAAGACCCGTGAGCGCGAGCGGCGGTACCAAAGCGATCATCGCGGCCTTGCTGGCCAACCTGTCCATTGCGGTAGCCAAGTTCGTGGCCGCCTTCTTCACCGGCTCCTCCTCGATGCTGGCCGAGGGCATCCACTCGGTGGCCGACTCGGGCAACCAGCTGCTGCTGCTGATCGGCGGCAAGCGGGCGCAGCGGAGCAGCACGCGCGAGCACCCGTTCGGCTACGGTCGCGAGCGCTACTTCTACGCCTTCGTGGTGGCCGTGGTGCTGTTCACCATCGGCGCGGTGTTCTCCCTCTACGAGGGCTTCCACAAGCTGTCGTCGAAGGAGGGCCTGGAGTCGCCCACCTGGGCGTTCGCGGTGCTGATCTTCGCGATCATCGCCGAGGCGTTCTCGTTCCGCACGGCGATCAAGGAGTCCAACGCGGTCCGCGGCTCGCAGTCGTGGGTGGCGTTCGTGCGCCGGGCGAAGTCGCCGGAGCTGCCGGTCATCCTGCTGGAGGACCTCGGCGCCCTGCTGGGCCTGATCTTCGCGCTGTTCGGCGTCACGATGGCGGTCGTCACCGGCAACCCGGTGTGGGACGCCATCGGCACGCTCATGATCGGCGTGCTGCTCGCGGTGATCGCGGTCATCCTGGCCATCGAGACCAAGTCGCTGCTGCTCGGCGAGGGGGCCACCCCCGAGATGGAGCGGCAGATCCACGCCGCGCTGGAGAGCGCCGAGGAGGTCGAGCGCGTGATCCACATGCGCACGCTGCACCTGGGCCCGGAGGAGCTGCTGGTGGCCGCCAAGATCGCGGTGACGCACAGCGACACGGCCGCCGAAGTGGCCAGGGGGATCGACGAGGCCGAGCAGCGCATCCGCGAGGCCGTGCCGATCGCCCGGGTCATCTACCTGGAGCCCGACCTCGACCGCACGCCGACCGGCGCGGCCGGCGGCTGAGCCGGCCGGCCCGCGACGAGAGCTCCTCGGCGCGGGACGCCCCGTCGTCCCGCGCCCGCCTCACTCCCGGCCGGTGAGGCAGGACGTGCCCCTCTCGGTCTGGTCGAACAGGCACCGGCCGCTCTTGTCCAGCGCGACCACCTTCTTCACCGTCGCGAACTGCCTCAGCGTGGTCCTGATCATGTTGAGCATGCGGGCGTCGGCGCCCACGCCGTTGCTCATCACCGTGCGGCAGAAGCGCAGCGTGGCCGTGCCCTTCCTGATAGTGATCGTGAAGTCGGCGCCGCAGGCGGACCTGCCGCGCAGCGCGCCGGCCAGCTCGGAGTGCAGGCCCCGGGCCCGCTCCTTCGCGGTCGGGCCGGCGATGAGCTGCTCGACGGCGAACCTGGCGACGCCCTGGTGGGGCGCCTTCCGGGTCACCGGGACCAGCTTGCCGGGGATGCCGAACCCCTTGGCGAAGTAGACCTTCACCGTGCTCCCGGCCTGGGTGGGGGAGCCCGCCGCGGGCGCCGGGGATAGCGCCAGGACGGTGGCCATCAGCAGCTCTCTCATGTCCTCTTCGACGTCTGGCCGGGGGCCGAGGTTCGAAGCAGGCGCAACGCCTTCTCCTTCTCGAAGTCGAGCGCCCGGCGCGGCACCGGGATGCGCCCGATCCGTACGCCGAGGTCGCGCACGGCGGCGGCCACAACCGGCTCGCTGAGCACGCGCAACGCGAACGCCAGCGCCGCGGGAGAGACGTCGAAACGCTTCTCCAGCTCCACCCCCTGGGCCACCGCGGCCAGCTCCTCGGGACCGAAGCGGCGGTGTGCGCCCTGCTCCCGGACGGGGGGCAGCAGCCCCAGAGCCTCCCGGTATCGCAGCATGCGAGGGGACATGCCCAGCCGCTGGGCGGCTTCGGTGATGCGCATCCTTACATTCTTACGTCAGGAAGTGGCCGCTGAGCGTGCTCGGTGTCGGATCGACGCCTAAACTCGTCGGCGACAACGTGTGCCGAGAGCCGTGATGCGAGGGAATCAGATGGACTTCAAGGTCGCCGACCTTTCACTTGCCGAGTTCGGCCGCAAGGAGATCAGGCTCGCCGAGCACGAGATGCCCGGCCTGATGGCGATCCGCAAGGAGTACGCGGACGCGCAGCCCCTGCGCGGCGCGAAGATCATGGGCTCCCTGCACATGACCATCCAGACCGCCGTCCTCATCGAGACGCTCGTCGCCCTCGGCGCCGAGGTGCGCTGGGTGAGCTGCAACATCTTCTCCACCCAGGACCACGCCGCCGCCGCCGTCGTCGTCGGCCCCGACGGCACCGTGGACGACCCCAAGGGCGTCCCCGTCTTCGCCTGGAAGGGCGAGACGCTGGAGGAGTACTGGTGGTGCACCGAGCAGGCGCTCACCTGGCCCGGCGGTGAGGGTCCCAACATGATCCTCGACGACGGCGGCGACGCCACGCTGCTCGTCCACAAGGGCGCCGAGTACGAGAAGGCCGGGGCCGTCCCCGCCGCCTCCGCCGACGACCCGGAGGAGTGGCACGTCATCATCGACCTGCTCAAGCGCACGGTCACCGACGAGAAGAAGTGGACCCGGATCGCCGAGCAGATCAAGGGCGTCACCGAGGAGACCACCACCGGCGTGCACCGCCTGTACGAGATGCACAAGAACGGCCAGCTGCTGTTCCCGGCGATCAACGTCAACGACTCGGTCACCAAGTCGAAGTTCGACAACAAGTACGGCTGCCGCCACTCCGTCATCGACGGCCTCAACCGCGCCACCGACGTGCTGATCGGCGGCAAGGTGGCCGTGGTCTGCGGCTACGGCGACGTCGGCAAGGGCTGCGCCGACGCGCTGCGCGGCCAGGGCGCCCGCGTCATCGTCACCGAGATCGACCCGATCTGCGCCCTCCAGGCGGCCATGGACGGCTTCCAGGTCACCACCCTGGACGAGGTCGTCGGCATCGCCGACATCTTCGTCACCGCCACCGGCAACTTCAACATCATCACCGCCGCGCACATGGCGAAGATGAAGCACCAGGCGATCGTGTCCAACATCGGCCACTTCGACAACGAGATCGACATGGCCGGCCTGATGCGCACCGAGGGCATCACCCGCAACACCATCAAGCCGCAGGTCGACGAGTGGATCTTCCCCGACGGCCACTCGATCATCGTGCTCGCCGAGGGCCGCCTGATGAACCTCGGCTGCGCCACCGGCCACCCGAGCTTCGTGATGTCCAACTCCTTCACCAACCAGGTGATCGCGCAGATCGAGCTGTTCACCAAGACGGACGAGTACCCGATCGGCGTCTACACGCTGCCCAAGCACTTGGACGAGAAGGTCGCCCGGCTGCACCTCGACGCCCTGGGCGTCAAGCTGACCGAGCTGACCAAGGAGCAGGCCGCCTACATCGGCGTCCACGTCGAGGGCCCGTACAAGTCCGACCACTACCGCTACTGATCCGCCCGCGTGCTCCGCACGCGGCCGACGATCCGGTACGACCGGCACGGCGACTTCCGCCCGCCGCGAGCGCCGGGGACCCGTCCCCGGCGCTCGCGAGGCGAGGCGGGGCCACCGCCGTGCCGAGCGCCCTGCGGGCCGCCCCCTTCGCGTAGCCGCGAGCCGGGGGGCGGCCCGGCGGGCTTTGTGAGGGGAGAACGACCGATGGACCTCGGGGAGAGCGGCGAGCGGCAGATCAGCTGGGCCGCCCGGTCGATGCCGGTGCTGACCGCGATCGGCGAGCGGTTCGCCCGCGAGCGGCCGCTCGACGGGCTGCGGATCGCCGCGTGCCTGCACGTGACCGCGGAGACGGCCGTGCTCATGGGCGCGCTCAAGGCGGGCGGCGCCGAGATTGCGCTGGCCGCGTCCAACCCGCTGTCCACGCAGGACGACGTGGCCGAGGCGCTGCGGACGTACGGGGTGGCCGTGCACGCACGGGCCGGCGTCGACCGGGCGACCTACTACCGGCACATCGACCAGGCGCTCGACATCGGGCCCGACCTGGTGCTCGACGACGGGTGCGACCTGGTCAACACCCTGCACACGGAGCGGACCGACCTGCTGCCCGGAGTCTCGGGCGGCTGCGAGGAGACGACGACCGGGATCATCCGGCTGCGCCAGATGGCCGCGGAGGAGGCGCTGCGGTTCCCCGTCGTGGCCGTGAACGACACGCGGACCAAGCGGATGTTCGACAACCGCTACGGCACCGGGCAGTCGACGCTCGACGGCATCATGCGGGCCACCAACGCCATGCTGGCCGGGCGGACCGTGGTGGTGGCCGGGTTCGGCTTCTGCGGGCGGGGGGTCGCCGAGCGGGCCAAGGGGCTCGGCGCGCGGGTGGTGGTGACCGAGATCGACGCCGTCAAGGCGCTCGACGCCACCCTGCAGGGCTACGAGGTGCGGCCGATGGCCGAGGCGGCGGCGGTCGGGGACCTGTTCATCACGGTGACCGGCAACCGCGACGTGGTCCGGGCCGAGCACCTGGCCGCGATGAAGGACGGCGCCATCCTGGCCAACGCCGGCCACTTCGACGTGGAGATCGACGTGCGCGCGCTGGACGACCTTGCCGTGGAGGTGCACCGCGGGGTCCGGCCCAGCACCGACGAGTACGTGCTGGCCGACGGCCGCCGCCTGCTGCTGCTGGCCGAGGGCCGCCTGGTCAACCTCACCGCCGCCGAGGGCCATCCGGCGGCCGTCATGGACATGTCGTTCTCCGCCCAGGCGCTCGCGGTCGCCTGGCTCGCGCGGGAGCGCCGGCGGCTCGCGCCGGGCGTGTACGACGTGCCCGAGGAGATCGACCACGAGGTGGCCCGGCTCAAGCTGGCCGCGACGGGCATCTCGATCGACACGCTCACCGCCGACCAGGAGGCCTACCTGCACTCGTGGCGCGTCGGCTCCTGAACCGACCCCCGGACCGGCCCCTCCCGGACCGGCCCCTCCCGGACCGGCCCCTCCCGGACCGGCCCCTCCCGGACCGGCCGCTCCGGGACCGGCTCAGCCCGCCGTCTGCATCTCCCGCATGCGGCGGATCTCGGCGCTCTGGGTGACGCTCACGTCGCTCGCCAGCTCCTCGACCCGGATGTGCGAGCCCTTGGTGAGCACCTCGTCCGACATCTTCAGGGCGCCCTCGTGGTGGGCGATCATGAGCTGCAGGAACAGCGTGTCGAACGCCTTGCCGCGGGCCGCCCTCAGCGCCTCCATCTGCTCGGCGGTGGCCATCCCGGGCATGCCCGCGTGCGCGGCGTGATGGTCGGGGGCCCGCTGGCCGAGCTCCTGCAACCACGAGGTCATGAACTGGATCTCCGGCCCCTGCGCGTCCTTGATGCGCGCGGCCAGGGCCTTGAGCGTGGCGGACTCCGCCCTGCTGGGCGCCAGAAGGGCCATGTCGAGCGCCTGCCGGTGGTGGACGACCATGTCGCGGACGTAGGTGACGTCGGCGGCGTTCGCCGTGGGCGCGGGAACGGCTGTCGCGGCCTCGCTCGGAGCGAGGGTCCTGGCCTCCTCGCCCGGCCTGCCGGGTGCGATCACCGGGGCGGTCGATTCGGCTCGCGGTGCCTGCGGAGTCGTGGTGGTGCAACCCGAAAGGGACAAGAGCACCGTACCCGCGACGACGATGAGCGCGGCGCGCAACCAGCCTCCCAAAAAAGTCGGTCGAGAGTGCGCACTCTAGGCCAAAGGCCCCTAACGACGAAAGAGGGCAATGTCGTCCAAGATTTGACAGTATGCCTTCTGGTCAGGAAGCCGGGATCGGTTGAGGATCTCCTTGTTTGTGCAGTTCATAGGAGGTCGTTCGTGGTAACCCCCCGCAGAGCCCTCGTCGCGGCGGCCGCTGCCGTCGCGCTCATGGGCATCTCACTGCCGGCCCAGGCGGCCGAGATACCGGCTCCCGGCGAGATCGTCATGAGCTCCAACATGGAGCACGTCACCAACGTGCCCAAGCCCGACGCGCTGTCGGACATCAACACCGACATCGCGTTCCAGGGCGACTACGCCTATGTCGGCAACTACTCCGGTTTCTCCATCTACGACATCAAGAATCCCAAGCAGACCTCGCTGGTCAGCTCGGTGGTCTGCCCCGGCGGCCAGATGGACGTCTCGGTCTACGGCAACCTGCTCTTCGGATCCGTGGACTCCTCGCGCAACAACGACTCGTGCAGCAGCGTCGGGCAGAGCGCGGCGAACAAGGACTCGTGGGAGGGGATGCGTATCTTCGACATCTCCGACAAGTCCGCACCGAAGTACATCAAGTCCGTCGAGACGAACTGCGGTTCGCACACCCACACGCTCGTGCCCGACAAGAGCGGCGAGAACCTCTACGTCTACGTCTCCTCCTACTCGCCCAGCATCAACTTCCCCGACTGCCAGCCGCCGCACGACCTGATCTCGATCATCAAGGTGCCGCTGGCCGACCCCGCGTCGGCGTCGGTCATCGCCACGCCCAACCTCTTCCCGGGCGGCGGCTTCCCCGGAGTGCCGGGCAGCTACCCGAACGGCAAGTCCGCCACCTCGGGCTGCCACGACATCACCGCCTACCCCGAGAAGGGCATCGCCGCCGGAGCGTGCATGGGTGAGGGCATCCTCATGGACATCTCCGACCCCGAGCAGCCGAGGGTCACGGCGACCGTGCGCGACGAGGTGAACTTCGCCTTCTGGCACTCGGCCACGTTCAACAACAGCGGCACGAAGGTCATCTTCACCGACGAGCTGGGCGGCGGCTCGCGGGCCACCTGCAACGCGGCCATCGGTCCCAACCGGGGCGCCAACGCCTACTACGACATCGCCGGCGGCGGGCTCGAGTTCAAGAGCTACTTCAAGATCGCTCGGCACCAGGCCGACTCCGAGAACTGCGTGGCGCACAACGGCTCGCTGATCCCGGTCAAGAACCGCGACGTGATGGTGCAGGCCTGGTACCAGGGCGGCATCTCGGTGGTGGACTTCACCGACTCGGCCAACCCGCAGGAGATCGCCTACTTCGAGCGCGGCCCCGACAGCACGGCCCCGCCGCTCAGCGGAGGCTTCTGGTCCGCCTACTACTACAACGGCCACATCTACGGCTCGGACTTCAACCTGGGCCTCGACGTCCTGAAGATCGACGACCCGCGGACGAACCAGGCCAACAGCGTCAAGATGGACCTGCTCAACGCGCAGACCCAGGGCTCCTACCCCGAGCCTGGCGAGGGCCGTCCGGGCGGCTGATCCCGGGCCGTGCGGCGGGAACCCCGGTCCCCGCCGCACCGGCGGAGGCGCGCACCCTCCGAACTGCTGCCTTTTCAAGGGGTCAAAACATTAGATTTCTTGACGATGTGGCACCTGGACGGATTTGTCGAGATTGACAGAGACTTGGGCATTCACGTCGCAGACCCAGCGCCGGCGTGACCCAAGGAGGCTCATCAGTGTCCAGTCCCCTTCGCGCCCTCGTCGTGGCAGGAGCCGCCGTCGCGTTAGCGCTGACGGCCGTGCCCGCGTCGGCCGCCGAGATCCCTCCGCCAGACACCGTGGTGACCAGCCCGAACGTCTCCCACGTGCTGAACATCCCGAAGCCCGAGCCGCTCGCCGGCACCATCAACACCGACATCGCCTTCCAGAGCGGCTACGCCTACGTGGGCAACTACGGCGGCTTCTCGATCTACGACGTCCGCAACCCGAAGAAGGCCCAGCCCGTCAGCTCGGTCGTCTGCCCCGGCGGCCAGATGGACGTCAGCGTCTACGGCAACCTGCTGTTCGCCGCGGTCGACAGCTCGCGCAGCGACGACTCCTGCAACAGCACGGGACTGCCCGCGAGCAACAAGGAGGCCTGGGAAGGCGTCCGCATCTTCGACATCAGCGACAAGACGGCGCCCAAGTACGTCAAGGCGGTCGAGACCAACTGCGGCTCGCACACCCTGACGCTCGTCCCGGGCAAGGGCGTCGACCGGCTCAGGAACCTCTACGTCTACGTCTCGTCGTACTCGCCCAGCGCGAACTTCCCCGACTGCCAGCCGCCGCACGACAAGATCTCCATCATCAAGGTGCCGCTCCGGAACCCGGCCGCCGCGACCGTCGCGGCCACCCCCGTCGTCTTCCCCGACGGCGGCAACGAGACCCAGCCCGGCCTGCTGGCGCCGACCAGCGGCTGCCACGACATCACCGCCTACGCCGAGAAGAACATCGCGGCGGGCGCGTGCATGGGCGACGGCGTGCTGTTCGACATCTCCGACCGGCTGAACCCGAAGGTCACCGCCCGGATCACCGACCCGAACTTCGCCTTCTGGCACTCGGCCACCTTCAGCAACGACGCCAGGAAGGTCGTCTTCACCGACGAGCTCGGCGGCGGCGGCGCGGCCACCTGCAACGAGGCCACGGGGCCGAACCGGGGCGCCGACGCGATCTATGACATCGTGAACGGCCAGCTCCAGTTCAAGAGCTACTTCAAGATCGCTCGGCACCAGGCCGACAGCGAGAACTGCGTGGCGCACAACGGCTCGCTGATCCCCGTCAAGGGCAAGGACATCATGGTCCAGGCGTGGTACATGGGCGGCGTCTCGATCTGGGACTTCACCGACTCCGCCAACCCGCGGGAGATCGGCTACTTCGAGCGCGGCCCGCGCGCCGACAACAGCGGCGGCGGCGTCTGGTCCGCCTACTACTACAACGGCCACATCTACGCGGCCGACTTCCACGAGGGCCTCGACGTCATCAAGGTCAACGATCCGCTCACCAACGGCGCCGCGCGCGTCCGTACCGACCGGCTGAACGTCCAGACCCAGGAGTCCTACCGCGAGTGGGGCCGGGGTCACCGCGACTGACCTCCCTGATCCCCAGGCACGGCGGAGCCCGCGGCTCCGCCGTGCCGCTTGTCCGGGGTCGATGCTGCGGGAGCCTGCTCATGAAATATGGCCGGAAAGGTGGGGAATTCCTGTCATAGTGGGGGCCGCTGTTTTCCTTTCCCCCTAGCAGGAGGTCCCCTGTGGCGTCCCGAATCGGCCGCGTCCTGACGTTGACGGGAGCGGTGCTCGCCCTCACGGCGTCACCCGTACAGGCGGCTGACGACGGCAAGGCCAGCCCCAATGTCGAGCACGTGGCCAACGTCCCCAAGAGGGCGCCCTTCGACGAGGCCGACGCCTACGGCACGGATCTGGCGTTCCAGGGCGACTACGCCTACCAGGGCAACTACTACGGCTTCACCGTCTACGACATCAAGAACCCGGCCAAGCCGAAGGCGGTCAGCCGCGTCGTCTGCCCCGGCGCGCAGAACGACGTCTCGGTCCACGGTGACCTGCTCTTCCTGTCGGTGGACGACACCATGCGCGACGACTCCTGCAAGGGCGAGCCCGGCAGCGTGGCCTCCTCCTCGTCGTGGGAGGGCATCCGCATCTTCGACATCTCCGACAAGACCCGGCCGAAGTACGTCAAGGCCGTCAAGACCGCCTGCGGCTCGCACACGCACACACTGGTGCCGGACACCACGGGCAGGTCGGTCTACCTGTACGTGTCGTCCTACGGCCCCGAGGCGGCCTTCCCCGGCTGCCGGCCCCCGCACGACCGGATCTCCATCGTCAAGGTGCCCCTGGACAAGCCGGCCGCCGCCAAGGTGGTCGCCACGCCGGTGCTCTTCCCCGACGGCGGCAACGAGGCCCAGGAGGGGCTGCTCGCGCCGACCAGCGGCTGCCACGACATCACCGTCCACCCGCGCAAGAACCTCGCCGCCGGCGCCTGCATGGGCGACGGCGTGCTCATGGACATCTCCGACCGCGAGCGCCCCAAGGTCACCGCCACCGTCACCGACGAGAACTTCGCGTTCTGGCACTCCGCGACGTTCAACAACACCGGCGACAAGGTGGTCTTCACCGACGAGCTGGGCGGCGGCCTCGGCGCCACCTGCACCAAGGCGGTCGGCGCCGAGCGCGGCGCGGACGCGATCTTCGACATCGAGGACGGCCGGCTCGTCAAGAAGGCGTACTACAAGATCCCGCGCGTGCAGGGCACGTCCGAGAACTGCGTGGCCCACAACGGCTCCCTGATCCCGGTCAAGGGCAGGGACATCATGGTCCAGGCGTGGTACCAGGGCGGCGTGTCCGTCTGGGACTTCACCGACTCGGCGGCCCCGAAGGAGATCGGCTACTTCGACCGCGGGCCGATCCGGCCGCGCAACTTCGCGGGCTCCTGGTCGGCGTACTACTACAACGGTCACATCTACAGCAGCGACATCCAGCGGGGCCTGGACGTGCTGCGCATCTCCGACAAGCGCACCGACCCGGCCGCCAAGGTGCGGATGACGGCGCTGAACGCCCAGACCCAGACCGGGTTCTGACCTCCTCGGGCGGGCCGCCCGCCCGCACTCAGGCGGGCGGCGCGAAGCCGCCGGAGGACGGTCGCGGCGGCTCCTGCGCCGGCGCGGGAGCCCCGGGCCGGTGGAACGGCGCCGCGGCGGGCCCCTGCGGGGGGAACGGCGCCGGGGCAGGCCCCTGCGGAGGGTAGGGCGCCGGGGCAGGCCCCTGAGGTGGGAAGGGCGCCGCGCCGGGTCCGGCCTGGGGGGCGTGGCCGGCCATGCGCCGGACCAACCGTTCGTGGTCGCGCCTGCGGCGCTCGGCCAGGACGGCGCTCAGATAGGCGTGCGCCGGCACCCCCGGCGGCGCCGGCGGCGACACGAACGCCGCCACCTGGGTGGCGATCCGGACCCCCATCTCGTGCTGGACGTGCGGCGCCAGGTCGTGCCAGCGCACGAGGTACTGGCGGGCGGCCCCCGCCACCTCCTCCGGCAGCCGCGACAGCTCCAGCCGCGACGCCCAGGCCGCGAGCGGCGGCGGCATCACGATGGCCTGCCCCGTGTCGCGCGGCCCCCGCTCGGAGATCACGATCGTGCCGGCGAACACGTCGCCGAGCCGCTTGCCGCGCTGGGAGATGAGCGACGAGATCAGCGCGGGCGCCCCGGAGAACATCCAGAACTCCAGCACGCCCGCCAGGCCGCGGAAGAGCGCCTGCCTGAACCGCTCGGGGCCGCCGTCGTCGCTCACCACCCGCAGCCCCATGGCCAGCTTGCCCAGGCTGCGACCCCCGCTGACGGTCTCGAAGATCACCGGATAGCCGACCAGCACCAGCACGCTGAGCACGATCGACACCGCCGCGAACATCGCCGCGTCGGAGATCACCGAGAACGCCTGCAGCACCACGTAGGACGCCACCAGGACCGTGAACTGCACCGCCATGTCGATGAAGAGAGCCAGGGCACGCGACGGCATCTGCGCCACCCGCACCTCGACGACGACGGCGTCTCCGGTCACAACCTCTGACATACGTGGAGCCTAACGGCAAAGGCCGGTTGCTCGACCGGCCAGAATGGTCGGGTGGACATCGATGCGTTCGTCGCGGCACACCGGCCCACCTGGGACCGGCTGGAGCACCTGGTCAAGCACCGCTCGTCGCTGACCGGAGCCGAGGTCGACGAGCTGGTGGACCTCTACCAGAGGGTGTCCACGCACCTGTCGATCGTCCGGTCCGCCTCCGCCGACGCGATGCTGGCCGGCCGGCTGTCCGCGCTGGTGGCGCGGGCCAGGTCCGCCGTCACCGGCGGCCGCGCCCCGGCCTGGCGGGAGCTCGGCAGGTTCTTCACCGTGTCGTTCCCCGTGGTGGCCTACCGGGCCCGGTGGTGGTGGCTGGTCACCGGCCTGGCGTTCGTCGCGGTGTCGTGGGTGTTCGGGGCGTGGGTGGCCGGCGACCCGGCGGTGCAGGCGTCGGTCGCCTCGCCGGAGGAGATCACCCAGCTCGTGGAGCACGACTTCGCCGACTACTACTCCGAGAACCCCGCCGCCTCCTTCGCCAGCCGGGTCTGGATCAACAACGCCTGGGTGTCGGCACAGGTCATCATGTACGCGATCCTGCTGGGCCTGCCGATCCCGTTCGTGCTGTGGTTCAACGCCGCCAACGTGGCCATCTCCGGCGGCCTGATGGCCTCCCGCGACAAGCTCGACATCTTCTTCGGGCTGATCATGCCGCACGGCCTGCTGGAGCTCACCGCCGTCTTCCTCGCCGCGGCCGTCGGCATGCGGCTCGGCTGGACGGTGATCGATCCCGGGCCGCGCAGACGCGTCGAGGTGCTGGCCGAGCAGGGCAGGGCCGTGGTCAGCGTGGCGCTCGGGCTGGTCGTGGTGCTCTTCGTGTCGGGGCTGATCGAGGCGTTCGTCACCCCGTCGGGGCTGCCCACGTGGGCGCGGATCGGCATCGGGGTGCTCGCCGAGGCGGCCTTCCTGGCGTACGTCGTGGTGTTCGGGCGGCGGGCCGTACGGCGGGACGAGACCGGGGACCTCGAACGCGCCCCCGACGTGGTGCCGAGCGCGTGACCGGCCCGCGGGGCGGTCACAGCCGCCCGGCGGCCTTCAACGCCAGGTAGGCGTCGGCCAGGGCCGGCGCGATGTCGTCCGGAGGCGCGTCCACCACCTCGACCCCGTGGCGGCGCAGCCGCGCCGTCATCCGCCTGCGCGCCAGCCGCGCCTGCTCGGCCGCCGCCGCGTCGTACACCTCCTCGGCCGTGTCCCGCCCGGCGGCCATGGCGGCCACCAGCGGGTCGGAGACGGCGGCCACCAGCACGAGGTGACGGGAGGAGAGCTGCGGCAGGACCGGCATGAGCCCCTCGTCCATGGCCGCCGGATTGAGGTCGGTGAGCAGCACCACCAGGCAGCGCCGCTTGGCCCGCGACAGGATCGCGGCCACCATGCCCTGCGCGTCGGCCTCGACCAGCTCGGCCTCGATCGGCGCCATCACGTTGACCAGCGACGTCAGCAGCTCGGTGCGCGACGCCCCGGCCACCCAGGCCCGCACGGCCCGGTCGTAGGCGAGGAAATCGACGCGGTCGCCCGCCCGGCCCGCGAGCGCGGCGAGCAGCAGGGCCGCGTCCATCGACCAGTCGAGCCGCGGCCAGCCCGGCACCGGCCGGGTGTCGGGGGCCGCCAGCAGCCCGCCGCCGCCCGCCGCGGCCCCGGCCAGCGGGATCGGCGCCTCGCCCACCCGCCCGGCCGAGGTGCGGCCGGTGTCGAGCACGATCAGCACCCGCCGGTCGCGTTCGGGCCGCCAGGTGCGGACCACGACGTCGTGCCGGCGCGCCGTGGCCCGCCAGTCGATGGAGCGCACGTCGTCGCCCACCACGTACTCGCGCAGCGAGTCGAACTCGGTGCCCTGGCCGCGCACCAGCGCCGGGTGCCGGCCGTCCAGCTCGCGCAGCCGCGCCAGCCGCGACGGCAGGTGCTTGCGCGACAGGAACGGCGGCAGCACCCGCACCGACCAGGGCGAGCGGTGCGTGCCCTGGCGGGCGGCCAGCCCGAGCGGCCCCAGCGAGCGCACGGTGACCGCCACGGACTCCCGGTCGCCGCGCCGCGTCGGGGCGAGCGTCAGGGTGAGCCGGCGCCGCTCACCGGCCGGCACGTCCAGCTCGATGGTGCGCGGCGTCACCCCGGCCGACGGCGGCCAGGCGTCCCGCAGCACGCCGCGCACCCGCCGGGAGCCGGGGTTCTCCACGACTAGCTCGACCGTGACAGGCCGGCCCAGCCGGACCAGCCTGTCGCCCGAACGGTGGAAGCGCAGCGGCCGGACCGCCCCCGCGAACAGCAGGTCCACCACGACCGCGGCGGCCAGCAGCAGGCAGACCCCGGCCAGCGCGGCACCGGGCCGCGGCGCCAGCGCCACCACCACGATGCCGAGCGCCGCGAGCAGCCCGGCGCGTCCGGTCAGCGCCATCAGCGCGGAACCGGGACCGAGGCGAGGATGCCGTCGAGCACGCCGTCGGCGCTCGCCCCCTCCAGCTCGGCCTCGGGCCGGAGCTGCACGCGGTGCCGCAGCGCGGGCCGGGCCAGCGCCTTCACGTCGTCGGGAGTGACGTACGGGCGGCCCGACAGCCACGCCCATGCCCGCGAGGCGGCCAGCAGCGCGGTCGCGCCGCGCGGGGACACGCCGAGCTGCAGCGCCGGCGAGCTGCGGGTGGCCCGCGCCACGTCCACGATGTAGCCGAGCACCTCGGGGGCCACGTGCACCCCGGCCACCGCCTCCCGCCCGGCCGCCAGGTCGTCGGCGGTGGCGACCGGCTTGACCTCCGACAGGTCGCGCGGGTCGAAGCCGAGCGCGTGCCGTTCGAGGACCGAGATCTCCTGCTCGCGCGGCGGCAGGGGCACGGTCAGCTTGAGCAGGAAGCGGTCGAGCTGCGCCTCCGGAAGCTGGTAGGTGCCCTCGTACTCCACCGGGTTCTGCGTCGCGCACACCACGAACGGGTCCGGCAGCGCCCGCGCGTCGCCCTCGACGCTGACCTGCCGCTCCTCCATCGCCTCCAGCAGCGCCGCCTGCGTCTTCGGCGGCGTGCGGTTGATCTCGTCGGCGAGCAGCAGGTTGGTGAACACCGGCCCCTCGCGGAACTCGAACCGGGCCGTGCGCGCGTCGAAGATCAGCGAGCCCGTCACGTCGCCCGGCATCAGGTCGGGCGTGAACTGCACCCGCTTGAAGTCGAGCGTCAGCGCCGCCGACAGCGTGCGCACCATGAGCGTCTTGGCGACGCCCGGGACGCCTTCGAGCAGCACGTGCCCCCGGCACAGCAGCGCGATGACCATCCCCGTCACCACCGCGTCCTGGCCCACCACGGCCTTGGAGACCTCGGCGCGCAGCGCGCCCAGGGCCTCCCTGGCCGCGTCACCGCGGGTGGCCGTGAACGGGGTCCCCTCAGAGTTCACCGATCGTCCTTTCGACGGAGTCCAAGTATCGGGCCAGGGCGACGAGCCCGGCGTCGTCGGCGGGCGCGGGACCGTAGAGCGCCGCGTCCACCTGCCGCGCGTCCAGCCCGGTCCGTACGGCGAGGGCCCCCACGACCTCGTGCCGGGCCGCGCTCGAACCGAGCCCGAGCCGGGGCGTGAGCCGGTCGACGGCGCCCGCCCGCAGCGCGTCGGCGGCCCTGGCACGGGCCCGCCTGGCCCGGTAGAGCCGGCCGCGGCCCTCGACGGTCTCGGCGGCCCGCACCACGACCGGCAGCCGTTCGGTGACCACGGGACCGAGCCGCCGGCCGCGCCACAGGGCCACGACGAACACGGCGATGGACGCCATGCCGACGGCCCACGTGACGCTCTCGGGCATCAGGTCGTACACGCTCACGCCCTCGGGTCCCGCCGGCTCGCCCACCGGCGGCGTCTCGGGCTCGACCAGCCAGGTGACGGCCCGGTTGGCGCCGACCAGGTTGAGCGCGAGCGCGGCGTTGCCGTCCTCGGCCAGGCGCTGGTTGGTCAGGAATGAGCCGCTGCCGACGACCGTGGTGGTGCCGCCGGCGTTGGGGAAGCTGACCAGTGTCCAGCCCTCGCCCGCCGGGTAGCAGCCGGTCGCGCCCGCCGGGGCGCTGAACGCGGCGGCTCCCAGGTAGGCGCTGCCCGCGGCCGTCGCCGCCGGCAGCGGGCATGCGGGCTCGCGGGAGCGCTCGCGGGGGGAGCCGGTCAGGCTCCGCACGCCGGGCGCCAGGTCGTCGAGGCCGTACAGGTCGCCGACGACGAGCCGGTCGCCCGGGATGGCCGCCAGGCGCCCCTCGTCGAAGGCGGTCACGTCGGTGATCAGCAGCAGCCGGCCGCCCTGCGCGGACCTGGCCCGCGCGGCCTCGACGGAGTCGACCCGCTCGACGGTGACGCCGCGGGCGCGCAGCAACTGGGCCAGTGCCTTGGCCCCGGCGAGCGAGGTGTCGTCGGGGTCGAGCGGGCGTGAGGCGCGGTCTCCGGAGGAGAGCAGCACGCCGGCGACCGCCGTCGCCACGATGAGCACGCCCAGCAGGACGGCGACGCGGATGGAGCGCCAGGTCGAGCGGACGGTGGGAGAGGCGGAGACGGACTCGCGGTTGTCCGCCGGGCGCATGTCGACGCTCATGCCGCGCCTCCACGGGCGCCCGGCGCCGCGCCGCCGCCCGTACCGCCGCCCATGCCGCCGCCCATGCCGCCGGTCATGGCGCCGGTCATGGCGCCGAGCGTGCCGCCGCCCGCGCCGCCGCTCATGGCGCCGGGCGTGGGCGTCACCGGCCTGGCGACGCGGAGGCGCTCGTCGAGCGCCGTCATGGCGTCGTAGGCGGGACGGGTGCCGGGGACGCCGCCGTACGTCACCTCGTCGAACGAGCGGGCGGCGGCGGCCAGCTCCGCGGCGAACGCGGGCAGGGCCAGGCCCGCCTCGGCGCTCAGCTCGTCGGCCGTGCGGCCGGGCAGCCCGTCGACGAGGGCACGTTCCTCCAGGTCGCGGGCGATGGCGCGGAGCCGTTCCTGGATGGCCTCGGTGTAGCGGCCCTGCTCGGCCAGGCTCGCGGCGGCCTGGCGGTGCTCGGCCGCGCTGAGCACGCGCTCGCCGAACAGCGCGGCGGACGCCGCGGCGTTGCGGCGCGAGGTGCGCCGGAGCTGCCAGCCGACCAGCACGATGACGGCGAGGATGAGCAGCGTGATGACCACGGCGGCGATGACGCCGCCGGCCTCCCCGCCGCCGGCGGCCGCGTCCGTCAGGTCGCCGACGAACTGCTGGACGTACCGCCAGATCCGGTCGAGCAGGGGCTCGTGCTCGTAGGCGGGCTTGAGGAGCTCGTCCGCGGCCCGGCGGGCGGCCTCGTCCCTGCCGATGGGGGTCACGATCCGGCGGAGTTGGACGGGTGCCAGAGGTCGTCGGCGGAGGAGTGGACCCAGCCCTGGCGCTGCTGCTCGATCGCGGCGGTCTGGAGCACCAGGTCGAAGGCCTCGCTGCGCATCCGCCGGTCGGCGTAGAGGAGCCCCGCGACGCCCGCCTCGAACGGGTAGGTGATCATCGCGCCGAGCGTGCCCCCGACGGCGGTCAGCACGCCCGCCAGGACGAGCGTGCCGACGCCGCCCTTACCCAGCATGCCGAGGACCGTGCCGACGATGGTGAACGGCAGCTGCAGGATCGAGGCGATGAGGCCGACCAGCAGCGAGGTGAGCAGCAGGATGCCGAGCACCCGCCAGAAGCCGCCGCTCACCAGCGTCCAGGAGCGGCGCATCGCGGCGAGCGGCCCCCGGCCCTCGAGCACCACGGCCGGCGCCGCGAACGCGAAACGGGTCCGGAAGAACAGCACGTAGCCGACGTAGAGGACCATCACCAGGAAGAAGCCCGCCACGGCGCCGCCGGGCGACACGGAGGAGCCGGAGGCGACCAGCGCCCACACGAGGAGGCCGACGACCAGCAGGGGGGCGAGCAGGATGGCGGCCTGCAGCCCCACCACGGCGAACAGCGCGGGAACCCGCCCCCGGGTGAGCCGCCAGGCCTCGCCCGCGGTCATGCCGCCGCCGAAGACGGCCCGGCCGAGGATGCGCGTCAGCACCCCGGTCAGCATGGTCACCACCACGAAGCCGACGGCCAGCGACACGAGCGGCCCGCCGAACTGCGCGAGGAAGCCGCCGGGAAGGTCGTCGGGGTCGCTCGTCGGGTCGGCCATCGCCGTGGCCGTGGCGTCGAGCAGGAACACGTTGCCGATCGCGACCGGGACGGCGGCCAGCAGCGCCGCGACCGCGGACAGGCCGAGCACCGCCTTGGGGTTGGACCGGATGAGCTTGATGGTGCCGTCGAGGATGTCGCCGAGGCCCAGCGGGCGCAGCGGGATGATGCCGGGGCGCAGCGCGGGCGGCGGGAGATGGCCCCAGCCGGGCTGCCGCCACTGCTGTGGCGGGCCCTGGGGCGCCGGGACCGGTCCGGGGCCGTGACCGGGGCCGGTGTGCGGAGGCGACCCGGGGGCGGTCCACGGCGAGGCCTGCGGTGCGCCGTAGGGCGGGGGTTGCTCGACCGCCCATCCCGGCGGTGTCTCGGGCGTGGGGCCGTGACCGTCTGACATGTGTCCATCCTGGCACGGGGGAACAGGGCGTGGTGTCCTGCAGGTGATCCCTTGCATACTGGGGCGAACCGGGTCAAGGATCTCATCGGGGGATGGCCGAAAGTCGGTCGGTTACCGCAGACTGAGGGTGCGATCCTGTTGCCAGTCTAAAATTCGCCTTTTGAAGGTCTCGTGTCTCACACATGGACACACCAAGGGTAACCTTCAGCGGTCGTGCGGGTATGTCCCACAATGCGAAGAACGGGATGAGGGGCCATGAAAGGTCGTGTGCTAGTCGTCGACGACGATGCCGCCCTTGCCGAGATGCTCGGCATCGTGTTGCGCGGGGAAGGCTTCGAGCCGTCCTTTGTCTCCGACGGCGACAAGGCCCTTGACGCCTTCCGGGACACCCGCCCGGATCTGGTGCTGCTCGACCTGATGCTCCCGGGAGCCGACGGCATCGACGTCGCCCGCCGGATCAGGGCCGAGTCGGGGGTCCCGATCGTCATGCTCACCGCCAAGAGCGACACGATCGACGTCGTGCTCGGCCTGGAGTCGGGCGCCGACGACTACATCGTCAAGCCGTTCAAGCCCAAGGAACTCGTCGCCAGGGTGCGCGCGCGGCTGCGCCGCACCGACGAGCCGACCCCCGAGATCCTGCAGATCGGCGACATCACGATCGACGTGGCCGGTCACTCCGTCAAGCGCGGCGAGGAGACCATCAACCTCACGCCGCTCGAGTTCGACCTGCTGGTGGCGCTGGCACGCAAGCCGCGCCAGGTGTTCACCCGCGAGGTGCTGCTCGAGCAGGTCTGGGGCTACCGTCACGCCGCCGACACCCGCCTGGTCAACGTCCACGTGCAGCGGCTCCGCGCCAAGATCGAGAAGGACCCCGAGCACCCCGAGATCGTGGTGACCGTCCGCGGCGTGGGTTACAAAGCCGGCCCCGCCTAGCCCTCCACCCGAACGGTCATGCCTGCGACACGGACCACCCGGCCACGCAGACGGACACTGCGCCAGATCCTCGGCGGTGCCCGTCGTCGGGCGCGCCGTGCCGCGGGCGCCCTGCGGCGCGTCTGGCGCAGGTCGCTGCAGTTGCAGGTGGTCACCAGCACGCTGGTCATCTCCGTGACCGTGGTCGTCGTGCTCGGCGTGTTCCTGTCCGACCAGATCAACAAGTCCGTCATCGCCGGTCGCCAGGCCTCGGCGGCCAGCGAGGCCTTCGCCGACCGCGTCCAGATCGAGGACGCGCTCAACCGCAAGCCCGACGAGCAGCCGCCGCCGGCCAACGCGGGCAAGAACACCCCGGTCAACCCGCTCGACAGCGTGATGGACAGCATCACCGGCTCCGTCGAGGACGGCTCCAAGAAGCGCTACGAGGTGCTCGTGCTCAACCCGGCCGCGCCCGCCGCGTCGCGCGCCTCGGGCAACCTCACGCCCGTCAACGTCCCGGAGGGGCTGCGGCAGGGCATGGAACGCCAGGTCGGCAAGATCCCGGGCGACAAGCCGCAACGGCACCAGGCGCTCATCCGCTTCGACGGCGAGGCCCAGCCCAGGCTCACCCTGGTGATCGGCGGCCTGGTCACCCCCGAAAGCGGCGGCGTCTACGAGGTCTACCACTTCTTCCCGCTCACCGAGGAAGAGCAGATGCTCTCCAACGTCCGGCTCGCCATCGTCGTGGTGGGCTTCGGGCTGGTGCTGCTGCTCGCCGCCATCGCCTACCTGGTGACCCGGCAGGTCGTCACCCCCGTACGGCTCGCCCGCCAGGCCGCCGAACGCCTGGCCGCAGGCAAGCTCGACGAGCGGCTCAAGGTGCGCGGCGAGGACGACCTGGCCCGCCTGGCGACCTCCTTCAACGAGATGGCGGGCAACCTCGCGCTCAAGATCCACCAGTTGGAGGAGCTCTCGCAGGTGCAGCGCCAGTTCGTCTCCGACGTCTCCCACGAGCTGCGCACCCCGCTGACCACCGTCCGGATGGCCGCCGACCTGCTCTACGACTCCCGCGAGGACTTCGAGCCGATGGCCGCCCGCTCGGCGGAGCTCATGCAGGCCCAGCTCGAACGCTTCGAGGCGATGCTCGCCGACCTGCTGGAGATCAGCCGCTACGACGCCGGCGCCGCCACCCTCGACCTCGACCCCGTGGACATCCGCGACGTGGTGCTGCGCGCCATCGCCGACTCCGAGGCGCTCGCCGAGCGCCACTCCACCCGGTTCGAGCTGCGGCTGCCCAACGAGCCGTGCATGGCCGAGATCGACAACCGCCGGGTCGAGCGCATCCTGCGCAACCTGCTCTTCAACGCCATCGAGCACGGCGAGGGCAGGGACGTCGTGGTGACCGTGGGCGCCGACCGCGACGCCGTCGCGGTGGCGGTGCGCGACCACGGCATCGGCCTGAAGGCCGGCGAGGAGACGATGGTGTTCGACCGGTTCTGGCGTGCCGACCCGTCGCGGGCCAGGACCATCGGCGGCACCGGCCTCGGCCTGGCCATCTCGCGCGAGGACGCGACGCTGCACGGCGGCTGGCTGCAGGCGTGGGGGCAGCCGGGGGAGGGCTCCCAGTTCAGGCTGACGCTGCCGAGGACCGCCGGCGCCGACCTCAAGGGCTCCCCACTGTCGCTGGTGCCGCCCGAGATCGAGATGCGCCGCACATGGCGCGGCCACATGACCCCGGTGCTGCTTCCGGCGTCGAGCGACGGAGCCGTCCATGACGAGGTCTAGGCGCCTCGTCGCCGCGCTGGCGGCGCTGACCCTGGCCTCCACCGGCACGGGCTGCGCCGTGATCCCGGTGGGCGGGCCGTTCCCCATGGAGGAGGCCGGCGGCGGCGACGAGCTGACGCGGCCGTTCCAGCGCATGATCGCGGTGCGGCCGCGGGACGACTGGGACCCCCGGCAGGTGGTGGCGGGGCTGCAGGCCGCGATGGCCGCCTACGCCGACGACCCGTCCGTGCTGCCCCACTACCTGACGCCCGAGACGGCCAAGACGTGGAAGCCCGACGGCCCGGTTATCGTGATCGGCAACTCGCTGAAGTACGAGTACGACAGCAAGGCCGGCGGCAGCGAGGTGGTCATCAAGCTGGTCGGCCCGCCGGTCGCCCGCATCGAGGCCGACGACACGTACGTGCCCGCTGCCGCCGACGCCCCCGACATGCAGGTGTTCTTCACGCTGGTGAAAAACCAGCAGGGCGCCTACCGCGTCAAGTCGGTCACGGGCACCACCGGGCTGCTGCTGACCGAGGACGACCTGACCCGCGCCTACCGCCCCACCAACCTCTACTTCCTGGCCGGCCCACCCGGCACCGACCGGCTGCTGCCCGACCGGCGCCTGGTGGTCGACCGCGTGTGGCTGCGGGTCAAACCCACCGAGAACTTCGCCCAGACCATCGTCAGGCGCCTGCTCGAAGGCCCGAGCAGGGCGCTGCACGGCGCGGTGGGCAGCGTCTTCCCGCAGGGCACGAGCGTGCGCTCCGTCAGGTCGGCCGAGGAACGCGTGGTCGTGGACCTCAGCGGGCCCCTCGACCCCGAGGGCGTCTTCGCCGACGGCCTTCAGGCGCAGCTCAAGTTCAGCCTCAACGACAACCAGATGGCCAACGGCCGGCCCATCGAGGTGCAGCTCGACGGCGAGCCGTTCTACTCCTCCGAGTCCCTCGTCGTGCCCGCCAACCTGCGCGAGAGCGAGGACTGGTTCGACAACAACAACGCCCGCCCCGCGTACTTCACCAGCAAGGGCGCCATCTACACGCTCAGCGACGGCGCGGGCAACGCCGTCCAGGGGCCCGCCGGGCAGCCGGGCGAGTTCCGCGACATGGCCATGTCGGGCGCCGCCGACCTCGTGGCGGCCCGCGGCAAGGAGGGCACCGGCGGCATCTGGGTCACCCGCGTGGCCCCCGACGGCCAGTGGGAGCAGTGGGTGCAGGGCGCCGACCTGACCGCTCCGTCATGGCGGCGCGACGGGACCCTATGGACGTACGACCGCGCGAACGACACGGTGCTGCGCTGCCACCCGTCCGCCGGGCGCGGACCCGAGCGCGTCGCCGCCCCCGGCCTCGACGGCCTCGACGTCACCAGCCTGCGGGTCGCCAGGGACGGCGTGCGCGTCGCGGTGACCATCGGCGAGACCGAGGTCCGGGTCGGCGCCATCACCGGCGGCGCCGGCTCGCCCATGCTGGGCAACTTCCACACGCTCACCACCGTCGCGAACGAGAAGATCCGCGACATCGCCTGGCAGGACGGTGAGCGCCTGCTCGTGCTCGTGGAGAGCAAGGACGAGAAGGTGCAGAGCGTCCGAGAGATCAACGTCGGCGACGGCGCGACCAAACAGCTGCCCTCGCCCGGCAGGCGGCTGCGCGGCATCACGGCCCTGGGCGAGCGCATCCTGGCCGCCACCGACCAGGGCAACGAGGTCCTCGAGTTCGGCGACAAGCAGACCTGGGTGTCCAAGGTCGCCGCCGAGGACACCCGCCCGTTCTTCCAGCTCGGCTGACCTGCCGGCGCGGACCGGCGCCGGACCGTCCGCGCCGGCGCCCGGCCCGGCCGGGCGCCGGACCGGAGCCCGCGCGAGAAAGTGTCGGTGACGGGCGGCATCCTGGCGGACGTGTCCCGTGCCCTGCTCGACCTGCTCCTCCCGCAGCGCTGTGCGGGCTGTGACGCGCCCGGGGAGCCGTTCTGCGGCCCCTGCCTGGCCGGCCTCGTCGCGCCGGCCCGCCGCCTGCCTGAGCCCCGTCCAGCGGGCCTGCCCGACTGCTGGTCCGCCGCCGACTACGCCGGGCCCGTCCGCCGGGCGCTCATCGCCTACAAGGAGCGCGCCCGGGTGGCCCTGGCGGCGCCTCTGGCCGAGGCGCTGGCGTGCACCGTGGCCGCCGGCGTCGCCGGCCGCCCCCACCCGGCGGCGGCCGGGTTCGTCCTCGTGCCGGTGCCGAGCGCGCGCCGCACCCGCAGGGCGCGCGGCCACGACCCCGTCGGGCGGCTGGCCGCCCGGGCGGCCGGCCTGCTGACCGCCTGCGGCCACGCGGCCCGCTCCGACGCGGTGCTGGCGCCCATCCGGCCGGTGGCCGACCAGGCGGGCCTCGACGCGCGGCGGCGGGCGGCCAACCTCGCCGGCTCGCTCGGCGTCGCCGGCCGCGCCACGCCGGCCCTGCCCGTGGTGCTCGTGGACGATCTCGTCACCACGGGCGCCACCCTGTCCGAAGCCGCCCGGGCGCTGCGCGCGCGGGGCGCCGAGGTGCTGTTCGCCGCCACCGTCGCCGCGACACGCCGGAGATCTTAAAAAGGATTACGGTCACGTTGGGTAAAGAGGATGGGGGCCGTAACCCCTCACCAGAGGGTCACATATCACTACCCACTGTGCCGGACCTCCCCAGATCAGAGGGCACTCATCACCGGGGCATAGCACGTGGCCGACCGTGGAGTGGGACATCCTTCACCCCCGTCACACCCTAGGGAAATCACGGAAAGTGATCCTTTGGGCAATCCGCAAGCTGACATTCGGGTCCGATCCGGATAGCGTTCTGACATGGCACCCGTTCGGGTCCGTGGTTGCGCAGGGCCGGGAGTCCCGGCTCTGCTAGCCGATGCCAGCCGCAGGCGAAACGGCCCACGTAAGGCGACTCTTCGTCGACCGATCACGGTGCGGCTTAGGGGTAAGTCCTGCCTTCCCGGGGGTCCAGATGTCCCCCGTCAGAAGAGAAGGCCAGTAGTGGCATCAGAGCTGCGAAAGCCTCAGCAGGCGGATGTGGGGTCGAAGACCAGGTCGGCCGAACGGGTGCCTTCCGAGATCCCGGTGATGGAGCGTCGGAAGAGGGGAACGGTGACAGAGAGGAAGACAGAGAACCCCGTCCGGCGGGCGCGTCGTCGGGCGCTCTTTCTCAGTCGTTAGACGAAGGGGGGCTGTTGCATGGACATCATCGTCAAGGGCCGGCACACGGGCGTGAGTGAGCGGTTCCGAGACCACGTGACGACCAAGCTGGCCAGGATCGAGCGTCTGGATAGCAAGCTCATCCGAGTCGATGTGGAGGTGTCGAAGGAGCGCAACCCGCGCCTCGCCGGGCAGCGGGAGCGCGTCGAGCTGACGATTCACTCCCGAGGGCCGGCCATCAGGGCCGAAGCCTCGGCGGACGACCGATTCGCCGCCCTCGACATCGCGATGGACAAACTCGAAGGGCGCCTGCGCCGTCTCGCCGACCGCCGCAAGGTCCACCACGGCAACCACTGCCCGCCCTCCGTGGCAGAGCTCACCGCGACGCTACCCGACGTCGACCTCGCGCCCCAGCAGGCCACGCTGGTCCCCGAGCCGGCCGTGTCCGAAGAGGACCAGCTCCCCGACGACAAGCAGTACGACGACATCGTCCCGATCGAGATGGACGGCGAGGGACCACTCGTCGTGCGGGAGAAGTTCCACAGAGCCGAACCCATGACCATCGACCAGGCCCTCCTCGAGATGGAGCTGGTCGGACACGACTTCTACCTGTTCCGTGACAAGGAGAGCGGCCAGCCGTCGGTGGTCTACAACCGGCGCGGCTACAACTACGGCGTGTTGCGGCTCGTCGAGCCCTGATAGCGTCTTAAAAGATCTTCTCGACCGACCGAGGATCGCGGCACCCGTGCCATCATGGGC
Organism: Nonomuraea indica; assembly: GCF_002850745.1. Lineage (GTDB taxonomy): Bacteria > Actinomycetota > Actinomycetes > Streptosporangiales > Streptosporangiaceae > Nonomuraea > Nonomuraea indica. Next base: position 407,188 of record NZ_KZ559467.1, read on the forward strand.
GGTCCGACGGCTCTGGCCCCCCGACGAGGAGGAGACGTGAGCGAGCTCAGTCAGGTGCACGTGCGCGAGCGGAGCGAGATCGCGAGGCTCGCCAAGGAGGCCTCGTGACCGAGCCCGGTGAGGCGGGCACGCCGAGAGGCGAGCCGATTCGCGTGCTGATCGTGGACGACCACGAGCTGATCAGGCGGAGCCTGGCGCTGGCGCTGGCCGCCGAGCCGGACATCGACGTGGTCGGCGAGGCGAGCGACGGGCAGGAGGCGGTCGAGCTGGCCGACCGCCTCATGCCCGACGTGGCGCTCATGGACGTGCGCATGCCCCGGCAGGACGGCATCGAGGCCGCCAAGGGCATCAAGGCCTCGGTGCCGAGCACCCGCATCATCATGCTGACGGTGAGCGACGAGGAGGAGGACCTCTTCGAGGCCATCAAGGCCGGTGCCACGGGCTACCTGCTCAAGGACGTGCAGATCAACGATGTGCCGGCGGCGGTGCGCGGGGTGTACGAGGGGCAGTCGCTCATCAATCCCGCCATGGCCGCGAAGCTCATCAGCGAGTTCGCGAACATGAGCCGCAAGGAGGCCGAGCGGCCCCCCCAGCTGCCGGTGCCGCGGCTGACCGAGCGCGAGATGGAGGTGCTGCGCTTAGTCGCCAAGGGCATGAACAACCGGGAGATCGCCAAGCAGCTGTTCATCAGCGAGAACACGGTCAAGAACCACGTCCGCAACATCCTGGACAAGCTGCAGCTGCACTCGCGCATGGAAGCCGTGGTCTACGCCGTGCGCGAGCGCATGCTGGAGATCACCTGACGCCGGCCTCCAGGTGGGCTGCGAGGCCCGGGTCGGCCCGCTCGACTCGTACGGCGTCGCAGCCCACCCACTCGGCCGCCGACCACAGGGCGTCGCGCAGCGCGTCGGCCCACCTGGAGGCGGTCAGGCCGGGCTCCAGGCTGAGCTGACGGGCCACCAGCGTGGTGCCGTCGCGGGCCGGGTCCACCCGGCCGATGAGCCGGCCGCCGGCCAGCACCGGCATCGTGAAGTAGCCGTGCACGCGCTTGTGCCGGGGCACGTAGAGCTCCAGCTGGTAGGCGAAGCCGAAGACCCGCTCGGTGCGGCCCCGGTGCCAGATCAGCGAGTCGAACGGCGATACCAGCGTGCTGCGGTGCCGGCCGCGCGGCTCCGACTCCAGCGCCACGGGGTCGGCCCAGGCGCCGGCCGCCGCCCGCGCGGCCGCCGCCCGGGCCGCCGCCGGCTCCGGCAGCGGGACCATGGGCGTGCCTCCGGCCGCCCCGGCGGTCGTGACCGTGGCGGCCCTGGAGGCGGAGCCGTTGGCCCGGGCGCCGGCCGGCCAGCCGGAGACCGTCACCGGGACCAGACCGGAGGCCCCGCTGAGCAGAGCCTCGTCCAGGATCGCGGCGAACCGGCCCTTGAGCCGCAGGAAGTCGATCAGGTCGGCTCGGGTGGCGACGCCGAGCGCCCGGCCGGCGATGCGCGCGAGCCGGACCACGCACTCCTCGTCGGAGAGGTCCTCGGCCAGGAGGTCGGCGGGCACCACGCGCTCGGCGAGATCGTAGACCCGGCGCCAGCCGACCCGGCGGGTGCACACCAGCTCGCCGATGTCGAGCAGCCACTCCAGGCCGATCTTGGAGTCGGACCAGTCCCACCACTCGCCGGCGCCCGGCTCGCCGTTGCGCGTGGCCCGCGCGCCGCCCACGTCGGCGGTCGTCACGGGGCCGGACGCGCGCACCTGCTCCAGCAGCTGGTCGACGTGGGCGGGCACCTCGTGCCAGCGGTAGCGCTGCTGGCGGTAGGCGCGCCTCCTGAAGGCGTAGAGCGGCCAGTGCTCGATCGGCAGGATGCAGGCGGCGTGGCACCAGTATTCGAAGCTGTGGGCAGGGTCGTGCCAGTAGGCGCGCTCCACGGTGTCGCGGCCGACCGCGCCGAGCCGCGCGTAGGCGACGAGCTCGTGGGAGCGCGCGAGCACCGAGATCGTGTCGAGCTGCACGGCGCCGAGCCTGCGCAGCATGCCGTGCACGCCGCCACGCCGCCCGTCGGCGCCGAGCAGCCCCTGGGCCCGCAGGATGATCCGCCGCGCCTCGTCGGCCGTCAGGTCGGTCATGTCGGCGTGCCCGTGGAGTGGGTGTCGGAGGTGTGGGTGTCCGCTGGGCGGGTGTCCGTGGGGCGGGTGCCCCTGGTGCGGGCGTCCCCGGCGTGGGTGTCCCTGGTACGGCGAAGCATGCGGGGCATGCTAGCGCCGGCCACCGACGAAAACGCCCCTGCCACATGACGGGTTCGCCGGGAAAGTGGCGTTTTGAGTATTGCGCCGGGACTCGCCGCCTCGGTCGCCGTTTCATCCGGACGCGCCCTCGTCGGGGACAGGGGAGGCCCGCACGCCGTCACCCGGGAGCCGTCACCCGGGCGTACGGGAGGACGAGGAGGCCGTGCGAGCGGCGAGGGGGAGGGAGGGCGGTGAGGCGGGCGTGCGGCGGAAGGGGGTGGCGGGGTGGTGGCGGGCATGCCGAAAGCGGGCACCGCGGAGGAGCCGGTGCCCGCTGTGGTGCTGGATCAGCGGTGGTCTTCGACCGACATGCCCACGCGGGGCGCGTCGATCACGACGTCGGAGAAGATGTCGAAGACGAGGGCGAGGACCCCGCCCACGACGAACAGGCCCACGCCGACCCAGACGAGCGTCCAGCTCGCCATGGTCAGGCCGACTCCGCCCACGATGGTGCCGATCAGCATGACGGTGACGGCGAGCCACGAAGACGCGCGTCCGCCGTGACTGCCGAGATTCTCAGTCTGCTCCGACTTCGCGCCCTCTACCATGACAATTTCCTTCCTTTGCCGGATATCCCGCTATTTGGTGCGAACCGGCTGTCAACCGGCATACCCTCTGCCTGGACCCCCATTCTCCCAGACGTGGCCGGCGCCCCGGATGTCGCGGTGGCTGTGTCCGCCGACGGAACCGCCTACCATGGCAGCGGGGAAGTTTGTCTCGGCCTCTCCTCCTGGCGGCGCCGCCGGGGTAGACCTGCGAGGAGCTTTACATAAAGTGGCAGCCATTCTCGACAAGATCCTGCGTGCCGGCGAGGGCAAGACCCTCCGCAAGCTGAAGAGGATCGCAGACCAGGTCAACTCCATCGAGGACGACTTCACGAGCCTGTCCGACGCGGAGTTGCGCGCGATGACGGACGAGTTCAAGCAGCGCTACAAGGACGGGGAGTCGCTCGACGACCTGCTGCCCGAGGCGTTCGCCACCGTACGCGAGGCGGCCCGCCGCGTCCTCGGCCAGCGCCCCTACGACGTGCAGATCATGGGCGGCGCCAACCTCCACATGGGCAACATCTCCGAGATGAAGACCGGTGAGGGCAAGACCCTCACCTGCACCCTGCCCGCCTATCTCAACGCGCTGGCGGGCAAGGGCGTCCACGTGGTGACGGTCAACGACTACCTCGCCAAGCGCGACGCCGAGAACATGGGCCGCGTGCACCGCTTCCTCGGTCTCGAGGTCGGCGTGGTCCTGTCCGGCCAGCAGGGCGAGGACCGGCGCAAGCAGTACGAGGCCGACATCACCTACGGCACCAACAACGAGTTCGGCTTCGACTACCTGCGCGACAACATGGCCTGGTCGCTCGACGAGTGCGTCCAGCGCGGCCACTTCTTCGCCATCGTCGACGAGGTCGACTCGATCCTCATCGACGAGGCCCGCACGCCGCTGATCATCTCCGGCCCCGGCGAGCAGTCCGGCAAGTGGTACGCCGAGTTCGCCAAGATCGTGCCCCGGCTGCGCAGGGGCGTCGAGGCGAAGAACCCCGGCGAGGAGAGCACCGGCGACTACGTCGTCGACGAGAAGAAGCGCACCGTCGGCGTCCTGGAGGCCGGCGTCGCCAAGGTCGAGGACTGGCTCGGCATCGACAACCTCTACAAGCCCGAGCACACCCACCTGGTCGGCTTCCTCAACAACGCGCTCAAGGCCAAGGAACTGTTCAAGAAGGACAAGGACTACATCGTCGCCGACGGCGAGGTCCTGATCGTCGACGAGTTCACCGGGCGCGTCCTGCACGGCCGTCGCTACAACGAGGGCATGCACCAGGCCATCGAGGCCAAGGAGGGCGTGGCGATCAAGGACGAGAACCAGACTCTCGCCACGATCACCCTGCAGAACTACTTCCGCCTCTACGAGAAGCTGTCCGGCATGACCGGCACGGCGGTCACCGAGGCCAACGAGTTCCACAAGACGTACAAGCTGGGCGTGGTGCCCATCCCGACCAACCGGCCGATGGTCCGCAAGGACCAGGCCGACGTCGTCTACAAGACCGAGGACGCCAAGTTCGACGCGGTGGTCGAGGACATCAAGCAGCGCTACGAGGCCGGTCAGCCGGTGCTCATCGGCACCACGTCGGTCGAGAAGTCCGAGCGGCTGTCCAGGGCGCTCAAGCGGCGCGGCGTGCCGCACGAGGTCCTCAACGCCAAGAACCACGCACGTGAGGCCGCGATCATCGCCGAGGCGGGCCGCAAGGGCGCCGTCACCGTCGCCACCAACATGGCCGGTCGCGGCACCGACATCATGCTCGGCGGCAACCCCGAGTTCCGCGCAGACCTGGAGCTGCGCCAGCGCGGTCTCGACCCGGTCGAGACTCCCGAGGAGTTCGAGAAGGCCTGGCCGGAGGCGCTGGAGAAGGCCAAGGCCGCGGTCAAGGCCGAGCACGACGAGGTCGTCGAGATCGGCGGCCTCTACGTCCTCGGCACCGAGCGTCACGAGTCGCGCCGCATCGACAACCAGCTCCGCGGCCGGGCCGGCCGCCAGGGTGACCCCGGCGAGTCGCGCTTCTACCTCTCGCTCGGCGACGACCTGATGCGCCTGTTCAACTCGGCCCGCGTCGAGATGATCATGACGCGGCTCAACATCCCCGACGACCAGCCGATCGAGTCGGGCATCGTCTCCAAGGCCATCGCCTCCGCCCAGCACCAGGTCGAGCAGCAGAACTTCGAGATCCGCAAGGAAGTTCTCAAGTACGACGAGGTGATGAACCGCCAGCGCAAGGTCATCTACGCCGAGCGCCACCGGGTGCTGGAGGGCGCCGACCTGCACGAGCAGGTGCGCGGCTTCGTCGGTGACGTGATCCGGGGCTACGTCGCCGGCGCCACGTCCGAGGGCTTCGCCGAGGAGTGGGACCTCGAGAAGCTGTGGAAGGCGTTCAGCGAGCTCTACCCGATCCAGGTCACCATCGACGCCCTGGTCGAGGAGGCCGGCGGACGCGAGGACCTCACCGCCGAGCTGATCAGCGAGAAGATCACGCAGGACGCGCTCGCCGCGTACGACCGGCGCGAGCAGGAGCTCGGCTCGGAGGCGATGCGCGAGTTCGAGCGCCGGGTCATCCTGTCGGTGCTCGACCGCAAGTGGCGCGAGCACCTCTACGAGATGGACTACCTGCGCGAGGGCATCGGCATGCGGGCCTACGCGCAGAAGGACCCGCAGATCGAGTACCAGCGCGAAGGCTACGAGATGTTCGCCGCGATGCTCGAGGGCATCAAGGAGGACTCCGTCGGGTTCCTGTTCAACATCGAGGTCGAGGTTCAGCAGAACCCGATCGTCGAGGAGGAGGACGCGACCGTCGCGGAGACCCGTTCGATCATCGCGCGCGGGCTGCGCGGCCCCCAGCGTCCGGCGGAGCTCGAGTACACCGCGCCGGGTGAGCAGGGCGAGGTCGAGCACACCCGCGTCCGCACCACCCCGGAGGAGCGGGCGGCCTACGGCAACGTCGAGCGCAACGCGCCCTGCCCGTGCGGTTCGGGCAAGAAGTACAAGCGCTGCCACGGCGACCCGAAGAACGCCGCCTAGGCCCGGCCGGGCCGACACGGCTCTGCCCCGGCCAGACCCGACGCAGGCCCGCGCCACACGGCGCGGGCCTGCAGTCCGTCCGGGCGCCGGGCGCCCGAGCGGCGGGCTCTTCACCGGATGGGTGCCGCAAGCGCCCCATCGCGGTGTTCAGGTCCGGAGGAACGCGGCGATCGGCTCGGCCTGGCCGAAGACGGCGTGACCGACCTCGGGGAGCAGGCGCACGGTCGCGCGCGGAACGCACTCACGGACGCGCCGCGCGGTCCGGCGCGAGTCGAACATGGCGTCACGGTCGCCGACGATGACGAGCACGGGCATGGTGAGGCCACGCAGCGCGTCGTCGGAGAACACCGGGAGCTTCTCCCTGCGCGGGTTGAAGTGCGTGAACGTCAGGACGACGGCGTCGAGGGCCTGCCGGTCCCGCTCCCCGTCCAGACCGGCGACAGCCATCGCCGACTCGCGCAGTCCGCCGCGCCGGAACGGGTGAACCAGCAGCTCCTTGAAGATCCAGCCGACCTTCTGCCGGCCCACGCCGCCGGGGCACATCAGGGCCAGGCGAGTCACTCGTCCTGGGCGGCGGACGGCGTAGTCGAGGGCCATCCAGCCGCCGAGGGACGTGGCGACGAACGCGGCGTCGGTGATCGCTAGCCCGTCCAGTACGTCGTCCAGCCAGAGTGACACGGCGCCGGAGCCCAGGGCGGGGCGCGAGGGTGCGCTCAGTCCGGGCTCGCCCACGAGGTCGACGGCATACGTGCGGAAGTGCTGGGACCAGGTGGCGACATCTCCTCGCCACATCGACGTGTTCGCGCCCGAGCCGTGCAGCAGCACCAGGGGCGGCGCGTCCGGCGGGCCGGAGACGAGGACGAAGGTCTCACCCTCGCGGGTCGGCACGCGTACGTGTTCGGCGGTGACCGGCCAGGCGTCCAGTGCCCGCCGGTAGTGGTCGAGCAGCTCACGTCCACCGGCCTCGGACTTGTAGATCATGGTCATGGCGCTTCACCGCCTGCCGCGCATCGAGGGCTGTGGCCACTTCATCTATCACTCCTTATTTGACCCAATCGAGAGACTTGATAGGGAAGTTTAGTACACATGATGTATGTCTTAAGCAGGAGGACGGCACGGCCTCACCCTCCTGCTCGACGTCAGGCGGTCTCGAAGTCCGTGACCAGCCACTGGACGCCGCGCCGTTCGAGACGCAGGGCGAGGACGTGGCTGCGTTCGCCGCAACGGATCAGCAGGCACATCTCGACCACGCCCTCCCGGGGCTCCGTCACGTGGGGGACCCCGGCGAGCGGGGGCCGGGTGGCCCGGATCATCTGGCCGGCGCGGACCAGCTCGCGGTAGGCCAGGTCGGTGAGGCGTCCGGCGACGGTCTCCGCGGGGCGGCGGCCCGTGAGGACCTCGGCCAGCGCCTGGCCCAGCAGGCGCAGCCCGCGCTCGTCGGGGATCGCGCCCGGCGGGCCCCACACCAGGGGATCAGGTTCGGGGGCGAGGGCCCCGCGCACCCGCGGGGTGGAGGCGGCGGGCCGGTGGGACGCCGCCGCCCGCGCCGGCGTGAGAGGCACGGGGGCGGGTCCGGCCCCGGAGGGGCGCGGCGCCCTTCCTCGCGCCGGGGCGGAGGGGGATGGGGTCGTTCGGGTGGTGTGCAGGAGGCCCATGAACGCTCCATGGTCATAGGGGGACGATCACTACAAGGAGTTTTCGGCCCCGCCTCCGGATACGTCGGCCGCCAGCTTTCTCGGAAACGCCGCCTGTTCGCGGCGTTCTGCGTGGAACGTCGGGCCGAGTTGGAGCGGCCCAGCGGCGACCGGCCGCGCGTTCGGGAAGGGAACGGGCAGGAGGGTGGTGTCCGGAACCCCCGCCTCACGCCTGCTGGGGGGAGGGTGGCCCCGTCTCGCCGGAGTCCACGTCCGGCTCGGGCTCACGGCCCGGGGTCATGATGTCGAGCCTTCGGATGAGGAAGCTGAACACCGCGTAGTACACGACCCCGTACACCGCGCCGAGCAGCAGGATGCCGGGCAGGTTGGCGGTGTTGGCCTTGCCCGCGTTGAGCAGCATGTCCAGCAGGCCCGCGGAGAAGCCGAAGCCGAGCTGCCCGCCGATCAGCGTGGTCAGCGCCATCGCCAGCCCGGTCAGTACGGCGTGCACGACGAACAGCAGCGGCGCCACGAAGATGAACGCGAACTCGATCGGCTCCGTGATGCCCGTCACGAAGGAGGCCAGGGCGGCCGACAGCATGATGCCGCCCACGGCGGGACGCCGGGGCCTGGGCGCCGCCCGCCACATGGCGAGCGCGGCGGCGGGCAGCGCGAACATCATGATGGGGAAGAACCCCGCCATGAACTGCCCCGCGTGCTCGGCCCCGCCGAAGTAGCAGTTCCAGTCACCGCCGAGAACCCGCCCGCCCACCTCGCACTGCGGCACCACGTGCCACACGATCGAGTTGGCGAAGTGGTGCAGCCCCAGCGGGATCAGCAACCGGTTGATCAACCCGTAGAGGCCGGTGCCCAGCGGTCCCAGCGTGGTCAGCCCCTCACCCGCCGCGCTGATCCAGTCGGCCAGCAACGGCCATATCCACCCGACCAGCACGCCGAGCACCAGTGCCACGAAGGCCGTGACGATCGGCACGAACCGCCGCCCGCCGAAGAACGCCAGCCACGACGGCAGCTTGATCCGGTGGAACCGCTGCCACAGCAGGGCGGTGACCAGCCCCATGAGGATCCCGCCGAGCACCATGGTGGGGTTCTGCAGGCCGTGGTCGATGACCTCGGTGACGCTTCGTCCCTCGACCTTGCGCAGCAGCACGGTGTCCCGGATGGACGAGCCGAAGAACATCACCTTCGTCACCCGGTCGAAGACCATGTAGCCCACCACCGCCGCCAGCGCGGTGGTGCCGTCGGCCTTGCGCGCGAACCCGATCGCCACCCCGACCGCGAACAGCAGCGGGATGTTGTCCAGCAGCGCCGTCCCGGCGGCGGCCAGCACCTCGGCCACCTGGTTCAGCCGGCCGAACCCGGCCACGTCGGCCAGCCCGCCGGGCTCGGCGCCGTTGGAACCGAGCATGTCCGGCTGGCCGAAGCGGACGAGCAGCGCGGCGGCGGGCAGGGCGGCGATCGGCAGCATGAGGGAGCGGCCGAGCCGCTGGAGCACGCTCATCACTCGTGCGTACGGCGAAGGACTGGCGGTGGTCTCGTTCACCGGGCGTTCCTCCGGGTGATGGGAGTCGGGCCTCCGGAGTGGGGAGTCGGCCTCCGGGAGTCAGGAGTCGAATCACGAAATTTCGGGACTTGTACTGCGGGTTTCAGGGTGTCATGCCACGTCCCGGCCCGCGGGACTCGGGCTCGCGGGGTACGGGCTCGCGGGGTGTGGGGTGCGGAGGCGTGGGCTGCCGGGGTGTGGTGTGCGGACTCGGGACTGCGGGACTCGTGACTGGGGGACTGGGAACTGGGGGACTGGGAACTGCGGGACTGCGGGACTGCGGGACTCGTGACTGGGGGACTCGGACTGCGGGGCTCGGGGATGTGGGGGGTGGCGCATCGTGGTCGCGGTCTTGGGAGGCATGGCCCCGGGAGGCGTCCCCGGGCCTCGGAGGACCTCGGAGGAGGACGTGGCGGCGGGTTCCGGGGCCGGAGGCTTCGGCCGGTCCGTCACGGCGGACGGTGTGCGGGGCCGCCGCTCAGCTCCGCCGTACGGGCATCTCGAGGACGGTGCGGAGCTGGTAGCGGTCGGCGCGGTAGGTGGAGACGCCCAGCTCGGCGCAGACGCCGCCGGAGAAGGACCGGCGCTGCAGCAGCAGCACGGCCCCGCCGCGAGGCAGCTTGAGCAGGTCGGCGTCGCTCGGGTCGGCGATGCCGCCGTCGATGGTCAGCTCGCCCGCGTCCATGACGAGGCCGTAACGGCTCTCCAGCAACGCGTACAGCGACCGGCCCGACAGGTCGTGCTCGGCCAGGTCTGGGGCCAGACGGACCGGGATGTGCGCCCGTTCGATCGACAGCGGCTCGCCGTCGGCCGTGCGCAGGCGTTCGATGAAGTGGACCTCCTCGCCGGGCGCGATGCCGAGCTCCTTGGCGAGGTGGGCGCTGGCACGCACGATCCGGCGGTCGAGGTCGCGGGAGCCCGGCTCCATGCCGCGGGCCCGCATGTCGTCGGTGAACGACGTGAGCTGGAGCGCCAGCTCGATCTTGGGCCGGGCGACGAACGTGCCCTTGCCGGGCACCCGGTGCAGGCGGCCTTCGGACACGAGATGGTCGACGGCCTGCCGCACGGTCATCCGGGACAGGCCGAAGCGCTGGCAGAGCTCGCGCTCGGACGGGATCGCGGCGCCGATGCTCAGCTCGTCGCTGTCGATGAGGTCCAGCAGGATCTCGCGTAGCTGGAAGTACTTGGGCACCGGGCTGTCGGGATCGATGTGCGCCACGGATCCTCCCCTCGATCTGACCTGGGCAATAGGTTATGGTTCGTACTGGTCTAGTCCGGACTAGACCACATGTCGCAAAACAGGGTCAAGTCCGTACGGTAACGATTGAAGGATGAGCGCGCGATGACGACGAAGATGCGCAGCGAGATCGCCGAGCAGCCGGCGGCGCTGCGGGCCACGCTCGACTCCCTCCTCCCCAGGGTCGACGAGGTGAAGGCGCTCGGCGGGCGGACCCGCCAGCTGCTGTTCATCGCGCGCGGCACCTCCGACAACGCCGCAGTCTACGGCCGCTACCTCGTCGAGTCGCGCGCCGGGCGGCTGGCGGCGCTGGCGGCGCCGTCGGTGGCGACGACGTACCGGCGCAGGCTCGACCTCGACGGCGTGCTGGCCGTGGCGATCTCCCAGTCGGGCCGCACCGAGGAGATCGTGGAGACCCTGGCGTGGGCGCGCGACTGCGGGGCGGCGACCGTCGGCATCACCAACGGCGGCCCGGACAGCCCGCTCGCGCAGGCCGCCGACGTGGCGCTGTGCACGGTCGCCGGCGAGGAGAAGGCGGTTCCGGCCACCAAGACCTACACGACGCAGCTCGCCGCGCTGGCGGTGCTCGCGCTGGGGCTCGGCGCCGAGGTGGAGGCGGACGACCTGCAGCGGGTGCCCGACGCGGTGGAGGAGCTGATCGCCAACCCGGGCGACCTGGACGCGGTCGTCGAGGGCCTGGCCGACAAGCACGGGGCCGTCGTGTCCGCCCGCGGCCTCGCGTTCTCGACCGCGCTGGAGACGGCGCTCAAGCTCAAGGAGGCCTGCTACCTGCACGCCATGGGGCTGTCGTACGCCGACCTGCTGCACGGGCCGATCGCGGTCGTGGACGCCGAGACGCCGGCGCTGCTGGTGGCGGCGGAGCACAGCCCGACGCTGCCCGGCACGGTGGCGCTCGCCGAGCGGGTGGTGGCGGCCGGCGCGGCGGCCTACACGATCGGCGGCGGCGCGGCGCTCGCCAAGGCCGGCACGGCCGCGCTGAACGGCCCCGACCTGCCGGAGTGGGTCGCCCCGATGGGCCTCATCGTTCCCGGGCAGTTGCTCACCGAGGCACTGGCCAGGAGGCTTGGCGTGGACCCCGACGCGCCGCGGGGCCTGAACAAGGTCACGCAGACCGACTGAACGCGCGGACCGGGCGCCGGCCGTCCGGAGAGCGAGGAGGAGACGCCATGGCGGCGGAGGCGGACGCGATCATCGCCGGGCTGGGCGGTGCCGGCAACATCATCGACATCGAGCCCTGCATCACCCGGCTGCGCACGGAGGTGCGTGACGCCTCCAAGGTGGACCGGGCGGCCCTGCGGGCGGCGGGCGTCCACGGGGTGATGGTGGCGGGCAACGTGGTGCAGGTCGTCGTGGGGCCGGAGGCCGACACGATCGCCGGCGACATCGAGGATGTCATCGGCTAGAGAGCGAGACCATGACGACTGTCCTCGCCCCGGTCGGGGGGGCGGCTGTGGGGCTGGCGGCCGTCCCCGATCCGGTCTTCTCCGCGGGCATGGTGGGCCCCGGTACGGCGATCGACCCGTGCCGGGGGCCGGGTGAGGCTGTCGCTCCCATTGCTGGAAAAATCATGAAACTGCATCCGCACGCGTACGTCATCGTGGGAGACGACGGCAAGGGCGTGCTGGTGCGCCTCGGCATCGACACGGTCCAGCTCAGGGGCGAGGGGTTCCGGCTCCTCGCCGCTGAGGGCGACCGGGTGCGCGCGGGCCAGCCCGTCGTCGCCTGGGATCCCAGCCTGGTCGAGGCCGGTGGCCGGTCACCGGTCTGCCCTGTCGTCGCCCTCGACGCGCCCGCCGCCTCGGTACGGTGTGTGGCGGCGGGAAGAGTCCGGGCAGGGGACCGGTTGTTCCGTTGGTTGTGAGCAGGGTCCGGCTGGTCCGGACCGGTAGAGGAGGACTACATGCCCGAACGCAGGGTCACCGTGGTCGCGGAGGTTGGCCTGCACGCCCGCCCGGCCGCGACGTTCGTCAAGGCCGCGGCCAAGGCGCCGATGGACATCACCGTGGCGCGGGCCTCGGGAGACGGCACCCCCATCAACGGCAAGAGCATCCTGCAGATCCTGGCGCTGGACGTGAAGCAGGACGAGACCATCGTGATCAAGGCCGAGGGCGAGGGCGCCGACGCGGTGCTCGACGAGCTGGCCGGCATCGCCGGATCGCCGTGACGGCGGCCCGCCGGTGGTAGGGGCCGCCTGACCGGCCGCCGCCTGACCGGCCGGGTCCGGAAGACGTCAAGCCGGGTCCGGGCACCGTGGCGGCTGGATACGGTGGGATGCATGCGTGGACGGATCGGCATGGCAGGCGCTCTGGTCGTGACTCTGGCGGCGTGCGGTGGCGGCGGCGAGGCGGCGGGCGCGTCCCGCGCGGCGGAGCGGTCGTCGGACGGCGCGCGGAGCGCGGCCACCGGGACCGCCGGCGCGACCCCCGCACGGCCGGCGGGGGAGACGGCCGGGCCCGGCCCGGGTGACGGGGCGGCGCAGGGACGGGTGTCGGCGCGGCCCGGCGACGTGCGGCGCGTGCTGGCCGGCATGAGCCTGGAGGAGAAGGTCGGCCAGCTGTTCATGCCGGTCGTGTACGGCACGGCGGCCTCGACCGTCTCGGGCGAGAACCAGGCCAGGTACGGGGCACAGACCCCCGCCAAGGTGGTCGCCAAGTACCACCTGGGCGGCGTCATCCTGTTCCCCGCCAACGTCAAGAGCATCGGCCAGGTGGTCGGCCTGACCAACGGCCTGCAGAAGGCGTCCCCCGAGGTGCCCCTGCTCATCGGCACCGACCAGGAGAACGGCCTCGTCTCCCGGATGGGCGCGCTGATGACGCCGTTCCCCGGAGCCGCGCAGGTCGGCGCGACGAAGAGCACGGCGCTGTCGCGGGCGGTCGCCAGGGCCACCGGCGAGGAGCTGCGCGCGCTCGGCGTCAACCTCGACTTCGCGCCCGTCGCCGACGTGAACGTCAACCCGAACAACCCCGTCATCGGCAGGCGCGCCTTCGGCGACGACCCCGCGCACGTGTCGCGGATGGTCTCGGCCGCCGTCAAGGGCTTCGCCGACGCGGACGTGGCGGCCACCGCCAAGCACTTCCCCGGCCACGGCGACACCGACGTCGACAGCCACACCGGGCTGCCGGTGATCAAGCACACCCGGTCCCAGTGGGAGCGGCTCGACGCCCCGCCGTTCAGGGCCGCGATCGCCTCGGGCGTCGACGCGGTGATGAGCGCCCACATCGTCTTCCCCCGGCTCGACCCGTCGGGCGACCCGGCGACGCTGTCCAAGCCGATCCTGACCGGCCTGCTGCGGGGCAAGCTCGGCTTCAAGGGCGTCATCTCGACCGACGCGCTCAACATGGAGGGCGTGCGCAAGAAGTACAACGACGGGGAGGTGGCGGTGCGGGCCGTCCTGGCCGGCGCCGACCTGCTGCTCATGCCGAACGACTTCCCGAAGGCGTACAACGCGGTGCTGGCGGCGGCGAGGTCCGGCCGGATCTCCGGGCAGCGGCTCGACGAGTCGGTCACCCGGCTGCTGACGCTCAAGCAGAACCGCGGCATCCTGCGCGGGGCGCCCGCGGCGTCGGCGGCGAAGGCGGCCGGCGTGCTGCGCTCGGCCGAGCACCGCAGGCTGGCCGCCAGGGTGGCCCGCGGCGGACGCTAGGGCGCGCCGATCCGCCGGCGCCCCTGGCGGGTGAGCGGCGCCCGGGGCGGCGGCGGCCCGGCACGGCGCTCGTGCGACGCTTTACCCTGGAGCCGGATCGCGATCCGAGGAGGCGGTGTGGTCACAGGCGTTCTGATCGACTGGGGCGGGGTGCTGACGACCAGCATGTCCGATTCCATCGCGCGGTGGATCGAGGCCGACCGGATCGACCACGACCACTACCGCGAGGTCATGTCCGAGCTGGTCAGCCAGGCCTACGGCGGAGACCGGGAGACGGTCGTGCACGCCCTCGAACGAGGGGAGCTCGACGGGGCCGCCTTCGAACGCGACCTCGCCGCCCGGCTGCTGACCCTCGACGGGGTGCCGCCGGAGGCCGAGGGCCTGCTGGAGCGGATGTTCGCCGGCTTCGACCGGGTGGACGTCATGTACGACATGCTCCGCACGGCCCGGGCCAACGGGGTCAGGACGTGCCTGCTGTCCAACTCGTGGGCCAACACCTACCCGCGCGACGACTGGGACGAGGTCTTCGACGCGGTGGTGATCTCCGGCGAGGTGGGCATGCGCAAGCCGGAGCCGCGCATCTTCCAGCACGCTCTCGGGCTGGTGGGGCTGCCCGGGGAGGCGTGCGTGTTCGTGGACGACATCGAGGCCAACATCGTGGCCGCGCGCGGGCTCGGCATCGCGGGCATCCACCACCGTGACCCCGACACGACCCTCGCCCAGCTCGAGACACTCCTCCGACTTCCGCTGCGCCGGGCATGATGGTGCCCCGCACGACGCCGTTGAAAGGTTCCTGATGCGCGTCTACCTGCCGTGCACGCTGCCCGCCCTGGCCCGGGTGGTCGAGGCCGGCGAGCTGGGGCCGGCTCCGCTGACCGGATACGCGGTCACACCGGCGCTGATCGAGTGGTACGCCTCGGGCGACACCGAGGAGCTCGAGTACGTCGCCCTGACCGAGGCCGCCCGCGCCTCCCTGCGGCTGCTGGCCGAGAGCGGCGGCGGTGCGGCGCCGCGCCGCGTGGTGATCGCCGCGGAGGTGCCCGACTCCGCCCTGTCGGCCGGCACCGACCTCGCCGACCGGGGCAGGGTGCGCGTCACGCGGCCCATCCCGCTGGCCAAGGTGGCCGCGGTGCACGTGGACGACGCCGACGCCGTCCCTGACGTCGCCGCCGCGATCGACGCGCTGCCCGCGGCCGACAAGGGCGACGACGACGCCCGCTTCACCGTGGACGGCGCCGAGGCGCACGAGCTCATGTGGTACGCCACGCAGGAGATCCCCGACCTGCTGGCCTGAGAGGTCGCCGGAAATGTCGGGCGTGATGGCTAGGGTGGAAGAGACATGACCAAGCACATCATCTGGGACTGGAACGGCACGCTGTTCCACGACATCGACGCGGTGGTGGGCGCAACCAACGAGCTGTTCAGCGCCTACGAGCTGCCGCCGATCACCGCCGACGGCTTCCGCGCCGTCTACACGCGCCCGATCTGGCTGGCCTACGAGCGGATGCTGGGCCGGCCGCTGGCCGAGGGCGAGTGGGAGCTGCTCGACACCGGCTTCCACGACCACTACTTCCGGCTGGTCGCGGCCTGCCGCCTGGCCGCCGACGCCGAGCACACGCTGACCTCCTGGACGGGCAGCCAGTCGCTGTGCTCGATGGCCCCGCACTCCCATCTGGTCCCGATCGTCGAGTCGTTCGGCATCCACGGGCACTTCACCCGGATCGACGGTCTCCTGGGGGGCACCGGCGGCGAGAAGGCCGGGCACATGGCCGAGCACATCGAGCGGCTCGGCGTGGAGCCGCGCGACGTGCTGGTGATCGGCGACAGCGTGGACGACGGGCTCGCGGCCCAGCACGTGGGCGCCCGCGCGGTGCTCTACACGGGCGGCATGACGAGCCGGGCCGACCTGGAGGCCACCGGCCTGCCGGTCGTCGACACCCTCGCCGACGCGCTGGGGCACGCCTGACGCGCCCCGCGACGCCCGTACCATGCCGGGATCGCCCGGCGGGAGCGGTGGGCGGGGCGTTGGCCGTAGTCTTGCGAGGTTCCCCCAGGAGGCCGCCATCAACCGCTTAGTGCTCTGGAACATCGACCTGACCCTGGTCGACGTCGCCATCGTCACCCGAGACGCCTACGCCGAGGCGTTCCGCGTCGTGACCGGCCGCCCGCTGGTCAAGCTCGCGCCGGCGCTCGGCCGGCCCGACTCCGAGATCGTCTTCGAGACGCTCGCCGTCAACGGCGTCGTCGCCGAGGACGACCACCTGCCGCGCTTCCTGTCGGCGCTGGCCGTGGCCTTCGCCGACCGCCGCAAGAGGCTGGCCAAGGACGGCCGGGCGATGCCCGGGGCCAAGGACGCGCTCAAGGCCGTGGCCAGGCTCGACGGCGTCGTGCAGTCGGTGCTCACCGGCACGATCCGGGGCAACGCCGTGCTCAAGCTCAAGGCGTTCAAGCTCGACCCCTACGTCGATTTCGACCTCGGCGGCTACGGCGAGGAGGTCTACCCGAAGGCGACGCTGCTCCAGGTGGCCCAGGGGCGGGCCAAGGAGCGGCTGGGCACGCCGTTCACGGCGGCCAACACGGTCGTCATCGGCGACTCGACGCGCGACGTGCAGGCCGCCCGGATCGGCGGCGCGGCGATGATCGCGGTGGCCTCGGGCCGCTCCACGGCGGCCGAGCTGCAGGAGGCGGGGGCCGACATCGTGCTGCCCGACCTGTCCGACGCCGCCGAGGTGGTCGCGGCCGTGGCGGCGCTGACGTCTCCGGACCGCGTTCCGCAGGGCTTCTGACGGTCAGGACAGGACGGTCAGGACAGGACGGGACGGGACGGTCAGGACAGGACGGGACGGTTAGGACAGGGCGGGACGGGACGGTCAGGACAGGACGGGACGGTTAGGACAGGGCGGTCAGGACAGGGCCGTCAGGAAGCGGGCGGCGATCGGGGCGGCGACGGCCGATCCGGCCCCGCCGCCCTCCACGACGACGGCGAACGCCAGGTCCCCGCGGTAGCCGATGAACCACGAGTGCGCCGGCGGCTCCTTGCCCGAGCCGTACTCCGCGGTGCCGGTCTTGCCGGCGGTGCCGTCGGGGAAGCGGACGGCGTGGGCGGTGCCGTCCGTGACGACGGCGGGCATGAGGTCGCGCAGGGCGCGCACCACTCTCGGCTCCAGCGGGCGCGGGTGCGGCGCGCGGCCGGGCAGCAGGCCCGCGGCGACGATCCGGGGCGGCCGCCAGGCGCCGTCGGCGATGGCGGCGGCGACCGAGGCCATGTTGAGCGGGCTGGCCAGCACCCTGCCCTGGCCGATGGAGGCGGAGGCGAGGTCGGTGTCGTCCTTCGGCGCCGGGAAGTCGGCCTTCACGGCGGGCACACCGGGCGTCACCGGCGCGCCGAAGCCGAAGCTCGCCGCCACCTCGGCCAGCCGGCTCCCGCCGAGCCCGCTCACGCTCATCGCGCCGAACGTGGTGTTGCAGGAGTGGGCGAAGGCGTCGCGGAACGACAGCGTGCCGAAGTCCTTGAAACCGGCGTTGTGGAACGGGAAGCCGCCGATGTTCTGCTCGGCCGGGCAGCTCACCGTCCTCTCCGGGGACAGCCCGCCGGCGACCAGGGCGGCGGCGGTGACCACCTTGAACGTGGAGCCAGGCGGATACTTGCCGAGCAGCGCCCGGTTGAACCCGCCCGGCTTGTTGACCACGGCGAGGATCTCACCGGTCGACGGCCGCAGCGCCACGAGGGAGGCGGGCTTGCTCGCGGTCTCCAGGGCGTCGGCGCCGGCCTGGTGGACCTTGAGGTCCACGGTGGTGCGCAGCGGCTTGTGCTGCTCCGCCTCGACGACGGTCCGGACGCGCTGGTCGTCGTCGTAGAGGTCGACGCGGTGCTGCTCGCCGGTGCCGATCCGGTCGGGGTAGGTCTGCCGGAGCCCTTCGACGAGTTGCTGGACGGAGCCGGGCGTGCCGGGCGTGTCGATGCGGCGGCCGTCGGCCGCCAGCACCGGCGCCGTGGGGCCCTTCGAGGTGACCAGGCGCAGCCTTCTGCCCTTGGCCATCAGCGGGTGGATGGTGGCCGGGTCCCAGGCGACCTTCCAGGCGCGTTCGTGCTCGACCAGTTCGAGCTGCCCGTCGTACGTGAAGGTCGCGGGCCCGGTCAGCTGCGCGCGGAAGTTCGCCAGGCCGCCGTCCACGTCGGTCGCGCGAAGGCGGAAGGCGGCGCCCTTGAGCTTGAGGTCCGCGCGGAAGCGCCGGTGCAGCCGCTCGAAGTCGGCGGGCGGGTCGGCGACCAGCTCGCGCATCCGCGGGTAGTCCTCCGCCGACCAGGCCCGCAGGTACGCCTCGGCGGTCCGTTCGGGCGTGCCGTCCGTGCGCAGGACCCAGATCGTCACGCCGGCCGCGAGGACCGGCACGAGGACGGCGGCGGTCACCCACGGCCACCGGCGTCGTCGCCGCGGCGGGTTCGCCTCCCTGAGGCCTGCGTAGGTTGTCCCCCTTTGTGGTGCCATGGGGAGAGGACACCAGAGCCGCAAGAGGGATGTCCAATAGTGATATATGCGGCATATACATATGGATCTGGCTATAGTTGCTGGTCATGGACCTCGTCCGGCATCTTCGCTACTTCGTCGCGGTGGCGGAGGAACTCCACTTCGGCAACGCCGCTATCCGGCTCGGCATGGCCCAGCCGCCGCTGAGCCAGCGGATCAAGCGGCTGGAGGAGGAGCTCGGCGTGCGGCTGTTCGACCGGTCCGCCCGGCAGGTCCGGCTGACCGAGGCGGGCCGGCTGCTGCTCGGCGAGGCCCGCGAGATCGTGGCCCGCGTGGAGCGGCTGCACGAGCTGGCCCGCGGCGGGGCGGGCACCGTGCTGCGGGTGGGCGTGCCGCCCGACCTCGGCGCGGCCGTGATCGCCGCCCTCATCGCCGGGTTCCGCGAGGACCACCCCGAGGTGCGGCTCGCCCCGGCCGAGACCTGGACGGCCGACCAGGTGACCGCCCTGGCCGAGGGCGCCATCGACGTCGGCATCGTGCGCCACCCCGTCACCGCGCCCGGCCTCCACCTCGGCCAGGTGCTCGCCCGGCGGCACGGCGTGCTGCTGGCCGAGGACGACCCGCTGGCCGACGCCGCGGAGGTGCACCTGGCGGACCTGGCCGGCCGCGAGCTGCTGATGCCGCCCCGCGAGGGCGAGCCCGGACTGCACGCCGAGGTGCTGGCCGAGTGCCGCCGGCACGGGTACGTCCCGCCTCAGGTGCACGAAGGCGCCGGGCTGGGCCTGGTGCTCGCCGGGGCGGCGGTCGCCTTCGGCCCCCGGCAGGAGCAGCCGGGGCTGGCCTGGCGCCCGCTGCTAGGCTCGCCGATCACGGGCCGGGTCTCCACGGCCTGGCGGACCGGAACGGCCGAGGTGGCGGCCTTCGCGGAGCTGGCCGTACGGATCTTGAAGGAGCGCGCCTGGATGGTGGACGAAGGCGCCGGCGGCCCGGCCGGGACGGCGCGGCGGGTCAGCCGCCGGCCAGGGGTGCTGGCATGAGCGCCCCCGACTTCGCCGCGGTGTTCCGCGCCGCGGGTGTCACCGGCTACCTGCACGCCCTCGACATCGACTCCGGCAAGGAGCTCGGGCACGGCTCCGACGAGCCGATGCCGACCGCGTCGGTGTTCAAGGTGCCGCTGATGGTGGCCTTCTGCCGGCAGGCCGACGCCGGCCTGCTCGACCCGGGGGAGCGGGTGACCGTGCGCGCCGCCGAGCGGGTGTTCGGGCCGACCGGCGTCTCGGCGATGCTGGACGACGTCACCATGTCGCTGCGCGACCTGGCCTACCTCATGATCGCGGTGAGCGACAACACCGCGGCCGACGTGCTGCTGCACAGGGTCGGCCTCGACGCGGTCAACGCCATGCTGACCACGTTCGGGCTGCGGGTCACCCACGTCCAGCAGAGCATCGCGGACTTCTACCGGAGCATGGCCGAGGACACCGGGCACGCCTGGCCCTACCTCGACCCGGAGGAGCTCGCCGCGCTGCGCGTGCTGGACCCGTGGCACACCAACCGCAGCACCCCGCGCGAGATGGCCGCGCTGCTCTCGCTGATCTGGCGGGACGAGGCCGCCTCCCCGGCCTCGTGCGCCTGGATGCGCGCCGTGCTCAACAAGCAGGTGTGGCCGCACCGGCTGGCCTCCGGCTTCCCGTACGACGACGTGGACGTCAGCGGCAAGACCGGCACGCTGCCGACGCTGCGCGCCGAGGTCGGCGTCGTCGAGTACCCCGACGGCGGCAGGTACGCGGTGGCCGTCTTCACCCGCTCGTTCAGTCCCGCGGTGAACCAGCCGCGCGCCGACGCGGTGATCGGCACGGCCGCGCGTATGGCGGTGGACCACCTGAGAAGGTAAGGAGTTGTGTGGGGTAGTCCTGTAGGACACGCGATCCACCGGGCGACAGGATGGGGCACATGGTTGCTGAAGGCGCACTTCTGTGGGAGCCGGCCGAGGAGACGGTCGCGAGCGCGAGACTGACCCGCTACCTGCAAGGGCTCGGCCGGTCCGGCGCGGGCTACGAGGAGGTGTGGCGGTGGTCGGTCGACCACCCGGAGGAGTTCTGGGCGTCGATCTGGGACCACTTCGGGGTGATCGGCGAGCGTGGCGACGGGCCCGTCCTGTCCGGGGCGATGCCGGGCGCCGAGTGGTTCGCCGGATCTCTGCTGAACTACGCCGAGAACGCCCTGCGCCATGACGCCGACGGCCCCGCCCTGGTGTTCGTCTCCGAGGACGGCGCCCGCCAGGAGCTGTCCCGCGCCGAGCTGCGCGAGGAGGTGGCCCGGGTGCGGGCCGGGCTGGTCCGGCTGGGCGTGCGGCGCGGCGACCGGGTGGCCGCCTACCTGCCGAACATCCCGCAGGCGCTGATCGCCTTCCTGGCCACCGCCTCGCTCGGCGCGATCTGGTCGGCCGGCTCGCCCGACTTCGGGGTGGCCAGCATCGTGGACAGGTTCACGCAGATCGAGCCCAAGGTGCTCATCGCCGTCGACGGTTACCGCTACAACGGCAAGGCCTACGACCGCTCGGCCGCCGTGAACGAGATCGCCGCCGCCCTGCCCTCGCTGCGCGCCACCGTGTGGATCCCCTACCTGACCGCGGCCGCCGAGGGGCTTCCCCCGCAGCAGGCCGACCCGGCGCCGGGCAGCACCGGGCAGACGCCGCACGGCGAGGTGATCGGCTGGGAGGGCCTGTGCGCCGAGAGCGGGCCGCTGGAGTTCGAGCGGGTGCCGTTCGGCCACCCGCTGTGGATCCTCTACTCCAGCGGCACGACGGGGCTGCCCAAGCCGATCGTGCACGGGCACGGCGGCATCGTGCTGGAGCACCTGAAGTCGCTCTCCTTCCACCAGGACCTCGGCGAAGGCGATGTGTTCTTCTGGTACACCACCACCGGCTGGATGATGTGGAACTACCTCGCCGGCGCCCTGCTGGTGGGGGCGGTGCCCGTGCTCTACGACGGCTCGGCCACCCACCCCTCGCCCGCCGTGCTCTGGCGCGTCGCCGCCTCGGAGCGGGTGACGTACTTCGGGGTGGGCGCGCCGTACATCATGGCCTCGCTCAAGGCGGGCCTGCGCCCCGAAGGGCTCGACGGGTTGCGCGGCGTCGGCAGCACCGGCTCGCCGCTGCCGCCCGAGGGGTTCGCCTGGGTGGCCGAGGCGCTGCCCGGCGTGCCTGTCGGCTCGTTCTCCGGCGGCACCGACGTGTGCACGGGTTTCGTCGGCGCGACGCCGCTCCACCCCATCCGTGCGGGGATCATCCCGTGCCGGTCGCTCGGCGCGAAGGTGGAGGCGTACGACCCGGAGGGCAGGCCGGTCACGGGCGAGGTGGGCGAGCTGGTGCTCACCCGGCCGATGCCGTCGATGCCGGTCATGTTCTGGAACGACCCGGACGGCGAGCGCTACCGCGAGAGCTACTTCGACGTCTACCCCGGCGTGTGGCGCCACGGCGACTGGATCAAGATCGAGGCGGACGGGAGCTGCGTCATCTACGGCCGCTCCGACTCGACGCTGAACCGGGGCGGCGTCCGCATGGGCACCAGCGAGTTCTACCGGGTCGTCGAGCGCTTCGACGAGATCGCCGACAGCCTGGTGATCGACACCGGCCGGCTCGGGCAGGAGGGGCGGCTGCTGCTGTACGTGTCGCTCGCCGAGGGCGCCGAGCTGACCGGCGAGCTGACCGACGCCCTGTGCAAGGCGCTGCGCGCGGAGCTGTCACCCCGGCACGTCCCCGACGAGATCCGCGTCGTGCCGGGCATCCCCCGCACGCTGTCGGGCAAGAAGCTGGAGGTGCCGGTCCGCAAGATCCTGCTCGGCACCCCCGTCGAGCAGGCGGCCAACCCCGACGCCATGGCCAACCCCGAGGTGCTGGCCCACTTCAGGCCCTGACGTCAGGCGGCTTCGCCCGCTCAGGCGGCCCTGAGCGGGCGCAGCGCGGCGGACCACGAGGTGACCTGGTCCAGCATCGCGGCGAGCTTGTCCTCGTGGTGGGTGGCGGGCCGGAAGACGGCCATGTCCTCGAAGTCGGCGAACAGCGACAGCGACACCTGGCCCGACACGTCGGCGACCTTGAGCCGGCCGAGAACCTGCCGCAGGTGCTCGGCCGCCCGCACGCCGCCGTCCACGCCGTAGCTGACCAGGCCCGCGGCCTTGTCGGCCCACTCCGCGTGGAGGAAGTCGAGCCCGGACTTCAGTACGCCCGGAATGGAGCTGTTGTACTCCGGGGTCACGAACACGAAGCCGTCGAACGCGGCCACCTTGGCGGCCCAGGCCCGCGTGTGCGGGTGCTCGTACACGCCCATGGCCGCGGGCATCGCCTCGTCCAGGTGGGGCAGGTCGAAGTCCCGCAGGTCGATCACCTCGTACTCAGCGTCGCCGCGCTTGACCGCCAGGTCGTGCACCCAGCGGGCCACGTCCTCCCCGTTGCGTCCCGGACGGGTGCTGCCGACGACGATGCCGATCCTGATCATGAAGTGCTCCTCGGAATGACGGTGATCTTGCCGCGGGTCCGGCCGGACTCCGCTCTGCGGTGGAGGTCGTGCAGGCTGGTCAGCGGGTGCGACTCGGCGATCTCGACGCTGAGCGCCCCCGAGTCGACGAGCGACGCCAGCTCGCCCAGCTGGGTGGGGTCGTTGCGGGCGACGAAGTGGGTGGCGAGCGGCGAGTCGACCGGCGTCGCCACGGTGACGATCCGGCCGCCGGGCCGGACCAGCCCGGCAAGCCGTCGCGCCGCCTCCGGGGCGACGGCCGCGAGGTTGAGCACCACGTCCATGCCGCCGGGCAGCTCGTTCGTGGTGTAGTCGACCACCTCGTCGGCGCCGTGACGGCGGACCGCCGCCGCGCTGCGCGGGCTCGCCGTGGCGACCACGGTGGCGCCGGCGCGCTTGGCCAGTTGCACCGCGAACATGCCGACTCCGCCGCCCGCGCCGTTGACCAGGACGCGCGTGCCGGGCGCGATGCGGGCGTGCTCGAAGACCGCCTGCCAGGCGGTGAGCCCGGCGACGGGAATGGCGGCGGCGTCGGCGAGCGGGATCGTCTCCGGCGCCCGGGCCAGCATGCTCGCGGGCGCCACCGCGTAGTCGGCGGCCGCCCCGTCCACCAGGCCGATCACCCGGTCGCCCGGCCGTAGCGCCGTCACGCCGGCCCCCACCTCGGCGACCGTGCCGGCCACGTCCCAGCCGAGCGTGTGCGGCAGGGTCACGGGGAGGACGCCGTCGAGCAGTCCGAGCCGCAGGCCCACCTCCGAGGGGTTGAACGAGGTGGCCGCCACCTCGACGAGCACCTCGCCCGGTCCGGGGGACGGGCGGGGTATCTCGTCGTAGCTGATCACGGACGCGTCGCCGTACGCGTGGATCCGGGCGGCCCGCATCGTCGCGGGCCGGAAGGCGGGCGCGTGGTCCGCCGCCCAGGCGTGGAAGGTGCGGGCCGGTCGGCCGGTGACCGCTTCGACGGTGGTCGTCGTGGGACCGGGCGTCCGCGCCAGTGCGGCCTGAGCCTCCAGGATGCCGTCCGCGACCTCGGGCGGCAGGCCGGAGGCGACCATGCGCTCCCGTGCCTCGCCGGCAGGCGCCTCCTCCCAGCGCACCGGCCGGCCGAGCGCCTCGCCGATGATCCGCGCCTGCCGTTCCCGGGTGAGCGACTCGGGCCCGGTGAGCAGGTAGGTCGCGCCGTGGTGCGCCCCGCCGGTGAGCGCGCGCACCGCCACCGCCGCGATGTCCCGCTCGTCCACCGGCGACATGGCCGCCTGCCCGTACGGCTCGCGGACCACGCCCGCCCGTACCTGGTCGGCCCACTGCAGGGCATTGGCGGCGAAGGCGTGCGGGCGCAGCACGGTCCACTCCAGGCCCGACTTCTCGACCATCGACTCGACCTCGCGCTCGTGGTCGCGGACGGCGGCCGAGGACAGGTACACGATCCGGCGAGCCTGTCCGGCGATCACCTCCAGCAGCTCGCGCGCGCCCTCCGCGGTGGTGAACGGCCAGACCAGGAACACGCCCTCGACGCCGCGAAGCGCCGGAAGCAACGACGTGGGCTCCCGTACGTCACCCACGAATCCGGACGGGTGAGGTTGCCGGGTCAGGGGTCTGGCCTCCGCCCCGGCCTCCTCCAGTTGCGCGACCACGTGACGCCCGACACGGCCGGTCGCCCCGGTCACCAGAACCGCGCTCATCGGCTCTCCTTTCGCCTCGACCACACTAGGAGCGGCCATGGAGACAACCAATGCGGCAGAGTCTGGTTTTTCTACGCCAGCGTCTCTCGACGCCGACTGAACGTAGACTGACCGCGTGGACGTGTTGAGCGACGTGATGGCCATCGTGCGCACCGGCCGGCCTCGGTCCGCCCGGGTCGAGTGGCGCGCGCCGTGGGGGCAGCGCTTCCCCGCGGTGCCCGGATCGGCGGGCTTCCAGGTGATCCTGCAGGGCGGCGCGTGGCTGCTCCCGCCCGTGGGCGACCCGGTGCAGCTCTACGTCGGTGACGTGGTGTTCTTCCCCCACGGGCACGGCTACGCCCTGGCCGACGGGCCGGCGACGCCCGTGGCGGAGGCCGCGTGCGACCCGGCGGAGGAGGGCTCGCTGTTCGCCTCGGCGTCCATCGACGGGCCGGGCGTGACGACGGTGACGCTCTGCGGCGGCTACCGGCTCGACGCCGGCCGGGCCCACCCCGTGCTGCGCGACCTGCCCGAGATGATCCACCTGCCCGCCCGGCTCGGCCACCACCCCGAGCTGCGCGCGGCCGTCGACCTGCTGGCCGCCGAGATCACCGCTCCCCGGCTGGGCGCCGACACGGTCGTCGGCTCCCTTCTCGACACGCTGCTCGTGTACATCCTGCGGGCCTGGTTCGCGGCGGAACGCGAGCACTGCCAGGGGGGCGGATGGGCCGCGGCGCTGGGCGACCCCTCGGTCAGCGCCGCCCTCGACGCCATGCACCGCGACCCCGCCCGTCCCTGGACCGTCCAGGAGCTCGGCGCCCGCGCGGGCCTGTCCCGGGCCGCCTTCTCGCGCCGCTTCACCGCCCTGGTCGGGCAGCCGCCGCTGGCCTACCTCACCTGGTGGCGCCTGGCCACCGCCGCCCGCCTCCTGCGCCGGTCCGGCCACTCGCTGGGCGAGATCGCAGCCCGGGTCGGCTACGGCTCGGAGTTCGCGTTCGCCAACGCCTTCAAACGCGAGTACGGCATGCCGCCCGGCCGCTACCGCCGCGAGGCGTGCCCGCCGCCGCCCGACGCCGCCGCCTGGTCACCGCGCCCGGCCCACCTCGCGGAGGGGAGCCCCGACCCCGCCGGCCCTCGCGCCGGCGAGCGGGCAGGGGACGACGCCGGACGGGTGCTGCCCACCGGCGCCTGAGGGCGTCGGAGTCACAGGCCCTGGGGCAGCCGGAAGACGCGGGCCGGGTCGTAGACGGCCTTGACCCGCGTGAGCCGGGCCGCGTTGGCGCCGTAGTAGGCCGTGCGCCAGTCCGTCAGGTCCGGGTCGGCGTAGTTGACGTAGGCGTGGTCGCCGAGGTGCGGGGCCAGATCGGCGTGGACCCGGCGCAGCCACGTGCGGTCCCGGCCGTCGGCGTTGTACTGCACGCTGAACAGCGCCGCCCGGTGCGGGAAGGCCGTCGCGTCCGGCCGGACCCGTGCCACCGCGCCGCCGAGCGCGTCCAGCATCACCATGTGCCCGCCGGGCCGCGCCACCCCGGCCACCAGCGCCCGCACGCCGTCGGGCGGCAGCGGCCGGTAGGCCAGGTGCGACTTGGCCACGTAGACCGCCCGGCCCAGCCGCCCGTGCGGGGCCGGATGGCACTGGGCCACCGACAGCGACGAGCAGCCGCCCATCACCTTCATGGCCTCCAGGTGCGAGGTGCGGGTGACCGAGCGGGACGACGGGCGGCCCGCCCGCGCCACGAGCGGGCCGAGCAGCCGGTCCAGCTCCGCCCGGCCGCCCCGGTGGACGCCGGACAGCCGCACCTCCGGCCCGCCCGCGCCGCGCGCGAGGGTGAGCGAGGACCACAGCTCGTCGGGCGCGCCCGGCGCCCACGCCTGCCAGGCCCGTACGGCCGCGGCCGCCCTGGACCACGGCCAGCTCAGGAAGAACACGTGGAGGTCCCGGGCCGGATGGGTGCGGAAGGTGAACGACACGGCGACGCCGAAGTTGCCGCCGCCACCGCCCCGGCAGGCCCAGAACAGGTCGGGGTGGCGCCGCTCGTCACAGGTGAGCAGGTGGCCGTCCGCCGTGACGATGTCGATCGACTCCATCGCGTCGCAGGTCAGGCCGTACAGGCGGGACATCACGCCGATCCCGCCGCCGAGCGCGAGGCCGCTCAGCCCGACCGTCGGGCAGGTGCCCGCCGGGATGCTCACCCCGTGCCGGGCCAGCTTCGCGTACACGTCGATCAGCTTCGCGCCCGCGCCGATCGTGGCGCGGCCGTCGCGGTGGCGGACGGCGTCCATCCGGGAGACGTCCACGACCAGCCCCGTGCCGGTGGACCAGCCCCCGTAGGAGTGGCCGCCGGAGCGGGCGGTGACCGGCAGCCGGTGCTCGCGGACGAACGCCAGGCAGCGGGACACGTCGGCCGCGCCGGCGCAGTAGGCGACGCCGCTGGGCCGCACCGCGTCGTAGACCGGGTTGAACAGGCGCCGGGCCGCGCCGTACCGGGAGTCGCCGGGCAGGACGAGCGTCCCGGCGAGCCGGCGGCGCAGCCCCGCCCAGTCGGGCGCCGCACCGTGCTCCCGCCCGGCTCGGGCGTGCCCGAGCAGCGGCGTCACCGCGGCGGCGCGGAGGAAGTCGCGACGGTCCATGGGGCCTCCGATGATCGGTACGGGCACATGGGAGAGACGCTGTCCCAGTATGTCTGGTTCGGGTGCTCGGCCCGCCCGGACGCACTTCGGACGGGCCGAGCGGCTCATCCCGACCTGACCGTCACCGGCGTGGTCTCCGCCAGGCGCAGCGCCAGCGCCGGGCACATGTCCACCGCCCGGCGCGCCTCCTTCACCATCCAGCCGGGCACGGTCCGGAACGACGGGAACCCGAACCCGTCCAGCTCCACGAACTCCGGCAGCAGGTGCGCGCACAGCCCGTGCCCCTGGCAGCGGCTCCAGTCGACGTCGAGGCGGTAGTCGGGCTCCACCTCCGGTTCGGGCAGCGGCAGCACGCCGCGCACCGGCCGGCCGCACGAGCCGTAGTCGCGGTGGACCGCGATCTCGCTCTCGAACGTGTCCAGCGCCGACAGCACGAACCTGGCCGTGCCGTCCGGGTGGAAACAGGCTCCCCGCCGCTCGACGGTGCGCACGGCCCGGCGGACCGCGTCGGTGGAGCCGCTGCCCTCGGTCAGCTCGATGAGCTGCCTGGCCACCTCGGGCAGGCCCAGCCGGCACGGCCCGCACTGGCCCGTCGACTGCGAGGCCAGGTAGGCGGTGATCCGGGCGGCCTCGCCGAGCGGGCAGGTCGTCTCGCCGAGCGGCACGACGATCCCGGCGCCGAGGTCGGCCCCCGCGGCCTTCATGCCCGCCCGCGAGATCACCGCGTTGACGGCCGCCTCCGGGCTCAGCCAGGCGCCGTGGTAGCCGCCCACCAGCACGCCGTCGCCCGGATCGGCGTCGCACACGTCGAGCACGTCGGCCAGCAGGGTGCCGGTCGGCACCTCCACGACGGCGTTGCGGCAGGCGCTGCCGCCCATGGTCAGCAGCACCGTGCCGGGCTCCCGGCTGGTGCCCACCTCGGCGTACGCCTCCGGCCCGAGCTCGGCCAGCAGGGCGAGCTGCGCGTAGGTCTCGGTGTTGGACAGCAGCGTGGGCAGCCCGTCCACCCCGCTCTGCGCGGCCCTGCGCTTGCGGCCGGGCGGGATGCCCTCCAGCCCGTTCACGGCGTTCACGAGCGCGCCCCCCTCGCCGGAGATGAACCGCTCCTGCAGCCCGACCACGCGGATCGGGATGTGGCTCTCGGCGGCGCCCGCGACCTTCGCGGCCCGGCGCTCGTTCACGGCGGCGGTGATCGACGCCTCGGCCACCTCGCCGGTGGCGGTCGCGACGACCACCTCGCGGGCGTTCAGCGCCTCGGCCGCCAGCACCGCGCCGTCGAGCACCAGGTGCGGGGCGCGGGTGAGCAGCATGGCGTCCTTGGAACTGGCCGGCTCGCCCTCGGCTCCGTTGACCAGCACGACGCTCTCGCGCGACCCGGCCGCCTCGGCGACCGCGCGCAGCTTGCGGCCGAACGGGAACGCCGCCCCGCCCCTGCCGCGCATGTCCACCTCGTTCGCCATGGAGACGAGGGACTCCACGTCACGGGGGACGGGTTCGCCGTGCACGGTGCGGTGGGCGGGCAGGTCCAGGCGCCGGGTGTGCTCCAGCCCGGCGGTCAGCCGCGCCGGCCCCAGCCGGATCACCTCGGGCACTCGGTGCGGGATCACATGGCCTCCTGGGCGTCGCTCCGGGGTGTCGTCCAGCGGGGGGTCATCCTGCCTCCCGGTACCTGCGCCGGGCGGCGGCGAGGCTCACCGGCGCGTTGATCTCTTCGGGGCGTACGAGCGGCTCGGCCGAGACCGCCGGGCCCGCCACGGACTCCGGCAGGGTGACGGGCCTGAGCAGCGTGGCCAGCACCCGCACCAGCAGGGCCGCGCCGACCGCGGCGAGGCACGCCGCGTACGACCAGACCACCCAGCCGGCGGCGGGCCGGCCCGCGGTCAGCCCGTGCAGCACCGCGACCGGCCAGGCGAGGTAGGCCCCGCCGTGCAGCAGCCGCCACATCCACGGCCGCCCGCTGACCGCGAACCGGCCGCGGACGACACCCGTCACGAGCACCATGACGAGGAGGTTGAACGAGACCGCGCCGAGCGCCACCCAGAGCCCTGCGGTCGGCAGCAGGACGGCGGTGACCGGCACGTGGCTCAGCGTCATCATGAGGACCACGTGCGTCACCAGGTAGCCGAGGCCGATGACGGCGGTGGCCCGGTGCGCGAGCTGAGCCCGCACCCGGTTGGCCGGGGAGAGGAAGACCCGCTCGGTGGTGAGCAGGCCCAGCCCGACGGTCGCGGTGAACAGCATGAGCGCGAACACGCCCGCGTACAACTCGAGGAAGGCCACCCCACGGCCCAGGAGCGCCATCCCGCGTTCGGTCCTGGCCAGGGCGAACACGGACAGCGCCACGGCGGCGATGGCGGCGCTCGCCGCCAGCCGGACATTGCGGGTGTCCAGCCTGGTGGGGGCGTGCCGGGGGGTTCGTCTGTGGAGCATGGATAGGTTTCCCTCCAAGGTCGGTTGAGGGCGCGCCTCGGGAGGGTCAGGCAAGCCTGACGGCGCCGCCCGACCGGGTCACCCGCCCGATCCCGCCCCTGCTCCCGCCGGGGGAGGCGGGAGCAGGGGCGGGGGGGGCGGGGGGGCCGGGGCGGGCGGCCGGGTGGGGCGGGGTCAGGTCAGCAGCGGCGGCCCCGGTTGATGCAGTCGACCACGAAGCGCATCAGCCGGTCGGGCATGACGTTGGCGAAGTCCGCGTGATCGGTGATCGGGTTGTGCAGCTGTTCCGGGAACGCGTCCAAGGCGTACGACGGGCCCTGCGGAACGGAGTACGTGAGGGTCATCCGCAGCTGCGGGACGGGCCTGGTCCCCTGAGGACAGGCGCCGCTCTGGTCGGGGAAGACCACGTGCGAGCGGTGGTTGGCGCTGTCGGTGTTCTGACCGTCCCAGCAGCTTGGGAAATCCAGAATACGCATCACCTGACTGCCGCGCGGGCAAAGCGGATATTTGGTGGTGATCCGGTTGTTGAAGCCGCTGCACGTCCAGGCGGCGCGGGCGTTGGCCCCGCCGTTCGTGGCGGCCTTGGCGTCACCCGTGATCAGCCGCAGGAACCTCGGCATCGGGCTGACGCGGGCGGCCGAGTTGCCCCGGAACTGCAGGATCACCTGGCGGGGCCGCAGCACGCGGCCGACGTTGCCGTCCGGGTCCTCGATGTTGTCGTCCACCCGGCGGTCACGCAGCACCGGCCAGAAGTAGGTCGACCTGTCGCCCAGCCGGCAGGTGGTGCCCGCCGCCGCGAGGCTCTGGTCGGTGGAGAAGGCGTCCGTCGACAGGTTGCCGACGTAGTCGTGCAGGTGGTGGGCGCCGTTGGACACCCCGGGGGCGACGATGAAGTTGTCCGGGTTGTTGTGCCCGTTCTGGTTCGTGCCGCAGCGGGAGACGAACGAACCGCGCGAGCCACGGCGGCCGCCGGGCGGGTCGATGGAGGTCGGCTGGACCTGGCGGATGTCGACGAAGTCGGTCACGAACGGGCCGAGGTCGGCGCAGTCGCCGTCGCCGCCGCCACCGGTGGGGGACGGCGACGGGCTGGAGGTGGGGCGCTGGGTGGGCCGGCGGCGGAACTGCTGCCCCTGCTCCTGGTCCTGGGCGCCCGGGTCCCGCGCGTCCTGGTCCTGGCCCGGGTCCTGGTCCTGGCCCGGATCCTGACCCTGCTCGGGGTCGCGGTTCCGGTCCTGGTCCGGGTTCCGGTTCGGGTTCGGGTCCTGGTTCGGGTCGCCCTGGTCCTGGCC
Organism: Nonomuraea indica; assembly: GCF_002850745.1. GTDB lineage: Bacteria > Actinomycetota > Actinomycetes > Streptosporangiales > Streptosporangiaceae > Nonomuraea > Nonomuraea indica. Next base: position 438,113 of record NZ_KZ559467.1, read on the forward strand.
GCCGGGGTCCTCGATCCGGTCGGCGGGGATCTCGACCGGGTCGAGCGACCGGGCGAGGGCGCCGCCGCCCGAGACGGGCTGGTCGCCGTCCTGCTGCCGGCCGATGCCGTCCTGGCCGTTCCCCACGTCCTGGCCGTCCTGGCCGTCCTGGCCGTCCTGGCCGTTCTGGTCGCCGGGGTTCTGTCCGTCGGGGTTCCGCCCCTGGTCCTGGCCGCCGGGGTCCTGTCCGCCGGGGTCCTGTCCCTGGTCCTCGTCGCGGCTTCGGTCCTGGTCCTGGTTCGGGTCCTGGTCCTGGCCGCGCCGGCGCTGGGACTGCGACTGCCCCGGGTTCTCGCCCGGCTCGCAGTGATCCGCGAGCACCGGACCGGCGCTGATGACGGCGGCGGACACCAGCCCGCCCGCCACCACGGCCAGGGCCGACACGGCCGCGGCCAGGCGTCTGGAACTACTCATTGTTGTCTCCTTGGGTCGACCACTGCGGGGGCGGGTGGACTGGCCGCGGGCAGCGCAGGTTCGGGCAGTTGGTCGTAGGCGACCAGCCCGGTGGACTCGAGCAGCGTCATGTGCTTCATGACCACGTTCAGCGTGTGCTGGCTGAACCTTCTGATCTCGCTGTTGCGGGTGCCTGCCCGCACGCCTGCCACGACGGAGAAGACCTTGCCGTGGGCCGCGCGCAGCAGCTGCGCGAAGTCCTTGTCGAACGCGGAGCCGCTCTGCGCGCCCAACTGGGCCATCCAGCTCTGCTGGTCCGGACTGGGGACGTCGGGCAGCGGGACGCCGAGCCGGGCCGCGTACTGGCGGGTGACCAGGTCGAGCTTGGTGTGGTCTTCCACCAGGTGCATCCCGACTTCCTTGACCCGCTGGGAGTCGGCGCGCTCCTGCGCCAGCCGGCCCATGGGTATCTCCCAGAGTCCTGCCTGCCGGACCTTGGCCAGCAGGTCACGATCCGCCGGCCCCAGAGGACCGGAGGGCAGCACCGACCACTCGGCGGACACGGGCGCGGTCGCGGGTGGCATGACCAGGAGGATCGTCACCACCGCGGCCACGGCGAAGCCGCCGAACATGAGGACCTCACCGCGTAAAAGCCTGTGCATGGTGGGAGGTACGCGGGCATCAGCGGGCCGGTTCAGCCATACCGGTGAATAGTTACAAATGACTGGAGTTATCGGAGTGGCTACCGCCCGCATAACGAAGGTGTAAAGATGTGCCCCGTGCTAAGTCACCTCGACGGCAGGTTCGAGAGTGCGGATGCCGAGGCGGAGCACCGCATCGCGGTCCTCTACCAGGAGTTCGGCGGCCCTCTGCTGCGCCACATACGCAAGTCGACAGGTAACGACCTCCAATGGGCTGAGGACGTCGTGCAGGAGACGATCGTCCGAGCCTGGCGTAACTCGGCAAGACTGCAATGGGAACCGAGCCTCATCTGGGCGTGGCTGCTGACCGTGGCCCGCCGCATCGTCATCGACGGGCGCCGGCGCAGAAGCGTCCGGCCCCACGAGGTCGAACCCCCCGAAGTTGACATGCTGGCCGTCCCCGACGGGTCGGAACGGGCGCTATCGGCGATCGTGGTGGCCGAGGCGCTCCGCAGCCTGTCCGAAGAACACCGCGAAGTCATTGAGCAGACGTACCTCAGGGACCGTACGATAAGCGAGGCGGCGGAAATCCTGGGGATTCCGCCGGGCACGGTGAAGTCCCGGCTCTACTACGGCATCCGGGCTCTCCGCGAACATCTGCGGGACAAGGGGGTAGCCGGGTAATGCACGAGGAGGTGGCCGCCTACGCCCTGGGCGTCCTCGACGAGGAGGACATCGAGGCGTTCGAGCGCCACCTCGACGGCTGTGAGTCGTGCAGGCGCGAGCTCAAGGAGTTCGCCGAGGTTCCCGGTCAGCTCGACGAGCTGAAGCATCTCCCGTCCGCCTCGGAAGACGATCCCCCACGTTCGATGTCGCGTTGACGTACTCGCCCTTTTCGGGTGATATCGGTACGGCAAGGCGAACGTCCGGTCAGTGACGCCCGGACGCGATCGGGGAGGTGTGTTCGGTGGGGCACAACGCCGATGCGGTCGTCCCCCCGGACAGGCGGTTCGGCGAGGAGGGCGGCAGGCTCTCCTACGGGGCCTACCTCCGCCTGCCCGAGCTGCTCGCCCAGCAACGGCCCCAGTCCGAGGCGCCCGACGAGCTGCTGTTCATCACGATCCACCAGGTCTACGAGCTGTGGTTCAAGCTGCTGCTGCACGAGCTGGAGAAGGCTCGCGACGCGATGTCCGGCGGCGAGCTGTGGCAGGCCAGGCACCAGTTCAGGCGGGTGCACGCGGTGGAGCGGGTGCTGGTCCAGCAGGTCGAGGTCCTGGAGACGATGACGCCCCAGGACTTCCTCGCCTTCCGCGCCCACCTGTCCCCGGCCAGCGGCTTCCAGTCCGTGCAGTTCCGCGAGCTGGAGTTCCTGTCGGGGCTGAAGGACACCGGCTACCTGGCACGGCTCAGGGACGCCGACGAGGCCGGACTCGCCAGACTGCGCCGCAGGCTGGCCGAGCCCACGTTGTGGGATGCTTATCTCACCGCCCTCTCCCAGCGTGGCCTGCCGGTCTCGGACGACGAGATCATGGGCTCGCTGCTGGCCGTGGCGAGGGACCGCCGGTCGTACGACGACCTGTGGCAACTGGCCGAGGATCTGCTCACGCACGACGAGACCGCCGCGCAGTGGCGGACCCGGCACGTGCAGATGGTCGAACGGCAGATCGGCACCAAGTCGGGCACAGGCGGCTCGACGGGCGCCCCCTACCTGCGCGGTAGGACGCGCCTGCACTATTTCCCGCTGCTGTGGGAACTTAGGGCCTGGCTATGAATTTGTATGGCAAACCCTCACAAAGGAGTGAGAGCGACATGCCGCTTGACGAGGCCAAGGACGAATTGCTCCAACGAGCGGCGCAGCGATGCGCGGCGGGCAGTGACCATGTGAGCCCCGAGGAGGCCCTGGCCCTGCTGCGCGTGTACTACCGGCACGTCGCTCCCGAAGACCTGCTCGACCGCAACCTGGTCGACGTCTACGGCCCCGCGATGTCCCACAAGCAGCTCGCCGAGGTGCGCCCCCAGGGCCGGGCGGTGGTCCGGGCCTTCACCCCGACCGTCGACGAGAACGGCTGGGACCCGGGGCGCTCGGTGGTGGAGGTGGTCACCGACGACATGCCGTTCCTGGTCGACTCGGTGACGATGGAGCTCGACCGGCACGACGTCGGCGTCCACCTGGTGGTGCACCCGCAGATGCGGGTCCGGCGCGACGTCACGGGCCGGATGCTCGGCCGCGGCCAGGACGACGTCACGGGCCAGACGGCGGTCGAGTCGTGGATGCACATCGAGATCGACAAGCAGGCCGACCCGGCGGTGCTCAAGGACCTCGAAGCCGACCTGCAGCGGGTGCTGGGCGACGTGCGCCACGCGGTGGAGGACTTCGCCAAGATGCGGGCGCTGGCCGTGCAGACGGCCGACGACCTGTCGGACAACCCGCCGCCCCTGGAACTCGCCGAGGTCGAGGACAGCCTCCAGCTGCTGCGCTGGCTCGCCGACGGGCACTTCACCTTCCTCGGCTACCGCGAGTACCGCCTGGAGAGCACCGGCGAGGGCGACGCGCTGCGGGCGCTGCCGGGCACCGCCTTCGGCATCCTGCGCGACGACAAGATCGGCTCGACGAGCTTCTCCGTGCTGCCGCCCGAGGTGCGCGCCAAGGCCAGGGAGAAGCGGCTGCTGATCATCACCAAGGCCAACTCGCGGGCGACCGTGCACCGGGCGGCCTACCTCGACTACATCGGGGTCAAGCTCTTCTCGCCCGAGGGCGAGGTCATCGGCGAGCGCCGCTTCCTCGGCCTGTTCACGCACATGGCCTACAACGAGTCGATCTCGCGGATCCCGGTGCTGCGGCGCAAGCTCACCGAGGTGCTGGAGCGCGCCGGGCTGGAGGCCGACAGCCACGACGGCAAGGATCTGATGGAGATCCTGGAGACCTTCCCGCGCGACGAGCTGTTCCAGACCTCGGTCGAGCAGCTCCTGCCGATCGCGCTCGGCGTGCTGCGGCTGCGCGAGCGCAAGCAGGTCAAGCTCTTCCTGCGCCCCGACGACTACGGCCGCTACATCTCCTGCCTCATCTACCTGCCGCGCGACCGCTACACCACGCAGGTCCGGCTGAAGATGCAGGAGGTGCTGCTCAAGGCGCTGGGCGGCAGCACACTCGACTACAGCGCGATGATCGGCGAGTCCGCGCTGGCGCGGCTGCACGTGGTCGTCCGCGGCGGGCGGGGCAAGCTGCTGCCGGCGCCGCGGGTGGACGTGGAGGAGCTGGAGGCGCGGCTGGCCGCGATCACCCGCTCCTGGCAGGACGACCTGGCCACGGCACTGGTCGAGATGAGCTCCGAGGAGGAGGCGCCCCGGCTCATCAGGCGCTACCAGTCAGCCTTCCCCGAGGGGTACAAGGCCGACTTCCCGCCCAAGATGGCCGTCGTCGACCTGCGCCGCCTGGAGCAGCTGCTCGCCGCCGACGACGACCAGGTCGACATCAACCTGTACGAGCCGTACGACGCCACCGAGGGCGAGCGGCGGCTGAAGATCTACAAGGTCGGCTCGCCCATCTCGCTGTCCAAGGTGCTGCCGCTGATCCAGCGGCTCGGCGTCGAGGTGGTGGACGAACGCCCGTACGAGATCGACGTCGACAACGACCCGGGCACGAGGAACGCCTGGATCTACGACTTCGGGCTCCGGTTCACCCCCTCGGAGGAGGTGGACCGCAACGACTTCAAGCGGCTCTTCCAGGACGGCCTGGTCGCGCTGTGGAAGGGCGAGGTCGAGGCCGACAACTTCAACGCGCTCATCCTGCGCGCCGGCCTGACGTACGAGCAGGCCGAGATCCTGCGGGTCTACGCCAAGTACCTGCGCCAGGCGGGCAGCACCTACTCCCAGCGCTACATGGAGCGGGTGCTGAACCACAACGTGCGGCTCGCGCGGCTGCTGGTGCGGCTGTTCGAGGCCAGGCTCGACCCGCGGCGCGACGAGGACGTGCGCGCCGACCTGGCCGACGCCCTCGGCGAGGAGATCCTCGGCGCGCTTGACGACGTGGCCTCGCTCGACGAGGACCGCATCCTGCGGGCCTACCTGGAGATGATCCAGGCGACGCTGCGCACCAACTACTTCCAGCGCGACGGTGACCGGCGCAAGCCGTACATCTCGCTCAAGTTCGACCCACAGGCGATCAGCGTCCTGCCGCTGCCGCGGCCGAAGTACGAGATCTTCGTCTACTCGCCGCGGGTGGAGGGCGTGCACCTGCGCTTCGGGAAGGTCGCGCGGGGCGGGCTGCGCTGGTCCGACCGGATGGAGGACTTCCGCACGGAGATCCTCGGCCTGGTCAAGGCGCAGATGGTGAAGAACACCGTCATCGTGCCGACCGGCTCCAAGGGCGGATTCGTGGTGAAGCGGCCGCCGAAGACCGGCACCCGCGAGGACGTGCTCGCGGAGGGCGTGGCCTGCTACCGGATGTTCATCTCCGGACTCCTCGACGTCACCGACAACCTCGTCGACGGCAAGGTCGTGCCGCCGCCCGACGTGGTCCGCCACGACGGCGACGACCCCTACCTGGTGGTCGCCGCCGACAAGGGCACGGCGACGTTCTCCGACATCGCCAACGGCGTGGCCAAGGAGTACGGCTTCTGGCTCGGCGACGCCTTCGCCTCCGGCGGCTCCATCGGCTACGACCACAAGGCCATGGGCATCACCGCCCGCGGCGCCTGGGAGTCGGTCAAGTACCACTTCCGCACGATGGGCGTGGACGTCCAGAGCACCGACTTCACCGTGGTCGGCATCGGAGACATGTCGGGCGACGTGTTCGGCAACGGCATGCTGCTGTCCCGGCACATCCGGCTGGTCGCCGCCTTCGACCACCGCCACATCTTCGTCGACCCCGATCCCGACGCCGCCGCCTCCTACGCCGAGCGGCAGCGGCTGTTCGAGCTGCCGCGCAGCTCGTGGGCCGACTACGACGCCGGTCTGATCTCCGAGGGCGGCGGCGTCTTCCCGCGCACCGCCAAGTCGGTCCAGATCACGCCGCAGATGCGCGAGGCGCTCGACCTGCCGGCCGGCGTGTCGTCCATGGCGCCCAACGACCTGATCAGCGCCATCCTGCGCGCGCCCGTGGACCTGTTGTGGAACGGCGGCATCGGCACCTACGTCAAGTCGGGCGCCGAGTCCAACGCCGACGCCGGCGACAAGGCCAACGACCCGCTCCGGATCGACGCCGGCGAGCTGCGCTGCAAGGTCGTCGGCGAGGGCGGCAACCTCGGCTTCACCCAGCTCGCCCGCATCGAGTTCGCGCTCAACGGCGGGCTGGTCAACACCGACTTCATCGACAACTCCGCGGGCGTCGACACCTCCGACCACGAGGTGAACATCAAGATCCTGCTCGACCAGGTCGTCCGCGACGGCGAACTGACCGACAAGCAGCGCAACCAGGTGTTCACCTCGATGACCGACGAGGTCGCCGATCTCGTGCTGCGCGACAACTACGCCCAGAACGTGGTGCTCGCCGCGGCCCGGTCGCAGGCCGTGGAAATGCTCCACATCCACGCCCGCTACCTGCGGCGGCTCGAACGCGACGGGCTGGTCAACCGCGAGCTGGAGTTCCTGCCGTCCGACAAGACGCTGGCCGAGCGCCGCCAGGCCCGCCTCGGGCTGACGGCGCCGGAGTTCTCCGTGCTGCTGGCCTACACCAAGCTCGTGGCCGACGCCGAGCTGCTCGGCTCCGACCTGCCCGACGACCCCTACCTCGCCTCCTGGCTGGTGTCGTACTTCCCGTCGGCGTTGCGTGAACGCTTCCGCTCCTACATGGACGCCCACCCGCTGCGCCGCGAGATCATCACCACCTGCGTGGTGAACGAGCTGGTCAACTCCATGGGCACCACGTTCATGTACCGCTTCGCCGAGGAGACCGGCGCCTCGACGCCCGACATCGTGCGCGCCTACCTCGTCACCCGGGAGGTCTTCGACCTGCCCAGCTTCTTCCGCCAGGTGGAGGCGCTGGACAACGTCGTCGACACCGCCACCCAGATCGCCATGCTGCTGGAGGCGCGCAAGCTCGCCGAGCGGGGCACCCGCTGGCTGCTCACCAACCGCCGCCCGCCGCTCGACCTGGAGGGCTCGGCCGGCTTCTTCCTCAAGGGCGTGAACGGCCTGCTCACGCACCTGCCGAAGCTGCTCACCGGCCCCGACCTGGTGGCCTTCGAGGACCGGCGCGACTCCTTCGTCGCCCGGGGCGTGCCCGTGGAACTGGCCGAGCGGGTGGCGGCCATGGTGCCCGCCTACTCCACGTTCGACCTGGTGGAGATCGCCTCGGTGACGGGACGGCCGGTCAACGAGGTGGCGGAGGTCTACTTCGACCTGGCCGACCGTCTCCAGCTGGCCCGCCTGCGCGAGCGCGTCATCGCCCTGCCGCGCGACAACCGCTGGAACGCCATGGCCCGCTCGGCGCTGCGCGACGACCTGTACGCGGCGCACGCCTCGCTCACCCGCGAGGTCTTGACCGGCAGCACCCCCGGCCTGTCGCCGGAGGACCGCCTGGCCCGCTGGAGCGAGGCCAACTCGGCCGCGGTCGGCCGGGCCCGGCAGACGCTGTCGGAGATCTGGGAGAGCGACAACTTCGACCTCGCCACCCTGTCGGTCGCCCTGCGCGCCGTCAGGACCCTGGTCTCGACCAGCAACCTGCCCCGAGTGGAGGACTGACCGGCACGGTGGAGCCGGTCGGCGACCCCGCCACGGGTGAGGAGCCGACCGGCACGGCGGCGCCGGGTCCCCTCCGCGCGGCGGCGGGGCGGGCGGCCCTACTCGCCGGAGGCGCGGGTGAGGGCGCCGTCGTGGGCGACGACGCGGGCGGCGGCCGGGGCCGAGGACGGGGGGACCGCCGTCGCATACTGGTGGGTCTCGGAGAGCCGGAGCGTGCGGCGCAGCACCGGCTCCCCGATGGCCCAGCGGGCCGGCTCGGGCACCGGGATGAAGTCCTTCTCCGCCGTGCGCGTCGTGGTGGTCGTGGTCCGCGTCAGGGAGTACTGGATCAGCGCCCCGCCGTCGGAGGTGCGCAGCGCGTAGACGGGGTGGTCGTTGCCGCTGAAGATCGAGTCGTAGCTGAAGCCGGCGAGCTTGGCCTCGTCGCGCTCCACGGAGATCTCCCGGGCGATGTCCGTCGTGTGCGGGCCGGGCGCGATGAGCCCGGCCGTCACGCCGCTCGCGCCCGCCTCCGCCACGGTGGCGTGCAGCGGGCCCATGTAGTGGGGGCTGATGGTGACGCTCTCGTCCTGGGCGCCCAGGGCCGTCGCGTAGCCGTCGGCGTCGAGCGCGATCTCCGGCGCCCGCTGCCCCTCCAGCAGCCGCGTCGCCGAGCCGAGCCGCCAGTCGGCGGCCTTGGCGAACGTCAGGAGCGTCAGCGCGTCGTCACGGGTGACGAGCACGCTGAACCACGGAGCCCGCTCCCCGGCCGGGAAGCGCGGCACGTAGAAGGTGGGCCGCCCCCACGTGTAGCGGGGCGGGCGGTTGCCGGTGGAGGCGAAGGCGGCCGTGGTGAGCAGCGACTCGGAGTCGCGGGTGATCTGCAGCGACAGCCGCAGGTCGCCGCCCGCGCGCAGCAGGTCGTCGGTGGCGATGAACTCGGCGAACGCCTCGGCGGCGTCGTCCAGGGTGACAGCGGGCGGCGCCGGCGTGGGCGTGGGCGTGGAACTCCCGGCGGCGGCCCGGCTGGGCACCGGCGCCGCGGAACCCGAGCAGGCGGCGAGCCCGGCCGTCCCGGTCAGCAGGGTGACGGCGAGCGCCAGAGCCTTGAGCCGACCAGATGCGCGCACCTCGCCATGTTATTCGGGCGCGCGAGGGTCGCGTACTCTTGGGAGACGTGGCAGTCATCGATCCCGCAGAAGAGATCAACGAGCTCGCGGGCACGCTCCGGAGCATCCAGGACGTGCTCGACCTCGACGCTATGCGCAAGCAGATCGAGGATCTGGAGCAGCAGGTTGCCGCCCCGGACCTGTGGGACGACCCCGACCAGGCCCAGAAGGTCACCAGCAAGCTCTCCCACCTGCAGGGCGAGCTCAACCGGGTCGAGGGCCTGGTCCGCCGGCTCGACGACCTGTCGGTCCTCTACGAGCTGGCGGTCGAGGAGGGCGACGACGACACGAAGGCCGAGGCCGACAAGGAGCTGTCGTCGCTGCGGTCCGACATCGGCGCGCTGGAGGTCCGCACGCTGCTGTCGGGCGAGTACGACGCGCGCGAGGCGCTGCTGACGATCAACTCCCAGGCCGGTGGCGTCGACGCCGCCGACTGGGCCGAGATGCTGCTGCGGATGTACCTCCGCTGGGCGGAGCGCAAGGGCTACCCGACCGAGGTCTACGAGACCTCCTACGCCGAGGAGGCCGGCATCAAGTCGGCCACGTTCACGGTCAAGGCCCCCTACGCCTACGGGACGCTGCGCGGCGAGCACGGCACCCACCGCCTGGTGCGCATCAGCCCGTTCGACAACCAGGGCCGCCGGCAGACCTCCTTCGCCGGCGTCGACGTCGTGCCCGTCGTCGAGCAGACCGACCACATCGACATCAACGAGGACGAGATCCGCGTCGACGTCTACCGTTCCTCCGGCCCCGGCGGGCAGGGCGTCAACACCACCGACTCGGCCGTGCGCATCACCCACCTGCCGACCAACATCGTGGTCTCCTGCCAGAACGAGCGCTCCCAGCTGCAGAACCGCGCGACCGCCATGGCCGTGCTCCAGGCCAAGCTGCTGGAGCGCAAACGCCAGGAGGAGGCGGAGAAGATGTCGGAGCTGCGCGGCGCCACGACCACGTCATGGGGCACGCAGATCCGCAACTACGTGCTGCACCCCTACCAGATCGTCAAGGACCTGCGCACGGGCACGGAGGCGGGCAACCCGACGGCCGTGCTCGACGGCGACCTCGACGGCTTCATCGAGGCCGAGATCCGCTGGATGCGCCGGCAGGAGTCAGAGACCGCCTAGGTGCTTGACCGCCAGGGTCACGAAGAGCAGGACGACCAGCAGCAGGACGATGAGAGCGGGTGGCAGCCCGGCGAAGCCGTGGTTGTGCATCCGCTCCCGATTGGCGCGGCAGAGGGCGCAGCGGCCCTCGATGACGGGGTGTGCGCACTGCGCGCAGACGAGGTGTTGGCAACTCATGTCAGCCCCAAGTGTAGCCGCACAATCGTTTTGTTTCCGTTATGGACGTTCCATGCCAGTCTTCCCCCTAGACTGTCCTCTGGCCCATCGGAACGTCGATCCTCGGTAAAGCCAAGGCGTCCCCGATAGGTGAGTGGCGGGAAGTGGGCATGTGCCACCCTCGCATCCGTCCTGACCCCTAGACTGGCATGCCGTGATGCTCTCGTGATCCATTTCGATAATGTCACCAAGGTCTACGCGAACCAGAACCGGCCCGCGCTCGACCACGTCTCGGTGGACGTGGACAAGGGCGAGTTCGTGTTCCTCGTCGGCCCGTCGGGTTCCGGCAAGTCCACGTTCCTGCGGCTGATCCTCAAGGAGGAGCGGCCCAACTCCGGCGCGATCCACGTCGCCGGCAAGGATCTGGCCCGCCTGTCCAACTTCAAGGTGCCGCACCTGCGCCGCCGCATCGGCTGCGTGTTCCAGGACTTCCGGCTCCTGCCGAACAAGAACGTCTACGAGAACGTGGCGTTCGCCCTGGAGGTCATCGGCAAGCCCCGGCGCTTCATCCGCAAGGTGGTGCCCGAGGTGATCGAGCTGGTCGGCCTGGAGGGCAAGGCGCACCGCATGCCCGACGAGCTGTCCGGCGGCGAGCAACAGCGCGTCGCCATGGCCCGCGCCTTCGTCAACCGGCCTATGATCCTGCTGGCCGACGAGCCCACGGGCAACATCGACCCCGCGACGAGCATCGGCATCATGAAGGTGCTCGACCGGATCAACAGGACCGGCACTACCGTCGTCATGGCCACGCACGACGCGGCCATCGTCGACTCCATGCGCAAACGTGTCGTGGAGCTGGAGGACGGCAAGATCGTCCGCGACCAGTCGCGTGGCGTGTACGGCCAGGCGTACTGACAGGGAGCAGCAGGCAAACCATGCGGGCCAATTTCATCTTCTCCGAGGTCTGGATCGGCCTCCGCCGCAATCTGACCATGACGCTCGCGGTGATCCTCACCGTGGCCGTCGGCATGGCGATGCTGGGCGTCGGCCTGCTGATCAACGCCCAGGTCTCCATGATGAAGGACTTCTGGTACGACAGGGTCGAGGTCTCGGTCTTCCTGTGCCACAAGTCCACCGCCATCCCGAAGTGCGGCGGCAAGGGCGTCAGCGACCCGCAGCTGAAGGCCCTCGAAGCCAAGCTCAAGGGCATCTCCGGGGTCGCGGACGTCATCTACGAGGACCAGGAGACCGCCTTCAAGAACTTCAAGGCGACCCTGGCCGAGGACGACGTGATGTCGCAGACCGCCAAGGTCGAGGACATGCCGACGTCCTTCCGGCTCAAGCTGGCCGATCCCGACAGCAACTACCAGCCGATCGTGGACGCGGCACGGGCGATGCCGGGCGTGGCGTCGGTGAAGGACCAGCGCGAGATCGTCGGCTCGCTCTTCGACATGCTGGACAAGCTCCGGTCGGCCGCGCTCATCGTGGCGGGCACGCTGGTCGTCGCCGCCGCGCTGCTCATCGGCAACACGGTGCGCCTGTCGGCCTTCAACCGGCGCCGCGAGACCGGCATCATGCGCCTGGTGGGCGCCTCCAACATCTACATCCAGCTCCCGTTCGTGATGGAGGGCGTGATCGCCGGCCTGATCGGCGGCGTGGTGGCCGCCGTCATGCTGATCATGTCGAAGGTCTTCCTGTTCGACGGCCTGGCGGGCTACCTCGCGAACAAGACGCTCGGCTGGGACGACGTGGCGACGTCGATCACCTGGACGATGGCCATCGGCGTCCTGATCTGTGTGCTGGCGTCGTTCATCACGCTCCGCCGCTACCTCAGGGTCTGACGAACGCCGGTAAGGTCGAGACATGCCACGTGAGACGGGGCGGAAAGTCATCGCCCAGAACAAGCGTGCTCGGCACGACTACACCCTCGAGGACACCTTCGAGGCCGGCCTGGTGCTGCAGGGCACCGAGGTCAAGTCCCTGCGGGAGGGCCGCGCCTCGCTCGTCGACGGCTACGCCTCCATCGACGGGGGCGAAGCGTGGCTGTTCAACGTGCACATCCCCGAATACAGCCAGGGGACGTGGACCAACCACGCCGCCCGCCGCAAGCGCAAGCTGCTGCTGCACCGTAAGGAGATCGACAAGCTCGCCGCCAAGACCAAGGAGGGCGGGCTGACGATCGTTCCGCTGCAGCTCTACTTCAAGGACGGCCGGGCCAAGATCGAGATCGCCGTCGCCCGGGGCAAGAAGGACTGGGACAAGCGCCAGTCGCTGGCGGAGCAGCAGGCCAAGCGGGAGATGGCCCGGGTGCTGCGGCACCGCAACCGATGAGCCGCCTGCGCCGCACCCTGACCGCCACGATGACGCTGGCGGTCGCGTGCACGACGCTGACCGGGTGCTTCGACGAGTCGTCACCGCACGACGCCGTCCGCGACTTCCTCGTGGGCTGGCAGTCGGGTGACTACGCGACGGCCGCCGCCCGCACCGACGGTGACCAGGCGGCCGTGCGCAAGGCGCTGTCCGACGTCAAGCTGCAGCTCGACGCCGCGTCGTTCCGGTTCCGGATCAAGCGCATCGCCCTGGACGGAGACACCTCGCGGGCCGAGTTCCGCGCCGAGGTGGACCTGGGGGAGAACAACCCGCTGTGGGTGTACGACGGAGCGCTGCCGCTGCACCTCGTCGACGGCCTGTGGAAGGTGCGCTGGTCGCCGTCCGTGCTGCACCCGCAGCTCAAGGACGGCCAGCGCTTCGCGGTCGACCTCGAACCCAAGACGCGCCAGCCGGTGGTCGACCGCTCCGGTGAGCCGCTGCAGAGCGACCAGGTGCTCTACGTGGCCGGGGTCGTCCCGTCCAAGCTCGGCGCGCAGGCGGAGGAGGTCGTCAAGCGGCTGTCGGCGGTCACCGGGTTCGCCCAGGACCGGCTGCTGAGCCGCATCATGTCCTCGCCGCCGGGCGAGTTCGTCCCGCTGGCCACGTTCGGCCGCCAGCGCTACCTGTCGATGCAGGCGCGGCTCGACGCGATCCCGCAGATCTCCGTCGAGCGGCAGCCGCAGCCGTTCGCGCCCGAGGCGCCGAAAGACCTCATCGGCAGGGTGAGCGCGCTCACCCCCGAGACCGAGCAGAAGCTCGGCGGCCCGCAGCGGGCCGGCGACTCGGTCGGGCAGAGCGGCCTGCAGCGGGCCTACCAGGACTACCTGACCGGCTCCACGCAGACCAGGGTGGTCATCCTCGACCAGGCCGGCAAGGAGGTGGCACGGCTGGAGGAGTGGCTGGGCCGCCGGAACCAGTCGGTCAAGACCACCCTCGACCGGGCGACCCAGGCGGCGGCGGAGACCGCGCTGTCCGGCACCACGACGAGCGCGCTGGTGGCCGTCGACAAGAACACGGGCGAGATCCGCGCCGTCGCCACCAAGGGCCTCAACCAGGAGAAGGACGCGCTGGCGGGCAAGTTCCCGGCCGGCACCGCCTTCTCCATCGTGGCCGCCGACGCGCTGGTGAAGGCCGGGGTCAGCACCGACCTGAGGCTGTCGTGCCCGGCCGAGCGCACGGTGGGCGGCGCCAGGTTCGTGGAGGCCGGTCACGTCGCGGGGCAGGCCGGTGGGACGTCTCCGACGTTCAAGGACAACTTCGCCAAGGGCTGCGTGACCGCGCTGGCCTCCCTCGCCCGCCGGGTCGACGCGGCGGCGCTGGCGAGCAGCGCCAAGCAGTTCGGCATCGGACAGCCGTGGCGGCTGCCGCTGCGGTCGTTCAGCGGCTCGCTGCCCGACCTGCGCAGCGACGCCGACAAGGCCAGGGCGATCGCCGGCCAGAACGTGCAGGTGAGCCCGCTGGCCATGGCGCTGGTCGCGGCGGCGGCCGGCTCGGGCACCTGGCGCCCGCCCGTGCTGGTGACCGATCCGCAGACTGCGGGGCCGACCACCGAGACGGTCGCCGCCCCGGCGGTGCAGCCGGTGTCCGTCGATCCGGCGGTCCGCACGGCGCTGTCCGCGATGATGCGTGCCGGCGCCGCGGGCACCCCCGCCCAGGCGGGCCGCGGCCGGGTGTACGGGGTGAGCGCGCCGGCCGGTGACGAGGGCAGCAGGCAGCGGTGGTTCGTCGGCTGGCAGGGGGATCTGGCGATCGCCGTGCTGGTCCGCAACTACGACCCGGCGGCGGTCGCGGGGAGTTTCTTCTCGGCGGTGCGCAGCGGCTCGTGACGGCCACAGCGGGCCGATCTGACGCAGCGTGAAATCTCCGTGACGGAGAGCAACCATCCGGACCTCCCGGAGCGTCTTTCTCAGTGACCGGGTCCGCTCGGGGGGTTGCGGCCCCGGTCACCGCGATGAGACCAGGACTTCATCTCGGGGGAAGTCCTGCCGTCGGACCGGCTCGACCCTGCCGGTCGGCCCCCGGGGACGTGAGCCAACAGCCGCGGCCCCGGGGGTTTCGTCATGGGAATCAAGTTGGCATCACGGGCGTTGTCGGATGTACAGTCGTCTTGCTCGGCTCTCCGGAGTCGTGTTGACAACTGCACAGGGGGTGACTGGCTTCGACTTTGACCTTGCAAGCCAGGTGAAGCGGGCCGAGGACTGCGGACATAACCTCGTTAATCCTGTGACCGCGAACAATAAGTGCCAATAAGAAGCACTCTGAGGTCAGCCAGGACTCCCTGGCTCTCGCTGCCTAAGTAGCGAAACCTCTGTCAGCCCGAGAGCGCCTTCGGCTCGGTGTCTGGCATCGTTAGAAGGCTCCACCGATCGACCCGGCCACGGGGATGATCGGGAAACCAAACAGTGGCTGAGCCCGTCGGCGACTCGCCTGCGTGATCGCCGGGGCCGAGAAAAGCACAGCAGGCTGCGCCCGGAGAAGCCCTGACTTGGGGTTGAAGGACGCGGGTTCGATTCCCGCCACCTCCACAAGATCAAATCGCCTCTGAGCTGTCCAAACATGGACAGCTCAGAGGCGATTGTGCGTTCGTGGTCTTCCGTGGGGCGCTCGTAGGCAGGTAAATCTGCCGGACGCTGCCCCTCGTCATGCTCGCGAACGCGTTGCGCGGCTCAGAGGGGGTCGGCCGCCTTCACCCGGTGGAGGTGGATCAGCGAGTCGTAGGCCTTGCCCAGGGCCAGGGGCTTGGTGAACATTTCGGGCATGTACGTGGCCGGGATCGTGAAGGTGGGCCGGGCGGTGTCCAGCCAGGTGCGCACCGCCGGGTTCCGGCCAGCCTGGCGCAGGCTCACGAGATAGTCGCGGTGGCCGACCTTGTCAAGCGTGTGCTCGCTGCTGCCGGTGCCCGGGGCGCCGGTGTCGAAGACCCCGACCTTGCCGGTCTTCGGATCGATGGCGCGGAACCGGCCGCCGTGGATGGTGGTGCCGATGGCCACGTAGGACTTGCCCGCCATCGCGCGCAAATGGGCGCCCTGTGTGACCGGGTACATCTCCGGCCAGGCCGAGACGTAGCCAATGTGGCCGTTGTGAGCCGCCGCCACCGTCTTCAGGCCCGTCTGCCGGTTCCACCACCATGTGTTCTCCGCCATGGCCTTGTCGCGGTGGCTGTGCATGGCGGGGCCGTCCAGGGTGTACATCGTGGCCATGTGCGCGATGACCCGCGCCTCCTGGGCCACGATCGGGGGGGCTTTCTCCACCAAGCGGTAGGCGGCCTCGGCATTCTCGGCCAGGGTCTTACGCCGCTCCGGTGGGAGGGCGGCGATGGCGTTCATGCGTTCTGCCGTACCGCCGGGAAGGGCGAGCAGATCGGCGTAGCGACGGCGCAGATCGGGCACGATCGCGGGCTTGTTCTTCTCGGCCCAGGCGATCACTCGCCCGTACTGGTCCGGATGGACGTCGCCGATGTCGAAGCCCATGACACGCAGCTTGTCGCGGGCCGTTCGGTTGTACTCGCGCATCCAGGTGTAGAGGTCCAGCCACTCCTTTGTCTGCCAGAAGCCGTAGGAGTGCTGGAAGTCCTCGCGCAGGATCGTGCGCAGGTCGCCCTTTCCGGTGCGGACGTACTCGTCCAGCCGGACGCCCGCCGACCAGGGCGCCTCAAGGGCGATCGTGGTGAAGCCCTGATCTCTGACCAGGTGCCGGAACATCCGATTGCGTACGGTGAACAGCTCCTTTGACCCGTGGGTCACTTCGCCGATACCCACGATCGAGGCGTCGCGGGTCATCTCGGACAGCGCGTCCAAGTCGCTCAGTGGGCGGGCGTACCGGTCGAGTCCGGCCACGACGCCCTTGTCGGAAGCGGCGTGGGCCGGAGCGGCCAGAATCGGAGCGGCCAGTGCCGCGACCAGGCCGAAGGTCAGTAGGGAGAGCTTCTTCATGTGTTCAACCGTAGGGATCGGTCCTCGCCGTCTCGATCCCGTGAACCGGCCTCTCGCTGGTACGGCTGGCATTACCTCGGGTCGGCCTCCAGGTAGTGCAGGGTGGGGATGCTCGGAGGTCTCGCCCGCCCGAGGTGAGCGTGTGCCAGTTCGTCGCGCTGCGTGAGGGGACCGGCCTGTGAATCGGCCTGAGCGAGGCGTTCTGGACACCGATATCGTGGCCGCCTTCAAGCTCTTCGATCCCGCCGAGCTGCCCGTGGAGTCGGCGATCACCGCCGTCACACTCGGTGAGTTGTCGCGGGGGCCGTACGCCACCGATGATCCGGTCAAGCGCGCAGGAAGGACCGCGGTGCTCCAGTATGTTGAGGCGGCGTTTGGTGATCCGCTGCCGTACGACGCCGGCGCGGCCCGGATGTTCGGGCAGCTCTGTGCCGTCGTGTGTGCGCAGGGCCGGCAGCCACGAAGTCGGACCGCCGACCTGATGATCGCCGCGACAGCCGCCAGTAATGAGTTGCCGTTGTTCACCGCGAATCCCAAGGACTTCGACGGCTTGGAACGGCTGGTGGACGTGGTCGCTGTGATGCCCCTTCACGGCGCGACGGGCCAGCCGTAAGAGGCGGGTGTTGCCTTGTCGAAAAGAACTTGGCGAGTGGTCGACCGATCGTCCTCCCGAAGAGCGGTTCGTCGCGCCGGTTCTGGTCGAGGCCGATCGACTCCTTGAGGCGTCAGATCATCCGATACAGCTTCACCACCTGCGACATGGTGTTCGAGTAAGCGTTGAGCACCTCCACTGACGAACGGTGGCGTCCCACGGGGCGCCGCCGTTCTGTTGTGAGCGGGCTCCGATCAGTGATCTTGCATGGGGCCGTGCGGTGATGGAAACCTGGTGCGGCTGTCCCGCGCACCGAGGAGGCGCTCATGGCCGAGCCGGCCCCGATCACGACCACCGACCTCTGGGATCTGAAGGCCGATCCGGTCCGCCTGGAGAAGCTGGCCGACACGTGGCGCAGCCTCGGCGCCAAGGCCGGCTCCGCGGAGAAACTGATCAACGACGCCGCCCATCTGGTGTTCACCAAGGACCACTGGACGGGCGACACGGCCACGTCGTTCAACGACTACCGCAAGAAGTTCACCGCCGACGTGGAGCTGTTCGGCAAGTGGGCCGCCAACGTCGGTGACCTGCTCTCGTACACGGCCACCGTGCTGAGGGTGCAGCAGGGGCTCCTCGACGAGGAGCGCAAGCGGCTCAACGGGGTCCCCGCGAGCGCCGATCTCAGCGGCCTGACCTTCCGCCCGCGCGACGCCGAGCAGGCGCGCCTGGTCTCCGGCGCGATCACGACGGCGAAGGAGATCCGCCGGCGCGTGGACGAGGTGCTGGCGGAGAAGAAGCGCGACATGAAGTTCTACCAGGACCAGTTCGAGGCGATCAGCAAGGAGTGGAAGCCGCGCACGGTGCGCCTGCTCAACTTCAACATCGGCCAGGGCGCCGGCAACTCGCCCGGTGACTCCGCCGGCACCGACTCCGAGGACATCTCAAAGATCGCCGGAGTGATCGCCGGTCAGGACACGGACATCGCCACCGTCCAGGAGGTCTTCAAGCACGACATCTACAACCTGGAGGAGGAGCTGGAGAACCGTACCGGCGACAACTGGGACGTCAGGTTCGAGGAGGCGAGCAAGAAGTACCACGCGAACGACGACTGGCCCATCATCGGCGACATCATCAACGCGCCGTTCGGCAACGCCGTGCTGGTCCGGGAGGGCGACGTCATCGAGGGCACCGGAGACAGCGAGCGGGTGAAGCTCGACGTCGAAGGCGGCAGCATCACGCTGCCGGCCAACGGACCCGGCACGGGCGACACCCGGATCGACGACGGCGAGGGCCGCTCAGCGGCGAGGACCGAGGTCGAGATCAAGCCGCGGTGAGCGGCCTACCAGTTGGGGACCTCCACGTCCACCTGCTGGGCGTCGTGGTCGGAGGTGGCTCCGTCGACCAGGACGGGCTGACCGTTCATGGCGAACGCCGGAGAGCCCGCGACGTGGTCGATGCGCGTCCCCGAGGGTGAGGTGCCGACGACCTTGCCGTCCTCGCCGACGGCGCCCGAGTAGACCGTGTAGCCCTCGGTCTTCAGGTCGTGGATGGCGTCGCCGGACGAGGTGTTCTTCGGGTTGTCGCCGTGGTGGGTCACGACGTTGAGGTCGCCGCCCAGCAGCGACGGGCCCCGGTTCATGGCCTCGTGGAGCTTGTCGATCTGGCCGGTCCTGACGAAGTCGTCGTACTCGTGCAGGCCGTGGCTGTGCACGTGGGCGCTGTAGACGTCGAACCCCTTGCTCGCCTGGGCGAACAGCCGGTCGGCGATCTCGTCGTCCAGTTCCTTGAAGGCTGTGATGACCTTGCGCAGCCTGCCCTCGTCGGAGTCGATCACATTGATGAGGATCTCCGCCAGGCTGTCGGCGGTCGACTGGAGCTCGGCGTGCGCGGAGCCGGCCAGGCCGGCGTTGGTCGTGTCGCCGAACGCGTTGGAGCCGGGAACGCTCGGCACGGGGATGTAGGTGACGGCTCCGGGACCCTCGGCGAGGGCCGTGCGCCCCTGCTCGACGGCCTTGCGGGCCTCGCCCACCTTCCCGGCCAGCTTGCCGACCTCGTCGAAATCCATGCTCGCTTCAGCACCCATGGTGGTCCAGCGTAGACCCGACGATCATCCGGGCATAGCGCGCACCTCGACCAGCGTCCTCAGTGACAGCGTTGTTAACAGTGGGCCAACATCACCTTGATCAGCTAAGGTCAGGTGAGAAGTCGCCTTATGCTGCTGTCCGGAAGCAGGCGGGTGGAAGGTGCATCTGTGGCGAATGCGTTCGAGGCCGAGATCACGCAGCTGGCGGCGGAGGTCAACCAGAAGATCGCACGCATCCGCGAGACGTACGAGGAACTCTCCGCTCTGGAGCACACGGCGCATTCCCGGGACGAGATGGTCAGCGTGACCGTGGGCCGGCACGGGCAGGTCCGCGGCATCAGGCTGAATCCGCGGGTGTATCGCACCCTGTCCCCCTCGGAGCTGGCCGACGCCATCATGCAGCAGGTCAACGACGCCACCGCCGCGGTCTCGGAGCGGAGCAGGCAGCTCCTGGCGCCCCTCATGCCGGAGGACGTGCCGCTGGAGCAGGTCTTCGGCGAGCACGCGACGCTCGACGCGTTCCTGCCCGCTCCCGTGGAGCCCGCCCCGTGAGCGGCTACCACGTGCGGTGGGAGGCGTTGCGCCGCGAGGCCAAGGTGTACGGCGAGTGCCGGCGCAACGCCCAGGAGGCGCGCGACGAACTGCTCGCCGCCTTCGACCGGGACAGGAACACGCTCGGCCACGACGCGTACGGTGCCGAACTGGCCAAGCACCTGCCCGGCGTCGAGCAGAAGATCTTCGACTCCCTGAAGGAGTACATCGACGAGCTCGACGGCGTCGCCTCGGGCCTGCACGTCAACGCTCGCGACTACGAGCGGCCGGAGCAGCCCCCCGCCGGGCGCAACTGATCGTTCATGGGCTTCGACGGATTCCTCGTCCCCGACTTCGCCAAGCCGTACATCGGCTGGGTGGTCGGCACGGACTGGCCGGAAGGCGACGAGTCCGGCTGCTTCCGGCTGGCCGACGCCTGCGTGCTCGCCGCGCACCGGCTCGTCGAGGGCACGTTCGCCGACCAGCCGGCGAGCGCGAGCAAGATCGGTGCCGACTGGGACGGGGAGGCCCATCTCGCCTTCGCCGCCCATGTCAAGAGGGTCGTCGGCGGTAAGGTCGCCGATCTGGTCGAGAGGCTGATGGGGACCGCCGTCGCGCTCAACGGCGTGGGCGTGCAGATCCAGTACGCCAAGTACATGATCGAGCTCACCGTCTGGCTGCTGATCGCGCAACTGGCGTATCTGCTGGGCGCGGCCCTGGCCACCGGCAACGCGAGTCTGGCGCTCATCCCGCCACGTCTGCAGATCGCGCGGATGACGGTCGCGCAGATCGCCCGGCAGTGCCTGCGCAACATGGTGCTGTTCGCGCTGATCGTGGCCGGGATGGACGGGGGCATCCAGGTCCTGCAGATGGCGAAGGGGCGCAGGGACGAGATCGACGTCCAGCAGCTCGCGATCTCGGCGGTGAGCGGCGGCGCCATGGGCGGCCTCATGGGAGTGTTCTCCGGTGGGCTGAACCGGCTGGCCACGCCCGCCCTGCGGGCCGGCCTGACCAGGGCCGAGATGACGACAGCCGAGAAACTGCTGGCCGCGGCCACCTCCTCGTTGTACGGGCAGGCCGCGCAGTATGCCGTGGCGGGCGGCATCACGACCGCGGGCACCCTGCTGGCCCAGGGGAACTTCAGCTGGGACATGCTGGCCAAGGGCATCACGTCGAGCGCGCTCGGAGCGGACGGGCAGCACCTTCTCACGACCCTGCCGCACGGCGGCGGCCCGTCCTCGCCCCACCCGGGTTCCTCGCCCGGCCCGGACCCCGCGCCCGGTCCCGGCGGCTCCACGCCTGGCGGCGGTCCCGGCGGGCCGGGGCACGCCACCGGTTCCGCCCCGAGCACGGGACGGGGCCCCGACGCGGGCCCGGGCGCCCACGGCGTCGGCCCTGCCGTGCCCGGTGACCCGGCTTCCGCGGGATCCCGCAACGGGACGTCCGGCCACTCGGTCGCGCGCGCGCCCGACACCGGTGCGGAATCGACGCTGGCGGCGGTGAACCACAACCAGCGGACCATCGACCAGCTGATCAACTCGCCGGTCGCTGACGGGCCGCCTGCCGGCAAGAGCCCCTCAACGCTGTCGCACCAGGCCGACGGCGTGTCTCGTCCGCCGTTCGAGGGCCAGACCAACACGGTGATGCCGCAGCCGGCGAACGGCTCTCCGGCGTCCCGGCCTGACGGCTCGCCGTCGTGGAAGCAGGCCGAGGTGGCCGGGCAGTCGTCGAACGGCGCGGGGTCGCGGCCTGACGCCGGCTCGCCGCCGGCCGGCCGAGGATTGCCGGAGATGGTCGCGGACGCCGGCCGGACGGCTTGGCCCGAGGGCGCTCCTGGAGGCAAGGGCGCGGAGCCGGTCACGCGGCCGGACTTCGGTTCGCAGCCGGTCAACAGGAGTGTCCCGGACACGGCGGCGAACGCCCCTCTGGCCTCCCGGCCGGATGGCCCGGTGGTCTGGAAGGACAGGACCGAGATCCATCCACCCCGTACCGTCGAGATCGGCGCCCTGGGGGAGACGGCCGTGCACGACGTCAAGGTCCCGGAGGACCCGAAGGCGTCGGCCAGGGCGCTGGCCGACGGCATCACGGGCGTCACCAAGCGCGAACGGGCCGCGATCCGCGACTGGCTCACGCAGGTGCTCTCCGACGGCAACCGCGACACGTGGACCGACCACCTCCACAAGGGCGTGGCGCTCAGCGTGCGCAACAAGCTGATCTACCTCAAGCTGAGGCCGAGCGAGCTCGCACACGTGGAGAACCCGAGCCTGGCGCCGGAGAAGCCGGTCGCGTTCGGCGGTGACGGTGTGGAGGGCAAGTCCGCGCAGGCGTCCTCCCTGGGCAGCACCGCGGGACTGATCCGCGAGTTGGGCCCCTCGGCGGACGAGGCCGAGGCGCACGCCGTGCCTCGGATCGGCGTCACCAGCACGTTGCGCACGACCCACACGAGCAGCATCGAGGTCATCAGCGGTCACAAGGCCGTTTCGCCGGAGCACGACTACTTCGTCGCGAAGGTCTCCGTCGAGGTCTACCGCGGCGGTGAGAAGGTCGCCGAGACCGGCGGAGTCCCCGGGATGTCCGTGACCCTCCCCTTCCCCAAGCAGTTCACCCGTGAAGGGCCGCTTCTGGCCGCCGACCATCCGCCGGCGCTGCCACGTCACGAGGTGCCCGCCGGAGCCGGGCACAAGTTCCGTGATCACGGGATCGCCATCACCGGGATGGACCCCACGCCTCTGGTGCTGGAGGTGCAGCGCCGGGCGCTGTCGATGGGCGTGCCCGCGCACGAGGTGGCCAAGATCATCGACCACCTCACGTCCACCGTGCTCAGCGAGCAGGGGTTGAAGAACCGCAGCCAGTCGTTGCTGTCGAGCGGGGCGGCCTCCGAGGCGGTCCGGTACCGGAGCTCCGTGCTGCGGTCAGCGGAGGAATCCATCCAGGTCACCGGTGAGGTCACGCGGATCGAGCCCGTGGACGGAGGCGCCCGGCCGCCGATCGAGACGATGTTCCGCGACGACCTGGGGCGGCGCGCGAGCGAGGGGACGACGCATCGGCAGGGTGCGAGCGTCAACATCCATGCGGGCGGCAAGGTCGGTCTGGCCCTCGGAGACCGGGTGGAGGTCGTCGCCCGGGCCATCGGCGGGTTCCATCTGGGATCGGACCATGTGACGACCGCCCACCAGGCGCACGGCAACCACACCGTCCTGAACAGGGTCGGCGACGTCACCCTCTACGACGCCCGGATGAGGCTGCAGGTGGTGACCGAGAGGATGGGCGCCTTCGACGTCGAGGTGCAGGCCGAGCTTGCCGTACCCGCTCGCGACGCCTCCCGGATGGAGCAGGACGTCTTCGGCCACGATCTTCGGCCGCAGGGCGAGTTCAACAGGGTTCGGGAGGCGCTCGCCGACCTTCACCGGGAGCTGGACGACGTCCGTCAGGAGTTCATGCGGAACGAGCCGGTCGGTGAGTATCCGCCCAGGGGCGAGCACCCGAACCGTGGCTACGACCCTCACGCGCTGGAACCGGAGACGCTCGCGGCGGGGCGGGGGACCGGACTGGGCAGCGGCGTCCGCGTCCACGCGGACGCGCGGCTCAGCACGGAGATCCGCCAGGCCGTCGATGAGGCACTGCCGGACCTTCCCCCCGGGATCAGGCGGCAGGTCATGCGGGACATCGACAGCCGTTTCGGCGGGCCGGCCCTGGAAGCGGACCTGACGGGCGCCCTGCACGGGATCACCTACAGGAAGACGATCGGCGGCTACACCGTCGAGATCCTGGCCGAGGGTGCCCTCGGCCGGCGGCACGAGGTCCGCTCGACCGACCTGACGGTGAACGAGCGCAGGATCACGTCCCGGATCGACACCAGCCAGCGGGAGACCTCGTCCGGGGGCCGTGCGGAGGTCCGTGCTGTCGCGCGCCTGGAGGTGAACGAGGGGCTGAAGGTCGATCCGGTGAACGTGTCGGTCGCCGGGAGCAGCGCGAAGGCGGGCAGTGTCGCCGTCACGGCCGGCCACACGAGGTACGACCGCACGGAGACCACCGGCGGAGGCTTCACCATCACGCGGGATCTCTCCTTCGACGTCAGGATGAGACTGTCGCGAGACGGTGCGGAGGTGACGAACACCTCGTGGCAGGTGCACGGGAGCAGGGCGGAGATCGTCGTGCCGAACGCCCACCTGCCGGAGACCCCGGTGCTCGCGGGGGACCTCGGGGACGTGGGCCGCGTGGAGGCGTCGGCCAGACCGCCCAGGGACGTGTGGGCGCACGACGACCGCCTGCACGCCATCGTCCGCCTGGGCGCCATGCCCGACCTGGCCCAGGCGGTGGCCGGCAGGTACGCCGACTGGGCGGGACTGCCGAGGCCCGCGGAGCGTCTGGACGTGCCGGCGGTGATCGAGACCGCCACCGACGTGCTCAAGCTGGAAACCATGATCACATCCCATCCCGACGGACTGCACTACACGGTGTCCGAGGAAGGGGGATGGCGTCATGACCTGCAGATCAAGGCCGACGTGGCCGGGCTGCGGCACGTCAAGTCGGAGACCGGGGTGGAGCACGAGACCTACGCGAACAGCAACTCGAAGCTGACGGACGGCGAGCGTCGCAGAGGGACCCTGGGCGGGCACGCGCGGAGCGGCCTGCGCGCCGGGTTCGGCCGCGACGGCGAGCACGGCGGTGAGCACGGCGGCGAGGCGGCGGGTCACGAGGCCGGGGAGAGCACGGGGACCGAGCACAAGGTCGTGGCACGAGCGGGGGTGCACGCCGCCGTGAAACGGATGTCCCACGAGACCTCCTACGTGGGAGGCAGCGACGTCGCCCGGGTCACCTACGGAGACCGGACCACCTCGCACTGGTATCGCGGAGATCTCGTCCTGGAGGTCACACCGACCAGGACCGACGGGATCACGGTCGAGCGGGGCCCGAGCACGTACGTCCGGGTGAGCGACATCATGGACGTCGTCCTGCCGGACGAGGTGGCGCGCCGTCACGGACTGGAGGGGCCGCAGGCCGCGGAGCCCGCCCAGCAGGCGGGAGACACGGCTCGCGCCTATTCCGCGCCGGACGCGGCGTTGAGCGCCGCCTCCGTCCAGCATCTCGACTCGCGGGCCGTGCTCCCGCAGATCGTCCAGAGCCTGCGTGACGAGGGCCTGCTCCTGCCGGGTCAGGAGTTGACGAACCATCCGGTGGCCGAGCACCTGCGCGGCATGTACGGCCAGGACGCGCTCGCCACGAGACTGGGCGAGCTCCGCGGCAACGGGGTGTCCTCCTGGCTGTTCGCCACAGACCAGCACGGCCGGGTCACCGAGCGGATAGGCATCCGGGTCACGGCCGAGATCGGCGACGGAGCGCACGTCGGTGAGCGTCCGGACGCCGGCCTCATGCTCCGCAGCGAGCGCCTCGGCGGCGAGCTGAGCCTGCGCGAGGCGGGAACCGACCGCGGAGTGGAGGCGCTCGCGCGCTACATCAGGTCTTCGGACGGCGATCTCGCGGGAGGCGAGGCGGCGTACACGAACGTCCGCGACTCCCACGCCGTGGACTCGCGCGGAACGAACGTGAAGGACATCAACCGCTACCAGACGCGCGAGGCTCCGCACGAGTTCACGCATCCGGTCACCTACAGGATCACGATCGAGCGGGCCCACGTCCGCCCCGTCCTGGAACCCATGCAGAGCGCCGCCCGCAGCGTTCTGCTCAAGGTGGGCGAGATGACCGGACATGACGGGGCCGTGAAGCTCTTCGACAAGCACGTAGGCGTCACCACGACGTCCAGCGCGGTCGCGGCCGGCGAACTCGGTGTGCTGGTCCCGGGGCACCTCACCACGGAGGTCCCGCCGGGCACCCCGGTCGCGGCGGGTACGCCGGTCGCCGCCGTGGAGCCCCGGTGGGCGGAGTCGGCGGGGCCCAACGCCATGACCACCACGCTCGGGAACGGCGTCCCCAAGGGGGACGTCAGCCAGGTCGCGTTCCCGGCGGCCCGGTTCGTGGAGGAGTGGGCGCCGATCGCCGCGGTCTCGCCGAAGCTGCGGGAGGAGGTGCCCTCGCTGAACGACAGGCCCAACGGGTTCGAGCTGTCCCGCCCCGCCGGCATGGCCCTCGCCGAGGCCACCAAGGAACGGACCATGCGCGCCCACCTGGAGCAGCTCCTCGCGCATGCCTACGAGATCCCGGGGGTCGGCAGGGTCGGGATCGACGTCAACGGGGCTCGCGAGGTCACCACCGCGCTGGTCAAGCAACGCGTCTACGCGCAGACCATGAGCACGGCCGGGCACGGCCAGGAGCATGGCCGCGGCCGGTCCGTCCGGGGAGGCGCGTCCGCGGGGGGGACCGAGGACGGGCTGCTGGGCTACGGCGGCATCAGCGGCAGCACGAAGACGGGGGACGAAGCCGCGTCGCGGAACGCCAACATCGTCGAACGTAACTTCCTGGAGAAGCAGCACGAGAACACCTACCTCGAACTGGACATCTCCGTCGTGCTCCATGGCGAGGGCAAGCCACTGGTGATCGACGTCGACAAGGGTCTCTACCTGAGGCTCACCCCGGAAGGGCTCGCCGCGTTCGAGGCCGCGCATCCCGGGGTCGTCGCGCGTTGACCCCGGTCTGGCGGGATCACTGGGGCAGTTGAGGTGATTACAGGCGTTATGGGAGAGTCTGACATTCTTGGTCCCCCGGGCGCGTACCCCTGACCAGTGAAGGTGAGCAGAAGATGCGAAAGACGATCGCGCTGGCCGTCGCGGCCGTCGCGTTGGCCGGCTGCGGGATGCTGCCCGGCCAGCAGGGCGCCGGTGGCGAGGAACGGCAGTCCCAGGACACCGGCCCGCTGACCGGCCGGTCGCAGACGGTGCGGGAGCCCGCCGCCTCCGCCACCGCGCCGCAGGAGCCGGCCGCCTCCGCCACCGCGCCGCAGCAGCCCGCCCAGGGCGGCGAGGTGATCGCCAGTCGCGAGGCCAAGGTCATGGGGGGCGGGCAGTCCGGCGAGGCCCGCGTCGAGATCACCGCACTCAAGCGGCAGGGCCGGACCGTCAGCCTCAACTGGACCGTCACCGCCCTGTCCGGCAACGTCAACCTGCACAACGGCATGAGCACCGGGCCCCTGACGTTCTCGGTGGACGCCGTGTCGCTGATCGACCCGGTGAACGCCAAGCGCTACCGCGTCGCGCGCAACGGCTCCGGCAGCGACGCCGAGTGCGTGTGCTCCGCGACGCAGGGGCAGTTCCTCAAGAAGGACGAGTCCTCCACGCTGTACGCGGTGTTCGCCGCGCCGCCGCCGGACGTCACCAAGATCAATGTCGAGATGCCCATGATCGGCGTGATCACCGATGTCCCGATCTCGTAGAGCCGCCCTGGCCGTCGCGGTGAGCGCCGCGGTCGTGGGGACGGCGCCCGCCGTCGCGGCGGCCACCCCCGTGCCGAC
Source organism: Nonomuraea indica (assembly GCF_002850745.1). GTDB lineage: Bacteria > Actinomycetota > Actinomycetes > Streptosporangiales > Streptosporangiaceae > Nonomuraea > Nonomuraea indica. Next base: position 465,208 of record NZ_KZ559467.1, read on the forward strand.
CCCGCCGCCGGGCGTGACGGGGACCGTCGAGGACCTGGTGCTGCCGGTCGAGGACATCATCGGCGAGGTCGAGTCGCTCGACGGCACCGAGAGCCAGAGCCGGCGCGGGACCGAGGTGACGCTCGCGCTGACCAGCGACGTCCTGTTCGCCGTGGACAAGTGGGTGCTGACCGCCGAGGCCAGGCGGCGCCTGGAGCAGGTGGCCGCCAAGGTGCGGGAGGAGGCCGCGGGGGGCGTGGTCCGGATCGAGGGTCACACCGACGACCAGGGCGCCGACGCCTACAACCGCACGCTCTCGCAGCGCCGCGCCCAGGCGGTGGAGCGGGCCATGCGCGGCCTGCTCGGCGACGCGGGCGTGACGCTCCAGGCCCGAGGGTACGGCGAGAGCCGCCCGAAGCTGCCCAACGTGGTCGAGGGCAAGCCGGTGGCGAAGAACCGCGCCAAGAACCGCCGCGTGGAGATCGTCTTCGACGCCCGCCAGTGACGGCCGTGCTCGTCATCCGCGCGTACACACGCCCGGGAGCTCCCCCAGCGTCACCGTTGACGGCCGTGCTCCTCCCCGCGGCCGTCACTCGCCCGGGAGCTCTCCCAGCGTCACCGTGACGGTCTCCCGGGAGCCGTCCTGCCGCAGCAGCTCCACCTTGGCCTGGGCGCCGGGCTTGAGCGTGGTCAGCACCTCGGCCAGCGCGGCCATCGTGGGCGTGTCCGCGCCGTTCACGGCCACGATCACGTCGCCTTCCTCGATGCCCGCCTTCGCCGCGCCGCCGCCCGGCTCGACCCTGGCGACGGCCGCGCCGATCGGCCGGCCGTCGGCGCCGACCACCGTGCTGCCCCGGATGCCGAGCGCCGCCCGGTGGGTGTTGGTGACCTTGCCGTCGCGCACGATCTGCGCGGCGATGTCGGTGGCGGTGTTGCTCGGGATGGCGAACCCGATGCCGGGCGCGGCCCCACCGCCCAGCTCGGGGTCGGTGGCGGCGAGCGTGGGAATGCCGATCACCTGGCCCGACAGGTCGACCAGCGCGCCGCCGCTGTTGCCCGGATTGATGGCGGCCGAGGTCTGGATCGCGTTGGCGATCGTCGCGCCCGGCGATCCGGCGGTCTGCGGCTCGGTCACCGTACGGCCGAGCGCCGAGACGATGCCGTTGGTCACGCTGCCGGACAGGCCGAGCGGGTTGCCCATGGCCAGCACCATCTGGCCCACCCGCAGCTTGGCCGAGTCGCCGAACCTGGCCGGCTTGAGTCCCTCCGGGTCGTCCACCTTGATCACGGCCAGGTCGCCGGCCTCGAAGCTCCGGACGAGCCGGGCCGGCCGCGGCTCGCCCCCGGTGGCGAGGGTCACCGTCATCGTGGTGGCCCGGCCGACCACGTGCGCGTTGGTCACGATGTGCCCGGCGGCGTCGTACACGACACCGGATCCGAGCCCCACCCGCGTGTTGATCTGCACGATCGACGGCAGCACGTCGCCGATCACCTGCTGGAACGTGGCCTCCAGCGGGTGCGCGGCGGTGCTCGTGGGGGCGGGCCCAGTGGGGGTGGCGGGGACTGGCGAGGGAGACGCCGTGCCGGCCTGCTGGAGTGCCGAGCAGCCGGAGAGCGGGATGACGACGGCGGCGCCGATCGCCGCGGCGATCCTCCTCATGGGAAGGTACCTTCCCTGGCCGGTCGCGACGACACGCCTGCGCCGTTCGCACTGCTCAGCTCGCGGGCGGGGTGCGACGGAACGACCCAAGTGACGTAATCTCGACGCATGGCGGACGTCGGTGACCAGAAACCTCCCTTCGATGCCCCCACCACCCCGTTCCGCAAGGTCGTCGCCGAGGACGAGACCGCCGTGATCCCGCGCCCGGTCTCGCGGGGGCCGTTCGTGCCCACGTCGCCTCCGCCGAAGCCGGGCCTGCTCGGGCGCGTGTCGCTCAAGTCGCTCTACCTGGTCGGTGTGTCCATCACGACCGTGGCGGCCCTCGTGCTGACGTTCACCATCTTCTCCGGCGACGGGGCGGGCGAGGACCCGGCCCAGCACGACGTGGCCGGCCTGGCGACCGTGCCCGACGCCGCCACGCCCGCCGTCAGCGCGCTCGCGCTGCCGCCGGTGCCGGCGAAGAAGGCCCTGGCGGGCCTGTCGGGCACCGCGTCGGTGGTGGCCGGCATCGTCTACGACACCAAGAACGGCATCAGCTACCCCCGGCTGGGCGCGCCGTGGCGGACCGCGAAGCACAAGCCGTTCACCCGCGCCCAGCGCGCCGGCAAAGCCGCCGATCCCGCCTCCGCGCCCGTCGCGGTGATCGGCTCGGCGCTCGTGCCGGGCGCCGCCCCGACGCCCAAGCCGTCGAAGGACGCCGACTACCGCAGGCTGGCCGTGCGCGCCGCCACGTGGACCCTGTCCCGGCAGTACCCCGCGGGGGCCAGGCTCACCTGGACCGCGTCCCAGAGGAACCCGGTGGGCGCCGGCTGGACGCTCGGTTACCGGGTGACCTACACCGTCGCGGGCCAGGCGCAGGTGTCGCAGGCGCTGATCTCGGTGGTGGAGGTGGGCAAGGCGAAGCCCGCCATGCTCTTCGCCTCGATCCCGCAGAGCGGCAGGAAGCGCTGGCGCGACCTCAACACCCTCGCCGCGCAGATTCGTCCCATCTAGTGTAGAAGCATTCTCTAGAATATGGTTCTGGGCATCACCGGGACCTGCTGGAGGATGTAGCGATGGCGATCGGGTTGAACGAGGAGCACGAGGCGCTGCGTGAGTCGGTGAGCGGCTGGGCCGAGCGGAACATCCCCGCCGAGCTGCTCCGCGCCGCCGCAGACGAGCGCCCGCCCTTCTGGCGGAGCCTCGCCGACCAGGGGCTGCTCGGCCTGCACCTGCCCGAGGAGGCCGGCGGGTCCGGTTATGGGCTGCTGGAGGCGGCGGTCGCGATCGAGGCCATGGCCGAGCGGATGGCGCCCGGCCCGTACGTGCCGACCGTGCTGGCCGGGGCCGTGATCCACGCCTCCAAGCGGCACGAACTGCTGCCCGCGCTCGCCGACGGCACGCTCACCGGCGCCGTCGCGCTGACGGGCGCGCTCACCGGCACCCGTGACGGCGACGGCGCGCTGGTCGTGTCGGGCACGGCCGAGCCGGTGCTGGGCGGCGCCCTGGCCGACGTGCTGGTGCTGCCCGTCTCCACCGACGAGGGCGAGGAGTGGGTCGCGCTCGACGCCTCCGCCGCCACCGTCACCGCGGTCAAGTCGCTCGACCTGACCAGATCCGTGGCGAAGGTCGAGCTGGCGGGCGTGACCGTGCCCGCCGAACGGGTGCTGGAGGGGGTCGAGCGCTCCGGCGTGCTCAACCTGGCCGCCGTCCTGCTCGGGGCCGAGGCGGCGGGGCTGGCGTCGTGGTGCGTGCGCTCGGCCGCCGAGTACGCCAAGGTACGGATCCAGTTCGGCCGCCCGATCGGCCAGTTCCAGGGCATCAAGCACAAGCTGTCGCGCATGCTCGTCGCCCTGGAGCAGGCCCGCGCCACCGTCTGGGACGCCACCCGCGCCGAGGGCGCCGAGCTGGAGTACGCCGCCGCGATCGCCGCCGTGATGGCGCCCGACGCGGCCGTGCAGTGCGCCAAGGACGCCATCCAGACCTTCGGCGGCATCGGCTACACCTTCGAGCACGACGTCCACCTCTACTATCGCCGCGCGCTGACGCTGCGCGCCCTGCTCGGCCCGTCCGCCGGATGGGCGGCCACCGTGGCGGCGCTGGCGCTGCGGGGCGTCAGCCGGGAGATGGAGATCGACCTGCCCGAGGACGCCGCGCCGCTGCGCGAGTCCATCCGCGCCGAGATCGCCGAGATCAAGGAGCTCGCGGGCGTGGAGCAGAAGCGGGCGCTCGCGGCGCGCGGGTTCGTCATGCCGCACCTGCCGCGGCCGTGGGGCCGGGCCGCCTCGCCGCTGGAGCAGGTGCTGATCGCGCAGGAGCTGAAGGCCGCCCGGGTCAAGCTCCCCGCCATGATCATCGGCGCGTGGGTGGTGCCGTCCGTCGTCTCGTACGGCACGCCCGAGCAGCAGGAACGCTTCCTGCCCAAGACGCTCAGCGGCGAGCTGATCTGGTGCCAGCTCTTCTCCGAGCCGGGCGCCGGCTCCGACCTGGCCTCGCTGCAGATGAAGGCCGAGAAGGTCGAGGGCGGCTGGCGGCTGAACGGCCAGAAGATCTGGACCTCCGTCGCCCACGTCGCCGAGTGGGGCATCTGCATCGCCCGCAACTCCTCCGAGGGCTCCAAGCACGAGGGCATCACGTACTTCCTCGTGGACATGAAGGCGCCGGGCGTGACGGTCCGGCCGCTGACCGAGATGACCGGCGAGAACCTGTTCAACGAGGTCTTCCTGGACGACGTGTTCGTGCCCGACGAACTGGTCGTCGGCGAGGTCGGCCAGGGCTGGAAGGTGGCGCGCAACACGCTGTCGAACGAGCGCGTGTCGCTGTCGTCCGGCTCCGGCGGCACCGGCGCGTCGGTGCCCGACCTGCTCGGGCTGGTGGGCCGGCTCGGGCGCGAGCTGACCCCCGTCGAGGAGCAGCAGGTGGCGGAGGTGGTGTGCGAGGCGCACTCGATCAACGCGCTGTCGCTGCGGGTCACGCTCAAGCAGCTCGCCGGGGCGGAGCCGGGAGCCGACGCCTCGGTGCGCAAGCTGCTGTCCACCTCGCACGCCCAGCACGTCTCCGAGACGGCCGTCGCCCTGCTGGGCGCGTCGGCGGTGGTGGCCGCCGACATGTCGCTGGGCGACGCGGGCTACTGGAACCGGGCCGTGCTGGCCACCCGGGCGATGACCATCTACGGCGGCACGACCGAGGTGCAGCTCAACATCATCGGCGAGCGCATGCTCGGCCTGCCCCGGGATCCCGAACCGGGCAGATGAGCGGCGGAGGCCGGGCCCCAGCGCCCGGCCTCCCACGGGGGTCTCACCGGCGGCCGGCCGTGACCGGCTGGAGCGGGGTGGGCGTCCCGTGCCTGGCGGGACGCGGGACACCGACCCTGATCTCGCCGACGCACGCGGTGCCGCCGTCCACGGTGCGGACGACCAGCTCGGCGCCGCCGCCGGTGACCGTGGCGAAGGTCCAGCCGAAGTCCTTGGCCGCCGGGACCGTCTCCTCGGCCCCGCCCAGCCGGACGGCGAGCCGGGTGGCGGCCGGGTTGAGATAGCCGATCTGCACCGTCCACTCCCCGCGGGGCATCGGCAGGGGCAGCGGGAAGCGCGTCTCCCGGCCCGGGACCGGCGTGCAGCCGCCCCGCTGGGGGATCGTCAGGCCCTCGACGCTCACCGGGCGCAGGCGGCCCTCCGGATCGAAGGCCAGCGGGTTGGGCAGCGGGCCGGACAGGCGCCTGGCCCAGGTCAGCGGACGGTCCGCCGCGAGCGGGCCGAGCACCTTGGAGACGCGCGCGTAGTCGTAGAAGAACTGCGGCTCGACCACCCTGGCCGGCACGTGGGCGTCCAGGATGACGGCCCCCGCCGGGGCGCGCTGCAGGGCCAGCCGGCCGGTCTCGACGTAGCTCCTGACGTGCTCGCCGAGCGGCAGGCGGGCGTACGCCGTCACCGACCACACCGACCCGGCCGCGACCGCCGCCGCGAGGGGGATCCAGGCGTGCCGGAGCCGGGGCGGCGGCCGCAGCCAGGGCCGCTCCTCGCCCTGCACCGGGATGAACGCCAGCCCGACGACCAGCGCCAGCACGACGGCGGTGGAGGAGACGTACCTCAGCTCCATGCCGCCGAGGTCGGGCCCGAGCTGCGCCACCCGCCCGATCATGACGGGCACCACGTCCGCCAGCACGAAGTAGGCCAGCAGCGTCAGCCACGCCAGCCAGGCCCGCCGCCGGTAGACCAGCGACGCCGCGACGGCGACGGCCGCGACGCCCAGCGCGGCCCACATCGGCGCCGGGGGAGTGGCGGCGATGGCGTAGTCCTCCGTGATCGGATGCCAGCGCCACGGCCCGCCCAGGGCGGCGGGCACGAACGAGCCGCTCAGCAGTTTCCAGGCGAAGCTCGCCGCGACCGCCGGGTCGGGCAGCGCGGGCCGTACCGTGTCGTTGGTGAGCTGCACCGAGGTGAAGAGCTGCCGGAAGAAGACCGCCGCATAGACCGCGATCACGGCGAGGTACAGCAGCCACGCGGGCCGGCGCCGGGCGCGCGGCAGCCACCCCACTGTCAGCACGAACGCGAGCACCAGGATGAACGGCGCCTTGACGTAGAAGACCATGCCCAGGACCGCCCACCCGGCTGTGGCGACGGCGTACCGGAACCTGCCGGTCCTGGCGTGCAGCACCTGCGAGCCGAGCGCCATCGGCAGCGCGACCTGGAACGGCAGCGTCTCGATGACCACGGCCCACCACGACAGCGACGAGATCGTCATCGGTGTCAGCAGGTAGAGCCCCAGCGGCACCAGGATGGCCGGGCGCGCCCCGAACAGCAGCTTGAGCAGCCACAGCAGCGCCAGCCCGGCCGCGGCCTGCAGGCCGATCGTGATGGCGTGCGCCAGCACGTCGTTGTAGACGCCGAGCCGGCCCATCGCCCAGTGGACGGCGAACGGCCCCGGCACGAGGTGGCCGTAGTCGACGCGCATGAGGTAGTCCCAGGACAGCTCCTGTTCCAGCCCGCGGGCGATGAAGGTGAAGTCGTCCTGGCGGAAGTACGTCCGCCGCACGAGGCCGAACTTCCAGACGAGCTGCACGACGATCATCACGATGGCCGCGGCCAGCACGATCTCGCCGCGTTCTCTCGGACGCGTTCCCACCGTCTCCCCGCTCGTCGACCGGCCTGGCCTGTCCCCTATGCCCGGAACCTTAACTAGGTGGGCATTCATGCGGAATGCCCGTTGTGTGGTTGTGATGTCATAGCGGGATGTTCCGCACCCCGCTCCGAGCAGGGCCGGCCGCAGCGCTGCTCGGCCTGGCCCTGGGCTGCCTGGCGCTCGGGCCCGCGCTGGGATGGGGGTTCGTGCTCGTCCAGGACATGGTGTTCGTGCCGGACCCGGCGTTCTCCCGGTTCACGTTCGGGCTGGCGGGGGGCGCGCCGCGGGTGGTGCCCAGCGACGCCGTGGTGACGGCCCTGTCGGCGGTGCTGCCCGGCGAACTCGTGCAGAAGGCGATCCTGCTCGGCGTGTTCGTGCTCGGGTGTGCGGGGGCGGCGCTGCTCGTGCCCGCGCCCGGCCTCGCGCCGAGGCTCGTCGCCGGGACGTTCTACGTGTGGAACCCGTACGTGGCCGAGCGGCTGCTCATGGGGCAGTGGGCGCTGCTGCTGGGGTACGCGGGGCTGCCCTGGGTGGTGGCCGCGGCCTGTTCGGCGCGCCCCCGGCCGGCGGGAGGGGGGCGCACGGCCCTGGCGATGCTGCCGGCGGCCGTGGGCGGGTTCGCCGCCATGACGGTGACCGCCCTGGCGGCCCTGCCGGTGGCCGCCGCCAGGTCCCGCGCGCGGGCCGTGCGGGTGACCGCGGCGCTGGTGGCGTTCAGCCTGCCGTGGCTGGTGCCCGCGCTGCTGAGGCCGGGGACGGTGACGGGCGACCGGGTGGGGGTGGAGGCGTTCGCCGCGCGGGCCGACACGCCGTTCGGGACGGTGGGCAGCCTGCTGTCGCTGGGCGGGATCTGGAACGCCCACGCGGTCCCCGCCGGGTACGAGACCGTGGCGGGGGCGGTGGCCCGACTGGTGCTCGCGGTGGCGGGGATCGCCGGGTTCGCGTGCCTGGCGGGCTTCGGCCGCAGGCGCCGCCCCGGGCAGGCCGGCGTGGCGCGGGAGGGCGTGGCGCGGGAGGGCGTGGCGCGGGAGGGCGTGGCGCGGGAGGGCGTGGCGCGCGAAGGCGTGGGGGAGGGGCCGGTGGCCTTCCGGGTGGGGCTGGCGGTGGCGGCGGCGGCCGGGTTCGGCATCGCGTGTCTCGGCGTCACCGAGCCGGGCCGGGCGGCGCTCGCCCGGCTGATCGGGGTGTGGGGCGGGTTCGCGGTGTTCCGGGACGCCCAGCAGTTCCTCGCCCCGCTCGCGCTGCTGGTGGCCGTCGGCCTCGGCCTGCTGACCGCCGCCGCCCAGTCGCCGGGCGCGCGCCGGTCGGGGGAGCCGCAACCAGGGGAGCCCCGGCTGGGGGAGCCTCGGCCGGGGGAGCCTCGGCCGGGGGCGCGCTGGGCGGGTGTCATGGCGCTGGTGCCGCTGGCCGTCCTGCCGACCCTCGCATGGGGCGCGGCGGGCGCGCTGGAGGCGGTGCGCTACCCCGGCGACTGGACGGCGGCGCGCGAGGCGATCCGGCGTGACGGCGAGCCCGGCGACATCCTGGTCCTGCCGTTCGAGTCCTACCGCCGCTTCCCCTGGAACGGCGGCCGGGCGGTGCTGGACCCGGCCCAGAGATTCTTCGCCGTGCCCGGCCGCGACGTGGTGGCCAACGACACCGTGCGGGTCGGGACGATGGTCGTGCCGAGCGAGGACGAGCGGGCCCGCGCAATAGAACGTGTACTAGAAAGATCCTCGCCAGACCTGGCCGCACAGGGCTTCCGGTACGTCGTGGTGGACGCCGGTACCCCCGCGGAGCGCTCCTCAATCGCGACGCTTCTGAACCGTGCCCGGATCATCGTGAACGGACCTGACCTGCGGTTGTATCGTTTCGATGGCCCCGTGGCGCCGGGCGCGCCCGAAACGGGCTATTGAACGTTGAGTTTATTAAGATTTCGTTTAGCTACTTCCGAGTAGCAAGAATTGGTTCTAGGTTGGTGTACCGCCCCCGATATGCGTCAGTGCCCGAGGAGGAACCCCCCGTGATGAAGATCCTCTTGGCGGCGATCGTAGGCGTTGCCGTGGCAGCCCTCGTGGCGACGGTCACGACCGTCTCCTTCACAGGCGCCACGGCGACGCCGGTCAACCAGCCGCTCTACAACTACGGCGACCGGTAGAACCAGCCGCCATGCCGCCCTCCCTCCAAGGGGACGAGAGGACGAGCCGACGACCACTGCTCGAGATCGTCATTCCCGCGTACAACGAGGAAGGACGACTCCCCGGGGGGCTCCTGCAGCTGTGCGCGAAGCTTGCCCGCATGCCGTTCCCGACCGCCGTCACGGTCGTCGACAACAACAGCACGGACGCCACCGCCGAGATCGTCAGGACGTGGCCGCGGGGACCGGTGCCGGTCCGCCTGGTCGAGTGCCCGATCCCCGGCAAGGGCGCCGCCGTCCGCGCCGGGCTGCTGCAGACCCGCGCGCCCTTCGTCGGCTTCTGCGACGCCGACATGGCCACCGACCTCGACGCCATCGACGTCGCCTTCGGCCTGCTGCTCACCGGTGAGCGCGTGGTCGTCGGCTCGCGCGCGCACGCCTTCTCCGACGTGGAGAACCGGCACAGCCGCATCCGCGAGCTGGGCGCCGTCGGCTTCAGGTCGCTCGCCAAGGTGCTGGTGCGCGGGGTCAGCGACACCCAGTGCGGGTTCAAGTTCTTCGACGGACCGCTCGCCCGCGAGGTGGCCGCCCGGCTGCGCACCCCCGGCTTCGCCTTCGACGTCGAACTGCTCGCCCGGTGCGCCGAACGCGGCGCCGGCATCCACGAGATCCCGGTGCAGTGGCGCGACATGCCGGGTTCGCGCTTCTCACCGGCCCGGCACAGCGCCGGCATCCTGCTGGAGCTCGGCAGGATCTGGCTGACGCTGCGCACCGAGCCGCGCACCGCCGCGCGGCCCGGCTGGGAGCCGCCGCTCGACCCCGTCGGATATCCGTGAACGTCGCCGTCGTCAACTGGCGTGATCCGTGGCATCCGGCCGCCGGTGGCGCCGAGACGTACGCCTGGGAGATGGCCCGCCGCCTCGCCGCGGCGGGCCACCGGGTCTGCTTCGTCACGGCCCGCGCCCCCGGCCAGCGGGCCGCCGATCGGATCGACGGCATCCGCGTCGCCCGGATGGGCGGCGCCTTCACCGTCTACGCGCGGGTGCTGCTGTGGCTGCTGCTCCGGCGCGACCTCTTCGACGTGGTGCTCGACTGCCAGAACGGCATCCCGTTCTTCACCCCGTGGGTGCTGCCCCGCCGGACCCGCGTGATCTGCGTCGTGCACCACGTGCACGACCGGCAGTTCGGCGTGCACCTGCCGCGCTGGCTGGCGGCTGTCGGCAGGTTCCTGGAGGGGCCCGCCGCGCGCCGCACCTACCGGCGGCACGACAGCGTGGCCGTGTCGCCCTCCACCGTGACCGCCATGCGCGAGCGGCTCGGCTGGACCGGGCCCGTGCACATCATCCCCAACGGGGTGACCGTGACCACCACACCTGCCGGACCGCCCCTGCCGCATCCCGCCCCGCGGCTGGTCTGCGTGGGCAGGCTCGTCGCGCACAAGCGGGTCGCCCTGCTGCTCGACGCGGTGACCGAACTGCGGCGGCGCTGGCCCGCCCTCACCGTGGACGTCGTCGGCCGCGGACCGGAGGAGGCGGCACTGCGCGCCCGGCTGCCGGAGGGCGTCACGCTGCACGGCTACCTGTCCGAGGCGGACAAGGAGCGCCTCATCGCCTCCGCCTGGCTGCACGTGACCGCCTCGCAGGGCGAGGGCTGGGGGCTGTGCGTGCTGGAGGCCGCCGCGTTGGGCGTCCCCACGGTCGCCTTCGACGTGGACGGCCTGCGCGACGCCGTACGGCACGGCGAGACCGGCTGGCTCGTGCCCGAGGGCGCCGACGCGGCGGTCAACCTGGCCAAGGGCATCGCCGCGGCCCTCGACGAACTGCACGACGGGCGCCGCGGGGACTACGCCGCGCGGTGCCGCGACTGGGCGGCCCGGTTCCGCTGGGACCGCAGCGCAGAACGCATGGCCGCCCTCATGCAGGGACGGACCCCGCCTGCCTGGGAGGAGCGGTGAGCGAGAAGGTACGGCACAGGTTCTGGCTGGCGATCTGCTGTCTCGGTTTCGCCGTCCTGTCGTTCACCACCGAGCCGGGCAGCATCATCGGCGACACCAAGATCGATCTGGCGCTGAACCCGATCGGCTGGCTGGAACGCGCCGCCCACCTGTGGGATCTGCAGCACTTCGGCCAGCTCCAGAACCAGGCCGCGGGATACCTGTTCCCGATGGGCCCGTTCTTCGCCCTCGGCGACCTGCTCGGCGTCGCGCCGTGGGTGACGCAACGGCTCTGGCTGACGCTGCTGCTGTGCGTGGCGTTCCTCGGCGTGGAGCGGCTGGCCAGGCAGCTCGGCGTCGGCACGCCCGGCACCCGGATCGTCGGCGCCCTGGCGTACGCGCTGGCGCCGCGCGCGCTGTCCATCCTCGGCGAGATCTCCATCGAGTGGCTGCCCGCCGCGATGCTGCCGTGGATCCTCATCCCGCTGCTCACCGCGGCCGAGACCGGCCAGCGGGCCCGCGGCGCGATCAGGTCGGGGCTCGCCGTGGCCCTGTGCGGCGGCGTGAACGCGGTGGCCGTGCTGGCCGTCCTCGTCGGCCCCGTCATCTACATCCTCACCCGGCCGAGACCGGTGCCGCGCTGGCGGATGCTCGGCTGGTGGACCGGCGCCGTCGGCGTGGCCACCCTCTTCTGGTGGCTGCCGCTGCTGCTCGTCGGCCGCTACGCCTTCTCCTTCCTGCCCTACACCGAGACCGCCGCCACCACCACGCAGGTCACCTCGCTGACCAACGTGCTGCGCGGTGCGTCCGACTGGGTCAGGTACCTGACCGTCGGCGGCGTGGCCGAGCAGCCGCCCGGCTACGCCATCGCGACCGCCGCCGGCATGGTCGTCGTCACCGGGCTGCTCGCCGCCCTCGGGCTGGCCGGGCTCGCCCGCCGCGACCTGCCCGCCAAGGGCTTCCTCGCCGCGCTGTTCCTCGTGGGCGTGACCGCGCTGGTCGCCGGGCACGTCAGCGCGCTGGAGCCGATCGTCGCCGAGCCGGTGCGCTGGCTGCTCGACGGGCCGCTCGCGCCGCTGCGCAACCTGCGCAAGTTCGACCCGCTGGTGCGGCTGCCGCTGGCCCTCGGGCTGGCCCACCTGCTGGCCGCGGTCGCCGGGCGGATCCGGGTGCCGGTGCGGGCGGTCGCCCTGGTGGCGTTCGCCGGGCTCGTGCTGCCCGTCTTCAACCAGGGGCTGGCCGCCCCCGGGGGGTTCAAGGAGGTGCCGCTCTACTGGAAGGAGGCGGCGGCCTGGGTCAACGAGAACGCCGGCGACGACGGCGTGCTCGTCGTGCCCGGCGCCAAGTTCGGCGAGTACCTGTGGGGCCGGCCCATGGACGACCCCATGCAGCCGATGTTCCGGGGCCGCTGGACCACCCGGCAGGTCACGGCCGCCGGGTCCGTCGGCATGACCCGGCTGCTCGACGCCATCGACCAGCGGCTCACCGCGGGCCACGGCTCGGCCGGGCTGACCGAGGTGCTGCGCCGCATGGGCGTGCACTACCTCCTCGTACGCAACGACCTCATGCGCGCCCACCTCCAGGGGGCCTGGCCGACCAGGATCCACGAGGCGCTGCGCGAGTCGCCGGGCATCACCCGCGTCCGCTCCTTCGGCGGCGAGGTGGGCGACGCACTGACCGACGACGTCGTCGAGTCCGTCGACTGGCCGTTCCCGGCGCTGGAGCTGTACGAGGTGACCGGCGCCGCCGACCTGGTCGGCGTGCAGCCGGCCGGCGAGGCGCTGCGGGTGCGCGGCGGCCCCGACTCCCTGCTCACCATGGGCGACCTCGGCCTGCTCGGCACCGGCCCCGTGCTGGTCAACGACGACGCCGCCAAGCAGGAGGCCCCGGCCGTGGTGTCCGACGGGCTGCGGCTGCGCGAGCGGCAGTTCGGCGAGATCCGGACGAACTGGACGCCCACCCTGCCGGCCGACCGGCGGGCCGACTTCACCGGCGTCAGGGAACTCGACCTGCTGGACGAGGGATGGCTGGACGAGGCCGCCACCGCCGAGTACGAGGGCATCTCGGCCATCACCGCCTCCTCCTCGGTCGCCGACGCCGACGCCGTCGCCGGGCTCAGCACGCCCGGCCGGGGCCCGTGGGCGGCCATGGACGGCGACTACGAGACCGGCTGGGAGAGCGGCGGCTGGACCCGCCCCCAGGGTGAGTGGCTCCGCGTCGACCTGCCGCAGGAGCGGCGGATCCCCCGCTTCCAGGTCGTCTTCACCAACAACGTGCTGCTCGGCCAGTCGATCAAGCGGGTGGCCGTGGAGACCGCCGCCGGCCGCCTGGTGCAGGACGTGCGGCAGACCAACGACCCGCAGTGGCTGCGCGCCCCGGGCGGCCCGACGAGCTGGCTGCGGATCGAGGTCGTCGAGACGTACGGCAAGAGCTGGAGCTTCGTGCAGCGCGTCGGCATCAGCGAGATCACCATCCCCGGCGTGCTGCCGGGCCGGACGATCCGGATGCCCGGCGAGGGCGGCGAGGTCTTCGTGATGGACCGCGGGCTGGACGGCCGCCCGCAGTGCATGCGCAACCGCGACCGGTGGATCTGCAACCCGCTGCTCGCCCGGCCCGACGAGGAGGGCGCCGGCTTCGACCGGACCTTCACCAGCGACAGCAAGCGCCCGGCCGACGTGCGGGGCACCGCCGTGCTGCGCGACGCGGCGCTGGTCGACCGCTACACCCGCCTCAGCGACGACCTCACCAAGGTCGAGGGGTCGTCCCAGGTCAGCAAGGAGGCGGTGGTCGCGCCGCGGTCGGCGTTCGACGCCGACGCCGCCACCACCTGGATCCCCTCGCCCAACGACGGCGACCCCACGCTCACCCTGAGCTGGAAGGGCAGGCGCACCATCTCGCGCATCCAGGTCGCCCGGCCCGGCGGCGACCGGCAGCCGCTCGACATGATCGTGGCGGGCGACAAGGGCGTGCTGCGCAGCGGCCGGGTGGACGAGCGGGGCTTCCTGACGTTCAAGCCCGTCACCACGAGCCGGCTCACGCTGCGCTTCTACGCCGCCTCGCGGCGCCTCCAGGTCACCGAGCTGATCATTCCTGGCGTCAGCCCGGCGAGCCGGCCCGAGGGCATCCCGTTCCGGCTGGCCTGCGGGCGCGGCCCGCAGCTGCAGATCAACGGCAGAGCCGTGCCGACCCGGGTCAACGGCACCTACGCCGACCTGCTCGAACAGCGGCCGGTGCGGTTCACCGGCTGCTCGCGGGCGGCTCTGGCGGTGGGCGACAACCGGGTGCGCGCCGCCGGCTGGGACCCCTTCGGCATCACCAACCTCGTCGTCGGCAAGCTGCCCGAGCAGCCCGCCTCCGTCGAGGGCGGCGCGGCCACGGGCACCTGGTCGCCGTCCGTGCGGGAGGTACGGGTCAACGCGCCCAAGGACGCGTTCCTCGTCGTCAACGAGAACCACAACGCCGGCTGGCGGGCCACCATCGACGGCCTGACGCTGCGGCCCGCCCGGATCGACGGCTGGAAGCAGGCCTGGGAGCTGCCCGCCGGCACCTCGGGGACCGTGCGGCTGGAGTACACGCCGGACCGGCCCTACCGGCTCGGCCTCGGGCTCGGGCTGGCCGGGATCGCCCTGCTCGCCGTCCTGTCCCTGGTCATGCGCGGGCCGCGTCCCGAGCACGTGCTGGAGACGGCGCCGGCCGCCGCCTCCCGCCTGTCGCGCTGGCGGGTGCCGTACGCGATCGCGCTGGGGCTGGCGTTCGGCGGCTGGGTGGCGAGCTGGCCCGGCATGGCCGTCGCGCTCGCCGCCGTGGTGGCCGGGCTGTGGCTGCGGGACCGGCCGCCGGCCGCCCGGCGGGCCGTGCCGTGGCTGGTGGGCCACTGGGTGGCCGCCGGGCTGTTCGCCGGGGCGACGGCGTCGCTGGCGCTGGCCATGGCGCTGCGCGACTACGCGACCGACGTGGAGCCGCTGGCCGACCACATCCCGCAGCTCCTCGCCTGCGCCGCGATGGGCGTGCTGTTCGCCCAGCTCGTCACGGAACCGGAGCCGCCGGACGAGACGCCGGAGCTTCGGGAGGCGGAGCCGGTGCTGACGAGCGCCCGGTGAGCCGCAGCGCGTTCTCCTCGACGAGGTGGTAGCTGGCCACGCTGACCAGCATCGTGCCGGCGAAGGTCAGGATCGCCACCTTCACGAAGTCGCCGCTGAACGCCTCGGTGCCCGTCGCCTTGTAGTAGAGGGTGATCACTGGGGCGTGCCAGAGGAAGAAGCTGTAGGAGATGCGGCCCAGGTAGGCGGTCACCGGGTTGCCGAGCACGCGGTGGCGCAGCGAGTCGCGCCGGGAGGCCAGCGCGAACGGCGCCACCACGAGGACGGCCACCGCCGTCTCCAGCGCCATGCGCCACAGCGACTGGCCCATGCTGGGCAGCGTGAGCGTGCGCGGCCCGGCCAGCTCGGTGCTCAGCACCACGTACAGCAGCAGCGCCAGCACGAGGAGCTGGGGTGCGAGCGCGTCCACCGCCCGGCTCTCCCTGATCCACACCGACACCACCGCCATCGCCATCCCGGCGGCGAAGTAGATGAGGTGGTGCGGCAGCCACAGGGCGAGCTGCGGCTGCTCCAGCACGTGCGTGGCGACCACGCTGAGCACGGAGACGACCGGGAGGACGGCGATGCCGGCCAGCAGCCGCAGCGGCCGGTTCGCCGCCGGCCCGCCCCGGCGTGTCCAGCGGTGCAGCAGCCAGGCCAGCGCCGGCAGCGCCACGTAGAACGCCATCTCGATGGGCATCGTCCACATCTGGTAGAGGCCCTCGGGGGCCCGGCCCTGCTCGAAGTAGTTCTGCAGCAGGAGCAGCCAGGTCAGCCAGTCGGCCCAGTCGAGGGCGCTCCAGCTCCACATGGCCAGGGCGAGCACGGTGACGACCCAGTAGGCCGGCATCACCCGGAGCACGCGCCGCCACAGGTAGCGGCCCGGCCTGGGGGACGGGGTGCCGAGCAGGACGGCCTTCGCCCACGGCCGGTAGAGCAGCAGGCCGGACAGCAGGAAGAAGATCGGCACGGCGATGCCCAGGCGCGTCGTCATCCAGGCGAACATGCCGTCGCGGTACATCACGCCGGTGTTGCCGGCGACGTGCAGCACCCAGACGCCGAGTGCGGCGAGGGCGCGGATGCCGTCGAGAGCGGCGTCCCTGCGGGCGGGCTCCGTCAGCGGGGCGGGTTCGACGGGCCGTGGCTCGTCGGCGGGGGCGGACTCGGGGGCGTGCGCTTTCTCAGGACCAGGACCAGGTTCCACGTGGCGAACTCCCTGACGATCGGGACCTTGAGCATCGGGCGGTACCACCAGGGCAGGTAGCGGGGGAAGGCGTCGACCACCTCCACCTGCCGCTCGCCTCTCGCCCAGCGCAGGCCGTCGGCGACGGAGACCGGGTAGAGGCTCCGCCCGTAGTGGTTCTTGGGCGGCTTGCCGTACTTTTCCTGATATTTCTGGGCGGCCCGGTGGCCGCCCAGGTAGTGCCAGGGCGACGTCTCGTGTCCGCCCCAGGGGGAGAGCCAGTTGGTGTACGCCAGGAAGACGAGCCCGCCGGGCCTGGTCACCCGGACCATCTCCGCGGCCATCCGCCACGGGTCGGGCACGTGCTCCAGCACGTTGGAGGAGAAGCAGACGTCCACGGCGCAGTCGCGCAGCGGCAGGTCGAGGGCGCTGCCCAGCAGACCGCCGCCGGGCGCGCCCTGGCCCGCCAGCTCTCCCGCGTCCACGTCCACGCACAGGCACCGCGCGCCGTGGCGGCGGAACTCCGTGGCGAAGTAGCCAGGACCGCCGCCCACGTCCAGCACCAGCCGGTCGGCGAGGTCCGTGTACTGCCGCAGCAGCGCCGCGGTGTCGGCCGCCAGGGTCGTGTAGTACCCGTGGCCGTCGCTCTGCTCGGAGCGGAACGCCCGGAACAGCCGGATGGACCGCGCCAGGTCGGCTCGCCTGGACATAGTTCCCGCTTTCATAGGGAAGCCACGATAGAACCTGTTTCTATCAATTTGATTGCGGCTCCGTACCGGCCGGTGACGCATGTCACTCACTGTCATACTTTGATGCCGGACGTATCGGCAAGACGACAACAGGTTCTAGGGATCGCGGAGGCCTTTGATGGGTCGTATCTCCACGCTCGTCCTCATCGGGGTCGGCGCCTTCTTCATCGCGCTGGCGCCGTTGCTGAAGTTCTGGGCGGCAGAGAAGATCATCTCAGCCCCGGCGGACCAGTTCGGCATCTCGCGCCTGGAGGCCAAGGGGGCCCAGTACTTCTCGCGCCAGGACCTCAAGGTGCTCACCGCCGACCTGGACATCATCGTCACCACCCGCGGCGACGTGAAGGAGGCCGACTCCAGCCGGGTGGTCTGGGACGAGGCCACCGTGGTCAACGACGTCACCAACGGCCGGCGCCAGATCGACCTGAGCGAGCGGCGCAGCGCCTTCGACAAGTACACCGGTGAGGGGCTCAACTGCTGCGGCGTCAACGTCGGCAAGGCCCCCGTGACGCTGGAGGGCCAGATCTACAAGTTCCCCTTCGGCACCGAGCAGAAGACCTACAAGGTCTTCAACTCCACCGCCCAGAAGGCGTTCGACGCCCAGTTCGTCCGCGAGGACTCCGTCAACGGCCTGCCCGTCTACGTCTTCGAGCAGACGGTGCCGCCCACCAAGACGCAGACCCTGACCGCGCCGGCCTCCGTGCTGGGCATGGACGACTCCGGTGACGTGCAGGTGGACCGCTGGTACGACGGCAAGGTCACCTACTGGATCGAGCCCGTCACCGGCGCCCCGGTCAAGCAGGAGCAGCAGCGGCACGAGGTGCTGAAGACCCAGGACGGCGTCGAGCGCTCGCCGGCCTTCGTCGCCACCGCCAAGATGACCGACAAGACCGTGGACGAGCTCGTGACGTCGGCCCAGGAGGGCAAGAGCCAGATCAACCTGCTGACGAACGTCATCCCGCTGGTGTCGCTCGTCGTGGGCGTCGCCCTGGTGCTGCTCGGCGTCCTGCTGGGCCGCCGCAGCACGACCTGACCGCCCGAGCTCCCGAGGGCCCGCCCCCGTGCGGGCCCTTTCTCGTTCCCGGGGTTGTCACGGTCAGTAACTAGAACGTGTTCTCATTGCATGTTACTGGTCGGTACCGACGGAAGGTTCTAGAGTAGAACGCGTTGCAGTTCGCCGTTCTGCGGACGTATTCTCGGGCCATGCGGACACGTGTCACGGACATGTTCGGAATCGAGTTGCCCATCTTCGCCTTCAGCCACTGCCGCGACGTGGTGGCGGCGGTCAGCCGGGCCGGCGGGATGGGGGTGCTGGGAGCCCTCTACTTCACCCCCGAAGAGCTCGAGACGGAGCTCAAGTGGATCGACGACCACGTCGACGGCAGGCCCTACGGGGTCGACGTGGTCATGCCCGCCTCCTACGAAGGAGCCGAGTTCGCCGCCGACGAGCTGGTCGGGCGGTTGCAGGCGATGATCCCCGAGGGGCACCGGCGCTTCGTGGAGGACCTGCTGGCCTCCCACGGGGTGCCGCCGCTGTCGTCCGACGCCGACGCGGGCAAGGTCCTGCTCGGCTGGACCGACGCCACGGCCCGCCCGCAGGTGGAGGTGGCGCTCCGGCATCCCATCGCGCTGCTCGCCAACGCGCTCGGCCCGCCCCCGGCCGACGTCGTCGAGCTGGCCCACACCCACGGCGTGAAGGTCGCCGCCCTCGCCTCCACCCCGCGCCACGCGCTCAAGCAGGTCGAGGTAGGGGTGGACGTCGTCGTCGCCCAGGGCACCGAGGCGGGCGGGCACACGGGCGAGATCACCACCATGGTGCTCATCCCCCAGGTCGTGGACGCCGTGGACGTGCCGGTGCTCGCCGCCGGGGGCATCGGCAACGGCCGCCAGATGGCGGCCGGCATGGCGCTGGGCGCGGAGGGCGTCTGGACCGGCTCCCTGTGGCTGACGGTCGAGGAGGCCGACACGCCCGAGATGGCCAGGCGCCGCATCCTGCAGGCCACCTCCCGGGACACGGTCCGCTCCCGCAGCTGGACCGGCAAGCCGGCCCGGCTGCTCAGGAACGAGTGGACCGACGCGTGGGAGTCGCAGGAGTCGCCGGGGACGCTGCCGATGCCGCTGCAGTTCATGCTGGTGTCCGACGCCCTGCGCCGCATCGGCCGCTCCGACGCCGCCGAGCTTGCCACCTTCCCGGCCGGGCAGATCATCGGCATCACCAACCAGGTGCGCTCCACCCGCGACGTCATGTACGCCCTCGTGGAGGAGTACACCGAGGCCCTGGAACGCCTCGGCCGCCTCACGGACGCCTGACCTCACACGGGAACGACGGTCAGCAGATCCTCCAGGCCGGCGAAGTCGTCGGTGGTCCGCGTATAGAGGGGCAGCCCCCGGCTGGACGCGATGGCCGCGATCATCAGATCGACGCGCCGTGGCCGGGGGTCGCGCTTGGCCGCGAGCGTGAGGGCGACGAGGCTCCCGTATCGGGACGCGGCGTCGGCGTCGAAGGGGAGCGGCTCGAAGTCGCCCACGGCGGAACCCAGCTTCTCCAGGCGGGCGGCCCTGACGGCCGCCGACTTGGCCATCGCGACACCCTGGTGCAGTTCGGCGAGCGTGATGGCCGTGATCTCCGGGAGTGCCGGAAGGGCGTCCGCGGAGAGGTCGGCCAGGTCGATGAAGACGCAGGTGTCGATGACTCCTCGGGGGTGCCGCTCAGGCACGGCGCCGCTCCCAGGGATCCTCGCCGATGATCTCCTCGCCGCCGAAGACGTCGTCCGCCTCGCGGCGCATGGCGGCGTAGTCGACCTGGGGGAGCTGTCGATGCTTCGCCACGAGCGCTTCGGCGCTGAGCCGGCGGTGGCGCGGCAGTGGACGGAGCTCCGCCACCTCGACCCCGTTTCGGGTGATGTGGAAGGTCTCGCCTGCTTCAACCTGATTCATGACGGCAGCGGAGTCGTTGCGGAACTCCCGTTGCGTGATGACCTTCATACCTCCACTGTAGCGCTGTGTAGCCCCAGGTGCTACGGATCAGTGGCCCTCGTAGGTGGCGGGGCGCTTCTCCTTGAAGGCGCGGGTGCCCTCGCGGGCGTCGGCTGAGCCGATCACCGGCCAGCCGAGGTCGTCCGAGACCTTGAGCGCCTCCGGCTCCGGCATGCCGAGCGTGTCGCGGTAGGTGCGCAGGATGGCCTGGACGGCGAGCGGGCCCGAGGCGGCCACGTCGGCGGCGACCTCCAGGGCCACGGCGAGCGCCCGCCCGTCGGGCACCACCCGGTTGACCAGTCCCATCGACAGGGCCTCGGCGGCGGTCACGGCGCGGCCGGTGAGGAGGAGGTCCATGGCGTGGCAGTACGGGATCTGGCGGGGCAGCCGGACGGCGCTGCCGCCCATGGGGAACAGCGCCCGCTTGGCCTCGAACAGCCCCAGCGTGGCCGACTCCGCCACGATCCGCAGGTCCGTGCCGACGAGCAGCTCGGTGCCGCCCGCCACCGCGTGGCCCTCCACCGCGCAGACGATCGGCTTGGTGGGCAGGTCCTCGCGCAGCAGGCCCTTCCAGTGGAAGTTGGGGATGCGGGCGGCGCGGGCCTGCACCTCGGGGTCGTCGGACGGCTGTCCCATGGCCTTCAGGTCGGCGCCCGCGCAGAAGGTGCCCTCGGCACCGGTCAGCACGGCCACCCGGACGTCGTGCTCGGCCGACACGTACGCCCAGGCGGAGGCGAGGCCGACCAGCATGTCCGAGGACAGGGCGTTGCGGGCCTCGGGACGGTTCATGGTGACGACCACGACGTGGCGGTCGCGTTCGACGCGGCAGTGGGGGGTGCTGATCGGCAGGAGCTCCACGGACGCCTCCACAGGAGTTGAATCAAGCGCTTGTTCGGTCAGGATCATACTCCCGGCCGGTCCTCGCGAAACCCTGTAATCAAGCGCTTGCTCTGGTCTTCTTTCCCGGGTTACGCTGCCCTGGCAAATAAGAACTTGTTCTTGTTTTTCCCTTCCTGGGCAGGCCGGTGACTCGACCACCGACGAGGAGACCCCATGGGCACGCTCGGATTCTGGAGGCTGGCGCAGGCCGATCCGGACTGGATCGCCGCCGTGGACCCCGACGGCACGGAGCACCGGGCCGGTGACCTGCTCGCCCGCTGCAACCGGCTCGTCCACGGGCTGCGCGAGCTGGGCCTGCGGCCCGGCGACGGCATCTGCGGCCTGATGCCCAACGGCGCCGACGGCCTCGTCCTCTATCTCGCCGCCCTGCAGGCCGGCTGGTACTACACGCCCGTCAACTGGCACCTGACCGGGCCGGAGATCGCCTACATCGTGGCCGACAGCGAGGCCAAGGCCTTCTTCGCGCATCCCCGGTACGCCGCCGAGGGCACGCGCGGGGCCGAGGCCATCGCCCCCGAGCGCCGCTTCGCCGTACCGGGGGACATCCCGGGCTTCCGCCCGGTGGGAGAGCTGACGGACGGGCGGCCGGACACCGCGCCCGCCGGGCGCACGGCCGGGGCCACCATGCACTACACCTCGGGCACCACCGGCAAGCCCAAGGGCGTCAGACGCCCGCTCAGCGGGCTCGACCCCGACGACGCCGCCGAGCTGATGACGTTCCTGCTCGGCCTGTTCGGCATCACGCCCGGGCGGCCCAACGCGCACCTGGTCACCTCGCCCAACTACCACACCGCCGTCACCCAGTTCGGCGGCACGGCCCTGCACATGGGGCACACGCTCGTCTACATGGACAAGTGGGACGCCGAGGAGACGCTGCGGCTCTGCGAGCGCCACCGGATCACCAACTCGCACCTGGTCCCCACCCACTTCAAGCGCCTGCTCGCGCTCCCGGACGAGACCCGCGCCCGGTACGACCTGTCGTCGCTGCGGTGGATGATCCACGCCGCCGCCCCCTGCCCCGTGCCGGTCAAGCGGGCGATGCTCGACTGGTGGGGCGACTGCGTCTACGAGTACTACGCGGCCACCGAAGGCGGCGGCACCCTCGCCACCCCCGAGGACTGGAAGGCCCACCCCGGCACGGTCGGCAAGGCGTGGCCGATCAGCGAGCTGCTCATCGTGGACGACCAGGGCGAGCCGGTGCCGCCCGGCACCCCCGGGACGATCTACATGAAGATGCTCGGCGTCAGCTTCGAGTACAAGGGCGACCCCGCCAAGACCGAGGCCGGCCGCCTCAAGGACCACTTCACCGTCGGCGACGTCGGCTACCTCGACGAGGACGGCTTCCTCTACCTGTGCGACCGCAAGTCCGACATGATCATCTCGGGCGGGACCAACATCTACCCGGCCGAGATCGAGAACGAGATCATGGTGCACCCCAAGGTCGCCGACGTGGCCGTGTTCGGCATCCCCGACGACGAGTGGGGCGAGCAGATCAAGGCCGTGGTCGAGCCCGCGCCCGGTATCGAGCCTGGCCCCGGGCTGGCGGCCGAGATCCTCGCCTCGCTGGAGGGGCGGCTGGCCCGGATGAAGTGGCCCAAGACGATCGACTTCATCGCCGAGATGCCCCGCGAGCCCAACGGCAAGCTGCTCAAACGCAAGCTGCGCGCCCCCTACTGGGAGGGCCGCGAGCGTGCCATCTGACCGCACGGGAGGTCGTCCCATGCCCCCACCCGAGACGGACGGGCCGCCGGCCGCCCGGCACGTGCTGGAGTTCCCCGGCGGCTACACCCGCACGACCGGGCCGGTGATCGGCAGGTTCCTGACCGAGTTGCGCGCCGGCCGCCTCGTCGGCGTGCGGACGGCCGAGGGCCGGGTGCTGATGCCGCCCCTGGAGTACGACCCGGCCACCGGCGACGCCGTGAGCGACGAGTACGTCGAGGTCGGCCCGGCCGGGACGGTCACCGCTGCGGCCTGGGTGCCCCAGCCGCTGCCCGGCCACCCGCTCGACCGGCCGTTCGCCTGGGCGCTCATCAGGCTCGACGGCGCCGACACCGCGCTCGTGCACGCCGTGGACGCCGGCAACCCCAAGGCGCTGCGCCCGGGCTCGCGCGTCTGGCCGGTCTGGCGGCAGGACCGCACCGGTCACATCACCGACATCGCCCACTTCGCGCCCGAGGTGACGCGCATCGTCTCGCCCGTCGCGCCGGAGTACCGCATCCAGGCCGGCGGCGCGCTGCGCGTCTTCCTCGAAGGGGTCCGGCGCGGCGTCTTCCTCGGCGGCCGGTGCGCCACCTGCGCCAAGGTGTACGTGCCCTACCGGGCCTCCTGCCCCGAATGCGGCAGCGCCATCGACGAACGGGTCGAGCTGCCCGACACCGGGACCATCACCACGTTCGCCATCAACAACCTGCCCGACCCGCGCGCCCCCGAGGTGCCCTTCGTCTCGGCGTACATCCTGCTCGACGGCGCCGACATCCCCATGATCGCGCTGGTCGGCGGGGTGCCCGCGCACGAGGTGCGGCAGGGCATGCGGGTCCGCGCCGAATGGCTGCCCGAGGACGAGCGGACCCTGTCCATGGCGAACGTCCGGTGGTTCACCCCCACCGGCGAACCCGACGCGGAGCTGTGATGAGAGACGTGGCGATCGTCGCCTTCGCCCAGACCCGTCACACCGGCCACGACACCGGCCTGTCCGAGCCCGAGCTGATCCTCCCGGTGATCAACGAGGTCAAGGACCGCACCGGCCTGCGCAGGTTCGGCTTCACCTGCTCCGGAAGCTGTGACTATCTCGCCGGGGCGCCGTTCTCGTTCGTCTCCGCGCTCGACGCGCTCGGCGCCTGGCCGCCGATCTCCGAGAGCCACGTGGAGATGGACGGCGCCTGGGCGCTGTACGAGGCCTGGGTCCGGCTGCAGCACGGCGACGTCGACTCCGCCCTGGTCTACGGCTTCGGCAAGTCCTCCCTGGGCGACCTGCGCACGATCATGACGCTCCAGCTCGACCCGTACTACCTGGCGCCCCTCGGCCTGGACCAGCTCTCCCTCGCCGCCCTCCAGGCCGCCGCCCTCGGGGCCGACCAGGCCGAGCTGGACGACATCGTCCGGCGCAGCCGGGCCGACGGCCTGGCCAACCCGTACGCGCCGGACCCGCCGGCGGAGATCCCCGACGGCTTCGCGGTGGAGCCGCTGAGAACCTGCGACATCGCGCCGATCACCGACGGCGCCGCCGCGGTGGTGCTCGCGGCCGGTGACCTCGCCACGCGGCTGTGCGAGCGCCCCGCCCACATCAGGGGCATCGCGCATCGCATAGAGCCCCACTACCCGGGTATGCGGGACCTCGCCCGGTCGGCCTCCGCGGCCGAGGCCGCACGAGCCGCGGGGGCCGGCAAGGGCCCGATCGACGTGGCCGAGCTGCACGCGCAGTTCGCCCACGAGGAGCTCATCCTGCGCCGCGCGCTGGAACTGCCCGGCGGCACGGTCGTCAACCCGTCCGGCGGGCCGCTCGCCGCCAACCCCGTCATGGCCACCGGCCTCATCCGGCTCGGCGAGGCGGCCCGGCGCATCCACGACGGCACCGCCTCGCGCACCGTCGGCCACGCCGCGAGCGGCCCCTGCCTGCAGCACAACCTCGTCACCGTCCTGGAGGCATGATGGGCCACCGCTGTGCGGTCATCGGCGTCGGCCAGACGCACTACACGACCAAGCGCCGCGACGTGTCGATCGCCGGGCTGGTGCGCGAGGCGGCGCTGCGGGCGCTGGAGGACGCCGGGCTGACGTTCAGGGACATCGACGCCGTCGTCATCGGCAAGGCGCCCGACCTGTTCGAGGGCGTCATGATGCCGGAGGCGTACCTCGCCGACGCGCTCGGCGCGGCCGGCAAGCCGATGATGCGGGTGCACACCGCGGGCAGCGTGGGCGGGTCCACCGCGCTGGTCGGCGCGAGCCTGATCCAGGGCGGCGTGCACGACCGGGTGCTGGTCGTGGCGTTCGAGAAGCAGTCGGAGTCCAACGCCACCTGGGCGCTGTCCACCCACCTGCCGTTCAACGCCTCCCTCGTGGTCGGCGCGGGCGGGTACTTCGCCCCGCACATCCGCGAGTACATGCGCCGCACCGGCGCGCCCGGCCACATCGGCACGCTCGTCGCCGTCAAGGACCGGCGCAACGCACTCCGCAACCCCTACGCCCACCTGAGGATCCCCGCCATCGACCGGGCCATGGTCGAGTCGACGCCGATGCTGTGGGAGCCGATCCGCTACCTGGAGACCTGCCCGTCCAGCGACGGCGCCTGCGCCATGGTGCTGTCGTCGGAGACGGCGCTGGCCGGAGGCGGCACGCCGGCGTGGATCCACGGCGCCGCCATGCGCTCCGAGCCGATCTTCCGGGCCGGCCGCGACACGGTCAACCCGCAGGCCGGCAAGGACTGCGCCGCCGACGTCTACCGGCAGGCCGGCATCACCGACCCGCGACGGCAGATCGACGTGGCCGAGGTGTACGTGCCCTTCTCCTGGTACGAGCCGATGTGGCTGGAGAACCTCGGCTTCGCCGCCGAGGGCGAGGGCTGGAAGCTCACCGAGTCCGGAGCCACGGCGCTCGACGGCGACATCCCGTGGAACCCCTCCGGCGGCGTGCTCTCCAGCAACCCGATCGGCGCGTCGGGCCTGATCAGGTTCGCCGAGGCCGCACTGCAGGTGCGCGGGACGGCGGGCGAGCACCAGGTGGACGGCGCCCGGCTGGCGCTCGGCCACGCCTACGGCGGCGGAGCGCAGTTCTTCGCGATGTGGATCGTCGGACGGGAGAAGCCGTGACGGAGTTCAACCACGCAGACCTGTTCGAGGGGCTGGCCGACACGATCGGCGACCGGGTCGCCGTCGTCTGCGGCGACGAGCGCCGCACCTACGCCGAGCTGGACGCCGAGGCCAACCGGCTCGCCCACCACCTGCTCGACCGCGGCGTCGAACCCGGCCAGCACGTCGGGCTGCAGCTCTACAACGGCATCCCGTACGTCGCCGGGCTGCTGGCCGCACTGAAGATCCGCGCCGTGCCGATCAACGTCAACTACCGGTACGTCGAGGCCGAGCTGCTCTACCTCTACCGCGACTCCGACATCCGGGCGCTCCTGTACGACGTGGAGTTCGACGCCAGGGTGGCCGCCGTGGCCGGGGAGGCGCCGCTGCTGCGGCACCTGGTCGCCGTCGGCGGCGAGCCGGGGGTCCCGGGGGCGGTGCCGTACGGGACGGCGCTGGCGGGCGGCAGGGCCGAGCGCGGCTTCGCGCCGCGTTCCGGGCAGGACGTCTACATCATCTACACCGGCGGCACGACCGGCATGCCGAAGGGAGCGATGTGGCACGTCGAGGACCTGTTCATGGCCTTCGGCGGCGGCAACCCGTACGGCGAGCCGCGCGCCACCCCGCGGGAGGTGATCGACGCGGCGGCCGGGTCCGGCCCGATGGTGATGATGGCGGTGCCGCCGCTGATGCACGGGGCCGCGCAGATGGCCACGTTCATCGCCTGGTGGATGGGCGCGACCATGGTGTACGTGCGCAGGTTCGACCCGGGCGAGGTGTGGCGGACGGTCGCGCGGGAGAAGGTGTTCACGATGAACATCACCGGCGACGCCATGGCCCGGCCGCTCGCCGACGAGCTCGCGGGCGGCGGCCACGACGTGTCGTCACTCGGCGTGATCAGCTCCACGGGCGCCATCCTCACCGGGTCGGTGCGCGACCGGCTCCAGGAGCTGCTGCCGAACGTGATGATCCTCGACAACTTCGGCTCCACCGAGTCGGGCTTCACCGCCTCCGGCGTGGCCGGCTCCTCGCCCGAGAAGGGCCTGCGCTACCAGCCGAACGCCACGGCCCGGCTCGCGGTCCTCGACGAGAAGCTGCGGCCGGTCGAGCCGGGCTCCGGGCAGCTCGGCACCGTCGCGAAGGCGGGCCGGATCGCGTTCGGCTACTACAACGACCCCGGCAAGACCGCCGCCACGTTCGTCACCGGCGAGGACGGCACGCGGTGGCTGCTGACCGGTGACCTGGCCACCGTCGAGACCGACGGCACCGTCAACGTCTTCGGCCGCGGCTCGCAGTGCGTCAACACCGGCGGCGAGAAGGTCTTCCCCGAAGAGGTCGAGGCCGTGCTCAAGGGGCACCCGGCCGTGTTCGACGCGGTCGTCACGGGGGTGCCCGACGAGCGGTGGGGGAGCAGGGTGGCGGCCGTGGTCGAGCTCCGCGAGGGCGCCGAGGCCGGCGTCGAGGAGCTGGACGCGCACTGCCGGCGGCTGCTCTCGGGCTACAAGGTGCCGCGCACCTACGCGTTCGTCGAGGAGGTGGTCCGCTCGCCGGCGGGCAAGGCGGACTACCGGTGGGCCAGGCAGGCGGTCGAGGCCGCCGGCTCCTGAGGCCGCCGGGCCTTGTCGTCGAGGGAGAAGGCCCTGCGGGCCTGGTCACCGGCCGAGGAGGGCCGTCAGGCCTTCTCGCCGGTGAGCCAGGCGGCCAGGCCGAGGTAGACGACGCCGCTCCCGACGTCGAGGCGGCGGCGCGCCCGCGCGGAGCCGCGGATTCGCCCGGCCAGCGCCGAGGCCAGCATGGCGTAGGTGCCGTCGGAGGCCATGCCGAGCACGATCCAGACCACGCCGAGCACGAGGATCTGCGCGGCGACGGGACCGGCGGCGGGGTCGGTGAACTGCGGCAGGAACGCCAGGAAGAAGATCGCGGTCTTGGGGTTGAGCACGTTGACCACGAACCCCTCCCAGAACATCCGCCGCCGCGAGTGCGGCTCGATCTCGACGACCTCCGCGGCGTCGCCCCGCCGCAGCAGCTTGCGCGCCCCGAGCCAGACCAGGTAGGCGACGCCCACCCACTTGACCACGGTGAACGCGGTCGCCGAGGCGGCCAGCAGCGCGCTGATGCCCAGCGCGGCGGCGGCGACGTGCACCAGCGAGCCCGCGTGCACGCCCAGCACCGAGACCAGACCGGCGGCTCTGCCCTGGGCGACGCTGCGGGTGACGATGAACAGCACGGCGGGCCCCGGCACGACGAGCAGGGCGAGCGTGGCGGCGGCGAAGAGTGAGAGTGTCACGAGGTCTGGCATGGGGTCATCGTCGCACGGCAGCCCGCACGGCCGTCAAAAACTTTCCCGCAGCGCCGCGAGCAGGGTCCGGGTGGCCGGCGGGTGGGGCGGCTCGCCGTAGACGGCGGCGTGGACGTGCCTGGTGGAGCCGGGGATCTCGGTGGTGACCACACCCGGGTGGCGGTGCGCGCGCAGGGCCAGCCCCGGCAGCAGCGTCACCCCCATGCCGGCGGCGACCAGCGCCTGAACGGCCACGATGTCGTCGCTGGTGAACGACAGCCGCGGCGCGAACCCGGCCTTGGCGCACATGTCGAGCAGATGGCTCCGGCACCGGTCGCAGCCCGCGATCCACTGCCCGCCGGCGTGCGCCGCCAGCCCGCTCGACGGCCCGTCCTGCGGCGTGCCCGGCGACGAGACGAGGTAGCTCGGGTCGTCGAGCAGGTGGACCATGGAGATGCCGTTGTCCTCGGGAGCCGTGTCGTCGTAACGGAAGATCACCGCGACGTCGACCCGGCCGGAGCGCAGCAGCCGCAGCGCCTCGGGCGGCTCGGTCTCCGTGATGTCCAGCCGCAGGCCGGGATGGTCGCGCGCCAGCCGTGCGGCCGCCTCGGGGACGAACGTGCCGATCGCCGACGGGAAGGCCGCCAGCCGCACCCGGCCGGAGCGCAGCCCGACGTGGGCGGCCAGCTCGTCGGCGGTGGCGTCGAGGCGGGCGATGATGTCGGCGGCCCGCTCGGCGAGCAGCCGCCCGGCCTCGGTGAGCCGGATGCCGCGCCCGGCACGCTGGACGAGCTTGGCGCCGGTCTCCGCTTCGAGGCGGGCCAGGTGGTGGCTGACCGAAGGTTGTGAGTAGTGCAGCTCCTGGGCCGCCGCCGTGAGGGAGCCGCGGCGGGCGACGGCGACGAGGACGCGCAGCCGTACGACATCCAGCATCCATCAACCATATCTATGAGTGAGCCACAGAACATCTGTTGGACCTATCGGTGGTTCCGTAGCACCGTGGAAGGGGAAAGAGCCTTAGCGTCTTTTCCTAGGGGGAAACCATGAAATTGGCCATGGTCCGGCCCGGCCTCGCCGACCTCGTCGCGGGCGTCGCCGCCATCACCGGCCGGGGGCTCGGCGGCCGCGCCGCCGCGTTCGCCGTCGCCGACCTGCTCCGCGACCGCCTGCACACGCTCGATCTGCTCACCCCGCAGGAACGCGCCGGCTCACCCGAGGGATACGTCTCACAGGTGCTGCACGCCCAGGAGGACTTCTCCGTCGTGGCCGTCGTGTGGCGTCCCGGACAGGGGACGGCCATCCACGATCACGTGTCGTGGTGCGCGTTCGGCGTCATCAGCGGCGTCGAGCACGAGACCGTCTACCGCGACATGGGCGACCACCTGGCCGAGGTCGGCCGGGCCGACAACCGGCCCGGCGACGTCAGCGGTTTCGCGCCGCCCGGCGACATCCACCGGGTGCGCAACACCAGCGCCGAGGTCGGCGTCTCGGTGCACGTCTACGGCACCGACGTGAGCAGGCTCGGCAGCAGCGTCCGGCGGGTCTACGACCTGCCGGTGCGCTGACCGGCGTAGCCCGCCAGGCGGCTCGCCAGCTCGGCCGGGCGGGCCAGCATCGGGGCATGGCCGCCGTCGATCTCGTCCGGCGTGACGCCCAGCCGCTCGCGGACGACCTCGCGCATGAACGCGGGCGGGAAGAAGCGGTCGTCGCGGCAGAGCAGGAACCTGGTCGGCACGTCCGGCCACCCGTCGAGCGGCCACGGCTCCAGCAGCGCCTTCTCGGCGTGCTCCCGGCCGCCCGCCAGCATCTCGGCGGCCAGGTCCGGCGGCACGTCGTGCAGGAACACCGCGACCTCGTCGCTCATGTCGGGCCCCTGGAAGCCGGTGTTGGCCCACCAGTCGCCCGGCGGCTCGCCGGGAGCCGGGATCATCGCCGTCACCAGGACGAGCAGGTCGGCCTTGACCCGGTCGCAGACCAGCGGGCCGACGAAGCCGCCCCACGAGTGGGCCACCACGACGAGGTCGGTGCGGTCGCCGACGGCCTTCACCACGCTGTCGGCGTAGTCGCCGAGCCCCGCCGACGGGTCCTCGATCGGCAGGTCGACGGCCACCGTGTCGTGGCCCATGCGGCGCAGCTCGGTCTCGACCAGCCGCCAGTCACGGGCGCTGCCTCCGCCTCCGTGGATGAGCGCGAACGTCGCCATGTCTCCTCCTCAAGAAGTCCACGAATGCAGACCGCCGGGCGGGCGCGAACTCATCGCGCACGGCGATGATTTCCGGTCCGGAGACAGGTCTGCCCCGAGAGAGGAGCTGTTCATGAACCCGATCACCGAGCTCGACCCGCGGTACAGCGCCCCCGGCGCCACCGCCACCCCGTGGGCGGAGGCACGCGACGGCCTGGCCCGCGCCGAGACGTTCTGGCTGTCCACGATCCGCCCCGGCGGCGGCCCGCACGTCACCCCGCTGCTCGCCGTCTGGCACGACGGCACGCTCTGCTTCTGCACCGGCGTCGCCGAGCAGAAGGCTCGCAACCTGGAGGCCGACCTGCGCTGCGCGCTCACCACGGGAGGCGGCTCCCGGACCCAGGGGCTCGACCTGGTCGTCGAGGGAGTCGCCCGCCGCGTCACCGACCCGGCGCGGCTCCGGACGCTCGCCGACGCCTGGGAGGCCAAGTACGGCCCCGAGTGGCGCTTCGAGGTGCGCGACGGCGCCTTCCACAGCCACGAGGGCGGGGCGGCGGCGGTGTTCGCGGTGGCGCCGGTCCGGGCGTACGGCTTCCGCAAGGGCGACTACAGCCAGACCCGCTGGACGTTCGAGCCGGCCGGGTAGCGCGGGCGCGGGTCAGTCGCCGGTGACGCCGTCGATGCGCTCGCGGAGCAGGTCGGCGTGCCCGTTGTGGCGGGCGTACTCCTCGATCATGTGCACGAGGACCCAGCGGTGGCTGCAGTCCTGGCCGTGACGCTGCCGCTTGCCCAGGGCATCCAGAGGGAGGGCGGCCGACAGCCTGCGGGCATGCTCGATCTCCTCCTGCCAGACGGCGAACGCCTCCTCGGCCGAGGCGGTGTCCACGTCGTCGAAGTCGGCGTCGACGCGCTCGTCCTTGCCCCACAGCCGGGGTACGTCCTCGTCGTCGAGGATGTGCCGGAACCACGCCCGTTCGACGTGCGCCATGTGCCTGACCAGGCCCAGCAGCGACATCGACGACGGCGGGGCGCTGCGCAGGCGCAGCTGCTCCTCGGTCAGGCCCGCGCACTTGACGGCGAGCGTGCCGCGATGCCATTCGAGCCAGTTGGTCAGCACCGTGCGCTCGTCACCGGTGAGGGGCGGGGGAATGCGGTCGTCGGTCATGAACGGCAACGTATCCGGTGGCGGGCCGGCCACCGGCACGGGGTGTCCGTGGCGGGGTGGCCGACATGGGGTGTCCGCCGTGTCGGAGTGGGCCGGCATGGGATATCCGCCGTGGCGGGGCGGGGCGACCTTGCCGGTGACCGGCAAGCAGGCCCGCCCTGACACTGCGCGCCGGCCACGTTGTGGCGGCGGCCGGTCACCCGGCAGGCTGGTGACATCCCCTGCCACCACTCTCCCGGAGCGTGTCCATGATCAATGCTGTGCGCCGCACCCTGTTCGACCGGGGTTCCTGGGCCGAGGCCGGCCGCATCGCCGACATCCTCCGCAAGGAGACCCTCGGCGGCGCGCTCCTGCTGGCCGGCGCGGCGGCCGCACTGATCTGGGCCAACTCTCCCTGGTCGGCCGGGTACGAGGCGCTGCGCCGCGTCACCGTCGGCCCGGCGGCGCTGCACCTGGACCTCGACCTGGCGACCTGGGCCGCCGACGGGCTGCTCGCCATCTTCTTCTTCGTGGCGGGCCTGGAGCTCAAGCGGGAGTTCGTGGCCGGCGACCTGCGCCACGCGCGGCGGGCCGCCGTCCCGGTCGCCGCCGCCGTCGGCGGGGTGCTCGTCCCCGCCGCGCTCTACCTGCTGCTGACCCGCGGCACCGCCGGCGCCGCGGCCGGGTGGGCGATCCCCACGGCCACCGACATCGCGTTCGCGCTGGCGGTGCTCGCGGTGGCCGGCAGGTTCCTGCCCGCGGCGCTGCGCACCTTCCTGCTCACCCTCGCCGTGGTGGACGACCTCATCGCGATCGTCATCATCGCGGTGTTCTACACCGCTGACCTGGCACCGGTCCCGCTGCTGGCCGCGCTGGCGCCGCTGGCCGTCTTCACCGCTCTGGTGCAGCGCAGGGTGCGCTCGTGGTGGCTGCTGCTGCCCCTGGCGTTCGCCGTCTGGGCTCTCGTGCACGCCTCCGGGGTGCACGCCACCGTCGCCGGGGTGCTGCTGGGGTTCGCCGTGCCCGTCGTGCGCAGCCGGCGCGCGGGCGGCCTGGAGGCCGGCCCGGGGCTGGCCGAGCACTTCGAGCACCGCTTCCGGCCCCTGTCGGCCGGGGTGGCCGTGCCTGCGTTCGCGTTCCTGTCGGCCGGCGTGACCGTGGGCGGGCTCAGCGGTCTCGCCACCGCCCTGACCGACCCGGTCGCCCTCGGCGTCGTCGCCGGGCTGGTCCTCGGCAAGCCGATCGGCGTCATGGCGGCCACCTGGCTGGTGTCCCGCTTCACCCGGGCCCGCCTCGACGACGGGCTCGCCTGGGTGGACGTGCTGGGCCTGGCGCTCCTGTCCGGCATCGGCTTCACGGTGTCGCTGCTCGTCGGCGAGCTCGCCTTCGGCGCCGGCACCGAACGGGACGCGCACGTCAAGCTCGCCGTGCTGGCCGGGTCGCTGGCCGCCGCGATGATCGCCGCGTTCGTCCTGCGCCTGCGCGGCCGGGCGTACCGGCGCATCCACGAGATCGAGACCGCCGACCTCGACCACGACAGCGTCCCCGACGTCTACCAGGACCCGTCCCCGGCGGACCGGGCCTGACCCGCCGAGGGCGAGCCGGCGGAGCCTGACCTGGGGGCCTGCCGGGCCGGGCGGCCTGCCGGGTGGCCCGCCCGGAAGGCCGGGTTACCGAAGGCCGCGGGAACGTGCCAGCCTGGGGGCATGGCTGGTCACCGGCAAGGAGACGACCCCCGCGGCACCGCCGGGCCCGGCGTGCCCGAGGTGGCGGCACGGGCCGGCGCCGACGCCGGAGGCGTGCGTGCCGAGTGGGTGCCCGCGTACCTCGCCCTGCTCGCCGAGGTCAGCCTGACCGGGCGGGGCCCCGACGCGGCGGCCCTGGCCCGGGTGCGCGCGAGCGGTGAGGCGGCGGCCCGTGACGGCCTGCCGCTGCGCGCCGTCATCGACGCGCATCTCAGCGCCACCTGGCTGGCCTGGCCCGACCTGCCCGGCGTCGCCCGCGCCCGGCGGGTCGACCAGCTGCGGTCCGTCGGCCAGGCCGTGCTCAAGGCCGCCGACCGGTCCGCCCTCGCCCTAGTGGAGGGGTACGAGACGGCCCAGCGGCTGGTGATCCGCCGCGAGGAGGGGCTGCGGCGGGAGTTCATCGACGACCTGCTCCACGGCCGGCTCACCGCGGGCACCCTCGCCGAACGGGCCGAGCGCTTCGGGTTGCGCCCCACCGGGGGGCACGTGGTGTGCGTGGCGGAGGGCGGGCGGCCCTTCTACGACGGCGGGCCGGTCGCACGGCACGTGGAGGCCGCCCTGCTGTCCCGGTTCGGCGTGCGCGACCTGCTGGTCGCCACCAAGGAGGGGCTGCTCGTCTGTGTCGCCGACGACCACGCCGAGGGCGTCACCCGGGCGTTCGTGACCCACACCGAGGAGCTGGCGGGCGACGACCCGGCGCTGCGGATCGGCGTCGGCCGGGCTCACCCGGGCCCCGCCGGGATCATGCGCTCCTACGAGGAGGCTCGCGGCGTGGTCACCTTCGCCCGCCGCCTGGAACTGCCGGAGCGGGTGCAGAACGCCGCCGACCTGCTCGTGCTCCAGGTGCTCCTGCGGGACAACGCGGCGATCACCGAGCTCGTGGAGACGGTGCTCGGCCCGCTGCGCGCCCGGCGCGGCGGGCCGGGCGTGCTGCTGGACACGCTGTTCGCCTATTTCACCAGCGGCGGGGTGGCCACCGAGGCGGCCCGGCGGCTGCACGTGGGCGTGCGCACGGTGACCTACCGGCTCGACCGGGTCCGGACGCTCACCGGCCACGACCTGGACCACCCGATCCAGCGTCACGCGCTGGAGACGGCGACCCTGGGCGCCCGCCTTCTCGGCTGGCCCGGCTAGTCAGTCCTCCCGCGCGGGCCTCGTCGACCCGCCGCGGTCCAGCGGCCCGGCCCCGCCTCCTTACCCGCCGAGCCCCGTCATCGAGCCCCGTCATCGGCCCCGTCATCGAGCCCCGTCATCGAGCCCCGCGTCGGGTCCGGTGCCGGTCCCTCCGTCGGCTTCGGCGCCCGTTCCGGCGTCGAGCCCGTCGCCGAGGAGGCCGCCGTCGAGCTGGTCGTCGAGCTGGAGCTCGTCCCGCAGGCCGTCCGGGTCCTCGACCGCCGGCTCGTCCGGCTCCTCCCGGACGGGCGCGCAGCTCGCGGCGCAGCCCCCGAAGCGGGACGTGTTGACCGGGGTGAAGTCCCTGGCGGGCGTGTCCCTCAGCGCCGCCGTCATCGTGTCCTTCCAGATCGGGCCCGGCAGCGAGGCGCCGGCCACCGCGCCGAAGTACCGGCCGCCGATGGTGACGCCGGCGAGCTTGTGGCGCTGCGAGCCGCGCGGGTCGCCGATGCTGACCGCGCCCGCCAGGTCAGGGGTGAACCCGGCGAACCAGGCCGTCGCGTACCCGTCCGTGGTGCCGGTCTTGCCCGCCGCCGGACGCCCGATCCCGCCCACCGACCGCATCATCCCGTCGGTGAAGACCCCGGTCAGCACCTCGGCGGTGGCGTCGGCCACCTCCGCGTCCAGCGCCTGCCTGCACGACGGCTCGTAGGCGTCCGTCCTGCCCGTGGCGGTGTCGGTGACCTTGGTGATGGCCATCGGCGCGCAGTACCTGCCGCGCGCCGCGATGGCGGCGTAGGCGTTGGCCACGGTCACCGGGTCCATCTCGTTGATGCCGAGCGTGAACGTCTCGTACTCCTGCAGCGGCTTGCCGTCCGCCCGCCTGATGCCCAGCGACTTGGCCGTCTCCACGGTCTCGCACAGGCCGACCCGCTGCTCCAGAGACATGAAGAAGGTGTTCACCGACCCCCAGGTGCCGGTCTTCAGCGTCTTGAAGCCGGGCGTGCCCTCGTCGTTGGTGACGGTCCACGACGGGATGCCCATGTTCTCGCCCTCGCAGTTCCTGAACGAGGACGGGCTCGGGGCGGTGTAGCCGTTGCCGACGGTGATGCCGTCGTCGAGCTTCATGCCGTCCTTCAGCGCGGCGATCAGCGTGAAGGTCTTGAACGTCGAGCCGGCCTGGAAGCCGATGAGGCCGCCGTGCCTGCTGTCGGCCACCGGGTTGTAGGAGATCTCCTTCGCGCGCACCGAGTCGCCGAACTTCCGGCTCGCCGCCATCGCCCTGATCATCCCGGTTCCGGGCTGCACCAGCGCCTGCGAGGCGACCGCGTCGTCCGAGGCGAACACCCGCTTCCTGATGGCCTGGTCGGCCGCCGCCTGCATCCTCGGGTCGAGCGTGGTGTAGATCTTCAGTCCGCCCTGGGTGAAGCGCTGCCGCCTGATCTGCGCCGTCCCGCCGAACGCCGGATTCGTCAGCAGCTCGTACCGGACGTACTCGCAGAAGTACGGATGGCGGCCGGCCTGGCAGCCGTTCGGCTGCGGAACCCCCTTGTAACCGAGCTTGGCCTTCTTGGCCTCCGCCGCCTGCTCGGGCGTGATCCGGCCGAGCTGCGCCATCCGGTCGAGCACCACGTCGCGCCGCTCCAGCAGCAGCTCCCGCGCCTTCCTGCCCCGGCCCGGGTCGGTGCGGTTGGGGTCCTGCACCGCGCCGGCCAGCGTGGCGGCCTGCGCCAGGTTCAGCCTGGCGGCCGGGATGCCGAAGAAGCGCCGGGCCGCCGCCTCCACGCCGTTCGCGCCGTCGCCGAAGTAGACGATGTTGAGGTACTTCTCCAGGATCTGGTCCTTGGTGTACTTCTGCTCGACGGCCAGGGCGTGGCGCAGCTCGTTGAGCTTGCGGGCGTAGCTGGCCTCCAGCGCCTTGTCCCGGTCCGCGTCGGTCGTCGCCGAGTTGAGCAGCACCTGTTTGACGTACTGCTGGGTGATGCTGGAGCCGCCCTGGCTGACGCCGCCCGCGCTGAGGTTCTTCGCCAGCGCGCGGATCGTGCCCTCGATGTCGATCGCGCCGTGCTGGTAGAAGCGGTCGTCCTCGATGGCGACGATCGCCGTCCGCATCACCTCGGACACCTGCGACAGCGGCACGACCTTGCGGTACTGGTCGTAGAACTGGGCGATCTGCCTGCCCCGCGCGTCGTAGACCGTCGAGGCCTGGGCCAGCGACGGCTCCTTGAGCTCCATCGGCCTGATGTCGAGCTCCTCGGCCGCCGACACGAACACCGCCCCGCCGCCGCCCACGGCGGGCAGCGCGATGGCCGCCACCAGCACTCCGGCGGCCACGCCCGCTCCGGCGAGGCGCGCGACGCCCGCCAACCTGGAAACGGGGCCGGTACGTGAAGTCGGGTGCGAGTCGGGCATGGCGGCCATGACAGCACAGCCCGCGCCGCCCTGTCCAAGACGCTATGGAGGGCGTGCCGATATCGGACCGGATATCACGCGTGCTGGTGGCGGCCGGCCGGGGGCCGGCCGCCTTCAGCGGACGGGCGGGTGGAGCCGGGCGGCCGGGGCGTGCTTCGCCCGCGGGTCCCGGCGGTGGGTCAGTCCCCGTGGGCGCGCGAGGCGGCGGTGGTGAGGGCCATGAACTCCTGCCGGGAGCGCGGGTCGTCGCGCAGGGTGCCGAGCAGGCGTGAGGTGACGGTGCGTGCGCCGACGGCCTGCACGCCCCGCAGCGACATGCACAGGTGCTCCGCGTCGAGGATCACCCCGACGCCTCGGGGCCGCAGGCTCTCGTCGAGGAAGTCGGCGATCTGGACCGTGAGCCGTTCCTGCACCTGCATGTCGCCGGCGAAGTGCCGGACCACGCGGGCGAGCTTGGACAGGCCGACGATGCGCTCGCCCGGCAGGTAGCCGACGTGGGCGACGCCGGAGAACGGCAGCAGGTGGTGCTCGCACAGTGAGGAGAAGGCGATGCGGGTGACGAGGACCAGCTCGTCGTAGTTCTCGTCGTTGGGGAAGGTCGTCATCGCGAACGGGGCGGGCGTCAGCAGTTCGGCGTACGCGCCGGCGACGCGCCGCGGCGTGTCACGCAGATGCGCCGACCGCGGGTCGCGGCCGAGAGCGACCAGCAGATCAGCCACGGCCTGCTGCGCCGCGGGCAGGTCGATCACCGGCGCCTGCCCGGCGGTGCGGTCCAGGACGGCGGTCTCGGCGGTGTCGCTGTCGTCCCATGTCAGCAGGGTCATCGGGTCTCCTTCGGCGGCCGGAGGCGGGCTCTCCGGTGCGCGGCGATTTTCGCCAACTCCTGTGCTCAATATTCCGCCGCGACCCGAATTTAGTCAACAGTCATTGGCATAAATAGCGCGTTCGGCTACCGTGGAGCCATGGGCGCCCTGCCGGAGGACCTCGAAGCGCTCGGCCTGCTGGCCGAGCCGCAGCGGGCGCGCATCCACGCGCTGCTGACCGGCGCCCCCCGGCCGCACACCCGGCAGGAGATCTGCCAGGCCCTCGGCATGGGACGCACCCTCGTGGCCTTCCACCTGGAAAAACTCGAACAGGCGGGCCTCGTCACCGTCGTCACCGAGCCGACCGGCACCGGCCGCCGCGGCCGGCCCGCCCAGCGCTACCAGGCCACGCGGCGCGAGCTGAGCGCCTCGCTGCCGCCCCGGCGCTACGAGCTGCTCGCCGAGATCCTGCTGGAAGCCGCGCAGGAACACGAGCCGCCCGAGCCGTTCGCCCGGGCCGCCGACCGGGCGGCCGAACGGCGGGGCCGGCTGCTGGCGGCCAAGCAGCCCGGCCCCGACGCCCTCTGGCCCCTGCTCGACCAGCTCGGCTACGAGCCGGCGGCCGACGGCCGGACCGTGCTTCTGACCAACTGCCCGTTCCAGCGGATGCGCTCGGTCAACGCCGGGCTGGTCTGCTCGATGAACGCCGCCCTGGCCCGCGGCTACCTCGACGGCCTGGACGCGGCCGGCCGGTTCGCCCCCCGGCTGCGGCCCTGCCCGGACAACTGCTGCGTGATCCTCGAACCCGTCGGCTGACCCCGCGGGAAGCCCCCGCGGGGCCGGCCGGTGTCAGACGCCGAGGGCCGAGGGGAGGCTCAGCTCGTGCAGGAAGAGGGCCTCCGCCGTGGCGGTGCGGCGCAGCTCCTCCAGGTCGACGCGCTCGTTCGGCGCGTGGATGGCGGCGTCCTCGTCCTCGGCGCCGAAGAGCAGGATCTCCGCCGCCGGGAACTGCTTGAGCAGGGTGCTGACAAGGGGGATGGAGCCACCGGCGCCGACGTCGCGGGGCGGCCGGCCGAAGGCGCGCTCCATCGCGCGGTTGAGCGCCGAGCGGGCCTTGCCGCCCGAGTCGGCCTGGAACCCCGAACCCACCGTGAAGTCGCCGAATCCCACCTGCACGCCCCACGGCGCCACCTGCCGCAGGAACTCGACCACGGCGTTGACCGTCGTCTTCGGGTCGCCGGCCGGGGGGACCCGGACCGTGACGCGGGCGCGGGCCAGCGGCTGCACGGCGTTGATGGCCCCGGAGACCGTGGGCACGTCCAGGCCGGTCACCGTGATGGCGTACGACGACCACAGGCGGTCGGCCAGCGAGCCGGAGCCCACCAGCGAGACCCCGTCCAGCACCCCGGCCGTCTTCCTGAACTCCTCCTCTGTCGGCCCCTGGCCGAGGAACGCCCCACGCGGCAGACCGGGGACACGGATGTCGCCGTTGTCGTCGTGCAGCGAGGTCAGCATGCGCATCAGCGCGGCGAGCGCGTCGGGGGCGGCGCCGCCGAACGAGCCGCTGTGCACCGGCTCGCGCAGCGTGCGGACCTCGACGGTGAACGCGGCCATGCCGCGCAGCGAGGTGGTCACGGCGGGGTCGCCGATGCGCGGGTTGCCGGTGTCGGCCACCACGATCGCGTCGGCGCGCAGCAGCTCGGGGTTGCGCTCGACGAACGCCTCCAGCCGCTCGCCGGCGTACTCCTCCTGGCCCTCGATGATGACCTTGATGCCGATGGGCAGCCGCCCCTGGAAGGCGCGCAGCGCGGTGACGTGGGAGATCACCCCCGACTTGTCGTCGGCGGTGCCCCGGCCGAACAGTTGGCCGTCGATCAGCGTGGGCTCGAACGGCGGCGTGCGCCAGGCGGCGGGGTCGCCGGCGGGCTGCACGTCGTAGTGGGCGTAGAGCAGCACGGTGGGCGCGCCGGGAGGGGCGGGAGACTCGCCGTACACGGCGGGGAAGCTGCCCTCGACGGGCACCTGCTGGACGCGCGCCAGCCCGGTGCTGCGCAGCAGGTCCTCGACCATGGCCGCGGCGGCGTAGACGGGCTCCTCCGGGTGGCCGGGAAAGGCCACGGAGGGAATGGCCGCCAGCCGCCGCAGTTCCTCGACGGCCTGCGGCATCGCCGCGGCGACGGCGCTCTCGATCTGGTCAGGAGTCACGGGTCGGTCCCCCGGGTCGTTCTCGGTAGTTAGCGTCTCATTGGATCACAGACGTTCCCACAAGGTGGGAAAGGCGTATGACCTGCCGGCCAACCTACCTGCGGATTTCGTAGCCGTTACATACCGGTTCTGCGGATCTCGGATTTCTTGCATAGTGTCGCGACGTATTCCTTGGCAAACCCGAGGGCCAACATGCAGACTGTGGGAAGGCCAGACACGAGGGACGATAGCCATGACGCAGCCGGACAACGACATTCTCAAGGCCGCGCACGACCACCTGTGGTTGCACTTCACCAGGCACAGCTCCTACCAGCAGTCCGAGATCCCGACCATCGTCCGCGGTGAGGGGTCCTACATCTACGACATCCACGGCAAGCGCTACCTAGACGGCCTGGCAGGGCTGTTCGTGGTGCAGGCGGGCCACGGCCGCAGCGAGCTCGCCGAGGCCGCCGCCAAGCAGGCCCAGGAGCTGGCCTTCTTCCCGCTGTGGTCCTACGCGCACCCCAAGGCCGCCGAGCTGGCCGACCGGCTCGCGGCGCTCGCGCCCGGCGACCTCAACCGGGTCTTCTTCACCACCGGAGGCGGCGAGGCGGTCGAGTCGGCCTGGAAGCTGGCCAAGCAGTACTTCAAGCTCACCGGCAAGCCGCTCAAGCACAAGGTCGTCAGCCGCCAGATCGCCTACCACGGCACCCCGCAGGGCGCCCTGTCGATCACCGGCATCCCGGCGTTCAAGCAGATGTTCGAGCCGCTCGTGCCGGGCTCCATCCGCGTGCCCAACACCAACCACTACCGCGCCGACGAGATCACCGGCGTCAAGGGCATGACGCCCGAGGAGTACGGGATCTGGGCGGCCGACCGGGTGGCCCGCGCCATCGAGATGGAGGGCCCCGACACGGTGGCCGCCGTCTTCGCCGAGCCGGTGCAGAACGCCGGCGGCTGCTTCCCGCCGCCTGCCGGCTACTGGAGGCGGCTGCGCGAGATCTGCGACGAGTACGACGTGCTGCTCGTCTCCGACGAGGTCATCTGCGCCTTCGGCCGCCTCGGCACGATGTTCGGCGGCGAGAAGTACGACTACGTCCCCGACATCATCACCTGCGCCAAGGGCCTGACCAGCGGCTACTCGCCCATCGGCGCCATGATCGCGCACGAGCGGCTGTTCGAGCCGTTCAAGAGCGGCGAGGAGATGTTCGCCCACGGCTACACCTTCGGCGGCCACCCCGTCTCCGCCGCCGTGGCGCTGGCCAACCTCGACATCTTCGAGCGCGAGGACCTGCTCGGCCACGTCACCAAGAACGAGCCGCTCTTCCAGGCCACGCTCGACGGCCTGCGCGACCTGCCCATCGTCGGCGACGTGCGCGGCGCCGGCTACTTCTGGGGCATCGAGCTGGTCAAGGACAAGACCACCAAGGAGACGTTCACCGCCGAGGAGTCGGAGCGGCTGCTGCGCGGCTTCCTGTCCAAGGCACTGTTCGACGCGGGGCTCTACTGCCGCGCCGACGACCGGGGCGACCCCGTCATCCAGCTGGCGCCGCCGCTGGTCGCGGGTCCCCAGGAGTTCGAGGAGATCGGGTCGATTCTCCGTACCGTGCTCACCGAAGCGTGGGCTCGCCTGTAACACCCCCATCGGTAGCGAAAGGACCCTTGCGATGAAGATCGGCGTGCCTGCCGAGGTCAAGAACCACGAATACCGCGTCGCCGCCACCCCCGCGGGTGTGCACGAGCTGGTGCGTCACGGCCACGACGTCATCGTCCAGCGGGGCGCGGGCCTCGGCTCGCACATCACGGACGAGGAGTACCTCTCGGCGGGCGCGAAGATCCTCGACAGCGCCGACGCCGTGTGGGGCGAGGCGGACATGGTGCTCAAGGTGAAGGAGCCGATCGCCGAGGAGTACCACCGCCTGCGCGAGGGGCTCGTCCTGTTCACCTACCTGCACCTCGCCGCCTCCCGCCCGTGCACCGAGGCGCTGCTCGGCGCGGGGACGACGGGCATCGCCTACGAGACCGTCCAGGTGGGCAACGCGCTGCCGCTGCTCGCGCCCATGTCCGAGGTGGCCGGCCGGCTGGCGCCGCAGGTCGGGGCGTACAACCTGATGCGGTTCAACGGCGGGCGCGGCGTCCTGCCGGGCGGCGTGCCCGGCGTGGCGCCGGCCAAGGTGGTCGTCATCGGCGGCGGCGTGTCCGGCCTCAACGCGGCGCAGATCGCCGTCGGCATGGGCGCCGACGTGACCGTCCTCGACACGAACGTCGACCGGCTGCGCTTCATCGACGCCATCTACCAGGGCCGGCTCAAGACGCTGGTGTCCACCTCGTACGCGATCGAGCGGGAGGTCCTCCAGGCCGACCTCGTCATCGGCGCGGTGCTCATCCCGGGCGCCAAGGCCCCGACGCTGGTCTCCAACGAACTGGTCTCGCGGATGAAGCCGGGCTCGGTGCTCGTCGACATCGCCATCGACCAGGGCGGCTGCTTCGAGGACTCGCGGCCCACCACGCACGCCGACCCGACGTACACGGTGCACGGCTCGGTCTTCTACTGCGTGGCGAACATGCCGGGCTCGGTGGCCAACACCTCCACGTACGCGCTGACGAACGCGACGCTGCCGTACGCGGTCAAGCTGGCCGACCTGGGCTGGCGCGACGCGCTGAAGGCGGACGCCGGGCTCGCGGGCGGCCTCAACACGCACGCCGGGCTGCTCACCAACGTGCCGGTCGCGCAGGCGCTGGGCCTGCCGGTCACGCCGGTGGCCGACGTGCTCGCCGCCTGACCGGCGTCACCTCCCGAAGGGCACGGCCGTCCGGCGGTGCCCTTCGCTGTTGGTCGCCGCCAGGGCGCGGCTAGCGGACGCCGAGGCGCCGGCGCAGGTCACGGGCGGTGGCCAGGACATGGTCGATCTCCCCGGGGCTCGGCCAGGGCGAGCTGCCCGGCCTGAGCAGCGTCGCCCGCACCGAGGCGAGGTACTCGACGGCGCTCGCGTGCAGGCCGCTGCGCTCCACCAGCCAGCCGACGACGTCGGCGTGGTCGTGCAGTGGCCTGGTCACCAGGTCCCAGGTGCCGAGCAGCTCCGTCAGCTCGGGTACGGCCAGCGCGACGCCGCCCCGGCGGCCGGTCGCGGCGGCGGCCAGCTCGGCCCGCGCGGCCAGCTCCGGCTCGGCGGCCCGGTCCCAGCCCGGCGGCGGCGGGTCGGTGAGCCACCGCTGCGCCTCGGCGTGCTCCCCGGCCGCGCTGAGCAGGCCGCCCAGCTCGACAGCCGCCCGGTGGTGTCCGGCCAGCGCCGCCAGCCGGAACCAGTGCCGGCCCCTGGCCAGGTCGCCGTACTCGGCGATGAGCAGCAGCCCGAAGTTGAACATCGCCTCAGGGTCGCCGCTGGCCGCCGCCCGGCCGAACCAGTGGCTCGCCCCCGTCGCGTCGCCCAGCTCCACGCAGACGAACCCGGACATCCGCTGGTCGGCCAGCCGTCCCGCCCCGGCCGCCCGCTCGAACCAGGCCCGTGCCGTGCGCAGGTCGGCGTGGGCGAGCGCGATGCCGCCGAGCTGCGACGCGGCGCCGGGATGCTCGCTCCTGGCGGCCAGCCGGAAGTACGCCTCGGCGCCCTCGGGGTCGCGGCCCGCCTGCAGCAGCAGGCCGAGGTGGTAGGCCGCCTCGACGTGCCCGCCGCGGGTGGCGCACTCCCACCAGCGCACGGTCTCCTCCTCGTCGCCGGCCGAGTACGCCAGGAAGCCGAGGTCGTGGGCCGAGGAGGTGTCGCCGTCGGCGGCCGCCCGGCGGTGCCACTCGCGCGCCACGGGAGTCTCGCCGGCGTCCTCGCACATCAACGCCAGCCGCCGGGCCGCGACGCGCGACCCGGCGCGGGCGGCGCTCTCGAACCAGCTCCGCGCGGCGTCCGGGTCACCCCGCTGCTCCAGCAGCAGGGTGGCGAGGTTGACCGCCGCCTCGGTGTCGCCGGTGCCCGCCGCCCGCTCGTACCAGGAGACGGCCTCCTCCAGGGTGCCGTGCTTCTCGTGCCAGATGCCCAGGTTGAACGCGCTGTCGACGTTGCCCGCCAGCGCCGCCCGCTCCCACCAGTGCCGGGCCCCCGGGCGGTCACCCCGCTGCGCGCACAACCGGCCGAGCCGGTGCGCCGCCTGCGGGTCTCCGGCCTGCGCGGCCGCCAGCAGCTCGGGTTCGTCACCGACCCGTGGCGCCGGAACGGTCGCCGCCGCCACCTCACCTTGCCACCACGCCATGCGCACAGGGTGGCACGTGAACGCGTGGATGCGGAGCGTAATCGCCGAGAGGCTAGGAGAAGTTGAGGAAGCCGGTGTACATGCCCATGCCGCAGACGTACCTCAGGGTGCCGGGCGGCTGCGGGGGCAACCGGACGGTGGCGGGCAGGGCGACGTCCCGCCCGGCGATGGTGACGGTGCCGGTGCACCCGCGCTCCGCCGGCCTGAAGACGATCTCGACGGGCACGCCCGCGG
This sequence comes from Nonomuraea indica, assembly GCF_002850745.1. Taxonomy (GTDB): domain Bacteria; phylum Actinomycetota; class Actinomycetes; order Streptosporangiales; family Streptosporangiaceae; genus Nonomuraea; species Nonomuraea indica. The sequence continues at coordinate 508,998 of NZ_KZ559467.1, forward strand.
GCAGCCTCACGTAGCCGGGCCGGTAGCCGTCGCGCATCGCCCAGATCGTGACGGTGGGCGGGAGCGCGGCGGCGTCGGGCCCGGTGACGGCGGCGGCCGGGGGCGTGGAGCGCGGCAGCCAGCCGCCCAGGTTGAGCCCGGTGCCGGCCGTCCACAGCCCGGCTGCGAGCGCGGCCACGCCCGCCAGCCGGGAGACGCGGGTCCGCGACAGGCGCCGCAGCGCGTACCCCAGCAGGGCGAACGCGGGCGAGCTGCCCACGACGAACCCCGCCAGCACCGCCGCGCCGCCGGCCGCCGACCGGCTGGTGACGGCCACCATCTCCATGCTCAGCGTCACCCCGCACGGTACGAGCACGGTGGCCGCGCCCAGCAGCGGAGGACTGGTGAGCCGCAACCCCAGCCGCGCCACCACCCCCCGCTCCGGAACGCACTCCCCACACCGCGTCCCCGCACGGTCGGAGACCGCACGCTCCGAGTCCGTGCGGTCGGAGTCAGCACGCTTGGAGTCCGCACGGTCGGTGTTCGTGCGGCGCAGCAGCCGGACGGCGAACGCGGCGACCAGGAGGCCCGCCGCCACGAGCAGGGCCGCCCGGGTCGCCGGGCCCGGCATGACCGCCGCGCCGACCAGTCCGAGCAGCGCTCCCACGGCCGAGTACGCGGCCAGCCGCCCCAGCAGGAACCAGCCGACCGCCCACCGCCGCCCGCCGGGCTCGCGCCCCCCGGCCAGTCCGGCGAGCAGGCCGCCCTGCACCGCGGTGCACGAGGCGCTGCCCGCCACGAAGCCCGCGGCCAGGCCGGTGACCAGCAGCCCGGCGGCGCCGGCCACCTCAGGCGCGCCCAAGGAACGGCCCCGGCCGGTCGTGCCCGCATCCGTCACAGCCGCGTCGCGCGATGCGCCGCATCCTCGACCCCCGCTCCGGAACGAACCTCTCCAGGGACGTTCTCATCCGGAAACGTAATGGCACCAGCCGGATGCGACCAGTAACAGTGCCTTCACCCCGCGGTGCCGTTCATGTCGCGGACGTCTCGCCACGGCGGCGCGGCAGCCGCATGGTGAGCAGCTTGGCCCGCGGCGCGACCCGCTCGGCCAGCGTGAACAGGGCCTCGGTGCGCGAGCGGTCGGCGTCGAGGTGGGTGAACAGGTTGACGCCCAGGTAGTACGTGATCGCCGCGTAGGCCAGGTCGCGCGGCGGCAGCAGTTTGGCCAGCGGCGAGCCGCCGATGACCCGGTCGAGGGTCTGCTCGACGAAGTCGATCCACGGATCGGAGCGTTTGACGATCTCCGCGCGCAGCTCGGGCCGGGCGATGCCGGCGCCCACCAGCTCGGAGAAGAGCGTGATGTGCCCGCCCTCCAGGTCGGCGCGGTAGATCTCGGTGGCGGCGGCCACCAGCTCCTCCAGCGTGCGCGCACCGGCCACGGCCTCCCGGTAGGTGGCCATGCGCTGCTCGGAGGAGCGGTCGAGCGCCGCGAGAAGCAGCGGGTCCACGCCGCCGAAGTGGTAGAAGACCAGCGCGGCGTTGACCCCGGCCGCCCTGGCGATGGTCCGCGCGCTGGTGCCGGCGTAGCCCTCCGTGCGCAGTGTCGCGGCCGCCGCCTCGATCAGCCGCTCGCGCGTCTCCGTCCCCGCCTGCTTCGTCATGGTTCGTCCGCCCCTTGCCGACTCGGTCAGGCTAATCATACGGTTTAATCAACTGATTAAACCGATCGCTCAAGAGGTGCGCATGACGACCGAACCCGATCCCCGCCATTGGCGCCGGGCCCGCCGGCTGCTCGCGGCGGTACTGGCGGCCCTGTTCGCGGCCCTGCTCGCTTACCGGGTGCTGCACGCGGGCCACCTGGAGCAGACGGCGCTGTTCTACGTCGGCATCCCCGCCGTCATCGCGATCACCGTGGCGCTGACCGCCCGGCCGAAGAGCGCCACCGGCCTGATCATGGCGGTGGTCACCGTCGGGCTGGCGCTGTCCGGGCCGCTGCTGGGCGAGGGCGTCGTCTGCCTGGTCGTGGCCGCCCCGCTGTTCTACCTGGTCGGCCTCGTCTTCGGGCTGCTCATCGACCGGGCGCGGAGGCGGGACGACCGCCGTGGAGCCCATCTGCTCATCGCGCCGCTGCTCCTCCTCATGGTGGCCGAGGGGGCCACGGAGGCCACCTCGCTGCCCCGCGACACCACGGTCAGCGCCGTCCGCGCCACCGCGGGTGCGGACGTCGAGCGGGCACTGGCCGGCACGCCGTCGTTCGGGCCGTTCAGGTCGGCCTTCCTGCGGGCCGGCTTCCCCGTGCCCGTGGCCGCCGAGGGCGAAGGGCTCGAGGTGGGCGCGGTCCGCCGGATCACCTTCACCCCGCGCCGGTCACTCGGCATCGGCGCCCGGCCGGAGCCGCGCTCCATGACCCTGCGGGTCAAGCAGCGCGCGGCCGGCCTGGCGGTGTTCGAGGTGGTGGCGGACACGACGCTGGCGCGGTGGCTGCACCTGCGGGAGGCCCGGTTCGCCTGGACGGACGCCGAGCTGACGGTCTCGCTGCGCTACCGCAGGACGTTCGATCCGGCCTGGTACTTCGGGCCGGTCCAGGCCTACGGGGCCGGCCAGGCGGCCGGTTACCTCGCGGAGACGTTCACCCGATGAGCGCCGCGCTGATCAGGGGGGTGGCGGTGATGGCGCCGCTCCTCGCCGTGATGGTCGCCGCGGCGCGCCGGCCGGGCGAACGGGGCGTCGCCGCCGCCCTGGTGGCCACGGGCTGGAACCTCCTCATGCTCGCCGCGGTGAACGCGCTGGCCCTGGAGGCCGGATGGTGGAGCTTCCACGCGCGGGGCGGCGTCGTCCACGGGGTGCCGGTGGACCTGCTGCTCGGCTGGGCGGTGCTGTGGGGCGCGGTCCCCGCCCTCGTCGCGCCGCGGGCGCCCGTGCCGCTGACCGCGGCCGTGCTCGCCTGGCTGGACCTGGCGCTGATGCCGCTCGCCGAGCCGGTGCTCGTGCTCGGTCCCGGCTGGCTCGCCGGGGAGTCGCTGGCCATCGCCTGCTCCCTCGTCCCCGGCCTGCTCGTGGCACGGTGGACCTGGGCCGGGCGGGCGCTGCCGGCCCGGGCGGCGGTCCAGGTGGTGCTCGCGGGCGGCTTCGGGCTGGCGCTGCCGGTGCTCGTGACCGGGGTGTGGCGGCAGCCCGCCTGGGTGCTCACCGTCGTCGCCCAGGTCATGGCCGTGCCGATGGCGCTCGGGCTGGCCGCCGTGCGGGAGTTCGCGGTCCGCGGCGGGGGCACGCCGCTGCCGTACGACCCGCCGCGGCGGCTGGTGACGGGCGGGCCGTACGCGTACGTGCGCAACCCGATGCAGGTGGCGATGACCGCCGGGTACCTGGTCCTGGGCACGCTCGACCCGGCCCTCCTGGCCGCGGCGGTGATCGCGTTCGCCTACGGGGCGGGCCTCGCCGCCTGGCACGAGGGCGAGCAGCTGGACGGCCGCTTCGGCGCCGAGTGGCACGCCTACCGCAGGGCGGTCCGGCCGTGGCTGCCCCGTATGCGTCCCGCGATGCCGCCCGTGATGCCGCCCGCCACGCTGTACGTCCGCGCCGGCTGCGGGCGGTGCGCCGCCGTCGGGCGCTGGTTCGAGCGGCGCGAGCCCGTCGCGCTGCGGATCGCCGCCGCGGAGGACCATCCGCGGGAGCTGGTCCGCATCACCTACGAGACGGCCGGCGGCGACACGGCCGAGGGCGTGGCGGCGCTCGCCCGCGCCTCGACCCACGTCCACCTCGGGTGGGCCCTGTGCGGGTGGTTGCTCATGCTGCCGGGCCTGGGGTGGTTCGTCCAGCTCTGCGTGGACGCCTTCGGCGCCGGGCCGGTGACGCCGGTCAGGCCCGCGCCTCGATGAGGAACCTGCTGGAGTGCGCCACGAACGGACCCTCGGCCTCGATGAGCTCGTGCAGGTCGCGCAGCCGCGCGAGGTGGCGGTCGACGGAGAAGCCCGGCACGATCCAGATCACCTTGCGCAGGAAGTAGACGACCGCGCCGACGTCGCGGAACTCCATCCGCAACCGCTCCGCCCGCAGGTCGGTGACGGTGAGCCCGGCCGCCTCGGCCTCGGCCACCGCCTGCCGCGGGTCGCGGGCGGAGCCGTCGAGCGGTCCGAGGAAGAACTCCGCGAGCTCGAACACGCTGCGCGGCCCCACCTGCTGGGAGAAGTAGACGCCGCCGGGCCGCAGCACGCGGGCGATCTCCGTCCACCACGTCTCCACCGGGTGGCGGCTGGTCACCAGGTCGAACGCGCCCGTCCGGAACGGCAGACGGGGCTCCTCGTCGTCGGCCACGACCGCCGCGCCGCGCGCCCGCAGCCGGGCGGCGGCCAGCGCGAGATTGGGCGGCCACGACTCGGTGGCGACCGTCACGGGCGCCAGCGTCGGCAGGCCGGCCAGGAGCTCGGCGCCGCCGGTCTGGATGTCGAGGGCGGCCGAGGCGCCGGCCATCCGGTCGCCGAGCAGCCGCGCGTAGCCCCACGACGGGCGCTCCTCGCTCGCCCGGCCGTCGAGCCACGAGAAGTCCCATCCGTCGACCGGCGCGGACCGCGCCTCGGCCACCAACTCGCCGAACGAACGTCCCATACCGCCATCGTGTCAGCGCGCCCCCGCGCCGATCAACGGGTTTTCCCGGGCCAGGTCCCGCCCGGAACCGTACATGTCGTCGTGGCCCGGCCCAGAGGCGGTCAGGCCGACGGGATTCGGTCAGTCGCGGCGTCAGTGCCAGCCGGGGCGGACGAGGCCGGACTCGTAGGCGAAGACGACGAGCTGGGCGCGGTCACGGGCGTGCAGCTTGGCCATGGCCCGGCTCACGTGGGTCTTGGCCGTGGCCGGCGACATGAAGAGCCTGGCCGCGATCTCGTCGTTGGTCAGGCCCGCGCCGACCAGCGTCAGGACCTCGCGCTCTCGGTCGGTGAGCTGCGCCAGGCGGCCCGCCTCCTGGGGTTCCTTGGCCCGGGAGGCGTACTCGGCGATGAGGCGGCGGGTCACGCTCGGGGACAGCAGCGCCTCGCCCGCCGCCACCACGCGGACCGCCTGGATGAGCTCGGCCGGCTCGGTGTCCTTGACGAGGAAGCCGCTGGCGCCGCCGCGCAGCGCCTCGAAGACGTACTCGTCGAGCTCGAACGTCGTCAGGATGATGACGCGCGGCCCGTCGGGCATCTGCCGGGTCGCGGTGAGGCCGTCGGTGCCGGGCATGCGGATGTCCATCAGCACCACGTGCGGCTCCAGCTCGCGGGACAGGCGCACCGCCTCCGCGCCGTCGCCCGCCTCGGCGACCACGGTCATGTCGGGCTGCGCGTCGAGCAGGGCGCGGAAACCGGCGCGGACCAAAGCCTGGTCGTCGGCCAGCAGAACGTTGATCATGCGGTCTCCTGGGGGAGGGGGAGCCGGGCCGACACCTCGAAGCCACCGCCCGAGGGGCCGGCGAACAGGGTGCCGCCCAGGGCGGAGGCGCGTTCGCGCATGCCCGGGATGCCGTTGCCGCCGCCCTGCCCGGCCAGGACGGGCGGCGTCGTCGGCCCGGTGTCGGTGACCTGTACGGCCAGCTCGCGCGGGCCGTACACCAGCCGGACCCGCACCTTGGCGCCGGGGGCGTGGCGGGCGGCGTTGGTGAGCGACTCCTGGACGATGCGGTAGGCGGCCCGCTCCACCTGCGGGGACAGCGGCCGGGGGTCCAGGCGTTCCAGCGTCACGTCGACGCCGCAACGTTCGGCCAGCTCGTCGAGGCGGTCGAGGCCGGCCGTGGGGGAGCGGGGGGCGCCGTCGCGCAGGACGTTCAGGACGGAACGCATCTCGCCGAGCACGTCCTTGGAGGCGGCCTTGATGGTGGCGAGCGCGGTGCGGGCCTGCTCCGGCTGGTCGTCGATGAGGTGCAGCGCGGTCGAGGCCTGCACGTGGATGAGCGAGATGTTGTGCGCCAGGACGTCGTGCAGTTCGCGGGCCATGGTCAGGCGTTCCTCGCTGGCCTGGCGCCGCATCTCCTCCTCGGCCGCGCGCTGCTGCTGCGCGCGGCGCTCCCGGACGATCGAGGCCAGCTCGGCCACCACCATGACGAGCAGGATGAACGCGGTGATGGCCAGGTCGTGGAAGATGCCCGCCGGCTTGCCGTCGCCCACGGCGCCGTAGGCGATGAACACCGCCCAGGTGACCGCGGCCAGGATCCACGCCGCCCGCCGCCGCCCGCCCATGACCAGGGTGGACAGCACGATGACCGGGGCCAGGTAGACCGGGCCGAGCGGGTAGTCGAGCCAGGTGTAGGCGTACGTCACCAGCAGGGCGGCGGCCGACGAGACGACCGGATGTCTCCGGCGGAACACCAGCGCGGCGGGCCCCGCCATGAGCAGCGTGAACGCCAGCGCGTCCAGCGGCCTGCGGTGGGCCTGCCCGTACTGCGCCGCCATGGACAGCACGACCTGCGCGACGGCGACTGCCGCCGCCGGAACCAGGTCATGACCGGACTTCACCCGCACGCCGCCCACGCTAGAGCACGCGCCGGGCGCCCGCGTCGCCCGTGGGTCGCAGGGGGCCCTACCACGATCGGCGTACCTGGGTAAGGGTGGACCCATGCGCCGTGTGCTCGTTCCCGCAACAGTCCTCGTCACGCTGGCCGCCGCCGGCACGTCCGCGGTCACGCCCGCCGCGGCGGCCGGCGGCGGCCGGTGGGCGCCGCAGAAGGTTCCCGTCGCCGAGGGGTACGGTGGCGCCGTCGCCACGGTCGACCTCGACGCCAGCAAGGCCGCCATCGCCGTCCTCAGGAAGGGCGGCAACGCCGTCGACGCCGCGGTCGCCGCCGGTGCCGTGCTGGGCGTCACCGAGCCGTACTCAGCCGGTCTGGCGGGCGGCGGCTTCATCGTCTACTACGACGCCCGCGACCGCGAGGTGCACACCATCGACGGCCGGGAGACCGCGCCGAAGGCCATGACGTCCACCTCCTTCGAGGGCGTCCCGTTCGAGGAGGGCGTCACCAGCGGCCTGTCGGCGGGCGTCCCCGGCACGGTCGCGCAGTGGGACGTGGCCCTGCGCCGGTTCGGCACGATCTCGCTGCGGCAGGCCCTGCAGCCCGCCATCGAGGTGGCGGCCAAGGGGTTCGTCGTCGACCAGACGTTCGCGGACCAGACGAAGCAGAACGAGGCGCGGTTCAAGGACTTCACCTCCACCGCGAAGCTGTACCTGCCGGGCGGCGCGCCGCCCGTCGTCGGCTCCGTCTTCCGGAACCCGGAGCTGGCAGCCACCTACCGCGAACTCGCCCGGCGCGGACCCGGCTGGCTGTACGGCGGGCAGCTCGGCCGCGAGATCGTCGCCACGGTCAAGCGGCCGCCGATCACGCCGGGGGCGACCCGCAAGGTGCGGCCCGGCCTGATGGAGCTGTCCGACCTGCGCGCCTACCGTGCGCCGCTGCGCGAGCCGACCCGCGTCGACTACCAGGGGCTGCGGGTGTACGGCATGGCGCCCCCGTCCTCCGGCGGCTCGACCGTGGGGGAGGCGCTCAACATCCTGGAAGCGCTGCCCCAGGTCGGGCTGCACGAGTACCTGGAGGCGTCCCGCCTGGCGTTCGCCGACCGCAACAAGTACGTCGCCGACGTGCCGGGCGTGCCGCTGAAGGAGCTGCTGTCCGACGGCTACGCCAAGGAACGCGCCTGCCTCGTCGGCGACCGCGCCATGGCGCACCCGGCCGCGCCCGGCGCCCCCGACGGCGACTACGGGCCGTGCGAGCGCCCGACCGGCACAACCACGCCCACCGCGGCCGAGGGACCGGAGACCACGCACCTGGTCGTGGCCGACCGGTGGGGCAACGTCGTCGCCTACAACCTGACGATCGAGTCCACCGGCGGCAACGGCATCGTGGTGCCCGGACGCGGCTTCCTGCTGAACAACGAGCTGACCGACTTCACCTTCGGCCCGGCCCCCGGCGACCCCAACCTGCCCGGCCCCGGCAAGCGGTCGCGCTCGTCGATGGCGCCGACGATCGTCTTCGACGACGGCCGGCCGGTGCTCGCCGTCGGCTCGCCCGGCGGCGCGACGATCATCACGACCGTGCTGCAGATCCTGATGAACCGCTACGAGTGGGGCATGAGCCTGCCCGAGGCGGTGGCGGCCCCCCGCGCCTCCCAGCGCAACGGCGCCCAGACCCAGGCCGAGCAGGCGTTCCTCGACGCCCACCGGGCCGAGCTGGAGGCTCGCGGACACGCCTTCGCGGTCACGCCGGAGATCGGGGCGGCCACCGCGCTGGAGTTCCTGAGCCGGACCAAGGTCCAGGCCGTGGCCGAGCCCACCCGGCGCGGCGGCGGCAGCGCGATGGTGGTCAGGCCGAGCGGGTGACGGAGCGGAGAAGGAGCGGCTGACCTGACCCCGGGCACGCCGAAAAGCGCCGATGGTCTCCGACTGTCGGCGCTGTCAGGAGGATGCGGTCAGCGGAGGAGCAGGAAGGCCGCCACGCCGATGACCACGATGGCGGCGACGACGGCGATGATCGGGATGAGGGGCGACTTCTTGGGCGCCGGCTCCTGCTCGGCCCGCTGCGCGAACGCGCGGAACGCCTGGGTGTTGCCCGCGGGGTCGATGTGCTGCTCAGACATGAGGAGCAGCCTAGCGGGATCGCCTGCGACATTTGTGCCTTTTTCCGTGATCCGCGGGTGGGCTGATTAGGGGACCGGTCAGGTCGCCGGATAGCTTTGAAGCATGTTGAGGACCCTGCTCTCACCCCGCATGCTGGGGCTGCATCTGCTGACGATCGGGGTCGTCATCGCGTTCATCCTGCTCGGCCGCTGGCAGCTCGGCGTCTTCCAGGACTCCGGCAGGCCGCAGGCGACCGCCGACCCCGAGCCGGTCGCGGTCACCGCGGTCGCGCCCGTCGGCGCGCAACTCGCGGGCGAGACGGTCGGGCGCCGCGTCACCGCCGAGGGCGTCTACGACGCGCAGCGCCAGCTCCTCGTCGCCGACCGGGTGCCCGACGTCGACGAGCCCGGCGGCAACGTCGCCCGCGGCAAGGGCTACTGGGTGCTCACGCCGCTCCGGCTCGACGACGGCACGCTGATGCCGGTCGTGCGGGGCTGGGTGGCCGAGGCCGGCGACCCGGCCACGGTGGTGCCCGAGGGCAGGGTCACGTTGTCCGGGCGGCTGCGCCCGCAGCAGGGCACCGACAGCGTGCAGCGGCGCGCCGGAGGTCTCCCCGAGGGCCAGGTGCAGACCGTGTCCACGGGCGAGCTGCTCAACCTGTGGAACGGCGAACAGGTCCGCGCCGGCTACGTCGTCGCCCAGCCGCCCTCGGGCGGGCTCACGCAGGTCAAGGTCTCACCGCCGATCGTCGGCGGCACGCTGACCTGGCGCAACCTGGCCTACGCCGCCAACTGGTGGATCTTCGCCGGGTTCGCCGTGTTCATGTGGTTCCACTTCGTGCGCGACGGCGTGCGCGAGGATCGGGGCCGTGGCAAATCCCCTGAGATGGTGCTGGAAGGTTAATCGGTGGAATCGGCTCTCAAACCCTTCCGGGTGCTCGCCTACATCGTCGGCGTGATGCTGCTCATCCTCTGCGTGGCGATGGTGCTCAGGTACGGCTTCGGCAACCCTGACCTGTCGAAGATCACCGCGCCCATCCACGGCTTCTTCTACATGGTCTATCTGGTCGCCGTGATGAACCTCGGCATGAAGGGCCGCTGGTCCTGGCCGTACATGCTGGGCATCATGCTCGGCGGCACGGTGCCGTTCCTGTCGTTCTTCGTGGAGCACCGGGTCACGCTCAAGGTGCGGGCGCAGCTGGCCGCGGCGGGCGCCTGAGACGCCCGCCGCGCGCCCCGCGGCGCGCCGGGGTCAGCGGCCGATGCCGCGCTTGCGGGCGCGCCTGAGCCGCGCCCGCTGCGAGGGGTCCAGCATCATGTAACCGACCACCGGGGCGCCGACCACGCCGAGGACGACCAGCAGGGTCACCCATCCCGGCAAGAAGATCAGGGACAGCAGCACCGCGGCGCCCGCGCCGATGGCGTACTTCTGGACTGGCGACATCCTCTTCCTCCAACGCGGAGCGCGCGCCCCGCCTCACCCACATTCTGCGTCGCCGGTCCAACGAGTGGGTGCACCCTCCCGGTTCCGTTCGCGATGTATCGCAACTCGGGGCGGTCAGGCCAGGGCGGCGACCGCCCGGAGGTCCTCCCGCAGGGCGGCGAGGTCGCCGCGCCGGGCGGGGTCGCCCGACAGCAGCCGGAACAGTACGGGAGCCAGCGCCCCCGCCCTGGTGAGAGGCGCTCCCGGAGCGGGCGGATGGCCCTCGACGGCGGCGAACAGCGTCGCCCCGAGCGACCACAGGTCGGCCGCCGGGCTCGGCGCCCCCTCGGGGGCCCGGAAGGCGGGCGCGGCCGGACCCGCCACCCGTGCCGGCACCAGCCACGCCGCCGCACGCCACGGCACCACCTGCCCGCCGGACGCCCCGCCGCCGGCGGGCGCACCTGGCGCCGGCCCGCCCGGGACGGGCGTATCCGGGGTCGGCTCACCGGGTGCGGGTGGGCGGGACGAGGGGACGTCGGGGGTGAGGACGCTGGCCGGGTGGACGGCGCCGTGGTGCTCCCCGCGGGCGTGCGCGGCGGCCAGCCGGTCGAGGACGGCCAGGCCGACGGCGGCCGCCCGCGCCGGGGGCAGCGGCCCCCACGTGGCGATCACCTGGTCCAGGGAACGCTCCACGGCGAGCCGGTCGAGCAGCTCGGCCACCATCTCGACCGGCGGTGGCCCCAGCGGATCGAGCATGGCCCTGATCAGCGCCCGCAGCGGGTCGGTGCCCGCGGCCGGCGCGGAGCCGGGCGGCCGGCCCTCGACGGCGAAGTGCAGGGTGGCCGCCAACGACCACAGGTCGGCCGAGGGCCGCAGCCCCGCCTGAGGCAGCCCGAACCCCGTCAGCAGCGCCCGCCCCGTCGCGGTCAGCAGCACGTTGCCCGGGTTGACCCGCCCGTGCACCAGACCGGCCGCGTGCGCGGTGCGCACGGCGGCCAGCACGCCCACCCCCACGCGGGCCGCCTGCAGGGACGGCAGCGGCCCGCGCGCCGCCACGGTGCCCTCCAGCGCGGCCCCCGAGACGAACTCCGTCACCAGCCACGGCACGCCGCCCTCGACGACCACGTCGAGCACCGGGACGACGCAGGGATGCCGCAGCCCGGCGGCCAGCCGCGCGTCACGCACCGCGGCGTCACGCGACTCGGGCGGCAGGCGCAGCTCGCGCACCGCGACGTCCCGGTGCGCCGCCTCGTCGAAGGCCAGCCGCACGGCGCCCCCGCCCAGGGGGTTCAGCAGCCGGTAGCGCCCTGCGAGTCTCGTGGTGTCTCCCATCCCGAAGTGCACGATAGCGGCACGACTCCGGCCGAGGCCACGGTCAGGCCGGGGACGGGGCCGGGGACGGCGCCGCGGCGGGCCGGGCGAGGGGCGCGACGGCCGGAGCCGTAGCGGACACGGTGGCGGACACGGTGGCGGGCGTGGCGGCGGGCGTGGTGGTGGGTGTGGCGGCGGCGGACGCGGCGAGCCACGTCTCGTGCGCCGCGCGCACCCGGTGGAACAGCCGCTCACGTTCCCCGGCGTCCACGTCATCCAGCGTCAGCCCGAACACGTCGGCCAGCGCCGCGTAGTAGTCGCGGGCCGTGTCCAGCGTCACCGAACGCCGCCCCTGCCCCACCCGCGTGAGCACCAGCCCGCGCAGCATGTCCACCCCGGAGGCGTCGCGCCGCTGCACGGTCGCCACCCGCACGAACCCCGACTCCGAGGAGGTGGTGAGGTGCTCGTGCATGGCGGTGAACGCCGACATCCCCGTGGCCGCCGGCCCGAAGTCCATCCCCAGGAACGAGCCGCGCGGATCGTGGTCCAGCCGCCACCCGCCCGGGGCCACCGCCGACGCGCGCAGGCCGTACACGAAGGGCCCCTGCCGGTAGGTGCCGGCCACCAGCGGGATCGGCTCGTGCAGCCCGTCGCCGAGCCCCAGGTCCACCAGCCACTCACCGCCCGGATTCCCGTCGTCCGGCAGGCCCCGCACGGTCAGGACCAGGTGGTTCGCGGTGACGCCCGGCTCGCTGTCATGGCCCTGCACGCCCCCCACGTGCCGCGTCACGTCGTAACCGAGCGTCCTGGCCAGCAGGTGGAACGCGCCGTTCAGGTGGAAGCAGTAGCCGCCCCTGCCCGCCGCGATGCGTCGCGCCGACGCGCCCGGCGCGAGGGGGGTGGCCCGGCCGAGCCAGACGTCCAGCACCTCGTACGGCACCCGTTCGACGTGCGCCCGGTGCAGCGCGCGCAGCCCGTCGGCCGACGGGGGCGCGTCCAGCAGAGCGGCGAGGCCGAGCCGACGAAGGTACCCAGACACGATCATGATCCCAGTCTGCACCGGATGTGCACGGAATGGGGAGTGCCGTCTGCACGCGACGCTCCTAGGCTTGCGGTCCGTGGCAGAGCAACGGCGTGTCCTCCTGGTCGAGGACGACGAGACGATCGCGCGGGCCGTACGCGACCGGCTGGCGGCCGAGGGGTTCGACGTCAGGGTGGCCGGAGACGGCGAGACGGCCCTGGTCGAGCACCGCAGGGCGGAGCCCGACCTGGTCATCCTGGACCGGCTGCTGCCGGGGCTCGACGGGCTGGAGGTGTGCCGCCGGATGCAGGCGGCCCGGCCGGTGCCCGTCCTCATGCTGACCGCGCTCGGCGAGGAGACCGACGTGCTCGTCGGGCTCGGCGTGGGCGCCGACGACTACCTCGCCAAGCCGTTCAGCATGCGCGAGCTGGTGGCCAGGATCCACGCGCTGTTGCGCCGGGTGGAACGGGCCGCCCAGCTCGCCGTCGAGGACACGGTGATCAGGGTCGGCGAGGTGGAGATCGACACGGCGGCCCGCCGGGTGTTCGTGCGGGGCGTGGAGGCGCAGCTCACCAGGACCGAGTTCGACCTGCTGCGCCGCCTCGCCGAGCGGCCTGGGCAGGTGTTCGAGCGCGACCGGCTGTTGTCGGACGTGTGGGGCTTCGCCGAGGCCGCCGCCACCAGGACCGTGGACAGCCACGTACGGGCGCTGCGCCGCAAACTCGGCTCCGACGTGGTGCGGACCGTGCACGGCGTCGGCTACGCCCTGGTCCGCCGGTGAGGCCGCTCGACTTCCTCGGCCGGATCAAGGTCAAGCTCGGCATCGTGATCGTGCTGGCCGTCGCGACGGCGTTCGTGGTGAACGAGGCCGGCCTCGCTGCCGGGCTGCCGGGCGAGATCCGCATCGCCGTGGCCGTGGTGCTGTCGCTGATCATGGTGCAGGTGCTGGCCAGGGGCATGACCAAGCCGCTGCGCGAGATGGCCCGCGCGGCGCAGACCATCGCCAAGGGCCGCTACACGCTGCGCGTCCGCGCCACCTCGCGGGACGAGGTGGGGGAGCTGGCCAGGGCGTTCAACGCGATGGCCGCCGACCTCGGCGAGGTGGACCGCCAGCGGCGCGAGCTCGTGGCGAACGTCAGTCACGAGCTGCGCACCCCCATCACCGGCCTGCGCGCCGTCCTGGAGAACGTCGTGGACGGCGTCTCCGCGCCCGACCCCGGCACCATGCGCACCGCCCTCGCCCAGGCCGACCGGCTCGGCCGGCTGGTGGCCCAGCTCCTCGACCTGTCGCGGCTCGACTCGGGCGCCCGGCTGATCGAGCGGGAGGACGTGGAGCTGGCGTCGCTGGTCGGGCAGGCGCTGCGGGAGGCGGCGCTGGCGCGCGAGGACGTCCGCCTCGTCGCCCCCGGCGGCGGCGGGCTCGTGGTGCGCGCCGACCCGGACCTGCTGGCCCAGGTCCTGGCCAACCTCCTCGACAACGCCGTACGGCACAGCCCGCCGGGCGGCGTGGTGACCGTGGACGCCGAACCGCGCGACGGCGGGGTGCGGATCACGGTCGCCGACCAGGGGCCGGGCATCCCGGCGTCGGCCAGGGCGCGCGTGTTCGAGCGGTTCTCGCGGCTCGATGCGGCCCGCGCGGCGGACGCCGGGGGAGCGGGGCTGGGCCTGGCCATCGTGAAGGAGATCGTCGAGCTGCACGGCGGCTCGATCCGCATCGACGACTGCGCGGGCTGCCGCATGGTCGTGGACCTGCCCGGAAGGACTCCCATGCCCTCGGAACGGCACCACCACCCGCCCACCCCGGCGCAACAGGCAGCACCCCCGACACCAGCGCCGGTCCCGGAGGCATCATCGGCACCAGAGACACCGGTGGCGCCGGCGGCGCCGGTGTCGCACGCCGCGTACGCCGCCACCCAGGCCGCCGAGCCCACCACTGAGCCCACCACCGCGCCCAAAGCCGAGCCCACCGAGCCCGCCCCCGCCACCACCCAGCCTGCTGCCCCGCCTGTCCCGACTGCCCAGGCCGCTCAGGCCGCCGAGCCTGCTGCCCCGTCCGGCCGGCCCGCTCATGCCGCCGTCCAGGCCGCAGAGGTCGCCCGGCCCGCCGAGGCCGGAGAGGCCGGGCAAGGCGAACAGGAAGCGCCTGTCCCGCAGAGGGCGCCGGCCCCGCCCGCCGGACCGGACAGGCCTGCCGCGGCTGCCGGAACCGGTGCGCCAGTCGCGGTGGCCGGGGTCCAGCAGGCTGGTCCGTATGCGGCCACGGCGCACGCGGACGCGGGTGGGCGGCTCGGCCGGATGGTGGCGGGGACCGCCATCGGGTTGTTCGCCGGCTTCATCGGCGGCGTCTTCGTCGCCGCGTTCGTCAGCGTCCTCGTGGGGGACGGGGCCGCCCTGCTCTCCCTCGTGCTCAGCACGTCCCTCTTCGGCGCCGTCGGGCTGGCCCTCGGCGCGGGCCCCGGTCGCGGCGCGGTTCCCGGCCGCGGCGTGGCGGCTCCGGGGCCGCACCATCCCCCGCCCGCGGCGGCGTACCCCCCCTCGCCCGCGGCGGCGTACCCCCCCTCGCCCGCGGCGGCGTACCCCCCCTCGCCCGCGGCGGCGCACCACCCTCCGCACCGACAGCCGCATCAGTCCCCGCACCAGGCCGCCGCGCACCAGGCCGGCCCGCACCAGCTCTCGCGCCCGGCGAGCGCGCAGCGGGCGGTGCCGCCCGGTCCGGGCGGGCAGCCGGGCGGAGGGCAGCCGCCGCCCCCCTACGTGCCGCCGCCGCTGTTCCCGCAGCCCGAGCTGCCCGAGACGCCGCGCTGGCTGCTGCCCGCCGCCGCCGGGGCGGGTGTGTTCGGGGCGGTGGCGCTGCCCGGCGCGCAGGCCGGGCTGGGCGTCGTGCTGGTGGCGACGGCACTCGGCGCCGCGGCGCTGCCCGCGCTGCTGCGGCGGATGACGCCGTGGACGCTCGCGTTCGGGCTGGCCGCGTACTGGCTGATCGCGATGGCGGCGGTGCGGGACGCCGACTGGCTCGTCGGGCTGCTGCTGACGGCCGGTGGCGCGCTCGCGGCGCTCGCCGTGTCGGGGGCCGGGCGCGGGTGGCTCGGCGTGATCAGGGGTGGCGTGTCGGTGCTGCTCGCCCTCGGGCCGGTGGCGTGGTTCCTGGGCCGCCCGCTCAAGCGGCTCACGGCCCGGCGCCGCGTCCTGCCGATGCTGGCCGGGCTGGGCATCACGGCCGTGCTGCTGCTGGTGTTCGGGCTGCTGTTCGTCTCGGCAGACGCGGTGTTCGCCGCCTACGCCGAGCGGCTGACCAGCGCCACCGACTGGGCCGCGTCGGCGCCGCTGCGGATCTTCCTGTTCGCGGCCGTCGCGGCGGCGCTGGGGGCGGTGGTGCTGGTGGCGCTCAGACCGGTCAACGAGCCGGAGGCGCCCGAGGTCAAGGTCAGCCTGGGCGGGCCGGTCTGGAAGCTGCCGCTGACCGCCGTGAACCTGCTGTTCGGAGCCTTCGTGGTGGTGCAGATCACCGTGCTGTTCGGCGGTGACACGCTGGTGCTGCGGACCCGCGGGCTGACCTACGCCGAGTACGCCCGCCAGGGCTTCTTCCAGCTCGTCGTGGTCAGCGTGTTCGTGCTGGGCATCGTCGGGCTGGCGGGTGTGGTGCTGCGCACCGGACGGCGCGACCGCTGGGTGCTGGCCGGGCTGCTCGGCCTGCTGTGCGCGCTCACCATGGTGGTGCTCGTCTCGGCGCTGCACCGGCTGCACCTCTACACCGCCGCCTACGGCCTGTCGCGGCTGCGCGTGTCCGTGGAGGCCACCGTGTGGTGGCTGGGGGCGCTGTTCGTCCTGGTGCTGCTGGCCGGAGCGGTCCGGCTGGCGGGCCGGCGGGCCGGCTGGCTGCCCCGCACCGTCGTGCTCGTCACCGCCCTCGGGCTCGGCGCGTTCGCCATGGTCAACCCCGACCTGCGGGTGGCCGAGACGCAGGTCGGCGTGCGCGGCGTGGCCAAGATCGACTCGGACTACCTGGGCGACCTGGGCGCCGAGGCGGTGCCCGCGCTGGACCGGCTGCCGGAGCCCCAGCGCAGCTGCGTGCTCGCCGCGGTGGTCTCGGCCAACGGCCTGGCCGAGCCCGACCCCTGGAACGGCTGGAACCTCGCCCGTTCCCGCGCCCGCGACGTGCTCGCCGTACGGCCGATCGTCCCGTCGCGATCCTGCTCCGGATCGGAGCCGGCGCGCGGGTCCTGAACAGGCCGCCGGCATCGGACCCGAACGGGCGCTCGATCGGGTTTAATCCTTGGGTGGCATTCGATGTGATCATCAGCGGGGGCCGGGTGCTCGACGGCACCGGCGCCCCGCCGTACCGGGCCGACCTGGCCGTCAGCGGCGACCGCGTCGCGGCGGTGGGCCGGCTCGACGGCGCGCGGGCCGGCACCGTCATCGACGCGAGCGGCCGGCTCGTCGCGCCCGGGTTCGTCGACTGCCACGCGCACGGCGACGCGGCCGTGTTCGACCCGGCGGTGCAGCGGGCGGCGCTGCGCCAGGGGGTGACGACGTTCGTCCTCGGCCAGGACGGCCTGTCCTTCGCCCCCGGCTCGGCCGCCACCGTCGGCTACGCCTCCCGCTACTTCGCGGCCGTCAACGGCGCGCCCCCGATCGACGGCCCGCTGACCGTGGGCGCGCTGCTCGACTGCTACGACGGGGCCGTCGCGGTCAACACCGCCTACCTGATCCCGCACGGCACGATCCGCTACGACGTCATGGGCCCGTCCCCGGACGCCGCCGGGCCCGGCGACCTCGCCCGCATGCGCGCCCACGTCGAACGCGGGCTGGCGGACGGCGCCGTGGGCCTGTCGAGCGGCCTGGAGTACCTGCCCGGCCGCTACGCCTCGGCGGCGGAGCTGGCCGCCCTCTGCGAGCCGCTCGGCGGCCTGCCGTACGTGACCCACATGCGCGCCTACGGCGACGGCGCCGCGGCGGGGATGACGGAGGTGACCGAGATCGCGCTCGCGTCCGGAGCCGCCGTTCACGTCTCCCACCTGCACGGGCCCGCCGGCGTGCTGCTGCCGCTGGTGGAGGGGGCGCTCGGCCGCGACGTCGACCTGACCTTCGACACCTACCCCTACCTGCGCGGCAGCACCATCCTGGCGATGGTCGTGCTGCCGCCCGACGTCCCCGGCGCCGAGCCCGACCGGGCCCTGGAGATGCTCGCCTCGGGCGAGCTCGACACCTGGTGGGCCGGCCTGGAGCAGACCTGGCCGCGGCTGACGATCTCCCACGCGCCCGGCCTGGAGTGGGCCGAAGGGCTCGGCATGGTGGAGGCGGCCGAGCGGGCCGGCGTCGCCCCGGCCGAGTTCTGCCGCCGCCTGCTCGTCGAGACGCGACTGGAGGCCGGCTGCGTGTCCGCCCGCCCCGACGAGGGTCCCGAGGGGGAGGAGTCCGTACGCCGGATGCTCCGCCACCCGGCCCAGACCGGCGGCTCCGACGGCATCTACGTGGGCGGTCATCCGCATCCGCGGGGGTTCGGGGCGTTCGCCCGGTTCCTCGGCCGCCATGTGCGGGAGCTCGGCGACTGGACGTGGCAGGAGGCGATCGTGCACCTGGCCTCGCATCCGGCGCGCCGCTTCGGGCTCGCCGACCGCGGGCTGCTGCGGCCGGGGTTCGCCGCGGACGTCGTGGTGTTCGACCCGGCCACGGTGGCCGACCGGGCGACCTACGCAGCCCCCCGCTCCCTCGCGGTCGGGGTGGACGACGTGCTGGTGTCGGGTACACGCGTGCTGACCGGCGGCGAGCCGACCGGGGCGACCCCCGGCCGGGCCCTCCGCCCTTCGTGATCGGGGTCGAAGAGATGGACATGCGGCAAGCTCTCGGACGGTCGATCTTCGACGGCGGCCTGTCGTTCCCCCTGATGGTGGTGCACCGTGAGGCGCTGGAGCACAACATCGCGCTGGTGGCCGCCTTCGCCCGCGACCACGGCATGCGGCTCGCGCCGCACGTCAAGACGCACATGTCGCCGGAGATCGCGGCCATGCAGCTAGAGGCGGGCGCGTGGGGGCTGACGGTGGCCACCCCCAGGCAGGCCATGGCGGCGCTGGAGTTCGGCGCCCGGCGCATCGTGCTGGCCAACCAGGTGGTGGACGCCGCCGGGCTCGACTGGATCGCCGCCGCCTGCGAGCGCGACCCCGGCCTCGAGATCTACAGCTTCGCCGACTCCGTGGCCGGCGTGGACATCCTCGCCGGGCACAAGCCCGCCCGGCCGTACCAGGTGCTCGTCGAGATGGGGCACGCGGGCGGGCGGGCCGGCTGCCGCTCGCTGGACGACCTGCTCGCGCTGGCCCGCCGCGTCCAGGAGACGCCCGGCGTCGAGCTGGCCGGCGTCGCCGGCTACGAGGGCGCCCTGACGACCGCGGAGGAGGTCCGCGCCTACCTGCGGGTGCTGCAGGAGGCCGTCGAGCACCTGCGGATCAGGAACCCCGTCCTGTCCGTCGGCGGCAGCCAGTGGTTCGACGTGATCGGCCGGGAGCTGGTCGCCACCCAGGCCACGATCGTGCTGCGCAGCGGCGCGTACGTCACCCACGACGACGGCTACTACCGCGAGCGCACCCCGTACAACCGGATGGACGGCGAGCTGCGGCCCGCGCTGGAGGTGTGGGCGCACGTGCTGTCCACCCCCGAGCCGGGGCTCGCCGTCGTCGGCATGGGCAAGCGCGACGCCCCCTACGACGAGGGGCTGCCCGTCCCCAAACGCGGCGGGGTCACGGTGCTGAAGATGCAGGACCAGCACACGCTCGTGCACGCCGACGGCCTGCGACCCGGCGACCTGCTCGCCTTCGGCATCTCCCATCCGTGCACGGCGTTCGACAAGTGGCGGGTGCTGCCGGTGGTGGACCGCGAGTACCGGATCGTCGGCTCCGTCCACACCCGGTTCTAGATCAGGACTGTAGGGTCGGCTCGTGGACAGTTCGGTGTACGTCTTCGCCGAGGACCTGCGCGGTGAGGGAGTCGAGCGGGTGCTCGACAGGATCAGCGGGTACGGCGTGTCGGGCGTCACCGTCGGAGCCGTGCACCACGCCACCCGTGACGTCACCCCGCACGGGCTGTCCCGGCTGACCGTCCGCCACGACGCCGCCCACTTCGCCGCGCCGCCCGACCTGTTCGCCGGGCTGCGGCTCAAGCCGGTCGCGGGGCACGCCGACGCGCTCGACGGGCTGCGCGACGCCTGCGCCGAACGCGGCCTCAGGCTGCACGGGTGGGCCGTGTTCCTGGTCAACGCCACCCTCGGCGCCCGGCACCCCGACGTGACCGTGCGCGACTGCTTCGGTGACCGGGGGGCCCCGGCCGACCTGTGTCCCGCCCACCCGGACGTCCGCGCCTACGCCGCGGCGCTGGCCCGGGCGGTGGCCCGGCTGGGCGTCGACAGCGTGGTGGCCGAGTCGCTGCACTTCGGCCCGTTCCGGCCCGAACGGTCGTTCGTGCCGCTCGGGCCGATGGACGCCTACCTGCTGGGCCTGTGTTTCTGCGACTACTGCATGACCCGCGCCGCCGACCTGGGCGTGGACGCCGAGATGGCGCGCGAGGAGTGCGCCGGCATCGTCGGGCGGGTCCTCGACGGCGACGCACCGGCGCAGGGCGAGGTGACCCGCGCCGCGCTGACCGCCTACGCCGGCCCCGACGTGGTCGCCTACGCCCGCGCGCGGTCCGAGACCGTGACGACGCTGGTGTCGGAGGTGGCCTCCGCCGTGGCCGGCGAGGGGTCGCGGCTGGTGTTCGTCGACTCGACCGGGGCGGTGAAGGGCGCCGCCGACGGGCTGCCGACCCCCGGGCTGGCCGCCCATGACGCCTGGCAGCTCGGGATCGACCTGGTGGCGCTGGGCGATCTGGTGCCCGGGTTCGGGGTGCTCGCCTACGCCCGCGACGCGGCGCGGGTGGCCGACGACGTCGGCGCCTACCTGCGTTCGGTCGGCAAGGACCGAGAGGTGCGTGCGGTGGTGCGGCCCGGCCATCCGGACAGCGACTCGGCCGACCGGCTCGCCGCCAAGGTGCGGGCGGCCAGGGCCGCGGGGGCGGCGGCGGTCGACTTCTACGCCTACGGGCTGGCGCCGCACACGGTGCTCGACCGCATCCCGGGCGCCCTGGCCCGGTGACGCCGCCTCGGGGGGCGTGGCCGGTGGTCGCAAGGCCGGGTCAGGGGGTGTGGCCGGTGGTCGCAGGCCGGGTCAAGGGGTCGCGGCCGGTGCCCGTACGCCGTCGAGCACGGCCGAGACGGCCCGCGACGCGAAGCCCTCGTCCAGCGGCAGCCCCCTGAAGACGGCGCGCAGCCACACCGCCCCGGCGAGCAGGTCCACGACCAGCATCGGGTCGGCGGTCCCGGCCAGCTCGCCGCGCCGCGCGGCCCGCTCGAAGATCTGCCGTTCGCGGGCGAACCGGTCGGCGAAGAACCTGCGCGCGTCAAGCTCCGGATGCCGTACGGCGGCGCCGAGCGCGGCCACCGCCACGTCCCGGCCGGGCGGCTCGGTGAGCAGCCGCACGACGCTCTCGACCAGCGCCACCAGGTCGCCGCGCAGGCTGCCCGTGTCGGGCGGCTCGAACCCCAGCACGTCGGCCTCCACCAGCGCCGCCCCGAGCAGCGCCGCCTTGGACGGCCACCAGCGGTAGATCGTCGTCTTGTTGACGCCCGACCGCTCGGCCACACCCTCCACCGTCAGCCCGTCGTAGCCGCGCTCCGCCACCAGGCGCAGCGTCGCATCGAAGATCTCCTGCTGCTTCCTCGGCGCCATGCGGTCATTTTCTCCCGGTGAACGCCGTCGCCACGCCGAGGCCCAGGTACACCACGCCGCTGAAGTACCGCAGCGCCCTGGCCCGCCCGGCCAGGCGGCCGCCCAGGGCCCCGGCGGTGAACGCGTACGCGATGTCCGACAGCAGCCCGAGCAGCAGGAGCGTGACCCCGAGGAGCACGATCTGCAGCGCCGGCGACCCCGCGGCCGGGTCCACGAACTGGGGCAGCAGCGCCAGGAAGAACAGCGTCACCTTGGGGTTCAGCACGTTCACCAGCACGCCTTCCAGGAACACCTTGCGCAGCGGCTGCGGCTTCAGCGCCTCGCCGCCGGCTCCGTCCCTGCCCATGAACGCCCGGACGCCGAGATAGACGAGGTAGGTGACTCCGGCCCACTTGACGATCCCGAACAGCGTCGCCGAGGTGGAGATCACGTACGACAGTCCGGCCGCGGCGGCGGCGATGTGCACGAGCGTGCCCGCCTCCACCCCGAGCGCGCTGGCCAGCGCCGCCGCCCTGCCCTGGGCGAGGCCACGCGCGGTGATGTAGAGGTGGTTGGGGCCCGGCAGCAGCACCAGAGCCAGCGAGGCCCCCACGAACACGATGAACATCGACCAAGAAATCACGCGAAGCAGCCTAGGAAGGGTTTGGTCCTGATTTGTAGGCCAATGGGACGGCCGTTTCGTGGACCAATGGAGTGCCGCCGGGTCATGGCATAGTGACTGGCGTGAACGGACTTCTCGTCGGACGCGGTGCTGAGCTGGCACGACTCGTGCGCGTGCTGGAGTCGGCCGGCGAGGGCACCGCCGGGATCGCGCTGGTCGGCGGAGACGCCGGCATCGGCAAGACCCGGCTGGCGGGGGAGCTCGTCGCGCTGGCCCGCGAGCGTGGCTTCCACGTGCTTTCCGGCCAGTGCGCCGAGCTGGGCGACGCGTTGCCCTACCTTCCGCTGGCCGACGCGCTGCGCGGCGCGGAGCCGGCGGTGCGCTCGGCGGCGGCCGCCCACCCGCTGCTCGGCCAGCTGCTGCCGGGCGTGGAGAGCGCCCCGTCGGCCGGCCTGACCCAGCAGCGGCTGTTCGGCTCGCTGCTCGGGCTGCTGGGCGAGATCCAGCCGGTGCTCTTCGTCATCGAGGACCTGCACTGGGCCGACCGTTCGACCCGTGACCTGCTCGTCTTCCTCAGCCGCATGGTGCAGACCGAGCGGGTCTGCGTGCTCGGCACCTACCGCACCGACGACCTGCACCGCCGCCACCCGCTGCGGCCCGTGCTGGCCGAGCTGAAGCGGCTGCCCACGGTGACCGGGGTCGAGCTCGGCCCGCTGGATCCCGGCGACATGTCCGACTATGTCGCGACGTTGGGTGATGTCGCCGCGCAGGATCTGGGCATGATCGTCGGCCGTGCCGACGGCAACCCCTTCTACGCCGAGGAGCTCTTCGCCGCCCTGACCGAGGGCGACAGCCTGCCCGACGGCCTGGCCAGCCTGCTGCTGTCCCGCGTCGAGGTGCTGTCCGAGCCGGGCCAGCGGGTGCTGCGAGCGGCCGCCGTGGCCGGCCGGCGGGTCGAGGACGAACTTCTGCGTGAGGTGTCGGGCCTGCCGCTGGCCGAGTTCGAGGAGGCGGTCCGCGAGATCGTCTCGCGCGGGCTGCTGCGCGTCGACGGCTACGGGTACGCCTTCCGCCACGCCCTCCTGCAGGAGGCCGTCTACACCGACCTGCTCCCCGGCGAGCGCACCCGGCTGCACACCGCCTTCACCCGGCTGCTCACCTCGCCCGCCGAGCTGGCCCACCACCACCTCGCCGGCCACGACCTCGCCGGCGCCCTGGCTGCCTCCGCCGAGGCCGGCCGGCAGGCCGAGCGCCTCGGCGCGCCCGCCGAGGCGCACCGCCACTACGACCAGGCGCTCAGCCTCTGGGAACGGGTGACCGATCCCGAGGCGCTGGCCGGCGAGAGCCGGGCCGCGCTCGCCTTCCGCAGCGCCGTCGCCGCCGCCGACAGCGGCGACCTGCACCGCGCCGCCGCCCAGCTCCGCGTCCTGCCGCAGACCTGCGAGGTCAGCGAACGGCTCGCCTACTACCTCTACGAGATGGAGGACCGGGACGGCGCCATCGCCGCCGCCGAGCGCGCCGTCGCCACGGCCACCGACCAGGCCTCCCTGGCCCGCGCCCTGGCCACCCACGCCCGCACGCTCACCTGGAGCCCCCGCCACGCCGAAGGCGAGCGGCTCGCCCGCCGCGCCCTGGAGACCGCCAGGGCCGCCGGCGCCCGCGACGCCGAGGTCGGCGCCCTGCTGAGCCTCGCCCTGCACGCCGAGGTCCAGGGTGACTCCGTCCGGGCCCGCGAGCTCGCCGCCGTCGCCACCGTCGCCGAGGGCTCCGGCGACCTCGCCATGGACCTGCGGGCCCGCTTCCAGCACGCCCGCATCCACTACGACCAGGGCGACCTCGACCAGGCGGCCGAGATCGTCGACGCGGGCATCGAGCTCGCCTTCGCCAACGGGCTCAGGTGGAGCACCTACGGCACCGACCTGAGGTTCCTGCGCCTGCTCATCCACTACGTGGCCGGCGACTGGGACCAGGCCGAGGCGGTCGCCGCCACCTTCGGCCCCCGCGTCGGCACCATCCCCGAGGCGACCCTCTCCTCGTTCGCGCTGTTCGTCGAGGTCGCACGCGGGCTGCCCGGCGTCGACCAGCGACTGGAGTGGCTGCGGCCGTTCTGGTCCGACGGTCTGGTGGCCTACATGTCCCGCGGTCTGGCCGCCGAGCACGCGCTCTGGCGGGGCGACCCCGAGTCGGCGCTCTCCCACGTACGAGCCGTGCTCGACGCGCAGCAGCCCGGTGACCCCGGCATCCTGCGCATCGCCGCCGTGGGCCTGTGGGCCCTCGGCGACCTCGGCGCGGTGGCCGACGCCGACGACATGCTCGCCGCCGCCCGGCTGGCCGTGGACGAGGGTCCCGTCGGGCAGCGCGGCGAGCTGGGCCCCGAGGGCCGGGCGTGGGCGCTGCGCGTCGAGGCCGAGTGGCACCGGGTGCACGGCCGTCTCGACCCGGCGCTGTGGCGGCGCGTCGTGGAGGCGTTCGACTACGGGTTCGTCTACGAGACGGCCCGCGCCCGCTGGCGTCTCGCCGAGGCCCTCCTCGCCGCCGGAGACCGCGACGCCGCCCACGCCGAGTGGGCGCAGGCCGGCGAGGCGGCTGCCAAACTCCGGGCCGCGCCCCTCTGCGACGCGCTGGCCGAGTTCGGCCGCCGCGCCCGCTTCGCCGGCGCGGCTTCCGCCGGCGGCACCGGCACCGGCTCGGGGTCCGGCTCGGGGTCCGGGTCCGGCTCCGGCGACGGCGGGCTGACGGCCCGGGAGGTGGAGGTGCTGCGGCTGGTGGCCGAAGGGCTGACCAACCGCGAGATCGCCGAGCGGCTGTTCATCGCGCAGAAGACGGTCAGCGTCCACGTCTCCAACATCCTGGGCAAACTCGACGCCTCCACCCGCACCCAGGCCGCCAGCACGGCCCGCCACCGCGGCCTCCTCGACTGATCTCGCTCCTCCCCGGTCGAGTCTGGGAGCCCGCTCCCAGGCGGAGTTCGGTCCGAGGGTGGAGGAAGGCGGCGGCGGTGGCGGCGAGGCTGGACGCATGAAGATCGTCACCATGCTGGCCGGGACGGTCGTGGCGGTGACCGCCCTGTCAGCCGTTCCCGCCGCCGCTGCCCGTGGCCCCGCCACGCCTCCCTCCGGCGCCCGCCCCGCCGTCCCCGCCGTTCCGGATCAGGCTGGAGACGCGGAGGGGCGCGTCACCGGGACGTTCCCGCACGAGTGCGCCGCAGCGACGAGGCGGTGCGACGGCACCCTGACGGTGCCGCTGGACTGGAGCGACCCGTCATCCGAACGCATCACCGTGGCCTTCGCCTGGCTGCCGGCGAGGAACCGGGCGAGCAACCCGGCGACGGGCCGGGCGACGGACGGGACCGCAGGCCGGGGGACAGACAGAGTGACAGGCACGATTCTGGCCAATCCCGGCGGGCCGCTGCCCGCGCTGCCCGCTGTGCCGGCCCTCCAGCGGACGCTCGGCCCGGCACTCGACCACCAGAACCTCCTGGTCGTCGAGCCGCGCGGGATGGGCAGGTCGTCGCCGCTGTCATGTCCCGGCCTCGACCTGTCGGCGCCGGACACCATCGCCGCCTGCGCGCGCCACCTCGGCCCGCGAGCCCGGTTCTTCACCGCCGACCAGGTGGTGGCGGACATGGACGCGGTCCGCCGGGCCCTCGGCGTGTCGAAGGTGACGTTCTTCGGCACCTCCTACGGCACCCTGTACGCGCAGGCGTACGCCATCCGCCACCCTGACAGCCTCGCAGCCGCCTTCCTCGACAGCAGCATGATCACCACGGCGGACGGCTACGCCCCGTGGCCCATGCGCACCCGGCTGGACAGCATGGAGCTCGTCTGCGGGCGTTCCGCGGCCTGCCGCGCGCTGCCCGGCACGCCGACGGGCACCTGGCACGCCCTGGTCGCCCGCCTGCGCGCGCAACCCGATCGTGACGTGCCGATGGCGGCCGCCCTGGCGGTGTCCAGGAACGTGTACCAGCCGGTGTTCGGCCGGGAGGCGACCGCCGCCGCCACCGCCTACCTGAGCGGCGACCCGGCCCCCCTGCGCCGCCTGGCCCGGGCGGCCGGCGCGGCCCCCGCGCCGCCGGTCACCGGACCCGACTGGGCGGGCTACCTGGCGCACCGGTGCGGCGACGGAGCCTTCCCCTTCGACCGGGACGCGGACCCGGCGGAGCGGACCCGCCAGATCGAGCGCCATTTCGCGACGGAACGTCCCCTCGCGCCGTTCGAACCGGCCGACCTGGGTGTCGGCAGCGTCGCGGCGCTGGAGTTCTGCGTGCGCTGGCCGACCCCGCGGCACAGCCCTCCGCTGCCACCGGGCGCGCCCCGCCCCGCCGTACCGATCATGGCGGTCGCCGGGGACTTCGACACCCACACCCCGGCCGACGTGGCCGACGCCCTGCGTCACTTCCCGGGCGCCGTCGTCAGCGGGGTCGTCTACGCGGGGCACAGCCTGACCTCGATCGAGGGGCCCGCCGGCGCGTGCGTGCGCGCGGCCATGCGCGCGTTCCTGTCCGACCCGGCCCACCGGATTCCCGCGGTGCGGTGCAGCGCGGAGAACTACCGCGCGGCCGGAGCCTTCCCTCCGGCACAGGCGCGCGTCCGCCCAGTCACAGCCCACGGGCTGTCCGGGCGCGAGCGGCGGCTGCTGGCCGCCGTGTTCGTCACCGCCGCCAACGCCGCCTCCCGCCGCAACCCCTACGCGCTCACCCACCTGCGGCTGCGGAGCGAGCCGGGACTGCGGGGCGGCCAGGTCCGCTTCGACGACGAGAACGCGGTCATCCACCTCGACGGCGTCCGCTTCGTGGCCGACCTCGACGTCAGCGGCCACATCCGGCTGGCCGCCGGCGGACGAGCCGAGGCGGAACTGCGCGCCGGTCCGGCCGGCGGCCCGGTCCACGACGTGGTCCTGCGCTGGACGGCGTTTACGCGGCACGAGCGCCCCCGGCTCACCGGGACGCTCGACGGCCGCCCGTTCTCCGCCCCACCCGTCCTCTGACGCGGCGCCGGCCCGCTACAGGTCGATGTCGTACTTGATGAAGCCGCGGTTCACCGCGACCTGGTCGTACAGGCGCCGGGCCACGGCGTTCGACCCCTGCGTGTGCCAGTAGAGGCGCCCGCAGCCGCGCTCCCGCGCCCAGTCCGTCACGGCGGAGATCAGCGCGCGGCCCACCCCACCGCCCCGCGCGTCCGGGGCGGTGAACAGGTCCTGCAGGTAGCACAGGTCGGTGCCGGGGGCGGACGTGCTGGGGTGGGACAGGAAGTGGGCGATGCCCACGAGCCTGCCGTCCAGCCTGGCTCCGAGCGCGTGCAGCCGCGTGCCGTCCCGGAACTCCTGCCAGGCCCGCTCGTACATCTCGTCGGGCTCGGCGCGCCCGTAGAAGGCGATGTACGCGCGGAACAGGCCTTCCCAGGCGGCCCTGTCGGACGGCAGCAGTCCGCCGATGGTGATCATCCGGTTTCTCCACGGGGCGAGGTGATGGTGTCGCGGCCCGATGCTAGGGGCGCGCGTCCTGCCGCGTTATGGCCACTACGAGGACGAAAACGGCGACCACTCCGGCCTCACAGCGAGGCGACGGCGTGACGACGGTGGGGCGACGGTGGGGCGACGTCACCCCCGCGCCGTCGCGGCCAGCTCCCCGACCACCTCGATCAGCTCCGCCGGGTCGAACGGCTTCGTCAGGTAGGCGTCCACCCCGATGCCCATCCCGCGCCGCCTGTCGTCGTCCTGCGCCCTGGCGGTGATCAGCACCACCTTGATGTGCCGGGTGGCCTCACCGTCGCGCAGCCGCTGCGCCGTCTCCCACCCGTCGAGGCGCGGCATCATCACGTCCAGCGTGATCACGTCCGGCATGACGTCGAGCACCTGATCCAGGCAGTCCTCACCGTCGGTGGCCGTCGCGACCTCGAACCCCTCAAGACTCAGGTTCACCGCGATCAGCTGACGGATGACCTCGTCATCGTCCACCACAAGCACCTTGCCCAGCACCTCACCCACGGCCGCCAAGCTACCCGTAGCGGTGCGGTCACATGCGGTTTTCGGCGATGTGTGATCAGAGGTTTATCGTGTGCGGAGTGGTGTGCGGATGCTGGTAGCCTAGTCACACGTTCGGCCCCCTTAGCTCAGGGGATAGAGCACCGGCCTCCGGAGCCGGGTGCGTAGGTTCGAATCCTACAGGGGGCACCGATCAGCTACATCGCCATTCACGCTTGGACCTGCGGAAACGCAGGTCTTTTGCGTTTCTGGGTACTTTTCCGCGATCACGTGTGGGGCCCGTAGCGATCATGGGCACGGGCAGACGATTTGGGCTCATCTACAGGTCATGCGGTAAGCGGCACAGGGGCGGAGGGTTTCCGGTTCCGGAGGGTGGGGTGGCGCGGCGTCTCGGCAGGGGCGCGGGGGTGTGTCAGGGGGCGCGTCAGGGCGGTGACGGTCCGGTATCAGGGTGGCCGGCGATGGTGGATGCCATGAGCGGTTCAGCGGCTGCGGCCTCAAGGCGCGGTGCGATCTTCTCGGCGACCTGACCTGAGAGATCTGGCACCGGGTGCCGACAGGGGCGTGCTTCGCCATCCGTTCGTTCCGTGATCCGCAGACTTGAAGGAGTAGAAACCATGTCCGTCACCCTTTCCGAGCAGGACAAGCTGACGCTGCGGCTCGCCGCGTGGGGCGCCGTCTCGCTGATGTCCGCCGCCGGCGCCGCCAGCTCGGCCCACAAGGTCGGCGTCGAGGGCTCCGTCGCCCTCACCTCCGCGACCGGCCTGGTGGGGCACGTCCTCGCCAAGGCGCCCAAGGGCGTGAAGTACGGCAGGACCGTGGCCGAACTGGCCGACCAGGTGCTGCCGGCCCTGACCGCGGCCATGAGCCTGCTCAAGCAGCAGGACCCGGCCGAGGCCGACAACTTCCGCGGCACCGTCGTCGTCGCCGTCGAGGCGGCCGCCCGGACCCACCAGGGCGAGCCCGGCCCCACCATGGCCGAGATGGCCCGCAAGATCACCGAAGCGCTCGACGCCGCCTGACCGCACAGCCGCCCCCTTGCGGCCGGGCCACGACGCCGGCCGCGGGCGCGGGGGTCTGTTCGGTAAGGGTTTCGGTGGCTGCCTGGCGCGATTGGGTGTTCGTCGTGAGCGGGTGGGCGGCTGGCGGCGGGACTGGGGTGTTCGTCGTGTACGGGTGGGCGGCTGGCGGCGGGACTGGGGTGTTCGTCGTGTACGGGTGGGCGGCTGGCGGCGGGATCGGGGTGTTCGTCGTGAGCGGGTGGGCGGCTGGCGGTGCGATCCGGGTGTTCGCGGTGAGCGGGTGGGCGGCTGCTGGACGTGGTGGGCTGGTAGTGTCGCGGTCCTGGATCCGCAACCTCTCCCGGCCACCGGGAGCGGCGCAAGATCTCCATAGTCACGTCGGAGGGTCTTGCCATGGATGGATCTGAGCGGATCACGAATGCCTCGTCTGCCCGTACGCACCTGCTGACGGCCGTCAGCGCGCGGAAGGACGCGGGCAGCAGTCCCACGGGGGTCGTCGGGCGGAGCCTTGCGCGGCAGCTGCTGGATGCGGGTGACCGGGTGCGCGTGCTGGCCGAGCCCGGCCTGGTGGACGGCTGGCCCGACGGGGTCGAGGTCGTCGAGGGGTCCATCACCCGGCCGCTGGAGCGCGCCGAGGTCTTCGACGGTGTGGACGGTGTCTTCCTGGCGGGCGCCGTGCCCGCGACGGTGCGGGACGCGCTGGAGGCCGCCCGGGGAGCCGGTGTGCGGCGGGTCGTCGTGCTGTCCTCGCACGGTCCGGAGTACGAGGAGGCCTATCCGCCGGAGACGTGGTTCTGGCTGGCCGTCGAGCGGGCCGTGGAGTGCTCGGGGATGGAGTGGACGCACGTGCGCCCGTCGGCGGTGATGGGGGCGATGATCGAGGGCACCTATCCGGCGACGGGGTCGGACTGGCCTGACACGATCAGGGGCGAGCGGGTCGTCCGGGAGGCCTTCCTGAACGGCGGCCACTATCCCTTCATCCACGAGGACGACCTGGCCGCCGTCGCGGTGGCGGCGCTGCGTGCCGACGACCATGTCGGCACCGTGCTCGAGGCGGTCGGCCTGCCGATCAGCACCCGATCGCGGATCGCGAGCATCGCCGGCGCCCTCGGATGTGACGTCGCCGCCGTGGAGGTGGAGCCTGAGGAGAGCCGCGCGAACTGGCGGCGCCGCGGCTGGCCCGACAGCGGCATCGACGTGACGCTGTACGCCCTGGAGGAGTACGGTGCCCGGCTCGCCGAGCTGACCCGGTGGACGCTCGACCAGCGGCCGTCCGTACGCGAGATCATCGGCCGCCCGCCGCGCGGGTTCGACGAGTGGGCCGCTGCGAACGTCCACCTGTTCCGCTGAATGTCCTGGCCCCGGCGGGTCAGTCGTGGCGCGGGATGCCGGAGACCTCGTGGTCGGCGTGGAAGAGCGCCTCGTGGATGAGCGCGCGTACGTGGGCGTCGCGGGCCCGGTAGAGGACGCGGCGGCCGTCCCGCCGGGTCTCCACCAGGCCGGCGAGGCGGAGCTTGGCCAGGTGCTGGGAGATCGAGGGCCTGGCCACGCCGATGGCCGCGGCCAGCGAGCCGACGTCGTACTCGCCGGAGGAGAGCAGCCACATGAGCCTCAGCCGGGTGGCGTCGCTGAGCATGCGGAACGACTCGACCGCGGTCTCCACCTGGGCGCTCGTCGGTTGCTCCTGCGATGAGGTGGCACCTGATTCGTTGTCGCGTGCGTACATGACTACCTATGATGCGAATAAAAGGGCCATATGCAAGTAGGGAGCGGCATGTCTGATCTTGGGCGCACCGACTCTTTGCCGGACAACGAGAACGGGCACGGGCATGGCCACGGGCACGGGCATGGCCACGGGCATGGCCACGGGCATGGCCACGGGCATGGCCACGGGCACGGGCATGGGCATGGCCACGGGCATGGGCATGGCCACGGGCATGGGCAGGGCCACGGCCACGGGCAGGGGGAGAGCCGCGGTTCGTCGGGAGGGCTGCTGTCGCGCGTCCGGCACGCCTTCGTTCCGCACAGCCACGACAGCGCGGACAAGACCGACGAAGCGCTCGAGTCGAGCAGTCGCGGCATGCGCGTGCTCGCGATCTCCTTCGCCGTGCTCACGGTCACCGCGATCATCCAGTCGGTGGTCGTGGCGTTCTCCGGCTCCGTGGCGCTCCTGGGCGACACGCTGCACAACTTCGCCGACGCGCTCACCGCCGTCCCGCTGGCCATCGCCTTCTCGGTGGGGCGGCGGATGGCGACGCGCCGTTTCACCTACGGGTACGGCCGCGCCGAGGACCTGGCCGGCATCGTGATCGTGCTCCTCATCGCGGCCTCGGCGGCGCTGGCGGGGTACGAGGCCGTCAAGCGCCTCGTCGACCCGCAGGACATGCGGGCGGTGGGCTGGGTGGCCGCGGCCGGCGTGGTCGGCTTCGTCGGCAACGAGTGGGTCGCCCGCTACCGGATCAAGGTCGGCCGGGAGATCGGCTCCGCCGCGCTGGTGGCCGACGGCCTGCACGCCAGAACGGACGGCCTCACCTCCCTCGCCGTGCTCCTCGGAGCCGGCGGCGCCGCGCTCGGGTTCCCTCTCGCCGACCCGATCGTCGGACTGCTGATCACGGTCGCGATCCTGTTCGTGCTGCGCGACGCCGCCCGCGAGATCTACCACCGGCTGATGGACGCGGTCGATCCCCGGCTGGTCGAGAAGGCCGAGGGCATCGTCGCCGGGGTGGCCGGGGTCGAGCGCGTCGGCGCGCTGCGGCTGCGCTGGATCGGCCACACGCTGCGGGCCGAGGTGGACATCGTGGTGGGTCACGAGCTTTCGCTGGTCCAGGCGCACGCCGTCGCCGTCGAGGCGGAGCATCGGCTCATCCACGACCTGCCTCGGCTGCGCGCCGCGACCGTGCACGCCGACCCCGGCGGACCGGAGGGCACCGACCACCACGCGGCCCTGGTCACGCACCGCTAGCTTCCCCGGCTCCTGCTGCTGCCCGCCGCCACCGCGCCCGAGACCGTCGGGCGATCATGCCGATGGTGGCCGCGCGACCGGATGGCCGCCCTCCATCCGCAGGTGACGCCCGAGGGCTCGGACCGAAGGGTCAGGCGGCCGGTCGTACGGCTCGGACGTAGGAGAGCATGGCCGGAAGGTCGCCCTGATCCACCTGGTCGAACCCGGCCCGCGGGATCAGGTCTCCGAGCAGGTCCTCGGGCCGCCGCAGCATCGCCGGGCCGGTCAGCATCCCCACCAGGCGGGCGAGCAGCGGGCCGGTCGGCGGGCGGAACTCGGCGATCAGCAGTCGCCCGCCCGGCCGCAGCACCCGGAACATCTCGGCCATGGCGGCACCGCGCTCGGCGGCCGGCATGTGGTGAACGGCCAGGCTGGAGACCACGACGTCGAACGAGCCGTCGGGCGCCTCCAACGCCTGGCCCTCGCCCACCGCGTAGGAGCAGTTGCCGGGCGCCCGCAGCCGGGCGTGCTCCACCATCGACGGTGCGGGGTCGATGCCGGTCACCTGCCCGGCCGGACCGACGACCCGGGCCAGGATCCGGGTCAGGTAGCCGGTGCCGCAGCCGACGTCGAGCACCCTGTCGCCGGGGCGGGCGCCGGACAGCGCCGCCAGGCGGGTGAACATCTCCCGACGCCGCCCGAGGAAGCCGATCGACGCCATCACCTCGTAGGCGCGCGGACGGTCGATCGTGCCGCCGGCGTCGGCGTGTTCCGCGTGATTGTGGAGCAGCTTGCCGAGTCCCATCACGTGTCTCCTCTCGAACAGTCTGTTCACTATTGGACGGTGTGTGCATGGGGTGGTCAACAACCACTTCCGCCCTGCTGTGCGATAGCGAACAGGGGTGGTGAAGTGTCCGGAAACTCCGACGGTCGCGGTCACCTCCCTGGGAGCGCGGGCGCCGGCGTCGGCCGTCCGGCCGGGCAGGCGCCGGATTCTCGTGGCGCGTTCGGGGCGGCGCGGGGAGGGGATGTGAGGGGTGAGCCCCCGCGACCGGTCACACCGGGCTGTGCAGGAGGGAGCGCACCATGGGCCTGGGGAAGCTGCACGACCACTCCCGGCAAGGGCATGCGGGGAGCACGATCAACCATCCCCGCGCGTACGACGTCCTGGCGGCCGTCGGGTTCGCCGGACGGCGGCGGGAGGTGTTCACCCGGCTGGCGGCGCTGTCCGGGGCGAGGCCGGGGGACCGGGTGCTCGACGTGGGCTGCGGCACCGGCTACCTGACCCGCGTGCTCGCTCCGCTGATCGGCTCGGCGGGGCGGGTGGTGGGCGTCGACCCGTCGCCGCAGATGGTCGAGCACGCCCGCCGCCTGGCCCCGGACAACTGCTCGTACGTCGTGGGCGCGGGGCAGGCGCTGGACCTGGCCGACGGGTCGTTCGACGTGGTGGTGACGAGCCTGGCCGTGCACCACATGCCCGAGGAGGAGCGCGGGGCCGCCGTGCGGGAGATGTTCCGGGTGCTGCGGCCCGGCGGCCTGCTGCTGGTGGCCGAGTTCCGGCGTCCCGCGAACCGCCTGCTCGCCGGGCTGCTGACCGCGCTGGGCGGTCCGGCCCACCGGCACAGCCCGCGTGAGCTGCTGGGCGACCTCATCCCGCGGGCCGGGTTCCACGTCGAGGACGAGGGGGAGCTGCCGCCTCTGCTGTTCTACGTACGTGCCAGGCGGCCCTCCATCAGCCTTACTTCGTAAAGAGGCCGTGGGGCCGCGCCGGTGCCGATGGGGTGTGAAAGGGCTGGCTCGTGGTAGCCCACCCCATGGACCGCACAGCCAACGAGGGGGGAGATCATGGCCGAACGCCTCACGGACGCCGACGTCGACACCGCACTGGAGGCCCTGGAAGCCTGGAGCAGGGAGGGCGACGCGCTGGTCAAGGACGTGCGCATCACGCGCGACAGCTACGGCTGGCTGAGCGAGGCGGTGATGAACGAGGCGAACGCGCTGGACCACCACCCCGAGATCGAGCGCACCGGCGACGGCATCAGGTTCCGGTTGACGACCCACAGCGCCGGCGGGGTGACGGCCAAGGACGTCGAACTCGCCGCCCGTATCGACCGCGTCCTCAGCGGGGCGGCCCGCGACCGCGGCTGACCGGGGCCCGGCCGTGGACCGCGCGCGGCCGCTCACGGTTCCGGGCGGCCCGCCGTGGACCGCGCGCGGCGGCTGACGGTCCCGGGCGGCCGGCCGTGGGTTGTGCGCGGGGTCGGGGGCTACGGGCGGTCGGCCGGGACCTGCATCTCCCCGAGCGGCGACCAGTCCTGCTGCGGCACGGTGGCGTTCACGATCCGCGGCGTCTCGGCGAGGTGCGGCGGAAGCGTCCGCTGGGCCTGCCTGAAGTGCTCGGACCGGACGTGGGCCGCCCCGGCCTCGTCGTCGCGGAACGCCTCCACCAGCACGTACTCGGTCGGGTCGGCCAGGCTCCGCGACCAGTCGAACCACAGGCAGCCGGGCTCGGCCCGCGTCGCCTCGGTGAACTCCCTGGTGATCTCGGGCCACCGGTCGGCGTGCTCGGGCAGGACGCGGAACTTCGCGGTAATGAAGATCATCGGTGTCGGCTCCTCGGCGGACGTGCGTGGCGAGCACTCCGAGGCTAACGCACCCCGGATCGCCGCATCGGGCGTGGTCAGGCGGGCCGGCCGAGGAAGCCGGCGGCCGGCGCGCACAGGCAGCACCGCTCGAAGTCGAACAGCTCGGCCGACGCTCGCGCCCAGTTCCGGGCGCTCGCGCTGGTGGACGCCGGGTCCACCAGCCTGGCCACCACCAGTGCCACCACCGCCGTCGCGCCCGCCCGGAACAGCGCGGCGGCGGCGCTCTGCACCCGCGCGCCCGAGACGAACAGGTCGTCCACCAGCAGGACCCGCGCGCCGCGGACCCCGCCGATGACGTGGAAGGCCCGCTCGTCGGACTCCCGCCGGGCCAGGCGGCTCAGGGCGCTCTCGCTGTCGCCCGGCAGCAGGACGGGCCGGTGCAGGCCCGTCAGCTCGCCGACCATGCCGACGACCCGCGGCATGGGGTGGAACGCCTCGACGGGCCGTTCCGTGCGTGTGCCGGGGACCGTGGTGACCAGCGTGAACTCGCCTCCGGCCGCCCGCGTCAGGCAGGCGCGGTGCGCGCGGTGGAACCGGGCGAGCGTGGCGGCGAGGAACCTGGACCGGTCCGGGCCGCCCGGCGGGGAGGCGGGGTCGCGCTGCCGGGCGACGATGTCGTACAACTGCGCGCCGTCGCCCCGGCGGGCGCACAGCGAGATCGGCACCACGTGCGGCGTGTGCCGGAAGACCCCGCCCGTGGTGCGGCGGCAGCTCGCGCACATCTCGTACGGCTCCCGCACGGGGCGGCGCTCGTTCGGCCCCCAGTGGCAGACGTGGCAGACGCCGGGACGCGCCGCCGGAACGTTCCGGAACAGCGGCAGGTAGGGCCGGGTGACCGCGAAGGCGTCACCCATGATCAGAAGGTGGTTGGTTGCCGGGTCACACTCACCAGATTGACTGCTTTGCCAGACATGTCGTCAATATCCTTAACGACAGGGAACGCTCCCTGGCGGGCCGGCCAGGGCCGGCGAGGACACGGGGCGGCCGTGCCTCACAGCGCCGGGCTGACCAGTCCCGTCTGGTAGGCGATGACGACCATCTGGGCACGGTCGCGAGCACCCAGCTTCGCCATCGCGCGGCTGACATGGGTGCGCGCGGTGGACGGGCTGAGGAACAACGCGGCGCCGATCTCGTGGTTGCTCAGGCCCTGCCCCACCAGGGCCAGCACTTCGCGCTCGCGCTCCGTCAGCACCGCGAGCCGGTCCTCCGCCGTCCGGGCGGCTGTCCGTCGCGAGGCGAACTGGCCGATGAGACGCCGGGTGATCCGCGGCGCGAGCAGGGCGTCCCCGGCGGCGACCACCCGGATGGCGTGCAGGAGCTCGGCTGGTCCGGCGTCCTTGAGCAGGAACCCGCTGGCACCGGCGTGCAGGGCGTCGAAGACGTACTCGTCGGTGTCGTAGGTGGTGAGGATGAGGACGCGGACCTGCTCCAACCCGCGCGTCGCGGCGATCCGGGCGGTGGCCTGGATCCCGTCCAGCCTGGGCATGCGGATGTCCATGAGGACGACGTCGGGGCGGGTGGCGCGGGCCTGGTCGACCGCTTCGGCGCCGTTGGTGGCCTCTCCCACCACCGTGATGTCGTCCTCGAGGTCGAGCAGGACCCTGAACCCGGATCGCACGAGACCCTCGTCGTCGGCGAGCAGCACCTTGATCGGAGGGTTGGCCGGGGCGGCGGCCGCGGTCATGTCCGGGACCCCGCCGGCGCGAGGGGCAGTCGTGCCCTGACTTCGAACCCGCCGCCCGGAAGCGGCCCGGCGTCGAGTTCGCCGCCCAGCAGCCGGCAGCGCTCGCGCATGCCGACGATCCCGCGGCCGGGCCTGGCCGCGCCGTCCGCGCCGCTCGCCTGCCGGGCCGGTGGGCGCGCCTCCGGGCAGGCCTCAGCTGAGGCGGCGCGGCGGCCCTCATCGGTCACGCGGATCTCCAACGCCTCGGTCCCGGGGTTCAGCGCCACCGTCACCCGGGTCGGGCCGACGTGGCGGACCACATTGGTGATCGATTCCTGCAGGATGCGGTAGGCGGCGCTCCCCACCGCGCTCGGCAACGGCGCCGCGGACGAGGTCTCCTCCAGCCTGACGTCGAGTCCAGCCTCGCGCGCCATGGCGGCCAGTTCGTCGATCTCTCCCAGCCCGGGGTACGGCACCCGCCCGCCGTCGTCACCGTCGCCGTCACGCAGCACCCCGAGGATGGCCCGCATCTCCCGCAGCGCCCGGGAACTGGTGTGCTCGATGGTCCGCAGCGCCTCGCGCGCCACTTCCGGCCGCTTGTCGAGCACGTGCGCGGTGACACCCGACTGCACGTTGATGATCGCTATGGCGTGCGCGACGGTGTCGTGGACCTCACGCGCGATCCGCAGCCGTTCGGCGTCCACCCGTGCCCGCGCCTCCTCCTCACGGGTCCGTTCGGCCAACTCGGCGCGCGCCTGCGCCTCGGCCGCGATGACCTGCCGGGACCGGACCGACTCGCCCACGGCGGCGCTCATGACCGCCGCGCCGATCCGGAAGTACACCCAGCCGATGGCGGCGCGTGGTTCGAGGTCGGCCGCGGCGACCAGCCAGCCGACGGCCAGCACCGAGGTGCCCACGCCGGCGATCACCAGCGACCGGCGCCCGTCCCCGTAGGCGGCGAGGGTGTACAGGGCGACGCAGAGCCCGAGCGCGGCGGGTCCGTCCGGGAAGTCGAGTCCGTAGTACACCAGGCTGGTGAGCGCGGCGACGACGAACACCGGGACCGGCCACCGTCGGCGGCCGGCGACGACCACGCCGCCGACGATCAGCAGGATGTGTCCCAGGTTCGCGAGGTCGGTGAGGGGGCGCTGCACCACTTCGCCGGCGTTGCGGACGATCGTGCCCTGGACCTGCATCACGGCGATGAAGAGCGCGAGCAGCACGTCCTGCGCCGGCGCGGGCAGGCGCAACGGCACGGCGCGGTGTCTCATGCCGCGATCCTACGGTTCCCGCGCGTGAGAGCACTTCGGCCCAGGTGCGCGACCCGCCTACGACGACGGATGTAGCCGGGCGCGAGGCGGCTACGCAGAACTGCGTACACACTGCCATCCGCTGTCGGAGGCCGTGGCCGCGCGACGACGCGACGATGGGATCGCTTCCACCAGCCTGGCGACGCCGCCGCCGGCCGTCGCAGCGCAGTTCTCTGCCGGGACGGGCGTGCCCCGCCGAGCCAGGAATCTCCTGCAAACCCCGTCGCACGTCGAAAGGTCGTCATGAGGAAACAGCTGAAGCACCGGCGGAGGATCGCCCTCTCGGCGTGTTCGGTGGCCGTGGCCGTGGGGCTCACCGCCTGTGCGCCGGACTCCGCGGACTCCGGGGCGGACGCACCGCACCCCGGCCACGGCGCCTCCTCGCCCGTGGCGTCGGAGCCGTTGCGAGCCGGCGAGCGGTTCCTGAACCTGACCATGCCGGAGTCGTACACGCCGGCCGCTCCCAACGGCGGCACCGACGACTACCGGTGCCTGCTCATCGATCCGGGCGTGACCAAGCCGATGTTCCTGACCGGAGCCCTGTTCCAACCCCAGAACGCGAAGCTCGTGCACCACGCCGTGGTCCAGGTCGTCGCCCCCGAGGCCGAGAAACAGGCGCGGGCCAAGGACGCCGAGACGCCCGGCCCGGGCTGGACCTGTTTCGGCGACACCGGCCTGGGCCCGGCAGCGGGGACCTATGCCAGCGCCTGGACCCCCAACGGCACGGAGAGCGTCCTGAGGCAGGATGTCGGCTTCCCCGTCAAGCCCGGCAGCCTGATAGTCGTCCAGGCGCACTACAACCTGCTGGCCACCGACGGCCGCGCGGGCGAGACGGACCGGTCCAGCGTCCGGTTGCGACTGACCGACGGCACTTCGGCCACCAGACCGCTACGCACGCTCCCCTTGCAGGCACCGATCGAGCTGCCCTGTGCCGAGGGGGAGTCCGGTGCGCTGTGCGACCGGGCCGCGTCGGTCGCCGACGTCACCAAGCGCTTCGGCGACCGGGTCGGGGGCATCGCGCAGCAGCTCCTTAAACTCTGCGGCGACGGCAAGCCGGTGCCCGGCGACACCCAGCGCTGTGACCATCCGGTGCGGCAGCCCATGACGGTGTACGCGGCGCTGGGACACATGCACATGCTCGGGCGCTCGATCAAGGTCGAGCTCAATCCCGGCACCGCCCAGGCGCAGACCCTGCTCGACGTGCCCGAGTTCGACTTCGACCACCAGAAGACCCTGCCCCTGCCCACCCCCGTCGACGTGAAGCCGGGAGACACGCTGCGCGTCACCTGTACGCACGACGCCGGCCTGCGGCGGCGACTGCCGGCGCTGAGCAAGCTCCCCCCGCGCTACGTGGTCTGGGGCGACGGCTCCAGCGACGAGATGTGCACCGGCTTCATGATCACCTCAGCCACCGCAGGATCATGATGCGCGGGGATTCCCCCATGCGGTCGCCGCTCCGGGCACTGCTGCCGCTGCGCGCGTTCCTCGGCGGCACCTTCGTGTACGCCGGCGTCTCCAAGCTCTTCGACCCGCACTACCTGGACGACTCCTCGCCGCTCGGCGTCAGGGCCCAGATGGCGCAGGCCGCCGAGACCTCCCCGATCGGCCCGCTGGTGTCGCTGGTGGCCGACCACTCGGCCGTCGCGGGCCTGGCGATCGCCTTCGGGGAGGTCGCGGTCGGCCTCGGCGTCCTCCTCGGGCTGTTCACCAGGCTCGCCGCCCTCGGCGGCGTCCTCCTGTCGGTCAGCTTCTTCCTGACGGTGAGCTGGACGACCCGGCCGTACTACTACGGGGCCGACCTCGTCTTCGCCTTCGCGTGGACGCCGCTGCTGACGATGGGCGACGGCGGGGTGCTGTCCCTGACCGCCTGGCTGCGTGCGAGGGTGCGTCACCGGCTCGGTCTGCCGGTGCGCGGCACGCCGGACGAGGGCGTGGCCGTACAGGAGCAGGTCGAGCGGCGCACCGTGCTGCGGGGCGGCGTGATCGCGGCGGCGACGACCGCCGTCGGGGTGGCCGCGGGGAGCGCGCTGGCACTCGCGCGGCGCCCCACGGTCGCGCCGGGGGACCCGGCGGGCTCAGGGGCGGCGAGGGGGCCGGTGATCGCCGCAGCCGCCGACGTCGCCGTCGGGTCGTCGAAGAGCTTCACCGCGCCGAATGGGGCACCTGCCTGTCTGCTGCGCCCGGCCCCGGACCGGTTCGTGGCGTTCAACGCCACCTGCACCCATCAGGGTTGCCCGGTCTCCTACGTCGGGTCCGGGTTCCGTTGCCCCTGCCACGGCTCCACCTTCGACGAGCACGGACAGGTGACCAAGGGGCCGGCGCGCGCGCCGCTGATCGAGATCCCGGTCAGGGTCGTCGACGGCCAGGTCACGATCGCCTGACCCGGGCGCGCCACGAGATCAGACGCGGGGAGCGGGCCGGCCGCCGGCGAGTCGCCCGCGCCCCTGCGATGTTCAACGTCTTGAGGAGAAGAATTGAGAACCGACACCTCCCCTACCGATGGAGCGCTGGCCAGGCTGGCCCGGTTCTGTTACCGGCGCCGTCGTCTGGTGCTGCTGATCTGGGTCGTCGGCGTGGTCGCCGTGGCGCTGGCCGGCTTCGGGTACGGCGCCGCCCCCGACAACGACTTCACCGGCGGAGGCTCCGAATCCGCCAGGGCGCAGCAGTTGATCGAGCGGCATTTCCCCGAGCAGCAAGGGGACACGCTGACCCTCGCGATCAAGGCGGAGAAGGGGATCGATGACCCTGCCGCCCGGCGCAAGATCGAGAAGGTCCTCGCCGAGATCGACGGCTCACCGGTCACCGGACCGGTGATCTCGCCGTACCAGGACAGGAACCTGGTGACGGAGAATCGTCGCATCGCCCGGACGACCATCCCGCTGAGCGCCAAGGAGGTGGACAAGACCGAGGTCAAGCCGCTGGTGGACCTGGTCAAGGAGGCCTCCGACGGCACCGTCACGCTGGGACTGGGCGGGTACATGGCGGAGAAGGCCGAGACGCCCCCGCAGGGTGCCGCCGAGGGCGTGGGCATCCTGGCGGCGGCGGTGATCCTGTTCATCGCCTTCGGGTCGCTGGCGGCGATGGGGCTGCCGATCGTGACCGCCCTCCTGGCGATCGTGGGCGGCCTCGCGCTGATGAAGCTGGTCGGGTACGTGGTTCCCGCGCCGGAATTCACGCTGGTCTTCGGCGCGATGATCGGGCTCGGCGTCGGCATCGACTACGCGCTGTTCATCGTGACCCGTTACAAGGACAGCCTGCAGGACGGCGACGATCCCGAGAGCGCCACGGTCAAGGCCATCACCACCGCCGGTCACGCGGTGCTGTTCGCCGGCGTCACCGTCGTGATCGCGATGCTGGGCCTGATGGTCATGGGACAGCGGCTGATGACCGGGGTGGCCGTCGCCACGTCGGTGATCGTGCTGGTGACCATGATCGCCGCGGTGACCCTGCTGCCGGCGTTCCTGGGCTTCACCG
The DNA here is from genome assembly GCF_002850745.1 of Nonomuraea indica. Classification (GTDB taxonomy): domain Bacteria; phylum Actinomycetota; class Actinomycetes; order Streptosporangiales; family Streptosporangiaceae; genus Nonomuraea; species Nonomuraea indica. Next base: position 549,699 of record NZ_KZ559467.1, read on the forward strand.
GCTACAAGATCAACTCGCTGCGCCTGCCGCGTCGCACGTCCCGCCGGGAGCGGCCCGGCGGCGCCCCCTCCCCGCAGCGCCCCGTCCTCGCCGAGCGCTGGGCGGGCGTGGTCCAGCGCAGGCCGGTGATCGCCGCGACGCTGGCCGGCGTGGCTCTGCTGGTGCTGGCCATCCCCACGCTGTCCATGCGGCTGAGCCAGCCCGACGCCAGCATCCAGCCCCACGACAGGAGCAGCTACACCTCGTACGCCATCCTCTCCGAAGGCTTCGGCCCCGGTTACGGCGCGCCTCTGATCTTCACCACCCGCCTGGACTCCGCCGGCGTCGACCTGGGTCCCGTCGTCCAGGCGGTCCGCGACACCGACGGCATCGCCCAGGCCACCCCGCCCCGGGTCAGCGCGGACGGGCAGGCCGCGACCTTCATCGCCTTCCCCACGACCGGGTACCAGGACGAGGCGACCGCGAAACTGGTGCACAGGCTGCGCGACAGCGTGCTGCCTGACGCGCCCGGCGGCCGTTCGGTCCTCGTCGGCGGCCCGAACGCCGCCACCATCGACCTCGCCGAGGAATCCGGCTCACGCCTGCCCCTGATGATCGCGGTCGTCATCGCGATCTCCATGGTGCTGCTGATCGCGCTGGTCCGGTCGGTGACGATCGCCCTGCAGGCCGCCGTGATGAACCTGCTGTCCATCGGCGCCGCCTACGGCGTGATCGTCGCGGTGGTCCAGTGGGGATGGTTCGGCCCCGCCCTCGGCTTCCCCGCCGCCATGCCGGTCACGACCTGGGTCCCGATGATGATGTTCCCGGTCCTGTTCGGCCTGTCGATGGACTACCAGGTCTTCCTGATCTCACGGGTCCGCGAGGAGTACGAGCGGACCGGCGACACCCGCGCGGCCGTCGCCAGGGGGCTGGCGCGGACGGCCAAGGTCATCACGGCCGCGGCCGCCATCATGATCGCCGTCTTCACCACCTCGCTGCTCGGCCCCGACATCGCGGTCAAACAGGGAGGCCTGGGCATGGCCGTCGCCGTGCTCATCGACGCCACCATCGTCCGGATGGTCCTCCTCCCCGCGGTGATGGAACTGTGCGGCAAGGCCAACTGGTGGATGCCCACCCGCCGGGGCTCCAAGCGGACCCCGGCCGCACCGGCCGAGCTCGGAGAACAGGTGGGGGTCTGACCCCTCACTGAGCCGGAGTGCGGGAAACCCTCGGACGGGTCCCGCACTCTTCGGCTCGGCTCCGCAAGACGTGTCGCCGCCTCCGCTCAGTCGCCGGCGGGCTGGCGCAGGCCGTCGAACGCGATCTTGCAGACGGCGTCGGCGAGGGCGTCGGCGCCCATGCCGCCGCGCGGCCTGTACCACTCCGTCAGGGAGTTGACCAGGCCGAACAGCAGTCGGGCGGTCACCGCCGGGTCCACGTCGGGGCGGATGTCGCCCTCCGCCTCCGCCTGCAGCACCAGCTCCGTCACCAGCCGGTCGAACTCGCGCCGCCGGGCCAGGGCCGCCCGCTCGGCCTTGGTGTTGCCACGCACGCGCAGCAGCAGGGTGACGAACGGGAGCCGGTCGACCAGCACGTGCACGCTCCGCCGTACCAGGAGCTCCAGGCGGTCCACGGCCCGGCCGCTCATGGCGGTGGTCTCGGCGGCCACCTCGAACAGCCCGTCGAGCGCCCGGTCCACCGCGATGCGCAGCAACTCGTCCTTGCTCGCCACGTGGTGGTAGATCGCCGACTTGGTGATGCCGAGCTTGCGTGACAGGTCCTCCATGCTGGTGGCCTCGTAGCCACGCTCGTTGAACACCTTGACCGCGACGGACAGCAGCGACTCCAGGTCGTAGCCGGGGCGTCCGCGCCGGGCGGGAGTGGTTCGGGTGGGTGGCACGGTACGAGTATCCCAGCCGGCCTCACAGGCCGGCGCCGGCCTTGAAAACTGACCGAATGGACGGTTAATAATAGGGGTGATGAGCGAGTTCGAGACGCTGCTCGTGGACGAGCGGCCGGACCGGTTGGCCGTGACGCTCAACCGTCCCCAGGCGCGCAACGCGATCAATCTGGCGATGGTCCGCGAGCTGCACGAGGTGTGCGCGGAGCTCGAACGCCGGCCCCGGCCGCTGCTGCTCACCGGGGCCGGAGACGTCTTCGCCGCCGGAGCCGACATCGCCGAGCTGCTCGAGCGCGGTCGCGACGAGGCGCTGCAGGGCATCAACAGCCGGCTGTTCGACCGGATCGCCCGGCTGCCGCTGCCGACCGTGGCGGCCGTGGCCGGCTACGCGCTCGGCGGCGGCGCGGAGCTGGCCTACGCCTGCGACATCCGGCTGGCGACGCCCGAGGCCGTCTTCGGCAACCCCGAGCCCGCGCTCGGCATCATGGCGGCGGCCGGCGCCTGCTGGCGGCTCGCCGAGCTGGTGGGCCGGTCGGTGGCCAAGCAGGTGCTGCTCGGCGGCAGGCGGCTGACGGCCGCCGAGGCCGAGCGGTTCGGGCTGGTCGCCGAGGTGGTCCCCGGGCCGGAGCTGGCCGCCCGCGCCCACGCCCTGCTCGATCGGATGGCGAAGTCGTCGCCGGCGGCGCTGCGGCTGACCAAGCTCGTGCTGGACGCCCCGGGAGCGCATCCGGTGGCCGACGACCTGGCGCAGGCCGTGCTGCTGGAGAGCGCGGACAAGCGCGAGCGGATGACCGCGTTCCTGGAGCGGAGGCGATCCTCGTGAACGGCGGAGCGGAGGGGGTCCTCGTGACGGCTGGGCAGGGGAGGTCCTCGTGACTGTGGCAGGCGTCATCGGCGGCGGCCGGATGGGGGCCGGCATCGCCCAGGTGCTCGCCGCGGCCGGGGCGGTCGTGACGGTGGTGGAGAGCGACGCCGGCGCCGCCGGGCGGGCCCGCGAGCGGGTGGCCGCCGGGCTGCGCAAGGCCGCCGAACGCGGCGCGCTCGCCGACGACCCGGCCAAGGTGCTCGACCGGGTCGCCTTCGTCGCCCGCGTGTCCGCGCTGCCCGCCGACGCCGAGCTGGTCGTGGAGGCGGTGCCCGAGGCGGCCGAGCTGAAGGCACGGGTGCTCGCCGAGGCGGAGGACGTCGTGGCCGACACGGCCGTGCTGGCCAGCAACACCAGCTCCCTGCCGATCGGTGAGCTGGGCGCGGCGCTGCGCGTGCCCGCCCGGTTCGTCGGCATGCACTTCTTCAACCCCGTTCCCGCCTCGCTGCTGGTCGAGATCGTCGTCGGGCCGCAGACCTCCGGGGCGACGCGTGACAGCGCGCTCGGCTGGGTCGCCCGGCTGGGCAAGACCCCGGTGGTGGTCAAGGACTCGCCCGGGTTCGCCACCAGCCGCCTCGGCGTGCTGCTCGGGCTGGAGGCGATCCGCATGCTGGAGGAGGGGGTGGCCGACGCCGAGTCGATCGACCGGGCGATGGAGCTCGGCTACCGGCACCCGATGGGGCCGCTGCGCTCCACCGACCTGGTCGGCCTCGACGTGCGGCTGGCCATCGCCGAGCACCTGCACCGCACGCTCGGCGAGCGCTTCGCCCCGCCGCGGCTGCTGCGCGACAAGGTGGCCCGCGGGGAGCTGGGCCGCAAGAGCGGCCAGGGCTTCTACGCCTGGCCCTGACCGAACACACCTGGCGACATGGAGGTCTGTCATGGCACCGCTGCGGAGTTATGTGGCCGGCTCGTGGCACGTCCCGCGGGACGAGGGCGCGCTGCTGCTGGACGCGGTCACGGGGCAGGAGGTCGCCCGGATCTCCACGGCCGGCCTCGACTTCGGGGCCGCGCTGGCGTACGGGCGCCGGGTCGGCGGGCCCGCCCTGCGCGAGCTGACGTTCCACCAGCGCGCCGCCCTGCTCAAGGCGCTCGCCTCGCACCTGCGTGAGCATCGCGAGGAGCTGTACGAGCTGTCGGCGCGGACGGGGGCGACGCTCGGCGACGCCAGGTTCGACGTGGACGGCGGCATCGGCGTGCTGTTCTCCTACTCCGGCAAGGGCCGGCGTGAGCTGCCGAACTCCACGGTCCACGTCGACGGCGCCGTCGAGCCGCTCGGCAAGGGCGGTTCGTTCGCCGGCCTGCACCTCTACACGCCGATGCGCGGCGTGGCCGTGCAGATCAACGCGTTCAACTTCCCGGTCTGGGGGCCGCTGGAGAAGTTCGCGCCGGCGTTCGTGGCCGGGGTGCCGTCACTGGTCAAGCCGGCGAGCCAGACCGCCTACCTGACCGAACGGCTGGTCGAGCTGATCGTCGCGTCGGGCATCCTCCCGGAGGGGTCGCTGCAGCTCGCCTGCGCCGGGCCGGGCGACCTGCTCGACCACCTCACCGAGCAGGACCTGGTGTTCTTCACCGGTTCGGCGGCCACGGCGCAGAAGCTGCGCGTCCACCCGTCGATCACCGGCCGCTCGGTCCGCTTCAACGCCGAGGCCGACTCGCTCAACTGCTCCGTCCTCGGGCCGGACGCCACGCCGGGCGGCGAGGTGTTCGAGCTGTTCGTCAAGCAGCTCGTGACCGAGATGACGGTCAAGGCGGGGCAGAAGTGCACCGCGATCCGCCGCGCGTTCGTGCCCGCCCACCTCATGGACGCCGTCGCCGAGGCGGCCGCCGCCCGCCTGGCCCGGGTGACGGTGGGCAACCCCGCCAACCCCGACGTGCGCATGGGCGCGCTGGCCAGCCTCGGGCAGCGCGAGGAGGTCCGTCGCTCGCTCAAGGCGCTCATGCAGGCGGGCACGACCGTGTACGGCGACGCCGAGCGGGTCGAGGTGGTGGACGCCGACCCCGAGCGGGGCGCGTTCGTCTCGCCGGTCCTGCTGCGGGTGGACGACGCCGGGCTGGCCGAGCCGCACGAGGTGGAGGCGTTCGGGCCGGTCAGCTCGCTGCTGCCGTACACCTCCGCCGCCGAGGTGGTCGAGCTGGCCGCCCGTGGCCAGGGCAGCCTGGTCGGCTCGGTGGTGACCGGCGACCCCGACTTCGCCCGCGAGGTGGTGCTCGGCGCCGCCCCCTGGCACGGCCGCCTGCTCGTGCTCGACCCGGAGGCCGCCAAGGAGTCGACCGGGCACGGCTCGCCGCTGCCGATGCTGGTGCACGGCGGCCCCGGCCGCGCCGGCGGGGGCGAGGAGCTCGGCGGGGTCCGGGGCGTGCTGCACCACATGCGGCGCACCGCCGTCCAGGGCAGCCCCGACATGCTGGCGAAGGTCGCCGGGCGGTGGGTGCCGGGGGCGGGCAGGTCCGTCACGGACGTGCACCCGTTCCGAAAGCACCTGGAGGACCTGCGGCCGGGCGACACGGTGGTCGCCGGGCCGCGGCCGGTCAGCCTGGCCGACGTGGAGCACTTCGCGGAGTTCACCGGCGACACCTTCTACGCCCACATGGACGAGGAGGCGGCTCGGGCCAACCCGTTCTTCGACGGCCGGGTGGCCCACGGCTACCTCGTCGTGTCGCTGGCGGCCGGCCTGTTCGTGCAGCCCGATCCCGGTCCGGTGCTCGCCAACTACGGCCTGGAGAACCTCCGTTTCCTCACCCCGGTCTACCCCGGCGACGAGCTGACCGTCACGCTCACCGCCAAGCAGATCGACCCGCGCGAGGGGGCCGAGTACGGCGAGGTTCGCTGGGACGCCGACGTGACCAAGCAGGACGGCTCCTCGGTGGCCCGCTACGACGTGCTGACGCTCGTCGCCAAGCGGGCCACCTGACGGCCGCCGGCGTCCACCCGGACTTGCCTGGGCGGGCGCTCGCGGCGCACACTAATACTGAACGAATGGTCGGTAGGGAAACGGTGATGCCACGTGAGCGCGGCCGACGAGACCAGCCGGCTCGAAGAGCACTTCGACCGGACCATCGCCCGGGAGCAGCGGATCGAGCCGCGTGACTGGATGCCCGACGGCTACCGCCGGACGCTGGTCCGCCAGATCTCCCAGCACGCCCACTCCGAGATCATCGGGATGCAGCCCGAGGGCGAGTGGATCACCCGTGCGCCGTCCCTGCGGCGCAAGGCCATCCTGCTGGCCAAGGTGCAGGACGAGGCGGGGCACGGCCTGTACCTGTACTCCGCGGCGGAGACCCTCGGCGCCGACCGCGACGAGCTGACGGCGATGCTCATCGACGGCAGGCAGAAATACTCCTCGATCTTCAACTATCCGACGCTGAGCTTCGCCGACGTGGGCGTGATCGGCTGGCTCGTGGACGGCGCGGCCATCTGCAACCAGGTGCCGCTGTGCCGCAGCTCGTACGGCCCGTACGCGCGGGCGATGATCCGCATCTGCAAGGAGGAGTCGTTCCACCAGCGGCAGGGCTACGAGCTGCTGATGACGATGATGCGGGGCACGCCCGAGCAGCGGGCCATGGTGCAGGACGCGGTGGACCGCTGGTGGTGGCCGTCGCTGATGATGTTCGGGCCGCCCGACCACGACTCGCCCAACACCGCCCGGTCCATGGCGTGGAAGGTCAAACGGCACACCAACGACGAGCTGCGGCAGCGGTTCGTGGACATGACGGTGCCGCAGGCCGAGGCCCTCGGCGTCCGGCTGCCCGACCCCGACCTGCGCTGGAACGCCGAGCGCGGCCACTACGACTTCGGTGAGGTGGACTGGGCGGAGTTCAGGCGGGTGATCGGCGGAGACGGCCCGTGCAACGCCCGGCGGATCGCGGTCCGGCGGGCGGCGCACGACGACGGCGCCTGGGTGCGCGAGGCCGCCGCGGCGCACGCCGCGAGGCAGGCGGACCGGGCGGGCAGAGGAGCGGCGGCATGAGCGGCGAGTTGACCGGCGGGACGAGCGGCGGGACGAGCGGCGAGTTGAGCGGCGGGACGAGCGGCGGGGCGACCGGCGCGTTGAGCGGCGGGGTGCGGGCGTCGTGGCCGCTGTACGAGGTGTTCGTCCGCGGCAAGCGCGGGCTCAACCACGTGCACGTCGGCTCGCTGCGGGCGCCCGACGACGAGACGGCGCTGCGCCACGCCCGCGACCTCTACACCCGCCGCAACGAGGGCGTGAGCATCTGGGTGACGCGCTCCGACCACATCACCGCCTCCAGCCCCGACGAGAAGGACCCGTTCTTCGCGCCGAGCGGCGACAAGGTCTACCGCCACCCCACCTTCTACGAGATTCCCGACGACGTCCCGCACATGTGAGGCCGCGATGTCCCACGACAACCCCTACGAGGCGCTCGGCGGCGACGGCGACGCCCGCTGGGCGTTCGGCACCGGGTTCACCGACCCGCTGGCCGGCGTCGACACCACCGCGCCCGCCGGGGTGGACGGCGGCGACCTGGCCGCGTACTGCCTCATGCTCGGCGACGACGCCCTCGTGATGTCGCACCGGCTGCAGGAGTGGTGCACCCGCGCGCCCGAGCTGGAGGAGGAGGTGGCGCTCGCGAACATCGCCCTCGACCTGCTCGGCCAGGCGCGGCTGCTGCTCGCCAGGGCGGGGCAGGCGGACGGCGGCGGGCGGAGCGAGGACGATCTCGCCTTCCTGCGCGACGCGCCGGACTTCCGCAACGTCCGGCTCGTGGAGGCGGCGAACGGCGACTTCGCCCGGTCCATGGCCAGGCTGCTCGTCTTCGCCGTGTGGCGGCTCGCCCTGCTCGACCGGCTGGCCGGCTCGCGCGACCCGGTGCTGGCGGCGGTGGCGGCCAAGGGCGTCAAGGAGGTCGCCTACCATCGCGACTACGCGGCCGGCTGGGTGGTGCGGCTCGGCGACGGCACCGCCTACTCGCGCGAACGGATGAAGGAGGGGCTGGCGGCGGTCTGGCCGCTGGTGGCCGAGCTGTTCGTGCCGCACGAGGTGGAGCTGCGGCTGGCGCGGGCCGGGGTGGCGGTGGACCCGTCGCAGCTGCGCGCCGAGTTCGACGCCGTCCTCGACCAGGTGCTCGACGCGGCCCGCCTCACCCGCCCGGACGCCGCGCGTCCCGGCGAGGCGGACGCCGCGCAGGAGGGCCCGGCGGACGCCGCGCCCGCCGGAGCGGGCGGGCGGGACGGGCGCCACGGCACGGAGCTGGACGAGGTGCTGTCCGTGATGCAGAGCGTGGCACGGGCGCTCCCGGGGGCGACATGGTGACGAGGCCCGAGGCCGGGCGTGCGGTGGCGCGTGAGGCCGGGCGTGCGGTGGCGCGTGAGGCCGGGCGTGCGGTGGCGCGTGAGGTCGCCGAGCGGGTGACCGACCCCGAGCTGCCACTGCTGACCCTGGCCGACCTCGGCATCCTGCGCGAGGTCGACACGGACGGCGACGGGCGGGTGGTCGTCACCGTCACGCCCACCTACAGCGGGTGCCCGGCGATGGCCGCCATCCGCGCCGACCTCACGGCGAGCCTGCGCGCGGCCGGGTTCGCCGACGTGGAGGTCCGTACGCGCCTGTCGCCGCCGTGGACGACCGACTGGATCACCGAGGCCGGGCGCCGGAAGCTCGCCGAGGCCGGCATCGCGCCGCCCGGCCCCGCGCCGGCCCGCGCGGCCGGACCCGTGCCGCTGACGCTGGACCCGCCGCGCCGCCGGGTGCGCTGCCCGCGCTGCGGCTCGGCCGAGACCGAGGAGCTGTCCCGGTTCGGCGCGACCGCGTGCAAGGCGCTGTGGCGCTGCCGGGCCTGCGCGGAGCCGTTCGAGCACGTCAAGGAGATCTGACCGTGACCATCGCCCAGCAGGAGGATCAGGTCCGCGTGGGCTTCGCGCCGCTGCGGGTGGCCCGGGTGGACCGGCTCTGCGACGACGCCGCGGCCGTCACCTTCGACGTGCCCGCCGAGCTGGCGGACCGCTACGCCTTCCGGCCCGGCCAGTGGCTCACGGTGCGGCGGACGGTGGACGGGCGGGAGGAGCGCAGGTCGTACTCGATCTGCGCCCGCGCCGGGGCGCGCCCGCGGATCGGCGTGCGGGAGATCCCGGACGGGCTGTTCTCCACGTGGCTGGTGCGCGAGCTGGCGGCGGGCGACGAGGTGGAGGTGCTGCCGCCCGCCGGCGCGTTCACCCCCGACCTGAGCCGGCCGGGCCATCACGTGCTGGTCGCCGCCGGGTCCGGCATCACGCCGGTCATGTCCATCGCGGCCTCCGTGCTGGACGACCCCGCGAGCCGGGTGACGCTCCTGTACGGCAACCGGACGGCCGGCAGCGTGATGTTCGCCGACGAGCTGGCCGACCTGAAGGACGCGCATCCCGCCCGGTTCGAGCTGTACCACGTGCTGTCGCGGGAGCCGCGCGAGGCCGAGCTGTTCACCGGCCGGCTGGACGAGGAGCGGCTGCGCCTGCTGCTTCCCGCGCTCACGCCCGTCGCGGAGGTGGACCACTGGTGGCTGTGCGGCCCGTTCGGCATGGTCACCGCGGCCCGGCAGGTGCTGGCCGGCCTCGGCGTGCCGGCGGACCGGGTGCACCACGAGCTGTTCTACGTCGACGAGCCGCCGCCCGCCCTGGTCCGCCGCACCGGCCCGGCCACCGGCAGCGAGGTGACCGTGATGCTGGACGGCCGGGTGACGACGGCGAAGGTGCCCGAGGGCGTCTCCGTCCTGGAGGGCGCCCAGCGGGTGCGGCCGGACCTGCCGTTCGCGTGCAAGGGCGGCGTGTGCGGGACGTGCCGCGCCCACGTCGTGGACGGCGAGGTGGACATGCGGCGCAACTTCGCCCTCGAACCGGCCGAGGTGGCCGCGGGCTTCGTCCTCACCTGCCAGTCCTATCCCGTCTCGGAGACCGTCACGATCGACTACGACGTCTGACCCGGGCGGGGACGGCCGCGCCGGGCGGATCATGCCCGGGTCGGCAGGGGCGAGGAGGTCGTCGAGCACCCAGGACGCGCTAGGAATCCCGGCGCCGGCGTGCCGCCGCCAGGACGAGCAGCGGGCCCGCGGCGAGCGGGACGGCCAGGGCGGCGAAGCCCAGCCCGAGGGTGGACAGGGTCGCGACGCCGCCGACCAGGAGCGGGCCGCCGGCGTCACCCAGCTCGCGGCCCAGTTCGGCCGAGCCCATGGTCTGGCCCAGGCGGGCCGGTGGGGTGGTGGCGGCGAGGGCGGCGAAGCCGAGCGGGGTGACCAGGCCGGTGCCGGCGCCGATCAGCACCGCGGCCGTCAGGACGCCGGGCAGCCCCGGCAGCGCCGCGCAGGCCAGTCCGGCGGCGGTGGTCAGCAGTCCCGCGACCAACCCGGTCCGTACGGTCAGCCGTCCGCGGTCCAGGGCCCGGCCCGCGAGCGGCTGCGCCACGGCTGCGCAGGCGGCGAGGACGGAGACGGCGGCACCGGTGGCGACGGGGCCGAGTCCGGCGGCGGCCCCCGACACGGGCAGGAATCCGACCCCGACCGACAGCGCCGCGGTGGCCCCCGCCAGCGTCGCGGTCGGGCCGAGGAACGAGGCCGCGGACAGCCGCCGGGCCAGGTCCACGACGGTCTGCCGGTCGCGGGGCAGCGGCGGCACGCGCGGGACGGCCAGCGCGGCCCAGGCCGCGACGGCGGCGCCGAGGACCGCCATGACCGCGAAGAGCAGGCGCAGCCCGCCGGCCCAGGCCACGACGCCGCCGAGCAGCGGGCCGAGGGTGTAGCCGAGTGACTTCCAGAATCCGTAGCGGCCGAACGCGCGCCCGTGCCCGTCGGCCGGGCTGAGCCGGGCGACCAGGGCGGCGGCGGAGGGGGAGAAGGCGGAGGCCGCGGCGCCCTGGCCGAGCCGGGCCGCCCACAGCCACGCCGGTTCGCCGCCCACGGCGTACAGGGCCGAGGCTGCGGCGAAGGCGACCAGCCCGCCGAGCAGCACCGGACGCGCTCCGATCCGGTCGGCCAGGCCGCCGAACAGCGGCTTGAGCACGATCTCCGCGCCGTCGTACAGCGCCAGCAGGCCGCCCAGCACCAGCATCGACGTCACCGCGTCGGGGCTGTGACCGCCCAGGTTGGCCGCGATGCCGTGCGCGCCGAACGCCGTCGTGAACCCGGCCGCGTACAGCGGCCACCTGGCTCGGGGGGAGGCGATCGTCACAGTCACGCAATCTAGCGGAGGGGCGCTTGACGGGAGGTCGCGGGCGAGGGATGCTGAGATTATTCAACAGGTGATGAAAAAGGTGAGGCCGATGACCGAACACACGACGTGCGCCGTCGTGGGCGGCGGGCCGGCGGGGATGGTGCTGGGCCTGCTGCTGGCCCGGGCCGGCGTCGAGGTGACCGTGCTGGAGAAGCACGGCGACTTCCTGCGCGACTTCCGCGGTGACACCGTGCATCCGTCCACGCTGCAGCTGCTCGACGAGCTCGGCCTCGGGGAGCGGTTCGCCGCGTTGCCGCAGAGCCGGCTCCACGAGGCGGCCTTCCCCACCGAGGGCGGCGGGCGGGTCGTGGTGGCCGACTTCCGCAGGCTGCGCACCGCGCACCCGTACATCGCGATGGTGCCGCAGTGGGACCTGCTCAACCTGCTCGCCGACGCCGGGCGGGCCGAGCCGCGCTTCCACCTGCGGATGGACACCGAGGTCACCCACCTCGTGGGCGAGGGCGGGCGGGTGACGGGAGTCCGCTACCGCCACCCCGACGGCACGACCGGCGAGCTGCGGGCGGACCTCGTCGTCGGCTGCGACGGCCGCTGGTCGGTCGTCCGACGGCGGGCGGGCCTGCGCCCCAAGGAGTACCCGGTGCCCATGGACGCCTGGTGGCTGCGGCTGCCGCGCGAACCCGAGGAGCAGGCCGGAGCGCTCATGCCCGGCATGAGCCGCGGGCACTTCGCGGCCGTCATCCCGCGGGAGGGCTACTTCCAGATCGCCTACCTGGCGGCAAAGGGCCTCGACGACCGGCTGCGGGCCGAGGGGGTGGAGGCGTTCCGCGAGCGGATCGCGGCGGTGCTGCCGCAGTTCGCCGGCCGGCTCGGCGCGATCCGGTCGATGGACGACGTCAAGCACCTCGACGTCCGGCTCAACCTGCTGCCGCGCTGGCACGTCAACGGAGCGCTGTGCATCGGCGACGCCGCGCACGCCATGTCGCCGATCGGCGGTGTCGGGATCAACCTCGCCGTGCAGGACGCCGTCGCCACCGCGCGGCTGCTCGCCGGGCCGCTGCTGCGCGGGCACGTCACGTCCGCGGATCTGGCCCGGGTGCGCCGCAGGCGGCTGCTGCCGACCGTGCTCGTCCAGGCCATCCAGCGGGTGATGCACCGGGCGCTGGTACGGCCGACGATCGAGGGCCGGCGCGAGGGGCCGCCCAGGGCGGCCGCGGTCGTGACCCGGCGGGTGCCGGGCGTCCGGTCGGTCACGGCGTACCTGATCGGGATCGGGCTCCGGCCCGAGCGGGCGCCCGCCTTCGCCCGCCGGTCCGGCAGGACACCCGTCCCCAGCTGACGCGCCCGCACGGGTTCGGTCACAGGCGTTCGAAGCCGCGGACCCGCTCCCAGTCGGTGACCGCCGTCTCGAACGCCTCCAGCTCCGCCCGCGCCGCCTGCGCGTAGTGGCGCACCACCGCGTCGCCGAACACCTTGGCCGCCAGCTCGCCGCCCTCCCACAGCCGCAGCGCCTCGGACAGCGTCGCCGGCAGCCGGGGCACCGACGGGTCGGCCAGGGCGTTGGCCTCGTGGGGGGCGGGCAGCGGCAGCCGGTTCTCGATCCCGTGCAGGCCGGCGGCGACCATGGCCGCCACGGCAAGGTAGGGGTTGGCGTCGCCGCCCGGCACCCGGTGCTCGATGCGCAGCGACGCGCCCGAGCCGACCACCCGGATCGGGCAGGTGCGGTTGTCCCTGCCCCAGGTGATGCCGGTGGGGGCGAACGCGCCGGGCCGCAGGCGCTTGTAGGAGTTGACGTTCGGGGCCATCAGCAGCGTCAGCTCGGGCAGGCAGGCGAGCTGGCCGGCCACGAAGTGGCGCATCAGCTCCGACATGCCGTCGCCGGTCGTCTCGTCGGCGAACACCGCCGTGCCGTCGGTGCCGCGCAGCGACAGATGGACGTGACACGAGTTGCCCTCACCCTCGTCGAACTTGGGCATGAAGGTGAGCGCCACCCCTTCCTGGGCGGCGATCTGCTTGGCGCCGTTCTTGAACAGGACGTGTTTGTCGCAGGTGGCCATCGCCTCGTCGTAGCGGAAGACGATCTCGTACTGGCCGGCGTGGCACTCACCGCGGGCCGTCTCCATCGGCAGCCCGGCCCGCACCATCTCGCGGCGGATCCGGCGCACGACGGGCTCGATGTCGGCCAGCCCCTGCAGCGAGTAGTCCACGTTGTAGCGGGTGGCGGTCTCCAGCCCGTGGTAGCGGCGCTCCCAGGCGTCGCGGTAGCTGTCGCGGAAGACCAGGAACTCCAGCTCGGTGCCGGCGAACGCGGCCAGCCCGCGTTCGGCGAGCCGGTCGAGCTGGGTGCGCAGGATGTGGCGCGGGGCCACCTCCACGGGTTCGCCGCCGGGCCAGACGGCGTCGGCGAGGACGAGCGCGGTGCCCGGGTCCCAGGGCAGCGGGCGCAGCGTCGCCGGGTCGGGCCGCAGCACGAAGTCGCCGAAGCCGGAGTTCCAGGCGTCGATGGCGTACCCGGGGCCGGTGCCCATCTCCACGTCGGACGCCAGCAGGTAGACGCACGCGCCGAAGCCCTGCCGCGCCACCTCCTCCAGGAAGTACGGCACCGACAGGCGGCTGCCCTGCAGGCGGCCCTGCACGTCGGGGACGCTGACGATGACCTCCTCCGCCCGGTGGCGCAGCTCCTCGTAGCCGAGCGGCGTCATCGGCCCTCCTCCTTCGGCGCGGCGGCGACCAGGGCGGACGCGGAGGCCAGCGGGTTGGGGACGGTGCCGTGGACGACGTCGAAGCCCTCGTCCCGTTCGCTCCGGTCGTGGAACCCGCCGCCGAGAAGCTGCTCCCGGTTCAGCGCCACCCGGTCGAAGGCGGGCGCGAACAGGCCGAACGCCTCCGCCCGGCCGGCCAGGCCGGGGAAGCGGGCGTGGTAGCGGTCGATCTCGGCGCGTACCAGCCCCCAGAACTCCGCCTCCGGCACGCCGAGGTGCCGCTCGGCCAGCGGCGCGAAGAACCGGAAGTGACCGGCGAAGACGGCGCTGAGCAGCGAGTGCGCCAGGTCGCGCGCGGGCCAGCGCAGCAGCACCCCGCGGGCCCGCTCCGACAGGCTCGCGTACTCGGGCAGGTCCTCCGGCAGCAGGTTGACGTCCTCGGCGAAGTCCTTGACCGCGACGCCGACGGGCGCCTCGGCGGCGTCGAAGAGGATCACGGTGTTCTCGCCGTGCGGGCAGTACGCCACGCCGTACCGGTAGAGGTAGTGCAGCAGCCCCGGCAGCAACGCCGACAGGAAGCGGGCCAGCCAGGCGCGCGGCGCGAGCCCGGACCGCTCGACCAGCTCGGCCACGAGAGCCCGGCCGTCGGCCCCGACCTTCAGCAGGGCCGCCATGGTGCGCGCCCGCTCACCCTCCCCGAGCAGCGCGGCCACCGGTTCGCGCCACACCGCGCCGAGCAGCTCGTGGTAGCGGTACGGCGCGTCGCGCACGCCGTCGTAGAGCGGGTGGCGCACGGCGACGGCGGCCACCTCGCCGAGCGGGTGGAAGCGCAGCTCGTCGCGCAGGTACGGGTCGGCGGCGCGGACGGCGTGCAGCCAGGCGGTCACGTCGGGCGCGGCCCTGGTCGGCTCGGTGGACAGCCCCCGCCACACCAGCGTGTTGCGGATGAGCAGCGGCACCTTGACGTTGCGCCGCTCCGGACGGTCGAGGTTGGCCAGCGTGCGGATCGACTGCAGCGGCCGGTAACGGTCGGGGCCCTCGCCGAGCAGCACGATCCGGCCGTCGGCCAGGTAGGGCGCGAACAGCGTCTCGACGGCCTCGTCCCAGTGGAAGGGGTGCACGGGCAGCCAGGCGAACCCGTCCGGGTCCAGGCCGGTGGCGGCGCAGGCGTCCTCCAGAGCGACGGCGAACTGCTTGCGCGTCCCGTCGTCCAGCTCCTCGGCCAGCAGCGTCGCCGCGTCCAGCCCGGGGACGCCGGAATGGTCGGCGAGCGAGCCGTGCACCGCCGCCCACAGCAGCCGCACCTCGCCGCGCGCCTCCGGCGCGTAGCGGGCGGAGTCGGAGCCGGAGAAGCCGAGCCGGCCCTTGTTCAGCAGCATGCACGGGTGGCCGTCCTGGTACGCCTCCAGGTCGAGGTGGTCCAGGTCGGCGAGCCGGGCGGCGGGCAGGGCGCGGGAGATCAGCTCGGCCTCGGCCCGGCGGGTGGCGGTCAGCTCGCGCAGCACCTCGGCCGTGGTGGGGCCGTCCCAGCCGAGCACCCCGCGGGCGTCCAGCAGCAGCCGCTCGGGCCCCGCCTCCTCGCCGCCGGCCGGCTCGGGCAGCCTGCGCAGCGTGCCGTCCACCAGGCGCCAGGTGCCGAACGTGCCGCGGGCGGCCCGGAACGTCCAGCACGCCTCGCCCAGCTCCAGCCGGTAGGCGTCGGGACGGCCGGAGCCGGGGTCGGGCTCGGGCACGAGGAGCTCCTCGTAGGCGAACTCCTCGACGGCCTTGACGAGCAGCCGACGGCCCGCCTGCTGCCAGGCGTCACGGTCAGGGGGGTTCATCAGATCTCCTTGGAGTACGTCAGTGCGGGCTGGACGGGAACGGCGCCGGCGCGGCGCGCCGACAGGGCCACGGCGAACACCTGGACGGCCGCCGCGACGGCGATCGGCAGGGCCAGGTCGTGGGAGGCGGCCGTCGCGGCGACCAGCGGCGCGGCGAGCAGCCCGGCCGAGCGGACCGTCTCGACGGCGGTGAACGCCGGCCCGGCCGTGCCGGTGGCGCGGAACGCCCACAGCTCCACCGCGACCTGGGCCAGCCCCAGCCCCACGCCGAACAGCAGCCGCCCGCCGGCCAGCCCCGCCACGGACGACGACAGCGCCTGCCAGGCGAGCCCCGCCGCCCCGGCCGCCAGGGCCGCCGGCAGCAGCCGGTCGCCCAGCAGCCCGTGGCAGCGGCGCACCACGGGCAGCACGGCCAGCGCGGCCACGCTCGGCAGGAAGAACAGCACCGCCGACCCGGCGGGCCCGACGCCCAGCCCGTCGGCGAACCCGGTGAAGAACGGCCGCGCCACGTTCACCGAGAAGTCGAACGCCACCCCGATCAGCGCGGCCTGGGCGAGCACCGCGAACCTGACACCCCTGCGGGGCGCCTCCACGGCGGCCGGCGCCGGGCGGGGCGCCGCGCGCCGCCCGAGGACGCGGAAGGTCAGCACGGCCAGCGCCACGTCCAGGACGGCGAACGCCGAGATCCCCACGCGCGGCTCGGGCAGCGCCAGCACCCCGGCGCCCACGGCCGTCGCCACCACCGTCGACAGGTGGAACACCACGACGATCGAGCAGATCCCGGCCAGCCTGGCCCGCTCCCCGTCCCGCTCCCCGCCCGGGCGGCCGTCGCCGTCGTGCTCGGCGACGAACGCCGGGTAGGCCAGCAGCAGCGCGCTGTTGGTCGCCACCACGGCCCCCGACAGCGCGGTGTAGGCGGCATGGCTTGGGGCCAGGCCGAGCAGCAGGTCGAACACGGCCGAGCCGCACAGCCCGGCCAGCACCAGTCGGTGCAGCGGCCACCGCCGCGCCGCCAGGCCCCACAGCGGCAGCGCGGCCAGGCCGACGATCCGGCAGATCCACAGGTAGCCGCCGGTCGCACCCGGGTCGGTGATGCCGTACAGCCGCTCGAAGAGCTGCGGCAGGAACGGCGTCAGCGCCGTCTCGGCCACCAGGTGCAGCCCGATCACCGAGATCAGCACCACCTTGGCGTGCCGGGCCGGCCGCCCGGCCTCCGCCGTGACCTCGCCGGTGGTGACGTCCGTGGTCACCGCAGCGAGCCCTCGGCGGCCTCCGCAGGGACGGCCCGCTGCTGCTTCCCGGGCACGCGCGGCGCGCCGAACGTCGTCCACGCCGCCCGCTCCGGCACCGGCAGCACCGGGCGGCCCGCCACCGTGTTGAGGATGGTCGCCGCCCGCCACGCGCCCAGCGTCAGGTCGGGCGCGCCGACGCCGTGCGTGTGCAGCTCGGCGTTCTGGACGTACAGCGACCCGGACACGCGCGGGTCCAGCGCCACCCGGTAGGAGCCGTCCACCTGGTAGCGGCCCCGCCCGTCCCAGTCGACCAGGTCGGCCAGCGGCTCCAGGAACGCGGGCCGGGCGGCGGCGTAGCCGGTGGCCAGCACCACGGCCGAGGTGCGCACCTGGAAGAACGCCTCCTGCTCCCGATGCCGGCAGGTCAGCGCGTAGCCGGCGCTGCCCGCGCTGGCCGAGACCACCTCCACGCCGGGGTGCAGCGCGGCGCGTGGCTCGGCGCCGCCGATGGTCCGCTCGTACAGCTCGTCGTGGATGTCGCCGAGCGTCTCGGCGCTGACGCCCTTGTAGAGCTGCCACTGCTCGCGGACCAGCCGCTCGCGCCGGTCCGCGGGCAGGCCGCGGAAGTAGCCGATGTAGTCGGGGGTGAAGTGCTCCAGGCCGAGCTTGGAGTACTCCATCGGGGCGAAGGCGGGGGTGCGGGCCAGCCAGCGCACGTACGGTCCGCCCCGCCCGTCGCCGTCCTGGCGGCGCAGCAGGTCGAGCACCACCTCGGCGCCCGACTGGCCGGCCCCGACCACGGTCACGTCGTCGGCGGCGGCCAGCCGGTCGCGGGGGGGGCGGTAGTCGGCGCTGTGCAGCACCCGGCCTGCGTTCTCCTCGGTGAGGAGGGGCAGCAGCGGCTCCGGCACGACGGGCGCCGTGCCGACCCCCAGCACCACCTGCCCGGCCAGCACCCGGGTGACCGCCCCGGCGGCCGAGCGGTACGTGACCGCGAACGCCTGCGCCGTCTCGTCCCACTCCAGCGCCGTCACCTCGGCGTCGAACCGGCACGACGGCAGCCGCTCGGCGACCCACCGGCAGTAGTGGTCGTACTCGCGGCGGGGGATGTGGAACCGCTCGGAGAAGAAGAACGGGAACATCCGGTCGTGGCTGCGGATGTAGTTGAGGTACGACCAGGGGCTCGTCGGGTCGGCCATCGTCACCAGGTCGGCCAGGAACGGCACCTGGAGCACCGTCCCCTCCAGCAGCAGCCCCGGATGCCAGGAGAAGGCCGGTCTCGCGTCCAGGAAGAGGGAGCGCAGCCCCGGGACGCCGTCCGACAGCGCGGCCAGGGACAGGTTGAAGGGACCTATGCCGACGCCGACCAGGTCATAGCGGGCGGTCACCGCTCCACCTCCGTGAGTGGGTTGGGAAGCTCGATGTAGACGGACTGGGTGTGGACGTCGCCGACGAGCTCGTCGCGGCCGTCCACGCAGGTCAGGTAGTTGCCCTTGCAGGGCAGGGCGGGGGCGTCCAGGAGCAGGCCGAGCAGCCCCTTGGCGCCGGGTTCGGCGGCGCGCAGCCGCTCCAGCGCGGCCCGCAGCACGCGCAGCAGGTGGCCCTCGTCGGCCAGGCCCAGCGCGCCGAACGCGCCGACCAGGCCGAGCAGGTTGTTGACGCCGAGGTAGTAGGCGACCCGCTCGTCCACGAACGCGTCGTCGAAGACGAGGTCCAGGCCGCCGGTCAGGCCGGGCAGCAGCCGCTCCAGCTCGGCGGCGCGGGAGGCGGCCACGTAGTAGCCCTGGCTGTCGCGGTACCACCCGGCGCTCGGCAGGCCGTCGCCGTCCAGCGCGACCAGGGTGTTCTGGTGGTGGGGCTCCAGCGCGACGCCGTACCTGGCGTGCAGCCGGATCAGGGGGACGGCGAGGACGTCGAGGTAGCGGGTCAGCCAGAGGGCCGCGGCCTCGGCGGGCGGCAGCCCGCGCGCCCGGACCGTCCGGTCCAGCGCGGCGGACAGCAGCGCCCGGTGCGGGGGAGCCGAGCCGTCGCCGGGGCCGGTGCGTTCGGCCAGCAGCCCGGCCACGCACAGGCCCTCGCGCCCGCCGCCACGGAACGGGTTGTCGCGGACGGCCGTCTCCAGCCCGGTCTCGCCCTCGGCGCCCACCGAGATCCACCCGAAGTCGCGCAGGATCGCGAACTCCGGGTGCTCGGCGCGCAGCCACCGCGCCGGCCCGGCCGCCAGCAGCCGCGCCGCCTGCACGCCGAGGCGCATCTCGGAACGCAGGTTGTTGCGCCGCGAGTTGGTGATCCGCATGCCGAGCGAGAGCTTGAGCATCACGTCGGCGCCGGGCCGGTGCACGGTGCGCACCGACGACGTGGGGTGCCAGGCGGGGCCGGCCGGGCCGAGCGGCCGCAGCAGCCCGGCCTCCACCAGGGCGGCCACCTCGGGGCGGCGCAGCACCTCGCGCGCCTGCCACGGGTGGGCGGGGACCGGCACCGTGCCGTCCGGCAGGTCCAGCTCCGGCGCGAGGGCGCGGCCCAGCTCGGCCGGGGTCCGCCCGTCGGCGCTCTCGCCCGCCACGACGGCCGGGTCCGCGGCGAACCAGTGCAGCGCGAACGAGCCGCGCAGCTCGGGCGAGTAGTCGGCCAGCTCGCCGTCGGACGCCTCCTCCCGGCTCTTCGGCGCGGGATGGAACGGGTGCCCCAGCAGGAGGGCCTGCTCGGCGTCCAGGAACGGGGTCGGCCCCCGCCCGCCGGGCCCCTCCGCGCGCCGCGCGGCCAGGTGCGCGGCGGTGCGGCGGGCGGAGTTCAGCACCCGGGCGGCGGCGTCGGACCCGAGGTGGGCGGGCAGGCCCCGGCGCACCACGGTCTCCCGGATCGCCGCGGCGGCCACCAGCGCCGCGTCCGCCGTCCGCGCGTCCGTCCGCGCGTCCGTTGGCGCGTCCGTCCGTGCCTTTGTTCGTGCCTCCGTCCGCGCGTCCGTTCGTGTGTCCGAGGGGTCGGTCACGAGGGGCTCGCCGAAGCGGTGCCAGCCGGTCGCCGACCGGTAGCGCACCGGGACCCGCAGCCGGACCCCGCTGGCGGGGAAGTCCAGCACCAGGTCGGTGCCCGCGCGAGGCACCGGCGTCGCGGTCTCGCGCACGTAGGCGCGCAGCAGCGTCTCCATGGCGGCCGCCTCGCCGGCCCGGCCCGGATCGGGCAGGTCCAGCGGGTCCGCCGTGCCGTCGAGGGGGTTCACAGCGCCTCCTCCTCGGCCCGGCCGGCCGCCGCGACCTCGCCCAGCAGCCGTTCGACCTGGTCCGCGGTCGTGTTCGGGTTGAGCAGGGTGAGCTTGAGCCGGACCCGGCCGGGTCCGTCGCCGGGCAGTTCGGTGCGGCCCACGACCGCCCGCCCCTCCCGCAGCAGGCGGCGCCGCAGCCGGGCGTTCACCAGGTCGGCAGCCGCCGGGTCGGCGGGCACGTAGCGGAACAGGAACGCCGTCAGGATCGGGTCGGCGTGCAGGTCGAGCCTCGGATGGGCGCGCACCGCCGCCGCCCCGGCCCGGGCCAGGTCGTGGCAGGCGTCCACCATGCGGCCCAGCCCGTCGCGGCCCAGCGCGCGCAGCGTGACGGCGATCTTGAACGCGTCGGCGCGGCGGGTCGTCCGCAGCGAGCGGCCCAGCAGGCTCGGGTAGCCGGCCTCCTCGTCGTCCGCCGGGTTCAGGTAGGCGGCGCGGCGGGCCAGCGACTCGTACGTCTCCTCCCGGCGTACCAGGAACACCCCGGCGGCGACCGGCTGCCAGCCGAGCTTGTGCCAGTCCAGGGAGACGGAGTCGGCCAGCTCGACGCCCGCCACGAGCGGCGCGAGCCGGTCCGACAGCAGCGCGCCGCCCCCGTAGGCGGCGTCCACGTGCAGCCAGGCGCCGTGCTCGGCGGCCAGCGCCGCGCACGTGTGCAGCGGGTCGATCGCCCCCGTGTCCGTGGTGCCGGCCGTGGCCACCACGGCGACCGGCAGCTCACCGCGCCCCGTGCTCGCGCGCAGCGCCGCGGCCAGCGCGTCCCCGTCCATCCGAAGGTCGCGGTCCACCGGGACGGGCACGACGGCGTCCTCGCCCAGGCCGAGCAGGGCCGCCGAGCGGCGTACCGAGAAGTGCGCGGCGGCCGAGGCGAAGATCCGCGGGCGCGGCCCGGCGCCCGGCACGCCGCCGAGCTGGACGGGGCGCCCGCAGACCCGGCCCAGGACCTGGTCGCGGGCCAGCATCAGGCCCATGAGGTTGGACTCGGTGCCGCCCGAGGTGACGACCCCGGCGGCCTCGCCGGAGTAGCCGACGAGGGCGGCCAGCTCCCGCAGCAGCGACGTCTCCAGCTCGGTGGCGGCGGGCGCCTGGTCCCAGGAGTCCAGCGACGGGTTGAGCGCCGAGACGGCGAGGTCGGCGGCGACCGCGACGGCGAGCGGCGGGCAGTGCAGGTGCGCGGCGCACGCCGGGTCGGCCGGGTCGGCGCTGCCGTACGCCAGCAGCTCGGTCAGCCGCCGCAGCGCGTCGTCGCCACCGGGACCGGACAGCGCCCGGGCGACCTCGGCCGCCAGCTCCTCGGGCGTGCCGGGCGGCACCGGACCGCCGCGCCGCTGCACTCCCGCGGCGAGGGCGTCGAGGACGGTACGAACGGCGGTCGCCAGCGGGGTCTCAGGGCCGGTCACCACCCCGGTCGCCAGTGCGCCCGCAGGGCTGCTCGGCACGCCGGTCGCCGGTCCGCCCGCAGAGGTGGTCGGGACGGCGGTCGCCGGTGCGTCCGCAGCGGTGCTGGGCAGGCCCGTCGCCGGTGCGTCGGCAGGGGTGGTCAGCACGCCGGTCCTGCGCGATGGGGTCCCGTTCGGGGCGGCCCTCATGAGCGCCGCCCCGCCGGGCGCGGCGAGGTGACCTCGGCGACGGCGTCGGCCAGCCGGTCGAGGACCGCCTCCGCCTGCTCGTCGGTGATCACCAGGGGCGGCAGCAGGCGTACGGTCGCGTCGTAGCGGCCGCCCAGCTCCACGATGAGGCCGCGCTGCAGGCAGGCCGCCCGCACGTCGGCGGCGATGCGCGGCGCGGCCGGGTACGCCCCGCACGCGTCGGGCGTGCCCTCCGGGTCCACCAGCTCCACGCCGATCATGAGCCCGCGCCCCCGGACGTCGCCGATCACGGGCAGCTCCGCGCGCAGCGCGTCGAGCCGCGCCGTCATGCGGGCGCCCACCGTGGCGGCCCGCCCGGCGAGGCCCTCGCTCGCGACGTGACGCAGCGTGGCGGCCCCGGCCGCCATGGCCAGCGTGTTGCCGCGGAACGTTCCCGTGTGCGCGCCGGGCAGCCAGCCGTCGTAGTCCTCGTGGTAGACGACCACGGCCAGGGGCAGGCTGCCGCCGATGGCCTTGGACAGCACCATCGCGTCGGGCACGATCCCGCTGTGCTCGACCGCCCAGAACGCCCCGGTCCGACCCACGCCGGTCTGCACCTCGTCGACGATCAGCGGGATCTCGCGTTCGGCGGTGATGCGGCGCATCTCCCGCAGCCACCCGTCCGGAGCCGGCACCGCGCCGCCCTCGCCCTGCACCGCTTCGAGGATCATCGCGGCCGGCGGGACCACGCCGCCCGACGGGTCGTCGAGCAGCCGCTCGGTGTAGACGGCCGACAGCTCGGCGCCCCGCTCGCCGCCGACGCCGAACGGGCAGCGGTACGGGTACGGGTACGGCAGGCGGGTCACGTCCGCGGCGATCCCGGCGACCGGCTCCTTGACCGCGACGTTGGCGGTGGCGGCCAGCGCCCCCGTGGTCATGCCGTGGTAGGCGCCGGTGAAGGCCAGCAGCCCGTGGCGGCCGGTCGCGGTCTGCATGAGCTTCAGGGCCGCCTCCACCGCGTCGGTCCCGGCGGGACCGCAGAAGTGGATGCGCGCGCGGTCGGCGAAACCGGCGGGCAGCGTGGCGAACAGCGCGTCGGTGAACTCGTCCTTCTCCGGCGTCGCCAGGTCGAGGACGTGCAGCGGAGCCCCGCTGTCCACGGTGCGCCGGATCGCCTCCAGCACGACCGGATGGTTGTGGCCGAGGGCCAGCGTGCCCGCGCCCGACAGGCAGTCGAGGTAGCGGCGGCCGTCGGCTCCCTCGATCACCATGCCTTCCCCGCGTACCGGGACGATCGGGAAGCTCCGGGCGTAGGTGCGCGCCGAGGACTCCCGGTCGCGCTGCCGGCACAGGACGGCGTCGGGTTCGAGGGTGACCAGGTCGGTCGGGTATGTGGTCATGGATGAGCTCCGTATGGCGTCAGGAGGCACGCGGCCCGGTGAGGTGCGGTGCGGGACGCCCGCGACGGGTGACGTCGGGGCGGGTGGGTCAGAGCAGGTGGCGCTCGGCCACGGGGTGGCCGAGGAAGCGGTGCATGGCGAACTCCCAGCCGTAGGAGCCCGCGTACGGGAAGACGACGAGGTCGCCGGCGCGGACGCGGTCCACCCGCACGTCGCGCAGCAGCGTGTCCTCCGGCGTGCACAGCTCGCCGACGACGGTGACCTCGGCGTTCTCGACGGCCGGGCGCGGGCAGCCGGTGGGCCAGCGCTCGATCGGCAGCACCGCCATGTTGTGCACGATGTCCCACGACGTGGGGAGCTGGAAGTGGTTGATGCCGCCGCGCAGCACCACGAAGTGCTTGCCGTACGAGGTCTTCACGTCGGTCACCTCGGCGGCGTACCAGCCGCAGTCGGCGACCAGGAACCTGCCCGGCTCCAGCACGACCTTCGTGCCGGCCGGTGGCTCGACCTGGGCGGCCAGCTCGCCGAAACGGGCCACGTCGAACGGCTTCTCGCCCTCGAAGGCGACGCCGATGCCGCCGCCGATGTCGATGTGGCGCAGGTCGACGCCGTGCTCGCGGGCCGTGCGGGCGCTCCACTCGACGCACCAGCGCAGGTAGTCGGCGTGGGCGTCGGCGTCGAGGTTGCCCGAGGCGGCGTGCACGTGGAACCCGACGAGGTCGAGGCCGGGCAGCCGCCGGGCCGCCCGCAGCACGCCGGGCACGTCCGGCTCCGCGACGCCGAACTGCGACGGGACCCCGCCCATGTGCAGGGAGCCGGTCACGGGGATCGCGACGGGGTTGACCCGCAGGGCCACGCGGGCGGTCACGCCCTCGGTGACCGCGATCCGGCTGATCCGGTGGAGTTCGAGCAGGCTCTCGGCGTTGATGGCCTCGACCCGCTCGCGGACCAGCGCGGTCAGCACGGGCACGGACTTGGCCGGGCCGGCGGCGACGACGGCGGGCGGGTCGCCGCCTGTGGGGCGGGCGCGCAGGGCGAGCTCCAGCTCGGCCTTGGACGCCACCTCGAACCCGTCGACGTGCGGGGCCAGCGCGGCGACGACGCCGGGGAAGGAGTTGGCCTTGACGGCGTAGTAGACGGCCGCCCAGTCCGGCAGGGCGGCGCGCAGCTCGCGGGCCCGTTCGGCGGCGACGGCTCCGTCGTAGACGTAGGCCGAGACGGGTGGGCCGGCCTTGGCGAGGTAGCGGAGCAGCCTGCGCAGCTCGGCGGGCAGCGCGGTCACCGGGTAGGCGGAGCGAGGGGCGGCGGAGGGCGGGAGCTGGATCGTCATGAGGTTCTGCCTCTGAGGTGACGCGACGGCGACAGGCGTCGATGTCAGGATCTCGGGTAAGGGGGGAGCGGGCGATGGTCCGGTGGGCGGAGGAGGCACGTTTCCCCTTGCGGTGTGCGACAGCGGCGGTCCAGACGCGGGCATGGCTTGAGCTTAGGTAAGGCTAACCTAATATTTTTGCCAAGAGTTGGCAAGACGCCACGGCCGTGACACGGACAGCCGGCTACGAAGAGGTAGGAAACGACCTACCAGGCGAGCGACGCCACAGGGCTGGCGCCCTGCCAGACGCGCCGCGGTCGCGGCTCCGGCGACCCGAGGTCCACCCGGACGAGCTCGTACGCACCCCG
Organism: Nonomuraea indica; assembly: GCF_002850745.1. GTDB lineage: Bacteria > Actinomycetota > Actinomycetes > Streptosporangiales > Streptosporangiaceae > Nonomuraea > Nonomuraea indica. The sequence goes on from NZ_KZ559467.1 coordinate 574,259, forward strand.
GGGGCGCTCGGTGACCAGCGAGACCAGCAGGTGACGGCCCGTCCGGTCGAGCGTGAAGGCATGGAGCGTCGCCTGTCCGGAGGCGAACACCAGGCGCTCCTTCCCTGACAGCCCCGACGGCCCTGACGGCCCTGACGGCTCGACGACCGTGATCCGGTGGTCGTGCCACGCGTGGGCGGCGGCCCACGAGACGGCCAGCGCGCCGCCCGGGGCGCTGCCATCCGAGGCGCCGCCCGGGGCGCCGTCGGAGGTGCTGCCGGGGGTGTCGCCCGGGGCGCCGCCGGGAGTGCCGCCCGGGATGCTGAGGGCGAGACCGTCACCGCCGTCCGCCAGGGTGTGCAACTCGCGGGCGGCGAGCAGGTCGGAGCCGGGCCGCGTCACGTCGAGCGCCACCACCCGCCCGGTCCTCCCCGCCGCCGCCACCCGCCCGGCCCTTTCCGCCGCCGTGTGGAACGCCAGCGTCCCGGCGTCCCGCCAGTGCAGCCCCAGCGGCCCGGCGTTCCCGCCTGCCGCCCCGTGCGACCCCGCCGCCGACCATTCGCGGCGCGGCGCGACCAGCCCGACGAACGTGGTGGCCACTCTCAGGGTGTCGGCGGGTACGGCCACGACACGGCTGTAGGCGATCTGCCCCCTCGCGGAGACGGCCAGGTCGAGCACCGTCCCGGCCAGGTCGCCGCCGACCTGGTCACCGACGGCCGCGCCGCCGTCCCCGTCCATGACGATCCGGTAGACGCGCGACGAGCGGCCGCCGAACGCCCCGTCGCCCGCCGTGCTGACCGCGGCGAGGTAGCCGCCGGGCCGGGTGTCCCGCGTGATGGCGGTGTACTGGAAGAACGCCGGGTCCGGAGCGGGCAGCGGCCTCGGTTCGCCGCCCGCGACCAGGTCCAGCACGCCCAGCCGGTCCCCGGTGATCACCAGCGCGTACCTGGGGGTGCCGTCGGGCGCGAGCGGCTGCTCCGGGTCGCCCGCCGGCAACCGCAGGGTTCCGCTCGCCGCCAGCACCGTGCCGGCCGCGAGGGCCGCGGCCGCCCAGACGGGCCACCACGACTGCCGGTGCGAGCGCTCCAGCGGGGTGCGCCCCGCCGCCCACGCCCCCGCCATGGCCAGCACGGCGGGCGCGAACGTCCAGACGAGCTGCCCCGCCGACACGGCGTGGGCCGCCTCGGGGGCCACCGTGCAGTCCGCGCCCTCGGGCGTCCAGCCCAGCCAGAGGCGGACCGTCAGCAGCACGTGGTCGGCCGCGACCACCCCGGCCACGGCGAGCGCGGCCCAGATCCGGGCCCCCGCCCGCTCTCCCCGGCACGCCACCAGCCACGCGCCGAGCCCCACCACGACCGGCAGCCCCAGGGCCACCCGAGCCTGCGCCTCGGCGACGAGGTCGGCCAGCTCCCACTTCCACGGCTCGGCGGTGTCGCCCGCGAACCACGCGCACCCGCCGCCCGCCCGCCCGCCGGGCAGGACGGCCACGAGAGACGGCCACCCCAGCCGGGCCGTGGCCACCGCCAGGGCCGGCCACCACCACACCAGAGCGCGCGAGCGCCACGCCGGCACCGCAGAAGGGACTACTGACACGGCGTTCCCCCGAACCTGTTCCGAATATCCCCGATGGGAGATCTTGCCACCCTTGGGGCTCGGTCGGATCACCGTTTCCGGCTTAACCGGATCATGCGCCGCACGATCGTCGCCAGGGCGCGCCCCTATGATCCGTGGCATGGCCGCAACGACGACCCCTCGGCCGGGTGCGACCCTCCGGCCGACCGCCCGCATCCTGCTCGCCGACGCCGACGACCGCGTCCTGCTGTTCCGCGGCCTCAACCAGACGGACGACCCCGCCCACGAGTGGTTCACGCCGGGAGGCGGGGTGCACCCCGGCGAGTCACTGCCCGTCGCCGCTTCGCGGGAACTACGGGAGGAGACCGGGATCACGCTGCCGCCGGAGGCGTTCGGCGCGGTGGTCGCGGTCAGCTCGGGCCACTGGACCAGTGGCGGGGGCAGGCTCTACTTCGCGCGCGACTCCTACTTCTTCGTCCGCGTCCCCGAGGCGACCGTCGACGTCTCGGGCATGGAGCAGCTCGAACGGGACCTGCTCGACACCTTCCGCTGGTGGCCGCTCGCCGACCTGCGCCGGACGGCCGACCGCCTCGTCCCGCCCGCCCTCCCCGACATCCTGGAGCCCCTGCTCGCCGGGACCCTCCCCGCCACCCCCGTCACCGTCCCGTGGCACCACCCCGAGCCCCCGGATGTGCTCTGTGGCCGAGGTCACCGTCGCGGCGCTCGACCGTGATGCACGCCGACGAAACCCATGCCCGAAGGTGTGCAAGATGACCTCGGTGATCGTCAGGAGCAGTTCACTGGGCTTGATGTCGTCTACCTCGGGGGTCTGAGCAGGACTCCCTCCCGCTGCGTCATACGTCTCCATGACGGTGCGCATCTCCCGCGAGTCATCACGCAGCGAGATCTATCTGAACCCCGAACAGGTCCCAGTGCGGTCTGCCGCACGTGGAAGAGGCCCGGGCGATCATTGGGCCACCGGGCCCGGATCTGCCGCCCGTCCCGCCGGTTTCTGCCGGTTCAAGTACGCCGCCCATGACGTGGACGGTGAGCTCATGGCTTCGCCCCAGGTCACCGGGGGGATAATCGCACAGGTATCGCGACCGCCCGCGATGTGGGAATGTGCGCAGCGGCCACCACGCCTGTGATGCGCCCGCCTTTACCGTCTCTTCTGTGTGCATCCACCGAAGGAACGGAGAAAAGGAATGATGAAAAACATCGCCCGAGCAGCGGCGGTCGCGACCGTGGCCGGGGTCGCGCTCGTCGGCGCAGTTACGCCTGCGTCCGCTGGAACCAAGCCTGCCTGTGTGTCAGTCGACGTGCGTAGTTTCAACCACGTCGTGATGTACAACAACTGCTCGACGAGTCAGCGCTTGCGGGTTGTCTGGAACAACGCCCGAGACTCCGGGTGTTTCACGGTCGCCTCCGGTGCGTCGAAAGACGTGAACGCATACAATCAGCCGTTCGCCTCGTACGACAAGGTTGTTACTTGCTAGCACGGACCAGATGATGATGGCCTCTTCCGGTCACAGGGAAGAGGCCATCATCTGAAATCCGGACGTCGGCCTCTTGTTGATCATCGTGGTAGCTTTGGTCTCCTATGGAGACGGAGCGGCACACGCTGGGCTCGTTCATCCGCGACCGTCGCCTGCGAGCGGGCCTCAACCAGAACGAACTGGCAGCTCATGCCGCCTTGAGCGAGCGTTCGCTGCGTGACCTGGAGGCCGATCGGGTGAGTCGCCCGCGGGCCGCGTCGCTGCGGCGGCTTGCTGAGGCACTGGACATCACCAGTGCGGAGCTGGACACGCTGCTGGCCACCGTCCGCACGGCCCCTGTGGAGCCACTCCGGATCGGCGTGCTGGGATCGCTGTCCGTCCGCGCCGGCGACGCAGCCGTCGATGTGCGGTCGGGCATGCAGCGCCGGTTACTTGGCCTGCTGGCACTGCGGCCAGGACAGCCGGTGCACCGCCAGGAGATCATCGACACGCTCTGGGGCGAGCAGCCTCCGAAGTCCTGCCTGCGCCTCGTCCAACGCTACGTCGGCTCCTTGCGTAAGCTGCTCGCGCGCACGCGGGCGCAGGGTTCCGCCATCTCGCTGGGTTCCGGCGGCTACGTTCTGTCCCCGGCGGCTGGCGACCATGACGTGTTGCGGTTCGGTGATCTTGTCGCCCGCGCGCGGCTGACCCGCGACGAAGGCCGGTTAGCGGCGGCCGCGGAGCTCTTCGACGCCGCGCTGCGGTGCTGGCGAGGCCCGGTGCTGGCCGGCGAAGACCCCCTCCTCGCTCAGCACCCCGCCGCCGTGGCGCTCAACCATGAGCGCATCGCCGCTGCGCTGGCCTTCGCCGACCTCGCTTCGGACAGCGGCGACCATGAGGGGGCCGCCGCCCGATTACGCGAGCTCGTCGCGGACGAACCCCTGCACGAAGCCCTGCACGCCCGCCTCGTCCTGGCAATGGCCGCCAGCGGGGATCAGGCCTCCGCGCTGCGACTGTTCGCGGCGGTCCGCAATCGACTCCGCGACGAGCTGGGCGTCGAGCCGGGGCCCGAGCTGGCAGCGGCGCACCTGCGGGTGCTGCGTCAGGAGTCACCCTCTCGCACGGCCAGCGATACCGGCGAGCCCGGAGCACCCGGCCAGGCGGGCGGTTCCCATGCGGAGCCTTCGGCCGGGGAAGCCGGGCGCGTGATCCCGGCGCAGCTCCCGATGGACGTCCGCGGCTTCGCCGGTCGCGCCGCCGAGCTCGCCCGGCTGGACGGCCTGGTGACCGCGAGCGCCGAACAGCCCACCGCTGTGACGATCATGGCGATCTCCGGCACCGCGGGAGTCGGCAAGACCACGCTGGCGGTGCACTGGGCGCACCGGGTCCGCAGCCGGTTCCCCGACGGGCAGCTCTACCTCGACCTGCGGGGCCATTCCAGGCAGCCGCCGCTGCGCGCCGCCGAGGCGCTGGCGGCGCTGCTGCGCGCGCTGGACACGCCCCCGGAGCGGATCCCGGCCGACACCTCGCAGGCCGCCGCCCGCTACCGATCGCTGCTCGACGACCGGCGGATGCTCCTGCTGCTGGACGACGCGGCCTCGGCCGAGCAGGTGCGCCCCCTCCTGCCGGCTGCTCCCGGCTGTCTCGTGCTCGTCACCAGCCGTGACCGCCTCAGCGGGCTGGTCGCGAGGGAGGGCGCCCGGCGGATCACGCTCGACGTCCTGCCTCCGCGGGAGGCACGCGACCTGCTGGCCTCGGTGCTCGGACGGGATCGGATCGACGCCGAGCCCGAGGACGCCGCGCGGCTGGCCGACCTGTGCGGCCGGCTGCCCTTGGCGCTGCGCGTCTCGGCCGCCCACCTGGCGGACCGGCCCGCGCGGGGAATCGCCGGCTACGCCGACGATCTGGCGCGGGGCAGCAGACTCGCCGCCCTGGAGATCGAGGACGACCCGGAGACCGCCGTGCGCACCGCGCTCGACCGGTCGTACGCGGCGCTGCGGCCTGACGCGCGGCGGGCGTACCGGCTCCTCGGCCTCGTGCCCGGCGCGGACTTCTCCCCGCAGGCCGCCGTGGCGGCGATGGGGGTGGCCGGAGGCGAGGCGGAACGGCTGCTGGAGCGTCTGGCGGGCCGGCATCTGCTGAAGGAGCGGGCACCGGGCCGGTTCGCCTTCCACGACCTGGTCCGGCTGCACGCCCGGGCCCGGGCCGGCGCCGAGGACGGCCCCGCCGAGCAGGCGGCCGTCGTCCGGCGGGTCTGCCGGTGGCACCTGTCCATGGTGGAGGCGGCGGCGGGCCTCCTGTACTCCCACATGCTGCGGCTGTCGCCGCTCGGCGAGGCCACCACCGCGTTCCGCGACGCCCGCGACGCCCGGAGGTGGCTCGACGCCGAGTCGGCGAACCTGGTGGCCGCCACGGCGGAGGCCGCCGCGGGCGCGGCACGGGAGGAGTCCTGGCACCTGGCGCTGGCACTGCGCGGGTACTTCTGGATGTCCGGTGACCTGCCGGCTGCCGAGGCGACGGCCACGGCGGCGCTCACCGCGGCGCGGGCGGCCGGCGACGCCCGTGGCCAGGCGGCGGCGAGGCTGGCCCTCGGTCAGACCCTGATGAGGCTGGGCCGGCTCGGCGAGGCACGGATGCACCTTGACGAGGCCGTCCGCGTGGGCTCCCTGCTGGACTGGCCGGAGCACTGGACGGCGACGTGCACCACGCTGGGCACACTGCATTCCTGGCACGGCCGGCTTGATGACGCGGCCGCCCACTACCGCCGGGGTCTGGAGCTGAGCATGGCACGCGGCCATGCGGACGGTGCGGCGGTCAACCTGGTCAACCTCGCCTTCACGGCCCTGCACGCCGGAGACCTGGAGCAGGCCGTGTCGTACGGGGAGCAGGTACTGACATGCTACGGCGTCGCCGGCTCAGGAGACGGCCACCCGGTGACCCTCGCCGTGACGGGCGACGCCTACCACCTGCTCGGCCGGTTCGACGAGGCGCTCGCCTACTTCGACCGCGCGCTGGAGGCCTACCGTGGGATCGGCAGCTCCGTGGAGGAGTCGGTCGTGCGGGCCACCCGTGTCGCGCTGCACTGCGACGCCGGGCGGTACGATCACGCGCTGCGGGAGGCCGAGGCCGTCGCGCACGCCACGCGCGAATCGGACGGACGGGTGCGCGCCTCCGCCCTGGCCGCACTCGGCACGGTGCACCGGCACCTGGGGAACCCGTCGGCGATCCGGCACCTGCAGAACGCCCTGACGGCGCTGGAGTCCGGTGGCGACCGTGTGCTGGAGACGCAGATCCGGCTCGAACAGGCTGCGACCCACCTGTCAGCCGGTCGGCTCGCAGCCGCCGAGGCCGGCGCCGAACAGGCCATGGCCGTCGCGCGACACGCGGGGTACCGCGTGTGGGAAGGGCAGGGACTGCTCGTCCTCGCCGCCGTCGACCTCGCCCGCGGCCGGCCGGACCGGGCCGCGGAACGCGCGACGTGTGCCCTTGCCCTGCATCGGCGGTCCGGGTACCGGCTCGGCCAGGCTCGGGCCCTGCTCCTCATCGCCGACACCGACGCCCGCTCCGCCGGCTCGGACGCCTCCCGTGCCGAGGCCGAACGCATCCTGGCCGAGATAGGCGCCGTCAGCACTCGGGTCGACCGGCGCGGGTAGGCCCGGCAGGCCGGTCCCGAGCAGCACTCCGGCTCCGCCGCCCGCAGGCCAGCGCCGGCACCGCTCACGTGCGGCCTGCGGAGTGCTGGATCGAGCCCGGCGAAGTGTCCACCGGCGGATGAACCTGCCGCTACGGTTCCCGTTCCGCCCCACAGCGATGTGCGCGCAGCGCTGGAGACGTTCGACCTGTCCGGCGGTCTCTGAGTCGCCAAGCCCCTGGTACGGCGCCGCCGAGGCCTACGCCTGTAAGCCGACAGTGACGCCCGTCTCCGGAGCATCCGGCGACGGGTGTCTCAGAGGCGGCCGTGGCGGTGGAGGGTCTGCAGGGCGCGGACGGTGGTGTGGCCGCGCCAGTCCAGAACTCCGGCCGGTGAGATGGGGGCGTAGTCGACGGTCCAGCCGCCGTCGGGCTCCTGCATGCCGGCCAGCCGGTCCAGGTCGGCCGCGATGCCCTGCGGCGACAGCAGGGAGGCGGCCGGACCGTCCGGAAGGGGCGCGAAGTCCAGCGGGCGCAGCGTCTCCTCCTCGGTGCCGCCCTCGACGTGCATCCGGCCGTCGGGCGGCACGTGCCTGCTCAGGTGGGCGACGAGGCCGGCGGCCTCGGGCCGGGTGCCGTGCACGGCGTCCAGGAAGCGCAGCGCGAAGGCCAGCACGTACGCGTGCGGCGTCTCGTCGATGGCCTCGATGGCCGTCAGGCAGTAGCGGGTGGCCCGGTCGAGCCAGGGGTGGGCGGCCACGGCCGGGTCGTGCGCGGCGACACGGTGCGCGACGGCGGCCGTGACGGCGGTGATCTGCAGCGACGACGTGGAGGTGTCGGCGCCGAGCCACCACGGGGCGCAGCCGGCGGGGGCGGTGACGGGCAGGGCGAACGGCAGGCCGCCGTCGGGCAGGGTGACCGAGTCGAGCCAGTCGCACAGCTCCACCGCCCGCGACGTGGTGGCGGGCGCGATGTCCTCGAACACCTCGAAGGCGTGCGCCGCCGCCCCCGGCTGGCTCTCGGGGGAGCGCAGGTCGGGTTCGAGCCCCCAGCCGTAGCCGCCGTCGGCGTTGCGGTAGCCGTCGAGCGCCGCCAGCGCCCCCTGCACGGCTCCTGCGTCGGTGGTCGCGCCGGCCAGGGCGTGGGTCAGAAGGTCGAAGCGGCGGCGGTCCAGCACCCGCGCGTGGGTGGCCATGAAGGCGGCCGCCGCGGAAAGGTCGATGCTCATGCCCTCATCCTTCCTTCGCCGCCGCCCCGGGTCTTGCAGAAATCGGCCACCACGCCGTCCGGAAAAGATGACACTCCTTGTCGGCTTTTCCTGCCAGCCTCGCACCATGAGTGAATCGCTGAAGGGCAAGGTCGCGCTGGTCGCTGGAGGCACGCGCGGCGCGGGACGGGGAATCGCGGTCGAACTGGGGGCCGCCGGGGCCACCGTCTACGTCACCGGCCGCACCACCCGGCTGGAGCGCTCCGAGTACGGCCGGCCGGAGACCATCGAGGAGACCGCGGAGCTGGTGGACCAGGCCGGCGGGCACGGCATCCCCGTCCAGGTCGACCACCTGGACAGCGACCGGGTGCGCGCCCTCGTCGAGCGGATCGACCGCGACCACGGCCGGCTCGACCTGCTCGTCAACGACGTGTGGGGCGGCGACCCGCTCGCCGAGTGGGACCGGCCGCTGTGGGAGCAGAACCTCGACAAGGGCATGCGGCTGCTCCGCCTGGCCATCGACACGCACATCATCACCAGCCACCACGCGCTGCCGCTGCTGATGCGGAACCCCGGCGGCCTGGTGGTCGAGATGACCGACGGGACCAAGGAGTACAACGACGCCCACTACCGGGTCTCCTTCTTCTACGACCTGGCCAAGACGGCCGTGATCCGGCTCGCGTTCGCGCAGGCGCACGAGCTGAGGGAGCGCGGCTGCGCGGCGGTGGCGCTGACGCCCGGGTGGCTGCGCTCGGAGATGATGCTGGACATCTACAAGGTGCGGGAGGACAACTGGCGCGACGCCACCGCGGCCGAGCCGCACTTCGCGATCTCCGAGTCGCCCCGGTTCACCGGGCGGGCGGTGGCGGCCCTGGCGGCCGACCCCGACGTCATGCGGTGGAGCGGGCAGTCGCTGTCGTCGGGGCAGCTCGCGCAGGTGTACGGGTTCGCCGACGTGGACGGCTCGCGGCCCGACGCCTGGAGATACCTGGTCGAGGTCCAGGACGCGGGCAGACCGGCCGACGTCACCGGTTACCGCTGAGCCCCGCTCAGTTGTCGAGGGTGAGGGCCAGCCGGCGGGTGAGGCCGGTGTTGCGGCGCCGGCCGAGGCGGTGGACGGCGAGTTCGAGGGCGTCGCGCGCGCCGACCAGCACCACCCAGGAGCGCGCCCGGGTGAGCAGGGTGTAGAGCAGCCGGCGGCGCAGCATGACGCCGCCGGCCTCGGCCACGATGGGCGCCACCACGAACGGGTATTCGCTGCCCTGCGAGCGATGCACGCTGATGGCGTAGGCGTGGGTGAGGTCGTCGAGCTCGTCGAAGCCGTAGGTGACCGTGTCGCCGTCGTCGATGCGGACCTCCAGCAGGCGGTCCTCCGGCAGGAGGCGGGTGACGGTTCCGGTCTCGCCGTTGAAGACGCCCTTGTCGTAGTTGTTGCGGATCGGCATGACCCGGTCGCCGGCGCGGAAGACCGACGAGCCCGACCAGTGCTCGGCAACGCCGTCGCGGGCCGGGTTGAGCCGCTCCTGGATCATGCGGCCGACCTCGGCGGTGCCGGCGGCGCCCTTGCGCATCGGGCAGAGCACCTGCACCTGGCCCGGGTCCACGCCCTGCTTGCGGGGGATGGCCTCGGTGGCCAGGTGGACGACGCGCTCGGCCACGGCGGCCGGGTCGTCCAGCTCCTCGAACCAGAAGCCGCCGCCGCCGGGCAGCCGCGGCAGCTCGCCGGCGCGGACGAGGTGCGCCGCCGAGACGATGCCGCTGCCCTCGGCCTGCCGGAAGACGTGGGTGAGCCGGACGCGCGGGATGTCCTCGACGCGCAGCAGGTCGGCCAGCACGCTGCCGGGACCGATGCTGGGGAGCTGGTCGCTGTCGCCGACGAGCAGCAGGTGGCTGCCGGACGGGATCGCCGAGCACAGCCGGGTGGCCAGGTGGAGGTCGAGCATGGACACCTCGTCCACGACGATCAGGTCGGCCTGGGCCGGCGCCTGGTCGAACAGGGCGTCGGGGTCGGGCTGGTGGGCCAGCATCCGGTGGACGGTCATCGCGGGCAGTCCGGTCAGCTCCGACAGGCGCTTGGCGGCCTTGCCGGTGGGCGCGGCCAGGGTGACGGTGCCGCCCATCGCCCGCACCGTCGCCGCGATCACCCGCACGGTGTGGCTCTTGCCGCAGCCCGGACCGCCGGTGAGGACCGAGACGGTGCTGGTCAGCGCCATGGTCACCGCGGCCCGCTGGTCATCGTGCAGCTCCGGGTCCTCCCGGAACGGGCGCAGCGGCAGCGTCGAGCGGGCCCGCCACAGCCGGGACAGCTCGTCGGCCAGCTTGACCTCGCGGGCGTGCAGCTCCTTGGCGTAGACGACGACCTGCTCGGGGCCGGCCTCCACGACCACGCGACGCTCGGCCGTGAGCGCGTCGATCATCGGCCGCACCAGGTCCTGGTCGAGCTCGACCAACTCGGCGGTCTGCGTGAGCAGCGCGGTCATCGACAGATGGCAGTGGCCGCCGCGCACGGCGGCGCTCTCCAGCCGGTCGAGGACCGCGGCCTTGATCCGCTGCGGGCTCTGCTCGGACACCCCCGACCGCAGGGCGATCCGGTCGGCCGTGTGGAAGGCGATGCCGCGCACCCGCCCGATGAGCTGGTAGGGGTCGCGGGCCAGGATGCCGGCCGAGTCGGGGCCGTGGACCTGGTAGATCTTGGCGGCGAGCAGCGGGCTGACGCCGTAGCCCTGCAGGACCACCATCAGCGCGGCGATCTCCTTCTGCTCCTTCCACGCCTCGACGATCTGCGCCTGCCGCGCCGGGCCGATGTTGACGACCTCGGTGAGCCGCTCGGGCCGGGTGTCGATGACGGTCAGCGTCCGCTCGCCGAAGTGGCTGACGATGGCGTGGGCCAGCCGCGGCCCGATGCCGCGGATGAGACCGGAGCCGAGGTAGAGCTGGATCGCGCGCACGGTGGAGGGGACGATCCGCTCGCACGCCGTGACCTGGAACCTGCTGCCGTGGCGGTGGTGCTCGCCCCACTCGCCGGTCAGCCGCAGCGTCTCGCCGGGCTGGATCCCGGCCAGCGCCCGCCCGGAGGCGACGAATCCCGGCCCGCTGTCGGCGCTCATCCGCGCGACGGTGTAGCCGTCGTCGCGGACGTAGACCAGCTGCTCGACCGAGGCGTCCACCGCAGACATCCCATCATCCGGGTACGTCACCGCAGCTTAGGAGACGGGACCGACAGACCGCGCCCGGACGGACCGTACGGCCCGCGCCCGTCCAGGAGGTAGGCAAACGGGCGCGGACCGTACGAGACTCACACGCGGCTGATGCGCACCGCGTCCGCGATGACGTAGCCGGTGCCCGAGGTCCACCGGCTGACGCCCACCACGTTCTTCGTTCCCGCGCTGAGCGAGAACGTCCCGATCGTGCGCCAGGCGCCGCCGCCCGAACGCTGGTCGACGTAGACGGTCTGGTTGCCGCTCGACGTCGCCACGACGAACGGCGCCGAGCTGTTGTAGCCGGGGTCGGCCGGGTACCAGACGTCCACCCGGTAGTTGCCCGCGCTGGGGATGGTGGCCGAGAACCAGGCCGGGTCGCTGGCCTCGACCGGGCTGGCGAACCGGTAGTCGGCGCCGTGCCGGTCGGCGGAGTAGGCCGAGGTGCCCCATGCGCTGCTCGCCGTGAACTGGCCGGCGGTGGCGTTGTCCACGGTGGTGGTCCACGTCGGGGTGCCCGTGCTGCCGGTCACGTAGTTCATGTACGTGGTCCAGTTCCAGTGCGGGCCGGGGTCGGTGTGCGTGGCGCCGGGGACCTGGTTGTGGCCGATGATGTGGGTACGGTCCTTGGGGATGCCGTACTTGTTGCAGATGGCGCGGGTCAGGGCGGCCGAGGCGCGGTACATGGCGTCGGTGAACCACGAGGCGTCGCTCACCCAGCCCTCGTGCTCGATGCCGATGGAGCGCGTGTTGTAGGTCCAGTTGCCCGCGTGCCAGGCGATGTCCTTGTCCCGCACCATCTGGGTGATCGCGCCGTTGGACGACTTGACCACGTAGTGCGCGGAGACGTTGGCGCTGGGGTTCTGGAACCACGAGATGGTGCCCGCGTACGAGCCCTGGGTCACGTGGATGATCACCCGGTCGATGGCGTAGCTGGACTCGCGGCTGGAGACGGTGTAGTTGCCGGAGTTGGCGGCCACCCAGGCGGCGTCGGGGTAGTCCGGGCTGGCCACGGTGGCCTGCGCGGACAGGTCACGGGCCGTGGCCAGGTCGCCGCGGTCGGCGGTGACCTCCTGCGGCTTGACCGTCACGCCGCGGGCGCTCACGCCGAGGCTGAGCAGCTCGTAGACGGCGTCGGCGTACAGGCGGGCCAGTTCGGGGGAGGAGGCGTTGCCGTACCTGGCCACGGCCTGGTACCAGCGGCCGAGGTCCTTGCGCGCGGCCTCGTCGAGGCCGAGATCGTCGGCCTGGGCGCGCAGGACGGCCGCGCCGCCGAGGACGTTGGCCGCGTCGTCGGTCTTGAGCTTCCCGGCGGGCAGCCCGGTGAGCTCGGCGGCCTTCTCCAGGGCCTTGGTGGTGGGGTTGCTGACCAGGTGCATGACGCCGTAGCCGCCGCTGGCGCTGGGCTCGCCGCCGTGGCCGTCGAGGTGGGTCTCGGCGTAGGCGAGGGCGACGAGCAGGTCGCGCGGCACGCCGTGCTCGGCCGCCGCGCGGTCGAAGGCGGCCGGCAGGTCGGCGGCCCGCTGGACGGGCTGGGCGGTGACGGGCTGGGCGGCGATGAGGAGGAGGGCGGTGAGGGCGGAGGTGACGAGTGCGACTAATCGCGTACGGGCGAACCTCATGGGGGGCTCCTCGTTGGGGGGCAACGGGTGCACAGTAAGGGACATTCATGACATATGTCGATAATTGACATTACCGGGGAGTTAGAAGAAACTTTTCGCCCGCGCCGGAGGCCAGTCAGGCGTGCATCGGGGAACGGCCTGGGGCTCCAGCCTCTGGGTGTGAAGACTATTGACGTTCTCTTGACAGCGACTGAAACTTCTCTTCGTGACCCCCCTGCGGACCCTCCTGGTGGTCCTCACCCTCGCGCTGCTCGGCGCCGTCGCCCCCGTCGCACCACTCCCCCCCGCCTCCGCCGCCGCCTCCGCCGCCGTCTGTGCCACCGATCCCGCCACTCCCAAGCGGCAGCTCCGCGCGATGTGGATCTCCTCCGTGGCCAACATCGACTGGCCGAGCCGCACCGGGCTCACCGTCGCCGCCCAGCAGGCGGAGTTCCGCGCCTGGCTCGACCTCGCCGTCGCCAGGCGCATGAACGCCGTCGTCGTGCAGGTCAGGCCGACGGCCGACGCGTTCTGGCCGTCGCCGCACGAGCCCTGGTCGCAGTGGCTCACCGGAACGCAGGGCCGCGACCCCGGCTACGACCCGCTCGGCTTCATGGTCGCCGAGGCCCACGCCCGCAACCTGGAGCTGCACGCCTGGTTCAACCCGTACCGGGTCGCCAACCACGACGACGTCAGCGCGCTCGTCACGAGCCACCCGGCGCGCCGGAACCCCTCCTGGCGCTTCGCCTACGGCGGCAAGCTCTACTACAACCCCGGCCTGCCCGCCGTCCGCGCCTTCATCCAGGACGCCGTCATGGACGCCGTCACCCGCTACGACCTCGACGGCGTGCACCTCGACGACTACTTCTACCCCTATCCGGTCAGCGGCCAGACCATCCCCGACAGCGCCGCCTACGACCAGTACGGCGGCGGCTTCGCCAACGTCCACGACTGGCGGCGCGAGAACGTCAACCTCCTCATCCGCGAGCTCGACCAGCGCATCCACCAGGCCAAGCCGCACGTCTCCTTCGGCGTCAGCCCGTTCGGCATCTGGCGCAACGCCGCCACCGACCCGCTCGGCTCGGCCACCTCGGGGCTGCAGTCCTACGACGCGATCTACGCCGACACCAGGCGGTGGGTGAAGGAGGGCTGGATCGACTACGTGGCGCCGCAGATCTACTGGCACATCGGGCACACCGCGGCCGACTACGCCGTGCTGACCGCCTGGTGGGCGCAGACCGTGCGCGGCACCGGCGTGCAGCTCGTCATCGGCCAGGCCGCCTACCGGGCGGGCGCCTCCGGGCAGGACGCGGCCTGGCAGGACCCGGCCGAGCTGAGCGACCACCTGCACGTCAACCGGCGCCATCCCGAGGTGTCCGGCGACATCTTCTTCAGCGCCAAGGACGTCAAGGCCAACCGGATCAACGCCTTCGCCACGCTCGCCGCCGCCCACTACACCAGGCCGGCGCTCCTGCCGGCCCGGGGCGGCGCCGCAGCCCCGGCTGCCCCCGCCCTCGGCTCGGCCACCCGCGGGTCCGGCGGCGTGACCGTGACCTGGACGCCGGGGCAGGGGCAGCCGACGGCGTACGCGGTCTACCGGGTGGACGGCACGCCCACCACCGCCGACCCGTGCGCCTTCGCCGACGCCCGCAACCTCCTCGCCACCACCCGGAAGACCACGTTCACCGACGCCACGGCCTCCGCCACGGCCGCCTACACCTACTACGTGACGGCGCTCGGCCGCACCCACCAGGAGAGCGGTCCGAGCGCGGGCAGGTCCGTCCCGGGCTCCGGCGGCGGCGCGTTCAGCGTCGTCCTCGACAACGCCGGCGCCGGGTTCACCGCCGGGTCGGCCTGGGGCACCTCCACCTACTCCAGCCAGCTCCACGGCACCGACTACCGCTTCGCCGAGCCCGTCGCGGCCAGCGACCCGGCCTGGTTCCGGGCCGCGATCCCGAGCGCGGGCAGCTACCGGGTCGAGGTCTGGTACCCGGCCAACGCCGGTTACAACAGCGCCACGCCGTACGTGGTCGCGGCGAGCGGCGGGAGCCGGACGGTCACCGTGGACCAGCGGACGGGCGGCGGCGCCTGGCGGTCCCTGGGAACGTTCACCCTCGACGCGGGGACGTACAACGTGGTCGGCGTGAGCCGCTGGACGTCGGCGGCCGGCTACGTCATCGCCGACGCGGTCCGCATCACCAAGCTCTGACCCGCCGCCGGGCAGTGCGGACGTCAGCTCCAGCCGCGCGCCCGGAGGAAGGCGGCGCACCGCCGGGTCCAGTCACCGGCCTCGGGCTCGGCCTCGGCCAGCCCGAGACCGTGGACGCCGCTGGGGTACACGTGCGCCTCCACGGGCACGCGGTGCCGGGCCAGCGCGCCGGCCAGCATGAGCGTGTTGTCCACCGGCACGGAGGCGTCGTCGGCCGTGTGCCACAGGAACGTCGGCGGGGTGTCCGGGCCCACCCTCCGCTCGATCGACAGGGCCGCGGCGTCCCCGCCCGGACCGTCCCCGCCCGGACCGTCCCCGCCTGGACCGAGGAGGTTGGCGACCGAGCCCCGGTGCGCGGCCGGGCCGGTCAGCGTGACGACCGGGTAGCACAGCACCGCCAGCCCCGGCCGGGGGTCGGCCGCGTCGACGTCGTCGTGCGGCCCCGGCGGCAGCATGGGCCCCGTCTCGGTGGCGAGCAGCCCCGCCAGGTGCCCGCCCGCGGAGAACCCGAGCACGCCGACCCGCAGCGGGTCCACGCCGTGCCGGGGCGCGTGGTGCCTGACCCAGCGCACGGCCCTGGCGGCGTCCAGCAGGGGCAGCGGGTAACGGTGCGGCGCGACCCGATAGGACACCACGAAGGCGGCGACGCCGAGCGAGTTCAGCCACCGCGCCACCGGCGCCCCCTCGTGGGCGGCCTGGCGGGCGTAGCCGCCGCCGGGCAGCACCAGCACGGCCGGGCTCGGCCGGGGCGACGCCACGGGAAACACGGTGACCCGCGCCTCGTCCTGACCGGGCCACAGGGGGTGCTCGCTCATCCGCCGCCTTTCTCGCCCGGCCACCGTACCGAGGGACGGTGGCGGCGTGCACGACGCGAGGCAAGCTGACCCGGAGTTCGTCTGTCACGTGAAGAACTCCGGCATCCTCGCTCTCCGTCTCGCAAGTGATCGCGGAGAGTCTTAGAGTGGTCGGTGTGGTGGACGGGGCCGGGCGCAGGTGACGTTCCGGGCCGGGGTCGTCCCGCGCGTGCTGCTCGCCCTCGCCGCGCTCCTGCTGGCCGCCGCGCCCGAGGCGGTGCGGGTCGTCGACGCCTCCGGCTGCCCGCCGCGTGACCCCCGCGCGACAGCGGTCTACCCGATCACCGGCTACTGGATCAACCCGCGGCCCGACCGGTGCGAGACGCGCGAGGTGGTCTCGGCGATCCGGCGGCTGGGCGGCGACACCGTCATCACGTTCGGCTCGCGGCTCACCGCCGTCCGGGCCGACGGGGCCGGACGGCTGTTCGACGCCCGCAGCGGTCAGGCCGACCCCGCCTTCGCGGGCTGCCTCGACGGGGGCAGGCCGTGCTACCTGGCCGCCCGTGACGCCGTGCCGGGCAAGGAGATCCGCCGCGTCTTCACCTACGTCGCCCCGGAGCACTTCGGACCGGATGTGCTGCGCTGTCCCGGTCTCGACCGGCGCGTCCGGAGCGGCGGGCGCACCTACTACCGGATCCTGCTCGGCGCCTCCTGCTCCGCCGGCCCGTTCGACCTGGTCCTCGCCGTCACGGACGGCGACGGCATCGGCAACCTGCTGGCCGAGGCGGCCGGCCACGGCATGAAGGTCTACCCGGGGCTGCCGGCCGCGCCGCAGGACCCGGTCAAGCCGTGGCTGCCCCACCTGCCGCACCTCGACGCGCTGACCGCCTTCACCCGCCGCGTGCTGGACGACTACCGCCGCCGGCACGGGGCGTCACCGGCGCTCGCCGGGGTGTACCAGTCGTTCGAGCTGGCGATGCGCGACCGGCCCGACGACGACGAGGTCCTCGCCCTGTACCGCGCGCAGCACGCGGTCGCCGCCGCCGCGCTGCCCGGCCGGACGATCGTGGTCAGCCCTTATTGGGACGCCCGGCGTGAGCGCGGCTTCCCGCCCGCCGAGGCGGGCGAGGGGTTCGCCGAGATCGCCGCCACCCGGGCGGGCGCGCCCATGGCCATCGCCGTCCAGGACGGGCGGGGCACCGGCAAGGTGCCCGTGTACGGTCCCGGCCAGGCCGACGAGCGGGTGGACCCCCGGCTGGAGCCGGTCGTGGGCGCGGTGACCTACCGGCAGGCCTACCACGGCTCGACCCGCGACTACGTGGAGGCGGTGGCGAGCCGTCCGGTGCCCGGCGTGGAGCTGTGGGTGAACGTCGAGCTCTTCGAGCCCACCCCCGTGGCCGGCGAGTGCTCCAGGACCGATCCGCTGCCGTTGCGCGGCCGTGCCTCCAAGGCTCGCGTCGACAGCCAGATCATGGCCGTGGGCGGGTACGCCGCCAAGATCATCGCCTATCGCTGGGAGCCGTTCGTCGTCTGCCGCGACGACGCGGACAGCCCGTCGCTGGGCGAGAGCGTCGCGGCGGCGTGGAACGATCCGCTCATCGTGCGCGCCGCACGCAGCCGCGTGGACGGGCGCGAGGGCATCCAGGTCCAGGGCCACCACCTGCGCGGCGGCACGCTGCGGATCTCCTACCGGCAGCCGGGCGGCGCGACCACGGTCGTCACCGCGGCGCAGGAGCGGCACACCCCCGCCGCCCGGCCGGGCGGGCCGGAGACGGCGTGGGCGCCGTTCACCCCCGCCGGCCTCGACCCGGACCATCCGTGGATCACCGTGACGGCCGTCAACGGCGCCGGACGCTCCAGCACGGCCGCCCACGCCTTCCGTGGCTGAGACCTGCCGGCCGCCGTGGGCATGGGCCGCCCGGTGCCCGCCCCATGCCCACGGCGTGCTCAGCCGAGCGTGGCGGCGTACGGGTCCCAGTCCGCCGGCAGCGGATCGGGCACCGGCGACCCGGAGCCGAGCCCGCGGAACTCGCCCCGCTCGCCCGACTCCGTCACCGCCGTCATGATCTCCAGGACGTGCAGCGCCAGCGCGCCCGACGCCCGGTGCGGGACCCCGGCCCGGATCGCGCGGGCCATGTCCAGCACGCCGATGCCGCGCCCCGCCGTCGTGCCCTCCAGCGGCAGCTCCCGCCAGTCGAGGTCATGCAGGCCCCGGGCCAGCAGCGGGCCGTCGAAGGTGTTGGGGTCGGGCAGCGACAGCGCCCCTTCGGTGCCGATGACCTCGATCAGCGTCTTGCTCACCGGCGAGTCGAAGCTGAAGGTGGCCCCGGCAGTCGGGCCGCCCGCGAAGTCGATCAGCGCGTTGACGTGCGTGGGCACGTCCACCGGGAAGACCGTGCCCGCCTTCGGCCCCGAGCCGACCACCCGGTGCTCGCGTGCGCGCCGGTTGCTCGCCGACACCCGGGAGGCCGGGCCGAGCAGCGCGACGAGCGTGGTCAGGTAGTACGGGCCGAGGTCGAACAGCGGCCCGGCCCCCCGCTGGTAGAAGAACTCGGGGGCGGGATGCCACGACTCCGGGCCCATGCCCTGGGTGGCGGCCGTGACCGCGACCGGGGCGCCGATCAGGCCCGACCGCACGGCCCGGATCGTGGACTGGATGCCGGCGCCGAGGAAGGTGTCGGGGGCGTTGCCGACGCGCAACCCCCGGTTGTCCGCCTCGGCCAGCACCTTGGCCGCCTCGTCCATGTCCAGGGCCAGCGGCTTCTCCCCGTACACGTGCTTGCCCGCCCGTAAGGCGGCCAGCGCCACCGTGCCGTGCGCCGACGGGACGGTGAGGTTGACGACGATCTCCACCTCGGGGATGCCCAGCACGGTGTCCAGGCCTCCGGAGACGGGGACGCCGTACTCCTCGGCCACCGCGGCGGCGCGTGCCTCGTCCAGGTCGGCGACGGCGAGCACCCGCACGTCCGGGAACGCCGTGAGGTGCCGCAGGTACTGGCCGCTGATCACCCCGGCGCCGACGAGCGCCACGCCCACCGGGCCCGTCCCGGACGTCATGAGACCCCCAGCGACGACAGGTAGGAGCGGCTGCCCGCGAGCGCCTCGAAGACGTCGCCCGCGCAGGCGTCGAGCTCGACGATCCGCCACGCGCCGGGCGCGGCGTCGAGGATGGCGGGCACCGGCATGACGCCGTCGCCCACGGCCGTGTGCGGCTCTCCCTTGACGCCGGGGCCGTCCTTGACGTGCAGGGCGAGCACCCGGTCGGCGAGCCCGCGCAGCAGGGCGGGCACGTCGGCCCCGCCCACCGCCGCCCAGTAGGTGTCCACCTCCAGGAACACCTCCGGCTCCAGCAGGCCGGCCAGCACCTCCAGGGCGTGCCGGCCGTCGATCCGCGGCTCGATCTCCCACCAGTGGTTGTGGTAGCCCAGCCGCATGCCGTGGGCGGCGGCCTGGGCGGCCAGCCCGTTCAGCCGGTCGGCGACCCGGGCCAGGCCGTCGCGGGTGGTGAACTCCTCCTCCGCGATGCCGCCAGGGATGATCACCAGGTCGGTCCCGACCGTGGCGATCGCCTCGAACACCTCCGCCGGTTCCTGGCTCAGCAGCGCGTAGGCGTGCGTGCTGGAGACGGTCAGTCCCAGGTCGTCGGCCACCCGGCGGAAGCCCTCGGGATCGGTCATCGGGTCGTACGGTTCGACGGCCCCGTAGCCGAGCTCGGCGATGCGGCGCAGCACCCCGTCCCGGTCAGCGGCTAACGCGTCCCTGACGGTGTAGAGCTGGACGCCGAGTGGTTGCACCATCAGCCCTCCTGGTTCCGGACGCCGAGCAGGTGCTCGATCGCGAGTTGGTTGAGCCGGGTGAAGTGGAAGCCGCGCTCGGCGGCCACGTCGGGGTCGAAGTCGTCGGCGGCGAGGTCGGCCAGGGTCTCGCCCGGCGCGAGCGTCGGCACGGCCAGCTCGTCCACCCGCGAGGCCCGCAGCGCGTCCTGCACCTCCGGGTCGGCCCGGAAGGCGCGCGCCTTGTCCTTCAGGATCAGGTAGGTGCGCATGTTGGCCGCCGCCGACACCCACACGTCCCCGGGGTCCTCGGTGCGCAGCGGCTTGTAGTCGAAGTGCCTCGGCCCGTCGTAGCCGCCGTGCTCCAGCAGGTCCACCAGGAAGAACGCGCTCTTCACGTCGCCGTGCCCGAACACCAGGTCCTGGTCGTACTTCGGGCCGTGCTGGCCGTTGAGGTCGATGTGGAAGAGCTTGCCGTGCCAGAGCGCCTGCGCGATGCCGTGCACGAAGTTCAGCCCGGCCATCTGCTCGTGCCCCACCTCGGGGTTGAGCCCTACCATGTCCGGGTGCTCCAGCTCGTCGATGAACGCCAGGGCGTGCCCGATCGTCGGCAGCAGGATGTCACCGCGCGGCTCGTTCGGCTTCGGCTCCAGGGCGAACCTGATGTCGTACCCCTGGTCCAGGACGTACTGGCTGAGCAGGTCGAGCGCCTCCTTGTAGCGGTCGAGCGCGGCGCGCACGTCCTTGGCCGCGTCCGACTCGGCGCCCTCGCGCCCGCCCCAGCACACGTACGTCCGCGCGCCCAGCGACACCGCCAGGTCCAGGTTGCGCATGACCTTGCGGATCGCGTACCGCCGCACGGCGCGGTCGTTGCTGGTGAACGCGCCGTCCTTGAACACCGGGTGGGTGAACAGGTTGGTGGTGGCCATCGGGACCTTCATCCCGGTCTCGTCCAGCGCCTTGCGGAACGCCGAGACGGCCCGGTCGCGATCCGGCTCCACGGCGAGCAGGTCGTCGTCGTGGAAGGTCACCCCGTACGCGCCCAGCTCGGCCAGGCGGTGCACGGTCTCCACCGGGTCGAGCGGCGGACGGGTGGCGTCGCCGAAGGGGTCTCGTGCCGGCCAGCCCACCGTCCACAGGCCGAACGTGAAGCGGTCGTCGGGGGTCGGAGTGAATGCGGCCATCGGCCCTCCTGCGGCTCTACTATTAGTCCACAATCTGTACATAATCCTCGGAGGCGGGTGTGAACACGTCAAGAGGTGTGCGGCACGATTCCATGCGTGCCCGTAACCTCGCCGTCGTGCTCGGGGAGATCCGCAGGTCCGGACCGCTCACCCGGGCGGCGCTGGCGGACCTGACCGGGCTGACCAAGACGACCGTGTCCAAGCTGGTGTCCGACCTGCTGGAGGCGGGCGCCGTCGTCGAGACGGGCGTGGTGCGCGACGGCGAGCGCGGCAGGCCCGGCGTCGCGGTGGCGCTCAGCGGGCACCGCGTGGCCACGCTCGGGCTGGAGATCAACGTCGACTACCTGGCCGCCTGCGTCGTGGACCTCACCCGGGCCGTACGGGTACGCCGCACCCGGCCGGCCGACAACCGCAACTCCCGCCCTCCGACGATCCTGCGCGAGCTGCGCGACCTGGCCCACCGGGCCGTGGCGGAGGCCGAGGCGCTGGGGCTGCGCGTCACCGGCGCGGCGCTGGCCGTGCCCGGACCGGTCGAGGGCGGGCTGCTGCGCAACGCCCCGCACCTCGGCTGGCGCGACGTGCGGGTCACGGGCCTGGTGGACCTGCTCGACCTGCCGTTCGAGGTGGACAACGAGGCCAACCTGGCGGCGCTCGGCGAGCTGTGGTTCGGATCGGGGGCGACCGACTTCCTCTACGTCTCGGGGGAGATCGGCATCGGCGCCGGCCTGGTCGTGGACGGCGCGCTGTTCCGCGGCACGAACGGACAGGCGGGCGAGCTCGGGCACGTCGTGGTCATGCCCGACGGGCCCGGGTGCCGGTGCGGCGGGCGCGGCTGCCTGGAGGTGTACGCGGGGCAGGACGCGCTGCTCGGCGCGGTCGCGCCGCTGAGCGGCCGGGTCGCGGCGCTGCCCGGCGCGGCGGCCGGGATGCCGGCCCAGGCGGCCTCCCTCGAAGGGCTGGCCGGGCTGCTGGAGGCGGGCGACCCCGCGGCGCGGGCGGCCTGCGAGGAAGCCGGGCGGGCGCTCGGCACCGCCCTCACCTCGGCCGTCCACCTTCTCGACCCGGGCATGATCGTGCTGGGCGGCTCGTTCGGGCTGCTGTTCCCCTGGCTCGAACGGCCGGTCGGCGACGTGCTGTCGGCGCGGCTGCGGCAGATGCGGCGGACGCCGCCCCGCCTGGTGGCCTCGGAGTCCGGCGCGGACGCCGCCGTCCTGGGCGCGGCCGGCCTCGTCATCCAGCGGGTCATCGCCGACCCGGCCGGCGTCCTCGGCCTCTGAGCGCCCCCGCCCTGGGCGCCTGCTGGACGCGCCCGCTCGGCGGGCGGCCGTCCTGGGCGCCTGTCGGAGGCGCGTGCCCGCTCAGGGGGTCAGGGCGGCGGCCAGGACGTCCACGAGCGTGGCCGCCTGTGAGCCGTCCTCGTCGAGGTCCGGATCGAAGATGGTGATCTGCAGGCCGGCGGCCCCCGGCAACCGCAACAGGCCGCGCAGCAGCCGTACCAGCCGGTCGGCGTCGAGCCCGCCCGGCGTGGGCGAGTCGACCGCCCGCAGCACCGACGGGTCGAGCACGTCCGCGTCGACGTGGATCCAGAACCCGTCCAGCTCCTCGCGCACCAGCACCTTCCGGGCCGCGTCCACCACGTCGTCCACCGCCTCGTCGCCGATCTCCTCGGCGCGCACGGACGTGATGCCCGTGCCGGTGAAGTCGCCGAGGTCCTCCTCGTCGCGGAGGCCGAGCACGATGACGTCCTCCTCGCGCACGTACGGGCGCAGGCCGCCGATGTCGGTCAGGTAGTCGTCACCGCGCCCCGTGGCCAGCGCGAGGTCCTCGCCGGCCGCCGAGCCGACGTGCGGCGAGTTGCCCAGGTGGCGGAAGTCGGAGTGGGCGTCGAGGTAGGCCAGGCCGTAGCGCCCGGCCTCGCGCAGGGCCACGGCCGCGCCCAGCAGGATCGAGCAGTCGCCGCCCAGCACGACCGGGAAGCGGCCGGAGTCGCGCAGCGCGGTGATCCGCGTGGCCAGCTTGCGGGTGTACGCGGCGATGGCCTGGCCGTTGCGGACCCCGTCGCCCGGCTCCCAGGTGGCCACGTAGCGCGGCGGCACCACCGCGCCCGCGTCCTCGGCGCCGATCCGGTCGAGCAGCTCGGCGTCACGCAGCGCCCAGGGCGCCTTGTAGCAGCCGGGCACGGTGCCGGGAGCGGGCGGCCGCAGCCCCAGGTTCGACGGGGGGTCGAGGACGGCAAGCTTTGCGTCAGTGGTTATAGTGTTCATAGTCCTGACGATAGCAGGAGGGGGAGAGCATGGGGCGCTTCGCGCAGTTCGGTCTCGTGGCGCTGGACCTGGCCAACACCTGGGACGAGTACCTCGACGAGCCCGAACGCCTGCCGGACGTGGCGGCGCTCCGGCGCTTCTGCGACGAGCTGGGGGAGGCCGGGGCCGTGGCGGACGACGACCTCGTCGCCGTCCGGGCCGTCCGGTCGCGGCTGCGGGCGGTGCTCGCCGCCGAACCCCCCGAACGGGCACGGGCCCTCGCCGAGTGGGCGGCGGAGCTGCCGGCACGGGCGGCCGTCGTGACGGTGGGGGGCCTGCCCGAGCTGCGGCTCGCCGCCGCCGAGAACGCGCCGCCGGCCGGCCGGCTGGCGGTGCGGGCCGTCCGCGAACTGCTGGACATCGCCGGCGCGGGCGACTGGGAACGGCTGCGGCTGTGCGCCGCCGGACCGTGCCGGGACGCCTTCGTCGACCGCAGCAGGCCGGGGCGGCGGCTGTTCTGCTCGACCCGCTGCGCCAACCGCGCGCACGCCGCCGCCTCCCGCGCCCGCCACCGGGCCTGACGGGCGCCGCGAAGGGAGCGGCGCCCGCGTGTCAGCCCGGAGCGGAGAGTGGGAGGACGAGGTCAGCCGCCGGGTCACCCGAGGACGGGGACCCGGGGGCAGCCGAGGACGGATCAGCCGAGAACGCAGCTCTCCAGGAGGCCGAGGCTGAGTCCGCAGTGGCGGGTCACGACCGCGGCGGGGGTGGGGCCGGGTACGGGCGTGCGGACGACCGTGACCGTGACCGTGGGCGCGGGGGTACGGGTGCGCGGCGGAGCGGTGGCCGCCGGGCCGGAGCCGGTGCGACGAGCGGACGTGGGGTCGGTGGTGGGGACGGCCGTGGGCGTCAGCACGGGCGCGGCGGTGCGGGTCGCGGCGGGTGCCCCGGTCGGGGCGGTGGTGGGAGCGCCGGTCGGGGCCGCGGTGGGGGTCGCGGTCGGGACCGCGGTGGGAGGTGTCGGGGTGCAGCGCCAGACGGGGCCCCGGCCGGACGGCACGCAGAACAGCGGCGGCCCGGCCGTTCCGGGAGGTCCCGGCGGGCCGGGAGGACCGGACGGGCCCGGTGACCCGGGGGCGCCCGAAGGGCCCGGCGACCCCGGGGCGCCCGACGGCCCCGGTGACCCGGCAGGGCCAGGGGAGCCTGACGGACCCGGCGAACCGGAGGGACCGGGCGAGCCCGGGGGGCCGGGGGAGCCCGGGGCGCCGGACGGGCCGGGGATGCCGCGCAGCCCGGGATCGCCGCGTTCGCCGCGCGGACCCACCTGGGGGACGCCGCCCAGCTGGCGTACCTGCTGGACCAGCACCTCCCGGTCGCGCTGCGCCGCCTGGAGCTCGTCCACCAGGTCGCGGATGGCCGCCGACACCCAGACGGCGAGCACGGCGAGGACCACGACGGCCACGACGGGGAGGATGTCGCGCCGGGTGAGGCGCAGTCGGGATCCGGCCATCATGAGGCTCCGTTCGTGGCGAGCCAGATCTGGACCAGGATGGACACCAGCAGGAGAGCCGCCGGGATGATGCCCGCGAAGACGCTCTGCCGCCAGTTGGCGCCCCGGTCGCGATCACGGGTGTCGAGGCGGGCGCCGAGCTCCTTGATCTCGCTGTCCAACCGGTCGGTGAGCAGCTGCACATCCCGTTCGAGCGTGATGAACCGCCGCTCCACGGCCCGCTGTTCGGCGACGAACACCTCCTGGGACATCAGCCGTTGGGCGGCGTGCTGCAGGTCCATGAGACGTCGTGCGAGCTCGCCCGTAGAGGGCTCGTCGGGCATGGCGGCTCCTGGGCGATGGACGACACAAGAGTTGCCCATGGTAGTGGAACGAATACGCAATGCGACGTTCGCCGGCCCAACTGTCAGGTGCTCTGTCAGGTGAACGGCCCGCCGCCACGGCCGAGGGGCGGACGTGACGGCGCGGGCCCGGATCGCCGGGGGAGCGGCGGCTCAGGCGAACAGGGCGCGGCCCCAGTGATCGCCCGCGTCGCGCACCCCGGGCGGGCAGGCGAACAGGCCGCTGGAGACGTGCTTGATGTACTCGTTCAGCGGATCCCGCTTCGCCAGCGCCATCTGGACCGGCACGAACTGGGTGCGGGGATCGCGCTGGTAGGCCATGAAGAACAGCCCGGCGTCCAGCCGCCCGAGCCCGTCGGAGCCGTCCACGTAGTTGTAGCCGCGGCGCAGCAGGTGGGCGTCGCCGTTGCTGGACGGGTGGGCCAGGCGGATGTGGGCGTCCGGCGCGATGTACGGCTTCCCGTCCGGTCCCTTGGCGGCGAAGTCGGGCGGGTCGAACTCCGCCTTCCGGCCCAGCGGCGCACCGGCGCGCTTGTCGCGGCCGAAGATGGCCTCCTGCT
Source organism: Nonomuraea indica (assembly GCF_002850745.1). Lineage (GTDB taxonomy): Bacteria > Actinomycetota > Actinomycetes > Streptosporangiales > Streptosporangiaceae > Nonomuraea > Nonomuraea indica. The sequence continues at coordinate 599,531 of NZ_KZ559467.1, forward strand.
CGGCCAGTGACGTGCGGTCCCAGGTCTCGATCGTCATGCGGATCTTCCTGGTCACCAGGTACGTGCCGCCGGCCATCCAGTCGCCGCCCCGTGCCCACAGGTGCTCGCGGAGCAGCCGGTCGTCCTCCAGCTTGAGGTTGTTCGTGCCGTCCTTGAAGCCCATCAGGTTGCGCGGGGTGGCCTGCGCGCGCGAGGTGGACGACGTGCGCCCGAAGCCCAGCTGCGACCAGCGCACCGACACCCTGCCGAAGCCGATCCTGGCCAGGTTCCGCACGGCGTGCACCGCCACCTGCGGGTCGTGCGCGCACGCCTGCACGCAGATGTCCCCGCCCGAGATCTCCGGCACCAGGTGCTCGCCGGGGAACTTCGGCAGGTCCGCCAGGGCCGCCGGCCGCCGGTCGGCCAGCCCGAACCGGTCGTCGAAGAGCGACGGCCCGAACCCCACCGTCAGTGTCAGGGCCGAGGCGGGCAGGTCGAGCGCCTCGCCGGTGTCGTCCGGCGCGGCCTCCGGCGGGCCGCCGGCCGCGCCGGACGCGCCCGCCTCCCTGCCCTGGGTGAGCCTCGCCGCGGCGGCCGTCCACTCCCGCAGCAGCTCCACCAGCTCCGCGCGCTTGTCGGTGACCACGTCGAAGGCGACGAAGTGCAGCCGGTCCTGGGCCGGCGTGACGATGCCCGCCTGGTGCTCGCCGTAGAAGGGGACGGGCGTGGAGACGTGGTCCACCGCCAGGGCGGCGGGCGGCTCCTCGACGAGCGAGCGCGTGGCCAGCGCCCCGGCGCCCGCCGCGGCCACCCCGGCCGCGCCGAACCCGAACAGCTTCCGGCGGCTCATGCGTCCTTCGGACGGGCCGCGTGTGCCGGCCGGCGGCCGGTTCCCGTTCCCCACCTGTTCCCTCCTCTACTTCGCCACGATCGGGGCGATCCCGCTGATCGGCTCCCCCAGCGCGTTGATCGCGTCGGAGAGCTTCTTCAGCTCGGCCTTGGACAGCTCGTCGTGCGGCCTCCAGCCGTCGCCCCTCTGGTGCGCGGCCAGCGCCGCCTCGGCCGCGGCGAACCTCTCGTCCAGGGTCTTCACCAGGTCGGGAGCGCGCTCCTCCAGCACCGGACGCAGCGCCTGCACGGCCGCCTTCGACCCCTCCAGGTTGGCGTCGAAGTCCCACAGGTCGGTGTGCGACCAGATGTCCTCCTCGCCGGTGATCTTGCCGGTGGCGACCTCGTCGAGCAGTTCCTTGGCGCCGTTGGCCAGGTTCAGGGGGGTGAGCTCGGTGGCGTTCGCCTTGGCCACGATGGTCTTGACGTCGGCGAGCAGCTTGTCGGCGATCGGGCCGTCCCCGCGGACGTCCTTGGTGATCCACAGGTCCTTCTCGATCCGGTGGAACCCGGTCCACTCCTCGCCCTCGGCGAGGTCGGCCTCGCGCGCGTCGATGGCCGGGTCGAGGTCGCCGAAGATCTCCGCCACCGGCTCGATGCGCTCCCAGTACGTGCGCGACACCGGGTAGAGCGCCTTGGCCTGCTCGATGTCGCCTGCCTTCACCGCGTCGACGAACTCCTCCGTCTTGACCAGCAGCGTGCCGGTCTGCGATTTGACGTACCGCTTGTAGTCGGCCGTGGCCCGCGCCAGCTTGGCGTCCGCGGTGAGGGGCTTGTGCTCGCCGGTCACCTTCAGCGGGTTGCGAATGCCCTTGCCCACCATGCCGGGCTTGCAGGCCGTCTCGTACGTGCCCGCGGGCAGCTCGGCGATGAGGTCGCGGGTCAGGCCGGGGACGATGTTCTCCACCTCCGCCATGACCCGGTCGCCGGGGGCGTACACGTAGAACTCGGTGACCTTGCTGCCGCCGTTCGTGATGGCGAACGTGGTGGTGCCGGCGGGCACCTCGGTGACGGCCGGCCTGCACTCCGTGTCGGACGCGGCCACGGTGATCTTGCCTGGCTCGGCCGGGGCGGACGCGCCGACGGCGGCCGGCTCTCCTGATCCGCAGGCGGCCAGGCCGGTCAGGGCGAGGGCGGCGATCGCCAGGCCGGGGCCGCGAGAGGCGGGACGGGACATGATGCTCCTGTTCGTGGCGCGGATGCGGCGCCGATGGCGGGTGGAGGGAGTGGTCACGCGGCGGGGCCGGCCGCGGACCCGGCGGGGGTGGGCGCGGGCTCGGCCTTCCGGCGCCACGGCCGGAGGAAGAGGAGCAGGGTGGGCCCGAGGTAAAGCAGCCAGGCGGTGATCTCCAGCACGCTCGGCTGCGGTGTGAAGTTGATCGTCCCGGCGAGTAGCGCCCCGTACCAGGAGTCGGCCGGCAGGACCGCGCTGACGTCGAAGGCGTGCGTGTTCAGTCCGGGCAGGGCGCCCGCCTCCTGCAGGTCGTGCACGCCGTACTTGAAGATGCCGGCGGCCACCAGGATCAGCAGCAGGCCGGTCCAGGTGAAGAACGTGGTCAGGTTGATCCGCAGGGCGCTGCGGTACAGGCCCCAGCCGATGGCGACGGAGGTGAGCAGGCCGAGCACGATGCCGGCCAGCGGCGCGGGCGAGGAGGCCGCCCCCTGCACGGAGGCGAAGAACAGCAGCGCCGTCTCCAGGCCCTCGCGGACCACGGCGAGGAAGGCCATCCCGACGACCGCGAACGCTCCCATCCGCAGCGCGTCGCCGAGTCTGCCGCGCAGTTCGCCGGAGAGCGACCGGGCGGCGCCGCGCATCCAGAAGATCATCCAGGTCACGAACGCCACCGCCAGCAGCGAGACGACCGCCTCGAACAGCTCCTGGCCGGTGTAGTCCAGCCGCGCGGCGGTGAAGGTGAGCAGCGCGCCGAAACCGACGGACAGCGCGGCGGCGGCGGCGACACCGCCCCACACGTGCGGCAGCCGGTCGCGCCGCTCGCTCTTGACGAGGAACGCGATGAGGACCGAGACGACGAGGGTCGCCTCCAGGCCCTCGCGCAGGCCGATGAGGTAGCTGGCGAACACGGCCACTCCGGATGCGGTAAGCGGAATTAGGTAAGGCTCGCCTAATTAAGGCCCTGGGAGAGGGTCCGCGCAAGCATGGAGATGGATCTCACAGCAGGTCACATCACCACACCCGTGGCGCGGGACCTGCCGGGCGCACGTCTATGGCGGCCTATTTCACCGCGCATAACAGGTAAAGGTGTGGTGTCCGGCGTTCCCTGAGGAGGGTGAGGCGAAGGAAGGTGTCGCCAGGAGTTCCGTACAGGGGGAGCGCGATGGACTGTCGGCGGGATGGGACATTCGGCGTCCGAGTGGCGGGACTGCCCGCCGGCGGGCTGGAGGAGCTGCGCTTCTCGCGCACCTGGGAGCTGGTGGACGAGCTCCTCGAACAGGAGGCCGAGCCGGAGGACGGCCTGGCCGACCTGCTGGCCGCCGAGCTGGCCGGCAAGATCGAGACGCTGCGCCGGCTGGCCGGCGACGACGCCTTCCTGCGCGGGCTGGCCTGCTGCGGCCCGGCGCTCTCGGCGCGGCTGGAGAGCTGGCTCGCCGCCCCCGACGCGGTGCCCAAACTGCCGGCGCTCGCCCGCCTGGCCAGGCAGGTGGCCCGCGCCGCCGCCACCACCAGCCCGCACGCCGCGTTCGTGATCAGCGGTCTGGGCCGCTGGAGCGACGACGGCCCGGCGGAGGCGCCCGCCGGGCGGCTGCGCTGGAAGACGGTGGCCGAGATCGAGCTGGGCACCGTGTGGCGGGTCTGGGAGGCGCTGTCCAGACGGCCCGGGCTGCGCGAGGCGGTCGAGGTCCGCGTCAACCCGAGCCTGTGGCAGGAGGACGGGTGGCTGTGGTTCCTCGGGGCGGGGGAGCGGGAGCCGCTCACCCGGCTGCCCGCCGAGCCCACGCTGGCGGGGGTGTTCGCCTGGCTGCGCGGTACGACCGCTCCGACCGTCGGCGCGCTCGAACAGGCCGTCGCCGTCCCCGGCCTGGTGGAGCGGCTGCTGGAGATCGGCGTGCTGGAGCGGCGCCGGCCGTTCGCGGACCAGTCGCTGGATCCGCTGGCCGATCTGGCCGCCTGGGTCGAGGAGGTGCTGCCGGGCGACTCGCCCGACCGGCCGTGGCTGCCCACCGCGCTGCGCGAGGCCGTCCAGGCCACGTACGGTGAACGCATCCGGCACGTGGCGGGCTGGCTGCTGGCCCGCCTCGGCGACAAGGCGGGCCTGGGGGACAGGACGAGCGGCGCGCTGCCGGGCGCGGGCGGCCCGGCGGGCGTGGGTGCGAGGCCGGGCCTCGGCGGCCCGGCGGGTGTGGGCGGCAGGGCGCGGCCGGGCGACCCGGTGGGTGTGGGCGGCAGGGCGCGGTTGGCGGACGCGAGCGTGCGTCTGGAGACCGCGGTGTCGCCGGAGCCGCCCGTCGTCTGCGGGGGCGCGGCGTGGCGCCCGGTGCTGCGCGACCTCGACACCGTGCGCCGCCTGGTGGCCGTGTTCGACCCCGACCTGCTGGGCAAGCTGGCCGCCGCGGAGCACTTCCTCGAACGGTACGGGGCCGGCGCGTCCGTGCCGTTCCTGCGCTTCTACCGCGACGCGCCCGTCCCCTCGCCGGAGCCGCGGACGCCGCTCCACCGCGGCCCCGGTCCGGGCGGCACGCCGGACAGCCCGGCGGCGCGCCGGCTCGCCGGGCTGCGGCGCGAGACCTGGGACGCCCTCTACGGCGGGCCGGTGGACGGCCGCGGCGTGGTCACCGCCGACCCCGACGTGGTGGACAAGCTCGCCGCCTCCTGGCCGGCGTTCGTCCGCCCGGCAGGTTCCATCACCTGTTACGGGCACCTGACGCCGGGGCCGGAGTTCGTGCTGAACGCCGTGACCACCGGCTACGGCCGGGGCACCGGCCGCACCCGCTACCTGCTCGCCCGCGCCGGCCTCACCGGCGGCGAGGCGGGGACCGTGGCCGGGACCGTGGCCGTGGCCGGGACCGTGGCTGGGGCCGCGATCGGGGCGGGGGTCGAGGCCGGGATCGGGGCCGGAGGCGAGGCGGGGATCGGAACCGGGGGCGGGGCCGAAGGGGGCGGGCGGTGGCCGGTGGCCGAGTGCCTGGGCAGCTTCGGCGACCATCTCAACCTGCGCCCGGCCGCCGCCACCCCCGTCGACTACCCGTTCACCGTCACCGACCGGCCGGGGCCGGCGCTGACCGAGCTGCGGGTCTCCTACGATCCGGACACCCAGCGCCTGGCGCTCCGCGACGCCGACGGTGCGCCCGTGCTCCCCGTCCACCTCGGCATGACCGGCGAGCGGGCGCTCCCGCCCGCCTGGTCGTTCCTGGTGCGGGTGTTCGGCGAGCCGCCCGTCGCCATGCCGTCGCCGTGGGGGCTCGGCGGCACCTCCGCCGACGTGGTGCTGGCCCGGCCGAGGCTGCGGGTCGGCTCGGTGGTGCTCGCCCGCGCCGGCTGGCGGACGGTCGCGGCCGAGCTGCCCATCCCGGCCGACGGGGAGAGCGACGCCGGATTCGTGCTGCGCACGGCCCGGTGGCTGCGGCGGCACGGCGTCCCGCGGCGCTTCTTCGCCCGCTTCGGCACCGCCGGGCCGGGCGGCGAGCGCCGGCCGATGTACGTGGACGTGGAGAACCACTTCCTCCTGCTGTCCCTGGCCCGCGCCGCCGCCCGCCGGGAGGGGCACGTGGTGCTGAAGGAGGCGCTGCCCGACCCGACGGACTCCCCGGCCTACGGCTCGCACGGCCGGCGCGTCACCGAGTACGTCCTGGAGGTCCCGCACCCGGCTCACGCCTGACGGGGACTTCCCGGACATCGCCTGGCCTGCCCCGGCCCTTCGATAGCCTTACCTGATTTGTAGGACTATTGCGACAGAAGGGACGGATCGTGCCCGACGATGCCGGCCTCCAGGCGCTCCGCGAGGCGGCGCGCTTCTCTCCGGACAACCTCCCTCTGCGACGGCACCTCGCCGACCAGCTCCTCGCCAAGGGATACCTCGCCGAGGCCGAGGCCGAGTACCGCGCGGCGCTGCTCCTCGCGCCCAAGGACCCGGAGATCAGCGCCGGGCTGGCCGAGGCGTTCGTCCGCCAGAGCTCCTTCGGGGCCGCGCTGACGGCGCTGGAGCCGTTCCTCGCCGAGCCGGGCCACCCGCCGCGCATGGGCCTGCTCGCCGCGCGGGCGCTGCTCGGCGAGGGCGACCTCAGCGGAGCGGCGTACCGCTACCGCGACGCCGTCTCCCGCGACCCGTCGCTCGCCGATCCCGAACTCGCCGCCCGCCTGGCCCCGCCGCCCGCGCAGCCGCCGGCGCACCCGCTGCCAGGTCACGCCCAGCCCTACGGGCAGCCCCACCAGCCGTACGGCTCTCCCCAGCCGGGCTACGCGCAACCGCACCACCCGTACAGCCCTCACCCGCCGGGCCACGGGCAGCCCCACCAGGGGTACGCCCCGCCGCAGCCCGTCCACGCACCGCCGGGAGCCGACCAGAGCACCGCCGAGGTGGAGCGCCCGCCGGTCACCTTCGCCGACGTGGCCGGCATGGAGGCGGTCAAGGAGGCGCTGCGGGTCAAGCTGCTCCTGCCGGTCCAGCAGCCCGAGCTGTTCGCCGCGTACGGCAAGCGCTCCGGCGGCGGCGTGCTGCTGTACGGCCCGCCGGGAGCCGGCAAGACCCACCTGGCCAGGGCCGCCGCCGGCGAGCTCGGCGCGTCGTTCGTCAACGTGGGCCTGGCCGACATCCTCGACATGTACGTCGGCTCCAGCGAGCGCAACCTGCGCGCCACGTTCGAGATGGCCCGGCGCAACCGGCCGTGCGTGCTGTTCTTCGACGAGGTGGACGCGCTGGCCGCGCGCCGCTCCGACATGCGCCAGGCGCACACCCGGCAGCTCGTCAACCAGTTCCTGGCCGAGCTGGACGGCGTGGACGAGCACGCCAACGAGGGCGTCCTGGTGCTGGCGGCCACCAACGCCCCCTGGTACATCGACGTGGCCTTCCGCCGCCCCGGCCGCTTCGACCAGCTCGTGTTCGTGCCGCCGCCCGACGCCGCGGCCCGCGCCGCCATCCTGCGCATCCTGTGCCGTGACAAGCCGCTGGCCGAGATGGACTACGACGCGGTGGCCCGGGTGACCGAGCAGTTCGTCGGCGCGGACCTCAAGGGCGTCGTGGACCGCGCGGTGGAGGCCAAGCTGCACCAGTCGATCGCCGCCGGGCGGCCGATCCCCATGTCCACGCCCGACCTGCTGGCGGCGGCGCGGACGGTCCGGCCGACGTCGGTGCGGGAGTGGCTGGCCACCGCGCGCAACTACGTGCTGCACGCCAACGAGTCCGGCGCGTGGGACGAGCTGATGCCGTGGATCAAGGGCGGAAAATGGTGACAGCGGCGGCGCCGATCGAGCGGGCCCGGACGCTGCTGCAGCTGCGCCGGCCCGCCGACGCCGAACGCGAGCTGCGCGGCGTGCTCGTCCAGGAGCCGCAGAACGCGCTGGCGCACGCCTTCCTCTCCGTCGCGCTGACCGAGCAGCGCCGCGGCCAGGAGGCGGTGGCGGAGGCGGGCGAGGCGGTGCGGCTCGTCCCCGACTTCTGGCTCGGCCACTACGTGGCCGGCCAGGCGCTCTTCCGGGCCGGCCGGCTCGACGAGGCCGTCGCGGCCCTGCGCACGGCGCTGCGGCTCAACATGTCGTACGCGCCCATCTGGGAGGTGCTCGCCCGCGTCCACCTGCAGCGCGGCGAGTGGTCCCGGACCGCCGACGCGGCCCGTCGCGGCCTGGAGCTCGACCCGGAGGACTCCGACCTGGTCAGCCTGCTGGCCCTGGCCCTCATCGGGCTCGGCCAGGCCGCCGCCGCCCTGGACACGGCGGCGCAGGCCATCCGGCTCAGCCCGGAGAGCGCGCTGGCCCACCTGGTGCGCGGGCGGGCGGCGCTGGCGCTGCGCCGCCCGGGGGAGGCGGCCGGCTCCTTCCGCGAGGTGCTCCGTCTCGACCCGGGCTTCGGCCAGGCCAGGGACCTGCTGGTGGCGGCGCTGAAGCAGCGCAACCCGCTCTACCGGTGGCTGGAGGGCCCGCGCCGCAGGTTTTTCGGCGGGTGGCGGATGGTGTTCCTGCTGCCGGTCGCGCCGCCGCTCATCGCCGTGTTCGTGCTCATCGCGCTGCTGCACTGGGCGGCGTGGGTGGCCGAGGCGGTCACCACGCTGCGCCTGACGCGGGCCAGGGCGACCATGCTGCTGTTCGAGGCGGGCGAGAGCCGGGTGGCCGCGCTGTGCTGCGGCCTCCTGGCGGCGGGCGCGGGGCTGCTCGCGCTCGGCATCGCGGTCGCGGGCGAGCCTGTCGGCACGGCGGGGGCGGCCGTCATGGCACTGGTCACCCCCGTTCAGGAGGCCGCCCACACCGGCTCGCCGCTCGGCCGCAGGATCCTGTACGGCTGGACGGGCCTGCTGGCCGTGGCGGCCACCGCGTCGGCGGCGCTCGGGGAGATGTCCGGCGCCCTGCTGAGCTGCTACGCCGCGCTGGCGACGATCTGGATCGCGGCCGGGGTGCGCCGCCTGTTCGCCCCGGCCCCCGATCCGGTCTGAGCCGCGCCGGCCCGCCGGCGCTACCCGCGCAGGTTGGCGGCCAGCAGGTCGAGCAGCGGCTCGCGGCGTACGCACCGCTCCAGCAGGAACGAGTCGGCCAGCGCGGTCAGCTCGTCGTCGCCGAGCCCGCGGAACAGCCCGGCGTACTCCGGCAGCAGCGCCTGCGCGAGCAGGATGTGCCTGACCAGGTCGTCGGTCTGGTAGCGGGCGCCCCACGGGTACGGCTTCCAGCCGGGCGCCTCCTCGGCGAGCAGCCGGTGCAGCGGCGCCAGCACCTCGGCCGTCTCCTCCATCGTCGAGCCCCACCGGTCCACGCCGAGCCGCCGCTTCTTGGCGATGAACGGCCCGAACCGGTCCAGGTACGGCCCCGCCGCGCACACCAGCCCCTGCAGGCCGACGTCCTTGTACGTCCACAGCGACCATCCGGCGTCGTGGGCGTCGTAGATCTCCAGCTGGTCGCGCAGGATCCGGTAGCGCTGCTCGTCCACGGCCGGGTCGCCGGTGTAGACGGGTCCGAACTCGCCCACCCACAGCGGCGTGCCCGTCTCCCGCTGGAAGCGTGAGCGCCTGGCGAACGCCTCCTCCAGTTGGGCCCGGTCACACCACTCGCCCCGGGTGTAGCCGGGGTACGGCCCGCCGTGGGCGAACCCGGCCAGGGCGTAGTCGTGGCAGACGAACACCGTGTTCTCGTACATCTCGCGGAAGACCGTGAAGTCGGTGGCGTAGGTGTTGCCGTCGAGGAACAGCACGTGCCGCGGGTCGGCGGCGCGCACCGCCTTGACCAGCCGGTCGTAGAACGGGCCCACCACCTTCCCGGACGGGTCGCCCGGCTCGTTGACCGGGTTGTAGCCGGCCACCCAGGGATGGTCGCGGTAGCGGTCGGCGATCGCCTCCCACAGGTTCACGACCCGGTCCTGGAAGTGGCGGTGCCGCCAGAACGCGGCCACGTGGGTGGGGTTGTCGGAGTGCCAGTGCTGGTTCTGCGAGCCGGGCAGGGCGTGCAGGTCGATGACGCTGTAGATCCCGTGGGCGCCGAGCAGGCCGATGACGCGGTCGAGGTGCCGGAAGCCGCGCTCGACGATCTCGAACGGGCGCTCGTCGGACTCCAGGTGGCGGTAGTTGACCGGGATGCGCACACAGTTCATGCCCAGCCCGGCGAGCAGGGCGGCGTCGCTGTCGGTGAAGAAGGAGGTCAGCAGCCGGTCGAAGAACAGCTCCGCGCGGTCCTCGCCGAGCACGTCGCGCACGGCGGCCCGCATCGAGCTCTCGTCGGCGGGGTAGCCGGTGATGAAGTTCTCCATGTTGAGCCAGCCCCCCAGGCCGACTCCGCGCAGTCGTACCGGCGTGCCGTCGGGCGCGCGGAGCTGCGATCCGGACACGTGCAGCATGGTCATCCTTTCGTGGCCCCAGCGGTGAGGCCCCCGACGAGGTGCCGCTCGGCCAGGGCGTAGAAGCCCAGCGCCGGCAGCATGGCGAGGACGAGGTAGGCGAGGATGCGGGCGGTGTCGGAGGCGTACTGGCCCTGGAACTGCTGGACGCCGAGCGGCAGCGTCCAGGACAGCTCGTCGCTGAAGACCACCACCGGCAGCATGAAGTTGTTCCAGCTCCCGACGATGGCGAGCACCGAGACGGTGGCCAGCGCCGGGCGGGCCATCGGCAGCAGGATCCGCCAGAAGAAGCCGAACGGGCTGCAGCCGTCGATGATGGCGGCCTCCTCGACCTCTCCCGGGATGCCGCGGAAGAAGCCCCGCAGAATGATGATGGTCAGCGGCAGCCCGAAGGCCGCCTGGGTGAGGATCACGCCGAGCGGGTTGTCGAGCAGCCCGAGCGTGCGCAGCAGCACGAAGATCGGCAGGATGGCCACCGCGAACGGGAACATCAGCCCCATCGTGAAGACCGTGAACAGCACCTCCCTGCCGCGGAAGGCGAACCGGGCGAAGACGAACGCCGCCATCGCCGACAGCAGCACGACGATCACGGTCGTGGTCACGGCGATGAACGTGCTGTTCCAGAGCTGGCGCCAGAACGAGCCCGCGCCGAGCACCTCGGTGTAGTTGCCGGTCTGCCAGGGGTCCGGCAGGCCGAAGGGGTTGGTGGACAGCTGGCCGGTGCTCTTGAAACCGCCGAGGACGGCGTACAGGACCGGGACGAGGATGAACGCGCCGACGATCCAGGCGATGGCGTGCAGCGGAAGGGTGCGTCTCAACGGTGGTCTCCCATCCGGGTGCTGGCGCCCTCCAGGTCGCGGCGCATCACGAACCGCTGGTAGAACAGCGCGAAGATGAAGCTGAGCACGAACATCACCACGCTGATGGCGCTGGCGTAGCCCACCTGGTTGCGGCCGAAGCCGAACTCCATCATCGTCACGGCCATGGTCTCCGAGGCGTGTGACGGGCCGCCCTCGGTGAGGATCCACACCAGGTCGAAGAGCTGGATCGTGTAGATGACCGACAGGAAGACGCTGATCCGGATCGTCGGGCCGAGCAGCGGCAGCGTGACGTGCCGGAAGACCTTCCACGACGTGCCGCCGTCGATCTGCGCGGCCTCGATCAGCTCGTTCGGGATGCCCTGCCGCCCCGCGAGGTAGATCATCATGTGGAAGCCGAAGTACTTCCACGTCATGACCAGGAACAGCGAGTACATCACGGTGTCCGGGGCGGACAGCCACGACGACTCCAGGCCGACGAAGCCCAGCAGGTGGTTGGCCAGGCCGCTCCCCGGCGACAGGATGAGCGAGAACAGCACGCCCGTGATGACCTCGGAGAGCACGTACGGCGCGAAGAACACCAGCCGGTACACCGCCCGCCCGCGGATGCGCTGGTTCAGCAGCATCGCGACGGCCAGCGAGAAGGGAAGCTGGACCACCAGCGAGAACACGACGAGCAGCACCAGGTTGCGCAGATCCTGGTGGAACAGGTCGCTGCCGAGCAGCCGGGTGAAGTTGTCCAGGCCGACGAAGTTGGTGGGCAGGCCCCCGAAGCCGTTCCACTTGAACGCGCTGGCGTAGAAGGCGACCACGATGGGCGCCACCACCAGGAGCAGGAAGAGCACCAGCGCGGGCAGCACGAACAGGGCGACGGTCACCCGGATGCGCCGCCTGCGGGGGTCGGCTCGCCGGAGGGCCGGACGCGCGGGCGCCTCCGGCCCTCGGGTCAGCGTGGTCATTCGCTCTGGGCCACTTCCGTGATCGACCGGACGACCTGCTCGGGTGTCTTCGTGCCGGCGATCAGCTGGGCCACGCTGTCGTTGATCTCCGCGCCGACGGCCGGCGGGTACGCCTGGTCGAGGTAGAGCTGGAAGCCCGTGGCGCCGGACAGCGACTCGGAGACGGCCTTGAGGTTGGGGTCCTTGACCGCGCTCTCCTCGCCCTGCAGCACCGGAAGCGTCCCGCCCGCCGCGGTGCTCTTGCTGTGGACGTCCATCTGGGTGACGTACTTGAGGAACTCCACCGCCTCCGCGGGCGCGTCCGCGCCGACGGCCAGCCCGCCGCCTCCGCCGAGCGCCTCGGTCACCGTGCCCTTGCCGCCGTCGACCGCCGGGAAGGGGAAGAAGGCGAGGTCCTCGCCGAGGCCCTTGCCCGCGTCGTTCTGCACCGACGGGGCCCACTGGCCCATCAGCTCCATGGCGGCCTTGCCGTTGGCGACGCTCGCCGCCTGGCCGTCGGGGGTGGAGTAGCCGGCGCCGAGGAAGCCCTTCTGGAACGGCTGCAGGTCCACCAGCGCCTTGAGCTGCCGGCCGGCGGTCACGAAGTCGGGGGTGTCGAAGTTCTTGTCCACCGCCGCCTGCTGGAGGGCGGGCAGGCCGGCGATCCGCATGGCGAGGTAGGTCCAGTAGTAGTGGCCGGGCCACTTCTCCTTGCCCGCGAGCGCGATCGGCGTGGTGCCAGCCGCCTTGAGCTTCCCGACCGCGTCGAGGAACGCGGTCCAGGTCGCGGGCGGCTGGGTGATGCCGGCCTGCTCGAAGAGCTTCTTGTTGTACCAGAAGCCCACCATGCCGATGTCGTACGGCAGCCCGTAGGTCTTGCCGTCGAACTGGTAGGCCGACAGCGACGCCTTGGTGAACGTGCCGAGGACGGGGGCCACGTCGGCGGAGAGGTCCTTGACCAGTTCGGCGTCGATCTGCTGCTTGAGCACGCCGCCGCCCCAGGTGGCGAAGATGTCCGGGGCCTTGCCGGACTGAGTCAGCGTGGTGAGCTTGGACTTGTACGCCTCGTTCTCCAGGACGGTGGCCTTGATGGTGACGTGGGGATGCCGGGCCTCGAACTCCTTCGCCCAGTTGGCCATGATCGTCTTCATGGGGTCGCTGGTCGACAGGTGCCACATCTCGAGCGTGACCTTCGCCGGCGAGCCGTTCGTGCCCGGTTCGGACGCCGTGGGCCCGCCGCCGCCACCGCACCCCGCGACGAGTGCCGCCGTCGCGATCAGCGCGAGACTCCGTTTCATAGGGGCTCTCCTCAGCCGAAAATTTCGTAAAACCCCCCGATAATTTCGTTGCCCGGAGCATAGGTAAACGCCGTGTTACGCGTCAATAGCAGGAAAGGCAGCATGTTGGGGCCGAAAGTTTCGGTAGACTGCGGGCCATGTCAGCGAAGAGGCGGGTGACGATAGCCCTGATAGCCGAGGAGGCCGGGGTGTCCATCCCCACGGTCTCCAAGGTCATCAACGGCCGTCCCGAGGTCGCTCTCGAGACCCGGCACCGGGTCGAGCGGCTGCTGCGCGAGCACGGCTACCAGCGGCGCGCCAGCCAGGGTGACACCCCGGCCGGGCTCGTGGACCTGGTGTTCGCCGAGATCGAGTCGCCGTGGGCCATGGAGATCGTCCGCGGCGCGGAGAGCGCGGCCCGCGAGGCCGCCGCCAGCCTCGTCATCTCCGTCCTGCACACCCACGCCGGCCCCGGCCGCGACTGGATGGAACGCCTGGCCGCCCGGCGCACCGACGGCGTGGTGATCGTCGCCTCCAAGCTGTCGGCGGGCGTCCAGGGCCAGCTCACCGCCCGTTCCCTGCCGTTCGTCGTGGTGGACCCGGAGGGGGAGCCGGCCCCCGGCGTCGTGTCGGTGGGCGCCACCAACTGGAACGGCGGACTGGCCGCCACCCGCCACCTCGTCGAGCTGGGTCACCGGCGCATCGCCATGATCAGCGGCCCCGCCGACATGCTCTGCAGCCAGGCGAGGATCGACGGCTACCGGGCGGCCCTGGAGACGGCCGGCATCCCGGTCGAGCCGGAGCTGATCCGGCGTGGCACGTTCCTCGTCGACTCGGGGCACGACCACGGCCACGCGCTGCTGTCGCTCGACGACCCGCCCACCGCGATCTTCGCGGGCAGCGACCTGCAGGCGTTCGGCGTGTTCGAGGCGGCGCGCCAGCGCGGCCTGCGGGTCCCCGAGGATCTCAGCGTGGTCGGCTTCGACGACCTGCCGCTGGCCAGGTCGGCCTGGCCGCCGCTGACCACGGTCCGCCAGCCGTTGCAGGAGATGGCGGCCCTGGCCACCCGCACGGTGCTCGGGATGGGCCGCGGCGAGGTGCCCGAGACGCGGCGGGTGGAGCTGGCCACGGAGCTGATCGTCCGCGAGAGCACCGCCCCGCTCCCCGCCTGACCGCGCGGGCGTTTTCCGGCGGCTCCCCGGGGCAGCCGGAGCGTCATGACGCGAACTCTCATCAGCGGGGCGGCCAGGGGCGCCGCCGGCGGCGCGCTCGCCACGGCGGCGATGAGCACGGTCATGCTGGCCGGTGAGCGCGCCGGCCTCATGGGCGACCAGCCGCCCAAGCGCATCGTCCGCTCACTGCTGCCGGGAAGCCGGCACCGGCGCAAGCCGGGTGAGGGCGTGCTCGGCACCGTCGCCCACTTCGGCTTCGGGATCGCCTCGGGCGCGCTGTTCGGCGCGCTGGCCCGGCGCCGCCGCGTGCCGCTGGGAGTCGCGTACGGGCTGGCGATCTGGATGGTCAGCTACGCCGGCTGGGTGCCGAAGGTGGCCACCCTGCCACCGATCCACCGTGACCGGCCGGGCCGCCCCGTCGTGATGGCCGCCGGCCACGTCGTCTACGGGGCGGCCCTGGCCTGCGCGCTCAACCGCTGGGACCGGCGCCGCTGACGATCAGCCGCGCCAGAACTTCACCTCCGGGTACGCCGGCGACGGGCCGTCCAGCAGCGGCCGCCGCTCGCGCAGCAGGTGCCGGTCGACGAACGACCGCACGTACGTCCTGGTGACGGCCACCGCACGCTCGCCGTCGAGCTCCTGCGCCGGCAACCCCACCTGCTCCTGCAGCACGGCGTAGTCGGTGAACGCCGCGTGGTTCGTGCCGGACACGGTCAGCCACCGCTTCCACCCCCGCACGTGCGGCCAGAACTCCGGCCACGACTCGTCACCGGCCGGCGTGTGGTTGACCTCGGTGCCGAGCATCAGGTACGGCCGGCGCACCGGCTCGGCGGGCGTCTTGGGCATGAGGCTGCCGTCCAGGTTGACCCCCGCCCGCACCCGGTGGTCGGCCGCCATCACCTGCGAGACGGCGTTGCCGCCCAGCGAGAACCCGGCCATGGCGATCCGCGACCGGTCGACCAGCCGGCCCCAGCGCCCCCGGAGCAGCTCGTCCAGCACGAAGCGCATGTCCTTCACGCGGCTGGCGGTGATCGTGGCGCCCCACTCCGGGGTCATCTTCTTCTGGCAGGTCACGCAGCCGACGGTCCGGCCGTCGGGCAGCGTCGTCGCCACCGACTCGTGGGTGTGCTCGACGGCCGCGACCACGTAACCGTGGCTGGCGAGATCCTCGGCCAGCGACGTCATGGTCGCCCGGGGGAACGCGTGGCCGGGAGACACCAGCACGAGGGGCAGCCTGCGCTTCGTCGCGACCGGCGGGGCGCCCGCCCGCGCGTGGGTCCGCGTTCTCGCCAGCGCGTCCGGCGGGACCTGCTTGTACGGCGCGAGCACGGCCGCCGACTCGGCCGCCGTCAGGTAGGGAGCGGGCTCGCCGGACGCCCTGGCCGCCGGGTACCACACCGACACCATGAGCTGCCGGTCGCCGAACCCCGGCACCCACGGGTCCGGGCGGCCGGAGTCCACCAGATGCAGCGAGCCGAACCCGACCGGCTGCCTCCCGGTGGGCGCGGGCAGGGCCGTACGGACGTCCGGGGACGGCCCGGTGGAGGGCTGCACGGTGGGGGAGGGCGAGGGGCTCTGGGCGTGGGCGGCCGGCGCCGCGAGGAGCGAGCAGGCCACGCCGAGGGCCACGAGGACATGTCGTTTCATGGTCATCACCCTGGGGGCGCGGATCCGGTCCCGTCCCGGCCCGGACGTCGACGGGCACCCCCTCCTTTCGTCGCATGCCGGCGATCCGATCGGCGCTTCCGGCCCACCGCGATCCGCGCCGTAGCCTGTCGGGGTGCGGGTGAACAGGCAGATGACGCCGGTGCTGCTCGGGGTGGCCGTCTTCGCGGTGTCCCTGGGCTCGACGAGCGGCGGGCTGGGCGTCGTGTCCGGCCTGCCGTTCCCGCTGCCACTGGTGGCGGCGGGGGCGGCCGGTGCGGCGGCCTGGCGGGTGCGGCGCTCGTGGTGGCCGCTCGCCGCGATCGGCGCCGTCGCCTACGTGGTGCTGGTGATGTGGCCGCCGCTGGTGGTCGCTTCCTACCACGCGGGCACCCGGCTGCGCCGGACCCGTGACATCGCCCTCTACCTGGGCGCCGCCGTCGTCGTGCTCGTCGCGTCGGTGGGCGCGGGCCGGATCGCCGGAGGCCCCCGCGAGCTGGCGACGGCCACCCCGGCCAACGCGCTGCTGATGGCCGTCGCGGCGATGGTCCTGCCGCTGGTGTACGGGCTGTGGATCAGGTCCAGGCGCGACGTGCTCGCGGCGGCCAGGGAACGGGCCGACAGGCTGGAGAGCGAGCAGGTGATGCGGGCCGAGCAGGCCCGGTCCCAGGAGCGGGCCCGCATCGCCCGGGAGATGCACGACGTCGTCGCGCACCGCGTCTCGCTCATGGTGCTGCACGCCGGGGCCCTGGAGCTGGCGGCGGGCGACGAGCGCACCGCCGAGGCGGCGGCCATGATCGGCGGCATCGGCCGCGAGGCGCTGGCCAACCTGCGCGAGGTCCTCGGGGTGCTGCGCTCGACCGAGCAGCCCGCCCCCCTGGCGCCGCAGCCCACGCTGGCCGACCTCGACCGCCTGCTCGACCAGTCCCGCGCGCTCGGCATCCCGGTGACCCGCCATGACCACGGCGAGCCGCGCCCGCTCCGCTCCACCGTCGAGCGGACGGCGTACCGGGTGGTGCAGGAGGCGCTCACCAACGTGCACAAGCACGCGGCCGGCGCGGCCACCGACGTGCACGTCCACTTCCTGCCCGGCGAGCTGCGGGTGGAGGTGCGCAACCGTCCGGCGCGGGGCGGCCCGGCGCCGCTGCCCGGCTCCGGCTGGGGGCTCGCCGGGCTGCGCGAGCGGGTGGAACTGCTGAACGGCACGCTGCGCACCGGCCCCGAGGACGGCGGCGGCTTCGGCGTGATCGCCGAGATCCCCCTGGAGGCGGCGTGATCCGGGTGCTCGTGGTCGACGACGAGGCCCTGGTGCGCTCCGGGCTGCGGATGATCCTCGACACGGCCGGCGACATCGTCGTGGCGGGCGAGGCGCGCGACGGCGCGGAGGCCGTCGGCGCGGTGGCCAGGCTCGCGCCGCACGTCGTGCTGATGGACGTCCGCATGCCCGGCCTCGACGGCCTGGCGGCCGCCGCCCGCATCCTGGCCGCGCCGGACGCGCCCCGCGTCGTCATGCTGACGACGTTCGACCTCGACGAGTACGTGCACGAGGCGCTGCGGCTGGGGGCCGTCGGCTTCCTGCTCAAGGACACCCCGCCCCGCGACCTCATCGCCGCCGTCCGGACGGTGGCGGCGGGCCAGGCGATGCTCTCGCCGTCCGTCACCAAGAGACTGATCACGGCGTTCGTGGACCGTGCGCCGTCGCGGGCCGAGCAGGCCCGTGCCCGGCTCGCCGCGCTGACCGGACGGGAGGAGGACGTGGTCAGGGCCGTGGCCCGGGGCCTGTCCAACGCCGAGATCGCCCGCGAGCTGCGCCTGTCGGAGGCGACGGTGAAGGCGCACCTCAGCCGGGTGCTGGCCAAGCTCGGCATGACCAACCGGGTCCAGGCCGCGATCCTGGTGCACGACGCCGACCTGTAGGGCCGGGGATAGGGTCTGCTCACGTGAGCACCGAGTGGGAGCGGCTGTCCGAACGGCTGCGCGAGTTCGTCCGGGTCCGGGACTGGGAGCAGTTCCACACGCCGAAGAACCTGGCGATGGCCCTCGCCGGCGAGGTCGGCGAGCTGGTGGCCGAGCTGCAGTGGCTCACGCCGGAGGAGTCGCGCGACCTCGACCCCGACACCCTGGCCAGGGTGCGGGCCGAGCTGGGCGACGTGGCCGGCTACCTCGTGCGGCTCGCCGACGTGCTCGGGGTGGACCTGGTGGAGGCGGCCCATGCCAAGCTCGACGAGAGCGAACGCCGCTACGACGCCGACTCCTACCGGGGATCGGCCAGGAAGGCGCCCCCGCTCGCCCCCTGACGAGCCCCGGCCCGGCGCCGCCCGCGCCGGGCGGCCAGCAGCAGGGCGCACGGGACGAGCACGGTGACGAACGGCGACGGCTCGAAGCAGATCGCGCCGACCAGCGCCCAGAGGGCGAGCCCGCCCGCCACGTACGCCGGCGGCACCCGGCCGCCGCGCCCCGCCCTCGCGACGAGCGCGCCGAGCAGCCCGAGAGGCACGGCGAAGCTCCCCCAGACCAGCCAGAACGCGCCCACGTTCACCGGCGGTGAGCCGAGCTCGGCTAGCCCGCCCGTGCCCGGCAGCCAGGCCTCGCCGCGGAACCAGCCGGGGATGTGCGGCGCGGCGGCCAGGCCGGTGATGGCGAGGTGCACGCAGGCCAGGAACACGAGAATCCCGCCGGCCCACACCACACTCTTTACGGAAACACTAGTTTCGGAACTCATGGTTCCTTATCCTGACGTCACAGCGAGACCGCCGCAAGGTCGCCTCCGTCACACTTTCCAGAACCGCGAGTCTCGTATGCTGGCCGGTGTGAAACCGTCACTCGGGCGCCCGCGCGACGACCGCGTGGACCGGGCCATCGCCGACGCGACCCGCGCGATCCTCGCCGAGACCGGCTACGCGCAGCTCACGGTGGACGCCGTGGCCGCGCGGGCGGGCGTGGGCAAGGCCGCGATCTACCGCCGGCACGCCACCAAACAGCAGATGATCTTCGCGGCCGTCCTGCACGACCTGCTGCTCGCGCCGCCGCCCGACTCCGGCTCCCTGCGGGGCGACCTCACCGCGCTGCTGCGCGTCATCGTCGCCAACCTCACGGCGCCGCCCGCCGGGGTCGTCCCCGCCCTGCTGGCCGACGTCCACGGCGATCCGGCGCTGGCGGCCGCGTTCACGAGCACGTTCGTCGCCGCCGAGCGGGGATGCGTCGAGGAGGTCCTGGACCGCGCCGTCGCCCGTGGCGAGCTGCCGCACCGCCCGGACCCGGCCGTCGCCCACGCCCTGCTGCTCGGCCCGGTCTTCGCCTGGCTGTTCCTGCTCCGCGAAGACCCGGCCAGGCTCGGCCCGGTGACCGCCGCCCTCGCCGAGACGGCCGCCACCACCCTGACCGCCGCCCCTGCCTGACTCGGCCGCCCCACGCCCGCTCAGGCCGTCCGCCACCCCTGCCTCTGCTCGGGCCGTCCGCCACCCCTGCCTCTGCTCGGGCCGTCCGCCACCCCTGCCTCTGCTCGGGACGTCGCCACCACCACCCCTGCGCTTGCTCGGGACGCCGCCTCACCCTGACCCTGCTGGGGGCGGCCGCCCCACCCTGACCACCCCGCGGCCCCGTTAGGGTGACGGGCATGCGATTCGGGGTGCTGGGCTCGCTGGCCGTCTGGACCGACGCCGGGAAAGCCGTCACGGTGCCCGGCCTGAAGGTGCGCGCCCTCCTCGCCGACCTGCTCGTCAACGCGGGCCAGGTGGTCTCCGCCGACCGGCTCGTCGACGACCTGTGGCGCGGCGAGCCGCCCGCCAACCCCGCCGGCGCGCTGCAGGTGCGGGTCTCCCAGCTGCGCCGCGCCCTGGAGGACGCCGAGCCGGGTGGCAAGAACCTCGTCGTCTCGCGCCCGCCCGGCTACCTCCTCCTCGCCGCGCCGGGCACGCTCGACGCCGCCGTGTTCGCCGAGCTGGTGACCCGGGCCGGCGCCGCGGCGAGCCCGCGCGAACAGGCCGCGCTGCTGGCGGAGGCCCTCGGGCTGTGGCGCGGCCCGGTGCTCGCCGACTTCGCCGACGAGGAGTTCGCCAGGGCCGCGATCGCCCGGCTGGAGGAGCAGCGCCTCGCCGCCCTCGAACAGCACGCCGAGACGCGGCTGGAGCTGGGCCAGCACGGCGCGCTCGCCGCCGAGCTGGGTGACCTGGTGGCCCGCCACCCCCTCAGGGAACGCCTCAGGGCCGCCCACATGCTGGCCCTGTACCGCGCCGGACGGCAGAGCGAGGCCCTGGCCGCCTACGCCGACCTGCGCGACCGGCTGGCCGAGGAACTGGGCCTGGACCCCGGCCCCGAGCTGGCCGAGCTGCACCGGGCCATCCTCGTACAGGACCCGGCGCTGAGCTCGGCGCCGCCGCCCGACCGCCCCCGTACCAACCTGCCGGCCCCGATGAGCGGCCTCATCGGCCGGGACGCCGAGCTGACCGAGATCCGCGCGCTGCTGGAGGACGCCCGGCTGGTGACGCTCACCGGCAGCGGCGGCGTCGGCAAGACGCGGCTGGCGCTGGAGGCCGCCACCCAGGCGGCGGAGGCGTACCCCGACGGCGTGTGGCTGGTGGAGCTCGCCGCCCTCGACCGCCGCCCACCGCCCGCGCCCGAAACCGCGCCAGGAGCCGACCCCGAAACCCCGCCAGGAGCGGGCCCTGAAGCCACGTCCGGCCCCGAACCGGCAGCGGGGCCCGGCGCCACGTCCGGGCCCCAACCCGCAGCCGACCCCGTGGTCACGTCCGGACCCGAACCCGGAGCGGGGCCCGGCGCCGAACACGATGCCGGGCCGGTGGCGGAGGCGGTGCTGGCGGCGCTCGACATCCGGGAGAGCGCCGAGACCCGCACCCCGGCCGAACGGCTGGCGCAGGCGCTGCGCGAGCGCCGCACCCTGCTGGTGCTCGACAACTGCGAGCACCTGGTCGAGCAGGTGGCCGACCTCGTGGAGCCGCTGCTGCGCGCCGCGCCCGGCCTGCGGGTGCTCGCCACCAGTCGCGAGCCGCTGGCCCTGCCCGGCGAGGTGCTGTGGAGCGTGCCGCCGCTCGACCTGCCGGCGGACGACGACCTCGACACGGTGCGGCGGTCCGGCGCGGTCCGGCTGTTCGCGGCCAGGGCCGCCGCCTCGACCAAGGGCTTCGTGCTCGACGCCGGCAACGCCGAGGCCGTCGCCCGGCTGTGCCGCGCCCTCGACGGAATCCCGCTCGCGCTGGAGCTGGCGGCCACCCGGGTGCGGGCACTCGGCGTGCACGGCGTGGTGAAGCGGCTGGGCGACCGCTTCCGGCTGCTCGGCTCCGGCCCGCGCGGCGTCCCCGAACGGCAGCGGACCCTCGCGGCGGTGATCGACTGGAGCTGGGACCTGCTCGGCGAGCCCGAACGCGCCGTGCTGCGCCGCCTCGCCGTCCACGCGGGCGGCTGCACGCTGGAGGCCGCCGAGGAGATCTGCGCCGCCTCAGATCCCGGCCTCGACGTGCTGGACGTGCTGGCCAGGCTGGTGGACCGGTCGCTGGTGGACGTGGTGGAGACGCCGGCGGGCATGCGCTACCGGCTGCTGGAGTCGGTCGCCGCGTACTGCCTCGACCGGCTCTCCGACGCGGGTGAGCTGGACCGGGTCCGTCGCGCGCACGTCCGCCACTACGTGGCGCTGGCCGTCCGCGCCGAACCCGCCCTGTACGGACCCTACCAGGGGGAGTGGCTGGCCCGCCTGGACGCCGAGTCGGCCAACCTGCGGGCGGCGCTCGACATCGCGGCCGGCTCGGGCGACGCGGCGGGCGCGCTGCGGCTGGTCAACGCGCTGACCTGGTACTGGTTCCTGCGCGGCAGGCTCGCGGAGGCCCGGCGCTCACTGGAGACCGCACTGACCACAGCCGACCGAGCCGGCGGCGCGACCGAACGGGGCGATGGCGCGTCGGACCGGGCCGGTGGCGCGACGGACCGGGCCGGCGGCGCGAGCGGCGGGGCCGGTGCTGCGGCGGGCCGGGCAGGGGAGCTGCCCGGCAGGGCCAGGGCGGCGATCTGGCATGCCGGGTTCGCGCAGCTGCTCGGCGAGGACGTCGCCTGGGACAGCTCCGCCGTGACCGACCCGGGCGAGCGGGCCAGGGCCGAGCTGTTCCTCGCGATGGCCGTCAGGGACGTCCAGGTCGCGCAGGAGCTGGTGAGCGGAGCGCTGGCCACGTTCCGTGCGATCGGCGACGAATGGGGCGTCGCCGCGGCGCTCAGCCGGCGCGGCCGCGACCACTTCACCCAGCGCGACCTCGCCGCGCTCGAACGCGACTGCGGGGAGAGCGCCCGGCTGTTCGACCGGCTCGGCGACCGCTGGGGACGGCTCCAGGCCATGGAGTGGCTCGCCGGGCTCGCCGAGATGACCGGCGACGTCGAGCGGGCCCGGCGCCTGTTCGAGGACGGTCTGCGGATGGCCGAGGAGCTGGGGCTGTGGCCGGAAGCCGCCCGGCGCACCGCCTGGCTCGGCTGGATGGCCCTGGGGACGGGCGACTACGACCGGGCCATGGAGCTGTGCGGGCAGGCGCTGCGGCTGGCCGCCGGACAGGGCTACCGGGAGGGCAAGGTCATGGCCGAGATGGGGCTGGCCTTCGCCGCGCGCCGGGCCGGCCTGCTCGACCTGGCCGAGACGCACCTCCTCCACCTGCTCGACGGCGTCCCGCGGCATCCCGGCGCCGAACCCGCCATGCACCTGCCCACCACCTGCATCGAGCTGGGGTACCTGCGCGAGCGGCGCGGCGACCCCGCGGACGCCCGGGAACTGCACCTGGAGGCCCTGGTGGCAGCCACGCGGATCGGCGACCCGAGCACGATGGCCTGGGCGGTGGAGGGCCTGGCCTCCGCCTCGGCGGCGGCCGGCGGCCACGAGCGGGCAGCGCGGCTGCTCGGCCTGGCCGCCGAGGCCCGGCACGCCAGCGGGCTACCAGGCAACGTCTCCGAACTGGGCGAGGTCCAACGCGTCACCGCGGCGGCACGCGCGGCGCTCGGCGAGGAGGCGTTCACCGCCGCGTACGAGCAGGGCCGCACGCTCAAGCCGGACGACGCCGCCGGCCTCTAACACCACGGTCACGCCCCCACACAGCTCGCCCCGCCGGTCGAAGTCCCCGATTCACGCCTGCGACACCAGCTCGCCCAGCCGGTCGAATCCCCGATTCACTGGGACACCAGCTCGCCCAGCCGGTCGAAGAACTCGATCCAGCCCGCCTTCGCCTGCTCGGCGTGCTCCGGGGGCGTGTTGACGCCGTACTGGTGGAACCTCATCAGCGTCCTGTCGCCGTACACGTCCAGCGTCACGGTCACCACCGAGGCCGGTCCGTCACCGGGCTGGTCCGGGTCGCCCGTGGTGAACACGAGCCTGCCGGGCCCCGCCACCTCACGGTAGACCCCGCCGAGCGACACCTCGAAGCCGCCGTCTCCGACGAGCGTCACCTCCCAGGCGCCGTCCGGCCGGACGTCCAGGCGCGTCCGCTCCACCGGCGCGGTCATGGCGCGCGGCCCGAACCAGCCGGAGAACAGCTCCGGCTCCGTCCACGCGGCGAACACCCGCTCGCGCGGGGCGTCGAGGATGCGGGTGATCTCGTACTCGGCGGTCTCGCCCATCGTGCTGCCTTTCGTCCGGTGTTCCGTTCTGCTCGCAACGATGCCGCGGACCGCTTACGGTTTCCTTCCCGTGCTCTTCAGCACGGGTTCTGTCGGTACCGCTCAGTACGGTCCCCGCCATGGAGATCATGGAATGAACCCGTGGCGTGAGGTTCTCGGCCGCATCGAGGCAGGCGACAATGCGGGGCTGGTGGAGTTCGTCGACGGGCTCGGCGACGTCGGCCGCCGCGCGGTCGCGGCGCAGCTGCCCGGGCACCTGGCCGAGCGGCTCGCCCGAGGGTGGCAGGAGCGCTGGGAGCTGCGCGACCGGGCGGCCGGCTACCGCCTCGCGGGCGCCGCCTGCCTGAGCGGCGCCGCCCAGGTCGCGGCCTGGCTCAACCGGCGCGAGCTGCGCGACGTCGCCGGCCGTACCGACGCCGAGCGGATCCTCCGTCTGCTCAGGCGGCGGCCGGAGGACTGGCGCCGAGACCTCGCCGTCCGCCTGGTCGAACGGCTCAGGCTGCCGCGCGGCCGGGCGGCCTGGCGGTGGACGGGCGGGCTGCCGGGCTGGCACCTGGCGGCCGGGCTCGTGCTCCAGACCGGTGTGGAGCCGCCCGCGAACGACGCCTTCACGGCCGGCTGGGTCCTGCGCATGGCCGCGGAACGGGAGGTGCCACGCCCCGACGACCCCCTGCTCGACCTCATGGTGGCGCGGTTGTTCCAGGCCACCGGGGTCGCCGCGGGACTGACATGGAGCCAGGCCCGCAACTCCGGCAACGACATCGTCACCACATTGGTGACGATGTCCGGCGACGGCCGCCTGAAGCGGCAGGACCTGCTCGATGGATGCCTGGCCCGGTTCCTGTCCGGGGCCCCCGCCGACGAGCTGGCGCCGTTCGTGGCGATGTGGCGGCAGCTCGCGCCGGAGGCGGCGGAGATCCCCGTGCTGGAGCTCGCCCGGCTGCTGCCGTCGGCGCCGCCGGTGTTCGCCCAGCTCGCCCTCGACGAGCTGCGGCGCGCCGACCAGGCCGGGCTGCTGGACGGCGAGCTGTTCGGGGAGGCGGTGCAGGCGTTGGCGTACCGGCCCGAGCGCAAGCACGTCACGGCGGCCCTGAAGTGGATCGCCGACACGGTCCCGTCCGGCCGCCCCCGCACCCGCCCCACAACCCCCACCGACGGCCCACCCACCTCTACCTCGACCGCCACAGGCCCGGCCACCTCGCACCCGGCCACCTCGCACACACATCCGGCCACCTCACATCCGGCCACCGCGAACTCGACCACCTCAGCCTCAGCTGCCTCAGGCCCCGCCACCCCAGGCCCGGCCACCTCAGGCCCGGCCACCTCAGGCCCGGCCATCCCAGGCCTGGAGATGTCGGCTGCGGTGGTTTCGGGCCCGGCGACCTCGGGCCGAGTACCGCCGGGTGCGGTGACGTCAGGCGCGGCCGTCTCCCGCGTGAGGGCCGGAGGAGCGCTGATAGCGCTGGCGACGGCGTTCTCCCATGAGGCGCCCGCCGTGCGAGACCGCGCGGTGCGCCTCGCGCTCAAACTCGGCGCCCGCCACGTCCCGGGCGATGGCCCCGGCTCGGGCCGGGGCCGAGGCCGCCACGTCCCGGGCGGCGACCCCGGCCCGGCGTCCGCTTCAGGTCCCGAGCACGCGGCCGAGCACGCGGCCGACGAGACGGCCGACGAGACGGGGGCACCCGGCACCGCACCCGACGACTTGCTCACCCAGGGGTGGGACGCCGTCCGGGAGGCCGCAACGGCCCTTCCCGACGACCTGCGTGTACGGGTGGCCGCCGTGTTCGGCGAGGTGGCACCGCCCGACGACGAGCCGTCGGCGGGGGCACCGGTGCCGGCGGCCCGCCCGCTGCCCGCGCTCCTGCCGCCGATCGAGACGCCTCACGAGCTGGCCGACGAGCTGTCCCGGTTGAGCCGGCCCGAGGACCCGGCCGTCTTCGAGCGCATCCTCGCCGCGCTGGTCGCCCTCACCCACCGCGACCGCGCCGCCGTGGTGGAGGCTTTGGGGCCGTGGTGGCGCGACACGTGGGCGCAGCCTTTCGAGCCCCGCCACTACGCGTACGCAGGGGAGCTCGACCGGAATCCCGGGCCCCTGCTGCAGCGGTGCGCGCTGGCCGTCGTGTCGCCCGCCGACAGCCGCGCGTTGACCGCAGTCCTCGACGACGGCATGACTTCTCACTTCCCGTATGACGAGCCCCCGCTCCAGCAGTTCATCCAGCGGCGGCTGCGGGAGGTGATCAGCCTGTTCGAGCGGGGCGGGACGGTCCCCGTGCTGCTTGCCACCCCGACCACGCCCACCGGCCACGTCGACCCCGAGACACTGCTGGCCCGCCTCGAACTGCTCGAGGGCGCGGAGCCGCTCCCGGCCGACCTCGATCAGGCGCTCCTCCGCCTCCCTCGCCTGACCGCCGCCGCGCCCCTCCCACCCGGAGCACCAGCTGAGGACACCTGGCCGGTAGCCGCGACCGTCCAACCGGGCACGGCAGCAGAGACAGACGCATCGGCCGTCCAACCGGGTGCGGCGGTGGAGATAGACGCATCGGCCGTTCAGCCGGGTGCGGCGGCGGGGACGGACGCTCCCGTCGCTTCCGTCAGGCTGCTGCCCTGGTTGTCAACGCTCGCCGGACGCGCCGACGCGATCGGTACCGAGGCCGGGCGGCGGCTGGCAGGCTGGTTGCGCGCCGGCGGGCTGCCCGACCCGGTCGTCCGGTGCACCCTCAGGCCCGCCCCCGCCGTTTACGGCGAGACGAGCTGGGACACGCGGATCACTCCGGCCGCCGCCGTTCCGGACGGGATCGCCGACCTGATGGTGGTTCCTGCGCCCACCAGCAGCTGGGGTGGCGCGGTCTGGTGGCCCTGCAGCATGCCGTCCCACCGCGAGATCGTCGCGGCGCACCTGCTCCCCTTCGTGAACGGGTTCGGCGAACCTGGCTTGGCCGAGGCGCTGGCCATGCTCGTCCACGGTGACGGACCGCTCGGCGAGGCGACCGCGACTGCGCTCGCGACGGTGATGGGCGACAGACGACCCGAATGGCGGGCCGCCGCCGCGGACGCCCTCGTCACGTTGACGGTACGTGGTGATCTGTCAGGCTTCGGAAACCTCGTCGGAGATGTCGTCGGCCAGGCGGTGCCAGCCGGACTGGTCAAGCTCGCCCGGGTCAACACCGTGCTCCAGGAGGCCACCGAGTCGGGCGCCGGCACCTGGCCGGTCCTCGCCGCGGCGCTGGAGGTGCTGCTGCCCGAGCCGGGCGCGAAGGTCCGGGCCGGGCTCGGCGACCTCCTCGCGACGGCGGTGCGTTCAGCCGTACTGGCCGGGGCCCGTGGCGACGTCCCCGGCCTGGCGGCACTGGCGGCCCGCAAGGGAGCCAGCCGCGCCGGCGAGGAGGCCCGCCGCCTCCACCACCACCTCACCAGAGCCTGACCCGACCACCCGCAAGCTACCGCCGCCCAAGGCGACCCTGCCCGCACCACCGCATCACAGGAGCCCGCCCCAGTGGCCCGCCCCGCTTCAGCCATCCCCGCGCTGTCTGGGGCGGGGCCGAGCGGCAGCACCTCGACCGTCCCCGTCCCTCTCTGGGCGGGCCCGAGCGGCAGCACCTCGACCGTCCCCGTCCCTCTCTGGGCGGGCCCGAGCGGCAGCACCACGACCGTTCCCACGCCTCTCTTGGTTTGGGCCTCTGCGGCAGGCGCGCCGGTTCGGCCGTCCCCGCGCCTTTCAGGGCGGGACCCTGCGGCCTGTGGCATGACGTCGGCAGATCTGGCCGCGGTCGTACGGTAGGGGCTTCGGGGTCAGGCCGGTTCGGACAGGGGGTCGGCGGCGAGGTAGCCGGTGAAGTCGGGGTCGTGCGGACGGGCGAGCACGTGCTCGATCCATGCCCGCCGTTCGCCGTCGATCGCCAGCAGGGCCCACACGCAGGCGGCCGGTCCGTCGGGCGGAACCTGGCGCAGACCGGCGCCGCCCGGCTCGGCTCGCCACAGCCGCTGGTAGAGGACGTCGGCCTGCCACCGGCACACGTTCACCCACAGTGCCTCGTCGCCGCGCTGCACGATCACGAACGCGATGCCGCCCTGGTGGGGCAGCTCCCGTTCGGCTGCCTGCAGGGCCGCCTCCACGTCGAAGTCGTCGGGCAACTCGGCCTCGGCCGCGATGCCGATGACCTTGACTGTCCAGCCGCCGAGCCGCGTCACGCCGAGAGATCGGGTTCTGCGCGGGCGGTAGGGGATCATCGAGGCTCCGTGAGGGCGAACGTGGTTCGGGGGACGGGACCGATCCTACGGTTGATCAAGGGCCCGAGGTGGCCGTATCTCTCATCGGCCCGCAACAGCCCGGCTCGGCTCCGCGACAGCCCGACCTGGCTCCCTGACAGCCCGGCTCGGTTCCGTGAGAGGCGGCGGCCGTAGGGGAGGGGGGAAGATCGCCGCGTACCGGGACATAGTGGAGATCACTGGGCATAGGTGAGGTCATGACGACGTCACGCGAACACACCTTCACCGGCACCCGAGGCGCCAACGTCGCCCGAGAGTGGCCGCACGCCGACCCCCGCTACCTCGCCATCCTCGTCCACGGCTACGGCGAGCACATCGGCCGGTACGAGTGGGTGGCCGGCACGTTGGTGCGCCACGGAGCCGCGGTGTACGGCGTCGACCATCTGGGCCACGGCAGGTCGGCCGGGGAGAGGGTGCTCGTCGAGGACTTCGAGGACATCGTGACCGACGTGCACACCCTCCGGCGGCGAGCCGAGGCCGACCATCCCGGCGTGCCCGTGGTGGTGATCGGCCACTCCATGGGCGGGATGATCGCGGCCAGGTACGCCCAGCGCCACGGCGCGGGTCTGACCGCGCTGGTCCTGTCGGGGCCGGTGCTCGGCGAGTGGGAACCGGTGCCGGCGCTGCTGGCGCTCGACGAGATCCCCGACGTCCCCATCGACCCGGCAACCCTCTCGCGCGACCTGTCCGTCGGTGACGCCTACGCGGCCGACCCGCTCGTCTGGCACGGCCCGTTCAAGCGGTCCACGCTGGAGGCGTTCGCCGCGACCCTGGCGGCCATCGCCGAGGGCGGCTCCCTGGGCGCGCTGCCCACCCTCTGGGTGCACGGTGCCGACGACCTGCTCGTGCCGTTGAGCGGCAGCCGGGCCGGCGTAGAGGCCATTCGCGGGGACGACTTCACCGAGCGGATCTACCCGGAGGCCCGGCACGAGGTGTTCAACGAGATCAACAAGGAAGAGGTGCTGGCCGACGTCGCCGCCTTCATCGATCGTGCCCTGAAGCGCTGACCGATGATTCCCCGCCCGCCCGGCCGTCTGTACGAGGTGGAGGTGGGACATGGACGAAGCCGTAGTCCGCGCGACGAGCCTGCTGGAGCGCGCCATCACGTACACGCTGGGGACCCTGTCGCCGGTGACCCGTGACGACCTGTACCGGGCCACGCCGTGCGGCGGCTGGGACGTCGCCAACCTGCTGGCACACCTGGACGACTCCGTCGCGGCGCTGTACGAGGCCGCCGACCTCGGCTGCGTCCGCCCGGGCACGAGCACGGGACCAGTCACCGGACCCGGCACCGGACCAGTCACCGGACCCGGCACCGGACCCCGCACAGGCACCGGCATCAGGCCAGGGATCGGGCGAGGCACGGGTGCAGGCATCGGGCGAGGCACGGGTTCAGGCATCGGGCGAGGCACGGGTGCAGGTATCGGGCCAGGTATCGGGCCAGGCGCCGGACCCGGTATTGGGCCAAGCACGGGTGCAGGCATCGGCGCAGGGGTGGGAGCAGGCGCTGGCCCAGGCGCCGGGGCCCATCTGTGCGCGTCCGGGGCGGGTGGGCGTGGCGGCAGGGACCCCGTGCTGGTGCTGCGGGACCGGGCGGCCATGATGCTCGGTGCGTGGGCCGGCACGTTACGCCGGCAACGGGTCCGCATCGGTGACTTCTCGCTGTGCGCCACGGTCGTGGCGCAGGCCGGCGCTGTCGAGGTGGCTGTGCACGCATGGGACCTCGCCCGCGCCTGCGGACGCCCTCGTCCTATCCCGCCCGCGCTGGCGGCGGACCTGCTGGCCGTCGTCCCGGCGCTCGTCACGGACGCGGACCGGCCGGACCGCTTCGCCGTGCCGGTCGCCGTGCCGGCGCGTTCGGCGGCCGAGGACCGGCTCCTCGCGTTCCTCGGTCGCAACCCCACCTGGGTCACCCGCCACCGCAGGGCGGGGTGACGCGCACGGCCGACGGGCATCTGCGTGTGACGGGCCTGCGGGCGTCCACGCCGGTTCGGGTACCGGCGGTGGGCAGGAACCGGCCCGGGGTCAGCGGTCAAGGCCCCGGGCCGGTGCCGTGGTCTCAGTCGTCGGCGTCCAGGCTCTTCAGGATCTGGTCCCACCAGCCGGCCTGCAGGGCGACCTGGGCACCCTTGCACTCGTTGAGGCCCCGCTTGCCGGACGTGGTCTCGCCGTTCTCGGTGCTCTGCCAGGACGATGACGTGCTGGTGTTGGCGGTGCAGTAGACGTCCGCGCCGGCCGGGCCGGCGGCCGTCATGGTGAGTGCCGCGGCGACCAGCATGCCGCCGACTGCGATGAGGCTTTTCATGATTCCCCCCTGTTATCACGAAGTGATATGGCTTTGTCACTGTACGTATCCATTGGGGCTGGAGTGGCAAGCGCCACGCGGGGTTTTCCCATTCCGCTAGCGACGATCGGCGAGCCCGCTACCGGCCCGTCACCGGCAGTTTTCCTGCCGCGGGGCCGCCCGGCGGGGCGGTGGGGCAGTGATCGGCCCTGGGTGGATGCCAAGGCGGGGCCGGTGTCCGGCTAATGTGGAATTGAAGCTGACCGCCCGCTATCGGAGCGAGCAGCGCGGTGGCGACGACCGTTCTTCGTGCGGCCGTCGCCACCACCATCCGCCCAGCCGCGCCCCGCGCACCCTTGGGCCCAACCGCCCCGTGCCTCCTGAACCCGGTCCCGCCCCGCGCCACTGCGGCTCGGTCCCACCCCGCGTCCACTGCGACCCGTTCCCGCCCCCGCGTCTCCAGGGGGCCCGCTGCCCCTGCGTCTCCCTGGGGTCCGTTCGCGTCCGCGTTCATGGGGGGGCCGACGAACACGCCGACGCCGCTCCAGGTGCCGGGGTTGTCGACGCGGGCGGACACGCCGGGCGCGCGGCTCTGTGCCGCGCGCAGGGGATGCCGCGCGCAGGGGATGCCGCGCGCAGGGGATGCCGCGCGTGGTGTGGGTGTGGTGGTCAGGAGGCGATGGTCTCCAGGACCTGCTCGCCGTACTTGGCCAGTTTGTTCTCGCCGACGCCGTTGACCTTGCCCAGCTCGGCCAGCGACGAGGGGGACAGGGTGGCGATCTCCCGCAGCGTGGCGTCGTGGAAGATGACGTAGGCGGGCACGCCCTGCTCCTTGGCCGTGGCGGCGCGCCAGGCCCGCAGCCGCTCGAAGAGCGGCACGGCCTCCTCGGGAAGCTCGACGACGGGACGGGCACCAGCGCCGTTGGACGTGCCGGAGGCCCTGGTGCGCGCCGGGCGGGGGGCATCCCGGCGCAGCCGGACCTCGCGCCGGCCGCCCAGCACGTCACCGCTGGTGTCGGTGAGCACCAGGGTGCCGTGGTCGGGCTCGACGGCCAGCAGGCCCTGCGCCAGGAGCTGCCGAGCCACTCCGTGCCAGTCCGCGTTGCCCAGCTCGCCGCCCACGCCGAACACCGTCAGCGCGTCATGGCCGTGCTGCAACACCTTGGCCGTCTTCTTGCCGAGCAGGATGTCGACGATGTGACCCACCCCGAACCGCTGACGCCGCTCCCGGTCGAGCCGCCACACCGTGGACAGGAGCTTCTGGGCGGGGACGGTGCCGTCCCAGGACTCGGGAGGGGACTGGCAGGTGTCGCAGTTGCCGCAAGGCGCGGAGTCCTTCTGGCCGAAGTAGTCGAGCAGCATCACGCGCCGGCACCCGACGGTCTCGCACAGCGCGAGCATCGCGTCGAGGTGGAGCACCTGCCGACGCCGGTGGGCCTCGTCGCCCTCCAGAGCGAGCCGCCGGTGCTGCACCACGTCCTGGAGGCCGTAGGCCATCCAGGCGGTGGCGGGCAGGCCGTCACGGCCGGCCCGGCCGGTCTCCTGGTAGTAGCCCTCCACCGACTTGGGCAGGTCGAGGTGGGCCACGAACCGCACGTCGGGCTTGTCGATGCCCATGCCGAACGCGATCGTGGCGACCACGACCAGCCCGTCCTCGCGCAGGAAGCGCGCCTGGTGGGCCGCCCTCGTCGCGGCGTCGAGGCCCGCGTGGTAGGGGACGGCGGGGATGCCGTTGCCGGCCAGGAAGGCCGCGATCTTCTCGACCGACGAGCGCGACAGGCAGTAGACGATGCCGGCGTCGCCCGGATGCTCGCTCCGCAGGAACTCCAGAAGCTGCCGCTTGGGCTCGCTCTTGGCGGTGACGCGGTAGTGGATGTTGGGCCGGTCGAAGCCGGCCACGAAGTGCCGGGCCTGGTCGAGGCCCAGCCGGGAGGAGATCTCGGCGTGGGTGGCCGGCGTGGCGGTGGCGGTCAGCGCGATGCGCGGCACGCCGGGCCAGCGCTCGTGGAGCCCCGACAGCGTGAGGTAGTCGGGCCGGAAGTCGTGGCCCCACTGGGACACGCAGTGGGCCTCGTCGATGGCGAACAGCGAGATCTCGCCCTTGGCCAGCAGCCGCAGGGTCGCCTCCACGCGCAGTCGCTCGGGCGCGAGGTAGAGCAAGTCGAGCTCGCCGGCCAGGAACGCCGCCTCGACGGCCTGCCGCTCGCCGAAATCCTGGGTCGAGTTGAGGAACCCCGCACGCACGCCGAGCGTGGTGAGCGCGTCGACCTGGTCCTGCATCAGCGCGATCAGCGGCGAGACGACCACCCCGGTGCCCGGGCGCACCAGCGCCGGGATCTGGTAGCACAGGGACTTGCCACCGCCGGTCGGCATGAGCACCAGCGCGTCGCCACCCGCCACGAGGTGCTCGATGATCTCTTGCTGGCCCGGCCGGAAGGAGTCGTAACCGAAGATGCGCCGCAGGACCTCGATGGGGGTATCCATGCGGCTACCTTACGTGGTCGCGTGAGGTCTCAGGGACGGATTCGCCGACGGCGATATGGCTCCCGTCCTCGGCACGTCCGGGGCTTCCACCATGACGGCGCCTGAGCCAGTCCGCCGGGAGGAGACGCAGGTGAGGGACGTCGTCCTCGGCCACCTCGCCTCCACGGTGTCCGTCCCCGCGAGCACGACGCCGCGACCGGCCGCGTAGAGACGCCGTGCTGACGCCACCGGGGCCGCACGCTGTCTGTCGGGGCGTTCGCGCCCCGCGTCATCCTCGCGGGGGTGAGGACCGGCGTGCCCTGCTCCGCCGCGATCACCGGTCTGCCAGACGCGAACGCTCCGGCCCGGCGCCGACACCCCGACGCCGGGCCCTGAGCGCCGTGGCGGCCGACGGACCGCCCGCGCCGCCGACCCGCGTGCCCGAGGAATGGGCGGATGGACGCGGCAGGGCGCCCGTGCTCGCGGGAGCACGGGCGCCTCAGGACGGGATCAGGAAGTGGTGACGACCTCGGCGTCGAAGAGCTGCTGGGCATAGGAGATCGAGGTGTAGAAGAGAGCGCAGCCGCCCGGGATCGAGCCGACGGCAGAGATCACCCCGGAGGCCCGCACGCCCCCTGTCACCGGCTTGTAGACGGCACCGCCCGAATCGCCGTAGTAGATGCACGCGCCGCTGAGGTTTTCCGCCATCACCACGGGCGTCCTGAGTTTACCCTCCGAGTTGCGCACCGACATGAAGTTGTCCGTGATCTTGTAGCCGCAGGTCGTGCCGGTCCTCGCCCCACTCGCGCACATGGAGTCGTTGACCGCCGGAAGGCCTGTCTGGGTCGAGACGACAGCGGCGGAGCTCGTGCCGTCGGGACCGCCGGTGTAGATTCGCGGCGCGACGCCGTCCACCTTGATCACTGAGATGTCGCCGTACTTGGTGGAGCCGATGTCGCAGCTTTCCCCCGTCGACTGGCAGAAAGAGCTCTGGTAGCCCTTGCTCGTGCCGATGACGTTGCTCCAGCTCGTCTCGCTGCTGTTCATGGTGGCCGCGTCTAACTGATAGGGGTGGTTGCAGTGCGCGGCCGTCACCAGGAAGTGCTTGGATCCGTCCGGGCGCTTCATCGGGAACGACGTGGAGCAGTGCATCTGGCCCGCCCGCGGGGGCGCCCAGCCCGATGCGCCCCAGTACGGGTACCGGTCGCGCAGGCGGCTGGGTCCCTCGTGGTCCCGTGGCGGTGTCATCTGCCGCACCGTGACGATGTCACCGTAGTCGGCCGCCAGCGCTGCCCTGGCTTCGTCGGTGACCTTCTCCAGCCCGACGACGAGACCGTTGCGTTCCCAGTCCATAGCGGCGCTCACGATGCCCACCGACGCGATCGAGCCCCGCTGCATGATCGTGTCGGAGAGCTGTGCCAGGTCGGCGAAGCTCCGCTCGACCTGCACCACCGTTCCGTCGGAGCCCGCCTTGGACCATGCCTCCTTTCGGGTGCCTTCCGAGGCGCCGCCGGCGACGGCGGTCACCACCCGTCCGGTCGTCGCGTCGTACCAGGTGCCGGCCCATTGAGTGGGCTCGGCCAGGGTCGCGCGATTGACCGCCTCCATCGCCTCGATCGCGGACTGCGGCGGGGAGGTCGCGGCGGTCGCCTTCGCCAGGGGAGCCAGGGGGCGCTCCGGGCCCGGATCCGCGGCGGCGACGCCGTTCGTGCTCAGGCTCAGCGCCGTCACGGCGACCGCCAGGGGCAGCATGAATGCTCGCTTGCCACGAGGAGATCTCACTCGCATTCCTTTCTTCAGGCAACGCACGAGATGGAACAAGGGACAAATCAGGAGGAACGAAGGAATATGGCGGAATGAGAGGGATTTATGGCGTACCTCGGTGCGAGGATGCCTATCTCATGCGTCACATCGCTCACGCGCAGCGAGGTCCTTCTCTCCTTCAGAGAGCCTGAAGCTTAGCCGTAGCTTCAGGCGATCTGAAAGTTGAACTGTGGAGCCCGCGTCTGCGGACTCGCCGGACTTCGCCGAGGTCGGAACACGTTCAGCACACCTCGGGCGGGCGCCTCGCGCGGTGGGGGTGGCGCGATCCGTGGGATATGCGTCGCTGACGCCGCCGCCTGAACGGCCGGACTGCCCCTCGGCGGGTGGCGGATGGGGGCGGGTCTCGCACTCGGCACGGTGCTGGGCTGTTCGTGCTGCGCGTCGAGCGGGCCGGCCACCGGCCGACAGGAGCCGGTGTGGCGGCCGCCGGTGGTGGGACGGCATGGTGACGACGTCACCCATCCAGCTCGGGAATGAAAATCATCGTCAGATGGTTCGAAGGGGCATGAAGAAGAACCTGCACCCCTCGTACCGTCCTGTCGTGTTCCGCGACCCGAGCGTGGGGTTCGCCTTCCTGACCCGTTCGACGGTCACCAGCGACAAGACCGTCGAGTGGGAGGACGGCAGGACCTATCCGGTCGTCGACGTGGACGTCTCGTCCGCCAGCCATCCCTTCTACACCGGCCGTGGCCGCATCGTGGACAGCGCCGGACGGGTCGAGCGCTTCAACCAGCGCTACGCCAGGAGCTGACCGGCTCCCTCAGGACGGGCTCGGGCGCGACTCCCGAGCCCCGACGACGGCTCCGGGTGCGGAGAGCACGCGGAGCGAGCTCCCCGCACGCCCGCGCCAGGGGCGGGCGCGCGCGGGTGCCCCGTGGG
Organism: Nonomuraea indica; assembly: GCF_002850745.1. Lineage (GTDB taxonomy): Bacteria > Actinomycetota > Actinomycetes > Streptosporangiales > Streptosporangiaceae > Nonomuraea > Nonomuraea indica. The sequence goes on from NZ_KZ559467.1 coordinate 634,552, forward strand.
TCCGGTCGCGGCCCAGGGCCTGCATGTCTGCCGTTACTTGGGGGTAGTTAACCTGCACCTGCGGTGGGAGCGATGGTGATCGCGATGGGTCTCTCGGGGAAGGAACGCCGCATCCTCGCGGAAATCGAGCACGCCCTGGCCCTGGAGGACCCGGACCTCGCCAGGCGCGTCGCGGCGATCAACAGTATCGAGTCCGGTGCGGAGACGGGCCTGCGGCCGTACGGCCGGCAGGCGCGTGACTGGTTGACCGCGCACATCTGGACGATCGTCGCCGTCGTCGTGGCCGTGGCGGCGCTGCTCGCCATGGCCGTGGCGCTCGCCTGAGGCCCGCGTGCGCGAGGGCGTCAACCGCGGGTCCGGCGGCGCCGCCGCACCACGAGGTCCACGGCCGCCACGACGGAGACCGCCAAGTCGCAGGCCCGCCCTGCGGGCGCATCCGTTCGCCGGCAGGTCAGCCGAGGCACCTCAGCTTCGACGCGAGCCGCGGGTCCAGGTCGTGACCGGCCGGCAGGCGGCCCACCGTGGCCGCCACGAACTCGGGATACGACAGCGACGCCTCCACCCCGTCCGTGTGCGCCCAGATCTGCTCGGCCGTCTGCTCGACCTGGACGTCGGCCTCCTGCTCCGCCAGCGCCAGCCGGCCGACCGCGACGCGCCACCACGTCCGGTCGTCCACCTCGTCGTCCGGCACCGGCGCGCCGACGTCGTCGGCGTGCGTGGCGTACTCGGAGGCGTAGTGGAAGGCCTGGAGCCCGGCGGGGTAGGGCCCGGCCATCGTGTCGATGAGGGCATCACGGCCCAGTTCGCGCATGCGCCGGCGGGTCGCGCCGTTCTTGGCCCGCCACTCCTCCAGCACCTCGTGCACGGGTACGGCCCGGCGCTGCCGCACGCTCCACTCGTTGAAGTCGTGGAAGCCGTCGACCCCCTCCCGGGCGAGCCGGGCCAGCAGGTCCTGCACGTTGCCGTCGAGGCAGGCGTGGTTGTACAGCTCCTCGCCCGCCAGGTGGCCGAGCACGTCGCGCACCGACCAGCCCGCGCACCGCGAGGGCCGCTCCCACGCCTCGGCGTCGAGGCCGGAGAAGTGGCGGTCGAGCCGGGCCGCCTCGGCGTCGAAGATGTCGAACGGTTCCCACTCTTTCAGCAGGTCCTCACTCATACCTCGACGCTACCCCCGCGACGGCGCGTCCAACGGCCGGTGCGCGGGCGGGCACGCCGGCCGTCGCACAAGCAGGAGCCCGGCCCCGCGAACGGGACCGGGCTCTCACTCAGTGGTGATCAGCGACGCCACCAGGCGCCGTAGACCCGCACGTAGTCGGTACGGCTCTGCGACCCGTTGAGCTCCTCGTCGCCGGCGTAGACGGCCTTGAACGTGCCGCTCCGGTAGGCGCGCGTCTGGGCCGTGAACTTGCCGCCCCACTTGGTGTAGCCGGAGGCGACCCACTTCCAGCCGGAGGAGCCGTTGGCGCGGTGGTAGACGTTCACCTTCTCGCCGCGGACGCCCTCCCAGCCGTCGTCGTCCACCTGGAGACGGCCGGAGAAGTAGATCGACTTACCCTTGCGGACCTTGTAGGGGTCGGCGCTGAAGCGCGTGATGCGCGTGTCGGCCTTGCCCTCCTCGATCTCGACCGCGAAGACGGCGGTGTCGGTCGCGACGACCTTGCCGTCCTTGACGGCCTCGGCCGTGGCCTTCCACTTGCCTTCGTAGTCGCCGTCGTTGAACGGGATGGCGAAGCGCCAGCTCTCGAGCTCGCGGGCCTCCTTCTCGCGCATCGTCCGGAACTGGGCCTGCGGCTCGACGCTCAGCCGGACGCTGTCCACGTCGGAGCTGGCGTCGATCTTGAAGTAGGCGTTGGTCTCGCCGCCGGCCTTCACCACGACCGGGTTGGGCCGGATGTCGCGGATGTCGATGGTCGACGTCTTGGTCTGGGCCGTCGCGGCCCCACCGGAGACGAGCATGGCCCCGCCGACGAGGGCGGAGACGATTCCTACAGCGATCTTTCTCATGAGGGTGCTGATTCCTCTCCCCGTGAAGCCGGAGCCGGCGCGGGATCGCCGACCCCTCTACTCCTTTGAGGGGCGAAAGAGGAGAAAAGTTGGCTAAGACTTTGGAAAAGATTTGATCAAGGAGCTGACCTGGGGCGAGAGCGTGAATCCGATTGCGCGCCGCATGACCGACTACAGTCGGCCTCATGACCGACGTCTGCACCCTGGGCGAGGCGCTGGGCGTGGTGTCCAGCGGGCGGGTTCGACACGAGAACGAGGCCAGGCTGGACGTCTGCGGCCCCGAGTTCACCGTGGCCGTGGCCCTGGCCCGGCTGGGCCACCGGGTGTGCTTCCTCGGCAAGGTCGGCGGTGACGAGCTGGGCTCGCGGGTGCTCACCGTGCTCAAGGGCGAGGGCGTCGACGTCGCCGACGTGCGCGTCACCGAGGGGACCCGCACCGGCCTGCTGCTCAGGGAGTCGCGGGTCGGGCGGGAGCCGCGGGTCACCCACTATCGCGCCGGCTCGGCGGGCTCGGCGCTGGCGCCCGGCAACGTGCCGATCGACCGGATCGCCCGCGTCAAGATGCTGCACGTCACCGGCGTCACGGCCGCGCTGGGGCGCGACGCGCTGGAGGCCGTCCGCACCGCGGTGAGCGCCGCCAGGACGTCCGGGGTGATGATCTCGTTCGCCGTCCGGTACGTGCCCGAGCTGTGGCCGTCGGTCAGGGAGGCGGAGGAGGTGCTGGGCGAGCTGGCCTGCGCCTCCCACCTGCTCTTCCTCGCCCAGGACGAGCTGGACCTGGTCAAGCCGGCGCTGACGCCGGAGCGCGAGGTCGTGGTGGACCGGGGCGCGAAGGGCGCCAGCGTGCGGGCCGACCGCATGCGCTACGACGCGCCGCGGGTGCAGGTCCCCGTGGTGGACACGGCGGGCTCGGACGACGCGTTCGCGGCGGGCTACATCAGCGCCGCCCTCGACGGGCTGACGCCGCCGGAGCGCCTGCAGCGAGGCGCGCTGCTGTGCGCCGCCGCGGTCGCCAGCGCCAGCGACTGGCAGGGCCTGCCGGTCAGGGCCGAGCTCTGACCTCCCGAGGGGCCCGGCTGATCGTCGGTGGGAGGATGGAGAACTGGCCCGCAGCGGGCGGATGACCGTCCTCCTGAGGCGTTAGCATCGGCCGATGAGACGCCTGCCGCCCCAGCCCCCGTCCGACCTCACGCCTGACGCGCGCGCCGTCTACGACGCCGTCGTCGAAGGGCCGCGCGGCACGTCGATGCTGGACGAAGGGGGCGAGCTCATGGGGCCGTTCGGCGCCATGCTGCTCAGCCCGCCCGTGGGAGACGCCCTCCAGCGGCTCGGCGCGGCGATCCGCTACCGGACGAAGCTGGGCGACCGGGCGAGGGAGATCGCCATCCTCGTGGTGGCCCACGCCTGGGACTGCGCGTTCGAGCGGCGGGTGCACGAGGAGATCGGGCGGGGTCTCGGCCTCACGGAGGCGCAGCTCGACGCGTTGCGCACCGGCGCGCCGCTGGAGCTGGACGACCCGGAGGAGGCGGCGGTGCTCCGCCTCACCAGGGCGCTGGTGTCGCGCGCCGACCTCGACGACGAGGAGTACGGCGCGTTGCCGGCGAGCGCGGTGTTCGAGCTGACCACGCTGGTCGGCTACTACGCCACCCTCGCCCTGCAACTGCGGGTGTTCCGCGTCTAGCCCCGCGTCGCGGCCGAGCCTCGCCGGGGGCCCGGAGCGGGTGGACCGGCGCGGGGGCTCAGGTTCCGGGCGAGGCGCGGCGGCGGCGCGCGAGCAGACCGCCGGCGGCCGCGAACGCGACCAGCGCCGAGCCCGTGAGCAGGAACACCCGCCCGTCGGGGCCGGCGTCGCCGCCCGCGCCGGTGGCGACCCCGTCCTTGGGCGTCCGGGACCTCCCGGGCTCGCGCGCGGGCCCGGTCTCGCGGGTGCGCGTCGTGCTGGGGGAGGGCGTCGGCGTGGGGGTGGACGTCGCGGACGGGTCCGTCCCGCCCGCGCCGACGGTCAGCGGGTACGTCCTGAGCGCCTCCCTGTCCTTCACCTCGCACTCGATGAGCGGGGCGTTCTCCTGGGCGCCGATGTTGACGGCCCCGGGCCGCACGGTCGCGCTGCCGGTCCTCCCGGACGTGGCCTTCAGCTCCACCGAGGAGGGCAGCGCGATGACCTGCCCGGGGGTGACGGCGCCCGGCGTGCCGGCCCCGGTGGCGGAGGTCAGGCCGGGCAGGCCCGAGATCCCGGCGTGCGCGTAGAGCTTCACGCCGGCGGGGAGCCCTGCGGCCGGGGCCTTCAGCTCCGCGCCCGGCTCGTAGGCGCCGGTCCAGCCGATGGTGAACGGCACGCCGGCTCCGGGGCTGTCCGGCATGGTCAGGGTGACTCTGATCCTCACCTCCTGCCTCGCCTGGGCCTGGTCGGTGCAGGTGTACTCGACCAGGTCGCCGGCGCCCGAGCCGCCGCCCGGCTGCCCGACGGCGACGGTCACGCTCTGTGTGCCCGTGGTCGTGCAGGTCGTCACGGCGGCCGGCGCGTCGGCCAGGCTGAACATGAGGCTGCCGGGTTCGGCCGACGGCTTGACCGTGATCTGGCCGCCCGTCACGGCGGTGACGGTCACCGTGCTGGTCTTCTGGGCCGCCGGCACGGAGGTGGCGCCCGCGGCGACGGCCGTGTCCGTGACCTCGAGGTCGGCGTGCACGCCCCCGATGACCTGCAACGCGCCCGCCACCAGGAGCTGCGTCGCCGTGGCCGGCGCCGTCCGCAGGGTGAGCGCGGGCAGTTTCCAGGTGACCTCGAACGTGCCGCTCGCGGTGTCCGGGACGGAGATCGGCACCGTGAGCGACGTGTCGCCGACCGGCCCTCCCGTGCAGGTGTACGTCACGGTCAAGGTCTTGTCGGCGGCCCGTACGGGCGAGGCGGGGATCACGGCGGCGAGCACGGTGGTGAGCACGGCGAGGGCCGCGGCGGATGAACGGGCGGCGAGACGCCACCACGCCCTGGGGGTGGGCACGGTCCGGCTCCCTGACGGCGGGGGATCAACAGGGGCCCCCAATATCCCAACCGCGGATCACGGTTGGGTGGAGATCCGGCGTGCGGGCATGAAGGGGAGGACGGTCACCGGGGAGGGGGACGGCGGTGAAGCAGATCATCGAGGCCGTCGGCGCGGCGCTGGACGTCGCGGGCGTGCTCGTCATCGCCGGTGGCACGGTCGTGGCCAGCGTCGTGTTCGGGTTGCGGTGGGTGCGGGCGCGGCGGGAGGCCGACGTGTACCGCCTGTACCGGCAGGGGGTGGGGCGGGCCATCCTGCTGGGGCTGGAGCTGCTGGTGGCCGCCGACATCATCAGGACCGTGGCGGTGTCGCCGACGTTCCAGAGCGTGGGGGTGCTGGCGGTCATCGTGGCGGTGCGGACGTTCCTCAGCTTCTCGCTCCAGGTGGAGCTGGAGGGGCGGCTGCCCTGGCAGCCGCCGCCCGCGGCGGACGGGGTCAGGCCGACTCGCGGACGACCAGCTCCGTCGGAAGGATGACCGGGTCGGCCGGGCCGCCGCCGAACAGGCCGAGCAGCAGGCGGACCATGGCGGCCGCCTGTTCCGCCACCGGATGGCGGACCGTCGTCAGCGGCGGCTCGGTGTACTTGGCGGCCTCGATGTCGTCGAACCCCACCACCGCCACGTCGTCCGGCACGCGCCGACCCGCCTGGCGCAGCGACTGGAGCGCCCCGACCGCCATCAGGTCGTTGGCCACGAACACCGCGTCGAGCGCCGGGTCGTCGCCGAGGAGCTGGCGCATCGCGACCGCGCCCGACTCGCGGGTGAAGTCGCCCACCGCGACGATCGAGCGGCGGTCGGAGTCACGCAGCACGCTGCGGTAGCCGGCCAGCCGGTCCTGGCCGCCGATCATGTCCTGCGGGCCCGCGATCGTGGCGATGCGCCGCCGACCGGCCGCCACCAGGTGGCGGACCGCCAGCTCGGCGCCGCCCACGTTGTCGTTGTCCACGTATGGGATGTCGACGGGCACGGCCGGGCGGCCGTAGGAGACGACGGGGACGCGCAGCCGTGACAGCGCGGCCGGCAGCGGGTCGGCGCCGTGCATCGAGATGAGCATGACCCCGTCGACGTGCCCGCCGGCGATGTAGCGCTCCACCCGCGCGTGGCTCTCGGCGGAGGAGGCGAGCATCAGCACGACCTGCTTGTTGACCGCCTCCAGCTCCACGCTCGCCGAGCGGATCACCGTGGAGAACAGCGGATCCTCGGAGAACACCCTGGTCGGCGGCTCGGAGACGACCAGGGCGATCGAGTCGGTGCGCTGGGTGACCAGGCTGCGCGCGGCCGAGTTGGGCACGTAGCCGAGCTCGTCGATCGCGCGTTGCACGGCGTCGCGGATGTGCGGAGCGACCGTCGTCTGCCCGTTGACCACGCGCGACGCCGTGGCGCGGGAGACCCCCGCGCGGGCGGCGACGGCCTCCAGCGTCGGGCGTCTCATGGCTGGACCGAGTGGGAGAGCACGGAAAAAATCTACAGCCCGTTCCTGACGATCACGTCTCTGAACCACAGCGCGCTGTCCTTCGGCACCCTGGCCTGGGTCGCGTAGTCGACGTGCACGATGCCGAACCGCCGTGAGTACCCCTCGGCCCACTCGAAGTTGTCCAGCAGCGACCACACGAGGTAACCGCGCAGGTCCACGCCCGCCGCGATGGCGCGGTGGGCCTCGCGCAGGTGGCCTTCGAGGAAGGACACCCGGTCGGCGTCGTGCACCCGGCCGTTCTCCACCACGTCGTCGAAGGCGGCGCCGTTCTCGGTGACCATGAAGGGGACGCCCGGGTAGTCGCCCGACAGGCGGACGAGCAGCCTCGACAGGCCGTCGGGCACGATCGGCCAGCCCATCGCGGTGGTGGGGGCGTCGGCGCTCCGGAACCCGACGTCCTCCGAGCCCGGCCAGGCCGCGTCGGCCGGCTCGCCCGGGCTCGCCTCGACCACGCAGGGGTTGTAGTAGTTGATGCCGATCTGGTCGATCGGGGCGGCGATGATTCTCAGGTCACCGTCGTGGATGTGGCTGGTGCCGCCGTTGCGCCGGGCCGCCTCCAGCACCTGCTCCGGGTAGCGGCCGTGGATCACCGGGTCGAGGAACTGCCCGGTCAGCAGCGCGTGCACCCGCTCGGTGGCCGCCGCGTCCGCCGGGCCGGGTGTCGCGGACGGGTCGTTGACCTGGGCGGGCGTGAGCACGGGGGCGGAGTTGACGACGAGCATGAGGTGCCGCGCGCCCTGCTCGCGCAGCCGGGCGGCGGCCAGGCCGTGGCCGAGCAGCAGGTGGTGGGCCGCGCGCATGGCCTCGCCCGGGTCGCGCCGGCCGGGCGCGTGCACGCCGTTGCCGTAGCCGAGGAACGCCGACACCCACGGCTCGTTGAGCGTCGTCCAGTGGCGGACCCGGTCGCCGAGCCGGTCGTGCACGAGCGCCGCGTACTCGGCGAAGCGGTATGCGGTGTCGCGCTCCGTCCAGCCGCCCCGGTCCTGGAGCGCCTGCGGCAGGTCCCAGTGGTAGAGCGTCACGTACGGCGAGATCTCGGCGGCGAGCAGGCGGTCCACGAGCCGGTCGTAGAAGGCGAGCCCGCGCGGGTTGGCGGGGCCGGACCCGTCGGCCTGGATGCGCGGCCAGGCCACGGAGAACCGGTAGGCCGCGAGCCGCAGCTCGCGCATCAGGTCGACGTCGTCGGCGTGGCGATGGTAGTGGTCGCAGGCCACGTCGCCGGTGTCGCCGCCCGCGACGTTGCCGGGGGAGTGGGAGAAGGTGTCCCAGATCGACTGGCCGCGCCCGTCCTCCTTGACCGCCCCCTCGATCTGGTAGGAGGCCGTGGCGGCACCCCAGACGAAGTTTTCCGGGAAAATCATCCTTTGACCGCTCCTTGCATGATTCCACCAATGATCTGCTTGCCGAACAGGACGAAGACGAGGACGAGCGGGAGCGTGCCGACCGCCGTGCCCGCCAGGCCCAGGACGTAGTCGTTGACGTAGCCGCTGGCCAGCGTCGACAGGGCCACCTGCACCGTCGGGTTGTCCGGCTGGAGCACGACCAGGGGCCAGAAGTAGTCGTTCCAGGCGGACATGAACGTGAGCATGCCGAGCACCGCCGCCGCCGGCCGCGCGACCGGCAGCACCACGTGCCAGAACAGCTTCCAGGTGGTGCACCCGTCCACCCGCCCGGCCTCCAGCAGCTCGGTCGGCAGCGCCCGTGACAGGAACTGCGTCATGAAGAACACCCCGAAGGCGTTCACCAGGGCGGGCACGACGAGCGCGTACATGGTGCCGGTCCACTCCAGCTTCACCATGAGCATGTAGAGCGGGATGCTGCCGAGCAGCGCCGGCACCATCATGGTGGCGACCGTGATCAGCAGCAGGATGTCGCGGCCACGGAAGCGCAGCTTGGCGAAGGCGAACCCGGCCAGCGTCGAGAAGAACATCACCGCGACCGCGATCGACCCGGCCACGACGAACGAGTTGAGCAGCGCCAGCGCGAACGGCACGGTGTCGAAGACCCGCGACACGTTGGCGAGGAGGTTGCCGCCCGGCAGCAGCGGCGGCGGCACCTCGGCGAGCGCGGAGTTGTGCCGCGAGGCCACCACCACGCTGTAGTACAGCGGGAATGCGGAGAAGAAGGCCACCGCGACGAGGGTGAGGTAGCGCAGTCTCATCCCAGACCGCCCTTCAGCCGGCGGGTCAGCAGGAAGTTGATCCCGGCGACCAGCACCACGGCCAGGAACATCAGCCAGGACGCCGCCGAGGCGTAGCCGAAGTCGAACTTGGTGAAGCCCTGCTCGTAGACGAACAGCGCGAGCGTCTGGTACTGCCGGTCGGGCCCGCCGCTGACGGCCCCGCCGCCCACCCCGCTGCTCGCGCCGAACAGCAGCGGCTCGGCGATGATCTGCATCGCGCCGATCGTGGAGACGATGACGACGAAGACGATCGTCGGCCGGATCATCGGCACGGTGATCCGGCGGAGCTGCGTGAACGAGCTCGCCCCGTCGAGGGTGGCGGCCTCGTACAGCTCCTTGGGCACGGCCTGCATGGCCGCGAGGAAGATCAGCGCGTTGTAGCCGGTCCAGCGCCACATGATCATCGTGGAGAGCGCGACGTGCGAGGTGGCCGTGCCGGCCGCCCAGTCGATGGCGCCGGCGCCGAACCACGACAGCACCCAGTTGATGACGCCGTAGTCGCGGCCGAAGAGCTGGCTGAAGATCACCACCACGGCCACCACGCTGGTGACGTTGGGCAGCAGCAGCGAGACCCGGAAGAGGGTCTGGAACCTCATCGGCCGGTTGAGCAGGTGCGCCAGCCAGATGGCGAGCAGGAGCTGCGGCGCGGTGGACAGCACCCCGATGGACAGGGTGTTGAAGGCGGCGTTCCAGAAGTAGCCGTCGGTGAGCAGCGTGGCGAAGTTGTCCAGCCCGACGAAGGTCTGCTCCTCCTCCAGCAGGGTCCACTCGTGCAGGCTCACCCAGGCCGTGTAGACCAGCGGGAACAGCCCGAACGCGCAGAACAGCAGGAAGAAGGGCGCGACGTAGGCGTACGGCGACACCCTCACGTCGAGGGTGTGCCGCACGCCACGCCCGCGCCGCCGGGGGACGGCGAGAGGCAGGGCGCTCATTTGATCTTCTTGACGTCCTCGAGCACCTGCGCCCACGCCTGGTCGGGCGTCTGCTTGCCCTGCTCGACGCGCCCCAGCCCGTCGCCGATCACGACGCGGACCTCGGCCTCCTTGGGCCCGAGGTGCTGCGGCTTGAGCGCCTTGGCCGCCTCGGAGTAGATCTTGCCGATCGGCGCGTCGCCGAAGAAGGGCTTGGTGAAGTTCTGGATCGACGGGTCGTCGTAGAGCGCCGGGATCGACGGGAACGTTCCCTCCTCCTTGAAGACCTTGGCCTGGTTCTCCTTGGAGGTGAGGAAGTCGATCAGCTCGGCCGCCTCCTTGGGGTGCTTGCTCTGCTTGGGGACCATCAGGTGGGAGCCGCCGCTGTTGCCGGACCCGCCGGGCACGGTCGCGATGTCCCACTTGCCGGCGGCGTCCTTGGCCTGCTCCTGGATGTAGCCGGTCATCCAGGCGGGGCAGATGATCGTGGCGAAGGCGCCCTTGGCGAAGCCGGTGTTCCACGGCGGCGAGAAGGCGGCCAGCTTGGCGGTCAGCTTCTCGGAGGTGAGCCGGTTGGACAGGTCCCACGCCTTCTTCACGTCGGGGTTGGACGCGACGATGATGTTGTCCTGCTGGTCGTACAGGCCCGTCGGGGCCTGGTTGACCATCGCCCGGAAGATCTCGCCGGGGCTGTCCACGAACTTCGCGCCCGCCACGTCGGCGGCGGCGAACTTCTTGCCCGTCTCGATGTACTGCTCCCATGTCGGCCAGAGCTCGGCGACCTCGTCCCGGTCGGTGGGCAGTCCGGCCTTCTCGAACAGGTCCTTGCGGTAGCACATGGCCAGCCCGCCCACGTCGGTGCCGAGCCCGAGCAGCTGGCCGCCCTGCTTGCTGAGCCCCTGCTGCCACTTCCAGTCGAGGTAGTCGCCCTGCCGCTTGTCCAGGCCGAACTGCCTGAGGTCGTGGAACCTGGCGGGCTGGGCGGTGAACGTGCTGATGTAGCCCACCTCGACGGCCTCGACGTCCGCCGCGCCGGCGTTCGTGGCCAGGCGCTTGACCAGGTTGTTGTGGTGGTCGTTGAACTGGGTGACGTTCTCGGCGATCTCGATGTTCGGATGGGTCTTCTTGTACTCCTCGTAGAGCGGCTTGAAGCCGAAGTCGCCGAACAGTCCGACGGTCAGCTTGATCTTCTCTCCGGGCTTGGCGGCCGTGTCCGCGCCGCCTCCACCGCCCGCGCCGCCGCACGCCGCGGCCAGGGTGAGCAGGGAGGCGGTGAGCACGGGTACGGCGAGTCGCCGGATGCGAGGGGTCATGGAACCCTCCTGGGTTCGGGCTGGGGGATGTCCGTGAGAGCGCTCTCTCGGTAGAGTCCTAGGTCTCACACCGGCTCGTCAACATGAGTTGGATAACGATCCGGGTTGCGAGAGAGCGCGTTCACGCACACGCCCGGCCCGTGGCGGCGCGGGCGGCGCGGGCGGCGCGCGCGGGGCGGGCGGCGCCCGCGGCGCGCGCGGGGCGGGCGGCGCCGGCGGCGCGCGCGGGGCGGGCGGCGCGCGCGGGGCGGCGTCAGTGGAAGGCGGGCAGGCCCGTCAGCGCCCGGCCGATGACCAGCGCGTGGATCTCCGAGGTGCCCTCGTAGGTCAGCACCGACTCCAGATTGACCGCGTGCCTGATCACCGGGTACTCCAGCGTGATGCCGCTCGCGCCGAGCAGCGTCCGGCAGGTCCTGGCGACGTCGAGCGCCTCGCGGACGTTGTTGAGCTTGCCGGCGCTCACCAGCTCGGCGGTCAGGGCGCCGCGCTCCTTCAGCCGCCCGAGGTGCACGGCCAGCAGCAGCCCCTTGCCGAGCTCCAGCGCCATGTCGGCGAGCTTGGCCTGGGTGAGCTGGAACGAGGCGAGCGGGCGGGCGAAGACCTCCCGCTCGGCGGCGTAGGCCAGGGCGGTCTCCAGGCAGTCGAGCGCCGCCCCCATCGCGCCGAACACGATGCCGAACCTGGCCTCGTTCAGGCAGCCCAGCGGCCCCGACAGGCCGCGCGCGCCCGGCAGCATCGCCTCGGCCGGCAGTCGCACCCCGTCGAGCACCAGCTCGCTCGTCACGCTGGCGCGGAGCGAGATCTTGTGCTTGACGTCGTGCGCGGCGAAGCCCGGCGTGCCCGCCGGCACCAGGAAGCCGCGGACGCCGTCCTCCGTGCGGGCCCAGACGACCGCGACGTCCGCCACCGACCCGTTGGTGATCCACATCTTGGTGCCGTTCAGCACCCAGTCGGAGCCGTCGCGCTTGGCGGTCGTGCGCATGCCGCCGGGGTCGGAGCCGAAGTCCGGCTCGGTGAGGCCGAAGCAGCCGATCCGCTCGCCCGCCGCCATGGCCGGCAGCCACTCCTGCTTCTGCTCCTCGCTGCCGTACTTCCAGATCGCGTACATGGCCAGCGAGCCCTGCACCGACACGAGGCTGCGCAGGCCCGAGTCGGCGGCCTCCAGCTCCAGGCAGGCCAGGCCGTAGGCGACGGCGCCGAGCCCGGCGCAGCCGTACCCGTCGAGGTGCATGCCGAGGACGCCGACCGAGCCGAGGGTGCGGGCGAGCTCCCGCGCGGGCAGCTCGCCCGTCTCGAACCAGCCCGCGACGTGCGGCCGGATCTCCCGGTCGCACACCTGGCGGACGGTCTGGCGGATGGCGCGCTCCTCGTCGGTGAGGAGGCCGTCGAAGGCGAACAGGGCCGAGGGGTGCATGGGCGCTTCTCCTGTATTTTGGATCCAATATTGATTATTCAATATGCCACAGTTAGAGTGCGGTGACCATGGACCTGCTGCACGCCTCCCCGCCCGCCCCCCGCCACGACCGGACCGTGACCGGCCGCCCCGGGGTCCCCGCGTGAGCGGCGCGCTGTCCGGGCTGCTGGTGGCCGACTTCAGCCGGGTGCTGGCCGGGCCGTACGCGACCATGCTCCTCGCCGACCTCGGCGCCGACGTCGTCAAGGTCGAACGGCCGGGCACCGGCGACGACACCCGCTCGTGGGGGCCGCCGCACGCCGGCGGCGAGGCGACGTACTTCCTGGCCGTCAACCGCAACAAGCGGTCGATCGCCCTCGACCTGCGCGACCCCGCCGACCTGGAGGTGGCCCGCGCCCTGGCCGGCCGGGCCGACGTGCTCGTGGAGAACTTCCGGCCCGGCACCATGGACCGGCTCGGGCTCGGCTACGACGCGCTGCGGGCCGCCAACCCCGGGCTGGTCTACTGCTCGGTGACCGGGTTCGGGACGGGCGAGGGCGCGGGCCTGCCCGGCTACGACCTGATCGTCCAGGCGGTCGGCGGGCTGATGAGCGTCACCGGCGAGCCGGGCGGGCCCGGCACCAAGGCCGGCGTGGCCCTCGTGGACGTGATCACCGGGCTGCACGCGGCGCTCGGCGTGCTGGCGGCCCTGCGCCACCGGGACGCGACGGGCGAGGGGCAGCGGGTGACCGTCTCGCTGCTGTCGTCGCTGCTGTCGGCCCTGACGAACCTGTCCTCCGGCTACGCCGCCGCCGGGGTGGTGCCCGCCGCCATGGGCAACCGGCACCCCAGCATCGTGCCGTACGAGGTGTTCCAGGCCGCCGACCGGGCCATCGTCATCGCGGCGGGCAACGACCGGCAGTTCGGCGCGCTCTGCCGGGTGCTCGGGCTGGACGGCCTGGCGGCCGACCCCCGCTTCGCCACCAACGCCGCGCGGGTCGCCCACCGCGACGACCTGGTCGCGCGGCTCACCCGCGCGCTCGCGGCCCGCACGGCCGCCGAGTGGTTCGCCGCGCTCACCGCCGCCGGGGTGCCGTGCGGGCCGATCAACTCCGTGGCCGACGCCTTCTCGCTGGCCGCCGAGCTGGGGCTGCGGCCCGTGGTGGGGGAGGGAGCGGCGGCTCAGGTGGCGAACCCCATCGGGCTCGACGTGACGCCGCCCGAGTACCGCCTGCCGCCGCCGGCACTCGGGCAGGACGAGCAGTGGGTTCGTGAGATATTGGGCGAATGACCGCGCCAGAGGGGCGGCTCGCCGCCGACGAGGGACGCCGCAGGCCGCCGACGGCCCAGCAGTTCGTCCTCGGCGAGCTGCGGCGCGCCATCACCACCGGCCGGCTGCGCCCCGGCGACCCGATCCGGCAGGAGTCCCTGGCCGAGGAGCTCGCCGTCAGCCGCGTCCCGCTCCGCGAGGCGCTCAAGACGCTCCAGGGTGAGGGGCTGGTCACCTATCAGGCGCACCGCGGCTACTTCGTCGAGCGGCTGTCGCTCGACGACCTTCGCGAGGTCTACCTCATCCGTGAGCTGCTGGAGGCCGAGGCCGTCCGCCGCGCCGTGGCCCGCCTCACCGACGAGGTCGTCGAGGCGGCCGAGCAGGCGCAGGCCGAGGTGGAGCGGGCCGCCGCGGCCGGCGACGTGCTCGCGATGGCCGAGGCCAACCGCCGCTTCCACATGACCGTCTTCGAGGCGGCCGGGCTGCCCCGCCTGGTGCGGATGATCAGGACGCTGTGGGACTCCACCGACGCCTACCGGTCGGTCTACTACGGCGAGGAGGCCAACCGGCGGCGGGTCGTCGAGGAGCACCGGGCCGCGCTCGACCTGCTGCGCCGGCGCGACGCCGACGCCGCGGTGCGCGCCCTGGCCGCGCACCGCACCCACGCCGTCACCAGCATCGAGGCGGTCCTGCCGCCCCCCTGACGCCCCGTCAGGTGAGGACGCGGCCGACCATGCGGGCGTACATGCGCCCCGGGCTCGGCGCCTGGGCGAGGAAACCGGGCAGCATGGGCAGCCCCACCACGAACGGCTCCAGCCGCGCGTACAGCTCCTCCGCGCCCGACGGCCGGTCGTCCGGCCGCTTCTCCAGCAGCTGCCCCAGCAACGCGGCCAGCGGGCCGGGCAGCCCGGGCACGGCCGGCGGCCGCTCCTTGACCTGCTTCTCGAAGACCACGTAGTCGGTCGGCCCGGTGAACAGCTGCCGGCCGGTCAGCATCTCGTGCAGCACGCAGCCCAGCGAGTAGAGATCGCTGCGCGGCTCGGCGACCCCGTGCTGGATCTGCTCCGGCGCCATGTAGGCGGGCGTGCCGAGGATCTGGCCGATCCGGGTGAACGTCGTGACGTCGGTGTCGCGCAGCATCGCCAGGCCGAAGTCGAGCACCTTCACGCTGCCGTCGGGGCAGAGCATGAGGTTGGTCGGCTTGAGGTCGCGGTGACAGATCGACAGCGCGTGCGCGGCCGACAGCACGGCGCACGCCTGGGCGGCGATCCCGGCGGCCCACGGCACCGGCAGCGGGCCGTGCTCGCTCACCACGTCGGCCACGGTGACGCCCTCGATGAACTGCATCACCTGGTAGAGCCGCTGCTCGTGGGTGCCGAAGTCGTACAGGACCGGGGCGCCGGGATGCTCCAGCCGGGCCAGGATGCGCGCCTCGCGGATGAAGCGGCGCTCCAGCTCCTGATCGGGGCCGCTCGGCAGCCGGAGCAGCTTGACCGCCACCCGGCGGTCGAGGTGCCGGTCGTGGCCGGCGTACACGGCTCCCATGCCGCCCTGGCCGAGGGGAAGGTCGTCGAGCACATAGCGGTCGCCGATGACCATTCGCCCTCCCCCCGCTGCC
This sequence comes from Nonomuraea indica, assembly GCF_002850745.1. Lineage (GTDB taxonomy): Bacteria > Actinomycetota > Actinomycetes > Streptosporangiales > Streptosporangiaceae > Nonomuraea > Nonomuraea indica. The sequence continues at coordinate 649,753 of NZ_KZ559467.1, forward strand.
TTCGGGAAAAACTACACCGTCAGGACTGCGGGTGCAGGTGGCCGTCGGCCAGCCCGTCGAGCCCCAGCCGGATGAGCGTCTGGCCGAGCGCGGTGGTCTCGCGCAGCGCGTCCTCCAGCACCGCGAGCTGCCGGAAGGCCTCGCCGTACGCGCCCTGCTCCTTCAACGGCAGGCGGGGCAGGCGGGTGCGCCGCACGTCGAACCGGCTGGACCCGGTCGTCACCCGGCCGCCGGCCGCGCGCAGGAACCCCGCCAGGAAGTCGGGGTCGAGCCGGCGCCGGTCCACCCGGTAGAGCGTCAGATGCGGCCCCAGGACGCAGCCGCCCTCCGCCATCACCCGCACGCTGGAGTAGGACGCCACCACGTCACCCGGCTGCACCTGCACGAGGCCCTGCCGCCCCCCGGTCCGGCCGGTCGGCGCCGCGCCCTGGGCGAGGTCGTCGGCCGTGAGCACCGCCACCTCGCCGGCCCCGGTCGCCATCCTGGCCGGCGCCTGCAGCACGGTCACCAGCCCCTCCTTGATCAGGTCGCCGACCGTGGTGAAGGGCTGGTCGAGCGGCTGCTCCAGCACCTTGAGGTCGGGCGGTGCGGCCGTGGCGGCCAGGAAGCGGTCACGGGCCTCGGTGAAGGCCCGCCCGAGGTCGTCGCGGCGCTGGTGACGGGCCGGCGTCATGTCGACCTCGTCGGCCAGCAGGTCGATGATGCGCACGGTCTGGTCGGAACGGTCCTCCAGGTAGGCCCGCCAGGCCGGCTCCACGATCGCCAGGTCGTCGGTGGCGTCGAGGATGAGCACGTCGGACGGCGGCCGCTCGCCGGCCGCCGGGCGGCGCAGCAGCCACAGGTCGGAACCGGGCAGCGCCACCACGGCACGCAGCGCGCCGGCGCGCAGCAGGTTGGCCCGGATGCGCCGGCCCGCCTTGCGGCTGGCCGCGGCGGGCGGCATGAGGACGGCCACCCGGCCGCCCGGCCGGACGTGGGTCAGACAGTGCTGGACCCAGGCCAGCTCGGGCTCGCCGCGCGGCGGCAGGCCGTACTCCCAGCGCGGGTCGCCCGTCAGCTCCTCGTAGCCCCAGGTGCGCTCGTTGAACGGCGGGTCGCACACGACCGCGTCGGCGCGCACCCCGGCGAACCCGTCGTGGCGCATCGAGTCGCCCGCGGCGATCTCGGCCGGCACGCCGCGCAGCCGCAGCCGCGCCGTCGTGATGCGGGCGGAGGTGTCGTTCAGCTCCTGGCCCAGCCTCCGGCCGGCCGGTGCGGCCGGGCCGGGGGCGAGCAGCAGCGTGCCGACGCCGCAGGCCGGGTCGAGGAGGGTGCCGCCGCCGGCCTCGCCCGCCGCGCCGCCGCCCGCGCCGACCAGCCGGACCATCAGCTCCGCGGTCTCCTCGCGGGTGACCGACAGGCTCCGGGAGTGCGCCTCCAGGTAGCGCTCGCAGAGGAACTCGTACGCGGTGAGCGGGTCGTGCCGCTCGGCCAGCTCGGTCACCAGCCCGGCCAGCTCGGGGTCGAGCGCGCTGCGGCCGGTGGTGAGCAGCGTCCCCGCCTCGGCGACCAGCTCGCCCAGGCGCAGATCTCCCGCGGCCCTGAGGCGTTGCCACACCCGATCTCCCAGCGAGACCTGGTAGGACTTCCCATAGCGTCGCAGCCACGCCTCCACCTGCGGAAGCGAGAACAATGGCTGATTGGTGGTTCCTCCGACGGGACGGGGGAAGTCGTCGTGGCGGCGCCGCCAGTTGCTCACCGCGGCACGCCCGACCCCCGCGAGCCGGGCGATGTCCCCGGCGTTCACGGTGGGGTCGTGGCTCATGCGGCCCACAGTAGTTCACAAGAGTCTTCAGCGCATCTGCTTGTGAAGTCTTTCAACCAATGATTTACTGCTGGGTATGAAGCACAACATCCGCTATGCCGCCGGATCAGATGTGGGCCGCCGCCGAGAGCAGAACGAGGACTCCGGCTATGCGAGCGGCCGGTTGCTCGTGGTGGCTGACGGGATGGGTGGACACGCGGCCGGCGAGCTGGCGAGCTCGGCGGCGATCGCCGTCATGCGCGAGCTGGATGCCACGCTTCCCGAGACCGGTGCCGACCTGGAGGCCGCGCTGGAGGGCGCCGTGCACGAGGCGGCGCGCAGGCTGGTCGAGCTGGCCGAGATCGACCCCGCGCGCAGGGGGATGGGGACCACGGTGACCGCCCTGCTGTGGGACGGCTACCGGTTCGCCCTGGCTCATCTCGGTGACTCCCGCGGATACCTGCTTCGCGATGGTGCTCTTTACCAGATGACCAAGGATCACACACTTGTGCAGTCGATGGTGGACGAAGGACGGATAACGGAGGATCAGGCCGCCGTGCATCCCCGTCGTTCCATGGTGCTGCGGGTGCTGGGCAGCGAGGGCCGGGCCGAGCCCGACATGGCGCTGCGCGAGGCCGAGCCCGACGACCGCTACCTCCTGTGCTCCGACGGGCTCACCACCGTCCTCGGCCCCGAGACGCTGCACGAGGTCCTGACCACGGTCGCCGACCCGGCCCTGGCCGTCCAGCGGCTCATCGACCTGGCCAACGAGGGCGGCTCGCCCGACAACGTGACCGTGATCGTGGCCGACGTCGTGCCGCCGGGCACCGGCGACGACCAGGTCTACCGGGTCGGCGCCGGCGCCTGACGGCGGAGGCCGCCCCGCCGGTCCACTCCAGGTCACTTCTGTCGCTTCTGTCACTGCGTTCGCCACTTTGCCGGTGTTCGGCGCGCGATCACGACGGCACGATTAAAGTCCATCGTGATCTGCCCGATTCTGGGAGGTGCGGCCCTGGACCCGATCGCGGAAGCCCTGCTGAAGCAAGTCCGCCACGAACTCGGTTACCGGGAGAAGGGCGGCCAGCACACCAAGTTCGGCCACTGGTACGCCGAGCGCGTCCAGGACCCCCAGTACCGGGACGCGCCCTGGTGCGACATGTTCATCGCCTGGGCGGCCGACAAGGCGGGGGTCGCCGACTACGTCGGGCAGTTCGCCTGGACGCCGTCCCATGCCGTGTGGTTCATCAAGCAGGACGCCTGGAGCACCGAGCCCGAGCCGGGGGCGCTGGTCTTCTTCGACTGGAAGGGCGGCAAGAGCTACCAGGGCGTGGACCACGTCGGCGTCGTCGAGCGCGTGTCCGGGGACAAGATCCACACCATCGAGGCGAACGTCGACCGCGTCTGGCTCAAGCGCAAGGTCCGCGACACCGACAAGGTCGTCGGCTACGGGCTGCCGCGCGTCGTCAAGGCCAACGCCCAGCTCACCGAGATCCGCAGCACCGAGCGGCCGCTGGCGCCGGCGGCCCGCGCCCGCGAGGCGCAGGACTCGCCGTTCGACGTCCTGGGCACGCCGCAGGCGCTGCTGGCGGCGATGGTGCTGACGACGGTTGTCCTGTCCCTCCGCTTCGCCGGCCGCCGCCGCGGCACCCACCGCCGCCTCGCCACCCTCTGGAACGCGCCACCCCACCCCCGCACACCGCCGCCCCACACGCGACCTCGCCCCACGGCAGGCCACCTCACCGCCGCCCACCCCACCGTGGACCCCACCGCCCACCCGACCGTGGACTCCGCCGACGGGCCGTCCGGTCCGCCGTCCGTGACCGTTCCCCGGGCGCGCGTTCCCGCCGGAGCCGGGAGCGCCGGCGCCCCCACCCGGCGCAGGCCGTACGAGCCGAAACCCTGACGGGACAGCGGGGGACGCGGACCTGGATCGGCGGCTGCGGGTTCGCGGGATCACCACCCTGGTCGTCGCCGGCATCACCACCAGCGGTGTCGTGCTGTCCACCGTCACCGACGCCGCCGACCGCGACCAACGGCTCCACGTCCTGTCCGACTGCGTCACCGATCCGGACCCGCGAACCCACCGGACGCTGATGACCGGCGCTCTCCCGAGGCCGGCCGACATCGTCGACACCGCCGGACTGCGCTCGCTCCTGTACGAGAACGGCCCGCTTCCGCCGGGGGCCGGAGAGTCCGTCGCCCCATTCGGTGGGAAATAGTAGGACGTCCTAGTATCTTCGTAGTGAGGCCCCGCACAAAGGAGTGAGAAGCCGTGCACGCACCGGTTCACCCCGTCCGATTCGTGACGGCCGCGGCCCTGTTCGACGGCCACGACGCGGCGATCAACATCATGCGGCGCATCCTCCAGTCGCAGGGGGCGGAGGTCATCCACCTCGGGCACAACCGCTCGGTGGACGAGATCGTCACCGCCGCCATCCAGGAGGACGTCCAGGGCGTGGCGATCAGCTCCTACCAGGGCGGCCATGTCGAGTTCTTCAGCTACCTCGTCGAGCTCCTGCGCGAGCGCGGGGCCGGCCACATCAGGGTGTACGGCGGAGGCGGCGGGGTCATCGTCCAGGACGAGATCGACCTGCTCCACTCCCGTGGCGTGGCCCGCATCTTCTCGCCCGAGGACGGCCAGCGCCTCGGCCTGCCCGGGATGATCAACAAGCTGATCGAGGAGTGCGACGTCGAGCTGACGGGCGAGCCCCCGGTCGAGGCCGTCGTCTCCGGCGACCAGGCCGCCCTCGCCCGGGCGATCACCCTCATCGAGACCGGCAGGGCCACGGACACCCTGCTCGACGGGCTGCGTGCCGCCGGACGCGAGCGGCGGGCGCCCGTGCTCGGCGTCACGGGCACGGGCGGCTCGGGCAAGTCGTCGCTCACCGACGAGCTGGTGCGGCGCTTCCGGGTGGACAACGACGACAAGCTGCGCATCGCGATCATCGCCATCGACCCGACCCGCAGGCGGGGCGGCGGCGCGCTGCTGGGCGACCGCATCCGCATGAACAGCCTGGGCCCCCAGACCTACTTCCGCTCCCTGGCCACCCGGGGCGCCGCGAACGAGGTGCCCGCCTGCCTCGACGACGTCGTCACCGCCTGCCGCTCGGCCGGCTACGACCTGGTCGTCGTCGAGACCCCCGGCATCGGCCAGGGCGACGCCGGGATCGTGCCGCACGTGGACGTGCCGGTCTACGTCATGACGCCCGAGTTCGGCGCGGCCTCCCAGCTGGAGAAGATCGACATGCTCGACTTCGCCGAGGCCGTCGTGATCAACAAGTACGAGCGGCGCGGCGCCGAGGACGCCCTGCGCGACGTGCGCCGGCAGCTCCTGCGCAACCGCGAGGCGTTCGGCGTGCCGCCGGAGCAGATGCCGGTCTTCGGCACGATCGCCGCCCGTTACAACGACGCCGGCGTCACGGCCCTCTACCACCATCTCAAGGGCCTGCTGGTGGACAAGGGGATGCAGGCCGGCCCCGGCCTGCTCGCGCCGGTCCGCGGGCGCACGTCCGAGATCTCCGCGGCCATCGTGCCGCCGGCCCGCGCCCGCTACCTCGCCGAGATCGCCGAGACCGTCCGCGCCTACCACGCCGAGACCGAGGCCCAGGCGGAGGTGGCCCGCCGCCGCCAGCAGCTCGCCGCGGTCCGCGCCCTGCTCGACGGGGACGACGACCGGCTGGCAGAGCTGGAACGGCGGGCCGAGGGGGAGCTGAGCGACGAGAGCCGGGCGCTGCTCGACTCCTGGCCCGCCACCCGCGAGCAGTACACCGCCGACGAGCTGGTGGTGAAGGTCCGCGACCGGGAGATCCACACGCCGCTGTGGCGCGAGACGCTGTCGGGCAACCGCATCCCCCGGGTGGCGCTGCCCCGGCACACCGACCACGGCGAGCTGCTGAGGTTCCTGCGGGCCGAGAACCTGCCCGGCAGGTTCCCGTTCACGGCCGGGGTGTTCCCGTTCAAGCGGGACGACGAGGACCCGACCCGGATGTTCGCCGGCGAGGGCGACCCGTTCCGCACCAACCGGCGGTTCAAGCTGCTGTCGGAGGGCCAGCCCGCGACCCGGCTGTCCACCGCGTTCGACTCGGTCACGCTGTACGGCAACGACCCCGACCTGCGGCCCGACATCTACGGCAAGGTGGGCACGTCCGGCGTCTCCATCGCCACGCTCGACGACATGAAGGTCCTCTACGACGGCTTCGACCTGACCGCGCCCAACACGTCCGTCTCGATGACCATCAACGGCCCGGCCCCGACGATCCTGGCGTTCTTCCTCAACGCCGCCGTCGACCAGGCTCTCGACAGGTGGCGGGCCGAGCACGGGCGCGAGCCGGGTCCCGACGAGGCCCGCGAGGTGCGGGCGCGCACCCTCGCCACGGTCCGCGGCACGGTGCAGGCCGACATCCTCAAGGAGGACCAGGGCCAGAACACCTGCATCTTCTCCACCGAGTTCAGCCTGCGGATGATGGCCGACATCCAGGAGTGGTTCATCGCCAACGGGGTGCGCAACTTCTACTCGGTGTCGATCTCCGGCTACCACATCGCCGAGGCCGGAGCCAACCCGATCAGCCAGCTCGCCTTCACCCTGGCCAACGGCTTCACCTACGTCGAGGCGTATCTCGCGCGCGGGATGAAGGTGGACGACTTCGCGCCCAACCTGTCGTTCTTCTTCTCCAACGGCATGGACCCCGAATACAGCGTGCTCGGCCGGGTGGCTCGCCGCATCTGGGCGGTCGCGATGCGCGAGAGGTACGGCGCCGGCGAGCGTTCCCAGAAGCTCAAGTACCACATCCAGACCTCGGGCCGGTCCCTGCACGCCCAGGAGATGGACTTCAACGACATCCGCACGACCCTGCAGGCCCTCATCGCCGTCTACGACAACTGCAACAGCCTGCACACCAACGCCTTCGACGAGGCCGTCACCACCCCGTCGGCCGACTCGGTGCGCCGCGCGATGGCCATCCAGCTCATCATCAACCGCGAGTGGGGCCTGGCCCGCAACGAGAACCCGCTGCAGGGCTCGTACATCATCGACGAGCTGACCGACCTGGTCGAGGAGGCGGTGCTGCGCGAGTTCGAGCGGTTGTCGGACCGGGGCGGCGTGCTCGGCGCGATGGAGACCGGCTACCAGCGCGGCCGCATCCAGGACGAGTCGATGCTGTACGAGACGCGCAAGCACGACGGCTCGCTGCCCATCATCGGCGTCAACACCTTCCGCAACCCGCGCGGCGACGAGCCCCGGCAGGACAAGCTGGAGCTGGCCCGGGGCACCGAGGAGGAGAAGCGGTCGCAGCTGACCCGGCTGCACGACTTCCACGAGCGGCACCGCGGCGAGTCGCCCGCCGCGCTGGCCCGGCTGCGCGAGGTCGCCATGTCCGACGGCAACGCCTTCGAGGTGCTCATGGAGGCCGCCCGGGTCTGCTCGCTGGGACAGATCACCGACGCCCTGTTCGAGGCGGGAGGCCAGTACCGCCGCAACGTGTGAGCACTCAGGCCTTGCGGCCGACCCCGCCCAGCGCCAGCGACGCGGCGGGGTCGGCCGTGAAGTCGACCGCGTCGGCCTCGTCGGGCCGCCACTGCGGCAGCCAGACCAGCCCCGGCTCGGCCGGCTCGAACCCGGCGAGCAGTTCCGCGATCCGGTCCCGGCCGCGCGGGGTGAAGGGGATGCCGGCGCGCCGGTAGACCTCGCCGGCCGCCGCCACGGCGGCCGGCCGGGCGTCGCCGGTGGCGTGCGACAGGACGAGGTGGCTGCCGGGCGCCATCGCGCGGCGCAGCGCGGCGACGATGCGGGTGGGGCCGTCGGCGTCGCCGACGAAGTGCAGGACGGCGCCGAGGACGATCCCGACGGGCTCGGCGAAGTCGATGACCCGCAGCACGTCGGGATGCCCGAGGATGGCCTCGGGATCGCGCAGGTCGCCCTCCGCGACGGCGGTGCGGCCGTCGTCGGCGGGCAGCGCCCGCAGGTGGGTGAGCACGACGGGGTCGTGGTCCACGTAGGCCACGCGCGCCCCCGGCGCGGCCCGGCCGGCCACCTCGTGCACGGTCGCCCGGGTGGGCAGCCCGGTGCCGATGTCGACGAACTGCCGCACGCCCGCCTCCGCCAGCCGCCGCACGGCCCGCAGCACGAACGCCCTGTTGGCCCGAGCGGCGGCACGCATCTCGGGCGCCGCGCGCAGCATCTCCTCCGCCGCCTCCCGGTCCACCGCCAGATGGTCCTTGCCCCCGAGGAGGTAGTCGTAGAGCCGGGCGATGTTGGGCGTGGTGGGATCGAAGCCCTGTAATTCTCGCTCCAACCGGCGATCCCCCGATCCAGAGACGATCTTTTGCTGAGAGTGTACGGATCCGTCAGCCCTTTTGTGGAGTACTCTACGCAATTCAACAGAATTTTGTTCGTCCCGCCGGAAGCGGCCCCGCGTCCGCGCCCGAGAGCGGCGCCGGGTCCCGGGCGCTCCGGACCGGCGCGGCCCCGGCCGTTAGGGTGGCGAGGGTGACGGACGACGCGGAATTCGCCGACGACACGAAAACGGCAGACGCGGCATGCGCCGACGACACCGGGGCGGTTGTCCGCGTGCCCGGGACCGTGCGGCGGATCGTGTCGCTCGTCCCCTCGCTGACCGAGTCCGTGGCGGCGACCCTGCCCGGCGCCCTGGTGGGGGCCACCGACTGGTGCTCCCACCCGCCCGGCCTGGACGTCGCGCGGGTGCGCGGCACCAAGAACCCCGACCTCGACGCGATCAGGCGGCTGCGGCCCGACGTGGTGCTCGCCAACGCCGAGGAGAACCGCGAGCCGGACCTCGTGGCGCTGCGCGAGGCGGGCCTGGCCGTGTGGGTGACGCGGATCGAGACGCTCGACGGGGCGTTCGCCTCCCTCGACCGGATGTTCCGCCACGCGTGCCGCACCGGCCGGCCCGGCTGGCTGGAGCGGGCCGAGCAGGTGTGGCGGGGGGGGGGGGGGGGGGGGGGGGGG
>NZ_KZ559467.1:658509-743951 GCF_002850745.1 Nonomuraea indica
GCGGTCGTCCCGATCTGGCGGCGGCCGTGGATGGTCGTCGGCCGTGACACGTTCACCGGCGACGTGCTGGCGCGGCTGGGCGTCGACAACCTGTACGCGGGCCACGCCGAGCGCTACCCCAAGGTGCCGCTGCCGGAGCTGGTGGCGCGGTCACCCGACCTCGTGGTGCTGCCCGACGAGCCGTACGCGTTCTCCGCCGCCGACGGCCCCGAGTGCTTCCCGGACCTGCGCTGCGTCCTGGTGAGCGGCCGAGACCTGACCTGGTACGGGCCCTCCCTCGTCGAGGCGCGCGCCCGCCTGGAGGCGGCCCTCGCCGGGTGACCCGGCCGCCGGCCCGCCGGCGGACCCGGCCGGGCCGCCCGGGCGTCAGGAGGCGGGGGTCCTGGCGCGGCCGCGGGGCAGGCCGCCCGCGGCCAGGGCGGCGTCGACGGACTCGGGGCTGAGCACGTGCTCCATGACGATCACCGCCGTGCCCACGATCCCCGCGCGCCGCCCCAGGGAACTGGTGGCGATCTCCAGGTTGCGGGTCGTGTAGGGCAGGCTGCGGCTGTAGACGCTCTCCCTGATGCCCGTCAGGTAGTGCTCGCGGGTCTCGGCCATGTCGCCGCCCAGCACCAGCACGCCGGGGTTGAGCAGGCTGACGGCCGTGGCCAGGAGGACGCCGAGCGTGCGGCCCGCCTCCTGGGTGCGGGCGATCGCCGTGGGGTCGCCCGCGTGCACCAGGCGCACCACGTCGCTGCTGGCCTGCTGCCCCAGGTCGCGCGCCAGGGCGTGGCCGCTGGCCAGCGAGGCGACGCAGCCGCGCGAGCCGCAGGTGCACACCCGGTCGTCGCTCATCCGCAGCCGGACGTGCCCGATGTTGCCGGCGGCCTCCTCGGCGCCGCGGTAGATCCTGCCGTCGAGGATGACGCCCGTCCCGATGCCGGTGGAGACCTTGACGAGCACCAGGGCGCGGGTGCGGCGCCACGAGGACCACCACTCGCCGAGCGCCATCGCGTTGGCGTCGTTCTCCACCAGGATCGGCACGTCGAAGTCCGCCCGCAGCGCCTCGCCGATGGGGTGGTCGTCCCAGCCCGGCATCAGGAACGACCTGACGACCTTGCCCGCCGTGTGGTCGACCGAGCCGGGCAGGTCGATGCCGATGCCGCAGACGTGCTCCCGGGGCCTGCCGGCCCGGTCGAGCAGCCGCTGGAACGCCTCCCGCACCCATGACAGGACGGCGTCCGGCCCTCGCTCGATGCGCATCTCGATGCGCTCCTCGACCAGGGGGCGGGCCGCGAGGTCGGTGAGCGCGACGTGCGCGTGGCCGGCGCCGAGGTCGGCCACGAGCACCAGCCGGCTGGTGGCGTCGATGTCGAGCACCGAGGGCGGTCGCCCGCCCCCGGAGCTCTCGACGCCCGACTCGTGGATGTAGCCGGCCTCGATCAGCCGGTCGACCCGGTCGGTGATCGTCGAGCGGGACAGGCCGGTGTGGTCGATGAGTGCCTTGCGGGTACGGCAGGAGCCATCGCGGATGAGCTGGAGGATCTGCCCTGCCGTCAGCATCGATTACCCTTTCTCGGCTCCCGCCGTGAGGCCCTCCGTCAGCAGCCGCTCACTGGCGAAGAATATGATCACGATGGGCAGTGTCAGAACCACCGATCCTGCCATGAGCACAGTGGTCGGGATCTCGATACTGCCCGCGAGCTGGGAGAGCCCCAGGGAGACCGTCCAGCTCTCCCGCCTCTCGACGAGGAAGAGCAGGGCGAACAGGAACTCGTTCCAGGCGATCATGAACGCGTAGAGGCCGGTCGCCATGAGCGCGGGCTTGGACAGCGGCAGCACCACCCGCCAGATGGTCGACAGGCGCGTGCACCCGTCGATCGCCGCCGCCTCCTCCACGCTCTGCGGCACGGTCTCGAAGTAGTTGCGGAGCATGTATACCGTGACCGGCACCGTCTGCGCGATATAGACGAGGATCAGGCCGACCAGAGATCCGCGCAGCCCGAGCATCGTGAAGAGCACGAACAGCGGGATGGCCAGCACGATCGCCGGGAACAGGTACACGGCGAGGAACAGGAAATGCACCTGGCGCCGCCCGAAGAAGCGCAGCCGCGCCACCGCGTACGCGCCCGGGATCGAGATCAGCAGCGTGGCCGCCACCGACACCGCCGACACGACGAGGCTGTTGCGCAGGAACGTGAGGAACCCCTGCCGGGTCAGCACGTCGACGTAGGTGTCGAGGGTGAAGGCGCTCGGCCACAGCGATCCGGGGTCGAGGATCAGCTCCTGGATGTCGCGTACCGACAGCATCACCATGTAGACGAACGGGAACGCGGTGACCAGGAAGAGGACGGCGATCACCAGCGGCCGGAGCACCCGCAGCGCCCCGCGCTCGACCCTATCCCTGCTCGGCACGTTCGCCACCTCCGAAGAACCTCAGGTAGACGACCAGGAAGACCACCAGCACCACCGCGAGCACGATGGCCTGCGCGGCCGAGGCGCCGATGTCGTCGCGGGCGGTGAGGAAGTTGTAGACCCGCACGCTGACCACCTCGGTGCCCGCGCCGCCGCCGGTGAGCAGGTAGACGTCGTCGAACTTGGTGAAGGTGAACACGAAGCGCAGCACCGACAGCAGCGCGATGATCCGCCAGAGCTGCGGCATGATCACGTAGCGGAAGCGCTGCGTCGGCGTGGCCCCGTCCACCACGGCCGCCTCGTCCAGCTCGGCGGGCAGCGCCTGGAGCCGGGCCAGGATGAACAGGAACGCGAACGGGAAGTACCGCCACGCCTCGAACGCGATCACGGTCAGCAGCGCCACCGGCACCTCGATGCCGAGGAAGGTGCCCTTGGCCTGGCTGAGGAAGGCGATCGGCTGGCTGAGCCAGGTGTTGACGATGCCGTACTGGGGGTTGAGCATCGTCTCCCACAGGAACGCCACGGCCACCACCGGCGCCACGTACGGCACCAGGATCGAGGCCCTGACCAGGGTCCGGCCGCGGAATTTGTCGCGCAGCGCCAGTGCGGCCACCAGCCCGATCGCGATGGACAGCGCCGTGCCCGCCACGGTGTAGACGAGCGTGTTGACCAGCGCCGACCAGAAGCCCGGCTCGGCCAGCACGTACGAGAAGTTCTCCAGCGTGTAGCGGCCGAACAGGCCCGCCCGCCGGATGTTGATCAGCCGGACGTCCTGGAACGCCAGCATGATCGCCCAGAGCAGCGGCAGCACCACCACGACGATCGTGATGACCAGGGTGGGGGAGATCAGCGCGAGTCCCGCCCTGCCCTCCTGCTCGCGAAGCGTCCGGACACGCCTCACCGGGCACCTCCTCCGAAGGCGCCCCGTACGCGGGCCGTCACTGGCGGATCCCGCGCTTGATGGTCTCCACGTCGGTCTTGGCCTGCGCGGCGGCCGCCTCGGGGGTGAGGGCGCCCTCCACGACCTGGCTGAGCGCCTTCGGCACCGGCAGCTCGCCCATGGTGGCGCCCACGAGCTTGCCCTGGCCCTGCGCGATGCCCCAGCGGGCGAAGGTGTCGGGGCTGGCGCGCAGCGCGTCGAGCACGGCGGCCGGGTAGACGTCGGCGAGCGGCTTCTTGGTGTCCACCCCGGCGGGCAGCTTGTTCCACGTGTCCGCGAAGCCCTTGCGGGTCGGGAACTTGCCCTCGGGCGCCATCCCGATCCACCGCTCGTAGCCCTCGTTCATGGCGAACGAGATCCACTTGGCGGCGGGGTCCTTGGCCGCCTCACTGGTCACCACCCATGAGACGATCTCGCCGTACTGCGCGGGCTCGCTCGCGTCGGGCCCCTTCAGCGCGGTGACGACCCCGGTGTTCTCGGCCAGCCACTCGGGGTCGGCGCGGCACTCCTGGCAGCTCGGCAGCGCGTCCTTCCGCAGCCCGGCCAGCTCGTCGAGGATGAACGAGGACCAGATGGTCATCGCGGCCTTGCCGGAGAAGTACGTCGCGCGGGTGGAGTCGACGTCCTGCTTGCCCTTGACGGAGTAGTCGCGGGCCAGCCCGGTGTAGAAGGAGATCGCCCGGACGCACTGCGGCGAGCCGAGCGTGACGTTGCCCGCGTCGTCCACGAGCTGACAGCCGTTGGCCAGGGCCACGTGCTCGAAGCTCTGCGCCGTGAACGTGTCCTTGGGGGCGATGGCCAGCGTGATGCCGGCCATCCCGGCCGTGTTGAGCTTCTTCGCCGCCGCCTCCACCGCCTCGTAGGTCTCGGGCGGCTGCAGGCCCGCCTTGTCGAACAGGTCCTTGCGGTAGAGGAGCAGCTGCGCCCAGCCGTCACTGGGCACACCGAGCAGCTTGCCGTCGGAGGTGGTGAGTTCGAGGGCGCGCGGTGAGAACGTGTCGCGCCCGAGCTGGCCGACGACCTTGGCGGGCGTCTCGGTGTCGAGCAGGTCGTTGGTCTCCAGCTCCCGCACGGCCGCCAGCGGCAGGGCCCCGATGACGTCGGGCAGCTTGCCGGCCGCCGCGGCCGAGGTGACGACCTGGCTGAACTGGTCCTCGGCGACGCCCACGAGGTTGACCTTGATGCCGGTCTTCTTCGTGAAGTCGGCCGCCATCTGTTTCTGGACGGCCATCCGGTCCTCGAGGTTCTCCTCGGTCCAGACGGTGATCTCGTTCGCGGCCGTCTCACTGTCGTCGCCGCAGGCGGCCAGCGTGGCCGCGGCCAGCACTGCGGCGGAGAGAACGGCGGTGACCTTGTTGGGCATGGCACGCTCCTCCAGAGGGGATATGCCGCCCTTACCCCCTGACAAGATGGCGCAACGTCCCGTAAGCGATACCGAGACCGGTCTGTACTCTCTCCGTGCTGCCGCTGTGGACGTGGTCCTCGTGCTCGACCGAGACCACGCCGTCGTACCCGCCCTCGCGGAGCGCGCCGATCACCATCCGCCAGTCGATCTGGCCCAGCCCCGGCACCCGGAACCGGTACCAGCCCTTCTCGCCGCTGATCGGCCCGTAGAAGCCGAAGCGGTTGATCGTGCCCGGCAGGATCTCGGTGTCCTTCGCCTGCACGTGCGCGATCTCGGAGACGTACGGCATGACGGCCGCCACCGGGTCGATCCCCAGGGCCACCAGGTGCGACGGGTCGTAGTTGAGCTTGAGCCCGAGCGTGAACATCCACTCCCACAGCTCGGGGGAGTAGGCGAGGTTGCCGGGATAGCCGTCGGGGTGCCAGCTCTTCATGACGCAGTTCTCGATCACGATCTCGACCCCGCGGTCGCGCGCGTACGCGACCAGGGGAGGGAACACGCGGGCGGCCCGATCGAGGTTGTCGCGGACGGACAGGCCGGGGTCGCGCCCGACGAACGTGCCCACGGTCGGGCACCCGAGCGCGGCGGCCGCGTCGACGCATCTGCGCAGGTGGGCGTTCACCTGCTCCCCTGCCTGAGGGTGCAGATTGTTCTCGTAGTAGGCGATCGAGGAAAGGGCGAGTCCGGTCTCTGCGAAGATTCGCCCGACTCGCTCCTGTTCAGCTTGGTCAAAAGTATCTACTCTGATGTGATTTCGGTCGTCCGGAGAAGGCCATCCGGCCACCTCCAAAGCCTCGAAGCCCTGGTCGGCCGCCCATCGGGCGATGTCGGCAAGATCATCTCCGGGGAGACAGGCGGTCAGGAAGCCGAGTTTCACAGGGAACCTCCGTCGAAGTCGTAGACTTACGAGTGTTCTTGGCGCAACTATGGTTTGCAAACAAGCACTAAAGCTTTACCTTCTGCATGATCAGCAAACTGAAGTGTGGGAAATGCACGTCATCACCTTTCAAGAGCCGGGCCTCGTCCACCTTGGCCTCGAGCAGCCCGCCCCGCTGGAGCCGGGCAGCGTGCGGGTCCGCACGATCTACTCCGGGGTCTCCGCGGGCACGGAGCTGACCGCCTACCGCGGCACCAACCCCTACCTGACCCGCAAGTGGGACATCGAACGCCGGCTCTTCGTCGAGGGGCAGACGCATGCCTACCCGCTCGCCGGATGGGGTTATCAGGAGGTGGGCGAGGTGGTGGAGGCGGCTCCCGACGTCGCCGACCCGCCCGTGGGCAGCATCGTGTGGGGCATCTGGGGCCACCGCGCCGAGGCCGTCGTCCCGGCCGCCAAGCTCACCGGTCACGTGCTCCCGCCCGGCGCCGACCCGCTGAGCGGTGTCTTCGCCCGCGTCGGCGCCATCGCCATGAACGCCGTGCACGCGGCCGACCTGCACATCGGCGACCAGATCGCGATCTTCGGACAGGGCGTCATCGGCCTGCTCGCCACCCGCATGGCCGTGCTCAGCGGCGCCCGGGTGGTCGCGGCCGACGCCATCCCGGCCCGGCTCGAACTGGCCCGCGACTACGGCGCCGCCGAGACGTTCGACGTGCGGGCGGGCTCGGTCGCGGAGTTCATGCGCAAGCGCATCGAGGGCGCCGACACCGTCATCGAGCTGAGCGGCAGCCACCAGGGCCTGCACGAGGCCATCAGGACGGTCCGCAAGGGCGGCCGGGTCGTCGCCGCCGGCTTCTACCAGGGCGACGGCATCGGGCTGCGCCTCGGCGAGGAGTTCCACCACAACCAGGTGCAGCTCGTCTCCTCCCAGATCGGCGGGGTGGCCTCCTGGCTGGCGCACCGCTGGGACGTCGAGCGCATGCAGCGCACCTTCATGGAGCTGGTGCACCGGGCCGAGATCGACGTCCTCGACCTGGTCAGCCACGTCGTCCCCGTCGCCGAGGCCGCCGCCGCCTACGAGCTGCTCGACAAGCACCCGTCAGATGTACTCCAGCTCGTCTTCCGATTCGAGGAGTGACACGTGAAGCTTTCCGTCCAGGAGCAGCTTCTGCCCGGCCGCACCCTGCAGGAGAAGTTCGCCTTCGCGGTGGAGGCCGGCTTCGACGCCATCGAGCTGCGCGGCAAGGGGGACTTCCACTTCGCCGGTCGCTTGACGGAGCTCAAGCGGGCGCTGGCCGACGGCGTGGTCATGCCGACGGTGTGCGTGGACATGCCGCACTTCATCGGTGACTTCGACCCGGCCAAGCGGACGGACGCGATCCAGCAGCTCCGGTCGCAGCTCACCGTCATCGCCGAGCTGGGCGGCATCGGCGTGATGACCCCCGCCTCCTGGGGGCAGTTCTCCCGCCGGCTCCCCCCGTTCGAGCCGCCGCGCAGCGCCCACGAGGACCGCGAGGTGCTCACCGAGGCCCTCGGCGTGCTCGGCGAGCACGCCCAGCGCAACGGCGTGCTGATCATGCTGGAGCCGCTCAACCGGTACGAGAACCACATGGTCAACACGCTGGCCGAGGCGGTCTCCTACTGCGCCATGGACTCCATCCGGGTGGTCGGCGACACCTACCACATGAACATCGAGGAGGACGACCCCTGCCGCTCGCTGCTGGAGGCGGCGCCCTACCTCGCCCACATGCAGATCAGCGAGTCCAACCGCAACCAGCCGGGCACCGGCCACCTCGACTGGGGCGCCCAGCTCGCCGCGCTGGACGCCGCCGGCTACGACGGCTACCTCGCGCTGGAGTGCCGCCTGCGCGGCGAGCCCGAGATCGTGCTGCCCCAGACCGCAGCGTTCGTCAGGAAGTTCCTGTGATCCTCCGTGACGCCGTGCGCGTGCTGGTCGCGAACTGGGACGGCAGCTACACCGTTCCCTCGCGCCGCCTCTACCCGCACCAGTGGAGCTGGGACTCCGCCTTCATCGCGATCGGCAACGCCCGGTGGTCGCCGCGCCGGGCCAGGGCCGAGCTGCTGACGCTGTTCGGCGCGCAGTGGCGCGACGGCCGGGTGCCGCACATCGTGTTCAACCCCGCCGTGCCCGACCGCGCCTACTTCCCCGGCCCGGAGTTCTGGGACGTGCGCGCGCCCTCCGGCTCGGCCACCTCGGGCATCGTGCAGCCGCCGGTGCACGCGCTGGCCGCCTGGCGGGTCCACCTGGCCGAGCCCGACCCGGCGTTCCTGCGCCGGATCTATCCCCGCCTGGTCGCCCAGCAGGAGTTCCTGCGCGGGGCGCGCCGCTCGGCCGAGGGCCTGATCTCCATCGTGCACCCCTGGGAGTCGGGCATGGACAACAGCCCGGCCTGGGACGAGCCGCTGGCCGCCGTGCAGGTGGGCACGTCCGACGTCCGGCGCAGGGACCTCGCCCACGTCAGCGCCGACGAGCGGCCCACCGACCGCGACTACGCGCGTTACGCCGCGCTCGCCCGCGGCTACCGCGACACCGGCTACCGCCGGGCGGGTGCCTTCCGCGTCGAGGACCCCCTGTTCAACGCCGCGTACGGCGTCGCGGAGCACGCGCTGGCCAAGATCGCGCAGGTGTGCGGAGGCGACCCTGAGCCGCACCGGCGCGAGGCCGCCGCGATCACCGAGGCGATGGTCGAACACCTCTACGACGACGGCCTCTTCCACGCCCGCGACGTGCTCACCGGCTGCCTGCTGCGCTCCAACAGCGCCGCCGGACTGGTGCCGCTCATGCTGCCCGGCCTGCCGCGCGACCTGGTCAACGAACTGGTCGGCACCGCGCTCGACAGGTTCGGGCTCAAGGACGGCGTCGTGCCGAGCTTCGCGCCGGCCGCCCCCGAGTTCGACCCCGTCCGCTACTGGCGCGGCCCGAGCTGGATCAACCTGAACTGGCTCATCTGGCAGGGGCTGCGCCGCCGCCGCCCCGACCTGGCCGGGCCGCTGGCCGAGGGCATGGTCAGGGCGGTCACCGAGTCGGGCTTCCGCGAGTACTTCGACCCGTTCAGCCTGCAGGGGCACGGCTGCCACGACTTCAGCTGGTCAGCCGCCCTCATCCTGGACGTTGTCGCAGAGCACGGCCTGGACGGCGTGCCTGCGCCGGGCCGCGAGGTCGGCGAACAGCTGGGGCGCCTCCGGGAAACCGACGACATCGGTGATCACGTGCTCACGTAGCAGCGAGCCGCGCCGCCTCAGCAGCGCGATCGTCTCGTGCGAGAGCCGCTCGCGGTCCCACGCGTGGGCCAGGCCGCGCGGCACCCTGCCGATCTGGGCGCAGCGCAGCGTCAGCCCGTTGTGGTGGAACTCCTCGCCCAGCCGCACCTCGTCGGCGCCCCGGGTGTAGAAGGCGAGGTCCACCACGGTGCCCTGGGGCCGCAACACCCGCAGGGCCAGGGCCAGCGCCCTGGTCTGGCCGCGGCACTGGAACACCACGTCGGCGCCCCGGTCGCCCAGGCCGTGCCGCCAGCGCCGTTTCAGCTCGACCGCCGGGTCGTCCTCGAAGTCCAGCGTGCCGGCGCCGAGCGCCTCGGCGATGGCCAGCCGCGACGGGGTCTCGTCCACCACCACGACCTCCGCGGCGCCGTACTGGAGGGCGAACGAGGCGACGAGCAGGCCCACCACGCCGGCGCCGACCACGACGACCCGCCGGCCGCGCACCCCGTCGCCGAGGTCGCGGACGGCGGGGCCGTGCAGGTCGGCGGCGGCGTGCAGCAGGCCGTTGGCGCAGATCGGCCCCATGTGCGCGACGTAGACGCCGAGCAGCGGGTCGAGGTCGTCGGGCAGCTCCACGAACCGGTCGGCCATCGGGTCGGCCACGTAACCGGTGCGGTGGCCGTAGGTCATGGCCACCAGCGTGCCCTCGCGCACGGCCCGGCTGCGGGTCTGGACCACCATGCCCACCTGCATGTAGCCGATGCCGCGCACGGGGTAGGTGACCGACGGCCGGCCGGGCACGAACAGGCCGAGGGCCTGGTCCCAGGAGGCGTTCAGGTAGGGGTTGTCGCCCTTGACGTAGGTGAGCTCGGTGCCGGCCGAGATCCCGCTGTGGGTGGTGGCCACCCGGAAGCCGCCCTCGGGCACCTCCGGCAGCGGCTCCTCCACCAGCGCCACCTTGCCCGGCTCCTCGATGCTGAGCACCTCGATCATGCGACCCCCTGCCCGCCGAACCTTCCGTCGCGCTGCCCGTGCAGTTGCCCGTCGAGCTGCCCGTCGAGCTGCCCGTCGAGCTGCCCGTCCGGTGGGCCGTCCAGCACGACGGGCCTGCGCTCCGCCGCCGACCGGGCGACCGCCAGCGCGAGCTCGTGCGTCCTGAGCGCCTCGCGGTACGTCACGCGCACGTCGTCGTCCCTGCCCCGCACGGCGTCGATGAACGCCCGGGAGACGCGGGTCTTGGCCTGGCCGTCGTCCTGGACGATCGTCTCGCCGTCCACCGTGAGCCGGGTCTCGGTGAGATCGAGCGCGATGCCGTCGGCGTGCACCTCCAGCCCCACCCGGTGCTTGTGGTGCAGCAGGCAGGTGGTGGCCAGCATCCCGGCCGCCCCGTCGGAGAAACGCAGCACGGCGGCGACCGCGCGGTCCACCTCGCCGTCCGCCCCCTCTCCCGGAGGGTTCGCCGCCGGCACCGCGTGCACCATCTCCACCTCGCCCACGAGCAGCCGCGCCAGGTCGAGGACGTGGACGGCCTGCTCGACGACCTGCCCGCCGGACAGGGCGGGATCGAGCCACCACCCGACCGGCGGCACCTTGTCCAGCCAGTGCCCGATGGCGAGCCGCACCGGGCGGCCGTCCAGGAGGTCGCGCGCCCGCTCGACGATGTCGAGGTAGCGCCAGTGGTGGCCGACGGCCGAGGGGAGTCCGCGCCTCTCGATTTCGGACGCGATGTTTTTTGCGGTTTCGAGGTTAAGTGACAGTGGCTTTTCTACGAAGATGGGCAGGTCGCAGGATAGAACGTCGTGTTCCGGTTTACCGTGCGCAAAAGGTGGCACACATACGTATACAGCGTCCAGATCGCCGGCATCCAGAAGATCGGCATGGCCGCCATAAGCGGGGGTGCCGTGCCGTAAGGCGAGGGCTTCGGCCCTTCGCAGATCAGTGTCGGCGATCCCAGCGATCGTCACATCGGGAAAGCCGGACAGTACGTCTGCATGGCGAGCGGCTACGTTGCCGGCACCGATGATGCCGACTCGGATGATTGGGGACACGTTCCGGCATATCCCACGACAGCGCGCGCTCAAACAACGATGTTCGAACTCTCGCCCTCAGGGAATATGTCGCCGACCGTGACGACGTCAGATCGGGGCTACTGCATGGAGAGAGATCTGCGGGCCTTGGCCAGGGCAAGGGAATGGTACGGACCTCACTCGAGCACCGCTGAGGACTGGTCTCCCGACGCCCTCCTCCGAGCCAAGGGCACGACCACGGTGAGCGTCGTACTACCGGCTCGTAACGAAGAGAGCACAGTCGGTGACATCATCACCGTGATCCGCCGCGAGCTCGTCGAGCGGACACCGCTCGTGGACGAGATTCTCGTCGTCGATTCCAACTGCACCGACGCGACCGCCGCCAAGGCGGCCGCGGCGGGGGCGCGGGTGGTGGCGCAGGACGCGGTCCTGCCGCACCTGCCACCACTCACCGGCAAGGGAGAGGCGCTGTGGAAGGGGCTGGCCGCCTCCCACGGTGACATCGTCGTGTTCGTCGACTCCGACCTGCGCGACTTCGGCGCCCACTTCGTGACCGGCCTGCTCGGGCCGCTGCTCACCGATCCACGCATCCACTTCGTGAAGGGCGCCTACGAGCGGCCCCTGATCGGGGAGGACGGGATCGCGCGGCGCGGCGACGGCGGGCGCGTCACCGAACTGGTCGCCAGACCGCTCATCAACCTGTTCTGGCCCGAGCTGGCCGGCTTCCACCAGCCGCTCGGCGGAGAGTACGCCGCCCGCCGGGACGTCCTGGCCCAGGTGCCGTTCGTCACCGAGTACGGCGTCGAGTTCGGGATGCTGGTCGACCTGCTCGACCTGGTCGGCCTGGACGCGATGGCCCAGGTGGACCTCGGCACCCGGACGCACTCCCACCAGTCGACCACCGCGCTCGGCCGGATGGCCGGGCAGATCACGCTCACCGCCTGGTCGCGGCTGGAACGGCAGGGCCGGGTCCTGTCGTCGGGGCCGCCGTCCCGGACGCTCCTGCAGTTCGGGATCGACGGCCGGCCGGACCTGGTGGACGTGTCCGTGGCCGAGCGGCCTCCGCTCGCCTCCCTGCTGCTCGAGGAGGATGTCGCGTGAACGTGCTCATCAACGCGGGGCCCTGGCTGGAGGTCCCGCCCCCCGGTTACGGCGGGATCGAGAACGTGGTCGCCACCCTCGTGCCCGCCCTGCGCGAGCGGGGCGTACGGGTCATCCTGGCCTCCGTCGGGGCCAGCGACCTGGAGGTGGACGAGCTCCTCAGCGTCTACGACACCGGCCAGTTCGGCGACCTGCAGAAGCCGTACAACCAGGTCATGGGCATCGCCCACGCGCACCAGGCCCGCCTGGTCGAGGAGTTGCGCCGCCGCGACGACGTGGACCTCGTCCACGACCACCTGGAGGTGGTCGGGCCGGCCGTGCTGTCCGCGTTCGACGGGCCGCCCGTCCTGCACACCCTGCACTGGGACCTGCGCAAGCATCCGGCGTTCTACGGAAGCTTCCCGCAGTCGATCGCCGTCAACGGCGTCTCGGAGTCGCAGTTGCGCCGTGCCCCCGAGGCGCTGCGCGACGCCGCGCTGGGCGCCGTCCACCTCGCCACTCCGCTCGCCGGCCGCGACGTGCGGGCCGAACGCGGCGAGCACTTCGTGGTCATGGGCCGCGTCTGCCGGCTCAAGGGCCAGCACGTCGCCGCCCGCGTCTGCCAGAAGCTGGGACTCCCGCTGGTCCTGGCCGGGCCGGTGAGCGGTCTCGGCACGCAGGCCGACCTGGAGACCGTGACGCAGGACCCCTACCACCCGCTGCACGGGCATCCTGACGTGCGCTACCACGCCGACGTGGTCGCGCCCTACCTCGACGGCGACATGGTCAGGTGGATCGGCGCGGTCGGCGGACAGGAACGCGACGACCTCTACGCCTCCGCCCGTGCCGCGCTCTTCCCCATCCAGTGGGACGAGCCCGGCGGCACCGCCGTCGTGGAGGCGCTGGCCCTCGGCGTGCCGCCCGTGGGCCTGCGCCGCGGCTGCCTGCCCGAGATCGTCGAGCACGGCCGCACGGGGCTCCTCGCCGACACCGAGGAGGAACTCGCCGAGTGGCTGCTGCGGGTCGACGAGATCGACCCCGAGGAGTGCCGCCGCGAGGCCCGGCGCCGCTTCTCGCCGTCCGTGATGGCCGAGCGTTACCTGGAGCTGTACGAGCGGACCATCAGCCGGTCGCGCTCGCGGCGGGGCTCCGCCTGAGACGAGTCCGGGCCCGCAGGGCGGTCGCGACCGGCGCGGGCGCGCCCGCGACCGCCCTTCGGCCGCACCCGGGACCCCGAGCCCCACCGCCACCCTGTCGATCGTCAGCCTGGAGCGCACCCGGGATCGGCCGGATGGCCGATCCCGGCGGCGGCGGAATGAGCCGGTGAGCCGACGCGACCACTCATGATCTTTCGTAAGGTCGTGTCCACGCCTCATTCATGGATTGGACATCTGTGTACCGCGACATCGTCGACTTCGCCCTGAGCACTCCCGGTTGGCTCCACACCTTCGCCGAGGTGGGGACGGACGCGGGGCTGTTCGTCTTCGCGGGGTTGTTCCTGCTGTGCTGGTGGCGGGCGCGCAACGCCCCCGCGCGCGACCTGGCCATCGCGATCGCCGGGCCGGCCGGCATCGTCGGCGCGTACGTGGTCAGCGAGCTGGTGAAGCTCGTGGTGCGGGAGGACCGGCCCTGCCGGGGCGTCACCACGATCGCCGTCTGCCCGCCGACCGACGACTGGTCGTTCCCCAGCAACCACGCCGTGATCGCCGCCGGGGCGGCCGGCACGCTCATCCTGGCCCGGCGGGCCCTGGCCTGGGTGGTGCTGCCGCTGGCGGCGGTCATGGCGTTCTCGCGGGTGTTCGTCGGCGTGCACTACCCGCACGACGTGGCCGCGGGCTTCCTCGTCGGCCTGACGCTGGCGCCGCTCTTCGCACTGCTGCTGGTCGGTGCCGTCACACCGGCGGTACGGCTCGCGCGAAGCCGTCTGTCGCCTCGATGAGCCGGTGCACGATGCCCGGCTCGGTGGCGGCGTGCCCCGCGTCGTCCACGACGCGGAACTCCGCCTCCGGCCACGCCCGGTGCAGGTCCCAGGCGGTGGTCATGGGAGTGCAGGCGTCGTAGCGGCCCTGCACGATCACCGCCGGGATGTGGCGGATCTTGCCGACGTCGCGGATGAGCTGCTCGGGCTCGAACCAGCCCAGATGGGTGAAGTAGTGGTTCTCGATCCGCGAGAAGGCCAGCGCCATGCGCTCCTCGCCGAACTGCTCGACCAGCTCCGGATCGGGCAGCAGCGTCACCGTGGCGGCCTCCCACTGCGCCCACGCCCTGGCGGCCGTCAGTCGCGCGTCGAGGTCGTCGCCCTCCAGCCGCCGCCGGTAGGCCGCGAGCAGGTCGTCGCGCTCCTCCTCCGGGATCGGCGCCGTGAACGCCTCCCACCGGTCGGGGAACAGGTAGGAGGCGCCCTCCTGGTAGAACCAGCGCAGCTCGTGCGGGCGCAGCGTGAAGATGCCGCGCAGCACCAGCTCGGTCGTCCGTTCGGGGTGCGTCTGGGCGTAGGCCAGGGCGAGCGCGCTGCCCCACGACCCGCCGAAGACCTGCCACCGGTCGATCCCGAGGTGCTCGCGCAGCCGTTCCATGTCGGCGACCAGGTGCCAGGTGGTGTTGCGCGCCAGCGAGGTGCCGGGGTCGGCGGCGTGCGGCCGGCTGCGCCCGCAGTTGCGCTGGTCGAACAGCACCACGCGGTAGCGTTCGGGGTCCCACTGGCGGCGGTGCGTGGCCGTGCAGCCGCCGCCGGGCCCGCCGTGCAGCATGACGGCCGGCTTGCCGTCGGGATTGCCGCACACCTCCCAGTAGATCTGCTCACCGTCGCCGACGTCGAGCAGCCCGGAGTCGTACGGCTCGATGGGCGGGTAATGCGTTCTCATGCCGCCCGATCCTGCCACGCCACGGCGGCGGGTCAGGACCACGCGTGGCGTGACAGGAACGCCCGGTCCCCGGTGGCGTACTCGTGGAAGGCCCGCCGCACGTCGGCCAGGTCGGTCAGCACCGCGCGGACCATCGTGCCCTCCTTGTACTCCACCTCGTAGCCCTCGGTGTGGTCCCCGCCGAGGTGCCCGCCGTCGAGCGGCGACACCTGCAGGAAGTGCCGCCCGAAGGCCACCAGCGCCGCGAAGGGGTTCTGCGCCGAGAGCGTCCCCAGGACGTCGTGCACCAGGCCCAGGTCGGGATCGTGCACGATCATGCCGTCGCCGGTGTGGAGCTGCATGCCCTGGTAGATCCCGAGCGGCCCCACGTTGTGCACGAGGTCGCGCTGCGGGTCGTAGCAGACCATGCCGTGCGCGCGGGCCACCGCGAACACCTGACCGGAGATCTCGTCCATGGCCTCCAGGTCCATGGACACCAGCACGTGCCCGGGGAAGACGGTGACGAGCCCCGGCAGCTCCTTGGCCACCTCCGGCACCGCGTCCGTCACGGGGCGGCTCTTCCTGACCGCCAGGTAGGTGGCCCGCGCCTGATCCCTGGTGATCGGCACGGGCTCGTCCCAGACCATCAACTCAACGCTCACCCCGCCCATCCTGCCCAACCCTTGGTCGCCTTGAAGCCCACAACCTGCCAAAAGCCCCCATCGCCGGTATGGCAGGCGATCCCGCTGCGAACTAGGCGAGAGGTTTCTCCGACCGGGGCACCAGCTCGACCGTGCAGTGAGCGCACCTGCTCGCCTCCGCGGGCACGTCGCTCAGGCACTCCGGGCACTGCTTGGTCGTGGCTTCCTTGTCCCGGTCGAACAGGCTGACCAGCCGGGTCATCGGCAGCACGACGAGCCAGTACACCACCGCAGCGATGATCATGAAGCTGATCAGGTGGTTGAGGAAGTCGCCGTACTTGAACTCGCTGCCGTTGACGGTGAAGGAGTACTGGGCGAAGTCGGGTTCCCTGCCTCCGGTGACCGCCCCGATCAGCGGGGTGATGAGATCGCGGACGAGGGCCTGCACCAGCCCGCTGAACGTGGCGCCCACGATCACCGCGACGGCCAGTTCGACGATGTTGCCGCGTAACAGAAACTTCTTGAAACCTCCCATGGCGTCGTAAGTGACCTGTCATGGCAGGGTCAAACCGGGGAAGGCGGGCCCGTGCTGACGCCGCTGCTGGAGGAGCTGACCCGCGCCACCACCCCCGTCTCCCGGCCGAGCCCCCTCGTCGTCCTCTGGCGGTGGCGGTACGAGGCCGGCGCGCTCGTGGGCGTCCCGCTGACCGGGCACGTCCTCGTGGACGCCTACGGCCCGCTGTCCCTGGCGCTCCTGCTCCTCCCCGCCGCGGTCACCGCCTGGCCGCCGGCCCGGACCGAGGCGTGGGGACGGATCCGGTGCGTGGTGGTCGCCCACAGAGTCCGCGTCGGGTTCGCCGAGGCATACGTCGTCAGCAGACGCGGCAGGATCCCGGTCGTCGTGTGGTGCGCGCCCACCCCGTACGGCGAGCGTGTCGGGGTGTGGTGCCGGGCCGGGACGACCGCGGCGCAGATCGAGCGCGGCCGCGAGGTCATCGCCGCCGCCTGCTGGGCCGCCGACGTGGTGGTCCGGCCGTACGACGGAGGCTCCCACCTCGTGCTGCTGGAGATCGTCCGGGGTGCGTCCCGGCGATCGGGCTAACCCGCCGACTTCGGGGGAAGAACCTGTTCGGCCCACGGAGCTGGGGGCTTGTCGGGCAGAGCAGAGGAACACACCATGGGGAAGAACGGCAAGGGAGCCTCGATGATCGAAGTGTGGCCGGGAGACCCCTATCCTCTCGGCGCGACCTACGACGGCGCCGGCACCAACTTCTCGCTCTACACCGAGGTCGCCGACCGGGTGGAGCTGTGCCTGTTCGACGACGACAACACCGAGCGCAG
Organism: Nonomuraea indica; assembly: GCF_002850745.1. Taxonomy (GTDB): domain Bacteria; phylum Actinomycetota; class Actinomycetes; order Streptosporangiales; family Streptosporangiaceae; genus Nonomuraea; species Nonomuraea indica. The sequence continues at coordinate 675,286 of NZ_KZ559467.1, forward strand.
GGTGACGCTCACCGAGGTCGACGGCTTCATCTGGCACGGCTACCTGCCCGGCGTCGGCCCGGGCCAGCGCTACGGCTACCGGGTGCACGGCCCGTACGACCCGGCGCGCGGCCTGCGGTGCAACCCCGCCAAGCTGCTGCTCGACCCCTACGCCAGGGCCATCGAGGGCGACGTCACCTGGAACGAGGCCGTCTACGGCTACCGCTTCGGGCACCCCGACTCGCGCAACGACCTCGACTCGGCGCCCTACATGCCGCGCTCCATCGTGATCAACCCGTTCTTCGGATGGGGCCACGACAGGCCGCCGGCGGTGCCGTACCACGACACCGTCATCTACGAGGCGCACGTGCGCGGCCTGACGGTCCGGCACCCCAAGATCCCCGAGCACCTGCGCGGCACGTACGCCGCACTCGGCCACCCGGAGATCCTCGACCACCTCACCAAGCTCGGCGTCACGGCGCTGGAGCTGATGCCGGTGCACCAGTTCGTCACCGACCACGTGCTGGAGGAGCGGGGGCTCACCAACTACTGGGGCTACAACTCGATCGGCTTCTTCGCCCCGCACAACCGCTACTCCAGCCAGGGGCAGCGCGGCGGCCAGGTGCTGGAGTTCAAGGCCATGGTCCGCGCGCTGCACGAGGCGGGCATCGAGGTGATCCTCGACGTCGTCTACAACCACACGGCGGAGGGCAACCACCTCGGGCCGACGCTCGGGTTCAAGGGCATCGACAACCCCGACTACTACCGGCTCGTCGACGGCGACCCGCGCCACTACATGGACACCACGGGCACCGGAAACAGCCTGCTCATGCGCTCCCCGCACGTGCTCCAGATGATCATGGACTCGCTGCGCTACTGGGTGACCGAGATGCACGTCGACGGCTTCCGCTTCGACCTGGCCTCCACCCTGGCGCGCGAGCTGCACGAGGTCGACCGGCTGAGCGCGTTCTTCGACCTGGTGCAGCAGGACCCGGTGCTGTCGCAGGTCAAGCTGATCGCCGAACCGTGGGACGTGGGGCCGGGCGGCTACCAGGTGGGCAACTTCCCCTCCCGCTGGACCGAGTGGAACGGCCGCTACCGCGACACCATCCGCGACCTGTGGCGCGGCCGGCCGGCCACGCTGCCCGAGTTCGGCTCCCGGTTCACCGGCTCCAGCGACCTCTACCAGGACGACACCCGCCGCCCGGCCGCCTCGATCAACTTCGTCACCTGCCACGACGGCTTCACCCTGCAGGACCTCGTCTCCTACGACCACAAGCACAACGAGGCCAACAAGGAGGGCAACCGCGACGGCACCGACGACAACCGCTCCTGGAACTGCGGGGCGGAGGGCCCCGCCGACCTCACCATCGAGTCGCTGCGCGAGCAGCAGAAGCGCAACTTCCTGACCACGTTGTTCCTGTCGCAGGGCGTGCCGATGCTCTCGCACGGCGACGAGCTGGGCCGCACCCAGCACGGCAACAACAACGGCTACTGCCAGGACAACGAGCTGACCTGGGTCGACTGGTCCGACGTGCGCGAGAACTGGCTGCTGCTGGAGTTCACGCAGCGCCTCGCGGAGCTGCGCAAGAAGCACCCGGTGTTCAGGCGCAGGAGGTTCTTCTACGGCAAGCCGGTACGCGGGCTGAGCGACATCGCCTGGCTCACCCCCTCCGGGGAGGAGATGACCGACGCCGACTGGAACGTCGGCTACGCCAAGTCGCTGGCCGTCTTCCTCAACGGCGACGCCATCACCGAGCCCGACCGGCGGGGCCGGCCCATCCGCGACGACTCGTTCCTGCTGCTGTTCAACGCCCACCACGACACGATCGCGTTCACGATTCCCAAGGACTACGGAGACATGTGGCAGACGGAGATCGACACGGCCATGCCGATCACCCTGGACATCCGGCTGAGCCGGGCGGGCGAGGCCGTGGACGTGCCCGGCCGCAGCGTGCGGGTGCTGCGCCGTGTCTAGGCCCATCTCGACCTACCGGGTGCAGCTGACCCCCGACTTCGGGTTCGCGCAGGTCGCCGAGATCGCGGGCCACCTGCGCGACCTCGGCGTCAGCCACGTCTACCTCTCGCCGATCCTGCAGGCCAATCCCGGTTCGTTGCACGGCTACGACGTCACCGACCACTCCCGCATCCGCGAGGAGTTCGGCGGCGCCAAGGGGTTCCGCGAGATGGCCGAGCAACTCGCCGCCCACGACCTGGGCGTGGTGGTCGACATCGTGCCCAACCACATGAACACCACCAACCCGCGCTTCTGGGAGGTGCTGCGCGACGGGCCCGACTCGGCGTACGCGAGCTGGTTCGACATCGAGTGGGACGCCGGCAGGGTGGCGCTGCCGGTGCTGGGCGACGACACCGAGCCCGTCGTGGACGGCGACGTGCTGCGCTACCACGAGCACACCTTCCCGCACCCCGGCCACTACCGGCTCGTCGACTGGCGCGAGGGGCCCGGATACCGGCGCTTCTTCGACGTCTCCACGCTGATCGGGCTGCGGGTCGAGGACCCGGCGGTGTTCTTCGCCACCCACGAGGTGATCTTCTGGCTGCTGGACGAGGGCCTGATCGACGGGCTGCGCGTCGACCACCCCGACGGCCTGGCCGACCCGCGCGGCTACCTGCGACGGTTGCGCGCCCGCACGGGCGGCGCCTGGACGGTGGTCGAGAAGATCCTCATCGGTGACGAGCGGCTGCCGGCCGACTGGCCGTGCGACGGCACCACCGGCTACGAGGCGCTCAACCGGATCAACGGTCTGTTCGTCGACCCGGCCGGAAAGGAGCCGCTGGTCGAGCTGTTCACCCGGCTGACCGGCGAGACCGGCGACTACCGGCAGGTGGTGGCGCGGGCCAAGCGCGAGGTGCTCGACCTGTTCTTCGGGGCCGAGGTGAAACGGCTGGCCCAGCTCGCCTCGTGCGAGCCGGACACGGTCGCCGAACTGCTCGCCGCCATGCCGGTCTACCGCGCGTACGTGGTGCCCGGCGAGCCGCCGCCGCCCGAGTCGGTCGCGATCGTCGAGCAGGCCGCCGCCTCGTGCTCGCCGGCCGCGCGCCGGCTCGCCGAGCAGGTCCTGCACGGCGAGCCCGAGTTCGTCACCCGGTTCCAGCAGGCGTGCGGGCCGGTCATGGCCAAGGGCGTCGAGGACACCGCCCTCTACCGGTGGTATCCGCTGTCCTGCCTGAACGAGGTCGGCGGCGAGCCCGACGCGTTCGGGACCGACGTGGCGGAGTTCCACGCGTTCTGCGCCGCCATGCCGCCCCACTCGATGACCACGCTGTCCACGCACGACACCAAACGGTCGGAGGACGTGCGGGCCCGGCTGTCGGTGCTGTCGGAGCTGCCGGGCGAGTGGGCGGAGACGGTCACCCGCTGGTCCGGGGCCGTACGGCTGGACCCGCGCCTCGACTACCTCGCCTGGCAGAACCTCATGGCCGCCTGGCCCATCTCCGCCGAGCGGTTCGCCGGCTACCTGCTCAAGGCGGCCCGCGAGGCCAAGACCGCCATCTCCTGGGTCAACCCCGACCCGGCCTACGAGGAGCGGCTGCGTGAGTTCGCCGAGGCGGCCGTGCGGCTGCCCGTCGGCGAGTTCGTCGAGCGGATCGAGCCGTACGCGATGTCCAACTCGCTCGGAGCCAAGCTCGTGCAGCTCATGATGCCCGGCGTGCCGGACGTCTACCAGGGCAACGAGACGACCGACTTCTCGCTGGTCGACCCGGACAACCGGCGGCCGGTGAGCCACCCCCGCTCGCCCGTCTCGGCGTGGGACGCGGCCAAGCTGCTGGTCACCGGCCAGGCGTTGCGGCTGCGGCGCAGGCTCGGGCCGGCGGCGCCGTACACGCCGCTGCGGGCGGACGGGGAGGCGGCCGAGCACGCCGTCGCCTTCGCCCGCAGCCAGGGGGAGCGGGCCAGGGCGGTGGCGGTGGCCACCCGGCTCCCCGTCGGCCTCGAACGGCGTGGCGGATGGGGGGCCACCACGCTCACCCTGCCGCCGGGCAACTGGCGTGACCTGCTCACCGGCGGCCTCTACACCGGCCGGGTGCCGCTGGCTCACCTGCTCCACCAGTATCCCGTCGCACTCCTGGAGAGACATGATCTTTGAGGTGTGGGCACCGAAGGCCACAGCCGTCGACCTCGACGTCGAGGGCGCTCGCAGGGCCATGTCCCCGCTGCCGGACGGCTGGTGGGCGCTCGACGTCCCCGAGGCCGCCCACGGCACCCGCTACGGGTACGTGGTCGACGGCGGCGGGCCGTATCCCGACCCGCGCTCCCGCCGGCAGCCCGAAGGGATCTTCGGACCCAGCGCCGTCTACGACCACGACCGCTACACCTGGTCCGACGACGAGTGGACCGGCCGCGACCTGCGCGGAGCCGTCATCTACGAGCTGCACATCGGCACGTTCACGCAGGACGGCACGTTCGAGGCGGCCGTCGACCGGCTGGAGCACCTGGTCGAGCTGGGCGTCGACTTCGTCGAGGTCATGCCGGTCGCGCCGGTGCCCGGCGGGCGCAACTGGGGCTACGACGGGGTCGACCTGTACGCGGTCAACGAGACGTACGGAGGGCCCGACGGGCTCAAGTCGTTCGTGGACGCCTGCCACCGCCACGGGCTGGGCGTCATCCTCGACGTGGTCTACAACCATCTCGGACCGTCGGGCAACTTCCTGCACCCGTTCGGGCCGTACTTCTCCGGGTTCGCCGGGAGCTACTGGGGCGAGGCGGTCAACCTCGACGGGCCCGGCTCCGACGAGGTGCGCCGCTACTTCATCGGCAACGCGATCCAGTGGCTGCGCGACTACCACATCGACGGGCTGCGGCTGGACGCCGTGCACGCCCTGCACGACAAGCGGGCCACCCACCTGCTGGCCGAACTGTCGCAGGAGGTCGACGCGCTCGCCTGCGCGGTCGGCCGCCCGCTGTCGCTGATCGCCGAGTCCGACCTGAACGACCCGCGCATGGTACGGCCGCTCGACGCCGGCGGGCTCGGCATGACCGCGCAGTGGAACGACGACGTCCACCACGCCCTGCACACGGCGGTCAGCGGCGAGACGCACGGCTACTACGGCGACTTCGCCGGCCTGCACACCCTGGCCAAGGTGCTCACTTCGGGCGTCCTGCACGACGGCGGCTACTCCAGCTTCCGCCAGCGCGCGCACGGCAGCCCGTACACCGGCGTGCCCGGCCACCGGCTCGTCGCCTGCCTGCAGAACCACGACCAGATCGGCAACCGCCCGGCCGGCGACCGGCTGCCGCACTCCGCGCTCAAGCTCGGTGCCGGACTGCTGCTGACCTCGCCGTTCACTCCGATGCTGTTCATGGGGGAGGAGTGGGGGTCGCGCTCGCCGTTCCTGTTCTTCTCCGACCACGTCGAGCCGCACCTGCGCGAGAGCGAGGGCGGGCGCAGGGAGACGGAGTTCGAGGGCTTCGGGTACTCCTGGGAGGCGCCCGACCCCTCCGACGAGGGGACGTTCCTCATGTCGAAGCTCGACTGGTCGGAGCTGAAGGAGGAGGCGCACTGGTCGCTGCTGTGCTGGTACCGCGACCTGATCGCGCTGCGCAAGGCGCTGCCGGAGCTGTCGGACCCGCGCCTCGACCGGGTACGGGTGGAGACGGACCCGGCGGGGGAGTGGCTGGTGATGTGGCGCGGGCCGGTGTGCGTGGCGGTGAACCTCGGCGTTGAGTCGGCGACGGTGCCGGTGCCCGCGGGGACCGTCCTGCTCGCCTCGGACGATCCGGTCTCCCTCAACGAGCACGGCCTACGGCTCCCCGCCCAGAGCCTCGCCATCTGCCGCCCCGCCTCCTGACCAGGGCGGGGCCCCGCATCGGATGGCCCGGAGGGTCGTCCACAGGTGACGCCTCGCCGCCGCCCGCCATCCACAGAACCGCGTTCGCCCACATCGCCCCGCCCGCACGTTCCCCATGCTGAGGCCCTGACACTTCCCGGAGGCCCCCATGAGGATCGCTCTCGCACTGCCCCGCACGCTGCGCTGCCTCTTCGTCGTCGCGGTGCCGCGCCTGCCCTGTCCCGTCGAGTCCGTGGTGCCCTGGCGCGTCGGCCCGCCCTACCGGAGGGCGGCGACGAGCGCCTTCGGCACCCCGTGGCTCAGCGTCACCCACCACCGCGTCCCCTGGACCCCCGGCGACCTGGCGCTCACCGACGACGAACGGCGCCTCCTGCGCCGCACCCGCCAGCACGTCGTGGTCACCTCCACGGCCGCACCCCGCACGCTGCCCGCCAGCGCCCAGGTCGCCCGTGCCGCGGCCCGCGCTCTGGCCCACACCGGCGGCGGCCTGGTCATCGACCCGCTGACGGGCACCACGGTGCCGCTGTGCGGCCACTGCCCGGACGAGCCGTCCGGGTTCCGGCCTGCCGACGACTGGCTGGGCTGGGACGTCCGCCCCGCCTCCGCGCAGGGCCTGCGCGTCACCTCCCGGGGGCTGCGCCGTTTCGCCCTTCCCGAGATCACCCTCGACGGCGGCGCGTGCTCCCACACCCTGTGCGCGACAAGCCTGCTGGGGGCCGTGGCCGACCGGCTCCTCGGCGGGCACCTGGCGTTCCTCACCGCCCACCCGCACGCGACGACGCGGCTGATCGACGACCACCTCCAGATCGCCCCCGTGGACCCTCCCCGCCCGCCCGGCCTGCCCCCTTCGCCCTTCCCGGACGGCACCGCCTCCTTGAGGATCCGCCTCACTCCCTGCGACGAGCACCCGCTCCTCCCTTCCCCCGGCGCCCGCGTCCGCCGATCCCTGCCGGCCGGCGCAGGCCCGGCCCGGATCACGCGCCTCAGGGTGGACCCGCTCCCGGGCACGGGCCAGGTCACCTGTCTCAAGGTCGGCCCGGCGGCCGGTTCGCCGACCAGGCTCACGTCGGATCGGCGTCCGTCGCGCAGACCCGCGATCCCGGTCGCCCACCACCCCCGCGACCCCTCGCAAGCCTGGGCCGCCTGAGGAGCCATCCTCGGTCCGCTCGTCCCTTGTTGCCGGTTCGCCCGTCGCTCGTTGCCGTGGCTCGTTGCTCGTCGCTCGCGGCTCCTTACTTGTCGCTCGTCGCTTGTCGCTCGTCGCTCGTCGCTCGGGGGTCGTGGGTTGTGGGTCGTGGCAAGGGGGTGCCGCCCGCGCGTGCGAGCGGCACCCCGGGGCGTCGCGTCAGACGAGCTTGCGGTAGATCGGGGACGGGGGTTGCCTGGGCCGTGCCCTCCCGTCCGGCCTCCTTCAGCGCGTTCACTCAGAACTGCGACTGCAGTCGTCTCGGCGATGCTGTCCCAAAACCCGTCCGGTACGGTCTCTCTATTGTCGTTTGTCGCAATAATCCGGAAGGGACGTCCACCGTGCGAGGCACGAACACCGCGCGTAAGGTGCCGCTCATCGTCGCCTTGACCCTCGGCCTCGCCGGTTGCTCAGTGGCGGACAACCCCGTCGTCCGATGGGCCGCCCCCGCGAAGAGCCCCACGTCACCGCCCTCCCCGCAGGTGTCCCGCGAGTCCGGCGCCGCCCAGGAGTCCGGCACCCCCGTCCCCACTCCGTCGCCGTCCAGCCCGGCGGCGGGCGTCCGGCTGACCGTCGCCGACGCCAAGAAGGAGGTGGCGGCCTGGGTGGCCAGGCACAACAAGCTCATCAAGGACCCTGACTGGTGGGACGAGCAGGCGCGGGCCGACACCCTGTTCGCGGAGGGGACCCGGCACGAGGTCGTCATCGACCGCGGCCATGTCAGAGACGGCAGGAAGGGCCGCGCGCGCAAGCCCATCCGGCTGACCGGCAGGCAGACCTACTACGTCCCCCGTGACCAGCCGGACATCGGCGAGTGGTTCATGCTCCAGGCGACCTACCAGGGTCAGGACCGGGCGCACCTGCTGGCCTTCTGGCGGGCCAGGGGCGAGTCGTTCAAGCTGGCCGCGAAGACCCCGCTCCACTACGGTCAGCGGGTGCCCGCACCGCGCCTGGACGCCGAGGGCTACGCCACCGCCGCTCCCATGGCGACCGGAGGGGCCGTCGCCCGCGAGTACATGATCTTCTGGGACTACGACCAGCACAAGCGTGCAGGCAGAAACGGCTACCGGCTGGCCAGGGACAACTTCAGCCGCAAGGCCTACGCCACCATCTCCAAGGGGGTGTACGCGGGCTACCAGTCGTTCAGCACCCCCTGGGGCTTCGTCACCCGCGACGGCGGCTCGGTCTTCCTGTTCAGCCTGCTCAACCACCCGAAGTCGATCTGGCAGGTCCTCACCGTCGCCACCTACGTCCGCAAGGGCAGCGAGGAGATCCAGGAGCTCGCCGGCGACTGGTACGCCTGACCTGCCCGCACCGGTCCGGTCCGGCGGGACAGCGGCGGCGGGTCACGCCGACCCCGGCGGCCGGTCAGTGGAGCAGAGACCGGGCGGCTCGCAGGGACTCCTCGACCGCCTGGGGGATGTCGAGGACCGGAAACGCGACGTGCCGGATCACCCGGTGCCGGTCGATCACCAGGACGGTGCGCTTGAGCCGGAGCGCCTGCCCGGCCCGGAACGTGGGCAGCCGGAGCGCCGCCGCCAGCCGCAGGTCCATGTCCGAGAGCAGCGCGAACGGGATGTCCTCGGCGGCGGCGAAGACCGCCTGTTCGTCGGGCCGCTGCGTGCTCACCCCGTGGACGGCGACCCCCATGGCGGCGAACTCGGACGCTCTGTCCCTGAACAGCCGGTTCTCCAGCGTGCAGCCCACCGCGCCCGGTACCTGGTCCCAGCCGGGCGGCAGGGGGGCGGGCACGCCCGTCGCCGGGTAGCAGAACAGGACGGTGGCCGCCGCGTCCGCGACCACGTCGAGCGCGAGAGCCGCCCACGTCCCACTGGCCGCTCCTCGGTCGGCGGTGTCTCCGGCACCGGCCGCCCCGCCCGCGCGGGCGCCGTGTTCCGCCTCGCCGGCTGAGCCGCCGGACGTCCTGCCGTGGGCAGGGAGGGTCAGGGGAGCGGGTACGCGGGTGCCGAGAAGCGCGTGGACGCGGGTCGCCTCGGCGCTCGCGGGTTCGGCCAGCCCGGTCAGGGAGCCGTCGCCGAGCAGCCACCGGTCCGCCCAGTCCTGCATGGTGATCAGCAGGGGCGCCAGCGCCCAGCCGGCGTCCGTGAGCACGTACTCGTGGCGCACCGGCCCCACCTGGTACGGCTCGCGGGCGAGCACCCCGTGCTCCACCAGGTGGCGCAGCCGTTCGGTCAGCACCTTGCGTGAGATGCCGAGCTCCCCGAGCAGTTCATCGAAGCGGCGATGCCCGCGCGCGACCTCGCGCACGACGAGCAGGCTCCACCAGTCGCCGACGACGGCGGCCGCCTGGGCGATCGAGCACCGGGTGTCCTGGACACGTAGCTCACGGGGCATGACCGAACTTTACCCCGTTGTGAGTCTCTGATAGAAACTCAGTCAGTTCCCAAAGGAGACTTATGGTGGTGGCGTGGGCGACCCTCAGACGGTCGTGGCTGGTGACCAGGCGGGCCTACCCCTGGTCGTACTTCATCGGCACCCTCTTGCTGGGTGTCTTCACCATGGGGGTGGCATACCTCGGACTGCGGGCCATCGCCGGAGACCAGGTGTCGGCGGAGTTCGCCGGCCGGGCGGGGACCGCCGACTATCTCGGCTACATCGCCGTGGGCGCGACGGCCTACATGTTCGTCGTGCACGGCATCCTCTGGATCGGCAAGGCGCTGATCCAGGAGCAGCGCGAGGGCACGATGGGCGCTCTGGTCGTCGCACCGGCGCGCCGGCTGCCCTACCTGCTGGGCTTTGCCGCGTTCGCGTTCACGGCGGTCGCCCTGGAAGTGGCTGTCCTGCTGGGATTCGCGCTGCTGCTCGGGGTACGGCCGACGGCCACGGGCGCCGTGGACGCCGTCCTGGCCGTCGCCGCGCTGGCCCTGGCCGTGTTCGGGATGTCGGTCGTGCTGAGCAACGTGATGATCGTCGCTGGGGAGGCGCACATCACGCAGAACACCGTCTTCCAGGCGATGGCCGTGCTGTCCGGCTTCACCTTCCCCAGGGACTACCTGCCAGAGGCGCTGCGGTGGCTTGGCGAACTCATCCCGATCACGGCCGCCATGGACGTGATCCGGGGGGTCTTCACCGCCGGCACCGGCCTGGACCCCGCCCGTCTCGGCGTGGCCGCGCTGATCGGCTTCGGCTACGCCGCCGCGGGGCTGCTCACGATGCCCTGGGCCGAGCGCAGGGCCATGGAAAGGAGCTTCTGAATGATCGAGACTGTGCACCTGCGCAAGGAGTTCGGCACCAAGGTCGCCGTGCACGACCTGAACCTCACCGTCCCACTCGGCCGCGTCACCGGGCTGCTCGGCCTGAACGGAGCGGGGAAGACCACCACGATCAAAATCCTCGCCACCCTGCTCAGGCAGACGTCGGGCACCGTCAGCGTCGGCGGGCTCGACCCGGTCCGGCAGCCGCGCGCCGTACGCAGGAGGATCAACCTCATCGCCGGCGGCGAGCGCATGGTGTACGCACGGATGACCGGCCGGGAGAACCTGTGGTACTTCGGGCAACTCTACGACGTTCCCGGCAGAGTGCTCCGGCCGCGCGTCGCCGAGCTGCTCGACCTCGTCGGGCTGGCCGAGGCCGCCGATACCAGGGTCGAGCGCTACTCGCGCGGCATGGCGCAGCGGCTGTCCATCGCCCGCGGCCTCGTCAATGACCCCGACTACCTGCTGCTCGACGAGCCCACGCTGGGCCTGGACGCGCCCATCGCCCGCGACCTGCGCCGGGTGGTGGCAGCGCTGGCCGAGCGCGGCAAGGGCGTGCTGCTCACCAGCCATTACCTCGCCGAGGTCGAGCAGCTCTGCGCGCACGTGTACGTGATCGGCGACGGCCGGCACCTGGCCGAGGGCACCCCGGCCGAACTGGTGGCCCAGAGCGGCTGCCACCGCACGGTGCGCGTCGCCGTCGTCGAACTCACGCCCCGGGTCGAGGCCGCCGCGCGCGCCTTCGCCCCGGCAGTCCGGATCGCGCCCGGCGGGGTCGTCGAGCTCAGCGGCCCCGGAGACGTCGCCGGAGCCCTGACCTCGACGATCATCGAGGCGGGCGGCGCGCTGAAGGGCCTGGAGATCGCCGAACCGACCTTGGAGGACGCCATCCTCGCGCTCAACGACCGGCCCGCGGCGGTGATCGCGTGAAGTGGCGGTGGCGGCGCCCGGCGGAGACGGACGAGGTCAGATCGCACGTGCGGGCCTGGAGCCCGCGGCGGCTCGGCGCCGGGTGCGCGAGCTGTGCCCTCGACCCAGGTGAGCCCTGCCCGTGCCTGATCCGGCTCTGGCAGGTGACCCGGTGAGGCACGCCGCGCGGATCTTCCGGGCCGAGGCGCTCAAACAGCACCGCAGGGTCTTCGGCAGCAAGCTCGTGGTCTTCTCGATGCTGATCTGGCCGCTGCTCACGCTGGCGCAGTCGTACTACACGCTCCGCCCGCTGGCGGCCACGCCCGGCATCGCCGAACGCTGGCCGCTCGCCGCCGACCCGGAGCGGCTGCTGGCCTTCCTCGCCACGGGGGCGCTCGGGTTCACGTTCTTCTTCTCGTTGGTGCAGTCGGCCTGGCACTTCACCTTCGAGCGGCAGACCGGCACGCTGGAGCTGCTCTTCCTGTCTCCGGCCAACCGCCTGGTCGTGGTCGTCGCCAACGGGTTCGGCGCGCTGGTGCAGAACGTCTGGTTGTTCGCCTGCTTCGCGGTGGCCGGGTTCACGCTGTTCGATGTGGCGCGCGTGGCCCACCTCGGCATGTACGCGGTCGTCTTCCTGGCCCTGCTGGTGCCCGCCGTTGCGTGGGGGGCGCTGTTGAACAGCCTGTTGATCTTCTCCAGGGACGCGGCATTCCTCTACACGCTGCTGGACGATCCCATGTGGTTCGCCGCCGGGGTGCGGCTGCCGACGTTCGCGCTGCCGGGCTGGCTGCGGGCGGCCGGCTCGGTGCTGCCGCTCACCGGGAGTCTGGTGGTGGTGCGCGGGGCGTTGCTCGACGGGCGGGGAGTGGGTGAGCTGGCCGGGGAGCTGGCGGCGCTCGCCGTCCTGTCCGCTGTGCTGCTGCTGACGGCGGTGGCGGCGCTGCGGCTGGGCGAGGCCCGCGCCCGGCGGACCGGCCAGCTAGGTCTTTTCTGACCCGCTCGGGGTGCGGGCCGGCTCGGCCTCTTCCGACCCGCTCGGCGTGCGGGCCGGTTCGCTGTGGGCCGGGCTCGCCGCCCTGGCCGGCGCCCTCCTGACGCACGGGTCGGCCGACCGCCGCGGGAAGGCCGGGCGGGTCAGGAGAGGTGGCGTTCCAGGGACTCGAGCTTGCTCGTCATCCCGTCGGTGACGCCCTCGCGGACGTCGGCCTTCAGCACGAGGCTGACCCGCGGCGCGACCTCGGCCACCGCCTCGACGGCACGCCTGACCACGTCCATCACCTCGTCCCACTCGCCCTCGACCGTGGTGAACATGGCGTCCGTCCGGTTGGGCAGCCCGCTGTCCCGCACGACCTTGACGGCCCGGGCCACCGGCTCGGCGACCCCTTCGCCGACACCGAGCGGAGTGATGGAGAACGCGACGATCACGGGGAGACCTCCTCGGCCGAACGGGACGGGGCGGGCCACGGCGCGGAACGCGTCCGGTGCCGTGGCCCGCGCTGGACGTCAGTCGTGGTCATGCCCCTCGTGGTCCTCGTCCTCACTGGGCCCTTCGGAGGGCTCGACCCCCAGCACGGCCTCGCGGGGCTCGATCTCGTCGATGTGGTTCACCAGCTGCAGCACGTGGTCGGGCTCGATGAGCCACTGCAGCGCGGAGGCGCCCGTGTCGTCGGAGGTGACCAGCTCGGCCTGCTCGGCCCGCTCCTCGTCGGAGAGCTCGGCGTCGGGATGCCGGATCTCGGCGAGCGCGGCGGCCTGCAGCGCGTCCACGTCGAGCACCTCCACGGTCAGCTCGACCGTCAGGCGCAGAAACTTCTCGTTATCGCTCATGGCGACGATGCTAGGGCAGCTTCCACTCGACAGGCGTCGCGCCTTGCTGGACGAGCAGCTCGTTCGCCCTGCTGAACGGCCGCGAGCCGAAGAAGCCGTTGCGCGCCGACAGCGGGGACGGGTGGGCCGACTCGATGCGCGGCACGCTGCCGAGCATCGGCGCGAGGTTGCGCGCGTCGCGGCCCCACAGGATGGCCACCAGCGGCGTGTCACGGGCCACGAGCGCCCGGATCGCCTGCTCGGTGACCTCCTCCCAGCCCTTGCCCCGGTGCGAGGCGGGCTTGCCGGGCATCACGGTCAGCACCCTGTTGAGCAGCAGCACGCCCTGCTCGGCCCAGGGCGTGAGGTCGCCGTTGGCGGGCCGGGGCAGGCCCAGGTCGCTCTCCATCTCCTTGTAGATGTTGAGCAGGCTGCCCGGCAACGGCCGGACGTCCGCGGCCACGGAGAAGGACAGCCCGATGGGGTGTCCGGGGGTCGGGTAGGGGTCCTGCCCGACGATCAGCACCTTGACCTCGTCGAAGGGCTGGTTGAAGGCGCGCAGCACGTGCGCGCCGGCGGGCAGGTACTGCCTGCCCTCGGCGATCTCCTTGCGGAGGAACTCGCCCATCTGGGAGATCCGCTCGGCCACGGGCTCAAGAGCCCGTGCCCATCCGGCTTCGACGATTTCGTTCAGGGGACGACCGGCCATGACCGACGAGCTTATCCAGGTCTGGTACGGCCTGCGCCCGGATCCGGGATGCCGGCCGTACCAGAATGATCACGACGGAGCCCCGCACCCCCCCGAGGAGTGCGGGGTTCCGCCGTGGGCGGTGCCTACTTGACCGAGCCCGCCATCATGCCCTGCACGAAGTAGCGCTGGAACGCGAAGAACAGGATCAGCGGGATGATCAGCGACAGGAAGGCACCGGAGGACAGGATGTCCACGTTGGAGCCGAACTGCCGCATCTGGGACTGGAGCGCCTTGGTCATCGGCTGGTTGCCGGCGTCGGCGAAGACCAGCGCGATGAGCATGTCGTTCCACACCCAGAGGAACTGGAAGATGCCGAGCGAGGCGATCGCCGGTTTGCCCAGCGGGAACACCACCGTGGCGAAGATCTTCCACTCCGACGCGCCGTCCATCCGGGCGGCCTCGAGGAGCGAGGACGGGATGCCGACGAAGAAGTTGCGGAGCAGGAAGATGGCGAACGGCAGGCCGAACGCGACGTGGAAGAGCACCACGCCGGGGATCGTGCCGAAGATCTGCAGATTGCCGTAGAGCGAGGCGATCGGGATCAGCGCGATCTGGATCGGCACGATGAGCAGCCCGATCACGACGAGGAACAGCGTGTCGCGGCCGGGGAAGTCCATCCAGGCGAAGGCGTAGGCCGCCATGGCGGCGATGCCGATCACCAGGATCGTGGTGGGCACCGTGATGGCCACGGTGTTCCAGAACGACGCGGTGAAGCCGCTGGACAGCAGGTTGGCGTAGTTCTGCAGGGTCAGCTCGGCGGGCTTGGTGAAGACGGTCCACCAGCCCTCGGCGTTGTTGACCTCGACCGAGCGCATCGAGACGACCAGCAGGCCGAGCGTCGGCACCAGCCAGAACAGGCCGAGCAGCACCATGATGACCTGGATGGCGCCGCTGCCGACCCGGTCGACGATGCGGCTGGCCAGGCCCCGGCGCGGGGTGCCCGCGTGCAGTCCGGAGGCGGGGGGAGCAGCCGGGGCTGTCGCGGTGGTCATGCGTTCTCCCTCCTGAACCTGCGGATGTTCATGATCATGAAGGGCAGGACCAGGATGAGCAGGAAGATCGCCAAGGCGCTGCCGAGCCCCTGGTTGTTCCCGCCGCCGAACGAGACGCGCCACATCTCCAGCGCGACCACGTTCGCCTCCGGTTGGACCGACGACGGCGCGATGATGAACACCAGGTCGAACACCTTCAACGTATTGATGATCATCGTCACGAAGACGACGAGCAGCACCGGCGAGAGCAGCGGCACGGTGATCTTGCGGAACACCTGCCACTCCGTCGCGCCGTCGATGCGGGCCGCCTCCAGCGCGTCACGCGGGATGGCCGCCAGGCCCGCCGCGATCAGCACCATGGCGAACCCGGCCCACACCCAGACGAACGCGCCGATGATCGCCGGTGTGATGAGCGTCGGGCCGAGCCAGGTGAGGCCGTTGTAGGCGGCCTCGAAGTTGCTCTGCGGCAGCCGCACGACGTAGGAGCCGGCGGCCAGGCCCTCGAACCGGAACGAGCCGTCGTCGGCCGTGGTCGCGGTCGCGGCCACCTGCCCGTCACTCCCGACGGCCTCCACCGTCATGCCCGGCAGGCCCTTCTCGGTGGCGTCCACGGCGTTGCTCTGGCCGCCGCCGCCCGGCGTGAAGTCGAACCAGACCGTGCCGGCCAGCTCGTCGCCGCCCTGCGGGGTCTTGGCCGGCTGAGCGTCGGCGGGCATGACGGCCGGCTTGACGCCGACGATCGGGATCAGCACCGGCCGGCCCGTCTGGACGGGCTGCTTGGTGACGACCGCGCCGCCCTGGGCCGCGACCGGCGACTGGTCGCCCTCGCGGGCGCGGGCCTCCGGGTAGCCCTGGGAGGAGGAGAACGTGTCGTTGATGGTGGTGAGCACGGCGTTGGCCACGCCCTTGTCGGGGTCCTCGTCGTACACCAGGCGGAAGATGACGCCGGCGGCCATCAGCGAGACCGCCATCGGCATGAAGACGATCAGCTTGAAGGCCGTCGCCCACCGGATGCGCTCGGTCAGCACCGCGAAGATGAGACCCAGCGTGGTGATGACGATCGGCGCCACGACGACCCAGATCAGGTTGTTCCTGATCGTGGTGAGCATTCCGCCGTCGGTGAAGATCGTGACGTAGTTGCCCAGGCCGACGAAGCCGGTGCCGGCGGCGTCGAAGAGGCTGCGGAAGATCGAGAAGACGATCGGGTAGACCACCCAGACTCCCAGCAGCAACGCCGCCGGGAGAAGGAAGGCGAGCGCGACCGCAGGAGAGGGGCCGAGGCGCAGTTTCTTGTGGGGGGTATCAGCCGGTCCGGGGGAGTCCCCGCGCGAGTCGCTTCCCTCGCGCGGGGCCACCGGGCCGTCCAACCGTTCGGTCACGGCCATCCCTCTTTACTTCCAGGCCTTCTTGGCCTCGGCCTCAAGGGCCTCCTGAGCGCCCTTGACGTCGCTGGGGTCGCGCAGGAAGTCCTGCAGGACCTTCCACTCGCCCTTGCCGTCGGTGCCGCCGAAGGCGCTCGGCGCGAGGTCGGACATGTCGTAGCGGACGGCGTCACCGGCCTCGACGATGGTCTTGCCGAGCTGCTTGGTCAGGTCGTCCGGGTAGTTGTCGGGGGAGACGTTCTTGTTGGGGGACAGGTAGCCGGGGAGCTTGGCCCAGACCTCGCCGCCCTCCTTGGAGGCGAGGAACTCCAGCAGCGCCATGGCGCCGGGGGAGTCCTTCATCGCCACGGCGACGTCACCGCCGAGGACGACCGGGGCGGTGTCGCCCGCCTTGGGGAACGGGAAGTACTTGGCGTCCTCGCCGACCTTGGCGCCGGCCTGGACGACCGGGGTGGCCACGAAGTCGGCCTCGATGACCATGGCGGCCTTCTTCTGGCCGAAGACCTTGGTCACACAGGTCGGGAAGTCGGTCTGCAGGGCGCCGGAGTTGCCGTCGGCGACGAACTCCTTCTTGCCGGCGATCTGCGCGATCTTCTCCAGCGCGGTGGCCACGCTGGGGTCGGTCCACGGGATCTCGTGCTTGGCGAGCTGGTCGTACTTCTCGGGGCCGGCCGAGGAGAGGTAGACGTTCTCGAACAGGTCGGTCAGCGTCCAGCCGGAGGCGCCGCAGAAGGAGAACGGCGGGGTGCCGGAGTCGGCGATCGTCTGGGAGGCCTTGACGAGCTCGTCCCAGGTGGCGGGCGGCTGCACGCCGGCGTCCTCGAACGCCTTGGCCTGGTACCACACCAGCGACTTGTGGGCGGCCTTGACGAGCACGCCGTAGACCTTGCCGTCGGCGGAGCCCAGCTCCTTCCAGTACGGCGTGTAGTTGTCGTCGATCTGCTTGGTGACCGCGTCGGTGAGCGGCTTGAGCGCGTTCTGCTCGGCGTACTGCTGCACCAGGCCCGGCTGCGGCAGGATCGCCACGTCGGGCGGGCTGCCGCCCTGGATGCGCGGGCCGAGGTAGGCGCCGGTGTCCTCACCGGTGGAGGCGTAGGTGACCACGGCGCCGGTCTTCTCGGAGAAGGCCTTGAGCACCTGCTCGAAGTTCTTCTGCTCGTCGCCGGTCCACTTGGCGGCGACCTCGAGCTTGACGCCCTCCAGGGTCTTGGCGCCGCCGCCCGTGGCGGCCGAACTCGACGTGGTGGGCTGCGTGGTGGTGGGGGCGTTGCCGCAGGCGGCGACTGCTACCGCGAGCCCGGCCAGGACCGCTGCTGCTCTGGCTGATCGCATAATGACCTCACTGGGTTCTCAGGATCTCTTCGAGTTCGGTTTTCATGGAGGCCGCCACGTCGCGGGCGGACTCCTGATAAGGGGGGCTGAGCGCCTTGGAGACCGAACTGGCGATCACCAGGCTCAGCTGGTTGTAGTTGGCGCTGACCGGCCGCGGCTTGGCGGCGAGGATGCTCTCCTTGAGCACGGGCAGGTAGGGGAAGCGCCTGACGAGCTCGGGGTCGTCGTAGAGCTCGGTCCACACCGGCGGGAACGACCCCTCGGTGAGCACCCGGCGCTGGTTGTCCAGGCCCGTGAAGTAGCGGATGAACTCCTGTGCGGTCTGCTGGTGCTTGGAGGAGGCGCTGACGGCGAGGTTGGCCCCGCCGAGCGTGCTGGACCCCGGCCCGTCGAGACCGGGGAGCCTGGTGACTCCCACCTTGTCGCCCAGCTCGCCCCTGGCCGGGCCGTAGGCGTGCGGCCAGTTGCGGGCGAAGGTGAGGCGGCCTTCCTGGAAGGCCAGCCGTGACTCCTCCTCCTTGTAGGTCAGGGACTCGGTGGGGATCCAGCCCTCCCGCAGGCCCTGGCGGAGGAAGTCGAGAGCGGTGCCGGCCTTGGCCACGTCGAGCGTGACCTTGGCGCCGTCGGGGCTGACGACCTGGCTGCCGGCCGACTGCACAGCCTCGGAGAAGTTGACCGTCAACCCCTCGTACGCGAGGAACTGTCCGCCGTAACCTCCTATATTGTGCTTTTTGGTTACTTCTAGTGCTTGTTCACGAAGTTCCGCCCAGGTTCGCGGCGGCTTCTTCACCAGATCGGTCCGGTAGTAGAGCAGTCCGGCGTTGCTTGTGTACGGGACGGCCCACAGCTTGTCCTTGTAGACCGCGGTCTCCACGACGGGCGGCAGGAACCTGTCGAGCGGGAAGAGCCCGCGCTCCAGGGGGATGATCCAGCCGTTCTCCGCGAACTCCGCGGTCCACACCACGTCCAGGCCGAGCACGTCGTAGCGGGTGCTACGGGCCTGGAGGTTGGCGACCATCTGCGCGCGCTGCTCGTCCGAGGCCTCGGGTAGTTCGAGGAGCGTCACCTTCTCGGCCGGGTGGGCCTGGTTCCAGCGGTCCAGCAAGGGTTGCAGGTACGCCGTGGTGTCGCGTCCGGTGGCGAACGTGATGGGGCCTGTTCCGCCCGTCTCCGCGTCGCCGCCGCCCTCGTCGCCCGCGACCGCGCACCCGGCCGTCAAGATCACGGCCATGGTGAGCGAGAGCGCGCGAAGCACCGTGTTACCTCCATGTTCAATGGGGTTACATACGTGTTAGGTAGATGCATTCATGTTATGCACACAGGTAATCTGTGGGTCAACGGATTGCGATGTAACGCCTACGTAACACAAGGGGAGGTGAGGCGTGCGGCTACACCTGCTGGCGCTTCTGGCTAAAGAGCCCGCCCACGGCTACGAGCTGAAGCAGGCACTCGAGCAGACCTTCGGCAGCGCCTACCCGTCCCCCAACATCGGGCAGATCTACGTCACGCTCGGCAGGCTGGAGAAGGACGGCCTCGTCAAGGCCGTCGACGTGGAGCAGTCCAACCGGCCGAACAAGAAGGTCTACTACCTGACCGCCAAGGGCCGTGAGACCCTCACCCTCTGGGTGGACGAGCCCACCGAGGGTCCTCGCGTGCGCGACGAGTTCTTCATGAAGCTGGTGCTGGCCCCGCTCACCGGGATCGCCGACCGCATGGCGCTCATCAACCGTCAGCGACGGCACTATCTTTCCCTCATGGGCGACCTCAACGATCTCCTCTCCCGCACGGCGCCTGACGACCATGTGCAGGCGCTGCTCATCGAAGGCGCCATGCTGCACCTGCAGGCGGATCTCGACTGGCTGGAGCGCTGCCAGGAGGACCTGACATGACCCCCGTCCTGAAGACGGTCCACCTGGTCAAGATCTACTCCGACGGCGCGGTGCCCGTGCCCGCCGTCCGCGGGGTGGACCTGCAGGTGGAGCCGGGCGAGTTCGTCGCCGTCATGGGGCCCTCCGGCTCGGGCAAGTCCACGCTCGTGCACATGCTCGGCGGCCTCGACAGCCGCACCAGCGGCGAGATCTGGCTCGACGGGCAGCGCGTCGACACCCTCTCCGAGAGCGCCTGGGCACTGCTGCGGCGCAAGAAGATCGGGTTCGTCTTCCAGTTCTTCAACCTGGTCGGCAACATGACCGTGGCCGACAACGTCGAGCTGCCCGCCCTGCTCGCCGGCGCCTCCCCCAAGGAGGCCCGCGAGCGGCGCGAGAGCCTGCTCGGCGCGCTCAACCTGACCGAACGCGCCGACGCCGCCCCCGGCCAGCTCTCCGGCGGCGAGCAGCAGCGCGTCGCGCTGGCCCGGGCGCTGGCCAACCAGCCCAGCGTGCTGCTGGCCGACGAGCCCACCGGCAACCTCGACAGCCGCAACACCCGCGACGTGCTCAAACTGCTCAGCAACGTGCACAAGGAGGGCCAGACCATCGTCATGGTCACCCACGACGCCCGCGTGGCCGGCCTGGCCGACCGCCTGGTGTCGCTGTTCGACGGCGAGATCGTCGACGACGGCCGCATCGCGCGCAAGCGCACCCGCACCGCCGGCGCGGTGATCGACCTCAGATGAGCACGATGCGGGCAGGCGGCCGCTGGATCAGGGCCGACCTGCGGGCCAGGAAGGGGCAGGCCGCCCTCACCGTGCTGGCGGTGGCCGGCATCGTGGCGGCCCTGATCGCCGCCGTCACCCTCCTCGAGGACGGCACCAACCCGTGGCGCGGGCTGTTCGCCCAGACCAACGGCGCCCACGTGTGGTTCTACACCAAGGACAGCCCCACCGTCGCGGTCGGCGCCATCGACGGCGTCACCCACGTCGCCGGGCCCTACCGCTCGGCGCCGGTCACCGTCGCCCAGGACGGCAAGAAGGAGCCCACCTCGCTGCGCGCCATGCCGTCCGCACCGGCCGGGGTGGCCAGGCCCGTGGTCGCCGAAGGCCGCTGGCTCGACCCCTCGCAGGCCGACGGGGTGGTGGTCGAGCGCTCGTTCGCCTCCGCGCTGCGGGTGAAGGTCGGCGCGCCGTTCACCGTCATCGCGCTGAGCGGCGAGCGTCACACCCTGTACGTGCGCGGCATCGCCGACTCGGCCGAGCAGGGCTTCTTCCCCGAGTGGACGCCCGGCCTGGCCTGGGTCCTGCCGGGCACCCTCGACCGGATCGAGCCGATGCTGGGCCGCAGCGAGTGGGTCACCGGCCTGCGGCTGACCGACGCCGACGCGGCGCAGATCGTCTCCCAGCGCGTCGTCGTCATGCTGGACGACCAGCTCCAGCGCGTCTACACCTGGCGCGAGGTGCGCGCCGCCATGGAGCTCGACAACCGGCTGCTGGGCACGCTGCTGGCCCTGTTCGGCGTGGTGGGGCTGGTCGCCGCCGCGCTCGCGCTGGCCAACGCGGCGGGCGGCCGGGTGCTCGGCCAGCTCCGCGACCTGGCCACGCTCAAGTCGATGGGCTTCACCCGAGGGCAGGTGGCGCTGCTGCTGCTCACCGAGCACGGCTCGCTCGGGCTGCTCGGCGTCCTGCTGGGCGCCGTGGCCGGCTGGGCGGCCACCGTGGCCGTGCTGGGCGCCTCGCTCGTCGCGCCGATGCCCGTCCTCACCATCGTGGCCAGCACCGCGCTGGTCGTCCTCGCCGCGGTCGGCGTGCCCGCCTGGCGCGGCGGCCGCACGCCGCCCATCCCCGCCGCCCCGGCCGTGCCGCCGCGCGGCCACCTGTCGCGGCTGGCCCGGCTGGCCCTGCTCGTCCGGCTGCCGCCCGCGCTGATCCTCGGCACCCGCGACGCCTTCACCCGGCGGGTGCCCGCGTTCCTGACGGTCTTCGGGCTGGCCGTGCCCATGATGATGATCACCATCGGGCTGGGCGTGTGGGCCACGCTCGACAACTTCCTCAGCCATCCCGAGCAGGTCGGCCAGCACGCCGCCCTGCACGTGCGCGCCGGCAAGCTGGAGCCGGCCCAGGCCGAGCGGCTCGTCAGGCGCGACCCCGGCGTGCTCGCCGTGTATCCCGGCGCCGAGGTGAACGCCCTGGCGCCCGGCGAGGCCCGTTCCATCCGGGTGCGCGCGCTCGGCGGCTCCGCGAGCGGGGCCTACCCGTTCCCGGTGGTCGAGGGCCGCCTGTACGGCCAGCCCGGCGAGGCCGTGGCCGGGCAGGGGCTGTTCGACCTGCTGGGCGCGAAGATCGGGGACCGGGTGCGGCTGACCGTGGGCGGCTCGCCGCTCATCGTGCGCATCGTCGGCCGCACCGTCGAGCCCGACCTCGACGGCGAGGTGCTGTCGGTCGGCCTCGACAGCCTGGCGGCCAAGGACGCGGTCCCGCCCGAGTTCTACGCGCTCGCGCTGCGGCCCGGCGCCGACCCCGCCGAGGTGCGGGCCAGGCTGCTGGCGGCGTCCGGGGAGGGGCTCGACGTGCAGCGGGTCGTCAACCCGGCCGACCGGCTGACGATCATCCGCGTGGTGATCGTGGCGCTCATCGTGCTGCTGTCGCTGATCGGCCTCGCCAACCTGCTCACCGCCTGCGCGCTCGGCCTGCGCGACCACGCCTTCGACCTGGCCGTCCTCAAGGCCATGGGGCTCACGCCGCGGCAGGTGATGGCCACGCTGGTGACCGGGAGCGGGCTGCTCGTCGTCCTGGGCGTGGCCGTGGGCACGGCCGTGGGGGTGTCCGTCGTGACCGGTCTCATCGACCTCCAGGGGCACACCAGCGGCGTCGGCGCGGGCATCGGCCGCCCGCCGTCGCCCCTGACGTTGACGCTGGCCGTCCTGGCGGCCGTGGGGGCGGCGCTCGCGGTCGCGATCATCCCCGCCCGCCGCGCCGCCCGCGCCCAGGTGCCGATCGCCACCCGCTGAACACGCGAGAAGGCGGTGCCCGCCCCGCGAGGGGACGGACACCGCCTTCAGGCGGGCCCGCCTACGGCTTGAGCGCGAACCAGTAGAAGCCGTGCCCCGGCAGCGTCAGCAGGTAGGGCACCTCCCCGATGACCGGGAAGCGCACCCCGCCCCGTGCCTCCACCGGCGTCATGCCGGCGAAACGGCGCAGGTCGAGCTCCACGGGCTGGGGGAACTTCGACAGGTTGTTCACGCACAGCATCACGTCGTCCCGCTCCTCGCGGACGAAGGTGAGGACGGAGCTGTTGGAGGACCACATCTCGGTGTAGGCGCCGGTGCCGAACACCGGGTGGTTGCGGCGGATCTCCAGCATGCGGCGGGTGAAGTGCAGCAGCGAGCCGGCGTGCTTCTGCTGCGCCTCGACGTTGACCGCCTGGTAGCCGTAGATCGGGTCCATCACGGCCGGCAGGTAGAGCCGTCCCGGGTCGGCCGAGGAGAAGCCGGCGTTGCGGTCGGGGCTCCACTGCATCGGCGTGCGCACCGCGTCGCGGTCCTCCAGCCAGATGTTGTCGCCCATGCCGATCTCGTCGCCGTAGTACATGACCGGCGAGCCCGGCAGGCTCAGCAGCAGCGCCGTGAACAGCTCGATCCGGTCACGGTCGTTGTCCAGCAGCGGAGCCAGGCGGCGCCGGATGCCGAGGTAGGCCCGCATGCGCGGGTCCTTGGCGTACTCGGCGTGCATGTAGTCGCGCTCTTCCTCGGTCACCGTCTCGAGCGTCAGCTCGTCGTGGTTGCGCAGGAAGATGCCCCACTGCGCCTTCTCCGGCAGCTTGGGGGTGCGCGACATGATCTCGGAGATCGGCTCGCGCGTCTCCTTCTTCACCGCCATGTAGATGCGCGGCATCAGCGGGAAGTGGAAGGCCATGTGGCACTCGTCGCCGCCCGTGGTGGGGTCGCCGAAGTACTCGACCACGTCCTCCGGCCAGCCGTTGGCCTCGGCCAGCAGCACCCGGTCGGGGTAGAGCCGGTCCACCTCGGCGCGGATCTTCTTCAGGTACGCGTGCGTCTCCGGCAGGCCCGCGCAGGCGGTGCCCTCGCGCTCGAACAGGTAGGGCACGGCGTCCAGCCGGAACCCGTCGATGCCGAGGTCCAGCCAGAACCTCAGCACCTCGATCATCGCTTCCTGGACCGCCGGGTTGTCATAGTTGAGGTCCGGCTGGTGGTGGAAGAAGCGGTGCCAGTAGTACTGCTTGCGCACCGGGTCGTAGGTCCAGTTGGACTCCTCCGCCCCGATGAAGATGATGGGCGCGTCG
Organism: Nonomuraea indica; assembly: GCF_002850745.1. Lineage (GTDB taxonomy): Bacteria > Actinomycetota > Actinomycetes > Streptosporangiales > Streptosporangiaceae > Nonomuraea > Nonomuraea indica. The sequence goes on from NZ_KZ559467.1 coordinate 698,822, forward strand.
GGATAAGCCGTCGGCTCGTCCGCCCACACGTAGAAGTCGCCGTACGGCCCCTCCGGGTCGTGCCGGGAGGCCTGGAACCAGGGATGCTTGTCACTCGTGTGGTTCATCACCAGGTCGGTGATGATGCGCAGACCGCGTTCGTGGGCCGCCTCCACGAGCTGCACGAAGTCTCCGAGGTCCCCGAAATCGGGCAGGATCTTCATGTAGTCGGAGATGTCGTAGCCGCCGTCACGCAACGGAGACTCGTACAACGGCAGCAGCCACAGGCAGTCGACGCCCAGCCACTCCAGGTAGTCGAGCTTCTCGATGAGGCCACGGAGGTCTCCGGTGCCGTCACCGTTGGAGTCCTTGAACCCCCGGACGAGAATCTCGTAGAACACCGCCCGCTTGTACCAGGAGGGGTCCTCCGAGACGAAGTCCTCGGAGATCGGCTCCGGTGATGGGGATGCGTTGATCATAGGTCGCTCACAGAAGGAGATGTGGGCAGGACGGAGTCACCGGTTCCCCGGCGTTTACATGTGGTGACCGCGCCGCCTGGGGTCGTCATCCCTGCAACCCCAGTGCCCTTGACGGGACCGGATTTGTGATCCGGGTGCTCCCGCTCGATGCGGCGCTTACGGGCCGAACACTATCAGCCCGGTGGCTTTCCGGAACCTGCTTATGCGGTGATCTCTTCGTACCCTGGATACCTCAACGTAATCACCCTGTTACCCACAGTTCATCTAGAACGGGGGCGAGACGTCGCCGAGGTCACCCTCGAAGTCGCTCAACCACAGCCCGAACAGCACCAGCCCGCGCACCCAGAACCTGTCGTTCCATCCGGTGAAGCGGGTCAGCGCGTCAGGGCCGTCGAGGACGACCTGATGCAACTCCTCCGACAGCAGCGCCGGCACCCGCTCGGCCACCGTGCGGAGCATCTGGTGCGCGTACACGCGCGCGGGACCGGCCGTCGAGCGCAGCGGCACCCGCCGCAGCGGCTGCTTGACCACGTTGGTCGACGGCAGCGCGGCCACCCGCGGATTGGCGGCGTGCAGCAGCTCCCGGTAGAAGCGCCCCTTGTCCTTGCGGGCCACGCCCACCGACAGCGCCGCGTCGAAGAAGTCGGGGTGGATGAACGGCGCGGCGAACGACGCCTCCGGCCCGACCAGGTTGACCGCCGAGCGGGCGATGCCCCGCACCGTGCGGGTGTGCAGCACCGACAGCGGCAGCTCCGCCCGGTGCCCGTGCAGCATGGAGGTGGCGGCGTGGAACTGCTCCCTGACCGCCTCCTCGATCCACTCCTGGGCCCGGGGCGACAGGAACGGCTGCGACGGCGCCCCCAGGCTGAGCGAGCCGAGCACCGCGGCCGACCGCTCGGCCTGCGAGGTGGCCTCCAGCGCCGCGCCGCTGACCATGAAGTTCTTCAGCAGCGGCCCGCCCGCCAGGCCGTCGACCAGCATCCGCCCCGACCGGTGCACCTCCTTGGCGAACGGCGCGTACCAGGCGTGGTGCGGCGTCAGGTACTCGAGCCGGCGCGCCACCTCCTGGGCGTCGCCCGGGTAGTCGGCCGGGTCCTGCGTGATCACCCGGTGGTCGACGCCCAGCTCGCGGGTGATGGCGCGGGCGAAGGCGATGTCGGTGTCGGTGCCGTCGTCCGGGCTCGTCGTCCACGACTCCACGTCGGCGCCGCGCGCCACGGCCACCGCGCACAGCAGCCGCGAGTCGTAGCCGCCGCTGACCGGCACGAGCAGCCGGCGCCCCTCGTAGTCCTTGTAGACCTCGTGCAGGATCTCCAGCAGCTCGCCGGCGCTGGTCCACGTCTCGTACGGCTCGGTGCGCAGCCAGCGCGGCAGCCGGCGCTCGGTGCCGAGCATCCCCCGGTCGTGGACCAGGGCGCTGGAGCCGGGCAGCCGCTTGACCGCCGGGTAGGGGGTGGCCTCGCCGAGGGGGAAGGTCACCTGGATGATCGACGCCCACGCAGCCCAGTCGATCCCGGCGGGCACCAGCGACAGCAACGGCTGGATCAGCGACGAGAAGTAGACAGCCTCGCCCAGCCGCACGTAGTAGACGTCGACCAGGCCGAGCGCGCCGGCGTGCAGCGTGACCCGCTCGCCGTCGCCGATCAGGCCGGGCGTCTCGTACGTCTCCGCCACGGCCATCCAGTCGTCGTGCCCCGCGGGCCTGCGCTCGCCCCACGAGAACGCGAACGAGCCCTCGGTGCGGTGGTAGGGAGGCAGCGGCGCGGAGCTGAACAGCGCCGCGTCCGCCGTCTGCAGGGCGGGCCGGACCCGCGGCCCCGCGCCCGTCAGCTTCCCCAGCACGACGGTGTCGATCCGGCCGAGAGCGCCGCAGACGTAGGGCCGCACGTTGAACTGCACCGGATCTCATCCCTTCGAGACGCTTCCCGGGCAAGAGTATCCTTTGCCGGGCTAGGAATCGGAGGTGCCGGTGAGCACTGAGCTGGAGAGCACGAGGCGCGCGCTGCGGGATGCGATCGCCCAGGCGGAGCACGCGGCCGAGCTGGCGAGGCTGCTGAGCGACGCCCAGGCGAGGCTGGCCGAGGCCGAGCGCAACGCCGAGGAGGTCAAGGCGCTCGCCGAGCGGCTGGCCGAGGCCGAGGAGCGGCTCGAGGACGAGCGCACCGCCGCCGACAAGCTCCGCAAGGAGCTGGCCGAGCAGCGCTACCAGGCCGAGGTGGCCCACTGGAAGCTCTCCTCCATCAAGGTCGCCCGCTGGAACCGGCTCGGCGACGCCATCAAGACCGGCAAGAGCAACCCTCTCCTGCTCGCCAAGGGCCTCAAGGGGGCGGCCAGGCCGGTCAAGCGGCCCACCGCCCCCAAGCGCAGGCCCGTGGCCGCCAAGCAGGCCAGGCAGGCCGCCGACGAGCGGCCCGGCGCCGCCTACCAGGCGACCACTTCCACCCGCACCCTGGAGGGCGCCTCCTTCAGGCTCAAGCCGTACCGGGTGCCCACGGGTCCCAACACGCGCCCGCACCTGACGGCGGCGGTGATCGCCGACCCGCACGTCGAGGCGCTGCTGCGCTACGAGTGGCGGCAGACCACCGGCTTCACGCCGCGTGACTTCGCCCGGGTGCTGCCGCAGGAGGTGCCGCACCTGCTCGTGGTCGAGTCCGTCACCGCGGGGCCGTGGGCCGCGGAGATCATCGGGGAGCCGGGAGAGGGGCTGCGGGCGCTGCTCGCCTGGTGCGCCGACCGCGGCATCCGCACGGTGTTCTGGCACACCCAGGGCGACGCGGCCGACTACGGCGCGGCGGCGGCGCTGTTCGAGCACCGGTTCAGCACCGACCCGGCCACCGGCTGGCCGCGCCTGTCGTTCGGCGTCCAGCCACGGGTGCACAACCCGATCCCGCTGTCGGGTGGGCGCATCGACCGGGTGCTCACGCTGGAGCAGCTGCTGCCCGGCCATCTCAGCTATCCCGACGTGCTCACCTCCTACCGCTGGCCGGCAGCGGTGCGGTGCCCGGCGGGCACCCCTCCGTGGCGGCTGGCCGAGCTGGCGGCCTGCGGCACCTCGATCGGCGACGAGCCCGACTCGCGCCGGGCGCACGTGGCGCTGCGCCGCGCCTACAACAGCGGCACCATGACCGAGCGGGTCGACGAGCTGCTGGAGGCGATCGGCCTGCCCAGCGCGCGCGCCACGCTGGAGGTCTCCCTGCTGCTGCCCGTCACCGACCGTTCGCTGCTGGAGCACGCCCTCGCCCAGGTGGCGCGGCAGTCCAAGCCGGTGGCGCAGCTCGTCGTGTTCGGCCCGCCGGAGGCCGAGGCACGCGCCCGCGAGGTCGTGCCGGACGCCGAGGTCGTCTTCCGCCACCTGGACCCGGCGCTGTCCACCGGCGAGACGCTCAACCGCGGGCTCGACCTGTGCGAGGCCGACCTGGTCGGCGTCATGGACCAGCGCGACGTCTACGGCACCCACTACCTCGCCGACCTGAGCCGGGCCTTCCTGTTCGCCACCGCCGACGTCGTCGGCAAGGCCGCCTACTACGCCCACCTGCGCAAGCCGCAGGCCACCCTGCTCAAGCAGCCGGACGCCGAGTACACCTACCTGCCGGAGATCGCCGGCGCGACGCTGCTCGCCCGCCGCGCCGCGATGCGCCAGCTCGGCTTCGCCGACCTGACCGACGGCTGGGACGACGTGCTCATGCGGCGTTGCCGCGCCGACGGGGTGAAGGTGTTCTCGGCCGACCGGTTCGGCTACGTCCGGGTCCGCGACGAGGACCGGTGGCTGCTGGGCGCCGCCCACCTGGTCGAGTACGGCTCCGCCGAGCCGCACGCGCTCATCTGAGCCGGTGGTGCGGCCCGGGCGGCTGGCCGAGGCGCTGGGGGAGCCGCCCGCGCCGGACGGCACGTGGGAGCGGGAGGCGGTCTACGTCTCGGCCGCCGCGCTGCGCCGCGCCCGTCGCCCCGGTGCCCGGGCCGCGCCGGTGGGCCGGGTCGCGGCCGAGCTGGCCGACCGGGTGCGGCCGGTCGAGGGGGTCTCGCGGGTGGAGGCGCTCGCGAACGGGTTCCTGCGCATCACGGTCGAGACGCCGGGGGAGCTGGTGGCGGAGGTCCGGCCGCTGAGCCTGCCGGACCCGTGGCCCGACCTGCCCCGCACGTGGGACAACCCCGGGTTCGTGGTCCGCTACGCGCACGCGCGGGCGGCCGCCGTGCAGCGGTGGGCCCGCGACCTGGGCGTGCCCGCCACCGGCTTCCGGCCCGAGCTGCTGGACGACCCGCCCCACCGGGCCGTGCTGCGGGTGCTGGCCGAGCTGCCGGGGCGGCTGGCCGGCCGGGCGCCCGCCTGGGAGGCCTACCTGGTGCGGCTGGCCACGGCCTACCACGACGCCCACGAGCTGGCCCCGGCCGTCCCCGCCGGCGAGGAGGAGCCGTCCCCGGCGCACACCGCCCGGGTGCGGCTGGCGCGGGCCGTACGGGACGTCCTCCCGGGACCCGAACGCCTATGATTGATCGCAAAATATCCGGCCAAATGGCGAATAAGCGTAAAAATATCCCTGTAGAGGCGTGATCGCGTCTCGATACGTGAGCAGCCGGTCCAGGGATGACGACGCTTCCGATAGCCTCGATCGGGTGAGTCGATTCGCCCATCCCGCAGGGGACCGGCATGCCGAGATGCTGCCCCACGAGCGCCCCCCGCTGGCGCCCGCCGACCTCAACCGGATCAACCCCGCGATCTGGCCCCGAACGTCCGGCCGCACCGAGGGCGCGCTCACGATCGGCGGCGTCGACGTCCGTGACCTCGCCCGCGACCACGGCACGCCGCTGTTCGTGCTCGACGAGCACGACGTCCGCTCGCGCATGCGCGACTACGCCACCGCCTTCGCCGGGTCCGAGGTCCACTACGCCGGCAAGGCCTTCCTGTGCAAGGAGATCGTCCGCTGGCTGGACGAGGAGGGTCTCGGCCTCGACGTGGCCAGCGGCGGCGAGCTGGCGGTGGCGCTCAGTGTGGGCTTCCCGGCCGAGCGCATCACCCTGCACGGCAACAACAAGTCCGTCGCCGAGCTGACCCGCGCCCTGCAGGCCGGGGTCGGGCACATCGTGGTCGACTCGTTCGAGGAGATCGCCCGGCTCGGCCACCTCGCCGACGAGCAGGGCAAGCGGCCCAAGGTGATGATCCGCGTCACCACCGGCGTCGAGGCGCACACCCACGAGTTCATCGCCACCGCGCACGACGACCAGAAGTTCGGCCTGTCGCTCAACTCCGGCGCCGCGGCCGAGGCCGTGCACCGCATCCTGGCGATGCCGTCGCTGGAGCTGGTCGGCCTCCACTCGCACATCGGCTCGCAGATCGTCGACACGGCCGGCTTCGAGGTCGCGGCGCGCCGCCTGGCCACCCTGCTCGTGCAGATCAAGGAAGAGCACGGCGTGGTGCTGCCCGAGCTCGATCTCGGCGGCGGCTACGGCATCGCCTACGTCGACGACGACGAGGCCCCCGGCGTCAAGCTCATCGCCGACGGGCTGCGCGAGATCGTCACCAAGGTGTGCACCGACGCCGGGCTGCCGGTGCCCCGGCTCACCGTCGAGCCCGGCCGCGCCATCGTCGGCCCCGGCGGCGTCACCCTCTACGAGGTCGGCACCGTCAAGGACGTCGAGGGGCTGCGCACCTACGTCAGCGTCGACGGCGGCATGAGCGACAACCTCCGCACCGCCCTCTACGGCGCCGAATACACCACGGTGCTGGCCAGCCGCGAGAGCTCGGCCGAGCCCATGCTGAGCCGCGTGGTCGGCAAGCACTGCGAGAGCGGCGACATCGTGGTGCGCGACTGCTTCCTGCCGGCCGACCTCGCGCCCGGCGACCTGATCGCCGTCGCCGCGACCGGCGCCTACTGCCGTTCGCTGGCGAGCAACTACAACTACCTGCCCAGACCCGCCGTCGTGGCCGTCCGCGACGGCCGGGCCCGGGTGATCGTACGGGGCGAGACCGAGGACGACCTGTTGAGGGGGCAGCTGTGAAACCGCTGAAGGTCGCGCTGCTGGGCTGCGGCGTCGTCGGCTCGCAGGTCATCCGGCTCATCCACGAGCAGCACGACGACCTGGCCGCCCGCATCGGCGCGCCGCTGGAGCTGGCCGGGGTGGCGGTGCGCCGCCTGGGCCGCAAGCGCGACGTCGAGGTGGACCCGGCGCTGTTCACCACCGACGCCGAGGCGCTGGTCACCCGCGACGACGTGGACATCGTGGTCGAGGTCATCGGCGGCATCGAGCCGGCCCGGTCGCTGATCGTCGCCGCGCTGTCCCGCGGCAAGTCGGTGGTCACCGCCAACAAGGCCCTGCTCGCCGAGGACGGCGCCACCCTGCACGAGGCGGCCCGCGCGGGCGAGGGCGACCTCTACTTCGAGGCCAGCGTCGCCGGCGCGATCCCGCTGCTCCGGCCGCTGCGCGAGTCGCTGGCCGGCGACCACGTCCAGCAGGTGCTCGGCATCGTCAACGGCACCACCAACTACATCCTCGACAAGATGGACTCCACGGGCGCGTCCTTCACCGACGCCCTGGAGGAGGCGCAGACTCTCGGCTACGCCGAGGCCGACCCGACGGCCGACGTCGAGGGGTTCGACGCCGCGGCCAAGGCCGCGATCCTCGCCGGGCTCGCCTTCCACAGCCGGGTGACGGCGGCCGAGGTGCACCGCGAGGGCATCACCGACATCACCGCCACCGACGTGGCCTCGGCCAAGGCCATGGGCTACGTCATCAAGCTGCTGGCCATCTGCGCCCGTTCCGACGACGGCCGCTCCATCGGGGTGCGGGTGCACCCGGCGATGATCCCGCGCACCCATCCGCTGGCCGGGGTGCGCGAGGCGTACAACGCGGTGTTCGTGGAGGCCGAGTCGGCCGGGCAGCTCATGTTCTACGGCAAGGGCGCCGGCGGCGCGCCGACCGCCTCGGCGGTGCTCGGCGACCTCGTCGCCGTGGCCCGCAACCGGCTCGCCCGCACGCGCGGGCCCGAGGAGTCCACCTACGCCTCCCTGCCCGTGCACCCGATGGGCGAGACGGTCACCCGCTGCCACGTGGCGCTGGACGTGGCCGACAAGCCGGGCGTGCTGGCCCGGGTCGCCGACCTGTTCGCCAAGCACGACGTGTCGATCCAGACCGTGCGCCAGGAGGGGCACGGCGACGACGCGCAGCTCGTCATCGTCACCCACCGGGCGACCGACGCCGCGCTGACCGCCACCATGGACGGGCTGCGCGAGCTCGACATCGTGCGGGCCATCGCCAGCGTGATGCGCGTGGAGGGTGACGACCAGAGCGCACGCTGATCCGGCCGTCCCGACCGGCGACGTGCCCTGCGGCAGTGCGGCGCGTCGCCGGTCAGGAGCCGGTGAGGTCGCGTTCCAGGGTCCGGGCGTACGCCTCGATGGCGGCGACGATGTCCACCGCCTCCGGGTCCAGCAGCCACTGCGTCTGCAGCCCGTCGAGCGTGGCGATGATCTCGGCCGCCTTGGCCTCCGGGTCCAGCCCGGCCCGCGTGAGCCCCGTCCGCTGGGCCGAGCGGATGGTGTCGGCGACGATGGCGCGCATCGCGCGGTAACGGGCGACGAAGTGGCCGTGCCCCGGCGCGTCCGGCTCCAGGCTCTCCGCCACCAGCACCGTGAACAGCTTGGCCAGCTCCGTCCGGTGCCTGTTGCGGCGGGCGAACTCCGGCAGTGCCCGCAGCCGGTCGGCCGGCTCCATGCCGAGCAGCTCCATGGCGAACGCCTCGCTGTCGAGGTCGCGCCGCTCGATCACCGCCAGCAGGAGCCCCGCCTTGTTGCCGAAGTGGTGCAGCAGGCCGGGCTCGCTGATCCCGGCCCGGGCGGCCACGTCGGCCAGCGAGGTGCCCCGGTAGCCGCGCTCGGCGAACATCCCGGCGGCGATCAGGATGATCTCCTCACGGCGCAGGCGGGCCCGTTCGCGGCGGCCCGTCGCGGGCCCGTCCCCGTGAGGGGGTTGATCAGCGCGGCTCATGGTGTTAAACCTAGCCCATTCACTTACCGAGCACTAAGTAAGTAAAGGGGCGACCATGGGGCGTCTGCTGGCAGGAGCGGGGGTCGCCGTCTTGACAGCGGCCCTCGGCACGAGTTCGGGAGCGGCCTGGGCACGGCAGTCCCAGGGCGAACCGGTCATCCTCGTCCACGGCTGGAACGGCACCCCCGATTCCTTCGCCCCCATGAAGACGGCGCTGCAGCAGGCCGGGCATCCCGCGTACGCGATCGACCTGCCCGGGGAGGAGAACGTCGCCAACGCGAACGCCATCGCCGCCCTCGTCGAGCAGGTACGCCGGACGCACGGCGCCGACAGGGTGAGCCTGGTCGGTCACAGCATGGGCGGCCTGTCGGCCCGCCACTACCTGAAGTCCCTCGGCGGCACGGCCACGACCCTGAGCTACGTCTCCATGGGCACCGGCCAGCGCGGCTACTGGCCCGCCTGCCTGCTCCCGGCCGCGCAGGGCGGCCAGATGTGCCCCACGAGCACGTTCATGAAGCAGCTCAACAGCGGTGACCCGACGCCCGGCGCGGTCCGCTACACCGTGCTGGCCAGCTCGCTCGACGAGACCCGCGGCGACACCATCGACGGGGTGGCGTGCAGGGCCGAGCTGCCGGGTGTGCCGCACGCGGAGGAGCCCGGGAACGAGGCGTTCGTCCAGGCGGTCCTGACCGCTCTCGGCGGCGGCTGCCCGGCGGTGTGACTCCGCCTCGCCGGGCCCGGACCGCCGTCGCCCGTCCGGGGCGGGAGGCCCGGCGACCGCGCGCCGCCCGTGCCCGCGGGCACACGCGCGCCCGTGCCCGCGCGCACGTGCGCCGCGCCCCGAGCCGCCCGTCCGACTACCAAGAGTGGTTCATCGATCACTCAAGGTGAGCTATAGTCGCTCCGGAGGCGGGGGAGCGGAGGCCATGCGGTGGTGTCGGGTCTGCCAGGCCATGTGGCGTGCGTGATGGACGGCAACGGGCGCTGGGCCGAGCAGCGGTCACTGCCCCGCACGGCCGGGCACCGGGCCGCCGAGGCCGCGGTGATCGAGGTGATCGAGACGGCCTACGCGGTCGGCATCCCGTGGCTGAGCCTGTTCGCCTTCTCCACCGAGAACTGGCGGCGGCCCGGCGGCGAGGTCGGCTTCCTGATGCGGCTGGTCCAGCGGTCCGTCCGCAAGCACGCCATGTCGCTGCACGCGCGCGGCATCCGGTGCCGCTTCCTCGGCGACTCCGACGCCAGGATCCCCGCGTCCCTGGCCGGCGACATCGCCGACCTCGTGACGCTGACCCGGGCCAACACGCGGATGACGCTGACCGTGGCGTTCGACCACGGCGGGCGTCGTGACATCGTGAGCGCCGCCCGGTCGCTCATCCGTGACAAGGTGCCGGCCGAGCGGGTCACCGAGGAGACCTTCGCCCGCCACCTGCCCCATCCCGACACGCCCGATGTGGACCTGGTCATCCGCACCTCCGGCGAGCAGCGCATCTCCAACTTCATGCTGTGGCAGGTGGCCTACGCCGAATGGATGTTCCCCGAGGTGCTCTGGCCCGACTTCCGCGCGGCGCACCTGTGGGAGTGCCTGGACGCCTACCGCCGGCGCGAGCGCCGGTTCGGCGACGTGCACCTGCCGACCACGACCCGAAAGGGCTGAGATGACTCAGACGACCGACGCCCCCACGACCGTCCCGGCGGCGGCGGGGTTGCTGCGCCACTACGTGAGCCAGGCGCGGTGGGGCCTCGCGGCGACCCGGGCCAGCGTCCTGGAGGCCGCCCACCCGCAGATCGGCGCGGCGCTCATCGGCAACTCGACGTTCGTGGCCCGCCCGTGGCGGCGGCTGCGCAACACCCTGCTCAGCACGCGGCGACTGGTCGACGAGGACGAGGAGGTGCGCCTGCGCGAGGCGGCCCGGCTCAACAGGCTGCACGGGCGGATCTCCGGCACCGACGCCCACGGCCGCCCCTACGACGCGATGGACCCCGAGGCGCGCGCCTGGGTGATGGCGACCCTGTTCGAGTCGACGGTCACCATGTGCCGGCTGGGCGGCCGGCCCCTCGACACGCCCACGCAGGAACACCTGTACGACGAGTTCCGGGAGATGCTCGTCCTCATGGGCGACGACGGCACCGGCCTGCCCGCGACGCTTCACGAGTTCTGGCCGTACTACGACGAGACGATCAGCCGCCGCCTGGAGCTCAACGAGGCCGTCCACGCCGTCCTCCACCGGGTGTTCGCCGAGGTCCCCCCGCCGCCCCCGCTCCGCGACCACCCCACGGCGTGGGCCGCGATCCGGGCTCTGGCCGGGCCGCTGGCGGCCACGATCACCGTGGCGTCGCTGCCGGAGGCCTACCGTCGCCAGGCCCGCCTCACCACGCCGCCGGGCGCGCAGGCGCTGATGCACGGCGTCTACCTCGCGGCCGGGCTGGCGACTCACTGGCTGCCGGCCGCCTGGACGCAGGTCGGCGCGTTCATGGACGTCCTCGACCTCGACGATGACGACGACGAAGGTCCGGCCTCGCGGCTGCTCGGGGCGCTCCTGCACCAGGCGAGCCGGGCCGGCGGCCTGCTGCAGCACCTCACCGCGGACACCCGGCAGCCCGCCGTGCCCGCTCGCAGATCCGCCGAGCGGTTCTTCACCGAGGTGCTGGACCAGACCGGCAACGGGCATCTCGAATGGCCCGACCTGGCGGCCATGGCCAGGGAGATCGCGACCCGCCTCGACATGGACGCCCAGACCGAGGCCCGGCTCTTCACCGCGTACGCCGACTGGTGGCGCGAGCTGCAGACCAGCCTCGACAGCGACGGCGACGGGCGGATCACCCGCGACGAGTACGCCACGGCGGCCACCACGCCGTCCGGGCCGGCGCTGATCAAGATCGCCGACGTGTTGTTCGACGCCACCGACACCGACGGCGACGAGGCGATCAGCGCGGGCGAGCACCAGAAGCTGTTCCGCACCGCGTTCGACCGCGAGCCGGCCGCCGGCGGCGACGGGCTCTCCCGGGCGGCGTTCGTCCGGGAGTTCCTGACGTACATGGCGGGCCGCCACCCCTCCGCCGCCTACGACGGCCTCCTGTCCGAAGGCTGACGCCCTACCTGCCGGAGGCGAGGTCACGCATGCGGCGGACGGCGCGGGTGAGGACCGTACGGTCGCGGTCGCGGTCGCGGGACAGCCGGACCGCCTCGCGCCGCCACGACTCGGCCTTCTGCCGCCACCGGGCCGCGTCCCGCTCGCTCTTGCCCGCCTGCCTGCGCGCCTGGGCCAGCTCCGCGCGCAGCGCGTCGGCCCGCTCGCGCAGCCGGGCGATCTCCTTGCGGTGCTGCGCGGCCAGCCGTTCGGCCTCCGGCACCGGACGACGGCGCGGCGGGTAGACGGCGGGCCTGCGGGCGAACCCCCACTCGGCACCGTCCAGCCACTCGACGCCGAACACCTCGTCCAGGACGTCGTCCAGCGGCTCACCCGGCTCCGCCACCAGCGCGGCGCGTGACAGGGCCGAGGTCCGTTCCAGGCGGGCCACCAGCACGCCCTCCTCCGTCTCGGCCAGCGCCAGGCACAGCACCCCGCCGTCGTCCTCCTCAAGGCGCGCGACCAGGCGCTCGACCGTGTCGGCACGCGGCACCCACCCGGGCGGCACCGTCAGCCGGAAGGGCGCCACGACACGCTCCGGCCCGCCCGGTCGCCGCGCCGGACCGGCCGGCGGCGGCCCCACCCGATCGGCCGGACGCGCCGCCGGGCCGGCCGGCGGCGGCGCCGCCTGATCGGCCGGACGCGCCTCCGGGTCGGCCAGCCGCACCCGGGCGTCGTGCTCGAACGTGGCGTGCACGAGGCGCAGGTCCAGATCCGGGTCGCCCAGCGGCGAGCGGCGGCCGGCGCCGAGCGACGCCCACGGGCCCTCGACGGTGACCCGGACGTCCGGCAGGCTGCCGCCCAGCAGGCCGTCCACCGTGGCGCGCACGTCCTCGTACGCCCCCGCCCGCACCACGGCGTCCACGTACGGCACCAGCCACTGCCGGCCGGGGTCCGTGCGCAGGTAGCGCCGGTACGGCACGCGGTCGGCGACGTACGGGTCGTTGTACCTCTTCAGCGCGGCCACGTCGCGCATGGCCGTGGGCAGCCCGAGATGCCAGGCCCGCGCCTGCGGGTCCGGCACGAACACCGCGCCCGCCTGCGTCAGCCGGTAGCCCAGCTCGGTGTCCTCGGCCAGCACCAGCGACGTGTCCAGCCCGCCGACGGAACGCAGCAGCGCCGCCGGGTAGGCGGCCGTCGCCCCCACGTGGATGCGGGTGGCCAGCGAGCTGGGCGCGGTGCGCAGCCCGTCGTGATCGTCGATGATCTTCTCGGCCCAGTCGTGGCGGTGCGGTGACAGCGGGAAGAGGCCGTCCTCCTCGCCGTCCCGCACGGCGGCGCGCACCCGTTCGGGTGACGGCAGGTGGTCGGCGACGGTGAAGTCGATCCAGCCGAGCGTCACCACGTACGGGGCGAGATGGTGCCAGCGCAGCTGGGCCTCGACGTGCTCGCGGTGCGGCACCATGTCGGCGTCCAGCACGAGGACGACCTCACCGGTCGCGGCCTCCAGACCCGCCTGCAGGGCCCAGGCCCGGCCCCAGCCGCCGGGCGGGCTGGAGATCAGCTTGGTCCCGTCGGGGACGGTCTCCGGCAGCCGCAGCGGGACCGTGCTGCCGTCGTCCACGACGACCACGTCCATCAGCTCGGCCGGATAGCTCTGCGCCGACAGCGCCGCGAGGGTGAGGTCGAGGGTCCCCTGTCGGTCGTGGGCGGGGATGACGACCGTCACGGTCAGCGCCGGGTCCCAGCCGCCGAGCGGCGGTGGGGTGAGGACGCCGTAGTCCTGCCTGCGGATGCGGGGGACGCGGGTCATGGCGCGCTGCTCCGGTCGAGCTCCATCAGGGCGCTGGGCCGGAAGCCGCGCCACTGCCGCCTGTTGCGCTGCAGGAACGTGCCGATCGGCTCCTGCCACGTGTGGTCGGCCGCCGGGCCGCGGCGCAGGATGTAGCCGAGGCCGTGGGTGCGGTAGATCTGGCCGCCCGCCGCCTGCAGCGCCTCCTGGAACTGGGTGTCCACCGAGCGGCGCAGCGGCCGGAAGCCGCCAACCGCCTGGAAGGCCGAGCGTTCGACGAGGATCGTGCCGCCCGCGACGAAGCTGGTGATCTGCTCGGTGACCTGCCTGCGGTGCACGGTGACGTCGATCGAGGCGAGGTAGACGAACTCCGGCACGGTCCCCACCACCTGCGCCCCCGAGTAGGAGTGGGCCAGCAGCAGATCCGCCAGGAAGTCGGGGCCATACCAGTCGTCGTCGTCCATCTTCAGCAGGAACGATCCCGACGCCCGGGCGGCGGCGTGGTTGAGCACCTCGCCGAAGATCTCCTCCCGGCCGGCCTCGTACACGGTCAGCGGGCGGTCGAACGCGGCGATCGCCGCCGCCACCTCGGGATGGTCCCGGGGCACGTCGTGCAGGGCCAGCACGACTTCGAGCTGTGCGCCGCGCTGCCTGGCCGCCTGGTCGAGGGCGAACCCCACCATGGCGGGTCGGCGGGTGGCGAGGAGCACGGACGTCAGCGGGGCGGCCGGGGCGGGCGCGCCGAGCTGCTCCCAGCGGGCGGCCACCCCGTGCGTGCGCAGCGCCTCGCGGCGCAGCCGGATGCTGTGCTCCTCGCGCCGCAGGTCGTCGGCCAGGTCGGGGCGGCTCGTCAGCAGCGCGATCAGCTCCTCGCCGAGGCCGTGCGCCCAGCGCGGCACCGACTCGCAGACCAGCGGCACCCCGGCGGCAGCGAGGCCGGCGAGCACCCGGACGGCGGCGATCGGCCCGCTGTGGGCGTGCCGCCAGTCGACCTCGACCCCGCGAACCTGCCTGAGCCGGGCCACGTCGGCGTCCGTCACCCCGCCCGACTCGGCGAACGTCGTCACCGCCGTCCCGTCGAGCACCACCGCCCAGCGCCCGTCGCGCTCGGCCAGCGCCGCCATGCCGCGCGACGGCGTGGTGACGAAGCCCTGCGGGTTGACCAACCGCTCGTCCACCGGCGGGATCATCGACGGCTCGCCGAGCACGTCAGGATCGGCGAGCGGCAGGTCCGCGCCGCCGGGCCGGCCCAGCGACTCCCAGGTGGCGGCCCGGTGGGCCGGCCGCTCGACGGGTGTCTGCGCGCCCTCCCAGTCCGCCGTGGTCACGAGGGCGGGCGCGTCGCCGGCCCGCGGCCCCTCGCGCCCGGCGTCGGGCGCGGGGTCGAGGACGGCCGGGTCGCGGAACGTCCGCAGCACCACGTCGCCGCCCGGCGCGCCGACTCTCTCCGGCACCGGCCCGGACACCTCGGCGGGCGTGGCGTTGGGGTCGCCGGGCCGCCAGTCCGCGGCGCCGACGCCGGCGATCGCGGCGGCGGGCGCGGCGATCACGTCGAGGCGGTGGCCGACGAAGGCGCGGGCCGTCGCGGCCACGGTACGGCCGGCGGGCACCGGCGCCGAGAACCTGGCGTCCACCACCCACACCCGATCCTTGGGCCGGTGCACCCGCAGGTCGGACAGTGCCCGCCACCGGTGCGCGGGGGTGGGCGTGGGCACCGGCGCCGGGTGCGCGGCCGGTGTGTCGAGCACGGCCACGACCACGCGCGCCGCCTCGGGCAGCAGCTTGTGCAGGGTGGCGGCCCGCCTCAGATCGGCCGGGGTGCGGGCGAGGACCAGCACCTCCCGCACCTGCTCCGTGGCGGACGGTGGCTCCAGCAGGTCACGGTCCAGGTCCACCGGCAGGGGAGCGCCCGCCGCGCCCCCGCGGCCCGCCGTCTCGGCACGGCCTGCCGCGCCCGCTTGTCCTGCCGCGCCGGCCTGGCCCGTGCCGGTTCCGTGGTCCCCGGCGTCCGTCCGGCGCAGAGCCGGGACGGTGGCCGGGTCGATCCCGGCGAGGTAGACGCGGGCCGAAGGCAGCTCCGCCAGCAGCTCGCCGATCAACCGGCGCTCCGCAGGTGCCTGATGAGGGAGCTGAACCGTCCGGTCCCGGCTTCGTCCCGCGACTCCGCCGACAGCCGCGCCACCTCCGCCGACAGCCGTTCGACCGTGCCGCGCAGTTCCTTGACCTCCTCCAGCCGCCGCGCCGCCAGCGCGCGCCACTTGGCCGCGTCGCCGGTGGGCGGCTCCGCCTCGGCCACGGGGACGATGCCGTACTCGGCCCCGCCGACCCACAGCGAGCCGAACATCTCGTCCACCAGGTCGTCCGGGTCGCCGTGGAAGAACGCGGCGCGGGAGAACGCCGCGGTCCGCTCGAACCTGGCCGCCACCACCCCGTCGGCGGTCTCGGCCAGGACGACGCAGACCAGGCCCAGCCCGTCGGCGTCGGCCAGCCGTACCAGCCGGGACACCGTGTCGGGGCCCGGCGCCCAGCCGGGAGGCAGCGACAGCAGGAACGGCGACGGGGCGGCGGAGAGCGGCTCGGCCGCGGCGAACGCGACGCGCGGCTCGTACCGGTAGAGGTTGCGGAGCAGGCGCAGGTCCAGCAGCGGCTCGTCGAGGCTGGCGCGGCGCCCGTCCGTGAGGCGGTCCCAGGGCCCGACGACGGTGACGGCCGTGTCGCTCACGGTGCCGGCCAGCACCGCGTCCACGGCGGTGCGCGTCTCCTCGTAGGTGGTGCCCGGCACGACCACCCGCACGTACGGCACCCGCCAATGGCGGCTCGGATGGGTGCGCAGCCAGCGCAGGTCGGGGATGAGGTCGCCGAGGTAGGACCAGTTGTGCCGGTGCACCTCCTTCTCCCGGCGCATGACCGTGGACGGGCCGACGTGCCGGCCGCGAGCCTGCGGATCGGGGATGAACACCGCGCCGGCCTGCGCCAGGCGGTAGCCCAGCTCGGTGTCCTCGGCCATGTTCAGCTCCACGTCCACGCCGCCCGCCGCGTGCAGCAGGTCGGCGCGGACGGACGAGGAGGCGCCGGTGTGCAGCAGGTACGCGGTGGAACCGGCGTCCCTGAGCATCCGGGTGGACTCCAGGGTCCTGCGCGTGTAGGGGGACTGGACGCCCTCCTCGTCCGGCGCGTCGACGAACCGGGTGTCGCCGATCACCACGGCGTGGTCGATGAGGTGGTGCCAGCGCATGTGCGCCTCGAGGTGGTCCTCGGCGAGGATCATGTCGGCGTCGAGCCAGTGGATCACGTCGCCGGTCGCGGCGAGCCGGCCGGCCTCCCGGGCCGCGCCCCGGCCCCAGCCGTCGCGCACCCGCACGACGCGGGCGCCGGGCAGCTCGATGGGCGGGTCGCTGCCGTCGTCGGCGACGACCACCTCGGTCAGCTCGGCGGGGTAGGTCTGCCGGGCCAGCGCGGCGACCGTCCGCTCCAGCTCTCCACGGCAGTCGCGGGCGGGGATGACGACCGAGACCGTCAGGGCGGGCCGCCACGTCCCGATGGGCGGGGGAGCGAGGACGCCGTAGTCGTTGTGCCTGACGCGGGTCATGCCCGTCCCTCGCCGCGTGCCGGGTGGGGCCGGTTCACCGCCCGGTCGCCGTGGGTCCGCGCCACGTCAGACCCGGCCCTCGGCCAGCGCGCGGACCTCCGCGCGCAGCTCGTCCAGCTCGCGGGCGCGCACCATGGCGTTGACGCGGTCCTCCCCGAGGGAGGCGAGGATCGCGGCGAGGTCCTCGTCGCGGCGCGCGCCCGTCGCCTCGACCGCCGCCGCCACGCGGTCCAGCTTCGCGTCGATGCGCTTGAGCGCCGTCGCGGTCCTGGCCAGCTCGCTCTCGTGCTTCTTGACCCGCTGGTCGATGCGCTGGGCCTTGCCGTCCAGGCGGCGCACGCTCATCAGCAGCACGGCGAGGACGGCCAGGGCGGCGGCGAACGCCGCCGTGACGGCCGCCGCGCCCAGCGCCACCAGGTCGCCGAGGACGAGCGCCGTGAGCACCACGACCACCAGAACTCCGAGGAATGCGGCGATCATCGCCAGTTTGCGCGGCGAGAGCATCCGCGTGCACCTTTCCTAACGATCACTAAACGGGCATCAACGGTAATTTGACAGCTTAATCAACTTAAACCACTACAGTGCCATAAGATCCTCAGTGGTTACTGAGAATGATCGCCGGACTACCTGCGGGGCGTCCCCGCCGAACAGGCACGGCCGAACGAGCGCGGTCGGACGGGCACGGTCGGACGGGCATGATCGGACGGGCGTAAGGTAGGCGCCGACTGAGTCGCCCAGCCCGGTCGAGGAGCATCCCACGCATGACCGTCACCCCCTGCGGCTTCACGCGCACGCCCGAGAAGGGGCTCGCCCGGCTCCACTGGAGTGGCGCGGGGTGGGCGGTGGACAGCCACGCGCCCGACCCGGCCATGAACGTGGCCGGTGACCCGGTCAAGGACGTGGCCGACGACGTGGCCGAGCTGCGCCCGCTGCGCGGCCTGGAGATCGAGTGGCCGGCCGCGCCGGTGCCGCTCGACGGCCTGCTGCGGCTCGCGGCGGCCGGTGTGCCGCTGGCCGCCCCCGAGGCGGGCGACCCGGCGACCCCCGACGCCGGGAGCGTCCCCGGCTGGGTGCCCGAGGACCTGGCCCGGCTGCTCGCCGACCGCGCCTGGCTGGCCCACGCGCCCGACGGCACCGCCCGCTGCCTGGCCGACCTGCGGCGCGAGGAGCACAGCGTACGGCTGCGACGGCTGGCCCACCGCGTCCCCGGCACGCCCGCGATCAGCGTCGTCATGGCCACCAAACGCCCCGCCCTGGTCGCCGGCGCGCTCGCCCAGATGGCCCGCCAGCGCGGCGTCGAGGTGGAGGTGCTGCTGGGCCTGCACGGGGTGCCGTTCGAGCGGGTACGGCAGGCCGTCGAGGACGCCGGGCTGCCGGTGGCCTGGGTCGAGGCGGGCCCGGACGTGCCGTTCGGCCAGGTGCTCAACGACGCGGCGGCGCTGGCCGGCGGAGATCACGTGGCCAAGTGGGACGACGACGACTGGTACGGCCCCGACCACCTCGCCGACCTGGTGATGGCGGCCGCCTACTCCGGGGCCGACGTGGTGGGGACGGCCGGGGAGTTCTTCTACCTGGAGCCGCTGCACACCACGATCCGGCGCACCACGTTCGCCAGCGGCGCCGCGTACAGGAGCGAGGTGTGGTCCGATCACGTCGCCGGCGGCACGATCCTCACCTCCAGGTCGAAATTTCATGACATCGGGGGCTTTCCCGCCCAGCCTCGCGCCGTCGACCGTGACTTCCTCAAGGCCGCGACCGAGGCGGGCGCGCGCGTCTACCGCACCCACGGCCTCGGTTACGTGCTGCGCCGCACGCTCAGCGGCGGGCACACCTGGCAGCTCCCCCTCGCCCACTTCCTGAAGGTCGCCTCCAGCCAGTGGCGTGGATTCCGCCCGAGCCTGCTGATGGAGGCCGCATGACCCCCCACCACATCGCCCTCCACCCCCCGCGGCCGGCGGGCGGCCGGGACCGGGTGCGGGGCAACGACTACCGCGTGCTGCGGCGCCCGGACCCGTTCACGCCCACTCTGCGGGTCAGCGTGGTCGTCCCCGCCTACGGCGGCCAGGACAAGCTCGACCTCGTGCTGGCGGCGCTGGCCCGGCAGACCTACCCCGACGAACTGGTCGAGGTCATCGTCGTCGACAACGGCAGCACGCCGCCGCTGCGCCTGCCCGAGGAGCGTCCCCGTGACACCCGGCTGATCCTGTGCGCGACGCCGGGCCGCGCCAGCGCCCGCAACGCCGGCCTGGCCGAGGCGGGCGGCGACGTGATCCACTGGCTCGACTCCGACGTCCTGCTCACCCCCGGCGCCATCGAGGCGCACATGCGCTGGCACCACGCCGCGCCCTACTGCGTCGTCACCGGCTACATCCGCTTCACCGACGCGCCGGTCCCCGCCGCGCTGCCCGACGACCTGGAGCGGGCGTTCGAGCCCGCCGAGCCGCACGGCTGGATCGTCGACCTGGTCGAGCGCACCGGCGGCCTCACCGACAACCCGCAGCGCCCGTTCAGCCTGCACGTCGGCGGCGCCACCTCCGTCGGCGCCCGGCTCATCGAGGCGGCCGGGCCCATGGACGAGGACCTGATCCTCGGCCAGGACACCGAGCTGGGCTACCGCCTCGCGCAGGCCGGCGCGGTGTTCGTCCCCGAGCCGGCCGCCCGCGCCTACCACCTCGGGCCCACCATGCGGATGCGCGACAAGCAGCCCATCGACCGGGTGAGCCACGCGTTCGTGGCCGACCGCATCCCCGCCTACCGCTGGCTGCGCTCCCATCCGGGCCGCCAGTGGAAGGTGCCGTACGTGGCGGCCGTGGTGGACGGCACCGCCGGCTACGAGAACGTGCGCGCCGCCGTGGACGCGCTGCTCGCCGGGACCGTGCCGGACGTCGAGGTCGTCGTGGTCGGCCCGTGGGACACGCTGGACCGCCCCCTGCGCGACCGCCGGGCCCCGCTCCGCGACCCCGCCCTCGACCTGGTGCTCGTCCACGGCCACTACCTGCACGAGGGCCGGGTCCGGCTGGCGACCGCCCCCGACGTCGATCCCGCGGTGCCGTACGTGCTGCGGCTGCCGCCCGGCTGGGTGCCCGGCGAGGACAGCCTCGCCCGGCTCCTCGACCTGTGCCGCGAGCAGGGCTACGGCCTGGTGAACGTGCTGCTGCACGAGTCGCCCGACGGCGTGCTGGCCGCCCGGCTCGAACGGGTCGCCGCCTTCGCCCGCGCCCGCGTCGTGCTGCGGCCCGGCGAGGACCTCGACGACGCGGTGGACGACGTGTCCGGGGTGACCTGGGTGGAGGGGGCGACCTACGGGTTCGGCACCGAGCCCGCCGACATCCCCGGCCGCCGCGGCGCCCACCGGGCCCGCGTGGAGGCCCGCGCCGAGGCGGAGCGGCTGGCCAAGGAGGCCGAACGGCTGCGCGCCCAGGTGACCAAGTGGCGCGAGGAGGCGGCACGGTGGCGCAAGAGCACCGTCGAGCTGCGGCGCGAGGTCGGCACGCTGCGCCGCCGGCTGGCCGCGGCCAACCGCGCCCAGCAGGGACTGCGCGTGCTCGTGGCCACCACCGTGCGCCGTGCCCTCGGCCGCGGGAGCCGCGGCCGGCCCGGCGCGCCCCCTGAAGCCGGCGACACCCTCCCGTAGCTCCGGGGCTGGCGGCCCGGGACTCAGTCGGGGCGCAGGGCGGACTTCAGGCGGCCCAGCAGCGTGCGGTCCGCGGGCGGCCGGGTGGCGGGCACCGTCGCGCCCACCGGCTCACCCGTGCGCCTGGCGGCGGGCTTCGCCGACGCGCCACCGGCGCCCGGACCACCGTCCGCACCCGCGCCACCGCGCGAGCCACCGCCGGCACCCGTACCTGCACCACCGCCGGGACCCGCACCCTTGCCGCCCGGCCCGCCGCCGTTCCCGGCCGGCGCCGTGCCGGATCGCGCGGGGGCCGGCGTGGCGGGGGCCGGTCCGGTGGAGGCCGGCTCGGCCGGGGCCGCGGGCCAGTAGCGGTCCGGAGCCACGTGTCGTACCCCGTGGGTGACCCCGATGACGTCGTCGAGGTCGTCGCCCGGCGCGGACAGCAGCAGCGCCCGCCCCAGCGCGGAGGTGCGCTCCAGCCTGGCCGTGCGCCCGTCCGGCAGGTCCACCACGAGCACGCCCGTCAGGTCCTTCTGCACCGTCTCCACCATCCGCTCCAGCGTCGAGCGATGCAGCGGCACGTCCACCGGCCCCCGGTAGCGGAACGGCGTGGGCGCGGGCGTCGGCGCCGCCTCGTCGATCAGCCTGATCCGCTGGTCGTGCGCGAACAGGTCACGCATCAGCCGCAGCTCGAAGCACGGGTCGGACAGCACCGAGCGCCGCCCGTCGTGCAGCCGCGCCCACGGCCCCACCAGCGTCACGACCACGTCCTGCAGCGTGCCGTCCAGCGCCGCCGCCACCGCCCGCCGGACGACGGCCTCGGAGGTGTCGGTCACGTCCAGCACGACCTCCACGTACGGGACCAGCCACCGCCGGCCCGCCTCCTTGCGCAGGTCGCGGCGGAGCGGGATGCGGTGCGCGAGGTACGGCTCGACGGCCCGTACGGCCCGCTCCCGGTCACGGTGCTGCGCCGGCAGCCCCAGATGGACCGCCTGGGCCTCCAGGTCGGGGACGAACCCCACCCCGTGCATGGCCAGCCGGTAGGCGAACTCGGTGTCCTCGCCCCGCACGACGGTCGGATCGAGCCCGCCCACCGCGTGGAAGACGTCCCTGTGCACGGCGAACGTCGGCCCCGTGCACACGTGGTAGGGGTTGCGGCTCCTGCGCAGGCCGTCGGTCTTGGCGATCGTCGCCTCGGTCGAGCTGGCCACCGCCTTGTCCAGGTCGAACAGCTCGCCGAGGTGCCCGGCGCGGCGCACCTCGGCGGCGGTCAGCGGCGGCGCCTCGACGAACTTCTTCATCCCGATCGTGACCAGGTAGTCGGTCAGGTGGTGCCAGCGGGCCAGCGCCTCGATGTGCTCGCGGCAGGCGACCATGTCGGAGTCGAGCCGCTGGATGATCTCGCCGTCGGCGGCCCCGGCGCCGGCGTTGACGGCGTTGGAGATGCCCCAGCCCGTCTCGGGCCGCACCAGGCGGGTGTTGACCGGCCTGATCTCCGGCAGGCTGATCGGCGGCTCGCTGCCGTCGTCGACGACCAGGACCTCCATGAGATGGTCCGGGTACGTCTGCGCCGCGAGCGCGGCCAGCGTCAGCTCCAGATGCGGCCCGCCGTGCGCGGGCACCACCACGCTCACGGACAGGGCGGGCGACCAGGCGCCGAGCCGCGGCGGCGAGAGCGGAGAAAAGTCGTTCTGCGTCATGGCAGGACGCGCGTTCATGTGGTGACCCCCTGGCGGGCAACTTTATCGGGAGAACCGGAGAATTTCCTCAAATGCGGGATCTTGCGGCCGGGGGCGGGCTCCGTTGGATGGCGCGGCGCCGCACCCCGTACACTCGGGCCCAACACCGCAGGTAGGGAGTCATCATGAGCAGGGCGTGGCGTGGCCTCATCGAGGAGTACCGAGAGCGTCTTCCGGTCACCACGAAGACGCCGGTCGTCACGCTGCTGGAAGGCGGCACGCCGCTGCTGCCCGCGCGCCGCGTCTCGGAGCTCACCGGATGCGAGGTCTACCTGAAGGTCGAGGGCGCCAACCCGACGGGCAGCTTCAAGGACCGCGGCATGACCATGGCCATCAGCAAGGCCCTCGAAGAGGGGGCCAAGGCCGTCATCTGCGCCTCGACCGGCAACACCTCGGCCTCCGCCGCCGCCTACGCCGTGCGCGCGGGCCTGACCTGCGCCGTCCTCGTGCCCCGAGGCAAGATCGCTATGGGCAAGCTGGCCCAGGCGCTCGTCCACGGGGCCACGCTGTTGCAGGTCGAGGGCTCGTTCGACGACTGCCTGGAGATGACGCGCAAGCTGTCGTCCAGCTACCCGATCGCCCTGGTCAACTCCGTCAACCCGTTCCGGCTGCAGGGCCAGAAGACGGCCGCGTTCGAGATCGTCGACACGCTCGGCGACGCGCCCGACATCCACTGCATCCCCGTGGGCAACGCCGGCAACATCTCCGCCTACTGGATGGGCTACCAGGAGTACGCCGCCGACAAGGTGTCGACGCGGGCGCCCCGGATGTTCGGGTTCCAGGCCAGCGGCGCGGCGCCCATCGTGACCGGCGCCCCGGTCACCCGGCCGCAGACGATCGCCACCGCCATCCGCATCGGCAACCCCGCCTCCTGGCAGCTCGCCGTCGAGGCCCGCGACGAGTCGGGCGGCGACATCCAGTCGGTCACCGACCGTCAGATCGCCGCCGCGTACAAGCTGCTGGCCCAGGAGGAGGGCGTCTTCGTCGAGCTGGCCTCGGCGGCCAGCGTGGCCGGTCTGCTCCAGGCCCACGCACAGGGGCGGATCGAGCCCGGTCAGCGGATCGTCTGCACGGTCACCGGCAACGGGCTCAAGGACCCCGACTGGGCCATCTCCGGCGCACCGGCCCCGGTCACGGTGCCCATCGACGTGCACGCCGCGGCCGCGGCCCTCGGCCTGGCCTGACACGCGCCACCGCCCGCGCCGTCACGCGCGGCGCCGGCACGGGTGGCCGTACGTGATGCCTGTTCGCGCAGCGCGTACGGGCGCGGAGTCGACAGCAGCTTCACCGGCGCGCCGCCTGCGCGCCCGGCGAACGCGGACGAAAGGGAAGTCTGACCAATGAGCACCGTGAGGGTCCGCGTGCCGGCCACGTCCGCCAACCTCGGGCCGGGGTTCGACACGCTCGGCCTGGCGCTGGAGATGCACGACGAGGTGGAGGCGCGGCTGACCGCCGAGCCCGGCATCCGGGTCACCGTCGAGGGGGAGGGCGCGGGCGAGCTGGATCTCGGCGAGGGACACCTCGTCGTCAGGGCCATGCGCAGGGCGTTCGAGCGGATGGGAGTGCCCCAGCCGGCCGGGATCGAGGTGCGCTGCCGCAACGTCATCCCGCACGCCCGCGGCCTCGGCTCCTCCTCGGCCGCCATCTGCGCGGGCATCCTCGCCGCCCGCGCCCTCGCCTCCGAGGCCGCCCGCGCCGTGCGGCCGGAACGGGCCACGGGGCGGGCCACCGAACGGGCCACGGAGCAGGAGCGGGCCACGGAGCGGGCGGCCGAGCCGGAGCTGACCGACGACGAGGCGTTCCGGCTGGCCACCGAGATGGAGGGGCACCCCGACAACGTGGCTCCGTGCCTGGCCGGAGGGCTGACGGTGGCCTGGACGGACCACACGGGCGCACCACGTATGGTGAAACTGGTCCCCGACGCGCGCATCCGCCCTGTCGTGTTCGTCCCGTCGACGCGCCTGGCCACGGAGACCGCACGGGGGCTGCTGCCGAAGGACGTGCCCCACAAGGACGCCTCCTTCAACGCCGGCCGGGCCGCGCTGCTGATCGCCGCGCTGACCCGGACGCCTGATCGGGAGTTGCTGCTCGCGGCGACGGAGGACCGGCTCCACCAGGCCTACCGCGCGCCTGCGATGCCGGGCAGCGCGGATCTGGTAGAACGTCTGCGTGCCGCGGGCGTGCCCGCGGTCGTGTCCGGAGCGGGTCCTACGGTCCTCGCGTTTTCGACACCGGATTCACAGGATTTGCTCGCACCAGAAGTGGGTAATGACTGGCACATCCAGCAAATGGACGTCGACCAGGTCGGTGCGTACGTTCAGTTTCCCGAGACACGCTGATGCCTCTCTAGACCTTCAGGGAATAGCCGTGTGCGCTGGTGATGTTAGGCTGATAGCCGCACCAGATGCCCCCTTGGTGGGTGCGTGCTTGTCAGCCACACATCGCTGCATCATGCTTCACGTCGCGAGGCGTGGGCAGCGCGGCTGTCTCCCCGGAATCCGTTGCCTCCGGTTGGCCCACACCCGGTTGGCCCAACGTGAGGCGGCGACGACGGGGATCTGCGCGTTCGAATCACCTCGACATCTGGCTGGCGACAGCAATCTGGGGGGTGTCTTCCACGCGCCACCGTCCTGTGGCGGCCTGGACGAGCCCCTCCCCAAGAGTGGCGACCGTCCCCAGCGGCGGCCGAAGATCGCAAAGTGCACCCCGACCCGGTCTGTCCCGCCGGATCGAAAGCACCTCCGGGACGCCCGGCAGAAACCAACCGGCGCCCGACCCCTGGGAAGGACCTTTTAGTTGAGCGACACCACCGAACTCCTCTCCGACGCACCTGGCTCGCCTGCGCAGCCGGCGTCCGGCGACACCCCCACCCGTGCCGCGGCCAAGCCGCGCGCGCGTCGCTCCGGCACCGGCCTGTCCGCCAAGGTGCTGCCCGAGCTGCAGAAAATGGCCGCTGAGCTGGGCATCAGCGGCACCGGTCGGATGCGGAAGAGCCAGCTCATCGCGGCCATCCAGGAGAAGCAGGGCGTCGGCACCGCAGACACCGCGCCCGCTCCCGTAGCCGAGGCGCCGGCCGTCGCGGCCGCCGCCGACCCGGCGCCCGCCGTCGAGCGGCCGTCCCGCAGCCGCCGCGAGCGCTCGCGCGCCAAGACCACCGACGACCCCGCCCCGCAGGCCGCCGAGCCGGTGGCCGCGCAGGCCGCCGCCGTGGCGGCTCCGGCCGAGCCGGTCGTCGCGCCTGCCGAGCCGGTCGTCGAGCCGGCCGCCCAGCCCGTCGACTCCGGCCAGGGCGACCAGCGTGGCGAGCGCGAGAGCCGCCGCGAGCGGCGCGGCCGCG
This sequence comes from Nonomuraea indica, assembly GCF_002850745.1. GTDB lineage: Bacteria > Actinomycetota > Actinomycetes > Streptosporangiales > Streptosporangiaceae > Nonomuraea > Nonomuraea indica. The sequence goes on from NZ_KZ559467.1 coordinate 724,401, forward strand.
GCGAGCGCCGCGAGCGTGGCGAGCGCGGCAGCGACCGCTCTGCCGGTGACCGGTCCGGCAACGACCGCGGCGAGGGCGGCCGTGGCGAGGGCGGCGGCCGTGCCGACCAGCGCGGCGCCGACACCGGCCGCAACGACTCGCGCGGTGACTCGCGTGGCGATCAGCGCGGTGACTCTCGCGGTGACTCGCGTGGCGACCAGCGCGGTGACTCGCGTGGCGACCAGCGGGGCGACTCGCGTGGTGACGCTCGCGGTGACCAGCGGGGCGACGACGACGAGCGCGGCGGGCGCGGGCGCCGGGGCCGCTTCAGGGAGCGCAACCGCGGCCGCGGCCGTGACCGCTTCGACAGCAGCGAGCCCGTGATCGGCGACGACGACGTACTCATCCCGATCGCCGGCATCCTCGACATCCTCGACAACTACGCGTTCGTCAGGACGAGCGGCTACCTTCCGGGCAGCAACGACGTCTACGTCTCGCTGGCCCAGATCCGCCGCAACGGCCTGCGCAAGGGCGACGTCATCACCGGCGCCGTCCGCCAGCCGCGCGAGGGCGAGCGCCGCGAGAAGTTCAACGCCCTGGTCCGCCTCGACACGGTCAACGGCATGGACCCGGACCAGGCCCGCAACCGGCCCGACTTCAACAAGCTGACGCCGCTCTACCCGCAGGAGCGCCTGCGCCTCGAGACCGAGCCGAACATCCTCACCACGCGGATCATCGACCTCGTCTCGCCGATCGGCAAGGGCCAGCGTGGCCTCATCGTCTCGCCGCCCAAGGCCGGCAAGACGATGGTGCTGCAGTCGATCGCCAACGCGATCACCCGCAACAACCCCGAGTGCCACCTCATGGTCGTGCTCGTGGACGAGCGGCCCGAAGAGGTCACCGACATGCAGCGGTCGGTCAAGGGCGAGGTCATCCACTCGACCTTCGACCGTCCCGCCGAGGACCACACCACGGTCGCCGAGCTCGCCATCGAGCGGGCCAAGCGCCTGGTGGAGCTGGGCCACGACGTGGTCGTCCTGCTCGACTCGATTACCCGCCTCGGCCGCGCCTACAACCTGGCGGCCCCGGCGTCCGGTCGCATCCTGTCGGGTGGTGTCGACTCGACGGCGCTCTACCCGCCCAAGCGCTTCTTCGGCGCCGCCCGCAACATCGAGAACGGCGGCTCGCTGACGATCCTCGCCACGGCCCTGGTCGAGACCGGGTCCAAGATGGACGAGGTCATCTTCGAGGAGTTCAAGGGCACCGGCAACATGGAGCTCAAGCTCAACCGCTCCCTGGCCGACAAGCGGATCTTCCCCGCGGTGGACGTCGACGCGTCCGGCACCCGTAAGGAAGAGATCCTCATGGCCAAGGAGGAGCTCCAGATCGTCTGGAAGCTCCGCCGGGTGCTTCACGCGCTGGACATGCAGCAGGCTCTGGAGCTTCTCCTGGAGAAGATGAAGGAGACCAAGTCCAACGCCGAGTTCCTCCTGCAGGTCCAGAAGACCACGGTGAGCAACGACCGCGACTGACGCGCGCGACAGAAGGGGCGGCGGGGTCTCCCCGCCGCCCCTTTTTGTCTCGTCCGCCGTTCGGCTCAGGGCCTGACGTCCACGAACTCCTGCGGCGAGAGCGCGCCGCGCGTCTTCGACGTGCTCGCCACCTTGACGCGGAAGTAGCCGTCCCTGCGGGCGGGATACGACACGGCGTACCGGCCGGACGCGTTGGCTCGCACGTGCCCGAGCAGCCGGTACGTGGTGGTGCCCGCGGCCTTGAAGTAGACCGCGAGCCTCTTGCGCGCGTACGCCGCGGTGCCCCTGTGGACCGTGCCCCGGAGCTTGACCTGCCCTCCCTTGGCGACCCGGGCCGGCGCCGCGAGGGTCACCCTGGCCCGGACCTTCTTCGAGGCGCCCTGCTCCGGCGCCCGCACGGTGAACGCGGCGGAGCCCTTCACCGTCTGCCCGCCGCGGCGCGCGGACACCTCCAGCCGCCACTCCCCGGGGGCGGTGTCGTCGCTGAGATAGGTGACGCCGCGATAGCGCCCGTCCGAGCCGCGCTCCAGATCGCCCAGGCGGTAGGTGTCGTGCGAGCCGACGCTGACCAGCCTGGCCGACACGGTCTCGGCGCCGGTGACCCCCGCCAGCACCGACACCTTGACGTCCTTGCCCCGCACCAGGAGCACCGGGTTCGGCGACACGGCGGCCGTGTCGACGCGCTGCCGGCCCGCCACGTGGAGCGCGAACGTGGTGGCCCGCGCGGGATCGCCCTCGCGGGCCACCTGGACGTTCAGCCGCCACGCCCCGGGCGGGTCGTCGGAGCCCACGGTGAAGCGGCCAGCGATGGCCGCCCGCGCCGCCGTGGACGGCTTGAGGTCGAACGCCACGTCACGCCGCGAGCCGCCCGGAGGGGTGACATGGCCGGTGACGGCGGTGACCGTCCTCGGGTCCCTGAGGCTGAGCGTGACGGTGACCTCGACGTCCCCGTCGGCCGGGATGGACGCGTCGGCCACGGCCGGCCCGTCGAAGTCGGGTCCCGCCGTGGCCGCGTACGCGACCGGGAGGTGTGCACCTCCCACCAGAAGCGCGGCCCCCGTGGCGGCCGCCAGAAGCAGCCGCATCGTCTTCATCATGCTGATCGCAGTCCCTTTGAGAAAAAAGTCTGATTGTGGGTGCGGAGCCTAATGTGACGGATGTGACCGCGTCATAAGGATCGGGGGAATGCCTCGTGGCCTGGGAAGGTTGAAGCATCTGGCACACTGGTAGCTGACCCGTAGCGGTTCCGGCTCCCGCCGCGCGTTGAGGCGCACATCAGGCGACCCGGCGACCGCACCCCGAAAGGACAGCCATGAAGCCCGACATCCACCCTGACTACCACGTCACCCAGGTCACCTGCACCTGCGGCAACAGCTTCACCACCCGCAGCACCGCCAAGAACGGCGTCATCCACGCCGACGTGTGCTCGGCCTGCCACCCGTTCTACACGGGCAAGCAGAAGATCCTCGACACCGGTGGCCGGGTGGCCCGCTTCGAGAAGCGTTTCGGCAAGAAGGCCTCGGGCAAGTAGCTTCACCGACGCCGGCCCGGATGCACCTCAGCAGTGCGCCGGGTCGGCGTTGTTGGTGAATGGCCCCGCACCCACCCACGCCCCAAGGACCCACGGTGAACCTCGACGAGTTGCTCAAGGAGTATTCCGAGCTGGAGTTGCAGCTCGCCGACCCCGCCGTGCACGCCGACCAGCACCAGGCCCGCACGCTCGGCAGGCGCTACTCCCAGCTCACCCCGATCGTCGCCACCTACCGCGAGCTCGACGCGGCGCGCGACGACCTGACCGCCGCCAAGGAGCTGGCGGGGGAGGACGAGGGGTTCGCGGCCGAGGCCGCCGAGATCGAGGCGCGCATCCCGCAGCTGGAGGAACGGCTCAAGCACCTGCTCATCCCGCGCGATCCCAACGATGACAAGGACATCATCATGGAGATCAAGGCGGGCGAGGGCGGCGAGGAGTCGGCGTTGTTCGCCGGCGACCTCCTGCGCATGTACCTCCGCTACGCCGAGCGGCTCGGCTGGAAGACCGAGGTCATCGACAGCCAGCCCTCCGATCTGGGCGGCTACAAGGACGTCACGGTCGCCATCAAGGCCAAGGGCGACGAGGGCGTGTGGTTCAGGCTCAAGTTCGAAGGCGGCGTCCACCGCGTCCAGCGGGTGCCCGTCACCGAGTCGCAGGGCCGCATCCACACCAGCGCCGCCGGCGTGCTCGTCTACCCCGAGGCCGAGGAGGTGGACGTCCAGATCGACCCCAACGACCTGCGCATCGACGTCTACCGCTCCAGCGGCCCCGGCGGCCAGAGCGTCAACACCACCGACTCGGCGGTCCGCATCACGCACCTGCCGACCGGGGTCGTCGTCTCCTGCCAGAACGAGAAGAGCCAGCTGCAGAACAAGGAGTCGGCGCTGCGCATCCTGCGCGCCCGGCTGCTGGCCATCGCCCAGGAGGAGGCCGACGCCGCCGCGCAGGCCGAGCGCAAGTCGCAGGTCCGCACCGTCGACCGTTCCGAGCGCGTGCGCACCTACAACTTCCCCGAGAACCGCATCTCCGACCACCGCGTCGGCTTCAAGGCGTATAACCTCGACCAGGTCCTCGACGGAGAGCTCAACGCCGTCACCCAAGCCCTCATCGACGCCGAGATGGCGGAGAAGCTCGCACAACACTCATGACATTTCTGCTGGACGAGATCGCGCTCGCCACCGCCCGGCTGGCCGAGGCAGGTGTGCCCTCGCCGCGCACGGACGCGGAGGAGATCGCGGCATTCGTTCACGGCGTGCGCAGGAGCGAACTGCACACGGTCAAGGACGCCGACTTCGACGCGCTGTTCTGGGAGGGCATCGCCCGGCGCGAGGCCCGCGAGCCGCTGCAGCACATCACCGGCCACGCCTACTTCCGCTACCTCGAACTCGCGGTCGGCCCCGGGGTGTTCGTGCCGCGCCCCGAGACCGAGGTCATGGCCGGCTGGGCCATCGAGACGCTGCGCGCGATGGACGTCACCGCCCCGCTCGTCGTCGACCTCGGCACCGGTTCCGGCGCGATCGCGCTGTCGATCGCCCAGGAGGTCGCCCTCGCCGAGGTGCACGCCGTCGAGGTCGATCCCGGCGCCTACTCCTGGGCCAAGCGCAACATCTCCGAACACGGTCAGGGACGCGTCCACCTGCACCCCGAAGACCTGGCCGAAGCCCTGCCCGAGCTCAACGGCACGGTCGACCTCGTCATCTCCAACCCGCCCTACATCCCGCCCGGCGCCGTCCCGCGCGACCCCGAGGTGCGCGAGTACGACCCGACCCGGGCCCTGTACGGCAGCGGCGACGACGGGCTCGGCGAGGTCCGCGCCGTCGAGCGCACCGCCCGGCGGCTGCTCCGCCCCGGCGGCTGGGTCGCCGTCGAGCACGCCGACGAGCAGGGGCGCGCCGTCTACCTGACGTTCCCCGAGGACAACGGCTGGCGCGACGTACGCCTGCGCCAGGACCTGACCCGCAGAGACCGCTTCGTCACCGCGAGGCTCGGCCAGGACTAGGATGCACGTCGTGACCAGACGCTTCGACTGCACGGACCTCGAACAGCGGGCCGAAGGCCTGACCGAGGCCGCCGCCGCGGTCCGCCGCGGAGATCTCGTGGTGCTCCCCACGGACACCGTCTACGGCATCGGTGCCGACGCGTTCACTCCGGCGGCCGTCACCGCGCTGCTCGACGCCAAGGGCCGGGGCCGCGAGATGCCGCCGCCCGTCCTCGTCGGCACCGTCCGGGCCGCCACCGCCCTGGTGGAGGACCTCGGCCCGTACGGGCAGGACCTCATCGACGCGTTCTGGCCGGGCCCGCTCACGCTGGTGTGCAAGGCCAACCGGGCGCTGTCGTGGGACCTTGGCGACACCAAGGGCACGGTGGCGGTGCGCATGCCGCTGCACCCGGTGGCCCTCGACCTGCTCAAGGAGACCGGCCCCATGGCCGTCTCCAGCGCCAACCGGTCCGGCTCACCCGCCGCCGTCACCGCGCAGGAGGCCGAGGAGCAGCTCGGCGACGCGGTCGCCGTCTACCTCGACGGCGGCTCCACCACCGACGACACCCCCTCCACGATCCTCGATCTCACCACTGCCGTGCCGCGGCTGCTGCGGCGCGGGGCGATCCCGGTGGAGAAGCTGCGCGGCATCATCGGTTACGTCGCGACCGACGGCTGACGCCATACCGTCTGCTTATCCCGGCTGCGGGGACGCTCGCGTCGCGCCTACGGTGACTTCCGGAGCGGTCACGACGTCCGGGAGTAGCCCATGGGCAAGTTCGACGGCATGGATCCTGAGCTGGTGCGTGACCTGCTGGCCGAGCTCAAGCGCGCGGCCGAGCACCTGCGCACCACCGAGGGACGTGTCGCGCAGGTCCTGAGCCGCGCGGGCGTGTCCGTCCAGACCACGCACCGGCCCGTCCAGGTGGCCGACGCCGCCGACGCCATGACCAAGGACGTACGGACCCGGCTCGGGCTGCTGGAGAAACGCGCCGCCGAGCCCCGCGACCCGGGCACCGGCGCCGACGCCCCGAAGAACGGCGACACCCCGAAGACGGGGGACGATGCCAAGAAGGGCGACACCCCCAAGACAGGGGACGACGCCAAGAAGGGCGAGACGCCGAAGACGGACACTCCGCGCGACACCAAACCCGATGCCGTCCCCACCGACCCTCCGAAGAAGGAGGAGGACAAGCCAGTCCAGGACGACGCGAAGCGGCGCGACGAGGACAGGCCGTCCAAGGACGACACCAAGACCGGCGCTGAGGACAAGCCGTCCAAGGACGACACCCGCACCGGCGGCGACGACCCCAAGACCGGTGACAAGGACGACCGTCCGGGTGGGAAGGACGACCGCACGGGGCGCGAGGACGACCGCACGGGTGGGAAGGACGACCGGACGGGTGGGAAGGACGACCGGACGGGTGACGACGGCAGCCGTTGCGAGGACGACCGCAAGACCGGTGACGACAGGACCGGCGAACGGGGGGCCGACGACGGCAGGACCGACGATCGGAGGGCCGACGACGGCAGGGCGGATGACGGGAGGACGGGCGACGGCACGAGGCCGCGCGACGACGGCGCCGCCCGCGACGACCGTGCGGCCGACTCCGCCCGCGAGCAGCCCGTGGACACCCCGGCCAAGGACCATCCGGACGACCAGGACCCCCTGAAGCCCCGGGTCGTCGTCGTGGACGGCGTGAAGGTTCTGCAGGTCCCCATCGACCCGCCCACGGCCGAGGAACTGAGCGACCTGCTGGAGAACCTCGACACGTACCAGCCCATCGAGATGCCGACACCCACGGGCGACGCCCGCCCCGGTGACACCGGGACCCGCCTGCCCGACGGCTCCCCGTCCGGCGGCGACGTGGCCGCCGTCGACGTACGGCCGCCGGATGCCGCCACGTCCCGGGACATCGCCGACGGCACCCGTGACGTCCGCCCGATCGACATGCCCACCGTGGACGTCCCGCCGGGCTCGTACGGCCAGGACGAGGGGGCGACAGGGGACGGCCGACCCGACGGCCGACCCGACGGCCGCCCCGACAGCGGGGCCGACGGGCGATTCGACGGCGGGGCCGACGGCCGGCCTGACGGCAGGGCCGGTGCGGACGCCGGTGGCACGCCTGACCGTGACGGGCGCGGGGACGCCGGTACGACGCCCGGATGTGATGGGCGTGGAGACGCCGGTACCACTCCTGGCCGGGATGCGCCGACCGGTTCCGAGGCCAGGCCCGAGCGGGACACACCGGCCGACGGAGACGCCGTCCGGGGCCGGGACGCGCCCGTTGCCGCGGATCCGAGGCAGGACGGCACTCCCAGGCCCGGCCAGGGCGCCCCCGTGGCCATCGACCCCACGCCCCCGGCCGCCTCCGAACCCGCACCGCGCCCGGACACCGGAACGGGGACGGGCGACGGGACGGACAGAGCCGTCCAGCCGGACAGAGCGGGCGAGCCGGACAGGGCCGGCCACCCGGACAGAGCCGGTCGGTCGGACGGAGCCGGCGAGACGGACAGAGTGGCCGGACACAGTGTGCAGGACAGGGCGGGGGCCGGTGAGGGGCTCGTGGTCGCGGGCCGTACCCACCTGGACGACTGGCAGGACGGAGGCGTCGCGGCGGGGAGCGACCCCTGGAGCCAGATCCCCCCGGACCGGATCCCCTGGACCCATGGCCAGGACCCTGTGGCCCCTGCGCCGGCGCGCGACCTCGGCGACCTCATCACCCTCGTCGGCCACGACGGCGGCGCCCCCCGGACCGACCCGCCGGGCACGTACGGGCCGGAGGAGCCGGTGTACGGGTCAGAGGAGTCGCCGTACGGATCAGAGGAGTCGCCGTACGGGTCAGGGGAGTCGCCGTACGAGCCGGGCGAGTCGCCGTACGGGCCGGACGGGCCGGCGTTCGGGGGCGACGGCGACGACGGACCGGCGCACACCAGGCAGCCGGGTGTCCACGGCACGGACAGGAGCGTGTGATGTACGCGGACCCGCCCGCACCCCAGCCGATGCGACCGGGCGAGACCCCGCCCGCCAAACCCGGCGCCAACCCGCTGGACCCGCAGCCGCGCGCATGGGAGTTCAACCCCGAGTACCAGCGCCTCGTCACCGCCTGGCAGACCGTGCTGCCGCTGCTGGAGAGCATCACCACGGCCCTGGACAAGGCGTACCGGCAGGCCAGGAGCCCGCAGACGTGGGAGGCGCCCGTCGGCGAGCGCTACGTGGAGGACCTCGCGGCCTGGCGTTCCAGGCTGGCCCTCTACCGGCAGGCCGTGCTCACCGCCATCAGCGACGAGGCGGCCGACACCCCGCGGTGGATTCCGAGCACGGCGGGAGCCCCCCGCGCCTTCCCCTGACGGCGTCGGGCGGGCGACGAAGACCTGTGGGCAAAACGGATACTCGGCCTTAAAGTGGAAAAATGGGTCAAGAGCCCTACTATGGCCCCGACTTCGGCCTGCTGAGGCGGCAGGACCCCGAGCTGGCCCAGGTGCTGCTCGACGAGCTGGCGCGGGTGCGCGGCGGCCTGCAGCTCATCGCGAGCGAGAACTTCGCCTCGCCCGCCGTCCTCGCCGCCCTCGGCTCCACCCTGACCAACAAGTACGCCGAGGGTTATCCGGGCCGGCGCTACTACGGCGGCTGCGAGGTCGTGGACCGTGCCGAGCGGCTGGCCACGGACCGGGCGCGCCGGCTGTTCGGCGCCGAGCACGCCAACGTCCAGCCGCACTCGGGCGCGACGGCCAACCTGGCCGCCTACGCGGCGCTGCTGCAGCCGGGCGACACGATGCTGGCGATGGCGTTGCAGCACGGGGGGCACCTCACCCACGGCTCCAAGGTGAACTTCTCGGGAAGATGGTTCGACGTCGTGTCGTACGGCGTGCGACGCGACAGCGAACTCCTCGACCACGACGAGGTGCGCGACCTGGCGCTGCGGCACCGGCCGAAGCTGATCGTCTGCGGAGCCACCTCGTACCCGAGGCTGCTCGACTTCGCCGTCTTCCGCGGCATCGCCGACGAGGTCGGCGCCTGGCTGCTCGCCGACGTGGCGCACACCGCCGGGCTGATGGCGGGCGGCGCGGTCCCGTCGGCCGTGCCGTACGCGGACGTGGTCACCTTCACCACGCACAAGACGCTGCGCGGGCCGCGCGGCGGCGCCGTCCTGTGCACGGCCGAGCTGGCGGCCAGGATCGACCGGGCGGTGTTCCCGTTCGTCCAGGGCGGCCCCCTCATGCACGCCGTCGCGGCCAAGGCGGTGGCGTTCGGCGAGGCGCTGCGGCCGGACTTCGGCGACTACGCCAGGAGGGTGACCGCGAACGCGCGGGCGCTGTGCGACGCGCTCGCGGCGGAGGGCATGCGGCCGGTGGCGGGGGGCACGGACACGCATCTGGCGCTGATCGACCTGCGTAACCTGGGCGTCTCCGGCGCGGAGGCGGAGCGGCGGTGCGCGGCGGCGGGGATCACGCTGAACCGCAACGCGATCCCGTATGATCCGGAGCCTCCGGCGGTCGCGTCCGGCATCCGGGTCGGCACGCCGTGCGTGACGACCCAGGGGATGGGGCCGCAGGAGCTGAAAGAGGTCGGGATGCTGGTGGCGCAGGCCGTGCGGGATCCCGGCGCGGCCCCGGCCGTGCGCGAGCGCGTGGCGGGGCTGCTGTCCATCCATCCGCCATATCTCAGCGAATATTAAGCTGGTCTGTGTCGTTTTCCGGTCACAGCGGGCCGGAGCATCCGGGAAACTAGGTCCGTGCGCGAATACCTGTTCATGGCGCTCGTCGCGGCAGCGGTGACGTACCTCCTCGTCCCGCTGGTTCGCCGCTTCGCCATCCGCATCGGGGCCGCTCCGGAGATCCGCGAGCGTGACGTGCACACCACGCCGACGCCGCGGCTGGGCGGCCTGGCGATGTACGGCGGGCTGGTCGCGGGGCTGCTGGTGGCGAGCGAGCTGGCCTACACGGGCCAGGCGCTGCGCGACTCCTACGGCAACACGGTGTCGGCGCTGCTCATCGCCGGCGGCATCATCACGATCACCGGGTTCCTGGACGACTGGTGGGGGATGGACCCCTTCATCAAGCTCGCCGGCCAGATCGCGGCGGCCGGGGTGCTCGTCTACTACGACCTGCGGCTGCTCTACATTCCGCTGCCCAAGGACTGGGGCGGCTCCACCAGCCTCGACTACACGCTGAGCACCATCATCACCATCCTCGTGGTGGTCGTCACGATCAACGCCGTCAACTTCGTCGACGGGCTCGACGGCCTCGCCGCGGGGATCGTGTGCATCGCGGCCATGTCGACCTGGACCTACTCGATCCTGCTGTCGCAGAGCATCAGCGGCAACAACATCACCACCACGGCGGGCATCGCGGCCATCCTCATCGGCACCTGCCTCGGCTTCCTGCCGCACAACTTCCATCCGGCCAAGATCTTCATGGGTGACACGGGCGCCATGCTGATCGGCCTGGTCCTCGCCTCCTCCATCGTCACCGTGACGCCGCTCGACCCCGCGGTCATCGAGGACATGAACAAGTTCGCGGTGCTGCTGCCCCTGCTGCTGCCCGCGGCGGTGCTGGTGCTGCCGCTGGTCGACCTGGTCACCGCCGTCGTGCGGCGCACCTCCTACGGCATGTCGCCGTTCGCGCCCGACCGCGGCCACCTGCACCACCGGCTGATGGACATCGGCCACTCGCACCGGCGTTCGGTGCTCATCATGTACGCCTGGGCCTTCCTGTTCGGCTTCGGCATCGTGGCGATGTCCTGGCGGGGCGTGCCGGTGCTGCTGTTCCCCGTGGTGATCCTGTTGGCCATCGGCGTGCTCGTGCTCATGGCGGCGCCGCGCTGGCGCGGCCGGGGCGGGCTGCGCTCGCGGAGCAAGCGGCCGACCGACGACGACGGCGGCCCGCCCACCGGGCCGATGCCGCCCATCCTGCCGGAGTCCGGGGCGGGGCCGCAGGGCCGACCGGCGCAGGAGCCGCCGCAGCAGCGCGCCAGTGCCGAGGGTAAACCGGTCATTCCTGTCTATCCGGGTAGTTCATGATCGCGAACTAGAAACGGCAGGTAAAAGCGGTCGTCTGTGAGCTTGTGATATCTTTCACGAGCAAGGGCCTCCATTGCACGCGCTGTGGAGGTAGCAAACGCTCGCTTGACAACATTCCGTGGGAGCACCGATGCAGGCCAACGACGTGCGCGTCCTCAAGAGCGCCGCGCTGCCCACCCTGGCGGTGGGGGCGGTGGCCGTGGTCGTGGCGCTCGTTGTCGCCGGCGGCAAGGGTGCGCTCGGCTCCGCGATCGGCGTGCTGCTCGTCGGGGCGTTCTTCAGCGTCAGCGTGGTCGCCGTGAGCTACGCCGCCAAGGTGTCGCCGCAGGTCATGGCCATGGCGGCGATGGGCAGCTACCTCGTCAAGGTGATCGTCATCATGGTGATGCTGGCCACGTTCGGCGACACCACCGCCTGGAACCCCAAGGCTTTCGCCTGGTCCGTGGTGATCTGCACGATCGTCTGGACCGCCTTCGAGGTCCGCGCCTTCGTCAAGACCAAGATGCTGTACGTGGACCCCGACGCCTCGGTCCCCGGAAAGGGTGACTGATGAGCCTGACCGTCGGGCCGGGTCCGATATGACTAGTCCTCTACTCGCCTGCTATCGTCGGGCGCGCGATGAGCGAACAGGAACGCCGGCCGGAGACAGACGGTCGCGACTTCGCCGACGCCATGTGGTCGGTTCCCAGCTATCTTCTCGCCGGGATGGCGGTCTATGGCGGTATCGGCTGGTTGCTGGACCGCTGGCTTGGCATGTCCGCGTTCTTTCCCATAGGCATCATCCTCGGGCTGGTGCTCGCCGGCTACGCGGTCTACCGGCGGCACGGTCGCTAGCCCTGCGCAGCGACCGCTTCGCCGAGGAAACTCCTGTGATCCACTACGACGTTGAAGGGAACGCCGCGTGAACGCGCTGACGGTCCTCGCTCCCAAAGACCAGTTCGGGGCTCCAACGCCCGAAGAACTGTTCACCCTGCCCCCCATCATCCCGGGGGTCGACTGGTTCACCAAGCCGGTCCTTATCGCTCTCCTCAGCGCCGTCGTGGTGATCGGCTTCTGCTGGGCGGCCTTCGCCAGCCCCAAGGTGGTCCCGCGGGGCGTCCAGAACGTCGTCGAATACGGCTACATGTTCGTCCGCGACCAGGTCGCCCGCCCCTTCCTGGGCAAGGACGCCGACCGCTGGATGGGCCTGCTCGTCAGCATCTTCTTCCTGGTGCTGATCTGGAACATCATGGGCGTCGTCCCGGTGGTCCAGTTCCCGGTGGCCTCGCACATCGCCTTCCCGGCCGTGCTGGCACTGTCGATCTACGTGCTGAAGGTCTACCTGGGCATCAAGCACCAGGGCGGCGTCGGCTACTTCAAGAACATGATGTTCCCCCCGGGTCTGCCGAAGCCGATCTACCTGCTGCTGGCCCCGATCGAGTTCCTGTCGAACATGATCATCGCTCCCTTCACGCACGCGGTGCGACTGTTCGCCAACATGTTCGCCGGCCACATGCTCCTGGCGTTCTTCAGCATGGTGGGCTTCTGGTTCCTCTTCGAGAAGCTGACTCCGCTCGGCGCGCCCATCGGCGTCCTCGGTGTGGTGATGACCATCATCCTCACCGGTTTCGAGATGTTCATCCAGTTCCTGCAGGCATTCCTCTTCGCGATGCTGGCCGCGATGTACATCGGTGGCGCGCTGCACGCGGAGCACTGAGAACCACATACCGGAATATCCATGACCGGTGAGACTCCGCTTCACCGGCCGTCCAGTAAAGGAAAACAGCAATGAGCGTTCTCGCTGAGGTCTCCGGCAACGTCACCGCCATCGGTTACGGTCTCGCCGCCATCGGCCCCGGCATCGGTGTGGGCATCATCTTCGGTCAGGGCGTGCAGGCCATCGCGCGCCAGCCCGAGGCTTACGGCCTGATCCGCCAGAACATGCTCCTCGGCTTCGTCCTTACCGAGGCCCTCGCCCTGATCGGTCTGGTCGCGCCGTTCATCTTCGCGAACCTCTAAAGACCAGAAGAATCCCTGACGAAAGGCTGCACCCATGACCATGGCAGCTACGCTCCTCGCGGCGGAGGGGGGCGCCAACCCCCTCATCCCGCACGACTACGAGCTCATCGTCGGTATCTTCTCGTTCCTCGTCGTCTTCTTCGTCGTCGGCAGAATGCTCGTCCCGCGTATCCAGAAGACGCTGGCCGAGCGCACCGACGCCATCGAGGGCGGCATCAAGAGGGCCGAGGAGGCCCAGGCCGAGGCGCAGGCGCTGCAGCAGCAGTACCGCGACCAGCTGGCCGAGGCCAGGCAGGACGCCGCTCGTCTCCGTGAGGAGGCCCGCGAGCAGGCCGCCCAGATCAAGGCAGAGCTCCGCGAGGAGGCGCAGGCCGAGGCCCGCCGCCTCATCGAGGCCGCGCACGCCCAGATCGAGGCGGACCGCCAGCAGGCGTTCGCCCAGCTCCGTGCGGAGATCGGCCGCCTGTCCACGGACCTGGCCAGCCGCATCGTCGGCGAGTCCCTCGAGGACGAGGCCAGGCAGCGTCGCACCGTCGACCGGTTCCTCGACGAGCTCGAGAGCTCCAGCGCGCAGGCGGTGCGCTAATGAGAGGGCTGAGCAGAAGCTCGCTGGTGGAGGTCGAGGAGCGCTTCAACGCGGTTGCGGGAAGCGCCGACCTCGGCACGCTCTCCGACGAGCTGTTCGCTGTCGCGGACCTGCTCGACCGTGAGCACGGCCTGCGCCGCGCCCTGTCCGACCCGGCTCGGCCCGCCGAGCTGAAGGCCAGGACCGTGCGCGCGCTGCTCGGCGGCAAGGTCGGCGAGGCCGCGATCGCCACCGTCGAGGCCGCGGTGTCGGCCCGATGGTCGCGCGCCGGCGACCTCGCCGACGTCCTCGAGCGGCTCGGCGTCGTCGCCGCCGCCGCCGAGGCGGAAGGGCAGGGCACGCTCGACGAGGTGGAGGACGAGCTCTTCCGCTTCGGCCGCGTCATCGCCGCCAACCCCGCCCTGCGCCGGGCGCTGTCCGACGCGGCGGCGCCCGAGGAGGGCAAGCGGCAGCTGCTGCGCGACCTGCTCGACGGCCGCGCGGCCGTGACCAGCCTGCGCCTCATCTCGCAGGTGGCGGTACATCCGCGAGGACGTAGCCTGGAGACAGGCCTGGAGGCGTTCGGCCAGCTCGTGGCGCAGCAGCGCCAGCGCTATGTCGCGGTGGTGCGCAGTGCCGTGGAGCTGACCGAGCAGCAGAAGCAGCGCCTCGCGACGTGGCTGCGCACCTCCTACGGCCGCGACGTGCACCTGAACGTCGAGGTGGATCCGCGAGTGCTCGGTGGCTTCTCGGTCCGCATCGGCGACGAGATCATCGACACCACCATTGTGGGACGAATCGAAGAAGTCCGCCGCCGGTTGGCCGGCTAGGCGAAGAGGGAGACAGAGTAGAGATGGCGGAGCTTACGATCCGGCCGGACGAGATCCGGGACGCGCTTGAGCGCTTCGTCCAGGCGTACGAACCGGAAGGCGCCGCGCGCGAGGAGATCGGGACCGTCGTCGACTGTGGCGACGGCATCGCCCATGTCTCCGGCCTTCCCTCGGCGATGGCGAACGAGCTGCTCGAGTTCGAGGACGGCACGCGCGGTCTGGCCCTGAACCTCGACACCCGTGAGATCGGTGTCGTCATCCTGGGCGACTTCAGCAAGATCGAGGAAGGCCAGACGGTCCGCCGGACGGGCGAGGTCCTGTCCGTGCCCGTCGGCGACGGCTTCCTCGGCCGCGTGGTCGACCCGCTGGGCAACCCGCTCGACGGCAAGGGCGCCATCGAGGCCGAAGGCGTGCGCGCCCTCGAACTCCAGGCCCCCTCGGTCGTCCAGCGCCAGCCGGTGAAGGAGCCGCTGCAGACCGGCATCAAGGCGATCGACGCCATGACGCCGATCGGCCGCGGCCAGCGCCAGCTGATCATCGGTGACCGCGGCACGGGCAAGACCGCGATCGCCGTGGACACCATCCTCAACCAGCGCGAGAACTGGGCCACCGGCGACCCCGACAAGCAGGTCCGCTGCGTCTACGTCGCGGTCGGCCAGAAGGGCTCGACGATCGCGCAGGTCAAGGCCCGCCTGGAGGAGGCGGGCGCGATGGAGTACACGACCATCGTCGCCGCCCCGGCCTCCGACCCGGCCGGTTACAAGTACATCGCCCCCTACACCGGCTCGGCCATCGGCCAGCACTGGATGTACCAGGGCAAGCACGTCCTCATCGTCTTCGACGACCTGACCAAGCAGGCCGACGCCTACCGGTCCGTGTCGCTGCTGCTGCGCCGCCCGCCGGGCCGCGAGGCGTTCCCGGGTGACGTGTTCTACCTCCACTCGCGCCTGCTGGAGCGCTGCGCGAAGCTGTCGGCCGACATGGGCGGCGGCTCGATGACCGGCCTGCCGATCATCGAGACCAAGGGCAACGACGTGTCGGCGTTCATCCCGACCAACGTCATCTCCATCACCGACGGCCAGTGCTTCCTGGAGACCGACCTGTTCAACGCCGGTGTCCGCCCGGCCATCAACGTCGGTATCTCCGTCTCCCGAGTCGGTGGTTCGGCGCAGGTCAAGGCGATGCGCAAGGTGGCCGGCACGCTCAAGCTGTCGCTGTCGCAGTTCCGTGACCTGGAGGCGTTCGCCGCCTTCGCCTCCGACCTCGACGCCGCCTCCCGCGCCCAGCTGGAGCGTGGCCAGCGCCTGGTCGAGCTGCTCAAGCAGCCGCAGTACTCCCCGTTCCCCGTCGAGAAGCAGGTCGTGTCGGTGTGGTCCGGCACCACCGGTGAGCTGGACGAGGTGCCGACCGAGGACATCCGGCGGTTCGAGGGCGAGTTCCTCGACTACCTGCAGAGCTCGCACAAGGGCGTCTTCGACGCCATCCGCGAGACCAAGGAGCTGTCCGACGACACGGTGACCGCCCTCAAGGACGCCATCACGGAGTTCAAGAAGGGCTTCACCACCTCCTCCGGTGAGCTGCTCGTCAAGGACGAGCCGGTGGCGCCGCTCGGCGCCGACGAGGTCGGCCAGGAGAAGATCAAGAAGGTCGTCCGCGCGGCGGAGAAGAAGTAGGACATGGGTGCCCAGCTAAGGCTGCTGCGGCGGCGGATCAACTCGGTCAAGTCGACCGCGAAGATCACGCGCGCCCAGGAGCTCATCGCCTCCTCGCGGATCGTGAGGGCGCAGCAGCGGATGCAGGCGGCGCTGCCGTACGAGCGCGAGATCACTCGCGCCGTCACCGGCGTCGTCAGCAACGCCGCGAGCGTCGACCATCCGCTGACCGTGGCGAAGGAGAACCCCGCCAAGGCGGGCGTGCTCGTCGTCACCAGCGACAGCGGCTTCTGCGGCGGCTTCAACGCCAACGTGCTGCGCGAGGCCGAGGCCCTGCGCGGGCTGCTGGAGGGCCGCGGCCTGTCCGTGGTGCCGTTCGTCACCGGGCGCAAGGGTGTCACCTGGCACTCCTTCCGCCAGCGGGAGATGGGCGGCAACTGGGTGGGCTTCTCCCGGAAGCCCGCCTACTCCGACGCCAAGGAGATCGCCGACACGCTGATCGAGTCGTTCAAGGACGACAACGGCATCGACGAGATCCACATCGTGTCGACCGAGTTCGTCTCGATGCTCTCGCAGAACGTCGTGGTCCGCCGGATCCTGCCGCTGGAGGTCGAGGAGACCGAGGCCAGCGAGTCGACCGCGATCCCGCCGTACTTCGAGTTCGAACCGACCGCCGGTGACGTGCTCGAGTCGCTGCTGCCGCGCTACGTGGAGTCGCGCATCTTCACGGCGCTGCTGCAGTCCGCCGCCTCCGAGGAGGCCGCGCGGCGGCGCGCGATGAAGTCCGCGACCGACAACGCCAACGAGCTGATGCGGGTGCTGACCCAGCAGATGAACCAAGCTCGCCAGGCAGAGATCACCCAGGAAATCAGCGAGATCGTCGGTGGCGCCAACGCGCTCGCTGACGCCGCAGCGGGGAAAGAGTGAAATGACTGCAGAGGCTGTTGAGACTGTAGAAAGCGCCGCGGGCGGCACAGGCCGCGTCGCGCGCGTCACCGGCGCCGTCGTCGACGTGGAGTTCCCCGTCGAGGCGATGCCCGACATCTATAACGCGCTCAAGGTCGAGGTGACCCTCGGCGGCGAGACCAAGACCCTGACCCTCGAGGTCGCCCAGCACCTGGGTGACAACCTCGTGCGGGCCATCTCCATGCAGCCCACCGACGGCCTGGTCCGCGGCCAGGCGGTCACCGACACGGGGGCGCCGATCTCGGTGCCGGTCGGCGACGTCGTCAAGGGCCACGTGTGGAACGCGCTGGGCGAGACGCTCGACGTGCCCACCTCCTCGCTCCAGATCAACGAGCGCTGGGGCATCCACCGCCCGTCGCCGGCCTTCGACCAGCTCGAGTCCCGCACCGAGCTGCTCGTCACCGGCATCAAGGTCATCGACCTGCTCACCCCGTACGTGCAGGGTGGCAAGATCGGTCTGTTCGGTGGCGCCGGCGTCGGCAAGACCGTTCTGATCCAGGAGATGATCCGCCGCGTCGCCCGCAACTTCGGTGGCACCTCGTGCTTCGCCGGTGTGGGCGAGCGCACCCGTGAGGGCAACGACCTCTGGCTGGAGATGGAGGAGGCCGACGTCCTCAAGGACACCGCGCTGGTGTTCGGTCAGATGGACGAGCCGCCGGGCACCCGTCTGCGGGTCGCCCTGTCGGCGCTGACCATGGCCGAGTACTTCCGCGACGTCCAGAAGCAGGACGTGCTGCTCTTCATCGACAACATCTTCCGCTTCACGCAGGCCGGTTCCGAGGTGTCCACGCTGCTCGGCCGTATGCCGTCCGCCGTGGGTTACCAGCCGACGCTGGCCGACGAGATGGGTGTCCTCCAGGAGCGCATCACCTCGACGCGCGGTCACTCGATCACCTCCATGCAGGCGATCTACGTGCCCGCCGACGACATCACCGACCCGGCCCCGCACAACGCGTTCGCGCACCTCGACGCGCAGACCGTGCTTTCCCGGCCGATCTCGGAGAAGGGCATCTACCCGGCGGTGGACCCGCTCGACTCCTCCTCCCGGATCCTCGACCCGCAGATCGTGGGCGAGGAGCACTACCGGGTGGCCCAGGAGACCAAGCGGATCCTGCAGAAGTACCGCGAGCTCCAGGACATCATCGCCATCCTCGGTATCGACGAGCTCTCCGAGGAGGACAAGGTCACCGTCCAGCGGGCCCGCCGCATCGAGCGCTTCCTGTCGCACCCGATGTACGCGGCCGAGGCCTTCACCGGCCAGCCGGGCGAGACCGTTCCGCTGGACGAGACCATCGCCTCGTTCAAGGGCCTGTGCGCCGGCGAGTACGACCACCTGCCCGAGCAGGCGTTCTTCATGGTCGGCGGCATCGACCAGGCCATCGCCAAGGCCAAGGAACTCGAGCGCTAATTCGCCCGGACTGAAGGGCGAGCTTTGCGCGCCCGCGGATACGGTGATGGCACGGCTGCCGGCCGTGCCATCACCTGATCGGAAAGGAACCTGCACAAGTGGCGAAGCTACGCGTAGGGGTTGTCTCACCCGAGCGTGAGATCTGGTCGGGCGAGGCCGACATGGTGATTGCCAAGACCGTGGACGGCGAGATCGGTATCATGCCGCAACACGCACCCGTTCTCGGCGTCCTCGTCGAGGGTGGCGTGCTCCGCGTGAAGCGGGAGGGTGAGGGCGACCTCGTCGCCGCGGTGCACGGCGGGTTCATCTCCGTGGCCGACGACGAGGTGTCGGTGCTCGCGGAGGTCGCCGAGCTGGGCTCGGAGGTCGACGTGGCCGCCGCCCGTGACGCTCTCGATCGCGCTCAGGCCTCGATCGAGGCCAACCAGGAGGACGCCGACGCGGCGGTCGAGGCCAAGCGAGCCAGGGCCCGGCTGCGCGCGGCGGGCGAAGAGGTCTGACGGTAACCAGCCAAAGGGGGCGGCATGGCGGTGGCGGCGACGATTCTCATCTGCGTGCTGCTGGCCGCCGCCCTGGTGGTTCTCCGGGGCTTCGTCCTGGCCCGCTCGCGCGGCAGCGTCCCCTGCCGGCTGCGCGTACGCGACCAGGGCTGGCGCAGCGGAGTAGCCCGCTACGCCGACGGGGAGCTCCACTGGATCCCGCTCATAGGTGTGCGACTGAGGCCGCGCCACGCGATCGCGAGGCGCGGCCTCGTCGTTTCGTCACGGCGCGAGCTGGACGGCGGGCTCTACGCGGTCGACTGCGGCGGCACGACGCGTGACATCTCCCTCGCGATGAGCGCCGACGCGCTCACGGGCTTCCTCTCCTGGCTGGAGGCCGCGCCCCCGAGCGCGTACCTCGACGTCTCCTGATCGGCCACCGCGCGTTCCCGGCCGCCGCGCGTTCCCGGCCGATCCGTCACGACGCGCCGCCGTCTCGATCCGTTGCTTCCCGATCTCTTACGGCACGGCCGGGCCGGCCGCCACCCGCCGCACGGGCTGAGGGCCTCCAGGAAGACGCCCGCTGACCGGATGCCGGCGGGGCGCCGGC
>NZ_KZ559467.1:743961-818688 GCF_002850745.1 Nonomuraea indica
CGGGTGCGGCATGGTCAGCGGGTGCCGCCGGGGCGCCACAGGATCTCCTGGCCCGCGTGAGCCGCCCGGCAGGCGATGAACAGCAGGTCCGACAGCCGGTTGAGATAGGTGGCCGTCAGCGGGTTCATGTCGTCGTGGTCGCGCAGGGCCGCCCAGGTCGAGCGTTCGGCGCGGCGGACCGTCACGCGGGCCACGTGCAGCGCGGCCGTCGCCGGGTCTCCGCCCGGCAGGATGAAGCTGCGCAGCGGCTTCAGCTCGGCGTTGAACCGGTCGCACTGCTGCTCCAGCCAGTCGACGTACGGCTGCTCCACCCGCAGCGGCGGGAACTCCGGATCGGCCACCACCGGCGTGCACAGGTCCGCGCCGACGTCGAACAGCTCGTTCTGCACCCGCGTCAGCACCTCGGCCAGCTCGGCGGGCAGCGTGCCGTGCGACAGGGCGGCCCCGAGATGGGCGTTGGCCTCCTCGACGTCGGCGTACGCGGCCAGGCGGGTGTCGGTCTTGTGGGTGCGGCTCATGTCGCCGAGCGCCGTCGTGCCGTCGTCGCCGGCGCGGGTGTAGATGCGGGAGAGTACGACCGGCTTGTCCTTGTCCTGGCGCGTCATGCGTTCAGCGTAATGACAAAAGTCATCCGAAAGGGACTCAGGGCGCACGCCGGGGTGGTGATTCCGGCGACTACCGGGCGGATCAGGGCCGCGCGAGGATGAGCCCATGATGAAGGAGAGGATCTGATGCTCGAGATCAGCGAGCTGCGCAAGCGTTTCGCGGGCGGCCCGGAGTCGCCGGAGGGCAAGCTCGCTCTGGACGGGATCGGCTTCACCGTCCGGCAGGGGGAGATGTACGGGTTCGTCGGCGCGAACGGCGCGGGCAAGACGACGACCATGCGGATCGTGATGGGCGTGCTGCAGGCCGACGCCGGTGCGGTCACCTGGCAGGGCAGGCCGCTGACGTACGCGGACCGGCGCCGGTTCGGTTACATGCCGGAGGAGCGCGGGCTCTACCAGAAGATGCGCGTGGCCGAGCAGATCGCCTACTTCGGCCGCCTGCACGGGCTGGACCAGGCGGCGGCGCAGAAGGCCACGGACGACCTGATCGAGCGGCTCGGCCTCGGCGAACGCAGGGGCGACGCCGTCGAGTCGCTGTCGCTGGGCAACCAGCAGCGGGTGCAGCTCGCGGTCGCGCTGGTGCACGACCCCGAGGTGCTGATCCTCGACGAGCCGTTCTCGGGCCTCGACCCGCTCGCGGTCGAAACGCTGGCCACGGCGCTGCAGGAGCGCTGCCGCGGCGGGGTTCCGGTGATCTTCTCCAGCCATCAGCTCGACCTGGTGGAGCGGCTGTGCGACTCGGTCGGCATCGTCGCCTCCGGCCGGATGGTCGCCACCGGCACCGTCGGCGACCTGCGGGCCGCCGTGGGCCGCACGCTGCGGGTGGTGGTGCGCGACCCGGCGCCCGGCTGGGCCGACGGCCTGCCCGGCGAGATCGCCGTCCGCGGAGACCGGCACGAGCTGGTGGTCACCGGCGGGGACGACCAGGACATCCTGCGCCGTGCCATGAAGGCCGGCCAGGTCGAGCACTTCGGCTACGAGCAGCCGACCCTCACCGAGATCTTCAAGGAGGCCGTGGCGTGAACGCGCTGATCCTGGTGGCACGCCGGGAGATCACCACCCAGATCCGGACGAAGGCGTTCGTCATCGGTCTCATCATCACGGCCGTGCTGGTGGGGGCCGTGGCGTTCGCGCCCAAGCTCATGGGTGGCCCGGACGAGTACACCCTCGGCACGGTCCACTCGCAGCAGCTCCCCGTGCAGGCCGCGGCGCCCGACGCGAAGATCGAGTGGCGGGCGTTCCCGGACGAGGCGGCGGCCAGGCGGGCGCTGCTCGACGGCGACGTGGACGCGGTCCTCGTCGACGGCACCAAGGTGCTCACCGACGGCAAGATCGAATCGGAGCTGGGCGTGCTGCTGCAGAGCACGCACCGGGAGGCCAAGCTGGGCGCGTCCGGCGTGCGGATCGAGCCGCTGCAGATGCAGTCGGTCGGCGCCGACACCCGCTACCAGGAGGCGCGCACCGGGATCGCCGTGGTGCTGACGCTCGTCCTGTTCATGCTGATCATCGGCCAGGCGATGATGGTCGCCATGGGCGTGGTGGAGGAGAAGGGCAGCCGGATCGTGGAGATCCTGCTGACCTCGATCCGCCCGTGGCAACTGCTCGGCGGCAAGATCATCGGGTTGGGCGTGCTCGGCCTGATCAACCTCGGCACGATCCTCGTGGTCGGCCTCGGCGCGTCGTTCGTCTCGGGCGTGGCGGTGGACTTCCCGCCCGGCACGCCGGGCATCGTGGCCGGGGTGCTGGTCTGGTTCGTGCTGGGCTACGCCTTCTTCGCCACCCTGGCCGCGGCACTCGCCTCGCTGGTGTCGCGTCAGGAGGAGGTCGGCAACGTGATGACGCCGCTGACCATGCTCATCATGGTGTCGTACTTCATCGCCTTCTACGCGACCGCCGAGCCGACCGGCACCCTGGCCACGATCATGTCGTTGATCCCGCCGTTCTCGTCGATGGTCATGCCGGTGCGGATGGCCGCCGCCGAGGTGCCGCTGTGGGAGATCGGGCTGTCGATGGCGCTCATGGCCGGGGCGGTGGTGGCGGTGCTGGCGTTCGGGGCCAAGATCTACGAGCGGGCCGTGCTGCGCACCGGCGCCCGGGTCAGGCTGGCCGAAGTCCTGCGGGCGAGGTAACCGGACCCCGATGGACTCGATCACGCGGGCTCGGCGGCTGTGCCGGTGGGTGCTGATCTCCCTCCTGGGGCTGGTGTGGTTCACGCTCTCCCTGCAGATCGTCACCGAGATCGGCCTCGGCCGGGCGCAGTGGTGGCGCCTCGGCCCGGCGCTGGCCGCCGTGATCGTCTTCAGCCGCTCCTACCTGCGGGTGCTCGACGCGGCACTGGAGTCCCGGTACGCCACCAAGGACGTGGTGGTGGCCGGGGCTCTGGCCGTGTTCGCCGCGTCCATCGGCGGGGGCGACCCGGTCGGCTGGGGGCTCGTGCTCATGGCGTGGCTGTCGGTCGCGACGGTGGGCATCCCGCTCTGGCGGGCCGTGCTGATCTCGGTGGGCACGTACGTGGTGGCCGTCGGCATCGGCGCGGCCAACGTCCTGGGCGGTTACCGCCTGCTGTTCGACGGTCAGGCCGACCCCGTGGTCTCCATCCCGTTCATGGTGGTGATCTACGGGATCATGTGCGCGAGCTTCCCGCCGTCCAACCGGATCTGGGTGTGGATCTACCGGCTCGCCGTGCAGGCCCACGAGGGGCGGGAGGCGCACGCCAGGCTGGCGGTCGCCGAGGAGCGGCTGCGCTTCGCCCGGGATCTGCACGACCTCGTCGGCCACCAGCTCTCCGCCATCGCCGTCAAGACGGAACTGGCCGTACGGCTGTCGGATGCGGACACCTCGGCGGCCAGGGCGGAGATGACGGAGGTCAACGCGCTGACCCGCAAGGCGCTGCGCGAGCTGCGGCAGGCCGTGCGCGGCTACCGCGAGCTGGACCTGCCGGCGGAGCTGGAGAGCGTGCGCGGCGTGCTGGAGGCGGCCGGGGTGCGGTGCGAGCTGCGCCTGCCCCACCGCGACCTGCCCGCCGGGGTGGGGCCGGTGTTCGCCTACGCCGTGCGGGAGGCGGTGACGAACGTGCTCAAGCACAGCAGCGCCACGTTCTGCGACATCACGCTCCGGTTCACCACCGAGGAGGCCGCGCTGCTGGTGCGCAACGACGGCGTGGTGCGCCGTCAGGCGGCCGATCTGGGCAGCGGCCTGTCGGGGTTGGGGGAGCGGCTGGCGGCAGTCGGTGGCGAGCTGAGGGCGCATCCGACGGCGGACGGGCACTTCGTTCTCGACGCTGTCGTGTCACTGCCGATTCGTGGGTAGTGGGGGAGTATCGGGGGGCTACCCCATGCCCACCGCCGTGGGCAGGCATGACGACACCGCGCGGATGCGCGCCGGTGCGAGGTGAGGAGGTGACATGCGCGTCCGGGGCAATCCGAAAGCCCAGGTGGTGAAGATCGGCGCCCGGCTGGATGCCGGCACGTCGGCCGGGGCGCGGTCACAGCTGCACGACGCCGTCGACTCGGGCGAGGGCGACCTGATCCTGGATGTCTCCCGGCTGGAGGTCATCGACGCCACCGGCCTGGGCGTGCTCGTGGGCACGCATCGGCGGGCGATCGCCGCGCAGCGCCGCCTCGTGCTGCGCGGAGTGCCTCCGCGGGTCATGCGGATCCTGGCGGTGACGCGGCTCAACCGGGTGCTGCACGTCGAGGCGGAGGAAGCGGCCGTGGCGTGACGCCACGGCCGATTTCCGCCGTCGCTCGTCGTTGATGTTTCAATCACATTGCCGCATGGGGGGCTTCCGCGGCGAAGGCCGATTTCAAATCCATCCGAAAATACCGATTTATGCGGTTCTTAATCCGGAAGGTGTATGTGCTCAGGTGCCGCCGAGCGACCGTCTGAAGATGTGCGTCGCCACATCGACGAGTTCGTCCAACTCCGGCGGCTCCTCCGACAGCAGCCATTCGATGAGCAACTCTTGTAGCGCTCCAATGGCTCCGAGGGCGACCAGCCGCCGCGAGGGCGCGGTGCCCACCGGGAAATCGGCGGACGCCTCCTCGACGAGCCGGGCGAAGGACTCCACGGCGCGCTGGCGCGAGGCCGTGAGGACGTCTCCCGACCTGCGCACCTCCAGATGCATGATGCGGGCCCGCCGCCAGTCGGCCGTGGCGAATTCGACGTACGCGCGAATGCCGGCCTGGACGCGCCCGTCCAGCGTGTCCGGCGCCTCCTGCAGGGCCTTGGTCACGTGGGCCAAGCTCTCCTCCACGCACCGGTCGTGCAGCGCCTGGAGGAGTTCCTCGCGTCCGCCGAAACACTCGTAGAAGGCCCGGTTGGAGATCCGCGCCTCCGAGCACAGCCTTTCGATCGTCGTCGCCGCGAAACCTGGCTTCGCGTATAGCGTGTAGGCGGCCGTCATCAGCCGCTCGCGTCTGTCCGCCAGCCTTTGCTCAGCCGACATTCCCCGGTAAGACCGGTTCACAATCCACCCGTCCAACATGATCGTGGCCCCCAGAGCACACAATTATGGACGGATGATCGGCTTCTGGGAAAGGGCGAAAAGATTGCCTCTTACATCGGCCATGCAAGAACGTGACAATCCTGACCGGCGGCTCAATCCTCGCGACGGCTGAGACGGGGCCACACCCCGATATCCGGGCAGGACACGGCGCGGTGGAACGGGCCAGCGAGGCCGCTTCCGCCCCTCGGGACAGCGCCCTCGGCACGGCGCTCCCCGGCGGCGCCTCAGAACAGCGTCGGGTTCTCCGGCTCGATGCCGCGCAGCGCGTCGTAGTCGAGGGTGACGCAGTCGATGCCGCGGTCGGCCGCGAGCACGCGGGCCTGCGGTTTGATCTCCTGGGCGGCGAAGACCCCGCGGACCGGCGTGAGCAGCGGGTCGCGGTTGAGCAGCTCCAGGTAGCGGGTGAGCTGCTCGACCCCGTCGATCTCGCCGCGCCGCTTGATCTCCACGGCGACGGTCGCGCCGCTCGCGTCGCGGCAGAGGATGTCGACCGGGCCGATCGCCGTCATGTACTCGCGCCGGATGAGGGTGTAGCCGTCGCCCAGCGTGGTGATGTGCTCGGCGAGCAGCTCCTGAAGGTGCGCCTCGACGCCGTCCTTGATCAGGCCCGGGTCGACGCCCAGCTCGTGACTGGAGTCGTGGAGGATCTCCGCCATGGTCAGCACGAGCTTCTCGCCCGTCTTGCCGTGGGTGACCGTCCAGGTCTCGCCGTCCTCCTTGAGCTTGCACGGCGGGTTCATCCAGTTGAGCGGCTTGAAGGCACGGTCGTCGGCGTGGATCGACACGCTGCCGTCGGCCTTGATGAGCACCAGCCTCGGCGCCATCGGCAGGTGTGCCGTGAGCCGACCGACGTAATCCACGCTGCAGCGCGCGATGACCAACCGCATGACGGTCCACCTTAGCGGCTCTGGAAAACTGGACGCATGGCGTTCGAGAGGGTGGGAGTCGTCGGCCTCGGCACGATGGGGGCCGGCATCGCGGAGGTCTTCGCGCGGGCCGGGCTGCGGGTGATCGGCGTCGAGGCGGACGCCGAGGCGCTCGCCCGCGGACGCGGGCACCTGGAGAGGTCCACCGGCCGGGCGGTCGACCGGGGGCGGCTGGGCGAGGCCGAGCGCGAGGAGATCCTCCGCCGCGTGACGCTGACCACCTCGCGTGACGACCTGAGCGAGGCCGACCTGGTGGTGGAGGCGATCCCCGAGATCCTCGACGCCAAGGTGTCGCTGTTCGAGGATCTCGACCGCATCTGCAAGCCGCAGGCCGTGCTGGCCACCAACACCTCCTCGCTGTCCGTCACCGCCGTCGCCGCCGCGACGGGCCGCCCCGGCAGGGTCGTCGGCATGCACTTCTTCAACCCGGCGCCCGTGATGCGGCTCGTCGAGGTCGTGGGCACGGTGGTGACCGAGCCCGGGGTCCTCGACGAGATCGCCGGGCTGGCGCGGCGGCTGGGCAAGACGCCCGTGGCCGTGGGGGACCGGGCCGGGTTCGTGGTCAACCGGCTGCTCCTGCCGTACCTCAACCACGCCGCCGTGCTGCTGGAGAACGGCGTGGCCGCGCGTGACGACATCGAGGCGGCGATGACGCTCGGGGCGGGGCTGCCCATGGGGCCGTTCGCGCTGCTCGACCTCATCGGGCTCGACACCGCCTACGAGGTGATGTGCGTGCTGTTCGACGAGACCCGCGACCGCCGGCACACACCCGCGCCGCTGCTGCGTGAGCTCGTCACCGCCGGGCTGCTCGGCCGCAAGAGCGGCCGCGGCTTCCACGGCGAGCCGCCGGTGCGCCGGGAGTCCGAGCGGGCCGCGGTCATCACCTACCGGGTCGAGGGGGAGGGGGCCGGCGCGGTGGCCGAGCGGCTGGCGCAGGCCGGGTTCAAGACGTCCGACGACCCGGACGTGGTGCTGCGGCTCGCCGACCGGCCCGTGGTGGAGCACGCCGTACGGCTGCCGCGTCCCGACGTCATGGTGGGCGTCCACCTCGTGGGCGAGCGGGTGGCCGAGGTGGCCGCCACGGCCCTCACCTCACCCGGAGCCGTCGCGGCGGCTCGCGACCTGATGAAGGTCATCGGCCGCACCCCGGTGCCGTGCCGCGACCGGGCCGGCTTCGTCGTGGACGCGCTGCTCTACCCCTACCTCAACGACGCCGTCAGGATGGTCGAGGCGGGCTACGCCTCGATCGGCGACGTCGACGCGGCCATGCGGCTGGGCTGCGGCTACCCCGCCGGGCCGATCGAGACCCTGGAGATCATCGGCCTCGACCGCGTGCGCGACGGCCTGAGAGCCCTCTACACCGAATACCGCGAGCCCTCCTACGCGCCCGCGCCGCTGCTCGACCACCTGGTCACGGCCGGCCTGACCAGTTTCCCCCGGCCATGAGCCCGCGCCGTGCCCGCCGCCGGGACGACTCGCGTCCTGTCGGCTTCCCCCGGGGCATGGACCGGGTCGAGGAGTGGCCCGACGGGGAGTGGAAGGTGCGCATGCTGGCCGGCGGCTCCTCGGCCAAGAACTACCGCTGTCCCGGCTGCGACCAGGAGATCCCCGGCGGTCAGCCGCACCTGGTGAGCTGGCCCAACTGGACGGGCGGCGACGACGAGCGCCGTCACTGGCACACGGCGTGCTGGCGCAAGAGACTGGACCGCGGGCCCGGCCGAAGCCGCTACTGACGCTGCCGGAGAGCCCGGCAACCCCCATCACGAAAGAGGACCAAGGTGGAGATCCGTGCGGCGACCGTGCTGCCGGCCAGACGTGAGCCGATCGAGTTGCACACCGGTGACGGACTGACCCTGGTGGGCGAGCTGGCCCTGCCGGCCGACCGGCCGCCGGTGGCCACGCTGGTCACCCTGCATCCGCTGCCGACCCACGGCGGTTTCATGGACAGCCACGTCTACAAGAAGGCCGCCAACCGGTTGCCCGCCCTCGCCGACCTGGCCGTGCTGCGCTTCAACACGCGCGGCACGTCCTCCGAGCGGGGCACCTCGCAGGGCGCGTTCGACGGCGGGCAGGGCGAGCGGTTCGACGTGGCGGCGGCTCTGGAGTACGCCGAGTTCCACGATCTGCCGCGCGTGTGGGTGGTCGGGTGGTCGTTCGGCACCGAGCTGGCGCTGAAGTGGGCGCACGACCCGCTGGTGGAGGGCGCGGTCCTGCTCTCGCCGCCGCTGCACCGGGCCACCGACGACGACCTCGACGCCTGGGCCCGGTTCGGCCGGCCGCTGGTCGTGCTCGTGCCGGAGTTCGACGACTACCTCAAGCCCGACGACGCCCGGGCCCGCTTCGCGCGGGTGCCGCAGGCGGAGGTCATCGGGGTCGAGGGCGCCAAGCACCTGTGGGTGGGCGAGCCCTACGTGCGCATCGTGCTCGACGAGATCGTCAAGCGGGTCAACCCGGCCGCGTACCCGCTCCCCACCCATGTCTGACGGTTTCCTCCACATCCGAACGTAATTCTGATGAAATATGCCACCAAGATCTGGACGGCCGCCTGTTGCTGAATGACAATCCGATCGTCAACTGAAGATCGTGGCGATGCCGGGCGGGCGTGACCTCGCACGGCATCCCCGCCTCGGCAAGGGCGTGGGCGGATGCGCGTAGGTCGTGGGCTCGTCGTGGTGATGCTGGCAAGCGTGGTCGTGGTGGCGCCCTCCGGCGACCCCACCGCCGCGGCGGAAGATCGACAAAAGTCCGGCGCGCGACAGCGGGCGACGGCGGCCCAGGACTCCACCGGCGTCCGGCTGAGCGACGACCCCGAGGAGGCGGCCGCGCTCACGGCCGCCCGGCGCGGCGGCAAGCCGGTCGAGGTGGCGGCGCTGCGCTCGGAGACACGCCAGGTCACCGCCCGTCCCGACGGCACCCTCGTCCTGGAGCAGCACGCCCGGCCGGTACGGGTACGCAAGGACGGCCGGTGGGTCGCCGTGGACGCGACGCTCGAACAGCTGCCCGACGGGTCGATCGCCCCCGTCGCGACGGCCGTCGGCCTCAGCTTCTCGGGCGGCGGCACCGGGCCGCTGGCGCGCATGACCCGCGGCGGCAAGAAGCTGGAGCTCGGCTGGCGCGGCCCGCTGCCGAAGCCGGTGCTGGAGGGCGACACCGCCCTCTACCCCGAGGTGCTGCCCGGCGTGGACCTCCGGGTCCGCGCCGACGTGGACGGCTTCTCCCACGTCCTGGTGGTCAAGACCCGCGAGGCCGCCGCCAACCGGGCCCTGACGGAACTGGCCTACCCGATCTCGACCACGGCCCTGACCATGAGGTCCGACAGGGCGGGCAACCTGGAGGCGGTCGACCGTGACGGCGGCACCGTCTTCACCGCGTCCACACCGCTCATGTGGGACTCCTCGGGCGGCGCGGCCGCCCGTACGCCCAGGACGGGGCAGGCAGCGCCCCCCGCGGACGGCTCGCCCCCTGTGGACGGCTCGTCGCCCGCCGACGGCCGCAACACGGCGATGGGCGTGCGGCTCGACGGGCGGACCATGGTGCTCAGGCCCGACCGGCGCATGATGGAGGACCCGGACACCACGTTCCCCGTCTACCTCGACCCATTCTTCTCGGCGGCCCGCGGCGCCTGGACGTCCGTCTGGAGCAACAACCCCAACTCCAACTTCCTCAACGCCAGCGACGTCGCCAGGTCGGGCCACGTCTCCGGGCAGACCAACCGGTCGTTCTTCCAGATGAACACCGGCTCCACCATCCACGGCAAGCAGATCATCAAGGCCACGCTGCGCACCTACGAGACGTGGTCCTACTCCTGCACCAAGCGGCCTGTCGAGGCCTGGTCGACGAACACGATCAGCAAGTCCACCACCTGGAACAACCAGCCCACCTGGGTCAGGCGCCTGTCCACCGTCACCGTCGCCAAGGGCTGGGGCTCCGCCTGCCTGCCCGGCGGGGTGGAGTTCGACGTCACGAGCCAGGCCGTCGAGGCCGCCGCCAAGAAATGGCCCACGATGACGATCGGGCTGCGGGCCTCGGACGAGACGGACAACTACGGCTGGAAGAAGTTCAAGAACAATCCCAGCCTGGTCATCGAGTACAACTCGCTGCCCGCCGCCCCCGTGGCCGCCGACGTCTGGTCCGACCCGGGCGGCTCGTGCCTGGCGGGCGACCAGCGCCCGGTCATCGCCACGCCGCGGCCGACCCTCGGCGCGCGGCTGCGTGACGCCGACAACGCCGTACGCGGCCGGTTCGAGTGGTGGAACAGCGCCGGCGTCAAGGTCGGCGAGTGGCTCACCCCCTCGCAGAGCAGCGGCAGCGCCTTCTCCGCGATCATCCCGGCGGGCGCCTTCGCCGACGGCGCGCTGATCAGGTGGCGGGTACGCGGCGAGGACGGCAAGGCCACCAGCGCCTGGAGCCCCTGGTGCGAGGCGACCGTGGACGCCTCCGCCCCCGGCAAGGAGCCGCTGGTGACCTCCGCCGAGTACGGCGAGGGCGGCTGGTACGACGGCGTCGGCCGGGCCGGCTCGTTCACCTTCGCCCCCAACGGCGTCACCGACGTCACCGGATACCTCTACGGGCTCGACACCACCCCGAAGACCGAGGTCGGCGTCCAGGCGGACGGCACCGCCACGATCAGGCTCACCCCGCGCCACGACGGCCCGAACGTCCTGTCGGTGCGCAGCAGGGACCGGGCCGGGCACCAGGGCCCGATCCGCAGCTACGTCTTCAACGTCAACTCCGGCACGCCCCCCGACGGCCACTGGACCCTCGACGACGGCCAGGGCGGCGTGGGCACCGACCACGGCGGCGACCAGCAGGTCACCCTGTACGGCAACGCCGCCTGGACCGCCGGCCGCACCGGCCAGGCCCTGCGGCTGGACGGCGTCGGGGCGCACGCCGCCACCACGGGACCCGTGCTGAGCACCGACCGCAACTTCACCGTCTCGGCCTGGGTGCGGCTGGGCGTCGCGACCGCCGACGCCACCGCGGTCGGCCAGGACGGAGCCCGCGCCGCCGGGTTCGCCCTGCAGTACGCCAAGGCCGACAACCGCTGGGTGCTGTCGCGGCCGACTGCCGACGCCGACGGCGCCACGGCCGTGCGCGCCGTGTCCACCAGCGCGCCGAGGCCCGGTGAGTGGACCCACCTGACCGGCGTGTACGACGCGGCGGCGGGGGAGCTGACTCTCTACGTCAACGGCCGGCCGGAGGCCACGGTCCCGTACATCCAGCCGTGGGCCGCGACCGGCCCCTTCACGATCGGCCGGTCGAAGTCCGGCGGGGCCCCGACGGCGTTCTGGCCGGGCGACGTGGACGACGTGCGCGTCTACGGCCGCGCCATGTTCGGCGACGAGGTGGCCGACCTGGTCAACAGCGCCGCCACCCTGGTCGGCCACTGGAAGCTGGACGAGGAGACGGGCACGACCGCGGCCGACTCCTCCGGCAAGGGCACGGCGGCGACCGTGGCGGGCGGCGCCGCGTGGACCGAGGGCTGGCTCGCCGGCGCCCTCGCCCTCGACGGCGCCGGCGGGCACGCGCAGACCGCCTCGCCGGCGGTGAACACCCGGTCCGGGTTCACCGTGGCCCTGTGGACGCAGCTCGACTACCTGCCGGACCGCGACGCCAGCGCGGTCTCCCAGGTGGGCAGCCGGGCTCCCGGGTTCCAGCTCGGCTACGACCGGGCGCAGACCAGGTGGACGCTCGGCATGGCCGCGGCCGACACCGACACCGCGACGGTGGTCCGCACCCGGTCCGACGCGGTTCCCGCGCCGCTGGAGTGGACGCACCTGGCCGGGGTCTACGACCCGCTGAGCGGCGAGCTGCGCGTGTACGTCAACGGCAGGCTCTCGGAGACCACCATCACCCCCCACGCCAGCGCGTGGAACGCCACCGGCCCGATGCACCTGGGCCGCACCATGAACGCCGGTGTCCTCACCGGTCACTGGCCGGGCACCGTCGACGACGTCCGCATCTACGACGGTGTCCTCAGCGCCGAGCAGATCTCCCAGCTCGCCGCCCAGTAAGGAATCACCCCACCCCCCAGAGATTGGGTCGATCGATGGAGCAGCCCAGCGAGTTAGATCTCCCGGACAGTTACTGGAATCGTTTACAGGGAGCCGTGCGCGAGTCGCCGTGGCCCCGCCGGCTGGCCGTCGCGCTGGCCGTCGTGGTGGTGGCGCCGCTCGCCCCC
Source organism: Nonomuraea indica (assembly GCF_002850745.1). Taxonomy (GTDB): domain Bacteria; phylum Actinomycetota; class Actinomycetes; order Streptosporangiales; family Streptosporangiaceae; genus Nonomuraea; species Nonomuraea indica. Next base: position 756,181 of record NZ_KZ559467.1, read on the forward strand.
GTCCCACCGGCCGCCGCCGCGCCGCGCCCGGCACCGGCCGTGCAGAAGGAAGCCCCGGTACGCGGCAAGAAGGTCCCCGTCCTGGCCCGCCAGGACGACCCGGCGCGCAAGAAGGCCTGGCAGGCGCCACCGGCGGTCACCTGGCCGAAGGCCCGGACGGCCGAACTCGGCGGCGACGCCGCGCAGGCCCGCACACTCGACGCCGCCTTCCCCGTCCGGCTGGCCAAGCCCCAGAGCACGGCCAAGGCGGCGGACGGGGCGGCCGCCGACCCCGCTCCCGTCCGCGTCGAACTGCTCGACCCCGCCCAGGTGCAGCAGGCCGGCGTGTTCGGCATCGCGATGCGGGTGTCCCCCGGCCAGGGCCTCGCGGCGAAGAGCGGCGGCAGGACGAGCCTGGAGGTCGACTACTCAGGGTTCCGGTACGCCTCCGGCGGTGACTACGGCGCCCGGCTGCGCATGGTGAAGCTGCCCGACTGCGCCCTGACCGGCGCGGCGGACTGCCCGCAGCCCGAGCCCGTCCGCTCGCGCAACGACACCACGGCCAGCACGGTGACCGCCGAGGTCGAGACGTCCGGCCTATACGCGTTGCAGGCCGCCGCCTCCGGGCCGTCGGGCGACCACGCCGCCACCTCACTCGCCCCCTCGGCGAGCTGGAGCGTCGGCACCCAGTCGGGTGACTTCACCTGGAGCCAGGAGTTGCGCACCCCGCCGGCGCTGGGCGGCGACGAGCCGGAGCTCACGCTCGGCTACTCCTCGCAGAGCGTGGACGGCCGGACCGCCTCCACCAACAACCAGCCGTCCTGGGCCGGTGAGGGCTTCGAGCTGAGCCCCGGCGGCTACATCGAGCGCCGGTACAAGTCGTGCATGCTGGACGGTAAGAAGACCGGCGACCTGTGCTGGGACCAGGAGAACGCCACGCTCTCCCTGGGCGGCTCCGCCGTCGAGCTGATCAAGGACGCCACGACGAACCAGTGGCGGCCCAAGCGCGACGACGGCACCCGCATCGAGTACCTCAAGGGAGCCGTCAACGGCGACAACGACGGCGAGTACTGGCGCGTCACCACCGACGACGGCACGCAGCACACCTTCGGGCTGAACCGCCTGCCCGGGTGGGTCACCGGCAAGGCCGAGACCCGGTCCACCTGGACGGTGCCGGTGTTCGGCAACAACGCCGGCGAGCCCTGCCACAACAGCGACGCCACCAAGGCGTGGTGCCAGCAGGCCTACCGCTGGAACCTCGACCTGGTGGTGGACCCGCACGGCAACGCCACCACCTTCTGGTACGGCGTCGAGAAGAACTTCTACGGCCGCAACTCCAAGCCCGAGCTGGGCACCGAGTACGTGCGCGGCGGTTACCCGGCCCGCATCGACTACGGCTACCTGCAGGGCGAGCTGTTCACCCGGACGCCCGCGGCGCGGGTGGTCTTCGACGTGGCCGAGCGGTGCGTGCCCGGCGGCACCGTCACCTGCGCGGCCGACCAGCTCAAGAAGGAGACGGCCGGCCACTGGCCCGACGTGCCGTTCGACCAGATCTGCGCCTCCGGGCAGAGCTGCACCAACCGCCTGACGCCGACGTTCTTCACGCGCAAGCGGCTGGCCAAGGTCACCACGCAGATCGTCAACACCGACCCGGCGAAGTGCTCCGGCCAGCCGTACTGCGCGGTCGACTCCTGGACGCTGTCGCACTCCTTCCCGGCCACGGGCGACGGGCTCAGCCCCTCGCTCTGGCTCCAGTCCATCCAGCAGACCGGCCACGTCGGCGGCACGCTGACGCTGCCCAAGGTCGTCTTCACCGGCGTCCAACTGCCCAACCGGGTGGACGCCAACGAGGGCCGCGCGCCGCTGGTGAAGTGGCGGGTGCAGACCGTGGGCAACGGCTCCGGCGGTGAGATCCGCGTCAACTACGCCCCGGCCGACTGCAAGCCGGGCGACGTGCCGGCCGCCGACCGCAACCAGCGGCTGTGCTTCCCGCAGCGGTGGGCGCCGGAGAACGAGGCCGAGGTCACCGACTGGTTCCACAAGTACGTGGTCAAGCAGACCGTGGAGGTGGACCGGGTCGCCGGCTCGCCGCCCGTGGTGACCGACTACGAGTACCTGGACGGCGCCGCCTGGCGCTACGCCGACAACATCCTCGTCAAGCCCGCGCACCGCACCTGGTCCGACTGGCGCGGCTTCGGCCGGGTCCGTGTCCGCGAGGGTGACGGGCAGGACGGCAAGCGGGAGCTGACGGAGTTCAGGTTCTTCCGCGGCATGGACGGCGACCGCCTGGCCGACGGGACCAGGCGCAGCGCGCAGGTCGTGGACAGCGAGGGCGGCAAGCTCGACGACCACGACCACCTGGCCGGCTTCGAGCGGGAGGAGATCCTCTACAACGGCGACGGCGGCGCGGTCGTCACGGCGACGCTGGAGGAGCCGTGGTCACGCAAGACGGCCGAGTCCACGCAGGGCGGCGTCACCAAGGCGGCGCACATCGTGGAGGCCAAGTCCATGGTCACCCGCACCGCGCTGGAGGGCGGCACCTGGCAGCGCACCGGCGAGGAGCGCGCCTACGACGAGTACGGGGCGCTCACCCAGGTCGAGGAGAAGGGCGACCTGTCCACCGCCGAGGACGACCAGTGCACCCGCTACACCTACGTGCGCAACGGCGCCGCCTGGATGCTGGACTTCACCAGCCGGGTCCAGAAGGTCGCCACCGGCTGCGGCACCGGCCTGGCCAGGCTCGCCGCCGAGGACGTGATCATCGACGAGCGCACGCAGTACGACGGCAGGCCGTACGGGCAGGCGCCGGTCAGGGGAGACATCACCACGGTGCAGGAGGCGACCGGCGACGGGACCACGCTCACCGACTCGGTCCGCACCTACGACGCCTACGGGCGCATGACGAGCGAGACAGACGCGGCCGGCACCAAGGTCACCACGACCTACAGCCCGGCCGCCGGCGCCCCGGCGGCGGAGGTCAAGGAGGTCAACCCGCTCGGCCACGAGGAGCGCACGTTCCTCGAACCGGCCTGGGGGGAGCCGATCGCCGAGATCGACGCCAACGGCAAGCGCACCGACATGGAGTACGACCCGCTGGGCCGGCTGACCAAGGTGTGGCAGAGCGACCGGAGCAAGGCGGCCGGCCAGTCGCCCAGCACCGAGTACTCCTACCTCACCCGTGACGACGGCCCCAGCGTCGTCACCAGCAAGACGCTGCGGGCCGACGGCGGCTACGTCGTCAGCCACGACCTGTTCGACGGCCTGATGCGGCCCCGCCAGACGCAGGAACCGGCGCCGCTCGACGACCAGGCGCAGGACCCCGCGCTGCGCGAGGGGCGCACCATCACCGACACCTTCTACAACTCCGTGGGCGAGGTGGCCAAGCGCAACGGCGGCTACTTCAGCACCGGGCAGCCGTCCACCGAACTGCTCGGCGTGGCCGACACGGACGTTCCCAGCCAGGTGGCCGTCGTCTACGACGGCACCGGCGAGATCAGCGCCCAGGTCCTCAGGGCCAAGGGCGGCGAGAAGTGGCGGGTCACCACCGCGCACAAGGGCGACCGGGTGCACATCACCGCGCCGCCCGGCGGCTTCGCCACCACCCGCATCGCCGACGCCGAGGACCGTCTCGTCGAGCTGCGGCAGTACAAGGGGGACACCCCCAGCGGCGAGTACGAGTCCACGAAGTACGCCTACGACCAGGCAGGCCGGCTGTCCACGGTGACCGACCACGCGGGCAACGTGTGGCGCTACCACTACGACGCCCGCGGCCGGAAGGTCAAGACCGAGGACCCGGACCAGGGCGTCACCACCTTGACCTACAACGACGCCGACGAGGTCGTCACCACCACCGACGCCCGGGGCAAGACCCTGGCCTACGTCTACGACGCGCTGGGCCGCAAGACCGAGCTGCGGGAGGGGTCCGTCACCGGCCCGCTGCTCGCCGAGTGGAAGTACGACCAGCTCGCCAAGGGTCACCAGCACGCCAGCATCCGCTACGTGGACGGCCAGGCGTACAAGGCCGAGATCAACGCGATCGACGCCGACTACCGCACGCTCCGCCAGACCGTCACCGTCCCGGCGCGGGAGGGCAAGCTCGCGGGCTCGTACGTGCTCAACACCCGCTACACCGTGGACGGCCAGGTCCAGTCGGTCAGCTTCCCGGCCGCCGGAGGGCTGGCCGAGGAGTCGGTCGTCTACACCTACGACGGGCTCAGCCAGCCGACCAAGGTCACGGGCCTGTCCCCGTACGTCACGGCGACCCGCTACTCCAAGATGGGGGAGACGCTCCAGCACGAGCTGAGCACGGGCGGCAAGAAGACCTGGCTCACCTACACCCACGACGAGATCACCCGCAGGCTGACCCGGACCCGGCTCGACCGGGACGGCGCGCCGGCGACCGATCTCGACCTCAACTACACCTACGACCCCGCCGGCAACATCACCAAGATCGCCGACACGCCGGGCGGTCAGGCCCGCGACACCCAGTGCTTCACCTACGACCACCTGCGCCGCCTCACCTCGGCGTGGACGGCCACCGACGACTGCGCGAGCGGCACGCCGCAGTCCGACAGGATCGGCGGGGTGGCCCCGTACGCGGTCAGCTACGCCTACGACCCCACCGGCAACCGGACCAAGGAGACCCAGCACGCCTTCGGCGGGCGGCAGGAGACCGTCCGCGACTACACCTATCCCCAGGCCGGTGAGAAGCAGCCGCACGGGCTGCTGTCCGCCGGGACGGACACCTTCGCCTACGACGAGGCCGGCAACACGATCCGCCGCAAGATCGGCACCGCCGACCAGACCCTCGTCTGGGACGCCGAGGGCAACCTGGAGTCGGTGACCGAGGCGGGCAAGACCACCTCGTTCCTGTACGACGCCGACGGTGAGCGGCTGCTGCGCAGGACGCCGGTGGACACCACGCTCTACATCGACGACATGGAGCTCCGGCTCGACCTGGCCAAGGACGCGGTCGAGGCCACCCGCTACTACACCATCGGCGGCCAGCCGGTGGCGGTCCGCACCCATGACGACCAGGTGTACTTCCTGGCGGCGGACCACCAGGGCACGGCGCAGGCCGCGGTCAAGGCCGCCACCGGCGACCTCGCCGTCCGCCGGTCCACGCCGTTCGGCGAGGACCGGGGCTCGCCACCGGAGTGGTGGCCCGGCCAGCGCGGGTTCGTCGGCGGCACGAAGGACCCGACCGGGCTCGTCCACCTGGGCGCCCGCGAGTACGACCCGCGCCACGGGCGGTTCCTGTCGGTCGACCCCGTCATCGACGAGGTGGACCCGCAGCAGCTCAACGGCTACGCCTACGCCGGCAACAGTCCCGTCACCATGAGCGACCCCGACGGGCAACTCGTCTGGTTCGTCGTCGGCATCGCGGCGCGGATCGCGGCGCGGGCCATCGCCAGGAAGCTGGCCCAGGCGGCGGCCAGGCGGGCGGCCATCGCGGCGGCCAGGCGCAGAGCCATCGCCGCGATGAAGAGGAAGATGGCCGAGCAGGCCAAGCGGCGGGCCGCCGCCGCGGAACGCAGGCGCCGCGCCGCTGAGGCCAAGCGCAAGGCCCAGAACCTGGCCAAGAGGAAGAAGGCGCAGGAGGCCAGGGAGAAGGCGGAGGAGGCACGCAGGAGGGCCATCAGGAAGGCCGCCGAGCGCCGGGCGGCCAAGCTCCACCGCCAGCGAGCCCGCCAGGCGATGAAGAACAGGATGCGGCTGCGGCTGCAGGGCAGGCGGGTGAGCCGGCCGCCGGCCCGCTACCAGCGGCAGCGGCCCGCACAACGGCCCACGAGCCACCGGTCGAGCCAGCGCCAGTCACCGCCGAAGGCGACCCGGGCGCCGGTCAGGAACAGTCACGTCTACAACCTCAACGGCCAGGTCCAGCAGACCCGGTCGGTCACCGTCTACCGCAACGGGCGGATGTACCCCGACGGGCATCCGCCGCCCAGCCCGATCCAGCCCAACGGGGCGGGTCACGTCCAGATGCAGAAGTACAAGCCGTTCGAGGTGGAGCCGCCGCAGCGGAAGCTGGGCGCGGCGGCCGAGACGGGTGCCCGCGTCACCCGATGGATCGACCAGGCCGACGGCCTGGGCGACTTCTTCGGCTTCTTCTTCTGACCCTTCGACCCTGCTGACCCTTCGACCCTGCTGACCCTTCGATCTCTGTTCCCTCGCCAGGGACGGCGGCCCGGCCGCCGTCCCACCCGGAGACCGGCGCAGGGCCTTCCCGGCCCGCGCCGGTCTCCGGCTTTCCACCGCCGGACGGCTTGGCATCCGGGGGAGGCCAGTCCATAGAATGTTGTTCGGTTCCAGATGGAGGAGGCAGCGTGGGCGCGTTCGATCTCAGCGGCAAGAAGGCTCTCGTCACCGGGGCGTCGAAGGGGATCGGGCGGGCCATCGCGCTCGCCTACGCCCGGGCCGGGGCCGACGTGGCGCTCACCTCCCGCTCCGCCGAGTCCCTGGCCGAGGTGGCCAAGGAGGTCGAGGCCCTCGGCCGGCAGGCCGTCGTGGTCCCCGCCGACCTCACCGACCGCGACGCCGCCGCCGCTGCCGTCCGGGAGGCGGTCGGCGGGCTCGGTCACCTCGACATCGTGGTCAACAACGCGGGCGGGTCCAACTTCATGGTCGAGTTCAAGGACCTGAGGCTGTCCGGCTGGGACAAGCTGATGCGGCTCAACCTCGACTCGGCCATGGTCGTCTGCCACGAGGCCGCCCCCCACCTGCTCGACCGGGGCGCCGGCTCGGTGATCAACGTCGCGTCCGTGGCCGCGCTCGGCGCGCCGTTCCTGGCCCCGTACGCGGCGGCCAAGGCGGCCCTGGTGGCGCTGACCAGGACCCTCGCCGTGGAGTGGGCGCGGGCAGGGGTCCGCGTCAACGCCCTGTGCCCCGGCTGGACCGCCACCGACCTCAACCGCAACCTGTGGGAGGACGAGGCGGCCAGCAGGGCGACGCTCACCGGCGTGCCCATGCAGCGCTGGGGGACCCCGGAGGAGATGGCGTACCCCGCCGTCTTCCTGGCCAGCGAGGCCTCGGCCTACATGACCGGACAGGTCATGTTCGTCGACGGCGGCCAGACCGCCATCGCCGCCGGCTGAGACGCCGTCCGCGGCGGCGTGCCCCGTAGTGGACGTCGTTATGGGGGTATATCGGTATACGCGTGGAGTGATTGTCGGGCCGAACCGGTCTACCGTGTGATCGTGCAGCTCTACTCGAGATCAGCCGGGACCGGACTCCCGGTCGTGCTCCTTCACGCATTCCCGCTGTCGTCCGCCATGTGGCTGGCCCAGCGCGAGGGGCTGTCCTCGCTGTGCCGGGTGATCACACCCGACCTGCGCGGCTTCGGCGGCTCGCGGCTGGGCGACGACGAGCCGTCCGTCGACCTCATGGCCGACGACGTCGCGAGGCTGCTCGACGCCGAGGGCATCGACCGGGCGGTGATCGGCGGCCTGTCGATGGGCGGCTACGTGACGATGGCGTTCTGCCGCCGCCACCCCGACCGCGTCCAGGGCGTGCTCCTCGCCGACACCAAGGCGGGTCCCGACCCGCAGCCCGCCCGCGACAACCGCGAACGCATCGCGCGGGCCGTGCTGGAGCGGGGCTGCGCGGTCCTGCTGACCGACGTGCTGCCCGCGCTCATCGGGCCGACCACCAAGGAGCGCAGGGCCATGGTGCTCGGCCGGGTCAAGGGCCTGGTCCAGTCGGCGCCGCCCGGCGCGGTGGCCTGGGCGCAGCGGGCGATGGCGGCCCGGCCCGACTCGTTCGAGACGCTGGCCGGGCTCAAGGTGCCGCTGCTCGTCATCGTGGGCGAGGAGGACGAGCTGGCGACCCCGGCCGACGCCGAGGCCATGGCGCGGGCCGTACCCGAGGGCAGGCTGGAGGTCATCCCGAAGGCCGGCCACCTGAGCGCGGTCGAGCAGCCGGAGGCGTTCAACGCCGCGGTGGCGGAGTGGCTCACGACTGAGCTTGGCGGGGGAGCACGACCTCTCGGATGATCAGCGAGATGGCGGCGGCGACCGGGATGGCCAGCAGGGCGCCCACGATGCCGAGCAGCGCACCCCCGAAGAGAGCGGCGATCACGGTCACCGCGGGCGTCACGTCCACCGAGCGCTTCATGACGCGCGGGTAGATCAGGTAGTTCTCCACCTGCTGGTAGACCACGAAGAAGATCGCGCAGGCGAGTCCCATGGGCAGCGACTGCAGCGCCACCACCGCGCTCACCAGCACCGCGCCGATCGTGGCGCCCACCAGCGGGATGAGGTCCGTCAGCGCGACCACGAGCGCCAGCGCCAGCGCGTACCTCACGCCCAGGACCGACAGGAAGATCCAGCTCACCACGCCCGCGATGACAGAGATGAGCACGTTGCCCGCCACGTATCCGCCGATGCCGGAGAGGATCTCCTCGGCGATCGCGCCGGTCCGCTCCCGGCGCGAGGCCGGGACGAGCTTGAGCAGATACGCCTTGATCGTGTGCAGCGAGCCGAGGAAGTAGAGCATCAGCACGAGGAGCGTCACCGTGGTGAAGACCCCGTCGAGCACCACGAGCCCCGCGCCGACCACCCCGGACGCCAGCGACGGCCCCAGCGTGCCGGTGATGAACGAGGCCAGCTGCGGCAGGATCTGATACTCGGCGTCGAGCCGGCGCAGCGTCGGATGCCTGCTCAGCTCGGTCACGTATCCGGGCACCGCCGCCACGAAGTCGGCGACCTGCTGGCTCAGCGGCGGGACCACGGCCAGCCCGAACAGCGCGAACGCCACGATCACCCCGGCGAACACGAGCGAGATGGCCCACCGCCGGCCCAGCCCGCGCCGCTGCAGCGCCTCCACGGCCGGGTTGAGCCCCACCGCCAGGAACATCGCCACCACGACCAGGATGATCGTGCTCAGCGAGGCGACGACCATCTGCGCCAGCGCGATCGCCGTCAGCACCCCGAGCCCGCCGACCAGCCCGAACAGGAACGGCCCGCGCGCCAGCGGCTTGCCGGGCAGCCCGTACGGCTGCGCCTCGTCCACGCCCCGGCCGCCGCCGGCGGAGCGCCCTCCGGCGCCGGGCCGGCCGCCGTCCTCGGAGCGGTCGGCGGCCCCGGAGCCGCCACCGGAGGAGGCGGCCGCGTCATCCTGGGCGGTGGAGGTGACGTCTGCGGACACGGGGGGCTCCTGCAAGCTCGGGGGGGACCGGCCGTGCCGGGACCGTGGCCCCGGCAACAGAAAGAGAGCCTAGCGACCATGAGGTCGCCAGGCTCTCCTCAGCCGTCACTCAGCCCCCGTGCAGCGGGCTACTCCTGCCACCACTCCGCGTCGTCGTCCGCCTTGGCCTCCTGCTTGGCGGGCGCGGTCACGGCCGGCTTCTCGCTCACCGGCGCCGCGAGCGCCGGCTTGGGCGGGGCCGCGGTCACCGCGGGCTCGGGCTCCATGCCCGGCAGGGCCGCGCCACCGAGCAGCTGGCGCAGCTGCGCCAGGTGGCTGGTGATGCTGTCGCGCTGGCGGGTGAGCTCGTCGACCTGGCGCTGCATCGCCGTACGGGTGCGCTCGGCCTCGTTCTTCGCCTCGGTGACGATCGTCTCGGCGCTGGACTTGGCCTCGGAGACGATCGTCTCGGCGTTCTTGCGGGCGTTGGCGACCAGCTGCTTGGCGTGCAGGTCGGCCTCGCGGCGGGTCTGCTCGGCCTGCTGGGTCGCCTTCGTGGCCCGGGACTCCGCCGTGGCGGCGCGCTGCTCGGCCTCGGCGACCAGCTTCTGGGTGGCCGCCTGCGCGGTGGCGTGGCGCTCTGCCTCCTGGCGCTCCGCCTCCTCACGCCGCGACGCGAGCTGGATCTCGAACTCCGCCTCGTCCTGCGCCCGCTTGGCCTCGGACTCCTCCAGCACCCGCTGCGCCTGCGCCCGCATCTCGTCGGCCTGGCGCTTGGCGGTGGTCAGCACCTCGTCGCGCTCGCGCTTGGTCGAGGCGCGCAGCTGCGCCACCTCGCGCTCGGTGGTCGTGCGCAGCTTGGCGATCTCACGCTCGGCGTCGGCCCGCTTCTCGGCCACCTCGTGGTCGGCGGTGGCCCGCAGCTTGGCGACCTCGCGCTCGGTGGTGCTGGTGAGCTCGTCGGCCTCGCGACGGGCGGTCGAGCGGATCTCGTCGGCCTCCCGCTCGGCGGTGGTCCGCATCTCGTCGCTCTCGCGGGCGGCCTGCGCGCGCTTCTCGGCGGCCTCGGCCTCCGCGGCGGCGCGCATGTCGGCGGCCTCCACCTTGGCGGCCGCCTTGATCTCGTTGGCCTCGGACCGGGCGGCCTGGACGAGCTCGGTGGCCTGCTCCTCGGCCAGCCGGAGCAACTGCTCGATGCGGGCGCCGAGACCGGAGTAGGTGGGGCGCTCCTGCTCCTGCAACTGCCGCTGGGAGTCGGACAGGTCGCGCTGCAGGGAGGTGACCTGCTCACGGGCCTGGCGCAGTTCGCCGTCGAGCTGCTTCAGGTGGTCGTGGACCTGATGGCGGTCATAACCGCGAAGCACCACGTCGAATTCGCGTGCGGGGGCGTCCTCGAAGAAGTTGTTGAGTTGTGCGTCGATGTCGGACTGCATGGAGGCTCGATCCTGGGTTGTCGAGACGGCTACACGGGGCCGGACGGGGGGTTCGGGGCAGCCGAGCCAGGAGCCTGTGCCTCGCGGCAGGCTCCCATGTCCGGTGGAAAGCCAGCGTACTCCGCCGGTGCCGACTCTGAAGCCCCGTCCGCCTTTCTGCACGACTAGTTACATATGAACGAATTTTGCGTTTGCTAGGGCGTAGGAGCCTGTACCAGCTCCGTGAGCATTCCTCCCACGTCCTTGGGATGCAGAAACGCGATCTGCGAGCCCATGGAGCCGTGCCGGGGCCGTTCGTCCAGCAACCGCACGCCTTTCCCGCCGATTTCCGCCATCGCCCGCTCCACGTCCGGGACGCCGAACGCCACATGGTGGACACCCTCGCCGCGCTTGGCCAGGAACCTGCCCACGGGCGAGTCGGGGGAGAGAGGTTCGAGCAACTGGATGTAGGAGCCGCCCCCCTCGCCGTCGGCGACGTGCAGCATGGCCTCCTTGACGCCCTGCTCCTCGTTCACCTCGCGCGCCACCACGGTCAGGTCGAACGTCGAGGAGAACAACGCGATCTTCTCCTCCAGGTCGTGGCATGCGATCCCTATGTGGTCGATGCGCATGAACATGTCTGGCCCACCTCCATAGCCAACGGCTTTCTACCCGTGGGTATGGTGTCAAAGAACCTCACGCCCGCACAGGAGGCCGTCATGTCTGGTTCCGTCATCGTCGCCGGAGCACGCACGCCGATCGGCAAGCTGCTGGGCGCCCTGTCCGGCTTGCCCGCCGTCGAACTGGGCGGCATCGCCATCAAGGCGGCCCTGGAGCGCGCCGGTGTGCGCCCCGAGGACGTCGAGTACGTGATCATGGGCCAGGTGCTCCAGGCAGGCGCGGGCCAGATCCCCTCGCGCCAGGCCGCCGTCAAGGCCGGCATCCCGATGACCGTGCCGTCGATCACGATCAACAAGGTCTGCCTGTCGGGCCTCGACGCCATCGCCCTGGCCGACCAGCTCATCCGCGCGGGCGAGTTCGACATCGTGGTGGCCGGCGGCATGGAGTCGATGACCAACGCGCCGCACCTGCTGCCCGGCCTGCGCAAGGGCGTCAAGTACGGCGGCTCCGACGTCGTCGACTCGATGGCGCACGACGGCCTGTTCTGCGCGTTCGACCAGTGCGCGATGGGCGAGTCCACCGAGCGTTACAACGCCCGCCTCGGCATCGGCCGCGAGGAGCAGGACTCCCTGTCGGCCCGCTCCCACCAGCTCGCGGCGGCCGCCACCAAGAACGGCGTCTTCGAGGACGAGATCGTGCCCGTCGAGGTCCCGCAGCGGCGCGGCGAGCCGGTCGTCGTCAAGGAGGACGAGGGAGTGCGCGGCGACACCACGGTGGAGGTGCTGGCCCGGCTGCGCCCCGCGTACGCGCCCGACGGCACCATCACGGCCGGGTCCGCCTCGCAGATCTCCGACGGCGCCTGCGCGGTGGTCGTCATGTCCAAGGCCAAGGCCGAGGAGCTCGGGCTGCCGTGGCTGGCCGAGATCGGCAGGCACGGCAACGTCGCGGGCCCCGACGCCTCGCTGCAGTCGCAGCCGGCCAACGCCATCAAGCAGGCGCTGCTCAAGCAGGGCCTGACCACGGGCGACCTCGACCTGATCGAGATCAACGAGGCGTTCGCCAGCGTGGTGCTCCAGTCGGCCAAGGAGCTCGACGTGCCGCTCGACAAGGTGAACGTCAACGGCGGCGGCATCGCCCTCGGCCACCCCATCGGCGCCTCCGGCGCCCGCATCGTCCTCACCCTCGCCCACGAACTCCGCCGCCGCGGCGGCGGCTGGGGCGCGGCCGGCCTGTGCGGCGGTGGCGGCCAGGGCGACGCCCTCCTCCTCCGCGTCCCCTCGACCACCGAGGACTGACCGCCCACGGCGCCGCGTCCGCGCGTCTGACGGGCGGACGCCCGCCGTGCCGCGACAGCGGTGTCGCCCGCTACGGCGAGTCGCTGAGCTGGACGGTCACCTTGGTGAAGCCGAGCGACTTCAGCAGGCCCTCCAGCATGGCCCTGGTGTTGGCGTCGGCCCGGGAGCGCAGGTCGCTGGAGGTGGCGGCTTCGGCGATCTTCTTCTCCGCCAGCACGTACAGCTCGCGCTGGTCGGCCGGCGAGGACGACAGGAAGTCCGACGCCCGGTCGATCAGCCCGCGCTGCTGCGCGAAGACGTAGGAGCGCCGGTTGTCCAGGTTGGGCTTCTCCAACTGCGCCCGCGGCAGCCGGACGGTCGCCTCGGTGCGCTCGGCGTTGACCGTGACGGCGCCGCCCGCCAGCTTCGAGAAGTCCACGTAGGCGTCGACGCTGCCCGCGCCGACGAACAGCGTGCGGCTGCCCTTGACCGCGTCGGGCAGGAAGGCGGCGTCCTTCTCCAGGTCGACCACGACTTGGAAGCTCCCCGTGGCCGCCTCGAACCTGCTCAGATCCCTGATCGACTGCAGCAGCACGGGCTGGCTGCGGTCGATGGTCCGCTCGGCCGTCGGGTCGAGCCACGTCCAGGCCAGCCGGCCGCCGACCACGAGCAGCGCCGCCAGCACGAGGAGGCCGGCGACATATCGCCACCTGCGGCGCCGTCCCGGGGTGACCGGGGAGGGCGCCGTACGGGAAGTCGTCATGTGTGGGTGCCTACCCGACCAGAGATGATCATTGCCAGCGTTTTGGTGACATGTCCGGTCCCCGGCCCGGAGACGGCGTGTCGCCGGGACCCGGGTAGACGGGGTAGACCTGCTGCGTCGTGGACGTCGCCGCCACGGGAGCCGAGCCGGGCACGGCGCCGGGCGCCGCTCCGGGAAGCGCGCCCTCAGAACGGGCGAGCGAGGCCGCGGCCGAGCCGGCCGCGGGGCCGCCGCCGAAGTGGCTGCTCGACAGCCCGCACGACTGGAAGTCGCTGAAGAACATTCGCAGCCACTCGCGCCGCTGGTGCTCGCCCAGCCCGGAGAACCAGGCGGCGGCGTACTGGTGCTCCGGCTGCGGCCCGCCGGGCAGCGGCTCGCCGCGCAGCCAGGCCATCACGATCTCCCGGTAGCCGTCGGCGGGACTGCCGGGGCAGCGCGCCGCCAGCGATTCGACGTACTCGTACGACGCCTGGTCGGCGAACCCCGCCGACAGGTCGCGCACGTGGATGGGCGCCAGCCCGGCGGACGGCCGCAACTCGTCGTCCAGGGGCCGCTGCTCCACCCGGGTGAACGCCGCCGGCGTGCCCGCCAGCCTGGAGGCGATCTTGGTGAACGACGCCCCCACCTCGGTCAGCCCGGCCCGCATGCCGGGATGCAGACAGACCGTGATCGGCCACTCCTGGCAGGCGTAGGCGATCTCCTGCGCCGCGGCGGGCTTCGGCTCGGCCAGCAGGCGCGCCACCCCCGCCCCCGCGGCCAGCACGGCCAGCAGCGCGAACGCCAGCACCAGCGCCTGCCGGGTGACCATCGCCGTCCAGCCCAGCAGCAGCGCCGTGGTGACGCCGAGCAGCCATACGATCTGGTCGAAGAACGCGGCGCCGCTCAACCCCTGGAACAGGTCGTACGGCTCGCCCGTGCCGGGCGCCAGCCGGTCGGCCCAGCCCTCGCCGTCGGCGAGCCAGGTGAACAGCCCGTAGCAGCCGAGCCCGGCCAGCGGCGGGGGGACCGCCCTGGGCGCGAGCCAGCCCACCACCCACCCGATCACCGAGTACAGGGCCAGCCCCGCCATGCCCACCCCGAGCCCGGGCAGGCTGAGCCGCCCCGACTGCTCGGTCAGCACGGTCTTGACGGCCAGCACCAGCACCGTCGCACCGAACGAGCCCAGCACCACCGCCACGATGGCCAGCGGCGCCTTGACCGCCCGCCAGACGTTCACCTGCCTGCCGCGCAGCGCCCTGCGCTTGCGCAGGGCCACCCACGCGGCGAAGGCGGCGGCCACGGGCCCCGTCAGGCGGAGCGAGCCGATGACCGCGGCCACGATGTTCTCCCAGGCGTCCACGCCCGGTATCAGGACGCTCCACGCCGCGACCAGGCCGAGCGCCAGCAGCACGGCGACCGTCACGGCCGCGCTCTGCTTCAGCTCCTCGCGTGAAACGCCCGCGTGCTCACGCACGCGACTTCCCGTTGACATGCACCAAGCACCCCCGTGCCCCCGTGGCGACGCGGAACGACAGAGAAGTCCGGGCAGGTCCCCACCGCCGGTGGACTTGGGGTTCGCGTCACCAATCGATGCGAGAACCATAACGGAGCGTGATGATTGACGTCCGCATTCTTGGCCAAGCAGTGAATCTGATCGCTGAGAGTAACCAGGCGAAACCGGACGAGCGGCACGCTACCGTAGCGCTGTGTCTCAGCCGAAGCCGCTCAATCTGCCGTTCGACCCCATCGAACGCGCCGCGCAGACCTGGCGTGTTCACTTCGGACCCTCTTCCGCCATGGCGGCCGTCACCTCGATCATGAGAGCGCACCAGATCCTGCTGTCGCAACTGGACGCGCTCCTGAAGCCGTACGACTTGACCTTCGCCAGGTACGAGGCGCTGGTGCTGTTGACCTTCAGCCGGACGGGCTCGCTGCCGCTGTGGAAGATCGGCGAACGTCTCATGGTGCACCCGACCAGCGTCACCAACACCGTCGACCGGCTGGAGAGGTCCGGGCTGGTCAGCAGGATGCGCAACCCCCGCGACGGGCGAGGCGTGCTCGCGGAGATCACCGACGCGGGCCGCGACGTGGTGCGGCGGGCCACGGACGACCTGATGGCCGCCGACTTCGGGCTCGGCATGTACGGCGAGGACGACCTGAGGCGGATCTTCGACGAGCTGCGCACGCTCCGGGTGGCGGCGGGGGACTTCCCGGACGACTGAGACAGTCATGGCGGCCACCCGGCTGGTCAGGCCCAGCCGTGCACGGACCTGATGGCCGCGGCGACCTCGTTGACCAGGGCCATGTTGTCGCCGTTCGCCATGACGGCGTATCCAGCGCCGAGCTCCGGATAGCCCTTGAACACGGCCTTGAACCCGTAGTTCGAGCCGTCGTGGGTGTAGGAGAAGTCCTTCGTCCCCGAGCCCGCGACGAAGAAGCCCCGGCCCATGCCGGGCTGGGGCCCCGTGGTGAGCAGCGTCCGCACCGAGGCCTTGCTGAGCGGGCCGGCGATGTCGCCCGAGGCGGTCCACGCCCGGTTGAGGTACGACACGAGCCGGCACAGGTCCAGGACGTTGGTGTAGAGACCCGCCGCGGCCGACTCCGGGTAGCGGTTGCGCCTGCCCGGGATCACGGCGCCGGCGGCGGTGTGCCCGGAGGCGAGCTCGAAGGCGGGGGCGAGCGCGTACGAGCTGGTCCTCATCCCCAGCGGACCGAACACCTCCTTGGCCATGTACGACGCCAGCGACATGCCGCTCTTCTGCTCCACCATCCGCTGCAGCAGCACGAAGCCCGCCCCGGAGTAGTGGTACGCCGCGCCGGGATCGGTGCTCAGCTCGATCCGGGGCGAGTTGCCCTCGCCGTTCATGACCTGGAGCAGGGAGGGCACCGTGGCGTCCGGGCCGTAGCCGGCGAAGCCGCCGCCGCCCGAGCCGAACCCGGAGCAGGCGTCCGCGGGGGAGGTGGAGCCGCGCCCGATGACGCCGCCCCGGTGGGTCAGCAGGCGGTCGACGGTCGGCACCGCGGACGACGACACGCACGAGCGGCGCGGCAGGGTCCAGCCGAGGAGGGGACGGATGTCGCCGCTCAGCGGCAGCCCGAGCGTCTGGGTGAGGCGCAGCACGCCGATCGCGG
The DNA here is from genome assembly GCF_002850745.1 of Nonomuraea indica. Classification (GTDB taxonomy): domain Bacteria; phylum Actinomycetota; class Actinomycetes; order Streptosporangiales; family Streptosporangiaceae; genus Nonomuraea; species Nonomuraea indica. The sequence goes on from NZ_KZ559467.1 coordinate 772,464, forward strand.
CGACGGCCTTGCTGATGGAGGCGGCCTGGAAGGCGGTCTCCGGGTGCGCAGCGGCGGCGCCACCGGCCTCCAGCCGCCCGTAGCCCGTGGACCAGGCGATCTTGTTGCCGGTCACCACCGCGACCGCCACGCCCGGCGTGTTCCACGCGCTCATCCGCTGCCAGATGGTGGAGTCGCGCACCGCGTTCTCGACCTGGCGGACCCGGTCGACGGGCAGCGACGGCACCCTGCCGCGGGTGCTCAGCGACCAGCCGCCGGCCGGCGTGAAGGCCAGGTTGTGCAGCTGCCATCCGTCGGCGGCGAACTCGCCCATCGTGCCGAAGCACTCGTCGTCGATGCCGCGCGCGAAGAACTCGTCCTGGGCGACGACCGCCCACCCGCCGGTCCGGGGAAAGGCGGCCCTGGTCACCCGTCGGCCGCCCTGCGTCAGGTTGCGCATCATCTGGTAGCACTCGTCGTCGATGCCGCGCGCGTAGAAGCCCTGGGTGTCGGCCACCACCCACCGGTCGCCGCCCGCCGGCGGGAAGGCGACGTCGACGACCTGCCGACCGGCGGCGTAGCAGCTCTGCACCCGCTGGTGGCAATCGACGGGCAGGCCGCGCGCCGACATGCCCTTGTCACCGGTGATCACCCATCGGTCGCCGCCCTCGGGCGGGAAGGCCACGCAGTGGATCCTCCACCCGGCGCCGATCTTCGCGCGGAGCTCGGCGAAGAACGCGTCGGGAACGCCGCGTGCGAAATACCGGCCGTCCTGGGTGACGATGACCCAGCCGCCGGACGGCGTGAACGCGACCGACGCGATGCCGTACGGAGCCAGCTCGCCCATCTTCGTGTGCGCCTCGTCGGGCACGCGCCGGTTGAAGTACGGGTAACTCGCCGCCCGCGCCGCCGGGCCGAATCCGGCGGCGGCCAGTCCCACGCCCGCAGCGCCGGTCATGGTGAGAAAACGTCTCCGGTCCATGCGAGAAACTCCTCAGGTCAACGACGGAAGAGGCCTCGTGCCAGGGCGCGGTCACGAGGCCCGGAGGGATTTTGGCAGATCGCGGGGATGTGTCGATCTTCTGCCCGCGCCCACGGGCCGGCCGCCTGTCAGGACGCGGGCGGCCGGGCGGCCGGGCGCACGCCGCCGCGCTGCTCCCTCCGCGACCTCGGTGGCGTCCCCGTCTCCCGGCATGCGGCAAGATGAAGAACATGGCGGACTTCTCACGGCCCGGGTCGCTCTACGGAGCGATCGATCTGGGCGCGCGTAAGCAGGCTCTGGAAGCGCAGGCCCGGCGCGAGGCCGCCGGGCCGCAGGCGGCGGCCGCGGTGGTCGAGGTGACCGAGGAGACGTTCACGAGCGACGTCGTCGACCGTTCGATGACCGTGCCCGTCGTGCTCGACCTCTGGTCGCCGCGGGCTCCCGGCAGCGCCCAGCTCAGCCCCGTCCTGGAGAAGGTCGTCGGCGACCTCGGCGGCCGGGCCGTCCTGGCCCGGGTCAACGTGGACGCCAGCCCGCAGATCGCCCAGGCGCTGCGCGTGCAGGCGGTGCCGACCGTGCTGGCGATCTTCCAGGGGCAGGCGGTCACCGGATTCCAGCAGGTGCTGCCCGAGCAGGAGGTGCGCCGCTGGCTCGACGAGCTGATGGGCGCGGTCGAGCAGTTCTACCAGGCCAACCCGGCCGCCCGGCCGCAGCCGGCCGGGGAGCAGGAGGGGCCCGCCGCGCCCCCGGCCGACCCCGACCTGCTGGCGGCCGAGCAGGCCATCGACAAGGGCGACCTCGACGCGGCGGCGGCCGCCTACGAGCGGCTGCTCGCCCGCTCCCCGGGCAACGAGGACGCCAAGATGGGCCTCGCGGGCGTCAACCTGATCAAGCGCACCGAGAGCGTCGATCCGGCCGAGGTGCAGCGCCGGCTGGCCGACCCGGCCGACCTCGACGCCCAGTTGCTCGCGGCCGACCTGCAGATGCTCTCGGGCGCCGTGGACGAGGCGTTCGAGCGGGTCGTCGCCGTGGTCAAGCGCACCTCCGGCGACGAGCGCGACAAGGCCAGGCGCCACCTGCTCAGCCTGTTCGACACGCTGCCGGGCGACGACCCGTCCCTGGCCAAAGCGCGTAGGGCGCTGGCGAGCGCGCTGTTCTAACCTGGGGGTATGCGGGTCGTCACGATCTCGGCGACATATGGCACGGCCGGGAGCCACATCGGCCCGGCCGTGGCCGCGGAGCTCGGCGTGCCGTTCGTCGACCGGGCGATCCCCAGCGCCGTCGCGCAGGAGCTCGGCTGCACGCTGGAGGAGGCGCTGGCCCACGACGACCGGGCCGAGCACGGCCTCGGCAGGCTGCTGGCCGGCGCGATGCGGCTGCCGACCGTCACCTTCGGCGGGGTGGACATGTACGTCCCCGGCGCGATGCCGCTGCCGCCGGAGGAGTTCGTCCGCCGCACCGAGCGCATCCTGCAGGAGACGGCCCGCACGCGGGGCGGCGTCTTCCTGGGCCGGGCCGGCGCGATCGTGCTGGCCGACCATCCCGGCGCCCTGCACGTCCGGCTCGACGCCCCGTCGCGGCGCAGGGTGCGGCAGACCGCCACGCTCGCCCAGGTGAGCGAGCGGGAGGCCCGCAAGGTCATCGAGGACTCCGACCGTGCCCGCACCGCCTACGTGCGCCACTTCTACCGCGCCGACCCGGCCGACCCCGGGCTCTACCATCTCGTGATCGACAGCACCACCATCCCGGTGCCGGCCTGCGTCGATCTCATCGTCACGGCGGCTGAGGCACTGGACTGACCCGGCGCCCCCTACCATAAGAGGACTTCCTGGTCAGCCCCCGAAGGAGCGATTGACGTGGCGACCGTCCCGAGTGTGTCGTACTCCATCACCGTGCGGCTGGAGGTGCCGGCCGGTGGCAAGGCCGTCAGCCAGCTCACCCACGCCGTAGAGACGGCGGGGGGCGTGGTCACCGCCCTCGACGTCACCAACGCGGGCCACGAGAAGCTGCGCATCGACGTCACCTGCGCCGCCAGGGACACCGACCACGCCCAGGCGATCGTCGACAAGCTGGAGGCGGTCGAGGGCGTCGTCATCCACAAGGTCTCCGACCGCACCTTCCTCATGCACCTCGGCGGCAAGATCGAGATGGTGTCGAAGGTACCGCTGCGCAACCGCGACGAGCTGTCCATGGCCTACACCCCCGGCGTCGCCCGGGTGTCGATGGCGATCGCCCGCAACAAGGAGGACGCGCGCCGGCTGACCATCAAGCGCAACACGGTCGCCGTGGTCACCGACGGCTCGGCGGTGCTGGGCCTCGGCAACATCGGGCCGGAGGCGGCACTGCCGGTGATGGAGGGCAAGGCGGCGCTGTTCAAGCGCTTCGCGGGCATCGACGCCTGGCCCATCTGCCTCGACACCCAGGACGTCGACGAGATCGTCCGCACCGTCCAGCTCCTCGCCCCCGGCTTCGGCGGCATCAACCTGGAGGACATCTCCGCGCCGCGCTGCTTCGAGGTGGAGCGCCGGCTGCGGGAGCTCCTCGACATCCCGGTCTTCCACGACGACCAGCACGGCACCGCCATCTGCGTGCTGGCCGCCCTCACCAACGCGCTGCGCGTGGTCGGCAAGCCCATCGAGGACGTGAAGATCACCATGGCGGGGGCGGGCGCTGCCGGCAACGCCGTGCTGCGCCTGCTGCTCGCCGCCGGCGCGCGCAACGTCGTGGTCTGCGACTATCTCGGCGCCGTGCACAAGGGCCGCGACGACCTCGACGAGTCGCTGCGCTGGATCGCCGACCACACCAACGCCGAGGGCTACTCGGGCGACCTGCGCGGCGCGGTCAAGGACGCCGACGTGTTCGTGGGCGTCTCGGCGCCGGGCATCCTGTCGGGCGACGACATCGCCACGATGGCGCCCGACGCGGTGGTGTTCGCGCTGGCCAACCCCGAGCCCGAGGTCTCACCCGACGACGCCCGCGAGCACGCGGCCGTGGTGGCCACCGGCCGCTCCGACTACCCCAACCAGATCAACAACGTGCTGGCGTTCCCGGGTGTCTTCCGCGGCCTGCTCGACGCCCAGGCGACGGAGGTCACCCAGGAGATGCTGCTGGCCGCCGCCGGCGCCCTGGCCGCCGTCGTCACGCCGGAGGAGCTCGGCCCCAACTACATCATCCCGAGCGTCTTCCACCCCGACGTGGCGACCGCCGTCGCTGCCGCCGTCCGCGAGTCCGCCGGCGGCCGCGCCCGCGGCTTCACCGAGGCCTGACCGGGGCCTGTCGCTGGTACGGCACGCCCGCCGGGCGCGGGCTTCTCGCTGGTACGGCACTGGAGAGTGCGGGCGCTGCCTGGGTCTCGCGCCGGGCTCTCGCTGGTACGGGGCTGGAGAGTGCGGGCGCTGCCTGGGTCTCGCGCCGGGCTCTCGCTGGTACGGCACGGCCAGGCCGGCCGCCACCCGCCGCACGGGGCTGAGGGCCTCCAGGAGGACGCCCGCTGACCGGACGGTGGCGGCCCGCCGTCACGGCGCCCTGCCGGCCGTGCCTTCCGCGACCGGGCACCTGTGACGGATCCGGGATCGGTGGTGCCTTCCGGGACCGGGTGCCTGTGACGGATCCGGGATCGGCCGTGCCTTCCGGGGCCCGCCCCTCTCGTCGTGCCGGACCCGAGGCTCTCCGGCCGATGCTCGTCCGCCTGATGCCCCATCCGCCCGGCGCCCCCGTACCGGCTCGGCCGCGGCGGGCCCGGTCCGTCCGGGCGGGGCTCGGGGCGGAGGGTGCCGAGGAGCGCTGGGACGGACGGTAATCGACAGAGCGGGGACGGCTGCGTACCGTGACATCGCCGGACCGGGGGAGCGGGATGGGTGGTTGACCCCTCATCATGGAGGTATGGCGGAAGCGATCTACGTCGGCGGTTTGCTGGTGGCCACACCGCTGCTCGACGACCCCAACTTCCGGCGTAGCGTCGTGCTGATCCTCGAACACGACAGCGAGGGCGGCACCCTGGGCGTGGTGCTCAACCGGCCGAGCGAGATCTCGGTCACCCAGGTGCTGCCGGTGTGGGACCCTCTGGTGACCGGGCCTTCCGTGCTGTTCCAGGGCGGGCCCGTGCAGACCGACAGCGCGCTCGCCCTCGCGGCGGTGCCGAGCGGCGCGGAGCCGCTGGGCTGGCGCCGGCTGCACGCGGGCACGCCGGCCGTGTCAAGGCTCGGCACCGTCGACCTCGACGCGCCGCCGGAGATCCTGCAGGGCGAGATCTCCCAGATGCGAATCTTCGCCGGTTACGCGGGCTGGACGGCGGGGCAGCTGGAGAGCGAGATCGCCGAGGGCGCGTGGTACGTCGTCGACTCCGAGGCGGGCGACACCTTCCACACCGACCCGGGGGCGCTCTGGCGGCACGTGCTGCGGCGGCAGCGGGGCGAGCTGGCCTTCGTGGCCAACTGCCCCGACGACCCCACCATGAACTGACCGCCCGACCACCCCGACCACCCGACCACCCCGACCACCCGACCACCCCAACCACCCGGCCACCGGCCACCGGCCACCCGGCCACCTGGCCGCTCGGGCCGACCGGCCGGGCCGGTGGCCGGTCCGGATCGGCTGGGGCGGATGGGGCCGGCCATGCGGGGCAGGGCCGGACCCGGTGCGGGTCGGGCCGGAGCGGCCGGGGCGGATCGGGTCAGCCGTGCAGGTCGGGGCGGAGCAGGCTGTGGGCCAGGTCGATCGTCTCCTCCAGGCGCGCGGCGATCTCCCGGACGTCCTCCACGGCGGGTTTCGGGCACTCGAAGCCGACCCGCATCGTGGACATCGCGAACGCCACGATCAGGTGGCAGAACCGGTCGGTGTCAGGGTCGGTGCCCCTGCGGCCGGCGATCTCGGCGACCAGCCGGCGTTCGGTGGCGGCGCCTCTGGCCACCGATAGGCCCACCAGGTGCGGGTGCTCGTCGAGCAGCCGGCGCAGCTTGAGGAATCTGCTGGTGTCCTCCGGCGTTGAGTCCTCCATGTCGGCGAGCACCGCGCGCAACGTGTGCATGAGCGACGTGAACGCGGGCTCGTCGGCCGGGCGGGACCGCAGGGTGTCGAGCATGATCTCCTCGCCGTGGTCGTGGAACCACAGCGCGAGGTGGTCCTTGCCGGCGAAGTAGCGGAAGAACGTGCGCGGGGAGATGTCGACCGACCCCGCGATCTGCTCCACGGTGGTCGAGTCGTACCCTTGTTCGAGGAACAGATCGAGCGCGGTGTCGAGGATCGCCAGCCGCGTCTTCTCCTTCTTGGCTTCCCGCAGACCCACAGACGTCACTCCCTCGCAACCTGCCTGTCACAGTATGTCAGAAGTCACAGCCTGACTTTTAAAAGCGTTTGTCATTCTGTCACTGACTGCCATAGATTACCCCCGACTTGAGAGATCTATGCCCCGGTGTGGGGCAAGGTGCAATGAGGGGGACTCCATGGCCAACCCGAAGACGGTCGAGGCGCCGTCGTCGCCGGAGCCGGACCAAGCGCGATCCGGGGGCAATCCGTGGCTGGTGCTGCTGGCGGTCAGCCTCGGCGTCATCATGGTGATGCTCGACGGCACCGTGGTCGGCATCGCCAACCCGGTCATCCAGCAGGACCTGGGCGCCTCGCTGGCCGACCTGCAGTGGGTGACCAGCGGCTACCTGCTGGCGCTGGCGGTCTTTCTGATCACCGCCGGCAAGCTGGGTGACCTGTTCGGGCACAAGCGGGTGTTCCTGATCGGCGTCGCGGGCTTCGCGGTGACGTCGGTGGGCATCGGCCTCAGCCAGGAGCTGGCCGACGTGATCCCCGGTCTGTCGCCGGTGGGCGCTCTGATCGCGCTGCGCGTCCTGCAGGGCCTGTTCGGCGCGCTGCTCCAGCCGGCCGCGCTGGCGCTGCTGCGCGGCGCGTTCCCGGGCGAGAAGCTCAACCAGGCGATGGGCGCCTGGGGCGCCATCATCGGCCTGTCCAGCGCCGCCGGCCCGATCGTGGGCGGCCTGCTCGTCGAGAAGGTCAGCTGGGAGTCCGTCTTCTTCATCAACGCCCCGGTCGGCATCATCGCGCTGGTGATGGGCCTGGTCATCATCAAGGACCGGCGCTCGCAGACGCTCGCCCGGATCGACTGGCCCGGGGTGGTGCTGCTGTCGGGCGCGATGTTCGCCCTCGTGTGGTCGATCATCAAGGCCCCCGAGTGGGGCTGGGGCGACACCAAGACGATCGGCTTCCTGGCCGGCTTCGCCGTGCTGATCGCCGCGTTCATCTTCTGGCAGTCCAGGGCCAGGCAGCCGCTGGTGCCGCTCTCGCTGTTCAGGAACGTGTCGATCTCCATCGGCACCGTGCTGATGATGATGGTCGCGTTCGCCATGTTCGGCGCGATGTTCTTCCTGGGCTTCTTCTTCCAGGGCGTCCACGGCCTGAGCCCGCTCGACGCCGGCCTGCGCATGCTGCCGATGAGCGCGGGCATGATCGTGGCCTCGCCGCTGGCCGGCATGCTGATCGGCAAGCTCGGCCCGAAGATCACGATGGCGGTCGGCCTGGTGATCACGGCCGGCTCGATGTTCCTCATGTCGCAGCTCAGCATCGACGCCACGTTCGTCGAGACCGCCATCCCGTTCGTGCTGCTCGCCTTCGGCATGTCGCCGGTGTTCGTCGGCGCCACCGAGATCATCGTCGGCAACGCGCCCCTCGAGCTCAGCGGCGTCGCCGGTGGCGTGCAGCAGTCGGCCATGCAGGTCGGCGGCGCGCTCGGCACCGCCATCCTCGGCGCCGTCATGGCCGCCGAGATCTCCAGCAAGCTGCCCGGCTACCTCGGCCCCGCGGCCCAGGGCATCCCGGCGGAGCAGCTGTCGCTGCTGGAGAAGGCCGCCGCGTTCGGCGGGCTGCCGGCCGGCACGCCGCAACAGCTCAGAGACCTGGTCGGCCCGGCCGTGAACAACGCGTTCATGGACGGCATGCATCTGGCGTTCCTGGTGAGCACCGGCATCGCGCTGCTCACCGCCGCGCTGACGCTGTTCGTCAAGGCGGGCCGCAAGGCGGAGGGCGCCCCGGTCCACATGGGTTGATCCCGATCCCACCCGTACGGCCCTCGTCCCGCGTGGCGAGGGCCGTACGGCTGTTCCGGGGCCTCAGGGAAGGCACCCCGACGCGGGCATAGACTCTGTGGGGTGAGCACGAAGATCCTTCCCGAGCAGGAAACTACGCCTCGGACGTCGCACGGCGACGGCGACCACGAGCGGTTCTCGCACTACGCCGACAAGCACAAGATCACCGAGAGCATGGTGACCGGCACGCCGATCCGCGCCCTGTGCGGCAAGGTCTGGGTGCCCAGCCGTGACCCGAAGAAATACCCGGTCTGCCCCGAGTGCAAAGAGATCTACGCGGGCCTGCCCAAGGGCGGCGGCGAGGGCGACAACGGCAAGCAGTGAGTGTTGCTGCCGGGTGATCCCCGCAAGGAGCGTTACGGTCTGTAGTCAGTCTCGCTCAGACCGTCACGGGGGATCCGCATGGCCCGGCGCGTCACCGCCGTCTCGTTGGCATGCCTGCTCGCGGCCGGGCTCACACCGCCGCTCCAGCTCCACGCCGTCGCGACGGCGAGCGCGGGCTGCGCGGCACCGCCCGGCACACCTCCCCCCTCCCCGCACGCCGGGGGACGGCCCGCCCGGCACGACGCCCATGCCGAGGCCCATGACCCTGCCCACCCGCATGTCCTGCGGCTCGGCCCCGAGCCGCGCACGCCCTACCCGCACGACGTGGGCCGGGTCCTGGCCGAGCTGGACAAGCGGCTGCAGGGCCGCGAGCCCCCCGCCCGCGTCACGGTGCCCGTTTGGGTGCACATCCTCACCGACGGCGCCGTCGGGGCCTCGACGGCGAGCGTGACCGCCCAGCTCGGCACCCTGCGGGCCGCCTACGGCGGGAGCCTCGGCGGCGCCGCCACCGGGGTCGGCTTCCGCCTCGCCGGCGCCCAGGTCGTCCGCCACGCCGGCTGGTTCACCGACCCGATGGGGCACGAGGAGGAGATGAAGGCCGCCCTGCGCAAGGGCGGCCCCGAGACGCTGAACCTCTACCTCGCCCAGCTCGACGGCCAGGTGCTCGGCTTCTCCACCTACCCCTACTGGTACCGGGACAGCCCCCGGCTCGACGGTGTCGTCATCGACTGGCGCACCCTGCCCGGCGGCGCGCTCGCCAACTACAACCGCGGCTACACCGGGGTCCACGAGATCGGCCACTGGCTCGGCCTGTTCCACACCTTCGAGAACGGCTGCCAGAGCCCCGGCGACGGCGTCGCCGACACCGCGCCGGCCGCCCGGCCCGCCCAGGGCTGCCCCGGCGGGGGCAAGGACACCTGCCCGCAGGCGGGCCGCGACCCCGTGCACAACTTCATGGACTACGCCCACGACCGCTGCATGTCCGAGTTCACCCGCGGCCAGGGGGAGCGCATGCGCGAGATGTGGGTCGTCTACCGCGACCGCGACGCGGCCGCCTCCGCCTCCAGGTGACGCCAGGGCGCCCCCTAGGATGTCGGAGTGACAGCACCGAAGGCTCTCGACACTCCGTACGCACCCCCTGGCATCCTCAGCGCCCCCTACCGCGCGGCGACCATCGGCATCCTGCTCGTCGTCACGCTGATCGCCTTCGAGGGCATGTCCGTCAGCGTCGTCATGCCGGTGGTGTCGAAGCAACTGCAGGCCCTGGACCTGTACGGGCTGAGCTTCTCGGCCTTCCTCATCGCCAGCCTGTTCGCCAACGTGGTGTCCGGCGTGTGGGCCGACCGGCGCGGCTACCCGGTCCCGTTCCTGCTCGGCGTGGTGCTCTTCGCGGCCGGCATGGGGCTGGCCGGCGCGGCGACGGGCAAGGAGCTGTTCCTGCTGGCGCGGGCCGTCCAGGGACTCGGAGCCGGTTTCGCGATCGTGGCCATCTACGTGATGATCGCCCGGGTGTACCCGGCGGAGGTACGGCCCAAGGCGTTCGCGGCGCTGTCGGCGGCCTGGGTGGTGCCCGCCATGGTCGGCCCGGCCGTGGCCGGGCTCGTCGCCGACGCGTGGGGCTGGCGGTGGGTGTTCTACGGCATCATCCCGCTCGTGATCCCGGCCCTGGTGATGCTGGTCCCCGCGCTCAGACGCCGTCCCGAGGGCGAGGAGGCGAGGCCGTCGAGCGGGCCGCGCTCGCGCCCGGTGGCCATGACGGCCGCCGCGGCCGCCGCGGCGGTGGGCGGCGGCGCCCTGCTGTACGGCGTGGACAAGCTGCACGTGGCCGCGGCGCCGAGCGCCGCCGCCGTGGCCGTCGGCGGCGCCCTCCTGCTGTACGGGCTCGTCCGGCTGCTCCCGCCCGGCGCGCTGCGCTTCCACCGGGGGCTGCCCACGACCGTCATGATGCGGGGGCTGTTCTCGGCCGGGTTCTTCGGCGTGAACATGTTCATCCCGCTGGCGCTCCAGTCCGTCAAGGGCTTCGACCCCACGGCCGCCGGCATCGCGCTCACCACCGGCGCGCTCGGCTGGTCCACGGGCTCCTATCTGCAGAGCAGGCGCACCGCGGAGCCGTACCGCCGGATACGGCTGGGCGCCGCCTGCGTCACGGCGGGCATCCTCGTGGCGCTGCTGTCCGCCCTGCCCGGCGTCACCGGCTGGATCGCGGTGCCGGCGTGGATCGTGGCCGGGTTCGGCATGGGCCTGGGCATGACCACGGTCAGCGTCACCGCGCTCAGGCAGTCGCCCGCCAACGAGCAGGGCGCCAACAGCGCGGCCCTGGCGGTGACGGACATGCTCGGCTCCGGGCTGGCCGTCGGCATCGGCGGCGCGCTGATCAACCTCATCGGCCACAGCCCCACTCAGATCGCCCGCGGCTTCGTCGTCATCTGCCTCCTCATGGCCGCCGTCGCCCTCGCCACCACCCTGCTCGCCCAGCGCGTCCGCTAGCACCTCCGTCCCCGCCGGCGGGCCCGCGAGAGCGATTACGCATCTCCCGTCCCAGCCGTCACAGATCTCCGGATGAGCGCCGCCAGGAGTGATAGGACAGCGGGCAAGGAGGCGCCATGGAGGACGATCACCGTGTCTGGCCCCCGCACCCGGGCCCCAGGCACCGCCGCACTCCTCCCTACGGCACGGGCCGCGAACCCGGCGCCCGCCGGGGACGGCCCTACGGCCCCGCCCGCCCCGGCGCCGCCCCGCCGGGCCGCCCCGCCCCCGCCCCCGCCTCTGCCTCCGCCCCCGATCCCGAGCCAGACGGCCACGGCGACACGGCGCCGGACGCGGACCCACACGAGGGCACGCGCAGCCCCGACGCCGGCGGGCACGACTCGGGCGGGCCCGGCCGTGGCGGCACCCGTGGCGGCACCCGCGGCGGCACCCGCGGCGGCACCGGGCCCGGCACGCCCGCCCGGCCGGAGACGGCCTGGCCCGCGTCCGGCGGCGATGACGAGCTCGACGCCCGGTGGCCCAGCTCCTGGCAGGGGGACCCGGAAGGCGCGTGGGACGACGACGAGCCGGATGACGAGCCGTGGAACCCCCGCCTCCGGCGCACCACGCCGCGCGGCACGGACCGCGCCTTCGAGCGCACGCTGGGCCGCGCCTTCGACAGGCTCTTCGGGCGTGGCCCCGCCCCCGACCCCGGCCCTGACCTCGCCCTCGCCCTCGACCCCGACCCCGACCCCGACCCCGACCCCGACCCCGACCTCGACCCTGATCTCGACTCCGCCCTCGACCCCAGGCACCACCGCGCCCGCGAGCGCGCCGACGACCGTCACCGTGCCTCGGCCCGTGAGGCCGGCGGCGGCTCAGACCGCGACCATGCCCCGGCTGGGGACATGGGCGGCGACCTCCGCCGTGGCCTCAGCCGCTTCGACCTGGGTTCCGCCCGCCGGCCCGGCCACGACGGCGGGTCGCGGGCGCCGTGGCAGTCGCTGCCGCCCTCCGCCCGCCTGTACGGCGCGCCCGCCGACCCCGGCCTGTCCAGGAGGGCGCGGGGGCGGGGCCCGCGACGGGTCGCCGGGGCCCTGCTGGCGGTCGTCCTGGCCGTCGCCGCCGTGGCCTCCCTCGTCGTGGCCGTCCAGCGGCTCACCGCGGCACCCGCGGAGCCGGGACTGCTGCACGACCCGCGGGCCCGGGTGACGATCCCCCTGCCCGGCGGATGGCGCGCCGAGACGGTGCCGCCGGTCACCGGGTTCACCACGGCTGCCACCGACGCCGCCGGCGCGCTCGTCATGGCCAGGCCGTTCGACGGCACGACGCGCGAGTCCCTGGTGGAGGCGGCCGAACTGTACTCCCGGCTGCTGCTCAAGGGCGACCGCGTCACCGTCGTGGCCGACCGGCAGGTGCCCGGCGGCCACTCCCGCGCCCTGCGCGCCGAGTACCAGGACGTGGTCAACCGGCCCGCCTACCTTCGAGTGATCCTGCTCACGCGCGGCGGCGGCGCCGTACTCGTCGTCGGCCTGCTCCAGCCCGACGAACCCGCACGCAGACAGGCGCTGGACACCCTGCTGTCGAGCGTGCGATAAGCGACCAGCCGCCCATAGCACGCAAGGATGACCTTGGCCAGGATCCCCGTTGCACGGCACGTCTTGTCGGTGCCCCCGATTACCCTAGGGTCACTGTGAGAGAGCGAAGCACACGAACCCCAGAGGTGATGCGGTGAGCACGTTCGCCGCATCCCACCTGTCGCCTTCCTATCCCGACCGCGCCGCATGGGGCACCGCCCCCAAGCTGCGGGCGTGGCAGCAGGAGGCGTTCGACCTCTATTCCAGGCACGAGCCCCGTGACTTCCTCACCGTGGCGACCCCGGGCGCGGGCAAGACGACCTACGCCCTGCGCATCGCCAGCGACCTGCTCGACCGCGGGGTGATCCGGGCGATCACCATCGTCACCCCGACCGAGCATCTCAAGCGTCAGTGGGCCGACGCCGCCGGGCGGGTCGGCATCGGCATCGACCCCGAGTTCAAGAACAGCCAGGGCACCACCTCCCGCGACTACACCGGCGTCGCGGTCACCTACGCCCAGGTCGCCATGCACCCGGCCCTGCACCGGGCGCGCACCGAGGCGCGCAAGACGCTGGTCATCTTCGACGAGATCCACCACGCGGGCGACGCCAAGTCGTGGGGCGACGGCATCCGCGAGGCGTTCGAGCCGGCGGCCCGCAGGCTCCAGCTCACCGGCACGCCGTTCCGCTCCGACGACAACCCGATCCCGTTCGTCGGCTACCAGGAGGACGCCGAGGGATTCAAGCGCAGCGTCGCCGACTACTCCTACGGCTACGGCCCGGCGCTCGACGACGGCGTGGTCCGTCCGGTGATCTTCCTCGCCTACTCCGGCGAGATGAAGTGGCGCACCCGCGCCGGTGACGAGATCGCCGCCACGCTCGGCACTCCGCTCACCAAGGATCAGCTCTCCCAGGCCTGGCGCGCCGCGCTCGACCCCAAGGGCGACTGGATCCGCCAGGTCATGCAGGCGGCCGACCGCCGCCTGACCGAGGTGCGGCGCGGCGTGCCCGACGCCGGCGGCCTGGTCATCGCGACCGACCACGAGGCGGCCCGCGCCTACGCCCGCCACCTGCGCAACATCACCGGCGAGGGCGCCACGGTCGTGCTGTCCGACGACCCGGGCGCGTCCAAGAAGATCAAGGCGTTCGCCGCCTCCCAGGACCGCTGGCTGGTCGCGGTGCGCATGGTGTCGGAGGGCGTCGACATCCCGCGCCTGTGCGTGGGCGTCTACGCCACCTCGACCTCCACGCCGCTGTTCTTCGCCCAGGCCGTGGGGCGGTTCGTACGGGCGCGCAAGCGCGGCGAGACCGCCTCCGTCTTCCTCCCCTCGGTGCCGACCCTGATGGGCCTGGCCAACGAGATGGAGGTGGAGCGCGACCACGTGCTCAACCGCAGGCCGCCCGAGGACGGGCTCGACGACAGTCTCCTGGAGCAGGCCAACCGCAAGCAGGACAACCCCGACGTCGTCGGCGACGAGCTCCCGTTCGAGACCATGGAGACGACGGCCACCTTCGACCGGGTGCTGTTCGACGGCGGCGAGTTCGGCACCGGCGCCGAGGTGGGGTCCGCCGAGGAGGAGGACTTCCTCGGCCTGCCCGGCCTGCTGGAGCCCGACCAGGTCGCCACCCTGCTGCGCAAACGGCAGTCCGAGCAGCAGGCGGCCCGGCGCAAGAAGGCCGACGAGCCCGCCGAGGAGCGGCTGGCCCCGCACGAGCGGATCGCCGAGCTGCGACGCGAGCTCAACGGCCTGGTCGGCGCCTGGAACCACCGCACCGGGCAGCCGCACGGCGTCATCCACTCGGAGCTGCGCCGCGCCTGCGGCGGACCGCCGATCGCGCAGGCCACCGCCGAGCAGATCCAGGAACGCATCGACAAGATCCGCCAGTGGGCCACCCAGCGGCGGTGATGTCCCGGCCGGGGTCGCGTTTGGTCACAAGCCTGTGACCTTTCGTTAGCCGGGCGTCCGGACCGGCAACATCTCCCTTGGCTGGATCTCGCTGCGCGGAGGGGTTGCACCCATGTCCTACGGGGCCACCGGCAAGTCGGCGCTCGTCGTGACCTCCGGAGTCTTCCAGCACTGCCTGATCCTGCGGCTGGAGGGCGAGCTCGACGTCGACGCGGTCCCGCTGCTGCGCGGGCATCTGCGCCGGGCCTGGGAGCAGCCCGCGACCCCGTTCATGATCATGGATCTGCGCGAGGTCGCCTTCTGCGACTCCGTGGGCATGAGCGAGCTCGTCACCGTGCTGCAGCGGTGCGAGAGGCGGGGCACCAGGCTGCTGCTGGGCGGCGTGCAGGGAGTGGTCTCCCGGGTGCTGTCGATCACGGGGCTGCGCAACGCGTTCGACGTGTACGACGACTTCGACGACGCCGTCCGCTACGCCATGACCGCCTGACGGCCCGCACGGGCGGTCGCCGTCCCGGGCGCCCGGGGTCAGGCGTGCGGGGCGGAGTCGCGGCCTGGCTCCGCAGCCCCGGGGCGCGGGCCGGGGATGCGGTGACCGGTGCGGCCGTCCACCGCGACGTACCCGCCGCCGCGACCGGGCCGCGAGCCGAGCGGGATCCGCAGCGACGCCTCGTCCCCGTCCACGCGCACGGGCAGCACCCGCGCCCCCTCCCGCGCACCACCCGCAGGCCCCTCGTGCAGCCAGACCCGCAGCCGCCTGCCGTCGTGCCGCACCACCACCTCGGCCGTCGGGCACTCGCCGGGCACGGCGCGCCAGGACACGGTCAGCGCCGCCCCGTGCCCGCTCAGCGCCGCGCTCTCGGGCGACGGATCCCGCTCCGCGCACCCCGTCACCGGCTCGGGCACGCTCTCGCGCGCCACGGCCACCTCCGGCATCCGCTCGGGAGGCAGCGCCACCGTCGCGCCCTCCAGCAGCGCCAGCACCACGACCGCGCCCGTACGCGCCAGGACCCGGCCGCGGACGAGGAGCCAGAGCGCGAGCGGCCCGAGCGACAGCCAGGCCAGGCCGAGGCAGACGGTGAGCATGAGAAGACCTCGCATACGGGTGGAGAGTTGTGACTCTCCGTGTTACTTCTGTCCCGGAGCGCTGGGGGCGCCGTTGACGATCACATGGACAGAGTGTTGCATGGCGTTCACCTACAGTGAGAGGCGGGGTCCAGGGGACGCCGCGTTACCGTGGAAAGGTGCCTGACGTGAGCCTGTATCTTCCCGAGGACATCAAGCACCGGGTCGCCGAGGCGGCCCGGTGGCACGGGATGACCGAGGACGACTACATGCGCGAGGCGATCACTCGCGCGGTGAGCCAGGAGCTCATCGGCGAACGCCCCCGCCCGAGGCTCCCGCTGTTCGACTTGGGCGGCGAGCCGCTCACGGCCGAGCGCATCGACGAGATCCTCGAAGAGGGCTTCGGAAAGGACGGGCTCGCCTGATGCTCGTCCTCGACACCAGCGGCCTGCTCGCCGCCATCGGCCCCGACCAGCCGCACCACAAGGAAGCACGTCGCGTGCTGGAGTCGGAAAGGGGACCGCTCCTGCTGTCCCCTTTCGTGCTGGCCGAGACGGACTACATGGTCCTGACCCGGGTCGGGGTCCACCGGGAGCTCGAGTTCCTCCGCGACATCGGGGAGGGAGGTTATGAGCTGGTCGGCATGTCGTCGCACGATGTGTCGAGGGCGGCCGACCTCGTCGCCCGCTACGCGGGCATGAAGGTCGGGATCACCGATGCGTCAGTGGCGTTGGTCGCGGCGCGGCATCGCACGACGCGGGTGCTCACGCTCGACCATCGCCACTTCCGGACGATGAAGCCGCTCTGGGGCGACACCTTCACGGTGTTGCCCGCCGACGACGGCTGACGGGAGGCGGGGCGTCAGCCGACCATGGGGGCGCCGCGCAGGGTGGCGCCGGCGGCGTCGAGCTCGGCGACCGTCGCGTTGGTCGTGTGGCGGGCCACGCCCGCCGTCAGGTCGAGCAGCACCCGCACGGCCAGTCCGTTCTTGACCGCGTCGAGGGCCGTCGCCCGGACGCAGTAGTCGGTGGCGATGCCCACCACGTCCACCTCGTGCACCCGCCGCTCGTGCAGCCACGCGGCCAGGGAGACGCCGTCGCCCGACGTCCCCTCGAACCCGCTGTAGGCGGCCTCGTGGGCGCCCTTGCTGAAGATCTCCTCGACCGCGGCGACGTCGAGCCCCGGATGGAAGTCGGCGCCGGGCGTGCCCGCGACGCAGTGCGCCGGCCAGCTCCGGGAGTAGTCGGGGTGGTCGGAGAAGTGGTCACCCGGGTCGACGTGGTAGTCGCGGGTGGCCACGACGTGGTCGTAGTCGTGGGTGGCCACGTGGCGGGTGATCGCGGCCGCGACCTCCGCGCCGCCCGCGACGGCCAGGCTGCCGCCCTCGCAGAAGTCGTTCTGCACGTCGACGATGATCAGCGCACTGCCCATGAGGATCACGATACGTCAGGCGAACTCCGTCGGGATGGCCGCGTACCCCCTTCCGAGGTGGAGTGCCTCCTGGGGGAGCAGCGTGACGGCGTGGGCGTGCCGCTCGCGGGCCTCGGCGAGCGGCTCGCGGCCGACGACCTCCCCGCCGCGCACCAGCTCGCGCAGCAGCGGCACGCCGCCCTCGGGCGCCGTGCCGGAGGTGGTGATCAGCTCGGTCTCGGCGTGGCCGCGCTCGTCGAGCAGGCGGTACGCCTCCTTGCGGCCGCCGCGCGACGGCTTGCCGACGGAGCGCTTGGCGACGGGCTCCAGGTCGCCCGAGGCGGTCTCGCGGGCCACCAGCTTGTAGACCAGCGCGGCCGTCGGCACGCCCGACCCGGTCACCAGGGAGGTGCCGACTCCGTAGCCGTCGACCGGGGCGGCGGCGAGTGCGGCGATGGCGTACTCGTCGAGGTCGGAGGTGACCACGATGCGGGTGTCGAAGGCGCCGAGCGCGTCGAGCTGCTCGCGCACCTCCTGCGCGGCGGCCGCCAGGTCACCGGAGTCGATGCGGACGGCGCCGAGCTTGTTCCCGGCGAGCTCGACCGCCGTGCGGACCGCCTCGGCGACGTCGTAGGTGTCGACGAGCAGCGTCGTCTCGTGGCCGAGGGAGGCGATCTGGGCCTCGAACGCGGCCCGTTCGGAGTCGTGCAGCAGCGTGAAGGCGTGGGCGGCGGTGCCCGCCGTGGGGACGCCGTAGGCGCGCCCGGCCATCAGGTTGGAGGTGGAGGCGAAACCCGCGATGTAGGCGGCGCGGGCGGCCGCCACGGCCGCCCGCTCGTGGGTGCGGCGCGAGCCCATCTCGATGAGGGGGCGGCCGCCCGCCGCGTTGCGCATGCGCGAGGCCGCCGAGGCGATGGCGCAGTCGTGGTTGAGGATCGACAGGACCAGTGTCTCCAGCAGCACGGCCTCGGCGAACGTGCCCTCCACCACCATGATCGGAGATGCGGGGAAGTAGACCTCGCCCTCCGCATATCCACAGATATTTCCGGAAAATCGGTAGTCTGCGAGAAAGGCGAGGGTGGACTCGTCCACCACCTGACGTTCGCGCAGGTAGGCGAGTTCCTCGTCACCGAAACGGAAGTGTTCGAGTTCGTCAAGGACACGCCCCGTCCCGGCGACGACCCCGTAACGCCTGCCGCCGGGCAGGTGGCGGGCGAACACCTCGAAGACGGCGCGTCTGTGGGCGGCGCCGCTGCGCAGGGCCGCCTGCAACATCGTCAGCTCATAGTGATCTGTAAGCAACGCAGTGCTCATGGGCATTGTCACGACTCGAAGACTACGGCGGAGGTAGGGCAGGATGGGGGATGTGGGTAGCACCGCTCCAATCGCAGTCGAGCGTCCGTCTACGGACGTCCGGCCCGATCTGCCTTGGGTGACGATCGTCTGGAACGACCCGGTCAACCTCATGTCCTACGTGACCTACGTGTTCCAGACCGTCTTCGGCTACACCCGCGAGAAGGCGGAGAAGCTCATGCTGGACGTCCACCACAAGGGCAAGGCCGTCGTGTCCAGCGGCACCCGCGAAGAGATGGAGCGCGACGTGCAGATCCTTCACTCCTACGGACTGTGGGCGACGGTCCAGCCCGACTCGGTCAAGTGAGGCGGCGCCGGTGAGCTCGGGATTCTCGGCGAAGGGCGACGGCGTCGTCGTCGCGCGGTTCGAGGCGGCGGAGGTGGCGATCCTCCGCTCGCTGGTCTCGGAGTTGCTCGGCCTCGTGGAGCCGGGCGAGACCGGTGACGATCCGTTGGAGCGCGCGCTGGGCATCGGCGACGGCCAGGCGCCGTCCGACCCGGTGCTGGCGCGGCTGTTCCCCTCGGCCTACGAGGACGCGCGGGACGCGGCCGAGTTCCGCCGCTACACCGAGGCGACCCTGCGCGACGGCAAGCGCGCCGACGCGCGCACCATGCTCGACACGGCCAGGTCGGGGCGCACCGAGCTGACGACGGAGCAGGCGCAGGCGTGGATGCGCGCGCTCAACGATCTACGGCTGGCGCTCGGCACCAAGCTGGAGGTGACCGAGGAGGTCCACGAGGAGATCGCCGCCATGTCGGAGGACGACCCCCGCTACCCCACCTACGTCATCTACGACTGGTTGACCTACCTCCAGGACACCCTGGTCCGGGCACTCTGGTAGCTTCCGGGCCATGCTCCAGATCTCCCAGGAACTCGCCGACAAGATCGTCGCCCACGCCCGGGCCGACCATCCCGACGAGGCGTGCGGCGTGATCGCGGGACGTGACGGTGTGCCCGAGCGGTTCGTCCCGATGGCCAACGCCGAGCGTTCGCCGACCTTCTACCGCTTCGACTCGATGGAGCAGCTCCGCGTCTGGCGCGAGATGGACGACCGTGACGAGGAGCCCGTGGTGATCTACCACTCGCACACCGCCACCGAGGCCTACCCGTCGCGCACCGACATCTCCTACGCCTCCGAGCCGAACGCCCACTACGTCCTCGTGTCGACCCGCGACGAGGCGGAGGTCGAGTTCCGCTCCTACCGGATCCTCGACGGAGTCGTCACCGAGGAAGAGGTAAGGTTTGTCCCATGATGGTCCGGCCTGTGCAGAGCTTTCTCTTCGCGCACACTCCGGCCGTCGTCGTCTACGACTGTCGCTGAGCTGGAATTCCGCAGCCAGCCGTCGGCGTTGCCGCCGATGGGACGACGACCAGACCTGAGGAGACCTACCGCGATGGCCATCGAGGTTCGCATTCCTACCATCCTGCGCAACTACACCGGCGGCGCCAAGGCCGTCACCGCCGAGGGCGCCACCCTCGACGAGCTGATCAGCAACCTTGAGTCGGCCCACCCCGGCATCAAGGAGCGCCTCGTCGACCAGGGCGCCCTGCGCCGCTTCGTCAACGTCTACCTCAACGACGAGGACGTGCGCTTCCTCGGCGGTCTCGGGACGCCCGTGTCCGACGGCGACACGGTGACCGTCCTCCCGGCTGTCGCCGGCGGGTGACATGCGTTTCGACTCGCTGATCGACTCGGTCGGCCGCACCCCGCTCGTCGGCCTGCCCCGGCTGTCGCCGTCGCCCGACGTGCGGGTCTGGGCGAAGCTGGAGGACCGCAACCCGACCGGGTCGATCAAGGACCGGCCGGCGCTGTGGATGATCCAGCAGGCGGAGAAGGACGGCCTTCTCACGCCGGGGTGCACGATCCTGGAGCCCACCAGCGGCAACACCGGCATCTCGCTGGCCATGTCGGCCAAGCTCAAGGGCTACAGACTGATCTGCGTGATGCCCGAGAACACCTCCGAGGAGCGCCGCCAACTGCTGCGCATGTGGGGCGCGGAGATCATCTCCTCCCCGGCGGCCGGCGGCTCCAACGAGGCGGTCCGCAGGGCCAAGGAGCTGGCCGAGCGCAACCCCTCGTGGGTGATGCTCTACCAGTACGGCAACCCGGCCAACTGGCGTTCGCACTACGAGTCGACCGGGCCGGAGATCCTCGAGGACCTGCCCACCGTCACCCACTTCGTCGCCGGCCTCGGCACGACGGGCACGCTGATGGGGGTCGGCAGGTTCCTGCGCGAGCGGGTGCCGGGCGTCCAGATCGTGGCGGCCGAGCCGCGCTACGGCGAGCTGGTGTACGGCCTGCGCAACGTGGACGAGGGCTTCATCCCTGAGCTGTACGACGAGTCGGTGCTGACCACGCGCTTCTCGGTCGGCTCCGCCGACGCCCTGCGCCGCACCCGCGAGCTGCTGACGGCCGAGGGCATCTTCGCCGGGGTGTCCACCGGCGCCGCCCTGCACGCGGCGCTGGGCGTGGCCCGCAAGGCCGTCAAGGCGGGGGAGCGGGCCGACGTGGTGTTCGTGGTGGCCGACGGTGGCTGGAAGTACCTGTCCACCGGCGCCTACGAGGGCACCCTGGAGGAGGCCGAGGAGCGCCTCGAAGGGCAGCTCTGGGCGTAGCGGCCCCAGTCCGAGGCGACAGGGACGGAAGGACGCAGAACGGGCGGCCGGCGAGAAGCCGGCCGCCCGTCCGCGTTCCCGGGTCAGTTGAACAGCACCCGCAGCGAGAACGTGGCCTCCTCGGCGCTCTGCTTGCCGCTGAGTCCCACGGCGCGCAGCACCTCCACGTTGGCCTTCTCCTCGCCCTGCAGGTTGGCCAGGTAGAGCTTCTCCACCTTGTCCAGATCGACGAACAGGGCGAAGTTCGCGTCCGCTCCGTCGGCGACCGCCTTCTGGAAGGTCTCGCTGTCGCCGAGCGTGCCCTCCTCCGACAGCTTCTTCGCGTACTCCTGGGTGGTGGCGACGGTGAACGTGCCGTCACCCGCGACCTTGGCGATCTGCGGCGCGGCGCCGCCGTTCGCGGTGATCGCCTGCTGCACCTTGTCGAGCACGGCCTGCGCCTTGGCCGGGTCGGTCATGATGCGCACGCCGCCCTTGACCTGCTGGGTGTCGAGGCCCTCGCTGTCGACGGCCACCGTGAGGTTCTTGCCGAGCATCGTGGCCAGGTCGCCGGGCAGCTCCAGCCCGTACTGCTGCTTGGCCTGGTCGAGGGCCCGCTTGAAGTCGGCGGCGGCGCCGGAGCCGAGCGACTTCTCGATGTCCGCCCACTTCTTGGTGACGGTCTGGTCGAGGCCGGAGAACGACAGCGCGCCCGCGGTGGTGGCGGGGAGCTTGGTCAGGTCGGCGGCCTCCGTGTCGCCCTCGATCGGGTTCTCGGCTCCGCGCACCACGCCGGCCAGCTCGACGTACTCGCTGTCGAAGCGCAGCGCCCCGGCGAAGCGGGCGTTCTTGACCTGCTCCACGGCGGCGGCCTGCTCGGCCGGGATGGCGTCGCCGGCGATCTTCGCGATCTCGCCGAGGTGCGCCCAGTAGGACAGCACGCCCTGCTCGCCCACGGCGTTCAGGTCGTCGCCGAAGTCGGCGCTCTCGGCCAGGGTGGCCTCGCCCGTGGCGTGCTTGTCGGCCTGCGCCTGCTCCTCGGTGAGCAGGGCGTAGTCGTCGCGGAAGGCGATGCCGTACTTGTCGTCGCCCATCAGCTTGGCGATGCCGGCCTTGGCCTGCTCCTCGTCCTTGACCTGGACGGCCACCGCGAAGCCGGGCTCCTTGCCGCCCTCGGGCGGCAGGATGGCCACGCCGATCCGGCTGCCGAGCCACGGGTCCACGTCGCGGGCGAAGTCGACCTTGGCCAGGTCGTCGCCGCCGTCCTTCTTCATGGCCTTGAACAGCGCCTCGCGCGGGTCCTCGCCGCTGAAGGAGTCCTTGGTCACGCTGAACTTGCGGGCGAGCTGGAACAGCGCCACCTTCTGGTTGGCGGCCGGGTCCAGGTCGAGCCGGAAATAGGCGATCGCGTTGCCGGGCAGCACGTCGTGCGGCTGGGTGCCGCCGCCGCCGAAGGCGCCCACGGCCCACACGGCCCCGCTGCCGAGCAGCACCACGGCCAGCGCGGACGCCAGCGCGATGATCCAGCCCTTGCGGCTCTTCTGGGGCGGCGCGCCGGGGCCGCCCAGCATGTCGGGCCCCTGCTGCCCGCCCGCCTGGCCGTACGGGTCGTGCTGGCCGTAGCCGGGCTGCTGCTGGGTGGGGCCGGCCTGCCCGTAGGCCTGCTGGCCGTAGCCCTGCTGCCCGTAGCCGGCCTGGCCGTAGCCCTGGCCCGCCTGGCCGTAGCTCTGGCCCGCCTGGCCGTAGCCCGGGTCCTGCTGGCCGTAACTGCTCTGCTGGCCGTAGCCGGGCTGCTGCTGCCCGAACGCCTGCTGCTGGCCGTAGCCCTGCTGACCGTAACCCTGCTGCTCGTAGCCAGGCTGCCCGTAGCCGCCCTGGCCCTGGTAGGGCTGCTGCGGCGGATACGGCTGTCCGTGCGGTGGCGGCGCCGGGTGACCCGGCTCCTGCTCCTGGCCCCAGCGATACGCCGTGGTCCGGTCAGGATCCTGGCCATGAGGGGGATTATTCGCAGTCATCACTCAACTCACAATGTGGACTTATGACCACAGAGAAGGTAGCTGATGTTGCTAGACGGGCGCTTGCAATGCACTGAAGTCCGGATGCATGCCAGTTGCCCCCATGCCGTAGGGTTGGTCCCGCACTAGAACAACATTCGGGAGTTGGGGACGGCGCGGATGACCAAGTTCGACGAGGCCACGCAGGCGATCCGGGTCGACGAGACCACCTATGACGTGTGCCTCGACCCCGGGTACGCGATCGGCGGCCCGCTCAACGGCGGCTACCTCATGGCCGTGGTCCTGCGGGCGGCCGTGGACGCCTCGCCGTTCGAGCACCCGGTCAGCACGACCGCGCAGTTCCTCAGGGCCCCCGTCGCCGGCCCGGCGCGGGTGGAGGTCGAGCGGCTCAAGGCCGGCCGGACCGTGGCGTTCCTGCGCGCCAGGCTGGTGCAGGACGGCGCCGCACAGATGGAGTGCCTGGTCACCACGGCCACCCTCGGCGACGGTCCGCCCGCCTACGCCGACGAGCAGCCGCCGCACCTGATGCCGCCGCCCGAGCAGTGCGTCAGGCTGCCCGACCCCAGGCCGGAGTCCGGCATGACGCTCAACGCCCAGATGGAGCTGCTGTTCGACCCGCCGACGATCGGCTGGCTGACGGGCGAGCCCTCCGGCCGGCCGGAGTCGCGCGCCTACTTCCGGATGGCCGAGCCGCAGGACCCCGACCCGTACGTGCTGGCGCTCGCGGTCGACGCCATGCCGCCCGTCGTGTTCTCCGCCGGGGCACGTGGCTGGGCGCCGACCGTGGACCTGACCTGGCACCTGCGCGCGCTGCCCGCCCCGGGCCCGCTCACGCTGATCGGCAGCGGGCGGCTGGTGCACGACGGCTGGTTCGACGAGGAGGTCGAGGTGCGCGACTCGCGCGGCCGGCTCGTCGCCCAGTCACGCCAGCTGGCGCGGGTGGGGCGCGGGTAACCCTCCGGGACGCCCGCGCCGCACCTGCACTGTGAGCATTCTTACGCAGTGCGGATCCCGCAGGTCGCCTACCCTCGAAAGGTGCCGGAAGCGAGCATCGGGATCTTCGACAGCGGGGTGGGCGGCCTGACGGTCGCCAGGGCGATCATCGACCAGCTGCCCCACGAGTCCATCACCTACGTGGCCGACACGGCCAACCAGCCGTACGGACCCAAGAGCATCGCGGAGCTGCGCGCGTACGCGCTGCGGGTGATGGATCACCTCGTCGAGCAGGACGTCAAGATGCTCGTGATCGCGTGCAACAGCGCCAGTGCCGCCGTGCTGCGCGACGCCCGCGAACGCTACGACGTGCCCGTGGTCGAGGTGATCCACCCGGCCACCCGGCGCGCGGTGCGCGCCACCCGCACCGGCAAGGTCGGGGTCATCGCCACCCGGGCCACCATCCAGTCGATGGCCTACCACGACGCCTTCACCGCCGCACCCGACGTGCAACTCACCAGCGTGGCCGCCCCACTGCTGGTCGACTACGTCGAACGCGGCGAGACGATGAGCGACGAGCTCATCGGCGTCGTGCGCGACTACCTGAGTCCGATCAGGGAGGCCGGGTGCGACACACTCATCCTCGGATGCACCCACTACCCCCTGCTCACCGGCGCCATCTCGTACGTCGCCGGTGACGGGGTCACGCTGGTCTCCAGCGCCGAAGAGACGGCCAAGGACGTCTATCGGATCCTGCACGACCGTGACCTGGCGGCCGGCAGCGACGCCACCCCCCGGCACCGCTTCCGCGCCACCGGCGACTCCACGTTGTTCGCCCAGCTCGGACGGCGTTTCCTGGGCCCGGAGATCGATGCGGTCGACGTCACACCAGTGGGGGGTACTACCTCTAACGGAGGCCCACATGAAGGTGACCATCGTCGGCTGCTCGGGTAGCTTCCCAGGTCCCGACAGCCCCGCGTCCTGCTACCTGCTCGAGGCGGAGGGCTTCCGGCTGCTGCTCGACTTCGGCGCCGGCGCGCTGGGCGCCCTCCAGAGACACATCGGCCTCTACGAGGTCGACGCCATCTGCCTGTCCCACCTGCACGCCGACCACTGCCTCGACATGTGCGCCTACCACGTGGCGCGCACGTACGGGCCCGACGCGCCGTACCCACGGGTGCCCGTGTACGCGCCCGGCGACGCGCCGCACCGGCTGGCCGCCGCCTATGGCATGCCCGACGAGCCCGGGATGGAGACCGCGTTCGCCTTCGAGCGGCTGCGGCCCGGCACGTTCGAGATCGGCCCGTTCACGGTGACGGCCGGGCTGGTCAACCATCCGGTCGAGGCCTACGGCTTCCGCGTCTCGTACGGCGGGCGCAGCGTCGCCTACTCCGGCGACACCGGCGAGACGGCGGAGCTGGTGCGGCTGGCCGAGGAGGCCGACCTGCTGCTGTGCGAGGCGTCGTTCGTCGACCAGCCCGACCTGCCCGCCGACCTGCACCTGTCGGGCCGCCAGGCCGCCGAGCACGCCGCCAAGGCCCGCGTCGGACGGCTGGTGCTCACCCATCTCGTGCCCTGGCACGACCAGGCGCGCATCCTCGACGACGCCTCCCGCGGCGGCTACGGCGGCCCCATCGAGCTGGCCCGCAGCGGCGCCGTCTACGAGCTGGCCTGACGACCGGTCCCAGGTCCTGCTCTCCGCGTGGCTGTTCTCAGGGCGCGGCTCGCGGGCCGGTACTCGGGGGCCGGTCCTCCTGCGGCCGGTCCTCCCGCGGCCGGTCGGACGCGCCCGGCCGGTCACCGGCGGGCGCGCACCTGCGTGAAGTCGCGCAGCCGCACCAGCGGCGAGAACACCAGCGGCAGGAACGACAGCAGCCGGCCCCCCATGAACACCCACAGCGCCTGGCGCACCCCGACCTGCTGCGCCACGATCCCGCCGAGCAGCGCACCGAGCGGCATCGTGCTCCACACCACGAACCTGACCGTGGCGTTGACCCGGCCCAGCATGCCCTCCGGCGCGACCGACTGCCGGTAGGTGACCTGGCCCACGTTGTAGAGGACCGCGCCCCACGACAGGGCGATCGAGGTGAGGGCGAAGAACGACACCCGCCAGTCGGCCTGCGTCATCGGCAGCAGCAGGCCGAAGGGCGAGGTCACGGCCAGGGACAACCAGGTCACCCGGGCGGTGCCGTACCTGCCGAACAGCCGGGCGCCGGTCAGGCCGCCGAGCAGCCCGCCCACCGCGCCCGACATGAGCAGCACCCCGATCAGCCCCGCCGGCAGCCGCACCACGTCGGCCAGGAACAGCACCGATAAGCTGATCACGGCGCTGAGGCACAGGTTGGTGCCCATGGTGGTGACCATGATCGGACGCAGCAGCCGATCGCGCCAGACGAACGCGAACCCCTCGAGGATGTCGCGCCGCATGCGGGCGCCCTCGGGCGCGGTGGCCGGTGGGCGGTCGGGGGTCCTGATCGAGCGGAGCGCCACGGCCGACGCGAACGAGGCCAGGGCCGTGGCCAGCACCGTCAGCGGCGCGCCGAGCAGCTGCGCCAGCGCGCCGCCCATGCTCGGCCCGGCCAGCGCGCCGCCCGAGCGCACCACCTCCAGCTTGGAGTTGCCGCTGCTCAGGTGCTCCTTGCCGACGAGCTCCGGCAGGTAGGTCTGGTCGGCCACGTCGTTGAAGACCTGGGCCACCCCGGCCAGCAGCGCCACCACGAGCAGCATCTCGATCGACAGCAGCCCCAGGGCGTGCGCGGCCGGGACGCTCCCGAACAGCGCGCACCGGACCAGGTCGGCGGTCATCATCACGCGCCGCCTGCGCATCCGGTCGATCCACACCCCCGCCGGCAGCCCGACCGCCAGGAACGCCGCGCTCTGCAGGGCCGACAGCAGCCCCACCTGGAACGCCCCCACGTTCAGGGTGAGCACGGCGACCAGCGGGAGCGCCACGCGCGAGATGTTCGTCCCGATCTCGTTGGCCACATGCGAGCTCAGGAAGCGGAGGAAATCAGGGCTCCGCAACACCCCCGTTGTCATTGCGTAAGGATCCATGTGTCGGACACATTCGGTCAAGAGCGTCACAGCACGGGGATAGGGTGATCTGCATGTCTCGACAGGATGGCCGCACGCCTGACCAGCTCCGCCCGATCACGATCACGCGGCGGTGGCTGGCCCACGCGGAGGGCTCGGTGCTCGTGGAGTTCGGCGGCACCAAGGTGCTGTGCGCGGCCTCCGTCCAGGACAGCGTGCCGCGCTGGCGGCGGGGCAGCGGCCAGGGCTGGGTGACGGCCGAGTACGCGATGCTGCCGCGCGCCACCAACACCCGCAACGACCGCGAGTCGGTCCGCGGCAAGATCGGCGGCCGCACCCATGAGATCTCCCGGCTGATCGGCCGCTCGCTGCGGGCCTGCGTCGACTACAAGGCGCTGGGGGAGAACTCCGTGCTGCTCGACTGCGACGTCCTGCAGGCCGACGGCGGCACCAGGACCGCCGCGATCACCGGCGCCTACGTCGCGCTCGCCGACGCGGTCGCCTGGATGCGCGAGCGCAAGATGTGTCCCGGCGACCCGCTCGTCGGCTCGGTGTCGGCCGTCTCGGTGGGCATCGTCGGCTCCGTGCCCATGCTCGACCTGTGCTACAGCGAGGACGTGTCCGCCGAGACCGACATGAACGTCGTCATGACCGGCACCGGCAGCTTCGTCGAGGTGCAGGGCACCGCCGAGGGCGCGCCGTTCGACCGGGGCACGCTCGACCGGCTGCTCGACCTGGCCGTGGCCGGCTGCGAGGAGCTGACGCTCATCCAGGAGGAGGCATTGGGCCGATGAAGATCGTACTGGCCACCCGCAACGCGGGCAAGATCGCCGAACTGCGCCGCATCCTGGCAGGGTTCGACATCGTGGGGCTGGAGGAGTTCCCGTCCATCGGCGAGGTCGCCGAGACCGGGGTCACCTTCGAGGAGAACGCCCTGATCAAGGCGCACGCCGTCGCCCAGGGCTCCGGGCTGCCCGCCGTGGCCGACGACTCCGGCCTCTGCGTCGACGTGCTCGGCGGCATGCCCGGCGTCTTCTCGGCCCGCTGGTCCGGCCGCCACGGTGACGACCGGGCCAACCTCGACCTGCTGCTGGCTCAGGTGTCCGACGTGCCCGCCGAGCGGCTGACCGCCCACTTCGCCTGCGTGGCCGCGCTGGCGCTGCCGTCGGGGCAGGCACGGGCCGTCGACGGCACCCTGCGGGGCAGCCTCGTCGCCACTCCTCGCGGCACCAACGGGTTCGGGTACGATCCGATCTTCGTGCCCGAGGGGGAGACGCGCACCACTGCGGAGATGTCTCCGGAGGAGAAGGACGCGATCAGCCACCGGGGCCGCGCCTTCCGCGCCCTCGCCCCCATCGTCCGTGACCTGCTGTCGTCCCCGTGACCTCCCGGGTCCGGACCGCTGCCTGACGGGACGCATCGCGGCGGGCTGCCTCGCGCTGGGCCGATGCGTGGCCTGGGCGCTGGCACCGGGCTGCTTGATCAGCCCGCGGTGACCCGGCCTGCTGTGATCAGAACGCCGCGACCGGGGCGCTTCGTAACCGGGGTGTAAGAACCACGCCGCCACGACGGGCGTAGCGTCGATGACGTGCAGAGCAATGACGTGGTGCCCGCCTGGGCGGGTGCGATCGCGGGTGTGGTGGCCGGCGCCGTGGCGCTCGGAGTGGCCCAGCTCGCTGCCGGGGCCGTCCGGGCCGAGGCGTCCCCGGTCGTGGCGGTGGGTGGCGCCGTCGTGGACCTCACGCCGGCGCCCCTGAAGGAGTTCGCGATCTCCACCTTCGGGGAGAACGACAAGACGGTCCTCATCGGCGGGACGCTGGTGGTCCTCGCCGCGCTGGCGGCGGCGGTGGGCGTGCTGTCCCTGCGGCGGACGGCGTACGGGTACGCCGGGCTGGCCGCGTTGGGGGCCATCGGGCTGGCCGCCGTCCTCACCCGTCCCGGTGCCAGCGCTCTCGACGTGGTGCCGACAGTCGTGGGCATCGCCGCCGGCGCGTGGACGCTGCGGTGGCTGGTACGGCGCGCGAGCGGCGGCGCACGCCCCGGCGAGGTCGCGACGGCGGCGGGCGCGGCATCGCCGGACTCGCCGGCGGGGGACCACCCGACGGCGGACCGGTCGGCGGCGGATCGGCCGATGGCGGATCACCCGACGGCGGACCAGTCGGCGGCGGACCAGCCTACGGCGGACCGGCCGACGGCGGAGGGGCCGATCACGGACCGGCCGACGGCGGACCGCCAGATCGCCGAACGGCCGACGGCGGATCAGCCGATCTCGGGGCGGCCGGCGGTGATGCGGGCGGGAGGCGGGCCGCACGCGTTCGACCGGCGCAGCCTGCTGACCGGAGCCGCGGGCGGAGCGGCGGTCGCGGGGGTGAGCCTGGTACTCGGCCGGATGCTGGAGGGCAGGCAGGCGGTCGACGCCGCCCGGACCGGGCTGGCACTGCCGCGCCCCGCCACCCCGGCCGCGCCGCTGCCCGCCGGGGTGGACCTCGGCATCAACGGCCTGACCCCGTTCATCACGAACAACCGCGACTTCTACCGGGTCGACACCGCGCTCGTCGTCCCCCAGGTCGATCCCCGGGCGTGGCGGCTGCGGATCCACGGCATGGTGGACCGGCCCGTCGAAATCACCTATGCCGAATTGCTGAGGATGCCGCTCACCGAGGCCGACGTCACGTTGACCTGCGTGTCCAACGAGGTGGGCGGTCCGTACGCGGGCAACGCCCGCTGGCTCGGCGTCCGGATGGCCGACGTGCTGCGCGGGGCCGGTCTCCGGTCCGGTGCCGACATGCTGCTGTCCACCTCCGACGACGGATTCACCTGCGGCACGCCGGTGGACGTGGTCATGGACGGGCGCGACGCGCTGTTCGCCGTGGCCATGAACGGAGAGGTGCTGCCCGTGGACCACGGCTTCCCGGTACGGCAGGTGGTGCCGGGGCTGTACGGGTACGTGTCGGCGACCAAGTGGGTGGTGGACGTCAAGGTGACCCGGTTCGACCGGGACGAGGCGTACTGGACACCACGCGGCTGGGCGGCCAAGGGGCCGATCAAGACGCAGTCGCGCATCGACCTGCCCAAGCCGGGCGCCTCGCTCGCGGCCGGACGGGTCACGATCGCCGGGGTCGCCTGGGCCCAGCACACCGGTATCGACGCCGTGGAGGTTCGCGTGGACCGGGGGGCCTGGCGGCAGGCGAGGCTGGCCCGCGTGCCGGGGCCGGACACCTGGCGGCAGTGGGCGCTCGACTGGGACGCCACCCCGGGCGGTCACACGATCGAGGTCCGCGCCACGGACGCCGCCGGCCGTACCCAGACCGAAGAGCGGACGCCCACGGCCCCGGACGGCGCGACCGGCTGGCACACCGTCACGGTCGAGGTCGCCTGACAGACCGGCGCGGCGTGGTGGTTCGCCACGTTTGTGCTGGTACGGCCGGTGGACGGCGACGGGAAAGTTCCCGACTCTCCCTCCTGGCACGCGCAGGCGGCCCTACGATCGGTCGTCGAGCAGGACAGGAGGCAGCACGTGATCCGCGACCGCAAGCCCGGCGTCCGGTGGGTCCTTCTCGAGGGGGACTACAACCCCGTGGTCGGCGACGGCGTGCGCTGGCGTGACTACGAGCGCGCCGCCGAACCCGAACCGCCCGCCGCCCGCCCCGCCCAGCCCTCCACCGCCTCGCCGCCCGGGGAGGAGCCCGCCACCGCGGCCCCTCCGCGGGATCACGAGCCTCCCGCGACTCCGCGCGACCAACCGCCTCCGGAGCCGGCGGCGCCACCCGAGACGCCCGCCGCAGCGGCACCCGCGCAGCCGTCTCCCGGGACGGCCCCGCGCCTCGCCCCCGGCACGGCGACCGGTCAGGACGAGACCCCGGCCGCCGCGGGCGACGGCCTGCCTCCCGGGCACGCGAGCGCGCAGGTCCAACCGGCAACCGGGCCGGCCCCGTGGGGCGGGCAGGCATCCGCAAGGTCGCCGTTCCCTCCGGAAGCACCACCCGTGACAGCGTCGTCTGTGACGGCGGCACACGTGACGGCGCCATCTGCGGCGGCGCCCTCCTCGACAGTGCCGCCCGCGATGGCGCCCCCCGTAACGGCGCCCCCCTCGACGGCGCCGCCCGCGATGGCGCCCCCCGTGACGGCGCCCCCCGTGACGGCGCCGCCGTCGACGGTGCCGCCCGTGATGGCACCCGTCCGAGACGGGGCGGCTTCGGCGACGCCGCCCGCCTATCGCGGGGCCGCGTGGCCCCCGCCACCTGTCTCGCGGGCGGCCGAGACGTTCGCGCCGACCGGCCCGATGGCGGCAGGCAGCCCCGAGACGCGTCCTCCAGCAGCGGACACACCCGGGCCGCCCCCTCACCCGGCATGCGGCCCTCGGGCTGCGCCCGGTCCCGAACCGCGTGTGGAAGGCGTATCCGCTCCTGAGCTGCGGGTGCAAAGTGTGTCCGCTCCTGAGCTGCGGGTGCAGGCTGCGTCCGGTCCTGAGCTGCGGGTGCAGGGTGTGCCCGGTCCTGAGCTGCGGGCGCAGGGTGTGTCCGGTCACGAGCCGCGCGTGGAGGGCGTGTCCGGTCCCGAGCGGGTGCAGGGTGTGTCCGGCCCTGAGGCGCATCTGCGCGTGCCGCCAGGGTGCGAGGCGCGTCCCGCGCACGCGCTGCCCGGCCGGCCGCCGGCCACGCCTTCGTGGGCGGCGCCGCCGGCGGCCGGGGAGGGCTCCCCGGCGGGTGCGACGCGGACCTGGTTCGACCTGGCGCACCGCCCGCCGAGGCTGGCGCACTGCAGGCCGTACGGGGTGCCGGGCGGGCTGGCGCGGCCGGACCAGCAGGTAGAGCGGGACCTCGCGCTGGCCGTGCCGCCCGGCACCCGCTTCCCCGACCCGCGCGGCACCTGGGTGCGGCTGGTGAACGGAGGCGGCCCGGCCGACGACCCGTTCCGGGCCTCCAACGCCGCCGACTGCGCGCTGGCGGTGCTGTCCACCTGGCACGGCGAGCCCGAGGCCGCCGCGCCGAGACAGCCCGAGTACGACCGGATCGGCAGGCCGCTGCTCGGCGGCGAGGCCGGTGGCACGGCGCGGATCGAACGGTGGATCGGGCAGCGGTTCCAGTTCGCCGGCCACGGGCGGCACGCCTACCCCATGCTGGCGCGGCGGCTGCTCGACGCCGGGCACGGGGCCGCGGCCGTGCTCCTGGTCCGCTGGCCCGGCGGTGGCACGCACGCCTGGAACGCCGTCAACTCCGGCGGCGAGGTGATCTGGATCGACGCCCAGCGCGGGCACATGGCGGTGGAGCCGCCCTACACCACGGTGACCGGCGTGTTCTGCATCATCATCGACAGCGAGGGACGGCCCCGGTGAACCTCGAACAGGCCAGGGCGGTGGCGGAGGAGTACTACAACGGCATGCGGCCGGTGGACGACCCGGTGACGGTGGGGCTGCACCAGTTCCACCAGGGGTACGTGGCCTGGGTCCGCGAGCCCGAGCCGGACGACCCGGCCACCCTGCCGAGCACGGTGGGCGGCGGGTGCATCGTGATCGACAAGGCCACGGGCGAGGTCGTGTGCCGCCCGCTCCTCGATCCGGAGACCGTCGCCGAGTTGTGGCCCGGTCGCACCCCCCGCTGACACCATCGGGGCGGAATTACCCGTACGCTTCTGCGGGGACGCCCCCGGCCCAGGGCTCGCAGGCCGGGGGCGTTCCTCTCGCGAGGCGCTCCGCGTCACCCCGCGGCGAGGGAGCCGACGATCGAGGCTCTGGCCGCGCGGCGGGCCGGCAGCACGGCGGCGAGCACTCCCGCCAGGCCCGACAGCGCGACCAGCATCGCGATCTGGCCGCCGGGCACCGCGTACCTGGCCCCGTCGGCCATGACGCGCACCGCCGCCCAGCCGAACACCAGCCCGAGCACCACCCCGATCAGCGCGCCGATCAGCCCCAGCACCAGAGCCTCCACCGACAGCGTCCGCCGCAGCTGCGACCGGGTCAGCCCGAGGGCGCGCAGCAACGCCGACTCCCGGGTCCGCTCGTGGACCGACAGCGCCAGCGTGTTGGCGATGCCGAGCAGCGAGATGAGGACGGCGAGTCCGAGCAGACCGGTGACGATCATCAGCAGCATGTCCAGCGCCTCGTCGAACTCACCCCGTACCGCGGTCGAGCTCGACACCTTGACCGTCGGATAGGCCGCGACGGCCGCGTCCACCAGGTTGCGCGCATGGTCAGGGCTGATGCCGTCCTCGACGTTGACCAGCACGCTGGAGTCGGGGACCGCGCCGAAGGCGCTGTCGAACTGCGCGGGGGCCATGGTGAGCGACGGTATCGGCGTGTCGTCGTCCACGAGCGCGACCACGGTCAGCGACACCGTGCCGGCCCGCTTGGTCTTCACCGGCACGGTGCCGCCCACCCGCCAGCCGAACTCCGCGGCCGTGGCGGCGCGCACCGCGACCTCGCCGGGCCCGAGATCCCGCAGGGAGCCCGCCTTCACCACCGGCTGCAACGGCCCCTCGTACGCGCCGATCCGCACCCGCCGGGCGCCGCTCGTGGCGGTCGTCTGGCGGATCTGGACGACGTCGCGCAGCTCGGGCCGCTGCCGGAGCGACGCGCCGACCGACCGCGGCACGGCGGCCTCGCGGTCCTGGGAGGCCAGCATGTAGTCGATCGGGAACTGCTCGTCCAGCTTCGCGTCCATGGTCGCCCGGGTCGAGGCGGTGACCACCGAGATGAGCGTCATCAGCGTCACGCCGATGGTCAGCGCCACCGTCGTGGTGGCCGCCCGCTTGGGATTGCGGCCGGAGTTGTCCACGGCGAGCCGTCCCGGGACCCCGAACAGCCGGCGCGGAACCCACCCGACCAGCGCGCTGAGCGGCCTGACCAGCACCGGCCCGAGGATCAGCACGCCGAGGAAGGTCAGCGCGCCACCGGCCATGACGACGATGAGGGTGGACGGCTGCCCGGGCTGCAGGGCCAGCGCGCCCACGCCGGCCGTGCCGAGGCCCGCCGCCAGGAACAGGCCGGCGAACAGCATCCGCAGCACGCCGGTGCGGAAGGTCTGCTCCTCCACCTGCGTGCGCAGCGCGGCGACGGGCGCGACCCGCGTGGCGGTCCGCGCGGGCAGCAGCGCCGCGCCCACGGTCACCACCAGGCCGAGCGCCAGCCCGACGGCGATCGTCGACGGGGTCAGGGTCACGGCGGCGCCGGTCGGCAGCGGCGCGTCGAACGCCTCCAGGACCCTCATGGTGACGACGCCCAGCCCGTACCCGGCGAGCAGGCCGAGCCCGGACGACAGCAGCCCGACCACCACGGACTCGATCAGGATCGAGCCGAACACCTGTCCACGCGTCGCGCCGACGCAGCGCAGCAGGGCCATCTCCTTCGTGCGCTGGGCGACGAG
The DNA here is from genome assembly GCF_002850745.1 of Nonomuraea indica. GTDB lineage: Bacteria > Actinomycetota > Actinomycetes > Streptosporangiales > Streptosporangiaceae > Nonomuraea > Nonomuraea indica. Next base: position 806,549 of record NZ_KZ559467.1, read on the forward strand.
GATGTTGAACGTGTTGTAGATCACCAGCGCGGCCACCATCATGGCCACCAGGCCGAACATCAGCAGCGCGAGGCTCATCGCGTCGATCTCGACCCCGGCCTGGGCGGCCAGGCGGGCGGCCAGCTCGGTGCCCGTCATCACCTCGACGCCCGCGCCCACGGTCGCGGCCACGGCCTGCTTGAGCCGGGCCGGGTCCGCGCCGGCCAGGTCGATCTCCCGGAAACCCGCCTCGCCGGTCATCCGCGCCGCCGCCGCCGGGGTGAACCCCACGGCGCCGGTGTAGGCCAGCTCCTGGTCGACGCCCGGGTCGAACAGGCCGACGAGCTTGAACGGGTGCCTGGCGCCGGTGTGGTCCAGCACGGTGATCGTGTCGCCGACGCGGAACCCTTCCGCCTTGGCGGTGTTCTCGTCGAGCACGGCCGCCGCGTCGTCGGAGCCAGGGCCGGTGCCGGCGACGATCGTGGTGCGGTTCAGCGGGCCTGAGGCGACGGAGACGCCCGACGTCGGCATGTCACCGGCGGCCTTGCCGTCCTTGCCGATCAGCGGTGTCCGGCCGCGCGTCAGGCCCTGCGCGTCCGTGACGCCCGGCAGCGCGCGCAGCCGTTCCAGCAGGCTCGGCGGGAGCGTGGACGGCGTGGACGGCTCCGCGCCGGGCCGCTCCGCCTTCGGCAGGACCGCCACGGCCACCTTGTCGGCCTCCGCCGTGACGCGCTGCCCGAACCCGGCCTTGATGGTGTCGGTCAGCACGAACGTGCCCGCGATGAAACCCACCCCGAGAGTGATCGCCAGCGAGGTCAGGAGCAGCCGCAGCGTGTGCGCGCGCAGCCCCGCCATGGCCGTCTTCAGCACCTCAGCCCTCCAGCCGCATCAGCGTGTCGAGCACGCCCTGCGGGGTGGGCGCGACCAGCTCGGAGACCAGCTCGCCGTCGTGCAGGAACACCACCCGGTCGGCGTACGCGGCGGCCATGGGGTCGTGCGTCACCATGACGATCGTCTGCCCCAGCTCGCGCACGGACGTGCGCAGGAACGACAGCACCTCGGCGCCGCTGCGCGAGTCGAGGTTGCCCGTCGGCTCGTCCGCGAAGATCACCTGTGGCTTGCTGATGAGCGCCCTGGCCACGGCCACGCGCTGCTGCTGGCCGCCGGACAGCTCGGTGGGCCGGTGGCCGAGCCGGTCCTTCAGCCCGACCGTCTCGACGACCCGGTCGAACAGCACCTGGTCAGCCTGCCGGGCCGCGATCTCCAGCGGCAGGCGGATGTTCTGCTCGGCGGTGAGCGTCGGCAACAGGTTGAACGCCTGGAAGATGAACCCGATCCGGTCGCGGCGCAGCAGCGTGAGCTGCTTGTCGCCCAGCCCGGTCAGCTCCACGTCACCGATGTGCACGGTGCCGGACGTGGCGGTGTCGAGCCCGGCCAGGCAGTGCATCAGCGTGGACTTGCCCGAGCCCGACGGCCCCATGATCGCCGTGAAGGCGCCGGTGGCGAAGGCCACATCCACCCCCCGCAGGGCGTGGACCCGGGCGTCGCCCTGGCCGTACACCTTGGTGAGGCCCCGGGCCACCACGGCCGGAGGGGCATGGCGCCGCGTCTCGGTGAGGGTCACGTTCACTCCTTCGTGCTTGTCGAACGTGAACCACGCTAGGGGCGGCCTTCGCCCTTCCCCTGGGCCCTGAGGAGGGACTTCGGGTAGCACACCAGCTGACCCGGCTCAGCCTTTCGGCCGATGGGCGGGCACGATCAGTCCCGCCTCGTAGGCGTACACCACGGCCTGCGCCCGGTCCCGCAACCCCAGCTTGGCCAGCACCCGGCCCAGGTGCGTCTTCACCGTGCCCTCGGCCACCTCCAGCCCGGCCGCGATCTCCAGGTTGGACAGGCCGCGCGCCACCATCACCAGCACCTCGCGCTCGCGCGGCGTCAGCTCGGCCACGCCCGGCAGGTCCTCGGTGGGCAGGTGCGCGGCGAAGCGGTCGAGCATCCGCCGCAGCGTCCGCGGCGCCACGACGGCGTCGCCGGCGTGCACGGTCCTGATGGCGCTCACCAGGTCGGCCGGCGGCACGTCCTTCAGCAGGAAGCCGGACGCGCCCGCCTTGACCGCGGCGAAGGCGTACTCGTCCAGGTCGAACGTGGTCAGGATGAGCACCTTGGGGCCGCGGATGCGGGCGGCCGCCTCGACGCCGTCCATGCGCGGCATCCGCACGTCCATGAGGACCACGTCCACCTCGGTGCCGCGCAGGACGGCGAGCGCCTGCTCGCCGTCGCCGGCCTCGGCCACCACCTCGATGTCGGGCTGGGCCCCCAGCACCATCCGGAACCCCGCCCGCAGCAGCTCCTGGTCGTCGACCAGCATCACCCGGATCACCACGCGCCTCCGCTCCCGGACGTCCCCGCGGCCACTATGCCGCCCTCGTCAGCGGCACCGGGAGCCTGGCCAGCACCTCGAAGCCGCCGCCCCGCCGCGGCTCGGCCGACACGGCGCCGCCGTACATGGCGACCCGCTCCCTCATCCCGATCAGCCCGTGGCCGCCGGAACTGGGCGGCGCGGCGGCGCCGCGGCCGTCGTCGGTGACCCGCACCACGAGGTCGGTCCCGCCGTACACCAGCTCGACCAGCGCGCGCACGCCCGGCCCGCCGTGCTTGAGCGCGTTGGTCAGCGCCTCCTGCACGATCCGGTAGACGACGAGCTGCTGGCCCTCCGGCAGCTCGCACGCCTCGCCGGACACCCGCAGCCGGGCCGGCAGGCCGGCGCCGTCCACGAGCTCCGCCAGCTGCGCCAGACCGGGCTGCGGGGTGTAGTCGGTGGCGTCCGCCTCGCTCTCGCGCAGCACGCCGACCAGCCTGCGCATCTCGGCGAGCGCCTCCCGGCCGGTCCTGGAGATGGCGCGTACGGCCTGGCGGGCCTGCTCGGGATCGCTGTCGATGGCGTAGCCGGCGCCGTCGGCCTGCACGACAATCACGCTGACGTTGTGCGCCACCACGTCGTGCAACTCCCGGGCGATCCGGGCGCGCTCGGCGGCGGCGGCCATCCTCGCCTGCTGGTCGCGCTCGCGCTCGGCCCGTTCGGCCCGCTCCTCCAGGCCCTCCAGGTAGCGCCGGCGGGTGCTGGCGTACAGCCCGGTCAACCAGACCGTGACGACGAAGATCGAGCCGCTGAAGAACGTGCTGATCGTCACCTGGTCCCAGCGCACGATGACCAGGAACACGCCGAGTTCGGCGACGAGCCAGGCCGCGAACGCCCACCCGAACGAGCGGGTGCACGCCACCGACCAGAGCGCCACCAGCACGCTCAGGTTGGCCGGCACCAGATCGATCGCCAGCAGCCACTGGCCGAAGCAGACCAGCGCCACGCCCGCGAACGCCGCCAGCGGCCGCCGGCGCTGCCACAGCAGCGGCGCCAGCAGGGCCCCCGACAGCAGGAGGTAGCCGGCGACGCCGATCCGCATGCCCGGCGGCCCCTGCGCGGGAGCCGCCACGTACGGCCAGGCCATGAGGATCGCCAGCGCGGCGAGCGGCCCCACCCGCAGGGCGTCCATCAGCCTGACGTGGTGCTTGGACCACTCATGTACCCTGCCGAACACAACATCACGATACGTAGCCCCTGCCCGAGCTTTGTCCGCCTTCAGGGGGAAGTCGGTGTACGACCCAGGTCTTAGAGGCCACGCAGATTGGGGTGGCGGGAGGCCTCGGCAGCAGAACGGGCACGAGTCTTGGTGATCATGGAGTTGCGACGCTCTGTGATCACCGAGGAGACCTGTGCCCGCGCTGCCATCATGGCTGACTGAGCCGCTCTGGGACCAATTCGCGGCCCTGCTGCCCGAGCGGCCGGTGTACCACCCGGACCATCCGCTCGGCTGTCACCGTCAACGGATCAGCGACCGGATCATCTTCGACAAGCTGCTGCAACTGCTGCGCTTCGGCTGTTCTTACGAAGCGATTGCCGACACGACATGCTCAGCCACCACGATCAGAAACCGTCGCGACGAGTGGATACGACTTGGCGTATTCGCCCGGCTCAAACAGATCGCGTTGGAGTCCTACGACCGGATCCTTGGCCTCGTCCTCGACCAGATCGCCGTCGACGGCGCCATCACCAAGGCCCCCGGCGGCGGGGTCGCCGGACGCTCCCCGGTCGACCGCGGCAAACAGGGCCTGAAACGCTCGGATATGACGGACGGATACGGCATTCCCTTGGGCCGCGTCCTGGCCGGCGCCAACCGCCACGACTCCCCCCTGCTCGCCCCCACCCTGGACCGCCTTCACGACCTCGGGCCGCTGCCCGAGGACATCACCGTGCACCTGGACGCCGGCTACGACTCCGACACTACCCGGGCTCTGCTCTACGAGCGTGGCCTGCACGGCCGCATCGCACACAGGGGCGAGAAGGCACCGATCCAGGCGAGCCAGCGTTGGTATGCCGAACGCACCCACGCCTGGCAGAACGCCTTTCACCGCATTGCCCGGTGCTACGAGCGCCAGGTCAACGTCATCGATGCCTTCTTCCACCTCGCCGACACGATCATCACCGTGCGCAGCCTGATCCGACGGGCATGGACCACCTACCGCTGGGACGAACGTCCGAACCGCCGACCATGACCGCACGCGTATCCGCGTGACTCTCACAATGACCTCTACAACGGAAATTCCCAGAGGCGGACTGAGTCGCAGTGCGCACTACTGATGATCATGGGGCGGCTGTCGAGATCGGCCACCCGCAGCCCGAGCACCTCGCTGATGTGCCCCCGGAGCGACTGGCCCAGCAACCGTTGCTCGGCCAGGTCCCACACGCAGATGGTCCCGTCCATCGCCCCGGTGACGGCAAACGGACGACCGTAAACGGTGCCGGCGGTCAAGCAGCTGACTTCGTCCCCGGGCACGGTGAGGGGTTCGCCCCACTCGTTGGATTCGGGGTCTCCCAGCACGAGGCTCTGCCCTCCCGCTGCGAGGACCCGTATACGACCGTCTACCGAGGCCAGGGCGAACTCGGTGGGCGTCTCGTCTAGGTTGTCAAATTTGGCGAGGTGCCGCTCTTCCTCGATATCCCACACGAGCACGCCACCGTCCCGGCCACCGGCCACCACGACCGGCCTGCCTGCCAACAGTCCCGCCGCGGCAGCGCTACTGGCGCGCGACTTGCATTCCAATCCCTCAATGTTCACAAGAGAGTCGTAAGGCGAAGGCCGCTCCGGCTCTGTCACGGAATCGTCCTCGTCGTCCTCGTCTTCAAGGTCGTCAGCGTCGGCATCGTCGTCATGCCAGTCCTCCGGCTCGGCAACGGACGGATCCCACAACTCCACGCCCCACGTGCCGGAGAATCCCACGAGCAACCTCGAGCGGTCACCGAAGTCGGCCCTGACCACCGAGGACGTACCGCCCTCTTGTGCGCTCAACCGTACCTTGCCCGTTTCCAGGTCCCACATGGCGAAGCCTTGATGATCACCTCCACCGCCGATCACGATCCGACCGTCCACCACCGCGGCACCGATCGAAGTGAGCTCCGTGTAGGGGAATTCCTCGTCCGGGACGTCGAGCTCATACTGTGCCCAGCGATGGCTGGCGGGATCCCAGGTGCACGCAAGCCGGTCTCTGTCGGGGCTACCGACGAGGATCAGCCGACCGTTGAGGGTAACAAGGTCGAAATCCACGATGTGGTGGGGGGACGGAGGCTGACTGGAGAGCAAGGAGGAGTGAACTGACATACCGACACCCTGCCAGCTCCCTCTGACACTCGGCTCGCCAACGGTGTGCTCGGCACACCGGTACGGGCGGCGTCAAGCCGCCTATCCGCGCGAGTTCTTAGACGCCCGCGGTCAGAGAGATCAAGGCTTACGCGGGCTTTACAGGTCTTTGGGCATCCTTGTCATTGGGAGCGCCCGCTGGGGGGCGAGTAAAGGGAGATCGTGATGGCGGATCATGATCGCGATGCCGGGTCGCGCGGCGATTGAGGAAGCGCCGCGCGACCCGTCCCTCTGATCCTCGGGCCCTCGCCTGCTCTCTGCCGAGAATGTCGGTCGACGCCCCTAAGCTGCGGGCATGTTGCCCGCTCGGCCGTCTACTGAAGAACTGGCTCGCCTGGTGAGCCAGGCGCGTTCTGTCACCGAGGTGCTGTCCCTGCTGGGGGTGAAGAACACCGGTGGCCGCCGGGCGAGCATCAGGCGGGCGGTGGACCAGGCGGGCATCGACACGACGCATTTCAGGCGGAGACCCGCCACCAAGTACACGACGGAAATGCTCCGTGTGGCGGTCGCCGCGTCGACCAGTATCGGGGGCGTCCTCGATTATCTCGGTATCACCCGCAGTGGTGGTGCTCATTCGCACATCAGCAGGCGTATAAAGGCTGCCGGCGTCAGCACCGCTCATTTCACTCACGCCCGGAGCGCTCGGCAGCATTCCTCCGCAGTTGCTTTCGACCGTCAGATTTTGGCCGAGGCGGCGGACGGGGCCAGGAGTATGCGAGACATTCTCCGGCGTCTCGGTCTGCCCGAGCGCGACAAGGTCCGTGGCGAGGTGCGCGCTCTGCTGCGCGCCTACGGCATCGACGAGCCCGTGCGCTTTCGGCGGCTGAGTCTCGACGACGAAGCGGTGCGTTCGGCGGCCCGGATCTCCAGGTCGGTCGCGGAGATGATGCGCCACCTCGGCCTGGAGTCCGGGGAGACAAACCGGCGCCGCGTCCTGCGCCACATCAGGCACCTTGGTCTGGACACCGCCCACTTTCGCCGGCGGCTGACCGGGGCGGCGTCCGCAGGGTCGTACCGGGATCCGGCCGCGATCCTCGTGCGGCGTCCTGAGGGTGCCGGCCGTAGCCGGGGTTCGGCCCTTCGCCGTGCCCTCCGGCACATCGGAGTCCCTGCCACCTGTGCGGTCTGCGGCGTCGGGGAAATGTGGCACGGCGCGCCATTGATTTTGGAGGTCGACCACATCAATGGCGACGCCCTCGACAACCGCCCGGACAACCTACGGCTGCTGTGCCCCAACTGTCATTCGCAGACACCGACATTCGCGGGAAGAAATCGGGGCTCACCAAGGCGGTGAATGTGCGGGCGGGGGGACTCGAACCCCCACAGTGTCTCCACCAACAGGACCTAAACCTGCCGCGTATGCCATTTCGCCACGCCCGCGAAGCCCCGCTCTGGCGGGCTGCAGAACAGTTTAGCGTCCCCGGTGCGGCGCGGAAGCCTGCGCATCGTGGCCATGCCGACGAATGCGGGCCCCCGGGGGAATGGGGGCCGCGCGGGTCAGGAGAGGCCGAGCTTCTTCTTCAGGGAGGCCACGTGGCCGGTGGCCTTCACGTTGTAGAGAGCCTGCTCGATCTTGCCGTCGGCGTCGATGACGAACGTGGAGCGGATGACGCCCACGACCTCCTTGCCGTAGAGCTTCTTGGTGCCGTACGCGCCGTAGGCCTTGTGGACGTCGAGCTCGGGGTCCGACAGGAGCGGAAACGTCAAGGCGTCGCGTTCGGTGAATTTGAGGAGCTTGTCCGTCTTGTCCTTTGACACGCCGAGAACGGCGAAACCCTCGGCTGTCAGCTGGTTCAGGTTGTCGCGGAAGTCGCACGCCTGCTTGGTGCAGCCCGGGGTCATCGCGGCAGGGTAGAAATAGAGGATCACCCGCCTGCCCCGGAGGGCGCCGAGCGAGACGGTCTCTCCGTCGGCGGCGGGTAGCGTGAACTCGGGCGCGGCGTCGCCGGGCGCGAGCTTGGTTTCGGTCATGAGGCCCTCCAGAGTTCTTCCAGCAAAACCTACCGGCCCGCCCGCTGTGCCGTACGGCGTGCCGACCTGACAGACTGATCACGGCCGGAGCGGGTGTGCCCGTCCCGATCGTGGGGACGAGCACGACCATGAGCGTGGTCGAGAGGAGAGCCATGGCCGACACCGATCCCGACGAGCTGGAGCGGCGGATCGCGCGGACACGCGCCGAGTTGGCGCAGACGGTTGACGCCATCGCCGACCGGGTGAGCCCCAAGCGGGTCGCCGAGCGCACGGTGGCCGACGTGCGGACGCGGGCGGGCCACTTCGTGGCGTCCGTGGGCGACGCGCTGGGCGTGACGCCACGGCCGCTGCCGGCGGCGACGGGCGACGGCGCAGGTCCCGACCGGCTGTGGGAGGAGGAGCCGCCCAACCTGGCTCCGGTGCTGATCGGGCTGGGCGCCGTGCTGGTGGTGGGCGCGGCCGTCGCCCTCCTGCGCCGCCGCGGCCGCCGTCGCTGAGCCGGACGGCGGGGCGGGTCACAGGAAGGTACGGCCCTCGCCGCGGTAGGTGGGCACCGACTCCACGAGCGTGTCGCCCTCGATGAGGTGGAGCGTGGCGAAGCGCTCGCACAGCTCCCCGGCCTTGGCGTGCCTGAACCACACCCGGTCGCACAGTCGCAGGTCGTAGGCCGCCTCTCCGAGGAGGGGGGTCTGCACCTCGCCGGCCCCCTCGTCGGGGGCGTAGCGCAGCCCGGCCGGAAGGTAGGGCTGCGGCAGGCGGAGCGGGCCTGCGGGACCCGAGGCGACGTAGCCGCCGCCGAGCACGGTGACCGTGCCGGGGGCGGGCCGCCGGACCACCGGCAGGGCGAACAGCGCGGCCGGCCGGCCGGTGAAGCCGCTGTAGAAGTCGAACAGCCGGGGATGGAAGAACCCCGACCCGGCGGCCACCTCGGTGACGGCCTTCTCCCGCACGGTGCGTTCCACCGAGCCGGTGCCCCCGCCGTTGACGAACTCGAGGTCGCAGAGCCTGCTGACGGCGTTGACGACACGGCCGCGGCGCAGGATGAGGTCGCGGGCCGAGCGGGCCTGCATGATCCTGATCGCCCGGGCGAGCAGGATGTTGCCGGGCGGCGCGTCGCCCACGCCGGCGATCTGGGCCTCGTAGGCGAGCAGTCCCACGAGCCGGAACCCGGGCCGCTTGGCGATCTCGGCGGCGAGGTCCGCGGCCTGCTCGGGCTCGCGGACAGGGGAGCGGAGGGCGCCCGCCCGGAACTTCCCGCCCAGGGCCACGTATCCGGCGTCGACGTCGAGGCAGAGGCGGATCTCGGGGCGAGGCCGGACGGCGGCCAGCACGTGGTCGAGTTGGTCGAGATGCTCGGCCGAATCCACGGTCAGCGTGATCTCCCTGACGGCGCGCGGGTCCGCGGCGAGGGCCGCGATCGCCTGCCGGTCCGCCGTCGGGTAGGCCACCAGCACGTCGGTGAACCCCTCGGCGACCAGCCAGAGCGCCTCCGGCAGCGTGAACGCCATGAGGCCGCGGAAACCGTCCATGGCCAGGATCCGTTCGAGCACCGGCCGGGAGCGGATCGACTTGGTCGCCACCCGGATCGGCTTGCCCGCCGCCCGCCGGACGAGATCCGCCGCGTTGGCGCGCAGGGCGTCGAGGTCGAGGATCGCGAAGGGCGGGTCGAGCGCCGCTGTGGCGCGGTCGTAGCGCGGGCGATCGTCCATATCGCCAGCGTAACCGCATATCCGGCAAAAGAACATGAGGCAAATTCATGTTGCCGGGAGCCGCTCGTAATGATCCTGCAAACCGGCGGCGAGGGCCGGACCACCGGCAGCCTCGCCCCTGTACCTCTGATCGGTGTGATGACCACGCTGCAGCAGATACTCCCCGGCGCCGGCGTCGCCGCGCAGGAGAGCCCGCTCCGCCGGTCCACGCGGGCGCTGCGACCTGCTCGCACGCCCGCCGGGGCCGTGGTCGCGTCCACGCTGACCGTCGTGCTCGGCGGGACCGCGGCGGAGGTGGTCTCGGCGCTGCTGGGCCGCCCGCTCGGCTGGCTGCCGGTGGACCACGTCCTGGACCTGGCGGGCCGCCACACGTGGAGTGAGCTGCCGTTCGCGGCGCTGTGGGTGGCGGGCGCGGGGCTGACGCTGCTGGGGCTGGCGGTCGTGCCGGGCCGCTGTCGCCTGGTGCCGGTCGAGACATCCGACCCGAAGATCGTCATCGGCATCACGCGCGCGGGACTGCGCCGCACCCTGCGCGCCGTCGCGGAGGAGGTCGAGGGCGTGGACCGGGCCCGGGTACGGCTGCGCAGGCGCACGATCGAGGTCGCCGTGGTGACCCGGACGGAGACCACGGGCGCGCTGCTCAGACAGGTCGGCAACGCCGTGGGTGACCGCCTGGCCGGGGTCGGCACGCTCGCCGCCGGAGAGGTCGTGGTGCGGCTGCGCAGGAGGGGGCGGTGATGCGGCGGCACATGGGCGGCCGGTCACGGCGGGGGGAGCGGTGATGAGGCAGTACGCGGGCAACCGGATCGGCCTGGCGATCGTGGGCGCGCTGCTGCTCCTCGCCGGGGCCTACGCGTGGCTGCGCGGCCGGGGCAAGCTGCCTGGGCTGCCGCCGCGGGCCAAGGTGCTGCCCGCCCGCACGGCCGAGGCCATCGCCGACCAGCCGTGGGCGCTGTGGGCGGCGGCACTCGGGCTGGCGCTGCTGGCCCTCGTCACGCTCCGGTGGTTGCTCATCTGCCTGGGCTGGGGCCGGTGGGGGTTCCGGTCGGGTACGGGGACGGCCATGCTGTGCGTCGGCCTCAAGGACGTGGAGGGGCTCAGCCGGGCCGGGGTGCGCGTGGTGGGCGACGGGGTCCGCCTGCGCGTCGGCGTCACGTGCCCGCCGTCGGCCGACGTCGGCGCGATGGCGGGCAAGCTCGACCGTGACATCGTGGGCCGCATCCGCCGGGAGGTCTGCGACGACGAGGTCGGGACGATCGTCCGCCTGCACGTCCGCCGTCAGTCGGCCCGTCAGGCGGCCCGTCAGGCGTCGGACTAGCCACTACGCTCGGCGTCGAGCTTCCACGGCACCGGCCGTGCGGACGTTTCGCACCGCTGTCGCACGGCCGCGACAACGGCTTGAGCCGGCCCGCCCATGCCGCTCGATATCTCCACGCAGTTGTTCCATATACCTAACCGGGGTAAGGTCTCTATACTTATTGCGAATGTGTCGCAATAACGAAGGAGGGTTCCATGCCCGACACCAGCCCGCAAGTGCGGCGGTCGCTGTTCCTGCACGCGCCCATCCGGCGCAGGCCGCGCGCGATGCTGGAGCAGATGCTGGCCCTGGTGGACGACGAAACCCCGGCCGACGGTCCCGAAGGTCCCGTCGCTGTCCTGGAGCGGCGGCTGGCCGGCCTGCTCGGCAAGGAGAGCGCGCTGTTCTTCCCCAGCGGCACGATGGCCCAGCAGGTGGCGTTGCGCGTGCACGCCGACCGGCGCGGCCGCCGCACGTTCGCCGCCCATCCGCAGTCGCACCTGGACGTGTGGGAGGAGCAGGGGTACAACGCCGTCCACGGCCTGCGGTTCCGCCGTGCCGGCGACCTGCACGAGCCGATGATGGCCGCGGACCTCGCGGCGATCGGCGAGCCCCTCGCCGCGGTCGTCTGGGAGCTGCCGCAGCGCGACATCGGCGGCATGCTGCCCGAATGGGACGATCTGTGCGAGCAGGTCGCGCTCGTCCGCGCCACCGGCGCGGCCGCGCACCTGGACGGCGCCCGGCTGTGGGAGGCCCAGGCCTACTACCGGCGGCCGTTCGACGAGATCGCCGCCCTTTTCGACACCGTCTACGTCTCCCTCTACAAGAGCCTGCAGGGCGTGCGCGGCGCCGTGCTCGTCTCCGACGCGGCCACCGTCGAGGTGGCGGGGGTGTGGCGGCAACGGCTCGGCGGCGGCATCCGCGACGCCTGGCCGCTCGCCCTGGCCGCGCTGGTCCACCTCGACACCCTGGCCGACAAGATGCCCGTCTACCGCGAGCACGCCATCGCCATCGCGGCCGCGATCAACGCGGACGGCACCGCCCGCGTCCATCCCGACCCGCCGCAGACCCCGCTGTTCCACGTCCACCTGCCCGCCCCGAGACGGGCCGTCGAGCAGGCGGGCGCGGACCTCCTCGCCGAGCGCGGCATCCAGCTCTGGGGCCGGGTACGTTCGGCGACGGAGCCGGGCCGATGCGCGTTCGAGGTCAGCGTCGGGGAGAACGCCATGGAGTTCACCCCCGACGAGGTGGTCGATCTCATCCGCGACGTCGTCGCCCGCGCCACCCGGTAGACGGTGCCTGGCCCCAGGGACCGGTGGCAGGACCGGAAACCAGGGCGCGGGCGACCCGACCTCTCAGGTCCATGCGGGCCCTAGCACTCGATGACGTTGACGGCGAGGCCGCCGCGTGAGGTCTCCTTGTACTTGTCGA
>NZ_KZ559468.1:0-153607 GCF_002850745.1 Nonomuraea indica
TCAGCTTGTCAAGGCGATCCTCGTCCTTCAGCTCCGCGAGGCAAGATGAAAAGCACTCAGGGTAGGCCACAATTCGGATTACGTGTAATTGCCGCATTGTGAGGCTTCGTTTTGTCGGTGGCCGGAAAGTATGAGCGTGAGGTTGCAGCTTGGCAGGGGAGGCCATCTTGGATGACATTTACGATGCCAACGACCGTAAGGTCGGCTACGTGCTTGGTGGGGGCGTGTACGGCCTTGGCGACTCACGTAAAGGGTCCGTAGAGATCAGTGGCTGGGTCCGCGATGGAGGGGATCGGTGGGTGGGTGCGGTAAGCAGCACCGGCCAGGTATCGGACACCGACGATCGGAGCGTGGGGTACGTCAGGGGTGCCGAAGTTTTCAACCAATCTGGGCATAAGGTCGGCCATGTAAGAGCAGAAACATCGACCAACTCTGTGAACGGCATCACCGATGCGCACAAGGCGGGGGCCGCCCTTCTCCTTCTCTTCCTAGAAGAAGAAGCATGGCGGCCATCGGCTGCTCCTCCAGGATACGGGCCAATACCCCGGTTCTGACCGAGCCCGCCCCAAAGTTTGACGATCTTAGCTGACACTTGCGGGAAGTAAAGTTTCCCCCAAGTTAACTACTAGTAGAGCAGTGCTCACGATTCCTGTGGAACTTAGATGATCACACGCCCGTTCTGCTGGCGTGACCACACCTCAGCTCACATGTCCCCTCTGTCAGCACACCGAGTTTCTCCAGCAGCAGGGCCGTATCAGCAGCAAGAACAACTTCATCCAGAACCAGGTGACACTGATGATCTGCAAGCGATGCGACTATGTGCTGCCGTTCTGGGAGAACCGGTCGAAGCTGTTCGATTTGAGCTGACGCTCACGCCGCTTTCGTGGGCGGGGCGAGCCGCCCGTGCCAGATGTTCCTCGTCGTCCGGATCCCGTACCTGAGCGCGTCGACGCCGTGGTCGTTGACCTTGAGCGGCTTGTCCTCGCCCTTCTCCGACGCGTCCGGGTCCCAGGCGTAGCCGGGGATCTCCCGGATCAGCTCCTTGCATACGGCGTGGACGAGGAGCCGGCCGGTGGCGAACAGCGAGGCGACGTCGCGGATCCCGTCGACGACCTCGTTGTCGGCCAACGTCGAAGTGGTGCCGTCGCGGTGCATCTGCACCCGGTACGACTTCGCGGACGGGTCGACCACCCAGTACGACGGCGTGATCCCGAGGCCCGTCACCCAGGCGCGCACTCGCTCGGAGTACTCCGCATCGGTCAGGCTGCCGCGCTGCTTCTTCGAGTCCCAACGCCACTCGTGGCCGACGTACAGCCGGCCATCGACGCCCAGGCCGATCGCGAGGGCGTGGAACGGGTTCGTCGTCCCGTAGTCGAGGGCGATGCACAGCCAGTGGGCGATCGGCGGCAGCTCGGCGACGACGTGGCGGGCCGGGTCCCAGGACTCGTAGACGACGCCCTCGGCCAGGACCCACTCACCGAGGATCAGCCGTCGGTACCACAGCCCTGTGAACTCGCTGGAGACGTTGGCGACGTACTCGGGGGTGAGGTTCGGGTTGTCGGCGAGCTGGAACGAGAACCGGTGCAGGTTCAGGCTGTCGGGGTCGTCGCTGCGGTGGACCTCGCCGTCGCGGTCGAGGTGCAGCCGGGCCCGGTCCAGGTAGTTCACTTTGAGCCAGTGCTGCGGCCCGTCGGGGTTGGTGGTCGCGTACAGGCGGGCGCCCGGGATGCTCAACCTGGTCAAGAGCATGACGAAGAACGACTCAGGCAGCGTGGAGAGCTCGTCGCAGTACGCGCCCACCAGCGACAGGCCGCGGATCTTCTCTTGCGCGGTCTCGTCGTTCGCGCCCACCACGTAGATCTTGCGGCCGAGCAGGAACAGTTCGCCGGTGCCGGCCACGTAGCGGGCCCGCTTGTCGCCGAGCATCTCGACCAGGACGTCGATGATGTTCCGGCGGAGCGTCCGTTCGGTTTTGCCCACCATCAGCAGGGGGCCGGCCGGGGCGGTGCGTACGAACTCGATCCACTTGACCAGGGTTGTGATGGTCTTCGACGACCGTACGGAGCCGTCGAACACGTTGATGCGGGCATCGGCGAGCCGGTACGAGTCGACCTGCTTGCCGACCAACGGCGCGATGATCACTGGCCTGTGATGCCGCGGAGCCAGGCATCGACGGCGGCCAGGCCCTCGGGGTCGCGGTCTAGTTCGATGAGGCGGGCGTGCTTGTCGATGGCCACGGCGACCGCACGGAGGATTTTCTCCTGGCCGGCGAAGTCTGGCTGTTCGAGCTCGGCCTCGCTGTAGGTGTTGTCGCGGCCTCCGAAGTTGTAGACCTTGCAGCGCTCCCAGAGCTGCGCGCGCAGTCGGAGGGCGTCGTCGAGCAACTGCTCGGCGAGGACGGCGCGCTTGTGCTTGGTGTCATCAACGCGGGCCTGGGTGGCGGCGCGGGTCTGGGCCCGATCGAAGGTGAGCTCCATGGCGGCGGCGGCGCGGCTGATAGTGGAGCGGTCGCGGCCTAGTTGGCGGGCGATGTCGTTGCAGCCGTGGCCGGCGGCGTGGAGGTCTCGGATCTGCTGGCGCTCGGCGTTGGTGAGCGGGGCGGGGGCGGGCATGGTCACCCCCTGGAGATGGCGAAGCCCCGCGCGGTGGCGGGGCTATCAGGCTTCAGGGCATGCTGAAGACGCCTCGATCATGGGTTATCCACAGGTTCCGTGTCAAGGACGCTCTCTTCTCTGACTAGTTCCTCGATGTTCTCTGCCAGCTCTTCGGCTATTGAGAACGCAAACAGGTTCATCCGGTTGAACTCGGGATCTCCTGGACCAAGCCGTCGTTGGGCCTCGGCGCGGGCTTCCTCATAGAAGGCCACGCTGGACTCCAGCTTCAAGAGGGAGGCGTACCTCCCTGGGATCGAGGGCAGGTGGATCTCCAGCAGGCGTTTTGATTTTGCTATGAGATCCGGCTGGCTTGTACTGGTGGCCCAGAGCTTCTGGGCGTAGATGTCCCCGACCTTCATCAGTTGCTCGATCAGGAATTCACGCCGGTCTCGATCGCGCTGCTCCTGCAGCTGAGCCTGCAGCCGCCGGTCAGCTGCCGCTCGCTCGTCCTGGAGGCGTTGGGATGCCTCCTTGCGGTCTCCTTTGGCCGTGATGAGAGCGATGATCAGGCCAAGCGTGGCTACAAGGGCAGCACCCATCGAGCCCAGCCCGTCAATGACCTCGATTGGGTGCGGTGTGTCGGGCGGCGGTTGCTGGACCGTCATCGTGATCTGGGGCGTCGCTATGGGGACTGGCACCGTCACCGTGACGGTAGGAGCGGGCTGCTCGGGGGTCATGCGGTCATGGTGGCGTGTCCGTCGATGTGCGCCTCGGAGACGCGCACATGCTTCGCCAACCGTTCCCAATCCGATATGGGCCAGCACGGTTGCCCTCGCCACCACGTGCCAACCTCACGCTGCGGCGGCTCGCACACGCCTGAGCAGACGATGGCGATCTGATCGCCGGGCAGCGTGACCACGCTCCAGGTGCGGGCGCCGCCGGCGGGTGTCTCCGGTGTGACGCCCTTGCACCAGGGGCAGACGACGTCGAGGGCCTGGCCGTCGTACACGAGCGACATGGCGCGGGCGGTCTGGTCGACCATCCATGCGGTGATGGGCGCCGCCCACTCGGCCAGGCCGTCGTGCGCCTCGGCGAGCCGGGCCGCCGCGAAGTGCAGCCAGGGCCGGGCGTCCAGCTCGCCGAGCGTCGGCGGCCGCAGTGGTGGGCACATCGTCACCTGGGCGAGGTTGTCGGCGAGGTCGTCGGCACGCACCAGGATGTCGAGCGCGGTCTGGAGGATGGCCACGTCGACGGGGGCCGGCGACTCGCCGAGGCTGAGTGCGGTCCGCTCGAACCGTTCGGCTCGGGCGAGGGTGTCGCGTTCGGCCCGGGCCTGCTCGGACAGCTGGGGGTGCCGCCATGGCCGGGGGGTGGCCATGGGGAGGCGCGCGGTCAGGAGGTCGGGCCAGTACTCGATGACCCAGTCGAGCTGGTCGAGGGCGAGGGACACGGGCAGCTCCGGCGGTGTGGTTCAGAGGTCGGGGACGAGCGGCGGGACGAAGCCAGGGTCAGGTCAACGTGCCGCCCGGTCGATGAAGTCGAGCAGCCTCTGGGCGTACTGGCTGGCCACGCTGAAGGGGGAGCACCAGAAACGGAAGTCCTCGTCGATGTAGGAGCGGATGCGCGCGATGGCGGCCTCGGCCCGTTCAGCGCGTGCTCGGAGTGTGGCGAGCTCGTCGTCGCGCACGGCGAGCACGGCGTCCGGGAGTGTGCCGCGGTAGGCGTGACCGTTCGGCTTGTCGAGGACGCTGTCGATCGCGGCGGCGTAGCGGTGGCGAAGGTCTTCGCGGCTCACGGGGTGATCACGCTGCCCTTCAGGTACGCCTCGACGGCGGCGGCCGGGACGCGGATGGAGCGGCCGACGCGGATGGTGCCGGGGAAGGTGCCGGCGTCGATGAGTCGGTAGACGGTCATCTTGGCCAGGCGGAGGCGGGTGGCGATGTCGGCGACGTATTCGGCGGCATCTCCGCGCGCGGCGGCATGGGCCAACGTTGTGGCGGTGCGGGTGTTCATGGGGTGGGCTCCTTGATGTTGAGGAGGTAGGGGCGGCCGGTGCAGGGGGCGGTTCGGTAGGGGTGGTCGTCTGCTGCGTGGGCGTGGGTGGCGTCGCAGTGGGGGCAGTGTCGGACGGCGAGGAGCATGTAGCCGGTGTTGGGGCTGATGATGATGTGGGCGTCTGTCCGGGTTAGGGCGATGCAGATGTCGGCCTTGGATGGCTGGGCCATGTGGTCGCAGATGGTGGCGCATGGGTTGCAGTAGCCCTGCCCGTCGGGGCGTCCGCAGGTGGTGCAGTGGGGGTCGCAGTCGCCGGTGATGGGGGTTTTGGGGCGTGCTCGGTGGCGTGTGCGGGTGTCTGGGACTGGGGCTGTCCGGGACCCCGTCCTCTCTATAGAGAGGAGAGGACGGGGACAGGTCCCGGTCACGCTGCCCGGCTCAAGATCGTCTAGCTGTCCGGACGCTGTCCGGGACAGGTGCGAGCTGGGGGTTTGGGGTTGATCGTCTGAGGGTGCGGACAGCTCAAAAAGGGCGGTAACACCCTCGGGGGGTACCTGGGCCTGGCGGCGCTGTGATCTGCGGCTTCGCGTAACAGACAAATGTTCTGCCTCCTGTCCGGGACAGCTTGGACGGCTGGTCACAGAGTTGCGACACACCTTGAGGGGGTATTTAGCGATCTTGCTCGGGGACCTGTCCCGGACAGTCCCAAGATCTTTAGACAGGTCCGGACGGCGTCCCGGACAGCCACCGGGCGGCCGCTCATCCGAGCCCCGCACGGCGCGCCGCGATCGCGGCCGAGATGGTCTCGTTCGACGCCTTGAACCCCGCCGCGCCGAGCTCCTCACGAATCGCGTCCCGGCCGGCGTCGAGCGGCACCTGGAGCCCGTCAAGGAAGTCGATCAGCTGCGCGACCTTGGGCGGCAGACCGGACCCGCCGACGGCCAGCTCGTGACGCAGCGGGTCCGCGCGGCGGCGCAGCTCGATGAGCGGCACGCCGTGGTTGGCCCGGGACATCTCCCGCTTGAGGTACAGCGAAGTCTCGGACACCTTGACGAGCAGCCAGACGGCGTCGACGTCGGCGCCCTTCGCCGAGGAGCCGCGCTGTCCCTTCTCCAGGTCCTTGCCAGAGTGGTCCAGGCGGATGACGGAGATGCCCATGCCCTTCAGCGGGGCGAGGGCGTGCCGGTAGAGGTTGGCGAACGTGTCAGCGTCGTTCTCCGAGCCCTCGATGACGCGGGAGACGGTGTCGATGACGACCAGGGCGGGCTGGTGGTGCTTGGCCAGGGCCATGAGGTGCTGGCCGCCGGCCGCGGAGTCGAGGACGGGCAGGCTGGGGAAGCTGTAGTAGATCAAGTCGGGCAGGTCGGCGGGGCCGTAGCCAAGGTTGGTGAGGCGTTCGACGATGTCGGACTGGCTGTTTTCGATGTCGATGTACAGGACGCGGACGGGCGGCTTGGCCGGCTGGCCGAGGACCGGGCGGCCGGTGGCCAGGGCGGCGGCGATCTCCAGCGTGAACAGGCTCTTGCCGGCCTTGGGCGGGCTGTAGATGGCGATGGAGCGGCCCTGCTCGATGAGGTTCTCGACCAGCCACGGGATGTCCTCGGGCTGGGTGGAGAACGCGGCCGTCCAGTCGATGGGGGTGTAGAGGCCGGCCAGGGCGTTGGCGGCGTTGGTGTTGGTGCCGGCGATGTCGCCGAGGGCCTTGGAGAGCTCTTCCTGGGTGGCGGTGAGGGCGTCGTGGACGTTGTCGGCGGCGGCGGCGTTGGTGATCCACTGGAGGCCGCGGGTGAGGGCTTGGAGGGCTCGTCGGCTGGTGGCGTGGCGGGCGACGATGCGGGCGTGCCAGACGGGGTCGCCAGCGATGGGGGCGTTGCGGAAGAGATCTACAAGGTAAAGGGCGCCGCCGTCGCGTTCGAGCTCGCCGATGGTGCGTTCGGTGGTGAGTTTGTCGGCGACGACGTGGGGGTCTGTGGGGCCTTCGGCGTCGAAGAGCTCGAGGATCGCCTTGTAGATGAGGCGGTGGGCGGGGTGAAGGAACGCCTCGGGGTCGGGGAGTGCGGTGCGGACGTGGTTGACCACGTACGGGGTGGTCATGCACATGCCGAGCACGGCCTGCTCTGCGGCGCGGTCCCAGAGCTTGGAGTCGGACTCCGTGATCAACCGTGTCTCCCGGGTGGTTCGTAGAGGTTGGGGCGTGGTACTGGGGGCGGGGTTACGCGGTGGATCTCAGGCGGTGCTCGCGTTCCTTCTGCGCGGCGACGGTGGCTTTGGCGGCGGCCTGCACCGCTGGTGAGGCGCGGCGTTTGCCGGTCGCGATGTTGCGCGCGTCGGTGACCCAGGAGTCGACGAGCGACGGGTACGGGTTGTCGGGCGTCCAGCTGGGGCAGCCGCCGCACAAGCACCTGCGCGGAGCGCAATGGCCACCGGGCGGCTCGGGGCGGCCGGCGAGCGCCGCGGGGGTGTGCGCCGTGCACCGCCATCCGGTGACGTGGAAGCGCGCCGGGACGGCGCCGCAGCGGGTGTCTGCGGCGCCGTGCCAGTGCCCGCAGGGGGTCGTTACGCTCACGCCGGGTCGCCTGCGGTTTCGGCCTGGATCACCACGCGCTCGTCGGCGCGGATCACCGACTCCCAGCACTGGCCGCACGCCGTTTGCCCGATCCGTCGGCGCGTCGTGTGCTCGCGCGCCTCGCACAGCCGGGCTGCCTTGCGCGCGAGGGGGTGGGTCTTGGCCAGATAGTCGGGCTCCCAGGACCACGGCTGCACGGCCGAGCCGCTGGCTTTCGCCTTCCGTGCCTTCTTCCGTAGGCGGCGTACCGCGGCCACGGCGTCGGTGACAGAGAGCTCGCCGGAGCGAACTCGTTCCTTGGATGCGTCGTCGAGCTCCAGGAGGGCGAGGAGGTAGGAGACGGTGCCCTCGGCGATGCCGGTCCGGGTCGAGATGAGCGCGCCGGAGTAACCCTGTTCGCGGAGCTTGCCGATCGCCTCGGCCTTCTCCAAGGGGTTGAGGTCCCTGCGCTGGACGTTTTCCACCAGCATGACCTCGATGGCGGCCGCATCCCGAACGTCGAACCGGACGACCGCAGGCACGATCTTCAGCCCGGCCTGGAGGGCGGCGGCGCGGCGGCGATGCCCAGCGAGCAACTCGTACTGGCCCGGCATGTTGGGGTGCGGGCGCACCGTGATGGGCTGGAGCAGTCCCTGGGCGCGGATGCTGGCGGCCAGCTCGGTGATGTCGCCGATGTCGTCACGGATGTTGCCGGGGTGATCGTGGATGCGGTCGAGCGGCAGCTCGGTGGCCAGCGGGCCGTCGACGGCGGCCCCTCCTTCCACGGGCGGGGGAGCGGGCGGCGCGTCAGGGGCCGGGGCCGGAGGCTGGCGGGGCTCGACGGGCTCGCGGAACTGGACGGTCCGCGGCGTGTCGTCGTCGAGCAGTTGCTTGGCCCAGTTGAGCAGTTCCACGTCGACGGTGTCGGGGAGCTGCACCTTGTAGCCGGGGCGGCCAGGGTTGTAGACGCGGCCGTTCTTGTCGACGAGCCAGCCGGGCTGCTGGCTGATGACCTTGCGGACTGTGCCGATTGGCCAGCCGGAGTGCTGAGCGACGGCCTGCATGGTGTGGCCGGCGACTAGCAAGGCCAGGACGCGGTCAGGTGTGAGGGTGGTGGTCACTGGCTTCCCCTCGTAGTGGTGAGGCGTTCGGTGGCGTAGGCGTCGCGTTCGGCTTGGGCGATGCAGGGGCGGCAGGTGGTGCACTGGTGCGGCGGCGCGGCCGGCGCGGCGGGGGCGGTCTTCGGCTGAGTTCGGGCGGCCTGCGGCTTAGCCGAGCGGGCGTTGGCGCAGGCGCGGCAGATGGCGCGGCGGGCGGCCCGGCCGGGCGTGTTGATCCCGAACTCGTACTGCGGCTTGATGGCCTTGCAGTCGGCGCACTTCTTGGGCGGGAGCTGGCCGAGGATGATGCGCTCGCGCTGGGGGGCGGTCATGCCGGCGACGACGCCGTCCGGGCCGAGGTGCTCAGGAATGGACAGGACCCAGTCGCGGCACTGGTCCAGGACTGGGCAGGCCCGGCAGGTCGCCAGCGCCTGTCCCAGTTCCTCTTCGGTGGTTGGGTACATGCGGTCGGGCTGGCCGACGCACCGCCCGGTGCCGTCCCAGGCGGGTAGGTAGTCGAGGGCGATGCTCATGCCGCGGCCACCCCTTCCTGCGAGTTGAGCCGGGCCTGGTATCGCTCTGCCGTGCGCAGGCTGACGCCGATCTGCTCGGCGGCTTCGCGAACGGTGAGGCCGCGCTCGCGGAGCTCGGCGAAGTCCGCGATGCGGCCCTGCGCCGAGAGCCAGGTCTGCAGCCGCGGGTACTGCGCGAGCGTTCCCGCGGCCAGGTGTCGCCTGTAGCAGGTGTGGCAGAGTCCCCGCCCGCCATGCAGTCCGAGCTCTTCGCAGCACGCGCAGAGCACTTCGGTGCATTTCCTCGGGTCGATCACTGGGCCACCGCCGCGGGCCACGACACCTTGGTCAGCGCCTCGCGCTGGGCCTTCGGCAGATCGACGAGCGGGTGGCCGAGCACGTCGAGGCCGGCGGCGCGGAGCCACCAGGCGTCGACCTGGTTGTCGTCGCGGAGGTCGAGGCCGGCGCGCTGGAACAGGGCCATGCGCATGTCGGGCTTCGTGGCGTTGCCGCGGCCGGTGGCGTACTTCTTGAGTGTGGCGGGAGGTATGAGCGCGTACGGGACGCCCCGCTCGATGAGTGCGACGCGGACAGCTCCGTGGACCATGCCGGTGATGCCGGCCCCGTGTGCGTGGGTGGGGAGGTCCTCGATGACGGCGAGTTCGATGGGTTCGCTGTTGATGTAGTCCCAGGCGTCGGCGCGGACGGTGACCATGATGCTGCGCAGGCGCTGGTCGCCGTCGCTGGCGAGGGTGCGGATGGTGGAGGTTGGCCGGCCGTCCCAGGTGGCGATGCCGGTGGCGGTGAGGGACAGGTCGAGGCCGATCACGCGAGGGGTCATCATGCCTCCAGGGCAGGTGCGGGGGAGGGGGACGGCCTGCTGGCGGGGTCCGCGGCCACGCTGGCCGCCAGCGCGAGGAGCGCGGCGGTCAGTGTGGCGAGGATGACCCCGACCAGCAGAGCGACGAGGTGCAGACAGGTCACGCGTGTCCTGTCCACTTCTCCAGGGCGACGCTTGCGGCCCGGATGATCGGCCACAGCTGCGACGGGCGTTCCACGCTGGCGAGTTGGACGAGCACCTCGCGGTAGGCGTCGCGCTCAGCCTCGACCTGGCCGCGCGCCGCTTCGTGCACGCACTCGACCGGGTCGCCGCCGCACACCGCTCGCTCAGGGGCAGGGAGGCCGAGTTCGGACTCCAGCACGCTGAGGCCGGCCGACGCGGCGGCGATCAGGTCGCGGAACCACGCGGGGTCTTCGATGACGATGTCCTGGCCGGGGCCGAGGCTGATCGGCACGGCCGGGCCGGACTTGCCGCGCACGAGCTCGCCCGCGGTGGGCTGGCCGAGCGGCGTCAGGGCGGTGCGTCGCAGGTGCGTCATGCCTGGGCCTCCTGGCGTTCGTAGGGGATGACGGGCCACTCGTCGCGCACGTCGTCATGCGGCTTGCCCTGCTTCTGCAGGTAGGCGCGGAAGGACTGCGCCTGCTCGGCCTTCGCGCGCGCTTGCAGCTCGTGGAGCTCGTGCAGCGGCATGTCGGCGATGTGCGGGTTCCGCTGAGCGATCCGGTACGCCACCCGGGCGGCGGCGAGGGCATCGTGCGAGGCGTCGTGGGCGCCGTCGATGCGCACGTCGTAGTGGGCGCAGACGTCGGCCAGCTTGCGCGAGCCCTTGCGGTAGCGGTCGAGGTGCTTGTCGAGCACGAACGCGTCGATCACTACGCCGCGCGCCGCGGTGAGCTGCTCGCCGAACGGCTCCAGGCCGTGCCGCCTGCTCTCCCTATCCAGGAGGGTGAGGTCGTAGGCCAAGTTGTAGCCCACGACGGGCACGCCGTCGAAGACCTGCCCCATGATGGCGCTGGCCAGGACGGCGACGACGTGTGCGGGGTCTTCGCCGTGCTCGGCCGCGTACTCGGTCGTGATTCCGTGCACCTGGGTGGCGGCGTCGGGGATCTCGATGCCGGGGTTGGCGAGCAAGGTGTGGGTGTTGGCCTCGCCGGTGGTGCCGTTGATCAGGGAGGCGCAGCCCGTGACGATGCGGTCGGTCTCGACGTCGATGCCGGTGGTCTCCAGGTCGAAGGCCAGCAGCATGCCCTTGTGCCAGCCCATCAGAACGGCACTGCCTCGTCCGCGCCGGCCGGGGTGGCCGGGGCCGGGTCGTCGTACTTCCCGGCGTGGACCAACCTGAGGAAGGACGCCAGCTCGCCAGCGGTGGCCGCCTTGGCCTGCACGCCCATGGCGCCCTGGAAAGTCTTCTCCAACTCCTTCATCCCGCGCGGCCAGGCGGCGACGATCTGCTGCCACACCGTGTCCCGATCCGGCTCCTGCCGGTCCTCATGCGGTGCCTGCTGCGGAGCGGCGGCTGGGGATGCCGGCGGCTGGGGGAACTCGGCGACGCGCGCCCGGGCGGCGGCCTCGATCTCCGCGCCGTTCGGCGCGCCGTCCCGCTTGGCCTGCTCCCACACCGCCACGACGGCGTCCCTGGAGTCGGCCGCCCGGATCAGCGCCACGTAGTCAGTGCGCGGCGCCTCGATTGCCGTCCGACTCCCGCCCCCCACCGCGGGCGCCTGCACAGCTCCGGCCAGGACCTGCCCGGCGGTCCCGCCGCGCAGCTCGACGGCGACCACGGGGAACTGCTTGGTCTTGCCCTGCGCGACCCGGGTGCGCTGCTCGATCCGCAGCCGTACCGGGATCAGCGCGCTGTCGCCGATCGACCCCTTGAGCACGTCCACTGCGGCCGCGATCTCGTTGGCGGAGTGGTAGGAGTGGGTCTCGACGCGCCACGCGCCGATGTCGGGCATCTCCGGGAGGATGACGTTGAGCCGCGTCGTCATCTTGCACGCCTGATCGCGCGGCGCGGTCTCGTGGAAGGCGTCGCCCCACTGCGCCCTGCACAGGCAGGGGGAGTCGGAGAGGGACTCGGTCATGCCGTCGCAGCGGCGCTGCGCCCCACCCTTGGTCCAAGCCTCGTAGGCCTGCGAGAGCGGGTCACCGGGCGGCAGGATCGCGTCGAGGCTGCTGGCCTGAGTGATGACGCGCCACTGGGCGGCGCCGTTGCCCTGGGGCTGCCACTTCTCGACCTGGCCGCCCCAGATGTCGGCGGCGGCCTGGACGTAGTGCTCGGCGTGCGAGGTGACGATCCAGGTCTGGGAACGGACCGCGCGGGGGCGCTTGGTCGGGTCCTCGTTAGGGACGCTGTAGCCGGTGCGCAGGCGGCCGAGCTCGCGGGCCTGGCGCTGGAGGGTGATGATGCGGGAGCCCATCAGGCCGCCGCCTCCCTTCTCACGGGGGTCTTCAGGGCCTCGCCGACAATCGACTTGGCTCGGCCGGTCTGAAACTCCGCCACGCGGCGGATGTACGTGAACGCCTCGAACACGTCGTCGCCGCAGGCCACGGGGTAGAGGCGGTATCCCTCGGGGCGGAGGTGCAGCACCACGCC
The DNA here is from genome assembly GCF_002850745.1 of Nonomuraea indica. GTDB lineage: Bacteria > Actinomycetota > Actinomycetes > Streptosporangiales > Streptosporangiaceae > Nonomuraea > Nonomuraea indica. The sequence goes on from NZ_KZ559468.1 coordinate 12,181, forward strand.
CACCGAGTGTCGAGGCGGCATCTCCACACGGGTGCCGTCGCGCAGCCAGCCGTACTTCGCCATGCGATAGGCGGACATCTGTACGCCGGCCTCGGGGTAGACGCCGCGGACGTTGCCGTCATACGTCTTCTCGTCGAGTTCGCCGCCGGTCTTGGTGTCGCCGGGGATGTCCATGTCGGCTGGGCAGCCGAGCGCGGCCGCCAGGAGCGGCGAGCGCAGGAGGTAGTCGAGCGTGCCGGCGAACTTGTGGTCGTAGTCGGCGACGACCATCTCCGACGCGGTGAACTCGATCTGCCAGTCGCGGACGAAGTCGTCGAACTTCCGGGCATACGGCTGTAGCTCCAGGTCGTTCGCGACCTCATCGGGAACAGGGGTGCCGAGCACTCGGGCCTCGATCAGCGCGTGCACGGCAGTGCCGATGTCGGCCCGCTCCTCCTTCTTGCGGGTGTGGGCGCGCTTGAGCCAGTCGGTCATCTGCCGGGCCTGCTCGGGGTCGCGCGAGGCGCGGACGAGCTGGGGGAGGTGTTCCATCGCGGTCTCGGCGACGAGCTTCCCGGCCCAGTGGATGAGCGCCTCCTTGGGGGAGCCCTGGGAGAGGATCGTGGTGACGCTCCGGAGGAGGTCGCCGGTGGCGGGGTCCTTGTAGAACCCGGCCGTCGAGCGGCGGGGGATGCGCGCAGTGCCGACCGGCACGCCGCTCCCCGGGCAGGGGAGGGCGTTGCCGGCGGTCTTGTGCTTGCGGATGGTGCCGTCCTTGTTGACCTGCTGCTCGGTCGTGCAGGTCGGGCAGGTGGCCTTGTCGGTGGTCACGGGCGGCTGCTTTCTGGGGCCGTGAGCTCGCCCGTGTGGGTGCCCTTCGGCCTGTCGTAGGGGTGGGCGCCCGCCCGCGCCGTGAGGGCTCGGGCGGGGTCGTTGAGGAGGGGGGCGAGCCAGGCCGCGGCCTCGACGGCGGCGGCGTGGTGCGCGGCGGCGCGGCGGGCGCGCAGGCGGGAGAGCAGCCGGGTCATGTCGCGCACCCGCAGTCGGCTCCGCATCCCGCGTGGTCACCGTGGTGGTCGCAGGCGCAGGGACCGCCGCACTGGGACGGAGGCGTCGCGGCGGCCGCGCGCCAGGCGTCCAGGTCGTGATCGTCATAGCCGGTGCCGGCGACGGGGCCAAGGATCGCGGTGGCGGCGGCGAGGGCGAGCGTCGCGTGCACCTGGGCGAGCGCCAGGACTCCGGAATGGTCGCCGGGCTCCAGGAGTCCGCGGTGGGTCACGGCCCCGATGAGTCGCTCGGCCTCGCGGTAGTGCTCCGGCCCCGTCACCGCGCACCGCCTGCCGTGGGTTCCATCACGGGAGCGTTGGCCTCGATGAGAGGCAGCATCCACTCGGGCAGGTCGATGTCGTGCTCGGTCATGAACCCCTGCTCGTGAGGCGACCAGTCGTTCTTGGTCTTCCGGTAGCGGTGGCCCTTGATGAACCAGAGCAGGTCCCACTCGCCGTTGTGCCAGAGCCAGGTCAGGCGGATGCGGGTGGCGCGCATGGTGAAGGGCCGGTTGACACCGGGCTTGGTGGTCAGCTCCACGTGGCTGGTGATCGCGATGTGCACGGTGTACTTGGCCGGGCTGCTGTACGGGCGCTCTCCGCGCAGGACGAGCTCGGGCGCGGTCACCGGGCACCCCCGGTGCATCCGCCGGAGATGAGCGTCAGTTCCATCCCCATGGGCACGACGACGGCCTGTGCCGAGCACCGGCAGCGGGCGTCCTGGTAGCGGACCGCGATGCGGCCGTCGAAGACGCGGTGAACCGCCTGGACGCGGACCGGCTTGCCGTCGTTCCAGTCGGGCGTGGACACGATCTGGCGGGCGTGCAGGTCGACGGCGACCATCAGACGGTCACCGCCTCGGCCTGCTCGGTGCTCGGCAGCAGCGTCCACACGCTGATGCGCGCGTTCGCACCCGTGCCGTACGCCCACAGGTAGCGCTTCCCGCTCTTGTGCGCCTCGATGGTGAATACGCCGTTGGCGATCGCCTCGGCCCACGCCAAGACCTCGGCCTGACCGTCAGCCTGGCCCTCGGTTCGGCCGTCGGTGCCGAACACGGTCCAGTAGCAGACCGGCAGGTCCAGGGTGAGAAGGTAGGCCAACCGGGCGACGGTGCCCTGCTGCTGGTGCCGTACGGGCAGCTCCGCGTTGGCGGGCTGATCTGCGATGATGGTCATGAGACTTGCGTCCCTTTCTCTAGCTGGGGGATTGCGGTCTGCGAGGTCCGGCCGTGGGGCGGCTGGACCTCGCCGCGTTTCAGGACCTGGCGGCGCGCCGGGCGATCCACGCCTCAACGGAGGCGACGGGTACGCGCGACTTCGGCTTCTTGGCGCCCTTCCGGCCGACGTCGATGACCGGGAGGTCTCCGTCAGCGACGAGCCGGTAGGCGTGCGCGCGGGAGACGCCGATTGCCTGCGCGGCCTGGGGGATCGTGAGCAACATCTCCTCGTCCTTGCTGTTGGAATTTCCCGACATCGGAGGCGAAAAAAGGGTGCTGACCTGGCAACCCAGGGCGTCGGCAATGCGTTCGGCCGTGGTGGTGCTGCATGAAATTCGGCGGCCGGACGTCAGGTTGCTGATGGCCTGTTTCGTCAGGCCGACCTGGGTGGCAAGGGTGACCGTGTCGTGGCGGCCCGCCATCAGCTCGCGGAGGAGGCTGCGGCTGCGGAGCACCATCTCTGGACGCCGTGACACGTTCTGAGACCTCCTGAGACGTTGGAAGAATTTTCCAACACACTAGCCCCTTCAGGCCGTGCTGTCTACACGCTGGACTCTTGTCTCTGCCTGTCACCAAACCGATCTGGTTTGATGTCCCTATCTTGTTGTCTGTGGCGTCTCGGGATAAACGTTGCGCAGCACCTGTTGTCAGATTGCCCTAACAGCACGCTGTCAGACGGCAAGACCACAGCAGAACAGGCGAGGGCTATCCAGGAAGGCGACCACTGATGCCGCCGCGAGACGTCAATGGCACGATCAGCGAACACCCGCTCAGCGACTATGTCCAGGCGTACCTGGACCGCACTGACCTTAGTGCCCGCCAGCTGGCAAAACGGGCTGTAGACCCCGAGACAGGGCAGAAGCTGCTCCACACCTACGTGTCCGCGCTCGCGGCCGACGAAGTCCCGAGGGTGCCTGACATGTGGCGACTAAGGGCACTAGCAGCGGCAATGGCGGCGGCGGGACTCGGGCTCGATCAGGGCGAGTACCGCCGCCGCCTTGATGAGATCAAGCGCCTGGCTGCAGTGCAGTGGCTCGACCTCGGCGACGTGCTCACCGTGGACACCGGTGGAGGTACCTGGGTGACGGTCAGCGTGCCCGCCACGCTGTCCGAACGCCGGCGGCAGCGACTGATCAAGTGGGCCGAGAACTTCGCGCGGGAGCTGGACGAGGAAGACTGAGGTCCGATGTGGCGAATCGGACTTAATGGCCTTACCTGTCGTAAAAAAATTCAACCATTCCGTTGTCTCCGGCGTCACACTGATGCTCCCAACGCACAAAGCGCCCGGAAAGACACGGTGATCACACGATGGCCGGAACGGTCCATTACTGCCTGATGCCCACCCACAGACTCCCGTACGGGCCCGTGTCGGCCTATCTCGGACGAAACGGTGGACTCAAGGTTCTGGTCGACGACGCCCAGATGGACCTCCTGTTAATCCCCGCCCTCGATGGCCTCAGCGACGCGATCCTCAGCGTCTTGCCCGGTACTGACGCCGCCCGCGTCCGGGTGCATCGCGACCACAAGCTCGGCGGGACCGAGCTCATCGTCGCCGAGGTCACCGACAACATCGACGTCTTCCTGCCCCACGAGCTCCTGACCAAGGAGGTGTCCAAGCAGATCGGCCTGCACGGCACGCGCGTACTGGCCACGTTCATTCAGATGGCCGCGGTCATCGGCCGGACCCCGCCCGCGGCCTAACGACGGAGGAGCCATGGCGTTCTATCGAAAACTCCCGTCCGGCTTATGGCAGGCGACCGTGCGCCTGCCCAGCGGCCGCCGCCTCACGCACACGAACAAGCTCAAGAGCATCGTCCAGAAGTGGGCGACCGAGCAAGAGGCGGAGATCGCGAAAGGCCGCCGCATCGACCCCCGGGCCGGGCGCATCACCGTGGAGGAGTGGCACAACAAGTGGTGGCCGGCCCGCGTCGTCGAGGAGGAGACCCGCCGAGGCGACGCCGCGCAGTTCCGGCTGCGGATCCTGCCGTACTGGCGGGAGTGGTCGCTCGGCGACATCGGCCGGATCGACGTACAGACCTGGGTCCGGACCATGGAGCGGGAGAACGTCGGCAGGCACGCCATCCGCCGCTCGTACAACCTGTTCGCGACGATGCTTGGCGACGCCGTCCTGGATCGGCTGATTCAGGCCAGCCCTTGCCAGAAGGTCGACCTTCCCGCCACGCCGCCGAAGGCCCCAGCGTGGTTCACACGGACGCAGGTCGACGCGATCGTCGAGCAGCTGCCCGCTGGGCACGCGGCGATGGTCGAGCTGATGGTCTACACCGGGCTGCGCTGGGGTGAAGCCGCTGCGGTAGCCGGCGCGGACCGCGACGACGAGACCGGCAATCCGGTCGATTGGCTGCGCGGCCGGATCCTCGTGCGCGGGGCGCTCTCCCAGCAGGGGAAGTGGAAGGAGTACCCGAAGAACTCCAGCAGCCGCCGCGAGGTGCCGGTGCCCCGGCATGTGCTCGACCTCCTGGCGCCGCTCCTGCAGGAGAGGCGCCCGGACGCGTGGGTGTTCGTCGCTCGCCGCCGGTCGCCGGGAAGCAGTGAGTACCCGACGGTGTCGGGCGCGAACTGGCGGGTGGTCTGGTACGAGGCGATCGCCGCAGCGAACGCGGCGATCGAGGAGGAGAACAAAAGGGTTGCGAAGGACAAGCGCGTCAAGCTGGTGCCTCGCCTGGATGTGCACGACTGCCGCCACACGGCGGCCAGCTGGTTGGTTCAGGCTGGTGTTCCGCTGTACGACGTGCAGAAGCTTCTTGGTCACTCTTCGTATCAGACCACGATGAGGTATGCGCATCTGGCGCCGGATGCGCACGATGCGGTGGAGGACGCATGGTCGAAGATCATTACGCACCAGCGACGCACGGGCGTGGCGGAGGCCGCTGTGGATGCGCGATGACCTGGGACGAGGTGTGGGCGAATGTGTTCTCGATGACCCACCACGTGGAGTGCGTGGCTCTGCTGGTCAAGGACTAGATCATGCCGCCCGTCCCGCCTCGGCGCGACGGGCGGGCGGTGCCCGAAGCGGCGGCGATGAGTTTTCCCGGCCCGCGGGGTCTCACCATCGTCAGCGACAACACTGGAGGAACACGTGACTCAGCTGCTGAGGGTCCAGAACTTCAACGTCTCGAGTGACGGCATCGGCGCCGGTGAGGACCAGAGTCTGGAGAACCCGTTCGGCCATGTCGATCCCGAGAGGCTGTTCGCCTGGGCCGGCGCCACGGCGAGCTGGCCCATGCGCACCGATCCGGGGGGCAGCCGGGGCCTCGACGACTACTTCACCCGCGACTACGCGCGCAACATCGGCGCCGAGATCATGGGCCGCAACAAGTTCGGGCCCCAGCGCGGGCCCTGGCACGACCACGAGTGGCGCGGCTGGTGGGGGGACAAGCCTCCGTTCCGCACCCCCGTGTTCGTCATGACGCACCACAAGCGTCCTTCGTTCACGCTGTCCGACACCACGTTCCACTTCGTCGACGGCGACCCGGCCACGGTTCTCGAGCAGGCGCGGGAGGCGGCGCAGGGCAAGGACGTGCGGCTCGGCGGCGGGGTCACCACCATCCGGCAGTTCCTCGACGCCGACCTCGTCGACACCATGCACGTGGTGGTCTCGCCGGTGAAGCTGGAGTCCGGACTGCGGCTCTGGGAGTCACCCGACGAGCTGCTCGACCGGTTCCACCTGGAGGTCGTGCCCAGCCCGAGCGGGGTGACCCACCACCTGTTCTGGCGGCGGTGACACCAGAGCCGGCGTGAGTTCGGCGAAGGGCGGGCGGAAGGCACGGGAGGGGCGTACCGTGCGGATCATGCCTCCGCGCCCCTCACGCGCCGTCACCGCCGAAGCCGGGCCGCCGCCCCGGCAGCCGGCTCATCCGCCGGCCCGGCAGCCGGCTCATCCGCCGGCCTGGCAGCCGGCTGATCCGCCGGCCTGGCAGCCGGCTGATCCGCAGGCCGGGTCGCCACGCCGGCGTCGCCTCACGGTGGCGCTCCTCACGGCGGGGATCACGGTCGCCGCGACCGCCGCCGTGGCCGCCGAGCTGATGGCGGGCGGGGTGTCCGGCGGGCGGGCCGACGTCCCCGGCGGGCTGCTCGCGTCGAGCGGCGGCACCGTCGCCGGCTCGCTGGCCCGCGCGGACGCAGAGGCGGAGCCGCGCGAGCCGACGCCCGGGCAGCGGGCGCGGTTCCTCGCCCGGATCGGCGCGATCGCTCCGTGGCTGGCCTCCGAGGAGGACCGCACGCTCACCCGCGCCCGCGCCACCTGCGACGACATCCGGCGCGGCGACCAGGGCGACCAGCTCGTCAGCGGTGACCAGGACGACCAGGACGACCAGCTCGTCAGCGGCGACCAGGACGACCGGCTGGTCAGCGACGCCCAGGAGCGCTTCACCGACGTCACCGCCGGCCAGGCCGCCGCGATCGTCGAGGCCGTCAGGAGCTGGTGCGCGCCCTGACCGCCCCGACGTCCGGCGGCTGCCGGGTCCCGTCCGCGGTGCTCCGGCACCCGGACCGGGGAGCGCGTCAGAGCCGCGGGTCCACCGGCTCCGACTCCAGAGCGAGGATGCCGAAGACCGGCTCGTGCACCCGCCAGCCAGGCTCGCCGTCGGTGAGGCGGGCCAGCGCCTCCAGGCCGAGCGCGTACTCGCGCAGCGCCATCGACCGCTTCTTGCCCAGGAAGCGCCGGCGCAGCACGTCCAGCGACTCGGTGTAGTCGGGCCCGTAGATGATGCGCAGGTACTCCCGCCCCCGCACCTTGACGCCCGGCTGGACCCGGCCCGGCACGTATGCGGCCGGCTTGACCACCATGCCCTCGCCGCCGGCGGCCGTCAGCGACTCCCACCAGTCCACCGCCTCCGCCCGCGACCGGGCGGAGTCCAGCGACACGAACACGTGCCGCGTCGGGGTGATCAGTGGCGCGTCGAGCCGCGCCAGCGTCTCCAGGTGCCAGGCGTGCGGCTCCAGCGCCGTGGTCCGCCCCTCGCAGGCCAGGATCTGGAACGGCGCCAGCCGCACCCCCTCCAGCCCGTCCACCGGCCAGCAGTAACGGGCGTAGGCGTCGCGGAACAGGGCAGCGTTGGCGGAACGGCGCCGGGCGCGGTCGAGCAGTCCGCCCACATCCAGGCCGCGCCCGGCCGCCGTCTCCAGCGCCGACACGGCCTCGGGCAGCGCCGCCCGCGCGGCCGCCCCCACCGAGGCGTACTGGCTGCGGATCAGCTCGCCCGCCTTGGCCGACCAGGGCAGCAGCTCGCAGTCGAGCACCACCCAGTCGGAGCCCAGCTCGGCCCACAGCGGCTCGCACGCCTCGCGCAACCGGTCCACCAGCGGCGCCGTGTCGTCGAAGAACGGCCGTCCGGTGCGCGTGTAGACGGCGCCGGTGCTGCCGTCGGCGACGCCGAACCGCTCCCGCGCCACGTCGGCGGTGCGGGCCAGCACGGCGACGGCCCGCGAGCCCATGTGCTTCTCCTCGCACACGACCTCGTTCACCCCGGCGGCGGCGAACTCCTCGAACGCCTCGTGCGGGTGCTCCAGGTAGCCGTCGAGCCGCGACGTCTCCGGCGGCGCCATCGTCGGTGGCAGGTAGACCAGCCAGCGCGGGTCCACCGCGAACCGGCTCATCACCTCCAGCGCGGCGGCGGCGTTCTCCTCCATCACCTTGACGCGAGTGCCGAACCGGGTCTCCACGTGCCGGGTGCCCTGGACGTCGTTGATGTCCAGCATGCCCGGCTCGCGGCCGGAGCCCGGGCCGCCGAGCGGCTTGGCCGGCTCGTACCAGACCTTCTCGGCCGGCACCTGGACCAGTTCGCGCTCGGGGTAGCGCAGCGCCGTCAGGTGGCCGCCGAAGACGCAGCCGGTGTCGAGGCAGATGGTGTTGTTGACCCATTCGGGACGGACCGTGGGCGTGTGCCCGTAGACGACCATGGCGCGGCCCCGGTAGTCGTCGGCCCACGGGTAGCGCACCGGCAGCCCGTACTCGTCGGTCTCGCCGGTCGTCTCGCCGTACAGGGCGAACGCGCGGACCCGGCCGGAGGCGCGGCCGTGGTAGGACTCCTTCAGTCCCGCGTGCGCGACGACGAGCCGTCCGCCGTCGAGCTGGTAGTGGCTGATCAGCCCGTCCATGAACGCCCGCGCCCGCGCGACGAACTCCGGCGGCTCGGCCGCGAGCTGGTCGAGCGACTCCTGCAGGCCGTGCGCGACCTTGACCTTGCGGCCGTTCAGCGCGCGCACCAGCTTCTGCTCGTGGTTGCCCGCCACGCAGATCGCGGTGCCGGCCTCCACCATGTCCATCACCAGGCGCAGCACGCCCGGCGTGTCGGGGCCCCGGTCCACCAGGTCGCCGACGAACACCGCCGTGCGTCCCTCGGGGTGCCGGACGCCCTGCCAGCCGAGCCGCGCCAGCAGCGCCTCCAGCTCGGCGCGGCAGCCGTGCACGTCGCCGATGATGTCGAACGGCCCGGCCAGCTCCCGCCTGTCGGTCCACGCCTTCTCGAACCCGACGTCGGCGGCGTCGATCTCCTCCACGCCGCGCAGCACGTGCACCCGGCGGAAGCCGTCCTTGGAGATCTTCGACAGCGACCGGCGCAGGTCCTTGCGCTGCCGGATCACCACACCCGCGCCGAAGTCACGGTCGGGCCGGGTGACGTTGCGCTCGATCGCCACCTCCTCCGGCACGTCGAGCACGATGGCATCGGCCAGCACGTCGTGGCTCCTGGCCAGGTCGATCAGCGCCTTGCGGGCGTGGTACTGCACGTTCGTGGCGTCCACGACCGTCAGCAGGCCGCGTGACAGGCGCACACCGACGATGTGATGGAGCAGGTCGAACGCCGCCGGCGTGGCCGACTGGTCGTTCTCGTCGTCGGCGACCAGGCCGCGGCAGTAGTCGGACGAGATGATCTGCGTCGGCTTGAAGTGCCGGGCGGCGAACGTCGACTTCCCGCTGCCCGAGACGCCGACGAGCACCACGAGGGACAGCTCAGAAACCCTGATCACGGGTGAAGACTCCCATCTGGGTGGGCGGGCCGACCTCGGGGTCGTCGTCGCCCACGGGCTTGACGGCGAAACGGTAGCCGTACCGGGCGGCCACGCCGGCGGCCCAGCGGGCGAACTCGGCGCGGGTCCACTCGAACCGGTGGTCCGGGTGGCGCATCCCGGTCAGGAACTCGTAGCGCACGTTGTACTCGACGTTCGGCGTGGTCACCAGCACGTGCGACGGCCGGGCGTGCCCGAACACCACCCGCTCCAGCGCTTCCAGGCGCGGCGGGTCGACGTGCTCGACGACCTCCATGAGCACGGCCGCGTCGTAGCCCGCCAGCCGCTTGTCGGTGTAGGTGAGCGAGCCCTGGAACAGGTGCAGCCTGGCCCGCTTCAGCTCCGGCATCCGCTCCAGCTTCAGCTTGCGCGCGGCGATGGTCAGCGCCATGGAGGACACGTCCATGGCCCCGACACGGGCGAACCGCGGCCTCGCGAGCAGCTCGCCGACCAGCTCGCCCTGGCCGCAGCCCAGGTCGACGACGCTGGTCACGCCGAGCTCCTCCAGCGTGGCCAGCACGGCCTCGCGCCGCCTGACGCTCAGCGGGCGCGGCGGCCCGGCCGCCGGCCCCTCCTCCGGCACGGGAGCCTCCCCGGCCGGCCCGTCCGCGCCGACCTCCCCGGCGCCCGTGCCCTCGGCGACGGGCACCGCGGCGCCCGCCTCCGCGGCGCCCGCCTCCGCGGCGCCCGCCTCCGCGGCGCCCGCCTCCGCGGCGCCCGCCTCCGCGGCGCCCTCGGCGACGAGCTCCGCGGCGCCCGCCTCCTCCGCAACCGCGGGTTCGAGCTGCTCCTCCGTCTCGTCGCCGAGCTCGGCCAGCCGGGCCAGCGCCGTACGGGCCAGCGCCCGGCGCCGCCCCAGATAGCGCCGCGTGATCAGCCCGCGCTCGGGGTGGTCGCGCAGCCATCCCTCGCCCGCCCGGATCAGCTTGTCCACCTCGTCCGGCGCGATCCAGTAGTGCTTGCCGTCGTCCAGCACGGGCAGCAGCACGTACAGGTGGTTGAGCGCGTCGGCCAGTCGTACGGCGCCGCGCAGCTCCAGCCGCACGTACCGCGAGTCACCCCACTCGGGGAAGCCCTCGTCCAGGGGCACGGACTGCGCGGACACCTCCCAGCCGAGCGGCTCGAACAGCCGTCCGGCGAGCCCTGGGCCGCCGCGGCAGGGCAGCGCCGGCAACCGGATCTCCAGCGGCAGCGGCCGCTCCGCCAGCTCCGGGCGGGTCCGGCACCGCCCGGCCCGGGCGGTGCGGAACACGTCGGCCAACGCCACCGCCAGCAGCGACGAGGCCGCGTACGGCCGGTCGTTGACGTACTGCGAGAGGCTGAAGTCGGGCGAGCCCTTGCCGCGCGAGCGGGCCAGCGACACGGGGTCGACGTCGAGCAGGAGCGCCGCCGTGCAGCGTTCCTCGCCCGCCTCGGGATAGAACACCGTGGCCGTGCCGAAGGACTGGCCGAACTCCTGCACCCGGTCGGGATGCTTGTGCAGGAGGAAGCCGAGGTCCGTGGCCGGACGGGCGGTGGTCGAGATCGTCAGCAGCACGGGGCAAGTCTGCCGCAGCAGGCAAAGCGGCGCTAACGGATAAGTCGCGAAAAGCTACACGTGAGGCAGGACCTCCGCCGCGATCAGCTCCAGCTGCTCCAGATCGGACAGGTCCATCACCTGGAGATAGACGCGCTCGGCCCCCAGCTTCGCCAGCTCGCCGAGCTTCTCCACGACCTCGCCCGGGGTGCCCGCGAGCCCGTTCGCGTGCAGCTCGTCCAGGCCGGTGCCGATGGCGGCCGCGCGCCGCTCCAGCTCGGCGGCGTCCCGGCCCACGCACACGGTCTGCGCCGCCGACAGGATGATCGTCCGCCCGGTGTCCTGCGCCGCCCGCCGTACCCGGTCGAACGCCGCGCCCGTGTCGGGCAGCGTCCGGAACGGCACGTTGTACTCGTCGGCGTAGGCGGCGGCCAGCCGCGGCGTGCGGGCGGCGCCGAAGCCGCCGATGATGATCGGCGGGCGCGGGCGCTGCGCCGGCTTCGGCAGCGCCGGGGAGTCGGCGAGCCGGTAGTAGCTGCCCTCGAACGAGTACGGGCCCTGGGCCGTCCACAGCCCCTGGATGATCTCCAGCTGCTCCTCGAACCGGGCGAAGCGCTCACCGACCGGCGGGAACGGGATGCCGTACGCCGTGTGCTCGGCGTCGAACCAGCCCGTGCCCAGCCCCAGTTCGACCCGGCCGCCGCTCATCTGGTCCACCTGCGCGACGCTGATCGCCAGCGGGCCGGGCAGCCGGAACGTGGCCGGCGTCACCAGCGTGCCGAGCCGGATCGTGGACGTCTCCCTGGCCAGGCCGGCGAGCGTGATCCAGGCGTCGGTGGAGCCCGGCCCCGGGTCGCCCGCGCCGATGCGCTGGTAGTGGTCCGAACGGAAGAACGCGTCGAAGCCGAGCCGCTCGGCGGTCCGGGCGACGGTGAGCAGGTCGTCGTAGGAGGCGCCCTGCTGGGGCTCGGTGAAGATCCGCAACTTCATGACGCCATTATCGGCACAGAGCGGACGGCATCCGGAGAATGCCCCCACGCCGCCCCCGATGCTTGCTAGCGTCTGCCGCCTGCGCTGTGTAACCACGTGACGACTCGGGGTGGGCCATGTCGGGTACGCGACACCAGCGGGGGCCGGGCATGCTCCCGCGCCCTCTCGCCCTCCTCGCCGCGCTGGCGCTGTCCGGGACGACCGGGGTGGTGATCGGGTTGCTGCCCGGCCGGGCGCAGCCCGACGCCGGGCCCGGCTCCCCGTCCGTCCACGTGGCCGGGTCCGGCACGGCCGCCGGCCGTCCGCCCGGTACGCCCGGTCCGCCGGACGCCGACGCCGCGGGCGGGCCGGCCGTGGCGGAGGGGGCGTTCGTCGCCTTCGTGGACGCCGCCCGCCTGCCGGTGCCCGGCCTCGCCGCCCACGCCCGCCGCACCGGCCTGCGCCGCTACGCCGTGGGCCACGTGATCGCCGAGCCCGGCGGCTGCGTCCCGCGCTGGGCCGGCGCGGCCCCCGCCGGCGGCGCGGCGGTCGCGTTCGGCGCCCTGCGCGGGCCGTTCGCCGACCTGCGCGCCGTCGGGGGCGAGGCCGGGCTGGTGCTCGGCGGGCCCGCGGGCCGCGGGCTGGCCGGGGCGTGCTCCACCGCCGACGACCTCGCCGCCGCCTACCGCTCGCTCGTCACCGCCACCGGCGCGGCGTTCCTGGACTTCGAGGTGCGCGACGGCGCCGACCACGCCGCCGCCGAACGCCGGGCCCGCGCCGTCCGCGCGCTGCAGGAGGAGTTGCCGGTGCGGGTCGGCTTCACGCTGGAGCTCCACCCGTACGGGCTGGCGGCGCAGGACGTCGAGCTGCTCCGGCTCACCCACCGGCTCGGCGCCGACGTCACCACCGTCAACCTCCTGGCCCCCGTCCAGGCGCCCGAGCCGGGCACGCCGCTCCCGGTGCGCGAGGTGGCCGCCTCGTGGGACCAGCCGGCCGGCCGGTCGGGCGCGGGGACGCCCGACGCCCGGTTACGCCGGGTGGCCGCCGCCGTCCGGGTGGCGCGCGACCAGGTCGCGGCCGCCCAGAACCTGTCCGGAGCCGGCGAGGCGGGACGCCGGATCGCGTTGACTCCCGTGCTCGACGAGCCCCACGGCCTGAGCGAGACCGACGCCCGCAAGCTGTCGGCGTTCGCCGACCGCCACGGCCTCGCCTGGCTCTCCCTGCGCGGCGTCCGGCAGGACCCGGCCGTGACCCGCATCCTGTGGCGTACTCCTGCCTGAACTGTAGGATCTCGCACGAAAGCGATGATTTTGCGGTGAGGGGGAGGGGCGGTGACGGCCCGGCCGGACACAGCGAGGAAGGTCCTCCTCTCCTGGATGGACGCCATGGTCGTCCTGTTCGCGCTCGGACTCACCGCCTACATCGCGTTACGGACGGCCCAGGGCCGGATCTCGCTCCCGCGCGCCGTGAGCGCCGAAGCCTGCCTGCTGACCGTGTTCGGCCTCTTCCCGTTCGTGCTGCGCGACGCCTTCGACGCCCGGCCACGCCCCCTGGTGAAGCTCACCGTCTCCGGACTCGCGGCGGCCATGGCCGTCGCGCTCGTCCCGGCGCCGCCCGAGGGCGCCACCGGGGAGGGCTCCTGGGCGATGGTGGCGTTCCTGTGGCTGTCGGTGGCGATCCTCCACCTGCCCGCCTGGGGGGCGCTGGGCCTGGGCGTCGTGGTGGTCGGCCTGACCGCCTCGTACGTCGTCGTGGTCACCGGCCGGCCCTGGCCGGGCGTCCTGCTCACCGAGGCGCTGACCGCCGTCCTGATGGCTGTGGCCATGTGGTTGTGGCGCTGGCTGTGGTGGACCATCAGGGAGGCCAACGACAGCAAGGAGGCCAAGGCCCGGTTGGCCGTCTCCGAGGAGCGGCTGCGCTTCGCCCGTGACCTGCACGACCTGCTCGGCCACAGCCTGTCCGTCATCACGCTCAAGAGCGAGCTGGCCGCCAAGCTCGCCACCAAGGACGCCGCGCGGGCGGCGCGCGAGATGGCCGACGTGCGCAGGCTCGTCGCCGAGTCGCTCACCGAGGTCCAGCACGCCGTGGACGGCTACCAGACGCTGGACCTCGACGAGGAGCTCGCCGGCGTGCGGGCCGCGCTGGAGGCGGCGGGCACCCGCTGCACCGTCGAGGCGCGGGCCGGTGACCTGTCGCCCGCCGCGCGGGCGCTGCTGGCCTGGGCGGTGCGCGAGGGCGGCACCAACGTGCTCAAGCACAGCACGGCCACCCGGTGCGAGATCACCATCGACGGCGGGGTGCTGGAGATGCGCAACGACGGTGTCCGGCGACCGGCCGCCGAGCCGGGCAGCGGCCTGCGCGGGCTGGCCGAGCGGATGACGACCGCGGGCGGCTCGCTCACCGCGGCCGGGACGCCGGACGGTGGGTTCCTGCTCCGGGCGGCGGTGCCCGCATGATCCGGCGCGTCGCCCGCCGGCTCGGCCCGTTCGCCCGCCGGCTCGGCCCGTTCGCCCGCCGGCTCGGCCCGTTCGCCCGGACGGCGAGCAAGCTCGACAAGGTCCGCTGGCTGATCGTCTACTCGACCGACTTCGTCAACCTGATCGCCCTCCTCGGTCTGTACGACGTGTACCTGCGGTGGCAGACGGTCGGCCTGCCGGTCGCCATAGCGATCCTGGCCGCGGTCCTGCTGGTGGTGCTCGTCGTGCTGGCCGGGCGGACGTTCCGGGTCGCCGTCCGGGGCGGCCCGCGGCCCACGGCCGTCCTCGCGGTCGCCGGGGTGATCACGCTGCTGCTGAGCGTCATCCCGCTCGTGTACGCGATCGCGCTCTGGCTCGCCATGCTGGCGCCGTTCGTGCGGGGGCGCACCCTCGTCCTCGCGTCCGCCGGCACGGTGGTGCTGCTCAACGGCTACGTCACGGTGGCCGACGGCCGCCTGTACCCGCCGCTCGTCCTCATCCAGATCGTGCTGACGGCGATCGTGACCGGCGCCGTCCTGGCCAACCTGGCGCTGTGGCGGGTGGCTCGGGAGGCGCACGAGGGGCAGGAGGCCAAGGCCCGGCTGGCGGTCTCCGAGGAGCGGTTGCGCTTCGCCCGCGACCTGAACGACCTGCTCGGCCAGAGCCTCACCGGCATCTCCGGCAGGACCGCGGGCGCGGAGGAGAAGCTGGGCGACGACCCCGCCGCGGCCGCCGCCGAGATGTTCGAGGTCCGCGACCTGGCCCGGCAGGCGCTGCGCGAGGTCCGCGCCGCCGTGCAGAACTACCGCGCCCTGGATCTCGACGAGGTGCTCTCCAGCGTGCGGGCGGTGCTGGAGGCCGCCGGCGTGCGCTGCGTCGTGGACGCCGACACCGCCTCCCTGGCGCCCGAGACCCGCACGCTGCTGGCCACCGTCGTCCGCGAGGGGGCCACGAACGTGCTCAAGCACAGCAGGGCCGAGCACTGCAGGATCACGATCAAGGACGGAGTGCTGGAGATGTCCAACGACGGAGTGAACGGCCCCGCCGGCGACCCCAACCCGAACGGGCTCGGCGGGCTGTCCCAGCGCGTCGGCGCCGCGGGCGGCTCGTTGTCGGCCGGGCCCACGCGCGAGGGCACCTTCCTGCTCCGGGCGGCGGTGCCGGCATGACGACGCGCGTGCTGCTGGCCGACGACGAGCACCTCATCCGCGGCGCCCTGGCCGCCCTGCTCGACCTGGAGGACGGCATCGAGGTCGTCGCGCAGGTCGGCCGGGGCGACGAGGTGCTGGCCGCCGTCGCCGAGCACCGGCCGGACGTCGCGGTGCTCGACATCGAGATGCCCGGCATGGACGGGCTGAGCGCGGCCGAGCAGATCAGCTCCCTGTGCAGGATCGTGATTCTCACCAGCCTGGGCCGTCCCGGCTACCTGCGCCGGGCGATGGCCGCCGGCGTCAGCGGGTTCCTCGGCAAGGACGCCTCCGCCGAGGAGCTGGCCATGGCCATCCGCAAGGTTCAGACGGGCGGCCGGTACCTCGACGCCGAACTGGCCGCCGCCGCGATGGCCGCGGGCGACAGCCCGCTCACCGAGCGCGAACGCGACGCGCTGCGGCTGGCCAGCGACGGCGCGGCCATCTCCCGGATCGCCGCCGAGCTGCACCTGACGGAGGGAACGGTGCGCAACTACCTGTCCAGCGCCATGACGAAGCTGGGCGCCCAGAACCGGCTGGAGGCGATCCGCACCGCTCAGCGCATGGGCTGGCTGTGACGTTCGTGCCATAAAGGCCGTTTCACCGGGTAGGGGCCGTCCCCTGGGGAGGGGCGGAGATGGCTACTCGGGACACACACCAGGAGCACCTCGGCCACGTCGTCTTCATCACGGCGGCGGCGGCCATCGGCGGGTTCCTGTTCGGCTACGACAGCTCCGTGATCAACGGAGCCGTCGTCGGCATCCAGAAACACTTCGCCGTGGGGCCTGTGGAGATCGGCATCGTGGTCGCCATCGCGCTCCTCGGCTCGGCCGTCGGCGCCTGGACCGGCGGTCGCCTGGCCGACCGCTGGGGACGCACCCGGACGATGCAGGTGGCGGCGGCGCTGTTCGCCATCAGCTCCATCGGGCAGATGCTCCCGTTCACCGTCTATGACCTCGCCCTGTGGCGGGTGCTGGCCGGTGTCGCGATCGGCATGGCGTCCGTGCTCGGGCCCGCCTACATCGCCGAGGTGGCGCCACCGGCCTACCGGGGCCGCCTGGGGTCGTTCCAGCAGCTCGCCATCGTGCTCGGCATCGCCGTCTCCCAGCTGGTCAACTACGTGATCGCGCGGCTGGCCGGCGGCGACGTCAACAACCCGCTGTGGGGGCTGGAGGCCTGGCAGTGGATGCTGGGCGCGTGCGTCGTTCCGGCGTTGCTCTACTGGCTGTTCGCCGCGAACATCCCCGAGTCGCCCCGCTACCTCGTGATGGCCGGCCGCGACCAGCAGGCGCGCAAGGTGCTCGCCGAGGTCGAGGGCGCGGGCGTGGACCTGGACGTCCGCCTGCGGGAGATCCACCAGGTGCTGCGGACCGAGGAGAAGCCGACGCTGCGCGACCTGCGCGGCTCGGCGCTGGGTCTGCTGCCGATCGTGTGGGTGGGCATCATCCTGTCGGTGTTCCAGCAGTTCGTCGGCATCAACGTGATCTTCTACTACTCGTCGGTGCTGTGGCAGTCGGTCGGCATCACGCAGGCCAACTCGCTGCTGATCAGCTTCTCCAGCTCCGTCATCAACATCATCGGCACGTTCATCGCCATCGCGCTGGTGGACCGGATCGGGCGCAAGCCGCTGCTGCTCATCGGCTCGGCGGGCATGGCCGTCTCGCTGGCCACGGCCGCCTGGGCGTTCAGCGCCGCCGAGACGGTGAACGGCTCGCCGCAACTGCCCAGCCCGCAGGGTCCGATCGCGCTGGTGGCCGCCAACGCGTTCGTGCTCTTCTTCGCCCTGTCGTGGGGCGTGGTGGTCTGGGTGCTGCTGGGCGAGATGTTCCCCAACCGGATCCGGGCCGCCGCTCTCGGCGTCGCGGCCTCGGCGCAGTGGATCGCCAACTGGGCGATCACGGTGACCTTCCCGGTCCTGTCCGAGTGGAACCTGCCGCTCACCTACGCCATGTACGCGGGCTTCGCGGTGCTGTCGTTCCTGTTCGTCACGCGCTGGGTCCGCGAGACGAAGGGACGGCGGTTGGAGGAGATGGGCTGACCCGGCCGCCACCAGCCGGTGGCGGCCGGCGCGGGCCGTCAGGCGAGCGGGATCGGCGTGTCGTCCTCGTCCGCCCGGCGCGGGCCGAAGATCCGCCGGTCGGCGGCGGTGATGGCGACGTCGTTGATGCTCGCCTCCCGCCGCCGCATCAGGCCCTCCGCGTCGAACTCCCACAGCTCGTTGCCGTAGCTGCGCCACCATCGCCCGTCCGCGTCATGCCATTCGTACTGGAAGCGGACGGCGATGCGGTCGCCGGTGAACGCCCACAGCTCCTTGCGCAGGGCGTAGTCGAGCTCCCTTTCCCACTTGCGGGTGAGGAAGGCGACGATCTCCTCCCGGCCGCTGACGAACACGTCACGGTTGCGCCAGACGGAGTCGGGAGTGTAGGCGAGCGCCACACGGTGCGGGTCGCGGGTGTTCCACGCGTCCTCGGCGGCCCGCACCTTGGCGCGGGCCGTCTCGGCGGTGAACGGCGGGACGGGTGGTCGGGTCATGGTCTTCCTTCCTGTGGCTGCCGCTCAGTCGTGCCGCACGGCGATGGCCTGGACCGGGCAGGCGCGGACGGCCAGCTCGATGTCGCCGGTCAGGGCGTCGTCCGGCGCGGCGTCGTAGGTCAGGACGTCGTCGCCGTCGAGGCCGAACACGTCGGGCGCGGCGTACACGCACTGGGCGTGGGTCTGGCAGAGGGTCATGTCGACGTGGACGCGCATGGCGGCTCCCTTCAGGGGGCGACGGGCGGGTTGAACCGGGAGTACGCCCCGAACGTCCAGCGCTGCGGGACGGCCCCGGCGACCTCGACGACCTGCTCGACGTCGAAGTCGACCAGCCGCTGCGCGCCGGGCACCCCCGCGGCCCGCTCCGGGTCCCAGTCGACCCGGGCGCGGCCGGTCAGGTGCAGCGCGCGACCGCCCTCCCAGTCGAGGAACAGCAGCCCGCAGCGGGGGTCGAGCTCCAGGTTGCCCAGGGTCATGAACATGGCGTTGCCGACGTAGTCGGGCCAGGACAGCCGGCGGGCGCCGGTCGCCCGGACGAAGCCGGGAGCGCCGCCCCGGTGCGAGGCGTCGGCGCCCTTGCCCGGCGCGCGGGTGGCCACGAAGAACGTGTCGGCGCCCGTGATCCAGCGCAGCTGGCCGTCGTCCGGCTGCTCGCTCCAGGTGGCCGCCACGGGCTTCGCCGGGGCGTCGTCGCCGGCGGGTGTACGAGTCTGGATGTACTTGGGGCAGTTGGCGTACACCTGTTCCGTACGGACCACGAGACCGGAGCCGTCGCGGCGGGCGCGGCCGTTGACGCGCATCCTCTTGCGGCTGCCCGGCTCCAGCGCCAGCATCCCGATGTCGCGCTCCTCGTCGAACCGGCCGGCCAGCGGGTCGCCGGCGACGGGCAGCCGGTCCACCGTGACGGTCCGCTCGTCGGGCGCGGCGGCGAACCCGGGCGGCCCGGCCAGCGGGCTCGCCCAGACGGCCCCGCCGGCGTCCGCGGCGGCGATCACGAGCAGCCGCTGCCGGGCGAGGAACTCCGCGGCCACGGCCGGCACGAACGCCCGCACCCCGGCCGATCCCCAGCCGGAGCGGGTGAACCCGGCCCGCCGCTGCACCGCCGTCTCTCCCTCGTGCGTCATCTCGTGCGTCATCTCGGGTGTCATCACGGGCGTCATCACGGGCCTAGAAGAACCCGCAGGTCGGAGCGCCCTGCGTGGGAGCCGGCGCGGCGTCCGCCCCGCTGGGGGCGGAGATCTCCAGGCGGATGCCGTCGGGGTCGGTGAAGAACACGCCACCGGACGACGCGCCCTCGCGGTGCGGCACGACCCCGTCGTAGACGAGGGTCGCGCCGAGCTCGCGCAGCACCTCCTCGGCCCGGCGCACCGCCTCGATGTCGGGCACCTGGAACGACAGGTGGTGCAGGCCCGGCCGGTCGGTCGGGAACTCGCCGCTGCTCTGCTGCCACAGCGTGACCATCAGCCTGCCCTCGCGGCCGAGGAGGGCGAAGCGGCGGTCGCCGCCGGTCTGCTCGCTGATCACTTCGAGCTCGAAGACCCGCTGGTAGAAGGCGGTGGAGCGGGCCAGGTCGGTGACGTTCAGGCCGATGTGGCCGGTCTGCGGCGCGGGCGTGCCCATGCGGAACCTCCGGAACTTTCTAATGGTCTACTGCGTTGTTCTCCATTAGAAGAGTGGGGGAGATTCCTCACGTCGTCAACTGTTGGGTAGCGTGAGAAACGTGGATGTGGCCGATTTCACCGGCGGGGGAGCTCCGCTGCTCGGAGAGCCGCCGCCCATCGAGCTGGCCAACACCGCCCACGCGGTGCGCGGCCGCCGCCGGGACGGCCTGCTCACGACCGAGCACCTGGCCGCCTGGCTGCGGGACATGCGACCGCGCCTGGCGGTCCCGCTGACGGACGCGGACCTGCGCGGAGTGACCGACGACGATCTGGCGCGGGCCAGGGAGCTCCGCGACGCCGTCCGCAGCCTGGCCGCCGCCACGGCCACCCTCTGCGCCGCCCACGACGGCGACAGGGAGGCCGGGGGCGCCGGGGAAGACGGCGTCGCGGCCACCCGGACCACCGGCGCCGACCTCGCGGAGCCCAGGCCGGGCAGCCGGGCCACCCCGCCGACGCCCGGCCACCCGGTGCTCGACCCCCGGGCGGCCGAGACGCTGAACCGTCACGCGAGGCGCTCGCCGCGCTGGCGCGAGCTGCTCCTCGACCCCGAGCCGCACGCGGTGGTGCGCAGCGCGGACCGGCCCGTCGCCGCGGCTCTGGCGGCGCTCGCCGAGGAGGCGATCGACCTCTTCGCCGGACCCGTCCGGCACAAGCTGCGCGCCTGCCAGGGGCCGGGCTGCATCCTGCACTTCGTCCGCGAGTCCCCCCGGCGCGAATGGTGCTCGCCCGGCTGCGGCAACCGCGCCCGCGCCGCCCGCCACTACGCCAAGGTCCGCCGCCCCTGATCGACGACGCCGGCCGCGGCGGCACGAGGTGAGCTGCGCCAGGGCGGCCGGACAAGGCTCCGCGGGCACGGCGGATGCTCCGCGCCGTGCCCGCGGCCCGTGTCACACCATCAGCGCCGCAGGGTCAGCAGACCTGGCCGGTAGGGCAGGAGGCCGTAGTCGCCGCCGGAGCTGGGGCTGCGACCCTGGTAGAGCAGCTGCAGGTTGCAGGGGTCGACGGTCATGGTCTGATCGGCGCTGGTACGGATCAGCTCACCGTGGCTGATGTCGTTGGTCCAGGTGGCGCCGCTGTTGGCCTTGCCGGCGAAGGGATTGCTCTCGGTCGCGGCCTGCGGGGTCCACGAACCGCTCAGACTGGTGGCCGTGAACGAGCGGAAGTAGCGGCCCTGTGAGCCGATCGCCTCGACGATCATCAGGTATCGGTTCTGGCCCTGGAGCTTGTAGACCTGGACGGCTTCGAACAGGTTGTTCGTCGTGTCACTCATGATCACCGTCGAGGTGCTGCCGAAACTGCCCGGGAAGTTCCCGATGGGCATGGCGGCCCGGTAGATCTTGCCGTTGTCGCCGGCGAAGAACAGGTACATGTTCGTGCCGTCACCGATGAGCGTCTGGTCGATGGGCCCCGTTCCGGAGCCTGAGATGCTTCCGGAGAAGAGCACCTGCGGCGATGACCAGCCGTTCGGATCCGCGGGGTTGCTGGAGGTCCGGTAGGAGAAGGCGGTCCCGCCCCACTGGTAGGCGAGCACCCAGATGTTCTTCGGAGCGAAGTGGAGGAGCGTGGGCGCGACAGTGGCGGAGGACATCGCGTTCTGGCCGGCCGAGGCCATGTCCGACCAGTTGGTGAAGGGGCTGAAATTCATCGAGCCCCACCGCGTGCCCGTGTCGTGTGTCGTGGCGTAGACGAGATGCCTGCCGTTGTAGGGGGCGACGGTGAAGTCCTTGAGGGAGACCCACCCCGCCTTCGGGGTCGCCAGCGGGCCCGTCGAGGTCCAGCGGTACGTCGAGGGCAGATCGCAGGTCCCGGGGTTGCCGCCGTCGACGCGGACGAGCCGCCACTGCTGGTTGGCGCCGCCCCAGTCGTCGTACTGGACGATGTTGGCGCCGTCGGCGGTGGAGGCGCCCTGGACCTCGACGGCCTTGTTGCTGTGGCGCGAGACGAACCTCACGTACCCGTCCGGGCTGTCGGCCAGCCGCCACTGCTGGTTGGTGCCGTTGAGATCGGCCCACTGGACGATCGCGCCGCCGTTGGCGGTCGAGAAGTTGTGGACGTCGAGCACCTTGCCGGAGTGGCGGGACCTGATGCGATAGAAGCCGCCGCCGGAGTCGACGAACTGCCACTGCTGCTGGTTCTGGTCGTTCCTGGCCCACTGGGTGATGCGGCCGCCGTCGGCCGTCGAGAGGTTGTAGACGTCCAGGGCCTTGCCGCTGTTGCGGTTGACGAGGACGTACCAGGCGTTGGTGTCGACGGTGGCCGCGTGGGCGGGCCGGGTCTGATGGGCGACGAACAGGCTCGCCACCAGGGCGACCACCGCCGCGAGCACGGAGCTCCGACGTATCCGGTTTGGACGCGTTGTCATGGCTGGCTGGTGCCTTCCTCTGCTGCGTTAGCGCTAACATGATCCGGCGAGAGCAGCGCGGCGTACTGGAGACCTGCCTCCCGGGAGATCGGCCGCACCGCTCGTCGGGTGAAGGCCGCACCGAAGTGAGGGAACGGCGCTCGTCCGCGACGCCCGGATGCCCGAACGGGCGGTCGGCGGAGCCTACGCGGTGCCCGGGTTGTAGTCCCACCTCTGGTTGCCGCCGCCCCAGCAGCCGTACAGCTGCAGCCCCGTGCCGTTGCCGGTGCCGCCGCCGACGGCGTCCAGGCACAGCCCGGACTGCACGCCCACGATCGTGCCGTCGGAGTTGAGGCGCCACTTCTGGTTGTCGCCGCCCCAGCACGAGTAGATCTGGATCCTTGCGCCGTTGCCGGTGCCGCCGGCGTCCAGGCACTTGTCGCCGTACTTCAGCTCCCCGGCCGCGGTCCGGGTCCACCGCTGGTTGCTCTGACCGTTGCAGTCCCACAGCTGCACCGCGGTACCGTCGGCGGTCGCGGAGTTGGGCACGTCCACGCAGCGGCCGGAGGCCGTGTTCCTGATCTGTCCGGCGTCGCCCGGCGGCGGCGTCGTGCTGCCGCCGTTGAGCACGTCGAGCACCGCGGTGTAGGCGGCTTTCTTGTTGCCGTTGCCGTCGAAGAGCAGGGGAGTGGCGCCGGCGCCGAGCCAGGAGTCGCTGTCGCGAACCCCCCAGACCGAGATGCCGGTGCAGCGCGGCACCGCCAGGCAGTCGCGGACGACGTTGGCGTACGTGGTGGCCGAGCCGCCCTGGATGTCCAGCTCGGTGATCTGCACGTCGACCCCCAGCGCGGCGAAGCTCTGGATGGTCGTACGGTAGTTGCTGTTGTAGGGGCTGTTGGCGTTGAAGTGCGACTGCAGGCCGACGCAGTCGATCGGCACGCCGCGGGCCCTGAAGTCCCTGACCATGTTGTAGACGCCCTGGGTCTTGGCCCAGGTCCAGTTGTCGATGTTGTAGTCGTTGTAGCACAGCTTGGCGGCCGGGTCGGCGGCGCGCGCGGTGCGGAAGGCCACCTCGATCCAGTCGTTGCCGGTGCGCTGGAGGTTGGAGTCGCGCCGGCCGCCGGAGTTGCCGTCGGCGTAGGCCTCGTTGACCACGTCCCAGGCGTAGATCTTGCCCTTGTAGTGGCCCATGACGCCGTTGATGTGGTTGATCATCGCCTGGCGCAGCGAGCTTCCCGACAGCGACTGCATCCAGCCCGGCTGCTGGTTGTGCCAGGCCAGGGTGTGCCCGCGCACCCGCTTGCCGTTCTGCACGGCCCAGTTGTAAACCCGGTCGCCGGCGGTGAAGGTGAACTGTCCCCGGTTGGGCTCGGTGGCGTCGATCTTCATCTCGTTCTCGGCCGTCACCATGTCGAACTCGCGACCGGCGATCGTGGTGTAGGCGGAGTCGCCGAGCTTGCCCGAGGCGATGGCGGTGCCGAAGTAGCGGCCGCTCTGCGCGGCGGCCGCGCCGAGCGTGCTCGCGGCGGCATCGGCCGGGATCGCCGGTGCCAGTGCCGTGATCAGGCCGAGCGCGCCGAGCACGCCGGTGATCAGCGTACGGCGGCGCGCGCCGAGCGGCCGTCGGGCGGTAGGCGGGGACATGGCGTCGACACGCATGCTTGAGCCTCCTGTGCGGATCATGGGGAAAGGACGGGGCGGGACACCCCCCGGACGCTGCACCGGTCGCGCGGGGCCCACCGGGGCCGGTGGAGGAGTTCGCCTCGGGCACTCAGTGTGAGAAGCCGGTCGAAACATGTCAAGAAATGCTGAAATGTTTCGAAATGGGGTTGGGTTACCTGCGCCAGTTGAGTCGCTTGACGTGGCTATTACGGCCTTTGAAACTTTCGGCTGAACCGCCGGGACGGGTTCCGGGTGAAAGTTTCATGGTGACGCTCTCGCGTATCGGTCGCGTTCGATGGTCTGAGGCGGGCGCGCCAGGGTGTGCGGCGCGGGGGCCCTCCTCGTGCCGGCCGGCCCGCCCGAGGAGGGTAAGATTCGGGCGCGAATGGCGCCCGCCCGGCTGCGGCGACCGCGCCCGCGCCGCCCGCCACTACGCCAAGGTCCGCCGCCATGATCGACGACGTGCTCGGCCCCTCCCTCGACGTACTGTTCTGCGGCATCAACCCGGGACTGATGTCCGAGGCCACCGGCCACCACTTCGCCCGCCCGGGCAACCGTTTCTGGCCTGCCCTCCACCTGTCGGGCTTCACCCCCCGCCGCCTCGCCCCCTCCGAGCAGCACCTGCTCCCGCGGTACGGCCTCGGCATCACCAACGTGGTCGCCCGCCCCAGCGCCAAGGCGTCGGAGCTGACCCGCGAGGAACTGGTAGAAGGGGGCCGGCGGCTGGCGGCGCTGGTGGCCGAGGTCCGGCCCAAGATGCTCGCCGTCCTGGGCGTGTCGGCCTACCGCACGGCCTTCGCCTGCCCGAAGGCGGTCGTGGGCCCGCGGCCGGAGACGGTGGGCGGCGCGCCGGTCTGGGTCCTGCCGAACCCGAGCGGCCTCAACGCCCACTGGACGTTGGCGGGGATCGTGGAGGAACTGCGCCGGATGCGCGAACACACCGGGCGCTGACGGCGGCTCCGCCGAGCACCGCGGCGCCCGGCGTCCCTGAGTCACGAGCTCCCGCGCCGCGGACCGAGAGCGGGTGATGCCGGAATTATCGGTATGCCTACCGATAGTCCTACGGATGTTCGGCCGGGGCGGCAGCGCCTACCGTCTGGCGGCAGCAGGGGCGATCACACCCCCACGAAGGAAGACGCACGCCCTTCATCACCCCCCCTTCCCGGCAGGCCGTGCTCCCAGGCGATCCCTGCGGCGCGGCCGCGTACGCCCACCCGGGCGAGCGGCCGGGAAAGCCGAAAGGAGCACAGCGTGAAACGCAAGCCACTGGCAGCCGCGGCCGTGGGAGTCGCCACGGCCGCGGCCATGGTGTTATCCGTCTTACCCGCGCACGCGGCACCTCCGGGAGCCAGCGGAGCCGGCGGTCAGGCGCGCGCCGCCGCGGCCGATCCGAAGTCGCAGGCCGCCGCCGTCGCCGACCGGGCGGTCGCCAGCGGCTTCGACGAGCTGGCCAAGGGTCCCGACGAGGCGTACCGCAGGCTGAACGTGGTCCGTGGCGCCGGTGACATGTTCTTCGTCTCCTACGAGCGCACGTACAAGGGGCTGCCGATGGTCGGCGGCGACGCCGTCGTCGTCACCGACTCCGCCGGGCGCGTCCGCGACACCGTCGCCGAGTCCGGCCCCACACCGGGCGACGTGCCGACGACTCCCGAGATCGGTGCCGAGCGGGCCACCACGGTGGCCAGGACCCGGCTCTCGCGCGTGGACGACACCGAGGAACCGCGCCTGGTGGTGCTCACCTGGGGCGACAAGCCGCGGCTGACCTGGGAGACGGTCGTCGGCGGCCTCGCCGACGGCAGGC
Organism: Nonomuraea indica; assembly: GCF_002850745.1. Taxonomy (GTDB): domain Bacteria; phylum Actinomycetota; class Actinomycetes; order Streptosporangiales; family Streptosporangiaceae; genus Nonomuraea; species Nonomuraea indica. The sequence continues at coordinate 37,573 of NZ_KZ559468.1, forward strand.
CGAGCATCCAGCACGTGTTCGTGGACGCCCGCACCGGCGAGGTCGCCGACTCCTACGACGTCGTCCGCGAGGGCACCGGCAACGGCCACTACTACGGGCAGGTCACCATCAACACGAGCGGCTCCGGCGGCTCGTACTCGATGACCGACCCGACCCGGCCCGGCATCAGGTGCGGCGGGCAGAACGGCTCCGCCTACACCGGCCCCGACGACTCCTGGGGCAACGGGCAGGGCACCAACCTGGAGACGGCCTGCGTCGACGCGCTGTACTCCGTCCAGCGCGAGTGGGACATGCTGCGCGACTGGCTCGGCCGTGACGGCATCAACGGCCAGGGCGGCGGCTTCCCCGCCCGCGTCGGCCTGAACCAGGTCAACGCCTACTGGAACGGCAGCTACACCAACTTCGGCCACAACCAGGCGAACACCCGCCAGGCCACCCCCATCGACGTGGTCGCCCACGAGTACGGCCACGCCATCTTCCAGACCACCCCCGGCGGCGCCGGCTCCGGCAACGAGAACGGCGGCATCAACGAGGCCACCGGCGACATCTTCGGCGCGGTCACCGAGCACTACGCCAACCACCCGAACGACGCGCCGGACTACCTGGTCGGCGAGGAGGTGGACCTCGTCGGCGACGGCCCGATCCGCAACATGTACAACCCGGGCGCGCTCGGCGACCCCAACTGCTGGTCCACCTCCATCCCCAGCACCGAGGTGCACGCCGCGGCCGGCCCGCTGAACCACTGGTTCTACCTGCTGGCCGAGGGCAGCAACCCCGGCGGCGGGAAGCCGTCCAGCCCGATCTGCTCCGGCGGCCCCTCCTCGGTGACCGGCATCGGCATCGAGAAGGCCGCCAAGATCTTCATGGGCGCGCTGAACCGCAAGACCTCCAGCTGGCGCTACGCCAACGTCCGCTCCGCCTCCGTGGCCGCGGCCGTGGAGCTGTTCGGCGCGGCCAGCGTCGAGTGCAACACCACCAAGGCGGCGTTCAGCGCGGTCAGCGTGCCGGTGCAGTCCGGCGAGCCCGCCTGCGGCACCCCCGGCAACGACTTCTCCCTGTCGCTCAGCCCGGCGTCCGGCACCGCCCAGCCCGGCCAGCAGGTGACCACCACGGTCAACACCCAGACCACGTCCGGCAGCCCGCAGACGGTGAACCTGTCCGCCTCCGGCCTGCCGAGCGGCGTCACGGCGAGTTTCAGCCCGACGTCGGTGACCTCCGGCAACTCCGCCACGCTGACGCTGACCGTCGGCGCGTCGGCGGCCCAGGGCACCTACCAGATCACCGTCACGGGCGCCGGGACGTCCTCGCACACCGCGGTCTACACGCTGCAGGTCGGCTCCGGCGGCCCCGGCGGTGACGATCCGCCGGACATCAGCCTCACCAACGTCAAGGCGCACCTGTCGCAGTTCCAGACGATCGCCACCGCCAACGGCGGCAACCGCAGGTCCACCGGCAGCGGCTACACCGCGTCCGTCTCGTACGTGGAGCAGAAGCTGCGTGCCGCCGGCTACACCGTGGTCCGGCAGAGCTGCGCCTCCGGCTGCACCAGCGGCTCCGGCCCCAACCTCATCGCCGACTGGCCCGGCGGCGACACCAACCAGGTGATCATGGCCGGCGCGCACCTGGACGGCGTGTCCGCCGGCCCCGGCATCAACGACAACGCCTCGGGCTCCGGAGCGCTGCTGGAGGTCGCGCTGGCGCTGGCCGCCGAGCGGCCCACCATGGCCAAGCACGTGCGGTTCGGCTGGTGGACCGACGAGGAGCAGGGCCTCAACGGCTCCGAGTACTACGTCAACTCGCTCTCCGCCACCGAACGATCGAGGATCAAGGCGTACTACAACTACGACATGGTCGGCTCGCCCAACGGCGGCTACTTCATCAACAACATCACCAGCGCGGTCGCCCAGCCGCTCAAGCAGTTCTACGACAACCTGAACCTGCAGCCGGAGGAGAACACCGAGGGCGCCAACCGCTCCGACGACGCCTCCTTCCGCAACGCGGGCATCGCCACCTCGGGCGTCGCCGCCGGCGCCAGCTACACCAAGAGCTCGGCGCAGGCGGCCAAGTGGGGCGGCACCGCGGGACGGGCGTACGACCCCTGCTACCACGCCGCGTGCGACACCATCTCCAACATCAACGACACCGTCCTCGACCGGGCCGCCGACGCGGCCGCCCACGCCATCTGGAAGCAGGCCGTAGGCGGCGGAACGCCGAGCCGCGACTTCTCGATGGCGGCCAACCCGGCGTCCGGCACCGTCCAGGCGGGCTCACCGGCCACCACGACCATCGGCACCACCACCACGGCCGGCGACCCGCAGGTGGTGAACCTGTCGGCGACGGGGCTGCCCACCGGAGCCTCCGCCTCCTTCAACCCCGCCTCGGTGACGTCGGGCGGCTCGTCCACCCTGACGATCACGACCGCCCCGACCACCCCCGCCGGCTCCTACACCGTCACCGTGACGGGCACCGGGCAGACGGCGACACGGTCCGCGACGTACGCGCTGACCGTCCAGGGCACCTCGGGCGGCCGGACGTTCACCAACGGCACCGACTACCAGATCCGGGACTACACCACCGTGCAGAGCCCGATCACCTCCACGGCGACGGGCGCCGCGACCTCACCGGTCAGGCTCTCCGTCACCGTCAACCACACCTGCGCCGAGGACCTCGACATCTGGCTGCGCGGACCCAACGGCCAGTGGTACGCGGTCGACCGGTACGGCGGCACGAGCTGCACGTCGTACGGCACCAGGACGTACACCGTCCCGGTCAGCCAGCAGGCGGCCGGCACCTGGATCCTCGAGATCGAGGACGTCTACAGCGGTGACACCGGCTACCTCGACACCTGGAGCATCACCGTCTGATCCCGCCCCACCGCAAGGCCCCGGCCGCCGGCCGGGGCCTTTCCCATCACCGGGGGCCGGACGACGCCCGTCACCGGGGGCCGGACGACGCCCGTGACAAGGGGGCGGGCGACGCCTCTGACAAGGGGGGCGGGCGTCACCCGTCACAGGGGCCAGGCGACGTCGTTGCGGGTGCGGACCCCCAGCTTGTGCAGCACCTTCGCCACGTGCGTGTCCACCGTGCGGCGCGACAGGAACAGCACCTCGGCGATCTCCCTGTTCGTCCGGCCCTGCGCGACCAGCCTGGCCACCTCGCGTTCCCTGGGCGACAGCCCGCCGCCCGCCGACCTGCGCCCCCGGCGCGGCGGGCAGCCGGCGCCGGCCTCCCGCAGCCGGTGCCGGCAGCGCGCCGCGTCGTGGGCGGCACCGAGCGCCGCGTACCGCTCCGCCGCGCCGGCGACGATCTCCGCCGCCCGGTCCAGCTGGCCGAGCTCCAGCCGGGCGAGCGCCTCCGCCTCCGCCGCCCGGGCCGCGCCGTAGGGGCACCCCATCGCCTCGTACGCCGCCCCGGCGCGGGCCAGGCACGCCACCGCCTCCGCGAACCGGCCGTCGGCGTGCGCCAGCGCGCCGCGCGCCACCTCCAGCGCGGCCACGGCCGACGGAGCGCTGCGGCCCTCGATCCCGGCCGCGAACTCCGCCACCAGCTCACCCGCCTCCTCGCGGCACGCGGCACGCACCAGCGCGGCGACGGCCGGCGGGACGAGCTGTTCGCCCCACACCCACACGCCCTTGCGGCGCAGCCGGGCCACCGCCGCGCGGGCCTCGGCGAGCGCCGCGTCCACCCGGTCGCGGGCCAGCAGCAGCTCGACCAGCCCGCCGGAGGCGGCGGCGGCCACCGGCAGGAAGGCCGAGTCGGGCTCCCGCACCCCGGCGTCCTCCAGATGGCGGCCGGCCTCCTCCCACTCGCCGCAGGCCAGCGCCAGCATGCCGAGGACGAGCTGCGCGTCCACGCCGAGCAGCGGCGTCTCCGGCATCATCTCGACGGCCGCGCCCGCCCGCTCCCGCAGCCCGGACCAGCGCCCGGTCAGCCAGTCGAGCCTGATGGACGACATCTCCACCAGGTAGACGGGGTACAGGGCGCCGCTCTCCTCGGCCAGCCGCCGTCCCAGCTCGGCGTACCGCCGGGCCGCGGCGTAGTGGCCGAGCGGGATCGCCGCGTCACACAGGTTGGAGTAGGCGCGGGCCACCTGCCGCCGGACCCCCGCCGACGGGTGGCCGACCGGCAGGGTGTCGGCCAGCACGAACGCCTCCGGCGAGCCGACCAGCATGGCGAAGGCGACCTTGTTGGCGTGCACCGTAGCCGTGAGCTCGGGGTCGCCGTCGGCGGCGACCAGGCTCTCGGACCGGTCCATCCACTCCTGGTGGGCGGAGATCGGCTCGGTGCCCCACGCCGGCATGGCCAGCAGCGCCAGCCCCCTGGCGGCCATGCCGGGCCGGTCCGCGAGGTCGGCCAGCGCGGCGAGCACCTCCTGACGCCCGGCGGCGATGGCGCCCGCCTGGTTGGCGAGCAGCACGCCCAAATTGAGCCGGGCCTCGCCGCGTACCTCCCGTGACAGGAAGTCGTCGGCGAGCAGGTGGCGCAGCAGCCGGACGACGCGCCGGTGGGACAGCCCGACCGTCGCCAGCCTGCTGAGCCGCAACGCCAGCGGCCCGCGGGCGTCGCGCGGCAGCTTGGGGTCGGCGAGCATGCCTTCCAGCAGCTCGACGGCGAGCGGGACGTCGCCGAGCGCGGCCGCCTGGTCGGCGGCGGCGCCGCCGTGGCGCCGCCAGGCGTCGAAGTCGCCCGCGCGCCGCGCGTGGTAGGCGATCTGGACGAGCGGCGGCTGGTCGAGCGCCGCCAGCGCATCCACGGCCCGCCGGTGGATCAGCCGCCGGTCGGGGCCGGGGATCGCGTCGTAGACGGCCTGCTGGGCGAGCGCGTGCCGAAAACCGTGCTGGCCGTCGGCGTGCTCCATGAGCACGCCCGCCTTCAGCGCCTCGCACAGCCCGGCGCCGTCCTGCGCGCCGACGTCCCCGGAGACGGCGGCGATCAGCGGCTCGTCGGCCGGCAGCTTGAGCACCGCCGCCGCCCGCACGACCCGCAGCGCGGCGGGGGACAGCCCGGCCAGCCGCTCGGCCATCGCCTCGCGCAGCAGCAGCGGCACCGCGATGCGGTCCAGCGCCTTGGGCTCCTCCCCGACCTCGCCGGCGGCGGCGCCGCCGGCGTCGGCGAGCAGCGAGCGGACCACCTCCTCCACCACGAACGGGACCCCGGCGGTGCGCTCGTGCAGCCGCGCCGCGAACGCCGCCGGCAGCCCGGCCCGGCCGAGCAGGCCGCCCGCCATGAGCGCGACGCCCGCCACGTCCAGCGGCGCCAGCTCCACCACCTCGCTGTTGACGCCCGGCGGGTGCCGGTACGCGTGCCCGAACGGCAGCCCCGGCACCGGCAGGTCCTCCCGCCGGAACGTCACCACCAGCGCCAGGCCCCCGGGCGGCTGGTCGGTGAGGAAGCGCAGCAGGTCCCGGGTGCCGTCGTCGGCCCAGTGCAGGTCCTCCACCACCAGCACGACCGGCCCCACGGCCGCCAGCAGCGCGTGGACGGCGCGGAACAGCCGGTGCCGCTCGGCGCGCGGGTCGTCGACCGGCGGCGGAGGCGGCGCCGGCGGCAGGTCGCCGGCCAGTTCGGGCAGGTAGCCGCGCAGCGCCCCCGTCACCGGGTTCAGCGCCGGCCCGGCGGGCAGGGCGGCCCCGGCGTGGCGCAGCGCGTCGAACACCGGCCCGTACGGGAACGGCTCCCTGAGCTGGTGGCAGTGGCCGACCAGCACGGTGCGCTCCCCCTCGGGCAGCAGCTCGACGGCCGCCCGGACCAGCCGCGTCTTGCCGATCCCCGCCTCGCCCTGCACCAGCGCCACCGCGGGCGGCCGGGTGATCGCGCGGAGCAGCGCGCCGAGCTGCGCGTCGCGTCCGACCAGCGCGGGGGGAGCGAGGGCCGTCATCTGAGTCTCCGGATCAGTGCGGCGTACCGGAACTCCGTTATCCACCACCGGTCAATCTCGGTCAACAGTCTCCTTACTGTCCCGGCACCCCTGCTTCGCCGCCGGCGGCGGGGGCAGGGGACGGGGCGGTGTCCGGAGAAAGGCTGCTGCGATGGCCGGAACAATCGATCACGGTGACCCGGGCGGGCCCTCCCGCTACCTGCCGATCGCCGAGCACGGCCTGATCGGGGACCTGCGCACGGTGGCACTGGTCGGCACCGACGGCACCATCGACTGGTACTGCTGCCCGCGCTTCGACGCGCCCAGCGTCTTCGCCGCGATCCTCGACGCGGACCGGGGCGGGGCGTTCGAGCTGGCCGCCGCCGTCCCCGCGAGGACCAAGCAGTTCTACTTCCCCGACACCAACGTGCTGATCACCCGGTTCTTCACCGAGGACGGGGTGGGCGAGATCCAGGACTTCATGCCGGTGAGCGAGGGGTCCGGCGACGGGGGCGAGGTCGACCGGCACCGGCTGATCCGGCGGGTCGTCTGCGTGCGCGGCTCGATCCCGTTCCGGGCCCGCGTCGCCCCCCGCTTCGGCTACGGGGCGCGGCCGCACGAGGTGACCGAACGCGGCGGCGTGGTGCTCTTCTCCTCCGACGACCTTTCGCTGGCGCTGACCGCCACGGTGCCCGTCGCCCGCGACGAGCGGGACGCCACGGCCGAGTTCACGCTCAAGGAGGGCCAGTCCGAGGTGTTCGCGCTGGACCGGGTGGACGGCGGCGTGGAACCGCGTGGCTGCCCGCACGCGGAGGCGGACGCGGAGTTCACCGCCACCGTGGGGTTCTGGAGGCGCTGGCTGTCCGCCTCCCGCTACCGGGGCCGCTGGCGGGAGATGGTCCACCGCTCGGCGCTGACACTCAAGCTGCTCACCTACGCGCCGACCGGCGCGATCGTCGCCGCGCCCACCACGAGCCTGCCCGAGCAGATCGGCGGCGAGCGCAACTGGGACTACCGCTACCTGTGGGTGCGCGACGCCGCCTTCTGCGTGTACGCGCTGCTCCGGCTCGGGTTCACCGGCGAGGCGGAGGCGTTCATGAACTTCCTGACCAGGTGCGTCTGCCGCGACGCCCACGGCCCGGCCGGGCCGTTGCAGATCATGTACGGCATCGACGGGCGCACCGAACTGCCCGAACGCGTGCTCGACCACCTGGAGGGACATCGGGCGTCGGCCCCGGTGCGGGTCGGCAACGCCGCGGCGGACCAGCTCCAGCTCGACATCTACGGGGCCCTCATCGACTCCGTCTACCTCTACGACAAGTGGGGGCAGCCCATCTCCAGCGGCCACTGGGACGACGTCTGCTCCCTCGTCGACTGGGTGTGCGAGCACTGGGACCAGCCGGACGAGGGCGTCTGGGAGACCCGCGGCGGGCGCAAGAACTTCCTGTACTCGCGGCTGATGTGCTGGGTGGCGATCGAACGGGCCATGCGCATGTCCCGCCGCCGCGGCCTGCCGGCCGACATGCAGCGCTGGCGCGACACCCGCGACACGATCTACCGGCAGCTCATGCGCCACGGCTGGTCGGAGAAGCGGTGCGCGTTCGTCCAGCACCAGGACGGCGACGTGCTCGACGCCGCCGTCCTCATGATGCCGCTGGTGAAGTTCATCTCGCCGACCGACCCCAAGTGGCTGTCCACCCTCGACGCGCTCACCGCCTGCCTGGTGTCCGACTCGCTCGTCTACCGCTACGACCCGCAGGTCAGCCCGGACGGCCTGCGCGGCGAGGAGGGCACGTTCTCCATCTGCTCCTTCTGGTACGTCGAGGCGCTGGTGCGCGCCGGGCGCGTGGACGAGGCACGGCTGGCGTTCGAGAAGATGCTCACCTACGCCAACCACCTCGGCCTGTACGCCGAGGAGATCAGCCGGAACGGCGAGCAGCAGGGCAACTTCCCGCAGGCCTTCACCCACCTGTCGCTCATCAGCGCCGCCTTCAACCTCGACCGCGCCCTCGGCTGAGGCCGGCGGCCGGGCTCGCCGGCGCCTACCGCGCCGCGGCCCGGGTAGCCTGTCGCGTGTGGCAGGTCGCCCGGGAGGGCCTCTGACCTGCCGCTTCCGCAGCGACCAGGATCCCCTTCCCGCCCCTCGGACGAGAGGACACGCGTGTTCCAGGCAACCGCCAGGCGCTCGACGGCGTTCGCGGCCACCCTCATGGCCGCTCTCGTGGCCCCCCTGCTCGCCACGCCGTCCGCGTCGGCCACCACCGCCGCTGCGGCCACCACCGCCACCACGGCCGCTGCGGCCACCACCCCTCAGACCGTCCTCCTGGCCGACCGGCCCGCCATCATCGGCGGGCGGGCGGCTACGGAGCCCTACTCCTTCATGGTGTCGTTCCGGCTGGCCGAGGAGCCCGACCACCACTGCGGCGGCGCCCTCGTCGCCCCCGACTGGGTCGTCACCGCGGCGCACTGCCAGGGCCTGCTGAAGCCCGGCAGGACCCGGGTGCGCGTGGGCTCCGCCGACCGCGACGAGGGCGGCGTGCCCGCCGGCGTCGAGCGCGTCGTCGTCCACCCCGGCTTCGGCTCCGCCCAGCTGCGCCGGGGCCGCGAGTCGGACATCGCGCTGGTCCGGCTGGACCGGCGGGTGGACCTCGCGCCCATCCCCGTCGCCGCCGATCCCGGTCCCGTGGGCACGCCGAGCCGGGTCCTCGGCTGGGGCATGACCTGCGAGGACCGGGAGAACCCGGAGTGCGCGGACGGCTCGCGCCTGCTGCGCGAGCTCGACACCGTGCGCGTCGCCGACAGCCGCTGCGTCACGCTCGACGGCGTCGCGGAGCTGTGCGCGGGCGAACGTGACGGGCGGGCGGCCAGCGCCTGCAACGGCGACTCCGGCGGGCCGCAGATCCGCCGGGTCGGCGGCCGGTGGGAGCTGATCGGGGCCACCTCGCGCGACGGCGACGACGTGGACGACCGCATGGACGGCGGCGCCGGCTGCTCGACGAACCCCTCGGGCGGGCCCGGTGTCGGGATCTGGACCGACGTCACCCGGTACCGCTCCTGGATCGACCGGACGCTCGGCGAGGACGCGCCCACGGCCGCCCGCGGCGCCGCCTGACCGCCGGTTCCCGGAGGCCGCGCGTCAGGCCTCCGGGTTGCGGGCGATGATCGCGCCGTTCAGGGCCGTGGCGAAGCCGGTCCAGGCGACGTACGGCAGCAGCGCCAGTCCCGCGCGGCGGTCGGCGCGCAGGAAGCGGCGCAGCAGCGTGAGGTTGGAGGCGTTCAGGGCCAGGATGTCCACCATCGCCAGCCGGGGGGAGCGGGCGGCGAAGAACAGCGGCGTCCAGGCGGTGTTGAGCGCCAGGTTCACCGCGAGCGCCCGCACCAGCCCGGCCCGCCCCGCCGCCCCGGTTCCTGCCGCGGTCCCCGTCCCGGTCCCTGCCCCGGTCCCTGCCCCTGCCCCGGGCCCGGTCCCGGTCCGGGTTCCCGTCCCGGTTCCGGTTTCGGTCCCTGCCCCCGTTCCGGTCGAGGGAGCCTCCGTCCCGGAGGCCGCCGTCGCGGACGTCTCGGGCCCGGCCGGGGCGGAGGCGGTGGTCAGGGCGCGGGCGCCGGCGTAGGCGATCAGGCCGTACAGCGGGGTCCAGACCAGGCCGAAGGCCTGCGGGGGCGGCTGCCACGGCGGCTTGCGCAACCGGCGGTACCACCGGGAGCGGCTGTCGGTCGAGAGGGCGCCGGTCACGGCGCCCGCGGCCACGGCGGTGCCCGTGGCGAGCAGGTTGCGGGCGAAACGGCGTCGGTCGGATGTCATCCCGCCCGCCTACCCCGTCACGGGCGGGTCACCCGCGGTGGTGGAACCGCCGCCGTACCGCGCTGAAGATCGTGGCACCCAGCCAGATCAGGAACAGCACCTTGACGACGCCCCAGCCGCCGACCACCAGCCCGACGAACATCATCGCGAACAGGATCGGCAGCCATGGCGTCCCGCCCCGGTGCGGACCGTGACCGTGCGGGCCCCGGCGCGGACGGTGGTGGCGCGTGGCCGCGACCTGGTGGCGATGCGCGTTCACCGCGGCGCGCCAGTCGCCGGGCCCGGGCGCGACCGGCTCGCGATAGGCGCTGTGGTGGCCGTGGCCGGGCAGGTCGGCCGTCACCCGGGCGAGGTCGCGCACGGTGCGCGCCGCCAGCGTCCGGTCGAGCCGCTCGTCCAGCTCGGCGTGGTCGAGCCGGCCCAGCGCGAAGTGCTCGCGCAGCGCGGCCATCGTCTGCTCGCGCTCGGCGTCGCCGATGCGCAGGTCGCCGGGGTCGGGACGCGGGTCTCGGGCGGGCCGCTCGGCGGGGCGTCCGGCGAGGTGGTCGGCGGGGTGGACGGCGCGGTCCCCGGCCGGGTCCGTCCGCCGTTCCTCGCCGCTGCCGTGGTGGTCCGGATCCATGCGTGACTCCTCCTTCGCGGACCGGTCTTCCACGATGGCGCCGGTCATCGGGTCACTCCTCGCCCGGGTCGCCGTCGGCCAGGATCTGGTAGAGCTTGCGCCGGGTCTCCACCAGAGTCTTACGCGCTTCGCGGATCTGTGCGTCGCTCCCGGTCTGCAGAACCTGCATCATCGCGAACGCCGACTGCCGGGCCAGGTCCCACAGATCGGCGGCGTTGTCGTCGATGTCGGGCCGCATCTCGTCCCACGGGGCGCGCACCTCGTCGCCGTGGGCGTCGATGTAGGCGCGGCCGGCCTCGGTGAGACGGAAGGTCTTGCGGCCTTCGTTCTCCTCGGAGACCACCAGGCCCTCGTCGGTGAGCTGCTGCAACGCCGGGTAGACGGCGCCGGGGCTGGGCTTCCAGCCGCCCTCGCTGCGCTCGGCGATCTCCTGGATGATCTGGTAGCCGTTGCGCGGCTCCTCGGCGAGCAGGGCCAGGATCGCGGCGCGCACGTCGCCGCGCTTGGCCTTGCGGCCCCGGCCGCCCCAGCCGCGGTGGCCCCATGGCCCACCCGGCCCGAACGGCCCGCCCGGCCCCCAGGGGCCGCGCCCGAACTCGGGCGGGAACGGCCGCCGGCCGCGTCCCCGGTGGTCGTGCGGCCCGTGGTCGTGCGGGGCGTGGCCGTGCGGGGGGTGGTGACGCCGTCCGGCGTCCTCCCAGGCTCCGGCGATGGCCCTGAACGCCTGATGGGCGGCGTGCCTGAACTCTCTCGGGTCGGGCCAGGGGCGGCCGGCCGCATGTGCGGAAGTCATGGGGGTTCCTCCAAGTTTCGACTGTTCTCGATGCTTCAAAGATATATCGCCAACATGTCGCGAGCAATGCCGCGGGGAGAGTGAGACAGATCACGAAAATGCTCCGGAATCCGGGAACAGGATCGGGAACGAGGTCGTTGTTCAGATCAGACGAGGTCGTTCCGCGTCGGCAGGGCTGGGGGGTGCTGTCGCCGCGGAGACGACCTCGTCTGCGTTTGCGGCCACCTCGCCGGCCCCTGTTTCTGCTCGGCGACCGGACGGGGATCAGGCGTGGCCGCCACGCCCCGGTGTCCGCGCTTTGCCGTACAGTCCGGATCATGATGGGTCACACGCACGCGATGACGGGGGCCATCGCCTGGCTGGGGCTGGCGCCGGGCCTGGCGGCCCTGCCGATGGTGATGGAGTCCGACCGGTTCATCTCGACCGGGATCATGGTCAACGCGCTCACGCCGGCGGAGCTCATCGCCGGGGCGCTCGTCTGCGCGGGGGCGGCGATGCTGCCCGACCTCGACCATCCGAGCGCCACGATCGCGCAGACGTTCGGTCCGGTGACGTGGGCGCTGAGCAAGGTGGTCAACTGGCTGGGCGGCGGGCACCGTGGCGCCACCCACTCCTTAGCCTTCGCGGTCGCGGTCGGGTTCGGCGCGCACTGGCTGGCGAGCAGCCATCCCATCGGCCGCGACGTCCTGGTCGTCCTGCTCATCGGCCTCGCGCTGCGTGCGATCGGCATCGGCATCCCGGGCAACAAGGCCGGCTCGGCGCTGGTCAACATCGGCCTCACCGCGGGCCTGTACACGGTGTTCCTCTCACTCGGCGTCGGCTACGCCTGGCTCGGGCTGGCCGTGGGGATCGGCTCGTTCGTGCACGTCGTGGGCGACTGCATGACGGAGAAGGGCTGCCCGGTGCTGTGGCCCATGTCGGTGAAGTTCCTGCTGCCATGGAAGATCGGCATCAAGACCGGCAAGAAGTTCGAGCAGAAGATCCTCGCCCCCGTGCTGTCGGTCGCCATCATCGGGCTGCTCTTCCTGCGTCTGGTGCCCGCCTGAGGCCCCACCCGGTTAACTTGATGTCGAGATAGTTCTGTCGATATCTTGATGTCGAGACATCCGCCGCGCCCTGGACTTAGGGTCACCTAACGTGCTGGTCGATCCCCGGGTGCGGGAGGATTCACCTTGAGCAACTGTCTATGGAGGAGGCGAATCACCGTGTCCGCGAACAGCTTCGGCAGCCGTGACACGCTGCGCGTCGGAGACGCGTCATACGAGATCTTCCGGCTGGATGCCGTCGAGGGTGCTGCCCGCCTCCCGTACAGCCTGAAGATCCTGCTGGAAAACCTCCTCCGCACCGAGGACGGCGCCAACATCACGGCTGACCACATCCGGGCGCTGGGCGGCTGGGACCCCGGCGCGCAGCCGAGCGTGGAGATCCAGTTCACCCCCGCTCGTGTGATCATGCAGGACTTCACCGGCGTGCCCTGCGTGGTCGACCTGGCCACGATGCGCGAGGCCGTACGCGACCTGGGTGGCGACCCGGCCCGCATCAACCCGCTGGCCCCCGCCGAGATGGTCATCGACCACTCGGTCATCGTCGACTACTTCGGCCACCCCGACGCCTTCCAGCGCAACGTGGAGCGCGAGTACGAGCGCAACCGCGAGCGCTACCAGTTCCTGCGCTGGGGCCAGACGGCCTTCGACGAGTTCAAGGTCGTCCCGCCGGGCACCGGCATCGTGCACCAGGTCAACATCGAGCACCTGGCCCGCGTCGTGATGACCCGTGACGGCAAGGCCTACCCCGACACCTGCGTCGGCACCGACTCCCACACCACGATGGAGAACGGCATCGGCGTCCTCGGCTGGGGCGTCGGCGGCATCGAGGCCGAGGCCGCGATGCTCGGCCAGCCGATCTCCATGCTCATCCCGCGCGTGGTCGGCTTCAAGCTCAGCGGCAAGCTGCCCGCGGGCGCCACCGCCACCGACCTGGTGCTCACCATCACCGAGATCCTGCGCAAGCACGGCGTGGTCGGCAAGTTCGTGGAGTTCTACGGCGAGGGCGTCTCCAGCGTGCCGCTGGCCGACCGGGCCACGATCGGCAACATGAGCCCCGAGTTCGGCTCCACCTGCGCGATCTTCCCGATCGACGGCCAGACCGTCGACTACCTGCGCCTGACCGGCCGCTCCGAGGAGCAGATCGCCCTGGTCGAGGCCTACGCCAAGGCCCAGGGCCTCTGGCTCGACCCGTCGGCGCCCGAGCCCGTCTTCTCCGAGTACATCGAGCTCGACCTGGGCACGGTCGTCCCGTCGATCGCCGGCCCCAAGCGCCCGCAGGACCGCATCGCGCTGTCCGACGCCAAGAAGGCCTGGCGCGCGGCCGTCAAGGACTACGCCCCGGCCGTGGAGGGCCCGATCGACGAGGCGTCCGCCGAGTCGTTCCCCGCCTCCGACGCCCCGGCGATCAGCCACGGCGGCAACGGCGACGAGCCGCACCCCGCCGCTCTCAACGGTGAGCGGCCGCACAAGAAGGTGCCGGTCACGCTGGCCGACGGCACCTCGTTCGAGATCGACCACGGCATCGTCGCCATCGCCGCGATCACCTCGTGCACCAACACCTCCAACCCGTACGTCATGCTCGGCGCGGCCCTGCTGGCCCGCAACGCCGTCGAGAAGGGCCTGACCCGCAAGCCGTGGGTCAAGACCTCGCTGGCGCCCGGTTCGCAGGTCGTCACCGGCTACTTCGAGCGCTCGGGCCTGCAGCCCTACCTCGACAAGATCGGCTTCAACCTCGTCGGCTACGGCTGCACCACCTGCATCGGCAACTCCGGCCCGCTGCCGGAGGAGATCTCCGAGGCGGTCCAGGCGGGCGACCTCGCGGTCACCGCCGTGCTGTCCGGCAACCGCAACTTCGAGGGCCGCATCAACCCCGACGTCAAGATGAACTACCTGGCCTCGCCGCCGCTCGTCGTGGCGTACGCGCTGGCCGGCACCATGGACATCGACCTCGACAACGAGCCGCTCGGCACCGGCTCCGACGGTCAGCCGGTGTTCCTGCGCGACATCTGGCCGTCGCCCGAAGAGGTCTCGGCCGTGGTCAACTCCTCCATCGGGCGCGACATGTTCGAGCGCGACTACGCGGACGTGTTCAAGGGCGACGACCTCTGGCGGTCGCTGCCGATCCCGACCGGCGACACCTTCGAATGGGACCCCGACTCGACCTACGTGCGCAAGGCCCCCTACTTCGACGGCATGCCGGAGCAGCCGGAGCCCGTCTCCGACATCACCGGCGCCCGGGTCCTGGTCAAGGTCGGCGACTCGGTCACCACCGACCACATCTCGCCGGCCGGCTCCATCAAGACCGGCACGCCCGCCGCCCAGTACCTCCAGGCCAACGGGGTCGCGGTCAAGGACTTCAACTCCTACGGCTCGCGGCGCGGCAACCACGAGGTGATGATCCGCGGCACCTTCGCCAACATCCGCCTGCGCAACCAGATCGCGCCGGGCACCGAGGGCGGCTACACCCGCGACTTCACCCAGCCCGACGCCCCGGTGTCGTTCATCTACGACGCCTCGGTCAACTACGCGGCCGCCGGCACGCCGCTGGTGGTCCTGGCGGGCAAGGAGTACGGCTCGGGCTCGTCGCGTGACTGGGCGGCCAAGGGCACCGCGCTGCTCGGCGTCCGCGCCGTCATCGCCGAGTCCTACGAGCGCATCCACCGCTCCAACCTGATCGGCATGGGCGTGCTGCCGCTGCAGTTCCCGGAGGGCGCGAGCGCCGAGTCGCTGGGGCTGACGGGCGAGGAGACCTTCGACATCACCGGGGTCGAGAAGCTCAACGACGGCGGCATCCCGCGCACGGTGCGGGTCAAGGCCGGTGACGTCGAGTTCGACGCGGTGGTCCGCATCGACACGCCGGGCGAGGCCGACTACTACCGGCACGGCGGCATCATGCAGTACGTCCTGCGCTCGCTGCTCGCCAAGTCCTGACCGCCCGGGCCGCCGGAGGTCGCCGCCGGCCGAGGCGGATCTCGCCTCCCGTCCGGCGCGGCGAGGGCGGCTCTGGCACGATGAAGGATGCCACCCGGCGAACCATCACTTCGCCGGGTGGCACGGCCATGCTCAGATCATCTGCCTGAGCACGCCGATGGCCTCGTCGACCGTCTCATCGGGAGCGTGGCCGACGTAGAACTCGAATCGTTCCGGTGACAGGGCGCGGATCTGCTCCACCATCGCCCAACTCGTCTTCGCCAGCCCCGTCCCGTTGGCTGAGACCCTGATGTGGGTGAGGTAGCCGCGTTCTCGCGTTGTCAGGGGGATCGCGAGAACGAGCCCCAGCTTCGAGCGATTGAGTCGATCGTTGCTGAGTACGAGCACAGGACGGGGAAAGCCCTGCTCCCGGCCGGTCGGATCGCCGAGATCGGCGAACCAGATATCACCTCGGGTGGCCTTCATCGTTCTCCTCGGGGAATGTGATCAGCCCCTCCCATTCGGGGGCGATCCGGCGTGACCGGGATCGCGGGCCCATGACCAGCTCGCGTTCGGCGAGATAGTCGGCCCAGGCCCGGGGATCCTCTCGCTGGGTGCGCTCGATCTGCTCGTTGAGCTCCTCCCAGAAGTGCTTGCGTTCGTAGTCGTGGATCGCTTCGTTGAGCACCTCGGTCATGCTCCGGCCCTCCTGTCGGGCGATGCGGGCGATGCGGTCTCTCGTGGCGACGCTGACACGTATGGTCGTTGCTGTTCTGGGCTTCACGCTCATACTCCAGAGGCTATGTCGGCGTCTGTCGAAACCCTATACCTGATCGACTGCGTGCGGTGTGCGAACGGCAACTCTCCGTAAAGATGGTTGACTCTCCCGCATGTCGAACGAGTTGCTCGTGCTGGTCGTCGGGGGTGTCGCGGTGTTCGCTGGGGCCGTGGTGCAGGGGAGTGTGGGCTTCGGGCTGGGGCTGGTCGCCGCGCCCGTGCTGGCCCTGCTGGACCCCGGCATCATGCCCGGCGCCATCCAGGTGGTGAACCTGACGATGCCGCTGTTCACGCTCGCCGCCGAGGGGCGCAGGGCCGACTGGCGCGGTGTGGGGTTCGCGTTGCTCGGGCGGCTGCCGGGCAGTGCCATCGGTGCTGTCATCGTTGTCTACGTCTCCGTCTACACGTTGGGCGTCTTCGTAGGCGTCATGGTGCTCCTCGCCGTCGCTCTGACCGCGCGGGCGCTGAGCGTGCCCCGCACCCGGGCGACGATCGCCGCGGCCGGATTCCTCTCGGGGATCACCGGCACCGCGACGGGCATCGGCGGCCCGCCCATCGCGCTGGTCTACCAGGGCGCCAAGGGGCCCGAGATCCGGGCCACGCTGGCGATGTTCTTCTCCGTCAGCGCCGCGCAGGCGCTGGTCGTCCTCGCGCTCGTGGACCACCTGCCGGCCCGCGCCCTGACCACGGGGGCGGCCCTCGTCGTGCCCATGGTGCTCGGGTTCCTGGTGTCGGGGCCGGTGCGCCGCCGCCTCGACGGCGGGCGGGTGCGAGCGGCCGTCCTGACGGTCGCCGCGCTTTCCTCCGTGGTGCTCATCGCGCAGAGTCTCGCGGCGTGACGGACGCAGGTCGGGAAAGCGCTTACAGGCCAACACGGGCGTGCGCCGCGGGTCGCCGGGGGATTCCCCGAGGTTGACCGCGTGTTTCCCGATTGTTACCTGGAACAACAAACTCCCCCTCCGCTGGGTCTTCCCAAGCAGGCCACCGCGGATTACGTTGCCGCAAACAACATTCATCCCGGGCCCCTCCGGAAGAAAGGACCCTGCACATGCGCAAGGGGATCCTCAGCATGACGGCCGCGGCAGCCGCGCTCGCCCTCGGTCTCACCGCCTGCGGGGGCGACAGCGGTCAGACCACGACCGGCGCCACCGCAGAAGGCTCACCGCAGCAGAAGGCCGGCAAGATCGGCGTCATCCTGCCCGACAGCAAGTCCTCGGCCCGCTGGGAGACGGCGGACCGCAAGTACCTGGAAGAGGCGTTCAAGGCCGCCGGGGTGCAGTACGACATCCAGAACGCCCAGAACGACAAGACGGCCTTCCAGACCATCGCCGACCAGATGATGACCAACGGCGCGACCGTTCTCATGATCGTCAACCTGGACAGCGGCACCGGCAAGACCGTCATCGAGAAGGCCAGGTCGCAGGGCGTGGTCACGATCGACTACGACCGGCTCACGCTGGGCGGCAACGCCGCCTACTACGTCAGCTTCGACAACACCAAGGTCGGCACCCTCCAGGGCGAGGGGCTCGTCAAGTGCCTGTCGGACAAGAAGGCCGACAAGCCGATCGTCGCCTACCTCAACGGCTCGCCGACGGACAACAACGCCACCCTGTTCAAGCAGGGTTACGACGGCGTGCTCAAGCCGAAGTTCGACTCCGGCGACTACGTCAAGGGCCCCGACCAGGCCGTTCCCGACTGGGACAACACCCAGGCCGGCACGATCTTCGAGCAGATGCTGACCAGCCAGCCGAAGATCGCCGGCGTGCTGGCCGCCAACGACGGCCTCGGCAACGCCGCCATCACCGTGCTGAAGAAGAACAACCTCAACGGCAAGGTGCCGGTCACCGGCCAGGACGCCACCGTCCAGGGCCTGCAGAACATCCTCGCCGGCGACCAGTGCATGACCGTCTACAAGGCCGTCAAGAAGGAGGCCGACGCCGCGGCCAAGCTCGCCGTCGCGCTGGCCAAGGGCGAGAAGCCCCAGGCGAGCGGCAGCGTCAAGGACCCGGAGACCGGCAAGGACGTCCCGGCCGAGCTGCTGGACCCGCAGGCCATCACGATCGAGAACGTCAAGGACGTCGTGGCCGACGGGTACGTCACCAAGGAGGAGCTGTGCACCGGTGAGTTCGCCGCCAAGTGCACGGAAGCAGGAATCCAGTAACGAAGCGGAGCAGGGTACGGCCGGCGCCCCCGGGCCCCGGCCGTACCCCTCCCCGAGGGAGACCCATGACCCCCCTGCTCGAAGTGCGCGGGATAGACAAGAGCTTCGGTCCGGTGCAGGTCCTGCACGACGTCACGCTGCACGCCCACGCGGGCGAGGTGACCGCGCTCGTCGGTGACAACGGCGCCGGCAAGTCGACGCTCGTCAAGTGCATCGGCGGCATCCATCCGATCGACGCCGGAGAGATCGTCTTCGACGGCAAGCCCGTGCAGGTGCACGGGCCGCGCGACGCGGGCGAGCTCGGCATCGAGATCGTCTACCAGGACCTCGCGCTCTGCGACAACCTCGACATCGTCCAGAACATGTTCCTCGGCAGGGAACGCCGCAGCGGCCTGGTGCTCGACGAGGCCACGATGGAGGAGCTCGCCCAGCAGACGCTGAGCGGCCTTTCCGTGCGCACCGTCAAGTCCATCAGGCAGCAGGTCTCCAGCCTGTCGGGCGGCCAGCGGCAGACCGTCGCCATCGCCAAGGCCGTCCTGTGGAACAGCAAGGTCGTCATCCTCGACGAGCCCACCGCCGCGCTGGGCGTCGCCCAGACCGCCCAGGTGCTGGAACTCGTCCGCAGGCTCGCCGACACCGGCCTCGCGGTCGTCCTCATCTCGCACAACATGAACGACGTCTTCGCCGTCTCCGACCGGATCGCGGCGCTCTACCTCGGCAGGATGGCCGCCCAGGTCAGGACCGCCGACGTGACGCACGCCCAGGTCGTCGAACTGATCACCGCCGGCCGAAGTGGGGACCTCGGCCTGAAGAACGGGGTCACCCCATGAGCAAGACCACCGAAGTGACCGACGAGGCCCTGATCGCGGCCGTCCGGCAGCCGTCGATCGGCAGCAGCGCCCGCGCCTACACCGAACGGGTCCGCCGCGGCGACATGGGGGCGCTGCCCGCCGTGCTCGGCCTGCTGGTCCTCTGCACCGCCTTCGCCGTCGCCCGGCCGTCGTTCGTCACCGCCATCAACTTCGCCAACCTCTTCACCCAGGGCGCCGCGATCACCGTGATCGCGATGGGCCTGGTGTTCGTCCTGCTGCTCGGCGAGATCGACCTGTCGGCCGGCTTCACCAGCGGCGTCTGCGCCGCGGTGCTCGCCGTGCTGCTGACCAACATGGGCATGCCGTGGTACGTGGGCGTGCTCGCGGCCATCGTGACCGGCACCGTGATCGGCTCCGTGCTCGGCGGCCTCGTCGCCAAGATCGGCATACCGTCGTTCGTGGTGACGCTCGCCGCCTTCCTCGCCTTCCAGGGGCTCGTGCTGGTGCTGGTGAACGAGGGCACCAACATCTCCATCAACGACCCGGTGATCAAGGCCGTCGCGCAGCGGAACCTGCCGCCCGCGCTCGGCTGGGCCCTGTACGCGGCCTGCGTGGCGGCCTACGCGCTGGTGCAGCTCGTCCGGGCCCGCAAGCGCGCCTCCCGCGGCCTGGTCTCCGACCCGATCTCGCTCATCGCCGCCCGCGTCGCCGCGCTGGCCGTGCTCGCCGGAGCGGCCGTCTACCTGCTCAACCTGGAGCGCAGCCTCAACCCGGCGTTCGCCTCGCTCAGCGGCGTGCCCGTCGTGGTGCCGATCATCGTGGCGCTGCTCGTGCTGTGGACGTTCGTGCTGCGCCGCACCGCGTTCGGCCGGCACCTGTACGCCGTCGGCGGCAACGCCGAGGCGGCCCGCCGGGCCGGCATCGCGGTGGACCGGATCAAGGTGAGCGCGTTCATGATCTGCTCGTCGATGGCCGCCGTCGGCGGCATCATCGCCGCCTCGCGGGCCAGCTCGGTCGACCCGAACACCGGCGGCAGCTCCGTGCTGCTCTACGCCGTGGGCGCGGCCGTGATCGGCGGCACCAGCCTGTTCGGCGGCAAGGGCCGGGTGCTCGACGCCGTGCTCGGCGGCGCGGTCATCGCCGTCATCGACAACGGCATGGCCCTGATGCAGTACGGCGCCAGCGTCAAGTACCTGGTCACCGGATTCGTGCTGCTGCTGGCCGCCGGTGTGGACGCCCTCGCGCGCAAGAGGGCGGCCGCCGCTGGTCTAAGGTGAGCACCGGATTCCCGCCCCCGAAGGAACACCAGAAGATGCGTGCCGGCCCGTCCCAGGAGGAGATCAGGCGCCACAACCTCGGCGCCCTGCTCCGTCATGTCCATCTGGGCGGGCCCATCTCACGGGCCGAGCTCACCACGCGGATGGGGCTCAACCGCAGCACGATCATGGCGCTCACCTCCGACCTCACCGCGGCCGGCCTCGTGCGCGAGGAGCTGCCGCGCGAGACCGGCCGCGCCGGGCGGCCCTCGCTCGTCGTGCGCCCGGAGTCGTCGCGCGTCTACGTCTTCGCCTTCGACGTCGGCCCCGACCGGCTCGCCGCGGCCCGGGTGGGGCTGGGCGGCGCCATCCTCGACCGCAGGGAGGCGGCACGTGAGCGCGGCCCGTTCCGGCTGGAGGAGCTCGCCGGGGCGCTGGCCGGCTTCGCGCGGCAGATGCGGCGCAAGACCCGCGACGACACGGTGTGCGTGGGCGCCGCCGCCGCCGTGTCCGGCGGCGTGCGCAAGAGCGACGGCGTCATCAGGTTCGGGCCCAACCTGCGGGCCGACGAGGTGCCGTTCGGTGAGGAGCTGGGCCGTAGGCTCGGCCTCGGGCTGCCGGTCACCGTCGGCAACGACGCCAACCTCGCGGCCCTGGCCGAGCACAGCCGCGGCGTCGGCATGGGCGTGCGCGACCTCATCTACCTGCACGGCGACGTGGGCATCGGCGGCGGGATCATCGCGGGCGGCCACCTGCTCGGCGGCCACGACGGCTACGGCGGCGAGGTCGGGCACATGGTCGTCAACCCCGGCGGGCGTGACTGCGGCTGCGGCTCGTCCGGCTGCCTGGAGGCGGAGGTGGGGGAGCGGGCGCTGCTGGAGGCGGCGGGCCGGCTCGGCCGGCACGGGGCGGCCCAGCACGGCCGCGACGCCGTCCGCGCCGTGGTGGACGGGGCCGACCGGGGCGACATCGTGGCGCAGGAGGCGCTCGGCCGGGTCGGCGACTGGCTCGGGCTCGGCGTGGCCAACCTGGTCAACATCTTCAACCCCGAGATGGTGATCTTCGGGGGGATGCTGCGCGAGGTCTACCTGGGTTCGGCGGCGCAGGTGCGCAGCCGGCTCGCGCTGCACGCGATGGCGCCGCAGCGCGAGAAGCTCCGGCTGCGCACCTCGGCGCTGGCCGACGACGCGACGCTCGTGGGCGCGGCCGAGCTGGCCTTCGCCCACGTGCTGGCCGACCCGTTGGAGGCCCTGGCCCGGGTCAGCGGCTGACCGGCGCCCCCCGGGCTCAGCGGACCCGGGCCGTGGGCGCCGTCCAGGTGTTGCAGGCGCGGGCCGAGCCGCCGTCGTAGCCGCGGTCCTGCCAGTAGGCGAGGTTGCGGGGCTTGCCGTGCGCCTTGCTCTCGCGGGCGTCGCCCACCGCGTCGATCCAGTCGGCCCAGCCCACGTCCGGGGCGATCGAGTCGAGCGTGGCGCTGTAGAAGACGCCGGCGAAGCACTCGGCCTGCATCTCCAGCCGGTGGCTGACGACGGAGCGGGTCGTGCCGCGGGTGCGCCAGTACTGCTTGTTGAACTCGTCCAGGATGCCGGTGAGCTGCTGCACGTGGTGGCCCCACTCGTGGGCGACCGAGTGCGCGATGTTCATCCGGAACGGGTCCTTCAGGTCGCGCTTCATGATCCGGATCGCGACCGTGCGATGGCCGTTGCAGTACTGCGCGCCGTTGCTGGTGATCCTGCCGCAGACCGACGAGCTGCCCGTGGTGACCTGCAGCCGGGGCGGGGTGTAGCGCAGGCCGGCCGCCTTGAACCGGGCGGCCCAGAAGCGGTTCGCGCACCGGGCCATCGCCTGGTGGAACGCCTTGAGCGAGGCCGCGCTGCCCTCCCGGATCCGTGGGATGGCGCACGACAGCGGAGAGGCGGTGCCCGACCGGTAGATCCGGTTCTGGGCCAGCACGGCCGGTGGCGCCGCGACCGTGGCGTTCGCGCCCGGCCCGGCCGTCTCGGCGTGGGCCGTACCCGACGGGGCCAGACCGGCGGACGCGCAGACGAGGGCTGCGACAAGGGGAATACGCACGATCGCGGATACTAGACCACTTCGTGGTGATTTGTTGGTCGGTTCTTTACCTTCCGCCCCGGTCCGCTCACACGGCGGCGCGGCCGCGCCCAGGGGGCACGGCCGCGCCGGTCGGTGTGGACGCCGGTCAGGCGACGTAGCGGGGGGAGACGGACCAGGTGTTGCAGGAGCCGGGCGAGGCGGAGGCGTAGCCGCGCTTCATCCAGAAGGCCTGCGAGGAGCCCTTGCCGTGGTCGTTCTGCGCCCAGCCCTTGTGGCCGTTCTTGCGGAACCACTCGACGGTGGCGTCCCACTCGGCGGGGTCGATCGGCAGCGTGTCCTTGACGGTGCTCATGAAGACCGACGAGAAGCACTCGGCCTGCAGCTCCGAGCGGCGCGACAGCAGCAGCCGGCCCGAGTTGCCGGTCTGCGTCCTGGCGACCGCCCAGTAGTTCCAGATGCCGGAGACGGCCTGGACGTGGTGCCCGTACTCGTGGGCCATCAGGCGGGTGATGCCCAGCGCGAACGGATTGCGCAGCTGCGTCTTGGTGATCAGCATGTACATCGTGCGGTCGGTGGAGCAGTAGACGCCGTCGGCGCCGGACGCCCACGGGCCGCAGGGCGTGCGCACCTTACGGGTGATGATCCGCAGCCGCGGCTTGCTGAACTGCAGCCCGGCCTTGCGGAACTGGGTGGCCCACGACCGGTTGAGGCAGCTCGTCACCCGGGTGAGGAAACGCTTGTAGGCGACGGTGCTGCCACGGGGCAGGTCACCGGGCGAGCAGTTGGAACCCGCGAGCCGCCCCGTCTTGTACAGCGGGTTCGCCGTCGCGGCGGCCTTGCCGCGCGGCGGCGCCGCGAGCTGCTGCGCCTGCTGCTGCGCCTGCTGCTCGGCCTGCTCCTTCTGGGTGACGGTCTGGGCCTGTGCCGACGTCGCCGTGCCCGTGCCCGCCAGCGTCACGATCACGCCCGCGGCCACCAGTGACGTCAGTCTTCTCATGGGGAGAGTGTTCATAGTGAGGGAAAGACTAGGTCAAGATCGGACAAATGTGAGCGGATTTGACTTGATGGAGTCAGTCGGCCCTTCACGAACTAGACTTCAAGCCGTCGATGCAAAGAAGCAGAGGGGACGCGTCCGTGAGCGGGTTGCTGGACTCGGTAGTGGGACCGCACGACGTCAAACGGCTCGATGCCGAGCAGCTCCCGGAGCTGGCGAGCGAGATCCGCGACCTGCTCGTCGACTGCTGCTCCCGGTTCGGCGGCCACCTCGGGCCCAACCTCGGCGTGGTCGAGCTGACCATCGCCGTGCACCGCGTCTTCGACTCGCCCCGTGACCCCGTCATCTGGGACACCGGCCACCAGGCGTACGTGCACAAGCTGCTCACCGGCCGGCTGACCGGCTTCGGCGCGCTGAAGCAGGAGGGCGGCCTGTCGGGCTACCCGAGCCAGGCCGAGTCCGAGCACGACTTCGTCGAGAACTCCCACGCCTCCACCGCGCTGTCCTACGCCGACGGCCTGGCCAAGGCGTTCAAGCTGCGCGGCGAGCGCGACCGCACCGTGGTCGCGGTCATCGGCGACGGCGCGCTGACCGGCGGCATGGCCTGGGAGGCGCTCAACAACATCGCGGGCGTCAAGGACCTGCCGGTCGTCATCGTCGTCAACGACAACGGCCGCTCCTACTCGCCGACCATCGGCGGCCTCGCCTCGCACCTGTCGAAGCTGCGGGTCACCCGCCGCTACGAGGACTTCCTCGACTACGTCAAGGACAAGATCGGGAACGTTCCGGTCGTGTACGACGCGCTGCACGGCTTCAAGAAGGGCGTCAAGGACATCCTGGCGCCGCAGATCATGTTCGAGGACCTCGGGCTCAAGTACATCGGCCCCGTCGACGGCCACGACGAGCAGGCGATGGAGGCGGCGCTGCGCACGGCCCGCGACTTCCGCGGCCCGGTGATCGTGCACGCCCTCACCCAGAAGGGCCGCGGCTACTCCCCGGCCGAGAACCACGACGAGGACCAGTTCCACTCGCCCGGCGCCTTCGACCGCGCCACCGGCGCGGAGAAGCCCAAGGGCCGCATCTGGACCGACGTGTTCAGCGAGGAGATCGTCCGGCTCGGCAAGGACCGCGAGGACATCGTGGCCATCACCGCGGCCATGCTGCACCCGACCGGCCTGGCCGCCTTCGCCGACGCCTTCCCCGACCGCGTCTACGACGTCGGCATCGCCGAGCAGCACGCGCTGACCAGCGCCGCCGGCCTCGCGCTCGGCGGGCTGCACCCGGTCGTCGCCGTCTACGCGACGTTCCTCAACCGCGCCTTCGACCAGCTCCTGATGGACGTGGCCCTGCACCGGCTGCCGGTCACCGTGGTCCTCGACCGGGCGGGCGTCACCGGCGACGACGGCGCCAGCCACAACGGCATGTGGGACCTGTCGATCCTCCAGGTCGTGCCCGGCCTGCGCATCGCGGTGCCGCGCGACGGCGAGCGCCTCGCCGAGCTGCTCGGCGAGGCCGTCGCCGTCTCCGACGGCCCCACCGTGGTCCGCTTCCCCAAGGGCCCGGTCGCCGCGCCCGTCGAGGCGGTCGGCAAGCTGGGCGAGATGGACGTGCTGCGCGCCGCGACCGGCGAGCCCGACGTGCTGCTCGTCGGGGTGGGCCCGATGGCGCAGGTCTGCCTGGAGGCGGCCGGCCTGCTCGACGCCCAGGGCATCACGACCACCGTCATCGACCCGCGGTGGGTCAAGCCGCTCGACGAGGCGCTCCCCCTGGCCGCCGGCGCCCACAAGCTGGTCGCCGTGGTCGAGGACAACGGCCGCGTCGGCGGGGTCGGCGACGCGGTGGCGCGGGCGCTGCGCGACGCCGACGTCGACGTGCCGGTGCGCACGTTCGGCATCCCGCAGGAGTTCCTCGACCACGCCAAGCGGGCCGTCATCCTCGGCCGCATCGGGCTCACCGGGCAGGACCTCGCCCGCCAGATCACCGAGGCGGTCGCCAGGCGCAGCCAGCAGGTCGAGACGCCGCCCGCCCGTCGCTGAGCCGCCGGGCGCGCGAGCGCCCCGAAGGCGCATGGACCCCTCAAGGTGTGGGAAGGGTCACAGATCGTGGACATCCTTCGCACCAAATCCGTTGAGCAGTCCATCCGTGACACCGAGGCTCCGGAACACCAGCTGCGCAAGAGGCTGACCGCGGTCGATCTGACGATCTTCGGCATCGGCGTGATCATCGGCACGGGCATCTTCGTCCTGACCGGCCAGGTGGCCAAACTGACGGCCGGTCCGGCCGTGGCCGTCTCGTTCGTCGTGGCGGGCGTCGTGTGCGGTCTCGCGGCCCTGTGCTACGCGGAGTTCGCCTCGACGATCCCCGTGGCCGGGTCCGCCTACACCTTCTCCTTCGCCACGCTCGGCGAGTTCCCCGCGTGGATCATCGGCTGGGACCTGATGCTGGAGATGGCGCTCGCGGCGGCGGTGGTCGCGGTGGGCTGGTCCGGCTACTTCGCCTCGTTGCTGGCCTCGATCGGGCTGCCGCTGCCCGCGGCCATCGCCGGCGACGATCCGGTGGTGAACCTGCCGGCCATGGTGATCGTGCTCATCCTGACCGCGGTGCTGGTGGCCGGCATCAAGCTGTCGTCGCGGGTCAACGCGGTGATCGTGGCCATCAAGGTCGCGGTGATCCTGCTGGTGATCCTGGCGGGCCTGTTCTTCGTCAACGTGGCCAACTACACGCCGTTCATCCCCGAGCCCGTCCCGACGGAGCAGGTGGCCGGGCTGAAGGCGCCGCTCATCCAGGTGCTGTTCGGCATCACGCCCGTGTCGTTCGGCGTGATCGGCATCTTCTCCGCCGCGGCGATCGTGTTCTTCGCCTTCATCGGCTTCGACATCGTGGCCACCGCCGCCGAGGAGACCATCCACCCGCAGCGCGACATGCCGCGCGGCATCATCGGGTCGCTGGTCATCTGCACGATCCTGTACGTGGCGGTCTCGCTCGTCGTGGTCGGCATGCAGAAGTACACCGAGCTGAGCACGTCCGCGCCGCTCGCCGACGCCTTCACCGCCGTCGGCCAGAACTGGGCGGCCGGCCTGATCAGCCTCGGCGCGATCGCCGGGCTCACCAGCGTCGTCATGATCCTCATGATGGGGCAGACCCGGGTGCTGTTCGCCATGTGCCGCGACGGGCTGCTGCCCCGCAGGATGGCCAAGGTGCACCCGAAGTTCGGCACGCCCGCCCGGCTCACCGTCATCATCGGAGTGGTGTCGGCGCTGCTGTCGGGCTTCATCTCACTGGGGGCGCTGGCCGAGCTGGTGAACATCGGCACGCTGTTCGCCTTCGTCGTCGTCTCGGCCGGCGTGATCATCCTGCGCCGCACCCGGCCCGACCTGCCGCGCGCGTTCCGCACGCCGATGGTGCCGCTGCTGCCCGTCCTGTCGGTGCTGGCCTGCCTCTACCTCATGCTCAACCTGCCGGTCGAGACGTGGCTGAGGTTCCTCATCTGGATGGTGCTCGGCGCCGTGCTCTACTTCGCCTACGGCTACCGTCACAGCCGGGCGACGCGGCAGGACGCCGGGCAGGCGCCCCCGGCCTGACCCCGCAGGCGCGGGGACGGGCCGCCGCCCGGTCCGAACCCTGAGTGCGCGGGGACGGGCCGCCGCCCGGCCCCGCGACACGCCGCTGACGTCAGAACGCGAACACGTCCGCGCCGGCCGCCTTGGCGCGGCAGACATTGGTGAAGGTCCCGTTGTAGGAGATGTTGCGGCCCCGCCAGGTGCCCATGACCCCCACCTTGTACGGCTGGTACACCCACCCGCAGGAGGTGGCCGGCCGGCGGAGGCCGCCGAGCTTGCCGTCCGCCGCGCGCAACCGGGCGCACGCCACGGCCGGAGCGGGGTGGTCGCCCGCGTCGGGGTCGCAGGTGAGCCGGTAGGTCCGGGTCGCCTGCCCGGCGGCCGTCACGGTGATCGTCAGGGCCGTCGCCCGCTCGTCCGACCGCGGGTCCGCCCGCTCGCCGTCGCCGGCGGCCACCGCGGGCGCCGCGGCCAGCACCAGGAACGCCCCGCACAGCGCCGTCGTCATCGATCTCATGCCTGTCCTCCATCGCCTGCGCGAGCCAGTGTGCGCGCGTGGGCCGGGTGTGCACCCGTGAGCCCTGTGGCCGGTGTGCACGGTGTCGCTGGTGTAGGTACCCGGGGCCCCGTCGGCCGCGCTCATGGAGGGGGCAAAGGACACAGAAAGGGGACCCGCGCCGCGGGTCCCCTTCAGGTGCGCCCGGTGGGTCAGGCGGGCACGGACGCCACGCCCGGCTCCAGGAAACGCGGCCGGGCGACACCGGCCCGGTCCAGGTACGGCGTGATGCCTCCCAGGTGGAACGGCCAGCCCGCACCCAGGATCATGCACAGGTCGATGTCCTGCGCGGCGGCGACCACGCCCTCGTCCAGCATGATCCTGATCTCCTCGGCCAGCGCCTCCAGCACGCGGCTGCGCACCTCCTCGGCGGTGGACGGCCGGTCACCGCCCGCGAAGAGCGCCACGGCCTCGGCATCGAGCGAGAAGTCGGGCGCGTACACGCCCGGCTTGCCCGAGGCGACCAGCTTGCCCATGTTCGCGGATACTCCGAACCGGTCGGGGAACGCCTCGTGCAGGGTCTCGGCCACGTGCAGCCCCACGGCCGGGCCGACGAGCTGCAGCAGCGCGAACGGCGTCATCGGCAGGCCGAGGTCGTCGAGCGCGTGCTCGGCCGTCTCCAGCGGCGTGCCCTCGTCCACGGCCGCGATCACCTCGCCCATGAAGCGGGTCAGCAGCCGGTTCACCACGAACGCCGGGGCGTCCTTGACCAGCACCGCCGACTTCTTCAGCGACTTGCCGACGGCGAAGGCCGTGGCCAGCGTCGCGTCGTCCGTCGCGGCCCCCTTGATGATCTCCAGGAGAGGCATCACGGCGACCGGGTTGAAGAAGTGGAAGCCGACCAGCCGCTCCGGGTGCGCCAGCTCGGCGCCCATCTCGGTCAGCGACAGCGACGAGGTGTTGGTGGCGAGCGTGCACTCGGCCGAGACCACGGCCTCCACCTCGGCGAACACCTTCTTCTTGACCGCCATGTCCTCGAACACCGCCTCGATGACGAAGTCGGCGTCGGCGAAGGCGTCCTTGGTCAGCGAGCCGGTCACCAGGGCCTTGAGCCGGTTGGCCCGGTCGGCCGAGATCCGGCCCTTGCCCAGCAGCTTGTCCACCTCGGCGTGCACGTACCCGACGCCCTTGTCCAGCCGGGCCTGGTCGAGGTCGGTCAGCACGACCGGCACCTCCAGGCGGCGGGCGAACAGCAGCGCCATCTGCGATGCCATCAGGCCCGCGCCCACGACGCCGACCTTGGTCACCTTGCGGGCCAGCGACCTGTCGGGCGCGCCCGCCGGCCGCTTGGCCCGCCGCTGCACCAGGTCGAACGCGTAGAGGCCGGATCGCAGCTCGTCACCCATCAGCAGGTCGGCCAGCGCCTCGTCCTCGGCGGCGAAACCCTCGTCGCGCGAGGCCGTCCGCGCCCGGGCGACCAGGTCGAGCGCCCGGTAGGGGGCGGGGGAGGCGCCGCGCAGCTTCATGTCCACCAGGAACCGGGCGTCGGCCACCGCCTTGTCCCAGTCGTCGCCGTCGCGGGACGGGCGCTCGACCACGACCTCGCCGGTGACGACCCGGGCGGCCCAGCGCAGCGACTCCTCCAGGAAGTCGGCCGGCTCGAACATCGCGTCGGCGACGCCCAGTTCGTACGCCTGCGCGCCCTTGATCATGCGGTTCTGCGACAGGGGGTTCTCGATGATGAGCTTGAGCGCCTTCTCCGGGCCGATCAGGCGGGGCAGGAGCTGCGTGCCGCCCCAGCCCGGCACGAGGCCGAGGAAGCACTCGGGCAGCGCCACCGCCGGCACGCCGGAGGAGATCGTCCGGTAGGTGCAGTGCAGCGCGATCTCCAGGCCGCCGCCCATCGCCGCGCCGTTCACGAACGCGAACGACGGGATCGGCAGCTCGCCCAGCCGCCGGAAGACGTGGTGGCCGAGGCCGCCGATGGCCAGCGCCTCATCGCGCGAGGCCACGGCGGCGGCGCCCTTGAGGTCGGCGCCGACGGCGAAGATGAACGGCTTGCCGGTCACGCCGACCGCCGCCAGGTCCGTGCGTTCGGCGATCTCCGACAGCGCGCCGTTCAGGGCGAGCAGCCCGCGCGGGCCGAACGTGTTGGGCTTGGTGTGGTCGAAGCCGTTGTCCAGCGTGATGAGCGCCATCGTGCCGGCGCCACCCGGCAGCTCGACGTCGCGGACCAGCGCCTTGGTCACGACTTCGTCGGTGTCCCGCTCGCTCAGCAGCGCCCGCCAGGTGTCGATGTTGCTCATGCCAGGTTCTCCCAGATCACGGTGCCGCCCATGCCCATGCCGACGCACATGGTGGTGATGCCGTAGCGCACGTCGGGGCGCTCGGCGAACTGGCGGGCGAGCTGGGTCATCAGCCGCACGCCCGAGGAGGCCAGCGGGTGGCCGAAGGCGATCGCGCCGCCGTAGGGGTTGACGCGGGGGTCGTCGTCGGCGATGCCGAAGTGCTCCAGGAAGGCCAGCACCTGCACGGCGAACGCCTCGTTGATCTCGAACAGGCCGATGTCGGAGATCGACAGCCCGGCCAGCCGCAGCGCCCGCTCGGTGGACGGGATCGGGCCCACGCCCATCACCTCGGGGTCCACACCCGCGAACGCGTACGAGACCAGCCGCATCTTCGGCGTCAGCCCCAGCTCGTCGGCGACCTCGCGGGCCGCCACGACGCAGCCGGTGGCGCCGTCGTTGATCCCGGAGGAGTTGCCCGCCGTGACGTGCCCGTGCGGGCGGAACGGCGTCTTGAGGGCGCTCAGACCCTCCATCGTGGTGCCGGGCCGGGGCGCCTCGTCCTCGACGGCGAGCCCCCAGCCCTTCTCGGCCGTCCGGACGGCGGTCGGCACCAGGTCGGGCTGGATCTTGCCGTCGGCGTAGGCCTTGGCCACCTTCTCCTGCGACAGCACCGCGTAGGCGTCGGCGCGCTCCTTGGTGACCGACGGGTAGCGGTCGTGCAGGTTCTCGGCCGTCATGCCCATGACGAGCGCGCTCGGGTCGACGAGCTTCTCCGACAGGAAGCGCGGGTTCGGGTCGACGCCCTCGCCCATCGGGTGACGGCCCATGTGCTCGACCCCGCCCGCGATCGCGACGTCGTACGCGCCGAACGCGATGCCGCCCGCGACGGTGGTGACCGCGGTCATGGCGCCCGCGCACATGCGGTCGATCGCGTAGCCCGGCACGGACTTCGGCAGGCCGGCCAGCACCGCGGCCGAACGGCCGATGGTCAGGCCCTGGTCGCCGATCTGGGTGGTCGCGGCGATGGCGACCTCGTCCACGCGCTCCGGGGGCAGGCCGGGGTTGCGGCGGAGCAGTTCGCGGATGACCCGCACGACCAGGTCGTCGGCGCGGGTCTCCGCATACAGGCCCTTCGGCCCCGACCGGCCGAAGGGCGTGCGCACGCCGTCGACGAACACGACGTCACGAGAGGAAGGCACGGATTCGCTCCTCGTTGGCAGGCAGTTGACGAGGCCATGCTACTCGCCAGTAACTACTCGCCGCGCAGGGGCGGACCCCTCGTGCCCGCCACGGCGCCGCCGCGGGGCGACGGTCCCGTCAGCCCCGGCTCCGCCGACGGCGCCGCACCCGCGGCCCGAGGCCGGAAGCCCTGGTGGGACGCCGGGTCCGAACGGATCGATGCCGCCCTCGGCGTGCCGGTCGACCGGTTCCCATCCGGACTGTCCTGCCCCGCCGGTTTCCGGGTGAAACGGATGTTGTGTAAGGGGTCGACAACAATTCGTGGCGATGAAGTGAAATATCCGGACAACTGTGGGTCGGCTCTGTTAGTAAAGGTGACGTTTCGGAGTCGTATGAGAGAGGTTCTGTAGTGGCGCGCGACGAGAACGACAGGTCATACGAGGACGGCCAGGGGCGGTCGCTGGACCCGGAGTTGACCGGGGACGTCCTGTCGCCACGGTGGAGCACCGACGACACCGACGAGCAGCCCGCCATCGTGGTGTCCGGCAACGAGACGTACGTCATGCCACCCGACGGCGGCCCGGCCGAGCCGTACGTCCCTCCGCAGGACGCGTTGGACACCTCCTATCCCGCGGTGGACGGTGTTGACGGCCTGGCGCACGGCTATCCCGGTGCGGAGGCCGCCCCCCAGGCCGAGACGGGAGGGCACGCCGACTCCGACAGCGGTTCCCACCTCCTCCAGGACGGCGCCGTTCCGTACGCCGACAGCGGCCCGCACCAGGTCCAGGACGGCCCCGGCGGCTACGCCGACTATGACAGCGGCGCGCACCCGGTGCAGGACGGCGCGGCCGGGTACGACGACTCCCCGGACGACCCCGCCTACCTTCCGCTGGACAAGGGTTACGGCGACGAGGCGGCCGGCGAGACGCGGCGCGGCTTCCTCGGCTCCGGCTGGACCGACGTGGACGACGACCGGCACGCCCGCGACAAGGAGGTGCGCCGCCGCACCAAGGTGCTGGTGGCGGGCGCCGTCGCGGTCGTGGTCCTCGGCCTGGGCGCCGGCTGGATGCTGACCGGCACGTCCTCCGACGACCCCTGCCGCGGGAACCAGTGCGCGAGCGCCGGCCAGGTGAGCGAGTCGCCCGCCGAGTCGCCCGGCCCGGAGGACCCGGAGGGGGCGGTCGACGACTCCACCGGCGCGCCGACGACCGGGCCGACGGCCTCGCAGACCACGGCCCCGACGCCCACAGCCGTCCGGGCCCGCGTCACCCGCACGCCGACGCCCCGCGTCACCACGACCCGCGCCACCGAGCCCACGACCCGGCCGACCAGGCGGGTCACCCAGGAGCCGGAGGTCGTCGAGGAGACCAGCACCGAACGGCGGCCGGACGCCTCCGGCGCGCCGGAGCCCCGGGAGACCGCGGAGCGGCAGGAGCCGACGGCCGAGCCGACGGCGCCGGCCACCCAGGCGCCGGCGCCGAGCCCGACGAAGAGCGAGGGGGGCGGGCTGCTCGACATCCTGTTCCCCTGGGCCTGACCCCTCCCGCGGGCCCGGCGCCCGCACCAGGCGGCACAGGCGGGCGCCGCGCCGATATCGTGCTCCGGCGGGCTGTTCCCCGGGCATGCGGCATGTAAGGATGCGTTCCCGGGAGAGGTCTATCAGACTTGGAAACCGCTTTCCTGGAGGTGTCGTGGTCACGCTGGAAGACGTCGCCAAACAGGCGGGCGTCTCGCTCGCGACCGCCTCGCGCGTGCTCAACGGCAGCACCCGCCAGGTGGGCGCGGCCCTGCGCGCGCGGGTCGAACGGGCCGCCGACGAGCTGGGTTACCGGGCCAACATGGCCGCCCAGACGCTGGCCCGCGGCGCCAGCAACGTCATCGGCATCGTGGTGCACGACCTGACCGACCCCTACTTCGCCGCCCTCGCCGACGGCGCCATGCGCGCCGCCGCGGGCCAGGGCCTGCTCGTCATGGTCGGCACCACCCACCGCGACCCCGAGCAGGAGATCGCCTACGTGGCCACGATGAACGCCCAGCGGGTCCGGGCCGTGCTGCTCGCAGGCTCCCGGGTGGACGACCCGGACGTCACCGGGCGGCTGCGCCGCGAGCTCGAGCGCTACCGGGCCAGCGGCGGGCGGATCGCGTGCGTCGGCCAGGACCTGCTGGGCGTCGACACGGTGGCGCCCGCCAACTACGCGGGCGGGGCCGAGCTCGCCCGGTCGCTGGCCGCCCTCGGCCACACCCGGTTCGCCGTGCTGGCGGGGCCGCCCCACCTGATGACCGCCCGCGACCGCTGCGCCGGCTTCATGGCGGCGCTGGAGGAGCTCGGGCTGCCCGAGCCGCGCGTCGTCCACGGCCCCTTCGACCGCGACGGCGGCTACGCGGCGGCGCGCCAGACGGGTGACGCGACCTGCGTGTTCGCCGTCAACGACGTGATGGCCGTGGGCGCCCTGGCCGCCTACCGCGAGCAGGGCGTGCGGGTGCCCGACGACGTGTCGGTGGCGGGCTTCGACGACATCGCCACGCTGCGCGACCACGTCCCGGCGCTGACCACCGTACGGCTGCCGCTGGCCGACATGGGGGCGCTCGCGCTGGACCTGGCGCTGGGCGAGGGCGACACGGCGGTCGTCGAGCACATCGCCGGCGAGGTCGTCCTGCGCGAGAGCGTCCGCGACATCCGCTGACCATGGCCGCCGGGCCCCCGCAGGGGCCCGCGGTGGACCGGGCCGGTCGCGTGGCTTGGCGTGGGGCGGGCCGGTCACGTGGCGGAGGTGGACCAGGCCGGTCACGTGGCGGAGGTGGGGCCGGCCGGTCGCGTGGGGGCGGCGGCGGGACATGCCCGAATCAGGCGGAATCCGGCGCGATAGCGTGCGGTCGGTACGTGAGGCGAGAAGTGATGCGGGAGGCGCGGTGAAGCTGGCGGTCAGCACGCTGGGAATGCCCGGCGAGGGGCTCGGCGCGGCGATCGAGGTGGCCACGGAGCACGGCTGCCAGGGGCTGGAGCTGCGCCTGCACCCCGACACCGGGGTGCACGCCGGGCTCGGCCCCGGCGAACGGCGGTCGGTGCGCGAGCGGGTGGCGGACGCCGGCCTGGAGATCGCGGCGCTGGCCGGCTACGCGGGGGTGTGCGAGCCGGGCCCCGATGAGCCCGTGGTGGAGCACATCCTCGCCGACCTCGCCCTCGCCGCCGACGTGGGCGCGCCCGGCGTGCGGGTCTTCCCGCGCGGCGAGGACCCCGCCGTGGGCGCGCGCCGCCTCAGGGCCGTCTCGGCCGCGGCCCGCGACCTGGGCGTACGGGTGCTGGTGGAGACGCACGACGCGATGGCCACCGGGGCGAGCGTCGCCCGGCTGCTGGACGAGGCCGCCTGCCCCGAGACCACGGGTGTGATCTGGGACCTGCTGCATCCGTGGCGGCACGGCGAGCAGCCCGCCGACACGCTCGGCGCGCTCGGTCCGTGGCTGGCGTACGTGCAGGTCAAGGACGCCGTCTCGGCCGAGGACAGCACGCCGGTGCCGATGGGGACCGGTTCGGTGCCGCTGGAGGAGAGCGGCGTGCTGCTGCGCGCGTCAGGTTTCGACGGGTGGGTGTCGCTGGAGTGGGAGCGCACCTGGTACCCGCGGGTCGCCCCCGTGGGGGAGATCCTGCCGGGCGCGGCGGCCTGGGTCGAGCGCTTCGGCGGGGGTTCCCGGTGAGGGCCAAGGTGCTGGTCGTCGGCATGGACGGCCTGCGCTTCGACCGGCTCGCCGCCCTCCGCCCGCCCGTGCTGACCACCCTCATGGAGACGGGCGCGTACGGCACGAGCCTGCTCCCGTACGGGGTGGCGGACGAGCCCCGCACCGGGTCGCCCGGCGAGGTGGTCCGTGAGCCCGGTGGCCACGACGCCGGAGTCGCGTCCGGTGGGGGGCGGGTCATCGCGGCGCGGACGGACTCCGGACCCGGATGGTCGTCGGTCGCGACGGGGGTGTGGCCGGACAAGCACGGCGTGGTGGACAACGCCTTCACAGGTGCCCAGTTCACGAAATATCCCGATTTCCTGACGCGGGCGGGGCAGGTCCGTCCCGGCCTGGTCACCGGGGCGTTCTTCTCCTGGCCGGCCCTGCGGGAGCATGGCGCCTTCGGCCCCCGCATCGGTGCCTTCGGGGTGTTCGACGGCTACGCCACGACCTGGGGCGCCGCCGACGAGCAGGTCGCCGAGGCCGCCCTGGAGCACCTGGCGGGCACCGCCGCGGACCTGTCGTTCGTCTACCTCGGCGACACCGACGAGGTGGCCCACGCGCTCGGCCCGCTGGGCCGGGAGTACGCCGGCGCCCTCCACACCCAGGACCGCCAGCTCGGCGACCTGCTCGGCGCGATCCGCGCCCGCCCCTCGTACCCGGAGGAGCGGTGGACGGTGCTGGTCACCACCGACCACGGACACCTGGACGAGGGCGGCCACGGCGGCGTCTCCGCGGCCGAGCGCACGGTGTTCGTCATCGCCGCCCGCCTGGACGAGGACCTGGGCGGCGCCCGGCTCGACGCGCCCCGGCCGGTGGACGTCGCGCCCACCGCGCTGGCCGCCCTCGGCATCGACCCCGACCCGGCCTGGGATCTGGACGGGGTGCCGCTGCCCCTCTGAAGTCATCAGGTGTTGGATTTCGCTGCGTCAGGGGCGACACTCGTAACGACGCCGAACACCTGGATGTGACCCTTGACCACCGCGCCGCGGTTCTCCGAGATCGACGCCGGGATGCTCGCCGAAGTAGGCGGCAAGGCCGCCCACCTCGGCGAGCTGACCCGGGCCGGCCTGCCGGTCCCGCCCGGCTGGGCGCTGACCACCGAGGCCTACCGCCGGGTCGCCGAGGCGGCGGGCCTCGCGGAGGTCATCGCCGGCGGGGGAAGCGCGGCCGGCCTGGCCGGGGCCGCCCGGACGCGGCTGCTGGAGACGCCCGTCCCGGCCGAGGTGGCCGGAGCGGTCGTGGCCGCGTACGAGGAACTGGGCGGCGGGCCGGTCGCCGTGCGCTCGTCGGCGACGGCCGAGGACCTGCCGTTCGCCAGCTTCGCCGGCCAGCAGGACACCTATCTCAACGTCGTGGGCGCCGACGCCGTGCTCGACGCCGTCCGCCGCTGCTGGGCGTCGCTGTGGACCGACCGCGCCGTCGCCTACCGCGAGGCCAACGGCATCGACCACGCCGGGGTCCGGATCGCGGTGGTCGTGCAGGTCATGGTGGACGCGCGGGTGGCCGGGGTGATGTTCACCGCGAACCCGCTCACGGGCCGGCGGCACGAGGCGGTCATCGACGCGAGCCCCGGCCTCGGCGAGGCCGTGGTCTCCGGCGCGGTGAACCCCGACCGCTTCGTCGTGGACACCGCCACCGGCAGCGTCCTCGACCGGCACGAGGGCGACAAACGCCTGGCCGTCCGCGCCGTGCCCGGCGGCGGCACCCGGCGCGAGGAGCACGTCCCGGCCGGACTGTGCCTGACCGACGCCCAGGCACGCGACCTGGCCGGGCTGGGCGCCCGCGTGGAGCGGCACTACGGCGCGCCACAGGACATCGAATGGGCGATCGACGACGCCGGCCGGCTCTGGCTCACCCAGGCCAGACCCGTCACCACGCTCTACCCGCTGCCCGAGACCACGCGCGAGGGCCTGCGCGTCTACTTCAGCGTCAACGTCGCGCAGGGCGTCATGGGGCCGCTCACCCCGATGGGGCTGGCCGCGATCAAGCTGACGGCGGCCGGCGCGGCGCGGCTGTTCGGGTACGGGCCGGCGGTGCCGGGCGACGGGCCCGCGTTCATGGCCGAGTCGGGCGGGCGGCTGTGGCTCGACCTCACGACGGCCCTGCGCAGCCGGGCGGGCCGGATGATCCTGCCCCGGATGCTGCGGCTCGGCGAGGCCCGCGCCGCCGTCGTCGTGGACCGGCTGATGACGGACCCGCGCCTGTCGGTGATCCACACCACGCGCCGCCCGGTCGTGCGGGCCGCGGCCCGCTTCGCCCGGCGGATCCACCTGCCCGCCCGCGTGCTGCGGGCGCTCGCCGGCCCCCGCGGGTCGCACGCGTACGTCCGCGGGCTCGGCGAGCGGATCGACCGGCGGCTGCGCGTGCCCGCCGGGGCGACGCCCGCCCAGCGCCTCGACCACGCCGAACGGGTGCTCGCCGGCACGTTCCCGCTCGTCGTGTCCGTCATGCCCTTCGTGATCACCGGCTACGGCCTGTTCGCGCTGGCCGCCCGGCTGTCCGGCGTGCCGCTGGGCGAGATGCAGGACGTGCTGCGCAGCCTGCCCGCCAACCCCACCACGGAGATGGACCTGGAACTGTGGGCGCTGGCCGGCCGGATCGAGCCCGAGCCGTTCCGGGAACTGCCGGTGCACGAGCTGGCGCGCCGCTACCGGGACGGCGCGCTGCCCCCGAAGGCGCAGCGCGAGATCGCCGGTTTCCTCGGCAGGTACGGGCACCGCGGCGTCGCCGAGATCGACCTGGGCCTGCCGCGGTGGTCGGAGGACCCCGCGCACATCCTCGGCGTGCTCGCCAACTACCTGCGCACCGGCGTCGCGGACGGCCCCGCGCCCGACGAGCTGTTCGACCGCGGAGCCGCCGACGCGGAGGCGGCCGTGGCCGCCGTCGTCGCCCGCGCCCGGCGCGGCGGGCGGCTGCGGGGCGCGGTCACCCGGTTCGCGCTGCGCCGGACCAGGGCCTACGGGGGACTGCGCGAGATGCCGAAATTCCTCCTCGTCCAGACGCTGGCCGGGGTGCGGAGCAGCATGCTCGCGGTCGGCGAGCACCTCGCCGCCGCCGGGGTGCTCGCCGACGCGGACGACGTGTTCTTCCTGACCTTCGCCGAGGCCAGAGCGGCCCTGCCGGGCTGCGACCCGGGTCGCGACGGGTACGGCACGGGCGGTGAGTGGGGCGGTGACCTGGGTCGCGACGGGTACGGCACGGGCGGTGAGCCGGGCGGTGACCTGCGTGAGCTGGTAGCGGGGCGGCGCGCGGCCTACGAGCGGGAGGCGCGCCGCAGGCACGTCCCCCGGGTCATGCTATCCGACGGCACCGAGCCCGAGGCCCAGGCCGCCGCCACCGCCGAGCCCGGCTTCCTCCGCGGAAGCGCGGCCTCGGCGGGCACCGTCACCGGTCCCGCCCGGGTGGTGCTCGACCCGGTCGGCGCGCACCTGGAGCCCGGCGAGATCCTGGTCTGCCCGTCCACCGACCCCGGCTGGACCCCGCTGTTCCTCACCGCGGGCGGGCTGGTGATGGAGATGGGCGGCGCGATGTCGCACGGAGCGGTCGTGGCCCGCGAGTACGGCATCCCGGCCGTCGTCGGAGTCGCCGACGCCACCCGCCGCATCACCACCGGCGCCCGCATCACCGTGGACGGCGCCGCCGGCACCGTCACCCTCCAGGAGGCCTGACGGCGCCCGCGCGGAATTTCTGGACGTTTCCTGTACGCCCGGTCCGCATGCTGGGACCGCAGCGGAACGCACCAGGACCGCCCGGCGCACCCCCCTCCACGCCCGCCGGGCACCGCGGGCCGCCCGGCCCACCTCCACAGGCCGGGCGGCCCGCCCCGCTGCCGCCCCGCGTCGGCGGGGCAGGCTCGTGTCAGCCGCGCAGGGCCGCGTCGGCGGGCGGGCTCGTGTCAGTCGCGCAGGCCCGCGCCGGTCGCGCAGGCCCGCATCGGCGGCGCTGGTCCGGTGTCGGCCGCGCAGGTCCGTGTCGGCGGGCGGGCTCGTGTCGGCGGGCGGGCTCGTGTCGGTCGCGCGGGCCCGCATCGGCGGCGCTGGTCCCGTGTCGGCCGCGCAGGCCCGCGTCGGCGGGCTCGTGTCAGCCGTGCAGGCCCGCGTCGGTCGCGCAGGCCCGCATCGGCGGCGCTGGTCCCGTGTCGGTCGCGTCGGCCGGCCAGGGCCGTGCGGTGAGCTCAGGCCGCCAGGCGCAGGGCGCGGGCCACGTCCGCGGTGGCGGCCGTCGTCTCCACCGGCGCGTACCCGCCGCGCAGCGCGGCGTCGGCGTCCTTGAGGCCGTTCCCGCTGAGAGTGATCACGACGCGCAGCCCGGAGGGGAGAAGCCCGCGGCGGTGCCGGTCGAGCAGCCCCGCGATGCCCGCAGCCGAGGCCGGTTCGGCGAAGACGCCGTCGTGGCGGGCCACCGCCCGGTACGCCGCGAAGATCTGTTCGTCTGTCACGGCGGCGATGAGCCCCCCGGACTCGTCACGGGCGCCGACCGCGCCGTCCCAGGTCGCCGGGTGGCCGACACGGATGGCGGTGGCCTCCGTCGCGGGGTCGGCGACGGGCGCGCCGCGCACGAGCGGCGCCGCGCCCGCCGCCTGGAACCCCCACATGCGCGGCACCCCGCCGGCCAGGCCCTCGGCGGCGTAGGCGCGGTAGCCCTGCCAGGTCGCGGTGATGTTCCCGCCGTTGCCCACGGGCAGGCAGTGCACGTCGGGCGCGTCGCCGAGCGCGTCCACGATCTCGTACGCCACCGTCCGCTGCCCCGCCAGCCGCAGCTCGTTGCGCACCGAGTTGACCAGCGCGACGGGGTGGTGCGCCGCCAGCTCGCGGGCCGCGCGCAGGCAGTCGTCGAACGTGCCGGCGATCTCCACGACCCGGGCGCCGTAGCGGACGGCCTGGCCCAGCTTGCCGAGGGCGACGGCGCCCCTGGGCACCAGCACGGCCGCCGCGAGGCCGGCGCGGGCCGCGTAGGCGGCCGCCGAGGCGCTGGTGTTCCCCGTCGAGGCGCACAGCACGAGCTCGGCGCCGGACTCGGCGGCCCGGCTCACGGCCACGGTCATCCCTCGGTCCTTGAACGACCCGGTGGGGTTGGCGCCCTCCACCTTGAGCCACACGTCGCAGCCGGTCAGCGTGGACAGGTGGGCGGAGCGCAGCAGCGGTGTGGCGCCCTCGTGCAGGGAGACGGACGGGGTGGCGTCGGTGACGGGGAGCCAGCGCCGGTAGCGGCTGTCGATCAGTCCATGCCAGGTGGTCATGCGCCGGACCATAACATTTGTTTCGCTGATTGAGCCAATGCCGAGTTCATGTAACATTCGTCAGTATGGATGCCGACGCCCTCGTGACCCGGCTGGGGGAGATGTATCCCGGGCTGCCGCCAGGCGAGCGGGCCATCGCCCGGGTGCTTCTCGA
Source organism: Nonomuraea indica (assembly GCF_002850745.1). GTDB lineage: Bacteria > Actinomycetota > Actinomycetes > Streptosporangiales > Streptosporangiaceae > Nonomuraea > Nonomuraea indica. The sequence goes on from NZ_KZ559468.1 coordinate 77,291, forward strand.
CGACTACCCGTTCGCGGCGCTCGGCTCGCTGCGCACCCTCGCCGAGCGGGCCGGCGTCAGCCCGCCCACCGCCTCGCGCCTGGTCGGCCGGCTCGGGTTCGCCGGTTTCGCCGACTTCCAGGCCGCCGTACGGGCCGATGCCCGCGAGCACGACCGGTCGCGGCTGAGCGAGTTCGTCACCCGGCCGCCCGGCCTCCACGACGCGGCCGAGGACCTCCGCTCCGGCCTGGCGGGCACGCTCGCCGCCGTGACCGGGCCGCTGCTCGACGCCGTCGCCGCCCGGCTGGCCGAGGCCGGCACGGTCTGGGCCCTCGGCGGGCCGCTCAGCGAGCTGGCCGCCGACTACCTCGTCCGCCAGCTCGCGGGACTGCGCCCCGGCGCGCACCGCGTCCCCGACCAGCCCGCCGCCCGTGCCCGTGTCCTGCTCGACCTGGGGCCGCCGGACGTCGTCGTCGCCTACGACTTCCGCCGCTACTCCGCCGCGACGGCCAGGTTCGTCCACGCGGCCCGCGCCCGCGGCGCCCGGCTGGTCCTCGTCACGGACGCCTGGGAGTCGCCGCTGGCCGGACAGGCCGAGGTGCTGATCCGGCTGCCCCGCGAGGCCGCCGGACCCATCGCGCCCCTCACCCACGAGATCGCCGTCACCGAGCTGATCCTCGTCGCCGCGGCCGCCCGCCTCGACCCGGCGGCCCGGCTCGCCGCCCTCGACGCCCTCACCCGCGACCTGTCACCGCCCGACGCCTGACCCTCGACCCTGCCTGTGCCGGATGCCGCCGACCGCCTCACGACCACCTCGGCAAGCCCGCCCGGGCCCGCTTCGCCCCCGCCCGGGCCCGCTTCGCCCCCGCTCCGACCTGGCCGCCAAGAGCCGACGCGCACCTCGGTCGCCGGGGGCATGCCGGCGGCCGGCCGGGAAGCCGCCGGTCAGCTCACGCAGTCCTGGTTCTTCAGCCCCAGGGCCAGCGCCTCCACCTTGCCGCGCCGGTTGACGCCGAAGTAGTAGTACGCCTTCGGGTTGCCGGGCGCGGTGGCGTACCAGCCGCTCACCTCCTCCTTGACGCCGGGGTAGGCCTTCTTGACCTGGCGCAGCGTGGCGCCGGTGCCGATGCCCCGGGGCGTCCGGACGTCCTTCGGCGCGAAGATGACGGCCACGCCGCGCCGGGCCGAGATGTAGAGGCCGATCTCGTCGCGCGGGTTGCGGTGGGCCTTGTAGTCCCAGCCGGAGCAGTGGCCACGCGACTTCAGCACGATCTTCCCGGTGGCCTTGGCCTGCTTGGCCGTCATGCCCAGCCGGACGCCGCCGTAGCCGTACGGGCCGAAGGCGCCCTTCGGCGCGGCGACGACCGAGGTCGTGGCGAAGGTCGTGGCGGCGGTCGTGGCGGCGGTCGTGGCGGCGATCGTGGTGGGCGCCGCAGCGGCCGCGGCGGGTGCCGCGGCCGCCAGCAGGGTGCCGGCCGCCAGCGCCGCCACCACCGGCATCGGCCGGCTCGTTCGGTGATTCATGGTGCCCCCGCATTCGTGGCAGGTGATGTGTCCCTTGTTCGATGAGCGGGAGCGGCCGAAGGTTCGCGGCTTTCCGTACCGGGAGAGGCGCGGGTGGCCGCCGCCGGCGGCAGCACGTCGATGCTCAGGGCGCCGAAGTAGCCTTGGGCGGCGAACTGGACGATCGTCTCGGCCATCCGTCGCGCGGGTAGCGGCCGGTCGTGTTCCAGCCACCAGGTGATGGCTCCGAGGATCAGGTTGGCCGCGAGCACGAGCACAAGGTCCTCAGCTGTCCCGCCCTGTCCCGTGCCGGGAGCGTCGCGGTCCCGGACGGCGCGCAGCCGATCACGGGCCAGGTCTACGCAGCGCTCCCGCAGCCGGGCGATGAACCATGGGTCCCCGCGCCGCCCGAGCAGCGCCGCGTACAGCCGATGATGCCGGCCGACATGCTCGAACAGCTGCTCCCAGCCGGCGAGCCGCTCAGGCACCGGGACGTGGCCGCCCGGGCCGAGTCCGGCCGGCAACTCGCCGATGACCTCCTCGACGATCTCCTCGACCAGCGCGTACTTGTCCTGGTAGTAGCGGTAGAACGTGGCCCGGTTGATCATCGCGCTCCGGGCGATGTCGCCGACCGTGGTCTCGGCGAACCCCTTCGCCTCCACGAGCTCGATCAGCGCCTGGCGGATGAGCCTCCGGGTGCGCGCCGCCTGCAGCCCGCCCGGTTGATGCGACATCTGCCGCCGCGTGTTGCCTTCCGCCACATCCGTGCCTTCCTGCCGGTGGTGGGTCCGCGATCAGCGGCCGAAGCTGGGTGCGCAAGCGCCCGATCGACGAAGGGGAAACCATGGCCACCAGCGCCGTCATGACGATCAACCGGCTCGGATTCGCCGACAGCGAGATGCTGGATTTCGCCTACCTGCGTACCCTCGCCTACGCCGACCAGGATGCCGCATCGGCGGGCGAGGTCGTGTACGTCGCGCGGAGGATCGCCCGCGAGGGAGGCGGCCGCGAGGCCTTCATCCAGGCGTGGACCGAGCAGGGCCGCACCGCGGCCCGGATGGCCGGCGACGCCCTCGCCGCCGGCCGTGAAGCGACCGCGCGGGTGTTCCTGCACCGCGCCTACAACTACCTGCGGACCGCCGAGTTCTACTTCGACCGCGCCCGGGCCGAGGAGTTCACCGCTCTCTACGACGAGAGCGTCTCCCATTTCGACCGCGCGCTGCCGCTGCTCGACACGCCGGCCGAACGCGTCGCCATCCCCTACCGGGACGGCATCGACCTGCCGGGCCACTTCTTCGCCGCCGACGACTCCGGCAGGCCACGCCCGACCGTCGTCGTCTCCGGTGGCGGCGACGGCCACGGCGAGGAGCTGTACTTCCTGGCCGGTGTGCCCCATGCGCTGGCCCGCGGACTCAACGTGCTGCTGTTTCACGGGCCGGGCCAGCGCGGCCTGCTGCATCACCACCCCGGCCAGGTCTTCCGCGCCGACGCGGAGGTCCCGTTCGGCTCCGTGCTGGACTACGTGACCACCCGGCCCGACGTCCGGGCCGATCGCGTCGCGCTGTACGGGCTGAGCTTCGGCGGCTACCTCGCCCCGCGCGCCGCCGCCCATGACCGGCGCGTCGCCGCCCTGGTCGCCAACGCCCCGATCACCGACTTCCACGCCCTGATCGTCGACGCCCTGGCCTCGGCGCTGCCCACCCCGCCGCCCGCCGACGCCCCCGCCGAGTTCTGGAACGGCCTCTACGAGCAGGTCGGCGCCGCCGACTGGGCGCTGCAGGCCACCATGGACAACTACATGCTCTGGACCACCGGGGCCGAGACCTTCGCCGACTACCTCCTGGACATGTCCCGGTCCTTCACCCTCGACGGGCTGCTGACCCGGATCTCCTGCCCCACCCTCACCCTGTCCTCCGACGGCGAGAACGACGTCGCGCACCGCCAGGCCCGCCTGTTCCATGAGCAGCTCGACGTCCCCCTCAAGAGCTTCGAGCGGCTGACCACCGAACTCGGCGCCGACAGCCACTGCGGGATCAGCAACATCGCACTGACCTCCACGCTGGTCTACGACTGGCTCGCCGAGGTGCTGAGTCGCTGACGCCGCCCGGCTCTCCTGCGGTCCCGAAGCCGCCGGCGTCAGCCGAGGGCGGCGAGGAGCTCGCGCTCGCGCCCGGCGCTGAGGCCGGCGCGTCTCGGCCGGTCGAGGCCCTGCTCGCGCTCCCAGCGAAGCGTGTCGGCCAGCAGGTCGGCCCGGGACCGGTGGCGGAGCCCCGCGGCGCGCGCCGCCGACCCGCTGCGGGCCGAGAACCCCGTCCAGCCCGGGTCGGCCAGCCACATCGGCAGCGACTCGGGCCCCATGTACTCGGCCACGCCGTTGGCCAGCAGCCACGCCGGGTCGGCGGTGACCACGGGGCCCGTGTGACCGCCGGCGGCGCGCGACAGCTCGACCCACTCCCCGAACGGCACGACCGGGCCGACGGCGTCGTAGGCGCCGGTGATCCCCGACTCCGCGGCGTCGAGCAGCCAGGCGATGAGGTCGCGCACGTCGACGGCCTGCGTCGGCAGGGACGGCGCGTCGGGGACCAGCATCGGCCCCAGCGGGTCGCGCGCCGCACGGGCCGCCCAGTAACCCGAACGCCCGCTGTGATCGCCCGGGCCGCCGATGAGCCCGGCCCGGGCGACGAGCAGGCGGTCACCGACGACCGCCGTCGTCGCCTGCTCGCAGGCCACCTTCGCCTCGCCGTACACCGTGCGATCGACCTCGCCGCGGTCGGTCGGGGCGAGGAGCGGCGCGGACTCGTCGGCGTCCGGCGCGGCATGGGAGGCGTAGGCGCTGACGGAGGAGACATAGGTCCAGTGGCGGGCCCGGTCGCCCAGCGCGTCGAGCGCCGCCCGCACGAAGCCGGGCTGCCAGGACACCTCGATGACCGCATCCCACTGGCGGCCGCGCAGCGGCGCGTACGCGGCGGGGTCACGCCGGTCGGCGGCCACGAGAGTGGCCCCCTCCGCGACCGCTCCGCTCTCGCCGCGAGCGAGGCACGTCACCCGATGGCCGCGCGAGAGCGCCTGCCGTGACGCCTCCCGCCCCACCCACGCCGTCCCGCCCAGAATCAAGATCTCCATCCGGACATTCAAGCACCGCGCGCGGGACGGCGTGGAGGTGACGGCGGACGTTCAGCCGGCGGTGCGGCCGGGGCGGGGCGACCACACCTGGGCCACCATGACGGCGCTCGCGCCGAACAGCGCCATGCCCAGAGGGACGTGGACGGCGAGGTCGCCGCTCCCTCCGAGCACGAACTGGACGCTGATCAGCACGAGGAGGATCGCGCTGACGGCCAGGTGGCGCGCCGATCCCCGGCCCGCCCGCCACACCAGGAACGCGGCGACGATCTGCAGCACCATCGCGACCGTGACGACGGGGCCGGTGGCATGGTGCAGTTCGCGGCTGCCCCCGTCGGACAGGAGCTGTCCGGCGGTGATGCCCTGTACCAGCAGCGTGGCGGACAGGAACGCGGTGCTCGCCTTCATCAGGGCGAAGAACCGGGGGCGCGCGGGCCGCCCGCCATGAGCGGGGGAGGACGGCCTGGTCCGCGTCGACACGGGATCACTCCTCGATGGTCGGGTGCCGTGAGCTTCCGGCTCCCGGGGCTGCCGGCTCACCACGTCACCCGCAACGTGCGCACGCCGTACACGAGGCTGAAGACGCGGAAGTCCACCGGCTCGGCCGGATCGGCCAGGGCGAGGCCGGGGAAGCGCCGCAGCAGTGCCGGGAAGGCGATGCGCATCTCCATCCGCGCCAGCGGCGCCCCGAGGCAGTGGTGCACACCATGGCCGAAGGCGACGTGACCGGCGGCTCCCCGGGTGATGTCGAGCGTCTCGGGATCGTCGACGAAGGCGGGGTCGCGGTTGGCGGCCGGAAACGAGCAGAACACGAGCGAGCCCGCCGGGATGGCATGCCCGCCGACCTCCACATCCGTCGTGGTCGTGCGCGGCGGCAGCACCTGCACGACGGACAGCCAGCGCAGCAGTTCCTCGACGGCGGGCTCGACCAGCGCCGGATCGTCGCGGATCATCGCCGCCTGCTCCGGGTGCCGGAGCAGGGCCAGGGTGCCGAGGCCGAGCATGTTCGAGGTCGTCTCGTGCCCGGCCAGCAGCAGCAGTCCCGCGATGCCGATCAGCTCGTCGGTGCTGAGATCGTGGCCGTGCTCGCGCACCAGCATGCCGAGCATGTCCTCGCCCGGCTCCGCCTGCGCGCGGGCCACCAGCCCGGCCATGTAGGCGCGATCCTCCCGTTGCGCCGCGACGCGCTGCTCCAACGGCAAGGACGTGTCCAGCAGGCGCACGGAACGCTCGTGGAACTCGGCGCGGTCGGCCTGCGGGACGCCCAGCAGCTCGCAGATCACCAGCGACGGCACCGGCAGCGCGAAGTGCTCCACCAGATCGGCCGGCTTGCCGGCCCGCTCCAGATCGTCCAGAGCCGTCCGGACGATCTCGGTGATGCGCGGCTCGAGCCTGCGCATCCGCCGTACCGTGAACTCGGGGGTGAGCATCCGGCGCAACCGCGTGTGCTCGGGCGGGTCGAACCCGATCAGCTGCCCGGCCTGCATCGTGGCCAGCTCGTCGGCGTCCAGCTGCTCTGCTCCAGGGAACGGTGTCAGGGCGCTGCTGAACCGGGCCGGGTCCGCCAGCACCTGGCGGACGTCCTCGTAGCGGCAGACCACGTACGCGGGCACGCCGAACGGCGTCTTCACCTGCACCACGCCCTCGCTGTCGCGAGCCCGGGCCAGTTCCTCGACCGGGCTGAGCCCGTTCCGTCGCATGTGCAGCGGCAGTTCCGGCGCTTCGGTCATCATCTGTCCTCTCGAGGGGATGGTGTCTTTGCCAGCAAACCGATGATCTCGGCGGTGGAGCCGCTCTCGCCGAGGAGCGGGAAGATCCGTTCCACGCTGTGGCGATGCGCCTCCGCGTCCCGATCCGCCATGGCGTCCGTCACGAGCGTGACGTTGTAGCCGTGGTCGTAGGCGGCGCGGGCGGTGGACTCCACGCCGATGCTGGTGGCGATCCCGGCCAGCACCAGCTGTGTGACGCCGCGGCGGCGCAGCCGCAGGTCGAGGTCGGTGCCGTGGAAGGCGCTCCAGGTGCGCTTGGTCACGGTGATGTCATCGGGATGGCCGGCCAGGTCGTCGACGACGAGGTCCCAGCCCGCGGGGAGGGGGCCGGGCGGGCGCGTGATCTCGGTGCGCCCTGGCGCGGCGTCTGATCCGTCCGCGCCGGCCGTGAGCCGGACCAGGACCACCGGAGCACCGTGGTGGCGGAAGGCGTCAGCCAGTTCGACCGCACGGGCCACCACCTCGGCGCCGGTGCGGGGGGTGGTGGGGAGGCCGACGACGAGGTTCTGCAGATCGATGAGCACGAGTGCGGTCGCTGTGTCGATCGTGGTGACGGGCATGGGTGAGCCCCTTTCTGAGGATGCGGTGACGAATCCGGGCGCGGCCCTTGTTCTCGAAGCTCCGTGATGCTCGGGAAGCTCCGGGAACAAGGGCAGGGCCGTGCCGTACGACCGGCTCAGGGCTGGGTGTCGAGCCACTCCTGGAAGGTGGGTCCGGCGAGCCTGGCGTGCGGGCCGGGCAGGAAGGCGCCGTCGGCGGCGAGCTCGGCGTCCGGTATGCCGGACCCGTCGACGCCGACGACCTTGACGCCTCGGCGGGCGCCCAGGAGCGCGGCCGCCTCCGCCAGGGTCTCCCTGCGGGGGCCGGCGATCTCGGGGATCGGCGTTCCGGGAGCGTCGGCGCCGAGAGCCAGGTCGACCAGTTCCTCGGCCACGGCGCGGCAGGCCACGAGCTGGCTGGGCAGGGCCGGGACGTAGGCGACGTCGCCGGGCTGCCAGTCCAGGAGCTGGCCGACGAACTCGTGGAACTGCGCGGCCCGCAGGATGCGGACGGGGAGCGGGCCGGACAGGAGGACGTCCTCGTGCACCTTCTTGGCGGCGAGGAACCCGGCGGTGGCCCGGTCGGCGCCGATGATGGACGCCACGGCGATCCGGGCGACCCCGGCCTGCTGCCCGTACTCGTGCAGATTGCGGGCCGACGTGCGGAAGAACTCCGTCGCCGCGTCCTGCTCGGAGGAGTGCCACGAGGCGACGTCGATGATGACATCCACTCCGGTGAGGGCGTCGGCGAGGCCCTCACCGGTGATGACGTCCACGCCGGTGGCTCGGGACATCGGTACGGCCGGGTGCCCCCGCTCGGCCAGGACGTCGACGACGTGGCGTCCCAGCCGCCCGGTCGCTCCCGCCACCGCGAACTTGGTGGTGCTCATGCTGTACGCCTTTCTCAGTGGCTGTAGTTCTGGCCGGGGGGCATGCCGGGGATCGGCTTGGCGATGAGGGCGGCGGGGGTGAAGAAGCCGATGTGGGCGATCGCCATGATGAGGTGCCAGAGCGCCTTGTCGTCGTAGTGCTCCGACGCCCTGGCGTACAGCTCGTCGGGGACGCGTTCACCGGACGGGTTCGGGGTCAGGACGGCCTCCACGAGCTCCAGCGCGACCCGTTCGGGCTCGGTGAAGTAGGTGGCGTCCCGCCAGGTGGCCACGGCGGTGATGCGCTCCTCCGATTCCCCGGCCTGGCGGAGGTTCCTGGTCTCCCGGATGGTGAAGTACGTGCTGCCGAGGAGCTGCCCCGCGCGAAGCTGCAGCAGGTGGATGGTGACCTGCGGAATCAAGCCGCTGCTCATGACCTTGTGCAGGCCCTCGGCGACCACCGCCATCTCGGGGACGAAGGAGAGGGGGTTGGGCATGCGCGACCGCGGGTTCTCCTGCTCGGTCGCCGTGTCGGTCGTCGCGGGTGTGGACATGGTGGGGGTCTCCTTCTCAACTGGTGATGCGTTCTGACGACCACGAGACGTCGGCGCCCCGATCCCCGTAACAGCGCGGCCATGTGACATAGACCACGTGGCGTGGGTGTTACGGAGCGGCGGGGACCGGCGTCATGTGCGTGTGGCAGCGTTGAGACCGAGTAGGCGGGAAGCAGGCATGAACGAAGGCAGCGAACCAGCGACGGACCGGGCCGGGTCGCCCGATCGGGTCGGTCGCGTCGACTCGGTGGACTCGGTGGACTCGGTGGAGTCCGCCACCCAGGCGTTCGTCGGCTACCGCAACCTGCTGTTCACCGTCGCCTACGAGATGCTCGGATCGGCCGCCGACGCCGAGGACGTCCTGCAGGAGACCTGGCTGCGTTGGGTGGACGTCGATCACGCCACCGTGCGGGAGCAGCGTGCCTACCTGGTGCGGATCGTCACCCGGCAGGCGCTGGACCGGCTGCGCGCGCTCGGCCGGCGTAAGGAGTCCTACGTCGGGCCGTGGCTGCCCGAGCCGTTGCTGACCACGCCGGACGTGGCCGAGGACGTGGAGCTCGCCGAGAGCGTCTCGATGGCGATGCTGCTGGTGCTGGAGACGCTCCAGCCGGTCGAGCGGGCGGTGTTCGTGCTGCGCGAGGTGTTCTCGCTGGACTACGACGAGATCGCCGACGCCGTCGACAAGAGCCCGGCCGCGGTACGCCAGCTCGCCTACCGGGCGCGGGCGCACGTGGCCGCCCGCCGGCCCCGTGGCATCACGTCCCCGGCCGAGACCCGAGCCGTGCTCGAGGCCTTCCAGCGAGCGGTGGAGACCGGCGAGTTGCAGAGCCTGCTCGACGTCCTCGCACCGGACGTCGTCTACCTGAGCGACGGCGGCGGAGTCAGGCATGCCCTGCTGCGGCCCGTTGTGGGGGTCGACAAGGTGGCCCGTCTGCTGGCCACCGGTTGGTGGAAGCGTGGCGGGAAAAGGTCGGTCGAGCTGGTTCAGATCAACGGTGGTCCTGGGCTGCTCGTACGAGTCGACGGGGAGATCGACGGAGTGGTGGCGGTGCGCGTGGAGAACGGCTACGTCACCGGCGCCTACTACGTGCGCAATCCCGAGAAGCTGTCGTGGGTGGAGCGGGAGACCGCCGTGACCCGCTGAGCCGGGCGAGACCGGCGGCGCGTCCCTCGATCGGCTTCTCGCCGCCGGACCTTCCGCGGCGGTCCCGGTCAGGCCGGGAGGACCACGCCGGCGTAGCGGGCCTTCATCGTGGCGAGGACCTCGTCCGGGTCGGCCGCCCACACGTCGGCGTTGAAGATCTCCACCTCCACGTCCCCGGTGTAGCCGGCCTCCTGGACCGCCCGGGTGATCGGCCGGAAGTCGATCACCCCGTCGCCCATCATGCCGCGCCCCAGCAGCACGTCGGCCGGGAGCGGGTGCAGGTAGTCGCACACCTGGTAGGAGGCGATCCGGTCGCCCGCCCGGGCGATCTGCTCGAACAGCTGGGGGTCCCACCACACATGGAAGGTGTCGACCACCACGCCCACCTGTTGCGGAGGGAACGGCAGGCTCAGGTCGAGCGCCTGGCCGAGGGTCGAGATGACGGCCCGGTCGGGGCAGTACATCGGGTGCAACGGCTCCAGCGCCAGCCTCACACCCCGCTCCCCGGCGTACGGGGCGAGCTCGGCCAGCCCCTCGGCGACCCGTTCGCGGGCGCCGGCGAGGTCCCGCGAGAACGGGGACGGCCCGGCCGGGCCCTCGCCCGGCGCCTGACCGGAGCGCTCGCCGAGCGGCTCGCCGGGGCGCACGCCCGGCAGCCCGCCCACCACCATGACCAGGCAGGCCGCGCCCAGCTCGGCCGCCTCGTCCACGGCGCGGCGGTTGTCGTCGAGCGCCTCGGCGAACGCCCGGCGGCCCTCCTCGCCGGGCAGCCCGCCCGCGGTGAGGAAGCCGCCCCGGCACAGTGACGACACCCGCAGCCCGGCGGCGCGCACCAGCTTGACGGTCCCGGCCAGCCCCTGCTCGGCGACGTCCTGCCGCCACAGGCCGATGGCCTCCAACCCGTGCCGGACGCAGCCGTCGACGGCCTCGGCCACCGACCAGCGCCGGGTGGTCCACTGGTTGAGTGACAGGCTCACAGGCCGTTCACCGCCAGCAGGGCCCGCATCCGGTGGACGGCCAGCTCGGGGTCGGCCAGCAGCCCCGCCTGGTCGGCCAGGCGGAACACCTCGGCCAGGTGCGTCAGCGAGCGGGCCGACTGGGCGCCGTTGACCATCGAGAACGCGTCCTGGTGGCCGTTCAGCCAGGCCAGGAAGACGATGCCGGTCTTGTAGTGGTAGGTCGGCGTCTCGAAGATCTTGCGCGACAGCGGGACGGTCGGCGCGAGGATCTCGTCGTAGTGGGCGAGCAGCCGGTCGCGCCCGGCGGCGTCGCAGGCGGCCTCGGCCGCGTCGAGCACCTGCAGGGCCGCCGCGGCGGCCGGAGCGATCGCGTCGAAGATGCCGAGCAGCGCGTGGGAGCCGGTCCTGATCAGCGACGGGTAGTTGAAGTCGTCGCCGGTGTAGAGCCGCACCCCCTCGGGCAGCGCCGCGCGCAGCCCGATCTCGTGCTGCTCGTCCAGCAGCGACACCTTCACGCCGTCGACCATGGAGGCGTGGGCGTGGATCAGCTCCAGGAACGACTCGGTCGCGGCCGCCACGTCGGACGAACCCCAGTAACCGGCGAGCTGCGGGTCGAACATCTCGCCCAGCCAGTGCAGCACCACGGGCCGCTCGGCCAGCCCGAGCAGCTTGCCGTACACCTGGTGGTAGTCCTTCGGGCCGGTCGCGACCCGCGCGAGCTGGCGCGACGCCATGACGATCACGCCGGCGCCGGCCGCCTGCACGGTCTCGATCTGCTCGGCGTACGCGGCGGTGACGGCGTCGAGGTCGGCGGCGCCGGGCGCGTGGTCGGTGCCGGCGCCGCAGGCGACGAGCGTGGCCGGGTCGCCGTAGTCGCGCGCCTCGGCGGCGCTGCGCCGGATGAGCTCCTTCGTCGCCGCCCAGTCGAGGCCCATGTTGCGCTGGGCGGTGTCCATGGCGTCGGCGACGCGCAGCCCGTACGACCACAGGTGGCGGCGGAAGCGCAGCGTGGCGTCCCAGTCGACGGCGGCGGGGGAGCCGGGCGTGTTGTCGCCGAGCGGGTCGGCCACCACGTGCGCCGCCGCGTACACGATCCGGCTCGCGGCCGGGCCGTCGGGCACCGGCCAGCTCACCCGTTCGCGCAGCGTGTACGTCCCGCCGGGCAGGTCGATCCTCACAGCTGCGGCACCTCGATCCTGCGGCCCTCGGCGGACGAGCGCATGCCCAGCTCGGCGAGCTGCACGCCCCGGGCGCCCGCGGCGAAGTCGTAGGGGAACGGCGCGTCCTCCAGCACGTGCCGGACGAACAGCTCCCACTGGATCTTGAAGCCGTTGTCGAACTCGGCGTTGTCGGGCACCTCCTGCCAGCCGTCGCGGAAGCGGGCGGTGACGGGCAGGTCGGGGTTCCAGACCGGCTTGGGGGTGGTGGCGCGGTGCTGGACCCGGCAGTTGCGCAGGCCGGCGACGGCGCTGCCCTCGGTGCCGTCCACCTGGAACTCCACCAGCTCGTCGCGGTTGACGCGCACCGTCCAGGACGAGTTGATCTGCGCGATCACGCCGCCCTCCAGCTCGAACACCCCGTACGCGGCGTCGTCGGCCGTGGCGGGGTAGGCGCGGCCCTGCTCGTCCACCCGCTCGGGGACGTGCGTGACGGCCTGGGCGTAGACCGAGCGCACCCGGCCGAAGAGGTTCTCCATGACGTAGTGCCAGTGCGGGAACATGTCGAGCACGATGCCGCCGCCGTCCTCGGCGCGGTAGTTCCAGGACGGGCGCTGCGCCTGCTGCCAGTCGCCCTCGAACACCCAGTAACCGAACTCGCCGCGCACCGACAGGATCCGGCCGAAGAAGCCGCCGTCGATCAGCCGCTTGAGCTTGAGCAGCCCCGGCAGGAACAGCTTGTCCTGCACCACGCCGTTCTTGACGCCCTTGGCCGTGGCGGCCTCGGCCAGCGCGACGGCCTCCTCGACCGACTCGGCCGTCGGCTTCTCGGTGTAGACGTGCTTGCCCGCCTCGATGGCCTTCAGCACGGCCTTGACCCGCGCCGAGGTGACCTGGGCGTCGAAGTAGACGAGGTTGTCGTCGTCGGCGAGGGCCGCTTCGAGGTCGGTGGTGTGGTCGGCGATGCCGTGCCGGGCGGCGAGGTCGGCGAGCTTGGCGGCGTTGCGGCCGACCAGGACCGGCCGCAGCGTGACCCGGCTGCCGTCCGAGAGCGTGACGCCGCCCTGCTCGTTGATGGCCAGGACCGACCGGACCAGGTGCTGGCGATAACCCATCCTGCCGGTGACGCCGTTCATCACGACGCCGATGGACCGCACGCTCATGAGGTTCCCTTCCATGGAAAGCGCTTTCCCGAACCGTAAGGCCGCCCGTACGAGGACGTCAAGTGCCCGCCCTGCCCGGAGCCGGGCAGGGCGTGGAGCGGGTCTCAGCCTGCCAGCCGGGACAGGGCCGTGGCGAGGGGGTGCGCGGTGAGGGAGACCTGCCACGCGCGGGCGCCCAGGCCGCGCAGGCGTTCGGTCACGGACTCGTCCGTGATCTCCTCGGGCGGCTCCCAGGTGAGCCGGCGCACGACGTCGGGCTGCAGGAGGTTCTCCGCCGGCATGTGGTGCTCCTCGGCGAGCGCCGCCACCACCGCGCGGGCCGCCGCCAGCCGCTTGGCCGCGACCGGGTCGCGGTCGGGCCACCGGTTGGCCGGCGGCGGGCCGTCGCCCGGCGTGCTCGGCTGCGGCAACTGCCCGTCGGGCAGGGCCCGGGCCCGGCTGACGGCGCTCAGCCACTCGCTCATGTGCCGGCGCGCGCTGCGCCCCGTGAACGCGGAGATCTCGGTGAGCGCCTTACGGGTGCGCGGCACGTCGAGGGCGGCCGCCACGATCGCCGAGTCGGGCAGCACCCGGCCCGGCGCCAGGTCGTGCTCGCGGGCGATGCGGTCGCGCATCGTCCACAGCTCGCGGACGATGGCCAGCGCCCGCACGTTGCGCACCTTGTGGATGCCGGACGTGCGCCGCCACGGGTCGGAGCGGGGCGCGGCCGGCGGCATGCGCAGCGCGGCGGCGAACTCCTCGCGCGCCCACTCCAGCTTGCCGCTGACGGTCAGCTCCTCGTGCAGGGCGTCGCGCAGCTCGACCAGCACCTCGACGTCGAGGGCCGCGTAGCGCAGCCAGTCCTCGGGCAGCGGCCGGGTGGACCAGTCGGCGGCCGAATGGCCCTTCTCCAGCCGCAGCCCCAGCACCGTCTCGACCATCGTGCCGAGGCCCACCCGCTCGTAGCCGAGCAGCCGGCCGGCCAGCTCGGTGTCGAAGAGCGCCCGCGGCCTGAAGCCCACCTCGAACAGGCAGGGCAGGTCCTGCGAGGCGGCGTGCAGCACGATCTCCGTCCCGGCCAGCGCCGCGTCGAGCCCCGACAGGTCGGGGCAGGCGATCGGGTCGATCAGTGCCGTGCCGGCGCCCTCGCGGCGCAGCTGCACCAGGTAGGCGCGGTTGCCGTAGCGGTAGCCGGAGGCGCGCTCGGCGTCGACCGCCACCGGTCCGTCGCCGCGGGAGAACGCCTCGACCACCCGGGCCAGGGCGGCCTCGTCGGCGATGACGGGAGGGATGCCCTCGCGCGGCTCCAGCAGCGGGACGATGGTGCGTTCTTCTGTCATGAGTCCACCGCTCTCATGACGTGGATGTGGTGTTGACTGGTGCCCTCACTTCGTTCGGTCACTCTCCGGATCATCGCGTCTACGGGGCAGGGCGGCCACGTCGGGCGGGAGCGGCGGCAGCCCCGCCGCCACGCACATGAGGTCGCACCAGGCGGCGACGTGGCCGGAGAGGTCCTCCTGGGTCGGGGACCAGGACGCCCGCAGCTCGAGCTCGGTGGTGACCGGATCGTCGGCCTTGTTGCCGAACCCCTCGGACACAGCTCTTGTCACGGTACCGCCGGCGGCGGAGTAGTCGGCGTGGTGGGCGTCGAGGGCGTCGGTGAGCCAGCTCCACGCGACCGGGCCGAGCAGCGGGTCGGAGGTGATCTCCGGCTCCATGTCGGCCCGGACGTAGGCCACCAGCCGGAACGGGCCCTCCCAGCCGCGCTGGCCGTCGGGGTCGTAGAGCAGGATCAGCCGCCCGACGGCCAGCTCGTCGTCGTCGCGGTAGACGGACGCGCCGATGGCGGCGGAGTGCGGGGCCAGCCGCTGCGGGGCGGGCAGGTCCTCGAGCTCGATCTCCGGTCTGACCTCGGCCGGCCGGAGGCTCGCGACCGCGCGCCTGAACGCCGCGGGGGCCGGTGGCAGGTCACCGTGGGTCATAGCCGAAGAGTAGGTCGCGAGGGAACGGAAGGGGACCACGGGGGTGCTCATCGTACGTGCTCAAGCCGCTGCCGCTGCCAGCCGCGGGATCTGCGGCGCGGACCTGGGCGCGGTGCGCGCGGGCGGCGGGACCGGCGGCAGGACCAGCAGGGCGTGGCCGCACGCGACGCAGGCCCACTCCGGGCACTCCCCGGGCGCGTGCCCGTCGGGACACGGTGGCTGTTCGAACGCCCGCTCACCCGCGCAGGACGCGCAGGTCTCCATGCGGCGCTCTGGGGAACTCCACAACGCGGTCATCGCACTGAGGCCTTTCGTCGGATCGTCGCTCCGACGGTGGCATGCTCGGGCGACAATTCCGCGCAACGCGCTCGGCGTGTCCCGAAAGTGGTTGCTGAATCGGTGCCGCGCGGGTTCTTGGCCAAGAAATGAGCCACTCAGGACCGGATGTATGGGCCCCCATGGGAGGTGTTCGACCCGAGTGTGCGGTCCGTGGCCGGTCGGCGGGTAAACATCCATTCGGCTATCTGATCATGATTTGGTCCCACTTATGGAGGTTTTTTCGGATGGGCGGGTCAGGACGGGGGAGCGCCGCCCACCGGATGCCCGGACCGCCGCCGGACCGTGGCACCCTTGGAAGGTGAATCTCGCCGAGTCAACGTTCCTGCGCGCCTGCCGCCGGCAGCCCGTCCCGCATCCGCCCGTGTGGTTCATGCGGCAGGCCGGGCGCTCCCTGCCCGAATACCTCAAGGTGCGCGAGGGCGTGCCCATGCTGACGGCGTGCGAGACGCCCGACCTGGCCGTCGAGATCACCCTGCAGCCCGTCCGCCGCTACGGCGTCGACGCGGCCATCTTCTTCAGCGACATCGTGGTGCCGCTCAAGGCCATCGGCGTCGACCTCGACATCAAGCCGGGCGTCGGCCCGGTCGTCGCCCAGCCCGTCCGCGACGCCGCCGGCCTCGACGCGCTGCGCCCCATCGAGCCCGACGACGTCTCCTACGTCACCGAGGCGATCCGGGCGCTCGTCGGCGAGCTCGGCGGCACGCCCCTGATCGGCTTCGCCGGCGCGCCGTTCACCCTCGGCTCCTACCTCATCGAGGGCGGCCCCTCCCGCCACCACGAC
The DNA here is from genome assembly GCF_002850745.1 of Nonomuraea indica. Classification (GTDB taxonomy): domain Bacteria; phylum Actinomycetota; class Actinomycetes; order Streptosporangiales; family Streptosporangiaceae; genus Nonomuraea; species Nonomuraea indica. Next base: position 93,128 of record NZ_KZ559468.1, read on the forward strand.
CGCACCAAGGCCATGATGTACGGCGAGCCGCGGCTCTGGCACGACCTCATGGACCGCCTGGCCGGCATCGTCCTGGAGCACCTGCGCATCCAGGTGCGGGCCGGCGCCTCGGCGATCCAGCTCTTCGACTCCTGGGTCGGCGCGGTCGCCCCCGACGACTACCGCGAGTTCGTGCTGCCGCACACGCGCCGCATCTTCGACGGCCTGGCCGACCTCGGCGTCCCGCGCATCCACTTCGGCGTGGGCACCGGCGAGTTGCTCGGCCTGCTCGGCGAGGCCGGGGCCGACGTGGTCGGCGTCGACTGGCGGGTGCCGCTCGACGAGGCCGCGCGCCGCGTCGGGCCGGGCAAGGCGCTGCAGGGCAACCTCGACCCGGCCATCCTCATGGCCCCGTGGGAGGTCGTCGAGCGCAAGGCCCGCGAGGTGCTGCGCCGCGGCGAGGCCGCCGAGGGCCACGTGTTCAACCTCGGCCACGGCGTCCTGCCCGGCACCGACCCCGACCAGCTCAAGCGCCTGACCGACCTCGTTCACGAAGCCTGAGGCGCGGGCGTCGAGGGCGGCTCGGGCGCGGGAGGGGGCGCGGGAGGTGTCCTGCGCCTGCGCGAGCGCCGTACGGCGACGACGGGGAGGGCGACGAGCGGCACGACGACTACCAGCCACGGCAGCACCACGCCGAGCACGGTCAGCACCACCTTCCCGAACATCACCAGCGCCGCCCACCCCGACGCCAGCCCGCCGAGGAACCCGACCGGCTCCTTCGAGGGCTCCTCCACGACGGCGAACGGTCCGGCCAGCCGCAACGTCAGCGTGGCCATGCCCACCTGGCCCGCCAGCTCCTTCTGCTGGGCCTGCAGCGACTCCAGGTCGGACTCCCGGGCGGAGATCTCCCGCTCCACCTGCAGCACCTCGCCGATCGTGTCGGCCTTCCGCATCAGCGCGCGCAGCGATTCGAGCGACTGCCGGGCCGACGTGAGCCGGCTCTCCACGTCGGCCACCCGCAGGGTGACGTCCTCGGTGCCCTGGGTCAGCGAGATCCGCTCCCCGAGGTCCCTGCCGAGGCCGGCCAGCACCTCGGAGTAGCGGGCGGGCGGGATCTTGAACTCCAGCGTGGCCGAGCCGCCGCCGCCCCGGCCGCCGGAGTGGGACTCCTCCTTCGCCAGGTACCCGCCGGCCGCGGTGACGAGCTGCTTGGCCCGCTCCGCCGCCGCCGCGACCTCCTTGACCCGCACGCTCAGGTTCGCCACGTAGATGACCTGGCGCTCCTGGCTCCGGGCGACCTCGACACCGGACGTGACGCTCCGGCCCTGCGGCTCCTTCCGCAGGACGGGCTCCCGCGAGGGGGCGGCCGTCCCGTACCGGCCCTGCGGCACGGCGCCGGGACCCGCCTCCTCCTGGACCGAGCCGGCCGAGGCGGGCGCCGCGCTGTCGCGGCTCGCCGTCACGCCGCCGCCACAACCGGCCAGGAGCAGGCCCGCGCACGCGGCCGACAACGCCACGCCGTACTGGAATCTCCTCATGTCCGTAAGACGGACCCCGCTCCTGGCCGGTTTGGAGATCCCCGTCACGGTACGGTCACACGGCCGCCGCGCCCGCGCGCCCCGGACGGGAGGGCGGGGCGCCGAGGCGGTAGCGTCTGGAAGCGTGGAAGGCAATCAGGCGCACGTGGTCGTCGTCGGGGGCGGCATCTCCGGTCTGGCCGCGGCGTGGCACCTGCGCCACGCCGCCCACGAGGGGCAGGGACCGCCCCCCAGGGTGACGGTCCTCGAGGCCGGTCCGCGCATCGGCGGCAAGCTGCACGCCTCCGAGATCGGCGGGATCATGGTCGACGCCGGGGCGGAGTCCATGCTGGCCAAGCGGCCCGAGGGCGTCGACCTGGCCAGAGCGGCCGGGCTCGGTGACGAGCTCGTCGAGCCGGGCACCACGCGGGCCGCCGTTCTCAGCCGCGGCACGCTCCGGCCGATGCCGAAAGGGCAGGTCATGGGCGTGCCCGCCGACCTGGCCGAGCTCGCCCGGTCCGGCATATTGTCACCCGGCGGGCTGCTGCGGGTGCCGATGGACCAGATCCTGCCCGCCACCCTCGTGCGCACCGACGTGTCCGTCGCCGCCTACATCCGGGCCCGGATGGGCGGCGAGGTCCTCGACCGGCTCGTCGAGCCGCTGCTCGGCGGCGTCTACGCGGGCCGCGCCGACCGGCTGTCGCTGGAGGCCACGATGCCGCGGGTGGCGGCCGCCGCCCGCTCCGAGCGGTCGCTGCTCAGCGCGACCAGGCAGATCCTCCAGGACTCCGCCGGCGGCACGGGTCCGGTCTTCACCTCGCTCCGCTACGGCATGGGCAGCCTGCCCGAGGCCGTGGCCAAGGCGTCGGAGGCCGACGTGCGCACCGGCGTCACCGTCCGCGAGCTGCACCGGACCGAGAGCGGATGGCGGCTCGTGGCCGGCCCGGTGCCGCACCCCGAGACCATCGAGGCCGACGCCGTCATCATCGCCGTGCCCGGACCGGCCGCCGCCCGGATGCTCCGGGCCGAGGTGCCGGCCGCCTCGTCCGAGCTGGCCAGGATCGACTACGCCAGCATGGCCATCGTCACGCTCGCCTACGCCCCCACCGCCTTCCCCGAGCCGCCACCCGGCAGCGGCTACCTGGTGCCGCCCGTGGAGGGCCGGCCGGTCAAGGCGGCCACCTTCAGCTCGGTCAAGTGGCCCCACCTCGGCGGCGACACCGTCGTGGTGCGCCTGTCGATCGGCCGCATCGGCGAGGAGCACCTGCTCCAGCGAGACGACGCCGAGCTGGTCTCGCTCGCCACCGCCGAGCTGGCCGGCGTGCTGGGCGTGCGCGGGCTGCCGATCGACACCCGCGTCACCCGGTGGGGCGGCTCGCTGCCGCAGTACAACGTCGGCCACCTTGACCGGGTCGCCCGGGTGCGCGCCGCCGTCGCCCCGCACCCGGGGCTGGCCGTGTGCGGCGCCGCCTACGACGGGCTCGGCATCCCCGCCTGCGTCGCCACCGGCCGCACGGCCGCGGCCCGGATTCTGGACCACCTGTCGCGTTGAGGAGAATGTGAGCATGACTGAAGGCGCCGCGCGGCCCAAGGCCCGCGATCTCAACCAGGTGATCCGTTACACGATGTGGTCCGTCTTCAAGGCGGCCGAGCCGCTGCCCGCGGAGCGCGACCGGGTGGGCGAGGAGGTCACCGAGCTGCTGGAGCAGGCGGCCCTGAAGGACGTGGTGACGCGCGGCCTGTACGACGTGGCCGGGTTCCGCGCCGACGCCGACTACATGTTCTGGTGGCACGCGCCCACGCCCGAGGACCTCCAGGACGTCTACTCCCGCTTCCGCCGCACCACGCTCGGCCGCCACAGCGCGCCCGTGTGGTCGGCGATGGCGCTGCACCGCCCGGCCGAGTTCAACAAGTCGCACATCCCGGCGTTCCTCGCCGAGGAGGAGCCCCGGGCGTACGTGAGCGTCTACCCGTTCGTCCGCTCGCTGGAGTGGTACCTCCTGGACGACGCGGAGCGGCGGGCGATGCTGGCCGAGCACGGCCAGATGGCGCGCGGCTACCCCGACGTGCGGGCCAACACCGTGGCGTGCTTCGCGCTCAACGACTACGAGTGGATGCTGGCGTTCGAGGCCGACGAGCTGCACCGGATCGTCGACCTGATGCGCGAGCTGCGCGCCGCCCAGGCGCGCCGGCACACCCGGCTGGAGATCCCCTTCTACACCGGCGCCCGCAAGCCGGTCCAGGAGCTGCTCGCCGCGCTGCCCTAGCGCCTTCGCGGATACGCCTGCACGGATCCGCTCCGGGGGTCACAATCGGCTGAGGACGGCAGATCGTCACGGTCCGGGGGGCGTCGCATGGCCGGTGGTTCGGCGAAACGCAGGCATCCGTACGAGCGGCCGGACCCGTTCACGGCGAACCCGTCGCCATCCGGGCGCGCCGGTGACGAAGGCGACGACGACGCCGGCGATCGTCACGGCCCGGGTCCCGGCACAAGCTTCCGTGCGAGTCCCGGTGCGAGCCACGGTGCGGGGCGCGGGGCAGGTCCCGGTGAGGGCCATGGTGAAGGCCCCGGTGAAGGCCCCGGTGAAGGCCCCGGTGAGGGCAGCGGCGCGGGGCGCGGTGCCGAGCGGGGGGCGGGGCGGACCGGACGGCATGGCACTGCGGGCGCGCGCGTCCGGCGCGGGGCCCGCGGCACGTACACCAGGCCCGGCCCGCGGGGCGCGTACGGGAGGCGGGGGCTGCGCGGCACGTACGGCGGGCGGGGACTGCGGGGCAGGCGCCCGGACGGGGGGAGACGCCGGGACGGCGGCGGCGGTGGGACGGCCGGTGGACGCAGGCGCGCCAGGCCCGGCAGGTCCTGGGTCGGATGGCTGTCGGCGGGCACGCTGACGCTGGCCGGTGGGATCGCGCTGCTGTTCGGCACCGGAGTCCCGCTGACGGGCGCCCCGTCCGGAACGGTCGCGGCCACGGACGGCGGGCAGCGCCCCCGGCCGGACGGCCCTGCCGCGGCGGCACGCGACCACGGCACCGGAGGCCCCCGTCCAGCGAGCTCCGGACAGGAGGCCGCGTCAGCAGGCCGCCCGGACGGCGGCACGGACGGCGGCCCGGACAGTGGTGCGGATGGCAGCGCGGGCAGTGCCCCGGATGGCAGCGCGGACAGCGGCCCGGACAGCGGCACGGACGGCGGCCCGGACGGCGGCACGGACGGCGGCCCGGACGGTGGTGCGGGCGGTGGGCCGGAGGGTCTCGCCGACGGGGGTGCCGGCACGGCGACGTCGAAGGACACCGACCACCAGGCGGTCGAGTACTTCCGCGCCCGATGGGGTTCCGGCGACGCCGCCGCCAGGCACGTGAAGGACATCCGCACGGTCGGCGGATATCTGCGCATCTACACCGACCTGCCCGAGTCGGCCGACGACTCGGCCGCCGCCCTCACCCTGTGCGAGCGCGGCCTGGCCTACCTCGGCGAGCGGGGCACGAAGGAGCCGGTGGTGTTCGTGCAGGCCAGGCCGGGCGAGAACGGCAGGCCGGTGCTGGCGAACATCCTCGGCCCCGGCGACACGACCTGCCGGGTGACGCATCCGGACCCCGGCTAGGGCCGTGGTCACCGCACGCGCACCCGGCTCCTGAAGCACCGCTCGCACCGCTGGGTGACGACCCGGCCGATGCTCTCGACCGTCACCCACCGGTGCCGGAGATGGACCCGTCTCACCCGGCGGTCCCTACCCCGGGCGGTCGTCCGCCACGCGCGGCGCCCGCCGGGCTCACGCCCGGGGTTCGAGGCGCAGGGAGATCGAGTTGATGCAGTAGCGGTCGTCGGTCGGCGTCGCGTAGCCCTCGCCGTGGAAGACGTGGCCCAGGTGGGAGTCGCAGCGGGCGCAGCGCACCTCGGTCCGCACCATGCCGAGGCTGCGGTCCTCGACCAGCGTGACCGCCTCGGACTTCGACGGCTCGAAGAAGCTCGGCCAGCCGCAGTGCGACTCGAACTTGGCGTCCGACCTGAACAGCTCCGCTCCGCACGCGCGGCACGAGTAGACGCCCTCGGTCCTGGTGTCGACGTACTCCCCGGTGAACGGCCGCTCGGTGCCCGCCTGCCGGAGGACGTGGAACTCCTCGGGCGACAGCTGCACCTGCCATTCGGCTTCGCTCTTGACCACCTTGTCCATACGTTCAGCGTACGAGATGTGGCAAAAAGAGATCTCCGCCGGGAGAGCATCCTTTCTGCGGCGAATTCGCGTCTTTGTAGGCAAGGGGGTGTCATCACCTCCTGCTCAGGGTGGGATCGCTCGCCGGATCGCCCGAGCGGCACAGCCCACGCCCGTGCTGGAGCCGCAGGGGATCACCGGCCGGCCGGGTGGCGCGCCAGCGCCCGGACCGGTCCGGGGCGGGTGGTCTGCGGTCCGTCCCGTCGAGCCCTCGGTCCCGCCACCGAGGCGGGCTCCGGGACGGACCCACCCACTCGGGGGTAGGTTCGGGTCATGCCATCGCCGTTCATCGAGCTCAAGGTGGGGGAGCGGACCGTCAAGGTCACCAACCCCGACAAGGTCTACTTCCCGGAGCTCGGCGCCACCAAGCGCGAGCTCGTCGAGTACTACGTGAGCGTCGGCGAGGGCGCGCTCCGGGCGATGCGCGACCGCCCCACCAACCTCAAGCGCCATCCCGACGGCATCCACACCGAGGCCATCTACCAGAAGCGGATGCCCGCCAAGCACCCCGACTGGCTGGAGACGGTGACCGTCACCTTCCCCAGCGGGCGCACGGCCGACTCGCTGCGGGTGACCGAGGTGGCCGCCATCGCCTACTGCGCCAACCTCGGCACCATCGACTTCCACCCGTGGCAGGTGCGCGCCGGCGACGTGGAGCACCCCGACGAGCTGCGGATCGACCTCGACCCGCAGCCGGGCGTCGCGTTCGCCGCCGTCCGCGAGGCCGCGTTCCTGACCCGCGAGGTGCTCGGCGAGCTGGGCATGACGGGGTTCGTGAAGACGTCCGGCAACCGCGGTCTGCACATCGCCGTCCGCATCGAGCCGCGCTGGGACTTCGTGCAGGTGCGGCACGCCGGCATCGCCCTGGCCCGCGCCGTCGAGGACCGCGCCCCCCACCTGGTGACGACCGCCTGGTGGAAGGAGGAGCGGGGCGAGCGGGTGTTCGTGGACTTCAACCAGAACGCCCGCGACCGCACCGTGGTCAGCGCGTACTCGGTGCGCGCCCGGCCGGCGGCGACCGTCTCGGCCCCGCTGACCTGGGACGAGCTGACGGACGCCGAGCCGGCCGACTTCGACATCCGGACCGTCCCGGCCCGCTTCGCCAGGCTGGGCGACGTGCACGCGGCCATCGACGACCGGTCCCACTCGATCGAGCCGCTGCTCGAAAGGTACGCCGCCGACGACCGCGGCGACCTGCCGTACCCGCCGAACTACCCGAAGATGCCGGGGGAGCCGAGGCGCGTGCAGCCGAGCAAGGCGCGGCCGGCCGAGGGCTGACATCGCCGCCGGTCCCGCGTCCGGGCGGCGGGGCGCCGGGCCCGCACGGTCGGCCCCCTCCGGCCGCCGTGACGCCCGGGCTCACCGGCCGTGCGGACGCGTGGTGCGCCGACCGCGCACGTGCCCGGAACGTAACTCCACGGGGTGGCTCCGGCCGTTTCGCCGGGGTGAGAGACCTTCTACCGAGAGGGAGAATCCTCTGCCGATAGGAGAGGATTCCTCCTCCGTGGGCCGCGGGTGGCCTGCGGGCGCCTCAGGCCGCCGGGTCAGGCGTCGCCGAATTCCAGCTCCAGCGCGCGGGTGAAGTCGGAGATCGCCTCCTCGTGCCGTTCGAGTTCCTGCAGGATCTCGCCGCGCACCCGGAACGCCCAGATGTAGCCGGGGTCGAGCTGGATGGCCCGGTCGAGGTCGCGCAGCGCGGCCTCGTTGTCGCCCAGCTCGCTCAGCACCGCGCCGCGGCTGCCGAGCGCCCGGTCGTGGTCGGGGTCCAGCTCGATCGCCTTGTTCAGGTCGGCGAGGGCCTCCTCGTAGCGGTCGATCATCCGGTACGCCTCGCCGCGCCGGCTCCAGCCGCGCACGTAGGCGGGATCGAGGTCCAGCGCCTTGGTGTAGTCGTCGATGGCCTCCGCGTACAGGTGCATGCGCTGGTAGAGGTCGCCGCGGGCCAGCCAGGAGTAGGCGATCTCCCCGTTCACCGCGATGATCTTGGCGTGCTCGTCCAGCGCCTCGTCCATGCGGCCGAGGTCGGCCAGGGCGTCCGCCCTGGCCTCCAGGACCCACAGCGACTCCGGCGACAGGGTGAGCGCGTGCTCGAAGTCGTCCAGGGCCTCCCGGTAACGGCCGAGCGAGGCGTAGGCCTGTCCGCGCGAGCCGAGCGCGTACGCGCTGTCGGGCTCCAGCCGCAGCGCCTCGTCGAAGTCGGACAGCGCCGCCTCGTAGCGCGCGATCAGGCGGTGGCTCTCACCGCGCATCCGCCAGGCGCGCGCGTTGTCCGGCTCCAGCGCGATCGCCTCGGTCAGGTCGGCGACGGCCGCGTCGTGACGGGACAGCGCGATGTACGACTCGGCCCGGCTGCGCAGCACGGAGGCCCGCGACCGGGCGGCCTCCTCGGGCAGCTCGGGCAGGGGGGTGGGCGGGCCGGCGGGCTCGGCCCCGCGCCCGGCGATGATCTCCTCGCTCATGCCGGGAATGTATCCGAACTAGATCTGGATGATGGCCGCCTTCTCGCGGGTGTACTCCAGCACCGCGTCGTGCCCGTACCCGCTGTCCTTCACGCCGCCGAACGGCAGGCCGGGCGGCATCTGGCGGAAGGTGTTGACCCACACCGTGCCGGCCTGCAGGTCGCGGACGAACCGGTGGGCGCGGCCCAGCTCGCGTGTCCAGACCCCGGCGGCCAGCCCGTACGGCGAGTCGTTGGCGATGCGCAGCGCCTCCTCGTCGTCGTCGAACGGGATCGCCACCGCCACCGGCCCGAAGATCTCCTCCTGGCAGACGCGCAGCCGGTTGTCGGTCGTGGCGTACAGGGTGGGGGCGACCCAGTAGCCGCCCGGCAGCCGCGGCACCACCTCGGCTCCGCGCCGGCCGCCGAAGACGAGCCGAGCCCCCTCCTTCTCGGCCAGGTCGAGGTAGGAGGTGACCCGCTCGTACTGGCCCTGGGAGACGATCGGGCCCATCGTGGTGCCCGGGTCGAGCGGGTCGTCGAGCACCAGTCCGGCGGCCGCCCGCTCGATGCGTTCGAGCATCTCGTCCCAGATCGACCGGTGCAGGAGGATCCGCGAGCCGGCCACGCACACCTGGCCGGCATTGCCCGTGTAGACGGAGTTCACGGTGACGCCCTGGGTGGCGGCGTCGAGGTCGGCGTCGGGGAAGACGATGTTCGGCGACTTGCCGCCCAGCTCGAACGTCATCGGCTTGAGCGCGTCGGCCGAGGCCCGGGTGATGACCCGGGCGGTGTCGGTGGACCCGGTCAGGCTGATGCGGTGCACGCCGCGGTGCCGCACCAGGGCGTCGCCGACCTCCTCGCCGAGGCCGCTGACGATGTTCAGCACGCCGGGCGGAAGCACCTCCGCCAGCAGCTCGCCGAGCCGCAGCACCGACACGCTCGCCTGCTCCGCGGGCTTGACGATCACCGTGTTGCCCGCGGCCAGCGCGTAGGCGGCCTTGGCGGAGAACGTGGAGACGGGGGAGTTCCACGGGATGACGCACAGGGCCACGCCGTAGGGCTCGCGGCGGGTCAGGCCGAGCGCGTCGGGGCCGAGGATGACGGTGTCGCCCTTGACCGCGTCCAGGCACTGGGCGGCGGCGAGCTGCCACAGGTGGGCCATGCCGGGCAGGTCCCGGTGCAGGGTGTCGCGCAGGATCCGGCCGTTGTCGCGGGTCTCCAGCCGGGCCAGTTCCTCGGCGTGCTCGGTGAAGACGGCGGCGACCCGGCGCAGCAGGTGCGCCCGGCCCAGCGCGGGCATGGCCGACCAGCGCGGGAACGCCCGCCCGGCGGCCGCCACGGCCGCGTCCGCGTCGCGCGGGCCGCTCGCGGGCACCCGGGCCCACGGCTCGCCGGTGGCGGGGTTGACCGAGTCGAGGGTCCTGCCGTCGGCCGCGGGGACGAGCCGGCCGTCGATGAGGTTGCGATAGTCAGCCACGCCACCAAGCATATGCTTGCTTGATTGGCGGGGGCCAGAGGAGCTCTAGGATCGAGGCATGCTGCTGGCTCCCGGCGTGCACGTCGCCGTCACCGACCGCCACGGGGGCGTGAGCGCCCCGCCGTACGGCTCGCGCAACCTCGGCGGGCTGGTCGGCGACGCCCCCGCCGCCGTCCGGGCCAACCGCGACGGCCTCGTGGCCGAGCTGGGCGTACGGGCCGTGGTGTTCATGCGGCAGGTGCACGGCGCGGACGTCGCGTACGTGGGCGAGCCGTTCGGCGACGACCCCCCGCCGCTCGACGGGGTCTTCACCGGCGAGCCGCGGCTGGCCCTCGCCTCGCTGGGCGCCGACTGCCCGGCGGTGCTCGTGGCCGACCCCGAGGCGCGCCTGGTGGGCGCCGCCCACTCCGGACGGCCCGGCACCGAGGCGGGCGTGGCGGCGGAGCTGGTCTCGGCCATGGCGGCCAAGGGCGCGCGGCCGGAGCGGATGGCGGCGTTCGTCGGGCCCGGCGCGTGCGGGCGCTGCTACGAGGTGCCCGCCGACCTGCGCGAACGGGTGGCGGCACGGGTGCCCGAGACCTGGTCCGCCACCTCCTGGGGCACCCCCGCCCTCGACCTGCGGGCCGGGATCGAGGCACAGCTGCGCCGGGCGGGCGTCGTGGAGGTGCGGTACGACGCCCGGTGCACCATCGAGTCGGCGGAGCTGTACTCCCACCGGCGCGAACGCGCCTGCGGGCGGTTCGCCGGGCTCATCTGGCTGGACTGAGCCCCCGCAGGCCCCGACCCGCCCCGCCGGACGCCCGCCCCGCGAGATGATCGCGGCGGGAACCCGCGATAGGGTCGGAAGACCACTACGGAGGGAGCATTCACATGGCCACCACCCGCACCGCCACCACCCAGTGGAAGGGCGCCCTGCTCGACGGTTCCGGCACGGTCGCGCTGGAGAGCTCGGGCGTCGGCACGTTCGAGGTCTCCTGGCCCTCCAGGGCCGAGGCCGCCAACGGCAAGACCTCCCCCGAGGAGCTCATCGCCGCCGCGCACTCCTCGTGTTTCTCGATGGCGCTGTCGCACGGCCTGGCCGGAGCCGGCACGCCGCCGGAGTCGCTGCGCACGAGTGCCGACGTGACGTTCCAGCCGGGCGAGGGCATCACCGGCATCGTGATCACCGTCGAGGGGCAGGTGCCCGGCATCAGCGCCGAGCAGTTCCAGGAGGCGGCCGAGACGGCCAAGGCCAACTGCCCGGTGAGCAAGGCCCTGGCCGGCACCACCATCACGCTCAAGGCCTCGCTCCTCTAGCGCGAGCGCGATCGCGTGCGACAATCGGGTCACATGCGCGAAGTCTGGCCTGGCGAGCCCTATCCACTCGGCGGCACCTGGGATGGCGTGGGCACCGGTTTTTCGGTGTTCTCCGAGGTGGCCGAGAGGGTCGAGCTGTGCCTCTTCCACGATGACGGCTCCGAGGAACGCGTCGACCTCCCCGAGGTCGACGGGTTCGTCTGGCATGGCTACCTTCCGGGGATCATGCCGGGTCAACGCTACGGCTACCGGGTGCACGGCCCGTACGACCCCGCGCACGGCCACCGGTGCAACCCGGCCAAGCTGCTGCTCGACCCGTACGCCAAGGCGATCGACGGCGAGCTGACCTGGAACGAGTCGGTGTTCCCCTACACGTTCACCGACCCCGACCGGCTCAACACCGCCGACAGCGCGTCCTTCATGCCGAAGAACGTGGTCGTCAACCCGTTCTTCGAGTGGGGCAACGACCGGGCGCCGCGCACGCCGTACCACGAGACGGTGATCTACGAGGCGCACGTGCGCGGGCTGACCATGCGGCACCCGGCGGTGCCGGAGCCGCTGCGCGGCACCTACGCGGGCGTGGCGCACCCGGCGGTCATCGACCACCTGCTGTCCCTCGGGGTGACGGCCATCGAGCTGATGCCGGTGCACCACTTCATCCCCGAGCACTTCCTGGTGGCGCGCGGCCTGACCAACTACTGGGGCTACAACACCGTCGCCTACCTCGCCCCGCACGGCGGCTACTCCAGCGCGGGCACGCGCGGGGAGCAGGTGCCGGAGTTCAAGGCCATGGTGCGGGCGCTGCACGAGGCGGGGATCGAGGTCATCCTCGACGTGGTCTACAACCACACCGCCGAAGGCGACCACATGGGGCCGACGCTCGGCTTCCGGGGCATCGACAACGCCGCCTACTACCGGCTGCACGACGGCGACCGGCGCTACTACCTCGACTACACCGGGTGCGGCAACTCGCTGAACGTGCGCTCCCCGCACGCCCTGCAGCTCATCATGGACTCGCTGCGCTACTGGGTGCTGGAGATGCACGTCGACGGGTTCCGCTTCGACCTGGCCTCGGCGCTGGCCCGCGAGCTGCACGACGTCGACCGGCTGAGCGCGTTCTTCGACCTCATCCAGCAGGACCCGGTGATCTCCCAGGTCAAGCTGATCGCCGAACCGTGGGACGTCGGCCCCGGCGGCTACCAGGTGGGCAACTTCCCGCCGCTGTGGACCGAGTGGAACGGCAAGTACCGCGACATCGTCCGCGACTTCTGGCGGGGCACCCACTCGGCGCTGCCGGAGTTCGCCTCCCGGCTGACCGGGTCGGCCGACCTCTACGCCACCTCCGGCCGCCGCCCGGTCGCCTCCATCAACTTCGTGACCTGCCACGACGGGTTCACCCTCACCGACCTGGTCTCGTACGACCGCAAGCACAACCTCGCCAACGGCGAGGACAACCGCGACGGCACCGACGACAACCGGTCCTGGAACTGCGGCGCCGAGGGGCCCGTCGAGGACCCCGAGATCGTCCGGTTGCGGCACCGGCAGCGGCGCAACTTCCTGACCACGCTCTTCCTGTCGCAGGGCGTGCCGATGCTGTCGCACGGCGACGAGCTGGGCCGCACCCAGCGGGGCAACAACAACGCCTACTGCCAGGACAACGAGCTGGCCTGGATCGACTGGTCGCGGCTGTCGGCCGAGTCCGACCTGCTGGAGTTCGTTCGGCGGCTGTCCCGGTTGCGCCGGGAGCACCCGGTCTTCCAACGCCGCCGCTTCTTCCACGGCCGGCACCCCGACGACGGCAGGCGCGACCTCGTCTGGCTGACCCCGGCGGGGAGGGAGATGACGGCCGGCGACTGGCACACCGGCTACGCCAAGTCGCTCACGGTCTACCTCAACGGCCAGGCCATCACCGAGCCCGGGCCGCGCGGCGAGCGGATCGTCGACGACTCGTTCCTGCTGCTGATCAACGCCCACCACGAGGACATGACGTTCACCCTGCCGGGCGTGGAGTTCGGCGACGGCTGGCAGCCCGTGCTCGACACGACCGACGAGTCGCCCCGCGACGAGGTGTTCCCCGACGAGCGGTGGCCGGCGGGCGCGCTGGTGGCCGTCACCTCGCGGTCCATCCAGGTGTTGCGTCAGCCGCTGCCCTCCTGACCGTCACGGCTCGCGGGCCGCGCCGGCCGTCAGCAGGACCAGGACGAACGTGGCCACGCCCGCCACGCCGTGCAGGGCCACCGCCACCACGGGGAAGCGCCGCTCGGCCCCCCTGGCGTGCCGGCCGCCGCCCAGCCAGCGGGTGAACATGACGAACCCGAGCAGCACCGCCGTCGCCAGCGTCCCGAACGCCGTCCAGGCCAGCGCCCGCGACCCGGTCAGGAGATGGCCGACCCAGCAGCCGAGCGCCGTGACGGCCAGCGTGGGGTGCGACAGGACCAGCGTCAGCGGGAAGCGGGTGACCTTGGCGGCCTGCCGGCGCAGCCCGCCGCCCGACAGCCACAGGCGGAGCAGGTAGAACCCGACGAGCGCGGTCGACACCCACGTCACCGTGGTGAGCAGCCCCACCTGGGCCTCCTTCGGTCCCGGTCCTGCCGAGAACGTTATGCCGGTCATTCCCCCTCTGCCAGGAGGTGCGGCAGAACTGGGCAAGGTGGGCGTGCGGCCTGGTTGTCGGAGGCGTATGCCAAGGTAGAGGAGTGCGTCGCATCCATCCAGACATACAAGACGATCCGGACATTGCGCTGGCCTACGCCTACCCCGAGGGACGGCCGTGGCTGCGCGTCAACATGGTCGCCAGCGCCGACGGCGCCACCTGGGTCGACGGCAGGTCGGGGGGCCTGTCGAGCAGGGGCGACCGGCGGATCTTCGGGGTCCTGCGCGGGATGGCCGACGTGATCGTCGCCGGGGCCGCCACCGTGCGGGCCGAGGGCTACGGCGCGGTCGAGCCGCGCGAGTCGTGGCGGGCGCTGCGCGCGGGCCGGCCGCCGGCGCCGCCCCTCGCGGTGGTCACCCGCAGCCTCGACCTCGACCTCGACGGCCCGCTGTTCCACGGAGCGGTGTCCCGCACGATCGTCCTCACCTGCGAGGCCGCCCCCCGCGAGCGCCGCAAGGCCGCCGCCGAGCTGGCCGACGTGGTCGTGGCCGGCGACACCGGGGTGGACCTGCAGGCGGCCGTGCGCGAGCTGCACGCCCGCGGGCTGACCAGGCTGCTGTGCGAGGGCGGGCCGCGGCTCAACGCCCAGCTCGCCGCCGCTGGTCTGCTCGACGAGCTGTGCCTGACGATCAGCCCGATGCTGGTCGGCGGCGGTGCGGCGCGCGTGCTCAACGGCGAGCCGTCGCGGGTCGGGCTGGGCCTGGACCACGTGCTGGAGGAGGACGGCGTCCTGTTCTGCCGCTACACGAGGGGAGCCGACGCATGACCGACGCCACCACTCCAGGCCCCGCCGCCGCCGAGGCCGAGCCGGAGCCGGTGCCCAACCTGCCGGTGCGCCCGCCCGTGCCGCCCATGCTGGCCAGACCGGTCAAGGCGATGCCCAAGCAGGACGGCAACCTGATCTACGAGCCGAAGTGGGACGGCTTCCGCTGCATCGTCTTCCGTGACGGCGACGAGGTCTACCTGGGCAGCCGCAACGAGCGGCCGTTCACCCGCTACTTCCCGGAGCTGGTCGAGGCCGTCCGCGCCGAGCTGCCCGACCGGGTGGTGATCGACGGCGAGATCGTGCTGCCGCGCGGTTCGCAGCTCGACTTCGAGGCGCTCCAGCAGCGCATCCACCCGGCCGCCTCGCGGGTGCGGATGCTGGCGGAGCAGACCCCGGCGTCGTTCGTCGCCTTCGACCTGCTGGCGCTCGGCTCCGAGTCCCTGATGGAGACGCCGTTCGCCGAGCGGCGCCGCCGGCTGGAGGGCCTCTTCGACGCCGCCGGCCGCTCGGTCCGGCTCACCCCGGTCACCCGCGACGACGGGCAGGCCGCCGAGTGGTTCGAGACGTTCGAGGGGGCCGGGCTCGACGGCATCATCGTCAAGCCGTCCGACCAGCCCTACGTGCCCGACAAACGCACCATGTTCAAGGTCAAGCACGAGCGCACCGCCGACGTGGTGATCGCCGGCTACCGCGAGCACAAGACCGGCCCGATCGTCGGCTCCCTCCTGCTCGGCCTCTACGGCCGCGACGGCATGCTGCACCACGTGGGCGTGGCCGCGTCGTTCCCGATGGCCCGCCGCGCCGAGCTGGTCGAGGAGCTGCGGCCCTACCTCGCCGAGCTGGGCGAGCACCCGTGGGGCCACTGGGCCGAGCAGGCCGCCGGCACCATCGGGCAGCCCGCGCCCGGCCCGGCGACGGGCGGGCAGCGGGTGCCCGGCGCGGTGTCGCGGTGGAACGCCAAGAAGGACCTGTCGTTCATCCCGCTGCGACCCGAGCTGGTGATCGAGGTGGCCTACGACCAGATGGAGGGCGACCGGTTCCGCCACACGGCGCAGTGGCGCCGCTGGCGGCCCGACCGCACCCCGCAGTCGTGCACGTACGAGCAGCTCGAACGGCCCGTCTCCTACGACCTGGACGACATCCTCGCCCGCTGACCCCCGCGGGGTCAGAGCTTGGCCAGCGCCTCGGTCACCAGGTCGCGGGCGTAGTCGTCGTCGCTCTCCTCGAGCACCCGCTCGGCCCCCCGCCTGGCCCGGTCGTCCCCGCGCTCGGCCAGGCCGCGGACGGCCTCGGCGACCGTGCGCAGGTCGGTGTCGTCCAGGCGGGCGGCCAGCGCCTCACGGATGCGCGGGGTGTCGGCGTCGAGGGACGCCAGGCCCGACGTGGCCCAGTCGCGCACCTCGTCGTCGTCGTCCTCCGTCATCGAGACGAGCAGCTCCAGCCCGTCGGCGTGGTCCGCGGGAAGCACGTCGGCCAGCGCGATCGCGTCGGTCATCGTGCGCTTGTGCCCGGGACGGCCGATGAGGTCGAGCACCTGCGGCAGCGCCCGCGCGTCACCCTGGTGGCCGAGCGCCGCCAGCACCGAGCGGAGCACCTGCGGGTTGCTCTCGGTGGTGGCCATCCGCTGCAGCAGGGGCAGGGTGCGCTCCAGGTAGGGCTTGTCGCCCTCCCTCATCCCGAACTGCGCGATCGCGTCCACCCCGAACTCCCGCTCCCGGGCGTCCTCGCTCACGCACAGCCCGGCCAGCGCCTCGTAGGTCTCCTCGTCGGCCCGCTTGCCCAGCGCGTCGGCCACGATCCACCACGTCTCGGCGTCCTCGTCGATGTCACGGTGCGCCAGGGCCCGTGCCACCAGCTGCTCCACCGGCGGGCGGACGCCGGTGGCCTCCTCCAGCAGCGTCGCGACGGCGGCGTGGCCGCGCTGCGCCTGCACCTGCTCGGTCTCCGACCCGTCGGGGGAACGGCCCGCCACGGTGACCAGCTCGGTGCCGTCCTTGGCGAACTGGCGGCCCACGACGTACTCCCAGCCCTCCTGGCCGATCTGGTCGAGCAGGGCGCTCTCCAGGTGCACGCCCACCCAGTCGGCGGCGATGTCGAGCGGGGTGTCGCCGTCGCCGTCGTACGTGCCGGCGTCGGCCCCGCTGTCCAGCAGCACCCGCACCACGCCCAGGGCCCCGCGCCGGGCCGCCAGCGTCAGAGGCGTGTCACCGTCGTCGTTCGCGGTGCCCACCTCCGCCCCCGCCTCCACGAGCAGCCGGGCCGCGTCGGCGTGGCCGTTGGCCGCCGCCCACAGCAACGCGGTCCAGCCGCCGGCCTCCCGGCCGTTCACGTCGGCGCCGGCGGCGAGCAGCGTCCGGATCACCTCCAGGCGGTCCCACGCGGCCGCCGCGCACAGCGGCAGTCCCTCCTCCTCGCCCTCGGCGATCCGATCGGGGTCGGCGCCCGCAGCGAGCAGCTCGCTGACGTCGTCCTGCTCGCCGTTCAACGCGGCCCGGTAGAGCTTGTCCTCATGCATGCATCGGACCCTAGCCGAGCTGCGCCCCTCCTACGGACTACGCCGCCGTCCGGGGAGGTTCCTCCTCCGGGAGGAGCCGTTTCGCCCCGAAACGCGATATGTTGCGTTTATGACTGACCCTGGTGGCGTCCGCGCGTCCGACGCCGAGCGTGAGGCCGTCGTCGAACGGCTTCGCGTGGCTTCCGTGGACGGCAGGCTCACCCTGGCCGAGCTGGCCGACCGCACCGAGGCCGCCTACACCGCGACCACCCGCGCCGAACTGGCCGTGATCACCGAGGACCTGCCCGGCTCCGACGCCGTCCCCTCCGCCACCGCGCCCGCCCCCGCCAGGCCGCGTGACGGACGCAGGCGGCGGTGGTTCGTCGGCGTCATGGGCGACACCAAGAGACGCGGCACCTGGCGCGTCGACGAGGAACTCGGCGCGGTGGCCGTGATGGGCGACGTGGTGCTCGACCTGCGCGAGGCCGAGGTGCGCACGGACATGGTCGAGATCACGGCCGTGTCGGTGATGGGCGACGTGAAGATCATCGTGCCGGACGGCGTCCACGTCGACCTCGACGGCATGGCCGTCATGGGCAGCAAACGGGTGGACGTGCAGGAGGCGCCGCGCGGGCAGAACGTGCCCGTCGTCCGCGTGCACGCCTACGCGGTGATGGGCGACGTCAAGGTGCTCGGCGACTCCCGGGCCGAGCCGCTGCGGCGGGGGCTGGCGGCCTGGCGCGAGCAGTGGAACCGCCTGCACGGCCTCCCGCACCAGCCCCACCGCCCGGTGACGGGCCCGCCCCCCGACGCCCTCCCGGGCCGCGACCACTGAAACCTGCCGCGCCCCCGCGCCGGTGCGGCTGATCGGGCGCGCTGCCGGGCCCGGCGGTACGGCGGGCGGGTGTGGCGGGGCGGCGCGGAGCCGAACCGTCGTGCCGAGGAGGGGCCCGGCGGGGATTACGACGCCGCGGCCGTGGCAGGGGCGTCCAGGGCCGCCTCGTAGCGCTCCAGGAGCACCTGGGCCAGCTCGGGGGCCGGGCCGAGCACATCGGCGACCACGTCGGCGCCCGCCTCCAGGGTCGCGCGGCGTACCTTGTCGGAGAAGTGGCCGGGCGCCAGCAGGTAGGGCGCGACGGCGACACGTGGCGCGCCCGCCGCGCGCAGCAGCGCGACCGCCTCCTCGGGCGCCGGCGCCGCCGCGGACGCGTACGCCACCGTCACGGCCCACCAGCCCGAACGGACCGCCCACGCGCGAGCCAGCGCCGCCACGACCGCGTTGGCGCGGGCGTCGCTCGACCCCGCCGACACCAGCACGATCGCCGTGTCCGGGTCTCCGGCCGGAACGCCGGCCTCGGCCAGGCGCCGCTCCAGCGCCGCCGGCATCAGCGGGTGCGGCCCGAGCGTGGACCCGTAGCGGACGCGCAGCCGCGGGTCGCGCGCCCGCGCCTCGTGCAGCGCCGCGGGCAGGTCCACCCGCGAGTGGTACGCCTCGGTGAGCAGCAACGGCAGCACCACGGCCTCGCCCAGCCCGTGCAGGGCCTGACCGAGGGACGGGGCGGCGTGGTCCAGGTAGGCGGTGCGCACCGGCAGGCCGGGCCTGGCCCGGCGCACCTCGTCCAGCAGCGCCTCCACCGTCGCGGCGGCCCGCGGGGCACGCGACCCGTGCGCCACCGCCACCAGCGGCACGCCGGCACCGCCCCCCACCCGCCCGCCACGGTCCGGGCCTCCACCCGCGGCACGCCTGACGCGGTCCGCGCCGACGGTCTCGGCAGGTGCGCTGCGGTCCGGGCCGACGGTCTCGGCACGCCTGACGGGGTCCACGCCCGCGATCTCGGCACGCCTGACGGGGTCCGCGTGCGCGGTCTCGGCACGTGCGCTGCGGTCCGCGCCGACGGTCTCGGCAGGTGCGGTGCGGTCCGGGCCTGGGGTGGTGGAGGGTGGGCGGCCCGCCTCGTCTGCCAACGAGGCGGGCCGGACGCCGGGGACTACAGGTGAATGCCGCATTCGACCTTCCCCAGCCCCGCCCAGCGGCCGCTGCGCGGGTCCTCGCCGGGCGCCACCTGACGGGTGCAGGGGGCGCAGCCGATCGAGGGGTAGTTGTCGTAGTGCAACGGGTTGATCAGCACCCCGTTGTCGGCCATGTAGTTGTCGACGTCGTCCTGGGTCCAGCGGGCGATCGGGTTGACCTTGACCATCTGCCGCTTGGCGTCCCACTCGACGACCTTGGTGCCGGTCCGGGTGGGCGACTCGTCGCGGCGGATGCCGGAGATCCAGGCGAGGTAGGGCTCCAGCGCCCGGTTGAGCGGCTCGACCTTGCGCAGGTAGCAGCACAGGTCGGGGTTGCGGCCGAACAGGCGCGGCCCCAGGTCGCGTTCCTGTTCGGCCACCGTCCGCGACGGCTCCACGTTGATCACGTTGACGTCGTAGACCTGCTGCACCGCGTCGCGGGTGCCGATGGTCTCGGCGAAGTGGTAGCCCGTGTCGATGAACAGCACGTCCACCCCGGGCTTGACCCGGCTCACCAGGTCGATCAGCAGGGCGTCGCTCATGGAGGACGTCAGGCACAGCCGGTCGCCGAAGGTGGCCGCCGCCCAGCGGATGATGTCGCGGGCCGGTGCCTCCTCCAGGAACTCGGCGGCGGACTCCACGATGTCCTGCAGGTCGAGAGTGCCGCGCTGCTGTCTCAGACCGACTTCGATGTCGACCAGCGTCATATCTTCACTCCGATTCCGAGGAACTTCAGCTTGAAGGCGCGGGCGCAGGCCCGGCAGTACCACCCGCCGCCCGCGCCGTGACCGGCACCGTGACCGGCGGTGTGACCGGCGGTCTGCCCGGTGACGGGTCCGGCGGCGGCCGGTTCGCCCTCGTAGGGCTCCAGGTCCTCGTCGCCGCAGTAGGGGCAGTGGAACGGGACGGCTCGCGTGCTCATCGCAGGTCCGCCTCGTCCGCGCGCTGCACCCAGTCGGCGAAGGACTCGCCTTCCTTCTTCTGGCTCTCGTAGTGGGTGACGACCCGCTCCACGTAGTCGGGCAGCGCGGCGGCGGTCGTCTTCAGGCCGCGCACCTTGCGGCCGAAGCCCGCGTTGACGCCGAGCGAGCCGCCCAGGTGGATCTGGAAGCCCTCGACCTGCTCGCCGTTGTCGTCGACGACGAGCTGGCCCTTCAGGCCGATGTCGGCGACCTGGATGCGGGCGCAGGAGTTGGGGCAGCCGTTGACGTTGATCGTCAGCGGCTCCTTGAAGTCGGGCAGCCGCCGCTCCAGCTCGTCGATCAGGTCGGAGGCGGTGGCCTTGGTCTCGACGATGGCCAGCTTGCAGTATTCGATGCCGGTGCAGGCCATCGTCTGGCGGCGGAACGTGGACGGGTTGACCTGCAGGTCGTTGGCCTCCAGCTCGGCGACGAGCGAGTCGACCCGGTCGGGCGCCACGTCGAGGATGACCATCTTCTGCTCGACCGTGGTCCGGACCCGGTCGGAGCCGTGCCGCTCGGCGATGTCGGCGATCAGGTGCAGCCGGTCGCCGTCGAGGCGGCCGACCCGGGGCGCGAAGCCGACGTAGAAGTTGCCGTCCTGCTGCGGGAAGACGCCCACGTGGTCACGGCGGGAGCTGCGCGGCTCGGCCGGGGCCGGGCCGTCGGGCAGCGCCTCCTTGAGGTACTCGGTCTCCAGCACCTCGCGGAACTTCTCCACGCCCCAGTCGTTGACCAGGAACTTCAGCCGGGCCCGATGCCGCAGCCGCCGGTAGCCGTAGTCGCGGAAGATGCCGATCACGCCGCCGAAGACGTCCTCCACCTGGTCGGGCCGGACGAACACGCCGATCCGCTTGGCGAACATCGGGTTGGTGGACAGGCCGCCGCCGACCCACAGGTCGTAGCCCTTCTCGCCGGTCGGCAGCTCCACGCCCACGAACGCCACGTCGTTGATCTCGTGCACGGTGCAGTGGGCCGGGCAGCCGCTGATCGCCGTCTTGAACTTGCGCGGCAGGTTGGAGTAGGCGGGGTCGCCGATGAAACGGTCGTGCACCAGGCGGATCTGCTCGGTGGCGTCGAGCACCTCCTCGGTGTCGATGCCGGCCAGCGGGCAGCCGAGGATCACGCGGGGGGTGTCGCCGCACGCCTCGGTGGTGGACAGGCCGACGGCCTCCAGCCGCTGCCAGATGTCGGGCACCGACTCGATCTCCACCCAGTGCAGCTGCACGTTCTGCCGGTCGGTCACGTCGGCCGTGCCCCTGGCGTACTCGTTGGAGATGTCGGCGATGGTCCGCAGCTGCCGCAGGTCGAGCTGGCCGCCGTCGATCCGCACCCGCAGCATGAAGTAGCGGTCGTCGAGCTCCTCGGGGTCGAGGATCGCCGTCTTGCCGCCGTCGATGCCGGGCTTGCGCTGGGTGTAGAGGCCGTACCACCGCATGCGGCCGCGCAGGTCGGCGGGGTCGATCGAGTCGAAGCCGCCCTTGGCGTAGACGTCGATGATGCGCTGACGGACGTTGAGCCCGTCGTCGTTCTTCTTGTTCTCTTCGTTCTTGTTGAGCGGCTCGCGGTAACCGAGAGCCCACTGACCCTCGCCGCGCGGGCGCTTGTGGTGCCGGCTGGCAGGAGTGCTCATTGCGCGTCCTTCGGATCATGGGCGCGCGCAGGCTTCCTCCCGCCTCGACGTCGAGTGCGGGGGTGTCAGAAGAGGTGCGACGCGCTCAGGGATGACAAACGGGGTCGGTCAGCGGGCGTCGCGACAGATGGCGCTGCGGACACGCTGAAGGTCGACGTGGCGTCGACCGACGAGCATGGGGTCCGCTGGCAGCATGTCTATGAAGATACGCGAGCCGCCCGGGATGTCCAACAAGGGGTCCAGAGTCTGGACACCGCCGTCATCCCTGGCGCGGCCAGTCGAGCGGCGACTCCCTGACCTCCGGCGTGCTCTGGTGCTGGCAGTCGCACCAGGAACCGCCGCGGCACTCCTCGTGCCGCCTGTCCTTGCAGGCGTCGCAGATCACATCTGCATTATTCCTCGTCGAACGGGGTTCGGTTAGGGTGGCGGCGTGGTGGACCTCATGCGCGAGCTGCTCGACGACCTGCGCGCGGAGAGCGCGTCCCTGGAGCTCCTGCTGGAGCCGCTGCGGCCGGAGCAGTGGGAGCTGCCCACGCCCGCCGAGGGATGGGCGGTGCGCGACCAGGTGAGCCATCTGGCCTGGTTCGACGACGCCGCCCGCGCCGCCGTCACCGACCCGGAGGCGTTCCGCGCCTCCCTGGCCGAGCTGACCTCCGTGGACGACCTGGCGTTCCAGGCGCGCGGCCTGGCCGCCGGCGAGCTGCTGGCCTGGTTCCGCGCGGCGCGCGCCGCGAGCCTGGCGGCGTTCGCCCGGCTGGGGCCCCGCGACCGGGTGCCGTGGTACGGGCCGGACATGTCGGCCGTCTCGTTCGTCACCGCCCGCCTGATGGAGACGTGGGCGCACGGGCAGGACGTGGCCGACGCCCTCGGCGTCACCCGGGAGCCGACGTCCAGGCTGCGGCACGTGGCCACCATCGGGCACCGCGCGCTGCCGTACAGCTTCGCCGTGCGCGGGCTGCCCGTGCCCGCCGAGCCCGTGCGGCTGGAGCTGACGGCGCCCGGCGGCGAGCCGTGGACGGCCGGGCCGGCCGGCGCCGCCGACGTGGTGCGCGGCCCCATGCTCGACTTCTGCCTGCTGGTCACCCAGCGCGTCCACCTGGCCGACACCGCGCTGCGGATCACCGGCCAGACGGCCCGCGCCTGGATGGAGATCGCCCAGGCGTTCGCCGGCCCACCCGGAAAGGGACGCGCCCCGAGATCGGGGAACGCTCAGGGGGATGCCCGATGATCCGCCCGGGCCACCGGTGACAAGCTGGGAGCATGCGGACGCTTCTGAACGTCATCTGGCTGCTCTTCGCGGGGATCTGGCTCGCCCTCGGCTACGCGGTGGCCGGGGTGATCTGCTGCGTCCTCATCGTCACGATCCCGTTCGGCATCGCCTCGTTCCGGATCGCCGCGTACGCGCTGTGGCCGTTCGGCAGGACCGTCGTCCGCGACCCGGACGCCGGCGTGTTCTCCCTGTTCGGCAACATCATCTGGTGCCTCGTCGCCGGGATCTGGCTGGCGATCGGGCACGTCGTGACCTCGATCCCGCTGTTCGTCTCGATCGTCGGCATCCCGCTGGGCGTCGCCAACCTCAAGATGGTGCCCGTGTCGCTGCTGCCGCTCGGCGCCCGCATCGAGGACGCCTGAGCGGGCCCGGAGCGCCTTCCGCGCCGGGCCCGGGGAGCGGCGTCAGGGCTGCAGGTACTTCTTGGCGCCGTCGTGCAGCGGCACCGGGTCGGTCTTCGCCGCCTCGTCGCGGCTGATGTTCTTCGCCTCCGGGTGGACCTTCTCCAGCTCCGCCTTCTTCTCGAAGAGGATCTTGGTGAGGTTGCCGGCGAGGTCGGCCGGCATCTTCTCCGACACGATGAGCAGGTTGGGCACGGCGATGGTCGGCACGTCGGCCGCCGTCGCGTACACGTCCTTCTTCAGCGTCGTGGCCTGGTAGACCGGCCCGTACTCGGCGTTGAGCTTGGGCAGCAGCTCGTCGATCGGCACGAACACGACGTCGTCCTTCAGGCTCGTCGTCAGGTCGGTGATGCCGCCCGTCGGCAGGCCGCCCGACCAGAACAGCGCGTCCAGCGTGCCGTCCTTGACGCCCTGCACCGTCTCCGGCAGCGACAGCGCCTGCTTCTTGATGTCGGAGTCGGGGTTCAGCCCGGCGGCCTTGAGCAGGCGCAGCGCGATGTTCTCGGTGCCCGAGTTCGGCGAGCCGGTCGAGACGCGCTTGCCCTTCATGTCGGCGACGGTGCGGATGCCGGCGTCGGCGCGGGCGATCACATGGGTGTAGTTCGTGTAGATCCTCGCCAGCGCCTTGATCGGCTGCGGGCTGGTGAAGGCGCCCTTGCCGGTCGCGGCGTCGCTCGCGGCGTCGGCCAGCGTGAAGGCGATGTCGGAGTCGCCGCGCACCACCCGCTGGATGTTCTCCACCGACGCGCCGGTGGCCTCCGCCGTCACCTGGTAGCCCGGCAGGTTCTTGGTCAGCAGGTCGGCGTAGCCGCCGCCGAGCTGGTAGTAGACACCGGTGGTGTTGCCGGTGGCGATGGACAGGCGGCCGCTGTTGTGAAGGGCGTCGCCCGAGGTGCTCTGGCGCTCGCCGCCGCACGCCGTGAGGCCGGCCACGAGGGCCAGCGCGGCGGCGCCGAGACGGATGACGGATCGCATCAGGTTCCTTTCTGCGTACCTTGTACGGGAACGGGGCGGCGCAGCGCCAGATGGACGAGCAGCGCCACGGCGAGCAGGGCCAGCCCGGCCACGACGCTCGCCGGTTCGAGGAAGAGCAGGGCGACGGCCGCGCCGGCGGCCAGGACGCGCTCGGGCCAGCCGGCGCGGCGCACCATCCAGCCGCCGGTGGCGGCGGCCAGCGCGACGACGGCCACCGCCGAGACGGCCAGCGCCAGCAGCACCTGCGGCAGCGGGGCCTGCAACAGCAGCGCCCGCCCCGCCGGCGCCAGCACGAACGCGAACGGCACCAGGAACGCCGGCAGGGTGTACTTCCAGGTCATCATCATGGTCCGGAAGGCGTTGCCGCCCGTGATGGCCGCCGCGGCGACCGCCGCGAGCGCGGTCGGCGGCGTCACCTCCGACAGGACCGCGTAGTAGAAGATGAACATGTACGTGGCGTCCGGCGGCACCCCCAGCGTCTGCAGGGCCGGGCCGATGATGACGGCCGCGATGATGAACGACGCGGTCACCGGCACCGCCAGGCCGAGCAGCAGCACGGCGAGCGCCGCCACCAGGGCCGTCAGCGCGAGCTGGCCGCCGGCCAGGTCCACGATGATCCGCGACGCCTTCAGGCCGAGCCCGGTGAGCGTCACCATCGCCACGATCACCCCGGCGGCCGCCGTCGTGGCCGCCACGGGCAGCACGCCGAGCGTCCCGGCCGACAGCGCCTGCGCCGCCCGCCGCGGGGTGAGCCGGTGCTCGCGGTCGAGGAACGACAGCAGGAAGGCCAGCAGGGTCGCGTAGACGACGGCGCGGAACGGCGACACCCCGAAGGCCATCAGCACCACGATCGCGACCAGCGAGGAGAAGTGGTAGCCGAACCGGCCCAGCAGCCGCCAGACCGAGTCGGTCTCCATCCGGACGCCGTGGGTGCCGAACCGGCGGGCGTCGATCTCGACCGCCAGGATGATCCCGAGGTAGTACAGGATCGTCGGCACGGTCGCGTACAGCAGCACCGTCAGGTAGGACGTCTTGAGGTACTCGGCGATGATGAACGCCGCCGCCCCCAGGGTCGGCGGCGACAGGATCGCGCCGATGCCGGCCGCGGCCAGGATGCCGCCGCCGTGCTCGCGCGGGTAACCGGCCCGGCGCAGGATCGGCCACGCGACGCTGCCCAGCGACACCGCCGTGGCCGTGCCCGACCCGGACACCGTCCCGAGCAGGAAGCCCGCCAGCGTCACCGTACGGCCCGGCGCGGCGGCCGAGCGGCGGAACGCCGCGAACGAGATGTTGACGAAGAACGCGCCCGCCCCCGAGTACTCCAGCACCGCCCCGTAGATCGTGAAGAGCACGATGTACGTCGCCGCCACGTCCAGCGGCACCCCGAACAGGCCTTCGGTGCCCATGTAGAGCTGGACGACGATCCGCTCGACGCCGTAGCCGCGGTGCCCGAGGACGGAGTCGACCGGCAGGTAGCCGCCGTAGTAGGCGTAGGCCAGGAACGCCAGGCAGATCCACGGCAGCACCGCCCCGACGGTGCGGCGCGTGGCCTCCAGCACCAGCAGCAGGCAGCCGGCCCCCATGAGCAGGTCCATCGTGGAGGGCTCGAAGGTGCGCCGGATGAAGTCGTCGAACCCGAACAGCGGATACGCGCACACGGCGAGGGACAGCGCCGCCAGGATCCAGTCGGCCACGCCGGGCGTGTCCGGCCTGGCCGCCTTCGCCTCGACGGCGTCACCGGTCCGCTCGCCCGCCGTGCCGCCCCGCCCGCCGGGCCGCCGGCCGAACCCACGGGTCAGCCACGACGGCAGGCTGCCCGGCCGGTAGGCCAGGAACGTCAGCGGCAGCACCGCCGCCATGAAACTCATCCGGTACGGCAGCACCGGCATCGGGTTGAACACCGCGTACAGCGCGTAGAGGGACACGCCGAGCGCGATCGCCCCGACGACGATCGCCAGCCGCCCGGGCAGCCGCCGGGCGGGCCGCTCGGCGTCGTACTCGGCGATGAGCTCCTCGGTGCTGCGGGCCGGTGCCGTGCCCTGGTCGGCGGATGTCACCTCTAACCTCCTCGCGTCAGCGGCACACCGGCCGCCGGTCGCCTGAAACGTAGATGTGACCTGGCCCACTCCTGAAGGTCCGGGGCCCGCTATTTGATGAACTCTTAGGGAAGACACGCCGGCTGTGTTAAGGGCAGATCAAATCCTGGCCGCCGCCCATGTTCGCGATGTGACCCAGGCCACTAGGGTGCGCGCAGGCCGCTCGTCCGCGGGGACGCGGAGCGGGCGGCGCTGCACTCCGCGAACCGAGGTACGTCAGCATGGCGCTCAAAGTCCAGATCTCCCCTCGCCCCTGGAGCTGGTGGACGGTCCGAGCGCGGCTCGGACTCCTCGTCGCGCTGCCCGTCCTCGGCATGCTGGCCTTCGCCGTGGCGCAGGCCGGCACGGTCCTGGGCGTGGCCGACGGCGGGCAGCGCACCCGCGACCTCGCCTCCCTCGCCACCGCCACCTCCGGCCTGGTCCACCAGCTCGAACGGGAGCAGGCGGAGTCGCAGGCGCTGGCGGCGCGGGGCGGGACCAGCGGCCGGGTGCTGGTGACGGCCGCCCGGCAGCGCACGGACGCCGCGCGGCGGGCCTTCTCCGCGACCGGCGGCACGGCCCAGGAGGCGGCGCCCGGGCTCACGCCGGCGCTGCGCGCCGCCGAGCAGGCCCTCACCCGGGCGCGGCAGGCGGCGCAGGAGGGGACCGGCCAGGGCGACGCGAACGGGACCGACCGCTACGGGGCCGCGGTCACCGCCCTGCTCACCGTCGCCACCGCGCTGCCCCGCCAGATCGACGACCAGCGGCTGGCCAACCAGGCCCACGCCGTCGCCGAGCTGGCCGGGGCCAAGCACGCGCTCGCCGAGCAGCGCGAACTGCTGCGCGGCGCGCTCACCCGGCGTCGGCTGCGGCCGGCCGAGGCCCGCGAGCTGGTACGGCTGGCAGCGACCGAGGCGGCGCACCTGCGGGCCTTCGAGGCCGCGGCCGACCCCTGGGCGCGCGGCCGGCTCACCTCCCGGCTCGTCGGACCCGACGTCGAGGCCACCCGCGCCACCCGCGCCGCGATGGAGCGCACCCTGGGCGCCACGCAGGCCGCCGCTGCCCGGCCGGACCCCGCGACCGGCCGGACGCCGATCACCGACGCCGACGCCTGGTACGTCGCCGCCTCCCACACGATCAGGCGGCTGCACGACGTGGAGCTGGACCTGACCGGACGGCTCGACACCGCCGCCGCCGAGGTGCTGGCCGACGCCCGCCGCGGCCTGGTGGCCACCATCGGGCTGACGGCGGGGGCACTCGCCGGCACCCTCGCCGTGACGGCCCTCGTCGCCGCCGACCTCGCCCGCCGGCTGCGGCGGCTGCGCGCCTCGGCGCTGGCCCTGGCCGACGTGCACCTGCCGGAGGCCATCAAGGCCATCGGCGCCGCCCCCGACCCCGTCGCGGCCCGAACCGACCAGCTCGCCCGGCACGCCCTCGGCGAGCAGCACGGGCCCGACGAGATCGGCGACGTGGGCAGCGCGCTGTCCGTCGTGCACGCCCGCGCCCTCGACCTGGCCACCGGGCAGACCCTGCTGCGCCGCGAGTCGGCCGCCGTCTTCGAGGCGATGGCCCGGCGCGGCCAGACGCTGGTGGCCCGCCAGCTCGACCTCATCGACCGGCTGGAGGCGGGGGAGACCGACCCCGACACGCTCGGCTGGCTCTACCAGCTCGACCACCTCGCGGCGCGCATGCGCCGCAACGACGAGAGCCTGCTCGTGCTGGCGGGCGGCGAGCCGGTCCGCCAGTTCGGGACCGCCGTCCCGCTGTACGACGTCGTCCGCGGCGCCCTGGCCGAGATCGAGGAGTACCGGCGGATCCAGCCCATCGCGCTGACCGGGACGCCGGTCGCCGCCGAGGCCGTCGGCGACCTGGTGCACCTGATCGCCGAGCTGCTGGAGAACGCCACGCACCACTCGCCGCCCGACACCCCCGTCGTGGTCCGCGCGTACATCTCGGGCGACGGCTGCACCGTCACCATCCAGGACCAGGGCTCCGGCATGGACCCCGTGGCCCTCGACCAGGCCAACACCCGCCTGGCCCGGCCGGACGACCCGGTGGCCGGGCTGGGCGGCACGATGGGGCTGCGCGTGGTCGCCCGGCTGGCCGACCGGCACGGGGTCACGGTCCGCCTGTCCAGCCGGGGCCGCGGCGTCATCGCCACCGTCCTTATCCCGCCCCCGCTCCTCGCGAGCGCGCCACGGCACGCCGGGACAGGCCCGGCGCCGGTGGGTGCGGGCGGCCGGGACGGCGGCGGGGCGCCCGGCATCCGGGAGACCGTCGCGGCCCACGGCCCTTCCGGCACACGGGCGGCCGGGACCGCCGCCGAGCCCGAGACCGGGATGCTGGCCGACCGCCTCGGCTGGCTGCTGACCCGGTTCACCAACCAGGTGCCCGGCGTCGCCCACGCCGTCGCGGTCTCCGCCGACGGCGTCGCCCTCGCCTCCTCCGGAGCGCTGTCCCGCGAACGCTCCGTCCACCTGGCCGCGGCCGTGGCCGGCATCGCCGGGCTGAGCGCGGGCACCGCCCGTTCCCTGGCGACGGGCCAGGTCCGGCAGACCGCCGTGGACATGGACGAGGGAGCCCTGCTCACCTTCGCGGCCGGCCGGGTCCTGCTCGGCGTCCTGACCCGCGGCGACACCGACTACGGGGACGTCGCCTACGAGGCGGGCCGGCTCGGCCTGCAGGTCGCCGACCTCCTGGGCGCGGCGGACGAGCCCGTACCCGGCCCGGCGACGGACCCCGGCCCGCTCGGCACCGCGGACGTCGCCGCGGACGGCGGCGCCGGTCCATGGCACGATGAGACACACCCCAGCAGCCGGACGTGACCGAATGCGTGTGCTTGTCGTGGAAGACGACACCCGGGTGGCCGCCGCCCTGGCCGCGGCGCTGTGCCGCCACGGGTTCGAGGTGCACCGTGCCGCGGGCGCGGCCGAGGCGCTGGCCGCCCCCAGCGTCGACATGATCCTGCTCGACCTCAACCTGCCCGACGGCGACGGCGTCGACCTGTGCAGGAGGCTGCGCCGCGACGGCGTCGAGGTCGCCATCATCGCCGTCACCGCCCGCGGCGAGGAGCGCGACCGGATCGCGGGCCTGCGCGCCGGGGCCGACGACTACCTGGTCAAGCCGTTCTCGACGGCCGAGCTGGTGGCCCGCATGGAGGCCGTGATGCGCCGGGTCCGGCCGAGCCCGCCCCGCGCGGCGCAGGTCGGCGACCTGCGCGTCGACCTGGCCGCCCACACCGTCACCCGCAGGGGCGAGGGCGTCGTGCTGACCCGCAAGGAGTTCGACCTGCTGGCCTGCCTGGCCCGCGACCCCGGGGTCGTCGTGCCGCGCGAGCGCCTGCTCATCGAGGTCTGGGGCACCGCCTGGCCGGGGGCGGGCCGTACCCTCGACGTGCACATGGCGACCCTGCGTGCCAAGCTCGGCGAGCCCGTCGTGATCGAGACCGTCCGGGGCGTCGGCTACCGGCTGGCCCCGGGCGCCTGACATGACGCGGCGCCGCGCCCGGCTGTGGACCCGGCTGTGGACCCGGCGGCTCCTGCCGGCCGTGCTGGCGGCCGTGCTGGCGGTGGCCGGGTGCGGCGGCGCCGACGTGCCCGCCGTCCCGGAGGGCACCGTCAGGATCGCCACCGGCGCCGAGGGCGGCGTCTACGAGGTGTACGGCTCGGCCTACGCCGGCGTGCTCGGCGAGCGGTTCCCCGGACCGGCGCGGGTGCTCCCCTCCGGCGGCAGCGTGGACAACATCGAGCTGGTCATGGCGGGTCGCGCGGAGACCGGGTTCACCCTCGCCGACATCGCGGCCGACGCCCTCGCCGGGCGCGAGCCGTTCGGCGCGCCGCGGCGCCTCGCCGCCCTGGCCCGGCTGTACGACAACTACGTCCAGCTCGTCGTCCGCGACGACGGGCCCGTCCGGACCGTCAAGGACCTCAAGGGCCGCCGGGTCTCGGTCGGCGGCGAGGGGTCGGGCACCGCCGTCGCCGCGGAGCGCATCCTGCGGGTCGCCGGACTCGCCGACGACGTGGAGCTCAGCCGTCTCGACGTCGGCGCCTCGGCGCGGGCGCTCGCGGCCCGGCAGATCGACGCCTTCTTCTGGAGCGGCGGGCTGCCGAGCGCCGCCATCACCGACCTGCGCCGCGGGACGGACATGCGGCTCCTCGACCTCGGCTCCACGATCGAGCCGCTCGTGCGCGAGTACGGCGACCTCTACACCAGGACCACCGTGCCCGCCTCGGTGTACGGGCTGTCCAACGCGGTGACGACCGTGAGCGTGCCCACCTACCTCGTCGTCCGGCGCGACCTGCCGCCCGCCACGGCCTACTGGCTGACCCGGCTGCTCTTCGAGGGCCATCCCCGGCTCGCCGAGGCGCACCCGGAGGCGCGCCGGCTCGACCCCGGCTCGGCGATCATGACGTACCCGCTGGAGCTGCACGAGGGGGCGGTGCGCTGGTATCGCTCGGCGCACCGCTGACGGGCAGCGTCAAGGTCACCTCCAGCCCGTGCGGCCGGGCGGCCGACAGCGTCATGGAGCCGCCGCTGCGCTCGGCCAGGGTCCGCGTGATCGCCAGGCCGAGGCCCGTGCCCGGCACGTTCTGGTGGCGCGGGCTGCGCCAGAACCTGTCGCCCGCGCGGGCCAGCTCGTCGCCGGTCAGGCCCGGACCCCCGTCGCGGACCACGACGCGCACCTCCTCGCCGAGGCGGCTGGCCGTCACCTCCACCGGGCGGCCCTGCCCGAACTTCAGCGCGTTGTCGAGCAGGGCGTCCAGGGCGTGGTCGAGCAGGTCGGGCACCCCGGTGACGGTCAGCCCCTCCGGCACGTCCACCGTCAGCGGCGTCGCCGAGCTGTCGTAGGCGGCCCGCCACGCCAGCGCCCGCCTGCGCACCGCGGCCGCCACGTCGATCGGGCCGGGCGGCTCGTGCGCGGCCTCCGCGCGGGCGAGCTGCAGCAGCGCGTCCACGCTCTCGCCCAGCCGGTCGGCCTCCTCCAGGGCGAGCCGCAGCTCCTCGCGACCGTGCGGGTCGAGGACGGTGGACTCGGCGTTCTCCACCCGCAGCCGCAGCGCCGTCAGCGGGTTGCGGAGCTGGTGGGAGGCCTGGGCGACGAACGCCCGCTGCTTCAGCACGGCGGCGGCGACGCCGTCGGCCATCGCGTTGAAGCTCGCCGCCAGCCGCCGCAGCTCCGGCGGCCCGGTCCGGTCGGACACGTGCGCGGCGTGCCGGCCGGACCCCACGGCGTGCGCCGCCTCGTCGAGCTCGTGCACCGGGCGCAGCACCCACCGCACCACCGGCACCGCCACCGCCAGCGCCACGACGAGCAGCGCCACCAGGCCGCCGAGGGCGAGGACGGCCAGCCGCGCGGCGACCTCCTCCCGCGCCCGGTCCGTCGGCGTGATCGTCACGGCCGCGCCGAGCACCCGCCCGTCGCGCACCACCGGCTCGACCACCACGTACGGCCGCTCGTCCCACGGCCACAGCACGTGCGGCCGCTGCGGCGGCCGCCCGGCGAGCCCGCGCAGCAGGGGGACGCGCACCCCCTCCTGCTCGGGGGACATCCCCTCGCGGGACGAGGCGACCACCTGCCCGTCGGAGTTCACCACCATCACCGGCGTGTCGTACAGCTCGTCGTAGCGCAGCAGGTCGGCCGTCAGCCGGCGGGTCCGGCCGGTGGACAGCGCCGCCTCCGCCACGTCGGCGAACCGGGCGGTGTCGTCGGCCCGGCTGATGAACAGCTCCTGCGACGCCTGGTCGGCCCCCGCCACCGCCAGCGGCAGCCCGAGCGCCGCCACCAGGCCGGCGACCAGGCCGATCACGATCACGAGCAGACGTCTGCGCACCGGGCCTCCCTTCGCTGAGGAGATTGTCACGGCCCGGCGGGCCGAGGGGAAGCCGCCGCATGGCGGAGACGGGGTCGGGTAGCGAACTACGGACGTAAGCTGTGCTGAACGCTCCTGCGAGAACACCTGGGTGCCATGACGTCCACCGACGCTCCCGCGCGGCCGACGAGGCGGCTCGCCGCCAACGTGCGGGCCGGACTCAACTGGGTGTGCGACACCAAGCACTTCGCGATCCTGCGCGCGGCCACCAACGCCGGCGTCACCTACCGGGTGACGGGCCTGGCCGGCGAGGCGGCGTTCTTCGCCCTGCTGTCCCTGCCGCCCTTCGTGCTGGGCCTCATCGGCGTGCTGGCCAAGCTGGGCACCTGGCTCGGCAGGGACCGCGTCGAGGAGGTCCACCGGTGGGTGATCGACCAGGCCGGCGTGCTGTTCACCCAGGACACGATCGCCACCGTGGTCGACCCGCTCATCAACGACGTGCTGCGCGACGACGCCAGCAAGGTGTCGATCATCTCGCTGGGCTTCCTGCTGTCGCTCTGGTCGGGCTCGCGCGCCCTCTACGTCTACGTCGACCTCATCTCCGTCGCCTACGGGCTGGGGGAGGAGCGCGGCATCGTCCGCACCCGGCTGATGTCCTTCGGCCTGTACGTGGTGGGGCTCGTCATCGGCATCATCGTCATGCCGATCCTCGTCATCGGGCCCACCCTGCTCAAGGACGCCCTGCCCGGCGAGTACGGAGTCATGATCGACCTGCTCTACTGGCCGGTCGTGATCATCGGGTCGGTGCTGTTCCTCACGGTGCTCTACCACGTGAGCGTGCCGGTGCGCACCAAGTGGTACCGGGAGCTGCCCGGCGCGATCCTCGCGCTGATGCTGTGGATCGCCTGCGCCGGCGTGCTGCGCGCCGTCCTCGCCGCGTGGTTCTCGCCCGTGTCGGTGTACGGCTCGCTGGCCGCCCCGATCGCCCTGCTGCTGTGGCTGTACATCACGGCCCTCGCCGTGCTGATCGGCGCGATCCTGAACGCCGAGGTGGACCGGCTGTGGCCGGGCGCCGGGCGGCTCCCCGCCTGAGCCGGTCCACCACTTCCGCTATCGTCTGAAGCGACGCGACTGGCGCATCAGGTGGACCACCACCAGGGAGCGAAAGGAGCGGAGGCCGTGCGCCTGGGTCTTCGCCATGTCAATGATGACAGGAGAGTCATGAGTTCTCTCGCAAGCGTCGACCCGCAGATCGCCGAGCTCATCCACGCCGAGGAGCGCCGTCAGGCCGACACCGTCAAGCTGATCGCGTCGGAGAACTACGTCTCCAGGGCGGTCCTGGAGGCCACCGGCACGGTCCTGACGAACAAGTACTCCGAAGGCTACGCGGGCAAGCGCTACTACGAGGGCCAGCAGGTCATCGACCAGATCGAGACCCTCGCCATCGAGCGGGCCAAGGCGCTGTTCGGCGTCAACCACGCCAACGTCCAGCCCTACTCCGGCTCCCCGGCCAACCTCGCCATCTACCTGGCGTTCCTGCAGCCCGGCGACACCGTGATGGGCATGGGCCTGCCGTTCGGCGGCCACCTCACGCACGGCTGGTCGGTCTCGGCCACCGGCAAGTGGTTCAACCCGGTCCGCTACGGCGTCCGCAAGGACACCGGCCGCGTCGACCTCGACGAGGTGCGTGAGCTGGCCCTGGAGCACCGGCCCAAGGTGATCTTCTGCGGTGGGACGGCGATCCCGCGCACGATCGACTTCGAGGGCTTCGCCTCGATCGCCCGCGAGGTGGACGCCGTGCTCGCGGCCGACATCGCGCACATCGCGGGCCTGGTCGCCGGCGGCGCTCACCCGTCGCCCGTGGGCCACGCCGACGTCATCTCCACCACCACGCACAAGACGCTGCGCGGCCCGCGCGGCGCCATGCTCATGGCGATGACCGACGAGCACGCCACCGCGCTCAACAAGGCCGTCTTCCCCGGCCTGCAGGGCGGCCCGCACAACCACACCACGGCCGCCATCGCCGTTGCCCTGCACGAGGCCTCGACGGACGACTTCAAGGCCTACGCGCACCAGGTGGTCGCCAACGCCAAGGCACTGGCCGAGGAGCTGGCGAGCCGCGGCTTCGACCTGGTGTCCGGCGGCACCGACAACCACCTGATCCTCGTCGACCTCACGCCCAAGGGCATCGGCGGCAAGCCGGCCGCCCAGGCGCTCGACCGGGCCGGTCTGGAGACCAACTACAACGCGGTGCCGTTCGACACCCGCAAGCCGTTCGACCCGTCCGGCATCCGCATCGGCACGCCGTCGGTCACCTCGCGCGGCATGCGCGAGCCCGAGATGCGGCAGATCGGCGCGTGGATGGACGAGGTCGTCACCGCCCTGGCCAAGGGCGACGCCGAGGACGTCATCGCCCGGGTGCACGGCGAGGTCAGCGAGCTGACCGCCCGGTTCCCGGCGCCCGGCCTGTCCTAGACACCCGGACGACCCGGCATCCGGGCAACAGGACGCCCCGCCGCACAGGCTGCGAGATGTGCGGCGGGGCGTCGCCGCTCCCGGGGTGGGCCGGTGGCCGGGAGCGGGTGGGGGGTGGATCTCGGCGGGAGACGCGCGGCTGCCTCGCCCGCGTCGCGCCGTCCCGGGTGGATAGTCGGGGCGGAACGGCAGCGTCTTCGTGCGCGGCGCCCTCACCGAGGTGAGAGGGCGTCCAGTCGCCGGAGCGCTAGACCTCCACGGTCAGTAACGTCCGCCCCGTCGTCGTCACCACCTCGAACCGGTCGATGTCGTCGAGCGGAGACGCGCTGCCCCCGTGCATGTAGAGGGGCTGCGGCTGCCCCGGGACCCCGTAACCGGCGGGCGGCACCGACCACCCCGTCATCACCCGCCGCACCCCCGACTTCGACACCGACACGAGCTCGCACTCCAGCGGCCCCTTCACCCCGGCCAGCCTGAGCGCGGCGTGGGTGCCCCACGCCTTGGACTCCACGACCAGCCCCCCGTTCACCCCTCCGGCGCCGACGCCGGCCACCGGGTCGCCGTCGGCGTAGAACTGCTCGGCGGGCCCCATGTGCGGGTCCTGCCCGGTGGCCACCTGCGTCGCCGACATGCCGCCGCCCACCTGCATGCCCACCGTCAGCCCGCCGGCGACCAGCGTCACCGCGGCCGCCAGGCCGATCACGACCGTGCCGCGGCGGGTGCGCCGGTCGGCCGCCCGCCGGCGCCGCATGAGGTCGACCACCCCCGCCTCGCCGGGCGCCGCACCGCCGGCCGCCCATCGCGGCTCCCCGGGCCCCTCCTCGTGATCTTCGCCGAACCCTGGCCCGAGCCGCTGCCCGCGCGCTTCGACGCGTGCCCCGGCGCGGCGGGCCCGCCGGCCCGCCCCGGCGCGAGGGACCGGCGGCTCGTCCGTCAGCGGGCCGAGCCCGTCGAGGGCCACCGCCACACCGGCCAGGTCCTGCAGCTCCGCCCGGCACGGCGGGCACTCGTACAGGTGCGCCTCGAAGGCGCGCTTGTCGTCCTCCTCCAGGAGCCCGAGGGCGTAGGCGCCCACATCGGTGTGCTCCACGCGCGACGTCACGCCGTCACCCCTCTCTCCTCCAGCGCGACGCGCAGCGCGCGCACCGCGTAGTAGACACGCGACTTGACCGTGCCCACCGGGATCCCGAGCGCCCGCGCGGCGTCGTTGACCGACCGGTCGCGCAGGATCGTCTCGTTGAGGATCTCGCGGTGCGCCGGCGACAACGCCCTCAGCGCATCGGCCACGACCACCTGGTGCAGCATTTCGTCCACCTCGTCGGGCATGGGCACGCTCTCCAGCGGCCCGTCACTCGACTCCCGGGGGCGGGCGTCCCTGCGCCGCCGGTCATCGATCACGATACGTCTGGCGACGGTGGCGAGCCAGGGCATCAGGGAGACCGAGGCGGGGTCCAGCCGTTCCGCGCTGCGCCAGGCGCGGATCATGGTCTCCTGGACGACGTCCTCCGCCCACTGCCGGTCGCCACCGGTCAGCCGGACGACGAAGGCCAGCAGCGGCCGGTGGTACTCCCGGTAGAGCGCCGAGACGACGAGGTCGTCGTCGGGTCGTACGCGCCTGATCCAATGGCTCAGTCGTGGCTTTCCCATCGGAGCGGTCCCCTCAGGCGAGGGCGGGGGATACGTGCTGGTGCGCATCATTCCCCTTTCTCGAGTGCGTCGGCAGGGGGTACGGCCGGGGCCTCGGGCGGGGTTCAACGGACGGGCGGAAAAACGGGATTGCGCCCAGGAGGCAAGAGTGCGTAGAGTCACCGCGACGAGCCGAGGGGCGCGTCCGTCGAGAAGCGAGGGGGTGGGGACTATGCGGGTCTGCTTCAGCATGCCGTCCGTCCACCTCCGGGTGCCTGCCTGAGCCACCCGGTCCTCCTTCTCGACCAGAGGAATCACCGCGTTGTCTTCCGACCTTTCGTCTTCCGATCTCTCCCTGCTCGGCTGGACCGACGCCCGCGCCGCCGAGCTGCCGCCCGGCACCGTCCCGGCGCGTGTCGCCCGCGTCGACCGCGGCTCCGCCGAGGTGATCGCGGTCGACGGCCACCACCAAGCCCGCTACGCCGCCCACGTCCGGCGGGCCGCCGCCGCCGACCCGGTGGCGCTGCCGTGCGTCGGCGACTGGGTCGCCCTCGCCACACTGCCCGAGGGCCGCTACGAGCTCGTCGCCGTGCTGCCGCGCACCACCGCGTTCGTCCGGGGCGGCGTCAGCCGTGACTCGCGCGGCGGCCTGTCCGGCGACGGCCAGGGCCAGGTGCTCGCGGCCAACGTCGACGTCGTCTTCGTCGCCGAGCCGTCCATGCACGCCACGGACTTCGCCGACCTCGGCCGCGTCGAGCGGCTCGTCGCGCTGGCGTGGGAGTCGGGCGGCACGCCCGTCGTGCTCGTCACCAAGGCCGACCTCTTCGAGGACGGCCTGGAGGACCTGCTCGACGACGTGCGCGCCGCCGCGCCCGGCGTCGACGTGCACGCCGTCTCCTCGCTCATGGGCGATGGCGTCGAGCTGGTTCGCAATTACCTCGACGGCTCCCGCACCGCCGTCGTGCTCGGCACGTCCGGTGCGGGCAAGTCCACCCTCGTCAACGCGCTGGCCGGAGGCCGGGTCATGGAGACCCAGCAGGTGCGCGCCGGCGACGGCCGGGGCCGCCACACCACCGTGCACCGGGAGCTCATCCCGCTGCCGGGCGGCGGGCTGGTCATCGACACGCCCGGCATCCGCCGGGTGGGCCTGTACGAGATGAGCCAGGGCGTCGAGCTGGTCTTCTCCGACATCGAGGCGCTGGCCGAGCAGTGCCGCTTCCACGACTGCGGGCACGAGAGCGAGCCCGGCTGCGCGGTGCTGGAGGCGCTCGACAACGGCGAACTGCCCGAGCGCCGCCTGGAGAGCTGGCGCAAGCTGCAGCGCGAGGCGGCCTGGATGGCCGGGCGCACCGATGCGCGGCTGCGCGCCGAGCAGCGCAACAAGTGGAAGATCATCCACAAGGAGATGCGCCGCTCCGGCCGCAGCCGCCCCTGAGGCCCGCCCCGGCGCCCTTCCCGGGCGGGCGACCTCGTCCCGCCCCCGGCCCGGGGCCTCCGGAGGGCCCCTCTCCCGCCGGTCTGGGGGGCTCGCCTGCCGCGGGCCTTTCCCGCCGGTACGGGGAGGGCCCGTAGCGGGCCTTTCCCCGCCGGTTTGGGGGAGCGCCTGCCGTGGGCCTTTCCCGCCGGCATGGGGGAGTGCCTGCCGCGGGCCTTTCCCGCCGGTACGGGGAGGGCCCGTAGCGGGGTCTTTCACCCGGGTGGGAGGGCCCGGAGTGGTCTTCGGGACTCTGCCGGGGACGGCCGCGATGTCCCGTTCGCACCTCGCGAGGAGCGGCGGATGGCGGGTAGGAGCAGGGCATGGACGTGTTCGCCGACCGCGCCGAGGCCGGGGCCCTGCTCGCCGAGCGGCTGCCGCACGTCCGCGGCCCCGTGGTGCTGGCCCTGCCGCGCGGCGGGGTGGCGGTGGCGCTGCCGATCGCGCGGCGGCTGGGCGGCGTCCTCGACGTGCTCGTCACCCGCAAGATCGGTTATCCGCCGTCACCCGAGCTGGGCGTCGGGGCGATAGCCGAGGGCGGCGAGCCGGTGCTCGACCTCCGCCTGCTGCACCGGCTGGGCATGACGCCCGAGTCGGTGGCGGACGTGGTGGCGGCGGAACGCCGGGAGCTGGCCCGCCGGGTCGAGGTCTACCGGGGTCGCCGGCCGCTGCCCGATCTGGCCGGGCGAGAGGTGATCGTGGTGGACGACGGTCTGGCCACCGGCGGCACGGCGCGGGCCGCGCTGCGGGCCGTGCGGGCGCGCGGGCCGGGCCACCTGACACTGGCCGTGCCGGTCGGCGCGCGGGAGACCGTCGAGGCGATGCGCCGGGAGGCCGACGAGGTGGTGGTGCTGGCGGTGCCCGCCGACTTCCGCGCGGTGGGGCAGTGGTACGAGCGCTTCGAGCAGTTGAGCGACGCCGACGTGCTGGGCCTGCTGGCCGAGGCGGGCGCCCCACCGGGATGAGCGGGCCGGACCGGAGTCCGTGCCAGCGGGCGGGGCGGCGGACGCGGCCGGTGGCGGCCCGGCACGCCGGCGTCTGTGCCTAGGCCGCCAGCACGGCCCAGACGAG
The DNA here is from genome assembly GCF_002850745.1 of Nonomuraea indica. Classification (GTDB taxonomy): domain Bacteria; phylum Actinomycetota; class Actinomycetes; order Streptosporangiales; family Streptosporangiaceae; genus Nonomuraea; species Nonomuraea indica. The sequence goes on from NZ_KZ559468.1 coordinate 131,734, forward strand.
CTTGTCGCGGGTGCCCGCGATGATCCAGCCCCAGGTCGTGGAGAGCGCCTCGACCAGCCGCAGACCGCGGCCGAACTCGGCGAAGATGTCGGGGGAGGCCGTCATCGGGGGCGCCTGGCTGTGGTCGGTCACCACGCAGGCCAGCTCGGGACCGTGCCCCAGCAGGCGGAGCTGCACCACGCCGCCGCCGTGCCGCATCGCGTTGGTGACCAGCTCGGAGACCACGAGCTGCGCCTCGAACGCCACCCCGTCGGCACCCCACCCGGTCAGGGTGCGGTCGACGAAACGCCTGGCGGACGCCACGCACGCGGGCTCCATCTGGCCTAACTCGGCCAGCGGGAACACCGCGTCGCACGGGGTGGGCCGCCCGTCCAGCAGAATGGCGGACAGCCATCCCGGCGGCCGGGCACCGGAGGGGGCTTGCGGCCGGGCGTCGAAAGTCGTCATGCGGTGGCCCCCGAAGCGCGGTCTTAGGTGATCCAGACACATCTTTACGGGATGCGCTTACCAATGCAAGACTTTTCGTCGTTTACAGATGCAAACCGCATCTGCACGTGCAGATGATCTGGGAGACAGTGGTGAGCGCACAGAGTGCGGAGGGGAACATCCTCGGCTATTCGCAGGGGAGTCCCACGGTCCTGCGCATCCTGCTGGGCACCCAGCTGCGCAGGCTCCGCACGGAGAAGGGTATCTCGCGCGACGACGCGGGGTACGCGATTCGCGCGTCCCATGCCAAGATCAGCCGGCTGGAGCTCGGTCAGGTCAGCTTCAAGGAGCGCGACGTGGCCGACCTGCTGACCCTCTACGGCGTCGTCGACGAGGCCGAGCGGGCCCCGCTGATCGAGCTGGCCCGCCAGGCGAACGCCCCCGGCTGGTGGCACAAGTACGGTGACCTGCTGCCCGGCTGGTTCGAGGTGTACATCGGCCTGGAGGGCGCGGCCTCGGTCATCCGCACCTACGAGAACCAGTTCGTGCCCGGCCTGCTCCAGGAGCCCGGCTACGCCAGGGCGGTGATCAGGCTCGCCCACGAGAGGACGCCGGAGGAGGAGATCGACCGCCGGGTGGCGCTGCGCACCGCGCGCCAGCGGCGGCTGGCCGGCGAGAGCGCGCTCGCCCTGTGGGCGGTGATCGACGAGGCCGTCGTGCGGCGCAGTCCCGGTGGGCCCGAGGTGATGCGGGCGCAGATCGAGCATCTGCTGGAGATGACGGCGCAGCGCAACGTCACCGTGCAGCTCATGCCGTTCGACCGGGGCGGGCACGCGGCGGCGGGCGGGGCGTTCAGCCTCCTGCGCTTCCCCGAGCGCGAGCTGCCCGACGTGGTCTACATGGAGCAGCTCACCAGCGCCCTCTACCTGGACAAGCCGGCGGAGTCGGAGCACTACACGCAGGTGATGGACCGGTTGAGCATCCAGGCGGAGTCACCGGCCGACACCAGGAGGTTTCTGGACCGGCTGCTCCGCACACTGTGATTCACCCCATACTCGCGTTTTTCACCATGTGGCCTATGGCCAGCTCTGATACGTCGTATCCTCACGTCGCAAAGCACGGATGCACGTGCATTTGTAAGCCGAGGAGCTTCTTCCATGCATGAGTTCCGCAACGGAACGCCCGCAGGCCGCCTCCCCGTCGTCTGGCGCAAGAGCAGGCGGAGCAACCCCAACGGCAACTGTGTCGAGGTGGCGGCCCTGCCCACGGGAGAGATCGCGATGCGCAACTCGCGCTTCCCGGACGATCCGGCCCTCGTCTACACCCGGGCCGAGATCACCGCGTTCGTCCTGGGCGCGAAGGACGGAGAGTTCGACGACCTGATCGTCTGAAACCCGAGGGATCGGACGAGGGGGCGGAACAAGGGAGGGAACGGCAAGAGCCCGGCGTCGGGGGTGACGCCGGGCTCTTCGCGTGCTCGGGGGTCGAGCGCCGCCTGATCAGACAGTTGTCCCGACCGGGTTCGCCGAGGACTGGACGTGGCTGGCCAGGACTCGGTTCATCGGGACAACGGCGGGATCACGCGGCCGCTCGGTGCTGCCGGGTGTCAGGCGGCGGAGATGCCGGCGCTGGCCGCGCGGCGCATGCGACGGCGACGCTCGGAGGCGCGCTCGTCCTCGTTCAGGCCACCCCACGTGCCGTACTTCTCCGGACGGGACAGCGCGTAGTCAAGGCACTCGGTGCGGACGGGACACTGGGCGCAGATGGCCTTGGCCTTGCGCTCGCGTACGTCACGCTCGGGCTGCCGCTCCCCGTCGGGGCCGAAGAAGAGCACGAGGTCCTCACCCCGGCACGCGGCATCATCCTGCCAACCCCAGCTGGGGCGCGGGCGGGCGAGCTGCCGACGTACCTGAGACATGAGAAAACCACCTTCGTGAGAGGTATTTCGGTAATTGAGCCGCATTGGACGCTTTAGGCGTCACTGTTCCAACGCAAGGTGGGGCCGTGATGTTCCCTTGGTCAGGTGAGTGCCGGCGTGGCGTACCGCACAGGCGCGAGCCTGTCCAGCGAAACCAGCCGGTAGGTGGTGATCGTCTCGGCGCAAGCCGTGCCACACGGCGCTCGGAACGCCGATGGCTCAACCACAACCTGCAGCCGGGTGTCGCCGACGCGCACGATGGCTTCGGTGACGTCCCCGTCCGACCTGGAGGATTCCACGGCCACTGCGCCGACGGAGCACTCTCCCGTATGGGCTCGGGCGAAGTGCTCGACGGCTTGCAATGGCTCAGGGATGCCTGCGCGCCCCCGGAAACGGTCGAGGATGACCTCGCCCGACCGGTACGCGTTCGCCGCTGCGATCGCAGCAGCCTGAGACATGCTGCCGTAGAAAATTCCGTGTGGCAAGCACACGAGGTTGGCGGCGTACCGATCGCCACCAACGTGTGACGTTTCCCATACCCGCCCCGGCAGGTTTTCCGCCAGGGTCCGGGCGAGGGGTAGTCCAATGCGGGCACAACACGCATTGCGCTTGGCGTGCGTGCAGACCAGAAATACCGGCTCGTCCTCCAGTATGCAGGACTCCGGGACCACTCCCGCCACCAGCGCGTCCAGGTCAAGATCGTCCGGACCTGCGACGAAGCCCGAGGCCAGCCACGGCTCGGGGCCCTCGCCGTAGGCGACGAGGACCCGCATCCCCTGCTGCCGCGGGCGGACCCGTCGTCCGGGGCGGCGGATCAGCTGGGGCCGGACGCCCCGGTCGAGTGCCCGCCGGACGAGCGCTGCGATGTCCTCGGGGAGGTCGAAACTCTCCAGATGCGACGGCCAGGGACCCGGGTACTCCACCAGCAGCCACAACCGGGCTCCCACGGTGGCACTGGCCAGCGTGGGCACGGTGCCGGTGTGGCATCCGTCCGGATGTCCGCAACGCCTGGACAACGCTCCCCCTTCGCGAGATTAGGTAAGACTAACCTAACGGTCCGGGGGATTGAGATGTGGCGGTTCAGCCCAGCGTGTCACGGGCGGCGGGCAGCGCCGCCTCCCGGTCCTCCGGGACGAGGCCGATCCGCGTGCGCCGGTCGAGCAGGTCGCTCTCGTCGAGCGCGCCCTCGTGCAGGACGGACCAGAGCAGCTCGCCCTTGGTGATGCCGAGTCCCACCTCCTCCGGGTGCGCCCGGACGAGGTCGTGGACGGCCGCCGCCTCGCTGCCGTAACGCTCGACGAGGCGCGCCGGGAGGTCGCCGCCCTCGGCGCGCCGCCCCGCCCGCCGCGCCCGCCCCGCGCCGGGCGCGCCGGCGAGGGGGATCCGGGCGGTACGGCAGGGGCCCGCCGTGAGCCGCGCCTCCGCCACCGCCCGGTCCACGGCGTCCTGCGCCATCCGGCGGTAGGTGGTCAGCTTCCCCCCGACGACCGTGACGAGCCCGTCGCCGAAGAGGACGGCGTGCCGGCGGGACAGGTCGGAGGTGCGACCACCCGTGCTCGCGACACCGGCGGTGCTCCCGGTGCCCCTGGGGCGGCCGGAGGCGGCCAGCAGCGGCCTCAGGCCCGCGTAGGCCCCCGCGACCGCCTCACGGCGCACCGGAGTTCCCAGCGCGGCGTTGAGGACGTCCAGGAGCGCCCTGACGTCCTCCTCGGGCACGTCGGGGACGTCCGGGACGGGGCCGTCCACGGGTTCGTCGGTGAGCCCGACGTACGCGCGGCCGTCGGCCTGGGGCAGCAGGAGCGCGAACCGGTTGCGCTCGCCGGGGACCGGCAGGTGCAGCCCGGCGGCGAGCCCCGGCACGGTGCCCGGCCGGAGCACCAGATGGGTGCCGCGGGACGGGCGCAGCCGCACCCGGGGGTCGAGGCCGCCCGCCCACACGCCGGTCGCGTTGACCACGGCCCTGGCGCGGATCTCGAACTCCTCGCCGGTCAGCTCGTCGCGGACCCGGGCGCCGTGGCCGGTCAGCTCCAGGGCGCGGCAGCGGGTCAGGACGCGCGCGCCGTGCGCGGCGGCCGTCCGGGCGACGGCCACGACCAGGCGGGCGTCGTCCACCAGCCGGCCGTCCCACGACAGCAGGCCGCCCCGCAGCCCGTCCGGCTCCAGGAACGGCGCCAGGCGGCGCGCCCGCGCCGCGTCGAGCCGGGACGGTCCTGGCAGCAGGTGGCGCGGGGTGCGGGCGGCGGCGCGCAGGCCGTCGCCGACGCGGTAGCCGGCCAGCACCAGCGCCTCCTGGGCGCGCGAGACGCCCGGCGTGAGCGGCAGCAGGTAGGGGTGCGCCTTCACCAGGTGCGGCGCGGTGCGGCGCAGCAGGATGCCGCGCTCGACCGCGCTCTCGTGGGCGACGCCGACCTGCCCCCTGGCCAGGTAGCGCAGGCCGCCGTGCACCAGCTTGGAGCTCCACCTGGACGTGCCGAACGCCAGGTCGTGCGCGTCGATCGCGGCCACGCTCAGCCCGCGGGAGGCGGCGTCGAGCGCGGCGCCCGCGCCCGTCACGCCCAGGCCCACCACGAGCACGTCCAGGCGCTCCTCGGCGGCGTGGCGCAGCTCGCGGGCCCGGCGCGCGGCGTTGAGCGAGCTAGCGGGGTCGATCGGGCTGTCCAAGGTATCCCTCCAGCAGTGCCGTCAGCTCGGCGTCGAGATCGTCGAGCGTCACCTGTCCGGTCGGCGTTCCGTCCGTCGTCGGTTCGGGCGTCGGTCCTGGCGTCGGTCCGGGCGTCGGTCCGGGCGTCGGTCCGGTCAGCGTCGGGGCCGACATCAGGAACGCCTGCGCCACCAGCAGCACCGCCCTGGCCCGCGCGGGGTCGCCGACCGCGCGTTCGAGCACGGTCAGGACGGCCTCGTGGGTGGCGCCCCGGCGGTGCAGCAGGTACGGCAGGAGCAGGTCCGGATCCGCCTCGACGATCTTCCGCCAGAGCGGGTGCTCCCGCAGCCGCCGTACCCCCTCGACCACGGCCGCGACCGGGTCGGCCAGGTCCAGGCCCTCGACCGCGCGCACCCACTCGCGGGTCATCAGGTCGGCGACCAGCGAGCGCACGTCGGGCCAGCGGCGGTAGAGCGTCATCCGCGACACCCCGGCACGGCGCGCCACGTCGGTGAGCGTGGTCCGGCGCACCCCGTACGCCAGCACGCACTCCAGCGCCGCGTCCAGGACGCCCTCATTGTGACGAATCGACGTCATATGTCACAGTGTAGAGCGTGACGACTCGTGAACCCATGCTGTGGTCGGGCTGGGGCGACCCCGCCCGCGCCCGCGAGCTGCCCGAGCCGGTCAGGGCGCTGCTGCGCGACCTGCTGGGCGTGCGCGCGCCCGAGCGGCCGCCGGTCCCCCTGGAGGAGGTCCGGCTGGCGCCGGTCACGCTGCCCGCCCACCTGCTGGAGGCGCTCGGCGGCGTCGTCGGCGCCCCGCACGTGCGCACCTCGCACGAGGCGCGGGTGCGGCACACCCGCGGCAAGTCCACCCCCGACCTGCTGCTCATGCGCGCCGGCGACGGCCTCGACGCGCCGGACGCCGTCGTGCTGCCCGGCTCGCACGAGGAGGTCGCCGAACTGCTCGCGCTGTGCTCCCGCGAACGGATCGCGGTGGTGCCCTTCGGCGGCGGCACCTCCGTGGTGGGCGGGCTGGTGGCCGAGCGGGCCGCTTTCGCCGGGGTGGTGGCGCTCGACCTCGGCCGGATGGACCGGCTGCTGTCGGTGGACGCCGAGTCGATGCTCGCCGAGTTCCAGCCGGGGGCGCGGGCGCCCGAGGCCGAGCGGCTGCTCGCCGCCCACGGGCTGACCCTCGGCCACTTCCCCCAGTCGTACGAGTACGCCACCCTCGGCGGCTTCGCGGCGGCGCGCTCCAGCGGCCAGGCGTCGGCCGGTTACGGCAGGTTCGACGACATGGTCGCCGGTATGACCGTGGCCACCCCCGCCGGCCCGCTGGAGCTGGGCCGGGCGCCCAAGTCGGCGGCCGGCCCCGACCTGCGCCAGCTCGTCCTCGGCTCCGAGGGCGCCTTCGGGGTCATCACCTCGCTGCGGCTGCGGGTGCGTCGCGCGCCGGCCGAGAAGGCGTACGAGGGCTGGCGGTTCGCCTCCTTCCGCGAGGGGACCGCGGCGCTGCGCGCCCTGGCCCAGGAAGGGCCGCTGCCCACCGTGCTGCGCCTGTCGGACGAGACCGAGACCATGGTCGGCCTGGCCCGGCCGGACGCCATCGGCGGGGGCGGCGGCGCGGACGGCGGGTGCCTGGTGATCGCCGGATACGAGGGCGCGTCCGTGGCGGCCACCCGGGCCGGGGCGGCCCGGGTGCTCACCCGGCTCGGCGGCGAGCCGCTCGGCGAGGAGCCGGGGCGGGCCTGGGAGCACGGCCGCTTCTCGGCCCCCTACCTGCGCGACTCGCTGCTGGCCGCCGGGGCGACGGTGGAGACGCTGGAGACCGCCGGGTTCTGGTCGGGATTGCCGCGCCTGTACGACGCCGTGCGGCTGGCGCTGCACGGGTCGCTCGGCTCGCCGCTGGTCATGTGCCACGTCTCCCACGTGTACGAGACCGGCGCCTGCCTGTACTTCACCGTGGTGACCGCGCAGCACGGCGACCCGGTGGCGCAGTGGGCCCACGCCAAGGAGGCGGCCACGGCGGCCGTCGTGGAGGCGGGCGGCACCGTGTCGCACCACCACGGCGTGGGCCGTGACCACCGGGAGGCGTACGCGGCCGAGCTCGGGCCGGTGGGCGTGGGGATCCTGCGGGCGGTCAAGGAGCGGGTGGACCCGGCCGGCGTGCTCAACCCGGGCGTCCTGATCCCCTGACCTCCCCTCGGCCCAGCCCCTCGGCCCAGCCCCTCGGCCCAGCCCCTCGGCCCGGCTCAGTCGGGTCGCGGGCTGGGCCAGCTCCGGTCGGCTCCGGTCGGCTCCGGTCGGCCCCGGTCGGCCCCGGTCGGCCCCTGTCGGCCTTGGTCGGCTCGGGTCGGGGTCGGGTCGGGCTCGGGGGCGGCCCGGCTCGGTCAGTTCGGGTCGGCGAGGGCCGTCGTCTCGGCCTCCTCCAGAGCCACCTCGGCCTCCTCGTACCGGCGCAGCGCCCGGTAGACGTCGGCCAGGCAGACCAGGCAGACCACCAGCGGCGCCCCGCCCGCCCCGCGGGTGATCGCGACCGCCTCCTCCGCCGGGGCCAGCGCCTCGCCGGGCCGCCCCCGCCGGAGCATCAGCCAGGCCGCCGCCCGCAGCGAGCGGGCGAGCAGCGGCGCGTGCCTGGCGGGGTCGGCGCCCGCCAGCGCCCGGCTGCGCCGGATCGCCTCCCGCACACTCCGCACGCCCGTGCGGCTCCAGCGTGACCGGGTCCGGGCGTACGCCAGCAGGCCCTCGATGGCGTCCACCTCCTGGAGGTCTCGCCGGGTCGCATCGTCCGAACCGTTCCGGGCCATGGCAGCCCTCCTCGCGGCCGACAACCGCTTGCTTGGGCCGTGAGGCTACACCATCGCGAACCTTCTGTGTCCGTCACGGCACTCAGCGTTCGGATGCGCCAGGGGAAGATCACCGTAAAGATGTGGACATGGTGGATGTCGCGGCCGAACGTGGAAAGCAGCTCTCCTCCCGGGTGTCGGAGGAGGGCGCCGGGTGGCGCTGTCAGCAGATCGGCACGTTCGAGCGGCTCAGACCCCACCGGCGGGGCTTCACCTGGCTCAGCGCGCCCACGCTGTGGCGCTCGCGCAACGAGGTCGTCGCGGGGCTGCTGGGCGACCCGTCCGGACAGGTGCGCGAGCGGTGGGTCGCCGGGCAGCGGGCCCGCGGCGCCGACCCCGGGCTGCGCATCCGGCCCGGCCTGGGGGCGAGCTTCGACTTCCTGCTGCTGGGCGACACCGGCGAGGGCGACGCCTCCCAGTACGCCGTGGTGCCCGGCATGCTCAGGGCGGGGGAGGGCACGGCCTTCGCCATCGTGGCCAGCGACGTGGTCTACCCGGCGGGCTCGGGCAACGAGTACGGCGACAAGTTCTTCCGGCCGTACCAGGACTACCCGGCGCCCATCTACGCCGTCCCCGGGAACCACGACTGGTACGACGGGCTCGGCGGCTTCATGCGCGTCTTCTGCGACGCCCCCGCGCTCCGGCCCAAGCCCGACACCGGCCGGCTGCGCGGTCTGCTGTGGCGCCGGCCCGAGCCCGTCGACGAGGCCCGCCTGGCCGAGGCACGCAAGCTCCGGGCACGGCCCTCCCAGCAGGCCACCGGGCCCGCCGCGCAGCCGGGACCGTACTGGGCGATCGAGAGCGACAGCCTGCTCGTCGTCGGCGTCGACACCGGCATCCGCAACGCCGTCGACCGGCGGCAGGCCGCGTGGCTGCGCGAGGTGTCGCGCGACCCGCGGCCGAAGATCCTCGTCACCGGCAAGCCCATCTACACCGCCAACGCCTACAAGCCGTCGCCGCTGGAGGACGGCGGCACGATCGACGACATCGTGCGCGACCCCGCCCACCGCTACGTGGCCGCCATCGGCGGCGACGTGCACAACTACCAGCGCTACCCCGTGCGGGTCGGCGACCGGGTGATCCAGTACGTGGTCTCCGGCGGCGGCGGGGCGTTCATGCACGCCACCCACACCATCCGGCGGGTGGACGTGGCCGGCGTGCGGGAGGACGACTTCAGGTGCTACCCGCTGCGCGGGGACTCGCTGTCGTTCTACAGCCACTTCTACGCCCGGCGGCTGCGGATGAAGTGGCTCTCCCTCACCCCCGCCGAGGCCGCCTGCGTCACCGCCGAGCACGTCGGCAACACCCCCGTGCGTCCCGTCGAGGGCCCGGTCCGGATCACCCGCCGCGTACGGTGGGCGGCGCGGCTGCTCGGGGCCTGGCCGTGGCCGTTACGGCTGCCGGTCGACAAGGTGTTCCACCGCTACCTGTCCGAGCTGTCCGACTGGGACACCCCGCCGTTCTTCAAGCAGTTCCTGCGCCTGTCCGTCACGCCGGAGACGCTGACCATCCGCTGCTACGCGGCCACCGGCTGCCTGGCGCAGGAGCTCGAACCGCCGGTCGAGGACGAGGTCGTCATCGGTCTGTCGTAGCCGCCTGGCACGCTGGGGGCGTGTACGTGGTGCTGGCGGGAGAGACCGTCCTCCCGATCGCCTCCGGGCAGGGCGCGGCCCGGCGGCCGGCCGACCTGGCGGCGGCCGTTCGCGAGCTGGAGGCCGGTCCGGACGCCGGGGCCGCGCGGCGCCCCCGGTGGGTGTGGGCCGACACACGCGAGGCCTACCCGCCCCTGCTCGACGCGGGTGTGCGCGTCTCGCGCTGCCACGATCTCACGCTCACCGAGGGGCTGCTGCTCGCCTGCGAGGGCCGCTACGGCGAGCCCCGCTCGGCCAGGGCGGCCCACGCCAGGCTGCACGGCCGGCCGGTGCCCGACGAGCAGCCCAGCATGCCCGGCACGCTGTTCGCGCCCGAGCCGCTCGGCGCGGACGCCGTGGCGGAGGTGCTGGCCGACCAGCTCCGGCGCGTCGAGGCGCTGCCCGACCCGGGGCGGTTCCGGCTGCTGGTCGCCGCCGAGTCGGCGGGCGCGCTGATCGCCGCCGAGATGGGCCACGACGGCATGCCCTGGCGGCGCGACGTGCACGACGCGCTGCTCACCGAGCTGCTCGGGCCCCGCCCGGTGCACGGCATGCGCCCGGCCAGGCTGCAGGCGCTGGCCGACGAGGTGGCGGCCGCTTTCGGCCATCCGGTCAACCCCGACTCGGTCCAGCAGCTCGTCAAGGCGTTCAAGGGCGCGGGCGTGGCGCTGAAGAGCACCCGGTCCTGGGAGCTCAAGCGGATCGACCACCCCGCCGTCGAACCGCTGCTGGCCTACAAGGAGCTGGCCCGCCTGCACAGCTTCCACGGCTGGGCCTGGGCCGACCAGTGGGTGCGCGGCGGCCGGTTCCGGCCCGAATACGTGGTGGGCGGCGTGGTCTCCGGCCGCTGGGCCACCTCGGGCGGCGGGGCGCTGCAGATCCCCAAGGTGATGCGGCGCGTCGTCGTGGCCGACGAGGGCTGGACGCTCGTCGTCGCCGACGCCGCCCAGCTCGAACCGCGGGTGCTCGCCGCGATGGCCGGCGACGCGGGGCTGGCCAGGGCGGCTGGCGAGATCGACCTCTACTCCGCGCTCGCCCAGGCGTTCGGCGGTGATCGCGACCACGCCAAGATAGCGATGCTGTCCGCCATGTACGGCGGCACCAGCGGCGACGCCCCCAAGTTGCTGGCGATGATGCGTCAGCGCTTCCCCCACGCCTACCGGTTCGTCGAGGACGCCGCCAAGGCCGGTGAGGAGGGCCGGCTGGTCCGCTCCTGGCTGGGGCGCACCAGCCCGCCCCCGTCCGAGCGGTGGCGGGAGCTCGTCGCCGGGCCCGAGGGCGGCCGGGCGGCTCGTGACCGGGGCCGCTTCACCCGCAACTTCGTCGTGCAGGCGACCGCCGCCGAATGGGCGCTCGCCCTGATGGCGGTGCTGCGCGGGCTGCTGCCCGAGCCGGCCCGGCTGGTGTTCTTCCAGCACGACGAGGTCATGGTGCACTGCCCGCTCGGCCTGGCGCGCGAGGTGATCGACGCGGTCTCGGCGGCGGCCGAGGAGGCGACCCGCCTGGTGTTCGGCGCGACGCCGGTCCGGTTCCCGATGGAGGCCGTCGCGGTCTCCTGCTACGCCGACGCCAAGTGACGGGCGCCCGGCTCCTCGTCGGGAAGGCACGCGCCGCCCCGGCCGACGGTGACCTTCGACCGCCTACTAAGGACCTTAGTCACACGTAGGGCAGTGGGAGACGCTGTGAGGATGGCCCCTGTCTGCACCATCGCCAGCGTGTGGAGGTCGCACGGGCGCAAGCCTGCGGCTTCTACTATCGAGGACAGGAGAACGATCGCATGGGTCGGCGGACATGGAGGACGATCACCGGCGTCTGCTCGGCGGCGGTCATGACGGCGGGGCTCGTGGCGTGCTCTCCGGCGGAGGAGGCCGGACGCCCCGCTGCGCCGCCGGCGTCCTCGTCAGGCACGCGGGGAACGGTGTGGGTGGCCGTGGAAGGCGGTGACGCCCTGGTGGCCATCGACGCGGCCACCAACGCCGTGGCCGTCACCGTGAGCGGGATCAGCGAACCGCACAACGTCCAGGTCGCCCCCGGCGACCGCGTGTACGCCGTCAGCGGCGACACCGCCACGGTGGCCGAGCTCGACGCGGCCGGTCACGGGCTCAAGGCGTCCGGGCCGACCGGCGCGGCACCGGCCCACGTGGTGGTGACGCCCGACGGCGCCAAGGCGTATGTCACCAACTACGGCGACGGCACCGTGTCGGCGTACCGTACGGCCGACCTGACGTCGGCGAAGGTCATCCGCGTCGGCGGCGGTCCGCACGGCGCCCGGCCCACTCCCGACGGGACCGCGCTGGTGGTGGCCAACACGAAGGCGGGGACGGTGGACGTCGTCGACACCCGGACCGACGTCAAGACCGCGGGCGTGAAGGTGGGCGGAGCGCCGGTGCAGGTGGCGGTCTCGCCGGACGGACGCCACGCCTACGCCACCGTCTCCGAGCCGGCCGGTGTGGTGAAGGTCGATCTGCGGACGGCCGAGGTCGTCGGCAGGACCGCTGTGTCGGCCGCGCCCGCGCAGGCGTACCTCACGCCCGACGGGCGGACGCTGCTGTCGGCCGATCAGGGCACCGAGCGGCGGCCGGGTGCCGTGGTCTCCGTCATCGACACCCGGACCATGAAGGTGACCGGCCGGATGGCCACCGGTTCCGGCCCGCACGGCCTGGTGGTCGCCCCGAGGGGCGACCGGGCCTGGGTGACGAACGTCTACGACGGCACGGTCTCCGTCCTCGACCTGCCCACCGGCAGGGCCGTCGCCACCGTCGAGGTGGGCGAGGAGCCCAACGGGATCAGCTTCGCCACCACTCCGCCGGCGGCGGGGGCGGGGGCCCGCGTCCAGGTGACGCTTCCCCCGGCCGGGCGGCGTCCCGCGCACACCGGCACCTCGCACGACCACGGCTGACCGGGACGGAGCGACCGCCCCCGCCGCGCGTGGCGGCCGGCGCCTGCTCCGCGGGGTCCTCCGGCCGGGCCGGGGCCCGTGGTCAGGTGGCGCGCCGGTGCGTGGCGGCGAGCCAGAGGCCGGCCGCCGCCACCATCACGCCGACCACCAGGCCGAGCGTGCCGTACGAGAGGCGGTCCACGATGGCGCCGGCGGCCACCGTGCCGGTGGCCCCGCAGACGTTCATGAGCAGGTCCGACAGCCCCTGCACCGCCGTCCGCCCCTCGACCGGCACCGACTCGCTGACCAGCGCCGACCCCGCGACCAGCCCGCACGACCAGCCGAGTCCCAGCAGCACGAGCGCCGTGGTGATCCGCCAGACGCTGTGACCGGCCGTGCCCGCCAGGGCCGCCGCGCCCAGCAGCAGCGCCATGCCGCCCATCAGCACCGGCACCGTACCCGCCTTGTCGGCCAGCCAGCCCACCACCGGCGACATGACGTACATGCCGGCGATGTGCAGGCTGATCACCAGCCCGATGACGTCGAGGTTGGAGCCGTCGTGGTGGAGTTTGACCGGGGTCATCGACATGACCGACACCATCGCCGTGTGGCTCACCGCGATCATGATCATTGCCTTGCGGGCCATCGGGGTCGCCCGCAGCGTCCGCCACGCCCGCCGCAGTGTCCTGCGCCCGCCGGTCGCCGGCACGGGCGGCGCGCCGTCGCGCTCACGCGCCAGCTTGAGCGGGTCGGGGCGGAGTCCGGCCATGACGACGAGCAGCGCGAGCGCGAACGCCAGGGCGGCGAACGCGAACGGCCCCGCCTTCTCCACCAGGCCCGCGTCCATGCCCAGCTGGTCGGCCGGCCTGGCCAGGTTGGGCCCGGCGACGGAGCCGACGGTGGCCGCCCACACCACCAGCGACAGGTGCCGGCCGGCGTGCCCCGGCGGTGACAGGTCGGTCGCCGAGTAGCGCGCCGCCAGGTTGCCGGCACTGCCGCCGCCCACCAGCACCAGCCCGGCGAGCAGCAACGGCCAGTTGCGGATCGTGATGGCGGCGACGGACAGCGCGCAGCCCAGCAGCGCCGCCGCGTAGGCCAGGGCCAGGCCCATCCGCCGGCCGCCCCGCCCGGCCGCCTTGGCCGTGGGAAGCGCCAGCAGGGCCGCGCCCAGCACGGTGGCCGTGCCCGCGAACCCGCTGATGACCGTCGAACCCGACAGCTCGTCCACCACCACCGAGCTGAGCGCCAGACCCACGGCGACGCCGACCCCGCCGACGATCTGCGCGGCCGACAGCACGGTCAGGGTGCGGCGCTGGACGACGCGGATGCGATCGGGGGAGGTAACAGCGGGTGTGGTGGGGGCGCTGGTCACCCGTGAAGTCTCCCATAGGCCGAGAGATCCTCCCAAAGGGGACAAGTGGCTTTCCCGATGCGCCCGCCGCCGGGCGACGTCAGAGGACGGTGACCGGATCACCCTGCGCGATCGTGCCGCGCGCGTCGGGGATGAGGTTGACGCCGAACCACACCTTGCCGTCCCACCTGCGGTGCCGGGCCAGGGTCCGGGTCGGCTCCTTGCCGGACACGTGCGTCACGGGGTCCACCGTCGGCAGGACGCACCGGTCGCAGCCCTTGACCACCCGGAAGTCCACCTCGCCGATCCGGATCCGCTTCCACGAATCCTCGTCGAACGGCGTGCGCACGCCGTCCACCACCACGCTCGGCCGGAAGCGGCGCATGTCGAGCGGCGCGGGCGGCTCCTCCCCCCGCTCGGCGGCGGTCTCGGCGATCCAGTCGTCGAGCCGGCTCAGCGAGGCGGTCGTGGTCAGCAGCAGCGGATAGGCGTCGGCGAGGCTGACGCGGTCGTCGGCCCGCCCGTAGTCCGGGTTGACCGGCCGGCGGGTGGGGTCGTCCAGCCACACGAGCCGGGCGGGCCGGTCGAGCAGCGACGACAGCCACGCGGCGGGCTCGTCGCCGCAGTCGGTGAGCTCGACGTCGTTCCGCCACACCCGCACCGTCGTGCGGGGCGCGGCGGCGGGGAGCACCCGCAGCGGCGGCGCGTGCGGGCCGGTGAGGACGAGCGCGTCGCCGTCCAGCTCCGGGACGCAGGCCAGCAGCCGGGGGAGCTTGCGCGCGGTCAGCATGGCGCCGTCCCCGTCCACGACGAGGAAGCGCCGGTCGCCGGCCAGTCCCCAGGGCTCCACCTCGGCCCGCCCGACGGTGTGCCCGCTGGTGGATTTGACCGGATAGCGATGGATACTGGCCAGCTTCATGGGCCGACCGTACCCCACCGGTCGCGGACGGGCGCTCCGGCCCCGGTCAGGTCGTCTGGCGGAAGGTGTCGAGGAAGACCTTGCGCGCCTCGGCCTGGTCGTCCCAGACCAGCTCCGGCATGTCGAAGGTGATCTGGAAGGCGGTGCCGTCGTCCACGGTGACGTAGCGGGTCAGGGCGTGCATCGGGACGCCGTTGGACCGGGTGTAGGTGTACTCCCAGTCGGCCGCCTTCCAGGTACGGAACTGCGTGGCCTGCAGCCGCACCTGGATGTAGCTCTCGACGCCGCCGTCCGCCTCGGCCCGGGTGAGCTCGGCCAGCCCGCCGTCGGCCTGCGGCGTGGCCTGCTGGACCCGGAAGTTCACCCCCGAGTCCTTCGGCCCGCTGAACGTGGCCTCGTCCCCGGAGATCGCGGCCTTCCAGCCCTTGGGGACCGCCGCGGTGAAACCCGCCGCGGCGTGCTCCTCGTACCCGTCCGGGACGGCCGCCGCCTGCAGGGGACGGGCCGGAGTGGCGGTGCCGGCGGTGGGCGCGGCGGCGGGCGGTGCGGGGTCGCCGCCAAGGGCGGTGAACAGCAGCGTGGCCGCGGCGACGGCGCCCGCGGCCGCGACGGCGGACAGGATCAGGCGCGGGGTGGGCCTGCCGTCGTGTGTCCAGCCGTTGCCCCGCTCCCCGGGCCTGCGCCTGCCCTTGGCGGGACGGTCACCGGCTGGAGGGAGGGCGGCCGGGCGGCCGCGGGACGCCTCGCGGGACAGGTCGCGCGAGTGGTTGCGCAGGTCCTCCTCGGAGGGCAGCGGCCACAGCGCGGAGCGGCTTCCGGTGGTCAGCGGCAGGATCGGCGGCGGCGGACCGGCCTCCCCACCGGACCCGAGCCCGCCGGACCCGAGCCCGCCGGACCCGAGCCCGCCGGACCCGAGCCCGCCGGACCCGAGCCCGCCGGGCTGCTCGTGCGGCGCATGCGAGCCCGACGGAAAGTCCCGTGACGGGTACGCGGCCGGGGTGGGGTCCTGCGACGGGTACGCGCCGGAGGGAAGGTCCCGCAGTGGATGCGCGCCGGTCGTGGCGTCCTGTGACGGGTACGCGCCGGAGGGGAAGTCCCGTGACGGGTACGCGGCCGGGGTGGGGTCCTGCGACGGGTACGCGCCGGAGGGAAGGTCCCGCAGTGGATGCGCGCCGGTCGTGGCGTCCTGTGACGGGTACGCGCCGGAGGGGAGGTCCTGTGACGGGTACGCGCCGGTGCCGGGGATGCGGGAGGGGTAGGCGCCCGTGGTGCGGTCGGGCCCCAGGTCGTGGAGGGGGTGCGGTCCGGTGCCGGGCTCCCGCGGCCCGAGGAGCGGGTCGCCGGGCGGCTCCGGCAGGCGCAGCGGCTCGGACGTGCTCGCGAACGCGTCGAACCGCCCCGGCGGCTGCCCCGACGGCCGGTCCGCGGGACGGCCGGCGGCGGGCCCCGGATGTCCCTCGTGCCCGTCCGGCCGGTCCTGCAGCGGGTCGTACGGCACCCGCACCGGCCCGGACGGCGTCTCGACGATCCGCGACGGCATCGGCCCGGACGGCGGCTCCAGCGGCGGCAGCAGCCCGGCCGGCGGCGGATCCTGCCGCGCCACCGGCTGCGGCGGGGCGTCGGGGGTGCGCGGCCGCGCGGAGCCGTGGGCGAGCAGCACCCGTTCGAGGGCGTCGCCGACCTGCTCGGCGGTCAGCCGTTCGGCCGGGTTCTTGCGCAGCAGTCCCTCGATGACCGGCAGCAGCGCGCCCGCGCGTCCCGGGCGCGCCGGCTCCTGCGTCAGCACCGCGCCGAGCACCGCGATCGCGTCGGGCCCCTCGTACGGCGGCCGCCCCTCCACGGCCGCGTACAGCGTCGCGCCGAACGACCACAGGTCGGCCGCCTGCGTGATCGGCTGGCCGGACAGCCGCTCCGGCGGCACGTACGCGGGCGACCCCATGAGCAGGCCGGTCTGCGTGATGGTGACGTCGCCCTCGATGGCGGCGATGCCGAAGTCGGTCAGGACCACCCGGTCGGAGGTGAGCAGCACGTTGCCCGGTTTGACGTCGCGGTGCAGGATCCCGGCGGCGTGCGCGTGCCGGAGCGCGTCCAGCACCCGGATGCCGATCTCGGCGACCTGCAGGACGGGCAGCGGGCCGCTCTGCCGTACGGCCTGTTCGAGGGACCAGGCGCGGACCAGTTCCATGACGATCCACGGCCGGCCGTCCTCCTCGACCACGTCGTGCACGGTGACGATGCCGGGGTGCGCCAGCCGCGCGGCCGACCTGGCCTCGCGCAGCATGCGCCGGTGGGCGACCTGCTTGCCCGCGTGGTCGAGCCCGAAGGGCAGGATCAGCTCCTTGACCGCGACGGCCCGGTCGAGCAGCACGTCGTGGGCGTGCCACACCATGCCCATGCCGCCCCGGCCGACGGGCGACATCAGCCGGTAGCGCCGGCCGATCAGGCGGCCCGTGCCGGTCACCGGGCTCTGCGGTGCGTTCCCCTCCGCGCCGGGCCCGCTGAGCACGCGGTCGGCTGCCATGTCCGCCCCCATCTCCCGCCTCGTCGGTCACATGCGTCGTCGCGCCATACTTCCCGATTAAGAGGTTCGACACGATATAGGCATGCTATTCGGGTACGGAAGCCGACCACTCCTGACAGATGACTTGACCTGCGGAAATATCATTAATAAAGGGGATCATTCGCTGATTCTGCGAGCGCCAGCAATGCCGCTGTAAACGCTTCCAGCGGCGGTTCCACCAGGCCGGCGCCGACCTGCCCGGTGCCCGCCACCCGCCCCGCGATACCGGTGTTGACCACGGGCAGCAGGCCTGTCCGGGCCACCAGCGTGAGGTCGATCCCGACCGGTGTGCCGCGGAATCCGAGCCCCGGGATCTGGTACGCCGGATGTTCCGACAGCGTGATCTCGTACATGGCCCGCGTCGCCGCCACCGCGTCCGCCACCTCGCCGCCCACGAAACGCACGATCGCCGGAGCCGCCGCCATCGCGAACCCGCCCAGCCCCGACGTCTCGGTGATCGTCGAGTCGCCGATGTCCGGATTGGCGTCCGCCGGCCCGTACGCGCCGAGGTAGAGCCCGTCCGGCACCCCCGCCGGCCCGGTGAACCACCGGTCGCCCAGCCCCGACACCTGCACCCCGAAGTCCGTGCCGTTGCGCGCCATGGCGACGACCATCGAGGAGCCGGGGACGCCGCGGGCCGCGTCCGTGGCCACCTTGCACGCGGCCATGCCCGCGTTGAGGAAGAAGTGGTCGTTGCCGCCGACGAACCTCAGCACCTCGGCGGCGTCGCGGGGCGAGGCGTCCACCACGGCCGGGGCCAGCTCCCTCAGCAGCAACGAGGTGGCGGCGCGGTTGCGGTTGTGCAGCTCGTCGCCCATCTGCAGGGCCTGCGCGATCATGCCGCGCAGGTCGACAGGCCCGGCCAGCTCGACCGCGGCCGACAGCACCGGGCCGAGGACGCGGTCCATCCAGGCCAGCCGCTCCAGCACCTCGGGCCCGTACGCGCCGTAGCGCAGCACCTTGCCCAGGCCCTCGTTGAGCGAGCAGTACGCCACCCCGCCGTGCTCGGCGTCGCGCACCTCGAACATCCACATCGACGGGCCGATCACGCCCGCCATCGGGCCGACCGCCCCCCGGTGGTGGCAGGGCTCCAGCCGCACCTCGCCGGCGGCCAGCCGATCCTCGGCCTCCCGCTCGTCGTGGGCGTACCCCTCCAGCAGCATCGCGCCGATCAGGGCGCCGCGCAACGGCCCGGACGCCCGCTCCCACGTGATGGGCGGTCCGGCGTGCAGGAACGTCATCCGGCCCAGGTCCAGCACCTCCGACGCACGCCGCACGGCCGCCAGCACAGGCCGGGCGGAGGTCAGCCGGGCGACGGCCCGCGCGTTGGCGGCGGGCAGCCGCGGATCGGCCAGCACCCGCGCCAGCGCCCGCCCGGTGCCGGGCAGAGGTGGCCGCCAGTCCACCGGAGTCGTCGCGACGGCCTGGGCGGCCAGCGACTCCCGCAGCAGGCCGGCGCCGGCCGTGATCACGCGGGGCGGGCCGGAGAGCAGCGTCATGGCAGGTCCTTCGCGTACCGGGCGGCCTGGGCGTTGGAGGCGAACACGGCGGCCCCCGCCCGTGCCAGGGCCTGCGCCTGCCGGTGCAGCCCCTGCGGGTCGTCCTCGGTGCCGACCAGCGCGACGACGACCGTCGCGGGACAGCCTGCGAGGGCGGGCGCGAGCGCGGCGGCCGGGTCGGGGTCGGCGCCGTGACCGAGGACCACGTCGAGCAGCACCACGTCGCCGGGTTCGGCGCGGGACAGCGCCTCCAGCCGCAGGGTGGGGTCGATCATCGGGTGGGCGCGGCCACGGGTGTAGGCGTCGTCCCCGTAGTCGGTGAACTCGCCCCGTCCCACGATCAGCCGGGCCTCCGCGCACAGCGTCCCGCCCGAGTAGACGCCGAGCAGCCTCCCGCCGCGACGCCCCCGGGACTCCTCCCGGCCGGCGCGCGGCGGGCCGACCGGGCGCCCCTGCGGCCCGTCCGGGTGCTCCGGTCCCGGCCGGGCCGGCCAGCACGGCCAGGCGGGGACCGGCCTGCCGAGCGCGCGCAGCGCCTCCTCCGCGGCCGCCGTCAGGTCGCGCTCCCCGGCGAACGCCGTCACCACCGGTGTGCTCAGGCCGGCCACCACCTCGCGCACGGCGCCGGCCACGGCCGGGTCGGGCGGCTTGGAGACGAGCACGATCAGTTCGGTGGCCGGGTCGTCGTCCAGCATGCGCAGGGCGCGCAGCGTCGACAGCCCGCCCACCTCGGCCGACAGGTCGCGCCCGCCCACGCCCAGGACGTGGCTGGTCCCGATGCCGGCCAGGTCGAGCAGCGAGGTGACCTGCTGGGCTCCGGTGCCGGACGCCGCGACGACGCCGACGGGACCGGGCCGCAGCACGTTGGCGAAGCCGAGCCCCACTCCGGCGATCACGGCGGTGCCGCAGTCGGGGCCCATGACGAGCACGCCGCGCTGCTCGGCCAGCCGCTTGAGCAGCACCTCCTGGCCGACGGGCACCCCGTCGCTGAACACCATCACGTCGAGACCCGCCAGCACCGCGTCCAGCGCCTCGGCGAAGGCGTGCTCGCCGGGCACCGACACCAGCACCAGGTCCGCCGGGCGCCGGGCCGCCGAGCGGGTGGTGAGCGGCGACTGCTCGCCCGCCTCCCGGCCGCGCGCGCCCGACAGGAGCGCCAGGCGGCGGTCCAGCTCCGCCGCGGCCCCCTCCAGGTCGCCGCCGCGCAGGGCGACCAGCAGGTCGCCGGGGCCGGCCGCCGGCAGCCTGAAACCCAGGTCGCGGGCCAGCGCCAGGTTGAGCTCCGTCGCCATCGCGACGACGGCCACCTCCACGCCCGGCAGCTCCCGCATCGACCGGCTCACCCGCATGAGCGCCACCGAGTCGTGGTAGACGCCCGGCCTCACCAGGACCATGTCCGTGGGTGTCATCGCAACGCCCTCCCGTACGGGCTCGCCCGGCGGCGCGGCTTCGCCCGGCGGCGCGGTTCCGCCTCGCGGCACGGCGCTCATCCGGCGGCGCCCAGCGACAGGACCGCGGCCACGCCGATGGCGATGCCCTGGGCCAGGTCCGAGCCGGAGGTGTGGCCGAGCCGGCGCAACCGGTGCACGGCCGGCTCCAGCGGCCGCAGCCCCGCCAGGCCGCGCAGCACCTCGACCACCTCGGGGCAGGACTCGCCGCGCGCCGCGCAGTGCAGGAGCGTCGCCGAGATGGGCGTCGTCCGGGTGCGGGCGTCGAAGGCCACGGTCGCCGCCAGCCATCCGGCCAGCCGTACCGCCCGCTCCGCGCCCGCCGCGGCGCCGAGCCCGCGCAGCGTCACCAGGAGCCCCGCCAGCACGTCGTCGCCGCTCGGCGTGAGCCCCGGGCCGAGGCCCATCAGCCGTTCGGCGGCCGTCAGCACGCCCAGCAGATGGCCGCTCGCGCAGCCGGCCGCCAGGAGCTCCACGGCCTCGTCGCCGGCCAGCCCCGGCGTGCCGGCGCCGAGCCGGGGCGCCGCCTCGCGCAGCCGGGCCGGATCGACCCTGCCGAGCGGCGGGGCGGGGGCCCACCAGCGGCGGGCGTGCAGGCTCAGCCGTCCCAGGAGGATCACGCCGTCGCCCACCGCCGCCTCGTCGCCGACCGCGACGTGCGGCAGGTCGCCGGCGAGCAGCACCGAGTTCGGCAGCCTCGTCGCCTCGCCCGTGATGACGGCGATGACCGACGGCTCCAGGTCCGTCCGCACCTGCAGGTACACGCCGGCCGGGAAGGCCGCCAGCACGCGCGCGGGCCGGCGCGGCGCCTCCAGCACCGGCCGCACGGCCGCGCTCGCGGCGCCGGTCACGTGCGTGCGCGGCCGCCGCGCATGGGTACCGACGGTCACCGGGCCTCCTCGTCGCGCCTGGACCTGACCGTAGAACGCCCCTTCAACCCTCCGTACGGAGAAATTTGCCAACAGTGCGCGAGAAGGTTGGCTCTTCCTGACAGACCGCCTCCGGGGTCAGAATCGACCCCATGGAACCCCCCGTCCGGCTGGCGAGTACGGGCACGATCATCCACGGCGTGTCCGTGGGGGAGGTGCTCGGCGTGTCCACCCTCGCGCAGGCGCGGCTGATCGCGGGGGAGAGCGGGCTGGGCCGCATCGTGCAGCGCCTCAACGTCATGGAGGTGCCCGACATCCTGGCCTGGGTCAAGCCGCACGAGCTGCTGCTCACCACCGGCTACCCGCTGCGCAACACGCCGCAGTCGCTCGGCCGCCTGGTGTCCGACCTGGACGAGCGGGGCCTCGCGGCGCTGGCCATCAAGCTCGGCCGCTACGTCGACGAGCTGCCCGGCGAGATGGTGGAGCAGGCCGACCGGCTCGGCTTCCCGCTGATCCTGCTGCCCGACGACGTCGGCTTCGACGACATCCTCAACCAGGTGCTCACCGACATCCTCAACCGGCAGGCGGCCGTGCTGGCCCGCGCCGAGGAGGCGCACCGGGCGCTGGTGCAGGTGGTGCTGGCGGGCGGCGGGCTGGACGAGGTGACCGAAGGGGTGGCCGGGCTGCTCGACGTCGCGGTCGCCGCGGTGGACGGCGGCGGGCGGGTGCTGGCCACGGCGGGACCACCCGACCACGTGACGGTCCTGCGGGAGTCGATCCGCCGCGAGGCCCCCGCCGGCGCCCCGCCGCGCAGCGGGAGATCGGGCACGGAACAGGCCCGCCGCGAGGCCCCGGCGGGGCGGCCGGGAGGCCGGGGGGGGGCGCC
>NZ_KZ559468.1:153617-159624 GCF_002850745.1 Nonomuraea indica
TGTCGGTGCCGGTCGTCGCGGCGGGCCACCACCACGGCCGGATCGTCGCCTACAGCCCGGCGGGCGCGATCCGTGACAGCGACATCGGCATCCTGGAGCGCGCCGCCACCGTCGCCGCGCTCGTCGTCACCCGCCAGGAGGCGGTCAACGCCGTCGAGAGCAAGTACCGGGCCGACTTCCTGCGCGACGTCCTCACCGGCCGCGCCGGTTCGGCCGAACGGGTCGCCACCCGGTCCAGGGCGTTCGGCTGGGACCTCGAACGGCCCGTCACCGTCCTCGTGGCGGAGATCGACCCCGACGGCGACGAGCGCAGCGCCCAGGACCGCCTCGTCACGAGCTGGACCGCGGCGATCCGCCGGCACGACCCGCGCGGCGCGGTGGCGGGCTTCTCCCACGAGGTGGTGGCCGTCGTCGGGGCGACGGCCGACACGGCGCGGCTGGCCAGGGACGCCGCCGCGGCCTTCACCGACTCGCCGCCCGCCGCCTCGCCGCCCGTCACCTTCTCCACCGGCACCTCGCGGCCCTGCGCGGGCGCCGACACGCTGCCCGACGCGTACGCGCAGGCGCTCAAGGCGGCGCGCGTCGGCCGCCAGCTCCACGGCCCCGGCGCGGTCGCCCACTTCGACCAGCTCGGCGTCTACCGGCTGCTGTCGCTGGTGAACGACACCGAGGAGCTGCACGCCTTCGTCCGCGAGACCCTCGGCCCGCTGGCCACCGACGACGACGCCGAGAACTCCGACCTGCGCCGCACCCTGCAGGTGCTGCTGGAGACCAACCTCAACGTGGCCGAGACGGCCCGGAGGCTGCACTTCCACTACAACACGCTGCGCTACCGCATCGGGAAGCTCGAACGGCTGCTCGGCGGCTTCACCGACGACCCCCACCTGCGCCTCAACCTCACCCTCGCCCTGCACGTGCTGCGCATGCGCGGCATCTAGAAGGCGTTCGCCGTGATCCGCCTCATCGGTGACGCCGGCGGCCGTGTCCGCGTCCACTAGGTCGCCGGCGTCATGTCACCGCGGCCTTGAGGTTCCAGGGACGACGACGGGAACAGGTGGCTGCGGTGGGCGCGCGGGGCGGACCGGCGGGCCGGACCCGGAGGGGGTGCGCGGCTCAGGCGGGCAGGGCGAGGCGGTGCAGCCTCTCGTTGATCCTGTAGTAGAGGTTGCCGAACCGGTCGGCCGTCAGCCCCTCCATCCCCGGGTCCGTCAGCAGCACGGTGAGCGCCCGCGTCGACCGGTCGATCCGGAAGATCTGGTCGCCGGCCGTGTCGTACACGTGACGCGGGTCCTGGGCCACGGTCAGCAGCACCCCGTCCCGCCAGGCGAGGCTGGGCCTGGCGGCGTAGTCGGGGTCGGGGAAGAGCTGTTCGGTGGTGATCTCCTGCGGCCGGGCCGGATCGAGGGTGAACAGCGACCCGCCCGCCAGGCCCCACAGCCGGCCGTCCACCTGCGCGAGAGCGGTGACGGCCTTCGGCGCCGGCAGCGGGAGCGGATGGAGGCGCACGGCGCCGGTGGCGGGGTCGTAGGAGAACAGCGTGGCCGACGCCCCGGGAGCGTAGACAGGATGGACGCCCAGGGCGCCGCGCGTGGACGTGCCGCCGAACAGCATGCCGCCCGCGAAGGCCAGCGAGACGACCGCCTGGTTCGCCGCCACGCACAGGGTCCTCCCCGGCGTGCCCTCCTTCCAGACGGTGAGCGCGCCGCTGCGCTTGCCGTACTTGGGCACCGTTCCCATGTAGACCGTGCCGTCCGGTCCGCCGGCGAGCGCGTACGGCCGGTCCTGCGGCGGCGGGCCCTCGCCCGGCTCGCAGTCGTCGGCCTTGCTGCCGGCGTCCCCGCCGGTGTATCTCAGCGTGGGCGGCCAGGGGTCGCCGGGGACGTGGCTGTAGAGCTTGGCCGACGGGTAGGCCCCGATGTAGAGCCGGCCGTCGTGCGCGAGCAGGCTGTCGGTCTGGCTGAGCCCGGTGCGGGTCGGGGTGTCCGGTCTGCCGTCGTCGCCGTCGCCCCGCAGCGGGTCGTGCGCGCCGGTTCCGCCGGTCAGGTAGCCGCCGGTGTAGATCCGGCCGTCGGGCCCCGTGCCGAGCGCGTTGATCGCGGCGGGCAGGACGGGGGCGCCGGAGACGACCCTGCTGCTCCACTGGCCGCTCACCGGCTCGTACCTGAAGACCCTGGTGCCGTCCTCGGCCGCGCCCAGGCCCACCAGCGTGCCGCCGGACCAGGTGTAGCCGGTGACGTCCAGCCCCGGCCGGACGGAGGTCGCCCGCACGGTCCCCGTGGCCACCTCGTAGGAGTGCAGCAGCCCCTCCTTGACGAACCAGACCCGGCCGTCGCGGGCGGGGGAGTGGTGCAGGTCCACGTCGGTGATCGCGGCGTCGGCCGCGGCGGTGTGGGAGCCGTCGGCGGCGCGCGCGACGCGCAGGACGAGCAGCGTGCGGTCGATCCAGGCGAACAGCCTGCCGCCCGTCCAGGTGAGGCCGCCCACCATGGAGTTGTGCGCGTAGGCGGCCGGGAGGAGGCGGTCCACACGTCCCGTCGCGTTGTCGTACCTGACCAGCGCGGCGTTCGTGCCCGTGCCCAGGTACGTGGCGCCGGTCGCCGGGTCGTGGGCGAGGCTGCGCACGTTCTCCGCGCCCGCCACGACGGGCACGCTGCCGAGCGTGGTGAAGGCGCCGTCGGCGTAGGAGAAGTACCGGCCGTCGTTGTACGTCCCGCCGTACACCTCCCCGTCCGCCCCGGGCTCCAGGTCCCAGATGAACGCGTAGCCGCCCTCCGCCCGTCCGAGATCGGTGACCGTGGACTGGCCGGGGACGTGCCGGTAGAGCTTGGCGTTGGGATAGGTGCCGAGGTAGACGCTGCCGTCGGTGGCCGTGGCCGCCGCCCAGCCGCCCACGGTCGGGGACGCGGCGCTGTCCGGGATGGTGATCTTCCTGGTGACCTTCTCGGTGGCCAGGTCGATCACGGCGAGCTGCGGGTTGGCGTCGGGGGTGCCGGTGTAGAGGGCGTACGCGCTGCCGCCCGCGAACGTGGTGGCGTTGGGCACGCCGCTCTCGATCTGCACGCCCAGATCGGTCGTGTCCCTGGTGATCAGCACCTCGTCCCAGTAGGCGGTGCCCACGTCGGCGACCCCCGAGTAGATCAGGGCCGAGACGGTGGCCGTGCCGGCGGGCGCGACGCCGGAGGCCGTGACGTGGTTCCACCGCCGGCCCGTGGCCGAGGCGTTCGCGCCGGCGCCGAGGAGGCGGCCGGAGGAGTCCCTGAAGCGCAGGTAGAGCCGCGCGGGGCCGCTGTCGGCCCACACCTCGGCGTGCAGGGTGTAGCGCCTCCCCGCCGTGGCGGGCAGTCCCGGCATGCTCTCCCTGCCGTAGGCGGCGCCGGGATCGGCGTCGGCGAGGCGGGCGGTGGTGCGCCCGTCCCAGATCGCGGCGGTGACCCCGCCCGGGCTGTGCGACCCGCTCCAGCCGGTGAGCCCGTCGTCGAAGCCTTCGTTGGCGATCCGCAGGTCGGCCGCCGCCGCGGGCGCGAATGGCGCGGCGAGCGGCGCCGCCAGCACCATCGTCGCCGGCAACACCACCGCCGCCGCCCCCCGCAGGGCGCGCCGCACGCGGCCCCGCCTTCGCCGCGGGCGGCTCCGCGCCTGGTCCGACGCGGCACCGTGCCCGGTCGACTGACCCTCCTGGAGACTCGGCACAACCCCACCTCCGCGCGGCGCGTCCGTTCCTGCCCCATTTTGGTCCAGACCGTAACCCGGCGGGTGCGGCACGTCAACGGGTGCGCGGTCCTCTAGCCTGTGTGCCGTGGACTTCGAACTGCAATCCGACTACATCCCGCTGTGCGACCTGCTCAAATACTGCGGCGTCACCGAGACCGGGGGGATGGCCAAGATGCTCGTCGCCGAGGGCATGGTCCGGGTCGACGGCGAGGTCGAGCTGCGCAAGACCTGCAAGATCCGGTCGGGGCAGGTCGTCACCGGCGAGGGCTTCGTCATCCGGGTGCGCTGACCCGGGACACCGGCGGTCCCACGCGAGCCCGAACGTGCGCACGATCGCAGGTGCAGCGAGGTGAGTGAGGGGAAGGCTGGTGAACGAGGGGAATTTGGCAGATCATGCCCGTGTAGCACAGCGCCGGCGGGCCTAATGTGCCCGCAACGGGAAGAACCGCCGCGGAGGAGTCTGCGGGGCGGCCACCTGACCGACGGCCCGGTTGAAGAGGGGTCTCATGGGTTTCGGCTGGACCAGACACGGTGACGGCAAGCATCTGGCTCCCGGTGAGGTGGTCAGACCTGACGAGCGGCTCACCTGGCCGCGCATGGTGGGCTTCGGGGCGCAGCACGTGGTGGCGATGTTCGGCGCCACGTTCGTCTTCCCGCTGGTGATGGGGCTCGACCCGAACGTCGCGATCATGATGTCGGGTGTCGCCACGATCCTGTTCCTGCTGATGGTCAAGGGCAGGGTGCCGAGCTATCTCGGCACGAGCGCCTCGTTCGTGGGCGGGGTGCTGGCGATCCGGGCGATCTTCGGCGGCGACACGGCCGGGGTCGACGCCATCGTCACCGGGGCCATCCTGGTCGCCGGGCTGGTGCTCGCGCTCGCCGGCCTGGCCGTGCACCTGCTCGGCGTGCAGATCATCCACCGGATCTTCCCGCCGGTCGTGACCGGGGCCGTCGTCATGCTGATCGGGTTCGGGCTGGCGTACGTGGTGGCCGACGTCTACTGGCCGCAGGACCAGTGGATGGCGCTGGTCACGATGCTCATCACGTTCGTCGTCGTGGTGGCGTTCAAGGGGTTCGTCGGCCGCGTCGGCATCCTCATCGGCCTGGTCGTCGGCTACGTGCTGTCGTGGGGAGCCGACCGAATCTTCGGGCAGGTGCCCGCCTACGACGACGGCACCCTGAACATCCCCGCGCACTTCCGGGTCGACTTCGCGAAGGTCGGCGACGCCCCCTGGGTCGGGCTGCCGGACTTCCACCTGCCCGACTTCCGGGCCTCGGCCGTGCTGCTCGTGCTGCCCGCGCTCATCGCCCTGATCGCCGAGAACATCGGCCACGTCAAGGCCGTCGGCGAGATGACCGGCACCGACGTCGACCCGTACGTGGGCCGCGCCATCGCCGCCGACGGCGTCGCCACCGTGGTCACCAGCGCGGTCGGCGGCTCGCCCACGACCACCTACGCCGAGAACATCGGCGTCATGGCCGCCACCAAGGTCTACTCCACCGCCGCCTACTACATCGCGGGCGTCATCGCGATCCTGTTCGGGCTGAGCCCCAAGTTCGGCGCGCTCGTCTCCGCCACGCCGTCCGGCGTGCTGGGCGGCGTCACGGTCATCCTGTACGGCATGATCGGCCTCCTGGGCGCCAAGATCTGGATCGAGAACAGGGTCGACTTCGCCGACCCCGTCAACATGGTCCCGATCGGCGCGGGCGTCATCCTGGCGATCGGACCGGTGAAACACCTGATCAGCGGCGACTTCCGGCTGGAGGGCATCGCGCTCGGCACCATCGTGGTGGTGGGCGGGTACCATCTGCTGCGCGCCATCGCCGGACCGCCGCGGCCCCTTCCGGCGGCCAGGGAGGCGACCGGGGAGGAAGCGGCCGGGTGAAGCCGCCGCCGTTCGCCTACCACGCGCCCCGGGACCTCGGCGAGGCCCTGGAGACCCTCGCCGGGGTGGACGGCAAGGTGCTCGCCGGCGGGCAGAGCCTCATCCCCATGCTGAACATGCGGCTCGCCGCGCCCGCGCACCTGGTGGACATCAACCGGCTGACGCCGCTCGCCGTCGTCGAGCCGGGTCCCGCCGGCGTAACCGTGGGGGCGCTGGCCCGGCACGCGCAGGTGGCCCGCGCGGGCGTCCACCCGCTGCTCGGCCAGGCGCTGCGGCTGGTCGCGCACCCGGTCATCCGCAACCGCGGCACCGTGGTGGGCAGCCTCGTGCACGCCGACCCGGCCGCCGAGCTCCCCGCCGTGCTCGCCGTCCTCGACGGGTCGGTACGGCTGGGCCCCCCCCGGGGGGGG
>NZ_KZ559468.1:159634-163383 GCF_002850745.1 Nonomuraea indica
GGCTGGCCCGCCACGGGGCGGGCGAGCGGGACGTCCCGGCGCGGGAGTTCTTCCTCGGCCCCATGGAGGCGGCCGTCCGGCCCGGCGAGCTGGCGGTGTCGGCGTTCTTCCCGGCGCTGCCGGCCCGGTCCGGCACGGCCTTCCGCGAGGTGGCCCGGCGGCACGGCGACTACGCGCTGGCCGGGGTGTGCGCCGTGGTGACGCTGGGGGAGGACCTGGGCGTGGCCGCCGCGCGGGTGGCGTGCGTCGGGGTCGGGCCGGTGCCGGTCGTGGTGGACGTGACGAGGGCCTGCGAGCGCCGCCCGGCGGACCCGGCCGGCTGGGCGGCCGCGGCTCGGGCCGTACAGGAGGCGACCGAGCCGGAGGGCGACGTGCACGCGAGCGCCGCGTACCGGCTGCACCTCGTCGGCGTCCTGACCGGGCAGGCGCTCGACGAGGCGGCCCGGACGGCGGCCGGCGCCGCCGCCGGGACGGGAGCCGGGGCGGGCACGGCCATCCGGGGACGCGCGGAGCGGGCGGGGTGAGGAGGGACGTGGAGCACGAGATCACGCTGGTGGTGAACGGCGTCGCGCGGCGGGCGCGGGTGCCCGCGCGGCGGCTGCTGTCCGACTGCCTGCGCCACGACCTGGGCCTGACCGGCACGCACGTGGGCTGCGAGCACGGCGTGTGCGGCTGCTGCACGGTGCTGCTGGACGGCGAACCGGTGCGCTCCTGCCTGACGTTCGCGGTGACCGTGGACGGCCGGGAGATCACCACGGTGGAGGGGCTGGCCGGTCCGGACGGCATGTCGCCGGTGCAGCGGGCGTTCGCCGAGTGCCACGCGCTGCAGTGCGGCTTCTGCACGCCCGGCTTCCTGTGCACGGTGACGGCGCTGCTGCGCGAGAACCCCGCGCCGACCGATCGTGAGGTCCTGGAGGGCATCTCGGGCAACCTGTGCCGTTGCACCGGCTACCAGAACATCGCCAGGGCCGTCCACCGGGCCGCCGAACTGCTGGCGGAGGAGGGACGGTGAGCACGAGGCTGTTCGGCGAGCCGGTGCGGCGCCGGGAGGACAGCAGGCTGCTCACCGGGCGCGGCCGCTACCTCGACGACCTGGGCGCCGGCGCGCTGGCGGCGGCGTTCGTGCGCTCGCCGCACGCGCACGCCCGCGTCCGCGACATCGACGTCTCCGCCGCGCTCGACGTGGACGGCCTGGTCGCCGTCTACACCTGGGAGGACCTGCCCGAGCGGGTGGCCCGCCCGCTGCCGCTGCTCATCCCGCATCCCGCACTCACCCACGGCCGCACCGCCCATCCGCTGGCCCGCGACGTCGTCCGGCACGTCGGCGAGCCGGTCGTCATGGTCGTGGCCGCCGACCGCTACCTCGCCGAGGACGCCTGCGCGCTCATCGAGGTGGACTACGAGGTGCTCAAGCCGGTCGCCGGGCTGGAGGAGGCGGCGCACGGCGCGCACCTCGTGCACGACGACGTGCCCGGCAACGTGGGCGCCCACCTCGTCCAGGAGGTGCCGTCCGCGAGCGGCGCGGGCGCCCGCGAGGCCGTCGCGGCGGCGCCGCACCGGCTGGCGTTCCGGCTCGACATCGAGCGCAGCGCCAGCATGCCGCTGGAGGGCCGCGGCGTGTACGCCCGGTGGGACGGCACCGACCTGCGCGTCTACTCCAGCACCCAGACCTCCACCAGCGTCCGCATGGCCGTCGCCGCGGCGCTCGGCCTGCCGCTGCCGCACGTCGAGGTGATCGCCCCCGACGTGGGCGGCGGGTTCGGCGTCAAGATCGTCCACCCGTGGCCGGAGGAGATCC
The DNA here is from genome assembly GCF_002850745.1 of Nonomuraea indica. GTDB lineage: Bacteria > Actinomycetota > Actinomycetes > Streptosporangiales > Streptosporangiaceae > Nonomuraea > Nonomuraea indica. The sequence continues at coordinate 161,433 of NZ_KZ559468.1, forward strand.
TCGTCCCGTGGGCGGCGATGCTGCTCGGCCGGGAGGTCAAGTGGACCGAGGACCGGCGCGAGCACTTCGTCTCCTCCGCCCACGAACGCGGCCAGGTGCAGCACGTCGAGGTCGGCTTCGACGACGAGGGGCGGGTGCTCGGGCTGGACGTGACGATCCTGCACGACCACGGCGCCTACACGCCGTACGGGATCATCGTGCCGATCATCACCTCGACCCAGTTGCTCGGCCCGTACCGGATCGGCGCCTACCGGGTCGAGTTCAGCTCCATCTACACCAACACCGTGCAGGTCACGCCGTACCGGGGGGCCGGGCGGCCGCAGGGCGTGTTCTGCATGGAGCGGACCATGGACAAGATCGCCCGCCATCTCGGCCGTGACCGCACCGAGGTGCGCCGGGTCAATCTCATCGAGCCGCACGAGTTCCCGTACGACCAGGGGATGACGTTCCAGGACGGCCGGCCGCTGATCTACGACAGCGGCGACTACCCGGAGATGCTCCGCATGGTCAAGGAGCTGATCGGCTGGGACGACTTCGAGCGGCGGCCCGGCCGGGGGATCGGCATCGCCTGCTACGTCGAGGGCACCGGCGTCGGCCCGTACGAGGGCGGCCACGTCATGGTCACCTCCGACGGGCGGGTGCACGTCTCGACCGGCCTCACCTCGCAGGGGCAGGGCCACGAGACCGTGTTCGCGCAGGTCGCCGCGACCGAACTGGGCGTGCCCATCGACCGGGTCTCGGTGGTCACCGGCGACACGCGCCGCTTCGGCTACGCGGTCGGCACGTTCGCCTCGCGCGCGGCCGTGATGAGCGGCAACGCGATCGCGCTGGCCTGCCGCAAGGTGCGCGCGAAGGCGCTGCGCATCGCCGCCGACGCGCTGGAGGCCGACCCGGCCGACCTGGAGATCGTCGACGGGCTGGTGCGCGTGGCCGGCACGCCGTCGGCCGGGATCCCGCTGTCCACGGTCGCGGTGCTGGCCAACCCGCTGCGCTACGCCTTCGACGACGAGGCGGTCAAGGCGACCCAGTTCGCCGGCGCGGCCTCGCCCGACCGGCCGCCCGTGGCCGAGGGCGACGAGCCGGGCCTGGAGGGGCGCGACTACTACTCGCCGATCAGGTCCACGTTCGCCGCCGGCATGCACGCGGCGATCGTCGAGACCGACCCGCTGACCGCCGAGGTGCGCATCGTCCGCTACGTGGTCGTGCACGACTGCGGCAGGCTGATCAACCCCATGATCGTCGAGGGCCAGATCCACGGCGGGGTCGCCCAGGGCGTCGGCGGCGCCCTGTACGAGCGGATGGTCTACGACGGGCACGGTCAGCTCGTCAACGCCTCGTTCATGGACTTCCTCATGCCGTACGCCACCGAGATCCCCATGGTCGAGACCGCCCACCTGGAGACGCCGTCGCCCCTCAACCCCCTCGGCATCAAGGGCGCCGGCGAGGCCGGGGTCATCCCGGTGTCCGCGGTGGTGGCGTCGGCCGTCGAGGACGCGGAGGGCATCCCGATCGACCGCATGCCGATCTCGCCGTCGGAGCTGTTCGAGCTCAGGAACCGCCACCCGGCCCGGTGACCGGGCAGGCGGGCTGGCATGATCGCGCCATGACGACGAGGACGGACGGCGAGCTGCGCGCGCCCGGCCGGGGGCTCACGCGCGTCCCCGGCACGGCGGGCGACCTCGCCGGCGTGCGGCTGATCGACCTGGCGTGGAACGACCTGACCGAGCTGCCGTCATGGCTCGGCGGCCTGCGGTCGCTGGAGGAGCTGCGGCTCGACGGCAACCGGCTGGGCGCCGTCCCCGACCTCTCGGGCCTGACCGCGCTGCGCGCCCTCCACCTCGACGGGAACCGGCTGACCGAGGTCCCCGCGTGCCCGCCGGGGCTCCGCACCCTCTTCCTGTACGGCAACGCCGTCACCTGCCTGCCGCCGGACCGGCTCCGCCCCGCGGGC
>NZ_KZ559468.1:163393-242197 GCF_002850745.1 Nonomuraea indica
CCGGGCTGCGGCACCTGTCGCTCGGCGGCAACCGGCTGACGGACGTGCCCGACACGCTCTGGGAGCTGACCGGCCTGGAGTCGCTCAACCTGGCGGAGAACCGGTTCACCGAGGTGCCCCCGGCCGTCGGCCGGCTGACGGCGCTGCGGATGCTCGACCTCGCCCACAACCGGCTCACCGTCATCCCGCCCGAGCTGGGCGACCTCGGTCTCACCGACTACCTCTACCTGGGCGACAACGCCTTCACCGAGGTGCCGGAGGCCCTCGCGAAGCTGGACCGGCTGTCCTACCTGGGCCTCGACGCCAACCGGCTGACCCGCCTGCCCGCGTCCCTCGGCGCGATGGCGGCGCTGACGGAGCTGCGGCTGTCCGGCAACCGGCTGGCGGAGCTGCCCCGCTCCCTCGGTGGCCTGGCCCGGCTGCGCGAGCTGCACCTGCGCGGCAACCGGCTGACCGCCCTGCCGCCGGAGCTGACCCGGCTCGGGGAGCTGCGTCATCTCGACCTGCGCGACAACCTCCTCGCCGAGCTGCCCGCGGGCATGGCCGGACTGACCCGGCTCGCCCACCTGGACCTGCGCAACAACCGGCTGCGCGAGCTGCCCGCGGACCTGGCCGACCTGCCCGCTCTGGCCAAGCTGGACCTGCGGTGGAACAAGCTCGACGGCGATCCCGAGCCGCTGCGGCGGTTGCGGGAGCGCGGCTGCGCCGTCCTGATGTGAATCGGGGTGAACCGGCCCGGTGAGGGCTGCGTATCTCGGCACATGACGACATTCGCACGTCTGGCCGCTTCTGCGCTCCTGGTCGGATTCGTGGCCGCCTGTTCGCCGGGCGGCGGAGGGATCGGATCCGGCGGCGCGCCCGCCGCGCCCGTCGCGGGCGGAGCGGACCAGCCGATCCCGGACCCCACCGAGCTGCAGGTGTTCAGTGTCGAGGAGCTCTCCGCCAAGGTGGGGTGCAAGCCCCGCATCCAGGTCGACGCCGAGGACATCCGGACGGGGTACTGCAAGACCGAGCACGGCGAGTTCTTCGTCAACACCTTCCTGTCGGAGAAGGACAAGGACGTCTGGATGGACCGGGCGCCTGAGTACAACCCCCACCTGGTGGGCCACCGGTGGACCGTGCTGTCCAGCCTGGAGGTCCTGCGGGCGCTCAAGGGCCCGCTCAACGGCGACCTGCACCTGAACGACCACCGGACCAAGTCGCCGCAGCCGGCCCGGCCCGCCGGCGGCTACTGACCGGTGAAGGGGGCCGACCGGCCGCCGACGGGCTGCCGGCGGCCGGTCAAGGGGAGAGGCGTGCGTGACCGGCGCGCACGGTCGGCGCACGTGTCCTCACCCGGCCGGATATCTCGAATATGTCGATGAGGCCGAGCGGGAAGCAGGCCCGGCATCACTGGAGTAAACGTTGTCACGGCCTTTTCGCGATATCCCGGAAGACGATCGTCCGGTCGTCGGATATTCGCGGCCGAGGCCGCCCCGGGTTAACGGGCGGTTACGCCTCAGAAAGCGAAAAGTATGCCGCCGGTGGCGCGTACCGCCTCGCACCGGTTGGGGAATGTCCGGGCGTATTCGCGGCGCTGGCCGCGCCATATCCCGACGGCGCTGACGCGGACCGGAGCGTATTCGCGCGTGCACGGGCCCGGGTCCTCGGGGATGCGCTCGGCTCTGCCCTGAACGCGGCGCAACTGGTCGCAGGCCGCCGCCGCGGCGGCGTGCGCGCCGCCGTCGGGGCCGCAGAGCAGCGTGGACGCCGCCAGCGGCTCCGCGGTGGTGCCGTCATCGGGGGTGACGGTCAGCACGTAGACGCCGACGGGGTCGTATGAGGGGACGGACATCGCCGTGGCCGGAGCCGCGCCCAGCAGGAGCGTCAGGCCGGCCGCGGCGGCGGCCACGGGAATGGTTCGCCGGAACAGCATATGGGTTGCCTCCTTGGTCTCTGTCGCGATGGCGACAGCGGGGTGGTGGGGCGGTTGTTTCTGTGACCCGCCCCATTGTGCGGAGGAGAATACGCAGGGATTCGTTCGCCGGTGGGCCGTAAATCCTTGCGCCCCGTGATGCTAGAACGAGAAAAACTCCGGGGCAACCCGCGTTTCCCGTGGCGGTGTGACCGTAAAGCGGACCCTTTTCCGGGGCGCCGATCGTTTCGGCAGGGCAGGCGCCGGGCGCCTGACCTCGTGTCCTGACGACCTTTACTCCGGTGCGTGACCTACATCACAGCCTGGTCAGTGGACCAGTGAGACGCGCTTCCTGAACACCCAGTACGTCCATCCCTGGTAGAGGAGGACGAACGGCAGCGCGATCAGCCCGATCCAGGTGAGCATGGTCATCGTGTAGGGGCCGGAGGCCGCCTCGGCGAGGGTGAGGCCGTCCAGGGGCGCCACCCGCAGCTCGGCGAAGACCGAGGCCGAGGTCAGCGCGATGGCCGTCGCCGTGGCGGCGAACGCCCACCCCTCACGCCGCCGCCAGATCAGGGCCACCGCCGCCGCCAGCGCCGCCATGGCGGCCAGCGCGGGGATCGACCGCGCGTCGAGCGCCGTGCCGGTCGCCGTGCCGGTCGCGCCGCCGCCGAAGGCGAGGCCGGACAGCGCGACCGCGGCGAGCGGCAGCGTCACCGCGCCGGAGGCGAGCGCCGCCACCCGGGCGCGCCGCCGTACCGGGCCGTCGGTGCGCAGTGCCAGGAACACCGCGCCGTGCAGCACGCACAGCGCCAGCGTGAACAGCCCGCCCACGACGGCCGCGAGCGCCGAGCCGAGCACCAGGTTGGCGAAGACCGCGCCCCAGAGGAAGGCCGGCAGCGCGCTGCCCACCACGATGCCGAGGTCGCACCAGACCGGGTTGGTCACCTTGCCGCGCCACTCCAGGCCGACGCCCCGCATGATGAGGCCCACCAGCACGAGCACCACGGGCACGTAGAAGGCGCTGAACACGCCCGCGTACCAGGCGGGGAACGCGGCGAACATCGCGCCGACCGCGGTGATCAGCCACACCTCGTTGCCGTCCCAGACCGGCCCGATCGTCTGCAGGCTCTGCCGCTGCTCGTCACCGTCCCGGCTGACGAACGGGGCCAGCAGCCCGACGCCGAAGTCGAAGCCCTCCAGCACGAAGTAGCCGGTCCACAGGAAGGCGATGATGCCGAACCACAGGTCGATCACTGTCCACACCTCAATACATCAGCGACGGTTCGAGCTTCTCGGCGGCGGGCGCCGGCTCGGACTCCTCGGGACCCTTGCGCACGTGCCTGGTGAGGAGCACGGCCTCGGCGACCGCCAGCCCGCCGTACAGGAGCGTGAAGATCGTCAGCGAGACGGCGACCTCGGTCAGGCTCACGCCGGGGGAGACGCTCGCGGCGGTGAGCAGCTCGCCCGTGACCGTCCACGGCTGGCGGCCGATCTCGCTGAGCAGCCAGCCGGCGGTCACCGCGAGCAGCGGCAGGGGCAGCGCCAGCACGAACAGCCTGGCCAGCCAGGGCGGCAGGTCGCGGCGGCGGCGCGTCAGCCACAGCCCGAGCACCGACAGCCCCACCGTGGCCAGCCCGAAGCCGATCATCACGCGGTAGGACCAGAAGACCACGACCGGGTCGGGCCGGTAGTCGCCGGGACCGAACCGCTCCTCGTAACGGCGCTGGAGGTCTTCGGTGCCCTGGACGGTGGCGTCGAAGTCGCCGGCGGACAGGAAGCTGAGGAGCTTGGGGATCTCGACGCCGGGGACGACCGTGAACCCCGCGCCCGCCGTGTCGCGCTCCAGCCCCTCGGCGGCGGCCAGCTTCATCGGCTGCTGCTCGTGGGCGAGCTTGCCGGAGACGTCGCCGCTGCCCGCGACGACCACCCCCGCGAGAGCCGTCATCACCAGCGCCGCGCGCGCCGCGCCGCGCCACATGTCCGCCTTGGTGCGCAGCAGCCAGTAGCCGCTCACCGCCAGCACGAACCCGCCCGCCACGATGAACGCCGCCCCGATCACGTGCGGCACCTGGGCCAGGGCCGTGGAGTTGGTCAGCACCGCCCACAGGTCCGTCATCCGGGCCCTGCCGTCCACGACCTCGTAGCCCACCGGGTGCTTCATCCAGGCGTTGGCGGCGAGGATGAAGTACGCCGACAGGTTGGAGCCGATCGCGGCGGCCCAGATGCACGCCAGGTGCACGCGCTTCGGCAGCCGGTCCCACCCGAAGATCCACAGTCCGAGGAACGTGGACTCCATGAAGAAGGCCAGCAGCGCCTCCAGCGCCAGCGGCGCGCCGAACACGTCGCCCACGAAGGTGGAGTACTCGCTCCAGTTCATCCCGAACTGGAACTCCTGCACGATGCCCGTCACCACGCCCATGGCGAAGTTGATCAGAAACAGCTTGCCGAAGAACTTGGTCAGCCGGAGGTAGTGCTCCTTGCCGGTGCGGTGCCACGCCGTCTGCAGTCCTGCCACGAAGACGCCGAGACCGATCGTCAGCGGCACGAACAGAAAGTGGTAGACGGTGGTCACGCCGAACTGCCACCGCGCTAGGTCGAGTGCGTCCATTTCCCCCTCGCCGGCTCGGATGCTCTACAAGGCGTAGAGCATCTATCTCCAGTAGTACTACAGCTCGTAGAGCATCGTCGCGGTGACTGTGGAGATCTTCGTCACAGCGGCTCTCCCCGTGCCCGTCGAGGATGTCGTACGAGGTCAGCGCGGCGCGTCAGCCGGTGGGCTGATATCGGCCTACCTCCGGCGACGGACTCCGGCGCTCGCACCACCGGCACGCCGTCTGTCAGGTGTTGCCCTTATCCGGGGGGCCGCTCCTCCCTAGAGTGGCCGTGTGAACGTCGCAGGGAGCGCCGTGATCGGCGCCGACAGAGATCGGGTGTGGGCCGCGCTGCAGGACCCGGCGGTGCTGGTGCGCACCATCCCGGGCTGCGAGCGCCTGGAGGAGAGCGGGCCCGACACCTACCGGATGACCGTCAACGCGGGGGTGGCCTCCGTCAAGGGCGTCTACCAGGGCGAGGTGGCGCTGGCCGAGCCGCAGCCACCCGAGCGCTTCGTGCTGCGCGCGCGCGGCCAGGGCGCGCCCGGGACGGTGGACGCCACGGTCCGGATCCGGCTCAGCGAGGTGGACGGGGGCACCCGGGTCGACTACGACGCCGACGCGGTGGTCGGCGGCCCCATCGGCGGTGTGGGCCAGCGGATGCTCGGTTCGGTGGCCAGGCGGACGGCGGGAGAGTTCTTCTCGGCCGTCGAGCACCACCTCCGCACGCCCGCCGACACACCCGCCGACCGCGCGCCCGCCGACCGCGCGCCCGCCGACCGCGCGCCCGCCGACCGCGCGCCGGGCGAGGGCGCGCCGGGCGAGGGCGCGCCGGGCGAGGGCGCGCCGGGCGAGGGCGCGCCGGGCGACCGCGCGCCGGGGGAGCGGGCCGGCGTCCCGGCCGCGCCCGGCGCCGCGGCGTCGCTCGCCCCGGCCACGGCGGCGCCGGGCTCGCCGGGCGCCGCCGTCTACGAGCGCCCCGCCGCGCCGCGCGCGCAGCGGACGCACGCCGAGACGCGGCCGTGGGTGATGCTCGCCTCCTTCGGCATGGGCGCCGGTGTGGCCCTCGCCGGGGCCGCGATCGGCTGGCTGTTCGGCCGCGCCGGCCGCCGTTGAACGCGCGGCGGGCCGTCCTCGTGCTGCGCTCCTACGAGGACCTCCCCGTCACCCGGCCCGCCCCTCCACGGGGACGGGAAGCGCCCAGGTCAACGCGCCCGGTCCAACGCGTTCCGTCCAGCGCGGCCCGGCCACGGAGCCGGACGGGCCGCTCTCGCGGAAAAGGATCTCCCGGCGTAGCGTGGCTGTATGCGGCAGGCACACGCTGAAGACGCGAGGACCGAGGCCAGGCGGATCGTCTCCGCCCTGCTGGGCGAGGAACGGCCCACCGCCGGGGCGTTGCTGGCGGACGCGCGCCCCGTGCTGGGCGAGGAGCGGACCGGACGTTGTCTCGATCTGGCGCTGGGCGCGGCGCTGACCAGACGCTCGGCCGAGCTGTCGGCCCTCGCCGCGCTCGTCGTCGGCACCCGCGACCTCGGGCCCGAATGGTGGAGGCGCGTGAGGGGCGGCAAGCTGCCCGCGCCCGACGAGGTGCTGGCCACGGCGGTGGCGATCGAGCCGTGGACCGACCTCACCGCGCTGGAGATGCTGGCGGCGTGGATCGCCGACGACGCCGCCGACGCGCTGTGGGGCGCCCCGGTGGCGGAGGTGGACCTCAACTCGTGGCAGGCCGAGGACCGATTCGCCCTGCCGCCGGGCGTCAGGGCGGGGCAGCGGCTGGTCGTGCACTTCGACGCCGGTGGCCGCCTCGACGCGGTCGTCACCTGGCGGGCCGACGACGAGCTGGGCTCCAACCTCGACTTCAACTCGCTGCGCTACTCCCGGCCGGCCGAGGCCCAGTGGAGCTGGGGGGTGGCCGCCGGGCTCGGCCCGCACCCGCTGCCCGGCGAGGACCCCGACCCCTACGCCCGTGAGGTGGATCCCCGCGCGGCCGGCATCCTGCGCGACTGGGCGTTGCGCCACGGCGCGACGGAGGAGCAGCTCGGCGAGTCGTGGCGACGCGTGGGCGACGTGGTGTCGGCGATCGAGCGGGTCGACTGGATGTGGCGCAGCGGCGAGTGGTTCGGCTGGTGGCGTGGGGCGTCGGCGCTGGTGGACGACTCGGGCTACCTGCCCTACCGGCTGGAGGAGCTGGCCGCCGGATAGCGCCCGCACCAGCCGTCGGGCGCGGTTCCCGAACCGGTAGCGTGTGATCACATGTGGAAGACGGTCGGCCGCGCGACGGGGTGATCATATGGCAGATGGTGACGGATACGCCTTCGGCAACGGCGGCTTCGCGAAGGCGGAGATGAGCCTCGACTCGGTCGCGCGAGAACTGGGCGCGCACTACTACGCGGGGTACAGGGTGGAGCTCGGCATGTTCGCCCTGGGCGCGGCGTGCGAGTGGCCCGCCCGGCACGAGTACATGAGCACCTGGGAAGACCTCAAACAGGAGTTCCGCCACGGTGACCAGGAGGCCCAGACCCTGGCCGGCCTGCTGAGGAAGACCGAGGACGGCTACCACACGGCTGAGAGCGCGAACGCCCGTACGGTGCTCGCCGCCGTGGCCGAATCCCGCGAGTCGAAGCCCGCCGAGGCACCCCCCTACATCGACGACTTCTCCGACGGTCTGGAGAGGCCGCCCTTCCCGTGGTCGCCTGTCGTCGGGGCGGGCGTCACGGCGGGCGGCTTGGCCACCCGGTTCGTCGTGGGGTACGAGAAGGAGGAGGCGCTGCTCCGGGCGGCCAAGAGCCGGGCCGCCGCATGGCAGAACTACGGGTCCGGTCCGCTCCGGGAGCAGAGGCTGTCGAAGATCGCCGAGCGGAGCCAGGCCACGCTGCGCAACCTGACGTACGCGAAGGCGTTCTCCTATACGGCGGCAGCCGCCGGACTCGCCTGGATCTCCATGGTCGTCCCCTCGGACGAGGACCTCGACCAAGCGATCGCCGCCTGGGACAGCATCGCCTACTACTGCGGACAGGTCTTCGGGCACGACACCCGGGCCGTCCGCGAGGCCATCGCCGCGTCCTGGGACGGTCTCGCCAAGGACTCCGCCGACCTGCGGCTGGTCGAGTTCATCGCCGCGGGCAACCACCTGACCGAGCGAACGCGCCGCCTGTCCGCCGCGCTGTCCGGCACGGTCCGAGACCTCGACCGCATCCACCTCATCGCGCTGGCGTTCTCAGGCGTCAGCCTGGCCGCCATCGCGGCCGCCGGAATCGCGGCCCGGTTCAACCCGGCGCTGCGCCCCGTCAGCGAGTTCCTCGGCACCCGGCTGTCCTCCGTGATCCTGTCGTGCGCGCAGCTCGCGCCGGCGGTGGCCGTGGGAGCGCTCGCCTGGTACCGGCTCGCCGACGCAAGCCGGCCGACCACCGTCGGCGGTCGCGAGATCACCGGGTTCAGGCGTCCCTGAGCCGTGCGCAGCCGTCAGGCGGGAAGCGTGCCCTCGCCGAGCAGGCCGGCGCGGTGGTGGCGGCGGCACAGCACCTGGTAGCGCACGGGCGAGTCGTCGGTGTCGCCGATCACCACCTGCTCGCCGGTGCGCACCAGCTCACCGCCGACGATCCGCCCGTTCAGCAGCCCCGGCCGCCCGCACCAGCACAGCACCTCCACCTGCAGCCGGCACACCTCGTCGGCCAGCTCGAACAGCCGCTGCGCCGCCGGGAACATCACGGACCTGAAGTCGGAGGCCAGCCCGAAGGCGTAGACGTCGATCCCGTGCTCGTCCACCAGGTCGGCGAGCTGCTCGATCTGCTCGACGGAGTAGAAGCACGCCTCGTCGCAGATCACGTAGTCGAGCCCGGCGTGCCCGGTGACCAGCTCCACCAGGTCGAGCGAGTCGACGACCTCGACCGCCTCCAGCCCGAGCCCGATCCTGCTGGTGACGCGGGCGCCGCCCGACCGGTCGTGCTTGGTCAGCACCAGCCCGCGCCGGCCCTGGCGGCTGTGGTTGTAGTTCATCTGCAGGGCGAGGGTCGACTTCCCGCAGTCCATCGGGCCGAAGTAGAACTTCAGCACGGCGTCGCGGGAGCCGCGCGGCACGGGAGACAGAGCAGACACCACAGTCACGGGGGGCCAGCTTAGTGGCTTGGCGCAATCCATGACCTCATGGGAGATTTGCTCCCCTGAACATCAGGAGGCAGCGTGGTCACAGAAAATCCGCAGGGGCCGCTCGACGAGCTGATGAAGCCCGACGACGTCACCGCGGCGCAGGCGGACGCCGCCAGGTGGCGTTACGGGTTCTTCGTCGTGCTGGCGGGCATCGTGGCGATCCTCGTCGCGTTCGGCGCGGCGGTCTTCGCCACGGGCCAGTTCGCCGCGCTGTTCGCCGGGGTGGCGGGCGTGATCGGCACGATCATGGGAGCCTACTTCGGGGTGCAGGCCGGCCAGTCGGGTAAGGCCAGGGTGGAGGCCGAGCTGGCCAGGTCGCAGGAGATGGTGGTGCGGCTGGCCGCGTACGTGGGCACGTCCAACGCGCCTCGCGTCATCGAAGAAGTGCTGGGCCGGCGCCGGAGCTGAGGAGCCATGCGTAGCGTCCGAATCGGAGTCGACACCGGGGGGACGTTCACCGACGTCGTGGCGGTGGACGAGCAGACCGGTGAGATCGTCACCACGAAGACCCCCTCCACGCCCGCGAACCCGGCCGACGGGTTCGCCGCGGGCGTCGCCAAACTGGGGCGGCTGGACGTGAGCGCCGTCGTGCACGGCACCACGGTGGCGACCAACCAGCTCCTCGAGGACCGCATCTCCGGCCTCGGGTTCATCACGACCGAGGGGTTCGAGTTCGTCCTGGAGATCGCCCGGCAGAGCGTCCCCGACGGCTACGGCAACTCCTACTTCTGGGTCAAGCCGCCCCGCATCGTCCCCGTCCACCTGGTGCGGACCGTCGGCGGCCGGCTCGACCACCTCGGCAACGAGGTGTGGCCGTTCGCCGAGGAGCAGGCCGTCGAGGTGGCCCGCTGGTACCGGGCCCGGGGGATCACCACGATCGGCGTGTGCTTCCTGCACTCCTACGCCAACCCCGGCCACGAGCGCCGCATGCGCGACGTGCTGGCCCGCGAGCACCCGGAGGCCGTGGTCTCCCTCTCCAGCGACGTGCTGCGCGAGTACCGCGAGTACGAGCGGTCGGTCACCACGCTCGTGGACGCCGCGGTCAAACCGGCCATGCGCCGCTACCTCGCCGACGTCTCCGCCCGGCTCGGCATGCCGTTCTCGGTCATGAAGTCCAACGGCGGCATCCTGTCGGCCCGCGAGGTAGCCCACCAGCCGATCACCACCGTCCTGTCCGGGCCGGCCGCCGGCGCGCTCGGCGCGGCGCTCATCGCCTCCACGGCCGGACACCCCTCGGTGATCACGCTCGACGGGGGCGGCACCTCCACCGACGTCGCCGTGGTGGTCGACGGCGAGCCGTCCATCACCACCGAGGGCTCCGTCGGCCGCTACCCGTGCAAGATCCCGATGATCGACATCGTGACCGTCGGCGCGGGCGGCGGGTCCGTCGCGTGGATCTCACCCGAGGGCACGCTCAAGGTCGGCCCGAGGTCGGCGGGCGCCGACCCCGGCCCGCTCTGCTACCGCCGCGGCGGCACCGAGGTCACCGTCACCGACGCGCACGTCTACCTCGGCCGCATCCCGCCCCACCTGCTCGGCGGGGAGATCCCGCTCGACTACGACGCCGCCCGCATGGGCATCCAGGCGCTGGCCGACAAACTCGGCCTCACCCCCGAGCGGACCGCGGCGGGCATCCTGGAGATCAGCGCGTTCAACCAGAGCAACGCGATCCGCCGGCTCACCGTCAAGCGCGGGCTCGACGTGCGCGACTTCCCGCTGGTGACGTTCGGCGGGTCCGGGCCGCTGCTCGCCTGCCGGCTCATCGACATCCTCGGCCTGCCCGCCGTCATCGTGCCGCCCGAGCCGGGCAACGTCTCCGCGTTCGGGCTGCTCACCGTGGACGTCAAGAACGACTACGTGCGCACGTACGTCACCCGCGAGCTGTCGCTGCAGGCGGCGGCCCGGATCTTCGGTGAGCTGGAGGGGCAGGCGGCCGAGGAACTGGCACGCGAGGGGTTCGCCGAGCCGGTCTTCGCGCGCAGCGCCGACCTGCGCTACTACGGCCAGGCCTACGAGGTGCGCGTCCCGGCCCCGGCGGGCCCGCTCGACGAGGAGTGGCGGGCCGAGGTGCTCGCCCGCTTCCACGACGCGCACGAGAAGCTGTACGGCTACGGCTACCGCGACGACCCGCGGCAGACGGTCGAATGGGTCAACCTGCGCGTCTCCGGCATCGGGCCGATCACCCGGCCGGCCGTCCGCCGCAACCCGTACCAGCGGCCGGACCAGCAGCCCGGCGAGGGGGCCGCGGAGGAGCCGGCGACCAGGCGGGTCGTGTTCGAGGAGGCGGGCGAGGCGCCCATCCACCAGCGGGCCGCGCTCGGTCACGGCGCCGTGGTCGAAGGGCCCGCCGTGATCGAGGAGTACGGCTCGACCATCCCCATCCACCCCGGCTTCACCGCGACGGTGGACGAGTACGGCAACGTGGAGGTGCGCCGTGGACCGGCCGAAGCGCACGGCTGACCCGATCCTCGTCGAGATCGTCGAGGGCACGCTCGCCTCCGTCGAGAAGGAGGTCGAGACGGCGATCGCCCGCACGGCGCGCTCCCCGATGATCCGCGACGCGCACGACTTCCGCGCGGGCATCCACGACGCGCGGCTGCGCAAGCTCACCGGCCGCTCCTACAGCGCGCTGGTCCAGCCGATCGTCCGCGACTTCCCGATCGAGACGATGCGGCCGGGCGACGTCTACTTCCACAACGACGTCTACCTGTCCGAGGGCGGCATCGGCCACCTGCCCGACCTGTGCGTCACCGTGCCGGTCTTCCACGGGGACGAGGTGGTGGCGTTCGTGCAGGCGTTCGGCCACCATGACGACATCGGCGGGGCCGTGCCCGGTTCGATGCCCTCGCACGCGCGCAGCGTCTACGAGGAGGGCCTGATGGTCCCGCCGATCAAACTGTGGGACCAGGGCGTGCCGAACGACGCCGCGCTGCGCATCATGACCCGCAACTCCCGCATGCCCGACTCGCTCGCCGGCGACCTCGACGCCGAGTGCTCGGCCTGCCTGATGGGGGCGCGCCGCCTCGGCGAGCTGTTCGACAGGTACGGCAAGGACGCCGTCGTCGCCTGCTTCGACGCGATCGTCGACCGGACGACCGAGACGTTCCGCCGCGAACTGCTGTCCAAGATCCCCGAGGGCACGTACGTGTGGGAGGACTACGCCGAGCACGACGGCGTGGACGAGCCGCGCCTGCACACCCAGCGCATCACGCTGACGGTGGACCACGCGGCCGACGCGCCGCTCACGATCGACTTCACCGGCACCTCCCCCCAGGCGAAGGGGCCCATCAACCACGCGGGCGACTACGCCGACGGGGTGTTCCTGAAGAAGTGGCTCGCCCCCGTGCTGCGCAACCTCGCCGACTCCCCGGAACGCATGGCGGAGCTGGACGTCAACGAGGGCGTCGTCCCGCTGATCAGGATGGTGTTCCCGGAGAAGGGCACCCTGCTCACCCCCGTCTTCCCGGCGCCCACGAACGCCCGCACCTTCGTCATCCTGCGCCTGCTCGGCGTGCTGGCCGGCGTCCTGGCCAAGGCCACCGGCGGCCGCATGCCCGCCGACCAGGAGACCATCCGCTACACCGGCGTGTACGGCGCCGACGGCGACGGCCTGCCGTACCTGATGCGCGAGGTGCTGGGCGGCGGCTCCGGCGGGCGCTGGTACGCCGACGGCGAGGACACCATCCACGTGGTGCCCGACTCGCGCAACATTCCCGTCGAGTTCGCCGAGGCCCGCTGGCCGCTGCGGGTCGAACGGCTCGGGCTGGCCTGCGACTCCGGCGGGCCGGGCATGTTCCGGGGCGGGCTGGGCTACGACAAGCACATCCGCATGCTGCGCGACGCCTCGTACATGTCGATCGCCGACCGTTCCATCCTGTCGTGCTGGGGCGTCAACGGCGGCCTGGCCGGCCGTCCCTTCCGCGTGGAGATCGCCGGCAAGGAGATGGAGGGCCTGGTCGACGACCACCCGGTGCAGGCGGGTGAGCTGATCCGCATCCGCACCACGGGCGGGGGCGGCTGGGGCTCCCCGTACGACCGTGACCCGCGCGCGGTGGCGGCCGACGTCCGCGACGGCAAGGTCTCGATCGCCGGCGCCCTCGGCGACTACGGGGTGGTGCTCGACGGGGACCGCATCGACGAACGGGGCACCGCCGAGCTGCGCGCCCGCCTCCGTCCCGTCACGGACCGCTTCTTCGACCGCGGCCCCGGCTACCCGAAACTGTCGGGCGGCCGGACCCACGCGGAAGTGGACGAACTGTAAGGAGGCAATCGCACAGGGTGATGGAACGGGGATAGTATGACGCCTCGTGATCCCCCCGCTCTCCGCGTACGTCGACGAGTCCATGCGGGTGTCCCGCGGGTTCTATGTCATGGCCGCAGTACTTGTCCCGCCCGCCGACGCGGAGCGGCACCGGGCGGCGCTCCGGCGGTTGCTCCTGCGCCGTCAGAGACGCCTGCACTGGCGCGACGAGAACGGCAAGCGGCGCGTCCAGATCGTCGAGGCGGTGGCCGCCCTACGACCGTCCGTGGTCGTCGTGGACGGCACGGGGCTGGACGCCAGAAGACAGGAGCGGGCGCGCCGCAAGTGCGTTGAGCACCTGCTCTGGGAGCTGGGACGGCGGCCGGTGGTCGAGGTCTTCTTCGAGTCCCGGGGGCCGAGCATGGACGGGGCGGACAAGCGGCTGATCGACGTTCTGCGGACCAGGAACGCCATCGCTCCTCGGCTGCGTGCTCTGTGGGTCGCGGCGGTCGAGGAGCCGCTGACCTGGCTGCCGGACATCGCGGCTGGGGTGGCGGCGCTGGCGGTCGACGGCGAGCCGGAGCTCTGGGAGGCGCTGGGAGTGGACGAGGCCCCGGCGGTGGTGGAGATCGGCTGAGCCTGGACAGCGCAAAGCCCGGGCTCCTGTCGTCCGGCAGTCCACCCGGGCTCACTTCCACTCCCATCTGCGATGGGCGGCACTCTCAGCGTACCCGGGCGCGCACACCCTGTCACGTCGAATCAGGATCACCACGAATGCCGGGGTCGTCGCCTGTCGGGACGCCTCGGATGGGGGCGGGGTGCGGGGGCGGGGGTGGCTGCCATGATGGGGCGACGATCTGCCGCCGATCCGGAGGAACCCGTGCGCATCGCTCTCGCCGGTCTCGCCACCAGCCATCCGTACACCGACGCACGCACCCTGGCCCGGCACGCGGAGCTGGTGGTGTGGGAGCCGGACCCCGAGCGGTTGCGGCGCTTCACTGGCGAGCACCCCGCGGCCGTGGTCGTCCCGTCCCTGGCCGAGGCGCTGGCGACCGGACCTGACGGGGTGGTGCTCACCGTGCCCAACCCCGAGGTGCCCGAGGCGCTGGCCGCGGTCCTGGAGACGGGGGCGGCCTGCTTCGTCAACAAGCCCGCCGCCGCGTCCCGTGACCAGCTCGACCGGCTCGACCGGCTGCCGATCCACGACCGGGTGATGTCGGGGTCGGTGCTGCGCTTCGCCCCGGCGTTCGCGGGGACGGCGGCGGACCCGGCGGAGGTGCTGGCCGTACGGGCCACCGTGCGGCACGACGTGGGGATGTGGGCCGGCGGCTACAACGCCTGGCAGGACACGCCGGGCGAGGGCGGGGGCACGCTGGTGACCATGGGCGTCCACGGCGTCGAGCTCCTGGTGGCGCTGCTGGGCCCGGACGTGCGGCTGGTCGGCGCGGCCGGCGCGCGGCGGCACTACACGTCCCTGCGCTCCGAGGACACCGGGGTCATGGCGCTGCGGTGGGCGAGCGGCGTCACCGGCACGGTCGAGATCATCGGGGTGTCGGAGGCGGAGTCCTACAGCGTCACCCTGCACCGGCGCGACTCCTCCGAGACCGTCGTCATCGAGGGCGGTGACGACCCGATCAAGGGGCTCGGGTACGAGGGGACGATCGCGGCGTTCCTCGACATGGTCGGCGGCGCGCCGAGCCCGGTGCCGTGGGCGCAGACCCGGGCCATCCTCGACGTCCTGGTCTCGGCCCGCGAGGCCGCCCTCCCGCCTGCGCCCTGACGCCTGTGGGGTGACGCCCGGTCGTGTGTCGGCCGTCCCACGGCGTCTGGCCTCTCCCTCTGCCCCCTGATGTCTGATCTGACGTCTGGCGGGTGACGCCTGCGTGACCGGGCGCCGAGTGCGGCGTCCGGTCGCCGCCGCGGTCCGAGGCCGTCTCCCGAGGTGGTGCCCGTTGACAGGCCTGCCATCGCCCAGTTACGGTCTGGACCGTAAATAGCGTACGGAGGAGACCGCGTGCGGACGACAGCGGAACTCGAGGAGCGGCTGGCGCGACCCGGCGCCGGGCTCGTCGACGATCTCGGCAGGCTCGACGGCGACATCATGATCATCGGTGCCGGCGGCAAGCTGGGGCCGAGCCTGGTGCGCCTGGCGCTCAACGCCACGGCGCGCGGCGGGCACGACCGGCGGGTGATCGCCGTGTCCCGGTTCACCGAGGACGGGCTCGCCGCCACGCTGCGGGAGGAAGGCGCCACCGTGGTGAGCGCCGACGTCGCCGACGAGCGGGCGCTGGCCGGCCTGCCCGACGCGCCCAACGTGGTGTTCCTCGTCGGCGCGAAGTTCGGCACGGCCGGGCGCGAGCACGCCACCTGGTTCACCAACGCCTACCTGCCGGGCCGCATCGCCGACCGGTTCCGCGACAGCAGGATCGCCGCCCTGTCCACCGGGAACGTCTACCCGCTCGTCCCCGTCACCGGCGGCGGCAGCACCGAGGACTCCGCCACCGGCCCCGTCGGCGACTACGCGATGAGCTGCCTCGGCCGGGAGCGGGTCCTGTCGCACTTCGCCGAGACCTACGGCACCCGCCTGGCGCTGATCCGGCTCAACTACGCGGTCGAGCTGAGGTACGGCGTGCTCGTGGACCTCGCCCAGAAGATCCTCGCCGGGGAGCCCGTCGACCTGACGACCGGCCAGGTGAACGTCGTCTGGCAGGGCTACGCCAACGAGGTGACGCTCCGCTCCCTGCTGCTCGCCGACGTCCCGCCGTACGTGCTGAACGTCACCGGGCCCGAGCTGATCTCCGTGCGGCAGGCGGCGCTGGCGCTGGGCGAGGCCCTCGGCAAGGAACCGGTGTTCGCCGGCGAGGAGGCGCCCACGGCGCTGCTGTCGAACGCCGCCCGCTGTCACCGGCTGTTCGGCTACCCGCAGATCACGCCGGCCGAGCTGATCGAGCACACCGCCCGCTGGGTCGCCGAGGGCGGGCCACTGCTCGGCAAGCCCACCAAGTTCGAGCGCCGCGACGGCCGTTTCTGACCACAGGCACCATCCGCAACGAAGGGGGACCCACGTGCTCAGCACGGCTCCAGAGGCGCAGACGTCCGTGCGCCACCTGTTCCGGCGCGGCCTCGTCATCCCGGCGCACCCGCTGGCGCTGACCGAGGACCGCAAGCTGGACGAGCGCCGCCAACGGGCGCTGACCCGCTACTACGTCGAGGCGGGCGCGGGCGGGCTGGCGGTGGGCGTGCACACCACCCAGTTCGCCATCCACGGCACCGGCCTGCTGGCTCCGGTGCTGGAGCTGGCCGCCCGCACGGCGGGCGAGGCGGGCCGCGAGGTGGTCCTGGTCGCCGGGGCCACCGGCCCGACCGCGCAGGCCGTGGCGGAGGCCGAGCTGGCCAGGTCGCTCGGCTACCACATGGTGCTGCTCAGCCCGTACCGCGAGCTGGACGAGGACGGCCTGATCGACAGGGCCAGGGCGGTCGGCGAGGTGCTGCCGGTGATCGGCTTCTACCTGCAGCCGGCGGTCGGCGGCCGCCCCCTGTCGCGCGACTTCTGGACCCGCCTGGCCGCCGTCGAGTCGGTGGTCGGCGTCAAGGTCGCGCCGTTCGACCGCTACCGCACCCTCGACGTCCTGCACGGCGTGGTGCGGGCCGGGCGGGCCGGCGACGTCGCGCTCTACACCGGCAACGACGACCACATCCTCGCCGACCTCATCACCACGCACCGCGTGGTGGTGGACGGGCGTGAGGTGGACATCGAGTTCGTCGGCGGCCTGCTCGGCCAGTGGGCCGTCTGGGTGCGGCGGGCCGTGGAGCTGCTGGAGGAGGCCAAGCTCGCCCGGGCCGGCGACGACTCGGCGGTACGGCGGCTGCTCACCCTGGACGGGCACATGACCGACGCCAACGCCGCCATCTTCGACACCGCCAACGGCTTCCACGGCTGCATCCCGGGCATCCACGAGGTGCTGCGCCGACAGGGCCTGCTGGCCGGCCGCTGGTGCCTGGACCCGGCCGAGGAGCTCTCGCCCGGGCAGCTCGCGGAGATCGACCGGATCTGGGCCGCCTATCCGTGGCTGCGCGACGACGACTTCGTCGCCGACGGCCTGGACCGCTGGCTGTCCTGACATGCCGTCGCGGACGCCCGGCCGGCCCGGCGGGTCACAGGGTGAGGCGGTAGAGGGTGAGTGGCCGTCCGCTGGAGCCGCTGGTGAGGTTGCCGGTGCGTTCGGCCAGCCCCGCCAGCTCCAGCCGGTGCAGCATGCGGCGGGCGGTGCGCTGCTGCACCGCGAGGCGGTCGGCGATCTCCCGGGTGGTCAGCGGCGTGTCGCCGGCGGCCGCCCGGGCCTCCAGGAGCTTCTCCAGCGTGGGCACCGACAGGCCCACCCGGCGGGCGATCACCGACAGGTTGTGCTCGGCGGCGGGGGCGGCGGGCGCCGACTCCAGCACGATGTCCGTGTCGGCCCGCAGCGACAGCACGGCGGCCACCTCGCCGATGCGGCGGGCCCTGGCCAGCGCGCGGCGGGCCAGGCTCTCCGCCTCCGCGGCGCTGCGCCCGAGGCCGAAGCCGATGCGGACCACCTCGTTCTGCCCGGCCAGCCGCGCCAGCATGGGCAGGCAGGTGAAGCCGCCGGTCGCGTCGTGCAGCGGGCCCCGGGTGGTCACCAGCAGGTGCGTGCCGCCGCGGAAGGCCGCGATGGTGCCGCCCAGCGCGGTGGCCTCGCGCAGCAGGCCCTCCTCGTTGGCCGCCTCGATCAGTCCGAGCGCGATCTGCGCGTCCTCCTGGGCCTGGCCCTCGGCCGTCAGCAGGAGCTGGCGCAGCGCCACCCGGACCGAATGGACGGAGGGGACCAGCCGCAGCACCTGCATCTTGTCCCGCAACGCCTCGTGGACGCTGCTGAGGCAGGTGATCACCGGGTGTCCTGGGTCGCGCCGGTGGAAGGCGACGGCCTTCTCGGAGGTCATCTCCGGCCGGTAGGGCAGCGTGCGCAGCGAGCCGGTCGGCAGGCCCGCCTCGGCGAACGTCGCGGTCACGTCGGCGGCCGACAGCGTGTCGATGGACAGCCGGGTGACGTCCCGGCCCTGGTGCTGGAGCCGGACGAGGGCGCTGAGCAGCGTCGCGCCGGTGTAGTCGACGAACGCGGCGGGCCGGGTCAGCACGTCGGCGTCCCGTGCCAGCATGTAGGGGACGATGCCGGTGAACAGCCAGCCCTCGACGGACGGGGCGTGCGCCTCGACGATCGCGGGCGCCTGCGACTCGTGGTCGTAGTCCAGCCGCAGCGCGGTCACGCCGGGCTGGTCCTCGCACGTGGCCGCGACGTCGTCGACCAGATCGTGCGGGCCGACGACCCCGATGACGATTCCCACCCGCGTCCCCCTCTCAGCTCATTTCGGTCAAGACCGCAATCATACTCTTGTGAGGTGTCCCGGTGAAGTTCCCGTCCATGGCAGAGGCGGCGGGCCGCACCCTCGGCGACGAGGAGGTCGCCGCGGCCGAGCGGGTCATCCGTTCGGGCATGCTCAACTCCGTCTGGGGCACCGAGGCCAGGCTGCTGGAGGCCGAGATCGCACGGATGTACGGCGTGCGCCACGCGATCTCGTGCAGCTCGGGCACCGCGGCTCTCCACCTGTCGGTCGTGGCGGCCGCGCCGGACCCCGGAGACGAGATCATCACGACCCCGATCACGGACTTCGGGACTGTGGCCCCCATCTTGGCGCAGAACGCCGTCCCTGTCTTCGCCGACGTGGACCCCGCCGACGGCAATCTCGACCCCGCCGCCGTCGCGTCGCTGATCGGGCCGCGCACCCGGGCGATCATGGCGGTGCACCTGTTCGGCGCGCCGGCCCGGATCGACGAGCTGCGCGCGCTCGCGGACGCGCACGGGCTGGCGCTGATCGAGGACTGCGCGCAGGCCTGGCTCACCGAACTGCCCGGCCCGCCCGCCCCGGACGGCCCGCCCGCCCCGGACGGCCTGCCCGCCGCCGACAGCTCGCCCGCCGCCGACGGCCTGCCCGCCGCCGACGGCGCGCCCCGGCTGGCGGGGACCGTGGGCGACGTCGGCTGCCTCAGCCTCCAGCAGTGGAAGCACATCACCTGCGGTGACGGCGGAGCCGTGCTCACCGACGACGACGAGCGGGCCAGGAGGATGCGGCTGTTCGCGGACAAGGGCTGGGACCGGGTGGCCGGGCGCTCGCACGCCTCCTTCGGTCTCAACTACCGCATGACCGAGCTGCAGGCGGCCGTCGCCCGGGCCCAGCTCGCCAAGCTGCCCGGCGTGGTCGGCGCCCGGCGGCGCACCGCGGCGCTGCTGCTGGACGCGCTGAAGGACGTCCCGGGAGTGCGGCTGCCACGGCCGGACGGCCACGCCTGGTGGCTGTTCCCCCTCGTGCTGCCCGGCGGGGGCGCGCCGGAGCTGGCCGCCGACCTGGCGGCGGCCGGGATTCCGGCCCGGGCCGGGTACCTCGCCGAGCCGCTGAACCGCGCGCCCGTCTGGGCCGCCCCCGTCTACGGCAGCTCCCGTTACCCCCTGGAGGGCTACCGTCCGGCCGCCTGTCCCGAGGCGGAGCGGCTGGTGGCCGAGACGCTGCTGATCATCGACTGGAACGAGCGCTACACCACCGAGCACGTCGAGGCCGTGGCCCGGGAGATCGCCCGGTCGTTGCCCCGCCCGTAGTCACGTTCAGATCTCAGGCGTTGACCTGGCCGAGCGCCCTCACTAGATTTCGGTCAGGACCGGTATTAGTCGAAAGGAAGCCGCCATGAGGAAGATAGCGGCAGTCGGCATCGCCGCCGCCCTGGGCGTCGCGGTGGCCGGGTGCGGATCCAGCGGCTCGGACAAGAGCACCGTCACCCTCTGGATGTACCCCGTAATCGGCGACCAGGCCAAGAGCCAGGCGTTCTGGGGCAAGGTCGAGAAGGACTTCGAGGCGAAGAACCCCACGATCGACATCACCATCGACCAGCAGCCCTGGGAGGGCCGCCAGGAGAAGGTGACCACGGCCCTGATCTCCAAGAAGGGCTTCGACCTCGTCGTGCTGGGCCCCGACCAGATCCCCCAGTACGCCCAGCAGGGCACCGTCGAGCCGGTCGACGACGTGGTCGCCCCCGCCAAGGCCGCCTACCTGCCCAGCTCGCTGAGCGCCCTCACCGTGGACGGCAAGCTCTACGGCGTGCCGATCTACCAGACGATCACCGCGCCGATCTACAACAAGAAGCTGTTCGCCGACGCGGGCCTGGACAAGGCGCCCGAGACGCTGGCCGAGCTGAAGGAGGCCGCGCCCAAGCTGGCCGCCAAGAAGATCGCGGTGCTCGACTACCCGGGCAAGCC
This sequence comes from Nonomuraea indica, assembly GCF_002850745.1. Lineage (GTDB taxonomy): Bacteria > Actinomycetota > Actinomycetes > Streptosporangiales > Streptosporangiaceae > Nonomuraea > Nonomuraea indica. The sequence goes on from NZ_KZ559468.1 coordinate 183,590, forward strand.
CGAGGTCAGCCTCAACCAGAGCTTCTACCCGCTGCTGTGGGCCAACGGCGGCACCGTCTTCGCCCCCGACGGCAAGCGCGTCGCCTTCAACGGTCCCGAGGGCGTCGCGAGCCTGCAACTGCTGCTCGACCTGAAGGCGGCCGGCGGCCTGCCGGAGAACACCGCGAGCAAGGGCAACGACATCGAGGGCGGCGCCCTGGCGGCCGGCAGGACGGCGATGTACCACGCCGCCACCGCGGGGCAGGCGGTCCAGCTCGGCACCGCCATCGGCGCCGAGAACGTCGGCGTCGGCCTCCCGCTGGAGGGTACGAAGCGGGTCGCGTTCGGCATCCCCGGCGGGCTGGTGCTCGCCAAGCACTCCCCGAACAAGGACGCGGCCAAGAAGTTCGCCGCCCACCTCGCCTCCCCCGAGGTCACCGGGGCGCTCGCCAAGGAGTCGGGCTTCTTCCCCGCGCGCACCGACGTGACGGTGCCCGACCAGACGGCCGAGGCCAAGGAGTTCGCCAAGTCGCTGCAGTACGCCTTCCCCGGCGACACGCACCCCAAGGCCCGCCAGGTCATGAGCGTCCTCGCCCCGCACATCCAGGCGGCCCTGCTCGGCAAGGAGGACGCCAAGACGGCCCTCGACGCCGCCGCCAAGGAGGCCGACACGCTGCTGAGCAGCGGCGGCTGACCGGCTGAAGAAGACCCCGCGCGCGGAACCCAGCGCGTGCGACACAGAAGGGGACACCGTGCGTCATCGCTTGCGTGACCCGGTCACCGGGCTGCTGTTCGTGCTGCCCGTGCTCGTGCTCTTCCTGATCTTCAGGATCTTCCCCACGCTCGGCGCGGCGGGCATGAGCCTCACCGACTGGAACATCGGAGGGGAATGGAGCTTCGTCGGCGCCGACAACTACGCCCGGCTGCTCGACGACACGAACTTCTGGACCAGCCTGCGGGTCACGCTCGTGTACGCGGCGGTCTACGTGCCGCTCACCCTGCTGGTGGCGCTCGGCACGGCGCTGCTGCTCAACCAGGTGGTGTTCCTGCGCGGGCTGTTCCGCGGCATGCTCTTCCTGCCGTACGTGACCAGCTTCGTGCTGGCGGGCATCATCTGGCGCTGGATCTACGAGTTCGACGGGCTGATCAACGGCCTGCTGGCCAAGGCCGACCTCGGCCCGGTGGCGTTCCTGGAGCAGTCGGCGCTCGTGCTGCCCGCGCTGGCGGTGGTGTCGGTGTGGAAGGGGTTCGGCTACTCGATGCTGATCCTGCTGGCCGGGCTGAAGTCGATCCCCGGCTCCTACCTGGAGGCGGCCACGGTCGACGGGGCGAGCCCCTGGCAGCGGTTCCGGCGGATCACCCTGCCGTTGCTCAAGCCGACCCTGTTCTTCGTGCTGGTGATCGAGACGATCAGCGCCTTCCAGACGTTCGACACCATCTACGTGATGACCGGCGGCGGCCCGGCGCGGGCCACGTACACGCTCATCTACGGCATCTACGAGCACGGCTTCCGATCGTTCGACTTCGGCTACGCGGCCACCTGGGGAATGGTGCTGTTCGCCATCGTGCTCGTCGTGTCGCTGGTGCAGCGCCGCTTTCTCGACCGGGGGAACACATGACGCTGACCGCATCGAGGCCCCTGTCGCGCGCCGCCGGCGCCGCGCGCGCGGGCCGTCCGCCGGTCAGGTGGCCGCTCGCCGCGCTGCTGGCCGTGCTGTCGCTGCTGACCGTCAGCCCGTTCGTGGCGATGGTGGTCGTCGCGCTGTCGCCGGCGGGCCGGCCGACCGTGCCGGGGCGGTGGCCGGAGTCGCTCACCCTGGACAACCTCACGCGGGTGCTGTCCTCCACCGGGTTCGTCTCGTGGACGGTCAACTCGCTGGTCTACTCCGTGGTGTCCGTGGTCGTCATCCTGCTCACCGCCTCCATGGCCGGGTACGCGTTCGCCAAGAAGCGCTTCCCGGGCCGGGACGCGATGTTCTGGACGTTCCTGGCGACCATGATGGTGCCGTTCCAGGCGACGCTCATCCCGACGTTCGTCCTGGTGAACGAGCTGGGCGGGGTGGACACGTTCTGGGGGCTGATCGTGCCGACGCTGGCCAACTCCCAGGCCGTCTTCCTGATGCGCCAGTTCATCCTGGGCCTGCCGGACGAGCTGTTCGACGCCGCCAAGGTGGACGGCGCCTCCGAGCTGCGGGTCTACTGGACGATCGTGGTGCCGCTGACCCGGCCGGTCCTCGCCACGCTCGGCGTGTTCGTGTTCCTGTGGCACTGGAACGACTTCCTGTGGCCGCTGATCGTGGGGCAGAGCGACACGACGCGCACGCTCACCGTGGGGCTGACCACGCTGCGCACGGAGGAGATGCAGCTGTCGACGCTGATGGCGTCGGCGACCATCTCGGTCGTGCCGTGCCTGGTGGTGTTCTTCCTGCTCCAGCGCTACCTGGTTAACAGCATCGCGATGACCGGCCTCAAGTAGCGGGGCCCGGGCTCGCCTAAGCTCTCTGGATGCACATCTCGGCACAGACCCTCCGGGACCGCCTGCGCGGCTCCCTGATCGCCGCCGCGGCCACCCCCATGACGGCGGACGGCGACGTGGATCTCGATCTCGTGACCCGTTACCTGGCCGGTCTGGTAGCCGACGGGGCGGGCGCCCTGGCGGTGCTGGCCCACACGGGCCGGGGCCCGTTCCTGCCGCCGGAGGTACGGGCGGGCGTGATCGAGCGGGCGGTGGCGCTCGGCGTCCCCGTGCTCGTCGGAGTCGGCGGCCACCCCACCACCCCGCACCCCGACCAGGCGGCCACGGAGACGGCCCTGGACGGGGCAGCCCTGGACGGGGCAGCCCTGGACGGGGCGGTCACGGATGGGGCGGTCACAGGTGAGGCGGCCCTGGAGCGGGCGGTGGAGCGGACGGTGGCCGAGGCGCGGGTGGCGGCCGGGCTGGGCGCGGCGGGTGTCCTCGTGTTCCCCGGGGCGGGCGACCGGGTGGCGCTGCACGACGCCGTGTGGCGGGCGTGCGGGCTGCCGATGATCGCCTTCGACCTCTACACCCGGCCGTGCCCGCCGGACGTGCTCGCCGCGCTCCTCGCCCACCCGGGCGTGGCCGGGCTCAAGACGGCCCTGCTCTCCGACGCGATGGGCTGCCAGCGCGCCATCGCGCTGGCCAGGCGGGCGGGCCGGCTGGCCATCACCGGCGAGGACCGCATGTTCGGCCCGTCCCTGCTGTGGGGGGCCGAGGCCGCGCTGGTGGGCATCGCCGCGGCCGGTGTGGAGATCACGGTCGCCGTGCTGGAGACCTTCCGGGGCCGCGACCTGCGGGCGTTCGAGGAGGCGTCCGCCCGCCTCGACCGGCTCGCCCAGGTCACCTTCACCGAGCCGATGGAGGGCTACGTCCAGCGCATGCTGTGGCTGGCGGCGGCCGAGGGCCGCATCCCCGGTCGGTACGCCCACGACCCGTACGGCCCGCCGCTGCACGAGGCAGAGCGGGCCGAGGTGGTCCGGCACCGGGGCCGCGTCCGCCCTGCCGGTCAGGGGGAGGCGGGCCTCGCCACGTAGGCGGCCGCCTCGCCGGGCAGGAGGAGGTCAGGGACGTCCGGAGATGGCGATGCGGACCAGGTTGCGGCCGCGCAGCCCGTACAGGGCGCGGCGCGAGGGGTCCAGCGCCAGCTTGGGCTCGCCGCCGAACCACTGGCCGGCCAGCCCCGTCACGATGGCAGTCGCCGTGAACGACAGCAGATCGATCTTGTACACCTTGTCGCCGTCCGTGCAGTAGGCCACCTGGCCGGTGACGAACAGCTCGCCGCCCTTCGCGCCGACCTTGAGCGTCCTCGTCACCTTCCTGGCGCCCAGGTCGAACGCGAACACCTCGCCGGTGCTCGCCATGCCGTACAACATGGTCCCGGCCCGGCCGAGCGCGAGCGAGGTGATGGAGCGCGCGCCGGGCACCGGTTCGAGCTGCCACAGCAGCCGGCGTTCGGTCAGGTCCCAGGCGGCCAGGCGGGCCGTGGTCGTGACCGGCGGCAGGCCCAGCCCCTCCTGGATGAGGGTGCCGAGGTAGGCCGTGCCGCGCCGGGTGACGACGGAGTAGACCGTCTGCCGCTCGACGGCGGGCCGGTACGTCTCCAGCTTCCCGGTGCGGGGGGAGTAGAGCGACAGCGCGCCGTTGATGTGGCCGGGCTCCGGCTGCGTGGGCATCACGATGAGCCCGGTGCGCGCGTCGTAGGCCAGGTCGCGCGGCCGGTCCTGCTGGTTGCCGGCCCGGGCGAGCAGTTCGGCCTCGGCCTGGCCCGGCCGGTGCGCGTACAGGGCGGCCTGGGTGTAGACGCCGATGTAGGTGGTGTCGCGCACGGTGAGCATGGTCTTCGGCTCGCCGGGGATGCCGAGCCGGGTGACCTTGCCGGTCGCCAGGTCGTGGACGTCGGCGCCGCTCTTGCCGCCGACGTAGACGCGCGCGCCGTCGGAGTGGACGGACATGGGCTCCTCGGGGGCGGCCCGCAGTCCGCGCTGGACCAGGTTGCGGTAGTCGATCGTGCCCGTCGCCGGGTCGTAGACGAAGACCGCGTTGTCCTGCACGCCGTAGACGCGTCCCTGGTGGGCGAGGAGGCGGTGGGTGGCCGCCTCGAAGTACGGCACGCCGAGCACCTCGAGCCGGTCCTCGGCGATCGAGTACCGGTAGAGGGTGCCGGTGGGCCGGCCGGCGAAGTAGACGTACCCGTCGTGGAGGAGCACCGAGACGATGTACTTCTCGCCCGGCGCGGTGGCCTTGACGACCTTGTAGCGGGTGGGGTCGGCCTTGTCCAGGACGAGGACCTCGGCCAGCGAGTTCATGCCGCCGGCGATGTGGGTGGCGGAGACGCTCATGCTGGCCACCCAGTCGCGGTCCGCCAGCTCGGGCGGGAGCAGCTCACGGCGCTCGCCGGTGACGCGGTCGATGGCGACGAGGTGGGCGTTGGCGCCGACGCCGGCGTAGACGTACCTGTCGTCGGCCTGGATGCTGCGCACGTACGACTCGCCGGGGCTGGCCTCGCCGAGGTCCCGGCTGGCGCCGGTGGCCGGGTCGTACTCGCGGACCCGGCCGGGCTCCGACGTGCCCAGGTAGATCTTGCCGTCGGGGGAGGAGGCCATGGTCCAGATGAAGTGATCGGGGTACGCGGCCACCTTCGTCACCGTGCCGGTCACGGTGTCGATCTTGTAGAGGTCGGAGCGGGCGTGGGTGCCGGCGTAGACGTCGGTGCCCGCCCGGCACATCGCCCAGATGCCGATGCCCGTCGGGATGTCGAAATGGGCCGTGACCGAATCCTTGGTCAGGTCGTAGGCGCCGACGGCGTTGGGCGACAGTCCGCGCGTTCCGGCGTAGAGGACGTCGCCCACGATCTCGGCGTTGCCGAGCGGGCTGGCGACGCTGGCCGGGCCGAGGTCGGTGACGGTTCCCTCGGGCTGCCGGACCTGGGCGGCCGCGGCTGACGAGGGGGCGGCGGGCAGGGTGACGGGCAGGGCGGCGGCCACTGTGGTGGTGGCCGCCGCCTGCAGGAAACGACGGCGGGGGATCATGTGCGGCTCCCTGGTGAAGTTTGCCGCACGCTATAACGGGCTGGTCCGTAATGTCTAGATCCCGAACAGGCGGGCGGCGTTGCGCCACGCGACCCGCTCGGCCGCCTCGGCGGAGAGCCCGGCCGCCGCGACCGCGCCGAAGGCCGACGACGGGTCGATGAGCGTCGCGTCCGTGCCGAACAGCAGCCGGCTCCCGTCCACGGCCGCCACCACCTCGGCGATGCGCCCGGCCGGCGCGTGCGACCAGCAGGGTTCGAGGTAGAGCCGGTCGCAGGCGGCGGCGGCCTCGATGGCGTACCGGAACCCGTCGGCGCCCATGTGCCCCGCGATCACCCGGAGCCCCGGCGTGTCCAGGCAGACCTGGGCCAGGTCCAGCACGGAGGCGCCCCAGGTGTGCACGAGCGCGGGGCAGCCGGCCTCGGCGACGAGCGCCAGGGCCTCCCGGAGTTGCGGCGAGGTGACGGGTGACCCCGTGTAGTCGGTGTGGATCTTCACGCCGACGAACCTCCCGGTGGGGAGGTAGGTGTCCAGGTCCCGGGCGGCCTCGCGCAGCCGGCGCGGGTTGACCGTGACGTAGCCGAGCAGGCGCTCCTGCCTCTCCAGCACCTGGGCGAGGGCCCGGTTGCCGGCCGGGGCGTCGTAGATGACCGCCTCGGTGGCCGAGACGACGGCCCGGTCGATGCCGTAGCGGTCCATGGTGGCCAGGCTCGCCTCGGCCACGTCCATGGTGAAGAACCAGGGCCCCCAGTGGGCGTGCACGTCGATGATCATGAAAGCAGCCTCCGGGCGTTGCCGCCGGCCACCGCGGCGACCTCGTCGGGACCGAGCCCGCCGGTGGCCAGGCGCAGCAGGGGGACGAGCGGTTCGCAGTGCGGGGCGCGCGAGCCGTAGAGCAGGCGGTCCGCGCCCACCTCCGCCGCCGCGGTCTCCAGCGCGTCGGGGGAGTTGAGCAGCCGGGTCGAGGTGTGGAAGCCCGGCTCGTCGGCGGCCGCCACCAGGAAGTCGCCCAGGTGGTAGAAGTGCGTGTCGAGGAAGACGACGCGGGCGCCGATCCCCGCGAACGGCCGCCAGAACCTCCGCACGTCACCTCCGGTGAGCACGGTCAGGCCGAGCGACGTCGCGCGGCGGGCGACGTGGCGGACGGACGGGAACCCGGCCTCCACACCCTGCTCGTCGGGGAAGAGCCGGACCGCCCGGCTCCCCGCCGCCGCCAGCCGCTCCAGCTCGCGCGCCGCTCCGACCGGGTCGCGCAGGTCCACCGCGCCGACCGGGGCGAACGCCGACCCCTCCGTCCGGAGCGCGCCCAGCGCCAGCGCCTCGTCGTTGCCGGACCGCACGTCGAACAGGGCCGCGCGCAGGCTCGCCGCCGCGCCCTCCCGGATCCGGTGCCGGGCCAGCGTGGCGAGCACCTCGCCGGGGTCGCCCCGTGGACCGTCGCGGTCCGGATAGGCGCCCACGAGCACGTCGACGTCGAGCGTCACCTCAAGGTCCCCGATCAGCCGCCACGCGTCGAACGCCGTACCGGCCCCATCCCTTGTCGTCATGCGCGCCATCATGCCATTGACGTACTACGCCCACCCAGTTACGGTCTGGACCTAAATCGAACAGAAATGAACGCGAGGTGCTCGGCATGCTCCGACGTGTCCTGGCCGCCGTGGCCGGGCTGCTCCCCGCCCTCCTCACCGCCCCCGCCGCACAGGCCGCCGCCACCTGCGCCGAGCCCGCCGTGCGCACCTACGGCCCCGCCTCGGTCACCGGGGCCATCGTCGGCTCCGCCGTCCACGACGGGCGCGCCTACGTCGTGACCCGCGGCCCGAAGCCGCCGGTGCTCGCCGAGCTCGACCTGAGCACCCGCAAGGTGATCAGGAGCGTCACCCTCCCCGACGGCCCGGCCACGGGCGAGCCGGAGGGCGGCTGGGGCATCGCCGTCTCCGGCGGCAAGGTGTACGTGGGCACGTACCCGGTGCCCGACCTCTACAGCTTCGACATCGCCACCGGCGAGGTGCGGCACCTGCACTCCTTCGGCCGCAACGGCGGCTTCGTGTGGAGCCTGGCCGCCGCCCCCGACGGCACCCTCTACGCGGGCACCTATCCCGGCGGCCGGGTCTTCGAGTACGTCCCCGCCACGGGCGCGGTCCGTGACTTCGGCGTGCTGGCCCAGGGTGAGCGGTACGCGCGCGCGGTCGCCGCCGACGACGAATACGTCTACGCGGGCCTGCTCGACAAGGCGAAGCTGGTGCGGATCGACCGGACGAGCGGCGCCGTCCAGCAGCTGGCGGCCGCCCCCACCGGCGTCGGAGTGGTCACCCTGCACGGCGACCGCGTGCTGGCGGCCGCCGGAGGCGAGCTCATCGACGTGCGCAAGGACGGCTCCGACCTGCGACGGGTCAAGCTGGAGTCGGGCACCCTCGACGCCCTGGCCGTGACCGGCGACGGCACGGTCTACGCCACCTCCCGCCCGGACGGCGCCGTCCACCGATACCGGACCGGCGACACCGCGCTCACCAGGGTCGCCGACGCGCCCGCACCCGGCGACGAGACCCGGCTGATCCAGCCGGTCGGCGAGAACGCCCTCATCGGCTTCGCGGGCAGCGGCGGCGTGTGGACGCTGGACCCGAGCACCGGCGCGTCGGAGTTCACGGACCTGCTCGACGCGGGGCTGCCCCCGGGCACCGAGCGGCCGCAGAGCATGCTCCTCGTCCCCAACCGGGCCGTGTACGTCGGCGGCCACTTCTCGATGGAGGTCCGCGACCTGCGCACCGGTGACAAGCGCCGGTTCCGGCTGCCGGGCGAGCCCAAGGACCTGGTGCGGCGGGGCGACAAGATCTACGCCGCCATGTACCCCAGCGGGCAGATCGTCTCCATCGACCTGCGCACCGACGAGGTGCGCGGCGTCGGCTTCCTCGGCCACGGCCAGCAGCGGCCGTGGGACATCGAGTACGACCCGGTGACCGACAAGCTGCTCGTGGCCAGCGCCCCGCTGGGGGCGAACCTCAAGGGCGCCCTGTCCGTGGTGGACCCCCGCACCGGAGCCATCGACGTCTACGTGGACGTCATCCCCGACCAGAGCCTCATGAGCCTGTCGCTCGACGCGAAGCGGGGCGTGGTGTACCTGGGCGGCGACGTGCTCGGCGGCGGCGGTGTCCCGCCCGTGCACACGACCGCCTCGGTGGCGGCCTTCGACCTCAGGTCGCGCAAGGTGCTCTGGCAGGTGGACCCGGTGCCCGGCCACCGCACGTTCCAGGACATCAAGGTGCACGGCGACCTGCTGTACGCCGTCTACAAGCGCGACTCCGGCACCTGGACGGCCATGGACCTGACGACCCGGAAGGTGGTGCGCCAGGGCACGATCGCCGGCTACGGCGAGCTGACCGTGCACCGGGGCAGGGTCTTCACCTCCGTCTTCCGCGGCGGCGGTAACGCCTACCTGCTGGGCGACGAGGCGAAGCTGCTCGCCACCGGCCTCGGCGACGAGTGGTACACCAACCCCCAGCTCCACTTCGTGCCGGGCACCTGGGACGCCTGGGCGCTCGTCGGCCGCGACCTGGCCAGGATCCGGCTGGACCCGGCCTGCCCGCCCTTGACCGTCCCGCCGGCGGGCAACTAGTTTCGGTCTGTGCCGAAATTCGTCATTGACGCTCACCGGCTGATCGGTCCCGTGCCGTTCGACGACCTGCCCGCCGACCCGCGGGCCGAGATGGACCGGCTGGGCATCGACCGGGCCTGCGTGACCCACGCGCTCAGCCTCTACTCCGACCCGCAGGCGGGCAACGACGCCCTCCTGCGGCTGGACGACCCGCGGCTCGTCCCGGTGCCCGTGGTGGTGCCGGGCGTGCCGGGCGCGTCGGCCCCCGCGGCTCCGGCCGAGGTGCTGCAGTGGGGCGTGCGGCTGGTCAGGCTCTGCCCGGAGCGGCACCGCTTCGACCTGACCGGCCCGATGGCGCTGCGCTGGCTGGCCGAGCTGGGACTGCCCGTCGCCATCGACCTGGACGAGACCTCGCCCGCCGCGCTCCGCACGCTCGCGGCGCGGCTGCCGGGCCTGCGGGTCCTCGTGCTCAACCCGGGCTACCGGGGCCTGCGCGCGCTCGCGGAGCTGATGGCCGAGGCGCCGGACGTGTGGGTGGAGATCGGCACCGTCAACACCCAGCGCGGCGTCGAGTGGCTGGCCGGGCGGTTCGGCGCCGGGCGGCTCGTGTTCGGCACCGGGGCGCCGGTGGCCGACGACTGCGGCCCGCGCTTCCTGCTCGACCATCTCGACCTGGAGCCGGCCGACGTCGACCTGATCGCCGCCGGCTCGCTGGGGAGGCTGCTGTGACCACCGGCCCCACCGGTCACGAGGCGGCCGGCGCCGCGGCGGCGCAGGCGGCGCCGGTGCTCGACGCGCACGGCCACATCGGCACCTGGCCCGACTTCCTCATCCCCGACCCGACCGCCGAGGGCCTGGTGGCCACGATGGACGCGATCGGCGTCACCGCCATGGGCGTCAGCCACCTGCTCGCCGTCGGCCCCGACGCCGAGACGGGCAACCGGCTGGCCATGGAGGCGGCCAGGCGGTTCCCGGGCAGGTTCGGCGTCTGGCAGGTCTACAACCCGCACCACCGCACACCCCTGACCCGCGAGGGGGTGTGGGGGGTCAAACTGCATCCCGACGTCCACCGGTGCCCGCTGGACGACCCCCGCTACGAGCCCGTCTGGCGGCTCGGCCTGCCGGTGCTCGCCCACGGCCAGACCGACTCGCCGTGGAGCGACCCGGCCCGGTTCGCCGCCGTCGCCGCCCGCCATCCGGACGTCCCCCTGCTCATGGGGCACACCGGGCTCTGGCCGTACGGGTTCGACCGCGCGGCCCGGCTGACGGCCGGACATCCGAACCTGTACCTGGAGGTGTGCGGGTCCAGGATGACCGGCCGCTGGATCGCCCGGCTGGTCGCCACGGCCGGCGCCGAGCGGGTGGTGTTCGGCTCCGACGCGTGCTTCCTCGACCTGCGGATCGGTTACGGCCGCGTCGCCCTCGCCCCCCTCTCCGCCGCCGACCGGGCGCTGGTCCAGGGCGGCAACCTCGCCCGCGTCCTCGGTGATCCCGTCTCCCGCGTCCGAAGGGACCTCCCGTGACCCTCGCCCTGCACGGCGGCACCCCCGTCCGCACCGCCCCGTGGCCCTCCTGGCCGCCGCCGCTCGACGCCGCGCAGCGCGCGCTGGTCACCGAGGTGCTGGAGAGCGGCCGGTGGGGGGCCGCCCAGGGCGGCGGCGTGACCGGCGACCTCGCCGCCGCCTTCGCCCGCCGGTCCGCGGTGCCGTACGGGGTGACCGTCGGCAACGCCACGCTCGGGCTGTTCGCCGCGCTGCGCGGGCTGGGGGTGGGGCGGGGCGACGAGGTGATCGTGCCCGCCTACACGTTCGTCGCGTCGGCCACGGCGGTGCTGCTCGCCGGCGCCGTCCCCGTGATCGCCGACGTGGACCCGGTCCACCTGCACCTGTCGCCGGACGCCGTACGGGCCGCGCTCACCCACCGGACCGCGGCCCTGATGCCGGTCCACCTGGCGGGCAGTCCCGCCGACATGGACCCGCTGACCGCCCTGGCCGCCGAGCACGGTCTGGCGGTCGTCGAGGACGCCGCCCAGGCGCACGGCGCGACCTACCGCGACCGGCCGGTCGGCGGCCTCGGCGACGCGGGCGTCTACAGCTTCCAGTCGAGCAAGGCGATGACCGCGGGCGAGGGCGGGCTGATCGTCTGCCGGGACGAGGCGGTCTACGAGGCGATCTGGTCGGCGTGCAACGTCGGCCGCGCGGTCGGCGGCCAGTGGTACGGCCACCCCTCCGTCGGCTGGAACCTCCGGCTCACCGACGTCCAGGCTGCCCTGCTGCTGCCCTGGCTGGACCGGCTCGACGACGAGATCGCCCGCCGTGACGCCTTCTGCGCGGCCGTCGGACGCGAGCTGGCTCACCTGCCGGCGCGGGACTCGGGCCCGCCGGTGACCGTGGTGCCTCCGCCGCCCGGCACCACCCGCGACTCGCGGCACCTGCTGATGCTGCGGGTCGACGCCTCCGTGGAGCGCGGCTTCCTGCTGGCCGCGATGGCGGCCGAGGGGGTGCCACTCGACGCCGGATACCCGCCGCTCGGCACGATGGACGCGCTGACCGGCGCCGGAGCACGCGCCGAGCCGTGCCCGGCCGCCGCCGAGGCGGCCCGGAGCGTGGTGTGGCTGCGTCAGCCGATGCTCATGGACGACCCCGCCCGCGCCGCGGACATCGCCCGGGCCTTCGCCAAGGTCCTCGCGGAGAGCGCCCCCTGAGCGGGACGGCCGACCGCCCCTGGTGTCCGGGGCGCTCCGGCGCCGGCGCGAGCTCGGCCGACCAAGAAATCTACATTGTAAAGGCCTCGGCCGGTCGGCTCCCGTCGAACACGACGTCGGCCCGGTCCCGGGTGCCGTCCTCGGCGAACCAGGCCCGTTCCGCCTCGAACCAGGCGCGCCACCGGTCCGCCAGGCCGGGACCGTCGCGCTCGGTCACGCGCCGCAGCCGCAGCGCCTCCGGCGCCTCCACCCAGACGGCGAGCGCCGTCAGGCTCGCGGCCGACCGGCGGGCCGTGCCGACGCCCTCGACGATCAGCACCGGCGCCACCGGGACCGGGACGAGCTCCGCGTACGCGCCTCGCGTCCAGTCGTAGCGGCGGAACGCCCCCGGCAGGCCGCGCAGCAGCGGCCGGAGCACCTGCTCCTCCAGAGCGCCGAACCACGGTCCGGGGCCCTCCTCCCACGGCACCGGGAAGTCGTCGCTGTGCACGACCTGACAGTCCAGCACCGCGGCCAGCCGGACCGCGAACGTGGTCTTGCCCGACCCGGCCGGGCCGTCCACGGCGACGAGGCGGACGGGCCCGCAGGAAGGCGGGGCCGCCAGGATGCGGTCGGCCAGTGCTTGCACGCACCCAGGCTAGGGGACATGCCGGGGTAGGGGAGAGAATGTCCTCTCCCGCTGACGCAGGCTGGAGGACGACCGTGCCCGGACCTCTTGGTGACATCGTGGTGCTGGACCTGTCCCGGGCGCTCGCCGGCCCCCACGCGGCGCAGATGCTGGGCGACCTCGGGGCGCGAGTGATCAAGGTGGAGCACCCGGACGGGGGCGACGAGTCGCGCGGGTGGGGTCCGCCCTTCGTCGGGCCGGATCACGACATCTCCACCTACTTCCTGGCGGCCAACCGCAACAAGCAGTCCATCGCCGTCGATCTGAAGTCCGCCGAGGGCAGGCGGCTCGTCGAGCGGCTCGTCCGGCAGAGCGACGTGCTGGTCGAGAACTTCCGCACCGGCGTCCTCGACCGGCTCGGCTTCCCCGTGGAGCGCCTGCACGAGCTCAACCCGCGCCTGGTCATCCTGTCGATCACGGGGTTCGGCCACGACGGTCCCGAGGGCGGCCGGCCCGGCTACGACCAGATCGCCCAGGGGGAGGCCGGCCTCATGTCGCTGACCGGTCCGTCCCGCGACGAGCCGTACCGGGTGGGCGCCTCGATCGCCGACCTGCTCGCCGGCATCCACGGCGCGTACGGCGTGGCCGCCGCGCTGTACGAGCGTGAGCGCACCGGCAGGGGACGGGTGGTGCGCACCTCGTTGCTGGCCGCGGTGACCGGCGTGCACTCCTACCACGGCACCGCCTGGACGGTGGGCGGGCAGGTGCCGGGGGCCAACGGAAACCACCACGCCTCGATCGCCCCGTACGGGGCGTTCCGCTGCGCCGACGGGATGCTGCAGATCGCCGTGGCCAACGAGGGCCAGTGGCGCAGGGCGGCGACGCTGCTCGGCATCGACCCCGGCGCGCCGAGGTACGCGACCAACCGCGACCGGTTCGCCCACCGCGACGAGCTGATCGCCGAGATGGAGAAGGCGCTGGCCGCCCATGGCCGCGCCCACTGGCTGGCCCGGCTGGGCGAGGCGGGGGTGCCCGCGGGGGCGATCCGCTCGCTGGACGAGGTCTACTCCTGGGAGCAGACGCGTTCGCAGGGACTCGTCGTGGAGGTCGACCATCCGGTGCTGGGCCGGGTCGAGCTGCCGGGCCCGCCGCTGCGCTTCGACGGGCTCGCCGCGATGGAGCACGTGGCGCCGCCGGCGCTCGGCCAGGACACGGGCGCGGTGCTCGCCTGGCTCGAAGCGCGAGAGAGATGATCGGCATTTCATGGCACCGGCCGGTACGTTCGTGCGTCAACATTGCAGCACCGCATGACAGTAAGGAGCACTGGTGAGCCGACCGGACGCGCGCGCACTGATCGACACGGTCCTCGACAGGGGGTCGTGGAAGTCGTGGGACGCGCCCCCCGTCGATCCGGCCGTGCCCGGCTCCTCCTATGCCGAGGAGCTGGCCGTGGCGCGGGCCGAGTCGGGGTACGACGAGGCGGTCGTCACCGGTGAGGGGCTGCTCGACGGGCGCAGGGTGGCGGTCGTGGCCAGCGAGTTCTCGTTCATGGCTGGGTCGATCGGGGTGGCGGCGGCCGAGCGGATCACCCTGGCGGTCGAGCGGGCGGCCGCCGAGCGGCTGCCGCTGCTGGCCGCGCCCGCCTCCGGCGGCACGCGCATGCAGGAGGGCGCGACGGCGTTCGTGCAGATGGTGAAGATCACCGCGGCGGTGCAGGCGCACCGCGCGGCGGGCCTGCCGCACGTGGTGTACCTGCGCCATCCCACGACCGGCGGCGTGCTGGCGTCGTGGGGGTCGCTCGGGCACGTCACGGCGGCCGAGCCGGGCGCGCTCATCGGGTTCCTGGGGCCCCGGGTGTTCGAGTCGCTGCACGGCTACCCCTTCCCCGAGGGCGTGCAGGTGGCCGAGAACCTCTACCGGCACGGCCTCATCGACGCGGTGGTGTCGGCGGCCGACGCGCGTGACGTGGCCATCCGTGCCCTGTCGGTGCTGCGGGCCGACACGAGCGGCCTGGAGCCGGGGGCGGCGCCCGAGGAGGATCTGCGGCCGGTGGAGGCGTGGGAGGCGATCACCCGTTCGCGGCGCGACGACCGGCCGGGGGTGCGCAGCCTGCTCAAGCTGGCGGCCACCGATGTCACCCCGCTCAACGGCACGGGCGTGGGGGAGAACGAGCCGGGGTTGCTGCTCGCGCTGGCCAGGTTCGGCGCCGCCCCGGCGGTGGTGCTGGGGCAGGACCGGCACCGGCAGCGGTCGAGTTCGCCGCTGGGCCCCGCGGGGCTGCGGGTGGCCAGGCGCGGCATGCGGCTGGCCGCCGAGCTGGGGCTGCCGCTGGTGACCGTGATCGACACGGCGGGGGCGGCGCTGTCGAAGGCGGCCGAGGAGGGCGGGCTGGCCGGTGAGATCGCCCGTTGCCTGGCCGACCTGGTGACCCTGCCGGCGCCGACCGTCTGCCTGCTGCTGGGGGAGGGCGCGGGCGGCGCGGCGCTGGCGCTGCTGCCGGCCGACCGGGTGCTGTGCGCCCAGCACGCCTGGCTGTCGCCGCTGCCGCCGGAGGGGGCCTCGGCGATCCTCTACCGGTCCACGGACTTCGCGCCGGAGATCGCCCAGGCGCAGGGGGTGCGCGCGACCGATCTGAGGCGGTCGGGGGTGGTGGACCGGGTCATCCCGGAGGTGCCCGACGCCGCCTACGAGCACCGGGCGTTCTGCGAGCGGGTGGGGCGGGCGCTGGAGTACGAGATCGCCGGGCTGCTCACGCAGGACCACGACGCCCGCCTGGCCGCCCGCACGGCCCGCTTCCGCGGCCTCGGCCTCCCGGGACTCTAGGGGACGGGCACGCGTTCGACGCGGATGGAGACGACCTCCTCGCGCGGCACCACGACCTCGTAGGCGCCGTGGTCGACCATCCAGTAGCCGAGCGCCTCGGCCTTCATCCCGCTGTGCCCGAGATAGGCGATGTGCAGGCCGTCGTCGTCCTCGTCGAGCACGACGCACGGCTCGCCGCCGAACGCGCCGACGGTGCGGACGAGCACGAGCCACTCCAGCTCGGCGCGGCGCACGGTGCGCCGCCAGTAGCCGGCCGCCTGCTCGAACCCGTCGAGCTGGTCCTCGCTGAACAGCACGACCTCGTCGCTGTCGGGGCCGAGCGCGGCCGGCAGGGTGCGCTCGCCGAAGCGGGCGACGAAGCCGGAGGCCACGGGGGTCAGGTCGGCGCTCATGCGGCCTGCCGCCAGGTGAGCCCGTCGTAGGAGGCGAACGGGCGTTCGCCCGAGGCGGTGACGTGCACGATCTCGGCGCCCGCCGGGATCGGCATCGGCACCGTGTGGAACTGCGGCACCGCGTGCTGGGCCGAGCTGGTGAACCCGTTGCCGGCGAACGGCGCCACGTCGCTCCAGTCGCCGCCCATGTGCGGCCCGTACGGCACCACGTAGGTGTCGACGTCGCGGGCGTGCCAGCGCAGGACGTAGAGCTCCGGCACGTCGGCCGTCAGCTCCGAGCCGTCGAACGACAGGTCGAGCCCGAAATAGAGGTCGCGGGGCGTGGTCAGCCGCTCGCAGTCCTGCACCCGGTAGACGTAGCCGGAGATGACCGTGCGCTTGCCCGAGAGATAGGGCACGAGCAGACGCGGCGGGACCACTTTCTGCATCAGCGTTCTGCTCATGCTTCCCACTTTACGATCTGTTGACCCCTAGTACGCGATGTTCGAGGCAGGGCAGGGTGGTCCGGGCGGCCGCGGTCGCCTCGGGATCCAGCTCGACGACCTGCACGCCCGGGGCGCTGCCCAGGTCGGCGCGGACCACGCCGAGCGGGTCGACCAGCAGGCTGCGTCCGACGCCGAACCCGTCGGACGACTCGGCCGGGTTGGGCGCCTGGCCGACGGCGGCGGTCCACATGGTGTTCTCCAGGGCGCGGGCCCGGACGAGGGTGACCCAGTGGTCCTCCTTGAGCGGTCCGGAGCCCCACGCGGCGATCACCGCGAACAGCTCGGCGCCCTGGTCGACCAGCGCCCTGGTCAGCTCGGGGAAGCGCACGTCGTAGCAGGTGACCAGGCCGACGCGCAGCCCGGCCAGCTCCACCACGACGGGCTCGGCGCCGGGCGTGACCAGCTCCGACTCCTTCGCGCCGAACGAGTCGAACAGGTGGATCTTGTGGTAGGCGCCGCGCAGTTCGCCGGAGGCGTCGAGTGCCACGGCCGTGTTGCGCACGCGGCCCGGCCGGTCCCCGGGCCCGAACACCCCGGCGATCACCGCCGTGCCGTGCTCGCGGGCGGCCTCGGCCAGGCCGGACACGAACGGTCCGTCGAGCGGCTCGGCCAGGTCGGTGATGCGCCGGCCGTAGCGGGTGAGCGTCGCCTCGGGGAAGATCGCCAGGTCCGCGCCGGCGGCCTTGGCGAGCGCCTCGCGGGCCCGCTCCAGGTTGACCGCCGGGTCAGGAGAGACCGGGATCTGGCAGAGGGCGATTGTGGTCACGGCCCGACTCTAGCCGGTTCGGCACCGGCCTGAACCAGGTCAGGCACCGCCAGGCCCACTCCAGCGGGCCGTACCGGTATCGGGCCAGCCACCAGCGGCTGGCCTCCGCCTGCGCCACCAGGGTGACCGCCGCGATGACGGGGACGGACCAGCGGGTGGGGTCGGCGTGCAGGAGCCCGCCGGTGAGCACGATGACGGCGGTGCCGGTGACGTAGTTGGTCAGCGCCATCCTGCCGAGCGGCTCCAGCGCCGCCGAGATCGGCGCCGACCGGCGGGAGCGCAGGAGGAGCAGCGTCCCGGTGGTGAACGCGGCGGCTCCGGCGAGCGCGGCGAGACGGTAGACGACTGCGCCGCCGCCCGTCTCGTAGGCGACGGTCAGCAGCGCGGCGGCCACCGTGCTGACGGCGAAGCCCGGCCACAGCAGCCGCGGGGACGGCCGCATCTGCATCAGGGCCATGCCGATCAGGAACAGGCCGGGGATGATGAGCAGCGCGGACCGGTCCTGTCCCAGCGCCCAGCCGACGACCGCGATCCCCAGGACGAGGACGGGCGGCCCGCTCGACAGGAACGACGCGGGCAGCAGCACCAGCAGGCCGTAGAAGGCGTAGTCGGTCAGCACCTCGCCCTCGTAGAAGGAGTGCTGCACGATGCCGATCCAGAACAGCCAGAACAGGCGTGAGAGCAGCAGCCACCGGCCCGCCCGCTCGAGGAACAGCACGAAGCTGATGCCGAAGAGCAGCGAGAAGATCGGGTAGAACCGGCCCTGGACCACCGCCTGCATCGTCCAGTCGAAGCCGTTGCGGGCGTCGGGGGGCACGCTGTCCACCGCGTGCTGCCAGGTGTTGACCAGCATGATCCCGCCCACCGCGAAACCGCGGAGGGCGTCCAGCTCGCGAATGCGCGTCTTGGCCACCAGGCGAACCACCCTACGGTGAAACGTCCCGGCGGGCGGCCGGGCCGACAGGGGACGAGCCTAATAGTCTGGGCCCGTGAACGATGCACTTGTGGCGCGCATGCGCGTGTTCGGCACCACGATCTTCGCGGAGATGAGCGCGCTGGCCGCCCGCACCGGTGCGATCAATCTCGGCCAGGGGTTCCCCGACACCGACGGGCCGCCGGCGATGCTCGACGAGGCGGTGCGGGCCATCCGGTCGGGCGCCAACCAGTATCCGCCCGGTCCGGGGGTTCCGGAGTTGCGCCAGGCGGTCGCCGAGCACCGCCGGTCGCGCTACGGGCTCGACTACGCGCCCGACGGCGAGATCCTGGTGACGGTCGGCGCCACCGAGGCGATCGCCGCCAGTGTGCTGGCGTTGTGCGAGCCGGGTGACGAGGTGATCGCGTTCGAGCCGTACTACGACTCCTACGCCGCCTCGATCGCGCTGGCCCAGGCGGAGCTGGTGGCGGTGACGATGCGGCCGGTGGCGGGGCGGTTCACGTTCGACCCGGAGGAGCTGCGGGCGGCCGTCACGCCGCGGACCCGGGCCATCCTGGTCAACTCGCCGCACAACCCGACGGGCACGGTGTTCACCCGTGAGGAGCTGGAGGTGGTCGCGGAGCTGTGCCGGGAGCGGGGGCTGATCGCGATCACCGACGAGGTGTACGAGCACCTGACGTTCGACGGGGCGGAGCACGTGCCGCTGGCGACGCTGCCCGGCATGCGCGAGCGGACGGTGATGATCTCCTCGGCGGGCAAGACGTTCTCGGTGACCGGCTGGAAGACCGGCTGGGTGTGCGCGCCGCCGGAGCTGGTGGGGGCGGTGGCGACGGTCAAGCAGTTCACGACGTTCACCGCGGGCGCGCCGTGGCAGCTCGCCGCCGCCCACGGCCTGCGGCACGAGCTGGGCTGGGTGTCGCGGCTGCGGGCGGAGCTGCAGGACAAGCGTGACCGGCTGATGGCGGGGCTGGCGGCGGCCGGGTTCGACGTGCTGCGGCCGGCCGGCACGTACTTCGTGCAGACCGACATCCGGCCGCTCGGCTTCACCGACGGGCTGGAGCTGGCCCGCCGGCTGCCGGAGCTGGCGGGCGTGGTGGCCGTGCCGACGCAGGTGTTCTACAGCCACGCCGAGCGGGGCAGGCACTTCGTCAGGTTCGCGTTCTGCAAGAAGGACGAGGTCATCGACGAGGCGGTGGCGCGGCTGAAGCGGCTGTCCGCCTAGCGCGCTCCGCCCTCGCGGGGCTCTTCCGGGCGGTCGGTGCCGCGCGCGGGGGAGTCGAGCGGGGCGAGGGCGGCTCCGGCCTCCTCGGGGGCGGCGCCCGTGGCCAGCATCAGGTCCACGACGATGGAGCGCAGCTGCGCGACGATGACGTCGGCCGAGAAGCCGAGCCGTTCGGGCCGCTGGCGGGCGGCGACGGCGGTGAGGGCCTGCCGGGCGAGCTCGGGTTCGCGGCCCGCGGCCAGTTCCAGGTGCAGCAGCAGCGCCGCCTCCGACACCTCGCGCAGCGACTCGGCGAGCGCGGGCGACGGCGGGTCCGCCTCGCCGAGTGCCGCCAGGGTGCGGCGGGCGAGCACCCGCGAGTTGCGCAGGGCGTGGTCCATCGGCACGGCCGCCCGCTCGTAGCGGGCCAGCCGGGCGCGGCGGTGCCAGTGCAGGGGCGAGATGGTGGCGATCTCCTTGCCGGTGGCGAGCGCCTGCTGGAACTCCTCGATGGCGTGCTGCGTGCCGCGCCCCTCCTCCAGCGCCTCGGCCGCTAGGTCGGCGTCGCGCGACTCGATCGCCTGCGCGGCCCGTTCGAGGACCGTGGACAGGGCGTCGAGCACCGTGGAGGCGTGCCGGGCGGCGAGGTAGAACGGGCTGGCGGGCAGCAGCGCGACGGCCGCGATGGCGACGAGGCCGCCGGTGAGCGCGTCGAGCATCCGGTCGAGGCCGCCGGAGCCGTCGCCGGGCACCAGCGCGGCGACGAGCACCGCCGACGAGCCCGCCTGCCCGACGAACAGCGCGCCGCCGTCGAGGAGCACGGCCGTGGTCATGGCCAGGGCGACCACGAGCGCGATCTGCCACGGGCCGGACCCGATCCAGGACACGAGCAGGTCGCCGACGCCGACGCCGAGGCTGACGCCCACGACCAGCTCGGCCACCCGGCGCAGTCGCTGCCCGAGGCCCACGCCGAGGCCGATCAGCACCGCGATGGGGGCGAAGAACGGGTGCGGGTGGCCGAGCAGGTTGACGGCGATGGTCCAGGCGAGGCCCGCGCCGACGGCCGCCTGGGCGATCGACGGCGCGACGACCGCGAAGCCCCCCAGCCGCTCCCGCACGTGCTCACCGAGCCTCGTTCTCACCCTTCCACCCTTACCGATCTAGGTGACATTACGGTCACACCGTACGATCGGTATTTTTTCCCCCGAAAGCACCGAGTGATCCGCGTGCACCGCGAGTCCCCCGCGTGCCGCCCGGGTGGCCCCGCGTCCCCCCGCGTGCCTCGCGCGTCCCCCGCGCGTGCCTCGCGCGTGCGCCGCGCGGCGGGCGCTTCGGCCGAGGTGCCGCTCGCCTGGCTCAGCCGACGCCCGGGCCCGTTCCCGTGCCCGCCGCCGTTCCCGTGCCGGTGGCGGCGAGGAAGTCGTCGACCGCCCGCAGGAACGCCTTGCGGTCGCCGACGTGGATGAGATGGCCGACGCCGATCGTGACCAGCCGGGCGCCCGGGATCAGCTCGGCGAGCCGTTCGGCGCCGAACGGGCTGGCCGGCCCGCCCGACAGCACCAGCGCTGGCACGGCCACCCGTCGCAGGGCCTCGGCCCACGCGGGGTCGGGCCGCACCAGCTGCCGTTCGGTCGCGTGCATCATCCGCCAGTCGAAGTGGACGGAGTCGTCCTCCACCAGGGGCGGGCGCCCCTCCAGCGGATACGGCGGCGGCGCGTCCTCCAGCACCAGCCGCTCGACCCGGTCCGGATGGCGCACGGCCAGCACGTAGGCGACCACGCCGCCCAGGGAGTGGCCCACCACCGTGGCCCGCCCGAGGCCGAGGTGGTCGAGGAGGGCGGCGACGTCGTCGGCCATGTCCGTCAGCAGGTAGCCGTCCGGGCGCCCGCTGGCGCCGTGCCCGCGCAGGTCCGGGACGACGACGTGGTGGCGGGCGGCGAAGTGCTGGGTGATGCCGTTCCAGTCGTTGTGGTCGGCGGTGCGGCCGTGCAGCAGCACCATCGGGGGCGCCGTGGCGTCCCCCTCCTCGCGGAAGGCGAGCCTGATCCCGTTGACGTTCGCGGTGCGCATCACGCCCGCACCCTACCCGGCCCCGCCTCACAGGCGAGGGCCGCGGCGTTGGGCAGACATTGCCCATGAAAACGGACGCCGAGTCTGAGTAGCGTCGTGGTCTCGCGGTGTTCTTCGGGGTCTTTGCGCGTCCTTCGCGCGAGGGGCCGCGTGGGGTGACCGCGTGCCGGGCACGTGGTGGGGTATCCGCCGGACAGGTGCAGAAAGGGCGTGCGATGCCGGATCCGATTGAAGTGCGCAAGGTGCCGATCGAGAGCGTGACCGACGCCTCCGGCCTGGAGCGGCTGATCGACGACGGGGTGATCGAGGCGCACCGGGTCCTGGCGGTCATCGGCAAGACCGAGGGCAACGGCGGCGTGAACGACTACACCCGCATCCTGGCCGACCGGGCCTTCCGCGAGGTGCTCGCGAGGAGGGGGCACCCGGCTCCCGACAGCGTGCCCCTGGTGTGGTCGGGCGGGACCGACGGCGTCCTCAGCCCGCACGCCACCGTCTTCGCGAGCCTGGACCCCGCCGTCGCCGTGCCGTCCGACGAGCCGCGCGTGTCGGTCGGCGTGGCGATGAGCGAGGTGATCCTGCCGGAGGACATCGGCCGGCCCGCCATGGTGGAGAAGGTCGCGGCCGGCGTCCGCGAGGCCATGAAGATCGCCGGCATCGACGACCCGCGCGACGTCCACTACGTCCAGACCAAGACGCCGCTGCTCACCCTCGCCACCATCACCGACGCCAGACGCCGCGGCAAGGACACCGCCATCGAGGAGACCGGCCCCTCGATGGACCTGTCGAACTCCACCACCGCCCTCGGCATCG
Organism: Nonomuraea indica; assembly: GCF_002850745.1. GTDB lineage: Bacteria > Actinomycetota > Actinomycetes > Streptosporangiales > Streptosporangiaceae > Nonomuraea > Nonomuraea indica. Next base: position 205,494 of record NZ_KZ559468.1, read on the forward strand.
CCGTCGCCCTGGGCGAGATCGAGATGCCGCACGCCGACCAGATCCACAAGGACCTCTCCCTCTACTCGTCGGTCGCGTCCTGCTCCTCCGGGGTGGAGCTCGACCGGGCGCAGATCGTGCTCGTCGGCAACGTTCGCGGCATCGGCGGCCGGTACCGGATCGGGCACAGCGTCATGAAGGACGCGCTGGACGCCGACGGCATCTGGGCGGCGATCCGCGACTCCGGCCTCGGCCTGCCCGACCGCCCCCACCCGTCCGACCTGGGCGACCGCCTGGTGAACGTCTTCATGAAGTGCGAGGCCGACCCCTCGGGCCGGGTACGGGGGCGGCGCAACATCATGCTGGACGACTCCGACGTCCACTGGCACCGGCAGATCAAGGCCGCCGTGGGCGGCGTGGCGGCCTCGGTCACCGGCGACCCGGCCGTGTTCGTGTCGGTGGCCGCCGTCCACCAGGGGCCGTCGGGCGGCGGCCCGGTGGCGGCCATCTCCGCCCCCTGACCCGCCGCGCCCGTCCGGAGCCGCCCGCTCCGGTCACCACGCTGCGAAGGGCCGCGGGTGGCGGGGCGTGCGGTGCGATGGGCCGCGGGTGGCGGGTCGTGCGGGTCCGGACGCCCGCCGGTGGCGGGTCGTGCGGGTCTGGACGGCCGCCTGTGGCGGGTCGTACGGTCCTGGAGGGCGCGGAGCCCGTGCGGTCTCAGGTGTCGAAGCGGGGCGCCGACGCGGTCAGGACGGTGTGCGCAGGGCGGGCCCGCCACAGGTCGCCGAGCACCCCCGCGAGCGCCGCCACGAGCTTGCCGACGTCGGCGGGCGCCGACTCGTGCAGCGCCTCGGCGACGATGAGCACCTCGCTCGTCGTGTCGCGGACGGCCGACAGGCCGCTCTGCCGGTTGGTCCAGCGCCGGGCGTGCGCCCGGCCGGCCTCGTCGGCGAAGACCACCTCGCCGGGCGGCGGGCTCTCCGTCTCCCCGGAGAAGGTCAGGTACGTCTCCCGCCCGCTCGCGTACCGCACCTCCAGCCCGCCGGTGACGGCGGAGACGTCGAACACGGCCACCGGGATCGCGTACGCCACCGACAGCGCGTTGCACACGTCGATCAGCGGGTGGATCCGCGGCAGCGACCCCTCCTTGCGCAGCCGCCGCAGCAACGACTCCGAGGCGCACCGGTACTGCGTGGGCTTCAGCCCCATCCGCGAGAACGCCCGCCGCCACGCCCGCACCTCGGGCAGCTCGCCCTCCGGCGAGTTCGCCAGGCGGGTCAGCGCCACCCGCTCGTGCTCGCTCACCACGGCGTCCACGGCCTCGCGCCGGACCTCCGCCGTGATCCCGCCCGCGGACAGCACCCCGGGGACCAGCTCCGGGAAGTCCCGCCAGATCTCGCTCGCGTGCCGTACGTACATCGTCCTCACCCTTCCCCGGTAGCGGCGCCGAGGGTTCCCGGCGGCGCTCGAGCGGCCGGATGCGGGACCGCGAGCGGCCACGGGTAGTCTCGGCCTGTGCCGACCATCCCACAACCTCTCGACCCGGACGACGACGGCAGCGCCGCACCCGGTGTGGCCGCCGCGCTCGCGGCCTACGCCGACGGCACGGCCGGTCCCGCCGAGGTCCTCGGCGCCCTGACCGGCACCCGGCTCCTGGTGCCCGTCGTGGCCCTGCTCACCTCGTCCGAGGTGGGGGAGCACGCGGTGCGCCAGGAGAAGGAGAGCGAGATGGCGCTGCCCAAGCTCGTCGGCAAGGACGGACGGGAGGCGGTGCTGGCGTTCACCGGCACCCGGGCGCTGACGCTGTGGCGGCCCGACGCGCGGCCCATCCAGGCGAGCACGTTGCAGGTCTGCCGTGCCGCGGTGGGCGAGCAGGCCGCCGCCGTCGTCGTGGACGTGGCCGGGCCGGTGACGTTCGTGATCGAGGGGGAGGTGCTGCAGGCGCTGGCCGCCGTCGAGTCGGGCACGCTCGGCACGCTGCCCGGCGTCACCGTGGCCCGCGTCGAGCCCGCCCCCGCGCCGCCGGCCCGCAGGCGCCGCTGGTTCTCCCGCAAGCCCTGAGCGACCCGCGCGGGAGCGATCGGAGCAGGCCTGACCGGCCCGCCCGGCGCTGACCCGCTTCCCCCCTGCGCCCAATCGGCGGGCCCGTACCCCCCTCTCCGGAGGCCCGCAACGGCCGAACTCCCGCGCCGCCCGCCACCGCGCACTAGGGTCGCCCCGTGGTAGCACTGGCGGCGCTGCTCGGTCTCCTCGCCGGCCCCTACGTCAGGACCCTGGCCGGCGCCTTCCGGGAGGACCCCGGTGACACCGGGGCCGAGGCGCGGGCCGCCCTCGCCCGCACCCTGCGCACCGTGCCCGTCCCCGCCTGGCCGCCGGCCGTCGAACTGGTCACCGCGGCCGTGGCCGCCCTGGTCGCCTGGCGGGCGGGCCTGCCGTACGTGCTCTTCGCCGTCGCCGGCACGGCGCTGGCGATCATCGACTGGCGCACCAGCCGGCTGCCCGACGCGATCACGCTCCCGGCATACCCGCTGCTGGCCCTCAGCCTGCTGCCCGGGGGAGAGCTGCCACGCGCGCTGCTCGGCGCGGCGGCGCTGGCCGCCGTCTACGGCGTGCTCTGGTTCGTCAGGCCCGCCGCGATGGGACTGGGCGACGTCAAGCTGGCCGGGCTCATCGGCATGGCCGCCGCCTCGCTCGGCTGGCCCGCATGGGTCGTCGCCGCCGTGGCCGGCCAGCTCTGCGGCGCCCTGTACGCCCTGGCGCTGCTCGCCACCGGCCGGGCGAGCCGCGACACCGAGTTCCCCCTCGGCCCGTTCATGCTGCTCGGCGCGCTCGCCGCGCTCTGCTCCGGGCTCTGACGTCTCGGCTGGTGAACGCCCGGCCATCCCACTGGGCGGCACGTGGAAGACTTGTACGCATGTTGCGCTGGTTGACCGCCGGAGAGTCTCACGGCCCGGAGCTCGTTGCCGTCATGGAAGGCCTGCCGGCCGGGGTCGAGGTGACCACGGCCGCCATCGACGAGGCGCTGCGCCGCCGCCGCCTCGGCTACGGCCGCGGCGCCCGGATGAAGTTCGAGCAGGACGAGGTGACGATCGTCGGCGGCGTCCGCCACGGCCGCACCATGGGCAGCCCGGTCGCCATCCGCATCGGCAACACCGAATGGCCGAAGTGGGAGAAGGTCATGGCCGCCGACCCGGTCGACCCCGCCGAGCTGGAGGGGCTGGCGCGCAACGCCCCGCGCTCGCGGCCCCGGCCCGGCCACGCCGACCTGGCCGGCATGCAGAAGTACGGCTTCGACGACGCCCGGCAGGTCCTCGACCGCGCCAGCGCCCGCGAGACCGCCGCCCGGGTGGCGCTCGGCGAGGTGGCCAGGCGCTTCCTCAAGCAGGCGCTCGGCGTCGACGTGGTCAGCCACGTGGTCTCCATCGGCGAGGCCCGCACGCCCACCGAGGTCCTGCCCGGCCCCGGCGACCTGGCGCGCGTCGACGCCGACCCGGTGAGGTGCGCCGACCCCGAGGGCAGCGCCGCCATGGTCGAGGTCATCGACCGGGCGCACAAGGACGGCGACACGCTCGGCGGCGTCGTGGAGGTGCTCGCCTACGGCCTGCCGCCCGGCCTGGGCAGCTACACCCACTGGGACCGCCGCCTCGACTCCCGCCTGGCCGGAGCGCTCATGGGCATCCAGGCGATCAAGGGCGTGGCCGTCGGCGACGGGTTCGAGACCGCCCGCCGGCCCGGCTCCCGCGCCCACGACGAGATCGAGTACACCGAGGGCGACGGCGTGCGCCGCATCACCAACCGCGCCGGCGGCGTCGAGGGCGGCATGACCAACGGCGAGGTCCTGCGGGTCAGCGCCGCCATGAAGCCCATCTCCACCGTGCCACGGGCGCTGGCGACGATCGACGTCAAGACCGGCGAGGCCGCCAAGGCCCACCATGAGCGCTCCGACGTCTGCGCCGTGCCCGCCGCCGGCGTCGTCGCCGAGGCGATGGTCGCGCTGGTGCTGGCCGACGCGGCGCTGGAGAAGTTCGGCGGCGACTCCGTCGAGGAAGTCGCCCGCAACCTGTCCGGCTACCTGTCCTCGATGGTGATCAAGTGACTCGTGACGCGCAGCCCAGGGTCGTGCTCATCGGCCCGCCCGGATCCGGCAAGACGACCCTCGGCCGACTCCTCGCCGAGCGGATCGGCGTCGCCTTCCGCGACACCGACGCCGACGTGGAGGCCGTCGCCGGCAAGCCCGTCTCCGACATCTTCGTCGACGAGGGTGAGGCCCGCTTCCGCGAGCTGGAACTGCGGGCCGTGCGCTCGGCGCTGGCCGAGCACGACGGCGTGCTGTCGCTCGGCGGCGGCGCGGTGCTCAACGAGGAGGCGCAGGCGCTGCTGGCCGGCCACCGGGTCGTCTACCTGCAGGTCGGCCTGTCCGCCGCGGTGCAGCGGGTCGGCCTCGCCTCGGCCCGGCCGCTCCTCGTGCTCAACCCGCGCAGCCAGCTGAAGAAGCTCATGGAGGAGCGCCGCCCCGTCTACGAACGGCTGGCCGTCCTCACCGTGGACACCGACGGCCGCGAGCCCGGCGAGCTGGTCGACGAGATCGTGCGGGGGTTGCCGACATGACGGCGCGGAGCGCCGCCCGGCCGGCGCGACGACGGAGGGAGCACACGCCATGACGACGGCCGCGACGAGGATCACGGTCAGGGGTGACAGCCCGTACGACGTGGTCGTCGGCACGGGCGTGCTCGGCGAACTGCCCGGGCTGCTCAAGCCCGGCGTCCGCACGGTCGCCGTGATCCACCCGGCGAGCCTGCCGGAGATGTCCCGCCCCGTGTGCGAGGCGCTGTCCGACGCCGGCCACGACGTGGTGGCGCTGCCGGTGCCCGACGGCGAGCAGGCCAAGACCGTCGAGGTGGCCGCCCAGCTGTGGTCGGCGCTAGGGCGCTACGGCGTCACCCGATCCGACGCCGTGGTTGGCGTCGGCGGCGGGGCCACCACCGACCTGGCGGGGTTCGTGGCCGGCACCTGGCTGCGCGGCGTCCAGGTGGTGCTCGTGCCCACCACGCTGCTCGCCATGGTCGACGCCGCGGTCGGCGGCAAGAACGGCATCGACACGCCCGAGGGCAAGAACCTCGTCGGCACGTTCCTGCCGCCCGCCGGGGTGCTGTGCGATCTGGCCACGCTGCCCACGCTGCCGCGCGCCGACTACGTCGCCGGACTCGCCGAGATCATCAAGGGCGGTTTCATCGCCGACCCGGAGATCCTCGACCTCGTCGAGGCCGACCCCGACGCGGCCACCCGGCCCGACGGCCGCCACACCCGCGAGCTCATCGAGCGCAAGATCCGGGTCAAGGCCGACGTCGTCGGCGCCGACCTGCGTGAGGCGGGGCTGCGCGAGATCCTCAACTACGGCCACACGCTCGCCCACGCCATCGAACGCGCCGAGCACTACCGGATGCGTCACGGCGAGGCCGTCGCCATCGGCATGGTCTACGCCGCCGAGCTGTCCCGCCTCGACGGGCGCATCGGCGCCGACCTGGTCCAGCGCACGCGTTCCATCCTCACCTCGGTCGGCCTGCCCGTCGCCTACCGCGCCGACGCCTGGCCGCAGCTGCGTGACCACATGCGGCTCGACAAGAAGAACCGCGGGGCCAAGCAGCGCTTCGTCGTCCTCGACGACCTCGCCCGGCCGGGCCGGCTCGAAGACCCGGCCGAGGAGCTGCTGGAGGCGGCCTACCGGGAGATCTCCCGATGACCACGGCGAGTGCGGCCGCCCCGACCGCGCCGATCGCTCCGACCAGCGCCGGGAGAAGGTGCTCATGACCCGTCACTACCGTTCCTTCATGGCTCTCGGCGACAGCTTCACCGAAGGCCTGAACGACCCGGGAGAGGGCGGCCACTACCGCGGCTGGGCGGACCGGGTGGCCGAGCGCCTGGCGGCCGACGAACCCGCGTTCCGCTACGCCAACCTGGCCGTACGCGGCCGGCTGCTCGACCAGATCGTCACCGAGCAGGTGCCGCTCGCCGTCGAGACGGCCCCCGACCTGGTGAGCCTCTGCGCCGGCGGCAACGACCTGCTGCGGCCCGGCAGCGACCCCGACGTGATGGCCAAGACCCTCGCCCGAGCCGTGCGCGACCTGCGCGCGTGCGGCACGGACGTGCTGCTGTTCACCGGCGTCGATCCGCGCGACACCCCGCTCATGCGGCGGCTGCGCGGCCGGTTCGCCATCTACTACCTGCACATCCGCTCCATCGCCGACCTCTACGGCTGCCACCTGATCGACCTGTGGTCGATGCAGGGCCTGCGCGACTGGCGCGCCTGGAGCGACGATCGGCTGCACATGAACGAGGACGGTCACCGTCTGGTCGCCGCCCGCGTCCTCGACGTGCTCGGCGTGCCGTTCGACGACTGGCGCAAGGAGTGGCCGGCGCGCACGGTGGATCCGCGCACCAAGCGTCGCGAGGACGCCCTGTGGATGCGCGAGCACCTGGTGCCGTGGGTGGCCCGCCGCCTGCGCGGCGTCTCCAGCGGCGACGGCGTCGACCCCAAGCGCCCCGACCTCGCCCCCTGGACCCCCTGAACCCCGGCTTCACGCGCGGCGGCGCCGCGACTCCGGCGGCTCCACGCGCGGCGGCGCCGCGACTCCGGCGGCTCCACGCGCGGTCCCGAACGACCGCACGTCGTGCCCCCGGTGCGCGGGTCAGCCCTCGTGCGCGGGTCAGCCCTCGGCGGCCAGGCGTTTGAGGGCGGCGCGGGGGATGGCGGGGTCGGTGGTGCGCCAGAACGGCGGCAGCGAGCCCAGCAGGAACCCGCTGTAGCGGGCCGTCGCCAGGCGCGGGTCGAGCACCGCGATGACACCCTTGTCGTGCTGCGAGCGCAGCAGGCGGCCGGTGCCCTGGGCGAGCAGGAGCGCGGCGTGGGTGGCGGCCACCGTCATGAAGCCGTTGCCGCCCTTGGCCGCCACGTGGCGCTGGCGGGCCGAGGTGAGCGGGTCGTCGGGGCGCGGGAACGGCACCCGGTCGATGATGACCAGCCGCAGCGACGGGCCGGGCACGTCGACGCCCTGCCACAGCGAGAGCGTGCCGAACAGGCACGTCGGCTCGTCCTCGGCGAACTGCTTGACCAGCAGCATGGTCGAGTCGTCGCCCTGGCACAGCAGCGGCACGTCGAGGCGGTCGCGCAGCGCCTCGGTGGCGGCCTTGGCGGCCCGCATGGAGGAGAACAGCCCGAGCGCGCGGCCGCCCGCCGCCTCGATCAGCTCGGCGATCTCGTCGACGTACTGCTCGGGCAGGCCGTCGCGGCCCGGCTGGGGCAGGTGCTTGGCGACGTAGAGGATGCCGGCGCGCGGATGGTCGAACGGGGAGCCGACGTCGATGCCCTGCCAGTCGCGCGTCCTGGCGGAGTCGGCCCCGTACCCGCCGCCCGAGCCCTTGCCGGACCCGGCACCCGAGCCCTTGCCGGACCCGGCACCCGAGCCCGTGCCGGACCCGCCGCCCGAGCCGGAGGCCGGGCTCGACGCCGCGCCCAGGCCCCACTGGCGGGCCATGCCGTCGAACGTGCCGCCGAGGGCGAGCGTGGCCGAGGTGAGCACCACCGTACGGTCGCCGAAGAGCCGGTCGCGCAGCATGCCGCCGACGTTGAGCGGGGCGACGCGCAGGACGGGCGGGCGGCGGTCGGTGGCGGCGTCGAGCCAGACCACCTCGGCCCGGTCGGCCTCCGAGGCGTGCCCGTAGGCCTCCAGCATGCGCACCGCGGTGTCGTGCACCTCGTCCAGCGCCGTGAACGCCGCCTTGCGCTGCCCGGCCTTGTCGGGGTCGTCCCGGTCGGCGCCGCGCGGCCCGAGGGCGGTCACGCAGCGGGCGGCGGAGTCGCGCACCAGCGCCAGGGTGAGCGCGAGCACCTCGGGCAGCTCGTCCACCCGGCCCGGCGGGGCGGCGGCCAGCAGCGCCTTGAGATCCTCGCCGGCCTCCTGCAGCTGGTCGGCGATGGGCTGCTCGATCAGCCGGGCCACCCGGCGCACGGCCAGCGACACCGACGTCTCCGACAGCTCGCCGGTCACCACCGAGGTCACCCGGTCGACCAGCTCGTGGGCCTCGTCCACGACCACCATGTCGTGCTCGGGCAGCACCGGCAGGTCGCCCATCGCGTCGATGGCCAGCAGCGCGTGGTTGGTGACGACCACGTCGACCTCACCGGCCTTCGAGCGGGCCAGCTCGGCGAAGCACTCGGCGCCGCTCGGGCAGCGGCTGGCGCCGAGGCACTCCTGGGCACTCACCGAGAACTGCCGCCACGCCTGCTCGCTCACCCCCGGGACCAGCTCGTCGCGGTCGCCGGTCTCGGTCTCCTCGGCCCACTCCTGGATGCGCTGGACCATCCGGCCGGTGGCGCTGACCTCGCGCGGGTCGAACAGCTGGTCCTGCTCGTCCTCCTCGGGCCAGCCCGCCGTCGCCTTGTAGCGGCACAGGTAGTTGCGCCGGCCCTTGAGGATGGCGTACGTGGGCTCGTGCGGCAGCTCCTTGGCCAGGGCCTCCGACAGCCGGGGCAGGTCGCGGTCGACGAGCTGGCGCTGCAGGGCGATCGTGGCGGTGGAGACCACCACGGGCGTGTCGGACTCCATCGCGTGGCGGATCGCGGGCACGAGGTAGGCGAGCGACTTGCCCGTGCCCGTGCCCGCCTGGACGGCGAGGTGCTCCTCGTTGTCGATGGCCCGCTGGACGGCTTGGACCATCGTGATCTGGCCCTGCCGCTCGCTCCCTCCGAGAGCGTTGACCGCGATGCTGAGCAGTTCGTCGACTGGCGGGAGATGGGAGTCCGGCACGGAGGTAAACGGTACCCGCATTCGGCGGCGCGCCGCGCCGGACATCCACAGGCGGGTCGTCCGGAACCGCGTCGTCCACAGCCTCGTGATCGTCGGCGCCGGCCCGCAGCGGGCTGTGATCGGATGGACGCATCCCGTCGTTCGCCGAGTCGTCCGGCGGCGCACGTGGCACACTGAACGATCAGGACCCCGGCGGTCATCGCATAGAGTGGCCGGAGGGGCTCCCGATGGGGGTGGGAGGTCCGGTCAAGTAGGGTTTTCCGGGGTTGAGTGGACGAATAAAGGCTGGTTAAAGCAGTATGTCTGCCATGTCGGAAGTTGTCCCGTTGCCGTCGTTCGGTGAAGTGTTCTTCGATGCCCGAGGTCAGGAGCGGTGCCTCCGGGTGACGTGGCACGAGGGCACGCTGGTCCTCAGCCTGTGGCGGGGAGAGATGTGCACCGCCAGCTTCCGCATGCCGATGGACGACGTCGGCCGCCTGCTCGACACCCTCGACGACGGCTACGCGGAGGCCACGGGCGAGCAGCCCGCCGTGCCCGCGCACGACCCGGGCACCGAGGTCATCCCGGGCACCGGCCAGTACCAACGCCCGCCCCAGCCCGTGGCCCCGCCGGCGCCCCAGCCGATGTCGCAGCCCATGCCCCAGGCGCAGCCCGACGAGCGTCCCACGGCGACGCTCTCACCCAACGACGTCCTGGTGGCCAGGGGCACGCCCGCCCAGGACAAACCCGCCCCGCAGGACAAGCTGGTCGCCTCCTACAGCGAGACCACGCCGCCGCGCGGCACCTCGGCCCCCCAGCAGCCTCCCCAGTACGGTGAGCGCAGCCCGTTCACCGGCCCGCAGTACACCGACCCGCAGTACACCGACCCCGGCGCCGGTCAGTCCTACGGCGGCCCCTCCTACCGCGACCCGGGCCGCGCCGAGCCGTTCACCGGCCCCCAGTACGTCGACGAGTCCACCCCGACGGGCCCGCAGTACAGCCTGGACCCCGACCCCTTCTCCGGTCCGCACCAGGTGGCCGCCCAGGGAGAGCGCGGCTACCAGATGCGGCCGGCGCCGCTGTCCACCGATCCGCTCGGCTTCCCGTCGCAGGCCGCCGACCCGCTCGGCACGCCCCGCCGCGAGCCTCGCCAGGACCGTTACACCCCGTCCGACTCCGGCTACCAGCAGAGCGCGGGGACGGCCGGCCTGGGCACCCCCATGCACGGCATCCCCGGCGCCGGCCGTCGCGGCGCCGTCCCGCCGCCCCCGCCGTCCCGGGACCGCTACCCGGCCCAGGACACGTACTCCAGCCAGGACACGTACTCCAGCCTGGACACCCCGTACGCCGATTCCTACCGAGGCGCCGACGGCTACACCGGCCAGGGCCCGTACTCCGGCCAGGGCCCGTACTCCGGCCAGGACGCGTACCCGCCACCCCGCCAGAGCGCGCCCAACCCGGTCGACCCGCTGCTCGCCCTGAGCGAGCCCGGCACGCAGCACCCCCAGCAGGACCCCGGCTCGCTGTCCCGCCCCTACGTCGGCGGCGACCCGATGTTCTCCACCGGCGAGCGCCTGCACCCCGAGGAGCGCTACGACGAGCGCCGCTACGACGAGCGACCCTACGGGGAGGCGCAGTACGAGCGCCGCTACGACGAGCGCCGCTACGACGAGCGCGGCTACGACGAGCGCGGCTACGACGACAGGGGCGAACGCCGGGACTGGTGACCGCCCGCCGGCGCCGGCCGCGGGAGTCCCCAGGCCTGTGCGGGATTCCGGATGACCGGACGGCATGATGGAACCCATCGTGCCGTCCGCAAACCGGGAGGAAACCCGTGAATCCGACAACGGGCCTGCAGTTGCTGCTGGTCGCGGGTGGGGCGGTCGCCGTCGCCGCCGTGGCCCGCCGCCGGGGCTGGTCGGCTCCGCTGCTGCTCGTCGCCGCCGGACTGCTGGTGTCGCCCCTGGTGCCCGCCGTGCCGCTGGAGCCCGAGCTGGTGCTGTACGTCTTCCTGCCGCCGCTGCTGTACTCGGCCGCGCTCGACAGCTCCTACCTGCGGCTGCGCGAGGTCACCCGGCACGTGGCGCTGCTGTCGGTGGGGCTGGTCCTGGTCACCATGGTCGCCGTGGGTTTCCTCGTGCACCTGCTGCTGCCCGAGCTGCCCCTTGCGGCGGCGTTCGCGCTGGGCGCCATCATCGCGCCGCCGGACGCGGTGGCGGCCGTGGCGGTCGGGCGCAGGCTCGGCCTGCCGCGCCGGCCGCTGACCATCCTCGTGGGGGAGAGCCTGTTCAACGACGCCACCGCGCTGACCGCCTACCGGGTGGCGATCGCGGCGGCCGTCGGCGGCACGGTGGACCTGTTGCACGCGGTCGGCGAGTTCCTGTACGCGGCGGCGGTCGGGGTGGCCGTCGGGCTGGCGCTGGCCTTCGTGTTCGCCTGGCTGTTCCGGCACACGCGGGACTCGCTGGTGGAGAACACGCTCATGCTGCTGATCCCGTTCGCGGCCTACCTGACCGCCGAGTCGGTGCACGCCTCGGGCGTGATCTCGGTGGTCATCGTCGGCCTCTACCTGGGGCACCAGATGCATCTCCGGGGGTTCGGCACGCGGCTGGTGTCCACGTCGGTGTGGAAGGTCGTCGACTTCTTCCTGGAGACGATCGTCTTCGCGTTGATCGGGCTGCAGCTCGTCACGGTGATCCAGGGCATCGGCGGCTACCGCCCGTGGGAGGTGGCCCTCTACGCGCTGGCGGTGTTCCTGGTGACGGTGCTGGTGCGGTTCGCCTGGGTGTTCCCGACGGCGTTCCTGCTGCGGCTGTTCGGGCCCGCCGACCAGCCGCCGCCCACGCGCGCGCACGTCACCGTCGTGAGCTGGGCCGGGATGCGCGGCGTGGTGTCGCTGGCGGCGGCGTTCTCCATCCCCGAGAGCGTCCAGGGCCGGCCGATGATGCTCTTCCTCACCTTCACCACCGTGATCGCCACGCTGCTCGTCCAGGGCCTGTCGTTCCCGGCCCTGATCAGGCGGCTCGGCGTCTCCAGCGAACGCGAACGCTACGAGGACGCGCTCGCCGAGGCCAACGCCCAGCAGGCCGCGCTCACCGCCGGTCTGGAGGTGCTGGACCGCCTGACCGAGCTGGAGGGCGAGCCGGACGAGATCCGCAAGCAGGTCATCGACCAGCTCCGCGAGAAGTCGTGGCGCCGCTCACTGGGCGCGTGGGAACGGCTCGGCGGCGGCACCGGACAGGACGGGGCGGAGACGCCCAGCGCCCTCTACCGGCGGCTGCGCCGGGACATGCTCCAGGCCGAGCGCGAGGTCTTCGTCCGCCTGCGCGACGAGCGCCGCCTGGACGACGAGGTGATGCGCGAGGTGATGGCCCAGCTCGACTTCGAGGAGGCCATCCTCGAACGCTGAGCGGCCCGGCCGCCGAAGGCCTTCGGACCAGGAAGGCGGTCAGCCCATCTCGTTGTCGACGTAGCACCAGCGCCACTGCTCGCCGGGCTCGTACGACTGGATCACGGGGTGGGCGACCTCGTGGAAGTGCCGGGTGGCGTGCTTGTTGGGCGAGGAGTCGCAGCAGCCGATGTGCCCGCAGGTGAGGCAGCGGCGCAGGTGCACCCACCGGCTGCCGGTGGCCAGACACTCCTCGCAGCCGTCCGGGGTGCGGGCGGTCGGGTCGGCTGCGCTGGAAAGATGCTCACAAATTGCCATAGGGGAAATCCTAGGACTAGAACAGCATTCCAATTTGGCGACGCCTCTTGCTGATCGGCGTGGTCGCGGTCCAGATTGTGAGCACACGGGGGGTGACGTACACCACAATCCCGGGAGCCGGCTTGCTGGAGGTCCGCAATCTCGAGGTCGTCTACGACGACGTGATGCTCGTGCTGCGGGGCGTGAGCCTCGTGGTCCGCCCTGGCTCGGTCGTCGCCCTGCTCGGCGCCAACGGCGCGGGCAAGACCACGCTGTTACGTGCCCTGTCGGGCCTGCTCGACGTGCACGACGGCAAGATCACCAAAGGCTCGGTCACCCTTGAGGGCGAGCCCGTCCACCATCTCAGCCCCGCGCAGATCGTCCGGCGCGGCATCAGCCAGGTCATGGAGGGCCGCCGCATCCTGGCCGAGCTGACCGTCGAGGAGAACCTCAGGGTCGGTGGCCACACCGAGCGCGTCTCCCATCTCGACCGCGTCTACGACCTCTTCCCCCTGCTGCGCGAGCGGCGGTCCAACGTGGCCGGCTACCTGTCGGGCGGCGAGCAGCAGATGCTCGCCGTCGGCCGCGCCCTCATGGCGGGCCCCCGCTACCTGCTGCTCGACGAGCCCAGCCTGGGGCTCGCCCCCGCCCTGGTCACGCAGATCCGTGACCTGATCGTCGAGATCAACCGGCAGGGCACCACCGTGCTGCTCGTGGAGCAGAACGCCACCATGGCCCTGTCGATCGCCGACCACGGCTACGTCATGGAGACCGGCAAGATCGTCATGGACCGGCCGGCCGGGGAGCTGCTGGCCGACGAGGACATCAAGGAGTTCTACCTCGGGACCGTCCGGTCCTTCCGCGAGGTCAAGCACTACAAGCGGAGGAAGCGGTGGCTGTCGTGAACACCGGGCCGGCCGCGCCGGTCCTGCGCGTGCAGGACGTGCACCTGAGCTTCGCCGGCGTCCAGGCGATCGGCGGCGTCACCTTCGAGGTGGGCCCCGCCGAACTGCTGGCGATCATCGGTCCCAACGGCGCCGGCAAGACGTCGATCTTCAACGTGCTGTCGGGCGTCTACCGGCCGCAGCGCGGCCGGGTCACCTTCCTCGGCGAGGACCTGCTGGCCCGGCGGCCACCCGAGATCGCCGCGCTCGGCCTGGCCAGGACGTTCCAGAACGTCGAGCTGTTCCACAACCTCACCGTCCTGGACAACCTCATGCTCGGCCGTCACCACCACTTCCGCTACGGCGCGCTCGCCGCCGTCGTCTGGTACGGCCGGGCCAGGCGGGCCGAGCTGGCCGCCCGCGCGAGGGTCGAGGAGATCATCGACTTCCTGGAGCTGGAGCCGTGGCGGCGCCACCCCGTGCGGCTGCTGCCGTACGGCGTCCAGAAGCGCGTCGAGCTGGGCCGGGCGCTGGCGATGGAGCCGCGGCTGCTCCTGCTGGACGAGCCGGTCGCCGGGATGAACCTGGAGGAGACCGAGGACATGGCCAGGTTCGTCCTGGACATCCGCGACGAGCTGGGCATCCCGATGGTGCTCGTCGAACACGACATGGGCCTGGTCATGGACCTGGCCGACCGGGTGCTGGTGCTCGACTTCGGCCGGCCCGTCGCGCTGGGCGCCCCGGCCGAGGTGCAGCGCGACCCCGAAGTGATCAAGGCGTACCTGGGAGGGGCGGCATGACGGCGACCATCGGCGAGCGGAACGCGGCCGGCCTGACCACCATCGTCACCCGGGTGCGCGAGCGCGCCCTCTCCACCCCCGGCGCCGTCGCGCTGCGGCACAAGGACCTCGGCATCTGGCGGGAGGTCACCTGGTCCGGCTACTGGGAGCGGGCCGAGCTGGTCGCCCACGCGCTGCTCGCGCTCGGCGTCGAGCCGGGCGACCGGATCGCGGTCCACTCCGAGAACCGGCCCGAGTGGCTCTACGCCGACCTCGGCGCGGTGGCGGTACGCGCCGTGACGGTCGGCCTCTACCCGACCAGCCCGGCATCCGAGGTCTCCCACGTGCTCGCCGACTCCGGCGCCACGGTCCTGCTCGCCGAGGACCAGGAGCAGGTGGACAAGGCGCTGGCCGTCGCCGCCGAGTGCCCCGGCCTGCGGCACATCGTCTACCTGGAGCCGCGCGGCATCCGCGGCCGCTACACCGACCCGCGGCTGCTGCCCTGGCCCGACCTGCTGGCCCTCGGGGAGCGGCACCGCGCCGAACACCCGGACGCGGTGGACCGGCGGATGGCCGCCGCCGAGCCCGGCGACGTGATGACGCTCATCTACACCTCGGGCACCACGGGACCGCCCAAGGGCGTGATGCTCACCGTGCGCAACGTCGAGTTCGCCGTCGAGACGCTGGTGACCGGGGGCGGGTTCACCTCGCCGCCGCCGTCCGAGCGTGACCTGTCCCTGTCGTACCTGCCGCTGTGCCACGTCGCCGAGAGGGCGTTCACCGTCTGGTTCAACGCGGCGGCCGGCGTGCAGGTGAACTTCGCCGAGTCCCTCGACACCGTCCAGGCCAACCTGCGGGAGGTGCAGCCGACGATCCTGTTCGGGGTGCCGCGCATGTGGGAGAAGGTGCTCGCCCAGGTGGACATCAGGCGCGACTCCGCCACCCCGGTCAAGCGGGCGCTCACCCGCTTCTGGCTGCGGGTGGCCGACCGGGTCGGCGACACGCTGGTGCGCACCGGGGGCCGGCACACCGCCGCCACCCGCCTGCTCCACGCCGCCGGCTGGCTCTGCTGCTACCGGGCGCTGCGCGAGCGGCTCGGCATGCGCCGCGTCCGCTACGCCGCCTCCGGCGCCGCGCCCGTCGCGCCCGCCGTGCTCAAGTTCTACATGGGGATCGGCATCCCCATGCACGAGGTGTACGGCATGAGCGAGAACACCGCCGTCGCCACGGCCAACCGGCCCGGCCGGGTCCGCCTGGGCACGGTCGGCGAGCCGCACCCCGGCGTCGAGCTGCGGATCGACGAGGCCACCGGCGAGATCATGACCAGGCACCCGGGCACGTTCGCCGGCTACTGGGGCAACCCGCGCGCCACCGCCGACGTCCTCGACGCGGACGGCTGGCTGCACACCGGCGACGTCGGCGAGTGGGTGGAGGGCACCCACGTGCGCATCACCGACCGGATGAAGGACATCATCATCACCGCCGGCGGCAAGAACGTCGCCCCCAGCGAGATCGAGAACGCGCTCAAGGCGTCGCCGTACGTCAAGGAGGCCGTCGTCGTCGGCGACCAGCGGCCCTACCTCGTCGCGCTCGTCGGCATCGAGCCCGACACGGTGGGGGAGTGGGCCCGCCGGCGCGGCGTCACCTACACCACCTACCGCGACCTGTCGGGCAAAGCGGAGGTCCGCGAGCTCGTCCAGGGCGTCGTGGACGAGGTGAACTCCCGTTTCGCCCACGTCGAGCAGATCAAGCGATTCGCCTTCCTGCCCAAGGAGCTCGACCACGAGGACGGCGAGCTGACCGCCACCCAGAAGGTCAGGCGCTCCGCCGTCGCCAAGCTGTTCGAGGACCTCGTCGAAGGGATGTACGCGCGGTGAAGGCGCTGCTGGAAACGCTCATCAGAGGGCTGGGCAACGGCTCGGTCTACGCGCTGCTGGCACTCGGATTCGTGATCATCTACAAGGCGACCCGGGTGATCAGCTTCGCCCAGCCCGCGCTCATGCTGGCCGGCGCGGTCGCGGTCAGCCACCTGGCGGAGGTGACCGGGTTCTACACCGCCGTGCTGCTGGCCGGGCTGCTCATCGCGGGGGTGGCCCTGGCCGTCGAGCGGATCGCGATCCGGCCCATGGTGGGGCGGCCGGTGTTCGTGGTGGCGATCATCACGCTCGGCGTCGACATCGTCGTCCGCGTCGTGGTCAACGCCTTCATCGGCAGGGACGTGCGTCAGGTGGGCGACCCCTGGGGGTTCGACCAGGTCGCGCTCGGCCCGCTGGTGGTGCAGCAGCGCTGGCTGGCCATGCTCGCGGTGACGGCGGTGCTCGTCGGGCTGCTGTTCGCGTTCTTCCGGTACACCAGGTACGGGCTGGCGATGCGGGCCGCGGCGTTCGACCAGGAGACGGCCCTGGCCCAGGGCGTGTCGGTGGGCATGGTGTTCGCGCTGTCGTGGGGGCTGGCCGGGTTCCTGGCCGCCGTGGCCGGGATGTTCGTCGGCACCGGGCAGGGCATCGAGCAGGGCACCTGGGTCATCGCGCTCAAGGCGCTGCCCGCGATCATCGTGGGCGGGCTCGACTCGCTCGGCGGCGCCGTCGCCGGCGGGCTGGTGGTGGGGGTGGTCGAGTCGCTGTTCCAGTCCTACCAGGGCGAGTACGCGCCGTGGCTGGGCCAGAACTTCGCCGTCGTCACGCCGTACGTGGTGATGTTGGTCGTTCTGCTGGTCAGGCCGTACGGCCTGTTCGGCACCCGGGAGGTCGAGCGGGTATGACAGACGTGAAATCAGGGCCGGCGCCGTCGGCCCCGGACATACCGACCGGACGGTCTCGCCGGGTGCGCGGCCGGCCGCAGCTCTACACCTCCTACGCCCAGGACATGGCGCTGCTCGACACCCCGGCCAAGCGGGTCTCGACCGGGCTGCTCGTCGTGCTGGCGCTCGCCCTGTCCGTCGTGCTCGCCGACCGGTCCCTGGAGGTGCTGGCCGGCGCGTACGTGCTGGCCATCGGGGCGATCGGGCTCAACATCGTCACCGGGTACGCGGGCCAGGTGTCGCTCGGGCACGCCTTCTTCGTCGCGATCGGCGCCTACACCGCGGCCGCCCTGTCCGGGCCGCCCGGCGGGGACGTCATCGGGTTCGGCGTCGCCGAGATCTGGATCTGGCTGCCCGCCGCGGGGCTCGTCGCCGCCGTGGCGGGGGTGCTGGTGGCGCCGCTCGCCACCCGGCTGCGCGGCCTCTACCTGGCCATCGTCACCCTCGGCCTGGTCTTCCTCGGTGAGCACGTCTTCAAGGAGTGGAAGGCGCTCACCGGCGGGCCCGGCGTCGGCAGGGAGGCGGCGGTGCCGCAGTTGTTCGGTTACCGGCTCGACGAGGACGGGCCGCTCGGCACCCGGGAGCAGGTGCTCTACCTGCTGATGCTGGTGCTGCTCGTCGTCTTCGCCGTGGCGGCGCGCAACCTCGCCCGCTCGCGCGTCGGCCGGGCGTTCGCGGCGATCCGCGACCGCGACATCGCCGCCGCGGTCATGGGGGTGCCGCTCACCCGCTTCAAGGTGCTGGCGTTCGGCATCTCGTCCTGCTACGCCGGCTGCGCCGGGGCGCTGCTGTACAGCGTCTCCGGGTACGTGGAGCCGGGCTCGTTCAACCTGCTGCTGTCGGTGCAGTTCATCGCCATGGTGCTGATCGGCGGGGTGGCCACCGTGTCCGGCGCGATCGCGGGCGCGCTGTTCATCTCGCTGCTGCAGCCGCTCACCCGGGCGCTGCCGTCGCTGCTGCCGGTGGTCAGCGCCGACACGACGCAGACGCCCAACGTGTTCCAGGTGGAGACCGTGCTCTACGGGCTGCTCATCGTGCTGTTCCTGGTCTTCGAGCCGCGCGGGCTGTTCGGCCTGTGGGTCCGTGCCCGCAACTACTGGAAATCCTGGCCGTTCTCCTACTAGAGAGGGATTTTTCATGAAGAGTCGCTACGTAGTGGCGTCTGCCGCGTTAGTGGCCCTTCTGTCCGCATGCGGCGTCATCCGGGGGGACGACGAGGGCGGCAAGGGCGCCCAGGCGGCAGGGGTCACCAGCGAGCCCTGCCCGACGGCGGTGGACAAGAAGAAGGGCTGCATCTACCTCGGCACGGTCTCCGACCTCACCGCGGGGCCGTTCGCGGCGCTGGCCGTGCCGATCACCGACGCGCAGAAGGCGTTCTGGGCGCGCGTCAACAAGGCGGGCGGCATCGGCGGCAGGTACGAGGTGGACGTCACCAAATTCGTCCGCGACAACAAGTACAACCCCGAGGTGCACCGGCAGGTCTACAACGAGATGAAGGACCAGGTGCTCGGCCTGGCCCAGACGCTCGGCTCGCCCACGACGGCGGCCATCCTCGGCGACCTCAAGGCCAACAGCGTCGTCGCGGCCCCGGCGTCGTGGACCTCGGCCTGGGAGTTCGAGGACGTCATCCTGGAGACCGGCGCCAACTACTGCGTGGAGGCGATGAACTCCGTCGACTACGCGATGGAGGCCTACAAGCCCAAGAGCGTCATGGCCGTCCACCTGGCCGGCGACTACGGGGCCGACGCCGCCGCCGGCGCCAAGATCGCCGCCGAGCGGAACGGCCTGACGTTCACCGGCGTCGAGACGCCCTCCGGCGCCACCGAGCAGGGCCGCGCCATCACCGAGATCACCAAGAACAAGCCCGACCTCGTCATCCTCACCACCGGCCCCGCCGACGCCGCCACCATCGTCGGGCAGGCGGCGGCGGCCGGGTTCAAGGGCCGGTTCATCGGCACCGGCCCCACCTGGAACCCCGCCCTGCTCAAGTCGCCCGCCGCCCCCGCGCTGAAGGCCCTGTACGAGCAGTCGGCGCCGGGCCGGCCGTGGGACTCCGACACGCCCGGCCACCGGGCCATGCGCGAGGCGCTGCCGGGCGTGACCCCCAACGACGGCTACACCTCCGGCTGGGCGTGGGCGTACCCGATGAAGGCGGCGCTGGAGAAGATGGTCGCGAGCGGCGACATCAGCCGCAAGGGCCTGCTCGCCGCCGTCAAGAGCCTGCGGACCGTCGACTACGAGGGCATGCTGCCGCCCGAGGCGGGCAACTTCGCCGGCGACCCCGACGCGGCGACGTTCCGACAGACCCTCGTCAACAAGGTCGACGACAAGGCCCTCACCGGCGTCACCACGGTGAAGGACTTCTTCGTCGGGCCGACCGCGAAGGGCCACACCTTCGACGGACCCTGTTACGCCAAGCTCTAGATCGCCTGGGGCGCGGACCGGTTGGGTAGTGTCGAGGCATGCGACGCTTCCAGAGCCGGTTCGTGCCCCTCGCCGCATCCGCCGTCCTCGTGCTCGCCGCCGGGTGCGCCGAGGTCAACACCACCATCGACAAGGCGCAGGCCTGCCTCGAGGCCCCCAAGATCATCACCGAGCTGGGCGCCGACATCGCGAAGTACAAGGACGACCCCCAGGCCATGGACAAGGCCATCGGCGACGCCGCCGGCAAGCTCAACGAGGTGGCCGACAAGGCGTCCAACACCACGCTGAAGGAAGCCACCGACAACCTCGCGACCACCCTCGGCGACATCAACGTCCAGAACGTCAACGACGCCGTCGACGCCGCACAGAAGGTGACCAGCGACACGGCCGCCTACCTCGACCGGATCCGCCAGGCCTGCAGCTGAACCCCGGCTTCTCTAGGGGAAATGGGGACCAACTAGCGTCGACAGCATGGAGCCCGATCCACGTTTCACGCTCGCGAACGAACGCACCTTCCTGACGTGGCTCAGCACCGCGCTGGCGCTCAGCGCCGGCGGCGTGGCCATGGCGGCGGTGCCCGAAGGCGTGTTCGTCCCGTGGGCCCGCACCGCTCTGGCCGTCGTCCTGGTCACCCTGTCCGCGCTGGCGGCCGGCATGGCCTATCCCCGCTGGCGCAACATCCAGCGGGCACTGCGCGACCAGGCGCCGCTCCCGCCGCCCGCCCTCGCGGCCGTGTTCGGCTACGGCGTCGCGGCGGTCGCCGTCATCGCCCTGGTGCTCATCCTGCTCGCCGCCTGAGAGGTCGTCACGGGATGTCCGGGCCGGAGAGGTCGCACGGCATCTGGGACCCGGGCCTGCAGAGCGAGCGCACCCGGCTGGCCTGGGTCCGCACCGGCGTGATGCTGTCCACCGGCGGGATCGCCGCCACCGGTCTCGCGCTGCGCCACGGCCTGCCGTCCGCCCCGCTCGCGCTCGCCGCCGGGACGTTCGCCCTCGCCGCCCTCGCCGGCGCGGTGCTGCTGACGCGCACCGGCGTCAGGTTCCGGCGGGTCCAGGAGGCGCTGCACGGCGGCCGGGCCATCGACAGCCGGCCCGACGCGCTGCTCGCCTGGCTCGGCACCCTCTGCGCGGTCGCGGGCGCGGTCGTGTTCGTGCTCAGCTCGTGAGGCCGGCCGGGGGAGCGGCGGGCGGGGCCAGGCCCAGCCGGGCGGTCAGGTCGAGCAGGCACTCCTCGAACAGCGGAGCCGGGTCGGAGAAGGCGAAGTCGAGCTGGTGCAGCACCTCCATGCTGAGCAGGCCGTACATCCTGATCCAGCACGACAGGAAGACGTGCGCCGCCTCGGGCGGCAGCGCCCCGTCGACCAGCGCCGAATAGGCCACGAGCTGCTCGCGCAGCGACGGGTCCAGGTCGGCCAGGCGCGGCACCGGGAACGGAGCCGTCCGCCACAGCTCGGCGACCAGGTCGAGCAGCACCTGCTCGAAGCGCTGGCCCGCCTCGTGCCGGGGCGTGCCGGGCCGCCGGTTCGGCGGGGCGACGGGGCTGGCGAAGACCCAGCCGAACTCGGCCGGGTGGGAGACCGCCCATGAGCGCATGGCCCGGCACACCGCGAGCAGCCGCTCGCCCGTCGGCTGACCGGCGTGGGCGTCGCGGGCCTGCTCCATCACCTCGGTCAGCTCGCGGAAGAAGCCCGCGGTCACCGCGCCGACCAGCTCGTCGTGGCCGGCGTAGTAGTGGTAGAGGGCGGGGCCGCTCATCCCGATCGCCCGCGCGACCGCGTTGATCGTCACCGCCGCCGATCCGCGCGTCACCAGCAGCTCCCGCGCGGCCGCGTGGATCTCCGCCAGCGTGGATTGACGCAGCCTGTCGCGGCGGCTGGTGCCCTGCGCTGCCATCGCACTCCTCGATCCGGCCTAAGGACTCTAGGTGAGTCTAGAGCTTCACGGACATGCTGGTAGGCCGCTTGCGGGGAGCCCGGCGCCGGACGACACTCGGAGGAGGGGGTGACCCATGGACGAGGACCGCAGGACACTGCCGTTCGAATGCCGCAGGTGCTGGCACGTGTGGGAAGAGGAGTACGTGGTCCGGCACGGCGCCGACGCCCACGGCCACGAGCGGGAGATCTGGTTGCGCGACGGCGTGCAGGTGCCGCCGCCGTGGGAGGGGGCGGTCTGCCCTCAGTGCGGCTGCCGGCAGTGCACCACGTTCCCCGAGGGGTACCTGAGCCGCCATCCCGAGCTGATCCCGCCCGCGGAGCCGGCTACGCCCGACGCGACCCCGCTCCTCAGCCCGGTACCCCGGCGGCTCTACTGACGCCCGGTGCGGGCGTGCGCCGCCGGGGCCGGCGGCTCAGTTGAGGCTGTCCAGCCACGCCCGGTGCAGGCCGGCGAACCGGCCCGAGGCGGCGATGAGCCGGTCGGGCGCGCCGTCCTCCACGATCTCGCCGCGCTCCATGACGAGCACCCGGTCGGCGATCTCCACGGTCGACAGCCGGTGGGCGATGATCAGCGCGGTCCGGTCGGCGAGGATCGTGCGCAGCGCCCGCTGCACCAGCCGCTCGCTCGGCACGTCCAGGCTCGACGTGGCCTCGTCCAGGATCAGCACCGCCGGGTCGGCGAGGAACGCCCGGGCGAACGCGACGAGCTGCCGCTGTCCGGCCGACATCCGGCCGCCGCGGTTGCCCACCTCGGTGTCGTAGCCTTCGGGCAGCGAGGCGATGAAGTCGTGCGCGCCGATGGCCATGGCGGCCTCGCGCACCTGCCGCTCGGTGGCGTCGGGCCGGCCGAACCTGATGTTGTCGGTCACCGTGCCGCTGAACAGGAAGTTCTCCTGCGTCACCATGACGACGGCGGACCGCAGGGTCGGCTCGTCGAGCTCCCGCAGGTCCACGCCGTCGAGCAGCACCCGGCCGGCCGTCGGGTCGTAGAAGCGGGAGATGAGCTTGGCCAGCGTCGTCTTGCCGGCGCCGGTCGCCCCCACCAGCGCCACGCTCTGCCCGGCCGGCACGGTCAGGTCGAGACCCGGCAGGATCGGCATCTCCTCGACGTAGGCGAAGCGGACCCCCTCGAACCGGACCTCGCCGCGCGGCTCCGGCAGCGGGCGCGGCCGGCGCGGCTCCGGCACGGCCGGCTCCTCCTCCAGCACGCCCGACAGTTTCTCCAGGGCCGCGCCGGCCGACTGGAGCGTGTTGTAGAACTGGCTGATCTCCTGCATCGGCTCGTAGAACTGGCGGAGGTAGAGCAGGAACGCGGCCAGCACGCCCACCGTGACCTCGCCGTGCAGGGCGAGCCAGCCGCCGTACACCAGCACGGCGGCGACGGTGATGTTGCCGATGAGCTTGACGCCCGGCATGAACACCGCGATCAGTTTCATGCTGCGCGCGTTGGCCTCGCGGTAGTCGTCGTTGAGCCGCCGGAAGATCTCCTGGTTGCGCGGCTCGCGGCGGAAGGCCTGGACGGCGCGGATGCCCGTCATCGACTCCACGAAGTGCACGATGACCAGCGCCACCGTCTCGCGGGTCCGGCGGTAGACGATCGCCGACTGGCGGCGGAACCACCGGGTGAACAGCAGGAGGACCGGCAGCGGCAGCAGCGCCACCAGCCCGAGGTGGACGTCCAGCACGAGCAGCACCACGGCGGTGCCGAACAGCGTCAGGACCGCCGTGACCAGGCTGTCGAAGCCCGACTGGAGCATCTCGGCGATGGCCTCGATGTCGGAGGTGAGCCGGGAGATCACCCGGCCGGAGGTGTACTTCTCGTGGAAGCTCAGCGACAGCCGCTGGAAGTGGTCGAACACCCGGCGGCGCAGCTCCAGCAGGATGCTCTGGCCGATCCGGCCCGACAGCTTCAGGAACGCCTGCCGGGTGAGGGCCTGCGTGGCGGCCGCGGCGAGGATGACGCCGATCACCGTGAGCAGCGTGCCGGGGCCCGTGCCGCGCAGCATCGGCGGGATGCCCGCGTCGATGCCGACCTTCACCAGGTACGGGATGGCCAGGCCCGCCGCGTTGGAGACGATGATGATCGCGGTGAGCGCGGCGATGGCCCTGCGGTGCGGCGTCAGCAGGTCGCCGAGCAGGCGGCGCGAGCGCTCCCGCAGCAGGACCGACACCTTGTCCGGCAGCTCGTCGCGTTCCTCGGAGGCGACGCCGCGCCAGTCGGCGGCCGAGGGCCCCCGGGGGGCCGCGCCTTCCGGGCCTGTGGGGTCGCTCGGGTCTGTGGGGTCGGCGGGGGGCGCCGAGGGCGGCGGGGGCGGCGGGGGCGGCGGGGGCGGCGGGGGCGGCGGGGGCGGCGGGGGCACCGTCAACGCAGGGCTCCTTCGGACGGGTCGAGGTCGGCGTCCTGCGCGAGCAGCTCGCGGTACTCGGGCACCGTCTGGAGCAGCTCGTGGTGCCGGCCGACGTGTGTGATCGTGCCGTCGCGCAGCAGCGCGACCTTGTCGGCGAGCAGCACCGTGGAGGCGCGGTGGGCGACCACGATGCCGGTGGCGTCGCGCAGCACGTGCCGCAGCGCCTCCTCCACCAGCGCCTCGGTCTCGACGTCCAGCGCCGACAGCGTGTCGTCGAGCACGAGGACGCGCGGCCTGCTCAGCACCGCCCGGGCCAGGGCCAGGCGCTGCCGCTGCCCGCCGGACAGCGACATGCCCTGCTCGCCGATGCGGGTGTCGAGACCCCACGGCAGGTCGTGGACGAACATGGCCTGCGCGGTGCGGATGGCGTCGTCCAGCTCCTCCTCGGTGGCGTCGTGCCGGCCCAGGGTGAGGTTCTCGCGCACGCTCATGGAGAACAGCGTGGGCTCCTCGAAGGCGGTCGCCACGATCTGCCGCAGGGACGGCAGCGTCAGGTCGCGCAGGTCGTGCCCGTCGATCGTGATCCGGCCGGCCGTGGGGTCGATCAGCCTCGGCACCAGGGCGGTCAGCGTCGTCTTGCCCGACCCGGTGGCGCCCACGACGGCGACCGTCTCGCCGGGCCGCACGTCGAGCCGCACGTCGCGCAGCACCGGCCGCTCGGCGCCGGGGAAGCGGTACTCGACGCCCTCGAAGCGCAGGTGACCGCGCGGCTCGGCGATGGTCGCGGTGCCGCCCTTGATGGCGGGCACGGTGTCCATCACCTCCATGACCCGGTCGGCCGAGGTCATCGCCTCCTGCGCCATGGCCAGGATGTAGCCGAGGCTGGCGATCGGCCACACGAGCTGGAGCATCAGCGTGGTGAACGCGACCAGCGTGCCCAGCGTCAGCGCCCCGCCGCCGACGGCCAGCGCGCCGAGCAGCAGCACCAGCGCGAGCGTGGCGTTCGGGATGACCTCCAGGAAGGTGAAGAACCTGGCCGACAGCGCGACCTTGTCCATCGACGTGTCGTACACCTTGCGGGCGGCGTCGTCGTAGCGGTCGTAGACGTGGTGCCGGCGGCCGAACGCCTTGATCGTCCGGATGCCGATGGCCGACTCCTCGACGAAGGTGGCGAGGTCGCCCTGCTGGTCCTGCACCTGCCGGGAGATCTTGATGTAGCGCTTCTCGAAGCGCATCGACACCAGCACGATCGGCACGGCCGAGGCGGCCACGAGGAGTCCCAGCGGCCAGTACATGTTCAGCAGCAGCACCGTGACCGTGATGAGCTGCAGGATGTTCATCACCAGGAAGAGCATCCCGAAGCCGAGGAAGCGCCTGATCGTCGACAGGTCGGTGGTGGCGCGCGAGAGCAGCTGGCCCGACTGCCACTCGCCGTGGAAGGCCATGGGCAGGCGCTGCAGGTGCTCGTACAGGTCGTCGCGGATGCTGGTCTCCAGGCCGAGCACCGCCCTGATCTGGGTCCACCTGCGCAGGAAGATCAGTAACGCCTCGACGACGCCCACGCCGAGCGCCACGAGGCCGAGGGGGAGCAACCCGCCCGGATCGCCGCCGGAGACGGGCCCGTCGATCACCTCCTTGCCGACGAGCGGCAGCGCGATGCTGGCGCCGATGCTGACGATCGCCACGAGCCAGATGAACACGAGCCTGGCCACGTAGGGGCGGAGATAGGACTTCATCCGCCACAGGGAGTTGGTGGAGAGCGGGGGACGGCGCGATGAGCGAGTATCCGGAGGCATCCCTTCCAGGCTAGTACGCGGGATCAACCGATTTTCGGCCCGCCACGCCGCCCGATATTCATGTAAAACAAGTAGGGAATGTTGACTTCTGGGTGGGTGTGGCCTACTGTGATCGTCATGAGCCAGGGCCTCCGCCTGACCAAGCGCTCCCACGTGGACTTCGGTCACGTCGCCAGCGCGCAGTGTCGTTGATCGCGAACCAGTAGCCGGCGCGTCGCCAGGCGCACCCGCCGACCCCCGTGCTTTCGGTACGGCCCGCGGCGCCATGCCTCGCCTGCGCCGTCCCCGCCGCGCACGTGCCGTCCCGCGCCGACCCCCTGCCCACGTCCCCGCCGACGACCCCGCTCACCGCGGCTCAGGCCCGTGCCTCCGGCCCGCGTCCCCGCATCCCCGGGTCCGTCCCGGGCCCGCGTCCCGAGGTCCGTGTCCCAAGGCCCGCGTCCGGACGCCGCGTGAGCATGCCCGAACACGTGAGGAACGCTTTCGTGATCTCCTTCAGTCCTGCCCCTGCCGCGCCCACCCGTACGACCGAGACCCACGAGGCCGTGGCGGCCGACGCGTTCCGGCGGGCGCTCGCCGCGCACGCCGCCGGCGTCGTGGTCATCACGGCCCAGAGCGGCGGCATCCCCGCCGGCCTGACCGCCACCTCCTTCTCCTCCGTCAGCCTCGACCCGCCCCTCGTCTCCTTCTACGTGGACCGCTCCTCCACCACCTGGCCGTCGCTGAGCGCCGCCGACCACTTCGCGGTCAACATCCTGGCCGGCGACCAGGCCGACCTAGCGGCCCGCTTCGCCCGCAAGGGCATCGACCGCTTCGCCCCGCCCACCCGGTGGCGGCCGGGACCGTACGGGGCCCCGCTTTTGCACGACGTCTCGGCGCACCTGATCTGCCTGCCGTACGAGACGACCGAGGTCGGCGACCATCTCCTGGTCGCCGGGCTCGTCGTCGGCGCCGACGTGCACAGCCCGGGGCACCCGCTGCTCTACCACCAGGGCCGCTTCGGCCGCTTCCTCGCCCATCCCGCATCCTGAACCGCCCATCCCGCATCCTGAACCTGGAGTCCGGCGTGACCGTCGCCACCCATGCCCCCGCCTACGCGAGCCCCGTCGACCACGTCGCCTACGGCGAGTACGGTCCCGGCCGCCTGCACCTGTCACCAGGCTGGGACCGCCCGATCTACCCCTTCCAGGACCGCGTCACCGCCGACGGGTCCAGCGGCTTCCGCGCCGAGCCCGGCCGCTACCACCTCTACGTCGCCTGGGTCTGCCCCTTCGCCCAGCGGGCGGCGATCGTCCGCAACCTCAAGGGACTGCGGGACGTCGTGTCGCTGTCGTACGTGGACGACGAGCGCGACGGCCGGGGCTGGGCGTTCCGCGAACGCCGGGGGCCCGACCCGGTCAACGGCTTCACCCTGCTGGAGCAGGCGTACGACGCGACCGAGAAGGGGTACGGCGGGCACATCTCCGTGCCCGTGCTGTGGGACCGGCGGACCGGCCGGATCGTCAGCAACAACTTCCCCGACATCACGATCGACCTGGCCACCGCGTTCGAGGAGTGGGCCGACACCTCGGTGGACCTCTACCCGGCCGCGCTCCGCCCGGAGATCGACCTGCTGAACGGGTGGATCCACCACGACCTCAACACCGGCGTCACGCGGGTGGCCCGCGCGGCCACCGGGGCGGACCGCGAGCAGGAGCGCCGGCGGGTCGTCTCGGCCCTGGAACGGCTGGACCGGCGGCTGGCCGACCGGCGGTTCCTCACCGGCGACACGGTCACCGAGGCCGACGTGCGGCTCTGGGTGACCCTGATCAGGTTCGACGCGGACCACAACCGCGACCACCTCATCAGCGAGCGGCGGCTGGCCGACTTCGGGCACCTGTGGGCCTACGCCCGGGACCTGTACCAGCGGCCGGCCTTCCGCGACACCGTCGAGGACCTGCCCGCCGACTGGGACGCACCCCATGGGCGGGACCGATGACGCGCAAGCGGGTCCACCTCGCGGCCCACTTCCCCGGTGTCAACAACACGACCGTCTGGACGGACCCCCGCGCCGGCAGCCAGATCGACTTCGCCTCGTTCGCCCACCTCGCCAGGACGGCCGAACGGGGTGGGTTCGACTTCTTCTTCCTGGCCGAGGGCCTGCGGCTGCGCGAGCTCAAGGGCCGCATCCACGACCTCGACGTGGTGGGGCGGCCCGAATCGCTCACCGTGCTCAGCGCCCTGGCGGCGGTGACCGACCGGCTGGGACTGGCGGGCACCGTCAACGCCACCTTCAACGAGCCGTACGAGTTGGCCCGGCGCCTGGCCACGCTGGACCATCTCAGCCAGGGCCGGGCCGCCTGGAACGTGGTGACCACCTCCGACGCCTTCACCGGCGAGAACTTCCGGCGCGGCGGCTTCCTCGACCGCGCCGACCGCTACCGGCGGGCCGCCGAGTTCGTCCGCCTGTCGCGCGAGCTGTGGGACTCCTGGCAGCCGGATGCCGTGGTCGCCGACCCGGAGACGGGCCGGTTCGTCCGCGAGGGCGGGATCGGCGACGTCGCGCACCATGGCGAGCACTTCTCGATCGAGGGCCGGTTCACGGTGCCGCGCAGCCCGCAGGGCCACCCGGTCATCATCCAGGCGGGCGACTCGGACGAGGGCCGGGAGTTCGCCGCCTCCACCGCCGACGTGATCTTCAGCCGGCACGGCACGCTGGACGACGGCCGGGCGTTCTACAGCGACGTCAAACGCCGGCTGGCCAGGTACGGCCGGCGCCCGCGCGAGCTGAAGATCATGCCGGCGGCGACGTTCGCGCTGGGCGACACCGAGGAGGAGGCAGCCGAGAACGCCGCGGCCATCCGCCGGCAGCAGGTCGGCCCGCAGACCGCGATCGCCTTCCTCGAACAGGTGTGGGGACGTGACATGTCGGCCTACGACCCCGACGGGCCCTTCCCGGACGTCGAACCGGATCTGTCGGAGGACCTCTCCCAGGGCCGGGTGCCGTTCGGCGACCGGGCCGCGGTGGCCGCCAAGTGGCGGGCGCTGGCGCAGGAGAAGGGCCTGACCATCCGCGAGCTGGTGATCGAGGTGACCGGACGGCAGACGTTCGTCGGGACGCCGCAGAGCGTCGCGCGGCAGATCGACGAGCACGTGCAGGCCGACGCGGCGGACGGCTTCATCCTCGTCCCGCACCTGATCCCGGGCGGGCTGGACGAGTTCGTCGAACGGGTGGTGCCGCTGCTGCGCGAGCGCGGCGCCGTCCGCACCGGCTACACCGGCACCACCCTGCGCGAGCACCTCTTCGACGACGAGTCCGAAAGTGAGCCGTCATGACGTTGCACCTGGCCGTGGCGCTGGACGGGGCCGGCTGGCATCCCGCCGCCTGGCGCGAACTGACCGCCGCCCCGCAGGCGATCTTCTCGCCCGCCTACTGGGCCGGGCTGGTCACCGAAGCGGAGCAGGGCCTGCTCGACTTCGTCACGATCGAGGACGCCCTCGGCCCGCAGTCCACCCTGACCGACGGCTTCGACGACCGTACCGACCAGGTGCGCGGCCGGTTCGACGCCGTGCTGCTCGCCGCCCGGCTGGCCCCCCTCACCCGGTACGTCGGGCTGGTGCCCACGGCCACCACCACGCACACCGAGCCGTTCCACGTGGCCGTCGGCATCGCCACGCTCGACCACGTCAGCGGAGGCAGGGCCGGTTGGCGGCCGCAGGTCTCGCCGCGCGCCGCGGAGGCGCGGCACTTCGGCCGCAGGGAGTTCCCGCCGCTGGACCGGCTGCTCCCGCAGGAGGGGCTGAACCGGCCCGGCGGCCTGGACCTGTCCGCCGATCCGCACGTGCGGGACCTGTTCGCCGAGGCCGCCGACGCCGTCGAGGTGGCCCGGCGGCTCTGGGACAGCTGGGAGGACGACGCCGTGATCCGCGACGCGGCCACCGGCAGGTTCGTCGACCGCGACAAGCTCCACCCCGTCGACTTCGCCGGCAGCCGCTTCTCGGTGAAGGGCCCGTCGATCACCCCGCGGCCGCCGCAGGGGCAGCCGGTGGTGACGGCGCTCGCCCACGCGCGCCTGCCCTACGAGTTCGCGGCCGCCTGCGCCGACGTTGTCTACGTCACGCCGCACTCGGCCGAGCAGGCCCACGCCATCGTGACCGAGATCAGGGCGCTGTCCGCCGACCTGAAGATCTTCGCCGACCTCGTCGTCTTCCTGGGCGAGCACGCCGCGCGGCGCAAGGCGCGTCTCGACGAGCTGGACGGCGCCGTCTTCACCTCCGACGCCGCGATCTTCACCGGCACCGCCGGGGAGCTCGCCGACCTGCTGCTGGAGTGGCAGCGGGCGGGCGTCCAGGGGTTCCGGCTGCGTCCCGGCGGACTGCCGCACGACCTGCGGCAGATCACCCGGGGCCTGACGGCCGAACTGCGCGGGCGCGGCTCGTTCCGCGGCGCGTACGAGTCGCGGACGCTGCGGGGGCTGCTCGGGCTCCCGCGCCCGGCGTCCCGCTACGCGGAGGCGTCATGAAGTTCCTGGCCATCACCCTCATCGCGCACACCGACGACAGGTCGCCGACCGAACGGTTCCGGGAGGTCGTCGACAACGCGGTGCTCGCCGAGGAACTGGGCTTCGACGGGTTCGGCGTGGGGGAGCGGCACGAACGGCCCTTCCTGTCGTCCTCGCCGCCGGTGGTGCTGAGCCACATCGCCGCCAGGACGTCCAGGATCCGGCTGTTCACGGCGGTCACCACGCTCAGCCTGCTGGACCCGGTGCGCGCCTACGAGGACTACGCCACGCTCGACCACCTGTCGGGAGGCCGCCTCGAACTGATCATCGGCAAGGGCAACGGCGCCGCGCAGGCCCGGTTGTTCCACGTCACCGCCGAGGACCAGTGGGAGCGCAACCGGGAGGCGTACGAGCTGTTCCGCCGCCTGTGGCGGGAGGACAAGGTCACCTGGCAGGGCCGCTTCCGCCCGCCGCTCACCGACGCCGAGACCTGGCCCAGGCCCCTGCAGCGGCCGGTCCGGGTCTGGCACGGCAGCGCCACCAGCAAGGAGTCGGTGGACCTGGCCGCCCGTCACGGCGACCCGCTGTTCTCCGCCAACGTCACCCACCCCATCGACCCGTACGGCGAACTGATCGACCACTACCGGGAACGCTGGGCGCACTACGGCCACGACCCCGCCGACGCCCTGGTCGGCGCCGGCACCGCCGGCTACTACGCGGCGCCCACCTCCCAGGAGGCCGTCGCCACCTACCGGCCCCTGTTCGAGGCCCGGCTGGAGCTGTCCAGGCGGATGGGCGTGCCGCCCGTCTTCCCCACGCTGGAGGACGCCATCGAACGCTCCTCCCTCCTGGTCGGCAGTCCGCAGCAGATCGTCGACAAGGTGCTGCGCTACCACAAGAGGTTCGGCCACGAGGTCATGCACCTGCACGCCGACGCCGACGGGCTCACCCCCGGCCGGCACCGGCGGTCGCTGGAGCTGTTCCAGGCCGAGATCGCCCCCGCGCTGCGGGCCGAGATCCCCAGCAGGCCGTTCCCCGGAGAATCCCGATGACGCTGTCCATCCTCGACCTCGCCCCGATCACCTCCGGCCACACCGCCGCCGACGCGCTGCGCAACGCCATCGACCTCGCCCGGCGGGCCGAGGAGTACGGCTACCGCCGTTACTGGGTGGCCGAGCACCACTTCGCGCCCGGCGTGGCCAGCTCCGCCCCCGCCGTGCTGATCGCGCTGGTGGCCGCCGCGACCCGCACGATCCGCGTCGGCTCCGGAGCCGTGCAGCTCGGCCACCGGACACCCCTGTCGGTCGTCGAGGAGTTCGGTCTCGTCGACGCCCTGCATCCGGGCCGGATCGACCTCGGCCTCGGCCGGTCAGGGCAGCGCCGCGCCGAGCTCGCCGCCGGCCCGGCCCCCGCCGGCCCGGCCACCGGGACCCGGGCGGACCGGGTCGTGGACGGGCTGCTCATCCCGCCGCCGTTCGACTGGTCACGGCTGGCGGGGCACCCGCAGCTCGTCCACCAGGCCTCGCTGCTCCAGCAGCCCGGCGCCGAGACCCCCGACTTCGCCGGCCAGGTCGACGACGTGCTCGCCTTTCTCAACGGCACGCACCGGGCGCACGCCGTGCCCGGCGAAGGGGCCGACGCGCAGGTATGGATCCTCGGCAGCAGCGGCGGGCAGAGCGCCCAGGTGGCGGGGGAACGCGGCCTGCCGTTCGCCGCCAACTACCACGTCAGCCCGTCCCACGTCCTGGAGGCGGTGGAGGCGTACCGGGCGGCGTTCAAACCGTCGGCCGAGCTGGCCGAGCCGTACGTGCTCGTGTCGGCCGACGCCGTCGTCGCCGACGACGAGGCGCGGGCACGGAAGCTGGCCGAGCCGTACGCGCTGTGGGTGCGCAGCATCAGGACCGGGGCCGGCGCGATCCCGTACCCGACCCCCGAGGAGGCCGCCGCGCACACCTGGACGGCGGCGGACCGGGAGCTGGTCCGTGACCGGGTCGACACCCAGTTCGTCGGCACGCCGCGGGCGGTGGCCGAGCGGCTGCGCGTCCTGCGCCGGGTGACCGGGGCCGACGAGCTGCTGGTCACCACCATCACCCATGACCACACCGACCGCGTGCGCTCCTACGAGCTGCTCGCCGAAGCCTGGGACCGCCAGTGAAACGCCTGACCCTCCTGCCGCTCGCCCTCCTGCTGGCCGCCTGCGGCACCCCGCAGTCCGTCCAGGAAGCCCCACGCACCTCGCTGACCTGGGCCATCGAGACGCAGCCGATCACGCTCAACCCGCAGCAGTGGTCGCAGAACAAGGTCCGGCTGCTGGTGTTCAACCAGTTCGACGCGCTGCTGTCGCGCGGCGCCGACGGCTCCTTCCAGCCGTGGCTCGCCACGTCGTGGGAGGTGTCCGGCGACGGGCTCACCTACACCCTCCACCTGCGCGACGACGTGACCTTCCACGACGGCACCAGGTTCGACGCCGCCGCGGTCAAGGCCAACCTCGACCAGTTCAGCAAGCCCGGCTACAACCCCGCGGTGTCGTCGATCCAGCTCCGCGCGTTCGACCGGGCCGAGGTGGTCTCGCCGACCACCGTGAAGATCACGCTGACGGAGCCGGACGCGCTCTTCCTCGACTTCCTCGCCTCCCCGTACGCGGGTCAGGTGTCGCCCAAGTCGCTGCGCGAGGCCAAGGACCTCAAGTTCGGCGGGCCCGACCTGGTCGGCACCGGGCCGTTCGTCCTCGACCGGTACGTGCAGGGTCAGGAGATCCGCTACCGCCGCAACCCGGCCTACGACTGGCCGCCCGCCGGCGCGGCGCACCAGGGGCCCGCTCACCTGTCGGAGATCACCTATCGGTTCCTGCCCGAGGCGGCGGTCCGCGTCGGCGCACTCACCTCCGGCCAGGTGCAGGTCATCGAGGGCGTCCCCGCCACCGAGGTCGCCCTGATCAAGAAGGACCCGGACCTGGCCCTGCGGACGTCGCTCAACTCGGGCACCGCCTTCTCCTACTACTTCAACACCTCCCACGCCCCCTTCGACGACCAGCGGGTGCGCGAGGCGTTCCGCGAGGCCGTGGACGTGGACGCCGTCCTCGGGGCCGTCTACCAGGGCACCGCGACGCGGGCGTGGAGCATCGTCGGCAGCAGGAGCCCGTTCTACGACGCCTCGCTCGAACGCGCCTACGGCGGCGACGCGGCCAAGGCCAACGCCCTGCTCGACGCGGCGGGCTGGACGCGGCGCGACGCCGAGGGCTACCGGGTCAAGGACGGCAGGCGGCTCACGGTCCGCACGGTCGCCGCGGCGCCGTTCGTCCGTGACCGCCGTGACATCCTGGCCCAGGCCATCCAGGCCCAGGTCAAGCAGAGCGCGGGCATCGACTTCCAGGTCAGGATCGTGGACCAGGGCACGGCGCAGCAGGCTGTCGAGGACGACGCGTACGAGATCTTCGAGAACTCCCGCGGAGACTCCGACGTGGGCGCCGCGCTGAACCTGATCCTGCCGCGCGACGCCGCCATCAACCGCACCCGTCACGCTGACCCGCGGGTGGACAGGTGGCTCGCCGCCGCCTCCGCCACGTCCGACGAGGACGAACGCAAGGGCCTCTACACCAAGGTGCAGCGGGCGGCGGTGCTGGAGAAGGCGATCGTCTTCCCCCTCTACGTGCCCGCCGACCAGGTCGCGGCGCACAAGAGCGTGCAGGGGCTCGGCTTCGACCCGGCCTCCGGCACCCCGGCGGGCGCCTACGACGTGCGGATCGGCACGTGATCAGGCGCCTGGGCACCGGCCTGGCCGTGCTGTGGGCCGCCGCCACCGCCTCCTACCTCGCCCTGCTGCTCGCCCCCGGGGACACCGTCGACATCCTGGTCGGAGACGGTCCCGACACCCCGGAGATCCGGGCCAGGATCACCGCCGAGTGGGGACTCGACCGGCCCGAGGCGGTCCAGTACCTGTCCTATCTGTGGCGGCTCCTGCACGGCGACCTCGGCCGCTCCTACCAGTTGCAGCGCGGCGTCGGCGAGATCCTGGCCACCCAGGTCGGGCCGACCGTCCAGCTCACGTTCGCGGCCGCGGCCCTCGGCGTGGCGCTCGCCGGGATCATCGCCGTCGCCACGGCGGGGCGGGGGAGATGGGCGCGCGGCGTGGCCTCGGCCGCCGAACTGGTGGCGGTGTCGGTGCCGCCGTTCCTCATCGGCATCGTGCTGCTGGCCGTGTTCTCGTTCACCCTCGGCTGGTTCCCCGTCTCCGGGGCGGACGGGCCGGCCGCGCTGGTGCTGCCCGCGCTCGCCCTCGGCCTGCCCATCGCGGGGGTGCTCGGACAGGTGCTGCGCGGCGGGCTGGAGCGGGCGATCGAGCAGCCGTTCGCGGTGACCGCCCGCGCCCGCGGGCTGACCGAACGCGCGCTGGTGGCCAGGCACGCCGTGCGGCACGCGCTGATCCCCGCCGTGACCCTCGCCGGCTGGTTCACCGGCACGCTCCTCGGCGGCGCGGTGATCACCGAGGTGCTGTTCGGCCGTCCCGGACTCGGCCGCGTCGCGATGGAGGCCGTCACGGGCCGGGACCTGCCGGTCGTGATGGCCGTCGTGCTGCTGTCCGCGGTCGTGTACGTCACCATCAGCACGCTGCTCGACCTCGCCTACCATGTCATCGACCCGCGGATCGGGGGCTGAGATGCACCCCTCGGCACAGGCTGGCCCGCTCCGCCGGTTCGCACCGGCGAGCCTCCCGCGCCTGCTCACCCCGGCCGTCCTGTTCGGCCTGGTCGCGCCGGCCGCCTTTCTCGTCCTGGTCGCGCTGGCCGTGGTCGCGCCCGGCCTGCTCACCGGCGTGGACCCGCTGGCCGCCGACCCCCTGAACGCGCTGGCGCCGCCGGGCGGCTCCCACTGGTTCGGCGCCGACCACCTCGGCCGGGACGTCCTGTCCAGGGTGGTGCACGGCGCACGGCACTCCATCAGCATCGGCGTGGCCGCCACCGGCCTGGCCGTCACCGGCGGCGTGCTGCTCGGCCTGGCCGCCGGACTGTCGCCGAAATGGCTGGACGAGACGCTGGCGCGCGCGTTCGACGTGCTGTCGACACTGCCGGAGCTGCTGCTCGCCCTCCTCGTCGTGGCGGTCACGGGGCCAGGCACCGGAAACGTCATCCTCGCCATCGCCCTCGCCCAGATCCCGAACTACGCGCGGGTGATCCGCGCCCAGACCTTCGTGGTGCGCCACTCCGGGTACGTCGAGCAGGCCCGCACCTTCGGCCGTTCCGGCCTGGCCATCACGGCCGGGCACGTGCTGCCGAACGTGCTCGGGCCGATCCCCGTGCTGGCCACGATCGGGCTCGGGACCGCCGTGATCGCCAGCTCGGGGCTCAGCTTCCTCGGCATGGGCCCGCAGCCGCCGGCCGCCGAGTGGGGCGCGATGCTGTCAGAGGCCCGCGGCTACCTGCGGGTGGCCTGGTGGCAGGCGCTCTTCCCGGGCATCGCGATCACCTTGACCGTGGTCTGCCTGACCGTCGCCGGACGGCGCCTTCAGCGCCGCTTCGAAGGGAGAGCCTCATGAACGCCCGCATCCGCCCGCCGGCCGGAGGGAGCACGCCGTGACGATCACCCGGCCCGAACGGCATCCGGCCGTCCACCGCGCCTCGCCGCCGCTGGTGGCCGTGTCGGACCTGCGCGTGAGCTTCGGCGCGACCGAGGTCGTCCACGGCGTCTCCCTGACGGTCGAGCCCGGCGAGTGCGTGGCGATCGTCGGCGAGTCCGGGTCGGGCAAGAGCGTCACCGCGCGCACGCTGCTCGGCCTGACCGGGCCCGGCTCGACCGTGCGGGCGGGCTCCTTCCTGATCGGCGGCCGGGACGCGCTCGCGTTCCGGCCCGGCGACTGGCGGCGGCTGCGCGGCAGATTCGCCGGGCTGGTGCTGCAGGACGCGCTCGTCTCGCTCGACCCGCTGCGCACGGCGGGCGCCGAGATCTCCGAGGTGCTGGCCGTGCACGACGTCGTGCCGCGGGCGCGCCGCCACGACAGGGTGCTGGACCTGCTCGACGCGGTCGGCGTGCCCGAACCGGCGACGCGTGCCGGGCAGCGCCCGCACCAGCTCTCCGGTGGGCTGCGGCAGCGGGTGCTGATCGCCTCGGCCGTCGCGGGAGACCCCGAGCTGATCATCGCCGACGAGCCGACCACGGCGCTCGACGTCACCGTGCAGGCCCAGATCCTGCGCCTGCTCGCCGCGCGCAAGGCGGCCGGCACCGCGCTGCTGCTGATCAGCCACGACCTGGCCGTGGTGGCCTCCATCGCCGACCGCATCCTGGTCATGAAGGACGGCCGCGTCGTGGAGGAGGGCCCGGCGAAGGCGGTGCTGACCGCGCCCGCGCACGACTACACGCGTGCCCTGCTGGCCGCCGTGCCGTCGGCGGCCTCCCGCGGCACCCGCCTGACCGGCGGCGCGGCGCCGGTCCGCCGGGTCGCGGAGCCGTCCGCCCCGGTGCTGGCCGGGACCGGCCTGATCCGCTCGTACGGCCGGCGCCGTGCCGTGGACGGCGTCTCCTTCGCGTTGCACGCGGGGGAGACGCTGGGCGTCGTCGGCGAGTCCGGCTCGGGCAAGTCCACGCTCGCCCGGCTGGCCCTCGGCCTGCTCGAACCCGAGGCGGGTGAGGTGACGCTGGGCGGGCGGCCGTGGAGCCGCCTGCCGGAACGCGCCCGCCGCCGGCTGCGGCCCACGATCCAGTTCGTCTCCCAGAA
This sequence comes from Nonomuraea indica, assembly GCF_002850745.1. GTDB lineage: Bacteria > Actinomycetota > Actinomycetes > Streptosporangiales > Streptosporangiaceae > Nonomuraea > Nonomuraea indica. Next base: position 242,095 of record NZ_KZ559468.1, read on the forward strand.
CCCCTACGACTCCTTCGACCCCCGCCACACCGTCGGCCGCCTGGTCGCCGAGCCGCTGCGGCTGCCGCGGGCGCAGCGGCGGGGCCGCGGGCTGGGCCTGCTG
>NZ_KZ559468.1:242207-340490 GCF_002850745.1 Nonomuraea indica
GCGTGCTGGACCTGCTGGCCCGCGTCGGACTGCCGCCGGAGACGGCCGGGCGGCACCCGCGCGAGCTGTCGGGCGGCCAGCGACAGCGCGTCGCCATCGCGCGGGCTCTCGGCCCGCGTCCCGACGTGCTCGTGTGCGACGAGCCGGTCTCCGCGCTCGACGTCTCCGTCCAGGCGCAGGTCCTCGACCTGCTCGCCGACCTTCAGGCCGAGTACGGCACGGCGATGCTGTTCATCTCGCACGACCTGGGCGTCGTCCGCCACCTGGCCGACCGCGTGCTGGTCATGAAGGACGGCAGCGTGGTGGAGGAGGGGGACGTGCGCGAGGTGTTCGCCCGGCCGCGCCACCCCTACACCCGTGACCTGGTCGCCGCCGTGCCCCGCCTGCCGGAGGGGTGAGCCGGCGGCGGCTCTCCAGCCGGAAGCCGTTCCGGACAGCGTCTTGACGCGCTGACCACGTAATCCTATATTCCTACTCATATAGTAGGTAAAACTGGAAAGGGGACGCCGTGCGGGCCCTCATCTTGCTCGGACTGGTCGGATTCGCCGCACAACTCGTCGACGGCAGCCTGGGCATGGCCTACGGCGTCACCTCGACCACGCTGCTGCTCGCCGTCGGCACCAACGCGGCCGCTGCCTCGGCCACCGTGCACCTGGCCGAGATCGGCACCACGCTCGCCTCGGGCATCTCCCACTGGCGCTTCGGCAACGTCGACTGGAAGGTCGTCGCCCGGATCGGCATCCCCGGGGCGATCGGCGCGTTCGCCGGCGCGACGTTCCTGTCGAGCCTGTCCACCGAAGTGGCGGCGCCGGTCATGTCGCTCATCCTGCTCACGCTCGGCGCCTACATCCTCGTCCGGTTCACCGCCTTCGGGCTGCCGCGCGGCAACCTCGGCAAGCCGCTGCGCAGGCGCTTCCTCGCCCCGCTCGGCCTGCTGGGCGGCTTCGTGGACGCGACCGGCGGAGGCGGCTGGGGCCCTGTCGGCACGCCCGCCATCCTGGCCAGCGGGCGGCTCGCGCCGCGCAAGGTGATCGGCTCGATCGACGCCAGCGAGTTCCTCGTCGCGATCGCCGCCAGCGTCGGCTTCTTCGTCGGCATCGGCTCGGAGAACATCGACTTCGCCTGGGTGGCCGTCCTGCTGCTGGGCGGCGTCATCGCCGCGCCGATCGCGGCCTGGCTGGTGCGCCACATCCCGCCGCGCATCCTCGGCTCGGCCGTGGGCGGCGTCATCGTGCTGACCAACGTGCGCACCCTGCTGCGCAGCGACTGGATCGACGCCCCCGGCGGCGTGCAGACCGTCGCCTACCTGGTCATCGCGGCGCTCTGGGCCGGGGCCGTCGCCTACTCGGTCCGCGCGTACCGCCGCGACAAGGAGCACGAGACGGTCGAGGCGATCGACGGCGGCGCCCGCCCGGCCGCGGAGGAGGAGACGGCCTCCGCCTGAGGCCCCCGCGCCGGCAGGCCCGGCCCGCGTCGGCGGGCCGGGCCCACGGTGCTCCGACGCCCATGAGAATCTCTGCCCGCACCCAGTACGCACTCGGCGCGATGCTCGCCCTGGCCATGGCCGACGGGCCGGTGCACGCGGAAGGCGTCGCCGCCTCCCAGGAGATCCCGCGCCGCTTCTGCGACAACATCCTCCTGCAGCTCCGCCGGGCCGGTCTCGTCCGCAGCCGGCGGGGACCGGACGGCGGCTACTGGCTCGCCCGGCCGCCCGGCGAGATCGCGCTCGCCGACGTCGTCCGCGTCACCGAAGGGGTCGAGCAGGCCCTCCGGCCCTTTCCCAAGGCGGCCGAACCGCTGGCCGAGATCTGGGCGGCGCTGCGCCACCACGAGGAGCGCCTGCTGAGCGAGATCACGCTCGCCGACGTCGTCGCCTCCGCCGGGGGGACGCCCGTGCCCGGCCGGGCGACGGCGACCGGGCGCCTCAGAGGATGAGCTGGTGCTGGCGCTGGGTCTTCCACTCGACGAGCAGTACGGTGGCGTCGTCCTGGAGCCGGTCCTGCTGGTGCTCCAGGAGCGTCTGGACGAGGCGGCGCAGCGTCTCGGGCGGGGGCACGTTGTCGGCCTCGCGGCGGATCACGAAGTCCGCGAACCGGTCGAGCCCGAACTCCTCCCCGGTGGGGCTCCTCGCCTCGGTCACGCCGTCGGTGTAGAAGAGCAGCCGGTCTCCGGGTTCGAGCTGGTAGTGGGCCGGCGGGTGGTAGGCCGCCATCCCGAAGCCCATCGGCGGGTCCGGCTCCGTCTCCAGGACGGCGACAAGGCGGCCGTGACGCAGCACCAGCGGCGGGGGGTGGCCCCGGTTGACCCAGTTCAGCCGGCCGGTGGCGACGTCGAGCTCGGCCAGCACCCCGGTCGCGAACTGGGTGCCGCCGAACAGCTCGACGATGGCCGCGTCGATGGCCTCACCGGTCTCCAGCAGGCCGAGGTTCTCGCGGCGGCTGTTGCGGCAGGCGCCCATCGCGATCGTGGCGGTCAGCCCGGCGGCCGTGTCGTGCCCCATCGCGTCGAAGATGGACAGATGCAGGGTGCCGCCGGTCTTGGCGTAGTCGAAGGCGTCGCCGCCGACGAGGTAGGCCGGTTCGAGCGCGGCGCTGACGACGACCCGCTCGGTGGCGAACGTGCGGATCGGTAGCAGTGTCCACAGCACCTCGGCCGAGAGCTGCATGGGCCGGGCGCGCACCAGCCGGGCGTAGGTGTCGCTGGTGGTGCGCTTGTTGGCCAGGATCAGCGCGACGAGGGCGGCCAGCTGGGCGGCGTCCCAGCGGACGCCCTCGTCGTCGCGGGGCACGGTGAGCGCCAGCACGCCGATGCGTTCGGTGCCGTCGAGCAACGGCAGGTACACGCGCCGCGGCTCCCGCGCCGTCGGCGGCTGGCCGGAGTCGTCGCCGAGCGTGTCATCGGGGTGCCGCGTCTGCACCAGGTCGAGGGTGCGGAAGGCGCGCCCCGCCACGGTCCCGTCGATGCGCAGCCGCTCAGGCGGCCGGCCGTCCGGCTGCAGCTGGCCCGGCAGCGGCATGAGGAACGTCTCCTGCAGGTCGGCCACGTACAGGACGGGGTCCGTGAAGCCGAGCGGCCGCGCCTGCTCGGCCACCAGGCCGGGCAGTTCCTCGATCGTGGCGAGATGGTGAGCCGCGATCAGGGCGCCCAGCATGCGCTCACCGTTGTCGTGCACCGGTCGCTCCCTTGTCGTCCTAGGTCTTTTCTACCTGGAGTGCATCGGTCCAGCACAGCAGGGGTGCACGAGCCGGCTTTCGCATCTCGCGGAAGTGTCGGCTTGCATCCAACCTCCGATGGATGTAACCTTCAAATCGAAGTAGAGGTTAACGGTCCTGAGGAGAGCGAGGAGGCTTCGAGATGCTGTTGACCTCGATCGACCCGTTCGTCCAGGAGTTCGAGCGGCAGTTCAACCGGCTCGCCCAGCAGGGCGCCGGTGGCGGCACCGCGATCATGCCGATGGACGGCGTGCGGCGCGCCGACGACGTCGTCCTGCGCTTCGACCTTCCGGGCATCGACCCCGGCTCCATCGAGGTGACCGTCGACCGCGGCGTGCTCACCGTCAGCGCCCGGCGCGAGGAGGAGTACGGCGGCGACGAGCGCGTCTTCGTGCGCGAGCGCCCGATGGGCACGTTCACCCGGCGCGTCTACCTCTCCGAGCACCTCGACAGTGACAAGATCGACGCCGGCTACCACAACGGCGTCCTTCTCGTCCGCATCCCGGTGCTCGAGCGGGCCAAGCCCCGCAAGGTCGAGATCCAGACCGGTGACGCCAAGGCCATCAAGGCCTGATCCAGGCGAGCGGGGGGCGGGCGGGTCCACCCGCCCGCCCCCACCGCCCAGGAGGACCGATGGCCCACCTTCCCTTCCACGACGAGCACGCCCCCCTCTACTCCCTCGGCCAGGTCGCCGAGATGCTGCAGGTCCAGCAGGCCTACCTGCGCCGCCTCGACCAGCACGACGTCGTCAGCCCCAGCCGCACCACCGGCGGCCAGCGGCGCTACTCCCAGCGCGACATCATGACGGTCCAGCACGTCACCCGGATGGCCGACCAGGGCATGACCCTCACCGCCATCCGCCGCATCCTCGAACTCGAACGCGAGCTGGCCGAGCTCCGCACCGAGCTGGACGCCGCCCGGACCCGGCTGGCGGAGCTGGAGTGAACCGGGGTTTCCGTGCCGCGGCGACCGCCTACTACCGTGAGCGGAAGAAGGTCATGATGCCGTGGAGACGGAGTGCTACATGTCATATCTGGCAGGACACCTGGGCGGGTTCGGACGCCGCGTCGCGGAGCGGCGGGAGAAGCTCGGGCTGACCCGCGGCCAACTGGCGGAGCGTGCCGGCGTGGAGGAGGCGTACGTCGGCTACCTGGAGGAGCAGTCCGAGAGCGCGGTGCGCGAGGCCGCCACCAGGCTGGCGTCCGCGCTCGACACGACGACGGCGCACCTGCTCGGCGAGGCGCCCTCGGGTGACGAGGGCGGCGCGGCGGCCGGCACGCACCTGGACGAGCTGGACGAGGAGGAGTGCCTGCGCCTGCTCTCGCCCGGCGGGGTGGGCCGCATCGCCTACAACGGCCGCTACGGGCCGACCGTGCTGCCCGTCAACTACCGCGTGGCCCGTGGCGCCGTCGTCTTCCGCACCACCGCCGGCGGTGCGATGGAGGCCGACCTGCGCACCGGGCTCGAAGGCGTCGAGTACCTGGTCGCCTTCGAGGTCGACCGGATCGAGGAGGACACCCGGACGGGCTGGAGCGTGCTCGTGCAGGGCTCGCTGCACCACGTCACCGACGAGGAGCTGGCCGAGGCGCAGGCTTCGGGCGTGAGCCCCTGGGCGGGCGGCGACCGCCGGCAGTACCTCCGGATCGCCCCGGCGCGGATGACGGGGCGGCGCATCTCCGCGGACTGAGCCGAGGAGGGCGAAGGCGGGCTCGCCGCCTGTCTCACCACTGAGCCTTTTGGGCGGTCAGGGGAGGACTAAAGACCCTTTTTGGGGTATGGGGCGATCAAAGAGGCTGGCAGAGCACAACCAGAATCTGCGCAGGAAGGACCTCGGATGGCTCCCGTCCCGCCCGCTGCGACATCCGCACGCACGGGTTCCGCGACTGTGGCGCTGGTTCTCGCCACGGTCGCGTTCGCGATCAACTTCTGGGCCTGGGCGCTTCTGAGCCCGCTCGGGCCCGTCTACAAGGAGTTGCTGGGCCTGAGCTCCTTCGCGGTGTCCGTGCTGGTCGCCGTGCCGGTCATCGTGGGTTCGCTGGGCCGCATGGTCCTCGGCGCCCTCACCGACCGCTACGGCGGGCGGCTGGTGTTCGGCGTCACGAGCATGCTCGGCGCCGTCCCCGTGCTGTTCCTCGCCTTCGCCGAGAGCTACCCGCTGCTGCTGGCCGGCGGGCTGCTGCTCGGCATGACAGGCGCGACGTTCGCCATCGGCGTGCCGTTCGTCAACGCCTGGTTCCCGCCGGAGCGGCGGGGCCTGGCCCTCGGCATCTTCGGCATGGGCAACATCGGCACCGGCATCTCCGGCTTCGCCACGCCGTGGCTGGCCCAGGAGGTCGGCCGTCCCGCGCCGTTCTACACGGTCGCCGTGGCGCTCGTGCTCGTCGGGCTCGCCTTCCTCGCCGTCGGACGCGACGCGCCCGGCCGCACGGCGCCCACCGACTCGTTCACCACCAGGTTCGCCGCCGCCGCGCGGCTGCGCGTCACCCGCGAGTTGGCCGGCATGTACGCCCTCACCTTCGGCGGCTTCGTCGCCTTCGGTGTCTACCTGCCGCTGTACCTGCGCGCCGTCTACGAGCTGACCGTCGCCGACGCGGCGGCCCGCGCGGCCGGGTTCGTGGTGCTGGCCACGCTGGCCCGCCCGGTGGGCGGCTGGCTCGCCGACCGGTTCGGCGGCGAGCGGGTGCTGTGCTGGGTGCTGCTCGCGGTCTTCGGCTGCGCGATCGTCGTGTCCTTCGCGCCGGGCATGCCGGTCGCCACGGTCGGCTTCCTGACCATGGCCGCCGCGCTCGGCCTCGGCAACGGCGCGATCTTCGCCATCCTCGGCCGGGGCGTGCCCGGCTCGATGGTGGGCAGCGCCACCGGCGTGGTCGGCGCCGCCGGCGGCCTCGGCGGATTCATGCCGCCCATCGTGATGGGCCTGATCTTCCAGGCGACCGGTTCGTACGCCATCGGCCTGATGCTGCTCGCGGCCATGGCCTTCGGCGCGTTCGTCTACGCCTGGTTCATCCTGCGCCCGCAGCCCGCGCAGAGCGCGCGCACCCAGTCCTGACAGAAAGAGGCACCATCCATGGCGAGCACTGACGGTCCGCTCAGCGACGCGCTGCTCCAGTTCGGCCGCTACCTGCGGCCCGGCAAGGTCTCCCCGGACCTGCGGACGCTGCACCAGATCGGCGGACGGCAGGGGGACGTGTTCTACCGCGACCGGTGGAGCCACGACAAGGTCGTCCGCTCCACCCACGGCGTCAACTGCACCGGTTCCTGCTCCTGGAAGGTGTACGTCAAGGACGGCGTGATCACCTGGGAGGCGCAGCAGACCGACTACCCGAGCGTGGGCGGTGACCGGCCCGAGTACGAGCCGCGCGGCTGCCCCCGCGGCGCCGCGTTCTCCTGGTACACCTACTCGCCCACCCGCGTGCGCTTCCCGTACGCCAGGGGCGTCCTGGTGGAGATGTACCGCGAGGCCAAGACCCGGCTGGGCGACCCGGTCGCCGCCTGGGCCGAGATCACCACGGACCCGGACAAGCGGCGCCGCTACCAGACCGCCCGCGGCAAGGGCGGGCTGGTCCGCGTCACCTGGGACGAGGCCACCGAGATCATCGCCGCGGCGCACGTGCACACCATCAAGACCCACGGCCCGGACCGGGTGGCGGGCTTCTCGCCGATCCCGGCCATGTCGATGACCTCGCACGCCGTGGGCGCCCGGTTCGTCTCGCTGATCGGCGGGTCGATGCTGTCGTTCTACGACTGGTACGCCGACCTGCCGGTGGCCTCGCCGCAGGTGTTCGGCGACCAGACGGACGTGCCGGAGTCGGCCGACTGGTGGGACGCCGCCTACCTCATGCTGTGGGGCTCGAACGTGCCGGTCACCCGCACGCCCGACGCCCACTACATGGCCGAGGCGCGCTACCGGGGCCAGAAGGTCGTGGTGCTGTCGCCCGACTACAACGACGCGGCCAAGTTCGCCGACGAGTGGCTGGCCCCGCACCCGGGCACGGACGGCGCGCTGGCCATGGCCATGGGGCATGTGATCCTCAAGGAGTTCTTCGTCGAGCGGTCCACGCCCGCCTTCCTCGACTACGTCAAGCGTTTCACCGACCTGCCGTTCCTGGTCCGGCTGCGCGAGCGGGACGGCGGGTTCGTGCCCGACAAGTTCCTCACCGCGGCCGACCTCGGGCAGGAGGGGAAGGAGGCGGCGTTCGCCACGGTGCTGCTGGACGCGCGTACCGGCGAGCCGGTCGTGCCGAACGGGTCGCTCGGCTTCCGCTACTCCGAGGAGGGCCAGGGCCGCTGGAACCTCGACCTCGGCGAGGTGGACCCGCTGCTGACCGCCCTCGGGGCGGAGGCCGTGCCGGTCGCGCTGCCGCGCTTCGACGGGCACGGCGACGGCGTCCTGGAGCGCGGCGTCCCGGTGCGCCGGGTCGGCGGCCACCTGGTCACCACCGTGTACGACCTGATGCTCGCCCAGTACGGCGTGGCCCGCGACGGGCTGCCGGGCCGCTGGCCGACCGGCTACGACGACGCGGACGAGCCGTACACGCCGGCCTGGCAGGAGCCGCTCACGTCGGTCCCGGCCGCGGCGGCGGCGCGCATCGCCCGCGAGTTCGCCCGTAACGCCGAGGAGTCCGGCGGCAGGTCCATGATCATCATGGGTGCGGGGACGAACCACTGGTTCCACTCCGACACCATCTACCGCTCGTTCCTGGCGCTGACCACGCTGACCGGCTGCCAGGGCGTCAACGGCGGCGGCTGGGCGCACTACGTCGGCCAGGAGAAGTGCCGGCCGGTCACTGGCTGGGCGCAGCTCGCCTTCGGCCTGGACTGGTCGCGCCCGCCCCGGCAGATGATCGGCACCGCCTTCTGGTACCTGCACACCGACCAGTGGCGCTACGACACCTACTCGGCCGACGTGGTCTCCTCGCCGCTCGCCAACGGCGCGTTCGCCGGGAAGGCCACGGCCGACCTGCTGTCGCAGTCGGCGCGGCTCGGCTGGATGCCGTCGTACCCGACGTTCGACCGCAACCCGCTGGACCTGGCCGACGAGGTCGCCGCCGCGGGCGCCGAACCCGGCCCGTACGTGGCCGGACAGGTCGCGCGGGGCGAACTCGGTTTCGCCTGCGAGGACCCGGACGCGCCGCGGAACTGGCCGCGCGTGCTGACCGTGTGGCGGGCCAACCTGCTCGGCTCGTCGGCCAAGGGCAACGAGTACTTCCTGCGCCACCTGCTGGGCACCGACTCGGCCGTGCGCGCCGAGGAGGCGGCTCCCGACCAGCGGCCGGACAGCCTGACCTGGCCGGAGGAGGCGCCCCGGGGCAAGCTCGACCTGCTGCTGTCGCTGGACTTCCGCATGACGTCGACCACGCTGTTCTCCGACATCGTGCTGCCCGCGGCCACCTGGTACGAGAAGCACGACCTGTCGTCCACCGACATGCACCCGTTCGTGCACGCCTTCACCCCGGCGATCGACCCGCCCTGGCAGACCCGCACCGACTTCGCCGCCTTCCACGCCATCGCCCGCTCCTTCAGCCGCCTGGCCAAGACCCACCTGGGCACCCGCAAGGACGTCGTGGCCGTGCCGCTCCTGCACGACACGCCGGACGAACTGGCCACGCCGCACGGCGCGGTGCGCGACTGGCGGGAGACCGGCGACACCCCGGTGCCCGGCCGCGACTTCCCGAAGATCGTCGTGGTGGAGCGTGACTACGGGGCGGTCGCCGACAAGATGGCCGCGCTCGGCCCGCTGCTGGACCGGCTCGGCGCCACCACCAAGGGCCTGACGTACGACGTCTCGGGCGAGATCGCCCGGCTCGGCCGGATCAACGGGGTCACCGCCGACGGCCGGCCCTCGCTGGCCACCGACGTCAACATGTGCGAGGCGATCCTCGCCCTGTCCGGCACCACGAACGGCCACCTGGCGGCGCAGGGCTTCGCCACGCTCGCCCGCCGCACCGGGACGTCCTTCGACGGTCTGGCCGACGAGCACAAGCAGATCACCTTCGCCGACACCCAGACCCGCCCCGTCCCGGTGATCACCTCGCCGGAGTGGTCGGGCAGCGAGACCGGCGGGCGGCGCTACTCCGCGTTCACCGTCAACGTCGAGCACCGCAAACCCTGGCACACCCTCACCGGTCGCCAGCACTTCTACCTCGACCACGACTGGATGCACGAGGCGGGCGAGGCGCTGCCGGTCTACCGGCCGCCGCTCAACATGACCGCGATGTTCGGCGAGCCCGGCATCGGCGAAGGCGGCGAGGCCGGCATCACCGTGCGCTACCTGACCCCGCACTCCAAGTGGTCGATCCACTCCGAATACCAGGACAACCTGCTCATGCTGACGCTGTCGCGCGGCGGGCCGACCATCTGGATGAGCCCGGCCGACGCCGCCAAGGCGAAGATCGCCGACAACGACTGGGTGGAGGCGGTCAACCGCAACGGCGTCGTCGTGGCCCGCGCGGTCGTCTCGCACCGCATGCCCGAGGGCACCGTGTACATGTACCACGCCCAGGAGCGCGTCGTGGACGTGCCCAAGACCGAGGCGTCGGGCCGGCGCGGCGGCATCCACAACTCGCTCACCCGGCTGCTGGTCAAACCCACCCATCTCATCGGCGGCTACGCCCAGCTCAGCTTCGCCTTCAACTATCTCGGCCCCACAGGCAACCAGCGCGACGAGGTCACCGTGATCCGCCGCCGTTCCCAGGAGGTGGACTACTGATGAGGGTCATGGCACAGCTCGCCATGGTGATGAACCTCGACAAGTGCATCGGCTGCCACACCTGCTCGGTCACGTGCAAGCAGGCGTGGACCAACCGTTCCGGCACCGAGTACGTCTGGTTCAACAACGTCGAGACCCGTCCCGGCCAGGGCTATCCGCGCACCTACCAGGACCAGGACAAGTGGAGGGGCGGCTGGGAGCTGAACAAGCGCGGCCGGCTCCGGCTGAAGGCCGGTGGGCGGCTGCGCAAGCTGTTCACCATCTTCGCCAACCCGCTCATGCCCTCCATCCAGGACTACTACGAGCCCTGGACGTACGACTACGACCGGCTCTTCTCCGCCCCGGCCACCGAGGACACCCCGGTGGCCCGGCCCAAGTCGCTCATCACCGGGCAGAACACGAAGATCACCTGGAGCGCCAACTGGGACGACAACCTGGCGGGCGGTCCCGAACTCGCCCCCGCCGACCCGGTGCTGAAGAAGCTCTCGGGCCAGGTGAAGCTGGAGTTCGAGCGGGCGTTCATGTTCTACCTGCCGCGCATCTGCGAGCACTGCCTCAACCCGTCCTGCGTGGCCTCCTGCCCGTCGGGCGCGATGTACAAGCGTTCGGAGGACGGCATCGTCCTCGTCGACCAGGACCGCTGCCGGGGCTGGCGGATGTGCGTGACCGGGTGCCCGTACAAGAAGGTGTACTTTAACCACCGCACCGGCAAGGCCGAGAAGTGCACCTTCTGCTACCCCCGGGTCGAGGTCGGCATCCCGACCGTGTGCTCCGAGACGTGCGTCGGCCGGCTGCGCTACATCGGGCTGATCCTCTACGACGCCGACCGGGTCGCCGAGGCCGCCGCGGTGCCCGACGAGAAGGACCTGTACGAGGCGCAGAAGAGCGTCCTGCTCGACCCGCACGACCCCGAGGTGATCGCCGCCGCCCGCAGGGAGGGCATCCCCGACGACTGGCTGGAGGCGGCGCGCAAGTCGCCGATCCACAAGCTGATCTTCGAGTACGGCGTGGCGCTGCCGCTGCACCCGGAGTACCGGACGATGCCGATGGTCTGGTACATCCCGCCGCTGTCGCCCGTGGTGGACGTGCTGGCCAACACCGGGCACGACGGCGAGGACGCCGGCAACCTGTTCGGCGCGATCGACGCGCTGCGCATCCCGATCGGCTACCTGGCCGAGCTGTTCACGGCCGGGGACCCCGAGCCCGTGAAGGCCGTGCTGCGCCGGCTGGCCGCCATGCGCTCCTACATGCGCCGCCTCAACCTGGGGCAGAAGTCCGACGAGTCGATCGCCGACGCGGTGGGCATGACCGGCGACCAGATCGAGGGCATGCACCGGCTGCTCGCCCTGGCGCCCTACGCCGAGCGGTACGTCATCCCCAAGGCCCACGCCGAGCAGGGCAGGGAGCTGGAGGAGCTGGCGACCGGCTGCAGCCTCGACTACGAGGGCGGGCCCGGCATGGGCGGCCCGTTCGGCGAGGCGTCCGGCATGCCCGCTCCGGTCGCCGTGGAGAACTTCCACGCGCTGAAGGACCGGCAGGAGACCGGCGCCCTGGTGGACCCGGCCGACCGGTCCGGCCGCGTCAACCTGCTCAACTGGGACGGCAAGGGGATGCCCGACGGGCTGTTCCCCAAGCGCAAGGAGGAGGACCAGTGAGCGATCGCGCCGTCCACATGACGGCCTCCGTCCTGCTCGGCTACCCGGACGAGCGGCTGGTCGAGGCGCTCCCGCTGCTCACCAGGACCGTGGAGAGCCTGCCGACCGGCGAGGCCGCGTCCCGGCTGCGCGCCTTCCTGGCGCACGTCGACGCCACCCCGCTGCCGCAGCTGGCCGAGCACTACGTGGCCACGTTCGACCTCAAACGCCGCTGCTGCCCGTACCTGACCTACTACACCTACGGCGACACCAGGAAGCGCGGCATGGCGTTGCTGCGCTTCAAGCACGCCTTCCGGGCGGCCGGGTTCGAGCCGGTGGACGGCGAACTGCCCGACCACCTGGCCGTGGTGTGCGAGCTGTCCGCCCGCGGCGGCGTCGAGCAGGCCGTCCGGCTGCTGCGCGAGCACCGCGCGGGAGTCGAGACGCTGCAGCGGGCGCTGGAGGCCGAGAACTCGCCCTACGCCGACGTGGTCGCCGCCGTGCTGGCCACCCTGCCGCCCGCCACCGACCGCGAGCGGGCCGCCGCGCTCAAGCTCGCCCAGGAAGGCCCGCCGATGGAGCAGGTCGGCCTGGAGCCCTACACCGCCGGAGGAGCACGGTGAACACACTGGACCTGCTGCTGTGGGTGGTCGCCCCGTACGTGGCGCTCACCGTCTTCGTGCTGGGCCACGTCTGGCGCTACCGCTACGACAAGTTCGGCTGGACCACGCGCTCGTCGCAGATGTACGAGTCGCGGCTGCTGCGGATCGGCAGCCCGCTGTTCCACTTCGGCATCCTGGTCGTGATCCTCGGTCACGTCGGCGGACTGGTGATCCCCAAGTCGTGGACCGAGGCGGCGGGCGTCAGCGAGGAGGCCTACCACGTGGTGGCCGTCGTGCTCGGCACGATCGCGGGCGTGTGCACGCTCGCCGGGCTGGCGATCCTCATCTACCGCCGCCGCACCGTGGGCCCGGTTTTCACCGCGACCACGCGCAACGACAAGCTGATGTACGCCGTGCTGGCCCTGACCATCGTGCTCGGCCTGGCGGCCACCGTCCTCGCCAACATCGTCGGCGGCGGCTACGACTACCGCACCACCATCTCGCCCTGGTTCCGGTCGATCTTCTCCTTCGGCCCCGACCCGGCGCTGATGGCGCAGGCGCCGCTGCTGTTCCAGCTGCACGCGCTGAGCGCCCTGGTGCTGTTCGCCATCTGGCCGTTCACCCGGCTGGTGCACATGCTCACCGCGCCGGTCGGCTACCTGACCCGGCCGTACGTCGTCTACCGCAGCCGCGAGGATGTCGCGGGCTCGCGTCCGGCCCGGCGCGGCTGGGCGGGCTGAGCCCGTCCGTGCCCGGACCGGCGCGTCCGGTACGGGCACGGACGAGCCCGTGGCGGTGGGGCGTCAGGCCGGTTGCGCGTCGTGGCGGGGCAGGATGCCGGTGTGCTGCAGGTGGGCGCGGGCGTGGCGGATCGCCTCCGGCGTGGTGGCGTGCTCGCCGTCCAGGCCCGCCAGCGCCTCGACCGAGTCGAACACCTGCCGCTGCCCGGGCCGGACACCGGAGGCCAGGACCAGGATGCCGCGCCGGCGCAGCCGGTCGATCGCGTCCTTGAGCACCAGCGCCCCGGTGGCGTCGACCGTCGTCACCCGCGACAGGCGCAGGATGACCACCCGCACGTCGGCGACCTCCAGCAGCTCCAGCAGGAAGCGGTGCGCGGCGGCGAAGAACAGCGGCCCGTCGATGCGGTAGGCCACGATGTGCTCGGTGAGCAGCTCGTACTCCTCGTCGCTGTGCTCGCCCGGCAGGTCGGGCTTGAAGTCGACCTGGTCCAGGCGCGCCTGGCGGGCCACCGCGCGCAGCGCCAGCGCGCCCGCGATGACCAGGCCGATGATCACCGCGTAGACCAGGTCCAGCGCCACGGTCGCCACCGCCGTCAGCGCCAGCACCAGGCCGTCGGCGCGGGTGGCGCGGGCGATCGCGCGCAGCGAGCCCACCTCCACCATCCGCACCGCCGTGGCCAGCAGCACCCCGGCCAGCGCGGCCAGCGGGATGCGGGAGACCAGTGGCGCGGCGGCGAACACGATGGCGGCCAGCACGACCGCGTGGGTGAGCGCGGCCAGCCGCGAGGCGGCGCCGGTGCGCACGTTCACCGCCGTGCGGGCGATCGCCGCCGTCGCCGGCACGCCGCCGAACAGCGGCGCGGCGATGTTGGCCAGACCCTGGCCGAACAGCTCCCGGTCGGGGTCGTGCCGCTCGCCGACGGTCATGCCGTCGGCCACGGACGCCGACAGCAGCGACTCCAGCGCGGCCAGTGCGGCCACCGCGACGGCCGGAGCCAGCAGCGACCCGAGCGCGGCCGGGTCGAGGAAGGCGAGCGACGGCGCGGGCAGCCCGGCGGGCAGGGCGCCGATCACCGCCGCGTCGAGGGGCAGCGCCTGCGCCGCCACGGTCGCGGCCACCACGGCGATGATCGAGAACGGGACGCCGGGCCGCCACCGGGCACCCGCCAGCATCACGGCGGCGACGGTCACCGCCAGCGCCACCTCGGTCCAGCGCGGCTCGCGGGCGAAGCCGAGCACGGCCTGCCAGGCGACGGCGAGGGCCTTGTCGCCCTCCGGCTTCGGTACGCCGAGCGCCGACGGCACCTGTTGCAGGGCGATGACGCAGGCGATGCCCAGCGTGAACCCCTCCACGACCGGCGCCGGCACGTAGCGCATGTACCGCCCGACCCTGGCGAGGGCCAGCGCGATCAGGATGACCCCGGCCATCAGCCCCACCGTCAGCACGCCCCCCGGGCCGTACCGGGCGACGATCGGCACCAGCACGACCGTCATCGCGCCCGTCGGGCCCGACACCTGCAGGTTGGACCCACCGAACAGCGCCGCGACGGCCCCCGCCACCACCGCCGTGGCCAGCCCGGCGGCGGCGCCCATCCCGGAGGAGACGCCGAAGCCCAGGGCCAGGGGCAGTGCGACGATCGCGACCGTCACGCCGGCCAGCAGGTCACGGCGGGGATGGCGGCGCATCGCCGTCAGGTCGGCCCGGCCGGGCAGCAGGGAGATCGCCGAGGCCCACGCCCGGCTCGCCCGCCCGCTCACGAGGATCGGCCCTCGGAGGCCCGCAGCTCCGCCAGCAGGCCGCTCTGGTCGTCGAGCATCGCCGTCAGGATCCGCCGGGCGGCCCGCATCAGGTCGGCCACGTCGCCGCCGGCGAGCTGGTAGATCACGTTGGACCCGTCGCGGGTGGACAGCACGATCCCCGAGCGGCGCAGCACCGCCAGGTGCTGCGACAGGTTGGGCGCCTCGACGTCGATGGCGGCCAGCAGGTCACGCACCGGGACGGGGCCGTCCTGGAGCAGCTCCAGGACCCGGATGCGGACGGGGTGCCCCAGCATCCGGAAGAACTCGGCCTTGGCCTGGTAGAGGGGGACCGGCACGACGCGCCTCCGCTTCGTTCGCTCGACCGGACCATACTATCTGGGCAATTGCGAATTTTCGCAAATCGTTGACTTTGGGCGGTGTGCGGGTCGGGACCAACGGCCCACGCACACGGGACTTCCTGCACCGGCGCGCGGCCCGCCCGCCCGGCACGCTGGAAGGCGAGAGCGAAGCGGCCGGAGCGTGAGCGCGGAGGCGATGAGCGATGGGCGGACGGATCGTGGTCGGCGTGGACGGGTCCGTCTCGGCGACCGCCGCCGTGGAGTGGGCCGCGGCCGACGCGCGGCGACGCGGGCTGGGTCTCCGGATCGTGCACGTGTGCGAGCAGTGGGCCGCCACCATGGCCGCCGGCGAGGCCGCGGCCGACTACTGCGCCGGGGCGCTGGAGGCGGCGGCCGATCATGCCCGCGAGCTCGCGCCCGGCGTCGAGGTGAGCACCGGGATGCTGTCCGGCGGCGTCATCGACGCGCTGATCCGCGAGTCGACGGCCGCCGAGAGCGTCGTGGTGGGCAGCAGGGGGCTGGGCGGGTTCGCCGGGATGCTGCTCGGCTCCGTGGGGCTCAACCTGGCCGGGCACGCCGCCGGGCCGGTCGTGGTCGTGCGCGGGCCCTCGGTCGTGCAGCACGGCCAGGTCGTCGTCGGCTACGACGGGTCGGAGCACTCCACGGCCGCCATGGAGTACGCCGTCGAGCAGGCCCGGTCCCGCGACGCGCAGCTGTACGTGCTGACCGCCTGGCAGATGCCGATGTTCTCCCCGTACGCGGCGGCCTACAGCGATCTGCTGCAGGAGGCGTACGAGGAGGAGGTCCGCATGGCCCGCGCCTGGGTCGTGCCCTGGCGCGAACGCCACCCCGACGTGCGGATCGTCGATGAGCAGGTGTCCGAGCACCCGGTGTCGGCGCTGGTCAAGGCGTCGGCGTCGGCGGATCTCGTGGTGGTCGGCTCGCACGGGCGGGGCGGGTTCGCCTCGGCCGTGCTGGGGTCGGTCAGCCATGGGGTGCTGCACCACGTGACGTGCCCGGTCGCGGTGGTGCGCCCCCGCGAGGATGGTCGGCAGGGGCCGCCCCGGGGCGCCGACGAGGCGCCGGAGAGCGGCGCCGAGGCGGCGCGCGGGAGCGGTGCGGAGCAGCCGCCCGCAGACGGCGGCGAGGAGACGAGGGGACGGCCATGAGCGTCGAGTCGACGGGCGTCGGAGCGCTGACCGCCCGGCAGGTGATGAGCAGGATCGTCGTCGCGGTGCGGCCGGAGGAGTCGCCGCTGATGGCGTGGGAGGTGATGCGCCGTGCCGGGGTGCACCACCTGCCCATCGTCGACAACGGTCACGTGCTGGGAGTCCTGTCCCGCGAGGACCTGGCCGCGTCCTGGTCCGGCGGCCCGCACGAGCAGGCGTCGCGCAAGGTCCGCTCCCTGCTCGGCTGTGAGCCCCGGCCCCGGGTCGGCCCCGAGGACCCGCTCGTCCGCGTCGCGGCCGTCATGGTCGACGCCGGATGCGACGCGGTTCCCGTGGTGTGCGAGGAGGGCCTGGTCGGGCTCATCACCGCCCGCGACGTGCTCGCCGCCGTGGCGGGACGGGTCCAGCCGCACGACATGCCGAGCGAGCTGGTCACCGGGATGTTCCGCCTCGAACCCGTCCTGCCGCGGCAGAGCTGACGGGGGGCGGGATGCACGCGCTGGTGGTGTACCAGTCGATGTCCGGCAACACCCGGCGGATCGCGGAGGCGGTGGCCGAAGGGCTCGGCTCCACGATGGAGGTGCGGCTCGTCGAGGTCGCCGCGGCCCCCGCCGTCGTGGGGGACGACGTCGCGCTGCTCGTGGTGGGCGGCCCCACGCACGCCTTCGGCATGGGCGGGGGCCCCCCCCGCCAGTCCGTCGTACGGCAGGCCGGCGGGCCGCTCGTCCCGCCGGGGCGTGGGCTGCGGGAATGGCTGGTCGGCCTGCGAACCTCCTCGCCCCGTCTCGGCTCGGCCGCGTTCGACACGCGGGTGGTCAAGCCCCGCATGCCGGGAACGGCCGCCCGCGCCGTGGCCCGCCGCCTGCGCGCCGCCGGTGTGCGGATGGTGGCGCCCGCGCAGAGCTTCTCCGTCACGGGCGCACAGGGCCGGCCGGCCGCCGGCGAGCTGGAGCGCGCCCGGCGGTGGGGGGAGGCCCTGGCCGCCGTCCACGCCGCCCCGTCCGGTCCTTGACTTCGCGCGAGGCGGCCCGGCGCGGCCGGCTCCGGGCCTAAGGTCCCGGGCCGCGGGGCCCTTCGGCTCAGGCGGCTGACCGGCCGAAATGATCTACTTGAGACATGGATGCCACCACGCACGCCCGGAACGGGCTGAGCGACGCAGTCGCCGGCCGCCTGCTCGCCGAGCACGGCCCCAACGCGCTGCCCGAGCCCAAGCCGCCGTCCGTGCTCGCCCGGGTCGCGCGCCACCTCGCCGACCCGCTGTCCATCCTGTTGCTGGGCGCGGGCCTGGTGACGCTGCTGGTGCTGCGCGAGGTGGCCGAGGGGATCGCCATCGTCGCCATCCTCCTGGTGAACGTGGTGATCGGCGTGACCCAGGAGATGAAGGCGGAGCAGGCGGTGCGCGCCCTGCGGACCATGACGGCGCCGATGGCCAAGGTCCGCCGCGACGGCGTCGTCAGGCGGGTGCCGGCCGCCGAGATCGTTCCCGGCGACGTGATCGAGGTGGCGGCCGGCGACCGGGTGCCCGCGGACGGCCGGGTGCTGGAGGCGGCCTCGCTGGCGGTGAACGAGTCCATGCTGACGGGGGAGTCCCGCTCGGCGGGCAAGCGGCCGGACGGCGCGGTCGACGGGCCGCTGGGCGACCGCGACGGCGAGCTGTTCTCCGGCAGCATGGTGGTGCGCGGCTCGGGCGTCGCCCTGGTGGAGCGCACCGGCGCCGGCACGCAGATAGGCCGGATCGCCTCCGCGCTGCACGGCCACGTCAAGGGGCCGCTGGAGGTGGAGCTGGCCACGGTGTCCAAGCGCATCGGCGTGCTCGCCGTCCTGGCCGGCGTGGTCATGGTGGCGCTCGGCCTGGCCAGGGGCGGGATCGAACCGATCGACCTGGTGCTGGCCGGGGTGGCGCTGGCCATCGCGGCGGTGCCCGAGAGCATGGCGGCGGCCGTCACCACGGCCCTGGCGCTCGGCTCGCAGCGCATGGCCCGGCTCGGCGTGATCGTCCGGCGGCTGTCGGCGATCCAGGCGCTCGGCGCCACCACCGTGATCGCCACCGACAAGACCGGCACGCTGACCACCGGCCGGCTGGCCGTCACCGACCACGTCGCCGTCCCCGGAGCCGGGCTGTGGCGGGCCGCGGTGCGCTGCAACGACGCCCGCGACGGGCTCGGCGACGCGGTGGACGTGGCCCTTCTCGAGGCCGCCCGCCGCAACGGGACGGAGCGTGACTCGGCCGAGTCGCGGCTGACCACCCGGCCGTTCGACGCCGACACCCGGTCCATGGCGGTCGTCACGGACGGGCCGGTGCTGACCGTGAAGGGCGCGCCCGAGGTGGTGCTGTCGCGCTGCGCCCCAGGCGAGGCGACCGACCTGCTGGCGGGCGCGGTGGCCGAGCTGGCCGGCAAGGGCCTGCGGGTGCTGGCGCTCGCCGAGGGCGACACCGACGACCTCGACGCGACCGGGCTGCGCCCCGTCGGGCTCGTCGGCCTCAGCGACGAGATCCGCGCCTCGGCCCGGCAGGCCGTGGCCGCCTGCCGCGAGGGCGGCATCCGCGTGGTCATGGTGACCGGCGACCACCCCGACACCGCCCGTGCGGTGGCCGAGGAGGTCGGCATCGAACCCGAGCCCGTGGTGACCGGCGCCGGGCTCGACGGCGGCGACCGGACCGAGCGGCTGCGCGCCGCGGGCGTGCTGGCCCGCGTGGACCCGGCGACCAAGCTCGACCTGGTCCAGGCGCTGCGCGACGGCGGCGAGGTCGTCGCGATGACCGGTGACGGCGTCAACGACGCGCCCGCGCTGCGCCACGCCGACGTCGGCGTGGCCATGGCGGGCGACGAGGGCACCGACGTGGCCCGGGAGGCGGCCGCCGTGGTCGTCACCAACGGCGAGCTGGGCACCATCGTCACCGGCGTGCGGCAGGGCCGCCGCCTGCACCACAACGTCGGCTCCATGATCGGCTACCTGCTCGCCGGGAACCTGGCCGAGATCTTCCTCGTGCTCGTGGGCATGTTCGCCTGGCCCGACCTGGTCATCCCGCTGCTGCCGGTGCAACTGCTGTGGATCAACCTCGTCCTCGACGGCATCCCCGCCATCGCCCTCGGCGTGGACAGGGCGCCCGGCGACCCGATGTCCGGCCGTCCCGCCCGCGACGGGCTGCTCACCGCCCGGGTGCTGGCCCGCATCGCCGTGCGGTCGCTGATCGTCGGGCTGCTGGTGTTCGCGGCGGTGGAGGTGGCCAGGCGGCTCGGCTGGAGCGAGGAGCAGGTCAGGACGCAGGCGGTGCTCGCGCTGGTCTTCGCCCGGCTGACCCTGGCGTACGTGGCCAGGGCGCGGCGCTGGACGTTCGAGTCGGGCTGGTGGCGCGGGCGCGCGGTGCTCGTCGCCGTGCTGGGCGCGGCCGCGCTGCAGGCGCTGGTGACGCTGGTGGCGCCGCTCGGCCGGCTCCTCGCCCTGGCGCCGCTCCCGCCGCTGGGATGGGCGATGGCGTTCGGCGCCGCCCTGCTCACGCCGTTCCTGTGCGACCTCGTGAAGTGGGCGGGCAACGCCAGGCGTCGCGCGGACGTCCCGGCGTGACCGAGCCCGTACGACGTCGGCCGACGGACGCGCGGGTGTGACCGAGCCCGCGAGCAGGGCGCCGTCCGCCCCGCCCCGGTGACCCCGCTGCCCCGGTGACCCCGCCCTCCGGCGGAGTCACCGGGGCAGCTCGGTATAAAAGGTGATATTTCCGGTGTGGTGGCTATCTCGAAGCGTTTTCCCTGCGGAATAGCACATGCCTGCCGACGCATTAGTTGACGCTTTGAACGTTTGAATAGCGCCCATTCTCCAGCGAAGCAGGGCAATTGTGGCAATAGCCGCCGATAGTCGGTACGATCACCGCCCGGCATGGAAAACGCGAATCGCCGAGGAGGCGTCCTCGTCCGTGAGATCGAAGATCACGAACGGTAGCATGGGCCTCCTCGCCCATCCCCGGCACGACCTCCTCCCGGTTCCTCCCTGCGCCTGACGGCGGAGGTCTCCCCACTCAAGGAGATTCGATGAAGTTCGCACGTGCCTGCGTCGCCGGGCTCGCGATCGCGCTGGGCCTCGCGGCCTGCGGCGGGGGCTCGACGTCCTCCGGCGCCGCCGAGCCGGGCGGGAGCGGCAGCGCCCTGGAGAAGACGACGCTCACCGTCGGCGTGGTGCCCGTACCCTCCTCGGCTCCGCTGTTCATCGCGCAGAAGAGAGGCTTCTTCAGGGAGGAGGGCCTGACCGTCAAGACCGAGATCATCCAGGCCCCGCAGGCCGTCATGCCGAAGATCATGAATGGCAGCATGGACGCCTTCCTGACCAGCTACGTCTCGCTGCTGGCGATCAACGACTCGGGCGCGGCCAAGCTGAAGCTGTTCCAGCACAGCCAGGAGGCGGCGCCCGGCATGGCCTCCGTGGTCGTCCCCAAGAACTCACCCATCAAGACCGCGGCCGACCTCAAGGGCAAGACCATCGCCGTCAACGTCCTCAAGGCGCTCGGCCAGACCGTCACCAACGCCCACCTGGAGCAGGCCGGGCTGGCGCCGACCGACGCCAAGTACGTCGCCGTGCCGTTCGCCGACCAGCTCGCCGCGCTGTCGTCCGGCCAGGTGGACGCAGCCTGGCTCGTCGAGCCGTTCCTCACCGCCGCCAAGAGCGAGCTGGGCGCCGTCGAGGTGATCGACACGATGAGCGGCCCGACCGCGAGCATCCCCGTCGACGGCTGGGGCGTCTCCGAGGCGTGGCTGACCAAGAACCCCAACACCGCCGCCGCCTTCCACCGCGCGCTGGCCAGGGCGCAGCTCATCGCGGGCAGCGACCGCGGCGCCGTCAACGAGGTCATCCCCACCTACACGCAGATCCCCGCCGACACGGCCGCCTCGATCAAGCTCGGCGTCTACTCCATGGAGGTCGACAAGGCCAAGCTGCAGAAGCTGGGCGACCTGCTGGCCGGCTACGGCTACCTGAAGAGGAAGCCCGACGTGACGCAGCAGATCGCGGCCACGCTCGGATGACTTCTCCCGCCCTCCGGCGGGGAGCCCTCGGCGCGGCCGGCGTCGTCGGGTTCGTCGCCCTCCTCGAGGCCGCGGGGCGTCTCGGGATCATCGATCGGGACGTCCTGCCGTACGTCTCGACCGTCCTCGCCACGGCGGCCGAGCTGGCCGCCGACGGCGGGTTCCACCGGCACGTGCTCGCCACGCTGAGCGCCTGCGCGGCGGGACTGCTGATCGCGTTCGCCGTCGCCGTGCCCGCCGGGCTGCTGCTGGGCACGGTGCCGGTGGTGGAGCGCTCGGTGCGGCCGCTGGTCGAGTTCCTGCGTCCGATCCCGTCGGTGTCGCTCATCCCGCTGGCCATGTTCGTGTTCGTCGACAGCGCCGACGCCAAGACGTCCCTCATCGTCTACACCTGCTGCTGGCCGCTGCTCATCAACACCCTGTACGGGCTGGCGGACGTCGATCCGCTGGCCAAGGACACGCTGCGCGGGTTCGGCTTCGGCGAGCCGTCCGTGGCGCTGCGCGTCTCGCTGCCCAGCGCCGCGCCGTTCATCGCGACCGGCGTGCGGATCGCCGTCGGCGTCACCCTCATCGTCGCGGTCAGCGTGGAGATCGTCGCCCCCGGCGGGGGCGGCATCGGCGCCTACCTGGTGGAGGCCGGCAGCGCCAACCGGGCGGACCGGGTGCTCGCCGCCGTCGTGTGGTCGGGCCTGCTCGGGCTGGCCGCCAGCCTGCTGTTCGCCGCCGGGGAACGGCGGCTGTTCCGCTGGCACACGGCCCGGACCGGGGAGGCGGCGTGAGCGGGGTCCTCGCCAGGGCGCGCTGGTACTGGCTGCTGCCCGTGGCGGCCGTGCTGTGGGAGGTGGCGACCCGGCGCGCCGAGGCCGTCTACTTCCCGCCGCCGACCGTGATCGTGGCCAGGCTGCACGAGATGTGGTTCTCCGGCCCGCTCGCCGGCCTGTTCCTCACCGAGGAGGCGGTGCACGACCTGCTGCCGAGCCTCGGCAGGCTGTTCGCCGGCTGGGCGCTGGCCGCGACGGCCGGAGTGGTGCTGGGACTGGCCCTGGGTCGCTCCCGGACGCTCGCGGCACTCGCCGAGCCGCTGGTGCACTTCGGCCGCTCGGTGCCGCCGTCGGCGCTGCTGCCGGTGTTCCTGCTGCTGTTCAAGATCGGCACGCCGATGCAGGTGGCGGCGATCGTGTACGGCGTCGTCTGGCCGGTGCTGATCAACGCCATGGACGGCGGGCGCACCGTGGACCGCGGCTACCTGGAGACCTGCCAGGTGTTCCGGGTCGGCGCGCCGACGCGCCTGGTGCGGATCATCCTGCCCGCCGCCGCGCCGAAGATCTTCGCCGGGCTCCGGCTCAGCGTCTCGCTGGCGCTCATCATGATGGTGATCTCGGAGCTGTACGGCAGCACCGAGGGGATCGGGCACCGGATGCTGGAGGCGCAGAGCCAGTTCGACATCCCCGCCATGTGGGCCGGGATCGTCCTGCTGGGCGTCCTCGGGGTGCTGCTGAACGTCGCCTTCCTGGGCGTCGAGCGGCGCCTGCTGAGCTGGCACCGCAGCGCCCGCCACGACACGGCCTGACGACGAGCGCGGCGACACTGGAGGCGGACACCACCGGCCACACCACCGGCGACACGGCTGGCGGCGTGGCTGACGGCGTGGCTGACTGCGCGGCGGCGCCGGTCAGCCCACCCGCCTCTCGTCGATCAGGGTGCGCCGCACGCACACCCCGTCCCTGAGCCACTGCCAGACCCTGCTGCGCGTCGCGCCGTCGTCGCTCAGCACGATCAGCTCGAACAGCCGCAGGTTCTCGTCCTCCGCCTTGTACCGCCAGGTCAGGTAGATGGTGGAGGCGTCCACCTCCCAGAACTCGCCCCGCAGCCGGTCGGTGTCGAACCCGCACCGGCCGCCGCCCAGGTAGACGCCCGGGAACTCGTGCACCTCCACCCGGCCGTCGTCCCAGGTGTAGCGGTTGGTCTGATGGTAGGCGGCGTCGCCCACGATGGCGCACGTCATCTCGACGCGGTGCCGGTCGAGCACCGCGCCGTCCCGGTCGAGGTGCACGTACTCGCCCGCCCAGGAGCCCTCGTGCCGCGCCAGCAACGGCATCTCCGTACGCAGTCCCATCCGTCACTCCTCGCTCGTGTGCCACCACGGGTCGGCTGCCGTGGACCGGTTGACCAGGAACGCCCGGCGGCGCAGGAAACGCGTGATCGACGCGGCGCCCATGCGGGAACCGCCGAGCCCGGACAGCCCGAACGCGTGCTTCTCGCCGTCGTGCACGAAAGCCGTCAGGGAGGCGTCGTTCACGCTGACCGCGCCGGCCCGCAGCCGGGCCGCCACGGCCAGCGCCGCCTTCTCCGAACCGGCGAAGACCGCCGCCGACAGCCCGTACGCCGAGTCGTTGGCCAGGGCCACCGCCTCGTCCGGCCCGTCCACGGCCATGACGGGCAGGACGGGGCCGAACGTCTCCTCGGTCATGACGAGCATCGAGTGGTCCACGTCCGACAGCACCGTCGGGCGGCACCAGCGGCCGCCGCCGTGCCGTTCGACCAGGCCGCCCGTGTGCGTGACCGCGCCCCTGGCGGCGGCGTCGGCCAGGTGGGCGGCGATCACGTCCGCCTGCCGGGGCTCGATGATCGGCCCGACCGGGCCGCCCTCGCAGGTCAGCCGCACGCCGGCCGCCTTGCGGGCGAGCAGCGCGAGGAACTCGTCGTGCACCGGCCGGGCGACGTAGATCCGCTCGATCGACTGGCAGGCCTGGCCGGCGTTGGCCGTGCCGCCCCACAGGATCGCCGAGGCGGCCCGGTCGAGGTCGGCGCCCTCCAGCACGATCGCCGGGTCCTTGCCGCCCAGCTCCAGGAACGCGGGGACGAACGCGCGGGCGGCGGCCTGAGCGACCTGTGACCCGGTCGGCACGCTGCCGGTGAACACCACGGCGTCCACCAGGTCGATGAGGGCGGCGCCGGTCCCGCCGTCGCCCTCGACGACCCGCAACGGCAGCTCGTCGGGCACGAGGCGGGCCAGCGGCTCGATGAACCTGGGGGTGACCTCGCTCGGCTTGACCAGCACCGCGCACCCGGCGGCCAGCGCGGGCACCGCGTCGATGAGGCCGAGCAGCAGCGGGAAGTTCCACGGGCTGATCACCCCGACCAGCTCGTACGGCACCGCGTCGCCCGCCACCACGACGTTCGGCCCGCCCGGCGGTCCCGGAAGGGACGCCGGCCGTTCGGGCGGCGACGCCAGCGACGCGGGGGCCTGCCGCACCCAGCGGGCGACCAGCCCGGCGACGGCCTGCCGTTCCAGGAGCGACTCGGCGACCCGGCCCGTGTCGGCGACCAGCGCCGCCAGCAGCTCCTCGTCGCGCGCCACCGCCTCCCCGAACCGCGCCAGCGCCCGCGCCCGCCGCTCCCAGCCCGCGTCCGGTCGCGGCACGCCAGGGTCACCCGCGCGGCCGCCGGGGGAGGGCGGACGGCCCGCCCAGGCGGGGGCCAGCGCGCGGAGCTCGGCGGCCACGGCGGCCAGGCGGTCCGGGGAGACCGGGGCCAGCGGCCGCTCCACCCGTCCGGTGAGCGGGTCGCGGACGGCCCTCACGCCGGCTTCCCGGCGGCGGCGCCCGTCACCCCGGCGCGGGCCGAGGGCCCTGCCGTCCTGCGGCGTCTGGACAACGATGCTCCCGTGCTGTTGCGGAGTGGGCGACGCGACCATTTTGATCATCCGCCGGGCGGCCGTGTCCAGAGGCCGCCCGGAAGAGACGGCTCCACGCGCACGCGGACAGCCCCGCACCCTCACGCCGGGACGGGGACGGGCCGGGGCGGGTTCCGGCAGGGTCGATGGTCCTGGGCGGGACGGGACCTCGTCCTCTGGGAGCCGCCCGTGCCCCGGTGTGTGCTGGAAGTGAGGCGCCGGACCTGCGGTGACCCGCCGCGGGCCGCGGCACGGCGCGACCGGCGGCCACCGGCCGCGGCTCGGGATGGAGGCTCCCATGACCGTCATCGTCGCCCCGCCGCACCTCACGGACGCCGCCCGCGGCGACTGGGAGGTCCTGCAGACCCCCACCCCGGCCGCGCCCCGCTTCGACCCGGCCCAGGCGGAGCTGCTCCCCGAACCCGCCCGCCGCTGGGTCCTGCACGCCGTCGCGCCCGGCACGCCGCTGCTGCGCGCGGTGGTGCTCGACCTGCGGGGGACGATCCGGCTGGGCGGATGGCGCTCGTTCCGCGCCGCGCAGGCGTTGCTGCCGATGGCCGGGTACGTCTGGGCCGCCACCGCCCGGCTGGGCCCGGTGACGGTACGCGGGTTCGACCGCTACCGGGACGGGACGGGGGAGATGCGCTGGCGGCTGCTCGACGTCCTGCCCGTCATGTCCGGCAGCGGCCCCGACATCGCCCGCAGCGCCGCCGGCCGGCTGGCCGCGGAGTTCGTGCTGGCGCCCGCCGCCGCCCTGGACCCGCGTGTCCAGTGGAAGGCGCTCGGCGACCACCAGGCGGTGGCCCGGCTCCCGGTGGGGGAGGAGGAGCACGAGGTGACGCTCACCGTAGCCCCCGACGGCCGGCTGGAGGCCGTCACCCTGCCCCGCTGGGGCGACCCGTCGGGCGACGGCCGGTTCGGCGTGCACCCGTTCGGGGTGGAGTGCGGCCGTGAGGCCTGCTTCGACGGGTTCACGATCCCGGCGGAGCTGCGCGGTGGCTGGTGGCCCGGCGGCGACCGGTGGGCGGACGGCGAGTTCATCCGCTGCACCGTCGAGCACGCCCGCTACCGCTGAACCCCCCGGGCGGCGTGGCGGGCGGGATCAGAGCCCTCGGATGCGGCGGCCGGTGATCTGGTGGGGGACGAGGCGGATGTACAGCTCGCGCTCGCCGCCCGCCCACGGTGAGACGCCCGCGCCGCTCACCTGCCGCAGCTCCTCCGGCGGCACGTGGTGCGCGGGCCCCTGCACGAGGACGCTCCAGCCCTCCCGCCGGGCCTCGTCGATCTGGTCCACCTCGAAACCGATCTTGATCTCGACGCCCTCCAGCCCCGTGCGCAGGCTCTGGTCCATGGGCCCGCCGTAGGCGGTGCGGAAGACGATCGCGCCCTCGTGCAGCTTGTAGTTGACCGGCAGCACGGTCGGCCCCTGCGGACCGCCGAATGCCACCCGCCCGATGCCGCCGGGCGCGATGAGGCGCAGGCACTCCTCAGGCCGCAGCGCCTGCAGCTGGGGACCCGCCTGGGCGGGGCCCACGCCCGGCGGCCGGTCCACGCCGCCGCCGAGCAGGTCCTCCACAGTGATCTGGAGGGCGTCGGCCAGGCGGCTCAGGGCGCTGGTGCCGATGGTGTCGGGATGCTCCTCCAGGTACTTGACGTACCCGGGCGCCATGGCGGCGCGCTCGGCGAGCTGTTCGCGGGTCAGGCCGAGCCGTTCGCGGTGGTGGATGATGCGACGTCCGAGGTCGCCGGTGGACATGGTCGTCCCCCCTTGCTGGCTGGCGAAGGTGCGGCGGGCGCCGCGCGCGAGCGTGACGCCGTTGACGCGGGTCTTCTCGTGGTCCGCGTCGATGAAGTAACGGATGCCGCGGAACCGGATCGGCAGGGAGAGGGGGGACAGCTCGTCGGGCAGCAGCGGATCGAGGTGGAGCCCGTCACGGCGCAGGTGCAGCCCCAGGTAGCAGCGCTGGATCAGGTCGAGGGTGCCGCCCATGGCGCCTAGGTGGACGCCCTCGGCGGTGGTGCCGCCCTGCACGTCCTCGATGTCGCTGGCCAGCGCCTCGGCGAAGAACGTCCACGAGCGCGCCCGGTCCGACCGGGTGAGGACCCAGGCGTGCACCACGGCGCTGAGCGTGGAGCCGTGGCTCGTGCGGTCGAGGTAGTAGTGGATCGTCCGGGGGATCAGCTCCGGCCCGGCGGGGTAGCCGAGCCGGTGCAGCAGGCCCAGCAGCTCGTCCGCGCTCAGCAGGTAGAAGAGCATGAGCGTGTCGGCCTGCTTCGACGCCTTGTAGCGGTTGACGTCG
The DNA here is from genome assembly GCF_002850745.1 of Nonomuraea indica. Classification (GTDB taxonomy): domain Bacteria; phylum Actinomycetota; class Actinomycetes; order Streptosporangiales; family Streptosporangiaceae; genus Nonomuraea; species Nonomuraea indica. Next base: position 269,364 of record NZ_KZ559468.1, read on the forward strand.
TCGCCCTCCGCCTCCAGCACCCGGTCCAGGCGGCGCACCCCCCGGTACCTGTCCCAGTCGAGCTCCGCCAGCCCGGCGTAGCCGCCGAACTGGCTGATCACGCCGTCGTGGAAGTCGACCCGCATCCGCCGGGTGATGTCGAGCCAGCGTTCCGGCTCGCCCTCCGCCACCGGCAGCTCCGGGTGGAGCTCCAGGGTGTCGAGGGCGCGCAGCAGCAGCCACACGGTCATGACGTTGGTGTAGGCGTTGTTGGCCAGGCCTGGGGCGGCGGCTCCGGGAAGGTTCTCGTGATACTCGTCGGGGCCCATCACGCCGTGGATCTCGTACCGTCCCGACTCCTCGTACGGCACCGCCAGCGACGCGAAGAACCGCGCGACGTCGACGAGCAGCTCGGCGCACCACGCCGGCATCGACCCGGTCGCCAGGTGGTGCTGCCACGCGTTGTAGGCGATGGCCAGCCCCACGTGCCGCTGCAGGTGCGAGCGGTCCGGCAGCCAGCGGCCCGACAGCGGGTTCAGGTGCAGCGTCTGCGTCTCCTCGCGGCCGTCGCTGCCGCTCTGCCAGGGGAACATCGCCCCGTCGAACCCGGCCGCCCGTGCCGCCGCCCTCGCCTCCGGCAGCCGCCGCCAGCGGTAGCGCAGCAGGCCGTTCGAGATCTCGGGGAAGCGCAGGTTCAGCCAGGGCAGCACGAACAGCTCGTCCCAGAACACGTGCCCCCGGTACGCCTCGCCGTGCAGCCCGCGGGCGGGCACTCCCGCGTCCAGGTCGGCCGTGTGCGGCGACAGCGTCTGCAGCAGGTGGAAGACGTGCAGATGGACGGCCTGGGCGATCTGCGCGCCGTCCACGTCCAGCCGGCCCCGGTCCCACAGCCGCCGCCAGGCCGCCACGTGCCGTGCCAGCAGCGTGTCGAAGCCGGGCGCCAGCCGCGCCGCCCGCAGCGCCGCCGAGCACGGGTCGTGGATCGCCGGGTCACGGGACGTCACCAGCGCGACGATCTTCGTCAGCGTCGCGGGCGTCCCCTCCGCCAGGTCGAGCACGTGCTCGGCGGTGATCAGGTCAGGTTCGCGGGTCACCTCCGGCGCCCGCGCGCCGTGGTCGGTGCGGGCGGCCAGCGCGACCGTGATGCCGGAGGACCGGGTGACGGCGCTCAGCCAGGCGAGGTCGCCGGCCGTGCCCGTGTCGTGGCCGGTCAGATGGTCGCCGCGCAGGTCGTGGTAGCGGGCCACACCGTGGTTGACGACCCTGCCGTCGAGGGCCGCCCGCACGCGCAGCGGCCCGGACCAGTTCTCCGCGACGAACACGGTCTCCATGGCGGCCAGCAGCGGGTCGGCCATGGACACGAGACGGCACTGCCGCACGCGCGTGACGCGGCCCTCCCCGTCCCGCCAGCGCAGCGACCTGACCAGCAACCCGCGCCGCATGTCCAGCTCGTGCCGGTACTCCAGCAGGCGGGCCCGCTCCGGGCTGAACCACTCGCCGCCGGCCGTGGCGAACGTCAGCGGCAGCCAGTCGGGCAGGTTGACCAGATCCTCGTTGGTCACCGTCCGGCCGGCGACCGTGGACTCCAGACGGTCGTAGCAGCCGGCGGCGTACGTGCCGGGCGTCCGCGCGCCGCCGTCGGGTGTGGCGCCGCGCGTGGCGAAGCGACCGTTGCCCAGGGTGCACAGCGCCTCCCGCAGCCCCTCGCACGCGGGGTCGTACCCGTCGTAGCGAAGCGTCCACGGGTCGGCGGCCACCTCGTGGCACGGCGTCTCGTACGGCGTGGCGGACGCGTCGCGCGTGGTCATGGAGGGCTCACGGGTACGCGGCCCGTGACGGGCAGCTCCGCCAGGTCGGCCACGACGACGTCGGCACCGCGGGCGAGCATCTCCGCCGCCTGCGCGCCCGACCGGTCCACCCCGACGACCAGCCCGAACCCGCCCCGGCGGCCGGCCTCCACCCCCGGCAGCGCGTCCTCGACGACCGCCGCGTCCCCGGCCGGCACCCCGAGCCGGCGCGCCGCCTCCAGGAACAGCGCCGGGTCCGGCTTGCCCGGCAGCCCCAGCCGGGCGGCGTCGACGCCGTCGACCAGCACGTCGAACAGGTGCAGCACCCCGGCCGACGCCACCACGGCACGGCAGTGCCTGCTCGCCGACACCACCGCCGTCCGGCAGCCGCGCCGCCGCAGCTCGTGCAGCAGCGCCACGGTCGACGGGAACGCCGCCACGCCGTGCCGGCGGATCTCCTCGACGAACAGCGCGTCCTTGGCCCGCCCGAGACCGTGCACGCTCGGCGCCCCCGGCTCGTCGTCCGGCCCGCCCTCCGGCACGGTGATGCCGCGCGCGGCCAGGAACGTCCGGACCCCGTCCAGGCGGGGCCGTCCGTCCACGTGGCGCAGGTAGTCGGCGCGCACGTCGAACGGCGCCGAGCGCCCGCGCAGGAACCCGTCGAACACGTGCTTCCACGCCGCGGCGTGCACCCGCGCCGTGTCGGTGACCACGCCGTCGGTGTCGAAGACGACGGCGCCGACCATGCCGAGATCAATGACGGTCATGCGACGACGCTACCCACAGGCCGCGGCGCCAGACATGACCGCGGGACCTTGGACCCGCAGGTCCGGGACGTTGGGCCGCTGCCGCGCGACGCGGCGGTGGGGGAGCGTGGTGAGCGAAGGGGGGAGGACGCCATGGCAATCGAAGTCAAGGACGTCATGGGGCGGGTCGCCATCGCCGTGTCCGAGGACGCGCCGTTCACCGAGATCGTCGCCGCGATGCGGCGCTACGCCGTCGGGGCCGTCACCGTGATCGACGCCGAACGGCGCCCGGTGGGCGTGGTCTCCGAGGCGGATCTCCTGCTCAAGGAGAGCGACCCGGTACGGCACAGCGTGTCGATGTTCGAGTCTCGCCGGCAGCGGCAGGACCACCGCAAGGCGGCGGGCGTGACGGCGGCCCAGCTCATGACCTCGCCGGCCATCACGGTCAACCCGGCGACGCCGGTCCGCGCCGCGGCGCGCACGATGCACGAGCAGCGCGTCAAGCAGCTCCCCGTCGTGGACCCGGTCACCGGGCGGATCGTCGGCACCCTGCACCAGAGGGACGTGCTCAGGGTCTTCACCCGCCCCGCCGCCGAGCTGATGGCCGACATCCGCGCCCAGCTCCCGGACGCGCGGGCGCTCAGCATCGAGATCGACCGGGGCGTCGTGACCCTGCGCGGCACGGTGGAGACGAGGTCGCAGGCCATCGCGATGACGGAGCGGCTCCGCTCGCTCGAGGGCGTCGTGGACGTCGTCGCCGACCTGACCTGCACCCGTGAGGACATCGTCGCCCCACCCCTGTGACGCCGCGCCCCGCCTCCCCACCCGGGCCTCCACGCGCCGTCACGCACGGCGACAGGACGGCCGCCGGTCACGGCAGGAGGCGGACGCGGACGATGCCGGGCACCGTACGGGTCAGGAGGCCGGCGATCCGGTCGGCGTGCTCGTCGCGCGGCGCGCCGGGCGCTCTGCGCAGCTCCGCCACCCCTTCGCTGACCGTGACCTCCCACCCGCCGCCGGCGAGGTGGTGCTCGCGCAGCGCGGCGACGACGGCCTCGCGCAGCTCCTCGTCGGGCCTGGCGAGCATCGCGACGAGGTCGCGACGGCTCAGGATGCCCACCACCTTCTCGCCCTCCAGGACGGGGAGGCTCTTGAGGCGCTTGCCGACCATGAGGTCGATCGCCGTGGCCGCGTCGGTGACGGGCGTCACCGTCACCACGGCATGGGTCATCACCTGCCACACCTGGCGCGGCGGCGGCTCGGCCGACGGCGCCGGGGGGCGCGCCGACGCGCGCGGGTCCGGCTCGAACTCGCCGCGCAGCAGGTCGATCTCGCTCACCATGCCGGCCAGGCGGCCGGAGTCGTCGAGGACGGGCGCGGCGGTGACGTCGTGGGCGTACAGCACCCGGATCGCCCGCCGCACCGGGTCGGCCCGGTGGACGGTGACGGGCGGGCTGCTCATGACCTCGCGGACCAGCATGGCATCCGGCCTCTCTCCCGGCGGCTCCCACCGAACTCCTGGCCGGGTGTCTTCCATCATCCTTCCTCGGGCGCGGCGTGAGACCTCGGGTACCACCTTGTATGGTGCCCGACGTACCGCCGTCCGGTCGTGGGAGGGGCGGGTGAGGACGCGCCAGGGGTTGATCCGCCCCCGCGGTTAGGGGCGCACCCAAGTCCCCGATCGCCGGCCGGTCAGCGGAGCCGGCGCAGCAGCGGCGACGGTTGCGGGTCGCAGGGGGTGACCCTGATCCGGACGTCCACCGTGACGGCGGCGTCGGTGGTGACGATCACCGGGTTGAGATCCAGCTCGGCCACCTCCGGCAGGTCCTCCAGCAGCCTGCCGATCCGGACCACCTGCTCCGCCAGCGCCGGCACGGCGGCGGGCGCCGCGCCGCGGTAGCCGTACAGCAGGGGCGAGCAGCGCAGCTCGCGGATCATCTCGACCGCCTCGTCGGTGGTGAGCGGCGGCACCCGGAACGACTGGTCGGCCAGCAGCTCGGCCGTCACCCCGCCCATCCCCACCATGACGAGCGGCCCGAACGCCGGGTAGTTGACGCCGCCCACGATGATCTCCACCCCGGGGGGCAGCATGCGCTGGACGGTCGCGCCGGTCATCTCGGGGCCGATCCGCTCGGCCATCTCCTCGTACGCCCGGCGTACCTCCTCCGGGCTGCCCAGCCCGAGGCGTACCCCGCCCACGTCGCTCTTGTGCACCGGGCCGATCGCCTTGACCACGGCGGGCAGTCCCATCCGGGCGGCGGCCTCGGCGGCGGCGTCGGCGCCGGTCACCTCGGCCGACTCGGCGAGGTCGACCCCGTAGCAGGCCAGCAGGCGGCCCGCGGCGGCGGGCGGCAGCCAGCCGCCCCCGGGCCGGGCGGTCAGCTCCGCGCGGACGATCTCCCGCGCGGCCGCCCGCACCTCGGTCGCCGACGCGGTGTCCGCCAGGGCGGTGGCTGCCGTCGTGGAGACGGTCGCCGGCACCCCGCCGGCCACCGTCTTCACGCCGGCGGACGCCCCGGCGGAGCGGGCGCGCCATTCGGCGTAGCGGACGGCCTGGGCGAGCGCCTCGACGGCCTGCTCGGGGTAGGCGTAGCTGGGGACGCGGCCGTCGATCAGCCCGTCGTGGCCGGTGACGCACGCGAGCACCGGCTTGTCGGCGTCCCGGGTGGCGGCGGCGACGGCCCGGCGCGTCTCCGCCAGCCCCGACCCGAACGGCGGGGTGTAGACGACGAGCACCGCGTCCACCTCGTCGGCGACGGCCAGCGCCGACACCGCCGCGCCGATCTCGTCGGCGAGCGCGTCGGCCGTCAGGTCCACCGGGTTGCCGACGGCGGCGGCCGAGCGGGCCCGCACCAGACCGTCGGGCAGCTCGGGCACCACGAGGCCGTGCCGCTCGCAGGCGTCGGCGGCCATCGCCTCGGGTCCGCCCGAGTTGCCGACGATCGCGACCCGGCGGCCGCGCGGCAGCGGCTGCGCGGCCAGCAGGCGGGCGGTGTCGATCAGCTCGTGCACGCTGTCGAGCCGAATCACCCCGGCGGCGCGGACGAGCGCGTCCACGGCCACGTCGGGGGTGGCGGCCGCCGCGGTGTGGGAGCGCACCGCCCGGTCGCCGGCGCCCGACCTGCCGCTCTTGACGAGCAGCACCGGCTTGCGCGCGGTGACGCGCCGCGCGATGCGGGCGAACTTGCGCGGGTTGCCGAAGGACTCCAGGTAGAGGGCGATGACGTCGGTGTCCTCGTCGTCCTCCCAGTACTCCAGCAGGTCGTTGCCGCTGACGTCGGCCTTGTTCCCGACGGACACGAAGGACGACACGTCGAGCCGTTCCAGCAGCGCCGCGCCGACGGCGCCCGACTGCGACATCAGCGCGACCCGGCCGCGGGCGGGGGCGTGCGGCAGGAAGCTGGCGTTCAGCCTGGCCGCGGTGTTGACGACGCCCAGGCAGTTGGGGCCGACCAGGCGCATCCCGGCGGAGCGGCAGACGCGCAGCAGCTCGCCCTCGGCGTCGCGCCGGCCCGCCTCGGCGAACCCCGACGTCACCACGACCAGGCCGGCGACGTGCGCGGCGGCGCAGTCACGGGCCACCTCCAGCACGTGCTCCGGCGGCACCGCGACCACCGCGAGGTCCACCTCGCCCGGCACCTCGGCCATGGCGGGGTAGCAGGTGAGCCCCGCGACCTGGTCGGCCTTGGGGTTGACCGGATGGAGCGGCCCGGCGAAGCCGCCGTCGAGGAGGTTGCGCAGGACCCGGTGGCCGACGCCGCCCGGATCGCGGCCGGCGCCGATGACCGCCACGGACCGGGGCGCGAGCACGCGGGTCAGCGAGGCGCGGCCCGCCACGTGGTCCCGGGCCTCCACGACGGCCTGCAGCTCCGGCGTCGGGCTGGAGTCCAGGTCGACGCGGACCGTGCCGTCGCCGGTGTGGCGGGCCGTGACGAGCCCGAGGTCCCGCAACACCCGGATCATGGTCTGGTTCTCCGGCAGCACGTCGGCGACGAGGTCGCGCACGCCGTTCGCCGCCGCGTCGATCGCGACGTGCTCCAGCAGCAGCGTGCCGAGGCCGTTGCCCTGCACCGCGTCGTCCAGGAGGATCGCGAGGTCGGCGGTGTCCCGCCGCCCGTCCCCGTCACGGCCGTCGTCGTCACCGGTGGCCGGGATGTACTCGGCGACGGCCACGAGCTCCTCGCGCACGGTGGCCACCAGCGCGTGCCCGCGGTAGCCGGCGCCGGTGATCTCGTCCATGTAGGCGTGCGCGGTGTTGCGCCCGCCGGTGAAGAACCTGAGGTACGCCGACCGTACCGACGAGCGGTCCACCAGCGCGTGCAGGGCTTCGCGGTCGGTGGGCCGCAGCGGCCGCACGTGGGCGATGCCGCCGTCGCGCAGCAGGACGTCGTAACCGTCAGACACGCGCGGTCTCCAGCTCGGCGGCGGGGCGGCGCGGCGCACGGGCGACGAACGGCCCGTAGCCGAGCCTGATGATCATCTGCACGTGGCCGCGCCGATGGTGGGGGTCCCTGCGGTGGCGCATGTCCCGCAGGTCGAGGGGCTGGTTGAGGAACGACGCCGACACCCCGTGCCGGGCGGCCGTGAGCAGCACGCGTTGCAGCGCCTGCCCGGCGCGCAGCCAGTCGAGCGGCCGGTCACCCTGCGTGGTCAGCACCGCGAGCTGCGGCCGCGGCTCGAACCTGGCCCGGCCGGTGCGCTGCCCGAAGTCGCGCACCGGGGCGAGGTCGCCCGCCGGGCGCGGGCCGCGCACGTGCGCGGGGATGCCGTCGGCGTGGGCGCCCGGCATCGTCCAGGCGGCCAGCTCGGCCCGGTAGTCGGCGTCGTGCGAGAGCTCCTCCTCGGCGAGCGCCGCGAACTCCAGGGTGTCGGCCGTGGCGTGCCGGTCGAGCGGCAGCAGGTTGGCCCCCTCTCTGGAGGCGGCGATGCGCAGCTCGGCCAGCACCGCCGGCGGCACCCGCCGGTCCTCGAACGGCTCGCGGTTGGTGCGGCGCGTCCAGATCAGGTCGTACAGCTCGCGGTGCCGGCCGGTGGCCGGGCGCCTGTCGCCCAGGCGCACGGTCGCCAGCAGGCCCGGGTCGAGCTCCGGGTCGGGCAGCAGCCACACGGCCGGGCGCAGCCCCGCCGCGCAGACCGCGAGCCGCAGGTTGAACAGGGCCGCGCCGCAGCTCACGTGCTGCGAACGGCCGCGCGGGTCGCTGACCCGCAGCCGCCGGTCGGGATCCGCCAGCAACTCCACGAACTCGCGCCGCACGACCGCGAAGCGCCACGGCTGGGTGTTGAGCGCCGACGGCGCCTGGCCCGCCGCGACGAGCAGCCTGCGCACGCCCAGCTCCGAGGCGAGCGGATGCGCGTACGCGGTGACGCGGGCGGGGCGGGCGGCGTGCTGGCCGGTGTGCTGGCCGATGTGCTGGGCGGCCGGGGGAGTGGACATGACGCACCTCCTGCCGCAGAGCCTTTCGCGGACCCCCGGGCCCCGGCAGAGCCGGACGGCCCTGCCGGCAGGTGCCGAAAGTCCCACGCCAGGACACCCCCGGCACGCCGTGGTGGCGCAGGTCACGGGCCTGCCGGCCACGGACGTCGGGTTGGGACCAAGGTCCCGCCGCACGCGTGACGGGCGACCCTACGGATGGCCCGTGACCTGGCCGATCCTTGCTGCCATGGATGTCCTCGACCTCTCCCGCTGGCAGTTCGGCATCACGACCGTCTACCACTTCCTCTTCGTTCCCCTGACGATCGGCCTGTCGATCCTCGTGGCCGGGCTGCAGACCGCCTGGCACCGCACCGGGAAGCCCGAATACCTGAAGCTGACCAAGTTCTTCGGGAAGCTCTTCCTGATCAACTTCGCGATGGGCGTGGTGACGGGCATCGTGCAGGAGTTCCAGTTCGGGATGAACTGGAGCGCCTACTCGCGCTTCGTGGGCGACGTGTTCGGGGCGCCGCTGGCCATGGAGGGGCTCATCGCGTTCTTCCTGGAGTCCACGTTCCTCGGCCTGTGGATCTTCGGGTGGGACAAGCTGTCGCCGCGCCTGCACCTGGCCACGATCTGGCTGGCCGCCATCGGCACCAACATCTCCGCCTACTTCATCCTCGCGGCCAACTCGTGGATGCAGCACCCGGTCGGCTACCGGATCAACAACGGCAGGGCCGAGCTCACCGACATCTGGGCCGTGCTCACCAACTCCACCACCCTCGTCACCTTCCCCCACGTGATCTTCGGCGCGTTCCTCACCGCCGCCGCGTTCGTGCTGGGCATCAGCGCCTGGTTCATGCTGCGCAGGCGCGAGGAGGGCACGTTCCGGATCTCCGCCCGGCTCGCGCTGGTCGTCGCCCTGGTCTCCGCCGTCGGCGTGTCGTTCTCCGGCCACTGGCAGGCGCAGATCATGACGGAGCAGCAGCCGATGAAGATGGCCGCCGCCGAGGCGCTGTGGGAGGACGAGCGGTCGGCCGGCTTCTCGCTGTTCGCCATCGGCGACGTCGAGAACGGGCGCAACCACGTCAACCTGCAGATCCCGTACGGCCTGAGCCTGCTGTCCACCAACACCCTGGACGGCGAGGTCGAGGGCATCAACGACATCCAGGAACGCTACGAGGCGCTCTACGGCCCCGGCGACTACCGGCCGGTCGTCGGCCTGGCCTACTGGTCGTTCCGCCTCATGATCGGGTTCGGGGCGCTGTCGGCGCTGCTCGCGCTGGCCGGGCTCTGGCTGACCAGGCGCGGCAGGCTGCCCGCGGGCCGGTGGTTCCACCGGCTGGCCATCGCGGGCATCGCCCTGCCGTTCCTGGCCAACAGCCTCGGCTGGATCTTCACCGAGATGGGCCGCCAGCCGTGGACCGTCTTCGGCCTGATGCGCACCGCCGCCGCCGTCTCCCCGAACGCGGACGTCCCCTCCGTGGCCATCACCCTCGTCGGCTTCACCCTCGTCTACGCGGTGCTCGCGATCATCGAGGTGCGGCTGCTGCTCAAGTACATCCGGATCGGGCCACAGGAGGACCGGCCCGAGGCCGAGCCGGCCGTCCCTCTCCTGTCCTACTGACCGCCCGCCCTGACCGAGGACTGCCATGGAACTCACCACCGTCTGGTTCATCCTGATCGCCGTCCTGTGGACCGGCTACTTCGTCCTGGAGGGATTCGACTTCGGGGTCGGCATCCTGCTGCCGTTCCTGTCCCGTGACGACACCGAGCGGCGCGCCGTGGTGCGCACCATCGGCCCGGTGTGGGACGGCAACGAGGTGTGGCTGCTGGTGGCCGGCGGCGCCACGTTCGCCGCGTTCCCCGAGTGGTACGCCACCCTGTTCAGCGGCTTCTACCTGCCCCTGTTCCTCATCCTGCTCGCGCTCATCATGCGCGGCGTGGCGCTGGAGTACCGCGGCAAGAGCGACAGCACCCGAGGCTGGGACCGCGCCTTCTTCTGGGGCTCCCTCGTGCCGGCCCTGCTGTGGGGCGTCGCGTTCGCCAACATCGTCGCCGGTGTCCCGCTGGACGCCGACCACGAGTACACCGGCACCCTGTTCACCCTGCTGACCCCGTACGCGCTGCTCGGCGGGCTGGCCACGCTGCTGCTGTTCACCCAGCACGGCGCCGTGTTCCTGGCGCTGCGCACCACCGGCGAGCTCAGGGGGCGCGCGGTCCGCGCGGCGCGCCTGCTCGCCCCCGCGACGATGCTCGTGGTGACCGCCTTCCTCCTGCTCGCCAGGTCCGGCGCGCTGTCCTGGGCCGCGGTGGGCGTGGCCTTCGCCGGCATGCTCGGCGCGCTGCTCGCCACCGTCTCGGGACGCGACGGGTGGGCGTTCACGGCCAGCGCGGTGGCCATCGTCGGGTTCGCCGCCGCCCTGTTCACCAGCCTGTGGCCGAACGTGATGCCGGCCCTCGACCCCGCCAACAGCCTGACCGTCACCAACGCCGCCTCCAACCCGTACACGCTCACCGTGATGACGTGGGTGGCCGGCATCTTCACGCCGGTGGTCCTCGGCTACCAGGCGTGGACGTACTGGGTCTTCCGCCGCCGCGTCACCGGGACCGTGTGACCCGGCCGGGCGGGACCTTCGGCCCTGCCCGGCCCCGGCGGCCCGTGATGGGCTGGAGTCGACACCACAGGAGGTGCTGCGATGATCACCAGGACGACGCAGGACAGGGATCGCGCCATCCACAGCGCGCTGGAGGCCGCCCGGTGGGCGCCGTCGGTGCACAACACGCAGCCGTGGTCGTTCGCCGTCTCGGGCGGCGAGATCAGCCTGCGCGCCGACGTGGAGCGCAAGCTCCGGATGGGCGACCCGTCCGGCCGCGAACTGCTGATCAGCTGCGGCGCCGCCCTGTTCACCATCCGCACCGCGCTGCGCTGCGAGGGGTTCGAGCCGATCGTGCGGGTGCTGCCCGACCCCGACCGGCCGTCCCTGGTGGCCACGATCTCTCCGGGCGAGGCGGTCGACGCCGACGAGCACACCCGCGCCCTCGGCCAGCAGATCGAGCGGCGCCGCACCCACCGGGCCGGTTTCACCGACCTGCCCGTGCCGGAGCGCCTGGTCGACGCCCTGACGCGGGAGGCGCGCGCGGAGGGCGCGAAGCTCACGCCGGTCGGCTCGCCCGAGGCGGTGGAGATCGTCGCCGCGCTCACCCGCGCGGCCCAGGCGGCCCAGTCGGCGGACCGGGTGCTCACCCTGGAGGTCATCCGCTGGGCCCGCCCGCCGGGCAGCACGCGGACGGACGGCGTCCCCGCCGACGCCTACCCCCGTTCGGCGCCGCACACCGACCCGTACTTCGCGCAGCGTGACTACGCCTGGCGGCACGAGTGGGGCGCCGAGGGCGGCCAGGAGCAGACCACCGCGACGGGCGTGGTCGCCCTGCTGACGACGCGCGGCGACACCCGTGAGGAGTGGATCGCCGCCGGTCAGGCGCTCCAGCGCGTCCTGCTGGACGCCTGCGCCCACGGCGTCAGCGCCGCCTTCCACACCCAGGCGCTGGAGATGTACCACCTGCGCGAGTTCCTCCGCCAGGAGGTGTGCGGCCACGAGTACCCGCAGATGATCATGCGGCTGGGCATCACGTTCGACGACGGCCACAGCGTCCGGCGCTCCTTGCCGGAGGTGCTCGGCTGAGCCCGGCGGCCCCTCCCGTCCGGGGTGCCGGGCTGAGCCCGGCGGCCCCTCCCGCGCCCACCCCGCCCGAGGTGGGCGTCGCCGTGCGGTGATGCGACACTGATCGTATGACGCAAGGTGACCACAGCCCGCTCATGCCCACGATGCGGCTCGACGAGTTGCTGGCGGAGCTCCAGATCCGGCTCAACGCCGTGCTGGCGACCCGTGACCGGGTGCACGCGTTGATGGAGGCCGTCGTCTCCGTCGGCAGCGACCTCGACCTGGAGACCGTGCTGCGGCGCATCGTGGAGACGGCGACGAAGCTCGTGGACGCCAGTTACGGCGCGTTGGGCGTGGTCGGCCAGGAGCACACCCTCCTGCAGTTCATCCCGGTGGGGCTGAGCGAGGAGGAGATCGCCCGTATCGAGCACTGGCCGCACGGCCTGGGACTGCTCGGGCTCCTGATCAAGGACGCCCGGCCGCTGCGGCTCGGCCGCATCGCCGACCACCCCGAGTCCTACGGGTTCCCGCCGGGTCACCCGCCCATGGGCACGTTCCTCGGCGTGCCGGTGCGCGTGCGCGACGAGGTGTTCGGCAACCTCTACCTCACCGAGAAGCGTGGCGGCGGCGAGTTCGACGAGGAGGACGAGGCCATCGTCATCGCGCTGGCCACCGCGGCCGGCGTCGCCATCGAGAACGCCCGCCTGTACGAGGAGTCGCGCCGCCGCGAGACCTGGCTGCAGGCCTCCTCCGAGGTCACCACCAGCCTGCTGTCCGGCGCCGACCGCAGCGGGGTGCTGGCCATGATGGCCGGCCGCGCCCGCCAGATGAGCGACGCCGACCTGGTGCAGATCCTGCTGCCGGACCCCGCCGGCGGCAGCCTGTCGGTGGAGTTCGTGGAGGGGGAGCTGTCCGACGACGTGGCGGGCCTGACCTTCGAGCTGGCCGCCAGCACCGCCGGCGAGGTGTACACCAGCGGCCGGCCGGTGGCGGCCGGAGACCTGCTCGACTCCGAGTCCCCGCTGCGCGGGATGGGCTTCGGGCCCGAGCTGCTCATGCCGATCGGCTCCGGCGAGACCGTACGCGGCGTGCTCGCCCTGGCCAAGCGGTCCGGCCGGCTGCCGTTCAGCGCTTCCGACCTGCGCATGCTGGAGGCGTTCGCCGGCCAGGCGGCGGTCGCGCTGGAGCTCGCCGAGGCGCGCCGGCACGCCGAACGGCTGACCCTGCTGGAGGACCGCGACCGCATCGCCAAGGACCTGCACGACGTGGTCATCCAGCGGCTGTTCGCCACCGCCATGACGCTCATGAGCACGGTCCGGCTGGTCGAGCGGCCGGAGGCGTCCAGCCGGCTGCAGCACGCCATCGACGAGCTGGACGAGACGATCCGGCAGATCCGGTCCACCATCTTCGCGCTGCAGTCGGTGCCCGACGAGCACGCGCCCAGCCTGCGGGCCAGGGTCGTCGAGCTGGTCGAGGCGTCGCGCGGCCATCTCGGCTTCATGCCGGGCCTGCGGATGGAGGGCCAGCTCGACAACCGGGTGCCGGAGGAGGTCGCCGAGCACCTGCTGGCGGTGCTGCGCGAGGCGCTGTCCAACGTGGTGCGCCACGCCAAGGCGTCCAAGGCCGAGGTGTCGGTGGAGGTGCAGGGCGAGACGCTGACACTCGTCGTCCGCGACGACGGCGTCGGCCTGCCGGAGCAGGGCCGCCGCAGCGGGCTGCGCAACATGGAGGAACGGGCGACCAGCCTGGGCGGCTCCTTCGAGATCAGCTCTCCGGAATCTGGGGGAGCCGCACTCCGCTGGAGCGTGCCGATCTGATCTGGCGGCCGGTCACCTGCTCGACGTCCACCACGATGTAGTGGTCGCGCTCGCCGGGAGCCCACGCGGTCAGCGGCAGTTCCGAGAGCCGCCGGATCTCCTCGGGGTCGTGCACGGCCCTCGCGTGGCCGACGGCGGTCACCGACCAGCCGGTGCGCTCCTCCGGGTCGAACTCGTCGACCTCGAAGGCCACGACCGCGTGCCGGGTCGCGGCGGCGAGCTTGGAGCCGGCCGCGGTCCGGATGACGACGCTCTCGCCGTCGAGCCGGAACGTGACCGGCTGCACGGCGGGCAGGGCGCGATCGGTGAACACGATCCGCCCGATCGGCGTGGAAGACAGCAGCCGCAGGCACTCCTCACGGGAAAGGACCTGCAGTCCGGACGAATCGATGGGCATGTCTCCAGGATCACCGGTGGGCGGGGTGGATCCTTAGGGACGAAGGTCACATCATTCGCGCCGGTCGGCCCGCAGCCGGGCGGACAGAGCCGCGGCCTGGGTGCGGCGCTGCATGTTGAGCTTGGCCAGCAGGTTGGAGACGTAGTTCTTGACCGTCTTCTCGGCGAGGAACAACCGCTCGCCGATCTGCCGGTTGGTCATGCCCTCGCCGATCAGGTCGAGGATGTGGCGCTCCTGCTGCGACAGAGCCGCCAGCGGGTCCTTCTGGGCGGCCTGGTCGCGCAGCCGCTGCAGCATCGCCGCGGTGGTCTGGGGGTCGAGCAGCGACTGCCCGGAGGCGACGGTGCGGACCGCGCCGACCAGGTCGGAGCCGTGGATCTGCTTGAGCACGTAGCCGGACGCGCCGGCCATGACCGCGTCGAACAGGGCGTCGTCGTCGGCGAAGGAGGTGAGCATGAGGCAGGCCAGCCCCGGCAGCCGCGAGCGGACCTCACGGCACACGTCGACGCCGTTGCCGTCGGGCAGGCGCACGTCGAGCACCGCCACGTCCGGCTTCAGCGCCGGGATGCGGGCGATCGCCGACTCGGCGGTGCCGGCCTCGCCGACCACCTCGATGTCGTCCTCGGAGCCGAGCAGGGCAGCCACACCCCGTCGCACGACCTCATGATCATCGACGAGGAAGACACGAATCATGCCCCAGACGTTAGCGGACGTCCGACTGTGCCGGGTAGGGACGCAGACCATCCGGGCGCGGCGTGGGGGTCACCGTCAGGGGGACCTTGGTGAATGGCCACTGTCGGGGCCGGACATGATGTCATCGAAGCTACCAAGGAGGAACCATGATCGTTGTCGGTGTGGACGGCTCCCGGGCCGGGCTGGAGGCGGCCGGCTGGGCCGCCGGGGAGGCGGCGATGCGCCGGGCGCCGCTGCGGGTGGTCCACGCGCTGCCCGAGTGGGCGTGCAAGGAGAGCACCGGCCGCTACGCGGAGGTCGGCCGGTGGATGCGCGAGGGCGGCATGACCGTGCTCGCCTCCGCCGAGAGCCGGGCGCGCCGCGAGCAGCCCGAGGTCACCGTCGAGACCGCCCTGCTGCCCGGTGACCCCCGTGCCGCGCTCATCGAGGCGTCCAGGGACGCCGAGCTGGTGGTGATCGGCGACCACGGGCTGGGCGGGGTGCGTGGCATGCTCGTCGGATCGGTGGCCTACGGCGTGGCCGGGCACGCCGAGAGCGACGTCGTGCTGGTCCGCGAGGTGCCCGCCACGCCGCGCGGCGAGGTGGTGGCCGGTGTCGACGGGGCCCCCACGACCGCCCGTGTGCTCGACTTCGCCTTCCGCGAGGCCGAGCTGCGCGGACTGGCGCTGCGGGCCGTGCACGCCTGGTCCCTGCCGCAGGCAGCCGGGTTCCTGTCGCCCGCCGACGGCGGCGAGCGGGACGAGGTGCTCCTGCTGAAGGAGCGGCTCGCGGCGCACCGCGAACGCCACCCCGGGGTCGAGGTCATCGAGGAGGTCGTGCACGGCCACCCCGTCGCCGTGCTCCGGCAGGCCGCCGCCGGAGCGGCGCTGCTCGTCGTCGGCTCGCACGGCTACGGCACCCTCAAGGGGATGGTCCTCGGCTCGGTGAGCCAGGCCATGGTCCACCACGCCCCGTGCCCGCTGGCGGTGGTCAGGAGAGAGCGCTGAGCGCGCGTGCGGTGATCGCCGGACCGGTAGGATGACGGTTCTGCGGCATTGACGAAGGAGACGGCCCGATGTCCGACCTGGAGCGCGTGCCTCCCGGCGTGAACCCCACCGTGCCGAGCTCCGCCCGCGTCTACGACTACCTGCTCGGCGGCAAGGACAACCTCGCGGTGGACCGCGCCGTCGCCGACAGGCTCCTCGCCGTCGCGCCGGACACCCGGCTCGTCGCCCGGGCCAACCGCCTGTTCCTGACCCGGGCCGTGCGCCATCTGGCCCGGCAGGGCATCCGGCAGTTCCTCGACCTCGGCACCGGCATCCCCACCTCGCCCAGCGTGCACGAGGTCGCCCGCGAGGTGAGCCCCGCCTGCCGGGTCGTCTACGTCGACTACGACGCCGTCGTCACCATGCACGCCCGGGTGCTGCTGGGCGACGCGCCCGGGGTCGAGAGCATCCAGGCCGACCTGCGCCGGCCCGACCTCGTCCTGGACAACCCGCACGTCACCGGGCTGATCGACTTCGACCAGCCGGTGGCCGTGCTCATGGTCGGCTGCCTGCACTTCGTGACCGACGAGGAGGACCCCGGCGGCATCGTGGCGGCGTTCCGCAAGTGGATGGCGCCGGGCAGCCACCTGGCCCTCTCCCACGTCATGACCGGGAGCAGCCCCGAGGCCATCGCCCAGCTCACGGCGGCGACCGCCGGCTCCCCCGCGCAGCCCACCTTTCGCACCCGCGAGCGGGTGCTCAGCCTGTTCGACGGGTTCGACCTGGTCGGGCCCGGCCTGGTGCCCGTCCACGAGTGGACGCTCGGCGACGCGGACGAGCCGTCGATCCCGCTGCTGGAGGGCACGCCGGCGCTGCTGGTCGAGGGCGGCGTGGGCCGCCTGCCCACGGGCGTGGCCTGACGACCCGCACCCCGGCGCGGGCGCGGGCCGCCGGCGGGGGAGCGATCAGTGGCGGTCGACGCGGAGGCTGCCCATCGGGTGGGGGCCCTCCGTCTCCAGCCGGTACTCCTCACCGGACTTGTGAACGTTGTCCGTGATGACCTGCTCGGAGGGCGCCTTCTCGCCGCCCATGAGCGCCTCCTGCATCCTCTCGAACCGCTCGTGGGCCTCCTGGACGTACCCGGTGCCCAGCGTGGTGTAGTCGATCTGGGTGGCGATCAGCTCGCGCAGGTAGCCCTTGTTCGGCTCGAAGGTGACCGGCGCCGGCAGCTCGGGTGCGAGGATCTGCTCGGGGTCACGGCCGTCGTGCCGCTTGAACAGCTCGGCCGCCAGCCGCAGGTGCTCCAGCTCCATGTTGAGGTGCAGCTCCCAGACGGCCTTCACCTTCGGGTCCGACTCGGTCTCCATGAACGAGTGGTACAGGTAGCACTCGTTGTACTCGTGGTTGAGCAGCATCTCCCACCAGCTCTCGCCCGGGTCGACCAGCGACTCGTAGTGGGTGACGTGCTCCTCCTCGATCAGCCCGATCTCCTGGTAGAGCTGGCGGGCGATGGGCTCCATGTAGGTGGGGCCGACGTTCATGTAGAAGTTCATGGTCTGCTGCTCGGCGGCCATGATTGTCAGCGCGTGCAGCTTCGAGATGGGCTGGGCGCCGCTCCTGTCGTACGGCTCACGCACGTTGTCGGCCGGGTGCCGGTGGTGCAGGTAGGTCGGACGGCCGGGCATGACCTCCGTCAGGTCGTCGACGATCTTCTCGGCCTTGCGGTGCTCGATCATCTCGTACAGGTTGGCGTACCGGTAGAGGTGGTCGAAGTCCTCCAGCACGCCGAACTGGTAGGCCTGCTTCAGGTACGGGTCCGGCTCCATCCGGGCGACCCAGGCGGTCAGGTCGACGGCCACCTGCTCGTAGGCGATGGTCGTCTCCAGCACCGACGCCAGGCCGGGCAGCAGCCAGTTGACGGCCTTCTGCTGCTGGGCCTCGATGTAGCGGACACCGGCGAGCTGCTGCTTGATCTCCAGGTCGGGGCAGTGGCGGGCGAGCTGGTGGCTGAACATGATCGCCTCGACCTCGATGCCGTTCATCGCGATGATGCGGCAGCGTGTGTACGGGTCCGCGTGGTCCGGGTCGATCGGCGTGACGTTGAGTTCCCGCCAGTTCCGCAGTTGCCTGTCGAGCGGGATGCCGCGCTCGCGCAGCGGGTTGAAGGTCATGTGCTCGTGCTCCCTCGAGCTTTCGACGGATCGGGCATGGCCCGGCCTACCCGAGGGGTGCCGCGGCAATCCGGAGCTGGGAGGAAGGCTCCTGACTCGCATGTCAAATGTTGTCAACGAGAGGGACTGTTCGGCTCGGGCGGGGGTAGCTGGACGGCCTCGAACACCCCTCAAGGAGGCTCCATGAACACCCCGAGAACCTCGGCACGTTCGCCGGTCCAGATGGCAGCACTCGTCGTCGGCGCGGTGTTCCTGCTGGTCGGCGTGCTCGGCTTCATCCCGGGCATCACCACCGGCTTCGGCGACATGTCCTTCGCCGGCCACAACTCCGACGCGATGCTCCTGGGCGTGTTCCAGGTCTCCATCCTGCACAACATCGTCCACCTGCTGTTCGGTGTGGCGGGCATCGTCATGGCGCGTACCTGGAGCGGCGCCCGGGCCTACCTCGTCGGAGGTGGCGTGATCTACCTGTTGCTGTGGATCTACGGCCTGCTCATCGACAAGGACAGCGCCGCCAACTTCGTGCCGGTGAACGCCGCCGACGACTGGCTGCACTTCCTGCTCGGCGTCGGCATGGTCGCCCTCGGCTTCCTGCTGTCCCGCCGCCGGGTGCTCACCAAGTGACGCGGTGACGCCGCACGGCCCGGCCGCCGGGACCGCCCGTCCCGGGCCGGGCCTCCGGCGTGACGGGACTGTCCGTCCCCGGCCGGATCTCCGGCGGCGTGACGGGACTGTCCGTCCCGGGCCGGGCCGCCGGCGGGCGCGCCCGCCGCACGGCGCGCGCGCGTAGCCACCGGCCGGAGTGCGCCGCGCGCCGCAGCCTGCGTCCCGCGTACGGGACGCCGCCGCGCAGTGCGGCCGCCAGCGCCAGCCAGCTGCACACGGCCCGCTCCAGCACCCATACCGGGGCGAACAGGCAGGCCGTCCACGGGAAGACGCGGCGGCCGCCGGCCCTGCGCCGCCCGGCCTCCGCCAGCGCGACGGTCAGCCCCGCGCCCGCCGCGAGCAGGCCGAACCTGCGCCGCGCCAGCGCCGCCGCCGAGGCGGGCAGCACCGCCAGGAACAGCGCCATCCGGGCCGGCTGGGCCAGGTCGTCGTAGGCCTGCCGGACCCGCTGCGACCAGAACCGGCCCGCCTCGGGCGGCAGCCGCCGCACGTACAGGCCGGCCGCGCGGCACTCGGTACCGCCGTGGGCGCGTACGGTGCGGATGAGCTCCAGGTTCTCGAACAGCACGTCGCCGTCGTAGCCGCCCATCCGCAGGAAGAACCCGCGCCGCACGCCGAACGTGCCGGGGTAGTCGCCGCCGAGGCCGCGGTTCAGCAGGGTGCGGGCGGTGTCCCAGCGGGCGTGCCAGGGGAGTGGTTCGAAGTAGTTCTGTGGCCTGACCAGGTGCGCCCTGTCGAGCAGCGCGCGCATCTCGGCCAGGGCCGGCCGGTCGTAGCGCACGTCGTCGTCGGCGATCACCACGTGGTCGGCGCGGGTCAGCCGCAGGCCCGTCGTCACGCCGTCCACCTTGCCGTTGGCGAAGCCGAGCGCGGCCGGGCGCACGTGCTCCACCAGGCCGCGCCAGCGGGCGGCGTGCCGCTCGAACACGTCGGCGGGACTGCCGTCGACCACGACCACGCGCGCCACGTGACGGGTCAGCCGGCGCAGGTACGCGGTCAGCTCCTCCACGTCGCCACCGCCGTCGTCCTCCCAGCGCAGCGGCAGCACATAGTCCAGGTCCAGCACGTCCGGGTCCGGGATGCTCGGGTCCGGGATGTTCGGGTCCGGCGGGGGTCGTGTCACGCGGACCTCGCCGCCAGGCTCGCCCGCGTCCCGCTCTCCTGCTCCAGGGAGCTGAGGCCGCGCCGCCAGCGGGACAGCACGTGCCCGGCCCAGAGGCGTTCGACCGCCAGGGCGCACGCGGCGCCGTACAGGATGTCACCCGTCAGCGACGGATCCTGGGCGGCGAGCCCCGCGCACAAGTCGTGCGCGGCCACCTGCTCGTGCACCGCGTCGGCCTGCACGTGCTCGTCGTAGAAGCGGGTGGCCACCCGGTCGCCGCCGAGCCGCCGCAGCCCGTCGCCGTAGCGGCGGTTCGGCGCCGACGAGGTCATCTCCAGGGCCGCCAGGTGCCCCGCCAGGGCGCCGCGCCATCGCCGGTGCAGCCCGAACAGGGACATGACGTTGGAGACGGCCAGCGTGATCCCGGGCACCCGGTCGAGGTAGGCGCCATAGGAGGCGTCCAGGCCCAGCCCGGTCATCGTGGCCGCGAACAGCTCGGCGTGCATGCGCTCCGCCCGGCCGCCGCCGTACTCGTCGGCCTGGATCTCGACCAGCGCCGCCTTCGGGCCGCCGCGCAGCCGGGGGATCGCCCACGTGTGCGGGTCGGCCTCCTTCAGGTGGTAGATCGAGCGGTGGACGACGAACTCGCGGAAGACGCCCAGGTCGGCCTCGCGCCGCAGATAGGCCGACAGCGACGGCCCGTCGTCCGCCGTCAGCTCCACCAGTGCCGCGCGCACCCCGGCGGGCGGCACCGCCGGTGGCCTCGGGACCAGTGCGGCCAGCGCGTCCTCCAGCCGCCGTTCCAGCGCGGCGCGGGTGGCCAGCAGCGAGGGTTCCCACTCCCAGCGGTCGTCCGCGTCGTCGAAGCCCTGGTAGTGCAGCTCGTAGCAGGCGAACAGGGCGAGCTGCAGGTCGCCGTCGGCCAGCTCGGAACGGGCGGACGGCGGCCCCGACCGGCCCCCGGAGGAGACGACGGCGGGCGGCGGTGCGGCCTCGGGCAGCTGAGCAGCCTCGGGCGGCGGTGCGGTTTCGTGGAGCGGGGCGGGTTCCGGGAGTGGGGCCGCCTCGGGTGGTAGGGCTGCCTCGGATGGCAGTGCGGCTTCGGGCGGCGGTGCGGCTTCGGGGCGCGGGGTGGGTTCGGGCGGTGGGCTGGAGAGGCGGGTGAAGAGTGCGGCGGTGATGGGGCCGCGCGGGCGGGGCAGACGCATCAGACCTCCTCCGGCAGCCGGTACACCGACACGTGCGCCCGGCTGGTGTCGTCGAACGGGGCGCCCGTCCAGCCGGCCCATCGGTGCTCCAGTGTCATCCCCGCCAGGCGGGCCATCAGGTCCAGCTCGGCCGGCCAGGCGTAGCGGTGGTTGGCGGGCAGCAGCCGCACCCCTTCGGCGGTCATCCTGACCCGCGTCGTGTACATCATCTGCCGCGCCGGCGACACCCGCGCCGCCTCCGCCGTGACCGCGTCCTCCGACATCGCCAGCAGCCGCAGCGCCTGGCCGTTCACGAAGGACGCCAGATCGGGCACCCATGCCTCCACGACGAACCTGCCCCCCGGCTCCAGGTGGTCCGCGGCGTTGCGGAAGCAGGCCACCTGCGCGTCCTGGGACGGCAACGCGAAGACGGTGTTCGTGGTGAGCGCCACCAGGGTGAACCTGCCGCCCACCCGGGTCGTCGCGAAGTCGCCGACGGCCACGGGGATGCGCTCGCCGCCCGGTTTGGCGCGCAGTATCCGCACCATCTCCGGCGAGCCGTCGATGCCCGCCACGGCCAGGCCCCGCTCCAGCAGCGGCAGCGCCAGCCGGCCGGTCCCGATGCCGAACTCCAGCACCGGCCCGCCGCACGCCAGGGCGTGCAACCGGTCCACGGCCGCCTCGGTGGGCAGGTCGCGGACCGTCGCGTCATAGATGTCGGCGATGCCCCGCCCGTAGGCGGAGGCGTCGAACGCAGGCGCCATACTTCCCCGTCCTCTGATGGGTGCAGGTCCTGCTGCCCGGCGTTGAACTGGGCAAACGCGCTGTGGAGGAGCGGGGGAAGGAGCCGCGTGCACCGCGGCGCCCCGTGACGGATGCTCGTCGGGGGGCGCCGCCTTCTTTCGGGCGCCCTGGGGGCCGGTCACCCGGCCCCCTGGGCACCCGGAGGCCGGGCGCCCAGGGGGCCGGTCTCCCGGAGGGCCGGCCCCGGAGGGCTGGTCGCGGAGGACCGGTCACCCGAGGGTCAGGGTCCCGGGGAGAGTTCCGCTAGCGGGCGGCGAAGTTCTGGGTCCAGTAGATCCGGCCCTGGGTGTTCTTCGCCGCGCCGACACCGATGACGGTGTACTTGCAGTTCATGATGTTGGCCCTGTGACCCGAGCTCTTCATCCAGGCGCTCACCACGGCCGCCGGGGTCGGCTGGCCCAGGGCGATGTTCTCGGCGAAGGCCGTGCCGCCCGTGAAGCCGGCGCCCCGGATCCGGTCCATGAAGGAGCGGCCGTCCTTGGACGTGTGGTTGAAGTAGTTCTGGGTCGCCATGTCCGAGGAGTGGCCGAAGGCGGCCTTGCGGAGCTGGGCGTCGTGCTTGAGCGGCTGGCAGCCACCCTTGGCCCGCTCGGCGTTCGTCAGCCGGACGACCTCGTTCTCCTCGGCGGTGCCGACCCCACCGGCGGGCGGCGTGCCGGGGGAGGTGGGGGTGGCGCTCGGCGCCGGGGTCGCCGGCGCGGTGGGGCTCGCCGTGGGGGTCGCGGTCGCCGTGGGGGTCGCGGTCGGCGTGGGGGTGGCGGTCGGCGTGCCCGCGGGGGAGCAGGACAGCCGGACCGCCTTGGACTTGGCGGACAGGCCGCGGTAGTCGGTCGCGGTGGCGTAGTAGACGCCGGGGGCGCACGGCAGGGTCATGGTCACCCGGCCGTCGCCGATGCGCTTGGCGCCGCTGCGGACCACCCGGTCAGGCCCGGCCACGGCGCGCATGAGGCGGACGCGGACGAGCGCGCGGTCGCCGCAGTCGAGCCGGTCGGCGGAGACCTGCAGCCGGCCGGTGGCGGCGACGGCGGGGGCGGCGACCGTCAGGCGGCATTCCGCCTGCGGAGCGGCCGCGGCGTGGGCGGTGGCGACGGGCGCGGACACGGCCGCCACGCTCACGAGGCACGCGAGTACCCCAAGGGGTCTACGCATAGGGGGGTTCCTCCAGAGATGTAGACGCTGGACGGACCCGCATTCTGGTTGGGACGAAACCCTCTTGTCAGGGAAAATCGGATATTAATGTGACCCGCGGGGGCTATGGGGTGCCGTAATCTCCTCGTGACCTGGTCATTCGCTGACGGAAAATTTTCCGGACGATCGCGGCGTCCCGGACGGCGGTGGCCGCTCACCGCGACGGGCCTCACCGCGACGGGTCGCTCACCGCGACGGGTCGCTCACCAGTCGAGCTCGTCGCAACCCCGATGGTCGGCCGGCTCGACCTGAAGGGTCGCGTGCGCCACGCCGTGGTGGTCGCGCAGCACGTCGCGGGCCCGGTCCAGCACGGCGTGGTTGTCGGTGCGATCGGCCGTCACCAGATGGGCGGTGGCCACGTGCATGCCGGAGGTGAGCGTCCACAGGTGCAGGTCGTGCACGTCGCGGACCCCCTCGATGGCCGTCAGGTCGGCGGCCACGGCCGCGGGGTCCATCCCGTGGGGCACGTGCTGGCCCAGCACCGCGAACACCTGGCGACCGAGCGCCAGCGCCCGTACGGCGACGAACGCGCCGATGGCCAGGGCGATCAGCGTGTCCCAGATCGGGTCTCCGGTGGCGGCGACCAGCCAGCCGGCGACGATGACGCCGACCGAGCCGGCCGTGTCGGCCACGACCTCCATGTAGGCGCCCTTGACGTTCAGGCTGTCCTTGGCGCCCGCGCGCAGCATCAGCAGCGCCACGACGTTGACGGCCAGGCCGATGGCGCCGACGACGAGCATCGGACCCGAGGCGACCCGCGCCTCGGCGCCGATCCGGCCCACCGCCTCCGCCACCACGTACACCGCGACGCCCAGCATCATCACCACCGCCAGCAGCGAGGCGAACACCTCGGCCCGGTAGGACCCGTACGTCCGCCGGCCGGTCGGGTCGGGACGGACCGCGATCCGGGTGGCCACCAGCGCCGCGCCCAGGGTCACCACGTCGGCCGCCATGTGCCCGGCGTCCGACAGCAGGGCCAGCGATCCCGACAGCAGGCCGTACGCCAGCTCCACCACGAAGAAGCAGCCGACCAGCGCGAACGCCACCGCCAGCCGCCACCGGTGCCGGCCTCCGGCGTGCCCGTGCCCATGTCCGTGCCCGGCGCCCATCAGCGGCTCTCCTCGCCGTGTTCGGGACGCAGGGCGTGGGTGTGCTCGGTGTGGGCGACCGCGAGGTCCAGCAGCATGCGCACGTGCGCGTCCTCCAGCCGGTAGTACGCCATCCGCCCGGCCCGGCGCACCGACACCACCCGGTGCGCCCGCAGCAGCCGCAGCGCGTGGGAGACGGCCGACTCGCTCTGCCCGCTCACCGCCGCCAGGTCGCACACGCACAGCTCCCCGTCGAGCAGCGCCACCAGCAGCCGCAACCTGCCGGGATCGGACAGCAGCCCGAACACCTCGGCGGTGCCCCGCAGGTCCTCCGCGGCCGGCATCCGGTCGCGCACCGCGGCGACCCGCGGGGCGTCCACCACCCGGACGGCGCACCCGTCGATGGTCAGATGATTATCTGAAGACCCATTCATATGTACAAGATTAGTGCGCCCCGTCACCGCCCTGTCAACAGCCCCGCGAACCCCGGCCGCCGGAGGCTCCAGCCGTCCGAGGGCGCCCCCGGCGGCGTACGGATGCGGGCAGCCACCTCTCGCCGACCCCCGGATCGCGTACCGTCGGGCATGTCGCGTGGGGTCGAGGGCCGTCGCGCCGGTCGGCTCGCGCGTCAGGGGCCGTCGCGCCGGTCGGCTCGCGCGTCAGGGGCCGCCGCCGGAGGCGCGCCCGGCCGGTGCGGTCCGGGTGCGCGTCCGGCGGCGGCCCCTGACTGTGCGGGTGCCCCTGACGCCGTGGGGGAGGTCAGCGGGCCGCCGCGCCTGCCCGCCGCTTGGTCCACACGTCGAACGCGACCGCCGCGAGCAGGACGGCGCCCTTCACCAGCATGACCCGCTCGCTGGGCGAGCCGATCAGCGACATGCCGTTGTTGATCACGCCCATGATGAGGCCGCCGGTGATCGCGCCCACCACCTTGCCGACGCCGCCCTGCACGGCCGCGCCGCCGATGAACGCCGCCGCGATCGCGTCCAGCTCGAAGGAGTTGCCCGCCGTGGGCCCCGCCTGGTTGAGCCGGCCGGCGAAGATGATGCCGGCCAGCGAGGCCAGCACGCCCATGTTGACGAAGATCCAGAACACCACGGACTTGACCTTGACGCCCGACAGCACGGCCGCCTGCAGGTTGCCGCCGACCGCGTAGATCCGGCGGCCGAACACCGACCGGTTGGCCAGCAGCGAGTAGCCGAGCACCAGCGCGGCCAGCAGCACCAGCACCCACGGCAGGTTGCGGAACCGGGCAAGCTGCACCACCACGGCCATGATCAGGACGGCCGACGCCGCCAGTTTCAGCGCGAACATCGGCAGCGGGTCCACCGACTGGCCGTACCCGGCCCGCGCGGCCCGGGTGCGCCACTGCGCCGCCGCCATGCCGGCGATGGCGATCAGTCCGACCAGCAGGCTGAACAGGTCGGCGCCGCCCAGCGGGCCGAGGCCGACGTTGCCGAGGTAGCCGTCGGTGAAGCCGTTGGACAGCGTGCGCACCGCGTCGGGGAACGGGCCGATGCCCTGGTTGCCGAGCACGGTCAGGGTCAGCGCCCGGAACAGCAGCATGCCCGCCAGCGTGACGATGAACGAGGGGATGCCGAAGTAGGCGATCCAGAACCCCTGCCAGGCCCCGATCAGGCCGCCCACCACCATCGTGAGCAGCAGCGCGACGGGCCACGGCACCCCGTAGTTCACCATCAGCACGGCCGCCACCGCGCCCGTCACGGCGACCACGGAGCCCACGGACAGGTCGATGTGCCCGGCGATGATGATGAGGATCATGCCGATGGCGAGGATGAGGATGTAGGAGTTCTGGACGATGATGTTGGAGATGTTCTGCGGCTGCAACAGGGCGCCGTCGGTCAGCACCGAGAACAACAGGACGATCAGGGCGAAGGCGATGTAGATGCCGCTCTGCCTGATGTTGACGGACAGGGATCCGAGGTTCAGCCTGCCGGGCGGGCGCTGCTCCCCGGGCGTCCCGGCCGGGCCCACCTCGACGTTGGCGGGGGTCGTGCTGCTGCTCATGTGAGCTACTCCTGTCCGCTGGTCATGTGGTACATCAGCCGTTCCTGGGTCGCCTCACCGCGCGGCAGCTCGCCGGTGACGCGGCCCTGGGAGAGCGTGTAGATGCGGTCGCACAGCCCGAGCAGCTCCGGCAGCTCGGAGGAGATGACCAGCACCGCCTTGCCCTCGTCGGCCAACTGGTTGATGATCGTGTAGATCTCGTACTTGGCGCCCACGTCGATTCCGCGGGTCGGCTCGTCGAGGATGAGCACGTCGGGGTCGGCGTAGATCCACTTCGACAGCACGACCTTCTGCTGGTTGCCGCCGCTCAGCTTCCCGACGATGCTCTGCACGCCGGGCGCCTTGATGTTCATGCTGCGGCGGAACCCCTCGGCGACCCGATACTCCTCGTTCTCGTTCACCCAGCCGCGCCGGCTCAGCCGGGTGCCCAGGCCGACGGCCGAGATGTTGCGCTTGATGTCCTCGATCAGGTTGAGGCCGTACCGTTTGCGGTCCTCGGTGGCGTAGGCGATGCCGAGCCGGATGGCGTCCTGGACGTTGCGGATCTCCACCTGGCGGCCGTCCTTGTAGATCCGGCCGGAGATGCCGACGCCGTACGTGCGGCCGAAGACGCTCATCGCCAGCTCGGTCCGCCCGGCGCCCATGAGGCCCGCCAGTCCGACGATCTCACCCCTGCGCAGGGTGAGGTTCGCGCCGGAGACGACGCGCCGCTCGGGCTGGGAGGGGCTGTGGACCGTCCAGTCCTCGATCCGCAGCACCTCCTCGCCGATGCGCGGCTCGTGCGGGGGGAAGCGGTTGTCCAGGTCGCGGCCCACCATGCCGGAGATGATCCGGTCCTCCGTGACCTGGCCGCCCGCCATCTCCAGCGTCTCGATCGTGCGGCCGTCGCGCAGGATGGTGATGGAGTCGGAGATGTCGATGATCTCGTTCAGCTTGTGCGAGATGATCACACAGGTGATGCCCTCGTCGCGCAGACCGCGCAGCAGGTCGAGCAGGTGGGCGGAGTCCTGGTCGTTCAACGCCGCGGTCGGCTCGTCCAGGATGAGCAGCTTGACCTTCTTCGACAGCGCCTTGGCGATCTCCACGAGCTGCTGCTTGCCGACACCGATGTCGGCGATCTGGGTGACCGGGCTCTCCGCCAGGCCGACCCGCCGGATCAGCAGGGCGGCCTGGTGGTTGGTGCGGTTCCAGTCGATGAGCCCGCGCTCGGCCTGCTCGTTGCCGAGGAAGATGTTCTCGGCGATCGACAGCTGCGGGCACAGCGCGAGCTCCTGGTGGATGATGACGATCCCGGCGTCCTCGCTGTCCTTGATCCCGCCGAACCGGCACAGCTCGCCGTCGAACTCGATCTCCCCCTCGTAGGAGCCGTGCGGGTAGACCCCCGACAGCACCTTCATCAGGGTCGACTTGCCGGCGCCGTTCTCGCCGCAGATGGCGTGGATCTCGCCCCGGCGGACGGAGAGGTTCACCTCCTGGAGCGCGCGCACCCCGGGGAAGGTCTTGGTGATCCCCCGCATGTGCAGGATGGAATCGGTCATCTCCACTCTTCCTCCCGTACTCCTCCCGCAGCGGCTCAGCCGAGCTCGGCGGCCGCGTAGTAACCCGTGTCGACCAGGGCCTTCTGGTAGTTGGTCTTGTCGACGATCATCGGGTCGAGGAGGTAGGAGGGCACGACCTTGTTGCCGTTGTCGTAGTCCTTGGTGTTGTTCACCTCGGGCTTGCCGCCCTTGAGCACGCTGTCGGCCATGGTGACCGTGACCTTCGCCAGCTCGCGGGTGTCCTTGAAGATGGTCGAGTACTGCTCACCGGCGATGATCGACTTCACCGAGGCCAGCTCGGCGTCCTGGCCGGTCACGATGGGGTACGGCTGCTCGGAGGTGCCGTAGCCGTTGCTCTTGAGCGCCGACAGGATGCCGATGGACAGGCCGTCGTACGGCGACAGCACGCCGTCCACCTTGGAGTCGCCGGAGTAGGTCTTCGTGAGGATGTCCTCCATGCGCTTCTGCGCGGTGGCCGGGTCCCAGCGCAGGATGGCGACGGTCTTGAAGTCGGTCTGGCCGCTCTTGACCTTGAGCACGCCCTTGTCGATGTGCGGCTGCAGCACCGACATGGCGCCGTTGAAGAAGAACGTGGCGTTGTTGTCGTCGGGCGACCCGGCGAACAGCTCGATGTTGAACGGGCCCTTGGCGCTGCCCTCGGAGCCGTCGGCGGCCAGCACCTTGAGGCCCGTCAGCAGCGAGGTCGCCTGCTGGACGCCGACCTTGAAGTTGTCGAAGGTGGCGTAGTAGTCGACGTTCGGGCTGTTGCGGATCAGCCGGTCGTAGGAGATCACCGGGATCTTGTTGTCGGCGGCCTGCTGGAGCTGCGTGGTGATGGCGGTGCCGTCGATCGAGGCGACGATCAGTAGCTTGGCGCCCTTGGTGATCTGGTTCTCGATCTGGTTGACCTGCGTGGGGATGTCGTTCTCGGCGTACTGCAGGTCGACCTTGTAGCCCAGCTTCTCCAGGCCGGACTTGAGGTTCTCGCCGTCGCTGATCCAGCGTTCCGACGACCGCGTCGGCATGGTGACGCCCACCAGCGCGCCGCTGGTGTTGCCGGAGGCGGCTTCCTTGTCGATCGTCTTCTCACTCGATCCGCACGCCGCGACGGTGGCGGTGAGTGCGAGACCTGTGAGGGCCGTCGCGATCCGTCCGAATCTCATGAATTGTCTCCTTGCGGGGTGACATATGCGGATGCGATTCCTGTCGGCGCGGTGGGATGCCGCGGCAGCGTCGCCCCGGCGGCGGCGTCGCCCCCGGGCGCGCCGACTCGCCGGGCGTCGGAGGAACCGCCCTGTGATCAGGCAAGATGCGGCCTCGGACCCGTGTTCGCACCCGGGCCGGAGATGGGCTTGCGGAATGGTAAGCGACTCGGTGGCATGCGCTGACACCCTTCGCCCCGGACCGTTGGCCCGGCTGAGGACTTCTTGCCTAGGGCCACGAGTGTTATCGCTAACATTCCGCCTGTCAATGTCCCGGGATAACGTCTCGGAAACAGAGCGTTCACGACCCGGGCGATTCCGCTGGGAGCTTTGGGCCTGGTGGGGCGGGTCTGGACGGACCGTTCGTCACGGCCTGCCGTGCGTCCGGAGCGGCTCGCCCGGCGCGGACGCACGGCAGGCCGGGCGGCGGGCGGGTGGCAGGCCGAGGAGGCGACAGGCCGGGTGGCGGGGCGAGGGTGCGTGCAGGCCGGGTGGCGGGGCGAGGGTGCGTGCAGGCGGGTGGCGGGGCGGGCGGCGGGCGCCGCCCGGAGTGTCGTCGCCGGTTCGCCGCACGCGTTGTGGTAGCGTGGCGGCGTTGCAGTTTGGTACCCATGAACGTGTGCGCCTGACGGGATGTAACCCTCGGGCGC
Source organism: Nonomuraea indica (assembly GCF_002850745.1). GTDB lineage: Bacteria > Actinomycetota > Actinomycetes > Streptosporangiales > Streptosporangiaceae > Nonomuraea > Nonomuraea indica. Next base: position 298,444 of record NZ_KZ559468.1, read on the forward strand.
ATTTTTGTTTTTGACCGGTCATGTCCGGATGGGCCAAGGCGGCGACGCGGGACCCGTGAGGTGCGGGTCCCGGACCTGCGCCTACTCAAGGGAGAACGACATGGCGACCGGCACCGTGAAGTGGTTCAACTCCGAAAAGGGCTTCGGCTTCATCGAGCAGGACGGCGGCGGCGAGGACGTGTTCGCGCACTACTCCAACATCGCCACCCGCGGCTTCCGCGAGCTGCACGAGGGCCAGAAGGTGTCCTTCGACATCACGCAGGGCCAGAAGGGCCCGCAGGCGGAGAACATCGTCCCCGCCTGACGTCCGAGGACGCGTGCGCGAGCCGGTGACCGCCAGGGTGCGGTCACCGGCTCGCGGGGTTCCACCGGCGGTCTCGCCGCCCGTGATCCCGGCTGCAGCCCTCGCCGGCGTCAGCGGGCCGCAGTGGCTCAGTACGCCACCGTGAACCTGGCCCGGTGGTGCCGGGGACGCTCGGCCTCGTCCAGCAGCGCCACCGCCAGGTCCGCCATGGAGATCGCCGACTCGCCCGCCGCGTCGACCAGCAACTCGTCGCCGCCCACCCGGTAGCGGCCGGTGCGGGCGCCCGGCTCCAGCCGCGCGGGCGGGCTCAGGTACGCCCAGTCCACCATGTCCGACCCCCGGACCGCCGCGAGCTGCGCCGCGCACGCCCGCGCGATCGGCTGGTACGCGGCCGGGCAGAGCCGCGGGTCGTCGATGAGGGCGCGACCCCCGGAGCCCGGCACGGTGAGGGTCGCGGCGCCGCCGACGAGCAGCAGCCGCACCCCGCTGCCGGCCAGCCCGGCCAGCAGCGCCTTGGCGGCCGTGACCAGCTCGTCCTCGCTGCCCGGAGCGGGCCGCGTCGCACTGATCACGAGATCCCGGCCGGCGCTCAGCTCCGCCACGTCGGCGACGTCGCAGACGTCCCCCGCCCGGACCACCACCCGGCCGCCCGCTCCCGTCGGGCCTGCGACACCGGGCCCGGTGGCCGCGCCTGCCGTGGCTGCCGCGCCTGGCGCGACTGGCGTGGCTGCCGTGCTCGCCGGGTTCTCCGGCATCTCGTACCGCTCAGGGTTGCGGGTCACGGCGGTGACCTCGTGGCCACGTGACAGCGCCTCGGCCACGACCTGGCTCCCCACGCCTCCGGTCGCTCCGAACACGGTGATGCGCATGTGCGTTCCTCTTCTCAAGACAAGTGATGAAGTCAGCGGGGCGCGGCGCTGGGACCGCGGACCCCTCGTCCGGCCGGCCGCCTGGGATCGAGGGCCGTCGCGCGGGCGGCCGCGCGACGCTCGGTGGCCCACAACGCGACCGTCCCCGCCGCGAGCACCGCGCCGAGCACCGACACCCCCGTCCAACCGGCGTGCGTCCACGCCAGGGCGGCGAGGGCCGAGCCCACCGCGCCGCCGGCGAAGTAGGACGTCATGAAGGCCGCGTTGACCCGGTTGCGGGCCTCGGGCCGCAGGGCGTACACGACGTTCTGGTTGGCGTTGAGCAGCGCCTGCTGGGCCAGGTCCAGCACGATCACGCCGATGACCAGCCACAGCAGGGACCGCGCGCCGAGGCCGATCGGCAGCCACGACGCCAGCATCAGGACGGTCCCGGCCGCGGTGACCTTGTGCACGTGGCCCCGGTCGGCCAGCCGCCCCGCGACGTTGGCGGCCACCGCGCCCGCCACCGCGGCCAGCCCGAACAGGCCGATCGCCGACTCCGTCCACCCGTACGACGGGCCGGCCAGCAGGAACGTCAGCGACGTCCACAGCACGCTGAACGACGCCAGCGCGAGAGCGGCGACGGCGGCCCGCCGGCGCAGCAGCGGCTCCGATCGCAGCAGCCCGAACGTCGAGCGCAGCAGCGCCGGATACGTCAGAGCGCCCCCACCCCGCCGCCCCGCAGAACCACCCACCGCGCCGTCCGGTGCACCGGCCACCTGGCCGTCCGCTGCGCCCGCCACCGGGCTGTCCGCCGCGCCGGCAACCGGGCCGCTCGCCGGGCCGTCCGCGCCGGTGCGCGTCGCCGTCTCGCCGCGCAGCTTCGGCAGGAAGATGCGCAGCAGGACGGCCATCACCGCCATCAGTCCCGCGTTCACCCAGTAGGCGGTCCGCCAGCCGCCCAGCTCGGCCAGCGCCCCCGACGCGGTGCGGGCCAGCATCAGCCCCAGCACCAGCCCGGTCATCACCGTGCCGACCACCCGGCCGCGCTCCGCCGGGTCGGCCAGCGTCGCCGCGAACGGCACCACCACCTGCGCGCCCACCGACGTCACCGCCGCCAGCGCCGTGCCCGCGAGCAGTGCCGCGCCGCTCGTGGCCGTGGCCGACACGAGGAGGAACACCGCCGTCGCCGCGTACAGCGTCACCGCCAGCCGCCGCCGCTCCACCAGGTCGCCGAGCGGCACCAGCAGCATCAGCCCCAGGGTGTAACCCACCTGCGCGGCGGTCACCACGAGCGCCACCACCGACGGCGGCATCCCCAGCTCCCGGCCGATCAGGTCGAGCAGCGGATGCGCCAGGTAGTTGCTCGCCACCGACATCCCGGTGGCCGTGGACATCAGCAGGAGCAGCCCCCGGGGCAGGCCGCGCGAGGTGTCAGGAGTCATGGCTCAACTGTGGCGCCGGCAGCATGCATGAGTCCAACATATGTTTGTCATTCCATCCATCGTGATTCACGATAGATCCGTGGACCTCCAGCAGATGCGCTACGTGGTCGCCGTCGCCGAGACGGCCAGTTTCACCCGCGCCGCGGAGCGCTGCCTCGTCGTGCAGTCCGCGCTCAGCCACCAGATCGCCCGCCTGGAGCGCGAGCTGGGCGCCAGGCTGTTCGAGCGGACCAGCCGCCGGGTCAGGCTCACCCCGGCCGGGGAGGCGTTCCTCCCGGCGGCCCGGCAGGCGCTCGACGCGGCCGACCGGGCCCGCGCCGAGGTGGCGGCCGCGGCGGGGGAGATCCGGGGCCGGCTGGCCATCGGCATCATCCCCACCGTCACCGCCGTGGACCTGCCCAGGACGTTGAAGGACTTCCACTCCGCCCACCCCCGCGTGCGGGTCAGCCTGCGCACCGGCACCAGCGAGGAGCTGACGAGCCGGGTGCGGCAGGGCGACCTCGACGTGGCGTTCCTCGGGCTGCCGCCGGGCACCCGGCCCACGGGCGTCCGGGCGCGCGAGCTGGCGCGCGGCGAGCTGGTCGCCGTGCTCGCCACGGACCACCCGCTCGCCGCGGCCGGCGGCGTTGACCTGCGCCGGCTGGCCGAGGAGACGTTCGTCGACTTCCCGGCGGGCACCGCGGGGCGCGCCCAGTCGGACGAGGCGTTCCAGGCGGCGGGCGTCCGGCGGGAGGTGGCCTTCGAGGCGACGGCCGTCGACTTCATGGCGCGCCTGGTGAGGGAGGGGCTCGGCATCGCCATGCTGCCGGCGGCGTTCGTGCGGGAGGTGCCCGGCCTGGCGGTGCTGCGGGTGCGCGACGCACCCGGGCGGGTGGAGTATCTCGTCTGGAGCCCGGCGCGGCCCGGCCCGGCCGCCGCGGCCTTCCTCACCGCCCTCGGCTTCGCCCCGGACGCCGGCCCGTGAGGGGCGTCACGCGCCGAGCAGCTCCCGGACGGCGTCGGCGGCCGTCTCGCGGATCTCGAAGCGCTTGGTCAGCCCCGTCATGGTGAACAGCCGCGTCATGCGGGCCCGCACGCCGCTGAGCAGCACCCGCCCGCCGGCCGCCTCGGCTCCGTTCATGGCCGAGATGAGAACGCTCAGCCCCGTGGAGTCGCAGAAGTCGACGCCCTCCAGGTGGATGACGACGCGCGGCGGCTCGGGGCCGGTGACCGCGTCGGCCAGCGCCTGGCGCAGCTCTGCGGCCGTGGCGATGTCGAGTTCGCCCGCGAGGCTCACGACGGTCGCCCCGTCGTGCCGGGTGATGACCGAGGAGAAACCGGTCCGCCTCGCATCGTTCACGTGCACATTCCTCCCGACGTCGGCGACATGGCGCCGCATGGCGCACCTCGCCCGTACATGCCGACAGGACATGATTGCATAGCGTAAGCGACACGTGCGACCTCGCTCTCACCCGGACAGAGCAGGGAGCGTGACGGTCACGACCAGCCCGCCGCCCTCGCGGGGCCGGGCCGTGACGTCTCCGCCGTGCGCCCGCGCCACCGACCGGACGATCGACAGGCCCAGCCCGGCGCTGCGCCCGGTGACCATGCGCTCCTCACCCAGCCGGTGGAACGGCTTGAACAGCGCCGCGATCTCGTACGGCGGCACGGCTGGGCCGCTGTTGGACACCTCCACCTCGGCCCCTCCTCCCGGCGAGGTCCGGCTGGCCACCCGCACCCAGCCGGCCCCGTCGCCGGTGTTGTGCCGGATGCCGTTCTCGACCAGGTTGTGCACCATGCGCTCGAGCAGCATCGCGTCGCCTCCGGCCGGCGCCGGGAAGGCCGCCTCGTGCACGATGACCCGGGCCTGCTCGGCCTCCGGGGCCGCCTGAGCCACCACGTGCGCCACCACGTCGGCCAGGTCCACCGGCGACCGGTCGCCGATCTCGTGGTCGGCGCGGGCCAGCAGCAGCAGCCCCGAGATGAGCCGCTCGTGCCGGGCGTTGATCTCCAGCAGGCTCTCCCCGAGGCGCTTGACGTCGGCCGAGGCGGACGTGCGGTGCATGGCCAGCTCGACCAGCGCCCGGTTGAGCGTCAACGGGGTGCGCAGCTCGTGGGAGGCGTTGGCGACGAACCTGCGCTGCCCGTCGAAGGAGTGGTCGAGCCGTTCCACCATGGTGTCGAACGTGTCGGCCAGCTCCTTCACCTCGTCCACCGGCCCGCGCAGCGCGATGCGCTCGTGCAGGCCGCGGTCGGCGGCCGGGGCGGCGGCGATGCGCCGGGCCGTCGCGGTCACCAGGCGCAGCGGCGCGAGCATCCGTCCGGCCACCACCCAGCCGAGCGCGGCGGCGACGACGCCGACCACGCCCAGGGCGACGGCCCCCTGGGTGAGCAGCGACGTCACGGCCGCCTCGCGGAGTTCGGCCTCCTGCGCCTGCAGCCAGTGCAGCGCGTCGTCGCCCTGCAGCATGTACCCGCCGGGCGAGACGATGGCGAGCCGGGTCGGCCTGTCGCCGGCCACGCCGTACCGGGAGCCGAACGACTGCGCGAGCTGCTGGTTGAACAGCAGGTACGTGACGGCGAGCAGGGTCAGCCCGGCGAGCAGGAACAACGCCCCGTACACGAGCGTGAGCCGGGCCCGCAGCGTGGGGTGCGAGGCGCGGAAGAGCTGCCTCATGGAATCCGGTACCCCGCACCCGGCACCGTCAGCACCACCGCGGGCTCGCCGAGCTTGCGGCGCAGCTTGAGCACGGTCAGGCGGACCACGCCGGTGAACGGGTCGGCGTTCTCGTCCCACGCCTTCTCCAGCAGCGCCTCGGCCGACACCACCGCCCCTTCGGCCCGCAACAGCTCGGTCAGCACGGCGAACTCCTTCTTCGACAGCGGCACGTACCTGCCGTCCCTGAACACCTCGCGGCGCGCGGGATCGAGCGTGATCCCGGCCCGCCGCAGCACCGGCGGCGCCGCGGGCCGCGCCCGCCGCCCCAGTGCCAGCACCCGCGCGGCCAGCTCGGCGAACGCGAACGGCTTGGCGAGGTAGTCGTCGGCGCCCAGCGCCAGCCCCGCCACCCGGTCGCCGACCTCCGCGGCGGCCGTCAACATGAGCACCCGCGCGGTCGAGTCCGAGGCGACCAGCTCGCGGCACACCTCGTCGCCGTGCACCACGGGAAGATCCCGGTCGAGGACGACCACGTCGTAGTCGTTGACCGCGATCCGCTCCAGCGCCGCCGCGCCGTCGTGCGCGGTGTCGACCGCGTGCGTCTCCTCGCGCAGCCACTCGGCTATCGCGTCGGCGAGCACGCGCTCGTCCTCCACCACCAGAACCCGCATCCCCGTCCTTCCTCGCGTACCGCGCCGATCCTGACGCAGCCGCCGTTTCGCCGGCGTTAGCGCGGACGGAAACAGCCGGGAAACCGCCCGTCCGCTTGCATCGGTCGCCGTACGGCCGGCACGGGTCCGGCCCCGGACGAGGAGAGCGCACATGCGGAACACATCGAGACGAGGGCGGGTCCTCGGCACGGTATCGACACTGGCCCTGGCCGCCGCCCTGACCCTGGCCGGATGCGGCGCGGACGACGGCGGCGGCTCCGACGTCGCGTCGGCCACCGGCGGCGGCCCGTCGGCCACCGGCAGCGCCGCGCCGAGCCTGAGCAACGACGAGAAGGCGGTGAAGTTCGCGCAGTGCATGCGCGAGAACGGCATCGACATGGCCGACCCGCAACCGGGCAAGGGCATCATGGTCTCCGCCGCGCCCGGCAGCAAGGCGACCATGGACAAGGCCATGGCGGCGTGCAAGCAGTGGCAGCCGATGGGCGGCGACGGGCCGGGCGCGCAGCAGAACGCCGAGCGGATGCGCGCACTCGCCCAGTGCATGCGCGACAACGGCGTGCCCGACTTCCCCGACCCGGAGCCGGGCGGCGGCCTGCGCGTCACCGGGAAGATCGCCGGGGATCCCGACTTCGAGGCGGCCCAGCAGAAGTGCCGGCTGAACGCGGGAGGCTCCTGATGGGCCGCCCCACCCTCGGCGACCCGCCCGCCGCCGGCACCGAACCGCCCCTGCCCCGGCCACGCCGCCGCCGGGGCCGGAAGGCGGCGGTCCTGCTCACCGCCGTCGCCCTCACCGGGGTGGCCGCCGTGACCGTGACCGGCACCGGCCTGCTGGAGGGCGGCGGGGCCGCCCCGGCGACGGCCGCCCTGCCACCCGCCACCGCCCGGATCAGCCGGCAGACGCTCGACGACACCCGTGACGTGGACGGCGAGCTCGGCTACGGCCCCGCCACCACGGCGGTGAGCCGGAAGCCCGGCACGATCACCTGGCTGCCCGCCGGCGGCGCCCGGGTCACCCGCGGCAGGTCGCTCTACCGCGTCGACAACGACCCGGTCGTGCTCATGTACGGCTCCACGCCCGCCTACCGCGACCTGCGGATCGGGGTGGAGGGCCGCGACGTCGAGAGCCTGGAGCGCAACCTGCGCAAGCTCGGCTACGACGGGTTCACCGTGGACGACACCTACTCCGCGGCCACCGCCGAGGCCGTCATGGACTGGCAGGACGACCGGGGCCTCGACCAGACCGGCGTCGTCGAGCTGGGCCGCGTCGTCTTCGCCGACGGGGCCGTCCGTGTGGAGACCCTGGAGGCCCAGGCCGGCCAGCCCACCGCCCCCGGCCGTCCGGTCCTGTCCTACACCGGCACCGAGAAGGTCGTCACCGTCCGGCTGGACGCGGAGGACCAGCGGATGGCGGCCAAGGGAGCCAAGGTCACCGTCACCCTGCCCGACGGCGGGCGCTCGTCCGGCAGGGTGACGGAGGTGGCCACCGTCATCGAGCCCGGCGACGGCCCCGACGCGGAGCCGCTGACGAGGCTGGAGGCGCTCGTCGCCCTCACGGGCGGCAAGGCCGCGCGCGCGGCGGTCGCGCGGTTCGACCAGGCCGCCGTGGACGTCACCTTCACCGCCGCCCGGCGCGAGGACGTGCTCACCGTGCCGGTCGCCGCGCTGGTCGCGCTGCGCGAGGGCGGCTTCGGCGTCGAGGTCGTCGAGGGCGGCTCCACGAGGTACGTCCCGGTGGAGACCGGCCTGTTCGCCGGCGGCCGCGTCGAGATCAGCGGAGCCGGCCTCGCGGCGGGCATGACGGTGGGGGTACCCAGGTGACGCCCATGATCGCCATGTCCGAGGTCACCAGGGCCTACCCCGGCGGCGTGGTCGCGCTGGCGGGGGTGTCGCTGGAGATCGGGCGGGGCGAGCTGGTCGCCATCGTCGGCCCGTCGGGGTCCGGCAAGTCGACCATGCTCAACACCATCGGCACGCTCGACCGGCCCACGTCCGGGACCGTCCGTGTCGACGGCTACGACGTCTCCACCTTGACCGACAGGGCCCTGTCGGCGCTGCGGGCCACCCGGATCGGGTTCGTCTTCCAGCACTTCCACCTGGCCGCCAAGGTGCCCGCCGTGGACAACGTCGCCGACGGCCTGCTCTACAGCGGCCTGCCCCGGTCCGAGCGGCGGAGTCGCGCCGTCGCCGCGCTGCACCGGGTGGGCCTCGGCCACCGGCTCGACCACGAGCCGCACGAGCTGTCCGGGGGAGAGCGGCAACGGGTCGCCATCGCGCGGGCCGTGGCTGGTGACCCGCCGCTGCTGCTGGCCGACGAGCCGACGGGCGCCCTGGACTCCGTCTCGGGCGCCGGGGTGATGGACCTGCTGCACGACCTGAACGCCGCCGGCACCACCATCGTGATCATCACCCACGACCGGGAGATCGCCGCCGGGCTGCCCCGCCAGGTGCGCATGCGCGACGGCCACGTCATCGCCGACACCCGCACCGACGCCGACACGGGCGCCGACACGGGCGCCGACACGGGCGCCGACACGGGCGCCGACACGGGCGCCGACACGGGCGCCGATACCGTCGCCGGCGGTGGCGGCCCGGCCGCCCCTTCGGACGGGCCGGTCGTGGCCGTCGCGACGGGGGAGGCGTGATGGCCGGGGCCGAGCACGTCCAGACCGAGCACGTCCAGACCGAGCACGTCCAGACCGAGCACGTCCAGACCGAGCACGCCCGGAGCACCCACGCCGTGAGCCGGCACGCCGACCGGCCGCCGCCCGTCCCGGCCCGGATGCCGCCGCGGGACGTGCTGCGGGTCGGGGCGGTGGGCCTGCGCACCCGGCCGCTGCGCGCGTTCCTGTCCGCGCTCGGCATCGCGATCGGCATCGCCGCCATGATCGGTGTGGTCGGTATCTCCTCCTCGTCGGGAGCCGAGCTGGACCGTACGCTCTCCGCGCTGGGCACCAACCTGCTCACCGTCTCCGCAGGCCGCACCCTGCTCGGAGAGGAGGCCAAGATGCCGTTGGACGCCGAGGCGATGATCGAGCGGATCGGCCCCGTCGAGGACGTCTCCGCCGTCGGCCACGTCTCCGACGCCAAGGTGTACCGGAGCGAGGAGATCCCCCGCGCCCAGACCGGCGGCATCTCCGTCTACGCCGCCCGGCTCGACCTGCTCGCCACCGTCGGCGCGGCGCGGCGCAGCGGCACCTGGCTGAACGCGGCCACCCACCGCCACCCGGCCGTCGTACTCGGCTCCACGGCCGCCGCGCGGCTCGGCGTGGCCGCCGCCGGTCCCGACACCCAGGTGGTCGTCGGCGGGCGCAGGTTCACGGTCGTCGGGGTGCTCGCCCCGGTGCCGCTGGCCGCCGAGCTGGACACGGCCGCCCTCGTGGGCTGGCCCGTCGCCGAGGCCGTCCTCGGCTTCGACGGGCACCCGACGACCCTTTACACCCGGTCCGCCGAGGCGCGGCTGGAGGCCGTCCGGCAGGTGCTGGCGGCGACGGCGAACCCGCAGGCGCCGAACGAGGTCGAGGTGTCGCGCCCGTCCGACGCGCTGGCCGCCAAGCAGGCCACCAGTCAGGCGTTCACCGGGCTGCTCCTGGGCGTCGGCGCGGTGGCGCTGCTCGTCGGCGGCGTCGGCGTGGCCAACACCATGGTCATCTCGGTGCTGGAGCGGCGGCCGGAGATCGGGCTGCGCCGCTCGCTCGGGGCCACGCGCGGGCAGATCCGCACGCAGTTCCTCGCCGAGTCGCTGCTGCTGTCCGCGCTGGGCGGCGCCGGCGGGGTGCTGCTCGGCACGGCCGTCACGGCCGGGTACGCGCTCTACCAGGGGTGGCCGGCCGTGGTACCCGCCTGGGCGACCGGCGGAGGCCTGGCCGCCACCCTCGCCATCGGCGCGGTCGCCGGCCTCTACCCGGCCGTCCGCGCCGCCCGACTGTCCCCGACCGAGGCCCTCGCCGCGCCGTGAGCGCCTTCCCCTTCCCTCCCGCGCCCTCAGGGGGGAAGGGTCGGGCGTCAGGCGCCGTCGGCCCGCTCCAGGACGGCTCGGGCGAACGGCGGGAGCACGCCGCGCAGCACGTTCGCCTCGTGCCCCTCGGCGCGGGCCAGCGCCGCCCGCAGGCCGAGGGCGTACCGCTCCCGCGCGGCGTCCCCGGCCTCGGTGGCCGCCAGCAGGTCGAGCGCGGCCAGCCCGGCGGCGGCCATGTCCCGGCCCGCCGCGACCCACGGCCGCAGCTCGGCGCCCAGCCGCCCCGGCACGTCGGCGGGCAGCCCGGCGAGCCGCCCCAGCTCCTCCCGCAGCCGGTCCAGCGCGGGCCGGAGGGGGCCGCGCTCGTCCAGGGCCGTGGCGCACAGGGCCGACAGGGCCGGGCTCTGGTCGGCGCTCGGCGGCCACGACGAGCACACCGCGATCAGCGGCTCCAGTTCGGCGGCGCCCCGCGTGAGACGCACGGCCCGCCGGTGGGCGGCCGCCTGGTCGTATCCCGCGGGGTGCCAGGCGTAGTCGGCCACGGTCGCGAGGGCGAGCTGCGAGGCGGCCGCCTCCACCATCGGGTTGGCCGTGATCCCGGCGAGCGGCACCGCGTCGAGGCCGGTGGCGCGCCCCGTCAGCGGGCCGAGGAAGACCCGGTGCGGGTCGAAGTCGTTGACCGGGAAGTTGTCCCACAGCGTCACCCGGTGCCCGTAGGAGGCCGCGGCGGCGCGGATCTCGTCGGCGGTGACCGCGCCCACGACCACGTCCCTGCCGGTCCACCAGACGAGCACGTTCGGCGGCAGCTCGTCGGCGAGCCGGTCGCGGTAGGGGGTGCGGCCCGTGCCGGCGTAGTCGGTGGGCACCATGGTCAGGGGGCGTTCGGCGCCCCGCGCGGCGAGGAACGTCTCGGCGAAGTCGCGGCAGACGGCGGCGTGCGCGCTCGCCACCGCGCCCGGCGAGGCGCCGAAGAGCGCCCGGTCGCGGTCGTGCGGCAGCTCCGGCGGGATGTCGTCGAACAGCAGCGCGAACTCCCGTACGCCCGCGTCCCACACCTGGGCGGCCTTGGCGCGCAGCGCGGACCGCTCGGCCGGGTCGCCGTAGACCATCGACAGGCCCGGGCTCAGCGCGAACACGAACCGCACGTGCCGGACCGCCGCCTCGCCGGCCAGCTCGGCCAGCCGGGCGAGGTCGGCCTCGGGGTACGGCTCGCGCCAGCGCTCCCGGTGGTACGGGTCGTCCTTGGGGGCGTACACGTAGGTGTTGAGCTTGTGGCGGGCCGAGAAGCGCAGGTGCGCGAGCCGGTCGGCGTGGGTCCACGGCCGGCCGTAGAAGCCCTCGATCGTGCCGCGCGTCGGCAGCTCCGGCCAGTCGCGCACCTCGGCGGCGGGCAGGCACAGCCGGTGCCGCTCGCAGGGGGCGCAGGCCAGGGCCAGCAGCGTCTGCGCGCCGTAGAAGGCGCCGGCCGGGTCGGCTCCCGTGACGCGGACGCCGTCGCCCACGGAGACGGTCAGGGCGTAGCCCTCCGGCGGCAGCCCGCGGCCCTGCTCGACGTCGACCCGCACCGGGACGAGGGACGTCGCCGCGTCACCGGGGGCGTCCAGGGCGGCGAGGCCGTCGCGCAGCGCCGCGACGGCGGTGGCGGTGCCGTCGCCGCCGGTGACGGCCCAGCGGCCGAGCTCCAGGTGGGAGCCGTCGGCGGTCGCCTTGCGCGGGGCCGGGTTGACCCAGTCCAGGACGTTCATCGGGGGCACGATACAGGGTGTTGCCGGGCGCCTTACCCGCGCTTTGCGGGTGTCGAAAGCGCTCTGTGAAACTTTCATATTGTACCCGATAGTTTCAGCATCACGAGACCGCCGAGCGGGTCCGGCTGTTGACGTGTCCACCCAGCATGCCTACGGTCCGGATGAGCCCGAGAGCGGGCCGAAAGTTTCAGAGAACGCACGTGGAGGTGGACGCCTGTGCCCCCGCACGACCGCTCCCGCACCAGAACCCTCGCGCTGACCGCCCTCTTCGGGCTGCTGGCCGCATTCCTCCTGCCGGCCACTCCCGCCGCCGCCTCGGCGGCGTTGCGCGAGCACGCCGCCGCGCGCGGCAAGTTCATCGGCACCGCACTGGCCACCGGCCCCCTCGCGAACGAGAGCGCCTACCGCGACCTCGCCGCCACCGAGTTCAACCAGATCACCGCCGAGAACGCCATGAAGTGGGACGCCACCGAGCCCAGCCAGGGCCGGTTCACCTTCGACGGCGCCGACGCCGTCGTCCGCTTCGCCGCCGCCAACGGCCAGCAGGTCCACGGCCACACCCTCGTCTGGCACAGCCAGACGCCCGGCTGGGTGCAGAGCCTCGGCGCCACCGCCATGCGCGCCGCCATGCGGGAGCACATCGCGCAGGTCGTCGGCCGCTATGCCGCCGACCCCGCCGTCGTCTCCTGGGACGTCGTCAACGAGGTCTTCGACGACAGCGGCAACCTGCGCACCTCCTTCTGGTACAACACGCTCGTGTCACCGTCACCAACACCGGCGCCGCCGCGCTGAACGGCTGGACGGTCACCTTCACGCTGCCACCCGGCCACGCCGTCACCGGCTCCTGGAACGCCACCCTCAGCACCAGCGGGCAGACCGTCACCGCCCGCAACGCCCCCTACAACGCCGCCCTCCCGCCGGGCGGCGCCACCACGTTCGGCTTCCAGGCCGGCCGTCCCGGCGGCGACACGGCGACCCCGTCCGGCTACGCCTGCGGGTGAAAAAATCCGCCTCCCGGGCGATGAGTTCGAGGCCGCCGCCGAGTCAGGACAGGTGACACCATCTCATCGCCTCGGGAGGCATCATGAGAAGACCCGCCCTGGACGGCATGCTGCTCGCCAGCGCCGACCCCGAACGGCTGAGCCGCTGGTACGCCGCGGCCCTCGACCCGGAGGCCGACACCGTGGCCGGCGACTACCGGGTGTTCACGTTCGGCGGCTTCCACCTCATCGTCGACACCCGCTCCGACATCTCGGACAAGAACCCTGAGCCCGGCCGGTTCATCCTCAACTTCGACGTGGCGGACGCCCGCGCCGTGGTCGACCGGATGAACGGGCTGGGCGTGTCGTGGCTGGCGGAGCTGGAGGACCGTGACGGCAGCCTGTTCGCCACCGCGATCGACCCTGACGGCAACTACGTCCAGATCATCCAGCTCAGCGAGGAACACCGCGCGGCCATGTGAGAGGAGGCGACCATGCTCGGTTCGGTCAAGGCGTACAGCGGCTTCTCCGTCGACGACATCGAGGCGGCCAGGGCGTTCTACGAGCAGACGCTCGGCCTGACGGTGTCGGTGGCGAACGGCATGCTGACCCTGCACATCGCGGGCGGCCGGGACATCCTGGTCTACCCGAAGGACGACCACGTGCCGGCCACGTACACCGTCCTCAACTTCCCGGTGGACGACATCGGCAAGGCGGTGGACGAGCTGGCGGCGCGCGGGGTGCGCTTCGAGCGCTACCCGCAGCTGGAGACGGACGAGCGGGGCATCTTCCACGGCGGCGGCCCGCTCATCGCCTGGTTCACCGACCCGGCGGGCAACGTCCTGTCGGTCCTGCAGGAGCCGTAGGAGACGGGGGCCGCCCGCCCCGCCCTCGCTCGCCCGCACGGCTGGGCCGGGCGGGGCGGGGCGGGGCGGGCGCCAGGCCGTCACGGACCGGCCGGCGGGTCCTCGGCGTAGCGCAGCAGGTCGCCCGGCTGGCACTCGAGCACCTCGCACAGCCGCGTCAGGGTGGAGAACCGGATGGCCTTGCCCTTGCCGGTCTTGAGGATCGACAGGTTGGCGATCGTCACCTCCACCCGGTGCGACAGCTCGGTCAGCGTCATGCCGCGCCGGGCGAGCAGCTCGTCGAGCCGGACCTCGATCCGTCCGTTGAGTTCGCCCGGCGGCACTCAGACGGTCCTTTCGAGCTCGTCCACCATGACCAGGCCACGCCCGACCACCTCGGCCACTACGAACGCCCCCACTCCCATCAGCGGGCCGGCGACCGGACTGACGGCGTCGCCGAGTGCCACCCTGGCATCGACGACCGTCATCCAGGCCGCGACGGCGAGGGTGAGGCTCACCGTAACATCGAAAATCGATAAAAGTACATCCGTGTTCGTGAGGTGTGGCCGTCCGTTGGAGGGGCATCGGTAGCGGCATGGCGATCCGCACGGTGTCCTCCTGGAGGGAGCTCGACGACTCGATCAGCGAGGTCAGCGGGCTGCGCGGGCATCGCACCGGTGGCCGTTCCCACTCGACTGTGGTCTTCCGCGGCCGGGCCCGCCCCCCGTACGAGCTGCTCGCGGGGCTCGCGCGGCTGACCGGCGACTGCCGGGGCGTGGAGCGGCACCTCATCCGCAACTTCCGCAAGTACGCCCACCGCCAGTCGCCCGGCCCGACCCTGTGGGACTGGCTCGCCCTCGGGCAGCACCACGGCCTGCCCACCCGGCTGATCGACTGGACGTTCTCGCCGCTCGTGGCGCTGCACTTCGCCACGGTCGCCTGGCCCGAGGAGGAGGCGATGCTCGTCGGCGTGGACTGCGCGGCCGTGCACCGGCGGCTCCCCGCGCCGCTGCGTGACGTGCTCGAGGGGGAGGGGGCGCTGCTGTTCACCACCGAGATGCTGGGCCGGGCGGTGCCCGACCTGGACACGCTGGACGAGCTGGGCGCCGACGACCCGTTCCTCGTGTTCTTCGAGCCGCCGTCGCTGGACGAGCGGATCATCACCCAGTCGTCGGTGCTGTCGGCGCTGTCGGACGTGACCCGGCCGGTCGAGGACTGGCTGGACAAGCACCCCGATCTGTGGTGGGCCTGGCGGGTGCCGCCCGAGGTCAAGGCCGAGGCGCGCGAGCGGCTGGACCAGGCCGGGATCACCGAGCGCGCGTTGATGCCCGGCCTCGACGGGCTGGCCGCCTGGCTGAGCCGCTACTACTCGCCCGGCTCCGCCTTCGGCTGGGACGAGGACGACCCCGCCACCACCCGGATGGCGGACCAGGCGCCGCCGGACGAACCCGCGACCCCCGGTTCCGTCCGCGACGACGCCCCCTGAGCCCGGCCGCCGGCTCGGCCCGGCCGCGGGGCGGGTGTCACCGGGCGGCGGGGGGTGGAGCGGTGCTGCCGCGCGGCACCAGGCGGGCCGCCGGCTCCTCGGAGCCCGCAGCCTCCTCCCCGGCGATCAGCGACAGCAGGGTGCGCGCCGCCCGGGCGCCGTAGGCGGGGATGTCGCGGGTCAGCGCGCTGAGCGCCGGCCGGACGACCTGCGAGAGCGGCGAGTCGTCCCAGGCCACGATCGACAGGTCGCCGGGCACGTCGAGTCGCAGCTCGCGGGCCGCCGACATCCCGGCGACGGCCATGATGTCGTTGTCGTACACGATCGCCGTCGGGCGGCCGGGCGCGCTCACCAGGCGGCGGGTGGCCCGCGCCCCCTCCGCGCCGGTGTAGTCGGTGTGCATGACGGCGTGCCAGTCCGTCCCCAGCTCAGCGCAGGCGGCGCTGAACGCCCGGTCACGCAGCACCGTGTGCACCAGCTCGGGGAGGCCGGCCACCCGCGCGATCCTGCGGTGCCCGAGCGCCGTCAGGTACTCGACGGTCTCGCGCACGGGCGCGGCGTCGTCGGACCACACCGCCGCCAGCGGTCCCGACTCCGACGGATGGCCGATCACCACCGCCGGCAGCCCGAGCTCCCGCAGCGCGGCGACACGGGGGTCGGCGAAGCGGAGGTCCACCAGGATCACGCCGTCCACCCGGCCCTCGCCGGACCAGCGGCGGTAGACCTCCAGCTCCTCCTCCGGCGTGCTCGCCACCTGCAGCATCAGCGCGTACGAGCGCCCGGACAGCTCGCCCTCGATGCCGCTGATCAGCTCCATGAAGAACGGCTCGACGCCCAGGATGCGGGCGGGCCGGCACAGCGTCAGGCCGACCGAGAGGGCGCGTGCCCGGCTGAGCGCCCGGGCCGCGCTGTTGGGCCGCCAGCCGATCTCCTCCGCGATGGCCTTGATCGCCGCCCGCTTGGCGGCCGACACGCCGGGCCGGTCGTTGAGGGCGTACGATACGGCCACCTTGGAGACTCCCGCGCGCCGCGCGATGTCGGCGATCGTCGGACGCTTCACCGAGCCCCCCAGGGTGAACCGGTTAGCCATCTGTGCAGACGAACCATACTCCCGCCACGCCCCGATGGCACGGGTGCGGTCGCGATGTCTCTCCTGATGTCGTTCGACGGGATTTCGACCTCATCACAACTCTTGACTGAGCGAGCGTGCGATTTTACGGTCGCGTTGCTTACCCGGTTCAGTGGGAGCGCTCTCACAGCGGGCCTGCCACCTGCGTGCGCGCGCAGGCCGAGACGGCCGCTGACCGGTCCACACGGCGTCCCCACGGGCCGCCACCTCGGGGCTGTGACAGACGGTCGAGCCTCCGCCGCGGCGGGGGAAGGAGAGACAGATGCGAAAGCGGGCGCGGATCCTCGTTCCGCTCCTGGCGGCGGCCCTGGCCGCCGCCGCCTGTTCCGGTGGCGGCGCCACCCCGCCCTCCCAGGGCGCCGGCCCGCCCCCCGGCAACCCGGGCAACCCCGGCTCGCTGCCCCGCAACGAGACCCTCTACACCACCGGCACCCAGTGGGGCCCGCCCGCCCACTTCAACCCCATCCGCGAGGGCGACCACGCCACCGGCACCAAGGGCCTGGTCTACGAGACGCTCTTCCACTACGACCCCAACACCGCCAAACTCGTCCCCTGGCTCGCCGAGAGCGGCTCCTGGACCAGCGACACCGTCTACGAGGCCAAGATCCGTTCCGGGGTCACCTGGTCCGACGGCAAGCCGCTCACCGCCAAGGACGTGGCCTTCTCCTACGGCCTGGGCAAGATCGAGACGATCTCGTTCCACAACCTGTACGACTGGCTGAAGAGCGTGGAGGCCGTCGACGACAGGACGGTGCGGTTCACCTTCTCCAAGGCCAACTACCAGGAGTGGGACTTCAACCTCTACAGCCGCGTCATCGTGCCCGAGCACATCTGGGCCGGCCGGTCGGAGGAGGAGGTGCTCAACGGCGCCAACGACAAGCCCGTCGGCTCCGGCGCCTACGCCTACCAGAGCCACGACCAGGACCGGGTCGTCTACGTCAGGCGCGACGACTGGTGGGGCAGGAGCGCCCTCGGCAAGGAGCCCAGGCCGCGCTACATCGTGGACGTCGCCACCCCCAGCAACGAGGTGGCCATGGGCATGCTGCTGCAGAAGGGCCTGGACCTGAGCAACAACTTCCTGCCCGGCGTCGCCAACCTGGTCAAGGGCAACTTCGGCATCACCACCTTCTACGACCAGCCGCCGTACATGCTCTCGGCCAACACCGCCTGGCTGGTGCCCAACACCACCAGGAAGCCGATGGACGACCCGGCCTTCCGCAGGGCGCTGGCCGCCTCCGTCGACACCAAGAAGATCGTCGAAGGCGTGTACGGCAACCTCGTCAAGGTCGCCAGCCCCACCGGCCTGCTGCCGCAGTGGGACCAGTTCGTCGACCAGTCCGTGGTGGGCGCCGCCGGCTTCGCCTTCGACACCGCCAAGGCGCGCAGGACGCTGGCCGACGCCGGCTACCGCGACCGCGACGGCGACGGCCTGGTGGAGAACAAGGACGGCTCCAAGATCAAGCTGACGCTGATCGTGCCGACCGGCTGGACCGACTGGATGGAGGCCGCCCGCACCATCGCCACCAGCGCCAAGGCCGCCGGCATCGACGTCACCCCGGACTTCCCCGACTTCAACGCCCTGGTCGAGAAGCGGAGCAAGGGCGACTTCGACCTGCTCGTCAACAACGAGCGCCAGCTCTCCAACACCCCCTGGACGTACTACGACTACGTCTTCCAGCTCCCCGTCAACAAGACGCAGAACACCGTCAACTTCGGCCGCTACGAGAACCAGCGCGCCTGGAAGCTGGTGCAGCAGCTCAACCAGGTCCGCACCGACGACGTCGCCGGCATGAAGACCGTCATCTCGCAGATCCAGCGGATCCACCTCGACGAGATGCCGATCATCCCGCTCTGGTACAACGGCCTGTGGGCCCAGTCGAGCGTCGCCACCTGGAAGAACTGGCCGTCCGCCGCGCAGGGCGCCCCCAAGTCCGCGCCCGTGCTGTGGCGCCACTGGCTGGAGCTGGGCGGGTTCGAGACGCTCACGCAGATCCAGCCGGCCGGTTCCTGACCGGCCCGACGGACCGGCCCGATGTGAACGGCCCTCTCCACCGCGGGGGAGAGGGCCTGGAGAGGCTCACGTGCGCCACTACTTCGGCAGGAAACTCCTCGTCTACGCGCTGACCTTCGTGGTCGCCGTCACCGTCAACTGGATGATCCCGCGCTTCATGCCGGGCGACCCGGTGGCCGGCATGCTGGCCAGGACCGGCGTGTCGCAGCCCGCGGCCGTCGAGGCGATGCGCGTCTACTACACCGACCTGTTCGGCTTCGACCGCCCGCTGTGGGAGCAGTACGCCGGCTTCTGGGCGACCCTGCTGCGCGGCGACTTCGGCATCAGCATCTGGCTGTTCCCCACCCCGGTCAGCACGGTCATCCTGCGGGCGGTGCCGTACACGCTGGCGCTGATGATCCCGGCGGTGCTGCTGAGCTGGTGGGCGGGCAACCGGCTCGGCGCCTACGCGGCGCGGCGCAGGCTGCTCGACAACACCGTCCTGCCGGTCGGCTACGTGCTGACGGCCATGCCGTACATGTGGCTGGCCGTGCTGCTCGCCTGGGGGCTCGGGGTGGTGGCGGGCTGGTTCCCGGTGGCCGGCGGCTACGCCTTCTCGCTCCAGCCGGCGCTGACCGGAGAGTTCCTGCTGAGCCTGCTGCACCACTGGGTGCTGCCGTTCCTGTCGCTGTTTCTCGTGGCGCTCGGCGGCTGGGCCATCGGCATGCGCAATATGATCATCTATGAGCTGGAGTCCGACTACGCCACCTACCTGGCCGCGCTCGGCGCGCCGTCCCGGCTGATCCGCCGCTACGCCTTCCGCAACGCGGTGCTGCCGCAGATCACCGGGCTCGCGCTCCAGCTCGGCGTGCTGGTGGCGGGCGCGCTCGTCACCGAGATCGTCTTCTCCTACCCGGGGCTGGGCAGCCTGATTCTCAAGGCCATCCAGAACCAGGACTTCTTCCTGCTGCAGGGCACGTTCATGTTCATCGTGGTCGGCGTGCTCGTGGCCAACTTCGTCATCGACCTCGTCTACGTCGTGGTCGATCCCCGCACGCGAGCCGGAATGGCGGGTGCCCAGGCATGACGACGACCCCCCTCACCGAGGGACGCGCCGGGACCCGGGTGGTCCGGCGGGAGGCGCTGCACTTCGCGGTGCGCAACGGCAAGCTGGTCACCGGCCTCGGCCTGGTGCTGGTCCTGCTGCTGACCGGCCTGCTCGGCCCGCTCGTCCTCGGCGTCGCGGCGCCCAACGAGTACGTCGCCGCCCCCATGCTGCCGCCGTCGGCCGAGCACTGGTTCGGCACGACGACGTTCGGCCAGGACGTCTTCACTCAGTTCGTGTACGGCCTGCGCACCACGTTCGCCGCCGGCGCGCTCGGCGGCGGCATCGCGGCCGTGATCGCGATGGTGGTCGGGTTCACCGCCGGCTACCGGGGCGGCCTGGTGGACGAGGCGCTGAACATGCTCACCAACGTCGTCCTGGTCATCCCGACCCTGGCGGTGCTGCTCATCATCAACGCCTACCTCGGCATCCGCAGCGTCGCCGTGCAGGCGCTGTTCATCGGCCTGACCTCCTGGCCGTGGGCGGCACGGGCGATCCGGGCGCAGACGTTCTCGCTGCGCGGCCGGGACTTCGTGGACCTGGCCAGGCTCAGCGGCCTGTCCACGCCGCGCATCATCGCGCGGGAGATCGCGCCCAACATGAGCTCCTACCTGTTCATGACGTTCATCCTGCTGTTCGGCGGATCGGTGCTCATCGCCTCGTCGCTCGACTTCATCGGGCTCGGTCCCACCGAGGGCGTCTCGCTCGGGCTGATGCTCCAGAACGCGACGCAGTGGAGCGCGCTGCAACTCGGCCTGTGGTGGTGGTTCGTGCCGCCCGGCCTGGCGATCACCGCGATCGTGGGCGCCCTCTACGTCGCCAACGTCGGGCTCGACGAGGTCTTCAACCCGAAACTGAGGATCACATGACGCTCACCGTCACCGACCTGCGGGTCTCCTACCGCACCCTCGGAGGCGAGGTGAAGGCGCTCGACGGCGTGTCGTTCGGCGTTCGCGACGGCGAGATCCTCGGCCTCGCCGGCGAGTCCGGGTGTGGTAAGACGACGCTCGGCAAGAGCCTCATCCGCCTGGACGGGCGGATGAGGCACGTCGGCGGCACCGTCGAGCTGGACGGGCGCGAGCTGCCCATCGCCGACGACCGGCGGATGAACGCGTTCCGCTTCCACGAGGTGTCGCTCGTCCCGCAGTACGCGATGAGCGCGCTCAACCCCACCCGCCGCATCGGCCGGATGGTCGCCGAGCTGCTGAAGTCACGCGGCGTCCGTCTCGACCGGGACAAGCTGGAACGCCGGCTGGACCTCGTCGGGCTGCCCCGTGAGGTGCTGGACCGCTACCCCCTCGAACTGTCCGGCGGCATGAAGCAGCGCATGGTCATGGTCGTCTCGACGCTGCTCGACCCGTCGCTCCTCGTCGCCGACGAGATCACCTCAGCGCTCGACGTGTCC
The DNA here is from genome assembly GCF_002850745.1 of Nonomuraea indica. Classification (GTDB taxonomy): domain Bacteria; phylum Actinomycetota; class Actinomycetes; order Streptosporangiales; family Streptosporangiaceae; genus Nonomuraea; species Nonomuraea indica. The sequence goes on from NZ_KZ559468.1 coordinate 318,990, forward strand.
ACCCAGAAGGCGGTCGCCCGGGCCCTGCTCGGCTTCCGCGACAGCGGCTTCGTCAAGAGCATGCTCTTCATCACCCACGACCTGGCGCTCACCTCCCACATCGCCGACACGATCATGGTGATGTACGCGGGCCGGCTCACCGAGAAGGCGCCCGCCGACGTCATGGTCAAGGCGCCCCGCCACCCGTACACCCGCATGCTGATCAACTCGCTGCCCGAGGTCGGCGTCCGGCACGCCGAGCGGCCGCTGTCCGGCATCGCCGGCAGCCCGCCCTCCCTGCTGGACCCGCCGCCCGGCTGCCGGTTCCGCGACCGCTGCCCGCTCGCCGACGAGGGATGCGCCGAGGACCCGCCGGTGACCGAGACCGAGCCCGACCACTTCGTCGCCTGCTGGAAGGCCTGATGCTGAGACTCGACAACGTCACCAAGGTGTTCAGGACCGGCACCTTCGGCGGGAGGACGGTCACGGCCGTCGGCGGGGTGAGCTTCGACGTGCGGCCGGGCGAGGTCGTCTCGCTGATCGGCGAGAGCGGCAGCGGCAAGAGCACCATCGGCCGGATGATCCTCGGCCTCACCCCCGTCACCAGCGGCTCCATCACGATGGACGGGGCGCCGGTCAGGCCGGGCAAGGACTACTACCGGGCCGTCCAGGGCGTCTTCCAGGACCCGTTCAGCTGCTACAACCCGGTGTTCAAGGCCGATCGCGTGTTCGCGCTCGTCAAGGAGGGCTACTTCCCGCGGGTTCCCGCGGCCGAGTGGGAGCGGCGCGTGGAGGCCGCCGTGCGCGACGTGCGGCTGAACCCCGGCGAGGTGCTCGGCAAGTATCCCCACCAGCTCAGCGGCGGCCAGCTCCAGCGCATGCTCATCGCCCGGGCGCTGCTGCTCGACCTCAAGCTGCTGGTCGCCGACGAGATCACCAGCATGCTCGACGCCTCCACCCGCATCGACGTGCTCAACCTGCTGGCCGAGCTGAAGACCCGTGGTCTCGGCGTGCTGTACGTCACCCACGACCTGTCGCTCGGCACCTACCTGGCCGAGCGCACGGTCGTGCTGCGCGGCGGCGCCGTCGTCGAGATGGGCCCGACGGACCTGGTGTTCGGCGACCCCCGGCACCCCTACACGCGGGCTCTGCTGGCCGCGGTGCCGCGGCTGAACGCGCCGTGGGAGGACCCCGCACCCGTGACGTCCTGCCTCTGCCACGAGAGCGGGTCGGCGGGCGGCGACGGGCGGGCGGCGGCCGGGCGGATGGCCGAGGCCGGGCCGGGACACCTGGTCGCCTGCGCCCGGCTCGCCGACTGCCCACCCGCCTGAGCGCCCGCCGAACCGCCTGGGGCGGCTAGGAGGCGTCCACGAGGCGGCGCTCGTCGGCCGCCTCGACCGGCCCGGCGCCGGCGGCCACCTCGACCCGGCCGCCGGCCACCCGCGCCGGGTAGGTCGGCACCCGGACGCCCGGATCGTCCAGGCACACCCCCGAGACGAGGGAGAACACCTGCTTGTGCAGCGGGGACGCCACGGTCGGCTCGCCGCCCCTGGTGCCCACGATGCCGCGGGAGAGCACGTACGCGCCGCTGAACGGGTCGAGGTTGCCGATCGCGTACACCTCGCCCTCGAAGGTGCGGAAGACGGCCACCTGCTCGCCGCCCACCAGGGCGCACGCCCCCCGCTCCGGCAGCAGGACGTGGTAGTCGCACACGGTCATCCAACTCATGAGGTCACCACCATCGGCTTGATCTGGTCACGTTCGCGTTCGAAGACGATCGACGGGTCGGGGACGCCCGGGGCGTTGACGAAGCTGACGAAGCGGCTCAGCTTCTCCGGGTCCTCGATGGTGGCGCGCCACTCGTCCTCGTACGTGGCCACGTGGTGCGCCATCTGCGCGTCCAGCTCCGCGCACAGGCCCAGCGAGTCGTGCACGATCACGTCGCGGACGTGGTCGAGGCCGCCCTCGATGGACTCGATCCAGGCGGCCGTGCGCTGGAGCCGGTCGGCCGTGCGGATGTAGTACATGACGAACCGGTCGATGGTCCTGATCAGCTCGTCGGTCGACAGGTCCGAGGCGAACAGGTCGGCGTGGCGCGGCTTGAAGCCGCCGTTGCCGCCCACGTACAGGTTCCAGCCCTGCTCGGTGGCGATGACGCCGAAGTCCTTGGACCGGGCCTCGGCGCACTCGCGGGCACAGCCCGACACCGCCGACTTGAGCTTGTGCGGCGCCCGCAGACCCCGGTAGCGCAGCTCCAGCGCGATGGCCAGGCCCACCGAGTCCTGGACGCCGTAGCGGCACCAGGTGGAGCCGACGCACGACTTGACCGTCCGCAGCGCCTTGCCGTACGCGTGGCCCGACTCGAAGCCGGCGTCCACCAGGCGCCTCCAGATCTGCGGCAACTGTTCGACGCGCGCGCCGAACAGGTCGATCCGCTGCCCGCCGGTGATCTTGGTGTAGAGGCCGAAGTCGCGGGCCACCTCGCCGATCACGATGAGCTTGTCCGGCGTGATCTCGCCGCCGGGGATGCGCGGGACGACCGAGTACGTGCCGTTCTTCTGGATGTTGGCGAGGAACGCGTCGTTGGTGTCCTGCAGGGCCGCCCGCTCGCCCTCCAGCACGTGCCCGTTGTGCAGCGAGGCCAGGATCGAGGCCACCGTGGGCTTGCAGATGTCGCAGCCGCGCCCGGTCCCGTGGCCCGAGATCAGTTCGGAGAACGTCGTGATGCCGCGCACCCTGATGATGTCGAACAGCTCGGCCCGCGAGTAGGTGAAGTGCTCGCACAGCGCCTTGCTGATCTCGACGCCCGACTTCTCCAGGAGCTGCTTGAGCATCGGCACGCAGCTCCCGCAGGTGGTGCCCGCCCGGGTGCACGCCTTGACGCCGGGGACGTCGGTCACGCCCCTGTCGGCGATGGCGGTGCGGACCGCGCCCGCGGTGACGTTGTTGCACGAGCAGACCTGCGCCTCGTCGGGCAGGTCCAGGTTGGCCGCGCCCGACCCGCTGAACAGCAGGTCCGACGGCGCGGCCGGCAGCGGCTTGCCGACGAAGGGGCGCAGCGTGGTGTACGGGCCGGCGTCGCCCACGCAGATGCCGCCGAGCAGCGTCCGCGCGTCGTCGCTGATGAACAGCTTCTTGTAGACGCCGCCCACCGGGTCCATGTAGGTCACGTCGAGCGCGCCGTCCATCGCGCCGAACTGCGCCACCTCCACGCCCAGCAGCTTCAGCTTGGTGGACAGGTCGGCGCCTTCGAAGCCGGACCCGCCGCCCATGATGCGGTCGGCGGCCACCTCCGCCATCGTGAAACACGGCCCGACGAGGCCGTACACCATGCCGCCGGCCAGCGCGCACTCGCCGATCGCGTACACGGCCGGGTCGGAGGTGCGCATGCCCTCGTCCACCACGACGCCGCCCCGCTCGCCCACCTCCAGGCCGCAGGCGCGGGCCAGCTCGTCGCGCGGCCTGACGCCGGCGGAGAAGACCACCACCTGGGCGTCGAGCAGTGTGCCGTCCGGCTTCAGCAGTCCGGTGACGCGGCCGCCGGAGTCGGTGACGATCTCCTTGACGCCCGCGCCGGCGTGCACGCTCAGCCCCAGGCCCTCGATGTGGCCCTTCAGCACCGAGCCGCCGCCCTCGTCGACCTGGCGCGGCATCAGCCACGGGCTCATCTCCACGATGTGGGTGCGCAGCCCGAGGCCGCGCAGCGCGTCGGCCGCCTCCAGGCCGAGCAGCCCGCCGCCGACCACCACGCCCTCCGTCGCCCCCCGTGCGGCGTCCCGGATCGCGTCCAGGTCGTCGATCGTGCGGTAGACGAAGGCGTGCCCGGCGCCCGGCACCGGCGGCACGAACGGGGCCGACCCGGTCGCGAGCACGAGCACGTCGTACGGCTCGGCCGCCCCGTCGGCCGTGGTCACCACGCGGGCCTCGCGGTCGATCACGGTGACCCGGGTGTTCAGCCGGGTCACCACCCCGTCCGGCACCGGGTAGGTGAGGTCCTCCAGGCTCTTGCCCGTCAGGTACGAGGTCAGCGCCACCCGGTCGTAGGCCGGGCGCGGCTCCTCCCCGATGACGGTGATCCGCCCGCCGAAACCCCGCTCCGTCAGGGTCTCGACGAACCGGTGGGCGGCCGGGCCGAACCCCACGACGACGACGTTCCTCATGCCGAAACCCCTTCCTGCTCACACAGCCAGCCGACGATGCCCTCGACCGCGTCGCGGCAGGTGCCGCACCCGGTCGTGGCCCTGGTGGCGGCCGCGATCCCGGCCACGTCCCGCGCGCCGGCCTCCCAGCACGCCCGGATCTGGCCCTTGGTCACGTTGTTGCACTGGCACACCTTCGCCGCGTCCGGCATCAGCGTCGGGCTGTCGGCGACGTGCGCCGTGGCCGACAGGCCGGGGAACAGCAGCCCCGCCCGGTCGCCCGGCACCGGGCCGCCCCGGTCGAAGAGCTGCGTCAGCGTGCCGACCGCGTCGCTCTCGCCGAGCACGATCGCGCCGACCAGGCGGCCGTCGCGGATGACGAGCTTGCGGTAGGTGCCGCGGGCCCGATGGCTGAACCGCACCACCTCGGCGTGCTCCTCGGTGAGCTGGGTCTCGCCCATCGCGGCCAGCTCCACGCTGCGCGCCTTCAGCCGGGTCACCATGCGCGAGCCGCGGTAGAGCGCCTTGCCGCCGGTGATGACGTCCGCGGCGACGCCCGCCTGCTCCCACGCGGGGGCGACCAGGCCGTACACGGTGCCGTCGTGCTCGGCGCACTCGCCGATCGCGAAGATCGACGGGTCGTCGGTGCGCATCTCGTCGTCCACGACGATGCCGCGGCGCACCTCCAGGCCCGCCTCGGCGGCCAGCCCGGTCACCGGGCGGACGCCGCAGGCCAGGACGACGAGGTCGCCCTCGACGAGCTCGCCGCCGGCGAGCCGGACGCCGTCCGGCAGCACCGCCTCCGCGTTGACCCCGGTGCGGATGTCCACGCCCAGCCCGGCCAGCGTCTCACCGAGCACCTCGCCGGCCTCCATGTCGAGCTGGCGCTCCATCAGGTGGCCGGCCAGGTGGAGCAGCGTCACCGGCAGGCCCCGCCCGGCCAGGCCGCGGGCCGCCTCGACGCCGAGCAGCCCGCCGCCGATCACCACGGCCCGGCGGCTGCCGCCCGCCGACTCCAGGATGCGCTCACAGTCGTCCAGCGTGCGGAACGGGATGGCCCGCTCCACGCCGGGGATCGGCGGCACGATGGCGTCGCTGCCGGTGGCCAGCACAAGCACGTCGTACGGCACCCGCCGCCCGTCCTCGGTGACCACCGCGCGGGCGTCGCGGTCCAGGCACGTCACCGCGCTGCCGAAGATCGCCTCCACGCGGTGGGCGGCGTACCAGGTGGGGTCGAGCAGCCGCACCTGCTCGGGCCTGGCGCTCCCGGCGAGCACGTTGGACAGCAGCACGCGGTTGTACGGCTGGCACGTCTCCGCCCCCACCACCGTGACCGTCAGGTGCGGGTCGCGTGCCCGCACCTCGGTCACCAGGCGGGAGCCCGCCATGCCGTTCCCTACGACGACCAGTCTCATGCGACCCTCTCCACCTTGACGGCGCACACCTTGAACTCCGGCATCCGGGACGTCGGATCGAGCGCGGGGTTGGTCAGGCGGTTGGCGCCCTCCCAGTGGAACGGCATGAACACCGTGTCGCGCCTGATCGCGTCGCTGATCCTGGCAGCCCCCTGCGTCTGGCCCCTGCGGCTGCTCACCCGCACCATGTCGCCCGCGTCGATCCGCAGCTCCTCGGCCAGGTCCGGGTGCAGCTCCACGAACGGCTCGGCCACCGCCTCGGCGAGCGGGGCGATCCGGCGGGTCTGGGCGCCGCTCTGGTAGTGGGCGAGCACCCTGCCCGTGGTGAGGTAGACGGGGTAGTCCTCGTCGATCTCCTCGGCCGCGGGCCGGTGCTCGACCGGCGTGAACCTGGCCCGCCCGTCCGGGGTGGCGAACCGGTCGAGGAACGGGCGCGGCGTCCCCGGATGGTCCGGCGACGGGCAGGGCCAGAAGACGCCCTTGTCCGCCTCGATCCGCTCGTAGGTGATGCCCGCGTAGTCGGCCAGGCCGCCTGCGCTCGCCTCGCGCAGCTCGTCGAACACCACGCGCGGGTCCGACGGCCAGGTGTGGCCGAGCCGGGCGGCCAGCTCACGGATGACCTCCAGGTCGCTGCGCACCCCGGCGGGCGGCTCGACGGCCTTGCGGCGCAGCAGCACCCGGCCCTCCAGGTTGGTCATCGTGCCCGTCTCCTCCGCCCACTGCGTCACCGGGAACACCACCTCGGCCATCGCGGCGGTCTCCGACATCACCACGTCGCACACCACCAGCAGGTCGAGCGCGCCGAGCCGGTCGCTGACGTGCGCCGAGCGCGGCGCCGACACCACCGGGTTGGAGCCGAACAGCAGCAGCGCCCGCGGCCCGGCCGGCGTGCCGAGCGCGTCGAGCAGCTCGTAGGCGGACCGGCCGGGGCCCGGCAGGTCGTCGGGGTGGACGCCCCAGACCTTGGCGACGTGCTCGCGGGCGGCCGGGTCGTCGATCTTGCGGTAGCCGGGGAGCTGGTCGGCCTTCTGCCCGTGCTCCCGGCCGCCCTGGCCGTTGCCCTGGCCGGTGACGCAGCCGTACCCGGAGCCGGGCGTGCCGGGCAGGCCGAGCGCGAGCGCCAGGTTGATGAACGCGGTCACCGTGTCGGTGCCCTTGGCGTGCTGCTCGGCCCCCCGGCCGGTGAGCACGATCGCCCGCCCGGCGGCGGCCATCGCCCGGACGGCCTGCCGCATGCGCGCGACCGGCACGCCGGTGACCCGCTCGACCCGTTCCGGCCACCACGACGCGAGCGACGTGCGGACCTCGTCGAAGCCGGTGGTCCGGGCGGCGATGTACTCCTCGTCGGCCAGCCCCTCGGCGACGACCAGGTGCAGCAGGCCGAGCGCGAGCGCCAGGTCGGTGCCGGGGGTGGGCTGCAGGTGCAGCCAGGCCAGCTTGGCGGTCGCCGTTCGGCGCGGGTCCACCACGATGAGCCGCGGCCCCGCCAGGTGACGCACGAACGGCGGCATCGTCTCGGCGACGTTGCCGCCGGCCAGCAGCACCACGTCCGCCTCGGCCAGGTCCGTGATCGGGAACGGCATCCCGCGGTCCATGCCGAACGCCCGCGTCGACGCGGCCGCCGCCGACGACATGCAGAAGCGGCCGTTGTAGTCGATCTGGCTGGTGCCGAGCGCCACCCGGGCGAACTTGCCGAGCTGGTAGGCCTTCTCGTTGGTGAGCCCGCCGCCGCCGAACACGGCCACGGCGTCGGGGCCGTGCTCGGCGCGGATCCGGGACAGCCGGCCGGCCACGTGGTCGAGGGCGACCTCCCACGTGACGGGCCTGCCGTGCAGGAGGGGGCCGGTCAGCCGCTCGCCGTTGGTGAGCAGCTCTCCCGCGGTCCAGCCCTTCTGGCACAGGGCGCCGCCCGCGTTGGCCGGGATGTCGGTGCGCGGGGTGACGGCGGCCTCTGGGGTGATCGCCATGCCGCACTGCAGGGCGCAGTACGGGCAGTGCGTCAGCACGGGGAGTTCCACGTTCGTCCTACCAGGGGTCGTCATGCCGGACTGGGGTTCTCGGGGCCGTCAGACCCGGGCGTAGGCCAGGCTGGCCATCCGGGAGACGCCGACGGTGCGCATGTAGCACCACCACGTCAGGGCGAAGCAGGCCCCGTAGAAGGCGCCGAAGGCGAGGAACGCGGTCGCGGGGCTGCCGGTCGCCGCGAAGGACATGCCGAACGCCCGGTTGATGAGGAAGCCGCCCAGCGCGCCGACCGCCGAGATGATGCCGATCGCCGCCGAGGCCTGGCGCTTGCCGTACAGCAGCGCCTCCTCGCTCTCGCCGCGCTCGGCGACCGCCTTCGCCTGGAAGATCGCCGGGATCATCCGGTACGTGGAGCCGTTGCCGATGCCCGCGGTGACGAACAGCGTCTGGAAGGCCAGGAAGAACAGCCAGAACGAGCCCGACGTGGTGGCGAACCACACCAGCACGACGCCGGCGCCCATCGCGGCGAAGTTCCACAGCGTGACCGGCGCGCCGCCCAGGCGGTCGGCCAGCCAGCCGCCCACCGGCCTGATCAGCGAGCCGAGCAGCGGCCCGACGAACGCCACCGCCGCGTACGGCGCGTCGGGGAAGACGCTCTTGCTGAGCAGCGGGAACGCCGTCGAGTAGCCGATGAACGAGCCGAACGTGCCGATGTAGAGGAACGACATGACCCACGTCTGCGCCCGCCCGGCCACCGCGAGTTGCTCGCGCGGGTTGGCCCTGGCACTGGTCAGGTTGTCCATGAAGAACCAGGCGCAGCCGGCCGCCACCACGATGAACGGCACCCAGAACCAGCCCGCGGCGGCCAGCCCGAGCGAGCCGATCACCAGCGGCATGACGAGCTGCACCGAGCTGACGCCGATGTTGCCGCCCGCCGCGTTCAGGCCGAGCGCCACACCCTGCTGGGAGCGCGGGTAGAAGTAGGTGATGTTCGCCATGCTGGAGGCGAAGTTGCCGCCGCCGACGCCGCCCAGCGCCGCGATCACCAGGAACAGCCAGTACGGCGTGCCCGGGTCGGTCACGGCGAAGCCGAGCAGGACGGCCGGGACGAGCAGCAGCAGGGCGCTGGCCACGGTGAAGTTGCGCCCGCCGAACCTCGCCGGGCCGAACGTGTAGGGGATGCGCAGCGCCGACCCGATCAGGTTGGGCAGCGCCACCAGCCAGAAGAGCTGGTCGGTGGTGAAGTCGTAGCTGCCCATCCGGGTCGCCACGATGCTCCACAGCGTCCAGACGGTGAAGCCGAGATGTTCGGCGAAGATGGAGAAGGCGAGGTTGCGTCGTGCGACCCGCTTGCCCTTGCTCTCCCAGAACGCCTCGTCATCGGGGTGCCAGTCGGCGAGCCACCGCGCCATCATCTCCTCCTACGCTCTGCTTTCTGCTCGTCGAGCGTAGGAACGGCGGGTTACGCACGCTGACCGTCCGTGGCGGTGCTTCCGTTACGGGTAATTCACCGCGGTAACAACGGCTACACATGGGTAACGCCGGAAACACGGCCGAAACAACCGGGGTGTGAGGGGGCCAGCGGGTTCGGCACCGGCACGCACCGCATCACGCCGCCGTCGGCGCCCGTCCAGCGCAGCAGCAGGTTGGCCTTGGCCGGGACGTGCGAGGCGGCGAGCAGGGCGCGCAGCTCGGGCGGGTCGCCGTGGTCGCCGGCGCACGCCGCCACCACGGCCCGCGCCCGCTCCCAGAGCTCTCCCGCCAGCCCGGGATGCCGCACGCCGACGGCCCCGGCGATCTCCGCCAGGTTGTTCACCACCAGGCAGTACACCAGCCGCTCCCAGCCGTAGGCGGCGCTCACGCCCGGCCCGCCGCCCCCCTCGCGGCCGCCCAGCAGGTCGCGGTGGCGGTCCTCGACGAGCTTGACCCCCTCGTGGTCGCGGAAGATCACCTGTCCGGGCGTCCCGGTCGCGTCCACGCCGACGAGCACGTTCTGCAGGTGGCACTCCAGCACCACCCCGTGGCGCAGGTACGCGTGCAGCACCGGCGGCACGAGATGGTCGAGGTAGCGCTGCCACCACCGCGCCGCCCCGTCGCGGTCCAGGCCGTCGAGCGGGACGCCGGGGTACCCCTCGCTGATGCCCGCCGCGACGAGCGGCGTCAGCCCGTCACGCAGGTGCTCGCGCAGGCCGTCGCGCAGCACCACCGCGAGCGCCTCCCCGCCGTCCGGCCCACCCGGGTCCGCCGTCCGGTAGCCGCGGTCGGACAGCACGGCCGGCCTCGGCACCCGGTCCGGCAGGTCGTCGAAGACGGTCCTCAGCACGCCGTCCACCGCCGTCAGCCACCGCAGGTCGCGCAGCCAGAGCCGCCGCACGTCGTTGGTGATCCGCACGTCCAGGCTGAACTTGCAGAACACGTCGGCGTCCGGCAGGTAGACCGTCCGCACGGACGAGGTGGGCACGGCCACCGCCTCGCTCCGCCCGAGCCGTACCACCCCGCGCGCCCGCTCGCCTCCCGACCGTCCGCCCCGCCGCCCGGCGACCGGGGGCCTCCCACCGGGGCCGGACGCCCAGGTCGGGTCGCCCAGCAGGTCGAGCTGCCACGGATGGGCCGGCAGCAGCCGGTAGCCGTCGGGCGGAGGCGGTCCCAGCCCGTCGAGCGCCGCCGCGTCGCCCTCCTCCACCAGCAGCTCTTCCGGCACGCCCAGCAGCTCCAGCGGGAACCGCGCGTACGCCTCGGGCGCGTACCGCAGCCACGCCCGCGGTCCCCTCCCGCCGCGCGCCTTGGGCGCCGGGTGGTAGCGGTGCCCGGCCAGCAGCGCCTGCTCCGAGCGCAGGTACGGGTCGTCGGGCGGCGCGGCATCACGCCGTGCGGCGACCAGCGCCCTGACGACGTCGCGGCTGTGCCGGATCTCGCCGGGCAGCTCGTCGTTGCCGGTCCCGGTTCCCGCCCGCAACTCCTCGCCCACCACGGTCAGCAGCCCGTCGAGGGACAGCGGTCGCCAGCCGTCAGGGGTGAGCACCTCGGCCCAGGACGGATACCGCCCCGCCCTCTCCTCCTCCCCGGGCCCCCGCCCGTCGGGGCCGTGTCCGCCGGGGTCGTGCCCGTCGGGATTCCGCCCGTCGGGATTCCGCCCGTCGGGATTCCGCCCGTCGCGACCCCGTGTGTCGGAACCCCGTGTGTCGGAACCCCGTGTGTCGGAACCCCGTGTGTCGGGACCCCGTGTGTCGGGACCCCGTGTGTCGGGCAGTTGTTCGCACGGTCGGTGGCCGGGGGTCCTTCCACGGGTCCGGGTGCGGGGGCAGGTCGCGTGGACGCGGAGGAGCCGGCCGGTGGCGGGGAGGCGATGGCCGTCCGGCTCCGGCCGGGCGACCTCGCGCAGCACGCAGTTGAGCAGGGCCGTCATGGTGAGAACTTCCCCCATGTCCCGACATGACATGACACCCTCCTACCCTGGGTATCGGCGCTGGCACTTCGGGTAATGAAGGGTGGTGTCCCATGTCCCGCCACCTCCCGGGGGAGCCCGGTCCGGGTTCCCGGACGAGGCCGAGACCGGATTCGCGGCCGAGTTCGCGGCCGAGCTCGCCGCCGTGCGTCCCGGGCTGACCGCGCCCTGCGCCGCGGCCCTGCCGGGCGCCCGGGCCGCGGTCCTCGCCAGGCTGTGGCGCGGCCTGCTGTACGAGCCGCTGCCCGGCGTCGCCGACCGGGGACCGGGCAGCGTACGACTGGGCGACGGCCGCCTCCTCACCGGCCCCGCCCGCCTCCCGCACGACCTCGACCCCGCCGTCCCGACCAGCACCCTCCCGACCAGCACCCTCCCGACCGGCTCCCTCCCGACCGACTTCCTCCCGACAAGGGGGCACCGGACCGGCGGCCACCCGACCGGCGGCAACCCGACCGGCGGCCACCTCCTGGGAGACGAGCCGGGCGGTGGACACCCCGGTAGTGGGCATCTGGGTGGCCGGCATCCGGGTGGTGGGCATCCGGGTGGCGGCCATCCGGGTGGTGGGCAGGGTGGTGGGATGGTGGTGTGGCTGGACGGGCGTGCGTACACCGATCCGGCGGAGCTCCTCGCGGCACTCGGCCTGCCCGGTACCGCCCGCCTGGTCGGTGACCTGGAACGCAGCACCGCCTCCCTGGCCCTGTCCCGCGCCGACGCCGCGGCCCTGGACCCCGCCCGCGGCCCCGGCCGTGACCTCGCCTTCGAGCAGGATGTGGTCGACGGGCACCCGTACCACCCGTGCTGCCGCAACCGTCCCGGCTTCTCCGTGGCCGAGCAGCTCGCGTACGCGCCCGAGCACCGGCCGGTCGTGCGGCTCGACCTCGTCGCCGTGCCCGCCGCCCGCTGCCTCCTCGCGGGCCCGTGGCCGGCCCGGCTGACCGACGGTGACCGGATCCTGGTGCCGGTGCACCCCTGGCAGAGCCGGCACCGGCTGCCGGAGCTCGGGCTGGAGCCGTCCGGCCGGTCGATCCCGGCCCGGCCGCTGATGTCGCTGCGCACCCTCGCGCCCCTGGACGGCGGGCCGCACGTCAAGACGGCCGTGTCGGCGCGGATGACCTCGCACGTGCGCGACATCTCGGCGGCGTCGGTGCGTGACGCGGTGCCGCTGTCGGATCTGCTGACGCGGGCCGCAGCCCGGCTCGGCAGCGCGGGCCCGTACGTCGCCCGCTACCTGTGCGGGGCGGCCGCGCTGGTGGACGGGCGGCCGAGCGCGGAGGTGGCGGTGCTGCTGCGCGAGCCGCCGTCGCGGTTCGCCGGTTCCGGGGAGGTCGTGGCGCCGCTGGCCGCGCTCACCGCGCGTCCGGCGGACGGAGGCCCACCCCTGATCCACGTCCTCGCCGGGGGCCGGCCCGCCCGGGAAGCCCACACCCGGGAAGCCCACACCCGGGGAGCCGCCGCCCGCGGAGGTGGGGGAGCAGGGTGGATGGCGGCGTTCGCGCGGGCGGCGTTCGGCGCCGGGCTGGGGCTGCTGGCGATGGGCATCGCGCTGGAGGCGCACGGCCAGAACCTGCTGGTGGTCCTGGACCGGCACGGCCGTCCCGTGCGCCTGGTCTACCGCGACCTGGCCGACATCCGGGTGAGCCCCGCCCGGCTCGCCCGCCACGGGCTGGAGACTCCGCCGCTGCACGCCCGTCTCCTCACTGACGACCCGTGGCGGTTGCGGGAGAAGCTGTTCGGGTCGCTCGTCGGCACGACGTTCGGCACGCTGGTCTCGGCCCTCGGTCAGGGTGACCGGGACGTGGAGGCGCGGCTGTGGGACGAGGTCGCGGCGGCCGCCCGGCGGGCGTTCGACGAGCTGCCGGCCACGGGGAGGGCCGACCGGGCGGCGCTGTTCGGCGCCGAGCTGCCGGTCAAGGCGCACACGCTCATGCAGTTGGAGGGCGGCCCGCCCGGGGACCGCTGGGCCTACCTGCCGAACCCGCTCGCCGGTGCGTGAGCGCGACGGGCGGGCGGGCAGGGGACAGGCGTGAGAGTGGTGGTCCTTTCCGACACGCACGCGCCACGCCGCTGGCGCTCGTGCCCGCCCCGGGTGGCCGAGCAGCTGCGCCACGCCGACGCCATCCTGCACGCCGGGGACGTGTGCGTCGCCTCCGTGCTGGCCGAGCTGGCCGCGTACGCGCCCGTCCACGCCGTGAAGGGCAACAACGACGGCCCCGACGTGGCGGCGCCCGAGACGCTGGAGCTGACCCTCGACGGCCTCCGGGTCGGCATGATCCACGACAGCGGGCCGGCCCGCGGCCGGTTGCCGCGGCTGCGCCGCCGCTTCCCCGAGGCGGACCTCGTGGTGTTCGGCCACTCGCACATCCCGCTCGACGAGGCCGGCGAGGGCCTGCGCATCTTCAATCCCGGCTCGCCGACCGACCGCCGCCGCCAGCCGCACGGCACCGTCGGCCTGCTGACGATCGAGCACGGCGTGCTGCGGGAGGCGCGGATCGTGCCCGTGACGCCCTGACGGTTACGGGAAACCCCCACAGGAGTCGGCGGATCGCCCCCATGGTCGCCGGACGTCCCGCTCCCTAGCGTGGTACGACGTGATCAGCCTCGACCACCTCACCAAACGCTACGGCGACCGCGTCGCCGTCGACGACCTGACGCTGCGGCTCCGCCCGGGGGCCGTCACCGGATTCCTCGGCCCGAACGGCGCGGGCAAGTCCACCACCATGCGGATGATCCTCGGCCTGGACCGGCCCACGGCGGGCCGGGCGCTCGTCGGCGGCCGGCCGTACCACGAGCTAACCAACCCCTTGCGGACGGTCGGGGCGCTGCTGGACGCGCGGGCGGTGCATCCCGGCCGGAGCGTCCGCGCGCATCTTGTGGCGCTGGTGCGCGGCAACGGCATTCCGAAGGCCCGCGTCGGCGAGGTGCTGGAGACGGTCGGCCTCGGCGCCGTCGCCGGGAAGCGGGCGGGCACGCTGTCGCTCGGCATGAGCCAGCGGCTCGGGATCGCGGGGGCGCTGCTCGGCGACCCCGAGGTGCTGATGTTCGACGAGCCGGTCAACGGGCTGGACCCCGACGGGGTGCGCTGGGTGCGCCGGCTCATGCGGACGCTGGCGGGGGAGGGGCGCACGGTGTTCGTCTCCAGCCACCTGATGAGCGAGATGCAGCTCACCGCCGACCACCTCGTGGTCATCGGCAAGGGGCGGCTGCTCGCCGACGCGCCGCTGGGCGAGGTCCTGGCGGCCACGGCCGTGCTCGTCCGCACCCCGCACGCCGGTGACCTCGCGGCACGGCTCACGGCGGCGGGGATCGCGGTGGAGCGGCGCGGTGAGAACGAGCTCGTCGCCACCGGCGCGCCGATCGAGCGCGTCGGCGACCTCGCCCACGAGGCTGGCGTCCGGCTGCACGAGCTGAGCCCCCGCGAGCCCTCGCTGGAGCAGGCCTACCAGGAACTGACCGCCGACAGCGTCGAGTACGGGAGCGCCCGGTGAACCTCACATCCGTCACCTGGCCGGTGGCCGCCGAGTGGACGAAGCTGTGGTCGGTGCGCTCGACCTTCTGGTGCCTGACCGGGACGGTCGCCGTCACCGTGCTGTCCGCGGTGGCGCTCGGCGGCTCCCGGGCGACGGACCTGGTGCGCGACGGCGTGACGGCGGCCCGCCTGCCGGCCACCGAGAGCGTGGTCTCGGCGTCGACGTTCGCCCAGCTCGTCATGGTGACGCTCGGCATGCTCGCGATCACCTCCGAGTACGCCACCGGGAGCATCCGCGGGACGCTGCAGGCCGTGCCGATCAGGGGCCGGATGCTCGCCGCCAAGGCGCTCGTGGTGGCGCCGGTGATGTTCGCGACCGGCGTGCTGGCCGGCGGGCTCGCGGCCGTGGCCACGTACCTGCTGCTGTCGGTGCCCGTCTTCGGCGGGTTCGTCACGCTCGACGCGGGGGAGGCGGTCGTGGACCTGCTGCGGTTGGGGGTGTTCGCCGCGCTGGTGTCGCTGATGGCGCTCGGCGTCGGCACGGCGCTGCGCGGCGCGGCGGGGGCGCTGACGGTGATGTTCATGCTGCTGTTCGGGCTGCCGCTGGTGCTGCTCATGACGGGCAGCCAGGTGGCGGTGGAGGCGTCGATGCGGTTGCCGATGTTCGCCGGGCTGGCGTTCATGGAGAGCGCCGACAACCTCACCGGCGGGCCGATCCCGTACCCGCCGGGCGAGGGGCTGGCCTGGCTCCTGGGCTGGACGGCGGCGGCCCTGGCCGCCGGGCACGCCGTGCTGCGGCGGCGCGACGCGTAGCCGGCGTACCCGCTCCTAGACTGCACGACGGCGGCGCGAGCGGATGACTTCCGGAAAGGGGAAGCCGTGACGGGGACCACGACGAGCGTGTCGGTCCTGGTCGTGACCGCGCTGCGCCGGCTGGCCGGGGTGCTGGCCGGGACGTTCACCGGCGCCGCCGCCCTCGCCCTGCTCGCGGCGGCCTGGCCGTGGCGCGGCAGGTGGGCGCCCCGGCTGGCCGCCGTCGAGCGGGCCCGCCTGGCCGCCTGGCTCGGGCACGACGCCGGCCCAGGCGTCCCCGGCCCCGGCTACCTGGCGCTGCGCGGGCTGGTCGGCCTGATCGGCGGCCACGTGCTGCTGTCGGTGGGATTCCTCGGCGTGGTGCTGTCGGCGGGCGGCCTGTGGGCCATGCTGCAGGGCACGGGCGAGACCGTGTCGCTGCGCCTGCCCGGGGTGCGGCTGGACACGGCGAACTGGGTGCTCGGCATCACCTGTGGCATGGCCGTGCTGGGCCTGGCCGCGCTCTGGTGCCGGCTGGTCGCCTCCGCCGAGCGGCGGCTGGCCGTACGGTTCCTCGGCGTCGGCCGCGAGGAGCTCATGCGGCGGCGCATCGCCGAGCTGACCGCCACCCGCTACGGCATCGTGCGGGCGGTGGACGACGAGCGGCGGCGCATCGAACGCGACCTGCACGACGGCGTGCAGCAGCGCGGGGTGGCGCTGGCGATGCTGCTGGGCCGCGCCCGGCACGGCTCCGCCCCGGCCCCCGAGCTGGTCGACCAGGCCTACGCCGAGACGCGGCGGCTGCTGGACGAGCTGCGGGACGTGGCGTGGCGGATCTACCCGACGGCGCTGGACGACCTGGGCCTGCGGGCCGCGCTCGCCGGGGTCGCCGAACGGGCGGGGCTGCCGGTGACCGTCCACTACGGGCTGCGCGACCGCCCCGTCTCCGAGGTGGAGACGGCCCTGTACTTCGTCGCCCGCGAGGCGATCACCAACGCGGTCAAGCACTCCGGGGCCCGTGACATCCTGGTCGTCCTGGACGAGGACGAGCGGGAGGTGCGGGTGGCCGTGTCCGACGACGGCCGCGGCGGCGCGGACCCGGGCGGCGGCGGGCTGTCCGGGCTGGCCAGGCGGGTGCTGGCGCTCGACGGCAGGTTCGAGGTGGGCGACGGCGCGGACGGCGGCACCCGGGTGAGCGCCTCGCTGCCCAAGCAGCCGGCGAGCGAGCGGGCCGGCGCGGAGTGGCCGCCGTGCGGGTGATCCTCGCCGACGACTCGGTGCTGCTGCGCGAGGGCCTGGCCCGGTTGCTGGCCGATGCCGGGCACGACGTCGTGGCCGCGGTCGGCGACGCCGCGGCGCTGGTGGCGGCGGTGGCCGAGCACCGGCCCGACGTGGCGGTGGTGGACGTGCGGATGCCGCCCGGCCACTCCGACGAGGGGCTGCGCGCGGCGCTGGAGATCCGGGAGCGCTGGCCCGGCGTGGCCGTCCTGGTGCTGTCGCAGTACGTGGAGAAGACGTACGCGGCCAAGCTGCTGGCGGGGGCCACCGAGCGGGTCGGCTACCTGCTGAAGGACCGGGTGTCGGAGGTGGCGGAGTTCCTGGAGTCGCTGGAGCGGGTCCGTGACGGCGGCACGGTCGTCGATCCCGAGGTGGTGCGCCAGCTCCTGGCCCGCACCACGCACGCCGATCCGCTGCGCGCGCTGACCGAGCGGGAGGCCGAGGTGCTGCGCCAGCTCGCCCAGGGCTACGCCAACACCGCCATCGCCGGCAACCTGCACGTCTCGCTCAGCACGGTGGAGAAGCACGTCAACGCCATCTTCGACAAGCTGGCCCTGCCGCGCACGCCCACGTACAGCAGGCGCGTGCTGGCCATCCTGCGCTACCTCGACCAGTGAGCCGGCGGCCGGTACGCGCCCGGCCGGCGGTCAGGGGATGACGTCCGCCACCACCCGGACGCGGCCCTTCCGGCACGAGGAGAGCCGGCTGCTCGTCGCCGCCTGCGCCGCCGAGTTGCTCGCGCAGAGCCACCCCTGGACGGTCGCGACGCCGGCGCTGCCCTGCTTCGGGGTGTCCGGCCGGTAGTAGGCGCGGAAGACCCGCATGGCCTCGCGGCAGTCGGCACGTCCGGTGTGCACCGCGACGGCGGCCATCGGTCCGCCGCCGGGCGGCTGGACCTCACCGCAGACGGTGCGGGGCCCGGACAGCACCGGGTCCGACGTGGCGGGATGTGACGTGGCGGGATGTGACGTGGCGGGGTCCGACGCGGCCGGGTCCGACGTCTTGGGGTCCGACGTCTTGGGGTCCGACGTCTTGGGGTCCGACTCGGTGGGGTGCGACGTGGCGGGGTGTGACGTGGTGGGGGCGGAGGAGGGGGAGGACGGGGGCGTCGCCTGCCCTCCCGCGGGTCCGGCGCAGGCGCCCAGCGCGGCGACCAGCACCGGCACGCAGACCACGACGAGGGGACGTACGAACATGACAAACTCCGCCAATTCCGCTTCTACCGGCCGGACGAAGTCTCGCACAACTGATCGTCGCTGACGTGGGCGCTCCCGGCCGCGGCGGGTGGGGACCACGGCCCGGGAGAGGCATTCGGCCTGACCAGATCACATTTCATGACTTGCTCAGTCTTGTTATGCCAAGACTCTTGCAAAGCGGCCATGATCTCTTCACCCTTCATCCGTAGGCGTAAAGATCAGCTCTACCCCGGTGGGCTGTCCCCGCCGGGCGTGAAGGAGAGCATGTGCCGTACACCCCCCACCGGCGATCGATCCTGACCGGGGTCACCGGGATGATCGCCGCCCTCACCCTCATGCTCCCGCAGGGGGTCGCCGCCCAGGCGGCCCCCGAGCCGGACAAGATCAGTGCCGCCGTCCGGGCCGACCTGGCCGCGGACGGCAAGTCCACCTTCTGGGTACGCCTCAAGGGCGCGGCCGACCTCGGCGCCGCCCGCCGGGCCGGCACCAAGGACGTCAAGGCGGAGCTCGTCTACGAGGCCAAGACCGCCAAGGCCGCCTCGTCCCAGGCCGGCCTGCGCAAGCTGCTCGACGCGCAGGAGGCCGACTACACCTCCTTCTGGATCGTCAACGCCGTCCGGGTGACGGCCGGTCCCAAGCTGGCCGCCGAGATCGCGAAGCTCGACGAGGTCCAGGGCATCGAGCCGGTCCGCACCGTCGCCCTGCCCAAGCCGGACCCGGCCAAGACCGAGGCCAAGGTCAACGCCGTCGAGTGGAACATCGACCGGATCGGCGCCCCGCGCGTGTGGGAGGAACTGGGCAACCGCGGCGAGGGCATCGTCGTCGCCAACATCGACACCGGCGTCCAGTTCGACCACCCCGACCTGGCCGCCTCCTACCGCGGGCGCGGCGCCGACGGCGTCGTCGACCACGACCACAACTGGTTCGACCCCGCTCGCGTCTGCCCGACCTCCGCGCCGTGCGACAACAACGGCCACGGCACCCACACCATGGGCACGATGGCCGGGGCCAACGGCATCGGCGTCGCCCCCGGCGTCAAGTGGATCGCCGCCAAGGGCTGCGAGGTCAACACCTGCACCGACGCCTCGCTGCTCGCCGCCGGGCAGTGGATCCTCGCCCCCACCGACCTGAGCGGCGCCGACCCGCGGCCCGACCTCGCGCCCGACATCGTCAACAACTCCTGGGGCGGCGACGGCTTCGACCCCTGGTACAAGGAGACCGTCGAGGCGTGGGTCGCCGCCGGCATCTTCCCGGCCTTCTCCAACGGCAACGAGGGCCCCGCCTGCCGCACCAGCGGCTCGCCCGGCCAGTACGCGGCCAGCTACAGCGCGGGCGGCTTCGACGTCAACAACGCGCTCTACAACCGCTCCAGCAAGGGCGAGGGCGAGAACGGCGAGATCAAGCCCAACATCTCCGCCCCCGCCGTGAGCGTCCGCTCCTCGGTGCCCGGCGGCACGTACGCCTCCTACACGGGCACCTCGATGGCCTCGCCGCACGTGGCGGCCACCGTCGCGCTGATCTGGTCGGCCGCGCCCGCCCTGCAGGGAGACATCGCGGCGACCCGGCCGCTGCTCGACACCACCGCGATCGACGTCGCCGACACCAGCTGCGGCGGCACCGCCGCCGACAACAACGTCTGGGGCGAGGGTCGCCTCGACGCCTACAACGCCGTCCGGACCGCCCCGGCCGACCAGGTGGGCGACCTGGCCGGCACCGTGACCTCCGGCGGCGCCCCGGTGGCGGGCGCCACGGTGACCATCACCGGCCCGCTGACGCGTACGGCCGTCACCGGCGCCGACGGCCGGTACGCCGTGCCGCGCCTGGTCCCCGGCGACTACGAGATCGCCACCCAGAAGTTCGGCTACGCCCGCGGCACCGCGACGGCCACCGTCGTCGCCGGCCGGAGCGCCACCGCCGACGTCACCATGGCCCAGCAGCCCCAGGCGGTCCTGTCCGGCACCGTCACCACGGCCGGCACGCCCGAGGCCGGCGCCACCGTGGCGGCCGGTGGCACCCCCGTCAGCACGGTCACCGACGCGGCCGGCCGCTACCGGCTCACGCTGCCGCACGGCGAGTACACGGTCGTGGTCACGCCCTCCTCCCGCTGCGCCCGCGGCGCGAGCGTCGGCGTGACCCTCACCGGCGACCAGACGCAGGACGTCGAGCTCGGCCTGCGCGGCGACAACTTCGGCTACACCTGCGAGGTCGGCGCCGAGCCGTACGTCGCGGGCACCGACAAGCTCGCCCTGACCGGCGACGACGAGGCCCAGCAGGTCACCCTGCCCTTCCCGGTGCCCTTCTACGGCACCGGCCAGAGCAGGGCGTGGATCAGCACCAACGGCTTCGCCACCTTCGCCGCCGACCGCGTCGTCAGCGGCTCCAACGGCCGCCTCCCGACCGCCGGCACGCCCAACAACGCCGTCTACCCGTACTGGGACGACCTCGTCGCCGACGCCGGCAGCGGCGTCTACACCGCGGTCACCGGCGCCACCCCGCACCGCCGGTTCGTCATCGAGTGGCGCAACCTCAAGTACTACAACGACAGCGCGCAGCGGATCTCCTTCTCCGCCCTGCTGGGCGAGGACGGCAGCGTGAGCTTCCGCTACAAGGACGTCGACAGCCAGCGCGACCAGGGCACCAGCGCCACCGTCGGCGTCGAGGACGCGACCGGCGCCGACGCGATGCTCTACTCCTACGAGCAGGCCGCCCTGTCGAACGGGATGAGCCTCACCTTCACCGCCAGCCGGCACGGCCTCGTCACCGGCGTCGTCACCGACGCCAACGACGGCGACCCGCTGCCCGGCGCGACGGTCAAGGTGGGCGACGTGGCCACCCTCACCACGGGCGCGGACGGCGCCTTCTACGGCCAGGTGCCCGCGGGCGACTACGAGGTCGAGGTGGCCAAGGAGCACTACGGCACCTTCACCAAGCCGGTCACCGTCACCCCGGCCGCACCCACGAGGATCGACACCGCGCTGGTCACCGGCCGGGTCAGCGCCTCGCTCGGCGAGCTCACCGTGGTGATGCCGGGAGAGGCGAGCCGGAGCCGCACCTTCGAGCTGACCAACCTCGGCTCGCCGACCGCCTACACCGTCACCGCCGACCCGGCGCAGAGCTGGCTCGGCGTGACGCCCGCGGCGGGCGAGCTGGCCAAGGGTCAGACGGCCGCGCTCAAGGTGAGCGTCTCCAGCGCCGGGGTCCAGCCGGGCGCCGTCCGCACCGGCAAGCTCGTCATCCGCTCGGCGAGCGGCAGGCAGCCGGTCATCGAGGTGAAGGTGTCGGTCGTGGTGCCCAAGCACCAGGTCGCCGTGGACGTCGGCGCGACCAGGGGCCTGGTGGACGCCGCCGGCGACTCCTGGACGGCCGACCGGAAGTACGCCCAGGGCGGCCACGGCTACGTCGCCACCCGGAACCGGACGCACTCCACGTCCAGGACCATCAAGGGGACGGACGACCAGGCGCTGTTCAGGACCGCCCGCGAGGACATGCTCGAATACCGCTTCGACAACGTCCCGGCCGGCACCTACACGATCGAGCTGGGCTTCGCCGACACCCGCTCGACGGACATCGGCAGGCGGGTCTTCGACGTGCTGGCCGAGGGGCAGCTCGTGCTGCCGGCGCTGGACCTGGCGCTGGAGGCCGGCACGTACACGGCCGTCAGCAGGCAGTACACGGTCCAGGTGACCGACGGCCAGCTCAACCTGCGCTTCGCGACACGTGTGGGCTCGCCCATCGTGAACGCGATCCGCGTCTCCGAGCGTCCGGACCGCGGCCCGGCCTGACGCTCCTCCCGGGTCCGCCCCGCCGCCCCGCCGCTCCGCCGCCC
>NZ_KZ559468.1:340500-423269 GCF_002850745.1 Nonomuraea indica
CTCGCTTGGGGGGTCCCTGACCGAGGATCGGCCGCCTCTTGACGCTAGATGCGGACAGTCCGGGGTATTCCCACGTGAATGCGGCACGTGGGCGTGCCGAGTCTCGCGAGGGGGGATCGCGGTGACGACACACAAGCCGGCGACCGGCGAGCCACTCACCTCGCCTCTGGCTCCGGTCAGGAGGCGCCGTACGGGCTCGGTGATCGCCGCCTGGATGTCCACCACGGACCACAAGGTGATCGGCTACCTCTACCTGATCACGTCGTTCGTCTTCTTCCTGCTCGCCGGTCTGATGGCGATGTTCATCAGGGCCGAGTTGATGGCCCCCGGGCTGCAGGTCGTCAGCGCCCAGGTCTACAACCAGCTGTTCACCATGCACGGCGCGGTCATGCTGCTGCTGTTCGCCACGCCGCTGTTCGCCGGGTTCGCCAACGTCATCATGCCGCTGCAGATCGGCGCGCCGGACGTGGCCTTCCCGCGGCTCAACGCGGTGGCGTACTGGCTGTTCCTGTTCGGCGGGATCATCACGATGTGGGGGTTCGTCACGCCGGGCGGGGCGGCCGACTTCGGGTGGTTCGCCTACACCCCGCTGTCGACGTCGACGTTCTCGCCCGGCGTCGGCGGCGACCTGTGGATCATGGGGCTGACGCTGGCCGGCCTCGGCACGATCCTCGGGTCGGTCAACTTCATCACCACGATCATCTGCATGCGGGCACCCGGGATGACCATGTTCCGGATGCCGCTGTTCACCTGGAACACGCTGCTGACCAGCATGCTCGTGCTGATGGTCTTCCCGGTGCTGGCGGCGGCGATGCTGGCGCTGGAGCTCGACCGGAAGTTCGGCATGCACGTCTACGACGCCGAGAACGGCGGGCCGCTGCTGTGGCAGCACCTGTTCTGGTTCTTCGGGCATCCCGAGGTGTACATCATCGCCCTGCCGTTCTTCGGGATCGTCACCGAGGTCATCCCGGTCTTCTCGCGCAAGCCGATCTTCGGGTACGTGGGGCTCGTCGGGGCGACCATCGCCATCGCGGGGCTGTCGATGACCGTGTGGGCACACCACATGTTCCCCACCGGCCAGGTGCTGCTGCCGTTCTTCTCGTTCATGACGTTCCTCATCGCGGTGCCGACAGGGGTGAAGTTCTTCAACTGGATCGGCACGATGTGGCGGGGACACCTGACCTTCGAGACGCCCATGCTCTTCTCCGTGGGGTTCCTGGTGACGTTCCTGCTCGGCGGGCTGACCGGCGTCATCCTGGCCTCGCCGCCGCTCGACTTCCAGGTCACCGACACCTATTTCGTGGTGGCCCACTTCCACTACGTGGTGTTCGGCACGGTCGTGTTCGCCATGTTCTCCGGCTTCTACTTCTGGTGGCCGAAGATGACCGGGCGGATGCTGGACGACCGGCTCGGCAAGGTGCACTTCTGGATGCTGTTCGTCGGCTTCCACACCACGTTCCTGGTGCAGCACTGGCTGGGCGCGGCGGGCTTCCCGCGCCGCTACGCCGACTACGGCCCGGCCGACGGGTTCACCACGCTGAACCAGATCTCCTCGCTCGGCGCGTTCCTGCTCGGCCTCTCGACGCTCCCGTTCCTCTACAACGTGTGGAAGACCGCCCGGCACGCGCCGCGGGTGACCACCGACGATCCGTGGGGCTACGGCAACTCGCTGGAGTGGGCCACCTCCTGCCCGCCTCCCCGGCACAACTTCACCTTCATCCCCAACATCCGCTCCGAGCGTCCCGCCTTCGACCTGCACTATCCGCGTGACGCGGAGGAGCAGCGGCGACCCATCGATACGGGAAAAACAGCCTTGAAAGAGGACGAAGGGGTTTAACAGCCTCGTCTGGTGCCAGAGGCAGACCTGAAGACGACGGTCGGAGGGATGGCTTGTGATGACCCGTGGCATGGCGCAAGTGACGGCCCCGGCGAAGCGGCTGAAGGCCCGCCCCGGCAGGGCCGGGAAGCGGCCGGCGCGGCCACGCGTCGTGGTGCTGGGCGCGGGGTTCGCCGGGCTGAACGCCGCCCGCGAGCTCGCCCGCGCCGGCGCGCTGGTGGCACTCGTCGACCATCGCCCCTACACCACCTTCCAGCCGCTGCTCTACCAGGTCGCCACCGCCGGGATCAACGCCGGTGACGTGTCCTACCCGCTGCGGGCCTTCGCGGGGGAGTACCCCAACCTGCGGGTCCGCGTGGCGGGCCTGGCCAAGCTGCACCTCGACGACAAGCGGGTGGAGCTCGACGACGGCACCGCGATCGACTACGACTACCTCGTCCTCGCCACCGGCGTCACCACCAACTGGCTCGGCATCAAGGGCGCCGAGGAGCACGCCATGCCGCTGTACGCCGTGAAGGACGCGGTCGCCCTGCGCAGACGGCTGCAGAAGGCCCTGGAGGAGATCGCCGAAGGCAAGCGGCCCACCGGCCACGTGGTGATCGTCGGCGGCGGCGCCACCGGGATCGAGATGGCCGGCGCCATGGCCGAGCTGCGCCGCCGCACGCTCCCGCTCACCCATCCGGAGATCAGACCCGACCAGACGAGCATCACCCTGGTCGAGCGGTTCGACTACGTGCTCGCGCCGTACAAGCCGCGGCTGCGCGACGCCGCCGCGAACGCGCTGCGCGAGCGCGGCGTGCGGCTCATGCTCGGCAGCACCGTCGCCTCGGTCGAGCCGGACGCGGTCGTCCTCGACGACGGCACCCGGCTGCACAGCGACGCCACCATCTGGGCGCTCGGTGTCACCGCGCCCAAGGAGGTCGCCGACTGCGGCCTGCCGCAGGGCAAGGGCGGCAGGGTCGTCGTCACCGAGGCGCTCAACCTGGCGGACCACCCCGAGGTGTTCGTCGCCGGCGACCTCGCGCTGCCGCCGCAGCCGCTGCCGCAGCTCGCCCAGCCCGCCATCCAGATGGGCAAGCACGTCGGCCGGCAGATCATCGCAGCCGCGCAGGGCCGGCCCCTCAGACCGTTCTCCTACCGCGACCCCGGCATCATGGCGATCGTCGGCCGCGCCGAGGCGGTCGTGCAACTGCGCAACGGAAGCACCATGCGAGGCCTCGTCGCCTGGCTGGTGTGGATCTTCGTGCACGTGGCCTACCTGCTGGGCGGGCGCAACCGGCTCACCGTGCTCATCGACTTCTTCTGGCGCTACCTGGGGCCGCGCCGCAGCGCCGCCTCGGTGGCCGAATGACCACATCTCGGGAGGCGTCATGGACGGGGCGGACCACGGCAGCGTCCTGTTCGTCGGCAACGCGACCACGCTGATCCGCTACAACGGCTTCACCCTGCTCACCGACCCCAACTTCCTGCACCGCGGTGAGCGGGCGCACCTCGGGTACGGCCTCGGCTCCAAGCGGCTCACCGATCCCGCCCTGGAGATCGGGGACCTGCCACCGCTGGACGCCGTCGTGCTGTCGCACCTGCACGGCGACCACTGGGACCGGGTGACCCGCGACGGCCTCGACCGGTCCACACCCGTCGTCACCACCCCGCACGCCGCCCACAGGCTGCGCCGCCAGGGCTTCGAGCGGGCCGTCGGCCTGAAGACCTGGGAGGAGTACTGCCTGCGCAACGCCCACGGCGTGCTCACCATCACCTCCGTGCCCGCCCGGCACGCGTCCGGGAGGGCGCAGGCGCTGCTCCCGCCGGTCATGGGCAGCGTGCTGGAGTTCCACAGCGAGGGTCACATCGACCTGCGCCTGCACATCAGCGGTGACACCCTGCTCGACCGCCGGCTGCGCGAGATCGCCGAACGCTTCCCCGACATCGACGTCGGCATCGTCCACCTGGGCGGCACCAAGCTGCTCGGCCTCCTGCTCAGCATGGACGGCCGGCAGGGCGCCGACTGGGTGGACCTCGTCCGGCCCGAACGCGTGCTGCCCGTCCACTACGACGACTACACGGTCTTCTCCTCGCCGCTGGAGGACTTCCTCGACCACATGCGGCAGACCGGCAACCTCGACCGCGTCATCCGCCTCGACCGCGGCGACAGCTACACCCTGCCGGTCCGCCCCGCCGCCAGCCGGCCCGGCTGACCCCGGCGCTGACTACAGTGGGGCCGTGCAACCCGACCTGCGCGGCCCCCTCATCAAGCAGCTCGCCGAGTCCGACGCGCCCCGCCGCCACTGGCACGGCACCGACGAGGACGGCGGGACGTGGCTGTTCGAGAGCGTCGAGGGCGACGGCGAGCACTGGGCGATCCGGCAGATCGAGATCGGCCCCCGCGGCGGCGCCCACCGCTACTGGTGGAACCACCTGCAGGACGAGCACGGTTTCCTCACCGACCAGGCGCTGGAGATCTGGGACCTCACCGAGATCACCGAGGCCGCCTTCGAGTCCGTCTGGGAAGCGGCCGCCTGAGCGGGCGGCGTCCCGGTCGGCTCACGGCCGGGGTCCCGGGTGTCACGAGCCGGGGTCCCGGGGGTCACGAGCCGGGGTCCTGAGGGTCCCGGGCGAGGTCACGGGCGGGAGGGCAGGCGCAGGTTCGCGACGACGCCCCGGTGGTCGGTGCCGGGCACGTCGAGCACCCGTACCATGTCCACCGCGACCCGCTCGTCCACCAGGACGTGGTCGATGGTGATCATCGGCGGGACGGCCCGGTTGTTCGGCCAGGTCGGCACCAGCCCCTCGCCGGCCCGGTCCGCCGCGTCCACGTAACCGCGGTCCAGCAGATCACGCAGCGCCCGGTGGTCGAGGGTGGCGTTGAAGTCACCGGCCAGCACCCGCGGGACGTCACCGGACGCCGGCGGCAGGGCGGCCAGCGCGGCGTTCCACTCGGCCGCCTTGCGGGGCAGCGGCGGGTTCGGATGCACGGCCACGACCTGCGCGCTCGCCCCGCCCGGCAGGCGCACCGTCGCCGCGGGCATGTTGTGCCCGATCGGCGTGAACAGCCCGTCCAGCGCGGTGAGCGGGTGCCTGGCGTACAGGCCGCTGCCCTTGGGGCCCTCGTCGGCCTGCAGCACGCGGTGCGGCATCAGCTCCGCCAGGCCCGCCGCGTCGAGCTCGGCGACCTTCTCCGGCGTGATCTCCAGCGCGCTGAACACGTCGGGGTCGTACTCCCGCACCAGCCGCACCACCGCGTCGGCGTCGGCCCGCGCGAACAGGTTGACCGTCAGCACCCGCAGCGGTGTCCCGCCCGGCGCGCCGGTGGCCGGCACGGCGCGCGGCACGACGACGCAGGCCAGCGCCACGCACGTGACCAGGGCCACCACCGCCGGCGGCCAGTTGCGCCGCAGGCCCAGCAGCACCGCCAGCGCCCCCGCCACGACCACCGCGTACGGCGTGAACGTCATCAGCTGCGTGAGGAACCAGCCGCGCTCCAGCCCGCCGAGCCGGATGACCGCCCACAGGGCCAGGAACGTGACGACCGTCCACGCGGCCAGGCGCCGCCACCCGCGCCTGCGCCCGTGTCGGGTCCTCGCCGGGGCCGCGCCGTCGCTGTTGTCCTGCGTGCCCGCTCCGGGGGTGTCGGCCGTGACGCTCACCCGATTCGCCCGTCCTCGCTCGATCCGCCCACGTCCTGTGCCCGACCTTAGACGCTGTGCAGCACGGGCGCGCGCACCTCTCCGCCGCGGCTCGCCGTGGACCGCTCTGAGCTGGGCGAACGCCGCTGCGCTTCCTGGGAACTCTCTCAGGTGCGAGCCCTGGCCGTCGCTGAACGTCCGTGGAGAACGGGCGGCGGGTTAGGGTGCTGGCATGCCTACCGCACTGATCACCGGCGCGACCGCCGGTCTCGGCGCCGCCTTCGCCCGCCGGCTCGCCGGCGACGGGTTCTCCCTCGTGCTCGTGGCGCGCGACGAGACCCGCCTCGCCGAGGTCGCCGACCAGCTCAAGCTCAGGTACGGCGTGAGCGTCGAGGTGCTCGGCGCCGACCTGGCCACCGAGGAGGGCCTGGCCCGGGTCGAGAGCCGCCTGCGCGACGGGGTGGACCTGCTCGTCAACAACGCGGGTTTCGGCCACCCGGGCTCGTTCCCGACGGTGCCCGTCGAGGACGAGGTCCGCATGCTCAGGCTGCACTGCGAGGCCGTCCTGCGGCTCACCCTGGCGGCCCTGCCCGGCATGAAGGAGCGCGACCGCGGTGCGGTGATCAACGTCGCGTCCGTGGCCGCGTTCTTCACCCGCGGCACCTACAGCGCCTCCAAGGCGTGGGTGGTCAACTTCAGCGAGTCCGCCGCGGCGGAGATCGGCCACCCCCGGATCCGCGTCATGGCGTTGTGTCCCGGCTTCGTGCGGACCGAGTTCCACCAGCGGGCCGGGATGGACACCTCGACGATTCCCGGGTTCCTGTGGCTCAAGGACGACGACGTGGTGAACGCGGCCATGCGCGACCTCGCGCTGCGCAGGACGGTGTCGGTGCCCGACCTGCGCTACAAGGCGATCGTGGCGGTCGGCCGCTTCGTGCCGCGCGGCGTGGTCGCCGCCGTCTCGGGCCGCCTCGGCCGCCGCTGACCTGCCACCGCGTCCTGATCCACCACCGCGTTCCGGCCCACCACCGTGTGACGGCCCACCACCGTGGGACGGCCCGCCCCAGGACGCCGCCGGGGCGGTTCCGGGGGCGGATCAGCGGTCGCCGGGCAGGGCGCGGGCCAGGATCGCGGTGAGGTCGGCCGAGCGGGGAAGGGTGCCGTAGGCGTGGCCCCAGTCACCGCCCAGGCGGGTGGCGCAGAAGGCGTCGGCGACGGCGGGCGGCGCGTGCCGTACGAGCAGCGACCCCTGCAGGACGAGCGCGATCCGTTCGACCAGGAGCCGGGCCCGCGCCTCGATCCCCTCGGCGTCGGCCAGTTCGTCGCGCAGCCGGGTCACGGCGGCGTCCAGGCGGGCGTCGCCGCCCCGGGCCAGGGCCAGCTCGCCGAACAGCGCGTCGAGAGTGCCCGGCTCTCTGCCCAGGGCGCGCAGCACGTCGAGCGCGTTGACGTTGCCCGAACCCTCCCAGATGGACAGCAGCGGCGCCTCCCGGTAGTGGCGCGGCATCCCCGACTCCTCGACGTAGCCGTTGCCGCCCAGGCACTCCAGCGCCTCGGCGGTGAACGCCGGCCCGCGCTTGGTCACCCAGTACTTCCCGGCCGCGGTGGCGATCCGCCGCAGCGCCCGCTCCGCCCGGTCGCCGGCCAGTGCCCGGTCGGTCGCCCCGGCCAGCCGCAGCGTCAGCGCGGTGGCCGCCTCCGACTCCAGCGCCAGGTCGGCCAGCACGTTGCGCATGAGCGGCTGGTCGAGCAGCCGGCCGCCGAACGCGACCCGGTGCCGTACGTGGTGCCCGGCCTCGACGAGGGTCCTGCGCATCAGCGTCGCGGTGGCCATCACGCAGTCCAGGCGGGTCAGGTTGACCATGTCGATGATCGTCTTCACGCCCTGGCCCTCGCCGCCGACCAGCCAGGCCACGGTGCCGTCGAACTCCGGCTCGCTGCTGGCGTTGGACCGGTTGCCGAGCTTGTCCTTCAACCGCTGGATCCGGAAGACGTTGCGGCTGCCGTCGGGCAGGACGCGGGGGAGCAGGAAGCACGAGAGGCCGCCGGGGGCCTGCGCCAGGACCAGGAACAGGTCGCACATGGGCGCTGAGGTGAACCACTTGTGGCCGCGCAGCGTGTAGACGCCGTCCTCGCCGGCCGGCGTGGCGACCGTGGTGTTGGTGCGCACGTCCGAGCCGCCCTGTTTCTCGGTCATGCCCATGCCCGCCAGCAGGCCGCGCTTGCCCGACGGCACCGCCAGTCCGGGGTCGTAGACGCGGCCGGCCAGCAGCGGCTCGTACACCGCCGCCAGGTCCGGCTGGTGGCGCAGCGTGGGGACGGCCGCGTACGTCATCGCCATCGGGCAGAGGTGACCGGCTTCGGTGTGCCCCCACACGAGCCCCGTCGCGGTCCGCGCCACGTGCGCGCCGGTCCGCCCGTCGGCCCAGACGGCCCCGGCGAGCCCCTCGGCCACGG
This sequence comes from Nonomuraea indica, assembly GCF_002850745.1. Lineage (GTDB taxonomy): Bacteria > Actinomycetota > Actinomycetes > Streptosporangiales > Streptosporangiaceae > Nonomuraea > Nonomuraea indica. Next base: position 348,418 of record NZ_KZ559468.1, read on the forward strand.
CGGTCCGCATCAGGCTGTGCCAGCTCGGATGGAACTCCACCTCGTCGATCCGCTCGCCGAAGCGGTCATGCGTGCGCAGCTCGGGCTCGTGCCGGTTGGCGTCCTCCGCCCAGCGTTGCGCCTCCGGGCTCCCCGCCAGGCGGCCGACCCGCCGCACGTCCGCCTCGGCCCAGCCCGCGCCCTCCCGCCGCAGGCCCTCCAGCAGGGCGGCGTCGTCGGAGGCGTCGTAGGGCGGCAGGGGAGGCGGCTGGTTGGTCACCTCGTGGGTGGCGGACGGTCCGGCCGCGAGTGTTCTCACCATGCGCCGATGTTACGAAGTATGTGCGATTGCAGCAACCACGTAATACCGGACGGGATGGCGCGGTGCGCGGGCGGGCACAATGGCTGCATGCCGACGAAGGGAACCCCACCGGCCGCCGCCGCCGACGTGACCCCGCGCACAGGCGTCGCATCCGCCGGCGCGTCCCATGTCGGCGCGTCTCATGCCGACGCGTCCCATGCCGACGTGGCCGGGCACCCGGCCGCGGGGGTGGCCGGTGCCGCCGGCGCGCCTGCCGGCCCGGCCGGCGAGGTCGTGGCCGGGCTGCGGCCGCTGTCGGCGCGGTCGGTGGTGCTCAGCCTGCTGCTCGGCTCGCACCCTCCCGAACTGCCCGTGCACGCGCTCGTCCGGATCGTGGAGCCCTTCGGCATCTCCGGGGCCACGCTGCGCGTCGCGCTCACCCGCATGGTGGCCGCCGGCGACCTGCGCCGCACCGGCAGCACCTACCGGCTCAGCGACCGCCTCCTGCTCCGGCAGCGCCGCCAGGACGCCGCGATCGACCCCGCCGTCGGGCCCGCTGTCGGGTCCTCCGTCCGCGCCTGGGACGGCGACTGGGAGCTCGCCGTCGTCACCGCCACCGGGCGCGGCGCGGCCGAACGCGCCCAGTTGCGCGCCGACCTGGCCGCCCTGCGGCTCGCCGAGCTACGGGAAGGCCTCTGGACCCGCCCCGCCAACCTCACCCGATCGTGGCCGGGCCACCTGGCGCCGCTCGTCCAGCGTTGGACCGGCAGGCCCGGGGCGCCGGACGCCGAGCTGGCCCGGGCTCTGTGGGACCTGGAGGGCTGGGCCGGCACCGGACACGCCCTCCTGTCCGCGTACGGGGAGGCGACCGCGCCCGCCGACCGGTTCGCGATCGTCGCCGCGATCGTCCGGCACCTGCTCACCGACCCGGTGCTGCCCGAGCCGCTGCTACCGCCCGGCTGGCCGGCCCCTGCCCTGCGCGCCACCCACGCCGCCTACCGCCAAGAGCTCACCACCCTTGCCCGCGCCGCCGTGTAGCGCCCGCCGCCGTCGACGAGACCGCACGGAAACGGGCTCGTACGGGGATGGGCGCGAAGCGAGGCGACAGTCGTGTGCCCGAACGGGCCACACGAAACAGCGGCCACGCGAGCAGCGGGCCACGCGAAACAGCGGGCGATGCAGAACGCTGGATCCGCCGAACCGGCGGGGCGTGCGAAACCGGCGAGCCGGAGTCCCGGTGGGGGCAAAGTGAGGGCCCCCGCCGCGGGAGGGGGTCGCGGTGGGGGCCCGGCCGGTCACGAGCGGGCTCGTGACCGACATCCGGTGGGGTTACTTGACGTTGGCCGGGTGGCCGATCGCCAGACCCGAGGTCGGGTCGAAGAAGTGCAGGTTGTGCGTGTCGACGACCAGGTCGATGTTCTGGCCGGGACGCGCGTGGCTGCGGGCGTTGACGCGGGCGGTCCACAGGGACTTGTCGCCCACGAGCGGCAGCGCCGCCTCCTCGTCGTCACCGGTGTCGGCGGCGGCGACGGTGTCCTTGTGCTCGACGGGCGGGGCGTCGATGAGGAAGAGCACGTTGATCTCGGAGCCCAGCTCCTCGGTGACCTCGGCCTTGACCGGCAGGGTGGCCCAGCCATTGGCGTGGCTGCCGGCGGAGGCGGCGTCCTCGAAGTCGGAGGGGCGGATGCCCAGGATGATCTTCTTGCCGATGAACTGGTCGAGGCCCGGCTTGTCGGTGAACGTGGAGTCGGGGATGGGCAGCTTGATGCCGGCGAAGGCGACGGCCGCGCCGTTGTCGCGCACCAGCTCGGCGGTGACGAAGTTCATCGAGGGCGAGCCCATGAAGCCGGCGACGAACAGGTTGACCGGCTTGTCGAACAGGTTCTGCGGGGTGTCGACCTGCTGGAGCAGGCCGTCGCGCAGGACGCAGACCCGGTCGCCCAGCGTCATGGCCTCGACCTGGTCGTGGGTGACGTAGACGGTCGTGACGCCGAGGCGCTCGTGCAGCGTGTTGAGCGAGGCGCGCATGGAGACGCGGAGCTTGGCGTCCAGGTTGGACAGCGGCTCGTCCATGAGGAACGCCTGCGGCTCGCGGACGATGGCGCGGCCCATGGCGACACGCTGGCGCTGACCACCGGACAGGGCGGCCGGCTTGCGCTTGAGGTAGGTCTCGAGGCCGAGCATCTTGGCGGCCTCGTTCACCCGCTTCTGGATCTCGGGCTTGGGCATCTTGCGCAGCTTGAGGCCGAAGGCGAGGTTCTCCTCGACCGTCATGTGCGGGTAGAGGGCGTAGTTCTGGAAGACCATGGCGATGTCGCGGTCCTTGGGCGGCAGGTGGTTGACCACCTTGTCGCCGATAGCGATCTCACCGCCGCTGATGTCCTCCAGGCCCGCGATCATCCGCAGGGCGGTCGACTTGCCGCAACCGGAGGGGCCGACCAGCACCATGAACTCGCCATCCTTGATCTCAAGGTTGAGCCCGTTCACGGCCTTCACGCCACCGGCGTAGACCTTGTCGACATTGGTCAGAACGATGGATGCCATGACATTCCTTTGAGGTCCAGGGCGGTGGCCCGGGTGTTCGTGCGGGTGCCCACTCACGTGGATACGTTTTCAAGCATCTCACCCGAAATGGACCATGGGTGTCAAGAGTCTCGCCGTGACCAGCTTTTGAGGGATCGCCGGGGTTTCGGTGGCGTGGAAAGCATGATGGAATCGTTTCCATGGAAGTCAGGCGAGTCACCATCAAGGACGTGGCCGAGGCGGCCGGCGTGGGCGTCGCGACCGTGTCCCGGGTGCTGTCCGGGGGCTCGGCCAGCCCCGAGACGAGGGAACGGGTGCTGGCCGTGGCCGCCCAGCTCGACTACCGGCCGAGCGCTCTCGGGCGCAACCTGCGCCAGCGCCGCACCGGGGGCATCGGCCTGCTCGTGCCCGACCTGACCGACACGTTCTTCGGCCAGGTGGCCGAGGGGGTGCTCGCGTGCGCCCGCTCGGCGGGGGAGCCGGTGGTGGTCGGCTCGACGGGAGACGACCCGGAGCAGGAGGCCGAGCTGGTCGGCATGCTGCTCGAACAGAGCGTGGACCGGTTGGTCGCCGTCCCGTCGGGGGGCGCCGAGACCTGGCTGCCGGTGACCAGGGCCGGCATGACGGTGGTCTTCGCCGACCGGCTGCCCGGCGGCCCGGCCGACGACGGCCTGCCCGGCTCCACCGCCGACCTCATGCTGCTCGACGGCATCCCCGCGCGCCCGCCCGCCCGCGCCGTCGCCGACGTCCCCGCCGTCCTGGCCGACGACCGGTCCGGCATCCGTACGGCGGTGCGCTACCTGCACGGCCTCGGCCACCGGCGCATCGCCTTCCTCGGCGGCCCGGGGCACGACCGGCGGGTGGCGGCCTTCCGCGAGGCGGTGGGCGCGGCGGTGGACGAGGAACTGGTCGTCTTCGCCACCGGCACCCGCGACTCGGCCTACGCGGCGGCCTCCGGCCTGTTCCAGAGCCGCCCCGACCTGACGGCCGTGCTGGCGGCGGGCAACATGCTGGGGGAGGCGGCCGTGCTCGCGGCCAGGGAGCTCGACCTGAGGGTGCCGCGTGACGTCTCGCTCGTCATGTACGACGACGTGCCGTGGGCCGAACTGTGCTCCCCTCCGCTCACCGTGATCGCCCAGCCGGGCCGCGACATCGGCTACCGCGCGGCCGAGCTGGTGCTGCGCGGCACGGGCCGGCGGCCCCGCGGCGTGACGCTGCCGACGGAGCTGATCGTCCGCGGCAGCTGCGGCCCCCGCCACTAGCCCCGCCGTGTGTCGCGCCGTGCCGGCGCCGCGGGCGGCGTGAGAGTTCCAGCGGTCAGGACGCGCGGCCGGGGCGACAGTCAGGATCCGATGTCCGTGGTGGCCGACGGCGGGACCGTCCGGAACGTCATCCTCGACGCACCCGCCGGGGACGGCGTCCACCGCGAGGGCTCCTGCACGATCCGCGACGTCTGGTGGAACGACCTCGGCGGGGACGCCGCCACCTTCCGGAGCAACTTCCTCTACTCCTCCTCTGACGTCACCTACCAGTGACCGGAAGGTACGGCCCGGCGCCGGGCCGTACCCCGCACGTCCTCACGCCCGATGAGTTCGCGCGCGCCGGCGGGTCGGTACGGAGACGACACCCCGGCGGAAGGAGCTCTCCATGACGACCACCCGGCATCCCGCCCTCGTCCGGCTCGACGCGCTGATCGGCCGCTGGACGCTACGGCCGAAGGTCGAGGGGCTGGGCCCGGCCTGGGCCGAGTTCGCCTGGCAGGACGGCGGCGCGTTCCTGCGCCAGGACTCCGACGCGGGCCCGATGCCGGCCACCGCGCCGCCGGCCTGGCGCGACAACGCGCCGTTCCCCACCCGTGCCGTGTTCGGGCTGGACGACGCCACCGGCGAGTTCACGATGCTGTACGCCGACGGGCGCGGCGTGCACCGGGTCTACCGGATGACGTTCGACGGCGCGGTGCTGACCATCTGGCGGGACGCGCCCGGGTTCTGCCAGCGCTACACCGGCACGCTGAGCGCCGACGGCTCCGTCATCGACGGCCGCTGGGAGCGGTCGCCCGACGGCGTCACCTGGACCCTCGACTTCGAGATCGTCCACACCCGCGCCGAGACGGGCTGAGCGCTCACCGGCGGATCCTGGCGGCGAGGTCCGTCACGGCGGCCACGAGTTCGGGCCCGTCGAGGAGCCGGAGGTCGTTGTGGCCGGCGCCCGGCACCTCGACGAGCGTCACCTGCCCGGCGGCCGCCCGCGCCACGGCCCGGCTCTGCTCGGGCGGCACGATCGTGTCGGCCGCGCCGTACACGACGACGGTCGGCACGCGCAGGGCGGCGACGCGGTCGGCGACCGGGAAGCGGTCGCGCAGCAACGGCCGGACCGGCAGGAACGGGTAGTTGGCCTGGCCCGCGGCCGCCAGGTCGGTGAACGGCGAGCGCAGCACCAGCCCGTCCGGCGGGTGCTCGGCGGACAGCCGCGTCACCACGCCCCCGCCGAGGCTCTCGCCGAAGTAGATGACCGGCACGTCGCCGAGGAAGCGGCGTGCCGCGACCGCGTCGAGGTGCAGCCCCTCCTCGGTCGGCCGCCCGGGGTTGCCGCCGTAGCCGCGGTAGTCCATCAGCAGCACCGGCAGCCCGCGTGCGGCCAGGGCCCGGGCCAGCGGCGCGCGGTGCAGCCGGTTGCCCGCGTTGCCGCCCGCGACGAGCACGGTCACCGGCTGCTCGCCCGGCACGAACCAGGCGCCGAGCCGCACCCCGTCGGCGGTGGTGAACGACACGTCCCGGGCCCCGGCGAGTACCGTGCCGGCCGGCGGCACCGGCCCCCGGTCCGGCAGGTAGATCAGCGAGCGCTGGAACACCCACAGCAGCCCGAGCAGCACGACGACGACGGCGAGCACCACGAGCGCGCCGCGGGCCACCGTCGTCCCCATCGGAGGTTAGAGGACCTTCTCGACGGCCGAGGTGACGGCGGGGTCCTCCGGGGTGGTGCCGGGGCGGAAGCGGGCCACCACGGCGCCGTCACGGTCGAGCAGGAACTTCTCGAAGTTCCACTGCACGTCGCCCGCCTCGCCGTCGGCGTCGGCCGTCTCGGTGAGCGCCGCGTAGAGGGGGTGCCGGTCGGGGCCGTTGACGTCGGTCTTCTCCAGCAGCGGGAAGTCGACGCCGTAGGTGGTGGAACAGAACTCCTGGATCTCCTCGGCCGATCCGGGCTCCTGGCCCATGAACTGGTTGCAGGGCACGCCGACCACGCTGAAGCCGCGCGGGCCGTAGCGCCGGTGGAGCTCGACGAGGCCGGTGTACTGGGGGGTGAGACCGCACTTGGAGGCCACGTTCACGACGAGGACGGCCTGGCCGGGGGCGAGGGCGTCGAGGGTGGTGGCCGCGCCGGCGAGGGTGCGCAGCGGGATGTCACGAAGGCTCATGATCCGACCCTACAGAACGCCGCCGCCGCGTTTTTGTGACAAGGTCCACATTTTTCGGACAAAGGCCCTGAACAACGCCATAGATCATTCTTTGCCAGGGATCTATATTTCCATGGTCAATTCGCCATAAATGTCATTAGTCGGGCAGGGTGGCGCGGTCCCCGAACCCGTCTGAAAGGCATCCGCATGCCCATGCTCCGCCGTACCAGCCTCCTGCTCCTGTCCGCCACGCTCGTGACGGCAGGCGGGGCCACGGCCGCACAGGCGCAGAGCTCCCAGGCGACCAGCGTCAAGAACAAGGCCATCGCCAGGACCATGGTGGCCAAGCGCGGCTGGACCCAGGCCCAGTACAGGTGCCTGGTCAAGCTGTGGGCCCGGGAGAGCGGCTGGAACCACCGGGCCGCCAACAGGTCCTCCGGCGCCTACGGCATCCCCCAGGCGCTGCCCGGCAGGAAGATGGCCGCCAAGGGCCGCGACTGGCGCACCAACCCCAGGACCCAGATCAGGTGGGGTCTCGGATACATCAAGCAGCGGTACGGCACGCCGTGCGGGGCGTGGGCCCATTTCCGCTCGCGCCACTGGTACTGATCGCGTCCCATGTCCGCGCCCGTGTCCGGCCAAGACGGCGTCAACCGGGCGCCGGGGCGCTCCACGGCGGCCCCGCGAGACCGGCATGGATCCGGAACCGTCCAGCAAACACCTGTCCGCGGCGTGTCACGGTGTGTGACTGACCATCACTGTCCGTAATAGAAACCCGCTAGAGAACACGTCGTGGGCCCCTACGGGCCGCCCGGCTCGATGGGGCGGTCGACCAGATCCCGGAGCGGGCCGCGCGGACTCTCCCCGTCCGAGCCACGGACGGGGACCGGCAGGGCGCCCACGGCATCGCCGCCCGGCGCACGTCCGCACGCGACCCGACAGCAAGGATCGCCTTGGACAGCAAACGCGTGCTACGCAGCACACTCGCCACGATGGCGGCGGCCACCGCGCTCGGCGCCACCACGATGGAATCCGCCACCCCGGCCCACGCGGAAGCGCATCCGCACGCGGCGCGCGCCGGGGCGCACACCGAGGGCGACCCGACGGTCGTCCACGAGAACGTCTGGCAGGCGCCGGTCGTCAGGGTCCGCACCTGGCGGACGGCCGCCAGGCCGCGGGTCGTCAAGCGGCTCAGGGCCGCCGATCCCAGAAGCCGCAACAAGGAGATCGCCCTGGACCATGTCGTCCGGCGGTCGTGGTCCTACCGGCAGTTCCAGTGTTTGGACAGCCTGTGGACCCGGGAGAGCAACTGGAACCACCGCGCCTACAACAGCTCGTCCGGCGCCTACGGCATCCCGCAGGCGCTGCCCGGAGGCAAGATGCAGGGGGCCGGCAGCGACTGGCGCTCCAATCCGGAGACGCAGATCCGCTGGGGCCTGATCTACATCAAGGGCAGGTACGGCCGGCCGTGCGACGCCTGGGGCCACTTCCAGGCGCACAACTGGTACTGACGCAGCCGTTCAGGGGAAGGAACGGCTGCCCCGGACCAGGGCAGGGGGCGTCCGGTCTCACCGGGCGCCCTCCTCGCGCGCCGGATGCGCGGCGATGGCCGAGATCAGCATCTCCACCCCGAACTCGAACTCCGCCTCGTGGTCGCACCGGCCCAGCAGCGGGGCGAGCTCGCTCACGTGCGGGAACAGCGTCTCGTCCACCTGCTCGGCGTCCACGGAGCGCGGCTGGGGCGGCGCGAACGAGGGCGTCACCCCGACCTCGCGCAGCAGCGAGCCCACGATGAAGGCGATGAACATCCGCAGCATGCGCACCGCATCGACGCCGTCGAACCCGGCGCTGCGCAGCGTGGCCAGCGCCCGCTCGACTGGCAGGAGCCCGGCGCTGGAGTGGAGGGTGCGGCTCACCACGAGCATGGTCGAGCGGGGATAGTGGTGCGCGATCTGCCGGAAGGCGCGCGCCTGCATCCGCACCCGGTCGCTCCAGTGGGCGTCGGGGTCGTCGGTGAACTCGATCCCGCTCATCACGGCCTCGGCGACGCCGCTCAGCAGCGCGTCCTTGTTGGGCACGTGGTTGTAGAGGGACATCACGCCGACGCCCAGCTCCGCCGCGATGCGCCGCATGGACACCGCGTCGGCGCCCTCGCGCTCGATGAGGTCGATCGCCGCCGCGACGATGCGCGCCCTGGACAGGGGCTCCGTGGTCATAGCTCATTCTATTGACGCACGTACACCGTACGTGCCAGCCTCGAAGGTGTACGTACGGTGTACGTCCCTCGCGGAGGTCCCATGTCGACGCACGATCTCTACACCATCCCCGCAGAGCTCTCCACCTGGAACGTGGAGATGGCCGGTTCGAGCAGGTTCACCTGGGAGTACGACGACGGCCGGGACCGCATGCTCGCCCTGTACCAGAAGGGCAAGGACAAGCAGTGGGACTCGACCAAGCGCATCGACTGGGATCTCGAGGTCGATCCGTACAACGTGCTCGGCATCCCCGACCAGACCATCGCCATCCACGGCACCCCGCTGTGGGAGCGGATGGACGACCGGCAGCGCCGGGAGGTGCGCCGGCACGGCGCCGCCTGGCAGTTCTCGCAGTTCCTGCACGGTGAGCAGGGCGCCATGATCTGCTCGGCCAAGATCGTGGAGACCGTCCCCGACCTGGACTCCAAGTTCTACGCCGCCACCCAGACCATGGACGAGGCCCGCCATGCCGAGACCTACGCCCGCTTCCTGCAGGAGAAGGTGGGCCTCGCCTACCCGATCAACGAGCACCTGAAGGCGCTGCTGGAGAGCACGCTGAGCGACTCGCGCTGGGACATGCCCTACCTCGGCATGCAGGTGCTCATCGAGGGTCTGGCGCTGGCCGCGTTCGGCGTCATGCGCGACATCACCACCAAGCCGCTGCCCAAGCAGATCCTCGCCTACGTCATGCAGGACGAGGCCCGGCACGTCGCGTTCGGGCGGATGGCGCTGCGCGACTACTACCGCGGCCTGTCCGACAGCGAGCTGCGCGAGCGGGAGGACTTCGTCATCGAGGGCTGCTACCTCATGCGCGACCGGCTCCGCGGCCGGGAGACGTGGGAGAACATGGGCCTGTCGAGGGCCGAGATCCACGAGGCCATGGAGGCCACCGACCGCTCGGAGTACCTCCGGCTGTTCCGGTCGCTGCTGTTCAGCCGCATCGTGCCGTGCGTGAAGGACATCGGGCTGTGGAGCCCCCGCCTGCAGCAGGCGTACGCGGACATGGGCGTGCTGGAGATGGCCGGCCAGTCCCTGGAGACGCTGATGAGGCAGGACGAGGAGATCGCCGAGCGGCTGGACGCGGCCCGCTTCGCGGAGGAGGAGGCCGAACGGCACGCGGAGGTGGCCGAGACGATCGCCCTCGGCGAGTCCTCCCGGCCGTCCTAGACTCCCCTGTCCCGTCGGTGCCGGCCGCCCGGGCTGTCCCGGCGGTCTCGTGTCCGGGCCGTCCTGGCGGGTCCCCGCGTCCTACGACGTGGCCGTCGTCCTGCCGTCTCCGGCCCGGTCCTCCCGCCGTAGCGTGTCGGGCGTCCATCCGGCGGTGCCCGCCACGATCCGTACGGCCGCGCGGGCCAGCGGCTCCAGCCCCGCCACGTCCACCTTGTCCAGCGTGTCGGCCGAGTCGAACAGGTACATCGGCGCCGACAGGAAGTGCACCAGCGGCACGCCCTCGGGGTGGAAGAACGCGCCGTCGGTGGGCGGCATCGGTGAGAACACGTCCGGCGGCAGCACGAAGGACCGGCGCAGCCCCTCCGCCTCCAGGGTCGTGGCGACCAGGCTCTCCAGCCGAGGCGCCTGGGTCGTGAACCACCATCTGACCTCGGGATCCGCTGTCGGCCGCAGCCCGCCGTCCACGCTCTCGCAGCGCAGCGCGGCATGCTCCAGGTGCACCTGGAGGACCACGTCGGCGAGCAGGGAGCGGTGCCGCTCGATGAACGCCCTGGTGCCCGCGGCGTGCGCCATGTGCCCGGAGGTGAACAGGAACATCAGGTTGTGCGGCCGCTGCGCGGCGGGCACCCGCGCCCAGTGGCGCGCGGCGGCCAGCACCAGCGCGATGCCGGAGGCGTCCTCGACGGCCGAGGCCCAGGGGCCGTCGTGGTGGGAGGCGACGATCACCCAGTGCGGTGAGGCGCCCGGCAGCGTCGCGACCACGTTGTGCGTGGTCACCGTGCCGCGGACGGACTCGGCGACCAGCTCACCCTCGCAGGGGAGCCGGGCCAGGAGCCGCCGGGCGTCGCCTCCGGACAGCCACAGCCCCGGGATCGGCCGCTCGACGGCGTCGTAGGGAACGTAGTAGTCGCGCGTCTCCCACGGCACGCCCGTCAGCGCGCCCACGAAACCGGCGGCGCCCGCGTCCAGGGCGGGCTCCACGACCTGCATCATCCGCGGCCCGAACGGGATGGTCTGGACGAGCGTGTCGAAGACCCCCTCCGGATCGTAGGCCGACGTGGCCAGCGCCCTGACGAACGACTGCGGCACCTCGGCGAAGGCCAGCTCGTCCACCGCGATGTCGCCGGGCCGCGCCTCGGCGAGCGGGACGATCCTGGCGCGCAGGCCGCCGGTCGGCGCGGTGAACGGCAGCGGCAGGCCGGGCAGTTCGGTGCCGTCCGCCAGGCGCAGGACGCCGGTGCCCGGCTGCCAGCGGGTCACCTCCACCGGCTCCAGCGCGACGTCGAGCCCCCACCCGGCCAGCCGATCGGCCAGCCACCCTTCCGTCCACACGTCCGCCGGATAGCCCGGGCGGCGGATGCCGCGCGACACGACGGTCTCGATCCAGCCGAGCATCTCGGCTGCGGAGGGCACGTGTTCCATGCCGGTGATCCAACCATTGACAACCGGGGCGTGTGAAGCCACAGTTCCGGTCATCCGTACAAATCTTGTTCTGGAGGCCGTTATGAGGCTCCTGGTGGCAGCCGTCTTACTCGTGCAGGGAATCCTCGCGAGTCCGGCGCGGGCGGCGGACACGATCGAAGCGCACTACCGGGCGGCGGGCCCCTGGGCGGTCGCCACGGCCGACGTGCCGGGCTACCGCCTCGTCTACCCGGCGGCCCTCGGCGCGGGCGGCGTCAAGCATCCGATCATCACCTGGGGCAACGGCACCAACGCCGTGCCCACGCAGTACCCCGGCGTGCTCGACCAGCTCGCCTCCTGGGGCTTCGCCGTCGTCGCCTCGACCGACACCACGACGGGCACCGGGTCCGAGATGATCGCCGCGGCCCGGTACCTCATCGACAGGAACACCGACGCCTCCAGCGTCTTCCACGGCAAGCTCGACGTGACCAGGATCGGCGCCGTCGGCCACTCCCAGGGCGCCGGCGGCTCGGTCAACGCCGCCACCAAGTCCGCCGGCCTCATCCGCACCGTCGTCCCCATCGCCCTGCCCGCGCCGATCTGGGTGAGCCCGGGAGACGCGTTCTCCGTCAACCGACTGACCTGCCCGGTGCTGTTCCTCGGCGGGACCAACGACGGCCTCATCTCTCCCGACTCCGCGCTCCAGGCCTACTACGGCCAGGTGCCCGGCGCCGCGGCGAAGGCACTGCTCAAGGGCGCCGGGCACAACACGATCCAGGGCACGGGCGGCGGCTTCCTCGGCTACCTCACGGCCTGGCTCATGTACCAGCTCCAGGGCGACGCCTACGCGCGCGGCGCGTTCGCGGGCGCCACCCCGGAGATCAACACCAACGCGAGCTGGCAGAGCCAGTTCGAGAAGAACCTGCCCTAGGCACGCGGGACGGGGCGGCCGGCACGAGCGTCGCCGTCCGCCCCGTCCGCCGTGAGGTCGCGGAGCGCGAAGGCGGCGCCCGGGTTGCGGGTCAGCGCCGCCGCCGCCGCCTCGCCGAGTCCCGCGGCCTCCAGCCGCGGGACGAACCGCTCCAGCAGGTACGTCAGCCCCGGCCCCCCGCCCAGGTGGGGCCAGTACGAGCGGCGCGCCAGGTCCATGCCGAACAGCAGCCGGTCACCCTGGCCGTGCCCGGCCAGCTCCGCGACGAGCGCGACGATCTCGGCGTCCGTGCCGTACTTGATCCGGCCCGGCCGGTCAAAGGCCAGATAAGCCCCTCGTTCCGCCAATGAGATGAGATATCCGGCATCGGGGTTGTGGTCGATGTGGCCGAGCACCACCCGGTCGGCCGGGACGCCCTCGGCCGCCAGGGCGTCGAGCAGTTCGTGGCCCATCGTGCCCTTGTCGCAGTGGCTCACGACCGGCACGCCGGTGGCCAGCGCGGCGGCGGCCACCGCCCCGACCAGCCGCCGGATCCCCCGGCCGAACGCGTGGTACCCCGTCGCGATCTTGATGGCGCCCGCCCGGGCGGGCGAGCGCCGCACCAGGGGCCCGGCGAGGCCGTACTCGTCCATGCCGAGTTCGATCTCCGACACCAGCAGCTCGGTGATCTCGTGGGCCGGGTAGTGGTGCAGCCAGTGATCGTCGGCGTAGTAGCGGCTCTTGTGGAAGCCCGTCACCGCGACGACGTGCAGGCCGGTCCGCTCGGCCAGCTCCCTCATCAGCGACGGGCTGCGGCCGAAGCCCAGCGGCGTCATCTCCACCACTGCCGACAGGCCGAGGCGCCGCGCCGCCGACACCTCCGCGACGGCCGCGTCGAGGGAGTCGAGCCGGTAGTCCGGTTCCTCGCGCACCGGCCAGCCGCCGGTCATGAACAGGTGCTCGTGCGCGTAGGTGACCCCGAGTTCCTCGACGTCACCGAGCACGGTGCGGACCGTCACAGCAGCACCCTCCGCAGCAGGCCGACCGTCACAGCAGGGCTCCTTCCTCGCGCAGCCGCTCGCGCAGCAGGCCCGCGTCCACCTCCGCGGGCTGCACGCCCGCCTTCACCGCCAGCGCCGCGGCCGTCCCCGCGGCCTGGCCCATCGCCATGCACTGGCCCATGGACCGGGCCGACGCGTGCGCGTCGTGCGTGGCGGACAGGCAGCGTCCCGCCACGATCAGCCCGCTCACCTCGACGGGAAGCAGGCACCGGTACGGGATCCCGTAGGTGCGGAAGTCGCGCACGTACTCCCACCGGGTGCCCGACCCGGAATCGTGATCCTCGATCGGCGCGCCGCAGCGGGCGATCGTGTCGGGGAAGTCCCGCCCGGTCAGCACGTCGTCGGCGGTCAGGACGTACCGCCCGACCAGCCGGCGGGACTCCCGCACCCCGATGCGCGCCGACGTGCTCAGCAGCACGGCCGACTCGTAGCCGGGGACCTTCTCCCGCAGGAAGCGGACGTACGCGCCGACCTGCCGCCGCCCCTCCCGCTCGGCCCGTGACAGCTCGAACGGGTCCGTCGGGTCGAGGCCGCTCACCCGGGTGAGGTTGGTGTGCACGATCCCGTCCCGCACGGTCCGGTGCACCGACCCCTCGCGCCTGGGCAGGTCCGCGTCCGCCATCAGCGCGTGCAGCTCCGCCGTGCTCGTGGCGGACGGGTCCACCCCGCCCAGCCGGAACGTGGTCGTCATCGGCTGCAGCCGCATGCCCGGCCGTTCCAGGGTGGCCCCGGCCCGCCAGGCCACCTCGGCGTCACCCGTGGCGTCCACCACCACCCGGGCCCTGACCAGGAACCGGCCGGCCACGGTCTCCACGACGACACCGGTGTCCGGCACGACGTCGCACACCCGGGCGTGCAGGAGCACGTCGGCGTCCGAGGTGAGCGAGTCCCAGACGACCTTGAGCTCCTCGGGCTCGTAGGTGACCCCGGTCCCCGCGCCGTAGGTGTTGGGCCGTTCGAAGGCCGCCCCCGCCTCGAACAGCCGCTCGCACACCTCCCAGCCGATGCCGCCGACGACGCGCGGCGCCTCGGGACCGGGGGAGTAGAACCCGTAGAAGGTGTCGAGGACCGCGGCCCCCGTCCCCCCGAGGAAGCCCGCCGCCTCCACCAGCAGGCACGACGCCCCGGCGCGTACGGCGGCCACCGCGGCGGCGCAGCCCGCGCTGCCCCCGCCCGCCACCACCACGTCGCCTGCCCACAGTTCGTTCATCGCAGGTGCCACCCTCCGTCGACGGGGATGACCGCGCCCGTGGTCCGTCCGGACGACGGCGACAGCAGCCAGAGCACGGCCTGGGCGACCTCCTCCGGCCGGCACAGCCGGGCGCCGAGCGGCATCAGCGAGGGCAGCCTCGTCCGGACGGTCTCGGAGGTCTGGGCGCGGCGGCTCATCGGCGTGGCCACCAGCCCGGCGGAGACCAGGTTGACCCGCACCCCGTGCGGCGCCGCCTCGCGGGCCGCGGTCCTGATCAACGGGATCAGTGCACCTTTGGCGGAGGCGTAGGCGACGGTGCGGAAGTCGTCGTCGATCGACGTGCCCAGCACCGAGCCGATCACCACGATCGACCCGCCGCGCGGCATCGCCGGGATCGCCGCGCGCAGCAGCCGGAAGACCGACTCGTGGTTGACCCGGTGCACCTCGCTCCACGCCACGTCGGTGCAGTCGCGCACGCCGCCGTCGCCGAGCGCCCTGCCGGACATGCCGACGGCGTGCACGACACCGGAGACCGTCCCGTGCGCGGCCGCGGCCTCGGCCAGCGCCTGCTCCGCCCCGCCGGGCCGGGTGATGTCGATCCCGCCGGCCAGGTCCACGCCGAAGGCCGGCACACCCGACTCCTCCACCGCCTCGACGCAGGCGCGGCCGATGCCGCCCTCCGAGCCGGCCACCAGAACCGCGCTCATGGCTTCCCGGGCACGTCGGCCGGCTTCCTGAGCACGTCGGCGGCGCGCCGGGCGTGCTCCAGGTAGGCGGCCTCGAACAGCTCCTCGGAGCGCGGGCCGCCGACGAGCTTGGCGCTGGAGATCACCGGCGGCGTCCAGCCGCCGGCGACCAGCAGCTCCGCCGTCCGCACCTTGATCTCGTTGACCACGGAGACCGCGGCGAGCGTGCTGCCGGGACCGACCGGCTCGGCCAGGCCGTCCACGGAGCACAGCGCGTCGCCCACCGGGGTGCACAGGTCGATCACCACATGGGCGTGGTCGGCGAGCCGCGTTCCGCTGGGGTGGCCGGGCTCGACGGCTGTGGTCTCCCGCATCGAGGTCACGGCCACCACGGACAGCCCCGCCTTGCGCAGGCCCATCGCCATCTCGATCGGCACCGCGTTCAGCCCGCTGACGCTGAAGATGATCGCCGCGTCGGTCGGCCGTAGCTCGAAGTTGGCCAGGATGGCGTCGGCCAGCCCCTCGACCCGCTCGACGAACATCGCCTGCCGCATCCCGTTCGACCCGGCGACCTGCGTGTAGAACGTCGTCGACAGGTCCACGATGGGGTGGAACCCCGGATACGAGCCGTAGCGGGGGAACATCTCCTCCACGCCGATCCGGGAGTGGCCGGTGCCGAACGTGTGCACCACGCCTCCGCCGCCGATGGCTGAGCAGGCGATGTCCGCCGCCGCCGCGAGGGCCTCCTCCTGTGTTCGCTCGATCTCGCCGAGCAGCTCCATCGCCCGCCGTATCCACTTCATCCAGATCTCCCTCCATAGAGCGCGGCGCCGATCGCCCCTGCCCTCGGGCCGAGGGCGGCGGGCAGCACCGCGATGTCACCGATGAGCGGGCGCCTGCGCCCGAGCTCCTCCCGCAGGGCGACGCCCATGAGATCGAGGGCGCCGGAGACGCCGCCGCCCACGACCACCGCGCGCGCTCCGAACAGCGACGCGGCGTCGCCCAGCGCGACGCCGAGCGCCCAGCCGGCCTTGGCGAGCACGCTCACGGCCCGCTCGTCACCGGCTCTGGCGGCCGCCGCCACCGCCGAGGCCGGGCCCGCGCCGAAGGCCCGCACGATCCCCGGCCCCGCGGCGAGCGTCTCCACGCACCCCCTGTTGCCGCAGCAGCAGGGCGATCCCCACGGATCGACCGTGACGTGCCCGACCTCACCGATCTGGTCGCGGGGACCGACGAGGATCTCGCCGCGCAGCGCCACCGCGCCGCCCACCCCGGTGCCGAGAACGGCGAACAGCACGTCGGGCAGCCCTCGGGCCGCTCCCAGCCGCAGCTCCGCCAGGGCGAACGCCCGCGCGTCGTTGACCACGGCCACCGGCATCCCGGTCAGGGCGCTCAGCCGGGGGCCGGCCGGGTAGCCGTCCCAGTCGCCCGGCGGGTTCGGCACGAACAGCGCGGTGCCCGTGTCCCGGTCCACGTGGCCGGGCAGCCCGATCCCGATGCTCCGGACGTGCGGGGCGGCCAGCGCCGCCACGAGCTCCATCGTCTCGTCGGGGCCCGGCGGCGTCGCCGCGACGCCGGAGCCGACCACCGTGTCACCGTCGAGCAGCACCCACTTGGTGTCGGTCCCGCCGACGTCGACGCCGAGCCGCGTCCCGGCTCGGCCCGTGGGGCGCGTCACGGGCCGACCGTCAGGGCGCGCGAGGCGAACCGGGCGCCGTCACCCGTCGGCGGGCGCGTGCTGAAGGGCTCGACGCCGAGCAGCCGCAGGTACGCCAGCAGCGGCTGGGCGTGGCTGTGCAGGTTGGCGACGGGATACGCCTGCATGGCGATGCCGAGGTCGGCGAGGTCCCAGGTGCGGCCGGGCCGGTGGGTCTCGGGCGCCAGATAGGCGTCGGGCCCGGACAGGGTGCCCTCCCAGACGTCCGGGTAGGCGTTCGCGTGCGCGGTCAGGGACATCCGCCGCCACCACTGCCAGCCCAGCTCGGGAACGTGGCGGGCGGCGGCCCAGACGAGCGTCATGTTGATCGCGTACCAGATCGTGCCGACGCCGCCCGGGCCGTACCGGTCCCGGACGGGCCAGCGCAGCCGGGCGCCCAGCGGCGAACCGGCCGCGGCGGTGGCCTCGATCCTCCGCAGCAGCTCCACCGCGCGGCCGGGCGGGGCGGCGCCGCACAGGATCGCCCACGGCTGCACCTCCAGCCACATGTCGGAGTCGCCGACGACGGCTCCGGGACCGTGGGCGCGCCGGAACCAGCGGCCGTTCCACTCCCCGGCCACCAGCCCGCGCAGTTCCTCGCCGAGCTCGCGCGCCTCTCTCCCGGTCACCGGGTCGCCGAGCCGCTCGGCCAGCACCGCGTACCGCGGCAGCACCCAGGCGGCCATGGCCGAGTTCAGGACGGACTCGCCCTGAGCGATCATCAGCTCGCGGTCGACCCCGCTCTCGGTGATGGCCATGTCGTTCCAGTCGGCGTTCAGCATCCGCACGTGGCCGTGCTCCCCCCGCCCGACCACGTCCGTGAAGAACCTGAACTGCCTGCGCAGGTGCTCGCCGAGCGGGACCGGCGCGGCGCGGTGCAGCGGGTGGTACGGCACGGGCTCGCGGAAGGCCGCCTCCTCGCCGGTGGCGGACAGGTACTCGGCCGCCAGCCACAGCGCCCACAGGTTCTGGTCCGACGGCCGGAACAGGTCCGTCCACGGCTGCTTGTCCGGTCCGAGGGCGTAGGGCAGGTCGCCGTCGGGGCTGCCCCAGGCGCAGGTGTTGCGCAGCACGGACAGGGCCAGGTCCGGCTCGATGTGGACCAGGGGCAGCGCGTGCTGGAGCGGGTCGCGGGCGGCGCCGTTGAAGCCGTGCCTGAAGGAGTAGCACGATCCCTGGTCGAGGGTGTGCCCGCCGAGCACGCCGTCCGCGCAGGCTCCGCCGGTCAGCAGCGCCGCGTGCCACGGGATCTCGCGCTCGGCCTCGGGCGCCCGCGGCGCGGACGCCCGGGGCAGGCGGTCGCGCAGGGCGGCCAGGCTGCCCTCGAACGACGGCGCCGTGTCGTCGAGCAGGCCGTACCTGAGCTCGACCACCCGCTCGTCGTGGGCGGCGAGCAGGAGGGGGACGGCCAGTCGCCCCGTTCCGGTCCTGCACGGGTCCGCCCCGCCGAGCAGCTCCAGTTCGAGTCCCGGGTCCTCGCCCGGCCCCGCGCCGCTGACGAGGTTGACCTGGGCGGGTCTCGCCGCCCACTCCTCGGTCAGCGTCAGCCGGGCCGGCTCGCCGAGCAGGTTGCGGACGCGCAGCCGGATCAGCACCCACGGCGCCTCGCCCTCGGGGCAGAGCACGGTGCGTTCCAGGGACACCCGGTCGTCCGCCACCCGGACGATCACGAACGTCGGCCCGAATATCCGCTCGGATCCCGAAATATCCGTCGATAGTTCGCCTACGCGGGTGACGCCCGTCTCGCGCGTGAGCCACCGCAGGGCCGTGTGCTCGTCGAACAGGCCGCTCCGGCCGTAGTTGTCGGCCACCAGCGTGATCCGCCGGTTTCCCAGGTGGACGGCGTGCCGCCGGGTGGGCGGTTCGAGGATGGGGTCCCACTCGGCACGCGGATCCCGTTCCTGGTCCATCGTGTAGGAGAAGGCGGGCAACCCGTGCGCGGTGGTCCATGCGCCGAATGCGCTCACTTCTTCACGCCTCCCAGCGTCAGCCCGGCCACGTAGTAGCGCTGCAGGACGAACATCAGCACCAGGGGCGGCACGGCCGTGACCAGGGCGGCGGTGCTGACCAGGCCGATGCTGAAGTCGTACTCCGTCTGCAGCTGCGACAGGCCCACGGGCAGCGGCCACAGACGGGGATCGTTGGCCACGACGAGCGGCCAGAGCAGGTTGTCCCACTGCGCGAGGAACTGCAACAGGAAGAGCGTGAGCAGCGCCGGACGCAGCAGCGGCACCCCGACCCGCAGGAAGATGAGGAGCTCGCCCGCGCCGTCCACGCGCGCCGACAGCAGCAGCTCCCGCGGCACGGAGAGGGCGAACTGGCGGACGAGGAACACGCCGAACGCGCTCATCATGAACGGGACGATCATGCCCTGGAACGAGTCGATCCAGCCGAGCTGCCTGACGACGAGGTACATCGGCACGAGCACCACGATCGGCGACAGCGACAGCGTCCCCACGACGACCGCGAACAGCATCCGCCTGCCGGGGAACGTGAGCTGCGCCAGGGCGTAGCCGGCAGCCCCGGAGAAGACCACCTCCAGGAGGGCGACGCCAAGGGAGAGGATCATGCTGTTGCGCAGGTAGAGCGGGAAGCCGCCCTCGGCGAACAGCTGGGACAGGTGCTCGCCGAGCTGGGAGGCGTCGAAGGCGAGCCCGCCCAGATCGGTCGCGTCGGAGGCCGAGGAGAGGGCGAACATCGCGTAGACCGGCAGCAGCATGACCAGCACGACCAGCGACAGCAACGTGCCGCGCAGCGCCCTCATCCGTCGTCGCCCCCCTTGAGCACGCCGAACTGCAGCAGCGAGAGCGCGAGCATGGCGACGAGGAGCACCATGGCGATCGCCGAGGCGTAGCCCATGCGCTCGAACCCGAAGCCCGTCGCCCACAGGTAGAGCGGCAGGACCTCGGTGGCGCCCGCCGGCCCGCCCTTGGTGAGCAGGAAGGCGGGGACGAACGACTGCATCGCCCCGATCACCGCGATGACCAGCACGAACAGCAGCGTCCGGCGCAGCAGCGGGAGCGTGATCCGGGCGAAGGCCCGGAGCGGGCCGGCGCCGTCGAGCGCGGCCGCCTCGAACACCTCGCTCGGCAGCCCCTGCAGCCCCGCGGTGAGGATGATGACGAACAGTCCGAGGTGCTTCCAGGTCGTCATGACGACCAGTGCCCACAGGGCGAGCCCCTCGTCGGTCAGCCACGGCTTCGGCTCGATTCCGACGAGGCCGATCAGCGTGTTGGCCAGGCCGTGGTCCGCGAAGATCGCCGACCAGACCGTCGAGGTGGCGACGAGGGGCATCGCCGCGGGGATCAGGACCAGCGCGCGCAGGACGCCGTTCAGCCGGCCGGGCTTGCTCAGCGGGACGGCGATCGCGAGCCCGAGCACGATCGACGGGACCACGGACGCGACCGTGAACACCGCGGTGACCTCGGCCGAGTTCCAGAAGCCGGGGTCGTCGAGCATCCTGCGGTAGTTGTCCAGCCCCGTCCACTCGGGCACGCCGGCCAGTTCGTAGCTGGTGAAGCTGAGGTAGACGGCGCCGGCGAACGGCACGACCCAGAAGACGAGGAAGTAGACCGCCGCGGGGAGCGCCAGCAGGCTTCCCGCGCGGGCCTCGGCCCACCGCTGTCCCCGGCCGGACACGGTGGGGGCCGTCCGGTCCAGGCGGGCGGCCAGCGTCACAGCGCCCTCCTCATCGCCTGGTCGAAGTCCGCGGCCGCCTGCTCGGCCGTCTTCTTGCCGAAGGCCACCGCGTCGGCGGCGTCGGTCAGCGACTTGGCCATCTCCTGCCAGACGGGCGTCTGCGGGCCGAAGTCGGCGTGCGGGGCGGCCGCCGCCATGATCTCCATCGCCTTGGTGTCCGTGCTGGGCAGCTTCTCCCAGCCCTTGACCGGGGTGAGCAGGCTCGCGTCCATGAGCTGCCTGGCCGCGACGTCCGCGCGCTGCAAGTAGTCGATGAAGTGCCAGGCGGTGTACTGCAGTCTCGACTGCTCGGCGACCGCCCAGCCCCAGGTGTAGGCCGGGGCGACCGGCCGGCCGCCGTCCCAGCGCGGCAGCGGGGCGATGTCGAAGGACCTGCCGAACACGAGCTTCTTGTTCAGCGCGGGGAACAGGTCCATCGCGAACAGCCCGGAGACCACCATGGCCGCCTCGCCGGTGGCGAACAGCCCGAATCCCGACAGCGGGTTCGACAGCTTCGCGTTGCCCAGGCCGCCGTAGTAGCGCAGCGCCTCGATCCCGGCGTCCGTGGCGAGCGTGGCCGTGCCCGCGTCGGCGCTGAGAATCCCGCCGCCCTTCCCTCGCACCAGGGCGAGCAACTGCATCACCGTCCACTGGGGGTTGCCCAGGATCCACTGCAGGCCCACCTTCCTGCCGTCGGCGGAGGTGAGCCGCTTGCTGTACTCGGCGACCTCCTCCCACGTCGTGGGCGGCTTGTCCGGGTCGAGCCCGGCCTCGGCGAACCTGTCCCTGCGGTAGTACAGGCAGCAGATCGTGTAGTCGATCGGGACGCCGTAGAGCTTGCCCTGATAGGACAGCGAGGAGACGGCGCTCTGGTCGTACGTCGCGACCAGCGCCTTCTCGTCGCTCACCCCCATGGCCTTGGGGATGACCGGCGCGAGCCGGCCCTTGCGGGCGTGGCCCGCCACGGTCCAGCCGCCGATCTTGAACAGGTCAGGGGGAGCGTCTCCCGCGAAGGCGGTCAGGAGCTTGGCGTCGAGCTTGTCGACCGGCACGTAGAGCGGGGTGACGTCGACGCCGCCGAACTCCTGGAGGTAGCTGTGCAGCAGGGAGGTGAACACCGCGTCGTACGCCTTGGTCTGGTGCAGCCAGACGGACAGCTTGCCCCGCGGGACGCCGTCAGCCGGCACCGTGGCCTCCGGTTCGGAGCCACAGCCGGCGAGCAGGCCGGCCGTCGTGGTCAGTGCGGCTGCTCCGAGCAGGCGGCGCCGGGTCATCATGGTCATGCTCAACCTCCGGAAGGCAGCGCTTCGCCGCCGGTGCGGCGGCGCCGCACCGGGATCCGGCGAGGGGGGTTACTGGCCCATCAGGGCGTTCTTGGCGTCGTTGAGCTCCACGGAGAACACGGCGAAGTCACCGCGCGCGTGGCGGATGGTGTATTCGAGCGCGACCCCGCTGGCGGCGCTGGTGCTGCGGGCGGTGGCCAGCAGCGCCGCGGCGATCGGCACGCGCAGCAGCTCGGCGAGCCGGTAGTCGGCGTTGACCGCGCCGATCGTCTCCCTGCCGCTCGCGGGGGACAGGCCGTACTTCATGCGCAGCAGGTCGTAGAGCGAGCCGGTCAGGTCCTCGTCGAGGATGCCCGGCACCAGGTCGGCAGGCAGGTGGGCGCTCTCCAGCATGCAGGGCGTGCCCTCGATCAGCCTCAGCCGCTCGATGAAGACGATCTCCTGGGTCTCGTCGAGGCCGAGGGCGACGCCGACGTCGGTGCCCGCCGGTTGCCGGTGGGCCTTGAGCACCTGGGTCGTGGGCTTGCGGCCGAGCCGGGCCATCGTCTCGGTGAATCCGGCCGGGCGCGCGCCCAGCTCGGGGGCCACGGCCATCGGCGCGGTGTAGGTGCCGCTGCCCTGGCGGGCGATCAGCAGCCCTTCCTGGACGAGGTCGCCGATCGCCCGGCGAGCCGTCGCCCTGCTCACGCCGGCGTAGACCATGAGGTCCTTCTCGGCGGGGATCAGGGTGTCGGGCTCGCAGTCGCGGATGACGGCCCGCAGTCGCTCACGCAGCTGGTAGTAGAGCGGCACAGCGGCTGACGGGTCGAGGGCCAGCCGACGTTCCCAGTCGGTCATGTCGTCCATCCTAAGTTGTACGGACGACCGTATCTTTTCCGGCCGGGCAGGGCCCTGTCAACAGGCATCGCACCTACGCCGGTCGCCGGGTGTGAGGATCGCATTCCGGGCGGCCAGGGTTGACCTCTCGACGACCACGTCCGGAACGGCCGGTCTACCCGCCCCGGCCGTCCTGGCCGGGCCGGCCGTTCGCGAGAGCGGCCTTCCGCCGCCGGGAGCCGCGCAGCCGCCACAGGATCGTCACGGCCGCGAGCGCCGGCACGACGGCGAGCAGCGCGGCGAGACCGAGCGGCGAGTCGACCGACGCGGGCAGCCCCCAGGTGCCGGGCTGGTCCGGGAAGGTGAGCCTGCCTGACACGGTGCGCTCCACCTGGCCGCTGTGCAGCGTGAGCCGGAACGTCCACGGCCCGTTGGGCAGGTCCCGGCCGAGGACCGCCTCCACCTCGCCGCTGTCGCCGGGGGCCAGGGTGGTGCCGCGGACGATGGGGAACGGCCCCGCCCTCAGCGCGCTCGGACCGTCGGACAGTGCCACCTCGCCGTCGAGGTCGACGGCCCGCTCCCCGGTGTTGGAGACCGTGACCACGATCCGTGGCCGCCCGTCCTCGGTGCGCCGCGGCATGATCTTCCCGACGGTGAAGTCGGTCGGCGGGTCGCCGCCGGGGCCCACGTCCAGGTAGGCGCGCACGCCGACCCGGTTGACGAGGGCGACGTTGCCCCGCGGGCCGGGGGCGTCCGAGGAGACCTGCGCCCAGATGACGCCGTACCGCTCGCCCTTGACGGCCGTCCTGGGCACGGCGATGCTGGCCCGGACCGTCTCCCGGTCGCGCGGGCCGAGCTCCAGCTCGGCCCGGTCGAGCGTGATCCAGGACGTCAACTCGTTGGTGGCGCCTTCCGGCGCGAACGTGAACCCGCCCTTGCCGACGCTCGCGGCGCCGGTGTACACCTTCACCCGCACCGGCTCGGAGGAGCTGTTGGCGACCTCCAGCCTTCTCCTGATCGTCGAGCCGGGGTTGACGTGGTCCACGATGTACGAGCGTGCCCGCGGGTCGTCGAGCCGGCTGGCCGGAACCTCGACCAGCCGGATGCCCACCGTCCCGGCGCCGCCGGCGTCCTTGTCGGCCGCCCTGATGGCCGCCTCTCCGGTCGCCCGGTCGGGCGTCCCGCCGGGCAGCGCCGCGGCCGGGGCCGCGCCCGTACCGTGCAGGAGGATCGCGAGAAGTGCCGGAGCCGCCGCCTGCAGGAAACGGGGGCTAGGCAACGGAGTGGCTCACCGTGCCGGTGTAGAGGCCCGCCACGGCGCCGGCGGGGATGTCGACCACGACGGTCGGGGTCCAGGCGGCGGAGTTGTTGCCGGACCCGGTCGTCTTGCTGAACGCGGTCCGCGTCTGGTCGAGGACGACCGCCGAGGCGGCGTTGAGCTGGCCGGCCACGAAGGTGCCGGTGCCGGTCGTGGACGTTGCGGGCCCCGACCAGTAGCGGACCGCGGTGTTCGGCACCGTCTCGGCCGCCGTGCCGCCGCCGGTGGTGAAGTCCGTGGCGGTCACCGAGGCGATCCACGTCGCGGTGAGCGCGGCCCGGTCGTCGACCACCGTCACCGTGCCGATCTCGTCGGACACCTGGGATCCCGCGCCTCCTGTCCCGATGCTGACAGGGCCGTCCGGAACGGAGATCTCCAGTCCGTCACCGGCGGACACCGTGAACGTCACCGTCGTCGGGCACGTGGTCGACGGCGCGCAGGTGCCGGCCCACGAGGGCACCGCGACCGCCGTGGCCACCATCGCAGCGGAAACGCCCACCCAAAGGGCGCCGAAACGGCTCTTGAGCACTGCCCATCCCCCCAGAAAAGCCCGCTCCCGGTCATGAGCGGATGTACGTGATCACATCCTGCTCCGCGCGCGCGAAGGGGAAACGGCGGCCACGCGTGCCAGGTCACTCCTTTGTCGTGATCTGCCGATCCTTGGGATCCGGTGCTTTCCGCGCCTTCTCCTTGCGCGCTGTTTGCCATCCACGGGCGTGGCTGGCGGAGGGGGCGGCGTTCCGGCGGCCTAGGCTGCCCATCGGTCTTTCACATGCCCTTGCACGAGATCGGGTTTGGCGGCGGCAGAGGAGGAAGGTGCGGACGATCCCCTCACTGGCGGTCTCGCTGGTGCTGGCCACGGCGCTCGGCGACGCCACGGCCTGGGCCGCCGCGAATGCCCGGCAGACCCTGGTGGTGCAGCGCGTGTTCCCCCTGGAGATCATCGTCGCGAACACGGCTCTGATGGGCGCCACGCGCGCCGGCAACATGATCAGCGCCTCGCTGGGCCAGGTGACCGTCAACGACACCCGGACGGGCAACCGCAACTGGCGGGCGGTCGTGTCGGCCACGAACTTCGTCACCGGCACCGGGGCCGGATCCCAGACCATCTCCAACGCCAACATCGCGTACTGGTCGGGTCCCACGACCGCGTTCTCGGGCTCCGGCTCCCGCACCCCCGGCCAGAGCACCTTCGCGCAACGGGTGCCGCTGTCCGCGCAACAGACGGCCTTCCGCGCCTCCAAGGGGCTCCAGCCGACGTCCACGAGCTGGACCCCGACGCTCGTCATCGCCATCCCGGCCTCCGCGCCCATGGGGACGTACACGGGCACCGTCGTGCATTCGGTCGCCTGAGAGGGTCGCCCGCGAATTGGGCGACACCTGACCCGCCACTGACGTGAGAGCCCGCTGGCGGACGGTCGCGCCGCGAGATATTCGGTGCGTTCTTTCCGCAGCGACCTGGAAGGATTCTCTTGCGCAAGCGCACGCGATTCCTCGCATACCCGCTCGCCGTCATGGCCCTGGCCATGACGGCGGCCGTGCCCGTGTCGGCCTCGGCGCCCCCCTCCGCCGCCGAGACCCAGATCCGGCCGTGGGTCCGGCTCTGCCTGAAGCTCAAGCAGCGCCCCACCCACCGCAACATCCGTTGCCGCTTCCCGCGCCCGCCCCGCAACGAGCACGCCCTGCGCGCCGCCGAGGCCAAGCGCGTGCCGACGATCTCCGAGATCTCCATCCCGACCAACCCCGCGACGCCCATCGGCATCACGAACGGCCCGGACGACAACCTGTGGTTCACCGAGAACTACGGGAACAAGATCGGGAAGGTCACCACGGCGGGCGTGTTCACCGAGTACTCGCTGCCCACCGCGGGATCGGAGCCGGCGCACATCACCGTCGGTCCGGACGGCGCCCTGTGGTTCACCGAGGCGGTCAACAACAAGATCGGGCGCATCACGACGAACGGGACGATCACCGAGTACAGCCTCCCCACCAGCGCCGCCTACCCGTGGGGCATCACGACCGGCCCCGACGGCGCGTTGTGGTTCACCGAGATCGACGCCAACCAGGTCGGGCGCATCACCACGTCGGGCACGATCACCGAGTACGCGCTGCCGACCAGCGGCGCGTTCCCGTCGCTCATCACCACGGGCCCGGACGGCAACCTGTGGGTGACCCAGTCGCTGGCGGCGAGCGTCGCCCGCATCACGCCCAGCGGGACGATCACCGAGTTCCCCGCGCCGAACTCGGGCGTGATGCCGGTCGGCATCACCGGCGGCCCCGACGGCAACCTGTGGTACACCGACGTCGCCGGAGCGGTGGGGTCCATCACCACGTCCGGGACCTTCACCGAGTACACGCTCAACGACGTCAACGCCTACCCGTGGGGCATCACGCTGGGGCCGGACAACAACCTGTGGTTCGCCGAGCAGGGAGCCGCCAACATCAGCAGCGTCACCACGTCCGGCACGATCAGCCGGCACGCGCTGCCCACCTCGCTGTCGGGACCGTTCCAGGTCGCCCTCGGCTCCGACGACAACCTGTGGGTCACCGAGGACTACGTCGACAAGCTCGCCGTCGTCACTCCCTGACGGCCCGGGCCGGGCCGGCGGCTCCCGCTGACGCGGGCCGCCGGCCCACGGCACGGACGGCGGAAACATCCGTGGGGGCGGTGCGCCGCATCGGTCCGCCCGGACGGCGGCGCCTCGCGGACCCCGCGGTCCGCCGGAACGGCCGCTCCCCGCGGACCCCGCGGTCCGCCGGAACGGCCGCTCCCGCAGACCCTGCGTCCGCCCGGACGGCCGCTCCCCGCGGACACCGTGGTTCGCCCGGACGGCCGCGCCCCGCGGACACCGTGGTTCGCCGGAACGGCGGCGTCCGCGGACGCCCGGGGGCAGGATGGGGGGATGCGCCCCGCCCTCGCCGCGTTGCTCGCGGCGGTCACCGTGAGCTCGGCCCTGGTCGCGTGCTCCGGCACCGGACCCGCCGCCCCGACGACCGGCACGCCGACGGCCAGGGAGCCCGCCCCGGCCACCGCACCCACCACCGCACCCACCGGCGACTCCACCGCCGCGCCGGGCGCCGGGCGGTTGCGCTTCACCGAGGTGGCGCGGTTCGACCGGCCCGTCGCGCTCGCCGCCCGCGCCGGCGACGACCGGATCTACGTTGCCGAACAGGGCGGCAGGCTGCGCACCCTCGACGGCGGAACGGTGGTGGACCTGTCAGGAGAGGTCAGCGGCGGCAACGAGCAGGGCCTGCTCGGCGTGGCGTTCGACCCGTCAGGCCGCCGGCTCTACCTCGACTGGACCGACCGCGCCGGCACCACCCACGTCACCGAGTGGGCCTACGACGGCCGCCGCGCCACGGCCCGGCGCGACGTGCTCACCCAGCGGCAGCCGTACGCCAACCACAACGGCGGCCAGCTCGCCTTCGGCCCCGACGGCCACCTCTACATCGCCCTGGGCGACGGCGGCGGCTCGGGCGACCCGCAGGGCTCCGGCCAGGACCTCGGCACGCTGCTGGGCAAGATCCTGCGTATCGACCCGCGCCCCCGCGGCGGCAGGCCGTACCGGGTGCCCGCGGACAACCCCTTCACCGGCCGGGCGGGCGCGCGGCCGGAGATCTGGGCGTACGGGCTGCGCAACCCGTGGCGGTTCGGCTTCGACCGGGAGACCGGTGACCTGTGGATCGGCGACGTCGGGCAGGACCGCTGGGAGGAGATCGACCGCCAGCCGGCGTCCTCCACGGGGGGCGAGAACTACGGCTGGAACCTGCGCGAGGGCGCGGACCGGTACGGGGACGGCGCGGACAGGGGCGGCCTGACCGACCCGGTGATCACCTACCCGCTCGGTGAGGGGGGCAACTGCTCGGTGATCGCCGGGTTCGTCTACCGGGGAGCGCGGATCCCGTGGCTGCGCGGCATGTTCCTGTACGGCGACTTCTGCGCCGGATGGGTCAGGGCCACGCCCGTCGCGGACCCCGCGCGCGATCGTCAGGTGGGGCAGGTGGAGCAGCTCTCGTCGTTCGGCGAGGACCGCGACGGCGAGCTGTACGCGCTCAGCCTGCGGGGTCCGGTGTATCGGATCGAGGCCGCCGAACCCGCTTGATCAGCTCCTCCACCTGGGTGTTCAGCCGCGCTCCGCGCGACCAGCCCGCGTAGTGGGTGAGGAAGACGACGACCTCGCGCAGCTCGCCCTCGCCGAGCTGGCCGGTGCGCAGCGCCGCGTCGAGCTGCACCTCCACCTGGTCGTCGATGCCCTGGCCGACGAGCAGCCCGAGCAGCAGCAGGCGGCGTTCGCGTGTCGAGAGCACCTCGCGTGACCACACGTCGGCGAACTGGCGCTCGGCCGTCATCCCGAAGGGATCGACGGTCTCCATCGCTGGCTCTGTCATGGGGCGCTCCCGATCGGAGGAATCCTCATCTGTTTCCTACTTTCTGAGAGGAACCAATGACAGGTTGCAAGAAGGTTGGATGCCACCGGCCCGGGCCGGGCGCAGATCCCCCATCATGATCATCGAGTGGCGGGTCACAAGCAAGGCCGACCCGTGGGGGCGACCCGATCAAGCCGTGTCACCTGGTCATATGCCCCGTCCGGCGCTGGCCGGGCACGACGACGGCGTCGGCCTGACTACACCTGCGTACGCGCGGAGGAAGACCGCCCTTACGCCTGCGACCGGTCGCCGCACGGCTCACGCGGCTCTGCCGGCCCCGAGGACGTGCGCGCCGGTGGGCGGGGCAGGCGACTCCGGTCGCCGGCGGCATGAACCGCCACGACGCCGCCACCGTCGTACGGGTATGCGCCGCCTCCTCACGCTCCTCGCTCTCACCGCCCTGACCGGCTGCGGGCTCGCCGAGCCGCGCGAATGCACCATGATCGGCACGCCGGTCGGCGTGGGGGTGACCGTGGAGCCGCCGCTGGCCGCCAGGGTGGCGGCGGCCGAGGTGGAGGTGTGCTGGGACGGCTCCTGCCACCACCCCCCGCTGGAGCTCCATCCGGAGACGCGGGCCGGTGAGCAGACCTGCGTGGGCGAGAGCTGCTCGGCCAGGATGGAGCCGACCGGCGGCGTGACGGGGTTCGCCGAGGTCGCGGGACTGCCGAAGCGGCCCGTACGGATACGGTTGACGCTGCGCGACCCGCTCGGGACGCAGGTCGCCGACACGGCGATCGAGGTCACCCCCGAGGGGCGCTTCCCCAACGGGCCCGACTGCGGCGAGGGCGGGCCGAACGCCACGGTGGTGGTCGACCGTCACGGCACGGCCCGGTCACGCGATTAACACGACGTTCACATTCGGGCAAAAACCGGGAAACGGGCAGCCGTAAGACTCGGCGTGGCTGAGAGAAACCCGAAAGGACCGGTCGTGACCTACAAGGCTGAGTACATCTGGATCGACGGCACCGAGCCCACCGCTCTGCTGCGCTCGAAGACGAAGGTCCTCGCCGATGGCGTCGAGCCGCCGGTCTGGGGATTCGACGGGTCCAGCACCAACCAGGCCGTGGGCCACTCCTCCGACCGCGTGCTGCGTCCGGTGTTCACCTGCCCGGACCCGATCCGCGGCGGTGACAACGTCCTGGTGCTCTGCGAGGTCGAGGAGATCGACGGCGCCCCGCACGTCAGCAACACCCGCGCCCTGCTGCGCCCCATCGCCGAGCAGTACGCCGACCAGGAGTCGTGGTTCGGCATCGAGCAGGAGTACACCTTCTTCAAGGGCAGCCGCCCGCTCGGCTTCCCCGAGGGCGGTTTCCCCGCCCCGCAGGGCCACTACTACTGCGGCGTCGGCGCCGAGGCCGTCTTCGGCCGCGAGATCGTCGAGGTGCACCTCGACCGCTGCATCGCCGCGGGTCTGAAGATCTCCGGCATCAACGCCGAGGTCATGCCCGGCCAGTGGGAGTTCCAGATCGGCCCCGCCGGCCCCATCGAGGTCTCCGACCACATGTGGGTCGCCCGCTACCTGCTCTACCGGACGGCCGAGGAGTTCGGCGTCGAGGCCACCCTCGACCCCAAGCCCGCCCGCGGCGACTGGAACGGCGCCGGCGCGCACACCAACTTCTCCACCAAGGCCATGCGCGAGAGCTACGAGGCCATCATCACCGCCTGTGAGGCGCTCGGTGAGGGCGACAAGCCGATGGAGCACGTCACCCAGTACGGCGCCGACATCGAGCTGCGCCTGACGGGCCACCACGAGACCGCCCCGTGGAACAAGTACTCCTACGGCGTCTCCCACCGCGGCGCCTCGGTCCGCATCCCGTGGCAGGTCGAGGTGGACAAGAAGGGCTACATCGAGGACCGCCGCCCGAACGCCAACGTCGACCCGTACGTGGTCACCCGTCTGCTGGTCAACACCTGCTGCGCGGCCCTGGAGAAGGCCGGCCAGGTCTGAGACCGGCACTGACCGTCAGCAGAGGGAACGCGGGCACCCCCGATGGGGCCCGCGTTCCCTCTTATCCCTGGGAACCTGTCACCCACTGCGGACTGTCGCACCACGACTGCGTTCCGTAGTCGGGGACGTCGTCATCCTCGCACGCCCGGGCCCGCCGTGGCGGGCCGCGCGGTCAGGAGGGGGTGGCCACGCGGCCCGGCGGGATTGCTTTCTTGCACCCGGGTGGAAAAGACCCGGCGGCGGGTGCCGGCCTAGAGGCGGAAGCCCAGGTCGGGCGTGATGTCGGCGACGTCCATCTGCGCCTTCTGCAGGCGGCCCGAGTGGTCCCAGTTCATCGCCTGCCAGCGGGTGAACTGGTCCAGCACCCACATCCCGGACTGGCGGCTGCCGTTGCCCGACTTGCCGTTGCCGCCGAACGGAAGGTGCGCCTCGGCGCCGGAGGTGGAGTTGTTGACGCTGACCATCCCGGCCGAGATGCCCTCGCGGAAGCGGAAGGCGTTCGTGGCCTCGGTCGTGTAGATCGAGCTCGACAGGCCGTAACCGGGCAGGTTGGCCAGTTCGAGCGCCTCGTCGAGGGTCCGGAACGTCGTCACGCCCACGACGGGCCCGAACGTCTCCTCCAGGAACAGCCGGTCCGACGGGCGCACGCCGTCGACGACCACCGGGTGGTAGTAGAGGCCGCCCTCGCCGGTGAAGGCGCCGCGGGGGTTGTCCGCGGTGATCCTGCCGGTGGCGCCCGACACGACCTCGTGGTGCGGCTGGATCCAGGTGAGGTACTCCTCGTAGCGTTCGGCGAACTTCTGGTCGAGCAGCGGGCCCGCCAGCACGTCGCCGTCCGGCGCGCCGATCGCGGCCTCGCGCACGGCCCGCGCGAACCGCGCGACGAACTCGTCGTGCACGCTCTCGTGCACGATGACCGTGCCGAGGCTGGTGCAGCGCTGCCCGGCGGTGCCGAACCCGGAGAACAGCGCGCCCTCGACCGCCAGGTCCAGGTCGGCGTCCGGCATGATGACCATCGGGTTCTTGCCGCCCAGCTCCAGGCAGGCCGACTGCAGGTGCCGCCCGGTGAGCTCGCCGACCTTGCGGCCCACCTCGCTCGACCCGGTGAAGCCGACCTTGTGCACGGTGCCTTCCTCCAGCGCCCGCTCCAGCCCGCGGAACGTCTCGGCGCCGTCGGCGAACACCACGTTGAGCACCCCGTCCGGCAGGCCGGCCGCGGCGAACAGCCGGTAGAGGGCGTGCCCGGAGGCGGCGGCGTACTCGGCCGGCTTCCACACCACCGCGTTGCCGCACAGCAGGGCCGGCACCAGGTACCAGGAGGGCACGGCGACGGGGAAGTTGCCGGCGGTGATCACCGCCGCCACGCCGACCGGGTTGCGGAAGGTGAACAGGTTCTTGTCCGGCATCTCCGAGGGCACGGTCTGCCCGTACAGGCGGCGTCCCTCGCCGAGGAAGAAGTCGCACGTGTCGACGATCTCCCGTACCTCGCCCAGCGCCTCGGCGTACGGCTTGCCGATCTCTTCGGTGACCAGCCGCGCCAGGCTCTCGGCGTTGGCCTCCACCAGCCGCCCGATCGACGCGATCACCCGGCCGCGGACCGGCGGCGGCACCTTGGCCCACTCCCGCTGCGCCTCCTTCGCGGTCCGGCAGGCGGCCGCGAACGTGTCGGCGTCGGCCAGCCCGACGGCGGCCACGACCTCGCTGGTGCGGGCGGGGTTGGTGGACTGGTAGGTGCTCATGCCGGCGGCGTCCTTGCCACCCACAACGGAGACGATCTGACGGGTCACCAGGGTCCTCCTCGTAGTTCCTCCGCCAAGACAACCATCTCACCGCAAGAATCCCAACCCGCCCCCACCTCGTGCGGCCGCACCGGGCACGCGGACATGCGCGCCGCCGGGAAGCCTCCTCGCCGCCGGGGAAGGGGCGAACGCGTACGAGCCGGACCGGCTGTGCGGATTGGGGTGCACGTTATGACACCGTTCACCACTATGATCACTTGTGCCGTCCTAGAGGAAGGATCTCCGTGGCCGAGACGCCGGACGAGTGGAAGAGCGCGATCGACAGCACCCGGCCCAGCATCGCGCGGGCCTACGACGTCGTTCTCAACGGCAAGGACAACTTCGAGGTCGACCGGGCCTTCGTCGCCGAGATCGTGAAGGTCGTGCCGGAGATCTACGACGTGGCCACCTACAACCGGCAGATCCTGGGCCGCGGCGTGCGTTTCCTCGTGGAGCAGGGCATCAGGCAGTTCATCGACCTCGGCTCCGGGCTGCCCACCGTGGAGAACACCCACCAGGTCGCCCAGCGCGCCGACCCCGCGTGCAAGGTCGTCTACGTCGACAACGACCCCATGGTGCTCGCGCACGGCCGGGCGCTGCTCGCGGAGAACGACCGGACCGCGGTCGTCACCTCCGACCTGCGCGACCCGCAGGCGATCCTGGGCGACGCGGCCGTCAAGCGGCTCCTCGACCTCGACCGGCCGGTCGCGGTGATGCTGGTGGGCGTGCTTCACCACCTGCACGACGACGAGAACCCGCGCGGCATCGTCGAGGCCTACATGGACGCCGTCCCGGCCGGCAGCTACCTGTTCGTCACCCACTTCTGCGCGTCGAGCCCGGACTCGCGTGACGCCGAGAAGAAGTTCCTCGCCCTGCTCGGCACCGGGCGCTTCCGCACCGAGCCGGAGATCACGGCCTTCTTCGACGGGTTCGAGCTGCTGGAGCCGGGCGTCGTACCGCTCCCGTTGTGGCGGCCGGACGGTCCCGTCCCCGCGGAGCTGACGGTGGGGCAGCGGCTCATGTACGGCGGTATCGCGCGCAAGAGCTGACCGTCGCAGGCGGAGCGTCCACGATCACGGCGAACCTCGCCGGGGCGCTCGCGCCGGTCGCCCTCGGGAGACATATGCCCTAGTGGGCCGACATTTTCTGTCTCTCCATCGTCGTGGGTGATCTACGGACCGGGCGCCGTGCATCGAATGGGGGCCGGAACGCTCTGCTCTGGGTCAGCTTCCTGGACACGGGTTCGGCGCCCCCCGAACACTGGTTACTGCCGGAACGCACCCGCACACCGGCAGAGAGGGGACAGCCATGCCCCGCGGATCACGCCCCGTGCTCGTCGGCTCGTTTCTGCTCGCGATACTTGTCACCGGCTCGGCCGAGGTCGCGGTGGCCTCGGGCCCCACGGTGGAGCAGGCCCCGGACGTGACAGCGCGTCCGGCGACCCTCGGCATCCCGTGCACCAGCATCCCGTTCGAACGGCTGCGGATCAACTGCGTGGCCAAGGAGGTACGGGAGAGACGGACGATGCGCCGCATCCGTAGCGATGACCGGCGCCGGTACCGCCGCGACAGGGACCGGGAGCGGCGCGACCGTATCGACTGACCATCGCACCTCCATGACCGTGGACATCCTCACGACGACGGCCGACGGTGACCCGCTCGCGGCCCGCACGCGGATGGTGCCGCCGCTCGCATCGTGACCGCCTGCTTCGTCGTGGGGATGTCCCTCCGTCACCCCGGACGGCGCGGCCACCGTACCGGCGACCGGCGTCAGCGGCACCCGTCTCCGCAACAACTCCTTACGCCATAAGCTATTGTGGTCCCACCAACTCTTTATGGCTTAAGGAGATCCCGTGCCCGAAGCGAAACTGCACGACGGAGCCACCATCGAGCTCGAGGTGCGCGGCGACGGCCCCGTCGTCCTGCTGCCCGTGAACCCGACGCCGGTCGAGGGGGAGCAGGCCGAGCGGATGCGCGCGTGGGGGGCCGACCCGGCCATCGGCCGCACCCTGATCGACGGGCTGAGCGACGCCTTCCGCGTGGTCGCCTTCGACTACGAGGGCCACGTCGAGGCGTTCCCCAAGGCCGCCACCCTCACCCCGGAGAACGTCGCGGCCGACCTGCTCGCCGTGGCCGACGCCGCCGGCGCGGAGCGCTTCGCCTACTACGGCTACTCGTGGCTCGCGCTCAGCGGCCTGCAGCTCGCGATCCGCACCGACCGGCTGTCCGCCCTGGTCATGGGCGGCTTCCCGCCGGTCGGCGGGCCGTACGCCGAGATGCTGGCCGTCACCCGCGCCGCCCACGAGATGGCGCTCAACCCGGCGCCGAGCTCGCAGGAGACCTACGACTGGGCCAAGGCGGCGGAGGAGCACGACTGGGACAGCGTCGAGACGGTGCGCACACCCGAGCAGACCGGGCAGTACGTCACCCTGTACGAGGGGCTGCGCGGCTTCGACGACCTGGCCGCCCAGGACGCGCTCGGCTGCCCGCGGCTGTGCTTCGCGGGCTCCGCCGACGTCATCGAGTACGGCGAGAAGTGGGGCGGGACGCGCGTCGACATCGCCGGCCCGTTCCTGCGCCGCCGTGCCGAGCTCGAAGCCCTCGGCTGGGACGTACGGGTGCTGGACGGCCTCGACCACATGGGAGCGATGCGGGGCGCGACCGTCCTGACCGTCCTGCGGCCCTGGCTGGAGGAGCGCCTCCTCGGTCAGAGGTAGTAGCCCGCCACGGCCGCCCGCGCCTCGTCGTGCAGGTGCGGCCCGTCGAGCCGCACCCCCGGGCCGGCGGCGGGCGGCTTGAGCGCGGCGAGCTGCTCGTTCGACAGCGCGAAGACGACACGGCCGAGGAAGGAACGCTCGATCGCGCCCGCGCACATGCCACACGGCTGGCAGCTCGTGTACATCGTGGTCGTCGCCGCCGCGTCCGGGGTCAGCTCGCGGGCCGCCCAGCGGGCCAGCTTCAGCTCCGGGTGCGCGGTGACGTCGCCGCCGGAGACCGTCGTGTTGCGGTCCTCGGCGAGCACGGTCCCGTCGGCGCCCACCAGGAGCGAGCCGAACGGCGGGTCACCGGCCGCCCGTGCCTCGGTTGCCAGCTCGATGGCGCGGCGCAGGAAGCGCTCCTCGTCGGGTGTCATCTCGTCGGGTGTCATGAGGTCTCCAGGCAGAGTCGGGCGGCCACGGCGGCGAGGTCCCGCCAGGCCGCCTGCGGGCGCAGGGTCTCGCGCGGGTCGCCGCCGAACGGGTCGAGCACGACGGTGCCCGCGCCGAGCAGGGCGAGCTCTTCCAGGTCGGCCGCCACCTGGTCGATCGTGCCCTCGCCGGCGAGCCGGCCGGGGCCGGTGACCGGAGAGGACGTCAGCCGCAGCACGACGCGGGGGGCGAAACCGGGCACGGGCCTCCCCTCCTCGGCGGCGACGGCCTTCATCCGGCCGGCGGCCTCGCGCAGCCACGGCAGGGTGTTGCGCAGCGGGTGCCAGGCGTCGCCCAGCCGCACCGCGCGGCGCAGACCGGCGTCGCTGTTGCCGCCGACCCAGAGCGGGATCGTCCCCGCGCGGTAGTCGCCGGAGTCGGCCCAGGCGGCGCGCAGGGTCGTCAGCAGCTCGTCGGTCAGCGCCCCGCGCCGCTGGAACGGCGCCCCGAGCGCCGCGAACTCCTGCCGCGCCCATCCGACGCCCACGCCCAGCACCAGCCGCCCGCCGCTGAGATCGTTGAGGTTGGCCGCCATCCTGGCGACCAGCAACGGGTGCCGGTACGGGGCGATGAGCACGGTCGTGCCCAGCCGGACCCGGTCGGTGACCCCGGCCAGCCACGACAGGGTGGTGAACGGCTCGTAGAACGGCGCCGGATACTGCTCGGCGACATCGGGCGTGACCGCGACGTGGTCGGAGACCATGAGCAGGTCGAACCCGAGCCCTTCCACGGTCCGCGCCCACCGGCGCAGCGTGGCGGGGTCGGTGCCGGGGCCGAAATTGGGAACGTTGACGCCTATCTGCACCCGTCCAGGTTATCCACCTCCTTCCGGCGCCGGAAGGGTGATCCACCGGCAGAAGCCATGGATGGCCGGGGAATCCACGGTAAAATAGGCGAATGACCGAGGCTCTCGATCCGACCGACTGGGCGATCATCGCCGAGCTGCAGCGCGACGGCCGCCTGCCGTTCGCCGAGCTGGGGCGGCGGGTCAACCTCGGCGCCTCCGCCACCACCGAGCGCGTCAGGCGGCTGGAGGCGCTCGGCGTCATCACCGGCTACCGTGCGGACGTCGACCTGGCCAAGGTCGGGCTGGCGGTGCTGGCCGTGGTGCGGCTCAAGTATCCGGGCAACAAGCACGAGCCGCTGCACCGGCTGCTGGGCGAGCGGCCGGAGATCCTCGAATGCCTGCGCACCACCGGCGACGACTGCTACACGCTCAAGGTGGCCGCCACCTCGATGCCCCACCTGGAGCAGGTGATCGACGCGCTGGCCGCGTTCGGCAGCACCACGACCAGCGTCGTCTACAGCCAGCCCCTCCCTTACCGCGGTCCGGCCGCCCCCTTCTGAGCCGCCCCCTCCGGCGCGAAGAGCTCGGCATGGCGGGCCACCCACGCGGCGAACGTGCCCGGCTCCCGCCCGGTGATCTCCCGGACCGTGGGCACGACCGTGGCCGCGGCGGCGGGCGGGTTCGCGTGCCAGGAGACCAGGATCTCGATCACTTCCTCGCTGTGCCCGACCGCCCGCCAGCGCGCGCGGGCCTGCTCCACCGTCAGTTCCTCGAAACCGAGCTTCCGGCCCGTCGCCTCGGCGATCGCGGCGAGCCGCTGCCGGGCGGTGAGCCGCTGCGGCCCCGTCACCGAGTACGACCTGCCGCCGTGGCCGCCCCGCACCAGCACGGTGGCCGCCACCGCCCCCACGTCGGCCTCGTCCACCACCGCGGTGGGCACGTCGGCGAACGGCTCGCGCACCATGCCCTCCGTCCGGATGGACTCCGCCCAGCCGAGGGTGTTGCTCATGTAGTCGACGGCCTCGATCCTGGTCCACTCCAGGCCGCTGTCCTCGAACGCCTCCTCCACGGGGCCCAGCCGGCCGTTCCACAGCAGGGTGACCCGCCGCACCCCGGCCCGGCGCGCCAGCTCCACCAGCTCCGGGCCGGTCCGGAGCGTCGCGTAGTCGTCACCGGCGGCGGTCAGCAGATGCAGGCCGACCACGCCCTCCAGCGCCGGCGCGAGGCCGCCCGGATCGGTCAGGTCGCCCTCGACCACCTCCACCTCTTCCGGCAGGTCCGCCCTGCCGGCGTTCCGGGTCAGCGCCCGGACCGGCACCCCCGCCCGCAGCAGATGGTCCACCACGTGCCGACCGGCCTTCCCGGTCGCTCCTGTCACCAGATACGTCATGAACCACGACGCTACGGGCGCCGGTGCCGGCGCGCCTCGGGCTCAGGGTCCGCCTTTGGTCCTAAGCCCCCTTCGGTCCTAGGCCCCCTCGCCGGCCGCCCGTCCGAGGGCCACGTCGGGGGCCCGGACCTCCTCGGGCGACAGGTCGGGGCGCAGGCCGCGCCACGAGGGGTGGCGCAGCCGCCTGTCACCCGTCACCTCGGCGTACCGCACCTCGCCCACCAGCCGGGGCTCCACCCAGTGCGCGTCACGGGCGAACTCCCGGGGCACCGGGACCGCGAACGGCGAGCCGGGGCGCTCCAGCGGGGCCAGCTGCTCGTGCAGGGCCGTGAGCATGGCGTCGGTGAAGCCCGTGCCGACGTGGCCCACGTACACCAGCCGGCCCTCCGCGTCGTGGCCGCCCAGCAGCAGCGACCCGATCCGGCCCGACCGCCGCCCGGCTCCCGGCTTCCACCCGCCGACGACCACCTCCAGGTGGGAGAAGTTCTTCACCTTCGTCCAGTCCGCGCTGCGCCGGCCCGGCCGGTACGGCGACTCGCGCCGCTTGACCACCACGCCCTCCAGGCCGAGCGCCCGGCTGGCGTCCAGCGCCGCCCGCGGGTCACCGCCGAACGCCACCGGAAGCTGCCAGCGGAAACCCGGCCTCACCAGGTCCTCCAGCAGCTCGCGCCGCTCGTCGTAGGGGAGCCGGACGACGCTGCGGTCGTCCACGTGCAGCACGTCGAAGATCATGTACGTGACGGGCACCGCCCTGACCAGCTCGGCCACCTTCGCGGGATTGCGCTGGTGCATGCGGGGCGCGAGCGCGCCGAAGCTGAGCCGGCCGGCGTCGTCGAAGGCGACGATCTCCCCGTCGAGCACCGCGTCGTGCCCGTGGAGCGCGCCGGCCATCGGGTACAGCTCCGGGTAGGCGAGCGTCACGTCCCTGCCGTTGCGCGACATCAGCCGCAGCGCCCCCGCCTCGGCGTACGCCAGGCCGCGCACGCCGTCCCACTTCATCTCCGCACTCCACAGGTGGTGCTGCGCGGGTGGCGGCAGGGCGCCGAGCTGCGCGAGCATCGGCTGGTAGGTGGGCAGTCGCCCCATGCCCGTTGGCCTTCCCCGCGCCGCCGCGGCCTACGGTCGGCCGCGGGTACGGGGCGGGTCAAGTCGCGGTCATCGACCGGCGGCCATCGTCCACGGGTGGCGCATCGGCGCCGACCGCCGGCCGCGTGCGGGAGGCGCCCGAACCCCGCCGGGACCTGTGACGCCGCCCTTGCCCGTGCGGGCCGGGAACACGCGCGCGGCGGCGCCGTCGCGTCAGGTCGTGAAGTCGGCGAAGTCGAAGCCCGGCGACACGACGCAGCTCACCAGGACGGCCTCGGCCGCGGCGGGGCGGGCCGACTGCCAGGCGCCGCCCGGCACCACGGCCTGCGGCACCTGACCCTCCTCGACCGCCGGCCCCAGGATGATCGTCGCACCGTCGACCGTGAGAGACAGCGGGCCGCCGCGGTGCCACAGCCAGACCTCGTCCGAGCGGACCCGGTGCGGGATCGACTCCTCGCCGGGCTGCAGCAGGAAGTAGATGCCGGTGGCGCTGGCCCGCGGACCGGGATAGCCGTCCGGCGTGAACGAGGCCGGGGCCCGCCACGTCTCCCTGTACCAGCCGCCCTCCGGGTGGGGGAGCAGGTCGAGCGCGCGGGCCACGGGCGGGCGTTCCACGAACGCGACGGGGGCGCCGGTCACGTCGCGCCGCAGGAAGCGGGTGCCGTCGAGGACCAGCTGCCCCCGCAGCTCACCGGCCCTGGCCAGGGCCTCGCGCTCGTCGGCCACCTCGCCCGCCGGGCCGTCCGGATAGATCGTCAGCTCCACGGGAGGAGTCTACGGAGCGCTCCGTGGAGGCGCGAAATGTCGGCCGGCGTGGCTAGTGTGCATCAAGTGATCGAACGGTTGGGCCCCGATCAGGAGCCCGCCCCCGCCCCCGCGCGCAAGGCCGTGTCGGTGCGGCATGCGCGGGTGGCGGCGGGCCTGGCCGAGCTGGAGCGGTGGCTGGCCGACCAGGTGCGCCAGGGCCTGGCGGCGGCCGGTGAGCGCGACTGGGCCGACCTGGCCAGGCGGCTGGTCGACGCCCAGGCCCCCGGGGCCGCGGGCATCGTCTCCCGGCTCGCCCAGGTGCGCGCCGAGGACGACTGGCCGGCGGGCCTGCTGGCCGAATACTCGCTGCTCCACCTGCTGGCCGTGGCCTACCGGCGCCGCGCCGAGCTGCCCGAGCCGCTGGCCCGCACGGTGCTCATCCGGACGGGCTTCCCGGTGACGCGCGAGGAGGTGCTGGCCGGCCCGGCGGTCCGCGACCGCTGGCACGTGCTGGGGCGGCGCGACGAGACACACGACCGGCTGACGGCCCGCCGGGTGTGGCTGCGCGGCCACGCCACGGGGCGGGCGGCCCTGATCCTGACGTTCGCCCCGTCCGGCCGGCAGCTCGACGACTCCCTCGTGACGGGCACCGCCGTCGACGCCGATCTGGCCTTCTACCCGGGCGCCGCCCCCCTCCGCGCCCTGGTCGCGACCCGCGACCCCGCCCCCCGCGTGACGGCAGGGCCCGGCCATGACGACACCGGCGACACCGCGATCGGCCGCTCCACGACGGCCTCGTACGACCTCACGGCGGCCCACGCGGACCCGGCTGGCCGGGTGGACGGTTCGGTCCAGGCGGACGCGACTGCCCGGGTGGACCCAGCGGCACGGGAGCGCCCGGCGGCGGGGGAGGGAGTCGCCGGCGGCGCCCCCGGTGGCGCTCCGCCGGGGGTGTCGCCGGAGGAGGCCATGGACGAGGTGGCGCGGGCCCTGGCGGGCGATCCCTGGATCGACTCGTGGCCGCTCGTGCTGGCGGACGTCGTGCCCACCCGGACGACCCTCGGCGGGTTCCCCCTGCACCCCCGGGCGCGCGACCCGTGGCGGTTGCTCGCCGTGTCCGGAGGGCGGCCCGTCACGGTCGCCGCCGAGTGGACCCCGCGGGGGCTGCGCCCGCTGACCACGTGGGACGACGACACGGTGGTGGTCGTGTGAGCTGGGCGGAGCTGGCCTCGACGGCCCTGGTGGGCACCGACCGCAGGCCCTACCCGGGAGAGTTGCTGGCCGACGCGGCGGTGGAGGTCGCGCGGCGGCGCGCCGGCCGCGGCCCGCGGCACGACGGCGAGCCGCCGGAGCCGTCGCCCGAGGAGGAGCAGACGGCGGTGAGCCGGCGGGCGGGGGAGCGGCTGGCACGGATCATGGGCGGCGAGCACGAGCGGCTGCTGCCCGAATGGCTCGCCGCGGCGGCCGGCACCGGCCGCCGGGTGCCCCCCTGCGCGCTGCCCGGCCTGCTCGACCGGGGCGCCCGCGACATGTCGATCCGCGCCCACCTCGGCGTGCTCGCCGGGCGGCGCGGCCGGTGGCTGGCCGGACTCAACCCCGCCTGGGCCTACCTGCTCGAGGAGCCCACCGGAGAGACGTGGGAGCTGGGCGGCGCGGCCGACCGCCGGGCCCACCTGCGCAGGCTCAGGGCGTCCGACCCCGAGGCGGCGAGGCTGCTGCTGGAGAGCACCTGGGAGGAGGAGACTCCCGGCGATCGGGCGGAGTTCGTGGAGGTGCTGGCCGACGGCCTGTCCATGGCCGACGAGCCGTTCCTGGAGCGGGCCCTCGACGACCGCAGGCGCGAGGTGCGCCAGCAGGCCGCCAATCTGCTCGCCCGGCTGCCCGCCTCCCGCCTGGCCGGGCGGATGGCGGCGCGCGCCGCCGCGTGCTTCACCGTCGAGGCCGGGGTGCTCACCGTGGAGGCCCCGCACGCCTGCGACCAGGAGATGGAGCGTGACGGTGTCCGGGCCAAGCCGCCGCGCGGCACCGGCGAGCGTGCCTGGTGGCTGCAGCAGCTCGTCGCCCGCGCTCCGCTGACCGTCTGGGGGCACCCGCCGGAGCTGCTGCTCGCGATGCGCGTCCCAGCGTGGGACGCCGAGGTGAAGGCCGGCTGGGTGCGCGCGGCCGTGCTGCAGCGCGACCCGGAGTGGGCGCGGGCGATGTTCGCCTGGGACCCGATCGCCGACCTGCTCGGCGTGCTGGGCCCCGACGAGCAGCAGGAGCTCGCGGCCGCGTTCGTGCACCGGCACGACGTCGACAGCCAGCTGATCATGGTGTTGGGCGGGGTGTCGCCGCACTGGCGCGAAGGGCTGGCGACCGCCGTGCTCGCCAAGATCGTCAAGGTGGCGGGCACCCAGCCGTGGAACCTCGGCGAGCTGACCAGGCTGGCCGCCGAACGCATCGACCCGGCGCTCGGCGAGGCCGCCGGCCACTACTCACCGGAGCCGGC
Source organism: Nonomuraea indica (assembly GCF_002850745.1). GTDB lineage: Bacteria > Actinomycetota > Actinomycetes > Streptosporangiales > Streptosporangiaceae > Nonomuraea > Nonomuraea indica. Next base: position 389,920 of record NZ_KZ559468.1, read on the forward strand.
CGTGCAGCAGGTCGCCGCCGTACTGCGGTTCCGGGCCGACATGTTGGAGGAACTGCGATGACCGTGCTGCGCCCGCACGCCGAAGACCAGTACGCCGAGGAGCTGGCCGTGCTCGCCAAGGAGGACGACCGGCGGCGGCCACCCGGCTGGCGGCTGTCGCCGTGGGCCGTCACCACCTACGTCCTGGGCGACGGCGGGCGCATCACCCCCAAGTACGTGGGCGCCCGCCGCCTCGTCGAGGTGGCCGTCGCCACGCTCGCCACCGACCGGGCGCTGCTGCTCCTCGGCGTGCCGGGCACGGCCAAGACGTGGCTGTCCGAGCACCTGGCCGCCGCCATCAGCGGCGACTCGACGCTGCTCGTCCAGGGCACGGCCGGCACCGCCGAGGAAGCCGTCCGCTACGGCTGGAACTACGCCCGGCTGCTGGCCGAGGGCCCGTCCCTCGACGCGCTGACCCCGTCGCCGGTGATGCGGGCGATGGCCGAGGGCCGCGTGGCCCGGGTGGAGGAGCTCACCCGGATGCCGTCCGACGTGCAGGACGCCCTGATCACCCTGCTGTCGGAGAAGACGCTCCCCATCCCCGAGCTGGGCCGCGAGGTGCAGGCGCAGCGCGGCTTCAACCTGATCGCCACCGCCAACGACCGTGACCGGGGCGTCAACGAGCTGTCCAGCGCGCTGCGCCGCCGCTTCAACACGGTGGTGCTGCCCGTGCCCGCCACGGCCGAGGAGGAGGTGGACATCGTCGCGCGGCGCGTCGCCCAGCTCGGCCGTTCCCTCGACCTGCCCGAGGTGGGCACCGGCATGGAGGAGATCCGCCGGGTGGTGACGGTCTTCCGCGAGCTGCGCGCCGGTGTCACCGAGGACGGACGCACCAAGGTCAAGTCGCCCAGCGGCACCCTGTCCACCGCCGAGGCGATCTCGGTGCTCACCGGCGGCGTCGCGCTCGCGGCCCACTTCGGCGACGGCGTGCTGCGCGCGGCCGACGTGGCCGCCGGGATCGTCGGCGCCGTGGTGCAGGAGCCGGTGTCCGACCGGGTGGCGTGGCGCGAATACCTGGAGACGGTCGTGCGCGAGCGTCCGGGCTGGCGCGACTTCTACCGCGCCTGCCGCGAGGTGTCATGAGAAGGCGGAACGGACGCGCTCGGGCGCGGCGCGAGCGGGCGACGGGAAGCCTCGGCCGGGCACGGCCGAGGACGGGCACAGGGTGAGCGGCGTGCCCGTGCCGGGAGGGTGTGCGTGTTCGCCGGGAGGTGGTGCGGGGTGAGCGGTGTGTCCGTGCTGGGGGTGCGGCATCACGGGCCGGGGTCGGCTCGGGCCGTGCGGGAGGAGCTGCGGCGGCTGCGTCCCGACATGATCCTGGTGGAGGGCCCTCCGGAGGCCGACGGGCTGGTGGGGCTCGCCCCCGAGCTGGAGCCGCCGGTCGCGCTGCTCGCGCACGTGCCGGGCAGCCCGTCCGACGCGGCGTTCTGGCCGTTCGCCGGGTTCTCGCCGGAATGGCAGGCCATCCTGTACGGCACCGCCCACGGCGTCCCCGTGCGCTTCTGCGACCTGCCCGCGGCCCACTCCCTGGCGGACCGCTCGCCGGTGGGCGCACCGGACCACTCACCGGAGGGCGCACCGGACCGCTCGCCGGAGGGCGAGCCGGCGCGGGCGCACCTCGACCCCATCGGCGCACTGGCCGCGGCCGGCGGCTACGACGACCCCGAACGCTGGTGGGAGGACGTCGTCGAACACCGCGGAGACACGCCGTTCGAGGTCATCGCCGAGGCCATGGCCGCCGTGCGTGAGGGCCACACGCCCGACGAGCGGGAGGCGCGCCGCGAGGCGTACATGCGCAGGACCCTGCGCGCCGCGATCCGGCAGGGCCACGAGCGGATCGCGGTCGTCTGCGGCGCCTGGCACGTCCCCGCGCTGACCGGGCCGCTGCCCCCCGCCAAGGCGGACGACGCGCTGCTGCGCGGCCTTCCCCGGGTGCGGGCCGAGCTGACCTGGGTGCCCTGGACGTACGAACGGCTGGCCTGGTGGAGCGGCTACGGCGCGGGCATCGGCGCGCCGGGCTGGTACCACCACCTGTTCACCGTCACCGACCGGCCCGTGGAGCGGTGGCTGGCCGGCGCGGCGGCGCTGCTCCGCGAGGAGGGCCTGGCCGTCTCCTCCGCGCACGTCATCGAGGCGGTGCGGCTCGCGCACGGCCTGGCGACGCTGCGCGGTCGGCCGCTGGCCGGGCTCGGCGAGGTCACCGACGCCGTCCGGGCGGTGCTGTGCGAGGGCGACGACGTCCTGGTCGAGCTGGTCCACGGCCGCATGGTCGTCGGCGACCGGCTCGGGCGGGTGAGCGACGGCACGCCCATGGTGCCGCTCCAGCGCGACCTGCGCCGGCTGCAGCGCCGGCTCAGGCTCCGGCCGGAGGCGCTCGACCGTGAGCTGACCCTCGACCTGCGCAAACCGCTCGACCTCGAACGCAGCCGCCTGCTGCACCGCCTGCGGCTGCTCGGCGTCGACTGGGGCACGCCGGGCGGGTCGCGTGGCGCCGGCACGTTCAGGGAGACGTGGACGCTGCGCTGGCGGCCCGAGTACGACCTCGCGCTCGTCGAGGCCGCCGCCCTCGGCGTCACGGTGGCGGGCGCCGCCGCGCGGCGGGCCCGCGACCTGGCCGCCGCCGCACCCGTCGCGCTGGCCGACCTGACGGCGCTGGTCGAGCGGTGCCTGCTGGCCGAGCTGCCGGAGGCGTTGCCGGACGTGCTGGCGGCGCTGTCGGCCAAGGCGGCCGTCGACACCGACGTCGTCCATCTGATGGCGGCGTTGCCGGCGATGGTCCGCGCCCACCGCTACGGCGACGTGCGCGGCACGTCGGAGCGGGGGCTGGCCGTGATCGTGCGCTCGATGCTGGAGCGGATCTGCGTCGGGCTGCCGGTGGCGGTGACGGGCCTCGACGACGACGCGGCGGCGGCCCTGCTCACCCGCGTGGACGCCGTGCACGCGGCGGTCGCCCTGCTGGACGACCCGCCGGCCGCATCGGGGGACGACCCGCCGGCCGCATCGGGGGACGGCTCTCCGCTCGCCTCGGGGGACGGCTCTCCGGCCGCCTCGGGGGAGGACGGGCCGGGCGCCAGGGGGAGGTGGATGGAGACGCTGCGCGGCCTGAGCGACCGGCCAGGGCTGCACGGGCTGATCGAGGGCCGGGTCACGCGGATCCTGTTCGACGCGGACGAGCTGGGAGACGTGGCCGACCGCATGTCACGGGCGATGTCGCCCGGCCATCCGCCGGCCAGGGCGGCGGCGTGGGTCGAGGGGTTCCTGTCGGGCGGCGGGTTGCTGCTCGTGCACGACGCGCGGTTGCTCGGCCTGGTCGACGGCTGGCTGACCCGGTTGCCCGCCGACCGGTTCACCGAGGTGCTGCCGTTGCTGCGCCGGACGTTCGGTGGCTTCGCCGCGCCGGAACGCAGGGCCATCGGCGAGCGCGTGCGCGCGGCCGGGCGGCCGGGGCGGGGCGAGGACGGACACGACGTGGACGAGCGGCGGGCCGCAGGGGCGGTGGCCACCGTGCTGGCGATCCTCGGCCGGGAAGGGGGGCGCGCGGATGGATGACCAGAACGCGGAGCGGCTGCGCAGGTGGCGGCTGGTGCTGGGCGGCGGGGCGGCCGACGGGACCGGTGTGGGGCTGAGCGGCGCGGACGCGCGCGTGGACGGCGCTCTCGGCGCCCTCTACGACCGCGAGGGCGGGCTGGGCGCGTCGGCGCCCAGGGTGGCGCGGTGGCTGGGCGACATCAGGGACTGCTTCCCGGCCACCGTCGTGCAGGTGCTGCAACGCGACGCGATCGACCGGCTCGACCTCACCAGGCTGCTGCTCGAACCGGAGATGCTGGAGGCCGTGCGACCCGACGTGCACCTGGTCGGCACGCTGCTGTCGCTCAACCGGCTGATGCCCGACCGGGCCCGCGAGCCGGCCAGGGCCGTGGTGCGTTCGGTGGTCGACGAGCTCGAACGCAGGCTCGCCCACCGGACGCGCGCCGCGGTCGCCGGCGCGCTCGACCGCTCGGCCAGGACCCGCCGGCCGAAGCGGGCGGCCGACATCGACTGGGACCGGACGATCAGGGCCAACCTGCGCCACTACCTGCCCGCGCGGGCGACCGTGGTGCCGTCGCGGCTGGTCGGCTACGCCCGCAGGGAGCGGGCCGTGCCGCGCGAGGTGGTGCTGTGCGTCGACCAGAGCGGCTCGATGGCCGCCTCGGTGGTGTACGCGGGGGTGTTCGGGGCGGCGCTGGCGTCGATCCGGTCGCTCAGGACGTCGCTGGTGGTGTTCGACACGGCCGTGGCGGACCTGACCGACCGGCTGCACGACCCGGTGGAGCTGCTGTTCGGCACCCAGCTCGGCGGCGGCACCGACATCAACCGGGCCGTCGCCTACGCCGAGGGCCTGATCACCCGGCCTGCCGGCGCCGTCCTCGTCCTGATCAGCGACCTGTTCGAGGGCGGGGTGCGCGAGGAGCTGCTGCGCCGGGTGGCGGCGCTGACCCAGGCCGGGGTCCAGGTGATCGTGCTGCTGGCCCTGTCCGACGAGGGGGCGCCGTCCTACGACCACGACAACGCAGCCGCGCTGGCCGCGCTGGGCGTGCCCGCGTTCGCGTGCACGCCGGACGCGTTCCCCGACCTGATGGCCGCCGCGATCGAGCGGCGTGACCTCACCCGCTGGGCCGAACGGCACACCACCTGAGGCACGGCCGCCGGGTCAGTGGGCGGGCAGGGCGCGGCGCGGCAGCAGGAACGACAGGCCGAAGGTGAGGGCCAGCAGCCCGATCTCGACCCAGACCGTCGCCTGCATGGCCGAGCCGAAGCCCCACCGGCGGTCGAGCAGGTCGAAGAAGAGCGTGCCCAGCAGCGCGGTGCCGAGGGCCGCGCCGAGCTGCTGCATCGCGGTCAGCGTGCCGGACGCCGAGCCGGACTCGTGCGGATCCACCCCGGCGAGCACGATGTCGAAGAACGGCGCCATGGTCAGCCCCATCCCGATGCCGACGAGGGCCAGGCCGGGGGCGAGCTGCCACGGGCCGACCTGGAGGCCGGCGAGGTGGATCGTCAGGCCGAGCACGCCCGCGCCGGTCGCCATGACGCCGGTGCCGATCTGGAGCAGGCCACGTCCGAGCCGCTCCTGCAGCCCCGACATGGCCAGCCCGAAGCCGATGACGCCGCCCACGGCCTGGGGCAGGCCGGTGAGGCCGGCCTTGAGCGGGCCGTAGCCAAGGCCCACCTGGGTGTAGAGGGTGAAGACGAGGCTCAGACCCATCAGCCCGGAGAAGAACGCGAGACCGGCGACCAGTCCTCCGGTGAACGCCCGCTTCCGGAACAGGCTGGGCGTCACCAGCGGATCGCCGCCGGAGCGCGCCCGGCGCGTCTCGTGCGCGCCGAACAGGGCGAAGACCGCGAGCGAGGCCGCCATCGAGACGAACGTCCAGGCCGGCCAGCCGAGCTCCTGACCCTGGATGAGCGGGTAGAGGAGCAGGAATCCGGCGACGGAGACGAGCAGCACGCCGATGAGGTCCAGCCGGGTTGCGCCCGGCAGCCGCAGCTCCGGCAGCAGCCGCATGGCGGCCACGGCCGCCGCCAGCCCCACCGGCAGGTTGATCAGGAAGATCATGCGCCAGCCGGTCCCGAACAGGTCGGCGTCCACCAGCCACCCGGCCAGGATCGGCCCGCCCACCGACGACGTCGCGATGACCGGCCCGAACAGGCCGAACGCCTTGCCGATCTCCTCCGGAGGGAACATCTCCTTGATCAGGCCGAGCCCCTGCGGGATCATCACGGCCCCGAACAGTCCCTGCAGCACCCGCCCGCCGACGAGCATCTCGGGGCTGACGGCCAGGCCGCACAGCAGGGACGTGGCCGTGAAGCCGAACGCCCCGATGACGAACATGCGCTTGCGGCCGTACAGGTCGCCGAGGCGGCCCCCGGTGATGAGGCCGACGGCCATGGCGAGCGTGTAGCCGGCGCCCAGCCACTGCACCAGGCTGGCCGAGCCGCCCAGGTCCGCCCGGATGGTGGGGGCGGCGATGGTGGTGACGAGCGCGTCGAGTAAGTCCATGACCTCGGCGGCGAGGATCACGGCCAGCGCGGCCCAGCGCCGCCGGTACGGCTGCCGGGTCGTCGCCGGAGCGGTGACGGTGGTCAAAGTGGCGCTCCCTTAAAACGTCGTTCGAAGCACGAACACTGTTCGTTGACGTACGATGTTCTAGTGACGAACAGCGTTCGTGTCAAGTACATTGTTCGCATGGGAAGCGACACGGACGTACCGCCCCCGCCCTGGCGCACGCCCCCGCGCAAGGCGCAGCGCCGGCCCCAGCTCAGCCAGGACCTGATCGTCGAGACGGGCCTCGCCATCCTCGACGCCGAAGGGCTCGACGCGCTGAGCATGCGACGGGTGGCCCAGGTGCTCGGCACCGGCCCCGCCTCGCTGTACGCGCACGTGTCGGGCAAGGACGAGCTGCTGGAGCTCATCTACGACCAGGTGCTCGGCGAGGTCCGGCTGCCCGCGCCCGACCCCGCCCGCTGGCAGGAGCAGCTGCGCGCCTACGCCGAGGAGATGCACCGGGTCCTGGCCGGCCACGCCGACGTGGCCCGCGCGGCGCTCGCCGGCATCCCCACCGGGCCCAACGCCGTCCGGCTCGCCGAGTACGTGCTCGGCCTGCTCATCGAGGCGGGCATGCCGCCCCGCGAGGCCTCGCTGGCCCTCGATCGGCTCACCCTCTACATCAGCGGCGACGCCTTCGAGGGCTCCCTGCACTACGCCAGGATGCGGGCCGCCGACCAGCCCGCCGTCGAGACGTACTTCCACCGCTACGTCGACCAGGTCGCCACCTACTTCCGGTCGCTGCCGCCCGAGCGTTTCCCGTACATCAGCGGCAACGTCGACGCGATGATCGCCGACGGCGGCGAGGCGCGCTTCCGGTACGGCCTCGACCTGCTCCTCGCCGGGCTGGCGGCGCGCATGCCGCCCGCCCCCGCCGACCACCGGGAACGGGGCGGCCGCTAGGCCCAATTGCCTAGGGCCCGCGCCCGATGCGCCGCGAGGGCGTGCGGCCCTAGCGTCGCCCGTATGACATCCACTGTTGAAGCCGTTGCGGCCCCCGCCCCGGGCGTGGGCTCCCCCGGATACCGGGCGATCAGCGTCGGGCTGGTCGCGTTGATCATGCTGGTGGCGTTCGAGGCCATGGCGGTGGCGACGGCGATGCCCGTCGTCGCCCGCGACCTCGACGGCATGCACCTGTACTACCTGGCCTTCAGCGCGACACTCGCGGCCAGCGTCATCGCCACGGTGCTCGGCGGCCGCTGGGGCGACGTGAAGGGCCCCGTGGCGCCGCTCACCGCCGGAGTGGCGACCTTCGTGGCCGGACTGCTGGTGGCGGGGTTCGCGCAGGGCATGGAGGTGTTCGTCGCCGGCCGGTTCGTCCAGGGGCTCGGCGCGGGCCTGATCCAGGTCTCGCTGTACGTGCTGGTCGCCAGGGTCTACCCGGCGGCGGCGCACCCCAAGGTGTTCGCCCTGTTCTCGGCCGCGTGGGTGGTGCCGTCCATGGTGGGGCCCGCCATCACCGGCTTCGTCGTGCAGAACGCCGACTGGCGGTGGGTCTTCCTCGGCGTGTCCCTCATCGTCGTCCCGGCCGCGTTGCTGCTGTGGCGCGGCATCGCCGGGCACGCGCTGCGCGGCGGCATCGCCGAGCCCGCCCCCGGCCTCGGCCGCAAGCTCGTCTGGGCGGGGCTGACCGCCGTCGCCGCCGCTCTCATCCAGTACGGCAGCGCGCTCGACCTCGCCGGCCTGCCGCTGCTCGCCGTCGGCGTCGTGCTGCTCGCCGTGGCGCTGCCGAAGCTGCTGCCCGCCGGGTCGCTGCGGGCCGCCCGCGGCCTGCCGAGCGCCCCCCTGCTGCGCGGCCTCGCCTACGGCTCGCTCATGGCCGCCGAGGTGCTCGTCCCGCTCATGCTGATGAAGGAACGCGGCCTGACCACGGTCGGCGCGGGCGTCGTGCTGACCGTCGGCGCGCTCGGCTGGTCCGCCGGCTCCTGGATCAAGGGCCGCGGCGTGATCAGCCACATCACGGCCGTCCGGGGCGGCGCCATCATGATCGCGACCGGCATCGCGCTGGTCTCGCTCGTCCTCGTCGACGCGGTGCCGCTCGTCGTCGCCCACGTCGCCCTGGCCATCGCCGGGCTCGGCATCGGCGCCCTGCACCCGACGGTGTCGGTGCTGGTGCTGGAGATGTCCAAGGCCGGGGAGGAGGGCCAGAACACCGCCGCCGTGGGCGTCGGCGAGTCCGTGTTCACCGTGGTCGCCGTGGCCCTGTCCGGGGCCGTCTTCACCGCCGCCGGCGGCTCGTACCTGGCCGGTCTGGCCTGCACCTTCGTGCTCGCCCTGCTGGCGGTGGCGGTGGCCCCCCGTTTTGCGCGGTCCGCGAAGGCGGGCACTATGGAGGGAACCGCGTCATAAAAGGGGGATGGATGCCGCGCGTGCGTGAGCTGGAGGCTTTCCGGGTGGTCCTGCCATTCGGCAGGCGCTCGGAGAGCCTGCTCGTCAAGCTCACCGACTACGCCGGCATGACGGGATGGGGCGAGGCCCTCGCCCCCGAGCCCAAGACCTGGGCCCGGCTGGAGGAGACGCTGGGCGCCCTGCTCGTCGGCGTCGACTGGGAGCACCCCGACGCCGTCCCCGGCACCGACTCGGCGGTCGACATGGCCTGCTGGGACCTGTGGACGAGGATGCGCGGCGTCCCCCTCGCCCACGCGGTCGGCGGCACCCGCACCTCGCTGATGGCCACCGTCCGGCTGGAGCCCGACAAGTCGGTCGAGCACCTGGTCACCAGGGTCAACCAGCAGGTGTGCGCCGGCTACGGCCACGTCACCCTCGACGTCCGCCCCGGCTGGGACGTCGAGCCGGTCCGGGCGGTCCGGGCCGCGTACCCGGCGCTCACCCTCGCCGTCGACGGCGGCGGCGCCTACACCGACGGCGGGCAGCTCGTGGCCCTCGACTCCTACGGCATCGAGGTCATCGAACGGCCCTTCCCCGCCTCCGACGTCCACGCCCACGCCTCCCTGCAGGACCAGGTCGCCGCCGCCGTCGCGGTCGAGGTCCGCTCCACGGCCGAGCTGGACGACTACCTGACGTTGCGGGCGGCCCGCGTGCTGCTGCTGCGCCCCACCGCCTTCCCGTCGCTCACCGAGGCCCGCCGCGCCCACGACCGCGCCGCGGCGGCCGGCTGGGACATCCAGTGCGCGGGCGGCCAGGGCGCCGGCCTGGCCCGCGCGGCCACGGTCGCCGTGGCCAGCCTGCCGGGCTGCACGCTGGCGTGCGACGTCACCCAGCCGCCGCGCCAGAACCAGATCGTCACCCCCATCGTGGGCGCCGCCGCGGGCGTCATCGCCGTGCCCCTGACCCAGCCGGGCCTCGGTCACACGATCGACGAGGCCCGGGTGCGCCGCATGTCGAAGGACCACTTCCGGGCGTGACACCGGTGTGATCTTGCGGCCCTAGCGTGATCGAGTGGCCGAGACCCCCGAGCTGGCCAGGGACGGGCGGGCGGGAGAGCTCGACTGGTGGCATGCCGGCGTGCTCTGCCCCCATCCGACGCCCGGCGTCTGCGCCCTTGTGACCCTGCTCGACGTGGAACTGCGGGCGCGCGGGTACGTCCACACCCACCCCGTGCGGCACCGCCTGCTGACCGGCCCCCTCGGCGACACCGTGAACGTCGTGGAGCTGGCCGGCCGGATCGAGCGCGGCCTGCCGTACCCGTTCGACCTGGGAGGCGGCATGGCGGGCAGCGACCCCGACGCGGACGCGCGGCGGCTGGCGGCGGAGCATCTGCGGGGCGGTGACGCGACCGGCTGGTTCGAGCGGCTGTACGCCGAGTCGGCGACGGGTGACGCGGTCGTCCCGTGGGACGCCGGCGCGCCGCATCCGCTGCTCGTCGAGTGGGCGCTCGAACGAGCCGGGAAGGGCGGCCGGGCGCTGGTGGTGGGAGCGGGGCTGGGGGACGACGCCGAGTACGTCGCCCGGCTCGGCTACGACACCACCGCCTTCGACGTCAGCCCGTCGGCGGTGCGGCTGGCCGGGCGGCGCTTCCCCGGCACGCGGGTCGCCTGCCGGGCGGCCGACCTGCTCGACCCGCCGGCCGGGTGGCGGGAGGCGTTCGACCTGGTCGTGGAGGTCATGACCGTGCAGTCGCTGCCCGAGCACCTGCACGGGCCGGCCGTCGAGCGGGTCGCCGGGTTCGTGCGGCCCGGCGGCACGCTGGTCGTGATCGCGTCGGCGCGTGACGAGGACGGGCCCGTGTTCGCCCCGCCGTGGCCGCTGACGCCCGCCGAGATCGGCGCGTTCGCCGGGCACGGGCTGGTCGCCGACCGGATCGAGGACCTGCGCGAGCCTGAGCGGCGCCGCTGGCGGGCGACGTTCCACAGACCGTCAGGCTGACGGCGTTGTCACGCTGACGGCGTCCGGCGGGCCGTCAGGCTGACGGGGACAGGGCGGCGTCCAGGAGCAGGGAGCCGGCGCCGAGCAGGGCGGCGTCGCGCCCCGCGCGGGCCGGGGCGATCTCCAGGTCGCGGGTGGCCAGCGGCAGGCACCGTTCGTACACCGCCGCCCGGATCGAGGTGATGAGCGGCTCGGCGGCCGACAGGCTGCCGCCGACCGCCACCACGTCCGGGTTGAAGAAGTTGACCAGCACCGTGAGCACCTCGCCGATGCGCCGCCCGGCGGTGCGCACCATGCTGGTGGCCTCGGGTACGGCGTCGTTGACCAGGCCGACGATGTCGGAGGTGTGGGAGACGGTGACGCCCGCGTCGGTCAGGGCCGTGGCCAGCGCCGCGCCGCTGGCGTAGGCCTCCAGGCAGTCGTGGTGGCCGCAGGCGCAGATGACGGACGAGTCGGACAGGACGCGCACGTGGCTGATGTCACCCGCGGCGCCCCGCCCCCGGTGCAGGCGACCGTTGACGATCACGCCACAGCCGATGCCGGTGCCGACCTTGAGCACCATGAGGTTCTCCTGGCCGGGCCACGAGCGGGCCTCGCCGGCGGCCATGAGGTTGGCGTCGTTCTCCACGAGGATCGGCAGGTCGTAGCGGGCGCGCAGGTGCTCGGCCACCGGGAACTCGTTCCAGCCCGGCATGCGCGACGGCGTGACGACCCGCTGCGTCGCCGGGTCCACCGGGCCGGGGATGCCGGTGCCGACCCCGCGCAGCGGCACGGTGGGCGGCACGTGCTCCTCCAGCAGCCGGTCGAACGCCTCCGCCATCAGGTCGAGCGTGGCCTCCGGCCCGTCGGCGATCTCGCACGGCCGTTCCTCCACCACCAGGGGCGCGCCGCTGAGGTCGAGCAGCCCGAGGCGCACGTGGTGGGCGCCGAGGTCGGCCACGGCCAGCACCCCGGCCGCCGGCGCCAGCGACAACCGGCGGGGCCGGCGCCCGCCGCGGGACGGACCGGAGCCCTCCTCGGCCAGCAGCCCGGCCTCGATCAGCTCCTCCACCCGCAGGGACACGCTGGACGCGGCCAGCCCCGACAGGCGGGCCAGGTCGGCGCGCGACTCCGCCCTACCGGTGGCGACGAGCCGTAACAGGTCCCCCTGCGCACCCTGCACGGGTAGTCGCTGCTTCATGTGAGATGAATACCATCAATCGACTTCGGCCAACAACGTATTGACTTACTGCGAAATCTACCATTACGGTCCGCTTTGTCTTCGACATCGAAGGAAGTGGATGTGCATGAAGAAGATGATCGCGGTCGTCGCCGTCGCCCTCTTAGGGCTGGCCGCCTGCGGGGAGGCCGACAACGCCGCCGTCCCCGGCCCGTCGAAGACCGGTAAGGACGTCATCGGCAAGGCGCCTGTCGCCGCGGCCTCCGACATCCTGCCCGGCTCCACCATGGAGAAGATCAAGAGCCGGGGCGAGCTCCTCGTCGGCGGCTCCCTCGACGCGCCCCTGCTCTCGCAGCAGAACCCCGCCACCGGCGAGGTCGAGGGCTTCGACGCGACCATGGGCAAGGCGTTGGCCAAGTACATCATCGGCGAACCCAAGGTGAAGATCGTCAACTCGGCGTCCGAGACCCGCGAGGCCCTGCTGGCCAACGGGACCGTGGACGTCGTCTTCCAGACGTACACGATCACCGAGGAGCGGGCCAAGCAGGTCGCGTTCGCCGGCCCGTACTACACCTCGGGCCTGACGATCGCCGTCAAGCAGGGCACCTCCGGCATCGCCAAGCCGGAGGACCTGAACGGCAAGAAGGTGATCGCGGGAGCCAACACCCCGGCCATCCCCGCGATCAAGAAGCTGGCACCCCAGGCTGAGATCGTCACCTTCGGCAGCGACCCCGAGTGCCTCCAGGCGCTCAAGCAGGACCGCGGCGTCGCCTACGTCCAGGACGAGACCCTGCTGATCGCCGCCGCCCAGAAGGACCCGGCGATCCAGATCGTCACCAAGCCGTTCACCGTCGACCCGTACGGGATCGGGCTCAAGCACGGGGACGAGCAGATGAAGAAGTTCGTCAACGACTGGCTCGGCAAGATCCAGGCGGACGGCACCTGGCAGCAGATCTGGAAGGACTCCATCGGCACGGTCGTCCAGGGCGACGCACCCCAGCCGCCGAAGATCGGCTCCGTGCCGGGGTCCTGATGTCCGTCCTCCTCGATCACCTGCCCGAGCTGTGGCAGGGCCTGGTCGTGACGCTCCAGCTCACCGCCGCGTCATTCCTCGGCGCGGCGGTGCTGGGCGTCGTCGTCACCGCCCTGCGGGTCAGCCCCGTACGGGTGCTGCGCGCCATCGGCACCGCCTACGTCGAGACGTTCCAGAACCTGCCCCTGCTGGTGCTGCTCGTGCTGGCCTTCTTCGGCCTGCCCGAGATCGGCGTCAAGGCCGAGCCGCTCACCACGGCCATCGTCGTCATCTCCGTGTACGAGGCTGCCTACGTGGGCGAGGCGCTGCGCTCGGGCGTCAACTCGGTCTCCAAGGGGCAGGGCGAGGCGGCCCGCGCCATCGGCCTGACGTTCACCCAGTCACTGCGGCACGTCATCCTGCCGCAGGCGCTGCGCACGGTGGTGCAGCCCCTCGGCAACATCGCCATCGCGCTCATCATGAACACCGCGCTCGCGGGCGCCGTCAGCATCGTCGAGCTGACCACCGCGGCCAAGAACGTCAACCTCGTCGAGGCGCAGCCCATCCCCATCTTCGTCGGCGCCGGCATCGCCTACGCGCTGCTCGCCGCCCTCGTCGGCCTCGTGACCGGACGGCTGGAAAGGCGGCTGGTGATCCTGCGATGAGCACCGTCCTGTTCGACGAGCCGGGGCCGAAGGCGCGGCGCCGCATCCGCGTCGCCACCGTGCTCGGCACGCTCGCCGTGGTCGCCCTCGCCGTCCTCGCCGTGCGGCAGTTCGCGGCGAACGGCCAGCTCGACGCCGACCGGTGGCAGCCGTACGCCACCTGGCCCATGTGGCGCTACCTGCTGACCGGCCTCGGCTCCACCGCCCTGGCCGCCGTCGTGTCGGCCGCGTTGTCCATGGCGTTCGGCCTCGTGCTCGCGCTCGGCCGGTTGTCGCACCGGCGCTGGGTGCGCGGGCCCGCCGCCTGCTACGTCGAGGTGGTCCGCGTCATCCCGGCCCTGCTGCTGGTGTACGTGGTGCTGTTCGCGCTGCCGCGCTACGGGCTGGACCTGCCGCTGTTCTGGAAGCTGGCCGTGCCGCTCACCCTGTCCAACGCGGCCGCCTTCGCCGAGATCTTCCGCGCCGGCATCCTGTCCGTCGAACGCGGCCAGACCGAGGCCGGCCTGGCCATCGGGCTGACCCGCTGGCGCACCATGCGCCTCATCGTGCTTCCCCAGGCCGCCCGCCGGGTGCTGCCGTCGATCGTCAGCCAGTCGGTGGGCCTGCTCAAGGACACCTCCCTCGGCTACGTCGTCAGCTACGGCGAGCTGCTGTTCAGCTCCAAGGTGCTGGCCAACTACAACGGCCTGCTCATCCAGACCTACATCGTCGTCGCCGCCGTCTACCTCGTCGTCAACATGTCGCTGTCCAAACTGGCCCGCACGCTGGAAGCCCGCCAGCGCGCCGGCCGGACCCTGTCCGGAAGGAGCTCCGCCCGTGCCTGAGCACGCCGTACTCGCCGAGGTCGTGCGCTCGGGGTTCACCGAGAGCGTCCACTACGGCGGCGCGGTCGGCCTCGACCCGTCGGGCCGCGCCGAGGTCGCGCTGGGCCCGGTGGACGCGCCCGTGCTGCCCCGCTCGTCGGGCAAGCCGCTGCAGGCGCTCGCCTGCCTCGTCGCCGGCGCCGCCCTGCCCGGCCCGCGCCTGGCGATCGCCGCCGGCAGCCACACCGGCGAGGACTTCCACGTCCGGCTCGTGGCCGAGCTGCTGGCCGACTACGGGCTCGGCTTCGACGCGCTGGGGTGCCCGCCGTCCTGGCCGGAGGACCAGCCGGCCGCGCACGCGCTGATCCGGCAGGGGCACGGCCCCTCACGCGAGCGGATGAACTGCTCCGGCAAGCACGCGGCCATGCTGGCGGCCTGCGTCGCCAACGGTTGGGACGTGCCGTCCTACCTGTCGCCCGAGCATCCGCTGCAGCAGCGGGTCCGGGCCGTCACCGAGGAGCTCTCCGGGGAGAAGGCGGCGCACGTGGCCGTGGACGGCTGCGGCACGCCCCTGTTCGGGCTCTCGCTCACCGGCCTCGCGCGGGCCGTCCAGGCGCTCGTCCTCGCCCCGGACGGCAGCGGGCCGCGCCAGGTCGCCGACGCCATGCGCGCGCACCCCGAGTACGTCGGCGGCACCGGCCACCAGAACACCGACCTCATGCGGGCCCTGCCCGGCGCCGTCGTCAAGGGCGGCGCCGAGGGCGTGCTCGTCGTGGCGCTGGCGTCGGGGCACGCGGCCGCCGTCAAGGTGATCGACGGCAGCCCCCGCGCGACCACCGTCATCGCGCTGGCCGTGCTCGGCCGGATGGGCTGCGACGTGTCGGGGGCCGAGGCGTTCGAGACGGTGGAGGTGCTGGGCGGCGGCGTTCCGGTCGGCCGGATCGTCACACCCCTCCGCAGCCCTCGCTGAGCCCCTGGGCGGCGCCCTTCGGCTTCGGCGACCTCGCGCCGGAGGGGGCCGCCCGCGGCGTCGCCGCAGCCGTCGCGGCGGGCGTGGCGGCGGAGGGCAGAGCGGTGGCGCCCGTGGCCGTGGCACTCGCCGTGGCGCCCAGCGCGACGCTTCCCGCGGGCGACGGCGCGGCGGTCGCCGCCCGCGCCCGCGGCGTCCTGGAGTCGCGGATCGCCTCCTTGGTGATCTCCCGGATCCGCTCCCAGTCGGGGTAGCCGGTGTTGATCAGCGGCGGCACGAACTGCACACTCGTCACCTCGGCGTTCTTGACCTTCAGCGCGAGCGGCACCAGGTGCTCCAGCATGTCGCGCGGGATGTCGGTCCTGATCAGCTCCTTGGTGGCCAGCGCCACCTGATGGAACCGGGTCAAAACCGTCGCCGGGTCCGCCTGCTCCAGCAGCGCGCCGATGACGCAGCGCTGGCGGCGCATCCGGGTGAAGTCATCGCTGAACGTGCGCGAGCGGGCGTACCACATCGCGTCGGCGCCCTTCAGCCTGCGCGTCCCCGCCTTGACCAGCCCCTCGTTGTAGCGGCCGAACACCACGTCCTGCTCCACGTGCAGCCGCACCCCGCCGATCGCGTCGATCAGCCGGGCGAAGCCCCACATGTTCACCAGGGCGTACCAGTCGATCTTGAGGCCGAGGGTGTAGCCGATCGTGTCCATCAGGACCCTGGCGCCCTGGCGTTCGCGGCCGCCGAAGATCTCCGGATGCGCGTCGGCGTACTCCCAGACGCTGTTGAGCAGGTCGCTGCGCCCGCCGCCGGGGTCGGGCGGCAGCCGGAACCCGTTCGGGAAACGCTCGGCCATCGGCGTGCCCGGCCGGAAGCGCACGTCCTCCAGGTTGCGCGGCAGGCTGAACAGCACCGTGGCGCCCGACCTCACATCGATGCTGGCCACGTTCATGCTGTCGGTGCGCACGCCCGTCCGGTGGTCGTCGGCGTCACCGCCGAGCAGCAGGATGTTCACCCGCTCACGGCTCGCCCACGGGTCGTCGGCGACGACGCCCTCCCGCGCGTCCCGCTCCACGGCCGGCTGGTCGAAGATGTCGTTGATCGTCTGCCGTGAGATCCACACCGTCTGCGCCGCCCACGCGAACGGCAGCACCACCGCGACCGCGAGCAGCCCCGCGAGGGTGCCCGTCACGATCTGCCCGGCCTGCGACAGGCCGCCCGGCCGCAGCACCACGAACGAGTGCACCATCAGCGCGAACCAGGCCAGCCCCAGGACGGCCGACCCGGCGATGATCGCCGTCATCGACGAGTCCCGCACGAGGGCGCCCATCAGGTTGCGGGTCAGCAACGCCACCGCGAGCAGCGCCACGAGGGCGGCCAGGTAGCCGCCCAGCAGGGCGAGACCGGTACGGCGCCATCCCGCACGCAGATGCGCCGCTCCGGGCGCCAGCGCCGACAACGCCAGCCAGCCGAGGACCGCTCCGGCGCCCACCGATTTCCTTGCCTGCGTCACGCCATCCCCGTTCCCCGCGAACCACACCGTAGGCCGAATCGAGGCGGCAGCCTACGCATCCCATGCGAAATCTGTCGTATGGGTGAGTGAACAGCACATGGCGTCCCGCGATAGGGCCCACCGCGACGTCACATTGAACCGCTCCGAGCGGCCCGGCGCCCGCACCTTTGCCATCCACGTGCCGTACTCCATGCGCCGCCGGATGGTCCTTTATCGTGTCTTGCATGTACGAGACCACCGTCCTGCACCTGCCCCCCGACTTCGAGGGCGAGGTCGTCGCCACACTCCTGTCCCGGCGGACCGGTTCCCGCAGGGCGGTGCTCTACCTGCACGGCTTCACCGACTACTTCTTCCAGGACCACCTCGCCGAGCACTACGTCTCCCGCGGCATCGACTTCTACGCCCTCGACCTGCGCAAGTACGGCAGGTCACTGCTGCCCCACCAGACCAGGGGCCTCATCCGCAGCGTCACCGACTACTTCCCCGAGATCGACGAGGCCGTCCGCATCATCCGGCGCGACCACGACGAGCTCACCGTCAACGCCCACTCCACCGGCGGCCTGATCGCCCCGCTGTGGGCCGACCGGGTCCGCGGCCGCGGCCTCGTCCAGGGCCTGGTGCTCAACAGCCCGTTCTTCGACCTCAACGTGCCGACCCCGCTCCGGCTGGCCGCCGACCTGCTGAAGACCCCGCTCTCCTACACGCGCCGGCCGCTGCCGCTCGGCATCAGCACCGTCTACGGCCAGAGCCTGCACCGCACCCACCACGGCGAATGGGACTACGACCTGGAGCTCAAGCCGCTCGGCGGGTTCTCCGTGCACGCCATGTGGCTGGCCGCCATCCGCCGGGCGCAGCGGCGGCTGCACGCCGGCCTCGCCGTCGACGTGCCGGTGCTCGTGCTCGCCTCCGCCAGGGGCCTGCGGGTCCGCGACTTCGTCCCCGAGGTGGCCTCGGCCGACATCGTGCTCGACCCCCGGCACATCGCCCGCTGGTCCACCGCCCTCGGCCCGCACGTCACCTGCGTGCGGGTGCCGGACGGCATCCACGACCTGGTGCTGTCGGCCGAACCGGTCCGCAAGCAGGTCTTCGCCGAGATCGACCGCTGGATGGCCGCCTACGTCGACCCTCGCCAGGAGCCCGACCGCGAGCTCCGCCGGCGATCTCACCAGGGGAACGAGAACAACCCGTAGTAGGCCGCCGCGACCAGCAGTAAACCGGTGCCGCCGAGCCCTCCCGCGATCGCCACGTGCTGCCACCGGCTCGGCCGGAGCCCCTCCCGCAGGGCCGCCACCACCGCCGCCACCGCGGTGACCTCCTGGACGAGCATGAGCACCGCCAGCACCCGCACCACCAGCCAGCCGGCCAGCACGGCCGGCCACGCGCCCGCCTGGTTCACCGAGAACAGCACGAGCAGCGTGATGAACGCCACCACCGACAGCAGGAGCCCCAGCCCGGTCCACGCCATCCGGCCCAGCCGGCGCCTGATCGGCGGCCACAGCCGCAGGTCGATCTCCGCGGTGTGCCGGCCGCCGCGCAGCCGGACCAGCACCGCGGCGACCGGGCCCGCGACGTAGCCGACGGCGGCCAGGCAGATCGTCAGCCCCAGCATCGTGCCGCCCGCGTACCAGGGAGCCGCCGGCACGTCGCTCGCCTCGAACCGCTGGACCGGCGTGGCGCCCGCCAGGTGCACGCTCGGCGCGCCCGTGCCCGGCAGCCCCTTGATCCAGTTGGTGAGCGTCTCCAGGTAGCCGGCCGTGAACGGGCCCCCGTTCACCCGCATGGCGTGGTCGCCGTCGGCCAGGAAGCGGATCGTGTACCGGTCGTTGCCGGCCTCGCGCAGCGCCGCGGTCAGCGCCCGGGTCGACTCGACGAACGGGATCGAGGGGTCCGTCGTGCCGTACAGGGCCAGGACCGGCTGCGACACCCGCCGCAGCGCCGGCGTCGCGTCGTGACGCAGGAAGTCGAACCCGACCGCGCCCATGGCCCGCGTCAGCAGGTCGCGCACCCCGATGGGCGCGCGCAGGCGCAGCAGCTGCTCGTTCAGCGCCCATGCCACCTGCCTGAGCGGCGAGACGTTCGGTGAGGAGACCAGCACCACGAACTTCACCGCCGCGCTCCTGGCCGCGGCGATCGGCACCACCCAGCCGCCCTCGCTGACGCCCCACACGCCGATCCGCTCCGGGTCCACGTCGGGCCGCGTCGCCAGGTAGGAGACCATGCGCAGCACGTCGTCCGCCAGCAGCCCGAAGTCGCGGTCGCGGAAGTTGTAGCCCACCGTCCGCTTGTCGTAGGCGAGCGTCACCACCCCCGCCCGCGCCAGGAACTCCGCCTGCGGCGTGAACTCCTCGCGCGAACCGTTGCCCGACCCCGACACGAACACCATCGCCGGCCGCCGCCCCGGCGACAGCGGCGCCCGGACCGTGCCCTCCAGGGTCTGCCCCCGGGCCTCCACCGAGACGTGCTGCAGGCCGATCGGCTCGGCCGCGACCACCGGGCGCAGCTCGGCCGGCGGCTGGGCGGGAATCGACCGGAAGACCGCGTCGGCGCGCAGCGGCGGCGGGTCGAACGCCGGCGGCAGCACGTAGCCGACGGACGCCAGCACCACCAGCACCAGGCCGGCGGCGACGCTCACGGTGCCACGACCGGTGCGCATTGGCCTCCCCATGTGCGTTGGTTTGCCCGCCGATCAACCACGCTACTCCAGACAGGTGTTGCAGACGGTACGGCATTTGTCAGTGAGAACTGTTAGCTTCCTGCGACATGCGGATCCTGCACACCTCCGACTGGCACCTCGGCCGCTCGTTCCACCGCGAGAGCCTGATCGAGGCGCAGGCGGCGTTCGTCGACCACCTGGTCGAGACGGTGCGGTCCGAGCGCGTCGACGTGGTCGCGGTGGCGGGCGACCTCTACGACCGGGCGCTGCCGCCCGTCGACGCGGTCGCCCTGTGCAACGACGCGCTGCGCCGGCTGACCGCCGCCGGCGCCCGCGTGGTGATCATCAGTGGCAATCACGACTCGGCGCGGCGGCTCGGCTTCGGCGCCGACCTGTTCGACGCGGCCGGGGTCCACCTGCGCACCGACCCGTCGCGGGCGTGGGAGCCCGTCGTCATCGACGACGTCGCCTTCTACGGCATCCCCTACCTCGAGCCCGAGCTGCTGCGCGCCGCCTGGGAGCTGCCCGAGCGCAGCCACACCGCCGCCCTCGGCCACGCCATGGCGCTCGTCCGCGCCGACGCGGCCCGCCACCGCGCCTCCGTCGTCCTCGCCCACGCGTTCGTCACCGGCGGGCAGGCCAGCGACAGCGAGCGCGACATCAGCGTCGGCGGCGTGGCCCACGTGCCGCTGTCGGCCTTCGACGGCGTCGGCTACGTCGCGCTCGGCCACCTGCACGGCCGGCAGCGGATGGCCGAGACGGTCCGCTACTCCGGCTCGCCGCTGGCCTACTCCTTCTCCGAGGCGGGCCACGTCAAAGGGTCCTGGCTGGTGACGATCGGGGGCTCGGTCGTCGAGTCGGTCGAGTTCGTCCCGGCACCCGTGCCCCGGCCCGTCGGCGTGCTGCGCGGCACCCTCGACGACCTGCTCGCCTCGCCCGCCCACACCCGCTACGAAGACCACTGGCTGCAGGTCGTCCTCACCGACCCGGTCCGCCCCAAGGCCGCCATGGACCGGCTGCGTGCCCGCTTCCCGCACACGCTGGCGCTGTCGTTCGCCCCGGCCGGCGCCGCCCCCGCCGCGCGGCAGGTGCGGCTGAGCGGCCGGCCCGAGGCCGACGTGGCGCTCGACTTCGTCCGCGAGGTGCGCGGCGAGGCCGCCGCGCCCGAGGAGGAGGAGCTGCTGAGACGGGCGATCGAGGAAGCGCGGGCCAAGGAGGCGATGGCGTAGATGCGTCCTCACCGGCTCACCCTGACGGCGTTCGGCTCGTTCCCCGGGACCGAGAGCGTCGACTTCGACGCGCTGGCCGAGGCCGGCCTGTTCCTGGTGCACGGGCCCACGGGCGCGGGCAAGACGACCGTCCTCGACGCGCTCTGCTTCGCCCTCTACGGCCAGGTCCCCGGCCAGCGCAACAGCGCCCGCGCGCTGCGCTGCGACCACGCGCCGCCCACCACCGGCCCGGCCGCCACGCTGGAGGTGTCGATCCGCGGCCGCACCCTGCGCATCCGCCGCTCCCCGGCCTGGCAGCGGCCCAAGCTGCGCGGCACCGGCTTCACCGAGGAGAAGGCGAAGGTCATCGTCGAGGAGCGCTCCGGCGACGGCTGGCGGGCGCTCACCACCAGGTCCGACGAGGCGGGCGACCTCGTCGGCGGGCTGCTCGGCATGAACGCCGACCAGTTCTGCCAGGTCGCCATGCTGCCCCAGGGCGACTTCGCGCGCTTCCTGCGCGCCGACGGCGACGACCGCCGCAGGCTGCTGGAGCGGCTCTTCACCGTCAAGGTGTTCACCCAGACGGAGTCGTGGCTGGCCGAGCACCGCAAGCAGTTGTGGCGCGAGCAGTCGGAGCTGCGGCAGCAGGTCGACTACGCCGTGCAGCGGGTGGAGGAGGCGGCCGGCCCCGACCTCCTGGCCACACTCACCGCTCCCGCCCCACCCACCGGCCCTGTCGAGGCCCCGCCCACCGGCCCTGCCGTCCCGGAGACCGTCCCCTCCGGTACGACCGCCCCGCCTGCGATCACCCCTGACCCGATCGCCCGCGACGCGACCACCTTCGATGCGATTGCCCGCGACGCGGTCACCCGCGACCTGATCACCCGCGATTTGATCGCCCGCGACGCGACCACCTCCGATGCGATTGCCCGCGACGCGGTCACCCGCGACCTGATCACCCGCGATTTGATCGCCCGCGACGCGACCCCCTCCGATGCGATTGCCCGCGACGCGGTCACCCGCGACCTGATCACCCGCGATTTGATCGCCCGCGACGCGACCACCTCTGACCCGATCGCCCCCGATCCGATCACGCCCGACACCGACCCCCTGCGATGGGCTGGCGCCCTGCTCGACGCGGCCCGCGCCGCCGTCACCCGTACGACGCGCCTGCACGCGGAGGCGGAGGACACGCTGCGCCGGGCGGGTACCCGCTTCGAGCAGTCGGCCGCGCTGGCCGAACGCCAACGCCGCCATGCCGAGGCACTGACGCGGCGCCGCACCCTCGACGAGCGCGCCGACGAGCGCGCCGACCTGCAGGCAGTCCTCGACGAGGCCGCCCGCGCCGACCGCGTCCTGCCGCTCGTCTCGGCCGCCCGCCAGCGCGCCGAGACGGCCGCCAAGGCCCGCACCCTCGCGGCCGACGCCGTGGCCCGAGCCCGTCCCCTCCTCACGGCCCCCGCCCCGCCCCGGCCGTCGGCGGGCGAGGCGCCCGGGGCCGGGGCCGGGAGCGCGGAGCCGGAGCGGCTCGCGGCCATGGAACGACAGCGCCAGGCCGAGATCGCCCGCCTGTCCGAGCTGCTCACCGAGGAGGCCCGCCTCCTGGTGGTCCGCAGGGACCTGGGCCGGGCGGAGGAGGAGCTGGCCGGGCTGGCAGACCAGGAGGAGGAGGCCACCGCCCGCCTGGCCGCCCTTCCTGCCCTCATCGAGCACGCCGAGGCCGAGCTCGCCCGGGCCCGCCTCGACGCGGCCCGCATCCCCGCTGCCGAGGCCGTCCGCACGGCCGCCGCCGAGCTGATCGGCGTGGACCGCGAGCTGGCCCGGCTGGAGCGAGAGCTCGGCCGGCAGGCGGAGCGGGAGGCCGAGCTGTCGGCCGCGGAGGCCGAGCTGCCCGCCCGGCTCGCCGACGTCCAGCACCGGCTGGCGGCCACCCGGGCGGAGGCGGCGGCGCTCCCGGCGACGGCGGCGGAGCTCGACGCGGCGGCCGCCCTGCGCGACGCGGCACGCCGCCGCGACGCGCTCGCCGCCGAGCTGGAGGCCGCCGCCGCCACCCACCAGGCCTGCGTGGACCGCGCCCAGACGCTGCGCGAACGCTGGCTGGACGTCCGCCAGGCCCGCATCGACGGCATGGCCGCCGAGCTGGCACGCGACCTCGCCGACGGCGAGCCGTGCGCCGTGTGCGGCTCCCACGACCATCCCCACCCCGCCTCGCCCGCCCCCAGCGCTCCGTCCCCCGGCGACGAACGCGCCGCAGAGAGCGCCCACGAGAAGGCCCTCGCCGAACGAGAGGCGGCCGAACGCGCCCTGGCCGCCCTCCGGTCCCGCCACGACGACGCGATGGCGGCGACCGACGGGCTGGACGCGCAGGCCGCCGAGGCCGCCGTCGAGAGCGCCCGGCAGGAGCTCGCCCGCCTGCGGGCCGTCGCCGCCACCGAGCCCGCGCTCGCCGCCGAGGCCGAGCGCATCGAGGCCGAACGCGAGCGCCTCCGCGACCGCGCCCGCGAGCTGGGGGAGACCCGCGCCGCGCACCGGGCCCACCGCACCCGTCTCCTGAGCGAACGCACCCGCCTGGTCACCCGGCTCGCCCACAGCGACCTGCCCCTCCCTGCGGGCGGCCCCCCGTCTCCGGCCCCCCACGCGGACCCCGGTTCCCCTCTCGCGTGGTCGCCGTCCGGCGAGGACTCCCCACTTCCCGACCCGCATGCCGGGCACGACTCCCGGCCGGACTCCCAGTCCACCCTTCCGACGGCCGTCCCACCGGCGTCGCCTTTCCCTGCGGATTCCGGGCTGGCCGTTTCACCGGGGTCGCCTTTCCCTGCGGATTCTGGGCTGGCACCGGGGTCGCCCATCGCGGCCGACTCGGGTCTGGATGTCCCCTCGGCGTCGTCCATCCCGGCCGAGGCGGGGCCGGACGTGCTGGAGGCGGCCGAGCGCGAGGTCGCCAGGTTGCGGGCCTGCGCCGCGGCCGAGCCGGCGCTGGCGGCCGAGGCGGCACGGCTCGCCCACGAACGGACGGTGCTGGAGGAGCGGGCCCGCCGGATCACCGCGCGCCTGGCCGCCTGCCGCACCCGCCAGGAGGAGCTGAGCGGCGACGCCGGGCGGCTGACCGCCCGGCTCGACAGCGCGAGAGGTGACGACGCCACGCTGGCCGCCCGCCTGTCGCGGCTGAGCGACGAGGCGGAGCTGCTGCGCGAGGCGCTGGAGGCCACCCGGCGGGCCGTCGCGGCCGAGGAGGAGCGGGTCCGCGCGGAGGAGGCGGCCGAGCAGGCGGCACGGGAGGCCGGGTTCGCCGACGCGGCCGAGGCCGCCGACGCCGCCAGGACCCCCGCCGAGCAGGAGAGCAAGGCGGAGCTGCTGCGCGCGCTCGACGCCGAGCACGCCGCCGTGACCGGCATGCTGCGCGACCCCGAGCTGGTGGCCGCCGCGGCCGAGCCCGCGCCCGACCTGGCGGCGATGCGGGAGCAGCGCGACGAGGCCGATCGGGCCCGCACCGCGCTGGCGTCGGCGCGCGACAGGGCGTCGGCCCGGGAACGGCGGCTGCGCGAGCTCCACGACGAGCTGGCCGCCTGCATCGACCGCTGGCGTCCCGCCGCCGACCGGCACCGCCTCGCCGAGAGCATCGCCGCCCTGGCCAGCGGCACGTCGAGCGACAACCAGTGGAGCATGAGCCTGTCGTCGTTCGTGCTCGGCGAGCGGCTCCGGCAGGTGGTCGACGCCGCCAACGAGCGCCTCGACCACATGTCGGCCGGCCGCTACCTGCTCCAGCACGACCTGCGCAAGACGGCCGGGTCGCGGGGGCGTTCGGGCGGCGGACTGGGACTACGGATCAGCGACGGGTGGACCGGCGTCGACCGCGATCCGGCGACACTGTCCGGAGGGGAGAGCTTCATCACCTCGCTCGCGCTGGCGCTCGGCCTGGCCGACGTGGTGACGGCCGAGGCGGGCGGCGCCGAGATCGGCACGCTGTTCGTGGACGAGGGCTTCGGCACCCTCGACGAGGACACCCTTGACGGCGTCCTCGACATCCTCGACGGGCTGCGCGACGGCGGGCGCGCGGTCGGCATCGTCAGCCACGTCGCCGAGCTCCGCTCCCGCATCCCGGCCCAGCTCAAGGTCACCAAGACCCGCACCGGCTCCACGCTCGCCACCCTCGGCACCGGCTGAGACCCCGCCACGTGTCCACGGCCCCGGTGGACGACCTGACACGGGTCCGCCGCGGCGGCGGACGGAACTCGCAGGCAGGTGCCCGGCTCGGGTGGAGGGCAGGCCCTGTCAGGCCCGCAACGGGCCCCGGGGGTCGTCGCCGGGCGGCGATCCCGGGGGGATGAGCCGATCGCGAAGGTCTTCGTGGCCGTACCGTGCCGTCTCGGTCTTCATGGCCCTACCTCGCCGCCTCGGTCTTCGTGGCCGTATCGTGCCGTCTCGGTCCTCATGGCCCTATTGGGCGACCTCAGGTGCGGACGGGGTCAACGGTCACGCGCCGACCCGGGGACGCCAGTCCAGGTCGTGGGTGTAGAGCCAGGCCGTCGCCCGGCCGAAGAAGTGGCGGAAGAAGACGGGCATGACGAGGTCGCGCATCCGGCGCGCCAGCGGTCCGGCGGTCTTGGCGTCGCGGTTGTCCCCGGCCGCCTTCACCATCCGGGCCACGCGGGGGCGGCGCGCCCGTGCGTAGGCGGACAGCCCTGCCGGCACCGAGGCCGCGCGTTCCAGCTCGCGGGCCAGCACCACGGCGTCCTCCAGCGCCATGGACGCGCCCTGTCCTGCACCGACCGGGTGGGCGGCGTCGCCGACCAGGACGGTCCGGTCGTCGTTCCAGACCGGCACCGCGTCCAGGGTGTGTCCCAGCGTGGGGCGGTGGACGCCGGTGGAGGCCGCCATGATCCTGAGGGGTAGCCGTTCGTGGCGGTAGATCTCCGCCAGCCGGTCCAGGCTCACGTCCGCGAGGTCCGGGGGAGTGGGGTCGGCGACCTGCGCCGACCACCACACCGTGCCGTCCGGCGCGGGGACGTAGAGGAAGGCGCCGCCCCGGGCGAAGACCATGTTGAACGCCCCATGCTCCAGGTCCAGGCCCTCGGCGACGCCGGACACGTGATAGAGCCCGGCGTAGCGCGGGACGGGCGCGGCGGCGTCCAGTGCCCGCCGGGTGGCCGACCAGAGGCCGTCCGCGCCGACCAGCAGGTCGGCGGCGACCTCCTCGCCGTCCTCGAACCGCGCGCGCACGCCGCTCCCGGCCCCCGCCGCGGGAACGGCGCCCGTCAGGCGGGTGCCGGTGACGATGTGAGCCCCTGACCGCAGGGCCTCCTCCCGCAGCACCCGTACCAGGTCGGCCCGCATGAGCGTGACGCTGTGCAGCGGGTCTCCGGCGAGCCGGCCACGGGGCACGTCTCCCAGCAATCTGCCCGAACTCGACCACATCCGCTGTCTCGGCACGGCGAACCCGGCCCGGCGCACCTCCTCCAGGCAGCCGAGCGGCTCCAGCGCCCGCAGCCCGTTCACGGCCACGCTGAGGAACGAGCCGACCGGGCCCGCCGGGTCCTCGTACGCCTCATGGACCGTGACCTCGGCGCCGATCCGGCGCAGCGCGATGGCGGCGGCGGCGCCCGCGACGCCGCCGCCCACGATGACGACCCTCATACCAAATCACCTTTCACTGAATCTCTATTCGGCGAACTTCGGTTCAGTATGATGTTCGTGAGAGAGGGAGGTCAAGTCATGGGAGTGCGCAAGGCGCGGGCGGCCGAGACGGAGGCGGCGCTGAAGGACGCGGCCAGGAGGCTGTTCGCCGAACGCGGCTACCTCAACACGAAGATCGGCGACATCACCGCCGCCGCCGGGCGGGCCACGGGCTCGTTCTACGACCACTTCGCCGGCAAGGAGGAGCTTCTCCAGGCGCTCCGGGCGGACATGGAGGCCCAGGCCGACATCGAGATCGCCACAGCCGCCCACGCCGCCGCTACTGACGCCGACCACGCCGCCGCCCACGCCGCCGACCACGCCGCCGACCACGCCGTCGGGCAGGCCGTCGGGCGGGCCGCCAACCACGCTGCCGACCACGCCGCCGGGCACGACCTGACCGACCCCGCCCAGTTGCGTGAGCATCTCGCCGTCGCCTGGCACGTCTTCCGCGATCACCTGCCGGTCATGGTGGCGCTGATGCAGTCGTCCATGGCGGCCCCGCCCCGGTCCGGTGACCTGTGGCGGCGGCTGGAGGACGAGACGGGCATCCTCCGCGACCACCTGGAGGACCTGCGGGAGCGGGGCCACCCGCTCCCGGGCGACCCGCGCCTGGTGGCGGCGGCCATGGGAGCGATGCTCTCCACCCTCGGCTACGCCGTCCTGACGGCGGGCGAGCACCGGCCGGGCTTCTCCGACGAGGAGGTGGTCGACACCCTCACCGCGCTCCTGCTCCACGGGCTCGCCGGACCACCGCCGGGCGCCGCGGCCGGAGCGTGACGGCCCGGGGGACCGCCGCCCGGCTCCGCGGGCGAGTGTGACGGCCCGGGACGCCCGGACCGCCGCGCGGACATGCGTCGCCTGTCGCGGGCGCGCGGGTCGGTCGCGACAGGCGGCCGGTGTCCGCGCTACTTGCCGACCCCCTCCGTGAGCCCGCGCAGGAACTGCCGCTGGCCCACCAGGAACAGCAGGATCGTCGGCAGGGCCGCCATGGTCAGGCCCGCCAGCACCACGGGCCAGTCGGTCAGCAGCCGGCTCTGCATGGCCACCAGCCCGACCGGCAGCGTCTTCAGTGCCTCGTCGCTGATGAACACCAGCGCGAACGCGAACTCGTTCCACGCGAACAACGCCTGCAGCAGGGCCGCCGACACCAGGATCGGCCGGCACATCGGCAGGATCACGCGCCAGAAGACCTGCGTCCGGGTGGCCCCGTCGATGGTGGCCGCCTCGTCCACCGCCCGCGGCAGCTCGATCATGTACGCCCGGATCAGGAAGATCGTGAACGGGATGCGGAAGGCCGTGTAGAGCACGATCAACGCCCAGTGGGTGTCGAACAGCCCGATCGACGTCAGCAGCCGGAACAACGGGATCAACGCCACCGTCGGCGACAGGAGCAGCCCGCCCAGCACCAGCAGCGCCACCGCGTTGCCGAACGGCAGCCGCAGCCGGCACAGCCCGTAGGCCGCCCACGCGCTGATCAGCGTGGTGGCCAGGATCGACGCCCCGGTGACGATCACGCTGTTGGTGAAGTAGCGGACGACGCCGAGATCCCAGGCGCGGGCGTAGTTCTCCCAGCGCAGCTCGCCGGGCGGCGCCCACGGCTGGTTGAAGATCTCCTGGTTGTCCTTGAACCCGCTGAGCACCATCCACAGCACCGGATACAGCACGGCCACGGCGAACGCCCCGAGCAGGCTCCACCCCAGCAGCCGCGCCGCCACGGCCCGCACGCCGAGCGAGGCGCGGGCGGCGCCCCTGTGCGAGGCCGGCCGCTCCATCGACGATCCCAGGGCGATCATGTGTCGTACCTCCGGCGACGGGAGACGGCCAGTTGCAGGGCCGCGATGGCGAACGTGATGACGAAGATCACCGTGGCCACGCCGGCCGCGTAACCCATGTCGTCCTCGAAGAAGGCCTTGCGGTACAGCCAGGTGCCCAGCACCTGGCTGGAGTTGTCGGGACCGCCGGCCGTCATCACCATGACCTCGTTGAACACCAGGAACGCTCCAGAGATCGTGAGGATGACGATCAGCGTGGTCATCTCGCGGACCATCGGCACCGTGATCGAGAAGAAGGTGCGCACCGCTCCGCTCCCGTCCACCCGGGCCGCCTCGTAGTACTCGCGCGGGATGCGCTGGATGGCCACCACGAACAGCACGGCGGTGTAGCCGATCGACTGCCACTGGCTCATCGCGATGACGCTCCAGATGGCCGACGACTCCTCGCCCAGCCACGCCCTGCCCAGGTGCCCGAGGCCGACGGCGTCGAGGGCCGCGTTCACCAGGCCGTAGCGGGGGTTGTAGAGGAAGGAGAACAGCACCCCGGCCACCGTGATCGACATGGCCGCCGGGATGAAGTACAGCGTCCGCAGCAGCCCGCGCATCCGCTTGCCGACCAGTTCCTCCAGCAGCGCGGCCAGCACGAGCGACAGCCCGGCCTGGAACACCAGGGAGACCACGGCGTAGGCGGTGTTGTTGAGCAGCGCCCGCCAGAACACCGGGTCGGCGAACGCCTCGGCGTAGTTGTCGAGGCCGACGAAGCGCGGCTCGGGCGAGAAGGCGTTCCAGGAGAAGAAGCTCAGCCGCAGGTTGTCCACGATCGGGTAGTAGACGAACACCAGCAGCAGGGCGACGGCGGGCAGCACCCACAGCCACGTGCGCCAGCGTGTCAGCAGGGCGCCCATGGTGTCAGCCGACCTCCTTCTTCGCCTTCGCGGCCGCCGCGCGCACGCCCTCCATCACCTGCTCGGGTGTACGGGAGCCGGACAGCATCCCCTCGACGCCGGACAGGTAGGCGCTCGCGACCTCCGCGTGCGTCACCGTGTCCAGCCAGATCGCGAAGCTCGCGGCCTTGTCGATGTCGGCCAGGGCGTCGGTGAGCTGCGGGTAGGAGTTGTCGGCGGTGGCCGAGCCCTTCACCGGGCTGAGCCAGCCGTTGTCCTTGGTGAGCGCCGCCGCGTTCTCCTTGGTGGTCATGAACTTCAGGAAGTCCACCGCCAGGGCCGCGTTCTTGCTCTGGGCGTTGACCAGGAACCCGTCCGGGGCGCCCGTCAGCGCGGCCTTGTCGCCCGCCGCCGCGGACGGTGCCGGCAGGCGGAAGAAGCTCCACTCGATCGCCGGCTTCGCCTTGGTGAACACGTCGAACTCGACCGTCTCGACGTAGTGCATGCCGGCCTTGCCGGCCAGGAACTGCGCCTGCGCCGTCTCGTGCGACAGCCCGTTGGCGTCCTTGGTGCCGCAGCGCGTCACCAGGTCCTTGAACTGCTTGAGCGCGGTGACGTAGCCGGGATCGGTGAAGGCGCCGGTGGCCGGGTTGTAGTCGGTCTCCAGCGTCCTGCCCGGCACGCCGTAGGCGTTGAGCTGGGTGATGTAGTGGATGGCCGCCCAGCCGTACTGGTTGCCGAACGCGATCGGCTGGACGCCCGCGGCCTTCAGCTTGTCGCAGGCCGACAGCAGCTCCTCGAACGAGACGGGAGGCGTGACGCCCGCCTTGTCCAGGACCGTCTTGTTGTAGACCATGTACTTGCCGTCGAGGTTGATCGGCATGCCGTAGTTCTTGCCGCCGTACTCGAACGCCTTGAGCGCCGCCGGGGCGAACGTCGAGCCCCATGGCGTGCCCGGCCCGATGACGTCGGTCAGATCGGCCGCCAGCCCCGCCCGCACGAACTTGTTCGCGAAGTCGCCGGCCCACGAGAAGTAGATGTCGGGCAGGTCGCGCGAGGCGCTCAGCACGCGGATCTTGTCCTTGTACGGCTGGTCGCCGACCTGCTCGAGCTTGACGTCCACCTTCGGGTTGGCCGCCTCGTAGGCCGCGACGACCTTCTCGAAGTACGGGGCGTACTCGGGGTCGGCGAACTTGGTGACCATCGTCAGCGTGCCCGCCTTCTCCTTCGGCGCCGACAGGTCGGCCGTGGCGGCGGGCGCCGTACCGGACCCGCCGCCGCAACCCGCGGTGGCGACCAGGACGGTGACGAGGGAGAGCGCGGTCCAGCGGGGCTTGGTCATGCTGTCTCCTTGGTGCTGCTGTGCAGGGGTGCCTCGTGCCCGAACGCACCGTAGGAGGTGCAGGCACGAGAGGCGTAGGCGGTGGCCGCCGCGACGAGGTCCGGCAGGGCCTCCTCGCGGACGAGGCCGACGAGCAGTCGGGCGATGAACGCGTCGCCGGCGCCGAGCGTGTCGACCACGCCGACCGGCTCGGCGGGCGCCCAGGCGGCGTCGTCACCGTGGACGAGGACGGCCCCGGCCGAGCCGAGGGTGACCGCCACGATGGACGGGCCGAGCTCCTGCACCCGCCGCGCCAGCGCGACCGCCCGCTCGCGCGAGCCGGAGGGTGCGGAGACGATGGCGATGCCGGCGTGGTGCGCGTGTGCGGCGACGTAGCCCCAGGGGCGCTCGGAGAAGTCGAACGACAGCCGCCTGGCGCTCGCCGACAGCGCTCCGAGCTGGTCCTCCACGGCCGAGCACTCGCCGGTGTGGACGAGGTCGGCCTCGGCGATCCGCGCCAGGTCGGCGGGCGACAGCCGGAAGCGGGAGACGCCCTCGTCGCCTCCGGTGAAGCGGCGCTCGCCGTTGACGAGACGGACGGTGGCGGTGGCGTTCGGCCCTTCGACGGTGCGCGTCAGGGACGTGTCCACGTCCTCGGCGGCGAGTGCGCCGCTGACCACGCGTCCCGCCGCGTCGGTGCCCACAGCGCCGAGGTAGCCGGATTCGGCGCCCAGCCGGCGGGCGTGGACGGCGACGTTGAGGGCGTTCCCGCCGGGGTACATGACGCCGAGGTCGGGATAGCAGTCGACGACGTTGTCCCCGACGGCCACCAGGCGTGGTTTCACACGGGCTCCTGTGACTGGGAAGGTTCTCACTCACTTGGGTGAGAACGTTCTCAATCCGGGGGACCCATGTCAAGAGCTGCCGCCGAATCCGCTACGGTGGCCCGTTGATCACCTCCTTCGGGCCGCACGCCGGCACGGGCACGGGAGATGATGTCCTCAACACGTCCACAGCACCGGGGGTGCGCATGAGCGGCAGCGGCGGCGTACGACGGAGCATGCCGTCGATCGAGGTGGTCGCCAGGGAGGCCGGGGTGTCCACGGCCACGGCCGGCCGGGCCCTGGGCGGCTACGGCTCGGTGAGCGCCAAGAGTCGCGAGGCCGTCCTGGCCGCGGCCGAACGGCTCGGCTACCGGGCCAACAGCCTGGCCCGCAGCATGATCACCGGACTGACGCACACCCTCGGCGTGCTCGTCCCCGACATCGAGAACCCGTTCTTCTCCCGCGCCCTGCGCGGCATCGCCGACGTCGCGCACGAGAGAGGCTGGGAGGTGCTGCTGATCAACACCGACGAGGACCTCACGCTCGAACGCAAGGGCCTCGGCGTGCTCGCCGAACGACGGGTCGACGGCCTGGTCGTCGCGCCGACCGACGCCGCCGACCGCGACGCGCTCCAGGCCGTGATCGACGCCGGAATCCCCGTCGTGCTGCTCGACCGGCGCGTGCCCGGACTCGACGCCGACACGGTGGGCATCGACAACCGCGCCGCCGCCAGGGACGCCACCGAACGCCTGCTCAAGCTGGGGCACCGCTCCATCGCGCTGCTGACGGGCGGCGACGAGCACCTGGCGGCCAAGCTGGCCCGTCCCGGGCTGCGCGGCGTCGAGCGGATCGCCGGCACCACGGTCGGCGCCCGCACCGCCGGCTACCGCGACGCGCTGCTCGAAGCGGGCGTCGATCCCCGGCCCGAGCTGGTCAGCGCCGAGGGCTTCCGCCGGGAGGACGCGGCCGAGGCGACCGCGCGGCTGTTCGCCCTGCCCGACCCGCCGACTGCGATCCTCGCGCTCGACAGCCTCCTCGCTCTGGGCGTGCTGCTGGCGCTGCGCCGCCTCGGGCTGCGCTGCCCGGCGGACGTGTCGCTGGTGTCGTTCGACGACGCCGACTGGGCGGAGGCGATCTCCCCGCCGCTGAGCGTGGTGGCCCAGCCGATCTACGAGCTGGGGGCCGAGGCCGGACGGCTGCTCCTCGACCGGGTGCAGGGCAGCGAGCGGCGCGTCACCCACCGCCGCCTGCCGACCCGCTTCATCGAGCGCGAGTCGGCGCGGTCGCTGCTGTGACGCGCCCCGCGGCGTGCATGGGTGCCGCGGCGCTCGGCCTCAGCGGGCGTACGGCAGGCGGGGCACCTGACCGTGGCCTGGCCCGGCCGAGCCACGGTCGGCCTTCCCGGCGCGTCGCGCAGGCGAGAGCGGCCGGGAGTTGGGTCCGGCGAGAGCGGCCGCTCACGCCGGGTCAGCGTGAGCGGCCGGGAGCTGGGTCGGGTGGAAGTGGCCGGGACGTTGGGTCAGCGTGAGCGGCCGGGACGTTGGGTCAGGGAGAGCGGCCGGGACGTCGGGTCAGCGTGAGCGGCCGGGAGCCGGGGCAGGCGGGAGCGGCCGGGAGGGTGGGTCCGCCGGCGCGTCGGGACGCTGGGGGAGGTGGCAGCGGCCGGGAGGGTGGGTCAGGGGAGAGCGGTCAGGAGGTCCGGCAGGTCGCGCGGATCGTCGAAGAGGGCCGTCGCACCCGACAGCCGCGCGGCCGGCGTGAGCCCGCCGGTGAAGCCCAGGCAGCGCATCCCCGCCGCCCGCGCCGCCGCCACCCCGAACGGGCTGTCCTCCACCACCACGCACCGCTCCGGCGGCACCCCCAGCGTCGCGGCGGCGTGCAGGAACAGGTCGGGGGCCGGCTTGCCCCGCGCCACGTCCTCGGCGCTGAACACCCGGCCCGCGAACCGTTCCGCCAGGCCGGTGAGCCGGAGGCTGCGGGCGATCTTGGCGTGGCCGCCGTTGGACGCCACACAGGTGGGCAGGGTGATGCGGGCCAGCGCCTCCGGCATGCCGGCGACGGGGGTCAGCTCCGCCTCGACGGCCGCCGCGTGCTCGGCGGCCAGCTGTTCGTGCCAGCCAGGCGGGACGTCGGGGCCGACGGCGCGCAGCCAGTGTTCCTCGCTGCAGCCCACGAACCGGGCGGCGAACTCCCGCTCGTCGAGCCGACGGCCCAGCCGGCGCAGCGCGGCCGTGCCCACCCGGACCGCGATGCGCTCGCTGTCCACCAGCACCCCGTCGCAGTCGAGGATGACGAGTTCGGTGGCCAACCGGCCTCCTTCCACTCAGGGGAACGGCCGGGCGGCGGGAGGAGCGCCGCCCGGCCGCCCGATCAGTAGTCGACCTTGAACATGTAGTGCCGCTGGTCCAGATCGTGGCCGCGGATCGCCTCGTAGTGGCGGGGGGGGCGGGCC
>NZ_KZ559468.1:423279-539108 GCF_002850745.1 Nonomuraea indica
CGCCGCGCAGCTCCGCTGGGATCCCCGGCAGGGTCAGCTCGGCGGTGTCGATGTGGAACGTCTTCTTGCTCGCGTACGTGTCGAGGAAGCGCCTGGCCCGCTCGGCCATGGGCCGTGACGCGTCCTCGCCGAGCAGGTTGATGACCGCCACGTCGTCGTTGACGACCTCGAACGCGCCCTGGAAGAACTCGCCGGAGTTGAAGCCGGCCGCGTGCTTCCACTGCATCTCCTGCAGGAAGCACATGGCCAGTCCGTACGCCCAGTTGAAGCTGGGGCCGGAGCCGAGCACGTAGGTGATCGGCTCGTCCTTCAGCGTCTCGGCGATGACGCGGGCCCGTTCCTCGTGCTGCTCGGCGGCGGAGACGAGGGCGTCCGGCAGGGCGTCCAGGGCCCGGTCCAGCAGCGCCCAGTCGCGGGCGACGCCGCCCTGCCGCATGACGGCGTACGCGGCGAGCTGCAGGAACAGGTCGCTCTGGCCGGTGAAGGCGGCGTGGGCGGCGTCGGCGAGCGGGCCGCCCTCCTTGCTCACCACGACCACCGTCGCGCCGGTGCTGCGGGCGTACTGCGCGGCGGCGACGGTCTCCTTGGTCTTGCCGGTGTAGGAGGCGAGGAAGACCAGCGACCCCTCACCCATCCGCTTGGTGCGTCCGGTGTTGAGCTCGTCGCTCTGCAGCTTGTAGACGGGGTAGGTGTCCTCGCGCTCCAGCAGGTAGTGGCCGGGGTAGGAGGCGATGAGGGAGCCGCCGGCGCCCACGAAGAAGACGTTGCGCAGGCCCTTGGCGGTGGCCTGGGCGACGAGCTCCTCCAGCTGGGGCCGCTGGTTGATCGTCGCGCGCGCCTTGTCGGCCAGGTCTGACTCGATCGGTTTCAGGGGCAGCAGGGTCACGGTGTCTCCGTTCGCGTCTCAAGAATGTGAGAACGTTCTCAACGATGCGTTGGTAACGTTCTCACTGAGAGCGAGAGCCCGTCAAGGGGGAGAACATGGAGACCTGCGGCGCACCGAACCGGCGCGGGCCGCGTGCGACAGACCGGCGGTACCGGCCGCCACCGCCCTGCAGGGGGGTGACGGCCGTCGGCGCGCACGTCTCGGCGATGGCCGTGCCGAGCCCGCTCTGCCCGCCGGCCGTGCCCGATGCGGAGGGTGGTCAGTCGCCGTCGTAGTGGTCAGTCGCCGTCGTGGCCGGGGAAGAGCAGCATCAGCTCACGCGGGTAGGCGGCGATGAGGCGCAGCTCGTCGTCGGTGAGCGGGCGTCCGGTCATCGCGTTGCACAACTGCACGAGCCGGAACGCCGTGTCCTCCTCGCGCACCTCCACGCCCAGCCCGTCCATGACGTGCCGGAATCCGGCCTTGCCGCCGTACTCGCCGGTGAGCACCACCCTGCCCGGTCGGCCGTGCCAGTCCTGCGGGAACGGGCCGAGCGCGGCCTCGTCGTACAGCTCGTAGTTGCCGTGGTCCTTCAGCGCTCCGTCGGCGTGGATGCCGCTCTCGTGCGCGAAGGCGTTGCGCCCGATACCGACCTGGTTGTACGGCACGGGCTGCCCGAACGCGTACGCCGCCCACAGCCCGAACCGGCGTGCCCAGGACAGGTCGAGCGCGTCACCGATCTCCGCCCGCACCCCGAAGCCGTGCCGCAGCGCCAGGATCGTGGACAGCAGGTCGGCGTTGCCGGACCGTTCACCGATGCCGTTCACGCAGGTGTTGATCCACGCGTCCTGGCCGGCCTCCAGGTCGCCGAGCGCGCCCGACACCGAGTTGGCCACGGCCATGCCGAGGTCGTTGTGGCAGTGCGTCTCGACCGGCATCCCCGTGGCGGAGGCGAGCTTGGCGAACCGCTCGCGGATCCGGGCCGGGGTGTCGCCGCCGATCGTGTCGCAGTAGCGCACCCGGTCGGCGCCCGCCTCCTTGGCCGCCAGCGCGAACTCCAGCAGGAAGCCGTCGTCGGTCCGTGACCCGTCCTCGGCGTTGACCCCCACCGTCTCGGCGCCCGCCGCCTTGGCGGCCCGCACGGCGGCGGTCATCTCGCGGACGATCGCATCCCGGTCGAGGCGGCCGCGGAACTTGTTCTGGATCATGTAGTCGGAGGTGGAGATGGACAGGTTGTAGTGCCGCAGGCCCAGGGGGGCGGCCCGCTCCACGTCCTGCGTCACGCCCCGGCACCAGCCGGACAGCCGCAGGCCGCCGAACGCGCCGGCCTCGGCCAGGGCGACCTGCGCCCGCACGTACGGCACCTCGTGGAACAGGAACGGGAAGCCGATCTCGGACTGCGCCACGCCGAGCCGGCCCAGATAGAAGTTGACCATGGTCTTGCCGAACTTCGACAGGCCGGTGCGCGCCGTCTGCACGCCGTCCCGGTTGGTCACGTCGAGGAAGTGGATGGTGGGCATATCCTCACGTTGACACGCTCGTTCAATGTGTATCAATATTGATTTTCGTCAACATGGAGGCGGCGATGGAGTGGATCGACGCGGCGACGGCGGCCGAGCGGCTCGGCGTCAAACCCGCCACCCTCTACGCGTACGTCAGCAGGGGCGTGCTCACCCGGCGGCACGGTGACGACGGGCGGCGCAGCCTGTTCGACGCGGCCGAGGTGGAGCGGCTGGCGCGGCGCGGCAGACCGCGCGGGCAGCCGCCCGAGCTGGTCATCGAGTCCGCCGTCACGGCGCTCGGCCCCGACCGCCCGCACTACCGGGGCCGCGACGCCCTCGCCCTGGCCCGCACCACCCCCTTCGAGACCGCCGCCGAGTGGCTGTGGACGGGCGATCCGGCAGTCCTGGCGGCAGGCGGGGAGAACGACGCGATCCCGCCGGCACCGGTGGCGCGGGACGGGGCACAGCGAGAGGAGAGCGACACCTCACCGCCGGAGAGCCGCGCCGACGCGGGAGCCCGGCTGAGA
This sequence comes from Nonomuraea indica, assembly GCF_002850745.1. Taxonomy (GTDB): domain Bacteria; phylum Actinomycetota; class Actinomycetes; order Streptosporangiales; family Streptosporangiaceae; genus Nonomuraea; species Nonomuraea indica. The sequence goes on from NZ_KZ559468.1 coordinate 426,174, forward strand.
GCGCCGGGCCCCGACGGTGACGCGGCGGACCAGTTGCGGGCGGCGGGCCCCGATGGTGGCGTGGCGGACCGGTTGTGGGTGGCGGATCCCGACGGCGTGCGCGCCGCCGTCGCCGCGCAGCGGGGCCTGCCCGCCGACCCCCTCCCCATCGACCGGCTCCAGGTGATCACGACGGTGCTCGGCGCGTCCGACTCGCTGCGCCACCAGCTCGACCCCGCCTCCGTCGCCGCCACCGGCCGCCGCCTCGTGGCCGGCCTCGTCGGCGCGCTGCCGCCGTTGCGTGAGCCGGCCGGAGAGTCGATCCCGGCCCGGCTCTGGTCGCGGCTGTGCCCGCACCCCGCCACTCCGGCCCTGCTCGACACCCTGCGGGCCGCGCTCGTGCTGCTCGCCGACCACGAGCTGGCCCCCTCCACGCTCGCCGCCCGGGTCGCCGCCTCCGCCCGCGCCGATCCGTACGCCGTTGTGCTGACCGGCCTCGGCGTGCTCGCCGGCCCCCTGCACGGTGGGGCGTTGTACGCCGCCGAACGCCTGCTGGCCGAGGTGGGCACGCCCGGCGCGGCGGCCCGCGTGCTGGCCGACCGGGCCAGACGCGGCGAACGCGTCCCCGGCTTCGGCCACTCCGTCTACAAGAACGGCGACGCCCGCGGCGGCCTGCTGCTCGACCTGGTACGGCAGGCGGTGCCCGGCCACGACCGCACCGCCGCGGCGTCGGCCGTGCTGGCCGAGGCGCGCAGGAGGCGGCTGCCCGAGCCGAACATCGACTTCGCCCTGGCCGCCCTCACCTCGGTCACCGGCATGGTGCCCGGCGCTGGGGAGGCGATCTTCGCCGTCGCCCGGACGGCAGGCTGGCTCGCCCACGCCATGGAGGAGTACGCCGGTGGCACGCTGCTGCGGCTGCGCGCCTCCTACACCGGCCCGCCCGTGACCGGCCCCTGACGCCCCTCGGCCCACGGCGCGGCCCGGACCCCGTTCACGATCGCCCAGGCTTCCAGTCGTTCGGGGAAGACCCGCCGTTGCCCGCACCCCGTCAGGCGTGCTGCTCCAGCCAGGTGGCGACGTGTTCGACATAGCTGTCGACGTGTCCCAAGGGCCGTCCGCCGAGTTCGAGGACTGCGACGAGGTGGTCAACGCCGAAGGTCTCCTCCCAGGTACGGGCGCGCCGGTAGGTCTCACCGTCGACGGCCCGGCGGAGATTGTCCCAGCCGTGCCAGCCCATGAAGGCGGCGTCGATCGCGGGATCGAACAGGTGAGCGCGATCCCAGTCGAGGACGCCGATCAGCTTGCCGTCCTCGCTCCAGTGGACGTTCTGCCCGACGAGGTCGCCGTGGACGAGCGAGTCGGAGACCGGCTCCAGAGCCAGTGCCTCCTCCAGGCGTCTGCGGCCCTCGCTCCGCCACCTGTCGGGGAAGCGCGGGATGACCTCCTCGGCGAGGATCGCCGCCCAGTGGTCCCGGCCGGCCTGCTCGCGCGGTGCCGGCAGGACGGCACGCAGCTCCGGCGTGACGGGAACCTCTCGGACGGCTCTGAGTAGCTCGCCGATCCGCGCGGGATCACCCTCGCCCTCGGGCAGGCCGGCGCCGTCGATCCAGGACACGGCGACGGCGGCTCGATCGCCGAACCTCGTCACCGGCGTCAGCGGCTCGGGGACGGCGAACGGCGGTCCAGCGGCAGCGATCAGACGCAGGAGTTCCGTGCGGCGCGGCAGGGCCTCGGTCCCGAGGGGGCGTCTACTGATCCGTACGGCCGCGATCCCGGGAAGCAGAACGACGTCGTGGACCCCGCCTCGAGTGATCCGTGCCGCATCGAGGGAGGTGCCCGGCAGGAGCGCGTCAGCTATCGCCAGCAGGTCGTTCATCCAGGAGGAGCCTTCTCTGGGACGATGTCTCGTAGGCCGGTCGGATCAGGGCTCTTGAGCCGGCGGCCGAGCTCGGCAACTGCTCGATCCTCCCGGGGGCACTGGCCGGTCATCCCGCTGCGGGCGCCACCGCCGCCGGGCGCTCCACGTAGGCCGCGAGCGCGCGCACCCGCTCCGCGTGCCGGTCGTGGCCCACGATCACCGGCGGCTCGTTGTACGGCATCGCGTCCGACGACCGCCGCAGCTTGACGTACTGGCCGCACGCGTCGATCGCGTACGGCTCCATGTCGTCCTGCAGCGCCCCGATCACCGTGATCCCGTACGTCTCCCCGATCCGCCGGAACAGCGCCACCGCCTCCCGCCGGTGCTCCTTGCCCAGGTTGCGCCCCAGCTCGTCCAGCACCAGGCACAGGTGCCCGCCGCCGGACGACGCGATGGCCGCCGCGCACACCAGCTTGACCGCCTTCTCGTCCATCAGCGCCGTGTTGGCCCGCCGGTTGTAGGGCACGTAGCCCTGGCCCTCGCCACGCCGCCACTTGGGCGTCACCCGCCACTGCCAGCGCTGCTCCGGGTCGGCAGGTGCCGGCGGCACCGGGAACTCCAGCGTCGCGCCGTAGCCGCCGTAGGAGGTGTCGAGCTTCTCGAACTCCTCGGCCACCCGCGTGAGCCGCGCCTTGATCGCCGCGCTGAGCGCCGCCCGGTGCACGGCCGTCGACTGCGCCGCCTCCTCCGCGCCCTTGTCGGCGGCGGCCAGGTCACGTTGCCGCGACACGAGCTGCGCCTCGATCTGGCGCCGCTGGTGCTTCTCGTACTCCTCCTGGCCGCGCAGGTAGGAGGCGAGCGCGCCGCACACCGCCGCGAACGTCGCCTGCTCGCGCGCGGTGCTGCCGCCCCGCTCCGACAGCAGGAACCGCAGCTCCTCCGGGATCTCGGCGTCCTCCTCCGGGAACGTGTCGCGCAACGCCTGGTCGAAGTGGCGTTCGGCGATCCGCCACCACTCCTCGGCGGTGCGCGGCCGCTCCTCCTCCGGCAGCGCCGCCAGCCACTCGCGCGCCCCGTCCACGGTGCCGCCCCAGTCGGCGGCCAGCGCCTCCAGCTTGAGCGCCTCCCGCTCGGCGGTCACCCGCGCCTGGTGGTCGCGCGCCTGGGCCCGGTCGCCCTCGTGCCGCTGGCGTCGCCCCTCCAGGCGTTCGATCTCCATGTCGCGGGTACGGGCCCGGAAGTCGAGCGCGCCCGCCTGCCGTTCGGCCTCGGCCACCGCGGGGGCGACCTCCTCCAGCGCGCCGGCCAGCTCGGCCAGCCTGCTCCGCCGCTCGGCCAGGTGCGCCTCGACCTCCGCGAGCCGCACGCCCGCCCGCGCGCCGTCCAGCCGCCGCTGCGCCTCGGCGACTGCCTCCTCACCCTCCCGGACGGCCTGCGCGGCCGACTCCTGCGTGTCGCGGGCCCGGTTGAGCCGCTGCTCGGCCGCCTTGATGCGCGCCTCACGCCCCGTGGCGACCCCGTCGAACGCCCCCACCACGCTGACCCCGGCGGCGCTCACCAGCACCGACCCGGGCAGCACGGCGAGGGCCTCGGCCGCGGCGCCCAGCTGCCCGGCGTCCACGATGACGGCGTGCTCGTGCGGCCATCCCCGCAGCGCCGCGTCGGCGTGGTCCCGCGCCTGTTCCGCCACGTCCAGCGCGTCCAGCAGCCCCGTCGCTGGCACCCCGGCGGTCGCCAGCGCGTTGAGCTGCGCGGCGGCCGGGCCGCCCTCGGCGTCGTCCAACGCCGCCTGCGCGTCGGCCACCTCCCGGTCGGCCACGCCCAGCGCCTTCAACGCCTCGTTCAGCCGCAGCCGCGCCTCGCGCAGCTCGCCCTCCGCCGCCAGGACGTCGCGCCCGTCGGCGAACCTGCGGGCCTCCTCCAGCGCCGGGATCCGGCCGCGCAGCTCGTCGGCGGTGTTCTCCGCCACCGCCCGGTCGGCCTCCAGCTTGGCGGCCCGCGCCTGCAGCGCCGCCAGCGCCTTGCGCGCCTCGCCGACCTGCCGGTCGAGGGTGTCCTCCCGCAGCGTGGCGATCTCCGCCTTCACCAGCGCGATCGCCTCACCCGCCGCCTCGCCCGCCGTCCGGTGCCGTTCGAGCTCCGCGGCGAGCACCTCGTCCTTGGCCGCGGCGTCGGCCAGCTTGCGCGCCTGCCTGCCGCGCCAGCACCGCAGCGCGTCGGCCAGCCGGATCCGCGCCTGGTCGCGGCGGTCGAACGTGGCCAGCAGCGCCTTCGACTCCGCCTCGAACTCGGCCAGCCGCTCGGCGGCCTGCGCGGCCCGCACCCGCTTGGCGTGCTCGTCGCGGCGCGCCTCCCGCTCCTGCTCCAGCTCGGAGTCCAGCCCGGTCAGCGCCGCGATGGCCTCGAACACCCGCTCCGGCGTGATCTCGTTCAGCGGCTGCGACAGCAGGTTGGTGGCCACCTTGCTGCGGACGGACGTCGACAGGAACGACACGCAGCGCACCCGGTCGCCGTAGAGCACCTTGGTCAGGTCGCGCGCCACCACGTCACGCCGCCCGGCGGAGCGGGGGAGCGACGCCCAGATGTCGTCGGCCCGCGCCACCCGCTCGGCCTCGGACGCCGCTGCCGCCAGGTGCACCCCGTCACGCCACCGGATCTCCAGGTGCGGCGCCTCCTGGTTCACCCTGAGCCACACGGTGATCGCCCCACCCGAGGTGTCGGGCACCTCGAACAGCTCCCCGCCGGCACCTTCGGCGGCCACCGCACCGGCGACCTCCGGGAACGCGCCCTCCGCGCCGGTCGGGTCACCGGCGGGATCGTCCGCCTGGCCGGCCGAGCGGTTCGCCGCCCGCGCCCTGGCACCGGCCCCGGCACCGGCCCCGGCACCGGCCCCGTCCCCGGCACCGATCGCGTCGCCGGCCGCGTCGCCGTCGCCGTCGCCGTCGCCGTCGCCGAGCGTGGCGGCGACGTCGGGGTGGCCGAAGACCCCCACGATGTAGCCGTGCCCGGCGCTGGCCCACTGCCGGGCACCGGCGCCGCTGGCCAGCTCCGCGTTGAACAGCAGCTCCGACACCGCCTTCGCGCCCGAGGCGAACCGCCACTGCTCGTCGCCGAGCAGCGCCGTGATCGAGGCGATGAACGACGACTTGCCGGCGCCGTTGGAGTCCTTCGGCCCGGCGCCGGCGACGACGATGAGCGTGCCCGGGACGGTCGGCACCGGATGGGTCGACAACCGCGAGATGTTGACCGCCTGCACGGCGATCAGCACCCGGTCTCCGACCACGTTCTCCACCTGCGACACCTCGAACCCCCGTTACCCTTCCGTCTGTCGTTCGCCTGACCGGCCCGTCGCCGGCCATCTCGTCCCGCACCGCTCGTCCGCGTGCCGGACGCCCGCCCCGGCGCCGCTCGCCGCCTCGCCGGGCGCGCCTCGGGGCCTAATCGGCCGATCTCCGCGCGCGTACGGCGCCGGCGAGAGGCGTGTGCGGCCCGGCCGCCAGGATCAGCTCCTCCTGCAGCCGCCGCCGCGCCGCCGGGGTGAGCCGGTGGAACTGCGGCCCCGGCACGTAGCCGCCCGCCTCCTCCCCGGCCTTCACCTGGGTCAGCAGCCCGGCATGGCGCAACGTCCGCAACGCCGCCTCCAGCTCGCCGATCGGCACCTGGGTGTGCCGCCGCAGCTCGTCGACCGGCGTCGGGTGCGGCGACGCCCAGGTGTCCTCGGGCAGCAGGCCCTCCGCGCGGGGGATCGCCACCGAGTGCACGAGGACCAGGGTCAGCACGGCCTTCGCCGCCTCGCCCAGCCGCGCCTGCCCCGCCCCGCCCCGGCCTCCAGGGCGCCCCTCGGAGACGCTCTCGTCGGACAGGCGGGCCGCCCGGGCCGCGGCGTGGTCGTCGTAGCCGGAGATCCAGCGTTCGCGGTGCGGGATCAGCGTCCGCCCGCGCCGGGCCAGCATCTCGCCGAGGGTGTGCCGCAGCGCCGGGTCGCGCAGGCCCGCGAACCTCGCCTCCGGCACGGGCTCCGCGGCGTGCTCCACCGCCATGAACGCCGCCACCAGCTCGGCCCGCCGCCGTTCGTCGTAGCCGCCCAGCAGGTCGTCGAACTCGGCCGCGCCCCCCTCGACCTGCCCGCCGAGCCGCACCCGCGGCGCGGCGGCGTCCGGCTCCGGGGAGGAGTCGTGGCGGGCGGTGGGGTCCGGCTCGCCGGACGGGGCCGGAGGGGGCACGGGATCCGTCCGCGCGGGGGCGCCGGCGCCCGCGGCGGGGCTCTCCGGGTCGGCGGCGGTCGTGCCCGCCGTCGCGGCCACTGCCAGGGGCGTGTCCACCGCCAGAGGAGTGTCCGCCGCCACGGCGGTCGTGTCCGCTGCCACGGCGGTCGTGTCCGCTGCCACGGCGGTCGTGTCCGCCGTGGCGGCCGCGATGATGTCGGCGTCCGCCACGACCGTCAGCGCGGCGCGCTCAGGCTCCGGCACCCGCCGCACGAGCTCCTTGAGCTGCGCGTACGACTTCACCGGCCACAGGGCGCAGCGCGGCCCGAGCGTGACGAGACCGTCGGCCATGACGATCCAGGCGGAGTCGTGCAGCCGGCGCAGCGCGCCGCGCGCCCAGTTGCGCATGAGGTCGTCGGTGCGCCCGATCAGCGCGCGATAGGTGTCGAGCACCAGCTCCACCGGAGCGGGGTCACCCGGCCACGGGTCGGCGGACTGGTCGGTCCAGCAGCACCTGAGGCAGGCGGCGAGGACCCGGCGCGTCTCGCCGGCCCGCTCCACCGGGACCGGCGCCACCTGGTGCTCCTCCAGCAGCGACGGGGTGGCCCCGTCGGGCCACACGGGCAGCGCCTCGCCGGTGGAGTCGGGCCGGGTGAGCCGCAGCATGCCGGCGGGCGCGGCGGCCCCGGCCCCGAGCGGGAGCGGGCCGCCCGCGCGGGCGAGCACGTGCGCGGTGGCGTCGTCGGTGCGGATCATGTGAGGCACTCCAGGCGACAGGTCATGCGGGGACGTTCCGGGCGACGGGCCGTGCGGGGCACTCCAGGCCGGTCGCGCGAGCCGGCGCGACCGGAGCGACGCGGCGTCACGGGACGCGCTCCAGGTAGCCGTGGGACAGCCAGGACGGCTCCCGCGCCGGATCGATCGTCAGGTCGTCGGACCAGGTCAGCCGGTAGGGCAGCTCGGGCCGCAGGTCGACCGTGGTCAGGTCGGCCAGCAGGCGGCGTGCCGAGGGCCAGTCGGCGCCGAGCACGTCGGCCAGCGCCACCCTCGACGCCGATCCCAGCACCGACTCGGCCACCTGCGCCAGCCGCTCCAGCGCGGCCGTCGGCGAGGAGTCGAGGGAACCCTCGGGCCCGGCGTCGGGAAGGGCGGAACGCGGGGGAGTGGGCTGTGCCGGAGCCGGCCGGGGAGCCTCGTCGACGGCCCGCGCGATCGCGGCCGGATCGTGCCACGGCGCCGGCGCGTCGAACACGAACCCGTCGAGCACCGCCGCGAGCCGTTCCTTGCCCGCCGTCTGGGTGAACGTGCGCCACGTCTCGGTCGGCAGCAGCGTCAGGTTGCGGGTCGTGCCCGCCGAGTCGGCCAGCCGGCCGGCCGCGCGCCGGGAGGCGTCACTGTAGGCGTAGATCGCGGCGCGCAGGTCGGTGCAGACGCGGTCGAGCTCGGGCCAGCGGGTCAGGATCGTGCCGTGCAGGCTCTGCGCGCGCCGCGCGATCTCCTCGGTGCCCCACAGCTTGGGCGCCTGCTCGCGCAGCTCCTCGATCGTGCCGGTGGTCAGCGTGATCAGCTCCAGCGCCCACAGCCGGAACGCCCGCGCCAGGTTGGCGGCGCTCTGCCTGGCCTCCTCCATCGTGGTGCGCGGGTCGGCGACGTTGAGGTCCTCCAGGGCGAGCAGCCGGTGCATCTCGGACTGGCCGCCGTCGTCCATCATCCGCCGGATGAACATCAGTCCGACGACGCTGGTGAACGAGGCGCGGTAGCGGAGCTGGTGCGGCTTGGGGAACACCTCGCGGATCGCGCCGAGGCCCTTGAGCACCCGCAGCCGGTTGTCGAACTGGTCGGCGGGGTAGGCGCGGCAGGCGAAGCGCATCTGCTCGTGCGTCAGCCACTCCTCGCCCGCCTCCGCGAACGCGGCGAACAGCGTCTCGGCGATGTCGACGAGGGCGGGGTCGTCGACGACGGCGCCGCTGTCGCGGGCGAGCGCGGCGAACATCCGGCGGTAGGTCGACAGGACGGCCTCGTCGGAGAGCGCGGCGTCGAGGGTCAGGGGCTGATCGGACACGCGCTCTAAGGTAAGGCTTCGCGCCGACAACAACGGACTCGCGCGGCCTCCCGGGCGCGCCCGGCCGCCGTCACGGGTCCGCCCGGTCGCCGTCACGGGTCCGCCCGGACGCCGCCCGGCGGTGAAACTTTCACCTCGCCGCGACGGGAGCGGCCCGCCGATCATCCGGCCCGACCAGGGCCGACGGGCCCGGCCGGGCCGCCGGGACATCCCGGCAGGCGGGTGGGCGGAGCGGCGTCCCTGGGGGCTCACGTCACCCGCGTTGTACGTTGCCGCCGACCGCCCTGCCCTTACGGAGACCGGCCCGCACGGCGGACCGGCCGCCGCGACGCACCGGACGTCGCGACGGCCCGGCACCGACCGGCCCGCACGGTCGCCGCACCGGCCCCACCGGGACACGAAAGGCCACCACCGTGAAGCTCCTCCCGCGTCCCCTCCGTGGACGTGACCTTCTCGCGATCGGCGCCGTCGCCGCGCTCGCCGTCACGGGCGTGACCGCCGCGCCCGCCGTCACCGCCCTGGCCGCCCCCGGCTGCGCGGTCACGTACACGACGAACACCTGGCAGAACGGCTTCACCGCCAACATCACGATCAAGAACCTGGGCGACCCCGTGGACGGCTGGACCCTCGGTTTCACCTTCCCGGACCCGGGCCAGAAGGTGACGCACGGCTGGTCGGCCACGTACGGCCAGACCGGACCCGCCGTCACCGCCCGCAGCGCCGGCCACAACGACCGGCTCGGCACGGGCGCGACCACGACGATCGGCTTCAACGGCTCCCACACCGGAGCCAATCCCGCACCCGCGTCGTTCACCCTGAACGGCGTCACCTGCACCGGCGCCGTCGTCCCCACCCCGACCCCCACCACCACTCCCACGCCCGGCGGCACCCCCGTGGGGATCAACGGCCGGCTGCGCGTCTGCGGCGTCCACCTGTGCAACCAGTACGGCCGCCCCGTCCAGCTGCGCGGCATGAGCTCGCACGGCCTGCAGTGGTTCGCCGACTGCTACGACGAGGCCTCGCTCGACGCCCTCGCCCACGACTGGAAGGCCGACCTGTTCCGGATCTCCATGTACGTCCAGGAAGGCGGGTACGAGACGGACCCGGCGCGGTTCACCCGCGAGGTGAACCGGCTCGTGGACATGGCCGAGGCGCGCGGCATGTACGCCGTCGTGGACTTCCACACGCTGACCCCCGGCGACCCCACCTACAACCTCGACCGCGCCAAGACCTTCTTCGCCGCCGTCTCGGCGCGCAACGCGGCCAAGGACAACGTCATCTACGAGATCGCCAACGAGCCGAACGGGGTGAGCTGGGCGACGATCAGGAGCTACGCCGAGCAGGTCATCCCGGTGATCCGGGCCAACGACCCGGACGCCGTGGTGATCGTCGGCACGCGCGCGTGGTCGTCGCTGGGCGTCTCCGAGGGCGGCAACGAGAACGAGGTCGTCGCGAACCCGGTCAACGCCGCCAACGTCATGTACGCGTTCCACTTCTACGCCGCCTCGCACACGGACTCCTACCGCCAGACCGTCGCGCGGGCGGCGACGCGGCTGCCGTTGTTCGTCAGCGAGTTCGGCACGGTCACCTACACCGGCGGCGGCCAACTGGACCTGGCCTCCACCACCGCCTGGCTGGACCTGCTGGACCAGCACAGGATCAGCTACGCCAACTGGACGTACTCCGATGCGCCCGAGAGCAGCGCCGCGTTCAGGCCGGGCACCTGCGGCGGCGGCGTCTACGCGGGCACGGGCGTGCTCAACGAGTCGGGCGTGTACCTCCGGGCCCGCATCCGCACCCCCGACGACTTCCCCACCGGCTGATCACGCGCGCCTCCGGATCGCGGGAGGATACGGGCATGAGAAGCGTCGAGGCGCAACTGCTGCACCGCCCGCCCGGTCCGGGCGCGGGTGACGTTGTCCGCCACCTGGCGGCCGTGCAGGCACAGGACGTCACCGCGGCCTGCCTCGGCCTGCGCGCCCGCTCGGCCACGCTCACCCTGGGGCAGGTGGAGGCGGCGTGGGAGGGGCGCGAGATCGTCCGCACCTGGGGTTTCCGGGGCACCCTGCACTTCACGCACGTCGACGACCTGCCGTGGGTGCACGCCCTGACGAGGAACGACACCTCGGCCCGGCGCCGCCTGGCGGAGGAGGGCGTCACCGGCGACGACCTGCCGGCCCTGATCGGCGGCGCGCTGGCCGGGCAGGGCCCGCTCACCAAGGCCGAGCTGGAGGAACGCCTGGCGGGCAGGGCGCGGGGCCAGGGGGTGGTGCACCTCGTCGCGCTGGCCGCCTTCCACGGCCTGGCGGTGCTCGGCCCGTCACGCGCGGGCAAGCCGACGTACGTGCACGCCGCCGACTGGCTCGGCGCGCCCGTCCGGCCCGAACCGGACCGGGAGCGGGCGCTGCGCGAACTGGCGGTGCGCTACCGCCGTGCCCACCACCCGGCCACCCCGGAGGACCTGGCCGCCTGGTCGGGCCTGCCGGTGGGCGCGGCTCGCGCCGCCTGGCGGCTGGGCGCCCCCGCGGCGCCGCCCGGCGACCGGGTGCCGGCGCCGCTGGTCCGGCTGCTTCCGGCGTTCGACGAGTATCTGCTCGGCTGGCGGAGCCGCGACCCGGTGGTGCCGGCCGGGCACGCCCGCACGGTGTTCCCGGGCGGCGGGATCCTGCGGCCCGTCGTGCTGGTGGACGGCATGGTGGCGGGCGTGTGGGCGCGCAGGGGCGCGGACGTCACCGTCTCGCCCTTCGGCGAGATCGCGGCCGGCCCGCTGGCCGCGGAGGTGGAGGACGTGCGGAGCTTCCTCACCGGCCGGACGGGCGGGCCCTGAGGCCTTCGGGGCGCACGACCCCGTCCGGCGCGGGCCGGCCCCGCGCCGGACGGTGGCGCGTCGCGGCCGCCCGCCGGCGAGGGGGAGACCTCTCGCCGGCGGGCGGCCCGTGACGGGCGGGGTCAGACGCCGAACGCCGCCGGGTAGCGGATCGTGCCGGCCGGTACGGGACGGGCGGGGTCGAGGGCGAGCGCCATCATGTACTTGTCCTCGACGTCGAAGGGCGGCCGGATGGCGTGCCCGGAGGCCGGGGTGAAGCCGAAGCGCGGGTAGTACTCGGCGTGGCCGAGCACGAGCACGAGGTTCTCACCCAGCGCGCGGGCGGCGTCCAGGGCCCCGCGGATGGCGGCCGAACCGGCGCCGTGCCGCTGGAATTCGGGCCTGACGGCGCACGGGCCCAGCGTGAGGGCGGGGGCGCCGTCGACGTGACAGCGGGTGAGCAGCGCGAATCCGGCGATGGTGCCGTCGGGGGCCTCGGCGACCCAGGACAGGCCGGGGATCCACGCCTCGGGGTCGGCCCGCAACGCCTCGACCAGGTCGGCCTCCAGCGGAGTGGGGAAGGCGGCGAGGTTGACCGCGCGGATCTCGGCCACGTCGGCGGAGGTCTCGGGACGGGTGGTCCAGGCGGTGCTCATGGAGGTGTTCACATCCGTTTCAGTCGTTTCCTGCGGGCGCAGGACGTAGCCGGTGTACTGGTAGTCCGCGCCGTGCTCGCGGCGCACGGCGATCTCTTCGAAGGTGGCCGCGACGGCTTCGCGCATCCCGGGCACGGCCAGGTCGGCCGCGTGGGCCCGTGCGGACAGAGGGGTGTAGTAGTCGTCGAACCAGTCGCTGTCGGGGAGCGTGTGCACCCCGGCCACGGCGTAGCCGGCGGCACGCGCCGCGGCGACGTTCCGCTCCCGGGTGCGCAGCCCGTAGTGCCGTTCCCAGAACGCCCGCGCCTCCGGCGACGGCGAGCCGGTGCTCCACTCGCATTCGGTGACGACCAGCACGCCACCGGGGGCGAGCAGCCGCCGCCAGGAACGCAGCGCGGTGTCGAAGCCGATGATGTACGCGGACCCTTCCGCCCATATCACGTCGAAACTCTGATCCGGGAAGGGCAGGTCCGCCATCGACACCCGCACGGTGCGGACGGCGTGGCCGACGCCGCGCTCGGCGGCGGCCCGCGTCAGCTCGTCGAGGAACGGCTGGTGCGTGTCGATCGCGGTGACCTCGGCCGCGGCCTCATCGGCCAGCAGCAGGGCGGCCCGGCCCGGCCCGCACCCGATGTCCAGCACGCGGGGCCGCGGCGGAAGCGGTCCGGCGAGGGCCAGCAGGCGGCGGGTGGTCGCGTCGGAGCCGGGGCCCTGGCGGGGCAGGTCGTGGTGCAGGGCGAAGAACGCCGTCACGTGGTCGGTCATGACTGCTGTTCCCTGAACTTGTACGTCGCGCGCAGGTGGCTGGTGATGGCCTTCTGCCGGTTGGTGCGCTCACCGCGCAGCCGGGCGTCGGTGCGCGAGGCCTCCCACGCGTTCTCGCGTTGCAACTTGCGGTAGCTGTTCAGGCGGCGCTCGGTCAGCTCGCCCGCCCCGATGGCGGCCTGGACCGCGCACCCCGGCTCGCTCTGGTGGGCGCAGTCGCCGAAGCGGCAGTCCCGGGCGAGCCGCTCGATCTCGGCGAAGGCCCGTTCCAGGCCGTCGGCGGCGTCGTGGAGGCTGATCCCGCGCAGGCCGGGCGTGTCGATGAGGACACCGCCGCCGGGCAGGGGGAGCAGCTCGCGCCGGACGGTGGTGTGGCGGCCCTTGCCGTCCTGCGCCCGCGTCTCGCCGGTGGCGAGAACGTCCTCGCCGAGCAGCGCGTTGCAGAGACTGGACTTGCCCGCGCCGGACGGTCCGAGCAGGACGGTCGTGCCGCTCAGCAGCGCGGTCAGCACGTCGAGGTTCTGGCCGGTGGCCACGCTGGTCACCTGGACGTCCACACCCGGGGCCAGCGTGCCCACCTCGGCGCGCACGGCCTCGGCGTCGGCGGCCAGATCCGCCTTGGTGAGGATGACGAGCGGCGTGGCGCCGCTCTCCCAGGCCAGGGCCAGCAGCCGCTCCAGCTTGGCCGCGTCCAGCGGGACGGCCAGGGAGACGGCGATGCCGACGATGTCCACGTTCGCGGCGAGGACCTGCCCGTGCGAGGACCGGGAGGCGGACGATCGCACGATCGCGCTGTGCCGCGGCAGCAGGGTGACCAGTGCGGGCTCGGCGCCCGGGCGCAGCGCCGCCCAGTCACCGGTGCAGGGGGCGAGGAGCGGGTCGGGCGAGTGCGGCGTCATGAGCCTGGCCCGCATCGGGCCGGACTCGGTGACCGCATCGCACCTGCCGCGGTCCACGCGCACGATCCTGGCCGGGACGAGGCCGGCTTCGCGGTGTTCGGTGAAGGAGTTGTCGAGGGACGCGGTCCACCCGTACCGGGACAGGCCGCTGGAGGATGGATCCGTGAAGAGGTTTGGCAACGTGAGACACCTTGCGGGAAGGGGCCCCGACGTGACGCATACGCCACCTCGCCTGGTGAGCGCGACAGCTCACGGCGAAGGGAGGAAGTGGGTCAGACCGGGGCCCGGGACGTGAGGAATGTCCGGGCGCTGCGCACGGCAGCGGTCTTCACCGCGGTCATCAAACCTCACCTCCCTCTCATCCGGAACCTGAAACCAAACGATCAGCAGCCTACCATCCCGGCGGAGTGCCGGTCACCCCGTGGCCTCCCCCGGAGGTCTAGGTCAGCGGGTTCATCAGGTAGCCGCCCGCGACCACCGAGGCGCAGGCCACCAGGAGGAAGAACAGCACGTAGAAGCCGCCGGGCAGGATCGTCAGCCGGGCGAGCTGGTCGGCGTCGGAGTCGCGGGCCTGGCGGAGCCGCCGCTTGCGCTGCAGCTCGACGATCGGCCGTACGCCGCCGAACAGCAGGAACCACACCGCCACCAGGGCCACGGCCTGCTGCACGTCGCCCGGCGCGTACATCGACAGGGCGAACACCGCCCCGCCCGTCGCCAGCAGGATCAGCGCGCCGTAGACGTTGCGGATCAGCAGCAGCATGCAGACGAGGAACAGCAGCACGCTCCAGGTGAGCAGCGTGATGCGGCCCTGCTCGGTCAGCCAGGCGGCGGCCAGCCCCAGCAGCGAGGGGGCGACGTAGCCGGCGAGCGCGGTCAGCACCATGCCCGGCCCGTTGGGCCGGCCCCTGGTCAGTGTCACGCCCGAGGTGTCGGAGTGCAGGCGGATGCCCTCCAGCTTGCGCCGCGTCAGCAGCGCCGCCAGGGCGTGGCCCCCTTCGTGGGCGATCGTGATCAGACCGCGGGACAGGTGCCACGGCGTCCTGAACGACACGATCGCCAGCGCCGCCAGCGCGGACCCCAGCACGACCCAGGGGGAGGGGTCGGGCTGGACCTTGATGAGGTGGGCCCAGAGCTCGTCCATCAAGAAGGAACCCTATCCAGGTAAAGTCCCGGCCGTGTCCCCCTGATCCGGAAGCTTGGTCACCGATCGCGGGGGAAGGTGAGGCGCACCGAGCACGACGGGACGATCTGGTAGAAAGTGGAACTGACGTGACGGGAGACCGGGCGGCCATCGCGAAGAGGAACGGCATGGCACGGATGAGGAGCTTCAGGCGCGGCTCCACCTCGCGCGAGGAGGCGCCCGAACACTCGATGGACCCGCGCGCCCCCGAGGAGGCGCCCTACCGCCCCACGGTCATCGACAACGCGATCTACTGCGACGGCCAGCGGGTGGACAATCCCGGTTCGCTGGCCGACGCCTTCCAGCGGCTCAAGCAGATGCCAGGCAGCCTCGCCTGGATCGGCCTCTACCGGCCCAAGGAGTGGGAGCTGGTCAAGCTCGCCGAGGAGTTCGAGCTGCACGAGCTGGCGCTGGAGGACGCGATCGTCGGCTCGCAGCGGCCCAAGGCCGACCGCTACGGCGACATGCTCTTCGTGGTGCTGCGCGCCGCCCGCTACCTCGACGACGTCGAGGAGGTCTCCTTCGGCGAGCTGCACGTCTTCGTCGGCCCGGACTACGTGATCACCGTACGGCACGCGGAGGCGCCCGACCTGCAGGTGGTGCGCAAGCGCATGGAGTCGGACCCGGAGCTGCTGCGCCAGGGCCCGCAGGCCGTGCTGTACGCCATCCTCGACGCCGTGGTCGACGGCTACGCCCCGGTCGTGGCCGGCCTGCAGAAGGACCTGGAGGAGATCGAGGCGCAGGTGTTCAGCGGGGACCCCTCGGTCTCGCGGCGGGTCTACGAGCTGTCCGGCGAGGTGATCGAGTTCCAGCGCGCCACCGCGCCGCTGGTGCGGATGGTCGACGGCTTCATTGCGGGGGCGCAGAAGTACGGCTCCAACGAGGAGCTGCAGAGCTACCTGCGTGACGTGGCCGACCACGCCATCACCGTGAACGAGCGCGTCGCCGCCTTCCGCCAGATGCTGCAGGACATCCTCGTCATCAACTCGACGCTGGTCACCCAGGCGCAGAACGCGGAGATGGCCAAGATGACCGAGGCCAGCATCCAGCAGGGCGAGGAGGTCAAGAAGATCTCCGCCTGGGCGGCCATCCTGTTCGCGCCGACGCTGGTCGGCACCATCTACGGGATGAACTTCGACCACATGCCCGAGACCCACTGGGCGTGGGGCTACCCGTTCGCGGTCCTGCTCATGGCGCTCGTCTGCCTGACCCTCTACCTGGTCTTCAAGCGCCGCGACTGGCTCTGACCGCCGAGCGGCGGCACCGGCACGGGCACCCCGTCCACGGTGACCAGGCCGTCGGCGAGGCCGATCCGCGGCTCGGCGTCCCCGGGCACGACGAGCGTGAGCAGCCGCGCCGCCTCGGGGGAGACCACCGTGACGGCCTCCGCGGTGCGCAGGTGCCCGGTGGCGACCAGGGCCGGCCGCACCCCCTGCCCGCCCACCGGCCGGGGCGGGCCCGTCTCCGGGACGGCGAACTGCAGCAGCCGCACCCGCCGCTCGCCGTCGCCCAGCAGCACGACCCCGGCACCAGGGCCGTCACCCCGGTCGAGGACGCTCAGCGACGGGTCGAAGTGCCACAGGCTGCGCAGCGCGGACCCGGCCGGCACCGAGTCGAGCACCGCCAGCACCTGCCTGCCGTGGTCGACCAGCACCTCCCGCGTGCGCGGCACGCCGTAGGCGTCGTCGGTCAGCCGGAACGCCTGCCGCGCCGGCCCGATCTCCGACGCGGCCAGCCGGGTCGCCGTGCCGGGCCGGAAACGGGCGCCCGCGACGACGGGGACGTTGTGCGCCTCCGGGGAGCGCGTCCACGCCACGTACCCGGTCCGCTCGTAGGAGTGGAAACCCGCCTCCACCAGGACGGGACGGCCCTGCGCGTGGAAGGTGACGCCCAGGTGGTCCTCGTGCCCGTGCAGCCGCCGTCCCGGCCCGAACCTGATCGAGTAGAACGCCGAGCGCGGATCGTCCCACGCCGTCCGGCCGAAGACGTAGCCGGCGGCGAACACCCGCACCGGCGGTTCCGCGTACGCGAACCTGGGCGGCCGCACGTCGGCCGGGCTGTCGCCGATGGGCGCCAGCCGCCCGTCCGGCTGGGTGGCGTGCGTGATGTACGTCTCCAGCGCGGCGCGCCGGGCCGCCAGCCGGGGCGGCGGGACGAGACCGCTGCGTTCGATCGCGAGCAGCGCCACGCCGAGCCTCCGGTGCACGTACACCCCGTATCGGGGCGCCTGCTCGTGCAGCACCCCGTCCGCGTCGATCGCCAGTTCCGCCGAGGCCGTCATGCGGCGCACGGCCAGGTCGCGCCAGGCGTCCCTGCCCAGCCGGACGCCGACGACGAGCAGCGCGATGTCCTGGTCGAGGCCGTGGTTGTGGCCCTGCCGGTAGAGCGCCGGGTCGGCCAGCACCCGGCCGTGCTCCTCCAGGCTGCGGCGCAGCAGCGGGGTGTCCGCGTGCTCGCTGAGGCAGACGAGGACGGGCGCGCGCAGCGCCACCGCGTGCTCGGCCCACGCCCACGAGCTGGTGCCCGGCCCGGAGCGCGGGTTGCGGCGGATCCAGTCCTCGACGAGGGCGGCGGCCCGGCCGAGCGGGGCCGGGTCCCCGGTGCGCTCGTGGGCGGCGACCAGCCCGCCGGCCCAGCGCAGGGCGTGCAGGTTCAGCATCCACGACCGGTTCCCGTGCGGGTCGGCCCGCCAGTCCACCTCCGGACCCAGCTCGGCGGGCGGCAGGCCGGCCAGCCGCACCCGCCCGCGCATCACCTCCTCCGCGTCGACCTTCGGGAACTGGCCGGACAGGCAGACGGCCGGTCCGGTGGAACTGCGGGCACGTCGGAACACGATCACTCCAGGGGGTCGCGGTGGCACGCGCTCTCCGGCACGCCGGGACGCGGCACGCCCGCTTCCGGACACGCCGGAAGGCGGCACGGTCGTTCGCGGGCACGGTCGTTCGCGGGCACGGTCGTTCGCGGGCACGCCGGGGCGGCGCTCGCTCGCGGTGACGCCGGACGCGGCACGCCCGTTTCCGGGCAGGCCGGGACGCCGACGCGCCCGTTGACGGGCACGCCGGGTCCGCGTCAGGCCGACGGAGGAGAGCTGGGAAGGGGACGGTCGCTAGCGGCGCGGGGGAGAGGCCGGGGTCACGGCAGTGGGGGCCCCTCGCCGGTCCAGCCGGCCGTCAGCACGATCTCGGTCCGGCCGGGCGGCGCGTCGGAGCGGCCGCCGCCGGCACCGCCGCCCGCGCCGCCGGCACGGTCGCCGGTGCGGTCCGCGGCGCGGTCGGCGCTGGACAGCACCTGCGAGCTGGCCGGGTCGATGGTCAGGACGCGTTCGACGCCCGTGCCGTCGAGCATGAACGCGAACACCTGCCCCCGCCGCCCGGTCGGATCGTCGGCGGCGCCCAGGTAGCGGACGTTCGGCAGGTCGGCGAGCAGCCGGTAGGCGGCCGCCCGGACGGCGGGCGGGGAGGGCTTGCTCCACAGCAGCCCGCTGACCGCGTCGGCCAGCACCCCGTCGCCGGAGCCGGGCGGCAGCAGCGCCGCCACGCGGCGCCTGAGCGCCGCCGGCTCGGCGGGCAGCCGCTCGATGTCGCGCAGCGACAGGGCCCTGCCCGCCATGGTGAACGGCCTGGCGACGGGGGTGGGCGTCGATCCGGTGGCCGGTCCGGTGATCCAGGCGCGGCCGTCGCGCGCCGCCCACAGGGTGGTGACCCGCCCCGGGCCGGTCTGCCGCTTGACGCGCCAGTACCCGCCGCGCGGCGGAGGCTCCGAGGCCGCCGAGGTCGCCGCCGTCAGCAGCACGGACCTGCCGGCCGCCAGGTCCACGGGCGCCGGGCCGCGCTCGGCGGCCACCCCCTGCGCGTGATCGCGGCCCGGCCACGCCCCGCCGGCGACGACGTACGTGATCAGCACGGCGGCGAGCGAGGCCACCACGCCGGCCAGCGGCACCGTCCACGACGCCCGGCGGCGGGCGCGCAGGCCCGCCAGCCTGGCCCGCACCCGCGCCTCGAGCGCCGGGTCCGGCCGCGGCGGCCGGCCGTACAGGTCGCGCACCCGCTCCAGCTCATCCATGGTCGGCCTCCTCCAGCACCCGCATCGGGTTGGCCCCGCCCAGTGACGCGCGCAGCCTGCGCCGGGCGCGGTTGAGCCGGGAACCGACCGTGCCGTACGGGATGCCGAGCGCCGTGGCGACCTCGTCGTGGCTCAGCCCGGCGAGGGCGACCAGCAGCACGACGTCCCGGTCGCGCTGCGGGAGGTCGGCCAGCGCCGCCGCCAGGCTGGGACGCAGGCTCTGCGCGCTGACCCGCACCGCCACCCGGTCCTCCGGGCCGGGGGCGTCGGTGTCCACGCCGTAGCGGCCCAGCGCCCGCAGCGTGCGCGCCTCCAGTCGGCGGTGCCTGCCGACCAGCTTCGTGGCGATGCCGTACAGCCAGGTGCGCACGTTCGCCCGGGCCGGGTCGTACTGGGCGCGCTTGCGGAAGGCGACGAGGAACGTGTCGGCGACGACGTCCTCGGCGTGGTCCGGGCCGAGCCGCTGGGCGACGTAGCCGTGGATCTCGCCGAAGTGGGCGTCGAACACCGCCGCGAACGCCTCGTCGTCCTCCAGACAGCCCCGAACGGGCCCGGCCGGCCCCGCGGACACGGCGGGCGCGGCACGGCCGGTGTCCCCCGCGGCCCACGACAGCGCCGTCACGATGCTTCCCCCGTCATCTCCACCCTCCGGACGCGATCAAGCGGACGTCTCGTATCTCCCGATCCGCCGGATCACTTTCACGCGCCCCGCGGTGGACGGGCACGGCCCCAGCCCGCGGGATTCCGGGCTGGGGCCGTGCGTCCTGGCAAGAGCAGTGTTACAGCGGCGGGTTGGCGTTCTGCAGCAACTGCCGGAACTGGGCGGAGAACCAGTGGCCGGACAGCGGCGCGTCGGGCAGCGCCCCGCTCATGTTGTGGCCGTTCCGCTCGTTGCCGGTGTACGTCGGGTCGCACATCCGGTCGAAGCCCTTGCCCTCGTCGTTGTCGATCTGCCGGCTGGACCCGTCGGACTCACCCGGCGGCTTGATCCAGACGTAGGCGTCCAGGCCCGGAGCGGGGTTGGCGCGGGGCCGCTCGCCGAGGCCGGCGCCGCTCTGGTTGCACCAGTTGCCGGCGTGGAGGCGCCGGTCCACGCGCGACTGGTCGACGAAGGTGTTCAGGTCGGTGGAGGTGCTCGGACCGGTGGGCCGGGCCGCGCCGCCCCAGCCGTTGCGCGAGGTGTCGATGAGCATGCCGATCGTGCTCGGGAAGCCCTTCCTGATCAGCTCCTGGCGGAACGCCTGGGCGAAGCTCAGCTCGTCCACGTAGTCGTTCCAGTCGAGCCACCTCGACTGCCGCACCGTCGTGCCGTTGACCGTGGTGGAGATGGAGAAGTGCGGCTCGGTGAGCGCGGAGTAGTTGGCGGTGTTGGTGATGAAGCCGTCGATGCTGGCGTACCCGGCGGTGGTGCCGCGGGCCGTGGAGGCGATCAGGTCGGCGGTCGGGCCGAAGTTGGAGTTCCAGCCGATCCAGCCGTGGTGCGCGGCGTCGACGTAGGTGTAGACGTTCGGGATCGCGTGCAGCTTGTTCAGCGCGTACTGGACGCCCTGCACGTACGCGCCCGAGGTCTGCGCCTCCTGGCACTTGGCCAGGTTGAGGTTGGTGACCAGGTTCGGCAGCGAGTCGATCTCGATGATGGTCACGATCCGCAGGTCCGCGTACTTGGGATCGTTCATGATCTGGGCGATCGGGTCGATGTACTCGGTCTTGTACCTGGCGAGGCCGTTCTGGGCGATGAGAAGCTCACCGTTCGAGGCCAGCGCGGAGCAGTCGCGGTTGGGCAGGTTGTAGATGACGATCTGGATGGTCAGCGGCGCGCTGCCGTTCGCGGCGTCCTGGGTCACGGCCGCGTCGAGGTGGGCGCGCAGGCCGCGCCCGCTGGAGGTGCCGTTGATGGCGGCGATGCGGTCCATCCACACGCCGGTCGAGACGTTCGCCACGGCCTGGCCGCCCGGCTCGGCGGCGGCCTTGGCGGACCAGTCGGCGTTGACGTAGCCGGTGGCCCCCGCATACGGGTTGTCCACGTGGCCGTCCCCGCCGCCGCCGTCGTTGTCGGTCTCGGTGGCGGTGACGGTGACGCTGCTCAGGCCGCTGGAGGCGACGGTGACGGGCCTGCTGCCGTGGGCGGTGTCGGCGTCCTCGGCGGCGGAGACGGTGACGTTCTGCGCCGTGTTCCAGGTGGTCGGGGTGAAGGTGAGGCTCGCCCCGCCGGTGACGGTCAGGTCGGCGTCGCCGCCGCCGGCGGTGGAGGTGACGGTGACGTTGCCGGACGGCTGGGCGGCCAGGCGCACGGCGTAGGTGGCGCTGCCGCCCTCCGGCACGCTCAGCGCCGTCGGGGTGACCCGCAGCGCCTGCTCGCCGGGGTTGCCGGTGCCGCCGTCGCAGGTGACGCCGTTGACGGCGAAGGACGTGGGGTTGGTGTTCGTCCCGGTGTAGGTGCCGTTGAAGCCGATCGTCCAGCTCGCGCCGGTGGCCTGGTTGCCGTTGTAGGACAGGCTCGTGGCGGTGACGTCCTTGCCCGACTGGCTCCAGTCGGCCGACCAGCCGTTGGTCACCTGCTGGGTGCCCGGCCAGGTGTACGTCAGGCGCCAGCTCGTCAGCGGGTCGCCCGTGTTGGTGATGGTGACGTTGGCGCCGAAGCCGCCGCCGCCCTCCCATGCCTTGGTGTAGGTGACGGAGCAGGCCACCGCGGCCTGCGCTGCCGGAGCCGACGTCAGCGTCATGGCCAGGCCCGCCAGCAAGGCGGTGACCACGACGAGAAGGCGGTGTCTCATGTGGGGGGTTCCTCTCATGGGGGTGGGAGCGCTCCCATGCATAACCCGGATTCACGACGATGTACAGGCCGCGGTGAGTCGGCGCTCCGAAAGCGCACGAGCCGGATGAAACTTTCACCTGCCGATCAGTCGCCACCAGCGGGGTCACGCCCGAGTGGCCGAGCCGCCTGGGCGGGCGGCTGACCCCCGCCTACCATCCACGTAACCCCAGCTTATGGGAGCGCTCCCACCTCGTCCGAGAGGACCTCCATGAGACACCGCTTCCTCACCGCGCTCGGCGTCCTGCTGCTGAGCCTGTCCACGGCGCTCGTCGGCGTGGCGCACGCGGCCGTCGGCTGCTCGGTGACGTACGTCAAGGCATGGGACGGCGGCGGCGGCTTCGGCGCCAACGTCACCATCACCAACACCGGCGACCCGCTGACGAACTGGCGCCTGACCTACACCTGGCCCGGCACCCAGCAGGTGACCAACGGCTGGTCGGCCAACTGGACGCAGTCGGGCAAGGACGTCACCGCCACCAACGTCTCCTACAACGGCAACCAGGCCACCGGAGCCCGGTGGACCATCGGCTTCAACGGCACCTACACCGGCACCAACACCAACCCCACGTCCTTCGCCGTCAACGGCGTCACCTGCGACGGCGGCACCGGCAACCCCGGCGAGCAGGCCATCCAGGTCACGCCCGCCGCGGTCACCGTCCCCGAGGGCGGCAGCGCCACCTACGCCGTCCGCCTGGCCGCCCAGCCGTCCGGCAACGTCACCGTCACCTCCACCGCCGGCGGCGGCGACGCCGACCTGACCGTCACCGGCGGGGCGAGCCTCACCTTCACCCCGACCACCTGGAACACCGTCCAGAACGTCACCGTCTCCGCCGCCCAGGACGCCGACACCACGAACGGCAGCCGTACGATCGCCGTCGCCTCCAGCGGCCTGAGCAGCGTCACCGTCACCGCCACCGAGGCCGACGACGACGTGCCGCAGAACCCCTACCTGACGGAGTTCACCACCCAGTACAACAAGATCAAGGACCCGGCGAACGGGTACTTCTCGCCGGAGGGCATCCCGTACCACTCCGTCGAGACGCTCATCGTCGAGGCGCCCGACCACGGCCACGAGACCACCTCCGAGGCGTTCAGCTTCTGGCTGTGGCTGGAGGCCCAGTACGGCAGGGTCACCGGCAACTGGGCCCCGTTCAACAACGCCTGGAACGTGATGGAGCAGTACATCATCCCGTCCGCGGCCGCCCAGCCCGGCAACGCCGCCTACAACCCGAACGACCCCGCCGACTACGCCCCCGAACGGCCCCGCCCCAGCCAGTACCCGGTGGCGCTCAGCACCGGCGTCCCCGTCGGCCAGGACCCGCTCGCCGGCGAGCTGCAGAGCACGTACGGCACCCGCGACATCTACGGCATGCACTGGCTGCTCGACGTGGACGACGTCTACGGCTACGGCACGGGCCGCGGCGCCGACCGGACCGAGTGCGGCGACAACACCAAGCGCGTCACCTACATCAACACCTTCCAGCGCGGCCCGCAGGAGTCGGCCTGGGAGACCGTCGCCCACCCGTCGTGCGAGACCGGCCGCTTCGGCAAGCCCGGAGCCGGCTACCCGCCGCTGTTCATCCAGGGCGGCGGCGCCAACCAGTGGCGCTACACCAACGCCCCCGACGCCGACGCCCGCGCCGTCCAGGTCGCCTACTGGGCGCTGACCTGGGCCACCGCGCAGGGCAAGCAGTCGCAGATCAGCTCCACCCTGGCCAAGGCCGCCAAGATGGGCGACTACCTCCGGTACGCCTTCTACGACAAGTACTTCAAGAACCCCGGCTGCACCTCGACCTCGTGCCCGGCCGGCACCGGCAAGAGCAGCTCGTCGTACATGCTGACCTGGTACTACGCCTGGGGCGGCGACACCGGCGGCTCCTGGGCGTGGCGCGTCGGATCCAGCTCCTGGCACCAGGGCTACCAGAACCCGTTCGCCGCGTGGGTGCTGTCACCGGCCGGGCCGTCCGCCCTGCGCCCGCAGTCGCCGACGGCCGCCTCCGACTGGCAGACGAGCCTGCAGCGGCAGCTCGACTCCTACCTGTGGCTCCAGTCCGCCGAGGGCGGCATCGCCGGCGGCGCGACCAACAGCTGGAACGGCGACTACGAGCAGCCTCCGGCCGGCACCCCCACCTTCCACGGCTGGGCCTACGACCACCAGCCCGTCTACCACGACCCGCCGAGCAACCGGTGGTTCGGCTTCCAGGTCTGGTCGCTGGAGCGCGTCGCCGAGTACTACCACGTCACCGGCGACGCCAAGGCCAAGGCCGTCCTGGACAAGTGGGTGCCCTGGGCGCTGGCCAACACCACCTTCGGACCGGGCGACAGCTACCGCATCCCCAACGACATGACCTGGTCCGGCGCCCCCGCCGCCAGCTACACCGGCAGCCCCGGCGGTCCCGGACCCAACCCGGGCCTGCACGTCACCGTGGTCAACCACACGACCGACGTCGGCGCGACCGCCGCCTACGCCCGCACCCTCACCTGGTACGCCGCCAAGTCGGGCAACGCCGCCGCCAAGGCGGGGGCCAAGAGGCTCATCGACGGCATGCTCGCCCACAAGGACGCCAAGGGCGTCGGCGTGACCGAGACCCGGGCCGACTACAGCCGCTTCGACGACCGCCACGACGACGCCACGAACACCGGCCTGTACATCCCGCCGGGCTACACCGGCACCATGCCCAACGGCGACGCGATCAGCGCCGGAAGGACGTTCCTCGACATCCGCTCCTTCTACAAGGACGACCCGGACTGGGACAAGGTCCAGGACCACCTCGACGGCGGCCCCGCGCCGACGTTCACCTATCACCGTTTCTGGGCGCAGGCCGACGTCGCCATGGCGGCGGCCGACTACGGCACCCTCTTCCCGAACGGATGACCGCACGGATGGGCACGAGAATCGCCGCACTCCTCGCTCTGCTCGCGGCCCTGGTGCCGGCCCCGCAGCCCGCGTCCGCCGCGACCGGGCTGCGGGTCAGTGGGACCCGGGTCATCGAGGCCGACGGCAGCCCCTTCGTCATGCGCGGCACCAACCACGCCCACACCTGGTACGCGTCCCAGACGAGCTCCTTCGCCGCCATCAAGGCGGCAGGCGCCAACACCGTCCGCGTCGTGCTCAGCGGCGGCCGCTGGACCCCCAACACCGCGGACGACGTGGCCGGCGTCATCGCCCTGTGCAAGCAGAACCGGCTGATCTGCGTGCTGGAGAACCACGACACCACCGGGTACGGCGAGCAGAGCGGCGCCTACACCCTCGACCAGGCCGTCACCTACTGGATCGGCCTGAAGAGCGTGCTGGCCGGCCAGGAGAACCACGTCGTCGTCAACATCGGCAACGAGCCGTTCGGCAACAACGCCGTCACGCCCGGCTGGACCCAGGCCACGTCCGCCGCCGTCACCCGGCTGCGCGAGGCCGGGTTCGAGCACCTCATCATGGTCGACGCCCCCAACTGGGGGCAGGACTGGCAGGGCGTGATGCGCGACGACGCGGCCACGGTGCTGGCGGCGGACCCGCGCCGCAACGTCGTCTTCTCCGTCCACATGTACGGCGTGTACGACACGGCCGCCGAGATCACCGCCTACCTGGACGCCTTCCGCACGGCCGGGCTGCCCCTGGTGATCGGGGAGTTCGGGCACCTGCACTCCGACGGCGACCCCGACGAGGACACCATCCTCGCCCAGGCGCAGAGCCGCGGCCTCGGCTACCTGGGCTGGTCGTGGAGCGGGAACGGCGGCGGCGTCGAGTACCTCGACCAGGTCACCTCGTTCGACCCGGCCCGGCTCACCCCCTGGGGCGAGCGGCTGTTCAACGGGCCCGACGGCGTCCGGGCGACCGCCCGCGAGGCGGCCGTCTACGGCGGCTCCGGCGACACCGGCCCGCCCACCGCGCCGGCGGACCTCGCCGCCTCCGGCGTGACGGCGGGCGGCGCCACGCTGACCTGGACGGCGTCCACCGACGACACCGGCGTCACCGGCTACGACGTGTTGCGGGCCGGCGCGTCGGGGCCGTTCGCCGTGGCCGGCACGACGGCGGCGACCCGCTTCACCGCCACCGGCCTGTCGCCGGAGACCACCTACCGGTTCCAGGTGCGGGCCCGTGACGGCGCCGGCAACACCTCGCCGGTGTCGAACACGGTCACCGTCACCACGCCGGGCGGCTCCGGTGACGCCGGCTGCGCCGTCACCGGCACCGTGCAGAGCCAGTGGGGCACCGGCTACGTGGTCCAGCCCGTCACCGTCACCAACGACGGCGACTCGGCCACCACCGGGTGGACGGTGACGCTCACCCTGCCGGCCGGCCACACCGTCACCGGGTCGTGGAACGCCGCCGTGTCGATGAGCGGGCAGACCATCACCGCCCGCAACCTCGCCTACAACGGCCGGCTGGCGCCGGGCGCCGCCACCACGTTCGGCTTCCAGGCGGCCCGGCCGGGCGGCGACGGCGCCGTACCCACCGGCTACGCCTGCGTGGCGGCGCCCTGAGATCCCGGGGTTCAGGCGGGCCGGAAGACGGCGGCGATCTCGGCGAGCAACCCGTCGAGATCGCCGCTCAGCCCCGGCTCGACCGCTCCCTCCCGCAGCCGGTCGTCCAGCTTGCGGCGCACCTCGGCGACCTGCCGGGCCGAGGCCGCGTGCGCCAGCGACTGCCGCAGGTCCAGCGCCACGTCGGACCTGATCCGCCCGGCGGCCGCACCCGCGGCCAGCGCGCCGTGGAAGCGGTCCACGGCCCGGGGCAGCGACCGTGACACGAGGGCGTAGCCGGGGGAGGCGGAGACGAGCGGAGCGGTGGGGGGAAGGCGGGTGGACGGCTCCTGCCGCCCAGGCTCGGATCCCGCCGGGGGCGCCGCGGGCGAGGACGTGGTCGCCGGGGGTGCGCCGGAGGACGGCGCGGCGGGGGGTGTGGCCCGGGGCACGGCAGGTGACCGGCCGTCGGCCACCGCCGGAGACCGGGGGCCCGCCTCTCGCGACGGCCACTCGGGTACGAGCCACAGCGCCGTCCCGGCGAACGCCGCCAGCGCCACCGCCGTGGCCCCGCGCCGCAGCCCGCGGCCGAGCCGCGCCCTCGCCAGCGTCCGGGTGAGCCGCTCGGCCACCTCCCGGGCGGCGGGCCGCGCCGCGGGATCCGGGTCGAGACAGCGCTGGCACAGCACCGCCGGCTCGTACGGCACCCCTGCCGGTCGCGGCCCCGGTGCCGTCCTGCGGGCCGTCTCCAGCTCCTCCCACGTGGTCTCCGGGTACGGCGTGACGCCGGTCAGCATCTGGTGGAGCAGGACGCCCAGGGCGTACACGTCGGCCGCCGGATGCACGGGCGCCCCCGTGACCCGTTCGGGCGAGACGTACGGCGGCGTCCCCCGCTCGTCGTCCGGGTCGCCGGCCACGGCGGCGATGCCGAAGTCCAGCAGCTTCGGGCCCGACGCGGTCAGCAGCACGTTCTCGGCGGAGACGTCGCGGTGCACGATGCCCTGCTCGTGCGCCGCCTCCAGGACCCGGGCCACCCGCGCCGCCGTCGCCACCGCCTCCCGCCACGGCAGCGGCCCGGCCAGCAGCCGCTCGGCCAGCGGCACCCCGTCGAGCAGGCGCAGCACCACGAACGCCGCCACCCGGCCCTGCGCCGTCACCGTCTCGCCGTAGTCGTAGACCTCGATCGCGTCCGGATGCGCCAGGCGGGCCGTCGTCCTCGCCTCCTTGCGGGCGAGCTCCCGCTCCTCCTGGAGCACCTTCACCGCGACGAGCCGCTCCAGCGCCCGGTCGTGCGCCCGCCACAGCACCGACGTGCCGCCCGTGGCGATGCGCTCCAGCAGGACGTACCTGCGCGCCAGGACGTCGCCCGGCTCATGCCGAATCACGGACGATCAGCTCCGCGGGCAGGATCGGGTTGACCGAGGCGGTGCCGGACAGCAGCAGCCGGGTGGCGATCGAGGCCAGCTCCTCCACCGGCTGGCGGACCGTCGTCAGCGCCGGGGTGACCCGCCGCGCCACCGGCGCGTCGTCGAACCCGATGACCGCGACGTCGTCCGGCACCCGGCGCCCGGCCCGCGCCAGCGCGTGCATGGCGCCGGCCGCCATCAGGTCGGAGGCGCAGAACACCGCGTCCAGCCCGGGCGCGCGCCGCAGCAGCCACTGCGTCGCGTGGGTGCCCGACGGCAGGGCGAAGTCACCGTACGCCACCGGCGGGTCGGGCAGCCCCGCCTCGCGCAGGGTGGCGACGAACCCCTCCAACCGGTCCTGCGCCGCGGGCAGCGTGGGCGGGCCGGAGACCACGCCGATCGTCCGCCGGCCGGCCAGCAGCAGGTGCTCGGCCGCCTGCCGGGCGCCGTCGCGGTTGTCCACGTCGGCGTAGGGCACCTTCACGTCGTCGGGCGGGCGGCCGATGCCGCGCACCGCCACCCCCGACGTCGACAGCGTGATCGCCAGCGGATGCCGCTCGCGCGCCGCGATCAGCAGCACCCCGTCGGCCGAGCCGGTCAGCACCGGCAGCGCGCCCGGATCGGCCGGCGGCACGGTCATCACCATGAGCGGCAGGCCCAGCTCCGCCAGCACGTCGCCGCTGGCCGACAGGAACCGCGCGTAGTACGGGTCGGAGAACAACCGGTGGAGATGGTCGCAGATGACCACGGCCACGCCGCCGGCCCTCCGCCGGGCGGGCGTCCCGCGCGGGGCGCGGTGCCGTACGTAGCCCAGCCGGGACATGGCGTCGTACACCTGGCGGCGGGTCGACGTGCTGACCCTGACCGTGCCAGTCAAGACCCGCGAGGCGGTCGCGGGGGAGACACCGGCCTCGGCTGCTACCTGCGCGAGCGTGGGCAGATCGGTCACGATGCACCTGGCCCAAGATCTGTTGGGAGCGCTCCCTAAACTACCAGTGTTTCCGCCTTGTTAACAGATGCAGTCACCATCGCGAACGCTCCGCACCCCCGCCCGTGCGGGGCATGCCGCTCATCCCAGCAGCTTGCGGGCGGCCTGCTCGATCTCCTCCTCCGACAGCAGAACGTGGTGCGCGGCCTCGCCCAGCGGAATGAAGCTGTCAGCCGAGGTGACCCGGTCGATCTCCCCGGAGAAGCCCGCGTCGAGCAGCTCGGTCGCGATCCCTTCGGACACCCCGCCGGTGCGCCGGGTCTCGTCGGCGATCAGCACCTTGCCCGTCAGCTCCGCCGCCCGCAGCAGGTCGTCCACCGGCAACGGCGCCAGCCAGCGCAGGTCGAGCACCCGGCAGCCGTAGCCCTCCTGGGTGAGCCGGACGGCGGCGCGCAGGCTCATCCGCAGCCCGTTGCCGAAGGTCACGATCGTCAGGTCGCGCCCGTCGCCGTAGGAGCGCGCCCGCCCGATCGGCACGTGCGTCTCGCTCCAGCGAGCGGGCGGCACGTACGGCGCCAGCCAGCCGCCGTCGCCGTCCTCGAACAGGTCCCTGGTGTTGTAGAGCGCGATCGGCTCCAGGAACACGCAGACCGACCCCTGGGTGCGGGCGGCGGCCAGGCAGGTGCGCAGCATCGAGGCGGCGTCGTCGGGCCGCGCCGGCGAGGCGATGACCAGCCCCGGGATGTCGCGGAGCGCGGCGACGGCGTTGTCGTTGTGGAAGTGGCCGCCGAACCCCTTCTGGTAGGCGTAGCCGGCCACCCTGACCACCATCGGGTTGACGTAGGAGCCCTGGGAGAAGAACGACAGCGTGGCCGCCTCACCGCGGATCTGGTCGAGCGCGTTGTGCAGGTAGGCGAGATACTGGATCTCCGGCACCGGCAGCATGCCCGACACCGACGAGCCGAGCGCCAGCCCGAGGATCGCCTGCTCGTCGAGGTGGGTGTCGAAGACGCGTCCGGGGCCGAACCTCTTCTGCAGGCCCCTGGTCACCCCGTAGACGCCGCCCTTCTTGGCCACGTCCTCGCCGAAGACCATCATCTCCGGGTGGACCGCCAGGGCGTCGGCGAGCGTGCGGTTGATCGACTGTGAGAGCGTCATCGGCTTGTCGGCCTCGGGCAGGGATCCGGCGAACGCCTTCTCCCGCACCGTGGCCTCGGCCGCGACGGGCGCGATCTTGGCGATCATGTCGGGCCGCCTGGGCGCCAGCGGCCGCATGACCTCCTCGGCCGAGCCCAGGCGGGGCCGCCGCGTGGTCTCCAGGGCCAGGCGCAGCACGTGCTCGCGCGCCGACTCGTACGAGCGCAGCAGCTCCTCCGGCGTGACCAGCCCGGCCGCCACGAGCAGCCGGGCGGTGCCCACCAGTGGGTCGCGCTCCAGGTCGGCGCGCAGCTCCCGCTGCGTGCGGTAGGCCGACTCGACGTCGGAGCCGGCGTGCCCCATCAGCCGGACGGTGGACAGGTGCAGGAACGCGGGGGAGCGGCGGGTGCGCACGTGCTCCACCGCCCGGACGGCGGCGGCGTAGGAGTCGGCGAGGTCGCAGCCGTCGGCGGAGAAGTACTCGACGCCGGGGCGGCGGGCCGCCGCCTCCACCCAGCCCCGGGGGGTGCGGACGCTGATGCCGATGCCGTTGTCCTCGCAGACGAACAGGATCGGCATCGCCTGACCCTGGTAGGTGGCGTAGGCGGCGGTGTTGAGGCCGGTCAGCGCCGTCGCGTGGTTGAGCGAGGCGTCGCCGAAGCTGCACACCGCGACCGCGTCACGGGGCCAGGGCGAGCGCACGTCCAGCGCGCGGGCCCGCTCGATGGCGAAGGCCACGCCCACGGCGCGCGGCAGGTGGCTGGCGATCGTCGAGGTCTGCGGGATGACGGCCAGATCGGGATGGCCGAACACCTTGTGCCGCCCGCCCGCGATCGGCTCCTCGACCGAGGCGGCCAGGCCCATCAGCACGTCGCGCAGCCCCTCGTCGGGCAGCCGCCCCGCCTGCTCGGAGCGCGTCAGGTAGAAGGCGCCCGACCGGTAGTGCAGCAGCGCCGGGTCCGTGGGCCGCAGCGCGGCGGCGACGGCGGCGTTGCCCTCGTGGCCCGCCGAGCCGATCGTGTAGAAGCCCTCGCCCTGCGCGCGCAGCCAGCGGGCCGCGATGTCGAGGAGCCGGCTGTCCACCTGACGCTGGAACAGCGTGCGGCACAACTCGCCGGTCAGTGGGCCCCCCTCGCGAAGAGGACGGCCGGGATCGCGGGCCGTGCCCGCCTCCAGCGTCGTGACCGCCTGGATGAAGTGAGTCTCAACTGTGTCCCGCGCCACGAACCCGATTATGTCCTCACCGGACGGCTCGCGTCTCCCCGTCGGTCCGGACATGTTCACGACCTGCCCGATTGACCCGGATCACAAGGAACTTGTCAGATTTGTGAACCTAAAGGGGGTTTTTGGCGTCTACTGGGTGTATTACGTGGCACCCTCACTGCCGCGTTTCCCACTGGGATCTGGTGAAAGGAACCCGGCATGTTACGACGCGTCCACGCGGCCGGCATCGCCCTGGCGATGAGCGCCGCCACCCTCGTCATCACCTCGCCCGCGGCGGCGGCCGAGGCGCCGAGCATCTCGAAAGTGAGCGTGAGTCCCGCACCGCTCGTCATCTTCGACAAGCCCGTCACGGCGACCTTCACGTTCACCACGAAGTCCGCGGGCAAGGCCGAGCTCCAGCTCAAGGCCCCCGGTCAGGTGAGCGTCGGCACCCCCGTCGAGCTCAAGCCGTCCCCCCACGGCCAGTGGACCAAGTGGACCGGCACCAAGACCTTCGACGCCAAGGACACCGGCAGGTGGAACCTGCTCGCCATCGCCCACGGCGACGGCGAGAAGTCCTCCGACGGGGCGTTCGAGGTCAGGAAGGCCCTCGACACCAAGGTCGCCGACTTCGACGCCGACCCCGACAAGGTCGTGCGGGGCGAGCGGCTGCGCCTGTCCGGCCGGCTCCTCGCCGAGGGCAAGGGCTATGACGGACAGACCGTCACCCTGACCTTCCGTGAGAAGGGCACCGACGCCTACCGGCACGTCGCCAAGGTCAGGACCGGCCGCGGCGGCTGGTTCGGCGCCCGGGTCGAGGCCGAGGCCACCGGCTGGTGGCGGGCCGAGTTCGACGGCAACGCCGTCGCCCGCGGCTCCGTCAGCGACACCGACCGTGTCGACGTCAGGCACGGCGACCGCGACAGCCGGATCACCGGCTTCGACGCCCGTCCCGAGCCGGTCGACAAGGGCGACCGGCTCCGCCTGTCCGGCACCCTGCAGGTCGAGGGCTGGCGCGGGCTGCCCGGCCAGCGGGTCGACATCCTCTTCAAGGCCGCCGGCTCCAGCCGGTGGGAGCGCGTCACCGGTGACGTGACCGGCCGTGACGGCCGCTTCTGGGCGTCGGCCACCGCCGAGAGGTCGGGCTGGTGGCGCGCGGCGTACCGGGGCACCCGGGGCGTCGACGGCACCAGCAGCGGCGCGGACTTCGTCCGTGTCGTCCAGCCCGCCCCGCCGGCCAAGGCCGACACCCGCGTCCTCGCCTTCAACGCCTACCCGGAGCCCGTCAAGCGCGGCACGTACCTGAAGTTCAAGGGCCTGCTGCAGGTGGACGACGAAGGGGCCTGGGAGGGCTACGAGGGCAAGGTCCAGCTGTGGTTCAAGGCCGCCGGCTCGCGTACGTGGAAGTACGTGAAGACCACGTGGTCGGACGACGGCGGCAAGCTGTCGACCAGGACCAAGGCCTCCAGGTCCGGCACCTGGAAGTTCGTCTTCCGCGGTGACGACGACACCCACGGCGACCACAGCGGCACGGACTACGTCCGCGTCAGGCGGTAACCACGCCGCACACCACGGAGGCCCGGGCCCGCGCGGCCCGGGCCTCCGCGTGCGTCAGTTCTGCTCGGGCACCTTGGCGCCCAGGCTGACGAGCATGGACTTGATGTCGGTCATCCCGCTCTTGAGATCGGCGACGTCGCTCTTGAGATCGGCGATGTCGCCCTCGATCCTCTCGAATCGCGCGTCGATCTTCTCGAACCGCGCGTCGATCTCCTCGAACCGCGCGTCGACCTGCTCGAACCTCAGGTCGATCAGGTCCAGCCGCGCGTTCACCTGCTCGAAGCCGCGCCTCATCTCGGCGCGCGTGTCGGTGATCCGCCCGTCCAGCACGGTGAAGCGACGGTCGAGCTGGTCGAGGAGGTTGCGGCCCATGGCGTCCACGCGGTCGTGCAGGGACGTGAACCGCTCGGCGATGGTGGTACCAGGCATGCCGCTCAGGCTATTCGTTTCGAGAACCCCGACCCGCGTCTTCAGGTCGAGAACTTCCGCCTCGAGGTCAAGCATTGGGCGTTCCTTTCAAGGGGGGGTGGATGATGCACGCCGGCAGCGAGAGAAAGCTACCGTACGTGACCGCCCCGTCGCACATCGAGTTCGAAAGTGTGTGCCCCTGCGGGTCGCCCCGCCCGGGCGCCGCGGCCGGGCCCGGAGAGTGTGTTAGCGAGCGTTAACGAAGCCTCCGCGCGAGGCGTCAGCCGGTGGCGGCCGAGGCGCCGATCGCGGCCCGCGCCATGGCGCGCAGCAACGGGCGCATCGCCCGTGCCGACAGCTCGCCCGCGCTGTGCGGCGTCGAGTTGAGCAGTCCGAACACCGCGTGCGTCGCCGCGCGCAGCCGCGGCGGCGGGCAGCCCGGATGCAGCTCGGCCAGCACGGTCACCCACTCCTCGACGTAGAGCCGCTGCAGCCGCCTGATCTGCCGCCGCTGCGGCTCCGGCACGTTGCCCAGCTCCCGGTCGTGCACGGTGATCAGCGCCGGCTGCTCCAGGGCGAAGATGATCTGGACGTCGAGCAGCGCGTCCAGCGTCTCCTCGGGCCCCGTCCGGGCCGTGACGACGGCCGCGGCGGACTCGCGCAGCCGCGAGCTGACGTCGAGCAGCATCTCGGCCAGCAGCGCCTCCTTGCCGCTGAAGTGCCGGTAGAGCGCCGGGCCCGAGACGCCGACGGCGGCCCCGATGTCCTCGATGGAGACCCCGTGGAAGCCGCGGGCGGCGAACAGCGTCGCGGCGGCGGCGAGGATCTCCGCGCGCCTGTTGCCCCGATTGCGGGTAGGGGTCCGGACAGTCGTCACGGTCTCACATGGTAGACGGTTACGTTAATGATGACTAACATCGTCCGCATGGTGAGAGGGGAGTCATGAGCGACTGGCCTGTGCTGAAGTCGTCCGCCGACCCCGGCGGCGAGACCTTCAAGCGCAACACCGAGCACAACGAGCGCCTCGCCGCCGAGCTGCTCGACCGGCTGGCCACGACGGCCCTCGGCGGGCCCGAGCGGTCGCGCCGCCGCCACGTCGAGCGGGGCAAGCTGCTGCCGCGCGACCGGGTGGACGGCCTGCTCGACCCGGGCTCGCGCTTCCTGGAGCTGTCGCCGCTGGCCGCCAACGGTCTCTACGACGACCAGGCGCCCGCCGCCGGGATCATCACCGGAGTCGGCCGGGTCTCCGGGCGCGAGTGCGTGATCGTGGCCAACGACGCCACCGTCAAGGGCGGCACCTACTACCCGATCACCGTCAAGAAGCACCTGCGCGCGCAGGAGGTGGCGCTGCACAACCGCCTGCCGTGCGTCTACCTCG
This sequence comes from Nonomuraea indica, assembly GCF_002850745.1. Taxonomy (GTDB): domain Bacteria; phylum Actinomycetota; class Actinomycetes; order Streptosporangiales; family Streptosporangiaceae; genus Nonomuraea; species Nonomuraea indica. Next base: position 459,936 of record NZ_KZ559468.1, read on the forward strand.
TCGACTCCGGCGGCGCGTTCCTGCCGCGGCAGGACGAGGTGTTCCCCGACCGCGACCATTTCGGCCGCATCTTCTACAACCAGGCGACGATGAGCGCGGCCGGCATCCCGCAGATCGCCGCCGTCCTCGGGTCCTGCACGGCGGGCGGCGCGTACGTGCCGGCGATGAGCGACGAGGCCGTCATCGTGCGCGGCCAGGGCACCATCTTCCTCGGCGGCCCGCCCCTGGTGAAGGCGGCCACCGGCGAGGAGGTCACGGCCGAGGAGCTCGGCGGCGGCGACCTGCACGCCCGGGTCAGCGGCGTCACCGACCACCTGGCCGAGGACGACGCGCACGCGCTGGCCATCGTCCGCGACATCGTCTCCACCCTCGCGCCGCGCCCGCCCCGGCCGTGGCCGACGACCACGCCCGAGGAGCCGCGCCACGACCCGCGCGACCTCTACGGCATCGTCCCCGCCGACACCCGCCGGCCGTACGAGGTGCGCGAGGTGATCGCCCGGCTGGTCGACGGGTCCCGGTTCCTGGAGTTCAAGGCCGAGTACGGCCCGACGCTCGTCACCGGCTTCGCCCACCTGCACGGCCACCCGGTCGGCGTCATCGCCAACAACGGCATCCTGTTCAGCGAGTCGGCGATGAAGGGCGCCCACTTCATCGAGCTGTGCGACCAGCGGGGCATCCCGCTGGTGTTCCTGCAGAACATCAGCGGCTTCATGGTGGGCAAGGCGTACGAGGCGGGCGGCATCGCCAAGCACGGCGCCAAGATGGTCACGGCCGTCTCCTGCGCCAGGGTGCCGAAGTTCACCGTGGTCATCGGCGGGTCGTTCGGGGCGGGCAACTACGCCATGGCCGGGCGGGCGTACTCGCCCCGCTTCCTGTGGATGTGGCCGAACGCCCGCATCTCGGTCATGGGTGGCGAGCAGGCGGCCAACGTGCTCACCACCGTGGGCCGCCCGGGTGACGGGGCCGACGCCGACGCGATCCGCGCCCAGTACGAGCACCAGGGCAACCCCTACTACTCCACCGCCCGGCTCTGGGACGACGGCGTCATCGACCCCCTCGACACCCGCACCGTCCTCGGCCTGGCTCTCTCCGCGGCGGCCAACGCCCCGCTGTCCCCTGTCGGCTACGGCGTCTTCCGGATGTGACGCGATCATGGCTTCTTCGATGTTCGACACCGTTCTCGTCGCCAACCGGGGCGAGATCGCGGTCCGGATCATCCGCACGCTGCGCGGGCTCGGCGTCACCTCGGTGGCCGTGCACACCGCCTCCGACGCCGGGGCCAGGCACGTCCGCGACGCCGATCTCGCCCTGGAGATCCCCGGATACCTCGACGGCGAGGCGATCGTGGCGGCGGCCCGCGCGTCCGGGGCGCAGGCCGTCCACCCGGGCTACGGGTTCCTCGCCGAGAACGCCGCGTTCGCCAGGCGCTGCGCCGAGGCCGGGCTGGCGTTCGTCGGCCCGCCCCCGGACGCGATCGACGCGATGGGCGACAAGATCCGCGCCAAGGCGACCGTGTCGGCCGCCGGCGTCCCCGTCGTGCCCGGAGGCGCCGAGCCCGGTGACTCCCTGGAGGAGTGGACCGACTTCCCCGCCCTGATCAAGCCGTCGGCGGGCGGCGGCGGCAAGGGCATGGTGCTGGTCCGCGCCGCCTCGGAGTTGCCCGCCGCGCTGGAGTCGGCCCGCCGCACGGCGCGGGCGGCGTTCGGCGACGGCACGCTGCTCATCGAACGCTACGTCGCCGACCCCCGGCACATCGAGATCCAGGTGCTGGCCGACGCCCATGGCAACACCGTCCACCTGGGCGAACGCGAGTGCAGCCTGCAACGCCGCCACCAGAAGATCGTCGAAGAGGCCCCGTCGCCGTTCGTGACCGAGGAGACGCGGGCCGCGATGGGCGCCGCGGCGGTGGAGGCGGCCCGTGCCGTGGGCTACACCGGGGCGGGCACGGTCGAGTTCATCGTGGACGGCACGACCGGCGCCTACCACTTCATGGAGATGAACACCCGCCTGCAGGTGGAGCACCCGGTCACCGAGCTGGTCACCGGTCTCGACCTGGTGGAGCTGCAGCTCCGGGTGGCCGCGGGCGAGCCGCTCCCGTTCGCCCAGGACGACGTGCGGCTGCGCGGGCACGCCGTCGAGGCGCGCGTGTACGCCGAGGACCCCGCCCGCGGGTTCCTGCCGACGGGCGGCCCGATCCTGGCGCTCCACGAGCCCGCGAACGGGTCCGGCGTCCGCGTCGACTCCGGGGTGGCCGAGGGCGGGGTCGTGGGCAGCGAGTTCGACCCGATGCTGGCCAAGGTGATCGCCTGGGCTCCGTCCCGGGAGGAGGCGCTGCGGCGGCTCGACCGGGCGCTCGCCGACACCGTGCTGCTCGGCGTGACCACGAACGTCCCGTTCCTGCGCGGCCTTCTCGTCCACCCGGCCGTACGGGCCGGTCACCTCGACACCGGGCTGGTCGAGCGGATCCTGCCCGACGTCGTGCCGGCGGTGGAGACGCCCGGCGACGTGCTGGCCGCCGCCGCCCTCGCCTTCCACGCCCTGCCCCAGGGCGCCGACCCGTGGGAGGTCACCGACGGCTGGCGCGTCGGCGAGCCGGCATGGACGACGTGGCGGCTGGAGACCCGCGACGGCGTGCACGCCGTCCAACTGCGCGGCCTGCCGCACCGGGGCGCCGAGGTGCGCGTCCTCGGGGACGCGGCGGCGTCCGGCGTGTCGGCCTCGGACCCGGCGCTCACCGGCGAGCCGGTCGTCCCGCCCGTCCCGGCCAGGATCCGGCAGGACGGGTCCCGCCTGGCCGTCACCCTCGCCGGCCGCACCACCCACTACGTCCAGGCCCGCCACGGCGACACGCTCTGGCTCGGCCGGGACGGCGCGGCCTGGGCCGTCACCCGCCACCTCATCGGCGACCCGGGCGACCGGCCCGGCGCGGCCGGGGCCGGCGACGGCGTGGTGCGCAGCCCCATGCCCGGCACCGTCCTCGTCGTCAAGGCGCAGGCGGGCGAGCAGGTGGACGAGGGCCAGCCGCTGGTCATCGTGGAGGCCATGAAGATGGAGCACACCGTCACCGCGCCGGTCGGCGGCGTGGTCGCCGAGCTGCCCGTCCAGGCGGGCCAGCCGGTCGACATGGACGCCGTCCTCGCCGTCGTCACCCCCGCCGCCGCGAACCCCGGCGCCGGCCCCGCCGTCGACCCTGCCGTCACCGGAGAGGAAGGCTGAGATGCGCCGCCCGTACCCGCTGGAGGGACTCCCGCACCACGTCACCGTCTACGAGGTCGGCCCGCGCGACGGCCTGCAGAACGAGCCGGTGACCGTGCCGGCCGAGGTGAAGGCGGAGTTCATCGACCGGCTGGCCGACGCGGGGCACAAGGTGATCGAGGCGACCAGCTTCGTCCACCCGAAGTGGGTGCCCCAGCTCGCCGACGCCGAGGAACTGCTCGGCCGGCTCGACCGCAGGCCCGGCGTCCGCTACCCGGTGCTGGTGCCGAACGAGCGCGGCCTCGACCGGGCGCTGGCGCACGGCGTGGACGAGATCGCGGTGTTCGCCAGCGCCACCGAGACGTTCGCCGCCAAGAACCTCAACCGCAGTCTGGAGAGCCAGTTCGACATGTTCGAGCCGGTGGTCGCCCGGGCGCTGGAGGCGGGGGTGCGGGTGCGGGCGTACGTGTCGATGTGCTTCGGCGACCCGTGGGAGGGGCCGACGCCCGTCGCCCAGGTGGTCTCCGTGGGGCGGCGGCTGCTCGGGCTCGGCTGCTACGAGCTGTCGCTCGGCGACACCATCGGCGTCGCCACGCCGGGCCACGTGACCGACCTGATCGAGGCGTTCGACGCGCCCGACCGGCTCGCCGTGCACTTCCACGACACCTACGGCCAAGCCCTCGCCAACACCCTCGCCGCGCTCCGGGCGGGCGTCACCACCGTCGACGCCTCCACGGGCGGCATCGGCGGCTGCCCGTACGCGGAGTCGGCCACCGGCAACCTCGCCACCGAGGACCTCGTCTGGATGCTGCACGGCCTGGGCATCGAGACCGGCCTCGACCTCGACCGGCTCGTGGCCACCAGCACCTGGCTGGCCGGCCTGCTCGGCCGGCCCAGCCCCTCCCGCGTCGTCCAGGCCCTGTCGAAAGGCTGACCATCATGCTCACCTCCGAGTACGAAGAGCTGCGCAAGACCGTCGAGGCGTTCGCCCGCGACGTCGTCGCCCCCGTGATCGGCGACTACTACGAGCGCGAGGAGTTCCCGTACGACATCGTGCGGCAGATGGGGGCGATGGGCCTGTTCGGGCTGCCGCTGCCGGAGGAGCACGGCGGGATGGGCGGCGACTACTTCGCGCTCTGCCTGGCGCTGGAGGAGCTGGCCCGCGTCGACTCCAGCGTGGCGATCACGCTGGAGGCCGCCGTGTCGCTCGGCGCGATGCCGATCTACCGCTACGGCACGCCGGCCCAGCGGGAGGAGTGGCTGCCCCGGCTGGCCACGGGCGAGCTGCTGGGCGCTTTCGGCCTGACCGAGCCCGGCGGCGGCTCCGACGTGCCCGGCGGCATGCGCACCACGGCCGTGCTGGACGGCGACGAATGGGTGATCAACGGGACGAAGGCGTTCATCACCAACTCCGGCACCGACATCACCGGCGTGGTCGCCGTGGCGGCGCTCACCGGCGAGCGGGAGATCTCCACCATCCTCGTGCCGAGCGGCACGCCCGGCTTCACCGTGTCGAAGAAGTACTCCAAGGTCGGCTGGAACGCCTCCGACACCAGGGAACTGTCCTTCGCCGACTGCCGGGTGCCCGCCGCCAACCTGCTGGGCGAGCGCGGGCGCGGCTACGCGCAGTTCCTGCGCACGCTCGACGAGGGCCGCGTCGCGATCGCCGCCCTGGGCGTCGGCCTGGCCCAGGGGTGCGTGGACGAGTGCGTGCGCTACGTCAGGGACCGCAAGGCGTTCGGTCACCCGATCGGCCACTACCAGGCCATCCAGTTCAAGATCGCCGACATGGAGGCGCGGGCCCACACCGCCCGGCTGGCCTACTACCACGCGGCGGAGAAGCTGGTGGCGGGGCAGGCGTTCAAGAAGGAGGCGGCGATCGCCAAGCTCGTCTCCTCCAACGCCGCCATGGACAACGCGCGGGACGCGACGCAGATCTTCGGCGGCTACGGGTTCATGAACGAGTTCCCGGTCGGCCGGTTCTACCGCGACGCCAAGATCCTGGAGATCGGCGAGGGCACCAGCGAGGTGCAGCGCATGCTCATCGCCCGCCAGCTGGGGCTCGGCGACCTGTGACCCGCACGGAGTAGCGGACACAGGGACAGCGGCGCCGGGACCTTGCGCGCCTGGACAGGCCGCCGGCGTTCGCCCCCGGCGGCAGGCCGGAGGCGATCACGCCCGCGGTGGGCCGGGGGCGCGGTCGAGCCAGGCCGTGTGCGCGCCGCCGAACGGGCCCTCGCGGCGTTCGACGGCGGCCAGCAGCCACCGGGCCGTGTCCTGCGCCCGCGCCACCGTGTCGGCCGGGTAGCCGAGAGCGACCCGGTGCTCGGCGAACTCGTCCTCGTCGTCGAGGATCAGCGTGCCCTCGCGCGTCAGGATGACGTCCAGGTCCAGGTCGACCATGGTGACCTCGCCGTCGCGCCACCGCGGCACCGTCGTGACGTCCACGTACAGCTCGTACGGGTGCGGCGGCGTGTGGAACGTGGCCGTCCACCAGCCGTCACGCGGGAAGAGCATGACGATCGCGGTCTCCCAGGCGACCGGCGGCTCGGCGCCCTTGCTGGCGAGCGTGCCGGCGGGGACCGACACCCACGCGCCGTGCTCGTCCTCGCCGAGAAGCGTTCCGGGATGGTGCCAGTGCAGGGCGCCGTCGTACTTCGTGTACACCACCTTGATCTGCGTCACGCGGGCACGCTACCGAACCCGGGCGCGGCCGGTGGCCCCGACGCCGGCGGGACGCGGCGGCGACGCGGCGGGGTGGGGCGCGGGTGCGTGCACTGCGGTGGGGATGCGGGGCGGTGGCGATGCGCTGAAGGCGGCGCACTGCGGTGGGAATGCGGCGCTACCGCGGTGCGGTGGGGGTGCGGTGGGCTGGCGTGCGGGCGATCCTGTCGGGGCGGGATGGCATCCTTGTGACCGTGACGATCCACACGGTGAGCCCGGTGTTCGCCGGCCGGGACGGCGAGCTGACCGTGCTCGGCGAGGCGCTGGCCCGCGCACGGGCGGGCGCCTCCTCCACCGTGCTCGTCGGCGGGGAGGCCGGCGTCGGCAAGACACGGCTGGTCCAGGAGTTCGCGCAGCGCGCCGGCGACGCCCTGGTGCTCGTCGGCGGCTGCCTGGAGCTGGGCACCGACGGCCTGCCGTTCGCGCCGTTCAGCGCCGTGCTGCGCGGCCTGGTGCGCAGCCGCGGCCGTGACGGCGTCGCCGCGCTCGTGCCCGGCGGCCACACCCGGGGGCTCGCCCGGCTGCTGCCGGGTTTCGGCGAGCCCGACAAGGACGGCCCGGAGGCGCGCGCCCGGCTGTTCGAGCAGATGCTCGGCCTGCTGGAGCGGCTCGCCGAGGACCAGCCGACCGTCCTCGTCATCGAGGACGCCCACTGGGCCGACCGCTCCACCCGTGACCTGCTGTCCTTCCTGGTGCGCTACCAACGCTCCGACGCCCGGCTGCTCCTCCTCGTCACCTACCGCTCCGACGAGCTGCACCGCGCCCACCCGCTGCGCCCGCTGCTGGCCGAGCTGGCCCGGGCCGGCGGGGTGAGCAGACTGGAGCTGCGCAGGCTGACCCGCCGTGAGGTGGTCGCGCAGGCGGCCGGCATCCTCGACCGCGAGCCGTCCGCCGCCGACATCGAGCTGATCTACGAGCGGAGCGAGGGCAACCCGCTGTTCGTCGAGGCGCTGCTGGGCGAGTCCGGCGGCGACACGCTGCCCGAGTCGCTGCGCGACCTGCTGCTGGCGGGGGTCGAGCGGCTCCCGGAGGAGACCCAGGAACTGCTGCGGGTGGCCAGCGCGGGTGGCCAGCGCATCGAGCACGACCTGCTCATCGCCGTCACCGGTCTCGACGACGGCGCCCTGTCCACCGAGCTGCGCCCCGCCGTCGCCGGCAACGTCCTCGTGGTCGACGGCGAGGGCTACGCGTTCCGCCACGCGCTCATCCGCGAGGCCCTCCACGACGACCTGCTGCCGGGCGAGCACACGCGCCTGCACACCCGCTTCGCCGAGGCCATCGCCCGCGACCCGTCCCTGCTGCCCGAGCCGCGCGGCGCGATCGAGCTGGCCCACCACTGGCATGCCGCCCACGACGCCACCTCGGCGCTGGTCAGCGCCTGGCAGGCCGCCGCCGCGGCGCGCAGGTCCGCCGCCTACGGCGAGCAGCTGCGGATGCTGTCCCGGGTGCTGGAGCTCTGGGGCCAGGTGCCCGACGCGGCGGAGCGCATCGGCCGCGATCTCGTCGACGTGCTCGAGCAGGCCGCCACGGTCGCCCATGTGGCGGGCGAGTTCGAGCGCGGCATCGCGCTGGCCGGGGCAGCCATGGCCGAGATCGACCTCGGGAGCGACCCGATCAGGGCCGCCCGCCTGCTGCGCCGGCGCGGCATGATCCGCTACTCGCTCGGCAGGTTCGGCCATCTCGACGACCTGCGGCAGGCGGCCGCCCTGGTCGCCGACAGCGGGCCGGTCAAGCTGCGCGCCCAGGTGCTCGAAAACCTGGCGCGCATGCTGCACGATCCCGACACCTGGTCCGAGCGGATCGCCACCTCCCTGCGCGCCATCGAGCTGGCCCGCCAGGCGGGGGAGCCCGCCGTCGAGGCCAACGCCCTGATCGCGCTGACCTGGGCGCGCTGCCAGCGGTTCTCGCGGATCGACGAGGAGCTGGGCGGGTTCGCCGAGGTGCGGCGGCTCGCCCGCGCGGTCTCCCACACCTCCGCGCTGACGGCCGGAGCCATCTCCGAGTCCGACGTCCTGGAGGGCGCCGGCCGCCACGAGAGCGCGGCCCGAGTGGCCCGCGAGGGCATCGCGGAGGCGGAGCGGCACGGCCTGGCCCGCACCTCGGGCACCTTCCTGGCGATCAACCTCACCGAGCCGCTGGTCTCGCTCGGCCGCTGGGACGAGGCGCTGGAGGTCGTCGACCGCGCCCTCGACCACGTCCCGCCGCCGCCCACCCAGGCGAGCCTGCACGGCTTCGCCACCGACATCGCGCTGGCCCGCGGGCAGCTCGACCGGGCGGAGGAGCTGCACGACGCGGCCCGCCGCGTCCTGTCCCGCGGCCTGCACCGCGCCCAGAGCCTGCTGCCGCACGCGCGCCGGAAGGTCGCGCTGCTGGCCGCCCGGGGTCGCCTGGACGAGGCGCGGGAAGAGGCGGCACGCACGCTGCGTGAGCGTGACTTCATGGAGAGCCCGCGCTACTCGTGGCCGGTGCTGGTGACGTTCGCCCGGCTGGGCGGACCGCTGGTGCCGGAGCTGTGGTCGCTGGCGCGCCGGCTCGAGGTCGAGGGCGACCTGCAACGCGCCCAGTGGCTCACCTTCGCCGCCCTGACATGGCCCCTGGCCGCCGACGCCGCCGCTGACGCCGCGTCCCCTGACGCCGCGTCCGCCAACGCCAGCGCCGACGCCGCGTCCGCCAACGCGGTGTCCGCCTACGCCGACGCCGCGGATGCCGGAGCAGCCGCGGGCGCGTCCGCCGACGTGGGCGAGGGTGGGGCCGGGGCGCGGTGGCTCGCGGCGTGGGACGAGGCCGCGGCGGCCTGGGCGGCGCTCGGGCAGCCCTACTCCGAGGCCCGCGCTCTCGTGGACGCCGCGCGCGTGGCGCTCGCCCACGGCGACCGGCGGCAGGCGGCCGACCGGCTGGCCCGGTCGCGCGAGCTCGCCGACCGGCTCGGCGCGGCACCGCTGCTCGCCGAGCTGGACGACCTGTCCAGGCGCGCCGGCATTCCCTCCGGCACCGGTTCGGCCCGGCCCGGCGCCGGAGGAGGCTCCGGCGACGGCAGCGGGCCCGAGGCGGCCCCCGGTGGCCCCGCGCCGGCGCTGACGGCCCGGGAGCTGGAGGTGCTGCGGCTGGTGGCCGACGGGCGGAGCAACCGGGAGATCGCCGGTGAGCTGTTCATCGCGGTCAAGACCGTCAGCGTGCACGTCTCCAACATCCTGGCCAAGCTCGGCGTCGCCTCCCGCGGCGAAGCCGCCGCCACGGCCCACCGCCTCCACCTCTTCGACGGCGAGACGTAGCCCGAGGCGCGGCAACGCCCCCTGGCGGGGGAGCGCCGTAGCGCATCGCCTTCACCTCTTCGGCGGCGGGACGTGGGGCCGACGCGTGGCTACGACCGCTGGCGGGGGAGCGCTGTTGCGCGTCGCCTTCACCTCTTCGGCGGCGGGACGTGGGGCCGACGCGTGGCCTCGACCGCTGGAGGGGGAGCGCCGTAGCGCACCGCCCCACCTCTTGGACGGCGGGACGTAGACCGAGGCGTGGCTACGACCGCTGGCGGGGGAGCGTTGTCGCGCGTCGTCTTCACCTCTTCGGTGGCGGGACGTGGGGCCGACGCGTGGCTACGACCGCTGGCGGGGAGTGTCGGCCCCTGTCTGTCTGCGGGGATGGCTGATTCGGGGTGCTGGGTCGGGCGCCGCCGGTGATGATCGTGTTTCGGTAGAGTGGGGGCATGGTTTGACGTCTGCCCGCAGGCCGGGCACCTCCGTGGGCTCCTTCGTCCGCCCGTTCGTTCACGCCCCTGACGAAGGAGATTTCTGAGATGAACACCTCGACGCCGATCGACGTCCCCGACGCGTTCGCCGCGTCCTACGGCGCGAACGGCGCCGCGGCGCGGGCCTGGCTCGCCGGCCTGCCCCGCCTCGGCGGTGACTTCCTGCGGCGCTGGGAGTTGCGGCCCGACGGTCCGGTGGCGCACGGCATGGCGTCCCTGGTTCTGCCCGTACGACGGGCCGACGGCACACCCGCCGTGCTCAAGCTGCAGCAGCCGCGCGAGGAGACCGCCGGCGTCGTGGCCGGGCTGCTGGCGTGGCGGGGAGACGGCATCGTCCGCCTGCTCGACCACGACGAGGAGAGCGGCACCCAGCTGCTCGAACGGCTGGACGCCGCCCGGCCGGCGTCCTCGGTGCCGGACGATCGCGCCGCCCTGCTGATCCTGGCCGAGCTGATGGCGCGGCTGTCGTCGGTGCCCGCGCCCGTGGGCGTGCGGACGCTGGCCGGGATCGCCGCCGCCATGCTGGAGCAGGCTCCGGCCGCGGTGCGGGCGCTGCGTGACCCCGCCGAACGGCGGCTCGTGCTCACCTGCGCGGCCGCCGTGGCCGAGCTGATCGGCGAGCCGGGCGACCGGCTGCTGCACTGGGACCTGCACGGCGGCAACGTCCTCGCGGGGGAGCGCGAACCATGGCTGGCCATCGACCCCGAGCCGCTGGCCGGCGACCCCGGGTTCGAGCTGTTGCCGGCGCTCGACGACCGCTGGGACGCGGTGACGGCGACGGGTGACGTCACCGGCGCGGTGCTCCGGCGGTTCGACCTGCTGACCGAGGTGGTCGGACTGGACCGGCAGCGGGCGACCGGCTGGACGCTCGGCCGTGTCCTGCAGAACGCGCTGTGGGACATCGAGGACGGCAGGACCGCGCTCGAACCGTCACAGGTGGCCATCGCCACGGCCCTGCTGACCCGTTCGGGGCCGCACCGGCTCTGAGCGCTCGCTGACGGGGGCATGGCCCCCGCGATGTAGTGTGCCCGCCCGCCGGTTTCGGTCAAGACCGGAGCTGGCGGGTGATGGACGGGTCGGTGATGGCGGTGTCGTCGGCCAGCAGGAAGGCCTTGGACAGGATGAGCGCCAACCGGCCGTCCTCCTCGAAGGGCAGGAACAGCCCCGCCTGGGAGTCACGGCCGGCGACGATGCACAGGTAGGCGTCGTTGGGCTCCATGAGGATGTTCGCCGACCCCAGGTGGATCTTGTAGGTGCGCAGGTCGCCGCGGACCACGAGAAAACGATCGGTCAACGTGCAACGGTCGGAGATGGCCAGGCGCGGCAGCAGCCGGGACAACACCTCCCGGCGTATCTCGGCGGAAGGCGCGAGCGCGGCGAACGAGCCCGACCGCCAGTAGGTCCGCAGCGCTTCCGGCCCGTCTTCGGCCCACCGCGGATCGGCCGTGATCGAAGAGACGCCCACGAACAGGTCCACGTCCCGCATCGCCTCGCTGAACACCAGCGTGGGGACCTCGGCCAGGGGCTCCAGGTGCCACCTGCCCTCGACCAGCCGGTGGAAGAGGACATTCCCGGTGAGCGCGAAGCCCTCGTCATAGAGGCCGTGTGTCAGGGTCGCCCGCCACTGCCCGCCGGCCAGCAGCCGCCGCGCGTCGTCGCCGTCGAAGCCGCCGTCCCACGGCCCGAGGTAGTTGGACTTCCAGCCGCGTGCCTTGAACAGCGCGCGAAGCCGGCGGTAGTCCACCACATGATCGGCGAAGCGGCGCGAATGGTCGCGTGTCTCCTCCTCGGCGGGCGTGAGCAGATAGACCTCGCGGAAAGCCTGCTTGTACGGCTGGCGCAGCTCCTTGCTCTGTACGACCTCGCGCCAGGCCCGGACCTCCTCCACCGAGGCGCGGGCCGGATGCCACTGCCGCACCGGCACGTCGGGCACGCCCAGCCCCAGCTCGGCGCGCCACACACCGGGGGACACCTCGAACTCCCAGATGAGCCGCTCGGCGATCGGGTGCCCCTCCAGTTGCCGGTACGGCGGAGCCTTCTCGGCGGTGTAGCTCGCCTCCAGCGCCCTGGCCAGGGTCACTTGCTGCTGCTGGACCAGCTTGACCTGCTCGCGGAGCCGCTTCACCGCTTCGGGGTGCTCCCGCCTGACAGCCGCGGGGACGGACCTGAGCTTCTTGTCGCCGTGCCACCACGACAGCTCACCCCCACCCTCGATCGAGATCACCGCCGTGTGATCACCGAACGCCTGCCGCACCCGCCCGTCGGGCAGGCGGAACGCGACCTCCAGCCGCTCGGCCAGCGCGGGCTCGATGCGCTTGAACATCCGGTCGAGCTGCTTGGGCACCCCGGCGTGCCGGGTGCACCGGCGTACGGCGCGCAGCGAGGAGATCGCCTCCGGCGTCGGGTGGTCTTCCACTGCGCGGGCGATCTCGAACAGCAGAGCCTGGGAGGGCAGGGTCCTGGCGTCGGTGGGTGCGACCGCGACGCCGCGCAGCAGCCCGTCCAGCAAGGCGGGCAGCCAGGGCTCGTCACGGTGGAGGGCGAGCCGTACGGCACGCCCGAGAGCTCTCGTCTCCCCAGGGTCGAACGCCTTGTCCGCCCGGTAAGGGATCTCGCCGACCTGGATCGCCGCGACACGGGCCTCGGCCTGCTCCAGGGCGGCACGGGCGAAGGCGGGATAGCCGGGCAGGCCGCCGAGCCATTCGCCCAGGCCGGTCAACCGCGGTTCGGCGAAGACCGGTCCCCGGGCCGCCTCGGCGAACAGGGCGCGCGACTCCACGTCCCAGCCGAGCACCACGTCCACCTCCGCGACCGCGATGGGACCGAGCGCCTCGGCGAACCGCGCTCTCACCTCGGCATCCATGTCGGCCAGCCCGGCGGTCACCAGCGCGGCGAAGGACAGGCGGTCGTCACGCAGCAGGCGGCCGGTGAGCTCACGCGCGGGGGCGACCATGTTTCCCCAGGTCTGGTCGACGACCGGACCATCACCGGGCCTGCCACCCATCGCGGTGGTCAGCTGGGACCTGACCGGCCAGTGGGTGGGGTCGGGCGCGGAACCGTCGAGCAGCCGGAGCAGGCGCTCCGCGAGGGGGGAGAGGTGCACGGTGATGTTCCTGTCACGGGTGGGTCAGGCAGGCGATCGGCGGGTCGGCGCTCGCCGTCTCTGCTGACAGCGGGAAGGTCTTGGAGATGTACCGGTCGGGCAGGACTCAGCGGCCGGCGACGGCCGGGTGGGGAAGCCTCCGGGGCAGGGCGCCCCGGTGCGTGCAGGGACCCGTTGCGGCGAACCGTCCGGGCAGGGAGAACTCGTCCAATGCCCGCCCCGTTGCCGTCTCACCGCGAACCACTGCCGATGCCATCGCACGCCCTGCCTCTGTCACATGTCAGGTGATGGCGTCATCTATAGCAGCGTGCGGCGACAAAGATCGGCGCCCGCGGACGCGGGCCGGGTGCGGATCCGCCCGGCTCCCGTCCATGGCGCGATGGCGGACAGAGCCGCCCGCCTCGGCGTGCAGCGCCGGTTCTCAGGCGGTGAGCTGGGCTTCCAGGCGGTAGCCGTCCACCGTGACGTACACCTGGTCGCCGGGCCGGGCGTTGAGGCGCATCAGGACCGGCTGGAGCGAGTCGAAGACCGGCTGGTGCCCCTGCCAGACGAGCACGATGGCGTTGTCGCCGGGACCCGTCACCGACAGGAGGGTGCCGGGGCGCATGCCGAGCTGGGCGGCGTACCCCTCGGGCACGGGCACCGGGCCGCCGCGCAGGTGCTCGGGCGTCACCTCGATGCGCTGCCAGCGGCGCGGGTCGGACGACGGGCCGGGGATCGGCGGGCGCGGCGCGGCCGGGGTGCCGGCCAGCGCGGGTGAACGGCCGCCCGACAGCGCGGAGAGCGTGGCGAGGGCGGCGGACGGGTCGATGGAGCCGGCGGAGGCAGCGGGGATCGGCTGCCCGCCGCGGTGGTGGTGGCCGTTGGCTCCAGGGGTACGCCGGGGGAGCGGCTGCGCCGGTGACGGGGCGGCGGCCGGGGCGCTGGCCGGGCCCTCCGGCGGCAGGGCGTCGAGCCACGCCTGCGCGGAGTGGGCGCGGATGCCCAGCTCGGCCATGAGCTCCACCACGTCGGTGTCGGCCGGGCGCGAGGCCAGGAGCTGCCGCGTGCGGGCCTGCAGACGCTGGATGTCGCCGACGACCAGCCAGCCGTCCTGCAGCCGGCGGTCGGGCATCAGGGTGACGAGCACCCGCCACAGCGGCGTGCGCAGCGCCGGCACCGTCACCGGGTGGGCCGGGTCGGCGCCGATCAGCTGCTCCTGGGTGGCGGCCGCGCCCAGCCACTCGGTCAGCCGGAACATGTGCCCGGTCACCGGCGCCGACTCCGAGGAGCGCAGCCACTGCAGGACGCGCTCCTCGGCGGTGCGCTGGGCCTGGGAGAGCACGTCGCGGTCGACGAGCATCTTGTGCGCGAGGGTACGCAGGCTGACGGGGTCCTCGGCGAACAGCCGGTGCACCGCGACGGCCAGTTCGAACTTGTCCAGGGTGCGGAACAGGCCGTCCACCACCCGGACCATCGCGTGGTCGGTGTCGGAGGGCACGGGCGTCGCCGCCGGGGGAACGGACCCGGCCGGACCGGACGTGGAGGCGGGGCGGTCGCCGCCGGCCGGGGAGGGCGGGGTGCCGGGATGCGGCGCGGGGCCGCCGGGGACGGGAGGGCTGGGCGGAGCCCCGGTGGGGCGGTGGGGAAGCGGTGCGCCGGAGGCCGAGCCGTTGGCGCCGGGGGCCGGGCCGACGGTTCCCACGCCGGGCTGCTGTCCCGTCTGCGGGGCCGCCGGGAAGGGACCGGACGGCGCGGCGCCGCCCGGAGCGGCGGGGGAGCCCGGCTGGTGGCCGCCCTGCCGCTGGGGCAGGCCCCCGGGCTGTGCCGGGAACGAGCCGGTCGGGCGCTGCGCGCCGGTGCCCTCCTGCGCCGGGAAGGAGCCCGTGCCCCCCGGCTGCTGGGCGGGGAAGGAGCCGGTGCCCTCGGGTCGCGGGGCGGGGAAGGAGCCGGTGCCCTCGGGTCGCGGGGCGGGGAAGGGGCCGCTCTGATGGGCGGCAGGGGGCTGCGGTCCGGGGCCTTGCGGGGCGGGGCCGGGCTGGACGGCGGGGAAGCTGCCGGTCTGCCGCTGCGACTCGCCCGCCGTCTCGGGCTCTCGCTGCCCGGGTACGGCCCCGCGCTGCACGGGGAGGGTGGCCTCCGGATGCCCGGCCGGCTGGGGACCCGTACGCGACGCCTGCAACCGGCCCAGCACCTCGCGGAACACCGCGCCCATCACCACCTCGGGCGTCGCCGACGGCGTGGCCAGGTCACCGGGTGTCAGGCGGCGCAGGCGACGCCAGCCGCCCAGTCCGGCCACCGCCGTGCGTATGGCGTCGGGCCAGCCCGGCAGCGCCGGGTCGACATGGTGGACGGTCAGCGCTGGGAGGAGGTCGGCCAGGGGGATGTGGTCCCAGCGGGAGGCGGCCAGCCGCGCGAGCCGTTCGCAGATCCAGTCGAGCCCCGTCGTGCCGAGCGCTCGCTGGAGGGCCACCGAAGACCACCAGGCGGCCGGCAGCCGCGGGTCGCCCAGGGACTCCGCGATCTGCTGGGGTCTACTCCAGCGCAGGGCAGGGACCAGGTCGCTCAGGCAGATCGATGACTCGACGTCCATCGGCGGACCGTATCCTCCCCAGAGTGAGCCGCGTTACTAGGCGATACGCATGTGGTCAATGGTGCAGCCTACGCGGCAAGCTATCAATCGGCGTGAATAGGGTAAAGACGATTCACTTCCAAACCGTACCGTGGCCGACCGCCCACGAGGGCCACACACGCGGCTCCCGCGCGGCAACCGGCGCGCAGCGCGGCCTCTTCTCCGGCGCCTCGCAGGGACGCGGTGAGATATCCCGCCGCGAAGGCGTCACCTGCCCCCGTGGTGTCCACGACCTCGGCGCGGATCCCCTCCACGGTAGCCACCACCCGGCCTCCGGTGGCCGCCAGAGCGCCCTGGGGTCCCAGCTTGACCACCGCGGTGCCGTACCTCCCGCTGAGGATCTCCGCGGCGCGGCCGGGCGTCGGCGCGCCGGTGAGCAGCAGGGCCTCGTCGAGGTTGGGGATGATCAGGTCGGCGCCGGCCGATTCGGCCAGGAAGCGTTCGACGCCGAACTCCCGCAGCGGCCCGGTCGAGGCCGGATCGACGCTGACGCGCACCCCCGCGGCGGCCGCCTGCGCCATGGCGAGCCGGGCCAGCCGCAGCCCCGGCTCGGCGAACATCGTGTACGCCGACAGGTGCAGCAGCCCGGCGCCGGGGAGGAGCGAGACGTCCCAGTCGTCCGGGGAGATCCGGCCGCCGGCCCCGCGATTGGTGAGCATGGTGCGTTCGCCCGTCGCGTCCACCATGGCGATGACGACGGCCGTCGGGTGGCCGGGGTCGACGGCGAGGTGGGGGCGCACCCCGGTGCGGCGCAGCTCGTCGGCGTGCCACTCGCCGGTGTCGCGGCCGACCCGGGCCAGCAGGCGGACGTCGCCGTCGGGGCCGGCCAGGTGGGCGGCCCAGGCGGCGGTGTTCGCGCCGGAGCCGCCGGGACGCAGCACGATCTCCGCCGCGGTGTCGGTGCCGGGCGCGAGCGGGGCGCCGTGCAGGGCCACCACGTCGGTGACGACGTCGCCGACGACCAGCAGTCCGGGGGCGGGCGGGCCCGCGTGGGTCACGGGCGCGACCAGGCCAGGGCGATCCGCGCGGCGAGCGCGGTGTTGCCGCGTACGGCCGCCAGGTTGGCCTCCAGGGAGGCGCCGCCGGTGCCGCGCACCAGGTAGCCGAGCAGGAACGGCGTGATCGCCTGGCCGGTGACGCCGTCGCGGTCGGCCGCGGCCAGCGCCTCGGCCAGCACCCGGTCGTGCAGGGCCGGGTCGAGCTGCCGGTCCTCGGGGACCGGGTTGGCGACGATCAGCGCGGTCTCCTGGCCGCCGAGCGCGTCCTGGCCGCGCATGATCGCCGCGGCCTGCTCGGGCGTCTCGATCCGCCAGTCGACCGGCTCGCCGGAGGAGTGCAGGTAGAAGCCGGGGAAGGTGTCGGTGCGGTAGCCGGCCACGGTGACGCCCCGGGTCTCCAGCCGCTGCAGCGTCGCGCGCACGTCGAGGATCGACTTCACGCCCGCGCACACCACCGTGATCCGGGTACGGGCCAGGGTGTCGAGGTCGGCCGACTCGTCCTGCTCCTCGGTCCAGCCGCGGTGCACCCCGCCGAGGCCGCCGGTGGCGAAGATCCGGATGCCCGCCCGCGCGGCCAGGAACGACGTGGCGGACACGGTCGTGGCGCCGCTCGCCTTCAGCGCCGCCGCCACCGGCAGGTCGCGCTGGCCGAGCTTGCGCAGGCCCGGCTCGATCGCGATGCGCTCCAGCTGGGCCTCGTCCAGGCCGATCCGGGCCACGCCGTCGAGGACGGCGATCGTGGCCGGCACGGCGCCCGCCTCCCGGACGATCCCCTCCAGCTCCCGGGCGACCTCCAGGTTGCGCGGCTGCGGCAGCCCGTGGGAGATGATCGTGGACTCCAGCGCCACGACGGGGGCGCCGGCGGCGAGCGCCGCGGCCACCTCGTCGGACGGCTGGAGCAGAGGCGTGGTGGTGCTGTGCATGTGGGTCTGATGCTCCTCGTACGTCTACGGGTCCGGCGGTGAAGCGCACGTCAGTGTATTTCACCTGGTGCGCTCGCCTGCGAGGGCGTACGTCCGGATTCAGGTGAGGAGCGCGACGCCGGCCAGCGAGACGGCGGCGAGCAGGCCCGTCGCGATGCCGCCCAGCAGCAGGACGCGTCCGCCCCGGGCCAGCTTGCGCGCGTCGATGCCGGTGCCCAGGGCGAACAGGGCGGCGGCCATGAGCACGGTGGTGACGTCCGGCAGGACCGCCGTCACCGGGCGCGGCACGAGACCGAGGCTGCGCAGCGCGACCGCCCCGAGGAAGCCCGCCACGAACAGCGGCATCACCGGCGGCCGCCCCCGGCCGCCCGGGGTGGCGGCGGACGGGCCGCCACCGCCCACGCCGGGGCAGGACGTGCCGGGGCCTGACGCGCCCGGGGCGGCGGCGGGGGTGGCGAGGGCGGGAGCCGGTGGGGCGGGCATGGGGGCGGGCGCGGCGACGGCGGGCGTGGGCTTGGTCGTGGTCGTGGTGAGGGCGACGAGGGGGGCGAGCAGGAGGACGCGGCCGAGTTTCACGGTGATCGCCGTGGCCAGCACGCCGGAGGCCGACCCGATCGCCGCGACCTGGGCCACCTCGTGCACCGCCGCGCCGGTCCACAGCCCGAGCTGGGCCGGCGACAGCCCCAGCCAGGACGCCGCCAGGGGCACGGCCACGATGGCCGCGCTCCCGTACAGCACCACGACGCCGAGTGCGGCCGCCGCGTCGTCGTCCGTGGTGACGGGACGCCCGCCGGGGCCGGGTACGCGCGTGGCGTCGTGCATGGCGGCGATGGCGGCGGCGCCGCAGACGGACACCCCGGTGGCGACGAGCAGCGAGGTGCCGGGCGGCAGCCCGAGCCGCCTGCCGATCGGCGGCGTGAGCCAGAACGTGACCCCGGTCGCCGTCACCACGACCGCCACCGTCGGCCAGCCCATGGCCAGCACCTGCGGCACCGCGATCTGCAGCCCCAGCAGCACGATGGCCGCCCGCAGCACCCGCCGGGCCGCGAACGCCAGCCCGGGACGCAGCCGGGGGCCGGCGCCGCCGAGGTTGGCCAGCAGCGCGCCCGCCGCCACCGCCACCACGGCCGGGCTGAGCGCGGGGACGAGCCGGTTGACGGCCAGCGAGAGAATCACGGCGAGCGCGGTCGCGACCAGGCCGGGCAGAAGCATGTCCCCAGTCTTCGCGGGGCGGAAGGGGGCCGGTAGCCGCGGATCGGCTGGGAGGTCATAGCCTGGGGCTATGACCGAGCTGCCTGATCTCGTCTCGCTCCAGCTGCTGGTCGACGTGCGCGAGCTGGGCAGCCTCGGCCAGGCGGCCCGGGCGGCCGGCATGGCGCAGCCCTCCGCCAGCAAACGCATCGCGCAGCTCGAACGCCGCCTCGGGCTGCCCCTGCTGGAACGCTCGCCGCGCGGCTCGACCCTCACCGCCGAGGGCGAGACGGTGGCGGGCTGGGCCGCCCAGGTGCTCGCCGCCGCCCACGAGCTGGTGCGCGCCGCGCGGGCCGTGCGGCACCGCGGCGCGGCGCACCTGCGGGTGGCCGCCAGCATGACGGTGGCCGAGTACCTGATGCCGCGCTGGCTCGGCGAGCTGCAGCACCGCGAGCCCGACGTCCAGGTGGGCCTGGCCGTCGTCAACTCGGCCGACGTGGCCGCCCGGGTGCTCGCGGGGGAGGTGGAGCTGGGGTTCGTGGAGGGGCCGAGCGTGCCCGCCGGGCTGGCGCGCCGCGTCGTGGGCACGGACCGGCTGGTGGTGGTCGTGGCGCCCGGCCACCCGTGGGCGCGCCGCCGCACGGCGCTGCGGGGCGCGGAGCTGGCCGCCACCCCGCTGGTCGTCCGCGAGCCCGGCTCGGGCACCCGGGTGACGCTGGACGTGGCGTTCGCGGGCCTGGGGCAGGCCAGGCCCCGGCTGGAGCTCGGGTCCAACTCGGCCGTCAAGGGTGCGGCACAGGCGGGGGTGGCGCCCGCGGTGCTCAGCGGGTACGCCGTCGAGGCCGAGCTCGCCGCCGGGCGGCTGGTGGAGGTGCCGCTGGACGGGGTGGACCTGGCCCGGAGCCTGCACGCGGTGTGGCGGCGCGGCCGCCCCCTCACCGGCCCGGCCGCCACCCTGCTCGGCATCGCCGGGCCCGCCTGACCGCCCGGTGGCCGGGTCCGCTCGGCGGGCCGTAGGGTGCCGCTATGAGCAGGTATGACGTCGTCATCGCCGGTGGCGGGCACAACGGGCTCGTCGCCGCGGCCTACCTGGCGCGCGCCGGGCGGAAGGTCCTCGTCCTCGAACGGCTCGGTCACGCCGGTGGCCTGGCCGTCTCCACCCGCGCCTTCCCCGGCGTGGACGTACGCCTGTCGCGCTACTCCTACCTCGTCAGCCTCCTTCCGGCGAAGATCGCCCGGGACCTCGGCCTCGGCCTCGAACTGCGCCGCCGCCGCTACGCCTCCTACACGCCCAGGGGCCGCACCGGCCTGCTCGTCGACAACGGCGACGCGGCGCGCACGGCCGCCTCGTTCCGCGACGTCACCGGGGGCGAGGCCGATCACCGGGCGTGGCAGGACTTCTACGGCCTCGTCGCGCGGGTCGCGCGCACGCTGGCGCCGACGCTGCTGGAGCCGCTGCGCCCCGCCGCCGAGATCGAGCGCCTGGTCGGGCCGCGGGCCTGGCGCGAGCTGTTCCAGCGGCCCATCGGCGAGGTGGTGGACGAGCGGTTCGGCGACGACACGGTCCGCGGGGTGGTGCTGACCGACGCGCTGATCGGCACGTTCGCCGACCCGGCGGCCGACCTGCTGGCCAACCGGTGCTTCCTCTACCACGTCATCGGCGACGGCACCGGGGAGTGGAACGTCCCCGTCGGCGGCATGGGCGCGGTCTCCGGCGCGATCGAGGCGGCGGCCAGGCGGGCCGGGGCGGAGATCGTGACCGGCGCCGAGATCGTCGGCATCGCGCCGTCCGGCGAGGTGACCTTCCGCACCGGGGCCACCGGAAAGGCCGGCGGCGAGCCCGACGAACGGCACGACGGGCGGCACGACGGGCGGCACGACGGGGCGCACGACGGGCGGCGCGACGAGGAGCACACGGTGACGGGCGGGCACGTGCTGGTCAACCTGCCGCCCGCCGTGCTCGACCGGCTGCTCGGCCGCCCTGCCACGTTGCCGGAGGGCGCGCAGCTCAAGGTCAACATGGTGCTGTCGCGGCTGCCCCGCCTGAAGGACCCGGCCGTGGACCCGAAGGCCGCCTTCAGCGGCACGTTCCACATCAACGAGGGTCGCGACCAGCTCGCCCGCGCCTACCAGCAGGCGGCCGCCGGCCGGATCCCCGACCTGCCGCCGGCCGAGGTCTACTGCCACTCGCTGACCGACCCGTCCGTACTCGGACCGGAGCTGCGCGGCCGGGCCGAGACGATGACGCTGTTCGGCCTGCACATGCCCGCCCGGCTGTTCCGGGAGGACCCGCGGCGGGCGCGGGCCGAGGCGCTGCGCGCCACGTTCGCCTCCGTCGACTCGGTCCTGGCCGAACCCCTGGAGGATTGCCTGCTGCGCGCCCCCGACGGCACGCCGTGCGTCGAGGCCAGGACCCCGGTGGACCTGGAGACGGAGACCGGCCTGCCGGGCGGCCACATCTTCCACCGCGACCTGGCCTGGCCGTACGCCGACGAGGGCGGCTGGGGCGTCGAGACCGAGCACGAACGGATCCTGCTGTGCGGCGCGGGCGCCCGCCGGGGCGGCGGCGTCAGCGGCATCCCCGGTCACAACGCCGCCATGGCCCTGCTGACGGGCGGCGGACGGCCGTGACCCCTCATCGGGTTCTCATGATGAGCGCCTACCTTGAGCGGCATGAGTGAGGTGGCACGGCTGCTGGTGGTCGACGACGAGCCCGCGCTGCGCGAGGCGTTGCAGTCCAGCCTGGAGTTCGAGGGCTACCGGGTCGCCACGGCCGACGACGGGCAGGCCGCGCTGGACGCGCTGGCCCGCGAGCCGTACGACGCCGTGCTGCTCGACGTCATGATGCCCCGCCTCGACGGGCTGACCGCCTGCCGGCGGCTGCGCGCCTCGGCCAACCACGTGCCCGTCCTCATGCTGACGGCCCGCGACGCCGTGGGCGACCGGGTCTCCGGTCTCGACGCCGGCGCCGACGACTACCTGGTCAAGCCGTTCGAGCTGGACGAGCTGCTGGCCCGGGTGCGCGCCCTGCTGCGGCGCAGCGCGCTGCGCGACACTCCCGCCGACGGCGCCCTGGCCTACGCCGACCTGCGGATGGACCCGGCGACCCGGGAGGTGACGCGCGGCGGGCGGGTGCTCGACCTGACCCGCACCGAGTTCCTGCTGATGGAGCTGTTCCTGACGCATCCGCGACAGGTGCTGACGCGCGAGCAGATCCTCGGCGAGGTGTGGGGGTTCGACTTCGAGCCGACGTCCAATTCGCTGGACGTGTACGTGATGTACCTGCGGCGCAAGACCGAGGCCGGCGGCGAGCCGCGGGTGATCCACACCGTGCGCGGGGTCGGGTACGTGCTGCGGGCGGCGCCGTGAGGCGAGGCAGCCTGCGCTCACGGCTGACGCTGCTGGTGGCGGTGGCCGTGGCGCTGGCCGTCGCGATCAGCTCCGGCGCCTGCTACATGATCGTCCGCCAGCAGATGTACGACCAGATGAGCCGCGACCTGCGGCCCGACCCGGGTGACTCGCCGTACCAGCGGAAGAAGGACCTCGAGTACGTCGGCTCCCACTGCACGACCGACGAGCGGATCGCGGGCGACTTCCAGCCGCCGGAGATCAACCAGCTCATCTTCAGCGACGGCCGCCCCACCTGCCACCTGGGCCCGCCCATCGTCGTCAGGGGCGGCGACCGGCGCATCGCGGCGTACGGCGGCGACCACGTCTACACCGGCGCGACCGCCGACGGCACCCCCGTGCTCGTCTACGTCGAGGGGGTCGAGCCCGGCATGGCCAGGATGAAGGCACGGCGGCTCGACCAGATCCAGGACCCGCTCAACATGGTCGCCCTGCTGCTGGGCGCGGTCGCCGCCCTCGGCGTGCTCGGCGCGGCCCTGGCCGGGTGGGTGGTCTCGCGGACCGCGCTGGCCCCGGTCGGCCGGCTCACCCGGGCCGTCGAGCACATCGCGCAGACCGAGGACCTCACCACCCGCATCCCGATCGCCGGCACCGACGAGATCGCCCGCCTAGGCTCGTCGTTCAACGCGATGACCGCCGCCCTGGCCGGCTCGCGCGAACGCCAGCAGCAGCTCGTCGCCGACGCCGGCCACGAGCTGCGCACGCCCCTGACCACCCTGCGCACCAACATCGACCTGCTGCTGCGCAGTGAGCAGACCGGCCGCAGCCTCGACCCGGCCGCCAAGAAGCGCCTGCTGGTCAACGTGAAGGCGCAGTTCGCCGAGCTGTCCACGCTGGTCGGCGACCTGCTCCAGCTCGCCCGCGGCGACACCGACCACGAGCCGCACGTCGAGCTGGCACTGCACGACGTCGTCGAGGCCGCCGTCGACCGGGCCCGGCTGCGCGGCGCCGAGGTCACCACCGACCTGCGCCCCTGGTACGTCGTCGGCGGCGCGGCCTCCCTGGAACGTGCCGTGCTCAACCTCATCGACAACGCCGCCAAGTTCGGCCCCGGCCAGGTGGACGTGGCGCTGGACGACGGGGTGCTGACCGTGCGCGACCGCGGCCCCGGCATCCCGGAGGAGGAGCTGCCGCACGTCTTCGACCGCTTCTGGCGCTCCCCGACGGCGCGCGGCATGCCCGGCTCCGGCCTCGGGCTGGCGATCGTGGCGCAGGCCGTGGCCGAGTCCGGAGGACAGGTGCGCCTCGCCAACGCCCGCGAAGGCGGCATCGTCGCTACGATCACGTTGCCGGGCAAATCTCATCCTGCCCTCAGAAACGAGTAAGTCCCCTTAAATCCTGAACCCCTGAACTGTTGGGCATGGAGACAACAGTGAAGACGCGCCTGGTCGAGGTCGTCGTCCCGGTCCACAACGAGCAACGGGCGCTACGGGAGAGCGTCACCCGGTTGCACGGTTACCTCACCGGCACGTTCCCGTACGGCTTCCGCATCACGATCGCGGACAACGCCAGCTCCGACGGCACCTGGCACGTCGCCCGGGGGCTCGCGGCGGAGCTGCCGCACGTACGGGCCGTCCACCTCGACGCCAAGGGCCGGGGCAGGGCGCTGCGCCACGTCTGGTCGGCCAGCGACGCGGACGTCGTCAGCTACATGGACGTGGACCTGTCCACCGACCTCGACGCCTTCCTGCCGCTGGTCGCACCGCTGTTGTCCGGCCACAGCGACCTGGCCATCGGCACCCGGCTGGCCAGGACGTCGCGGGTGGTGCGCGGGCCCAGGCGCGAGTTCATCTCCCGCTCGTACAACCTGTTGCTCCGCTCGCTGATGGGGGCGCGGTTCTCCGACGCCCAGTGCGGGTTCAAGGCCGCGCGCACGGAGGTCGCGCACGCCCTGCTGCCCGCGGTGGAGGACGAGGAGTGGTTCTTCGACACCGAGCTGCTGCTGCTCGCCGAGGGGGCCGGGCTGCGCATCCACGAGGTGCCCGTCGACTGGGTCGACGACCCCGACAGCCGCGTGGACGTCCTGCGCACCGCCCTCGACGACCTGCGCGGCATGGCCAGGGTCGCCCGCCGGACGCTGTGGGGGGCGGCCCGCCTGCCCGTGCCGCCGCCGGTGCGGGAGGCGCGGCTGCCGCGCGGCATGGCGCGGCAGCTGCCCAGGTTCGCCGTCGTGGGCGTGGCCAGCACGCTGGCCTACCTGGCGCTGTTCTCGCTGCTGCGGCAGGGGGTGCCCGCCCTGACGGCGAACGCGGTGGCGCTCCTCGTCACCGCCGTGGCCAACACCGCCGCCAACCGCCGCTTCACCTTCGGCGTGACCGGCTCGGCAGGGGCGCTGCGGCACCAGGTCGAAGGGCTGGTCGCGTTCCTCGTCGGGCTGGCCCTCACCACCGGCGGGCTGGCCCTGCTGCCCGCCGGCGTCTCGCACGGGGTGGAGCTCGCGGCGGTCATCACCGCCAACGCCCTGGCCACCCTGATGCGCTTCCTGCTGCTGCGCGTGTGGGTCTTCAACCCGAGGCGGAGGCAGGGCCGGTGACCGCCACCCTGACCGGGCCGGCGCCCGGGCCCGCGCACCGCCGTGCCTCGCTCGCCGGCCGGATCCTGCTCGGCGGCGGCGACACCCCCCGCTGGTCGCGGCCCGCGCTGTGCGGCGTGCTGGCCGCCGCGTTCGCGCTGTACGCCTGGGCGCTCAGCGGCGACGCGAACGCCTACTACGCCGCCGCCATCCGGTCCGGCACCACGAGCTGGAAGGCGTTCTTCTTCGGCGCGCTCGACGCCGGCTCGTTCATCACGGTGGACAAGCCGCCGCTGGCACTGTGGGTCATGGGCCTGTCGGCGCGGATCTTCGGGTACGGCACCTACAGCATGCTGCTCCCGCAGGCGGTCGCCGGCGCGGCCACCGTCGCGCTGGTCCACTCGGCGGTCCGGCGCGGCCTCGGCCCCGGCCCGTACGCGCACGCCGCGGCTCTCGTGGCGGCCGTCGTCATGACGCTGACGCCCATCACCGTGGCGATCAACCGGGACAACAACCCCGACACGCTTCTCGTCCTGCTGCTCGTGGCGGCCGGCTGGTGCTGCCTGGAGGCGCTGCGCGCCGGCCGCTCGCGCCTGCTGCTGGTGTGCGCGCTGCTCGTCGGCCTGGCGTTCCACACCAAGATGCTGCAGGCGTACGTGGCGGTGCCCGCCTTCGCGCTGGCCTACCTGGTGTGCGCGCGGACGCCGCTCGTCCGGCGGTTCGGCCACCTGCTGGCCGCCGGGACGGTGCTGGTCGCGGCCAGCGCCTGGTGGATGGTGATCGTGGACCTGTGGCCCGCCGACTCCCGCCCGTACATCGGCGGCTCCACCGACAACTCCGTGTGGGACCTGGTCATCGGCTACAACGGCCTCGGACGGATCTTCGGCCAGGGCGGCGGGTCCGGCGGGTTCGGCGGCGGCGCGTCCTTCGGCGGCGCCTCCGGGGCCGGGCGGCTGTTCAACGACGTCATGGCGGGCCAGATCTCGTGGCTGCTGCCGTTCTGCGTGCCGGCGCTGGCCCTTGCGGCGGTGTCGGGCTGGTCGTGGTGGCGTGCCCGCAGGGCGGCCGCGACGCCCGTGTCGTCGGTGCTGCGCCAGCCGGGCGCGCCGTGGCTCATGTGGGGGGTCTGGCTGGCCGTCCACTTCGCGGTGTTCAGCTTCTCCAGCGGCACCTTCCACCCGTACTACACGACGGCGATGGCCCCGGCCGTGGCGGCGCTCACCGGGATGGGCGCGGTCCTCATGTGGCGGGTTCACCGGCACTCCCGCGCCTGGTGGTGGGTGCTGCCGCTGGCGGTCGCGGTCACCGGAGGCTGGTCGTTCACCGTGCTGCGCCGCACCCCCGACTGGCTGCCGTGGCTCGCCTGGGCCGTGCTCGCCGCCACCGTGCTCGCCACGGCCGGGCTCGTCCTGGCCCGGACGGGCCGGGGCGCCCTGACGCGGCCGGCCGTGGGCGTGCTGCCGTTCGTGCTGGTGGCGGGGCTCGCCGGGCCGGCGGCGTACGCGGTGACGCCGTTGCGGTCGCCGGTCAACGGCACGAACCCGACCGCCGGCCCCGCCACGGGCGGCATCCCGGGACGGCCGGGCGGTCCGGGCACTCCGGGCGGCCCAGGGATGCGCCCCGGTGAACCGCCCTCCGGTCCCGGACAGGACAGCAGGACGGGCCGGCCGGCCGGCGGGTTCGGCGGCGAGCCCGACGGCGCGCTCGTCGCCTATCTGAAGGCGAACCGGGGGACGGCCGCATGGCTCGTCGCCGTCGGCAGCGCCCAGCAGGCGTCCGGCCTCATCCTGGCCACCGGCGAACCGGTCATCGCGATGGGCGGCTTCACCGGCCGTGACCCCGCCATGACCGTCGCCCGCCTGCAGCGCCTCGTCGCCTCCGGGCGCCTGCGGTACGTGCTGACGGGCGGCGGTGGCGGCCCGGGCCGCGGCGACAGCGAGGTCACCGCCTGGGTTCAGCGGAACTGCGCGGCCGTGACCGGCCACGACGGCCTCCACGACTGTTCGGCAGCCGGGTGACGCCCCGGATGTCCCGCCGTGGGCCGATAAGCTTGGCCGGTGCGGAGTACGACCCGGGCCGAGCAGGCCGACCAGCGCAGAGCCGAGCTGCTCGAGGCCACCCGCAAGGTGGTGCTCGAACGCGGCCTGGCCAACACCCGGATCGCCGACATCGCCAAGTCGATCAACGTCAGCGGCGGGCTCATCCACTACCACTTCGCCACCAAGGACGAGCTGATCACCGCCATGCTCAGGGCCACGCTCGACATCGAGAGCGCCCGGCTCGACGAGCTCGCCGCCGGGCCCGGCACCGCGGTGGAGCGCCTGGACCGGGTGCTGCAGTACTACATCCCGGAATCCAGGTCCGACCAGAGCTGGCTGCTGTGGATCGACGCCTGGAACACCGCGCTGCGTGAGCCCGCCGTCAACGGCATCATGCTGGAGCTGGAGACGGCCTGGCTGGACGCGCTGGCCCGGGTGCTGGCCGACGGCACCCGGACGGGCGAGTTCGCCTGCGACGACCCGGCGGGCGCGGCCGAGCGCATCGACGCCATGCTGGACGGCCTCGTGATCCGCTACACCCTGCACCCCACGGTCCTCAGCCGTTCCCGCCTGCTCGACCACGCCCGCACGGCCGCCGCCCGGGAGGCGGGCATCTCACCCGACGCCTTCGCCTGACAGCGCGTACGGCCCGCCCCCGCCTTACGCGCGGGCTGGGCGACCTTCCCGCGCGGGGGCTGGGCAACGGCCGCTCGACCACGCGCTGCGGGCCCGGGTCCTGGGGCGGCGAGGACGCGCCCGCTTCGGGGCGCGCCGGCTCGCCGGTCAGGCGGGCAGGGCCGCGAGAAGGAAGGCGAGGCGGGCGGCGGCGGCCTCCACGTCGTCGGTGGTGCCGAGCCGGTAGCCCCACGAGGTGACGAAGCTGCCGTCGTCCGAGCAGGTCACGCTCTCGGCGAGGGTGGCGGAGAAGCGGTTGCGCACCGACACGTACGCGGGGTCGCTCGCCAGCGCCAGGCTCTGGATGGTGAGGTCGGCATGACGACCGGCACACCACGCGAACCGCTCCAGGCTGAGCGCGGTATCAAGCATCATGCGTCACCTCCGCAACGTTCTCGCGACAGAATTGCACGATCTTGTGGAGGCGGGCAAGCAATTGCGCGGATTAAGAGACGGATTGTTTGCGGTAATCGTCAAGAATGCGGAGGATCACGTCGCGTCCCGGCTCGTCGAACGCCGCCACCTTGGCGTAGTCGTCGAAGGCGCGGATGTAGAAGGCGATGTCGTCGGGATCGCGCAGGACGAGGTCCTTGGTCATGGTGGCGACGCCGACCATGCCCTCGTTGTAGATCCAGAATCCGTTGACGGGAGCCGAGGGCAGCTCGGCGCCGAAGGGGATGACGCCGAACTCGACGTTGGGCAGGCTGCTGACGGCGATCAGGCGGTCGAGCTGGCCGCGCATGACGTCGACCGGGGCGAGCCGGGTGCGCAGCGCCGACTCGGGCAGCACGAACCTGAACGTCCGGCTCCGGTCGTAGAGGATCTCCTGCCGCTGCATCCGCACCCGTACGGCCGCGTCGATCTGCTCGGGGGCGCTGTAGAGGCGTCTGACCTTGCGGAAGATGTGCCGGGAGTACTCGGCGGTCTGCAGCAGCCCGACCACGAT
Source organism: Nonomuraea indica (assembly GCF_002850745.1). Classification (GTDB taxonomy): domain Bacteria; phylum Actinomycetota; class Actinomycetes; order Streptosporangiales; family Streptosporangiaceae; genus Nonomuraea; species Nonomuraea indica. The sequence continues at coordinate 488,003 of NZ_KZ559468.1, forward strand.
GTTCGGCTCGAAGACCCGGAACAGCCTGGTGCGGGCCTCCAGGTCGCGGATGTCCTCCTGGAGGGCGGCCAGGCCGCTGCGGTGGCGCTGCTTCCAGTCGTCGTGCCGTTCGAGCAGCGCGATGGCCTGCGCGATCAGCTCGTCCGCGGCCTCGGGCGGGGCGTGTACGGCCTGCGCCCACACGACGACGTCGTCCTCCGTCGCCGTCTGCCGGGCGTTCTCCAGGCGGGAGACCTTCGAGGGCTGCCAGCGCAGCCGCTCGGCCAGGTCCTTGCCCGACAGGTGGGCGGCCTCGCGCAGCGCACGGAGCTGGTTGCCGAGGTCGACGCGCGCCTGCTGAAAGGACGTCACGCGGCAAGAGGCTAGACCCGCTCCCGCCGATCATGCCAGGGGCAGTCGCGCAATTGTGATCAAGTGGTGGCGGATGGTGGCGGGCCGGGCGCGGGGGACGGGACCGCCGGCGAGTCGGACAGCACCCGGCGGGCGATCTGCGTGATCAGCTCCCGTGGCACCTCGACCGCCGCCTCGCCGTCGAGCACGTCCCGCAGGTCGGCCAGCGCCTCGGGGTCGGTGACCTGCAGCCCCTGCACGACGATCGTGCCGCGGTCGGTCTCGTAGAGGGTGGGGCAGGCGCCCGCCTCCGAGGTGGAGCCGAGGAACCGCATGCGCATGGAGAGCCCTTCTCTCAGCGGAGATCTGCAATTGCGCGCAATTGTACGGCCATAAAGGGCAAAGTTGATCGTTCTACGAGAAACCGTCATATAAGACGCGCTTGGCTCGTGTTGCTGACAGATCCGGAACTCCGTCCACCACGGGACGGCGCTCCCGCGCGGTGCGACTCAGCCCAGCGCCTGCATGAACGGCAGGAACTGCCGGGACCGGTCACCGGGCGGCAGCCCGTCACGCGCCATGAGCGACACCGCCCACGGCTCGCCCATGCCGTGCGCCTCGGCCCACCCGATCAGGTCCGCCTGCGCCACGTCGATGTCCATCCGCACCTCGCCCCCGGCGTGCAGGGCGAGGTCGCCGATCAGCGCCTGCGCGGTCGCCAGGTCCCGGGCCACCACGGGGCCGATGACGACGTCGCCGTCGTTGCGCCAGCAGTGCCCGAACCCGCCGTCGGCGACGAGCACCCGCTCGCCGAAGCCGGCCATGCGCCGCAGCAGCGCCGACCGGTCGGCGCCGAACACCTCGGCGTCGAGCGCCAGGATCATGCCGAGGTCGTCGTCGGTGGCCGGCCGGGTCCGGCCGGACGGCTCTCCCCGGAAGACGCCGGTGTGCTTGACGACCCGGCTCAGGACGCGGAAGCCGAGCTGCTCGTAGAGGGGGCGGCCGGCGTCGGTGGCGTGCAGCGAGACCGTGCGCTCGCCGGCCTCGGCCAGCACGTGCTCCATCAGCTTGCGCGCCAGCCCCTGGCGGGCGTAGCGGGAGGCGGTCAGCACCATGCTGATCACCGCGTGGTCGTGGCCGTAGCGGGTCAGGACGTTGGTCGCCGCGAGCCCGTCGCCGTCGGGCGCGTCGATGCCGTAGCCCTCGCCCACGTCGAGCAGCAGCCCCCACTTGTGCCGCTCCGGCCCCCAGTCGCGGCTCTCGGCCAGCCGGGAGCACGCGTCGAGGTCGTCGAGGGTCAGACGGCGGATCAGCATGCGGTCATCCTTCCGCATGCCGGACCGGCGGCTCAAAGGGTTTTGCCGCCGCCCGCCGCCCGCCGCCCGCCGCCCGCCGCCCGCCGCCCGCCGCCCGCCGCCCGCCGCTCGCCGCCCGCCGGGCGGACGGGGACGCCCTGATCGGGTTTCCGCGGCCGCCGTACCGGACAGGATGAGGGGAGTGTGTTGTGGCGGTTGATGTGGGTGGGACAGCCCTGCGGCAGGGGTGGCCTCATCAGCCGCGACGGCACCGGCGGCGTCAGGCGTCCGCGAGGAGGCGGCGTGGCCCGGCGCCCTCCCCGCCGAGCCGGTCGCCCGGGTTCACCAGGGCGCACCGCTCGAACGACAGGCAGCCGCAGCCGACGCAGTCCGTGAAGAGGTCGCGCATCCGTTCCAGCCGGGCGATGCGCGCGTTCAGCTCCTCGCTCCAGCACTGCGAGGCCCGCCGCCAGAACTCCGGAGTCGGATGCGCCCCCTCCGGCAGGAAGGCGAGCACGTCGCGGATCACCGACAGCGGCATCCCGACCGTCTGCGAGGCACGGATGAAGGCCACCAGGCGCAGCGTGGAGCGGTGGTAGCGGCGCTGGTTCCCGGCGGTGCGGCGGCTGCGGATGAGGCCCTCGCGCTCGTAGAAGCGCAGCGCGGACGTGGGCACGCCGCTGCGTCCGGCCAACTCGCCGATGGTGAGCTCCTTGGCCGGAGCGGCAGGGACGGTCATGCCGGCCAGCCTAACTTGACTTCAACAAAGGTTTAAGTTCGAGCATGGACCCATGAACACGACAGACAAGATCTTGGTCATCGGAGCCACGGGCAACATCGGCCGGCACCTGGTGCCCCTGCTGGACGAGGCCGGTGTCCCGGTGCGGGCGCTGACCCGCGATCCCTCGCGGGCCGGGCTGCCCGGCGGTGTGGAGGCGGTGCGCGGGGACCTGACCGACCCCGAGTCCGTGGAGAAGGCGTTGCACGGCGTGAGCTCGGTGTTCCTGCTGTGGCCGTCCTTCTCGGCCGCCGGGGCGGAGCCCGTCGTCGAGGCGATCGCCCGGCACGCCCGCCGGGTCGTGTACGTCTCCGCCTTCTCCGTCCGGGACGGGGTCGACGCGGCGCAGAACGGGGTGTGGGGCCAGATCGAGGAACTGGTGCGGCGGTCCGGCGTGGAGTGGACGTTCCTGCGGGCCGGCGGGTTCGCCACCAACACCCTCAACTGGGCCGAGCAGATCCGGACCCGCGGCGTGGTGCGCGCGCCGTACGCCGGCGCGGCGCGTTCGCTCATCCACGAGGCCGACATCGCCGCCGTGGCCTTCCGGGCGTTGACCGAGGACGGCCACGCCGGCCGCAGCCTCGTGCTCACCGGGCCGGAGATCGTCACCCAGGCCGACCAGGTGCGCATCATCGGCGAGGTCATCGGCCGCCCGCTGCGCTTCGACGAGCAGCCCCGGGAGGAGGCCCGCGAGGAGATGATCGCCGCCTGGGGCGACCCCGCGACGGTGGACGGCGCGCTCGACCACTGGGCCTCCATCGTGGCCGAGCCGGAGCCGGTCACCACGACCGTCGAGGAGGTGACCGGCCGCCCCGCCCGCACCTTCCGCGCGTGGGCGCACGACCACGCGGCCGACTTCCGGTAGGCGCGGGACGTCGCCGATGCCTGGGCGTACCGCCTTGAGAGGTCAGGGACGCGGCAGGCCGGCGGGAGCCGCACCGACACACTGGCCACCTATAGTCGTCAAACCCGGTGAGTCACACGTCACTCGTAACTGGAAACGGAGTTGCAGTGCATCCACTTGGCCGGGTTGACGTCACGGCTGGTGTTTCCGGACCAGAACACGCATGACTCCAGGCGCCTTTCACCGCCGACCTGCATCGGCCCTGTCGCCCGGACATAGATGGGACCCGCGTAGTACCTGAAGGAACCCTGCTCGATGCCGCCCTGGTCGAGCACCGGCCTACCGTGCGCCGCCCGATGGAGCGAGGCGGTGACGGGGGTGGGTCTCCCGAGGTCCTGTCTCTTCAGCGTGACGACGCAGTTGGTGTTCTTCCGCCTGTCGCGCATGAGGTAGACGTCCGCGGTCCGGAGCCTGACGTGGTTGACGGTCTTGTAGCCGCTCCCGCACACCGCGTGGGGCTGGTACGGATTCCGCCCCTGCGTGGAACCGGCGTCGGCCTGAGCCGGTATGGCGAGCGCCGCGGCTGCGGCCGTTGCGATCACCCCTGCGACAATGCTTGTCGCCCTTCTCATCTTGTGCCCCCTGATGCCCCTATATAGAACCGTCCCGCCGCGTCGGGCATGGATGATCCTTTATATCGCTTGCTGGGGCATAAGGGCAGATCGTCTAGCGGCCCCTCACGCACCTTCGGCCGGGTGACTGGTCCGGCTCCGGTGGGGTGAGCCGACGGTGGAACCGGTCTCGGGCAGGGTCTTCAGGACGGAGGGAACCCCCCGCCGGTGGTCGCGGTCAGCAGGTGGGCGGGCAGCTCGACGGGCCGGGCCCGCAGCTCCTCGCCCAGCGCCTTGGCCTGCGGGTCCATCCGGGTGCCGGCCGCCACACCCCGCCCCAGCAGGCCGTGGACGACGAAGTTCAGGGCCTTGAGGTTGGGCAGCTCGTACCGGTCCACCCGGTACGGGGCCAGGGCGGGCAGCAGTTCCTTCAGACGGGCCGGGGTGAGCGTGGCCGCGAGCCAGGAGTACTGGGCGGCGGTGGTCACCCAGACGCCCAGGTTCGCGTTGCCGCCCTTGTCACCGGACCGCGCCCCCGCGACGCGGCCCAGCGGCACCCGGACCGTCGGCCCCTCGCCCCCGGGCACGCCGGCGACCTCCCCGCGCCCGGTGATCTCCGCGCGCCCGGTGACTTCGGCGTGTCCCGGGGTCTCGGCGTGTCCCGGGGTCTCCGCCTGTCCCGGGGTCTCGGCGTGTCCGGCGGCCTCGGTGCCCCTGGCTGCCTCGGCGTGCCCGGCGGTCCCGGTGCGCCCGGTGGCTTCGGCGTGCCCGGCTGTTTCCTGCGCGGGCGGGGCGGGGGCGGCCGGAGGGGGTGGCGTGGTGACGCCCCCGGTCGCGGAGGGCGGCCCGAGGTCGTCCGGCAGCCGTACGCCGTCGAGGAAAACCTCCGCGCGCACCTCACCCGCCGGCACCAGCACCGGCCAGTAGACCCCGTACGGCGAGGCGTCGCCCGGAGGGGAGAGGGCGTGGAAGCCCGGATAGCTGGCCAGCCCCGTCTCCACCACCGCCGAGGAGAAGGCCCGGCCCACCCGGCGCGGGTCGGCGTCCATGACGGTGATCCGCAGCAGCCCGCCGTCCGTGAGCGTCACGTCGACGGTGTCGAACGACTCGCGCGGCACCCGCGCCCAGATCGCCTCCTCCGCCAGCCGTGCCTTGGCCCCGACGTCGAGGCCGGTCAGCACCAGCGTCATCGAGTTGCGGTAGCCGCCCGGGTAGGTGACGGCCACCTTGAGCGTGTCCGGCGGCGGCTCGCCCCGCACGCCGGAGACGCGGACCCGGTCGGGGCCGTCGTCGGACAGGACGACGGTGTCGAAACGCGCCACCACGTCGGGGCCGAGGTAGCGGGGCCCGGCGATCTCGTACACGAGCTGCGCCGTGACCGTGCCCGTGGAGACCAGCCCGCCCGTGCCCGGATGCTTGGTGATGACCGACGACCCGTCGGCGTGCAGCTCGGCGATCGGGAATCCGCAGTGAGCCAGGTCCGGCACCTCACGGAAGAACGCGTAGTTGCCGCCCGTGGCCTGGCATCCGCATTCGATGACGTGCCCGGCCACCACCGAGCCGGCCAGCGCGTCCAGATCGTCCGGCCCCCACCCGTAACGCCACATGCCGGGCCCCGTCACCAGGGCGGCGTCCGTGACCCGGCCGGTGACCACCACGTCGGCGCCCGCCGCGAGGGCGGTGGCGATCGGGCGGCCCCCCAGGTAGGCGTTGGCGGTCAGCGGGGTCGCCGCCAGGCTCTCGCCGGTGTCGGCATTCGTCAGGTCGAGGTCGCGGCCGATCAGGTCGTCGCCGGTCACGTGCGCGACCCGGGGCGACAGACCGAGCCGGGCGGCCAGCTCGCGGACCGCCGCGGCGCAGCCGGCCGGGTCGAGGCCGCCCGCGTTCGTGACGATCCTGATGCCGCGGTCGAGGCACGGCCCGAGCACGTCCTCCAGCTGCCGCAGGAACGTCGGAGCGTAGCCGGGGCGGCCCTTGAGCCGGTTGCCGGCCAGGATGAGCATGGTCAGCTCGGCCAGCCAGTCACCGGTCAGCACGTCGATCGGGCCGCCCTCGACCATCTCGCGGGCCGCGGAGAGCCGGTCGCCGTAGAAGCCGCTGCAGTTGGCGACGCGCAGCATCAGGACGTCTCCCCGCCCGGCGGCACCCAGGCGGCGGGCCGCTTGGCCATGAACGCCGCGATGCCCTCCTGGCCCTCCTCCGAGGTGAACCGCTGCGCCGACAGGGCCGTCATCCGCCGCAGCCCCTCCTCGAACGAGACGCCCGGCAGATCCCTGACCAGCCGCTTGGTGATGGCGAGCGACTCGGGCCCGCCCTTGACCAGCATGCCGGCGTAGTGCTCGACCGTCGCGTCCAACTCGTCGGCGGGCACCGCCCGGGTGAGCAGGCCGATCTCCACGGCTCTCGCGGCGTCGAACACCTCGCCGGTCAGGAAGTACTCGGCGGCCGCCCTCGCGTGCAGCCGGCGCAGCACCGGCACCGCGATCATGGCGGGGACGACGCCGAGCCGTACCTCCGTGAACGCGAACGACGCCGTGTCCGGTGCGATGGCGAAGTCGCAGGCGGCGACCAGGCCGAGCCCGCCCGCCCGCGCCGTGCCGTTGAGCCGGCAGATGACCGGCTTCGGGCTCTCCCAGAGCAGCGCGAGGATCTCGGGGAGTGACGCGGTGACCGGGGCGTCGGCGGCGCCCGAGGCGCGGTCGGCCCGCTGCTCCTTCAGATCGGCGCCCGAGCAGAACACCGGGCCCGTGCCGGTCAGCACGATCACCCGCGCCTGCGGCTCGGCCAGCGCCCAGCCGAGACTCTCCTTCAGTTCGGCGAGCAACCGGACGGACAGCGCGTTGCGGTTCGGCGGCGAGTCGAGCGTGATCGTCGCGACGCCGTTCGCGAGCTCCTTGTGGACCAGCCGCGTCATGGGTGTTCCTCCTGAGTGTTCCTCCCGGCGGTCTCCTCGATGACCGCCAGCACCGCTCCCGCCCGCACCTGCTGCCCCTCCTCGACGTGGACGCCGGAGACGACGCCGGCGGCGGGCGCGGCGATCCGATGCTCCATCTTCATGGCCTCCAGCACCAGCACCGGCTGCCCCTTCGCCACCCGCTCACCCTGCCGCACCTCGACGCGCAGCACGCTGCCGGGCATGGGGGCGAGCAGCGATCCCGGCGCCACCGTCGCCACGGGCTCGGGCAGCACCGGCAAGGGGGTCAGCTCGGCCCGGCCCCCCGGCGAGTCGACGTACACCTTGGCGACGTGCGCCGGGTCGCCGCCGCGGGCCCCGTCGTGGGCCCCGTCGTGGGCCCCCTCCCCGGCCCTCTCGCCGGCCGCGTCATGGGCCGCGTCGTGGGCCGCGTCGTGGGCGCCGTACAGGGCGACGTCGAACGTGTGCCGCAGGCCGTCGCGTTCCAGCACCACCCGGTCCGGCGCGGCGGCGACGACCGTCACCCCGGCGGGCAGCGGCTGGTAGACGACCTCGGCCTCGGCGAACCTCGCCCGTTGGGGCTGTGACCGGACGTTGCGCCAGCCGGAGGGCAGGCTGCCGAGCACCGGCGCCGCCCGCCGCCGCGCCGCGGCCATGGCGAGCGCCGCCGCCAGCACCGGCAACGCCACCGCGCGGGCAGCACCGTCGTCCCCGCCGGCCTGGTCCGCACCATCGACCGCCTCGTCCGCCCCTCCGGCCGGGTTCGTCCCATGGGCGGTCGGGTTTCGGTCCGTCCCGCCGGTTCGGTCCGTCCCGCCGGTTCGGTCGGTCCCGTGGACGGTCGCGTCCGTCCCGCCGGTCGGGCCGGTCCTGTGGGCGGTGTCCGGGGCCTCGGGATTCGGGGCCGGTCCGAGCCGTGCGCCGGAGGAGAGGGCGGCGCGGTGGTCGTCCAGGAAGCCGACATGGGTGTCACCTGCCAGGAACCCCGGGCTGGTCAGGATGTCGAGGAGCAGGTCCCGGTTGGTGGTGACGCCGTGCAGCCGGGCGCGCCGCAGCGCGGTCGTGAGCTTCCTGACGGCCTCCGCGCGGCTCGCCCCGTGGGCGACCACCTTGGCCAGCATCGCGTCGTAGTGCGGCGAGACCTCCGACCCCGACTCCACCCCGGAGTCCACCCGCACGTCACCCGGGATCTCGAACCGCCACAGCACCCCCGTCCGGGGCAGGTAGTCGCGGTCCTCGGCGTACAGCCGGGCCTCCACGGCGTGCCCGCGCGGCCCCGGCGGCGCGCCGTCGAGGGCGGCCCCCTCGGCCACCGCGAGCTGCAGCCGGACCAGATCGACCCCGTGCACCAGCTCGGTCACCGGGTGCTCGACCTGCAGGCGGGTGTTCATCTCCAGGAACGCCACCTGATCGCCCCGCACCAGGAACTCGACCGTGCCCGCGCCCACGTAGCCGATCGCGCGGGCCGCCCGGACCGCGGCCTCCCGGAGCAGGGACCGGGTCTCCTCGCCGATCCCGGGCGACGGGCACTCCTCCACGACCTTCTGGTGACGCCGCTGCACGCTGCACTCGCGCTCGCCGAGCGCCCACACCGTGCCGTGCCCGTCGGCGAGGAGCTGCACCTCGACGTGCCTGGCCCGGTCGAGCAGTGGTTCGACGAACACGGTGCCGTCGCCGAACGCCGCCTCCGCCTCCCGCCGCGCCGAGGCCACCTCCCGCGCCAGGTCGGCGGCGGACCGCACCACCCGCATGCCCCGCCCGCCGCCACCGGCGGACGCCTTGACCAGCACCGGATACCGCCAGTCGGCTGGAAGGGCCGCGTCCGGCTCCAGCGACGGCAGGACGGGCACCCCCGCCTCGGCCATCAGCCGCTTCGCCGCGACCTTCGACCCCATGGCCGCGATCGCCTCCGGCGGCGGCCCGACCCACACCAGGCCCGCCTCCAGCACGGCCCGCGCGAACTCGGCGTTCTCCGACAGGAACCCGTAGCCGGGGTGCACCGCGTCCGCCCCGGCCGTCCGGCACGCCGCCAGTACGCGCTCCACGTCGAGGTACGTCTCCGCCGGGCGCACACCGCGCAGCCGCACCGCGTGGTCGGCCTCCGCCACGTGCGGCGCGCCGACGTCCGCGTCGGAGAACACCGCGACCGTCTCGATGCCCAGTTCCCGGCAGGTCCGGAAGACACGCCGCGCGATCTCCCCCCGGTTGGCCACCAGCAAGCGCGTGATCACGGCCGGAACACCCCGTATCCCGCGGGCTCCGGCACCGGAGCGCTGTTGATCGCCGACAGGCACATCCCCAGGACGGTGCGGGTGTCGCGCGGGTCGATCACCCCGTCGTCGTACAGCCGCCCCGACAGGAAGAACGGCAGCGACTCCGCCTCGATCTGCGCCTCCACCATCGCCCGCATCGCCGCGTCGGCCTCCTCGTCGTACGCCTGACCGCGGGCGGCGGCCGAGGCGCGGCCCACGATCGACAGCACGCCGGCGAGCTGCGCCGGCCCCATCACGGCCGACTTCGCGCTCGGCCAGCTGAACAGGAACCGCGGGTCGTAGGCCCGCCCGCACATGCCGTAGTTGCCCGCGCCGTAGGAGGCGCCCATCACCACGGTCAGGTGCGGCACCGTCGAGTTGGACACCGCGTTGATCATCATCGCGCCGTGCTTGATGATGCCGCCCTGCTCGTACTCCTTGCCGACCATGTAGCCGGTCGTGTTCTGCAGGAACAGCAGCGGCGTGCGCGACCGGTCGGCGAGCTGGATGAACTGCGTCGCCTTCTGCGACTCCGCGCTGAACAGCACGCCCCGGGCGTTGGCCAGGATGCCGACGGGGTAGCCGTGCAGGCGGGCCCAGCCGGTCACCAGCGACTCGCCGTAGAGCGGCTTGAACTCCTCGAACACGCTGCCGTCCACGATCCGCGCGATCACCTCGCGCGGGTCGAACGGGATCTTCAGGTCCTCCGGCACGATCCCGAGCAGCTCCTCGGCTGGGTACGCCGGCTCGCGCACGGGCCCCGGCCGGACGCCCAGCTTGCGCCGGCCGAGCGAGCGGACGACGCGCCTGCCGATCCGCAGCGCGTCGTACTCGTCCAGCGCCAGGTAGTCGGCCAGGCCGCTGGTGCGGGCGTGCATCTCGGCCCCGCCGAGCGACTCGTCGTCGGACTCCTCGCCGGTCGCCATCCTCACCAGCGGCGGGCCGCCCAGGAACACCTTGGCGCGCTCGCGGACCATCACCACGTGGTCGCTCATGCCGGGCACGTACGCGCCGCCCGCCGTCGAGTTGCCGAACACGAGGGCGATCGTCGGGATGCCCGCCGCCGACAGCCGGGTCAGGTCGCGGAACACCCGCCCGCCCGGGATGAAGATCTCCTTCTGCGTCGGCAGGTCCGCGCCGCCGCTCTCGACGAGGTTGACGAACGGCAGGCGGTTGGCGAAGGCGATGTCGGCGGCCCGGAGCGTCTTCTTCAGCGTCCACGGGTTGGAGGCGCCGCCCCGCACGGTGGGGTCGTTGGCGGAGATCACGCACTCGACGCCCTCGATCACCCCGATCCCCGTCACCACGCTGGCGCCCACCGGGAAGTCGCTGCCCCAGGCGGCGAGCGGCGACAGCTCCAGGAACGGCGAGTCGGGGTCGACGAGCAGCTCGATCCGCTCCCTGGCCAGCAGCTTGCCGCGGGCGCGATGCCGGGAGACGTACTTCTCGCCGCCGCCCGCCACCGCCTTGGCTTGCTCGGCCTCCAGAGCGGCCAGCTTGTCCAGCATGGCCGCGCGCCGCCGCAGGTGCTCGGGGTCGGCGGGATCCAGTCTGCTCGTGATCACTGGCCCTCCTCGGGGGACGTATCCGACGTCGGCGTCAGCCCGATGGCTCGGGCCCAGAGCGTGGTCAGCAGCCCGACGGCCGTCTCCTCGTCGGCCCGCTCGCCCAGGTCGAGCCAGACGTGCGCGAAGTGCTCCACCATGCCGCCGAGCATGACGGCGGTCAGCCGGGGGTCGAGGGAGGGGTCGGCCAGCCCCTGGTCCTGGAGCCGGCGCAGCCCCTGGGCGCCGCGCCGCACGAACACCTCGCGCAGCTCCAGCAGCAGCTCGCGGAAGCTCTCCTCGGCCGTCGCCGCCTGCTCCAGCATCCGGATCAGCCGCGAGTTGGCGGCCCAGGCCCGCAGGTAGAGCCGGTTGGCGGCCTCGATGCGGGCGTACGGCTCGCCGGGCGCGGCCGGCCCCACGACGCTCGCGGTGAACATCTCACCCACCACCGCGGCGGCGACCTCGCGGAACAGCGCCTCCTTGGAGTCGAAGTACGTGTAGAAGGTGCCGTGCGAGACCCGCGCGCGGGCACAGACGTCATCGACCCGCACGGCCTCGTACCCGTGCTCGTCGAACGCCTCGCGGCCGGCCTGCACCAGCGCCGCCCTGGTGCGCCGGCCACGGGCGGTCAGCGGATCGGACTTGACGATCACGTCAACCACCCTAGCCGCGCCGGGCCGGGGAACGAAAGGCCCTCCGTGACGCGCGTCACGGAGGGCCTTCGGGATGGGCGGGGGCCTGCGGGCCCGGCGGGTCAGGTGCAGTGGCTCCAGCCGGACTTCCAGGTCCGGGTGCCCCAGGTGCCGCCCCAGATGACGCACTTGTTCTTGGCCGCCAGCCGGACCGGCCCGGCGTAGGCGGTGAACCTGCCGGGGTTGCTGGCGCTCGGTCCGTCCTTGACCTGGAGGAGGGCGTTCATCTGCACCTTGCCGGGATGCACCATCTTGGACAGGGTGACCACGCAGTTCCTGCCCGCGCCCGCGTTGTAGAGCAGGTAGATCGTCGCGCCGTCGCCGAGCGGGCGGCTGTTGATCACCTTGTAGCCCGCGCCGCACACCCCGGTGGCGGTGTACGGGTTCGGCTGCGGTGCCGGCTTGGCCGGCGTCTTCCGGGTGGCGGGGAGCTCCTTGACCGGTCCGGAGGTCGTCGGGGTGGTCGGCTCCGGCTCCGGGGCCACGCTGTCGTCCGACTCCTTCGACGCGGTCGGCTTCGGCTCCGGCCGCTCGGTCGAGGGCTTCTTCGTCGAGGGCTTCGCGGTCGGCCCGGCACTGGGGACGGTGCTGGGGACGGTGACCTGGTCCTTGTGCTGCTTGCTCTCCGCCGGCACGCTCTGGATCGGCTGGAGGTCCTCGGGCGTCTCGGTCTTCGGGTCCTCGGCCTCCTCGAGCTCCGGCGGGCTCACGGGCTCAAGGGTCGGCAGGACGGACGGGTCGACCGCCGGCTGCTGGGAGGGCAGGCCGTTGCCTGCGCCGGTGGTGGGGGTGGCCCGCGAGGCGTTGTTCACCGGCCGCACCACCTCGGTCTTGTCGCCGGCGCCGCTCTGCGCCTGGACCACGACCGCGCCGCCGACCACGAGCAGGGCCGCGGCGGCGGCGCCGGACAGGGCGAAGGTGAGCGTGCGGCGCTGCTTCACGGCGGAGGGGTCCGCGGGCGTGGCCGGCCGGGCGGGCGAGCGGCCTTCCGGCTGACGCTGTCCGGGGACGCCGTGCGGGGGAGCGCCCTGCCCGGGAGCCTGCCCGCCGGGCGGCTGGGCGCCGAAGCGGTGGCCGGGCTGCCCTGGCTGCGGGCCGTGCTGCTGGGGTCCACCCTGGGGTCCACCCTGGGGGCTGCCCTGCTGCGGGCCGCCCGGCTGGGCGTGGCCGGCGTGCGGCCCGCCCTGCTGCTGAGGGCCGGGGTGCTGAGGGCCGGGGTGTCCCGGAGCGCCCGGGAAACCCTGGTGCGGTGCGGCGGCCTGCGGCGCGACGCCGTGCGGTCCGGTGCCGTGTGGTGCGGCGCCGGGTGCGGCCGCCTGCGGGGCGGCGCCGTGGGGTCCCGTCCCGTGCGGGGCGGCGCCGTGGGGTCCCGTCGCCTGTGACGCGGCCGCGTGCGGGGCGGCGCCGTGAGGAGCCTGCGGGCCGGGGGCGGAGGGGCCGGCGGGGTGCTGACCCGGCTGGGACGCGGCCTGCTGGGGGCCGGTGGAGCCCTGCTGGGCGGCGCCGGGGAAGGGGATGAGGCGCTGGCCGGTGACCGGCTCGATGGCCGTGTTGGGCGCCGGCTGCCCGGTGAGCCGCACGATCAGCTCGTCGGCCGTGGGCCGCAGCGCGGGGTCCTTCGACAGGCACGCCGCCACCAGCTCGCCGATCGCGCCGTCCATCCCGCCGAGCTGCGGCTCCTCGTTCAGGATGCGGTTCATCACCACGGGGATGGAGTCGGCGCCGAAGGCGGGCTTGCCCGTCGCGGCGAACACCATGGTGACGCCCCAGGCGAACACGTCCGCCGCCTCCGACACCACGCCGCCGCTGAGCTGCTCGGGCGCCAGGTAGGAGGGCGTGCCCATGGCCATGCCGGTGGCCGTGGCGCCGGGCGAGTCCAGCGCTCGGGCGATGCCGAAGTCGATCACCACCGGGCCCTCGGGGCCCATGAGCACGTTCGCGGGCTTGAGGTCGCGGTGCAGGATGCCGGCCCGATGGATCGCCGCCAGCGCCGTCGCCGTGCTGATCGCGAGCCGTTCGAGCGCCGCTCCCCGGCGCGGACCCTCGTTCAGCACCAGCTCGCGCAGGGACGGTCCCGGGACGAACTCGCTCACGATGTACGGCCGGCTGCCTTCGAGGTCGGCGTGGAGCACCGGGGCGGTGCAGAACCGGGCGACCCGCTGGGCCACCGACACCTCGCGCAGGAACCGGGTGCGCGCCTCCGGGTCGGCGACGGCGGCGTGGTGCAGCAGCTTGACCGCCACCTGCTCGCCGGAGTCGCTGCGACCCAGGAAGACGACACCCTGCCCGCCCTCTCCCAGCCGGCCGAGGAGCTCGTAGGCCCCCAGCCGTCGCGGATCGTCCGCCGCCAACGGCTGGTGTTGATTCACGTCGGACCCCCAAGACGCATGCATAAATATCGACAACTGGGGCAGAACGCTACCAGCGTGGTGCTTGGTACGTGGGGCGGACGTGACCTATCTTTCACGTTTTGTTGTCCTGTGTCAGCGGTCGTGTGCGGACCGTGTTCACCGGCCCGCACGCCGTCACCGCCCGTGAGGTCAGATGGCCTTGCCCGGGTTCAGGATGCCGAGCGGATCGAACACCGCCTTGATCCCCTGCTGCACCTCCTGCGCCACCGGCCCCGACTCCAGCGCCAGCCAGCGCCGCTTGAGCAGGCCGACGCCGTGCTCCCCGGTCAGCGTGCCGCCGAGCTCCAGAGCGTGCCGGAAGACGTCGTCGGCCGCGGCCCACACGTCGGCGGGCGGCTCGGGCAGGCCGCGCTCGAAGATGAAGACCGGGTGCAGGTTGCCGTCGCCGGCGTGCGCCACCGTGCAGATCTTCACGCCGTGACGGGCCGCGGCCGCCTCGATCGCGGTGATCATGTCGGGCAGCACCGAGCGGGGCACGCACACGTCCTCGACGAGGCAGGCGCCGAGGCGCTCCTTGGCGTCGTAGGCCATCCGGCGCACGCCGATCAGCTCCTCGGTCTCCTGCGGGCTGGAGGAGACCGCCACGAACGTGGCGCCGTTGGCCACGCAGAGCCGCTCCATCCGCTCGACCACGGCCTGGCCGTCGGCGGCGTCGGACTGGCCGATGAGCATGGCGTTGGTGCCGGGCTCCAGGCCGATGTTGCGCCAGTCGTCGATCGCCTCCAGCGTGGCCCGGTCCAGCAGCTCCATCAGCGACGGCTGGCAGCCCGCCGCCATGATGGCCGCCACCGCCGCGCCCGCCTCCCGCAGCGAGCCGAACTCCGCCGCGAACGTCGCCGGCGGCGCCGCCGGGGCGCGGCGCAGCCGCACGGTCGCCGAGGTGATCACGCCGAGCGTGCCCTCCGAGCCGACGAAGAGGCCGGTCAGGTCGTAGCCGGTGACACCCTTCATCGTGCGGCGTCCGGTCTGCAGGATCCGGCCGTCGGCCAGCACCACCTCCAGGCCCAGCGCCGAGTCGCGGGTGACGCCGTACTTCACGCAGCGCAGACCGCCGGCGTTCGTCGCCAGGTTGCCGCCGATCGTGGAGATCTCGTACGAGGACGGATCGGGCGCGTACATGAGCCCGTGCTGCCTCGCGGCCCGGTCGAGGTCGGCGGTGATCACGCCGGGCTCGACCACGGCGATCTCGTCGGCGGGCGACAGCTCCTTGATCGCGGTCATCCGGTGCAGCGACAGCACGACCGAGCCGTCACCGGCCGTCGACGCGCCCGCCAGGCCGGTTCCCGCGCCGCGCGGCACGACCGGCACCCGGTGCTCGCTCGCCCACCGCATGGTGGTCACCACGTCGTCGCGCGAGGCGGCGAGCACCACCCCCAGAGGCTTGCCGGGTTCGACGAAGGTGCGGTCGCGCGCGTAGGAGTCGACCACGTCGGGGTCGGTCAGGACACGGCCCTCGGGAAGGGCGCTCACCAAGGCGTCTATGGGTCTCACATGAAGAACCATACGGTTTGCTTGTATCGAGGCTTAAGGCCAGACTGCCCGGGTGGAAGTGACGTGTCCGGTGTGTTCCCAGGCCGACCAGGTGATCTCCGTTCCCGGGGCGGTGGCGGCGGGTACCACGTACCGGATGGGCCGGGTACGCCTGCCCGGTCAGCGTGAGGTCGCGGACCTGCCGATGGCGGCCACGCTGGGCGCCTCCAGGCACGTGATGAGCCGCACCCAGCTCGCGGTCTGGCTGTCGTTCCCCAGCCGGCACTACACGCCCTGGGCGCGCAACCAGGGCTACATCCTGCTCGGTGTCGCGGCTCTGGTGCACCTCGTGGTGGCGCTGGTGATCGCGATGGGCAAGGACTCCGGCTGGGGCGAGGTGCTGCTCGCGCCGTTCTGCCTGACAGGGGTGTTCTGGGGGTTGGGGCTGCTGCAGGTGCTCGGCTCGTACGGCGCGCGCAAGCGTGACCTCGCCGAGGCCCCGGCCCGCGAGCAGGCGCTCAAGGTGTGGGAGAAGCTCTGCTACTGCCCCCGCGACAACGTCGCCTTCGAGCCGGGCGTGGACGTCTCGTTCCACCCGGGCGAGACGCGGGAGTACATCTTCGGCTTCCGCAACCGCGCCGGCTGAGCGGGCCGTCCACGCCGGAGCGCCCCGGCCCGCGCCTGCGTGCCGGGGCGGCGATCGGGGTGGGTCAGCCGCGTTCCTCGGCGACCAGCCGGACGCACACCGCCAGGCCGGTGATGGCCTGCTCCAGCTCATCGAGGTCGGGGTAGGTGGGCGCGATGCGGATCACGCGGTCGTCGGGGTCGGTGCCGTAGGGGTGGGTCGCGCCGGCCGGGGTCAGCGCGATGCCCGCGGCCTTGGCCCGGGCCACCACCTCGGCGGCGTGCGGGACCTCCAGGCTGATGAAGTAGCCGCCCCGGGGGCTGGTCCAGCGCGCCAGGCCGCCCAGCTCCTTGGTCAGCACCCGGTCGACCAGCTCGAACTTCGGCCAGATCAGCTCGGCGTGCCGCCGCATGTGGGCCGCGACGCCGTCGGCGTCGCGCAGGAACTCCACGTGCCGCAGCTGGTTGATCTTGTCGGGGCCGATGGACTGCTTGGCGGTGTTGGCCAGGAACCACTCGACGTTGGCCGGCGACGAGCCGAAGAACGCGACGCCGGAGCCCGCCAGGGTCACCTTCGAGGTGGAGCCGTAGACGAACACCCGGTCGGGGTTGCCGTGCTCGGCGGCCAGGGCCAGCACGTCGGCCAGCTCGGCCGGGTCGCCGGTCAGGTGGTGCACCGCGTAGGCGTTGTCCCAGAAGATGCGGAAGTCGGGCGCGGCGGCGGGCATGGCGGCCAGCCGGCGCACGGTCTCGTCGCTGTAGACGATGCCCGAGGGGTTGCTGTACTTGGGCACGCACCAGATGCCCTTGACCGTGGCGTCGGCCGCGACGAGCCGCTCCACCACGTCCATGTCGGGGCCGTCGGCGCCCATGGGGACCGCCACCATCTTGATGCCGAAGCGCTCGCAGATGGTGAAGTGGCGGTCGTAGCCCGGCACCGGGCACAGGAAGGTGGTCTCCGGCTCCTCCACCCAGCGGCGCGCGGCCCCCGGGAGCGGGCTGAGCAGGGCGTGCACGATCGTGTCGTGCATCATCGTGAGACTGGAGTTGCCGCCGACGACGAGCTGCCCCGCGGGCACCTGCAGCAGCGGGCCGAACAGCTCGCGCAGCTCGGGCAGACCCTGCAGGCCGCCGTAGTTGCGACCGTCGGTGCCGTCGGCCGTGCGGTAGGACGTCGGCAGTCCGAGCATGTCGTCGGAGAGATCCAGCTGGCGCGGTGACGGCTTGCCACGGGTCAGGTCGAGCGTGAGCCCACGCTGGACGAGGTCGGCGTAGTCGCGCTGAGCGTTCACGTGATCTTTCTCCTCGGATCGGGTCGCCCTCGAAGGATAGAAGACGCGCGCCGCCGAGGAGGAAGCAGTCCGGAATGTGGATGTCTGCCGGACCAGATCGAACATAGGTCGCAAATACGTTACGTCTCAACTACGGCCTTTACGTCCGCTTTACTGACCCTCTACCGTCCGGACATCGCACCCCCATGGTCACGGCCCGGCGACCCCGGGCAGAGAGGGTTCCATGTGCCCAGCACGAAACGCCTGTTAGCAGCGATTCCGGCGGCCGCGCTCCTGGCCGCCGCTCTCACCGTCCCCTCGCCGGCCTCCTCGGCCGCCGAGGCGTCCGTGGCACGGTACGAGCCCAGCGCGTCCGACTACTACATCAACTACGCGCCGCCCCGCGTGGAGCCCGACCCGAAGGAGCCGGCCGTCCCCGGCACGCGGGCGCGGGCGCGGGCGGAGAACCCGGCGCGGGAGTACGACCGCAAGTTCGCCAGCGGAAACCCGGCCGCCGCCCGGGTCCTGGCCGCACGCGAGGCCGAGGCCATCAGGACGGGCCGCAACCCCGCGGAGTTCATCTTCAAGAAGGCCGGCCAGACCAAGACCGCCAAGCTGCTCACGCTGCTGGTCGAGTTCAACGAGAACGCGAACGACGACTTCTCCGGCTTCAACCGGCTGCGGACCGTCGACAGCCCTCCGGACGACTGCGTCGTCGAGCCGGCCGGCACCAGGATGAACGGCCCCCTGCACAACAAGATCCCCGACCCGGCCACGCTGCCGAAGAAGGACAACAACTCCTTCTGGGTCAAGGACTTCAGCACCGAGCACTTCAACAAGATGCTCTACACCGACACCGGCATCACCGAGCGGGTCCGCCCCGACCTGAAGGACCCCCGCGACGGCAAGCCCGGCATCGACATCTCCGGCCACACGCTGAAGAAGATGTACGAGGAGATGTCCAAGGGCGCCTACTCGGTCACCGGCTCGGCGGTCGGCTGGCTGAAGGCCCCGCACTCCGAGGCGTGGTACGGCGCGGCGGCCTGCGGCGGCGCTCCCCAGGACATGTCCGGCCACCCCGACAACCCGCTCGGGGCCGGCCAGCTCGCCATCGACGCGGTCAACGTCCTCGCCCAGACGCAGCCCGGCTTCCCGTGGGCCGACTACGACGTGGAGGACGTCTCCGACGCCGACGGCGACGGCAACTTCGCGGAGCCCGACGGCGTGATCGACCACCTCGTCCTCGTGCACGCCGGCAAGGACAAGTCGTCCGACGGAGGAGCCGAGGGCACCTACGCCATCTGGGCCCACTCCAGCGCGGTCGCCGGCGGCTACAAGGTGCCGGGCACCAACTTCAAGATCTCCAACTACATCGTGCAGCCCGAGGACTCCGGCGTCGGCGTCTTCGCCCACGAGTACGGCCACGACCTGGGCCTGCCCGACCTGTACGACACCTCCGGCTCGGCCAGCTCCGCCGTGGACTTCTGGGACCTGATGTCCAGCGGCTCGCACTCCGGCCCGATCTTCCAGTCCATGCCCACCCACATGGGCCTGTGGGACAAGTGGGTGCTCGGCTGGGCCAACCCGAAGGTGTTCGACCCCGGCGACGCGCCGAAGCTCGTCACGGTCGGGCAGTCGTCGCGCACGCCGAGGCTCACCCAGGACGGCGTCCGGGTCAACCTCGCCTCCGAGCCGCTGAAGATGATCGACCCGCACAGCGGCACCGGCACCTGGTGGTCCGGCATGGACCAGGAGTGGGCCAACGTCACGCTCACCCGCGACATGCCCGTGCCCGCGGGCACCGACGTCCGCCTGTGGATGTGGAACAACTACGAGATCGAGCAGGACTGGGACTTCGGCTTCGTCGAGGTGTCCACCGACGGCGGCCAGACCTGGACCCAGCAGAAGGTCTACGACGAGGCCGGCGCCGAGGTCACCACGCCCGACGGCTACCCCGACCCGAACAAGAACCTCGCCACGTTCGGCAACAAGAAGTACGGCCTCACCGGCGACACCAACGGCTGGCGGCACGACTACGTCAACCTGACCCCGTTCGCCGGGCAGACCGTCAAGCTGCGCCTGACGTACAACACCGACGCCGCCTTCACCCCGCGCGGCTGGCACGCCGACGACTTCCAGCTCACCAACGGCGCCGAGACGGTGTGGAGCGACGACGTCGAGGGCGGCGCGAACGGCTGGAAGGCCACCGGCGGCACCTTCACCAACACCAGTGGCCAGGGCTGGACGATCAACAACGGGTTCCGCGAGATCTCCCGGTTCTACCTGGCCGAGTGGCGCAACTTCGACGGTTTCGACAAGGGGCTGCAGTACGCCTACGACACCACCTACTCGCGTGACGGCGCCTGGAAGGTGGAGAAGGTCAAGTACAACGCCCCGGGCCTGCTCGTCTGGTACCGCGACTCGACCTACACCAACAACTCCCTCGTCCCCAACCTGCAGCTGCCGCCGAGCATCGGTTCCAAGGGCAGCTTGCTGCTGGTCGACTCGCACTACGAGCCGCTGCGCCGCACCGGCACCGCGGCGGAGAAGGACCCGACCAGGCACAAGAACATGGAGGGCCGCTCGCAGACCTCCAACGCGGCGTTCTCCTTCACCAGGACCTACCCGTTCAAGGAGTGCCTGGAGGCGCCGGACGAGCCGTTCAGCGAGTACTGCACGGACGTCAAGCCGCTGAAGGGCGTGCCGAACTTCACCGACGCCAAGACCTGGTACCCCGGGTTCGAGGTGCAGGACGGCACGCTGTACTACCGCGACTTCGACGCCTCCGTGGTGGTGCCGTCGAAGGGCGACCAGCCGTACAGCACGCGCGTGGTGCACCTCGACGGCACCCCGGCGACCGAGCTGTACGGCACCGACATCGGCGGCGGTCACAAGCTCGGCACCGGCGACCCCGGTGACGAGGGCAAGGCGCTGGGCGTCCAGTTCAAGCTGGTCAGCCCGCTGCCGGGCAACCTGGGCGCCATCGTCCACGTCACCCCGCCCCAGAAGTGACCGGAGAGACGAAGAGGAAGTGACCCGAGGCCGCCCGCGTCGAGCGGGCGGCCTCGGGTAGCACTGTGTGCGCCTCAGGTCGGCCGCGTCGAGCGGGCGGCCTCGGGTAGCACTGTGTGCGCCTCAGGTCGGCCGCGTCGAGCGGGCGGCCTCGGGTAGCACTGTGTGCGCCTCAGGTCGGCCGCGTTCAGCGGGCGGCCTCAGGTAGCACTCTGTGCACCTACGATTGATGACCATGAGCGCACTCCGCACCAAGGCCGAGCACACCGAGGCGATCCGCACGGACCGCCGGGTGGCATTGGTGATCAACACGCGCTCCCGCCGCGGCAGGCGCCACTACTTCGAGGTGATCGAGCAGATCCACGCCCTCGGCTTCGAGCCGCTGGCCGAGATCGGCGTCTACAACCCCAAGCGCCTGCGCGACCTGCTCGACACCGCCCTCGCCACCGGTCCCGACCTGCTCATCGTGGGCGGCGGCGACGGCACCCTGTCCTCGGCCGTGCGCCACGTCGCCCACCGTGACGTGGCGCTCGGCGTGCTGCCGCTCGGCACCACCAACAACTTCGCCCGCAGCCTCGGCCTGCCGCTCGACCTGCCGGGCGCCATCCGGGTGTTCGCCACCGGCAAGGTCGCCGACATCGACCTCGGCATGGCCGACGACCGGCCGTTCGCCAACCTGGCCAGCTTCGGCGTGTCGGTCGAGGTGGCCGGCAAGGTCAAGCCGTGGCTCAAGCGGGTGCTCGGCCGGCCCGCCTACCCGCTGACCGCACTGACGATCCTGCCCGGGCACCGGCCGTTCCGGGCCGTGATCACCGTCGACGGGCAGCGCCACGAACTGCTCACCCACCAGCTCAACATCGCCAACGGCCGGTTCCACGGCGGCTGGCAGGTGGCCAAGGACATCAGCATCGACAACGGCATGCTCGTCGCCTACCAGCTCGGCTCCGGCAAGAAGCTGCGGCTGCTCGGCGAGACGCTGGCGCGGGCGACGACGGGCCGCTGGCGCAGCCTGGCGGGCGGGCCGTTCGTGATGGGCCGAGAGATGCTGCTGGAGACCGACCCGCCGATGGCGGCCGACGTCGACGGCGAGGTGCGGCTGCGCACGCCGATCCGGCTGCGGGTGGTGCCCAACGGGGTGCGGGTGATGGTGCCGGACGCGTTCGAGGACCGCTGAGCGGCCCGCGCGTACAGTGGAGGCATGAACCCTCCCGGATCGTGGTGCGAGCGGCCCCGGCCGCAGGCTCCCTCGTGCGAGCTCCCGTCCCCGTGGAGCCCGCCCCGCAAGCCCGGCAACTGGTGCGAGACGGACGAGTCGCCGGTCCTGTCGGTCGTCGGCCTTCTCCTGCGGGTGGCCCGCAAGCGCTGAGGTGCCGGTGATAGAACCCCGGATGGCTGGGTAGTCGCTCTCCTCATCAGAGGAGGCGACGACGTGAACGACACCCACAAACTCGTCAACGATCTTTCCGAGCAGGTCTCCCGGCTCGTCAGGGACGAGTTGCGGCTGGCCAGGCTGGAGCTCACGCGCAAGGGCAAGCGCGCCGGCTTCGGCGCGGGCCTGTTCGGGGCGGCCGGCCTGGTCGCGTTCTTCGGCGGCGCCACGCTCGTGGCGGCCGTGGTCCTGCTGCTGTCGCTGGTCATGCCCGCCTGGGCGGCCGCGGCGATCGTGGCCGTCGTGCTGTTCGTCATCGCCGCCGTGATCGGCCTGATCGGCCGCAAGCAGGTCAAGCAGGCCGCGCCGCCGGTGCCCAGCGAGGCGATCGCCAGCGTCAAGGCCGACATCGACGTGGTCAAGGAGAGCGTACGGCGATGAGTGAGACGGACCCCGGATACAGCAGGCAGCATGCCGGGCAGGTCGGCGCCCACCGGTCCACGGTGGGAGCGCCGACCGACCACGAGTCCATCAACGTGCCCCAGACCCGGCCCGGCGCGGAGGAGAACGCGCGTCGCGCCGAGGCCGCGCGCGAGGAGCACGAGGTCTTCGACCCCGAACCCCCGCTGCCGGACGAGCGCACCGCGCTGATCGAGGACCGCGAGGGCGAGGCGCGCTCGCAGACCCGCACCGGCGACACCCACACGGGCAGGACCCACACGAACAAGAGCCACACCGGCAGGACCCGCACGGACGACACCCCTGCAGGTGGTCCGCGCACCGGCGGCGCCCGCTCCGGGAACCCCGGGCCCGGCCGCGACCGGCAGGCGGCGCCGTCCCGGCGGGCCGATCCCCACACCGACGACGAGGAGGAACACGTGCGCAACCGTATCCAGGAGACCCGCGCGGACATGGGCGACACCGTGGCCGCCCTCGCCCACAAGGCCGACATGAAGGCCAGGGCGAGCGAGGCCGCCGAGGCCGCCAAGGGCAAGGCCGCCGAGGTGGCCGGCACCGTGAAGGGCAGGACGGCCGAGGTCGCCGGCACCGTGAAGGGCAAGACGGCCGAGGTGGCCGGCACGGCCAAGGGCAAGGCGAGCGAGGTCGCCGGCATGGTGCGCGAGGCCACGCCCGAGCAGGTCAAGGACGCGGCCGGCAAGGTCACCACCCAGGCGCGCAGGCGGCCCGTCCTGCTGGTGGCGGTGGCGGGCGCGATCGGCGTGCTCGTCGTGCGCCGGATGAGAGCCCGCCGCCCCGTCGGGCGCACGAGGCGCTTCCGGGGCCGGTAGCCCGTTGGCCACGCCGGACACCCCCGCCGACCTGCCGCGCCGAGCCTGGTGGAGCGTGCTCAGGCGCACGTTCGCCGAGTTCAGGGACGACCGCGTCCCCGACCTCGCGGCCGCGCTCACCTACTACGCGGTGCTGTCGATCTTTCCGGCGATGATCGTGCTGGTGTCGCTGTTCGGCCTGCTGGGCCACGACGACACCGCCATGCTGATCGGCCACCTGGCCGTGCTGGCGCCCGCCGAGGTGCGCGACCTGCTCACGCAGGGCCTCGCGGGCGTCCGGCGCGGCGCGGGCTCGGCCGGGCTGCTCGCGATCGCCGGCCTGGCCGTGGCCCTGTGGTCGGCCAGCGGCTACATCGGCGCGTTCATCCGGGCCGGCAACGAGATCTACGACATCGAGGAAGGCCGCCCGTTCTGGAAGACCACGCCGCTGAAGCTCGGCCTGACGATCCTGGTGACGGTGCTGCTGGCCGTCGGCGCGATCGCGGTCACGCTCACCGGCCGGCTGGCCGACCTGGCGGGCCGCCTCCTCGGTCTCGGCGACGCCGTGGTGACCGCCTGGAACGTGCTGAAGTGGCCCGTCCTCGCGCTCATCGCCGCCGGCCTCATCATGGTGCTGTACTGGGCGGCGCCCAACGTGCGCCAGCCCGGCATGCGCTGGATCACCCCCGGCGGGCTGCTCGCCGTCGTGCTGTGGATACTCGTCTCGGCCGGTTTCGCGTTGTACGTCAGCCTGTTCGGCTCGTACAACAAGACCTACGGCACGCTGGCGGCCGTCGTCGTCTTCCTGATCTGGCTCTGGCTGTCCAACATGGCCCTGCTCTTCGGCGCCGAGCTCGACGCCGAGCTCATCAGGGAGCGGGCCATCGCCGGCGGCACACCCCCGCAGAGCGAGCCGTACGCCGTCCCGCGGGACGAACCGGAGCCCGATAACCTGCATGAATGACATGCGCGACGGCCACCGGGAAGGCCACGTGGGGGACGTTGGCCCTCCTGCTGGGCTGCGGTGCGGCCGCCTGCGGGGGCGGCTCGGCGGTCAGCGACCTGGGGGCCGTCGTCCAGGGCGCCAAGGGCGCGACCGTCACCGCCGAGTTCCGCTCCGGCCAGCGGTTCTCCCTCGCCGTCCCCGACGATCCCGCGGCCGGCGACCAGTGGACGCTGGTGGCCGTGCCCGACGTGAGAGTCGCCTCCTACATCAGCGAGGAGCGGCCCGACGGGGACACCAGCTACTTCGTCTTCAACGCCAAGCGTCCCGGCCGGACCCTCATCCGGCTGCACGACTGCTGGCGCTGCGGCGCCGCCACCGCCCCGGCCACCCCGGAGAGCCGGCGGCTGTCCGGGGAGGCGGTCTTCGAGGTGACCGTACGATGATCACGACCGGCTCTTGATCGTCGCGCCGGAGTCGGACAAGCTGCCGTCCATGGACTTTATCCGGGTGCGCGCGTCCGACGACGGCGCCGAGACGATCTCCTGGTGGACCGGCGACGTGTACGGCTGGCGGCGTGACGACGGTCCGCACCACCTGTTCGGCTTCGAGGGCGTCAACGTGGCCAGGGCCGTACGAGCCGACGACGGCTGGCGGCTGCTCGCCCGCGAGGCCGCCGCCTACCTCGACCCGGTCACCCGGGAGATCATCGACGTCTGGGACAACCCGTTCACCGGCTCCGCCGTCGAGGTCCAGCACGTCTTCAACGACCCGGTCAACCAGCGCCTCGGCGCCCACCCCGTGCCGGTCACCGCGGTGGGCGGGCAGGTGGTGTTCAACGTGGACGTCCGCCTGGCCTACCCGTCGCCGCTGAAGGTCGCCGACTATCCCGACAACTCGGCCGGCGACACCTACCGGGCGATGGAGCTGTTCCAGTTCTTCGCCGCCGCCGACGACCTGGAGTCGGGCGCGGCGTCCGTGCCGTGCGCGTTCTCCTGGTGCCGCGTCTCGCCCTGGCTGCCGTGGATGGCGATGGGGCAGCGTGAGGGGTCGCTCGTCTACCACTGCCGCGGCGGCAAGACCGACGAGGTGCCCGAACGGCTGGCCCGGCACGTCGGCGAGCGTTTCCTGCACGCGCCCGACACCTGGACCGCGCCGAACATGACAAGCTGGACCGCCTTCGCCGCCCGCGCCCGCGGGTAGGGTTCGGCCGGTGAGCACCGACCTGTTCTGTGAGATCGTCGCGGGGGAGCGGCCCGCGTTCGTGGTCCATGCCGACGAGGTGGCCGTCTCCTTCCTCGACAGCCGGCCGCTGTTCAAGGGGCACGTGCTGGTGGTGCCGAGACGGCACGCCGAGACGCTCGCCGACCTGCCCGACGTGGGGCCGTTCTTCGAGCGGGTGCAGGCCATGGCGGGGGCGGTCGAACGGGGCATGGCGGCGGCCGGCACGTTCGTGGCGATGAACAACCGGGTCAGCCAGAGCGTGCCCCACCTGCACGTGCACGTGGTGCCGCGCAACCGCAAGGACGGGCTGCGCGGCTTCTTCTGGCCGCGCACCAGGTACGCCTCCGACGAGGAGGCCCGCGCCTGCGCCGCCGCCATCGCCGGGGCGCTCGCGGGGGCGTAGGCTCCGGCGGTGTGGAAGTGCAGTACGTCGTCGGCGTCGCCGTGGTCGCGGTGCTCGTCGGCGTTCCCGCGTTCGTCCTGTGGCGGCTCGTCCGGGGCCGCCGCGAGCTGGGCACCAGCCCGGCCGAGCGCGCCACGTTCGAGACCCTGCACACCGCCTCCCTCGCCGGCCCGCCGCTGCGGGCCGGGCTCACCGCCGAGGGCGCGGAGAAGGCGTCCCGGCACCTGCGCACGCTGCTCGGCTCGTCGGCGCTGGCCATCACCGACAGCGAGCGGCTGCTCGTGTACGACGGGGCCGGCGACCACCACGCCGGCGAGGCGTTCGCGCACGCGCGGGCCACGCTGAAGGACGGCCGCACCCAGGTCCTCGATCTCGACTGCCCCCTGCTGGAGTGCCCGGTCAGGCACGCCGTCGTCGTGCCGCTCACCACCGACGACCGGGTCGTGGGCACGCTGGCCGCCTACGGCCCGCACGCCTCGGCGGGCCTGGTCAGGGCCGCCCAGGAGGTGGCCGGCTGGGTCGACTCGCAGCTGGAGCTGGCCGAGCTGGACCGCTCGCGCACCCTGCTCATGGAGGCGGAGGTCCGGGCGCTGCGCGCGCAGATCTCGCCGCACTTCATCTACAACTCCCTCACCACCATCGCCTCGTTCGTCCGCACCGACCCCGAACGCGCCCGCGAGCTGCTGCTGGAGTTCGCCGACTTCACCCGCTACTCCTTCCGCAGGCACGGCGAGTTCACCACGCTGGCCGAGGAGCTGCGCTCCATCGACCGCTACCTCATCCTGGAGCGGGCCCGCTTCGGCGACCAGCTCCAGGTCACGCTGCGCATCGCCCCCGAGGTGCTGCCCGTCGCCGTGCCGTTCCTGTGCCTGCAGCCGCTGGTCGAGAACGCCGTCCGGCACGGCCTGGAGAGCAAGGACGGCGTCGGCCGCATCACGATCATCGCCGAGGACGCCGGCGCCGAATGCGGCATCAGCGTCGAGGACGACGGGCTCGGCATGGACCCCGACCGGCTGCGCCGCATCCTGGCCGGCGAGATCACCCCGGCCGGCGGCGTCGGGCTCGCCAACGTGGACGAGCGGCTGCGCCAGGTGTACGGCGACGAGTACGGCCTCGTCGTCGAGACCGCGCCCGGGGCGGGCACGAAAGTCAACGTAAGGTTGCCGAAGTATCACCCCGGCGTCTCGGCCCGTTGACCGTACGCTCTGTTGTCGGTTTTATCACTGTCTATGGCACAACTTCGCGTGCTGGCGGTCGACGACGAGCTTCCCGCGCTGGAAGACCTGTCGTACCTGCTGCGCGCCGACCCCCGCATCGGCGACGTGGCGACCGCCCGGGACGGAGCGGCGGCGCTGCGGCTGCTGGACCGTGCCATCGCCGAGGGCCGGCCGGTCGACGCCGTCTTCCTCGACATCCGCATGCGCGGCCTGGACGGGGTCGTCCTCGGCCGGCTGCTGTCGCGCTTCGCCAATCCGCCGCGCGTCGTGTTCGTCACCGCGTACGAGGAGCACGCCGTCGACGCCTTCGAGATCAAGGCGGAGGACTACCTGCTCAAGCCGGTGCGGCCGGAACGGCTCGCCGAGGCCATCCGGCGGGTCGCCGTCTCCGCCGACGTGCCCGTGGACACGGGGGACTCCGACACGATCCCCGTCGAGCTGGGCGGGGTGACGAGGTTCGTCTCCAGCGCCGACGTGGTCTACGTGGAGGCGCAGGGCGACTACGCCCGGCTGCACACGGCCACCGGCACCCACCTGGTGCGCATCCCGCTCGCCACGCTGGAGGAGCGCTGGGCGTCGGCCGGCTTCGTCCGCGTGCACCGCAGCCACCTGGTGGCCGTCAAGCACATCGAGGAGCTGCACATCGACTCCGGCAAGTGCGTGGTGCGGGTGGGCCGGACGGAGATCCCCGTCAGCCGGCGCCACACGCGCGAGCTGCGCGACCTGCTCGTCCGGCGTGCGCGGAAGGGCCGCGTCGAGTGACCGCGGACCCGCCCCGCCGCGGCGACCAGTCCGGCCGCGGCGAGCAGTCCCGGCGCGGGGACGCGCCCGCCGGTCCGCGCCGGGGGGAGGGGCCACGCTGGGTGGACCTGCCGCGCCGGGCGGACCAGGCGCGCCGGGCCGAGCAGGCCCGCCGGGTCGCCGTGACGAGCCCGCGGACGGCCGCCGCCCGCCGCCCCCGCTACCCGGCCACCCGGGAGATCGACGAGCAGACCCACCTCGGCGAGGTGTACATGCGCTCCCTGCTGCGCACCCAGTTCCGGCTGGCGATGTTCGTCTGCACGGTGCTGGGCTGCGTGGTGGGCGGCCTGCCGCTGCTGTTCCTGCTCATCCCGCGGCTGCGCGAGGCCGACCTGCTCGGCGTCCCGCTGCCGTGGGCGGTGCTCGGCGGCCTCATCTACCCCGCCTTCGTCGCCGGCGCCTGGCTCTACGTCCGCCAGGCCGAACGCAACGAACGCCACTTCGCCGACCTGGTCGAACGCCGGTGACAGCCACCCCGGCCGGCCGCGGGCGGGGCCGATGAGCCTCACGGCGGTGCTCATCGTGGTCCTCGCCGCCGTGCTCATCGGCGCGTTCGGCATCCGCGTCTCCCGCACCACCTCCGACTTCTACGTGGCCTCCCGCACCGTCAGCCCGCTGTGGAACGCCTCCGCCATCGGCGGCGAGTACCTGTCGGCGGCGTCGTTCCTGGGCGTGGCGGGGCTCATCCTGTCGTTCGGCGCCGACATGCTGTGGCTGCCCGTCGGCTGGACCGGCGGCTACCTCGTGCTGCTCGTGCTGGTGTCGGCGCCGCTGCGCCGCTCCGGGGCGTACACCCTGCCCGACTTCGCCGAGGCCCGGCTGGAGTCGATGACCGTGCGCCGCACGGCGAGCGGCCTCGTCGTGCTCATCGGCTGGCTCTACCTCATGCCGCAGTTCCAGAGCGCGGGCCTGGTGCTCCGGGAGATCACCGGCGCGCCGCCGTGGGCCGGCGGCCTGCTCGTGGCCGTGGTGGTCGCCGTCAACGTGCTGTCCGGCGGCATGCGGTCGATCACGTTCGTGCAGGCGTTCCAGTACTGGCTGAAGCTGACCGCGCTGGCGGTGCCGCTGGTGTTCCTGCTCATGGCCTGGAAGGCCGACGGCGCGCCGGCGATCAGCCCGCAGGACGCCGCCGCCTGGCAGGCCCCCCTGGGCGGGGGCAGGGAGTACGGGCTGTACTCGACGTACTCGCTCATCCTCGCGACGTTCCTCGGCACCATGGGGCTGCCGCACGTGCTGGTGCGGTTCTACACCAACCCGGACGGCCGGGCCGCCCGCCGCACGACGCTGGTGGTCCTGACGCTGCTCGGCGCCTTCTACCTGCTGCCCGCCCTGTACGGCTGGCTGGGCCGGCTGTACGTCCCCGACCTGGCCCGCACCGACGCCGTCGTGCTGACGCTGCCGGGCCGGATGGTCGGCGGCACCCTGGGCGACCTGCTGACGGCGCTGGTCACGGCCGGGGCGTTCGCCGCGTTCCTGTCCACCTCGTCGGGGCTGACCGTGTCGGTGGCCGGGGTGCTCGCCCAGGACCTGCTCCGGGGCGGGGTGCGCTCGTTCCGGATCGCGACGGTGCTGGCCGTGGTCGTGCCGCTGACGCTGGCGCTGTGGGCTCGCGAGCTGCCGGTGGCCGACGTGGTCGGGCTGGCGTTCGCGGTGGCGGCGTCGTCGTTCTGCCCGCTGCTGGTGCTCGGCATCTGGTGGCGGCGGCTCAGCACCACCGGCGCGCTGGCCGGGCTGTTCGTCGGTGGCGGGCTGGCCTGCGCCGCGGTGCTGGTCACGATCGTCGGCGGGCCGCACGAGGGGCTGGCGAACGCGCTGCTGGCCCAGCCGGCCGCCTGGACGGTGCCGATCGCGTTCACGGTGATGATCACGGTGTCGTTCGTGACCCCGCACCGCGTCCCGGCGGGGGTGGCCAGGACCATGGTCCGCCTGCACACCCCCGAGGACCTCAACCTGGACCGCGGCGACTGGCGGCCCCGCTCCTCCTAGGAGACCGGGACGTCGGCGAACAGGCCGACGCTGGGGATCTGCACGCCGAGCTGGTCGGCGTCCTCGGAGATCCCGGCGAACACCGAGAAGTAGGAGGCGGTGTCGCCCGGACGCAGCTTGCCCTTGGTGGGGCTGCACGAGCACTTGTCGCCCTCGGTCACCGGCCCGTACGTCTTCCCCGTCGCCGGGTCCACCACTGTCACGCCCGCGGTGCTGTTGTACTGCCAGGTGGTCAGCGGCCCGGTGCCGAAGGCCGTCCACTGGTCCCACTCGCTCGTGCCGTCGTTGCGCACCGACCACTGCAGGACGACGGTGCGGCCCTTGCGGGTCAGCGAGAGCACCTTCACGTGCAGCCTGACGCCGTCGATCTGGAGATCGCGGCCCGCCACGGCGGCGCCGTCGGGCGGGTCGGGGCGGCCCAGCGTCAGCGCCAGCACGGCCACCGAGACGGAGAGCGCCGTGATCGCGGCCAGCACCGGCACCAGCCACCGGCGGGGCCGCGCCCGCGGGGCGGCGGGGGGCGGCGGCCCGTCGAGGCCCCAGTTGTCGGTCACCAGCCGTGTCGCGGCCTCGACGGTCACCCGCTCCCGGCCCAGCAGCCGGTCGAGGAGCTGCTGGGCCGTGGGACGCCGGGCGGGGTCCTTGTCCAGGGCCTGCTCGACGAGGGGACGCAGCCGCTCGTCGAGCCCGTCGAGGCGTGGGACGTGGTGGGCGACGCGGTAGAGGATCTCGGCGTCGCTGCCGCCGGGGAAGGGCGGGCGCCCGGTGGCGGCGTAGGTGACCACGCAGCCCCACGCGAACACGTCGGCCGCCGCCGTCACCCGCTCGCCGCGGCCCTGTTCCGGCGACATGTACGGCAGCGTGCCGATGACCACCCCGGTGTCGCCGCCCAGCGTGTCGGCGAGCTGCGCGATCCCGAAGTCGATGACCCGCGGGCCGACCGGGCCGAGCAGGATGTTCGACGGCTTGAGGTCGCGGTGCACGACCCCGGCCCCGTGGATGGCGGACAGCGCGGTGGCCACCCCGACGGCCAGCGCCTCCAGCGTCGAGCCCGACATCGGGCCCTGCGCCTCCACCACGGCGGACAGGTCGGGGCCGTCGATGTACTCGGTCGCGATGAACGCCTGGCCGTCGTCCAGGCCCACGTCCAGCACGGCCGCCGTGCAGAAACGGGCCACCTTCCGCGCCGCCTCGGCCTCCTTGCGGAACCGCTGCCGGAACTCCTCCCGCGCGGCGAGCTCCGGCCGCATCACCTTCAACGCCACCTGACGCCCCGCGCCGTCGTGCGCGAGGTACACGATGCCCATGCCGCCGGAGCCGAGGCGGCGGTCGAGTGCGTACGGGCCGACGGAGCGCCGCTGCGCACCGGTGCTGTCGGGGGATAAATACGCATTCATCGCGCCCCATCATGCCGTGTCACCCGCCCCGCCGCAGCCGCCCACCCCGCAGCCGCCCCCCGCCCCAGACACCCACGGGGCGCCCGCCGACGCCGACCTCAGGGAGGGGGCAGCTCGCCGGAGCCGCGCGCCACAAGCTCGACGGGGACGCGGACCCGGCGCGGCTCGGGGGAGGGGCTGAGCAGGAGGTCCACCGCGCTGCGGGCCAGCCGCCGCACGTCGTAGCGCACCACCGTCACCCCCGGGTTGAACACGTCGGCCAGCGCGAAGTCGTCGAAGCCCACGTAGGCCGGCCGCTCGGGCCGCTCGCGCAGCGCCTGCAGGATGCCGATCGCGGCGCGGTTGTTGGTGGCGAAGAACGCGGTCGGCGGGTCGGGCCGGGAGAGCAGGCGGGCGACCTCGTGGCCGGCCCGCCACGGGTCGAACACGCCGCGCACGACCAGCGACTCGTCCACCGCCGCTCCGGCGGCCCGCAGCGCGGCCCGGTAGCCGTCGGCGCGGTCGTGCACGGAGCTGAGCCCGTCGTCGTCGGAGAGGAGCGCGATGCGGCGGTGCCCGCGGGCCAGCAGGTGCTCGGTCGCGACCAGCCCGCCGCGGACGTCGTCGAGCGCCACCACGTCGGCCCGGTCGAGCCCGGCCGGCACGCGGTCGACGAAGACCGTGGTGAGCCCCGGATGCTCGGCGAGCCAGCCGTGGTCGGCCGCCGAGGGCACGATGATCAGCGAGTCGACGCCCCTGCCGTACATCGACTCGACGAGCATCCGCTCCCGGTCGGGCCGCTCCTCGTAGGAGCCGAACACCACCAGCGCCTCGTGCTCGCCGGCAGCCGCCTCCACCGCGGCGGCCAGGCGGGAGTAGAACTCGTTGGAGATGTTCTCCATGATGAGCCCGATCGTCAGCATGGTGGCGCCGCGCGCCAGCCGGCTGGCCGCCTCGTTGCGTCGGAAGCCCAGCGCGCTGATGGCCGCGTGCACCCGTTGCTGCACCGAGGCGCTGACGTGCGGCTCCTGGTTGACGACCCGTGAGACGGTCTTGAGGCTGACTCCGGCGTGACGGGCCACGTCGGCCATGGTGGGCTTGCGCACTGTCATAGTCTGCCTCCATGGACGATGAGTGGATCTGTGGGCGTATGGGGGAGGACGAGCCCTGGATGCTGGGCGCGGTCAACCCTCCGGTGTTCGAGAACTCCCTGTTCGCGTTCGCGACGGCGGAGGAACTGGGTGAGGCGATCAGGAACGAGGACGAGCGCTACGTCTACTGGCGGGGCACCAACCCGACCGTGGATCTGGCCCAGCGCAAGCTCGCCGCGCTGGAGCGGGGGGAGCGGGCCAAGTGCTTCGCGTCGGGGATGGGCGCGATCTCCGCCGCCATCTCCTCGCAGGTGTCGGCGGAGGACCACGTGCTGGTGCTGGGCGCCGTCTACGGGCCGACGACCCAGTTCCTGCGTTATCTGGAGAAGTTCGGGGTCACGCATACGCATGTCGACAGTCTCCAGGGGTGTGACAGCGCTATCAGGGAGAGCACGCGCCTACTCTACTTCGAATCCCCCTCCTACATGAGGTACGAGGTCTTCGACATCCCGGCGGTGACGGCCTGGGCTGCGCGGCACGGGCTGGTCACGATCATGGACAACACCTGGTCCACGCCGATCTTCCAGAAGCCGCTGACTATGGGCGTCGACCTGGTCGTGCACTCGCTGTCGAAGTACGTGGGCGGCCACAGCGACCTGGTCGGCGGCGTGGTGGCCGGGTCGTCGCGGCTGATCAGGCCGCTGGCGCTGACCGAGTACCAGCTCTACGGGGCGGCCATGGCGCCGCACGTCGCCGCCAAGGTGATCAAGGGGTTGCGGACGCTGCCGGTGCGGATGGCCGCGCACCAGGAGCGGGGGCTGGCGGTCGCCGCGTTCCTGGCCGGCCATCCGGCGGTGCGGCGGGTCAACCACCCGGGGCTGGCGTCGCATCCGGGGCACGCGCTGGCGGTGCGGCAGATGTCGGGGTTCTCCAGCCTGTTCAGCGTGGAGCTGGACACGGAGTCGCGGCAGGAGGTGGCCGAGTTCCTTGATCTGCTCCGGCATTTCAGGATCGGGGTGTCGTGGGGTGGGTTCGAGAGCCTGGTGAACGCCCCGGCCCTGAGCACCAAGGAGAGCGTCCGTGCCACGATGGGCATCCCGGTCGGTCTCGTGCGCCTGTCGGTCGGGCTGGAGGCGGCCGAGACGTTGATCAAGGACCTGGGTCTGGCGCTGGAGGGGGTCGGTCGCCTAGCGTGACTGACAGCGCTGTCTTACCTCGCACGGAGGCACACATGAGATCATCACGCCTGGCGGCACCCACGGCTCTGCTCGCCGCCGCAACGCTGGTCCTCGCGGGCTGCGGCTCCGGCTCCGGTTCCTCCGGCGAGGTACGGCTGCGCATGATCGAGAGCCTGACCAGTCCCGAGCGGACCAAGCTGATCAAGCGCCTGATCGCCGACTTCGAGAAGGCGAACCCCGGCGTCTCGGTCGAGCTGGTCTCGCCGCCGCTGGACAGCGCCGACCAGAAGATCACCCAGATCCTGCAGACGAAGAAGGACCTGGACGTGCTGGAGGTCCGCGACCACACGGCCAAGTCCTTCTCCAACAACGGCTGGCTGGCCGAGCTGCCCACCGACGCCTGGCCCGGCTGGGCCGACCTGACGGACCTGGCCAGGAAGAAGGCCGTCGAGGTCGGCGGCAAGCCCTACCTCATCCCGTACGGCTTCTACCAGCGGACGCTCTTCCACCGCACCGACTGGGGCCTGACCCAGCCCCCCAGGACCTGGCAGGAGCTGTACGAGGCCGGCAAGAAGATGACCACGGGCGACCGCTACGGCTACTCCTTCCGGGGCGGCAAGGGCGGCGCCGACTACGCGGTCATGATGATCAGCGCGTACAACGGCGAGGCCCTCGACCCGGAGAAGTCGTTCTTCCTCAAGGACAAGCGGACGATCTTCTCCACCCCGGAGGCGGCCCAGGCCCTCGACCTGTACGTGAAGATCTTCAAGGAGGCCTCGCCGCCCGACTCCGTCTCCTGGGGCTACCCGGAGATGGTCCAGGGCTTCACCTCCGGCGTCACCGGCATGCTCATCCAGGACCCCGAAGTGATCAAGACTGTGGAGGAGAGCGGCGTCCAGGCGTGGTCCACCGCCCCGATCCCCAAGGGGCCCACCGGCTACGCCTTCCAGCCGGTCGGGTACGCCGGCTGGGGCGTCACCTCCTTCAGCAAGCACCGGAAGGAGGCGGTCGAGCTGGTGCAGTTCCTGTCGGAGGCCAAGCAGAGCATCGCCTTCGCCAAGGGCAACTCGCTCATCCCGATCTCCCGGCAGGCGCAGAACGACCCGCAGTTCTCGCAGGGCGCCTGGAAGGCCTACCTGCAGGCCCAGCAGGACCCCCAGCAGGTGATCACCATCCGGCCGGTGGACTACCCGGGCTGGAGCCAGTTCACCGTCGACTCCGACCGTGACGTCCAGGCGCTCATCACCGGCAAGAAGACCGTCGCCGAGGTGCTCGCGTCGTGGGACGCGTTCTGGACCGACCAGGCCAAGAAGGTCTCATGAGCTCGGTCGCCAGACCGGCGTTCACCGGCCGCAAGGCCAGGTTCATCGCCCTGTGCCTGCTGCCCGGCGTGATCTTCGTGGCGGTGTTCACCTACTACCCGATGATCCGCGGCGCCGTCATCGCCTTCCAGCGCTACAACCTGTTCGACCTCACCTCCACGCCGTTCGTGGGGCTGGAGAACTTCCGCTCGGTGCTGGCCGAGGACCGCTTCTGGACGGCGCTGCGCAACACCGGCACGTGGGTGGCCGTGTCGCTGTTCTTCCAGTTCTTCCTCGGCTTCGGGCTGGCGTTGCTGCTGCGCCGCCAGTTCCGTGGCCGGGGACTGTACCAGGCATGGGTGTTCTTCCCGTGGGCCATGTCCGGCTTCCTCATCGGGCTGCTGTGGCGGTGGATGTTCAACGGGCAGTTCGGGGTGGTCAACGACCTGCTGCTGAAGGCCGGGATCATCGACGAGCGGATCGGCTTCCTGGCCTCGCCCGGCTGGGCCATGACCTCGGTCATCGTGGCCAACGTCTGGTACGGCGTCACGTTCTTCGCCATCATGATCATGGCGGCGCTGCAGTCGGTGCCCGGTGAGCTGTACGAGGCGGCGTCGGTGGACGGCGCCTCCCGGCTTCGGCAGTTCTGGCACGTGACGCTGCCGCACATCCGGCCCACGCTCGCGCTCATCGTGCTCCTGCGGATCATCTGGATCCTCAACTTCCCCGACCTGATCTACGCCATGACCGGCGGCGGCCCGGCCGGCGGCACCGACATCGTCACCACGTTCCTCATCCAGCAGGTCATCGGCGGCGACTACGGCCGGGCGGGCGCGGTCGGGCTGCTGGTGCTCGGCCTCCTGCTGTCCTTCAGCGTCTTCTACCTGAACGTCACCCGATTCGAGAGGTCGCGATGAGGCGCCTGGCCAAGGGCGTCGTGCTCGGCGCCTGGCTGCTGATCACGCTGTTCCCGCTCTACTGGATCGTCGTCACCTCGCTCAAGCCCAAGGCCGAGATCTTCTCGATGCCGCTGCGATACTGGCCCGGCGAGGTCACCTTCGAGCACTACGAGGAGCTGTTCTCCTTCGCCGACTTCGGCACCTACCTGCTCAACAGCCTCCTCGTCTCGCTGGTGGCGGCCGGCGCGGTGACCGTGACCGGCGTGCTCGGCGGCTACGTCCTGGCCCGCTTCTCCTTCCCGGGCCGCGGCGCGCTCATGCTGGCCTACCTGGTCACCCAGATGATCCCGCTGTTCATCGCGCTCGGCCCGCTCTACCTGCTGATGTCCGACCTCGACCTGCTCAACCGGCTGGCCGGGCTCATGCTCGTGTACGTCGCCATGCTGGTGCCGTTCGCCACGATCATCATGCGCGGCTTCTACGAGCGGATCCCCGTCGCGCTGGAGGAGGCCGCGCAGGTGGACGGGGCGTCGCGGCTGACCGCGATGGCGCGCGTCGTCATCCCGGTCATGCTGCCGGGCATCGCCGCCACCTACATCTTCGCGTTCGTCCAGTGCTGGAACGAGCTGTTCCTGGCCATCACGTTCATCGACAGCGAGGACGCCAAGACCATCCCCGTCGCGATGAACTCCTTCATCACCCAGTACGACATCGACTGGGGCTCGATGGCCGCCGCCACCGTCGTCTCCGTCATCCCCACCCTGATCCTGTTCGCCGCCATCCGGCGCTACATCGTCGAAGGGCTCACCGCGGGCGCGGTCAAAGGTTGACAAAAACTCGGCGACGCGCTGACCTCGGCGGACCGCGTGCTCGTGACCGTTCGTCGTATGAATAGCACCATTCATCGCAAGCCAGGCACAACTGGTCGCCGGAGCGCGCCGGCTCGCCGAACCGGCGCGCTTACGGCCTCCCCTCCGGGTAGGTTGCCCTCTTACCGTGAGCGTGATCCGCATCACAGTGGAGGGTCTCGTGACGACTCAAGAACATGACGCGTCCGTCTATGAGGAAGTGCAGCGCAGCAGTGAGTTCCAGGAGCTGAAGCGCCGTTTCCGCCGGTGGACGTTCCCGATGACCGTGGCGTTCCTGGTCTGGTACCTGCTCTATGTGGTGCTGTCCGGCTGGGCGCGTGACTTCATGGCGATCGAGTTGCTCGGCAACATCAACGTGGCACTGGTGTTCGGCCTGCTGCAGTTCGTCTCGACGTTCTGGATCGCCTGGGCGTACGCCAGGCACGCCGAGAAGAAGCTCGACCCGATCGCCGACAAGCTCCGCCACGAGGTCGAGGAGAAGACCCGATGAGCTCGCAAGCCCTGTCGACCATCCTCTTCCTCGCCTTCGTCGCCCTGACGCTCGGCATCACGTTCTGGGCGAGCCGGCAGACCAAGACGGCCGCCGACTACTACGCCGGCGGCCGCTCGTTCAGCGGCGCGCAGAACGGCCTGGCCATCGGCGGCGACTACATGTCGGCCGCCTCCTTCCTCGGCATCGCCGGCATCATCGCGCTGTCCGGCTACGACGGCTTCCTCTACTCCATCGGCTTCCTGGTGGCGTGGCTGGTCGCGCTGCTGCTGGTCGCGGAGCTGATGCGCAACTCCGGCAAGTTCACCATGGCCGACGTGCTGGCGTTCCGGATGAGCCCGCGCCCGGTCAGGACCGCCGCCGGCGTCTCCACGATCACGGTGAGCATCTTCTACCTGCTGGCCCAGATGGTCGGCGCGGGCGCCCTGGTGGGCCTGCTGCTGGGCGTCACGTCCCCGGCGGGCAAGGCGTGGACGATCGTCGGCGTGGGCGCCCTCATGATCGTGTACGTGGTCTTCGGCGGCATGAAGGGCACCACGTGGGTGCAGATCGTCAAGGCCGTGCTGCTCATGGGCGGCGCCGCGCTGATCACCCTCCTCGCGCTGGCCCACTTCGGTTTCAACCTCTCGTCCCTGCTGGGCGAGGCGGCCGCGCAGAGCGGCAAGGGCGGCAACTTCCTCATCCCCGGCCTGAAGTACGGCACCGAGGCGCAGGGGCTGGCCGGCAAGCTCGACCTGATCAGCCTCGGCCTGGCGCTCGTGCTGGGCACGGCCGGCCTGCCGCACATCCTGATCCGCTTCTACACCGTGCCGACCGCCAAGGACGCCCGCAAGTCGGTGCTGTGGGGCATCGGCATCATCGGCACCTTCTACCTGCTGACCCTCGTCCTCGGCTTCGGCGCCGCGGCCCTGGTCGGCAGCAAGACGATCGCCGCCGCGGACAAGGCGGGCAACACGGCCGCGCCGCTGCTCGCCCAGGCCATCGGCCAGACGTTCCTCGGCGACGTGGGCGGCACGATCCTGCTGGCCCTGATCGGCGCGGTCGCCTTCGCCACGATCCTGGCCGTCGTCGCGGGCCTGACGCTCGCCTCCTCCTCCAGCTTCGCCCACGACCTGTACGCGCACGTCTTCAAGCGCGGCAACGTCACCGAGCGGGAGGAGGTGCTGGTGGCCCGGGTGTCGGCGTTCGTCATCGGCGCCGTCTCCATCGGCCTCGGCATCCTCGCCCAGGGCCAGAACGTCGCCTTCCTGGTGGCGCTGGCGTTCGCCGTGGCCGCCTCCGGCAACCTGCCGGCCATCCTCTACAGCCTGTTCTGGAAGAGGTTCAACACGGCCGGCGCGGTCGCCGCCATCTACGGCGGCCTCGTCTCCGCCCTGGTGCTGGTCATCTTCTCGCCCGTCGTGTCGGGCTCGGAGACCGCCCTGTTCAAGGACGCCGACTTCGCCTGGTTCCCGCTCAGCAACCCGGGCATCATCTCCATCCCGCTCGGCTTCCTGTGCGGCTGGCTCGGCACCGTCATGAGCAAGGAGTACAACGCCGCCAAGTACGCCGAGATCGAGGTCCGCTCGCTCACCGGCGTCGGCGCCGAGAAGGCGGTCAAGCACTGACCCCGCGCCCATGAGCAGGGCCCGGCCGGACGGCCGGGCCCTGCTCGCGTGCGCGTGCGCTCAGGTGCCGACGGGCTCGGCGCGCAGCCGGGCCGAGTGCTTCACCAGCGCGATGAGCACCTCCCTGCTGGAGTCGCGCTTGCGCGCGTCACACAGCACGATCGGGATCGACGGGTCGAGCTGGAGCGCCAGCCGTACCTCGTCCAGCTCGAAGGTCGGCGCCCCCTCGAAGCAGTTGACCGCCACCACGAACGGCGTGCCGCGCCGCTCGAAGTAGTCGACCGAGGGGAAGCAGTCGGCCAGGCGGCGGGTGTCGGCCAGGATGACCGCGCCCAGCGCGCCCTCGGCCAGCTCGTCCCAGACGAACCAGAACCGCTCCTGGCCGGGCGTGCCGAACAGGTACAGGACGTAGTCGTTGGTCAGGGTGATACGGCCGAAGTCCATCGCCACGGTGGTGGTGCGCTTGGCCTCCACCGAGGTGAGATCGTCCACGCCGATGCCGCGGTCGGTGAGGATCTCCTCGGTCCGCAGCGGCCTGGTCTCGGAGACCGAGGCGACCATCGTGGTCTTGCCGGCCCCGAAACCGCCCGCGATCAGGATCTTGATCGCCCTGGGCAGGCGGGGGCGCTCAGAGCGATCGAAGACCATCGAGCACCGCCCTGTACATGTTCATGTCACGCATGTCCACCTCGGATTGCGGCTCCTGGGCCGAGACGAG
Source organism: Nonomuraea indica (assembly GCF_002850745.1). Classification (GTDB taxonomy): domain Bacteria; phylum Actinomycetota; class Actinomycetes; order Streptosporangiales; family Streptosporangiaceae; genus Nonomuraea; species Nonomuraea indica. Next base: position 526,794 of record NZ_KZ559468.1, read on the forward strand.
TTGCTTGTCGAACAGGTCGCCGAGGAGAACCCGGATCGTGCCCGCGGGCAGGTCCAGGTGCGCGGCGATCTCCGCGACCGACTTCGGTTCGCGGCAGAGCTTGAGGATCTGCAGATGTTCGGGGTCGAGCCCGGAGCCGGGGCCGGGCATGGGTCCCACGGCCAGGGCCATGGAGATGAGGTCGAACTTCCCGTGCACCGGCTGGGTGCGGCCCCGCGTCACGACGTAGGGACGGATGATCTCGGGATCGACCCAGTGCTCCTCCGCCGGCTCCTGGTCGGTCCGCGTCACCGGTCACTCCCGGCGACGGCCTCCCCGGTGCGCGCGGCGGAGGTGAGGTACTGGCCGACGCGGGCGACCAGCATGGCCATCTCGTAGGCGACCAGGCCGATGTCGGCGCCCTGTCCGCACAGCACGGCCAGGCAGGCCCGCTCGCCCGCGACGGTCACGATGAGGAAGCGCGAGCGCCACTCCACGACCGTCTGCCGGACCGCGCCGCCGCTCACGCGCTCGGAGACTCCCTTGGCCAGGCTCTGCAGCCCGGAGGCCACCGCCGACAGGTGCTCGCCGTCGGTCCGCTCCAGCCCCTCGGAGGAGGCCATCAGCAGCCCGTCGGACGACAGCACGATGGCGTGCTCGGCGGCGTGGACGCGGTCGATCAGGTCGTCAAGCAGCCAGTTGAGGTCCGTGCCCGAAGCCGGTGTCACCCGTCGCCTCCCGATCGCTGGTCATCCATGAGCTTGGCGGCCTCGGACCTGCCCAGGCGGGTGCCCGACTGCAGGGATCCCATCATGGCTCGAATCTCCTCCGGCGAACGCTCGTCATCGTCCTCCTCGTCGACGGTCGGTACGGCGGGTGGTTCCGCCTTCAGGGCGGGGTTCAGGTTCGCCTGCGGCACCCGGAAGGGCAGCCCCGACGGGGTGAACTCGGTGGGCGGCCGCCGGCGCTCCGGCGTCGCCGCCCGTTCCGGCGCCTCCGTGTGCTCCTCGGCGGTCCCGGCGGACGCCGGAGCCTGGCGAGGTTCGGGCGGCTGGCGCAGCTGGGCGGGTTCGCGGAGGTCGGCGGGCCGGCGCGGCGCGGTGCGGTCGCGGGCGTCGGCGGGCTCGACCCGGTCGTCGCCCTCGTCCGGCCGCAGGGCCAGCGCACGGCGAGCCGAGGCGACCTTGAGCGAGCGGACGTTCTCCGCGGCCACCGGCCGCGCCGCCGTGGCCACGGCGGCCACCGCGCCCCGCCGCTGCGGCAGGCGCGCGGGCGGGTCGCCGTCGGGGCTGTCGTCGGGGGTGCCGCGGGTGTCGTCGATCTCCACCAGCTCCTGCGGCAGCAGGACGACGACCGTGGTGCCGCCGTACGGGGACGGCTTGAGCTGCACCTGGATGCCGTGCCGCTCGGCCAGCCGGCTCACCACGTACAGGCCGAGCCGGGCGGTGCCGGAGATGCGGAACTCGGGCGGGTCGGCGATGCGCTCGTTGGCGGCGGCGAGATCCTCGGGCTTCATGCCGAGCCCGCGGTCCTCGACCTCGATGACGTAGCCGTTGGCCACGAGCTGCCCGCTGACCTGCACGGTCGTGTAGGGAGGGGAGAACGACACCGCGTTCTCGATCACCTCGGCCAGCAGGTGGATGACGTCGCCGACGGCCCGGCCGACCAGCACCACGTCGCCCATCGGCATGAGGTCGACCCTGGTGTAGTCCTCGACCTCCGCGAGCGCGCCGCGCACCACGTCCACCATCGGCACCGAGCGGCGCCAGGTGCGGGCGGGGGAGGAGCCCGACAGGACGATGAGGTTCTCGGCGTTGCGCCGCATCCGGATGGCCAGGTGGTCGAGCCGGAAGAGCTCCTTCAGCTCCTCGGGGTCGGTCTCGCGGCGCTCCATCACGTCCAGCACGGTGAGCTGGCGGTGCACCAGCCCCTGCGTGCGGCGGGCCAGGCTGAGCAGGATGTCGCGGATGCTGCGCCGCAGCGCGGCCTGCTCGGCGGCGACCCGGATGGCGGTCTCCTGCACCGTGTTGAAGGCCTGTCCGACCTGTCCGATCTCGTCGTCGCCGAACTCCAGGGACGGCGCCTCGACGGCGACGTCCACGGTCTCGCCGCGGCCGATCCGCTCCACCACGCCCGGCAGCCGCTCGTCGGACAGCTCGTGCGCCGCGTCGCGCAGCTTCTGCAGCTGGGCGAGCAGCCGCCGCGTCGTGGTGATCGACAGCACGATCGAGGCGATGACGGCGAGCAGCCCGAGGCCGCCCATCAGCACCAGCCGCACGACGACGCCCACGGCGACGGGTTCCACACGCTCGACCAGGCGGTCACCGGCGGCGAAGACAAAGCCGTTGAGGTCGGCCATGGCGCGATCGGTCGAGGACTTCCACTGCTCGGCCCCGAACGGGACGCTCTTGAAGTCGCTCCCGAAGTCGCCCAGCAGACCCTCAAGGGTGGCGAGCCGGCTGAACGCACCGCCCTGCATGAGCCTGTTGTAGGCGACCTGGTCGTCGTGTCGCAGCTCCGCACCGGCCTGCTCGGCCAGGATGCGCCAGGCGCCGGTCGTCTCGGTGAAGCGTCTGTGTTCCTCGGGCGTCAGCCTTCCCGCGGCCAGCGCGCCGGCCAGCAGGGAATCCTCGCGCGAGAGCACCTCCTGCGCGCGACTCATCTGCAGCAGGGTGCGGGCGTCCTTGGCGGCCGCCTTGTCGTCCACCGTCGCCAGCGCGCCGAACATGCTGTGGATGGCGTCGATGACATCCGCGTAGGCCTTCGCCGCCTGCAGACGGGTCATCTGCCCGGCGTCGACGGCTTGGCGGATGGACTTCAGGCCCGCGAGCCGCTTGCGCACCTGGGCGACCCGGCCGGCGCCCTCGTCGTCAAGGGCCCAGCCCACGACCCAGTTCCGCGCCGCCTCCTCGAACATGTCCGTGGCCTGGTCGGCGCGTGCACGCTGGGCCTGAACCTCCCTGCGGTTGCGCGGGCTGCCGTCGCCCAGCCGGACCATCGTGCTCCGGCGTTCGCGCTGGAGCTCGACCAGCACCTTCTCGCTCGGCTGGGCCACGTTGGTGTCGAGCAGTGACACCCAGAGCAGGTTGACACCGTCACGTAAGGTCACCCAGGCCGCGAACGCCCACAGCGCCGTCAGTGACAGAAGCAGAGCTGTGATCTTGGTCCGCAGTCGGGAATTGCGGGGGCGCATCATACCTACCCTGCGACGTCATGGAGTGGTGACCACCAGGTCATGCAGTGGCATACCGGCGCTGACAACCTGGGGACCATAGCAAGCAGACGATCATCACTCAAGCCGGGTGTGTGCTTTTCGCGTTGGTTATGCCTTTTGTCGGTTGTTTGGTGAAACGAGGAAGATCGGGAGAGATAGGGTTCGAGGGTGAGTGGTCTCACCCCCCAGGGTTATTTCGTTATTCGCAACGAGCTCGCCGACAGCCTGCTGGAGGGGTCGCACCAACTGGCGGGCGTCCCCGAGCCCGACCGTCGCCGGGTCCTGCATACCGCGCTGGAGGTCGTGCCCGAAGCCGCCGAGCACCTGCGGCCCTACCCGGTGCTGTACGCCGACGGCGAGAGCTCGGCCAGTCGGCTCGCCTTCAGCTGCCTGTCGGCCGCGGCCACGTTCCCCGACGCCGCTCGCGAGCAGATCATCGACCTCGCGGTGCTGACGATGATCCTGTTCGGCATCGACGACATCGCCGACGGCGTCGCCGGCCCATCGGCTGAGCGTGACCACGGAGCGATCTTCGCCGCGCTCCCCGCCATCCTGGGCCGTACGAGCCGGGCTCCCGCCCCTGGAAGTCCGGTGGAGCAGATCCTCGCCGCCTGGTCGCGATGGTGCGACCGGTTCCATGGCTACGCGGGTGCGGCGTCCCACCTGTCGCGCCTGTCACGGCACGTGGAGCTCGTGGGTGAGGCGATGGGCCGCGAGCGCGCCTGGGCGGAGGCCCGTGACCCGTGGCCCTCGTACGCGGACTACCTCGCCAACGGAGTGCACAGCATCACCTACCCCGTCTGGTGGGTGGCCGCCCTGGCCGTCTGCGGTCCCGAGCCGGCGCGGGAGGCGCACTGGGCGTCCATCGAGCCCGCCACCCACCTCGGCGCGGCGTGCATGCGGCTGGCCAACGACATCAGGACGTTCGAGCGGGAGAAGGCCGAGGGCAAGCCCAACTCCATCAGCATCCTCCAGCGCGAGGGTCTGAGCACGAGGGAGGCGGTGGCGCGGGTCACCGCCCACATCGACGAGCTCGACACGGCCTTCCGGAGGGCGTTGGCCGGACTGCCGGCCGAGCTGGCCGGGATCGCCGCCGGGCAGATCAGGAGCGTGTCGTTCAACGGCCGCTGGTATCTGGCCCGCGACACCCACGCCTACACCGTCGGGGAGCTCGCCGACGACGCGCGCACCCACGTGGCTTCCCCGCGCTAGATGCGCCGGGCCAGATGCGTCGAGCTGATGACCGCAGCTTGGACGACGGCGGTCGGCGTGTACAGATCCTTGTCGTGCCAGAGGGCAGGATGCTCAGCCCCGCCGGACGTCAGGTGGTTCGAGAGGTGGGCCAGGCCGAGGCTCGCGGCGCGCGCGCATCGCCGGTCGTCGCGCCACCGGGTCATCAGCAGGATCTGCATCGCGTACGCCGTCTCCTCCGCGGTGCCCTCCCAGCGTCCCCAGGAACCATCCGTCCGCTGCGTGTCCAGCACCCAGTCGACGGCTGCGTGGACCGCGCCCGCAGAGCTGTCCCCGCCGAACTCGTCGAGCGCCAGCGCACAGCTCGCCGCCGCGTAGTACGGCGAGGCGTGCCACCGGTCGGCCCAGCTCCCGTCAGGCTCCTGCCGGTCCCTGATCCAGGCCGCGAGGTCGGAGATGGTTCCGCCGTAGCGGGACGAGGCCTCCGGCCGGCGGGCCACGTACCCCCCGAACGCGTCGAGCACGTGCGCGTTGACGCTGACCGAGGAGCCGTCCTCCCCCGGCCAGGTGGCGAAGTGGGTGCCAGTGTGGAAGGCCCACAGGCTGTCCGGCTCGTACGGCACGCCGAGCAGCGCCAGCGCGTACAGCGCCACCGAGGTCGTGTCGGCGTCGGCGGGCAGGCCCGGCCCGGCGGGGGTGCCGGCGGGGCCGATCGCGGCCCTGAGGTCGGCCACCATCTCCGGTGGCACGTCCACGCGGAGCCCGGCGCGCAGCAGCCAGCTCAGCACCCAACCACGCTCGAACACGGTGATCGGCAGGCCGACGGGCACCGGGCCGCCGTGGCGCCTGGAGACCGCCTCCAGGTGGGTGCGGGCGGGTTCGTGGGGATCGCGCGCCCCGCGCTCGCCCAGCCAGGCGGCGGTGGCGGCAGGCGAGGCGCCCACGGTGCCTATGGGGGTCGGCCGGATCGCCGGCGCGCCGCAGGCGGCGGGGCCGGCGACTTCCAGGGCATGCAGGAGCTTCTGCGGGACCTCCGCGCCGGAGGCGATCCACGAGCGGATGCGCTCCAGCCGCTCGCGGCCCGTCCCGTCGGGCAGCGGCAGCGGCTCCGCACCCGGCAATCCGGCGGACGGCACCGTCAGGCGACCGTTGATGAGGCAGACCAGGAAGGGCACGATGTGCTCGATGGCCGGGGTGTCGGGCAGGGCGCGGCGGGCGGCCAGCCAGGGGGCCACGGCGCGCATTCCGCGCCCCGCCGCCTCCCGCAGCACGCGTGGGTCCGCGCCGAGGTCGCCGCGCTCCAGCGCCGCGAGGAAGGCCTCGGTGGCGCTCAACGTCGGCACCACCCCGTACCCGTCGGGCGCACCCCAGGAGCCGTCCGGCCGCTGCGCGGCGAGCAGGTAGTCGATTCTCTCGTGGTGCCCCGTCAGCCAGGGGGCGAGCGAGACCAGCCGGCCCGTCTCGTAGACGGAGGTGGAGACCTGGCCCCAGGGGCGGAACATGAGGCTCGTCACCAGCTCGTCCGCCACGGACGTGAGGTCGTGGAGGTCGCCCGCAGCGACCTTGCCCACGCTCACGCGTCCCCCCGCAGGGGCCGCTTCGGAACCAGGCGCACCATGATCTTCTCCTTCGGACGCATGGACGCTCCCGGCAGGGGGGTGAACCGCTGCGGGTTGGTGAGCTCCTGGCGATACCTGCTGAGGATGGTGGCGATCACCAGGGGGGCTTCCAGGTAGTACAACCGCCTGCCCAGGCAGACGTGCGGGCCGCCGCCGAACGGGATGAAGGCGAACGGGTGGCGCCGCTGGTGGTGGTCGGGCGACCAGCGTTCGGGGTCGAACTCCAGCGGCCGGTCCCAGAACTCCGCCAGCCGGTGCGTCGTGTACGGGCTGACCAGCACCTGCGAGCCGGCCTTGATCGTGACTCCGCCGATCTCGGTGTCGGCCACAACCTGGCGCGGGATGATCCAGCTGGGCGGGTGGAGGCGCAGCACCTCCTCCAGGACCATCCGCAGGTAGCTGAGCTCGGCCACGTGCGACGCCCGGACCGGGCCCGCGCCCACCACCGTGTCGATCTCCTCGTGCAGCCGGTCGTCGACCTCCGGGTGCTCGTGCAGGACGGTCCACAGCCAGGTGAGCGACATGGCCGTGGTCTCCGACGCGGCGCCGTAGACATTGACCAGGTCGTCGCGGATCTGTCGTATGTCCGGTTCGCCGTCCTCCGCGACGCGGGCCCGCAGCAGCGCCGAGACCACCTCCGTCGCCCCGGTGTCGCCATCCCTGGCGGCCCGTTCGATGACCGGCCGCACGACGTCGTCGATCTTCTGGACGGAGGCCAGGAACGGCCGGTCGCCGGGAACCCTGATCGAGTAGGGCGCGAACGGCAACAACATCCGGAAGTGGATCGATGTGGCGCACGTGGCGAACTCCGGGGCGAGCCGCTCGGCGGTCTCGCGGGAGATGTGGCCGCCGAAGAGCACCTTCACCACGGCCTGGTTGGTGATCGTCGTCATCAGGTGGCCGCCGTCGATCGGCCGGCCGGTGCGCGCATGCTCGTCGAGGTCGCCCATGCTGTCGGCGATGGTGTCGGCCAGCGCCTCGCCGAGCTGGGTGATGTACCGGGCCGTGAACAGGGGCTTCAGGATCTTCCTGCTCGACTCCCAGGCGTCGCCCTCGCTGAAGACGCTGTGGCCGAGCAGCCGCCCCAACGGCCGCCAGAACATACCCTCCCGCACGAAGTTGGACCAGTCGGTCTTCAGCACCTGCTGGACATGGTCGGGGTGGGAGATCAGGTAGGGGCGGAAGGGGCCGATGTCGAGCCGGACGACTTCCCCGCCGGCTTCGACGCCCATTCTCGCCAGTTCGGTGACAGGGTCCTTCACAAGGCGTGGGACGGCACGGTAGAACGGGAAAACGTGAGGCTTTGTCACGGCAGCGCCCGTGGCAGGCGGCATGGCGGAATTCCCCAATTCGGGCGGGATTCGTGGGGTGGACGGCTCGGAAATCAGGGGCCCGAAGAGTTGCCTCCTCAGGACATACGTAACATTAGGGGTCAAGTATCACATGGCACTGGATATATGATCAAGAAGGGCACTGCGCCCCGACCGTAGGCGGGAGGAGAGATGGGCGTCCGGACCGCCGCGCCTCCTTCCACTCCGGACGTGATGCCTTGACATCGTCCTTGACCGACACGCTCGGCCGGGTGCGCGCTCTGCTGGAGCCCGCCCTGCGCGACGTCGTGGCCGGCCTGCATCCCTGGGGCGGCGACATGGCGGCCTTCTCCCTCGGCTGGACCGAGGCCGACGGCACGCCCGCAGGCGCGCAGGGCGGCAAGGCCCTGCGCCCGGCCCTGGCGGTGCTCTGCGCCGAGGCCGTGGGCGGCTCTCCCGAACAGGCCGTGCCCGGCGCGCTGGCCGTCGAGCTGGTGCACGCCTTCTCGCTCGTGCACGACGACATCATCGACCACGACGAGCAGCGCAGGCACCGCGACTCGGTGTGGAAGGCGTTCGGCGTCGGGCCGGCGGTGCTCACCGGCGACGCCCTGCTGGCCCTCGCGATCAACCGGCTCGCGGCGACCGGCAACGGGCCTGCCATGCACCGGCTGTCGGCGGCGCTGGTGGAGCTGGTGAACGGCCAGACGGAGGACATGGCGTTCGAGGACCGCCCGTGGACGGGCCGGAACGCCGTCACCCTCGACGAGTACTGCGCTATGGCCGCCCGCAAGACCGGCTCCCTGCTGGGCTGCGCCGCCGCCGTCGGCGTCACGCTGGGCGGCGGCTCCGCCGCCCAGGCCGACCAGGTTCACGAGGTGGGACGCGAGCTGGGGGTGGCCTTCCAGATCGCCGACGACCTGCTCGGCATCTGGGGCGACCCGGACGTCACGGGCAAACCCGTCTACAGCGACCTGCGCCGCGGCAAGAAGACCCTGCCCGTGCTGGCCGCCCTGGCCGCCGGCGGGCCGGCGGCGGGCGACCTGGCCGACCTGCTCGCCGCGGGCGCGACCGGTGACGAGCCGGTACGCCAGGCCGCCCAGCTCATCGAGGAGGCGGGCGGCCGGGCCTTCGCGATGGAGCTGGCCGACCGGCGGGTGGAGGCGGCGCTGGCCGCCCTCGACGCCTGCCTGCCGTCCGCCACGACCCTGCGCGCCCTCTGCCTCACCCTCGTCAACCGCACCCGCTGACCAGCGTCGGAGACGGACGCCCCCGAGAGGAATCCTCGCGGCCTGTCACACGGCGTCAGGATCGTCGGGCTCGTCGCGGAGCATCAGGCTGGTCAGGGCTCGTCACGCAGCGCGAGGATCGCCGGGGGCTTGTCGCGGAGCGCCGGGGTCGCCGGGGGCTTGTCGCGGAGCGCCGGGGTCGCCGGGACTTGTCGCGCGGCGCCGGGGTCGCCGGGACTTGTCACGCGGCGCCGGGATCGTCAGGGCTTGTCGCGCAGTGCCAGGTCTCGCGGGGTCAGCAGCAGGGCGGCCACGGCGGACGCCAGCATGAGCAGCGCCCCCGCGCCGCAGGCCGTCACGAGCGAACCGGTGAAGGCGGCCTCGGCCTGCCCGGCCAGCTGCGCCCCGGCCGCGCCCAGCTCGCGGGCCACGCCGAGCGCTCCGCCCAGCGACTCGCGCGCCACCGCCGCGGCCGGCCCCTCGTACGGCAGCTCCGCGCGGTAGACGGCGGCGGCGACGCTGCCGAGCACCGCCACCCCGAGCACGCCGCCCAGCTCGTAGGCGGTCTCCTCGATGGCGGCGGCGCTGCCCGCCTTCGCGGCGGGGCTGCCCGCCATGATGACGGCGGAGGCGATGGCCAGCGAGCCCTGCCCGAACCCGATCAGCGCCAGCGCGCCGGCCACCGGCCCGTAGCCCAGCGGCCCCGGCCAGACGAAGATCAGCGCGAACCCCAGCGCGGTCACGGCCAGCCCGCCCGCGAGCACCGCCCGCGCGCCCGTGCGGGCCGCCAGAGCCGGCGCCAGCGGCGAGGCGACGACCGCGCCCAGCGCGGCGGGCAGCAGCCGCACCCCCGACTCCAGCGGGGAGTAGCCCTGGACGAGCTGCATCCACTGCGCCAGCAGCAACAGCATCGCGGCCATCGCGATCGACGTCGCCAGCGCCGCCGCCACCCCCGCGGTGAACGGCCCGCTCCGGAACAGGCGGATCTCCAGCAGCGGATCGGGCCGGCGCAGGCACCGCACGACGAACCAGCCCAGCGCGAGCGCCGCCACCGCCCATGCGGCCGGCACGGCGGGCGCGGCGAACCCGTCCTTCGCGGCGTGCTTGACGGCGTGGACGAGCGCGACCATGCCGACGACGGACAGCACCGCGCCCAGGGCGTCCCAGCGGCCGGGGGTGGGGTTGCGCGACTCGGGCAGCAGCAACAGCCCCGCGACGGCGGCCGCGACCATCACGGGCACGTTGACCAGGAACGCCGATCGCCAGCTGAAGGTCTCCAGCAGCAGCCCGCCGAGGACCGGGCCGAGCGCGGCGCCCACGGCCGCCATCGCCGACCAGACGCCGAGGGCGGTGGCGCGTTCGCGCGGATCGCTGAACAGGGTGCGGATCATGGACAGCGTGGTCGGCATGATCATCGCACCGCCCAGCCCGAGCAGCGCGCGGACCGCGATCAGCGCATCCGGCGTGCGCGCCCACAGCACCACGGTGGAGGCCAGCCCGAACAGCGCGAACCCCGTCACCAGCAACCGCCTGCGTCCCCACCGGTCGCCGATCGCGCCGAAGGTGACGAGCAGCCCCGCGAGCACGAGCGCGTAGACGTCCACCGTCCACAGCACCTGCACCGAGCCGGGCCGCAGGTCCTCCGTGATGGCGGGCAGCGCGACGTTCAGCACGGTCATGTCCATGACGACCACCAGCAGGCCGGCGGACAGGACGGCCAGGCCGGCCCAGCGGCGCCGCGACGTGACGGGCGCGGCGGTGACGGTCACGTCGTCTCCCGGGGGGCCGCGCCGTGCCAGAACGACTCGCGCACCAGCCGCGGCGCCTCTCGCCGGGCGACGTCGCCCCGGCGCAGACCTTCCCGGACGGCCACGCACAGGCCGAACACCGTGCCGCTCACCCAGCGGGCGGGCAGGTCGGCACGGATGAGGCCGGCGCGCTGCGCCGCGGAGTACAGCGCGATCTCGCGCTCCTCCAGCTCGTCGGAGCGGCGGGCCAGGTCGGGGTGGACGGCCAACGCATGGTCGGTCAACGCGAACCCGTACTCGTCGGTGACCTCCACCAGGTGGGTCAGCAGGGCGGTCAGCGCCGCGCCGATCCGGTCGGGGTCGCCGGACCCGGCCGCCGGGGTGACGCCCGCCGCCTCCTGCGCCTGCTGCCACCGGTCCAGGGCGCGGTGGCCGAGGGCGAGCATGAGCTCCTCCCGGCTGCTGAAGTGGCGGTGCAGGGTGGCCCTGCTCACCCCGACGGCCCCGGCCAGCTGCGCCATGGAGGCCGTCGGGTCGCCGTTGAGATGCCGTATCGCCGCCGTCATGATCTGGTCCAGGCCGATGCTCATGAGCCATCCCCGTATCGTCTGAGACGAATTTGTCTCAAACGATACATGACGGTCTCATTGCTGGGTTCGCCTGTCGTGCTTGATGAGCCGAATCGGGAGCCGCCGCCGGGGAAACCCGGGGGCCCACAGCGCGCACGTCGCGGCGGCCCGCCAGGGAACCGGAGGAGCGTTTCCCTGGACGGAGCCCGGCCACGGTCGGCGGGTGGGTCCTCCCGTGCTCTGCCGTGGAGACTCCCGTCCTCTGCCGTGGAGCAGGGAGGAGGGATGACGACGGCCGGGAGGCGGCGCGCGTCCGCCCCGGCCGCGCGTGTGCCTAGGCGGTCGGGCCGTCCTCGGCCGCCGGCAGCTCGTCGAGCGCCCGCTGGAGGTGGCCGAGCAGCCCCCACACGTCGTCCATCCGCTCCGGGCAGGCCACGACGCCGAAGTCCAGCATGCCGTCGTAGGAGAAGCAGGTGATGTTCACGCCGCCGGTCAGGTCGGTCAGCACCGACAGGGGGTAGTACGACAGCACCCGCCCCCCGCACAGGTACAGCGGGAACTGCGGCCCCGGCACGTTGCTGATGATCAGGTTGATGGGCGGGAACGCCACCGACGCCAGCCGGAAGATCGCCGGCGTCGCCAGTTCGGTGAGCGGCGCGGGCAGCAGCGAGCACAGGTCGCCGACCCAGCGGGCCGGCGCCACGGCGAAGCGGCGCTTGGCGGCACGCATCGCCTCACCCGTCCGCCGCAGGCGCTCGACGGGATCGGAGACGTTCGTGGGAAGGGGGACGACCATCGCCGAGATCCGGTTACCGACCGTCGCCCCGCCCCTGGTCCGGGTCCCGGTCCCGGTCCCGGTCCCACTTGCGGTCCTGCTGTCGGTCGCGGTCCCGGTCCCACTTGCGGTCCCGCTGCCGGTCCCACTTGCGGTCTCGGTCCCGTCCTCGGTGCCGGTCTTGCGGACCGCCACCGGCACGGCGACGACGAGCGGCTGGTCCGGCAACGCGTCCCGTTCGGCCAGCCATGACCGCAGGGCCGTGGCGCACAGCGTCATGACGACGTCGTTGACGCTCACGCCGTGGGCGCGCGCCGCCTTCTTGACGTCCTTCAGCGGCATCGACCCGAACGCCAGGTGCCTGCGGGCGCTGATCGGCCCGTTCAGCGGCGTGCGGGGAGGCGTCAGCGCGGGCAGTGCGGGGCGGCTGCGGGAGTCCCGCGTCACCATCCTGGCCGCCCGTGCGATCAGCCCGGCTCCGGGGAGCGCCGAGACGAGGGGGATCGCGTCGAGGTCGCCGGCGGCCCGCACGGCCGCCGCCACGGCCCGCACGGGGTACGTCACCGACCGGACGACGGCTCCCGCCACCATCTGGCCGGTCCCGGGACCCGCGTCCGCCGGCCCGCCGTCCACCCCGGCCCGCCCGCCAGTCGTCGGCTGCGGCGTGCCGGCGGCCCCGGG
>NZ_KZ559468.1:539118-762319 GCF_002850745.1 Nonomuraea indica
GGCTGCGGCGTGCCGGCGTCCCCGGGCCTCTCGTCGGTCGTCGGATCCGGCGCGTCGGCGTCCCCAGCCCTCTGACGACCGACCATCGGCGTGCTGGCGTCCCCGGCCCTCTGGTCGGTCGTCGGCTGCGGCGCGTTGTCGTCCCCGGGCCTCTCGCCGGTCGTCGGCTGCGGCCCGCCGACCTTTCCGGAGCGCGTCCCGTCCGGTCCTGCGGCCGGGGTTGTGCCGGCGGGTGGGGGAACGGGGCGGCGCGGCGTGGGGGTGAGGTCCAGCAGGGCGGCCAGGGTCTCGGCGCCCGAGACGCCGTCGATCGCCGCGTGGTGCACCTTCGTGTAGACGGCGACCAGGCCGCCGGCCAGCCCCCGGATCAGGTGCATCTCCCACAGCGGCCGCGTCCGGTCCAGCCGGCGCGCGTGGATGCGGGCCACCTCCTCGGCGAGCCGCCGGTGGTCGCCCGGTGCCGGAAGCACCGTCTCGAACAGGTGGTCGTCGATGTCCGGAGCCGGCCCGGCCATCCAGTACGGACGGTCCAGACCCCACGGCACCGGCGCCAGCCGGAGGAACAGCGCGGGGGACAGGTGGATCCGTTGCCGGAGCAGCGCGGCCAGCGACTCCCGGCTGACGGAGCCGTCGGCGGGGTCGAGGATCGCCAGACCCGCCACGTGCGCGGTCGTGGTCGCGCACTCGACATGGAGGAACTGGGCGTCGAGCGCGGTCAGCTGGCGCATTCGCTCCCCCTCGCTGGGTGTGCCGGTCGGCATCACGCGCGACCATGTCGGCACTGGTTTCGGCGGGAGACCTGCGGATGTATTCCACGCCTTTCGGGAAACTATTCTCCTGCTCCGCGCCCCACGCCGCATCTGGTGCGATTCTTCACCATTCGACGACCTGAACGGGATGCCGGACGACCGCGTCGAAGTCGTAGCCCAGCGGATGACGCGGTGCGACGAGCGGCTGCGTCGCGCCCGTCTCGTCGGTCGCCATCGCCATCAGGACGTGCGGTCCCCGGCGAGGCGGCACCCAGGTGACGTGCCAGCGTGTCCAGGCGCCGACCAGGTGCCGGCCGTGTAGCTCGGCCTCGCGCCAGGTGAGCCCGCCGTCGAAGCTCACCTCCACCTTCACGATGTGTCCCCGCCCGGACCACGACCTGCCGCGCAGCACGTACGGGCGCCCGGCGACGAGGGTGGAATCCCAGGCGAGCTCGAAGGCGCTTCGCACCGGCTGCACGGTGATGTCGCGGTAGAAGACGGTGTTCCACGGCGTGACGGCCGCGGACGTGGTCACGGCCAGGTCGCCGAGCCATTTGATCGACGCGATTCCGGCCCATCCCGGCACCACGAGGCGGGCCGGGAACCCATGGTCGGGCGGCAGCGGCCGGCCGTTCATCTCGTAGGCGACGAGGACGTCCTCCATGGCCTTGGCCACGGGCAGCGGGCGGCGGACATGCCCGTACTGCTCGAACGGCGCGTCGAGCCCCTGCGCCACCACGTCCACGGCGTCGGGCCGGAGTCCGGCCTGCCTCAGCAGGTGCGCCAGGGGCACTCCGCGCCAGCGGGCCACCCCGATGGCGCCCAGACCCCACGGGGTGCCGGGCGCCGGGTCGTGCTGCTGCGTCCCGTAGAACCGCCGCCCGTTCCCGGTGCACTCGATCGCGACGTCGATCGTCCGCGACGGCATGGCCCTCAGGTCGGCGTAGTCGTGCACGGCCGGACATCGCACTCCGGGCCCGTGCAGGCGCAGCCGCCACGCGTCGGCGTCGATCCGCGGGGTGGTGGTGTGGTTGCGTACGAAGAAGCGGTCGATCGGCGTGTGGTAGCCGAGACCGGCCATGGCCTCCCAGCGCATCTCCGCGTTTCCGTCGTGCCGGATGAACAGGTGATCCGGCAGCGGCTTGACGATGGACGCCGTGACCTGCTTCATGCCTCCTCCTTCATTTCCTACTTGAAAACCATGTAATCACGGCGGGGCCCGCCGATCCACCTCCCACCGCACACGGATCTCCCGGCGCCCGAGAGGGCCGCTTCCTCGATCTCCCCAGGCCAGGACATGTCCGCCCCTCTCGGACAACCAACACCGCGGAGCCACTCCCTGGTTTCTCCCTACCCGGTCCCCGCCCCGTCCGATCCCGAGCGCCGGAACCCCAGGCGCGCCGGGAGCGCTCACCCCGGTCCACGACGTCGGTGACGTCGGCCCGGTCCAGGACGGCCGGGCCCGGCCCGGCCGGCCTGGACCGGGCCGGCCGGGCCCGGCCGCACCGCCTGTCGAGCCCTCGCTCAGCGACCGGCCGGGACGACGGCGGAGACCCGGTCGGCCAGGTCGGCCACATGGGCCAGCCACCTGTCGTCGGCCGCGTCCGGAACGGCGACGATGACGTGGTCGATGCCCAGGCCGGCCAGGCCGGCGCAGCGCTCGGCGCTCTCCGAGACGCTCTCACCGGCCGGGATCCGCATGTGCAGAGTCTTCTCGATCTCCTCGTACGGCCGTCCGAGCCGCTCGCAGTGCGCGCGCAGCACGCCGAGCTTGTGGCGGACGTCGGCCCCGTGCAGCAGGTTGCAGGCGTCGGCGTACTCGGCGACGAGCCGGAGCGTCTTCGTCTCCCCGCTGCCGCCGATCAGGATGGGCGGGCGACCCTGCGGCGCGTTCAGCGTCCGGCCCAGCCGGTAGTGGCGTCCCTCGTACGGCTTGTCCTCGTCGCTCCACATCTGCCGGGCGATCCGCAGGGTCTCCTCCAGCCGCTCGAACCGCTCCGCCAGCGGCGGGAAGCGCAGGCCGAGCCCCCGCGACTCCTCCTCGTACCACCCCGCCCCGATGCCGAGCACCGCACGGCCGCCGGAGAGCGCGTCCAGGGTGCTGACCTGCTTCACCAGCATCCCCGGCTCGCGGTGGACGGCGCAGGTCACCAGTGCTCCCAGGGTGACACGACTGGTGAGGGCGGCGGCGTACGACAGCGCGCCGTACGCCTCCAGCATGGGATCGGTCACGGAGCCGAAGTTGGGGATCTGGAAGAGATGGTCCATCACCCACAGGCTGTGCAGCCCGGCCTCGTCCGCGCCGCGGGCGACGGCGGCGAACCGTTCGGCTATCGCGGCGTCACCGCCGGGCCAGGTGTAACGGGGGCAGGTCAGACCGAGCTTCATCGAGACTCCCAGAGGGTGAGGTGCCGCCGCGGGGCGCGTCGTCGCGGTAGGGCGGGCATGAAAAAACCCTCTCGCCCGGGCTGTGCGCGCCGGGCCGAGAGGGCTCCGTGGTCATGATTATCCCACACTCACGCCAGGTGAACGTGACGGCGGCGATGTCGTCGCACGGACGCGGCCACGTGCGTACGGACGTCAGGCGCGATACCCCCAGAGGTTGACGTACAGGCCGGTCTCGCTGTCGAGCTTGCAGTGCCCCTTGTAGACGTTGACCGTGGCGTTGCCGCAGTCACGCCACCCCTGCGCCGTGTTGGGGTACGTCGCCGCGACGTACCACGAGCCGAGTGCGGTCACCGGTGAGGTCGCCGCGGCCGCGGCGCCCACGGTGAACGTCAGGGTGCCCACGGCCACCGCCGCCGACACCGCGAGCCGTGCCGTCGTCTTCACGATCATCTGGTCCCCTCCGCCGATCTCTGCTTCGAGCGCGTCCCACGTTAGGGCGCGGTGCGTTGGTGATCGAGGCGGTCGCCTGCCAATTTCCATCTGAATGCGGACAATCCGGCGTTGACGGCGGCCGGCCCGCGCTCCAGGCCCGGGATGCCGACGGGCGAGCAACGGTCACGATGGTCGGGGTGGGGTTCGGCGGCTGGTCGGGTGGGAGGGCGCCGGTTCGGTGAGGCGGGATGCGGGGCTCGATGGGCTTGCCGGTGGGAGCCAGGGGTTCAGGTCGGAGTGGAGAGGGCTCCCGGTGGGAGTTCGGGGGGAGGGGCCGGGGCGTGAGCGGGTCGGGGACCCGGGTGGGAAGTGGCGCGGAAACGGTTTGACCCTGCCGCGGCGTGAGGTTCTAGCGTCCGCCGCATGACGAACCAGAAGAAGATCGCCCGTGAGGTCACCCTGGAGCTGGAGGCCGGCAACGCGGCGATGACCGACATCGGCAAGATGCTCGGACCCGCCGGCATCAACACGCGGCAGCTCAAGCTCGACTACGACGCCGCCACGGCCGCCCAGCGCGGCGACGTCGTGCCCGTCGTGGTCACCGTCTTCGAGGACCGGACGTACGCGCTGCGCCTCAAGACGCCGCCCACGGCATACCTCATCCGCAAGACCCTCGGCCTGGCGCGGGGCGCGGCCCGGCCGGGGACGCAGAGCGTGGCGAAGCTGTCACGGGACCAGTTGAGGGAGATCGCCGAGCGCAAGCTGCCCGACCTCAACACCGCTGACGTGGAGGCGGCGATGCGCCAGGTCGCGGGCACCGCCCGGTCCATGGGCGTGCTCGTCGCCGATGAGTGAACGGCTCGGCCTTTCGAGGTGTGCCGGAGGGCGGTGGACGTCAGGGACGGAGGAACGCCAGCAGGCGCTCCAACGGCCAGGTGTTGATGACGTCGTCGGTGGTCAGCCAGGCGCGCTGGGCGATGCCGACGCCGAAGCGCTGGTGGGCCAGGTGGGGGATGGCGTGGGAGTCGCTGTCGATGGAGAACTTCACCCCGTGGTGCCTGGCCAGCCGCACCAGGTCGGCGGGCAGGTCGGACCGATCCGGGTAGGAGTCGATCTCCATGGCCGTGCCCGTGCGGGCGGCGGCGCGGAAGACGGCGTCCCAGTCGGCGTCCACCGGCTCCCGCTTGCCGATCTTGCGCGTGGTGGGATGGCCGATGATGTCGACGTAGGGATTCTCGCAGGCGGCGATGAACCGGCGGGTCATCTCGTCGCGGGGCATGCCGAAGTGCGAGTGGACCGAGGCGACGCACACGTCGAACGCGCGCAGCACGTCGGCCGGCCAGTCGACCGAGCCGTCGGGCGCGATGTTGAGCTCCGTGCCGTGCAGCAGGCGCATGCCGGGATAGCTCTGCTGAAGCTTGGCGAGCCGCTCCCGCTGCTCCAGCGCCTTGTCGAGGGTCATGCGCTGCATGGCCAGGTCGGGAGCGTGGTCGGTGACGGCGTAGTAGGAGTAGCCGCGGGCGTGGGCCGCCGCCACCATGTCCTCCAGCGAGGCGATGCCGTCGGTGAGGTCGGTGTGGGTGTGCAGGTCGCCGAGCAGGTCCTCCAGCCGGACCGGCTCGGGCAGCTCGCCGCGCAGCGCCGCCCGCACCTCGCCGCCGTCCTCCCGCATGGGCGGGGGGACGAACTGCATGCCGAGCGCGGCGTAGATGTCCTCCTCGGACTCGGCGGCGATCACCCGCTCACCCTCGAACAGGCCGTACTCCGACAGCTTCCACCCCTTCTTGACGGCCATCTCCCGGATCGCGACGTTGTGCTCCTTGGAGCCCGTGAAGTACTGCATCGCCGCGCCCCATGACCCGGCGGGCACCACGCGCAGATCGACCTGGATCCCCGAGGTGGTGCGCACGGACGTCTTCTTGTCGCCCGCGGCGATGACCTCCGCGACGTACGGCTGCGCCCGGAACCCCTCCATGACCGAAACCGGCGCCACCGCCAGGATGTCGATGTCACCGATCGTGTCCTTCATCCGGCGCAGCGACCCGGCGTAGGCGACCCGCTCGGCCGTCAGCGACGCCATCACCTGCTCGGCCAGCGCCATGGCCACCCCGATGTGCACCCGGCGGCCCGACTGCTCCAGCTGCTCGACGCCCTTGGCGAGGTTGGCCAGGGTCTTGGGGCCGAGCCCCTTGACCCCGTCGAGGCGCCCCGCCGCGATGGCCTCGCCCAGCGCGGCGGGAGAGTCGATGCCGAACTCCTCGAACAGCGTGATCGCCGTCTTGGGACCGAGCGACGGCACCCGGGTCAGCCGCCGCACCCCCTCGGGCACCCGGCCGCGCAGGTCGTCGAGCTGCCGGAAGCTCCCGCGCTGCAGGAACTCCTCCATCTTCTTGGCGATCGCCTCGCCGACGCCGGGGACGGCGCGGACGTCCGTCGCCGAGATGTCCTCGGGGTGGCCGGCGATCGCCTTGGCCGCCTTCTGGTAGCTGCGCACCCGGAAGGCGTCGCCCCCGGTCAGCGCGAACAGCTCCGCGTATTCCTGCAGCGCCGCCGCGGCCTGCTCGTTTGCCCGTGCCATGAGGCCAGCTTAGAAGGCGGCACCGACACTTCCCGCCGCTCCGGGACGCCTGTCAGAAACGGACCTCGCGCGGCCGGTACGGCTCGGCGAGGAAGGCCAGCTCCTTGTCCGACAGGCCGACCGACACCGCCGCGACCGCGTCGTCCACGTGCGCGTCCCTGGTGGCGCCCACGATCGGGGCGGTCACCGTCGGCTGGTGCAGCAGCCAGGCCAGCGCGACCCGGGCCGGCGGCAGCTCCCGCTCCCGCGCCAGCTGGGCGACCCGGTCCACGATGACGCGGTCGTTGTCCGGGTCGTAGAGGGCGTCGATGCGCGGGTCGGAACCGGTGCGGGCGGTCGAGGCGGACGATCCGGACGCGCCGGCGCGGGCCAGCACACCACGCGCCAGCGGACTCCACGGGATCACGCCCACGCCCTGGTCGGCGCAGAGCGGCAGCATCTCCCGCTCCTCCTCGCGGTAGAGCAGGTTGTAGTGCGGCTGCATCGCCGCGAACCGCGTCCAGCCGTTGACCTGGGCCACGTGCTGGGCCTTGGCGAACTGCCACGCCCACATCGACGAGGCGCCCAGGTAGCGGGCCTTACCCGCCTTGACCACCTCGTGCAGCGCCTCCATGGTCTCCTCGATGGGCGTGTGGTCGTCCCACCGGTGGATCTGGTAGAGGTCCACGTAGTCGGTGCCGAGCCGCCGCAGCGAGGCGTCGATCGCCGCGTGGATGTGCTTGCGCGACAGGCCGCGGTCGTTGCGGCCCTCGCCCATCGGGAAGTAGACCTTCGTGGCCAGCACGTAGTCCTCGCGCCGGGGGAAGATCGCGCGCAGCATCTTGCCGGTCACGACCTCGCTCTGCCCGTCACTGTAGACGTCGGCGGTGTCGAAGAACGTCACCCCGGCCTCGGCCGCGCGACGGACGATCGGCTCGGCCCGCTCCTGCGGCAGCGCCCACTCCTGCCGGTCCGGATCGCCGTAGCTCATCATGCCCAGACAGATGCGGGAGACCTGCAGGCCGGTGGCGCCAAGTCGTGTGTATTCCATGAACCCACCCTAATCAGGGTGAGATTCCCAGATCGCACACTTTACAGGGCGGACAGATCAGGTCCCTTGGCGAGGGCGAGGCGGACCGGCCGCTCTCGCGCGCAGGTGGCCGGGGACGTGGCGCGTGGCGTGGGCGCTCTCCCGCCCGTGGAGGGCGCCCTTCCGCCCGCGTCCGGACGTGCGCTCAGAGGTGCGGGCTGATCAGCGTGACCCCGGGGACGGACCCGATCGAGGCCAGCGCCTTGCCCGCGTCGCCGAGCCCGATCGTGCGGGTGACGAGCTGCTCGGGGTGCAGGATGCCGGCCCGGATCATCTCCATCATCGGCGGGTAGGCGTGGGCCGCCATGCCGTGGCTGCCCAGCAGCCGCAGCTCGTGCCCGATCACCCGGCCCATCGGCACCGGCGTCGCGTCGCCCGGCAGCAGTCCCACCTGCACGTGGCGGCCCCTGCGGCGCAGGCTCCCGACCGAGGCGGCGCACGTCTGCGGGCTGCCCAGCGCGTCGAGCGACACGTGCGCGCCGCCCCTGGTCAGCTCCCGCACCTGGGCCGCGGCGTCGCCCGCCGAGCCGTCGACGAAGTGCGTGGCGCCCATCCGCTCCGCCAGGTGCAGGGCCTCGGCGCTGACGTCCACCGCCACCACCCGCGCCCCCGCCGCCGAAGCGATCATCACCGCCGACAGGCCCACCCCGCCGCAGCCGTGCACAGCCACCCACTCGCCCGGCCGTACCTCGCCGACCTGCGCGACCGCCCGGAACGCCGTCGCGAAACGGCAGCCCAGCGAGGCGGCCGTGGCGTACGTCATGTCCTCGGGCACGGCCACGAGGTTGACGTCGGCGTGGTCCACGGCCACGAACTCGGCGAACGACCCCCAGTGGGAGAAGCCCGGCTGCGTCTGCCGCTCGCACACCTGCTGCTCGCCGGCGGCGCAGGCCGCGCACGTCCCGCACGCGCACACGAACGGGACGGTCACGCGCGCGCCGGGCAGCCAGTCGCGCACCTCGGCGCCCACCGCCTCCACCACCCCGGCGAACTCGTGGCCGGGAACGTGCGGCAGGGACCGGATGTCGGGGTCGTGGCCCTGCCAGCCGTGCCAGTCGCTGCGGCACAGCCCGGTCGCCTCGACCCTGATCACCGCCCCGTGGGGCGCGGGCGACGGATCGGGCAGCTCGCGCAGGTCGAGGTCCCCACCGAACAGGTCAAAGGCAACGGCTCGCATCTCACGAGCTTAGAGTCAGCTCCCGCGGCTCGCGCAAGGCCGGTGGCCGGGCGAGCCCCGCCGGGCCGGGCGGAGGACGCGCCGCGGTCCTCGCGGCCGGGCACCGGCGGCATCCCGCATCGCCACGCCGGGCGCCGGACGGCCCTGAGCGGCGCATACCTCCAGGACGACGTACCTGCCGGCGAGGTGTGGAGGCCGCCCCACCGGACAGTAAGGGGGCATGGGACAAGATCTGGACAAGGAGCGCTTCTCCGAGGCGGAGTACACCCGCTTCGGGGAGCGGCTCCGCGAGCAGCTGGGCGTGCTGCGCGCGTTGCTGGCCGAGCCCGGGTTCGGCCAGGGACCCGCGACGATCGGCGCGGAGCTGGAGCTGGTCCTCGTCGACGCGGCGGGCCGGCCGTTGCCGCGAAACGATGAGGTGCGCAAGGCGCTCGGCGACCCCCGCGTGGTGCTGGAGCTCGGCCGCTACAACCTGGAGGTCAACCTGACCCCGGTGCCGCTCGCCGGCCGGCCGTTCCAGCTGATCGGGGCGGAGGTCCAGGAGGCGCTGACCAGGGTGGACGCGGCGGTGGCGGGCGGCGGGGCGGTGCCCATCGGGATCCTGCCCTCGTTCGCCACCGGCGACTTCACCAAGGAGGCCATCAGCGACCAGAACCGCTACCGCGCCATGGGCCGAGGCTTCCGGCGGCTGCGCCTCGAACCGTTCCTTGTCAAGATCGAGGACCTGGAGCTGTCGGTCGAGGACGTGATCCTCGAGGCGGCCAACACCTCCTGGCAGGTGCACCTGCGCACCCCGCCCGACCGGTTCGCCCGGCTGTTCAACGCCGCGCAGCTCGCCGTCGGGCCGGTGCTGGCCGTCTGCGGCAACTCGCCGTTCTTCCTGGGCCGGCGCCTGTGGGAGGAGACGCGGATCGCCCTCATGGAGGAGGCGGCCGACGACCGCGACATCGAGCGCCGCTACCGCAGGGACGGGCGGGTGACGTTCGGGTTGGACTGGGTGCGGGAGGGCGCGTACGAGCTGTTCGAGAGGTACGTGCGCGACTACGACCCGATCCTGCCCGACCTGAGGGAGAACGACGACCCGCGCCACGTCTCGGAGCTGCGGCTGCACCAGGGCACCGTGTGGCAGTGGAACCGGCCCGTCTACGACCCGGCCGGCGGCGGCCACCTGCGGATCGAGATGCGCGCCCTGCCCGCCGGCCCGACCTGCGCCGACATGACGGCCAACGCGGCGTTCCTGCTCGGGCTGACGCTGGCGCAGGCCGAGCGCGACCTCACCGGCTACCGCTTCGGCGAGACGTACCAGAACTTCTACCGGGCCGCCATGCACGGTCTGGACGCCAAGCTGTCGTGGCCCGGCGTGGACGGCGAGCTCCAGGCCACCGACCTGGTGCTCCGGCTGCTGCCCGAGGCGCGGGCCGCGCTGCTGGAGGCCGGCGTGGTGCCCGACGACGTGGACACCGCCCTGGAGATCATCCGGGAGCGGACCCGGCTGCGCCGTACCGGTGCGGCCTGGCAGCGGGAGGCGCTGGCCCGGTTCGGCGGGGATTCCGAACGGTTGGTGCGCGAGTACCGCGAGCACGCCCTTTCCGGGCTTCCCGTTCATATGTGGCCGTAGTCGCAACAATTGTCGCCCCGCGGCCGTCAGACTCTCCACCATGACGGAAAGCGAGGGCGAGATGGCGGCGACGGGGTTGGTCCCGGCGGACACGGCCGGCTACGCGTTGACGCGGGCGACGGGCACGCTGCCGGAGGGAGCGGCCAAGCTCGCCACCGAGATCGGCGCGGTCAGCGTGGCCACGGTGCTGCGCCGCGGCAACAGGACCGCCGTGCGCAGGGGGGCGACGGCGGCACTGGGCGCCATGCGGCCCCGGCCCGCCGACTGGTACGCCTTCGACGCCAAGGACCAGGACACCCCCGACTGGTACCCGCAGGGCCTGACCGGCGACGAGGACTCCGGGGCGGCGGGCGTGCCGGTGTTCGTGGTGAGCTGGTACTTCAAGCCGGAGCCACCGGTGGCCGAACGCGGCGTCCGGGTGACGTTCCTGAGTCCCCGCTCGCTGAAGTACCAGCACGCGCTGCTGGTCGAGGCGAAACCGGACGGATCGTACATGCCGCTCGACATCCACGCCGGCGGCATCGGCTGGTACGGCGACCTCCTCTACGTGGCCGACACCTTCCGCGGCCTGCGTGTCTTCGACACCCGACACATCCTCGACCTGCGCACCGCGCAGAAGGACCTCGGCGACCCCACCCGGATCGGCCGCCATGCCGGGCGGCTGCACGCCTTCGGCTACCGCTACGTCATCCCGCAGACGGACGCGTGGCGGCTCGTCCAGGAGGGGTGCCGCTTCTCCTTCGCCGCGATCGACCGCACCACCGCCCCGCACGCCCTCGTCTCCGGCGAGTACGCCGACGCGAGCCGCGACCGCCTGGTGGTCCGGTGGGACCTGGCCGAGGACGGCACCCTGGCCGACGGCACCCCGCGCGACGCCCACGTCCTCGGCCACGCCAAGATCCAGGGCGCGCTGTCGTCGGGCGGCACCTGGTATCTCAGCCAGGCCGCCGACGCCCGCACCAACGGCAGGCTCGTCGTCCAGGGCGACGGCGACCCGGTCATCCGCCCCTTCCCGATCGGCCCCGAGGACCTGACCGTCCAGGGAGGCCGGCTGTGGAGCGTGACCGAGTTCAGGAACAAGCGGGTGGTCTTCGGCGTGAGCCTGTGAACGGCGGCTCGCCACCGCCGCCGCGGCGACTCCTCGTACGGGCCTTCACGGGCGGAGCGGGTCGGTGCGGGCCTTCACGGGAGGTGCGGGTCGGTGCGGGTCTTCACGGGAGGTGCGGGTCGCTGATGGCGGTGTCGGTGGCGCCGACCGAGCGGGCCAGCGGCTCGGGCAGGGGATAGGGGCGCTCGTCGGGCAGCATGGGCGTGACGTCGCGGCCGGCGCGCACCGCCTGCCCGATCTCGCGGGCCAGGCCGGTGACGTCGGTGATCGACACGGTCCACCGGTCGAGGTAGCGGGTGACGGCCTCGCCCGACAATCCCACCTGGATCGACCGGTGCGGCAGCGGGTTGTGGTGGGGGTCCCGCTCCGGGTCCCACTGGACGCGGACCGGGCTCTCGCGCAGGCGCCGTCTCCACTCGGCCGGGTCGGCGCCGTCCGGATGGCTCGGGCAGGCGTGGCCCAGCGCCCACTCGAACCCGTCGCGGGTGATCTCGACGGCCAGGACCCGGGTCTGGCCGGGCTTGGTGGCGTAGCCGCAGCGGTACATCATCCACAGGAACGACGGTTTGATCCAGGTCATCCGCTCGCGCCTGAACGGCGGGACGAAGCGCTGCGCGGCCACGGCCGGCCCGGCGATGGCCGGGTCGTAGGCCTGGTAGACGGTGATGGACGCGCCGGTGTGGACGGCGCGGATCTGCCGATGGGGGACACTCATCCCGCCGAGCATGGACAACCGCGCGTCCGCAGCGCAACCGGGTTTCGCCGGGACTCGCCCGGCCCGTCCGGGCGCCGTCGCGGGTCCGAGGGATTGTCGGGGGCTCCGCGTAGGGTGGGCGCATGCCCGACATCGAGGTCGCGGGGCGGCAGGTCCGCGTCACCAGCCCCGACAAGGTGATCTTTCCGCGGAGCGGTCACACCAAGCTCGACCTGATCCGCTACTACCAGGCGGTGGCCGACGGGGCGCTGCGCGGGGTGGCGGGCCGGCCCATGATCCTCAAGAGGTTCGTGCGCGGCATCGAGGAGGAGGCGTTCTTCCAGAAGCGGGCGCCCGCCAAGCGCCCCGGCTGGATCGAGGTGGCCGAGCTGCGCTACCGGTCCGGGCTCGGCGCCGAGGAGGTCGTCGTCAGCGACCTCGCCCAGCTCGTGTGGGTGGTCAACCTGGGCTGCGTCGACCTCAACCCGCATCCGGTCCGCGCCACCGACCTCGCCCGTCCCGACGAGCTGCGCATCGACCTCGATCCGGTGCCGGGGGTGGAGTGGGCCGACGT
Organism: Nonomuraea indica; assembly: GCF_002850745.1. Classification (GTDB taxonomy): domain Bacteria; phylum Actinomycetota; class Actinomycetes; order Streptosporangiales; family Streptosporangiaceae; genus Nonomuraea; species Nonomuraea indica. Next base: position 551,506 of record NZ_KZ559468.1, read on the forward strand.
GCTGCGCACCGCCCAGGTCGCGCGGGAGGTCCTCGCCGACCACGGCCTCGCCGCCTGGCCCAAGACGTCCGGGTCACGTGGGTTCCACGTCTACGCCCGGATCGAGCCGCGGTGGCCGTTCGCCGAGGTGCGCAGGGCCGCCGAGGCCGTCGCCCGCGAGGTCGAGCGGCGGGCGCCCGAGCTGGCCACCAGCCGCTGGTGGAAGGAGGAACGGCACGGCGTGTTCGTCGACTTCAACCAGAACGCCTATGACCGCACCGTCGCCTCCGCCTACTCCGTCCGCGCGGTGCCCGACGCCCGCGTGTCCACCCCGCTGACCTGGGACGAGGTGCCGGGCTGTCGGCCGGAGAAGTTCACGATCGACACCGTCCCCAAGCGGCTGGCCGAGGCCGGCGACCCGTGGGAGGACATCGACCTGCACGCCGGATCCCTCGACGGGCTGCTGGAGCTGGCCGAGACGCTCGGCCCCGCCCCCAAGCCGCCCAAGGGCACCGGCCGCCGCCGGCAGACGCTGCCCGTCATCGAGATCGCCCGCGCCCAGCACAAGGACGAGGCGATGGCCGGCTTCGAGCGGTGGAAGGCCCGTCACCCCGAGGCGGCGGCCTGCCTGCAGCCGGCCGACGTGCTGGTCGACGGGATGCGCGGCCGCAGCAGCGTCTGGTACCGGATCCGGGTCAACCTCCAGCACGTCCCCGAGGCGGAGCGCCCGGGGCAGGAGCCGCTGGAGGTCGACTACGACCCGTGGGGTGACGGCTGAGCGCGCCCGTCAGGCCGCGGGTCCGCCTGGGACGGCCGCCTCGGGCGTGGCACCGACCGCGTCGGTCCGGCCGGGACGGCCGCCTCGGGCGTGGCGCCGATCGCGTCCGCCGCGCCGCCGGGCAGGGCCGGGTCAGCCCGCGTCCTGACGTTTCCGGTCCGGCCGCCTCTCGTACGCGCCGAACGCGGCGCAGCAGCCGAGCAGCGCCAGCCCGAACACCGGCACCCAGGCCAGCCGGGCGAGCACCCATCCGCCGTCGGCCGGGACGGTGTGCAGGCCGGGCAGCGCCCCGCCCGCGAGCAGGCCGAGCGCCGTGACGGCGATCAGCGCCGTCTGGTGCCACAGGAAGACCGTCATCGCCGACAGGTTCACCAGCGCCACCCCGGCCCAGGCGGCGGGCCGGCGCGTCAGCCGCCGCAGCGGGCCGAGCAGCAGCAGGGCCGCCCCGCACTGGGCGAGCCCGAAGGAGACGGCCGCCAGGGTCGGCGGATCCAGGTTCGACACCGCGGCGCCCGGCACCCCCACCATCGCGGCCGGGTAGCCGCCCCATCCCACCAGCCCGGCGGTCACGGCTGCGCCGCCCGTGAGCAACCACCAGCCGGCGGCACGGGCGGGCACGCCACGGGTGGCGCAGCCCGCGCCCAGGCAGTACGGCACCAGCCACGCGGCCGCCACGTTCACCCAGCCGAGCCACTGCGGTCCGCCCAGCCCGAACCGCGCCACGTCCACGCAGGCCACCACGACCAGTGGCACCGCCGGATGCAGCCGCCGAGCCAGCGGTGTGGCGGCCGTCAGCACCGCGAAGACCACCAGGAACCACATCGGCGACAGCACCAGCTTGACCAGTGCCCGCACGCTCTCCGGCCCGGCACCGTACGCCAGCATCGCTCCGGCGGCCATCGCCCACACCGCCACCACGGCCGCGACCGGCCGGAACAGCCGCGCCGTCCGATCCCGCAGCCACCGCCCGTACGGCTCGCCGCGCGCCTGGGCGGCGGCCTGGCCCCGCGCCCCCACCCAGCCGCCCACGAGGAAGAACACGGCCAGCGCCTGGAACACCCACGACACGGGGGCGAGCTCCGGCAGGTGGCGCAACGGGCTCGCGGCGCGCACCGTACCGCTGTCGAAGACCAGCGCCGTCACCAGCCAGTGCCCCAGCACCACGCCGCCGATCGCCAGCGCCCGTAACGCGTCCAGCCCCCGGTCACGCTCCGCCGGGGTGGCCGCCTCCACCCGGCGCAGCACCGTCCCGCCCCTCATGCCCCCGCCGCCCCGCCCGGGACCCGCAGCCCGAGGCCTCGCTCAGTCATGACGCACGCCCGCGTCAGTCGCCTGGCCGAGGACGATCCGGGCGATGTTCGCCAGCGCCACGGACCCGGGCCGCAGGTAGTCGCTGTGGCCGCCGCCGCCCGCCGGGAAGACGCGGGCGCCGAACTCCGGGGACACCGGGTCGGTCCCGTGCCCCAGGGCGGCGAACGGCAGGCGCACCCGGGTGTGCGGCACCACGGAGATCCAGTCGCCCGCGCTCCGGCCCGCCCAGACGCCGGCCCCGGTCCGCAGGCCGGAGACGTGGTCGGCGCCGACGCCCGGACTGCCGTAGAGGACGACGTCGGAGATCCCCGGCTCGGCCGCGGCCCGCGCGCAGACCACGGAGCCGTAGGAGTGGCAGACGAGCACGACCCGCACGCCGGGTCGTGCCGCGCGGAGCTCCCGCACGAAACGGCGCAGGCCGGGGGCGGCGCGCTCGGCGAGTCCGGCGGTCAGCTGCTCGACCCCGAACGTGCCCGGCGTCCGGTACCCCAGCCACGCCACGACGGCGGCCGGGCCGGCGGCTGTCGCGGCCGGTGTGCCGGACGGGGTGCGTGGCCGGTGGGGGAGGACCTGATCGGAGGCCACCGAGGCGAGCGAGGCGGAGCGGGCGCGCAACTCCTGGTGCAGCGCCGACGCGCCGGCCTGGAGGCGGCCGTACCGGTCGAGGTTGGTGTCCACGCCGGGGACCAGGACGGCGACCCGCCCGGCGCGCGACAGGTCGCCGAACACCTCGGCGGCACGGCCCCCGTCACGCCCGTCGAAGAACAGGAAGGTGCGCGCCGGGCCGGCCATGGCGTGCAGGGAGGCGGCCCGCCGCAGGTGGCCGTGCGTGGCGGCCATCCGCTCCGCGTCCCTGACGGCGGCGCGGGAGGCGGCGTACCGGTCGGCGAGAGCGGCCGGGCCGGCGGCGCGCAGCGGCTGCACGGGCGCCGGGACGGGGGCGGGCACGGCCGGCGGCCGGGCGGCTCCCGCCACCGGCACGGCCACCGACGCGGCGACCAGGGTCGTCAGGACCCCTCGTCGCAGCCGCCCCGGGCGCCCGCGCCCCGCGCCGCCGCGCGGCCGGGGCGCGGGCGGGCGGCCCTCGCGGGACGGCGCGGCAGGCGGGTCTTCCGTGGGGGAGGACATGTCCTGGGGGCGGGCCGTGGGCGGTGAGCCGGGGGAGACGTCGCGCGGCTGGGGCGCCATCGGTGGGGGTCCTTCCGTACCGGATGCGGTTGTGATCGCCAAGCTAGGGATCAGCTGCCGTCACCGGCGTCCCGCCGCGGGCTCCACCTCGCGCCTGGCTCTCAGGTACTACACGGGTGGCGAACCGCAAGCCCGCAGGGCGCCGCCCGCGCGGCTCCCGCAGTGGGCCCGGCGGAGCCGCCTCGAAGGGCCGAAAACCGATTGACGCCCGCCCGTGCGGTGCGCACGATGATCAGCGCCGGGAACGACGGACGAGGAGGACACCGGGTGACGGAGGACGCACGGACCGACCAGCCGAGCCCCCCACCCGCCGCCCCGCCTCCCGCGCCACCGGCCACCCCACCGGCCACCCCACCGGCCACCCCGCCCGCATCGCCTCCCGGCGAGCCGCACGGTGAGCCTCCCGGCGAGCCGGACGGCGGCCGCTCGCTGTGGCGGGACCGCAACTTCCTGACGTTCTGGACGGCGCAGACCCTGTCGGTGGCGGGCGACTCGTTCGCGCTCATCGCCGTCCCCCTGCTGATCCTGGAGGCCACCGGCTCGGTCGCCCAGATGGGCCTGCTCACCGGCGTGTCAGGCGCGGCGTCGGTGACCGCCGGGATCTTCGCCGGCGTGCTCGTCGACAGGTTCGACCGGCGCAAGCTGCTCATCGTCTGCGACCTGCTCAGGTTCGTCCTGTACGCGCTGATCCCGCTCGCCTGGCTGACCGGCGTCCACGTCTGGCTGCTGTACGCGGTGCTGCCCCTGGCCGCGGCCGTCGGCATGCTGTTCCAGGTCACGTACGTCTCCACGGTCCGCAGCCTGGTCGGCGAGGAGCGCGTCACCGAGGCCAACGGCCGGCTCTACGGGACCGCGGCGGCGGCGGGCGTCCTCGGCCCGATGCTGGCCGGTGTGGTGGCGGGTCAGTGGGGGGCGAGCGCGGCGATCGCCGTCAACGCGGTCAGCTTCGCGGTGTCCGCGGCGGGCGTCTACCTGGTGCGGATCGCCCGCCGCACCCCCGTGCCCCGCGAGCCGGGGGAGCGGTCCTGGCGCGAGCTGGTGGCCGGGGCCGTGTTCCTGTGGCGGCATCCGGTGCTGCGGATGCTGACCGTCCTGCTGTCGTTCTTCATCTTCCTGACGCTCGGGCTCACCGACATCGTGATCTTCCGGCTCAAGCACGACCTGGGCCAGTCCGACACGGTCGTCGGCGGCGTCCTCGGCGTCGCGGCCGCCGGCACGATGACCGGCTCGTTCCTGGTGGCGCGGGTGCGCAGGCTCGCCGGGTTCGGCCCGGCGTGGATCGGCGCGCAGGCCGTGGGCGGCGTGGCGATCGTCAGCATCGGTTTCGCCGACGGCGTGGCGGGTGTGGCCGTGGCGATGGCCTGCTACCTCGCCTGCGTCAGCGTCGCCGGGATCTGCTCGATGTCGCTGCGTCAGCAGGTGACCCCCGACCACCTGCTCGGCAGGGTCACCTCGGCGTTCTGGACCATCCACTTCTCGCTCGGCCCGGTCGGCGCCGCGGCCCTCGGCTGGGGCGCGGCACGGTTCGGCACGGGCCCGGTGTTCGTGTTCGCGGGTTGCTGCTGCCTGCTCCTCGCGGCGGTCGCCGTGTTCACCCCGGTACGCCGCAGGCACCCCGAGGCCGCGGGGCCCGGCGTCAGCGGCCCGAGATGAGGTCGGCCAGCCGGGCGTAGGCCGAGGTCGTGGTGCCCCGGTCGTTCTCGTGCCGGTCGGCGGCCCGGTACAGGGTGTAGATGAGGTGCACCCCGGCCCAGCGCAGCGGCTCCGGCTCCCACTGGCGCACCTGCCGGCCCACCCACGGCAGCGCGGTCAGCTCGGTGTCGTGCCGCAGCACCAGATCCCGCAGGGTCCGACCGGCCAGGTTGGCGGTGGTGACGCCGCTGCCCACGTAGCCGCCCGCCCATCCGAGGCCGGTGGCGTGGTCGAGGTGCACGGTCGAGCACCAGTCGCGCGGCACGCCGAGCACCCCGCACCACGAGTGCTGAACCCGCGCGTCGGCCGCCGCCGGGAACAGCTTGACCAGCATCCGCCACAGCAGCGCCACGGTGGACGCCTGGGTGACGCCCCGGTCGTCGGTGCGCGAGCCGAACCGGTACGGCACGCCGCGCCCGCCGATGGCGATGCGGTCGTCGGCGGTGCGCTGGGCGTAGATGTAGGCGTGGGCGGTGTCGCCGAGCAGCTCGTTCTGCGCCCAGCCGATGTGCTTCCACACCTCGGGAGGCAGCGGCTCGGTGACGATCATGGAGCTGTTCATCGGCAGCCACTGCCGGCGCTGGCCGGTCAGGCCGGCGGTGAACCCCTCGGTCGCGCGGATGACGTACTCGGCCGACACGACGCCCCGCGGGGTGACGGCCTCGGCCGGCCGGCCGTCCCGGCGCGGGCGGATCTCGGTGACGGTGGTGTTCTCGAAGACGTCCACGCCGAGCCCGGCGACGACGCGGGCCAGCCCGACGGCCAGCTTGGCCGGCTGGACGCGGGCGCAGTGCGGGGAGTAGGCGGCCTCCAGCGTGCCCGCCACCTGCAGGCGCTCGCGCTGCTCGTCACGGCTCAGCAGCCGCATGTCGTCCTCGCCGTACCCCCAGGCGCGCAGGTCGGCCACCTCCGCGCGCAACCGGCGGCGCTGCGCCGGGTTGGTGGCGACGTGCAGCACGCCGCCCTTGTACACGTCGGCGTCGACGTCCTCCTCGCGGGTGACACCGATGACCTCGTCCACCGCGCCGAACATCGCCCGCTGCAGGTCGATCATGGCCTGCCGGCCGCGGGCCTTGGCATGGCGCTCGCGCGACCCGGCGAACTCGGCCGACAGCCAGCCGCCGTTGCGGCCCGACGCCCCGAACCCGGCGAACTCCTTCTCCAGGATCGCCACGCGCAGGCCGGGGTCGGCCTTCTTCAGGTAGTAAGCCGTCCACAGCCCGGTGTAGCCGCCGCCGACGATGGCCACGTCGTACGCGCGGGAGCCCGGCAGCGCCGCCCGCCGGTCCGGCAGGCCGATCTGCCGGTACCAGAAGGAGACGCCGCCATTGGCGAAGTCCCCGCTCAGCGGGATGCCTCGTGTCACGTCAGGAACCTTCCCCAGGTGGCTCATCGGAAAAATAGACGAAATCGGACATCAGGCTACGGCGTCGGCGGGCTGACCACCCAGAGCACCTCGGCGACCTCGTCGCCGTCGTTGACCGCCCGGTGGGGGACGGAGGTGTGGTACTCGATGCTGTCTCCCGGCTCCAGCGCGTGCGCGACGGCCTCGCCGGGCGCGCCGAGCCAGACGGCGACCCGGCCGCGCAGCACCAGGAAGATCTCCTGGGAGTCGCCGTGCGTGTACGGATCGTCGCCGGTGGAGGCGCCGGGGTCGAGCTCGCCCGCGTACATCTCCACGCCCCGCAACGGGCGCTGGGAGACGAGGAACTTGCGCACGCCGGGCCCGGCGGGCAGGGTCGGCCGCTCCGCGCGGCGCACCACCCGGTGCCCCACCTCGGTCTCGTCGCTGAACAGCTCGGCCACCGTCAGGCCCAGCGCCTGCGCGATCCGGCGCAGCATCCCCACGCTCGCGCTGGTCTGCCCGCGTTCGAGCTGGCTGATGAAGCTGGGGCTGGCCTGGGCCTCGACGGCGAGCGCGCGCACGGTCAGCCGGCGCATGGTCCGGTACGCCCTGATGCGGGCGCCCAGACGCGCGGTCTCCGACTCGGTCATCGAACCCCTTGATCGCCTCCACTGAACAACCTGTTCAGTGACAACGAAGGGACCGTACAGGCAGCCGGTAACGACGCGATAACGCGCCTGCTGGGGGCTGTCCGTCACGCCCTACCAGGGCCATGGCCCTCACCCCCGGAACCCTCCCGGGCGGCCCGCGCGATCTGCTCCGCCGCCTCGCGCAGCGGCTCGACCAGGCGGTGCAACTCACGGGCCCGCCGGGAGGCGATCACGATGCCGAGCGCGGCGACCGGCCGCCCGTCCACCAGCACCGGCACGGCGGCCGAGCAGGTGCCGAGCGTCATCTCCTCGTACGTCAGCGCGTAGCCCTGGGCGCGCACGCTGGCCAGCTCGCGCGCCAGCCGCCCCGGCTCGATGATCGTGTGCGGGGTCGGCCGCTCCAGCTTGCGCGCCAGGTACGCCTGCACGAACCAGTCGGGCTCGTAGGCCAGCAGCGCCTTGCCCACCCCGGTCGGGTGCATCGGCAGCCGCCCGCCGGTGCGCGACACGATCGGCACCGCGCGCCGCCCGTGCACCTTGTCCACGTACAGCACCTCAAGCCCGTCGCGCACGGCCAGGTGGACGTTCTCCCCGGTGCTCGCGAACACCTCCTGCAGCCACGGATGCGCCATGTCCTGCAGCCGGCCGGGCGCGAGCTGGCCCAGCTCCCACAGCCGCATCCCGATCCGCAACCGGCCGTCGGACGTGCGGCTGAGCGCCTGCCACGCCTCCAGCTCCGCCACCAGCCGGTGCGCCGTGCTCAACGCCACCCCGCTGCGCCGGGCCAGATCGCTCAGCGTGAGCTGCTGATGGGCGGAGTCGAACGCGCCCAGGATGGCGAGCACCTTGGACGTCACCGAACGCCCGCCCTCCCGCGCTCCACCGGCCATGCGGCCCATCCTGCCCTCGTCTTCCGCCCAGTGGAAGAACAGGCTCGGCCCGGCCACCGGCGGGGCGGGAGGCTTGCCCCATGCGCACTCAGGTCGGGATCATCGGGGCGGGACCCGCCGGGCTGCTCCTGTCCCACCTCCTCCACCTGCGCGGCATCTCCTCCGTGGTCCTGGAGAAACGCAGCCGGGACCACGTCGAGCGGCGCGTGCGCGCCGGCGTGCTGGAACACGGCACCGTCGACACGCTCGTCCAGGCGGGCGTCGGCGCCAGGCTGCTGCGCGAAGGGCTGCCGCACCACGGCATCGAGCTCAGGTACGGCGCCGAAAGCCACCGCATCGCGTTCGACCAGCTCCTCCCGGGCAGGTCCATCACCGTGTACGGGCAGCAGGAGGTCGTCAAGGACCTCATCGCCGCCAGGCTCGCGGCGGGCGGCGACATCCGCTTCGAGGTGACCGACGTGGCGCTGCACGCGCTGGAGGATCGGCCCTACCTCACCTTCGGCGGCGAGCGGCTCGACTGCGACGTCATCGCCGGCTGCGACGGCTTCCACGGCGTGTCCCGCCCGGCCGTCCCCGACGGCGTCCTCACCACGTACGAGCGCGCCTACCCCTTCGCCTGGCTCGGGATCCTCGCCAGGGTGCCACCGTCGGCGGAGGAGCTCATCTACGCCAGGACCGACCGCGGCTTCGCCCTGCACAGCATGCGCTCGCCCGAGGTCAGCCGCTTCTACCTGCAGGTGCCGCCCGACACCAGCGCCGACGACTGGCCGGACGAGCGGATCTGGGCCGAGCTGAAGGCCCGGCTGGAGACCGTGCCCGGCTTCACGCTGGCCACCGGCGAGATCTTCGACAAGGGCGTGACCCCGATGCGCGGCTTCGTCACCGAGCCCATGCAGTACGGCAGGCTCTACCTGGCCGGCGACGCCGCCCACATCGTGCCGCCCACCGGCGCCAAGGGCCTCAACCTGGCCGTGGCCGACGTGCGCGTGCTGGCCGAGGCGCTCGACGCCTTCTTCGCGACGGGCTCGGCCGACCTGCTCGACGGCTACTCGCGGGCGTGCCTGAAGCGGGTGTGGCGGGCGCAGCACTTCTCCTGGTGGATGACGACCCTGCTGCACACCTTCGACACCGACGACGACTACGGCCGGCGGCTTCAGGTGTCCCATCTCGACTACGTCACCGCCTCGGAGGCGGCCGCGACGACCCTGGCGGAGAACTACGTGGGCCTGCCATGACCGATCCGACATCCGCCCCGACAGCAGACCGAGGACAGCCATGAGCCACCCGCCCTACCTGAGTCCCGGCTACCGCAGCACCCTCCTGCGGGCGCCCGCGCACCCGCCGGTGCCGTTCACGGCCGACCCCGACACGATCGAGCTGACCAGCCCCGTCTTCGGTCACGACGAGGTCGGCGCACTCGACCACGACCTCACCCGCCGGCACGCGGGCGAGCCGATCGGCGAGCGCATCATCGTCACCGGCCGCGTTCTCGACGACACCGGCCGGCCGCTGCGCGGCACGCTGGTGGAGCTGTGGCAGGCCAACTCGGCCGGCCGGTACGCGCACGACCTCGACCGGCACCCGGCCCCGCTCGACCCCTGCTTCACCGGCGCCGGCCGGTGCCTCACCGACGACGAGGGCCGCTACCGGTTCGTCACGATCAAGCCCGGCGCCTACCCCTGGCGCAACCACCCCAACGCCTGGCGGCCCGCCCACCTGCACTTCTCCGTGTTCGGCACGGCGTTCACCCAGCGGCTCGTCACCCAGATGTACTTCCCGGGCGACCCGCTCATGCCGTTCGACCCGGTCCTGCAGTCGATCCCCGACGCCGCGGCCCGCGAACGGCTCGTCTCGTCCTTCTCCCTGGACGTGACCGAGCCGGAGTGGGCGCTGGGGTACACCTTCGACATCGTGCTCGGCCGTACGCCCGTGGAGAACCCATGACCATCACACCGTCGCAGACCGTCGGGCCGTTCTTCGCCCACGCGCTGCCCTACCCGCACGACTGGGAGCTCGTACCGCCCGGCCACCCCGGCGCCGTCACCCTCGAGGGGCGGGTGCTCGACGGGGCGGGCGACCCCGTACCCGACGCGCTGCTGGAGCTGTGGCTCGGCCGCACCGGCGACCGGGGCGCGCTGCGGCGCGGCGACGGCGGCGTGTCCGGGTTCGGCCGGTGCGCCACCGAGCCCGACGGCACGTACCGGTTCCGCACCGCGCCGCCGGCCGGGCCGTACCTGTCGCTGCAGATCTTCGCCCGCGGGCTGCTGCGGTCGGTGCTCACCCGCGTCTACCTGGAGGACGTGCCCGACCCGCTGCTCGACGGCCTCGACCCCGCGCGGCGTGCCACGCTGCTCGCCACCCGCTCCGGCGACACCCACCGGTTCGACGTGCGCCTGCAGGGGGAGGGGGAGACGGTCTTCCTTGACTTCTGACGGGACTTCAGGCGGGACGGTCGCTTTTGACTTCTGACGGGACCTCGGGCGGGACTTCGGACGGAACTCCCGCGGGGACGTGCGGCGGTGCCGCGTCCCGGACCACCGGCGACCCTGCTCCGGACGGCGGGCTGCTCGCCCCGGTGCGCGCGGGCACCCGGGTGGAGCGGCTCACCTCCGACGCGGCGTGGGTGCGCGCCATGCTGGACGCCGAGGCGGCCCTCGCCCGCGCCCAGGCCCGTGCCGGTTACATCCCCGAACGGGCGGCGGCGCTCATCACCCGGGCGGCGGCGGACCTCACCGTGGACCCCGCCGGCCTGGCCCGCCGCGCCCGGCGCTCGGCCACCCCGGTCGTCCCCCTGGTCGCCGACCTCCGCGCCGCCTGCGGAGAGGCCGCCGCCTTCGTGCACAAGGGCGCGACCAGCCAGGACATCATGGACAGCGCCGCCATGCTGGTCGCCTCCCGCGCGGTCGCGGAGATCACGGCGGGCCTGGACGCCGCCATGCGCCCGCTCGCCGCGCTCGCCGACCGGCACCGTGACACCCTGATGGCCGCCCGCACGCTGGGGCAGCAGGCCGTGCCCACGACGTTCGGCCTGAAGGCGGCCGGGTGGCTGGCCGGGCTGCTGCGCGCCCGCGACCGACTGCTGGCCGTGCGCCTGCCCGCCCAGCTCGGCGGCGCGGCCGGCACCCTCGCGGCCCTCGTCGAAGCGGCCCAAGTCGATGCGGTCTCCGCCGACGCGGCGCACGTCGAAGCAGCCCGCGTCGAAGCGGTCCCCGCCGATGCGGTCTCCGCCGACGCGGACGCGCCCCCAGCGCGGGTGAGCGCACTCGCCCTCGTGGACCGGTACGCCGAGGAACTCGGGCTGGCCGCGCCCCCGGCGCCGTGGCACGCCGACCGGACCGTGGTGGGCGAGCTGGGGGCGGCCCTCGCGGGCACGGCGGAAGCGCTCGGCAAGATCGCCACTGACGTGATCCTGCTGGCCCAGACCGAGGTCGGCGAGGTGGCCGAGTCCGCTCCCGGCGGCTCCTCGGCCATGCCGCACAAGCGCAACCCCGCCCTGTCGGTGCTCGTCCGCTCGGCCGCGATGCAGGTGCCGGTGTACGCCCAGCCGCTGGGCCGTACCGGAGAGCACGAGCGCGCCGCCGGGGCGTGGCAGGCCGAGTGGGCGCCGCTGCGCGAGTGCCTGCGGCTGACCGGCGGCGCCGCCGAGACGGCCGCCGAGCTGCTGGCGGGCTTGACGGTGTTCCCCGGCCGGATGCGCGCCAACCTCGACCTCACCGGCGGCCGCGTCGTCTCCGAACGGCTGGCCGCCCACCTGCCGCAGGACGAGCTGTCGGCGCTGCTGCGCGCCGACGGCCCGCTGCGGGCCCCGGACGACCTGCTGGACCCGGCGGCCTACCTGGGCGCCGCCCACGAACTCATCGACCGCATCCTCACCGCCTACCATGACCGCCACCCCTGACGCCGCTCCAGCACCGCATCATCAGGACGGACCCATGACCGCGCAGCTCACCCTTCACCATCGCGTCGACGGTCCCGCGGACGGGCCGCTGCTCGTCCTCGGGCCGTCGCTCGGCACCACCATGGACCTCTGGCGGCCCCAGCTTCCGGCGCTGACCGAGTCCTGGCGGGTGCTCAGGTACGACCTGCCCGGCCACGGCGGCTCCCCGGCCGCGCCCGCCGGGTTCACCGTCGACACGCTGGCCCGCGCCGTGCTCGATCTGGTGCCGGACGAGCCGTTCGCCGTCGGCGGGGTCTCCCTCGGCGGCGCCGTCGCCATAGCCGTGGCCGGAACCGTCACCGAACCCGGCCGGGTGCGCGGGCTCGTCCTCTGCTGCACCGCCGCCCGCTTCGGCCAGCCCGGACCGTGGCGGGAACGGGCCGCCGCCGTCCGCGCCGGCGGGGTGGCGGCCCTCGCCCCGGTCCTGGGTTCCCGCTGGTTCACCCCCGGCTACGACGGCGGGTGGGTGCTGGACATGCCGGCCGGGGTGGACGCCGAGTCGTACGCCGCCTGCTGCGAGGCCCTCGCCGCCTGCGACCTCACCGGGCGGCTGCCCGCGATCACCGCTCCCACCCTGGTCGTCGCCGGCGCGGACGACCCCGCGACCCCCTTGGACCAGGCTCTCGTCCTGGCCCGCGGCATCGCGGACGCCCACCTCGTGGTCGTCCCGCACGCCGCCCACCTCGCCACCGTTCAGCGTGCGGACGCGGTCACCCGGTTCATCACCGACCACCTGAACCCGCTCCTTCCCGATCGCCCGCACCGTGACGGCCCGGCAGGCGCTGCGCACTCCGCCGGCGATCCGGAACAACACCGGCCCCGAAGCAGCCGGGAGGAGAAGAGCCGGGCGGAGAGCTGGGCCGCCGGGATGCGGACCCGGCGCGAGGTGCTCGGCGACGCCCACGTCGACCGGGCGGTGGTGGCCACGACCGGCTTCACCCACGACTTCCAGCACCTCATCACCCGCTACGCCTGGGACGAGATCTGGAACCGGCCAGGCCTCGACCGCCGCACCCGGAGCTGCGTCACCCTCACCGCGCTCGTCGCCCACGGCCATCTGGACGAGCTCGCCCTGCACGTCCGCGCGGCCCTGCGCAACGGCCTGACGCCGGACGAGATCGGGGAGGTGCTGCTGCAGACGGCGATCTACTGCGGGGTCCCGGCGGCCAACGCCGCCTTCGCCGTCGCCCAGCGCGTCCTCACCGAAGGCTGACCGTCGCCGCGAGCCCCCGCGGCCCGACCCCGGCCGCGCCGCCACAGGGCGGTTCGCCATGCGGTGCTGCCGGAGCAGCGGTCAGGAGCCGGATTCGGTCCCGAAGCGTCCGGCGGCCTCGTCGCGGTCCGCGTACACGGTGAACGGGGTGGGGCTCAGGGCGTCGAGCCGCTCCCGGAACCCGGGGGCCGGCCCGGCCAGGACCAGCACCCCGGAGGCGGCCCGGACCTGCTCCCGCGCCATGATCAGCGCGGCGACGCCGACCGCGTCCCAGAACGTCACCCCGCTCAGGTCGAGCACCAGCCGCGGCCTGCCGCCGGACGCGATGTCGCCCACCACGGCGTTGATCAGCTCGGCGGCCTGCTCGATCAGGGGGCCGGTGAGTTCGAGCAGCACGTACGAGCCGCGATCGTGCCGGACGAGCTCGAACGGCGACGCTTCCACGGAGACGCTGGGCAGGGTGAAGTCGACGGCGGCGACCGTCCCCTCAGGGCCGGTGGCGAGCGTGAACCCGTCGGTCAGGTGCCGGGCGATCCACAGCCCGTGCCCATGCCGGATCGGCCACCCGACGCCGTCTCCAGCGCCGTCTCCAGCGCCGTCTCCAGCGCCGTCTCCAGCGCCGTCTCCAGCGCGGTCTCCCCAAGCGTTGCCTGTGCCTTCTCCGGCGCTGTCGTCCGGAGCGTCGCCCGTGCCGGCGCCGGCGACGTCTCCCGCGCGAACGTCCGTGCCGGCTCCGGGCGGACCAGCGTCGGTGATCTCGCAGCGCAGCGCGCCGTCCACCCGGCGGATCCGCACCCGGCCGCTGCCCGCGCCGTGGACGATCACGTTCGTGGCCAGCTCGTGCACGGTCATGACCAGGTCCATGACCCGGCCGTCGGGCAGCCCGGCCCGCGACGCGTGCGCCTCCAGGGTGGCCCGCAGCGCGTACAGGGAGTCGCCGTCGAACGGCTGCTCCAGCAGTGTCTCCGCCGCACCGGCGGGCTCGGCGCCGGAACGGGCCGCCAGTCCCGCCGTGGCCGGCGGGACGTCCACGGGTCCGTCACCCACCATGACCGGTCACCAGTCTGACCCCGGCTATGCCGGCGGCCCCCAGCAGGACGAACCGGGAGGCGATGGGGTGGCCGCAGCGCAGCACCACCGACCGGTCGGGCGCCATGCTCCGCACCGCGTCGAGGATCATCCGTGTGCTCGGCAGGTCGATGAAGGACAGCTCCGACATGTTGATCGTGATGTCGCCGTCCACCCTGATCGTCTCGGACAACGCCAGCGCCAGCGACTCCTCGGCCGACCGGTCCAGTTGCCCGGCCAGCCGGATGCCGGGCGGCGCGTACTGGCGGCAGATCCGCAGCAGCGGATCGCTGTGGTAGGTCGCCGCGGTCACCGACCGGGTGTGGAACGTGGACACCGATGCCAACGTGACCGGGTCGAACCGTTCACGGTCGTACTGGCACAGAACCGACACCCTGGTGTCCGGCAACGCCGTCGCGATCTCCTCCTCGAACGCCGGCAACTGCTCGATCCCGCTGACAGGTCGCAGCGCCCACCCCATGTCGAGAGCCACCCTCAGCCCGGCGTAGCCCTCGCGCGAGGTCAACTCCATCTGCCGGCGCAGCCAGCCCATCGCGTGGTCCACCGCGAACGACCGCCCGGACAGCAGGCCGTCGCCGGAGGCCACCACGTCCATGCTGCCCGCCGCGGTGGCGGACCTCACGGCGACGCCGCGGCGGCTCAGCTCGGCCATCGCTCCTTGAGGCTCCTCGCACAACCACACTACCCGCAGCCCACCGGTGAGCCCGTCACGGATGTACGCGGCGGTCAGGTCGAGCAACTCCTCCGGTTCACCGAAGGTCAGGCAAGCATGATCATTGACCTTCAGGTCAGTGATCTGCACCTCAGCGTTCACCGTCACCGCGTCACCCATCCCACCCGAGCGTCCTTCAGAGGACCACCCAGCGTAGTGATCACCCGTGATCGTGCCCACCTCCTTCGCGGCTTCGCCGTCCTGACCGACCGTAGTGCAGCGGCGCCGCCCCCGCCGCCGCTCCGGCGCACAGCCCGCCCCCGTCGCCGCTCCGGCGTACGGTCCGCCACCGGCTCGCTCCGGCGTACGGTCCGCCCGCCGACTCCGGTCCGGCCTTCCTGTGCCCCGAAGACGGGCAAGTTCACCTCGACGGCACCCCGGCCCCCGGGCGCGCGCCGCCCCTGCCGGCCTGGCGACGGCACGCTTCCACAGCCGCTCGGAGCGCCGAGCCGGCGTGCGCCGGCCGGGCGACCGGGAACGGTCGCGGTCCGGCCTGAATCCTTTGCCGGGTCCGGCGCCTCTCATCCATGTCCCGGCGACAGGGCCGGGGCATCCGATAGGGAGGTTCGTCATGCTCGTGGGTATCGGCATCGCGGTCGCGGTCGTGCTCGTCGGCACCTGTAGCGTCGTCGTGCTGCGGCGAAGGGGGCAAGGACGTGGCTGAGCCGGGCTGGGCGAACGAACGGCTGGTGACCGCCGCGCGCGACGGGGACACCGAGTCGATCGTCGCGCTGGTCTCGGGCGCCCATCCGCACGTACAGCGGTTCGCGCGCTCGCTGTGCGCCACGCCGGAGGACGCCGAGGACGCCGCGCAGGAGGCGCTCATCGTCCTGTACCGCAAGATCGGCACGCTCCGGGCGTCCGGGGCCCTGGTCTCGTGGATGTTCCGGATCATCCGCAACGAGTGCGTCCGAAGGGCCCGGCTGATGCTCCGCCCGCCCCACGCCGAGTCCGGCCGGTCCACGGCCGCCACGCCCTCGGCGGAGGAGGAGGTGTTCCAGCGCCTGGAAGCCGCCCGGATCGCCAGCGCGATCGCCGCGCTGCCCGCCGACCAGCGCAAGGTGCTGATCATGCGGGACGTCCAGGGCATCAGCGGCCCGATGGTCGCCGGCGCCCTGGGACTGAGCACCGCGGCCATGAAGTCGCGGCTGCACCGCGCGCGGGCGGCCGTGCAGCGCGCGCTGTCCGACCCGGACCTGGGAGGTCTCGATGACTGACCGCCGGAACTTCGGCAGCTCCTCGGTGCCGCGTCACCTGGCGCGCGGCGTGGTGGGATTCGGCGCGCTGATCGCCTCGGTCGCGCTCCTCCCGGTGGTGGGACCGGCCGGGCTGCTGCTCGCGGGGGTCGGGGTGCTGGCCTTTCGAGGATGCCCGACCTGCTGGGTCATCGGGCTGGCCCAGACGATCTCGATGGGGCGGCTGCGACGATCCTGCTCGGACGGCGTGTGCGAGCTGAAGGTCGCCACATCCGCCGTGGGCGGGGACGCTCGGCCCCGGCGGGATGCCACGCCCACCTGAACCCCGCACAACAGGAAGGACCCGGTCTCGCGGCGTTCGCCGTGGGACCGGGTCTTCGGCCGGGTCAGCCCCAAGTGCCGGTGGCCCGGAGGGGTCTCACCTCCGGGCCTCGCAGAACGAGCGTGGCAGTCTGTAATCGCCTGCCGCCACCTGCCCCTGCGGGAAGGTCACTCCAGCCGGGCCGCGGCCTCCAGCGACTCGGACGAACGGAGGAAACGCAGGTCCTCCACGACCAGGGCGACGCCGGTGGCGCCGCCGCGGCGGAGGGCCGGGGCCAGCGCGTCCAGGTCGGGCCAGCGGGCCGGGCGGAGGTGGACGCGGTAGCCGTCTCCGGCGGGCTCCAGGGTGAGGGCGTCGCCGATGGCGAGCCTGCTCTCCGGGAGGTGCGCCGCGGTCGCTCCGGCGGCTCGTTCCAGGGCGGCGACCGAGGTGACCCCTGTGATGACGGGCAGGATCGTGTCCGGGCCGGTGACGTGGTCGTGCAGGTCACGCAGGCGGGCGGCGGCGGTCGTACGGGCGGGGTGGTGCTTGGGCAGGCGGTCGGCGAGGAGCTGCGCGGCGCGGGCGAGCCGGCCGAGCGGCGGTGCGGACGGACGCTCGCGCTCGCCGAGCAGGGCGATCAGCGCCTGCAGGGCGTCCTCGGCGCCGGAGGCGAGGGTGACCCACTGCTGGGAAGTGAGCGGGGTGAGCCTCGGGTGGAGTTCCGTCCAGTACGCGACCGCCCGGTCCAGGTCGGGCCCCTTACGCCAGAGGTCGGCGGGGTCATCGGGCATGAGCTGCTCGACGACTTCGACGGCCTCGTCGGTGGTGGTGAGCGCCTCCAGGGACAGCGCGGCGACGTGCAGGTCGAGCTGGGTCAGGCCGAGGTCGCGGGCGCGGGCGGCGTCGCCCGCGGGTAAGGCTGCGACGCGGCCCCGCGCCCAGCCGTCCGGCCAGGACAGCGTGCGGGCCGAGGTGGACAGCAGGATCAGGCACTGGGCCGGTGACAGGCCGGTGGCCTCGCCGAACGCCCGCACGGTCGTCTCCCGGTCCACGGGCGGCGGGCCGTTGTCGGCGATCAGGCCGAGCGCCCGCCTGAGCCGGTCCGGGTCGCCCCAGCCGCGGCAGGTCCGCACCTCGACGACGCGGTTGCGGGTGAACAGGAGCGGGTCGGGGCCCTGCGGGGTGTGGAGGAGCGCCGTGACGATGTACGCGTAGTCCACCAGCTCGTGGTCGGCGACGGCGGCGGCTGCGACGGGACCGTGGCCCGAGTGGATCTCCCCAGGGGCGAGGTCCGGGCGCAGCCGGGCGACGTGCCAGGTGCCGTCGGTGCGGAGGAGTTCGGGGACGGCGGCCAGCTCCTGAAGCCGCGCGCGCCCGTCGCCGTCGCCCCACGCGGCGTCCAGGACGGCGGCGCCGAGGCGGCCCAGCGTGTTCTCGACCCCCTTGACGGCGGGGGCGTGGAACATCGCGACCTTCTGGTCGTACGGCAGGTCAGCGGCGGCGCGGGCGAAGTGGGCGATCCTCTCGTAGGCGGACTCGGGCCCCGGATCGTCCGGCTCGGGTGCCTTCTCCGCCCGGACGGCGGGCGCGGCGACGGCGGGCGCGGGGCGCAGGTGGGGCGGCGGGGCCGGCTCCAGACGCTCCAGCAGGGCGAACGCGCGCTCGCGACATTCGACGGCCGTCCACACCAGGAGCGTGACGCCCCTCAGGAGCGACTTGTCGGTGATCTCCGGCAGGAGCGGGCGGAGCCGTCCCGCCAGCTCGTCGCGGACCGCGTCCTTCTCCTGGTACGTGCTCTCGGGGTCCAGCACCCGCATGAGCTTGGCGGCGAGCCGGGCGTCCACGACGTCGAGGAGGGCCTGCGCCTTCCTCTCGTCGACCGCGCGCAGCGCCCTCGACCCCTCGGGGTCGCGCGGGCGCATCGCCGACCACCAGCCGGGCGGCGCGACCAGGCGGGTCCCGGCCGCGTAGCGGTGGTGGGCGACCACGCCGATGTTCTCGGCGCCGTCGTGCTCGGGCACCCTGCCCCAGCCACGGACGTAGCGGCCGATGGTCCGCCCGGCCGGGTCCCGCAGCTCGATGATCCGGCCCCGGCCGCGCCACACGGTGGCCTCGGCGCCGCCGGGGAAGGCGACCCGTTCGCCGTCGGCCGGGACGACCCGGCGGGCGGCCGGGTGCGCGCTGTCGTGCGGGCAGTGCGGGCCGCCGTGGTCCAGCACGGTCACCCGGCCGTTCGCGGCGATCAGGCAGCGGTCGTAGAGGTCGCGTGCCTCGGTCCGTTCGTGGGAGCGGCTGGAGATGTGCTCGTAGGTGCCGAAGCCGTGGGGCGGGCCGGCTTTGTCCGGTGTGACGACGCAGGCTCGGAACTGGTGCTCCCAGAGCCGGCCGGACTGGATGAGGAGCAGGTCGGCGCCGCTCTCTTCCAGGTAGTTGGTGATGGTGTTGACGTGGCCGGGGACGAAGGCGGGCAACTCCAGCTCGTCGAGGACGCCGCCGCTCAGCGTGGCGGCGAGGGCGCGTGCCGGGTCCGTCCCGGTCGCGATCGTCCGGACGCTGTCCAGGAGGGGGGCGGGGACTCCGGCGGCGGTGAACCGTTCGGCGTCGCACAGGGCGGCGTGCGTGTCCGGCAGCCCTTGGCCGGGGACCCGTTCTGCGTGCTCGGCCAGGATGGCGGCGACGATCCGTGCCGTTCCCGGTGTCGTGGTCAGGGCACGTACGGTCTCGGGGGCGGTCTGCTTCGGGACGGCGGGCTCGGTCACGTTGAGCTGGTTGGTCACGTTGCCCACGATCGCGTCGCGCAGCAGCGGGGCCCAGTCCGGGTCGGCGGCGACGGCGGCCAGATCGGTGCCGGTTCCGGAGGCGAGCCGGTCGTACAGCTTGAACGTGTGCAGCAGCCGGGGCCGCGCGAGCGGGACGCCGCACTCCAGGAGGAGATCGAGGAGCGGGAGGTCGGCGGCGGTCTCCTCCCAGCGGTTGATCTCGTCCTCGTCCGCTCCCAGCACCGCCTCGTGGTCGTCGCAGGTGAGGCCCTCGGCGCGCAGCCGCGTGCCGGCGTCGTGCAGGAGGTCGCCGAGGCCGGCGACGGGGAGTGCGAGCCCCGCGTACAGCTTCAGGAAGCGCCCGAGCCAGTCCTTGGTCGCCGCCCCCGCCAGTCCGGGGGCGGTGGTGAACGGGGCGGTCAGGCCCGCGCCGGCGAGGTTGGCGAGGAGCAGCGACACCGCCGCGCTCCTCGCCTTGGGGGTGTCCTTGGCGGGCAGCGGCAGGGTGCCGAGGAGCGCGCGGGCGACGCCCGCGTCCGCCCGTGCCATCGGGCCGAGCAGCGGAAGGAGGAACGTCCAGAGGGCCTGCGGCGCCGACTCCATGCAGCCGCTCTCCAGCAGGGCCCGTACGGCGCGTTCGTCGCCGGGCCCGCCGAGCGCGTGCCCGGCCACCTTCGCCAGCGCCGCCCAGCCGTCGGCCAGGGCCAGCGCGCCGTCCGCGCCGTCCGGGACCTTCTCGCACCACGCGGTGAGCAGGCGGCGGTGCCAGTCGTACGCGGCGGGGGCGGGATGGCGGGCCGCGAGCCGCTTGCCGTGCTTCCTGAGCATGGCCGATCCGGCGGCGTCCGGCCCCGCGACCAGGTGCGCCGCGACGAGCGCGGCCTCGTCGACCGGCAGGGCGTGCGTCTCCTCGGCGGCGCGGGCCGTCTCGAAGAAGGCGGCGGCGAAGCGGGCGCTGCCCGCGGCGGCCATGATCGACGCGCACTCCTCGTAGAACGAGGGCAGCAGCGCGGGCGCGTGCGTCTGCAGGTCCTCGCCGGTACGGGTGAGTGCGGTGCGCGCGAGGCCGGGCTTGCGGGCGGCCAGGTCGCGGGCGGCCCGCAGGTCGGTGTGCGCGGTCAGGATGCGAGCGCGGTGCGCCGGGTAGCGGCGCAGGGCGGAGGCGAGGAAGCCGAGCGGGCCCGCGTGCACGGTGCCGACGCCGGTCTCCGCGACCGGGTCCAGGTCGTACAGGGACTTCTCGGCCTTGTCGCCGTCGACGGCCTCGTGCCGGACGAGTTCGACGACCGGCTCGTCCAGGACGCGGTGCTCGTAGCGGACGGCGACGCACGTGTCCTCGCCGGGGCCGGTGGCCGGGCCGGGCAGCACCGCCCCGGCGCGCAGCAGCACCTCGCGCGTCGGGCCGGTGATGCCGGAGGGCGCCACGGTGCCGGGCTCGCCCTGGTGGGTGTCGCAGTAGTGCGCGTAGGCGTCGGCCGCCTCCATCTCGGGCTCGGTTTCGTCCACGGTGCGGTCCGCGTCCAGGGCCATGAGGATGCGGATGCCCTCGGACCAGGTGATGTCGCCGATCTCGCGGCCGCCCGCGATGAACCTCATCCCCTCCACGGAGGCCGGGCTCATCGGCCCGCTCCAGTACAGGTCCAGCTCGACGCCGACCGGTTCGGGCGCGTGCACGGTGAACCGTGCCTTGTCGCCCTTGATCCGCCCGCCCAGCTCGTGCACGCGGCGCTCGAACGCGGCGCCGCTCTCGTAGGAGGCCCCGGCGATCTCGACGACGCCGAACGCGCGGTCCATGCTCGCCGGACGCGTCCACACCTGGCGGCGTACCTGCTCGACGACCTGCGTGAGGTACCGTCCCTTCCAGGTGAGCAGTTCGTCGCCGAACAGCAGCGGGTGCGGGATCGCGAAGGTGTCCGCGCCCGTCCAGGCGCCCTCGCGCAGGAGCGCGCAGCGGCCGAGGTCGGGCGCGCCCTCGACGATCGGGGCGATGACCAGGTCGGTGAGCGTCTCACGCCACACCGGGTCGTCCCAGACGGCCGCGAACACCGCGGCCGGGACGGGCAGCGACCGCACCATCCAGGACTCGACCCGGTCGTGCACGGCCCGAGCGTGCTCGCCGAGCCGGTCGCGGAGGGCGGCGAGCCGTACCGCGGCCGGATCCTTCCTGACATTGGCGGGCACCTTGGCCAGCACGCGGCCCGCGGCCGTCCGGCAGGCGAGCAACGGCCGCAGCGTACCCTCGACGGTGAGCTCATGGCCCGTCGCGAGCGTGATCCATCCCATGGCACGCCATTGTTGATCACCCCTACGACAATTCGACGGGGAATGTGAGGATGCATCGGCAGGGGCGCTGGTCGGCTGAGACCACGTCATCAGCTCGCAGAGTGGTCTCCGTGTCGCTGCTGGGGAGCTCAAGCGACAGTCGCCGGCTTGCATCATCACGGCGTCGGCACAACGGCGGCACCGGTGCTGACGATCAATCCCGGAACAACAAGAAGCCCCAGGCTCCCGGTGAGTGCCGTGAGCTGGGGCTTTGACTCCTGTCCGAGCAGATCTGCCAGGGAGTGTGGTGGACGATACTGGGATTGAACCAGTGACCTCTTCCGTGTCAGGGAAGCGCTCTCCCGCTGAGCTAATCGTCCGTATTGAGTTGTCACTCAGAGCGGAAGACGGGATTCGAACCCGCGACCCTCACCTTGGCAAGGTGATGCTCTACCACTGAGCCACTTCCGCATGGCGCTGCGCTTTACTTTAGCGGATCCCGGAGGGTCCGCCGACAACCGAGGTGGAGACGGGATTTGAACCCGTGTGGACGGCTTTGCAGGCCGCTGCCTCGCCTCTCGGCCACTCCACCATGGAGTTTGCGCTCCGAGCGGAAGACGGGATTCGAACCCGCGACCCTCACCTTGGCAAGGTGATGCTCTACCACTGAGCCACTTCCGCGTGCTCCCGGCGGTGCCGGGCCACGGGAAAACCATATCGTCTCCGCGGAGTGCCCGTGCGCAGCAAACGGGGGTGGGCGGAAAATCGTCGCGGGGATGTCAGCGGACCACCCGGACGTCCCTCGCCTTGACGTACATGACGCGATGGCCGAGCTGGATCTGGTGGTAGCGCTGCCGGCCGGTGACGGTGACGTGCCGGCCGGGGTCGTACGAGCCGGCCGACAGGTAGGAACTGCGCACCGTGTGCCCGAGCGCGTACGCCTGGCCGGGCCGGATGACGTACGGCAGGGGGATCCGCTCCTGGAAGTCGACGCCCGTGCCCCGGTAGGCGGGCCGTCCGGGGAAGGCGCGGCCGTACACCTCGACCTCGTCCTTGAGCGGCATGACCAGCGGCCCGTCGGCCGGCACGGCGGTGGGGTTCTGCGGCGGGTTGTGGAACCACGCCTTGCGGCCCAGGTACCAGATGGCCGTCCAGTCGCCGCGGGTGCCGGCCACGGCGAACCGCTGCCCGGTGGAGACCCGCGCGCTGTGGTCGTACACGCTGGACGTGCTCGGCTTGCCCACCCGCTTGCCGACGTCGTCCACCAGCGGCGCGTCCTCGCGCGGCTCGGTGCGCAGCCACACCGTCGAGGCGCCGTGCGGCTCGCACGCCCGGGTCGGCCGGGCCTTGACGCAGCCGGTGAAGGCGGGCTGGTTGGTGCCGTAGTCGGGCAGGATGACGACCGAGGCGGTGGTGTCGCCGTCCGCCCGGCCCGCCCGGCTCTTCGTCGCCGCGGCGGCACGGCGCCCCGCCTCGCCCGCCCGCGTCTCGCCCGCGCCGCGCGAGGCCGGAGCATGTGACGCCGGGTTGCGCCCGGCCGGGTTGCGCTCGGCCGCGGTGCGTTCGGCCGGGTTGTGCTCGGCCGGGTTGCGCTCGGCGGCGGTGTGCTCGGCGGCGGTGTGCTCGGCCGGGTTGTGCCTGGCCTGGGTGCGGGAGGCCGGAGGCGCGGCGTACCGCCGGGCGGCGTCCAGGTCCTCCTGCGACCGGCCGTCGGCGTGCAGGGGGCTGCCCATCAGGTCGAAGTAGTGCGCCCAGTCCCAGTAGGGGCCGGGGTCGTCGTGCATGCCCGGCAACGTCTCCGGGGTGGTGCCCGGCACGTTGTCGTGCCCGAGGATGTGCGCCCGGTCCAGCGGGATGTCGTGCAGGTCGGCGAGGTGCCGCACGAGCCGGGCCGACGCCCGGTACATCGCCTCGGTGTACCAGGCGCCGCCCTTGGCGAGGTAGCCCTCGTGCTCGACGCCGATCGAGCGGGTGTTGACGTCCCAGTTGCCGGCGTGCCAGGCGACGTCGTTCGTGCGCACGTGCTGGGCGACGTGCCCGTCGCGGGAGCGGACCGTGTAGTGCCAGCTCACGTAGTCGGGGTCGGCGACCATCGACTTGATGCCGTCGTAGGAGCCCTCCGTGTCGTGGATGACGATGTAGTCGACGCGCCGCTCGCCCGCGATCCGGTCGTGGTTGCCGTAGTCGCCCCCGCCGGTCCGCCTGTAGGCGGCCGGCATCCACTCGCAGGCCAGCGTGGCGGGGCACTCGGCGGGCTGCGCGCGGCGCAGCGGCGGGACGGCCGGCGGGCGCAGGCCGGGCGCCGCGGCGAGCCGCACCGCGAACCCGTCGTCGGTGCGGCGGGCCGCGCCCTCCCGGATCACCGTGAAGACCTCGTCGGCGAAGCTCCTGGCGGTGAACGGGTCGCGGGCGCCCGAGTAGCGGACGACCGCCTGGTACCAGCCGGCCGGATCGTCGGTGGGGTGCGGCTGGTAGGCGGCGAGCAGCGCGGCCCCGCCCCGGATGTTCGCGGCCGGATCGGTGCGCAGGCGCTCGGCGGGCAGCCCGGTCAACCGCGCCGCGCGCCGCAGCGACGGCCCCGTGACCTCGGACTCCCACGGCGCGGGCCCACCGGCGGGCCCACCAGCGGGCCCATCGGCGGACCCACCGGCGGCCCCGCGAGCGGATCCATCAGCGGACCCACCAGCGGGCGCGCGCCCGTCCCGTCCGCCCGCGTCGCGGTCCGGCGCCGTGGCCGACCGCTCCGGCGCGGGTCTGGCCCCATCCCCCCGCGCATCGCCGGAGCCGTGCCCATGGTGCCCGCTCTGCCCGCCGTGCCCCGCATGCCCGTCCCGCCCCTCCGGGCGCGCGGCCGTCTCCAGGTCCACGAGGTGCATCGGGCCGTACCCGCCGTCCGTGCTGGGCCGGCCCGCGTGGCTGTCCCAGCGCGACTGCAGGTACGACACCCCGAGCAGGACGCTCACCGGGACCCCGTACTCGCGCGCCGCCTCGGCGAAGTCGCCCTGGCGGCCATGGTCCTGGACCGGCCCCACCAGAGCACCGGCGGTGAGACCGGCGACGACCCACTGCAGCATGGCAACCCCCCACGGATCGGTTTCGTCAGACTACTGTCCGTGTTCGCCGCGAAGAAGGAAGCGCGGTACGCCGGTGTTTCGGCCACGCCCGGCCTCGGGGCGACATGCCCTGGGCGCGAATCCTGCCCGATTGCGGGCAGGATGTTGGCGTGTCCGGTTGCTTGTGCGTAGTGTCCTCGTCTGTGTCCACGACGCGGCATCCCCACGAGGAGCTCATCGCGCACCTCACCAGGACCAGCGGATTAGGTCCCGGTGAGGCGGCCCGCGTGGTCGCCGACGTGCTGGCCTACTTCTCCGAGCCGGTCGAGCAGTTCGTGCGGCGGCGTCACGCCGAGCTGAAGTCCCGCGGTCTCACCAACGACGAGATCTTCCCCCGGGTCGCCGCCGAGCTCCGGACCCGCCGGGTGGCCGCGCCCGAGCTGTCCCTGCGCCAGCTGCGCCGCATCGTCTACGGCTGACAGGGGCCGGCCTCCGCGGCCCCTGCCGCAGGTCCCGAGTCGCGGACATCGTCATCGTTCATGGAAGAGGGAGAACCCCGGATGTGCGGAATCGTCGCCTATGTCGGTCCCAAGGACGCCGCCCCGATCCTGCTGGAGGGGCTGCAACGGCTGGAGTACCGAGGCTACGACTCGGCCGGAGTCGTGGTGTCGAGCAAGGGGCTGAAGGTCCGCAAGGTGAAGGGCCGTGTCGCCGACCTGGCCAAGGCCATGCCGGCCCGGTTCAAGGGCGGCCTCGGCATCGGGCACACCCGGTGGGCCACCCACGGCGTCCCCAGTGACGTCAACGCCCACCCCCACCTGTCGTCGGACGAGCGCATCGCCGTCGTGCACAACGGCATCATCGAGAACGCCGACGAGCTGCGCGCCAAACTGGCCGCCGACGGCGTCGTGTTCGTCTCCGAGACCGACACCGAGGTGCTCGCCCACCTGATCGCCCGCACCGTCCAGGAGACCGAGTCGCTGGAGGAGGCCGTCCGCAAGGCGCTGAAGAGCGTCGTCGGCACGTACGGCATCGCCGTCATCGACGCCGAGCGGTCGGGCGAGGTCGTCGTGGCCCGCAACGGCAGCCCGATCGTGCTGGGCATCGGCGAGAAGGAGATGTTCGCCGCCTCCGACGTGTCGGCGCTGGTCCGCTACACCCGCCAGGTGGTGCACCTGGAGGACGGCGAGCTGGCCGTGATCAAGGCGGACGGGTTCCACACCTTCGCCAGCGACGCCCGCGAGACCGCCAAGGAGCCGCTGACCGTCGACTGGGACGCCGGCCACTACGACACCGGCGGCTACGAACACTACCTGCTCAAGGAGATCTCCGAGCAGCCCGAGACGGTCTCCCGCACCCTGCGCGGCCGGCTGGACGAGCGCTTCCACATCGCCCACCTCGGCGGCCTCAACCTCGACGCCCGCGAGACCAGGTCCTTCCGCCGGGTGAAGATCATCGGTTGTGGCTCGGCCTACTACTCCGGCCAGATCGGCGCCCAGCTCGTCGAGGAGCTGGCCCGCATCCCGGCCGACGCCGAGCCCGCCAGCGAGTTCCGCTACCGCAACCCGGTGGTCGACCCCGACACGCTGTACGTGGCGATCAGCCAGTCCGGCGAGACGTACGACACCCTGGCCGCGGTGCAGGAGCTCAAGCGCAAGGGCGGCCGGGTGATCGGCATCGTCAACGCCGTCGGCAGCGCCATCGCCCGCGAGGTGGACGGCGGCGTCTACCTGCACGCCGGGCCCGAGGTGTCGGTCGCCTCGACCAAGGCGTTCACCTCCACGGCGGTGGCGTTCGCGCTGCTCGCGCTGCACTTCGGCCGGGTGCACGACCTGTCGCCCGCCGACGGCCGCCGCATCTGCGACGGCCTGCGCCGGCTGCCCGGCCAGATCGAGGAGATCCTGGCGCAGGGCGACAAGATCGCCGAGCTGGCGAAGAAGTACGCCCACCACCCGAGCATGATGTTCGTCGGCCGGGTGCGCGGCTACCCGGTGGCCCGCGAGGGCGCGCAGAAGCTCAAGGAGATCTCGTACGTGCACGCCGAGGCCTACCCGGCCAGCGAGCTCAAGCACGGGCCGCTCGCGCTGATCGGCCCCGAGATGCCCACGGTCGCGATCGTCCCCGACGACGAGCTGCTCGACAAGAACCTCACCACGCTCGGCGAGATCCGCGCCCGCGGCGGCCAGGTGCTCATGGTCGGTCACCGCCACCCCGACGCCAAGCTGGCCGACGACGTGATCGTGGTGCCGAAGAACGAGATCGAGCTGGACCCGATCCTGCTGACGATCCCGCTCCAGCTCTTCGCCTACCACGCGGCGGTCGCCCTCGGCCGCGATGTGGACAAGCCTCGCAATCTTGCCAAGAGCGTCACGGTCGAGTGAGTCCAGGCGGCACTATGGCCACAATCGCACAAAGGTCGTGTAATTAGCGCAATATCGACCTAAGATCCGTTTGTGGTCGAGTTCGATCCGCGCACGCCCAACCTCGCACGCATGTACGACTACATGCTCGGCGGTGTGACGAACTACGCCGTCGACCGCGAGGCGACCGACCGGCTGGCCGAGCTGGTCCCGCAGGCCGTGCCGCTGGCCCGGGTCAACCGGGGCTTCCAGCAGCGGGCGGTACGCCACCTGGCGGCATCGGGCGTGCGCCAGTTCCTCGACCTGGGCAGCGGACTGCCCACCCAGGGCAGCGTCCACCAGGTCGTCCCGGACGCCCGGGTGGTCTACGTGGACCGCGACCCCGTGGTGGCCGAGCACGCGACGGCCCTGCTCCGCGACGAGAGCAGGGCCGCTTTCGTGCAGGCCGACCTGCTCGACGCCGCCGGGGTGCTGGAGCGCGCCGCCGCCTTCCTCGACCTGGGCCGGCCGGTCGGCGTGCTGCTGATCTCGATCCTCCACTTCATCCCGGACACGGACGGCGACACGGGCGGCCACGCGCGCGACGGCACGGGCGGCCACGCGAGCGGCGACACGGGCGGCCACCCGCGCGACGGCACGGGCGGCCACGCGCGCGGCGACACGGGCGGCCTCACGAGTGGCGGCGTCCGTGGCCCGCACGCCGCCGTGGCCGCCCTGCGGGAGGCGGTGGCGCCCGGCAGCCACCTGGTGCTCACCCACTCCACCTCACCGGGCCGCGCCAAGCCGGCCGCCGGCCGCGGCACCGCCCGGCCGCCCGCCCGGATCCGGTCGTTCTTCGGCGACTTCACGCTGGTCGAACCCGGGCTGGTGCACGCCGCCGACTGGCGGCCCGACCGGCCCCGGCTGGTCGGCGAGCCGTCCACGGCGTCGTACCTCATGGCCGGAGTCGGCTGGAAGACACGGCCGCGACAGGTGTAACCCATGGTGATGTGTCAATAACCTCAGGTAGTGGGAGGTACCCGCGCGCCCGGGGGAGGCACGCATGCGCCGACGGCAGTTCTTCGCGCTGGGGCTCGGCACGGCAGCGCTCGGCCTGGCGGGGGCGGCATGCGGCACCGAGCGCCGCCCCACCGCCGGAGCGGTGCGCGTGCCGTTCGCCATCGCGCCGGGCGCCGAGCGGTGGGCGGGCGTGACGCAGGCGCTCACCCGGGCCGCCTGGCAGTCGGGGTTCATGCTGTCCGGCCGGCGCCAGGCCACCACGATCACCGTCACCGGGCTGCCCGCGCTGGCCGCCGCCGAGATCGACGCCGGGCCGCGGCTGCACGAGACCGCGACGCCGCTGGTCAGGCTCGCCGGGGAGGTCGAGGCCGTGGTCGTGCCGGCCGGCTCGCCGTTCCACGACTTCGAGGACTTCGGCGCCCAGCTGCTCGCTCGGCCGGAGGAGACGCCGCTGGCCGGGGGGCCGCAGGGGGAGCCCGACCACCTGCTGTTCGGGCTGATCGCGCGGGGGCTCGGCGCCGACGCCCGCCGGATCGCCTACACCGGCCACGCGGGCCCGGCGGAGGCCGCGGACGCCCTGCGCGCCGGGCGGGCCGTGGCCGCGGCCGGCAGCCTGCGCGCCTGGCGGGCCGGCCTGCGCAAGGGGCGGGTCCGCGCCCTGGCCGTCTCCAGCGCCCGGCGCGTCGACGGGCTCGACGTGCCCACCCTCCTGGAGTCCGGGGTGCGCATCGACTTCGCCGACTGGTGCGCGGCGGTCGGCCCGCCCGGCATGCCCGACGAGCTGCGCGCCACGGCCATCGACATGTGCGAGCGCGTCGCCGGCTCCGCGCCGTGGCACCAGGCGTGCCGCGCCGGAGGCTGGCAGCCGATCCCGCTCGGCGGCGGCGACTTCGAGCAGTGGCTCGCCTCCGAGACGGCCCGCACCCGCGCCGTGCTCCGCGACCTCGGACTCATCGACACGCCCGGCACAACATGATGGGGCGAGTTGCGACCGTGAGCACCAGATGTAGGATCCTGCTCGTCGCTGGTTCGCCCCTCGGGGCGGAGCAAAAGGGAACCCGGTGCGATTCCGGGGCTGCCCCGCAGCGGTGAGCGGGAACGACCGCCGTCACGAGCACTGGAGCGATCCGGGAAGCGACGGCCAGTAGGACCGGCATGACGATCCTGATCATGCGTGCCCGCGAGCCCGAAGACCTGCCGGCGACGCCGGGGTCCCGGCCGGAGCGTGCGCACGTCGCACGCCGGCCCGGCACGCCCGGCTGACCTGTCCAGGGCCTCGAGGGAGGGCCCGGGGGCCGACGCGGCCGGGGCGTGCCCCGTGCCGCCGTGCTCTCGCGCGCCTCCGACGAGGCAGAGCTCGCGAGGAGAGCACGTGACGCAGATCGTTGAGGCCGACCGGCGGCTGGCCATCGAGGAGGCCGCCGCCCGGGTGATCGCAGACCCGGCCAACTCCCGGGTCGCCGCCCGGCTGCTGGCCGAGGAGATCGCCGACGAGGCGGCCGGGCACGGCGTCCGGACCTTCTCCGAGTCGGTCGCGGCGACCCACGCGGCCGGGCTGGTCCAGGACTCCCTCGCGGCGTTCGTCGCGGCCCACGCCGCCGAGCTGGACGCCCTCGCCCGCGACGAGGCCGACGACCGGTTCGAGTACTTCGGCCTGCGCACCGTCTACGACCGCTACCTGCTGCGCCACCCCGAGACGCGGGCGGTCCTGGAGCGCCCGCAGCACTTCCTCCTCCGGGTGGCCTGCGGCCTGTCGTCGTCGGTGGCCGAGGCGGCCGAGCTGTACGGGCTGATGTCCACGCTGGCCTACCTGCCCAGCTCGCCGACGCTGTTCAACTCGGGCGCCCGCCGTCCGCAGCTGTCGTCGTGCTTCCTGCTCGACTCGCCGCGCGACGAGCTGGAGGCGATCTACGACAGGTACGGCCAGGTCGCCCGGCTGTCGAAGTACGCCGGAGGCATCGGCATCTCCTGGACCCGGGTCCGCTCGCGCGGCTCGCTCATCCGCGGCACCAACGGGCACTCCAACGGCATCGTCCCGTGGCTGCGCACCCTGGACGCCTCGGTCGCGGCGGTCAACCAGGGCGGGCGGCGCAAGGGGGCGGCCTGCGTCTACCTGGAGACCTGGCACGCCGACGTCGAGGAGTTCCTGGAGCTGCGTGACAACACGGGCGAGGACGCCCGCCGTACGCACAACCTGAACCTCGCCAACTGGGTGCCGGACGAGTTCATGCGCCGGGTGGAGGCGGACGAGCCGTGGTCGCTGTTCGACCCGAAGGACGTCCCCGACCTCACCGACCTGTACGGCGACGCCTTCGACCGCGCCTACCGCGCCTACGAGGAGCAGGGCCGTTACGTCCGCCGGATCCCGGCCCGCACCCTGTACGGCCGGATGATGCGCACGCTCGCGCAGACCGGCAACGGCTGGATGACCTTCAAGGACGCGGCCAACCGGACCTCCAACCAGACGGCCCGCCCCGAGAACGTCATCCACCTGTCCAACCTGTGCACCGAGATCCTGGAGGTGACCAGCGACGCCGAGACGGCGGTGTGCAATCTCGGCTCGGTGAACCTGGCGGCCCACCTGCGTGACGGCGCCGGGCTCGACTGGGACCGGCTGCGCGGCACCGTGCGGACCGCGGTGCGTTTCCTCGACCGGACCATCGACCTCGGCTTCTACCCGACGCCCGAGGCCGAGGCGGCCAACCGGCGGTGGCGGCCGATCGGGCTCGGCGTGATGGGGCTGGCCGACGTGTTCTTCGCGCTGCGCCTGCCGTTCGACTCTCCGCGGGCCCTGGAGCTGTCCACGCGGATCGCCGAGGAGATCGCGCTGGCCGCCTACGACACCTCCGCCGACCTGGCCGCCGAGCGCGGCAGGCACCCCTCCTACGACGACACCCGCGCGGCCGGCGGGGTGCTGCACCCCGACCACTACGCCGGGGCGGCGGGCTCGCCGCGCTGGGACGCGCTGCGCGCCAAGGTCGCCACGACCGGGCTGCGCAACTCCCTCATGATCGCCATCGCGCCGACGGCCACCATCGCCTCCATCGCCGGCTGCTACGAGTGCATCGAGCCGCAGGTGTCCAACGTCTTCAAGCGCGAGACCCTGTCCGGCGAGTTCCTGCAGGTCAACCGCTATCTGGTGGCCGACCTGCAGGCGCGCGGGCTGTGGACGCAGGCCATGCGCGACGCGATCAAGCGGGCCGACGGCTCCGTCCAGGACGTCCCGGGCATCCCGGACGACCTGAAGACGCTCTACCGCACCGCGTGGGAGCTGCCGCAGAAGGCGCTCATCGACCTGGCCGCGGCCCGCCAGCCGTACATCGACCAGTCGCAGTCGCTCAACCTCTTCATGGCCAGCCCCACCATCGGCAAGCTCTCCTCGATGTACGCCTACGCCTGGAAGAGCGGCCTGAAGACCACGTACTACCTGCGGTCCCGGCCCGCGACCCGGATCGCCCAGACGACCGTGGCGGCGGCCCCGGCGGCCCCGGAGGTCACCGCGGCGGAGGCGGTCGCCTGCTCGCTGGAGAACCCCGAAGTCTGCGAAGCCTGCCAGTAACCGCCCCGACCACGTAAGGAGACCTCACCAGACATGCTGCTCGACCCTGGAATGGACCTGACCCTGCGGCCCATGCGCTACCCGGACTTCTACGAGCGCTACCGGGCCGCCATCCGCAACACCTGGACCGTCGAGGAGGTGGACCTGCACACCGATCTCGCCGACCTGGCCAGGATGACCCCGCAGGAACGCCACCTCATCAACCGGCTGGTCGCCTTCTTCGCCACCGGCGACTCGATCGTCGCCAACAACCTGGTGCTCAACCTCTACCAGCACGTCAACGCCCCCGAGGCGCGCCTGTACCTGAGCAGGCAGCTCTTCGAGGAGGCCGTGCACGTGCAGTTCTACCTGACGCTGCTCGACACCTACCTGCCCGACCCGGACGAGCGGGTCAAGGCGTTCGCCGCGATCGAGCACATCCCGTCGATCCGGGACAAGGCCGAGTTCTGCTTCCGGTGGATCGACTCCATCAACGGGTTGCGGCGGCTGGAGACGGCCGACGAGCGCCGGCAGTTCCTGCTCAACCTGATCTGCTTCGCCGCCTGCATCGAGGGGCTGTTCTTCTACGGCGCCTTCGCCTACGTCTACTGGTTCCGCTCGCGGGGGCTGCTCGGCGGCCTGGCGACCGGGACGAACTGGGTGTTCCGCGACGAGTCCATGCACATGGAGTTCGCGTTCAGCGTGGTGGACACCGTACGGGCCGAGGAGCCGGAGCTGTTCGACGACAAGCTGGGCGAGCAGGTCACCGCGATGCTGGAGGAGGCCGTGGCGGCCGAACTGGCCTTCGCCCGCGACCTGTGCGGTGACGGCATGCCCGGCATGAGCGCGGAGCAGATGCGCGAGTACCTTGAGTACGTGGCCGACCAGCGCCTGGTCAGGCTCGGGCTGCCGGTGCGCTACGGCACGGCCAACCCGTTCGCGTTCATGGAGCTGCAGGACGTGCAGGAGCTGGCGAACTTCTTCGAGCGGCGGGTGTCGGCTTATCAGGTTGCGGTTGAGGGCAATGTGACGTTCGATGAGACGTTTTAGGCTTACTTGATAGGACATTTGGGGGCATCACTCGTGCAGACGCCAGCCAGCTGGCTCGTTCTCGCCATCGCGGTGGCCGGGGCCGTCCTCTGCGTGGAGATCTTCCGAAGACTGCTGTCCAGGGCCGGCCGCAAGTGGGCGCTCGCCCGGCACCTGGTCGAGCACTGCACCTGGGCCGGGTTCACGGTGGCGGCCGTGGTCGCCTTCAACCTCGTGTTCGGGCCGGGGATGTTCGGCCAGAGCCCGGGGGAGCTGGCCACCGGCCGGACGGTGGAGCGGGCGCTCGGGCTGGTCACCATCGGCGCGGTGACCTGGCTGATCGTCCAGGCCACGTACGCGCTGACGGACGTGGTGCTCGACCGGCTGGTGAAGGTCGAGGGGGAGCGCAACCGGCGGGCCCGGCGGATCATGACCCAGATCGGGCTGGTCCGCCGGATCGCCGCCGCGGTCATCATCGTGATCGCGGTGGGCGCGATGCTCTTCTCCTTCCCCCAGGTGCGGGCGCTGGGCGCCGGTCTGCTCGCCTCCGCCGGCATCGCCGGCGCGATCGTCGGCATCGCCGCCCAGCCGACGATCGGCAACGCCCTGGCGGGTCTGCAGCTCGCCTTCAGCGACGCGCTGCGGCTGGACGACGTGGTCGTGGTGGACAACGAGTGGGGCAGGATCGAGGAGCTGACGCTGACCTACGTGGTGGTGCGTCTGTGGGACGAGCGCCGCCTCGTCCTGCCCGTCTCCTACTTCACCCAGAACCCGTTCGAGAACTGGACCCGGCACGGCAGCCGGGTCATCGCCGTCGTGTTCCTGCGGGTCGACTGGACGGTGCCGGTCGCCAAGCTGCGCGACGAGCTCTACGCCTTCATCCAGGGCAACCCGCTGTGGGACCAGAAGGACTGGACCCTCCAGGTGACCGACGTGCTGCCGAACGGGCTGGTCGAGCTGCGTGCCCTGATGAGCGCCGCCGACTCCCCGTCCGCCTGGGACCTCAAGTGCGACGTCCGCGAGCACCTGGTCACCTACATCAGGGAGAACTTCCCCGACGCGCTGCCACGCTTCCGCGTCGAGACCCCGGAGACCCGGGTGGGGGTGCCGTGGACGGCCGACCTCGGCGCCGACCCCGGCCCCAGTCCCGGCGCCGGTCCGCAACGGGCCTGACGCCTCATCGGCGGGTCGCCAGCAGCACCCCCACGCCGCCGACCGCCAGCCCCGCCACCGCGAGCGGGTGCAGCGACTGGCCGGCGAGCAGCCAGGCCAGCACGGCCGTCACCGCCGGCGTGAGGAAGAACAGCGTGCTCACCCGGCTCGCCGGAGCGTCCCGCAACATGGTGTTGAGCAGGAGGAACGCCCCGATCGAGTTCACCAGCACCAGCCAGCCCACCGCCCCGGCGAACGCCGCCGGGTCCGTCACCCGCGGCGTCTCCAGCAGCACCGTGGCCAGCCCCACGAGCGGCGCGCTGACCAGGAACTGCACGGCGGTGCCCGCGAGCACGTCCATGTCGGCGGCGAAGCGCTTCTGGTAGACGGTGCCGAGGCTGAGCGCCAGCAGTCCCACCACGGCGAGCGTCACCCCGGCCGCGGAGAAGGCGAGGCGGTCGGCCACGGCCAGCCCGACACCGGCCGCGCCCAGGGCGAAACCGAGCCACTGGCGCGGGCTCAGCCGCTCGCCGAGCACCCGCCCGGCCACCAGGGCGATGACCACCGGATTGAGCCCCTGCACCAGCGCCAGGACCGCCGCGGGCACGCGCATGCCCAGCGCCGTGTAGAACGCGGCGAACTGCACCGCCTGCACCAGCACGCCCGCCACCGCCACGTGCGCGAGCCCCCGTCCCCGCGGCCAGGGCGCCCGCACCGCCAGCGCGATGCCGGTGAGCAGCACTCCGGCGAGGGCGAACCGGGCGAACGTCAGCAGCAGCGGCGGCGCGGCCCCGATCCCGATCAGCCCGGCCACGAAGGCGCTGCTCCACATCACCACGAACAGGGCCGGCAGCGGCGCCGGCACCCTCGTCCGCTCCCGGCTCCGGGGTGTCCGGACCTGAACCGCCATGCCAGCCTCCACATAACCACTTGAATCGGTTACTTCACTGTTCCGTGACGCTGGATAACCTGTCAAGCCGGTTAGGTATGCTGGGGGCGTGTTCGCCTTCGTCAGCGGCAACCTCGCCCTCGACCTGGCCGGCACGGTCCAGCAGCGCCGGACCGACCGGCGCGACCTGCTGCTCGAGCCCGCCGACCTGGCCCGCTGGCTGGTCGAGGCGGGCGTCCTCGACCAGCCGTGCGCGGTCACCCCGGCGGGGCTGACGGCGGCCAAGGAGCTCCGGGAGGCCGTCTACCGGCTCGCGCTCACCGCCACCACACCCCAGCCCACCGCGCCCGAGCCCACCGCGCCCGAGCCTGTCGTGTCGCAGCTTGTCGCGCCCGAGCCCACCGCGCCCCAGCCTGTCGTG
This sequence comes from Nonomuraea indica, assembly GCF_002850745.1. GTDB lineage: Bacteria > Actinomycetota > Actinomycetes > Streptosporangiales > Streptosporangiaceae > Nonomuraea > Nonomuraea indica. Next base: position 586,252 of record NZ_KZ559468.1, read on the forward strand.
TCGCGGCTCGCCGCGCCCCAACCGGAGCCGCCGGAGGCTCAGCGACAGGAGCCGGTGGTCGCGCCGCCGCCCGGAGAGCCGCCCGGGCCGGGGGCGCGGGCCGGTGACCGCGAGGTGGTCAACCGCTTCGCCGCCGTCCCGCCCACGCGGGTGCGGCTCGACGAGGCCGGCCGGGCCGAGCGGGCGGGCGACCTGGCGGCGGCCCTGTCCACGGTCGCCCGGCAGGCGGTGGAGCTGCTCGGCGGGCCGCAGGCCGTACGGATCAAGGAGTGCGGTGCCGGCACCTGCACCCGCCTGTACGTCGACACCTCGCGCGGCCGAGCCCGGCGCTGGTGCGACATGCAGGAGTGCGGCAACCGCGCCAAGGCGGCGGGGTTCCGCGCCCGCCACCGCGCGCTTTAATCACTGGCCCCGGTGCTGATCACCCGGCTACCGTGGAAGACGTCCAGCACGACCAGGAAGGCCCCACGTGACCACCCCCTTCTCCCGCGGACCGCGCGCCACGCGGCTCACGGCGGGTGAGGCTGCCTGACAGTCCCGACCATCGGACTCCAGGAGCCGCCCGGGGATGTTCCCGAGGCGGCTTTCTCGTCGCCGTGCCACACGACGACGGCCCTGACAGGGGATCAGGGCCGCGGGCCACGGTCTGGCCGGCGGGAATGGCGCCCCCCGGCCGGACACAGCCCTCGCCCCGGGCGGCGCCCACGCCAGCCCGTCCCGGGGCCCACCCGCTCGCGGAGTGCCAGGACATCGCCGCGCGAGCGCCTGTGACCCGGTGCCTGGAGCGCCTGCGATCGAAAGAGGGATCACCCGCGCCGATCGGGGTATACGGCGGCCAGCGGACGAAGGAGGGTCCTGTGCGCCGACTGGTGGCCATCGTGAACTCTGCGGCCGGGAGCGCGGACGACGAGGCGTTGTCACGGGTGCTCGCCGAGCTGGCCGAGCACGCCGACACGGTCAAGACCCGGCTCGACGACCCGGCCGAGCTCGACGGCCTGCTGGCCGAGCACCCCGGCCGTGACCCGGTGGTGCTCGGCGGCGACGGTTCCCTGCACTGCCTGGTGGCGGCGCTCGCCGGGCGTGGCGAGCTGGGGTCCCGCACGGTCGGACTGGTCCCGCTGGGCACCGGCAACGACCTCGCCCGTGCCCTGGGCGTGCCGCTCGACCCGGTGGAGGCGGCCCGGGTGGCGGCGACGGGCGAGCCGCGCTCCCTCGACCTGCTGCGCGACGAGGACGGCGGGATCGTGGTCAACGCGGCCCACGCCGGGGTGGGGGTCGAGGCGGCCCGGACGGCCCAGCCGCTCAAGCCGTTCCTGCGCCGCTTCGCCTACGCGGCCGGGAGTGTGATCGCCGGCGTGCGCACCAGGGGCGTCCCCCTGCGGGTGGAGGTGGACGGCGCGGTGGTCGCGGACGGCCGGCGGCGGGTGCTGATGGCGGGCGTCGGCAACGGCCGCACCATCGGCGGCGGCACGCCGATCACACCCGACGCCAGCCCCGCCGACCGGCTCGCCGACGTGGTCGTGTCCTTCGCCACCGGCCCGCTGCGCCGCCTGCTGTACGGCGTGCAGCTGCGGCTCGGCCGGCACACGGCCCGCACGGACGTGGTGACCGTCCGCGGCTCGCGGGTCCGCGTCTCCGGGCCGCCGGTGTGGGTCAACACCGACGGCGAGCTCAGCGGCCCCTACACCTCCCGCACCTGGACCGTCGCACCGCACGCCTGGCGGATGACCCTGCCGCCCGGGTGACTGCCGCGGCGGTCACCGCTCGACGATCTCGTTCTTGCCGATGACGACCACGCCGCCGCGGGTGAGCGCGAAACGGGTGCGGTCGTGGTCGAGGTCGAAGCCGATCCGCGCCCCGTCGGGGATCACGACGTTCTTGTCGATGATCGCCTTGCGCACGATCGCGCCCCTGCCGATCTTGACGTTCTCCATCAGCACCGAGTCCTCCACCAGCGAGTGCGAGTGGAGCACCACCTTCGGCGAGAGCACCGACCGGATGGCGGTGCCGCCCGAGACGATCACGCCGGGGGAGACCAGCGAGTCGATCGCCCGGCCCACCCGGTCGCCGTCGTTGTGCACGAACTTGGCCGGCGGCAGCGGGTCGTGGCCGGTGTGGATGGGCCACTTGTCGTTGTAGAGGTTGAAGACGGGGTGCGCCGAGATGAGGTCCATGTGGGCCTCGTAGTAGGCGTCGAGGGTCCCCACGTCGCGCCAGTAGCCGCGGTCGCGCTCGGTGGAGCCCGGCACGACGTTGTCGGCGAAGTCGTAGACGTCGGCGCTGCCCGACTTGACCAGCATGGGGATGATGTTGCCGCCGAGGTCGTGCTTGCTCGTCGGGTCGAGGGCGTCCTCGCGCAGGGCGTCGATCATCGCCTGCGTCCTGAACACGTAGTTGCCCATCGAGGCGTAGATCTCGTCGGGGGAGTCGGCGAGGCCGACGGCGTCCTTCGGCTTCTCGCGGAAGGCCACGATGCGCCGCCCCTGCGGATCGGTCTCGATCACCCCGAACTGGTCGGCCAGCGACAGCGGCTGCCGGATCGCGGCGACCGTCACGTCGGCGCCCGACTCCTCGTGCTGCTCGACCATCTGCCGGGGATCCATCCGGTAGATGTGGTCGGCGCCGAACACGATGACGTGCTCGGGCATCTCGTCGTAGATCAGGTTCAGGTTCTGGAACAACGCGTCGGCGGACCCGGAGAACCACCGGGGCCCGAGCCGCTGCTGCGCCGGCACCGGGGTCACGTAGTTGCCGAGCATGGCCGACAACCGCCAGGTGCGCGACACATGCCGGTCAAGACTGTGGTTCTTGTACTGGGTCAGCACCACGATCTGCAGGTAGCCGCCGTTGGCAAGGTTGGACAGCACGAAGTCGATGAGCCGATATATCCCGCCGAACGGCACGGCGGGCTTGGCCCTGTCAGCCGTCAGAGGCATGAGCCTCTTGCCCTCGCCACCTGCCAGCACGACCGCAAGCACCCTCTGGGACCTCATGTCCAGACGCTACCCCCATTTGGCCGATCTATCGACGAAACCCCGCATGGTGCCCCGGGGCCATCTCCGGTTTCGTGTTGTTCATCCCGATCGCGCGGGACGGCCTGTCGAGGTGTCCCCGGCGGGCGGGTTGCTCGTAAGGTCGTACCATGCGTGTCGATCTGCTCAGCCGGGAGTATCCGCCCGAGGTGTACGGCGGTGCCGGGGTTCACATGGAGTACCTGGCGAGCCGCCTGCGGCGGCTGGCCGACGTCCGGGTGCGCTGCTTCGGCGCGGACCGCGAGGAGCCGGGCGTGTCCGCCTACCGGGTTCCCGGCGGGCTGGAGTCGGCCAACGCGGCGTTGCAGGTGCTCGGGGTGGACCTGGAGATGGCCGCCGCCTGCGAGGGCGCCGACGTGGTCCACTCGCACACCTGGTACGCCAACTTCGCCGGGCATGTCGCGAAGCTGCTGCACGGGGTCCCGCACGTGGTCACCACCCACAGCCTCGAACCTCTGCGCCCCTGGAAGGCCGAGCAGCTCGGCGGCGGCTACACGATCTCCTCCTGGGCCGAGCGGACCGCGCTGGCGGCCGCCGACGCCGTCATCGCGGTGTCGGAGGGCATGCGGCGCGATGTGCTGGCGGCCTACCCCGAGATCGCGCCGGAGCGGGTCAGCGTCATCCACAACGGCATCGACACCGCCGAGTACGCCCCCGACCGCGGCGACGAGGTGCTGAAGAAGCACGGGGTCGACCCCGGCAGGCCGTACGTGATCTTCGTCGGGCGGATCACCCGGCAGAAGGGGCTGGTCCACCTCCTGCACGCGGCGCGGGCCTTCGACCGCGACGCCCAGCTCGTGCTCTGCGCGGGCGCGCCCGACACGCCCGAGATCGCCGCCGAGGTCACCGGCCTGGTCCGCGAGCTCGAACGCGAGCGCGAGGGCGTGCTGTGGATCTCCGAGATGCTGCCCAAGCCCGAGGTCATCCAGCTGCTCACGCACGCGGCGGTGTTCGTGTGCCCGTCGGTGTACGAGCCGATGGGCATCGTCAACCTGGAGGCGATGGCCTGCGAGACGGCCGTGGTGGCCACGGCCACGGGCGGCATCCCGGAGGTGGTCGCCGACGGCGAGACGGGCCTGCTGGTGCCGATCGACCAGGGCGCCGACGGCACGCCGCACGACCCCGCCCGCTTCGCCGCCGACCTGGCCGAGCGGGTCAACGCCCTGCTGGGCGACCCGGCCAGGGCCCGCGCGATGGGCGAGGCCGGCCGGGCCAGAGCCGTCGAGCACTTTTCCTGGGAGCGCATCGCCGGCCGCACCCTCGACCTGTACACCTCGCTCCTCGCCTGAGGCGGTTTTCCCGCTTCTTGGGGTGCGTTTCCCCTGTTCAGGGGAATGTTTCGGGTTGACGGGGGAACGGCTGGCCGTCGCTCCCCGGCTGATTGGGTCTTGTGGTCCACAGTGACGTGGATCACATTGAGCGTCAGGAGGCCAGAAATGACGCACCCACTTGGAGTGAGCCGCCCCGAACTCGTCGTCACCGACCTGCCCACCCCCGAAGAGGTGTTCAAGGTCCCGAGGCTCGGGCCGCGCGAGCTGTTCCAGTTCGCCGTCGGTCCGAGCCTCATCGCGCTCGGCATCTCCATCGGCAGCGGTGAGTGGCTCCTCGGGCCGCTCAGCGTCGGCCAGTACGGCTTCGTCGGCGTGGGCTGGGTCATCCTGATCTCCGCGCTGCTCCAGACGTTCTACAACGTCGAGTGCGCGCGCTACGTCGTCGCCACCGGCGAGGTTCCGGTCGTCGGCTGGGGCCGCGTCCCGCCGGGGTGGCGGCTGTGGGTGCCGCTGTCGGTGTTCGTCGTCATCTTCGCCTTCATCGCGGGCGGCTGGGCGGCCTCGGCCGGCCAGGGCGTGTACGCGCTCGTGCACGGCACCGTCGCGCCCGCCGGGGCCGAGGAGCCGCGCCTGTGGGCGATCGCCCTGCTCGTCGTCGTCTTCCTCATCACGGCGGGGGCGCGGCGGATCAGCCGGGCGCTGGAGCTGGCCAACTGGCTGCTGGTCGGCTCCATCCTCGTCATCCTGCTGGTCCTCTGCCTGTTCGTGGTGCCGTGGAGCGTGTGGTGGGAGGGCGTGCGCGGGTTCTTCACACCGGCCGCCCCGCCGGCGGGCATCACCGCCACGCAGCTCGGCGGCCTGGCCGGGTTCACCGCCCTGGCCTCCGGCCTCAACTGGTACGTGATGGGGCACTACCGGGACAAGGGCTACGGCATGGGCTACCGCGCCGGATACATCTCCGGCATGCGCGGCGAGCGCCGGGAGATCCTCGCCAGCGGCGTCACCTTCCCCGACGACGAGCTCAACCGGGGCCTGTGGCACCGGTGGTACCGGCTGCTGCTGACGGACATGTGGGGCGTGTTCTTCGTCGGCGCCATGCTCGGCATGCTGCTGCCCACGATCCTCATGTCGCAGGCCGTCGCCATGACGGGCGAGCGGCCGACGCGCGCCAGCGTGCCGACCTTCGTCGCCAGCGCGCTGGGCCAGGAGTACGGGCCGTTCCTGTTCTACGTGGCGCTGGTACTCGGCGTGCTGATCCTCTTCTCCACGCAGCTCGGCATCTTCGAGGCCATGGTGCGGGTGACCACGGACGCCGCGCACGCCACCAGCCCGCGGCTGCGCGCGCTGGTCGAGGGGGACCCTCGGCGGTTCTACTACCCGTTCATGATCGCGCTGCTGGTCGTCATCTCGATCATCATCCACCTGAGCCTTCCGGTGGCGCTCGTCGAGTGGTCGGCCAACATGTCCAACCTGGGCGCGCTGCTCTACCCGTTCCTGCTCATCTACCTCAACAGCAGGCTGCCGCGGCCCGCCCGGCCGCGGCCGTGGCACTACGTCATCCTGGTGCTCAACTTCCTGTTCTTCGGCTTCTTCTTCGTCAACTTCATCGCCGACTTCCTCGGCGATCCGCTGGTGACGTTCTAGCCGGGCGCGGAAGCGGAGCTCAGCGGAGGGGCTGCAGCACGACCACCGGGATCTCCCGGTCGGTCTTGGTCTGGTACTCGTCGTACTGGGGCCAGGCGCGCGTCATCAGCGCCCACAGCTCGGGCTTCTCCTCCTCGATCGCCGTGTGCGCGAGAGCCTTGAACCGGTCGGCCCTGACCTGCACCTCGACCTCGGGGCTGGCCTGGAGGTTCTTGTACCAGTCGGGGTGGTCGGGATCGCCTCCCTTCGAGGCGACCACCACGTAGGCGTCGCCGTGCCGCTGGTAGATGAGCGGTGTCGTGTAGGGCCGGCCGGACCTGCGGCCTTTGGTGGTCAGCAGGAGCACGGTGGTGTCGTTCCAGTCGTGCCCCTCTTCGCCGCCGGTCTGCTGGTAGCGGAGTACGTGTTCCTTGCCGAAGAGCATGGGTGCACAGCTACCCCGGACGGGTGCCACGTCACCGTCCGGCGCCGGCCTATAACAGATGTTGACCCGTGCCGCGGGCCCGCGCGTCACAGGTAGGGGCGGGTGACCGTGACCAGGTCGGGCACGGCGTCACGGGTGTCGACGTAGAGGGCCGCGTCGGGGGTGCGCTCGCGCACGTCGCGGTCGCGGATGGCGAACACCGCGGGCGCCGCCCCCACGTCGCCGTAGCGGCCCGTGACGGCCGTGGAGATCGCCCGGCGGACGTCGGCCACGACGCCGCGGGTCGTGTGGCCGGGACCTGACGCCGCCAGGTAGCCCAGCATGCCCGCGAACCGCAGCTCCGCCTCCGCGGCCCCCTGCCGGGCGGGCGCCGGACGGTCGAGCCAGAACACCTTGCCGGCCAGGAACGCCTCGTAGCTCTCGCCGTCATGGTCGAGCGTGCGCGCCGTCTCGGCGAGCAGCCCCCCGAACTCGGCCAGGTCCGCCCGGGGCGGCAGGTCCGTCGTGACGAACAGGGGCACGATCAGAGAGTCGAGCATGTGAGATCCCTCCACGTGAGGAGCCTCATCGTAGGGGGAGCCACCGACAATCTCCGGCGAAGACGCACCCGGACCGCGCGCCCGCCGGACCCCGGCCCGGTCTTCGGGCCGGAAGGTGCGCCGGGCGGCGGGTCGGGCGGCGTGTGCGGCGGGTCGGGTGGCGGGTTGGGTGGTGCGCCGGGTTTCGGGCCGGGAGGCGGGTCGGGTGGCGGGTTGGGTGGTGCGCCGGGTTTCGGGCCGGGAGGCGGGTCGGGTGGCGGGTTGGGTGGTGCGCCGGGTTTCGGGTCGTGCGGCGGGTCGGGTGGCGGGTGGGGAGGTGCTCCGGGCTTCGGGTCGGGAGGCGGGTCGGGCGTGCGGGGTGAGGTGGCGCGGACGGGAGGACCTCGTGAGGGCCGCTCCTAGCGGTCGGTCCACTCGTCCTGCAGGGCCGAGTGGACGATCGAGTCGCGCCAGCCGTCCGGCGTGTGCACGTGGTGGCGGATGCGCCCCTCCTCGACCATGCCGGCGGTCAGCATCGCCAGCTGCGCCGGCAGGTTGTCCGGAGCGCGGGCGCCCCAGATGCGGTGCAGCCCGAGCTGCTTGAAGCCGAACGCCAGCAGCAGCCGGATCAGGTCGGTGCCCATGCCCCGGCCCCACTGGTCGGGCCGCAGGCCCACGCCGATCTCGGCGCTGTGCGGGTGGTCGGCCTCGATGTGCAACCGCGCCACCCCGATGACGTCGCGGTGGTCGGTGTCGACCACCGCGAGCATGTACAGGCGGCGCGGCTCGGCCTCGGCCGCCGCCAGGGCTTCCTGGACGAGGTCGGCCACCTGCTCGTTGGTGCGGGGACCGAACGGCATGTACTGCGTCGCCGTCCGGTCACCGTAGACGGCGTGCAGTGCCGCCACGTCGGCCTCCGTCACGTCACGGAGAGACAGACGCGCACCATTGCACTGCACGCGGCGCATGCGGAGAAGTAAACGCCACTTTTGTGATCTCCACAAGCCCTTGTCAAGTCGCGAGTTGACTCCCGTAAGCCCGGGCGACAAGCTCGGCGATCGAACCGTGGGCGCCGAGCGGCTCGGCGTGCCCGGCTCCGATGCCGGCGGCGGCCCGTTCGACCAGGTCGGCGGGCGCCTCGTGGCCGATCAGGCAGGGCGCGATGGCCAGCCGGTCGGCTCCGGCGGCGCGCAGCCGCTCGGCCGCCATGGGCACACCGGGGTCGCTGTCAAGCGAGGCGGCGACCACGGGCAGCGTGAGGCGGGAGGCGAGCAGCACCGCCGTCGGCTGCACCGCCTGCACGGCCCGCGTGCCGCCCACGGTGGCGAGGATGACGGCGTCGACGGGGCTGGAGACGTTCAGCAGGCGGACCCGGTCGGCGCGGGCGAGGCCGCGCTCGGCCAGCCGGATGTGCAGGGCCTCGGCGAGCAGTGGGTGCGGGCCGAGCGCCTCGGTGATCACCGCGCCCGTGCCGGCGGCCTCGACGCTTCCGGCGATGTCGGCCATGACCTCGGGGTCGTCCCAGGTCAGCAGCGGCACCACGACGGCCTCGCGGTCCTGCGGCAGTGACGCGGCCAGCTCGGTGACCGCGGTCAGGCGCACCTCGATCTGCGGGTGGTCGACCCGTACGACGCCGGCGATCTCGGCGGCCACGCCCGTGATGTCGCCCGGCGCGGCGAGCACGAGCACAGGGGCGTCCGGCGGCAGGGACGTGGGGACGGGGCGGCGGTGGCGGCCGCCACCCGGCCGACGGGAACGTTCACGTACAGGGAGGCTCACAGGCGCGCAGTTTATGCGTATTGGCCCCCCTGTGTTCTGCGAATCGGTGGCGATTCAATCACAACCGTGACCCGTGTACGGGAGCGCTCGCCCGCCGTGCCGGACGCGGAGTTCGGCCGGCCGGGACGACGGCCGGGCCGGAGGGTGCCGGGAGCGTGGACGCTGATGCCCGCGTGGAGCTCCGGGGAACCGGTCGGTCCCTGCGGCGGTCTCCGGGCCCGTCGCGGGCGGCGGTGGCAGCCGCCGCCCGCGGTTCTTCGCGGCGGGTTCGGGGGGCGACCCCGGGCGCCGTCAGGTCCGCTGGGGGAGCGGGCCGGCGGTGAGGTCGAGGTCGCGGGTCTCCGGGGCGATGGCCAGGCCCACGGCGGTGACGGCCAGCGCGGCCACCACGTAGATCGACACGGCGAGCGTCGTGCCGTACACGTCGAACAGCTTGATCGCGATGATCGGGGCGAGCGCGCCGCCGACGATCCCGGCCACCTGGTAGCCCATGGAGGCGCCGCTGTAGCGCAGCCGGGTGGTGAACAGCTCGGCGATGAACGCCGCCTGCGGGCCGTACATGGCGGCGTGGGTGACCAGCGCCACGACGGCGGCGAGCGCGATGAGCGGGAACGACCGGGTGTCGAGCAGCGGGAAGAACGCGAACACCCAGATCGCCGCGCCGACCACGCCCGCCAGGTAGACCGGACGCCGGCCGAAGCGGTCGGACAACGAGCCGAACAGCGGGATCAGCACCAGTTGCAGCGCCGAGCCGATCAGCACCGCGTTCAGCCCGACCGAGCGGTCCATGCCGAGCGAGCCGGTGAGGTAGACGAGGATGTACGCGGTGAAGGTGTAGAAGGCCACGTCCACCCCGATGCGCGCGGTGAAGGCCGACAGCAGGGCGCGCGGGTGCGTCCGCAGCACCTCGACCAGCGGCATCCTCGCCTTGGCCCCCGACCGCTCCACCTGCGCGAACAGCGGCGACTCGGTGATCTTCACGCGGACCCAGAGCCCGACGAGCACGAGCACCCCGGACAGCAGGAACGGCACCCGCCACCCCCACGACAGGAACGCCGCCTCCGACAGGGTGCCCGACAGGATCGTCAGCAGCGCGGTGGCCAGCACGAACCCCGCCGGGACGCCCACCTGCGGCCAGCTCGCGTTGAAGCCGCGCCGGCGGTCGTCGCCGTGCTCCAGGGACATGATCACCGCGCCGCCCCACTCGCCGCCCAGCCCGAGTCCCTGGACGAACCTCAGCAGCGCCAGCAGGATCGGCGCGGCGACGCCGATGCTGTCGTAGCCGGGCAGCACGCCGATGAGGAACGTCGAGACGCCCATGACCAGGAGGGTGACCACGAGCACGGTCTTGCGCCCGGCGCGGTCGCCGAAGTGGCCGAAGACGATCCCGCCGAGCGGGCGGGCCACGAAGGCGACGGCGTTCGTGGTCAGTGCCAGGAGTGTGGCGTTGAGCGGGTCGAACGTCGGGAAGAACAGCTTGCCGAAGACCAGGGTGGCCGCCGTCGTGTAGAGGAAGAAGTCGTACCACTCCAGCGACGTGCCGATCAGACTGGCGAGGATGACCCGGCGTGTCTGTTGCGTGGAGCCTGACATGTCACCGCTCCTGTTCGTTCTCGGGGGGCTTCCCTTCAACATAAGGATCGTTGAACAACTCGACAAGGGTTTTGTTCGATGATTGTCTGGCGCTTGTGAACGACGCCGTTGCCGATCTCGAGCGTGACCGCACCCGGCTGGGGCGCAGCAGCACCGCCGAGCGCGTGGCCGACATCCTCCGCGACCGCATCAGCGAGGGCTTCTTCACGCCCGGCCAGCGCCTGTCCGAGGAGTCGATCTCCGAGGCGCTCGGGGTGTCGCGCAACACGCTGCGCGAGGCGTTCCGGCTGCTCGGCCACGAACGGCTCCTGGAGCACCGGCTCAACCGCGGCGTGTTCGTCCGGATGCTGTCCGCCGAGGACGTCGCCGACCTCTACCGGGTGCGCCGCGTCATCGAGGGCGCGGCCGTGCGCCGCGCGCTCACCCCCGACCAGCTCACCCTGATCGAGGCCGCCCTCGCCGACGCCGAGCGGGCCGCCGAGCGGGACGACTGGCAGGGCGTCGGCACCGCCAACATCCGCTTCCACCAGGCGCTGGTGAGCCTCAACGGAAGCCCCCGGCTGGACGAGGCGATGCGGCAGCTCCTGGCCGAGCTGCGCCTGGTGTTCGCCGTCATGCGTAACCCGCGCGCGTTCCACGAGCCGTTCGTGGAGCGCAACCGGCGCCTGCTGGAGCTGCTGCGGTCCGGCCGTTCGGAGGAGGCCGCCGCCTACCTCGACGGCTACCTCGACGAGGCCGAGAAGCAGCTGACGCGCGCCTACGAGCCGAACGGGTAGCGTGCCGCCATGGACAGGCTGTTCACCGTGGACGAGGCCCGTGCGCTGCTGCCCTCGATCGTCGCGGACGCCCGCGCGCTGATCGCCGCGCGCGCCGACATGACGCAGCTCGCCCACGACCGGCGCACCGCCGGCACGTCGCCGCTGGGCGGCATCCCCGAGCTGAAGGCGCTGGAGGCCCGCATCGAGGACCTCCTGAGCGGCTGGGCGCGTCAGGGGATCGAGGTGAAGGGCGTCGCCCCCGTCCTGCTCGACTTCCCGGCCGTGCTCGACGGGGCCTCGGTCCGGCTGTGCTGGATCGAGGGCGAGACCGAGCTGCGCTGGTACCACCGCACCGAGCTGGGCTTCGCGGGCCGCCGCCCGCTGCCGTAGCCGCGCCCGGCGTACGCTGCGGGGGTGAGCGTGCACTCGACCCGGGCGATGGCCGAGCGGGCCGTCGACCTGTGCGTGGCCCTGCTGTACGAGGAACCGTCGGCCGAGTCGGTGGCCCGGCTGCTGCGCGCCCACGGCGAGCGGGCCGTCGCCGAAGGCGAGCCGGCGGAGGACGCCGGAGACTCGCGGGCGGAAGTCATGCCGGTGGAGGGTGTGCGGGCCGAGGGTGTGCGGGCCGAGGGTGTGCGGGCCGAGGGTGTGCGGGCGGAGGTCGCGCGGGCGGAGGTTGTGCGGGCCGACGACGTGGCGGCGATGCGGGAGGCGGCGGGGCGGCTGGTCGAGGTGCTGGCCGCACCCGGCACGGACGCCGCCGCCGGGCTGCTCAACCGGATCCTCGCCGACACGGCCCGGCCGCCCCGGCTGACCAGCCATGGTGGCGCCTCCCCCTGGCACGTGCACGTGGACGCCCATGACGACGTGCCGTGGGCGGAGTGGTTCCTGGCGTCGTCGGCCATGGCGCTGGCCGTCCTGCTGGCCGACCACCAGCGGGTGCCCGGCGGGCTGTGCGCCTCGGCCGGGTGCCGGCGGCCCTACCTCGACCTCGGGGGAGGCAGCCCGCGCCGCTTCTGCGGCACCCGCTGCGCCACCCGCGAACGCGTGGCCGCCCACCGGGCCCGTGCCTGACTCATGGGGCTGACGGAATGATCCCTGGTGAGCTGCGGACAAGGGCGTCTCGCCCGTGCCGCACACCGGGATCGCACGGGAGTGCCCGCCGCGGGAGCGCGGCCCCCGGCATCCCGCCGGCCGCGAGCGTCAGCCTGCCGCGCTCGTCCCGGACGGTTCGCGCAGCCGGCCACTTGGACGCGACAGCAGCCGGTACACCCCGGCGGCCAGCACCTGGAGCATCGCCCCGGCCAGCAGGGCCGCCCCGAGGTCGTACGCGGCCAGCGGGCCGGCCAGCGCGGCGCCACCGGCGTACGAGGTGATCTTGAGGCTGGCTCCGGTGGTGAAGATCTGGCCGCGCAGGCGCGGCGGCGCCTCCCGGTGCCGCACCGCCAGCAGCGCTGTGAGCTGCGGCCCCTCCGCCGCTCCCGCCAGCGCGGCGGCGAGCACCGCCAGCGCGAACGGGCCGCCGGTGTGCGCGACCCCGGCGGCCAGAGCCATGGCCGCGCCCAGGAGCAGCGTCGAACCCGCCAGGACGGTGTCGGGCCGCGGCTCCCAGCGCCGCAGCCGCGCTGCCGCCGTGTTCGCGGCGAGCGCGGCGGCCGCCGTCACCGCCAGCAGCAGCGCCCCGTACGACGCCTCGCCCGTCAGTTCGGCGCCGAGCAGCGGCGTGCCGACCACCAGCACGGCGACTCCGCAGAAGGAGACCATGGAGGTGGCGGTCGCCCGCCTCAGGGACGCGTTGCGCGCGATGGCGCCGAACCCGGCGGCGAGCTCCCGGCGCAACGCCGCCCCACCCGCCGCCGTCCCACCCGCCGCCGCGCCGGTCGTCGTCGTGTCGTCCGTCGCCGCTCCGTCCGATGCCGCGCCGTCCGTCGCCGTCGCGTCCGATGCCGTGGCGTTGCCCGGGGCGGGAGTGGGGCGGCGGGGTGGGAGCGTCCATGCCGGAGGGACCGCCGCGAGCAGGAGCGCGGCCGACACCAGCACGGCCGTCTGCCCGCTCGTGGCCGCGGCGACCGCGGCCACCGCCGCGGGGCCGACCAGGCCCGCCACGTTGTAGCTGATCGCGTCCAGCGCGTTGGCCCGCGCCAGCCGGTCCGGCGGGACGACGAGGGGCAGCTGGGAGGTCCATCCGCCGGTGAGCGCCGGCCCCAGCAGCCCCGCCAGCGCGGCGACGGCGACCAGCGCGGCGTCGGGCAGCCGCCCCAGCCCCAGGAGCACGGCGAGCAGGCCGGCGGTGTAGCCGAGCAGGCACCAGCCCACCATCCGGCCCGGCCGTCCGGCCCGGTCGAGCAGCGCCCCGAGCAGGGGTCCGCCGACGGCCGCCGAGGCGGTCAGGCCCGCCAGCAGCCACGACCCCGGAACGGGGGACCCGCTCAGGGCGAGCCCCGCGAGGAGCAGGGCGGGACCGGACATCTCGTCACCGGTGCGCGCTGCCACGGCACCGACCATGTAACGGCTCAACACGAAGGAGACGTTACATGGTTGAAGTCGTCGCGGCACCGCAGGGGCCCACGATCAAGAAGTGCCCGTCGAGGGATCGGCAGGATGACTGGCGGGAAAAACGCGGTCAATGGCAGCTTCCAGCCTTGGCGCCCCTGATCCGAGTGGGAGATCATCGAACAACGGATCGGGCTGAAAACGGGTTCAGCCAAGGTAAGACACTCGATGTCTGACGAGCATGTGGCTGCCTTCCAGCTGGGCCGATCAGAAGCCGCTTCGTCAGCTCGCGTCATTTGTCGATGAATCGTTGAATCAGAGGCGAGCGTGCGAAGGTTACTCGTCCGCAGCTTTGTGCTGCTGTCGGTTCTGCAGGGAATGCCGGTCTTCCCCGCCGCGGCGCAGTCGGTGGCGCTGACCGCCGAGGAGCAGGCGATGGTCACCGGGAAACCGGTGGAGGTGATGTCCCAGCGTACGGAGCGCGCCCAGGTGTTCGCGCAGCCCGACGGCTCCTACAAGATGGAGCAGTCGGCCGAGCCGGTGCGGGTCCGGCGGGGACGGGACTGGGTTGACGTCGACACGACCGTGAAGGCCCGCCAGGACGGCCGCGTCGCGCCCGCGGCCACCGTCACACCGACGCTCTACTCCGGTGGCGGCACGGCCGCCTTGGCGGAGTTCGGTGCCGGCGCCGATCGGCTCGTGCTGCGCTGGCCCACGGCGCTTCCCACGCCCGAGCTCGACGGCCACAAGGCGATCTATCGCGAGGTGCTGCCGGGCGTCGATCTGCATCTGGAGACGTTCAAGCAGGGCTTCGGCTACGCGTTGATCGTCAAGAATCGCGCCGCCGCGCGTGATCCGGCGCTGCGCGACATCCGCATCCCGGTCGAGGGCCTGACGGTGAAGACCGAGAAAGGCGTGCGGACCGCCGTCACCGCGGCCGGGAAGGCGATCTTCCAGTCGCCCACCTCCGTGGTGCAGGACTCCCGGCCGGACGGCGATCCCGGCACCCGCCGCGGCCACTCGGCCATCACCTCCTCCGGGGACGAGATCGTGATCACGCCCGACACCGGAATCCTGGACGACCCGGACGCCGGGTTCCCGATCCGGATCGCCGAGCAGTGGTGGCCCGTCGGCCAGTTCGGCTGGACGTCGGTGTACGCGCAGTATCCGCATGACTCCTACTGGAACGGCGCCAACATGGGCAGCGACATGCGCGCTCGCGCCGGCTACTCGGGCGACTGGGACTGGCCTCCGGTCACCGTCCGCTCCTTCTACCACTTCGACCTGCGCTCCATGCGGGACAAACAGGTCCTCGGCGCCGAGCTGAACATCCTCGGCGGGTATTCGGCGACCTGCGCCAACAGCACCTACTGGCTGGCGCACTCGGACGGCGTCTGGAGCGGTACGACGTGGGCCAACCAGCCCGGCACCGGACACACCCAGGAACGCTGGGAAAGCGGCTTCGGACGGACCGGCTGCGGTGCCCGGTGGGTCGGCTGGGACGTCGGCTCCGACGTGGCGTGGTCCAACGCGAGGACGGACCACGTGACGTTCCGGCTCAGCGGCCCGGAGAACGACAAGTACGGCTGGCGCAAATGGGACACCACGTCCCAGGGCGAGCACCCGAAGCTGATCGTCAGGTTCAACCAGTACCCGCACACCCCGGGCGAGCTGACCGCAGCACCGAAGCCCGGCTGTGCCTACGCCCCGGACGAGCCGTACGTCACCACGACGACACCGACGGTCAAGGCGCGACTCGACGACCCGGACGGAGGCAGGCTGACGGCGGTCTTCGAGTTCTGGAACTCGGGAGGGTCCGCGCCGCTGCACGAGGCCGTGGTCGGCGAGCAGGAATCGGGCTCGCAGTTCCAGGTGACCGCCCCGGCCGGCCTGTACCGCGACGGCTCGCGGATCTCCTGGCGCGTCAAGGCCAGAGACCCCCATGGCGCCGAGTCCCCCTGGACCCGCTGGTGCGAGATCAGCGTCGACACCACGGCGCCGGACCGCAAGCCGACGGTCTCGTCGACCGACTATCCGGAGGGCGTGTCGAGCGGGGCGCCCGGCAAGTCCGGCCGGTTCCTCTTCGACGCCGCCGGCCTGGCGGACGCCGCCGGGTTCCGCTACCGGGTCAGCGGGCAGGGCTGGAAGTCCGTTCCGGCGGTGAACGGTTCCGCCTCCGTGGACATCGCGCCCACGACGGCCGACCCCATCCGGCTCGACGTCACCATCGAGGACAGAGCCGGCAACGTCGGGCAGGACAACGAGCTCCGGCCCGAGCTGAGCAACGTCCGCCGGTACGAGATCCGGGTCAACGGCCCCACGCCTCCCGCCGGCCACTGGCGGCTGGAGGGGCAGCATCTCGACACCGAGGTCAGGGACTCCACCGGTGACCACCCGGGCTCCTTCCCCGCGGGCAAGGCCCTGTGGACCAAGGGCAGGGCCGGCCGGGCCCTGGACTTCTCCGGCGCCGCCGGCTCGTACGTGAGCACGCGCAACGGTCCCGCCCTCGACACCACCGCGAGCTTCACGGTCAGCGCCTGGGTGCGGCTGGACACCGATCCGGGCAGCCGGTGGGTGACCGCGGTCAGCCAGGACGGGGGGCACGTCAGCCGCTTCGCGCTGCAGTACAAGGGCGAGAGCACCCGCAGATGGGCGTTCTC
Source organism: Nonomuraea indica (assembly GCF_002850745.1). Taxonomy (GTDB): domain Bacteria; phylum Actinomycetota; class Actinomycetes; order Streptosporangiales; family Streptosporangiaceae; genus Nonomuraea; species Nonomuraea indica. The sequence continues at coordinate 602,424 of NZ_KZ559468.1, forward strand.
CATGATGTCGGAGGACTCCACGACGCCTCGGATCGACTCGGCCGTCGCGATGGACGATGGCTTCCTGCCGCGCGTCGGCGTGTGGACGCACCTGTCGGGCACCTACGACGTGACCGCGAAGAAGATCCGGCTGTACGTCAACGGCCTGCTCGCCGGTGAGAGCCCGCACGACGGGTTCTGGGGGAGCGCCGCGCCGAAGTCCCTGCAGATCGGGCGCGGCATGTGGGCCGACACCATCGGCGACTACTGGCCGGGAGCGATCGACGAGGTGAAGGTCCACGACCGCGCCCTGTCCGACGTCCGGATCGACAACGGCCCCTCGGAACTGGACGCGCTCGCCCAGACCTCGCTGCAGGAGGCGGTGTTCGCCTTCGACGAGGGGTCGGGCGTCACGACCCACGACGCGACGGGCAACCCGCGCGTCGCGGCCCTCCCGGCCCGGTCCTGGACGACGGGCCGGGACGGCACGACCGGGTTCGCGATGGACAGCACCTACGAGGGAAGCGACCACGTGGTCGCCGACGGGCCGGCCGTCCGGACCGACGACAGCTTCACGGTGTCGGCCTGGGTGAGACCGGCGAAGCTCGCCAGAGGCGTCCGTACGGTCGCGGCGCAGTCGGGCAGCGTCATGAGCGGCTTCTTCCTGCAGTACCGCTGGGGGGAGGGTGAGGCGGCCCCGTCGTGGCAGTTCGTCGTGCCGGACGCCGACAGCGGCACGTCGGCCCGGCCGCAGGTCACGTCGACCGAGGCGGTCCATGACGGCGCGTGGACGCATCTGGCCGCGGTCTACGACGAGTCGGTGCCCGAGCTGCGGCTGTACGTCAACGGCGCGCAGAGCGGCGCGCCGCGGGCCGTGCCCGCCGCGAAGTGGAACGCCGCGGGCGCGTTCCAGATCGGCCGCGCCCTGTACCTGGGCAGGAACGTCGACCCGTGGGTGGGGGCCATCGACGAGGTGCGCGTCCACAGCGGGGTGCGCAGTGCCGGGGAGATCGACGCGGAGGCGAGCTCGCCGCTGCCCGACCGGAGCCGGCTGCCCGCGCACGGCCGTTTCATCGACCTGCGCGGCGATCACCGCAGCGGCAACGGGCCGATGCCGGTGGAGTACCGCAGGGAGAACACGCTCGGCTTCTACGCGCCGCCCGGCACGCCGGGCACGCACATGCTCTACAGCTGCGTCTCCGTCACCGCCAGCGGGAGCTTCAACGGATTCACCTCGAGGTCGCCGGACTGCGAGGGCCACAAGTCGCTCGGGCCGCTCGGGCCGGTCTACAGCAGCCCGCCGCCCGGCATCACGCCCAGAAAGGTGACCCGGTGCAAGGTCCGCGACGGCTGGCAGGAGCACTTCGACTCGGTCACCGCCGACTGCGAGGGCCACACCGTCGAGGGGGAGCTCGGCTACGTGCTGCCGTACACGCTGCTGTCGAGCTACCGGACCTTCGACGGCCCGGCGGACCGGAGGAGTGACGTGGGCAACGTGCCGGCCCTGTACCAGGTGCGGCGCGATCTCATCGCGCTTCGCTCCGGCGACGTGACCGGGCTGATCCCTCTCCACCTGTGCCGCTCGGGGACGGACACCTACGCCTCGAACGATGCAGCGTGCGGCAGCGACCAGGCCGAGCGGCTCAAGATGCTCGGCTGGATCTGGCCGCGGCGGCCCGACGATCCCGCCGCGCAGGAACTGTTCAGCTGCGCCGACATCGGCCAGATCAGGGAGCGGTTCGAATCGACCGACCCCGACTGCGAGGGGCAGGAGGTCCTCGGGTCGCTCGGCTTCGGTCTCGACCCCGCCCGCATCACCGGGTAAGCCCGCCCTCCGGCGAGGAACGGGCCCGATGGACCACCCACTACGGGGGGCCCACCGAGCCCGACCATCGCCTTCCACGACCCGCCATCCGATGACGCCACGCCGTCGGCCACAGATCCGTGCCGTCGCGGGGTTCGTCCAAGCCTTACGGAAAAGGGATCAGATGCGATCTTCACCTGTCGGAAGGGCGCTCGGCCTGGCCGCGACGCTCTGGATCTCCCTGGTGGTGGCCTTACCGGCCACCGCCACCGCGGTGGCGGACAGACCGCCAGGCGATCCGGCGCCGCTGAGCCGGGCAGCGGACGTCGACGGCAAGACCCTGGCGGTCCCGGCCAAACCCGCCGATCCCGCGTGGGAGGGCCGGCTGCGAGGCAGGACGGAGGTGAGGTGGCCGGCGCCCGCCGCTGCCGAGGTCGAGCTGGAATCGGCGGCCAAGGCCATGCGCGTCGGCGTGTCGCCGGTGGCCGTCCGCGCCGCCACGTCCGACCGGAACGGCGCCCCCTCGCCCGCGAAGGTGCATGTCAACCTGTGGGACCGAGCGGCCGTGGAGAGCGTGGGAGCACGCGGGCTGGTCGTGGACGTGCGCCGTACGGACGGCAAGCCCGGCAACGGACCGGTCGATCTCGAACTCGACTACTCCGGCTTCCGGCGGGCGTTCGGCGGCGACTTCGGCGCCAGGCTCAGGGTCGTCGCGTTGCCCGCCTGCGCGCTCACCGACCCGGACAAGCCCGAATGCCGCCGGCAGACCCTCGTCCCGACCCGCAACGACGCCAGGGCCGGCAAGGCCTTCGCACGCGTCACGGCTGCGACGGACGGAGCGGTGTACGCCCTGGACCCCGCCCCCGAGGGCCAGACCGGCGACTACAAGGCGACCTCGCTGTCACCGTCGATGCAGTGGGCGGCCGGCGGCAACAGCGGCAGCTTCACCCTGTCGTACCCGCTGCCCGCGCCCGCGGTGCCGGGCGGGCTGGTACCCGAGTTCGCGTTGTCGTACTCCTCGGGCAGCGTGGACGGCCGGACGGCGTCCACCAACAACCAGGTCTCCTGGGTCGGCGAGGGCTGGTCCCTGTGGTCCGGCTACGTCGAATGGCGATTCAAGGGATGCGCCGACGACGGCGTCACCGGTCAGGACACCGGCGACATGTGCTGGGCCGGTGACCACGCCTCGATCGTCTTCGACGGCAAGGCGTCCGAACTGCTCTACGACAGCGGCCGCAGGGTCTGGCGGCTCAAGGACGATGACGGCTCGCGCGTGGAGCAGGTGTCCGGCGTGGGCAACGGCGATCACGACGGCCAGTACTGGCGGGTCACCACCACCGGGGGCACGCAGTACTACTTCGGCCGCAAGCCGGAGACCCACTCGACCTGGACCGTGCCGGTGTTCGGCAACAACGCCGGCGAGCCGTGCAACAACGCCTCCGGCTTCGGCGCCTCCTGGTGCCAGCAGGCGTGGCGCTGGAACCTCGACCACGTCGTCGACCGTGCCGGCAACACCATCACCTACTTCTACGACAAAGAGATCAACCACTACGGCCTGAACATGGCGCAGGCCAAGGTCGCGTACACCCGCGGCGGGACCCTCGACCGCGTCGAGTACGGCTCCCGCGCCGGCGTGCCGGCCACCGCGATGGTGGACTTCGAGAGCGCCGACCGCTGCCGGACGGGCGCCGACTGCGCCGAGCACACCAAGGAAAGCTACCCGGACGTCCCCTACGACCAGGAGTGCACGGACGCCACCTGTTCGGGGAAGGTCTCCCCGACATTCTGGAGCACCAAGCGGCTGGCCAAGGTGACCACGTCGATCGGCGGGAAGCCGGTCGACTCCTGGACCCTGGAGCAGGGCTTCCCCCTGACCGGTGACTCGTCGGATCCCGCGCTCTGGCTGCAGAAGCTGACCCGGGTCGGCCTCGCCGGAGGCCGGCAGACCACCATCCCGCCGATCGAGTTCCGCGGCACGCCCGAACCGAACCGGGTCAACACGCCGGAGGACGGGCTGCTGCCGATGCAGAAGTACCGCATCCACACGGTCTACAACGAGAGCGGCGGGCGCACCGAGATCAACTGGGCGCCGGACGACTGCCCGGCGAGCGGGCTGGCCCAGCTCGCACCGGAGGCGAACGCGCTGCGCTGCTTCCCGGTGCGCTGGACGCCGAAGGGAGCCGAGGCGAAGAACGACTGGTTCCGCAAGTACGTGGTCGCGGAGGTCAACGCCGACGAGCGCGTCGGAGGCGGGAAGATCGAGAAGACGTCCTACCACTACTTCGGCGGCGGCGCCTGGCACTACAACGACGACCCCATGCAGAAGCCGGAGAACCGGTCCTGGACGCAGTGGCGCGGCTACGGCCTGGTCAGGGTTCGTACCGGTGACCCGGCGTCCGAGCCGGGGGTGCGGCAGACGGAGAAGGAGTACCGCTACTTCCGCGGGATGCACGGCGACCGGCTCAACCGCGACGGCGGCAGCAGAACCGCCAAGGTCGCGGACTCGACGACCGCCGAGCACGAGGACTCCGACGGCCTGCAGGGGTTCCTGCTGGAGGAACGCACGCTCGACGGGGTGAACGGCCCCGAGGTCAGCGGCACGCTGAACCTGCCCTACCGGGTGAACACCGCCGGCCAGGGCACCGCCCACGCCTACGTGGTCAAACCGGCCAGGACGCTCGGCCGCACCACGCTCGCGGCCGGCGGGGTCCGCAGGTCCGAGATCGGCTACACCTACGACGACGACCACAGGGTCAGGACGGTCAACGACCTCGGCGACGTCGCGGAGGCCGATGACGACCGGTGCACGACGACCGCCTACGCGAAGAACCGCGACCTGTGGATTCTCGACCTGCCCAGCCAGGTCACGACCGTCGGCGCCGCCTGCGGCACGACTCCCACGTTCCCGCGTGACGCCATCTCCGACGAGCGCATCCACTACGACGGCCAGGCGCTGGGCGCGGCGCCGACCGCCGGGTTCGCCACCAGGAAGGAGCGGCTCAAGGACTACGTCGACGGTGAGCCGGTCTACGTTCTCGACGCGCAGACCACCTACGACGCCTACGGCCGGCCGCTGACGGTCACCGACGCGCTGGGCAGGACCGACGCCACGACCTACGATCCGGAGACAGGTCCGCCGACGACGGTCCTCACCAGAGATCCGGCATGTGACACGGCCGCGGAGCCCGCGACGGACCCGGCGTGCAACACCAGGACGACGGCCCTGATGGATCCGGCGTTTCCCGAACCGCTGTCCACGACGGACATCAACGGCCGCAGGACCGAGATGACCTACGACGGGCTCGGCCGCCTCACCGCGGTGTGGATGCCGGGCCGGACCAAGGGGCAGGACAGCCCCCACACGCGGTTCACCTACAACATCCGTAACGACGGCGCCAGCTCCGTGGCGACGGAGTCGTTGCAGGCCGGGCTCAACACCCGGACCTCGTACGTGCTCCTCGACGGCTTCCTGCGGCCGAGACAGACCCAGGAACCGGCGTGGCTGGAGGGCGGACGCACCGGCAGGGTCATCACCGACACCTTCCGCGACACGCGCGGTCTCGAGGTCAAACGCAACGGCGAGTACTTCGACGGACAGGCGGCGAACGGCAACCTCTTCGCCCCGACCTCCGGAGACGCGCAGATTCCCTCGCAGAGGGTGCTGACCTACGACGGCGCCGGCCGGGAGGTCAGGTCCGAGCTGCACAGCCAGGGCCGGCCGCTCTCCAGCACGTGGGTCACCACGACCGAGCACCGCGGGGACCATACCGTGGTCAGGCCTCCCAAGGGCGGCACACCGACCATGACGTTCAAGGACGCCCGGAACCGGACGACCGAGCTCCACCAGCTCAACACTCTGGCCGGGCAGCCCGGGGTCATCACGAAGTACGCCTACGACAAGGCGGGCCGTCTGACGGCGCTCACCGACCCGGCGGGCAATCAGTGGACCTACCGCTACGACGTGCGCGGCCGGCGGATCGAGGCCAGAGACCCGGACAAGGGCACGTCCACGATGGAGTACGACGACGGGGACCAGCTGATCCGACGGACGGACGCCCGCGGCCGGAGCATCACGTACAGGTACGACGAACGCGGCCGCGAGTACGAGACCATCGCGACCCGCACGGGATCGGACACCGCAACGACATTGACCAAGAAGACGTACGACACGGTGCCGGGCGCGCGGGGACAGCTCGCCTCCAGCACCCGGTTCGTCGACGGCCGGCCGTACAGGACCGAGATCGTCGGCTACGACGCCGCCTACAACGTCACCGAGAAACTGATCACCATCCCGGCCGCCGAGCCGGGACTCGCCGGCACCTACCGCTCCAAGGCGACCTACGGCCCCGAAGGATCGCTGACCTGGGAGAACGTGCCGAGGCTCGGCGGCGACCTGGGCGGTGAGGAGATCAACTACCGCTACGACGACTTCGGCAAGCTGAGCTTCGTCGGCAACGACACCCACAGCTACGTCGGTTACACGCGCTACACCGAGTTCGGCGAAGTGGAGATGATCCGCCGCGGCGTGGTCAACAACGAGGCGTGGACGCTCAAGGACTACGCCCCCGCGACACGGCGGCTGTCCCAGATCGCCGTGGAGACGCGCAAGGTCGTCGGCGCCCAGCCGGACATGCGCTACACGCACGACGAGGAAGGCAACGTCACCAAGCTGGTGACGACCGTCCCCGGGCAGCGGACCGACCGGCAATGCTTCGGCTACGACTACCTCAGGCGGCTCACCGAGGTGTGGACGGCCGGCAGCACGACCACCGACGACTGCGCGCTCGCCGCGGGCAGCACCGTCGACGGTCCGGCGCCCTACTGGACGAGCTACCGCTACGACGCGATCGGCAACAGGGAGACCGAGACCGAGCACGGTCTCGCCGGCGCCAGCGACACGGTACGCCGGTCCGACTACCCCGCCACGGGCCAGCCTCGCCCGCACGCGCCGTTGCAGGTGACCACGACCGGTCCGGCGGGTACGAGAACCGACGCCTTCGGCTACCACGAGACGGGCTCGACCAGGACCCGGCCAGGGCCTGGCGGCACGGCCCAGACCCTGGACTGGGACGAGGAGGACCGCCTGGCGTCCACCTCGGCCGGGACGAGCTCCGTCTACGAACCAGACGGAGACCTGCTGATCAGCCGGGACGGCACCGGCTCCACCCTGTACCTGGACAGCGGCGAGGTCCGCTGGGACCAGGCGACCGGCCGGCGGACCGGCACCCGCTACTACAGGCACAACGGCGAAGTGATCGGCATGCGGACCGCCACGGCGCTGACCTGGTTGGCACAGGACCACAACAGCAGCGACGTCGCCGCGATCGACGCGACCACCCTGCAGGTCGTCCACCGGCGGCTGGATCCGTTCGGCAAGCAGCGCGGGCAGGCGCCGGCCGGTTGGCCGTCGAGCCGCGGGTTCGTCGGCGGCATCGCCGAGCCGGCGACCGGGCTGACCAAGCTGGGCGTGCGCGACTACGACACGTCGGGCGGCAAGTTCCTCTCGGTGGATCCCCTGCTGGATCCGGGCACGCCCGAGCACCTGAACGCGTACTCGTACGCCAACAACACGCCGGTGACGCTCAGCGATCCCGACGGGCGGATGCCTCAGGGCCCGATGTGCCCCGACGGCGAATGCGACCACGGGTACGGCCCGCCGAAGCGCGAGCGCAACCCCGCCACCCACTACAACCCGGTACCGCCGCCCTGGCGGCCGCCGCCCGCGCCGCGCTACCCCGTCAACACGAACAAGGCGAACTGCCCGGACGGGGTGGCTCCCTGCCGTGGCGCGATCGGCTCGAAGCCGCTTGTGCCGCAGCCCGCCGCCACGCCACCCGCTCAGGACCACGGCTGCATGACCGTCGAGCGGTACGAACTCAGCCTCTGCGTGTCACGCCACAGCGAAGGCGACAAAACGATCGAGAGATACACGCTGAAGAGTCCCCGCGGGGAGATGTGGCGTGAGACGACCACACTCCCGGGCGGCGCTCAAGTCATCTGCCGAAGCGGCAGCGAACGCTGCACGGCCAAGGCGCCCTACAAGAAGGTGGTCAACACGGACTGTGTGAAGGAGGCCGCGGAGCTCACCGGATCGAGCCTGGGACTCGTCGGCGGCGTCATGGCGATGTCGAGCGGGCATCCCGGGGCGGTCATCGGCGGAGGGATCGCCGCCCTGGGCGGTGGGCTCACCATTTCCGGAGGCGTCATCGGAGTCGTCCAGGAGTGTTGACCCCCTGCATGCCGTGACACCCGGCATGGGCTGCCTGTAGGCGCCGGCCCGATGCCAGGATCCTCGACAGGTCACCCGGCCCGGGCATGCGCTCCTGCGCACGCCCGGGCCGCTGCCGAAGGCGAACCCTGGGTCGAATGGGTGTTTGAAGCATCGCCTACACTCGGCGACATGAAGGCCGTTTTCCAGCCGTCACTGCTCGACCTCGATCACGGCATCGCCCTCGGCCCGCTCGGTGACACGGTCGAGCGGACGGTCCTCGGCCAGGGGGCCTGGATCGACGCGCGGCCCGGCTGGCTGACGGGTGCCGACGTCGTGTTCGAGCGGCTCGCCGAGGGTGTGCCGTGGAAGGAGGAGCGGCGGTGGATGTACGACAAGGTCGTCGACGTGCCCCGGCTGCTCAAGTTCTACGACGAGGGTGAGCGGCTGCCCGACCCGGTGCTCGACGACGCCCTGGAGGCGCTCAACGCCCACTACCTCGACGAGCTGGGGGAGCCGTTCCGCACGGCCGGGCTGTGCTTCTACCGTGACGGCCGCGACAGCGTCGCCTGGCACGGCGACACCATCGGCCGGGGCAGCACCGAGGACACCATGGTCGCGATCCTCTCGCTCGGCACCCCGCGCTCCCTGCTGCTCCGCCCGCGCGGCGGCGGCCACTCGATCCGCCGCGATCTCGGCCACGGTGACCTGCTCGTCATGGGCGGCAGCTGCCAGCGCACCTGGGAGCACGCCATCCCCAAGACGAGCCGGCCCACCGGGCCACGCATCAGCGTCCAGTTCCGGCCGCGCGGCGTGCGCTGACACCCGTACGCGTGGTGTGCGGACCTGCTGGTGTGCGCTGGGACCCGCGCCGCGCCGGGCGGCGGGGGCGACCGTCAGCCGCCCGAGATGTCCGACTCGGCGTCGGCCGGCACGGCGCAGTCCCACGGGTCGTCGAGCCAGCCGTCGGGCAGCAGCACCTTGGCGCGCTCGCCCGACTTGCCGCGCGGGGTGTCGGTGTTGGGCGGCCACGGCTGGTCGTGCTCCAGCTTCGCCAGCCCCGCCCGCAGGCCGTCGAGCGACTCGGCCGTGGCCAGCTCGCGCCGCAGCTCGGCGCCCACCGTGAAGCCCTTGAGATACCACCCCACGTGCTTGCGGAAGTCGGCCACCGCGTACCGCTCGACGTCGAAGCACGCGGCCAGCCCCTCGGCGTGACGGGCCATCACCGCCGCCACCTCGCCCAGCGTCGGCCGGGCCCGCTCCGAGGAGCCGTCGAAGGCGTGCTCCAGATCCGCGAACAGCCACGGCCGCCCCAGGCAGCCCCGCCCCACGACGACGCCGTCGCAGCCGGTCTCGGCCACCATGCGCAGCGCGTCGTCGGCGCACCAGATGTCGCCGTTGCCCAGCACCGGGATCTCGGACACGGCCTCCTTCAGCCGGGCGATGGCGTCCCAGTCGGCCACCCCGCCGTAGTGCTGCCGCGCCGTGCGGGCGTGCAGGGCGACCGCCGCGACGCCCTCCTCGGCCGCGATGCGGCCCGCGTCGAGGTAGGTCAGGTGGTCGTCGTCGATGCCCTTGCGCATCTTCATCGTCACCGGCAGCGGGCCGGCGTTGGCCACTGCCTCGCGCAGGATCCGCCGCAGCAGGTGCCGCTTGTACGGCAGCGCCGAGCCGCCGCCCCGCCGGGTCACCTTGGGCACCGGGCAGCCGAAGTTGAGGTCGATGTGGTCGGCGAGGTCCTCCTCGACGATCATCGCGACCGCGCGCCCCACCGTCACCGGGTCCACCCCGTAGAGCTGGATGCTCCTCGGCGTCTCCGACTCGGCGAATCTGATCATCCGCAGCGTCTTGGGGTTGCGCTCGACCAGCGCGCGCGTCGTGATCATCTCGCACACGAACAGCCCGGCGCCCTGCTCGCGGCAGAGCACCCGGAACGGCGCGTTCGTGATGCCCGCCATCGGCGCCAGCACCACCGGCGGCCACACCTCGATCGGCCCAATCTTCACCCGTTCAGTTGTAGCGCAGGTCCGGCTCCTACCGGTATTCGCCGATAGGCTGGGAGCGGCATCTGCGCAGGGAGGGATGGATGCTCCTACGTGTCCGCATCACGCTGCCCGACCGCCCGGGTTCGCTGGCCCAGGTGACCCGGGTCCTCGGCACGGCCGGAGCCGACATCACCCAGGTCACCGTGCTCGACCGGGGAGAGGGCCGGGCGGTCGACGACCTCACCGTGTTCTGCCCCGAGGGCACGCCCAAGGAGACCCTGGTCAAGGGCCTGCTCGGCGTCGAGGGCGTGTCGGTCGAGGGCGTCTGGAGCACCCGCGAGGCGCCGGGCACCTACCCCGAGCTGGAGATACTCAAGTACATCACCACGGCCGGCGACCGGGCGCTGACCACGCTCGTCGACTCGCTGCCGGTGCTGTTCAGCGCCGACTGGGCCGCCACGGCCGCCGAGCACGGCGTCGTCTACGCGAGCTGGCGGGCGCCCCAGAAGGTGCCGCTGCCCGACGGCGTCCCCGCCCGGCCGACGGCCGCCACGCTGGAGGGGGGCCTGCACGTCATCCACGCCCCGCTGCCGCCGCTCGCGCTCACCCTGCTGCTGGCCCGCTCCGAGGGGCCCGCCTTCCACCGCATCGAGGTCCACCGGCTCACCCGCATCCTGGAGATCTTCCTGAGCCTGCCCGCGACCGAACGCAGCGTGGCGCGACAGCTCCGCAAGTGAGCATCCGCTCGGAAAACCCGCTAGAGTGGACGGGCGACAACGCGGAAGTGGCTCAGTGGTAGAGCATCACCTTGCCAAGGTGAGGGTCGCGGGTTCGAATCCCGTCTTCCGCTCGGAGTTCGGCACGGTGGAGTGGCCGAGAGGCGAGGCAGCGGCCTGCAAAGCCGTCCACACGGGTTCAAATCCCGTCTCCACCTCCAAGGACGATTAGCTCAGCGGGAGAGCGCTTCCCTGACACGGAAGAGGTCACTGGTTCAATCCCAGTATCGTCCACCACGCTCCATGGCAGATCAGGTCTGACCTGGTCAACGGAGACAGAGCCCCAGCTCACGGCGTCCGCCGGAGTCTGGGGCTTTCTTGTCGTTCCGGGCCGCTCACACCTCTTGAAGGCGTGCGGTGAACGCTCCTGAAGGCGTCTGGTGAACGCTTCCTGAAGGCGCGCGGTGGACGCGGGCCGGGCACCGGGCGGGTTGCCGAGGCGCCGTCCGCTGTCCGCCCGGCGCCTGGGAGGATCTTCGGCGCCGGGCGTCAGGGGCTGTCCGGTCACACGTCGACCGGGCCGCCGGTGCGCCAGTAGAAGCCGTCCTCCCGCGACAGCAGCAACTCGTCCACCAGGTAGCGGCGCAACGCCGCATAGTCGTCATGGAAGGCGCGCAACGTCACGTTCACGTCCTTCTCCGGGTAGCGCACGCCCGGCTCGAACGCCCGCGAGACGTAGCGCAACACCACCAGCCGCTTCTCCCGTCGCACCGGGATCGCTCGCAGCCGCCCGTCCACCAGGAAGGTGCGCAGCAGCCGCTCCTCCTCGCTCACCGGGGCGGGCGGCTCGGCGAGCCCCTTCAGCAGCTCGCGGAACCGCTCGGGCCGGGCCCGCCACGCCCCGTCCGGGCCGCGCTCCGCCAGCCCGCCGCCCGCCAGCCGGTCGAGCGCCTTCGCCGGCCGCTCGCCGTCCACGCCGAGCAGTAACGCGGCGAACGCCCGCACCGTGTCGTCCTGTGACAGCAGGCCGAGGACCCGCCGGATCTCCTCATCGCTCATTCGTACTATTTTGAGCCATGGTCATCTCTCTCCTGTTAGCCGCCGCCGTCTCCATCCCCAGCGGCTTCCTCCTGTACGACAAGGCCGCCACGGTCAAGGACGACGACCCCGAGACCTCCTGGGCGGTGAGCCGCCAGACCTCCGCCCCGCTCGTCGTCAACCCGTGCGAACGCCCCAAACTCGGCCAGACCGGCCGCACCGCGGCGCGCACGATCGTCTACACGGCCGTGCCCGACTTCTCCAGGTCCGAGCAGGTCATCCTCTACACGTCGGAGTCCGCCGCCCGCAGGGCCGTCAAGGAGCTGCGCGCGGCCGTGGGCTCCTGCCGGATCAGCGGCTACCGCTACAGCGCCGGCACCGTCAAGCTGGGCGACGAGGCGCTGACCGTCACCGGGCAGAGCTACCAGGGACGGCGGCCCGCCATCGGCGGCGAGCGCGCCGTGGTCGCCCGCCGCGCCAACGCCCTCGTCGTCTACACGCAGGCAGGGGAGTGGGGCAAGCCCGCCAAGGGCGACTTCGCCCGGCAGTCCAAGGACGCCCAGCGCATGCTCGGCAAGATCTGCGCCATCGCCTCCTGCTAGCCACGCCCTCCACCACCCCGGTCCTGATCGAATGTCTCGATCTTGAGACATGGCCATGACGCGACGCGGACGTTGCGTGGCGAGCATGAATAGAGACAGCCGCGTGCCGGGACGTCCTTGCCAGTCCGTTCCGGCACACGGCTATCTTCATGTCCGGGCACCCGTCCCCGGGCGCCCCGCCTACAGCCGGTTGAGGCCGGTGACGTGCAGGACCGCCCGGCCCTCCTCGTCGGAGGCGGCCAGGTCCACCTGGGCGTCGATGCCCCAGTCGCCGTCGCCCGCCGGGTCCTTGATCGTCTGGCGGACCCGCCACAGGCCGCTCTCCTCCTCGATGCGCAGCAACGCCGGGCCGCGCGCGTCGGCGCCGGTGAGGATCTCCTCGTGCTCGTCGTAGTAGGCGTCGAGCGCCGCACCCCAGTCGACGTCGGGGGCCAGCTCGGCCAGCTCCTCCTCCTTCTCCAGGGCGCACAGCTCCACCAGCCGGAACATCGCGTTGCGCACCAGCACCCGGAACGCCCGCGCGTTGCCGGTGACCGGCCGCACCCTGGCCTCCAGCTCCTCCTGGCGCTCCAGCGCCTCGGCCGGGTTGGCGAGCTTCTCCCACTCGTCGATCAGCGACGAGTCGACCTGACGGACCAGCTCGCCCAGCCACTCGATCAGGTCGACCAGGTCGTCGGTCTTGCGGTGCTCGGGCACCGTCCGCGACAGCGTCCGATAGGCGTCGGCGAGGTAGCGCAGCACCGTGCCCTCCGAGCGGGCCAGCTCGTAGAACTGGATGTACTCGCTGAACGTCATCGCCCGCTCGTACATGTCGCGCACCACCGACTTGGGGCTGACCGTGTAGTCACCCACCCACGGGTGGCCCCGCCGGTACGTCTCGTACGCGCCGAGCAGCAGGCTCTCCAGCGGCATCGGGTACATGACCTCCGCCAGCGCCTCCATGCGCTCTTCGTACTCGATCCCGTCGGCCTTCATCTGCGCGACGGCCTCACCGCGCGCCTTCTTCAGCTGGGCCGACAGGATCTGCCGCGGGTCGTCGAGGATCGACTCGACGATCGACACCATGTCCAGCGCGTAGCTCGGCGACTCCACGTCGAGCAGGTCGAAGGCGGCCAGCGCGAACGTCGACAGCGCCTGGTTGAGCGCGAAGTCCTCCTGCAGCTCGATCGTCAGCCGGGCCCGCCGGCCCTGCTCGTCGGCCTCCTTGAGCTGCTCCACGATGCCGCCGGCGAGCAGCGACCGGTAGATGGCGATGGCCTGGCTGATGTGCCGCCGCTGCCACTTGCGGTCCTCGTGGTTGTCGGTCAGCAGGTGCTTCATCGCCTGGAAGCAGTCACCCGGCCGGTTGATCACCGCGAGCAGCATCGCGTTGCTCACCTTGAACCGCGAGTTGAGCGGCTCGGGCTCGGCCGTCTGCAGCTTCTCGAACGTCTCCTGGCTCCAGCCGACGAACCCCTCCGGCGGCTTCTTGCGCGCGTAGCCGCGCCGCCGCTTCGGGTCGTCACCGATCTTGGCCAGGGCCTTGGCGTTCTCGATGTCGTGCTCCGGCGCCTGGCAGGCGACGTAGCCGATCGTGTCGAACCCGGCGCGCCCGGCCCGGCCGGCGATCTGGTGGAACTCGCGGGCCCGCAGCCGGCGCACCTTGTTGCCGTCGTACTTCGACAGGGCGGTGAACAGCACGGTCCTGATCGGCACGTTGACGCCGACGCCCAGCGTGTCGGTGCCGCAGATGACCTTCAGCAGGCCGGCCTGGGCCAGCCGCTCCACCAGGCGGCGGTACTTCGGCAGCATGCCCGCGTGGTGCACCCCGATGCCGTGGCGGACCAGCCTGGACAGGGCCCGGCCGAAGCGGGTGGTGAACCGGAACCCGCCGATCATGGCGGCGATGGCCTCCTTCTCGGCCTTCGTCGCCATGTTGATGCTCATCAGCGACTGCGCCCGCTCCATCGCGGCGGCCTGCGTGAAGTGCACCACGTACACCGGCGCCTGGCCGGTGCTGAGCATCTCCTCCAGCGTCTCGTGCAGCGGCGTCATCCGGTAGGAGTAGACCAGCGGCACCGGCCGCTCGGCGTGCTTGACCACCGCCGTCGGCCGGCCGGTGCGCCGGGTCAGGTCGCGCTCGAACATGGCGACGTCGCCCAGCGTGGCCGACATCAGCACGAACTGCACCCCCGGCAGCTCCAGCAGCGGCACCTGCCACGCCCAGCCCCGGTCGGGCTCGGCGTAGAAGTGGAACTCGTCCATGACGACCTGGCCGATGTCGGCCTGGGCGCCGTCGCGCAGCGCCACGTTGGCCAGGATCTCGGCGGTGCAGCAGATGATCGGCGCGCCCGGGTTGACGCTCGCGTCGCCCGTCATCATGCCGACGTTCTCGGTGCCGAAGACCGCGCACAGGTCGAAGAACTTCTCCGAGACGAGGGCCTTGATCGGCGCGGTGTAGAAGGTGCGCACGTCCCGGGTCAGCGCGGCGAAGTGCGCGCCGGCCGCCACCAGGCTCTTGCCGGAGCCGGTCGGCGTGGCGAGGATCAGGTTGCTGCCGGAGACGACCTCGATGAGGGCCTCCTCCTGGGCGGGATAGAGCGTGAGCCCCCGCTCGGAGTTCCAGGCGACGAACGCGTCGAAGATGGCGTCCGGATCGGCGTCGATCTCTTCTGGCAGGCGGTCGATGAGAAGGCTCACATGCCTATCCTGCCGAAGAATGAGACGTGGTCGAACCGGCTCTACCCCAGGGCGCGCTGCAGGAGCACCGTGTCGATCCAGCGGTCGTGCTTGAGACCGACGCTCCGCAGCCGCCCGGCCTGCTCGAATCCGAACGCCGCGTGCAGCCGCAACGACGCCGGGTCGCCGCCGTCGGCCACCACCGCGACCATCTGCCGGGCGCCGGCCCGCCCGGCCCGGTCGATCACCTCGCCGAGCAGCAGCCGACCCAGCCCCCGTCCCGTCGCGCCGGGGGCGAGGTAGACGGTGTCCTCGACGGTGTGCCGGTAGGCGGGCTTGGGCCGGTACGGGCCCGCGTAGGCGAACCCCGCCACCTCACCCTCGTCCTCCACCACCAGGAACGGCAGGCCCGCCCCGGCGATCGCGGCCCGCTTGGCCCGCCACTCCTCCACCGGTGGCGGCGTCTCGTCGAACGTGGCCACGCTGGTCTCGACGTAGTGGGCGTAGATGGCGGCGACGCCGGGCAGGTCGGCGTCGGCCACGGGGCGCAGCTTCGTCATGCGCCCCATTGTGCCGAGACTTCGTGACGGGCGCTTTTCCGGGTCCTCACCGCACGTCCCGGCGGCTGCCGGGCAGCGTCATTAGCAGGCCGCCGGCGACCGCGGCGGCCCCGGCGACGGGCGCCACCCCCGGCGCGAACCCGGCCACGGTCAGCGTCAGCAGCCCGCCGCCGGTCAGCACGGCCGCCGCCACCGCCACCGGCCACCCCGCCCGCCCGTACGGCAGCGCCGGCGGCTCCTCGAACCGGCCGAACGCCCGCAGCAGCGGCCACATCACCAGGCACAGCGCGCCGAACCACAGCGGCCACCCGGCGAACCACCCGGACGAGAACGGCTGCGGCGTGCCGGCTCCCAGCCCCACCACGACCACCCCGGTCACCGCGAACAGCGCCGGCATGTGCCACAGGTACACCGTCATGACGCGCGGGCCCGCCCAGGAGAGCAGCCCGCGCAGCGGCAGGCGCAGCAGCCACGGCCGCAGCAGCGACGCCAGGCCGATCTGGCCGGCGGCCACCGCCAGCATGGCGAGCGTGGGCGGCGCCATGTTGGACAGCTCGGCGCCGGGCAGGCCGATCATGCTGCCCGGGTACGGCCCGGCCCACACCAGCAGCGCGGCGGCGCCGAACCCGGCAGCCGCCATCGTCCCCGGCCGGGTCAGCCTCCCCTCCGCGTACAGGAAGCCGGCCTGGTGCACGGCCAGCCAGACGAACACGATGTTGAGATAGCCGAGCGCGTCCCAGCCCGCCGCGAACCGCACCACGTCCGTCGCCACCGCGCCGGCCGCCAGCACGGCGGGCACCCGCCAGCCGTGCCGCGCGTGCAGGCGCGCCATCCACGGCGTGGCCACCACGGCGATCAGGTAGACGGCGAGGAACCACAGGAGCTGGCCGGTCAGCCGCGCTCCCGTCTCCAGCGGCTGCGCCGGCACGCCCAGCGCCGCCAGCGCATGCGGGAGCGGGATCCACACCGCCGCCAGCGGCAGCAGCGGCCAGGCCAGGCGGCGCAGCCGCGCCAGCACCCAGCGCGGCGCGCCGCCCCCGGCCCGGCCGAAACTGATCGCGCCCGCCGCCCCGCCCGCGAAGAACACCAGCGGCATCACCTGGCTGAGCCACGTCACCACCCACACCCCCGGCGTCGCCAGCACGTTGCCCGTGGTCAGCGCGGCGCCGTCGAAGGCCAGCACCGGGATCGTCCAGTGCTGCACCACCACGAGCACCATGCCGAACACCCGCAGCAGGTCGATGAACGGGTCCCTGGCGGCCACCGGCGAGGGGCGTGCCGGCGCCCGCCGTAGGGGAGGCGGGGGAGCGAGCAGGGCGGTCATGGGGGGCCTCGATTCGTCGGGAACGCGATGCCCCCAGGCTTCCGGCACGAGGGCCGCGGCACAGTGCCGTGAGCCGCCGTCTCGCGGTCAGATCACACCACCGGGGCGGGTAGGGCAGGCCCTACCATCGGACACCGGGGGACCGGCTCGAACCGGGAGCCGACGCGTCCTACCGTTGAGGCCATGCGCTCCCTGACCCGGCGTGTCCTGCTCGACACGCGCTACACGCTCGTGGGCTTCCCCACAGCCGTCATCGGCTTCGTGCTCCTGATCACCGGCTTCGCCGCGGGGCTGAGCACCGTCGTCGTGTGGGTGGGGGTGCCGGTCCTGGCCGGGACGCTGCTGATGGCGCGGGGCTTCGCCGACGCCGAACGCGGCTGGCTGTCCGACGTGCTGGGCCGCCCGCCCGTACGTCCCCGCTACCGGCCGGCTCCCGAGGGCGCCGGCCGGTTCCGCAGGCTGGTCACCCCGCTCACCAGCGGCCAGTCGTGGCTCGACCTCCTGCACGGCCTGCTGAACTTCCCGATCTCCATCGCGGCGTTCGTGCTGACCCTGGTGTTCTGGGCGGTGCCGGTTGTGGCGCTGACGTACCCGATCCACGGCCTCGTCACCTCCCGCATCGAGGGCAACGTCGAGCTGCCCGAGCTGCTCGGCTTCGGTTCCGGCTATCTCACCAACTCGATCTTCTACGCGCTGCTCGGGCTGGTCTTCGTGATCCTGCTGCCGTTCGTGACGCGGATGTCCGCGCTGCTGCGCGCCGGGCTCGGCAGGGCACTGCTGACCGGCGTCGCCGAGCTGCAGGAACGCATCGACGACCTGGCCGAGGGCCGTGCCGCCGCCGTGTCGGCCGAGGCCAACGCGCTGCGCAAGCTGGAGCGCGACATCCACGACGGTCCCCAGCAGCGGCTCGTCTCCCTGGCCATGGAGCTGTCCCGGGCGCAGCGCCAGCTCGGCAAGGACCCCGAGGCGGCGCAGCGGACCATCAGCTCGGCCATCACCGCCACCCGCGAGACGCTCGACGAGCTGCGCGCCCTGTCGCGCGGCATCGCCCCGCCCATCCTGTCGGACCGGGGCCTCGCGCCCGCGCTGGCGGCGCTGGCCGGCCGCTGCACGATCCCCGTCGAGCTGGACGTGCAGATCACCGGACGCTTCCAGGCGGCCGTGGAGAACGCCGTCTACTTCGTCGTCGCCGAGACCCTCACGAACGTCGCCAAGCACAGCCGAGCCACCGTGTGCACCGTCCAGCTCACCCGCACCGGGAACACGCTGATGCTGACGATCGGGGATGATGGGGTCGGCGGCGCCCATGCCGCCAAGGGACACGGTCTCGCCGGGCTCGCCGACCGGCTCCGCGCGGTCGACGGGGAGCTCACGGTCGACTCGCCCGACGGCGGGCCGACGGTGATCGTGGCGGAGGTGCCGTGCGCGTAGTGGTGGCCGATGACGCGGTCCTGATCAGGGAGGGCCTGGTCAGGCTGCTGGAGGAGTTCGGCTGCGAGGTGGTGGCGACCGTCGGCGACGGCGACGCCCTGGTCGCCGCCGTGGCCGAGCATCGGCCGGACGTGTCGGTGGTGGACGTGCGGATGCCGCCGTCGTTCACCGACGAGGGGCTCCGGGCGGCCGTGGAGGCGCGGCGCAGGGTGCCGGGGGCGCCCGTGCTGATCCTGTCGCAGTACGTCGAGGTGTCCTACGCCGACGACCTGCTCGCCGACGCCCGCGGCGCGGTCGGCTACCTGCTGAAGGACCGGGTGGTCGACGTGGACGAGTTCCTGGAGGGACTGCGGCGCGTCGCCGCGGGCGGCACCGTGTTCGATCCTCAGGTGGTGTCGCAGCTCATGGTTCGCAGGCGCAAGGACGACCCGCTCGCCCAGCTCACCCCGCGTGAGCGGGAGGTGCTCGGGCTGATGGCCGAGGGCAGGTCCAACCCGGCCATCGGACGGCAGCTGGTGATCAGCGACGGGGCCGTGGAGAAGCACATCAGGAGCATCTTCAGCAAGCTCGGGCTCTACGCCGACGACAGCGACCAGCACCGCCGGGTGCTCGCCGTCCTCGCCTATCTCCGCTCCTGACCCCCGCCTGACCCACGCCCGGCCCACCTGTGCGGGCCTGTGGGGCGGGCTGTACGGCGGGCCTGTGCCGCCGGGTGCGGTCCGGTGGAGGGTGGCCGGCCGGTCCGCGCGGCAGACGCGCGCGGACCCGGCCGCTCACGTCCTAGCCGAGCGCCTCGACCAGCTTCTTGCGCTGCTGGGCGCCGAGGCCGCCGAGGCGGCGCTTCTCGTCGACGCCCGCCTCCTCCATCAGCGCGGTGGCCTTGGCCGGGCCGACGCCCTTGACCGCGCGCAGGGCCTGCGACACCTTGATCTTCTTGGCGATGTCGTCGTCGCGCTCCAGGAGCTGGCTGAAGGACAGCTCGCCGGCCTTGACCTTGGCCAGCAGGGCCGTACGGGCCGCGCGAGCCTCGGCCGCCTTCTCCAGAGCCGCCTTGCGCTGCTCGGGGGTGAGAGTGGGAAGTGCCATCTGTCTCTCCTCGGGGAGTTAACGTTCGGGATCCTGTTACCCGTAGTGCAGTGGCTAATCATGGCGGATACCAGCGGTTCTTGGTGCGGAAAGCGATGCTCGGCCCGCGCTGTGCGCCGAGGCCCCCGCCTCGGCGCACGCCACGTCCCGCGCGACCGTCCCTCCGCTGACCCCGACGCCGCCCACCACGCGTTCCTCTTCACCGTAATCCGCCCAGAGCGGGACGCGACCGTCAAAAGGCATAAAACGGTCATGTGTGGGGCCGGGTGGCCGCACCCGTGTGACCCGGCATCCCCGGCCGGGCCGGTGTCATGGCGTGAGCCACGGAGGCGTCGCCCTCGTCGGGTGCCGGTCCCGGGGCCGACGGGCCACGCACCCGTCACCACCTGGAGAAATGCCACGTGGCGGACCCCGTCGGCGAGGCGGGCGGGGAGCGGCGCATCCTCGCGCGCCGCCCGTCGCGGCGCCGCCCGGCGCGGCGCCGCCCGGCATGGTCGCGGAGCGTGTCCGGATGCCGCGGCACCTTCCTGACGTCCGGGCCGCCCTCCGCCTCCCGCGCGCCTCCGGCCGTACCGGCCTCGGGATGGCGCCCCGGGATCGCCCGCCGCGGCCTATGTAGCGGCTGCTTGGGATGTTTCGCCCTGGACGGGTGGTATGCATCACATTCTGCAGTTCGGGCGTGTCGCGCCCCTGGTGCAGGCGTCAGGCGGGGGTCGTGGCGCGGGCGCGACACCACTCCTGTACGCCCTCGACGGTGAGGAACGCGTCGAACACCGACTCCATCGCCCCGACCAGCGCCCCGCGCCACCCCAGGGCGGAGAGGGCCAGGCGGGGCGGCCGCTCGCGGCGGATCGTCATCAGACCGCCCTCGAACGGCTCCGTGAGCGCCGTCAGGGCCCGCGCGTGCAGATCCACCCCGAAGCCCGACAGTGACACCACCTCGGGGTCGTGGGCGTTCACCAGGGCGGCGACGCCCCTGCCGAGCGCGCGGGCGTTCGCCGCCAGGGCCCGCGCCGCGTCCGCGTCACCGGCCCCGGCGTCGGCGAAGACCCGTTCGGCCCGCTCCCGTCCCCGGCCGCCGCCGTGGGCGAGGCCCAGCCCGCGCAGCAGCGCGTTGGTGCCCACCTCGCGGCCCCAGCAGCCGTGCGCCCCGCAGGCGCACGGCTCGGCGCCGCCGGTCAGCGGCATGTGCCCGAACTCGGCGCCGATGCCGCCCGCCCCCGCGAGCGGCCGCCCGTCCACCACCAGGACGCCGCCCAGGTCGAAGTCCACGTGCAGGTGCAGTCCCACGCCGACGCCCCGCAGCACGCCCCGCCGCGCCTCGGCCAGCGCCGCGAACGCCGTGTCGTTGCCCACCAGGGGCATCCCGTGCGCGGCCCCGCCCCCGGCCGGCGGCATCCCGTACGCGGAGCGGTCCCCCGTCGCGTGCGGGTGGGCCGTCTCGTCCCTCTCGGGCGGAACCCGGTGCGGCGGCAGGCCGAGCAGGGCCGGGACGTCGACCGAGCGCCAGCCCAGGTGTGCCACGTCCACCAGGCCCTCGGCGCGCACCGGCCCCGCCACGGCCAGCCCGACCCCCACCACCCGGGGGGCGAGCCGGTCCAGGTGTCGCCTGAGCGCCTCGCCCAGCGGCCCGAACGCACCCTCCGGGGTGCCGTCGTGGCGGCGCACCTCCAGGACCGTCGCCTGCCCGCCCAGGGCGCACTCGGCGAGCTCCCAGGCGTCCTCGCGCACGTCCACCGCCAGCGCGAGCGGCCCGTGCGGGTGCGGGCCGGGCACCTGGGTGGGACGGCCCCGGCCGTGCTCGGCGGCGGGCTCCTCGTGCAGCAGCGCGCTGTCGGCCAGCTCGGCGACCAGCACCGACGCCGTGCCACGGGCCAGCTCCAGGTCACGGGTGAGCCGCGAGCGGGTGAGGGTGGCGCCGCAGTCGTGCACCGCGCGCAGCAGCCGCACCCGGTTGTGGGCGCGCAGCTCCCCACTCGTCGTCGCCCCGTTCGTCGCCATTGTGCGATTCTCACATCCCTGAATATGCTCTAGGCGTGAACATAAGTATCGCAGAGGCCAGGCGTGCCCGGATCGCGGTTTTCGGCTACTTCTCCCTGGCCGGATTCGTGATGGGGCTGTGGGCCGCCGGCCTGCCGTCGCTGAACGACCGGCTCGACCTCGGCCCGGCGCGGCTCGGCACCGTCCTGCTGCTCATCTCGGGCGGCGCGCTGGCGTCGATGCTGGTGACCGGGCCGCTCGTGGACCGGTGGTCGAGCCGGACCGTCTGCTGGATCAGCGGCCCGCTGTCCGCCCTCGTCCTGCTCGGGCCGGCCGTGGCGCCCGGCTTCCCGCACCTGGCCGTCCTCGCCGTGGTCTTCGGGCTCGGCCTCGGCGTGACCGAGGTGGCCATGAACGCCCACTCCGTCGAGGTCGAGCGCGCCTACGGGCGGCCCATCATCTCGGCGTTCCACGGCACGTGGAGCCTCGGCGGGGCGGCGGGCGGCGCGCTGACCGCGCTCGTCCTTCGGGCCGGCCTGGACGCCCAGACCCTGCTCGTCGTCGCGGCCCTCGTGGTGCCCCTCCTGTACCTGCCGCTGGCCCGGCTGCTGCTGCCGGCCGTACCCGGACAGCCCGCCGAGGACGCCCCCGACGGCAGGCGCGCCGGCTCGGGGCTGCGGTGGGGCCTGATCGCGCTGCTCGGTCTCGCCGCGTTCGCCGGGCACCTCGCCGAGGGCGCCGCCATCGACTGGGCCGCCCTGCACGCGCGCTGGATCCTCGACACCGACCCCGCCGCGGCGCCCCTCGCCTACACGGTCTTCGCCGTGGCCATGACGACCATCCGGCTGCTCGGCGACCCCATCCGCGCCCGGCTCGGCTCCGTACGGACGATCCAGCTCGCCGGCCTGCTCGCCACCGCCGGCTACGTCCTCGTCCTGGCCGCCCCACTGACCGGCGAGACCCTGCGCGTGGCCTGCGCCTGGACGGGCTGGGCGCTCGCCGGGATCGGCCTGGCCACCGTGGTGCCGGTCATCTTCAGCGCCGTCGGAGCGGCCGGCGGGCCCGTCGGGCGGGCGCTGGCGATGGTGACGGCGTTCGGCTACAGCGGGCTGCTGGTGGGCCCGGCCGTGCTCGGCTACGTGGCCGAGGCGTCGTCGCTGCCGACCGCGCTCATCATTCCCGCCGTCCTGTCCGCCGTGGTCGCCCTGACGGGCGCCCCCGCCATCCGCGCCCTCACCGCCCGCGCGACCGCCCCCGTGCCCGCCTGACGCCCTCCCCGCGCGTCCGCTCAGAGGCGGTGGCCCGTGGTGGCGTCGAGGTGGCCGGGGAGCTCGTCGTGACGGTCGCCGACGCTCAGCGTGCCGGTCGGCTCGAACATGAGGATCGACGCCCCCGCGGCCGAGGACGGCTTGTGCTCCATCCCGCGCGGCACGACGAACACCTCGCCCGCCGCCAGCGTGACGGCGCGCCCGCCGGCACCGGCGGCCCCGCCGTCGCGCAGGGCGATCGTCAGCTCGCCCTCCAGCACCAGGAAGAACTCGTCGGTGTCCGCGTGGGCGTGCCAGACGTGCTCCCCGGCGACCTTGGCGATCCGGACGTCGTAGTCGTTCACCCGGGTGACGATCCGCGGGCTCCACAGGCGGTCGAACCGGGCCAGCGCGGCCCGCAGGGAAATCGGCTCATCGGTCATGCGGCCATCGTCGCGGCTGGCGCGCGCACGCCGTGAGTGCTAGGAATCGCACATGTCGCACGAATCCTCGCATCTCCCTGTGGGCCGCCCCCACCGGGTGACCATGATCGTGGACGAGGGGTCCAATCCGTTCGAGATGGGCGTCGCGACCGAACTGTTCGGGCTGCGGCGGCCCGAACTGGACCGGCCGTGGTACGACTTCACGCTCAGCGCCGCCGCGCCCGCCCTGCGCATGCACGCCGGGCTGTTCACGCTGTCCGGGGTGGGCGGACTCGAGCGGACCGACGACGCCGACACCGTGATCGTGCCCAACCGGCCGGACCCGCTGACGCGGCCGCCCGGAGCCGTGCTGGACGCGGTGCGCCGCGCCGCCGCCCGCGGCGCCCGGCTGGTGAGCTTCTGCACCGGCGCCTTCGTGCTGGCGGAGGCCGGGCTTCTCGACGGCCGCCGGGCGACCACGCACTGGCGCTGGGCGGAGTCGTTCGCGGCCCGCCACCCGCGGGTGCGGCTCGAACCCGACGTGCTGTTCGTCGACGACGGCGATGTGCTGACCGCCGCCGGCAGCGCCGCCGCGCTGGATCTCGGCCTGCACCTGATCCGCCGCGACCACGGCGCCGACGTGGCCAACGCGGTGAGCCGGCGCCTGGTGTTCGCGGCGCACCGCGACGGCGGCCAGCGCCAGTTCATCGAGCGCCCCGTACCGGACATCCGCGACACGTCACTGGCGCCGGTGCTGGCCTGGGCCCAGGAACGGCTGGATCTGCCGCTGACGGTCGCCGACCTCGCCGCCCGCGCGGCGGTCAGCCCGGCCACCCTGCACCGGCGGTTCGCCGCCCAGCTTGGCACCACCCCGCTCGCCTGGCTCACGGCCGAACGCGTGGCGCTGGCCTGCCGGCTGATCGAGCGCGGCGAGCAGGGGCTCGACAGGGTGGCCCGGCTCAGCGGGCTGGGGACGGCCGCCAACCTGCGGGCCCGGCTGCGGCGGCAGACCGGCCTGACGCCGACGGCCTACCGCCGCCGGTTCGGCCCGCTCACCGGCTCCGGAGGGGTGACGGCCGTCGCGGCGGCCTCGCCGTAGGGGACCTGCCCGGGAGACGGCGAGTGACCAGGGCTTCCGGTGCCACCGGGTCCCTCCTGGCAGGACCCGCGGCCGAGCGCCGGGACCGGACCGTTCCTTGGTGATACCTATGCCACCCCTCGACCGTGTGCCGGTTACGGCCGGGCGGGCCGAGGGCAGATAGTCGCCCTCATGGGTCGACCGGCAGCCGAGCAGATCACTCCCACCCTCCCCGCCGAGACAGGCGAGATCATCGGTCGCAAGCGTGAGATCGGCGAGATCAGGAGCCTCCTGTCCACCACCCGGTTGCTGACGCTGACGGGCACGGCCGGCGTGGGCAAGACGCGCCTGGCGACCCATGTGGCGGCCCACGCGCGGCGCGCCTTCCCCGACGGGGTGTGGCTGGTCGAGCTGGCCTCCCTGCAGGACGAGCAGTTGCTGGCGGTGGCCGTCGCGGAGGCCCTGGGGTTGCAGGAGGAGATGCCGCAGCCGTCGACCGAGAGCATGATCGACTGTCTGCGGACCAAGCAGCTGCTCCTCGTGCTGGACAACTGCGAACATCTGGTGGAGGCCTGCGCGCGGCTGGCCGACGCCCTGCTCGGCGCGGCACCCGGGGTGCGGCTGCTGGCCACCAGCCGCGAGGCGCTGGGAGTGCCGGGCGAGACGCCCTTCATCGTGCCGCCGCTGTCCCTGCCCGCCCCCGGCGACGAGGTCACCGGGGGCGACGTCCTCCGTTACGACGCCCTGGCGCTGCTGGCGGAGCGGGCGAGGAACATCGCGCCGGAGGTCGACATCGTCTCGCAGCCCGCGGCGGCGGCGCGGCTGTGCCGCCTGCTCGACGGCATCCCGCTGGCGATCGAGCTCGCGGCGGTGTGGCTGCGGGTCCTGTCGCTGGACCAGATCATCGACCGGCTCGGCCACCGCCTGCGCTTCCTGACACGGGGCTACCGGACCGCCCTGCCGCGCCACCAGACGCTGGGCGCGGCGGTCGAGTGGAGCTTCG
Organism: Nonomuraea indica; assembly: GCF_002850745.1. Classification (GTDB taxonomy): domain Bacteria; phylum Actinomycetota; class Actinomycetes; order Streptosporangiales; family Streptosporangiaceae; genus Nonomuraea; species Nonomuraea indica. Next base: position 627,545 of record NZ_KZ559468.1, read on the forward strand.
AGCTGTGCTCCGTCCAGGAACAGATCATGTGGGAACGTCTGTCGGTGTTCGCCGGCGGCTTCGACCTGGCAGCGGCGGAGGAGGTCTGCTCGGCCGCGCCGCTCGCGCGCGAGGACGTCCTGCCGCTGCTCGCCGCGCTGACCGGGAAGTCGATCGTGACCAGGGAGACCTGCGGCACCCGCGTGCGCTACCGGATCCTGGAGACGCTGCGCCAGTACGGCCAGGACCGGCTGGACAGGAGCGAGACGACACCGGCGACCCGACGCCGGCACGCCGAGCACTACCAGCGCCTGGCCGAACGCAACAGGGCCGGCTGGTTCGGCTCGAACCAGGTGGAGTGCTTCATCAGGGTCGTCCCCGAGCTGCCGAACCTGCGGGCCGCGCTGGAGCACTGCCTCGGCGAGGACCTCCGCGTCGAGGAGGCGATGCGGATCTTCACGTCGCTGGAGGGGTACTGGACCTTCTTCGGCGGTCCCTCCGAAGCCCGCCACTGGATCGACCGGCTGCTCGGATGCCGGCAGCTGACCGGGCGGGATCGCTTCGGCGTGCTGACCGTGGGCACGTTCTTCGCCCTGATGCAGGGCAGGAACGACCTCGCGCGGCCGCTGCTGGAGGAGTGCCGGCTGCTGGCCGACGCCTGGGACCGCCAGGGGCCGAAGGCGGTGACGAGGTTCCTGTCGGGACGGCTGACCCTGATGGAGGGTGACTACCAGGAGGCGGTCCGCCTGCTCGAACCGGTCCTTGACTGGTACGAGGACGACACGGGCGAGATCACGGAGGACGGGGTCCTGCGCAACGCGTTCCTGCCGACGTTCTACCTCGCCCTGTCCGCGATCTTCGCCGGTGATCCCCGCGCCGGGGGCTGGGTGGCGCGCTGCCGCGAGATCGCCGAGGCGGCGGGCTCGCGCGGCGAGATCGCGCTGGCGATGTGGGCTGCCGGGATCGGCCACTGGTCCTCCGGCGACCTGGCACAGGCCGCCTCCCTGTTCCGGTCCAGCCTGCGCCTCGAACGGTCGGCCGGTTACCGCTACAGTCCGGCGTGGTTCGTCGAGACGCTCGCCTGGGTCGCCGCCGCGCAGGGGAGCGACGTGCCCGCCGCGCGCCTGCTCGGCGCCGCCGGGACGATGCGACGCCTGCTCGAGGTGTCGCTCGAAGGGTTCCGCCCGTACCACGACGCCCACCGCGCCGCGGAGTCGTCGCTGCGCGCCCGTCTCGGCGACAGGCGTTACCGCGCCGCCGCCGACGAGGGCGCGAGCTGGGACGTCAACGAGGCCATCGGCCATGCCCTGCAGGAGCCGCCCGAGGCGCGGGAGCCCACGCCGGCGCCCGGGCCGTCGCAGCCGGAGCTGACGCCGAGGGAGGCCGAGGTGGCCGGTCTCGTCGCCGAAGGCCTGCGCAACAGGGACATCGCGGCCCGGCTGGTCATCTCCCAGCGCACCGCCGAGGGCCATGTGAAGCACATCCTGGACAAGCTGGGATTCACCTCACGCGCGCAGATCGCCGCCTGGTACGTCAACCGGTTCACCGCCCCTCCGGACGGGTGAGGCGGGGGGAGGCTCTGCGGCGTGCTCGGCCTGGCCGCGGGCGCCGGTGCGTTCGGCGCCGATGCCGGCGACGACCACGAACGCGATCCCGGCGGCGGCGGCCCAGCCCGGAGCCTGGTGCAGGAAGACGAAGCCGATGCCGACGGCGATGGCCGGCTCCAGGCTCATCAGGGTGCCGAAGGCGGCGGTGGTGAGCCTGCGCAGGGCGAGCAGTTCGAGGATGAACGGCACCACGGGGAGCAGCAGCGCGAGGCCGAGGCCGACGAGGAGGAGCTCCCAGGTGAGCCGCCCGAGGACGGACGGCCCGACGACCGCGGTGGCGGCCAGGGCGGCCACCGGCATGGAGACGGCGAGTCCGCGGATGCCGGACACCTCGTCGCCGACCCGCTGGGTCAGCAGGATGTAGGCGGCCCAGCAGACCGCCGCGGCCAGCGCGTAGGCGACGCCGGTGAGGTCGGTGCCGCCGTGCCAGGGCTCGGTGAGCAGCACGACGCCCGCCGCGGCGAGCAGCGGCCACAGCTTCCGCCCGCCGCGGCCGCGTGCCACGGCGACGCCGAGTGGGCCGAGGAACTCCAGCGCGCTGGCGGTGCCCAGCGGCAGCCGGGCGACCGCGGCCATGAAGAACAGGGTCAGCCCCGCGGTGACCAGGCCCAGCGCCACGCAGGCGAGCAGGCCGGAGCGGCTGAAGCCGGACGGCCGGGGCCGCACCACCACGAGCAGCAGCACCCCGGCCCACGCGAGCCTCAGCCACGCCGCGCCCTCGGCGCCCACCTGGTCGATCATGGTGACCGAGGCGGCCAGGCCGAGCTGGACGAAGAGCATCGACGCGAGGGCCAGAGCGGTGCCGGCGCGGGCGGCCGGGGGAGACGCGGGTGCGGTGGTCGTCATGGCCCCAGTAGACGCGACCACGACCGTTCGCGTCCACGTGAGAATGCTTGACATACCGTTCATGGTTCGTGAACAATCCACGGATGGACGTCCGGCGCCTGCAGATGCTCCTGCACCTGTCCCGGCTGGGGTCGATGCGCGAGGTCGCCGAGGAGATGGGCGCCACGACCTCGACGGTGTCGCAGCAGATCGCCGCGCTGTCCCGGGAGGTCGGCACGCCCCTGGTGGAGCCGGACGGGCGGCGGGTGCGGCTGACCCCCGCGGGCCGGCGGCTGGCGCGGCACGCCGTGACGATCCTCGCCGCGGTCGAGGCCGCCAGGCTGGACCTGGACCCGGACGCCGAGCCGACCGGCACCCTGCGGGTCGCCGGCTTCGCCACGGCGGTGCGCCGCTCACTGCTCCCCGTCGCGGCGGACCTGGCGGCCGGGCATCCGCGGGTACGGCTGCGCATCCACGAGCACGAGCCCGCCGAGTCCCTGGCGCTGCTCGCCTCGGACGACGTCGACCTCGCCCTCGTCTACGACTACAACCTCGCCCCCGTCTCCGCCGACGCCACGGTGGAGACGATGCCGCTGTGGTCGGTGCCCTGGAGCCTCGCCGTGCCGCACCCCGCGTCCCACGCGCGGACGCGGGGTGACGCGCCCGCGGTGTTCGGGGCGTACCGCGACCACGACTGGATCGTGAACTCCCGCAACACGGCCGACGAGGACGTCGTGCGCACGATCGCCTCGATGGCCGGCTTCGAGCCGCGGATCACCCATCACGCCGACAGCCTCGAACTGGTCCAGGACCTCATCGTCGCCGGGCTCGGCGTCGGCCTGCTGCCCGCCGACCAGCCCACGCTGCCCGGCGTCCGCCTGCTGCCGCTGACGGCCCCCGAGGTGACGATGCGCTCCCACGCCGTCGTCCGTCGGGGCCGTGCGGACTGGCCCCCGCTGGCGCTCGTCCTCCGGCTGCTCGCCGCCCGTGCCGCCTGAGCGGTCGGTCAGGGGTGTACGTTGGCCGGACATGGCCCTGACCTGGCGTTATGTGATCGTGACTTGACCTCTGGAGTTACGCGAGTGTTTCATGTGCCCCACACGGTAAACGTTTACAGAAGCAGGGGCGAAACGTTTGCCTTGGCGGAAGGAAAGCCTTGGCCCAGGGACCCACGATCACCACGATCGCCAAACGCGCGGGCGTCTCCATCGCCTCGGTCTCGCGGGTGCTGAACGGCCTGCCGACCAGGCAGGACACCGTGAGCAAGGTGATGGCGGCGGCCGAGGAGCTCGGCTACGTGCGCAACGCCGTGGCCCGCTCGCTCAAGTCGAGCCGCACCCACCAGGTCGCGTTCGCGATGGCGGACGTCGGCAACCCGGCCTACCTGGCCATGCTGCGCGAGATCCAGCCCGTGCTCAAGGCGGCCGGCTACCGGCTCGTCCTGCACTCCACCGGCGCGGACGTCGCCGACGAGATCGGCGTGCTGCACAGCCTCGGTGAGCGCTACGTGGACGGGCTGATCATGGTGCCGCTGCGGGTCACCGACGCGCACCTGCGGATGCTCGCTGCCGCCCGGGCGCCCGTCGTCGTCATCGGCTCGGTGCCGGAGGGCACGCCGGTCGACAACGTGCGCGCCGACTCGCGCACCGGCGTCCGCCTCGCCCTCGACCACCTGCACGCCCTCGGCCGCCGGCGCGTCGGGCTGGTCAACGGCCCGCCCGACACCGTGCCCGGCGCGGCCCGCGGCGCCGGCTACGTCGAGGCGCTGGCGGCTCTCGGCCTGCCGTACGACAAGGAGCTGGTGGAGATCGGCGACTTCTACCGGGCCGACGGCCGCCGTGCGGTGGCCGCCCTGCTCGACAGGCGGCCCGACATCGACGCGCTCATGTGCGCCAACGACCTGATCGCGCTCGGCGCGCTCGACGTGCTGCGCGCCGCCGGGCGGCGGGTGCCGCAGGACGTGGCGGTGGTCGGCATGGACGACACCGACCTGGCGGCGGCGTCCTGGCCGTCGCTCACCAGCGTCTCCCTCGGCTCGGCCGAACGCGGCCGCGCCGCAGCGGAGCTGCTGCTGGACAGGCTGGAGGACGGCGACGTCGCGCCCCGCCTGGTCACCGTGCCGCCCCGGCTGGAGGTGCGCGCCTCCACCGCCGGCGAGCAGGCGCCGCCGGCCGGCGACGCCGACCGGCCCGGCGCGGACGGAGCAGGCGCATGACGGCGACCGTGACGAAACCCCCCGCGCCTCCCGCCAGGCACGTGCGGCGCGCCCGCCGGTCACGGCGCTCGCGCGAGATGTGGCTGCTCATGCTGCCCGCCCTCGTGCCCGTCGTGCTCTTCAGCGTGGGTCCGCTGCTGTACGGGATCGGGCTGGCGTTCACCGACGCGCGCAACACCCGCGCCCACGAGACGACCTTCGTCGGCCTGGACAACTTCGTCCAGCTCATGGGCGACGACGACTTCTGGTCGTCGTTCCGGATCGGGGTGGTCTGGTCGGTCTCCGTGACCGTCCTGCAGTTCCTCGCCGCGCTCGGCCTGGCGCTGCTGCTCAACCAGAACCTCCGCTTCCGGGGCGTGGCCAGGGTGCTGGCGGTGGTGCCGTGGGCGATGCCGCCCGTGGTCATCGGGCTGATGTGGAAGCTCGTCTACCATCCCGACGCGGGCATCCTGAACAGCCTGCTCGGCACCGACATCAACTGGCTCGCCGACTTCTCGCTCGCGCTGCCCGCCATCATCGTGGTCGGCGTCTGGACCGGCATGCCGCAGACGGCGGTCGTGCTGCTGGCCGGCCTGCAGGGCATCCCGAGAGAGCTGTACGAGGCCGTCGAGGTCGACGGCGCGGGCCGCTGGCGCCGGTTCTGGAACATCACGCTGCCGCAGCTCAAGCCCGTCATCGTGGCGATCACCTCGCTCGACTTCGTGTGGAACTTCAACCAGTTCGGCCTGGTCTACGTGCTCACCCAGGGCGGGCCGGGCGGCCGGACCCGGCTGCCCATGCTGTTCGCCTACGAGGAGGCCTTCCGCTACCGCTACGCCGGCTACGCCTCGATGCTCGGCCTGGCCATGGCCATCGTCGTGCTCGCGGTGCTCGGCCTCTACCTGTGGCGGCAGATGAGGGAGGCGAGATGAAGGGACGCGAGATGAGGGCAGGCGCGATGAACCGCGGGAGGACGGGCGGGCTGAGGCGCGCGCCGCAGTACCTCGCGCTGGCCGCCTACGTCGTCTTCCTGGCCTTCCCGCTGGTGTGGCTGCTGTCCACGGCGCTGAAGACGCCGCAGGAGATGGCGCAGGCCGACCCCACGTGGATCCCGCGCGAGCCGACGCTGGCCAACTTCGCCGACGCGTTCGACGAGCAGGACCTGGTGGGAGCCGCCACCCGCAGCCTGGTCGTGGCGCTGTTCGCCAGCGTCATCACCGTGGTGATCGCGCTGCCCGCCGCGTACGCGATGGCCCGCTACCGCAGCCTGGTCAACCGGATCGCGATCGGCTGGGTGCTGGTCAGCCAGGTGTTCCCGTTCATCCTGATCATCATCCCGCTGTTCCTGATCCTGCGGGACATGGAGCTGGTCAACACGCTGCCCGGCCTGGTCATCGTGCACGTGACGTTCACGCTGCCGTTCGCGCTGTGGATGCTCCAGGGCTACGTGCGCGCGGTTCCGCCCGAGCTGGAGGAGGCCGCGGCCGTGGACGGCGCGGGCCGGCTGCGCTCGATCACCGGCGTGGTCGCGCCGCTGCTCGCCCCGGGCGTGGTGGCCACGCTGCTGTTCGCGTTCATCTCGTCGTGGAACGAGTTCCTCTTCGCGCTGGTCGTCCTGCAGGACCCGGACGTGATGACGCTCCCTCTCACGTTGGCGAGGTTCGTCGGCCCCGAGGGTGTGGCCCGGCTCGGCCCGCTGGCCGCGGCCTCCCTCATGGCCACGATCCCCAGCCTCATCTTTTTCGCAATCATCCAGCGGCGCCTGAAGTCCGGCCTGATGGCCGGCGCCGTGAAGGGCTAGGAGGCACACATGCGAATGAAGTCCGCTCTGGCGGCGGCCGCGGTCGTCGCGCTGGCTGCCGCGTGCGGCAGCGGTGGCAGCGGCGGAAGCGGCGGCGAGGCGGCCAAGCCCGGCGAGCCCGTCAAGCTCAACTTCCTCAGCCTGGCCTGGCAGAAGGAGTCCCTCGCCGCCAACAAGCAACTCGTCGAGGAGTGGAACAAGGCCAACCCCGGCATCCAGGTCACCTACGTCCAGGGTAGCTGGGACAACGTCAACGACCAGCTCGTCACCCAGTTCGCGGGCGGCACCGCCCCCGACGTCATCCACAACGACTCGCCCGCCCTGTCCGGCTTCGCCGCCGACGGCTACCTGCTGGACCTGTCGGACAAGCTGCCCGCCGAGCTGAAGAGCGACATCCCGCAGCAGTCGTGGGACACCGTCACCTTCGACGACGGCAAGGGCAAGCAGGGCGTGTACGGCGTGCCGTTCCTGCAGGAGTCGCAGGTCATCATCGCCAACAAGAAGCTGCTCGACGCGGCCGGCGTGCGCCTGCCCACCACCGAGCAGCCGTGGACGTGGGACGAGTTCTCGGCGGCGGCCAAGAAGATGACCAAGGACGGCACGTTCGGCGTCGCCTGGCCGATGAAGTCGCCGGTCAACAAGACCCTCAACCTGGCGCTCAACTTCGGCGGCACGTTCTTCCAGACCGCCGAGGGCAAGACCACGGTCAAGGTCGGGCCCGAGGAGAAGCAGGTCCTGCAGCGCATCCACGACCAGCTGTACAAGGACAAGTCGGCCGATCCGGCCGCGCTCGGCCAGGGCACGGCCGACCCGCTGCCCGCCTTCTACAAGGGCAAGTTCGCCATGCTGCCCGCCGGCGTCTACCTGCGCCAGCAGGTGGCCGAGCAGGCGCCCGACGGGTTCGAGTGGGTGACGCTGCCGCCACTGAAGGGCACCACCACCCAGCAGGGCGCCGTCTCCCAGACCCTGTCGATCGCGCAGGACAGCAAGCACCCCGACGAGGCGATGAAGTTCATCTCGTTCTTCCTCAACGGCCCCAACCAGGCCAAGCTCGCCAAGGGCGACTGGCTGCTGCCGACCTCCGTCAAGGCGGCGGCCGACCCGTCCATCACCACGAAGGAGAACGGCTGGGACGTCGCCACCGCCTCCGCCAAGGCCCTGGTGGTGGCGCCGTTCCTCAAGGTGAACGGGTTCGACGAGTGGAAGAGCAAGGTGGCCACGCCGGTGCTCCAGGAGTACTACGCCAACAAGATCACCATCGACGAGGCGGCCAAGCGGCTCGTCGAGGACGGCAACCAGGTGCTGGAGCGGTACCAGCGGTGACGCATCGCGACAGGGCCCGGGGGTGTCTGCTCGGCCTGGCGGCCGGCGACGCCCTCGGGGCCCCCGCCGAGAACCTCACCCCGGCCGAGATCAGGCGGCGCTGGGGCCGGCTCACCGAGATCGAGCGCGGCGGCACCGACGACACCGAGTACGCGATCTTCGCCGCGTCGCTGCTGGCCCGGCACGGGCACGCGCTCACCCCGGCCGACGTGGCCGCCTCCTACCGGGCCGAGGTCATCCCGCGGGTGGCCGGGCCGATGAAGGGGGCCGGCTTCTCCGAGCTGGGCACGGTGGAGGCGCTGCGCCGCGGGCTGGAGCCCCCGCTGACCGGGCGGGTGCACCAGCACGGCTGGTCGGACGGCCTGGCCATGCGGGCCGCGCCGTACGGGGTGTTCTGCCCGGGCGACCCGGCCGAGGCGGCGCGGCTCGCCGAGCAGGACGGCCTGGTCAGCCACTCCGGCGAAGGGGTGCTCGGCGGGCGGGCCGTCGCCGGGGCCGTGGCCGCCGCCATGGCGGGACTGCCGCCGGACGAGGTGGTGCGGGCCGCCCTGTCGGTCGTCCCGGCCGACTCCTGGACCTCCCGCGCCCTCGTACGCGCCCGCGCCGCCGTCGAGTCCGCCACCAACGCCACCACCGGGCCCGCCACCACGGCCGGACCCGGAGCCGCCACCGGGCCCGCCACCACGGCCGGACCCGGAGCCGCCACCGGGCCCGCCACCACGGCCGCACCCCAGACCGGCGCCGAGCCCGGCACCGGAGCTGTGACCGAGGCCGGCGCCCAGGGAGACGCCTCCGGCGAGGCGGCCCTCGTGGCGGCGCTGCACGAGGCCGTCGTGGTCCCGCACTACCCGTGGACCGATCTGGCCCCCGAGGCCGTCGCGCTGGCGCTGGCCGCCTACCTGGCCGGCGGGGGAGAGGTGGAGGCGTCCGTGACGTTCGCCGTGAGCCTCGGCCGCGACGCCGACACCATCGGCGCCATCGCCGGCGCCGTGGCCGGGGCGGGGCAGGGCGAGAGCGGCGTGCCCGCGCGGTGGGCCGCGCGGATCGGCCCGGTCGCGGGCGCCTGCCTGCCGGTGGTCGCGGGCAGGCACGTGCTGGACGTGGCGGACGAGCTGTCCGCCCTGGTGCAACGCTCGGCGCAACGCGGAGACCCGGCGCGCGAGGACCCGGTGACAGAGCCGTCCCGGGACCGCGCGGACGGACCGCCCGAAGGACTGTAGGAGACGCATGTCGGGGGACAGAATCCAGGGGGCCTTCGTCGGCCTCGCCGTGGGCGACGCCGCGGGCTGGCCGGCGGCCAGGCACCGCGCCGCCCTGCACGCCCCGTGGAGCAGGCGGCTGCACCGGGAGCTCGACGCCTTCGCCGAGGAGCACCGGCTCACCACGCTGCCGGTGCCGTTCGCGCTCAACCAGCCCGTGGCCCCGCTCGCTCTCGGCCCGTCCGACGACGCCGAGTGGCTGGCCTGGACGGCACTCACCATCGACCGGCCGCGCGCCGAGGCGTTCAGGGAACTGGGCGGCGACGTCCGCGCCCGCGTCTCCGTCGCCACCGCGCTCGGCAACCTGGCCCGGGGCGTCGAGCCGCCCGCCAGCGGGCACGACAACCCGCACCACTTCGACGACGCCGCCGCCGTGCGGGCCGTCGCCTTCGGCGCGCTCGGCCGCGACCCCACCGAGGACGCGCAGGTCACCAACTCCGGCGACGGCGTCCTGGGCGCGCAGGCCATGGCCAGGGCGGTGGCCGAGGCGGTCGCCACCGGCTCGGCGGCCGCGGCGGTGCGGGCGGCGCTCGACGTGCTGCCCGCCGACACCGCCATCGGGCACAACGCCCGCCTCGCGCTGGACGTGGCCCGCGCCGCGGGAGACCCGTTCGCCGCCGTGCCCGCGCTCGACGCCGCGCTGCTCGACCACGTCTACAGCTACGCGGTCGGCGCGGCGCAGACGGTGCCCGTGGCGCTGGCCCTCACCGAGGTGGCCGGCGGCTCGCCGGCCGCCGCCGTGCCCGCCGCGGCCTGCCTCGCGCCGCTCGCCGACTCGGCGCCCGCGCTCACCGGAGCGCTCACGGGCGCCTGCGGCGGACTCGCGGCGATTGCGGAAGGATGGATCAGCACGGCCCGCACGCTCACCGGGTGCTGCCTGCCGCGGCTGGCGGGTCAGGACCTGCTCACACTCGCCGCGACCTTCACCCCGACTTTCACCCCGACTTTCACCCCGACTCTCACCACGACATCGACGGAGGAACCCGCATGACGCTCGCAGACCAGCCTTCCGACCTGCTGACCGACAAGGCCATGGGCTGCGTCGCGGGGGCGGCGGTCGGGGACGCGCTGGGCGGCGCCACCGAGGGCTGGACCCCCGAGCAGATCGTGGACCGGTACGGCGGGCCCGTCGAGGGCATCGTGCCGCCGTTCAACGAGGATTGGCGCAACGCCCGCCCCATCGCGCCCTACCACAAGGGCGACGGGCACATCACCGACGACACCCTGATGACGCACGCGCTGATCCGCGTGTACGAGAAGGCGCGCGGGCACCTCGGGGCGTACGCGATGGCCGAGCACCTCGTGCCGGAGCTGATGGGGGAGCGGCGGTGGATCCCCGAACTGGAGGCGGAGGCGCTGCCGCTGCACCGGATCTTCCTGGCCGAGAAGTGGATCGTCGCACGCCTGCACTACGGGCACGTGGACCCGCGCGAGGCCGGCGTCGGCAACATCGTCAACTGCGGGGCCGCCATGTACGTGGCGCCGGTCGGCATCGTCAACGCCGCCGACCCCGACGCCGCCTACGCCGAGGCGATCGACCTGGCGGGCGCGCACCAGTCGAGCTACGGGCGGGAGGCGGCCGGCGTGATGGCCGCGGCCGTCGCCGAGGCCATGCGGCCGGAGGCCACCGTCGACTCCGTGGTGGCCGCCTGCCTGCGCCTGGCCAAGGACGGCACCCGGGCCGCGATCGAGGCGGTCTGCGAGGCCGCCCAGGGCATCGGCCACTGGCACGGCTCGTTCGCCGCGCTGCGCGCCGCCGTCCGGCCGTACGACACGGTCGCCGACACCTACCGCGACCAGGGACTCGGCGCCCGGCGGCCGAGCCGGCTGCACAGCATCGAGGAACTCCCGCTGGCACTGGCGTTCCTGGTGGTGGCCAAGGGCGACTACCGCGACACGGTGCTGGGCGGCGTCAACTACGGGCGTGACGCCGACTCGATCGCGTCCATGGGCGGCGCCATCGCCGGCGCGCTCGGCGGGCTCGGGGCGGTGCCGGCGGAGTGGGTGACGCGGGTGGGTGAGGCCAGCCGTACGGACCTGGTGGCGCCCGGCCGGGCGGTCGCCCAGGTGGCGCGGCAGGTCCACGCCGACGACCTGGCCCGCCGCCGCGCCCACGAGTCCGCCTTCGCCGCCCTCACCGGCGGTGAGGGAGCGGGACGGGCATGATCCGGCTCACGTGGGTCCAGCCGGAGGACCTGGTCGGGCACGAGCTCCGGCAGGCCGCCGAGGACGGCAGGGACGGCCGGGAGGTGCGCGACATCGCGGCCCGCTGGCACGCGGCCGGCGGGCACGACGCCCCGCCCCGCGCCGGCGCCTCCGAGCCGCGCGCCCGCGCGCTGCGCCCCCTGGCCGAGCGGCTGCTCGACGAGCTGGCCGCGATCCCGTCGCCGCTCGCCGAGCCCACCGACCTCGCCGCCATCATCGCCGCCACCCCCTCCTGGCCCGCCCCGCCCGCCCGCCGTGTCGGCCGGGCGGAGGGGGACCCCGCGCGCGTGCTCGGGGCGTGGCAGGGCCGGGCGGCCGGGTGCGTGCTGGGCAAGCCCGTGGAGAAGATCCCCCGCCAGGGCATCAGGGAGATCGCCGAGGCCACCGGCAACTGGCCCCTGCGCGGCTGGTTCACCGCCGAAGGGCTGCCGCGGGAGGTCGCCGCGCGGTGGCCGTGGAACCGGCGCAGCGCCGTCAACTCGCTGGCCGAGAACATCGACGGCATCCCCGAGGACGACGACCTCAACTACCCGCTGCTCGCGCTCACCGTCCTGGAACGCCACGGCCGCGGCTTCACCACCGACGACGTGGCGGCGGTCTGGCTGGACGAGCTGCCCGCCGGCCGCACGTTCACCGCGGAGCGGGTCGCGTACCGCAACCTGCTGTCCGGCGTCGAGCCGCCGGAGACCGCCACTCACCGCAACCCGTTCCGCGAGTGGATCGGCGCGCTGATCAGGGCCGACGTGTACGGCTGGGTCAACCCGGGCGACCCGGCCGCCGCGGCCGCGCACGCCTGGCGCGACGCCCGGCTCACGCACACCGCGAACGGCGTCTACGGGGCGATGTTCGCCGCCGCCCTGTGCGCCCAGTCGCTCGTCGCCACCTCGGCCGAGGAGGTGGTGACCGCCGGGCTGTCGGTGGTGCCGCCCGGCTCGCGCCTGCACGAGGCGGTCCGGCTGGCGGCCGAGGACGCCTCGGCCGAACGCGACTTCGAACGGGTCGTCGACCGCCTGTACGAGCGGCACGGCCACCTGCACTGGGTGCACACGATCAACAACGCGGCTCTGGTCGCCGCCGCCCTCGTGCACGGCGCGGACGACGTCACCGCCTCCATCGCCGGCGCGGTCGCCGGAGGCTGGGACACCGACTCCGCCGGCGCCACCGCCGGCTCGGTCGCCGGGGCGCTCAACGGCGGCGTCCCCGATCGGTGGATCATGAAGAACGCGCTGGCGAGCAGCCTGACGGGCTTCGACGGCATCGGGCTGGACGAGCTGGCCCACCGGACGCGGGAGATGATGGAGCGATGATCTCGGTCTTCGGCAGCGCCAACATGGACCTGGTGGCGTACGTGGCCCAGGCCCCCAGGCGGGGCGAGACGGTCACCGGCCGGGCGTTCCGCACCATCCCCGGCGGCAAGGGCGCCAACCAGGCGATCGCGGCGGCCCGCGCGGGCGCCGAGGTGACCTTCCTCGGCGCCGTCGGCGACGACGGCTTCGGCGCGGAGATCCGCGACACGCTGGCCGTGGCGGGGGTGAACGTCGAGCACCTGCGGAAGGTGCGCGGACCGAGCGGCATCGCGCACATCGTGGTGGACGACACGGGCGGCAACTCGATCATCGTGGTGCCCGGCGCCAACGGAACCGTCACCGCCCCGGACGCCGCCGAGCGGGCGGTCATCGCCGGCTCCCGCGCCGTGCTCCTCCAGCTCGAACTTCCCCTGGAGGCGGTCACCGGTGCCGCGCGGGCCGCAAAGGAGGCGGGCGTGCCGGCGATCCTCACCCCCGCTCCGGCCCGGGACCTCCCTGACGAGCTGCTCGACGCGGTCGCCCTCGTCATCCCCAACGAGCACGAGGCCGCCGCGGTGACCGGCGAGAGCGAGCCGGAGGCGGCGCTGGAGGCACTGCTGGACCGGGTGCCGGAGGCGGTGATCACGCTCGGCTCCGAGGGGGCCCTGTACGGGTCGCGGTCGGGGGAGCGGCTGCGCGTGGCCGCCGTACGGGTGGAGGCGGTGGACACCACGGCGGCCGGCGACACGTTCGCCGGCGCCCTGGCGGTGGCGCGGTCGGAGGGACTCGCGGCGGCCGAGGCGCTGCGGTTCGCCTCGGCGGCGGCGGCGCTGTCGGTGCGACGGCAGGGCGCGAGCACCTCGATGCCCACCCGCGCCGAGATCGACGCCGCCCTGAGCTGAGCCGGCGGTCAGGTGCGCAGGCGTTCGAGTTCGTCGGCGCGGCGCAGGTCCTTCGGCCGGCCGATGGCCCGCCGCATGCCGATGAGGTCGTCGAGCGCGGCATAGCGGATCGTGAAGCCCGAAGGGTCGTCCGCACGCACGGCTCGGGTCAGGCACGCGGTGACGTCGAGGCCGCCCCAGGACAGCGCCGGCGTGCACAGGTCTCCGCCGGCCCCGGTCACCTGGTAGGCGACCTGGGCGTGGCCGAGGTCGGGCGGCTCGGCGCACCCGGCGATGACGAGGGCCTCGCGCAGGGCGCGCGCCTCCCCGGGCGTGCCGTCCCACAGCAGGTCCAGGTCACCGGTCAGCTCGGTGGAGCCGTGCATGATGCCGGCGACCTGGCCGATGACGACGGCATGCGAGCCCGCCGCGTGCAGGGCGCGGAGGAAGGGGAACGGGTCGAAGCCGAGTGCCCCGTCCGTGGCGAAGGTGCCCGCGACGTCGTCGGCGTCCTGGGCGCCCCGGCCCGTGGCGGTCCGGTCGCGGGTGGTGTCGCGGATGCGGGAGACGGCCTGACGGAGGCGTGCGGCAGCAGTCTGGGTCATGCGCCCATCCAACACCGGGAGGCACGGACGGCAGCCCGCTGTCGGTGGACCGCCGGGTCCGTCCGCTCCCCGGGGAGGGCGGGCGCGATCGTGCGCGGCCGGCGGTCCGTCCGCGGGCGCGATCGTGCGCACGGCCGCGATCCGTCCGTGGGCGCGATCGTGCTCGCGGCCGGGTCACCGGTCGGCCGGTCCTTCCCGCATGGCGCCGAACACGAGGCGGATCATCGAGCGGGCCAGAGCCTCGGGGTCGCCGCCGGCGCTTTCCGGCAGGGCGCCGCTCAGCCACAGGCTGGTGAAGCCCTGGGCCAGCGACCAGGCGGCGATCGTGGTCATCCGGTCGTGCTCCGGGCCCGGCGACAGCGAGCGCGCGCTGGAGACGAGCACGGCGGCGGCGCGCTCGTGCGCCGACCGGACGCTGGGATCGTCGACGCGGTAGAGCTCGGGCCGGAACATCACCTCGAAGTGAGGCCGGTGGTCGATGGCGAAGCGGACGTAGGCGACGCCCACCTCCCACACGTCAGCGGTGGCCGCCCGCTCGAGGGTGTCGGCGAACATGGTGAAGCCCTCGGCGGCCACGGCGGTCAGCAGGCCTTGCTTGTCGCTGAAGTGGTAGGCGGGGGCGGCGTGCGAGACGCCCGCGCGGCGGGCCAGCTCGCGCAGGCTCCACCCGGCAGGGCCGGATTCGCCGATGGCCTGAAGTGCGGCGTCGATGATGACGCGCCTCAGATTGCCGTGATGGTAGGACGGCTGGCTGATCTACCTCACCTCCACGCTCGGGTGCCTGGCATGCCGACCTCACTCTATCTTGACATTGACAAGATGGATGCACTCCTCCAATCTTGCCGGTGACAAGATTGGAGGAGGAATGGTTCCGTTCATCGCCCTCACGGGCGGCTTCGTCGTCCTGCGGCTCATCGGCCTGGCCGGCATCGACGCCTTGGACGCCTGGCAGCCGGCACTGCGCGGCGCTCTCGCGCTCATGTTCGTCGTCACCGGCGTGCCGCACTTCCTGCCCTCATGGCGCCGCGACCTCGTCGCGATGATCCCGGCGGCGTTCCCGCGACCGGCCCTGCTGGTCACCCTCACCGGTGTCCTCGAACTGGCCGGCGCGGCCGGGCTGCTGTTCGCGCCGGTCGCGCCGTACGCGGCGATCGTGCTGGCCCTGCTGATGATCGCCATGTTCCCGGCCAACGTCTCGGCGGCCCGCCGCGGACTCACCCTGGCCGGCAAACCGGTGACCCCCCTCCCTGCTCGCACGGCCCTTCAGGTGCTCTTCATCGCCGCCGCCGTCGCGGCGGCCGCGTGAGGCCACGCCTCCCCGCCCCATCACCCACGAAGCAACAGGACACCACCGCAATGACCAGCGAACACACCGCCGACATCGACTACATCGACCACACGGTGCTCATCACCACCGACCTCGACGCGACCTCCGCCCGCTACGAGGCCCTCGGCTTCACGCTCAGCCCCGTCTCGCCCCACCACCTGGCCGAACGGCCCGGCGGCCCGCTCATGCCGACCTGCACCGCCAACCGGTGCGCCTACTTCGGGCAGTCGTTCATCGAGCTGCTCGGCATCGTCGACCCCGCGGCTCCCGACCCCTGGGGCGTCCACCGGCTGCGCGAGACCTACCCCGGCCTGCTCATGACCCTCGGCTCGCGCGACGTCCAGGCCACCGCCGGACGGTTGCGCGCCGCCGGCCTGGCCTCCACCGGGATCCGCGCGCTGGAACGCGAGGTCTCCACCCCCGACGGCCCACGGACCGTCCGCGCCGAGAGCGTCCGGATCGACGCCGCCCACACCCCTGAGGGCGCGCTCCAGGCCACGCAGCATCTCACCCCTCAGTACGTGCACCAGCCCCGCTATCTCGATCACCCCAACGGCGCGACCGGCCTGCACAGCGTGCTGCTGGTCGTGGCCGACAACGAGGTGGACGGCCACGAGGAGCGCTACGCCCGCCTCCTGGACGCCGACGTGTGGATCGACGGCCCCAAGCGCGTGCTCCCCCTGCGGCACGGCCGAGTGGAGATCGTCCCGCAGTCCGCGCTCCACGACTTCCTGCCCGGACACACCGTGCCCGGCCTGCCCCTGCTGGCCGCCCACACCGTCGCCGTCCGCGACCTGACCGCCGCGCGCAAGCTCGTCGAGCACAACATGATCGCCACCCACACCACTCCCGACGGCTTCTACGTCGCCGCCGAGGACGCCCACGGCGTGCCACTCGCCTTCATCCAGAACTGACGCTCGTGCCGACCTCGCTCAGGCCGCGCCCGCCGCGGTCCTGAGCACCCCCTCCGGACCTCGCTTCCACGGGCCCCGCATCCCTCACGATGATCGCTGGGCCGCGTGACCGGTCGGCGGGGGCCGCACCGGCCGGGCGGGGAGAGGCGACATCACCGCCCGCCCCCGGGGCATGGGTGTTCCATGAGCCAGAACCACGAGGAGACGCCCGACGCCGTGCGCGGGCTGAACGCCGAGAGCGATGTGGTGGCGCAGCGGTCGGGCGCCGAGACGTCCACCTCCGGCCGCCCCGTCCCCGCCGACCCGCCGGAGGCCCAGGCCGCCCAGCCGCCCTCCGCGACAGACCAGCCTCCTGGGGAATCCGAGGAGCCGGAGCGGCAGGAAGGACGCGAGGAGACGGAGGAAGCCGTCACCGAGAAGGAGGTGCGCCCCGACGTCGGCCCCACCGGCTGACGCCGCGGCTCACCGCGCCGGCTCACCGCGCCGGCTCACCGCGCCGGCTCACCGCGCCGGCTCACCGCGCCGGCTTCATGCGCGGCGGCACACCGCGCCGGCTTCACGCGCGGCGGTACACCGCGCCGGCTCGTAGGGCGGCTCAGGGGGCCAGGTGGTGGACGCACTCGTCGCGGTAGCGGAGCGTGTAGTCGCGTACCCGGTCCGGGTCGGCGAGCACCACGCGCGACACCGACGGCACCACCGCCTGCCGCACCCCCGCGAACAGGCGCGCCAGGTCGGCCGGCGTGGCGCCCTGCGCGCCCAGACCGGGCGCCAGGATCGGGCCGCCGAACCGGTCGAGCGGCAGGTCGAGCGACGGCAACGTGGCGCCGACCACGAGCCCCACCGGCCCGAGCGGGGCGTGCCCCGCGTTCGCCTTCTCGGCCCCCGCCAGCACCTGGCCGGCGACCGCCGGTTGCAGCTCGGCCGCCTCCGGATTGGAGGTGCGCGCCAGCACGAACACGCCCGCGTCGTTGGCCACCGCCTTGGTGATCGCCACCTCCAGCGACCCGAACCCGAGGTACGGGCTGAGCGTCACCGCGTCGACGGCCAGCGGGCTGCCCGGGTCGAGGTAGGCCTCGGCGTAGGCGGCCATCGTGCTGCCGATGTCACCCCGTTTGACGTCGAGCAGCACCATCGTGCCCGCCTCCCGCAGGTCGGCGAGGACCCGCTCCAGGACGGCGATCCCGCGGCTGCCCCAGCGCTCGAAGAACGCCGACTGCGGCTTGACCACGGCGGCCACGTCGGCCACGGCGCCCACCACCGCGCGGGCGAAGTGTTCGAGCCCGGCCGGTGAGTCGTCGAGGCCCCACGCCCCGAGCAGCTCCGGGCTCGGATCGATGCCCACGCACAGCGGCCCGTACTTGTCGAGCCGGGCCCGCAGCCGGGTCCCGAACGGCTCATTCCACACCTGGCCCCCTCACCACGACCGTAGGCAGAGTAGCCGCCGCCGGCGGCACGCCGGAAGGCTTTCGACGCTGCCGGTATGGCGGCGCCGGCCGGGTGGGCGCCCGGGAGGTGTGTGTCTTGCGCGCCGCGCGACCGGGGTAGATCACCCTGCATGTACGAGATCGCCCACCGCACGCTCACCCTGCGCGGCGACCCGCCCAGCGAGGTCGTCGTCACCATCGGCATGCCCACGCAGGACGCGGCGGGGGAGTGGTCGTGCCCGTACCGGATCGACGGCCTGGCGGGGTGGGAGCACGAGCGCAAGGTCACCGGTGTGGACGCGCTGGAGGCGCTGGAAACGGTCGTCGACGTGGTCCGGGCGGCGCTCGCCCGCTCCCACGAGGCCCGCGAGGGGCTGCTGAGCTGGGACGACGAACCGATGGGCCGCCGCAGGCACACGGTCTACCTGACCCGCGACCGCCGTCACGACCTGGCCTACCTCGCCATGAAGCACGAGATCGCGCCCGGCGAGGTCGTCAGCCAGGTCACCGCCGACGGCGTGACGCTCGACTTCGGCGGCGCGGGTGAGCTGCTGGGCCTCGAACTGACCCGCGCCTCCAGGCGGCTGCCCTCCGAGATGCGCCTGTAGCGCGCGCACCCACCCTGGGCGGCACCGGGGCCGGCGGCCATAATCGGAGCGTGAAGCCTCCGCGTCTCGTGGCCACCGACCTGGACGGCACCCTCCTCGACTCCACGGGCACGGTCACGCCGCGCACCCGCCGGGCGCTGCGGCTGGCGCGCGGCGCCGGGGCGGAGATCGTGTTCGTCACCGCCAGGGCGCCGCGCGGCGTCGAGCCGATCGCGGAGCAGGCCGGAGTCGACGGCCTGGCCGTCTGCAGCAACGGCGCCATCGTCTACGACCTGGGCGCCCGCGAGATCGTCGCCCGGCACGACCTCGCCCCCGCCGCCGCCGCCCATGTGGTGGAGACCCTGGCCGAGGCGCTGCCCGGGGTGGCGTTCGCCGCCGAGACGGGCACGGGCGTGCTGGCCGAGCCCGGCTATGGCGTCCGGCACGCCCGCGACGCGCGTCACCGCCGTGAGGTGGCCTCGCTGCTCGGGTGCGCCGACCCCATCGTCAAGCTGCTCGTCTGGTCGTCCGAGCACCTGGTGGACGACATGTTCACCGCGGCCGTCGCCGCCGTGGACGGTCAGGCCGAGGTGACCCACTCCGGCGTGGGCGGGCTGCTCGAGATCAGTGCCGCGGGGGTGACGAAGGCCGGCACGCTGGCCACGCTGTGCGAGGAGCGCGGGGTGGACCCGGCCGAGGTGGCGGCGTTCGGTGACATGCCGAACGACCTGGCCGTGCTCGCCTTCGCCGGAGCGGGCTACGCCATGGCCAACGCCCACCGGCTCGTGCTCGCGGCGATCGAGCGGCGCACCCTGTCCAACGACGAGCACGGGGTGGCCGTGGTGCTGGAGAGCTTCTACTCCTGACGATCACCGGCCGTGTCCGTGCGCGCCGCCCCCTGCCCGGCCTCGCCGTTCTCACACGGCACCGGGCGCGACCGTCGCCTGATCGGACGGCACTAGGGCGGTGAAATGCCGTTGTCGTCCTATTTGTAGGGGATTGTCGTGTCCTGCGCTTTGTTACTGTGGAAAGAACGGCGAGACGCGGAGAGGGCGCCCCCGAGGGCACAACCTGAGCGCCATCGCCGTCCCCCGATGACGAGAAGCGGTTCATGGCAGATCCCACCACAGTCGATCGGCTCCTCCCCGGGGACCACGTCTGCTGGACCTTCGATGACCACGAGCGCCATCTGCGGGCTCTGGTCAGGTTCCTCCGCAAGGGTCTGGAACACCACCAGAAGGTCCTCTACTTCACCGACACCTTCCTCCCTCCCGCCTTCCTTGCCGCCGCGCAGGCCTACGGGGCGGAGGTGCGGCAGCCGCTGCACGCCGGGCAACTGCACGTCACCACCGCGGAGGAGTCCTTCCTGTCCGGCGGGTCCTTCGAGCCCGAACGGGCCCTGAACGGCTGGACAGCCGCCATCGACCAGGCGCGCACCGAGGGCTACGCCGGGCTGCGGGTGGCCGCCGACATGGGCTGGACGGTCCGCCCGCTGGTCGACATGGACGAGCTGACCTGGTACGAGGCGCAGGCCAACCAGATCTTCTCCGCCGGCTACGCGATGGCGCTGTGCTGCTACGACCGGCGGCTGTTCACCCACGCGGAGCTCGAACGGATCAGCGCCGCCCACCCGGGCGCCGCCCGGGCCGGGGCGGGCAGCGACGAGGAGTGGGACCCCCTGCTCCGCATCCGCCGCACCCCCGACGGGCTGTCGCTCGACGGCGCCGCCGACCGCACCAACCACGACGCCCTGGCCGCCGTGCTCGGCCCCCTGGCGGCCGAGGCGACGAGCGGCGCTCCCGTGGTCATCGACGTGGCGGGCCTCGCCTTCGCCGACGTCGCCGCCGCCCGCCTGCTGGCCGGCGTGGTCGCCGCGGGTCGCGGCCGCGTCCTGCTGCGCGGGCCGCGGCCCGCCCTGACGGAGCTGCTGGCCCTCGTCGACTCCCTCCACGCGCCCCGTGCCTCCCGCGACCGGATCCAGGCCGCCGAGGGCACCCCGGCATGACCGGCCCGGCCCGCATCAGGTCCGCGACCCGTTCGCGTACTCCCTCCTGACCATCCCCTGGAGAACACCCGGATGTTCGACCAGCCACTCAGCCCGCCACCCGCCGGGGCGCGCCGGCGGGCCTTCACCGCCGTCGGAGAGCTGGCGGACGTGCGCTCGTTCGCCGCGACCGAGGCCCGCGCCGCCGGGCTGGGCGACCGGAAGGTCGAGCGGGTGGTGCTGGCGGTCAACGAGGTGGCCACCAACGCCTTCGAGCACACCACTCACGGCTGCATCGTCACGATCTGGACGTTGCCCCGCACGTTCGTCTGCCAGGTCGACGACAACGGCCGCTTCGGCGTCCCCCCGGTACGCCGCATCTCCCCGTCCTCCGGCCGCGGGCACGGGCTCACCCTGGTCGACGAGGTCGCCGACCTGGTCCGCCGGCACAGCCACACCGGCGGCACCACCACCCGCCTGCACTTCGACCGGCCGTGACCACGCCCCACCCGCCTGCACGTCGACCGGCCGTGGCCACACCCCACGCGCCTGCACGTCGACCGGTCGTGGCCACGCCCCACCCGCCTGCACGTCGACCGGTCGTGGCCACGCCCCACCCGCCTGCACGTCGACCGGCCGTGGCCACGCCCCACCCGCCTGCACGTCGACCGGCGTGATCACGCCCAACCCGCTCCCACGCGACGGATGTCGGCGGCTTCTTCCTCGATGCCTCACCGGCCCGCGACGTGGCGGACGGGGGACCCGTCAGGAAGAGGTCTCCAAACTCTCCTCCCAGCGGTCCTGGGCCGCCAGGACGTCCTCGGCGTGGTCCAGTGCCCACTTCCCGACCGCCTGGATCGGGCCCAGCAGCGTCTGTCCCAGCTCCGTCAGCTCGTACTCGACCCGCGGCGGAGCCTCCGCGTACGCCCGCCGGGCGACCAGGCCGTTGGCCTCCAGCCTGCGCAACGTCTCCGTCAGGACCTTGGGGCTGATCCCGCCGATCTCCGCCCGCAGCTCACCCGGGCGGCGCGGGCCATGCCGCAGGGCGCACACGACGACGGCGTTCCAGGTGGGGGCCAGCAGGTCGAAGGCGAGTCTGGCCTGACAGTCGGCGAGGAACAACGTACATCCTCCGTTAGGCACCGAATGGTGCGCGATGCGGTTTCTACGATCCTTCCGTAATCACAGTTCTTACATGAACGGAGAGCGAGATGCGGATCGGCATCCTCGGGGCCGGCAACATGGCGGACGCCCTCGGCACGCAGTGGTCGCGGGCCGGCCACGAGGTCATGGTCAGCGGGCGCGACGAGGCGAGGTCGGCGGCCACGGCGGCCCGGATGACGGCCGCCGGCGGCTCGCCCGTGGTGCACGGGACGTGGCCGGAGGCGGCCGCGTTCGGCGAGGTCGTCATGGCGGCGGTCGCGGCGGACGGCCTCGAAGAGGTGCTCAAGGCCGCCGGGCCGGCGCTGCGCGGCAAGCCGCTCGTCGACGTGACCAACCGGCTGCCGGACTTCGACTTCACGCGTCCCCTCGCGCGCACGGCCGCGGACCTCACAGGCGCGCACGTCGTGAAGGCCTTCAACCTGGGTCACGTGGACGTGTGGCGGATGACGCCGCCCGTCTTCGACGGCCGCCCCCTCGCGGTCCCCCTATGCGGCGACGACCCGGACGCCCTGTCGCGGGTGCGCTCCCTCGTCACGGACCTGGGTTGCACCCCGGTGGACGGCGGCGGGCTCGACCGGGCGGTGCTGCTGGAGGCGACGGCGGCGTTCGTCATCGGCCTGTGGTTCGCCGGGGTCGACGCCCAGGCCATCCTGACCCCCATGGAGGCCGCCGGCGTCTGACGCCGCCGCCGGCCGACGGCTGCGCGAGCCCGCCGTCAGCGGGCCGGCGGGACGAACTCGGGCTGGTCGAGCACGCGCAGCCAGCTGCCGTCCGGCTGACGCCGGACCACCTGGGCCCGCGCGCCGGATCCGTCCTTCGGCGGGGTCGAGGTGAGGGCGATGTCGCCGCTGATCAGCGTCGGCAGGGGTTCCTCCGGCTCGAAGCGCGGGCGGTGGGCCAGCACCTTCTCCCACAGCGCGCGGATCGCGTCCCTGCCCACGGTCTGCCGGCCCGGCGGGTAGGCCAGCACCGCCCCCTCCTCGTAGAGCGCGGCGACCCCGGCCGCGTCGCCGGCGTTCGACCGTTCGACGAACAGGCGGGTGATGTCCTCCGGCCGCATCGCCTTCTCGTATTCGGGCATGTCGTCTCCTGAATTCCGGACTGCAGAGGCATCCATCCTTCTCCTGCCTCGCGGAGAAGTCCAAGAGATGGTTCTGCTGCCACCCAGAAGTAACGCTTATGGACGGCTCCTGCTCGGTCGGCATCCCGGCCGACCAGGAGCCGACGCGCCCGGATGGAGCGCGCCGACCTCCTCAGAGGCGAGGAAGCGAGTCCGGATGGCGGGCGAGGTGGTCGGCCCTGCGGATCGGCTCGGGGAGGCGGTAGCGCGGGGAAAGGCGCAGCACCTGCTCGGTCGTGGTGTCCAGGTCGATGCGGTGACCCGGTGACACGTACACCGGCTTGACCCCGTCCTGGGTGCGCAGCGCACGGCCCACCGTCGAGCCGTCCAGCACGATCGGCGTCCAAGCTCCCCGCTCCGGGCCCGGGGCGGAGCAGGCGCCGACGAACGGCGTCTTGCCCACGCCCAGGGCCGGCAGGCCGGTCAGGACGCCGAGATGGCAGGCCAGCCCGAACCCGCGCGGATGCGCCAGCCCGTAGCCGTCGCACACCAGCAGGTCGGGCGTCACCGTGAGCCGTTCGAGCGCCTCCACCAGCGCGGGCAGCTCCCGGAAGGCGAACAGGCCGGGCACGTAGGGGAACCCGGCCCTGCCGTGCGCCGTCACCTCCTCCACGACGGAGAGCGTGGCGGCGTCGAGCACGACCACGGCGGCGGTCAGCCGCTCGTCGTCCCGGTAGTGCACGTCGAGACCGGCGACCAGCGTGAACGCACGCGGCCCGGCCATCTCGACGTGAAGTCGCAACCGGTCCTGGACGGCCTCCGCCTCGGCCACTGTCGCCGGCCACGGGTGAAGCTGGTTTACACGCACCTGATCAATTTACGCCGTCTCCGCGCGCACACCGGCGGTGTGGGCGGGCGTCCGCGTGCGGGACGGCGACACCGCCTCAACGGCGGGGCTGCCTCAACGGCGACGCCGCCTCAACGGCGACGCCGCCTAACGGCGGGGCTGCCTCAACGGCGACGCCGCCTAACGGCGGGGCTGCCTCAACGGCGACGCCGCCTCACGGGACGCCCGCCCAGTGGTCGCGCGCTACGAGGGCAGGCCCCTCTCGTCGGGCACGCAGTGCGTCATCCGCAGGCCCGCGACGTCGCGCGGCCCGTTCTTGCCGAGCCGGGACAGCCGCTGGCGGTCCTCGTCCGTCAGTACCTGGCCCGGCAGGGGGTCCAGGTGCGCGACGTCGGCCGGCGTGATGCCCAGCCCCTGGCCGACCCGCAGGCCCAGCTCGTCCTCGGCCAGCAGGAAATGCCAGACCATCCGCTCCTGCACCGGCCGGGCGCACTCGCTGATCAGCGTGACGAAGTTCTGCACGAGGTCGTCGCGCTCCCACTGGTGCATGAGCAGGTAGCGCTGGCCCGCCTGCTTGTAGTCGTTCGTCCGCGGGATGCGACGGCGCGTCAGCCGGCCTGTGATGACCGGTCCGACCTCCTCACCCGGTGAAGGCGCTTCACGCAGCCCGCCGGTGATCGACGGCTCGTAGTTGACGTGCGGGTTCTCGCCGGCGCCGTCGACGTGGTACGCCATCATGCCGTCGCGCTGGTTGGTCCGGACGTCGGCGTTCTTCGCCTGGTTGACCGGCAGCTGCAGGTAGTTCGGGCCCACCCGGTAGCGCTGGGTGTCGCTGTAGGAGAACGTCCGGCCGACGAGCATCTTGTCGTCGGAGAAGTCCAGCCCGTCGACCAGCACACCGGTCCCGAACGAGATCTGCTCGTTCTCGGCGAAGTTGTTGGAGACGTTGCGGTTGAGCACGAGGCGGCCGACCGGCCTGGGCGGGAAGTCGTTCTCCGGCCAGACCTTCGTGTCGTCCAGCGGGTCGAAGTCCAGCTCGTCGTGCTCGTCGTCGGACATGACCTGCACCAGCAGCTCCCACTCGGGGTACTCGCCGCGGTCGATGGCCTCCATCAGGTCCTTGGTCGCGTGGCCCAGGTCGTTCGCCTGGATGGCCGCCGCGTCCTCGACGGTGAGGCTCCGGACGCCCTGCTTGGGCATCCAGTGGTACTTGACCAGCACGGTCTCGTTGCGGTCGTTGACCCACTTGTAGGTGTTGACCCCGAACCCCTGCATGAACCGGTACGTCGCCGGGATGCCCCGCGGGCTGAACAGGTTGACCAGCATGTGCATCGACTCCGGCGTCTGTGACATGAAGTCGAAGATCCGGGCCGGCTCCTGGCGGAACGTGACGGGGTCGGGCTTGAGCGCGTGGATGACGTCGGGGAACTTGATGGCGTCCCTGATGAAGAACACGCCCAGGTTGTTGCCGACCAGGTCCCAGTTGCCGTCCTCGGTGTAGAACTTCACCGCGAACCCGCGCGGGTCGCGTGCCGTCTCCGCCGAGTCGCGCCCGCCGATGACGGTCGAGAAGCGCACGGCCACGTCGGTGCGCTTGCCGGCCTCCTGGAACAGCTTCGCCCGGGTGAACCGCGAGATCGGCTCGTCGCCCAGCTTCCCGTACGCCTCGAAGTACCCGTACGTCGTCACGCCTCTGGCGTGGACGACCCGCTCCGGGATGCGTTCGCGGTCGAAGTGGCTGATCTTCTCCAGGAAGTGGTAGTTCTCGAGCGTGGCCGGGCCGCGCGCTCCCACGGTGCGCTGGTTCTGGTTGTCGGAGACGGGGTGTCCCTGTCTCGTGGTCAGCGTCGGCCGGTCGTGTTCGCCGGTGGTCATGGGTTCCGGCTCCCTCCTTGTGGCGGCGTTCCGCGCATACGTATCCCGTATGAAGGTCGCTAAAGGTCGCGATGGGAGATCTTCTGTAGGGTCGAGGCCGTGAGGCACGCCGTGGTGGTCGTCGGGCCCGGTCTGACCGCCGATCCGGCCCTGCTCGACGAGACGGCCGGACGCGAGTTCGCGGCCCTCGGAGTCCGCGGTACGGTCGCGCACGCCGCCGACGCGGCTCAGTTCCTGGCGCACGTCCGCGCCACCACGTCCCCGGACCCGGCGAC
Organism: Nonomuraea indica; assembly: GCF_002850745.1. Lineage (GTDB taxonomy): Bacteria > Actinomycetota > Actinomycetes > Streptosporangiales > Streptosporangiaceae > Nonomuraea > Nonomuraea indica. The sequence continues at coordinate 652,967 of NZ_KZ559468.1, forward strand.
GACCCCCGGCGGTCCGCGCGGCTCGCGGGGCCGGGCGGTCGTGGCCGTCCCCGGGCCCGTCCCCGGGGCGCGGTCCCTCATGACGGCGGCGATGGGCCCGGTCGTGTGGCTGGACCTGGCCCGGGTGGACGACGCCGAGGCGGGGGAGGGCGGCTCCCACCTGCACGGGCTCGGCATCGAGGGGCTGCCCTGGGCGATCAGGCACGCCGTCGGCCGCCTCGCCTGGCCGCGCCGCCGCGTCCCGACCTGCACGGCTGGCAGGCCACCACCGCCGACGTGGCCGCGGGACTGCGCGCCCTGGACGGCCTGGACGTCCCCGTGAACGTGACATTTCTGGAAATGTCCGGCGACCACTTCGCCGTGATCGACCCTCGCACCCCCATCTGGCACGCCACCGCCCGAGCCGTCCTCGGCGAAACCCCCGACTCCCCACGCTGACCACCCCGGCAAGGGGGTTCCGCCTCGCGCCCGGGATCCGCGCGTGACACCGTCCTACGGCTATGATCATTCGATTTCGGATGCGCGTACAGGGACGGAGACAGCCGTGGGCATTCGCGTCGGCGCAGGCGGCGCCGCTGGGCGACTGGGTCTTTTCAAGGCCGCCAACGGATTCTTCCGCGGAGCGTCCAGCCGGGACGCGATGTTCATCACTCTGGCCAGCGTCAACGCACTGATCTGGATGATCTACCGGCCGTGGCGTTATGTCACGAAACCGATCAAGCGCCGGATCACCAGGGCCGATCCGGTCGACGTCGCGTCTGGAGAGGTGGTGCTGACGCAGACCGACGTGGAGTTACCGGGATTCGTGCCTCTGGTGCTGGGGCGTACACACGTGTCCTCGTACCGGGGCGGGGGATGGTTCGGCCGCTCGTGGGCGTCCACCGTCGACCAGCGTCTGGTGGTCGGCGAGGGCGAGGTCCTCTACGCCTCGGCTGACGGCATGGTGCTCCTCTATCCTCTTCCGGCCGCCGGATCGACGACCGTGTCCGAGGAGGGCCCCCGGATGCCGCTGGCACGGGCCGGTGACGCCTTCACCATCACCGATCCGGAGTCGGGCCACCTGCTGCACTTCGCGCCCAGGCCGGGATACGAGGGCGCCGGGGCAGGTGCGCGTACCTTGCCCCTGATCGCTGTCACGGACCGCAACGGGCATCGCATCGACATCGACCATCGCGACGACGGCTCGCCGGCCCACATTCGCAGCTCGTCCGGTCACCGGATAGCCGTGGACTGCGAGCAGGGACGCGTCCGCGTGCTGCGCCTGGTGTCGGGGCTGAACGCCGAAGCGGTCGACCACGTCCTCGTCCGTTACGGGTACGACGAGGAAGGCCGGCTGTCCGAGGTGACGAACTCCTCCGGGCTGCCGCTGCGCTTCTCCTATGACCCGGAAGGACGCCTCGCCGGCTGGGCCGACCGGGACGGCTGCTGGTACCGGTATCGCTACGACGCCGACGGGCGGTGCGTGCGCACCAAGGGGTCGGGCGACTGCCTGAACGCCGCTTTCGCCTATGCCGACTCTCGAACGGTGATGACCGACTCGCTCGGCCACATCACGACGTTCGACCTGAACGACCGTGGCCAGGTGGTCACCGTCACGGATCCGCTGGGCCATTCCGTCCACCGCGAATGGGACGGACGTGATCGGTTGCTTGCCGCCACCGATCCGCTGGGCCGGACTGTTCGCCACGCGTACGACGAACGCGGCAACCTGACCGCGATCACCAGGCCCGACGGCCGCCGGGCCGAGGTCACCCACAACGCACTCGATCTCCCGACCGTGATCACTGAGGCCGACGGATCCGTCTGGCGGCAGGAGTACGACCATCGGGGCAATCTGGTCGCGCGGATCGACGCGCTCGGCGCCGTCACCCGCTACGGCTACGACGAGCGGGGTGGTCTGGTCCATGTCACCGACGCACTGGGTAACGTGACGCGGGTGACCGTCAACGACGCGGGTCTGCCCACCGTCGTGACTGACCCGGCCGGAGCCGTCACCCGGTACACCTACGATGAGTTCGGGCGCCTGTCGGCGGTGACGGACCCCGTCGGAGGTGTCACCCGATACGGGTGGACCATCGAGGGGAAGCTCTCCTGGCAGACGTCTCCCGGCGGTGCCACCGAACGATGGAGCCACGACCCCGAGGGGAACGTCACCTCACATGTGGACGCCCAAGGCCGGGTGACCCGCACCGAGTACACCCACTTCGAGCTGGTCTCCGCGCTCGTCTCCGCCGACGGTGCGCGGCTGGAGTTCTCCTACGACAGCGAGCTGCGGCTCACTTCGGTCACCGACCCGAAGGGCCAGGTCTGGCGCTACGAGTACGACGCGGCCGGGCGCCTGACCCGGGAGATCGACTTCAACGGCCGGGAGCTCACCTACACCCTCGACGCGGCCAGCCGGGTCACGGCGAGGGCCAACGGCGCCGGGCAGACCATCCGCTACACCTATGACGTGCTGGACAACGTCGTCCGGCGAGCCGGCGACGACGGCGCGGACACGGTTTTCGCGTACGACCTGATGGGCCGCCTCGTCCACGCCGGCAACGCCGAGGCGGACCTGGTTCTGCACCGCGACGCGCTGGGGCAGGTCCTCACCGAGATCTGCAACGGCCGAGCCCTGCACGCCCGCTATGACAGCCTCGGGCGGCGGACCTGGCGCCGCACCCCGTCCGGTGCCGAGACGACGTGGCACTACGGTCGCACCCATCAGCCGGTGGCACTTCACCTCGGGCCACTCGAACTCCGGTGGCGCCACGACGGAGCCGGCCGCGAGACCTCGCAGGCCATCGGCCATGGCGCCACGCTGACGCGGCACTGGGACGCCGACCACCGCCTCGGCGCGCAGACGTTGTGGGGGGCGGTGCCCGCCGCCACGGGCGCTCAGCAGACCGGAGCGGCGCCCCGGCGTCTCCACCGTACCTACGCCTACCGATCGGACGGCCTCCTGGTCGGCATCCACGACGAACGGACCGGTTCGCAGACCTTCGAGCTCGATGACGCCGGCCGGATCACCGTCCTTCGCGCCCGCCGGGGAACCGAGCGTTACTCCTACGACGCGGCGGGAAACCTGACTCAGGCGACCTGGCCTGGCGCCGGCGAAGGCACGGCCGAGGCCGAGCTGATCGGCGCCCGGGAGTACTCGGGCACCCTTCTCCGCCGCGCCGGCCGAGCCGTGTTCGACCATGACGAGCAGGGCCGGGTGGTGCGTCGCCGGGACGGGACGTCCGGGCAGGTCCGTGAATGGCGGTACGCCTGGGACGCCGACGACCGGCTCGTCGAGGTGATCACTCCCGAGGGCCGGTGCTGGCGATACGTGTACGACCCGCTCGGACGGCGCATCGCCAAGCAGCGGCTCGCCGAGGACGGTCGAGCCGTCGCAGAGCGGATCGACTTCGCCTGGGACGACGTGGTCCTGGCCGAGCAGACTCGCACCGTCTGGCGCGGGACCGGTACGGAGCGCCGGACCACGAGCTGGGAGTACGAGCCCGGCAGCTTCCGGCCGCTGGCGCAGGCCGACCGCCACGAATCGCGTGATGCGTCACAGGAGTGGGCCGATCAGCGGTTCTACGCCATCGTCACCGACACGGCCGGCACCCCGACGGACATGGTCGACCCCACCGGCGAGATCGTCTGGCGGCGGGAGGACTCATCGTTGTGGGGCGTCGCCACCGGGACGCGAGACGACGGCGTCGACTGCCCGCTGCGCTTCGCCAACCAGTATCACGATCCCGAGACGGACCTGCACTACAACTACCATCGCTACTACGATCCGGCCACCGCCCGCTACCTGAGCGGTGACCCCCTCGGCCTGGAAGCCTCACCCAACCCGTACGCGTACGTCGGCAACCCCTTCCACACGATCGATCCCCTCGGCCTCCTCCCCTGCGCCGCCCCTCGCCCCGACGGTCAACTCGTCCTGAGCGGCCATGGTTCGTACAAGAAGAAGAACGGGGACACGACGGTCCCGCGGGGCACCACGATCTGTTTCTACGCGCCACACGGCGCCTCCATCACCGACAGGTTGGGGAACGCCATCGAGACGGGGCGACCCGGCGTCAAGCCGGTGACCGCCTACGTGGCGGGAGATCAGGTGCCCAACTACACGCTTCACTGGCCGGGAGAGCTGGAGATCAAGGGAACACCGCAGACCGTCTTCTTCTCCAAGACCCTTTCCGAGCTGCTGCAGCCCAACATGGGCCGGGTGCACTGGGCGGCGTGCCAGTACGAGAGGGGCCACCCGAACGCCGGCCGGAAGCACATGGTGGACCTGTGACGCACGTTCCCGGCCTCAGCCTCTCCACCTCGCCGCATCAGGTCAGCTCATGACGGAGCTCGTGGCGATGAGCGTCGCCTGGTCGAGCCCGCGCAGGGCGGCCTGCCGGATGGCGGGGGCCAGTGCCGCGCCCAGCCCTCCGGCCGCCAGGGACTGCGCGAGCGCCGCGGCCGTGAGACCGTACTGCAGGATCGTGACGCCCTTGTGTGCGAGCACGATCCCGCCGGAGATCTTCAGCGCGAGTCCGACGACCTGGCTGCCGGTGCTGGCGTCGCCGAGGTTGCCGTGCGGTCCGTCGGGCCGGGTGAAGTGCTCGTGCATGGCGGTGACGCCGTCGCCCTCGCTGGTGACGACCACCCGGTCGACCTCCGACTTCGCCGCTGCCAGATGTTCTCTCATGCGGGCGCCGTGCTGGTCGTAGGCGCAGCCCATCTGGTCGAGGACGTCCTCGTCCCCGTCGGGGAATGGCGGGCCGAGGAACAGACAGACCGGGGTCAGGCTCGCGGGGAGCTGCATGCTCATGACGCCTCTCCCTCCGCTCGCAGTGACTGCAGGTCCTTGGCGGTCGCCTCCTCCGCGGCACGGCCCGTGGCGGCCATCTGTCTCATGCCGTGGGGATATCCGGTGTAGGTGGCCAGATTCTGTTCCAGACACGATGCGTGGATGGCGGCTATGGCCGCGTAGCATGCGCCGATCGCCTGCCCGAGCTGGTTGTTGACGCCCCAGGGCACTCCGCAGGACGCCATCCGCGCCTGGAAGTCGCGAAACTCCGCCAGGGCCCTGCCGTGCGCCATACCGACGTCTTCGCCCGACCGGGCCAGACGTCCCCAGTCGGTTTTGAGTCGCGTGCCCATGCCTTCTCAGCCTCCTGTCCCGGCGCTCACCGCGGCCGGATGCTTCCCATCAGATCGTTGATCCCCTCACCGTAGGCACGCAGCTGGGCCATGGTGTCCGTCCACAGCTCGCTGATCCGGGCGTCGACCACCTCAGGGTCGAGCCCCGCAGCCTTGCGCCGTTCGCGAAGTCCGTCGTCCAGCCGGTCCAGGGCCGCGTTCACCGCCGCCAGAACGTGATCCTCGAGTTCCGGCGTCCCACGCATGGCCTGCGGGCGGATCGACAGCGAGACCACTCGCGGTCCCGCCGAGCAGGACGCACTGACCCAGCCGCCGGGTGAGGCCGCCTCGCTCACCACCGCCTCGGCGTGAGCGTCTCCGGCCGCGCCGATGGCCTCCAGCAGATCGGCCAGCTTGCCGAACATGCCGCCGAACTCCATGGTGGGCACGTGGGCGGAGATCCCGGCGTGCCGCTGAAGCTCGGTCACGCTGCCGGCGATCGAATTCGTCGCCCGGCTCATCCGCTGGCTCAGATCCTCGCCGATCTCCCGCATCTCGCGGGCGAGCGCCAGCGGATCGACGTCCGGGAGGGCGGCCTCGCCGGCCTGCTCGGCGCGGAAGTCCTCCAGCGCCGCATTGGTCGCCACGGTCAGCGACTCGGCGAGCTCGCGCGGGTCCGAGCGCAACAGCCGGGGCGGCACGCTCACCGACGCGATGCGGTTCGTCGCCACGGCCACGGTGACGCCGCTTCGATTGGCCTCACCGCCGGTGTGCACGTGACCGCGCGGCTGAGGGGCCTGCGGCCCATGCGAACCAAGCACCTTCCGGCTCCACCCAGTCGTTGGACGAACTGCCGCTCGTAGCGTAAGGGAAATAATCTTGGGCCGTAACCGGAGCACGCGCCTCCCCTGCCGGGATCCCCGCCACCCCGGCCGCCGGTCAGGGCGCGGACCCGGCCGCCGCGTACGGCTCGCCCGCGTGCAGGACGACCTGGGCGAACCGGGCCGCCACCTCCCGCCAGACCGGCGTGGAGACGGGCTCGTCCGCCACCGCCCGCGCGTACACCTCGTCCGGGTCGAAGCCGTCCACCTCCCACGTGCGGATGCGCTCCGGCAGCACCTCCGGGTGGAACTGCACCCCCCAGGCCCGCGCGCCGACCCGGAACGCCTGGTACGGGCAGGCGGCCGTCTCGGCCAGCCAGACCGCCCCCGGCGGCAGCGCGGTGATCGCGTCCACGTGGTGCTCGATGGCCGGGACCACGCCGGGCAGGTCGCGGAACAGCGGGTCGTCCGCCGCCTCGGGCCGGAGGGTGACCGGCACGCTGCCGTTCTCGGGCGCGCCCGCGTCGCCCATGACCGCGCCGCCCGCCACCTCGGCGACCATCTGCCCGCCCAGGCAGATGCCGAAGAACGGGACGTCACGGGCCAGCGCCTCGGCCACGAGGGTGCGCGTCGGCGCCAGCCAGGGCGCGCGGTCGTCCTCGCTGGGCAGGTAGCCGCCGCCCATCATGATCATGGCGTCGTGCCGGAGGGTGCCGGGCACGGCCGCGCCGTCGTAGGCGTGGACCACGTCCAGCCGCAGCCCCGCCTCCTCCAGCCAGCCGCCGAACCGGCCGGGGCCGCCGCTGCGGCTGTTCTGCACGACCAGGACCTCACCCATCACAGCTCTCCAACCTGCCGGTGTCCGTACCGGCCCTCGTCGCGGGTACCGCTCCCGTGATGGACCGCATGGTCGGGCCCATGGGGATCTCGTGGCGGACCGCGCCGGGGCGGGGGAGCGGACCCGCCGTCCGGCCGTGCCCGCGGCGGGTTGCCAGGCCTGCTCCGCCGTCACTCGCGATGCATCGGCCGGGTGACGTCCTCGGACCCCGGCGACGACGGGTACGGCGGTGGCGGCGCGCTGCCGGGCCCGCCCGTGGGGCCACCCGGCGGCATCACGCTCTGCGGACCGCTCCGGTAGCCGGGCGCGGGCCCGTGGGGAGCCCCGTAGCCGTGTCCGGGCGTGACGACGGGGGGCCGCGCGGCCCGCCAGCGCGCCGGGAACGCCGACGCCACCAGCAGCGCCACTCCGAGCACCAGCATCATCCACGTGTAGAGCAGCGTCCGGAAGCCGAGCCCGAGCACGCCGGTGAACACCTCGTCGGGCATGACGCGCACGCCCGACAGCTCCAGCAGCGGCACGAACCCGACGACGGTGCAGGCCAGCCCGCCCAGCAGCGAGGCCACGGGCGACAGCCGCGAGCCCAGCAGGAACGCCAGCAGCACCGCGGCGACCACGAGCCCGGCGAAGCCCGGTGCGGAGAGCTGGAGGGACCGCTGGTAGGACAGGGTCACCTCGCCGACGCCGTACATCAGCGCGAGGACGGCCAGGGGCGGCAGCAGGACGCCGGCGACCAGGCCGAGCACGTGACGCACGCTGTTGGACATCGTTGCCGACCCCCGTCATCCGGTTGCGGGCCACCAACCTACCGCGTGGACTCCCGGACGACGAGATCCGGTTGGAACATGATCTGCTGGTGCGCGTGCGTGTCAGGATTGTCGCACTCGTCCAGCAGCAGTTCGGTGGCCACCCGTCCCAGCTTGTACGTGGGCTGCCGCACCGACGACAGCGACACCGTGGAGGCCGAGGCGAAGTCGATGTCGTCGTACCCGATCAGCGAGACGTCGTCGGGCACCCTCACCCCCGCCTGCAGCAGCCCTCGCAGCACGCCCAGCGCGAGCAGGTCGTTGGCGCAGAACAGCGCGTCGGGCAGCGAACGGTCGGCGAGCAGCTTCTCGGCGGCCTGCTGGCCCGCCCTCGCCGTCATCGCCGGCATCGCGAGTTCGAGGAGGTCGCCGGGGTCGCGGCCGGCGGCGGCGAGTGCCTGCTCGGCGCCGCGCCGCCGGTCCTGGCACTGCCGGATCGCGGCCGGGCCGCCGACGTAGCCGAGGCGGTCGGCCCCGCCGCCCAGCAGGTGGGAGACCGCCATCGCGCCGCCGGTCACGTCGTTGACCGCCACGGCGCACTGGCCCGACCGCTCGGCCGGATGGTCCACCAGCACCACGCTGATGCCGCGCTCGCGCAGCCGGTCGAGCCGGGCGCCGTCCTCGTCGGACGGGGTGATGAGCACGCCGCGCACCCGCTGCTCGGCGAAGACGAGCAGGTTGCGCTCCTCCTTCATCCTGCTGCCGGAGGAGTTGCCGAGGATGACGGCGTAGCCGCGCTCGCTGGCCACGTCCTCCACGCCGGCCGCCACGTCGGTGAAGAACGGGTTGCCGATGTCGATCACCGACAGTCCGATGGTGCGGCTGTGCCCGGCCCGCAGCGTGGAGGCCGAGCCGTGCCGGACGAACCCGAGGTCCCTGATCGCCGCCTCGACGCGGGCGCGGGTGTCGCCGGCCACCTTCTCGGGGCGGTTGAGCACGTTGGACACGGTGCCGGGGGACACCCCGGCCCTGGCCGCGACGTCCTTGATGCTCACTGTCCCCATCGCCGTTCCCGTGGTTCGTAGGTGCGCACGTCAGCGCTCCGCCGTACCAGATCCCGCATCTGCGCCAGGTCGCCGACCAGGCCGCGCGCCCGTGCCTGCACGAGCGCGTTGCCGAGCGCGGTCGCCTCGACGGGCCCGGCGACCACCGGCAGCCCTGTCGCGTCGGCCGTCAGCCGGCACAGCAGCTCGTTGCGTGACCCGCCACCGACCAGGTGCACGACCTCGACCCGCCGCCCGCTCAGCCGGGTGGCGTCGGCGACGGCCCGCTGGTAGGCGAGAGCGAGGCTCTGCAGGATGCATCGTACGGCCTGCGCCCGGTCGCGCGGTGCGGGCTGCCCGGTGCGGGCGCAGTAGGCGGCGATCCGGGCGGGCATGTCGCCGGGCGGCAGGAACGACGGGTCGTCCGGGTCGATGACCGTGTCGATCCGGGCCCGCCCGGCCTCGGCCAGCAGGGGCCCCAGGTCGGGGGAGCCCCAGACGCGCAGGCACTCCTGCAGGATCCACAGGCCCATGACGTTGCGCAGGTAGCGGGTGGTGCCGTCGACGCCGGCCTCGTTGGTGAAGTTCGCCACGCGGCTCTCCTCGGTGAGCACCGGAGCCGGCAGCTCCACGCCGACCAGCGACCAGGTGCCGCAGGAGATGTAGGCGAAGGCGGGCGTGGAGGCGGGCACGGCCACCACGGCCGAGGCGGTGTCGTGCGAGGCGACCCGGGCCACCGCTGCGGTGTAACCGGTCTCCTCGGCCACGTCCGGGCGCAGCGGCCCCGCCGGCCCCTCGGTGACGGGCGGCAGGACGCGGCGGGGCAGGTCGAGCCGGTCGACGAGGTCCCACGCCCAGTCGCGGCGCGTCACGTCGTACAGGCCGGTCGTGGAGGCGTTGGTCCGTTCGGCCCCGATGTCGCCGGTCAGCCAGTACGCGAGCAGGTCGGGGATCATCAGCAGGGTCGCGGCCCGGTCGAGCAGCCCGTCGCGGCTGTCGCACAGGAGCTGGTTGACCGTGTTGAACGGCAGGAACTGCAGCCCGGTCACCTCGTAGGGGTCCACCCGTTCGGTGAGGCCCGCCGTGCGGCCGTCGCGGTAGTGCACCGGGTTGCCGACGAGCCTGCCGTCACCGTCGAGCAGCCCGTAGTCCACGGCCCAGGAGTCGATGCCGATCGACTCGGCCGGCCCCGCGCGGCGCAGCCCGTCGAGGATCTCCCGGTACAGGCCGAGCACGTCCCAGTGCAGGGTGCCCGCCACGCGGACCGGCCGGTTGGCGAAGCGGTGCGCCTCGGTCAGCTCGACCTTCTCGTCCGTGATGTCGGCGGTCATCACCCGCCCGCTCGAAGCGCCCATGTCCACAGCGGTGAATCGCATCCTACGATTAAAACGTATCAATCACAATCGCGCCATACGCCCGGTCGCCCCATTGACGCCTGCTGGCCGTAGCGCCTAGATTCCGGAAACATCCTGTTAAAACGTTTGTCGCACGGAGGACGGATGAGGGTGCTCACCCTCCCGGCGGCGGCGGCGCGAGACCCACCCGGCCGAAGATCCTCCCGTGACCGAAGCGAGGGACAGTCGCCATGCAACGCGTGTGCTTCCTGCTGAAAGTGCGCAGCGAGCGCCTCGACGAATACCGCGAACGCCACCGGGCCGTGTGGCCCGACATGATCGACGCTCTCCGGGAGGCGGGCTGGGGCAACTACTCGCTGTTCCTGCGCGAGGACGGGCTGCTCGTCGGCTACCTGGAGACCGACGACTTCGGGGCCGCGCAGCGGCGGATGGCCGAGACGGACGTCAACGACAGGTGGCAGGCCGAGATGGCGCCGTTCTTCGAGGCGGGACGGCCCGACGAGGGCTTCCCCACGCTGGAGGAAGTGTTCCACATTGACTGAATCGGGGAAGAACGTGATCAAGCAGGAGCTGCGGCGGCAGCGGATCGAGACGCCGTCCTGGGCCTACGGCAACTCAGGCACCAGGTTCAAGGTGTTCGCGCAGAAGGGCGTGCCGCGCGACCCGTACGAGAAGCTGGCCGACGCCGCGCAGGTGCACCGGTTCACGGGCGTCGCCCCCACCGTGGCGCTGCACATCCCGTGGGACAAGGTCGACGACTACGCCGACCTGGCCAGGCACGCCGCCGAGCTGGGCGTGCGCATCGGCGCCATCAACTCCAACGTCTTCCAGGACGACGACTACATGCTCGGCAGCGTGACCCACCCCGACCCGGCGGTCCGCAAGAAGGCGCTGGCCCACCTGCTCGAATGCGTGGACATCATGGACCGGACCGGGTCCGACACGCTCAAGCTGTGGTTCTCCGACGGCACCAACTACCCCGGCCAGGACGACATCCGCGCCCGGCAGGACCGGCTGGCCGAGGCGCTGGCCGCCGTCTACGAGCGGCTCGGCGACGACCAGCGCTTCCTGCTGGAGTACAAGCTGTTCGAGCCGGCCTTCTACACCACCGACCTGCCCGACTGGGGCACCGCCTACGCCCACTGCGTCAAGCTGGGCCCCAAGGCGCAGGTCGTGGTCGACACCGGGCACCACGCGCCCGGCACGAACATCGAGTTCATCGTGGCGTTCCTGCTGCGCGAGGGGAAGCTCGGCGGGTTCGACTTCAACTCGCGCTTCTACGCCGACGACGACCTCATGGTGGGCGCGGCCGACCCGTTCCAGCTCTTCCGGATCATGTACGAGGTGATCCGGGGCGGCGGGTACACCGAGGAGACGGCGTTCATGCTCGACCAGTGCCACAACATCGAGCCCAAGATCCCGGGCCAGATCCGGTCGGTGATGAACGTCCAGGAGGCCACCGCCAAGGCGCTGCTCGTGGACCGCGACGCGCTGGCCGCCGCCCAGCGCGAGGGTGACGTGCTCGGCGCGAACGCCGTGTTCATGGACGCCTACAACACCGACGTCCGCCCCCTGCTCGCCGAGCTGCGCGAGGAGATGGGGCTCGACCCGGACCCGATGGCCGCCTACGCAAGGTCCGGATACTTCGACACGATCGCCACCGAGCGGGTCGGTGGCACGCAGGCAGGATGGGGAGCCTGATGCACGCCGCACAACCGCAGGCCGTACAGGAGCTGCTGGAACGATCGCACGCGCTGGGGGCCGACCCGCGCAACACCAACTACGCGGGAGGCAACACCTCCGCCAAGGCCGCGGCGACCGACCCGGTGACGGGTGACGACGTCGAGCTGATGTGGGTGAAGGGCTCCGGCGGCGACCTCGGCACCCTCACCGCGGGCGGCCTCGCCGTGCTCCGCCTCGACCGGCTGCGCGCCCTGACCGGCGTCTACCCGGGCGAGGAGCGCGAGGACGAGATGGTCGCCGCGTTCGACTACTGCCTGCACGGCAAGGGCGGCGCCGCGCCGTCCATCGACACCGCCATGCACGGCCTCGTCGACGCCGCCCACGTCGACCATCTCCACCCCGACTCCGGCATCGCCATCGCCACCGCCGCCGACGGTCCCGCGCTGACGGAGCGGATCTTCGGCGACCGGGTCGTGTGGGTGCCCTGGCGGCGCCCCGGCTTCCAGCTCGGGCTCGACATCTCCGCCATCAAGGCGGCCAACCCGCAGGCCATCGGCTGCATCCTGGGCGGCCACGGCATCACCGCCTGGGGCGCGACGAGCGAGGAGTGCCAGGCCAACTCCCTGGAGATCATCCGCACCGCGGAGCGGTACATCGCCGAGCACGGCCGGCCCGACCCGTTCGGTCCCGTGATCCACGAGCCGCTGCCCGAGCAGGCCCGCCGGCGCCGCGCCGCCGAGCTGTTCCCGGTGATCCGCGGCCTGGCGAGCACCGACGCCCGCCAGGTCGGCCACTACACCGACTCGCCGGAGGTCCTCGACTTCCTCGCCCGCGCCGAGCACCCGCGCCTGGCCGCGCTCGGCACGTCCTGCCCGGACCACTTCCTGCGCACCAAGGTCGCCCCGCTCGTGCTGGACCTGACCCCGGACGCGCCGCTGGAGGAGGCCGTGGCCCGGCTGCGGGAGCTGCACCTCGCCTACCGCGAGGAGTACGCCGCCTACTACGACCGGCACGCCACGGCCGGCTCGCCGCCGATGCGCGGCGCGGACCCGGCGATCGTCCTGGTGCCCGGCGTCGGCATGTTCAGCTTCGGCAAGGACAAGCAGACCGCGCGGGTGGCCGGCGAGTTCTACGTCAACGCCATCAACGTGATGCGCGGCGCCGAGGCGCTGTCCAGCTACCGGCCGATCGCGGAGTCGGAGAAGTTCCGCATCGAGTACTGGGAGCTGGAGGAGGCCAAGCTGCGGCGTCTGCCCGCGCCCAAGCCGCTGGCCGGGCGCGTCGCCCTGATCACCGGCGGCGGCTCCGGCATCGGCGCGGCCACCGCGCGCAGGCTGGCCGCCGAGGGCGCGTGCGTGGTCGTCGCCGACCGCGACGTCGCCGCCGCCGGCAAGGTCGCGGCCGAGCTCGGCGCCAAGGCGCTGCGCGCGGAGGACGTCGCGATCGCCGCCGAGGTGGACGTCACCTCCGAGGAGCAGGTCGCCGAGGCCGTACGGCAGGCCGTCCTCGCCTTCGGCGGCATCGACCTGGTGGTCAACAACGCCGGCCTGTCGCTGTCGCGGTCCCTGCTGGAGACCACCCTCGCCGACTGGGACCTGCAGCACGACGTGATGGCCCGCGGCTCCTTCCTCGTCTCCCGCGAGGTGGCCCGCGTGCTCATCGACCAGGCGATGGGCGGCGACATCGTCTACATCTCCTCCAAGAACGCCGTCTTCGCCGGGCCCAACAACGTCGCCTACGGCGCCGCCAAGGCCGACCAGGCCCACCAGGTGCGCCTGCTCGCGGCGGAGCTGGGCGGCCACGGCGTCCGCGTCAACGGCATCAACCCCGACGGCGTGGTGCGCGGCTCCGGCATCTTCGCCTCCGGCTGGGGAGCCAACCGCGCGGCCGTGTACGGGGTCGAGGAGGAGCGGCTCGGCGAGTTCTACGCGCAGCGCACCCTGCTCAAGCGGGAGGTGCTGCCGGAACACGTGGCGGCCGCGGTGTTCGCCCTGACGTGCGGCGAGCTGTCGCACACGACCGGCCTGCACATCCCCGTGGACGCCGGCGTGGCGGCCGCCTTCCTCCGCTAGGGACGGCACACACCCGCCGGGGGCGCGGCACCCGCGCCCCCGGCTCCGTGCGTGAGCACCGGCGGCACCCCCGAGCCGATCAGCCGGAGGCGCGCAGGGGGCGGACGCGCACGGCGTTGCGGACCGGTTCGCCCGCCTGTTCGCCGGTGTACTCGGTGACCTTGACGTAGCCGCGCTCGTCGTAGAGGCGGCCCAGCTCGGGGCTTCCCGCCCAGTGGTCGAGGGCCAGCGCGGGAGCGCCGTGGGCCACGGCGAGCCGTTCGGCCTCCGCCAGCAGGGCCGTGCCGACGCCGCGGCCGTCGGCGCCGCGGTCGGTCAGCACGGTGTGGATGAACATCGATCCGCCGGGCACGGTCCCGGCGGGGATCCGCGGCGGGACACCGGGTGCCGCGGCCAGCATCCCGACGCAGCGGCCGTCCCGTTCGGCCAGGGTGATGACACCCTCCCGCGCCCAGCCGGCGACCCGGCCGGGGAAGCCGGGGATGCGGGAGAACGGGACCGTGCCCCATTGCTCCGGCCGGCCTCGGGCGACGAGCCACGCCTGGACGGAGTCCATCAGGGCGAGCAGGGCTGTGACGTCGGCGACCGTCGCCGGCCGTAGGGCGAGGGAAGAGCGTGGCATGGAGGCCTCCGTGGGAGTTACACTTCGCACGACGCCATTGATTCAATTTTCTAAGGGTTAGATTGTCAAAGCAATCCAGGATCCAGGCGGTGACCCGGGCCGTCCAGGAGCTGCAGGACGCCACCGACCTCATCGACGAGCTGGCCGCCCGGCGCCTCGGTGTCAACCGCACCGACCTGAGATGCCTGAGCCGGCTCACCGCGCGCGGCCCGCTCACGGCGAGCGAGCTGGCGGCCGCCGCCGGTCTCACCGGAGGCGCCGCCACCACCGCCATCGACCGGCTGGAGCGGACCGGCCTCGGCGAACGGGTCCGCGACACGGCGGACCGGCGCCGCGTGCTGGTGCGCCTGTCCGAACGCGGCCGGAGAGCCGTGCGGGAGATCTGGGGGCCGATCGCCGCCGACGCGCAGGCCGAGCTTCTCCGGTTCACCGACACCGAGCTCGACGTCATCGAGACGTTCCTGCGCCGCGCGCTGGACAACCAGGCCCGGCACGCCGGCCGCCTGCGCGGGGCGACCGAGGGCGGCTGACCGCGCCACGCTGCCCCGCCTGCGCCGGTCAGCCCGCGATGTGCTCCGGTCGCACGCCGAGGCCGATGAAACGACCCATGGCGTGACGCAGCGGCGGCAGGGCCCTGAACGCGGTGAAGATCGGCGGTACGTGTTCGGTCGTGTCGTCGGACAGGTCCTTGGGATACAGGTCGCGCAGGATGCCGACCTGGAAGGCCTGGGTCACCTTGGCGGCGAGCTGCCTGCGCGACTGGACCGCGGCGAGGTCGCCCTCGCCGGGCACGCCGGGGCGCAGGAGGGCGGGGCCGAGCAGGTTGGCGGTGGCCACCGCGTCCTGGACCGCCAGGTTGATGCCGACGCCGCCCGCGGGCGACATGGCGTGGGCGGCGTCTCCGATGCACAGCAACCCCGGCCGATGCCACCGCGGCAGCCGGTCGACCCGCACCGTCAGCTGGTGCACCTGCTCCCAGCCGATGATCTCGCCGAGGCGGTCGCGCAGGGCGGGCGCCAGCTCCGCGACCCGTTCCCTGAAGGCGGGCAGGCCCGCCTCCTTGACCTCGGCGAACGCCGCGGCCGGGATCGCGTAGGCGAGCTGCCAGAACTCGCCCCTGTCGATGGAGATCAGCGCCCCCTTGCCGCCCTGGAAGAAGGGCACGCGGTCGCCGTCGTGGCGGGGGAGCCGGAACCACAGCACGTCCATGGGGGGCGAGCCGGCGACGGGCCTCAGCCCGGCCCGCGCCCGGATCGTGGAGTGGCGGCCGTCCGCGGCGATCACCAGGTCGGCCCGCACCTCGACCGGCCCGTCGGCGGTGGCCGCCCGCACCCCGACGGCCCGGCCGTCCTCGGTGACGAGCTCGGTCGCCTCGGTGCTGCGCAGCAGCCGGAAGCAGGGATACGCGGCGGCCTTGCCGGCCAGGAAGTCGAGCACGTCCCACTGCGGCATGAAGGCGATGTAGGGGCACCGGACCTTCAACCGGGTGAAGTCGGCGAAGGTGACGGCCCGGCCGCCGAGGTTCACGGTGACGGAGGGCATCGTGGTGTGCGGCAGCCGCAGGAACTCCTCGATCCAGCCCAGCTCGGCGATCAGCTCCAGCGTGGAGGGGTGGACGGTGTCACCCCTGAAGTCCCTGAGGAAGTCGGCGTGCTTCTCCAGCACGATCACGTCGACGCCCTGACGGGCCAGCAGCAGGCCGGCCATCATCCCCGCAGGGCCGCCGCCGACGACGACGCATCGGGTGGTCTCGGTGCGCATGGTGTCTCACCTTCCGTGGGGGAAGAGCAGGTCGACGAGGCCCGCCACGTCGACGGGGGACCCGGTCCTCCGGCCGATGGCCACGGCGGCGAACAGGGTCGTCGCCGCCGTCGCCGTGTCGTGCGGGCGCAGCTCGCCGGCCGCGACCCGCGCGGCCAGGAAGCCGGCGATGAGCCGCCGGCCCTCGCCCACCAGCTCCGCCAGCGCCGCGCGGGCCTGCGTGGCGCCGAAGAACACGGCCACGAGGTCGGCGTTGTCGGCGAGCAGCCGGTCGAACGCGCCCAGCAGCTCGGTCAGCACCTCGGTGGCGGGCCGCTCCTGGTGGTCGGCCGCCAGCAGCTCGCGCAGGCGCGGCAGGAAGCCCCGCTCGGCCAGCAGCGTCTCGACCAGGGCCTCCTTGCTCTCGAAGTAGCGGTACAGCAGCCCGGGCGTCACCCCCGCCGCCTCGGCGATGTCCTTGACCGAGGCGCCGTCCACGCCCTTGCCGGCGAAAGTCCGCAACGCCGCGTCGAGAAGCCGCTCACGCCGCCACTCGGCCTGTTCCTTCCGGGTCCTCGCCATCGCCCCATCCATTGAATAAACGTTTACTCAATCATAGGAGGGCGGGGCGCCGGGCGCAACGGCGGGGTCCATGGTCGCCTCGCCCGTCATCGGGGAACGGCGGCGGCCCGGCACCCGTCGAGGAGGAAGAGGGCCACCGGGACGAGGACGAGGAAGAAGCCGAAGGTCGGGAAGAGCACGTAGGCGCCGAAGACCGCCCACGCCAGCAGGACCCACCCGACATAGGCGGGAAGCGCGCGGCCCTCGCGGGCACGTCCCACGGCCATCAGCCCGAGGAGGATCAGCGGGACCGCGAAGCTGCCGGGCATGGCCCAGAAGGCCAGCTTGGAGTGCGGCAGCTCCGGAGACCCCAGACCCCAGTGGAGCTCCCCGGCCATCCAGCCCGCCCAGTGCCGCCAGGTCATCGCGGCGACGAGAGCGCTGTGCCCGACGCCGATCGCCACGCACCCCCAGCCGCCCCACATCGTCAGGGACGCGGGCCTGGCTCCGGTGCGGATCGTGCCCATGTTCGTCTCCTCCGGGCTCACGAGAGGGCCCTTCCGGCCATCAT
Source organism: Nonomuraea indica (assembly GCF_002850745.1). Lineage (GTDB taxonomy): Bacteria > Actinomycetota > Actinomycetes > Streptosporangiales > Streptosporangiaceae > Nonomuraea > Nonomuraea indica. Next base: position 670,125 of record NZ_KZ559468.1, read on the forward strand.
GGCCAGCAGCGTCATCTGGTCCAGGTCGGGCGTGGCGGCGGGGTCGAGCTCGCGGTAGCGGCGGTGCAGGTTGACCACGATCCGCTCGGAGTCCAGCCAGGTGGCGTACTCGTCCAGGTCCACCGCCTCCACCGCCTCGGCGAAGGACAGGCCGCGGGCGTGGGCGGCGTCCGCCTGCTCGACCACGTGGGCGAGATAGCCGCGCACCGCGCGGATCCCGTCCGGGTCGGTGACCGGGCCGTGGCCGGGGACGATCGTGTGCGCGCCGGTGTCGATCATCCGGTCGCAGGCGGCGATCCAGTTGCCGATCGGGCCGCTCCACACGATCGGGGTGCAGCCGACGAACAGCAGGTCCCCCGCGAAGAGCACGCCCGCGTCCGGCACGTGCACGACCGAGTCGGCGCCGGTGTGGGCGGGGCCGAGATCCATCACCCGCACCTCGCGGCCGCCGACCTCCAAGGTCAGCTCCCCCTCGAAGGTCAGGTCGGGCAGCCGCAGGCGGATGCCGCTGAAGTCGAAGGCGCCGAAGCGTTCGCGGAAGTAGGGGGTCATGGGGCCGAGGTCCACGACCTGGGTGGCGGTCAGCATCTCCGGAGGCATCTCGTGCCGCATCTCGGAGCAGGTGGCCTCCGCGGCGACGATCCGGACGTGCTCGCCCAGCAGCTGGTTGCCGTGGGTGTGGTCGCCGTTGGCGTGCGTGATGACGGCGTGGGTGAGCGGGTGCCGGTCCGTGACCGGGCGCATGGCGTCGAGCATCTCGGCGGTCAGCGGCAGGTCGAACAGGGTGTCGACCAGGAGGGAGGCCCCCTCGCCGGCGACCAGGCCCGCGTTGCTCCAGCCGTACCCGCCGTCGGGCAGCAGCCAGGCCCACACGCCCGCGCCGACCTCGTGCAGCCCGCGCGTGTAGGGCAGCTTCGCCGGGGCGCGGTTGACCCGCGGCCGCGGAGGCCGCCGGTCCGGGTCGGGCCGGGGCGGCAGCGGGTGCGGCGCGGCGGACGCGCGGACGGTCTGCCGGGTACGGCCGAGCCCCTCGACCGTCAGCTCGACGACGTCGCCGTCCCGCAGCCAGCCGGGGAAGGCGGCCGGGTCGCCGAGGGACAGGTGCTCGACGAGGCAGCAGCCGGGGACCGTGCCGGAGCCGAAGACGTCGCCGGGCATCAGGTCCACGCCGCGCGAGGCGTAGGAGATGACCTCGCCGAAGCTCCAGTCCATGGCGTCGGTACGGCCCGAGCCGATGGACCTGCCGTTGACCTTCGCCTCGACCCGCAGGGCGAGCCTGCCGTCGCGGCGGTAGGGGGCCAGCTCGTCCGGGGTGACCAGGAACGGGCCGAGCGTGGTCGCGCCGTCCTTGCCCTTGGCCTGGCCGATCGCCAGCGGCGCCTCGCGCAGCTGCAGGTCGCGGGCCGACCAGTCGTTGTAGATGGTGTAGCCGATGATGTGCTCCTCGGCCTGCTCCGGGGTGAGGTCCCGGCCGCCCGGCCCGATGACCGCGGCGATCTCCAGCTCGAAGTCGAACCAGGCGCTGCCGGGCGAGATCGTCACCTCGTCGTCCGGACCGGCGATCGTCGAGGGGCAGGCGAAGTAGTAGGCCGGGATCTGGTACCAGGCGTCGTCGAGCGTGCGGGGGGAGCCGGTCGCCTGCCGGCAGTTGCGCATGTGGTCCAGGAAGCACAGGCAGTCGCGGACCGAGGGCGGACGGGGGATCGGCGCGCGCAGCCTGGCCCCGGCCAGCGGGACGGCCTCCGCCTCCGACGCCAGGGCCGCCTCCCCGGCCGCCCGCAACTCCGCCGCGCCCCGGCCGACGAGCTCGATCAGAGCGACGCCTGGGGCGACCGGGTGGATCCGGTCGTCGCCGATGACGCCGACGCGGTCTCCCGTACCCGTCGCGTAAGTCACCCAACGCATGGAGAACCTCCTCGTTCTATGTTGGCCGACACAGGATATACCAGTCAGCATTCGCTCTGTCGTCCGGCAAGTCCGCAGCGGCGTGATCGACCGAAGGACCGACCGGCGACATTTCCTCGGGGCACGTCATGCCAAGAGGGTCAGCGCGCACGAAGCCAGGCGAGGCCTCCTGCATGGCTTCGCCCTGGAAACCGCGCTGCGCTGACCGGTCGTGCGGGTCGCGCGCGCCCAGGCGGCGTGGGGGAACAGGCCGACGTCCGGGGCTCCGGGCCGGAAGTCGTACCGGACGACGGGCGGCGGGTGGCGGAGCTTCGGCCCCTCGGGTGTGGAGATCGCGTTGACGACGGTGCCCCAGCCCTGCCGGGAGGTCAGGTAGCCCTCGGCGGTGAGCTGGTGGTAGGCCGCGACGACCACATCGCGGGTGATCTGGAGATCGGAGGTGAGTGCCCGGGACGACCGTCGGCCGGAGCGACCCCGCCGTGATCGTCGACGTACGGTACCGACCCACCTCAACGGCGAAGACCCCCACCCGGACAGAGCCGGGCAGCTGAGCGATGGGGAAGGTCACAGCCGACGCAGTCGTGCCGATCGAGCGCGACCTGCCCGAGCGGCGACCGGTCAGGCAGGGCGTGACGACCGTGGGGCCGGGCGACGGCGGCGGGCCGTGCCGTCAGCGCGGCAGGTAGGCGGACCATCGTCCAGGACGGACGCCCTGCAGCGGCCGCCGCTCCCAGGCCAGCAGGAACGGCGCCGGAACCGCGCGGCCGCTGTCCACGGCGACCACCTGCTTCCCCGCGGCCTCGGCGGCGCGCACCGCGGCGGGCACGTCGTTCAGCCCCGCCCAGTTCAGCACGGTGTGCCCGTCGCAGCCCATCCGGTAGGCGATCATCACCGCGTGCTCGCCGTACACCAGGCAGGGAGGGTGGACGCGTAGGTCCCGCAGTTCCCGGGCGACCCGCACGTGGGCCTCCCGCTTGGCCAGCCGGGGCGCGACGACCTTGTCCAGCGTGACGCCCTGCAGGGTGAGGTGCGCGAGGAAGCCCGCGGCGGCCAGGCAGGCGCCGGCCCGGCGCCGCGCCGTCCCCCTCGCGCCCTCCAGCAGCGCGAGCGCGCCGTGCGCGATCGGGAACGCCAGCAGCGCGTACGTGGGGAGCAGGAAGCGGGGGGCCGCGTACCCGACCAGGAAGACGTACGGCACGGCCGACGACACGCCCGCCACGGCCGGCATGAGGGCTTCGGCGAGGCGGCCACGGTGCCGGGCCGCGTACAGCCCGAGCAGGACGAGCACCGGGATCGCGCTCCACCACAGCACCCAGGACGGCATGGCGGGGCCGCAGTGCGCGGGAGGCCGGCACAGCAGCGGGCCGTTCAGCGCCCGCGCGTGCTCGTACAGCGAGAAGTGCAGCCCGGTCTCGTTGGCTGCGCCGGCGGCCTGCCAGCGCGCGAGCGGCCCGCCGAACCGCACGTACGCCTCGACGACCCAGTCCGCCCATCCGGCGGCGAGACCGGCGACCAGCGCGACCGCCACCCGGGGCCGTCGCCCGCCCGGCCGGACGAGCGCCAGCCCCAGCGGGAGGACGAGCCAGAGGCTGTCGGGCGGCCGCACCAGGGCGACCGCGGCCACGCACAGCGCCAGCCCGATCACGCAGCCGCGCCCGGCGTCCGGCCGCAGGCAGCGCAGGAAGAACCCGACGGCGCCCACCGCCCCGAACGCCACCCACATGTTGGGCATCGCCTCGCTGCCGTAGAACAACGCCAGCCACAGCGAGGCGAACAGCAGCGCGGCCACGGGCGCCACGGCTCCCGGGCGCAGCCGCAGCCAGGTCGCGAACGACGCGTAGAGCGCCAGGGCCGACAGCAGGCACAGGTAGACGCGCAGCGCCTCCGTCGAGGACGTCACCAGCACCACCGGCGCGACGATCAGCGTGATCCCGCGGGCGCGAGGCGCGATGAACTCGACCGCGGGCACCCGGGGATCGACCTGGCTGACGTAGACCACCTCGTCCCACCCCAGCCCCATGCCGGGGCCGGCCGCGACCAGCTGGACGGTTCCGTAGCAGACGGCCACGAGCGCCAGCAGGGCCCGCCAGGGGTCGGCTCGCAGCCACGAGTGCGTCGACGCGCTTGGTCTCATGGCGCCTTTCCTAGCGCCGGCGCCCTCGCGGACGCGGCCGCGACGAGGAGACTTGCCGTAAGGGATGCGCAGTCATGACGTTGCATCGGTGCGCCCGGGCGGCGCGCGCCCGGCCGGGGCGGCCGGCTACCGCTTGATGGTGTAGCTGTCGCCGTACACCTTCCAGGTCAGCGGCGGGTCGAGGTCGAGGTTGCCCTTCCTGAGGAAGACCCGCTGCGCGGTGTCCACGCGGCTGGTGTCCTCGTGCGCCTCCTCGGCCTTCATGGCCGCCTTGCGGGCGTCGAGGAAGGCGTTGAGGTACGTGGTCTCGTTCCCGCCCTGCGCCGGGGTCTTCGCCCTGGCCAGGGCCGACTTGCGGATGCCGCCGAAGCTGAGCCGGTCGCCGCCCGGGCCGTGCATGACCAGGGCGTCGTAGTAGGCGAACTGGCCGAGCGCCCGCAGCCCGTCCTTCTTGGCCTGCTCGACCGCGGGGTCGAAGTAGACGCGGTCGCGCTCGTCGTTCTGCGCCCGCTGGAAGGCGGGGTCCTTGGCGGCCTGCTTCCAGTCCCGGGTGAAATGCGGGTCCAGGCCCTTGTGGGAGGCCGTGCCGTTGACGCGGCGCAGCGCGGGGAGGTACTTGGCCAGCACGTTGCCGGGCCGGCGCGCGGTGTAGAGCTCGACGAGGGCGAGCATGTCGCCCGTGCCGGAGCAGAACCCGATGATGCCCGCCGTGTACCCGCGGCCGTCCTTGATGTCCTCGATGTAGCCGTACTGCGCCTTCCAGTCGAGCGAGGAGTTCTCGGCGCTGGACACCAGTCGCATGGCGATGTCCTTCTTGTGCGGGTCGGTGAGATCCACGGGCGCCTGTCCCGTTAAGGACAGCACGAGGGCGAGGGACGTGAGGGCCGTCGGCGACATGGAGGCTCCGTTCGTTAGGAAACTTTCCTAACGAACGGTACTCTCCTCGACGGGTGCCGGGGGGCGAATCCGGCGAAACCCGCTCACGGCCGCAGCGCGGCCAGCTGCTCCTCGAACGGGACGACCGCCTCCACATCATCGCCGGGCCCGGCGGGCCGGCGGCGCGTGGCGGCCTGACCCGTCATGAGACCGGCCAGCTCGGCGCCCGCCCGCCCCACCCGCTCGGCGAGCCCCTCGGTGAACGCGTCGCCGCCGCCGCCCCAGTCCTCCGACGCCGCGTACACGGCCGTCGGCACCACCACGGCCCGCAGGTAGGCGAACAGCGGGCGCATGGCGTGCTCCAGCACCAGCGAATGCCGGGCCGTGCCGCCGGTCGCCGCCACCAGCACGGGCACGCCGGCCAGCGCGTCCGGGTCGAGGACGTCCACGAACGACTTGAACAGGCCGCTGTAGGAGGCGGTGAACACCGGGGTGACGGCGACGAGGCCGTCGGCGCCGGTGACCGCGTCGACCGCCTCACGCAGCCTCGTGTTGGGGAACCCGGTCACCAGGGCGTTGGCGATGTCGCCGGCGAGGTCGCGCAGCTCGATCACCCGCGCCTCGACGGGTGCGCCGGCGGCCGGCTCCTCCAGGCGGGCGCGGGTGGCCTGGACGAGGCGGTCGGCGAGCAGGCGGGTGGAGGACGGCTGGCTGAGCCCCGCCGACACGGCGACGAGCTTCATGGACGATCTCCTCTTCGGTCTCGGACTGTCGGTCTCGGGGTGTGGTCCCAGGTTCGCGGTCACGCCGCGGAAGGCTCCGACGTGCGGGCCGCGTGCGTGGGGGCGTCCGGCACGCCGGCGGGACGGTTCTTGGCGAACTCGCGGCGCAGCACGGGCACGACCTCCTCCCCCAGGATGTCGAGCTGCTCCAGCACCGTCTTCAGCGGCAGCCCGGCGTGGTCCATGAGGAACAGCTGGCGCTGGTAGTCGCCGAAGTGCTCGCGAAAGGTGAGCGTCCGGTCGATCACCTGCTGCGGGCTGCCGACCGTGAGCGGCGTCTCGGCCATGAAGTCCTCCAGCGAGGGACCGTGGCCGTACACGGGGGCGTTGTCGAAGTACGGGCGGAACTCGCGGACGGCGTCCTGGGAGTTCTTGCGCATGAACACCTGGCCGCCGAGGCCCACGATGGCCTGCTCGGGAGTGCCGTGCCCGTAGTGCGCGTACCGCTGCCGGTAGAGGGTGATGAGGCGGATGAAGTGCTCCTTGGGCCAGAAGATGTTGTTGGCGAAGAACCCGTCACCGTAGTAGGCGGCCTGCTCCGCGATCTCCGGGCTGCGGATGGAGCCGTGCCAGACGAACGGCGGCACCCCGTCCAGCGGGCGCGGCGTGGCGGTGAAGCCCTGCAGCGGCGTGCGGAAGCGGCCCTCCCAGTCGACGACGTCCTCGCGCCACAGCTTGTGCAGCAGCGCGTAGTTCTCGATGGCCAGCGGGATGCCCTGCCGGATGTCCTGCCCGAACCACGGGTAGACCGGCCCGGTGTTCCCCCGGCCCAGGATGAGGTCCACCCGGCCGTCGGCCAGGTGCTGCAGCATGGCGTAGTCCTCGGCGATCTTGACCGGGTCGTTGGTCGTGATCAGCGTGGTGGCCGTGGACAGGATGAGCCGCTCGGTCCGGGCGGCGATGTAGCCGAGCATGGTGGTGGGGGAGGAGGGGACGAACGGCGGGTTGTGGTGCTCGCCGGTCGCGAACACGTCGAGCCCGACCTCCTCGGCCTTGAGCGCGATCGTCACCATGGCCTTGATGCGCTCGCGCTCGCTGGGGGTCCGGCCCGTCGTGGGGTCGGTAGTCACATCCCCGACGCTGAAGATTCCGAACTGCATCTTTGGTCACCATCCTTGACTATTGAAAGTTGAACATCCACTCCAGCGTTGATCGCCCCTCCTTTATTCCACAAAGCGGTCGCGGCCGGTGGCCCGGCGCCCTTCCCGTGCCGAACGCGGGGCGTGAGCGGTCGCCCGGAGCGCGGTACGGGGCGTCAGCGGTCGCCCGGAGCGCGGTACGGGGCGTCAGCGGTCGCCAGGCGCCCCCGCGGCGGCGGCGTTGATGGCGGCCGGGCCGAGCACCCGCTCCGGCGCCCCGTGCTCCGCGAGCGCGATCATGGCCCGCCCGATCTGCTCGGTCGTGGTCACCGCCGCCGGGAACAGCCGCCTCAGCACCGGGGAGAACGGCGCCGTCACCACGTACGCCAGCCGGTACCACCTGGTCCGCGACGTGATGCCGTGCAGCGGCTGGATGTAGCCGGGCCGGAACATGTACGCCTCCAGCGGCAGCGCCAGCAGCGCGTTCTCCGTGGCGCCCTTGACCCTGGCCCACATCGCCCGGCCGTGCGCGTCGGTGCCCGCCCCCGAGACGTACACGAACGTGGAGCCGGGGTTCAGCCGGGCCAGCGTGGTGCCCGCCGCCAGCGTGACGTCGTAGGTGATCCGCCGGTAGTCGCGCTCGGCCATCCCGGCCGAGGAGACGCCGAGGCAGAAGAAGCAGGCGTCGTGGCCGGCGAGCTCGCCCTCCAGGGGCGCCAGGTCGAGCAGGTCGGCGTGGGCGAGCTCGCGCAGCTTGGGATGCGGTCGGCCGGTGGGCGACCGGCCGACCGTGAGCACCCGCTCGACGCGGTCGTCGAGCAGGCACTCGCGCAGCACGCCCTGCCCGACCATGCCGGTGGCGCCGAAAATGATCACTCGCATGTCAGGCTCCGTTCCTGGCCCGCATGCTACCCATGATCGGCCGGCGGCTCTCCCCGGGCGGGATCAGACCCCGACGCGCCCGCCCCAGTCCAGGAGCGCGCGGGCGGTGTCGAAGCGGCGGCTGGAGACCGACTCGCCGAGCAGCACGCCCACCAGCAGCCTGCCGTCACGCTCGCCCGCGAAGGCCAGGCTGAACCCGGCGGCGCGGGTGAACCCGGTCTTCAGGCCGACCGCGCCCGGGCTGCCGAGCAGCCTGTTGGTGTTCGACCAGGTGTAGGAGCGGTGCGTGCCCGTCCTGGCGGTCGTGTACCGGCGGGTGCTGGTCACCTGGCGCAGCAGCGGGTCGCGCAGCGCCTGAACGCCGAGCACCGCCTGGTCCCTGGCGGTCGAGTAGCCGTCGCTGCCCGGCATGGGCAGGCCGTCGGCGTTGACGTAGAAGGTGTCGTTCATGCCGAGTTGCTTGGCCGTGGCGTTCATCCTGGCCACGAACCCGGCCACTCCGGGGCCGTAGGTGCGGGCGAGCGCGTGGGCGGCGTCGGCGCCCGAGGGCAGCATGAGCGCGTACAGCATGTCCTTGACCGGGAGCCGGTCGCCGGGGCGCAGGTAGGCGGTGGTGCCGCCGCCCTCCCGGGCGTAGCGCGCGTCCTCGGGCCTGACCTCCACCAGGTCGCCCGGCCGGGCGGACTTGAGCACCAGGTAGGCGGTCATGGTCTTGGTGAGGCTGGCGATCGGCATGCGCCGGTTCTCGGCCTCGCCGAACCGGACGGCGCCGGTCTCGGCGTCGACCAGGATGGCGGCCTTGCCGTACACGGTGGGCGGCTCGGCGGCGGCCCGTGACCCGGCCACGGGCAGGGCGGTCGCGGGCGCGGCGGAGGAGGCGGTGGAGGACGCGGTGGAGGACGCGATGGCCGCGGAGGTGGCCGCGAGGGTGGCCGCGGAGGCGGGCTGTGGCGCCGCGGTCCGGGCATGCGCGGGCGCTGCGAAGCCCGTGAGCAGCGCCAGGGCGCCGGCGCAGAGCAGCAGGGGAGCTTTCCGGTCATGCATGCGCACAGCCTGCCGGAAAATTGATGCCCTGTTGACCGTTTTGGGCGATTTGTCTGGTTTAAGCGTTGCTTCTCGGCCCTCCACCTGGGGTTTCACGAAGGTAAATCTTTGCGACGGCGCGGCTCACAGCGGCCCCCGCCGCCAGGGCCCGCGGATCGCGTACGTCCGGCCGGGCGGGTCGAGCGACGCCGTCGCGCCGAGCTGGTTGACGAACAGGGTGGAGCCGTCCGGGCTGAAACAGGCCCCGGCGAACTCGCTGTCGTCGGCGACGTTCACCGCGAACTCGAACGGCTCGCCCCGGCGAGGGTCGAGCCCGATCAGGCGGTTGACGTTGACCAGGCCCGGCGCCAGCGGATGGGGGTCGGCGTCGGCCGAGCCCGCATCGTCCTCGCACAGGACGATGCCGCCGCGCGGCGTGAACGTGAGGTTGTCCGGCGAGTCGAGCTCCTTGCGCCCCGGCGACTCGTACACCAGCACCAGGGTGCCTCCGTCGCGGCGGCCGGGGACGTAGCGCCAGACCTGCCCGTAGCCCTCCCGGTAGCCGTCCGCGCCGGGCGCGTCGCCGTTCTTGGCGTCGCCGCCGCTGGTGGAGTTGAAGAACACGCCGCCGTCGCCGTACCAGCAGCCCTCCAGACGGTTGAACTTCGCCGCGCCCTTGGCCAGGCCCTGCTGGGCGCAGGTCGGCGCGCCGCCCTCCAGGTCGGGGTCGGGGTCGTCGATCCGCACCCACTCCACCGGCAGTCGCGCCCCCATCGTCTGGCCCTCCCGGCAGTCGTAGCCGTCGACGCCCCTGACCTTGAGCATCTCCAGCACGCCGCCGGCGGACAGGTCACGCGGGTCGCGGGGACGGAACCGGTAGAAGCCGTCGGGCCGGCCCGCGTCGTCCTCGGTCTCGTACACGTAGCCCGTGCGCGGATCGACGGCGACGGCCTCGTGCGAGAAGCGGCCCATCGCGGTGAGCGGCATCGACGCGGCCGGCCTGCCCGGCTCGGGGCCGTCCAGCGGCACCTCGAAGATGTAGCCGTGCTTGCGCTGCCAGCCCTGGGCGGGCCCTGCCGTGGTCTCCTCGCAGGTCAGCCAGCCGCGCCGGTGCAGCATCATGCCGCCCGCGCAGTTGACGATCGTGCCGTTGAGGCTGACGAAGTGCCGCACCACCTCGCCGCTGCGCAAGTCGACCTCCAGCGTGGTGGTGCCGCCGACGCCCAGCTCGTCGTAGCGCGCCGAACCCGGCACGTGCACGCGGCCGGTCGGCGAGCCGGGGCCGGTGCGCACCTCGTGGTTGCGGACGAGCCGGACGGTGTGGCGGCGGGTGCCGGGGAAGGCCGCCATGCCGTCGTGCGCGATGGGCGTCGGCACCCCGTCGGACATGGGGGTGCCGGTGCGGCCGAGCACGGAGTAGGAGAAGCCGGCGGGCAGGGCCAGCAGCTCCTCACCGGTGTTGCGTGACGCGACGCGGCGCAGCGCGCCGTATCCCGCCTCACCCGGACGGGACGGCCTGCGGCCGTCCGCCGCCCAGGCGGCGTGCGCGCCCAGCGTCTGCACGGCCAGGCCGCTCGCCAGGCCGGTCGCCAGAGTGCCGCCGAGGAAGGATCGTCGGTCGAGCGCGGTCATGGGCTGCTCCTCGGGGACGTCCATGGGGATGAACGGGGCTGCCGCCAGCGTAGGCGCGACCCCGGATCGCCAGGAGGCCCAATTGGCGCGTGTCGCGCGCGGGCCCGGTGACCACGTCACGCGCTGACCGCCGGCGCCCGTCCGGCGAGCATCGGCCGGATCGGGGTGCGCCTCGCCCGCGGCCAGGACCACGCCGCCACCCCGGCGCGCTGCCGGAGCCGGCCCGGCTCGACGGGGCGGGCGAGTACCAGATTCCACTTCATCGGCATCTGGAACAATGACTTCCTGCCCCCGGTCATGCTGTCGGACCAACAGCTCTACCCCGTCACGCTCGGCCTGGCGCTGTGGAACTCCCAGACGTTCCGTGACCCGGCCTTCCTCGAGCCGACGGTCACGGGCGCGGCGGTGTCCGCACTCCTCCTCGTCATCAACCGCCCCGGCGTCGCCCGGCGGGCGGGGCACACCGCAGGGAGCGTTAAAGGATGAACTTCCTGAGCGACCGGCTCGGCTTCGGCGCCGACTACAACCCCGAACAGTGGTCACCCGAGGTCTGGCGCGACGACATCCGTCTCATGCGCGAGGCCGGGGTCACCATCGTCACGCTGGGCATCTTCTCCTGGGCCACCGTCGAGCCGGAGCCGGGCCGCCACGACTTCGGCTGGCTCGACGAGGTCATGGACCTGCTCGGCGCGGCCGGCATCGACGTCTCCCTGGCCACCGGCACGGCCTCCCCGCCCTCGTGGCTATCGCGCCGGCACCCCGAGACCCTCCCGGTCAACCGCGACGGCGTGCGCCTTTCGCCCGGCTCGCGCCAGCACTACTGCCCCAGCTCGCCCGTCTACCGCGAGGCCGCCGTCAGCCTGGCCGTCCAGATGGCCAAGCGCTACGGCGCCCACCCGGCGCTCAAGCTGTGGCACGTCGGCAACGAGTACGGCTGCCACGTCCAGGAGTGCTACTGCGACGTCTCCGCCGGCGACTTCCGCGACTGGCTGCGCGAGCGATACGGCGACCTCGACGCGCTCAACGCCGCCTGGTCCACCACGTTCTGGAGCCAGCGCGTCACCGACTGGGCCGACGTGCTGCCGCCGCGCACCGCGCCCACCCTGCGCAACCCCGCCCAGGAGCTCGACTGGCGCCGCTTCAGCTCCGACGCGCTGCTCGCCTGCTACCGCGCCGAACGCGCCGTGCTCCAGGAGCTCACCCCCGACGTGCCCGTCACCACCAACATCATGGGCATGTGGGAGCCGGTCGCCGACTACGCCTCCTGGGCCGCCGACTTCGACATCGTCGCCCTCGACATCTACCCCGAGCCGAAGGACCCCGCCGCCCACATCGACGCCGCCTTCTTCCACGACCAGATGCGCTCGCTCGGCGGCGGCCGGCCCTACATGATGATGGAGACCGCCACCAGCGCCATCAGCTACCGCCCGCCCAACCGTCCCAAGCGCACCGGCCTCAACCGGCTGTGGAGCCACCAGGCGGTGGCGCGCGGCGCCGACGCGGTCATGTACTTCCAGTGGCGGGCCTCGGCCGGCGGGGCGGAGAAGTTCCACTCGGCCGTCGTCTCCCACGGCGGCTCCGACAACCGGATCTTCCGCGAGGCCGCCGCCCTCGGCGCCGAGCTCGCCACCCTGTCCGACGTGGCCGGCGGCCGGGTGCCCGCCGAGGTGGCCGTCGTGCACGACTACGCCAACTGGTGGGCGCTGGAGCTGGACGCCCGGCCCGGCGAGCTGAGGATCCCCGACCGGGTGCGCGCCCACTACGCCCCGCTGTGGCACGCCAACGTCACCGTCGACGTGGTGCCGCCCGAGGCCGACCTTTCTGCGTACAAGCTGGTCGTCGTGCCCAACCTCTACCTGTGCACCGACGCGGCGGCCGACGGGCTGCGGCGCCACGTCGAGGACGGCGGTCACCTGCTCATGTCGTTCTTCAGCGGCATCGCCGACGAGTGCGACCGGATCCGGCTGGGCGGCTACCCGGGCGCCTTCCGCGAGCTGCTCGGGCTGCGGGTGGAGGAGTTCTGGCCGCTCAGCGACGGCGAGCGGGCCGGGCTCAGCTCCGGCGGCAGCGCCGACCTGTGGGCCGACCACATCGTGCCCGAAGGGGCCGAGGTGCTGGCCGCCTACACCGGCGGGCCGCTGGCCGGCCTGCCCGCCGTGACCCGGCACGCCTACGGCGCGGGCACCGCCACCTACCTCGGCACCCGGCCCGACGAGCAGGCCATGCGCGACCTCGTCGCCGACACCCTCCGGCTGGCGGGCGTCGCCCCCGTCGTGGCGGGGCTGCCCGCCGGGGTGGAGGCCGTGCGCCGTGGCTCGCGCCTGTTCCTGCTCAACCACAACGACCACCCCGTCCACGCGGCCGGCGCCGACCTCGCGCCGCTCGACGTCGCCGTCCTGCCGCTCCGCCACGACCCCGGGAAGGGCGCGTGAGCGACCGCATCACCGGCAGGCGCGCCGTCGTGACGGGCGGCGCGCCCGGCGCCGGCGCGGCCACGGCCACCGCCCGACCGCCTGACGTGCCACCGCCTGACCGCCTGGCGTGCCACCGCCTGACCGCCTGGCGTGCCACCGCCTGACCGCCTGGCGTGCCATTGCCTGACCGCCTGGCGTGCCACCGTCCTGGTCGTCGGTCTCGCCCCGCCGTCGCCCGTTGACGACGTCCGGCCCGGCGCAGGACCCGACCCGTCGCCCGGCGGCTGCGTCCCGGCGGGACGGTGCACGGCTCCCGGCCGGGCTCCAGCTCACCTGCCGGCCCGGCAGATGAGCTGGCAAAGGTCAACGGGTCGGGTCAACGGGCGGGGCGCTGGGAGGCGGCCGGGCAGAAGCGGGCCTCGAAGAGCTGGTGGAAGGTCTTCAGGTGGTCGTTCCAGTCGCCGTTCATGTTGCTCACCAGCGTGTGGGCGCCCTTGCGGTCGCCCATCGCGTACGTCACCGAGCCCTGGATGTACCCGCCGCCGCCCCAGAGCGTGACCCCGCACGACAGGTTCTGCGAGTAGACGCCGAGGCCGTACCGGGTGTTCGGGACCCAGTCCGCGCCCTCCGTCGAGACGGTGGTGAACATCTCCTTCTGCAGGGCCGGCGGGAGGAGCCGGCCGCGCAGCAGGGCCCGCAGGAACCGGTGCAGGTCAGAGGTCGTCGACACCATGCCCCCGGCGGCGCCCGCCCAGCTCAGGTCCGCGTCCGTCACGTCGTGGATCTCCGTGGGACGACCGGCCTGGTCGAACTTCGAGTAGTGGCGCGCGTGCGGATCGCGCATCGTGTTGTCGGCGTCCGGCAGGTACGTACCCGTCAGGCGCAGCGGCCGGGCGATGCGGCGGTCGATCTCCTCCGCGAGGGTGGAGCCGGTCGCGCGTTCGACGATCATCCCCGCGAGGGTGTAGTTGACCTTGGAGTAGATGAAGCGCCTGCCGGGCTCCTCCGGGCGCGGGGTCGGCTGCCCGGGGACGGCGTCGGGCAGCCCGCTGGTGTGGTTGAGCAGGCGCCTGATGGTGATCTTGGTGCCGTCCCCGCCGAGATGCTCCTCCACCATGCCGGGCAGCCACTTGGCCACGGTGTCGTCCAGGCTCAGCTTCCCCGCCGCCGCCAGCTGCAGGACCACCGTGCCGGTGAACGCCTTGGTGAAGCTGCCGATGCGGAAGTGCTCCCCCGGCCGGCGCTCGCGGCGGCTCTTCAGGTCGGCCACCCCCGCCGTGCCGAACCACGGCTTCGCGTGACCGTCCCTGAGCTCGGCGACGATGCCGGGGACGCCACCCTCACCCGCGGCCCGGTCGAGCACGCGCTGGAGCGCGGCGTGGCGTGGGGCGCGCTCGGCCGCGGAGGCGGCGGCGGGGCCCGTCATGGCGCTTCCCGCCACGGTGAGGGCGGCGACGAGCAGACCGGCATGGGCACGGAACACGGACATGAATGCCTCCTTGGGCATGACGGAATGGCCGGAGGTCGGCCGGATGGATCCAGGCATGGCTGTGCCTGGACAGAGGGTGGTCGTCTTGGTGGGCGTGGGGACCGGAGAGGAAGCTCCGGCCGGGACGTGTGCTCCCGGCGTCAGGGCACAACGGGCGCACGAAGGAGGTCCCGGCGTCCGGGGTGCAGAGCGGACGCGGGCGGGGGATCCGGCGTCAGTGGGCAGAGCGGGCGCACGCGGGCGAGGCCGGCGTCAAGGGGGCACGGCGGGCACGCGTGGGGGCGCGGCCGGGCTGGTGCGACCGTCTCGCGGACGGTGTCGAAGGCCCACGGGAGACGCGCTCATCGGCGCAGGTGCCGGTCAGCGAAGCGGGAGACGACGCCTCAGGGTGGGCGAAGTGAGGGTACGGGAGGCGGGTGTGCTCGTCAGGCGATGCCGTCGTCGGTGATGGAACTCTGGACCCGGGCCAGCAGCTCGGCGCGGTCGACGCCGGCCAGGGCCAGCGCGCGGGGCACCGTGCCGACCTCGGCCCGCAGGATGCCGAGGAGCACGTGCGCAGGCCTCAGGTCCCTCTTGCGGGATGCCGACGCGAAGCCCCGCTCGATGGCGAGCTTGCCCGTCTCGCCCATCCTGGGCTGATGGCTCGGCGTGACGGTGTTCGGCCGGGGCAGGCCGAACGAGGAAGGGGACACCCCCACCATGCTCAGGCTGTGCTGCGTCTCCGCCTCGAGAGCGGCCCGGACCGCCGGGTAGTCGAGGCCGAAGGAGGCCAGGATGCGCTGCGGCGCGGTGCCCTCCTGCGCCGCGACGGCCAGCAGAAGATGCTGCGCCTCGACCGTGGATGATCCGTGCCTCTGTGCCTCCATGCCTCCCTCGGTGAGGATCGTGTGCAGGTAGGCGTCGAACGGTTTCATGGTGCACGTCTCCTGAGCTTGACGCCGGCGACGATGAGTCGCTTGGCGTGCTTCTTGTGGACCGCCTGGCGGGTCACGCCGAGCGCCTCGGCGACCTGCGGCCAACTCCAGCCCGCGCGCATCGCCTGCTCGACGGCGGCGTCCTCCAGCTGGTCGGCCAGCCGCCGCATGGCCACCACGGCAGCCAGCGCGTCGGCGGGATCCTGGTGGACGGGGATGTCGCTGTCGGACATGTAAGCAACATTAATTGACTAATCCGGCTTAGTCAACACAAGTTGCTTGATGCGAGGGCCCGACTCGGAAGGGAACGCGGCCGGCTTGCAAGGGGGAGTACGCCCCGCCCGAAGGCGGCACGCCGGCCCCGCTCCCCTGCGGCTGGCCTGCGTGCGGCCCCACTCGGGTCTCGACCCGGTCCGGCTCAAGGGGGCCGCCGATGCGTCGTGGGCGAAGCCCCGTCGCCCGCCCCGCCCGCGTCGGGGCGGGAAGGGGGAGCCCCCGGCGGACCGGCCTGACGGACGACAACGCACCGCCCCTGAAGCTCGCCGAGGTCAGGGCAGCCGCCCGTTGCCTCGGTGTGAGTGATCGGCGCGGGTGGATCCGCGTATCGTGGCAGAGTGCCGTCCCGGCCCTCTCCGGGGCGGCGCCTCTGTGTCCTCAGGGCCCGGGGCCGGGCTCAGCCCTCGCCGACGGCGACGAAGCCCGAGCCGGCGCGGTAGTGCGGGGACTGGTGGCGGAAGTAGGTGTTGTAGACCTGGCAGTAGCGGCCCCCGCGGGCCAGCAGGGTCGCGTGGTCGCCCTCCTCGACGACGCGGCCGTGGTCCAGCACCAGGATCCGGTCGACGTGCTCGATCGTGGACAGGCGGTGGGCGATGACGATTGACGTGCGGCCTGCCAGCACCACGTCGAGCCCCTCCTGGATCTGCGCCTCGGTCAGCGGGTCGACGCTGGCGGTGGCCTCGTCCAGCACCACGATCGCCGGGTCCTGGATGAGCAGGCGAGCCAGGGCCACGAGCTGGCGCTGGCCCATGGACAGGGCACGGCCGTGCTCGCCGACGTCGGTGCGCAGGCCCTGGGGCAGGGCGTCGACCCAGTCGCCGCCGCCCACCGCCGCCGCCGCGGCGGCTACCTCCTCGTCGGTGGCCTCAGGGCGCGGGTAGCGGATGTTGTCGGCGACCGTGCCGCTGAACAGGAACGGGACCTGCGGCACCGCGCCGATCTGCCTGCGGTAGCCGGCCAGGTCGAGGGTGCGGATGTCGCGACCGTCGATGAGCAACCGGCCTTCCTGGAACTCGTAGAACCGGGTGATCAGCTTGCTGAGCGTCGACTTGCCGGCCCCGGTGTGGCCGACCAGCGCCACGGTCTCCCCGGCCTCGATCGCCAGGTCGAAGTCGCGCAGCACGGGGTTGCCCGGGACGTAGCCGAAGGTCACCTGCTGGAACTCGATCCGCCCCGCCAGCCGGCCCACTGGCTGCGGGTCGATCTGCACGACCCGGGGCGGGGCGTCAATGAGCGCGAAGACCCGTTCGGAGGCCGACAGGCCCTGCTGGAACTGCGACCAGAAGGCGGCGATGGACGTCAGCGGGAACCAGAAGAGCGCCACGCCCTGCAGGAAGAGGAACCAGTCGCCCGCCGTCAGACTGCCGTCGAGCGCCCGCGTGCCGCCGAGCTGCACCAGGGCCACCGTGGCGAGCCCCGCCACCAGGAAGAGCACGGGGAAGATGGACGAGAACACGAAGCCCTGCCCGAGCGTCACCCGGTAGCTCTGCTGGTTGATCGGCCGGAACTCGTCGTAGACCTGCCGCTCCTGGCGGAAGTTCTTGGCCACCGTGATGCCGCCCATGGTCTCCTGCAGGTTGGCGTTGACCCGGCTCAGCGACCGCTGCGCCCGGCGGGTGCTGGTGCGGGCGATCCGCCGGAACAGCAGCGCGATGCCCACGATGACCGGCACCATGAGCAGGGTCAGCAGGGCCAGCTCCGCGCTGCGCAGGAAGAGCAGCCCGGTGACCAGGCCGACCATCAGCACCTGGCTGATCAGGTCCATCGTGAGCGTGGAGACCGTGGCGAAGTCGTCGGTGTCGGAGGTCACCCGGCTGACGATCTTGCCGGAGGGGGTCTCGTCGTAGAACGACAGGTCCCGCTCCAGCACGGCGTCGAACGCGTCCTCCCGGAGCCGGAGCACGACGTCGCCGGTGACGCGCGCGCTCTGCCACTGCCGGATGAAGTTGAAGCCCCACCCGAGCGCCCCGGCCAGCAGCATCCCCAGGGTGACCTGCCAGCCCACGTCGGCGATGGTGCCCTGCTGGATGGCGTCGACCGCCTGGCTGCCCAGGAACGGCAGGGCGGCCTGACTGACCGAGCCGAGCACGATCATGACGGCGACCAGGACCATGACGCGCAGCTTGGGGCGGAAGTAGGACATGATCCGGCGAAACAGGACCCGGTCGCTGTAGGTGCGGTCGTAGTCCTCGGCGTCGAGGCCGTCCATGATGAAGCCCATCAGGCCACCCCTCCCCGCTCGCCCGCACGGACGCTCGCCACGGCCGTCATCCTGCCGTCACGCCTGGCCCCGTCGTTCGCGTCGTCTTCGGGGGCGTCAGGCATGGCCCCGTCGTCCGCGTCGTCTTCGGGGGTGTCAGGCCTGGCCCCGTCGGTCCCGTCGGGTCCTGAGGCTTCAACTCGGGAGCCGCCGGTCCCGTCAGCCCCCGAGCTGTCCCCGGCCGCGTCTCCGGCCGCGTCTCCGGCCGCGTCTCCGGCCGCGTCTCCGGACGGCGGGTCGCGGTGCAGGTCCACCTCGTCGTAGTGGGAGAAGATCCGCCGGTAGAGAGGGCTGCGCGCGATCAGCTCGTCGTGCGTGCCGCAGTCGACCAGCTCGCCGCGCCGCAGCAGCAGCACCTTGTCCGCCCACCGGATCTGCGACAGCCGGTGGGTGATCAGCAGCGTGGTGCGCCCGTCGAGGATGCGGCCGATGGCCTGCTGGATGAGGTCTTCGGTGGCCGAGTCGATGGCGCTGGTCGAGTCGTCCAGCACGAGGATCGCCGGGTCGGTCAGCAGCGCCCGCGCAATGGCCAGCCGCTGGCGCTGCCCGCCCGACAGGGTGACGCCGCGCTCGCCGATGACGGTGTCGTAGCCGTCGCCCAGCTCGGCGATGAACTCGGCCGCCTGCGCGTCCTCCGCCGCCCGCACCACGGCCTCCCGGTCGGCCCGCTGGCCGAGGCTGAAGGCGATGTTCTCGGCCACCGAGCGGGAGAACAGCACGATGTCCTGCTCGATCGTCGAGATCTGCGAACGCAGCGAGTCGAGCCGCCACTCGCGCACGTCGACGCCGTCCACCAGGATCCGGCCCGAGGTGACGTCGTAGATGCGGGGGACCAGCTTGGTCAGCGTGCTCTTGCCGGAGCCCGTCTCGCCGACGATCGCGACGGTCTCGCCGGGCCGCACGGTGAACGAGACGCCCCGCAGCACCGGCTCGCCGCCCTCGTAGCCGAACGTGACGTCGTCGAAGACGATCTCGCCCTTGATCGCGGCGGTGTGGCCGTCCGGGCGCTGCTCCAGCTCGTCCTCGGACGTCATCAGAGCGAGGATCCGGCGCGAGGAGACGATGCCGATCTGCACCAGCGAGAAGGTGAAGATGGACATCTGCGCCGGGAACCCGAGCATGCCCATGAGGCCCATGAACGACACCAGCTCGCCCACGGTGATCACGCCCGTGCCGTGCAGGTGGAGGCCGTGCCACAGCGCCGCCGCCATGGTGCAGGCGAACAGCAGCGTCGGCAGGTAGCGGGCCTGGACCAGGCCGTTGCGGGCGAAGGAGTCGCGGTAGCGGCGCGCGAGGGTGCGGAACCGCCGGCGCTCCTGCTCCTCCTGCGCGGTCACCTTGATCACTTCGATGCCGCGGACGGCCTGGTTGAGGCCGGCGTTGAGGTCGCCGAACTCCTCGCGCATCCGGCTCGCCACCGGGTTGAGCCGGCGCATGTACTGCCACAGGGCGGCGGCGAACACGACCGCGAACACGGCGGGCACGAGCAGGAGCCGCGGGTCGATCGCGCCGATGAAGAACAGCGGCACCAGCCCGGTCAGCCCGGAGTCGACGATCAGGTCGATCCCAGGAGTGATCATGATGGACAGCTGGCGGATGTCGTTGGCGGCCCGCGCCATCAGGTCGCCGACCCGCTGGCGGTTGTGGAAGGTCTGGCTCTTGCCCAGCAGGCTCACGTAGAGCTCGTCGCGGGCGTCACGCTCCAGCCGCTTGGCCAGGACCTCGCTCGACAGCCGGGCGACCAGGTCGAAGACGCCGCGGGCCAGCACGATGGCCAGCAGCGCGAGCGCGACCAGCCCGAGCGCCGCGGCCGGATCGCCGTGCTCGCCGAGGACGGCGTCGAAGGCGTCGCCGGTCAGGTCGGGCACCATGGCGTTGAGGACCACCATCACCAGCGACCCGCCGAGGAAGCCGAGCAGGTGCACGGGATGGCGGCGCAGGTGCGACCAGAGCCAGCGCACCGGGCCCCGTCGGTCGTGGCGCGGCCCGGCCACGGAGAACTCCGAACTGCTGGCGGTCACGTGCGGGCTCCCTGACGTCGGGCCGGAGGATTATCGAAATTTTTTTCTAGCATCCGGCACCGACAGAAAGCCAACGATTATCGCCCCCGGGAACGACGAAGGCCCCGGCCATGGGCCGGGGCCTTCGGATGGTGGACGATACTGGGATTGAACCAGTGACCTCTTCCGTGTCAGGGAAGCGCTCTCCCGCTGAGCTAATCGTCCTCGCAGAGGTGGAGACGGGATTTGAACCCGTGTAGACGGCTTTGCAGGCCGCTGCCTCGCCTCTCGGCCACTCCACCGAGCCGGAAGCTCCGAGCGGAAGACGGGATTCGAACCCGCGACCCTCACCTTGGCAAGGTGATGCTCTACCACTGAGCCACTTCCGCGTCGCCGCCGCGTGATGCGGTGACGAGAGAACTCTAGCGAATCCTGGCCGAGTCCCCAAACCGGAGGTCGCCGACCTGTTCGGCGTACCAGGTGACGCCGGCGACGTGCTCGGCGATCGCGCGCAGCGTCCAGTTGGGGTCGCGCGGCACGTCCCAGGCGTCGGGGACGGTGGCGTACCGGTTCACGTACGCCTGGGCGAGGCGGGTCCAGCGGGACCTGGCCTCGGCCAGGTCCGTCTCCGTGAGGCGGGCCCAGTCGGCCTCCAGCGTCACCGTCCGGCCGTGCCAGAGGTCGGGCTGCGGAGCGGCGCCGGCGAGCAGCGCCTCCACCTCGGCCAGGTGGTCCACCAGGTGGTCCTGGATGCGGCGGACGGCCTTCGACGGGGTCCACAGGTTCGCGCCGTCCGTCGTGATGGGCCTGCCGTCCCAGGCCATCCAGGTCGAGGCCAGTTCGAGGCACCGGTCCACCGCGGCGGCCACCAGGAGGGCGGGGTTGTCGTCGGCGGGGGCGGGAGTCGTGTCGGTCGTCATGCCAGCACTCTGGCGGCTGGTCGTTCAAGGGGGCGTCGAAGGATGCCCGCGCCGGACCGCCCGGGCACGTCGTGCCCGGCCGTCATGTCGCGTCCGGCGCGGCGGGCGTCGGGCTCGGCGTCGGCATGTCGGGTCCGGGGCGGGCATGTAGCGGGCCGGCACGGGCAGGTTGCGGGCGGGCCCGGGCAGGTCGCGTCGGGCGCGGGCGCGTCGGGGCCTGTGGGGGCGGGCCCGACGAGGCCGCGTCGGGTCCGGCGCCATGCTTCGACGGGGCCCGAAACGTCCGCGCGTTAGGGTCGGGGCATGGCAGCAGAGCATGTCGCACGCGACGCCGACATCGCCCCGGTGGCGGCACTCATCGCCGATCCCACCAGGGCCGCGATCCTGACCGCACTGCTCGGCGGCCGGGCGCTCGCCGCGGGCGAGCTGGCCCGGCTGGCCGGGGTCAGCGCCGCCACCGCCAGCGCCCACCTGTCCCGACTGCTCGACGGGGGGCTCGTCGACGTCGTGCGCCAGGGCAGGCACCGCTACTACCGGCTCGCCGGGCACGAGGTGGCCGAGGTGCTGGAGGTGCTGGCCAGGGTCGGCACGCGACCACCCGTACGGTCGCTGCGCCAGTCCCGGCAGGCGCGCCTGCTGGAGGAGGCCCGCACCTGCTACGACCACCTGGCCGGGCGGGCCGGCGTCGGCCTGCTGGACCAGCTGCGCGCGGGCGGCCACCTCGACGGCGAGGAGGTCACGCCCGCGGGCGAACGCCTGCTCGCGCGGCTCGGCGTCGATGTGACGGCTGCGCGGCGAGCCAGGCGGCGCTTCGCCCCCGAGTGCCTCGACTGGACCGAGCGCAGGGCCCACCTCGGCGGCGCGCTCGGCGCGGCGGTGACCGGCGCCCTGCTGGACCTCGGCTGGTACGTCAGAGGGCCGGTGCCGAGGGCGGTGACCCTGACCGACGAGGGCAGGGGAGGGCTGGCCGCGCTGTTCTCCGGTAAGGAGCTAACATCGCATACGCCGGTTACTTAGTGAGAGAGAGCACCATGCGCGACAACGGAGTCGTGAACGTCGGCCCAGAGCCCCTGACCTTCGACGACGTCATCCGGGTGGCCCGGCACGGCGCCGCCGTCCAGCTCACCGACGACGCCGTCGCGGCGATCGCGGCCGCCCGGCAGCGGGTGGACGAGCTGGCCGAGAGCCCCACCCCCGCCTACGGCGTCTCCACCGGGTTCGGCGCGCTCGCCACCCGGCACATCGACCCGGCGCTGCGCGCCCAGCTCCAGCGCTCCCTCGTCCGCTCCCACGCGGCGGGCAGCGGCCCGGAGGTGGAGGCGGAGGTGGTGCGCGCGCTCATGCTGCTGCGCCTGCACACGCTCGCCACCGGTCACACCGGCATCCGGCCGACCACGGCCAAGACCCTCGCCGCGCTCATCAGCGCCGGGATCACCCCGGTGGTGCACGAGTACGGCAGCCTCGGCTGCTCCGGCGACCTCGCGCCGCTGGCCCACGTCGCGCTCACCCTCATGGGCGAAGGCGTCGTCCGCGACGCGTCGGGCCGGCTCACCTCGGCCGCCGAGGCGCTCAAGCAGGCCGGCGTCGAGCCCGTCGAGCTGGCCGCCAAGGAGGGCCTGGCCCTGATCAACGGCACCGACGGCATGCTCGGCATGCTGATCCTGGCCATCGACGACCTGACCCGGCTCGTGCGGACCGCCGACATCAGCGCCGCGATGAGCGTCGAGGCGCTCCTCGGCACCGACCGCGTCTTCGCCCCCGAGCTGCAGGCGCTGCGGCCGCAACCCGGCCAGGCCCTGGCCGCCGCCAACATGACGAGGATCCTGGCCGGGTCCGGGATCATGGAAAGCCACCGCGACCCGGGCTCCTGCACCCGCGTCCAGGACGCCTACTCCCTGCGCTGCGCCCCGCAGGTGGCGGGGGCGGCCCGCGACACGATCGCGCACGCCGCCAACGTCGCCACCTGGGAGCTGGCCAGCGCCGTGGACAACCCGGCCGTCCTCGCCGACGGGCGCGTGGAGTCCAACGGCAACTTCCACGGCGCTCCCGTGGCGTACGTGCTGGACTTCCTCGCGATCGTGGCCGCCGACCTGGCCTCGATGTCGGAGCGCCGCACCGACCGGTTCCTCGACGTGGCGCGCAACCACGGCCTGCCGGCGTTCCTGGCCGACGACCCGGGCGTCGACTCCGGTCACATGATCGCCCAGTACACCCAGGCGGCCGTCGTGTCCGAGCTGAAGCGCCTGGCCGTGCCGGCCAGCGTCGACTCGATCCCCAGTTCGGCGATGCAGGAGGACCACGTCTCGATGGGCTGGTCGGCGGCGCGCAAGCTGCGCAGGTCCGTCGACGGGCTCACCCGCGTGCTCGCCGTCGAGGTACTCACCGCCGCCCGCGCGATCGACCTGCGCGCGCCGCTCACCCCCGCCCCGGCCACGGCCGCGGTGGTGCGGGCGCTGCGGGAGACGGTCCCGGGCCCCGGCCCCGACCGCTTCCTGGCTCCGGAGATCGAGTCGGCGGTCCGCCTGGTGGCGGACGGCTCCGTCGTGGCGGCCGTGGAGTCCGTCACCGGCCCGCTCGCCTGATCCCCGCGGCCGCCGGTCAGGGCAGGGCGACGACGAGGTCCACCTCCAGCAGCAGCCCCGGCATGAACAGCCGCGGCACCTCCACGGTGGTGCTGGCCGGCGGCGTGCCGGTGATGTACGCGCGGCGCACGGCGCCGTACTCGGCCCGCAGGTCCATGTCCGTCAGGTACGTCCTGACGAACGTGACGTCCTCGAACCCGGCGCCCTGGTCGGCCAGGATGCGCGCCAGGCACCGGAAGACGTGCTCGGCCTGCGCCGTCATGTCGCCCTCGCCCACCACGGCGCCCCGCTCGTCGAGGGCGGCCTGACCGGAGACGTACAGCGTGTCGCCGGCCCGCACCGCGTGCGAGTACATGCCGTTCGTGGCGGGCACGGTCGGCAGGTTCAGCGGCACCGCCCGGCCGCGGCGGACCGGCGGCCCGGCGGACAGGTGCGCGGCGATCGCCGTCAGGTCCCGGTCGCCGAGACCGGCCGCCTCCGCCTCCTGCAGGCGCCTGCGGGCGGCCGTGGCCAGCGACGCGCCGTCCCAGGCGGCCAGGGACAGGTCCTTGGCCGCCAGGCCGAGCGCGTACCTCGTCGGCCCGGCGGGGGCGCGCAGCCGTTCGGCGAGCCCGCCCAGCGGCGTGTCCCCCAGCGCGTCCGCCAGCGCGGCACGCGGCACACCGTGCGCCTCGCCGTACGCGAACGTCTCCGCGAGCAGCACCTGGGCCGGGACGAGCGCGCTCATGACGGCGAGCTTCAGCGCCGCGCCCGCGCCCAGCGGCCCCGCCTCCCGCACCGTGCCGAACGTCGCCAGCACCGCCCGGCACCCCTGCGTGTCCACGCCGGGCCCGGTGAGGCCGCCCGCCAGGACGGTGAGCGTGCCCTCGGCCGCGGGTCCCACGCTGCCCAGCACCGGGGCGTCCACCAGGCCGACCGAGCCGGGCAGCAGCGCGCGCACCTCGCGCACCGCCTCCGGCCCGATGGTGGACATCTCCACCACCGTCGCCCCGGCGCGCAACCCGGGAAGAGCCGCGGCCAGCACCTCGCGCACCGCGGCCGGGTCGCGGAGCATCGTGATCACCAGGTCGGCCCCGGCGACCGCCCCGGCCACCGGCGCCCCCGTGCCGCGCCGCCACACCGTCACCCGGTGCCCGGCCTCCTCCAGCCGCCGCGCCATGGGGACGCCCATGCGGCCCTGTCCGAGAAACGCGATCCGGCCCTGATACGTCGTCATGCGAGCAGTGAAGCCCACCCCGACGGATTCCACCACCGACTAGATTGCATGCCAGCCATGACTGAAACGCATGCCTTCGACACCGCTGCCCTCCGCCTCTTCGACGAGGTCGCCAGGAGCGGATCCTTCACCGCCGCCGCCGAACTGCTCGGCTACACCCAGTCGGCCGTCTCCCGGCGGGTCGCCGCGCTCGAACGGGCCGCCGGCGGACCGCTGTTCGAGCGGCTGGCCCGCGGCGTCCGGCTGACCCCCGCCGGGCTGGCGCTGCACCGGCACGCCGTCGCCGTCCTCGACCGGCTCGACCGGGCGGGGGAGGAGCTGGCCGCCATCCACGGCGGCAGCGGCGGCACGCTGCGAATAGGCGCGTTCGCCACCGCCAACGTGGACCTCGTGCCGGTCGCGCTCGGCAGGTTCGCCGCGGCGCGGCCCGAGGTGGAGCTGCGGCTGGTCGAGGGGCTCACCGGCCGCCTGCTCGAACGGCTCGCCGCCGGCGCGCTGGACGTCGCCGTGGTCAGCGACTATCCCGCCGGCCTGCCCGCCGAGGCCGGGCACCTGGTCCGGCTGCGCGAGGACCGGCTGCTGGTGGCGCTGCCCGCCGCCCACCGGCTGGCCGGCGAGGACAGCGTGCGGCTGGGCGACCTGGCGGCGGAGAACTGGATCGAGGCCGCGCCGCGCGGGCAGCCGACGCTGCTGTCCACCGCCTGCGCCGCCGCCGGGTTCGCGCCGCGCGGCGGGCTGCGGGTGGCGGAGTGGTCGGGCAAGTTCGGCTTCGTGGCCGCGGGGCTCGGGGTGACGCTCGTGCCCGAGCTGGCGGCGCGGGCCGTACCCGCCGGAGTGGTGCTGCGCCCGCTGCGCGGGACGACGCCCGCCCGCACCGTGTACGCGGCCCTGCCCCCCACCCCGCTGCCCGCCGCGCTGGAGCTCGTCCGGCTCCTGGGAGAATGGCAGGCGTGCACGACGGCTACGCCCACGTAGGCCGGCTTCTCGCCACGGGCCTGCGCGACCTCACCACCGACCTGTCCGCCCTCGACGGACGGGGCTGGTGGGCCGTGGTCGTCGACTTCGAGGGCAAGGTGACGTGCGCGCGCTTCGAGCACGTACGGCCCGCGCCGCTGCCCGCCCCGAGCGGACCCTGGCACGGCCCCCGCCCGCACGAGTGGCGCAGCTCCCTCGACCGGACCGCCTACGAGCGGGGCGTGCGGGCCATCCGCGACCACATCGAGCGGGGCGAGGTCTACCAGGCCAACCTGTGCCGGGTGCTGTCCGCGCCCGTGCCGCCCGACGCCGACCCGCTCGCCCTGGCCGCCCGCCTGGCCGAGGGCAACCCCGCCCCCTACGCCGCCGTCGTCCGGGTGCCCGGCATGGCCGTGGTGTCGGCGTCGCCCGAGCTCTACCTGTCGCGCGACGGCGACGTGATCGAGTCCAGGCCCATCAAGGGCACCGGCGTCACCGCCGCCGACCTGCTGGAGAAGGACTACGCCGAGAACGTCATGATCGTCGACCTGGTCCGCAACGACCTCGGGCGGGTCGCCGAGGTCGGCTCCGTCGAGGTGCCCTCGCTGTGCGCCGTCGAGGAGCATCCGGGCCTGGTGCACCTCGTGTCCACCGTACGAGCCAGGCTGCTGCCCGAGGCCGGTTGGGCGGAGCTGTTCGAGGCGACCTTCCCGCCCGGTTCGGTCACCGGTGCCCCCAAATCGTCGGCGCTGCGCATCATCAACGAACTCGAACCCGAGCCCCGGGGGCCTTACTGTGGGGCTGTGGGCTGGGTCGACGCCGACCGTCGCAGGGCGGCGCTGGCCGTGGGCATCCGTACATTCCAGATCTCCGCCGAGGAGATCCGGTTCGGCACGGGAGCGGGCATCACGTGGGGCAGCGACCCGCGGCGTGAGTGGCTCGAGACCGAGCTGAAGGCGTCCAGGCTCATCTCACTGGCATCCACAGGAGGCATCTGAATGAACATCCCTGTCTGGGTCAACGGGGAGCTGCTCGACCCCCGGCAGGCCGTGGTCTCGGTGTTCGACCACGGGCTGATGGTCGGCGACGGCGTGTTCGAGACCGTGAAGATCGTGCACGGCCGCTCGTTCGCGCTCACCCGCCACCTCGACCGGCTCAAGCTCTCCGCCCAGCGCATGGACCTGCCCGAGCCCGACGTCGACGCCATCGCCGAGGGCGTCGAGAAGCTGCTGGCCGCGGCCCCGGGCTGGCCCCTCGGCCGCATCCGGATCACCTACACCAGCGGCCCGGGCCCGCTCGGCTCCGACCGCGGCGACCAGGGCACCACCTCCGTCGTGATCGTGGACGAGCAGAAGCCGTTCCCGGCCACCGCCGCCGTCACCGTCGTCCCCTGGCCGCGCAACGAGCGCGGCGCGCTGGCCGGCGTCAAGAGCACCTCCTACGGCGACAACGCCAAGGCCCTCGCCTACGCCAAGGCGCGCGGCGGCGGCGAGGCCGTCTTCGGCAACCTGGCCGGCGACCTGTGCGAGGGCACCGGCTCCAACGTGTTCCTCGTGCGCGACGGGCGGCTGCTCACCCCCACGCTGGCCTCCGGCTGCCTGGCCGGCGTCACGCGGGCGCTGGTGCTGGAGTGGTGCGGCGGCGAGGAGGCCGACGTGCCCCTGTCGGCCCTGTACGAGGCCGAGGAGGCGTTCCTCACCTCCACCACCCGCGACGTCCAGCCGATCCGGCTCGTCGACGACCGGGCGCTGCCGGTCGCGCCGGGTCCCGTCACGACCGAGGCGATGCGGGTCTTCGCCGAGCGTTCGGCCGCCGACGTCGACCCCTGAGCGCGTTCCGGTTCCGTACGTTCCGTGTGAGATGAGGTCGGGTTGGCCACTGGCGTGCTCCGGAGAGGAGACCCGGAGCGGTTAGGCGTGCACCGGGTCGTGGGCAGGCTCGGGCAGGGCGGCCAGGGGATCGTCTACCTGGGCGAGACGCCCACCGGCGAACGGGTCGCCATCAAGGTCATGACGGGCGCCATCGACCGTTCCTTCGAACGCGAGCTGGCCGCCGCCCGCCAGGTGGACGAGTTCTGCACGGCCCGGGTGATCAGCGCCGACCTCGACCACGACCCGCCGTACGTGGTGAGCGAGTTCATCGACGGCCCGCCGCTGGCGGCGGTCGCCCCGCTGGGCGGGGCGACGCTGACGCGGCTGGCCATCGGCACGGCGACCGCGCTCACCGCCATCCACCGCGCCGGGGTGGTGCACCGCGACTTCAAGCCCGGCAACGTGCTGATGGGGCCCGACGGCCCGCGCGTCATCGACTTCGGCATCGCCCGGCTCGCCGACGTCACCACCAGGAGCGGCCTGACCGGCACGCCCCCGTACATGGCGCCCGAGCAGTTCGGCGACGAGCCGTCCGGCCCGCCGGCCGACGTGTTCGCCTGGGGATCGACGATGGTGTTCGCCGCGACCGGGCGGCCCCCGTTCGGCGGCGACACGATCGGGGCGATCATCCACCGGATCATCAACCGGGAGCCCGACCTCGGCGAGCTGCCGGGGCCGCTGCGCGACGTCGTCGCGCGCTGCCTGGCCAAGGACCCGGCGGCCCGGCCGACGGCCCGTGACGTGCTGCTCGACCTGCTCGGCGAGGAACGGCCCGCCGGCGACGCCCGAGTCCCCGCCCCGGCCGCCGTGCCGGGCGGGGACGTCGAGCCGGGCCGTACCGCGTGGCGGCGTACCGCTCCCGGCGGCACCGCGCCGGACCACGCCGGGCGGGGCCGTGGCGGGCGGGACGGCGGCCGGCCGGACGGCGGGGGCGCCGGACCGTGGGCCGCGGAGCCGCACGACGGGCCCGCGACGTGGCGCGTGTCCCGCCGGCGGCTGCTGATCGGCGGCGCCACGGCGACCCTCGCGGCGGCGGCCGGCGGCCTGCTCTGGCAGTCGGCCACCCGGACGTCGGCCACCTCCACCGGCCCCCGCTCCTCCGGAGCGCCCGTCACGGCGCGGCCCGCCACCGGGGCGCCCGGCACCGCGACGCCCGGCGCGAGCCGGACGCCGGAGGGCACGACGTCACCTCCCGCCGCCGAGCGGCTGGCACTCATGTCGGCGATCCAGACCGCCCTCGCCGCGACGCCGATGGCCGACCTCGACTACGAGGGCGGCCTCGACCAGAGCGAGTTCAACGCCGAGGCCACCGGCCGGCTCGCCTACGACGCGAGCACGCCGGCGGCCGATTCTGCCGTGAACTTCGAGCTGTCCATCAGCGCTCCCCGCATCAGCGGCCGGCAGGGCGAGGTCACCGTGATCCAGCACGGCGAGGACCTCGGCTGCTACCAGCGGGGCAGGAAGGTCGGCGCGCAGGCGAGCGAGCTCCTCGACCACGCCGGGCACATCGCCCTCATGGCGTCGGTGGCGACGCTCACCGAGCTCGTCGCGCTGACCCGGGTGCCGCGCCGCTCGCAGCGGACCTACAGCGGGTCGCTGCGGGCCACCGAGAGCCACCAGGCGATGCGCGACGAGCTCATGAAGATCGCGGGCGGGTGGACGGAGGAGGAGCTCGCCAGGACCACGCTCGTCTGGAAGACGGAGCTCGACCCCGAGGACCGGCCGACGATGTTCCTGCTGAGCTGGAAGTACCCCATCGAGGGCACCGTGCTGACCTCGACCTGGCAGACCCGCTACCGGGACTGGCGCGACGGCGCGATCTCCGCCCCCCGGTAGCCGGTCGGCCCCTCAGTAGGCCCGCTGCGTCTGCACGTTGAACTCGTCCATCTCGACCTGCTTGGCGGGGTCCGTCAGCGGGTCGTCGATGGCGATGACGTCCAGGCCCTTCCGGATGTCGCTGGAGTAGATGTAGCCGTTGTAGTAGTACGCCGACCAGGACCCGGCGATGCCCTCCCGCTCGAACGGCCCGCGCTCGAAGTAGCCGATCTCCTTCGGCGCCGACGAGTCGGTGAAGTCCCAGACCGACACGCCGCCCTGGTACCACGCCTGGACCATGACGTCCTTGCCCTCGACGGGGATCAGAGAGCCGTTGTGGGCGACGCAGTTCTCGCTCTGCTCCTGTTCGCGGGAGATCTTGAAGTAGCCGCGGCGCTCCAGCTTGCCGTCCACGATGTCGTAGATCGCGTTGGCGCCCTTGGTGGCGGGCGTCCGGGTGTCGCAGGTCGGCATCATGCCGCCGCCCAGCTCGTCGCCGAAGACCACCTTCGTGGCGTCGTTGTTGAACGTCGCCGAGTGCCAGATCTGGAAGTTCTCCTCGTCGCGGATCTGCTGCAGGACCTTGGGCTTGACCGGGTCGGTGATGTCGAGCAGCACGCCGTCCCCGAAGCAGGCGGCGGCGGCGAGGTTCTTCTCCGGGTAGGCGGTGATGTCGTGGCAGCCGCCGGTGTTCTTCTGCCGGTCGGGGAAGATGTCCGGCTTGGCCACCAGCTTCGCGGACTCGGGGTCCTTCATCGGGATCTCGACGACCTGGATGACCTGGTGCGGCGGCGGGCACGTCGCAGAGTCGGGCTCGGGACCGGGGGAGGAGGCGTACACGTACAGGGTGTCGCCCTTGGGCACCATGGTGTGGGTGTGCGAGCCGCAGTCGGTGCGCACCGCGGAGACGTACTTCGGGCTCTTCTTGTCGCTGATGTCGAAGATGCGCAGCCCTTCCCAGGCCCGCCGGTCGGAGGTCGAGGAGCACTTCTCGTCGCTGCGCGGCTCGTCGATCGACAGGATCAGCAGGTCGCCGTGGACCGAGACGTCGTTCTGCTGGGCTGGGCAGGACACCTGGCTGACCGTCTTGGGCCGGGTCGGGTCGCTGATGTCGTAGATCGTGAATCCGCCGAAGTTGCCGACGAACGCGTAGTCGCCCTGGAAGGCCAGGTCGGTGTTCCAGTCGTCCTCGCCGTCGAGCGGGGCCGCCCGGGGCACGTTCGTGACGAGCTTGACGTTGTCGCTGGTCTTCACGTCCCCGGAGGCGGCGGGGCCCGCTGTGCCGCTCGCTGTGCCGCTCGCCGTGCCGCCGGGCGTCGCCGCGGCCCGAGGCGACGACGTCGCCGGTGAGCCGCCGCCTGAGCACGCGGACACCAGCAGGAGCGCCGCGCACAACACCGCCCCCCGTACCTTGGCAGAGATCACGCGCGCACCTCTCTTCTCGTGGGCTCAGTATGGAAGCTATGCCAGTACGATCCCGGTCGTGCACGTTCTTTGTCACAGTTGTGGCGTCTTTCGTGCTGGCCGGTTGTGCCCAGAAGGCCGAGGTGCCGTCGCCGGTCTCGGGTGACAATCCGGTGATCGTCCCCGACGGGCCCGGCGCCCCGGCACGTACGGCGACGCCCGGGGAGCGCATCGGGCGGCCGTCACCCGAGCCGGCGGCGGCCGACGTCCGCTTCGCCGAGGGCATGATCCCGCACCACCGCCAGGCCCTGGAGATGACCGGACTGGTCGCCGGGCGGACGACCTCGCCGGTGATCAGGAGGTTCGCCGAGCAGATCGCGGTGGCGCAGCGGCCCGAGATCACAATGATGTCGTCGTGGCTGTCGGCCGTGGGGCGCGCGGCGCCCGGCGGCCACGAGCACGGCCCCGGCGGCTACGGGATGGCCACGCCGGAGGAGATGAACACGTTGCGCGCGGCGCGCGACGTGGCGTTCGACCGGCGCTTCCTCACCCTCATGATCAGGCATCACGAGGGCGCGCTGAAGATGGCCCAGGAGCAGCTCGCCGCCGGCCGGGACGAGTCCATGCGCCGCATGGCGCGCGACGTCTACGCCGGGCAGAGCATCGAGATCGCCCGGATGCGCCGGGCGCTGGAGAGGATCCCGGGCTGACGGGAGCCGGAGGACCGAGCGGCCGCGGCCGTCAGGAGGGCCACAGCATGACGGCCACGGCCGTCAGGAGGGCCAGAGCATGTTGGTCAGCTCGGCGTCGAGGTCCATGAAGTCGGTCTCCCGCCCGGCGGGCACCTTCTCGTACGTCCGGTGGAGGAACTCGGTGAGCGGGGCCAGCGGCACCTCGAACAGCGCCTGACCGAACGGGGACGTCAGGCTGATGTGCAGTGTGCGCTCGCCGTCGGCGCGCGCCGGCCATACCTGGACGTCGCCGTCGCCGACGCGCCGCACGATGCCCACGGTCAGGAGCTCGCGGGCGAAGATCCACTCGACCGGCTCGTCGTTCCCCACGTGGAAGGCCATGCGGATGGCGTACGGGTCGTCGGCCGTGTAGCTCAGTCCGGCGAGCAGGGGGACGGTCGTTCGGTCGGGGACCACAAGCCGAAGGCCAAGCTCGGCGGAGACGGTGGTGCTGTTCATCGTCAGCCAAACCTTTTTTGTCGTAGGTCCCCTCTTCGGGGCTTTCGCTGCTCGGTGCGGGCTTCGTCCTGAGCTATGACGCGGAACGAAGAAACCTGTAGGAAAGATTCCGCCCTCGGGGCCTTCTGTAACACACATCACAGCTGGACATTCGGGCATCTATCTGGTCAAACGGGGATCAATTGGGTCGTATTTGCGAGGGTTTTGCGTGCTCCGGAACCGATCCCGGGGGAGGCCGCCATGAACGTTTCTGGAGAAAGGATCACGATCGGCCCCTTCCGGAACACGACGATGGTATGCCACCGACCCGTCATGCCGACGGGCAACCACATCCATTCCCCCGAATCCTTCCTCCGACGCCGCTCGCTTCGCCAGTAGGTGCCAGAGTGCGGTATGGTTTTCCCGTCGGCGCCGCAAGGGGCCGCACAGGGCGGGCGATTAGCTCAGCGGGAGAGCGCTTCGTTCACACCGAAGAGGTCACTGGTTCGATCCCAGTATCGCCCACCAGAGTATGCAGGTCACGAAGGGCTCCGGAGCTGATCCGGGGCCCTTCGTGCATGTCCGGGCCCCGACGGTGCGAGCGCGAGCAGAGCCGCGGGCGGGTGCGGTCCACGGTGCGGCGCAGCCTCGTCAGGGGCGGGCGGTGGAGGCTCGGGCGACCAGCGTGGGGGCCAGGCGCTCGGACTCGACAGCCTCTCCCGCGAGGAGCCGGGTCAGTGACATGAGGGCCCTGCGTCCCATCTCGCGGGTGGGCACGGTGACGCTCGTCAGCGGGATCGGCAGCTCCGCGGCCAGGGGCGTGTCGTTGTATCCCATGATCGACAGGTCGGTGCCCACCGTCAGGCCATGGTCGCGTGCGGCGCCCATGGCGCCGATGGCCGCGAAGTCGTTCACCGCGAAGATGGCCGTCGGCCGGTCCGGCCTCGACAGGAGCTTCTCGGCGGCGGCGCGCCCGCCGGCCGTGTCGAACGGCGAGTGCAGCACCAGCGGCGCCGCGAGGCCGCGGTCGCGGTAGTAGCCGACGAACCCGGCGGTGCGGTCGGTCCCGGTGCTGGCGTACGGCTCCCCGGCGATGACCGCGACGTCGACGTGCCCCAGTCCGTGCAGGTGCTCGGCGGCCAGCCGCCCGCCGGTCACGTCGTCGGCCGTCACCGAGGGATGGTCGCCGGCGCGCCGGTTGACCAGGACGAACTTCCCGCCGTCCGCGGCCAGCTCGTCGAGGAAGCCGCTGTCGAGGCTGGCGTCACCGAAGATCAGCCCGTCGACCCGCCTGGCGAGCATCATCCTGGTGCGCAGTCGCCGCGTCTGCTCGTCGTCGCGGCTGTTGGCGGTGATGGTGGTGAGGCCGAGCTCGCCCGCGGCCTCGTCGATGCCCTCGTAGATCATCGCCAGCACGAGGTCGGACAACCGCGGCACGAGAACGCCCACGAGCCTGCTTCGCCCGGTCCGCAGCCCGCTCCCGTGGGGATCGGGCTGGTACCCCAGCTCCTCCGCAAGGCGGCGGATGCGCGCGGCGGTGTCACCGGACGCAGCCCGCACGCCGTCGCCGGTGCGCCCGTTGAGGACCCTGGACACCGTCGAGACATGCAGGCCGAGCTGGTCGGCGATGGACCGCAGGGTCACCTGGTGCGCCTTGGGCTGCGCCACGAACGCCTCGCTTTCCGCGGATGGGCCGGCTCCTACGGTACGACCTCTTGACGTCGTCCCGATACGGCGTCCATGCTATCCCAAACGTTTGGCCCAAACGTTTGCGCAACACAAGGAGCGTGACATGACCGACGCAGAGAACCATCCGGTCAGCCCGGCACGGGTCGCGGTGATCCAGTTCGACCCCCAGGTCGGCCTGGACAACCGCGCCGCCAACACCGATCGGGCGCTCGCGCTCGCCGAACGCGCGGCCGACGACGGCGCGACGCTGATCGTCCTGCCTGAACTGTCGGCCACGGGCTACAGCTTCCGCGACCGCGCCGAGGCGTACGCGCACGCCGAGGAGGTCCCGGACGGGGCGACGGTGCGCACCTGGGAGTCCTTCGCCCGCGAGCGCGGCGTGCACGTCGTCACCGGCCTGGCCGAGCGTGAGGGCGTCCGCCTCTTCGACACCGCCGTCCTCGTCGGCCCCGACGGGTACGTGGGCCGCTACCGCAAGACCCACCTGTGGAACCGGGAGAAGCTCTGGTTCACCCCTGGCGACCTCGGCTTCCCGGTCTTCGACACCCCGATCGGCCGCATCGGCCTGCTCATCTGCTGGGACATCTGGTTCCCCGAGGTGCCGAGGCTCCTGGCCCAGCAGGGCGCGGACATCATCTGCAGCGTCAACAACTGGGTGTGGACCCCTCCGCCGATCTTCGACGAGACCGGCAGGTGCATGGCCTCGTACCTGACCATGACCGCCGCCCACGTCAACAACGTGTTCATCGCCGCCGCCAACCGCGTCGGCACGGACCGGGGCGCCCGTTTCCTCGGTTGCTCGCTCATCGCCGGGACCAACGGCTGGCCCATCGGCCGGGTGGCGGGCGCGGAGGAGGAGACCATCCTGACGGCCGACATCGACGTCGTCTCCGCGCGCAGCGCACCGATATGGAACCAGCTCAACGACCTGATCCGCGACCGGCGCACCGACCTGTACGACCCGTTGCTCGGCTACGGGCTGGGCCACGTGGCGCCGCGCTGATGACGACCGTCAACGCACCGGCCCGCACCGGCGTGCGACGCCTTGTCGCCGCGGTCCTGGTCGTCACCCTGACCGCGCTTCTGGCGATGTGGCTGACGGCCATCCGTCCCACGCTGCCGGCGATCGTGCCCGGCTACGCCTCCTGGGGCCTGGGGTATACGGACCCGACCTGGTACGCGTACTGGATCATCGGCGACACCACCGAGGCCACGCTGGCCAAGTCCGCGCTCGGCGGGCTGCTGATGATCGCGGGGGCCTGGCTGGCGCACACCGCCCGCCGCCGCGGGAAGCGCTGGCAGGGCTTCGCCCTGGCGTGCGGCACCGGCGTGCTGTGGCCGTGGGTGCTGGCCGCCGCGGGACTGGGAGTCCTGGCGAGCAACCTGCTGTGGGGCTGGACGCTCGACGGCTGGCAGCCCACGTTCGCCCCGATGGTGTCGGTCCCGCCCGCTCTCGTGATCCTGTACGGCCCCGGCTGGCGCGTGGCGGCGACCGGCGCGGCGCTCGGCGCGGCGCTCATCACGCCGCTCGCCCTGGTGCTCGTCAACCTGGTGTGCACGCCCCTCGGCATGTCGCCCGTGGTCGGCAGCACGCTGGCCATGTCCGTCGGCGGGTTCGGGGCCTTCCTGCTCTGCCGGAGGCTGCCCTGGATGCCGCCGCTGCGTACGTCACCCCCGGCGTCGCCGGAGGCGGCGCCCGTCCGGTACGGAGCGTCCTGGGTGCCGCGCCGCATCCTGGCCGATTTCACCGAGGCGCACTTCTTCGGCAACGAGTGGGCGGGAGCGGCGCTGCTGTTGGGGTGCGTCCTGCACTACCTGCTCAACCCGGCCGCACCGGCCTACGGCACCGGCCTGCTCCCGCACCTGATCGCGGCGCAGGTCCTGACGGCGGCCTGCGGGCTGCTGCTGTGGAGCGGGCGGTGGGAAGCCGGCGGCTGGTACCCCACCTTCGTCCCCATCGTGTCCGTGACGCCGGCCACGGTGCTGGCCTTCGGCGGCACCCTGCACTCGATCGTGGCCGGAGCCGTGCTGGGCGCCGCCGTGGCCCCTCCACTCGCCGCGGCGCTCGCCCGGCGGTTGCCGAACGACGTCCATCCCATGGTCGCCTACACGGCCTCCATGGCCGTGTGCACCGCGACCCTCATCCCCGTCCTCGACCTGCTTCCCGGCTTCCACCGGGCCTGACCAGCCGACCATGACAAGAAGGGAACTCATGTCGACGGCCAGCGGCTCCGGCCGCGCACCCGAAGGGCACTTCGCCGGCCGTACGCTCGCCGAACTCGCCCGGGACCTGCGAGCCGGGAGCACCACGTCGGTGGAGCTCACCCGGCACGCCCTCGACGCCATCGCCCGGCTCGACCCCCGGCTCAACGCGTTCATCACCGTGGACGCCGACGGCGCGATGGCCGCCGCCCGGCAGGCCGACGCCGAGCTGGCCCGCGGCGTCGACCGGGGTCCGCTGCACGGCGTGCCCGCCGGGGTCAAGGACGTCATCATGGTCAGGGGCCTGCCCGCGACCATGGGCTCGCGGCACTTCGCCGGCCACGTTCCCGACGCCGACGCGGCCTGCGTGACGCTTCTCCGCCAGGCGGGAGGCGTCATCGTCGGCAAGACCAACACCCACGAGTTCGCCTACGGCCCGACCGGCGACCGCTCGGCCGCCGGCCCGTCGCTCAACCCCAGGGACACCTCCCGCATGCCGGGGGGATCCAGCAGCGGCAGCGCGGTCGCCGTCGCGGCGGGCATGGTCCCGCTCGCGCTCGGCACCGACACCGGCGGCTCGGTCCGCATCCCGGCGGCGCTGTGCGGCGTCAGCGGCTTCAAGCCGTCCTACGGGGCACTCGCGGCGGACGGCGTCTTCCCCCTGTCCAAGACCCTCGACCACGTGGGGGTGCTGGCCGGCGACGCCCAGAGCTGCCTGGTCGCCTACCGGTCGCTCCTGGCCGGCGGCAGCCCGCCGCCGGCCGTCCCGGCCGAGGCCGGACAGCACCCCTCCGAGCAGCCCGACGCCCGGCCACGCGTCGGCTGGCTGGACCCGGCCGCCCTCTTCGCCTGCGATCCGCGGGTGGTCCACGCCGCCCGCCAGGCGATCGGGGCCGGGACCGGGTCCGTGGCGGAGCGCCGGCTGTCACCGCAGGACGCCGACGACCTCCGCCAGGCCTTCGTGGCGATCCAGAGCCACGAGGTCATCGAGGTGCACGCCGGGCGCATGGCGGACGATCCCGGCCTGTTCGACGCCGAGGTGCTCGGGCGGCTGCGCGCCGCCGCGACCGTCCCGGCCCGGAGGTACGCCCCCGCGATGCGGACCCGGACCCGGCTGATCGCGGCGATCGGCGGGCTGTTCGGCCATGACGACGTGCTGGCCACGCCGACCGTTCCCATCACCGCGCCGCTCCTCGGCCGGCGGGAGCTGGACCTCGACGGCACGCGCGTCGCCGTACGAGACGCGCTGCTCTCACTGACCAGCCCGTGGAACGTGCTCGGCCTGCCCGCGCTGAGCATCCCCGCCGGGACGGTGGACGGCCTGCCCGTCGGGCTCCAGCTCATCTGCCGGCCCGGTGACGAGCACCTGCTCTTCCGGGCCGCGGCACTCTGTACACCAAGGGAGAAAGCACATGCATGACATCTACGAACTGCCGGGCTTCCGGCTCGACAGCGGCGCCGTCCTCGACCCGGCCAGGCTCGCGTACCGGACCTACGGTGAGCTGAACGCGACCCGGACGAACGCCGTGCTCTTCCCCACGTGGTTCGCCGGGGACCACACCTCCAACGAGTGGCTCATCGGCCCGGGCAAGGCACTCGACCCCCGCGAGCACTTCGTCATCGTGCCCAACCTGTTCGGCAACGGCCTGTCCTCCTCGCCCTCCAACACCCCGGCGCCCCATGACGCCGCCGGCTTCCCGGCGATCACGATTCGCGACAACGTCAGGGCGCAGCACCGGCTGGTCACCGAGCACCTCGGCGTCGAGCGGCTGAAGCTCGTCCTCGGCTGCTCCATGGGAGCGCTGCAGACCTACCAGTGGGCGGTCAGCCATCCGGACATGGTCGAGCGGGCCCTGCCGTTCTGCGGGGCTCCGCGGACGTCGCCGCACAACGCGGTCTTCATCGAGAGCCTGCGGGCGGCCCTCACCCTGGACGCCGCCTTCGAGGGCGGACGCTACCGGACACCGCCGCTGGCGGGCATCAGGGCGTTCGCCCGCGTCTACGCCGGGTGGGGGTTCTCGCAGCCCTTCTACTGGGAGGAGGAGTACCGGCGGCTCGGGTTCGCGTCACGGGAGGAGTTCGTGAGGGGGTTCTGGGAGGCCAACTTCATCGGCCAGGACGCCAACAACCTCCTCGCGATGCTCGGCACCTGGCAGGACGCCGACGTCTCGGCCACGCCGGGCCTGGACGGCGACATCGAACGAGCCCTGGGCTCCATCACGGCCAGGGTCGTCGCCCTTCCCGCGGAGAGGGACCTGTACTTCCCTCCGGAGGACGAGGTCCGTGCCGCCCGGCACATCCCGCACGGCGAGGTCCGCGTGATCCCGGGAATCTGGGGCCACATGGCGGGCAGCGGAGCCAACCCCGAGGACGCCGCCTTCATCGACGCGGCCGTCAGGGACCTGCTCTCCGCCCCCGTACCCGCCGCCGGGCCGGCCGCCGAAAGGCGCGCCGAAACGCCCGCCCGTCTGTGACGGACCGTCCCGGCGGGCGTCTGCCGTCCCGGTGCGACGCAGGCTCGGCGTCGCACCGGGCCCGGTTGTCGCACTGGTTCCGGTTGTCGCACTGGTTCCGGTTGTCGGACCGGGCCGGGTGGTCGCCCGGTCGGGTGTGACCGCCCGTAACGTCCGTGACATCCCGCGTCCGCGGCGACGGCCGCGCCGGATCGACCGGCGCCGCGACGGCCGGCCGGGGAAAACCACGGGATTTTTGTCGGTGCGGCACGGCATGATGATGACCATCATGGTCATCTCCCCGTCACTTCCGTTCACCGCGATCCGGTCGCCGCTCGGCGAGATCGTCGTCTTCTACGTCGGCCCCGAGCCGCGGCTCACGCCCGAGCAGGCCGTCGCCTTCGCCGACCAGCTCCGCGAGCTGGCGACCGAGACTCCCCGCGCCGCCATGGACGACGCGCTGGCCGACATGTGCCCGGTGGGCTGACACCTCGCCCGCGCCGCAGACATCGGCGCCCGACTGTCCGCCGACCGGGCGGGTCAGGTGTCGTTCACGTTGCGCCACACCTCGCCCCGTGACGACAAGACCGTCACGGCCCGCGACGGCCGGCTGACCATCCGCGGCGCCCTCGCCGACAACGGCCTGCGCTTCGAGGCACAGGTGCAGGTCGTCGCCCAGGGCGGCACCCGTGCCGACGACGGCGACACGGTGACCGTCAGCGGCGCCGACAGCGCCGTGCTCGTGCTGTCCGCCGGCACCGGCCACGCCGACCGCCACCCCGCCTACCGGGGGGACGACCCGCACGCCAAGGTCCCCGCCGCCGTGGACGCGGCGTCCGCCACGAGCTACGCCGACCTCGAACGGGCCCACCTGGCCGACTACCGCGAGCTGTTCGACCGGGTGCGGCTCGACCTCGGCGGACGCGTCCCCCGCCGCGCCGACCGACGAGTACGCCGCCGCTGCACCGGCGGCCCCTCCACGTCAACATCAACCTGCACATGAACCACTGGGCCCGCGCGGCGGAGCTGAGACGGTCAGGCGGCCGGGGGTCCCGCGGGTGAGCCCAGGGCGCGGCACAGGGCCGCCGCGACCTCGGGAGGCGACGGCCGGTGCAGCACCGCCGCGACGTGCGCGTCCGGCCGGACGACCCACAGCTCGCCCGGCCGCGCCGCCAGGGCCCGCGTGAGCGTCCCGGCGGCGTCGACGTCACCGAGGCGCAGCAGCCGGACCGGCGCCCGCGTGGCCCGCCGCGCCGCGTCCAGCGCGGCGGCGGCGCCGTCGACGCCGCCGGCCGCCAGCAGCAGGAACCCGTCCCTGGCCACCTCGCGCAGCCGCGCCACCCGCTCGCCCGCCACGCGGATCGGCGCGTCGGGCACGATCACGCCGGGGGCGGCCGGCGGCACGGAGCCGCGAGGCGGCCGCCCGGCGAACGGCCGCGACGGGTCCGGCGTCGTCAGCGGCGAGTCCACGTACCAGAACGGCTCGGCGAGCCGGCCCGAGTCGACGGCGGCCCGCGCCGCCGGGTCGGTGGCCGCCGTCTCCAGCGCGGCCAGCCGGAACCGGCGCTCCGCCTCGGTGCCCGGCACCAGGAACCGCATCGTCGCCGCGGTCACGTCGAGGTTCTCCAGGGCGGCGGCGTGCCGCTCGGTGTGGTAGCTGTCGAGCAGTTCCTCGCCCGCCCAGCCGTTCAGCGTGAAGGCGAGCTTCCAGGCGGCGTTCTCCGCGTCCTGCACCCCGGAGTTCAGCCCCCGCGCGCCGAACGGCGCGACGAGGTGCGCCACGTCGCCGGCGAGCAGCACCCGGCCGGTCCGCATGCGGTCCACCACCCGGGAGTGGAAGCGGTAGACCGAGCTCCACACCACCTCGTACGGGCGGTCGCCGATGACGGCGCGGATCCGCGCGTCCCGCGCCCCCGAGGAGAGCTCCCGGTCCTCGTCATAGCCGGGCGGCACCTGCCAGTCCACGCGGTACGTCGAGCCGGGGCACGGGTGGATCAGCACCTGACGGCCGGGGTTCCACGGCGGGTCGAAGTAGAAGCGCCGCTCGCGGGCCCACCCCGGAAGGTCGGCACGGATGTCGCAGATGAGGAACCGGTCGTCGAAGGAGCGCCCGGCGAAGCGCAGGCCGAGCAGCCCGCGCAGCCGCTCCGCCTTCGCCCCCGCGCAGACCAGCGCGTACGCGGCCCGTACGCGCACCCGCCCGGCGGCGGTCAGGCAGGTCAGCGTCACCCCGGCCGGGTCCTGGGCGAGGCCGGTCACCAGGTGGTCCCAGCGCGCCTCGATCAACGGCTCGGCGGCGATGCGCTCGTCGAGGAGCCGCTCGGTGCGCGACTGGGAGATGTTGACGAACGGCGGGAACGCCGACCGGCCAGCCTCGGCGAAGGTGAGGCTGAACAGCTCCCGGTCCCGGTGGAAGGTGCGGGCCGTCGTCCAGGTCAGCCCTTCGGCGGCGATGCGCCGGCCCACGCCGGCCGCCTCCCAGACGTCCAGCACGTCGCGCTGCTGCACGATCGACCTGGAACCGGCCGCCTCCCGGCGCGGCCGCCCGTCC
The DNA here is from genome assembly GCF_002850745.1 of Nonomuraea indica. GTDB lineage: Bacteria > Actinomycetota > Actinomycetes > Streptosporangiales > Streptosporangiaceae > Nonomuraea > Nonomuraea indica. Next base: position 710,617 of record NZ_KZ559468.1, read on the forward strand.
AGCAGCAGCGTGGGCACGCCCCAGCGGGCCAGCAGCAGCGCCGCCGTCTGCCCCACCGGCCCGTTGCCGACCACCGCGACCGGCACCTCCACGACCGGCACCTCCACGACCGGCACCCCCGCGACGGACGGCACTGGCCCGGGTGTCACCGGCTCGGGTGTCACCGGCTCGGGTGTCACCGGCTCGGGTGTCACCGGCTCGGGTGTCACCGGCTCAGTCATCGCGGCTCATTCCTGCAGCTCGTCCCAGACCGCGCGGTCGCGGTCGGCCGTCCAGACGGCGGGCCGCTCCACGCCGGACAACTCGTCCCACAGCCGCGCCACGTCGAACGGCAGGCAGTGCTCGAAGATCGGCCACCCGCCGTAGCGGCCGGCCAGGGCGGCGTGCGCGGCCCGGAACGCCTCCCGGCGCGTGCCCCCGCGCTCGTGCACCGCGCCCACCTCGCGCAGCAGCACCCGCAGGAAGTGCCGGGTCTGCCCGATGGCGGCGGCCACGGCGTCGGGCCCGCGCGCCACCGCGCCACGCCCGCCGACCAGGGTCTCGGCGCCGAAGGCGGCGACCCGGTCGAGCGTGCCCGCCGCCCACTCGCGGTGGAAGGCGTCGCCGGTGTAGAGCGCGGCCCGCGTCTCCACCAGGTCGCCGGCGAACAGCACCTTCTGCCGTGGCAGCCAGGCCACGATGTCGCCCTCGGTGTGGCCGCGCCCGCAGTACCGCAGCACCAGCTCGCCCCGGTCGCCGCCGAGATGGATGGCGAGCCGGTCGGAGAACGTGAGGGTGGGCCAGGTCAGCCCGGGGATGGACGCGGGCTCCTTGAACAGGCGCGGCATGCGCGCGTACTCCGACTCCCAGTCCTGCCGGCCCCGTTCGGCGATCAGCGCCCGCGTGTTGTCGTGCGCCACGATCACCTCGGCGCCGAACGCGCTCGCGCCGAGCACCCGCACCGCGTGGTAGTGCGACAGGACCAGAAATCTGACCGGTTTGCCGGTGTGCTCGCGGAGCCTGTCGAGCCAGCCGCGGGCGGCCACGGGCGTCGCCATGGCCTCGAAGCAGACGAGGAAGTCCTCGCCCTCCACGGCGCCGACGTTGGGGTCGCCCTCGGCGGTCAGCGCGTAGACGCCGTCGCCGAGCACCTCCAGGGTCTGCGGCTTGTCGTCGAGATCGGCGGACGAGGCGAACGCCCTGCGCGCCACGGCGCACCTCCCGGAAGTCGTCGCGGATGCGTGCCCCGCCGCGCCGGTCGCGCGACGGTGTCCCCCCAAGCCTTCCCCCCGCGTGCGCGCCGTAGCCCCGTGCGGCCGCGTCAGTCGCGCAGGCCGCCGCCGAGCTCGCGGACCATCTCGGTCAGCCGGGCGAAGACGCGGTCGTCGCCGACGCCGTCGTGCTCGTACTCGTTGGTCACCCACGCCTGGGCGTTGCCCACCCGGGCCGCCGTGTCGAGCTGCAGGCCGGAGTCGACGTACATGTCGTCGAAGTAGACGGCCGCCGCCAGCGGCACCTCGTTGCCGGCCAGCCGCTCCGGGTCGTACAGCGGTGGCCAGTCGGCGCGCTCGGCCAGCAGCTCCACCGCCGGCCGGAAGGGGCGCAGCGCGCTGATCTCCTGGAACATCCAGGGGTACATCATCTCCCCGGTGAACAGCAGCGGCCGCGCCGTCTCGGCGAAGCGCGGACGGCGGGCGCGCTCCCGCTCGGCGGCCCAGCCGGTGGGGCCGGGCCCGGAGCCGTAGATGCTCTCCTGCAGCGCCGCGAAGAGCGGGTTGTCGGCGAAGGAGCTGCGGGCCAGCACCTGGTGCAGGAACGTCCCGGTCACGTGCCCGCCGTCCAGCGCCTCGTCGAGCAGCCAGTGCATGCGCTCGTAGCCGGGCTTCATGCCGAAGTCGATGCCGAGGCTCTGCAGCCGCCGCACGGTCAGCGGGTCGCCGTCCGGAAGCCGCACGTCGCCCTCGGCCAGCCGGTCGGCCAGCCGGGCGACCGTCTCCACGTGGTGCGGGTAGCGGCGGTAGAAGGCCGCGTTCTTCGCCTCGACCCGCGGGTACGTGCGCCGGTAGACCTCCGCCGCGTCCGGCTCCAGCGCGGGCAGGCCGCCTGTGACGTAGCACTCGCTGAGTCCCTCCGGGGCCCGCGACAGGTACGTCAGCGTGATGAACCCGCCGAAGCTCTGCCCGAGCGTCGCCCAGCGCCGCCCGCCGAAGACGGTGCGGCGCAGGTGCTCGGCGTCGGCCACGATCGAGTCGGCGCGGAACAGCGCCAGCAGCTCGGCGCCCCCGCGCGCGCCCAGGGCCGCCATCCGGCGTCCGTCGACGCGGGAGCTGCGGCCGGTGCCGCGCTGGTCCAGCAGGACCACCCGGTGGGTGCGCAGCGCCTGGCCGAGCCAGCCGGCCGTGCCGACCGGCCGCGGTCCCTTGCCGCCCGGGCCGCCCTGCAGGTAGAGCAGGCACGGCAGGTCCTCCCGGTCGCGTACGGGATCGACCAGCTCGCGGGCGAAGACCGTGATGGTCTCCCCGCCGGGCCGTGACCAGTCGAGCGGCACCTCCTCGAGGTGGTCGCGTACCCGCATGCCCGGGATCGTGTAGCTTGCCGTGATCACCCGGCGGCCTCCCAGCCTTCAGTAAAATGTGCCATTGCACAGGGACTCTAGGAGAGTCCCGTCACACTGCCAAGGGGGTCCTCAGGGACGAGGCGAAAGTAGGCCCGAGGTCTGATGAAGACCGGCCCCCGGGGATGGGACCATCGGTCAGGGATTCAACCCCGAGCATCCCAGCAGGACGGATTACGATGTCAGACTCAGAGTTCCCCCTCGTCCAGTTCATGCGCGAGGGCTTCGACCCGGTCGCGGAGCTGGCCCGCATCCAGACCGAGCAGCCGGTCTTCCCCATGGCGATCCCCGGGGGCCAGACGGTCTACCTGGTCACGCGCTACAACGACGTGCGCAACGTGCTCGGCGACCACGAGCGTTTCAGCAACGACTTCGGCAACGTGATCGGCCTCGGCTCCACCCAGGAGGACCCGGGCGGGCTGGGCTTCCGCGACCCGCCCGAGCACACCCGGCTGCGCAAGTACCTGACGCCGGAGTTCACCATGCGCCGCCTGCGCCGGCTGGAGCCCCGCATCGAGGCCATGGTCGAGGAGCACCTCGACCGGATGGAGGCCCAGGGCTCCCCGGCCGACCTGGTGGAGTCGTTCGCGCTGCCCATCCCGTCGCTCGTCGTCTGCGAGCTGCTCGGCGTCCCGTACGAGGAGCGCGCCGGGTTCCTCAAGATGAGCACCGACCGCTTCGACTTCACCGCCGGGCCCGAGGCGTCGCTGCAGGCCATCAACGACGCCATGACCTACCTCACCGACCTCGTCGCCCGCGAGCGCCTCGACCCCGGCGACGGCCTGCTCGGGCAGCTCCTGCGCGAGCACGGCGACGAGCTCGACGACCGCACGCTGGCCAGCATGGCCGACGGCATGCTGACCGGCGGTCACGACACCAGCACCAGCATGCTCGCCCTCGGCACGCTGTGGCTGCTGGCCAACCCCGAGCAGGCCGCCAAGGTGCGCGAGGTCGACGGCTACGTCGTGCAGGTCGTCGAGGAGCTGCTGCGCTACATGTCGGTCGTGCAGGTGGCCTTCCCCCGGTTCGCCCGCGAGGACCTGGAGCTGCACGGCCAGCTGATCAAGAAGGGTGAGATGGTCCTCTGCTCGCTCGCCGCCGCCAACCGCGACCCCAACCTCGGCGGCGACATGAACGAGGTCAAGCCCTACCGTGACACGGCCGGCTCCCACCTGGCGTTCGGCCACGGCATCCACCGGTGCATCGGCGCGCCGCTCGCCCAGATGGAGATGCGCATCGCCTTCCCGGCGCTGCTGCGCCGCTTCCCCGGCCTGCGCGTCGCGGGAGAGGTGCCGTTCCGCAAGCTCGCCATCGTCTACGGCGTGGAGAAGCTACCCGTCGCGTGGTAAGAGGGTTACGTTCACAAGTGTGAACTCACCCGTCATCGACCTGACCACGATCAGCGCCGTCGTGTTCGACACCGACGGTGTGGTCACCGACACCGCGCGGGGCCACGCGGCCGCCTGGAAGCACGTCTTCGACGTGTTCCTGCGCGGCCGCTCCGCGCCCTTCGACATCGAGGCCGACTACCTGTGCCACGTCGAGGGGCGGCCGCGGCTCGACGGCGTCCGCACGTTCCTGGCCTCGCGCGGCATCGAGCTGCCCGAGGGCGCGGCGGACGACGAGCCCGGCTCGCCCACCGTCCACGGGCTGGGCGTGGCCAAGGACCGCCTGTTCGTCGCGCAGGTGGACAAGTACGGCGTGGCCGCGTTCCCGTCGACCGTGGCGCTGTTGCACGAGCTGCGTCACCGCGGCGCCCGCACCGCCGCCGTCTCGGCCAGCCTGCACGGCCGCAAACTCGTCGCGTCGGCGGGTGTGGCCCACCTGTTCGACCTGGTGGTCGACGGTGGCGACGCGGCCCTGATGAACCTGCCCGGCAGACCCGACCCCGCCCTGTTCCTGGAGGCGGCCCGCCGGCTGAACATCACGCCCGCCAGGTCGGCCGTGATCGACGCCGCGCTGCCCGGGATCGAGGCGGCGCGCAAGGGCGGGTTCGGCGTGGTCGTCGCCGTCGCCCGGCCGGGCCCGGCCGGTGCCGCCCTTCGCGCCGCCGAACTGGGCGAGCGGGGCGCCGACGCGGTGGTGTCCGACCTCGGCGAACTGGAGGTGCGCGGCAGGGTCCTACCCTGGAGCCCGTGACGGTGCTCATCGACCCCCCGAACTGGCCCGGGCCGCGCGGCCTCATGTGGTCGCACCTGGTCAGCGACCACTCCCTGGACGAGCTGCACGCCTTCGCGGGGCTGCTCGGCGTGCCGGCGCGGGCGTTCGACCGTGACCACTACGACGTGCCGGAGACCGTGCACGCGCTGGCCGTCTCCCTGGGGGCGCAGGCGGTCAGCTCGCGCGAGCTGCTGCGCCGCCTCATCGACGCCGGACTGCGCCGCCGCAAACGCCGCTGACCCGGCGCGCCGGGTGGCGCGTCAGCCGGCGGGGTGCGGCGCGGACGTGGTGAGGGCGGTCAGCTCGGCGCTCATGTTGGCCCGCGCCCGCGCCTCCCACAGCTCGTACGCCCGCGCGGTCCGGTAGAGCCGCGGCGTGGCCAGCAGCCTGCGCAGCACCTCCGCCCGGCCCTGCCGGAACAGGTCCTCGGGAACGTGCGCGTACTCCTCACGCACCCGGGCCGCGTAGTCGCCGTAGCCGTCGCGGCCTAGCACCGCCAGGTCGGCGTCGCACAGCACGGCCCCGTCGAGGTCGTCGGCGGCCACCCGGTCGTGCGCGGCCGTCAGCCGTACCAGCCGGGCCACCTCGGCGACCCGCGCCGCCGGCACTCCGCAGCGCGGCAGCCGGGCGAGCGCCAGCCACGCGCTGCGCTCCTCGTCCCAGCCCGGCCGCCCGTCGTACACGGCGTCGTGGAACCAGGCCGCCAGCCGCACCGCCACCGGATCGCCCATGCCCCCGCCGGCCGGCTGCTGGTCCACGCCCGGGTCGTCGCCCGTCGGCCCGCCCGTGCCGCGTGCGTCGCCCGTCGGCCCGCCCGTACCGCGTGCGTCGCCCGTGGGGCCGGAGGTGTCCGACGGGCGGGGCGCGCCGGCGTACAGCTCGTCGACGGCGTCGAGGACGGCGGCCAGGTGGGTGATCGTGTGATAGCGGCGGTGCGGCTCCGACCAGCGGGCGACCAGCTCCGCGCCCAGGGCCGCAGCGGCGGGGGAGCGGCCCGCCACGGCGAGCCAGCGTGTCTGCATGCCGCCACCCTAGACACCTCGGTCCGGGGCCGGCGACGTCTACTCGCCGGAGGCCAGTTCGGGGCTCGGGCGGCCGGGGACGCCGGTGCGGCCGAGGTCGGCGCGCCGTCCGGCCTCGGCGCCGTCGTGGTAGCCGGTGCCGCTGGTGCGCGGCACGCTGAGCCGGATCCGCGGGTAGCGCGCCGTCACCGCCCGGTCCACCTCGTCCCGACGGTCGGCCAGCACGAGCGCGGTCCCCGTCACCGAAGCCTCGGCCGCGGCCCGCTCCTCGGCCTCGCGCAGCAGCCGGTACACCTCGTCGGTGAACCCGAGCAGCCAGGAACGCCGGTAGGCCCGGGCCGGACCGCCGCCCGCCTCCGGCGGCCGCACCCGGGCCAGCCCGGAGGCCATCTGCAGCAGCAGGGACGTCGCCAGGACGTCGGCACGTTCCAGGTCGGCGGCGAACCCGAAGACGTGCACCCGCTGCCCGCCGTCACCGCGGCCGAGCAGCAGCGGGCGGCAGCGCAGCGCCTGCGCCACCAGGCTCACCAGGCGGGCCTTCTCCCGCGCCCACGGCGGCGGCAGCGTCACCACCCGGTCACCCGGCGTCTGGCGGGGGCCGGCCGGGTCGAGGGAGTCGATGCCGTGCCTGGCCATCAGGGCCGACGCCGCCGCCATGAACGTGGCCCGCTCGTGCTCGTTGTCGGTGCGCTCGGCCTTGGCCAGCAGCTTCCTGACCCGCTCGAGTGTGCGCTCCCTCACCTACGGCCCTCCGCCCGCGCCTAGGACTTGGTCAGCACCCGCCCGTCGGCGTTGATGACCGGGAAGGCCCCCGTGTCGACGATGCCGTGCTGCTGGAACAGGGCCTCGATGAGCGCGTGCGCCTCGGGCTCCAGCTTCCACAGGGCACGATACTGGCGGGCCGTGGCCAGCGAGATGCCGATCTCCTGGGCGATGTCCACGGTGCGCGGCACGATGCCCTTGGCGATCTGCCGGTCCCAGTAGGCGCGGGCGGCCCGCATCAGCGCCGCGCGCTGCGCCGTGTCGACGACCTGCGGGGTGGTGTCGAGCACCGCGGCGTCGTCGTCGTCCTCCGCCACCAGCTCGGCCAGCGCGGGCGGCAGCTCGGGGCGGGCCGGGACGGGGTGGTGGTCGGCGTGCGGCTCCCATGGCACGCGCGGGTCGGCGTCGATCAGCGCCGAGGTGTTGTAGAGCGCGGCGATCTGCGCCAGGAGCGCCTCCTGGCGGGCCGGGTCGACGGCCAGGCCGGTGTGCTCCACGGCCTGGTCCATGGCCTTGTCCAGCTTGGCCAGCGCGGCCCGGACCTTCCGCTCGGGCGCGCCCTGCTCGCGCAGCGCCTTGGCCTTCTTGGCGGCCAGGGCCACGCGGGTCAGCCGGCGGTGCGCGTCGACCTCGCTCGCGGTGCGGTCGCTCACCTCCGCCAGGCCCACCCGGACCAGCAGCCGCTCGGGGGTGAGCCGCCAGTTGATGCGGCCGGTGCCGCGGATGCGGTGCCGCTCGATGGCCATGCCGCGCTCCCACAGCCAGGCCGCGACCAGCGGGGCCGCGAGCCGGAAGACGGCCTCGGGCAGGCTGCGCGCGTCCATGCTGGACAGGACCGCCGTCAGGCAGGTCAGCGCCCAGACCGCGACGCCGTCGATGCCGGCGGAGAAGTTCTCGCGCATGTTGCGGCGGGCCCGGACGGCCGAGGTGATGATGGCCACCTCGATGAAGGCGAACAGCAGCAGCCGCAGCGGCCCGTCCAGGCCGAGCACGTCACCGGAGAACAGCCACATGCCCTGGGCCGACACGGCGGTCGCGATGGACGCGGCCACGATCGTCAGCACGTCCTCGACCGGGCGGGGGGTGACGTAGCGGCGCCACAGGAAGCACGCGGCCCGCCAGGCGATCCTGATCAGCAGGAACGCCAGGGCGAGCGCGACCAGGCCGAGCAGCGCGATGACCGCCGTGGCGGCCGGTTTGTCCGTGACGAAGGTGGCGATTTCCTCGAATGTCGGCATCTGTCACTATCCGTGAGGGCTCGAACTCCAGCTGGGTGCGACAGATCATCGCAGAATGTCGCCACCTTGTACGCCAAACAGCCGCTCCAGCCCCATTTTCCGCAGGTGTCACCCCAGAGCCGACGACACCAGGGCGCGCGCCTCCTCCTGGACCTTGGCCAGATGGTCCGGCCCGCGGAACGACTCCGCGTAGATCTTGTAGACGTCCTCGGTCCCCGACGGCCGGGCCGCGAACCACGCGTTCTCCGTGGCGACCTTCACCCCGCCGAGCCCGGCGCCGTTGCCGGGAGCGGCCGTCAGCACCGACGTGATCGGCTCGCCGGCCAGGGTGGTCGCCGTCACCTGCTCGGCCGACAGCCTGCCCAGCACCGCCTTCTCCTCCCGCGTGGCCGGGGCGTCCACCCGGGCGTAGGCGGGCTCGCCGTACCGTCCGGTCAGCTCGCGGTAGTGCGCGCTCGGCGACCGGCCCGTGACCGCGAGGATCTCCGCCGCCAGCAGCGCCAGGATGAGGCCGTCCTTGTCGGTCGTCCACACCGATCCGTCGCGGCGCAGGAACGACGCCCCGGCGCTCTCCTCGCCGCCGAAGCCGAGCGACCCGTCGAGCAGCCCCGGCACGAACCACTTGAACCCGACCGGCACCTCGTACAGCCGGCGCCCCAGCGACCCGGCCACCCGGTCGATGACGCCGCTGCTCACCATCGTCTTGCCCACCCCCGCGTCGGCCGGCCAGCCGTCGCGGTGGGCGTAGAGGTAGCCGATGGCCACGGCGAGGTAGTGGTTGGGGTTCAGCAGCCCGCCGTCGGGCGTGACGACGCCGTGCCGGTCAGCGTCGGCGTCGTTGCCGGTCGAGACGTCGAAGCGGTCGCGCCCCGCGACCAGGGAGGCCATCGCGTACGGCGAGGAGCAGTCCATCCGGATCCGGCCGTCCCAGTCGAGCGTCATGAACCGCCACGTCGGGTCCACCAGCGGATTGACCACGGTCAGGTCGAGCCGGTGACGCTCGGCGATCTCGCCCCAGTAGGCCACGCTCGCCCCGCCCAGCGGGTCGGCCCCGATGCGCACCCCGGCCGCGCGGACGGCGTCGAGGTCCACCACGTTCGGCAGGTCGTCCACGTACGAGCCGAGGAAGTCGTAGCGCCCCGCCTCGCGGACGGCGCGCGCGTAGGGCGTCCGGCGCACGCCCTTCAGGCCGGCGGACAGCAGCGCGTTGGCCCGGTCCTGGATCCACGACGTGGCGTCGGCGTCGGCGGGGCCGCCGTGCGGCGGGTTGTACTTGAAGCCGCCGTCGCCGGGCGGGTTGTGCGACGGCGTGATCACCACGCCGTCGGCCAGGCCCGTGGAGCGCCCCCGGTTGTGGGTGAGGATGGCGTGCGAGACGGCCGGCGTCGGCGTGTAGCCGTCGCGGGAGTCGACCAGCACGGTCACCTCGTTGGCCGCCAGCACCTCCAGCGCCGACACGCGGGCCGGCTCGGACAGCGCGTGCGTGTCGATGCCCAGGAACAGCGGCCCGTCGACGCCCTGCCCGGCGCGGTACTCGCAGATCGCCTGGGTGGTGGCCAGGATGTGGTCCTCGTTGAAGGCCGTGGCGAGCGACGAGCCGCGGTGCCCCGACGTGCCGAACGCGACCCGTTGCGCCACCTCGTCGGGGTCGGGGTGCAGGCTGTAGTAGGCCGTCACCAGCCGGGCGACGTCCACCAGGTCGGCGGGCTGGGCGGGCTGTCCTGCGCGGTCGTGGCTCATGGGATCCACCTTACAAACGCCGCAAACGCCGCCTCCGGCTAGACTCGCGCCGACACGAACCAGAATGGAGTTCGGTATCTATGCGCATCGGATTGCTGCTCAACGAACCCACCGGTCCCGAGCCGCTGCGTGACCTGGCCGACGCGATCGCCGCCGCGCGCGCCGACGGCTTCGCGTCCGCCTGGATGTCCCACATCTTCGGCCTCGACGCCATCACCGCGCTGGCCGTCGCCGGCGCCGCGACGCCCGGCATCGAGCTGGGCACCGCCGTCGTGCCCACCTACCCGCGCCACCCCGCCGTGCTCGCCCAGCAAGCCATGACCGCCAACGCCGCCCTCGGCGGCCGGCTGACGCTCGGCATCGGCCTGTCGCACCGGCTCGTCATCGAGGACATGTACGGCTACAGCTACGAGCGTCCCGCCCGGCACATGGCCGAGTACCTCGACGTCCTGCTGCCCGCGATCCGCGGCGAGCAGGTCGGCTACCAGGGCGAGACGCTCAAGGCCAACATCAGGCTGACCACGCCGGGAGCCGGGCTGCCCGTGCTCGTGGCCGCCCTCGCCCCGCGCATGCTCAGGCTCGCCGGTTCCCGGACCGCCGGGACCGTGCTCTGGATGACCGGCCCCAGGACCGTCGCCGAGCACGTCGCGCCCGCCCTGACCGCCGCGGCCGAGGAGGCCGGCCGCGACCGGCCGCGCATCGTCTGCATGCTGCCGGTGTGCGTCACCGACGACCCCGCCGCCGCCCGGGCCCGCGCCGAGGAGATCTTCGCCGTGTACGGCCAGCTTCCCTCCTACCGCGCCATGCTCGACCGGGAGGGGGCGGCGGGGCCCGGGGACGTGGCGATCGTCGGCGACGAGGCGAGCGTCCGGGCGCAGATCGCGGAGCTGGCCGAGACCGGCGTCACCGACTTCGGAGCCGCCCTCTACTCCGGCCGCGAACGCACCAGGGACCTGCTGCGCAGCCTGCTCTGACCTGGGACGGCCCGGCGCGTCGGGGGCCTGATCGGGAGGCATCCGAATAAACTCCCGCAAGGTGAAACGCTTGCTGCACGGCATCGACGTGTCCAACTGGCAAGGCAGGGTCGACTGGGCCGCTCACGCCCGCGCCGGGGTCGCCTTCGCCTTCGCCAAGGCGACCGAGGGCGGCGACTTCACCGACAAGCACTTCGCGCGCAACTGGGAGGGCATGCGGGAGAACTGGATCGTCTGCGGCGCCTACCACTTCGCCCGCCCCAAGGGTGACGCGGCAGAGCAGGCGCACCACTTCCTGCGCGTGCTCAAGGAGGCGGGCGGGCTGCGCCGCGGCGACCTCGTCGCGCTCGACCTGGAGACCAACGACGGCCTGCGTCCCGAGCGGGTCGCCCGGCACGCCCGCCGCTGGTGCCGCCACGTCGAGCGGCACGCCGGCATCCGGCCGATCGTCTACACCTTTCCGGCGTTCGCCCGCGGCGGCCACTGCGCCGGGCTCGGCGACCACCCGCTGTGGATCGCCGACCCGGACCGGCCGCGCGGGCGCCCCGCGACGCCCGGACCGTGGCGCGAGTGGACGATCCACCAGTACGATCACAAGCCGCTCGACCGGAACATCTTCCTCGGCAGCCGTCAAGGGCTGACGAGGCTGGGCTACGACCCGCGATAGCATCGATGTTCACCGGCGAACGGGCCGCAGGGCGCCCACCGGCCGGCGCATTCCACCACACCCGCCACACCGACCCACAGGGAGCAACCGTGTCAGCCGAGCTACGCATCACCCTCGCCGGAGCCGAGCGTGTGGTCGCGGCCGGCACGACGGCCGGTGACGCGCTCGAGGCCGACGGCCGCACCGTCATCGCCGCCCGGGTCAACGGCGAGCCGCGCGACCTCGCCCACCCGCTCGCCGACGGCGACGTGGTGGAGCCGATCGACATCGCCAGTGACGACGGCCGCGCGATCGTCCGCCACTCCACCGCCCATGTCATGGCCCAGGCGGTCCAGGAGCTGTTCCCGGAGGCGAAGCTGGGCATCGGCCCGCCCGTCGACAACGGCTTCTACTACGACTTCGACGTCGCCCAGGCCTTCCAGCCCGACGACCTCAAGCGCGTCGAGAAGCGCATGCGCGAGATCGTCAAGCAGGGGCAGCTGTTCGCCCGCCGCCCCGTCACCGACGAGCAGGCCCGCGCGGAGCTCGCCGCCGAGCCGTACAAGCTGGAGCTGATCGGTCTCAAGGGCGGCGCGGCGGCGGAGGAGTCCGTCGAGGTCGGCGCGGGCGAGCTGACCATCTACGACAACCTCGACCCCAAGAGCGGCGAGCTGCGCTGGAAGGACCTGTGCCGCGGCCCGCACGTGCCGTCCACCCGGTCCATCCCGGCCTTCAAGCTCATGCGCTCCGGCGGCGCCTACTGGCGCGGCAGCGAGAAGAACCCGCAGCTCCAGCGCATCTACGGCACCGCGTGGGAGTCGCGCGACAAGCAGGACGAATACCTCAAGCTGCTGGAGGAGGCCGAGAAGCGCGACCACCGCAGGCTCGGCGCGGAGCTGGACCTGTTCAGCTTCCCGCCCGAGCTGGGCAGCGGGCTGCCGGTCTTCCATCCCAAGGGCGGGATCATCCGCAAGGAGATGGAAGACTACATGCGCAAGCGGCAGGGCGAGGCGGGCTACGAGTTCGTCAACACCCCGCACATCACCAAGTCGCAGCTGTTCGAGACCTCCGGTCACCTGCCGTGGTACGCCGAGGACATGTTCCCGCCCTTCGAGCTGGAGGGCGTCGAGTACCGCGTCAAGCCGATGAACTGCCCGATGCACAACCTGATCTTCCGGGCGCGCGGGCGGTCCTACCGTGAGCTGCCGCTGCGGCTGTGCGAGTTCGGCTCCGTCTACCGCTACGAGAAGTCGGGCGTCGTCCACGGCCTGACCCGGGTGCGCGGCATGACGCAGGACGACTCCCACATCTACTGCACCCGCGAGCAGATGGCCGGCGAGATCAAGAGCCTGCTCACCTTCGTGCTCAGCGTGCTGCGCGACTTCGGCCTGTCGGAGTTCTACCTGGAGCTGTCCACCCGCGACGACTCCGACAAGTTCATCGGCGACCCGGCCGACTGGGAGGCGGCCACCGAGGCGCTGCGCCAGACGGCCGAGGAGTCGGGGCTGGAGCTGGTCGACGACCCGGGCGGCGCCGCCTTCTACGGCCCCAAGATCTCCGTCCAGGCCAAGGACGCGATCGGCCGAACCTGGCAGCTGTCCACCATCCAGCTCGACCTCAACCAGCCCAAGCGGTTCGAGCTCGAGTACCAGGCCGCCGACGGCAGCCGCCAGACGCCCGTCATGATCCACCGGGCGCTGTTCGGCTCGATCGAGCGGTTCCTCGGCGTGCTGACCGAGCACTACGCGGGCGCCTTCCCTCCGTGGCTGGCCCCGGTGCAGGTCGTCGGCATCCCGATCGCCGACGCGCACGTGGCCTACCTGCACGACGTCGCCAAGCGGCTGCGTGAGCGGGGCATCCGGGTCGAGATCGACACGGCCGACGACCGGATGCAGAAGAAGATCCGCAACGCCCAGCGGGCCAAGGTGCCGTTCATGCTGCTGGCGGGCGACGACGACATCGCCGGCGGCGCGGTGTCGTTCCGCTACCGCAGCGGCGAGCAGAAGAACGGCGTGCCGGTGGACGAGGCCGTCGCCGAGATCGTCGACGCGGTCGCCCGCCGCATCCAGGTCTGACCTCGCCGGTGGAGCGCCGCCGGCCCCGCGCGGGCCGGCGGCGCCGCCGGTGCCTCAGCGGGTGTAGAGGCGGAAGGTGACGGTCGGGCGGTCGCCGAACGGGCCGTCCTCCTGCCGGACCGCGTTCTCGACGAACGACCGCGCGTACGCCTCCGGGTCCTCGTCGGTGAGGGCCTCGATGTAGGTGCGGTGCTCCAGCAGCGAGCGCACCCCCTGGTCCAGCCCCGCGGTGACGTCCACCGCGTGCGTGGGGGAGTGGGTGGCGGCCACGGCCACCCAGCGCACCCCGTCCCACGGCTCGCCGCCGGCACCGGGGAAGATCCACCGGTTGCCCGCGTCGGCCGCCGCGTCGAGCGTGGCCCGCCCGACGGCCTTGTGGTCGGGCGTGTTCCAGTCGACGCCGCCGGGCCAGGTGTCGTCGAAGTTCAGCGTGATCAGCAGCTCCGGCCGGTGCCTGCGGATGGCCGCGGTGATGTCCCGCCGCAGCCGCGGCCCGTACTCGATCACCCCGTCCGCGTGGTCGAGGAACTCCACGCTCGACACGCCCACCGCGGCGGCGCCGGCCCGCTGCTCGCGTGCGCGCAGCGGCGCCGCCTTCTCGGGGTCCAGGGTGTCGATTCCCGCCTCGCCGCGGGTGGCGAGCAGGTAGGACACCTCCCGCCCCGCGCGGGTCCACACGGCGACGGCCGCCGCGCAGCCGTACTCCAGATCGTCGGGGTGCGCCACGACGGCGAGGGCCCGCCGCCAGTCTTCGGGCATCGGTTCCAGCATGCCCTCACCCTAGGCTGCGGCGATCTCCTGTGCCGTCCCGCCGGGCTCGTGGCGAAGATGTCGTACGAGTGGTTTGCGGCCTTCGTGTAGGCGGTAGCTCTTACGCAGAGTAATCGACTCACTACCGGACGGCGGGTGCGGGGCGATCCGCGCCCGCCCGCCGCGTGGTGAGACCGAGGCGATGCCGGGCCGACAAGGGGGCGAAGGCCATGAGCACAGCCGAGCCGGAGACCGGGCTGGACCAGACCGGGCCGGACCATGCCGGGCTGGACGAGGTGCACATCCTGTGGACGTCCGAAGGCATGAGCTGCGACGGGGACACCGTGTCCGTCACGGCCGCCACGCTGCCGAGCATCGAGGAGGTCCTCCTCGGGCTCGTGCCGGGACTGCCGAAGGTGCACCTGCACAACAAGGTCCTGGCCGCCGAGGTGGGCGGGGAGTTCATGGCCGCCTTCCACCGGGCGGCCGAGGGCAGCCTCGGGCCGTACATCTTCGTGGTGGAGGGGTCCATCCCCAACGAGAACATCAACGGCGAGGGCTACTGGACCTCGATGGGCAACGACCCGGCGACCGGTCAGCCCATCACCGTCAACCAGTGGATCGACCGGCTCGCGCCGGGCGCGTGGGCGGTCGTCGCGGCGGGCACCTGCGCGACCTACGGCGGCGTCCACGCCATGGCCGGCAACCCGACCGGCTGCATGGGGCTGGCCGACTACCTCGGGGCGGACTTCCGCTCCGCCGGCGGCCTGCCCATCGTCAACGTGCCCGGCTGTCCCGTCCAGCCCGACAACTTCATGGAGACGCTGACCTGGCTGCTCTACCAGGCGGCCGGGCTGGCTCCGATGATCCCGCTCGACCGGCAACTGCGGCCGACCTGGCTGTTCGGCAAGACCGTGCACGAGGGCTGTGACCGGGCCGGCTACTACGAGCAGGGCGACTTCGCCCGCGACTACAACTCCCCGAAGTGCCAGGTGAAGATCGGCTGCTGGGGGCCGGTCGTCAACTGCAACGTCACCAAGCGCGGCTGGATGGACGGCATCGGCGGCTGCCCCAACGTGGGCGGCATCTGCATCGGCTGCACGATGCCCGGCTTCCCCGACAAGTTCATGCCGTTCATGGACGAGCCGCCCGGCGGGTCCATGTCCTCGGGCATGGCGTCCGTGTACGGCGGGCTGGTCCGCCGCCTGCGCGCCATCACCAACAAGACGGTCAACACCGAGCCGAAGTGGCGCCACCGGGGCGCGAAACTCACCAGCGGATACGACCCCCGCTGGCGGGCCTAGAAGGGGGATCGCCGACGTGACCATCCGATCACCGCAGGAGCAGGAGACGCGCCAGCTCGTCGAGATGTCCTGGGACCCGATCACCAGGATCATCGGCAACCTGGGCATCTACACCAAGATCGACTTTCAGAACAACCAGGTCGTGGAGTGCAAGAGCACCTCGTCGCTGTTCCGCGGCTACAGCGTGTTCATGAAGGGCAAGGACCCGCGCGACTCCCACTTCATCACCAGCCGGATCTGCGGCATCTGCGGTGACAACCACGCCGTCTGCTCCATCTACGCGCAGAACATGGCCTACGGGGTCAAGACGCCCCCGCTGGGGGAGTGGATCGTCAACCTCGGCGAGGCCGCCGAGTACATGTTCGACCACACGCTCTTCCAGGACAACCTGGTCTTCGTCGACTACTGCGAGCAGATGGTCAAGGAGACCAACCCCAGCCTGCTACGGCGCGCGGAGACGACCGAGGCGCCGCGGGGCGACATCCACGGCTACCGGACCATCGCCGACATCATGCGCGCCTTCAACCCGTTCACCGGCGCGGTCTACCGCGAGGCCCTCCAGGTCAGCAGGCTCACCCGGGAGATGTGCTGCCTGATGGAGGGCCGGCACGTGCACCCGTCCACCCTCTACCCGGGCGGCGTCGGCACCGTGGCCACCCCGCAGGTGTTCACCGACTACCTGGTCCGCCTGTTGCGCACCGTCGACTTCATCAAGCGCGCGGTGCCGATGAACGACGACGTCTTCGACTTCTTCTACGAGGCGCTGCCCGGCTACGAGGAGGTCGGCCGGCGGCGCGTCATGCTGGGCTGCTGGGGGGCGTTCCAGGACCCGGGCGTCGTCGACTACGACTACCGCACCATGAACGAGTGGGGCCGGCGGATGTTCGTCACGCCGGGCATCGTCCTCGACGGCGAGCTGCGCACCACGAACCTGGTCGACATCAACCTCGGCATCCGCATCCTGCTGGGCAGCTCCTACTACGACGACTGGCAGGGCGAGGAGACCTTCGTCACCCACGACCCGCTCGGCAACCCGGTCGACCAGCGCCACCCGTGGAACCAGACGACGCTGCCCCGGCCGCAGAAGCGCGACCTCGACGGCGGCAACTACAGCTGGGTGATGAGCCCGCGCTGGTACGACGAGCGCACGGCCGGCTATCTCGCCCTCGACACCGGCGGCGGCCCCCTCGCCCGGCTCTGGGCCACGGCGCTGGCCGGGCTCGTCGACACCGGCACCGTCCGCTCCACCGGGCACAGCGTGCAGATCAACCTGCCGAAGAGCGCGGCCTTCCCCGACATGCAGTTCGAGTGGCAGATCCCGAAGTGGGCCAACACGATCGAGCGCAACCGGGCCCGCATGTACTTCGTGGCCTACGCGGCGGCGATGGCCTTCTACTTCGTCGAGCAGGCGCTCGGCGAGGTCCGGGCCGGGCTCACCAAGGTCTTCACCGACTTCGAGGTGCCGGAGGAGGCGATCGGGGCCGGCTTCCACGAGGCGGTCCGCGGTGTCCTGTCGCACCATCTGGTGATCCGCAAGGGCAAGATCGCGAACTACCATCCGTACCCGCCGACCCCGTGGAACGCCAGCCCGCGCGACGTCTACGGCACGCCGGGGCCGTACGAGGACGCCGTGCAGGGCCTGCCCATCTTCGAGGAGAACGGCCCCGAGACGTTCAAGGGCATCGACATCATGCGCACCGTGCGCAGCTTCGACCCGTGCCTGCCGTGCGGCGTCCACATGTACCTCGGCGGCGGGAAGGTGCTCAGACAGGTGCACTCGCCGACCCTCGGCACGAGCGTCTCGGGGTAGGCGGCCATGGACGACCGTGATGTGACCGAGCGCGTGCGCAGGGTCGAGGAGCTGCTCGACGGGGCCGTCGACGGCCATGCCGTGGAGCTGGCCGAGGCGCTGCTCGACCTGTACGGGGAGGTGCTGGCCAGGATCATGGCCACGGTCTCCGCGGCGGACCCGCCGGGCGGCGGCGAGGGGCTGGCCGAGCGGATCGCCGCCGACGAGCTGGTCGCGCACCTGCTGCTGCTGCACGACCTGCACCCGCTGGACGCGTCCACCCGGATCGAGCGCGCGCTCCCCGGGCTGCGGGGGCGGCTCGCCGGGGCGAGCGCGGAGCTGGTGGCGGTCGAGGGCGACCTGGCCCGGCTGCGGCTGCGGCCGCGACGCGGGGGCTGCGGCTCCTCGGCGGCGCCGTCCTCGGTCGTGGAGGAGGCCGTACTCCGTGCCGCGCCGGAGATCGAACGGGTCGAGATCGACGTGGTGGAGAGCCCGTCGCCGCCGGTCGTGATCCCGGTCGAGAGCCTGCTGCGGGCCCCCGCCCGCGACCGGCCCGGGGCACCGGCGTGAGGCCGGACGGCGCGGGAGCGGCCGTGACCGGCGGCCGGGCCGCCGGCAGCGCGCTGCGCAGGCTCATCACCCGCCGGCAGCGGCCGGGAGACGCCGCTCCGGGGGCGGCCGGCCCGGTTGCGGCCGGCCCAATTGCGGTCGGCCCGGGTGCGGTCGCTCCGGGTGCCAGTGCTCCGGGCGCGACTGGTCCGGGTGCGGCCGCTCCGGACGCTTCGGGGGCGGCCGGCGGGGCCGAAGAGACGTGCGAACTGTGCGGCGCGCCCGCCGGTGCGGCGCACCGGCACCTGCTCGACCTGGCCGACCGGGAGCTGCGCTGTGCCTGCCGCGCCTGCGCCCTGCTGTTCGACCACGCCGCCGCGGGCGGCGATCGCTACCGCCTGGTGCCGGACGACCGGTGGTTCCTGCGGGACTTCGTCCTCGACGACGCCACGTGGGCCGACCTCGGCATCCCGGTCCAGATGGCGTTCGCGCTGCACGACTCGGCCGAGGGACGGACGGCGCTGTTCTATCCCAGCCCGGCCGGGGCCGTCGAGTCGCCGCCGGCGGAGGAGACCTGGCGGCGCCTGGAGGAGACCAACCCGGTCCTGCGCGGGCTCGCCCCCGACGTCGAGGCCCTCCTGGTGAACCGGACCGGCACCGCCCGCGAGCACTGGATCGTCCCCGTCGACGACTGCTACACCCTCGTCGGCCTGCTGAGAACCCGCTGGAAGGGCCTCGCGGGCGGGCCCGACGTCCGGAACGAGATCACCGGCTTCTTCACCGAGCTGCGCCGCAGGTCCACCACGACCTCGGCCGGCCATCCGCTGCGCACCTGAAGGGATCCCGCCATGACCAAGAAGGACGGCGACCACATCACGACGGGCAGGCGCGACGTGCGCCCGGACGCGCCCGCGCACGTCAAGGGGGTCAAGGAGGGCAACGCCTGCGGCAACTACGACAAGCAGGCCGGCCACCTGCCCGACGCCCGGTCGACCGCCGCGCGCTCCACCGGCATCAACGCCGCCGACCGCGACCCGATCGACCCCGACATGCCCAACCTGTCGCCGGCCTGATCCCGTGGACGACTCGACGACGGCCGGCGCGCCGGCCCTGCGGATCACGGTCGAGGAGGTGCGGGCGGCGGAGTTCGCGGCCGTGCCGATGCTGGAGTTCGCGCTCAGGATCGCCAACCCGGGCGGCCCCGAGGTGCGCTCGGTCACCCTCGACACCCAGATCCGCATCTCGGCCGCCCGCCGCGCCTACGACGAGCCCAGCCGGCGCCGCCTCGCCGAGCTGTTCGGCGGACCCGAGGCGTGGAGCCGGAACCTGCGCGGCCTGCTGTGGGCGCAGACCGTCACGCAGGTGCCCGCCTTCGGCGCGGGCACCGCGGCGACGATCCGGGTGCCGTGCACCTACGACTTCGAGGTGGCGGTGGCGAAGTACTTCCACGGCCTCACCGACGGCGAGGTGCCGCTGGAGTTCCTCTTCAGCGGCACCACCTGGTACGTGGCCGGCGGCCGGCTGCGGGTCACCCGCATCCCGTGGGACACCGAGGCGGACTTCCGCATGCCGGTCACGGTGTGGAAGGACGTGATGGACCGGCACTTCCCGGGCGGCGCGTGGCTGCGGCTCGACCGCGACACGTTCGACCGGCTCCACGCCTACCGGACCCGCCACGTCCTGCCCGGCTGGGACGACGTGGTGGGCAGACTGCTGAAGGAGGCCGGCGGCTGATGGACGAGCTGCGCCGGATCGCGCGGGCCGTGCTGTACGAGGGCTACCTGCTGTGGCCGTACCGCCGGTCGGCGTTGAAGAACCAGCACCGCTGGACGATCGGGGGCGTGCACCCCGAGCCCTACGGCAGGGCGCACGAGGGCAACCCGTGGGTCATGCAGACCCAGTGCCTCGTCGAGGCGGGCCCGGCCGACACCGTGGACGTCCGCGTGCGCTTCCTGCACATCGTCGCCGGCGACGTCGCCCGCGGCGCCGCCCCCGACCGCCTCGACAGGGTGCCCGAGCTGACGGTGGGGGAGCGGCGCTTCCTGCCGCGCGAGGAGGCGGTGGAACAGGAGGTGGCGGCGTGCGGCCTCAGCCTCGGCGCGCTGCTCGGGGAGACGCACCGGATCCCGGTGGAGGTGCCCGCCGAGGAGGAGACCGAGTGGCTGACCGACGCGGCCGGGCGGCGGGCCGGCGCGGTGCTCCGCTCCCGCCAGGCGCTGCGCGGCCACGTCGACGCGCGCGCCGAGGAGGCGGAGCCGGGCGTCCTCCGGCTCACCGTGCGGGTGGTCAACACCACCCCCTGGCACGGCGACGTCCGCGCCGAGGCGATGCGGCGCACGTTCGTCGCCGCGCACAGCGTGCTGCACACGGCGGGCGGACGGTTCGTCTCCCTCATGGACCCGCCGCAGGAGCTGCGCGCCGCCGCGGCCGGCTGCCGCAACGTGGGCACCTGGCCGGTGCTGGCCGGCCCCGAGGGCGAACGGCACACGATGCTGTCGGCGCCGATCATCCTGTACGACCACCCGCGTGTCGCGCCGGAGAGCCCCGGCGACCTGTTCGACGCCACGGAGATCGACCAGCTGCTCACCCTGAGCGTGCTCGCGCTGAGCGACGAGGAGAAGCGGGAGATCCGCGACGGCGACCCGCGCGGGCGGGAGATCCTCGACCGCTGCGACGCGCTCACCGCCGTGCAGCTCATGCGCCTGCACGGCATCCTGCGCCCCGAGCCGGTCGAGGCGCGGCCGCCGGCCCGTACGGAGCCGGCGACATGAAGGACGACATGAAGGAGACGGACCCTCCCGTGGAACGTTCCGGCCCGGAGACGTGGGCCTCCTGGACACCCGCGCGCCGACCCGGCCCCGACGGGGCGGAGTTCTGGACGCGGATGGAACGGCGCGGCCCGGACGAGGTGGTCGTCGCCGGCGTGCCGGTGCGCGCGGGCAGCCGGGTCCGGCTGCGGCCGTCCGCCGGCCGGTCCGACGTGCTGGACCTCCTCCTCGACGGCCGGACCGCCGTCGTCGAGTCGGTCGAGCAGGACGACGAGGGCGCCTTCCACGTCGCGGTCGTCCTCGACGAGGACCCGGGCCGCGACCTCGGCGAGGCCCGCATGCCCGGACACCGGTTCTTCTACACCGCGCAGGAGATCGAACCCTTGGGCCCGGCCGCCGGCCCGCCCGGCGCCCGCGTCCTCGTGGCCGGGCTCGGCAACATCTTCCTCGGCGACGACGGTTTCGGCGTCGAGGTGGTCCGCCTGCTCGCCGGTACGGAGCTGCCCGGCGGCGTGGACGTGACCGACTTCGGCATCCGCGGCATGGACCTCGTCTACGCCCTGCAGCGCGACTACGACCTGGCCATCCTCGTCGACGCCGCCCCACGCGGCGAGCCGCCCGGCACGCTCACCGTGCTGGAGGCCGACACGCCCGACAGCGCCGCGAGCCTCGGCGAGACCAGCGTGGAGACCCACGGCATGGACCCCGTCCGGGTCCTGCGGCTGGCCAGGGAACTGGGCCGGGTCCCGGACCGGGTGATCGTCGTGTGCTGCGAGCCGGCCACGGTGCTGACCGGAGGCGCCGACGAGGACGTGCTGGTCGACCTGAGCGAACCCGTCCGCGCCGCCACCGGCCAAGCCGTCCGCCTGGTGATGGACATGATTGCGGAAAGCGCCGGGCCCGGCTCCCGGCCGCAGAACCCGGAATGAGGTGACATGACATGAGGAAGTCGCACGTGGCAGGGCTGATCGTGACCTGCGCGCTGGTCGCGGTCATCGTCCACGAATGGCCGGGGATCCGCCGGTACCTGACGATGAAACGGATGTAGCACCGCATGCATGAGATCGGAATGTGTGAGGGCCTGGTCGAGCTGATCGGGCAACGAGCCGCCGGCAGGCGGATCACGGGGGCGCGGGTGCGCGTCGGCACCCGCCACGCCGTCGTCGGGGAGGCGTTCGAGCAGGCCTTCGCGATCGCCGCCGCGGGCACCCCGGCGCAGGACGCCGCGGTCGAGCTGGTCGTCACACCCCTCACCGTCGCCTGCCACTCCTGCGGCGGCCGGAACGAGTCCCTCGACGTGCTCGCCGTCTGCGCGCGGTGCGGCAGCGCGGACGTGGACGTCTCCGGCGGCGACGAGCTGGTGCTGGAGTCGATCGACTTCGGGCAGGAGCGGGCCGATGTGCCTGGGCATCCCCGGTGAGCTGGTCGCCGCCGACGCCGACCACCCCGACCTGGCGGTCGTGGACGTCGGCGGCGTACGCCGCAGGATCAACGTGGCCCTGCTGACGGAGGAGGACCTCCAGGTCGGCGACTGGGTGCTGGTCCACGTGGGGTTCGCCCTGTCGAAGATCTCCGAGTCGGAGGCGCAGGCCGTCCTCGACTACCTGGAGGGGCTCGGCCCGGCCTACGACGACGAGCTCGACGCGCTCAGGGGATCGGACATCACATGAGGGGGACCCGTGCGGTTCGTCGATGAGTACCGTGACGGCGGCAGGGCCAGAAGCCTGGCCGCCGGCATCGCCGCCCGGTGCGAGCCGGGCCGCCGCTACACGTTCATGGAGGTGTGCGGGGGGCACACGCACACCATCTACAAGCACGGGCTGGAGGACCACCTTCCCCCCGAGGTGACCCTCGTCCACGGCCCCGGATGCCCGGTCTGCGTGATCCCGATGGGCCGGGTGGACGACGCGATCCACATCGCCTCCCAGCCGGACGTGATCATGACGTCGTTCGGCGACATGATGCGCGTGCCCGGCGGGCAGGGGTCGTTCCTCGACGCCAAGGCCGCGGGCGCCGACATCCGGATGGTGTACTCACCGCTCGACGCGCTCAAGATCGCCAAGGCGAACCCGGGGCGGCGGGTGGTGTTCATGGCCATCGGGTTCGAGACCACCGCGCCCTCCACGGCGATGACCGTGCTCCGGGCGGCCGCCGAGGGCGTCCGGAACTTCTCCGTCTTCTGCAACCACGTCCTCGTCATCCCGGCGATCAAGGCCATCCTCGACTCTCCCGACCAGCGGCTGGACGGCTTCATCGGTCCCGGCCACGTATCGGCCGTGATCGGCTGCGAGCCGTACGCGTTCATCGCCCGCGACTACGGCAAGCCGCTCGTGGTGGCCGGGTTCGAGCCGCTGGACGTCCTGCAGTCGGTCCACATGCTGCTGGGCCAGCTCGCCGAGGGCCGCGCCGAGGTGGCCAACCAGTACGCGCGGGTGGTGCCGTGGGGCGGCAACCGGACGGCCATGACGGCCATCGGCACCGTCATGCGGATGCGGCCGCACTTCGAGTGGCGCGGCCTCGGCTTCATCTCCCACTCGGCGCTCGGCCTGGCCGACGCGTACGCGGAGTTCGACGCCGAACGGATCTTCGACCTGCCGGGGGTGCGGGTCGCCGACCCGAAGGCCTGCCAGTGCGGCGAGGTGCTCAAGGGCGTGCTCAAACCGTGGGAGTGCAAGGTGTTCGGCACGGCCTGCACGCCGGAGACGCCGATCGGCACCTGCATGGTCTCCTCCGAGGGCGCCTGCGCCGCCTACTACAACTTCGGCCGTTTCAGCCGCGAACGGGTGAAGGAGGCGACCCGCTCATGACATCCGAACCCGCCGCGGACCAGGCGCAGCGGGGCGCTCCTGGCACCCCGCACCGCACCCGCGAGGAGCAGGTCCTCGACCGCATCGACCGGGCACGCCGCCGCAAGGCGGTCGTCAAGGAGGAGCGCATCACGCTCGCGCACGGCTCGGGCGGCAAGGCCACGCAGACGCTGATCCAGGCAGTCTTCCTCGAGGAGTTCGGCAACCCGCTGCTCGCGCCGCTGGAGGACGGGGCGACGCTGCCGCTCGGCGACGCCCGGGCGGCGTTCACCACCGACTCGTTCGTGGTGTCGCCGCTGTTCTTCCCCGGCGGGGACATCGGCGACCTGGCCGTCAACGGGACCGTCAACGACCTGGCCATGTGCGGGGCGCGGCCCGCCTTCCTGGCCGCCGGGTTCATCCTGGAGGAAGGGTTCCCCGTAGCCGATGTGCGGCGGATCGCGGCCTCGATGGCGGCCGCGGCAGCCGCGGCCGGTGTCTCGATCGTCACCGGCGACACCAAGGTGGTGCAGCGCGGCAAGGCCGACGGCTGCTACATCACCACGACGGGGGTCGGCGTCGTGGAACGCCCCGTGGAGCTGTCCGCCTCCGGCGCGCGGCCCGGGGACGCGGTCATCGTGTCCGGCCCGATGGGCGACCACGGGGCCGCGATCATGGTGGCGCGCGGGGACTTCGACCTGGAGTCCCCGATCGTGTCCGACACCGCGCCGCTGCACGGAGTGGTCTCCGCCCTGCTGGACGCGCTGCCCGGCCACGTCAGGACGCTGCGCGACGCCACGCGGGGCGGGGTGGCCACCATACTCAACGAGGTGGCCACGGCCTCCCGGGCCGCCGTGGTGATCGAGGAGAAGGCCCTGCCGGTGCGGCCCGAGGTGACGGGCGTGTGCGAGCTGCTCGGCATCGACCCGCTGTACGTCGCCTGCGAGGGGCGGTTCGTCGCCGTCGTGGACGGCGCGCACGCCGGCCGCGCGCTGGAGGCGCTGCGCCGGCACCCGCTGGGCGCGGGCGCGTCCATCATCGGCACCATCCGGGACGACCCGCCGGGGCTCGTGCTGCTGCGCACCGCGTTCGGCGGCACCCGCATCGTCGACCTGCTCGTCGGCGACCCTCTGCCGCGCATCTGCTGACCCTCCCACCCGGCACCGCACGGCTCGTATGGTCCGCACGGCTCGCAGACCTGCTGACGGCGCGGAGGCGTGCGGGCGTCGCGCGGGCGGTGTGCGGGCGTCGCCGGGGCGGCGTGCCGGGCCGCAAGGGCGGCGCGGGCGGGGCCGTTCGCGATCAGTCGCGGGCGGCGGCCACGACGGCCTGGCCGAGACTGATGCCGCCGTCGTTGCACGGGACGCGCCGGTGCGTCAGCACCCGGAACCCGTCACGGCGCAGCCGGTCGTCCACGCCGCCGAGCAGCACCGTGTTGGCGAACACGCCACCCGACAGGGCCACCGTGCCGAGGCCCGTGGCGCCGGCGACGAGGCCGACCGCCGCCGCGACCGCACCGGCCAGCCCGTGGTGGAACCGGGCCGCGATCACCCCGGCCGGCACGCCCCGCCGCAGGTCCTCGGCCACGGCCCGCACCAGGTCGGTGCTCCGGATGACGACCGGCGACGGTCCCGTCACGGTCACCGGGTAGCCGTCGCGGACGTCCCTGTCCACCCGCAGCTCCAGGCCCATCGCGGCCTGCCCCTCGTACGTCACCGTGTCACGGACGCCGAGCAGCGCGGCCACCGCGTCGAACAGCCGCCCGGCGCTCGACGTGACGGGCGCGGCCAGGCCGCCGGCGGCGGCGAGCGCCGACACCGCGGGCCAGGCGGCGGCGTTCCGGCGGGCCACGTCGAGGCCCGCCGGGGGCACGGCCGCGGCGTGCAGCCAGGCGGCCGCCATCCGCCAGGGCTGACGGATCGCCGTGACGCCGCCCGGCATCCGCACCTGCTCCAGATGCCCGGCCCGGTCGTAGCCGGCGAGGTCGGCCACCAGCAGCTCGCCGCCCCAGATCGTGCCGTCGTCGCCGTACCCGGTCCCGTCGAACGCCACCCCGATGACCGGCCCCGGCTCGCCGTTGTCGGCCAGGCACGAGGCGATGTGGGCGTGGTGGTGCTGCACGCCGGCATGCTCCACGCCGTCGAGCGCGAGGGCGTACTTCGTCGACAGGTACTCCGGATGCAGGTCGTGCGCGACGACGGCGGGCTCGATGCCGAACAGCCGCCGCCAGCGGCCGATCTCCGTGCCGAACGCGCGCAGCGTCCGGTAGCTCTCCAGGTCGCCGAGGTGCTGCGAGACGACCGCGTGCCGCCCCCTGGCCAGGCAGAACGTGCTCTTCTGCGCCGCCCCGCAGGCGAGCACCGGGCGCCGGACGGGCCATGGGAGCGTGAACGGCTCGGGCGTGTACCCGCGTGCCCGCCGGACGGGCAGCGCCGCGCCGCGGAACATCCGCACGACGGAGTCGTCGGCGGGCGCCCGGATCGGCCGGTCGTGGGACAGGAAGGCGTCGGCGATCCCGCCCAGCCGCCGCCGGGCGTCGGTGTCGTCGTAGGCGATCGGCTCGTCGGACACGTTGCCGCTGGTCAGCACGTACGGCCGGGCGAGGCGGCGGGCGAGCAGGTGGTGCAGCGGCGTGTACGGCAGCAGCACGCCCAGCTCACCGCTGTCAGGTGCCACCGAAGGCGCCACCGGCGCCCCCCGGAGGCGGGGCAGCAGCACGATGGGTGCGCGCGGGCCGGTCAGCAGCCCGGCCGCGTCCTCGCCGGCCTCGCACAGCTCGCGGACGGCCGGCAGGTCCGGCGCCAGCACGGCGAACGCCTTGTCCGGCCGCCCCTTGCGGGCCCGCAACGTCGCGACGGCCGCCTCGTCGGCCGCGTCGACGGCCAGATGGTAGCCGCCGAGCCCCTTCACCGCCACCACGGCCCCGGCCGCGAGCAGCGTCGCCGCCTCCGTGACGGGATCTCCGGGCACCGCCGTCCCGTCCGGAGCGGTCAGCGCGAGTGCCGGGCCGCAGTCCGGGCAGCAGGTCGGCTGGGCGTGGAAGCGCCGGTCGCGCGGGTCGCGGTACTCCCGCTCGCACGCGGCGCACATGGCGAACCCGGCCATCGTCGTCACGGCCCTGTCGTACGGGACGGCCGTGACGATCGTGAACCGGGGCCCGCAGTTCGTGCAGTTGACGAACGGGTACAGGTGGCGGCGGTCGGCCGGGTCGAACAGCTCCGCCAGGCAGTCCGCGCACGTTGCGACGTCGGCGGGGACGACGGCCCGCGTCGCCTGGCCGGCCACGCTGGGCACGATCTCGAACCCGCGGGCGCCGGTCGGCGGCACCGGTGTCACGCTGACCCGCTCGACGACGGCCAGGGCGGGCGCCCGGTGGCGGACCGCCTCGACCAGCGCGCCGACCGCCGTCGCCGGGCCCTCAGCCTCGATGAAGACCCCGCCGGCGTCGTTGCCGACCAGCCCGGTCAGGCCGTACCGGGTGGCCAGCGCGTGCACGAACGGCCGGAAGCCGACACCCTGGACGATCCCCTCGACCCGGATCCGCGACCGGACCGGCCCGTTCATGCCCCGCCCGCTCCTACCCCGTCCGCTCCAACCCCGCCCGCTCCCAGCCCGCCGTCGCTCGCTTCTTCCCCGCCTGCTTGCACCCCGCCCGCCTCGGCGCCGGCCAGCGCCTGATGCACCAGTTCCCACAGCACGTGGCAGAGCGTGGCCTGAGCCTCCTGGATGCGGTGCACCGACGACGACGGGACGACGAACAGGTGGTCGGCGAGTCGCTCCGCGGCCATTCGCCCACCGCCCGAACCCGCGAAGCCCACGGTCACCAGGCCCGCGCGCCGGGCCGCTTCCAGCCCCCGCAGGACGTTGGCCGAGCCGCCGCTGGTCGACAGGGCCAGGGCGATGTCGCCGCGCCGCCCGAGGGCGGTCAGCTGCCGGGCGAAGACCACGTCGAAGTGCACGTCGTTGGCCAGGGCCGTCAGCAGCGCGGAGTCGCCGGTCAGCGAGATCGCCGGCAGTCTCCGCCCGCCCCGGCCGGGCGTCAGGAAGAGCTGCGCCACGGACTGGGCGTCGGTGCTGCTGCCGCCGTTGCCGAACGCCAGCAGCGTGCCGCCGGCCCGGAACGCGGTCGCCATCGCCCGCGCGCAGGCGGCCAGCGACGGGCCCAGCCGTTCGAGCACCCGCAGGCGCAGCTCGACGCTCTCCGCGGCCTTGGCCGCGGTGGACATGACGAGTTCCTCGCGGGTCGTGTCGCCGCCCGCCGCCGCGAACGGGTAGAGGGCGCCGGTCACGGGGCGTCACCGCCGAGCACCGCGATGGCCTCTCCGGCGTGCACCAGCACCGTGTCGCCGACCCGCGCCTCGATCAGCGCCACGCTGACCTCCTCGGTCCCGCCGCCCGTGTCGACCAGGGCGAGGCCGCCCGGCCGCAGCTCGGTGACGTGCACCGGGACCGCCGTGTCCGCGCAGGTGACGCAGGTGGCGTCGGCCGCGCAGCCGGACGCCGCCGTGCCGGGCCCGTCGAGCGGGGCGGGGTCGTCGAGGAAGACGTGGACCAGCTCCCACAGCAGGTGGTAGGTCGTCATGTGCGCCTCCCCGGCGATCCGGGGGTCGCCGGACCGCGCGTCGAGCACGTGGTCCACGAGTGTCCCGTCCACCAGGGTCCGGTCCATGAGCGCGCCGTCCACCAGGGCGATCGTCAGCATGCCGAGCTGGCGGGCCGCCGCGAACGCGCCCAGCACGTCGCCGCACCGGTCCTCCACGGCGAAGCCGACCGCGATGTCCTCCGGCCGGCCGAGCATCCGCAGCTGCGTGCTGAACACGGCGCCGTATCCGCGTGACACCGCGATGCCGCTCACCGCCGAGGCGTCGTTGGCCAGCGAGATCGCCGGCAGGGCGCGCTTGCCGACGATCACCGGATGGGTGAACTCGACCGCCAGGTGCCCCGCGTCGGCCGCGGACGCCCCGGCGCCGAAGGCGAGCAGCCTGCCGTCGCGCCGGAACCGCGCCGCCATGTCGAGCGCCGCGCCGACGATCAGGCCGGCGTCCCGCACGAGCGCCCGGCCGGGCGCGGCGCGGCGCGCGGCGGCCTCCTCCAGAAGGGACGACATCTCGCCCTCCGCCTCCGCCATCGCGCCTCCCCGTGCCCGCTGGTCCCCGCTGCCATGCTGCACCGGCGACCTCGCGGCACCGCGACCCCGCCCGGCGGCGTCGGGTCAAAGTTGGGGCACGTTTTCCGCCCGGACGACCGTGCGGACGACGTGCGGACGACGTGCGGACGACGTGCGGGCGGGCGGGACGGGCGACGGGGCGCTCGCCGTCGTCGCGGCCGGACACCCGGCTCTATGCTGCTAGATATGCACGATCAGGCAGGAGCAGGGGAGCCCGACGACTTCCAGCGGCTGTGGACCCCGCATCGCATGGCCTACATCAAAGGCGAGGGCAAGCCGACGGGCACCGGGCCCGACGACGGCTGCCCGTTCGACGCCATCCCCAGGATGAGCGACGAGGACGGCCTGATCGTCGCCCGGGGCGAGCACGTGTACGCGGTGCTCAACCTCTACCCCTACAACTCCGGCCACCTCATGGTCGTCCCCTACCGCCACGTCTCCGGTTACGACGAGCTCGACCAGGCCGAGGTGACGGAGCTGGGCGAGTTCACCCAGCGTTCGCTGCGGGCGCTGCGCAAGGCGAGCGGCGCCCAGGGCTTCAACGTCGGCATGAACCTCGGCCAGGTGGCCGGCGCCGGCATCGCCGCCCATCTGCACCAGCACGTGGTGCCCCGGTGGGGCGGCGACACCAACTTCATGCCGGTGGTGGCGCGGACGAAGGTGCTGCCGCAGCTCCTGCGCGACACCCGCGCCCTGCTCGCCGACGCCTGGGACTGACCGCGACCGCCCGGCCGGGACGAGCCCGGACGGCCAGGACGCTCCCGGAGGCTCCTGGACGCCCCGGACGCCCCAGACGGCGAGGACGGCCAGGACGGCCGCAGGTCAGCCGACCTTGACCGTGGCCGGCTTGCTCTCGTGGTGCAGCCGGTCGAGCGCGGTCACCAGGTAGGTGCCCGGCGAGACGGCCCCGAACGACGGGCTGGAGACGACCGCCACCAGGTCACGTGCGTCCGTGGTGTGGCAGTCGGCGCCCGACTTCGGCAGCCGGTAGACCGCGTACGAGCGGGCGCCCGGCGTGGCGTTCCAGGTCAGCTTCGCGCCGTCGGACCTCACCCCGGCGGGCGCGGGCGGGGCCGAGCCGCCGCGCTCCTTCATCAGCGGCAGCAGCGCCGGGCGGGAGTAGTGCTCCTTGACGACGCGGTCCATGGCGCCCAGCGGGTTGGCCACGAGGTTCTTGGCGCTGAAGTAGACGTCGCCGTCGACCTGCTCGTGCTTGCGGTTGAGCGTCAGGTGCGCGGACAGCTCGCCCGCCTTGGTCCACGCCGGGTCGTCGGTGGCGCCGACCCGGTAGAGGGCCTGGCCGATGTAGAGGTGGACGTCGCCGCCCTCGACCTCGCCGGCCCACCACGGGGCCAGCGCGCGGTAGTCGGCCGCCCGGAACCCGCGCGGCCAGTAGAGCTGCGGCATCACGTAGTCGACCGTGCCGGCCTTGATCCAGGCGCGCGCGTCGGCGTGGATGGCGTCGTAGGCCGACATGCCCGAGGTGGCCGAGCCGCTCGGGTCCTGGGCCTTGTTGCGCCAGATGCCGAACGGGCTGACGCCGAACTTGACGTGCCCCTTGGCCGCGTGGACGGCCTTGTCGACCTGGGCGATCAGCGTGTTGACGTTGGAGCGCCGCCAGGCGGCCAGGCTCTTGCCCTTGCCGTACTTGGCGAAGGCGGCCCGGTCGTCGAACGTGCGGCCGGGCTCGGGATAGGGGTAGAAGTAGTCGTCGAAGTGGACGCCGTCGACGTCGTAGCGCTGCGCCACGTCGGTGACGACCTTGGTGACGTGCTCGCGCACCTGCGGCAGGCCGGGGTTGTAGTAGAGCCGGTCGCCGTATCGCACGATCCAGCCGGGGTTGCGCCGCGCCGGGTGCGAGGCGGGCAGCCGCGACAGGTCGGTGTCGTGGGCGGCGCGGTAGGGGTTGAACCAGGCGTGGAACTCCAGCCCCCGCTTGTGCGCCTCGGCGACGAGGAACGGCAGCGGGTCCCAGCCCGGGTCCTTGCCCGGCGTGCCGGTCAGGTATTCCGACCACGGCTCCAGCGACGACTTGTACAGCGCGTCGGAGGCCGGGCGCACCTGCACGAAGACGGCGTTGAGCCGGCGCTTGACGGCCGCGTCGAGGATCTTGACGTATTCGGCCTTCTGCCGGGCGACGGCCAGGCCGGTGCGGGAGGGCCAGTCGATGTTCTTGACCGTGGCGATCCAGACGCCGCGCAGCTGCCGCTTCGGGTGGCGCGCGTCGGCGACGCACTCCGTGGCGGCGGTCGCGGGCGCGGCCGGCTTCTTGGTCGTGGATCCCGAGGCCGGTGTCTCAGCGCCTCCGGGGCCGAACAGGAAGGCGGCGCCGGTGGTGAGGACGGCCAGGGTGGCGGCGGCGAGCAGAGGGCGTCCGGTACGCATAATGCCCCCAGTGTGACACCGCCCCTGACGTGCTCCGACCAGAAAAAAGAAATCGGTTCGTGATACTTGCGTGAAGTTGGCACAGGGTGCCGGGAGAGCCGCTCCCGGCACCCCGCCGGGTCATTCGGCGGCGGCCAGCTTGCCCGCCAGGTGCGACGGCAGCGGCTCGTAGCGCAGGAAGGAACGGTGGAAGGATCCGGTGCCGTGCGACATGGACCGCAGGTCGATGGCGTACCTCGTGATCTCCAGCTGCGGGACCTCGGCCTTGACCAGGGTGCGGCCGGTGCCCACCGGCTCGGTGCCGAGCACCCGCCCGCGCCGCGACGACAGGTCGGACATCACCGACCCCACGTACTCGTCGGCCACCAGCACCGACAGCTCGTCCACCGGCTCCAGCAGCAGCGTCGGCACCTTGGCCGCGGCCTCCTTGAGCGCGAGCTGGCCGGCGATCTGGAAGGCCATGTCGGAGGAGTCGACCGAGTGCGCCTTGCCGTCGTAGAGCGTCACCCGGACGTCGACCATCGGGTAGCCGGCGACCACGCCGCGCTCCATCTGGGCCCGTACGCCCTTCTCGACGGACGGGATGAACTGGCGGGGCACCACCCCGCCGACGATCTTGTCCACGAACTCGAAGCCGCCGCCGGACGGCAGCGGCTCCACCTCGATGTGGCAGATGGCGTACTGGCCGTGCCCGCCGGTCTGCTTGACGTTGCGGCCCATCGCCTGGCACCGGCCGCCGAACGTCTCGCGCAGCGGCACCCGCAGCTCGACCCGCTCCACCTCGACGCCATGGCGTTTGGCGAGCCGGTCGAGCAGCACGTCGGTGTGGGCCTCGCCCATGCACCACAGCACGAGCTGGCGGGTCTCGGCGTTGTTCTCCAGGCGCAGCGTCGGGTCCTCGGCGACCAGCCGGCCCAGCGCCTGCGACAGCTTGTCCTCGTCGGCCTTGGACCTGGCCCGGATGGCCACCGGCAGCAGCGGGTCGGGCATCGTCCAGGCGGTCATCAGCAGCGGCCGGTCCACCTCCGACAGCGTGTCGCCGGTCTCGGCGCGCGACAGCTTGGCCACCGCCACGATGTCGCCGGCCACGCCCTTGGCGGCGGGCCGCTGCTGCTTGCCCAGTGGGCAGGTCAGCGTGCCGATGCGCTCGTCGACGTCGTGGTCCTCGTGGCCGCGGTCGGCGAGGCCGTGCCCGGAGACGTGCACGGTCATGTCGGGGCGCAGCGTCCCGGAGAACACCCGGACCAGGCTGATGCGGCCCACGTACGGGTCGCTGGTGGTCTTGACGACCTCCGCCACCAGGGGGCCGTCGGGGTCGCAGGCGATGCCGTCGACCGGCTTGCCGTCGAGGGTGGTGATCTCGGGCATGGGGTGTTCGAGCGGCGACGGGAAGCCCTGCGTGATCAGCTCCAGCACCTCCAGGGTGCCGATGCCGTGCCCGGCGCCCGTCCCGGTGCACAGCACCGGGTAGAAGCTGCCGCGCGCCACCGCCTTCTCCAGGTCGTCGATGAGCACCTTGGTGTCGATCGGGTCGCCCTGGAGGTAGCGGTCCATGAGCGACTCGTCCTCGCTCTCCTGGATGATGCCCTCGATGAGGGGCCCGCGGTACTCCTCGATCCGCGCCTCGTACTCGGCTCCCGGCTCCTTCTCCGTACGGGTGCCGGTGGCGTAGTTGAAGAACTTCTGCGACAGCAGCCCGATGAGGCCGTTGACGTTGCCGTTGGTGACGACCGGGAGGTAGAGGGGTGCGACGCCGTCGCCGAAGGCGGCCTGGCAGGAGGCGAGCACCTCGTCGAAGTCGGCTCGCTGGTGGTCGATCTTGGTGATGACGACGGCGCGGGGCATGCCGACCTGGGCGCACTCCTCCCAGAGCAGCCGGGTGAGCCCGTCGATGCCTTCGGCGGCCGACACCACGAACAGGGCGGCGTCGGCGGCGCGCAGCCCGGCGCGCAGGTCGCCCACGAAGTCGGCGTAGCCGGGGGTGTCGAGAAGATTGATCTTGATGTCGTTGTGGACCAGCGGGGCCAGCGCGAGGTTGACCGAGCGCTGCTGCCGCACCTCCACCTCGTCGAAGTCGCTGACCGTGTTGCCGTCCTCCACCCGCCCCGGCCGCTGGATGGTTCCGGTGGCGGCCAGCAGGTGCTCGAGGAGGGTGGTCTTGCCCGCTCCCGAATGGCCGACCAGCACGACATTGCGTATCGCGTCCGCCCTGTCGGCCGCTGGTGCCCTGCCCGCGGCTCCCATGGCCCCACCGGGGTTCTTCTCCGCCACAACGCCTCCGCTCCTCGTGGGACAGGTTGAGGTTCCAGCGCCGCGCCCGCGCGGAGGGTGCACAGGGCCGCACAGGACCCGCATGAACCCACACGAATCCGTACATACGTGCACAGATCCACGTGGACACCGCATGGACGCGGTGTGTTCACCAAATACCCGTGTGGCGGATATCACAAGGGGGCGGAGGCAAAGAAAGTCGCCGGGCGCGGGATGGCCTACGATCGGACCGCGATGCTCAAACTCCTGCGCCCGGCCATGACCCGGATACTCACCCCGCTCGGCAGGGCCCTGGTCCGCCGCGGCATCGGCCCCAACGCCGTCACGGCGGTCGGCACCCTCGGCACGGTCGTGTCGGCCCTGGTCTTCTTCCCGCTGGGACTGCTGGCCGCGGGCGTCGTCGTCATCACGGTCTTCGTGCTGTTCGACCTGCTCGACGGGGTGGTCGCCCGCCTCGGCGGCAAGGGCGGCAGCACCTGGGGGGCGTTCCTCGACTCCACGCTGGACCGGGTCGCCGACGCGGCGATCTTCGCCGGGCTTATCCTTTATTTCATCTCCCGTGACGATGTGCTGATGGCCGCGGTCGCGATGTTCTGCCTGGTGGCGGGCGCTGTGGTGTCCTACGCCAAGGCCAGGGCCGAGGGGCTCGGCCTCACCTGCGACGTGGGCCTGGCCGAACGGCCCGAGCGGCTCGTCGTGGCGCTGGTGGCCACCTTCCTCGCCGGGCTCGGCGTGCCGTACGTGCTGCCCGCGGGGATGTGGTTGCTCGCGGCGGCCAGCGCTGTCACGGTGGTGCAGCGCGTGGTCCATGTCCATCGGCAGACGAGGGAGCGATGAGCGACAAGCCGTCCGTCACCGATCGCGCCGTCGCGGCGGGGTTCGCGGCAGGCTGGAAGCTGGTGCCCCTGCTGCCGCCCCGGCTCACCCGGGGGGCGTTCCGCCTGGCCGCCGACCGGCTGTGGACGCGGCGCGGCAAGTCGGTGCGCCGCCTGGAGTCCAACCTGGCGCGGGTGACCGGCCTCGACCCGGGCTCGGCCGAGCTGCGGGAGCTGTCCAGGGCCGGCATGCGCTCCTACTTCCGCTACTTCGAGGAGATCTTCCGGCTGCCGTCCGTGCCGCCCGAGGAGATCGTCCGGCGCACCCGGGTGCGCGGCGCGGAGCTGATCCACGACACCGTCGCCTCCGGCAGGGGAGTGGTGCTGGCGCTGCCGCACATGGGCAACTGGGACGCCGCCGGCGCCTGGCTGGTCGCCGTCGGCCACCCGTTCGCCACCGTGGCCGAACGCCTGCGACCGGAGGCGCTCTTCCGCCGCTACGTCGCCTTCCGCGAAGGGCTCGGCATGGAGGTGCTGCCGCTCACCGGCGGCGACGGGCACACCTTCGCCGCCCTGGCCATGCGCGTACGGCGGGGCGGGGTCGTCTGCCTGCCCGCCGAGCGCGACCTGACCAGGAGCGGCGTCGAGGTCGACTTCTTCGGCGCCCGGACCAAGATGCCGGCCGGCCCGGCGCTGCTGGCCGTGCAGACCGGCGCGGCCCTGCTGCCGGCGACCGTCTACTTCGCGGGCGACGACTGGGGCATCGAGATCCACGAGGAGATCCCGGTCCCCGAGGGCGGCAGCCGGCAGGAGAAGGTGGCCGCCATGGCGCAGGGCCTGAGCCACGTCTTCGAGAAGGGCATCACCGAGCACCCCGAGGACTGGCACATGCTGCAGCGGCTCTGGCTGGAGGACCTGCCCCGATGAAGGTCGGCATCGTCTGCCCCTACTCCTGGGACATGCCCGGCGGGGTCAAGCAGCACATCGACGACCTGGCCCAGGCGCTGATGGCGCAGGGCCACGACGTGTCGGTGATCGCGCCCGCCGCCGACGACGACGAGCTTCCCCCGTACGTGGTGGGGGCCGGGCGGGCCGTGCCCGTGCCGTACAACGGGTCGGTGGCGCGCATGTCGTTCGGCTTCCTGTCGGCGGCCCGCGTGCGGCGCTGGGTGCGCGACGGCGACTTCGAGGTGCTGCACATCCACGAGCCGCTGGTGCCGAGCCTGGGCGTGCTCGCCTGCTGGGCCGCGCGGGGCCCGATCGTGGCGACCTTCCACGCCTCGTGGGTGCGCTCGCGGGCCATCGCGGTCGCCGAGCCGCTGCTGCGCAGCGCCCTGGAGAAGCTGAGCGGGCGCATCGCGGTCTCCGACGCCGCGCGCAAGAGCCTGGTCGAGCAGTTCGGCGGCGACACCGTGCTCATCCCCAACGGCGTGACCGTGGCCCGCTACGCCGAGGCCGAGCCGCTCGACGGCTGGGGGCCCGACGGGGCGACGCTCGGCTTCCTCGGCCGCATGGACGAGGAGCGCAAGGGCCTGCCCATCCTGCTCGACGCCTTCACCCGGCTCGCCCCCGACCGGCCCGGCCTGAAACTGCTGATCGCCGGTCCCGGTGACGCCAAGGACGTCTACGACCGGGTGCCCAGGGAGCTCCACACCCGCGTCACCGTGCTCGGCATGGTGAGCGAGGCCGATAAGATCCGCGCCTACCACTCGGTCGACGTGTTCTGCGCGCCCAACACCCGGGGCGAGAGCTTCGGCATCGTGCTGGCCGAGGCCATGGCCTCCGGCGCGACCGTGCTGGCCAGCGACATCCCCGCCTTCCGCAAGGTCCTCGGCGAGGGCCAGGCCGGCGCGCTGTTCGCCAACGGCGACGCCGCCTCGCTGGCGCGGGAGGCGGCCGCCCTGCTCGACGCGCCCGAACGGCGGGCCAAGCTGGCCGCGGAGGCGCTGGTCGCGGTCCGCAAGTACGACTGGTCGACGGTGGCGCGCGACGTGGTCCGGGTCTACGAGACGGTGACCGCCGGCGGCGCCGGCCGGGTGGAGGAGGACCTGTGAGGCACGGCGGCACGGCGCGGCCGGAGGGGGCCCGGTGACCTCCACCCTGATCGTCCTGGTCGTGGGCATCGTCATGGTGCTCCTGGCCGTCTACATCTCCTGGCGGGCCGGCCGGCTCGACCGGCTGCACATCCGCCTGGAGCTGGCCCGCGAGTCGCTGGAGGCCGCCCTGATGCGGCGCCGGGCCGTGGTGCTCGAACTCGCCGGCTCCCGCCTGCTCGACCCGGCGACCTCGCTGGTCCTCGCCGCGGCGGCCCACGAGGCCAGGATGGCCGGGCCGGAGGAGCGCGAGCACGCCGAGAGCGACCTGTCACGCGCCCTGCGCGCCGCCGTGGACCAGGGACGCTTCCGCGAGAAGCTGGCCGAGGCGCCGGGCGGCGAGGACCTGCTGGAGGAGCTGGACGCGGCGGTGGCCAAGGTCGTCTACTCCCGCCGCTTCTACAACAACGCCGTGGGCGTCACCCGGACGGCTCAGCGGCGCTGGCTGGCCCGTACGCTGCGCCTGGCCGGCCACACGGAGTACCCGAGCTTCTTCGAGATCGACGACGACCCACCAGCGGCTATGGCTCCAGAATGACCGCATTTGGTCAGGCCGGTAAGCTTCTTCCGTTTCTGGGCTGAACGCGGAGGAGTTGTGCAGGTGCGCCTACCCCGGATGATCGCCGTGACGCTTGCCGGAGCGTCCGTGCTGCTGCCCGCGGCGGCGTGCTCGTCGGACGAGCCGGCCGCCGGCCAGGCTCCCCAGGCCGCGACGGCGGCGCCCACCACTCCCGCCGAGGAGCAGACCCCGGCCGGCGAGCCCCACCCGTTCACCGGCGAGCCCGGGGCGCCGCTCAGGCCGGTGCTCACCGCGAAGATCGAGAACACCGCGGCGGGCAAGCCGCAGCTCGGGCTCAAGAGCGCGGACATCGTCTACGTCACCCAGGTCGAGGCGGGCCTGACCCGGTTGATCGCGGTCTTCTCGTCCAAGATCCCGGCCAAGATCGGCCCCGTCCGCAGCGCCCGCGTCTCCGACCTGCACCTCGCCCCGCAGTTCGGCAAGCCGGCCTTCGCCTACTCCGGCGCGCAGACCAAGATGCTGCCGCTGATCGCGCAGGCGTCGCTCTTCGACGTCTCCGACAGCCGCGCCCCGGGCGCCTACTTCCGTCAGCCGGGCCGCGTCGCCCCGTACAACCTGTTCGCCAACACCAAGCAGCTGCTGGCCAAGGCGCCCAAGGCGAGCAAGGCCAAGGACATCGGCTTCACCTTCGGCGACGCCCCGGCCGAGGGCGGCGTCGAGCGCAGGTCGTACACGGTCCGGTGGCCCGCCGCGCGCTTCACCTTCACCTGGTCGGAGGCGAAGAAGCAGTGGCTCATCTGGCAGGACGGCAAGAAGGACATGGCCGCCGAGGGCGGCCAGCTGGGCGCGCCCACCGTCGTGGTCCAGTACACCCGGACCGAGCGCTCCCAGTTCCACGACAAGAACCAGAGCTACACGCCGCTCGTGCGCACCGTCGGCAAGGGCTCGGCGATCGTGCTGCGTGACGGCAAGGCCTACAAGGCCCGCTGGGAGCGCGAGTCGGAGGAGAGCGGCACCACGTTCACCACCCCGAGCGGCGAGCCGATGAACTTCGCGCCCGGCCAGGTCTGGGTGGCGCTGGCCAGCCGCACACCCGTCACGCCGTGACGTACAAAAATGCCAGAAAATCATGACATCGTGGTATGTCGGGGGCGAGGTCGCTCAGGACCTACCATGGGGTTGATAACTGACAGCATGCCGGAGGAGAGGCAGCCGGACCGGCCACCCGCACGTGCGCGCGACGACGTCCGCCACGCGACGGGGGCGCGGGTGCGGCGGGCTCGACCGATGAGGCCGATGAGTTCGTGAGGAAGACCGTGTCCAGCAGCACGCCCGAAGCCCCGTCCACCACCGCCCCCGCGCCGGGCGCCGTCACCGGTACGGCCCGAGTCAAGCGCGGCATGGCCGAGATGCTCAAGGGCGGCGTCATCATGGACGTCGTCACCCCCGACCAGGCCAAGATCGCCGAAGACGCCGGCGCCGTCGCCGTCATGGCCCTGGAGCGCGTGCCCGCCGACATCCGCGCGCAGGGCGGCGTCTCGCGGATGAGCGACCCCGACATGATCGACGGCATCGTCAACGCCGTCTCCATCCCCGTCATGGCCAAGGCCCGCATCGGCCACTTCGTCGAGGCCCAGGTGCTCCAGTCGCTCGGCGTCGACTACATCGACGAGTCCGAGGTGCTCACCCCGGCCGACTACGCCAACCACATCGACAAGTGGCAGTTCACCGTGCCGTTCGTGTGCGGCGCCACCAACCTCGGCGAGGCCCTGCGCCGCATCACCGAGGGCGCGGCCATGATCCGCTCCAAGGGTGAGGCCGGCACCGGCGACGTCTCCAACGCCGTCACGCACATGCGCACCATCCGCGGCGAGCTCAAGCGGCTCACCTCGCTGCCCGAGGACGAGCTGTACGTCGCCGCCAAGGAGCTGCAGGCTCCGTACGAGCTGGTCGCCGAGGTGGCCAGGACCGGCAAGCTGCCCGTCGTGCTCTTCACCGCCGGCGGCATCGCCACCCCGGCCGACGCCGCGATGATGATGCAGCTCGGCGCCGAGGGCGTCTTCGTCGGCTCGGGCATCTTCAAGTCGGGCGACCCCGCCAAGCGGGCCGCCGCCATCGTCAAGGCCACCACCTTCCACGACGACCCCGACGTGATCGCCAAGGTCTCCCGCGGGCTGGGCGAGGCCATGGTCGGCATCAACGTCGACGAGATCCCGCAGCCGCACCGCCTCGCCGAGCGGGGCTGGTAGCAGGCACGCCTTCTGGCGAAAAACACCGACAAGGGCGACATCCGCCAAGGATGTCGCCTTTTTCGTGTCGAATGATATTCACGGGCCGGTCATGAAACTCCGTCAGGCTACGGGACGACTCTCCCTACGCCCCAGGAGCCCCCCATGTCCCAGTTCAACCGGCGGCACTTCCTCGTCACCGGGCTGGCAGCCGGCGCCGCCGCGGCCCTGCCCGCCACGGCGGCACAGGCCGAGCCCACCCCCGGCGCCACCAGTGGCCCCGCCGATCCCGCCGCCGAGACCGCGCACAGCCTCGCCGCGCGCGGCCTGCGCACCGACCCGTTCACGCTCGGCGTCGCCTCCGGCGACCCCGACCACGGCGGCTTCGTGCTCTGGACCCGGCTCGCCCAGCAGCCGCTCGCCGAGGACGGCCTCGGCGGCATGCCGCAGCGCCCGTTCCCCGTCCAGTGGCAGGTGTACGCCGACGAGCGCGCCCGCCGTGTGGTGCGCGCCGGGGTGGCCGTCGCCGCCCCCGAGTGGGGCCACAGCGTGCACGTCGAGGTGGACGGCCTGAGCTCCGACCGCGACTACTGGTACCGCTTCCGCGTCGGCCCGTACCTGTCGCCCCTGGGCCGGGCCAGGACCGCGCCGCACCCCCTGTCGTACGGCGGGGCGCTGTCGATGGCGTTCGTCTCCTGCGCCCAGTACGAGCACGGCCACTTCACCTCCTACCGCAGGCTCGCCGAGGAGCACCCCGACCTGGTGCTCCATCTCGGCGACTACCAGTACGAGTACACCCGGGACACCTACACCATCCCCGGCGGCAACGTCCGCCACCACGAGGGCCCGGAGACCGAGACCCTCGCCGGCTACCGCCAGCGTCACGCCCAGTACAAGACCGACCCCGACCTGCAGGCCGCGCACGCCGCCGCGCCGTGGCTGGTCGTCTGGGACGACCACGAGCTCGACAACAACTGGGCCGACGAGGTGCCCGAGAAGCCCCAGGTGCCGCAGCCGAACTTCCTGTCCCGCCGCGAGGCCGCCTTCCGGGCCTACTACGAGAACATGCCGCTGCGCCGCACCTCCATCCCGCGCGGCATCGACATGCAGCTCTACCGGCGCGTCAGGTGGGGCAGGATGGCCACCTTCCACATGCTCGACACCCGCCAGTACCGCGACGACCAGGGCTGCGGCGACGGCTACCGCGACTGCCCCGCCGCCGTCGACCCGGCCCGGTCCATCACCGGGGCCGAGCAGGAGGCGTGGCTGCTCGACGGCTTCCGCCATTCCCGGGCCCAGTGGGACATCCTCGGCCAGCAGGTGTTCTTCGCCCAGCGCGACAACAACGCCGGACCCGTCAAGGTCACCAGCCAGGACGCCTGGGACGGCTACGTCGCCTCCCGCCGCCGCATCACCCAGGGCTGGATGGACGCCGGCGTGCGCAACCCCGTCGTGCTCACCGGCGACGTGCACGCCCACTGGGCCGCCGACCTCAAGCTCGACTACGACGACCCGACGGGCCCCACGGTCGGCTCCGAGCTGGTCACCACGTCCATCACGACCGGCGGCGACGGCGCCGACTCCGACCCGGCGACGCACCCGTTCCTCAAGATCAACCCGCACCTGAGGTTCTACAACAACCAGCGCGGCTACGTCCTGACCACCATCGACCGCGACCGGCTCACCGCCGACTTCAAGGTGGTGCCCCACGTGCGGACGCCCGGCTCCGGCGTCCACACCCGGGCCACGTACGTCATCGAGGACCGAGTGCCGGGCGTCCAGCAGACCTACCTGCGCCCGCTCGACCCCGCGCTGCGCGCCCTGCCCGGCATCACGGCCGAGGACACCGTCCGCCTGGAGACCGAGCGCCCCTGACGTTCACCTCCACGTCACCCGGGCACCTGAAGGAAGACTCCGTGCTGTTCTGGTGTTGAATGGTCGGCGACCCCGGCACCAGAACGGAAGGATCACCGTGCCCACGATCGGTGTACTCGCGCTCCAGGGAGACGTGCGCGAGCACGCGCGCATGCTCCAGGAGGCCGGCGCGACGGCCGTCCCCGTGCGCCGGCCGGCCGAGCTGGAGGCCGTCGACGGGCTCGTCATCCCCGGCGGCGAGTCGACCACCATGTGGAAGCTCGCCGAGACCTTCGAGCTGCTCCAGCCCCTGCGGATGCGCGTCAAGGAGGGCATGCCCGCCTACGGCTCCTGCGCCGGCATGATCATGCTGGCCGACCGGATCGAGGACGGCATCGCCGGCCAGCAGACCGTCGGCGGCATCGACATGGTCGTCAGGCGCAACGCCTTCGGCCGCCAGGTCGACTCCTTCGAGTCCGACCTCGACTTCGCGGGAGAGCGGGTGCACGCCGTGTTCATCCGCGCTCCCTGGGTCGAGTCCGTCGGCGCGGACGTCGAAGTGCTGGGCAGGGCCGAGCCTGGGGATAGGATCGTCGCGGTCCGCCAAGGGCCACTGCTCGCGACCTCGTTCCACCCCGAGCTGACCGGGGACACGCGCGTGCACCGTTACTTCGTAGACATGCTGAGGGAGCTCTAGGTAATGTCCGGCCACTCCAAATGGGCGACGACGAAGCACAAGAAGGCCGCGCTCGACGCCAAGCGCGGCAAGTTGTTCGCGAAGCTCATCAAGAACATCGAAGTGGCGGCCAGGACCGGTGGCCCCGACCCCGATGCCAACCCCACCCTCTTCGACGCCATCTACAAGGCCAAGAAGAACTCCGTGCCCAACGACAACATCGAGCGGGCGCGCAAGCGGGGCGGCGGCCTGGAGGCCGGCGGCGCCGACTACCAGACCATCATGTACGAGGGCTACGCGCCGGGCGGCGTCGCCGTGCTCATCGAGTGCCTCACCGACAACCGCAACCGCGCCGCCTCCGAGGTGCGCGTCGCGCTGACCCGCAACGGCGGGTCGCTGGCCGACCCCGGCTCGGTGTCCTACATGTTCAACCGCAAGGGCGTCGTCATCGTGCCGAAGAACGGCCTCGACGAGGACACCGTGCTCATGGCCGTCCTCGACGCGGGCGCCGAGGAGGTCAACGACCTCGGCGACGGCTTCGAGGTCGTCTGCGAGGCAGGCGACCTGGTGCCGGTGCGCAAGGCGCTGCAGGACGCGGGCATCGACTACGACTCGGCCGAGTCCAGCTTCCTGCCCACGATGAGCGTGCCGCTCGACGAGGACGGCGCCCGCAAGGTGTTCCGGCTCGTCGAGGCCCTGGAGGACAGCGACGACGTGCAGAACGTCTGGGCCAACTTCGACGTCTCCGACGAGGTCATGGAGAAGCTCGACGCCTGAGGCGACACGCCACGGCAACAGATGGTTGTTCCGTGGCAGGGCGGCGGCAGGCCGCGTAGGGTCGGGCGACGTGATCTCCCCCATCCCTCCTCGACCCCCGTCCCCCCCGCTGGGCTGGCTGCTCCTCATGCCCGCCGCCGCGGGCACGCTGATCTCCCTGGTGCTCCCCAGCGTCCAGACGGTCCTGCTCAGCTTCGAATCGGGCGGGGCCCTGACGCCCAGCACCCCCGCGGGTCTCGCCAACTACGACCGCGTCCTCGGCGCGGACGGCCCTTACTGGGCCGCGCTGGGCTTCTCGCTGTCCCTGGTGCTGCTGCCGCTGCTCGTCGCCCTGGTCGCCGGGCCGCTGCTGGCCCTCGCCCTCGACCGGGCGGGCGGCCTCGTGCGGCGGGCCGGCGCCGTCGTGCTGTGGCTGTCGCTGATCGTGTTCTCGCCCACCGCCGTGGCCGCCTCGTGGCTGCGCGGGCTGCGGGCCGACGAGCCGGGCCTGACGTCGCTGGCGAGGTCACTCGGCGACCCCGCCACCGCGCCCGGCGCGCTGCGGCTGATCGTCGCCGCCGCGACCTTCGGCGTGGTGTGCGCCCTGGCGGTGACGGCGTTCCTGCCGGCGCTGCGCGGCGGCGCCCCCGGCCGGGCCGTCCTGGCGGTGGCGGGCGTCGTCGCCCTCGCGATACCGGCGGCCGGGCTGCAGGCGTTCACCATCGGCGTCGCGCTGACGCGCGGCGGTCCGCGCGGCGCCACCCGCACGCTCGCCGGGCTGCAGTACGACTACGGGTTCGTCGCCGCCCAGCCCGGCATGGGCGCCGCGGTGGCCACGGTCACCGGGGTCGTCCTGGGCCTCCTGGGGGTGGCCGCGGCGATCGTCGTGGTGGCGAGCCGCATGCGCCTGTCGATCACCCCGCGCCGGGCGGACCTCCCGCCCGCCGCCGACGACGCCACGGCGCCCGGCGGTCCACGCGAGATCAGCGGCATCGCGAAGTCCGGCGGCATCGCGAAGACCGGCAGTGTCGCCACGGCCGGCAGTGTCGCCAGGACCGGCGGCGCCGCCAAGGCCGGTTCGCCGGTCGCGGTCGCGTTGGGCGTGGCCGCCCTGGTGGTCGCCGTCGCCGTCACCCTCGTGCTCACCTGGCCCTGGCTGTCCGCCCTCACCGAGCCCGCCACCTCCACGGGCGCCGGGCTGCGCACCCACGTCAACACCTGGGTGCCCGCCCTCATCGGCGCCGTGATCTCCGTGGGCACCGCCTACCTCGCCGCCCTCGGCATCGGCGGCCTGCGCCCGCTCGGCCGCCGCAGCGAGTGGCTGCTGCTGCCGTTCGCCCCCTGGCTGTTCGTCGGCGTCGGCCCGCTCAGCGTCGCCGGTTGGAGCAACTTCCGCGGCATGCGCCTGCTCGACACGTTCCTCGTGCTCGTCCAGCCGTTCCTCGTCAGCGTCCCGGCGCTGTTCGTGCTCACCCTGCTGTGCAAGGGGCTGGCCGAGCGGACCGACCGCGACCTCCTCAGCGGGGTGGTCCTGCCGTCGCTGCCCATGGCCGGGGTCCTGACCGGCGCGGTCACCCTGGTCAACGCCCAGGACGTCCTGTGGCCCCTGCTGGTCACCCACGACCGCGAGCTGGCCACCGCCCCCGTCGTCCAGATGCTCCAGCTCACCCAGTTCGGCAGGGCCGCGGCCGACGTCGCCCTGACCACCCCGCTGCCCGTCGTGGCGATCGCCCTGCTCGCCGTGGTCACGGCCCAGATCCTCCACCTCGACCGGCTGACGCTCACCGTGGGAGGCGAAAGTCGTTCGCCTGTCCCGGAGACTTCTGCATAGGGTTGTCCGACTGTGGAGATTCGCGACCTGACCCCTGACGACATCGACGACATCCTCGACCTGCGCAAGCGGTCGTTCGGCCCGGTGTCCGCCGCCGACGCCGAACGGTGGCGGCGGGCGGCCGCCCCCGTGATGGCCGAAGGCCGCTACCTCGGCGTGCTCGACGGCGACCGCCTGGCCGCCAGCGCCCGCGTCCGGGCATTCACCCAGTGGTGGCACGGCAGGCCCCAGCCGATGGCCGGCGTCGCCGGGGTCACGGTCAACCCCGAGTACCGCGGCAGGGGCGTCGGCACCCGGCTCATGCGCGCCGTCGTCGAGCGGGCCGCCGAGCTGGGCGACGCCGTCTCGGCGCTGTATCCGGCCACCACCCCCATCTACCGCGCGGCGGGCTACGAGCACGCAGGCGCCCAGCACCTGACGACCCTGCGCGCCGAGGCACTGCGCTCCATCCGGCCCACCGCCCCGGTGAAGCTGCGCCGGATGGGCCCCGCCGACGCCGCCGACGTCGTCTCCGTCCTGCACCGCGTCCACGGCGCCGCCCGCGCCTCCGGACCCGTCTCGTGGGACGAGCGCACCTGGGCGCTGTGGCTGGCCGAGGAGGACGACTTCCTCTACCTGGCCGAGGACGGCTACCTGGTCTACCAGTGGGACGGCGACGACATCCGCGTCGTCAACCTCGTCGCCGGCTCCGAGGCGACCGCCCGCGCGCTGTGGTCGATGGTCGGCTCCTCGTCCTCGATCGCCGAGCACGTCACCGCGCCCCTCGCGCCGGACGACCCGGTGCTGTGGCTGACCCGCGAGCGCTCCAAGGACAAGGTCACGGACATCAGGTGGATGTTCCGGGTGGTGGACCTGGCGGCGGCCGTGGCCCGCAGGGGCTACCCGGCCGGAGTCGCCCTCGACGCGACGGTCGAGGTGACCGATCCGCTGCGGCCCGGCAACACCGGCCGCTGGCGGCTCCAGGTCTCCGGGGGCGACGGCGCGGCGACCCTCCTGGAGGCCGCCACACCGGCCACTGACGGCATGGCGACCGGCGCCGCGACTCCGGTGCCCGCCGACCCCTCCGGGAGCCCCAGGC
This sequence comes from Nonomuraea indica, assembly GCF_002850745.1. GTDB lineage: Bacteria > Actinomycetota > Actinomycetes > Streptosporangiales > Streptosporangiaceae > Nonomuraea > Nonomuraea indica. The sequence goes on from NZ_KZ559468.1 coordinate 755,447, forward strand.
TCACGATCAACGGCTTCTCGGCCCTGTACGCCGGCATCCCCACGGCCACCCTGCGCCTCGGCGGCCTCCTGTCCGGCGACGACCGCCACGACGAGGCCCTCGACTCGGCCTTCGCCGCCCGGCCGTACATGCTGGACTACTTCTGACACCGGCGGAACGCCGCTCGCCGGGCCACCTCCCGGCGAAACCCCCGAGGCCCGGGGCGTTTCGCGATGCGTGGTCCGTCCGGCCGGGGTAGAGTCTCGTGCCGAACACCTGTTCGGCGCGACCCCGGTGTCGCGCCGCCGCCGGAGCCGTCCGGTGGCGACAGGCACGACGCCGGCCGGCCGGAGGGCCGGCCGGGCACGGGCGGAGGCGGGCGAGTGCGGGTGCTGGGCGTCGATCCGGGGCTGACCCGATGCGGTGTGGGCGCGGTCGAGGGCCGCCCCGGCGCGCCGCTGGCGCTGGTCGCCGTCGGCGTGGTCCGCACGGGCGCCGACGAGGAGCTGGGCGCCCGGCTGGTGGGCATCGAGGCCGGCATCGAGCGCTGGCTCGACGAGGTGCGGCCCGACGCCGTGGCGGTCGAGCGGGTCTTCAGCCAGCACAACGTCCGCACCGTCATGGGCACCGCCCAGGCCGCCGGCATCGCGGTCCTGTGCGCCGCCCGGCGCGGGCTGCCCGTCGCCCTGCACACCCCGTCGGAGGTCAAGGCCGCCATCACCGGCAGCGGCACCGCAGACAAGAAGCAGATCGGCGCCATGGTGACCCGGCTGCTGCGCCTCACCGAGATGCCCAGACCCGCCGACGCCGCCGACGCCCTCGCCCTGGCCATCTGCCACGTCTGGCGAGGAGGTCCCCAGCACCGCCTCGCCGAGGCCGTCGCCGCAGCCAAGGCGCGTTCCAGGACCGTCACCGCGCAGGGCCGTCGTCCGGCGCCCACGACGGGTCCTGCGACGGGTCCTGCGACAGGCACCGCGACCGGTCGCGCGACGGGTCCTGCGACGGCCAGAGCGACGGGCCCCACGACAGACCCCACGACGGGCGGCGCGACGGGGGGCGCACCTGACGGTCAGGGCGGCGACCCGGCGGGCATGACCGGAAGCCTGCCCCCTCCGTCGCGAGACGCGGCGGAATCGCGCGGCGGCCGGGCCCGCACTCCCGGAAGGCCGTGAGGCGCCGTGGTCGCGCCGTCCGCGGGGATCGTGCCAGGCTGGGACGGCCACGCCGCGATGGCATCGCACGGAAGGGGACGTGACACTGTGGCCACACCGCTCATCCGGAAGGACCTGACACTGTGATCGCTTCAGTGGCCGGGCGGGTGGCGGCCGTCGCCCCCGACGGCGCGGTGATCGAGGTCGGCGGGGTCGGCATCCTCACCCACTGCACCCCCGGCACGCTCGCCCGGCTCAAGGTGGGCGAGGACGCGCGCCTGTCGACGTCGCTCGTGGTCCGCGAGGAGTCCCTCACCCTCTACGGGTTCGCCACCGACGACGAGCGGGCCGTCTTCGAGCTGCTCCAGACCGCCAGCGGCGTCGGCCCCAAGCTGGCCCTTGCCATGCTCGCCGTGCACACGCCCCACGCGTTGCGCGTCGCCGTGGCCGCCGCCGACCTGAAGGCCCTCACCAAGGTGCCCGGCATCGGCCAGAAGGGCGCCCAGCGCATCGTCCTGGAGCTCAAGGACCGCCTCGGCGCCCCCGTGGGGGCAGTCGACGCCGCGCTCGACGGCGACCGCGGGGTGGAGCTCTGGCGCGAGCAGGTGCATTCGGGCCTCGTGGGCCTCGGCTACTCCGCCAAGGACGCCGACGAGGCCGTCGCCGCCGTCGAGCACGAGGCCGAGGCCGATCTGTCGGCCGGCCGTTCCCCGCGCGTGGCCGCCCTCCTCAAGTCCGCCCTGCGTTCCCTCAGCGTCCGATGACCGCCCCGCCGACCGTCGCACGGACCGCCCCGGCGGTCGCGTCACAGGTCTCCCCGCCGACCGGCGCACGGACCGCTCCGCCGACCGGCTCACGGACCGCCTCGCCGACCGGCGCACGGGCGGCCCTGGCCGGAGCGCTGCGGGCCGCCCTGGCCGGAGCGCTGCGGGCCGCCCTGGCCGGAGCGTCGCGGGCCGTCCCGCCCGGCGTGCCGGAGGGCGGGCGGGGCCGCACCCGTCCGGCGGCGGGGTGCCGTACGCTCGCAGGGCCCCCGGGCCGCCGCCCCCGCGCGGCGGCGCGCCCCCGCCGGGACACGCGCGGACACGCCCGGCCGCGAGGCCCCGAGGACGCCCGGCAAGGCAACCGGAGAGACACGCGGAAGGACGAGACGTGAGCCTGGAGCGGGACCTGGTGTCCCCCGACGCCGAGGGCGACGAGCTGCAGATCGAGGCCGCCCTGCGGCCCAAGCGGCTGGGCGAGTTCATCGGCCAGGGCCGGGTGCGCGAGCAGCTGTCGCTGGTGCTGGAGAGCGCCATGCGGCGCAACCGCCCACCCGACCACGTGCTCATGAGCGGCTCGCCGGGGCTCGGCAAGACCACCCTCGCCATGATCATCGCGGCCGAGCTGGGCGCCCCGCTGCGCATCACCTCGGGGCCCGCGCTCGAACGGGCCGGCGACCTCGCGGCCATCCTGTCCACCCTCGCCGAGGGCGAGGTGCTGTTCATCGACGAGATCCACCGGATGGCGCGCCCGGCCGAGGAGATGCTCTACCTCGCCATGGAGGACTTCCGCGTCGACATCGTCGTCGGCAAGGGCCCCGGCGCCACCGCCATCCCGCTCGACATCGCGCCGTTCACCCTCGTCGGCGCCACCACGCGCGCCGGGCTGCTGCCCGCGCCGCTGCGCGACCGGTTCGGCTTCACCGCCCACATGGACTTCTACGAGGTGGCGGAGCTCGAACAGGTGCTCCAGCGGTCGGCCAGGCTGCTCGGCCTGACGCTGCCCGCCGAGGGCGCCCACGAGATCGCCCGCCGCTCGCGCGGCACCCCGCGCATCGCCAACCGGCTGCTGCGCCGGGTCCGCGACTTCGCCGACGTCCGCGCCGACGGCGTCATCGACCGCGACATCGCCTCCGCCGCCCTCGACCTGTACGAGGTCGACGCCGAAGGGCTCGACCGGCTCGACAGGGCGGTCCTCGGCGTGCTGCTGCGCAAGTTCGGCGGCGGGCCGGTGGGCCTGTCGACGCTCGCGGTGGCGGTGGGGGAGGAGCCGGAGACGGTCGAGGTGGTCGCCGAGCCGTTCCTCGTCCGGCAGGGACTCCTGGCCCGGACCCCGCGCGGCCGGGTCGCCACCGCGGCGGCCTGGCACCATCTCGGTATGACGCCGCCACCGGATGCGTTCGGAGCGGCACTTTTCGACTGATTACAGAACGGTTGCAACCGTTTCGAATAGGGAACTTCTCCGCGCGCCGAAACGCTGCCTCGTTGCCGCGTTTCGCAACAAGCGCCTACACTCCGTGGCTTGGCTGGCTGTGTAGGCTGATGGGCTGAGCGGCGCGGCCCCGACGCTACGCGTGGAATTTCCGGCGCGAGGCCGGTGTCAACCTCTTGAACGACTTTGGAAGGTCGCCTCTCATGGAGCAACTCGGAAGTATCCTGCCGCTGATTCTTCTGGTGGTGGTGTTCTACTTCCTGCTGATTCGCCCGCAGCGCAAGCGGCAGCAGGAGGCGGTCAAGATGCAGAACAGCCTCACTCCCGGCACCCGGGTGATGACCACGACCGGCCTGTTCGCCACCGTGGTCGCCGTCGACAACGAGGACGTGGTCCTCGAGGTCGCCCCCGGCATCGAGACCCGCTGGGTGAAGGCCGCGATCGGCCGCGTGGTGACGCCGGGCGAGCCCGAGGCGGCGGCCGACGAGACCGCCGGTGAGAGCACGGACCTGGCCGCGGACCAGCCGGCGGCCGGTGAGACCGGTGGCAAGGACGACGACACCGCGGAGCGCAACGACGGACACGACACCAGGAAGTCCTGACTAGGCTCTGCGACAAACCTCTATCCGAAAGAACAGACGACCAGTGGCCCGACCGACCAGCAGCCACAGTAAGCCGGGGCGGACGCTCCTGCTGCTCCTGGCGCTCATCCTCGCCCTGGGCGGGACGATGTTCCTGCAGAAGGCGTTCACGCCGAAGCTGGGACTCGACCTCGCCGGCGGCACGACGGTGACACTCTCACCCGTGACTCAGAACGGTGCGGCTCCCCCCGAGGAGATCCTGGACCGCGCGGTCAACATCATCCGCGACCGGGTCAACGGCACCGGCATCTCCGACGCGGAGGTCGCCAAGTCCGGCGACAACATCATCATCTCCATCCCGGGCGTCGGGCAGAGCGAGGCCATCAAGCTGGTCGCGACCACGGCGGAGCTGCGTTTCCGCCAGGTGCTCGCCATGGAGGCCACGCAGCTTCCGCAGGAGCTCACCACGCAGCCGGCGACACCCAGCGCCGCTCCGTCGGGCTCCGCGTCGCCCGAGCCGGCGGCCTCGCCGTCGAAGTCGGCACGTACGGAGCCGTCGAGCCCCCGGTCACCCGCCGCGGGCACGCCCAGCGCCTCCCCGACGGGCAAGGCCCTGTCGTCGGCGCTGACCGCGCAGGCGCCCGATCCCACGCCGACGGCCACCCGCGCCCGGCAGGACGCCAAGCAGCAGGACCCGAAGCAGCAGGACCCGAAGCAGCAGGACCCGAAGCAGAAGCAGCCCGAGGACCAGCAGACCGGGCAGAAGCGGGGTCAGGACGCCAAGGCCACCCCCACCCCGAGCCCGACGGCCACGCCGCAGCAGCAGGACCCCGGCGTCAACACCGAGGGCGTCGACCCGGCGGTGCTCAAGCAGTTCAACAGCCTCGACTGCGCCAACCCGAAGAGCCGCGGCCAGGGCGTCCAGGACGACCCCAACAAGCAGTACGCCGCGTGTGAGAGCGACGGCAGCTTCAAGTACGTGCTCGACGTCGCCAAGGTCGTCGGCACCGACATCGACACCGCCTCGGCCGGTGTGCGCCAGGGCAGCACCGAGTGGGTGGTCCAGCTCGACTTCAAGAGCAAGGGCGCGGGCGAGTGGAGCAAGCTCACCTCGGCGGCCTTCAACTCGCAGGAGCCGCGCAACAAGGTCGCCGTCGTCCTCGACGGCGTCGTGATCACCGCCCCCAACATCATCAGCCCGATCCCGGGCGGCCGGGCCGAGATCACCGGCGGCTTCGACCAGAAGAGCGCCACCGACCTGGCCGAGCAGCTCAAGTACGGCGCGCTGCCGCTCAAGTTCGAGCGCAGCTCGATCGACACCGTCTCCTCCACGCTGGGCCAGGACCAGCTGATGGGCGGCCTGATCTCCGGCATCATCGGCCTGGCGCTCGTGGTCGTCTACTGCCTGCTCTACTACCGCGGCCTCGGCATCGTGGCCGTGCTGAGCCTCGTCGTCGCCTCGATCCTCACCTACCTGGCCGTCGTCGTGCTCGGTCACAACGCCGGGTTCCGGCTGTCGCTGCCGCACATCATCGGCCTGGTGGTCTCGATCGGCATCACCGCCGACTCCTTCATCGTCTACTTCGAGCGCATCCGCGACGAGATGAAGGAGGGGCGGCGGACGCTGCGCGCGGCCGTCGAGGTGGCCTGGGTCCGCGCCCGGCGCACGATCCTGATCGCCGACGCCGTCATGTTCATCGCCGCGGTCGTGCTCTACGCCCTCGCGGTGGGCGGTGTCGCCGGGTTCGCGTTCGCCATGGGCCTGACCACGCTGATCGACATCGTCGTGGTGTTCATGTTCACCAAGCCGTTCATCGCGCTGCTGGCGAGGCTGAAGTTCTTCGCCAAGGGACACCCGCTGTCCGGCATCGACGCCGAACGCATGAGCGTGCAGCCGACCGGCTCGAGCCGCCCGACCACCCCGCAGGAGGCCTGACATGGGACTGGGGCGTCGCCTCTACCGAGGCGAGATCGATGTCGACTTCGTCGGCAAGTGGAAGCTCTGGTACGGCCTGTCCGGCTTCCTGCTGATCGTCTCCCTCGCCGGGTTGCTGATCAACGGGCTCAACCTCGGCGTCGAGTTCAAGGGCGGGTCGGTCTTCTCGTTCAAGGCGCCGACCGCCACCATCGAGCAGGTCCGTGAGGGCTTCCGCGACCAGGGCGTGCACCAGCCGATCGTGCAGACGGCCGGTGACCGCTGGCGGGTCACCACCGAGACCCTGCCCGAGAACACCAGCCTCGCCGTCCAGAACGCCATCGCCAAGGACTACAACGTCCCGGTCAGCCAGGTCGACGTCCAGTCGATCGGCGCGTCCTGGGGCGGTGAGGTGTCGCAGAAGGCCTGGATCGGCCTGGGCGTCTTCATGCTCGCGATCATCCTCTACCTGTCGATGGCGTTCGAGCCGAAGATGGCGCTGGCCGCGATCGTCGCGCTGCTGCACGACCTCGTCATCACCGCCGGCGTCTACGCCTGGTCCGGTTTCGAGGTCACCCCGGCCACCCTGCTGGGCTTCCTGACCATCCTCGGTTACTCGCTCTACGACGCGGTCGTGGTGTTCGACATGATCAAGGAGGTCACGGCCAAGCTGGGCACCACGTCCAAGCAGACCTACTCGATGGCGGCCAACAACGCGCTCAACCACACGCTGATCCGATCGCTCAACACCTCGCTGGTCGCGATCCTGCCCGTGGCGGCGATCCTGTTCATCGGCACCACCGTGCTCGGCGCGGGCACGCTGAAGGACCTGTCGCTCTCGCTGTTCGTCGGCATGATCGTCGGCACCTACTCCTCGCTGTGCGTGGCCACGCCGCTGCTGGTCACCCTCAAGGAGCGGGAGCCGAAGTACCAGGCCATCGCCAAGCGCCTGGCCTCGCAGAGCGGCAAGGGCGCCAAGAGCGCCGCCGTGGCCAAGGGCTGAACCACAGACCAGGGCGTTGCAGGGCGGGGGGGGGCCCGGGGGGGCGCCCCC
>NZ_KZ559468.1:762329-776944 GCF_002850745.1 Nonomuraea indica
CGAAACCTCCCCGAAGGAGTGCCGTGACAAGCAGTGACCTCAGCACGCTGATCCTCGACCGGATCAGGGACGTGCCCGACTACCCCAAGCCAGGCGTGCTGTTCAAGGACATCAGCCCGCTGCTGGCCGACCACGCGGCCTTCTCGGCCGTGGTGGACGCGCTGGCCGGCACCGAGCCTGTCGACAAGATCGTCGGCATCGAGGCGCGCGGCTTCATCCTGGCCGCTCCTGTGGCCTACCGGGCCGGGGCCGGATTCGTGCCCGTACGGAAAAAGGGCAAACTGCCCTCCGAAACGTTCGCGGAGTCCTACGATCTGGAGTACGGCTCCGCGACCATCGAGGTGCACCGCGACGCCTTCGCCAAGGGCGACCGGGTGCTCATCGTCGACGACGTGCTGGCCACGGGCGGCACGGCCGAGGCGACCGTGGAGCTCGTCCGGAGGGCCGGAGCCGAGGTGATCGGCCTCGGCATCCTGATGGAGCTGGCCTTCCTGAAGGGACGCGAGCGCCTGCAGGGGGTGGAGGTCCGCTCCCTGGTGATCGTCTGAGCAGGACCCACGGCGGGCCGGGTTTCGTACCTGGATACACTGGGGGACCTGGACTCGAACATGAGGAGTCTGTGTGCCCCGTGAAGTGGTCGTGCCCGACGTAACCGACGCCGGAGGCGCCGAGTCCGCCGGTGGCGCTCCAGCGGTGCGTCGACGGCGGTTTGGGGGTGGGGCCATGAACCCTGTGCTGGAGCCGCTGTTCCGGACCGTCCGGGCCACCCACCCCAAGGCCGACCTGCGCCTGATCGAGCGCGCCTACGAGGTCGCCGCGCACCACCACCGCGACCAGAAGCGCAAGTCCGGCGACCCCTACATCACCCACCCGCTGGCCGTGGCGACGATCCTGGCCGAGCTGGGCACCGACGACGAGACGCTGTGCGCGGCGCTGCTGCACGACACCGTCGAGGACACCTCCTACGGCCTCGACGAGCTGCGCGCCGACTTCGGCGACACGATCGGCTCGCTGGTCGACGGCGTCACCAAGCTCGACAAGGTCAAGTTCGGTGACGCCGCGCAGGCCGAGACCGTGCGCAAGATGGTCGTCGCGATGTCGCGCGACATCCGGGTGCTGATCATCAAGCTGGCCGACCGGCTGCACAACATGCGCACGATGCGCTACCTGCCCGAGCACAAGCGCCACCAGAAGTCCCGCGAGACGCTGGAGATCTTCGCCCCGCTCGCCCACCGCCTGGGCATGAACACCATCAAGTGGGAGCTCGAGGACCTGGCCTTCGCCATGCTCTACCCCAAGCGCTACGACGAGATCGCGCGCATGGTGTCGGAGCGGGCGCCCCGTCGCGACCTCTTCCTGCAGGAGGTCATCGAGAAGGTCTCCGGCGACCTGCGCGACGCCAAGATCCGCGCCGTCGTCAAGGGCCGGCCCAAGCACTACTACTCCGTCTACCAGAAGATGATCGCCCGCGACGTCGCCTTCGACGACATCTACGACCTGGTGGGCATCCGGGTCCTCGTCGACAGCGTGCGCGACTGCTACGCGGCCCTCGGAACGATCCACGCGCGATGGAACCCCGTGCCCGGCCGGTTCAAGGACTACATCGCGATGCCCAAGTTCAACATGTACCAGTCGCTGCACACCACGGTGATCGGGCCCGAGGGCAAACCGGTGGAGCTGCAGATCCGCACGCACGCGATGCACCACCGGGCCGAGTACGGCGTGGCCGCCCACTGGAAGTACAAGGAGGAGGTCGGCTCCCCGGGCCCGCAGGGCAAGGTCAAGCCGGGCAGCGACATGGCCTGGCTGCGGCAGCTGCTCGACTGGCAGAAGGAGACCTCCGACCCGGGCGAGTTCCTGGAGTCGCTGCGCTTCGACCTGTCGGTGTCGGAGGTCTACGTCTTCACGCCGCGCGGCCAGGTCGTGGCGCTGCCCGAGGGCGCGACGCCGGTCGACTTCGCCTACGCGGTGCACACCGAGGTCGGCCACCGCTGCATCGGCGCCCGGGTCAACGGCCGGCTGGTGCCGCTGGAGTCCAGGCTCGGCAACGGCGACACGGTCGAGATCTTCACCTCCAAGTCGCCCGACGCCGGGCCGTCACGCGACTGGCTCAAGTTCGTCAAGTCGGGCCGCGCCCGCAACAAGATCCGCCAGTGGTTCTCCAAGGAGCGCCGCGAGACCGCGATCGAGGCGGGCAAGGAGGCCATCGGCCGGGCCATGCGCAAGCAGGGCCTGCCGCTGCAGCGGCTGATGTCCGGCGAGTCGCTGCTGGCGCTCGCCCGCGACCTGCACTACCCCGACGTGTCGGCCCTGTACGCGGCCGTGGGGGAGGGGCACGTCGCCGCGCAGACGGTCGTGCAGAAGCTCGTGGCGTCCATCGGCGGCGTCGAGAGCGCCGAGGAGGACATCGCCGAGACCTCGGTCCCGACGCGCCTGCACGGCCGTCCCCGGGGCGGCGGCGGCCCGGGCGTGGTCGTGGCGGGCGACGCCGACGTGTGGGTGCGCCTGTCCAAGTGCTGCACGCCGGTGCCGGGCGACGAGATCGTCGGATTCGTCACGCGTGGCCACGGGGTGTCGGTGCACCGCGCCGACTGCACCAACGTCCAGCAGCTCAAGTCGCAGCCCGACCGGCTGGTGGAGGTGAGCTGGTCCCCGGGGGACGACTCGGTGTTCCTGGTGGCGATCCAGGTCGAGGCGCTCGACCGGCCCCGCCTGCTCTCCGACGTCACGCGGACGCTGTCCGACCAGCACGTCAACATCCTGAGCGCGTCGGTCACCACCTCGCGCGACCGGGTGGCGATCAGCAGGTTCACCTTCGAGATGGGCGACCCCAAACACCTCGGCCACGTGCTGAAGGCCGTTCGCAGCATCCAGGGCGTCTTCGACGTCTACCGCGTCAGCGGCGCCACCTGATCAGTCGTTCGTCCTGTACGGCACGGCCGCGAAGGCGCCACGCGCCGTACGGGGCCGGCGGCCTCCAGGAAAGACGCCCGCTGACCGCACGGGACGGCCGCCGTCACGGACGGCACGGACGTCCGCCGCACCCTCGCCCGGCCCGGTCTCACGCAAGCGGCCGAGCGCGTCCGCAGGCGACCCCCGTCGCCCGCGAAAGCCCTCAGCGGCCCCGCCCGTGGACGGACCCTGCCCGTGGACGGACCCTGCCCGTGGACGGACCCTGCCCGTGGACGGAACGCGCCCAGAGGCTGGGTCGCGCGCGTCAGCTGAACTCGGCGAGCGTGCGCTCGGCCTCCTCCAGCCACGAGCGGCGCGCGGTCAGCGCCTCCTCGGCCTCCTTGACGTCCTTGGCCTTGCCGGCCGCCTGCGCCTTGGCCAGGCGCTTCTCCAGCTGCTCGATCGAGGTGCGGAGCTGGTCGACCGTGCTCTGCGCCCGGGCGCGCGCCTCGGGGTTGGAGCGCTTCCACTCGGCCTCCTCGGCCTTGCGGACCGCGTCGTCCACCCGCCGCAGCCCGCCCTCCAGCCGGTCGCGCTGCTCGCGCGGCACCGGTCCGGCCGCCTCCCACCGCTCCACGAGGTGCCGCATTGCCGCCCGGGCGGTGCGCACGTCGGTGACCGGCAGGATCTTCTCGGCCTCGGCCAGCAGCTGCTCCTTGACCTCGGCGTTGGCCGCGAGCGAGGCGTCACGCTCGGCGAACACCGCCGAGCGCGCCTGGAAGAAGCGGTCCTGGGCGGCCTTGAACCGCGCCCACAGCTCGTCCTCCACCTCGCGCGAGGCCCGGCCGGCGCTCTTCCAGCGCTGCATGAGGTCGCGGTAGACGGCGGCGGTGCCGCCCCAGTCGGTGGAGTCGGCGATGGCCTCCGCCTCGGCGACGATCTGCTCCTTGGCGGCCCGCACGCCCTCGCGCTGCTCGTCGAGGCCGGCGAAGTAGGCCTTGCGCCGCTTGGCGAACGCGGTGCGGGCGGCCGACAGCCGCTTCCACAGCTGCGCCTCGGTGACCCGGTCGATGCGGTCGGCGGCCTTCCACTCCTCGACCAGCTGGCGCAGCCGCTCTCCGCCGGACTTCCAGTGCGTGGTCTCGTCGGCGATGCGCTCGGCCTCGGCGACGATGCGCTCCTTGACCGCCTTGGCCTCGGCGCGCGCCTGCTCGCGGGCCGCCTTGACCTCCTCGCGGCGGTGCGCGACCAGCTCCGACAGCCCGTCCAGGCGGGCCGTCAGCGCGGCCAGGTCGCCGACGGCGTGGGCGTCGGCGACGGCCTCACGCAGTTTGACGATGCTCGCCTCGGCCTGCGCCGGGGCCAGGTCGGTGCCCCTGACCCGCTGCTCCAGCAGCTGCACCTGGCCGGCCAGCTCGTCGTACTTGCGATGGAAGTATGCCAGCGCTTCCTCGGGTTCACCGGCCTGCCAGGAGCCGACGGCGCGCTCTCCCTCAGCCGTACGCACGTAGACGGTGCCGTCGTCGTCTACCCGGCCCCACGGGTCGGTGCTCACCGTGTCCTCCTGCACTTTCCATCAGACCCTTCGGGACTTGTCGTCCCTAGTTGTATTACGTCAGCTCTTGCCAGCGATTGTCACGTTTTTGATTTCGACTGTCTCCTTGGGAGCCCCGGTGCCGTCCCCGCCCGAGCCTGCCATGACGCCCGCCTTGTTCACCTTGTCCAGGATGTCGAGTCCCTTCGTGATCGTACCCACCGGCGTGTAGTCGGGGGTGAGACCGATGTCGCCGTACACCAGGAAGAACTGGCTGCCGGTGCTGCCCGGAGCCTGCGTCTTGGCCATCGCCATCACGCCGCGCTTGTAGGTGGCGCCCTGGAGGTTCTCCTCGGCCATCACGTAGCCGGGCCCGCCCTGGCCGTCGGTCGGGTTCTTGCCGTCGGCCTTGGCCTTCGGGTCGCCGCACTGCAGCATCGGGAACTGGTCGCTGCCGAGCCGGTGGCACTTGCTGCCGTCGTAGTAGTCCTTCTTGGCCAGGAACTCCAGCGAGTTGACCGTGCACGGCGCCTTGGCGTTGTCGAGCCGGACCTCGATGTCGCCCAGGTTGGTGGCCAGCGTCATGGTCTTCGTGGCCGGCTTGGTGCTGGCCTTCTTCGGCGGCATGCCCACGTCCTTGACCGTGCCGCCGGTCGGGTCGGCGACGTAGTCGCAGGTGCCCGTCTTGGCGTCGTACGGCTTGGGGCCCGCGGCGGGGGAGGCCGAGGGGGCGGAGGTCTCCTGTGCGGACGCCGACGCGGACGGCGACGCCGCGGCGTCGGTCTGCGGGTCGCCGCCCAGCAGCGCGACCGCGGCCACGATGCCGCCGACCACGACCACGACCCCCACCGTGGAGCCGATGATCGCGGTGCGCCTCGCCTGCTGCTCGCGCTCCAGGCGGCGCTGCATCTGCCGCTCGTGGTGCTCGCGTGCCAGCTGCTTCTGCCGGTCCTTCCCCGTGGCCACCGCTTTGCCTCCCATAGTGAATCGACTGAGGTGGGCGAATCGTATCGGCCAACGGGTAATGATTCGCAGCCCGGCGACCCGCACCGGTACCCTTCGGTTACATTCCCATTGGCATTTTTGACGAGATCAGCTGAGGCAGATGCTCATCGCAGGCTTCCCCGCAGGGGCCTTCCAGACCAATTGTTACGTCATCGCGCCCGCGGCGGGCGAGGAGTGCGTGATCGTCGATCCTGGTCAGGACGCTGCCGCCGGGGTCGACGAGCTGCTGCGCGAGCACCGGCTCAAGCCCGTCGCGGTCCTGCTCACCCACGGCCACCTCGACCACGTCTGGTCGGTGGCGCCCGTGTGCGGCGCGCGTGACATCCCGGCCTGGATCCACCCCGACGACCGCCACCTGCTGTCCGATCCGGCGGCCGGCTGGGGGGCCGGGGGCGCCCAGCTGTTCGGCGGCATCACGCTCAGCGAGCCCGACGACGTCAAGGAGCTGGCCGACGGGGCGGTGCTGCCGCTCGCCGGCCTGGAGTTCGTGGTCGACCACACGCCGGGCCATACCAGGGGGTCGGTGAGCTTCCGGCTGCCCGGCGAGCAGATCATGTTCGCGGGCGACCTGCTGTTCGCCGGCTCCATCGGCCGCACCGACCTGCCGGGCGGCGACTACCCGACGATCCTGCGCAGCCTCGCCTCCAAGTGCCTGCCGCTGCCTGACGATACGGTCGTCCTGCCGGGTCACGGACCACAGACCACGATCGGCCACGAGCGCGCCACCAATCCTTATCTCAAGGAGGCCGCGCCGCACGCCGGTCCCACACGAGGGATCTCATGAGCTTCCAAGCGCCGAAGGGCACCTTCGACTGGTTGCCGCCCACCTCCGAGCAGGTCCTCGCCGTCCGCGAGGCCCTCGTCGCCCCGGTACGGCGAGCGGGCTACGGCTACATCGAGACGCCGGTCTTCGAGGACACCCAGCTGTTCGCCAGGGGCGTGGGCGAGTCGACCGACATCGTCTCCAAGGAGATGTACACCTTCCCCGACAAGGCGGGCCGCTCGCTCACCCTGCGCCCGGAGAACACCGCGTCGGTCCTGCGCGCGGTCCTCCAGCACGGCCTGCACAACGGCCGGCTCCCGGTCAAGCTGTGGTACTCCGGCAGCCAGTTCCGCTACGAACGCGCCCAGAAGGGCCGCTACCGCCACTTCTGGCAGGTCGGCGCGGAGGCGCTCGGCGCCGAGGACCCGGCGCTCGACGCCGAGCTCGTCGTGCTCGGCGTCCAGGGCTTCGCCGCGCTCGGCCTGACCCGGGTGCGGCTGCTGCTCAACTCCCTGGGCGACCGCGCGTGCCGGCCCGCCTACCGGGCCGCGCTGCAGGAGTTCCTGCGCGGCCTCGACCTCGACGCCGACACCCGGGCCCGCATCGAGATCAACCCGCTGCGGGTGCTCGACGACAAGCGGCCAGAGGTGCAGGCCCAGCTGACCGGGGCGCCGCTGGTCGTCGACCACCTGTGCGCGGCCTGCAAGGCCTACCACGAGGAGGTCCGGTCGCTGCTGACGGCGTCCGGGGTGGCGTTCGAGGACGACCCGCGCCTGGTGCGCGGGCTCGACTACTACACCCGCACCACGTTCGAGTTCGTCCACGACGGGCTCGGCTCGCAGTCCGCGGTCGGCGGCGGCGGCCGCTACGACGGCCTCAGCGAGATGCTCGGCGGGCCGCCGCTGCCGAGCGTCGGCTGGGCGCTCGGCGTCGACCGCACCTATCTGGCGATGGAGGCCGAGGGGCTGCTCGCCGGCGACACCGCCGCACGCCTGCAGGTGTACGGTGTCGCGCTGGGCGACGACGCCCGCCGCCGGATGTTCCTGCTCGTGGACGAGCTGCGCCGGGCGGGCGTCAACACCGACATGGCCTTCGGCGGCAAGGGGCTCAAGGGCGCGATGAAGGGCGCCGGGCGTTCGGGCGCCCGGTTCGCGCTGATCCTCGGCGAGCGCGACCTGGCCGCGCAGGCCGTCCAACTGAAAGACCTGACCACCGCTGAGCAGACCGAGGTGCCGCTGGCCCAGGTCGTCGACGTTCTGAAAGGGAAAGTGCAGTGATTCGCACGCATACGGCCGGGTCGCTCCGTGAGGAGCACGCCGGGCAGCAGGTGACGCTCGCGGGATGGGTGGCACGGCGCCGTGACCACGGCGGTGTCGTCTTCATCGACCTGCGCGACGCCTCCGGCTCGGCGCAGGTGGTCTTCCGCGAGGAGGACCACGCCCACGACCTGCGCGCCGAATACTGCGTGAAGGTCGTCGGCGAGGTGCGGGTCCGCCCCGAGGGCAACGAGAACCCCGACCTGCCCACCGGCGCCATCGAGGTCGTCGCCGAACAGGTCGAGGTGCTCAGCGAGTCGGCGCCGCTGCCGTTCCCGATCGAGGGCAACGTCGGCGTCTCGGAGGAGGCCCGGCTCAAGTACCGCTACCTCGACATCCGCCGCCAGCAGGTGGCCCACGCGATGCGCGTCCGCTCCAAGGCGACCTACCTCGCCAACGAGACGATGAACGAACTCGGCTTCGTCTACGTCGAGACGCCCACGCTGACCCGCTCCACGCCCGAGGGCGCCCGTGACTTCCTCGTGCCGGTGCGGCTGCAGCCGGGCAGCTGGTACGCCCTGCCCCAGTCGCCGCAGCTGTTCAAGCAGCTCCTGCAGGTGGCCGGGCTGGAGCGCTACTACCAGCTCGCCAAGTGCTACCGCGACGAGGACCTGCGGGCCGACCGGCAGCCGGAGTTCACCCAGATCGACATCGAGATGTCCTTCGTCGACCAGGAGGACGTCATCGCGGTCGGCGAGAAGCTCGTCGGGCGGCTCTGGCGCGAGATCCTCGGCCACGAGATCCCGATGCCGCTGCCGCGCATGACCTACGCCGAGGCGATGGCCCGCTACGGCTCCGACAAGCCCGACCTGCGCTTCGGCCAGGAGCTCGTCGACATGACCGGCTACTTCGCCGGCACCTCCTTCCGCGTCTTCCAGGCCGACTACGTGGGCGCCGTCGTCATGCCGGGCGGCGCGTCGCAGACCCGCAAGGAGCTCGACGGCTGGCAGGAGTGGGCCCGCTCGCGCGGCGCCAAGGGCCTGGCCTACGTGCTCGTGCAGGCCGACGGCACGCTCGGCGGCCCCGTGGCCAAGAACCTCTCGGAGCAGGAGCTGGCCGGCCTGGCCGAGGCCGTCAAGGCCGAGCCGGGCGACGCCGTCTTCTTCGCCGCAGGTGGCCGCAGCGCCGCGCGCGACCTGCTGGGCGCCGCCCGGCTGGAGATCGGCCGCCGCTGCGGGCTCATCGACGAGTCGCAGTGGTCTTTCCTGTGGGTGGTCGACGCGCCCATGTTCGAGGAGGACGGCGAGGGCGGCTGGACCGCCGTGCACCACCCGTTCACCGGCCCGAAGCCCGAATGGGCCGACAACTTCCAGGACCACCCCGGCGAGGCGCTGGCCTACGCCTACGACATGGTCTGCAACGGCATGGAGATCGGCGGCGGCTCCATCCGTATCCACCGGGCCGAGATGCAGCAGCGCGTCTTCGACGTGCTCGGCATCTCCAAGGAGGAGGCCGAGAGCAAGTTCGGCTTCCTGCTGGAGGCGTTCAAGTACGGGCCGCCCCCGCACGGCGGCATCGCCTACGGCTGGGACCGCATCTGCATGCTGCTGTCCGGCGGCGACTCGATCCGTGACGTCATCGCCTTCCCGAAGACGGCGTCCGGCTTCGACCCGCTGACCGCGGCTCCGACGCCGATCACCGCGGAGCAGCGCAAGGAGGCGGGCGTCGACGCCCGGCCCAAGGAGTAGTCCCCGGTCACGGAGCGGCGGCCCCACGATCACGTCTGTGACCGTGGGGCCGCCGTCGCCGTCTTCCGCCATGCCACGACCACCCCCGACTCGCCCGGCATCCGCGGGGACGGGGCATCCGGGGCGGTCCGGAGCCGCACCTCCTCGAAGCCGAGGCGCCGGGGCACGCCCGCGCTGGCCAGATTGGCCGCGTCGTGCCGGATCTCCAGCCAGTCGACCCCGTCCAGCGCGCATCCCGCCGTGACCAGCGCGGCGACGGCCTCCGTGACCAGGCCCCGGCCGGTCCAGTCGGCGTGCAGCCAGTAACCGATCTCCAGGCCGTCCGGCCCGGCCCTGCGCATCAGCCCGCAGCCGCCCACCACCAGCCCCTCCACGACGATGGCGTACTTGTACGCCTCGTCCCGCTCCCACTCTGACAAAGCCGTGGTCACCAGCCTGGTCGCGACCTCGTGGCTGTCTCCCACCGCGAGGGGCGACCAGCGGAGCAGATGATCGTGGGAGTCCCGGATCGCCCGGGCCGCCGCGCCGATGTCGTCCACCTGCCATCGGCGCAGGTGGAGGCGGTCGCAGAGGAGGATGGCGGAGGGACGTCGCATCCCCCCATGATCCATCCTCCGGGCAGGGGAGGTGAGGCGTCCGCCGTACGGGAGCGGAAACGGCGCGGCCGCCTCCCCGGTGATCAACCGGAGGGCGGCCGCGGCGACGGGACCCGGGTCAGCGAAGCGTGACCTTCTTGATGATGATGGGGTTCTTCGGCGCGGTCGCGCCCTCGCCGGTCATGGCGTCCGACTTGTTGACGATGACGCCGTCCTTGGCCACCTTGTCGATGATCTCCAGCCCGGAGGAGACGACACCGAGCACCGTGTACGGGTCCTGGATCTGCGCGTTCTCGTCCGACAGGGAGATGGCGAACTGGCTGCTGCTCTGGTTGGACGCGCCCAGCGGCTGGGTCAGCATCACCACGCCCCGGGAGTAGGGGACCACGCCGATGTTCTCGTCCGGGATCGCGTAGCCCGCGGTGCCCTGGCCGTCGGTCGGGTTCTTGCCGTCGGCCTTGGCCTTCGGGTCGCCGCACTGCAGGATGTGCACGCCCTCGGTCTCGGGCATCGCCAGCCGGTGACACTTGGTGTTCTCGTAGAAGCCCTTCTTGGCCAGGAACGCCATCGAGTTCACCGAACACGGCGTCGCCGCGGGGTCCACGTCGATGACGATGTCACCGTGGTTCGTGGTGATCGTCATCGTCGACAGCTTCATGTTGGGCTTGCGGCCCGGCATGCCCACGTACTTCATCGGGACGTCCTTGGGACCCCGCTTGTAGGTGCAGGTCACCGGGCCGGCCTTCTTCGTCGGCGTCGCCGTCGGCAGCGCCGCCGGGGCGGAGGTGGACGGTGAGGCCGACGGCGTGCTCTTGGCCGCCACGGGTTCCTTGGTCTCCCCGCCCATCAGCGTGGTGGCGGCGAAGATGCCCCCCGCCACCACGACGACGGCCACGCCGGCGCCGATGAAGGTGTTCCGCTTCGCCTTGGCGGACTGCTCAGCCGCGCGCCGCGCCTGCCGCTCCTTGTGCTCCCGCGCCAGCTGGCTCTGGCGGTCGTCGCCGCTCACCGGTATGTCCTCCAGTTTTGCCTACACATGACCGAACAACTCCGCGAATGCTACCGGCACCGGAATGTGGAAGACGTAAGTGACGGGAAGCGGTCCCTGTTGCGCGGGATCCGGGAATCATAAGGTGCTGGAGCTTGTAGTTGAAAGGCGTACTAAGGAGTTCCGCATGTTCGACCAGGTTCTCGGCCTGCCCGCCCACCCGCTGATCGTGCACTTCGCCGTCGTCCTGACCCCGCTGCTCGCCCTGCTGTCCGTGGCGTACGCGGCGCTGCCCCGCCTGCGCGGGCGGCTCGGCTGGGCCGTGGTCCTGCTCTCCGTGGCCGCCCCGATCGCCGTCTTCGCCGCCAGGCAGAGCGGCGAGAGCCTCAAGGCGGCCCGCTTCGCCACCGCCGAGGGCGAGCTGGCCACGATGATCGCCACTCACCAGGGCTTCGCCACCCCGCTGCTGCTCTCGGCCCTCGGGCTGGGCGTCAGCGCCCTGCTGCTGGTCCTCGCCACCACTCCGGCCCGCGCCGGGCAGGACCGGACCGCCGCGACGGACGGTGCGGGCGGCGCGGCGGGCGCGGGCGCGGGCGGCGCGGCGGGCGCGGGCGGCGACCGGTTCGGCCGGGCGGTCACCGTCGCCCTGTCGGCGCTGACCGTGGTCCTGGCGCTGGTGGCCGCCTACTACGCCTTCCGGGCCGGCGACTCGGGAGCCAGAGCCGTGTGGGAGTAGCCGCACGGCCCAGCATGTAATCTCGCGTTGTGGAGAGCCTGTTCGATTCGGCGGCGCAGGAGGCCACGCCGCAGCCACTCGCCGTGCGGATGCGTCCCCGGAGCCTCGACGAGGTCGTCGGCCAGCGACACCTGCTCGGCCCCGGCACGCCGCTGCGCCGCCTCGTGGAGAGCGAGGCGCCGATGTCGCTCTTCCTGTGGGGGCCGCCGGGCACCGGCAAGACCACGCTCGCCTACGTCGTCGCTGGCGTCACCAAGCGGCGCTTCGTCGAGGTCTCGGCCGTCTCCGCCGGGGTCAAGGACGTCCGCGCCGCCATCGACGCCGCCCGCCGCGAGCTGGGCATGACCGGCCGCCAGACCGTCCTGTTCGTCGACGAGGTGCACCGTTTCAACAAGGCGCAGCAGGACGCGCTGCTGCCCGCGGTCGAGAACCGCTGGGTCACCTTCATCGGCGCCACGACCGAGAACCCGTTCTTCTCGGTCATCTCGCCGCTGCTGTCGCGCTCGCTGCTGCTGACGCTGGAGTCGCTGTCC
Organism: Nonomuraea indica; assembly: GCF_002850745.1. Taxonomy (GTDB): domain Bacteria; phylum Actinomycetota; class Actinomycetes; order Streptosporangiales; family Streptosporangiaceae; genus Nonomuraea; species Nonomuraea indica. The sequence goes on from NZ_KZ559468.1 coordinate 774,381, forward strand.
GACGACGACATCCGTGCGGTGCTGCGCCGCGCCGTCGCGGACGAGCGCGGGCTGGGCGGCCGCGCCACCCTGGACCCGCAGGCCCTCGACCACCTCGTCCGGCTCGCCGGCGGCGACGCGCGCCGATCACTGACCTACCTCGAGGCCGCGGCGCTGCTGGCCGACGACATCACGGTCGAGGTGGTGGAGAAGGCCGTCGACAAGGCCGCCGTCCGCTACGACCGGCAGGGCGACCAGCACTACGACGTGATCAGCGCGTTCATCAAGTCGATGCGCGGCTCCGACGCCGACGCCGCGCTGCACTACCTCGCCCGCATGATCGAAGCCGGCGAGGACCCCCGCTTCATCGCCCGCCGCATCGTCATCTTCGCCTCCGAGGACGTCGGCATGGCCGATCCCACCTGCCTGCAGACGGCCGTCGCCGTCGCCCAGGCGGTGCAGTTCATCGGCCTGCCCGAAGCCCAGATCAACCTCGCCCACGCCGTCATCCACTGCTCCCTGGCCCCCAAGTCCAACGCCGTCGTCAAGGCCATCGGCGCGGCCGTCGGCGACGTGCGGCGCGGCCTCATCGGCCAGGTGCCCGGCCACCTGCGCGACGCCCACTACCCGGGCGCGGCCAAGCTCGGGCACGGCGTGGACTACAAGTACCCGCACGACTTCGACCACGGCCTCGTCCGCCAGGACTACGCCCCGGAGCAGATCAGGCAGCGGCGCTACTACGAGCCGACCACCCACGGCGCCGAGGCCCCGGTCGCCGACCGCTGGGCCCGCATCCGCGACTTCCTCCGCGGCACCTGACCGACCCCAGACCCCGCCTCTCCCCAATCCGTCCCGCCGGTCCCATCCGTCCCACCAGTCCCGCCTGTCCCGACCTGTCTCCGTCCGTCCCCGCACCGCGTCCCCGTCCCCGTCCCTGCCCTGTCCCCGCACGCGTCCCTGCCCCGTCCCCGCCTGCCCCGTCGCCGCCCGTCCGTGCCCGCGTGCGGCGCTCTGCAATCGGCGCCGCGCCGCAGAGCAGGTCGCCCCCTACGCCGAGGAGCGCCCATGAGCGACCCCCAGCCCCTCCCTGACCGCTCCCCAGGACATGCCGCGAGCGCCCCGCCCGGGGACGCCGGGACGACCCGGCAGCCCGGCGCGGGCGGCGCGCCCGCCACCGCCCCGCGCACCGGCGGCGTCGACCACCGTGCCTCCTTCGACGCGACCATCACCTTCGGCAACGGCGGCGACCTCACCGTCCACGATTTCCGGGTCGACCTGCCCTCGCCCGACTGCGGCGAGGAGGAGATCGCCGTTCTCTTCGTCGCCTCGCTCGGCCTGCTGATGACCGACGAGGTGCGCCTGTCCGGCGTCCGTGTCTTCGCCGAGCCGCACAAGGGCACCAGGGGCGGCCCGGCCGACCGAGGCGCCCCGCCGCCCGGCCCCGGCGGGCCGCTGGTCGAGCTCGACCGCGCCTCCTCCGAGGGAGGCACCTCGATCGAGACGTCCTCGGAGGTCGGCGCGCTGAGCCTGGCCCGCGTCGCCGACCTGCCCGTCGTGGTGGTGCGGGTGGCGGGGGCCGGGCCACTGCCGGTCGGTGTCGGCACGCTGGCCGCGTTCGACGTGCGCGGCGCGGCCGTCCTGCTGCACACGGGGGCGCGGCACGGCCACCCGCTCACGCCCGAGGCGGCGACCTGGCTGGTGGAGCACGGCGCCGCCCTCGCCGGCACCGACGCGACCACCCTCGACGGCGCCTCCGACGGCGCCCACCACAGCGCCTCCGACAGCGCCCCCGGCGGCACCCACTACAGCGCCCCCGTGAGCGCCCTCGACGGCGCCCCCGGCGGCACCCACTACAGCGCCCCCGAGGGCGCTCACGGAGGCGCCCGGGCGGCCCGGCGGATCCTCCTGGACGCGGGCATCCCCGTCGTGGAGGGGCTCACCGGGCTCGACGGGGTGCCGCCGACCGGCGCCCACCTCACCGCCGTCCCGCCGCGCCTGCAGGGCGCCCGGAGGGCTCCCGTACGCGTCTTCGCCCGCCTCCCGCCCGGCTGACCCGCGAGATCCCGCGAGCCGGACCGATGTTCGCGGCGGCCCGCTCCGGGCACGGGGAGCCGGCGAAAGGGGGCGGTCACCGACGTGGCGGCCAGGTCGAGATCTTCGACCCCACTAACCTGAGTCCCCGGACACGATAGGGTTCTTGCCGTTCCGGCGCAGCGTACGAGGGAGATGAGCGCATGCTTACCGCTGGGGAGGTCGCCGGGCTGATCGCGGCCACGGGCTGGATAGTCCTGGTCTGCGTGCTCGTCATGGTTCTCGTCAGGCTCACCAGACTGCTGACGGAGACCACCAAGGCGGTCTCCGACCTGAGCAGCCGCGTGGCGCCGCTGCTCGACGACGTGAGCGTCACGGTCAACGAGACCAACAGGCAGCTCGTCGCCGTCGAGGCCATCACCAAGGACGTCAAGCAGATCAGCGGCCACGCGGCCAAGCTGAGCGCCGTCACTCAGACGATCTTCACCGGACCGCTGATCAAGGTGTCGTCCCTCGGTTACGGCGTGCGCCCGGCCCTCGAGGCCCGCCCGCCC
>NZ_KZ559468.1:776954-815274 GCF_002850745.1 Nonomuraea indica
GGCGGCGGCCGTGATCCGGCGCCTGTTCTACCTGTCGCTCGGCGCGCTCATCACCCTGTGGGTGATGCGCAGGCTGCAGGCCCTGCACCCCAACCACGTGGCGCGCCGGACCGTCAGCGGCGCGGCGGGCATGCTCGCGCAGGTGAGAGACTTTACTTCCGACGCGCTCGGCGAGGCGGCCGACCGCGAAACCGAGTTGCGAGCCCGGTTCGGGCTCGGCGACTCTGACCACAACGACTAACGCAAAGGATGGCCACCATGGAGTCGGCAGAGATCGCCCGCCGCTTCCTGCGCTTCTTCGAGGAGCGTGGGCACAAAGTAGTGCCCTCGGCCAGCCTGATCGCTGAGGACCCCACGCTACTCCTGGTCAACGCGGGTATGGTGCCGTTCAAGCCGTACTTCCTGGGGCAGCGCAAGCCTCCGGCGTCCCGGCTGGCCACCGCCCAGAAGTGCGTGCGGACCCCCGACATCGACGAGGTGGGCAAGACCACCCGTCACGCCACGTTCTTCCAGATGCTCGGCAACTTCTCCATCGGCGACTACTTCAAGGCCGAGGTGATCCCGTTCGCCTGGGAGCTGCTCACCAGGTCCGAGGCCGACGGCGGTTTCGGCTTCCCCGAGGACCGGCTCTGGGCGACCGTCTACCACGACGACGACGAGGCGTTCGACATCTGGCACGACAAGGTCGGGCTGCCCGCCGAGCGCATCCAGCGCCGCGGCCTGGAGGACAACTACTGGCACATGGGCGTGCCCGGCCCCGGCGGCCCCTGCTCGGAGATCTACTACGACCGCGGCGCCGAGTACGGCAAGGAGGGCGGTCCGGTCGCCGACGAGGACCGCTACCTCGAGGTCTGGAACCTCGTGTTCATGCAGTACCAGCTCAGCCAGGTCCGCAGCAAGGTCGACTTCGACATCGCGGGCGAGCTGCCCAGCAAGAACATCGACACCGGCATGGGCCTGGAGCGCATGGCGGCCATCCTGCAGGGCGTCGACAACATCTACGAGATCGACACCACCTACAAGATCCTCGACCGGGCGGCCGAGCTCACCAAGACCCGTTACGGCCGTGACGCCCGTGCCGACGTGAGCCTGCGCGTCGTCGCCGACCACGTCCGCACCGGCACCATGCTGGTCGCCGACGGCGTCATGCCCGGCAACGAGGGCCGCGGCTACGTCCTGCGCCGCATCCTGCGCCGCAGCGTCCGCAACCTGCGCCTGCTCGGCTCCGGCGACGAGCGCTACATGCACGAGCTGACCGGCGTCGCGATCGACGTCATGGGCGAGCAGTACCCCGAGCTGAAGGCCGACGCCCCGCAGATCCACGCCGTCATCGACGCCGAGGAGGCGTCCTTCCTCGGCACGCTGCGCACCGGCACCGCGATCTTCGACGTGGCGGTCGAGGAGACCAAGCGCAAGTCCGGCACGACGATCTCCGGCGACCAGGCGTTCCAGCTCCACGACACCTACGGCTTCCCCATCGACCTCACCCTGGAGATGGCCGCCGAGCAGGGCCTCCAGGTCGACGAGGAGGGCTTCCGCCGGCTGATGAAGGAGCAGCGGGAGCGGGCCAAGGCCGACGCCGCGGCGAAGAAGACCGGCAACGCCGACGTCTCCGTCTTCGGGCAGCTGCTGGAGAAGGCGGGCAAGGTCGAGTTCCTCGGCTACGACGAGACGGAGGCCGAGACCACGGTCGTCGGCATCCTCGTCGACGGCGTGACCGTCCCGGCCCAGGGCGCCGGCTCGACCGTCGAGATCGTGCTCGGCCGCACCCCGTTCTACGCCGAGGGCGGTGGCCAGCTCGCGGACCAGGGCGTGATCCGCACCGCCGGCGCCGAGGTGGAGATCGTCGACGTGCAGTCGCCGATCGCCGGCCTGGTCGTGCACCGCGGCAAGGTCCGCACCGGCGAGGTCAGGGTCGGCGACGAGGCGCAGGCGGAGATCGACGTCGAGCGCCGCCGCGCCATCTCGCGCAGCCACAGCGCCACCCATCTCGTGCACCGCGGCTTCAAGAACGCCCTCGGCGAGACGGCCGCCCAGGCCGGCTCCGAGAACTCACCCGGCCGGTTCCGCTTCGACTTCACCTCGGCGGGCGCCGTCCCGCCGAGCGTGCTGCGCGACGTCGAGGACGAGGTCAACGCCGTGCTCATCAACGACCTCAAGGTCAACGCCTTCTACACCTCGCAGGCGGAGGCCCGGGCGATGGGCGCGCTGGCGATGTTCGGCGAGAAGTACGGCGACGAGGTCCGCGTCGTGGAGATCGGCGACTACTCCCGCGAGCTGTGCGGCGGCACCCACGTCCACAGCTCCGGTCAGCTCGGCCTGGTCAAGGTGCTCGGCGAGCAGTCGGTCGGCGCGGGCGTGCGACGCGTCGAGGCGCTGGTCGGCATCGACGCCTTCCGCTTCCTGGCGCGCGAGAGCGTGCTCGTCGCCCAGCTCACCGAGCAGCTCAAGGCCCGCCGCGAGGAGCTGCCCGAGCGCATCGAGGGCATCGTCACGCGGCTGCGCACCGCCGAGAAGGACCTGGAGAAGCTCCGCTCCGCCCAGGTGCTCCAGGTGGCCGGCGAGCTCGCCTCCCAGGCGCGCGACCTGCAGGGCGTCTCCGTGGTGACACACCGCGCGCCTGATGGCACCGGCGCCGACGATCTGCGTAAGCTCGCCCTGGATGTGCGTGGCAGGTTCCCGGCCGACCGGCCTGCGGTCATCGTGATCGCAGGCGTCCCCTCCGACCGTCCCGTGGTCGTTGCCGCGGTCAACGAGGTGGGACGTGAGCGCGGGCTCAAGGCCGGGAGACTGGTCGGCGTCGCCGCCAAGGCACTGGGGGGTGGCGGTGGCGGCAAGGACGACGTCGCGCAGGGCGGCGGCAGCCGGCCCGAGGCGATCGGCGACGCGCTGCGGCTGGTCGAGCAGGCCATCGAGGGGCAGCTCGGCTGACATGCGCTTCGGTTCACGGATCGGCGTGGACGTCGGTTCCGTACGCATCGGCGTGGCCCGCAGCGACCCTTCGGGGCTGCTGGCCACGCCGGTCGAGACCGTCAGGCGCGGTCAGGGCGACCTCGACCGCATCGCCGCGATCGTCGCGGAGCACGAGGCGATCGAGGTCGTGGTGGGGTTGCCCACCTCCCTGTCCGGCCGTGAGGGGCAGGCCGCCGCGCTGGCGCGCGCCTTCGCCACCGAACTCGCCGTCCGGCTGGCCCCCGTTCCCGTCCGGCTGTTCGACGAGCGGCTGACCACGGTCGCCGCCCAGCAGGGGCTGCGGGCCAGCGGCGTACGCGCCAAGAAGCAACGCGGCGTCGTCGACCAGGCGGCCGCGGTCGTCCTGCTCCAGGACGCGCTCGACGCCGAACGCGCCACAGACAGACCTCCAGGCAGGCCCGTCGACCCGCCCTCCGCGGCGGCCGGCGGACCCGCCTCATGACGCGGCGCCACCCTGGGCCCGGTGCGCCCGCACCGGTGGTGCGCGCATGACCGGCCGGCCCGCCGCCGGCGGCCCGGTGGATCTCCGTGGTCCCTCCATCCCAGGACGCCCATCGCGCGACGACGCCCCGGTGGACCTCCGTGGCCCCTCCGCACCAGGACGCCCACCGCGCGACGACGCCCCGGTGGGTCGCCACGGTCCCTCCATCCCAGGACGCCCATCGCATGACGACGCTCCGGCTTCGGAGCACGGCCGTACCGCTGCGAGCGCCGCCCGCGGCCCCGCCCACGCCGGGCGCGGACCGGCGCAGGGCAGGGTGGCGCCCGTGCCCTCCCGCAGGGGCGTGGCCCTCACGGCGGGCATCGCCGCCTCGGCGCTCGCGCTGGGCGCCGGCGCGTACACGGTGCTCAAGCCCCGCCTCGCCCCGGACGACTACGAGGGTCCCGGCAGCGGCGCCGTGACCGTCCGGATCCGGCCCGGCGCCACCGCGGGTGACATCGGCGAGATCCTGGCCGGCAGCGGCGTGGTGGCGAGCGCCCGATCCTTCGCCGACGCCGCGGAGGCCCGGGACGTCGCCCACCGGCTCAGGCCGGGCCACTACCGGCTGCGTGCCGGCATGGCCGCCGAGGCGGCGCTCGACCTGCTGCTCGCACCGGCGTCGAGGGTCGTCAGGCGCGTCACGGTGCCCGAGGGGCTGCGCGCGGACGAGGCGCTGCGGCGCATCGCCGCCCAGACCGGGCTGCCGTTGAAGGCGCTGCGGGCGGTCGACCCCGCGCTCGTCGGGCTCCCTCCGTACGCCCGTGGGATCGAGGGTTTCCTGTACCCCGCCACGTACGAGGTCGAGCCGGACGCCACGGCCGTGGACGTGCTCGCCGCGATGGTCGAGCGGTACGGCGAGGTCGCCCGGCAGCTCGACATGGAGGCCCGCGCGGCACGGGTGCGCCTGACACCGCTGCAGGCCGTCACCGTGGCCAGCATCGCGCAGGCGGAGGGCGGCCGGGACGCCGACTACCCGAAGATCACCAGAGTGATCTACAACAGGCTCCGGCGCGGCATGCCCCTGCAGATGGACGCGACCGTCACCTACGCGCTCGGCAGACGGACACTGCGCGTCACCGGCAGGGACCTGCGGGTGCGCTCGCCGTACAACACCTACGCGCGCGCGGGACTGCCTCCGGCGCCGATCGCGAACCCCGGCCGGAAGGCGCTGATGGCGGCGCTACGACCGGCGAAGGGGGATTGGTGCTGGTTTGTTACAACTGATCCCGCGCATAGAATCACCAAATTCACCGACAAAGAGAGCGAGTTCGTGAGATACCGGGAAGTGTTGCACCAGAACCTCGGGACGAACTGATGCTCGCTGGGAAGTCCTCGACCCCGCGGGGGATCGGCGAGATCCCCGGCCGGTCCCGACGCGCCGGGGCGCCGGCCCTCCCCTTGCCGTCCCCGGACACGGCTACCCAGAGTGAACTGCACCGGACGTGCGAGCATGTCCGGCGGATCCCCCCGTCCCCCCCGGTAAACCCGAACGGTTCGGGCCGTCCGCTTGATCCCGGACGGTGCGTGCCGGGAGATTGGCCAGCGCACCCATGAGCGAGCTCGATATGGATTTCCTGCTCGGCGCCGAAGACGACGAGGGTCGTGGTAGGCGCTCCAGAGGTTCCGGCAGACGCGGCAGCCGCAGACGGCGCAGACGTCGCAACCGGGGCGGCTTCATCGCCCCGCTCCTCGCTGTGATCATCCTCGTCGGCATCCTGGGCGGCGGTGGCTACTTCGGCTACCAGTGGCTCAGCGGCGCCCTCGTCCCGGACGACTTCACCGGCCAGGGGGAGGGGGAGGTGATCATCGAGATCAAGGACGGCCAGATCGCGGCCGAGGTGGCGGCGGAGCTGGAGCGGCAGGGGGTCGTGGCCAGCGCCAGGGCGTTCACCAACGCCCTGGAAAGCGCGGGCAAGAGCAGCCAGCTGCAGCCCGGCCAGTACACGATGCGCAAGCGCATGTCCGCCGCCGCCGCCGTGGCCCGGCTCGACTCGACCAACCGCATGGTGAGCCGGGTGACCCTCAAGGAGGGGCTGCGGCTGTCCGACACCCTCGCCAAGCTCGCCGAGGAGACGGGCAAGCCGGCCAAGGAGTTCCAGACGGCCGCGAGGAACGTGCGCGCGCTCGGCCTGCCCCGCTACGCCGGCAACAAGCTGGAGGGGTACGCGTTCCCGTCCACCTACGACGTGCAGCCCAAGACCACGCCGGCAGACCTCCTGACGTCGATGGTCGACCGGTTCCACGAGACCGCCGACAAGGTCGGCCTCGAGGACGGGGCGAAGAAGCTCGGCTACACGCCCGGCCAGATAGTGATCATCGCGAGCATCATCCAGGCCGAGGCCGGTCGCCACGAGGACATGCCGAAGATCGCCCGCGTCATCTACAACCGGCTCAACCGCGAGCCGGCGATGAAGCTGGAGATGGACAGCACGGTCATGTACGCGCTCAACAAGTACGGCACGGCCGCGACCCACGAGGAGCTCAAGACGCCCTCGAAGTACAACACGTACATGTGGCCCGGACTGCCGCCGGGACCCATCGCCAACCCGGGCGAGCACGCGCTGGAGGCGGCGCTCAAGCCGGCCAGGGGTCCCTGGCTGTACTTCGTGGCCACCGACCCCAACAGCAACGTCACCAAGTTCGCGACCACCGAAGCCGAACGACAGGCCCTGCTGGCGGAGTACCGCAAGAACGGCGGCTGAGCCGGGCACCGGCGACCGAAGCCTCCCGCCCGGCCGGGGGCGGCTCCGGTCTCCCGCCCGGTCAGGGGCGGCTCTGGCCTCCTGCCCGGCGAGGGGCGGTCCCGGCCGCCGGTCCCGCCCGTCGTGGCCAGGGGCGGTGGCTGGTCCCACGCCCGGTACGGCCCGGGCGGTCGCCCGCCTCGGCTGACGTCGCCCGGTACCGGTGACCGGCCCAGGACCGGTGGCGATGCGCGCGGCGGTAAGGTGCTGGCAGTCGAAGGGAGCGGGTGATCATGCGGGCCGCGGTGATGGGATCGCCGATCGGGCATTCGCTGTCGCCCTGCCTGCACCGCGCCGCCTACGCGGCGATGGGGCTGGCCGGGTGGAGCTACGAGGCCGTCGAGTGCGACGAGGCGTCGCTGCCCGCCACGCTGCGCGGCCTGCGGCCCGTCCGCGGCGGTCGCCCGGGCGCGGACGGCGAGCCGGTCGACGCCTGGGCCGGCCTGTCGCTGACCATGCCGCTCAAGCGGGCCGTGCTGCCGCTCCTCGACACGGTCTCCGACCTGGCTGTCGAGGTGGGCGGCGCCAACACGGTCGTGTTCCGCGACGGGGCCGCGCACGGCGACAACACCGACGTCTACGGCATCGAGCAGGCGCTCACCGAGGCCGGAGTGCCCGCTCCCCGCACGGCCACCGTGCTAGGGGGCGGCGCCACGGCGGCCTCCACGCTCGCCGCGCTGCGGGGCCTCGGGGTGCACGGCGTCACGCTGCTCGTCCGCGACCCCGCCCGCGCCGGGGAGACGGTGGAGGTGGCCGACCGGCTCGGCGTGGCGATCGAGGTGGAGACGCTCGACAAGCTGACCGCCCGGCTCCAGGTGGACCTGGTCGTCTCCACGCTGCCCGGCGGCGCGGCCGACGCCCACGCCGACCTGCTGGCCGGGGTGCCCGCCCTGTTCGACGTGATCTACTCGCCCTGGCCCACCCGGGCCGCCGCGGCCGTACGGGAGGCGGGCGGCACGGTCGTGGGGGGCTTCGCGATGCTGCTCCACCAGGCGGTGCGCCAGGTGGAGCTCATGACGGGCCGCTCCGACGTCCCGGTGGCGGCCATGCGGGCGGCGGGTGAGGCCGAGCTGCTCAGCCGGGCCACTCGAACGGGTTGACCACCTTCACGTCGAGGTCGACGAAATTCTTGACGTTTCTGGTGACAAGGACCCAGCCTCGGGCGCTGGCGGTGGCCGCGATGAGCCCATCGGCCACGGGCAGGGGGCGTTTGGCGGTCAGCTTGCCCCACTCCTCGGCCACCTCGGCGGTGACGGGCAGGATCCGCGCCGCGAAGTGATGATGGAGTCGCTCGAGCCATGACTCGTAGACGCCCGCGCGTGCCGGATCTCGCCGACGCAGAAGTTCGACCCCTTTGCGGATCTCACCGAAGACCAGCACGCTGACGTACAGCGAGGGGCCGTTGACCGTGTCGAGCCAGGACTGCACCCCGGCGTTCCTGGTTTGCCTGGTCATCTCCGACACGACGTTGGTGTCGAGCAGGTAGCTCACCAGTCGTCTCCGAGATCGATCTCGCGAGGGAGGTCCTTGGAGCGGACGAGATCGAGTTCGCTCAGATCAGGACCCGACAACAGGAAGTCTTTGAAGTCCGGATCTTTGCCCTTGAGCTGCCGATACTCCGCCATGTCGAGGACGACCGCGACGTCCTCGCCGTGGCGCGTCACGATCTGGGGCCCCTCGTCGTGGGCCCGGCGCACCACCTCGCTGAAGCGCTGCTGGGCCTCCTGCAACTGCCACGTCGTCACCCGACACCCTCCTGTCTAGATAGACTAGGTTGACAGTTGCAGTCCAGCGCGTCGATGTCGTCCGTAAGGGAAGATTCGAGCATCGTTCGTGGTTGTGGTAATGTAGCTCTCTGATCGGTCCGGCATGTTCTGCTGGACGCGCAAGCGGAGGTCTCCCTCCCACCCGGGTCGCCGCGAGGTGGCCGGGTCCAGGATCACGCCGGACTACTCCGGGGAGCTTGAGGCCGCGATGCCGAAGAGCTCAGTGGCCCCGCATGCGCGACGTGCGGGGCTTTCGCGTTTCGTGTGAAGCTCTCCGGCACGACGAGCACGTAGGGATCGCAAACCTAGGAGGCCCCATCAGCACTGAGCCCCGCATCAACGAGCGTATCCGAGTTCCCGAGGTTCGCCTCGTGGGCCCGAACGGCGAGCAGGTCGGCATCGTCTCCATTCACGATGCCCTCAAGCTCGCCCAGGAGGCCGACCTCGACCTCGTCGAGGTCGCGGCCACGGCTCGACCGCCCGTGTGCAAGCTCATGGACTACGGCAAGTTCAAGTACGAGTCCGCGATGAAGGCGCGCGAGGCGCGCAAGAATCAGGCGCACACGATCATCAAGGAGATCAAGCTCCGGCCCAAGATCGACCCGCACGACTACGAGACCAAGAAGGGTCACGTGGTGCGGTTCCTCAAGGCGGGAGACAAGGTCAAAGTCACGATCATGTTCCGTGGCCGTGAGCAGTCCCGTCCGGAGCTCGGCTTCCGGCTGCTGCAGCGGCTGGCCGAGGACGTCCAGGAGCTCGGCTTCGTGGAGTCCCAGCCGAAGCAGGACGGCCGTAACATGATCATGGTGATCGGTCCGCACAAGAAGAAGGCGGAGGCCAAGGCCGAGAAGGCCGCCGCCAAGGCCCAGCGTGGTAGCGAGGAGCCTTCCGCACAGGAAGCGTGACCCGCCGTAGGGGTTAGCCTTACACCGCACCCCGAACAGCCACCAGCAGACGAAGACGCCGCGACCGGGTCGGCCAGCACCGGCCCGGCCACCGGCACGACCGAATTGAGGAGAGACGGCGAACATGCCGAAGATGAAGACGCACAGCGGTGCGAAGAAGCGGTTCCGGCTGACCGGTTCTGGCAAGATCAAGCGTCGCCGTGCCAACCGCGCGCACTACAACGAGTGGAAGTCGTCCACGCTGACGCGCCGTCTCAAGAACGAGGTCGTCCTTTCCGACGCCGACACCAAGAAGATCAAGAAGCTGCTCGCCAAGTAGCGCGAACCCCCGGGGAGAAGAAACATGGCACGCGTGAAGCGGGCGCTCAACGCCAAGAAGAAGCGCAAGGTCGTCCTCGAGCGGGCAACCGGTTACCGTGGCCAGCGGTCGCGGCTCTACCGCAAGGCCAAGGAGCAGATGCTCCACTCGATGACGTACGCCTACCGGGACCGCAAGGACCGCAAGGGCGCGTTCCGCCGTCTGTGGATCCAGCGCATCAACGCTGCGGCCCGCCAGAACGGCATGACCTACAACCGCCTGATCCAGGGTCTGCGCCTGGCGGGCGTCGAGGTCGACCGCAAGATCCTCGCCGATCTGGCGGTCAACGACAGCCAGACCTTCGCCACGCTCGTCGAGGCCGCCAAGAAGGCGCTGCCGGCGAACGTGAACGCCCCGGCCGCGAGCTGAGGCGTGTGACGAGCCCGGCGGGGCTCTAGACGAGGGGCCCACCTCAGGGTGGGCCCTTTTTCCATCTACAGGGCTTTGCCAGCTGGACGGCAGACAGGGGGACGCATGGCGGGTTCGGAGCTGACCAACGTCAGGTCGCCGAGGGTCAAGGCCGCCCGGCGGCTGACCAAGCGCGCTTTCCGCGAGCAGGACCGCAAGTTCCTCGCCGAGGGTCCGCAGGCGGTCCGTGAGGCGCTCCGGCTCGACGGCGTGACGCTGGAGCTGTTCGCCACCGCCGAGGCGGAGCAGCGCCACCCCGAGATCGTCGCCGAGGCCGCCGGCCGTGGGCTGCCCGTGCACCGGGTCAGCGGCGAGGTGATGGCCGAGCTGTCGCAGACGGTCACCCCGCAGGGCCTGCTGGCCGTCTGCGGGCTCGTCCACGTGCCGCTGGAGGACGCCCTGCCCGCCGCGCCGCGGCTGGTCGCGGTCCTCGCTCACGTGCGCGACCCCGGCAACGCCGGCACCGTCCTGCGCACCGCCGACGCCGCCGGCGCCGACGCCGTCGTGTTCACCGACGCCTCCGTCGACCCGTACAACGGCAAGTGCGTGCGCGCCAGCGCCGGCAGCCTCTTCCACCTGCCGGTCGTCATCGGCGCGCCGGTGAGCGCGGCTGTGCGCCACCTCAGGGAGCGGGGCCTGCGCGTGCTGGCCGCCGACGGCGCGGGCAAGCACACGCTCGACGACGTCGACCTGTCCGGCCCCACCGCGTGGATCTTCGGCAACGAGGCGTGGGGGCTGCCGGAGGAGGTGCTCGCCGAGGCCGACGACGTCGTCCGCGTCCCGATCTACGGGCAGGCCGAGAGCCTCAACCTCGCGACCGCCGCCGCCGTGTGCCTCTACTCCTCCGCCAGGGCGCAGCGGCTGTCCTGAGCACGCCCGCCCGCCGAAGATCCACCGCGCCGCCGGCGGGGACCCATAGGGAGGCGTTCGGCGAGTCCCCCAGGCGCCGGGAAACCCGCTATTGTCGGCCTTGTAGGCGGAGGAGGCGAGGTCGTGCAGGGCGCAGACACCGGTGGTCCAGCGGTCTCTCCCGCGTGCACGATCGCCATCGACGACCTCCCCGACGGACTCATCGTGACCGACGGCTTCGGCAGGGTCCTCGCCCTCAACCGGGCAGCCGCCCGGCTGACCGGCGTCACCCCCGAGCGCGCCGTCGGCGGCGCCATGGACGAGGTGTTCCCCTTCCGCGACCACGACGGCCGCGAGTGGTGGAAGGGCCTCGACCCGCAGGGCGGCCTGCGCACCCGCAGCAGGGTGCCCGAGCGGCCGCTCCACCTGCCGGCCGGCCAGGAGCTGCACGTCGCCGCCCGCCTGGTGCGCGAGCCCGCCCGCGGCGGCGACGTCGTCCGCGTCGCCATCACGCTGCGCGACGGCGGCGCCCGCGCCCGGCTGGAGCGCAGCCGTGCCGACCTGGTCTCCACCGTCGCCCACGAGCTGCGCTCGCCGCTGACCAGCGTCAAGGGCTTCACCGCCACGCTGCTCGCCAAGTGGACCCGCTTCACCGACGAGCAGAAGCGCGTCATGCTGGAGACGGTCAACAACGACGCCGACCGCGTCACCCGGCTGATCACCGAGCTGCTCGACGTGTCACGCATCGAGTCCGGGCGGCTGGAGGTGCACCGCCAGGTCGTCGACGTGCCCGCCAGAGCCCGGCGGATCATCGCCGGCCGGGTCGCCGCGGGGGAGCCCGAGGACCGCTTCCGCCTCCTCGCCGGCGACGATCTGCCCGAGATGTGGCTCGACCAGGACAAGATCGACCAGATTCTCGGTAACCTGGTGGAGAACGCGGTGCGGCATGGGCGTGGCACCGTGACGATCGAGATCGAGTCCGTGGGGTGGGGATTAGCCGTGTCGGTGCGCGACGAGGGCGAGGGCATAGCGCCCGAGCTGGCCCCTCGCGTCTTCCGGCAGTTCTGGCGGGGCAACAGCCGCAGGCGCGGCGGCACCGGGCTGGGCCTGTTCATCGTCAAGGGCCTGGTCGAGGCGCACGGCGGCACGATCGCCGTGCAGCGGGCACCCGAAGGCGGTGCGGAGTTCCGATTTACCGTGCCCACCGGCGCGCCCGACTTCGCCTGAAGCCCCCGGCCTCACGAGCGAGTCGGCCGGTGGGCGTCCCCGTTAGACTCTTGACCGCTCAAGCCCTGGATACGGAGCTCACTCTTGTCTGACTACGACCCCGTCGAGGTCACACCGTTGCATGCCGACGAGGTGTCCCGCATGGAGGCCGAAGCCCTCGATGCGATCAAGTCGGCCGGCAGCCTCGACGCACTCAAGCAGGCCCGCCTGGCCCACGCCGGCGACCGCTCGCCCATCGCGCTGGCCAACCGCGAGATCGGCACCCTGCCCCCCGCCGCCCGTGCCGAGGCCGGCAAGCGCGTCGGCGCCGCCCGCAAGGCCGTCAGCGCCGCCCTCGCCGCGCGCCAGGCCGAGCTGGAGGCCGAGCGTGACGCCCGCGTGCTCGTCGAGGAGGCTGTCGACGTCACCCTGCCCTGGGACCGCCGGCCGCGTGGCGCGCGCCACCCGCTGACCACCATGCAGGAGCGCATCGCCGACACCTTCGTCGCGATGGGCTACGAGGTGGCCGAGGGCCCTGAGCTCGAAGGCGAATGGTTCAACTTCGACGCGCTCAACATCGCCACCGACCACCCGGCCCGCTCCGAGCACGACACGTTCTTCGTCGGCTCCGCCGATTCGGGCATGGTGCTGCGCACCCAGACCTCGCCCGTCCAGGTGCGCGCCATGCTCGGCCGTGGCGTGCCCTGCTACGTCATCTCGTCCGGCAAGACGTTCCGCACCGACGAGCTCGACGCCACCCACACCCCGGTCTTCCACCAGGTCGAGGGGCTGGCCGTCGACAAGGGCCTGACGATGGCGCACCTCAAGGGCACGCTCGACCGGTTCGCCGAGGTCATGTTCGGCGAGGGCATCACCACTCGGTTCCGGCCCAACTACTTCCCGTTCACCGAGCCGTCGGCCGAGATGGACCTCAAGTGTTTCGTCTGCCGCGGCGCCTCCGCCGTGCCCGGCAACCCGCCGTGCCGCACCTGCAAGTCCGAGGGCTGGATCGAGTGGGGCGGCTGCGGCATGGTCAACCCGCGCGTCCTCGTCGCCTGCGGGATCGACCCGGCGACGTACTCCGGGTTCGCGTTCGGCATGGGCATCGAGCGGACGCTGATGTTCCGCCACAACGTCGAGGACATGCGCGACATGGTCGAGGGTGACATCCGCTTCACGCTTCCGTTCGGAATGGAGATCTGATGAAGGTCCCGCTCTCCTGGCTGCGGGAGTACGTCGATCTCCCCGCGGTCACGGCGCAGGAGGTGGCCGACAAGCTCACGGCCGCCCGGCTCAAGCTCGAGTCGATCACCTCCTACGGCCACGACGTCAAGAACGTCGTCGTCGGCGAGGTGCTCGAGATCGAGGAGCTCACCGGCTTCAAGAAGCCGATCAGGCACTGCAGGGTCGAGGTGGGCGAGGCCACCCCGCGCGAGATCGTCTGCGGCGCCACCAACTTCGCCGCCGGCGACCGGGTGCCGGTCGTGCTGCCGGGCGGCGTGCTGCCCGGCGGGTTCGAGGTGGGCGCCCGCAAGACGTACGGGCGCATGTCCGAAGGCATGATCTGCTCCGAGCGCGAGCTGGGGCTGACCGACGAGCACGGCGGCATCATGGTGCTGCCGCCCGACACCCCCGTCGGCGCCGACGTGGCCGACCTGCTCGGCCTGCGCGACGACGTCCTGGAGCTTGAGATCACGCCCGACGTCGGCTACGCCCTGTCCATCCGGGGAGTGGCCCGCGAGGCGGCCACCGCGTTCGGCGTGCCGTTCCGCGACCCCGCCGACGTGGAGCTGCCCGCCGAGACCGGACCGGCGTGGCCGGCGTCGATCGCCGACCCGACCGCCTGCGACCGGTTCGTGCTGCGCGAGGTCCACGGCTTCGACCCGGCGGCGCAGAGCCCGCTGTGGATGCGCGTACGGCTCGCCCGCGCCGGCATGCGGCCGGTGTCGCTGGCCGTCGACATCACCAACTACCTGATGCTGGAGCTCGGCCAGCCGCTGCACGCCTTCGACCGGTCGAAGCTGACCGGTGAGATCGTCGTGCGCCGGGCGCGGCCGGGCGAGCGGCTGGAGACGCTCGATCACGTCGTGCGCGACCTCGACCCCGACGACATCCTCATCACCGACGGGTCGGGGCCGATCTCCATGGCCGGCACCATGGGCGGCCTGGCGACCGAGATCTCCGGATCCTCGACCGACATCGTCATCGAGGCGGCCCACTTCTCGGCCACCGGCATCTCCCGCGAGTCCCGCCGGCACCGCCTGGTGTCCGAGGCGTCCAAGCGGTTCGAGCGCGGCGTCGACCGCGAGCTGCCGCTCGTCGCCTCCTGGAAGGCCGTGCGGCTGCTCGCCGAGCTGGGCGGCGCGACCGTCCGGCCGGGCGTCACCCACGCCGAGACCGAGGTGGAGCCCGCCCGCATCGCGATGCCCGCCGGCCACCCCGGCGCCGTCGCCGGCCTCACATACGACAGGGACGCCGTCGTGCGGCGGCTGGAGCAGGTCGGCTGCACGGTCACCGACGGAGACGACCCGGCCGTGCGCCGGGGCGGCGTCGACCCCACCGGCGTGGTGACCGGCGGCGAGCTGGCGGCCAAGCTGGCCGTCACCGGCGACGACATGATCACGGTGACGCCGCCGTCCTGGCGGCCCGACCTCACCGATCCCAACGATCTCGCCGAGGAGGTCATCCGGCTGGAGGGCTACGACCGGCTGCCGTCGATCCTGCCCAAGGCGCCGGCCGGGGCCGGGCTGACCGAGGGGCAGCGGCTGCGCAGGCGGGTCGGCCGGGCACTGGCCGCCGCAGGCTACGTCGAGGTGCTGGCCTACCCGTTCGTCGGCGACGGCGACTTCGACCACCTCCAGCTGCCCGCCGACGACGCCCGCCGCCGCGCCGTCCGGCTGGTCAACCCGCTGACCGAGGACGAGCCGCTGATGCGCACCACGCTGCTGCCGGGTCTGCTCAAGACCCTGGTGCGCAACGTCGGGCGCGGCTTCACCGACGTGGCGTTGTTCGAGATGGGCGCCGTCTACCGTCCGCGTGAGGGCGCGCCGGCCGCGGCCCCGGTGCTCGGCGTCGAGCGCAGGCCGACCGACGAGGAGCTGGCCTCCGTCGAGGCCGCCCTGCCCGACCAGCCGCAGCGCGTGGCGGTCGTGCTGGCCGGCGAGTTCGACCGGTCCGGCTGGTGGGGCGGCGGACGCCAGGAGTGCTGGGCCGACGCCGTGCAGGCCGCCCGGATCGTCGCCGGAGAGGCCGGGATCGAGCTGTCGGTCGTCGCCGACCAGCACGAGCCGTGGCACCCCGGCAGGTGCGCCGCCCTCTACGCCGGCGACACGCTCGTGGGCCACGCCGGTGAGCTGCACCCGCGCGTCGTCGAGGCGTACGGGCTGCCGCCGCGCACCTCGGCGATGGAGCTGGAGCTGTCGCGGCTGAACCACGCCATGCCGGGCACCGTCCAGGCGCCGCAGGTGTCGGCCTATCCCGTGGCGACGCAGGACGTGGCGCTGACCGTGCCCGACTTCACGCCGGTGGCCGACGTGGAGGCGGCGCTGCGCGACGGGGCGGGCGAGCTGCTGGAGTCGGTGCGGCTGTTCGACGTGTACACGGGCGAGCAGGTGGGCGAGGGCAACAAGTCGCTCGCCTACACGCTGCGCTTCCGCGCCCAGGACCGGACACTGACGGTGGAGGAGACCACCGCCGCCCGCGACGCCGCCGTGGCGATGGCGGCCGACCGGGTGGGCGCGCACCTGCGAGGCGCCTGACCACGCCGGGACGAGCACATGACGTGAGGCCCGGTACGGCGTACCGGGCCTCACTCCTGCGTCAGAGGGTGTCGATCTCGGTGAGGTCGATGTCCACGTCGAACGGCACACTCGCCTTGAGCCGGTCGTGGAAGATCCCGGTGGGCGCGTACACGCGGGTGGCCGGGTCGAGTTCGTAGGCGTAGACGACAGGCCTGCCGGACTCGTTCTCGACCCGCCAGAAGTGCGGGATTCCGGCCCTGGCGTAGAGCGTGGGTTTGCGCTCCCGATCGCGGATCCTGGACTCCGGCGAGACGACCTCAACGGTGAGTACGACCTCCCGCGCCTGATAGAACGTCTGCTCAGGACCGTGGTCCGCGCCGGCGGCGATGACGCAGACATCGGGCTCCGGACGCTGGTCGGCGTCGAGGACGATGCTCATCTCCCTGCGGACGCGCAGGCTCGCCGGGACGGCTCTGCGGAGGCCGGCCACGAGCAGGTCCACGGCAAGGGTGTGGAAGGAGGCTTGGGGGCTCACGAAGACCAAGCTTCCATCAATCAACTCTGTGTGCGCAGGCAGATCCGGAATGTGATCGAGGTCCTCGGCCCTGAAGCCCTCAGGGGGCGGGAAGACCCAGTCGGGGAGCGAAGGTGGCGCCATCTGTAGACTCACCGCTTCTGCCGTCATGGTCCAACGCTAGCAACCTACCGCGTTCACGGTAGGTGAACGGCTCGGCACGTCCGGTTCGTGCCGGGTGCGGCACAATGCCATGCCATGAGGCAGCTACTCGTGTTCGCCGAGCGGGACGACGCCGAAGAGGTGGCCGAGACACTGGGCGAGTGGTTTCCGGAGCTGGGCGTGCCGCGCGTGGTGCGGGAGACACTCGCGGGGGAGGACGACGCCGAGGACGCGCAGTGGCTCGTCGTGGCCGACGGGATCGACGAGGGCCGGCTGGCCGAGGTGGACGCGCTGGTGGAGCGGTACGACGGCTGGCGGGAGAGCGAGTAGCGCCCTACCCGTCGTGGGCGGTGCCCGATCAGGGGTTCGCCTGGGCGGCGCGGCGGGCACCCTCGGCCAGGGTGTGCTCGTCGGTGCGGGCGTCGTACCTCCGCAACCCCGGCAGCGCCGCGCTGAGCCCCGCCACGGCGGCCACGCACAGCAAACCGCCTGCTCCCAGCGCGAACCGGATGCCGCCCACGTCGGCCATCAGCCCCGCCCTGGCGTTGCCGAGCATCGGCCCGCTGGCGTACGACAGCAGCTCGATGCCCGCCAGCCGCCCGCGCAGCTCGCCCGGGATGGTCTGGTTCCACATGGTCATCCGGAAGATGCCGCTGATCATGTCGGCCGCCCCGGCCGCGGCGAGGCAGAGGAACACCGCCCACACACTCGTCATCAGCGCGGCCGCCGCCATCGCCGCACCCCACAGCGCCGCCGCGAGGACCACGCCGAGCCCGTGGCGGTGGACGCGCGAGGTCCAGCCTCCGGTGAGCGAGGCGGCCAGCCCGCCCACCGCGCCGGCTGAGTAGAGCAGGCCGAGCGCCTCGGGCGCGCCGAGCTGGTCGGCCAGGAACGGGAACAACGCCGTGGACATGGCGAACACCATCGCCGCGATGTCCACCAGGTAGGTGCCCATGAGGTCGGGCCGGCGCACCGCGTAGCGGACGCCTTCGGCCAGGGACCGCAGCGAGGCGGGCGTGGCGTTCTCGGCGGGCGGCCGTGATGCCGTCCGCCACAGCAGCAGCAGCGACAGCACGAAGCTCGCCGTGTCGATCCCGTAGGCGGCGGCGGCCCCGTAGGCGGTCACCACGAGCCCGCCCAGGGCGGGGGCCACGATGGCGCCGAAGTTCCAGCGCAGGCTGGCCAGCACGGCGGCGGCGCCGAGCTGGTCGTGCCGCACCACCTGGGGAATCAGGGACTCCAGGCTGGGCCGTTGCAGCGAGCTGATGCCGGCCGTCAGGGCGCCCACCACGTACAGCACCCAGACCTGTGGAGCGGGCAGCAGGGCGTTGACGAGGAGCATCGCCGAGGTGACCGCCAGTCCGAGCTCGCACAGCGCGATGACCTTGCGCCGGTCGGCCGCGTCGGCGACGGCGCCGCCCCACAGTCCGCACACCACCATGGGCACGAACTCGGCCAGGCTCACCAGGCCGACCGCCACGTAGGAGCCGGTGAGCTCCTTCATCTGGAACGGCACCGCCACCATGGTGATGAACGTCCCGAACATCGTGACGAAGCCCGACGCCGTCAGCAGCCGGAAGTCGCGTGAGTCGCGCAGCGGGCCGAGGTCGGGCATGAGGCGGCGCAGCCGGCCGCGGGCCGGCGGCGGGTGGTCGGACACGAGGTCACATTCTTCCGGCGACGACGTGAGCCGGGCAAACGCTTTTCCTGCCGGTCCACGAGGAAGCCCCCGGGGCGTCCCGGGGGCTTGCTGGGATGGGCGGGCGGGGATCAGGCGGTGGGCGCCCGGTCGAGGAAGTCGGCGGCGATCCGGCCGTCCTCGGTGAGCCGCACCCTGCTCCCTTGCGGGGGGTCCGTACGGTCACCGGGCCTTGCGCAGGCCCATGACCTGCAGCTCGGCGAAGCCCAGGACCGTCAGCGCCTGCAGGATCGCCCACACCGCGCCTGCCGTGGTGAACGTGGCGACCCCGGTCACCACGGCGGCGACGCTGGCCACGGCCCAGGTGACGTTCAGCGCGATCACGGCCTTGGTGCCGGTGACGGGGACGGCGGGACGGCTCGCCAGGAAGCCGACGGCCAGCCCGTACACGAGGAGGAAGGCGCCGATCCCGCGCAGCAGGCCGGTCGAGGGGCCGAGCAGATCGCTGAGCAGGCCGGCGGCGGCGAGGTAGGCCAGACCGTTGACGCCGGTGATGACCGCGTCGGCGGTGAGGGCGAGGCGCAGGAACTTGGTCCGGTCGGCGGTGACGGTCATGGCGGTCATCGTGGGCTCCTTAGAGGTCGTGTTCCGACACCTCGAACCATGCCAGCGGCGGCGTAGGGAGCGCGATTACGTGCCAGGTAAGGGGAGCCGCCGTCGGGCCGCGGCGGCATGGACCGCCCGCCTCGCCGGCGGCCCGCTTCAGGGGCTCACGTAGTGGTGGAGCAGGGCGGGCTCCCCGGCCGCGTTGGTCCAGCCGGCCCGGCTGCTGCCGACCCTTCGCCAGCCGGCCCGCTGGTACAACGCGATGGCCGCCTCGCCCTCGGAGGAGACCTCCAGTTTGAGCGGGGTGCGCGCGGCGGCGCGGACGGTGTCGAGGAGCCGCGTGGCCAGGCCTCGCCCGCGGGCCGCCGGAGTGACGAACAGGCGGGTGATCTCCGCGTCGCGGGTGAGGCCCACATGGCCGAGCACGGTGCCGGCCTCGAACGCTATCCACGCCGAGGTGAGGCCGGTGGGCGTCAGCCAGCTCCGGGGGTCGTCCGGCCACCGCACGGGGTAGCGGTCGGCGGCCTGGACGTGGGCGAGGGCCTCGACGCAGGCGTCCATGTCGTCGGGGGTCCTGAGGCGGATGTCCACCGGGGCAAGGCTAGTGGACACGCGGCGTTCACCAGGAAAGGCGATGAAACCCCATAAAAGTGACTAAAGACCTAGATTGAGGGTGAGTGCGGTGCTTAGGTTAGGCACGCCTAAGGTGATTGCTCGCAGAACCCAGAAAGGCACGTCATGGGTACCACCACCAGCCGGTTCGCCGCCCTCGCCGCCGCAGCGCTCCTCGCCCCCGCCCTGGCCGCCTGCGGCGGTCAGGGCCAGGAGGCGGCCGCCGGCGCCCCGGCCGCCGCCGCCCGGCAGGCCGCCCCGCTCGTCGTCTACTCCGGCCGCGACGAGGCCCTGGTCGCGCCGCTGCTCGACAAGCTGGAACGCTCCATCGGCGGCGAGGTCGAGGTCCGCTACGGCGACAGCGCCGAGCTGGCCGCCCAGCTGCTGGAGGAGGGCGACAAGTCGGAGGCCGACCTGTTCCTGTCCCAGGACGCGGGAGCCCTCGGCGCCCTCGCCCAGCAGGGACGCCTGGAGCCGCTGCCGCAGGGGTCCCTGGACAAGGTCGGCAGGGCCTACCGCGCGGCGGACGGCACCTGGGTCGGGCTGTCGGGCCGGGCCCGCGTCATCGCCTACAACCCCGGAAAGATCGCCAAGCCGCCCGCCGGCGTGCGCGAGCTGACCCGGCCGGAGTGGCGCGGCAAGGTGGGCTACGCCCCGACGAACGCCTCCTTCCAGGCCTTCGTCACCGGCATGCGGGTGCTGGACGGCGACGACGCCACCCGCACCTGGCTGAAGGACTTCAAGGCCAACGACCCCAAGGCGTACGAGAAGAACAGCGCCATCCTCGACGCCGTCGACTCCGGCGAGATCGCCGTGGGGCTGATCAACCACTACTACTGGTACGAGAAGGCCGCCGAGGTCGGCGCGGACAAGATGACCGCCAAGCTGCACTTCCCGGCCAAGGGCGACCCCGGCGCGCTCGTCAACGTCGCCGGCGTCGGCGTCGTCAAGGGCTCCGACCAGGCCGCCACCGCCGGCAAGGCCGTCGACTACCTGCTGTCGGCCGAGGCCCAGACCTACTTCGCCGACAAGACCAAGGAATACCCGCTGGCCGCCGGGGTCACCAGCGACGTCGAGGGGCTGCCGCCGCTGGAGTCGCTCGGCGCGCCGGAGATCGACCTCGGCAAGCTCAGCTCGCTGCAGCAGACCCTGGCGATGCTCCAGGAAACCGGGATGGTCTGACCTCGGGTGCCCGCCAACAGGTCCTCCTCTCCCGGCGCCGGCCGGCGGCCGTCACCGCTGCTGGTCGGCTGGGCCTGCGCCGCGGCGGCGCTCGCCCTGCTGCCGCTGGTCTACCTCGGCCTGCGGGCGCTCGAACACGGCCCCGCTCACGCCTGGCGGATCGCCGTCACCGGCCGCACCCTCGAACTGCTCGTCCGCAGCCTGGGCCTGGCCGTCGTGGTCGTCGCCGCCTGCCTGGTGATCGGGGTGTCGCTCGCCTGGCTGACCGTGCGCACCGCCCTGCCCGGTGCCCGCACCTGGTCCGTGCTCGCCACGCTGCCGCTCGCCGTGCCCAGCTACGTCGCCGCGTTCGCGTGGATCTCCACCGAGCCGGGCCTGGCCGGGTTCGCCGGAGCCGCGCTGGCCCTGACCCTGGTCAGCTACCCGTACGTCTACCTGCCGGTGGCGGCGGCCCTGCGCGGCCTCGACCCGGCGCAGGAGGAGGCGGCCCGGTCGCTCGGGCACGGCCCGCTGCGCACGTTCCGGCGGGTCACGCTGCCGCAGCTGCGCCCGGCCGCGGCGGGAGGCGGGCTGCTCGTCGCGCTCTACGTGCTGTCCGACTTCGGCGCCGTCTCGATCATGCGGTACGAGACGTTCACCCGGGCGATCTTCACCGCCTACCGGGCGAGCTTCGACCGGACCCCGGCCGCCGCGCTCGGCTGCGTGCTGGTGGTGATGACCGTGCTGCTCGTGTGGGCCGAGGCGCGGACCCGAGGCCGGGCCGGCCACGCCCGCACCGGCGGGGGCAGCGCGCGCCGCGCGTCGTCCGCGCGGCTCGGCCGGCTGCGGTGGGCGGCGCTCGGCTGGTGCTCGGCGGTGGCCGCGGCGGGCGTCGTCTTCCCGCTCGGCACGCTCGGCTACTGGCTGACCGCCGGCAGGTCGGGCGCCTGGGAGCCCGGCCGGCTGCTGGAGACGGCCGGCGCCACCCTCGCGGTGGCCGCCGCCGGCGCCGCGCTGACCACCGCCCTCGCGCTGCCCGTCGGCATCCTCGCCGCACGCCACCGCGGCCGTGTCGCGCACCTGCTGGAGCAGGCCGCCTACGCCGGGCACGCGGTGCCCGGCATCACCGTGGCGCTGGCCATGGTGTTCCTCGCGGTGCGCTACGCCTACCCGATCTACCAGGAGCCGCCGCTGCTGGTGCTCTGCTACGCGGTGCTGTTCCTGCCGGTGGCCGTGGCCGCCACCCGCGCCGCCGTGCTCCAGTCGCCGCCGGTCCTGGAGGACGTGGCCCGCTCGCTCGGCGACTCCCCGCTCAGGGTGCTGCGCCGGGTCACCGTGCCGCTCGCCGCCCCCGGCATCGCGGCGGGGGCGGCCCTGACGTTCGTGGTGTGCATGAAGGAGCTGCCCGCCACGCTGCTGCTGCGCCCCACCGGCATGGACACCCTCGCCACCCGGCTGTGGGCCGAGACGACCACCGCCTCCTACGCCGCGGCGGCCCCGTACGCGGCCGTGCTGATCCTCATCGCGGCCGTCCCCTCGTACCTGCTCGGAAGGCGGCGCGCATGACCGACCTGAGGATCGGCGGGCTGGTCAAATGCTACGACCCGCCGGCACGGGTGCTCGACGGGCTGGACCTCACCGTCCCGGCGGGCCTGCTGGCCGCCGTGCTCGGCCCGTCGGGCTGCGGCAAGACCACACTGCTGCGCGTGGTGGCGGGGTTCCTCCGCGCCGACGCCGGCACCGTGGAGCTCGGCGGCCGGGTCGTGTGCGGGCCGGGCGTGCACCTGCCGCCGGAGCGGCGCCGGGTCGGGATCGTCCCGCAGGAGGGCGCGCTGTTCCCGCACCTGAGCGTCGCGGCCAACGTGGCGTTCGGCCTGACCGGTACGGGCCGCGCGGAGCGGCGCCGCCGTACCGGCGAGATGCTGGAGCTGGTCGGGCTGCCCGGGTACGGCGGGCGGATGCCGCACGAGCTGTCCGGCGGCCAGCAGCAGCGCGTCGCCGTCGCCCGGGCGCTGGCGCCCGCCCCCGACCTGGTCCTGCTCGACGAGCCGTTCAACGCGCTCGACAGCGCCCTGCGGGCGGGCGTGCGGGCCGACGTGCGCGCCGCCCTGCGGGCCACGGGCGCCACCGGCCTGCTGGTCACGCACGACCAGCAGGAGGCGCTGTCCACAGCCGACCTGGTGGCCGTGCTCAGGGACGGCCGGGTGGCCCAGTGCGGCACGCCCGAGGAGGTCTACCGGCGGCCGGTCGACCTGTGGGTGGCGGGGTTCGTCGGCGACGCGGTGTTCCTGCCCGCCACGGTCGAGGACGGCACGGCCGCCACGCCGCTGGGCCGCATCCCCCTGGCCGGCGACCGCCGAGGCTCCGGCGGCGTCGTCGTGCTGCGGCCCGAGCAACTGGTGCTGGGTCCGGCGGGCACGCGGGGCACCGTGGTGGACGTCCGGTTCTACGGGCACGACGCGATGGTCCACGTGGCCGTGGACGGCCTGGACGAGCCGGTGGCGGTCCGGGTGCCGGGGCCTGCCGGGGTCCGGCCGGGGGAGGAGGCCGCCGTGTCGGTCACGGGGGAGGCGACGCTGCATCCCCGGTGAGACGGCCGTGTCCCCCGCGGGCCCGGCCCGCGGGGGACACGAAGGAAGGGGTCAGTGGCGGCCCTCGCGCGGGAGCAGGAAGGCGAGCGCGAACGCCGCGGCGACCAGCCCCAGCGTGACCAGCGAGACGACCTGGGCGGCGTCCACCGCCCGCGCCACGGCCGCGCCCGGGACGGGGGAGCCGAGCCGGCCGAAGAACACCGTGCCGAGGACGGCGACCCCCAGCGAGGCGCCGAGCTGCTGGACGCTCTCCAACACGCCGGCCGCCGAGCCGACCTCGTGGTCCTCCACGTCGCCCATGATGATGCCGAACAGCGGCACGAAGATCATGCCCATGCCGGCCCCGCCCAGCAGCAGCGGGAGCGCCAGGTCCCACGGGCCGACCGCGCCGCCCGCCCAGCCGAGGACGAGATGGAAGGCCAGCACGCCGGCCGCCAGCAGCCCCAGGCCGAGGTGCAGCACGGTCCGCCCGAGCGAAGCCGTCCTGGCCGCCGAGAAGCCGGTGCCGAGGAACGCGCCCACCGCGAAGGCCGTCATCGTCAGGCTCGCACGCAGCGCCCCGTACCCCAGCCCGAGCTGGAGGAACATCCCGATCGCCAGCGAGAACCCGCAGACCGCGGCGAAGAACACGACCACCAGCACGGTCCCCGAGGTGTAGGACCGCTTGCCGAACACGCTCGGCTCGACCAGCGTGGCCGCGCCGCGCCGCGTACGCCGCACCTGGTGCACGGCGAAGCCGGCGAACACCGGCAGCGACGCGACGGCCATCACCAGGGACCAGGCGGGCCAGCCCAGCTCGCGGCCCTGCACCAGCGGGTGGACCAGCAGCAGGATCGCGACGCCGGCCAGCAGGCCGCCGCCCAGGTCCAGCCGCGAGGAGGGAGCCGTGACGGGCGCGGCGGGCAGCACCCTGGCGCCCGCCGCCAGCGCGAACGCCCCCAGCGGCAGGTTGATCAGGAAGATCATCCGCCAGCCGGTGCCGAACAGGTCGGCCTCGACCAGCAGCCCCGCCACCACCGGCCCGAGGATCGTGGCCAGCCCGATGACCGGGCCAAACGCGCCGAACGCCCTGCCCACCTCGGCCGGCGGGAACAGGTCGCGGACGAGCCCGAACCCCTGCGGGATCATCACCGCCCCGGCCAGCCCCTGCAGCACCCTGGCCGCGATGAGCGCCTGCGGCTCCGGCGCCACGGCGCAGGCCAGCGAGGCGGCGACGAAGGCGGTGGTGCCCAGGAGCAGCATCCGGCGCCGCCCGTACATGTCGCCGAGCCGCCCGCCCACCAGCAGGCCGACGGCCAGGGCGAGGGTGTAGCCGGCCGCGATCCACTGCAGGCTCGCGTAGCCGCCGCCGAGGTCGGCCTGGATGGCGGGGCCGCCGACGCTCACGACGGTGGAGTCGAGCAGGTTCATCAGCGTCGCGGCGAGCACGGCGGCCAGGCCCAGCCGGCGGCGCCGGACGGGCGCGGCGACGGGGGCGGGTGCCTCGAGTACTGCGGTCACGGGTCCCTCCAAGATACGGAACGGATCGCTCTGTTCAAGAACAGCATATCGGAACGGAACGATACATTCCATAGCAGGGGCGAAAGAAGAGGCCGCCGGGACCCGGCGGCCTCTGCTGTCCGGACGGTCAGCTGCCGAGGATCTCCTGCCGCAGCCGCGTCTTGAGGATCTTGCCGCCCGGGTTGCGCGGCAGCTCGCCCTCCCGGAACCACACGTGCGCGGGGATCTTGAAGGGGGCGATCCGCCCGGTCAGGAACTCCCGCAGCTCACCCGCCGTCAGCGACGACCCCGGCGCCAGGCGGACGACCGCGCCCACCTCCTCACCGAGCTCGTCGTGCGGCACGCCGATCACCGCGGCGTCGTCCACCGCCGGATGCTCGAACAGCGCGGCCTCGACCTCCGCGCAGTAGACGTTCTCGCCGCCCCTGATCACCATGTCCTTGGCCCGGTCGACGATGTAGACGAACCCGTCCTCGTCGATCCGCGCCAGGTCGCCGGTGTGCAGCCAGCCGTCCACGAACGTCTGCGCCGTCTCCTCCGGCCGGTTCCAGTAGCCGAGGATGACGTTCGGCCCGCGTACGCACAGCTCGCCGACCTCGCCCGCGGGCAGCTCCTTGCCGGCCGGGTCCACCACCCGCACGTCCACCACGGCCGAGGGCAGCCCGATGCTGTCCGGTCTGGCGTTGTAGTCGGGGCCGCCGTTGCCGATGGCCAGCGCGGTCGTCTCCGTCATGCCGTAGCCGTTGGACGGCGCCCGGTTCGGCAGGTTCTCGTTGACCCGCTCCAGCAGCTTCGGCGGGGCCGGCGCGCCGCCGTAGCCCAGCGTGGTCAGCGACGACAGGTCGTACCTGCCGAAGTCGGGGTGCGACATGAGCTGCCAGGCGTTGGTCGGCACGCCGATCATCGTGGTGACCTTCTCGCGCTCGATCAGCTTCAGCGCCTGCTCGGCGTCCCACTTGTACATGAGCACCAGCCCGCCGCCGGTGAACATCGTCGTGGTGAGTGCGGAGAAGCAGCCCGTGACGTGGAACAACGGCACGGCCAGCAGCGTCACCCGCCGCACGCCGGCCGCCTCGGCGACGTCCCGGCCCGCCAGCGCCACCGCCCGCAGCAGCCCGTAGGCCACCGTCATGGGCGACTGGCCCACGTTGCGGTGGCTGCCCAGCGCGCCCTTGGGGCGGCCGGTCGTCCCGGAGGTGTAGAAGATCGTGGCAGGGTCCTCGGGCCGCAGCTCGACCTCCGGCAGGGCGACGTCGGCGCGCAACTCGCCCAGCACCTCGCCGAGCGAGCGCGCGCCCGCGGGCGGCTCGCCCCGGGTCACGATGAGGGGGACGCCGGTGGAGGCCAGCCTCGCGGCGCGCTCGCCGTCCGCGATCAGCACCTTGGCGCCCGAGTCGGCGACGCCGTACGCCAGCTCCGGCTCGGTCCACCAGGCGTTCAGCGGCACGGCCACGGCGCCCGCCGCGAGGGCGGCCGAGAAGGCGACCACCCACTCCGGGTAGTTGCGCATCGCCACCACGACCCGGTCGCCCTTGGCGACGCCGTAGTCCTCCACCAGCCGGCGGGCCAGTGTCGCCGCCCGCCGGAAGTGCTCCTCGAACGTGATGTGCTCGTCCTCGTAGCTGAGGAAGACCTTCTCGCCGTGATAACGGCTCATCTCCAGCAGGGCCCGGAAGTGGGCCGGCGCGTGCTTCCAGGTGCGGATCCCGGTGTCGCCGATCTCCTCCATCTCGAAGAGCTCACCGGGCCCGGTGAGCCGGGCCTGTACCTCGGCATGCGTCAGGGTCATGCGCAGACTCCCGCGGGTGGACGGCTGATCCGGCCCCTCACACTACCGACCGGTAAGTATGTGCGCCAGACCACACCTGAGCGTGCCCGGCTTGCATATCCATCCCGGGCCGTGCATCATCTTTTGATAGCAAAGTCATGAGGAAGCGTGCATGAACATACAGGGAGTCCAGTGATGAGGGCGGCGGTCGCCGGAGCCAGCGGCTATGCGGGAGGGGAGCTGCTCAGGCTGCTGCTCGGCCACCCCGA
Source organism: Nonomuraea indica (assembly GCF_002850745.1). Lineage (GTDB taxonomy): Bacteria > Actinomycetota > Actinomycetes > Streptosporangiales > Streptosporangiaceae > Nonomuraea > Nonomuraea indica. Next base: position 803,204 of record NZ_KZ559468.1, read on the forward strand.
GCTCGAGATCGGCGCGCTGACCGCGGCCTCCAGCGCGGGCAGCCCGCTCGGCGCCCACCAGCCCCACCTGCCCGCCCTGGCCGGCCGCGTCATCGCGGACACCACGGCCGAGGTTCTCTCCGGGCACGACGTCGTCTTCCTCGCCCTGCCGCACGGCCACTCCGCCGCCGTCGCCGCCTCGCTCGGCGACGACACGCTCGTCGTCGACTGCGGCGCCGACCACCGGCTCGCCGACCCCGCGGCCTGGCGGGAGTTCTACGGCGGCGAGCACGCAGGCACCTGGCCCTACGGCCTGCCCGAGCTGCCCGGCCAGCGCGAGGCCCTCAAGTCCGCCCGCCGGATCGCCGTCCCCGGCTGCTACCCGACCTCCGTCCTGCTCGCGCTCGCCCCCGCGTTCGCCGCCGGCCTGGCCGAGCCCGACGTGGTCGTCGTGGCCGCCAGCGGCACCAGCGGCGCCGGCAGGTCGCTCAAGCCCAACCTCCTCGGCAGCGAGGTCATGGGCTCGGTCAGCGCCTACGGCGTCGGCGGCGTCCACCGGCACACCCCCGAGATGGAGCAGGGGCTCACGGCCGTGGCCGGCACGCCGGTGCGGGTGTCGTTCACCCCCACGCTGGCCCCGATGAGCCGCGGCATCCTCGCGACCTGCACGGCCCCCGCCGCCCCGGGCCTGACCAGGGCCGCCGTGCGCGAGGCGTACGAGAGCGCCCTGGCCACCGAGCCGTTCGTGCGGCTGCTGCCCGAAGGCGTCTGGCCCGCCACCGCGATGACCTACGGGGCCAACACCGCCGCGCTGCAGGTGACGCTCGACGAGCGCGCCGGCCGCCTGATCGCCGTCATCGCCATCGACAACCTCGCCAAGGGCACGGCCGGAGGCGCCATCCAGAGCGCCAACCTCGCCCTCGGCCTGCCGGAAGAGCTCGGACTTCCCACGACTGGAGTGGCCCCATGAGTGTGACCGCCCCCCTCGGCTTCCGGGCCGCGGGCATCGCCGCCGGCATCAAGTCCGGCGCCGCCCGCGACCTGGCCCTCGTCGTCAACGACGGTCCGAGCCGCGCCGCGGCCGGCGTCTTCACCGCCAACCGCGTCAAGGCCGCGCCGGTCCTGTGGTCGCAGCAGGTCCTGCGCGGCGGGCGCGTGCGCGCCGTCGTGCTCAACTCGGGCGGCGCCAACGCCTGCACCGGGCCCGAGGGCTTCCAGGACGCCCACGCCACCGCCGAGAAGGTCGCCGAGGTCATCGACGACTCCGCCGGCGAGGTCGCCGTCTGCTCCACCGGCCTGATCGGCGAGCGGCTGCCCATGGACGCCCTGCTGTCCGGCGTCGAGCAGGCCGCCGCGCAGCTCTCGCGCGACGGCGGACTGGCCGCCGCCGACGCCATCCGCACCACCGACACCGTCTCCAAGATCTCCTTCAAGCGCGCCGACGGCTACATGGTGGGCGGCATGGCCAAGGGCGCCGGCATGCTCGCGCCCGGCCTGGCCACCATGCTCTGCGTCGTCACCACCGACGCCGAGCTGACCGCCGAGCAGCTCGACACCGTGCTGCGCCGGGCCACCGCCGTGACCTTCGACCGCCTCGACACCGACGGCTGCATGTCCACCAACGACACCGTGCTGCTGCTCGCCAGCGGCGCCGCCGGCGTCACGCCCGACCTGGCCGAGTTCGAGCAGAAGGTCACCGAGGTCTGCGCCGACCTGGCCCGCCAGCTCCTCGTCGACGCCGAGGGCGCCACCAAGGCCATCGCGATCGAGGTGGTCGGCGCCGCCGGCGAGGACGACGCGGTCAAGGTCGGCCGCGCCGTCTCCCGCTCCAACCTGCTCAAGTGCGCCATCCACGGCGAGGACCCCAACTGGGGCCGCGTGCTGGCCGCCGCAGGCACCACCGACGCCGTCTTCGAACCCGACCGGCTCAACGTCGCCATCAACGGCATCTGGGTCTGCCGCGGCGGCGCGGTCGGCGACGACCGCGACAAGGTCGACATGCGCCCCCGCGACGTGACGATCACCATCGACCTGGGGGCCGGCCCGCACACCGCGACGGTCCACACCACCGACCTGACCGCCGCCTACGTGCACGAGAACTCGGCGTACTCGTCATGAGGGCCAACGGCGCGCACGCCAAGGCCGGCGCCCTCATCGAGGCACTGCCCTGGCTGACCCGCTTCCACGGCGCGACCGTCGTCATCAAGTACGGCGGCAACGCGATGACCGAGCAGTCCCTGCAGGAGGGCTTCGCCCAGGACGTCGTCTTCCTGCGCCACGCCGGACTGCGCCCCGTCGTCGTGCACGGCGGCGGGCCGCAGATCAGCGAGCACCTCGACCGGCTCGGCATCGAATCGACCTTCACCGCCGGGCTGCGGGTCACCACGCCCGAGGCCATGCAGGTCGTCAGGATGGTGCTCGTCGGCCGGGTCAACCGCGACGTCGTCGGCCTGATCAACCGGCACGGCCCGTTCGCGGTCGGCCTGTCCGGCGAGGACGCCCACCTGTTCACCGCCGAGCGCAAGCACGCGCTCGTCGACGGCGAGCCCGTCGACATCGGCCAGGTCGGCGAGATCGTCAAGGTGGAGCCCGGCGCCGTCGAGGCCCTGCTCGACGACGGCCGCATCCCCGTCGTCTCCAGCGTCGCCCGCGGCGCCGACGGAGAAATCTACAATGTAAATGCCGACACCGCGGCCGCCGCGCTGGCCGTCGCGCTGCGCGCCCAGAAGCTCGTCATCCTCACCGACGTCGAGGGCCTGTACGCCAACTGGCCCGACGACACCGACGTGATCGACGAGCTGGGCGCCACCGAACTCGAAGCCCTCATGCCCACCCTCTCCAGCGGTATGGTCCCCAAGATGGGGGCATGTCTGACAGCGGTGCGCGGCGGCGTCCCGCGGGCCCACGTGCTCGACGGCCGCGTCCCCCACGCGCTGCTGCTGGAGATCTTCACCGACGAAGGAATCGGAACCATGGTGATGCCCGATGAGTGACGACCCGAGCCTGTACGACAGGTTCGAGCGGGCCTTCATGCCCAACTACGGCGTCCCCCCGGTGGCGCTGGCCCGCGGCGAGGGCACCCGCGTCTGGGACGTCGAGGGCAACGCCTACCTCGACTTCATCGGCGGCATCGCGGTCAGCTCCCTCGGCCACGCGCACCCCGCGCTGGTCGAAGCCGTCTCCCGGCAGGCCGCCACGCTCGCCCACACCAGCAACCTGTTCCTGCACGAGCCCGAGGTGCTGCTCGCCGAGCGCCTGCTCGGCCTGCTCGGCGCCCCCGGCCGCGTCTTCTTCGCCAACTCCGGCACCGAGGCCAACGAGGCCGCCTACAAGCTCGCGCTCAAGTACGGCAGGCGCGAGGGCCGCAGCTACTTCGTCGCCGCCGAGAACGGCTTCCACGGCCGCACCATCGGCGCCCTGTCGCTGACCGGCAAGCAGTCCATCCGCGACCAGTTCGGCCCGTTCCCGGTGGACGTCCGCTTCGTCCCCTACGGCGACGCCGGGGCGCTCAAGGAGGCCGTCACCGGCGACTGCATCGCGGTGTTCCTGGAGCCCACCCAGGGCGAGGCCGGCGTCGTCCCGCCGCCCGAGGGCTACCTCGCCGCCGCCCGCGAGATCTGCGACGCCACCGGCGCGCTGCTCGTCGCCGACGAGATCCAGTCGGCCATCGGCCGCACCGGCCACTGGTTCGCCCACCAGGCCGACGGCTGCCTGCCCGACATCCTCACCCTGGCCAAGGGCCTCGGCGGCGGCCTGCCGATCGGCGCCTGCGTCGGCTTCGGCGAGGCCGGCACCCTGTTCGCCAAGGGCGACCACGGCTCCACCTTCGGCGGCAACCCGATCTCCTGCGCCGCCGCCCTGGCCGTCCTCGACCACGTCGACCTCGACCACGTCAAGCGGGTCGCCCACCGGCTGCGCACCGGCCTGGAGGCGGTGCGCCACCCGCTGCTGAAGGGCGTGCGCGGGCGCGGCCTGTGGCTGGCCACCGTGCTGGCCGAGCCGGTCTCCGGCCGCGTCCAGGAGGCCGCCGCCCAAGCGGGCTTCCTGGTCAACGCCCTGCAGCCGGACGCCGTCCGGCTGGCCCCGCCGCTCGTGGTGACCGACGAGGAGATCGACGCGCTGGTGTCCGCGTTCCCCGCGATCCTGACGGAGGCGAGCCGGTGAGACACTTCCTGAGGGACGACGATCTCACGCCCGCCGAGCAGGCCGAGGTCCTCGACCTGGCAGAGGCGATGAAGAAGGACAGGTTCGGCTACCGCCCCCTCGCCGGCCCGCGGACCGTCGCCCTGCTGTTCGACAAGCCGTCCACCCGCACGCGCGTCTCCTTCGCCGTCGGCGTCGGCGAACTGGGCGGGCTGCCGCTCGTCATCGACGGCGGCTCCTCCCAGATGGGCCGCGGCGAGCCGATCGAGGACACCGCCCGCGTCCTGGAGCGCCAGGTCGCCGCGATCGTCTGGCGCACCTCCGGCCAGGAGCGCATCGAGGCGATGGCCTCGGCCTCCCACGTGCCTGTGGTCAACGCGCTCACCGACGAGTTTCACCCCTGCCAGATCCTCGCCGACCTGCAGACCGTGCGCGAACGCCTCGGCGGCACGGCCGGGCTGACGCTGGCCTACCTCGGCGACGGCGCCAACAACATGGCCCACTCCTACCTGCTCGGCTGCGCCACCGCCGGCATGAACGTGCGCATCGGCGCGCCCGCCGGCTACCAGCCCGACCCCGTCGTCCTCGACCGGGCGGCCGCCATCGCCGCGGAGACCGGCGGCTCCGTCGTCGCGGTGTCCGACCCGGCGACGGCCGTCGCCGGCGCGCACGTCGTCGCCACCGACACCTGGGTGTCGATGGGCCAGGACGGCAAGGAAGAGCGCGTCGCCGCGCTCATGCCCTACCAGGTGAACGCCGAGCTGCTCGGCCTGGCCGCCGACGACGCGATCGTGCTGCACTGCCTGCCCGCCTACCGCGGCTACGAGATCACCGCCGACGTCCTCGACGGGCCCGCCAGCGCCGTGTGGGACCAGGCGGAGAACCGGCTGCACGCCCAGAAGGCGCTCCTGCACTGGCTGGTGGGCACGGCATGACCATCCCGATGACCAAGGCCGCGCGCCAGGCGAAGATCACCGACCTGCTGCAGCGCCAGCCCGTACGCTCCCAGCCCGAGCTGGCCAAGCTGCTCGCCGAGAGCGGCGTCGAGGTCACCCAGGCGACCCTGTCGCGTGACCTCGACGAACTGGGCGCGCTCAAGCTGCGCGCCGAGGACGGGTCCCTCGTCTACGCGCTGCCCGGCGAGGGCGGCGGGCGCATCCCGCTGGCCCGCCTCGGCACCGGCGAGACGCCCGCGGCGCGGCTGCACCGCATCGCCGAGGAGCTCCTCGTCTCCGCCGAGGCCTCGGCCAACCTGGTCATCGTCCGCACCCCGCCGGGCGCCGCCCAGTTCCTCGCCTCCGCCATCGACCACGCCGACTGGGAGTCCATCCTGGGCACCGTCGCCGGGGACGACACCATCCTCGTGATCAGCCGCGACCCGCAGGGCGGCCAGGCGCTCGCCGAGGCCCTGCTGAAGGCCGCCGACCGGCGCAGCTGACACGAGCCTGCAACGAAAGGTCCAGCACGATGCCCGAGAGAGTGGTCCTCGCGTTCTCCGGGGGCCTCGACACCTCCGTCGCCATCCCGTTCCTGGCCGAACAGATGGACGCCGAGGTCATCGCCGTCGCGGTGGACCTCGGGCAGGGCGGCGAGGACATGGAGGCCATCCGGACCCGCGCCCTGGACTGCGGCGCGGTCGAGTCGGTCGTCGTGGACGCCAAGGAGGAGTTCGCCGCCGACTTCTGCGTGCCCGCGCTGCGCGCCAACGCCCTCTACATGGACCGCTACCCGCTGCTGTCGTCGCTGTCGCGACCGCTCATCGCCAGGCACCTGGTCTCCGCGGCCAAGCGGTTCGGCGGCACGGTCGTCTCCCACGGCTGCACCGGCAAGGGCAACGACCAGGTCCGCTTCGAGGCCGGCCTGGCAGCGCTCGCGCCCGACCTGCGCGTCGTCGCGCCGGCCCGCGACTTCGCCTGGACGCGCGACAAGGCGATCGACTTCGCCGAGCGCACCGGCCTGCCCATCGAGACCAGCCGGAAGAACCCGTTCTCCATCGACCAGAACCTGTGGGGCCGCGCCGTCGAGACCGGGTTCCTGGAGGACATCTGGAACGGCCCCACCGAGGACGTCTACGCCTACACCGCCGACCCGGCCACGCCGCGCGACCCCGACGAGGTCGTCATCACCTTCGAACACGGCGTCCCGGTCGCGATCGACGGCCAGTCGCTGACGCCGTACCAGGTGATCGACGAGCTCAACCTGCGCGCCGGCGCGCAGGGCGTCGGCCGGATCGACCTGGTGGAGGACCGGCTGGTCGGCATCAAGTCGCGCGAGGTGTACGAGGCGCCCGGCGCGATCACGCTGATCACCGCGCACATGGAGCTGGAGAACGTCACCGTCGAGCGCGACCTCGCCCGCTTCAAGCGCGGCGTGGACCAGCGCTGGAGCGAGCTGGTCTACGACGGCCTGTGGTTCTCGCCGCTGAAGGACGCGCTCGACGCCTTCGTCGACCACGCCCAGCGGCACGTCTCCGGCGACGTCCGGATGACGCTGCACGGCGGTCGCGCCGTGGTCACCGGGCGGCGCTCCGAGGAGTCCCTGTACGATTTCTCGCTGGCCACCTATGACACCGGCGACACCTTCGACCAGTCCCTGGCCAGGGGCTTCGTCCAGCTCTTCAGCCTTCCTGCCAAGATCGCTGCTGCCCGGGACGCGAGGCACGGGTGAGGTGCACCAGGGTCGCGCGGCGATGTCGAGATCTTGACGAGGAGGAGATGAACGGTGAGTGAGGGCAAGCCGATGCGGTTGTGGGGCGGACGTTTCGAGGGAGGCCCGTCCGACGCGCTGACGCGGCTGTCGGTGAGCGTGCACTTCGACTGGCGGCTGGTGCCGTACGACCTGGCGGCGTCACGGGCGCACGCCCGCGTGCTGCACCGGGCCGGGCTGCTGACGGCCGACGAGCTGGAGCGCATGATCGGCGCGCTCGACGACCTGGAGCGGGCCTGCAAGGCGGGCGAGTTCCGGCCGACGGTCGCCGACGAGGACGTGCACACGGCGCTGGAGCGCGGCCTGCTGGAGCGGCTCGGCTCGCTCGGCGGCAAGCTGCGCGCCGGTCGCAGCCGCAACGACCAGATCGCCACCGACCTGCGCCTGTACCTGCGCGACCACGCGCGCACGATCGTGTCCCGGCTGGTCGAGCTGGAGACGGCGCTGATGGAGCAGGCCGAGCAGCACGCCGACACGGCCGCGCCCGGCATGACCCATCTGCAGCACGCGCAGCCGGTGTCCTTCGGGCACCAGCTCCTCGCGCACGTGCACGCCTTCGCCCGCGACATCGACCGGCTCACCGACTGGGACAGGCGCGCCGCCGTCTCCCCGCTCGGCTCCGGCGCGCTGGCCGGCTCGTCGCTGCCGCTCGACCCGCAGGCCGTGGCCGCGGAGCTGGGCTTCGACAGCGCGGCCCCCAACTCGATGGACGCCGTCGCCGACCGCGACTTCGCCGCGGAGTTCCTGTTCGACGCGGCGATGATCGGCGTGCACCTGTCGCGGCTCGGCGAGGAGATCGTGCTGTGGGCCTCGCAGGAGTTCCGCTGGATCGAGATGGACGACGCCTACTCCACCGGCTCGTCCATCATGCCGCAGAAGAAGAACCCGGACGTGGCCGAACTGGCCCGCGGCAAGTCCGGCCGGCTCATCGGCAACCTCATGGCGCTGCTGACGACGCTGAAGGGCCTGCCGCTCACCTACAACCGCGACCTGCAGGAGGACAAGGAGCCGGTGTTCGACGCCGTCGACACGCTGCTGCTCGTCCTGCCCGCGATGGCCGGGCTGGTCGCGACCATGCGGGTCAACACCGCCCGCATGGAGGCGTCGGCCCCCGACGGGTTCGCGCTGGCCACCGACCTGGCGGAGCTGCTGGTCCGGCGGGGCGTGCCGTTCCGCGAGGCGCACGAGGCCGTCGGTCACCTGGTGGTGTGGTGCCAGGTCAACGACCGTGACCTCGGCGAGCTGACCGACGAGGAGCTCGGCAAGGTGTCGGAGCACCTGACGCCCGACGTCCGCGACGTGCTCAACGTGGCAGGCGCGCTCGCCGCGCGCAAGGCGCACGGCGGCACCGCCCCCGACCGGGTGCGCGACCAGCTCGCCGCGCTGCGCGAGACCGTCGACGCCCAGGCCGCATGGGCGGCGGGCTCCTGACCACCGCGCCGCTGCCGCGTTCGTTCTTCGACCGGCCGTCCCACGAGGTGGCGCCCGACCTGCTCGGGCGCGTCCTCGTGCACGCCGGCGCGGACGGCGCCGTCGCGGTGCGGCTCACGGAGGTCGAGGCGTACGGCGGGCCGGGCGAGGACCCGGCCGCCCACACCTACCGCGGCAGGACACCGCGCAACGCGGTGATGTTCGGGCCGCCGGGGCACCTGTACGTGTACTTCACCTACGGCATGCACTTCTGCGCCAACCTGGTGTGCCTGCCAGAGGATCACGGGTCCGCGGTGCTGCTGCGCGCCGGCGAGATCGTCGCCGGCCACGACCTCGCCCGCCTGCGCCGCTCCGGCGGCGCGGCCCCGGCCGCCGCCGGGCCGGGCATCGGATCGGATTCCGAGGCGGGCGGCGGACGGGGTGGCGGCGCCGAGTCCGGCGGCTCGCCGGCACGGGCGGCCCGGCGCGTGGCCGACCGTGACCTCGCTCGCGGCCCCGCCCGGCTGGCGACGGCGCTCGGCCTGGCCCGCGAGCACAACGGCATCGACGCCGTCGCCGCAGAAGGGCCGCCTGCCTTCACGGCCGAGACCCTCCACGCGGCAGGGGGCGCCTGGTCAGCAGGCGCCGCCGTGCTGGCGGGCAGCCCGCCCGAACCCCACCTGATCAGATCGGGCCCGCGCACCGGCATCTCCTCGGCCAAGGAGACCCCGTGGCGGTTCTGGATCGACGGTGACCCGACCGTCTCGCCGTACCGGCCTCACGCGCCGCGCCGGCGCAGCGCGGCGGCCACCTCCGTGGGCGAGGCGCCCAGGTCGTGAGCGCTGAAGATGTGCAGGTGGTCGCCCGTGTCGATCTCCAGCATCTCGCTGCGCAGCCCCCATCGCCTGCGGACGTCCACCTTGACGTCCTCGATCCGCTCCCAGGGGACGTGCCGCCGGCCGGCGTAACCGTGCACCACGGTGATGCCGTCCTCGTCGGCCGCGAGCCGCACCGGGACGAGCACGTCGCGCAGCCCCATCGCGCCCACCAGCACCGCGGCGGGCACTGCCAGGATCACGCCGCGCACGTCGCCGCCGACATACCAGAAGACGGCGAGCCCGGCACAGGCCAGAGCCCCTAAAATCTTGAAAACGGCCAGCTCGCGACCGACCCTCCACATGGGGATCGAGACTATCCAAGTGGCGGTCATGCTGCGCGATCGGGCACGCTGTGAACATCCGACACCTACTGGAAAGCCGGCACCGTGACCGACATTCTCGATGAGCTCGAATGGCGCGACGTCCTCGCGCAGACCACCGACATCGACGTCCTGCGCAAGGCGCTGTCGGAGGGCCCGATCACGGTCTATGCGGGCTTCGACCCGACGGCGCCGTCGCTGCACGTCGGAAACCTGGCCACGCTGCTGATCCTGACCCGCTTCCAGCGCGCCGGCCACCGGCCGATCGGGCTCGTCGGCGGCGCCACCGGGCTCATCGGCGACCCCAGCGGCCGCAGCACCGAGCGGGTGCTCAACACCTCCGACGTCGTCGCCGAATGGGTGGCCAGGATCCGGGTGCAGGTGGAGAAGTTCCTGTCCTTCGAGCCGGGCCCCACCTCCGCGACGCTGGTCAGCAACCTCGACTGGACCGCCCAGATGTCGGCCATCGACTTCCTGCGTGACGTCGGCAAGCACTTCCCGGTCAACCGGATGCTGGCCCGCGAGTCGGTCGCGGCCCGCCTGGGCGGCGACGGGCTGAGCTACACCGAGTTCAGCTACCAGATCCTGCAGGCCAACGACTACCTCGAGCTCTACCGGCGCCATGGGTGCACGCTGCAGCTCGGCGGCAGCGACCAGTGGGGCAACATCACCGCGGGCGTCGACCTGATCCGCCGCGTCGAGGGCGCCCACGTGCACGCCCTCACCGGCAAGCTGATCACGAAGGCCGACGGCACCAAGTTCGGCAAGACGGCCGGCGGCGCGGTCTGGCTCGACGGCTCGCTGACCTCGCCGTACGCGTTCTACCAGTACTGGCTGAACGCCGACGACCGCGACGTGGTGCGCTTCCTCAAGGTCTTCACCTTCCGCTCCCGCGAGGAGATCGAGGCCCTGGAGAAGGCCGTCGCCGACCGGCCGTTCGCCCGGGAGGCGCAGCGCGCGCTGGCCGAGGACATGACCACCCTGGTCCACGGTGCGGGCGAGCTCGCGGCGGTGGTGGCCGCGTCCAAGGCGTTGTTCGGGCAGGGCTCGCTGGAGGAGCTGCCCGCCGCGACGCTGGAGGCCGCCCTCGCCGAGGTGCCCAAGGCGGCGGTGCCGGCGCTGGGTGTCCCGTACGTCGATCTGCTGGCCGACAGCGGGCTGGTGGAGTCGAAGTCGGCGGCCCGCCGCGCGGTCAAGGAGGGCGGCGCCTACCTCAACAACGTCAAGATCTCCGACGAGGCCTACGTGCCCACGGCCGATGACCTGCTGCACGGCCGGTTCATGGTGCTCCGGCGCGGCAAGAAGTCGATCGGCGGCGTCGAGGTCGGCTGACGCGCTCGGTGGCGTGGGCGGGGTCCGTACGGCCCGCCCATGCTGCGGCGTCACGGCGGGCGGTTGAGGCGGTGCCCCCGGTGGGGCGCGGGACGGATGATCGCCGGGCGTCGCACCGACGGCGGCGGCACCACCCGCTCCCTGACACCGCGTCTGCACGGCTTCCTCGGCTGCCGGATGCCGGCTGCCGCCCGGCCCGGTGAGGGCGGCAGGGCACCCGACGGGCGGCGCCCGCCGGGGACGTCGCCACCGCGACGCCGGACCGCTGACCCAAGAGGCGAGGGTGGCGGCACGAGCCACCCTGACCGGCCACGCGCATAGGCTCGGTCCATGCCCGATGCGATCGTTTTCGACCTGTACGGGGTTATTGCTCGTACGCAGCCGGAGGAGGCGCGGCGGCGCCTCGTGGAACTCGCCGGGGTGCCGGGCGAGGAGTTCTGGGAGGCGTACTGGGCCTGCCGTCCCGCCTATGACGCCGGCCAGGACGCGGCCGGCTACTGGGCCGCCGTCGCCGCCCGGCTCGGCGTCCGCTTCACCGACGTGCCGGCGCTCGTCCGGGCCGACGTGGACAGCTGGAGCCTGGTGGACGAGGAGATGGCCGAGCTGGTGTGCGAGCTGGCCGACAAGGGGCGCACGCTGGGGCTGCTGTCCAACATCGTCGAGGACCTGGTGCCCGTGTGGGAGTCCGGGCATGGACGGTGGCTCGGCCGGTTCGCGGCGCTGACGTTCTCGTGCCGGATCGGGGTGGCCAAGCCGGACCTCCGCGCCTACGAGATCTGCGCGGCCCGGATGGGCATGGCTCCGTCGCGGGTGCTGTTCATCGACGACAACGCGGCGAACGTGGCGGCGGCGCGCGAGGCGGGGATGTCCGCGGAGCTGTTCACCTCGCCGGCCCAGGTCCGCGCTCTCGTGGCGGGCGGCTGACCGTGACGGGGGCGGGCCCGCTTCCCGCGATTTGACGAGTCGCGGAAGGAGACCTAATGTTTCACCTCGCCCGGGAGTGAGCCGGACGCCGGACAGGCGGACGGGCCTCGGGCAAGCCCCTTGAGAACACCACTCGGCCGAGGCGCTTCGCGGCGCTCAGGTCCCGAGTCGTCGTGGGCGTGTGATCATCACCGGAAAATCGGTTGATTCGACACGGCCACGATGCCACGGTAAGTTACGAGGGTTGCCCCGGAGACGGGGCGCCAGGTTCGGCGAGATCGAGATTGACACGAGAACGCAAGCCTGGTAAGATCGGAACGTGAAATGTGCGCCTCCTTGAGGTTCTGGGGAGTACGCGTCCGTTTCTTGAGAACTCAAC
>NZ_KZ559469.1:0-121984 GCF_002850745.1 Nonomuraea indica
CCAGTCGAAGGACTCGGTCTGCAGGGCGAGAAGGTCAGGAACTTCGAGGGGCTCCTGGATGCGCGAAAAAGAGACGCGACGGGGACCGGCGGGTACGGCGGAGGCGTTGCGCGAGGCTGCCAACAGATGTCCTTCCGAGGGCTCGCGGCGGACTGACTACACGCACGCCAGACAACCTCGCAACGTGAGCAAGCGGAGCGGGTCGTCAAAGGGCAGCGCAAAGGGGCAGTGTAGCCGAACGGCACACGCCTGTCCACTTCACCTTCGCTGCATGCTCCACGTTGGTCGCAGCATCGCCCGTCCGAGCGGAAACGTCAAGCCCACAAGCCGGACTTTCCGCCGACTGGAGGCCCGGACGCTGGGTTTTCTCCCCTGTGTGATCGGGCGCCTACCGCCAGGCCCAAAGACGATACCCGCGAACGGGGGCGGTTAACGCTCCGTCACACCGAAGACCGAACCCATGCCGGCGACCGGTGTGGTCGTGAGAGAGGTACCCGGATCATCAGACTCACCAAACCTCTTTTTTGGTAACAATTGAACGGGACGCCGCGCCCGGCCGATCAAGCTGCGCCGATGAGCGTCGACAGGTCGGCCGCCAGCCACCGGGAGCCCTGGCGGACCATGACCAGTTTCGCCCGGTTCTGGATGATCTGTCGCTGCGGCTCGGTCTCGCCGGGGACGTCCCTGACTGTGCCCAAGTTCACGAAGAGCAGGATCTCGGCGCGATCGGGCTCGGCCCGCTCCACGGCCGCCGCGGTCACGACCGCGGTCTGGATCGTCTTCTGCGCCCTCGCCTTGGCTCCCAGGGTCCCGGCCAGCTGACGGTAGTGGCCTGCCAGCGCCCCCGTGGTGTGCCCGGCCGCCCGGGCCAGGTCCCGCTCGACCGTACGGTGGTCGTACGACAGCAGGACCGGCGCGACCGACCGCGCGGCGGCCATGGCCTCCGTGCCCGCGGTCTCGGCGTCGCGCAGCGCCCGCACGTCCGACCACAACCCCCAGGCCACCGCGCCGAGCGCGAGCACGGCGAGCGCGAGCACCGCGACAAGAGCCGTCCTCACGGCACCTGCACCGCCTTCGACACCAGCCAGGTGCCGCCGACCTTGGTCAGCTCCATCGACCACCGGTAGAGCTCGTCCCGCGGCGGCTCCTTGGAGCCCTCCCGCCGGATGTCCACGTCGGCCACGACCAGCGCCTTGGCCGTGCCGCCCGACAGGGAGACCAGGCCCGCGGCGCGCAGCACGCCGGTCTGCACGACCTTGCCGGTCACCGTCCTGGCCCTCAGCCGGTCGAGCCCGGACTCATACTCCTTGCGCGCCTCGCCGGTGGACGTGGCGAGGATCCGCCGCACGTCGGCCTCCACCGTCTCGTGGTGCAGCGACACGAGGCCGGCCGCGTGGGCGCGGGCGGCGTCGAGCGCCGCCTCCCGGTCGGCGGCGCCGGCCCGCGCGTCGCGCGCCTGCGCGCCGAGCCACAGCGCAGCGCCCGCCAGCAGCGCCAGGAGGACCGACAGGGTCGCGGTCGCGATGCCCGCCGCCCTGGGAGGGATGCCGAGGTGGACCGCCCGTGCGGCGACACCGGCCACGCCCGCTCACCTCGCTCCCCTGTCCGGTCCGCGGGGATCATAACCCGGCGTTCGGCAGCGACATCGGGAATTCGCCTGAGGAGGTACGAGACGGCATGGATCGGGCGGCTCCGCGTAACGGCCCGTCCGGGTGCACGGAGGACCCGCGCGTCAGCGTGAGGCCCCGGCCGGGCGCACGGAGGACCCCGCACGTCAGCGCGGGGCCCCGGCCGGGCGCACGGAGGACCTCGCACGTCACGTGAAGCCCGGCGGGTGCACGGAGGGACCCGCACGTCGGCGTGAGGCCCCGTGCGGTCCCCCGGGCATGCAGAAGGGGCGGCACACCCGGCACCTGGGTGTGGCCGCCCCTTCTGGCGAGACCTTGACGAGACGCCGACGTGGCGCCCCGGAAAGGGTGTTACTTGACGGTGACGGTGGCGCCGGCGCCCTCGAGGGCAGCCTTGGCCTTCTCCGCCTGTTCCTTGTTGACCTTGCCGTCGAAGACGGACTTGGGAGCGCCGTCCACCAGGTCCTTGGCCTCCTTGAGGCCCAGGGACGTGAGGGCGCGGATCTCCTTGATGACCTGGATCTTCTTGTCGCCGGCGGCCTCGAGGATGACGTCGAACTCGTCCTGCTCCTCGGCGGCGGCGGCCTCGCCACCACCGGCGGCGGCCGGGGCGGCAGCGGCGACCGCGACGGGGGCGGCGGCCTTGACGTCGAAGACCTCCTCGAACTGCTTCACGAACTCGGAAAGCTCGAGGAGGGTCATCTCCTTGAACGCGTCGAGCAGCTCGTCGGTGCTGAGCTTCGCCATGATGGTTTCCTCCGTATGGGACTTGCGAAAATTAGGAACGGGACCGCGGTGTGTGCGGCAATCCCCGAGCTACTCGCCCGCCTCTTCGCGCTTGGCGCGAAGGGCGTCGGCCAGCTGAGCCATGTTGGTGGGCAGCGCGGCGAACATCGCGGCGGCAGCGCTCTGCTTCGCCTTGATCGCGCCGGCAAGCTTCGCGAGGAGGACCTCGCGGGACTCGAGGTCGGCGAGCTTGGTGATCTCCGTGGCGTCGAGGGCCTTGCCCTCGAGAACGCCACCCTTGATCACCAGAAGGGGATTGGCCTTGGCGAAGTCACGCAGACCCTTGGCCGCCTCGACGACGTCGCCCTTGACGAAGGCGACGGCGGTGGGGCCGACCAGCAGGTCGTCCAGACCCGTCACGCCGGCCTGGTTGGCGGCGATCTTGGTCAGGGTGTTCTTCGCCACGGCGAACTTCGCATTCTCACCGAGAGCAACGCGCAGCTGCTTGAGCTGGGCAACGGTGAGACCGCGGTACTCGGTCAGAACGGCGGCGGCGCTGCCTTCGAACTCGTTCTTGAGCTCGGCAACCGCTGTCGCCTTATCCGCCCTCGCCATGGGCCTCCTTCCAGATGTGCCGCCGGGAAGGCCCTGAACATGAGAACGGCCCCGGCGCAGGGGCGCACGGGGCTCACTCACACGGATCAACCATGTGGGGAAACTCGCATCACACCTGCGCTGGCCGTCCGCACGTGGCGGATCCTTCGGTCGTCAGGTCTTGAGGCACCTGACGACGACCGGCGGTCTTCGGCAACGACCAGAGTACGGCCTGGCCGCCGAGTTTCCAAATCGCTCTCAGCCGGTGGTCCGCTTGGGCAGCTCGCCGACCTGGTCGGCGGGCGGGGTCTCGATGTCGACCGGCTTGTCGAAGTCCTTGAAGAACAGCGTGGCGTTGAGGGTCGCGCCGTCCTTGGCGCCGTTCAGCGCCAGCTTGCGGGGCAGCCCGTCGGCCGCGGCCCACAGGTCGAACTTCACGTCCTTGAGGTGCGCGAGACCCTTGCGCGCCCGCTCCTGCTCCTCGGCGGGGAGCTGCTGCACGGCCACGTCCACGGGGAACGTGCCGCTGTAGTGGGTGGTGTCCTCGCCGTTGACGGACTCCGTGCCGACCGACTTCACGTCCTGGGAGGTCGTGATCATCTTGGTCACGCTCGCCAGGTCGAACTGCTGGATCTGGTCGAGGTAACGCTTGGCCTCGCCGGAGGTGTCTGCCTCGGTGAGCGAGACCTTGACCCAGGGCTTGGTGGCGCCCAGCATCTCCTTGAACGCGTCCACCTTGACGTACAGGGTGTCGCCCTGCAGCACGGCCCGCACGCCGCCCGGGACGCTCCGCCGGCCGAGGTCGACGGTGTCGAGGGTGAGGTCGACGGCCAGCTGCGGCTTGCTCTGGTAGAGCATCCGCCCCTGCACCTTGCCGCCGCCCTCCTGGGGGTGTGTCACGTCGACGACGGCGTCGACGGTGTAGCTGGTGGCCTGCGCCGTCTTCTGCGCAGCCTGCGCGAGCACCTCCGAGGCTGCCAGGTTGACCTGGAGGGGTTGCGCGTTCGTTCCACAACCGGCGACCGCGACCGCGACCATGGCCGCGCCGGCCGCGGCGGTGGCGAGACTGATTCTGCGCTTCAGCATGATTCGACCCTACGTGTCGGTTGTCGGGACTGCCGGTTTTCCCCGAAGATCTCCGGGAAAACCCAGGGTCATCCCGGACACCGTCACAGGGCAGGTGGACGCCCTTCCGCCCCCACGGGCCGCACCGCCCTCAGCACCTCGTCGAGCCGTTCGTACCCCTCCGACACCCCGCGTGCCATCGGGGAGGCGATGACCAGGTCGCGCGCCCGCCTCGACGCGAACAGGTGGGTCGTGGTGAGCGTGGTCACGCCGTCGCGCTCGGCGAAGTCGTGGCTGACCAGGGCTTCGCCGGGATACCAGTGCTCGTCGAACGATTCGGTGTAGCACAGCCGGGTCGGCTCGGCGATCTCGCGGTACGTGCCGCCGCAGGCCATGGCAGCGCCTCCGGGGCCGTCCCAGACGAACCGCCAGGCGCCGCCCACCCGCAGATCGATCCGGGCCTCCACGACCGTCCAGCCCCGGGCGCCGTACCATCGCGCGACCAGCTCCGGGCTGGTCCACGCTGCGAAGACCAGGCTGCGGGGCGCCTCGAACGACCTCGTCATGACGATCGCGCGCTCCGACGGCGTCGCCACGGTCACCCGCTCGCTCACGGGCGCCACCGCGGATCCCGGCCGATGAAGGCCAGCAGCTTGTCCTGCGGCCGGGCGTCGTCCTCGACGTTCACCGCCGGGCCGAACACCTCCACGCCGGGCCCGAACGCGCCCGGCGTGCGGAACTTCTCCACCAGATCCGCGGGCAGGGCCCGCATGGCCGCCCAGGCGCGTTCGACGTCCTCCGGGTCCATCGTGTCGTCCTGGGACGTCGCCCGGGCGAGATCCCAGCCGTGCAGCAGGAGGTCCTCGCTGAGGACCTGATCGATGTGCCGCTCCGCCGGCACGCGCCCGCCCGGGGTGTCACAGGGCGCGGCGGCGAGCGAGGGGTCGTCCAGGACCGCCTCCAGGTCCGCGCGGGCGGCGCGGAAGGCCGCCACCGGATCGCCGTCGACCGACGGGGCGGAGCTCAGCGAACGCCCCAGGGGCCGCAGCATCGCCTCGTGCATGTCGACGATGTGCCGCACCACGTCCCTGGCCGTCCACTTCTCGCACGGCGAGGGCAGCGACCACTGGTCCGGACGCACGGACACGACCTTGCGTTCGAACGCCTCGGCCCGGCGCCGGTAGCGATCGGCCATCTCACTCATCAGGGCCGTTCCTCTCCTTCAGCTCGTCCAGCAGGCCGTCGAGGCTCCGGTAGCGGTCCTCCCAGAGGCTCCGGTAGCCCTCCAGCCAGTCGTTGGCGTCCCTGAGCGCGTCGGCCCGCAACCGGCAGGGCCGGCGCCGGCCGTCCCTGCCGCGGGAGATCAGCCCGGCGCGTTCGAGAACCTTCAGGTGTTTCGAGATGGCCGGCTGCGTCATGGCGAACGGCTCCGCCAGCTCCGTCACCGTGGCCTCGCCCTCCCTGAGCCGCCGCAGGATCGCCCGGCGGGTCGGATCGGCGAGCGCCGCGAAAGTGGCGTCAAGGTCCCCCACGCTCACCGCTCCCCTCCTATACATAACCAATCATTAATATAACCAACTGGTATGTCAAGAGCGCGGGCGCCTTGGACGGCGACGCGCGCCCATGCCGGGCCGGAGACGCGAAAACCCCCGCCTGCTGCTGCAGGCGGGGGCCTTCGGTGATGCGGATGAACCTACGCGTCGAGCTCGGCCGTGAGGCCGCGGGTCGCGTTGGGGTCGACGGGGACGCCGGGGCCCATGGTGGTCGAGAAGGTGACCTTCTTGACGTAGCGGCCCTTGGCGGCCGACGGCTTGAGCCGCAGCACCTCGTCGAGGGCGGCGGCGTAGTTCTCGACCAGCCTGCGCTCGTCGAACGACGTCTTGCCGATGACGAAGTGCAGGTTGGCCTGCCGGTCGGTGCGGAACTCGATCTTGCCGCCCTTGATCTCGGTCACGGCCTTGGCCACGTCGGGCGTCACCGTGCCGGTCTTGGGGTTGGGCATGAGACCACGGGGGCCGAGGACGCGGCCGAGGCGGCCGACCTTGCCCATGAGGTCCGGGGTGGCGACGACGGCGTCGAACTCGTTGAGCCGGTTGCCCTTGGCGATCTCGTCGATCAGCTCGTCGGCGCCGACGATGTCGGCGCCCGCCTCGCGGGCCGCCTCGGCACGGTCACCGGTCGCGAAGACCAGGACCCGGGCGGTCTTACCGGTGCCGTGCGGGAGGTTGACCGTGCCGCGCACGATCTGGTCGGCCTTGCGAGGGTCGACGCCCAGCCGCAGCGCCACCTCGACGGTGGCGTCGAACTTGGTGGTCGAGGTGCTCTTGGCGAGCTTCGCGGCCTCGGCCGGCGAGTAGAGCTTGTCGCGGTCGATCTTCGCCGCGGCGTCCTTGTGCGCCTTGCTGCGCTTCATGGTGTCTCCTTGTGGTCCGCGGGCCAGCGCTGGGCCCTCCCACGGGTGGTGAAAAAGGGTCAGTCGGCGACGGTGATGCCCATCGACCGGGCGGTGCCGGCGATGATCTTCTCGGCGGCCTCGACGTTGTTGGCGTTGAGGTCGGGCATCTTGGTCTCGGCGATGCTGCGCAGCTGCTCGCGGCTGAGCTTGCCGACCTTGTCCTTGTGCGGGACCGGGCTGCCCTTGTCGATGCCCAGAGCCTTCTTGATCAGCTCAGGCGCCGGCGGCGTCTTGGTGACGAAGGTGAAGCTGCGGTCCTCGAAAATGGTGATCTCGACGGGGATGATGTTGCCCCGCTGAGCCTCCGTCGCAGCGTTGTACTGCTTGACGAAGTCCATGATGTTGACACCGTGCGGACCGAGGGCGGTACCGACCGGCGGTGCGGGCGTGGCCTGGCCAGCGGGGAGCTGGACCTTGACGAGCGCCGCGATCTTCTTCTTCGGAGGCATGTGTCCTTCTCCGGGTCCTGATCGTGATGCCGTCCGGGCGCGGGTGCGGCCGGACATGTCGGAAGGCCGCCCTTCGCGAGGGGCGGCCGGCCGAACGTCTAAGTGTATGTGATCGTCTTAGATCTTCGAGACCTGGTTGAACGACAGCTCGACCGGGGTCTCGCGACCGAAGATGGAGACGAGCACCTTGAGCTTCTGCGACTCGGGGCTGATCTCGCTGACCGAGGCGGGCAGCGTGGCGAACGGGCCGTCCATGACCGTGACCGACTCGCCGATCTCGAACTCGACCGACGGGCCGGAGCTGGTCTTGGCGGTGGCCTTCTTGGTCTCCTCGGACGGCTCCGGGGCGAGCAGCTTGGCGACCTCGTCGAGGCTCAGCGGGCTGGGCTTGTTGGACAGGCCCACGAACCCGGTCACGCCGGGCGTGTTGCGGACCGCGGCCCAGGACTCGTCGGTCAGCTCCATGCGCACCAGCACGTAGCCGGGCAGCACGCGCTCCTTGACCGGGACCTTCTTGCCGCTCTTGAACTCCTGGACGGTGTGCGTCGGCACCTCGACCTGGTAGATGTAGTCCTCCATGTTGAGCGACACGTTGCGGCTCTCGATGTTGGACTTGACGCGGTTCTCGTAGCCCGCGTAGGAGTGGATCACGTACCACTCGCCGGGCAGGCCGCGCAGGCCGCGCTTGAACTCCTCGACGGGATCGACGTCGGGGAGGATGTCACCGTCTTCGTCGGCGGCGGGAGCCTCGCCGGTCGCCTCGTCGCTCTCCGCGACCTCGGCGTCGACGGTCTCCTCAGCGGCCTCGACGGCCTCTTCCGGCTCGTCACCCCACTGGTCGCGGGGCTCCTCGGCCGACACTGAAGACTCGGACACGGTGACTTTCCTCTTCCGTCGAATTTCGTCGAATCGAATGGCGACTCCGTCAGCCGGTGGCGGCGACGACTGCTGGTCAGGCTCCGCCGAAGACCCGCAGGACGACCCAGCCGAACGCGGCGTCGAGGCCGTACACGATGCCAACCATGATCAGCACGAATATCAGAACGACCGTGGTGTAGGTGACAAGGTCCTTGCGTGTCGGCCAGATGACCTTGCGGAGCTCGTTGACGACCTGCCGGTAGAAAAGGGCAGGCGACGTGCGTGACTTCTTCTCGCCACTGGGCTTGCCTGCGGTCTCGCCGCGCGTGTCGATCGCCACAGTCCTCACCTGAATCTGTCGTATCCAACGCAGTTTGCGGCGCGCTTACACGCCATTATTGCGCGGACCGCACTCGCAGGGCACGAGGGACTCGAACCCCCAACCGCCGGTTTTGGAGACCGGTGCGCTACCAATTGCGCCAGTGCCCTATGTCGTCAACCACACTACCCTGATCGACTCACTGCCTGGACCGAACCGCACGGCGACATGCGGCGGTACGACCAGGCGAAAGTGTATCGGTGCTTGCCCTTTACGTCGAACCCGATCTGATCGCCCAGGTCAGGCCCGCCGTGGGAGCATGGATGACATGTCTGAGCGACCTCGCATCTCCGCGCGGATCTCCGCGATATCCGAGTCCGCCACGCTCGCCGTGGACGCCAGGGCGAAGGCGATGAAGGCGGCCGGCCGCCCGGTCATCGGCTTCGGCGCGGGCGAGCCCGACTTCCCGACGCCCGGCTACATCGTCGAGGCGGCGGTGGCCGCGGCGCGCGAGCCCCGCTTCCACAAGTACACCCCGGCCGGCGGCCTGCCCGAGCTGAGGGAGGCCATCGCGGCCAAGACGCTGCGCGACTCCGGATACCGGGTGGAGCCGTCGCGCGTGCTGGTGACCAACGGCGGCAAGCAGGCCGTCTACCAGGCGTTCGCCACGCTGCTCGACCCGGGTGACGAGGTGCTGGTGGTGGCGCCCTACTGGACGACGTACCCGGAGGCGATCAAGCTGGCGGGCGGCGTCCAGGTGGACGTGGTCACCGACGAGACGACCGGCTACCTCGCGACCGTGGAGCAGCTCGAGGCGGCGCGCACGGAGCGCACCAAGGTGCTGCTGTTCGTCTCGCCGTCCAACCCGACGGGCGCCGTCCACACCCGCGAGCAGACCGTGGAGATCGGCCGCTGGGCGGCGGAGCACGGGCTGTGGGTGGTCACGGACGAGATCTACGAGCACCTCGTGTACGGCGGGGCGGAGTTCACCAGCATCGCCACGGCCGTGCCCGAGCTGGGCGACCGGGTCGTCGTGCTCAACGGCGTGGCCAAGACGTACGCGATGACGGGCTGGCGGGTGGGCTGGCTGATCGGCCCGGCCGACGTGGTCAAGGCGGCCACCAACCTGCAGTCGCACGCCACCTCCAACGTGGCGAACGTGTCGCAGATGGCCGCGCTGGCCGCCCTTTCCGGCGACCTGTCGGCGGTGGCGGAGATGCGGGCGGCGTTCGACCGGCGGCGCCAGACGATGGTGCGGATGCTGAACGAGATCCCGGGCGTGTTGTGCCCGGAACCGAAGGGGGCGTTCTACGCGTACCCCTCGATCAAGGAGCTGATCGGCAGGGAGCTGCGGGGCAGGCGGCCGGCCTCCTCGGCGGAGCTGGCCGAGCTCATCCTGGAGGAGGCCGAGGTCGCGGTCGTCCCCGGCGAGGCGTTCGGGACGCCCGGCTACTTCCGCCTGTCGTACGCGCTCGGCGACGAGGACCTGGTGGAGGGCGTGAGCCGCATGGCCAAGCTGCTGGCCGAGGCGCGCTGACCCCCGGCGTCCGCCGTCGCTACGACGTCACCCCGCCCGCGATCTCGGCGAGCTCGCGGGCGAGACCGGGGGTCACGGCGACGTAGACGGCGGTGCCGGGCCGTTCGAGCCACATGAAGTTGCGCACCTCGCCCCGGGTGCGCCAGTGCAGCGCCGGCTTGCCCAGATGGGCGACCAGCGACGACCTGGTGACCAGCGTGGCGAACCTCTCCGCCGAGTGGACCCCGCACACCACGCCGATCCGGAGCTCCTCACCGGCGCCGCGCCACGACAGCCCGCGCACCTCCAGCGGCCGCGTCAGCGACTTGATCCGGCCGAACCTGGGCCCCCGCGCCAGCCCTTCGGGCACGCGCGTGATCGTCACCGGCGCCGTGCCGCAGGTCAGCGAAGGGCCCGTCGGCGCCGGGGCGGGCGACGGGCCGGCCGAGGGCGCCTCGGTGGGTCCGCCCGCGTCGACGGCGGCCGGGCCGGACCCGCACGCGGCGAGGGCGAGCGTGAGGACCGCCGGTGCCAGGCGCCGCATTCCGCCCCCCATGACTCGGTAGGGATACGCTGGGAAAACCTTCCCAGTCTCCTACAGCAGTCCGCGCTCCGCGGCAACCCGGACCGGCCGGACCGGCGCGCTGATCCCGCGGGGGCCTCCTGATCGTCGCGTGGGTGTCGCGCGGCGTCGAGTGGCAGGATATGGAGATGCTCCGCCCGCTGGACACGCTGCCCAAGGCCCACCTCCACCTGCACTTCACCGGCTCAATGCGGCATTCGACGCTGATCGAGCTGGCCCGGGAGCAGCATCTGCACCTGCCCGACGCGCTGGAGCAGGACTGGCCGCCGCGGCTGCGCGCGACCGACGAGCGCGGCTGGTTCCGGTTCCAGCGGCTGTACGACATCGCCCGGTCGGTGCTGACCCGGCCGGAGCACGTCTACCGCCTGCTGCGGGAGACCGCCGAGGACGAGGCGGCGGCGGGCTCGCGCTGGCTGGAGATCCAGGTGGACCCGTCGGGTTACGCGCAGCGTTTCGGCGGGTTGACCGCGACGCTGGAGCTGGTCCTCGACGCGGTGGGCGCCGCGTCCAAACACGCGGGGGTGGGGATCGCGCTGGTCGTCGCGGCCAATCGGACCCGCCATCCGCTCGACGCCAACACGCTGGCCCGGCTGGCGGCGCAGTTCGCCGACCGTGGCGTGGTGGGGTTCGGGCTGTCCAACGACGAGCGGCGGGCTCAGGCGCGCGACTTCGAGCGGGCCTTCCGCATCGCCAAGCGGGCGGGGCTGCTGGCGGTGCCGCACGGGGGCGAGTTGCTGGGGCCGCGCAGCGTGGCCCAGTGCGTCGACGACCTGGGGGCCGACCGGGTGGGGCACGGGGTGCGGGCGGCCGAGGACGCGCGCCTGATGGAGCGGCTGGCCGACCGGCAGATCTGCTGCGAGGTGTGTCCCAGCTCGAACGTGGGCCTGGGGGTGGCCGAGCGGGCCGCCGACGTGCCGGTGCGGCGGCTGTTCGACGCGGGGGTGCCGATCGCGCTGGGCGCCGACGACCCGCTACTGTTCGGCGCGCGGCTGCTGCGGCAGTACGAGCTGGCCCGCGAGGTGTACGGCTTCCGCGACGCCGAGATCGCCGAGCTGGCGCGGCAGTCGGTCCGGGCGTCGGCCGCGCCCGAGTCGGTGCGCAAGGAGCTGCTGGCGGGCATCGACTCCTGGCTGTCAGCGGAGTGACGCGGCGATCTCGGCGGCGCGTTCCTTGCTTCCGGCGCCCTCCAGGCGGTGTCCGACGTCGCCGTGCTGCCACAGCAGGGTGGGCCCCGCCTGGCGCAGCGGCACGGAGGTGCCGTCGGCGCGCCTGATGTAGCCGAGAGGGTGCTCGCCGCCGATCCACCAGGCCGTGGTGCCGGGCAGCCGGACGGCCTCGGGGGACGCGCCGAGCACCTTGAAGAAGTACGGCTCGGGCGCGCCGTCGAACTGGTCGAGGCGGGTGCCGTCGGGCCACAGCATGGACACCACCCGGCCGCCGTCGCCGACGAGAACGGTCCGGGGGGCGCCCAGGGCAGCGGGCCTCCTGATCGGGAAGGCGACCAGTGACTCCAGCTCGCCGGGGGCGACGGC
The DNA here is from genome assembly GCF_002850745.1 of Nonomuraea indica. Classification (GTDB taxonomy): domain Bacteria; phylum Actinomycetota; class Actinomycetes; order Streptosporangiales; family Streptosporangiaceae; genus Nonomuraea; species Nonomuraea indica. The sequence continues at coordinate 11,726 of NZ_KZ559469.1, forward strand.
ACGCTCTCCGGGCAGGCCGGCGGGGGTGCGCACGGGCGCCGGGGCCTGGCCGAGGCGCAGCTCGACGCCGGCGTACCTGAGCAGGTGGGCGACGGCCGCCCGGCCCTGTGGAGTCGCGGCGGTGACGGCGACGACGGCCAGCGCGACGGCCGCGACGACCCGCCACCTGCGCCGGCCGCGCCTTCCGGGCCTCGCGGGCCTCCCGGTCCGTGCGGTGTGGCCGCGCGGGGCGGCTTCGAGGCGGGCCCGGACGGCGGCGGCGACGTCGGCGGGCGGCGGGGCCGGGACGTCGAGGGAGGAGCCGAGGGCCAGCAGCTCGGCTTCCAGGTCGTCGGACGGCTCACGCGAGCTCATCGCCCACCTCCTCTCTGAGCCGGGCCAGGCCGCGGTGGGTGCGTGACTTGACGGTGCCCAGCGGCAGGCCGAGCACCTGGCCGGTCTCGGCCTCGGTGAGCTGTAAGAAGTACCGGCAGACGACCGCCTGGCGTTCCCGTTCGGGCAGGGCGCGTACGGCGCGCAGCAGGCGGGCGCGGCGGTCGGTGGCCACGGCGGCGCCCGCCGGGTCGTCGGGTGCCGCCGTCCCGGCCTCGGCGCCCAGGCGGAGGACCAGTTCGGAGCGGCGCCCGCGCGAGCGGGTGAGGTTGTGCGTCTCGTTGGCGACGATGCGCAGCAGCCACGGCCGGAACGGCGAGTCGCGGCGGAATCCGGCCAGGTGCCGGTGCGCCTTGACGAACGCCTCCTGCACCACGTCCTCCGCCTCGTCGCCGGCCCCGAGCAGGGCGGCGGTGCGGTGGGCGAGCGCGCTGTAGCGGGCGACCAGGACCTCGTAGGCCGACAGGTCGCCGTCGAGGGTTCGGCTGATGGCCTCGTCGTCGTCCATGAACGGGTCAATTCTGGGCGGGGGCGCGGCGAGAGGGGAAGACCCCTTTGGTTCGTCACGTGACCTTCGGCGCCGGGCGGGCACTAGACTCGCAGCCAATCCACGTGAGCCCCCATAAGGAACGGGACTATGTCTTCTGGGTATGACCGTGTAGTGCAACCGGCCGCCGGTGACGAGGCCTTGGAGAACCACCTGGGTGGCGACGAGGCCAGGAACTACCGGCAGTACGAGTTCGACATGGTCGCCCCGCACGTCGGGCGGTCCATGCTGGAGATCGGCTCGGGGCTGGGTCACTTCGCCGAGCAGTTCCTGCCGCGACTCGACCGGCTCGTGGTGAGCGACTTCGACCCCTACTGCGTCGAGCAGCTCCGCAAGCGTTTCGAGGGGCGCGACGAGATCGACGTGCTGCAGTTCGGCCTGCCGACCGACATCCCGTTGGAGGACAAGGTCGACACCGTGGTGATGATGAACGTGCTGGAGCACATCGAGGAGGACGCCGAGGCGCTGCGCTCGCTGGCCCGCGTCACGCTGCCCGGCGGGCGGATCATCATCTGGGTGCCGGGCTACATGCAGCTCTACGGAGACTTCGACCGCAAGGTGGGCCACGTCCAGCGCTACACGCCCAAGACCCTGCGCGCCACGGTCGCCAAGGCGGGGCTCGACGTCGACGTGCTGAAGCCGATCAACTTCCTGGGCGGCATCGCCTGGTGGGCGGCGGTGCGCCGGGGCGGGGTGGGCTACCCCGACCCGCGCCTGGTCAAGATCTACGACCGCACGGTGGTGCCGGCGACCCGGCTGATCGAGCGGTTCGTCCGCCCGCCGTTCGGCCAGACCGTCTTCTGCGTCGCCCGCGTGCCGCGCTAGCCGCCGAGGCCGGGGCGGCGATCACCCGGCCTGCCCGGCCACCGGGGCCTGGAGACGCGGCCGGCCGGCCCCCGCGGGACCGGCCGGCGCGGCGAGGCGCTACTTGATGGAGCCGGCGGTGAGGCCGCCGACGACCTTCCGCTCGATGAGGGCGAAGAGGATGATGACCGGGATGGTGGCGATCACCGAGCCGGCGAACAGGTTCTGCCAGTCCACCTGGTACTGCCCGATGAACGCGTTGAGCGCCACGGTGAGCGGCTGGTTGGCCGGGGTGGTGGTGAGGGTGAGGGCCACCACGAACTCGTTCCAGGCGGCGATGAAGGTGAAGATCAGCGCGGTGATGACGCCCGGCATGGCGAGCGGCAGCGTGACGCGGAAGAGCGCGCCGAAACGGCCGTTGCCGTCGATGAACGCCGCCTCCTCCAGTTCGCGCGGGATCGAGGAGAAGTACGCGTTGAGGATCCACACCGCGAACGCCAGGTTGAACCCGCCGTTGACGAGGATCAGCGACCAGATCGAGTCGACGAGCCCGAACTGGTAGAACTCCCGGTAGATGCCGACCAGCATGGCCGTCGGCTGGAACATCTGGGTGATCAGCACGAGGATCAGGAACGCCGTGCGCCCCCTGAAGTCGTGCCGGGCGGAGTAGTAGGCCGCGGGCAGCGCGACCAGGAGCACCAGGATCGTCGACCCGGCCGCCACCTTCAGCGTGACCACCAGGTTGCCCGCCAGGCCGCTGGTCCAGAAGTTGGCCAGGTTGGACCACTCCCACACCGACGGGAGGAACGTGGCCTCGCGCAGCGACTCCTGGGGCCGCAGCGAGGTCAGCAGCATCACCAGGTAGGGGAAGAGGAAGACGAACGCGACCAGGTAGGCGGCAGCCGCGACGACGACCGTCTTGAGCCGGGGCAGGCGCCGGGTCGCGGCCGGGCCGGGCCGGGTGTGGTGGCGGGACGAGGCGGTCGGGCGCGCGGTCGTGACGGCCATCACGCCACCTCCTTGTTCCAGCGGGAGACCTTGAGGAAGATCGCGGTCAGCACCAGCACCATGGCGAAGTTGACCACGGACATCGCGGCGGACTCGCCGATGTCGCGGTTCTTGAGGATGAACATGAAGATCGTCGAGGTGGCGGTGGAGTAGCCGGGCTGGCCGTGCGTCATCGCCCAGATGATCGGGAAGCTGTTGAAGACGTTCATCACGTTGATCAGCGCGGCGACGGTGAGCGCGGGGCGCAGCAGCGGCAGCGTGATCGACCAGTACGTGCGCAGCCGGGAGGCGCCGTCCATCTTGGCCGCCTCGTAGACGTCCGAGGGGATGGTGGCGAGCCCGGCGAGCAGCGCGTACGTGGTGAACGGCACCGACACGAAGACCGCGACGAAGACCAGCCACGGCATGGCCGTCGAGGCGTCGCCGAGCTGGTCGGCCGACGCGCCGCCGAGCGCGTCGATGAGCCCGAGCTTGAGCCGGATCTGGTTGATCACGCCGACCTCGGGGTCGAGCATCCACTTGAAGATGATCGCGGTCATCAGCACCGAGGCGGCCCACGGTGCGATCAGCGCCCAGCGGGCGTACCGGCGGCCCGGGAAGTGCTGGTTGAACAGCTGGGCGAGGGCCAGCGAGATGAGCACGGTGAGGGCGACGACCGCCACCACCCAGACGACGCTGCGGAGCATGATGTCCGCGAAGTCCTTCTCGTCGAACAGCTTCTCGTAGTTGGCCGTCCCGTTGGAGCCTTGGACGACGCCCCAGCGGCTGATCCTGAGGAACGAGGACCGGATCATCTCGACGACCGGCCAGAGCACGACGACCGCGATCAGCACGACCGCCGGCCCCGTCCAGGCGAGCGGTTCGAGAGCGCGCAACCTTCTCATGCGGAACCTTCCATCACGGTACGGCCGGCCCCGGCGTCGCCGGGCGCCGGCCGTACGGACCCGTGCGGGGTCAGCTGTTCTCGGCGGTCTTCTGGAGCTCACCGAGGACCTGCGCCGGGTCCTCCTTGACGGCTCCGCCGATGGTCTGCTTGATCGAGGGGTTCACCACGGCCCACTTGGGGTCCTGGAACGGGTAGAAGCTGGCGTTGGGCAGGCCGTCGAGGAACGGCTTGAGCTTCTCGTCGCCCGACAGCTTCTCGATGCCGCTCTTGGTGACGGGCAGCAGCTTGTAGGTGTCGCTGATCTTCTGCGCGGCGTTGCCGGTGTAGAAGAAGTCGAGGAACTTCTTGATCTCGGCGGCCCGGCCGTTCTTGTTGAACGCCATGATCCAGTCCATGACGCCGAGCGTGGTGTCGAGCGGGCCGGCCTTGCCGGGGATCGGGGCGACGCCGTACTTGTCCTTCAGCCCGGCGGCATCGAAGATCGGGATGGACATGGGGCCGCCGTTGACCATGCCGACCTTGCCGGCGCCGAAGTCCTCCCAGACCGTCTTGCGGTCCTTGGTGCCGGGGTTGGGGGTGGTCAGCCCGGCGTCCACCAGGCCCTTGATGTAGGTGAAGGTCTCGACGTTCTGCGGCGAGTTGATGGCCCACTTGCCGGAGGCGTCCTTGTAGCCGCCGCCGTTGCCGAGCATCCACAGGAACGACTCGCCCTGCGCCTCCTCCTGGCCGAGCGGCAGGCCGAACGGCTGGCTGACGCCGGCCTTCTTCAGCTTCTCGGCGGCCGCCTTGAGCTCGTCCCAGGTCTTGGGCGGCTCGGCGACGCCGGCCTTGGTGAACAGCTCCTTGTTGTAGAAGAGCGCGCGGGCCGAGGAGACGAACGGGATGCCGTAGGCGGTGCCGTCGACCTTGCCGAACTCGGCGAACTTCTCCAGCATGTCCGCGGAGACGTTCGGCGAGAGGATCTCGTCGGCCTTGTGCAGCAGTCCGTCCTTGACGAAGCCGGAGTAGTCGCCGGTCTGCAGGATGTCGGGCACCTGCCCGTTCTGCACCATGGTGGCGACCTGCTTGTCGATGTCGTTCCAGTTGATGACCTGGACCTCGACCTTGATGTTCGGGTTGGCCGCCTGGAACTCGTCCACGACGCCCTTCCAGAAGGTCTCGCCGGAGTTGGGCTTGCCGGGGCCGTCGCCGTAGTCGGCGGCGACCATCTTCAGCGTGACCTGGCCTCCGCCGGAGGCGTTCTGGTCACCGGAGCCGGAATCGCCGGAGCCGCAACTGGACAGGACCAGCATGGCCGCCAGGCCCGCGGCGGCGCCGCCCACAAGCTTGATGTTCACCGTCTCGTACCGCCTTCTCGTCGGACGGGCCTTCTGGTCCGTACCAGTCGCCGTCCCGCCCACAGGGTTCTGGGGACGCGTGAGCGATGGCTCAGCGCGTTTGCGTCAGAGTAAGCCCCTGTTCATCAGGCGGTCTATACCGGGCGATCTCTTTTCTGCAACACCTCCGCGGCTTTCGTCCGCCTTCCGGTCTAGACCACAGGGTCAGTGGATGGTGCGGCGGACGTCCTCCCCGCCCTCCGGCGTGCCGACCCACGGGCCGTCGATGGACGGGTCGAGGACGCCCTCCTCGACGAAGGTGTAGCGGCCGTCGAGCACGTAGCGGGCCAGCCGCGCGTCCCGGGTGTCGCTGTTGTCCCACAGCCGGGCGAACAGCGCGTCGATCCGGCCCGCGGCCTGCCGGCAGAACGTGTCGGCCAGCTCGTACGGCCGGCACCCGAGGTCCGCCGCGTCCTCGCGCGCCTTGACGCAGACCGCCGTCATCGCGAACAGCTCGGCCCCGATGTCGACGATCCGGCCGAGGAACGCCTGCCGGTGCTCCAGCCGGCCCTGCCAGCGGGACATCCCGTAGAAGGTGGACCGGGCCAGCTTGCGGCTGACCCGCTCGACGTGGCGCAGATGGCCGGCCAGCGCGCCGAACTCGGCGTACGAGGTGGGCAGGTTGCCGGTGCCCGCCACCAGCCTGGGCAGCCAGCGGGCGTAGAAGGCGCTCGCCCGCTTCAGCGCCCTCGCCCGGTCCTGCCGGGAGGCGCTCGGGTCGATCAGCTCGCCGGCGGCCGACAGGTGGGCGTCCACGGCCTCGCGGGTGATGAGCAGGCGCATGATCTCGGAGGAGCCCTCGAAGATGCGGTTGATCCGCGCGTCGCGCAACATCTGCTCGGCGGGCACGCCGCGCTCGCCCCGCGCGGCCAGCGACTCGGCGGTCTCGAAGCCCCGGCCGCCCCTGATCTGGACCAGCTCGTCGAGCACCTGGTAGCCGAGCTCCGAGGCGTACAGCTTGGCCAGCGCCGCCTCGATCCTGATGTCGTTGCGCCGGTCGTCGGCCATCCGGCTGGTCAGCTCGCAGACGGCCTCCAGGGCGTAGGCCGTGGCCGCGATGAAGGCGATCTTGGTGGCCACCGCCTCGTGGTCGCCGATCCGGCGGCCCCACTGGACGCGGGCGTTGCCCCACTCGCGGGCGATCCGCACCGCCCACTTCGCGTTGCCCGCGCACGTCGCGGGCAGGGCGAGGCGGCCGGTGTTCAGCGTGGTCAGGGCGATCTTCAGGCCCTCACCCTCGCGGCCGATCAGGTTGCGAGCCGGGACTCGCACCTGGGCGAACTCGGTGACGCCGTTCTCGATGCCGCGCAGGCCCATGAAGCTGTTGCGCCGCCTGACCGTGATGCCGGGGCTGGCCGCCTCGACGACGAAGGCGCTGATCTTCTTCCCGGTCCTGGCCATGACGACGAGCAGGTCGGCGACGACGCCGTTGGTGGTCCACAGCTTGACGCCGTCGAGCACGTAGTCGTCGCCGTCGCGCACGGCGGTGGTGGACAGCCTGGCCGGGTCGGACCCCACGTCGGGTTCGGTCAGCAGGAACGCCGAGATCTCGCCCCGGGCGCACCGCGGCAGGAACTCCCGCTTCTGCTCCTCGGTGCCGAACTGCTTCAGCGGCTGCGGCACCCCGATCGACTGGTGCGCCGACAGCAGCGTGGCCAGCGCCGGGGAGTAGGAGCCGACCAGCATGAGGGCGCGGCAGTAGTACAGGTAGGGCAGGCCGAGGCCGCCGTACTCCGTGCCGATCGTGATCCCGAACGCGCCCAGCTCGGCCAGGCCCTTGACCACCGCGTCGGGCACCCGCGCGGTCCGCTCGATCTCGGCCGGGTCGACCTGGGCGTCGAGGAAGCGGCGCATCGTCCGGACGAACTCCTCACCCCGCTGGGCCGCCTCCTCGCGGGGCGCGGGCGCCGGGTGCACCAGGTCCAGCTGGAAGTCACCCAGGAACAGCTGTCGTGCGAAGCTCGGCCGCGTCCACTCCTTCTCACGCGCCTGCTCGCCGAGCTCTCTTGCCTTGGCGTACTCGCTCATGGCATCCTCCCGCCGACGTTACGCCCCCCGGCGTCCCCTGTGTACCCGGCGATCGTCCGGCCTCACCCCACGGGAGCGTCACGCGGCGATCAACGCGGCGATCAACGCGGCGATCAACTCGACGATCAACGCGGCGACCGGCGGGGCAGCGGCCGGCGGGCGTTCGCCCGGGTCACCAGCAGCGCCACGAGGGCCAGGCCGGCGGGCACGACCAGGTAGGCGCCGCAGGCGGCCAGCGCGGCGCAGGACAGGACGCCGGCCGCCAGCGCCGTCGCCCGCCACCGGCCCCGGGGCAGCAGCCGGGCCGCCGCCGCCGTGCCCGCGACCGTGACGGCGGCCAGGGCCGCCGAGGTGACCCGCATGAGCGCGTCGAGATCGACGGCGAGGCCGAGCGTGGGAGCGGCGACCGCCGCGGCCAGCACCGCCAGGCTGAGCACGGCCACCAGCCCCAGGCTGCGCAGCGGCTCCCCGCCGGACCGGCCGCGCCTGGCGAACCAGCCCGGCAGCGCGCCGTCCCCCGCCAGCGCCGCGCCGAGACGGGCGGCCCCGGCGATGTAGGCGTTCACCGCGCCGAGCGTCAGCAGCACCGCCACCACACCGGTGATGGGCCGCGCGGCGGAGCCGACCCCCGTCTCCAGCAGCGCGGCGAGCGGCACGGCCGTCGCCCCCGCCCGCTCGCCCAGCACGCCGACCGTGGTGACGGCCACGCCTACGTAGAGCACGCTGATCACGACCAGCGTCACCGCAGTGGCGCGCAGCAGGCCGCGCCGGCCGCCCGCGAACTCGGCCGACAGGTGGCTGGCCGCCTCCCAGCCGACGAAGGCGAACAGCAGCACGCCGGCCGCGCTCGCCACGCCCGCCGCGCCGTACGGGGCGAACGGGGTGAACGCGGCGGCTTCGGCGTGCGGCGCGGCGGTGACCACGGCGACGGCCAGCAGGGCCACCAGCAGGACGACCAGACCGGCCTGCAACCGTCCCGACGTGCGCAGCCCGGCGGCGTTCGCCGCGAACGCCGCGGCCAGCAGGACCGCGGCCGCCACGGCGTCGTCCACGCCGAGAGCCGCCTCGACGTACCGGCCGCCGACGAGCGCGCCCGCCACGACGCCCACGGGGACCGACCCGTAGAACCACCAGCCGACCACCGCCGACGCGCGCCGCCCGAACGCCAGCCCCGCGAAGCCCGCCACTCCCCCGCCGCCGGGATAGCGCACGCCCAGCGCCGCGAACGTCATCGCCACCGGCACGCTGAGCAGCAGCAGAGCCGCCCACGCCAGCACCGACGCCGGCCCCGCCGCGGCGGCGGCGAGCTGGGGCAGCACGAGCATCCCGGGCCCGAGCACCGCGCCGAGCAGCACCGCGGTGCCCTGTCCCGCACCAAGCCTGTGTTCCGTCATACCGCCAGAAGCTAGCCATCCGTACGTCCCGGGCGCGGCTCCACCGAACGTTCGTCCAGAAATACGGGCACAATCCCGTCATGGATGAACTTGATACGGAGATCGTCCGCCTTCTCCAAACGGATGCCCGGCAGTCCAACCGCGAGCTGGCCCGCAGGCTGGGCGTCGCCCCCTCGACCTGCCTCGAACGCGTCCGCGCGCTCACCCGGCGCGGGGTGATCCGCGGCTACCACGCCGACATCGACCCGGCGGCGCTCAACCGGAGCGTCCAGGCCCTCGTGTCGGTACAGGTCCGGCCGCTCAGCCGCGCGGTGATCGACACGTTCAAACAGTCGGCGGCGGAGCTGCCCGAGGTGCTGAGCGTGTTCGTCCTGGCGGGCGGCGACGACTTCCTGCTGCACGTCGCGGTCCAGGACCTCGACCACCTGCACGCCTTCCTGCTGGACCGGCTGAGCAAGCGCCGTGAGATCGCCGGCTTCCGCACCTCGGTCATCTTCCAGCAGGTCCACAACACGGCCCCGGCCCGCCTGCCCGACCCGGAGGACTAGCCGGGAAACCGGAGGCGGCCACCGGCCACACCCCGTTGACGCCGACAAGGGAGTGTCACGGGTTCCGCGGGACGGTCGCCCTCCACTCGCGCTCGATTCTGCGGACGAGGACCGGGTACACGATGAGATACCGAAACGGCTTGATCGCCGTCATGTAGCCGCGGCCGTACATTCCGTTGGGCTTGACCAAGCTGGTCATCTGACCCTGGTATCCGCCGGAGCCGTCCGGGACCCAGGCGAGGTGTATCACCGTGTGCACCGTCCGGTTGGCCAGCTCGGCAGCCCATTCGTTCTCGAGCTGATACACCGAGACGAACGGGTCGTACTCCGGCCCCTGGGGGGCATCACGCAGATCCACGGGCAACCGGTGCCGCAGCGACCTCACCCTGGAGCCGACGCCGGAGCCCGCGCGGTCCCAGCCGAACCATGCGCCGAGCCTCCACCTCAGCTCCCACAGGAACCGGACGATGTACGGGGCGCCGTCGGGCCAATTGTCCGAAGCGAGCTGCGACACCAGCCGGGGGAACTCCTCGGCGCCACCCGGTGTCCGCAGCGCCCACACGGACTCGACCTCGAAGTCGGGAGCCACCTCGTGGATGCGCCACGGACGCGAGGTGTGCGCGGAGATCGGCAGCCTCATCGTCGGACCTCTCTGTCGGTGTGCACCGGTGTCGCCGCGGACCCGGCTCCGCTCGGGGAATCGGTCACGATCGGGGTAGGTGGCAAGCCCAGCACTCCGCGCACCGCCCGGCCCATGAGCTCGAGGTCATGGGGAGCCTGTCCGGCCAGCTCGATCCCGACCGCCTCCATGATCGCTGTGTACGCCGCTGCGGTGTGCCGGGGCGGCGGCCCGGGCGGGATCGCTCCGCTTGCCCTGCCCGCGGCGATCAGGTCGGCGCAGGTGCCGTCGAGCCGGTCGAGGATCGCGGCGATGGCCTGACCCACGGGATGATCCTGCCCGGCGAACTCGACCCTCAAGGTCAACAGCACCCGCGCCACTTCCCGCCGGCAGAAGAGGGCATGCCTCTCGGCCATGGTCATCAGCGCGTCGACGGGGTCGACTTCGCCGGCAGCGGCGTGGCCCACCTCGGCCTCCCAGGTCTCCTCGACCCACCTCACGACCGCCAGCGCGAGCTCCTCTTTGTTGGCGAACAGGTGATAGACGGCGCCGCGGGAGTAGCCCGCCTCGTTGGCCACCCGTTCGAGCACCAGGTTGGCGTAGCCGTGGGTGGACAGCCTCCGAGCCGCGGCTTCCAGCACTGCCCTCCTGGTCCGCTCGCGCCGGTCGGCCTGCGTACGCCGGGGGTTCGCTTCGGTCATCGCTTCTCACCCGCCACCGCGGTGGGTCGGTGCCCGGCGGAGGAGCGGCCTCGCTGCCCGTCACCAAGAACGACAAGTCCGCCGATGATGGGAAACGCCCACCCCGGCGAGGCAGGGACCAGGATCGACAGCGGAAGTCCCCAGGCGATGAGGATCCATCCCAGCCACCCCGGCACGCGATGGCGCCGGCGCGCCGACCACAGGATGTGGCAACCCAACACGAGGACGGGGGCGCCCCAGCTGCCGAAGGTGGTCCAGAACGCCTCCGCGCGCACGAACTGGCCGAGCGTGACCGGCTCGTCGAGGGTGAAGGTGTTCCAGACACCCTCGGCGGCCACCTGCGGCCAGATGTCACCGCGTTCCAGCGGTGCCACGACGAGGTGCACGACACCCAGGCCGATGGCGATCCAGCCGGCGGCAAGGACGAGGCCGGCGCTCTTGCCGTCGGCGATGATTCGTCTCATGGGAGAAACATACACGCATGCATGTATGTAAGTTGGAGTGGGCCCCTCCGCGCCCGCCGCAGGACGACATGATGCTGCGGCGATGTGCCCGGCCGACGACCGGGCCGGGCTGTTGAGGACACCCTCACGGGACCACCCGCCGAATAATCGGTTGCGCCGCTCCTGGGTGATCCGTACTGTCGTGGACATGCGCCTTTACCTGTAATGCGCCGGGGCTGACCCGTTCAGCCCGGCCTCTCAGCCCGACCGCGGGGCGGTGACCACGCCCGCCCGCCGTTCATCCAGACGCGGCAGCTGAGCTTGCCGACCGGCCCGTGGCCGCGTCGCGAGTTACGTGAAGGAGCCTTCTCATGCGAGTACGTGTATCCAACGGATCCAAGAAGAACGTCCCCGGGATGCCGGGACACCCGGCGAGACCGGTCCCGCGGCAGATGCCCAAGATGCCGCAGCGGCCGATCGCGCCGCCCCGTCGCATCCCGCCCAAGGGGCGCTAGACCACTGCCGATGGATGGTGGTGAGTGCGGCGCGCGGCCCGTACGCCATGGGCCCCCGCACGACGCGCGGCGCCCCGCCCCGATCGGGGGCGGGGCGCCGTGACGCGGCAGGTCAGAGCCGCTCGATGATGGTGACGTTGGCCTGGCCGCCGCCCTCACACATCGTCTGCAGGCCGTACCGCCCGCCGGTGCGCTCCAGCTCGTGCAGCAGCTTCGTCATGAGGATCGCGCCGGTGGCGCCCAGCGGATGGCCGAGGGCGATGGCGCCGCCGTTGGGGTTGACCCGGGCCGGGTCGGCGTCCAGCTCCTTGATCCACGCCATCGGCACCGGGGCGAACGCCTCGTTGATCTCAGTCACGTCGATGTCGTCCATCGACAGGCCCGACCGCTCCAGAGCCCTGCGCGTGGCCGGGATCGGCGCCGTCAGCATGTACACGGGGTCGTCGCCCATGAGAGCGAGCTGGTGGATGCGGGCACGCGGGGTCAGGCCGTGCTCGCGTACGGCCCGCTCGGAGGCGATCAGCACGGCGCCCGAGCCGTCGGAGATCTGCGAGGACGTGGCCGCGGTGATCTGGCCGTCCTCCTTGAGCGTCTTGAGCCCGGCCATCTTCTCCAGCGTCGTGTCGGGGCGGGGGCCCTCGTCGTCCTCCACGCCGTTCACGGGCGTGATCTGCTCCTTGAAGTAGCCGTTCGCGACGGCCTTGGCCGCCCGCTGGTGCGACTCGAAGGCGTACCGCTCCAGCTCGTCGCGGGTGAAGCCCCACTTCTCGCACATCAGCTCCGCGCCGCGGAACTGCGAGATCTCCTGTTTGCCGTAGCGTTCGACCCACTTGTCGCCGAACGGGAACGGCATGCCCTTCTCCAGGGCGGCGGTGATCGACGAGCCCATGGGCACGATGCTCATCGACTCGACGCCGGCCGCGACGACGAGGTCCTGCGTGCCGGACAGGACCCCCTGCGCCGCGAAGTGGATCGACTGCTGGGAGGAGCCGCACTGCCGGTCGATCGTGACGCCCGCGGTCGTCTCCGGCAGGCCCGCCGACAGCCACGCGTTGCGCGCGATGTCCATGCTCTGGGGGCCGAACTGCATGACGCAGCCCATGATGACGTCCTCCACCGCCGCGGGGTCGACGCCGGTGCGGTCGATCAGCTCCTTGAGCGTGTGGGCGGCCAGATCAGTGGGGTGGACGGCGGACAGGCCGCCCTTCTTCTTGCCGACCGGGGTGCGGACCGCCCCGACGATGTACGCCTCTGCCACGGTGCCTCCTGAAACCGAGCATTATTCGGTTACTGAGGAGACTACCCGTTTTGTCAGGCGGGCGGGAGCACGTCCTCGGCGGCGTCCACCCGGAACCGCCACCGGTCCACCACCACCCCTTGAAGGCCCTCGGCGAGCCGCAGCGCGAGCGCGTCGAGCCGCTCGCGGTCCTCGCCGCGCAGCTCGACCGCGGTCAGCTCGGTGGCGAACGGCAGCAGCTCCTCCGCGGCCGGCGGTCGGCCCCTCTGCGGCACCACCAGCACCCTCAGCCCGTCGACGGCGTAGGCGAAGCCCTCCTCCTCCGGCTCGACCTCCCCCTCGCCCTCCAGCAGGGGCAGCAGCTCGTCCGCCGCCGGCCGTACCGGAAGGATCACCGCGGGGCCGCCGCCCTCGTCGTCGGCGGGATCGCTCACCTCGCCCCGGCACACGGCCAGCCCGCCCAGCCGGAACGCGATCCCCTCGGCGAGGTAGCGGTCGAAGAAGTCGAACGGCAGCGGCCCCTCGGCCGCCACCCTGACCGCCCAGACCTCCTCCAGCACGCCGCCCACCAGGTCAGGCTCCGCCTCGACCGGCGCGTGCACCCGCACGTCCACGGCGACGATCTCGTCACCGTCGGCGCGGGCGCCGGGATCGGCCAGCCGCACGATCCGCAGCAGCTCCGCCTGGCTCGGCCGGGCGGGCAACGCCGCCGTGGGGCCAGTACGCAGTCTCCGCTTCGCCATCCAGCCCATTGCGCGCCTCCGAGATCAGCTTCGATAGGAGCCCGTCATCGTCGCGTAGACGATGATGTTATCGGTGTAGTGACCGATCCTGCGGTCATACGAGCCGCCGCAGGTGATGAGGTGGAGCTGGGCGTTGCTCTGCTGGCCGTAGACCCGCTGGGTGGGGAAGGTCTTCTTGTTCGCCTGCTCCACCCCGCCGACGGTGAAGACCGCCGTCGTCCCGTCCTGGCGTTTGACCTCGATCTGGTCGCCGTTGCGGATCTCGTGCAGGCGGGTGAAGACGGCGCTGCGCGTCCGGGTGTCCTTGTGCCCCAGCAGCACCGCCGGGCCACCCTCGCCCGGGGTGGACATGTGGCGGTACCAGCCGACGAGATTGGGGTCGTTCGGCGGCGGCACCTGGATCGTGCCGTCCTTGGCCAGGCCGACCGACCTGACCGGCGCGTTGACGCCCAACTTCTTGATCACGATGCGTACCGGGGTGGAGGGCAGCATCGGCGGCGCCGGATTGATCTGCGGCAGCGGAGGGGGCGCCGTGGGCGCCGCCTGGAACATGGCCTGCTCCGGCTGTCCCGTCGCCCGGCCGTCGGGCTGCGCGTCCAGCGCGAGCGTGTCACGCTGCGAGGCCAGCCCGTACTCCTCGGGCGAGCCGAGCACGATCAGCAGCCCGGCCACCACGGTGACCACCCCGGCGACGGCCGCCAGGACCAGCACCACCCTGAGCGCCCTGCCGCCGCGATCACCGGACGTCCCGCCGCCGTAGGGATACTGAGGCGCCACGCCGCATCAACTCCGCGAGATCCCGCGCCGGCGCATGACCAGCCCACCGGCACCGGCGGCGATGATCAGCAACGACCCCGCCAGCACGAACATCCGCCCGTCGGGCCCCATGTCGCCACCGCCCCCGGTGTCGGCCCCGGCCTTCGGCGTCTTGGAGGCCCGCTTCGTGGGCCCCACCGTGACGATCTCCGTCTTCGTCCGGGTCGGCCGCGGCGTGGTCTTGGTGGGGGTGGGGGTGGGCGTCGGGGTGGGAGTGGGGGTCGGCGTGGGCGTCGGGGAAGCCCCGGCGGCGGTGACGGTGAACGTGTAGGTCTTCAGCGCACTGTCATTCTGGACCAAGCACTCGATCATCGGCTGGTTGCCCGTAGTCGAGTTCGCGCCGAAGTTGATCTTTCCTGGTTTGACGGTCGCGGTGCCAGCAGCGGATGAGGTGCTCTTGAGATTCACGACTGCTGTGGGCAGCGGGATGGGCTGTCCAGCGGCGATCGTCCCCGTGACACCCTCACCTGTTGCGGAGGTCAGATTGGTGATGCCGGTCATCGTCGCATACGCGAAGATCTTAGGACTGACAGTCTGGCCGGTGCTCGGGGCCTTCAACTCCTTGCCCGTGACGTAGGTACCCTTCCAGCCAATTTGGAACTGCTGGTTGGCTCGTGCACTCGTGGGCATGGTGAGTTCGACTCTGATCTGCACGTTCTGGACGTCTGCCGTTCCAGGCCCTTTGCACTGGTAGTCGACGACGTCTTGCCCCGTGCCGCTCCCCGTGCCGATGGTGACGTCCAGGACTTCCGTCGAGATCGTCGTGCACGTGGTCACGCTGTTGGGGTTAGATGCCAGACTTAACTTCAACTCTCCCGGCTTTACGCTGACCTTGCCCGTCGTCCCTGCGGCTACGGAGATCTTGTACTTCACATCGGCGGTTGGTGCCGTCGTCCCCCCAGCCGTGACAGGCGCCCCCTCCTTGGCGCCCGGGTCGGTAACCGTTCCGCTGGTCGCCGTCAGCGCCGCGTTGACCTGCACGGTCGTGGCCACGGCGGGAGGCGGCGAGATGGTCAGCGTCGGGAGATTCACCGTCACATCGAAACTGCCTCCCGCCGCAGCCGTGTCCGGGGCTGTGAGACCAACGGTGATGGTCTGACTGATGACCGGACCTCCCGCTTGGCACGTGTAGGAAAACTGCTTCGTAGCCGTAGCGGCACTGGCGGCCGAAGCCGAAACCAGAGACAAGGAGGGAAGGACCAGTGTGCCCATCAGGCCGAAGGCGGATGTCTTGAGGGCGAGGCGGCGGCGCCGCGCCTGGGACGTCAGCACTGTCCTTCTCCGTTTCAGCACAGATTCAACTGGCGTACCAGCCTGGCAGCCAAGGGTCACGGTCAGGTAGAGATCTTATGGATTCTGCCTGTAAATCTCCCGTAAATGGCAAAAACGGGGAGCAAGCTCCCAGATCAGCCCTTCTTCTTGGACAGCGTGGCGTACACGATGATGTTGTCCGTGTAGCTGTGCGCCTGCTTGTTGTAGATGCCGCCGCAGGTGATCAGCCGGAGCTGCGCGTCGCCGGTGTTGCCGTACACCCGCTTGGTGGGGAACGTCGACTTGCTGACCTGCTCGATCCCGCTCACGGTGAAGCGCGTCACCTTCTTGTCCGACCGGTAGACGTAGATGTGGTCGCCCTTGGCCAGCTCGCGGAGACGCTGGAAGACGGCGGCGCCCTTGCGGGTGCTCACGTGGCCGTTGATCACCGAGGGGCCCTTCTCCCCCGGCAGCGGCGAATAGCGGTACCAGCCCGTGAGGTTGGGCTTGGACAGGGGCGGCGTGGTCAGGCTGCCCTTGCGGTCGAGCGTCACCGTCCCGATCGTGGCGTTCACCTTGATCTTCGGGATCTTGATCCGGACCGGCTTCGGCTTCTTCTTCGCCACCGTCGTCTTGACCGGTGGGATGGCCGCCACGACCGGCGCGGCCGCCAGCGGCGGCGGGGCTTCGAGGCGGGCGGGCGTCAGGGGCGCGTTCTTGCCGCCGGGGCCCACCGTCGGCGCGAGGACGAACGCGCCCGCGTTCTGGATCTGAACGGTGCTCGGCTCGGCCTGGGCGGCCACCTGCGGCGGGCCCGAACCGTCGTCCACGGGCGGCGCCATCGACAGCAGGCCCACCATGATCGCGCCCACGCCGCCCAGCGAACCGGCGATCAGCAGACCCGGCAGGGCCCTGCTCATCGGCGATCGCTCCTCGGCCTCGGCCGACGCGGGAGCCGGGGTGGAGATCGGGTCGTGCTCGGTCATCGCTGCGCTCCTCCCGCATGCGTGGCGCGCCGCCGCCGCAGCAGCAGCCCGCCGGTGGCGCTGCCCATGAGCAGCACGGACCCGCCCGCGATCAGCCCGTACGAGCCGGCGCCGCCGGTCTCCGGCGCTTCACCCGTGTCGACCCCGCCCTTGGGGGTCTTGAGCACCTGCGCCTTGACGAACCTGGTGGTGGTCGGCTTGGGGGTCGCCGTGACGGTGGTGGTCCTGGTCGGCCTGGGGCTCGTGGACACGACGGCGACGTTGTCACCGGGGCCGGGGTTGTACGGGTTGCTCGGCACGACAGGCGGCGTCGTCCCACCCGTGGGGGTGGGCAGGGTCGGGGTGGTGGTGGGAGTCTTGCTCGGGTCGGGGGTGGGCGTGGTAGGCGTCGGCGACGGGCTGTTGCCGGGCACGGTCAGTTCGATGGCGCCGGGGTCGCCCTTGAGCTTGCAGGTGGCCTGGTTGTGCGTCGGGGGCTCGCCGATCTCACCGGTCGTCACCTGGAACGCGTCCACGTAGGCCTTCTCGGCCTCGGCGTTGACGATCTCGATCGTGTGGGGGCCGTACTTCAGCACCGGCGACTTCCACAGCACCTCCTTGGCCCTCGTGCCGGTCATCGGGACGCCGTTCCGGTCCTTACCCGGTTCGACCAGCGGGTCTGTTATGCCCTTGCCGTCCAACAGGACGCGGACGGGGCCGAGGCCCCGCTCGCGCCTGCTGATGTAGGCGACCTGGGTGCCGGTGAACGACAGCCTGGCGACCGCGTCCTTCTGGCTGGTCTCGTGCAGGTCGTAGAGGTGGTCGCCGAACTCCTCCGCCGTGCCGCCGGAGGTCCAGGTGCCCGAATACTCGACGGCCGGGTTGTTGTCGTTGACCATGACCTCGCCCTTGGCGGGCTTGAACCTGACGAACAGGTCGCCCGGCCGGACGCGGATCGTGCCCGGACGCCGCACCGAGCCCGCGTCGGACAGCCCTTCGGGCAGGTCGAGGAAGTCGCCCGGCACGAGCTCGGGCTGGTCCTTGAACCCCTTGGGCCTGAGCTGACCGTTCCAGGCACCGGTGATCTCCACCATGCCCTCGAGGTTGAGTGTGGAGCCCTTGGCGAAGAAGCCGGGCGAGCCGAACTGTGTGTCAGTCGCATACCGAAGCGCCCAGTTGACGTCGAGCATGCCGCCGGCCTCCAGGCGAGGCGTGACCACGGCCTCCACCTCGACACCGGCGCCTCCCGCGACGCCGCCCGTGCAGAGGTACTTGGCGATCAGCGAGGCCTGGGCCTGGCCGGGGGCGGGCGTCGCTACGAACGCTGCGGACGCGGCCATACCGACCGATGCAGCGATCAACGTCTTGCGCCACCGATTCACCGGATACTCCGATCACATAGACCGAAAGGAGATCTTAGAGGCGATATCGCCACCGTCCGGCCCGGATCCGGTACTTGTGATGAAGCCGTGTCCGCCCGCCCGACCGGGTATACCTCGAGCGACCAGAATCGTATTCTGTCCCCACCACACCTGCTTGGAGGCGACCGATGCGGCGAGACCTCTTCGACGAGGAGCACCTGCTCTTCCAGGAGACCGTGCGCGAGTTCATGGCACGTGAGGTCGTGCCCCATCATGATCGCTGGGAGAAGGACGGGATCGTCCCGCGCGAGGTCTGGAAGAAGGCCAGCGAGCTCGGGATGTTCGGGTTCGGGGTGCCCGAGGAGTACGGCGGGGCCGGCATCACGGACTTCCGGTACAACACCGTGATCCTGGAGGAGATCATCAGGCACGGCGCGACCGGCCTGGGCTTCTCACTGCACAACGACGTGATGGCGCCGTACGTCGTCGAGCTGACGAACGACGAGCAGAGGCAGCGGTGGCTGCCCGGGTTCGTCAGCGGCGAGCTGATCACCGCCATCGCGATGACCGAGCCCGGGGCGGGCAGCGACCTGCAGGGCGTCCGGACCACGGCGGTCCGCGAGGGCGACCACTACGTGCTCAACGGACAGAAGACCTTCATCACGAACGGCATCAACGCCGACCTCGTCGTCGTGGTGGCCAAGACCGACCCCGAGGCGGGAGCGCGGGGCGTCACGCTGCTGGTCGTGGAGCGCGGGATGGAGGGCTTCGGGCGCGGGCGCAACCTCGACAAGATCGGGATGAAGGCTCAGGACACGGCCGAGCTGTTCTTCGACAACGTCCGCGTGCCGGTGGCCAACCGGCTCGGCCCGGCCGACGGCGAGGGGTTCTTCCAGCTCATGCGCAACCTGCCGCAGGAGCGGCTGTCGATCGCGGTCGGGGCGGTGGCGGCGGCCGAGACGGTGCTGGAGCAGACCATCGCCTACTGCGGGACGCGGCAGGCGTTCGGCCGGTCGATCGGCTCGTTCCAGAACACCCGGTTCGTCCTGGCGGAGCTGGCCACCGAGACCGAGATCGCCCGCCACTACGTCGACAAGTGCGTCGTCGCGCTGAACGCCGGCGAGCTCACAGCGGTGGACGCGGCCAAGGCCAAGTGGTGGACCACCGAGCTGCAGACCAAGGTCATCGACCGGTGCCTCCAGTTGCACGGCGGCTACGGCTACATGCTGGAGTACCCGGTGGCCAAGGCGTGGGTGGACAGCCGCGTCCAGACGATCTACGGCGGCACCACCGAGATCATGAAGGAGATCATCGGCCGGTCGTTCGGCTTCTAGAACCGGCGCGGCCCGCCGTCCCGGAACGCATACTGAGACCATGGACGGCGGGCTGATCCTTCTGGTGTTCCTGGCGCTGCTCTTCGCCTGGGGTCTGAACCGGGTGCGCCGGGCGCTGCGCCTCGGGCCGGTCGGCTACCTCGGCGTGGTGATCGTCTTCGTCATCGTCATGCTGTTGCTCTGGGGGCAGACGCAGGTCTAGCCGGGCAGCGACTCGACGAAGCGGGTGAGCAGGCGGGCGAACTCCGCCCGCTCGGCGTCCGTCCACCCCGCCATGGCCTGCGCGAACGCCGCCTGCCTGGCCTCGTGCGCGCGCCCGGCGGCCGCCCGCCCGGCGTCGGTCAGCGCGAGCAGGGCGCGCCGCCCGTCGGCCTGGTCGGCCTCGCGTCGCACGAGCCCGGCCGTCACCGCCGCGGCGACGAGCCGGCTCGCCCGGGGCTGGTCGACAGCGAGCGCCTCGGCGACGGCCGACACGGTCACCGGCTCCCCCGCCGCCTCCAGCACGTCGAGCACCTCCAGCTCGGGGCCGGGCGCACCCTGCAGCCGCGCGAGCGCGCGCCTGCTCTGCCGGCGCCTGATCGTGACCATGGCACGTTCGACCGACGCAATATAGTTGTCATTACACATATAGTTGTTATTATGCATGCATGTCCCAGAGAATGATCGGCTACTGGCTCAAGCACCTCGACGGCCTCTTCGAGCAGGTCCTGCCCGCCGCGCTGGCCGCCCACCAAGTCTCCCGCCGGGAGTGGCAGGCGCTCAACGTGCTGGCCGTCGGCGACGACCACCCGCGGGCGGCGCTCCTGCCGTTCGCCGCGGTGGGCGACGCGCTGGAGCAGCTGTCGTCGAGGGGCTGGGTTTCCGGCGGGCGGCTCACCGACGACGGCAGGCGTGCGCACGAGGCGATCGCCGCCCACGTCATGCGCGTACGGCGGCAGGCCGCCGAAGGGATCAGCGAGGAGGAGTACGCGACGACCATCGACGTGCTGCGCCGCATGGCCGCCAACCTCGAAGCCGCCTACGCCGCCTGACCCGCTAGCCCTCGCTCCCCTCCAGCAGCACCCTGGCCACCAGCTCCGGGTCGTCGCTCATCGGCACGTGCCCGCAGCCCTTCAGCAGCTTCACCCGCTGCCCCGACCATCTCGCGGCCCGTACGGCCTGCCGGCGCGGCAGCAGCCGGTCGTGCTCGCCCCAGGCGAGGGTGACCGGCACCTTGGGCGGCGCCGGCGGCATCAGACCGGTGAACGTGGCCAGCGTCTCGTCGAACCCGCGCGCCCCGGCCAGCGCCTGCGCGCCGGCGACCAGGGCCGCCGGCGAGAGCCGGGCCGGGTGGGCGACCAGGAGACCGGCCAGCACCGCCCGCCCCGCCGGGGCCTCGGCCGCGCGGGCGAGCCGCTCCGGCGGGATCGAGGCGGCCGCGGCGCGGGTCGCACGCAGCGCCGTCTGACAGTAGGCCAGCTCGGCCCGCGACCAGAACCCGGCCGGGGACAGGGCGGTGGCCGTGCGGACGACGCCCCGCGAGGCCAGCTCCAGCGCGAGATAGCCGCCGAGCGAGTTGCCCGCGACGTGCGGCTCACGCACGCCCAGCACCGTGCAGAACGACGCGACCGCGTCGGCGAGCGACTCTGCGGTGTACGGCGTGCCCACGGGCAGCGGCGGCGAGACGCCGAACCCGGGCAGGTCCACCGCGATGACGGTCCGGGAGGCGGCGAGGCGGTCCATGACCGGCAGCCACGCCTGCCAGTGGTGCCCGATGCCGTGCACGAGGATCAGCGGCGGGCCCGTGCCACGCCGCTCGAAGGCCAGCTCCATGCCGTCGAGCTAACCACTCAGCGGCTGCGGGTGGGAATCTCGAACCAGACGGCTTTGCCTTCCCTGGTAGGTCGCGAGCCCCAGCGCCGGGCGAGCTGGTCGACGAGGTAGAGGCCGCGGCCGCCCTCGTCGTTCTCGCCGGCGCTGCGGATGCGGGGCAGGCGCAGGTCCTGGTCGAACACCTCGACCCAGACGGCCTCCTCGCCACGGCGCAGCCGGAGCGTGAACTCCTTCTCGCCGACGACCTCCTCCTCCTCGAAGCCGGGCACGTCCCACGACTCGTCGTCGAAGGCCAGCGCCGGCCCGTCGATCATCAGCTCCCGGCGGGGCACGCTGGTGCTGGCCGCGTGCAGCACCACGTTGGTGACCACCTCGGACACCAGCAGGCAGGCCAGCTCGGCGCGCTCCTCGGGGACGTTCCAGTCGTCGAAGGCCTCGGAGGCCATCCGCCGCGCCTCGCCCACCATGATGGGCTGGGCGGGGAAGGTGCGTTCCTCGACGTCGAGGTCGTCGGTGCTGGAGCGGACCACCAGGATGGCCATGTCGTCGTCGATCTCGCCCGGCACCGCGACCGTGGCCGCCTCGGCGACGCGCTCCACGTCGGCGTCGGCCACCTTGGCGAGCTTGTCACGCAGCACGCCCAGCGTCTCGGCGTCGGTCGGCATCCGGCCGTCGCGGCCGGGACGCCGGTCGACCAGGCCGTCGGTGTAGAGGAGCAGCGCCGCGCCGGGCGGCAGCACCCGAGTCTCCTCCTTGTAGACGAGGTCGGCGTGCAGGCCCTTGGCGCGCACGCCCAGCGGCTGGCCGACCTCCTCGATGTCGAGCTCCAGGCACTGGCCCTCGACCAGCAGCAACGGCGGCGCGTGACCGGCGTTGGCGAACGACAGGGTGCGCGACCAGGCGTCGTAGACGAGGTACTGGCAGGTGACGATGGGCGGGACGCTGATGTCGGCGCCCTGGTCGTCCTTCTCGGGCGTGGCGATGATGCGCGTCCACTCGTCGAGCCTGGCCAGGATGTCGGCGGGCGACTTGTCGTCCTGGGCGAAGGCGCGCAGCGCGGCCCGCAACTGGCCCATGATGGCCGCGGCCTTGGCGCCACGCCCCTCGACGTCGCCGATGACGATGCCGACCCGGCCGGCCGACAGCGGGATCACGTCGTACCAGTCGCCGCCGACCTGGGTCTGGATGCCCTGCCCGTGGGAGGCGAGGGGGGCGGCCGGGTAGTAGCGCACCGCGATCTGCAGGCCGTCGAGCTGGGGCAGCGCCCGGGGCAGCAGGTGCTTCTGGAACGACTCGGCGGTGTGCCGCTCCTCCTCGAACAGCAGCGCGTTGTCGATGGCGAGCGCGACCCGGGTGGCGATGGCGCCGACGAAGTCGCGGTCGAAGGCGTCGTAGTGGGGGCTGCGCCGGTCGGTGAGGTTGGACAGCCCGAGGTAGAGCTGGCCGAGCGTCTCGCCGCGCACGCACAGCGGGGCGACGATGGCGGAGGTCATGCCGACCTCGCCGCACAGTTTGGCGCTGTCGTCGCTCGGGGCGGGGAAGCTGCTGGCGGCGAAGTCCTCGACGAGGATCGTCTCCTGCCGCCGCATCGCGGTGTCGGCGTAGTGGCCGTGGGGGTAGCGGATCTCGGCGCCGACCGGCTTCCAGGTGCCGGGCGGCGGGGTCCAGCCCTGCACGTGCTGCGACACCCTGCGCACCAGCCGGTCGCCCTCCACCAGCTCGATGAAGCAGTGGTCGGCGAACTGCGGGACCAGCATCTCGGCGACGCGCTTGAGCGTCTCCTCGACGTACAGGGAGCCGGCGAGCCGCTCGCCGATGCGCTCCAGCAGCCCGAAGCGGTCCTTCTCGCGCTCGTTGCTGCGCATCGCCTCACGGGCGGTGATGACGATGCCGGTCACCGAGCCGTCGGCGTGGCGCAGCGGCACGGCCTGGGCGCGGACGTAGACGATGGTGCCGTCGGGCCGGCGGACGTCGAAGGTGCCCTCCCACACGCCGCCCTTGAGCACGTGCTTGGAGAGCTCGACGGCCAGCGGGTGGTCCTTCTCGATGAAGCCGAGCGAGAGCCCCGACGCGTCACGTGACGAGGCGCCGGGACGGCCGAAGAGCTTTTCGGCGAAGGGGTTCCAGTAGAGGAGATTGCCGAAACGGTCCGTCACGACGACGGCCATCTCGGCGTGATCGAGGACGGAGGAGGCGGCCAGATGATCGACCGCGTCCTCAGACAGATCCCCCCAACGCTTCATCCGGAGACCACTCCTCGTGGAGGCATGTGCGCAAAGCAGCGGAACACGGGCGCTCCTGCAACAGTCTTGACCGGAGGGGAGTGGAGGGTCTCCCGCAAGGGATTCAACCAAGCAGCAGCGCGCGCGTCAGCGCCTGGAGACGAAAACGTGCGCGGCAACGTCACGCGGAAGCTCCGCGGGAATGTTGTTCGCGTCACCGTCACCTGTCACCCGCACACCGTCGTCGCTCGCCGCGAGCGTGACCTCGCGTCCGGGTTGTATCCCAACTTGCTTGAGTTTAAGCATCACAGCGGGATCGCTTTGCACTTGTTCGCTAATTCGTCGCACGACTACGGGTGTGTCCCGCGGGCCCGCCAGCTCCGACATGGACGCCAGCAGCACCTCGCCGATGTCGCCGGTCTCCTGGGCGCCCAGCTCGGCCAGCCCGGGGATGGGGTTGCCGTGCGGGCACACCGTGGGGTTGTCGAGCAGGGTCACCAGCCGCGACTCCACCGAGTCGGACATGACGTGCTCCCACCGGCAGGCCTCGATGTGCACCTCCTCCCACGGCAGGCCGATCACCTGGGTCAGCAGGCACTCCGCGAGGCGGTGCTTGCGCATCACGCGCGTGGCGAGGGTGCGCCCGAGCTCGGTCATCGACAGGTGCCGGTCACCCTCGACGCGAACCAGGCCGTCGCGCTCCATGCGGGCCACGGTCTGGCTCACCGTCGGGCCACTCTGCTGCAGACGCTCGGCGATGCGCGCCCGGAGAGGGACGATCCCCTCCTCTTCGAGCTCATAAATCGTGCGGAGATACATCTCCGTCGTGTCGATCAGGCCGTGTGCGGTCAAGGCTCCTCCCAACTGCAATGTTACGCCGGTCAAGGGAGGGACTGACCCCGTCCGCCCCGGGCACACAAGTGAAGGCACAAACCCTACTTGCAGAGAGACCTGCGATGGCAAAGGACGGAAACAAAGGCGCCGCCTCGTTCCTTCCCGACCGCCTCGACCTCGACGCGCTGCGCGACGCGGCGGCCGGGTGCAGGGGCTGCGACCTGTACCGGAACGCCACGGCGACGGTCTTCGGCGAAGGGCCGCCGGGGGCCAGGTTCCTGCTGGTCGGCGAGCAGCCGGGCGACCAGGAGGACCGCCAGGGAGCGCCGTTCGTCGGGCCGGCCGGCCGGGTGCTGGACCGGGCGCTGGCGGAGGCGGGCATCAAGCGCGACGAGGTGTACGTGACCAACGCGGTCAAGCACTTCTCGTTCACGCTGCGGGGCAAGCGGCGCATCCACCAGAAGCCGACCGCCGCCGAGATCGACGCCTGCCGGCCGTGGCTGACGGCCGAGCTGGCCGTGGTGGAGCCGGAGGTGGTCGTGGTGCTCGGCGCCACGGCGGCGCGCTCGGTGCTGGGGCCGGGCTTCCGGGTGACCAAGGAGCGCGGCGTGCCGGTGCCGCTGGGCGGGAGGCTGGCGGTGGCGACCATCCACCCCTCCGCCGTGCTGCGCGCCCCCGACAGGGACGCCACGTACGCGGGCTTCCTCGCCGACCTCCAGGTGGCCGCCCGGACGGCGGACGGCTCCTGAGCGCGCGAGCTCCATGGGGCCCGCCGGACCCGCCGGCCCGTACGGTCCGTACGGTCCGCCGTCGCGCTACCCCGAGCGGTAGGTGCGGAAGCGGGCCACCGACAACCCGACGGCCACCACCGCGGCGGCGCACGCCAGGCCGCCGCCCACCCACGCCGCCGCCATCCCGAACGAGGCGGCCATCGCCCCGGCCCGCAGGTCGCCGAGCCGGGGCCCGCCGGCCACCACCACCATGAACACCCCCTGCATCCGCCCGCGCATCTCGTCGGGCGCGTGGAGCTGCAGGATGGACTGCCGCCACACCGAGGACACCACGTCGGCCGCACCGCCGACGGCCATGAACGCCACCACCAGCCACAGCTCGTGCACGAGCCCGGCGGCGGCCACGGCGAGGCCCCACACGGCGATGACGGCGACGAGCGCGATCCCCTGCCGCCTGACCCGGCCGACCCAGCCGGAGAACAGCGCCCCGGCGACCGAGCCCATCGCCATGGCGGAGTTCAGCCAGCCGAGGGCGATCTCGGAGCCGCCGAAGCGCACGTCCGCCAGCTCGGGGAACAGCGCGCGGGGCAGGGCGAGCACCATGGCGATGATGTCGACGACGAACGACATGAGGAGGACGGGGCTGGCGAGGATGTGACGCAGGCCCTCGACGACGGCTCTGGCGCCGGGCCTGGAGACCTCGCCGAGCGGCGGCAGCGGCGGCAGGCGCAGCGCCGCGTACAGGCCGGCGCCGAACAGCAGGGCGTCGAGCGCGTACGCCGCGGCGAACCCCGAGGCCGCCAGCACCACGCCTCCGACCATCGGCCCGATGATCGCGGCCATGCTGTAGACCAGTGAGTTGAGCGCGTTGGCGGCCGGGACCAGCTCTGGAGGGAGCAGGCGTGGGATGACCGCGCCCCGGGTCGGGGAGCTGATCGCGTAGCCGGTGGCGCCCAGGGCGACCACGCCGAGCAGGACGAAGACGTTGTCCAGGCCGAGCAGGGCCTGCGCCACCAGCAGGACGGTGCTGGACCAGGCGATGGCCGAGCCGACGATCAGCAGCCTGCGCCGGTCCACCGCGTCGGCGACCGCGCCGCCCCACAGCCCGAACACCACCAGCGGTATCAGGTTGGCCAGGCCGATGAGGCCGACCCAGAGGGAGGAGTGGGTCAGCACCCACACCTGCTGGCTGACGGCCACCACGCTCACCGCGAGGCCGACGCCCGAGACGGCCTGCCCCACCCAGAGGCGCCGGTAGGCGGGCACGGCCAGCGGCCTGGTGTCTAACAGTTGACGCTTGACGAGCTCCCCGATTGCCACTTGAGGCACATTATGGGGCGAGTCTCTCCAGAGCCCACCCGGTCGGGGTCCGCCGGTAGCGGAGCCTGTCGTGCATCCGGTCGAGCTGGCCCTGCCAGAACTCCATCTCCGACGGCACCACCCGGAACCCGCCCCAGAAGTCGGGCACCGGCGGCTGCTCCGGCCAGCGGGCCGCCAGCTCCTCGTAGCGGGCGTCCAGTTCCTCCCGCGACCGGACCACGGCCGACTGGCGCGACGCCCAGGCCCCGATCCGCGACCCGTACGGGCGGGAGTCGAAGTAGGCGGCCGACTCCTCGTGCGGCAGCCGCACGACCGAGCCCTCGACCCGCACCTGACGCCGGATCGGATGCCAGGGGAACAGCAGCGAGGCCCGCGGGTTCTCGGCGAGGTCGCGGCCCTTGCGCGACTCGAAGTTCGTGTAGAAGACGAAGCCCGACTCGTCGTAGCCCTTGAGCAGGACGGTCCTGGCGCTGGGCCGGCCGCCGGCCGAGGCGGTGGCCAGCACCATGGCGTTCGGCTCGGGCAGGCCCGCGTCGAGCGCCTCCTGGAACCAGAGGGTGAATTGCGTGACAGGGTCGGCCGCCACGCCGGTTTCGAGCAGCGGCTCGCCCTCGTACGTGCGGCGGAGCCCGGCCAGCGAGGGCGGGCGCGAGGTTGCATCCACGAGACGGTATTCTTGCGCGCCCGGCATCAGACCCCCCACACCACCCCCCACCTGCGGCGATGGAGTTTCGATGGGTCCGGAGACCGAGCATGAGTGGGAAGGGGGTTAAATTGACCCGCCGGTATCTCGACATCAAGGCATTGCCGGAACATGGCAAGAAAGGGAGGCGGCCGAGAATGTCCGACTTCAAACCCGGCCTCGAGGGTGTTGTGGCTTTCGAGACCGAGATCGCGGAACCGGACAAAGAGGGGGGCGCCCTTCGATACCGGGGCGTCGACATCGAGGAGCTGGTCGGCCGTGTCCCCTTCGGGCACGTATGGGGCCTGCTGGTCGACAACAAGTTCCAGCCGGGCCTGCCCCCGGCGGAGCCGTACCCCATTCCTGTCCATTCCGGTGACATCCGCGTAGACGTGCAGAGCGCCCTGGCCATGCTGGCCCCGGCGTACGGCTTCAGGCCGCTGCTCGACATCAGCGACGAGGAGGCGCGCGACCAGCTCGCCCGCGCGTCGGTGATGGCGCTGTCCTTCGTGGCGCAGTCGGCGCGTGG
Source organism: Nonomuraea indica (assembly GCF_002850745.1). Taxonomy (GTDB): domain Bacteria; phylum Actinomycetota; class Actinomycetes; order Streptosporangiales; family Streptosporangiaceae; genus Nonomuraea; species Nonomuraea indica. The sequence continues at coordinate 38,804 of NZ_KZ559469.1, forward strand.
CCTCGGCCTGCCGATGGTGCCGCAGAGCCGCGTCGACGAGGCCAAGACCATCGTCGAGCGTTTCATGATCCGCTGGCGCGGTGAGCCCGACCCGAGGCACGTCAAGGCCATCGACGCCTACTGGACCTCCGCCGCCGAGCACGGCATGAACGCGTCCACCTTCACCGCCCGCGTCATCGCCTCCACCGGGGCCGACGTGGCGGCCTCGCTGTCCGGCGCCGTCGGCGCCATGTCGGGCCCGCTGCACGGCGGCGCCCCGGCCCGCGTCCTGCACATGATCGAGGGCGTCGAGCAGCTGGGTGACGCCAAGAAGTACGTGCAGAGCGAGCTGGACAAGGGTCAGCGCCTCATGGGCTTCGGCCACCGCGTCTACCGGGCCGAGGACCCGCGCGCCCGCGTGCTGCGCCGCACCGCCAAGGAGCTCGGCGCCCCGCGTTACGAGGTCGCCGCCGCGCTGGAGCAGGCGGCGCTGGAGGAGCTGCACGCCCGCAAGCCCGACCGGGTGCTGGCCACCAACGTCGAGTACTGGGCGGCCGTGGTCCTCGACTTCGCCGAGGTGCCGTCCCACATGTTCACCTCGATGTTCACCTGCGCCCGCACGGCCGGTTGGGCCGCGCACATCCTGGAGCAGAAGAAGACGGGCCGGCTCGTCCGCCCGAGCGCCAGGTACACCGGCCCGGCGTCGCGTCCGCTGAGCGACGTGCCGGGCGCCGACGAGGTCGTCGGCACCATCTGATCGCCGGCCTGCGCCGGACCGCGCCTGCCGTCCGCCGCCCGGGTGCCCGTCACCTGGGCGGCGTCGTGCACGCGGCGTCCGACGCCGTCGGCCGGCACACCCAGCCCGCGCGCACGGGCTCCCCCGACTCGACGGTCATGAGCCACACCTCGCGGCCCTGGGCGTCGTGGTCGGTGACGTGGCCGGAGAAGCTCACCGTCCCCGTGGCGCCGTCGAAGCGCAGCCCCCGCAGGTTGTAGTGCACCCCCGCCCGGATGTTCCCCGCGCCGCTCTGCGTGCGGTAGGCGTCGACCGCGATCCCTACGGCCTGCGCCGCGTCGTAGCCGAACGCGGCGTGCGCGGCCGAGTACACCAGGGAGCCGCCCGCCCACTGGCGCAGCGTCTTCTGCCCCTGGTTGAGGGTGGCGTCGCGGACGTCGGTCAGCGACACGAACGACATGCTCGTGTCGTGGCCCGCGCGGTTGGAGGCGACGTCGTTGGCGATGGCGCCGGTGAGATCGTCCGAGGCGAGCAGCCTGACCCGGCGCCGCTCGCAGGAGGCGCCCCACGCCCGCTTGAGGCTGCTCAGGAAGTCGGCCCGGCCGGTGTAGTAGACGACCTTCGCCCCGGAGGCGCAGGCCTCCTCCATCGCGGCCCCGAGCGAGGCGTCGTCCTCGAAGGGGTGCTCGGAGCCGGTCCCGGTGTACTTCCGCAGGAACAGCTCCTTCAGGTCCGCGCTGTAGAGCTCCCCCTGCTGCCGCTGCCAGACGACCGCCACGCGCGGCTTCAGGCCGGCGCCCCTGGCCGTCCCGAGCGTCTCCAGCCAGTGGACCGTGGCGGCGATCTGCAGGTCGTCCACGACGGCGAGGCGGAACAGGTAGGCCGAGCGGTCCCCGGCGGCGCCGGCGATCTGCCCGACCGTGCTCACCGTGCTGACCATCGGCAGGTTGGCCTTGGTGAGCACGTCCACCGCCTGCCTGACCTCCTCGCGGCTCCAGGCGAATCCCACGGCCGCCGTGAGGGTGGGGTCGCCCTCCGCACGCTCGGCGACGCTCTCGGCCGCGAGCCGGGCGCTGGCGAAGTCCTGGCCGGTGTTGGCGAAGACGACCTTCATCTTCCAGTCGGACTTGCTGCGGTTGTAGCTCGCCTGGTAGGCGCCGATGCCGACCAGCTCGCCCGCCACGGCCGTCATCTGGCCGTCCTTGAACCGGGCGCCCGGCTGGGTGGTCAGCGGCCCCAGGTAGGCGATGGTGAAGATCTTGGCGCCGAACGGGATCTGGGCGTTCTGCTCCTCGATGCGGCGCACCACGGGCAGGACCATCGGGTGCGGCGCCATCTTGTCCAGCGGTCCGATGCCCACGCACTGGTCGGCCACCCGGGTCAGCTCCGCCCCGCAGCCCGCGGTCGCGAACACCGCCCCGCTGAGCGGTAACGCGAGCAGCGCCACGACCGTCAGCCAGTAGGCCAGCGGGCGGACGGGCAGCCTGCGTCCCGCGCCGTCGTCGGTGGCCGGCCGCTCACCCGGGCCGACCTCGACCAGCAGGTACGGGCTCGGCCCGGTGCGGCGTGTCCGGTCCCGCCAGCCGCGGTGGAGCGCGACCAGGTCCGCCTCGCGGCCCTGGACCGGCTTGACGGGGATCGCCTGCGGCGGCACGGTCGTGGCGGCGACGAGCAGTATCGGGCCGCGCTGGCCCGTGCCGGTCCTGATGTCGTGCACCAGCTCCATGAACCGGCGCCCGGCCGTGGCCGGGTCGGCGTCGGTGAGCCGCATCACCGGATAGGTGTCGCGGCCCCAGCCGGGCCACGGGATGATCCGGCGCTGGTAGGCCTGGCGCAGGTCCTCCAGCAGCGCGGCCACCATCAGCCTCTCGACGTCCTCCGGCGCCGCCTCGCTGACCCGGACGGCGTACTCGATGACGCTCTCCCCCCGACCCCGCCGCAGGAACGGCGCCCGGCGGAACCAGCGGTAGAAGATGGGGCCCCGGATGAGCAGCACGGCGTGCACGAGGCCGACGACGAACGCCACGGCCACGCTCGCCCCCCACAGCAGCAGCGTGAGGCCGTCCACGAAGCTCTGCAGCCCGTACGCGGCCAGTCCCGACAGCGGGATCCAGGTGGTCATGGCCCGGCCCACGTAGTCGGCCATGGCCCGCCTGACCCGCCCGGTCCGGGACCGTTCCCTGCGCCAGTCGGCCAGCCACTGCCGGAAGGCGTGCCGTTTGGCCACCGGGTTGGGCGGCGTGCCCGCGCCCGGGATCTCGATGCCGCGCCGGCCCCACGCCCACAGCACGAACTGGGTCAGCGGGAAGCGCGGCGGAGGCAGCATCGTGCCGCGGACCCACGTGGCCAGCATGCCCTGCAAGCCCGCCAGCCGCTCCACGATCGCCGGGACGTCGGGGAAGCCGCCGGCGTCGATCTCCGCGTACGGCGTCCGCCCACGGAACCTCTCGGCGGTGCCGGCGGCCTCACCGGCCGCGACGCGGTCGCCGGTGAACACCATGATCGGCAGGCCGCTCTCCCTGGCGAACGGGGGCGGCCGGCGCACGGCCTCGTCGATCACCTGGTACACCGGCTGGTTGGGCATGCGAGATCCGGCCTCCGGACTGATGTGTCGCCCCCGAGTCTCCTGGCTAGAGGCGAGCGTACGTGATCACCACGCTCCCAGCCAGGGACTCGCAGGTCTCACAATCCGGACCCGGGCCTACTCACGACGACGGCGTCAGTAGGCTGGTCAGGTGGCTGACATCGTGATTCCCGCTGACATCAAGCCCGCCGACGGCCGTTTCGGCTGCGGGCCCTCGAAGGTTCGCACCGAGCAGCTGGCCGCTCTCGCCTCCTCCGGAGCGAGCGTCATGGGCACCTCCCACCGCCAGAAGCCGGTCAAGAGCCTGGTCGGCCGCGTGCGTGCCGGGCTCGCCGACCTGTTCTCCCTGCCCGAGGGCTACCAGGTCGTGCTGGGCAACGGCGGCACCACCGCGTTCTGGGACATCGCCGCCTTCGGGCTGATCCGCGACCGGTCGCAGCACCTGTCCTTCGGCGAGTTCTCCGCCAAGTTCGCGACCGTCGCCAGGAAGTCGCCGTGGCTCGGCGAGCCGTCGGTCATCAAGTCCGAGGTCGGCACCCACCCGGCGGCGGTCGAGCAGGACGGCATCGACGTCTACGCGCTCACCCACAACGAGACCTCCACCGGTGTCGCCATGCCGATCCGCCGGGTCGGCTCCGACGACTCGCTCGTGCTCGTCGACGCGACCTCCGGCGCCGGCGGCCTGCCCGTCTCCATCGAGGAGACCGACGTCTACTACTTCGCCCCGCAGAAGAGCTTCGCCTCCGACGGCGGCCTGTGGATCGCGCTCATGTCGCCGCGCGCCCTGGCCCGGGTCGAGGAGATCGCGGCCACCGACCGCTACGTGCCCGAGTTCTTCAGCCTGCCGACGGCGATCGACAACTCCAGCAAGGACCAGACCTACAACACCCCGGCCGTGGCCACGCTGTTCCTGCTGGCCGACCAGCTCGACTGGATGAACGGCAACGGCGGCCTGGCCTGGACGACCTCCCGCACGGCCGACTCGGCCCAGCGCCTCTACTCGTGGGCCGAGAAGTCGGCCTACGCCACGCCGTTCGCGGCGCCGGAGTTCCGCTCCCAGGTGGTCGGCACGATCGACTTCTCCGAGGAGGTCGACGCGGCGGCCGTGGCCAAGGTGCTGCGCGCCAACGGCATCGTCGACACCGAGCCCTACCGCAAGCTCGGCCGCAACCAGCTGCGCATCGCGATGTTCCCGGCGATCGACCCGGCCGACGTGGAGGCGCTGACGGTCTGCGTCGACTACGTGGTCGAGCGTCTCTAGCCGCGACCCGCCACGACAGCCCCGGGATCCCCCGGGGCTGTCCTGTTTCCGGCCGGGTTACGGCTGGTCGACGCCGATCCAGTTGACGTACCAGCCGTAGGTCTGGGCGTCCTCCACCGTGAGGGGCTGGCCGTTGCTCCACCGGATGTAGACGCGGAAGCCGGTCGCGGTCGGCTGGTAGACGGTGCTGGTGCCGGTCAGCTCGAAGTGGTGGGCCAGGCCGCCGACGGAGACGGTGTAGACCGGGTCGCCCGTGAAGTGGGCGGCGCTGGTGTCGACGTCGATGTAGAGGCCGGGCGAGTTGTTGACGTAGAGGTTCCAGCCCACGCCGGGCTCGGTCCTGCCGGAGGCGATCCGCTGGGTGCTCTTGCCCGCCGCCGTCATGGTCAGCGCGCTCTCGACGGCGGGGCGGTGCTCGGCGTTCGCCGGGCTCACCCCCATCACCAGCGGGCCGCCGAATGCCAGCAGCGTGGACAGGGCGACGGTCGTGGACCTCACGATGGACATGCGTTCTCCTAGGGTCGCGAGCCCTCGGCCGTCATGACCTCGGAGAGGCGCTGGTCGCACGCGAGCAGCGCCTGTCATGGCGTCTGAGGTAGTGATCAACACGAATGGTAATCACATGATCGCCACTTGTTGCCGAACGCCGCGAACGAGTTCGGGGCCGCGCCTAGGAGTCCAGGGACGGCGTGGCGGGGCGCCTGCGGCGCAGCAGCCAGGCCGCGACGACGCCCGCGAGCAGCCCGAACAGGTGCCCCTGCCAGGAGATGCCCTGCTGGTTGGGCAGCAGCCCCCACAGGATGGAGTAGTAGGCGATGGCCACGCCGATGCCGATGACGATGTCGAGGGGCCGCCGGTCGAACAGCCCGCGGGCGACGACGTAGCCGAAGTAGCCGAACACCAGCCCGCTGGCCCCCACGGTGATCGTGTCGGGGCTGGTGAACCAGGTGCCGAACCCGCCGAGGACGATGATCACCGCGGTGGCGGCCAGGAACCTGCCGATGCCGCGCAGCGCCGCCAGGAACCCGAGCACGAGCAGCGGCAGCGAGTTGGCCATCAGGTGCCCGAAGCCGACGTGCAGGAACGGCGCGAAGAAGATGCCGGCCAGCCCGTCGGGGTGCCAGCCGACGATGCCGAACTGCCGGTCGAGCGTGCCGTTGAGCACGTAGTCGACGACCTCGACGCCCCACATCACGCCGAGCAGCACCACCATGATGACCGCCGCGCCGAGCGCGCTGGTCAGCAGGACGCCCGCGCCGCGCCTGGCCGACTCGAACGCGGACCTCGTGCTGTCGTTCATGCGCCCTCCCGCTCTCCGCCCTCTTCTTTACCGTACGCAGAAGCGGTTATGCGCGCGTAAGGAAAACGGGCCCCTCCAGCGGCGGAAGGGGCCCGAAGCCGGGCGGCGCGGGCTACTCGCCGCTCCAGCGGGGCGCGCGCTTCTCGGCGAAGGCGGCGGCGCCCTCCATGGCGTCCTTGGACATGAACACCGGGTTGATGATCGCGCCCTGCCGCTCGAACATCTCCTCCAGCGGCCAGTCCTGCGACTCGATGACGACCTTCTTGGTCGCCGCCAGGGCGAGCGGGGCGTTGGCCGCGATCTTGCGGGCCAGCTCCAGCGCGCCCTCCAGGGCCGCGCCCGGCTCGGTGATCCGGTTGACCAGGCCGAGCTCGTACAGGCGGGTGGCGGGGTAGTGGTCGCCGGTCAGGGCGATCTCCATGGCGACGTGGTAGGGGATGCGGCGCGGCAGGCGCATGATGCCGCCCGCGCCCGCCACCAGGCCGCGCCTGGGCTCGGGCAGGCCGAACGTGGCCTGTGCCGAGGCCACGATGACGTCGCAGGCCAGCGCCAGCTCGAAGCCGCCCGCCAGGGCGTATCCCTCGACGGCGGCCACCAGGGGCTTGACCGGCGGCGCCTCGGTCACCCCGCCGAAGCCGCGTCCCTCGACCACGGGCAGGTCGCCGGTGAGGAACCCCTTGAGGTCCATGCCGGCGCTGAAGGTGCCGCCCGCGCCGGTCAGGACGTAGGCGGCGATGTCGGGACGGGACTCCAGCGAGTCGAGCGCCTCCGCGATGCCCCGCGCCACCGCGCCGTTGATGGCGTTGCGCGCCTTGGGGCGGTTGATGGTCAGGACGGCGACGCCGTCCGACTCCTCGACGAGCACGTCGTCAGACACGGGACCTCACTTGGGCTGGAAGCGGATGCCGCCGTCGAAGCGGATGACCTCGGCGTTCATGTAGTCGTTCCGCACGAGCGAGAGCACGAGCTGCGCGAACTCGTCGGCGCGGCCCATCCGCTTGGGGAAGACCACCGGCGCGACGAGCTTGGCCTTGAACTCCTCGGCGTTGCCGGAGAAGCCGTAGATGGGCGTGTCGATGATGCCGGGGCAGATCGTGTTCACCCGGACGCCGATGGCAGCCAGGTCGCGGGCGGCCGGCACGGTCATGCCGACGATGCCGCCCTTGGAGGCCGAGTAGGCGAGCTGGCCGGTCTGGCCCTCCAGCGCCGCCACCGACGCGGTGTTGATCACCACGCCGCGCTGCCCGTCGGCGTCCGCGGGGTCGGTCCTGGCGATCGCGGCGGCGGCGATGCTCATGAGGTTGAACGTGCCGATGAGGTTGACCTCGATGACCTTGCGGTAGCTGTCCGGATTGTGCGGGTTGCCGTCGCGGTTGACCGTACGCTCGGCCCAGCCGATGCCCGCGCTGTTGACCACGACGCGCAGCGGCCTGCCGGTGGCGACTGCGGCGTCCACGGCCGCCCGCACCTGGTCCTGGTCCGACACGTCGGTCCGGGCGAACACGCCGCCCAACTCGTCGGCGACGGCCTTGCCGCGCTCCTCGTTGAGGTCGGCGATGACGACGGTCGCGCCCTGGCGCGCGAGCTCCCGGGCGGTGGCCTCGCCGAGGCCGCTGGCGCCGCCGGAGATGATTGCTGCAGATCCGTTCACGTCCATAGCGGGACCCTAACCGGTGACCGAATGAAGTTCTAGGCGGGGTGGCTCAAATCTCACCCACGGCGCTGTCCACGTCGGAGTAGACCTTGATGCGCCGGTCGAGCCCCGTGGTGCGCAGGATCCGCGCCACCGGCGCCTGGGGGGCCGCCAGCGACACCCCGCCGCCCTCGCCCGTGGCCAGCCGCCACGCCTCGATCAGCACCGAGAGCCCGCTGGAGTCCATGAACGACAGTTGCTGGAGGTCGAGCACGAGCCGGGCGCTGTCCTGCTTGATCGCGTCGCGTACCTCGTCGCGGAGGAACGGCGCGGTGAACAGGTCGAGCTCTCCCTCAACGGCCACCACCACGGCATCGCCGAGAGCGTGTCGCGCCAGCCGCAGCTTCATTCGGCCCTCCTCGATGAGCCACTGTACTTCGACATCCCCGGATACCGGGCCCGCACAAACTACGATCATTCGCATGCAGGAGGACGAGACGGTACTCGGGGTGCGGCTGCCGTCCCCGGCCATGAGCCCGCTCGTGGCGGTCCTGCGCCGGATGGCCGTCGCGTTGCTCATCCTGTTGGCGATGTACGCGCTGGTCCTGATCGACCTCGAAGGCTACCGTGACAGCGCCGACGGGGCGGTGTCCGCGCTGGACGCGCTCTACTACGTCACGGTCTCGCTCTCCACGACGGGGTACGGCGACATCGCCCCCGTCAGCACGGAGGCGAGGATCGTCAACATCGTGGCGGTCACCCCGCTGCGCATCGCGTTCCTCGTGGTGCTGGTCGGCACCACGCTGGAGGTGCTCACCCGGCGTACCCGCGACGCCTTCAGGATCCGGCGATGGAGGGACAGGTTGCGAGACCACACGGTGGTCGTCGGCTACGGCACCAAGGGCCGGGCCGCGATCCGCACGCTGCTGGAGAGCGAGCGGTCCAAGGACTCGATCGTCGTGGTCGATCCCAGCAGGACCGCCGTCGAGGAGGCGGCGCTCGACGGCTTCACCGGCGTCGTGGGTGACGGCACGCGCAGCGAGGTGCTCAGGCGGGCCGGCCTGCCCACCGCCAGGGAGGTCGTCATCGCCACCCAGCGCGACGACACCACCGCCCTGGTGACGCTCACCGCACGCAGCCTCAACGAGACGGCGACGATCGTGGCGGCGGTCCGCGAGGCCGAGAACGACCCCCTCGTCCGGCAGAGCGGCGCCGACGTGGTGATCACCTCCTCCGACGCGGCCGGCCGCATGCTGGGCGTGGCCACGCAGAGCCCGGCGGTCAGCGCGCTCATCGAGGACTTCCTCGTGTACGGCAAGGGCCTCGACCTGTACGAACGCACCGTGGGCGCCGCCGAGGTCGGCCAGGCGCCCCATGCCGGCGGCGAGATCGTCGTGGCCGTCGTCCGCGATCACGAGATCCTTACCTACGCCGATCCGCGCGCCGCCACGCTGCAGGCCGGCGACAGGATGGTGGTCATCCGCGTTCAGCGGCCGCCGGGGTAGCGGCGGGCGGCACGGCGAAGCCGTACGGCAGCTCCAGCCGATGGGCGGCGAGCAGGTCCGCGTCGGCGAGCAGCTCCCGCGTCGGCCCGTCAGCGGCGATCACCCCGCCCGAGAGGATCAGCGAGCGCTCGCACAGCTCCAGCGCGTAGGGAAGGTCGTGGGTGACCATGAGCACGGTCACGTCCAGCGAGCGCAGGATCTCGGCCAGCTCCCGGCGGGCGGCCGGGTCGAGGTTGGACGACGGCTCGTCCAGCACCAGGATCTCCGGCTCCATCGCGAGGACGGTCGCCACGGCCACCCTGCGGCGCTGACCGAAGGACAGGTGGTGCGGCGGCCGGTCGGCGGCCTCCAGCATGCCGACCCGGTCGAGGGCGCTCGTGACGGCCCGGTCGAGCTCCGCCCCCGACAGGCCCATGTTGGCCGGCCCGAAGGCGACGTCGTCACGGACGGTCGGCATGAAGAGCTGGTCGTCGGGATCCTGGAACACCAGGCCGACGCGCCGCCTGATCTCCTTGAGCGTGTCGCGCCGCACCGGGGTGCCCGCCACGGTGACCGTGCCGTGGCCGGGGGTCAGGATGCCGTTGAGGTGCATGACGAGCGTGGTCTTGCCGGCGCCGTTCGGGCCCAGCAGCGCCACCCGCTCGCCCCGCCCGATCGCCACGTCCACGCCGAACAGCGCCTGCGTGCCGTCGGGGTAGGCATAGGCGAGACGGCTGACTTCCAGAGAGTTCACAGTCATGATCCCAACGCCGAGACACCCAGCACCGCCAGAGCGGAGAGCGGCAGTGCGAGCGCGGCCGCCCACTGCCCGGCGGACGCCGAGAGGTCGGCGGTCACCGGCATCCGTCCCGTGTAGCCACGGCTCAGCATCGCCAGGTGCACCCTCTCACCCCGCTCGTACGACCGGATGAACAGCGCCCCCGCCGACCGCGCGACCACCGGGACGTGCCGCAGGTCGCGCGCCTCGAACCCGCGCGACTCCCGCGCCACCTTCATCCGCCGCATCTCGTCCATGATCACATCGAGGTAGCGCAGCATGAACATCGCGATCTGCACCAGCAGGGCGGGCAGCCGCAGGCGTTGCGCGCCGAGCAGCACGGCCCGCGGCTCGGTGGTGGCCGCCAGCAGGATCGAGGCGACCACGCCGAGCGTCGCCTTGGCCAGGATGTTCCACGCCGCCCACAGCCCCGGCACGCTCAGCGACAGGCCGAGCACGGTGGTCCGCTCCCCCAGCCCGATGATCGGGATCAGGAAGGCGAACAGCACGAACGGCACCTCGATCGCCATCCGCCGCACGATGTGCCCGGCGGGCACGCGGGCCGTCCGGGCGACGCCTGCCAGCAGCACCGCGTACACGCCGAACGCCCACAGGCTCTCGCGCGGCGTGGCCACCACGACGACGGCGAAGGCGAGCACGGCGAGGAGCTTGCACTGCGGCGGCAGCCGGTGCACGACCGAGTCGCCCGGCAGGTGGAGCCGATGGTGATGCCCCGCACCCACCCCTGGTCACCGCCTTTCACTCGCCCGTGCGGACCCCGGCCCGCTCGCGGTCCGGGGCGCGGCCACGCGCCGCGTAGCCGACGCCCCCGGCGACGAGCAGCACGACACCCACGCCGACGACACCGGCGACCCCCACCGGGATGCCGCCCACCTCACCGTAGTCGGCCAGCGCCCACGTGCCGAACAGGTGGTCGGTGGCCCGGTCGAGGAAGCCCTGGTCCTCGGCGACCGACTCGAGCCCGTCGGGGCTGCCGGAGGCGAAGAACGACACCAGCCCGGCCAGCAACAGCGTCACGCCGAGGCCGGCGAGCAGGAACGGCCGGGTCCCGCGGCCGCCGGCCACCGGTCGTCCGGGCTGGACCGTCGTGGTGCCGTCGGCGCCCCGCAGCAGCAGCGGCGCGGCCAGCCCGCGCGCGCCGTGGACGAGGTCGGGCCGCACGGCCAGCACCGCGCCCACGGTCAGCGCGGTGATCACGCCCTCGCCGACGCCGATGAGCACGTGCACGCCGCCCATCGCGGCGGCCACCGTGCCGGCGTCGATCGGGGCGGTGCCGCCGATCCAGAACAGCAGCGTGAAGGCCAGCGCCGAGGCGGGCACCGAGACCAGCGCCGCGACGAAGGCGGCGACCGTGACCGCGCCCTTGCCCCGGGCGACCCGGCTGACCACCCGGAAGACGCCCCAGGCGACCAGCACGCCGACGATGCCCATGATCGTGATGTTCACGCCGAGGGCCGTCAGCCCGCCGTCGGCGAAGAACACGCTCTGCACGAGCAGCACCACGGCCAGGCACAGCACCCCGGTGAAGGGGCCGACGAGTATCGCGGCCAGCGCCCCGCCCATGAGGTGGCCGCTGGTGCCGGCGGCGATGGGGAAGTTCAGCATCTGCACGGCGAAGATGAAGGCGGCGACCAGCCCCGCCATGGGGGCGGTCCGGTCGTCGAGCTCGCGCCGGGCGCCGCGCAGGCACACTGCGACGCCGGCGGCGGCGACGGCCCCGGTGGAGAGGGAAACGGCCGCGTTGAAGAAGCCATCGGGTACGTGCACGACTCATCCTCCAGATGCGGGATACCACCACACTCTAGACGGAGACTTGCACCTGCACATAGATGGCAATTAGGGCATGAAGCGTCTTAGCAGGCTTTTCGCAGTGAGCTTGCTCACCACCGTGCTCAGCCGCCCCTTCCCCGGCGTCGCGTACGGCCGCACGCTCCTCAGCACGATCCCGCCCCACGGCCGGCGCGGCCCGGCCACGGCCGCGGCGTCGGTCTCCACCCGGAAGCGCGCGGGCGGCCCGCCCACCTCAACCTCCAGGTAGGCGTCCCAGGTGCCCGGGGCGAACCGGCCCACCGGCGGCCTGGCCGCGAACCCGCCACCGGGCAGCGCGACCACCCGGTCCGCCCGCTCGTGGCCCGTCCGCCGTTCGCGCCAGACCAGCCGGCGGATCGCCGACGCCGCCGGGACGCACCCGCCGACCAGCACCTCGCCGTCGACGGCCAGCCGCTGCCCGAGCGCCCACCGGGTACGGGTGATGCGCGCCGTGCCCGGCACCGCGAGCAGGTGACCACCGACGTCGACGCTGAGATTGCCGTTGTCCTTCGTGAAGTAGGGGATGGCGACCACCTCGCGGATCAGGCGCGGCGCGGGCCTGACGACGTCGTCGTCGCGGTCGGCGCCCAGCCTGGCGTGCCGGACCACGCCCTCCACCTCGATCGCGACGCGCACGTCCCACACGCCCGAGCCGAGGGCGCCCGGGTCCACCCGCGCGGCGAACTCCACGCCGTCGCAGCCGCTGCGGGCCGGGCCGTGGGCGGCGGGCACCACCACCTCGCGCGCGGGCTCGGCGCGGGAGCGCAGCACCAGGCTGACACCCTCGGCCGTGCGGACGCCCTCAAGGCCGGCCGTACCGGTCACCACGAGCCGGTCGGCCTCCCAGCGCAGCCCGGTGAGCCGGCGGCGCACGGCCGCGCTCTCGATGCTCGCCAGCCGCGCCAGCCGGTCGACGTCCTCCAGCGAGGCGAGCCGCCGGCGGTCGATGCCGCTCAGCCGGGCCCGCACGCCCGGGGTGAGCCACTCGTCGCACAGGGCGGCCACCTCCTGCGCGATGTCCTTGCGCCGCACCTCGCCGGCCTGCAGGAACGGCACGCCGAGCTGGGCCAGCACGTCGAGCTTGAAGTGCCGCAGCAGCAGATGGTCGCGCAGCGGGCCGGGCGGGACGTGCTCGGCCATGAGCGCGATCGGCCCCCTGATCATGGTGAGCCAGCCGAGCGGGTCACGGCTGCCCGCCTGCTGCATGATGCTGCTGCCGTCGGGCCGCGCGACGAGGTGGTAGCAGTCGTGCTCGGCCACCACGGAGATCACGTCGGCATGGCAGAAGGCGTGGACGGTGAAGTGGATGTCCTCGCCGATCATCACCCGCTCGGCGAACCTGATGCGGTGCCGTTCGAGCATCTCCCTGCGGAACAGCTTGAAGCAGCACAGGCTGTTGTAGACGGCGCTGTCGCCCAGCGGCGCCCGGTCGGCGTCACGGTGGAACATCGAGGCAGGGGCGCGCCGCCCGTGGCCGACGATCCTGCCGAGCACGATGTCGGAGTCGTTGCGGTCGGCCATGGCGACCATCCGCTCCAGCGCCTCAGGGCCGAGGTAGTCGTCGGCGTCGCAGAAGAAGACGTAGCGGCCGGTGGCGTGTTCGAGGCCGATGTTGCGAGGCCGGCCGGCGCCGCCCGAGGAGCCCTCCAGGCGCACCACCTTGACGCTGGCCCGGTGGTAGGCCGCGTAGAGGTCGAGCAGTTCGGCCGTGCCGTCGGTCGAGCCGTCGTCCACGACGACGATCTCCTTCTTCACCCGCTGGACCAGCGCCGAGGTGAGGCAGCGGTCGAGGTAGGGCCGGCAGTCGCGGGCCGGGATCACCACGCTGACATCCACCGCGTCCTCGCCGCCGTCAGTGCCCGCTGTCGTCATGGCCACGCCACGCCCCTCGGTAGCTACTGTCCGCGTCCATCCGGCTTCAGTATGTGACCAGGACGGGCGGCCGTGCGGCCGTATCGCAGACTTCATGTACGCAGTCCCCGTCCCCGCCGATAACGGTCGATGCAGATGATTGCAGCCATCACCAGCAGGTGGTCACGATCCGTCAGCACAGAATTACATTCAGGGACGGTGTTTTCCCCCACGGAGGAGAGAACTTCTACACCGGTAGGAGTGGCTTACTCCGGCGGCCCGGCGGTGATCCGCCGGGGGCCTCCGCGCGTCTACGCTTAGGCAATCTTGACCGGGGAGGTGGCGGGAATGGCATCTGATCTCCGCAGGCACGGGTCGGCGGACGCGGCTGTGGGCGCCGCCGAGCTCATCGTCTCCTCGGCGCGGCTGGCCGAGCTCCACGAGTGCTCGGCGCTGCTGCGCCGGACGAGGATGCGCGCCGAGGGGATCGTGGAGGAGGCGCGCACGCTGCTCGCCGAGGCTGAGCTGCAGGGCGATCCGGTACGGATCCTCGCCCTCGGCGCCCAGCTCGACGAGGCGCGGCGGGCCTACGGCAAGGTGCTGACCGCCTACGTGACCATCTGCCGGCGCATCAACGCCGAGCGACAGGACATCATGCAGGCCCAGATGCGCGACGAACGGCCCGCGGGGCTCTCGGGGGTCGCCTGACATCTTCGGGACGGGCGGCCCGCCGCCCACGGGCCGGGCCGATGATCAGGTGAGCGGTCAACCGTCGCGACCCCTGGGGCGTCCTTCCGTACAGGGAGGCCCACCATGCGCGTCGTCGACGGTCTCGCGGCGCCGGATCTGGAGGAGCTCCGCCTGGAGCTGCTCCTCACCGCGGCGCTCCACGAGGAGGCGGAACGGCTGGCCGCCGAATGAACGGGCTCCAGCTCCCCGGGCCGCCCCCGGGGAGCTGGAGCAGGGGGCGCTCAGCCCGCCCTGCCCCTGGCGCGGAACGCGGCCGTCTTCACCCGGTTCTGGCAGGCGGTCGAGCAGAAGCGGCGGGTGCCGTTGCGTGAGACGTCCACGTAGACCCGGTCGCAGTGCGGGGCGGTGCACACGCCCAGCCGGTCACCGAACTCACCGCCCAGCACGATCGCCAGCGACGTGGCGCAGCTGGCCGCCCAGTCGCCGGCCATGGTGCCGCCGGGGCCGTGGAAGTGCAGGTGCCACGGCTCGCCGTCGTGCCGCTCGAGCATCGGCCGGGCGCGGGTCTCCTCCAGCAGGGCGTTGACCCGGTGGGCCGCCCCGTCGACGTCCTGCGCCGCCATCGCCTCGAACACCTCCCGCAGCCGGGCCGCGACCTCGGCCAGCTCGGCGCCCTCGGCCTCGGTGACATCGCCCTGGCGCGGATAGACGTCGCGGAGCGCCTGGCCCGCCGCCGCGGCGAGATCGTCCGGGAGCGGGGCGGGACGCCCGCGCCGCTCCCCCGGGGTCAGCGCGTTCACCAGCGCCACCGTGACCCGGACCACGGCATCTGCGTGACTGTTGAAATCCAATTGACCAGTTACACCTTTGTGCTCTAGCTTGTGACTGCCGAAAGTCTAATCGACAGTGACAGGAGTCGGCTGTGCTTACTCACGATGCCGCACAGGAGTGGATCGCGCGCTGGGACCGGCAGCAGGAGGGCTACCTGCCCGACCGCGAGGAGCGCTTCACCGTGCTGATCGACGCCGTCGAGGCGCTGGGCCGCCCCGACCCGCTCGTCATCGACCTCGGCTGCGGTCCCGGCTCGCTGTCCGCCCGGCTGGTGGAGCGGCTGCCCCGGGCCACGGTGGTCGCGGTGGACGCCGACCCCCTGCTGCTCGGCCTCGGCCGGGCCGCGTACCCGCACCTGACGTTCCGCTCCCTCGACCTGCGGGTGCCCGGCTGGACCGCCTCCCTCGGCCTGGACCGGCCGGCCGACGCGGCCGTCAGCACGACGGCGCTGCACTGGATCTCCGAGCCGGAGCTGCAGACGATGTACGCCGAACTGGCCACCGTCCTGCGGCAGGGTGGCGTGCTGCTCAACGGCGACCACCTCGACTCCGACGACGACACCCCGGCCATCGCGCGGCTGGAGCGGGCCGTCCACGACCGGGAGGGCGCGCGGGTCTTCGCCGACGAAAAGCCCGAGGACTGGCGCGCGTGGTGGGACGCCATCGCCGCCGACCCCCGCTTCGCCGCACTCGACGCCGCCCGCACCACGGCCGGAGCCGGTCATCACGGCTCGGAGTCGCACCTGCTGTCGCAGCATGTCGAGGCCCTGCGCAAGGCGGGCTTCGCCGAGGTCGGCACCCTCTGGCAGCGCGGCAACAACCGCCTCCTCTGCGCCGTGCGCTGAGCCCTTCCCCGGCTCCGTCCGTACGGACTAGGAAGAGGCGGTCCGGTGCGCCTCGGCGACGAGGCGCAGGAAGTCGTCCGCGATCCCGGGGGCGGCCGCGAGCGTCGCGCGGGAGCGCATGGTGTGCGGACTGCCGTCCACGTCCACGACCACGGCCCCCGCCTCGCGGGCGATGACGGAGCCGGCGGCGGTGTCCCACGGTTTGTTGTTCAGCATGACGGTCGCGTCCGTCCTGCCCTCGGCCACCCACGCCAGGTCGATCGCGGCCGACCCGACCATGCGCACCCGCTGCACCCGGGCGGCCAGCTCACCGGTGAGGGCGAGGCGGGGCCGGTTGAGCTCCCGCGCGTGCTCCCCCACGGCGTAGTCGCCGATCGACACGATCGCGCCCGCCAGGTCGCGCGTGTCGCGAGCCCGGATCGCGGTCCCGCCGGCCCGTGCCCCGGCGCCCGCGGCCGCGCTGTAGCGGACGCCCAGGAACGGCAGGTCGATGACGCCGAGCACCGGAACGCCGGCGTCGACCAGGCCCAGCGAGACCGCGCAGAGCGGGATGCCGTGCACAAGGTTGGCGGTGCCGTCGACGGGGTCGAGCACCCACACCAGGCCCTCGCCGCCGCCCCCGCCCTCCTCGCCGAGGAACCCCACCTCGGGCGTCTCCCGCGCCAGGAACTCGCGCACGGCCCACTCCACGGCATGGTCGACCTCGGTGACCATGTCACGGTCCCCCTTGGCGGTGACGACCCCGGGAGCCATCGTGCGGACGAGGTCACCGGCCATGGTGGCGGCCCGGTCGGCGATGGGCAGCAGGGCCTGGAGGTCGATGGTCATACGGCGCCGCTCCGCTCCCGGATCGAGATGGACGCTCACCAGCGTAGGTCCGCGGCGGCCGGGCGCCTCACGTCAGCAGCGGCCGGCGCCGTCGCGGCACGCCGCGCCGGCCGTCCAGAAGCATGATCATTACGGCTGGTAATGTGATATGCCCCCATGGTCACGGCCCGCACAGGGCCGCCGCGAGACATCGGCCCAGCGCGAACCGGCCGCCACCGGAGAAGAGACGATCGGAATGCCCAGCACGTTGACCGCTCTCGGCCTCTCCGTTCCCGTGCTCGCCGCGCCGATGGCAGGCGGGCCGAGCACGCCGGGGCTCGTCGTCGCGGCCGCCGAAGCCGGCGGTCTCGGCCTGCTCGCCGGCGGCTACAAGAGCGCCGACGCGCTCGCCGGGCAGATCGCCGAGGTGCGGGCCGCGGACGTGCCCTTCGGCGTGAACGTGTTCGCCCCCAACCCCGTCCCGATCGACGACACGGCCTACCGCCGCTACGCCGAACTGCTCCAGCCGGAGGCCGATCGCTACGGCCTCGACCTCAGCGCCGTCGCCCGCACCGAGGACGACGACCACTGGCAGGACAAGATCGACCTGCTCCTCGGCGACCCGGTGCCCCTGGTCAGCTTCACCTTCGGCGTGCCCGACCCGGCGGTGCTCAGGGCGCTGCGCGCCGCCGGCACCTTCGTGGCGCAGACCGTCACCTCGCGGGAGGAGGCGCGCCGCGCCACCGAGGCCGGCGTCGACGCGCTCGTCGTCCAGTGCTCCGCCGCCGGCGGGCACTCCGGCACCCTCACCCCCGAACGCGTTCCGCCGGCCGTCCCGATCGCCGAGCTGCTCCGCGAGATCGGCCAGGTCACCGGCCTCCCGCTCATCGCCGCCGGCGGGCTCGCCACGGCCGAGGCCGTCGCCGGAGCGCTCCACGCCGGCGCGGCGGCCGTGTCGGTCGGCACCGTGCTGCTCCGCGCCGACGAGAGCGGGGCCTCGGACCCCCACAAGGCCGCGCTCGCCGACCCCGCTCGCGACCGGGCCGTCGTCACCCGCGCCTTCTCCGGTCGCCCGGCGCGTGCGTTGCGCAACGCGTTCACCGACCGCTACGACGACCTCGCCCCCCTCGGCTATCCCGCGGTGCACCATCTGACCAGCCCGCTGCGCAGGGCCGCGGCCGCCGCGGGTGACGCCGAACGCCTCAACCTGTGGGCCGGGGCCGGTCACCGGCACGCGACCGCCGAACCGGCGGCCCGTATCCTGAGCCGCCTCACCGCGGACCTGTGACGCCGCCGGCCCAGCGGCGGCCGTTCGCCGGCTCGGCGCGTTCGCCAGGTCCGGCGGCGGCCGCTCACCAGCTGAGCACGTTCGACCGGCCGGTCGGGGCCACGAGCCGCCCGCGCAGCACCCGCGTGCCGAGCGGGACCAGGGCCACGCAGAGCAGGGCGGTGACCAGCACGTCGGGGATCGAGGCGGCCTTCAGCACGCCCATCCAGGTGCCTCCCGCGAGCAGCAGCATCAGGGCGCGGGCGGTGCCGAGGACGCCGGATCGCCAGGCGGCGACGGCCAGCAGGAGCGAGCCCGCGTACTGGCCGACGGACGCCCAGACCGGGATCCGCCATGGCCCGTAGGAGATGTCCACGTACTCCTTCATGACGGCGTTCGTGGCCTGGTCCAGCCCGACGACCTCGGTGAGCTGGAAGGCGGTCTGATCGGCGCCGGCGAAGTACAGGCGGGCGAACAGCCCGGCCACCAGCAGCGCGGCACCCCAGTGCGCGAGGCCGCCGCCCACCCGCTGGGCCAGGGCGATGAAGGCGGGGAAGAGCAGCAGCGCCCCCAGCGCGAAGACGGCGTAGGACAGGGTGATCAGCGCGGGTCGCGAGGTGTAGGCGAGGAGCTGGCCGTAGGCGGCGAACGGCCGCGCCTCGGCCCACGCCTGCTGCTGCGGGGTGAGAGCGGCGGCCGAGCTCAGGTGGCGCAGCAGGTATCCGGCGCACAGGACGATCGGTCCCAGCACCAGTGTCACGCCGCCGATCCACCGTCCGGGGAAGTCTGCGTTCATGGGGGCGAGCGTGCCGCGGATGAGGCGGGTGGAGCATCCGCCGTTCGTCACCTCGTCGCCCCGCCGGAAGTCAGGTCGGCGCGGCCGATCCGTCGCCCGGTCGGCCCGCCGGGGGGCACCGGTCCCAGCCGCACGGCAGGAAAACCTTTTGAGCGCTCCGTCCGCGTGCCCTTAGGATTCTGCGGCCCGTCGTAGTGAGGACAGAGGACGACCCGCGTGACCCCGCCTGCTCTGCAGATCTGACACCTTCTTCCGCTCACCTTCAAGCCGGCCCTCCCGCCGGCTCTGCCGGGCTGCCCGCGTGCGCCCGGTCCTACGGCGTTTGAGGCCGCGCGCAATCGGCCTCGTGTCAGATCCAGAGAGATCATGTCTTCACAACCTCATATCGTGCTGCCCTGGTTCGTCCGCCGGACCAGGCTGCCTCTGCTGTCGTTGCGGTGCGTGGACTGCCAGTCGGAGTCGGCCACCACCGGCGCGGGCAGGTTCCGCGTCAACGCCAACAGCAAGCTGCTGGACGTGTGGCTGCTGGTCCGCTGCGTGTCCTGCGATCGGACGAGCAAGCTCGCCGTGCACGAGCGAGCGCCGGTCAGATCGTTCGATCCGGCCGAGCTCGACGGCTACCACGCCAACGATCCGGAGCTGGTGGCGTCCAAGCTGCTGGATCCGCTGATCGCCCGGCGCAACCGCTTCACCCTGGACTGGAGGGGGGCCTGGCGGCTCGACACCCCGCCGGCGCGGCCCGACGAGGCGTGGCCGGTCCGGGTGGAGGTCGTCTTCGAGGATCCGGTGCCGGTGCGTCCGGAGCGGCTCATCGCGCACGGGCTCGGCCTCAGCAGGAACGAGGTGCTGCGCCGGATCAAGTGCGACGTCCCGCTGCGCCGTACGAGGACCACCGGGTTCGCCTTCACCGTGATGGCCGGGGACTGACGGGCCGGGTGGCCCGGAGGCTCCTCCGGGCCACCCGAGCGGGCCCGTGGCCGCTGTTGTCAGACGGGCGGCCGTCAGAGAGAACCATGTTGGGGGACAAAAGCAGAGATAACGGTAAGCATTGCCCTTTCAGTTGCTCGGGAGATGGGCTCGGCGGATACTGCGCCTGTGACGGCGACCGAGCACCTGCTGCCACGCCCCCAGCTCATGCGTTTCCTGGATCAGATCGTGCGGCACCGCCTCACGGTGGTGACGGCGGGACCGGGCGGCGGGAAGACGTCGGCCGTCCGGGCATGGGCGCGGACGCGGCCTGATGTACCCGTGACGTGGGTGGCCCGGGCCGACGACGCGACCCTGGTCGAAGAGGTCTGCGAGGGGCTCGGGGCGCCTCCGGCATGGACCCGGTCGATCGGGCCCGCCGCGGACGACCCCGCCCGCACGGCCGCACTCGCCGCCGAACTCGGTGCCGCACTGACGCGCTCCACGGTTCTCGTCATCGACGAGGCGGAGCGGCTCACCCCGCAGACGGCCGGAAGCCGTCTGCTCGAAGGGCTGTGCCGGCACGGAGGAGACAACCTGCACCTGGTGCTGATCTCGCGTTCGGAGGCGCCCTTCCCGATCCAGCGGCTCTGCGGCCTGGGTCACGTGTTCCGGGTCTCGGCCGGACACCTGGCCTTCACACCCGAGGAGACCCGATCGCTGGCCCGGCTCGTCCTGGAGGAGGACGCCGACGTGCCGGCCGAGGAGATCCAGACGCTCACCGCCGGCTGGCCGGTCGCCGTGCGCCTGGCACTGAGCCGGCTCCGCGGCCTGCCCGCCGAAGACCGGTCGAAGCGCCTCGCCGCGCCCACCGGGCCGCTGTTCGACTATCTGGTCGAAGAGGTGCTCCATGACGGCGACGCGCGGACGAAGGAGTTCCTGCGGGCCACCGCGGCGCTGCCCTGGTTCACCCCGGAGCTGTGCACGGCGATCGGCCTCGACATCTCCCCCCACGAGATCAGCACGCTGGCCGCCCAGCACATCGTGATCACCGAATGTGACGACGGCTACGTCGTGACGACCCTGATCCGGGAATGCCTCGCAGGCGCCGACCGCGAGCGCGCCTCACAGGCGGCCCGCTGGTACGAGGAACACGGGTTCGTCAAGGAGGCCCTGGCCGTCGCGACCGACCCCGCCCACCTCGTCGCGATGATCGAACGTTGGTGGGACACGCTGCTGGCCGAAGGTCGTCCCGTGGAGGTGGTGCGGGCCTGCCGCGCGGTCCCGGCGGAGCTGCGGACGTCCACCGTCGACCTCGCCGAGGGGCAGGCCCGGCAGGTGCGGGGCGACTGGGCGGGAGCGCTCGACTGTCTCCGCCATGCCACGGCCACAGACCCCGCCGTGGCATGGCGGATCGGGATGATTCACTATCATCGCGGCGACTACCGGGCGGCGCTGGAGGCGTTCGAGCGCGGTGTCCTCACCGACGAGGTCTCCCCCCACGAGGCCATGCTGCTCGCCTGGACCGCCAGCGCCCGCTGGCTCGTCGGCGACCTCTCGGGCGCGGCGCAGCTGGCCGAACGCGCCCTGGCCATCGCGACGGTCTGCGGCGACGAGCGGTCGGCGGCGTGCGCGCACACCGCGCTGGCCATGACCGCCCACGACGAGGGCGACCGGGCCGCGAGCGAACGGCACAGCATGCTCGCGCTCGCCGCCGCGGAGAGCGCGGGCGACCTGCTGCTGGCCGTACGCGTCCTGGCCAACCGGGCCTCGCACCGCACCGAGGAGGCGCGGTACGCCGAGGCGCTGGCCGACCTGGAGCTCGCGGTACGGCGGGCGGAGCTGGCAGGCGCCCCGGTCAACGCGGCGATCGCCCTGCACAACCGCGCGGAGGCACTCCTGGGCCTCGGCAGGCTCGACGAAGCCCTGGCCGACTTCGGGGAGGCGAGCGAGATCCTCGGCCGGGTCGGCAGCGACAAGCTGGGCCATCCCCTGGCGGGCCTCGGCAAGGTACACCTGGAGCGCGGAGACCTGGTGCGCGCCAGGTTCAGCTACGAGAACGCGCTGAAGCACGCCGACCAGCTCCAGGACGTGCATCTGATCCAGTCCACCCTGGCCGGGCTGGCTCGCGTCCACGTCGTCGACGACCCCGAGCGAGCCGTCCGGCTCGCCGAACGCGCGGTGGCCGCGGGTCGCGGATCCAGCCAGGTCGGGGCGCTTCTGGCCGCGGGCTGGGTCTGGGCGGAAGCCGGCGACCGGGCCAAGGCCGCCGCCTACGCCGGCTCCGCCCGGGCGGCCGCCGCGAACCGGCGAGATCAGGCGGCCATGGCCGAGGCGCTGGAGCTGTCGGCCGTCGCAGTGGCCGCTTCGCCCGAAGAACGCGAGGAGCTGCTCGCGGCCGCCGCCGAGGTCTGGACGGAGATCGGCAACCCGCTGGGCCTGGCGCGCAACGGCTTCGCCCGGGCGTCTCTCACCCGTACCGATCGTGGTGGCCGGCGTGATGGCGTCCGCGAGGCGGCGCGCGAGCTGCGTCGCGCCGGGATCCACGGTCCGCACGGCTCCGGCGCGGGGCTGCTGCGGGCGGTCGCGCTCCTGGACCCCGGCACGGTGCGCTTCTGCGTGCTCGGCGGGGTACGGCTGAGCCGGTGTGGACGCCCCGTCACCGCCGCCGAGTGGCAGTCACGGAAGGCTCGGGACCTGTTGACGTGGCTGGTCTGCCAGCGAGGGCGGCCCGTCGCCCGGGAGTCGGCGATGGAGGCTCTCTGGCCGGGAGAGGACCCCGTCCGATGCGCCAACCGGCTCTCGGTCGCCCTGTCGACCGTCCGCTCTGTCCTCGATCCGCAGCGGAAGTTCGGCGCCGGGGAGTTCGTGCGAGGCGACAAGTACACCATCCGGCTCGTCGGCCTCCGCGTGGACGTCGAGGAGTTCCTCTCCGCTGCCACCGAAGCGCTCGCCACGCACGATGACGACCTCCTTGCCGCCGCTGAGGCGCGCTACACGGGCGACGTCTGCGAGGACTCCCCCTACACCGAATGGCTGGAGCCGTTGCGGGAGGAGGCGCGAGCCGTCTACCAGGCGGTGCTGAGGACGCTGGCGTGCCGTGCCCAGCAGGCCGCGGAACACGACAGGGCGGTCCGCTATCTCCTGCGGCTGCTCGAACGGGACCCCTTCGACGAGGAGGCGCACCTGGACCTGGTCCGGACGTTGACCATGGCCCGCCGTCACGGGGAAGCGCGCAGGCGCTACCGCATGTACGTCGAGGCGATGGGCGAGCTGGGCGTCGAACCGGCCCCGCTTCCCGTTGTCAGCAGCCGGGCCAAGTTCCCCGCATAGCCACTCCGATCGGATCATGTGGCAACTTCGGGCGAAAAATCTTCATCCAACACGCCGTGGAGGCACTGAGCGCGGGGGATCCGCAGCACATCGGGGACTACTGGCTGGCCGGACGCCTCGGCGCGGGCGGCCAGGGAGTCGTGTACGAGGCCTACGACCCCGAGGGACGCAGGGTCGCCGTCAAGGTACTGCACGCGTCGGATGACGGCGGCAGCCGTGACCGCTTCGCCAAGGAGGCGACCGCGGCCCGCCGGGTGGCCTCGTTCTGCACGGCCCGGGTGCTCGCCACCGACCTGGAGGGAAGCAAGCCGTACATCGTCTCGGAGTACGTGGCGGGGCCGAGCCTGCGCAAGGCCGTGAGCGAGGGCCGCACGTTCGCCGAGGACGACCTCCACCGGCTGGCGACGGCGATCGCCACCGCGCTGACCGCGATCCACGACGCGGGCGTCATCCACCGCGACCTGAAGCCGGACAACGTGCTGCTCGGCCCGGACGGCCCGCGCGTGATCGACTTCGGCATCGCACGCACCATCGACATGACGTTGACGAGGACGGGCGAGGTCTCGGGCACGCCCAGCTACATGGCGCCCGAGGTGTTCATCGGCCAGCGCGCGGGGGCGCCGGCCGACGTGTTCGCGTGGGGCGCCGTCATCGTGTTCGCCGCCACGGGGCAGGACCCGTTCAAGGCGGACACCCTCGGCGGCGTGATGCACCAGGTGCTGTCCTCCGTACCGGATCTGCGGGCGTTGCCGCGGCGGCTGGCCCGGCTGGTGGCGGCCGCGCTGGCGAAGGATCCCGCCGCCAGGCCCGCGGCACGCGACCTGCTGCTCGCGCTGGTCAACGGCAACGCCGCCGACACCAGGGCCCTGCTGGCCGCGGGCAGCCGCTCGGCGCAGGGCGTGCACGGTCCCGACCAGGGTGACCCGGCACTGGGCACGATCGCGGAGGACGCCTACGCGGCACTCACGCCGGAGGAGCGCGACCTGGCCGCCGAGGTGTTCCTGCGGATGGTGTCCGTGGACGAGGACGGGCACGAGAGCGGGCGGTGGGCCTCGCGCGAGGAGCTGTACGGCGGGCGCCCGGAGCGCGAGGCGGCGGCGATCGAGCGCATCCTGCGGGCGTTCTCGTACGTGGTGACCACGAACGACACCTCGGTCGCCCTGTCCAGGCCCGCGCTGCTGAGGGCCTGGCCGCGGCTGCGCACGTGGGTGGACGCCGACCGCGACGGCCTGGCCGCACTGGGCCAGATCTCCGCGGCGGCACGGCGCTGGTCCGAGAACGGCAGGCGGGACGGCGACCTGCTCCAGGGCAGCCGCCTGGAGCAGGCGATCAGCTGGGCGGCGACCGGTCGCCGTCACGTGACGCTCACCCCCGCCGAGCGGGACTTCCTGCGGGCAGGCACCGAGCTGACCAGGAAGCGTGCCCGCCGCAGGACGCTGACCACGATCGCGCTGGCCGGGTCGCTGGTCGTGGCCATGATCGCCGGGGGGCTGGCCGTCCACCAGCGGCAGCAGGCCACCGAACAGCGCGACATCCTCACCGCCAAGCAGGTGGCGGCGGAGGCCGACCGGATGCGCACGACCGACCCGGTCAAGGCGATGCTGCTGAGCGTGGCCGCCTGGCGGGTCTCACCGCAGCCGGAGACCCGATCAAGTCTCGTCGCCTCCCTGCAGCAGCACGAGACGGCGGTCTTCCGCGATCCCCCGGTCAAGGGCATCGCCCGCCGCGCTCTCAGTTCCGACGGCCGCACGCTCGTCAGCGTCAGCGAGGCCGGCGTGAACGTCTACGACGTCCGTACCGGCAGACGCACCGGTGGCTGGGCAAGTCCGAGCCTGAAGGACGGGACTCCCGAGGGACCGGCGCTCAACAGGAGCGGCCGACTGCTCGCCCTGACCATCGGTTCGCAGCTCGAAGTCCGGGACCTCGCCTCGGGCAGGCGACTGGTGCGGCGCTCCCTGCCAGAACGCGGCGGGTTCGAGGCGATCTGGGGTGAGCACGAGTCGATCCTCACCGTGACGCGCCAAGGCGACATCGTCCACCTGCTGGACGTGGCGACCGGCAAGCAGTTCGGCGGGGCTCTCCACACGGACGGCGGCACGGTGCCGTCGCAGCCTCCGCTCGTCGATCCGACAGGCGAACACCTGCTGCTCACGGGCGGGCGCTTCGACGAGCTGGCACTGCCGGGCTGGACCCGGGAGCGGCGCCTGGCGCCCTGCCGCGCTCACGCGGACGTGGCCGCCTTCACCCCGGACGGCAGGACCGTCGCCTGCGCGGGCGCCACCATCGCGCTCGTCGACGCGGCGACCGGCCGGGAGCACGAGCGGGGCGACGACGACTGGGCGTGCGACGTCTGCGCGAGGCCCGGAGCCCGGCTGCGTTTCAGCCAGGACGGCGGCTACCTGGCCGCCTTCGCCGAACGCGAGCTGCGCGTGTGGAAGGTCGCCGGCCGCAAGCAGGTCCTCACCTACCGGGCCGAGGACGAGCTGACCGACCTCCGGTTCGACCCCGACGGCCGAACCCTGCGCTACCTCCACGACAACATGGTCATCAGCCTCGACCTGTCGCCGGGAGCCGGCGCCGTCCATGTCCGGAAGGGGGCGGCGAAACTCAGTCCCGGAGGACGGTGGGCGGCGATGGAGGACCCCGATGAGAACCGCCTCGGGCTCTGGGACCTGCGCGGCGGCACGGAGGTGGCGACGTTCCCGCTCGGCGAGTTCGGGGCATGGGGGTTCGACCGGACCGGCGCCCGCATGCTCATCGCCGACATCGCGAGCGTACGGCTGATCGACCTCGCGACACGCGAGCAGCTCTGGCGGATCGCCACACCCCACACGGACACGAACAACCCCGAGCGCGCCGACTTCAGCCAGGACGGCAGGACGGTCGCGCTCACGCTGCGGCCGTCCTCCCAGGAGGCCGGCTTCCGGCTGCTCGTGCTGGACACCGCCGGCGGGCGCGTCCTGCGCACGTTCGGCTCGCGGATCGGCGGCGGGCCGTACACGCCGGACGGGCGCCTCGCCTCGACCTCCGGAAGGTTCATCGACCTCACCACCGGCAAGCCGGACGGCGCGGCCTTCGACGTCGTGCGCGGCGCCTCCGCGGTGGCCGTCAGCGACCAGGGGCGGCTGGCGTTCAGCGCCGGCCCGGCCGGCCGCATCGCGATGTGGACGGTCCAGGGGCCCGACCAGATCACGCCGGTCCTCCGCGGCACGACGGGAGAGATCGCGGAACTGGCCTTCTCGCGAAAGGGCGATCTGCTCGCCGGCGTGACCATGGAGGGCATCCTCCAGATCTGGGACGTCAACGCCATGCGGCGGCTCGGCGGCGCGTTCAACCTGCACGGCTCCCAGATCACCTCGCTCGCCTTCAGCCCGGACGGCTCCACCCTCTACGCCGCCGACTGGGGTGCCGTCCACAGGATCCCCATCGGTGCCGAGCGGATCGTCCAGGACGTGTGCCGCCGTGCCGGGCGCACCCTCTCCCCCGCCGACTGGGCCGCCTCCCTCAAGGAGGTGCCCTACCGCGACACCTGCCCGTACCAAGAGTGAGCCGGCCCCGGGCTACGAGGGGCCCGCGCGAGATCCCGTACGCGTCCGGAGCACCCGTACTCCACCAGGTGGATCAACCTGTGCGTCCGTCAGCGCCGGGCGGCCCCTCGCCC
Organism: Nonomuraea indica; assembly: GCF_002850745.1. Classification (GTDB taxonomy): domain Bacteria; phylum Actinomycetota; class Actinomycetes; order Streptosporangiales; family Streptosporangiaceae; genus Nonomuraea; species Nonomuraea indica. Next base: position 65,375 of record NZ_KZ559469.1, read on the forward strand.
ACCGTCGCCATGGCAGCGCTCAGCACGGCCCGGAGCGGGGCGTGCGGAAACCCGTCGGGCGCGCCGGTATCCGGGCCTGTCCGGGTGCTGTAGAAGGGTTCGTCGTCGTGGTCGTCCTGATGGGCCCACAGGTTGCCGGCCTCGTCCCGCTGCCAGATGACGTTCACACCACGGAAGTCGGCACGTTCGAGCCAGTCGGCGCCGCACGGCCAGTAGCCCTCCCAACGCGGAGGGCGGAGAGCGGCATACGCCTCCTCGACGACGGCGACGGCCTGGTCCACGTCGTCATCGTCGAAGACGGCGGCGAATCGGCACAGCAGCGCCAGCGGAGCCCCGGGGTGCCGCAGCTCCGGATCCCGTGCGGCGATCGCCCGGCAGATCAGGTCGAGTTCGGACCAGCGCAACGCGTGCGGGTGCCAGTGTGCGAGGTCGTCCCATCCGAGCTCGGCCGCCTCGGCCGAGTCAGGGGTGGTGACAAGCAGGCTGTAGGAGTCGGCCGAGGGGTCCATGCTCAGTACGGCGTGGTGACCGTCGCCGACCTCGAAGGCCACGTCGAGCGACGAGCCGGCGCCATCCTCATCCGCGTCGTCGTCATCGTCGTCATCGTCGTCGTCCGGCAGGCCTTCGAGGTCACCGAGCCGATCGGCCCCGGGTCCCTCCTCATAGGCGAAGGTGTACCGCGCCCAGAACACCGGATCACGCAGTGACTCCCGCAACACTGATGGAATCGTCACGAACAGAACTATAGGGACCGCTCAAGCGGCATCCCGAACAGTCAACGGCGACCCCGGCCGAAGCCGACACTCAACCCATGAGAAAGGACGGCGCTTCGTTCACCCACTCCGCGCTCAACCTCACTCCAGTGGCGAGCAGTCGCCGATGACCGTCAGGCCGATGAACACTCCGGGGCCCGAGGAACGGGAGGCGGCATCGACGGATTCTTCGTACGTCATGGGCGCGAAGTCATCCGGGCGGCCGCTGCGCCGGCTCACCACTTGTTCGGGTGTCAGGCCGCGAACGTAGGTGAAGGACCGGTCTGCCGCCGCTTCGGTGAGCCAGGCGTACTCACCAGGAGTCGCGATCATCCCACCATGCTCCCAGCGTCCACCGACGAAACCGGGCCCGCGGTGCAGCGGTCGGACAGGTGATGGCGCCTTTCACCAAGGTCGCCGCGTATCAGCGGCGCGGCGTCGCGCACTTCAGGATCTGGAAGGTGCGAACAGTAGCCCAGGGGCGTAAGCAGCTGCTGCGTGAGCGGGCGGCATACTCCCAGCTCATGCAGCAGTGCCTGGACAACAAGGAGGCTGCCCCGCGCCTATTGGCTCGCGACCCCGGGCAGAACCAGCTGCTGCGCCTTCCCGCCTGCCGGGTAGCGGGCCACCTGGCGGGCCTTGCCGGTGTCGATGTTGACCGCGTACGTGCGGACGTCGTCCTTGGTGCCGTAGACGACCACGACCTCGCGTCCGCTGGTCCACAGAGCGGTGCCCGTCACGGCACCGTCACGGCCTGAGGGCAACCCGCGCATCGGCACCTTCCGCAGGGTCCGGCCGGTCTTGGCGTCCAAGACGGTGAGCCTGCGCTTGGTGTGGTCCGGGAACTCGAAGGCGGCCACCGTGCGGCCATCCGGAGCGATCTCGCTGAACATGATGAACCGTCCGTCGAAGCGCACCGGCCGGCCGCCGCCGGCGACCGGCATCTGCCACAGGTCGGTCTTGACGTAACGGACCAGTTCGGCAACGCCACCCTTGATGCTGACCACCTCGTACTTGCCGTCCACCGGCCGGTGCCGGCCGGTACGCACGTCGATCAGCACGCCGGGATCCTTGGACCCCTCGCGCGGATCGAAGATCACGTAGCGGCCGTCGTCGGAGAGCGCCAGCATGGAGCCTACGCCGATCCGCTCCTCCTTCACGGTGACAGGCGAGGTCACCTGCGTGCCGCCCACCAGATCACGAACCACGTGCGCCTGGGCCTGACGACTGTAGTAGACGAGCATGCGCCCGTCGCGGCTGATCGCGACAGGGACGCTGTAGTCCTTGGCGGTGCTGACCAGCGCCTGCGGCACCCGGTAGGTCCTGCCGCTCCGGGTGACCACCCGCCACTCGACCGTGCCGCAGTCGATACGGAGTGGGTTGCTCTGGGTCTTGCAGGGCGTCTGGAACGCGTACGCGATCGGCCCCACCGCCCCGTCCGGCAGGTCGGCGACGGTGTCCACCCGCTGCGGCGTGGCCGTGCGGTCGGCTCGCTGCCACGGCAGCGTCACCGCAACGCTCGCCGCGCCCACCACCGCGACCGTCGCGACGGCCGCCAGCACGGCGGTCGCCCGCCGCCGGCGCCGGTGGCCCGCCACAGCCACGTCGGCCAGGTCCACCAAAGGCGCCTCCGCGGCGATGCCGTCCAGCGCCTCACGCAGCCTCGTCATCGGGCCACCTCCACGATCTCCGGGTCGTTCAGCAGGTACGCCAGTTCGGGCGCGAGCGCCCGGAGGCGGGCCAGCGCGCGATGGGCCTGGCTCTTGACGGTGCCGGGCGCGCAGCCGAGCGCCTCGGCGGTCTGCGCTTCGGTCAGGTCCTCCCAGAACCGCAGCACGATCACGGCCCGCTGTCTGGGCGCCAGCTTGGCCAAGGCCTGGCGTAACATGATCCGCTGAAGCGCGGCGTCGTCATGGCAGGTGCCATGCTCCGGCAGATCGGCGCTCAGCACCTCCGGCTGCGGCCGACGCTTCCATGAGATGTACTGGTTGACGAGCGCCTTGCGGGTGTACGCCTCAGGACTGCCGTCGCCGGACAGCTTGGACCACCGGCGCGCGACCTTGATCAGGACGCTCTGCAGCAGGTCCTCGGCGAGGTGCGCGTCTCCCGTGAGCAAGTACGCCGTCCGCATCAGCCCCTGCTGGCGGGCGAGCACGAACTCGCGAAAGTCGTCGTGACGATCCAATATGAGCTCCTCTCACCCGTTCCAACGCCACCCGCCGGGCGAAGGGTTGCACCCATGTCCCAGACGTCTTTCCCGGACGTCGCGATCGCGGGCGAGGTCCGGCGGCGGAGGGCGACCCGCACACAGGGGCGAGAGGTGACATAACGGACATGCGTGCACGGCGTCGATGATCGCCTTTGTGTGCGCCGTTCCGTCACGAACGTGTCACCGGAGAGCTCACGTACGGCCGCCTGACCCTGGGGTCACTCGCGGGCGCCGAGCGCGTCGGCCGGTCGGGGACGCAGGGCGAACCTGGCCGGGACCGCGGTGGCGGTCAGCGCCAGCGCGCCCACGGCGGCGATCACCCCGGCGTACGTCAGCGGCGGCACGTACGGCAGCGCCGACCCCGTCATCCCCCTGCTGAACGCCGCGAGCGCGACCAGCGAGACCAGTGTGCCGATGGCCACGGCGACGAACAGGGCCGTCAGCGTCTCCGCGCGCAGCATCCGGGCCGCCTGCCGCCGCGTCGTGCCCACCACGCGTAGCAGGGCGAGCTCGCGCGAGCGGGCGAGGGTGGACATCGCCAGGGTGTTGACCACGGCGATCGCGCAGAAGGCGACGATCAGCCCCATGGCGACGTACGCGACCGCCGCGTCGGCGGAGCCGGCCGGTTCGTGTCCGGGAGCGGTACCGGCGGGAAGCGCGTCGCGTGCGCCGCCGGCCACCAGGAGGGTGCCGCGGGGATCGTCCACGTGGCCCGCGACGAGCCCGTACGAGAGGGTCAGGTCGCCGAAGCCCAGGCCGCGGGAGTAGACGGCGACGATCCGCACCTCGGCCGGCGTGCCGTCGCCGAGCACCAGGGAGAGCCGGTCGCCGACATTCACGTCCAGCCTCGACGCGGCGGTGCGGCTGATCGCCGCCGACGCGTCGCCGAATCCGCCCAGCGAGCCCGCCACCACGCCCAGGTCCAGCGTCCGGTCGAGGCCGTCGAGTGTGACGGCCTGGGCGGCGTACTTCTCGAGGTCGATCCTGACCGAGGTGCGCAGCACTTCGGTCACCGCGCGCACCCCGGGCACCCCGCGCACGGCGGCCGGGGACGCGCCCGGGGCGAGCACGTGGTCCGCCTTGACGCCCGCGGCCACCTCGCGCTGGGCGGCGTGCCCCATCGTGGCCGGCATGAACAGGATCGTGCACGTCATCGCCGTCATCAGGGTCAACGGCGTGATCACCGAGGCCAGCCGTACGGGCCCGGCGAGCAGGTTCTTCCGCGCCAGGTAGCCGGCCACGCCGAGCGCCCGCAGCGGCAGCGCCACCGCCGCCCGCGCGACGACCGGCCCGAGCAGGGCGACCGCGACCGTCCACACCAGCGCGGTCAGCAGGGTCACCGGGCTGGACGCCGCCTCCGTGTTCAGGCCGGACAGCACGATCGTCAGCACCACGCCGCCGGCGACGGCGAGCAGGCCCGCGACCAGCCGCACGACCGGGAGCCGGGCGGCAGGCATCGCCGTCTCTCCCAGCGCCTCCACCGGCCTGATCCGCACGGTACGGCGGGCGGAGACCCGCGCCGCCACCCACGCGGCCACCAGAGTGGTCAGCACGGCGACGATCGCGGGGAACGGGCTGACCACCAGCCGCAGGTTCGCGGGCATGGCGCCCAGCTCGACGAACGCGGACCGCAGCCAGAACCCGAGCAGGACCCCCGCCCCCGAGCCGAGCAGCCCGGCGGCCACGCTGACCAGCAGGGCCTCCCCGCCGACGAGCCGCCTGACCTGCCGCGGCAGGGCGCCGACGGCCCGCAGCAGGGCGATCTCGCGCCGGCGCTCCTGCATGGACAGGGCGAACGTGCCCACCACGACGAGGATCGCCACCAGCAGCGAAGTGCCGCCGAGCGCGCCGCCCAGGCTGACGAGCTTGACCCGGGAGCCTTCCGCCTCGGGGAACTCGACCGCGCCCCGCTCGTCGCCGGTGTAGGCCACGGCGCCCTCGACGGCGATGCCGACCGCGGGCCAGACGCCGATCGCCGTCACCAGCCCGTCGCGCCCGGCCAGGCGGCGAGCCTCGCCGGTGGCGAAGAAGATCGTGTCCTGGCCCGGCAGGGCCTGCGCGGTCACTCCCACCACGCGGTGGCCGGGGATCGCCCTGCCGGAGTTGCGCGCGTCCACGACGACCTCGTCCGCCGCCCTGGGAGCACGGCCCCTGGCGAGCGTGAACGGGGTGAGCGCGGCTGACTCCCAGCCGTGGGCCGTGTACCCGGCGTAGGGGAAGGTCACCTCGGTGACCACCTTCGTGACGCCGGGGACGCGGCGAATCTCCTCGGTGAGGGACGCCGGGATCCACCGGCGCTCGGACAGGAGCTTGGCCTTCTCCTTGCCGCTCTCCTTGGTCTGCCTGACGTACTGGTCGCCCGCCACGATGACGGGGGCACCGGCGTACCGCTCAGGCTCCACCGCGCCGCGCAGCCCCGTCTCCAGCAGCATCCCGCAGGCGGTGACCAGCGCGGCCGCGCAGAGCAGGGCCACGAAGGCGCCGGCGAACCCGGCCTTGCGCCGGCCGATCGTCTTCAACGCGAAGGAGATCATCACTTCCACGCCCCCAGCCGGGTCATGCGCTCGGCGACCCTGTCGGCGCCCGGGGCCGGCATCGCGTCCACGATCCGGCCGTCGGCCAGGAAGAGCACGGTGTCGGCGTACGCGGCGGCCACCGGGTCGTGGGTCACCATCACCACGGTCTGGCCGAGCGCCGAGACCACTTCCCGCAGCAGGGTCAGGACGTCGCGGGCGGTCATGGTGTCCAGCGCGCCGGTCGGCTCGTCGCCGAACACCACCTCCGGCCTGGTCACCAGCGCCCTGGCGATCGCCACTCGCTGCTGCTGGCCGCCGGACAGCTCGGCGGGACGATGCCCGGTACGCCCTCCGAGCCCCACCCTGTGGACGACCTCGTCCAGCCAGGGCCGGTCGATCCGGGCGCCGGCCAGTCTGAGCGGCAGCGTGATGTTCTCGGTCACGGTCAGCGCGGAGACCAGGTTGAAGGCCTGGAACACGAAGCCGACCCGGCGCCGCCGCAGCTCGGTCAGCGCGTTCTCGTCCATGCCCGCCAGGTCGGTGCCGCCCAGCCGGACCGATCCCGAGCTGGGGACGTCCAGCCCGGCCGCGCAATGCAGGAACGTGCTCTTGCCGGAGCCGGAGGGGCCCATGACGGCGGTGAAGGTGCCCCGCGGGATGCCGACCGACACCTCGCGCAGGGCCGCCACCGCGCCCCGGCCCCTGCCGTACACCTTGCTCACCGTGTCCATCCGCACTGCTTCTGTCATGGCTCCAAGCCTGCTGATCGGCGCTTTCGGCCACCAGAGAGCCGCTCACGACCCGGCCATGACGTCATCATGATCCGGACATAATGGTCAGGTGATTCGTATGCTCCTGGCCGAGGACCAGCACGTCATCAGGGAAGCGCTCGTGACCCTGCTCAGCCTCGAACCCGACATCGAGATCGTGGAGGCGGTCGAGTCCGGGGACGCGGCGGTGTCCGCCGCCCTGGTGCACCGGCCGGACGTCGCCGTCCTGGACATCGACATGCCGGGCGCGATCGACGGCCTCGACGCCGCCGCGCAGCTGCGCACCAGGGCGCCGGGCTGCCGCACGCTCATGCTCACCGGCCACGGCAAGCCCGGCCACCTCCGGCGGGCGCTCGCCTCCCAGGTGGACGGCTTCATGCTGAAGACCGCCTCGCCGGAGGAACTGGCGTCCGCGATCAGGAAGGTGGCGCGGGGCGAACGGGTCCTCGACCCCTCGCTCGCCGTCACCGCGTGGGACCTGGCCGACAATCCGCTCACCGCGCGGGAGGCCGACGTCCTGCGGTTGGTCGCCGAGGGGTCCGAACCGCCCGAGATCGCCGGGCGGCTCTTCCTCAGCGCCGGCACCGTACGCAACTACATCACCACGATCGTGACCAAGCTCAACGCCCGCAACCGCACCGACGCCGTGCGCATCGCCTCCGAGGCGGGCTGGATCTAGCTGCGCCGGCTCCGGCTGGGGCGGCTCGGGACGGGGGCCCAGGTCAGCGTCGGGGCCTCGGCCGTCAGTTCGAACCAGCCGTCCTCGTGGGTGACGTCCAGCCGCCCGTCGAGCGCGGCCAGCCGGGTGGTGAGGTTGCCGATCCCGGCCGAGCCGTGGCGGCCCTTCGCGGAGCGCACGCCGTCGTTGCGTACGCTCAACCGTACGATGCCGTCCCGCACGGAGGTCGTGATCACGCAGCGGCGGGCCGAGCTGTGCCGCAGCACGTTGGTGACCGCCTCCCTGAGCACGACGCCGAGCGTGGTCTCCACGTCCCGGCCGAGGGCGTCGTGGCCCAGGTCGAGCTCGACCTCGACGCCCGCGGTGGACAGCAGCGCGCGGGCCGACTCCGCCTCGGCGGTCAGCGACAGCTCGCCGTGCCTGCCCGACACCGTCCGCAGGTCCTCCATGGCCCGCTCGGTCATCGTCAGGACGTCCTGGAGTTCCTTGCGCGCGCGCTCGGCGTCGAGCCTGCGGGCGAGCTCGCACTTGAGCAGGATCGCGGCCAGGGTGTGCCCGAGAAGGTCGTGCAGGTCGCGGGCGGCTCGCAGCCGTTCCTCGACGACGGCCGCGCGGGCCGGCCCGTCCCTCGACTCGCGCAACTCCCTCGCCATCCGGGCCAGGCTGAGCAGCCCGTACACGACCAGGCCGCTCACCACCGTGCTGATCGCGTAGTTCACGGTCAGCGGGACCGGCAGGGCGAGCAGCACGCCCGAGACCGCGACGACCCCCACGATCGCCGCCACCAACGGGAGCGCCACCGCCCACGGGAAGGCCAGGAGTATCGGCCCTGCCAGGAATCCCGCCACCCCCAGCCATGCCTGCCCGAACAGCGGCAGCGGGGCGAACGTCAGCACCCCCATGATCGACAGAGCCACGGGATGACGGCCCTCGACCGACCGCACCTGCATGACGACGATGACGGCCAGCAGCGCCGCCGGCCACAGCGAGCCGGCCGCGAGCAGCGCCTTCACCGAGAACCCCACCAGCACGGCCGTCAGCAACGCGATCGCCGACGCGCTGTCGCGGGCCGGCTGGACGGGCGGGCGCGTGACGGGCAGGGTCGTCTCCACGGTCATCCGGGCATCCCTCGTGAGCCCGACGGTGAGCGTGCCGCCCGCCTTCTCGATCTGCTCCGGCAGGTCGCCGAGGTTCTCGTCGCCGGCCGTCCGCGCGCCGTCGTCGGAGACGCGCAGCCATACCGCGGCGCCCTCCGTGAACGTCTCGATGCGGCAGACGGTGGCCGTGGACCTCCGGACGACGTCCGTCACGGCCTCCCTGAGCACGGCCGCCAGGAGCGCGCCCGCCGGTCCGAGCGGCTCGGCGTGGCTCACGCGCACGTCCACGGCGACGCCCGCGGCGGTCAGCATGGCCCTGGCGGTGGTGATCTCGGGGGCCAGGGACATGGCCCGGTAGCTCGCCGCCGCCGCCCTGGCCTCGGCCAGCGAGCGACGCGCCGTCTCCACGTCAGGAGTCCCGGTACGCGCGCTCTCGGCGATCGTGGACAGCGCCCGTCCCAGGCCCTCACTCAGCTCGGCGGTGATGCGCAGTCGCTCCTCGGCCGCCGCCGTCACCGCCAGCGACAGCCGGGCCGCGTTCACCTCGTCGATCCGGTCGATCATCCTGGTCAGGCCGTACACGACCAGCGAGACCAACACCATGCTGATCACCGGGTCGGGCGGCCCGAGCAGCGCGGCGCTCGCCACCACCGCCAGGGCGAACGGCCAGAGCGGGGTCAGCAGCAGCGAGCCGCCCACGAAGCCCAGGATGCCCACCGAGGAGCCGAACACCAGCACCGACCCGTACGCCAGGACGGCCTGAACCGGCACCAGCCACCACCGACGCCGCAGGGCGAAGAGCACCTGCACCGCGAACACGGCCAACGCCGAGGGCGCCCCGGCCGCCACGTAGACGCTCGCGAAGCCGGCGAACACGACGGCGACGATCAGTTTCGCCTGCTTGTGCACCCGTGCAGCCTAGAAGAGGCCCTCCAGCGACAGGGCGTCGGGAGGCCGGGTGCGGGGATCAACGCTCGGCGAACGCCCGGACCCGGAGCCCGGGCACCCGCCGGGCGGACACGGCCAGGATCAGGGCCACACACGCGGCGACCAGCTGGCACAGGCCGAGCGCGGCCTGAAGCGTCAGGGCGTCGGGGCGAAGGAGCGCCTGTCCGCGCTGCGCCTGCCACAACACCAGCCCGGTCAGCCCCGCGTACCCGAACGCCGCGACGATCACCAGGGCCGTGCGGGCGGCGGCGCCCGACAGGGCGGGGAGGCGGCGGGCCAGCATGCGCAGCCCGATCGCGACCAGCGGGATCACCTGCATCGCGTGGAGACCAACGAAGTGCGCCACCCGAAGGTCACCCGAACCGGTCTCCCACCCGGTGACCGCCATGCTCGCCCCGCCGTCGGGCGCGCCGACGCTGTGCGCGCCGATCGTGGTCAGGCTCAGCCCCCTGGCCAGTTGCTCCGCCTGGTACGACGTGGGGGCGGTCATCAGGTAGCCGACGGACATGCCGGCCAGTGAGATGATCAGCCCGAGCGGGATGGCCCATGCCATCGCCCTGTCCACCCGCCGCTGCGCCACCAGGAAGACCCCCATGGCGAAGGTCAGCAGCCAGCCCAGGTACGCGGCCCCGCCCATGACCATGAACACGGTGGTGTCCAGCCCGGTGGAAAGGTTGAAGTGACTGGGCACGCCGCGCGCCGCCTGGAAGGTGATGGCCGCGATCTCGGGGATGACGAACCCGGCCACCGCCACGGTGCCCAGCCACCACAGCGTCCGCCGCCAGCGCCCCCCTTGGCCGATCATCCAGGCCAGCGTGATCGCGTACAGGCTGAACGAGACCGCGAACTTGAACGGCTTCAGCCACACGCTCTGCCCCATGAGCGTCCGCCCGTCGACCACGAGGCCCAGCGCGCTGACCAGGGCCAGCATCGCCATCGCCGCCGCACAGTAGGCGAGCGGTTTGTGCCACGAGGACGTGACCTTCCGAAGTTCCCGGCGCTGGAGCAGGGCACTCATGACGACTCCTTCACATCGACTGAGTACAACCCTGCTGGTCAGCGGCCCCACCAACCAGAGACGCGATCATCGACCAGGCATGACGTCGTCACGAACCAGACATCTGAGCCTCTTCCCTGGCGCGTACGGACGGCCGTGCGGCCCCTCTACGCGCCGACCTGGCGGTGAACGTCCACAGCACCCACCTGAACCAGGCCAAGGCGCACCTCACCGAGCGGGTCGAGGGCCCGCCAGGACGAGAACTGCCTGAGGCTTGGCGAGTCCTGGAAGCGCGGCGGCGCGTACGTCTTCACGACCGGCTGTGGAGACCCGCTCTTCCCGGACACACCCAGCTCCCTCATTCCCAAGCTCATCGAGACCCCAACAAGCCAAGAAGCCCCTGACGGCGAATCGCCTGTTCAGAGGCTCCCTGCTGCAGAGCCGACGAGGGGAATCGAACCCCTGACCTTCTGTGTACGAGGTCCCCAAACAACCTTCATAGGCGTCCGGACGCGTTCGCCACGCTGGTCGCCAACCCTCCGGCTGTTCAGGCCTGTTCACCTCGGTTCATGATCGTCCGTCCGAGTGGCTCCCAAGGTGGCTCCCGCAACGACCTACTCGTACAGGTGGGCGACGTGGATCTGAAGAGCGAGCGACTGCCACGTCAGCGGGTCGACGTCGTCCTTGAACGGAGCTCCTTCGCGAAGACAGCCGTCCTGGAGCCAGGCCGCCCACGTTCTGAGGAAGTCGCCGACGTACATACTGCTCCAGCGCCCATCGACGAACGCTTGCCCTCACGGCGCTGCCGTTCCCAGTCGGCACGATCGGTGTCGAAGTCGTCCGCCATGATTTCCAGGTAGGCGGCGAAGTCTCGCATGTCCTGCAAGCGGGCGACGTCGGCAGGAAGCTCACGCGGTGACGTCATGAGGACGAGGGTAAGAGAACTGTCAGCTTGGGAATTGCATGGATCTTGACTCGTGGGGGCATTGACCTGCGGCTGAGGCCGGTTGTGAGTGACCGTGGTTGGCCCCTCGTTGCCGCCCTTAATGGCATGCTAATGGCACGACGATCACGCGCTAGGGCGGGCTCTGTAGTCCGCTCTGTCGCAGCATCACGTTCGAAGCCGATCTTCCTGAGGGTCATAGCAGTTCAGCCCCAATTTGGCCGCGACCTGGACCGCGTACGCCAAGGCTTCCTCTGCCCGGCGGTACCCCATAGGGAAGTAGATGTACGGCCCTGCCGCCTCTCCAATCAGTGGAGACGTGGACCAGGGAATGTCTTCGTCGTCATCCTCGTCTACATGGTCCAGATCCGGCCAGCGCTGCAAGAGCTGCTCAACGAACTTTGCGATCAAGGGAGTCGGCGGGATTTCAACGTCGGTGTCGATGTATTGCGCGTACAGGGCACTATGCGTCTCCCCAGCTTCTTGATCACTGGACGGGCGCTCGCCCTCCCAGACCGCAAGGTCGTAGCTCATGCACAGATGATGCCTCTTTCCGGGCGATGCACAAGATCGCCACATGAGAGGCCACGCTCCGCTCCTGCCGATGAGGGGAATTGTGTTCTTGGCCGGATGGCGGGGTACGGGCGTGGGCATGCGCGAGGAAGTACGGGCAGGCGGCCGTTATCCGGTGAGCCGGTGCTGAGGAACGAAGCACCGGATCGTGATCGCCCCCGACCTCCAACCGAGGCCGGCCCACACGGGGCGATCGTAGGGCTGTATCCGTGTGGCGGCGCGCCATACGTGGTCCGCGTCCGAGACCCTGAAACCGGGGAGCCGGCCTCGCTGGGTTGGCGGCTTCGACACGGAGGACGACGCCAAGGCCGCCCGAGACGAGGCACGCGTGAGGCGCGACGGGTGTACATCGACCGCAACACCATCACCGTCGCCGAGTACCTTGCCGAGTGGATCGAGGGCCATGCGACCGAGATCAAGCCGCGCACCCTCAAGGGCTACCGCGACATGACCCGCCTGTACATCACGCCCCGCATCGGCACCCTTCGTCTCCAGGCCATACGCCCGTCGGCGATCACGAAGTTCTACCGCGACCTGCTGACCAACGGCGCCAAGCGTGGCGGCCCGCTCGCCGCGAACACCGTCAAGCATGTCCACACCGTGCCCCGTAAGGCTCTGACGGACGCCATCCTGGTGGACGAACTCCTGCCGACCAACCCGGCTGAACGCACCAGGCTCCCCGCGTTCCGTCCACAGAACCCGGCATGGTGTGGACACCCGCCCAGCTCCGGGCTTTCCTCGACACCGCCAGTGACCACCGCCTGTTCGCCTTCTTCCACCTGGCCGCGTACACCGGTGCCCTCCGGGGCGAACTACTCAACCTCCGCTGGGCGGACGTCGACCTGGACAAGCCCCAGATCCATGTAACCGGCACGGCAGCAGTGATCGACCGCCAGCGTGTGGAGGGCACGACGAAGAGCGGACGTTCCCGCGTCGTGTCCCTCGCCCCCACCACCGTCAAGGTGCTCAAAGCCCACCGCGCCCGCCAGGACGAAGACCGCCTGAAGGTCGGGGAAGCATGGAGGGGCAGCGCCTACGTGTTCACGACCGGCTGGGGAGACCCTCCCTTCCCCGATACGCCCAGTCACCTGATGCCCAAGCTCATCGAGACCCACAACAAGCAGAACCCCAAGACGCCACTCCCCCACGTCCGCCTGCACGACCTCCGCCACATCCACGCCACGACCCTGCTCTTGGCCGGCGTCCCAGTCCATGTCGTCGCGGCCCGACTCGGCCACGCCGACCCCGCCATCACCACTCCGGGTCTACGCCCACGTCATCACCGAGCAAGCGGCGACCGCCGTGGACGTCTTCGCCGAAGCACTCAAAAGCACGGCCTGATGTCATGCGCGAAGAGGGCTCTCCACGTTCAGGGAACCCTTTCCAACCTCCCCGACAGGTGCCGTGGTCACAGCATGATCGCGATGTCGGTGTTCAGCCGGTGACATGAAGAAGCTCCTGGTAGACGGGTGAAGCAGCTCACTGGTGCGCATCGCTCCGGAACTCGTACCAAGGCCCCTTCACGTGCCCGACATCGCCCGGCCGACCCACGGGGCTCCAGACATAGCCGTAGCCGTCCCCTCCCCACCCCGTGCCTCGGGAGAAGTAGACCACTTCGCCCTCCCGGTAAACGAACTCGAACCAGAGGCTTCCGATGCGTTGATCCCTGAGTTCGACGCCCTCCCCCAAGCTTCGGGCGACCGCCTCCATGCTCCCTGACGAGTGCATGAAGCGCAGATCCTCACCCCAGATCAGGGCCACGACAAGGATGCCAGCCAGGAGCGCCGCACCCACGTACACGGCTCTGCGCACCACAGGCCTTTCCTCGCGGCTCTTCTCCATCATGTGGTCATCTTCACATGTGAGCTCTTTCCCACCTGACGGTGCTGGTCACGATGGGTGTGCGCGCAAGCTCGCTCGCATGCCCGGCATCCATCGGCGAGCGCGCCGTCGCGACGTCTTTCGGCATGTAAGGCACGTTGACCGGCTCTCGCAGCACGGTGCGTGAGCCAGGCGCTTCAGTCTGTCCCTGTGGAAGACGCCATGCAGGGCAGCTGCGGCACCTGGCTACGGGCTGTCGCGTCCGCCCCTCGGGCCAGCGGAAGCCGAGTGCAGAAGATCAGGTGCAGGGATGATCTGCTGGGTGTGAATACGAATCAGGGGAACGGCGAAGTAGGCGTGTCCATGGTTCTTCTCCGAAGGGCAGGCATGCCAGCTCCCCCTCCGCAGTCGGCTCCGCCAACCGCTGAGACCGACGCACAGCTCATCGAGGTGTCACTACGCCGTCCTGAGCGGTTCGGTGTGCTGTTCGACCGGCACCACGAGGCCATCCACCGCTACGTGCACTTCCGTCTCGGAGAATCGGCGGCGGACGACATCGCCGCGGAGACGTTCCTGCGGGCCTTTCGCGGCCGTGCGCGCTACGACTTATCCCGCTCCGATGCCCGCTCCTGGCTGTATGGCATCGCCTCCAATCTGGTGGACGGTCACCGGCGCGCCGAAGCCCGCAGGTTCCGCGCCCTGGCTAGAAGTGCCGAGGTCACCGACGTCATGAGCCACGACGAGCGTGTGGTCCAGCGGGTGGCGGCTGCCGTCATGCAGCCGCGGCTGGCCGCCGGGCTGGCCGCGCTCTCGCCCGCTGACCGGACCGTTCTGCTGCTGGTGGCCTGCGCCCAGCTCACCTACGAGGAGATCGCCGAGGCGCTCGGCGTCCCGCGCGGCACCGTCGGCTCGCGGCTCAACCGGGCCCGCAGGAAACTCCGCACGTCCATCACCATTGAGGAGTCGTCATGACCGATGACCTGCAGGAGATCAAGACGTTCCACGACACGCTGCCCGGCCCCTCCGCCACGGCTACCGCCAAGGCGAAGGACTTGCTCGCAGCTGAGGCGGTGGCGAAACGAACGCCTCGTACCGGTTCGGCTAAGCACCGCCTCCTGCTCAGGACGGCCGCGGTCGGCCTGGCGGCAGCCGTCGCCGCAGTCGCTTTCCTGACCGGTGCCGACGGTGGTGCGACCCCGGCCAACGCGGCGGAACTGCTCCAGGAAGCGGCCACGGCCGCCGCCCGACAACAGGCGCCACAGCCGGGCCAGATCCTCTACGTCAACCGCACGGACCAGAGCTGGAGCATCGTAGGAAGTCGCGGCAGCCGTTCGGAGATCACTCAAGAGATCAACCGCGAGTACTGGATTCCCGCCGCCGACCCCGACGGCGCGTTGACCCGCCTCACCTACGGCAAGCTGCGCACGCACACCGGCCCGGTCCCGACCATCATGCAGACCCCGGGCACAGTCGAGTTCCAGCGCGCCGGGCGGTGCACCGTGAACGTGCTCTCACCAACCAGTGAAGACAACCTGCCCGCCGACCCGGACCCGCTGCTCGCCCGGGTTCGCGCGGACGCCGATGCCTCGGTCAGGAACGAACGGCCTGAGCCCGGCGCGGCACCACCCAGCAAGGACCAGATCGAGCGGCTCGTCGAGCACACGGTGGTAAGCCGTCTCGTCACCCTGGCCGCAAACCCCTTCCCCGGTCCCGGCCTGCGTGCGGCGGTGCTCCGCGCGCTGTCCAAGATGCCCACCGCCACCATGCGCACCGACCTCACCGATCTGGACGGGCGACAGGGCGTCGGCGCCTCGATCAGATATCAGGGCCCAGACGGATGGCAGCGCACCGAATTGATCTTCGAACCCGGCACCTACCGGTTCCTCGGCTCGCGATTCCTGTCCGTGCCACCGGGCGGTGGCACGGAGGTACTCCGCTACGCCAGCACAGTACTGGAAACCAAGATAGTCAACGCCATGCCGAAGATCCCGGTCGATGCTCCCGAAGCGGTGACCTGCTAAGCACCAAAACGCCGCGGTCTTACGCTCAGCCTCTTCGACAGCTTGTCGCCGCTTCCCCAAGCGCATCCCAGGGAGGCGGCGAGGCCAGGCCGCACAACGGACACCCGGTTCCGCCAACCATGGCCATCGCCCGCTCAGCCGGTAGTACCGAGGCAGTGCACCTGACATGACTGACATGCCTGAAGACCCTTGAATACTGAGGAGGGCCCTCTTTTCTATTGTTCGGGCCACTCAGCGAGGATCTCAATACCGATCACGCGGCCATCAGCATCAAGATCCAAGTTGACCATCGCTTCATCCATCGTGACCGTCCTCGCTACCTCACCCTGAGCGATAGGACCGCGCAGGTAGACATACGCAGCTCCCGCCTCAGGGTCGTAGGTCCATGTGCCAGGATGCTCTTCCAGAGCCACCGAATCTCCTGTTAGCAAGGGCAGTAGCAAGATCGCATTTTTGTCCTGACAAACCCGAAGGCCCCTGACGGCGTCATGCCTGTTCAGGGGCCTTTCCGGTGCAGAGCCGACGAGGGGAATCGAACCCCTGACCTTCTGTTTACAAGACAGATGCTCTGCCGATTGAGCTACGTCGGCGCGGCCTATCAGTGTAGACGCTAGCGGCGTCTGTGACGAGCGACCTCGTAGAGTGCCACACCGGCCGCCACCCCGGCGTTGAGGGACTCGGCCGCTGAGCTCATCGGGATGCGGGCCACCACGTCGCAGTGCTCGCGTACCAGGCGGGACAGGCCCTTGCCTTCGGAGCCGACGACGATCACCAAGGGCTCCGACAGCAGGCCGACGTCGCCGATGTCGGTGCGGCCCTCGCCGTCGAGGCCGATGACGAACAGGCCGGCGTCGCGGTATTCGCGCAGGGCGGCCGTGAGGTTGGCGGAGCGGGCGACGCGGAGGGTGGCGAGGGTGCCGGCGGAGGTCTTCCAGGCGCCGCCGGTGACGCCGGCCGAGCGGCGGGAGGGGATCATCAGGCCGTGGGCGCCGAAGGCGGTGGCGGAGCGGGCGATGGCTCCGAGGTTGCGGGGGTCGGTGACGCCGTCGAGGGCCACGATGAGGGGCACCTCGGCCGCGTCACGGGCGATCTCCACGAGCTCCGCCGGGTGGGCGTAGTCGTAGGGCGGTATCTGCAGGGCGACGCCCTGGTGGACGGACTGCTCGGTGAGGCGGTCGAGCTTGTCGCGGGTGGCCTCCAGCAGAGCGATGCCACGCTCGGTCGCGATCTTGATGGAGTCGCGGACGCGATCGTCGTTGTCGATGCGCTGGGCGACGTAGAGGGCGTTGGCGGGCACGCCGGCCTGCAGTGCCTCCAGGACGGGGTTGCGGCCGCCGATGTATTCGGGGGCGTCGTCCGAGCGGCGCTGGCGGGATGCGGCGGGGCGGCGCTGGCCGCCGTGCTCCTCGCGCGCGATGCGCTCGGTGCGCGCCTTGTCCTTGTACCAGTGGCGCATCTCGGCGGGTGGGGTCGCGCCCTTGCCCTCGAGGCCGCGGCGCCTCTGCCCTCCGGCGCCCTTGGACGGGCCCTTCTTCTTCGCGGGCCTGCCCGACGACCTACCCCCAGCTGCCATGGCAACAAGGGTACTCGGACCCGCACGCGTCTCATCCCGCCCGAAAAGGGCCCGGAGACCGGACCGCGACGCCGCATCGCCGACAGGACAGGCTGTCCGGGCGTTTTCGCTGGTCAAAGGCATCGTAAGGTTTGGAACCGTACATACCAGTAGGTACACTGAGCCAGGTGGACACAGCGGAGCGACTGATCGAGAGCACGCAGCAGCTGCTCTGGGAGCGCGGATACGTGGGCACCAGCCCCAAGGCGATCCAGCGGCTCGCCGGGGCCGGGCAGGGAAGCATGTACCACCACTTCGCCGGTAAGCCCGACCTGGCGCTCCAGGCGATTCGGCGCAGTGCCGAGCAACTGTGCGCGCAGGCGGAGGAGCGGTTCAGCGAGCCCGGCAGCGCGTACGAGCGGATCGCCGCCTACATGCTGCGTGAGCGCGAGGTGCTGCGCGGGTGCCGGGTCGGCAGCCTGGCCCATGATCCGGAGGTGGTGGCGAGTCCCGCCCTGCGGGAGCCGCTGAGCGAGACGTTCGCCTATCTGCGCCGGCGGATCGAGGAGTTGCTCAGGGAGGGACTCGACCGGGGCGAGTTCGCCGAGGGGATGGCTCCCGCCGGCGTGGCCGCCGCCCTCGTGGCGGTGGTGCAGGGCGCCTACGTGCTGGCCCGGTCGGCCGGGTCGGCGGAGGAGTTCGAGCGGGCCGTCCGCGGCGGACTCGACCTGCTCTCCGCCTACACGGCGCGACCCGCCGCGCCCGCTGAGCCACGACAGCAAGAGGAGAAGACATGAACGACGCGAACGGGACCGGAGGAGCGAGCGTGGCGCGGCGTCACCCCGGGGATCCGTACCCTGACCTCACCAGCGCGCGCATCGTCCATCGGGCGTGGCGCGAGGACCTGACGAGACTCGCCGACCTGGCCACGACGCTGGCATCCGCCGCCCCACGGTCCGACTCCACAGCGTACGACGCCACACCGTACGCCATGCCAGCCGGCACCACACCGTACGACGCCACACCGCACGACGCCACGCCGTCCGGCACCACACGGTCCGGCACCGCTCAGTCCGACGTCCCGCCATCCGAGTCCACGCCGTCCGGCACCGCTCGGTTCGGTGCGACGCGGTCCGCCGACGACGTCATGCGGACGGCGGACGGCGACGCGGTCGTCTCGCGGCGACGGGCCGCCGCCATCCGCGACTACGTCACCGTGCTCTGCCACGAGCTGATCCGGCAGGGCCGGGGAGAGGCGCGGATCGTGTGGCCCCTCGTGGACGCGTCCGCCGGCGGGGCCATCGACATGGACCCGTACCGCGACGAGCGCAGACGGCTGGCCCCGCTCGTGGAGAACCTGTGCACCACCGCGGCCGACTTCGCCCGCACGCCGTCGGCGCACGTGGCCGGCCTGGCCGTCGCCCTGCGCGAGATGCGCGACGCGCTGGACGAGCACTTCGGCTACCTGGAGCAGGACATCCGGCCCATGATCCACAACTACGTCACCCTGGACGCCTACGAGGCCGCCGAGCGGCGCATGTGGCGGTCACTGGGGTTGACCAGGCTCGCCCGGGTGTTGCCGTGGCTCGCGCGGGTGGCGACTCCCGAGGAACGGCGGCATCTGAAGCGCCGTACCGGCCTCGTCGGCCGGATCATCCTGACCGTGCTCGGCCCGGTGTACGCGAACCTGGAGCGCCGGGTGTTCGGCGACCCGACGCCCGGCAACGTCAGCGGGTGAGCTCCCAGCGGGCGCCGTGCGGGGTGTCCTCCACGGTGATGCCCGCGGCGGCCAGTTGGTCGCGGATGGCGTCGGCGGCGGCGTAGTCCTTGCGGGCCCGGGCCGCCTGACGCTGCTCCAGCGCCACCTTCACCAGCGCGTCGACCACCGGCTTCAGATCCGACCCGGCCGAACGCCACTGCGCCGAGCGCGGGTCGAGGCCGAGGACGTCCAGCATGTTCTGCGTCTCGGCCAGCAGGCGGGCGACCGCCTCCTTGTCACCGTGGGCGAGCGCCACGTTGCCCTCGCGCACCACCTCGTGCACCACGGCGAGCGCCTGAGGCGTGCCCAGGTCGTCGTCGAGCGCCTC
Organism: Nonomuraea indica; assembly: GCF_002850745.1. Classification (GTDB taxonomy): domain Bacteria; phylum Actinomycetota; class Actinomycetes; order Streptosporangiales; family Streptosporangiaceae; genus Nonomuraea; species Nonomuraea indica. The sequence continues at coordinate 84,340 of NZ_KZ559469.1, forward strand.
GACGAACGCCTGCGGCAGCGGCGCGTCGGCGTCGACGTCGTGGATGACCTCGGCGGCCCGCGTCACGAAGCCCTCGATGCGCTGGTAGGCGGCGGCCGCCTCCAGCAGCGCCTCCTCCGAGTATTCGATCGACGAGCGGTAGTGCGGTGCCGCCAGGTAGTAGCGCAGCTCCACCGGCCGCACCTTCTGCACCATCTCGGGGATGAGCAGGGAGTTGCCCAGGGACTTGCTCATCTTCTCGGCACCGATCTTGACCATGCCGTTGTGCATCCAGTAGCGGGCGAACCCGTCACCGGCCGCCTGCGACTGGGCGATCTCGTTCTCGTGGTGCGGGAACGTCAGGTCGATGCCGCCGCCGTGGATGTCGAACGTCGCGCCCAGGTATTTGGTCGCCATGGCCGAGCACTCCAGGTGCCAGCCGGGGCGGCCGAGCCCCCACGGGGTCGGCCAGGTGGGCTCGCCGGGCTTGGCGCCCTTCCACAGGGCGAAGTCGCGCGGGTCGCGCTTGCACGACTCGTCGTCGGTGTCGGCGGCCGGCCGCATGTTCTCCAGCTTCTGGTTGGAGAGCTTGCCGTAGTCGTCGGCGTACGACATGACGTCGAAGTAGACGTCGCCGCCCGACGCGTAGGCGTGACCGCGCTCGATCAGCCGCTCCATCAGCACGATCATCTCGGGCACGTGCCCGGTGGCACGCGGCTCGACGGTGGGCGGCAGGCAGCCGAGCGTGTCGTAGGCCCAGGTGAAGGCCCGCTGGTTGCGCTCGGCCACCACGAACCAGGGCACGCTCTCCTCGGCCGACACTCTGATGATCTTGTCGTCGATGTCGGTGACGTTGCGGCAGAACGTCACCTCGTAACCGGACCGCATGAGCCAGCGCCGGAGCACGTCGAAGTTCACGCCCGAGCGGATGTGCCCGACGTGCGGGGGCGCCTGCACGGTCGCCCCACACAGGTAGATCGACGCCCGGCCGGCTTCGACCGGGACGAACTCGCGGACGGTTCGCGTGCTGGTGTCGTACAGGTGCAGGCTCACGAACGCAAGGCTAACGCCTCCGCCGCCCTCGCACGCCGAATAATCACCCTCGTAGGATGACCCTTTCCGGTGTGACCCTGACGATCAGCCGCCGCGTCCCGGGCGCGTCCTGCCACGGCTCGCCCGTGTACTTCCGTGACAGCTCCTGGATGAGGGCGCCGTCCGGGTCGTCCTCCATGGTCACGTGCCCGCGCACCTCGGCGTACCGGTAGGGGTTGTCGGGGTCGATGACGAGCAGGCTGGTGCGCGGGTCACGGGCGAAGTTGCGCGGCTTCTGCCGGCCCGCGACCGTCGAGAACAGCACGTCGTCGCCGTCGGTGCGCACCCACACGACGGTGCTCTGCGGCCCGCCGTCGGAGTTGAGACTGGTCACCGTCACGTAGTTGGGCGCGTCGAACAGCGCGCGCGCCTCTTCTGGCAGCTCCGCCATGGGTGTCTCCTTGATCGGTCGTCGACACCATTGTTCTGTAGGCTCGAAACGCCATGGACGTGACTCCCCCCTCGACGCTCCGCCGGCTGGGCATCGCCCTGGCCGGTGTCGCGGTCGCCGCACTGACCGGCGCCGCGTGCGCGCTCTCCTTCGACGACCTGCGGGCGCTGGCCATCCGGGGCGAGGCCCGGCCAGATCTCGCCTACCTCTATCCCGCCGGCTTCGACGCCCTGCTCGCGGTGGCGCTGATCAGCGTTTTGCTGCTGCGCTCGGCCCGCTTACTCGTGCGCGTCCAGGCGGCGGTCGTGCTCGTCCTGCTCATCGTGGCCGCGGCCGCCGCCAACGTCACGACGGCGCTGCGGTTGGCCGTGGACGTACGGGCGGCGGCGGTGGGTGTGGCGGTCGCGCCGTGGGTCATGCTGGCGCTCGGCCTGTGGCTGTGGCTGCTGCTCATCAAGCACGTCCAGCATCGCCGCGCCGCCACCGGCGACGGTGCCGGCGCGGACGTCGCCGAGGACGACCTCGTGCCCTTCCACCGGGGCCGCGCCGCAGCGGCGCCGCCGCTGGAGCCGCCCGTGCAGCCCGTGCTGGAGCCCACCCCTGTGGTCGGGCCCACCGCGGCACCGGAGACGCCGCCCGTCGACCGTGTCCCGGTCACGGCCCCGCAGCCGGCCCCCGCGCCGGACTCCCTCGCCGGCCAGGAGCCGTCCGCCCGCGAGGCGCCCGAACCCGTGGCTGACGGCGCGTCGCGCGCGGACACCCGCCGTTCCCGGGAGGGCGGGCAGCCCGTCGTGCGGGGGCGCTCCGGCTCCTCAGGCGACGGCGGACGGGAAGAGGTCGACGGGCCGGCGGACGGCGGCACGCGGGCCGACGGCGGCGAGCGTCTCGTCAAGGAGGCGGGTCCGGCCCGAGCAGGCGTTCCGGCGGAGGCAGGCGGTGCCACCGAAGCAGGCGGTGCCACCGAAGCAGGTGGTCGCGTCGAGGGGGACCGCTCCCCTGCGGCAGGTCGTGCCGCCGACGCCGGAAGCGCCGGAGAGCCCGAGCGCCGTCCGGTGCGCTGGGGGGACCGGGTCAAGCCGACCGACGTTCTCGTTCATCCCCGGCCGGTCACCGAGAAGGACGCCGACACACAGCCCGTGCGGGTGTTCACCGATCGGCCCTCCGCCGGCCGGGGCCACCGTCCGGAGGCCGCCGAGCCTGCGCCTCGGCGCGGTGTCCGCCGCCCGACGGACGTCCGCGTCGCAGGCGTACGCGAACAGCCCGCACACGAGCCCGTACGTGAGGAACAGCCCGCAGGCGAGCAGCCCGCGCCCGCGGAGCCGGTGCGGGACACGGTCCCTGAGCGCGACGTAGTCCCGGGGCGGGACATGGAACGGCACGGCGAGCAGGACGGCACGGCCGAACGGCACGACGCGAGCGAGCGGCACGGCGAGCGGGACGGTGCGGACGAACGGCACGACGAGCGGGACGGTGCCGACGAGCGGGACGGTGCCGACGAGCGGGACGGTGCGGACGAGCGGGACGGTGGCCGGGCGGCGGCCATGGAGGACACCGCACCGCACCCCGTCGTCCACGACGACGCCCCCGCGCGGCGCATGCGCAGCACGCCCCTCCCTCCTGAGGAGTGACACCCGAGAAAGGCCCACGGCATGGCGGAGACCCGCTCGGAAGTCACCGAGCGGGTCTTTCCGCATATGCCCCGCGCCGTCGCTGGGCGTGTGCCGCCGCTAGATGCTCCGGCGGGTGCTGCCGCGCTTCATTCCCGCGACGAGGCCGACACCCACGATCGCCAGGACCACCTGCATGACAAGCTCGATCCAGTCGATGCCCGGAGTCGTCTCGACGCCGAGAACCTGTGCGATGAGCGTGCCGACCAGGGCGGCGACGATGCCGACGACGACGGTGAGAATCCACCCGATGGCCTGCCTGCCGGGAAGCAGCAGACGGCCGACTGCGCCGATCACAGCGCCGATGACGATCGCGCCAAGGATGGACTGAACTGTCATGGTACGAACCTCCCGATGAGGGTGAGCCGTTCACTCTCACGCTCAGGTAAGTACCCTTTACCTGCCGAATATGCGCGGCAATCACGAATCCGCAGGTCAGGGCCGAGTGGCTCCCGTTCCGCCGGCCTTTCCCGGCCGCATCCGGGTGACCAGGAGCACCCCCACCACCGCCAGTGCGAGCTGCAGGATGTGCAGGAGCCAGTCGATGCCCCGGGTGTTGGTCAGGCCGAGCATGGAGCCGATCAACGTGCCGATGAGTGCGGCGACGATGCCGACGACCAGCGTCAGGCCGATGGACATGTTCTGCTTGCCGGGAACGATCAGTCGAGCCAGCGCCCCGATGATGGCGCCGATGACGATCGCGGAAACGATCGCGCCGATCATATGAACTCCCCCCGAAGTGGTCATATGCCACAAAGAGGCTTACCCACAGAAACGCACCATTACCCCGCGAAAGGCGACGGTCCGTACCGCGCCGGTGACGGACCGTCGCCTTCGCGCACGACGGGCTGGGGGCCGCCCGCCAGGATGCTCGTCACATCCCGACAGAGGACGCCTCAGGCCCCGCGAAGGTTGACCACGAGCGCGGTCGCGATGGCCGCGACACCTTCGCCGCGCCCGGTCAGCCCCAGCCCGTCGGTGGTGGTCGCGCTGACGCTCACCGGCGCCCCTACGGCCGCGCTGAGCGCCTTCTCGGCCTCGGCGCGCCGGGGTGACAGCTTCGGCCGGTTTCCGATCACCTGGAGCGCCACGTTGCCGATCTCGTAGCCAGCGGCGCGCACCTGCCGCGCGGTCTCCTCGAGCAGGGCGACACCGGTAGCCCCCGCCCAACGCGGGTCGGCGGTGCCGAACAGGCCGCCCAGGTCACCCAGACCCGCCGCGGAGAGCAGGGCGTCGCAGGCCGCGTGAGCGGCGGCGTCGCCGTCGGAATGGCCCGCGAGGCCGGTCTCGCCGGGCCAGTGCAGGCCCGCGAGATTGAGCTCGCGGCCGGAAGCGAACGGGTGAACGTCGACCCCGACGCCCACCCGTGGAATGCTGGTGTTCAGGAGTTGAGAACCTCGTCGAGCAGGGCCTCGGCCTTGTCCTCATTGGTCTTCTCGGCAAGAGCCAGCTCGCTCACCAGGATCTGGCGAGCCTTGGCCAGCATGCGCTTCTCACCCGCGGAAAGGCCGCGCTCACGGTCCCTCCGCCACAGGTCCCGAACGACCTCGGCGACCTTGTTGACGTCCCCCGACGCGAGCTTCTCCAGATTGGCCTTGTAACGGCGAGACCAGTTGGTCGGCTCCTCCGTGTGCGGCATCCGCAGGACGTCGAAAACCCGCTCAAGGCCTTCCTGACCCACGACATCGCGCACGCCGACGAGTTCTGCGTTTTCGGCTGGCACCTGGACGGTAAGGTCGCCCTTGTCGACCTTGAGTACCAGGTAGGTCCTTTCCTCACCCTTGATGGATCGCGTCGTGATTGCCTCGATCCGAGCAGCCCCATGGTGGGGGTAGACGACCGTGTCGCCGACCTGGAAAGTCATGTGACAAGTACCCCTTCCGCTGTACTCCAGAGTACCACGCGTCCACAGGCTCCCGGAACAGTGAAATCACCATAACTGCAGGTCAAAGGCGCATATTAGGGGTTGACAAGTGGTCCACTCTATGAATCGCATATGCGGACACGGCTAATGACCTGCGGGGGTGTGGAAATGACCATGGAATCAGGTGGATAAGGTAGGCGCTGCCCATCCCGCTCGCGCGAAACCAAGGAGAACCCGCCCGTGACCAGCCGTCGCTGGATTGCCGCAGCCGCCGCGCTCCTGGCCGCACCCGTCCTTGCCGGCTGTGCCGCTGGATTCGACGCCAACACCAACAAGCCGTACGCCCCCGTGGAGGGCGCCGCCCTCATCGAGAACGGCAAGTACGGCTCGCGCGGCATCCAGATCCCCCAGGCTTTCGTCCTCGGCCCCGACTCCGGAGCCCAGCTCGCCTGGCGTGGCTCAGCCCCGGTCTACCTGTCGATCATCAACACCGCGGGCGCGCCCGACACGCTGCAGCAGGTGTCGGTGGGTTCGCTGGGCGCCGTCAAGCTCGCCGCCCCGATCCAGCTGCCCAGCCAGCAGCTCGTCAACACCGGCAAGCCGACGCCCCAGATCATGATCGAGGGGCTCTCCAAGGCCCTCAGGGGCGGCGAGAGCGTCAAGCTGGACCTCACCTTCGCCAACGCCGGCGTCGTGTCCCTGGACGTGCCTGTGGTCACGCGCAGCCGCGAGTTCAAGGAGTACCCGCCCGCTCCCGGCGCCACGGCCGCCCCGACGCCCACGCCCTCGGCGACCCCCTCCGCCCACGCCGAGTCCGGCCACTGACGCGCCACCGGGGCGCCCTGACCGGCCGCTGACGCGCCACCGGGGCGCCCTGACCGGCCGCTGACCCGTCACCGGGCCTTGCTGACCGGCCACCGCCCACCGCTGAGCCACACCGGCAGGACCCGCGCGGCCCTGCCGGTGTGGCACGCCCGGCCCCGACCGGCGTACGACGCCGGCAGGCGACCGGCCGGGACACGCGGACCAGCCCCCACACCGCTCGCCGCCGCTCCATGCCGCCGCCCGAGTCCGGCGACGCGCGACCGGCCCATCGCCGCGACGTGGCCAGAGACGGCCTGGAGGCGGCCGCCCGTACGGGCTCGCTGACCGTCCCGCGGTCCCCGGGGGTGGTCCGGCAACCGTGGGACCGGTCGGGCGCCCGGGGAGGCACGACGTGACGGCGTCGAAGGACGCCGGACGCGGACCGGCGCCCCGCGCGGCGCGACCCCGCGGCGGCGCGACAGGCGTCGCAGCGCAGAAGGGTGCGGCAAGGGGGGCTGGGCGGCCCTCAGAGGCTTGTGGAGGCGCGGCGACCGCCCGGTCGTGGCCCGAACGAGCCGGACGGTCGCGGAGTGCGGTGAGCGTGCGTCAGGGGGCCCGCTCAGGCCTCCGTGGCGTCGAACTTGTAGCCCAGGCCGCGGACCGTGAGGATGCAGCGCGGGTTTGACGGATCGGCCTCGATCTTGGCCCGCAGCCGCTTGACGTGCACGTCGAGCGTCTTGGTGTCGCCCACGTAGTCGGCGCCCCACACCCGGTCGATGAGCTGCCCGCGGGTCAGCACCCGGCCGGCGTTGCGCAGCAGCACCTCGAGCAGCTCGAACTCCTTCAGCGGCAGCTGCACCTGCTCGCCGCGTACGGCGACCACGTGCCGGTCGACGTCCATGCGCACCGGCCCGACGGCCAGCACGGCGTTGTCCATCTCCTCCACCACGTCGCCCTGGCGGCGCAGGACGGCGCGGATGCGCGCGACCAGCTCCCGGGAGGAGAACGGCTTGGTCACGTAGTCGTCGGCGCCCAGCTCCAGGCCGACGACCTTGTCGATCTCGCTGTCCTTGGCCGTCAGCATGATGACCGGCACCTTGGACTTCTGCCTCAGCGACCGGCACACCTCGGTGCCGGGCAGGCCGGGCAGCATCAGGTCGAGCAGCACCAGGTCGGCGCCGGTGCGGTCGAACGTGTCGAGCGCCTCCGGGCCGGTGGTCGCGACCGAGACCTCGAACCCCTCCTTGCGCAGCATGTAGGACAGGGCGTCGGAGAACGACTCCTCGTCCTCCACCACGAGAACTCGGGTCATCGGGCTGCCTCCAGGGGGCTGGTGCTGGGTACGGCTATCGCGGTGCCGCCGAAGGCGGGCAGCCGCAGGGTGAACGTGGAGCCGGAGCCTTCCTTGCTCCACACGGAGACCTCGCCGGCGTGGGCCATGGCGACGTGCTTGACGATGGCGAGCCCGAGGCCGGTGCCGCCGGTGGCGCGCGAGCGGGCGGCGTCGACCCGGAAGAAGCGCTCGAAGATGCGCTCGAGGGACTCCTCGGGGATGCCGATGCCCTGGTCGCTGACGCTGATCTCGACGGAGTCGCCGGCGGGCCTGACGCTGACGACGACGCGGGTGTGCTCCGGGCTGTAGGCGACGGCGTTGTCGATGAGGTTGCGCAGCGCGGTGACGAGCAGCTCGTCGTCGCCCCACACGCGCAGCCCCTCGGCGCCGCCGGCGACCAGGGTGATGTCCTTGGCTCCGGCCCGGGTGTTGCAGTGGTCGATGGCGTCGTGGACGGCCTGGTCGATGTCGACCTGACCGGGGGTGGGGATGGGTTCGGCGCCCTGGATGCGGCTCAGCGTGATGAGGTCCTGGACGAGGTAGGTGAGCCGGGCGGCCTCGTGCTGCATGCGGCCGGCGAAGCGGGTGACGGCCTCGGGGTCGTCGGCGGCGTCCTGGATGGTCTCGGCGAGCAGGCTGAGCGCGCCGACGGGGGTCTTCAGCTCGTGGCTGACGTTGGCGACGAAGTCTCGGCGGACGGCCTCGACCCGGCGCCGTTCGGTCTGGTCCTCGGCGAGCACCAGCACCTGGCCGTGGGAGCCGAGGGGCGCCACGCGGACCGCGAAGTTGGTGATCTCCTGGCCGAACTTGTGGCCGGCGACGTCGATCTCGGTCTCGCGGATCTCGCCGTCGCGGCGTACCTGTCTGGCGAGGGCGAGCAGCTCGGCGGCCATCAGCCGGTCGCCCTTGACCAGCCCGAACGCGCGGGCGGCCGAGCTCGCGCGCAGCACCCGGTCCTCCGCGTCGAGCACCACGGCCGAGGAGGGCAGGACGGCGAGCACGGAGGCGACTCCCTGCGGTAGCGACCCCGTGTCGGCGTCGCCGGCCGGCTGCGTGCGGCTCGGCGCCTCGATCTGGTTGCGGTAGAACAGCACCGCGAGGGCCCCCACCATGAAGCCGGCCAGGGCGGCGAGGCTCATGGCCATCTCACTCATGTCTCCGATGGTAGGCGGCGGTCATCGGCCGTCCGACCCGTCACCTGGGGATGAACGCCTCCTTTCCCGGAAAGTTCACTTCCGCGTCGGGGTTCGTTCATCCACGCGCGCGTACGGTGGCGGCATGCGCGACGCCTACCACGAGGAACTCGACTCGCTGACGGACAAGCTGGTCGAGATGACCCGGCTGGTCCGCTCGGGGATCTCCCGGGCCACGACGGCCCTGCTGGACTCCGACCTGCAGCTCGCGGAGAACGTGATCAGCCGCGACGAGGAGGTGAACACGCTCTTCAACGAGGTCGAGACGTCCATCCTGGAGCTGATGGCCAGGCAGCAGCCGGTGGCCGTGGACCTACGGATGATCATCACGGCGCTGCGCATGGGCACCGACCTGGAGCGGATGGGTGACCTGGCCGTCCACGTGGCCAAGGTCGCGCGGCTGCGGCACCCCGACTCGGCGATCCCGCCGGAGCTGCGGTCCACGATCGTGGAGATGGGGCAGATCGCCGAGAGCCTGGTCACCAAGGCGGGCAGCTGCGTGGCCACCCGCGACGTCGACTCGGCGCTGGAGCTGAAGCACGACGACGACGCCATGGACAGGCTGCACCGCAAGCTGTTCAGGAGCATCCTGGCCAAGGACTGGCAGCACGGCGTGGAGCCGGCGATCGACATCACGCTGATCGGCCGCTACTACGAGAGGTACGCCGACCACGCGGTGCGGGTGGCCGAGTCGGTCGTCTACCTGGTGACGGGATCCCGGCCCAGCTGAGAGCCGGGCCGGGCCGGCCGGGAGGGGCTCAGCGGCCCTGGTTGGCCACGGCCTCGATGGCGGCCTTGGCGGCCTCGGGGTCGAGATACTCGCCGCCGCGCACCAGCGGCCTGAACGCGTCGTCGAGCTCGTAGCGCAGCGGGATGCCGGTGGGGATGTTGAGTCCGGCGATCTCCTCGTCGCCGACGCCGTCGAGGTGCTTGACCAGGGCGCGCAGGGAGTTGCCGTGCGCGGCCACGAGGACCGTCCGGCCGGCGGCGAGGTCGGGGACGATCTCGTCGTACCAGTAGGGCAGCATGCGCTCCACGACGTCCTTGAGGCACTCGGTGCGCGGCATCAGCTCCGGCGGCAGCAGCGCGTAGCGCGGGTCGCCGGCCTGGGAGTATTCGTCGCCGTCGGCGATCGGGGGCGGCGGCACGTCGTAGGAGCGGCGCCAGAGCATGAACTGCTCCTCGCCGAACTCCTCGCGCGTCTGCGCCTTGTTCTTGCCCTGCAGGGCGCCGTAGTGGCGCTCGTTGAGCCGCCAGGAGCGTCGCACCGGCAGCCACAGCAGGTCGGCCTCGCCGAGCGCGAGCTGGGCGGTCTGGATGGCCCTGGTGAGCAGGCTCGTGTGCACCACGTCGGGACGCACCCCGGCCTCGACGAGGAGCTTGCCTCCCCGGCGGGCCTCGTCCTCGCCCTTGACCGACAGGCTCACGTCCACCCAGCCGGTGAACAGGCCCTTCGCGTTCCAGTCGCTCTCGCCATGCCGCAGCAGCACCAAAGTCGCCATGCGGCCAATCCTATGGTTCGCCCGCCGGGGCGGGGGCAGGCGGTCAGCCGCCCGAGCGCGCCGGGTCGGCGAAGCGGGCGAACGCCTGCAGGTTGGCCAGCGACTCGCCCCGCTTGGCCCGCCACTCCCACTCGCGCCGGATGGACGAGGCGAAGCCGAGCTCCAGAGCCCGGTCGAACCAGTCGTCGGAGTAGGTCAGCACGCAGCCGAGCAGCCGGTCGATCTCCTCCTCGGTGACGGCCGCGAGCGGCACCCGGCCCACGAGGTGGACGTCGCCGACGGCGTCGACGGAGAAGTGCACGCCGTACGTGGTGCCGTTCTTGCCGAGCAGCCACCGGTAGAACTCGGCGTGGTTCTCGTCGGGCTGCCGGCAGAAGAACGCCTCCACGTGCAGCACCTGCTCGCCGACGATGAGCCAGGTCATGGTGGCCAGCTTGTGCTGACCGGGGAGCTTGACCAGGAACGCCCCCGGCCGCGGCTCGTCGAAGGTGACCTCGGCCGCCTCCAGGGCGGCGCGGACGACATCGCGCATGCGGTTCACCCTACGAGACGCCGTACGAGGCGACGGGCACGCTGTGCAGGTGGGCGACGGCGCCGGAGTAGACCTCCATGAGGTGCGTGGCGGTGGCCTGCCAGCCGAAGCCGGCGGCGTGCCGGCGGGCGCCCTCCGACAGGTTGGCGCGCCAGCGCGGCGAGGTGACGAAGCGGCGCAGCGTGCGCGCCCACTCGTAGGGGTCGTGGCCGTCCACGAGCACGCCGGACACCCCGTCGCGCACGGCGGTGCGCAGCCCGCCGACGGCCGCCGCGGCGACGGGCGTCCCGCAGGCCTGGGACTCCAGGGCGACGAGGCCGAACGACTCGCTGTAGGAGGGGACGACGGTGACGTCGGCGGCGCGGTACCAGTCGGCCAGCTCCTGCTGGGGCGCGGGCGGCACGAGGCGCACCACGTCGGAGACGCCCAGCTCGGCGGCCAGCTCGGCGAGGTGGGAGGGCCGGGCCAGGCCGTTGCCCGAGGGGCCGCCCACGCAGGCGACGACCAGGTGCTCGCGCAGCGACGGGTCCTCGATGAGCATGCGGGAGGCGGCGCGCAGCAGCACGTCGGGGGCCTTGAGCGGCTGGATCCGGCCGACGAACAGCAGCACGCGGGCGTCCTGCGGCAGGCCAAGGCGGCGCCGGGCGGCGCCCTGGGAGGCGGGCTCGAAGACGGTGAGGTTGACGCCGGGGTTGACGACGGCGACGCGGTTCTCCTGCGCGCCGTACAGGTCGATCAGCTCGCGCGCCTCGTCGTCGGTGTTGGCGACGAGGCGGTCGGCGATCTCCACGACCTGCTGCTCGCCGAGGACGCGGGCCTGCGGCTCGGGCCTGTCGTCGGCGGCGAGGAGCTGGTTCTTGACCTTGGCCATGGTGTGCATGGTGTGCACGAGCGGCACGCCCCAGCGTTCCTTGGCCAGCCAGCCGACCTGGCCGGACAGCCAGTAGTGGGAGTGGATGAGGTCGTAGCGGCCGGGGTCGTACATGGCCTCGGTGCGCAGGACGCCGGACAGGAACGCGCAGAGCTGGCCCGGCATGTCGGCGCGGTCCAGCTCCTCGTACGGTCCGGCGGTGAGGTGGCGGACGAGGACTCCGGGGGCCAGTTCGGCCACCGGCGGCAGGTCCCTCGCGGTGGCCCGGGTGAAGATCTCCACCTCGACCCCGAGCTGGGCGAGCCGCTTGGCCGATTCGACGATGTACACGTTCATGCCGCCGGCGTCGCCCGTGCCGGGCTGGTCCAGCGGCGACGTGTGCATGCTGATGGTCGCGACCCGGTTGACCCGTCGTCGCCTCACCCGACACCACCTCCAAACGATTGACAACTGCCCGCATCTTTCCGGCATTCCCGACAAAGGGTCACGGCGGGGTGTGCCGGGACCGCCCTGGCAGGATGTGGGCCATGAAGAAGACGGCTGTGGTGACGGGCGCGAGCAGCGGGATCGGCGAGGCGACGGCCAGGCGGCTGGCCGCCGCGGGCTACGACGTGGTGGCGGGCGCCAGGCGGCGCGAGCGGCTGGACGCGCTGGCCGCCGAGGTGCCCTCCATCAGGCCCGTCACCCTCGACGTGACCTCGCAGGAGTCCGTCGAGGCGCTGGCCGCCTCCTTGGAGCGCTGCGACGTGCTGGTCAACAACGCCGGCGGCGCGCTCGGGGCGGAGAGCGTCGCGGACGGGCGGCCCGACGACTGGCAGCGGATGTACGACACCAACGTGCTCGGCACCCTGCGCATGACCCAGGCGCTGCTGCCCATGCTGGTCGAGTCGGGTGACGGGGTGCTGGTGCTGCTCACCTCGACCGCCGGGCTGGTGCCGTACGAGGGCGGCGGCGGGTACGTGGCGGCCAAGCACGCCCAGTCCTCCATGGCGGGCACCCTGCGCCTGGAGCTCGTCGGCCGGCCGGTGCGGGTCGTGGAGATCGCCCCCGGCATGGTGCGCAGCGAGGGGTTCGCGGTGACCCGCTTCCGCGGCGACGAGGCGGCCGCCGCCCGCGTGTACGAGGGCGTGCCCGACCCGCTGACCTCCGACGACGTCGCCGACGCGATCGCCTGGTGCGTCACCCGTCCCGCCCACGTGAACATCGACCGGATCGTCATGCGCCCCCGCGCCCAGGCCGCCCAGCACAAGGTGCACCGGGTCAGTGGCTAGACCGGTCGGCTCCATCACCAGGGGCACCACGGCCCACAACCGGCTGCGGCGGTCCGACCGATGGATCGTCGCGGCGCACGGCGGGCTGCTCCGCGCCGCCGAACGGCCGCTGGTGGTGGATCTCGGCTACGGCGCCTCGCACGCCACCACGCTGGAGCTGTTCACCAGGCTCCGGCGCGTCCGGCCCGACGTGGAGGTGACGGGCCTGGAGATCGACCCGGCCCGCGTCGCCCTGGCCAAGCCGCACGAGCGGCCGGGGCTGAGCTTCTCGCTGGGCGGGTTCGAACTGCCGGTGCCGCGCCCGCCGGTGCTGGTGCGCGCCTTCAACGTGCTGCGCCAGTACGACGAGGCGGAGGCGTGGCACTACTGGGACGTGCTGTGCGGCGCCCTCGCACCCGGCGGCGTGCTGGTGGAGGGCACCTGCTCGGAGGTGGGCCACCGGGCCGTGTGGGTGGGCCTGTCACGCGAGGGGCCGCGGACGCTGACCTTCTCGGCCCGCTTCGACGCCTTCGACCGGCCGTCCGACCTGGCGGACCGGCTGCCCAAGACGCTGATCCACCGCAACGTGCCGGGCGAGCGGATCCACGCCTTCCTGCGCGATTTCGACCGCGCGTGGGCGGTGAGCGCCCCGTACGGCGTCCACGGGGCGCGCCAGCGGTGGCTGGCGGCGGTCGCCGCGCTGAGCGGCTCCTGGCCCGTGCCGCGGCACCCGCCGCTGGGCGGCACGGCGCGCTGGCGGCTCGGCGAGCTGACGCTGCCCTGGGCCGCGGTCGCCCCCTGAGCCCCATCCGCCACCCGACGGCCGCGTGAGGCCGATGTCACCTTTTCCCGGATGTCTGCTCGACAGGGTGTAGTACTACGCTGGTGCGTGTGAAGGGTCTTGGCGAGCTCGAACGCAGCATCATGGACATCCTCTGGGCGCAGAGCGGCGCGCTCACCGCCCGCGAGGTCGGCAGGCTCATCGCCGACCGTGACCTGGCCCCCACTACGATCATGACCGTCCTCGACCGGCTCACGCGCAAGGGCTTCCTCGAGCGCACCCGTGACGGCCGGGCGTGGCGCTATGCTCCCGCGGCGACCCGCGACGCGTACGTCGCCGAGCTTATGCTGGAGGCGTTGGACATGACGGGCGACCGGTCCGCCGCCCTGACGCGCTTCGCCCAGGCCGTGTCGGGCCGGGAGGCGGAGATCCTGCGCAGAGCCCTTACGGAGCTGGAGGACGAGTGATCACGGCAGCGGCGCTGGCAGCGCTCGCTCTGGCGTGCGCAGTCGGCTCCTGGCGTTTCACGACGGCCCGGTGGACCTCCCGGGCGCCCCGGATCGCGATCATCCTCTGGCAGTCCCTCGGCGTGACGTGGGGGCTCGCCACCACGGGCGCGATGCTGGCCTACGCCGTCGAGCCCTACGGGATGGGCGTGCTGCCGGGCCTGATCGCCTTCGCCGACGGCCGGGCGCCCGGCGAGCCGTGGGACGCGTTGCACGTGCTCGCCATGGTCGCGGGCCTGACGGCGCTGACCGTGCTGGTCGCTGTCCTGCTCACCGCGGGCGTGCAGACGTTGCGGACGCGCCGCCGCCACCGCATGCTGCTCGCGCTGATCTCGCACGACAACCCGGTGCTGCCGGGCGTCCGGGTGCTCGACCATCCGGGCGCGGCGGCCTACTGCGTGCCCGGGCTGCGCTCGCAGGTGGTGGTCAGCGAGGGCGCGCTCAAGCTGCTCTCGCAGGACGAGATGGCGGCCGTGCTGGCGCACGAGGCCGCGCACGTGCGCGAGCGCCACGACCTGGTGCTCCTGCCGTTCGCCGCGCTGCGCAGGGCGCTGCCCTGGTCCAAGGTGGTGAGCGACGCCCAGTCCCAGGTGGAGTTGCTGGTCGAGATGGCGGCCGACGACCGCGCCCGCCGCTACTGCAGCCCGCGCAGGCTGGCCACGGCGCTGCTGAGGTTCGGCACGGCCGGGGCCATGCCGACGCCCCAGGGCATGCTCGGCGTGCACGCCAACAGCCTCATGGCCAGGGTCGACCGGCTGGTCAAGCCGGCTCCCGAGCTGCCGATACGGCTGCGCTACGGGATGCTCGCCCTTTCCGTGACGTTGCTCACGTCCGCTCCCTTCCTGTGGGTCTACCAGCCCTGACCGCTTGCGGGAGTTAGCCACCCTGTTTGCAATTGCAAGCAGAGCGAGGCACACTGGAGGCATGGCACTACCGAAGGTCGGCTCGATCGGCGAATACATCCGCGAGCAGCGGCAGCAGGCGAAGATCTCGCTGCGCCAGCTCGCGGCGGCGGCGGGGGTCTCCAACCCCTACCTGAGCCAGATCGAGCGCGGTCTGCGCAAGCCGAGCGCCGAGATCCTCAACCAGATCGCCAAGGGTCTGCACATCTCCGCGCAGGCGCTCTACGTGCAGGCGGGCCTCATCGAGGACCGTGAGACCCCGAGCGACGTCGTCGCCGCGATCAGGGCCGACACGCATCTCACCGAGCGGCAACGCCAAGTGCTGATCGACATCTACGAGTCGTTCCGCAAGGAGAAGCGCGCCGAGGATGAGCAGACCTCCCAGAACGCTCACCCTCGGAGCGACTCCGTCACGGACGACGAGCAGCCGCTGCCGAAGGACTTCCTCGCCGCCCTCGAGCCCTATGCGGCGTCCGGCGACAACGGCACCGTCAACCAGGAAACCAAGGAAGGTTAACCCATGACGCTCGCCACCGAGGTCAAGAAGCTCACCGACTCCAAGCCGTTCTACGCCGTCGCCGGTGTCGGCGACTACGCGGTCGAGAAGCTGCGCGAGCTGCCCGAGCAGCTCCAGAAGCTGCAGGCCCGCCGCGGCGACCTGGCCAAGGAGCTGCCGGTCAGGGCGCGCACCTACGCCGACCTGGCCGAAGGCTTCGCCAAGGAGCTGCCGGAGAAGGCCCGCGAGTACGCCGATCAGCTCACCCAGCGCGCCACCCTCGTCTACGAGGACTTCGCCACCCGCGGCCGCAAGGTCGTCAGCCAGGTGAGCGGCGAGGCCGCGCTGGAGCTGGAGGAGGTGTCGGAGGCCGCCGAGCCGCCCGTCGCCACCCCGGTGACCCCCGCGAAGAAGACCCGCACCACCACCAAGGCCGCGCCCAAGGCCCAGGCCTGATCCACACCGGAAGGCCCGCCCCCGGCCGGGGGCGGGCCTTTCGTCGTTCGCGGAGTGCCCGCCGGGCGGGATGGGCCGTTAGGCTGGGTCCGTCATCGCGAGCGTCGGGCGGAGCGAACTCATGGACCTCATCAACGGCGGGCTCAACCTTCTCTTCCTGCTGCTCGCCATCGGCATCTTCGGCATGGCGGTCTACGCCTTCGTGCACGCGCTGCGGGTGCCCGACAACGCCTTCATCTCGGCGGGCAAGCTCAAGAAGAACATCTGGCTGATCATCCTGGCGCTGGCCACCCTGTTCTCGGCGGGCGGGGCGTGGTCGTTCCTCCAGGCGTTCCTCCTGCTGGGCGGGATGCAGTTCATCGGGCTCGGCGCGGTCAACATCTTCTCGATCGCCGCGGTGATCGCCGCCGTCGTCTACATCGTGGACGTCAAGCCCGCCGTGAAGGGCATGGGCGGCCGCGGCGGCAGCAGCGGCCCGTACGGACCCTGGTAGAGATCCGGCGCGCTCCGGCGGCGAACGACGGCCGGGACGCCTGAGTCACGGTCTCCGGCGCGCCCAGGCCGGCACCCGACGCTTCGCTGCGCCGTCGGCCGGCTAGCCCGGTCCGGCGCAGTCCTGCCGCACGCCCGAGCCGGCCTCCCGAGCGGCCCCGGGACGGCCGCCGGACGGGGCAGCGGTCAGGGCGGCCGCGAAGCCGTGCAGCAGGGCTTCGAGGGCGAAGTCGAACCGGGACGCCGCATCGGATGTCGCGACGGCCGCGAAGAAGAGCGGGTAGGAGCCGGCGTCGACCGGCGGGCAGTCCGGCGCGAGGTCGGGGTGGGCGGCGGCGTGCCCCAGGACGAAGGCGGCCAGGGAGCGCACCACGTCGTGGGCCCGGGTCAGCTCGAAGCCCGCCGAGCGGAGCGACTCCAGCATGGCCTCCATGGTCCGCAGGTTGTGCGGGGTCGTCGCGGGCCGGGTGGCGACCAGGGCGATCAGGTTCGGATGTGCGGTGAGCGTGGCCAGGAACGCATGGGCGTACGCGCGCAGGCTCTCCTGCCAGGACGAGGCGGTCGGCGGCGGGGTGGTCTCCGAGACGAGCTGTTCGACGATCCCGTCCAGGAGAGCGTTCTTGTTCGGGACGTGGTGGTACAGCGTCATGGCCTCCACGCCGAGTTCGGCGGCGATCCGGCGCATCGACAGCGCCGTGAGGCCCTCCTGGTCGGCGAGGCGCACCGCTGCCCGCAGGATGGCCTGCCGGGTCAGCCCGGCCCGTTGCCCGCGCCCTCGGTTCGCTGTCACGTCGTCCCCCGCTTGACGATTCTTATGGCGTAAGAATAGCGTGCCCCTCAAAACATACACCGTAAGAATTGGGGGGCCGATCATGCTGAGCCGGGCCGTCAAGGCCTTCAAGCACTGGCAGTACCGCGGGGGCCGGCCGCGGCGGTGGGCCCGGATCGAGAACCGGCTGTGGGCTCTCGCGTTCGCCGCCGGCATCATGCCGAACAGAGCGGCCACGCTCGAGATCCGCGGCCGCAAGTCCGGCCGCCTCATCTCGTTCCCGGTCGCCATCGCCGGCCACGACGGTGAGCGCTATCTCGTCGCCATGCTCGGCGAGAAGACGAACTGGGTGCTCAACGCGCGCGCCGGAGACGGGCGGGCGGTGCTGCGCCACGGACGTCGCGAGGAGATCCGGCTGACGGAGGAGCTCTCCGACCGGCGCGCCGCGATCCTCCGCCGCTACCTGCAGGTGGCGCCCGGGGCGCGTCCCCACTTCCCCGTCGACCGTCACGCCCCGCTGGAGGAGTTCGAGCGCATCGTCGACCGCTACCCCGTCTTCCGCATCACCTCGGCGTGACGCCCGCTCCGGGCGCCGAGGCACGGTCCGCCTGACGGCGGGCTCCCCCGGCGCTGTCGGACCGAACCGCTACGATTTGCGGCCATGACGGGAATCAGGCACGTGCTCGCCATGGTGGGCGCGGCCGTTGTGGCGCTGACCTCCACGCCCGCCACGGCGACGGCGGCGGGGATCACCGACGAGATCACCATGACGCTCCGCAAGGACGGCACGCTCCACGTCGTGGAGAAGATCACCGGCGGGTCGGGCGAGCTGAAGCGGACGTTCCTCACCAGGACCCGCCACGACGACGGCAACGACCGCATCTACCGGATCACCGGCGTCAAGGGCGGCAAGCTCGCCGGCGACGTGCTCACCGTGACCGCGCCGGCCACCGTCGAGTACGACGTCCAGGGGGCCGTCACCCCGGCGGGCCAGGCGCAGGAGCTGCGCTGGTTCGCGGTCAGCGGCTGGAACACCCCCGTCGCCAAGGCCACCGTCGAGGTGAGCGGCCCAGGACAGGTGCAGAACCTGTCGTGCTTCGCCGGCGACCTGACCTCCGTCATCGGCTGCACCGCCGCCTCCATGGACCACGGCGCCACCGAGGCCGTCTTCGAGCAGGACGACCTCGCTCCCGGCCAGGCGCTCACCGTGATCGTCGGCTATCCCGAAGGAGCCTCCTCCGGCGCGCCGATCCTCGAACGGCGCTTCTCCCTGGCCACCGCCTTCACCCTCGACACCGTGACCGGCGGCGCGCTCGCCACGCTCCTGGTGCTCATGCTCGGCGGCACCGCGCTGCTCTACTGGACGCGCGGGCGCGACGCCCGGGTCCTCGACCACGAGAAGGGCCGCGGGAAGGGCATGGCCGCGCCCGTCCAGAACGGCCACTTCAGCCCGCCCGACGGCGTGCGGCCCGGCCAGATCGGCACGCTGGTGGACGAGCAGGCCGACGTGATCGACGTGACGGCGACCATCGTCGACCTGGCCGTCCGCGGCTACCTCCGCATCGACGAGCAGCCCCGGCAGACCTACGACGCGCCCGACTGGGTGCTGGTCAAGCTGCCCACCGCGCCCCCCGGCTCGCTGCTGCCGTACGAGCAGGCCCTCTACGACGCGATCTTCGACGGACGGGACGCGGTGCCGCTGTCGCACCTGTCCGGCTCCTTCGCCAGCCACCTGGGAGAGGTGCGTGACGCCCTCTACGACGACGTGGTGCGGCAGGGCTGGTTCGCCCGCCGCCCCGACACCGAGCGCACCCGGTGGACGACCCTCGGCGTGGTGCTCGTCGTGGCCGGACTGCTCGCGACGGCCGCGCTGGCCTGGATGACGACGTACGGGCTGATCGGGCTCGCGGTCGTCATCGGGGGCGGGGCGCTGGCCGTGGGCGGTCAGTACATGCCGGCCAAGACCGCCAAGGGGTCGGCCGCGCTGGCGCACACCCTCGCGTTCCGCGAGTATCTCTTCTCCGGCGACCTGGGCGAGGTGCCGGAGCAGCACCGCGTCGAGCTGTTCTCCCGCTACCTGCCGTACGCGGTGATCTTCGACGGGGTGGAGCACTGGTCGCGGGTGGTCGCCTCGGTCACCGGCAACGGGCACCAGGCCGACAACCTCTACTGGTATCACGGACCCGCCGAGTGGGACCTGTCGAAGTTCGCCGGGTCGATGCGCACGTTCACCACGACCACGTCCGGAGCCATCTCGGCGACGCGCCAGTTCAGGAGCCTGTGAGCGGCACGGCCGCGCCTCTGGACGCGCCGGGGCCCCGCGGCGGATGCTGTCGCTGGTGGCAGGTGGTGCGACCGGCGGCCGGGTGGGTAGCCGTCAGCGTGCGGGGCGGCCGCTCCCGCGGCGCGCGGCCGCCGCTCCCGGCCACCCGGCCCGGGGCACGCCGTCCCGGGCCGGCGTCCTGGGCCGCTGTCCTCGGCCACCGCCCAGGACGGCTGCCCTGGCCGCTGCGAAAGGACCTAGCGTGCGCGACGAAGAGCTTCTCACCGCCGCCGCGATCGGCGACGCCGCCGCTGTGCGCGAGGCCGTGACCGAGGGCGCCGACGTGGAGGCGCGCGACGCCCGCCGGCGCACCCCGCTGCTGCTGGCCGCCGCCGCCGACCACGTCGAGGTGGCACAGATCCTGGTCTCCGCCGGAGCCGACCCCGACGCCCTCGACTCGCAGCACGACACGCCGTGGCTGGTGACCGGGGTGACCGGCAGCGTGGCCATGATGCGGGTGCTGCTGCCCGCCGGCCCCGACCTGACCATCACCAACCGCTACGGCGGAGTCTCCCTCATCCCCGCCTGCGAGCGCGGCCACGTCGAGTACGTGCGCGAGGTGCTCAAAACGGGGATCGACGTCGACCACGTCAACGACCTGGGGCTGACCGCGCTGCTGGAGGCCGTCGTGCTGGGCGACGGGTCGGCGCCGTACCAGGAGATCGTCCGGCTGCTGCTGGCCGCCGGGGCGGACCCGCACCTGGCCGACGCCCACGGCGTGACCCCGTTCGAGCACGCGGTCGGCCGCGGGCAGCTGGAGATCGCCGCGATCCTCCGGGACGCCACCGGCCCCGCCCACCGCCCCTGACCGCGAGCCGCGACCGCGTGGTGCCGGTCAGGTGCGCTGGAGCCGGAGCTCGCCGACGGGACTGCCGCCGCCCAGGACCGGCGTGACCGGCGGGTCCGGCACCTCGACGCCGAGCGATCCCAGGGCCGCCACCGTCACCGGGGTGCGCGCCCGCGAGGCGCCGTCCTCGACCTTGACCACGCCCGCGCGGCCGTCGCCGAGCGCGAACGCCTCGAACCCCTCCGCGCCGGCCTTCAGCAGCAGCCCCGGCACGGCCCGCATCAGCGCCGCCTCCGGGCGGCGCGTGCCCGACGTCCACTCCGGGTGGGCGGTGAACGCCTCGTGGATCCGCCGCTCGTACGAGCCGGCCTCCCCCAGCGGGAACGCCCGGAACGCCCTGGCCGTGCCCGCCATCGACACGAAGTGCAGAGGCGCCCCGCAACCGTCCACGCCCGTGGCCGCCACCCGCTCGCCGGTCAGCTCCTCGACCGTGGCGCGGATCGCGCGCTGCAACGGGTGCGACGGCTCCAGGTAGGTCTCGAGCGGCCAGTCGTTGGCGGCGCAGGTGGCGAGCATGGCGGCGTGCTTGCCGGAACAGTTCATGTGAACGCGGGCCTGCTCGGTGACCGTGCGGTCCTCCGGATAGTCCTCGGGGCACCGCAGCGCCGACTCGTCGAGCCCTGCTCCGGCCAGGATCTTGCGGGCGCCGTCCACGTGGAACGGCTCGCCGGAGTGCGACGCGCAGGCCAGCGCGAGCAGTTCGCCCGTCAGATCGAGCCCGCTGCGCAGCATGCCGAGCACCTGCAGGGGCTTCATCGACGACCGAGGCGACACCGGTACGTGCACCTCCCCGTGCGCCTCCACCACCCGGCCGTCCGCGTCGACGGTCAGCATCCGGGCATGGTGCCGCGACTCCACGAACCCGGACCGGACAACCTCCACCACCAGTGACATTTCTCGCCCCTTTCCGGCATGAGTCTACGAAGGCCGTCGGCTGCGCCAGAATGGGATCCCATGCGAGCAGTGGTCCAGCGTGTGACGTCGGCTTCCGTGGTGGTGGACGGCCGCACGGTCGGGGCGATCGACGAGTCCGGCCTCCTGGTGCTGGTCGGCGTCACCCATACCGATACGCCCGCCGAGGCGCGCAAGCTCGCCGCCAAGCTGTGGGGCCTGCGCATCCTGCACGGCGAGAAGTCCTGCTCCGACGTGGGGGCGCCGCTGCTGGTGGTCAGCCAGTTCACCCTGTACGGCGACGCCCGCAAGGGCCGCCGCCCCACCTGGCAGGCGGCCGCCCCTGGCCCCGTCGCCGAGCCGCTGGTGGACGCGGTCGTGGCCGAGCTGAGGGCCTTGGGGGCGCAGGTGGCGACGGGCAGCTTCGGCGCCGACATGCAGGTGTCGCTGGTCAACGACGGCCCGATCACCCTCATCCTGGAGATCTAGCCGAGTGGGTCCTGGGTCGGGCCACTGGTCGTCGTGATCGGACATCGGACCGGTCGGCGCGGCGGTCGTGCCAGATCACGGCGATCAGGTCGAGGAGGCGCCAAGCGCGGCCACCACCCATCGGCGGGGACTCTCCACGCCGCCGCCCCACGTGGTCGCACCCGCCGGTCTCCACCGCTGGCGCACGTTGTGGATCTCGTCCAGGAGTACGTACCCGCTGCCCGGCGAAACCTCAGGCCCGTCCGCCCTCAACCGCTTCCCCCCTCCGGAAGAAGGAGATCACAATAATCAGCAAGCCCCGCCTCCCGTCAGATGGAGGCAGAACGCCCCTTGGGATCACGTCCATCGCGACCGATCGGTTCGATCTGCTCCCGCTGACTGTCCAGCACGCCGCCGAGATGGCGACGGTGCTGGCCGACCCCGCCCTGCACGCGTTCATCGGCGGCGAGCCGCTGGACGAGGACGCCCTGCGGGACCGCTACACCCGCCTGGCCGCCGGCTCCCCCGACCCGGCCGTGTCGTGGTTCAACTGGGTGATCTCGGTACGCGACGAGGGCCGCCTGGCCGGCACCGTCCAGGCCACCATCGCGCACGAAGGGCCGGTGGCGGAGGTCGCGTGGGTGGTCGGCACCCCGTGGCAGGGGCGCGGCGTCGCCACCGAAGCCGCTCGCGGGCTCGTCGCCTGGCTGCGGGAGGCCGGGGTGCGCACGGTGGTCGCGCACATCCACCCGGACCACGCGGCGTCGGCCGCCGTGGCCGCGTCCGCCGGCCTCTTCCCGACGGACGTACGGCAGGACGGCGAGATCCGCTGGACGACACCGCCGGAGCCTCCACCGCGACGCCAGGCACAGCCCGGCGCGCTCCACGAGGACGGCTAGGACGGCCGGCAGCAGCGCCGCGACCCAGCGCGGCGCTGCGGCCCAGGTCAGCGCGTCGTGGACATCGTGGGTGCACGCCACGCCACGGGCGGGGCCCACGGGGCGCACGTGGCGGCGGCCCGCCACGATCCGGTCAGCGGGCGTTCTCCTGGAGGTCCTCAGCCCCGTGCGGCGGGTGGCGCCTTCCTCGGCGGTGCCGTAACGGAGGGGCTCAGCGCACCCGGCGCCGCAGCGACGGGTCGATCCGCACGTTGCGGCCGGCGTCCGGCGGGACGATGACCTCCTGGCCGGCGGCGACGCCGCCGGCCGTCAGCGGGGCGTCCACCGGGACCGTGCGCTTGAGCAGCGCCAGCGCGATCGGGCCGAGCTCGTGGTGGCGGGCGGACGAGCCGACGACGCCCACCTCCTGCCCCTCGAACAGCACCGGCGCCCCGTGCGGCGGCAGCGTGTCGACGCTGCCGTCGAGGTGCAGGAACGTCAGCCGGCGCGGCGGGTGGCCGAGGTTGTGCACCCGGGCGACCGTCTCCTGGCCGCGGTAGCAGCCCTTGGTGAGGTGCACGGCGGTGCCGATCAGCCCCACCTCGTGGGGGATCGTCTTGTGGTCGGTGTCGAGGCCGAGGCGCGGCCGGTGCTGCTCGATGCGCAGCGCCTCGTACGCCCACAGCCCCGCCAGCGGGCGGCCCAGGTGCTCGGCCAGTTCGGCGCGCGGCACCAGGAAGTCCTCGGTGGCCGAGGAGAGCACCGCCAGGTCGTCGGCGCGCGACACCTCGACGCGCAGCATGAACCGCATCCGGTCGAGGTAGGTGACGAGGCTGTCGGCGGTGCCGGGCTCGACGTGGGCCAGCACGCTCTCACCGTCGTCGACCAGCGTCAGGTGGTGCAGGATGCGGCCCTGCAGGTCGAGGTCGAGCGTCTGGGTCCACTCGCCGGGGGTGAGGGTGTCGAGCTTCTGGGAGGTCAGGTCGTTGAGCCATTTCAGCCGGTCTGCGCCGGAGATGCGGACCACCTCGCGGTTGCTGCGGTCGACGACCGCCTCCCCCTTGGCCAGCGCGCGCTGCTCGGCGAACAGGTCGCCGTAGTGCGCGGCTACGTCGGCGTCCGGAGCTTCGGCGGGGACGGCGCCGGGGAGATCGAGCAGAGGGCTACGCATGTCATCCAGGTTATCCGGCCGGGTGCCCGCCACCGCCGCCGGAGGCGGCGTGACAGGACTGCGGTCAGCGGCAGGAGCTGCACCGGCCGAACACGGTCAGATGGTGCACGTCGGCCTCGAAGCCCAGCTCCTCGTCGAGCCCCCTGATCAGCCCCTCGGCCAGCTCGGGCCGCACCTCGCCGACCTCGCCGCAGCCCCGGCACACCAGGTGGACGTGGTCGGCCTCGGCCGCCAGGTGGTAGGTCGGGGCGCCGTGGCTGAGATGGGTGTGCGTCACCATGCCCAGCTCTTCGAGGAGCTCCAGCGTGCGGTAGATCGTCGAGATGTTGACCCCCCGGGCGGTCTCGCGGACCTTGGCGCAGATCTCCTCGGGGGTGCCGTGCCCGAGATCCTTGACCGCTTCGAGCACCAGCTGGCGCTGGGGAGTCACCCGGTAGCCCTTCGCGCGGAGTTCCTCGTGCCACTGCGTCTCGGTCATGCTCCGAGTCTACGGCCGCGGGTAATTCGCTTGCCCGGGTCGAAAGGGACCGCATAACGTCATGGGTACGCGGAAAGGAGGTGGTCCAAACAATGGTGATTCATAGTTGGGCTAGCGAGGTGGTTGTCCGCTGACGATGCGGACGCCCCGTCTCGCGCCGTTCGGCGAATACGAGGCAACCACCGGGGCCCCCGGCAGCTGGAGGGCGGGAATCGTTCCCGACCATGGTCCATCCAGCCCGCCTGTGCGACAGGCGGAAGCACGCCCGGGGCCCTTTTTTCATGCCCCGCCCCCAGGTCGCGTGCCGCCGGCGAGCTGACGGGCACGAGCTGACGGGCAGGAGCGGACCCGGGCGGGTCAGTGCTCGCCGCGGGCCGGGATGCCCAGGGTGGCGCACGACTGGCGGTAGAGCCGCACCACGGCCATGCGGACCTGCGGCCGCTCGGTCAGCGTCTCACCCCACGGCACCCGCACCAGCTCGCCGCCGTCGATCGTGAACTCGATCGCCTCCGCGTCCACGCCGCTGGTCGTCGCGCGGGTCGCGCCGGGCCGCCCGCCCAGTCCCCGGACGATGACGAGCGCGTCGTCGCCGTGGTCGTCGTTCATGTGGCGTTTGATGGCCTCGACGACGTCGGCCGTGAACGGGCCGCTCACGCGACCTTCTTCAGCTCGGCCGACATGTGCGAGGTCAGCGGGTGCCCCACCGCCGCCATGTCGTAGGCCCACATGAGGTTGCCGTTGACCAGCCCGTAGAGCCGGCGGCCGGCGGTGTACTCCTTGGCCGTCACCGTGCGCGCCACCACGTCGGTCTGGAGCTCGATCTTGTGGAAGACGACCTCGCCGACGTAGATCTCCACGATCCCGGTCGGATGCGAGAGCACCACCTCGAGCTGCCGGTCGGGCAGCGGACGCCAGTAGCCGGACTCGGTGGCCAGCGGCCTGACCCGGTTGCCTGCCTGGTCGAGCAGCCAGGTGCGGCTCACGTAGCTGAGGAACGGCTTGCCGTTGTGGCCGAACTCGATCTCCTGGCCGAAGTTGAAGCTCTCGATCGTCGGGTAGCCCCCGACCCCCGCGCCTTCCCACCTGCCGATGAGGAAAGCGATCGGCTCGAGATCGGGATGCATCTCAGGTTCTTCCATACCGCACCACCCTAGTGGCGTCCCCCGCGGCCCGCAGGTCTCCGTCCATGGGGACGATACCTGGGCCAACGCGCGCACGGGCGGAGCATTAGGGTGGCGGCATGGCACGATCACTGGTGATCAAGGTGACCGCGGGCACCGACGCCCCCGAGCGCTGCAACCAGGCGTTCACGGTCGCGGCGGCCGCGCTCGCCAGCGGGGTTCCCGTCTCCCTCTGGCTGACCGGCGAGGCGTCGTGGTTCGCGCTGCCCGGCCGGGCCAAGGAGTTCGCCCTGCCGCACGCGGCCCCGCTCGCCGACCTGCTCGACGCCGTCCTGGCGGCCGGACGGGTGACGGTGTGCACGCAGTGCGCGGCCCGGCGCGACATCACGGTCGACGACCTCATCGAGGGTGTCCGGATCGCCGGCGCCCCGGCGTTCGTCGAGGAGGCCGTGGCCGAGGGCGCCCAGGCCCTCGTCTACTAGAGCCGGGGGACCGGGTCCCGCTCGGCCACGGGCAGGTGGGACCCGGTCGAGCCCGCGGGTGCCGTGCACCGGCACGGCCCGTGCGCGGCCGCGTACTCCGCTAGCGGTTCGCCCGCTGCCCGGACGCGTCACGGGTCAGCCTCGTCTCGGCGTCGCGGAGCAGCCCGGGCGCCAGCCGGCGGTGGATCGCCGACAGCGGAGTCCACACGCCGTACCCGAGGCGCCGGTCGTAGCGCAGCAGGGTGCTCAGCGACACCCGCCCCTCGGCTGCCTGGACGACGAGGTTGCCGGTCACGAACCAGGACGCGGCCTCCAGCCGGATCCAGTCGCCGCCCCGTGCGGCGATCCGCCACCCGGCCACGGTGTCCGGCGATCGGCCCGGGGCCAGCCGCAGGCCCAGGAAACCGCGGAAGATCAGCCGCGCCGCCGCGTCGGGCGTGTCCCCGAACATCGCCCGTGCCCACTGCTCCGGCGTCGCTTCGGCGTCCGTGACGCGGGTGAAGCGGTCGGCGTAGTCGATGACGGGCAAGGAGCTGAGCGCGCGAACCGACTCGGGGATGTCGCCCGGCGCGGCGGCGGAGCCCGGGAGATCCGTGTCGCGGCGCCGCCAGGCACGCTCCAGCTGCCGGGTGAAGGCCGGGAGGACGAGAAGCCAGCGGAACGGCGTGATCGCAGCCAGGTAGAGCCGTCCCAGCAGGCCGTTGCGGCGCGCGAGGATCGCCATGCGCAGTTCGTGGCCGCCACCGGCCACCGGCGCCCACCCCAGGTGCATCACCATGTGGGCGGTCTGGTTCGCCAGCTCCAGCGCGCACTCGTCGTCCAGCGCGTACACCGTGGTGAAGGGCGCCATGCCGGTGTCCGAGCCGTGCGGGGCCCGGCGCAGGTCGGACGGGAGGCGGTCGCGGAGCGACGGGACGCGGGCCCCGATGCCCGCCGCGGGTCCGTCCCAGCCGAGGAGGGCACCCACCCTTCTGCGGACGGCGAACATGAGGCGGAGCAGCGGAGAGTCGCCGCCGGAGACGCTCATCGCGGCGAGCATGGCGGGCAAGCCTTCCGGAGCGGCGCCGGGGGTGCTGATCGCCCAGACGTCCTCCAGCACGAAGTCTCCGGTGAACTCATGGACGCGCCAGGGCATGCTGGTGTGCGCGGCGTTCGCGAGCCTCATCGTCGGCTACCCTCTCTATATATATACGCCACCGTATATACAGGGAGGTTAGACCCATCTATACGGTGGCGTACACAACTACGAGAGGTGAGGTGGGACACATCGTGGGCGCGATCCGCACGACGCGTGACCGATGGATCGAGGAGGGGCTGCGGGCGCTCGCCGCCGGTGGCCCCGACGCGGTGCGCGTCGAGGCACTGGCGAAGCGGCTCGGCGTCACCAAGGGCGGCTTCTACGGATACTTCGCCGACCGTAACGCCTTGCTGGAGGCGATGCTGGACACCTGGGAGCGGGAGAGCACCGACGAGGTGATCGAGCGCGTCGAGCGCGAGGGCGGCGACCCGAAGACCCGGATCGAGCGCGCGGGCGTGCTCACCTTCTCCGACGACCGCCTGCTGCCCATCGACCTCGCCGTCCGTGACTGGGCCAGGCGCGACGACGCGGTCGCCGAGCGCCTGCGGCGCGTGGACAACCGGCGGATGGCGCTGCTGCGCGAGATGATCAGCACCTTCTGTTCCGACCCGGACGAGGTCGAGGCGCGGAGCCTCCTCGCCTTCTGCGTGGCGATCGGCGAGCACTTCCTCGCCGCCGACCACGGCGGCCGTACCCGGACGCAGGTTGTCGCCCGGGCCGCCGACCTGCTGCTCGACAGGCCCGCACGGGCCCTGCCGCCCGGCGGCGGGACCGGACGAGACCTGCCGCCCGGCGGCGGGCCGGTCGCCGACCGGCCCGCCCCCGCCGACCTCCGCACGCCTCCCGGCTGACCTCCCCGAGGACGATCAACGACTGCGAGAGGCGGAGCGGCCAGGCCGTACGGGTGTCAGGGCTTCGGCGCGTACTGCTTGGGCAGCTTGAGCCCACGGTCGGCCATGACCTGCCGCAGCTTGTCGGGGTAGTCGGTGATGATGCCGTCCACGCCGTCGTCGATCAGCTTGTTCATCGTCGGCTCGTCGTCGACCGTCCACGGGATCACCTTGATGCCGAGGTCGTGCGCCTGGTCGACCATGGCCTTGGTGACGTACGGCTGGTAGCCGGGATCGGTCACCTTGCCGTTCTGCGGGAAGCCGTGCACCGGCGAGAAGGCGTCCGCGCCGAACGACTTGACGGCCCTGAGCGGGTCGCCGCCGAAGTCGTCGATGTCGATGCCGCCCAGCCACGGCGAGGCGCCCGGCCGGCCGGTCTGCAGGAAGTCGCGGTTGGTGAGCGCGACGAGCGGCAGCCGCGGCTCCACCTCACGCATCCGCATCAGCGCGCCCCAGTCGAAGCTCTGGATGGTGACCTGGTTCAGCAGCCGGGCCCGGCGGATCTCGGCCGCCGTCACCTGGACGAACTGCTCCCTGGGCGCGGTCTCGTGCGGCGCGCCGGCCTCCACCTTGGTCTCGACGTTGAGCCGCACCCCGCGCGCCCGGTAGCGGTTGACCAGGTCGAACACCTCGCCCAGGGTCGCCATCGGCGCGCCGGGGACGGCTCGCTGACCGGGGAACTCCGCCAGCGTCCGGGTGCCGCAGTCCATCGTGCGGACCTGCCGCAGGGTGAGCGTGTTGATGTACTTGCCGACGTACGGGAACTCCGGGTCACCGGCGACGGCGGGGGCGGTGTCGCGGCACTTGCGGTTGCTGATCCGGCGGTCGTGCGTGACCACCGCCTGGCCGTCCTCGGTGATCTGCACGTCCAGTTCCAGCGTGCTGACCCCGAGCTCCAGCGCGTTCGCGAAAGCCGGCAGCGAGCTCTCGACCACGAGCCCCAGGCCGCCCCGGTGCGCCTGCAGGTCCAGGGTGTTGCGGGAGGCGTCGTGGAACTCGTCGGCGTGGGCGACGGCCGTCGGCAGGGTCAGGGCGGCGCCCAGAATCGCGGCCGTGGTGGTGATGCGCAGTCTGCTCATGGTGCTTCTTCCAGTCCGTGGGACTGGTAGGACACACGACGCCCGGGACGGGCGGGCATCCACGAGCTGAGCGGAAGGGGAAGGTTGCGTGATCGCCGGTGTCGCGACGAGCCGGCCTGACGGGCGGGCCGACGGGCGGGCCTCCGGCCCGCCCGTCGGCGCGGCAGGACGAAGTCAGCGCGGCAGGACGGCGTTGAAGCGTTCCTGGCGGAGCTGCTCGTAGCGGGTGTCGTCGAGCGGCGGCAGGTCGCCGACCCGCCAGCTCAGCAGGAGGTCGGCGAGCGCCGGGTTGCGGGCGAGCGCGGGGCCGTGCAGGTAGGTGCCGATGACGTGGCCCGCGTAGCAGCCCTCGAAGCCGTCGCCGTTGCCCGTGCCGACGACCGTGCGCGACAGCGGCCGGACGCCGGGCCCGAGGCTGGTGACGCCCATGTGGTTCTCGAACCCCGTCAGCGTCGGCAGGCCGAGCGCGGAGTCGACCTCGGCGACCAGCTCGCCGACGGCTCGGGCCGGGCCCCGGAAGCTGGCGATGTCGAGCAGGCCGATGCCGTCGACCGGCTGCCCCTCCTCGCCGCCGAACGTGCTGCCCATGATCTGGTAGCCGGCGCACACCGCCAGCATCGCGGCGCCGCGGGCGATGGCGCGGTGCAGGCCGCCGTCCTTGCGCAGCCGCTGCGCGGCGAGGATCTGCGGGCGGTCCTCGCCCCCGCCGATGAGGTAGATGTCGCCCGAGTCGGGCACCGGGTCGGCCGAGCGCACGTGGACGATCTCGGCCTCGATGCCGCGCCGCCGGGCCCGCTGCTCCAGGACGAGCGCGTTGCCCTGGTCACCGTACGTGCTGAGCAGGTCGGGGTAGATCCAGACGATGCGAAGGACGCTGTCAGACGGCACGACCGAACTCCGATCGGATCTGCTGGAAGGCGGTGTAGTTGGCGATCACGTCGACCCGGCCGGGCGGCTGCATGGCCAGCGCCTCGGAGAACGTCTCGCAAAGCACGAACGGCACCTCGGCCACGTCGAGCCGGAGCGCCAGGTCGAGGCGGCGCTCACCGGTGACGAACACCGGCCGCCCGCGCAGGATCCGGTAGTCGACGTCCCACAGCCAGGACGTGTCGCGCCCGTCGGGCCCCTGCGCGTTGACCGAGAGGATGACGGGCAGCCGCGGGTCGGCGACGTCGAACGCCTCCAGCCAGCCCGCGGGGTTCTTCGACAGCAGCAGCCGCGCGTGCCGGCCGTCGCGCTCGACCATGGTGTAACGGCCGGCGACGGACGTGACCTCGCGCAGCCGGGGCAGCGCCCGCTCCACCGGCAGCCCGAACGCCTCGGCCACGGCCAGCGCCATCACGGCGTTGGACCGGTTGGCCTGGCCGGGCAGCTGGATGTCGAGCAGCCACCGCTGCCCGCGCGGGTCGATGACGGCCTCGTCGTCGACGATCCACTGCGGCTCGGGCCGGTGGAAGGTGCACTCGCGGCACGCCCAGTCGGCGTCCTTGCGGTCGAGGGGGCCGCCGCACTCGGGGCAGCACCAGGAGTCCTCTTTCCACCGCTGGCCGCCCGCCACCCAGGTCACCTTGGCGGCGGTCGAGGCGCCCCAGGTGACGAGCGGGTCGTCGCAGTTGGCGATGACGTGGGTGGGCCTGCCGGACAGCGCCCGCCGCCACTTCTGGGCGAGCAGCCAGATCTCGGCGGCCCGGTCCATCTGGTCACGGCTGAGGTTCATCAGGCAGACGACGCCCGCGCCGGTGGTGTCGAGCACCTCGGGCAGGTATTTCTCGTCGACCTCCAGCACGCCGTAGGGGGCGTCCTTGTGCTGGGACAGCGCCGAGACGTGACCGGCCGGCATGTTGGCGCCGAACGCGTTGGTGGCGACCTCGCCGAGGTCCAGCAGCGCCGAGGTGATGAGCCGCGTCGTGGTCGTCTTGCCGTTGGTGGCGCTGACCAGGGCCAGCTTGCGGTCGTGGGCCAGCTTGCGCAGCAGGTCGGGCTCCAGCATCAGGCCGACCCGGCCGCCTATCACCGAACCGTCGCCGCGCCCGGTCATCCTGGACAGTGTGGCGGCACTGCGGCCCAGGGCGCTCGCGAGCTGTGCCCGCAGGGGAAGCTGGGTCATGGCAAAGGATCCTAGTCGGCCCGGGGCATGCCGACTCCCCCCGCAACGCCCGAACGTCGCGGACCCGCCTCGGCGAAGGTGATCTCGGGCGCGTCGTCCTCCTCGAACGGCAGCACGAAGCGGCGCGGCCACGACAGCACCCCTTCGAGCCAGCCCGCGCCCATCGTCTGGCCGACGTGGCGCAGCCTGGCCGACGGGTCGAGCCCGATCGCCACGGTCATGACGTCGCGCTGCACGCTCTCGCTCTCGTCGTCGCCCAGGATGACCCGCCAGGCCAGCGCCCGGTTGTGCTCGATCTCCATGGACAGCGGGTGGTGCCGCAACGCCTTGGCCCGGTGTCCGAGCAGCTCGCCCTCGCCGTTCGCGGCCGGGGAGGGCCGGGCCGTCTCCCCCGCCGGCACCGGCTCGGGGGCGTCCGGTCGCGGCGACGGGTCGAACAGGGCGTACTCCAGGGGCGGCGCCGGGGCGCGCAGGTCGGGCGCCGGCCGGTCGTACGGGAAGAGCCTGTCGACCTCGTGCAGCCAGCGCACCTGCGGGATGACCCACCGCGAGCCGGGCCGCTCGCCGCCGGTGTCGAGGCGGCCGAGCAGCCGGGTGGCGCACTCGGCGGCCTTCTCGGTGAGCAGCGCGGGGTCGATCCAGCTCCGCAGCGACCAGGCGCGCCGCCGTACGGACCGTTCGACGAGGGTGGCGAGCAGGCACTCGCGGCGCCGCGCCGGCAGCTCGGACCAGGCGGCGTCCAGCACGCGGGGCACGCCGGGCAGCGGACGGTTGGTGACGAACGCGAGCACGACCGTGTCGCACCAGATGCGCAACCACGCCCAGTCGGGGGCGTCGGCCAGCACGTCGGCCTCGCGCAGCTCGACCAGCGTGCACGCCTGGCCGGTGCGGCACTGGCTGCCGCAGGCGGCCGAGCGGCGGCCGCGGATCGGCGGCGGAGGGCCGTCGGCGGGCCGTTCGCGTGACTCGCCGAGCGGCACCCGGACCCGCAGCGGCCGGTCCATGCCGTCGGCGAACACCGCCGCGCAGCCCGGCTGGAGCGAGACGACCTGGCGGGACTGCTCGGGGCTGAGGTTCATGGCAGCGCCGACGAGCTGGCGGTCGTCCTCGGCGGGCAGGCGGTGCACCACCTTCAGCGCGGTGTTCTTCACCACGTCGGGGACGAGCTTGGTGGGGATCTGCTCGGCCACGACGATGCCCTCGCCGTACGCCCTGATCTCGGCGAGCATGCCGGCCAGCAGCTCGACGGCGTGGGTGGCGGCCCGGCCGGCGCCGCGGTCGCGCAGCAGCCGGTGCGCCTCCTCGATGACGATGACGTGCCGCAGGTCGGGCGACTTCTCCGTGCGGGCCCGCATCCGCAGGTGCTCCACGATCCGGATGATCAGCGTGCCCATGAGGAACGCCTTGTCCTCGTCGTTGGCCACGTCCTCGATGGCGAGGACGACGTTGCGCTCCAGCAGGCCGCCGATGTCGGCGGGGTGGCCGCCTTCGAAGAAGCGCCCGGCCGAGCCGACCCGCAGCGAGCGCAGCCGCAGCGAGATGAACCCCTCGACGTCCGCCTGCACCTCCCGGCCGTAGCCGATCTCCTTGATGACGTCCATCGCGTGCTGCTGGAGCTGTTCCAGGGTCGGCACGCTGGGCGGCACCTTGGAGCCGGGCACGGCGCCGCCGGTGACGACGTCCCAGCCGGTGGCCTCGTAGACCCGCTGCAGCGACAGCGACATGATCTGCGGGAACGGCTCCTCGGCGTCGAAAGCGGCCATGAACAGCGCCCTGACCATGTCGATGTGCGCCTGCACGGGGTAGCCCGGCTCGGGTTCCAGCGGGTTGATGCTGAACGGCACGCCGCCGGGCGCCGACGGGTTGATCACGGTCACCGGCCCGTACGCCTCGACGCGGCCGGCCATGGCGGCGTACTCCGACTTGGCGGGCTCGATGGCGAGCCACGGGATGCGGGCGCGGCTGAGCTGTTCGAGCAGGTGCCGGACGGTCTGCGACTTGCCCGAGCCGGTGGCGCCGGTGACGAACGCGTGCCGGTTGAGCGTGGCCAGCGGCACCCGGAACGAGCCGACGGCCCGGTCCTGCCCGTCGAGGATCTCGCCCAGGTCCAGCTCGCCGTCGTCGGCCTCGGAGGTCACGTCGAAGAAGCCCGCGTCCAGCACCCGCAGGCCCGGCACCTCGCGGCGCGGCAGGCCGGCCAGTGCCGCGAGCGCGCCGGCGGTGGCGGCGAACGGCGCGGCGGCGCCGTCGGCCGGGTCCTGCATGGTGATGGCGAGCGCCTCGGCGAGCGGGTAGACCGTGCCCTGGGCGCTGCGCAGCCGGTAGGGGTGGTGGCTCATCTCGACCGAGCCGACGAGCACGGGCGCGATCTGCCGCAGCTCGTCGGCGGTCGCGCCGCCGGCCAGCACCCGCACGTTCCACAGGCCCGCCTCGCGGAAGGCGTCGAGCTCCTGCATGCGCCGCTCGGCCCGTTCGGCGTCGAAGCGGGAGCGCTCGGAGGCGTCGCCGTACTGCCGCAGCACGTTGAGCTGGGTGCGCAGGTGGGCCACCTCGGCGTCGAGCAGGTCGGTCGGCTCGGCCACCACCAGCCACGCGAACGGCCGCGACATCAGCGTGATCAGCGTCGACTCGAACAGCGTGGGCCGCTTCAGCTCGTCCGGGTCGAACTCCCGGCGCCCGCCGAGCGGCGGCGCCTGGCGGCCGGGACACGGCGTCCACACCAGGTCGGCCAGGTCGGCGAGATACTCCTCGCCCAGTTGCACGCCCCGCGCGCCGCCGGGGAAGAGCAACGGCTGCGGTCCGGCCGGGACGCCGAGCGCGCCGGTCGCCCGGCGCGGCTGCCGCAGCGGCGACAGCGGCCCCGCGTTCGTGATCAGCTCAAGGGGCGCGCCCGAGCCGCGCGACAGCCAGCCGATGGCGAACGGCCGGTCCCGCTGGGCGGCGGACAGCACGGCGGGCAGCACGGTGACGAAGTCCCACTCCGCCGACGAGCTTCGCGAGGGCGCCGCGATGGACTGGATCCGGTACCAGGGCCCACTCAGCGAGACACTCGGCTGCATTTCATCCCCCCACAGACGGTTCTTTAGTAAAGTCCGCCGACCGTCAGCCCGTCACCTTGACATTGACCATGTCATTACCTGCCCTTGCGGTACTCGGGAGCGGTCTCACGCCCGGTTCCTGCGCCAGTCCAGGCGCGGCGGCGGCGGGCCGAGGTTGGGCGGGGGCTCCTCGCCGCCCTCGCGCGCCTGCTCCGGGTCGAGGGACAGCACGGCCTCGCGCACGTCGTCCAGCTCGCCGAGGGTCGTCTTGGGGAAGGTGAGGATGGCCGGGTTGGCGTCGGCCAGGCGCACCCGGCGGCCCTGCGCGGTCGCGTCGGTGACGATGACGGAGGTGGTGGGGAGCTGCTGGAGCTGGTGCGGCTCGACGAGGAACTCCCGGGAGCGCTGCAGCACCCGCTCCTTCTCGCCGATCTTGTCGGCGGTCCTGCCCCACTCGGTCGACTCGGTGATGTCCTCGGCCAGGTCGGTGGCGCCCTCGCCGGCCCCCTCCGCCTTGCCGTCCACCTGGGCGATGGTGGAGGTGTAGGCGCCGTCGAGGCCGGTGAGGGAGTCGCTGATCGTCTCGGTGAGCTGGGCCAGCTCCAGGCGGTGCTCGGTGCCGACGTGCTCGCTGGCGACCCTGGCGTCCTCGGCGTTGCCGAGCCGCATGAACGCCACCGCGGCGTGCCCCCTGCCGAGCCGTTCGCGGACGGTCGGGGTGAGCGACCGGTAGGTGAGCACGAGCCCCGTACGGGAGGTCTCGCAGGCGTCCATGAGCCGGTCGAGCACGTCGCCGCGGAGCTTGTCGGCGCCCGCCACGATGATCGTGTGGTACCAGGGCCGGTCGGAGGCGGGCGACTGGCGCAGGATGTGGGTGAGCGCGGTCGCCACGTACGTGCCGAGCACCCGGTTGCCGAACACGCCGGCCTGCCGGTCCATGCTCACCACCCGCAGCCGCGCGGGCGGCAGGCGGACGGCCTGCGAGCCGAGCGTCTCCAGCTTGCGCAGCTGCGACTCCAGCGCCCAGGCCCGCTCGATGACGACCCGGTCGCTCACCCCCCGCCCGAACAGGGTGCCGATGCGCTCCAGCTGGGTGGCGGTGATGAGGCCGTCCTTGAGGTCGTCGCGGGGGTCGCCGACCTGGGCGAGCGCCCGCAGCGCGGCGGTGACCTGGCTGATCGTGGCGTTCTCGCCGAGCACCTCCAGCACCCGTTCGAGGATCGCGTTGTCGAAGCTCAGGTCGCGGGTGGAGCGGTGCTCCTCGCTGACGCTGACCACGTGGGCGAGCACGTCGGCGAACGCCTCGGGCTTGAGCGTGGCGCCCAGGTCGAGCCGGGGCAGATCGGTCGGCAGCACCCACACGAGCGGGTCGTCGCCGCCCCTGCGGGCCAGCTCGACGAGGTCCTTGGCGATGGCGCCCTCGGACAGGTCGAGCACGGTCAGGTGACCGCCGCTGTAGAGGCGGGTCGCGCCGATCAGCGTGACGAGCGCCGACCAGCCGGGCAGCGTGCCGCCCGCCACGTCGATGCGGTCCACGTCGTCGGGCACGGCGACGGCGTACCAGGTGAGCTGGCGGTCGTGGCGGTCCTTGACCTCCTGCCACTCGCGGTAGCGCTGGGCGTGCTCCTCCTGGGCGCGGAACAGCTCCCTGTCGCGTTCCTGCCGCCGCCGGTCGGCGCGGGCCTGCTGCTCCTGGATGCGGTAGCGGACCGCCCGGTCGCCCTGGACCAGCGCGTAGCTGCAGATGAGCGCGACGCCGCCGGTGGCCACCATGCCGAGCAGGGCGAAGGACCAGTCGAGGTAGCCGGCGGCGGCGGGCACGAGGAGCAGCACGGTCAGCAGCAGCATGAACCGCCGGAAGATCCGCATGGGCCGGTTGAGCAGGTCCTGCTGCAGGCGCTCGCGGCGCACGAGGTCGGGGTCGGGGCCCGCGGGGGTGGGCGCCTCCTCCGCCGGGGAGGGGCGTTTGGGCGGGGGACCGGGATCGGGGTGCAGCAGGATGTACTGCCAGCCCAGGTAGATGCGGTCCGCCTGGAGCTGCGCATGCTCGGGATGCACGTCCACCACGTGACCCTCCGGCCGCGATATGTCGTTAGTAGTAGGGGCTCGAATCCTCCGCTTCGTGACAGCGTAAGAGCTACGCGCCCTACTGCGGCAGGGTTCTCGGCAATTACACCAGCCCGACGGGAGTTTTGCGGCGGATGGTGCGGCTGTGAGCCGTTACCATCCATACCCATGACCGAACCCTCCGGCGGCAGCGACAGGACCGGGCGCCCGGTGCTGGTGCCCGTCGCGGGTCTGGTGGCGGTCACGGCCCTCGGGATCACCGCCCTGCTGGGCGGGCTGAACGAGGCTCCGGACGAGCCGCCCGTCCTGGGCAAGGGCGCGGTGCTCGACCAGGGCCGCTACGCGACGCGCTTCGTGGGGTCGCGCGTGCGCGACGTGCCGGCCGACTCACCGTTCGGCGAGGAGCGGCGGTTCGTGGAGCTGGTCTTCGAGGTGACCAACAAGAGCGACGAGACCGCGCCGGTCGGGGTGCCGCCGGCCAAGCCCGAGAAGGCGGCCTTCGGCGAGACCTTCGCCAGCTCGCTGGTGAAGATCTCGCCCGCCTTCCCGGCGGACGCCGGGCCGTTCGTCTTCGCCGTCGCCAAGGGGGGCGAGACCCGCCAGCTCCATCCGGGGGTCAAGAGCACGGTCATCGTCCGCTACCGGCTCCAGGACGGCGACGAACCGCCGGAGAGCGTCACCCTCGACGTGGCCGGCTTCGCCTACGAGCCGGGTTTCAACGACCCCACCGAACGCTGGCAGAAGGTCACCGAGGACACCGACGGCAGGTTGACCCCCGAGGTCAAGGCGCGGGTGACGCTGCCCGTCGAGGCGGGTGAGCCGGCATGACGGTCACCCGCGAACCACCCGCGCGGGCAGCGGGCGACCGGCATGGCCGCCGGTCCGGGCGCGGCGGTGCGGCGGTGCTCAACACCGTGCTGGGCCTGCTGCTCGTGGGCGGCGCCGTCGGGCTGCAGTCGCTCGGGCTGTCCGAGAACGACGCCTCCGCGCCGCTGACGTACGTGGGCGGCAAGGGCCAGGAAGTGGACGCGCGGCGCTTCACCGTCCGGCTCGACTCGGTCGGCGCGGCGAAGGCCGTCCGGGTCAGCAGGACCGAGACCGTCGAGACGGACCAGGTGTTCCTGATCGTCCGGGCGTCGGCCAAGTCGAGCCTGCGGCCCTACCATCTGGCCCAGCCGGTGCTGCTGGACGCCGAAGGCCGCCGGTTCGCCGCCACGGACCGGGTGGACTCCGCCAAGACGCTGGCCGACAAGTGGGTCCAGCCCGACATCTGGGTCAGCGGGCCGTTCTTCTTCGAGGTCCCCGCCTCGGCGCTGCCGGACGCCAAGGTCGTCTTCGCGCTGCCCGGGTCGGCGATGCCGGTCGAGCCGTACGCGCCGGAGGCCGAGATCGACCTGGGGCTGGACGAGCAGGCCGCCCGCAGGCTCGCCGCCTCGCCGCAGGACGTCTACTCCCTCGTGGAGAAGTGATCGGACGATGAGCACTGAAGAGCGCGACTGGTTCGCGCCTCGGAACACCCGCCCGCCGGACGACGCCGGGCGGACGCCGCCTCCTCCTCCCCCGCCGGCCCGTCCGTCGCCCTGGCAGGCGACTCGGTCGTCGCGGGCCCCGTACCCCGACCAGCAGGTGTGGCCGCCGCTGTCGCGGGAGGGCGTCACCCAGCCGATGCCGGCCGTCCGCGAGGCGGCGCTCCCGCTGCCGCGCCCCTCCGCTCCACCGCACTCCCCCGCCCCGGCTCCCCCGCCACCCGTCTCACCGCCCGTCTCACCGCCCGTCTCGCCGTCGGCCGCCGCGCAGGGGGCTCCGCCTGCGGGCTCACCGGCCGAGCCGGTCCGGGGCGTGGCGGG
>NZ_KZ559469.1:121994-219860 GCF_002850745.1 Nonomuraea indica
CGGGCGCGCGGCGCTGGTCGCCGTCGGTGCCGTGGTCAGCGTGCTCGCGGCCGTCACCGCGTACACCGTGGACGGCTACCTCTTCTTCGAGCAGGTCTCCACACAGGAGGACACCACGGAGGTCGTGGTGCCCGCCGGCCGGGCGGGCAAGGTCGACGACGTCGAGTGGAAGGCCTCCGTCGCCCGGACGAAGGCCCCGGCGGGCAGCCGGCACGGCCCCGACGTCGCCTGGATGAAGATCGACATCACCCAGAAGGTGCTGTCCGACGGCAGCGCCACGCTGACCGGCATGCCGGGCGACCTGAGGCTGCACGACCGGGCGGGCCGCAGCTGGGCCGTCGAGCTGGGCTCCGGCGACCGGCCGTCGGACCGGCTGGAGGTCGGCCGGGAGTACGCGCTCCAGGGCCTCGCGGTGGTGCCCGTCGCGGTGGCGGACCAGGTGGAGCTGGCGTTCACGCCCAGCGCCTACCGCTCCGACACGCCGACCGACGACCTGTTCAAACGGCCGACGACTCCGGAGCCGCCCCGGACGACGCTGCGCTTCCGGCGGTGAACGCCTCGCCGCGCAGCCGGGCCCGGGTGGCCGCCAGGTCGAACGCCGCCGCCAGCAGCGCCATCGTCACCGTCGTCACGAGCAGGTCGCGGACGAACGACACCGGCGCCCCCAGGTAGAACCACGTCCACTCGACCTGCGAGCCGATCAGCGTCCGCACCGCCCGGTCGGCGTACTGCGCGCCCACGGTGACGGCCACGTGGCACAGGCACATCATCCCGAACAGCGGCGCACCGCCCTTGACGATCAGCCGCAGGGAGTTGACCAGCGGCACCCAGCGCTCCTGGAAGCCGCCGGTGAGGCGGTTGACCGACTGTCGGGTCAGGGCGTGGCTGCCTTCGAGGCGGTCGACGCCGCGCTCGAACCGGGTGCCGCTGACCATGGTCCGGGTGTCGTCGGCGTACGTGCCGAAGACGAGCATCGCCACGGTGAGCCAGACGAGCGGCAGGGCGACGGCGCCCAGGAGGAGCGGCCACACCTCGCCCAGAGCGGAGGCGACGGCCTCGACCACCGCCACGTTCTTCCTGGCGCTCGTCAGCGCCTCCTCCGCCCCGGAGACGACCGCGCGGTGCTCCACCCACTCCGTCCTGGCCTGGGCGAGCGCGAACGTGGCGTTGAGCCCGTAGAAGACGAAGGCGAACTCGGAGAAGGCGGCGGCGAACCCGTAGAACCGGCCGCCGCCCCTCTCCACCAGTTTGGCGAACAGCGTCTTCAGCCCGAACGCGGCGACCATCGTGCCGGCGGACACGCGCCAGTCGATGTCGATGAAGACCTGCCCGACCCGGGACTCCTCCCCGAACAGAGCGGCGTCGGTCAGGTCGAAGATGTGATGGAACACGTCCATCTGCACCAGGTCACGCGCGTCCTCCACCTGGAAACCCCACGCCAGGTAGAGGACGGTGAAGGCCGGCGCGACCCGGTCGAGCGCCGTGAAGAACGGCTCGTCCGCCGCTCCCTCGGCCGCGCGGGCGCGCGTCTCCCACAGGGCGCCGCGCAGGCTGTGCAGCATGCCGGTGACGACGGTCATCCCGGCCAGCACGACGAGGGTGAGCAGCGTCGTCATGATGACGAGGCGGACCTGCCGGAAGTCGCCGTAGGCCACCTCGGTCGCGGCGTAGAGCAGTCCGAAGCGGATCAGCTCGCCCGCCGAGAACCACAGGGCGAGCGCGAGGCCGCACCTGCCCAGCAGCCGCAGCGCGTGCAGGGGGAGCGAGAACGGCGACGGCATCCTCGGGGCCGGCGGCGGCGCAGGTCGAGGTGGTGCCGCCACACCGGACGAACCTGACATCTGGTGAATGGTAGCGGTCTGCCCCGAACGCCGCAGCTCACCCCACAGCCCGGGCCGCTGTGGCCGGCCGTCCACCGGTGGCGTCACCCCATCGCCGTCAGGGTGTCACGCAACCGGCGCAGGTCCCGCATGCGGGCCTCGTACGTCGCCCCGACCACCACGAGCAGCAGCCCGCCCGCGGCGATCGGCACCCAGTTGGGCACTGCGAGAATCATCTCCGACACGTACGGGGCCAGTTCCCGCATCGCGACCCCGGCGACCACGACGGCTCCGACCACCGTGGGGGCCTGGAGCCGGAGCCGGGCTCCGGCGAGCAGCACCGCCAGCGCCAGCAGGCCGAGTACCGGCGACCGCCACCGTCCGGAGTCCGCGTAGACCGCCACCAGGCTGGGCAGCATCGTGAAACAGAGACCCGCACCGTAGGCCGCCCAGGACGAGACCGGCGCGCCGCGCCGCCGTCGCCACCAGCCGGATGCCAGCAGGACCAGCGAGCAGGGCACCGTGTACGCCTCGACGACGGTGACCTCGTCCGCCGCCAGCCGCAGCCACGAGGCGAGCAGGAGCAGGGCGGTGCCGCCGTACCTGAGGCCGTTCGCGCCGCCTCGGCCGGCCGGGTCCGCCCACAGCGACATGAGCAGCACCAGCACCCCGGCCACGGCGAATCCCCAGCTCGCCGCGACCAGGACGCGCAGGCCCAGCGAGAACCCCACCGCCACCGCCTCCAGCCCGAGGAACAACGCGGCGAATCCCAGTCCCCAGACCCGGAGCCGCTTCATCCTGGCCGTCAGCGCCATCGCGGCGGCGGCCGACGCCAGGATCGGCAGCACGGTCAGCGTCGCCGGCTCGCTGCCGAACGCGTACGCCGCCGCCCGTACCGAGAACGGACCGGCGACGAGCGCGCATGCCGTCGCCCACCAGGGCGCCCGGCACAGTGTGGCGGCCACCGCGAGCGTGACGGCCAGCACCGCCTGCACCGACACCGCGGCCGGATAGGGCACCCCGAAGGCCTGGGGGGCCACCGCGACCAGGAGAGCCCCGGACACCAGCGCCCCCGACGCCAGAACACCGGCCGCGGTCGCCCTCATCGGCCGAGAGTCGGCACCACGCGCGGCCGCCGCCTCCATCGGTCGAGAGTCGCCATGCGCAGCCGCCGCCTCCATCGGCCGAGAGTCGGCACCATGCGCGGCCGCCGCCTCCATCGGTCGCACACCGGTGCCACGCGCGGCCGCCGCCAGGAGGCCGGCTGTCACCGCGCCCAGCGCCACCACGTCCGCCGGCGAGACCGGCTCGAACGGCTGCCACTCCCGTCCGTTCCACGTGCCCGTCCAGAGCGTGTCCAGCCAGGCGAGCGGCGCCGCCAGCGTGACCACGAGCCGGGGCAGCAGCGTCAGCGTGGTCAGCAGCGCCACCAGCCCCCCGGTGGCCATGCCCGCCAGCCGTACCCTGCGCCAGGGCAGCCAGGTGGCCGCGAGCCCGAAGGCGAGTGCCGGGACGAGGTACGCCAGCGGACGCCAGTCCGTGCCGGTGCCGTTGAGCGCGGGCCGCGTCAGCGCGGCCGGTACGGCGATCAGTGCGAGCGTGGTGCCGACGGTGACGGCGGAGGCCCAGATCTGCCCTTCGGCCTCGCCCGGCCTGGCCAGCAGCCACGTCACGAATCCGCCGAGCAGAGCCAGCGCGGCCAGCGGAGCCGACCTGACCAGGGCCTCACCGGTGGACGGGGACCCCAGCGCGTGCGCCGCGCCGCCCAGCAGGGCGAGCGTCGCGACCACGCTGCCGACCAGGGCGGACGTCACCCTCACGGCTCCCCGGCCATGGCGGGCCAGGGCGACGTCCAGCGCGGCCGTGGCCACCAGCATGGCCACCAGCCAGGTCGCCGACCGGTCGCCGGTCAGCAGTGGCAGGACCGGCTGCGCCAGCACCACGGCGACCGGAGCGGGTCCGCGAAGCCCGGTCATCCGGGCATAGGCCACCAGGACGAGCGCGGTGACCCCGAGCACCCCGGCCACGTAATGCGGCGCGTCGAGGGCGTCGACCCCGAGCAGTCCCACCCTTTTGGCCGCGTAGCCGTCCAGCAGCAGCAGCGCGACCGCGAACCCGGCCATGGTCTCGGCCGTCGCGGTGAGCCCGCGCCGGATCAGCGCGACCGGCGCCAGCATGACCAGCGCGGTGAAGACGGCCAGCACGGCCGCGCGCCCGCCGATGCCCAGCAGTCCCCAGCTCACCACGGTGAACACCACCGCTGCCACCGTCAGCAGCAGGCCGCCGAGGATGAGCAGGACGTTCTTCGCGGTGCCGGGGGAGACCTCCCGCGTCGGGGCGCCGGGCCCCGTGGCTCCGGATCCGGCCGCCATCGCCGGGTACGGCGGCTGCGCACCCGCGGGCCCCCGACCCGCGGCACCCGTCCCCGCGGGCCCGTCGCCCTCCGCACCCGCAGCTCCCGGGCCGGCCGCAGCCGTGCCCGCCGCCCCCTGAGCCGTCGCGCCGGCGCGCAGCACGCCGAGCAGTTCCGTGCGGCGGGCCTGCAGCCGCGCCTGCTGCTCCAGCAGCCCGGCGAGGGCCTGGTCCACCTGCCAGAGCTCCTGCGCGGCGGCTCCCTGCAGAGGCAACGCACACTTCGGGCACCTGGTCACCGGCTCCGGAGCCCCGGTCCCCGTCCCGGTGTCGGACAGCGACGCCCCACAGTCAGGACATTTCACGCTTTCGTGCACCAATACCCGCCTTAACCCGTCGAGACCCCCCATACTTCACCGTGACGCACTTGCGAACCACTGTCATCACCAATCACGAGGAACGGCCGCGACCTTGCCGGTCGCCGCCTGCCGGCTGTGAACCGCTGCCGCCGGTGTCCCCGC
Organism: Nonomuraea indica; assembly: GCF_002850745.1. Taxonomy (GTDB): domain Bacteria; phylum Actinomycetota; class Actinomycetes; order Streptosporangiales; family Streptosporangiaceae; genus Nonomuraea; species Nonomuraea indica. The sequence goes on from NZ_KZ559469.1 coordinate 126,688, forward strand.
CGGTCGGCAGACCTGCCGCCCCTGGCCCCGGGCCCGCCCCTGGCGCGCAGGAACCGCGAACCCTCCCTCGGTACGGCGGACGAAGCCCTGACCGGCGGCGCCGCACGACTCGTCCACCCTCGTTCGACTGGCCGTTCGGGAGCATCAAGATCGCGAAAATGGAAAGTTCCAGACGAATGGTGCCCGGCTGACAGAAATACCGTTTTCGTCCGGCGGCATGACGAAGGAATGGCGGCGTGGCAAAGTGAATCGGAACAAATGTGAGACCGGTCGGGCGCGGTCCGCGTACAACATCGGTAGGAGGTCAGCATGGCTACTCGTGCCGAGTTGGTGAACGCGCTGCGCCGCGCACAGGAGTTGTCGGACCAGCACTGGCATTCCCTGGACCGGCCGCTGCTGCAGATGTCGAGCGGCCGGACGTGGACGGGGCCCACCGCCGACAGGTTCGCCGGCGACCTGACGCACCAGCGTGCGGAGCTGTGGCGAGGGCTGCGCGGAGTCATCGATCACCTCGACGAGACGATCTCGAACCTGACCACGATGGGGCCGCGGGACGAATGACTTTCTCCTCGATCGACGCCAGAGAAATGCACCAACTCGGATATGGCGTGCAGAATGCGGGAAAAGGCCTGACCGAATGCGCGGCACAGCTCCGGGCGATTCTGAACGAGGTCGAGCTCACACACCCCGGCGTGGCGGTGATCGGCCGGATAGGGCAGTGGCTGACCGACCAGGCCCCCGACCTCTACCGGCGGCGCGATCTCGCGTACGAGGCCGGGAAGGTCGACGTGGACGTCTTCGGCAACCCGGTGCCCGGCCCGGTCGTCCCGGCCGGGATGACGCGGATCGACGAGGCCCGGATCATCCCGGCCACGGTACGTGCCGAAGCGGCGCAAGCGGCTCCCCTGTTCACAGCCGCCGCCCTCGGGGACGCCGGCGCGCGGGAGAAGCTCGCCGCCTTCGCGGAACGGCTGTCCGAGCCGCGGTTCGCCACCGCCCTCGTCGAGCAACTCGGCGCGCGAGGTCTCCTCGCGATCCCCGCCGCCATGGGGACACGGGTGCGCAAGGCGCTCGACGCCGACGACGGTTCGGCGGCGGCCGTCCGACGGCAGAACCGTGACGTCCTGTCCATGCTGAGCAAGGCCCTCGCCACGGCCACCGACCCGACCGGCAGCGCGCGTCTCAGCCGGAAGTCCCTGGAGGAACTGAAGCAGCAAGGCCGCACGGAGATCCCGGCTCCGGACATGGGCGGGCTGACGAACCCCGGCTACTGGTCGCTCGGCCAGATCCTCGCGGCGGCGCCGCGGCAGGCGTACAGCGCGTGGTTCATGAAGACCATCGGCCAGGACATGATCCGCTGGGACCGCGACTACCTGAAGCAGCACCGCGTACGGTTCCTGCCGAAGGACACCGACGTCTACAACGTCCCCGCACCCATCGATACGCGCCCGTTCCAGGGCTCCGACGCCATCGGAACCGCCGACCCCATCGCCGCGCTGATGACCGTCGCCGGCACCTCACGTGAACGTGCCCAGGCACTGCTCGACAGCCGCGACCTGCTGACGTACCTGCTGAAGGATCGGCGTCCGCAGTGGGCGATGGGCGATCGCGGCGAGTCGCTGGGCACGGCCATGGAAGCCGCCATGAAGGGCGCCGACGCCGGCTCCAAACGGCTGGCGGTCATCGCCACACAACTCCTCGCCGACGAGGTGAAGCCGCGCGTGTCCGTCAACGACGCCGGCGAGATCGAGTTCAAGAACCCCTCCGAACTCGACCGACTCTCCGGCATCCGCCAAAGCATGGGCCGCATCCTCGCCGAACACTCCGACGACATCGTGTTCTCCTACTTCTGGAACCAGCCGCGCGCGGACGACAACGAGCTCACGGGACATGTCGACGGAAGGAACACCGCTCGTTTCAACCCGACCGACCTCGATCTCGTCATGCTCGAGACAGCCGTCGATGACCAGGGCTACCAGGCACTGCTTCGCGGGGAGATCGCGGACATGCGCGGCAAGATCGATCAAGGTCTGGCCACCGGCAACGGGAAACTGCTGAACAACGTGATCGCACTCAACTCCACAGCGCTGGGGCACCTGGTGGAGGCACGCCGGATGGCTCTCGTCGGCCGGGGCAGGGAGGCGGACGCAGCGGACGAGGAACTGCGGAAACTGGTCCAAGAGGGGATCGGCCTCGTTCCCGTCCCCTTCGCCGGCCAGGTGGGCAAGGCCGGACTCGAAGCAGCCGGCAGCATCTACGAGAACTTCGTGAAGGGCGGTTACACGAAGGCCGGGGACTGGCTCGTCAAGCAGAGCGGCCACGCCGGCGGAAAGACGGGCAAGGCGTTCAGCGATGCCGCATCCAATGACCTGGCCGCCCAAGAGCTGGTGAAGCAAATGCTGGCATCGTCGGCCGTGGCCCATGAGGCTTACAGCCACAAAGATCTCAACCCTTTCATCGCGGTCGGGAATCCGCCGAGGGTGAAAGATCCGCTAGACATGAACAAAGCCGAATACGAGTATTTCACGCGCTGGATAGCGGACAACACCACGGTGCCTGCCAACTACAAGGAAGCACAACAGAGTGCCTACATAGGGGCCAAGGAACTCCGCGACAATCTCAAGGCTGCGACTAAGGATGAATAGGCTTCCATGGTGGTTCTGCACAGCCGTCGCTGTGATGATGATCGCCGGATGCACGCAGGACACGCCCGCGCCTGTTCCGACACATGCTCCCGCACCCGTCCAGTCCCCCCTCGCCGACAGACCCCCCTACCTTTGCTACTTCATCCCACAGGCTGCAGTGGCGGACGTGACCGGCTACACCGGTCCCTATGATGCGGGTGACGATCAACACAATCCGGACGGCTATGCCTGCGTTATATCAAATGAAGAGCAGAGCCTCTTCATTACAAGCTACGACGCATCAGGCTCCCGAAGGGCCATTGAGCAATACATCGAGTTCGGGAAGACGCGCAATCCTACCGCACTTCCCAAGGAACTGGGCAAGGGCCTGATAAGCGACTTCGATATCCGACTCTATCCGTACCGGACAGTAGAGGCCTGGTTCCGTTGCGGATCCAATAACTCGCTCATCACTATCACGATCAAAGAAAATCGTGCACGGAACCAAGATCGAGACCTCATCCAGCTCATGCGGATAGCTCAGCGGCGGTTCGCCGAGATGTTCAGGTGCACCCCCGGCGGCCCGCCACAGGGCTAGCACGGCGGCGCCGCACAGTTCGTACGTCAGCGGCCGGCATTCGCACGTCAGCGGCACCACGCGGATGTTCCGGCAGAAGCGGCCCGACGTGCGGCCCATGGAAGTCAGGAAACTCCGGCCTGACGTGTTGGCAGGTCAGAGGATCTTCGCGGTGACTTGGATGGCCGTCCGTGCTCAGAGTTCGGAGCGACTCTCTCCGGCGCTTCACGGCCTCGCCCGGTGCGCCCCGCTTGTCAGGGGGCGCGGCGGGTGAAGTCGGCGGCGTGGTCGTGGGCCCACTCGGCGAACGTGCGGGCGGGTCTGCCCGTGACCGCCTCCGCGGTCGGCAGCGGGCCGTAGGCAGTTATGTCGAAGTCGTCCATCGCCGCCGGGTCCGCCTCCTGCCCCGAGTAGTCGGTGAAGCCGGTGAGGAAGTCGGCGTTGTCCGCCGCGAAGCCGCCCTGCGCGAGATACAGCTCTCTCGCCTCGGCGGGCGTGACGGCCTCGAAGCGGATGTCCTCGCCGATGGCCTCGGCGATGGCCTTCACCTGGTCACGGCGGCTGATCGTCTCGGGTCCGTTGAGGTCGTAGGCGGCGCCGGCGTGGCCGTCCTCCAGGAGCGCCGCGGCGGCCACGTCGGCGATGTCCGCCTCGTGGACGGGGCACCAGGCCAGGTCCGGGCCGAAGTCGCGGACGACCCGCCCGGCCCTGATGGACGGTCCCCAGATCCACAGCCGGTTGAGCATGAACTCGCCGGGCCGTACGTGGGTCCACTCCAGCCCCGACTCCTCCACGGCCCGCTCCACCGGCAGGTGGAAGTCCGTGTCGAAGCCGCCGGTCACGGCGCCCGATGACAGCACCACGACACGGCGTACGCCCGCCTCCTTGGCCAGCGCGACGACCTCCTTGGCGGTCGCCGCCACCGGGAAGAGGTACATCCGCTCGACGCCCTCCAGCGCCGACCGCAGGCTCGGCGGGTCGTGCAGGTCGCCCTGGACGGTCTCCACGGGCCCGTCGAGGCGCGCCCGGCGCGGGTAGCGGGTCACGGCCCGCACGTCGGCTCCGGCCCGTACGAGCCGCTCGGCGACGATCCGGCCGACATTTCCGGTTGCTCCGGTCAGCAGAATGCGCATCGCCCCATCATCGGCGGCCCGATATCGGACGGCAAACGCGAACATCGTGTTCACATAGCGCCTCCTACCAGGCACGACACCCCTTCATGGGGCCTGGAAAAGAATTTCTCGGGAGACGTTCCCGGCGGGCCACGAAGCCTTTTCCCGGCGGTGACAAAGGTGCGCCTGACGCACCCAACGGCCGTCGGTTGGGCGACGATGGCGGCATGGAACCACGGCAGGCACTCGGCGCCGACCCGCGCGCGGTCGGTGAGCGGCTGCGGCGGCTGCGCCAGTCGCATGGGGTGTCACTGGCCGAGCTCGCCCGGCGGGCCGGCATCGAGGAGGCCACGCTGTCCGGTCTGGAGGCCGGCGCGGAAGACCTGGCACTGGAGACGCTGTGGGCCATCACGGCCCAGCTCGGTGTGCCCATCGGGGCGGTCCTCGACCCGCCCGCGCCGCCGCGCCGCCGCGTCCGCGGGTCGGCGGTGGAGATGGTGCTGCTCCAGTCGTTCGAGGACGAGACGGTCACCTACGAGCTCTACCGGCTGCGCGTGCCGCCCGGCCCCGGCCGGACCGCGCCCGGCCACGACAAGGGGGTGAGCGAGCACGTCACGGTCTTCAGCGGGAGGCTGACCGCCGGGCCGGTGGACGCGCCGCTGACGGCCGGCCCGGGAGATCACGTCTCGTGGGGCGCGGACGTGCCGCACTGTTACCGGACGCTCGGCCCCGAAGACGTCCACGCGTGCCTGCTCCTGCGCAGGCCCTCTCTGCGCTGACCGCCCGCGCTGACCGCCCGCGCTGATCGCCCGCGCTGACCGCTCGCTACGCGGCCAGGCCGGTGGGGCGGCAGGTGCGGCAGGGGCGGTAGCCGGCCGAGCCGGCCTCGGCGAGGGTGCGGAAGCCGTGCCGGTGCGCAGGCGTGATCCGCCGGGCGTTGTGGCAGGTGGGCAGGCACACCACCCCGGTCGTGTCACTGGCCAGGTAGAACACGCGGTCCTTGGCCAGCCGGCGCAGCCGGTCCAGGTCCACGCCCTCGGCGCGCAGCAGCCGTTCCTTGGTCGCGGCGCCGAAGACGTACTCCCCCGCCTCCCCGTCGGCGCGCGTCACCCGGTGGCACGGCACGAGCAACGGCACGGGGTTGCCGGCCAGCGCCGACCCGACCGCGCGCACCGCGCCCGGTCGGCCGACGCGGGCGGCGACCCACGAGTACGGCCGGACCTCGCCCCGTGGGATGCCGCGGACGGCCTCCAGCACCTCCCGCTGGAAGTCGGTCGCCCCGCGCAGGTCCAGGCGGAGCCCGCCCGACCGGCCGGTGCGCAGGGCGGGCAGCAGCCCGGCGGGCGGACGGGTCGCGGCCAGCAGCGGACGCCCGAACCGCCGCCTGAAGCCCTCCGTGAACCGCCGCCGCGCGTCATCGTCCGGCCCGGCGTGCATGGGCTCGTCGGCCTCGCGGACGTAGGCGACGCCCTCGTCGGTGAACGCGACGAACACCTCGCCGACGGGACCGGCGACTCGTACCCAGCGGGCAGCGATCCGGTCCAGCAGTCCGTCGGGCGCGTCGGCGGCCAGGGCGGCGAGGCCGGCGAGCAGCGGATCGTGCGTCATCGGGCACCTCCAAGCGCGCGCAGCCGCTTCAGCCCGCGCGATACGTGCGACTTGACCGTGCCCTGGGGCACCCTCAGCACCTCGGCGATCTCGCTGACCGGCAGGTCCACGACGTGCCGGAGCACGACGGCCGCCCGCTGCTCCTCCGGCAGCAGGGCGAGCAGTCCGGCCAGCTCGTCGCCGGTCTCGTGGCGGACGGCCGCCTCCTCGACCCCCTCGCGCGGATCGACGGTGTCTACGGGCTCCTCGCGCAGATCGGGCGGCGGCTTGCGCGACTTGGCGCGGGCGCAGTTGCGCCAGATGTTCATGAGGATCGTCAGCAGCCACGCCCGGGGCCGCAGCTCGGCGATGCGGGCGGCGTCGTAGCCGGCCACCGCCCGGTAGGCGCGCAGGAACGTCTCGGCCGTCAGGTCCTCGGCGTCGGCCCAGCGGCCGCACAGCCGCAGCGCGGTCGAGAAGACCACACCTCGGTGCGCGCCGTACAGCTCGGCGAACCCCTCGTCGAGGTCGTCGAGCAGCGCCTTGCGCACCGGGTCGAGACAGTCGATCTCACTCACATCCTGACCAACACCACCGGACGCGATCCGGTTGCACCCCTACTCTTCCGGAAACCCACTCATTCCGGAAACGCGCTCTTCCCGGGAACGCGCTCTTCCCGGGAACGCGCTCTTCCCGGGAACGCGCTTTTCCCGGGAACGCGACGGGCCCGCGCCGTCGCCGGCGCGGGCCCGTCGGGTGCCTGTGGCGGTGCCGTCAGACGGCGACCGCGAGCTGGGACACCTCGCCCAGCTTGGCCTCGACCTGCACGTCCTTGGTGACGCCGCCGCCCGCGATGATGCGGACGGTCCAGTCACCGGGCGCGGCGAAGAAGCGGAAGATGCCCTCGTCGGACACCACGACCTCGCCCGTGAACTCGCCGGAGTGGTCGAGCAGGCGCGCGTAGGCCGTGTCGGCCCCGGTCACCACGCCCTGGATGACCGCCTGGTTGGACAGGTCGATCCCGGCCGGCAGCGCGATGGTCTGCTCCGGCGCTGCGCATCCCTGAGTCGTCATCAGCGGGCCTCTCCCAGCTCGATCGGCACGCCCACGAGCGAGCCGTACTCGGTCCACGAACCGTCGTAGTTCTTCACGTTGGACTGGCCGAGCAGCTCGTGCAGCACGAACCAGGTGTGCGCGGAGCGCTCGCCGATGCGGCAGTAGGCGATGGTGTCCTTGCCGAAGTCGACGCCGGCGGCGCCGTAGAGGGCGCGCAGGTCGTCGTCGCTCTTGAACGTGCCGTCGTCGTTGGCCGCCTTGGACCACGGGATGTTGCGGGCCGTGGGCACGTGACCGCCGCGCTGGGCCGCCTCCTGCGGGACGTGGGCCGGCGCGAGCAGCTTGCCGGTGAACTCGTCGGGCGAGCGGACGTCCACCAGGTTGAGCTTGCCGATGGCCTGGACGACCTCGTCGCGGAAGGCGCGGATGGAGTGGTCCTGCTCCTGGGCGACGTACTGCGTCTTCGGGCGCTCGGCCACGTCCTTGACGAGCTCGCGCGAGTCGAGCTCCCACTTCTTGCGGCCACCGTCGAGCAGCTTCACGTTGTCGTGGCCGTAGAGCTTGAAGTACCAGTAGGCGTAGGCGGCGAACCAGTTGTTGTTGCCGCCGTAGAGCACGACGGTGTCATCGTTGGAGATGCCGCGCTCGGACAGCAGCGTCTCGAAGCCGGTCTTGTCCACGAAGTCGCGGCGCACCGGATCCTGGAGGTCCTGCCTCCAGTCGATCTTCACGGCGCCACGGATGTGGCCCTTGTCATAGGCGCTGGTGTCCTCGTCGACCTCGACGAGAACGACGCCGGGCGTGTCGAGGTTGGCCTCGACCCAGTCGGCATCCACCAGTGCGGCGGAGCGGCTCATTGGTGAACCTCCAGTGTGGCGGCGGGCAGTAGACGGCGAAGAAGCAGGTACGTTTCGCAGCCGAGGCAGAATCCGAAGGCTGCGTTGAGGAAGGCGGCCAGGAGAGCCCCGGCCGTGGCCCCGAGGGCCAGCGGCGTGATCCCGGCGAGCAGTCCGGCCAGCCCCGCGACCGCGAAGACGAGCCCCACTCCCTGCGCGAAGCGCGGCGGGCGGGCGTCCTCGGTCTCCTTCGGGGCGCTCCTGACGAGCGCCTTGAAGAGCATCACGTACGGAGAGCGGCCGGCCAGTCCGAGCGCGAACACCACCGCCTGGGCGGCCAGCAGCCAGGCGCTGCCCGTCACGAGGACGAGGACCAGGACGAGGGTGGTGACGGCCGCGCCGAAGCGCAGCGCTCTGGGGTCGGCACGCATCGAAGGATGCTCCTGAAGGGGGTCGGGTTTGGGGCGGACGGGAAATCCGCGCGAGACCGTCCTCAGGCAGCGCGACAGAGCGCGGTGGCCACGCGGCAGAAATCAACCGCGCGCCGCTTCGTCAGCAGCTCTGTCGATGGGTTCATGGCGATGACACTACTCGCCGTCTCGCCATCTGTCACATCTCGTCCGGTTGGTGAGACGGTTCATGAGACGGATCGTGAGACGGCCGCCGGTCGCGCGCCGCTTCGGGGGCGGGGACGACGTCCGCGAGGACGGCGAGGACCTCGGCCTTGCGCGGCTGCCCCGAGGCCCGCCTGACGATCCTGCCGGCCGCGTCGAGCACGAGGACGGTCGGGGTGCGCGTGATGTCGAGCTCGCGCACCAGGTCCAGCCGCGACTCGGCGTCGATCTCGACGTGCGCGACGCCGGGGACGAGCGCGCCGACGTCGGCCAGGACGCGGCGGGTCGCCCGGCACGGCTGGCAGAAGGCGGTGGAGAACTGCACGAGCGTGGCCCGCTCGCCCAGCGGCGCGCCGAGCACGGTGCCGGTGAGACGGTCTCCCGCCTGCTCGCGCATGCGTCCGTCGCGGCGCAGTCGTACCACCCCGATCACCGTTCCGAGCGCCAGCGTCGCCAGCACCACCCACACGCCTGTCATCGCGTGAGGTGCAACCACGACGGCCCCGGATTGCTTCCCGTCCCCGGCGGAACGGCCGCCCGTACCGGTCGCCCGTACCGCCCGTCCGGAACGGCCCGTATCAGTCGCGGCCGGTCACCGGGACGCGTACGAGCACCCGCCCGGTGGAGTCGACCACCTCGAAACGGGTGACGGCGGCCAGGGCCACCGGCGCCTGCGCCACGTGGTACGGCGCGCCGGCGCGGTCGGGGCGGGTGACGGTCCAGCTTCCGGTGGGGTGCCGGTCGCCGCCGCGCGCCACGACGACCACCTCGCACGTCGTCCCGGCGGGAACTCCGGAGACCCGGACCGCCAGCTCGGTCCGCGCGCCGTCCGGCGTGGCCCGGACCGTGGCCCGGACCGGGGCCCGGCGGTCGCCGCTCTGGCCCGTGAACGTGCGCCCGGCCGCCCGCTGCTCGGTCGCCTTCTGCTCGGCCGCCTCCTGGTCGGCCTGCTGCCGCTCGGTCGCCCGCGGCGCGGGCGACCTGGTGGGACTCGGCTCGCTCCTGAACTCCTGGTCCGGGGCGATGAGCGGGTTGGCCTCCTCCGGCGCGCCCGGCTCGGCCTCGGGGCCGGTGGTCATGGCGGGCGCCGCGGGCGCCGAGGCCGCGGTGCCCCCGTCACCCGGCCCGTCCACGGCCGTCCAGACCGTGCCGCCGAGGACGATCGCCGCCGCCGAGGCCGCCACGGCCTGCAGGACGCGGCGTGTCCGGCGCTTCCTGGCCCGCGCCTCGTTCAGCAGCCGGTCGAGCACCTGGCGCGGCGGCCCGGCCACCAGCGCCACGTCGTGCTCCGACACCTTGCCGAGGAACGCCGAGACCCCCTCCAGCTCCACCAGCTCCGCCCCGCACGCCTCGCAGGAGGCCAGGTGCAGGTCGATCTCCAGCGCCTCGTCCGGGTCGAGCGCGCCCAGCGCGTGGGCGCCCAGCGCGATCCGCACCTCCTCGCACGTCGTCATGGCGCCAGCCCCCGCTCCTGCAGCGCGAGCTTGAGCGCCCGCAACGCGTAGTAGGTGCGTGACTTGACCGTGCCGGGCGGGATGCCGAGCGTGGCCGCCGCCTCCTTCACCGATCGCCCCCGGTAGTAGACCTCCAACAGCACCTCGCGGTGCTCCGGCCGCAGCGCGGCCAGCGCCTCGGCCACCGCCCACGACTCGACGGCCCGCTCCAGCTCGTCGTCCGCGGGGACGACGGCCAGCGCCTCGTCGCCGGTCTCCGGCGGGCGAGACCTGCGCGCCCGGTGCTGGTCGACGACGAGGTTGCGGGCGACGGTGAACAGCCAGGCGCGGATGGGGCGGTCGGCGAGCGCCTCGGGGTGCCGCCACGCCCTCAGCAGCGTCTCCTGCACCACATCCTCCGCCCGTCCGGAATCACCGGTCAGCCGCAGCGCGTAACCGTAGAGTGGCCCGGCGTGCTCGTCGAAAAGGGTCCGCACGAGCTCCTCGTCGGCGGTTCCTGCTGGACTCACACCCTCATCACGTACGGCGGGGCGGAGTGGTTCACCCTCATCCACGGAGCGGCACGTCGGTCGCTTCGGCCGTGAACTCCAGACCGTCGGCCACGTTCCTCACCCCCGTCACCCTGACGTCGAAGGGCAGGCCGCCCTTGAACGGGATGGTGTAGTTGACCAGGCCCGCCAGCGAGTCGGGCACGCCCTCGATCCGCTCCGCCTGCAGCCTGATGCCGCCGTCGGCGACGTCCACCCGCAGCTCGGCGTTGAACTTCACCGGGTTGGCCCCCACCCTGACCTCTCCGGACGCGACGAGCCGCCGGCCGTTGCCGCTGATCCGGACCCCGTCGGGCGCGAACTTGTCGATCGTCGCCCTGGTCAGGGTGCCCCGCACGGTCAGCCGCCCGGCCCTGATGTCGGCCCGGTTCTGGATGATGTCGGCGAGCGGCGCCGTCACGTCGTAGGCGGTGCCGCGCAGGCCGCGCACCGGCACCCCGCCGTAGGTCAGGGTGCCGAGGTCGAAGCGTACTTCCGGATAGTGCCCCGACACGGCCTGGGTCAGGAACGGGACGCCCTCGATCGTCACCGTCGGCTGCCCGCTGAGGTCGGCGGCGGCCGCGATCCTGTTGGCCAGGTCACGCTCCACCCCCGCGACCGCGACGCGATCCACGGCGACCAGAAGGACGACCAGGATGAACAGGAATACGATCAGCTTGCGCATCGGGCTCCCTGGTCTCGGGCGGGTTGCTGAGCTTATCGGCTGGTACGGCTCATTCCCCGGCGAAGCCGTCGATCACCCTTCCGCCGGAAGATCGGCGATCACCCTCTCCTCCGGACCGCCGGTCATCCGCCGGCGAAAGGCGGAAGCACCTCGACCGTCACGCCGTCGCCGAGCACCACCTCGTCATGCGGGCGTCTGCCCACCGGATCGCCGTCGACGAGAAACGACGAACGACTCACGACACGCGCGAGTTCGGCGCGGTCGCGTGTGATTTTCGTCATGAGTTCGCCCAGCGTGGCCGCCTCGAATGTTTCCTCGGCGATGCCGGCCGCCGCCTTCGCCGCGGCCCAATACCTGACTTTTCCAGTAGCCATGGCTTCCTCATACTCGGCCCCACTCCGTTGTGCGGCATCGTTAACACAGTTGTCGCAGGTGACGCGGTGTTCATCTGCCGGACGTCCCATGGACGCGCATTTCCCTTGATATATCCTCGCCTACAGGACCTGGGCGATGTAGCCCCCGGGTCCTTGCGTGTTTGAGGAGGCCGAATGAGCAACCTGCTCCTGCTGACCAACGCCCTCGAGCCGTCGTCCGAGGTGCTGCCGGCGCTGGGGCTGCTGCTCCACTCGGTCCGCGTTTCCCCGGCGGAGGCCTCCGCGCTCATCGACACCCCACCGGCTGACGCCGTGCTCGTCGACGCCCGCAAGGAGCTCGCGCACGCCAAGAGCCTGTGCCGGCTGATCCGCACGACGGGCATCGACTGCCCCCTGCTGGTGATCGTCACCGAGGGCGGGCTGGCCGCGATGACGGCCGAGTGGGGCGTGGACGACGTGCTGCTCGACAGCGCCGGTCCGGCGGAGGTGGAGGCGCGTCTGCGCATCGCCGTCGGCCGCATGTCGCAGGCCGCCGGGGAGGACGTGCCCGACGAGATCCGTAGCGGCGACCTGTCGATCGACGAGGCCACCTACACGGCCCGGCTGCGCGGCCGGGTGCTCGACCTGACGTTCAAGGAGTTCGAGCTGCTGAAGTACCTCGCGCAGCACCCGGGGCGGGTCTTCACCCGGGCCCAGTTGCTGCAGGAGGTCTGGGGCTACGACTACTTCGGCGGCACGCGCACCGTGGACGTGCACGTGCGGCGGCTGCGCGCCAAGCTCGGCACCGAGTACGAGTCGCTCATCGGCACGGTCCGCAACGTCGGCTACCGCTTCGTCCCCGACCGCGCCGACCAGGCGCACGTGTAGCGGGACAGGGCCCGGCCACCTGCGGTGGCCGGACCCTGCCGTGCTCTGCCGTAAGGGATGTGAACGAGGGGACGGTCAGTCCGTCACGGTGATGCGGCCGGTGGTCGGCGGGGCGACCGGGCTGTGCTCGCCCAGGTGGGCGACGAAGGCGTCGATGTCGAGCGGCCCGCTCCACACGTCCGTGCCGTCCCGGAAGGCGAGGAACGCGTCACCGCCGCCGACCAGGAAGTTGTTGGCCGCGACGCGGATCGGCTGGGAGTCCGTGACGGGGCTGCCGTCGATCCGGATGTCGGACACCTTGGAGCCCCAGGGGGCGGACCGGCTGTAGGTGTAGGTGAGGTTGGCGGAGGGCTGCAGGATCTTGGTGAACGCCTGGTTGTTGGGGCCCCCGGTGAACTGCTGTTCCAGCACCGTCTTGAGCTGGGCGCCCGTCAGCGTGACCACCTGCATGAGGTTGTTGAACGGCTGGACGGTGAACGCCTCGCCGTAGGTGACGACGCCGTCGCCCTCGCCCGCCGGGGAGCCGGCGTAGGTGAGGGGGGCGCGGACGCCACCGGGGTTCATCAGGGCGATCTGGGCGTTGCCGCCGGTTCTGGTGGCGGCGAGCTGGGCGTCGGCGATGAGGTCGCCCAGCGGCGTCTCCCCGCTGGGGGCGGCGGTGTTGCCGATGTCGGCGGTGATCCGGCCGACCGGCTTGTTGGCGACCCCGGCGACGCGCTCCTTCCACAGGTTCACGAAGGTGGAGATCTCGGGGTCCGGCGCGACGGTGCGCGTCACGACGTGGTTGTCCGCCACGACCGACGAGCGGACGATGTCGCGGGACTGCACGTCCACCTGCATGTCCACCTGCGTGATGACCCGGCCGAACGAGCCGCCCTGCGAGTAGAGGCGGTCGCGGCCCGACGGGTCCTTGACCGTGCACAGGTAGGCCTGGTGCGAGTGGCCGCTGAGCACCATGTCGATCTCGGGGGCGACCTGGGTGGCGATCCGGTTGCCCACGCCGGGGACGGCGCTGCACGCGTCGGGCGACTGGCCCGCGGTGACCTGGTCGCCCTCGTGCACCAGCACGACCTGGGCCCGCACGCCCACCAGCCGGAGCACCTTGGAGGCGAGGTTCGCGGCCTTGACCTCGTCGGCGAACTTGAGGTCCTTGATGCCCTCCGCCGTGACGATGTTCGGCGTGGAGGTGGTGACCAGGCCGATGAAGCCGATCGGCACGCCGTTCATCCACTTGACGCTGACGGGCGGCAGCGCGGGCACGCCCCAGTCGGACATCAGCTCCTGGACCGCCGGCTGGTTCGCCAGCGCGGCGAGCGCGTCGGTCTTCTCGTCCGGGTTCTTGAACAGGACGTTCGCGCCGACGTAGTCGAAGCGGGCGCCCTTCCACTCCCCGGCGGGCGAGCATCCGTCGACCGGGTGGCAGCCGCCCTTCATGATGCGGCGCAGTTCGTCGTAGCCCTCGTCGAACTCGTGGTTGCCGACGGCGGCCACCTTGAGCCCGATCTTGCCGAGGAACTCGACCGACGGCTCGTCGTGGTACGCCGCCGAGATCAGCGGCGTGGCGCCGATGAGGTCGCCCTGGGCGACGGCGATGGTGTTGGGGTCGGCGTGGGCCTTCATGTGGGCGGCGACGTAGGCGGCTCCGCCCGCCTCCACGGTCTGGCCGTGTTCGTCGACCATCCGCCCGGAGGACCCGGTCGGGGGCTCCAGGTGGCCGTGGAAGTCGTTGAGCGAGAGCAGGCGGACGGGGACCGTCCGGGCGGTGTTGCTCGCGTCCGCCGGAGCCGTGGCGAGTAAGGCCGCGCCCGTGGCGACGGCTCCGGCCAGCGCGAGCCGGAGCAGGGAACGAGAGGTCATGGCCCAAGACGTTACGGCGGCGAGCTTGGCAGCCAATGTCGCAAAGGTAACGATTCATCCGCCGACCCCCTGGCGCTATTTGCCAGGCGTACGCCTAGAGTTCGAGCTGTGACCGTGCACGTGAAGATCGAACAACGGCTCGATGACCAGGAAATCACCGAGGTGCTGCAGCTCGTCGAGGCGGCGACGGAGGCCGACGGCGTCCGACCGCTCAACGAGCACGTGATGCTCCACCTGCGCTACGGCGGCGACCCGCGCGCCCGCTCGCTGCTCCTCCACGACGGGGAGTCCCTGGCGGGCTACGCGCACGTGGATCCCACCGACGAGGTCGAGGGGCCCAGCGGCGAGCTGGTCGTCCACCCGTCGTTCCGGCGGCGCGGGCACGGCGGCCGGCTGCTGAGCGCCGTCCTCGACCTGACGGGCGGCAGGCTGCGGCTGTGGGCCCACGGCGACCACGAGGCCGCCGGCGTGCTGGCCGCCTCGCAGGGGCTGCTCCGGGTGCGCTCGTTGTGGCAGATGCGCCGGTCGCTGTTCGCGCCGCTCGCTCCCCTCGCGCTGCCCGACGGGGTGCGGCTGCGCACGTTCACGCCCGGCCAGGACGAGGAGGCGTGGCTCAAGGTGAACGCCGCCGCCTTCGCCCATCACCCGGAGCAGGGCGCGTGGAGCCTCGGCGACCTGCGCCAGCGGGAGGCGGAGCCGTGGTTCGACCCGGCCGGCTTCTTCCTGGCCGTGCGCGGCGAGCGGATCGTCGGCTTCCACTGGACGAAGATCCACGGGTCCTCCGAGCACGGGCACGAGCCGCTCGGCGAGGTGTACGTCGTCGGGATCGACCCCGCCGAGCAGGGCAACGGCCTCGGACGGGCGCTCACCGTGGCCGGCCTGAGCCACCTGCGCTCGCGCGGCCTCGCCCAGGCGATGCTGTACGTGGACGAGGCCAACAGCGCGGCCATCAGGCTGTACGAGTCGCTCGGCTTCAACCGGTGGGACGTCGACGTGATGTACGCCGCCGTCCCACCCGCCGGAGCCTAGCTCTCGATCAACCAGTGGAGGGCGAAGTAGGACAGCGCCGCCACCAGGGCGGCGGCCGGGATCGTCAGGACCCAGGCCGTGACGATGTTGCCCGCCACTCCCCACCGCACCGCCGACAGCCGCTTGGTGGAGCCCACGCCCATGATGGCGCTGGTGATGGTGTGGGTGGTGGAGATGGGCGCGCCGAACCCGATCGCCGCCCCGTACAGGACGATCGCCGCCGCGCTCTCGGCGGCGAACCCCTGCGGCGGGTCGAGCGCGATGATCCGGCGGCCCAGCGTCCGCATGATCCGCCAGCCGCCCGCGTACGTGCCGAGCGAGATCGCCGTCGCGGCGGCCAGGATGACCCACTGCGGGATCGGGTCCTGCTCGCCGGCGTAGCCGCCCACCACGAGCGCCAGGAAGATGACACCCATCGTCTTCTGGGCGTCCTGCAGGCCGTGCCCGAGCGCCATGGCGGCGGCCGAGATGGTCTGCGCGTAGCGGAAGCCGCGGTTGGTCTTGCCTGGTTGCGCGTTGCGGAAGATCCAGTAGATTGCGATCATGATCCCGGCGCCCAGCATGAAGCCCGTCAGCGGCGACAGGATCATCGGGATGACGACCTTCTCCACCACGCCGTCCCAGTGGACGAGGCTGGACGACGCCAGCGCGGAGCCGACCAGGCCGCCGATCAGCGCGTGACTGGAGGAGGACGGGAGCCCGAAGTACCAGGTGATGATGTTCCAGACGATCGCGCCGATCAGAGCCGACGCCACGATGACCAGACCGTGGCTGCCCTGGGGAGCGTCGATGATCCCCTTTCCGACGGTCTGGGCGACCTGGGTGCCGAGGTGGGCACCGATGAAGTTCATCGCCGCGGCCATGAACAGCGCGGCTCTGGGAGTGAGGGCACGCGTCGAGACCGAGGTCGCGATGGCGTTCGCCGCGTCGTGGAAGCCGTTGGTGTAGTCGAAGACGAGCGCTACGACGACCACGCCGATGACGAGGGCGAGCGTGAGGTCCACGAGGCCTAGCTTTCCTTGACCGCGATCGACTCGACGGTGTTGGCCACGTGCTCGAAGGCGTCGGCGGCCTCTTCGAGGGCGTCGATGACCTCCTTCATCTTCATGACCGTCAACGCGTCGTACTCGCCGCTGAACAGCTTGGCCAGCAGCCGCCGGTAGACCTGGTCACCCTGGTTCTCCAGGCGGTTGACCTCGATCCAGTACTCGTTGAGGTTCTTCATCGACCGCAGCCGCGGCATGGCCTCGGCCGTCAGCTCGGCGGCGCGCTCCAGCACCTCGACCTGCCGCACGACGTCCTTGGGGAGGTGGTCGAGCTGGTACAGGACGATGAGGTCGGAGGCGGCCTCCATGGCGTCCATCACGTCGTCGAGGTTGGACGCGAGGCGGTAGATGTCCTCGCGGTCGAACGGCGTGATGAAGCTCTCATTGAGCCGGTTCATGATCGCATGGGTGCGTTCGTCGCCGGCGTGCTCGCAGGCGCGCATCTTTTCGGCCAGGGCTTCCCTGTCCGACCCGTCACTGATGATCTCGACCAGCAGACGGGATGCCGTGACCAGGTTGTTCGCCGAGTCGGCGAACAGGTCGTAGTAGCTGTCCTCACGTGGCGTGAGACGCAGGCGCACGTCGTTCTCCAGATGTGCGGGGATGGTCCGTGGAAAGAGTACGGGTTACCAGGAGAAATGCGAACTTCGTGTCCCCTTCGCCTACTGGCTACCCTCCGTACGCCGTGTGACACGAGGATGCCGGGTAGTTTCGGCGCCATTTCGCCCGGAGACCTGACCACCCTGTCCAGCCCTCAGATTACGGTGCGGTGAAAATCCTTGAACGACCGGGACGGCGTCGGGCCGCGCTGCCCCTGGTAGCGGGACCCGTACCTGGCCGAACCGTACGGATGCTCGGCGGGCGAGCTCAACCTGAACACGCAGAGCTGACCGATCTTCATCCCCGGCCACAGCTTGATCGGCAACGTGGCCACGTTCGACAGCTCCAGCGTGACGTGCCCGCTGAACCCCGGATCGATGAACCCCGCCGTGGAGTGCGTGAGCAGCCCCAGCCGCCCCAGCGAGCTCTTCCCCTCCAGCCGCGACGCCAGATCCGCCGGCAGCGTGATCACCTCGTACGTCGAGGCCAGCACGAACTCCCCCGGATGCAGGATGAACGGCTCGTCCCCCTCGGGCTCCACCATGCGGGTGAGGTCGGGTTGCTCGATCGCCGGGTCGATGTGCGGGTACCGGTGGTTCTCGAAGACCCGGAAGTACCGGTCGAGCCGCACGTCGATGCTGGACGGCTGAAGCATCTCCCGGTCGAACGGATCGAGCGCCAGCCGCCCGGAGTCGATCTCGGCGAGGATGTCACGGTCGGAGAGCAGCACGTGGACGAACCTACCGCGTACCCGCCCGGCAGGCTCGCCGACCCGTACACCACCCGCCCCCAAGAACGTGATCGGACTTCGGCGGGACGGTGCTGAAGTCGGCCAGGTTTCCGCTACAGTGGTTGTCGCGGCTTCGGCCGACGCGGGTGTAGTTCAATGGCAGAACATCAGCTTCCCAAGCTGACAGCGCGGGTTCGATTCCCGTCACCCGCTCTCAGAACGAAGGCCCAGGTCAGGGAGAGATTCCCGACCCGGGCCTTGATTGTTTCTGAGGTCTTTCCGATCTTCCGTGCAACCCGCGTGCGATTAGCCCACGGGAGCGAGCACGCCCGCCGAGTCCTCGCCGTCCTCGTCGTCGGTCCGGTTGATGTGCCGGTCGATCGCGTCCGTGATCGCTTTGTCGGCGCCCCGTACGGCGTGCTGATAGATCATCGCGGCGCGCACGTTGTCGTGTCCCATCCGTGCCATGAGGTCCTTGAGTCCCGCGCCCGACTCGGCCGCCAGCATGTTCCCCGTGTGACGAAGATCATGGAAGTGCAGGCCAGGCATGCCCATGTCCCTCACCACATCCACCCAGCGCGTACGGGTGTTGAAGCCGCTCCGACGAAGCGGCCCGCCCTTCACCCCGGGGAAGAGCAGCGCGCCCGGCTCGTTGCCGACGTAGGTGTTCAGGTGCTCTCGCAGCGTGGGGATGATCGCTTGTGGGATGCCGACCACGCGCCGGCCCGCCTTTGACTTCGGAGGCCCGAGAACCAGCTCACCCGTGGAACGCTCGACGAAGGCCGCCCGGACCCGAACGGTCGCCGCCTCCAGGTCGAGGTCACTACGGCGGAGCGCGCTCACCTCGCCCCATCGCAGGCTCGCGAAAGTGGCGAGGAGTATCAGGGCGCGGAACCGGCGATCCTGGATGCTGTCGGCCCGGCCGTCTGTCCCCATCGCCCACAGCGCCCGCTCGGCATCACCCCTGCTGGTGAAGACCTCAGGATGAGTGCGCATCTCGCCGTGCCGTTGGAAGCGGAGCCGGTAGGCGCCGTTCTTGACCTTGCGGACGTTGCCGAGAGGACGACGGCCGACGCGGTCGGCCAGCTCGAAGACCTGAGCGACGGAGAGCACGGGACGTTCCTCAGGATGCTCGTCGCCGGCCCCGCGAATGCGGCACGGGTTGCGCGGGATGATGTGGTCTTCCTCGGCCGCCGTCATCAGCACGGCCCGCAGCAGCCGGTACGCCTTAGCCGCCATCGACACCGAGACGCCGTTGCCGAGCAAGTCCGCTCGCCACTGCCGGATCATCGCCGTGGACAGCTTCCCGAGCTGGGCCGCGCCCAGGTACGGCGTGATGTGCTTGTTGAGCAGCCACGTATAGAGATCAACAGTGCGCGGACGCAGCCCAGGGCGCTGTGAGATCCAGGTCTCCGCGTAGTCTTTGAGCTTGATCTTGCCGCGATCCGGGTCGGTCCACTCCCCTGCGATCATCTTGGCCTCGATCAGCGTGAGCGCCCGTTCGGCATCGCCCTTGCGTTCGTAGGTCTCCAAGCCCGTCCGGCGTCGCCCATCAGGCGCCAGGTAGCTGATCTGGTAGCGCCCCGACGGAAGCTGACGGATGTTGCCGAAACGGCGACGGTTCGGCTTGCTGCCCTTGGCCATCAGGCAGCCCTCCCGGTGACCTCGTGAGCCGTCAGAGGCGCGACCGTGCCCGCGAGCACGAAGGCGGTCAGCGCCGACTCGGAGATGCGGACGTGACGGCCGACCTTGACGAACTCGATGCGTCGTTCCGCGATCAGGCGACGGACGAAGCGAACCGAGGTGTTAAGCCGTGCGGCTGTTTCAGGGACGGTGAGCAATGGGTCCAATGACGTTCCTCCTCTCAGGCCGCAGACCGAGTTGCCGAAAGATTCTGAGCTTCGAGTTGTTGCAGATGGGCTCGCCAGCGTTGGCGATCTCGGATCGAGCGGAGGAGGCGCGTGGCCAGGGGCGGCACGTTGGCGTCTCCGGCCGGGACGGGCTTCCAGACGTAGCGGTGTGGGTCGGGTGTCTGGTCGGGTTGGCCGAGGGCTTCGAGGACCCAGGTGCGGCGGTCCTGCTTGTGTTCGGCGAGGGTCTTGTTGGACCACTTGCGCGAGACCAGGACGCGGCGTCCGGCGTAGCCGAGGTGGTCGGGCTTGTGGGCCTTGCCACGGCAGCGGCCGGGAAGCATTCCGGGTTTGGCGTTCTTGGGCTGGATGCCGTAGCGCAGCCAGTTGGCGCAGGTGGGCGAGCACGGTTCGGCCCGCAGGGCCTCGATGAGGCGGGCGGCGTGCTCGCGGCGGGCCGTGCTGTGGGCGGTGGCGTCGAGGGGGTCGGCGAGGCTCTTGGTCAGGTACTTGGTGAGGTAGCCGAGCCACTTGCCGGCGGCTGGTGTGTCTGCCAGGACGCTTTGGATGTTGTGCTGCTGTCCGAAGCGGACGACGTGCAGAGGCTCGGCGTCCGGGTCGGCGTCGAGCTGGTCGAGCGCCTGCTCCCAGGTGGGCAGCACTTCGCCGGTGTCGGGGTCGAGGTAGCCGACGCCGTCCTGCCAGACCGGGAAGTGGTCGCCGTCGAAGCGGACGTCGTCGGCTGGGGGCCACCACACCTGGTGGTACGTGGCGGCGATGATCTGCTTCAACTCCGCGCGCGGAAGGGTCCCGCGGATGGCCATGTGCAGATGTGGAGCGAGCCGTTGTTGCGGCTCCACGGTGGCGAAGTACTGCACGTCGTAGCCCGCCACCCGGCGCAGGTTCTGCACGAACCGGTCCACCAGCTTGGAGAAGTGCAGCGCATCCCGTGCAGCGCGCGCGTAGTCGTAGGTGTCCGGATCGAGCGGGACGCCGTCGCGGACTTTGCCGTAGCTCGGCAGGGTGAGCGTGACGAACAGCGAGGGCCGGTAGACCTTGCCGTCCGGCGCGGCGAAGGTGCGCCCGAGCGTGGTGTTGGTCATCTTTCGCTTGGGCAGGTCTGGTGCGTCCTGCCGCCGCCGGGTCGAGCGCACCCGCTTAGCGGCGGTCCGGCCCAGGACGTTGCCGCGCATGCCCGCCTCGTTGATCTCGGCGTCAACGCCCTCGATGGCGGCATCCCAGTCGGCGGTGTCCTCGCCGAGCTGTTCGGCCTCGTCGCGTCGGGCCTGGAGGTCGGCGCGGAACTCGACCAGCCACCGCTGATCGTCGGTTGGCTCGTCCGGTGTGATGACCGGTTCGTGGTCGAGGTGCCAGCCTTCCCGGCATTGGGTGATGCGTAGTTGCCGGTTGCGCTTGGCGCACGGTGGGCACTTGGCCTCCAGCGTGGACCCGCACGGCACGTCGACCAGCTCCCATTGGCCGGTGTGGGTGTCCAGCCGCCTGAGCGGAACGGGTCGGATGCACACGCCGTGCAGCTTGGCGACCTCTTCCACGACATCCCGGGCCATCGGCATCGCCTGTCGGACCGCCCGGGGTAGTGCGCGATCGTTCGGGTTGGTCATGCGGCCTCACCTCGCTCGGTGAACAGCGCGACCATCTCGCGGATGTCGTCGTCGGAGACGTAGGCGGCGCGGACGCGGACGGGTTCGGGTGAGGTCTCCAGCCGCATGTACGCCACGCCCGAGCCCAGCTCGTGGACGGGTGAGATGTGGTCGGCCAGAGCGCCGCGATCACGTGCGCCGTCGCCGAGGACCATGTCGACCTGTTCCGACTCGTCCAGCCGCAGGGCGATCTTGTCGGGGAACAGGTTGCGGATGTTCATGACCTCCTTGCGCGGGTCCTGAAGCGCGGCCATGACCCCGACGCCGACCGAGCGGCCCTGTGTCGCCAGGGTGGCGAGCGCGGCGGAGATGCGCTGCCGGAGCTGCTTGTCGGGCTGGTAGGCGGTCAGGAACGCCACCTCGTCCACGAGCACCAGGACGAACGGGTCCTCCACGGTCGGCGTGTGGGAGCGCTGGAGTCCGGAGAAGCGAGCCGCCCGCTTCTGCATCACCGAGACGGCCTCGTCCAGCAGGTCGGCGCAGTCGGCCGGGTCGGCGGCGTAGCGTCCTTGGAACAGCTCCCGGCCGAACGACAGCTCCATCAGCTTGGGGTCCAGCGCCCAGACCTCGACCAGCCCGGCGCGCATGGCGGGCAGCAGGCCGCGGATGGTGTCCCACAGGAACGAGCCCTTGCCGGCGCCGGTCGCGCCCGCGATGAGGACATGGGTGCCGTGGACCTTGAGCTTCAGGGGCCGGCCGTCTTCCTGCTTGCCGATCTCGACCGGCCCCACCGACGGCTCGTCCGGGATCGGGAGCGCGGGGATCGGTTCGGCGAGTGGATCGCTGCGCGGGAAGGTCAGCATCAGCCGGCCGCCCTTGATGAGCGCGACGCGGCAGGAGACGGTGCCGAAGCCCTGGGCGAGGTTGTCGGTGCGGTCGGTCCAGTCCTTGACGGCCTGCCCGTCGAGCATGCGCACGGTGATGCGGTCAGCCCAGCCGTCGCACTGCACCTTCACCAGACGGGGCATGTAGGCACGGCCATGGATGCGCCTGGCCAGACCGGAGACGTCCATGACGGCCTGCCAGTGACGCCGGTAGACCGACATGAGCCGCCACCAGGCCAGCAGCCGCCAGCCGACGAGCCGAGCGAACGAATCGCGAGCGATGAAGGCCCAGGCGAGCAGGGCCAGGACGACGAGCCCGAGCACCGACGCCGCGAGCGGCCAGCCGTACAGCACCCACAGCGCCGCGAGCGTGACCGGGACGGCGCAGGCGACCGGGTGCCGCCACAGCGTACACACCAGCGCCGAGACGAAGCGCCAGGCGTAGATGACGAGCGTGATGAACGCCGGAGTCTGAACGACGGCGGGCCGGAAGACCACGGCGGTGTCGGGAGTGGTGGAGACGAGATTGCGCGCCTCGTCCCCTGGGAGTCGCTTGAACATTAGGCTGGGAAACCTCTCGTGAGTGAGATCAGGGAGAAAAGGGGGCCGTTGGAAGGACCAGTTCCAGCGGCCCCGCTTGCTTGTCAGGCCGCCGCCCGCTGTTCGGCGTGCAGGCGCTCGCAGTCGGCGAGGAAGGCCGCCGCCGCGTCGAGCAGGTGGCGAGCGAACGTGACGTGCTGCTCGGTGACCTTGGCGCTGGGGCCGGTGCCGATGATCACACGTGCTCCGGCGTGTTCGATGTCGATGAACGGCCGGCTGCTGTTGGTGGGGTAGTAGGCGACCCGCGCCGACGCGTCGGGGTGGAGGGCGACCGTGATGCGGGGCTCCTCGCCCGTGTCGATGCTGATGGTGGTGTAGCTGTAACCGGTCATGCTGCTGCCTCCTTGCTGTTGGTCTTCGCGGGCGTGGCGGTGGTGGTGCGGGGCGCGAGCATCTGCCGCGCCTTGATCGAGTAGGCGAGACGTCCGGATCCGTTGACGTACGGCGTGACGGTCAGCCCGTCGAACTCGACCGGTGTGAACGGCAGCCCCGCCACGGGAGCCGGAGGCGCCGGCTGAACCGCGCTCAGGATCTTGACCGCCACGGTCTTCTGAGCCGCCTTGAGCGCCGGGTCGGCGTCCATGACGGGGATCTGCCAAACCAGCTCACCGGTCTGCTTGTCCCGCGCCTGGACGAACCGCCCGTTGGTCGAGGCGTCGAAGTCCTTGACCGGCTCGACCTCCCCGACGGTGTAGCAGCCGTGCGGGAAGACCTGACCGAACGTCACGGGGATGGGTCCCTGGATTGCCATGGTGACGATCTCCTCTGCTTGAGCGGCCAGCCATCTTGACTGGCCAAGTTGCATCTTCATTAAGCACGAAGCCCACTTGGATAGTCAAGCGGTCCAAGTGGGCTCGTGCGAAGAAGTTGGGGCTCCGGCTCAGCGGATGGGATAGGCATCCTCCAGTTCGTGACGGTCGCCGGGGAGAACGGATTCGACCACGACCCAGGGCTTGCCGGTCGCGTCGCAGGCCACGGCATAGACGGTCAGCAGCGCAGCCGAGTTCTTGACGTCGAGGAGCGTGCACTCCTCCTTGGTCGGATTGCGCGCGGTGATGTGCTCGATGATGTGATCGAGCGCGGTGCCGGCCGCAGCTTCGACGTACCGGCGAACGCCCTGCTTCAGTTCCTCCGACTCGACCAGTGCCGTACCTTCGGCCACCGTGACCGGCAACCAGGTCGAGGAGATCTCGGTCGGCTCGTTGTCGCGCTCCACCAACGTCCGGCGCAGCACGACGGGCGACTTGGGCTTGATCCCGAGGTAGGCCGCGATCCTGTTCGGCGCCTCAACCTCTCCGGCCGTGAGCAACCTGTTGGAGACCTGAACTTCCTTGCGGTCAAGCAGTTCCCGCCCCGTCCGGACCTGCTGACCTGTAGGGATGGCCGGGCGACCACGCACGAAGCGGCCCTTGCCCTGATGGGTGATGATCCAGCCCTGATCGCGCAGGACGCCGAGGGCCTTGACGACGGTGGGTCGCGCCATGCCGAACTCGGCCATGAGCTGGTGTTCGCTCGGGAGGGGGGAGCCGGGCGGGTATTCGCCGGACTCGATGCGCCGTGCCAGTTCCGCGATCAGTTGCGCGTACTTCGGCGGCGTGTACTCAAATGACATCAGAGCCCCACATTCAACATGCCTGTCTAGCCAAGCAGGCTATCAGCGCATGCAGCCTGTGTAACCCCCTGTTCGGCGACGAAGCCGTGACCGACTGCCTACCGGACCTGTCCGCCGAGTAGCGCCGTCCACACACCATCGGCCTCCCGGAAGGACCACCGGTAGGTCTCGTGCACTTCGGGAGCACCCTCCAACTGAACGGTCCGCCGCACGTACCCGACGCCGCCCGCATGGCACAGCTCGTACACCGTGGCTCTACAGTCGCAGGTCCAGGCGATCACGCGGACACGCTGCTCACCCCGTAACGGAGAGTGCCACACCAAGCGCATGTGATCTCTCTGGAGCGGCGCCACGTGCGGACTCATACAGCCCGTGAAGATCTCCATCATGCCGCCCTCAGCCTGTCGGCGCCCGAGCAGTCGAAGCAGTCCACCTGCACCAGCTCGACAGCCACGCCGTCGATGCGGCACTGTGCATCCGCGCGGCTCCTGCGGACCCACCGCCAGCCCTTTCCGCGGCAAGCGCGGCACCGCTCCCGTGTGACTTGATCGTTGGCAGCCATAAAGCAAGGGTCGCCATCAGGACTTTCCCAACCCATCCTCGGAAGGAATCCCTCTACCGGATAGGCAATATCCCTTGACGGGATATCGGCGAGCCGTGAGCGTAGAGTCACCGTCAGTCCGTGAAACACAAGGGGATACGGCAAATGCCCACAGAAGGGGCCGAACCGGTCGTCATACCGGCTGACCTCTGGCAGCGCCCCGACATGATTTCCGCCCTGACAAAACGCGATATCGGGCACGTGTTCCGCTTGATCCGCCAGTTTGCAGGATGCAGCCAGACCCGCATCGGCGTGGCAGTCGGCCTGAGTCAGGGCAAAGTCAGCGAAATCATGAAGGGCGCCGTGCAGGTCACCTCACTTGAGGTGTTCGAGCGGGTCGCCGACGGCCTGCACATGCCCGACCCCGCCCGCATGACGCTCGGCCTGGCTCCCCAACGCCCTTCGCTTCAGGTCACACATCAGGAGACAGGACCGCCGAGGGACGTCGATGCCCACCCGCCGGCCAAGTATTTGGCCAGCTTGACCGGATCTTCGAGCCGCCCGGTCATCTCGGGACTGCGGCATGTGCTGGCCGGCCACATCCAGGCCGAGGCCATCATGGGACCGCCTCTGCTGATCAGCGCAGTCAAGAGCCAGATCCCCATCGTCGGACAGGTCTGCCGGGTGACAAGGGGAGCCGACCGCGCTGAAGCACTGACCTTCGCCAGCGAGCTCCTCGAATTCTGCGGATGGCTCCACCAGGACATCGGCGACTTCACCCGCGCCATGATGTGGACCAACAAGGCCCTCGACTACGCCATGGAGCTCGGCGACCAGCGGACGATCTCCTACATCCTCATGCGGAAGAGTCTCATCGCCATCGAGTCCGGCGACCACGGCCACGGTCTGGGCCTGGCGAACGCAGCCATGTCGCGTGCCGACGCCCTCACGCCCCGGCTGCGAGCCGTCGTCCTCAGAACCCGCGCGATAGCGCACGCCCACCTCGGGGAAGCCGCGGACTCCGCCGCAGATTCCGAGACAGCCCTCACCGAGGCGACCGCGGGACTGACCCAGGATGAGAACGACTGCGCCCCGTACTGCACCCCCGCCTACGTCGCCATGGAGACCGGAGCCACCCGCCTGCTGCTGGGCCAAGCCAACAGCGCCATCCCGGTACTCGAGTCCAGCCGCTCCCAATGGTCACTCACCAGCCAGGCCCGCGACCATGCCCTGCTCCTCACCCGCACCGCCACTGCCTACGCCATGGCAGGCGAACGAGACCAGGCATGCACAGTGATCGAAGAAACCATCCCCCGCCTCCAAGCGCTCCGGTCCAGCCGAGTAGCCGGCCAGCTCACCACCCTCCGAGCCCACATGAGGCAATGGGCGGCAGACCCCCGCGTGAAAGACTTGCTGACCAGACTCGACATCACCGCAGAGTCGTTCTCACTGCCAGCACCCGAGCCGCGAGGAGACCAGTGATCAACCCACTGCTACCCACCGCGACCACCACCGACGAACGACAGCGCGACGCCCAGGTCGCCATCCTGCCCGTGGGCAGCTTCGAGCAGCACGGCGACCACCTGCCTCTCAGCACCGACACCATCATCGCCACGCTGATCAGCCAGAGCATCGCCGACGCCTACCCCGTCATGCTCCTCCCACCGATAACGATCTCCTGCTCCCACGAACACGCCGCCTGGACCGGCACGGTCAGCATCTCGGCTCGCACCTTGCACGCCGTCATCACTGACGTCCACGACTCCCTCAACGGCCCGAACGCCCTCGTGATCGTCAACGCTCACGGCGGCAACTACGTCCTGAGCAACGTCGTCCAGGAAGCCAGCGCCACCGGCCGGGCCATGGCCCTCTACCCCACCCGCGAAGACTGGCAGGAGGCCCGGAACGCCGCGCACCTGACCAGCTCCATGCACGAGGACATGCACGCCGGAGAGATCGAAACCTCGATCCTGCTGCACGCCTACCCGCAGGTCATACGCCCCGGCTACGAGAACGCCGACCACGCCGCCGACGACCGGCGCCACCTGCTGACCCAAGGCATGCACGCCTACACCAAGAACGGCGTCATCGGCCGCCCTTCACTCGCCACTGCCGAAAAAGGCAAGGCAGTCCTCGACTCCCTCACCGCCAGCTTCGCCCACGTGTTGAACCTGCTCGCCAAACACTGCTGAATTGTTCTCATAGGGATCAAGGCGGCGGCGCACGCGCCGCCGCGCGGCCCGAGCTTGCGGGCCGCGCGCTGCGCGTGCGGCCTGGGGGCCGTTCTCGCGCGCACCCGCCACTCGGGCCGCGAAGGTTCCTCATTGCTTCGCGTTGCACCGTCCTGCTTCGCGAAACTCCGCGAAGTTTCGCGAAGGGCACGGCCAACTTGCAAATGGTGCGCTAGCCTTCACAGCACTGTTCCATGCGTGGATGGAATACCAATCCACGCATGGAACGTCGCGAGTGGAACTCGTCTACCAGGTAACCAGCGGCAGGTTTCTCACCGCGACGAAGGTGCCCACCGCTGCAGCGACCGCTAGCAGCAATAGGCACATTCGGACGGTACGGCCCCAGTTCGTAGCAGCGAACCGGGCCGTCCGTCCGAGTTCCTCAGACGCACCCATCTCCCCTCCTCTCCAGCAATCAAAAAAGCGCTGCAAGAAGACCACGCCCAGGTGATCTCCGACATCCCCTGCGTAGGTTCTTACAGCGCCTTGCATTACCGATTGCGTTCGGCCGCGCAAGAACAGCCCCTGCCTTTGAGTTTCCCGTCACAGAACTCAGTCACGTCGGAGGTGACAGGCAAGGGAAGTGGTGTACTTCCTGCGTGAGCCAAGGCCAAGATATAGGGAACCCATCCCACAATGTGGCCAAATCCAAAAATCGCCTCCGGCGGGGGCACTCTAGCTCCGGGATGATCGCCGAAGCCGGTGTCGGGACGTAAGTGGCTGAGGCGGAAGCCTGATCACCCCGCCCACCATCGACCCGGGACAAGCCGAGCAGACCAGGGCCACGGGGCCAAGGTCGTTCCTCCAGTAGGGGGCTCCACCTTGTCCCCGTGGCCCTGGCCCGCTTCCCCTGCGGGCGGGTCGACGGCAGACGGGATGATCAGGACGGGAAGTGTGCGCGGCGCGCAGGAAAGACCAAGTCGCCGGGTGATCGCCGTGCAATTGGCGTGCAACAAGCCAGGGTGACGAGGGGGCAACCACGGTCACTCATGACCCGCCGCAAGCCCAGGTCAACAGCCCTACGACGCTTGATCCATGCGATTCCCAAGCTGACAGCGCGGGTTCGATTCCCGTCACCCGCTCTCAGAGCTAAGGCCCAGGTCAGGGAAAGATTCCCAACCCGGGCCTTGATTGTTTCTCAGCACCTTTGATCTTCTCAGGCCATTAGCGGGCCATTAGCCCACGGGAGCCAGCGCGCCAGGAGGGTCCTCTTCGCCGCCGCCAGCGACGCGCTCGTGTCCACTCAGATGCTTGTCGATCGCTACCGTGATCGCCCTGTCCGCGCCCCTGACCGCGTGCTGATAGATCATCGCTGCCCGGACGTTGTCATGTCCCATCCGGGCCATCAGGTCCTTGAGCCCGGCCCCCGACTCTGCCGCGATCATGTTTCCGGTGTGTCGGAGATCGTGAAAGTGGAGCCCGTCCACGCCGATGGTCTGGACGGCGTACGGCCAGGCCGCGAGCTTGTTGAAACCGCTTCGCCGCAGCGGGCCGCCCTTGGGCGCGGGGAAGACGAGGGCGCCGGGATCGTCCTTGGTGTAGACGGCCAGGTGCTCCCGAAGCGCTGGGATGATCGCTTGCGGGATGCCGACGACCCGCCGTCCGGCCTTCGACTTGGGTGGACCGAGGATCATCTCCCCCGTGGACCGCTCGATGTAGGCCGCACGTACGCGGACGGCCCCCGCCTCCAGGTCGAGGTCGCTCCGCCTGAGTGCGGTGATCTCTCCCCAGCGCAGGCTGGCGAAGGTGGCCAGCAGCACGAAGGCACGGAAATGCCGGTCGTGCGTGCAGTCTGCCTGCCCAGTGTCGATCATCCTCCACAGAGCCCGCTAGGCCTCTGCCCGCGTGAGGAACATCTCAGGGTGAGTCCGCATCTCGCCGTGCCGCTGGAACCGCAGGCGATAGCCCTTGCCGTGCTCCCGGATGTTGCCGATGGGACGACGGCCGACCCGGTCGGCCAGCTCGAAGACCTGGGCGACGGTGAGAACCGGCCGTTCCTCCGGCTTCTCGTCGCCGGCCCCACGGATGCGGCATGGGTTCCGAGGGATGAGCCGGTCGTCTTCGGTGGCCGTCATCAGGATCGCGCAGCAGCCGGTACGCCTTGGCTGCCATGGACACGGACACTCCGTTGGCGAGGAGGTCGGCCCGCCATTGCCGGATCATCGCCGTCGAGAGCTTCCCCAGGACGACACTGCCGAGGTAGGGCGAGATGTGCTTCTTGAACAGCCAGTGGTACAGATCCAGAGTGCGAGGGCGTAGGGCAGGGCGCTGGTCGATCCAGGCCATCCCATGGTCACCGAGCTTGATCTTGGCTCGCTCGGGGTCGGTCCACTCCCCTCTGATCATCTGGGCTTCGATCAGGGCGAGTGCCCGTTCGGCGTCGGGCTTGCGCGTCGGCGACTTCCCCCACGCCAGGATGTGGACCAACAAGACCCTCGACTACGCCATGGAACTCGGCGACCAGCGGACGATCTCCTACATCCTCATGCGGAAGAGCCTCATTCCCATCGAGTCCGGCGACCACGGCCACGGCCTGGGACTGGCGAACGCAGCCATGTCCCGTGCCGACGCCCTCACACCCCGGCTCCGAGCCGTCGTCCTCCGAACCCGCGCGATAGCACACGCCCACCTCGGAGAAGCCGCGGACTCCGCCGCAGACTCCGAGACCGCCCTCACCGAGGCGACCGAGGGACTGACCCAGGACGAGAACGACTGCGCCCCCTACTGCACCCCCGCCTACATCGCCATGGAGACCGGAGCCACCCGCCTGCTGCTGGGCCAAGCCAACAGCGCCATCCCAGTATTCGAGTCCAGCCGATCCCTATGGTCACTCACCAGCCAGGCCCTCGACCACGCCCTGCTCCTCGCCCGCACCGCCACCGCCTACGCCATGGCAGGCGAACGAGACCAGGCATGCTCGGTGATCGAAGAAACCATCCCCCGACTCCAGGCGCTCCGATCCAGCCGAGTAGCCGGCCAGCTCACCACCCTCCGAGCCCACATGAGGCGATGGGCGGCAGACCCCGGCGTGAAAGACTTGCTGAGCCAAGCGCTGCTGAATTGTTCTCATAGGGATCAAGCGGCGGCGCGGCGCGCCGCCGTACCCCGGCCCTCCCTTGCGCCCGCCCTCCGGGTGCCTACAGCAACCCGCCGGCCACGGCGCTTACGTTCGTATCGAACCCTCACAGCGAGAGCTGCCAGACTCGATCGTGACCGTCGGCGTAACCGTTGAGGGTGTGGTCTGTACGTAGACGCATCCGAGGCGTCTCGGACTGCGCCATAGATGAGAGGCACAGCGATAAATCCGAGATCACTATCCTCGGTTCCATGGCACGAAAGCGAGGCCAGGCACGCCCATCCGGAATCTACGCGGCCGGAGAACAGGTGTTTCGGTTCTATCCCGACGGCGTCGTCCTAGACGTGCTGGTGAAGCCCGCTCCAGGACCAGCCGAAGGCCAGGCCATTGCGGCGTGGTTCCACCGCGAGGCACCGGCGCCGCTCAACGGCATCTACGTTGCACGCTATGACTTCTCCGAGGGCTCTATCTCCTTCACCACACGGAGCCACTTCCGGGACGAAACCGTTGACATGCATGGATCCTGGAGCGCGGGACGCCTCATACTTGACCGGCGTGACGGCGGTCGATTGCAAGCCGGTCTGCATTTCCTCCGCCTCTGGCCTACCTGACCGACCAACGGAATTTCCTCCTCGGGAACATGCGGTTCAGCACGAAGTAGGCAGGCTGGACCATCTGGAGATCTTGGTGGCGCGTTGACACAGCTCTTCGGGTGGTTCCTCGGAGGGGGGCCATGGCTCCCAGCGTTACAGTGTTTCTGCCTCCGGCGGGGGCACTCCGGATCCGGGATGATCGCCGTGCGGTAGGCCGGGCCGTAGAGGGCTGGGGCGGAAGCCTGATCATCCCCCCCACCATCGACCCGGGACAAGCCGCGGATCCCGTCGATCAACTGCCGTCTGCTGAACAACGACGGCCGCCCTGCTCGTTTCGGCGCAGGCAGCAGCTTTTCCAGCACTGCCCACTGCGCATCGGTCAGGTCGAACCGCCGCGTCGCCGCTAGAGTGGCCACGAGGTCTCCGGTGTTCAGGTTGTTCTTGGTCGATCAACCCTCTTACCGGAGACCTCTCTCGTTGTCGATCTACGGGCGGCTCGGAACAGCCCACGCCACCACAGCAAACTTTGATACAGGCCCTAGCCCACGGGAGCGAGCACGCTTGCCGAGCCCCCGTCGTCCTCGTCGTCGGCCCTGCCGATGTGCCGGTCGATCGCGTCCGTGATCGCTTTGTCAGCACCTCGTACGGCGTGCTGACAGATCATCGCGGCGCGCACGTTACCGTGTCCCATCCGAGCCATCAGGTCCTTTGCCCGGCCCCGGATTCGGCCGCGAGCATGTTGCCCATGCGACGAAGATCATGGAAGTGCAGGCCGGGCATGCCCGTATCCCTCACCACGTCCACCCAGCGCGTACGGGTGTTGAAGCCGCTCCGCGGCAGCGGCCCTCCCTTCGCACCGGGGAAGAGCGGCGCGCCCGACTCGTTGCCGACGTAGGTGTTCAGGTGCTCTCGCAGCGTGGGGATGATCGATTGCGGGATGCCCACCACGCGCCGCCCTGCCTTCGACTTCGGAGGCCCGAGAACCAACTCACCCGTGGAACGCTCGACGAAGGCAGCCCGGACCCGAACCGTCGCCCCTTCCAGGTCGAGGTCACTACGGCGGAGCGCGCTCACCTCACCCCATCGCAGGCTCGCGAAGGTGGCGAGGAGAACAAGGGCGCGGAACCGGCGATCCTGGCTGCTGTCAGCCCGGCCGTCCGCTCCCATCGCCCACAGCGCCCGCAGCGCCCGCTCGGCATCGCCCCTGCCGGCGAAGACCTCAGGATGCGTGCGCATCTCGCCGTGCCGCTGGAACCTGAGCCGGTAGGCGCCGTTCTTGACCTTGCGGACGTTGCCGACCGGGCGACGGCCGACGCGGTCGGCCAGCTCGAAGACCTGGGCGACGGAGAGCACGGGGCGCTCCTCAGGGTGCTCGTCACCTGCCCCGCGGATGCGGCACGGGCTGCGCGGGATGATCAGCCATACGGGCTACTCTGCGGAGTTGTTCTCATAGGGATCAAGCGGCGGCACGGCGCGCCGCCGTACGCCCCGCGTCGACGTCCCCGCGCCGCGCTGCGGCCTGGGGGCCGGTCGCGGCGCGGGCGCCACGCGGGGCATCGCCGTAGACGCACCCCGCCGCACCCACGAACCCCGCCGACCAACGCCACGCCGCCGCCAGTTGCCCCGACCTACGGTGTCCCAGCAATCTTCTCCGATTCTGTTGCTGGGTCAGCCTGCGTAACAGCCCGCCACCACACTCCGCCGTCTGGCCGGGCATGTACCCTCGCCACCACGTGAGCCACGAACTCCTGCGGGAGCCGAATGCCATGCTCCCTCAAGTAGTGAGCCAACCCCTCGGGCCACACGTACACACCATCAGTGAAATCGCTCGCCCCGTTGGACTGACCGCATATCCGACAGGTGGACCACCCATATACGTCATCCACGGAATGCCCTGCTGAAGGTAGGAGATGACGAGATCACGCTCCCTCTCATCCCACCCGCCATCCACCAGCGCCGCTGGGTGCGGCCAACCCGGCTCAGCGTCGCTTCGCCAATAGCCGATCTGGCGTAGATCCATCGGGCTCTCCATTCCTGCCGGTAGGCCACGCACACGATATGCCTCCGGCGGGGAACTCCGGCTCCGGGATGATCGCCAGATCCAAGGGTGGAGCTCGTGAGTGGCTGAGGTGGAAGCCCGATCATCCCGCCCGCCATCGCCCCGGGACAAGCCGAGCAGACCAGGGCCAGGCGGGCGAGGAACGCGCGGGGCCGTGCATTGCACTCCTGGCTGATGCCAAGAGGCACATGATCACCCGTACTCCCTCCTCCGCTACGGTGTCATCGCTGGGTCAATCCCAATAGTTGAACATCAGTTCGCCGAGGGTCTCGGGCTTCCAATAGGCGATCTGTCGGCGTTCTGCACCGTCGAGGTCCGAGGTGTCGATCAAGTCGATAGGGGTCTCCAGTTCACTTCTCGTCAGAAGACGCAAGGTGCCCGAAGATGTCAACGCCACCTCAAGATCACTCCAGTCGTCGACGAAGACCACGTGACCTACCGGAACCCGAGCGAGCGCGATGTACGGCAAGTGCATATGCCCGAGCACTGCGGCGCTCAGCTCTCCACTCCTGATCACGGCCGTGTGGAAGTCCGGTGTGACCCCAGGCGGCGTGATCTCCAGAACCCTGCCGCGCACAAGTCGGGCCGCCTGGTGACAGACGGAGGCGAAGACTCGCGGATCCATCGATGGAAGCCGTTCCGTTCCCTGATCTCGGAACCCTGTAGCACCTCGTGGCGGGCGAATCACGCCGGATCCTCGTTCGATCGGCATCGACGCTCCCGGTTGCCGGTTCATGGACGACCTCAGCTTAGGATCCGGTTCGTGTCAGGGCCTCCATCGCTGTGCGCATCGTCGGGCCATTGGCGAGCCATCGGACAGGGTGACGAGGGGTCAGTCACGGTTACTCACGACCGGTCGAACGCCCAGACCAGCCGCCCGACGAGCCGTGATCGATGCACTTCCCAAACTGACAGCGCGGGTTCGATTCCCGTCACCCGCTCCACTTCATACTGTGACAGGCCTACCTCTCATGTGTGCGTGAAGGTTGTCACCCTTCCGGCCTTGCCACGTACGTGGTTCCTGGACCCGCAGCGCGAGGTCTACCTTGCCCGAATTGAATGACCGTAAGCCCGTGCCCGCTGCGTGCCCGTTCTCGTAGCGACCAGCGGGAAGTCACGGGCACTCGACCGGCACATGCCCAGGTCCTCGTTCTCCCAGGTCACACGGCGCGATCTTGAAAGGCTCCCAAGCTGACAGCGACCGTCACCGCCGGGGGCTTGGGATGCCGTTCTGGCGTGCGGTCGGCGGCGCCAATCAGGGGGACGGCGTCGTCATCACCGACATCGGCCCGCGCTCATGACGTCCTGGCCCGGCTGATGGGCGGGCGGCGGGCCCAGGTGGCCCAGCGCCAGAGCCACTCGATGGGGCCCTGACGGTAGCGGCGCAGCCAGAGGGCGGAGAACAGCCACTGGGCCGCCAGGATGGCTCCCGCGGTCCAGTACGCCGCTGTCAAGGACTGGCCGATCGGCAGGCCGAGGATGTGACTGGCCGCCAGAACCAGGAGTGTGGCGGTCAGATAACTGGTCAGTGCCATCCGGCCCAGTGGCGCGAAGACGAACTGCAGCGCCGGTCGCAGCGGCGTTCTGAGCAGGACCAGCAGGCCGCACACGTACACACCGACGAGTAACAGGTCGGCAAGGCTGGACATGGAAGGCAGGTACGTCGTGGCCCCCACGGCCCGCAGGCCGGCCTGTACCCACAGGGCAGAGGCCAGTCCCGCCGCGAAGAGCAGGCCCAGCAGGAGCGGCCCTCGGGTGGACCGCTCGATCTGCTCGATCACCCCGTAGCGGACCAGCGCCGAACCCAGCAGGAACAGCCCGGCGATCAGCAGGGGCCCGCCCCCGCCGAAGACCAGCGCCGCCGGGATGAGTGCGGCGGCGAGACCGGCCATGGCCCACCGCGGCAGCCAGGTCGAGGGCAGCAGCACCAGCATGCCGACGACGGCGTAGTCGGCCAGAACCTCGCCCGGCCACAGCAGCATGTGCCCGAGACCGATCGCGAGCAGCGCCCCCAGCCGGCGGAGCAGGACCAGCCGGGGACGGGGGACGCGGTTCGCGGCGGAGTCCAGCAGCAGCGCGAACCCGATGCCGAACAGCAGCGAGAAGATCGGCAGTCCGAGCCAGGGGTCCCAGTCGCCCATGGGCTGCGCCACGACGGCGGAGCTGCCGGTGGCCATGAGCTGGATGTTGGCGAGCAGGATCTCGCACAGCGCGAACCCGCGCAGCACGTCGAGCGCGACGATCCGGGGCCGGCCCGAGGAGAGCGCAGCGGTCCGGGGCCGGCCGGACGCGAGCGCGGCGGTCTGAGGCCGATCGGGGGAGGCGGCGGCCGGCCCGTCGTACGGGAGACGGTGGCCGGGATGGCCGGCCGGGCCCTTGGAAGGCGATTCCTGGGGGAGATCTTCGCGTGGCATGGGGCCTCATCCTGCAGAGCCACCCAGGGGACAGCACCAGTCGAAAGCAGGGTCCGCAGCACCCGAGCTCATACTTTCGGCCGTTCATCGGCGGGGACGGGTCGCCTGGCTTCAGCGATCACGGAGGCCCCGTTCCGGTAGCTCCTGATCTCGGAAGGGGCGCGCGGGTGTCTCTCAATCCGTGGGTTCAGCGATCACCGGCCCCGGATCAGTCGGTTCGACCATCAGGACCACCCGGCCGGCCTCGACATCGAACCCGAGGTCCGGACGACCAGAGGAACCCTGCGGACTCATCAGCACAGACTTCCCGAGACGCTGTCCGATCAGGCGGAGGACAGCCACCAGGACATCCAACCGCTCCTGCCCTTGCAGTTCTCTGAGGTCGACGTCGAAGTCAATCGACTCGGCCTGATACACCCGGAAAATCATCAGGACCTCAGGGATCGGCCAGACTCTCAACACAGGCGTGGTGTCGGCGGATGCAGCGGCGAGCATGTCAGCAGCCGAAGCAAGCTCCATCGGCTCGCCACTCAGCGAGTAGGCGTACTGCCAACCCTGCGACTGAACAAGATCAAGCAGCGCCTGCCAGTCCTCGGCAGTCGTTCCTTCTACGACCACGTCGGGCAACGTTCCGTTGATATCGGGGTCGAAGAGGCATTTCACGTCATCCCACAACAGGTCAGACACAGTACACATCATCCCTGAGGAACTTCCGCCGGGAGATACTCCAGCTCCGGATCAGCGGCTGATAGTCGGGCCATTGGCGGGGCGGGAGCAATCCGCTGCTACAGGGACCGTGATCGGTGCAGTTCCCCAGCTGACAGTGCGGGTTCGATTCCCGTCACCCGCTCTCAGGGCGAAAGCCCACGCTGCCGGACGTCGTCCGCACACTGTTGGACCCGCGCGGCCGTTCCGGTGTCCCGCTACGTCCGCGTACGGCGTCACGCGGCGTGGAGACGTTGATCGTGGCCGGTGACGGCGCGGACCTCGGCGATCAGGCGCGTGATCAGGGGCTGAGGGGCGCGGTCGGTCCACACCACGGCGAGGTCGAAGCGTTCGGCGTCGGTGACCGGGATCCAGCGCACGTTGCCGGCGGGCAGCAGCGCCTCCAGCGGTTGAGGGGGGAGCCAGATGCCGCGGCCTCGGCCGACTTCCAGCAGGCAGTCCTCCACCAGGGGCACGATCGGGCCGCGTGGCGCGGGACTGCCGTCGGGCCGGGGGTCTGCGAGCCAGAACCGCTCGGCTTCCGCAGACGTGAGCACGTCCGGCCGCAGAACCGGGTCGTCGGCGAGGTCGGCGAGGCTCACGGCCGGGCGATCGGCCAGGGGATGGCGGGTGGACAGCACCACGGCCCGGGGATCACTGCGCACGACCGCGTGATGAAGCCCGGCGCCACCGACCGGCAGCCACATGAAGGCCGCGTCCGCGCGCCCTTCGCCGAGAAGCTGGAGTTCGTCCTTGGGGTGGCGCGCAGCGGTCAGCGTCACTCGCAGACCTGGAACCGCCTGCTCCAGGGCGTCGGCCACATCGATGGCGAACAGGGAGGTGGCGGCGGGGCAGCAGGCCAGCCGAAGGGTGCCGGCCTGGGAGCCGGCCGCGGCGCGTACCCGTTCGGCCAGGTGTGCGACGTCGTCGACGATCGCCGCGCCACCGGCAGCGAGCTCCTCCCCGGCGGCGGTGAGCAGAACGCCGCGTGAGGTGCGCACGAGCAGGACCACACCCAGGGCTCGTTCCAACTGCCGTACGTGCGTCGACACCGCTTGCTGCGTCAGGTGGAGCACCGCCCCGGCGCCGGTGATGGACCGCTCCTGAGCTACGGCCAGAAACGATCGCAGGTGCCGAAGATCGATGTCGCCCACGGTCATCACCCTAACCGGTGACAGCGATCCGCTGTGCTCGGCACAATCCATCGTTGTTTCCTCCAGCGGCACTGCCGCGGCCAGAATCGTCCCGTCGGCCGGAACGACGCGGCGCGGCCCGCAGGGCGCGCCACAAGCGTCCCAGGCCCTCCACCCATGACCCCTGGCACAGCAGCACGTCCGGCTCGCCTCGCGGGGCCGGTGAGGCGGGCGCGGCCTGATCCGAAATCAAGATCGACGCTATGAGACGCTATGACAGGAGGGGTCCGGTGAGCACGATCGACCTTCCCGCCGTGGGAGCGGGCATGCTGCACCTCATGGAGCGCCAGGCCGTGGTCGAGGCGTGCACGCGTATGGCGTGGCACGCGGACCGACGCGAGTGGGAGGCGCTGAAGGCCGTGTTCGCCGACGAGGTGCGGCTGGACTACACGAGCCTGAACGGCGGCGAACCGGCCGTGCTGTCGCCGGGGCAGATCGTGGACGCCTGGTCTCGAGTGCTGGGCGGGTTCGACGCCACCCAGCACCTGATCGCCAACCATCTGGTGACGATCGAGGACGACACCGCCGTCTGCACCGCGTCGTTCCAGGCCACCCATCGGCTGGCGAACCCGTTCGGGGCACCGCTGTGGACGCTCGGTGGCACCTACCGGTTCGACCTGCTCCGCGCCGACGGCGCATGGAAGATCAGCGGCGTCGTGATGACGGCGACATGGGCCGACGGCAACAGGGACCTGATGGCGTCGGCGGCCAGAGCGGCCGAATGATCAGGCGGCTGGCGGCAGCGAAGGGCTCGCCCGCCACCGGGCCGTCACGGCTTCGGCCCCGGCCATGAGCCGCGCGGGCCTGGCCCACATCAACCGATCAGCAAGAGAGGACAGTTCGTGACGACCAAGCAGAGGGTCACCTTCCCCAGCGGGGAGGCAACCCTGACCGGCAACCTGTTCCTGCCCGACACCGAGGCCCCGGTCCCGGGGATCGTGGTGGCGGGCACGTGGACCAGCGTCAAGGAGCTGATGGCCGACCGGTACGCGCAGCGGCTCGCCGAGCGCGGCTACGCCGCCCTGTCGTTCGACTTCACCGGCTTCGGCGAGTCCGGAGGCGAACCACGCGACGTGGAGGACCCCACCCGCAAGGTGCGCGACATCCACCACGCCGTGACGTTCCTGACCACCCACCCGGCGATCGACGGCGACCGGCTGGGCGCCCTGGGCATCTGCGCCGCCGCCATGTACATGGCCGACAACGCCGCCCACGACCCCCGGATCGGCTCCCTCGCCCTGGTCGCACCCTGGCTGCACGATGCCGCCATCTGCGAGGCCGCCTACGGGGGCGCGGACGCGGTCACCCAGAAGATCAAAACGGCTCGCGACGCCCGCGCCCGGTTCGCCGAAACCGGCGAGATCGACTACGTCCCGGTCGTCTCGACCACCGATCCGCACGCCGCCATGCCCTACGACATCGACTTCTACCTCAACCCGGCCCGCGGCGGCATCCCCGCCTGGCCCAACCGCTTCGCCGTGATGGCCTGGGAGGACTGGCTCACCTACGACTCCATCACCCTGGCCCCGCAGATCACCCAGCCCACCCTGCTCGTCCACAGCCAGGACGCCGCCATCCCCGACGGCGCCCACCGCTTCCACGCCGGACTGGCCGGCCCCAAGGACATCTACTGGACCCAGGGCACCCAGTTCGACTTCTACGACCAGGAGCCACAGGTCACCCTCGCCACCGACACCGTGGCAGCCCACTTCGGCAGGTCGCTGCGATGATCCTCGTCACCGGAGCCACCGGGAACGCCGGCGGTGAGGTCGTCCGAGCCCTCGTCCGCGCGGGAGAGCCCGTACGCGCGCTGGTGCGCGCCCCCGCCGACCTGCCGGTCGAGCAGACTGTCGGCGACTTGAACGAGCCGGACTCGCTCACCTCCGCCCTCGACGGCGTCCGCGGAGTGTTCCTGCTGCCCGGCTACCGCGACATGCCCGGCCTGCTGGCGCGGATGCGGCAGGCCGGGGTGGAACGGGTGGTGCTGCTGTCCAGCCCGGCCAGCGTCGCCACCGACACACGCAACGCCA
This sequence comes from Nonomuraea indica, assembly GCF_002850745.1. Taxonomy (GTDB): domain Bacteria; phylum Actinomycetota; class Actinomycetes; order Streptosporangiales; family Streptosporangiaceae; genus Nonomuraea; species Nonomuraea indica. The sequence goes on from NZ_KZ559469.1 coordinate 165,652, forward strand.
TCTCCGAGTTCATGATCCGCTCCGAGACGGCGGTGCGGGAGTCCGGGCTGGCCTGGACGTTCCTGCGCCCCAACGCCTTCATGTCCAACGCCTTGCGCTGGCTGCCCCAACTGCGCGCCGGCGACGTCGTCAAGGACGCCTTCGGCGACGTCGCCATCGCCTCCGTCGACCCCTACGACATCGCCGCCGTGGCCGTCCGCGCCCTGCTCGACCCCGGCCACGCGGGGAGCGTCCACGAGTTGAGCGGCCCGCAGCAGCTCCGGCCCGCCGAGCGCCTGGCCGTCCTGGCCAAGGTGCTCCACCGCGATCTGCGCTTCCACGCCCTCACGGACGAGGAGGCCCGAGCCGACATGACCGGACGCGTACCGAAGGAGTACATCGACGCGTTCTTCAGCTTCTACAGCGACGGGACCCTGGACGAGTCCCGGATCCACCCCACCGTGGAGAAGGTGACCGGGCATCCGCCCCGCACCTTCGAGCAGTGGGCAGAGGCCCACGCGGACGACTTCCGGTGAACTTCCCGCATACCCAGCTTCACGAAGGCTTCAGATGAACCACCTTGTGCGGCGCATTCTCGCCGCGGGCTCCGCCGCCGCATGCGCGACAGCGCTGGTGGCGGGCTGTTCGACCGACGACAGGTCCGAGGCGCCGGCCGCGAGCGAGAGTCAGCCGGGACGCTTCGCCTCCCCGAACCCGGGTTCGGTCAACACCTACTGGATCCAGGCGCCGCAAGGCTTGGTCCTCATCGACACCCTGCGCACGCCGGCCGATGCCCGGAAGGCGATAGCGGAGATCAGGAAAACCGGCCGGCCCGTCGCCGCCATCCTGCTGACCCACCCCCACCCCGACCATGTGGGCGGTGCCGGCGCCTTCCGGGAGGCGTTTCCCCAGGCTCCGATCCACGCGTCCAAGGCGACCGACAAGGCGATGCGGGAGGACAAGCGAGGCTTCTACCCGCTGGCCCGCTCGGCGAACACCGAATTCCCGTCCAAGCTCACCTACGCCGACCGGACCTTCGAGAACGGCGCATCGGTGCAGGTCGGCGGTCTTCGGCTGGAAACCGCCGAATTCGCCGAGGGTGAGTCCGACACCGCGACCGTCTACTACCGTCCCGACACCGGCGACCTCTTCTCCGGCGACCTGGCGGGCAGCAAGGTCACACCCGCGCTGATCGAGGGGAACAGCTGCGGCTGGCTCCAGACCCTCGACGAGCTGGGCCGGCGTTTCGCCGGGGCCAAGACGATGTACCCGGGGCACGGAGCTCCGGGCCCGACCCGGGCACTGATCGACGAGCAGCGCCGCTACCTCCAGCGATTCCGCGGCCTCGTCCGCCCGGCCGTGGCCTCGGACTCCGCCAAGGGCAAGGCGGTCGCCCCCGACGAGCAGAAGTCGATCATCGGCGAGTTGGATCGCACCTACCCCGGCCATCCGCCGGTAGCGGACCTTCCGACCATCGTGCAGGAGAACATCAAGGCCGTCGCGCGGGAGATGGCCGCCGAGGATCCCGCGAAGACTCCCGCCGCCTGCTCGGACAAGACGCAGCAAGGGACGGACGAGCTGGTGGCGCCGGTGAGCGCCTACGTCGGCGCGGTCAACGACGGGAACCTCGACGCCCTGGCGGGAGCCTTCGCCGCCGACGCCGAACTCATCGACGTCGGGCGGCGATTCACGGGCCGCGCCGCGATCCGCGCCTGGGCGGAGAACGAGGTCATCGGCGGAAAGCTGACCGTCCTCGAAGTCGCGGAGTACCGGCCGGGGTACCAGCGCCTCCTGGTGCGCTTCGCCCCTGGCGGTTCCGGGGGGTTCGAGGCCTACTACGCCTTCACCGTGAACGGCTCGTCCATCACCAAGGCCGAACTCACCTACGCTGACTGACCGACCGGCGTCCGGGACCGGTAGGGGTCGAGGACGAAGCCGACCTTCAACCTCGATCCTGCCGCACGCCCACCCTCATGCCGTACGCCCCGGCCGCGACTCACTCACCATCAGCTTCACCCACGTGCTGAACCTGCTCACCAAGCACTGCTCGGCTCCAGCATGCAGACCGGCTGATTTGCCGGACTCGTCAGTACGCGCTCAACGTCCCCTGGTGGAAGTACACCCGCCACCCCTTCTCCACCGAATACCGCCACAACGAGCTACGGCGCGCCCGCCGGCCATTGTTGTTCGAGACATAAGTCAGGTGAACCAAGCCGGGCGCAAGCAGCACCCCTGTCATCTCGGTCGCCTCAATAGGGGCCGGCAACGGCTCTGGGTCTTCTGTAAGCGCCGCGATGATGGAATCACGGTCCCACAGACGTCCCGAGGCTCCGATCTCCACGAATTCGGGATCTATCAAGTCACCCATGAGACTCGCCGAACACCTGACTTCCTGCTCAAGAAGACGAAGTTCTCCGGCTATGGCGGCCTGAATCGAAGCCTCCTCGCTCATCATGGCGCTCAACCTACAACCGACGCCTCCGGCCGGGGGCACTCCGGCTCCAGGATGATCACCGGGCGCAGGACCGGGGCGGGGAGCAGAGGGTGCGGGCCCATGGCCACCAACCCCTCGCCCAACCTCAGAGGGCGGATCTCACCGCGAGAGGCGGCGCGGCGCCCGGTCAGCTCGTTCGGGTTCACGGCGAACGGCCATACGACGATGCCCCATGTGGCGCTGGCACGATAACGGCCCCATGCCGCACGCCCGCTCCCGTGTCGAAATCCGATGTTCGCGGTCGACGGCAGGGCTGCCATAGTCGTTGAATGGATCATCGTTTCCGCGCCTGGGTCTTGCGGCGGTTACGGTCGCTGGCATGGCTGGAGTTGCTCAACATCCCCCTTCAGGCGGTGATCTGGTTCGGCTCGGTGGGACTTCCGGTGACAGTGGCGAACAGTGTGGGCTTCGGGTTGTTCGCGCTTCTCATGCTGGAGGGTGCGGGGTATTGGTTCGCCAAAATCCGCCAGATCACCACGCACGACAAGTCCCTCCCAGGAGCTGAAGCCTTCGTGGTAGCCCGCCTACGGCACCCATGATGAACCGGCGTGCATGCGCCTGACCAGGCCGGAGACGTCCACGACGACCTGCCGGTGACGGCGGACTAGTAGTCGACGTCGGCTTCGTCGATGACCTGGTCAGCGGGAGGGGCCGTGATGGTGACCTCGGAGCCCCAGCCGGTGTAGCGGGTGTCGCTCGACGCCTTGTGGAACATGCCGTCACTTCCTCTGCTGGTGACCAGGCGGGTGACAAGTCCTGTACGGTTCACCCAGAGCCGCCATGCGATTTTCAGTCGCCCTTCTTTGCCGCCCGGTTCGAAAAGGAACCTCTGGTCGCGAAAAGAGCGGGATGCCTTGTAGAGCTCGGCCTGGGTGACAACGCCTCCGTACTGGACGCCGCCCTGGTCGGGTAGGCGGCGGGCAGCGGAGCGTAGCAGGAGCGCCAAGGTGCCCGGTTCCAGTACGTTGAGGTCTTGGTCGCCGAAGGCGGCGTGCCATTTCTGGGGCCTGTGTGAGCTGGCGCGCACCCACTTCTTGCCTTCGGGGAGGTTCTCATCGGCTGGGGTGGCGTCGAAGTGGTAGTACGTTTCTCCGACGCTGATCATGTGCCGTACGTTGACGGGATCGGACTTCTCCAAAGGCGGGCGGACGGTCGCGCGCCGTACGAAGTGCGCGCCCACTATTCCGGAGGGGCCGAACTGTAACGTGCCTTTGCGGCGCACGGTCACCGTCCGCTTCGCTCTCAAGCTCAAGCGGACGGTCTCAGCGACCCGAACGCCGCGCCCGGCTCGGAACTGCTGCCTGAGCGCGTTCACCGGGTCAATCGCGGAGGAGGAGACAACACTCGCCTGCGCGGTCGTCATGTTCGCCGGCACAGTGAGCACCGTCCCCGCGACGCACGCTAAACCGGCGATGAAATGCTTCACGTGGTTACTCCCGGAGACGCCTCTCATTCCCTATGAGAGGAATGAGAGCCATCCTGGCAGACCACAGTTGTGATCAGTCATCCAGACGCCGCCCTCGCGCGGGGCGCTCCAGCTCAACGGTGCCGCCTCATCCACCAAGGGCGCCGTCCCGGCTGCTGATGCGTGTCCAGTACGGGAACACCGGCAAAAGCCGCTTCATACTGAGCCCGTTGGAACACGAACGGACCCAGGCCATCGAGATCTTCGAGGACTCTTCACAAAGTGGGGTGTAGTCGGGGCCTGAAATCCGCCGGGGCGCCCGTCAGGGACGGCGTCGGCTCGATGCCGGCGCCGGCGCGGCCGGACCGTCCCGGCGCGCGATGCCAGGCGGGCCGTCGGCGATGATGTGGCTGTGCAGTATGTGTCCAGAGTGCCGCGTCCGCCGCTGGACGAGCTGATCGACGACCTCTACTACCTGGAGGGCGCGCCGCCGTACTCCAGGTTGATGCTGCCGGCGGCGCCGGCGCCGTTGCTGATAGTCAATCTCGGGGCGCCGTTCCTCATCCGCGCCAGCTCCGCCGACGAGGCGGCGGAGTACGCCGACGGCTGCGCGGTCGTCACTCCCACCCGCGCGTGGGAGTTCGGCTATCCGACGCCGACGCAGTCCGTTGGTGTCCACTTCAAGCCGTGGGGTCTGGCGCCGTTTCTTCCGATGCCCGCGGCCGAGTTGTGTGACCGACCGGCGACGTTGGAGCAGATCCGGGGCCACCGCGCGACCGGTGAGCTACGAGACCGACTGGCCGTGGCGGACTCACCGCAGGACATACTCACGTTGCTCGAGGACGAACTGGTGCGACGACTGCGCACGATCGACGGTCTCGACCTCGTCCGTCAGATGAGCAGCGCCATCGCGGCGACCGGCGGGACTGTGCCGATCAGCGACCTCGGCGTGGCAGCCCGCGCCAGCAGTACCTATCTGGCGAAGCGGTTCAAGGCCATCGTCGGCGTCACGCCGAAGAGGCTGGCTCGCAGCTATCGCTTCAGTTCCACCGTGCTGGCGATCGACGTTGCCGCCCCGATCGACTGGAGCGAGGTCGCCGCTGACGCGGGCTACTTCGACCAGGCCCACTTCGGGCGCGAGTTCCGGGAGTTCACGGGTCTCACGCCGACCCGGTACGCCGAGGTCCGGCGGCGGTTCCTGCGCGATTACCCCGGACACGCCTTGGACGGATGGCCACTGCCGGCCGATTGATTTCGTACAAGAACGAGCACTCGCTCCGCACAAGACTCGGACCTCCGAACAGAGGAGGAAACCCGTGGGAAAAGTTGTCATGAGCGCGTCGGTCTCGGTGGATGGTTTCATCGCAGCGGAGAACGACGATCCCGGCCCGATCTTCGAGTGGCTGGTCAGCGGTGACGTGCCGTTGGACGACAGTGGCGTCCTGAAGGTGTCGCAGGCGTCCTACGACCACACCCGGCCGTACTGGGACGAGATCGGAGTGACAATCGCCGGGCGGCACGTCTTCGACATCACCGACGGCTGGGACGGGACACCTCCCAGCGGGGTCGACCACGCGGTCATCGTGACGCATCGGCCGGCGCCCGAGGGCTGGGACCCCCAGGCGCCCTTTCACTTCGTCGACGGCATCGAGGCAGCCGCGGCCAAGGCGCGGGAGCTTGCGGGTGACCGCACTGTCGAGGTCGCCGCCGGCGACGTCGGAGGGCAGATGCTTGCCGCCGGGCTAGTCGACGAGGTGCGCATGGACGTTGTGCCCGTCGTGCTCGGGTCCGGCAAGCGCTACTTCGGCTCCAACCGCGGGCAGCACCTGTTGGAGGATCCAGACGTGGTGATTCACGGCAACCGGGTGCTTCACCTGCGCTATAGGGTGCGCCGTTGACCGATCTGAGGGGGTACGCGAAGAAGCCACTGCGACGGTGACACGAGGTCGGGCCTCCGGCTGCGTTTGTGCATCGCTGTCCCGGCATGGAAGCCGAGGTCTTCCAGATTGGTAGACCTCGACTTGTCTGACGCTACCTTCGCCTGCCCTGACCTGACCAAGTTCTGCCGGCCCGATGAGCTCGGCCTGGCCGTCACCGGCCGACTACGCAAGCCCGACCGTGCGGTGCTGGCGTGCCGGGTCGTCGAGCCGGACCGGTGGTGCCGTCGGGGTGGTTGCGAAGGCGTACCGCACGACACCGTGACCCGGGAGCCGGCCCACGAGCCGCTGGGCTGGCGGCCGACGACGCTCGTGGTGACCGTGCGCCGCTACCGGTGTACCGGTTGCGGTCACGTGTGGCGCCAGGACACCTGGCTCGCAGCTGAGCCGCGAGTGAAGCTGCCGCGTCGCGGTTCCAGGCTGTGATCGGGGAGCTGCCGGTACTGGGCCACGTTCGTCGGATGCAGGGCCGGTTCATCCCAGTCGATCGCGGTCACCTCGTCCCAGGTCAACCACGTGACACCGAAGGCGGCATCCCCCCATTCCGCCAGCTCCGCCTTGGTGGTCTCCGCGGCGTCCTGGGGGAGCCCGCGATCGGCCGCGATCGGCCGCCAGTGGCCTGAGCTCCGGACGCCGAAGAGGCAATCGAAGACAGCGTATTCTCTCCCCGCCAACAACAGCCCCAGCGGGATCGCAGCGCACCAAGCGGTCTCACCGACATCGAGGCCGCGAGTCCACGTGCGGCACTCGATGAAACCGTGGATGTCGGTCCCCATGCCGGGATCCTCTTGCTCGCGCGGGGGTGCTGTCCAACCCTTTACGATCTTACGTACGGTCTGCCGGGCCGTACTCGCTGCGTGCACCTGCGAACGGCGATCAGCGAGGAGCCGTGAGAGCTCGCGGTCGATCCACCGAATCGGCTCAGATCCGCGTTTCCCCTGGCCACATGCTGTGATCTCGAAGGGTCATCGGGGAGTGCTCCTCTGACTGTGCTTCTACGCCCGTCCCCCATGCGTGCGCGGCGCGATCAAGGCAGTTCACCGACTGGCGCGACGGTGTGCGTCCCATCGCCGGTGCACTGCCAAACGGCCATCCCGTCTTCGTAGCCGGCGTGCAGGCCACGGTGGTGAGCGGCGCAGACAGGCCAGACGTTCAAGGTCATCGCCATGATCGTCTCCTGGACGGCATCAGCGACTTCCCTGAGCGCCTCTTGAGCGCTACCGCCCCAGAGGGGTTCGATGCCGTTGCCATGCCAACCACCCTGGAACTCCACCCAGGCGCGACCCATGCTGTCCCACTCGTGCGTGACCAGGCGTAACGTACTGGTGATTCCTCCGGCGCGAACGTCGCGCTCCACGACCTCCAGCGCATGCTCCAGCGTCGCCCACAGACGGGGTTCGAGGGCGAAGCTCGGCGTGAAGTCGACGTCGCGCAGAAGATCCTCGCCCAGGCGGATGAGGTCGGTCGCGGTCAGCTGGGCCGCGGGGCGTTCGAGGAGCTCCCGCGTAGCCGGAGTACTTTCACCCCATTCCTCCCGTAGGTACGCCAGTTCGAGGACGGGCTCGGCTTCTAGGCCGCCATCGCGCACTGCCGTGTAGATGCGGCCCATCAACGCGTTCTCCACCTGTACGGCCTGCTCTTCGGAGTGCACGCTGCAGTTTTGCCCATTCCATGAACCACGCCAAGCGGCATTTCCCCCGCGATACTGTGACGATTGCGGGGCGTGAAGCCGGCCCGTCAGTCGTCGGGCTGGCGACGGCGCTCCCCGGTGCCGGCCTTCCTGCCTTTCGCCCAGACGGGTGGCACCCACATGCACGGTTCGTCGCCGTCTCCGACGGTGCCCGCCTCGTCCTGCTCCCAGGCGTCGAAGTAACCGTCATAGAACGGGTCGGCGAATTCGCGACCGATCGACTCCGCGAGCCACGACGCGAAGGTGATGTCCTGAGGGAAGAGCGCATGGTCCAGCAGCACAGGTTGGGATCCCAGCCCCACATCGCGCCCGCAGGGTCACGGCAGTCCAGCACCGAGGCGATCGCACACCCCCAGTCCAACAGCTGGATCATGCCGGCTCGTCGTCCGTAGGACTCGGTTCGGAAGGCCACGGCCGATTCCGTGATGTCCGCGAAGATATCGCTGCTCCAGAAGTCATGGCCCCGTACGCCGATGATGCCGCCCCGAGGACCGAAACCTCCGTTTCCCACCTCCAGATACAACCGCCGTAGCAGCGAAGGAAGGGGGTGACCGATCGCTTCCTCAGCCTCGGCAACCGCCTCACGGGAGGCCACCGGCAGGACCTCGGGCCCGGGGTCTGACCGGATCGCTTCGAAGATCTCATCCTCGGTCATGGAGGGGACCGCTGGAGGAGGCGCCGAGAGTCGTTCACGTACATGAGGTTGCATGCTGCCAGTTTCGGCCGACGATGCCGGAATGCCGCGACGGTATCCTCGCCGACTTGCCACAGCCGCACTGCGGCTCGACTGCCAGAGCAGTTCAACTTCGACCAGTCGGTGGGACCGCTCAGGGCGGGTCAGCGGTGGGCTTCCGGGCCGGCTCCTGGCTTGCGAGGGGTGGTCTCGATCTTCGTGGTCCGGGTTGTCCCGATCTAGACTTCCACGATGAGCCAGTCAAGGAACTCCTGGCGTAACACCACGCACGACTGGGCGAGCGGCGTGGACGTCGAGCACCTCGCGCGGATACGTGCGGATCCGGCCGTGTTCGCTCCCGACGGCCTCCGGCATCTGATTCTCGAGGTGGTCGCCTACGCGGCCGACGAGGCGGAGAGCAACGGCGGGGGGCGCTGCACCATCACGCTTCACCCCGACGGCTCGGTGTCCGTGGCAGATGACGGGCGAGGCACCGACACCCGCTTCGACGACCAAGGACGCGCCGTGAAGAAACCCGTCATGGCGTCGAAGGACCTCCGGTTCTTCGACCACCCCGAGAGACAGTCGCTGCCTGACGGTCATCCGCGCCGGGGGATGTCCGTCGTCGCGGCGCTCAGCGAGTGGCTCGTCCACACCAACCGGCGGCGCGAGGGAGCCTGGACACAGCGCTACGAACACGGCGTTCCCGTGACCGGTCTGGTGCCGATCGCGGACGGCGGCGTCACCGGGACGGTCGTGCACTTCCGTCCCGACGGGCGCCTGCCAGGTCCTGCGCAGGCGGAGCTGGTCGGCGAGCTGGTCCGGTGTCCCGGCGCTTGGGGGGTGCTGTCGGTCGACCTGGACGACCTGCGCGCTCCGTGACAGCCGATCGAGCTTCGTACGGCCCACGCGCGATCAGCCGAGTCCTCGGCTTCCGCAGGTCACCCGCCGCAGGAGGCGCGAGACCGCTCATGCCTGCCTGTTCGCTCCTCCGGATCAGGTGGTCCGCGGGCTTGTGCGGGTGGCCCAGGGGGAGCGCACGCGAGCGCGTCTGCTCGGCCGTACGCGACGCGTGCGGTGTCTGTGGAACGTGACAGGGGTGGGATGGTCGCCGGCCCGCTCCACGTGGCTTGGCCGGACGTGAGGAGAACGGCGGAGGGCCCGGATCGCGTTGATCCGGGCCCTCCGCCGTTCGGGGTGGCGGGTCAGCCGGTGACCGGGATGTTGGTCTTCACCGGCGTCGGGGTGGGTGCCGGCTTGGGGTCGTCCTGCGTCACCGTGACCTTCTCGTCCCACTGGGTCCACTCGTGGATCACCGTCCCGGGGTCGCCCTTGCCGGGGTGGGTGGGAGTCGGCGTGCTGCTCGGCTTCGGCGTGGACGTCGAGGGGGGCGTCCGCGTCGGCGTGGGGGTCGCGGTGGGGGTGGACGTGGGGGTGGACGTGGGGGTGGACGTGGGGGTGGACGTGGGAGTCGCCGTCGGGGTGGACGTCGGAGTCGGCGTGACCGTGGGCGTGACTGTCGGCGTGGGCGTGGGCGTGACCGTCGGCGTGACCGTGGGCGTCGGGGTGGGCGTCGGGGTGGGCGTCGCCGTGGGGGTGGGGGTGGGGGTGGACTCGCACCTGACCCAGAACACCTTGTGCTTGGGTGCGCCGTGCTTCCCCTTGAAGGTCCAGAACAGCTTGTAGTGCCCGTTCGGCAGAGTCATGTCGACGGTACGGCCGTGCCCGTCCTCGTCGAGCACGAGGGAGCCGGTCTTCACCGTGGTCCCGTCGCCCGTGGGCGGCCAGGACCTGATCTCCCAGCTCACCCGTTCCACCTCGTCGAAGTTGAACCCGACCAGGTAGAACACGCAGACGTGCGGCTCGTCGCGCCGGTCGTCCTCCGGCGTCGTCCACTCATGGATCTTGACGTCGCCGTTGTCACCGGGCGGCCCCGACTGGACCGCTCCCGCTGCGGCCGAGTGGGAGACGGCGAGCACTGAGAGGGCCGCCACCGCGAGCATGAGGACCGCTGTAGCCCAGCGACGGACTGAGGAGAGTCTGGGGGGTGTCACGTGCGCACCTCGAGGTGTCTGGTAGAGCTGGAGCCTCAAAGGACCCATCTGTGTAAAAATGTCACACCTGCCGGCCTCCCATCTTCAAACGTTCCAAACTGTTATTGATCGGGCCGGAGGGTTACACGTTCGTGTCGCATGTGTCATAAACCCCAGGAGCCGATCGTGCCGCTCGACGCCCCCTATCGACTCATCGGCGCCGCGCTCGTCGCCACGAGCCTCGTCGCCTCGACCCCCGCCGGCGTCGCCGCGTCGCCCGTCGCTCCGGCCTCCGGCGCCTCGATCGCGGCCACCGCACTCCCCCAGGCCACCACGTTCACGGAGTTGAGCGGTCTCCCGCAGGACACCGACACGTTCGGCAAGCTGAGCGGCGTCGTGGTGCACCCCACCCGCGCCGTGGCCGTCCACGCCTCGCCCGGCGGCAGGCCCGCCGCCACCCTGCCGGCGAAGCAGCTCGGCAGCCAGACCTGGGTGCCCGTGGTGGAGGGGCGCAAGGGCTGGTACCGCGTACTGCTGCCCAGCAAGCCCAACCACGTGACGGGCTGGATCAAGGCCAAGGGCCTGAAGAAGGCGCGCAGCCGCTACCGCGCCATCGTGAAGCTGGGCACCAGGCAGCTGACCGTGATGAACGCGAACAAGAAGCTCGGCACCTGGACGGTCGCCGTCGGCGGCCCCGAGACGCCCACCCCGGTGGGCAGGACCTTCATGCTGGCGGTGATGTCGCCGAAGAAGAAGACCTACAGCCCGCTGATCCTGCCGCTGGGCACGCACTCGGCGACGCTCGACACCTTCGGCGGCGGCCCCGGCACCGTGGCCTTCCACGGCTGGCCGGACCGGAAGGTGTTCGGCCAGGCGGTCACGCACGGCTGCGTAAGGGTGCCTGCTCGCGCGCTCAAGGTGCTCGCGGGCCTGCCGCTGGGGACTCCGGTTCTCATCGCCCCCTGAGGACGAACGGGGGCGGCCGACGCGTCGCCCCCCGCACCGGCGCAAGAGGGAAGCTCCGAGGCGACAAGCAGCTGGGCGATAACATCGCGATCATGACGGATTGGGAGCTTCGTCCGGCTTCGGCGGCGGACGTCGAGGCGGTGGCCGAGTTGCGAGCCGTGGTTCTGCGGCCGGATCTTGAGCGGCTCGGGCGATACGACGAGCAGCGTGTGCGGCAGCGTCTTCGGGACGGCTTCGCGCCGGCGCACACCTGGGTGATCGAGGTGGACAGCGCCCTGGCCGGCTGCGTGGCGCTGCGGCCGGCCGAAGACGCCTACTGGCTGGAGCATTTCTACCTGGATCCGGACGCGCAGGGCAGAGGGATCGGCTCGGCCGTGCTGAGCAGGCTGCTGGAACGGTGCGACCGCGACGGAGCCGCGGTCCGGCTGAACGTGCTGCAGGGCAGTGCGGCCCGCCGGCTGTACGAGCGGCACGGGTTCACGGTCGAGACCGAGGACGCGATCGACGTCTTCATGGTGCGCCACCGCCGGAGCGCGGACCCCCCGTCGTGAGCGTTCGTACGGCGGCACATACTGGAGGGGATGAATCGAGCTAGCGGCGCCCCCCGTCGCCACATGCCCACCAGTCCCTTCAAAGCCCCGGCCCCGGCTCCGCCCGTCGAGCAGTTCAGCGTGAATGACCAGGTCACGCACGATCGGTACGGCCTCGGCGTGGTCATCGGTGTGGAGGAAGAAGCCGCCGTGATCGTCGATTTCGGATCGCGGCAGGAACGCATCACGACACCGTTCAAGAAGCTGTACAAGCTCTGAGCCTGCCGTACCACGCGGAGGCACGGCGGCACACAGCGCGGGCGCGTCCACGCCGGCGGTCCGGCTCAGGCCGTGCCGGCGTGGACCGTCGCGGTGGCGAGCCGGTGCTGCCGCCGTGCGTGCGCCGCGTGCTGTTCGCGTGTGCGGGTCAGCCGAGCCAGCGGCCGTCGCGCATGAGGTCGCGCCCCCGAAGCTCGTTCGCCTCCCGCCAGGCCTGGACGCGCCGTGGCCGGATCCGGAAGTACTGGTAGGGCTCGTCGAGCTCGCGCGGGTCGAAGCCGGTCTTGGCCGCGAACGCGTCACCCGTGCCCGGGGCCAGGTCGGCGAGGTCCACGGGTTCGGCGGCGCCGTCGACGAGGACGACGTCGCGCGTCGGCCCGAGGGCGAGTCGCACGCGGCCGTCCGCCAGCAGGTTGCGGCCGGTGACCGAGGCACGCGGCGTCGAGACGAGGAACGCGGACCCGTCCCAGAGGTACGAGAGCGGGATGAGGTGAACGCCCGTAGAGCCCTGCGTCGCGACCCAGAGATCGACGTCGCTCTCGAGCCTCGCGCGCGTGTCGCGCAGCCTCTCGTCGAGGTCCCGCGGCGGCGCGTCTGTCATGGTCACTCCAGTCATAGCGTGAAGAGCCCCCGCACTTCTGAGGAGGGCTCCGTGGGTCATCGGTCGCGGCGCCGTCAGGGCCGGTCTCCTGCCGGACGGCTCAGCGAAGCTGCTGGATGCGGACCAGGTTGCCCGCCGGATCGCGGAAGGCGCAGTCGCGCACGCCGTACGGCTGGTCGGTCGGCTCCTGGACGACCTCGGCGTCGTCGGCCGCCTGCAGCCTGTCGAAAGTGCCGTCGAGGTCCCGGGTGGCCAGCAGGATCCAGCCGTAGGTGCCCTTGGCCATCATCTCGGTGATGGTCCTGCGCTCGTCCTCGGTGATGCCGGGGTCGGCGGCCGCCGGCGCCAGGAGGATGGACGTGCCTGGCTGGTCGACGGGGCCGACTGTGATCCAGCGCGTCTTGCCGTGTCCGACGTCGCTGCGCACCTCGAAGCCGAGAGTGTCACGGTAGAAGGCCAGGGCGGCGTCCGCGTCGTCATGCGGGAGCGTGCTGGCGTGGATGGTGAGGTCCATGGCCCTCACGTTAGCGGCGGCTCGGTGACCGGGGCTTCTCGGATCCTGATCGGCGGCCGCGGAGACGATCCGCTGTGGACGGATCGTCGATCGGCAGCGCCGGTCGCTGTGTCCGGCATGCTCGGAGCGGTCTCACGCGACATCCGGTACGTAGGTCAGGTTGAGCACGCCGGTCGTGAAGGTCTCGGACGTGACCAGCTTCAGCGGGTGGGTCGGCGTGTCCTCGAACAACCGCCGGCCATGGCCGACGACGATCGGGTGGACGAGCAGGTTGAGCTCGTCGAGGAGCCCGTTGGCCAGCAGCCATCGCACGGTCGTCGCCGAGCCGGACATCTGGATGTCGCCGTCGATCTCCTTCTTGAGCTCGCGCAGCTCGGCCGCGACGTCGCCGGAGACGACGGTGGTGTTGGCCCAGTCCGCCTTGCGCAGGGTGGTGGACACGACGTACTTGCGCGCGTTGTTGAGGGATCTGGCGAGGTCCTGGTCGGCGTCCGTCGCCGTCCAGTACGCGGACCACTCGTCGTACAGCTTGCGGCCCATCAGGAGGGCCGCCGCGCTCTGCATGCCGGCCTCGACCACGGCGCCCATCTCGTCGTTCCAGTACGGGAAGTGCCACTGGTCCGGCGACTCGACCACGCCGTCCACGGAGATGAAGAAGTTGGAAACGATCTTTCCCATGGTGCTGCCCCTTCGTCCGGCGGTGTCGCCTCCGATCACCGCGACTGGGAGGTTACGGGGGAACGAGCGCTCAGGTCTTGTACAGAAGCGACAGCGGCTCCGGCGCGTCCCCGCCGGACAGCTGCGTCGCGGTCCGTCCGATGTAGCGGGTCAGCGACCGGGCCAGGTGTGGCTGGTCGAAGTATCCGAGCCGGTGGACCACGTCGTGGGCCGGCACCCCCTCCTGGATCAGGACCGCCGCTCGCCTGGCGCGACGGATCCGCCGGACGGCGCCGTGGGTGAGCCCGGTCACCGCCACGAAACGGCGCTGGACGGTGCGTTCGGACACGGCCGGCGGGGCGCCGCGAAGCACCGCGGCCACGACCGGGTCGGCGTCGAGGACGCCCTCCCGCACCATCCGTCCCACGAAGGCCTCGGCGTTGTCGTAGTCGGGCAGGCGCCAGGCGGAGCCCTTCAGCCGGAACGACCTGCGGGTGGCGTCAAGGATCTCCGCGGAGCCCCCGACGAGCCGGCTGACCGGGAGGTGCGGCATGGACGTGCCGACGGAGAAGCTGATCCCGAAGAACGTGGCGTCCTCGGGCACGGGAGCCGGACTCGCCCACGGCTCCGGCCCGTGCACGGCCGCGTTCACCTGGCCGCGGTGCTCCCAGAAGACCAGGTCCCAGGACGCCGTCGCAACGGAGGTCATCCGGCTGACATCGTCGCTGGCGCTCCGCCACACCCGCTCGATGTACGGCGAGTCGGACGGCCGGCTCTCGACCTCCAGGCCCATCCGCGTCATCCCCTTCCGCCCCATGACCGCGGGACGAGCATCCCATCCGGCCTCAGCCCGGAGTCATGCTCCCACGCCCTCCTCAGCCTCCACGGCCTCCCCGGCCTCCGCCGCCTCCCAGCGCAGCAGGTCGCCCGGCTGGCAGTCCAGGACCTCGCACAGCGCGGCGAGCGTCGTGAAGCGCACCGCCTTGGCGCGGCCGTTCTTGAGCACCGCCAGATTGGCGGGCGTGATCCCGACGCGGTCGGCGAGCTCGCCCACGGACATCTTCCGCCTGGCCAGCATCACGTCGATGTCGACCACGATGGGCATCAGATCACCTCGTTCAGCTCGGCCCGCATCCGCGCCGCCTCGACGTCGCGGGCGACGGCCTGGGCGAGGAGCATCCGCAGGACGAGGACGACGAGCGCGACCCCCAGGATCGCCACGGAAGCCCCGCAGATCAGCAGGACCACGCCGGGAGCGACGGCCTCGCCCGGAGCGAGGAGGACCGCGAGCGCGAACATCAGGACGGCCGCCGCCACGACCGCGCCGATCACGACGTGCACGTACCGGAAGGCCGCGTCGGAGAACACCGTCCCGCGCCGGACCATCGTCACCAGCCGCCACACGCACACGAGCACCACCTGGACCGCCACGACGCCCAGAACGACGATCGCGAGGAACGGCGTGCGCACGTACGCGTAGTCCGCGTTCAGCCCCTCCAGGTCGGCGGCGAGCAGGGGCACCATCACCGTCTGCACGAACACCGAGCCGGCCAGCAGCACCACGAGCACGGCACGCAGAGCGAGCACCGTCAGCTTGCCCATCACCCTCCTTCCATCGAATAACGAGAGAAATATATCGAATTTCGATAGGAGGAGCAAGGGGTCAGTCCCAGCAGTGCCGGCGGCCGAAGAGGGTGTTCCTCGACTCGATCCCGGGGACGGGCTTGTCGGTGATGAGCCTGACGCCGGTGTCGGTGTAGCCGGACGCCCTCGCGCCCGACTCGGCGTACTCGACCACGGCCTGCACGCCCATCTCGGCCATCTTCAGCGGGTACTGCTGCGCGGTGGCGGCGATCTGGCCGATCTCCACGGCCTGGACCCCGACGCAGCCGCCGTCGACCGACACCAGGAGCACGCCCTTCTCCAGTCCCATGGCCTTGAGAGCGGCGTGGGCGCCGAACGCGGTGGGCTCGTTGACGGTGTACACCACGTTGATCCCGGGGTTCTCCCGCAGGCAGTGGCGCATCTCGATCCGGCCCATGGTCCGGTCGCCGTACGTGTTGCGGGAGCACACGATCGAGCGATCGCCCTCGGTGATGCCGAAGCCCTTCAGGAAGCCGGCGTGCCGGAGCCGGCTGGAGGAACTGCCCGGCGTCGCGTCCAGCGTGGCGATCCTGGCCGGCCGGTCACCCATCATGGCCTTGGCGTACAGGCCGATCAGCTCACCGGCCTTGAAGTTGTCCGTGGCCAGCAGGGCGTCGGTGGCGTTCTGCGGCCTGGTGGGCGTGTCCAGCGCGATGACCAGCACCCCCGCGTCCCGGGCCTTCTTGATCGACGGGACGATCGCCGTGGCGTCGTTCGGCGTGATCAGGATGCCCTTGACGCCCGCCGCGACCATCTTCTCGATGGCGGTGACCTGGGTGGCGTTGTCGCCGTAGTACTTCCCGGCCGCGGTCATCAGCGTGGCGCTCTGGGCCGTGGCCATGGCCTGGGCACCCTGTCTCATCGTCACGAAGAACGGGTTCGCCTCCGTCTTGGTGATCAACCCGATCTTGATCTCGGGCTCCCCGGCCTCCCGGACGACGGCAGGGCCGCAGGCGGCCAGAGTCGCCGCGACTGCGCAGGCCGCGAGCCCGGCAGTTCGTCCTGTGCGACCCATGACCGGCCCCCTGGCCTCCCGGATGATCGTCATGTCCGTGCGATGTACGGCGGACCGCATCGTGACATCCGCGAGCGTGCCCCCACCGGTGCCAGGATGATGGACGTTCTCTCCCGAAAGCGTCCATGTCGGGGCAAGGACTTGGCAAAACGGTCACCTCGTGCAGGGCGACCGCCTGCCCGAAAGCGTCACGCCCCGGCGCCCGGCCCGGCCAGGTAGCCCGCGAGGGTGCCGCGGCTGCGGCGGAGATCGTCGATGCGCCGGTCCATGGCCTCCAGCTCGCGGTCCATGAGGGCTCTCAGGTCCGCGCACCAGTCGAACTCCGGCTGGTCGCCCACCGTGCACGGCAGCACCACACGGATCACCTCGGTGGTCAGGCCCGCGTTCAGCAGGGCGCGGACCTTCCGTACGGTGACCACCGCCTCCTCGTCGTAGGTGCGGTACCCGTTCGCGTCGCGCCTGGACTCCAGCAGCCCCTGCGCCTCGTAGTAGCGCAGCAGCCGCGCGCTGACACCGGTGCGCCGGGACAACTCCCCGATCAGCATGTGACCCGTCCCCTCCACACTCCCGACAACGTCAGGCGGAGTACGGGCATTTCGTGCACGGCCGTCGGCGCGTTCCCCCACGGCGCCCGCGAGCGCGGTGCACACAAGGATGTACGCCGGTTTCGGTCGCCGGGAGGATGCCTCCATCGGCGCCGCGCGGCACGCTCGTCAGGTGACGATCGGCCTCCTTCTCACCCTCGCCGCGCTGGCGGTCGTGGACAGCGCGAGCTTCGGGACCCTGGGCGTCCCCGTCTTCCTGCTGCTCGCCCCGGACCGGGACCGGGTGCCACGGTTGATGATCTACCTGGCCACCGTGGCGTTGTTCTACTTCGCGGTGGGCGTCGCGCTCATGCTGGGGCTGTCCGCCGCGCTGGAGAACCTCGGCGACGCCCTGCAGAGCCGTCCGGCGTACTGGGTCCAGCTCGTGGCCGGAGTGGGGCTGTTCGCCCTGAGCTTCCGCTTCGACCCCAAGCGACAGCGGGAACGCGGTGGTCCGGAACGCCGCTTCGACATCCGGCGGGGCGGCCCGTGGGCCATGGTGCTGCTCGGGCTGACCGCCGGGCTGCTGGAGGTCGCGACGATGGTGCCGTACCTCGCCGCGATGGGCTTCATGACGGCCTCCGGCCTGCCGGTCGCGCGGTGGGTGCCGTTGCTGGCGGCGTACGTGATCATCATGATCACCCCGGCGCTGGCGCTGCTGGCTCTGCGCGGCGTGGCCGGCGCGTGGCTGGAGCCGATCTTGCAGCGGTTGCGGGCGTGGATGAGCCGGAACGCGGTCTCGGCGGTCGGCTGGACCCTGGCGATCGTGGGCTTCCTGATCGCGCGGGACGCGGCGTACTACCTTTTCTTCCGATGACTGCTTCGAGGGACGCGGCGCCGTGGATGGTCCTCATCGGCCCGGCCGCGGCGGGGAAGACCACCCTCGGCACACGCCTCGCCGCCGCCACCAGGGCCAGTCGGGCGGAGCGTGCGGGTCCGGCGTCGTGAGGGCGCGGAACCTTCTGTCCAGCGGCAGGACCAGGGCGTACAGGTGTGACCGGGCCCAGCGCGGCAGTGCGGCCAGGGCCCGGTCGAGCCGCCGGCGGGGCGCGTCGCCGGAGCACTCGGGGCACATGCACGCCGGTGCGAGCCGGTCGAGGGTGCCGGGGAGGACCGCGTCCCGCCACGCGGCGAGGGAGGCGGCGATCTCGCCGGGCCGCAGCCGGGTGTGTTCGAGGGCGACGACCGCGGTCATGGGCCGGCGGCCGAGTCCGGGCACATGGTGGAGGGAGGGTCGGTGGGTCCGGCACCCCGATCGGGGGTGGACCTCGGAGGGGCGCCTACGCGGCATGGCCCTTTCGGGACAAGGTCATGGCAGGCATGATCGCAGACGTCGGGGTCCAGGACCAGCGGTGGGGCCGGAAACCGTACAAGCCGGGCTCGACGACGCGGGCTAGCAGAGGAGTCCGCCGTCCTCGGGAGGAGGGTCGTGGGTGGCGGCGACGTCGATGCCGTATCCGCGGACTCCGCCGGCCTCGTGCGCGGCCACGGACAGGAACGCCGTCGCGCCGCCGACGGTCTTGGTGTAGCAGGTCCCCTCGGCCGCGGTGAACGGCCGCCAGCCCTCCCGGGCGGCCGCACGCGCGTAGTAGGCGGTGAAGTCGCCGCCGAACTCGTAGAGCCTGCCCGCGTACGGGAACGGGTCGTCGCGGAAGCACCCGCTGTGGCGGGCGCGCTGAACGGCGCCCGCGGGGTGGGCGGCGAGGATCGGCTCGGCGGCCAGGACCGGCACCAGGGCCTTCTCGGCGGCGACGCAGCCGGACCCGGTCACCTGCCCGACGACCGTCCGGGCGAGCCCGCCGGCCACCAGCGCCACCGCGACCAGGGCCACCGCGACCAGGGCGACGCTCCGGCGGGTGCGCGCCGGACGCGCCAGGGGTCGGGGGCTGATCATGTCGGAACCCTACGGCCGGGCGCTCCCCCGGTCCACAGCAGGGAACGCGTGGGTGCGGGCGAGGACGACCGTGGCGAGGACGGGGAGGAGGAGCGCCAGGACGGTCCAGGGGAGGACGGCCGGGCCGCGGAGATCCAGGAGCAGGCCGCCGGCGACTCCGCCGCCCGCCATGGCGGCGTTCCACAGGGTGACCAGCATGGCCTGGGCGGTGTCGGCGGCGGCGCCGCCCGCGCGGCCGGCGGCGGTCTGCAGCAGCGTGGGGATGCCGCCCCAGCCGAGGCCCCACAGGGCGGCCGCGAGGTGGACGAGCACGGGACTGCCGGTCGGCAGGGCGAGGAGCGCGGCCGCCGCGCCGACCAGGAGGGTGCCGGCGATGGTGAGGGCGCGCAGCCGCCGGTCGATGCGGGCGCCGGTGATCCAGATGCTCGCCAGGGAGGCCGCGCCGAAGACGAGCAGCACGAGGTCGACGGAGGCGCCGAGGCCGAGGTGGTCGAGGAACGTCGCGATGTAGGTGTAGAGGACGGTGTGGGCCAGCACGAACACGAGGGTGACGAACAGGATGACCGCCACGCCGGGGACGGCGAGCGTGCGCAGGATCGCGGGCCGCTCCCCGCGGGGCAGGCCCGGCTGGTCGGGGACGAGCGCGGCGATCCAGCCGAGCAGGACGGCGGCCAGGGCGGTCATGGCCCAGAACGTCGTCCGCCAGCCGAGCGCCCCGCCGAGGAAGGTGCCGGCGGGCACGCCCAGGGACAGCGCGGCGGGGATGCCCGCCATGACGATCGCCATCGCCTTGCCCTGCAGGTGGTCGGGGGCCAGCCGGCGGGCGTACCCGGCCAGCAGCGCCCAGATGACGCCGGCGGCCACACCGGCGACGAACCTGGCGGCCAGCGTCAGGGGGGAAGTGCGCGGAGACGGCCGTGACCGTGTTGGCGACGGCGAACCCGGCCACGCCGGCCAGCAGCAGGCGCTTGCGCCGCCAGCCGGCCGTCGCGGCGGTGAGCGGGATCGCCGAGATCGCCGTTCCGGCGGCGTAGACGGTGACGAGTTGCCCGGTGGCCGACTCGCTGACGCCGAGGCCGGCGCTCATGGCGGGCAGGACCCCCGCGGGCAGCGCCTCGGTGAGGACGGTGACGAAAGCGGCCGTGGCCAGGGCGGTCAGCGCGGCCAGCGGCAGTGCCCGGGTGGCCGGGCGGGAGGCGGTGTCGTTGGTCATGCCGCGTATGCTCGAACGTTCACATGGATGTGAAGGTCAACACGGCGGGGTGTGACATGGGCCATATGCGGATCGGCGAGCTGGCGGAGCGCACCGGCACGGCGCGGCGGTTGCTGCGCTACTACGAGGAGCAGGGGCTGATCGCCGCCTGCCGGGCCGCGAACGGTTACCGCGAGTACGACGAGCGGATGGTGGACCGGGTCCTGCAGATCAGGGGCCTGCTGGACGCCGGTCTGCCGACGCGTATCATCAAGCAGATCCTGCCATGTCTGGACAGCCCGCGGGTCATCCACTTCTCGGACGCGACGCCGGAGATGATCGCCACGCTGGAGGTCGAGCGCGACCGGATGACGCAGCGCATCTTGTGCCTGACCCGCAACCGCGACGCCATCGCCGCGTACCTGGAGGAGGTACGCGGCGACGGCTGATCGCTACGACCGGGGCTTGGTGCAGGTGCCGGGGATGTAGCCGGTCATGCCGTTGTAGGTGATGTACTGCCACACGTCCGAGGTCTGGCCGCAGCGCGTGTAGCGCTGGGCGTCCAGGCCGTGGTGGCAGCTGAACTGCTGGTTCCGCAGGACGAGGCCGAGCGCCGTGGCGTTCACCCTCGGCTCGGTCCGGATCTTGATGTTCTCCTTGGCGCGGGCGTAGCCGCCGTACAGGCAGTACCGCCGCGCCTTCGCCTCGGCGGGCCCGGCCGTCACCGCGGGCTCCGCGCCCGTCTCGGGCGCGATGGGCGAGGCTCCGGCCGGCGAGGCCAGCGAGAAGGCGGCGGCGGTGACCGCCGCGGCGAGCGTCAGGGCACGGAACGTCCGCTTCGTTGTGATCACGATATTCCCCCGTGGTCCGATCGACACGAACAAGATCTCTCCAGGGGTACCAGAGGGGCGACACCGCCCACGGGACGATCCGGGTCAATGTGACTTATGCCACTGCAATCGGCATACAGGGCGTTTCGGTGACGTGACGGCGGGTACAGCCGCCGATAGCTTCCGAGTAGCCGGAAGATGCCGATGACCAGGGGCTCCGGATGTCCCGGATCACGCTGACGAGCGCCGCACGCGCCGCGCTCCGCCCTGACGAAGTGGTCTTCTTCGACTGGCACATCACGGGCCTGTGCTGTGCGGACGCCGGGGAGTTCTCCGTCAGGCCGCTGCGCCGGTCCCGGCTGCCCCGGCGGGCCCGCCGTCTCGGGTCCGATCCGGTGTTCGCCCACCCTGTCGCCTGGGCGCACCTCGTCGAGCTTCCGGTCACGGTCGACTGCCGCCCGCTGTGGCGCTGGCGGCGGTTCACCACCGATCTGCCGCCGGACGCCGGGCTGCGGTGCTGCCTGGGCCGTCCCGTCGCGGGAGGAGACCCCGGGAGGTAACCGGTGAACGTGCGATCGATCATCATCTGGACGGTCGTGGCCCTCGTCGGCGCGGCGGGGTGGGCGGTTCTCGCCCTGTCGAGGGGCGAGAACGTCAACGCGGTGTGGCTGCTCGCCGCCGCGCTCGGTTCGTACGCCATCGCCTACCGCTTCTACGCCCGGTTCATCCTGCACAAGGTGCTGGGCGCGGACGACCGCAGGGCCACGCCCGCCGAGCGCCTGAACAACGGCATCGACTACCACCCGACGGACCGGCGCATCCTGTTCGGCCACCACTTCGCCGCCATCGCCGGGGCCGGGCCGCTGGTCGGGCCGGTGCTGGCGGCGCAGATGGGCTACCTGCCCGGCACCATCTGGATCGTCGCCGGGGTGATCTTCGCCGGAGCGGTGCAGGACATGGTCGTCCTGTTCTTCTCGATGCGGCGCAACGGCAAGAGCCTCGGCCAGATGGCCCGCGAGGAGATCGGGCCGGTGGGCGGCGCGGCGGCGCTCGTCGCGGTCTTCGCCATCATGATCATCCTGCTGGCCGTGCTGGCACTGGTCGTCGTGGGGGCACTGGCCAGGTCGCCGTGGGGCGTCTTCTCCATCGCGATGACCATTCCGATCGCCTTGTTCATGGGGTTCTACCTGCGGGTGCTGCGACCCGGCCGGGTCGTCGAGACGACCGTGATCGGGGTCGCGCTGCTCATCCTGTCGATCATGGCCGGCGGGTGGGTGCAGGAGTCGAGCTGGGCTCCGGTGTTCACGCTCAGCCCGTCGGCCCTGGCGCTGTGGCTCATCGCGTACGGGTTCGTGGCGGCGGTCCTGCCCGTGTGGATGCTGCTGGCGCCGCGCGACTACCTGTCCACCTTCATGAAGATCGGCACGATCGCGCTGATCGCGGTGGGCGTGCTCATCACGATGCCGCCGCTGCGGAACACCGCCTTCACCAAGTACGCCTTCAGCGGCGACGGGCCGGTGTTCGCCGGGTCGCTTTTCCCGTTCGTGTTCATCATCATCGCGTGCGGGGCGCTGTCGGGCTTCCACGCGCTGATCTCGTCGGGCACGACCCCGAAGATGATCCAGAAGGAGCGGCAGGTCCGGATGATCGGCTACGGCTCCATGCTGATGGAGTCGTTCGTCGCCGTCATGGCGATCACGGCGGCGTCGGTGCTCAGCCCCGGGCTCTACTTCGCGATGAACTCCCCCGCCGGGGTCGTGGGCGCGACCGTGCAGTCCGCCTCGGAGGCGGTCACCAACATGGGCTTCGTCATCACCCCCGAGCAGCTCCAGGCCGCGGCGCGGTCCGTGCAGGAGGAGACGCTGGTGGCGCGCACCGGCGGCGCGCCCACGCTGGCCGTGGGGATCTCCCAGATCTTCTCGGGCTTCCTCGGCGGAGCGGCGCTGCAGGCGTTCTGGTACCACTTCGCGATCATGTTCGAGGCGTTGTTCATCCTCACCACGGTCGACGCGGGCACCCGGGTGGGGCGCTTCATGCTGCAGGACACGCTGGGCAACCTGTGGAAGCCGATCGGGCGGGTGAGCTGGTGGCCCGGCCTGGTGGCGACCAGCGCGATCGTCGTGGCGGCCTGGGGCTACTTCCTCTACCAGGGCGTCAACGACCCGCTCGGCGGGATCAACCAGCTCTTCCCGCTGTTCGGCATCGCCAACCAGCTGCTCGCCGCGGTGGCGCTCACGGTGGGCACCACGCTGCTGATCAAGAGCGGCCGGCTGAAGTGGGCGTGGGTCACGGCGATCCCGCTGGCCTGGGACGTCGCGGTCACGCTGACGGCGAGCTGGCAGAAGGTCTTCTCCGCCGACCCCGGCCTCGGCTTCTTCGCCCAGCGCGAGCGCTTCCAGACCGCGCTGGAGCAGGGGCAGGTCCTCGCCCCGGCCAAGAGCGAGGCGGCGATGCGGCAGATCGTCCTCAACTCCACCGTGGACGGCGTCCTCGCGGCCCTGTTCGCGGTCCTGATCATCATCGTGCTGCTCGACGCGTTCCGGGTGTGGGCGAAGGCGATCCGGTCGCGGGAGCCGCTGCCGAGCACCGAGGCGCCGTTCGAGGAGTCGCGAATCCTCGCGCCGTCGGGTCTCATCGCCACGCGGGAGGAGAAGCGGTCGATGGCCGGGATCTCCGCCGGCGGTTCCTAGGCCGGTTCCCGAAGGACGGGAGGACTCGACCGTCGCCCCGGCTCCAGGAAGGATCGGCCCGGCTCCAGGGAGGATCGGCCCGGCTCTAGGGAGGATCGGCGGTCACCTGGCGGACGGCGTCCTGCCAGGTGGCGTGCCTCTCGAAGAGGTTGTGCAGCCCGGTGCGGTACAGCAGCCGCTCCAGGCTGCCCCGCACGCCGCTGAGGACCAGGCGTCCGCCGCTGTTCTGGCTGTTGTTCAGCGCCACGACCAGCTCGCTCATCCCGACGGAGTCGCAGAACGTGACGTCGCCGAGGTCCACGACGACCCGCTGCGACGGTAGCCGCGCGGCGGCTCTCAGGTGCTCGCGCAGCGCCGGCGCGGCGACCAGGTCGAGCTCGCCGCCGACCCGGAGGACGGCCACGCCGTCGACCAGCCCGAGCGAGACCGTGAACGTGGGCGTGTGCTGTCGCTGTGATGTCATGATCCGGCCGAAACCCCCTCGCCTGTCAGCCTCCCCTCACCCCCGGTTCCAAACGGGGGGCGCACGGCTTTTTCCCAGCTCATGAACTCCTCCCGAACATCACAAGGTGCAAAAGTGCCTTTTTCGGGCAGCTCACCGGAATGCTGTCGAGCTGGGTCGTACGGGGTCGTTCCTCATGACCGGATCCCCGAGCATGGTGGGCGTCGAGGAGGAGTTCCACCTCGTCGACGTCCGTACCCGGCATCTCGTGCCGGGATCGGAATCCCTGCTGGACATCCTGCCCAGGGACAGCTTCACCAAGGAGCTGCACTGCTCGACGATCGAGTCCAACAGCAGGCCGTTCCACTGCCTGGAGGAGCTGGCCCGCCAGCTGGGCGAGCTGCGCGAGACGGTGATCGGCGAAGCCGCCGAGCTGGGCCTCGGCGTCGTGGCCGCGGGCAGCGTGCCGCTCGCCGACGTCGGCCAGGCGCGGATCTCCCCCGGCCCCCGCTACGCGCGGATGCTGCGCGACTACCAGCACCTGACCCGCGAGCAGCTCATCTGCGGGACCCACGTCCACGTGGAGCTGGCCGACCGCGACCTCGCCATTCTGGTCTCGCACCGGCTCGGGCCGTGGGCGCCGCCGCTGCTCGCCCTCAGCGCCAGCTCCCCCTACTGGCTGGGCGCCGACACCGGCTACGCGAGCTACCGCACGATGGTGTGGCGGCGCTGGCCCACCGCCGGGCCGATGGCCGGCTACGACTCCGCCGCCGCCTACGAGCGGATGATCGACGCGCTCATCCGGTCGGGCGTCATCGGCGACGCCGGGATGATCTACTTCGACATCCGGCCGTCCGCCCATGTCCCGACCGTGGAGCTGCGGATCTGCGACTCCTGCCCGCGCGTGGCCGACATCGTGCTCGTCGCGGGCCTGTTCCGGGCGTTGGTGTCCCGCGAGCTGCAGTCCGTACGGCGGGAGCCGTACGGCGCCGCGGCCCGCGAGGTGAGCCTGGAGGCGGTCCGGGCGGCGACCTGGCAGGCGGCGCGAACCGGCCTGGAGGGCGCGCTGGTCGACCCGGTGCGCGGCGTGCCCGACCGGGCCTGCCGGGTGATCGAGCGGATGGTGCAGGGCCTGCGGCCCCACCTGGAGCAGACCGGCGACTGGACGCTGGTCTCCGGCCTGGCCCGTGAGGCGCTGCGCCGGGGCAGCTCCGCCCGGCGGCAGCGCGCGGCGTACGCGCGCCGGGGCCGCCTGGCCGACGTGGTGGACCTGCTGCTCGCCGAGACGCGGTCAGGCTTCGCCACCTCGCACCGACCGGCGGCATGACACGGATCAAAAAGGACGGATCGAAGGAGAGGTATGTGCGGGCTAAGCGGCGAGATCAGGTTCGACGGGACGGCGGCGGACGTGGGAGCCGTGGACCGGATGACCGAGGCGATGCGCGAGCGAGGCCCGGACGGCTCGGGCCTGTGGTCGGCGGGACCCGTCGCCCTGGGACACCGGCGGTTGAAGATCATCGATCTGTCCGAGAAGGCGGCCCAGCCCATGGTGGACGAGGAGCTGGGGCTCGCGGTGGTGTTCAACGGCTGCCTGTACAACTACCGGGAGCTGCGCTCCGAACTGCGGCGGGCCGGCTACCGGTTCCGCTCCACCTCCGACACCGAGGTGCTGGTCAAGGCGTTCCACCGGTGGGGTGACCGGTGCGTCGAGCACTTCAAGGGCATGTTCGCCTTCGCGGCGTACGAGCAGCGCACCGGCCGCCTCACCCTGGGCCGCGACCGGCTCGGCATCAAACCGCTCTACCTCGCCGAGGACGGCCGGCGGCTGCGGTTCGCGTCCACGCTGCCCGCGCTGCTGGCCGGCGGCGGGGTGGACACCGGCATCGACCGGGTGGCGCTGCACCACTACATGACCTTCCACTCGCTGGTGCCGGGCGAGCGGACCATCCTCTCCGGGGTGCGCAGGCTTCCGGCCGCCACCGTACGGACCCTGGAGCCCGACGGCACGAGCACCGAACGGCGCTACTGGGATCCCGCCCACACCCGCACGGCCCTGCCGGGGCACGCCGGGCTGGACGACGACGAGTGGCGGCAGGCCGTGCTGGACGCGCTGCGGACCGCGGTGCGCCGGCGCATGGTGGCCGACGTGCCGGTCGGCGTGCTGCTGTCGGGCGGGCTGGACTCCAGCCTGATCCTCGCGCTGCTGGCCGAGGAGGGGCAGGAGGGGCTGTCCACGTTCAGCATCGGGTTCGAGCCGGCCGGTGGGGAGCGCGGCGACGAGTTCGCCTACTCCGACCTGATGGCGCGCACGTACGGCACCGACCACCACCGCATCCGCATCCCCGACACGCACCTGCTGTCGGGCCTGGAGGACGCGGTGCGCGCGATGAGCGAGCCGATGGTCAGCCACGACTGCGTCGCCTTCCACCTGCTGTCGCGCGAGGTGGCCCGCGACGTCAGGGTGGTGCAGTCGGGGCAGGGCGCCGACGAGGTGTTCGCCGGCTACCGCTGGTTCCCGCCGCTGGCGGACGTGCCGCGCGAGCGGGCCGCCGAGGTGTACCTCGCCGAGTTCGCCGACCGGCCGCACCACGAGCTGGCCGGCATCGTGAGCCCCGAGCACCTGCTCGACCACGACGCCAGCGGCGACTTCGTCCGCGATCATCTGGCCCGGCCCGGCGCCGACACCGCGCTGGACGCCGTGCTGCGGCTGGAGACCACGGCCATGCTCGTGGACGACCCGGTCAAGCGGGTGGACAACATGACCATGGCCCACGGCCTGGAGGCGCGCACGCCGTTCCTCGACCACGACCTGGTCGAGCTGGCGGCGGCCTGCCCGAGCCGGCTGAAGCTGGCCGACGGCGGCAAGGGCGTGCTGAAGGACGCCGCGCGCAAGCTGCTGCCCGCCGAGGTGATCGACCGGCCCAAGGGCTACTTCCCCGTGCCGGCCATCCGCCATCTCGACGGGCCGTTCCTCGACCTGGTCCGCGACGCCCTCACCTCCTCCGCCGCCCGGTCCCGGGGCCTGTTCCGGCCGTCGTACGTCGCCGCGCTGCTCGCCGATCCCGACCGGGACCGGGCCACGACGGGCGTCAACACCCTGTGGCAGCTCGGGCTGCTCGAACTGTGGCTGCAGACCCAGGGAGTCTGATGGCCCGGTCCCCCGCCGATCCCCTCCTGCGGACGCGGCCGGACGTCGCGCCGGCCGTCGTGTGGAGCTGCCGGGCCCCGGCCCTCGCCCCGGACCTCGGAGCGGTGGCCTACGTCAGCGACCGGGGCGGCTCACCCCGCGCCTGGATCGGCCCGCTGCGCGGCGGCGGGCCGGCCCGGCCGCTCGACACCGGGCCGGAGCCGGTCATCGACGTGAGCTGGGCGCCCACCGGTGCGCGGTTGGCCGTCCTCGTCGCGCCGGGAGGCGGCGAGCACACGCAGGTGTGGACCGTCCGGGCCGACGGCGGCGGCCTGCGCCCGCTGGCCGCGCCCGAGGGCGGGTCGGCGGTGTTCGTCCGCTGGACGGGGCGCGGCGAGACGTTGCTGGTCGCCGAGACGTCCGCTTCGGGGTGGACCGACGCCGTACTGGCCGACGCGGCCACGGGCGGCCGCGAGGTCGTCGCGGGAGGCGAGCTGCTGAGGCCCGCCGCCGTCAGCAGGGACCACGCCACCCTGCTGGTGCGCCGTGGACCGCGCGGCGCCCGCCGCATGTCGCTGGCCGGCAGCAGCCGGGAGGGCGGCCTGGCGAGCGGTCTCGCGGGCGGTCTCCCGGGCGGTCTTGTGGGCGGTCTCCCGGGTGGGGGCGGGATCGCGGGTGAGCGGGAGTTGCTGGCGGGGCTGGCCGGCTCCACCGACTACGGCATCCTGTCCCCCGACGGCGCGACCGCCTACCTGCTGTCCGACGCGGGCCGCGACCGCGCTGCGCTGGTCGCCGTGCCGCGGGACGGCGCGCCGGTTGTGCTCGCCGGACGCGCCGACGCCGACCTCGACCGGTTCGCGCTGGACCCCGAGGGGCGGCGCGCCGTCCTGGTGTGGAACGTGGCCGGCCGCTCGGAGCTGGAGCTGCTGGACACCGCGACGGGGGCCGTCACGCCGCTGCCGCCGCCGCCCGCCGACGTGGTCACCGAGATCCGGGTGAGCCTGGACGGGAGCCACGCCGTGCTGGCGGCCGAGTCACCCGGCGACCCGCCGCACGTCCTGCTGTGCGAGCTCGGCGCCGGCCGCTACGAGCGGGTGGCGGGCGCGGGGCCGCTGCCGGGCGCGGCACGGGCCGAGCTGGTACGCCTGCGCGCCCGGGACGGGCTGGAGCTGTCGGCCTGGCTCCACCGCCCGCCGGGCGTCCACGCGCCGGCCCCGTACCTCGTGCATCTGCACGGCGGGCCGGAGGACCAGGAGCGGCCCACGTTCAACCCGCTCTACCAGAGCCTGCTGGCCGCCGGGATCGGGGTGTTCGCGCCCAACGTGCGCGGCTCGGGCGGCTTCGGCCGCGCCTTCCGGGAGGCCGACGACCGCGGGCTGCGGTTCCGGGCGATCGACGACGTGGCCGACTGCGCCGCCGAGCTGGTACGGCTGGGCGTGGCGGACCCGGGGCGCCTGGCCTGCATGGGGTGGTCCTACGGCGGCTACCTGACCCTGGCCGCCCTCGTCCACCATCCCGGGCTCTTCCGTACGGGCGTCGACGTGTGCGGCATCTCCGATTTCGAGAGTTTCTACGCGCGTACCGAGCCGTGGATCGCCGCGGCCGCCGTCGGCGAGTACGGCCATCCGAAGGCCGACCGGGACCTGCTGCGCGCGCTGTCGCCACTGCGGCGCTTCGACCGGCTGAGCGTCCCGCTGCTGGTGGTGCACGGCGCCCGGGACACCAACGTGCCCGTCCACCAGGCCGAGCAGGCCGTCGAGGCGGCGCGGGCGCGCGGGGTGCCGTGCGACTACCTGCTCTTCCCCGACGAGGGGCACGAGATCCGGCGGCTGGCCAACCGGGTGGCCTTCGTGGACAAGGTCGTCGGCTGGCTCGGCCGGCATCTGCTCGCCCCGGCCGCGGCCTGACGCGGCAGGGGCGAGGTCAACGGGCGGCGCCGACCGGGGAAGGTCAGCGGGCGGCGCGGGCGATGAGGGCGGCGGTCAGGCCGCCGTGCTGGTAGGGGAAGGCGTGCGCGCCGGGCACGGTCACCGCCCGCCCGTCCTTGACCGTTCCGGCGAGCCGGTCCGCCCAGGCGGCCGGGGAGAAGGCGTCGCGGGCGCCTCGGACCACCAGCACCGGACAGGTGACGGCGGCGATGTGTCGCTCCGGTTCGTCCCGCTGGGCGCTGCGCACGAAGCGGGCCAGGTCGCGCGGCCCGCCCCGCAGGTAGTACGGCAGCGTGACGGGCAGCAGCCCGCCCGGCTCGTGCGAGGTGGTGCGCAGGTACGGCACGAGCAGGCCGCGGGGGGTGCGCAGGCGGGGCGGGAAGGTCGGGCCCATGAGCACCAGCGCCCGTACCAGGTCGGGCCGGGCGGCGGCGACCCGGAGCGCGACCTGCGCGCCCGTGGAGTGGCCGGCCAGCACGACCGGCGTCCCGGCCACGGCCTCCAGCCAGGCGGTGACGAGTTCTGTGATCGCCGGGAGCTCGGGTGCGCAGGGCCGGGGCGGGCGGTGCCCGAAGCCGGGCACGTCCAGCAGGAACGACCGCGCCCACGCGCCGCAGCCGGCCAGCGTGTCACGCAGGTAGCCGAGCGCGCCCAGGCCGGGCACGAGCACCACCGGACGCTCGGCCGGGTGCTGCCCGCCCGCCGCCATGCTCCGGACCCGCCGGCCCACGACGTCGTCCCATCGCTCCGTCAACCGCATACCACGTCCTCTCTCACCTGTCGTCCTCCTTCGCCCGTCTCGGGGCGCAGCCGCCGGCCGATCCGGCGTCACCGGCTCCTCAGCCGCGCTCGCGGAGGAGCTGCTGGTCGAGCACCGCGTCAAGCAGCAGCTCGCGGTAGCCGCCCGTCTCGAACAGCACCGTCAGCCGGTCCTCGTCGCGCCGGATCACCTGCCCCGGTCCCCACGTGTCGTGCTCCACCCGGGCGTGCATCGCGAAGGGACCGCCGGCCTCGGCCGGCGTCCGGGCGGTGCCCGCCAGGCAGGTGTCGCAGTTGCCGCAGGGCCCGCCCAGGTCCTCGCCGAAGTAGCCCAGCAGGAAGCGCCGCCGGCAGTCGCCGGTCTCGGCGTAGCGGCGCATCATCTCCAGCCGGGTGCGCTCGATCTCGCGGTGGCGCTCGGCCAGCTCCCGCGCCGCGCCGGCGGCCTGCTCCGGGTCCGGCCCGCCCGGCACCGGCGTGACCCTGCGCGGGCCCGGCCGGACCGCTCCGGCCCTGCGCAGCAGGTCGAGCAGCGTGGTGAGGCGGCGCGGCGACAGCTCGGTGCGCTCGCGCAGCCCCCGGCGGTCGATGCCGCCGACGCCGCACCCCATGACGGCCTCGGCCACCCGCGCCAGCGTCTCCTCGTCGGGGACCGATCCGGTGAAGTAGCGCTGCAGCCCCAGGTCCTCCGGCCGGTAGAAGAGGGTCGCCTCGGCCGGCTCACCGTCGCGCCCGGCCCGGCCGACCTCCTGGTAGTAGGAGTCGAGGGAGCCGGGGATCTCGGCGTGGTGGACGAACCTGACGTCCGGCTTGTCGATCCCCATGCCGAACGCGTTGGTGGAGACGACGACGTCCAGCTCGCCCGCCATGAACGCGCCGTGCACCGCGTCGCGGTCCGCCCGCCGGAGGCCGCCGTGATAGGCGGCCGTCCGCAGCCCCGCGTCGGCCAGCAGCCCGGCCAGCTCGGCGGTCCTGCGGCGGGTGGCGGTGTAGACGATGCCGGGCAGCGGCTGCTCGCGGACGGACGCGACGAGCGCCTCGGCGGGGTCGCCGAGCATCCGGCGCACCGACAGGGCGATGTTGGGCCGGTCGAACCCCCGCACGACCTGTGCCGGGTCCCGCAGGTGCAACCGGGCGGCGATCTCCTCCCGTACCGGCGGCGCCGCCGTGGCGGTGAGGGCGGCGATCACCGGGCGGCCGAGAGCCTCGGCGACCGTGCCCAGCCGCAGGTAGTCGGGCCGGAAGTCGTGGCCCCAGGACGACACGCAGTGCGCCTCGTCCACCACCATGAGGGAGATGCCCGCCGCCGCCAGCTCGTCCACCACGTCGGGGCGGGCGAGCTGCTCGGGCGAGCAGAACAGGAACTCGGTCTCGCCGGTGCGCAACGCCTCGAACGTCTCGCCGCGGGCCCGCGCCGAGGTGCCGGCGTCCACGCTGGCCGCGGCCTCGCCGTTGCGGTGCAGCGCTTCCACCTGGTCACGTTGCAGCGCGATCAGCGGGGACACCACGAGAGTCGGTCCCGGCCTGAGCAGGGCCGGCACCTGGTAGACGGCCGACTTGCCGCTGCCGGTCGGCATGACCGCCAGCGTGTCGCGGCCGTCGGCCAGCGCCGTCATCGCCTCCAGCTGCCCGGGCCGCAGTTCCGTCAGGCCGAGGGCGCGGCGGGCGGCCCGCCGGCAGCGCTCGGCGGTGCTCTCGCCCGCCATCACCAGCTCCACATGCCGACCCGCACGTCCACGCCCGGCGAGGCGTGCACGACGGGCGCCTCGCCGGGCGCGGGCAGGCCTGCGGCGTGGAGCAGGGTCTGGTCGAGTCCGCAGAGCCGGGCCTCGTGCAGGGGCCAGGGGGCGTGCTCCACCTCGGCGGCGGCGAGCCGCCCCGCCACCACGGTGAACAGCCGGTAGCGGTCGGTCAGGAAGCTCGCCAGGTCGTCCCGGTCAGGTCCGGTCAGCTCGGCCTCCACCTCGACCCGGACGTCGCCGCGGGCCCCCGGCCGGCCGGGCAGGCGGCGGCGGCTGCGGTACCACCACCGCGTGCCGTCGATGTGGACCGACATGTCCGACCAGAAGTACGGCAGCCAGTAGCCGGCCCGGCCGCCCACCGCCGCCGCCAGCCGCCCGGCGTCCAGGGAGAAGAACCAGATGCCGCTACGGCCCCGGCCGTCGCGGACGTAGGTGCGCACGTTCGTCTCGGGGAAGCGCGACAGCCAGGGCAGGGCCGGCACGCCCGGCGGCCGGACGTCGTCCATGAGGAACGGGGTCATGCCCACCCAGGCGGTGCCGTCGAACGTCTCCACGTCCAGGCCGCGGGGCACCATGGCGCGCAGCGTCTCGGCCGGGTAGCGCCAGTGCAGGAAGGTGATGTGGGCCCAGCGGTGGTGCATCACCGGCACGGCGACCTTCGGAACGGGGCGTACACGCATGGCCCGCCCCTACCCCGGTGCCGGGCGGTATGCGCGCGGCGGGGTGTCCCCTGGCCGGTCGAGGCCGGCTGCGCGTCCTGGAGGCCCGGGTCGGGCCGGAGCCGCGGCGGCATGCCGCACCGCAGGGGTGGTAGCGGTCGAAAGTCCTGTTACGGTAGGGCCCGCGCTCCGCCGGCGACGCTCGGCCGGCCGCTCTGTCCTCCTCGCTCCGTCTCCGCGACCAGGAGAAGTCCGTGACGATCGCGTCATCGTTGCTCCAGCGGTTCCAGCACCCCGCGCAGGTGATCGCCACCGGCTTCGGGTTCGTGGCGCTGGTGGGCACGGCGCTGCTGGCCCTGCCGATCGCCACGGTGTCGGGCGAGTCGGCCGGGTGGGTGGCCGCGCTGTTCACGGCCACGTCGGCGGTCTGCGTGACCGGGCTGGTGATCGTGGACACCGAGACGCACTGGTCGGTCTTCGGCGAGCTGGTGATCATGGCGCTGGCGCAGGTCGGCGGGCTCGGGATCATGACGCTGGCGACCCTGTTCACGGTGCTGGTGTCGGGCCGGCTCGGGCTGCGCGCCAGGGTGTTCGCGCAGGCGGAGACCAAGACGCTGGCGTTGAGCGACCTGCGCCGCGTGGTGCGCAACGTGGTGCTGTTCAGCCTGGCCTGCGAGGCCGTCATCGCGGTCCTGCTCACGGGGCGTTTCCTCGTCGGGTACGGCGAGCCGTTCGGCCGGGCCGTCTACCTCGGGGCGTTCCACGCGGTGTCGGCGTTCAACAACGCCGGATTCGCGCTGTGGTCGGACAGCCTGATGCGGTTCGTCACCGACCCGTGGATCTGCCTGCCGATCGCTGGGGCGGTGATCGTGGGCGGTCTGGGATTCCCGGTGATGTTCGAGCTGTTCAGATCGTGGCGGCGGCCGGGCCACTGGTCGGTGCTGACCCGGATCACCCTGGGGATCACGGCGATCCTGCTCGTGGCGGGCACCCTGGTGTTCCTGGTCACCGAGTGGCGCAACCCCAGGACGCTGGGAGCGCTGGACGACTCGGGCAAGCTGCTGGCGGCCTTCTTCACCGCCGTCATGCCGCGCTCTGGGGGTTTCAACAGCCTGAACATCGCCGACATGTACCCCTCCAGCTGGCTGGTGACCGACCTGCTGATGTTCATCGGAGGCGGCAGCGCGGGCACGGCCGGCGGCATCAAGGTGACCACGTTCGGGCTGCTGGCGTTCGTCATCTGGGCGGAGATGCGCGGCGAGTCGGACGTGAACATCGGCCACCGCCGCCTGCCGCAGGCCGCGCAGCGCCAGGCGATCTCCATCGCGCTCCTGAGCGTGGCCGGGGTGGCGGTCGCCACCTACCTGCTGATGGTGCTCACGCCGCACGGGCTGGACCAGGTGCTGTTCGAGGTCGTGTCGGCGTTCGGCACGGTCGGGCTGTCCACCGGCATCACTCCCGAGCTGGGGCCGGCGGGTCATGTGCTGCTCACGGTGCTGATGTTCATCGGCAGGACCGGCCCGCTGACGCTGGGGTCGGCGCTGGCGCTGAAGGACCGGACCCGCCGCTACCAGCTTCCCGAGGAGCGGGTCATCGTCGGCTGAGCTCCTCCCGCCCCGTGGCGAGCCCCGCGGCCGTGGTGCCGCGCGCGGGGCGCGTGCCGTGGGTGGCGCTCCAGACGGCCACGGCGATGTAGAGCACCTGCTCGGGGACGCGCAGCCACAGCGGGGTCACCTCTCCGCCGTTGAACGGCACGTCCGTCAGGGCGGCGTGGACGTTGGCGGGCAGCAGCAGCACGAACATGGCCGCCAGGCAGAAACCGGCGAGCCGGCGGGTGCCCGTGAGGACGAGGCCGGCCGCGCCGAGCAGTTCGAGCACGCCGGTCAGGTAGACCATGACGCTGGGGAAGGGCACGAACGGCGGCACCATCCCGACCAGGTCGGCGTGGTTGGGCATGACCGTGACGCTCTCCGGGACGAAGTGCGCGGAGGCGGTCACGAGGAGCATGACGGCCAGCGCGTGCGCGGCGCTGACGGGCCACGAGGCGAACCTTTTGACGCCGAGCGCTCCGAGCCCGCGGAAGGCGAGCAGGGCGACCACGAGGACGATGGGGATCTGCATGACACTCCCTAGTGGATAGTGAAACTATCTAATAGATAGATAGTGACGCTATCCGCTGTCTGTGTCAACCCAGACCTGGGAGGGATGTGCCGATGACGGCCTCCGCCTCGGGCGTCTCCTCGGGCGGGGCGAATGCGGTGGGCCACCTCGCGCCGTCCAGGTTCGCCCGGCCGGGGCGATCCTCGCGAGCACGCGGGCGATCCTCGCGAGCACGCGCGGGCCGGTTGCGCCGGCCCGTTCGCGCCGCTGCTCGACGTGAGGGAGCTCACGTGAGGGGGGTGGGGGATGGGGGGTGGGGGTGCGGGGGGGGGATCAGCCCTGCAGGACGGGGTAGCCGTAGCCGGCCACCTGCGAGGTGGGCCGCACCCGGCGCTCGACCTTGCCGTTGCCGGTGTTGCCCTCGACGGTGCTGATCGTGCCGTCGCCGTTGACCTTCTTGACCAGGCCGACGTGGTCGATCGCGCTGATGCTCCTGCTGCCGTCCCAGTCGAAGAACACGACGGCGCCCGGCTTGGGCGTGGCGCCCCAGCGCTTGTTGGCCTTGAACCACTTGGCGTAGGTCACCGTGTAGGCGTCCCAGCCGACGGAGGGGCGGGCACCGGCCTTCTCGCCGACCCACGAGACGAACATCGCGCACCACGGCGCGTTGGCGTAGGCGCGGATGCTGCCGCCGTCACGGGCGACGGTCTCGGCGGCCCGCCGCGAGGACATGTACCAGCTGTGGAACGGCGTGCCGCCGCCGGCGGCGTTCTCGGTCACGCCGACCTGCGACTCCGCCACCCGCAGCAGGGCGTCGGCGGTCAGCGGCTTCTGGTAGGCCGCGGCGACCGTCTTGGGCTGCTCCTTCGACTGCGGGGCGGTCTCCGCCGGCTTGCCGGCCTCGGCCGCCACCGGCTGGCCGGCCTCGGCGGCCGCCGGCTGCCCGGCCATGGCCGGGACCGCGCCGAACACGGCGCCCGCGGCGATGGTCAGGCCGACGGCGAGCCGGGGGAGGTCGGTGGGCACGATGGCACGGGAGAGGTCGCGCTTGGTCATACTGGGGTTTACTCCTTGCTTCCATGCCGCCTACCGGGTTAGCTGACGGATTCGGGCCTGGAAGTGCCCTACGGCACGCCGCTCGTGGCGGACGTGCCGATTCACCCCATGAGAGATTGGGTCCCCGGTTCCGCGATCTGTCGCGGATTCGGCGGCCGCGCCGCCCCCCGCGGATGTGTCATGCGGGCGGTGCGTACGCGGTCTCGGCGTTTGAACGAGGCATCACCCGGCGGAGGTACTTACATGCCGGACATGTGCCTTGATGTCCCCAAACGTAAGCGAAGCGTATAGAGCGGTGCAAGCGAAGTACGGGCCCGCACCCCGCGACCCCCCTCCCGACCTGGGGTTCCGCGCCGAAGTTTTTACCTACTTCCCCTGGCAAAAGAGGTTTGAAGGTGCTGTCCTCCCCGTTGGGTAAAGACGCCCGGGAGCCGATCGGCGCCATGGCACACTGACCGGACGTCCGACTCCCCGAACGAGGTCGCCCCCACGATGAAGCGCATCCTCAGCACCACGCGAGGCCGCGTCGCCGCGGCGGCCGCCGCGATCACCGCCGTGCTCCTGCTGGCCTACGGCATGCCCGCCCTGGCCCTGGCCGGAGAGGTGCCGCCCGGCACCGACGCGGGCGGCGTCGACATCAGCGGCCTCTCCCCCGGGGCCGCCCGGGCCAGGCTGGAGGAGGAGTTCGGCCGGCCGGGACCGCTGAAGGTCGAGGCCGCCGGCCGTACCGTCACCATGAAGCCCAAGGACCTCGGCGTCACCCTCGACGCGGGGGCGACGGTGGCCCGGGCCATGGACGGCCACACCACCCCGGCCGGGATCGCCCGCTCGCTCTTCGGCACCCGCACGGTCCCACCCGCCGTCGAGGTGGACGACGACCTGCTGGACAGGCGGATCGCCGCCCTCGCCAGGAAGGTCGACCGGAGGCCGCGGGAGGGCGCCATCGCCTACCGCGGCCTGGAACCGCAGGTGACGCTGCCCACGGCCGGCCGCGTCCTCGACCGGAAGGAGGCCGCGCGGGCCATCCGCGAGGCGTTCCTCGCCCGCCGCGACGAGGTCACGCTGCCGGTCCGCACGACGCCCCCGTCGGTGCCGGCCGCCAAGGTTCGGGAGATCGCCGCCTCCACGGCCCGCGCGGCGGTCGCCGGGCCGCTGACGCTGACGGCGGGGGACGAACGGGCGAGCCTGTCGCGCGACCAGCTCGCGTCCCGCCTGCGCTTCGTCCCCGACGGGCACGGCGGGATGCGGCCCGCGTTCGACGCCTCGACGCTGGTGGACGACCTGCGGGACGACCTCGTCGCCGAGGAGCGGCGTCCGCGCGACGCCGCGTTCCGGATCGCCAACGGCAGGCCGCAGGTCGTGCCGAGCCGGGCCGGCCGCGACATCGACCCCGACGGGCTGGCCAAGGCGGTCACCTCCGCCCTGGCGAGCGGCGAGCGCGTCGTCGAGGTGCCGGTCGTCCAGGCCCAGCCCGACCTGACCACCGCCAAGGCCAAGCGGCTCGGCGTGCGCGAGAAGGTCGGCTCCTACACCACCCAGCATCCGTGCTGCGCGCCGCGCGTGACCAACATCCACCGCATCGCCGACATCGTGGACGGCCACCTGGTCATGCCGGGCCAGACGTTCTCCCTGAACGGGCTGGTGGGCAGGCGTGACCGGGCGCGCGGCTTCGTCGAGGCGCCGATGATCATGAACGGGCGGTTCGTCAACGACGTCGGCGGCGGGGTTTCGCAGTTCGCGACCACGATGTTCAACGCGGTGTTCTTCGGCGGGTTCGAGGACGTGCAGCACACGCCGCACCAGTACTACATCTCCCGCTACCCGGCGGGCCGCGAGTCCACGGTCTCCTTCCCGCAGCCCGACTTCCGGTGGCGCAACGACTCCCGGTACGGGGTGCTGATCAAGACGTCGTACACCGACACGTCGATCACCGTGGACTTCTGGAGCACGAAGCGGTGGGACATCGAGTCGGAGAGCTCGGGCCGCTACAACGTCAAGGGCTTCCGCAAGATGAAGGACTCCGGGCCCGACTGCCTGCCGATGGAGGGCGTGCAGGGCTTCGCCATCGACGTGTGGCGGATCTTCAAGAAGGGCGGGAAGGTCGTCAGGAAGCAGCGCTTCCACACGGTCTACCAGCCCGAACCCCGCCTCACCTGCACGGCGCGGACGTAGGCGCCTCCCGGCCGCCGTCAGTCGAGCACGTAGCACTCCACCTCGGCCCGGCGGCGGGACAGGCCGGCGGCGACCGAGTCCTCGACGCAGGCCTGCTCGGCGGCGCTGAGGGGCAGCACGCCGCACACGGTCACGCCGGAGTAGGTGCGGCAGTCCAGCCTCGGATCGGCGCGCCCGACGCGGTAGCTGGCCCGCACCGTGGCGCGGCACCTCGCGCGCAGCCGCGGGGCGTCCGCGTACCGGCACTGGGCCAGCAGGATCCGGTACTGCCGTTCGCTCACCTCGCGCTTCTGAGCGTCCGCGTGGGCGGGGCCGGCGAACAGGGTGAAGGTCGACAGCGTGAGGGCGGCCAGGGTGCCGAGCCCGACAGCGATGATCTTCCTCATGGTTCCCCCCTTCCCCACGACGTACCGCCGTGAGCCCGCGCCAAACCAGGCCCACCGCCGGCCGGGCGGCCCACGGCCATCGTGAGCCCATGGTCTCACCGCGGCCCACCGGTGCCCGGCGACGCGGAGAAGAGCTCCGCGACCGCCGGCCTGTTGTGTGACCGGGCGTCCGGCGGGCATGGTGGGGCAGGTGAGCGCCGATGAGACGCGTGACGGGGTCAAGCTGACCAACCTCGACGGGCCGCTGTTCGACGGGGCCGAGGCCACCAAGCGTGACCTGGTCGACTACCTGGACGCCGTCCGTGACCGCATCCTGCCGGTCCTGCGCGGGCGGGCGCTGTCCGTGATCCGCGTACGTCCCGGCCAGGCCCCCTTCATGCAGAAGAACCTGCCCGCGTACGCGCCGTCGTGGATCCGCAGGGTGTCCGTCTGGGCGGAGGCGTCGCAGCGGCAGGTGACGTACGCGCTGTGCGACGACCGGCCGACCCTGCTGTGGTTCGCCAACCAGCGGGCCGTCGAGTACCACCCGGCGCTGATCCTGCGCGACCGGGCCACCCACCTGGTGCTCGACCTCGACCCGCCCGACCTCGCCGCACGTGACGGCGGCGCGGGTGACGGCGGCGCGTTCGGCCTCGCCGTGCGGGCCGCGCTGCTGGTGCGGCAGGCACTGGACGACGCCGGGCTGGCCGGCGCGGTGAAGACCAGCGGCGCCAAGGGCGTGCACGTGTTCGTGCCGGTGGCCGAGGGGGTGGCCGTCGACGACCTGGCCGCCGCCACCCGCGCGCTCGCCGCGCGCGCCGAGCGGCTGGACCCGGCCCTGGCGACCACGGCGTTCATCCGGGAGGACCGGCAGGGCAAGGTGTTCATCGACTCCACCCGGGCCGGCGGGGCGACCGTGGTGGCCGCCTACAGCCCGCGGATCCGGCCGGGCACGCCGGTGTCGTTCCCGGTGGCGTGGGAGGACCTCGACCGCGTGGCACCGGCCGACTTCACCCTGCGCACCGTGCCGGGTCTGCTGGCCGGTGGTGATCCGTGGGCCGCCCTGCTGCCGGACCCGCGCCCGCTGCCCGCCGACCTGGTGGCGGAGGGCCACACGATCCCGGTGGCCCGGGTCCAGGCCATGCACGAGGGCAGACGCCGCGCCCGCGCCCGCCGCACCCCGTGACCGGCGGGGCGGCGGGGCGGCGCCCCTCGCTCGTCCGCCGCTACCGGAGGGTCGCCGGCCCGGGGTCGCCGCCGTGGGATGCGACGACGGCGACGCCGCCCGCAGGGACCTCGCCGGCGAACGGGGCGCCGGTGAGCAGATCGGTGCCCGGGAGGCCGGGGACCGTGGCCGGAGCGGGGCCGTGGTTGATGAGGAAGGTGTGCGCGCCCCGCCGTACGAGCTCCAGGTTCTCGGGCAGGTCGCGCGGCCGGGAGACGCCCGCCCGGTCGAGCAGCGCGGCGAGCAGGGGACGCAGTCCGGCGGCGGACAGGCCGGCGGCGAGGTAGCGGGCCGTGCCGGCGCCGGAGGCGTGGCTGGTGTAGGCGGGGTGGCCGGCGTCGGGGCCGTCGGCGAAGTGCTGCTCGGCCCTGGCGCGCTCCAGGCGGACCCGCTCGGACCAGATGCGCCCCGTGCCGCCGCCGGTCAGCGTCACGGTCTCGTGCTCGCGCAGCGGGTGGAACTCCTCCACCGACACGCCCAGCAGCTCACGCAGCGCTCCGGGGTACGGTCCCTCGTGGACGGTGTCGTACTCGTCCACGATGCCGGAGAAGTACGACACGAGCAGGTGGCCGCCGCCCTCGACGTACCGCTGGAGGTTCTTGGCGGAGCTCTCGGTCAGCAGGTAGGAGCTCGGCAGCAGCACGACCTTGTACGCCGAGATGTCGGCGGACGGGTGGACGAAGTCGACGGTGACGTGCTCGCGCCACAGCGCCTCGTAGAAGGCGTCCACCCGCTCCCGGAACGCCAGGTCGCCCGTGGGCCGCCACTCCAGCTCCAGCGCCCAGTACGACTCCCAGTCCCAGGCGATGGCCACCTCGGCGGTCACCCGGCTGCCCCGAACCGGGGCCAGCCGGCGCACATCCTCGCCGAGCGCGACGACGTCACGCCACAGCCGGGTGCCCGTGCCGCCGTGCGGCAGCATCGCCGAGTGCCACTTCTCCGCGCCGGACCGGGAGGCCCGCCACTGGAAGAACAGCACGGAGTCGGAGCCCCTGGCGACATGGGCGAGGCTGTTGCGGCGCATCTCGCCGGGCCGCTTGGCGATGCCGCGCGCCTGCCAGCTGATGGCGCCGGTCGAGTGCTCCATGAGCATCCACGGCCGGCCGCCCGCGATGGAGCGGCTGAGGTCGGCCGACATGGACAGCCAGATGTGGTTGTCGGGCTGCTCGGCGTTCAGGTAGTGGTCGTTGGCGACCACGTCCAGCTCGGGTGCCCACCGCCACAGGTCCATGGACTTGCAGTTGACGGTGCCGGCGAAGTTGGTGGTGACGGGCTTGCCGGTGCGGCGCAGGATGTCGCGCTGCAGCCGGTAGTGCGACAGGTGCTCCTCGTTGGCGAACCGGGCGTAGTCGAGGCGCTGGGCCGGGTTGACGACGGTGTGGCTCCACCGGGGCGCGTCGATCTCCTCCCACTCCCCGTAGCGCTGGCCCCAGAACGCGGTGCCCCAGGCGGCGTTGAGCGCGTCCAGGTTCTCGTGGCGCCGGCGCAGCCACTGCCGCCAGGCCGCGGTGCTGGCCGCGCAGTAGCACTCGCCGAGCGGCGCGCCGTACTCGTTGTGGACGTGCCACATCACCACGGCCGGGTGGTCGCCGTAGCGGTCGGCGAGCCGTTCGGCCAGCCGGGCGCTCGCCTCGCGGAAGGCGGGGTGGCTGGAGCAGGCGTGCTGCCGCCCGCCCGTCCCGACGCGGACGCCCTCCCGGGTGACGGGGGCGGCGTCGGGGTGGGCCCGCATGAACCACGCGGGCGGCGCCGCGGTCGGGGTGCCCAGGTTGACGGCGATGCCGGCGTCGTGGAGCCGGTCCACGACGGCGTCCAGCCAGCCGAACTCGTAGACCCCTTCGCGCGGCTCCATCTGGACCCAGGAGAAGACGCCCAGGCTGACCAGGGTGACCCCCGCCTCCCGCATGAGGCGGACGTCCTCCTCCCGCACCTCGGCGGGCCATTGTTCCGGGTTGTAGTCCCCGCCGAACGCGATGCCGTCCGGCACAGCCGGGTACTGACTCACGAATCCCCCAAAGTTGCGATATGTGATCAGGCCTTGACGGCGCCGCTGCTGAGGTCGGTGCGCCAGAACCGTTGCATGGTCAGGAAGAGCGCCACCAGCGGGATGAGCGCCACGAACGTGCCGGCGAGGATGAGGTTGTACAGGCTCGGGTTGTTCGCCCCGGCGTTGAGCATCGTGAAGAGACCCACGGTCAGCGGGAACTTGGTGTCGTCGCCGAGCATGATGAACGGCAGCAGGAAGTTGTTCCAGATGGCCACGAACTGGAACAGGAAGATGGTCACCATCCCCGGCGCCATCAGCGGCAGCGCCACCCGCCGCAGCACCGTCAGGTGGGAGGCGCCGTCGATGCGCGCCGCCTCCAGCAGCGAGTCGGGGATGGCGGCCGTCGCGTAGACCCGGGCCAGGTAGATGCTGTACGGGTGCAGGATCTGCGGCAGCAGGACCGACCAGTAGGTGTCGGCCAGCCCGATCTTGCTGAACAGCAGGTACTGCGGGATCGCCAGCACCACGGCGGGCACGAGGATGCCGCCGATCAGCAGGTTGAAGATCAGGTCACGGCCGGCGAAGCGGTACTTGGCCAGGGTGTAGCCCGACACGGCCGACACGGCCGTCGACAGCAGCGCTCCGCCTCCGGCGTACAGGAGCGTGTTGAGCATCCACAGCCCGAACACGCCGTCCCGGTAGGCGGCGAGGTCGGCGAGATTGTCGAACAGGCCGGTGCCGAGCGCGAACGTGCCGGTCGAGAACAGCTCGCCCGGGGTCTTGGTCGCGGCGACCACCACCCAGCTCACCGGGAACAGGCAGTAGATCGCGCCGAGCAGCAGCACGCCCGTGGGCACCAGGCCGAGCGGCCGGCGGGCGGGCGCGGCGGCGCGGCGGCGCGAGGCGGAGGCGAGCGTCGAGGTGGCCATCACGCCCCCGCCTCCCCGAACGCCCGGTCGCGCACCAGGCGCAGGAAGCCGAACGACAGCACCAGCGACACGCCCGCGATCACGATGGCGGTCGCCGCGGCGGAGTACAGGTCGCCGGTCACGAAGGCGTCCCGGTAGACCTTCATCAGGGGGCTCCAGGTCGAGCTGATCGTGTTGGACAGGGGCCGCAGGGTGCTCGGCTCGGTGAACACCTGGACGGTGGCGATGACGGAGAAGACGGTCGTCAGGATGATCGCCGGCATCAGGATCGGGATCTTGACCCGCAGCGCGATCTGCAGCTCCGACGCGCCGTCGATGCGGGCGGCCTCGTAGAGGCTCTGCGGGACGGCGCGCAGGTTCGTGTAGAGGACCAGCATGTTGAAGCCGGTGCCGCCCCAGACGGCGATGTTCGCCATGGAGTAGACGACCGTGGTGCGGCTCAGCAGGTCGGCGCCGAACAGCTCGTGGAACGGGCTGAGGCTCGGCAGGTAGAGGAAGCCCCACATGAGGCCGGCCGCCACCCCGGGCACCGCGAACGGCAGGAAGATCGCGATCCGGGCGAACCTGGCCAGCCGCACCCGGGCGGTGTCCAGCATGAGGGCGAACAGCAGGGCCAGGCCCAGCATGACGACGAGCACCAGCACGCCGTACCCGAGGACGCGCAGCCAGCCGGCCCACAGTTCGCCGTCACCGACCGAGACGGCGTAGTTGTCGAGCCCGACGAAGACCTCCTTGCGCGCCCCCTTGCCCAGCCCCAGACCCGAGACCTTGGTCCGGTGCAGGCTCAGGTACACCGTGTAGCCGATCGGCACGACCATGAACAGGGCGAACAGCGTCATGGCGGGGGCGAGGAACACGTACGGCGCCAGGCCGCCCCGGCGTCGGGGCCGCATCGCTCGGCCGCTCACCGGGCGAGCTGGAAGCCGGACTTGGTCATGTCGGCCACCGTCGCGTCGTGCACCTTGACCAGGGCGTCGACGAAGGACGACTTGTCGGCCGCGGCCTTGTCGAAGGCGTCCCTGAAGGCGTTGTAGGCGACGTTGACGTTCGGGCCGTAGGTGAAGCCGCGGGCGCCGGCGGTGTGGGCGGCCGCCTGCTCGTAGAAGCCGGGGACGTTGGAGAAGTACGCGGGCGGCTCGGTGAGCAGCGCGGTGCCCTTGGTGGCGGCCGGGTAGATCGCACCCTCCTTGACCAGCAGGGTGAGCGCCTCGGGGTCGGTGTTGAGCCAGGTGGCGAACTTGGCGGCGGCCTCCTTGTGCTTGGAGGCGGCAGCGACGGCGACGGCGGAGCCGCCCCAGAAGCCGGTGTGGTTCTCGCCCGCGTTCCACTGCGGCAGCGGGGCGACGGCCCACTTGCCCTTGGCCTTGGGCGCGTTGCTGGCCAGCGGCCCCGGCGCCCACACGGCCGACGGCCAGGTGAGGAGCTTGCCGTCGTTGAGCGCCTTGTTCCACTCGGGGGTGAAGTACGGCATGGTGTCGACCACGCCCTCCTTGACCAGGCCGCCCCAGAACTCGGCCATCCGCCTGGTGGGCTCGTCGTTGACCGCCACCTTCCACGCCTCGCCGCTGATCGACCACCACTGGGCGCCGGCCTGCTGCGCGAGCCCGGCGAAGCTGCCCGGGTCCTTGCTGGAGAACGTGCCGAGGAACACCTTCGGGTCCTTCTCGCGCACGGTCCTGGCGGCCTCGGCGTACTCCTGCCAGGTCTTCGGGACCTCGATGCCGTACTTCTCGAACAGGTCGGCGCGGTAGTAGAACATCATCGGCCCGCTGTCCTGCGGGACGGCGTAGACCCCGTCGGTGCCCAGCGTGACGAGCCCCCACACGCCCTCGCCGAACTCCCGCCTGACCGGCTCGGCCGCGGCCTTGATGTCGGCCACCGCGTCGGCCGCCACGAACGACGGCAGCGCCTGGTACTCCGCCTGCATGAGGTCCGGCGGATTGCCCGCCTTGGCGGCGGTGAGGAACTTGGTCGCCGCGTCGTCACCGCCGGCCTGGGTGCTGGACACGACCTGGATGGCGGGGTTGGCCTTGTTCCACACCGCGACGACCTTGTCCATGCCGGGCACCCAGTTCCAGAACGTCAGCTTGACGTTGCCGGCGGGGGCCGCGGTGTCGGCGGGGGCGGCGGAGTCCTGGGCGCCGCTGGCGCAGCCCGTCACGAGGGCGGCGGCGAGGGCGGCGGCGGCGAGCCTGTTCATGCGCATGGGGGCCTCGGCTGGTGGAGGGTATCTGTGAACGTTCACAGCGTCTTGGCCCAGCGGACCGACTGTCAACCCCTCGTTACGCTCTCGTTAAACCACCCTAAATGGGATCTAGCGCTGTATATGTCTCTCTGTGTACGCTCACAGAGCTTTGACAACGAGCCGTGAGATATTGGGGAACGTGAAGAGGCCGACCATCCACGACGTGGCCCGGGTGGCCGGGATCTCGCGCGGCACGGTCTCGCGCGTGCTCAACGGCGACCGTTACGTCAGCCCCGCGGCCCGCCTCGCCATCGAGCGGGCCATCGCCGAGACCGGCTACGTCGTCAACCGCAACGCCCGCAACCTGGTCAGGCAGCGCGCCGGATCCGTCGTCATGGTGCTGTCGGAGCCGCACGAGAAGCTCTTCGAG
The DNA here is from genome assembly GCF_002850745.1 of Nonomuraea indica. Classification (GTDB taxonomy): domain Bacteria; phylum Actinomycetota; class Actinomycetes; order Streptosporangiales; family Streptosporangiaceae; genus Nonomuraea; species Nonomuraea indica. Next base: position 210,365 of record NZ_KZ559469.1, read on the forward strand.
GACCCCAACTACAGCACCACCATCCGCACCGCCATCCGCGGCCTCGGCGAGCGCGACCTGTCGCTCGTCATGATGATCGCCGCCGACGACCGCGACCGCGAGCAGGTGCTCCGCTACGTGCGCGGCGGCCACGCCGACGGCGTGCTGCTCATGTCCACCCACTCGGGAGACCCGCTGGTCGACGCGCTGCGCGGGGCCCGCCTGCCCGCCGTCTCGTGCGGCGCGGTGATCGGCCGCGAGTCGGTCATCCCGTACGCGGCCTGCGACGAGCGCGGCGGCGCCCGCCAGATGGCCGAATACCTGGTGTCCCGGGGCCGGAAGAAGATCGCCATGATCACCGGCCCGATGGACACCCCCGGCGGCATCCAGCGGCTGGAGGGGTTCACCGACGTGCTCGGGCGCAAGGCGTCCACCAGGCTGGTCGAACACGGCGACTGGACCCACGCCAGCGGCGAGCGCGCCATGGCCAGGCTGCTGGAGCGCGTGCCCGACGTGGACGCGGTGTTCGCCGCCTCCGACGTGATGGCCTCCGGCGCCCTCCACACGCTGCGCCAGGCGGGGCGGCGGGTGCCGGACGACGTGGCGGTGGGCGGGTTCGACGACTCGTCGGTGGCCATCTCCACCCACCCGCCGCTCACCACGGTTCGCCAGCCGCTCGCGGACGTCGCCCAGGAGACGGTCCGGCTGCTGCTCGCCCTCATCGACGGCGCCGACCAGGTCGAGCCGGTCACCCTCCCCACGGAGCTGATCGTCCGCGAGTCCGCCTGACCCTCACGACGCCGCTACGACCGGCCCCGGAAGCGCCTCCTGCGGACCCCTCGCGGCCCTCACCCCGCGGCCCTCCCGGCTTTGACCCCTCGCGACCTCCGCACCTCCGCGACCCCCGCACCTTCGCAACCCCCGCGACCCCCGCGACCCTCGGGGGGCCTCCACGACCTCCGCGACCTCCGCGGTCCGGGGATGACCACCGCGCGCCGCCGATCAGAAGGTGTCGTGTCAGCGGCGGCGTCAGGACGGTGACGGCCCGGTATCAGAGCGGGCGGCGATGGTGGACGCCAGGAAGACGGCTCAGCAACTGAGCCGGCGCCCGGTAAGCCCGCCCCCGCCGACACCGGTTGAATCCGGTCACCCTCGAAGGAGCACCGCCATGCCCTCCATCCTGACCGACCAGGACAAGATCACCCTGCGCACCGCCGCGTGGGGCGCGGTCTCGCTGATGGCCGCCGCCGACGCCGCCGGCAAGCCGCACAAGGCCGCCACCCATGGCTCCGTCGCCCTGGCCTCCGCCACCGGCCTGGTCGGGCACGTGCTCGCCGAGTGGCCCAAGGGCGTGAACCTGAGCGGCAAGTCCGTGGCCGAACTCGCCGACCTGGTGCTGCCGGCCCTGACGACCGCCATGAGCCGGCTCAAGCAGCAGGATCCGGCCGAGGCCGACAACTTCCGCCGCACCGTCACGGTCGCCGTCGAGGCAGCCGCCCAGACCCACAGGGGCGAGCCCGGCCCCACCCTGGCCGGCATGATCCGCAAGATCACCGCAGCTCTCGACGCCGCCTGAGCCCCCCTCTATGCAGTGTTGCTATATACCGGTAGTCAGTGCTACTTTGTAGCGGTAGTCAGCAGCACTGAGTAGCTGGGAAAGGGGGTGTGCCATGGCCAAGCAGCTGACGGAGATGCTCAAGGGGACTCTGGAAGGAGTCGTCCTGGCGATCCTGTCCGGCCGGCCGGCGTACGGCTACGAGACCACGGCATGGCTGCGGGATCAGGGGCTCTCCGACATCGCCGAGGGCACGGTCCACGCCCTGCTGGTCAGGATCGAGCGGCGCGGCCTCGTCGACGTGGAGAAGGTCCCGTCCGTGAAGGGCCCGCCACGCAAGGTGTACTCCCTCAACGCTCAGGGACACGAGCATCTCGACGAGTTCTGGAGGACCTGGAGCTTCCTCGCCGAACGGCTCGAAAAGCTCCGCGAAGACACCGGTGAAGAGGACAGGACGGTCTGATGACGACACAGCACAGCCAGGCGATCCACGTGCGGGGCCTGGCGAAGTCTTACAAGGAACTGCAGGTACTGCGCGGCGTGGACTTCGACGTGGCACGGGGCAGCATCTTCGCCCTGCTCGGCTCCAACGGGGCGGGCAAGACCACGGTCGTGAAGATCCTGTCCACGCTGCTCAAGGCCGACGCGGGCACCGCCCGGATCAACGGCATGGACGTCGCCACGCAGGCCGCGGACGTGCGGGAGTCCATCAGCCTCACCGGACAGTTCGCCGCCGTCGACGAGATCCTCAGCGGGCGCGAGAACCTCGTGCTGGTCGCCCGGCTGAGGCACCTCCGGAATCCGGGCAAGATCGCCGATGACCTGCTGGAGCGCTTCTCGCTGACCGACGCGGGCGCGCGGAAGGTGTCGACGTACTCGGGTGGCATGCGCCGCCGTCTCGACATCGCGATGAGCCTCATCGGCGATCCGCCGGTCATCTTCCTCGACGAGCCGACGACCGGGCTCGACCCCCAGGCGCGCATCGAGGTGTGGCAGGCCGTCAAGGAACTCGCCGACCAGGGGACGACGGTGCTGCTCACGACGCAGTACCTGGACGAGGCCGAACAACTCGCCGACCGGATCGCGATCCTCCACGAGGGCCGGATCATCGTCGACGGCACCCTCGCCGAGCTCAAGCGGATGCTGCCGCCGGCCAAGGTCGAGTACGTCGAGAAGCAGCCGACCCTCGAGGACGTCTTCCTCGCCCTCGTCGGCACCAAGGCATGAAGGGACAACCACGATGAGCAAGCACTTCTTCGCCGACACCGGCGTCCTGCTGGGACGCTCCCTGCGCCACATCGCGCGTAGCCCCGACACCATCATCACGACCGCGATCATGCCGATCGCCATGATGCTGATGTTCGTCTACGTCTTCGGCGGCGCGATCAAGACAGGATCGGACTCGTATGTGAACTACCTGCTGCCCGGCATCCTGCTCATCACGATCGCCTCGGGCATCGCCTACACCGCGTACCGGCTGTTCATGGACATGAAGGGCGGCATCTTCGAGCGCTTCCAGTCGATGCCGACCGCGCGGTCGGCAGTGCTGTGGGCGCACGTGCTGACCTCGCTGGTCGCCAACCTGATCTCGCTCGTGGTGGTCGTGCTCGTCGCCCTGCTCATGGGCTTCCGCTCGAGCGCGGGAGTGCCGGCCTGGCTCGCGGTCGCCGGCATCCTGGTCCTGTTCACCCTGGCGCTGACGTGGATCGCCGTCATCCCCGGCCTGTCCGCGAAGACCATGGAAGGCGCGAGCGCGTTCTCCTACCCGCTCATCTTCCTGCCCTTCCTCAGCTCGGCGTTCGTGCCCACCGACACCATGCCCGGCCCGGTGCGCGTCTTCGCCGAGAACCAGCCGGTGACCTCCATCGTCAACGCCATCCGCGCCCTGTTCACCGAGCAGCCGGTCGGCACCGACATCTGGATCGCCCTCGCCTGGTGTGTCGGCATCCTCGTCGTCGCCTACGTCCTCGCCATGAACACCTACCGCCGCAGGATCTCCTAGGCCCCTGTCGATGAAGCAAGGCATTCACAGCGCGTGAAACACGTCATATCTCGACCAGCCCCGAGGAGCGACCATGGAACACACCGTCCCCACGATGCCGGCCACCCGTCAGCCCGGCTGCCCCTTTGACCCGCCCAAGGAGCTGCTCCAGGCCCGTGAGCACGGCCCGATCAGCCGGTACCCCTTCCCCGACGGGCACCAGGGCTGGCTGATCACCGGGTACGACCTGGTCCGGTCGGTCCTGGCCGACTCCCGGTTCAGCTCCCGCAAGGAGCTCATGCGCCACCACCCGACCATCGACTTCGGTGACATCGAGATCCCTCCGGCGCGCCCCGGCGAGTTCCTCCTCATGGACGACCCCGAGCACAGCCGCTACCGCAAGCCGCTGGTCGGCAAGTTCACCGTCCGGCGGATGCGGCTGCTCACCGAACGCGTCGAGCAGGTCACCGCCGAGCACCTGGACGCGATGGAGCAGGCGGGCCCACCGGCGGACCTGGTGACCGCCTTCGCCAGGCCCATCCCCTCGGTCATCATCTGTGAGCTGCTGGGCGTCCCGTACGAGGACCGGGGCTCCTTCCAGGAGCACATCGACACGTTCCTCGGCGGGGAGGCCGGCGACGAGGAACTGATCGCGGCCTACACCGCCACCCAGGCCTACCTCGCGGAGCTGGTGGCCGCCAAGCGCGCCGAACCCACCGACGACGTGCTCAGCGACCTGCTCGACAGCGATCTGACCGATGAGGAACTGCGGGGGATGGCCCTGATCCTGCTGTCGGCCGGGTTCGACACCACCGCGAACATGCTCGCGCTGGGCGCCTTCGCGCTGCTGCGGAACCCGGCGCAACTGGCGGCGCTGCGCACCGAGCCCGCGCTCGTCGACGGGGCCGTGGAGGAACTGCTGCGGTATCTGAGCGTCGTCAAGACGTCCATGAGGACGACGCTGGAGGACGTCGAGCTGGGCGGCCGGACCATCGAGGCCGGCACGACGGTCATCCTGTCGTACAACACCGCCAACCGCGACCCCGAGCGCTTCGCCGACCCCCACGTGCTAGACCTGCGCAGGCGGGGCGGCGGGCACCTGGCCTTCGGTCACGGCATCCACCAGTGCCTGGGCCAGCAGCTGGCTCGCGTCGAGATGCGGGTCGCATTCCCCGCCCTGCTCAACCGCTTCCCCACCCTGCGCCTGGCCGTGCCCGCCGAGCAGGTGGCCCTGCGCCCGGAGACCGCCGACGTCTACGGGGTCAAGAGCCTCCCGGTCACCTGGGACGTGTGACCGCGGGCCCGTGACGGGCCGCGGCCGACACGCCGCCGCCGGCCGTTGCCGGCCGTTGCCGGCAGGCGCTGGTCCCGCCGAGCCGGTCGGCGGACCCGTGCCGGCAGGCGAAACACATCATGCCGCCTCGGGCACCCGTGATCGCGACAACCGACTCCAGAAAGTACGCACATGTCCACATCGCAACGGCGAGGGCTCCTCGCCGCAGTCGCACTCGTGACCCCGCTCGTGATCGCCGGCGCTCCCGCCGCGTCCGCGACGGCCGGGCCGGCTGTCGAAGTCGCGGGCGGGCTGACACAGCCCGTCTTCTCCTACCAGGACGCCATCCGTGAGCACGTGCGGGTGCAGTCGCCGGTCGACAGCGACGGCGACGGCAAGAAGGACCTGGTCCGGGTGGACATCATCCGGCCGAGAGAATCCGGTTCCGGACTCAAGGTCCCGGTGATCATGCACGAGAGCCCGTACTACGACGATCCCGGGGTCGGTTACGAGATCGAGCACAAGAAGTACGACACGAACGGGAACGTGACGAAATTCCCGATGTACTACGACAACTACTTCGTGCCCCGCGGGTATGCGTTCGTGTCCGTCGACATGATCGGCACCAGGCTGTCCGACGGCTGCCCGGCCTCCTACGGCGCCTCCGACGTGCTCGGCGGCAAGGCGGTCGTCGATTGGCTGAACGGCAGGGCGACCGCCTACGACGACGAGGGCAAGCCGGTCAAGGCCACCTGGACCACCGGACGCACCGGGATGATCGGCCACTCCTACGAAGGAGCCCTCGCCATCGGCGTCGCCGGCACCGGGGTGCGGGGACTGGAGACGATCGTGCCGCTTGCGGGGTACACCAGCGGATACGAGAACTCGCGCAACAACGGCGTCATCACCTGGTTCAAGGGTGCGGCGGCCTGGCAGTCCAAGCGGGTCGACAAGGACCCGGACGAGAAATGCGCGGCGGTGCGTCAGAAGCTGCTCGAAGACTCCGACGACGCCACCGGCAACTACAACGCCTACTGGCACGAGCGCGACTACCGGACCGGGCCGATCTCGAAGGCGCGCGACGTCCGCGCCAGCGTCTTCGCGGTGATGGGCATGCAGGACCGGAACGTGGTCGGCAGCCAGTTCTCCGAGTGGTGGGCCAAGCTGCCCCGCACGGTGCAGCGCAAGGCGTGGGTGACCCAGTACGGGCACCTCGACCCGTTCTGGGCCCGCCGCGAGGTGTGGCTCGACACCCTGCACCGGTGGTTCGACCACGAGCTGATGGGCGTCTCCAACGACATCATGCGCCGGCCGCGCGTCGACGTGCAGCACGGCCCGGACCGCTGGATCACCCAGGCCGACTGGCCGGCACCGGCACGGACGACGACCCTGCGGCCGCAGCGGGACGGCTCACTGGGCCGCGAGCCGTCGGCCGGAACCGGCAGCTACCTCGACGCCGCCCAGACCGAGGTCGCGATGGCCGCTGACCCCGCCGCCGCCAACCCCCACCGGCTGGCCTTCCTGACCCCGCCGCTGAAGAACGCGACGCGGCTGTCCGGAACGCCGTCGGTGAGCCTGCGCCTCAAGCTCGACAAGCCGACCGCCAACCTCGGCGTCCTGCTCGTCGACTACGGCACCGACACCCGCATCAACTACCGCGAACGCACCGCGACCACTGCGGAAGGCCTCAAAATCCTCGGCGGCGAGGACTGCGTCGGCGAGAACACCGCCGATGACGACGGCTGTTACTTCAAGGCCGGCGACAACACGGCGACCTCCGGCTTCAACGTCGTCACCCGCGGGATCCTGGACGCGCAGAACCACAAGTCGCTGAGCCGCTCGACACCGCTGAAGCCGGGCAGGTCCTACCAGATCACCTGGAAGATGCAGCCGCAGGACTACGAGTTCAAGGCCGGGCACCGGCTGGGCCTGGTGCTGACCGGAGCCAACGACGACTTCAACCTCGACGAGTCGGGCAACGGCTCCGGGACTGACGTCGAGCCCGGCACCGGGGCCGAGGTCACCGTCGACCTGGCCGGCACGTCGGTCTCACTGCCGCTGGTCACCGGCACGCCCATCCCGTAGGAGCGATCTCCACTGGTCCGACGCCCACCCCGCGATCGGGGCGGTCGAGCTCGACCTCGTCGAGTACACCTGGGACCCGTCGGTCCTGGCCGCCGTCCGCGGCGCCTGAACGTCGGTCCTGGCCGCGGCGCCCGCGACGTCAGTCAGGGCACAACGGCAGGCGCACCAGGAAACAGGCGCCCGGACGGTGGTCGGTGAGGACGAGGCCGCCACCGTGGGCCACGGCGATCTCCCTCGACAGGGGCAGTCCCAGCCCGGTGCCGCCCTTGTCCAGGACGCGGGCCGCCTCCAGCCGGGTGAAACGCTCGAAGATCCGCTCACGGTCCTCCGGCGCGATGCCGGCGCCGTCGTCGGTCACGGTGACGACCACGTCGCCCCCGTCCTCCCGCACGGCCGCCTCGACCCGGGCGGTCGCATGCCTGGTGGCGTTGTCCAGCAGGTTCGTCAGCAGGCGGTCGAGCTGCACCGCGGAGCCGAGGACCGGGGCCGGACGGCAGGGCGCGGCGACGACCACGACGCGGCCGCCCGCGCGGCGCCGCACCTGCTCCCTGACCAGGTGGCACATGTCGACGACCACGCGCTCGGCCACGACGCCCGCGTCGAGCCGGGCGAGCAGGAGCAGTTCGTCGACGATGCCGGTGAGCCGTTCGACGGACTCCAGCGCGCGGGCGCCGATCACGGGCCAGTCGGTCTCGTCCGGGTACGCGGCGGCGAACTCCAGTTGCGTCCGCAGCCCCGAGATGGGGCTGCGGAGCTCGTGCGAGGCGTCGGCGACGAAGCGGCGCTGGGTCTCGGCCGAACGTTCGAGGCGGTCGAGGGTGGCGTTGGTGGTCAGGGCCAGATGGGTGATCTCGTCGCCGGTGCCGGGTACGGGGACCCGGCGGCTCAGGTCCTTGCCGGTGATCTCGGCCAGCTCGGACCGGATGCGCTCGACGGGACGAAGCGCCGAGCCGACGATCGTCCAGGCGACGCCGGCCACGCCGGCCAGCGTCAGCGGCATGCCCAGGAAGAACAGCGCGTACAGGGTGGCCAGGGCGCTGTTCACCTTGTCCAGCGAGGCGGCGCCGTAGACGGTGACCGGCCCCTCCGGCGTGGGCACCCGCATGGCCATGACCATGCAGTGGTGGTGTCCGGGGTCCCTGGCGTAGTGCAGGACGTGCTCGGTGACGTGCGGGACGCCGGGGCGTTCCGGCTGGATGGCGGTGATGTGGGGTTCGCCGGGCCGTCCGGGGGTGGAGGCGAGCACCTCGCCGCGGGGGGACACGACCTGGAGGAGCTGCAGGTGGGACGGGGTACGCAGGTCCGTGGGGAGCTGGCCGGCGCGGGCCTCCTCGGCCACCTGCCCGACGGCCGACTCCAGGCTGCTCCGCACCGTGCCCCGCAGGCTGTCGGGGACGGTGGCGAGGGCGATCGAGGACGTCGCGGCGACGACCACCGCCGCGACCAGCACCGCGATCATGGTGAGACGCGCCCGGATCGAGCGAGGAAAAATCCTTTTCACCATCCACATGACCCCCATATCACTATCTGTGACCGCTACCCAGACAGTTCGCCCGGGCTGCCGTTTTTTCCGTCACGCCGGGTGATGGTTGGGCGTTTCTTGGCGCTCGCCGAACGAGCGTCGCCGTCGCCCGCGTGCGCTTCCATGGCACGCCTCGGGTATTCCGCCACGATCGGTCCACAGGCCGGCGGGTTCGCTGTGAGCGGTTCCGCTGTGAGCGGTTCCGCTGCGAGCTGTTCCGCTGTGAGCGGTTCCGCTGTGAGCGGTTCCGCTGTGGGCGTGCACGGCCCCGCGGCGGGATGCCGCGCGCCAGAGTGGAGCGCATGAGGCTGCTTGTGCTGGGCGGGACCGAGTTCGTCGGGCGCGCCTTCGTCGAAGAGGCGCTCGCGCTCGGGGCAGACGTGACCGTGCACAACCGGGGCACGCATGAGCCGCCCGCCGGCGTCACCGCCCTGCGGGGCGACCGGTCGGCCAAGGGCGGGCTCGCCGCGATCGAGCGCGGCGAGTGGGACGTGGTGGTCGACACCTGGTCCTGGGCGCCGTCCGCGGTGCGTGACAGCGCGCGGCTGCTGGCCGGCCGCGCCGGCCACTACGTCTACGTCTCCAGCCGTTCGGTCTACCGCTATCCGGTGCCGGCGGGCGCCGACGAGAACGCGCCCGTGGTGACGGCGTCGCCGGACGACGACACCGCCCCCGACTACGCCCGGGCCAAGGCCGGCAGCGAGCTGGCCGCCGTGGCGGCGTTCGGCGACCGGGCGCTGCTCGCGCGTGCCGGGCTCATCCTCGGGCCGTACGAGAACATCGGGCGGCTGCCCTGGTGGCTGAGCCGCATCGCGCACGGAGGGCCGGTGCTCGCACCCGGCCCCGCCGACCTGGGCCTCCAGCTCATCGACGCCCGGGACCTGGCCTCGTGGTGCCTGTCCGCCGCCGGGCGCGGGCTCGGTGGCGCCTACAACGTGGTCAGCCCGCCGGGATTCACCACCACGCGGGAGCTGCTGGAGAGCTGCGTGCGGGTCACCGGATCCGACGCCGAGTTGCGCTGGGTGGACGCCGGGACGATCCTCGCGGCGGGGGTGCGACCGTGGATCGACCTGCCGATATGGCTCCCCGGCGGGGGGCACC
>NZ_KZ559469.1:219870-261678 GCF_002850745.1 Nonomuraea indica
ACGATGCACGGCGGCGACGTGTCCAAGGCGGTCGCGGCGGGCCTGCGGTGCCGCCCGGTCGAGGAGACGGTGGCTGACACGTGGGCCTGGCTGCGCGGCATCGGCGGCCGCGCCCCCACCCGCTCCGACCGGCCGGCGGTGGGCCTGGACCCGGAGACGGAGGCCCGGCTCCTCTCCCTCGCCGGCTGACGCTTCCTACGCCGTGCGGTCCGCCCCGCCTCCCGCGGTGCTCTCACCAGGCTTTTGCCGATCACTAAGATGAGGCCGTGGGGATCGAGGGCGGGCCGTGGGAGAGCCTGGTCAGGACGCCTCTGAGGATCCCGCTGTCGTTCGTGCCCTGGCGTTCGGCCGCCTATCTGCTGAGCGGGTCACTGGTCGCGGTCGTCTGGCTGCCGGCGGCGCTGGTTCTGCTGGCAGCCGGAGGGTTGACGGCGCCGATCCTGGTCGGCGTGCCGGTGCTGAAGCTGCTGCCCCGGTGGGTGGTGGCGCTGGGCCGGGCCGAACGACTCCGGCTGCGGCTGGTGGACCACCGCCCCGCCGTCTCGCCACACGGCCGCTCCCCGGCCGGCACCCGGGTGCTTCTGGCGGAGGCCGCCACCTGGCGGGAGGCCGGGCACGGCCTGCTGCTGTGCCTGCTGGGGCCGCTCAACGCGGTGTTCGTGGTGGTGCTCGCCCTGGTGGTCGGTGGGCCGTTGGCGGCGCCCGTGTGGGGCCGGTTGCCCGGTGCGGCGTCGGTGAACCCCTCCTGGCAGAGAGTGATCTCCGATCCAGCGCTCTCGTGGGGTGCGGCCGCCGTCGGGCTCCTGCTGGGAGTCGTCACCGCCTACCTGGTGACGGCGGTGGCCGCGGCCGAGGGGGCGCTGGCCCGGACGCTGTTGACGAAGCCGGCGGGCGAAGAGCTGGAGCTGCGGCTGATCGAGGCCGACCGGTCGCGGGCCAGGCTCGCCGACGCGTTCGACGACGAGCGGCGACGGCTCGAACGCGACCTGCACGACGGCACCCAGCAGCGGCTCACCGGGCTGATCATGACGTTGGGGCTGGTCCGGATGGAGCTGTCGGCGCAGCCGGCGGAGGTCAGGAAGCTTGTCGACAGCGCCTACGACGAGGCCCGCCACACGCTGGCGGAGCTGCAGGCACTGGTCCGCGGCATTCACCCGGCCATCCTCACCGACCGCGGGCTGGCCGGGGCGCTCACCGAGGCGGCCAGGCGGTGCCCGGTGCCGGTGACCGTACGTGTGAAGGGCATGGACGACCGGCCGCCGGCATCGGTGGAGTCGGCCGTCTACTTCGCCGGGTGCGAGGCGCTGACCAACCTGGCCAAGCACAGCGGCGCCGGCGGCGCGGAGCTGCTGCTGCGCGGCGCACCCGGCCGCATCGTCCTGCGGGTCCGTGACGACGGCGTGGGCGGGGCCGACATCCGGGGCGGCACCGGCCTGACCGGGCTGGCCGACCGGGTGGCCGCGGTCGGCGGCACCGTGAGTCTGTCAAGTCCGGAAGGCAGGGGAACGACCCTGCGCGTGGAGGTTACGTGGACGTCGTGATCGCGGACGACTCGGTGCTGCTGCGGGAAGGGCTGCGGCACATCCTGGAGCGGTTCGGGCACCGGGTGGTCGCGTCGGTCGGCGACGCCACCGAGCTGCTGGCGGCGGTGGACGCGCGGCCTCCCGACATCGCCGTGGTGGACGTGCGGATGCCTCCCGGCTTCCGCGACGAGGGGCTGCGGGCGGCGCTGCGCATCAGGACCACGCATCCGGAGGTGGCGGTGCTGGTGCTGTCCCAGTACGTCGAACGGTCCTACGCGCTGGAACTCCTGGGGTCCGGCTCGGGGCGGGGCGTCGGCTACCTGTTGAAGAACCGCGTCGGCGAGATCGAGGACTTCCTCGTCACGGTCGGCAGGGTGGCCGCGGGCGGCACCGCCATCGACCCGGAAGTGGTGGTCAGGCTGCTGGAGGACCGCCGCGACCGAGAGGGGCTCGACCGCCTCACCCCGCGCGAGCGCGACGTGCTGGCGTTGATGGCCGAGGGCAAGTCCAACGGCGCCATCGCCCGGGTGCTCGTGGTCAGCGAGGCGGCGGTGCTCAAGCACGTGGGCAACATCTTCGCCAAGCTGCTGCTCGAACCCAGCGACGAGGAGCACCGCCGGGTCGCGGCGGTGCTCCGCTACCTGCGCGACGGCGACGGCTGACGCGACAGCGACGGCTGAACCGACGGCGGCAGCTGAACCGACGGCGCGCAGGTGTCAGGCCGGCGTCGACGTGGCGCGGCGCAGCATCAGCCCGGTCGGCACCAGCGCCGACACCAGCACCACCAGCACGCACGCCCCGGCCACCGTCCCGACCTCGGTCCACGGGAAGGCCGTGGGCGCTTCGAGGCCGAGCCCGCCGAGCACCGAGCGCAGCCCCAGCACCGCGACGCCGGTCACCGCCACGCCGAGCAGAACACCGGCGGCGGCGACGCACAGCGCCTCCCACAGCGCCATGCGCAGGACCTGGGCCCTGCGCGCGCCGAGGAGGAGCAGCCTGGCGAACTCGTCGCTGCGGGCCCCGAAGGACAGTGCCGAGGTGTTGGCCACGGCGACGAGCGTGTAGGCCACGGCGAACCCGGCCAGCGCGATCGCGCCGATGCGCATGCCCTCCTGCCGCGCGCCGGACATGACCGCCATGATCTCCTCTGTGCGGTCCGTCCGGAGCGCGGGATGGCGCTCGCCGATGCCGGTCCGGACGGCGTCGACCCGAGCCCGGGTCACCGGCTGCCCGGATTCCAGGGTCACGTGGACGGCGGTCCAGCGTGCGCCTCCGGCGAGCAGGTCGCGGGACACCAGCACCCCGCCGCCCAGAGGGGAGCCGTCGAACACCGCCACCAACGAGGGACGGGCCCGCGTGCCGTCGGGCAGCTTCAGCTCCACCCTCTCCCCCAGCCGCCACCCGAACGTCTCGGCCTGGCCCCGGTCGGCCGCGACCGCGCCGGACCGTAACGCACCCAGGTCGCCCTCGACCCGCGCCAGGTTCATCACCCGCGACACGCCGTCCGGATCGACTCCCATCGCGCTCACCGTCCGGACCGTCCGGTTGGCGAACACCTCCACGTCGCCCGACGCGACAGGCGCCGCGGCGGCCACCCCGGGCAGGTCGCGCAGCGAACCGGCCGCCTCGGCCGCCCCCGGCCCGGACACCACCAGGTGCGACCGCCACACCTGGCGCGAGTCCGCGGCCATCGCCTCGCCCAGCAACGTCGTGCCGCCGAGCAGCGACCCGGCCAGCCCCACGGTGATGAGCACGGGACCGGCCGTGGCCGCCGTGCGCCGGGGCGCCATCCGCACGTTCTCCCGCGCCAGCTCGCCCGTCGCGGACGTCCAGCGCGCCAGCGGCATGGTCACCAGCGCGCCGACCCAGGCCGTCAACGCCGGTGACAGCAGCGCGAAGCCGAGCACCAGCGGCATCGACACGAACATCGTCAGCGGCGCCCGGCCGTCCGGCGGCGCGATCGGAACCAGAGCCGGCATGCCCGCGCCGCAGGCCAGCGCCGCCAGGCCGCCCAGCCGGCGCCCCTTGCCGATCGGCTGGTCGGCCAGCGACGCCGCGCGCATCGCCTCCACCGGGCGTACCGACCCGGCCCTGCGCGCCGCGGTGATCGTGGCGACCAGGCCGACGGCCACACCCGACACGAAGCACCCCGCCAGCGCCCCTCCGGACACGGACGGCGCGAACCCCTCAGGCAGGAGCCCCTGCCACCGCAGCAACCGGGCCACCGCCGACGTGAACACCGGCGCCAGCAGCACGCCCAGCGTGGAGGCGACCAGCGCGGCGAGTGCCGCCTCGGCCATCACCATGCCTCTGACCTGGTGGGGGGCGGCGCCGACGGTGCGCAGGACGGCCAGCTCCTTGCGGCGCTGCGCGACGATGAACGCGAACGTCCCGGATACCACGAAGACGGTGACGAACACACCGATCACGGCCAGCATGACGAGCAGCGCGCCGGACTCCGCGACCGCTTCCCGTACGGACGCCGGGGTGTGCGGGGGCAGTGCGGCGCCCGAGGCGAGCATCGAGGTGGCGGCGCCGGCGAAGGCGACGCCGAGAGTCAGCGCCACCACCGCGCCGGCGAAACCGGACGTCCGGCTGCGGAGCGTCAGCCAGGCGACCGTGAACAGGGTGCGCAGACGGACGCCCCGCTCGACGGGCAGTTCACGGATGGCCGCGGCGGTGGACGTGGCATTCACGCGGTCTCCAGTTCGGCCAGGCGCGCGGCGACCGAGCGCGAGTCGGGGGAACACAGCTCGTCCACCAGCACGCCGTCGGACAGGAAGAGCACCCGATCGGCGTGTGAGGCGGCGAACGGGTCGTGCGTCACCATCACCACGGTGTGGCCGCGCTCGTCCACGAGCCGCCGCAGCAGCGCCAGCACATCCCGGCCCGAGCGGCTGTCGAGTGCGCCGGTCGGCTCGTCCGCGAAGATCACCTCAGGCTGGACGGCGAGGGCCCGCGCGATGGCCACGCGCTGCTGCTGGCCGCCCGACAGCTCGGCGGGACGACGGTGCATGCGCTCGCCCAGTCCGACCAGCGTGAGCACCTCGCGCGTCCACTCCTGGGGCGGGCGCCTCCCCGACAGCCGGATCGGCAGCGCCACGTTCTGCGCGGCGGTGAGCGAAGCGATGAGGTTGAACGACTGGAAGACGAACCCCAGGCGGTCGCGGCGCAGCTCGGTGCGCTCCCGCTCGCTCAGCGTGCTCAGATCCACGCCGCCGACGAGCACCTGGCCGCCGGTCGGCTGGTCCAGCCCCGCCGCGCAGTGCAGCAGCGTGGACTTGCCGGAGCCCGACGGTCCCATGATGGCGCTGAACGAGCAGGCCGGGAACGTGGTGCTGACCTCGCGCAGCGCCGCCACCTCGCGAGGCGCGATGCCGTATGTGCGGGTCAGCCCGACCAGGCGGACGGCGTCCGAGGCGGCGGTGCGCCCGGAAGGGGACGCTGTTGGTCTCATGCCGCCCAGTCAAGCGCGGACGGTCCCGGGGCACCCTGGCGGCGACGGGAGACCTGGAGGTGGTGTTCGCACTACCAACGGCGCCGACCTGGAGGTACGCGCCGTCCCCGGATCGGCGGCATCGCGGTCGTGACAGGGCCGCCTCCCGCTCGGCGCCCGGTGCGGTGTAACGTCCGATCATGGACACGTTGGCCGTCGAACAGAACGGCATCAACGCCGTTCCACCCGAGGAGCGACGCGGCAGGGCGGCCGACCTGTTCTGGCCGTGGGCCGGCTCCAACCTCTCGCTGTTCGGCGTGGCCTTCGGCATCTACATCGTGGGGCTGGGGCTCGGCGTCGTTCCCGCGATCCTCACCGGGGCGCTGGGCTACGTCCTCTCGTTCGCGCTGGTGGGGCTGGTGGCGATCGCCGGGACGCGCTCCGGCGTGCCGACGATGACGCTCGGCCGGGCGCCGTTCGGCTACCAGGGCAACAAGCTGCCCGCCGTGTTCTCCTACGTCTCGAACGTGGGCTGGGAGACCGTCCTCGTCACGCTGGCGGCGCAGGGCGGCGCGGCGATCCTGGGCCGCGTCGCGCCGGGTGTCCCCCCGACGACGGCCACGGCCGTCTGCTTCGCCGTCGCCGCGCTCGTCACCATCGCGGTCGGCGTGTACGGCCACGCGATGATCATGGCGGTGCAGCGGTACCTGACCTACGCCTTCGTCGTGCTGACCGTCGTCTACATGATCCTGATGGCTCCTCGCCTCGGCGCCGCGCTGGAGACGACGGGCGGGCCGGGCGACTGGGCCGGCGGCGTCATCTTCGCCATGACGCTGCTGGGCCTCGGCTGGGTCAACTGCGGCGCCGACTACTCCCGCTACCTGCCCGCCTCGACCCGGCCCTCGTCCGTGGCGCTGTGGACGACGCTGGGCGGGGCGCTGCCGCCGATGGTGCTGCTGGTGTTCGGGGTGCTGCTGGCCGGCGGCGACGCCCGGCTGGCCGAGGCGGCGGGGGCCGACCCCGTCGGCGCGCTGGCCGGCGCGCTGCCGACCTGGTTCCTGCTGCCCTACCTGCTGACGGCGATCGGCGGGTTCCTGGCCGGGGCGATCATGGACATCTACTCCTCGGGCCTGTCGATGCTGGCGCTGGGCGTCCCGGTCAGGCGCCACTACGCGGTGCTCATCGACGGCGTGCTCATGGTGCTCGGCGGCTACTACCTGCTGTTCGTCTCGACCAGTTTCCTCGCCACGTTCCAGGCGTTCCTGGCGATCATCGGCGTGGTGATGGCGGCCTGGGTGGCGGTGTTCCTGGTGGACATGTGGCGGTGCAGGGCCCACGGGCGCGGCTACGACGAGGCGCTGCTGCGGCCGGGCGGGCGCGCGTTCCACTGGCCGGGGCTGGTCGCGCTCGTCGGGGGCGCGGTGGTGGGCATCGGGCTCATCTCCTCGGCCGACCCGAACATCGCCCGGGTCGTCGGTTTCCTGATGAGCGAGGAGATGCGGGCGGGCACGTTCGGGTCGGCCAACATCGGCGTGGTGGTGGCGCTCGTGCTCGCCGGAGCGCTGTACTTCGTCCTCACCGCGGCCGGCCGTCGCCGCTGACCTCAACCTGCTGACGTCAGCCGGCTGACCTCTACCTGCTGACGTCAGCCGGCTGACCTCTACCGGCTGACCTCAGCGGCACCGTCGCCAGGCTGCCCTGACCGGAAGACCTGCGGATACTACGCTTGGTAAGCGTATGAACGCATGGTCGGCGGTGAGGGGACGGACGGCGCCGTGGATGGTCCACGGCGCGTTCGGGCTGCTGCTCGTCCTCGCCGTGGCCGGCGTCGCGGGCGAGGGCCGCGTCCTGGCCGGCCTGGGCGGGCTGCTGCTGGGCGTCCTCTACGCCGCCGGGGTGGTGCCATTCGAGGCCGAGAGCGGGCCCGCGCGGGTGGCACTGGCCGTCGTGACGCTCGGCTGGGGGCTGCTGGCGATGGCCTCCGCCTGGTACGTCCTGCCCGCGGTGCCGCTCGTGTTCGCGTGGACGCGGCTGGCGCCGCTGTGGGCGGCGATGTTCGGCGTGACGCTGCTGGGCTGCACGTCCGTCCTGTCGGTGAGCCGGCAGGTGGGCGGCGTCTCGGCGCTCGCGGTGCTCGGGCCGCTCGTCGCCATGGCGGTCGCGGCGCTGCTCGCCCTCCGGCGGCCGGAGGCTTCCCCCGTCACGTACGCCCTGCGAGCGCCAGGGGGCCGCCATCACGCCGATCCCGGCACCGGCAGCGGCACCCGAGCCCTGCCCGGCGGCGGGGCCCGTCATGGAGCCGTCCGCGAGCCGGACCATGGGGCCGGTCACGGCGGCGGCCCGAGGGCTGGGCATGGGGCCGCCGGGTGGTGGGCGGGGGAGGCCGGCGAGCCGGAGGCGGCCCCCGGGCAGCCGGCGGTGCGCAGGTCGTCGCTGGTGGGGGCGGTGCGCAGGCTCAGCGAGGCGACGGCGGGCCGCACCCGCATCCCGGTCCGGTTCGGGGTCTCCGGCACGCCCGTCGAGCTGTCGCCCGCCCACGACGCGGTGCTGTTGCGGGTCGCGCGGGGCGCGCTGGGCAACGTCGGCAGGCACTCCGGGGCCCGGAACGCCGGGGTGACGCTGACCTACCTCGACGGCCTGATCATGCTCGGCGTGTCCGACGACGGCCGCGGCTTCGACCCGTACACGACCACCGGGCGCGATCTGCGCGACCTGCGCGCGCGGGTGGAGGCGCTGGGCGGCACGCTGACCGTGCGGTCCGTGCCGGGCGGCGGCACCGCCGTGGTGGCCGGCCTGCCCCGCTGACCGTCCCGTCCTGGTCAGGGGGTGACGATGGGGAAGTCCGGCCTCGGGTCGTCCAGCACGGCCACCAGCCGTTGCAGCGCCCCGATGCTCCCCTCGCGTTCGACCCCCTCCACGCCCCTGCCCGCCAGCAGGCCGACGAGCTGGGCCTTCGTCAGCCTCAGCGTGAGATCCACCGGCTCGTCGGGCGGGTCGGCCTGGTGCACGAACGCGCCGTTGGACAGCGTCGTCCGGTGGCGCTCCCCCAGGTCGGTGAGGTGCCAGTCGATGGACAGGCGCTCGTTCCACGCTCTGGGCCCGTGCACGCGGATGGCGATCGAGTCGAAGATCTGGTCCACGCCGAGCGCCTGCGCCAGGTCGGGGCCGGCACTCGCGGTGACGGCCGGCGCGATGCCGTCGGTCAGCTCCCGAGCGCCCGTCAGATAGAAGTTGCGCCAGGTGCCGTTCTCGGCGCCGTACCCGAGCCGGGTGTAGACGTCGGCGAGCAGGTCGCGCGCCTCCTTGTTGCCCTCGTCGGCGAAGACGGCATGGTTGAGCAGTTGCGCGGCGAAGCGCAGGTCGCCGTCGCCGATGTAGCCCTTGGCCAGGACGACCACGGCGGCCCCGCCGCCCAGGCACTCCACGTAACGGATGGCGCTCTCGCGCGGCGGATGCTCCCACAGGTGGGCCGGGTTGCCGTCGAACCAGCCCAGGTAGCGCTGGTAGACGGCCTTGACGTCGTGGCTGAGCGAGCCGTGGAAGCCGCGGGCGTGACAGGCGCGCTCCAGCGGGGGCGGCAGCCGCAGGGTCTCGGCGATCTCGGGGCCGGTCAGGCCCTTGTTCATCAGCCGCACCGTCTGGTCGTGCAGGTAGGCGTACAGGTCGCGCTGCTGCGTCAGGAAACGCGTGAGGGCCTCCGCGCCCCAGGTGGGCCAGTGGTGCGAGGCGAAGGCGACGTCGGCGCGCCCGCCGAACAGGGAGATCGTCTCGGTCAGGTGGCGCGCCCACGCGCGGGCGTCGCGGACGGCGGAGCCGCGCAGCGGCAGCAGGGTGTGCTGGTTGTGGGTGGCGTTCTCGGCGAGGCAGAGGGCGCGGTGGTCGGGCAGGAGGAAGTTCGTCTCGGCCGGCGCCTCGGTGCCGGGGGTGAGCTGGAAGACGATCCGCACCCCGTCCACGACCTCCTCCTGGCCGGTGCGGCCGACGCAGAGCGTGGGCGGGAGGAGCGACACGGTGCCGGTCGAGGTGGCCATGCCGAGGCCGGCCCCGATCTGGCCGTACGGCGAGCGGTCGAGGGCCTGGCCGTACATGTAGACGGCCCGGCGGGTGATCGCGGGCCCGGCGTAGACGTGCTCGGTGACCGCGTGCTCCATGAACCCGGCCGGGGCGAGGATCGGCACGCCGCCGCCGGTGACGCCGCGCACGCCGCCGAAGTGGTCCACGTGGGCGTGGGTGTAGATCACTCCGGTGACGGGCCGGTCGCCGCGGTGCCGGCGGTACAGGCCGAGCGCCGCCTCGGCGCACTCGACGGACAGGAGCGGGTCCACCACGACGACGCCGGTGTCGCCCTCGACGAGGGTCATGTTCGACAGGTCGAGCCCGCGTACCTGATAGACGCCGCCGGTCACCTCGTACAACCCCTGCCTGGCGCACAGCCGTCCCTGCCGCCACAGCCCGGGATGCGCGGTGCCGGGGCACTCCTCCTCCAGGAACGCGTAGGGGTCGGAATCCCAGACGACCCTGCCGTCGGCGGCGGTGACCACGCCCGGCGTGAGCCGGGCGACGAAGCCTCGGTCGGCGTCCGCGAAGTCGTCGTGATCGTTCGGCTGATCGTGGAGCGGAAGGTCGGCCATGCTCACCTGCATGCCCGGCCGACGGTACGGCCACGGTCAAAGCAAAGCCTCTTTATCCGGCAAGTCACACAAACACCCCTGCGACCTGGCCCACGCCGCCGGGCGTGATGGCCTCGGACGGGCGGCCGGCCTCGTGGAGGTCCCTCCGATGCTTCACGCCGGGCACGTGACGCCGAGCCGCCGAGCGGCAGACACCGTAAAGCGCCCTTATCCCGAGATAGTTTCCATATGCGGGTACATCGATGATCATCCTGACTAGGATGATCCAGTGATTTTTACAAGATCGACAAATCGGGGGAGGCGTGCTCTCTCCGGGCTCACCGCCGCGGCCGTGCTGCTGGGTGGCCTCGTGGCGCCGGCCCAGGCGCACGCGGAGGTGGACGACGGCTCCGTGAGCACGCTCGCGAAGTTCCTGCGACAGGCACTCGACAGCCAGCAGTTCGAGCAGGTCCTGGACACCAACCCGCCGACGAGCACGGCCGAGCTGAACGCGCTGCGGCAGGACGGCGCCGACAAGGAGGCGAAGCAGCTTCCGCCGAAGGCGGAGCTGCGCGCGGCAGCGGCGGCGGCGGCGCCGATCACGCAGCAGCCCCAGATCGACCTGACCGTCATCGAGCTGAACAGGCTCGGCCGCCCCGTCTCCTCCGGCACCGTGCTGATGAGCCCGCAGTACCCGGACGGCAAGGCCGTACCGGTGGACGACAACCTGCACACCACGGACGTCCGCTGGAGGCAGTGGGACGACGCCGGCTGGTACGCCAACCGCGGCCAGGGCAGCATCGACATCGTGCCGGGCCGCGAGAACGCCCCCATCGACTTCATGAGCCCCTACCCCGCGTCGGTGCTGAAGCTGATGGTGGCCTTCGGCGTGCTGCGACTGGTGGACGCGGGCCGGATCTCGCTCGACGACACCTACGCCTACCAGCCGGTCACGGTCAGCTCGCTGTGCGGCCCGGCCGGCAGCGACACGGTCCGCAACTACCTCGACGCCTCGCTCACCTGGTCGTCCAACGCCGGCACCTGCGCCATGGTCAAGCTGCTGCACGACAAGGGCGCGGTCGACGGCCTCAACCAGACCTTCCAGGATCTCGGTCTGGAGACGCTGCAGCTCAAGAACACCAACCCCGCCAACGGCGCGCGGTGGGGCAACCCCGTCACCATGAGCTCGCTCGACACGGCGAAGCTGCTGATGCTGGTCAACGGCGGGGTGGGCACCCTGTGGAAGACTCCGGGCGGGACCAGCGTCACCGCCGGCGTCCTGAGCGACGCCTCCCGGACGTTCTTCAGGAGCAGGCTGGCCGAGCAGGGCATGAACGTCACCCTGTCCACCACCAACTGGTGCGGCGCCGGCTACCCCGCCCCCGGCATCCCGCAGCTCACGCCCTCGCGGTGGATCGGCGCCGACGGCACCGTGACGATCCCCGGCCACGGCATCTCCTACGGCCGCGACGTGCGACCGTGCAACCAGAAGGCCGAGGTGACGTACGCCCACAAGAACGGCTGGGTGAACAACTCCGGCGCCGACGCCGGCATCGTGAAGGCCCTGCCCGGCAAGGGCGGTCGCACCTACATCGTCGCCATGTTCTCCAACCTCGGCTACCAGTACGTCGACGCCGACCGGCCGCCGGCAGGCACGGAGAACGTGTGGTTCACCGAGCGGCTGGCCAAGCTCGGCAAGGTCATCGACGAGTACGAGAAGCGACGCTCCTCCTGACCTTCGCAGCCCGGGCCGAGCCGAGCGGCCGACGCGGCCGGAGTGCCCGCCCTGCCGCACCCCTGCCCGGGCCTGTGGAGCTATCCTCTGGGAAACGTGCGTGACATCACGGTTTTCAGCGGAAGCGCCCACCCTCAGCTTGCCGAGGAGATCTGCGCCCACCTCGGGACGCCGCTCCATCCCGTCCAGATCAATCGTTTCGCCAACGACGTCCTCGAAGTCCAGCTGCAGGCCAACTGCCGCGAACGCGACGTCTTCCTCATCCAGCCCCTGGTCCCGCCGGTCCAGGAACACCTCGTCGAGCTGCTGCTCATGCTCGACGCCGCGCGTGGCGCGTCCGCCGCTCGCACGACCGTCGTCCTCCCGCACTACGCCTACGCCCGTTCGGACAAGAAGGACGCGCCGCGCATCTCGATCGGCGCGCGGCTGGTCGCCGACCTGATGGTGGCGGCGGGCGCGAGCAGGGTGCTGGCGATGACGCTGCACTCGCCGCAGGTGCACGGCTTCTTCAGCGTGCCCGTCGACCACCTGCACGCCCTGCGCGAGCTGGCCGGCCACTTCCGCCGGTACGACCTGTCGAACGCCGTCGTCGTCTCCCCCGACCTGGGCAACGCCAAGGAGGCCGCGGCCTTCGCCCGGCTGCTCGGCACCGAGGTCGCGATGGGCGCCAAGCAGCGCTTCAGCGACGACCGCGTGGTGATCAGCTCGGTGATCGGCGACGTCGCCGGCAAGGACGTGATCATCCTGGACGACGAGATCGCCAAGGGCAGCACCGTCATCGAGCTGCTCGACCGGCTGCGCGAGCGCGGCGTCAAGTCGGTGCGGGTCGCCTGCACGCATGGCCTGTTCGCGAGCGACGCGATCGAACGGCTGAGCGCGCTGCCCGAGGTGGTGGAGATCGTCTGCACCAACACGGTGCCGCCGCCCAGGCCGAGCGACAAGCTCACCGTCCTGTCCATCGCTCCGGCCCTGGCCGAGGCCATGCGCCGGATCCACGACGGCGAGTCGGTGAGCGCCCTGTTCACCACGCCCTGACGACCTTGCCCGGCCCGCGCGGCGGGCGTCCCGGTGAGCCCGCCGGCGGCCGTCAGCGCCCCGGTCTCAGTCCTCTTGGCCGGAGGCGTCGCCCGTGGGGGCGTCCCCGTCACCGCACAGCGCCTGCCGGTAGAGGGCCGAGAGCGCGCCGTCGATGGGGTGGGGCTGCGGCCTGCCCGAGGCGTCCAGCTTGTTCCACCTCACGAGGTTCATCGCGACGGACATCTGCCGCTTGCCGTCCGCACGGGTCCATGACGCCGTCGCGGCCCCCCAGACCGTGCCTTCGAGGCCCCAGAAGGTGCCGCAGCCTGTGACCCTGGCCTTCAGGCCGAGCCCGTAGTCGATCGTCTCCCCGGTCTGGGAGATGACCTTGACCATGCGCTGCATCTGCGCCAGCGACGACCGCTTGACGATCCTGCCGGCCAGCAGCTCGGCGTAGAAACGGTTGAGATCCTCCATGGTCGACACCAGAGAGGCGCTGACCCCCACCCAGGACATGTCATAGACGCTGTAGTCGCGCGGCGGGTCGATCAGACCGAAGAACGCCTCGTACATCCGCGAGTGCGGTCCCTCGATACGCGGCCGGGCCGGAAACTCGGTGTGCCGGAGGCCGGCACGCTTGATGACGTTCTCGGTGATGTACTTCTCGGCCGTGGTGCCGGTCACCTTCTCCAGGAGAAGGCCGAGAAGCAGGTAGTTCGTGTTGGAGTACACCCCCGGACTCCCTCCGGGCGTGCCGACGGCGGGGGCCCTGACCCCCATCTTGATCAGCTCGGCCGGCCGGAACCGCCTGAACCGGTTGTCGTCCAGGCTCTCGGGCGACATGTCCGGCAGCGAAGGGTACTTCGCCAGGGACGGGAACGCATGAGGGAGGTATTCGGCGATGCCGCTGGTGTGGTTCAGCAGCATCCGCACCGTGATGCGCCTACCGCGCTCACCGGGAACCAGGTCCGGCAGGTAGCGGCCGATCGGCGCGTCGAGCCGGATCCGGCCCTTCTCGACCTGCTGCAGGATCGCGGCGGCGGTGAAGGTCTTGGTGATGCTGCCCACGCGCTGCCGCATGTCCGGCCGCACCGGTCGGCCGGTCGCGAGATCGGCGACGCCGGAAGCGCCCCGCCAGACCTGGCCGGCGTCGCGTACCTCCGCGTACACACCCGGCGTCCCCGCGCGGTGGACGCCGTCCAGGGCGGCCGCCAGTCCCTCCCGGTCGAGCCCGGTCGACCGGGCCGTGCCGCTCGCCGGCACGGCCCTCGTCTCCGCGGGCACGGCACCTGCCGCCGGCATGCCCGCGCCGATCAGCACGGCCACGCTCGCGAACGTCACCAGTCGG
This sequence comes from Nonomuraea indica, assembly GCF_002850745.1. Classification (GTDB taxonomy): domain Bacteria; phylum Actinomycetota; class Actinomycetes; order Streptosporangiales; family Streptosporangiaceae; genus Nonomuraea; species Nonomuraea indica. Next base: position 233,540 of record NZ_KZ559469.1, read on the forward strand.
ATCCTCACAACACTCGTCCTCTCATGATCGATGACCGCGACGGGCACCCCGTGTTCCCGGAACCCCCGGCTCACCGGCCGGGAAGGCGCGACGACGGGTGCGGTCCGACCGACACGCCGGCGTGCGGCGCCCGCAGCGCGCGGGAGACGCCGGTCCCCGCGAGGAAGGCGGCGACACCGTGTACGGCGTGGCTCGCTCCCATGACCGCAATCGTCGTCAGGCCGGGGTTCGACGGCATCCCACCCGCGGAGTCATCTGCCGCTACCCCATCGGGACCGACGACCGCGCGCACTACCGCGCCGGGAGCAGTCCGGACACGGCACCGGTGGTGAACGGATCGGCGGGACGGTTCAGATCCCGTAGGCGTCCTGCACGCCGGGCACGACGAGCCGCATGTACATGTCGGCCATCTCCTCGGCCGTGTACGGGAGGTCGTTGTCCAGCCACCACATCAGCAGGCCGAGCAGCGAGGTCAGCAGGAACTCCGCGGTGACCTCCACGGGCACCGCGCCGTCCCGGTGCGGCAGGAACTCCGGCACCCGCCGCGCCATGACCTCCTTGAGCCTGCGGCGCAGGCCGGCCCGCATCACCTCCGCCCCCCGCTTGCCGGCCAGCGCCCTGTACAGGTCGCGCTGCCGGTCGGCGTGCTCGAAGGCGGCCAGCACCGGATTGGGCTCGGCACGGCTGGCGAAGTGGCGCTCCAGGTGCTCCTCGAACGCCGCCGCCAGCTCCTCCAGGTTGCCGAGCAGGAGGTCGTCCTTGTCGGTGTAGTGCGCGTAGAAGGTGGAGCGGCCGACGTCCGCGCGGTCGATGATGTGCTGCACGGTGATCCGCTCGTAGCCCCTCTCCAGGATCAGCTCCACCAGGGCACGGCGAAGGAGTTCTCGGGTCCGCCGCACCCTGCGGTCCGTGCCGGCTGCCGGCATCGACGCCTCCAGGGTTCGGAACACTGCATTCAGCACCATACGCCGTGTTCACGAACAGCCGGCCCGCGCCGACCCCGTCACCGGGCGGACAGGAAGGCGAGCAGATCGTTGTTGAACCGGTCGCGGTGGCTGACGAACAGGCCGTGCCCGGCGGCGGGGTACTCGTGGTAGACGGCACCGGGGATCAGCTTGGCGGTGCGGCGGGCGGTGACGTCGACGGGTGCGGAGAAGTCGGCGTCGCCGTGGACGATCATCGTGGGCACCCTGATCTCGGGCAGCGTGGCCCGGTGGTCGAAGTCGACGACGTTGCGCTGGCACTGGCGCACCGCCCACGGTGAGGTGGCCAGGCACTGGCGAAGGGTGAAGTCGATCTGCGCCGGGGAGACGTCGTTGCCGAGGTGGGTGGCGAAGAACGCCTGCGCCTGCCGGGCCAGCCACTTGGGCCGGTCGGCGTCGAGCTCGGCCAGCGACGCGTCCAGCAGCGCGCCGGGGACTCCCTCAGGATTGTCGTCGGTCTGCCGGAGGAAGGGCAGCATGGCGGAGGCCAGCACGACCCGCGCGATGCGGGCGTCACCGTGCCGAGCCAGGTAACGGGCCACCTCGGCGCCGCCCATGGAGTGGCCGACCAAGGTGACCTCACGCAGGTCGAGGTGCTCGATCAACGCCGCCAGGTCGTCGGCTCCGGTGTCCAGGTCATAGCCGTTCGACGGGCGATCAGAGCGGCCGTGCCCGCGCCGGTCCAGGGCGATGCAGCGGTGGCCCCGCTCCACGAAGAACGGGATCTGGTACTCCCACATGTCGGAGCAGAGCATCGAGCTGGCGACGAACACCATGGGCTGCCCCTGACCGTAGTCCTCGTACGCCAGGCGGGTGCCGTCGGGGGTGGTGAAGAACATCTCCGTGACTCCGTTTCATGGTGGGGGCGGGTGACGCGACACGAAAGATCTTCACGCCCGGTGGGTAGGCGTGTCGATTACGTCCGAGGTAAGCCTCCGGCCGGGCGGGGCGGCAGCCGGCCGCCCACGGCCGATCAGCGATCAGCGCTCAGGACGGCAGCGGCGCATGTAGTACGCCCAGGTCAGGGCGAGCACCATCGGGCCCCACAGGTTCAGCGGACTGACGCACACGGTGGCCAGGATCTCCCACCAGACGTTCTCGTAGGCGACCGGGTCGACGGCGCCGGCCCATTGGAGCACCGTCTGCACCGGCAACACCGACAGGATCGCGCCCCCGGCCACCGCGGGGACGATCGCGGCCATCGGCGGGACGCGTCGGCCTCCGAGGAAAGGGATCCGGCCCGGGACGATCTCCCCCCACCGGCGCACCAGACCGATGCTCAGCAAGGCCGCCACCTCGGACAGCACACTCAGCCCGAGGATGTACGGGACTCTGATCCACAGCTCCGGCATGTCCGTGGCGTGGATCTGACCCATCGGGAAGTTCGCGGCGAACGGAAGCCGCCAAAGGCAGGAGGGCAGCACCAGCAGCGGAACCGCGTAGGCGGCACGCAGCGCCCAGCGTGGGACGGGCCGTTCGGTGTCACTGGTGGCGGGGGCCTGGTGCAGGAGCTTGCTGATCACACCTCCACCTTCTCGGGACCCCGCCCCCGGAACATCACCTGAGTGAGTGAACGCTCTCCCCCACCCGGGGGAGACCCCGAGCAATCGTCCGCTCGCAGATAATCCGCAGCGGGACTGCTTGGGTAGTCTGGACGGCATGACAGCGATGGCTCCCACGCGCACCGAGACGGATCTGTCCTTCCTGCTCGACCACACCAGCCACGTGCTGCGCACCCAGATGACGGCCGCGCTCGCCGAGATCGGCCTGACCCCGCGCATGCACTGCGTGCTGGTCCACGCCCTGGAGGAGGAACGCACGCAGATCCAGCTCGCCGAGCTGGGCGACATGGACAAGACCACGATGGTCGTGACCGTCGACGCACTGGAGAAGGCCGGGTACGCCGAGCGCCGCCCGTCGAGCACGGACCGGCGCGCGCGGATCATCGCGGTCACCGAGGCCGGCGCGGCCGTCGCCCAGCGCAGCCAGGAGATCGTGGACGGGGTGCACCGGGCGAGCCTCGGCGCGCTGCCCGACGACGAGCGCGAGGTGCTGGTCCGCGCCCTGAACCGCCTGGCGACCGGACACCTCGCCACCCCTGCCGAGACGACCCAGCAGGCACGCCGGGCACGGGGAAAATAGATCCGAAGAGGATCGTCTATTACAAAACCATCTGCTACGGTCTCTCTTGTCGACTTGAGACGGGAGAGACGATGTCGAACGTGCGAAGCTCACGCTGGACCGCGCTGGGCGTGCTGTCCGCGACGGGGCTGATGACGATCCTGGACGGCAGCATCGTGACGGTGGCGATGCCCGCCATCCAGAAGGACCTGGGCTTCTCGCCCGCCGAACTGAGCTGGATCGTCAACGCCTACCTGATCCCCTTCGGTGGCCTGCTCCTCCTTGCGGGAAGGCTGGGCGACCTGATCGGGCGCCGGACGATGTTCCTGGCCGGAAATGTGATCTTCACGCTCGCCTCCCTGCTGGCGGGTGCGGCGACCGGTCCCGGCCTGCTGGTCGCCGCCCGGTTCCTGCAGGGCGTCGGGAGCGCGCTCGCCTCGGCCGTGGTGCTGGGCATCCTGGTGACGCTGTTCACCGAACCCGCCGAGCGGGGCAGAGCAATCGCGATCTTCAGCTTCACCGGCGCGGCGGGCGCGTCGATCGGCCAGGTCCTGGGCGGAGTGCTCACCGACGCCCTGAGCTGGCCGTGGATCTTCTTCATCAACGCGCCGATCGGGATCGTCACCGTCGCGCTGGCACTGCGGGTGCTGCCCGCCGACCGCGGGATCGGCCTGGCGGCCGGTGCGGACGTCATCGGCGCCGTGCTGGTGACCGCCGGACTCATGCTGGGCATCTACACCGTGGTCAAGGTGGAGGAGCACGGCTGGCTGGCCGTCCACACCCTGGGGCTCGGCGCGGTGTCGATGGCCCTGCTCGCCGCGTTCGTCCTGCGGCAGGCGGCGGCGAAGGCGCCGCTCATGCCGCTGCGGATCCTGCGCTCCCGCAACGTGGTCGGCGCCAACCTCGCGCAGATGCTGACGCTGTCGGGCATGTTCGCCTTCCAGATCCTCGTCGCCCTCCACATGCAGCGGGTCATCGGCTACGGCGCCCTGGAGACCGGTCTGGCGATGCTCCCGGCCGCGGTGGGCATCGGCTCGATCTCCCTGTTCGTCTCCGCGCGGCTCAGCGCCCGCTTCGGCGCCCGCGCCGTCCTGCTGGCCGGCCTGCCGATGCTCTTCGGGGCGATGGTCCTGCTCACACAGATCCCGGTGAACGCCGACTACGTCATCCACCTGCTCCCGGCGATGGTGCTGATCTCGGGCGGCGGGCTGGTGCTCCCGGCGCTGGCCACGCTCGGCATGTCCGGTGCGCGGGAGAGCGACGCGGGGCTGGCCTCCGGGCTGTTCAACACCACCCAGCAGGTCGGCATGGCCATCGGCGTGGCGGTGCTGTCCACGATGGCCGCCTCACGCACCGGGGAGCTCCTGGCCGCCGGAGCGGGTCAGGCGGCCGCGCTCACCGGCGGGTACCGGCTGGCGTTCGCCATCTCCGCCGGGCTGCTGCTCGCGGCGTTCGCCGTGGCGCTCGTCGTCCTTCGCCGGCCCGTCCCGGCCGCCGACCGTCCCGCCCAGGAGGAGGCGCTGGAGGCCTCCCCCGCCGCCTGACACCCCACCCGCTCACGCCCGGCGCGCCACGGCACGCCGGGCGCTTCCCCATGCGGGACGGCCCGGCACACGAAGCGGCCCCGCCCAGCGAGGCGGCCCGCACGCGGAGCGGCCCGCACGCGGAGCAGGCCCGCGCACCGGAGCAGCCCCGCACATCGGTGCGAACCCGTACGCGGGGCCGGTCAGGGGGTCGCTCACAGGCAGCGGGTGAGCCGGGTGAGCGCCTCGGTGATCTGGGCGGGGGTGAGGCCGAGGTCGGAGCGCTGGTAGCCGTACACCTCGGGGGCGAGCGGGGCGAGCAGGGCGTCGACGAGCGCGTCCGGCGCGGGGGTGCGGGCGGCGACGAGCAGCGAGCGGACGTGCGCCCGCCAGAACCCGTACGCGCCGGTCTCGAACCGCGACCGGCCGACCTCGCTGCCGAGCACGAGGTGGGCGTGGTCCTCCAGGAGCCGCACCATGGCGGCGTAGAAGGCCGCGAGACGTTCGGCCGGCGGCGCGCCGGGCCCGAGCGGCGGCTCGCCGCGCAGGAGTTCCTCCTGCAGGGCCCGCTCATGCTCGTCCAGCAGGGCCACGGCAATCGACGCCCGGTCGGGGTAGCGGCGGTAGAGCGTGCCCCGGCCCACCCCGGCGGCCTTGGCGATCTCCTCCATCGTCACTTCGTGCGGCGGCCTGGCGGCGAACAGGGCGGCGGCGGCCTCCAGGATCCTGGCGCGGTTGCGCGCGGCGTCTGCTCTCTCCATGCCGCACAGTCTATGTGGACACATCGTCCGGTTATGCTTAAATGGACACAGTGTCCGCTTATAGATCGGAGCGATCATGTTGCTGCACCTGGACGCCAGCGCGCGCCGCGCCTCGTTCTCCCGCGAGCTGTCGCGGCGCTACGCCGAGAGGTGGCGGTCCGCCCACCCGGACGCGGGGTACGTCTACCGGGATCTGGCCGCCGCTCCCGTGCCGCACATCGGCGAGGCGTGGACCGAGCTGTGCGACTACGTCCTGGAGCACGAGATCACCGACATCACGCGCTACAAGGAGGCGGTGCGCACCCCCGCCCAGCAGGACGCGTGGGCCGTCGTCGAACCACTGCTCGACGAGGTGGTCGCGGCCGAGGTGATCCTCATCGGCACGCCGATGTACAACTTCTCCATCCCCTCGTCGCTCAAGGCGTGGATCGACCAGATCACCTTCCCGAAGATGTCCCTCGCGGGCCGCTCGTTCGTGGTGACCGGCGCCCGCGGCGGCGCGTACGGCCCCGGCACCCCGCGCGAGCCGGTGGACCACGAGGAGCGCTACCTGCGCGACTTCTTCAAGGGTCACTTCGCGGTCGAGGACGTGACGTTCGTGCACGCCGAACTGGTCAACGCCCGCCTCGATCCGGCGCTGGCGCACCTGCGCGGCGCGCACGAGGAGTCGCTGGCCGCCGCACTGGAGGCGGTGTCGCGATGAACTGGCTGGTCCTCGTGCTGGCGGGGCTGGTCGAGGTGGCCTGGGCACAGAGCATCAAGCCGACGCAGAACTTCACCCGGCCGCTGCCCACCCTGCTCTGCCTCGTCCTGATGGCCGCGGCCGTGTGGCTGCTGTCCCAGGCGATGAACACGCTTCCGGTCGGCACGGCGTACGCCGTCTTCACCGGGATCGGCGCCGTGGGGGCGATCGCGCTCGGGATCGTGCTGCACGACGACCCCGTCTCCGTCGGCCGGATGGCCGCGCTGGCCCTGATCGTCGGAGGGATAGTGTTGGCCCGAGTCACGACCTGAAAAAGGACGGAAAGGACGGTCATGGCGGACATCAGGCAGATTTACCTGACGGCGGCGGAGTCGGCCGTGACGCTGCTGCACGATCCCGCGGTGGCCGCGGCCTGGGACAAGCCGAGCGCGCTGACCGAGTTCAGCGTCGCGGGCCTGGCCGGGCATCTGGCGCACCAGCTCGTCCGGGTGGCCGACGCGCTCGAGTCGGACGCGACGCGGGAGCCGGTGAGCCTGCTCGACCACTACACCATGTCGCCGTGGGTGCAGGCGGGCCTCGACCACGAGAGCAACGTCGGCATCCGGCGCGCCGGTGAGGCGTCGGCGGCCGGCGGCGCCGCCGCGCTGGCGGCCGGGACGGCCGAGCTGCTGGAACGCCAGCGTGTCGCGCTGCCCGCCGAGCCCGCCGGCAGGGTCGTCCATCTCGCCTCGTCGGGCTGGTCGCTGCGGCTGGACGACTTCCTGCTCACGCGCGTGATGGAGCTGGTCGTGCACTCCGACGACCTGGCCGCGAGCGTGGGCGTGGACACCCCGGAGCTGCCCTCCGCGGTCATCGACCCGGTGGTCGAGCTGCTGGCGCGCCTGGCCGTGCACCGCCACGGCGCGACGGCGGTGATCCGCGCGCTGAGCAGGACGGAGCGGGCGCCGGCCACGATCAGCGCCTTCTGAGGGCCGGGCCGGACAGGGCCGGGCCGGATCGGCCACGCGCTTCCGACGAGGTCAGCGCCCGCCGTCCGGGGTGCGCGGCCTCTGGCGCATCGCTGTGTCGTCCCGGCCGTGCGGGGTGCGCTTGGCGGCGTGGTCCCGGCGCCATTCCTCGGCTGCCTGGATCATGGCCTGGCCGACTCGGTCGAAGAACTGCCCGATGTCCCGCAGCCGGGTGCCGGCGGGCGTGGTCGCGCCGAGGGTCCGGGCGCCCTGACGGGCGAAGTCGGCCAGCATGGCGTTCTGCCGGGCGCTGGCCATCCATCCGCGGAACCAGGCGTCGGCGTCGATGACGTACCGGTCACGCCGCCGGCGGGGGTCCCGCTCGCGCCTGATGAGCTCCTGGTGCTCGAGTTCGCCGACGGCCTTGGAGATGGAGGCGGGGCTGACCTGGAGCCGCTGGACGAGCTCGGCGGCGGTCAGGCTGCCGCCGTCGGTGAGGTACAGGCAGGCCAGCACCCGGGCCGTCATCCGCGGCAGGCCCGTGCCGACCAGCATCGTGGTGAACTGTTCGGCCAGCTCGTCCACCGCCTCGGGGTCACGCCCGTACGCGTCGGTGGCGGTCGACGCGGTCGGGGACGGCCCGCGGCGGCGAGCGCGCCCTTGGGTCGCCCGCTGTGCCAGGTCGGCGCGGTAGCCGCCGGGGCCGCCGTTGCGGGCCACCTCCCGGGTGACGGTGGAGATGGGCCTGCCCAGACCGCCGGCGATCTCGGTGTAGCTGAGTCCCGCGGCCAGCCCCTCGGCGATCTTCTGACGGTCCTCGTGGGTCAGTCTGCCTCCGGGCATCGGTCACACCTTCCGTATCACGTCCTGCGATGCGGCCAGTATTGCGTTCGCGGACACCTCATTGCAAGTCACTAGGGCCGACTTGCGTTCACCCACACCACCATTGCAAAACGACCGCCGACTTTCCTGCTAAAACGGGAGTTCTGGCTGTTTTTTGATTGACGAAACAGTGAAAGCAAGTTAGCTTTCAGTTATTCGTGAACGCGTGAACTCCGAGAGGAACCGCAATGACCAGGACTCTTTCCGCCCAGGCAGGGCTGCTCATCGCCGCGTTGGCGGTGACGGCCTCGACGTTGGCGGCCCCCGCGGCATCCGCCGACGCCGCCTCCGCTCGGCCCGCGGTGCAGCGCGCCCTCGACGCGGCCGTGGCCAAGGGGGGCGCCCCCGGCATGGTCGCCGAGGTTCGCGACCGCAAGGGGGTGTGGTTCGGCTCAGCGGGCGTGGCCGACATCAGGACCGGGCGCAAGCGGCTACAGGCGGAGCGGTTCCGCATCGGCAGCACCACCAAGGCGTTCACCGCCACCGTGGTCCTGCAACTGGCCGCGGAGCGCAAGCTGACGCTCGACGACACGGTGGAGAAGTGGCTGCCCGGCCTCGTCCAGGGCAACGGGTACGACGGCCGCAGGATCACCATCCGGATGTTGCTCAACCACAGCAGCGGGATCTTCAACTACGGCAACGACGCGGAGTTCTTCGCCAAGGGCACGGGAGACGCCTGGTACGAGCACCGCCACGACTCCTACACCCCGGAGCAGCTGGTGAGGATCGGGCTGACCAACGCCGCCGGACCCTACTTCGAACCGGGCAAGGGCTTCGGCTACTCCAACACCAACTACTTCCTGGCCGCCATGATCATCGAGAAGGTGACGGGAAGGACCTACGGCGAGGAGGTCCACCGGCGCATCATCCGCCCGCTCGGCCTGACCTCGACCTACCTGCCGGGGACCGAGTCGAAGATCCGCGGCGCGCACCCGCGGCACTATTCCACCCTGTTCTCCCCGGACCCCGACCCCGAGCTCCACGACGCGACCGAGATGAACCAGTCCTTCGCCTGGGCGGCCGGCGGCATCGTCTCGTCCACCGGCGACCTCCAGCGCTTCTTCCGCGCCCTGCTGGGCGGGCGCATGCTGCCGCCCGCCCAGCAGCGCGAGATGTTCGACAACCCCGTCGACACCAGCGTGACCGGCAAGGCCCACCCGTGGATCCCCGGCACCCGCTACGGACTGGGCGTCTTCACCCAGAAGCTGTCATGCGGCGGCGCGGTCTGGGGCAACGGCGGTCTGACGTACGGCTCCTGGACGTACGCCATGGGATCGCGCGACGGCAAGCACCTGCTCACCAGCCAGATCAACGGCGATCGGAGCAGCGGCCTGAGCGTCCTCACCGGCGTGCTCGAGGCCGAGTTCTGCCCGGCCACGTCCCGATGACCGGAGGCAGGACGCCAACTATGGAATGAATCGTTCCGTTCTGCTAGTATAAGAACAGAACGATCCGTTCCAAGGAGAAGGAGTCCGCCATGACGATCCTCGTCACCGGAGCCACCGGGACCGTCGGCCGCCAGCTCGTCGCCGAGCTCGTCCAGGCGGGGCACGTGGTCCGCGCCCTCACCCGTGACCCCGGCCGGGCCGCGCTCCCCGAGGGCGTCGAGGTGGTCGCGGGCGACATGGCCGACCCGGACACCCTCGTCCCCGCCTTCGACGGCGTCACCGCCGCGCACCTCATCAACTTCGCCGGCGACGACTACGCCCCGCTGGAGCACGGCGACCGGATCGTCGAGCTGGCCGTCAAGGCGGGGGTCCAGCGGGTCACCGTGCTCGGCGGGCGCGCCGACGGGCCGCTGGAGCGGGCCCTGGCCGCCACCGAGCTGGAGTGGACGCTGCTCCACCCGGTCGAGTTCATGGCCAACACGCTCAGGTGGTGGACGCACTCGGTGCGGTACGAGGGCGTCGTCAAGGAGCCGTTCGGCGACCGGCTGAGCGCGATGGTGCACGAGAAGGACATCGCCGCCGTGGCGGCCGTGGCGCTGACCGAGACCGGCCACGGCGGCAGGACGTACACCCTGACCGGACCGCAGGCCCTCACGACCAGGGAGAAGGTCCGCATCCTCGGCGCGGCGCTCGGCACGGAGATCGCCTTCGTCGAACTGAGCGAGGACGAGGCCCGCGCCCAGTGGCGGGCGGTCGGGATGGGCGAGGAGACGATCGGGTTCCTCGTCGAGGCCCTCGGCAACACCCCCGAGGAGGGCTACACCGTGGTGCCGACCGTCGAGCAGGTCACCGGCCGGCCCGCCCGGAGCTTCGCCGCGTGGGCGGCCGAGCACGCCGACGCCTTCCGCGCCTGAGTCCCCCGAGGCCCGTGGCCGCGCCGGGCGGCCACGGGACCGCTACGCGTCCGTTCCGGCGACCTGCGCGAAGTGGCAGGCCGCCTGCGCGGCGGGCACGGCCGGCAGGACGGCCGGCGACTCCGAGCGGCACCTGCCGTCCACCCCCGCCTCCGCCGCCCGCCCGGAGGCGAGCACCTGGCAGCGGGCGTGGAAACGGCAGCCGCCCGGGATGCGCGTCGGGTCCGGCGGCTCGCCCGTGAGCACCACCCGTTCGGGCGACTCCGGCAACACCGACAGCAGCGCCTGCGTGTACGGGTGCCGCGGCGCGGTGAGCACCTGCTCCACGGGCCCCGACTCCACGATCCGGCCCAGGTACATGACGGCGACCCGGTCGGCGATGTTCCAGGCGAGGCCCAGGTCGTGCGTGACCACGAGGGCCGACAGGCCCAGTTCGTCGCGCAGCCGGAGCAGCAGCGCGAGGATCTCGCCCCGCACCGAGGCGTCCAGCGACGCCACCGGCTCGTCGGCGACGAGCACCTTCGGGTCTAGCGCGAGCGCGCCGGCGATCACCACACGCTGGCGCTGGCCGCCGGACAGCTCGTGCGGGTAGCGCAGGAAGAACCTCTCCGGCGGACGCAGCCCCGCGCGCGCCAGCGCCGACGCCACGACCTCCTTCTCGTCCGGCAGGCCGTGGATGCGCGGTCCCTCGGCCACCGCCTCGTAGACGGTCTGCCTCGGGTTGAGCGAGCCCATCGGGTCCTGCAGGACGAGCTGCACCTCCCGCCGGTAGGACTTCAGCGCCCGCCCCCGGTAGCTCAGCTCCGTCCCGCCGTACCGGACCGAACCGGAGGTGGGACGCTCCAGGCCGAGCAGGGTGCGGGCGAGCGTCGTCTTGCCGCAGCCGGACTCGCCGACCAGCGCCACGATCTCGCCCGCTCCGATCGCGAGGTTGACGCCGTCCACCGCGCGGGCGCGCCGCCCGCGCGCGGCGAACTCCACGTGCAGGTCACGCGCCTCCAGCAGCGTGGAGCGGCCCGCCGCGGCGGCGGGCTCGGCCGAGGCCTGGGTCTCCGTCATGACGTCTCCCCCTTCGTGCCCGCCGGCGCCTGCTCGCGGACGTGGACGCAGGCCGCCCGGCGGCCGGGGCCGGCGGGCCACAGCTCCACGTCGAGGGTGGGGCACTCCTCCAGCGCCACCGGGCAGCGCGGATGGAACGAGCAGCCGGTCGGCAGCCGCATGGGGTCGGGCGGGTCGCCGCCGAGCCCTCTCGGCGCCAGCCGCGAGGCCGGGTCGCCCACCGTGGGGAACGCCGCCGCCAGCGCCTGGCTGTACGGGTGCCGCGCGTCGTGGAAGACGTCCCGCGCCGGCCCGTGTTCCACCAGGCGGCCCGCGTACATGACTGCGAGCTGGTCGCACACGTCGGCGAGCACGGACAGGTCGTGCGAGATCATGATCAGCGAGATGCCGTTGTCCGCGACGAGCTGCTTGATCAGCGTGAGCACCTGCGCCTGCACCATCACGTCGAGCGCGGTCGTCGGCTCGTCGGCGATGATCAGCCGGGGCGAGCAGGCCAGCGCCATGGCGATCATGACGCGCTGCCGCTGCCCGCCGGACAGCTCGTGCGGATAGCTGCGCGCCCGCCAGGTGGGCAGTCCCACCTGCTCCAGCAGCTCGGCCACCCGGCCGCGCGCCTGCTCCGGCCTGGCCAGGCCGTGGACGAGCAGCGGCTCGGCGATCTGGTCGCCGATCCGGCGCACGGGGTTGAGCCCGTGCTGGGCGCCCTGGAACACGATCGACGCCTCGGCCCAGCGCACCGCCCGCAGCCGGCCCCACTTCATGGTCAGCACGTCCTCGCCGTCGAGCAGGATCCGGCCGCCGACGCCGGCGCTGCGCGGCAGGAGCCGCAGCAGCGCCATGGCCAGCGTCGACTTGCCGGATCCGGACTCGCCGGCGACCCCGAGCGCGGCCCCCGCGTCCAGGGTCAGCGACACCCCGCGCACGGCGGGCACCTCCCCGGACGCGATCCGGTAGGTGACGGACACGTCGTCGAGTTCGAGGTACGTCATGCGCCCGCCCTCCTGAGCTGCGGGTTGAGCACGGCCTCCAGGGCCCGGCCGCACAGCGTGAACGCCATGACCACCGCCAGGATGCACAGGCCGGGCACGAGGATGTACCACCACGCGCCGCTGGTGGCCGCGCCGTAGTCGTACGAGGCGCGCAGCATGGTCCCCCACGAGGTCTTGTTGGAGCTCACGCCGAGGAAGGCCAGCGTCGACTCGGTGACGATGGCGCTGGCCACCTCCAGCGTGGTGCTGGCCAGCAGCAGCGGCGCCACGTTCGGCAGCACGTGGCGCGTCGTGATGTGCCAGTGGCCGCCGCCGAGCGCCCGCGACCGCTCGATGTACGGCCGGGCCTCCACCGACAGCGTCTGCGCCCTGATCAGCCGGGCGGTCGCCGGCCAGGTGGTGACGCCGATGGCCATGATGATGGTGAACGTGCTGCCGCCCAGGATGGCCGCCAGCACCATGGCCGTGATCAGCGACGGCAGCACCAGGAACCAGTCGGTGATCCGCATGAGCACGGCTCCGGCCCAGCCGCGCAGGTGCCCGGCCGCGATGCCGACGACCGTGCCGATCACGATGCTGACCAGCGCGGCGAGGAAGCCGATGAGGAGCGACGTGCGCGAGCCCCACCAGACCATCAGCAGGATGGACCGGCCCGACTCGTCGGTGCCGAACGGCTCGTCCAGGCTCGGCGGCGCGAACTTGGCGCCGGTGCCGGACACCACGCTCGTCACGCTCTCGTCGATGAACAGCGGCGCGACCAGCGCCGCCAGCACCGCCGCGAGCAGGATCGCCAGCCCGGTCAGGCCGGCCCGCTCGCGGCGGAAGTTCTCCCAGAAGCGGCCGAACGCCAGCCGCCTGCGGGTCCAGGCGACGCTGGTCATGCCGTCCTCACCCTCGGGTCCAGGACGTGGTAGACCACGTCGGCCAGCGTGTTCATGACGATGACGGAGACGGTGATGAGCATGAACGTGCCCTGCATGAGCGTGAAGTCGGGCACCTTGATCGCCTCGTAGAACAGCTGCCCGAGTCCGGGCCAGGTGAAGATGTACTCCACGGTGACGGCCCCGCCGACGATGAAGCCGATCCGCAGGAAGACCAGCGTCACCGTGGGCAGCAGGGCGTTCGGCACGGCGTGGCGGCGGCGCACCTCGTCGTCGCGCAGCCCCTTGGCGCGGGCCACGTTCACGTAGTCCTGGCTGACCTCCTCCAGCAGCGAGGAGCGCATGACGAGCAGGTACTGGGCGTAGACGACGGCCACCAGGGTCAGGCACGGCAGCACCATGTGCGAGGCCACGTCCAGGAGGTAGCCGAAGCCGTCGGGCGCGTCCACGCTCTCGATGCCGCGGAACGGCAGGACGCCGGGGATCGGCCCGATGCCGACGCCGAACGTCATCATCAGCAGCAGCCCGAGCCAGAACGTCGGCACGGACCACAGCAGCAGCGAGACGCCGGTGGAGACCCGGTCGAACCGGGAGCCGTGCCGCCAGCCCGCCCGGGTGCCCTGCCAGATGCCCAGGCTGACCGCGATGACCAGCCCGGTCCCGGTGAGCAGCAGGGTCGCGCCGATCCGCTCGCCGATGAGGTCGAGGACGGGGCGCTTGTACTCGTAGGAGGTGCCCAGGTCGAGACGGAGCGTCTGGCCGACGAAGTCGAAGAACTGGTCGAGCAGCGGCTTGTCCAGCCCGAGCCGGCGGCGTTCCAGGTCGAGCTGTTCCGGGGTCATGCGGCGGCCCTGCGCCAGGTTGCGCACCGGGTCGCCGGGCAGCAGCCGGAACACGAAGAACGTGCCGACGATGACCATGACGATGCTGAGCACCGCCCCGCCGGCCTTCGACGCCGCGTAGCGCAGCGTGCTCCGGCCGGCCGGACGGTCCTCGGCGCTCCCCGACGAGCCCGCCGCCTGGGCGACGGCGGGCTCCGCCGATTCGAGCGGGGTCGTCATTCGCGGTCGTCCGCGGCGCTCTTGCGCCGCCTGGTCAGCAGGAACGCCGCCAGCCCGAGGACCACCACGCCACCGACTATCCCGGCGATCAGGCCGGTGTTGGAGCCGCCGTCCGCGCCGCCGCTGCCTCCGGCGGAGGCGGCCTTCACGTCCACGGTGTAGAACGGCCAGTAGCTGCTGCCGCCGTACAGCAGACCCTTCTCCTCGGGGATCGGGGTGATGGCGGTGACGCGGTCCTTGCGGTAGCCCTCCAGGTTGTTCGGGTAGTAGAGGGCGATGACCGGGGCGTCGGTGTAGAGGCGCTCCAGCATCTGCTTGATGATCCCGGCGCGCTTGGTGCGGTCGAGCTCCTTGAGCTGCTCCTGGTAGAGCTTCTCGAACGTCGGGTCGCAGTAGAACGACTCGGTGCCGCCGCCCTCGCCGGCGGGGGTGGGCCGCCGGCTGCACAGGTGCGTCGCCAGGACCTCCTCCGGGTCGGGGTTGACCGACCAGCCGCTGATGGCGATGTCGAAGGTCGCGGCCACGCCGGTCTCGTCGCTGAACTTGCTGGAGTCGAGCTTCACGGTGGTCAGCGTGATGCCGATCTCCTTGAAGAAGCCGGTCAGGTATTCGGCGAGCTTGTCCTCGATCGGGGTGTCGGCGTGGATGGTGAAGCGGAACTCCAGCTTGCGCTTGCCGTCGGGCATCGTGCGGACGCCGTCGGCGCCCTTCTTGTAGCCCGCGTCGTCGAGGATCTGGTTGGCCTTGGCGACGTCGTGGGTGACCTTCGTCTCGCCGGTGGCCTCCCAGAAGAAGTCCTTGAACATGGGCGGCACGATCGAGCCGTCGGCGGGCCGGGCCAGGCCGCCCCACACCTCGTCGACCAGCTTCTGCTTGTCGATGGCGTGGTGCAGCGCCTGGCGCACCTTCACGTCCTTCAGCGCGGGGTGGCCGTCGCCGACGGGCTTGTTGTCCGTGGTGGTGGCGCCGTGGTTGATCTGCAGGTACGCGGCGCGGCGGCCCTGGGTGTTCCACTGCTCGATGTTCGGGTCGCCCTTCATCGCCTCGAACTCCGGCGGGTTGAGCCGGCCGATGAGGTCGATGTCGCCCTTCTTCAGGCCCGCGATGGCGGCCTGCGGGTTGTCGTAGAAGATGACCTGCAGCTCGTCCACCTTGGGCGCGCCCCGCCAGTAGGAGGGGTTGGCCTTGAGCTTGATGTACTGGTCCTTCTTGTGCTCCGTCGCGACGTACGGGCCGCTGCTCACCGACGGGTACTTGTCACCGTCGAAGTTGGCCAGGTCGGTGACGCCCTCCCAGGCATGCTTCGGCATGATCGGGATCGGGTTGTCCAGCATCGAGGCCTGCGGGGCCTTGAGCTTGATGACCAGGTCCTGGCCGTTGGCCGTGACGCTCTCGAAGTTCTCGACGGCCGGGCCGTTCGCGGTCTTCGCGGCGTCGTCCGTCATGATCTTGTTGAACGTCCAGGCGGCGTCCTCGGCCGTGACCGGCTTGCCGTCCGACCACTTCGTCTGGCGGATCTTGAACGTCCACGTGAGGCCGTCGTCGGAGGTGGTCCACGACTCGGCCAGGTCGGGGCTCGGCTGCAGCGTCTTGGAGTCGGGCACCGTGAGGAACCCGTACATCCAGCGGTGGACCTGGGTGGAGACGACGCGGACGGCCAGGAAGGGGTTCATCGAGTCCACGGCCTGCGTGGCGCCCACGCGGAGGACCTTCTTCCCCGCCCCAGGTTCCTGCGCCAGCGCCACCTGGCCCTGACCTGCGACTAACAGCGCGACGCCCAGCACAGCCAGGCGTGCGAACCATTTCCTCATATGTGCCTCACCTTCAGGCGGGGATTCCTGTGTGTAAGAAGGCACACCATACGAAGACCGCGTGTCAACGAGGCACGGAGAATTGTTTCATCATCGTTTCTTTGATCGGTGTAAATTTTCAGCGGGACTCGGTGACCTGCCCCCGGTCCACCCGTAGCCGCCGGTCCACGTGGACGGCCTCCAGCATCCGCCGGTCGTGGGTGACCAGCAGCAGCGTGCCGGGATAGCTCGCCAGCGCCGACTCCAGCTGCTCGATCGCGGGCAGGTCGAGGTGGTTGGTCGGCTCGTCCAGCACCAGCAGGTTGACGCCCCTGGCCTGCAGCAACGCCAGAGCCGCCCGGGTGCGCTCGCCCGGCGACAGGGTGGCGGCCGGGCGCAGCACATGGGAGGCCTTGAGCCCGAACTTCGCCAGCAGGGTGCGCACCTCCCCCGGGACCATCTCGGGCACGTGCCCGGCGAAGGCGTCGAGCAGCGGCTCCTCCCCCTCGAACAGGCCCCTCGCCTGGTCCACCTCGCCGACCACCACGCCGGCCCCCAGCGCGGCGTGCCCCTCGGCCGGCTCGATCCGGCCGAGCAGCACGCCCAGCAGCGTGGTCTTGCCCGAGCCGTTGGCCCCCGTGATGGCGACGCGCTCGGCCCAGCCGATCTCCAGGTTCACCGGGCCCAGCGTGAACGCGCCCCGCCGGACCACGGCGCCGCGCAGCGTGGCCACGACCGCGCCGGAACGGGGCGCCGCGGCGATCTCCATCCGCAGCTCCCACTCCTTGCGCGGCTCCTCGACCACCTCCAGCCGCTCGATCATCCGGTCGGTCTGGCGGGCCTTGGCCGCCTGCTTCTCGGTGGCCTCCACGCGGGCGTTACGGCCGATCTTGTCGTTGTCAGAGGCCTTGCGGCGGGCGTTCTTGACGCCCTTCTCCATCCAGGCCCGCTGGGTGCGGGCGCGCGTCTCCAGCTCGGCGCGGGTGGCGGCGTACTCCTCGTACTGCTCGCGGGCGTGCCTGCGCGCCACCTCCCGCTCCTCCAGGTAGGCCCCGTAGCCGCCGCCGTACAACCTGATCTGCTGCTGGGCGAGGTCCAGCTCCAGCACCTTGGTCACGGTGCGCGCCAGGAACTCCCGGTCGTGGCTCACCACCACCGTGCCGGCGCGCAGGCCGGTGACGAACCGCTCCAGCCGGTCGAGCCCGTCGAGGTCGAGGTCGTTGGTCGGCTCGTCCAGCAGGAACACGTCATACCGGCTGAGCAGCAGCGACGCCAGCCCGGCGCGGGCGGCCTGGCCGCCGGACAGGGACGTCATCGGCTGCTCCAGGCTCACCGTCAGGCCCAGCTCGGCCGCCACCGCCTCGGCCCGGTCCTCCAGATCGGCGCCGCCGAGCGCCAGCCAGCGGTCGAGGGCCGTGGCGTAGGCGTCGTCGGCGCCAGGGGCCTGCTCGACGAGTGCCTGCGTGGCCGCGTCGAGGTCGCGCTGCGCCCGCGCCACGCCGGTGCGCCGGGCGAGGAACCGCCCCACCGTCTCCTCCGGCCTGCGGTCGGGTTCCTGCGGGAGGTGTCCGACGGTCGCGGTGGCCGGGCTCAGCCGTACGGCGCCGTCGGCGGGAGTGTCGAGGCCGGCGAGCAGGCGCAGCAGCGTGGACTTGCCCGCCCCGTTCGCGCCGACGAGCCCGATCACGTCGCCGGGGGCCACCACCAGGTCGAGCCCCGAGAACAGGACACGGTCACCGTGCCCGGCCGACAACTCCTTGGCCACCATGGTCGCGCTCATGAGGTCCGATGGTAGTTGCCCCGGCCGGCCCCCTATCGTGGGCCGGTGCCCCGCCTGCCCGTCCTCCTCGCCGCCCTGCTGGCCGTCGCCGCCGGGCTGGGGGTGCGTGCGCTGTGGGACGGACCGGTCGCGAAGTACGCCGGCGACGCGCTCTACACCGTGCTCATCTTCGCGCTCGTCGTGCTGGTGTGGCCGCGGATCCGGCCCGCCGTGGCGGCCGCGGTGGCGGCCGGGCTGAGCTGGGCGATCGAGTTCGCCCAGCTCGGCGGCATCCCGCCGGTGCTGCGGCCGTTGCTCGGCAGCACGTTCAACCCGCCTGACCTGTTCTGGTACGCCGTGGGCGCGGGCGCGGCCTGGACGGCGCATACATGGGGATCGAGCGGAAAGGGGGAAGAAAACGCTCATCAAGGGGGAATCCAGATGATGCACGGCAAGACGATCGCGTTCCTCGTGGCCCCCGAAGGGGTCGAGGAGGTCGAGCTCACCGAGCCGTGGAAGTCCGTCAAGCAGGCCGGCGGCACGCCGAAGCTGATCTCCACCTCGTCCGGGCAGATCCGGGCCTTCAACCACCTCGACAAGGGCGGCACCTACGCCGTGGACGCCACGGTCGAGGACGTCTCGGCGGCCGACTTCGCGGGGCTGGTCCTGCCGGGCGGCGTCGCCAACCCCGACTTCCTGCGGATGGACGACAAGGCGGTGCGCTTCGTCCGCGACTTCTTCGACGCCGGCAAGCCGGTGGCCGCGATCTGCCACGCGCCGTGGACCCTGGTCGAGGCGGACGTGGTGCGCGGCCGCATGGTCACCTCGTGGCCCAGCCTGCGGACGGACCTGCGCAACGCCGGCGCCGAGTGGGTGGACCGGGAGGTGGTCGTCTGCACGGCCGGGCCCAACATGCTGGTCACCAGCCGCAAGCCGGACGACCTCAAGGCGTTCGACCAGGCGATGATCGACGCCTTCAGCGCCTGACGAACCCGGCCGCACGCGGACCTTCAGCCCGCGATCTGGCGCTAGCAACCTGCTAGCATCAGACCATGGCAACGCTGTACATCCGTGACGTCCCGGAGCCGGTCGCGGAGTCGCTGAAGGAGCGTGCGGCCGAAGCGGGCATGTCCCTGTCCGCGTTCGTCGCCAGGGAGCTGGCGGACATCGCGGCCCGGCCGACGAATGCGGAGCTGGTCAGGCGGCTCAAGGCCAGGGACCGCTCACACGGGCCTTCGACCGCCGATATTCTCGACGCCGTCGAGGACGGCAGGCGGTGATCGTCATCGACTCGTCCGCCATGGTCCAGGCATTGGCGGGCAGAGAGGCGGACGTCGAGCTCCTCGACGCCCTCCAAGGCAGCGTCCACGCGCCCCACCTGCTCGACGTCGAGGTCCTCTCCACCCTGCGGGGGCTCGTCCTGGGCGGCAAGCTGACCACCCGGGCGGCCGAGCAGGCACGAACCGACTACCTCACGCTGAGGATCACCCGCTACGAGTGCAGAGGAATCGCCGAGCGGATCTGGGAGCTACGGCACAACTACACCGCCTACGACGCCTCCTACCTGGCACTGGCCGAAGCCCTGGAGGCGCCGCTGCACACCTGCGACGGCAAGCTCACCGGCACGGGGCACGACGCCGACGTGCGGGTGCACCCGCGGAGCTAGGCGGCCTCGAAGGCGGTGGCCACGACGGGGCGGACCTGGTCCATCGTCGTGTCGCCCAACTCCCGCCGCAGCGACGTCATGTCGACGTCGGGCATGCCGCAGGCGACCGCCCACTGCCACGGTGAGAGGTCGCCGTCGACGTTGAGGGCGAAGCCGTGGCTGGTGACGCCGCGGCTCTGGCGCATGCCGATCGAGACGATCTTGCGCCCGGTCTCCTTCGTCCAGACGCCCGTCAGCAGCTCCGAGCCGGGCGGCGTGTCACGCCGCTCAGCCGGCAGGCCCATCCGGCCGAGCGCGTCGACCAGCCGGAGCTCCACCTCGCGGACGTAGTCGACGATGCCCTCGTCGTCGCCGAGCTTGACGATGAGGTAGCCGACGAGCTGGCCGGGGCCGTGGTAGGTCAGCTGCCCTCCGCGGCCCGTCTCGACCACCGGGATGCCGCGCGACGGGTCGGGCAGGTGGGCCGCCGGGGTGCGGCGGCCGACAGTGTAGACGGACGGATGGCTGAGCAGCCAGAGCGTGTCCGGCCGCTCGTCTCGCTGGCGCTCGCCGACGAGGTCGGCCATGCGCTCCATCGCCTTGTCGTAGTCGACCAGGTCATCCTGGATGAGTGTCAGCGGCCTCGCCTTCATGCTCAAAGGATAGGACGCCCCGGCGCGTCCCTCTCCCCGGGGAGGCTCAGTACTTCTTCGGCTCCTCGGGGATGAAGACCCACATGAGGACGTAGGCGACCCACATCGGGCCCGGCAGGAGCGACAGCAGCAGCCAGACGATGCGGACGAGCGTCGGGGGCAGGCCCCACTTGTCGGCCAGGCCGCCGCAGACGCCGGCCAGGATCCTGTGCTCTCGTGAGCGGTACATCGGTTTCCTCCGTGTGGTTGCACCTACCAGGAGAACGGACGACCAGACGGTCCAGATCCCCTCACGAACCCTGAGAAAACCCCGACAGGGTCAGCCACCGGCGGGCCGCGGCCAGATGTTGCCTGGTCAGACCGCCCCTCGGATCGACGGAGACGAGCAGGAAGCGGTCGAGACCCTGACGTTCCCGGAGATAGCGCTCGTCCTCGCCGCGCACCTGGTCGTCGAACCAGACGAACGGCCGGTCCCCGACGTACGCCGCCACATGAGGCGTCTTGAACATCTCGCCCAGCTCGCTGTCACGGGCCGGCCCCATGGGCACGACCGGCAGCTCGGGCAGGCCGATGCGGGGCGCGATCCAGTCGTTGGCGTGGTGCTCCCACGTGGTGGCCCAGGCCAGCTCGGCGCCGGTGGCCAGGGCCAGCTCCAGCAGCCGGGCGCCGTGCCGGGCGTCGAGGTGCACGGTGTAGGCCTCGGGGCCGATCGTGCAGTGGTAGCGCCGGAAGCCCGGCTCCGGCCGGCCGAACGGGTTGAGCACCCCGTCCACGTCGACCAGCAGCAGCGGCCTCACCGGCCGGCCCCCGCCCGGTGCTCCTGCGGGCTGATGCCGCGCACGCGCTTGAAGGCGGCGCTGAGCGCGAACGAGCTGCCGTAGCCGACCTTCCTCGCGACCGAACCGACGGTGGCGCCCGGCTCGCACAGCAGGTCGGCCGCGAGCGCCAGCCGCCAGTCGGTGAGGAACGCCATGGGCGGCTCCCCCACCAGCTCGGTGAACCGCCTGGCCAGCGACGCCCGGGAGACGCCGACCGCCTCGGCCAGCGTGGCGACCGTCCACGGGTGGGCGGGGTTGTGGTGCAGCATCCGCATCGCCTTTCCCACCACCGGATCGCTCTGCGCGCGGAACCGGGCGGGAGCCTCGTGGGTGGCGAGATATGACCGTAGCGTGGCGATGAGCAGCAGGTCGAGCAGCCGGTCCAGCACCGCGTCCTGACCTGGCTCGTCCTTGACCACCTCGGCACCGAGCAGGGAGATCAGCGGGCCGCCCGGCCGGACCAGCGTCGTCGGCAACGCCTCCAGCAGCCGGCGGCTGACCTCTCCCGCCATCTGGTAGGTGCCCGTGATCATCACGGTCGCGCCGTCGGGGTCGTTCCCCCAGCTGCGGACGCCGAGGTCCATCTCCTGGTAGAGGTCCTCGCCGTCCAGCGTGGTGCAGCGCTGGCCCGGGTGGATCACGATCTGCGGCGGCGTGGCCGGGTCGTCGGCCACCACGTACGGGTCGGGCCCGCGCATGACGGCCACGTCACCCGGCGCGAGGCGCA
Organism: Nonomuraea indica; assembly: GCF_002850745.1. GTDB lineage: Bacteria > Actinomycetota > Actinomycetes > Streptosporangiales > Streptosporangiaceae > Nonomuraea > Nonomuraea indica. The sequence continues at coordinate 255,144 of NZ_KZ559469.1, forward strand.
CCGGACCGCCCCGGTCCGGCGCCACCCACGCCTCGCCCCGGACCATGGCCACCAGGGTGAGCGGCGCCCCGTCCTGGATGCGCAGCGACCACGGCGGGTTGAGCAGGGAGCGGAGCAGGAACGCGCCCCGGGCCCGGGGCCCGTCGAGAAGGGCGGCGAGATGATCCATGGTTGAGACGATCGCACATGGAATTGCGCTTCTCAACCATGGAGAGTCCAAAGATCGTCGGGCTTACTGGAGGCATGACAACTTTGGTGCTGGGCGGCACCGGCAAGACGGGCCGCCGCGTGATCGACGGACTCACCGCTCTCGGCCGTCCCGTCAGGAACGGCTCACGTTCCGCCGTACCGTCCTTCGACTGGACGGACCGCGGCACCTGGGCCGAGGCCCTGGAGGGCGTCGCATCGGTGTACGTGACCTACTACCCCGACCTGGCCGTCCCCGGCGCGGTCGGTGACATCGAGGCCTTCACCGGGCTCGCCGTCGAGAGCGGCGTCCGGCGGATCGTCCTCCTCTCCGGCCGGGGCGAGCCGCGGGCCGAGGCGAGCGAGCGGGTCGTACGGGAATCCGGGATGGAGTGGACGGTCGTCCGCTGCGCCTGGTTCATGCAGAACTTCAGCGAGGGCTACCTGCGCGACTCCGTCATGGACGGGGTGATCGCGCTGCCCGCCGGCGACGTGGCCGAGCCGTTCGTCGACGTGGACGACATCGCCGACGTGGTGGTGGCCGCGCTCACCGAGGACGGCCACGCGGGCCGGTCGTACGAGCTGTCCGGCCCGCGCCTGCTCACCTTCGCCGACGCCGCCGCCGAGCTGACGGCAGCGCTGGGCCGGCCGGTGACCTACCTCCCGGTGACGGCGGCGGAGTTCGCCGAGGCGGCCCTCGGGCAGGGCGTGCCCGAGGACGAGGTGGCGATGCTGAACGACCTGTTCGCGGAGGTCCTCGACGGCCGCAACGCGTACGTCAGCGACGGCGTGCGCGAGGCCCTGGGCCGTCCGGCCCGCGACTTCACCCCCTTCGCCACGGCCTGGGCCCGGACCCTGCCGTCCGGGTGAAGCCTCCCGGCCCGCCGCGGCGAGCGGCTAGCCGGCCTGGTGGGCGATCTGGATGAGGTTGCCGCAGGTGTCGTCGAGGATGGCGGTGGTCACCGGCCCCATCTCGGTGGGCTCCTGGGTGAAGCGCACCCCGAGCTCGCGGAGCCGCTCGTACTCGACCTTGACGTCGCGGACGGCGAAAGAGGTGTACGGGATGCCGTCGGCGACGAGCGCGTCCTTGAACGGCTTCACGGCCGGGTGGCTGCTGGGTTCGAGCACCAGTTCGGTGCCGTCCGGGTCCTCCGGGGACACCACGGTCAGCCACCGGTCCTCGCCCATCGGGATGTCGTGCTTCTTCACGAACCCCAGCACCTCGGTGTAGAAACCCAGCGCCTTCTCCTGGTCGTCGACGAGCACGCTGGCCAGGTTGATTCTCATGTCGGTCCCTCTTTCCGCTCTGTCTCTGCCGGGTCGGCGCCGCCGCCGGTGCGGCCACCGGCGTCCTCGGGCCTGTCGAGCCATCGCTCGACGATCGGCCGGAGTGGCCCGGTGTTGATGTAGTGGAACTTGTACCGGCCCTCGCGCCTGGTCTCGACCAGGCCGGCGCTCTCCAGGACGTCGAGGTGCTGCGAGATCGCCTGCCGCGACGAACCGAGCCCGTGCTTGGTGCACAGCCGGGCGCAGATCTCGAAGAGCGTCTGCCCGTTCCGGTCGGTCAGCTCGTCGAGGATGGTCCGGCGCGTGGAGTCGGCCAAGGCCTTGAACACGTCGCCCACACGCCGCACCATAGGCAAGCAGCTACTTGCATGTCAAGGGACACGGCCGAGCACTCGCACCAGCTCACCGCCCTACGCGAGCAGTTGCCCGGTCCCGGGATCCGCTAGCCTCGCCTGGTCACGGCATTCGGGAAAGGTGCGGTAGTGATCGGCTGGTTCGAAGCGGTGGTGCTGGGGCTCCTGCAGGGGCTGACGGAGTTCCTGCCCATCTCCTCCAGCGCCCACATCCGGGTGGTCTCGGCCTTCTTCGGCTGGCAGGACCCGGGGGCGGCGTTCACCGCGGTGATCCAGCTCGGCACGGAGACCGCGGTGCTCATCTACTTCAGGCGCGAGATCTGGGAGATCGTCTCCATCTGGACGCGCGCCCTGTGGACCCCGGCGCTTCGCTCGCACCACGCGGCGCGCATGGGCTGGTACGTCATCGCGGGCACGATCCCCATCGGCGTCCTCGGCCTGGTGCTCAAGACGCAGATCGAGACGGTCTTCCGCGACCTGCGCCTGGTCGGCACCACGCTGATCGTCTTCGCGGTGATCCTGTGGTTCGCCGACCGGACGGCCCGCAACAAGCTCACGCTGGAGAAGCACCTCAGCCTGCCGCACGCCGTCGTGTACGGGTTCGCGCAGTCGCTCGCCCTCATCCCCGGCGTGTCGCGATCCGGCGGCACCATCACGGCCGGACTGCTGCTCGACTACCGGCGCGAGGACGCGGCCCGCTACTCGTTCCTGCTGGCGATCCCGGCCGTCCTGGCGTCGGGCTTCCTCGAACTGGCCGAGATCGGCGAGGGGCAGGCTCCGGCATGGGGGCCCACGATCCTGGCCACGGTCATCTCGTTCTTCGTGGGCTACGCGGCGGTGGCGTGGTTCCTGCGCTACATCAGCAGCCACCGCTTCACCGGCTTCGTGATCTATCGGATCGCGCTGGGCCTCTTCGTCATCCTGGCGGTCACGCTGGGCTGGATCCCGGCCCAGGGCTGACGCCGAAACTCGTGCGCGGCCACCGGCTGGCCACCGCGAAGATCACCGCGAACAGCGCCCAGGCGGTCACGTACGCCACCGGACGGGCCCAGGCGTCGCCGATGACGTCGGCCAGCGCCTGGCGCCCCTCCACGTACATCGCCAGCCCGGCGAGCGCCCCGGGGACGGCGCCCCACCACCGGCGCCACCAGACCTCGTACGTGATCACCTCCCACGCCACCAGGGTGATCGGTCCGAGCAGGAGCAGCTTCAGGTTCTCCGGCCAGGACAGCAGGCTCACGGCCGCCATGATCGCCACGGCGGAACCGGTGGTCAGCAGCACCAGGGCGCCGAACGGCGCCGGCTCGTCACGCGGGTCGCCGCCCGCCGGAGCGTCGCCGCCCGGCACGGCCTCGCGGCCGGGGTCGGCGTCGTGAGGGAAGTCGCCGTCGTGAGCGGGATCGTCGTCGAGGGGATCGGGCACCGCGCCATTCTGGCCCACCGACGAGCGGCCGGAGAACGAACTTTCGTCTACGCCCGCGCGGCCTCGGCGAGGGCCGGCCGGGGCTCGGGGCGGTAGGTGGCCAGGGTGAACAGCAGCGTCACCAGGGCGAGCCCGGTCGAGAGCACCACCACGCCGGTCCGGCCGTACCAGTCGAGGGCCACGCCGCCGGCGACGCCCGCCGCGAACAGGCCGACGTACTGCGCCGACGACAGCAGCCCGAGCCCGATCGGCACGTTGCCGGGAACCGCCGCCACGGTCCTGTACTGCTGGGCGGGTCCGACCAGCCAGCCGAGCGCCCCCCACAGGAACGCCCAGACCAGCGCCACGGGCAGCGCCAGGTTCGCGACGGGGATGAGCGCCAGGAAACCGGTGGAGGCGGCCAGCGCGACCAGCACCATGCGGCGCGGGCCGTACACGTCGGTGAGCCGCCCGCCGATCTGGTTGCCGACGACGCCGCCCAGCCCCCAGGCCCACAGCACCGCGGTCAGCGGAAGGTCGAACAGCGAGCCGATGTAGGTGTAGGCGGTGAACGCGGCGGCGAACATGAGGAGCTGCGTGGCCAGGACGACGAGCACCCGCCGGTCACGCAGCGGGGCGAAGCGTCCCCTGAGCCCGGCAGCGGTGGGGAGCCTGACGTCGGGCACGAGCGCCGCCGCGGCGGCGAACCCGACCACGCCGAGTCCCACCACCATCCAGATGGTCGCCCGCCAGCTCGACATCCCGCCCAGCCAGGTGCCGAGCGGCACCCCGATCGCGGACGAGACGCTGATCCCGCCCATCACCAGCGCCAGGGCGCGCCCCCGGTGCTCGGGGTCGGTCAGCGCGCTCGCCACCCCGGAGGCCGTCGGCGTGAACATCGCCGCCCCGGCCGCCGCGACCACCCGCGTGGCGAGCACCAGCGAGTACGTGGGCGCGAGCGCGGTCAGCGTGTTGCCCAGCACGAACACGGCCAGCGCGATCAGCAGCACCCTCTTGCGCGACAGGCGCGCGGTCAGCGCCGCCAGCACCGGCGAGAGCACGGCGTAGGCCAGCGCGAAGACGGTCATCACCTGACCGGCCGCCGACTGCGAGACGCCCAGGTCACCGGCGATCGGCGGCAACAGCCCGGCGGTCACGAACATGCCTGTGCCGATCGCGAAGTTTCCGAGCGCGAGGGGATAGAGGGGACGTTTCACCGGACCTCCGAGACGCAAGTGTTGGACAGGCATCAAACTGACGGAAAGTTGGATTGTTGTCAAACAAATAGGGCGGTATCGTCGTGCCATGCGCCCGCTCCCTCATCCGGCCACGGAGGACATCCGGCTCACCGACGTCCTGCGGGCGCTGTCCGACCCCGTACGCCTCCTGATCGTCCACAAGCTGGCCGAGACGGATGAGCTGACCTGCGCCGACGCCGGGCTGGACCTCGGGCTGCACAAGTCGACCGTCTCGCACCACTACCGCACGCTGCGCGATGCCGGCGTGATCCTGTCCAAGCAGGAGGGCCGGAAGATCTATCTGAGCCTGCGGCGGGACGACCTCGAAGCCCGCTTCCCGGGCCTGCTCGGCTCGGTGCTGGCCGCCTTCCGCGACTCGCCGCCCCTCGCCGGGTTCGCTCGGCCGCCGTCCGCTCCCGGGGGCGACCTGACCGGCGCCGCCATCGCCGAGACCGTCTGACCGGCCACCGATGACCCGTTCCCAGCTGCCCGAGCTGCCGATCCGGGCCGTGCTGCCCGAGCTGCTCGACGTGCTGGCCCGGCACCGCGCGGCCGTGCTGACCGCGCCGCCGGGCACCGGCAAGACGACGGTCGTGCCGCTCGCGCTGGCCGGGGCGGGCCTGCGCGTGCTCGTCGCCGAACCGAGGCGGCTCGCCGTACGCGCCGCCGCCACGCGGATGGGCGTCAGCTACACGATCAGGGGCGAACGCCACGTCGGCGCGGATCCCAGGGTCGAGGTCGTCACCACCGGCGTGCTCCTCCAGCGCCTGCAGCGCGACCAGGAACTGTCCGGCGTGGACGTGGTCATGCTGGACGAGTGCCACGAACGTCACCTGGACGCCGACACCGCACTGGCGTTCCTGCTGGACGTCCGCGACACGCTCCGGCCCGACCTGCGCCTGCTCGCCACCTCGGCGACAGCGGACGCGGCACCGTGGGCGCGGCTGCTCGGCGGGGGCCGGACGGCGCCGGTCGTCCGTGCCGCCGGCACCGCGCACCCCGTCGAGACCGTGTGGGCGCCGCCGCACCGCCCGGTCGCGCCGCCGCACGGCACCCGCGTCGATCCCGCGCTGCTGTCGCACGTGGCCCACGTCGTGCGGCGGGCACTCGCCGAACGCGACGGCGACGTGCTGTGTTTCCTGCCCGGAGCGGGTGAGATCGCGCGGGTGGCCGGGATGCTCGCCGGTGAGGGCGTCGAGGTGCTCCAGGTGCACGGCCAGGCTCCGGCCCGCGTCCAGGACGCGGTGCTGTCCCCCGGCGCGGGCCGCCGGGTGGTGCTGGCCACGTCGGTGGCGGAGTCGAGCCTGACCGTTCCGGGGGTGCGGGTGGTCGTCGACTCCGGGCTGGCGCGCGAGCCGCGCACCGACCACGCCCGCGGGCTCGGCTCGCTCGTCACCGTACGGGTGTCCAGGGCGTCGGCCGACCAGCGCGCGGGACGGGCCGGCCGGGAGGCGCCGGGAACGGTGTACCGCTGCTGGTCGCCGGCCGAGCACGAACGGCTGGCCGACCACGCCCGGCCGGAGATCGCCGTGGCCGACCTGACGGGGTTCGCGCTGCAGGCGGCCTGCTGGGGCGTCCCGGACGCGCGGGGCCTCGCGCTCCTCGACCCGCCGCCTCCCGCCGCCCTGTCGGCCGCCCTGCGCACCCTGCACGTCCTCGGCGCCCTGGAGCCCGCCGCCGCCGCCGGGTCGCCGGCTCGTACGGGCGGCGGAGCGCCCGCGCCGGACGGCGGGGGGACGGCAGCCGGGCGGGAGACGGAGGCCCTGGCGCTCGGGCGGGTGACCGGGCGGGGCCGGCGGATGGCGCTGGCCGGGGTCCATCCGCGGCTCGCGAGGGCGCTGATCGATCTCGGGCCGGCCGCCGCCGAGGTGGTGGCGCTGCTGTCCGAGCAGCTTCCCCGCCAGGCCTCGGACGACCTGGTCGAGGTGTGGCGCTCGGCCCGCCGGGGTGGTGACGGCTTCGCGGCGCGCTGGCGCCAGGAGGTGAGACGCCTGGCCCGGGCCGCCACCCCGCCCGCCGACGTCACGACGCGGGCGGGCGGGGCGGCGCGGGCGGGCGGCTCGGGTCCG
>NZ_KZ559469.1:261688-311835 GCF_002850745.1 Nonomuraea indica
CTCGGTTCCGGCAGGCGGGGCGGCTCGGGCGGGCGGGGCGGTTCCGGGTCTCGGGCGCTGGGCGGGACAGCCGGATGAGGCGTTGGCCGGGACGGTGGTGGCGCTGGCGTTCCCGGAGCGGGTGGCGCGCAGACGCGGCGGCGGCTACCTCATGTCGTCCGGCACGGAGGCGCGCCCGGCCGAGGGCTCCCGGCTGGCGTCGGCGACGTGGCTGGCCGTGGCCGTCGCCGACCGGCCGACGGGTTCGGCGACGGCCAGGGTGCGGCAGGCCGTCGAGATCGACGAGGAGATCGCCCGGCTGGCCGTGCCCGTCACGACCGAGGAGGAGGTCGGCTGGCGGGTGCCGCCCGGTGGGCGGCGCGGCGACGTCTCCGCCCGCCTGGTGGAGCGGCTGGGCGCGGTCGAGCTGTCGTCCACCCCGCTGGACGACGTCGACGTGCGCCCGGCGCTGCTGGCCGGGCTGCGCGCCGAGGGCGTGCTGACCTGGACGAAGGAGGCGCTGGCCGTACGCGACCGGCTGGCGTTCTGCCACCGCGCGCTCGGCGACCCGTGGCCGCCGGTGGCCGGGTGGCACGACCTGCTGGAGCTGGCCGGCCACTGGCTGGAGCCGGAGCTGTCCCGGGCCCGCCGCCGGGCCGACCTGGAGGTCGTCGACGTGGCCGCGGCCCTACGGCGGCTGGTCCCGTGGAGCGAACGCCTGGACGCCGTGGCGCCCGAGCGGGTGGAGGTGCCGAGCGGCTCGCGCGTGCGCGTGGACTACTCGGGCGAGCAGCCGGTGCTCGCGGTGAAGCTGCAGGAGTTGTTCGGCTGGCAGGAGACGCCGCGGATCGCCGGGGTGCCGCTGCTGGTCCACCTGCTGTCTCCGGCGGGCCGGCCGGTGGCGGTGACCGGCGACCTGGCGTCGTTCTGGCGGGACGGCTACCGGTCCGTACGCGCCGAGCTCCGCGGCCGCTACCCGAGGCATCCCTGGCCCGAGGACCCGCTGACGGCCGCACCCACCCGGCACACGAACAGAAGGACCTGACCATGCCCGCCGAGGCCGCACGCAACAACGCCGACTGGTGCGACGCGGTGTGCCGCACCCACGGGATCACCGGCGTCTTCGCCGAGCGCGCCTGGACGGCGCCGGTGCGGACCCCGCCGTTCTACCCGGACGCCGTCACCCTGACGCCGGCCGCGACGGAGGACGACGTGCTCGACTCCATCGACGCGGGGCCGGGCGCGTCGGTGAAGGACTCCTTCGCCACCCTGGACCTGCGCCCCGCGGGGTTCGAGGTGCTGTTCGAGGCGCACTGGATCCACCACCCGGCCCCCGAGCCCCACGACGCCGCCCACGCAGGCGGCGCAGGCGGCGCAGGCGGCGCAGGCGGCGCAGGCGGCGCAGGCGGCGCAGGCGCGTACGGCGCGGACCGTGCGTACGGCGCGGACCGTGACGGCGGTGCTGACCGTGCACCTGGTGCTGACCGTGCGGGTGGTGGCGATGGACCGGACGGCGCGGTCGCGTGGGAGGTCGTCAGGGACGCCGCCGGGCTCGCCCGCTGGGAGGGCGCGGGTTTCGGCGGCGAGGCGCCCGGCGTCTTCAGGCCCGCCCTGCTCACCCGGCCCGGCATCGCCGTCCTGGGCGGCGCGCGGGACGGGGCGATCGGGTACGGCTTCGCGCTCAACGCCGCCGCCGGGGTCACCGGGGTGTCGAACCTGTTCGCCCGCGACGGCGACGAGGACACCGCCTGGGCGGCCGCCGTGGCGCACGCCGCCGAGTTGTTCCCGGGCCGCCCCCTGGTCGGCTACGAGGGTGACGTGACGGCGGCCCGGCGCCACGGGTTCGCCCCCGTCGGCGCGCTACGCGTGTGGATCAAACCGGCCTGACCCCGGCGGCCGGGCGGCACCACGGCGTTCCACGCCGTCGACCCGCCCGGGTCACGGGCCTGCTGACGGCCCGTGACCGTCACGGGCGGGTCAGCGGGTGCGGGCGGCGCCACGGCGGCGGCGTCACAGCAGGTCGTCCACGGTGGCGCCGGTCAGCACCTCGGCCCGTTCGCGCCCCACGTCCAGGTCCTTGAAGCCGCTGGACGTCGCCAGGCAGACGACCGGGCCGTCGAAGGACCGGCCCAGCCTCCGGTGGGCAGCCAGCCCCGCGGCGCTCGACAGCTCCACCCACAGGCCCTGCCGGGCGAGGTCCTGTCGGGCCTCGCGCAGCTCGCCGTCGGTGACGAGGACCGCCTCGCCGCCGCTGTCGCGCAGCGCCCGCACGCCCCGGTGGCCGCCCACGGGGCAGGCGATGGCGTACGCGTCGGTCGGCCCGAGTTCCACGATCGCGGCGGGCCGGTCCTCGGCCACGGCCCTGGCGTGCGGTCCGCCCGCAGCCGGCTCGCACGCGTACATGCGGGGAGCCGACGTGGCGACCCCGAGCCGGCGCAGCTCCGTGAACCCCTTCCACACGCCGTAGAGCAGTTCGGCGTAGCCGGTCGGCGCGAACACCGCCGCCGGCACCGTCCCGAGCTGCCGGAACAGCTCGTAGGCGATGGTCTTGTAGCCCTCCGGGCCGAACGGGTGGCCGGTGTGGGTGACGGTCAGGTTGCTGACCGGGTGGTAGCCGAGCCGGTCCACGATCTGCCGCATCAACGGCCAGCGCTCCGCGGCCGGCACGGTCAGCACCCTGGCCCCGTAGGCGCGGACGAACGACTGGACGGCGGGCGGCGAGTCCGCCGAGGTGAGCACGATCGCGGGCAGCCCGGCGCGGGCGGCGTAGGCGGCGGCCGAGGCGCCGTGGTTGCCCGAGGAGGCGACGACGACGCCGGGGGCGCCCGCGCCCACGGCGGCGCTGACGGCGACGCGGTTGAGCCGGTCCTTGTGCGACCAGGTGGGGTTGCGCGACTCGTCCTTGACGTGGACGCCGGCGACCTCCAGCAGCGGGGTGCCGCCCTCGCCGAGGGTGGGGGCGTGCAGCGGCGGCAGCAGGGGCGCCCACCGGGCGAGGTCGGGCCCGACCGGCTGGTCGAAGAGCGCCGGGTCCACCCGGTCGTAGTCGTAGTCGACCTCGAGCGGGTAGGCGATCTCCGCCGTGCTGGTCGCGGGGCAGCCGTTGACGAGCGGCGGCCACAGCGGGAACCCGATCGAGGGGTCGCCCAGGGAGCGCTGCCGGACGGCGAGGGATGGTCCGTTCACGGGGGGAGCCTAGCCGCGCGCCTCCCGCGCAGACCCGGCCAGGCCGTCGAGCAGGGTGCGCAGGCCCAGCTCGAACAGCCGGTCGAGGTCGAGGTCGTAGCCGTCGTCGGCGAACCCGGCCAGGAGCCGGGCGAACGCGGGGTAGCGGCCGGAGGCGGCGATGGAGCCGAGGGCGGGCTCCTGCGTCTCCATCCACTGCTCCTCCGACAGGCCGGTGGCGGCCTCGGCGAGGACCTCCCGTTCGAGGTGCGCGGCCAGGCCCTGGACGTGACTGTAGATGACCACCTGGAGGTCCATCCTGGTGGTCTCGTCGAAGCCGAGCTCCTCGAAGGCGGCGAGCAGTTGCTCGCCGTGGATCAGCAGGTTGGGCAGCGGCAGCGGCCTGAAGAGGGAGTTGAGCTGGGCGAGCCACGGGTGGCGCCGGTGCACGGCCCACAGGGTCCGGGCGCCCCGCTCGACTCGGGCCCGCCAGCCCGCCGGCGGCTCCCCCGGATACCCCAGCTCGCCGAACGCGGTGTCGGCCATGAGCAGGACGAGCTCGTCCTTGCCGGCCACGTGGCGGTAGATCGTCATGGTGGCGACGCCGAGCCGGGCGGCGACCCCGCGCATGGACAGCGCGTCGAGCCCTTCGGCGTCGGCCAGCTCGATCGCGGCCCGTACGACGCGTTCGCGGCTCATCTCGCCCGCGGGCGTGGGCGGGTCGACCGGCACGGCCGGCGTGCCGGTCGCGCCAGGCGTCCCGGTCGCGCCAGGTGCGGCGGTCGCGCCAGGTGCGGCGGTCGCCGGGGCGGCGACCACCGTGCCGACGCGGGGCCGGGCGTGCACGAGCCCCTCCTGGCGCAGCAGGGTGAGCACCTTGGCCGCGGTGGCCAGCGCGACGCCCTGGTCGCGGGCGATCTGGCGGGTGGAGGGCACCCGGTCGCCCGGCCGGAGCCGGCCGTCGGCGATGCGCCCGCGGATCTCGGCGGCGATGCGCAGGTAGGGCGGCTCGGCCATGCGCGTTCCTTCCTGTCTGTACTAGCACAGAAACCTAGCACAGATCCCTCTGTCCTAGTACATCACTTGCAGCTCAACGGCTTGATAGAGCTGTATGTACGCTGTACATTCATAGCCGTACACCCCCACAGGACCCAGGAGTTCGCATGACCACCGTCCTCGTTTCCGGCGCCAGCGTCGCCGGCCCGGCCCTCGCCTTCTGGCTGCGCCGCCACGGGCTGACGCCCACCGTCGTCGAGAAGGCGCCCGCGCCGCGCGCCGGCGGCCAGGCGATCGACATCCGCGGCGTGGCCCTCGACGTGGCGGACCGCATGGGTCTGCTGGCCCCGTTGCGCGAGGTGCGCACCCGGATGCGCGGCATGTCCATGCTCGACGGGGACGGCAACGAGCTCATGCGCTCCACCGAGCACGCCATGAGCAGCGGCCGCCTCGACAACGACGACATCGAGGTGCTCCGGGAGGACCTGACCGCCCTGCTGTTCGACCGCACCAGGCAGGACGTCGAGTACGTCTTCGGCGACTCGATCGCCACCGTGCAACAGGACGACCACGGCGTCCACGTGACCTTCGAGCGGGGCGCGCCCCGGACGTTCGACCTGGTGGTGGGAGCGGACGGGCTGCACTCCACGGTGCGGCGGCTGGCATTCGGACCTGAGAAGGAGTTCGTCCACCATCTCGGCACCTACCTGTCGGTCTTCACCGCCGACAACTTCCTCGGCCTGGAGGACTGGCAGGTCTGGGTGCGCGAGGGCCGCGCCGGTGGCGGCGTCTACCCGGTGCGCGGCAACACCGAACTGCGGGTCAACCTCGGCTTCGAGGCGGAGCCGATCCCGTACGACCACCGCGACGTCGACCAGCAGCGCCGGCTCGTCGCCGAGCACTGCGGCGGGCTGCGCTGGGAGGTGCCGCGGCTGCTCGACGCCATGTGGAAGGCCCCCGACTTCTACTTCGACGCCATGGCGCAGGTGCGGATGGACACCTGGTCGCGCGGCCGGGTGACGCTGCTCGGCGACGCCGGCTACTGCGCCTCGCCGCTGTCGGGCCAGGGCACGAGCCTCGCCCTCGTCGGCGCGTACGTGCTGGCCGCCGAGCTCGCGGGCCACCACGCGGCGGGAGACCACGCCGCGGCACTCGCCCGGTACGAGGCGCGCATGCGGCCGTTCGTGGCGCTCAACCAGGCCCTCGCCACCGAGAACCCCGGCGGCCCCGCCTCGGAGGAGTCGCTCGAGCGGGCCAAGAACGCCATCACCCTGTAGGCCCCAGGTCCGGGAGGACACGGCGGGCGTACCCGATCAGCGCCCGGGCCGCCGGGCCGACCTGCCCCTCGCCGCGCCAGACGAGCGCCATCCGCCCGATCAGCCGCGGCCGGATGATCTCGATGACGTGCAGCTCGTCCCGCGCGATCGAGACCGCCGACTCGGGGAGCACGGCCACCCCCAGCCCCTTGGCCGCGAGCTGGGCGAGCACCCGCGGCTCGCTCGCCTCGAACGCCACCCTCGGCGTGAAGCCCGCCGCCGCGCAGCCCGCCTCCAGACTGGAGCGCACCCCCGTCTCCGGCGGGAGGCAGAGCACGGCCAGTCCGTCCAGGTCGGTCAGGCCGATGCCGGCGCGGCCGGCCAGCGGGTGGTCACGGCGCACGGCGGCCACCAGCGGCTGGCGCACCACGATCTGCCCGGCCAGCCCCGGCGGCACGACCGGGCCGATGCCGAGCAGTCCCAGGTCCATCCGCCCGGCCAGCACGTCGTCCGCCACCGCGCGGGGCGCGGCCTCCCTGAGCGTGATCTCCACGGCCGGGTGCAGCTCGTGGAAGCCGGCCAGCAGCCCCGGCAGGTCGAGCACGGAGGGCACCGAGACGGCGCCCATCACGACGTGCCCGCGCAGCAGCCCGGTCAGCTCGTCGACCGCCTGCCGGGCCCCGGCCGCCGCGCGCAGGGCCGCCCGCGCGTACGGCAGCACGGCCTCACCCACCTCGGTCAGCCGGACCGCGCGCCCGGAGCGGTCGAACAGCGGCTGGCCCAGCTCCCGCTCCAACTGCCGGATCTGGGCGCTCACGCCGGGCTGGGCGACGTGCAACGTCTCGGCCGCCCGGGTGAACCCGCCCTCGTCGGCCACCGCCACGAAGTAGGCCAGCTGACGCAGCTCCATGCCGAGTCACGCTAGCAACCCTCGCCACCGCCGCCCGCCGCCCGCCGCACGACGCACGACGCACGACGCCCGCCGCCCGACCGCGTCCGGGAGGCGCGGCGTGCCCGCGGCGGCGGGCATGAGGAGCAGCCAGCCCAGCGCGGGGGACGGGGGTCGAGGCGGGACCCGGCCGGCGGGGTCGGGCTGGACCACGACCTCCGCCGGCCGGGCGCCGGCCTCACACGCCCAGCGGGTGCCAGACGGTCTTGGTCTCCAGCAAGGCCGCCATCCGGCGGGTGCCCGGGTCGGCGGTCCAGTCCTCGGGGGCGGGCCGCAGGACCCGCTTGAGGTTGGCCGCCGCCGCCTGCTCGCACTCCACGGCGAGCTCGGCGTCGGCCACGCCCGTCAGGTCGAGGGCGTTGACGTCCATGTGCCCGGCCAGCGAGGGCGCGAGCTCCCGCTGGTGGCCGGTGAGGACGTTGACGACGCCGCCGGGCAGGTCGGAGGTGGCCAGCACCTCCGCCAGCGTGATCGCCGCCAGGGGCGAGCGCTGCGAGGCGATGACGACGCACGTGTTGCCCGTGACGACGGCCGGCGCCACGACCGACACCAGGCCGAGCAGCGGGTCGTCCGGTGCGGCGATGGCCACCACACCGGTCGGCTCCGGCGACGACAGGTTGAAGTAGGGGCCGGCCACGGGGTTGGCCGTGCCCAGGACCGCCGTGATCTTGTCGGACCAGCCCGCGTACCAGACGAGCCGGTCGACGGTCGCGTCCACCGCCTCCAGCGCGGCCTTCTTGCCGGTGCCGAGCTCCTCGGCGAACTGGGCGCGGCGGCCCTCCAGCATCTCGGCCACCCGGTAGAGGATCTGGCCCCTGTTGTAGGCGGTCGCGCCGGACCAGCCGGGGAACGCCTTGCGCGCCGCCACGACGGCGTCGCGGGCGTCCTTGCGGGAGGCGCGGGCGGCGTTGGCCACGAACCCGCCCTTGGCGTCGGTCACGACGAAGGACCTCCCACTCTCCGAGCGGGGGAAGGCGCCGCCGATGAACAGCTTGTAGGTCTTGCGAACGGCCAGCCTACTCATCGCCGCGCCCCCTCCACATGATCTCCTGCGACATCTCGACCGGCACGAACACCTGTCCGCACCGGCTCACCCCGCACCGGTGGGCGTACCAGCCGGTGCGTACGGGCCGGCCGGCGCGGGCGAAGGCGTGCCCGCGGGTGGCCTGGGCGCGGCGCGCCCGGCGGCGGCCACGACGATGGTCACACGTCAAGGTAGGCCTCCAGTCCGGCGATCCCGCCCTCGCGGCCGTAGCCGGATTCCTTGTAGCCGCCGAAGGGCGAGGCGGGGTCGAACCGGTTGAAGGTGTTGGCCCACACCACGCCGGCGCGGAGCCGGTCGGCCATCATCAGGATGCGCGAGCCCTTCTCGGTCCAGATCCCGGCCGACAGCCCGTACGGGGTGTTGTTGGCCTTCTCGACGGCCTCGGCCTCGGTGCGGAAGGTCAGCACCGACAGCACCGGCCCGAAGATCTCCTCCCGGGCGATCCGGTGCGACTGCGCCACCCGCGTGAACAGCGTCGGCGGGAACCAGTAGCCGTTGGCGGGCAGCTCGCAGGCGGGCGACCACCGCTCGGCGCCCTCCTGCTCACCCGCCTCGGTCAGCGACCGGATCCGGGCGAGCTGCTCGGCGGAGTTGATCGCCCCGATGTCGGTGTTCTTGTCCAGCGGGTCGCCCAGCCTGAGCGTGCCCAGCCGCCGCTTGAGCGCGGCCAGCAGTTCCTCCTCGACCGACTCCTGCACGAGCAGCCGCGACCCGGCGCAGCACACGTGTCCCTGGTTGAAGAAGATCCCGTTGACGATCCCCTCCACGGCCTGGTCCAGCGCCGCGTCGTCGAAGACGATGTTGGCCGCCTTGCCGCCGAGCTCCAGGGTGAGCTTCTTGCCGGTGCCCGCAACGGTGCGGGCGATCTGCCGGCCCACCTCGGTCGAGCCGGTGAAGGCCACCTTGCCCACTTCGGGGTGGGCCACCAGCGCGGCCCCGGTCGCCCCGGCGCCGGTGACGATGTTGACCACGCCGGCGGGCAGGCCGGCCTGCACGCAGATGTCGGCGAAGGCCAGCGCGGTCAGCGGCGTCGTCTCGGCCGGCTTGAGCACCACGGTGTTGCCGCAGGCCAGTGCCGGGGCGATCTTCCAGGCCAGCATCAGCAGCGGGAAGTTCCACGGGATCACCTGGGCCGCCACGCCCACCGGCCGCGGGTCGGGGCCGAACCCGGCGTGGGCGAGCTTGTCGGCCCAGCCCGCGTAGTAGAAGAAGTGGGCGGCCACCAACGGCAGGTCGACGTCGCGGGACTCGCGGATCGGCTTGCCGTTGTCGAGCGTCTCCAGCACCGCCAGCTCGCGGGAGCGCTCCTGGATCAGCCGCGCGATCCGGAACAGGTACTTGGCCCGCTCGGCTCCGGGCAGCGCGCTCCACGGCCCGAACGCCTTGCCCGCGGCGCGCACCGCGCGGTCCACGTCCGCCTCGGCGGCGCAGGCCACCTCCGCCAGCGTCTCCTCGGTCGCCGGGTTGACCGTCTTGAACGACGGTCCGGCCCCGTCGACGAACTCGCCGTCGACGAACAGCCCGTAGGACGGCCGGATGTCGACCACATCGCGCGACTCGGGCGCGGGCGCGTACTCGAACACAGCCATCATCAGTCCAGGGTGAAGTAGTCGGGGCCCGCGTAACGGCCGGTGGCGAGCTTCTGGCGCTGCATCAGCAGGTCGTTCAGCAGGGAGGAGGCGCCCAGCCGGAACCAGTCGGGCGACAGCCAGTCGTCGCCGCACGTCTCGTTGACCAGCACCAGGTGCTTGATCGCGTCCTTGGTGGTGCGGATGCCGCCCGCGGGCTTGACGCCCACCTGCCGGCCGGTGCGCTCCCGGAAGTCGCGGACCGCCTCCAGCATGATCAGTGTCACCGGCAGCGTCGCCGCGGGCGACACCTTGCCGGTCGAGGTCTTGATGAAGTCGGCTCCGGCCAGCATCGCCAGCCACGAGGCCCGGCGTACGTTGTCGTAGGAGGCCAGCTCGCCGGTCTCCAGGATCACCTTGAGATGGGCGGCGCCGCAGGCCGCCTTGACCGCGACGATCTCGTCGTGGACCTTCATGAGGTCACCGGAGAGGAACGCCCCCCGGTCGATCACCATGTCGATCTCGTCGGCGCCCGCCGCCACCGCGAGCGCGGTGTCGGCCACCTTCACCTCCAGCGACGAGCGGCCGCTGGGGAACGCGGTCGCCACCGAGGCGACCTTCACCCCCGACCCGGCCACCGCCTCGGCGGCCACCGCCACCAGGTCGGGGTAGACGCACACCGCCGCCACCTGTGGCGCGTCCTCGCCCGGACGCAGCGCCTTGGCGCACATCGCCCGGACCTTGCCCGGGGTGTCCGCCCCTTCCAGCGTCGTGAGATCCACCATCGAAATGGCCAGATCGATCGCTCGCGCCTTGGCCGTCGTCTTGATCGAACGGGTGCTCAGCATCGCCGCCCGCTGGTCCGCGCCCACCCGATCGACACCGGGGAGGCCGTGCAGGAATGCTCTCAGCGTCGCGCCGGAGGAGGCCACGTCCGCGAGCGAGGTAGTCATGGTTGACACCTCCACAGCATCGCCGACCAGGTGGGCTACTTCCAAACCGGATCTTCCGCCTGAGGTGCCTAAGGCGCCCCGCCCCGAGGCCTAGGTATCCCCCGGCCGCACGACCGGCGTAGATAAGGCATCCGCCCGATGTGCGGGGGTGGGCCTTAGCCCGAAAGTTAAAGGTGTCAGCAAGAAGCACGACATGTCAGGAGACATCGTGAACCCCGAGATTCAGTTCGAGCTCATGAAGAGCCAGGCGAACGAGCTGCGCGCGGCTGCGGCCCACCACCGCCGGGTACGCGAGGCAGAGAAGGGCAACAAGTCCGAGCGCCGCTCGGTCTTCGGCAAGCGCCGCTCCTCATGAAGACGCCACGAGAGCCCGGCCGCATCCTCCCTCGCGGCCGGGCCTCTGTGCCTCCTTGACACCTCTCCAGTGCCTTTCCCACCCCCCGGAAATCCGTCGAAAGCTCTGCTCAAGGCGTGCCATGCTGGAACACATGCTGGGCCGATCGGTAAGTCCCGTCTTCGTAGGACGTGAGGAGGAGCTCGCCACCCTCTCGGAGGCGTTCGCCCAGGCCCGCGAGGGAGCCGCGACGGCCGTGCTGCTCGGCGGCGAGGCGGGCGTCGGCAAGAGCAGGCTCGTGCAGCGCTTCGCCGAGCAGGTGACCCGCGACAGCGACGCGCTCGTCCTCTACGGCGGGTGCGTCGAGCTGTCCACCGAGGGTCTGGCCTACGCCCCGTTCACCGCCGCGCTACGGCAGCTCGTCCGTGAGCAGGGCACCGCCAGGGTCGCGTCGCTCCTGCCCGAGGGCGCCGAGCGTGACCTGGCCCGGCTGCTCCCCGAGTTCGGCGAGCCCAGCGGCGACGGCGAGACCGAGGCGGGCCGGGCCAGACTGTTCGAGCAGTTCCTCACGCTGATCGAGCGGCTGGCCGACAGCCGCCCGACGATCCTCCTCATCGAGGACATCCACTGGGCCGACCGGTCCAGCCGCGACCTCATCGCGTTCCTCAGCCGCAACCTGCGGGCGCCGCAGGTTCTGATCCTCATGACCTACCGCTCCGACGACCTGCACCGCCAGCACCCGCTCCGGCCGGTGCTGGCCGAGCTGAGCCGGGTCAACGGAGTCCTGCGGGTCGACCTGTCGCGCCTGTCGCAGGACGAGGTCGCCCAGCAGATGGCCGGCATCCTCGGCGTCGTGCCCGCCTTCCACAAGGTGCAGAAGGTCTACGACCGCAGCGAGGGCATCCCCCTGTTCGTCGAGGCGCTGCTCGAATGCGGCGAGGAGTGCACGTTCCCCGAGTCGATGCAGGACCTGATCCTCGGCACCGTGGAGCGGCTGCCCGAGGAGACCCAGCGGGTGCTGCGCATCGCCGCCGCCGGCGGCACCCGCGTCGGCCACACGCTGCTCGCCGCCGTGAGCGGCCTGTCGGACCTGGAGCTGGAGGGCGCGCTGCGCCCCGCCATCGCCCGCAACGTGCTGCAGATCGCCGACGGCCGCGCCTACGTCTTCCGCCACTCGCTGATCCGCGAGGCCGTGCACGAGGAGCTGCTGCCGGGCGAGCGCCAGCGGTTGCACGCCCGCTACGCCGAGGAGATCTCCCGCGACCGCACGCTCGTCCCGCCCGGCCGTGCCGCCGTCGAGCTCGCCCACCACTGGTACGGCGCGCGCAACGACCTGTGGGCGCTGATCTCGGCCTGGGAGGCGGCGCGCAAGTCGTTCCACGCCTTCGCCTACACCGAGGCGATCCCGCTGCTGGAACGCGTGCTCATGCTGTGGGACCGCGTGCCCGACGCGGCCGAGCGCATCGGGGCCGACCACACCACCGTGCTGGAGCGGGCCGGCGAGGCCGCCCGGGCCAGCGGCGAGCTCGACCGGGGCGTGAAGTTCGTCAAGGCGGCCCTGTCCGAGCTGGACGAGGCGCGCGAACCCGAGCGGGTGGCCAAGCTGATGGTCGACTGGGCCCAGCTGAAGGTCTACAAGGGCAAGATGGGCATCGTCGAGGACCTGCGTCACGCCCTGCGCCTGGTCCCGCAGCCCAGCCTGGCCCGCGCCGAGATCATCAACCCGATCTCCGCGCACTTCATGCTCCGAGGCGACGTCGAGGAGGGCAAGGAGCTGGCCGAGGAGGGCCTGCGCCTGGCCAGGGAGCTGGGCGACCGGTGCCTGGAGGGCGACCTGCTGCTCAACCTGGCGCTCGGCCACGCCATCGCCGGCGACACCGAGACGACGCTCGCCACCAACTCCCAGGCCCTCGAACTGGGCCGCCAGGAGGGCTCCGGCCGGGTGATCGCCCGCGCGATCGGCAACAACGTCGACACGCTGAACGATCTCGGCCGCTGGCCCGAGGCCCTCGCCCTGGCGGAGGAGGGCTGGCGGCTGGCCAAGAAATACGGCCGGACGCGGCTGAGCGGCCTGTTCATCCTCAACAACATGGCCGAGACCCTGGAGGCGATCGGCCGCTGGGACGAGGCCGTCGAGACCGTCGAGCGGGCGCTCAATCTCGGGCCGGTGCTGCGCAACCGCCATCACCTGCTCCGCGTGCGCGCCGACGTGGCCCTCGGCCGGGGCGAGCTGGACCTCGTGGAGCACATCCTGAGCGAGACCGGCGTGCTCAAGGAACGGCCGATGGACTTCGTCCAGGACATCACCAACAGCATGCGGCTGCACATCGGCTGGCACCTGGTCAGGGGCGAGCCCGACGCCGCGCTCGCCGTCGCCGAGCGCACGCTCGCCCGGGACTCCCAGTCGCCGAAGGCCATGCTCGGCTGGCGGCTGCTCGCCCAGCTCACCACGCTCTGCGACGCCGTCGAGCCGGCCGAGCCCGCCCGCGCCCGCGCGCTGCGGGAGCAGGCCGCCACCGTGGCCGCCGGGCTCAAGGTCAGCGGTCCGGTCGCCGAGGCGTACCGGCTGTCGTACTCCCGCGACTTCGACGCCGCGGCGGTGGCCTGGGAGCGGCTCAACCGCCCGCACAACCAGGCCAAGGCCCTGCTACGGGCGGCCACGGTGGCGGCGCGCGCGGGCGACAGGGAAGGCGCGGCCGGCCGGCTCGCGACGGCCAGGCCGCTGGCCGCCTCGCTGCGCGCGGCGCCCCTCCTGGACGAGATCGACACGCTGGCGCGCCGCGTCGGCGGCGTCCAGCAGCAGCACCAGCGGCAGGCGGCGCCCGAGCAGCTCACCCCGCGCGAGCTGGAGGTGCTGCGCCTGGTGGCGCTCGGGCGGACGAACCGCGACATCGCCGCAGAGCTGTTCATCTCGGCCAAGACGGTGAGCGTGCACGTCTCCAACATCCTGGCCAAGCTGGGGGTGACGACGCGCGGCGAGGCCGCCGCCGCCGCTCACCGGCTGTCCCTGGTCACGCTGTAGATCGCCGTCCGGGCGGTACGCCCGGCTTGTCTCGACGCGGGCGCGCACGGCATCCCGGGGGCGGGGGCGGCGGGAGCCGGGAGGTCAGGCGAGCAGCGCCTCGCCCAGCAGCGCCACGCCGAAGACGGCGAACGCAGCGGCGGCTCCGTACCTGATGACCTTCTCCGGCAGGTGCCGGCCCAGCATGCGGCCCACCACGATGGCCAGGGCGTCGGCCGCGACCATGCCGACGGTGGAGCCGATCCAGGTGCCGACCCAGCCGTGCTGCGTCGCCAGCGTGATCGTGGCGAGCATCGTCTTGTCACCCAGCTCGCTCAGGAAGAACGCGACGGTGACGGCGATGAGCGCGTTGCGGGTGGTGCGCTGGGCCTTGCGCGACTCCTCCTCGGTCAGCTCGTCGCCCCGCAGCGTCCACAGCGCGAAGCCCAGGAAGGCGATGCCGGCCACGACGGAGATGGCGGTGGTCGGCAGCGCGTCGCCGATCAGGCCGCCGACGGCCACGCTGACGAGGTGCACGATCGTCGTCGCGATCGTGATTCCGGCCAGCACCGGCCAGGGCTTGAAACGGGTCGCGAACGTCATCGCCATGAGCTGGCTCTTGTCGCCCAGCTCGGCGACGAAGATGACGACAAGACTGATCCAGAACGCTTCCACCGGTCCTCTTCCGCGCGGCCGGACCGGGAGCTGCACCGCCCAAGGGGACTTTCGGGCACGACTCTTCGGCCCGGCAGCGTCTTGTACTCAACAGGGTGCATGACGGCCAGGCCGAAGGTCTCGTCCGCCTGATGACCAGGCCCGCGTGACCGGGCGCCGGAGCGCCAGTGTGTCGATCACGCGATTGGGACTACTCCCCTTCGGTGTTTCCGGAGAACTCTAACAAGCTCTCGGGGGTGTTCTATTCCGGGGGCAGCTCACACCCCACCAGCACCGGCTCGTTGACCAGGGTGAGGCCGAACTTCTCGCGGACGCCGGCACGCACCTCGGCCGCCAGGGCCAGCAGGTCGGCGGTGGTGGCCGTGCCCGTGGGGTTGGTCAGGGCGAGCGTGTGCTTGGTCGAGATGCGGGCCGCGCCGCGGGTGTAGCCCTTGGCGAAGCCGGCCTGCTCGATCAGCCAGGCGGCGGGCACCTTGACGGCGCCGCCGGGCAGCTCCCAGCGCGGGTGGCGGGGAGCGCGGGCGGCCAGCTCCGCCGCCTCCTCCGGGCCGAGCACCGGGTTGGTGAAGAAGGAGCCCGCGCTGCGGGTGTCGGGGTCGGCCGGGTCCAGCACCATGCCCTTGCCCCGCCGCAGCGCCAGCACGCCCGCGCGGGCGCCGGCCGACGGCACCCGTCCCCCCGGCTCGACCCCGAGCCGGGTGGCCAGCTCCTGGTAGGCGATCGGGGCGCTCAGCTCGGAGACCTCCAGCGCGTAGGTGACGGAGAGCACCACGTAGCGGGTCAGGTCACGCTTGAAGGCGCTGTCCCGGTAGGAGAACCCGCACTGACGGGCCTCCAGGTCGACGACGTGCCGGGTCCTGCGGTCGTAGACGCGCACGCACCTGATGGTCTGCGCGACCTCCTGGCCGTAGGCGCCGACGTTCTGGATCGGCGTCGAGCCGACCAGGCCCGGGATGCCCGACAGGCATTCGAGCCCCGACCAGCCCTCGTGCACGGCGCGGGTGACGAGCGCGTCCCAGTCCTCGCCGGCCGCGGCGGTCACCACCACCTGCCCGCCGTCCCGGGTGGCCGTCACGCCCTTCGTCGCCACCCTGACGACCAGGCCGTCGAACCCCTCGTCGGCGACCACGACGTTGCTCCCGCCGCCGAGCACCAGCGTCGGCTCGCCCCGCCGGTCGGCTTCGGCCACCTCGGAGACGAGCTGCTCGGCCGTGTCGGCCTCGACGAAGCGGCGGGCGGGCCCGCCCAGGCCCAGGGTCGTGTACGGCGCGAGCATCTCCATGGGGCACAAGCTTAGGAGACCCCGCGACGCCCGCAGCCCCACCCCCGCGGCCCCACCCCGCCGGGTTACCGGGGCTCGCCGGCGCGCCGGGCCGGCAGGCGGTCCTCCGGCACCACCAGCGCGCCGCGCAGCGCCCGCGACAGCTCGGTCGCGTCGCGCGCCTCCTCCACGCCCGCGCCGAGCGCCGCCGCCCGCCGTACGGCCATCAGCTCGCCGCCCAGCGCGGCCACCTTGCCGGGTCCGGCCGGTCGCCCCTCCTCGCCGTCGCGGTCCAGCCCCGTCCGTCCGGCGGCCACGGCGCCGCCGTGCACCGCGGCGACGAGCGGCGTGAGAGCGTCGCCCTCCAGGACGACGGTCCCGTCCGTCACGACGTGCACCTCGGACGTGTCCAGCTGCAGCAGCTTGCCCCGGCACATGCCCCACGTGGCCGTGCCGCCTCGCCAGGCCGGCAGTTCGGCGACGTGCCAGGCGGTGACGCGTTCGGGCTCGCGGCCGGCGAACTCGCGCACCACGGCGCCCGCGCCGTCCACGTCGCCCAGGTCGAGGACCAGGAGGCGGGCGTCGGTGTGGTCGAGGAACGACCGCAGCACCTCGCGCACCCGTCCGGGGTCGCCGTCCACGACGAGACCGACGCCGGTGCTGACGGGGGCCGTCTCGACGCGTCTGCGTTCGGCGGTGACGCCCAAGTCGTCCAGGCGGTTGGTGGCCAGCGAGGCGTCCCAGGTGCGCTGGGCGTGCAGCATGTCGTCGGCCGGGACGCCGTGCTGGCCCGGGTCACCGGAGAACCCGAACTCGGCGGCCGGGTTCGCCCGCGCCCCCGAGCCGGTCTCGTCAGGGGCCGGCCTGGCCCGCGCCGTGCCCACCCCCGTGGCGGTCCCGCCGGGGGCCGGACCGCCGGGCGCGCCGCCCGTGGTGTCGCGGCCGGTGCCGGTGCCGCCCGCCACGTCCTGCGGCGTGGGCGGCCGCAGGTGGCCGGGCGGCCCGTCGTCGGTCACGGCCGACACGGGGATCGACCGAACCGTCGGCCAGACGGTGACAGGATGTGCGGCTTCAGTCATAGGCTCTCGCTTACCCGCGAGCGGCGCCGCCTATCGCGCCGGGCGAGGTCAGGCGAGCCGGACCACGGCGCGCGCCTTGGACAGCACCTGGGCGTCGCCCGACCGGGCCGTCAGGGCGACGACCACCCGCTGGTCCGTCAGCTTCTCCTCGACCACGCCGCTGACCGTGACGGTGGCCCCCTGGTCGTCGTCGGGCACGACCACCATGGACGAGAAGCGCACCCCGTAGTCGAGCACGGCTGCCGGGTCGCCCGCCCAGTCGGTGACGTACCGGCCGCCCTGCGCCATCGTGTACATCCCGTGCGCGATGACGTCGGGCAGCCCGACGGCCTTGGCGAAGCGCTCGTTCCAGTGGATGGGGTTGAAGTCGCCGGACGCCCCGGCGTACATCACCAGGTCCCTGCGGCGCACGGGGTAGTCCACGGCGGGGAGCTCCTGGCCCACCTCGACCTCGTCGTACTTCACCGTCGCCGTCATCAGGCCGCCCCTCCGCGCTCGATGATCGTGTTGTAGGTGCTGCAGACCGGCTCGCCGGCCACGGTGGTGACGTCGCTGCGGACCGTCAGCAGCTCGTTGCGCCCGGCGGTGCGGATGTCGGTGATCGTCGCGGTGGTGACCAGCTCGTCACCGGCGTAGACGGGCCGGGTGTACTCGAAGCGCTGCTCGCCGTGCACGACCATGGCGAGGTTCAGGCCGAGGTCGGGGTCCGTCAGCGCCTCGCCGCCGCTCTGCAGGCTGAACACGATGGGGAAGGTCGGCGGCGCGACCACGTCGGGGTGGCCGGCCGCCCGGGCGGCGTCGCGGTCGCGGTAGATGGGGTTGGGGTCGCCGATCGCCGCGGCGAACTCCTTGATCTTCACCCGGCTGACCTCGTACGGGGCGCCGGCCTGATAGGTCCGCCCCACGAAGTCACGATTCAAGGCCATCTGTGCTCCCTCGCGTGTCCTGCGCCCGTTTGAGCCAGACGCTAACAGAACAAGGTTCGGCTGTCTCCGGGCATGGTCACGATTTTGCCCGGGGCCGAGGGAGGGACCCGCAGACACGACAAACCGGCGCGCTCGATCGAGGGCGCCGGTTGTGCGATGGGAAACCAGGCAGTGCTGCCCGGCGAGATCGCGCTCGGGAACGAGCTAGCGGGTCTCGCGGTGCGCGCGGTGCGTGCGGCAGTTGGGGCAGTACTTCTTCAGCTCAAGCCGATCCGGGTCGTTGCGCCGGTTCTTCCGCGTGATGTAGTTGCGGTGCTTGCACTCCTGGCAGGCCAGCGTGATCTTCGGCCTAACGTCGGTGGCAGCCACGTGGGAGTGCCTTTCTACGTTCGGGACTAGGACATGCCCATGCCCAGGTCGCGGACCTGGGATGGGGCAGTAGCGGAGGCCGGACTTGAACCGGCGACACAACGATTATGAGCCGTTTGCTCTGCCTGACTGAGCTACTCCGCCTGGAAGCCGGTGCGGAAAACGACCCGGCCCCGTAGAGGATACCCGAACCGGGAAGCACATCTGTACTTCGCCTGATCGGGCGAGGGTGCTCCCAGTATGCCTGAAGAGCACCCGACTGACGAACTCAACGACGACGGCCCCGCGGGCATTCCCCTGTGGGCTCACCGGCCGGCGCGGCCCGGCCGCCCGCGGGTCGGGGTCGGAGTGCGCGCCAGCGTACCAGCGCGTCACGGCGGGCGCGAACCGGCGCGGGCGCGCGGCGGCTCCGCACCCAGCGGCTCCCGCCCGTGCCCGGCCCCCTGGTCCGGCACCCGTTGCGCGGCGTCGTACGCGAACCCGCGCACGCGCTGCAGCCACCCCGCCGGACGCAGCCCCGGCGCGGGATGTCGGAGCGGGTTGAACCGCGTCGGCGCAGCGGCGTCCGGCCGGGCCGGCGGGCGCAGCCGGACCTCGCCGAACATCTGCCACGGCCCCGACGGGGTCGCGACGAGGAGGTCCAGCAGGAGCGGCGCCCGCTCCACCTCGCGGGCCAGCACGTCGAACCTGGCCGGCAGGGGCCGGTCCGCCCGCGGGAGGCCGCCGAGCAGGACCCGCCGGCCGGCGACCTCGTACGGGAACAGGGAGCCGTACATGCCGGGCGCCCACCGGGTGGCGGGCCGCAGCAGGCGGCGGCCGAGCGTGGTGTGCCCGGTGGTGGCGAGGAGCAGCTCCGGGTGGAGACCCGCCTGCTCCCAGCGCAGGGCGACGCCGAGGATGTCGGGCAGCGGCGGCGGCAGCCCGGCGGAGCGCGACAGCCGGGCCGTCCCGCGCAGGACCGTCCGCTCGTCGAGGAACGGCGATCCCCAGGTCCGCCCCGTGCCGTGCAGGCGCAGCTCGGCGTCGAAGAGCAGCCCCGCCGGGTGCAGCGGCCGCCCTCGCCGCAGGTGTGCCGCCACGTTGAACGCGGCCCCCAGGGCCGTACCGGCTGCGGTGGTCAGCGACCGTGCCATGGTCCCCCTCGCGACGCTCCCGGTCCTCCGAACCGGACCGCTACCCGAGGCGGGCGGCCGAAACCGCCCCACACCCGGAGCGCCAACGGAACCGGACCACCGCGTCAACCGGGGCGACCCACCGTCCGTCCTCTCTGCTGCCTTTGCCCCGGCACCTCCCGAGAGAAGGACTTCCATGCGCTCAGCACGTCACAGCATCCTGGCCGCCGGTGTGGCCGCGGCGACCCTGCCCGCCATCGCCTCCGCGGCCCATGGGGCGGCTCCGGCGGTGCGGTTCACCAACCGCGGGCCTCTATCGGGGCAGCGACCTGAAGAAGATAGACACGTGCGCCTGGGGCCGGTCGAGCCGCGCCTACGTGACCTGTTGAACGGGATCGGGCGCGCAAGCGGGCCGCGGACAGCCGGGCCGGCGCGGCGCCCGGCGGCACCGTGCCGGCCTGGCGACCGCTGTCGCACCGCATGCGAAACGCCCGGCTCCGAATGATCTCGGACCGGGCGATTTCCTGCTCAGAATGCGAGCCCCCAAACGGAATCGAACCGTTGACCTTCTCCTTACCATGGAGACGCTCTGCCGACTGAGCTATAGGGGCCTGTCCGGCGCTGCGGACAGGTGTAACCATACACGCCCCTCAGCGATGATGCGAACTCATCCGACCGCCTCGAACCCCCGCCGGGCGGGCAGCGCGATGACCTCGCACAGGTCGGCGAGATCGACCAGCCGGGCCACCTGCGCGACGGACACGCAGTCGGCCACGAACCTGCCGTCACGGCTCACCCGTAGCACCTGACGGCCACCCTGCAGAGCCGGAACGATCTCAAGGCCGTCGGGGCCGACCCATCGCCTGTCCATAGCGGCACAGATTAGCCCTCGGGTCTCTCATTTTTCGTCACGTGACCCCTGTCACACCGATGACGCGGGCCGCTCAGAGCCGGTAGAAGCCCGCGAAGTCCTTGACGCGATGGATCGGGTCGACCCGCACGACGGCCCCCGTCTCGGGGGCGTTCACCATCTTCCCGCCGCCCAGGTAGATCCCGACGTGGTGCGTACGGATCCGCTCCTCCGTCACCGAGCCGAAGAAGACGAGGTCGCCGGGCAACGGCGAGCGCACCCGGCGCATCCGGCGCACGTGGTCGTCGGTGTTGCCCGGCCCGAGGACGTCGCGGCCGTGCGCGAGCGCGTACACCCACCGGGTGAAGCCGGAGCAGTCCAGCCCCACGGTCCGGGTGGCCGGGCAGGGCCGGATCCGGCCCGTGTAGCCGAGGCAGGTGCCCGTCGAGGGTCCCGGCTCGTCGGCGTGCCCGCCGCCCCACGAGTAGACGACGCCGCGCTTCTCGACGTCGAGCGCGATGGCGACGACGGTCTCCGGCGGCGCGTACGGCCGCGGCGGCACCGACCCCGTCGCGGCCGCCAGGAGCGCGGCGACCGCGAGGGCGAAGCGGGGCCAGGCCGACCGGCGACGCACCGACACCGCGCCCGCTCCCCTCCCGCCGACAGCCTCCCTCCGGGAGATCCTGCCTCACCCGGTTACGGGGCGCGCAGGTCCAGGTCGACGGTGCCGACGGCGAAGCGCATGCCGACCGCGCCCTTGGCCGAGCGGGGCCTGGTGGTGAACGTGAAGGTGATCTTCCGGCCCCGCTTCAGCTCGGCGACCTCGCACCGCACCGCCGTGCCGCTGAACCTGCAGCCGGGGGCGCGCACCACGCGCTGCCCGCCGTACGCGCGACCGGAGATCGTGATCTTCGTCAACGGGTGCGGGCCGGTGTTGGCCACCGTGACGCTGTAGCGCCGGCGGTCCCTGGCCAACCCCGAGACGGTCACCTCGGCGGGCGGGTGGGCCAGGTCCTCCAGCTCGGCCTGGGTGCCGTTGAACGAGTTCTGCCCGCCGGCGAGCGGCCCCTTGTCGGCCGACTGCCAGAACGTGTGCTTCGGCCACGCCTTGGGCAGCTCGCCCGGGTCGCTCCCCCAGCGCGCGATCCACAGCGGATTGGCCTTGAACGCCGTCGAGTCACCGGTGCAGGTGCGCCACCAGCTCGTGGTGGTGTAGATGATCGCGTGCCGCCCGGTGGCCGCGCGGTACCTGGTGGTGAACGCCTTGATCCAGGTGACCATGTCGGCCGGGGGGAGGTCGTAGCAGGCGTTCTTGCCGTTGCGGTCGCGGTAGGGGTTGTCCTCCAGGTCGAGGACGCCGGGCAGGGTCCGGCCGTCGGACCGCCAGGCGCCGCCGCCCGTCAGGAAGTGGTCGGCCTGGGCGGCGCCGTCCGACTCGTGCGGCTGGGCGAAGTGGTAGGCGCCGCGCAGCAGCCCGGCCGCCGCCGCGCCGTCGTACTGCGCGGCGAACGCGGGGTTGCGGTAGCCGGTGCCCTCGGTGGCGTGCACGAACGCGAACGTGCCGCCGCCGGACGCCACGGCGGCCCAGTCGACGTCACCGGTCCAGTTGCTCACGTCGACCCCGGTGAGCCCGTCCGCCGCGCGCGCCGCCTGCCCACTGCCGGCGAGCCCCGCCGCGACGACCACGCCGGCCACTCCGTACCACCACCGAGATTTCACGTCGGGATCATCGCGGCCCCCGACATACCCCCGCAAGCCGTTCTCGTCCACCGTTATCGAAAAAACTCCGGACGCGGGGAAAGCGCATTTCAGCGCACCGGGAAAGCCCGCGCACCCCTGTGGCCCGTTCCATTGTTTCCGCAGGTCACAGCTATTTGTGAACACACCATTCGCGTTTGCCAAGCCGCGATTCCCGTGCGCAAGATGGCGGCGACCCACCCACCCCGGCACCCCTTCCCCCAGGGGTTGTTCGCCATGCCCGGAGGAGAACTTGCCATGATCCACGCCCGGGGGCTGACCCGCGTGTTCACGATGAAGAAGAACGACCCCGTCGAGGCCGTCCGCGGCCTCGACCTCGACGTGGCGGCCGGCCAGCTGGTCGCCTTCCTGGGCCCGAACGGCGCGGGCAAGTCCACCACGCTGCGCATGCTCACCACCCTGCTGCCCCCGACGTCGGGCACCGCCGTCGTGGCCGGCCACGACGTGCGCCGCGAGCCCGCCAAGGTGCGCGGCCGCATCTGCTACGTCGGCCAGCGGAGCAGCGCCGGCGACAACTTCCTCGTCCGCGACGAGCTGGTCACCCAGGGACGCTGCTACGGCCTGCCCCCGCGGGAGGCGGGCCGGCGCGCCGACGAGCTGCTCGACCTGCTGGAGCTGCGGCCCATGGCGCGGCGCAAGCCCGGCACCCTGTCCGGCGGCCAGCGCCGCCGCCTCGACATCGCGCTCGGTCTGGTGCACCGCCCGGTCCTGCTCTTCCTCGACGAGCCGTCCACCGGCCTCGATCCGCGGAGCCGCGCCGAGATCTGGTCGCACATCCTGCGGCTGCGCGAGGCGTACGGCACGACGCTCTTCCTGACCACCCACTACCTGGAGGAGGCCGACAGCATGGCCGAACGGGTGGTGATCGTCAATGGCGGCCGCGTCATCGCGGATGGCACTGCCGACCGGCTGAAGACCGACCTGGCCGGCGACCACATCACGATCACCACCCGCACCGAGCCGGAGGCGGCCGCCTGCGCGGCGCTGGCCGGCGGCGCGGCCGGCGCCGAGGTCACCACCCAGGGCACGACCGTGCGGGTGCGGGTCGCCGACGCGCCCGCCGCCCTTCCCGACCTCCTGCGCGCGCTGGAGGGGGCCGGCATCAAGGCCACCAGCGCGGAGACCACCCGACCCACACTCGACGACGTGTTCCTCACACTGACCGGGAGAAGCCTCACCGATGACGACGTTCCTTCGTGACACCGCCACCGTCCTCACCCGCGAGGCCAGGCCCTCGCTGCGCGAGCCGGTCGGGCTGCTGTTCGAGATGGGGCAGCCGCTGCTGTTCCTGTTCCTGTTCGGGTCGCTGCTGGACGGGGCGATCGGCTCGTCGTGGCAGTGGTTCGTGCCCGGCATCCTCGTGATGATGTGCCTGTCGGGGCCGATGGCGGCGGGCTACACGCTGCTGGTGGAGCTGATCGGCGGGTCGATGGAGCGGCTGATGGTCACGCCGGTCAACCGCACGGCCATGCTGGTGGGCCGGACGATGAAGGAGATGGCGGTCCTGCTGTGCCAGTCGGTGCTGATCATCGGGCTGGCGGTGCCGCTGGGCTTCCGGCTGCACCTGCCGGGCGTGCTGGCGGGGCTGGCGCTGCTCGTGCTGTTCGGGGTCGGGCTGGGCGCGCTGTCGTTCGTCCTGGCGTTCAGGTCGGCGCCCAGCGGCACGCTGTTCTACATCGTCACCCAGACGCTGCTCTTCCCGCTGCTCCTGCTGTCCGGCGTGCTGTTGCCGATGGACTCCGGGCCCGGCTGGCTGCGCGTGGTCGGGCAGCTCAACCCGGTCTCGTACGTCGTGGACGCGGAGCGCGCCCTGTTCGCGGGCCGCCTGACCGACCCGTCCGTCCTGTACGGCACGGCCGCCGCTGCCCTGGTCGCCGCCGTCGGCCTCGTCCTCGGCAACCGCGCCATGCGCAGGGGCGTGTAGCCGGGGCCTCAGGGGCTGACCGCGAGGAACAGGAACGACGCGAACAACACGAGGTGCACCCCGCTCTGCAGCAACGTGGCCCGCCCCGGCACCACGGTGAGGGTCGTGACGACGAACGTCAGGCCCAGCAGCACCATGTGCGTGCCGCCCAGCCCGAGCACCAGCGGTCCCTGCAACCAGATGGACGACACCGCGATGGCCGGGATCGTCAGGCCGATGCTGGCCATCGCGGAGCCGAGGGAGAGGTTGAGGCTCACCTGGATGTGATCGCGCCGGGCGGCCCGGACGGCGGCGAGGGTCTCCGGCAGCAGCACGAGCAGCGCGATCACCACGCCCACCACGGAGTGAGGCAGGCCGGCGGCGCGGACCGTCGTCTCGATGAACGGCGACTCCACCTTGGCCAGCCCGACGACCGACACGAGCGCCACCAGCAGCATCCCGAGACTGACCAGCGTGGTCCGCGTGCTCGGAGTGGGCGCGTGTTCCTCCTCGCCGGCCGGCCGGCCCTCTCTGGGGACGGGCAGGAAGTAGTCGCGGTGCCGCACGGTCTGGGTGAGCACGAACAGCCCGTACAGGGCGAGCGACACCACCGCCGCGAAGCCGAGCTGGGCGGGCGAGAAGGCGGGCCCCTTCGCGCTGGTGGTGAACGTCGGCAGGACGAGACTGAGGGTGCTCAGCGTGGCGACGGTCGCGAGGGCGCCGCCGCTCCCCTCGGCGTTGAACAGCGCCGTCCGCCGCCGCAGGGTGCCGGTGAGCAGCGACAGCCCGATGATGCCGTTGCACGTGATCATCACCGCGGCGAACACGGTGTCGCGGGCCAGCGTCGCCGTCTGCTCACCGCCGGAGATCATCAGGCTCACGATGAGCGCCACCTCGATCACGGTGACCGCCACCGCGAGCACCAGCGACCCGAACGGCTCGCCCACCCGGTGGGCGATCACCTCGGCGTGGTGCACGGCGGCCAGCACCGCTCCGGCCAGGACGACGGCCAGCACGATCGCCCCCGCCACCGGCAGTTCGCGCCCCCACGACAGCGCGAGCGCCAGGAGGGCCAGCACGGGTACGCCGGCAGTCCACCATTGCGCGAGGTAACGGGTCATGTGCAGCGTGATGCCCTTTCTAGGCGCGCTCCACCAGCCCCGCGAGGACGACCTTCAGCAGACGGGCCCGCCGCGCGTCGGGCGCGTCGGTCCGCTCGGCGGCCCAGCCGACGGCGCTCACCAGCGCGAACAGGTCCGTGTCGTCGATGTCGCCGCGGATGACCCCCTCGTCCTGGGCTCGGCGCAGCAGCGTGGCCCCCGCCTGGCGCATGTCGTGGCAGGCCCGGTTCAGCGGCGACGCCTCGTCGGCGATCGTCGCCATCAGGGAGGCCGGCAGGCCCTGGTACATCGTCATGGCATGGGCGAAGTCGTCGAGCCAGGCGGTGAGGGCGTCGAGCGTCGGGACGTCCGCGTCGAGCCGCCCGGCCCGGGCGGCCAGGGCGTGGAAGCTCTCCCGGACCAGTTCCTTGATCAGGTCCTCCCGGGTCGGGAAGTGGCGGTACAGGGTGCCGACGCCCACCCCGGCGCGCCGGGCGATGGCCCGCAGCGACGCGTCGGTCCCCTCGGCGACGAGGGCCTCCCGGGCCGCGACGAGGATGCGGGCGCGGTTGCGGCGGGCGTCGGCGCGCGTGCCGGCCGGTTCCGGAGCGTCGCTCCGATTAGCGTAAGCTACATCCGGAGCATCGTTCCGGTTACTTTGCGGAGCCATGCTCCGCATGGTAGGCGCACGTCGCGAAAGGCCCGAACCAGTGACCCTTCCCCTCTCCATCCTCGACCTGGCCACCATCGGCCCCGGCGAGACGACCGCGCAGAGCCTGCAGGGGAGCGTGGCGCTCGCGCAGGTCGCCGAGACCCACGGATACCGGCGCGTCTGGTACGCCGAGCACCACAACATGCCCCGGATCGCCTCCTCGGCCACCAGCGTGCTCATCGCCCACGTCGCGAGCCGGACGACCACCATCCGCCTCGGCTCCGGCGGCATCATGCTGCCGAACCACGCGCCACTGACGATCGCCGAGCAGTTCGGCACCCTGGAGACGCTGCACCCGGGCCGGATCGACCTCGGCCTCGGCCGGGCTCCCGGCACGGACCAGAAGACGCTGCGCGCCCTGCGCCGTGACCCGCACGCGGCGGACGCCTTCCCCGAGGACGTCCAGGAACTGCGCGGCTACCTGGCCGGGAAAAGCCTGATCCCGGGCGTCGACGCCACGCCGGGCAAGGGCACCGAGGTCCCCCTCTACATCCTCGGGTCCTCTCTGTTCGGGGCCCGGCTCGCGGCCGCGCTCGGGCTGCCGTACGCCTTCGCCTCCCACTTCGCGCCGGACGCCCTGCGGGACGCGGTCGCGGTCTACCGGAGCGAGTTCCGGCCCTCCGACCAGCTCGACCGCCCCTACGTCATCGCCGCCGCCAACGTCATCGCGGCGGACACCGAGGCCGAGGCGCAGCAGCAGTTCCTGACGCTCAAGCGCCAGTGGGTCAGGACGCTCCTCGGCCGGGGCCGCTCCTACACCGACGAGGAGGCCGACCAGATCCTCGCCTCGCCCCAGGGGCGGCTCGTGCACCACAACCTCCAGTACACGGCGCTCGGCGCGCCGGCGGCGGTCAGGGAGTACCTCGTCGGGTTCGCGGCGCACGCGGACGCGGACGAGCTCATCGTCGCCCACCAGACGACCTCCGTGGCGGACCGCCTGCGCTCCGCCCGCCTGACGGCCGAGGCCATGGAGTTGCGCTCACCCGGCACGCTCCATCCCGCCCACTGACGGCCGCCGGGCCGCCGGGGAGGGTGATCGCACCCGCTTGCATACACTGTTCTCTAATGAGTACAGTGTGCGCACAGGGCGTGGTGGTCACGCCCGGCCGGAAGGGACGAGACCATGCCGAAGAGCACCACCTGGGACATGACCGGAAGCTGGGACGCCAAGGGAGGCTGGTCCACTCAGGGGAGATGCGACGAGCACCACGCCACCCCCCGCGGTCTGACCCCCGCCGGGCTGGACCGGATGCGCCAGGTGCTGGCCCGCCCCGTCGAGTCCGGTGCGATCCCCGGCCTGGTCGCCCTCGTCAGCCGGGGCGGTGACACGCACGTCGAGGTCATGGGCACCATGACGGCCGGCGGCGGCGAGCCCATGGGCAGGGACACCATCTTCCGCATGGCCTCCGCCACCAAGCCCGTCACGGCCGCCGCCGCGATGATCCTCGTCGAGGAGTGCCGGCTGCGGCTGGACGACCCCGTCGACCCGTGGCTGCCCGAGCTCGCCGACCGCAGGGTGCTGACGCGCATCGACGCCCCTCTGGAGGAGACCGTGCCGGCGCACCGGCCGATCACCCTGCGCGACCTGCTCACCTTCACCTTCGGCTTCGGGGCCGTGCTCGCGCCGCCGGACGCGTACCCCATCCAGGTCGCGATCCGGGAGCTGGGACTCGACACCACCTCCCCGGCGTTCGGCCCGGACGAGTGGATGAGGCGGCTGGGCGAGCTCCCGCTGATGCGCCAGCCCGGCGAGCTGTGGCAGTACCACACCGGCTCCGACGTGCTCGGCGTGCTCGTCGCGAGGGTGGCGGGACAGCCGTTCGCGTCGTTCCTGCGCGAGCGGATCTTCGAGCCGCTCGGCATGAAGGACACCGGCTTCCACGTGCCCGAGCACCAGATCCACCGGCTGCCGGTCAGCTACGCCCACGACCCCGCGACCGGGGAGCTGGTGGTGTGGGACGAGGCCGCGGGCGGCAAGTACAGCCGGCCTCCGGTGTTCGCGGCCGGCGGCGACGGCCTGGTGTCGACCGCCGACGACTACCACGCCTTCTACCGGATGCTGCTGAACAAGGGCACGCTGGACGGCGAGCGGATCCTGTCGCGCGCCTCCGTCGAGCTGATGACGAGCGACCGGCTCACGCCGGAGCAGAAGGCGGAGAAGGACGCCTTCGGCGACCACTTCGGCCGGCACGGCGGCTACGGTTTCGGCATGGCCGTCCGCACCCACCGCCGCGACCTCGCCTCGCCGGGGCAGTTCGGCTGGGACGGCGGCCTGGGCACGAGCGTCCACGCCGACCCGGCCGAGGACCTCGTCGGCATCCTGCTCACCCAGACCGCGCAGGACTCCCAGGACACGCCCCGGCTCATCCGCGACTTCTGGACGACGGCCTACCAGGCCGCCGGCTGAGCTCCGCCGCACCGGGAGCCGCCCGTCACGGCGAGATCAGCGGTTCGGCCTCGTAGGCCCGGTGCAGCAGCTCCACGAAGGCCGGCGCCTCGGGCAGCGGCGTGTCGCCGATCCGGTGGACCGCCACCCCCGGCGTCCACGAGTTCATCACCACCGCCCCGGCCAACGCCGGCAGGTCGGCCGGCGTGACGTCCTGGACGCGCTGCGCGACGCCGAGGCGGTCGAGTTGCCGCCGGACGATCCCCATCGTGGTCCCGCCGAGCATCTCGCCCTCCGGCCACACCACCGCGGCGCCGTCCCAGAAGGCCAGGTTCCAGATCGAACCCTCCGTCAGCCTGCCGCGGCGGTCCACGAACGCGGCGTCGTCGAAGCCCTGGGCGACGGCCTGGCGGAGATAGTACGTCTTGGCCACCTCGCCCACGTGCTTGACGGCCGGCAGGACCCGTTCGTGCCCGACCGCCGACAGCGCCAGCGGCCCCCGGGGACCGGACGCCGCCGGCCCGGTGCGGACCAGCACCTCCACCTCCGCATCAGGCCCGGCCACGGTGAACTCCCCCGCCGTCGAGTACACGGTGGCCGTCAGCGAGAGGTCCTCCGGTCCGGCCTCGATCGCCGCCCGCAGGTACGCCAGCACCCGCTCGTCGGGCACCGCCGTGCCGAACAGCTCCACCGAGGCGGACCGGAGCCGCTCCAGGTGCAGGTCGAGGCCTCGGACCCGCCGCCCACGCACCTGCATGGCGGTGAAGTGGGCATAGCCCGCGAAGGCGAGCGGCGCCAACTCGGCGGCGGTCGCCACCTGGCCACCGCGCCGCACAACAAAAGAGGTCATGTCTCACTCGCTCCAGCAGTCCCGATCGAACACGGATGTCGCTCGTGAGGGACGTTAGGGCTTGACATCAATGACAAGGTCAACCCCGGCCGGAGCGCCGTCAGCCGATCCGGGCCCCGTACACGTGATCGACCGTCATCGCCATCAGCACCCGGCGGTCGGACACCATCACCGACCGGTACTCCTCCCAGTCCGGGTGCTCCCCGGCGGCGCGGCGGTAGTAGTCGACCAGGGCCTCGACCTCGGGGCCGTGCGGATCGGCGCCCGGGCCGGTGAGCGTCACCGTGCCCTCGGCCGTGGCCCATGCCCAGCCGTCGGGGCTGGTCACCTCCAGCGCGGCCCGCGGGTCCCGGCGCAGATTGGCGGTCTTGGCGGCTCCCGCGCTGGTCGAGACGTAGATGACATCGGCCTCCTGGTCGTAGAAGGGCATGACGGGGGAGAGCTGCGGGCGGCCGTCCGCCTTGATGGTCGCGAGGATCCCGAGGCGGCTCCCCGCCAGCAACGCGCGCGGGTCGAACGCGCCGGTGGCCGTGGTGTCGCCGTCTGACTGCTGCATCGTGTCGTTCCCTTTCCGGAGTCGTCCGGTCCACGTTCCCACCCGAGTCGGCGTACGGCCGCCGGAGGTCCGCCGCGCGACCGGCTACCGGGGGCCGGCCTCGATGAGGCTCGCGCCCGAGCCCAGCTCGACGACGGCGCGCAGCGCCAGATCCGCCTGACGGACCACGGCCGCGTACTCGTCGCGGCTGCGCTCGACGCCGCCGTTGAAGATCGCCAGCATGCGCATGTCGAGGTCCTTGCCCAGGTGCGGCGCCTGGTCGTCGGGCAGCACCACCTCCAGCACCAGGACGCGGCCGTCGGGCTTCATGGCCCGGCGGACGTTGCGGAGGATCCTGACGGCGTCGGCGTCGTCCCAGTTGTGCAGGACGCTGGCCAGCAGGTACACGTCGCCGCCGGCCGGGACCGAGACGAAGAAGTCTCCCGGGACGACCTCCGCCCGGTCCGACAGCCCCTCCGCGGCCAGCGTCTCGGCGGCCCGCCCGGCCACGTGCTCCAGGTCGAACAGGATGCCGCGCATGTCCGGGTTGGCGCGCAGGACCCGGGCGAGGATGTGGCCCTTGCCGCCGGCCACGTCCACCATGGTCGCGGTGGCGGGGAAGGCGTACCGCTCCACCAGCCCCTCGGTGAACGGCACGGCGCGGCGTCTCATGTAGTCGTCGAACACGCCGCTCACCGCGGGGCTGGCCGCGAAGTGGTCGTAGAGGTGGCCGTACCGTTCCACGAAGGCGGAGCTGCCGTGCCGCACCGTGGCGGGGAGGTTGCCCATGGCGTACCAGAAGCCCTCCTCGCCCAGCATGCGGATCGCGGAGCGGACCGAGTCGGGGACGTCGGAGCGCAGCGCGACGCCCTTCGCGGTGAGGTCGTAGCCGTCCCGCCCGGCGGGGCGGACCACGTCCATGGCGGCCAGCTCGCGCAGGACCCTGCGCAGCGACGGCGCGTGCGCGCCGCAGCGCCGGGCCAGCTCGCCGGTGTCGAGGGGGCCGTGTGCCAGGTGGTCGGCCAGGCCCAGCTCCGCCATCGTCAGCAGGGCGGCGAAACGGGAGATGCCGGCCACGGCTCCCCAGAGGAGGTCATCGGAGTGCGACATGAGTCCTTCCCGGTGGATCACGAGGTCGCCTGCCGGTGCCAGCCGAGCAGGCGCCGCTCGGCCAGCACGAACAGCGAGTTGACGAGGTAACCGAGCACGCCGAGCAGGGCGATCGCGGCCCAGACCCCGGCGCCGTCGAAGCCGCGCTGGGCCTGCAGCAGCTGGTAGCCGATGCCGTCGGTGCCGCCGAACAGCTCCGAGATGACCATGAGGATCAGCGCGAGCGACAGGCTCAGCCGCAGCCCGGCGAAGATCTTCGGCGCGGCGGCGGGGAGGACGACCATCCGCAGGCACTGCGCTCTCGACAGCCGGAAGACCGTGGCCGTGTCGGTGTAGGTGCGGTCCACCGCGCCGACCCCGTCGATGGTGTTGAGCAGCACGGGCCAGACGACGCCGAACGCGATCGTGGCCAGCTGCATGGCCAGGCCGCCCCGCGTCAGCACGAGGAACAGCGGCAGCAGCAACGGCGGGGGGACGGCCCGGCCGAACTCGATCAGCGGGTCCGCGTACTCGGCCGCCGTCCGCGAGCGCCCGAGCAGCACGCCCAGCGCGACGCCGAGCACGGCGGCCAGGACCCAGCCGCCGAACATGCGGCCGAGGCTCGGCAGCAGCCCGGCGACGGCGTCGTCGGTGAGGAAGGCCCGGGAGACGGGGCCGGAGAACCACAGCTCGTGCATGCGGGCGACGATCGTCGTCGGCGGGGGGAAGTCGGTGTCCGCCAGCCGCCGCGTGACGATCTCCCACACCGCGAGCGCGACGGGGACGACCCAGAACCGGGCGACGGCGTTCACGACGCCAGGGCTCCCGCCCGCACCCGGTGCCAGCGGAACAGGCGGCGTTCTCCCGCCAGCAGGGCGAGGTTCGCGAGCACGCCGAACACCCCTGCCCAGAGCGTCGCCGCCATGATGAGGTCCGTCCGGTTGCCGCCGCTCGCCTGCAGCACGTAGACCCCGATGCCGGCGGCTCCCCCGGCCAGCAGCTCGGCGCTGACGGCCAGGACGAGCGCGACGCCCGCGGCGATCCTGACCCCTGTCGCGATGAACGGGGCGGCGCTCGGCAGGCTCACCCGGGCCAGCACGGCCGCCGCGCCGAAGCCGAAGCTGCGCAGGGAGTCCTTGGCCAGCGGGTCGACGTCGTGCATGCCGTAGAGGGTGTTGATCAGGATCGGCCAGACGGCGGCGTACACGATGACCGACACCTTCATCAGCTCGTCCACCGGGATGAGCAGGATGGCGAGCGGGATGATGGCCACGGACGGGATGGGGCGCAGGAACTCCAGCACCGGCATGACGGCGCGCTCGACCGGCGGCAGCGCGCCGAGCAGCACGCCCGCGGGCACGGCGACCGCTATCGCGGTCAGCAGGCCGAGTGCCCAGTTCGTGAGCGTGGCGGCGGCCCCGGCCAGGAAGCCGCCGTCCGCGAGGAGGGACACGGCCCCGGCGAGGACGGCCGACGGCGGCGGGAAGACGAGGTCCGCGCCCAGGCCGAAGCGGATGACCAGCTCCCCCGCGGCGAGGAACCCCGCGACGCCCGCGGCCCCGCGGAGCGCTCGCGCACCGATCATCCGCCGGGGGGAGCCGCGATGACCGACTGCACGTCGATCGGGCTGGTGAGGTACTTGTACTCGAGCATGAGGTCGGCCACCTTCTTCAGCCGGGCCGCGTCCAGCCGGCTCGGGTAGGTGCCCAGAGTGATCGCGGCGGCGGTCCTCGCGTCGATCTTGGTGTACGTCGGGAGGATCGCCTCGATCTCCTTGCGGTCGCTCGACGCGAGCCGCTGTGCCTTGGCGATGGCCCGCTGGAAGGCGGCCAGCGTTCTCGGGTGCTTGCGCGTCCACTCGTCCGTGGCCATCCAGCCCGCGATCGGCAGCTCCGCCGTCGGGCCCGTCATCGTGTCGGCGAGCGTGCGGAAGCCGAGGCCCTTGTTCGCGGTGATGAACGGCTCGGTGATCCAGCCCGCGTCGGCCTGCCCGGCGGCGATGGCGTTGCCCATCTCGGGGAACGGCTTCTCGGCGAACCTGACGTCCGTCTCACTGAGCCCGGCCGCCCTGAGCCGCGTCGCCACGGCCAGGGTGGCGATGTTGCGGAGGTTGTTGACCAGGACGGTTCTGCCCTTCAGATCGGCCACCGTCGTGATCGGGGAGTCCTTGGGCACCATGATGGTGAAGGCGCCGGGAGCCGCCTGGTACATGTCCGCGACGAGTTTGATCTTCTTGCCCCGGCTGACGGCCATGAACGTCGAGACGTAGTTGGTCTGGGAGATGTCCAGAGCGCCGCTCTCGATCTGCGGGAGCGCGGCGGCGCCGCCGGTGATCGTGACGGGCTCGACCGTCAACCCCTCCTCCGCGAAGTAGCCCTTGGCCAGGGCGAGGTGGAGCGACACGGGGTCCGGGATGGGCAGGGCCCCGACCTTGATGGTGCTCTTCTCCAGGCCCTTGCCGCCGCCCGGCGGTCCGGCCGGCTCGCCGCCCGCGCCGCAGCCGGCGAGTGCGAGGACGACGGCGATGCCGGCGGCGAGTACGCGACCGTGCGGTAGGCGTGCCATGGGTCTTCTCCTGGGAGGTGTGGGGGAGAACGAGACACGTGCACTTGGCGCGAGCGTACCCGAGGAATGATCAAAAAGGCAGGGGCCGGTCGCTCTCGGAGCGGGGCTCGGCATGGAGCGGGTAGAGGGCGCTGAAGAGGGGCCAGGTCAGGGTGGCCATCTCGGCCGGGGACCGGGGGCAGCCGCGCTGCAGCCAGTCGTTGGCCACGCCCAGCAGGGCGCCGGCGGTGAACGCGGCGGGAACGTCGTGGGGGACGTCGAGCTCCGCGTCGACGTACGGCGTCAGGTCGCCGCCGGCGGTGGCGTGACGCACGTGGTGGTGGATGGCGGCGGTGCACCGGCGGCGGACGTGGTCGGCGACGGGTGCGCTCCCCCGCGGCCCCAGCAGGCTGCGGTAGAGCCCCGCGTGCTGGGCGAGGCTGGCGAAGAAGGCCTGGAGCGACAGGGTCACCTCCCGCTTGAGGTCTTCCGCGTCGAGGTCGGGAGCCGGCAGGGACCGGATGAGACCGTCGATCATCGCGGTGCAGGCGTCCTCGGCCAGCTCGTGCACGTCCCGGTAGTGGTCGTAGAAGGCGGTGCGGCTCACCCCGGCGCGTTCGGCGACGTCGGACACGCTGATCCGGGACAGCTCGCGGTCCTCGACGAGCTCGATCAGCGCCCGCGCCAGGGCCGTGCGCGTGCGGCGCACCCGCCGGTCGCTCGACGGCGTGGTGCCGCGCCTGGTCGTTGCCACATCTGCGAGTTTACCCGCAACTTACACATGTCAGATATCTTGCATATGTAAGCTAACGTGGCGGTTGGACGACCGAAAGGATCACCACGCATGGCGGACGAGTCCAGGCCGAGCGGTCGCGCTCCCGCCGGGTGCCACCTCGTGACGCCACCGCCCAGAAGGCCGACATCCTCGGCGCCGACCGGCAGGCGACCCGGACCAGGGCAGCTTCGTCGCCGTCCATCGCGAGGGCGGCGAGGTCACCGGCGTGGCCGGCTGGAACATGCCCAGGCAGGCCCGCATCCGGCGGCAGCGGCTCCTGCGGTCCTGGCTGCCGGCCCCGCCCTGACCTCAGCGTGACCTTCCCGCCCACCGGCGGCTTCCCAAGGAGATGCACATGAGTGTCCGTGACCAGGTCCTGGACTACCCGATCCCCAACGACGCGGCGCTGGACCCGCCCGCCGAGTGGGCCGAGCTGCGCAGCACGTGCCCGGTGGCCCACGTCAGGCTGCCCAGCGGCGACCAGGCGACGCTGCTGACCCGTTACGACGACGTCAGGGCCGTGCTCGCCGACCCGCGCTTCACCCGCCGGCTCACCGCGCCCGACGCGGCCCGGCTGTCGGCGGAGGGGGGAAGCGTGTTCAGCGGTGAGTTCGCGCAGATCATCCCCGATGGCGGGGAGGAGCACCAGCACTGGCGGCGGTTGGTCGGCAGGTGGTTCACCGCCAAGCGGATGGCCGCTCTGCGCCCCCGGATGGCCCGGATCGCCGAGGACCTCGTCGACGAGCTGGTCGAGCGGGGCGCTCCCGCCGACCTCAAGGCGGGCCTGGGCTTCCCGCTGCCCGTGTTCGTGATCTGCGAGATGCTCGGCGTGCCGGCCGACGACCGGGAGCGGTTCTCGTACTGGTCGGACACGCTGCTCAACCTCACCCGCTACGGCCAGGACGAGATCGAGGCGGCCCAGGGCGAGTTCTTCGCGTACATGTCCGACCTCCTCGCGGCCAAGCGGCGGGAACCGGGCGAGGACCTGCTGAGCGAGCTGATCGCGGTCGGCGGCCCCGAGGACGGCGGGCTGTCCGACCTGCAGATCCTGGTCACCGGGATGGGCCTGCTGGTCGCCGGGCACGAGACCACCGCCAACATGATCGGCAAGATGGTCGCCATGCTGCTGGCCGACCGGACCCGCTGGGAGAGCCTGCTGGCGGACCCGTCGCTGATCCGCACGGCGGTGGAGGAGTCGCTGCGCCTCGACAGCAACTCCGGCTTCGGCCTGCCCCGCTACCTGCGCGAGGAGACCGAGGTCAGCGGCACCGTCCTGCCGCGCGGCACGACCGTGGTGTGCAGCATGGCGGCGGCCAACCGGGACGAGGACGTCTTCGACGCCGCCGGCGAGATGGACCTGCGCCGCAGCCCGAACCCGCACCTGGCCTTCGGCGCCGGCGCGCACTCCTGCCTCGGCCAGGCGCTGGCCCGTACCGAGCTGCAGGTCGTGCTGGAGGTGCTGCTGCGCAGGCTGCCCTCCCTGGAACTGGCCGTGCCGGTGGCGGAGCTGGAGCGCGTGGAGGGGCTGGCCGTCGGCGGCCTCGCCACGGTCCCCGTCCGCTGGTGACCCCGACCGCCGGATCGACCACGAGGAGCCCGACATGAACGTGACCGTCGACGAGGAGAAGTGCTGCGGCGCCGGCCAGTGCGTGCTGCTCGCACCGGAGGTGTTCGACCAGCGCGACGACGACGGCGTCGTCGTCCTGCTCTCGCCCGAACCGGCCGAGGAGCACCACGCCGCCGTCCGCGAGGCCGCCGCCGTCTGCCCCGCCGCCGCCATCGGGGTGCGGTAGGGGATCCGGCGCGGGGCGGTCGCCCGGGACGGCCGCCCCCGCCCGCGTGGGCCGTCTCAGGCCCGCGCGGCGATGTTGGCGGTGAGAGTCCGCAGCAGCGTCTTGAGCTGCTCCATCTCCGCACCGGCCAGCCCCATGATCTCATCGAGGGCGGGCACCAGGGAGGCGGCGCGGCGGCGCAGGGCGGCGCCCTCCTCGGTGAGCGACACCGTCACCTGCCGCTCGTCGTCGGTGCTGCGCCGGCGCAGCACCAGCCCGTTGGCCTCCAGGCGTTTGAGCAGCGGCGTCAGCGTCCCGTAGTCGAGGTTGAGCGTGGCGCCGAGCCCCTTGACCGAGGACCGGCCGTTCTCGTACAGGGCCACCAGCACCAGGTACTGGGGATAGGTCAGGCCGAACTCGTCGAGCAGCGGACGGTAGGCGTTCGTCACCGCGCGGTGCGCGGAGTACAGCACGAAGCACAGGAACTCGTCCAGGCGCAGGAACTCCTCTTCGTGCGCCTCGGCTCGGGTGGATGGCATGAGGCCTTCTTCCTGGTCGCCCTCTCCGTGCTCTCTCCGGCGAGAGGCGCCGTGATCGTCTCGCCGTCCACGATACCTCCTGTTTACAAGCCCGCAAGCTGCTTTTACCAAATTAAGTTGTGCACGATATAATCGTGCGCTAGTGTCTCCGGCACGAGGAGAGCGGTGCCGCCGCTCCCCCTGACCGAGGAGCATCGATGACGTCCCAGCAGCAGACACCCCAGTCCCCCGTCCTGGAGCCGGCCGCCGCCGCGTTCGTCCAGGCCACCTCCACCCCGCCGTTCCTGTTCGAGCTGCCGGTGGCCGAGGGCCGGGCCGCGGTGGACGAGGCCCAGTCCGGCCCGATCGCCAAGCCCGAGGTCGACGAGGAGTGGGTGACGGTCGAGGGAGGCCCGACCGGATCGGTCCGGGCGCGCATCGTCAAGCCGAAGGGAGCCACCGGCCCCCTCCCGGTCGTCGTCTACATCCACGGCGCCGGATGGGTCTTCGGCAACGCCCACACGCACGACCGCCTGGTGCGCGAGCTCGCCGTCGGCGCCGGTGCCGCCGTGGTCTTCCCCGAGTACGACCGCTCGCCCGAGCAGCGCTACCCGGTCGCCGTCGAGCAGAACTACGCGGTCGCCCGCTGGGTGGTCGCCGAGGGCGCCGGCAAGGGCCTCGACGCGTCCCGCATGGCCGTGGCCGGCGACTCCGTCGGCGGCAACATGGCCATCGCCCTGACGCTGATAGCCAAGGAACGCGGGGACGTGCCGCTGGTCCAGCAGGTGCTGTTCTACCCGGTCACCGACGCCGCCTTCGACACCGGCTCCTACCACCAGTTCGCCGAGGGCTACTTCCTGCGCCGCGACGGCATGCGGTGGTTCTGGGACCAGTACACCACCGACGAGCGCGAGCGGGCCCAGATCACCGCCTCCCCGTTGCGGGCGACCACCGAGCAGCTCGCCGGGCTGCCGCCGGCCCTCGTCATCACCGCCGAGGCCGACGTCCTGCGGGACGAGGGCGAGGCCTACGCCGCCAAGCTGCGCGCCGCCGGCGTCCCCGTCGTCGCCACCCGCTACCTCGGCGTCATCCACGACTTCGTGATGCTCAACCCCCTCCGCGGGATGCGGGGCACCCAGGCCGCCATCGACCAGGCCGTCGGCACCCTGCGCAGCGCCCTGCACCCGAGCTGACCCGCCCGGCGCACCGCCCTGCACCCGAGCTGACCCGCCCGGCGCACCGCACCGGCACCGGACCGCACGCCGCGCCCCGCACCCGCGCCGGGCCACATACCGCGGGCCGTGCCGTACCCCCGCGCCGGCCGCACGCCCGCCATCCGACCTGCAAGGAGGACCTCATGTCCCGTTCCGCCCGCACCCGCTCGACCGCCGGCGCCCGCTCGGCCGTCCGCACCCTCGCCACCGTGGCCCTGGCCCCGATCGTGGCCGGTTCGCTGCTCGCCGCCACCGCGACGAGCAGCAGTGCCGCCGCCGCGCAGCAGGCCGGCACGGGCGGGGCCAAGCCGACCGTCGTGCTCGTCCACGGCGCCTTCGCCGACGCCTCCAGCTGGTCCGGCGTCATCCGGCGGCTGCGCGACGACGGCTACCCCGTCGTCGCCGTGGCCAACCCGCTGCGCGGGCTGAGCGGTGACGCCGCCTACCTGCGCAGCGTCCTCGACACCGTGCCGGGGCCCGTCATCCTGACCGGCCACTCCTACGGCGGCTCGGTGATCAGCCAGGCCGCCGCCGGCGATCCGGACGTCAAGGCGCTCGTCTACATCGCCGCGTTCATCCCGGACGCCGGGGAGAGCGCCGGCGAGCTGGCCGGCAAGTTCCCCGGCAGCACCCTGGGCGAGACCCTGAACCCGGCTGCCTATCCCCTGCCGGGCGGCGGCACCGGCACCGAGCTGACCATCAGGCAGGACCGGTTCCACCGGCAGTTCGCCGCCGACGTGCCCGCCGCCACCGCCGCGGTCATGGCGGCCGCCCAGCGACCGGTCGCCACCCTCGCCCTGGAGGAGAAGGCGACCGGGGCCGCGTGGAAGGACATCCGCTCGTACGCGCTGATCACCGGCAAGGACAACAACATCCCGGCCGAGGCCCAGCGGTGGATGGCCGAGCGCGCCGGCGCCCGGACCGTCACCCTCGAAGGCGCGTCGCACGCGGTGTCGGTCTCCGAGCCGGAGGCGGTCACCGACCTCATCCGCCGCGCCGCCCGCGAGACCCGCTGAATCCTGCGGCCCGGGTTCGCCGCCCCGGAAGCGGGGTCCGCAGCCGCCGGGGCAGTCACCGTGAGCCGCCGTCGTGCAGGGCCTCCCGCTCCCACCGGTGCCGCGGCTGGACGTGCAGCCGCCAGTAGTGCTCGGCGATGTCGTCGGGGTCGAAGGCCGTGCCGGGGGCGACCGGGCCGGCCACGGTGACGCTCGCCACGTGGACTCCGGCAGGTCCGTACGTCTGGTCCAGGAGCGTGACCAGCGTCCGGACCCCGGCCTTGCCCAGCGAGAGGCTCACGTACTCGGGCTTGGGCTCGGGCATGCCGCCGGTGACGAGGAACGTGCCGCCGCCGCGGGCCGCCATGGCGGGCGCGATGTGGGCGGCGGCGTCGAGCGCGCCGATCACGTTGACCGCCCAGGCCTCCATGTGACCGCGAACCGACAGCTCACCCGGCGCGTCGGCCTGGATGAGCGCCGCGTTGTACACGACGACGTCGGGCACGCCGTGCGCACGGACGGCCTCGTCCAGGGCGGCGCCCAGCGCG
Source organism: Nonomuraea indica (assembly GCF_002850745.1). GTDB lineage: Bacteria > Actinomycetota > Actinomycetes > Streptosporangiales > Streptosporangiaceae > Nonomuraea > Nonomuraea indica. The sequence goes on from NZ_KZ559469.1 coordinate 299,906, forward strand.
TCCCGGTCGGTGCTGTCGGCCGCCGCCGTGACGACCGGCACCCCGTGCGACGCGACCGCCTCGGCCGCGGCGCGCAGGGTCCGGCCGGTACGCGCGATCAGGGCGATCGGCAGCCCTTCCCTGGCGAACCGGACCGCCACCGCCCGCCCGATCCCCGGGCCCGCCCCGATGACCACTGCGCCTGCCATGTGCCGTCTCCTCACGTTCCGTCATCCGCGATACTGGCGACGGTAAGGGGTCACATCCGTGTGAGGGTCAAGGGGAAGAGTCCGCATGCGCATCGGGGACCTGGCTCAGGAGACCGGGGTGAACCGGCGGCTGCTGCGTTACTACGAGGAGCAGGGCCTCCTGACTCCGGCGCGGTCGGTCAACGGCTACCGCGAGTACGCCGACGCGGACGTCGCCCGGGTGCGCAGCATCCGGGCGCTGCTCGCCGCCGGACTTCCGACCGTGGTCATCGGCCGGATCCTGCACTGCGTCAGCGAGGAGGACGGCCGGGTGGTCTCGTCCGGCTGCCCGGCCGTCGTCACGGACCTCGCGCGCGAACGTGCCCGCATCACCGACACGATCAGCCGGCTGCGGGCCGCCCAGCGGTCACTGGACGCGATCGCCGGGACGAGCCGCGACACCGTCACGGCACCGGACGCCGCGTCCACCCCGCCGGCCGAACCATGGTCACGCTAGGGCACAATCCCGGCATGCGGACAGGATGGGCGGCCGTCGCCGAGGTCGACTGGTCGAAGCTGTTCCACGCCTACGGCATGGCCTCGGACACGCCGGGCCACCTGCGGGCGCTGGTCGGGGACGACGAGGCAGCGCGGGGCGCCGCCGTGGCTCATCTGCGGAGCGCGGTGATCCACCAGGGCACGCCCTGGACGGTGACCCCGCCGGCGGCCCTGGTGGTGGCGGGCCTGCTGCCCGACCCGCGCACGGCCCGGCCCGTCACCGCCGGTGACGGACTCGGGGACATGCCGCTTCGCGCGCTCCTGCTCGGCTTCCTCACCGAGGTGGCCGAGGCGGCCCAGCCGGGTGTCCCGGAAGAGGAACTCCGCGCCGCGGCCCACCCGCAGGGCCGCGAGCCGGACGTCGCCGCCCTCGCGGAGCGGATGTTCGCCCTGGAGGAGGGCGACGAAGACGACGAGGACGGGGACTCGGACGAGGACTGGGACGGGGACTCGGACGAGGACTGGGACGAGGAGGTGGCCGAGGCGGCCATCGCCGGGGCCGTGCTGGCGTTGCGCGCCATCGCCCCGGCCCTCGTCGAGTCCGTGGCCGCCCACCTCGACGACCGCGACCCCCACGTACGGCACAGCGCCTCCCGAGCGATGGCCGCCCTCACCGAGATCACCGCTCCTGCCGGATCGCCCTGAGCTCGTCCGGACCGAGAACACCGGCGGGCGCCGGCACGCGCCCGGTCGCGCCTGCGCTTCACGCCCCGCTCCACCTCGTCTGGCGGGCCGGCGACACCAGCCCCCTGCTGGCCCGCTTCCTGGCCACGCTCGGCCAGGCGGGGGCGCCGGGCGGGAAGGTCATCGCCTCGTAAGGTCCAGGCGGCCGTTCCACGCCTACGCTGGTCACATGATCACCATTCGCGAGACCAGGATCGCGGCTGTCACCCTGTCCGCGACACTGCTGCTGACCGCGTGCGGGGCCGCCCCGGGGGACGGGGCGGCCGGTCCGATGGACGGCAAGGCGCCGTCCCCGGCCGGCCAGGTGACCGCTCCCACCGCACCGGCCAGCACCCCGGCCGCGCCACCGGCCACCGCGCCGGTCACGACGCCGGCCACCGTACCGGCGGCGCTGAAGTTCACCGCCACCACCCTGAACGGTGACGCCTTCCACGGCGCCGGCCTGGCGGGCAAGCCGGTGGTCTTCTGGTTCTGGGCGCCGTGGTGCACCAAGTGCCGGTCGGAGGCCCCCGCCGTCAGGGCCGCCGCCGGCCGCCACAAGGACGTGACCTTCGTGGGGGTCGCGGGCCTGGACACCGAGGCGGCGATGAAGGAGTTCGTGCAGCGCACCGGCACCGGGAACATCGTCCAGTTGTCCGACGCCAAGGGCGCCGTGTGGACCAGGCTGGGCGTCAGCGCACAGTCCACGTTCGTCTTCATGAAGCCGGACGGCTCGACCGAGAAGGCGTCGGGCCCGCTCGACGAGGCCGCCCTGACCGGGCACCTGCGGAAGCTCCAGGCCGGGTAGCGCCGCCGATGCCGGAGTCGTCCAGATGAGCGCCGACCTGCCGCTCGCGCTGGCCCTGGCGGCCGGCCTGGTGGCCGCCTTCAACCCGTGCGGGTTCGCCATGCTCCCCGCCTACCTCACGCTGCTGATCTCCGACGAGGGTCCCTCCCGCAGCGGCCCCGTCAGGCGGGCGCTGGGGCTGTCAGCCGCGATGACCGCCGGGTTCGTCACCGTGTTCGGCCTGTTCGGGCTCGTCATCACCCCTTTGGCCGTCTCGGTCGGCCGCTACCTGCCGTGGGTCACGGTCGTCATCGGCGTGGCCCTGCTCGGGCTGGGCGTCTGGCTGCTGAGCGGCCGCGAGCTGCTGGTGCGCACGCCCGGCCTGGCGACCGGACGGGTCACCGCCTCGCCGATCTCCCTGTACGGCTACGGCCTGTCGTACGCGGTGGCCTCCCTGTCGTGCACCGCCGGGCCCTTCCTGGCGATCACCTCGGCCGCGTTGACCAGCGACGGCGTGCTCGGCGGGATGGCGGTGTTCGTCGCGTACGGGGTCGGCATGGGCCTGGTCGTGGCGCTGCTCTCGCTCGCGGTGGCGCTGGCCCGGGCGGCGGCCGTCGCCCGGCTGCGGCGGCTGCTGCCGTACGTGTCGAGGATCAGCGGCGCCCTGCTCGTCCTGGCCGGGGCCTATGTCGCCTACTACGGCTGGTACGAGCTGCGCGTCTTCTCCGGCGCCGCCACCGAGGACCCGGTCATCGGCGCGGCGACCGCCGTCCAGGGCGCCGTCACCGGCTGGCTGCAGAGCGTCGGCGTGACCTGGATCGCCCTCGCGCTGGCCGTTCTCGTCGCGGCCACGCTCGGGCTGCGCCGTCTCAGATCCGCCGGGCGCTACTGACATCCGCGCCTTCGGCGGACGCACATCCACTGGCCCGAGGGGAAGCTGACCGTCCTCGGCGTCGGAGCCGGTTTCGTGCTGCTGAAGCTGCCGCGAGGCGCCCGATCGCCGGACGCCTGGCCGCGTCCGGTCACCGCACGCCCGGCCGCCGGGTCCCGTCATCGACGAGGCCGAAGCGCCGGGCGAACGCCGACAGCTCCTCGCGCTGCAGGTCCGGCTCCGTGGCGGTGGCGTTCACCACGATGCGGGTCACCCCTTGCGCGGCGAGTTCCTCGACCCGTTCGACGTCCATGTCGATGGACCCGAAGCGGGTGTACTCCAGCGCCTCCGGGTCCCGCCCGGCCGCCGCGGCGCTCGCCCGGACGAGCTCCCACTGGACGGCCCGCTCGTCCGGGTGGAGCGCGCCGCCGGGGAAGTAGCCGTCGCCGAGCCGCCCGGCCCGGCGGGCGGCGGCCCGGCTCGAACCCCCGATGTGGATGGGCAGCCGCGTGGTCTGGTGGGGCTTGGGGAAGGAGCACAGGTCGTCGAAGGAGAAGAACTCTCCCGTGAAGCTGACACCCTCCTCGCCGCCGGCCCAGAGCAGCCGGAGCACGTCGATCGCCTCGTCGGCGCGGCGGCCCCGGCCGGCGAAGTCGACCCCGACCGCCCGGGCCTCCCCCGGCAGGGCTCCCAGCCCTGCCGTCAGCAGCCGCATCCTGCCCCTGGACAGCACGTCGATCGTGGCCAGCCGCTTGGCGAGGATCACCGGATGGTGGTACGGCAGCAGCAGCACCCCGGTGCCGAGCAGGATCCGTTCCGTGGCCGCGGCGACGAAGGTCAGGCAGTCGAGCGGATCGGCGTACGGCAGCGACGGCGGTATCTCGTACGGCCCCACGGTGGCGCCCGGGTACAGCACGATGTGCTCGGGCACGTACAGCGACTCGAAGCCGCACGCCTCGGCCAGCCTGGCGAAGGTCGCGATTCTGTCGGGGTCGATCCCGTAGTAGGGCGTGCTGTAGGTGATTCCGAACCTCATCGCCGTTCCTTCGGTCGCATGCCGGGAATCGGCCTGCCACCGGCCGACGCCGCGATGCTAGAACCTTGTCACCGGCGTCAAGGCAACAGGCGGCCGGAGCCGGATCGCCCGGGCGGCTGCCGGGCGCGGCCGGCCGGAGCACCTGGGGCCCCCGGGGCCCGTCTTGACGGTTGCCTCTGACGCCCGCGACCCTTTCCCTTTACTATCTGAGGCGCCTGCGCCGAGCCGGAGATCCACAGGAGGCGACGGATGACCGGGGAGTCCGAGATGCCGGCGACGGCGCGGTGACGCTGCTCGCCGGCCGCTACCGGCTGCTGGCCACGCTCGGCCAGGGCGGCATGGGCACCGTGTGGCGGGCGACCGACGAGCTCCTCCGGCAGGAGGTGGCCGTGAAGGAGATCCGGCTGCCGCCGGACCTCGACGAGGCATCGCGCGTGGAGCTGGCCGAACGCACGCTCCGTGAGGCGCGCGCCGCCGCGGCGCTGCGGTCCCACCCGTCCATCGTGACCGTGCACGACGTCGTCCTCGACGGCGGGCGGCCGTGGATCGTCATGGAGCTCGTCCGTGGCCGTTCCCTCGACCGGGCCGTACGCGACGACGGGCCCCTGCCGCCTCCCCGGGTCGCCGAGATCGGCCTGAGGATGATCGACGCTCTCACGGCCGCCCACGCCGCGGGCATCCTGCACCGCGACGTCAAACCCGCCAACGTCATGCTGACCGGCGACGGGCGGGTGCTGCTGACCGACTTCGGCATCGCGACCATCGCCGGAGACGCCGGGATCACGCAGACGGGGATGCTGACCGGCTCGCCCGGCTACATGGCCCCGGAGCGCCTGCGCGGGGAGGCCGACGGCCCGCTCGCCGACCTGTGGTCACTCGGCGCCACGCTGTTCACGGCGGTGGAAGGCGGTCCACCCTTCTCCGGCCCGAACCAGGCGGCCGTGCTGGCCGCCGTTCTGATGCAGGACCACGCCCCCTTCCGGCTGGCCGGGCCGCTCACGCCCGTGCTGGCCGCGATGCTGGAGAAGGACCCGGCGCGCCGCTGCTCCGTCGAGGAGGCGGCCGGCTGGCTGGACGCCGTCGCGCGAGGAGACGCCACGACGGGCATCGCCTCGTCGCGGAAGCGGATCAAGCTCGGCCGCCCGCCTCGCCGCGTCCGGCGTCAGGTCATGGTGGGCGCCGCGCTGGCGGTGGTCCTGGTCATGGCGACGGGTGTGGCGCTCGTGCCCCAGATGTTCCCGGGCGTGATCCGCCTGCTCGGCTTCGCGCTCGCGTCCCCGCCCACCTACTCCCCGCCCACCTACTCGCCGCGCCCGGTCCCGAGCTCGCCCACGGCCACGCCGCAGCTGATCAGCCGCGACTTCGAGGCGTGCGACCTGCTGACCGGCCGCCAGATGCGCACGTTGTTCGGCGGCACGATGGAGCGCCGGTTCCTGGTCGCCTCCAACTGCTCCTGGCGGGGACGGGACGGCACCCTCCTGAGCCTCAGCGCGATGCGCTCGCCGAGCGTCTCGACAGCCGCCATGATCCACGAGCAGACCGTCTCCTTCATGAAGGACGAGCCGAGGCGCACCGCGGGGACCAAGGTGCGCGAGGGACCGGACGTCGGCGACGAGGCGTTCAGCCACACCGGGAAGTCGCCCTTCTCCTGGGGACGCACGCTCTACGACACGAAGATCTCCTTCCGGGTGGCCAACGTCTGGGTGAACCTCACCGTCACGGCGGGGCGGCCCGGCTACGCCACCGCCGACCGGGCGGCCGGACTCGTCGAGAAGGCCCTTCTGAAGTACCGCTAGCGTTCCGCCCTCTCGCGCGGCGGCTCCTCGACCAACGACTGCTCGACTGCGGGCCCGGCTCCGGCGGCGAGGGCGGCTGCTCCGGCGGGCCCGGCTTCGAGTCCGGGTCCGGTGGCGGGTCCGGTGGCGGGTCCGGTGGCGGGTCCGGCTTCGAGTCCGGCGGCGGGTCCGGCTTCGAGTCCGGCGGCGGGTCCGGCAGGTCCGGTTTGTCCAGCGGCGGCTCCGGCGGGTGCGATGCCCGCGCCGGCCTGCAGGGCACGGTCGAAGAAGCGCAGCAGCTCGACCGGTAGCGGCATGATCAGGGTGGAGTTCTTCTCGGCGGCGACCTCCACCACGGTCTGCAGCAGGCGCAACTGCAGCGCGCCGGGCGTCTGCGACATGATGCCCGAGGCGTCGGCGAGCTTCTGGGCGGCGCGCAGCTCACCGTCCGCCACGATCACCCGCGACCGGCGCTCGCGTTCGGCCTCGGCCTGGCGTGACATGGAGCGCTTCATGGCCTCCGGAAGCTGGACGTCCTTGATCTCGACCCGGTCGATGTGGATGCCCCAGCCGAGGGCGGGGCTGTCGATCATCAAGGCGAGGCCCTTGTTCAGCTCCTCGCGGTTGGTGAGGAGGTCGTCCAGCTCGCTCTTGCCGATGATCGAACGCAGCGAGGTCTGCGCCACCTGCTCGACGGCGAACAGGTAGTTCTGCACCTCGACCGCGGCCCGCATCGGATCCTGCACCCTGAAGTAGGCCACCGCGTCGACCTTGACGGAGACGTTGTCGCGCGTGATGCCCTCCTGCGTCGGGATGGGCATGGTGACGATCTGGACGTTGACCTTGCGCATCTGGTCGACGACGGGGATGAGAAGCCTGAGTCCGGGCTGTCTGATCTGCGGCTGGGCCCTGCCGAAGCGGAAGACGACACCTCGTTCGACCTGGTTGACGACTCTCACTCCGGCGAGCGCCACCAGGAGGACGAGGAAGGCTAGGACAGGGAGCACGATGTTGATGTCCATGACGGTGTCCCTTCGTCTCCGAGCCTAGTTCCTGGAACACCTCCATGGGTCACCCGACGATGACCCGCTCCTCGGGAAGCTGGTAGCGGCGGGTCCGGTCCTTCAGCGCCAGCGCCGACCCCAGCGTCAGCGGGCCGGTCCTGCCGACGAACATGAGCAGCACCAGCAGCACCTGACCGGCCGGGCCGGTGTCGGCGGTGATGCCGGTGGACAGCCCGACCGTCGCGAACGCCGACACCACCTCGAACAGCACCCGGTCGAGGCCGTGCGGGGTGAGGACGAGCAGCAGATAGGTGGAGACGGCGACCAGGGCGACGCTCACGAGGCTGATCGAGACGGCCTGGCGCTGCGCGGCCTGCGGCAGGCGGCGGTGGCCGATGTTCACGTCCGACTCGCCGCGCATCTCCGCCCAGATGACGAACGCCAGCAGCCCGAACGTGGTCACCTTGATGCCGCCGGCCGTGCCGGCGCTGCCGCCTCCGACGAACATCAGCAGGTCGGTCACCAGCCAGCTGGAGGGGTACATGCCGGCGATGTCCAGGCTGTTGAAGCCGGCCGTGCGCGGCATGACGGCGGTGAAGAACGCCGCCAGCAGCTTGCCTCCTCCGTCCAGTGCCCCCAGCGTCCCGGGGTTGCGCCACTCGGTGACCAGGAACGCCAGCGTGCCCGCCACCAGCAGGATCACCGTGACGGCCACGGTGACGCGGGTCAGCACCGACCAGCGGCTCGGATCCCGCCAGGCGCGGGACAGCTCGAACATCACCGGGAAGCCGAGCCCGCCCACGATCACGGCCGCCGCGATCGGCAGGCAGATCCACGGGTCGGTGACGAACCCCATCAGGTTGTCCGGCCACAGCGCGAATCCGGCGTTGTTGAACGCCGACACCGCGTGGAACGCCCCGAGGTAGACGGCCCGGCCGAACGGCTCCCCATAACCGAGCAGAAAACGCCCCGTGAGCAGGACGGCGATGACGGCCTCGCAGGCCAGGCTGAACAGCACCACGTTGCGCACCACGCGCCGGACGTCGCTCATGCTGAGCGTCTTGGTCTCGGCCTGCGCGAAGATCCGGGCGCGCAGGCCGAGCCGGCCGGAGACCAGAACGGTGAACAGCGTCGCCAGGGTCATGATCCCGAGCCCGCCGATCTGGATCAGTCCGGCGATCACCACCTCGCCGAAGAACGACCAGTGCGTCCCGGTGTCCACGACCGCCAGCCCGGTCACGCAGACCGCGGACGTGGCCGTGAACAGCGCGGTCAGCCAGCCGGCCGGCTCGCCCGACTCCGTGGCGGCGGGCAGCGCCAGCAACCCCGTGCCGAGCAGCACCGCGACCCCGAAACCGGTGACGATCACCTGCGCCGGGTGCTGGAAACGCTGGAGCAGGGCTGAGGCCATCCCCACGATCATTTCTCCTGCTTGTGGAGGCGGCACGGTGGACGCGCGCCCGTGGTGCGGCGTCGCGGGCACGACGCGGGCCCACGGTAACAGCGGCCCTGTCCCTCGACGGCGGCGGGCGGGCCCTTCCCCGCCAGGATGCCCCGTCGTCGGCCGCCGACGGGGCGCCCCGCAGGCCGGCGTCCTGCCCCGTCCGGCCCGATTGAACCTTGTGCCCCACTTCGGCATCAAATGCCACAGAGATCACGATGGGGGAGCACGCGGATGGCGACGGGGCTGATCGACGGGGACCCGCAACGGCTCGGCGACTACTGGCTGGCCGCCCGGCTCGGTGCGGGCGGCCAGGGCGTGGTGTACGAGGCGTACGCGGAGGACGGCCGCCGGGTCGCCATCAAGGTGCTGCACGGCGACCAGACCGCCCAGCTCGGCAGGGAGGCCGAGGCGGCCCAGCGGGTCGCCTCCTTCTGCACCGCCCAGGTCATCGCCGCCGAGCTGGACGGGCCGCGGCCGTACATCGTCAGCGAGTACGTGGAAGGGCCGAGCCTGCGCAAGGCCGTCGCGGACGGCCGCAGGTTCGCGGGGGGCGACCTGATCAGGCTGGCCACCGCGGTGGCGACCGCGCTGACCGCCATCCACGAGGCAGGAGTGGTGCACCGCGACCTCAAGCCCGACAACGTGCTGCTCGGCCCCGACGGGCCCCGGGTCATCGACTTCGGCATCGCCAGAACGGAGGAGATGTCGCTCACCGACACGGGACTGGTCAAGGGGACGCCGAGTTACATGGCGCCCGAGGTGTTCACCGGGCAGCGGGCCGGCGCGTCCGCCGACGTGTTCGCCTGGGGGGCGATCATGCTCTTCGCGGCGACGGGCGCCGACCCGTTCCAGGCCGACAGTCTCGGCGGAGTCATGCACCGGGTACTGTCGTCCACTCCCGACCTCGGCGCGCTGCCCGCGCAGCTGCGCCCGCTGGTCGCGGCCGCGCTCAGCAAGGAGCCCGCGCAGCGGCCCGACGCGCGCGGGCTCCTGCTCGCGCTGGTCAGCGGCGAAGCGGGCATCGGCACCGCCGGGCTGCTGGCCAGAGGCGGGCAGGAGGCCGCCCGGGTCGTCGTCACCGCCGAGGACCCGGCGCTGGGCGCGCTGGCCGAGGACGCCTACGCGCTGCTCGACGCCGCGGAGCGGGAGCTGGCGCCGGAGGTCTTCCTGCGCCTGGTGACCGTGGACGAGCGCGGCGAGCTGTCCCTGCGGCACGCCGCGACGGCGGAGCTGGTCGAGGGCAGGCCGCTGCCCGAGGTGGCCGCCATCACCAGGATCCTCAAGGTGTTCGGCTACCTCCTCGCCCGCGAGGGCGAGGAGGTCCGGCTGGCCCGTCCCGCGCTGCCGCACGCCTGGCCGAGATACCGCCGGTGGATCGACACCAACCGGGACGGCCTCGCCGTCCACCGCCAGATCCTGGTCGCGTCCCGGCAGTGGGACGCGGGGGGTCGCAGGGACGGCGACCTCTTCCACGGCTCCAGCCTGGAGAACGCGCTGCAGTGGGCGGCCACCGCGCGCCGGAACATCACGCTCTCCCCCGCCGAACGCGACTTCCTCGAAGCGGCCGCCGGGGTGAGCAGGCGCAGGGCGAGGAGGAGCAGGCTCGTCTCGCTCAGCCTGGCGGGGCTGCTGGTGATCTCGCTGGTCGCCGGCGGCCTGGCCGTCCAGCAGAGCATGGTCGCCGACGAGCGGGCCGCGCTGATCAGCAGGCAGCTGAGGCGCTCGGAGGCGACCAGGCTGACCGCGCTGGCCGACGCGGCGCGCGGCACGGATCCGAGGCTGGCGATGCGGCTCAGCGCGGCGGCGTGGAGCCTGGACCACACCCCGCAGACCCGGGCGGGCCTGGTCGCCTCCCTCGCGCAGCGCGAGACCGCGGCCTTCAAGGATCCCGCCGTGGACGGCGGCACGGTCAGATGGCTGAGCGCGGACGGCAGGACGCTGCTGAGCGTCGGCGAGAACGCGGCGCGCCTGTGGGACCTGCGCACGGGCCGGCGGGTGGGTGGAATCCGTAACCTGGGACTCGGCGCGGAGACGGTCGCGGACGCCGCGCTGTCGCCTTCGGGCCGCGTGCTGGTGGCCGTCACCGACAGGGGCATGCGGGCATGGGACCCGGCCGACGGCAGACTGAACATGAAGTGGGACTTCGACCGCGTCCTCGACCTGCGCAACACCGCACCCCTCATCTCCTTCGCCGACGAGCGCGGCCCGGTCCTGTCCGTGGGGGACCGGCCCACCGTGCGGTGGAACCTCGCCACCGGAAGCAGGAGCCGCGCCGCCATTCCGTCCAGGCTCGATGCCAAGGGCGAATGGGACATGACCTCCCGCGAGACCGTGCTGCGCCTGACCAACCGCAGGACGAAGCGCGAGGTCCCACTGGGAGAACAGGACGGCGCGAACGAGCGCGGCGGCTGGAACAAGGGCTCGGTGGCGGTCAGCGCGGACGGCCGGTTCGCCGCCTCGGCCTCCGCCACGGAGATCCAGATCTGGCGCCTGGCGGACCGGGGGCTGCTCACCACCGTCCCCGTGCGGGGCGACTCGTCCGAGAGCCACCTCCCCGTGGGCTTCTTCGACGGCCGTGTCTACCGCTACCTCGTCGACGACCGGGTCTTCTCCGTCGACCTGTCCGACCTGGCCGCGCGGGACGACACCAGCACGTCCGCGGTGGCGTTCGCCCCCGGCGGCCGCCACCTCGTGATCACCGACATGGAGGGCACCAAACTGCGCCAGGCACGCGGCGGGGACGACCTGGGCGCCCTCCCGACCACCGACAGCGTCGCCTTCACCGCCGACGGCAGGCGGCTGGCGATCCTCCGTCCCGACCGGATCCGCGTCGCCGACGTGCCGTCGCGGGCCACGCTCGCCGAACTCCGGCCCGCCACGGGCGGTATGGAGCCGCTGCTGGCCGCCTTCAGCCCCGACGGGGCGCGGCTGGCCGTCGTGCTGCGTACCCCCGACGACGGCACATCGGTCGGCCGCTACGCCGCCCAGGTCTGGGACTGGCGCGGCCGGCGGCGGCTCTGGAGCGCGAAGCAGGGCGAGATCACCGATGCGGCGTTCTCGCCGGACGGCCGCACGCTCGTGCTGAGCGGCCCCCGCCTGTCGCTGCTCGACGCGGCGACGGGCAGGCGCGTGGGGGCGCCGTTCGGCGGCGAGGGCGTGCGGGTGTTCTTCACCCGCACGGGCGAGGAACTGGTCGTGCTGGACTCCCGGGGACGGGTGACGCTCTGGGACGCCGCCACCAGGCGCATCCTCGGCGCGGCCGTCAGGGGGGCCGACGGCATGTCGGCCGCCTACTCCCCCACCGAGGACGTCGTCGCGGTCGGCGGCAAGGGCCGCGTGCTGCTGTTCGACCCGTACAGCGAGACCGGCCTCGGCGCCTACCCGGACACCGGCGGGGCCGGACCCGACGGCGGAGGCTGGATCCGGTCGCTGGCCTTCACCGCCGACGGGTCCTCGCTCCTGACGGTGGACGACAAGGCGGTGGTCCGCGAACAGCCGGTGGCTCCGGCCAAGGTCCTGGCCGCCGTCTGCGCCCGCGCGGGCGGGCCGCTCACCCCCGCCCAGTGGGAGACGCACGTGCCCGCCCTGCCGTACCGGCGGGCCCGCCCCCGACCCGCGCGGGGGG
>NZ_KZ559469.1:311845-513890 GCF_002850745.1 Nonomuraea indica
GTGCCCGCCCTGCCGTACCGGCGGGCCTGCCCCTGACCTGCGCGGGAGGCGACCGTCAACCCCGCTCGGCCGGCGCCGCCGGACGAGCCGCCGAGCCGGGGCGGAAGCGTCCCGCGCCGCAGCGGCTGATCAGGTGCCTCGCGCCCGCAGCATCGGCTTGAGAGCCACCAGGACACCCGCGACGAACACGGCCGTGGCCAGGTAGATGAGCCCCAGGTGCCCCACCGTGGCCAGGCCGTACGGGTAGTGCGCGGGCAGCGCGACCGCCAGGGCCAGCACGGGCACGGCGACCGCCGTCACGTACGCCCACCACAGGCCGTGCCTGACCCCGAACCAGGCCAGAGCCGCGGTGGCCAGCCCGGTGGACGCCAGGAATCCGGACACCGCGAGGTGGAGGTGCGAGATGTACTCGTACAGGTCGGGACTGAACGCGCGGATCTCGGCCCTGGCCACGTCCACCTCCGCCGGGCCGATGCCGAGTTCCAGGAACCCGCCCGTGAAGTTGCGGACGAAGAAGATGACGGCGTATCCGATGAACGCCAGGCCGGCCAGTGCCATGAGCGACGCGCCGAGCCGCAGTGCGCCGGACTCCGCGCCTGTGGCGGCGCGGTGTGCGATGGTCGCCATGGCCGCCCCCTTCCGTCGGTGGTGTGCGGGGGAAGGTCGGTGGTGTGCGGGGGACGGCGGTGTCGACCCCTCATTGTCCCACGTGGAAGACGTATCCGACAGGCGCAGGGGGCCCGCGTGGGCGGGGCTACCATGGGGTGATCCCTCTCCCCGGCTGGTGACCTTGCTCCGTACATCCGCGGCCCCTGACGCGCGGGCCGAGTCGGGGCGTCGCGTGGTCACGGTCGTGGCGTGCATGCAGGGGGCCACCGCCCTCGGCTACTACGCGGTGATGGCTCACCTCGTGGCCCATCTGCGTGACGACGTGGGCCTGCTCGCCGGGACGATCGCGCTGGTGCTCGGCCTGCGGGTCGCGGCGCAGTACGCGCTGTTCCTCCCGTTCGGCTCCCTGGTGGACCGGATCGCGCCGCGGCGGGCCGGGATGCTGGCCTGCGGGCTGAGGGCGGTCGCCTTCGGCCTGCTCGGAGTCGCCGGCGATCTGGGGACGCTGCTCGCCGCCGCCCTGGCGCTCGCCGTGGGCGGGGCGTTGCTGCACCCGTCCGTCCAGTCGGTGCTGGCCGGGCTGCCGCCGGGGAGCCGGTCACGGGGTTTCGGGATCTACGTGGTCACCGGCCAGATCGCCGCGGTGGCGGGTCCGCCTGCCGGTCTGGCGTTGCTGGTGGGCGGGTTCGAGCTCCTGGCCGCCGTGGGCGCGGCGGCGTGGGTGGTCATGGCCCTGATGTTCGCTCTCCTGCCCCGGACGGTCGCGTCCGGCGGCGGGGCCGGCGCCCGCCCGCTCCTGCGCGGGGTCGCGGACGTCGTCCGTGATCGGGCGTTCCTGCGCTTCGCCGTGGTCACCGCGCCCGGCACCCTGCTCGCCACCCAGGTCGTGACCGTGGTCCCGCTCGGCGCCACCGGGGCCGGCGAGGCCACGCTGTTCTTCTGCGCGGGGGCCGTGGGAGCCGCCGGGATCCAGCCGTTCGTCGCCCGGCGCGGGCGAGGAGGACGGTCCTGGGTGCTGCGGGCCGGGTTGCTCTGCGCGGGTTCCGGCTACCTGCTGGTGGCCGCGTTGCCGGGCGCGGCGGACTGGCGGATGGCCGTGCTGGTGGCGGCGGCCCTCGTCAACGGCGTCGGCACCGGGCTGATCCAGACCGGTTCCTTCCACACGATCGTCCGCTGCGCCCCGGAGGGCCGGGTCGGCTCCGCCATCGGCGTGGCCAACTTCGTGGCGGGCGCGGTCGCGCTCGCGGGCGGGCTGGTGGTCGGGCGGCTCTTCGACGCGGGCGCCGAGACCGCCGCCCTGGCCGGTCTCGCCGCGCTCGGGACGGTGTCCGCCGTGGCCTACCGGCGTCCGGCGCCGTGAGACGACACCTCGCCGGTCGCCCGATGGAACATCGTTGACCAGCATCGATAGGGAATCCGTCATCCCGGGATGTCCGGTATCGCTATTGGACAGCTCCTGATCACATCTGTTTTGCTCGGCTCTCTGACAGATCACGACAGAGGATGTGACATGCGATACCTCCGCGCCCGCCGCGTCGCCGCGGCGCTGCCTGCGGCCGCCCTGGCGATCTCCCTCCTGGCGGGCGGGACGCTCGGCACGGCCCCGGCCTCCGCCGCCGTGCCGGCCACCGCCCACCTGCTTCCGGGGGAAGCCCAGGCCAGGAAGGAGCTGCGCGCGCTGGAGGCGTCCTTCCAGGGCCGCATCGGCGCGTACGCGCTGGACACGGCCACGGGGAAGACGATCACGTACCGGGCGGGTGAGCGTTTCCCGCTGCTGTCCACGTTCAAGGCGCCGCTCTGCGCCGCCGTGCTGCACAAGGCCCGCACCTCCGCGCCCGGCCTGATGGGCAAGCACGTCACGTGGACCGCCGACGACCTGACGCCCGGCTCGCCGGTCACCGAGAAGCACGTCGCGACCGGTCTGACCGTCGCCCAGCTGTGCGCGGCGGCCACCAGCGTCAGCGACGGCACCGCGTCCAACCTGCTGCTCAGGGAGATCGGCGGGCCCGCCGGCCTGACGAGGTACTTCCGTACGCTGAAGGACCCGATCTCCCGCATGGACCGCTTCCATCCCGCGCTCAACGACTGGACCCCCAAGGACCGGCGCGACACCACCACCCCCGCGGCCATCGCGCGCGACCTGCGCCTGCTCGCGCTCGGGAACGCCCTGCACCCCGAGGACCGCGAGCAGTTCGTCGCCTGGCTGCTGGCGAACAGGACCGGCGCCAACCGCATCCGGGCCGGTCTGCCCAGGACGTGGACGATCGGCGACAGGACCGGCACCAACTCCGACGGCTTCGGCGGCGGCAACGCCATCGCCGTCATCTGGCCGGACAAGGGCGCCGCGCCCCTCGTCATGGCCATCTACACCAACCGCACCCCCGGTCTCCCCATCGACGAGAAGACGATCGCCAGGACCGCCACGATCCTGGCGGACGGGCTGGGCAGGCTCTGACCTCCGGGCGGGCACGGGTCCCGCCCGGCGGCGGCGAGCGGAGCGCGAGGGGTCAGGCCAGCCTGATCACGTTCCAGGAGACCGGGGGCAGCAGGACCGTCATCGGGTCGTGCTGGACGTCGAGGTTCGGGCGGGGCGCGACCCGGCCGGGGTCGTCGGCGGTGTTGCGGGCGTAGACGTCGTGGTCGGTCAGGGTGGTGGCCTCGACGACGCGGGCGCCGCCGAGCGCCCGGGCGTCGATCCGCAGCGACAGCGGCCGGCCGGTCGAGCGGTTGACCGCGAACACCGTGGTGCCCTCCTCGAAGTGCGTGGCGACGGCGTGCAGCAGCGGCACCTCGCCGTACTCGGCCGTCTCGTAGGTGGGCGAGACCGGCTCGACGCGCAGCACGTCGCCGGCCGCCAGGGCCGAGGCCTGCGCGAACGGGTGGAAGGTGGTCTGCCGCCAGGCCCGGCCGCCGGGCTCGGTCATGATGGGGGCGATCACGTTGACGAGCTGGGCCAGCGAGGCGGCCGTGACCCGGTCGCTGTTGCGCAGCAGCGTGATGAGCAGGCCGCCGAAGGCCACCGCGTCGGCCAGGTGGTAGTGGTCCTCCAGCAGCGGCGGCGCGACCGGCCAGTCGGTGGGCGGCGCGGCGTTCTGGAACCGCGACAGGTACCAGACGTTCCACTCGTCGAACGAGATGTCGATCTTCTTGCGGGACTTCAGCCTCGCGCCGACGTGGTCGGCGGTGGCCACCACCGAGGAGATGAAGTACTCCATGTCGGTCGCGCAGGCCAGGAAGCTGCCCAGGTCGCCGTCCTTCTCCTCGTAGTAGGCGTGGCAGGAGATGTAGTCGACCACGTCGTAGGTCTCCTCCAGCACGGTGGACTCCCAGGCGCCGAAGGTCGGCATGGACGAGCCGGAGCTGCCGCAGGCCACGAGCTCCAGGCGGGGATCGAGCATGCGCATGGCGCGGGCGGTCTCGGCGGCCAGCCGGCCGTACTCGCGGGCGGTCTTGTGGCCGGTCTGCCAGGGTCCGTCCATCTCGTTGCCGAGGCACCACATCCGGACGCCGTACGGCTCCTTGGCGCCGTTCGCGATCCGCTGGTCCGACAGGGTGGTGCCGGAGGGGTGGTTGCAGTACTCCAGCAGGTCCAGCGCCGCCTCGATGCCCCGGGTGCCGAGGTTGACCGCCATCATCGGCTCCACCCCGGCCTTGGCGCACCAGCGCATGAACTCGTCCACGCCGACCTCGTTGGTCTCCGTGCTGTGCCAGGCCAGGTCCAGCCGCCGCGGACGCCGCTCGCGCGGTCCGACGCCGTCCTCCCAGCGGTAGCCGGAGACGAAGTTCCCGCCCGGGTAGCGGACCGTGGACACGCCGAGCTCCCTGGTCAGGTCGAGCACGTCACGCCGGAAACCGTCCTCGTCGGCCTGCGGGTGACCCGGCTCGTAGATGCCGGTGTACACGCAGCGGCCCAGGTGTTCGACGAACGTGCCGAACGTGCGGCGCCGGACCGGGGCCACGCGGAAGGCGGGATCGAGCGTGAGGTGTGCCGTGTGCACTGCTGGGCTCCAGGGGTTCCGGCGGACGCGATCAGGCAATTGTTAGCGTTACCAAATCAGGGCGTCAACGCCCGGACGCCGCCGGCCCGCTGGCCCGCCGGCCCGCCGGCCGCAGCCGAACCGCGGTGACCTTGTACTCGGGGCAGGAGGTCACGGTGTCGCCGAGGTCGGAGGTCAGCGTGTTGACACCGCTGGCGGGGAAGTGGAACGCGCAGAAGACCTGTCCGGGCGCCACCTCCCGGCTGGTGCGGGCGGTGAGCCGCGCCCGGCCGTGCCGGCTCTCGACGATGACCGGGTCGCCGTCCAGCAGGCCGTGGCGGGCGGCGTCGTCGGGGTGGAGGTCGAGCCGGTCGTCGGCGTCGAGCCGCAGGTTGCGGGTGCGACGGGTCATGCTGCCGGAGTTGTAGTGCGCCCACCGCCGCCCGGTCACCATGACCAGCGGGTAATGGTCGTCCGGCGACTCACCCGGTGGGAGGTAGGGGCAGGCGGCCAGGTGGGCGAGCCCGTCCGGGGTGGCGAACCGCTCCCGGTAGAGCCGGGCCTCGCCCGGCCGGTCCCGATGCGGCGCGGGCCAGCAGACCGCGCCCTCCCGGTCGAGCCGTTCGTGGGAGATCCCGGCGAAGAGAGGGACGAGCGCGGCGCATTCGGCCAGCGCCGCGGCCGGGGTCGGGCAGCCGAGGGCGGCACCGAGCGCGTCCGCCACGCCATGGATGATCGCGAAGTCGGCACGGGCCCGGCCCGGCGGGTCGAGCGCGGGCCGTACCCGCTGGAAACGGCGGTCGAAGTTGACGAACGTGCCGTCCTTCTCCAGCCAGGACGCGGCGGGCAGCACGACGTCGGCCCGGCGGGCGGTCTCCGACAGGAACACCTCGTTGCAGACGACCAGCGGGCAGGTCTCCAGCGCCTCGGCGACCCGGGTGGAGTCGGGGTCGGTGGCGCACACGTCCTCACCGACGATCCACAGGACCCGCAGGTCACCCGCGCGCGCCGCGGCGAACATCTGAGGGATGCGCAGTCCCGGCTCCGCGGGGATCTCGGCCTGCCACAACCGGGCGGCCCGCTCCCGCGCCGCCCGGTCGGTCACCCTCTGGTAGCCGGGGAGCAGGTCGGGAAGGGCGCCCATATCGGAGGCCCCCTGCACGTTGTTCTGGCCACGGAGCGGGTTGACGCCGAAGCCGCGGCCGGTGCCGACCGCGCCGCGCAGAATCGCCAGGTTGGCCAGGGCCCGCACGCCGTCGGTGCCGTGCAGGTGCTCGGTGACGCCCAGGCCGTACACGATCGCCGGCCGTCCGGCCTGCCCGTACAGCCGGGCGGCGGCCACCACGTCGCCGGCCGGCACTCCCGTGATGGCGGCCACCCGGTCCGGCGGGTAGTCGGTCAGCAGCGCGGCCAGCTCGGGCAGGCCGGTGGCGCGCCGTCGCAGGAACTCCCCGTCGGCCAGCCCCTCCGCGAGCAGCACGTGGGCCAGGCCGTGGAACAGGGCGACGTTGGTGCCGGGGCGGGGCCGCAGGTGCACGTCGGCGTGGTGGGCCAGCCCGATCGCCCGCGGGTCGGCGACGACCAGCCGCGCTCCGCGCAGCACGCGCTGGAGGAGGCGGGCGCCGACCACCGGATGGGCCTCGACGGGATTGGCGCCGACCACCAGCAGGCAGTCGGCCTGCTCGACGTCGTCGAAGGAGTCGGTGCCTCCGGACAGGCCGAACGCGGCCGTCAGCCCCGCCGCGGAGGGCGCATGGCAGAGCCTGGAGCAGTTGTCGACGTTGTTCGTGCCGACCACGGTGCGCAGGAACTTCTGGAGCAGGTAGTTCTCCTCGTTGGTGGCCCTGGCCGAGGAGATCGCCGCCACCGCGTCGGGCCCTCCCGCGGCCACGGCCGACCGGATGCCGCGCGCGACGTGGCCGAGGGCTTCGGCCCAGGTCACCGGCTCCAGAACGCCGCCGCGGCGCAGCAGCGGACGGCTGAGCCGTTCGGGCGAGGTGCGGAAGCCGTGGGCGAAGCGGCCTTTGACGCAGGCGTGCCCCCGGTTGACCGGCCCGTCATGGGCGGGGACGACCGCCACGACCTCCTCGCCCCGGGTGAGCACGTCCAGGGCGCAGCCGACCCCGCAGTAGCCGCAGGTGGTGCGGGTCCGGGCGAGCTCGGCCGGGCGGGCGCCACTGAGCAGGCCCGGCTCGCTGATCGCGCCCGTGGGGCACGTGTCGACGCAGCCGCCGCACGCCACGCAGTCGGAGTCGGCCCACAGCCCGCCGGTGCCGGGTGCCACCACGGTGTCCCCTCCCCGTCCCGTCAGGGTGAGGGCGAAGGTCCCCTGGACGTCCGCGCACATCCGGACGCACCTGCCGCAGGCGATGCACAGGTCCCGGTCCAGGTGGACGTACGGGTGACTGTCGTCGCGGCCCCGGCCGCCCTGACCGTGCGCGGCCTCCGGCGTGACGCCCAGCTCGTGGCAGACCCGGGCCAGCTCGCTGCCGTCCGCGCCACCGTCCAGGGCGCGTGGCGGCAGAACGGAGACGATCACTTCGACGGCGTCGCGGCGCAGCGCCCGGAGTTCACCGGTGTCGGCCTCGATCCGCGTGCCAGGAGCGGCCGGGGCGACGCACGCCGCCCGGACGTGCCCGTCCGCCCTGACCAGGCAGGTCCGGCAGGAGCCCGCGGGCGCGAAACGGTCGTCGTGGCAGAGGGCGGGCACGGCCACGCCGGCCGCACGGACCACGTCCAGGAGCGTCGCCCCCTCCGGCACCCGGACCGCGACGCCGTCCACCTCGGCCATCACCTCGGGCGCCTCGTGGCGAGGGGTGCCCGGATCGGCGGTCACAGGTCCCACCCCGCGAGCCGGCCGCCGCAGGCGCGGACCAGGCTGCGCACCGCCGCGGGCACGCGCCGCCCGAACGCGCACAGGCTCGCCTCGCTCATCACCCGGAGCAGGCGCGCGTACTCCTCGCCGGGCGGCACGTCCACGGCTCCGCACGCGAGTTCGAGGCCGCGCCTGGCGCCCACCCGGCACGGCGAACAGGCTCCGCAGCTCTCCTCGGCGGCGAACTTCCACACGTGCCGCAGGATCTCACCAGGCCGTACCCGCTCGTCGAAGGCCACGAGACCGGCGTGCCCCAGGGCGGCGCCGCGGCTCGCCAGCGCCGCCTCGGTCAGCGGCACGTCCAGCTGCTCCGGGGCCAGGAAGCCGCCGAGCGGCCCGCCCACCTGGAGGACCTGGAGGCGCGCGCCCTCCTTCAGGCCGCCGCCGAGCTCGGTGACGATCCACGAGATCGGCGTGCCCAGCTCCACCTCGTAGCATCCGGGCCGGGCGAACCGCTCCGACAGGCAGACGAGCTTCGTCCCCGTCTCCGTGCCCGCGCCCCGGCGGGCGTAGGCCTGCCCGCCGCGCCGGACGATCCACGGCACCGCCGCCAGCGTCTCGACATTGTGGACGACGGTCGGGGCGTCCCACAGACCTCGCCGCGTCGGGTAGGGCGGGCGGGGTCTCGCGCATCCGCGCCCGCCCTCCAGCGAGGCGATGAGAGCCGTCTCCTCCCCCGCGACGTAGGAGCCGGCCCCCTCGACGACGTGGATGTCGAGGTCCACGCCGCTGCCGTGCACCGCCCGGCCGAGGTGCCCGCCGGCGTACGCGTGCTCCAGGGCCGCGCGCATCCTCGCCAGGGCCCGCGGGTACTCCGAACGCACCAGGACCACGGCTCGGCGGGCCCCGCAGGCGAAGCAGGCCAGGGCGAGCCCCTCCAGCACGCGGGCCGGAGCGGCCTCCATCAGCAACCGGTCGGCGTAGGAGCCGGGGTCGCCCTCGTCGCCGTTGGCGATCACCACGGTGTCCGGCGCGCGGCCGGCGGCGGCCCACTTGGCGGCCACCGGGAACCCCGCCCCTCCGCGCCCGCGCAGGCCCGAGGCCGCCACCTCGGCGTGGACCTGCTCGGGCGTGCGCGCGCTCACGGTCTCGGGCCATACCCGCCACGGACGCTGCCCGCCGGCGATGCCGGCCAGCACGACCGGGTCGCCGGTGGCGTCGGCCACCGGAATCGGCGGGTCCCACGGACGGCAACGGCCGGTCAGCAGGCCGGCGAGGTCCGGACCGACGCGGGGCGTGTCGCCGTCGAGACAGGCAGGACCGGCGTAGCAGTAGCCGAGGCAGCGGACGGCCTGCAGGGACACCGCTCCGTCCGCACTCGTGGCACCGGCGACGACGCCCAGCGCCCGTTCGACATCGGGAAGGTGCCGGCCCTGGCGCGCGGCGAAGCACGCCGCGGCCGCGCAGACCCGCACGTGGCGGCGGCCACGTGGGGCGGCCAGGTCGGCGTAGAACGTCGCGGGCCCCAGGCCGGCCGCCGCGGGCAGGCCCAGCCGGACGGCGACTCCGGGCGCCCAGGCCGCCGGCCCGCCGGCAACACCGCCCGCCACCTCGACCGGCCCGCCGGCAACACCGCCCGCTGCCTCGGCCGGTCCGCCCGCAACACCGCCCGCTGCCTCGGCCGGTCCGCCGGCAGCGTCGCCCGCCGCCTCGGCCAGCGACTCGATCAGGCCGGCGCCGGCCCGCCCCCGCCGGTCGGCCAGCGCACGGAACGCGTCGAAGCGGTCGGCTGGATCCACGCCCGCATACCTTCCCACCGGTTGCCCCGTGCCGCGCCCCCTGCAGCAACGCAGGGGAATGATCCGGTCAAATCCCTTTTTGCGACTGCTGAGCGTCTCGGGCGGGAAGAAGGGCGCGCAGGGCCTTGTACGCGGCGTCCGCGCCGATGACCGCGGGGATCGCCAGGGCGGCCAGCGCCCAGCCCACCGGCGGGGGAAGGGCCCCGCCGAGCAGGGCGGCCAGCGGCGGGACGCCCAGGAAGACCAGGAGCATGACGGCTTCGGTGGCCACCGCCCAGAGCAGGAGCGGGTTGCCCCGCCACGGCAGCCGTCCGGCCCAGCGGGTCTCGCTGCGGCAGGCGAAGGCGTTGGCGAGCTGCCCGAGGACCACGGCCGCGAAGGCGGTCCCCGAGGCGGCGGCGAGCAGCGCCGGGGCCGGCGTCACGCCGGGCGTCCAGCCGCCCAGCAGCAGCACGGTGGCGAAGGCGGCCATCACCACGACGGCCTCGACCAGGCCGAGCACGCCGAGCACGCGGAGGAGCAGCCGCCGGTCGAGCAGCGCTCCGGTGCGCGCCGGGCCCCGCATGGTGCGCGGGTTGGCGGGCTCGGCGCCCAGGGCGAGGGCGGGAAGCAGGTCGGTGCCGATGTCGAGGGCGAGCACCTGGAGCACGCTCAGGGCCAGCGGGACGGTGCCGCCGCTGAGCGCCCACACCAGGAACGGGGTGAGCTCGGCCACGTTGTCGGTCAGGTGGTAGGTCAGGAAGCGGCGGATGTTGGCGTAGGTGGCCCGGCCCAGCTCGACGGCGGTGACGATGGTGGCGAAATGGTCGTCGAGCAGCACCAGGTCGGCCGCCTCCCGCGCGACGTCGGTGCCGGAGGCGCCCATGGCGATGCCGATGTCGGCCTCGCGCAGCGCCGGGCCGTCGTTGACGCCGTCCCCCGTCATCGCGACCACGTGACCGCGCGAGCGCAGCGCGCGGGCGATGCGGAGCTTGTCCTCTGGGGTCACCCGGGCGATCACCGCGCCGTCGCGGTCGAGCAGCGCGCCCAGGGATTCGTCGTCGGCGGGGAGGTCGCGGCCGGTGAGCACGAGCGGGTCGGGGCCCAGCAGCCCCACCTGCGCGGCTATCGCGCGGGCGGTGCCGGGGTGGTCGCCGGTGACCATGGCCAGCTTGATCCCCGCGCGCCGGCAGGTGGCGATCGCCTCGGCGACGTCCTCGCGGGGCGGATCCTCCAGGCCGACCAGCCCGAGCAGGGTGAGGCCGCGTTCGACCTCCTCCGCGGGGCCCTCGGGCGGATCGTCGCGGCAGGCGACGGCCAGCACGCGCAGGCCGCGCGCGCTCATCTCCGCCAGCGCCGCGTCCGCGCCCGGAACCTCGTCGCACAGCGGAAGGACCGCGTCCGGAGCTCCCTTGAGGTGCAACCGGCCGCCGGCCACCGCCGAGGAGCGGCGGCGGACGGGGTCGAACGGGTGGCGCCGGGTCACCGCCGCGTCCTCGCGGGCTCCCGCGCGCAGGGCCAGCGCGTGCAGCGCCACCTCCATCGGATCGCCGACGCCCGTGTGGCCGCCGTCGGCCGGGACCAGCCGCCCGGTCGAGCACAGGACCGCCGATCGCATGATCTCCGCGGCGCCGGCGGGAGAGCCGAGATCGAGCGGGCCCGCCGGCGTCCAGATCTCCACGACCGTCATCTCGTTGCGGGTGAGGGTGCCGGTCTTGTCCGTGCAGATGAACGTGGCCGCCCCCAGGGTCTCCACCGCTTCCAGGTGGCGCACCAGGGCCTTGCGGCTCGCCATCAGCCGGGCGGAACGGGCCAGCGACAGGGTGACCGTGGGCAGCAGCCCTTCCGGCACCAGGGCGACGGTGACGCCGAGCGCGAGCAGGAAGCCGTCGGCGGGGGCCATGCCGAGCAGCTGGGTCAGGACGAAGAACACCCCGCCCACGCCGAGCGCCATGACCGCGATGACTTTGGTCACCCGGTTCAGCCGGCGGGCGAGCGGGCTGGGCGGGCGCGTCGCGGTCCGGGTGAGGGTGGCGATGGCGGCCAGCCGGGTCCGGGCACCGGTGGCCGTCACGACGGCCTCCGCCTGCCCCTCGACGACGAAGGTGCCGGCGAAGACCGTGTCCCGCTCGCGGTGCCGGACCGGGACGCTCTCCCCGGTCAGCGTGGACTCGTTGACCGCCAGGGCGTGGACCTCGGCCAGCTCCAGGTCGGCGCTGACGCGGTCGCCGGCCTCCAGCAGGACGACGTCTCCCCTGACCAGCTCGGCGGCCCGTACCACCGTGCGGCGGCCGTCGCGGCGCACCGTGACGTCGGCGGGGATCAGCTCCCGCAGCCGCCTGCTCGCCTGGTCGGCCCGGTACTCCTGCGCGAAGGCGAAGGCGCCGTTGAACAGCACCACCACGACGATCGCGACGGACAGCTGCGGCATCCCGGCCAGCAGCGCCAGCCCGGCCGCGACCCACAGCAGCAGCGCGAAGAAGTGCACCATCTCCCGCAGCAACAGCAGCGCCACGGGGCTGCGCCTGTCCGCAGGGAGCCGGTTGGGGCCCTCCGCGGCCAGGCGGCGGGCCGCTTCCGCTGAGCTGAGGCCGGCTCTCGCCGTCAGGACCTCGCCGGAGGGGTGGCCGGTCGTCATGTCAGTGCTTCCGTGTCCCGGCGCCCTCCTGTGGCGTGTCCGCCCGGGGACGGCACGGTGGCGACGGGGCAGGAGGCGCGTTCGACCATCGCCCGCACGATCGTGCCGAGGCGGCCGTGGTGCCGGGTGCGGTCCGCCCCGACGACGAGCAGGCTCGCCGTCTCCGACGCCGTCAGCAGCACGTCCCTGGCCGACGCGACCGCGGCGCGGGTCTCGACGCGCACGTCCGGGTACGCCTGGCGCCAGGGCGCCAGGCGCTCCTCCATCTGCTCCCGCCCGGCGCGGGTGACGGCCTCGAAGTCGGGCACGGGTCCCATGGCCAGTCCCCACGCCATGACCGGCGGGTGGACGGCGTGGACGGCGACCAGCCCGAGCTGTCGCAGGGCGGCCTCGGCGAAGGCGAACTCCACCGCCTCGTCCGAGGTGGCCGGGCTCAGGCCGAGCAGCACCGGTCCGGGTTCGGCGGACGCGGGGATCGGGCCGGGACCGCGCACGATGATCACCGGAGCCCGTGCGTGGGCGGCCACGTGGACGGTCACGGAGCCGACCACGGACCTGGCCAGGGTCCCCAGACCGCGACTGCCCACCACGACCAGGTCGGCGCCGTCCGACAGCTCGACCAGACGCTCGGCGGGGGAGCCCTCGTACAGGTCGGCGGTCACGTCGGCGATCGCGCTGGAGGCGCGGGCGCAGTCGGCGCCGTGGTGGAGCACGTGCTCGGCGGCCTTGCGCAGGTGCGCCCTGGCCTCCTCGGGGGCCTCGCCGTAGGGCCAGCGCCACGCGTGCGTGACGGTCAGCGGCAGCTTGCGCAGCTCGCACTCGTCGAGCGCCCAGTCCATCGCCTGCATGGAGAAGTCGGAACCGTCGTAGCCGACGATGATGCCTCGTGAACCAGCCATGCTTCTCACCTCGGGCCCATCATCGAAAGACCCGTCGTGCACCACTAGAGCAGAAAGTCCCCCGTACGGGCGCGGTGGCGCTCGTGCCCCTCCCGCACCCGCTCCGAGTCCGTGGCGGGCCGGTGACGCATGAGCACCCGCAGCCGGGCATTGCCCCCGGGATGATCGATGTCGACCTCGTCGCACACGTGCTGGACCAGCCAGAGGCCGAAGCCCCGGCCGCCCAGCGGCGGGGGCCCGTCCACGCGCCGGCGGAGATGGCCCGCCCGCAGGTCGGCGGCCGTGTCGAGGACGTCCACCCACACGCCCCGCTCGTCGGCGCGCACGGTGACGGTGCCGGTGCCGCCGCCGTGTTCGAGCACGTTGCCCACCGCTTCGTTGACGGCGAGAACCAGGTCGTCCAGGCGTTGCCCGCACAACCCCGCGTCCGCGGCGAAGGCGTGCACCCGCCGGCGTACGAGACTCAGATCCTCGGTGATGGGCCACGAAGCCTGCTCCACGTTCATCCCCCCATCGGGCGGGACGTACGGGCGTGATGACACATAGGGCCTACGGTACCCGCGGAGCAGCCGGGAAGCGGCTGACAGGATGCGACAAAAGCAGTTGTTGGAGTGGTTCGCCCGGCCCGTCCCCGGACACCCGGTTGCCGCCCACGCCACGACGGGTCCAAAGTCCCTGCGCGCGGAGGACCTCCGCCCCTGCGTCGTCGCACAGCCGAGAGCTGTGATGAGAGCAGGGAAACACCCGAAGGGAAACCCGCGGAGGTGCACATGGGCACGCCAGCGCGTAGGGAGCACAGGGGTCTCTTCCCGGAGCTGTTCGACTGGCTGGACTGGCCGCCGGTCATCCGCCCCCACCAGCAGCCGATCAGGTTCGAGGACTACGTCAAGGAAGGTCGCTACGTCGTACGGGCCGAGCTGCCGGGCATCGATCCGGAGAAGGACGTGGAGATCACTCTGCGGAACGGTGTCCTGACCCTCCACGCCGAGCGGCGTGAGGAGGTCAAGGAACATCATCGGACGGAGTTCAGGTACGGAAGTTTCACCCGGTCCATCACGCTGCCGCCGGGTGCGGACGACCAGGACGTGAAGGCGGTCTACGACAAGGGGATCCTGGAGATCAGCGTGAAGCTGCCGGAGGAGAAGCAGGAGGCCAGGCGGATCCAGATCCAGACCCAGCAATGATCACCTGACGGGGCCCGCTCCACGGCGAGCGGGCCCCGTCACCGCTGCGAGGCAGGCAGGGGCGATCCGGGCGCCGTGGGGAGCGCCGGTCGCGGGCGCCACGAGAATGCGGAGAGTGTGACCATGAAACAGCCGATCGTCGTCGGGTTCGACGGTTCAGCGCCCTCCTTGCGGGCCGTGAGCTGGGCCGGGCAGGAGGCCGCGATCCGTGACGCCCCGCTGCGCATGGTGCATGCCACGGCACGGTGGACGCCTGACGTCCTGCTCGCGCCCGAGCCGGCCGGCTGGGAGACCGAGGCGGAGGCCACCGCCCGCGAGCAGCTCAGGCAGGCGGTGATCCACGCGCGAGCCGGCAGGCCGAGGCTGGCGGTCACCACGGAGATCGTCTCCGGCGGGGCGGCGGAAGCGCTCCTGCGGACCGCCGAGGAGGCTCAACTCCTCGTGGTCGGCGACCGGGGTCGCGGCGGGTTCGCCGAGTTGCTGCTCGGCTCGGTGAGCCGCCAGGTCGCCGCCAGGGCGCCGTGCCCGGTGGCCGTCGTCCGGCAGTCGCAGGCCGGTGACACCGGTGTGGTCGTCGTGGGCGTGACCGGGCGGCCCGGCCAGGAGGCTCTGCTGGAGTTCGCCTTCCAGGAGGCGGCGCTGCGCCGTGCCGTCCTGCGGGCCGTGCACGCCTGGACGCACCCCGCCACCGTGACACCCTGGAGTGTGGACCCAGCGGTCCACGACATCGAGACCGTCGGGCAGGAAGAGGCTCTGCTGCTGTCGCAGATCCTCGCCGGATGGCGCGCGAAGTTCCCCGACGTGGAGCTGGTCCAGCACGTGGTGCACGCCCACCCGGCCAAGGCGCTGGCCGACGCGTCGGCGGAAGCCGACCTCGTCGTCGTGGGCGCCTCGCACGGCGCGGCACAGGCTCTTCTCGGCCTGGGCGGCACCGCTCACGCCCTTCTCCATCACACCCTGGCGCCCGTCGTCGTGGTCCGCCCCTGACCGCCTGCGGCCCGACCGTCCGGCGTGCCCGGCCAGGGGCGAGTTGGTCGGGAGTACGGAAGTCCCGCGACCGGAGGGACCAAGTTCCCTATGAGGAGGAGAAGCCGGGGCGAAGACTGTGGAAAAGGATCCAACCGGGGGATCGACATGATCACTCTGAGTGTCGTCAAGGCCGGCACCCGGAGGGTTCGTCGGCCGCCGGGCTCTTTCCACTGCACCTCCGACCCGTACGAGAACTCCTCGCGACGTGCGCGCACGCGAGCCTCGGCCGGGAGACCGGAGCTGAGAGAAAGGGAGCGACCATGAAGGCAGCGATAGGGGACCGGCTCGTGGTGGAGGGCGCCCACCAGGGCGAACCACGCCGCGTCGGCGTCATCATCGGCCTGCACCACGACGACGGCACGCCGCCCTATGTCGTCCGCTGGCTCGAGGAGAAGCACGAGACCCTCGTCTATCCGGGGCCGGACGCCCACATCGAGCACCGTGACACCGAACCACGACTGTGACCGACCAGGGACATGGAGGCGGCCTGCCCGTTTCGCGGGTAGCTCCGGAAGGGGAGGTCGGCGTGACGTCGGAGAGCGAGATCGAGTTCAGGACGGCCGCGGCCCGCCTGGCTCAGGTGCTGCGTCATCACCCACCCGGGATGAATCCGCGAGCCGGCCCCGAGTCGCTGCACGAATCCGTCCGCCACCTGGCGGACCTGGTGGACGCGGACGCCGAGGCCGACCATCTGGAGAACGCGGCCCTGGCCGTGATCGACATCTATGACCGGTCCGGGCTGGAGAACGCGGACGCGGCCGTCATCGCGGCGATGGAGAGGCTGCGTGAGACGGCGGCCCAGCTGGACGAGAGCACGTGACGTGCCGGGTTGGCGGCGCTGACCTGGGGAAACCCTGGCATGGGGAGGCATGCCCCGGGACCGTGGACCCGATCCGGGACACGAGGCCTCGGCGGCGGCCGAGGCGCGGAGGCGACGCAGATGGGACCGTGGGCAGAGATCAGGGAGACGCACTCCTCCCTCGTGATCTTTTTCGGCGATCGCGTGTACAAGGTCAAGAAGCCGGTGAACCTGGGCTTCCTCGACTTCACCACCAGGGAGGCCCGCCGGCGGATCTGCCACGACGAGGTGGAGCTCAACCGGCGCCTCGCCCCCGACGTCTACCAGGGTGTCGCCGACGTGCTCGGGCCTGACGGCCGGCCCTGCGAGCATCTCGTCGTCATGCGGCGCATGCCCGAGGAGCGCCGCCTGGCCACGATGGTGCGCCTGGGACAGCCGGTGGAGGAGTGCGTACGGCAGATCGCCCGGATGCTCGCGGCCATGCACGGCAGCGCCCGCCGCGGCCCGGAGATCGACAGGCAGGGGGCGCGGGAGGCGCTGCGCGCCCGCTGGACGGCCGGCTTCGAGCAGGTCCGCGCGTTGCCCGACCCGGCCGTCGACGCCGACACGGTCGGCGCGATCGAACGTCTCACGCTGCGTTTCCTCGACGGCCGCGAGCGCCTGTTCGCCACCCGGATCGCCGAGGGGCGGGTCGTGGAGGGGCACGGGGACCTGATGGCCGAGGACATCTTCTGCCTGGACGACGGGCCGCGCATCCTGGACTGCCTGGAGTTCGACGAGCGGCTCCGCTCGCTCGACGGGCTGGACGACGCGGCCTTTCTCGCCATGGACCTGGAACGGCTGGGCGCGCCCCGGCCGGCGGAGTCGTTCCTGCACCGGTACGCCGAGTTCTCCGGCGACCCCTCGCCGCCCTCGCTGTGGCACCACTACGTCGCCTACCGGGCCTTCGTCCGGGCCAAGGTGGCCTGCTTGCGGCACTGGCAGGGAAGCCCGGCCTCGGCGTGGGAGGCGCGCGACCTGGCCGGGCTCACGCTGCGCCACCTCCAGGCAGGCGCCGTCACCCTCGTCCTCGTCGGCGGGTTGCCGGGGACGGGCAAGTCGACCGTCGCCGCCGCCGTCGGCGACCGTCTCGGCTACCCGGTCCTGAACAGCGACCGCATCCGCAAGGAACTCGCCTGCCTCGCCCCCGAACAGCCCGCCGCCGCGCCCTTCGGCGAAGGCCTCTACAGCCAGGACTGGACCCGGCGCACGTACCACGAACTGCTGGCCCGAGCCGAGACGCTGCTCCGCCACGGCGAACCGGTCGTGCTCGACGCCTCCTGGACGGACGCCGCCTCTCGGGCGGATGCCAGGGAGGTCGCCCGGCGTACGTCCAGCGACGTCGTGGAACTGCGTTGCGCCGCTCCGTCACAGGTGAGCGCGGAACGTCTGGCTCGCCGCACCGGCGGCGTCTCGGACGCCGACCAGGCGATCGCCGACGCGATGGCGGCGAGGACGGCGCCGTGGCCGGAGGCGGTCGAGATCGACACGAGCGGCGGCCCGGACCAGGCGCTCGACCAGGCGCTCGCCGCGATCCACGCCCGCTGGGCGACCGCGCCCCGTCGCTTCCGTCGCTCCCAGATGGAACCCGGCTGACCTACTGGAACCCGGCTGACTTACTGGAACCCGGCTGACCTGCTGGGACGAGCTGCGCGTTTCCCGGGCGGATCAGGGGCCGGTCAGGCGCCTGATCCGCCCGGGTCAGGGCCGGTCAGGCGCCAGGGTGCCTGAGGGTGGGTGGGGGCGGCGTCGGCGCGCACGCGGAGGGCGTAGGTGGGCCGGTCGGTGCCGGGCAGCGGCCCGAGGTAGTGCTGGCCGGTCAGGTGGCACCATGCGGGCAGGTCGAGCGGCGCGGCCGGGTCGGTGGCGATCAGGTGCACGACGCTGCCCGGCGGCAGGTCCGCCACCAGGCGGCTCAGCTCGATCAGCAACTGCACGCAGCGGCGATCCCCGCCGTCCAGCACGACCGGGACGGCGCGGGCGTCGGCTCCGCCGGGCCGGGAGCCGTCGTTGGCGGAGGTGGGCTTCATACCGCGACCGGAAGGTCGGCCAGCCGCCATTCGAGCATGCCGTCGGCCAGCCGGGCGGCGTGGCGGCCGTGGGCGGCCAGCGCCCGGACCGCCTCGTGGGCCAGCACGCAGGAGGCGCCGCGGCAGTAGGCCACGACGGTGCCGTCGGCGGGCAGCTCGGCAAGGCGGTCGGCGAGCTCGTCCAGCGGGACGGACAGGGCGCCGGGGATGTGCCCGGCGGCGTACTCCTGCTCGGGGCGCACGTCGATGAGCGTCACCTCGCCGGCGGCGAGGCGGGCCCGCAGCTGCTCGCGGGTGAGCGCCTCGGTGTCGCCGGGCCCCAGGTATGCGGCGCGGGCACGCTCGACCTCGGCCGAATGCGCCGAGCCGACCTGCCGCAGCAGCGCCCACAGCGCGGCCACGTCGGTGCCGGCCAGCCGGTAGAAGACCTTGGTGCCCTGCCTGCGGGTGACCACCAGCCCGGCCTGCCTGAGCACCTGCAGATGGTTGGACGCGGTGGTCAGGCCGAGCCCGGCGGCCCGCGCGAGCGCCTCCACGGAGCGCTCCCCCTGCGCGAGGAGGTCGACGAGCTCCAGCCGTTTGCCGCTGGCGAGCGCCTTGCCCACCGAGGCGAACGCCTCGAACAGCGCCGCCTTGGCCGCGTGGTCCCCCATGAACTCCTCCATAAATCCTTGGAATAATGTAGCTCATGAGGGGGCCGTCAGGGTGACGACGATCGTGGACGAGGGGCCCGGCGACCCGCCCCGCCTCGTGGGCCTGGGAGACGGCCGGGCGCCTGCGGTCGGCCCCTCGCGCCCGACCGCTACGGCCGCAAGCCGGTGCTGGTCGCGGGATGTTTCGCCCGCCGCCTGCCGAACGATTCGATGTGATGATGCACGTGTCCTCTGCCAAACAGCCGGGCATCAGCCGGAAAAGGGCGCCCACCAGCGAACACGGCGTTATTATCGTCGCCTGCTCCCGCCCTGTTCGCATATCCGCCCGAGGGATATATCGCCTATGGGAAAAGGCCGTAAGAGCAAGACCGGAAAAGGCGGCACCCGACAGCCGCCCCCGGAGGAGCCGGCCGACGGCGGCGGCTGGAAAGCGACGCGGACCTGGATCGCGGGCGTCCTCAGCGCGGTGCTCGTCGCGGCCGTCGGCGTGGTCTTCACCAACTGGTTCACCTCCCGCGGGACCGACGCGATCGACCGGATCAGCGGCACTCCCCCCGTCACGATCGGCCATGTGGCCGTGGACGAGGAGGAGCGGAACATCGTCCTGCGTGAGCCGGTGACCGACCCGAAGGAACGCGGCATCCTGCTGGGCAGGGCGACCGCCGAGGAACGCGCCGCGCTGTTGAACCGTCACCACGCCTCCCTGACCGATCGGATGAACGTCACGGTCGTCCTCGTGGGCAACCGCACCAGCCTGCGCATCGTCGACATCAAGCCACGCGTCCTCGTCCGCAAGGCGCGGTCCGACGGCGCCTTCCTGCAGAAGGGAACCGCCGGAGAGGCCGAGACGGTCGAGCTGGGCGCCGACCTCGAC
Source organism: Nonomuraea indica (assembly GCF_002850745.1). GTDB lineage: Bacteria > Actinomycetota > Actinomycetes > Streptosporangiales > Streptosporangiaceae > Nonomuraea > Nonomuraea indica. Next base: position 331,170 of record NZ_KZ559469.1, read on the forward strand.
CAGCAGGCTCCCCGCTTCACGACCTCCGACGACCCGGACGTCCGGTACTTCTCGAAGAAGCAGATCGACCTCAAGCGGGACGAGCGGGTGACGCTGAGCCTGGAGATCAGGGGCAGGAAGGCGTACTACGAGTTCGACCTCCTGGCCACGGTGCTGGCGGGGGACCGGACCGAGCAGATCGTGATCAACGGGCCTGGCGGGTCCCCGTTCCGCCTGACCGGCGAGGCCACGTCCTTCCGCTCCGTCTACACCGAGGCGCCGGGGGGCGCGTGGGCCCCGGTGCCCGCCGCCACGGTGTGCGTCATGTTCCCGAAGACCGCGGGGTGCTGACCGTGCGCAGGCCCGCGCTCCCACTGACCGTGCGCCGGCTCGCCCCCCTGCTGCCCGTGCGCCGGCTCGCCCCCGCGCTGCCCGTGCGCCGGCCCGCCCCCCTGCTGCCCGTGCGCCGGCTCGCGCTCCTGATGGCCGCCGCGCTGGTGACCGGCTCCGCCGTGGTGGCGGACGCGCCGCGCCTCCCCTGGGGCCCGGCCGGATGGCAGGCCCTGTGGTCGATGCCCGTCGACGTCGAGGACCCGGAGCATCCCGGGGACCTCCGCTACGGGGTGTCCGGGGAAGCCCTCGCCGTGTCGACGTCGCGGGGCACCGTCACGGTCCACGACCCGCTCACCGGGAGGACGACCCACACCATCCCGGCCGACCCCGGCGGCTCCGCCGTCGTCACCGGCGTAGGGGTCGCGTCCGGGACGGTCGTCGTGTCGAGGGCGGCGCCCGGCGCCGCCGGCCCGCTCGTCTCCGGCTACGATCTCGCCACGGGCGCCCCGCTGTGGCGGCGTGCGGTCACCGTCGCCTCCTCCCCCGACGGCCCCGCGACCGGTCCGAGCGTCATGGTGACCGACGGCGGAGTCACGGTCCTCGACCGGCCGGCCAGCCCCGCCGCCCTCGCCACGTTCGACCTCCGTACCGGCAGGCGGACGGCGCGGACGACCCGCCCGCCGCGCTGCCACCTGCACGGCGCCGCCGCCTCTCGGACGATCATGCTCATCAGTTCCTGCGAGGGGGATCGGGTCGAGCTCGCCTCGGTGGACCCGCGCACGCTGCGGCCGCACTGGACACGCTCGCTGCCGCGCTCCGTCTCGCCGTTCCCGCGGGACCAGGCGGACACCCCGCCGCACCTTGAGCTCACCATCAGCGCGGACGGGCACGTGTACGTCGAGGCCGGTGACGTGCAGGCGTTCTACTCCCCGCGGGGCCAGCGGCTGTCCACCGCCCGCGAGGCCGTCGAGCGACGTCCGCCCGCCCTGGTCACGGCGCCGGAGCGCTGGAGCGAGCCCTTCCTGCTCGGCAGCCCTCCCCGGATCTCGGACAGCGGGTTCCTGAACATCTCCGACGACTGGCCCCTGCCGGCCTTCCTCCTCTCCTTGGAGACCGCCACCGGCCGCCTCGGCGGGTTGCCCGTCGACACCCCGCTCTCCCGCTCGTTCCTCATCGGCTCGGCCCCGGGCCTCGCCTTCGTCTATGACAAGACGGGCCGGATCATCGCGTACAGGGCGACCTACGGGCCGTCCACCGCGTCGGCTCCGTTCGGCGGCGTCCCGCCGCACGACTGGCCGGACGCCTGCGGCCTCCTGACCGGCCGCGACCTGAGCCTCGCCGGCGCCGGACACCGCCCCAACCCCGGCAGAACGACCCTGGCGGGAGTGAGGTCGCCGAAACCCCTGGCCTGCGACTGGGTACCGCCGGCCGACGACGGGGCCGTCGTCTCGCTCACGGTGGAGTGGGTGTTCCGCTCCCCTGCCGCCGCGCGGAAGGAGTTCGCCACCGAAGTCGCCCGGATGGAGCGGACCGGCGTCTACGATCCCGCCCACCAGACCTCCCACGCCATGACGCAGACGCTCCACACGCCGACGGGGTCGCTGGAGGAGTCCCTCGTCGTCGCGGGGCCGGTCCTCGTCCGGCTGAGATCCACGTCGCGGCAGGCCGTCCGGCTGCTCACCCCGCGGCTCCAGCGCAACCTGCTGGCCCGCCACGAGCCGGGGACCCCGGTCCCCGGCCGCCGCCCCCACCAGGCCCGGTGGAGCTTCCCCGCCGACGGCGGCATCGGCCGGGACCTCGTGCTCGCGGGCGGCACCGTGTACGCCGGCAGCGCCGACGGCAAGGTGTACGCGCTGGACGCCGCGACGGGCGCGACGCGGTGGAGCCACCAGACGGGCGGCGACGTGCCCACCGCGCCGGTGGTGTCCGGCGGCGCCGTGTACGCCCGCAACGGCGCCGGCCGGATCGTGTCCCTCGACTCCGCCTCCGGCAGGCCGCGGTGGAGCCGCCGCCTCGCCGGGTCGGACGGCGTCTCCTTGTCGAGCGGCGTCGCCCTGGCGGCGGGCATGGTGTACGCGTGCGGCGACGACTCCGCGGTCGTCGCCCTGGACGCGGCCACAGGGCGGCCACGCTGGCGCGCCGCACTCGCCGGGGACGTCCGCCTCGCCACGCCGGTGGTGACGGGGGGCACCGTCCATGTCGGCAGCGCCGACGGCACGCTGCACGCGCTGGACGCCGCCTCGGGCAGGCGGCGCTGGCGCTTCCGGGCGGCCGGCGGAACCGACTTCCTCCCGGTGGTGACCAGCGGCGCGACCGTGTACGTCCCGACCAGGACCGGCCACGTCCACGCGCTGGACCGCGCCACCGGCGAGCCACGGTGGAGCTTCCGCGCCGGAGCCCGGATCACCGCCGGCCCGGTGGTGCGCGGCGGGGCGGTGTACGTCGGCGGCGGCGACGGGACCCTGCACCGGCTGGACGCCGCCACCGGCCGGACGTCGTGGACGTTCGCGCCGGGCGGCGGCGACGGCGTGCACGGCGGCCTCGTCGTGGCCCGCGGCACCGTCTACCTGCACCACGTCAACGGCACGCTGTACGCGCTGGACGCCGCCTCGGGCGGGCGGCGGTGGAGCTTCCCGGCCGGCGAGGGCGTCATGTCCCGCCCGGCGGTGGCACGCGGCGTCGTGTACGTGGGGAACGTCGAGGGCCGGGTGCACGCGCTCGACGCCGCCACCGGCAGGACCCGGTGGACCTTCCGGACCAGCGGCGAGGTCAGGACGACCCCGGTGTGGGCGGGCGGCATGGTGTACGTCGGGAGCACGACCGGCGAGGTGTCGGCGATCCCCGCCGCCGGGACGACATCCTGAAGCTGCGGACGATCACCATTGCCCGAGGGGGACGCGACGATCGCTCAGCAGTGCCCGGCGGCCGTGCGGGGCCCGGGAATGCGTGATGCCCGGCCCCTTCACGGGGCCGGGCATAACCTGGGTGTCGGTCACCGGAGCCAGGGGGTGCGCCGCACGATGGGCAGGTTGCCGAGGCCGAGGGTGGCGCCGGCGTTGCCCAGGGCCAGGCCGACGAGCACGATCGAGTAGACGATGTGGTCGTCCATGAACGGGTTCGTGGTCAGGGGCAGCTCGGCCGCCCACATCAGGGTCAGCATGGCGGTGCCCGCGACCGCGGCGATCCGGGTGCCGACGCCGAGCGTCAGCGCGAGGCCGACACCGAGCAGGCCGGCCATGAACATCCAGTCCACCCAGACCTGACCGGCCAGTGAGCTGAAGAAGCCGCCGAGCGCGTTCTCGCCCGTGCCCTTGAGGAAGCCGGTGGTGGGGCTGCCACCGTTGATCCAGGCCTTCGCCGCGGGGGTGGCGAATCCCCAGCCGAAGGTCTTGTCGAGGAACGCCCACAGGAAGACCCAGCCGAGCGAGATCCGGGCGGCGGCCCAGACGTAGTCCACGGGTCGGCGACCGGCGGCGGGGACAGAGGCGGGGACGGGGGCGGCGGCGTGCAGGGGGGACCTGGCGGAGGTGGCGGCCATGATGCTTCCTTTGCGGGGGGTGAGCTGTCCTTGACACTTCAATGACATCTCATTCGCCCGGCCGGAAGCAGAGCCGGATGACCTCTCGTCATGGGACCTTCCGGCCCGCGCCGGGCGGACCTTCGGCCCCTCCCCGCCGCCGGGGGAGGCCGTAGCGTGGATCTCGACCACAGATCCTCCCGAAGGTCGCTGGAGGTCAGGTGAACACCCTCGCACCGGCGCGCCGGCCGCTCGCCGCCCGGCGTACCGGCTACACCGTCGCCGCGGTCGTCGACTCGGCCCTGCTGTATGCCGTCAACGTCCATCCGGGCTGGCAGGCCGTGCCGTTCCTCACCCAGGACGCCCCGCGGGTGCTGTGGATCTTCAACCTCTCGCTGATCGCCGGCCTGCTCGCCAACATGATCTACATCGCCTACGACCCGCCATGGGTGCGATCGGCCGGTGACCTGGTGACCACGGCGATCGGCCTCGGCATGCTGGTCCAGACCCTGCGGGTCTTCCCGTTCGCGTTCGACGATCCTTCCGTCGACTGGGCGCTCGTCGTGCGCACGGTGGTGATCGTGGCCGCCGTCGTCACGGCCATCGCGGTGGCCGTCCACCTCACGGCTCTGGTGCGGCGGGCGGTGTAGTCGGCGGTCCTCCCGGCTCACGGCGCTGCGCGGCCGTGGTCACGGCTCGACGGCGGTGAAGGACTACGTCAGCGTGAGCGGGGTCTCGGTCCCGACACGGGTCAGCTTGTGCGGGTTGCGGACGTAGTAGAGACCGGTGATGCCGGCCTGCTCGACCCGGATGGCTATGACGCCGTCGAGCTCCCCGTCCACGCGGACGACGAGTGCCGGGTTGCCGTTCACCGTCGTGTGGTCGCTGGTGAGCGCGACCCGGGCCTTGCCGAGGCCGCCGACGATGAAGCGGGCCACCTTGTCGGCGCCGCTGATCGGCCGGGGTGCGGCCCGCTTGACGCCGCCGCCGTCGCTGATCAGGACGACCTGCGGGGCGAGCACGTCGAGGAGACTCTGCAGGTCCCTGGTCTCGAACGCGCGCTGGAACGACTCCAGCACCGCCCGGGCCTGGGCCGGGGCGACCTCCGCGCGAGGGCGGCGGGCATCGACGTGCTGCCGGGCGCGGCGCGCGATCTGGCGCACGGCCACAGGGCTCTTGCCGACGGCCGCCGCGATCTCGTCGTGACTGAAGCCGAACGCCTCACGCAGCACGAAGACGGCGCGCTCGGTCGGCGAGAGCGTCTCAAGGACGATCATGAGCGCCATCGACACGCTCTCGGCGAGCTCCACGTCCTCGGCCACGTCCGGCGTGGTGAGCAGCGGCTCGGGCAGCCAGGAGCCGACGTAGTCCTCCTTGCGGCGACTCATGGCGCGCAGCCGGTCGAGTGAGCGCCGGGTCGCGATCCGGACCAGGTAGGCCCGCTGGTCGCGCACCTGCCCCATGTCGACCTTCATCCAGCGCAGCCACGTCTCCTGCAGCACGTCCTCGGCGTCGGCCGCCGAGCCGAGCATCTCGTAGGCCACGGTGAAGAGCAGGTTGCGGTGGGCGACGAACACCTCGGTGACGGCATCCGGCCGGCCGTCGCCGGCGAGCGGCTCGGCCGTGCCCGTCCTCGGCTCGCTGTGCTCGTTCATCGCCGGCTCCCGCCTGTCCACGCTCCACTGTGCTCCATACAGGAGACGCCGGCCCGCGACGGGGTGTGACACCCGTGACCAGTGGCGCACGTCACACGCCCGCGCGGTCACAGCGATCGGGCCGCCGGCGCCTCATGTTCGTCAGGACACGGCGCGACGGCCGGCGCGGCACGGGTGATCGCCCCGCTGCGTGGCCGACGCCGCGCCACCGCCACCGCAGAAAGAACGGAAGAACGTCATGAGCAAGGTCTGGTTCGTCACCGGCTCCTCCCGCGGTCTCGGCCGCAACTTCGTCGAGGCCGCCCTGTCCCGCGGCGACAAGGTGGCCGCGACCGCCCGGAACGCCGACAGCCTCGACGAGCTGGTCGCCGCCCACGGCGAGGCGGTGCTCCCGCTCACGCTAGACGTGACCGACAGGGCCGCCGCCTTCGAGAGCGTCGAGCGGGCCAGGGAGCACTTCGGCCGGCTCGACGTCGTCGTGAACAACGCCGGCTACGCCCAGATCGGCGCGATCGAGGAGCTGACCGAGCAGGAGCTGCGCGACCAGATGGAGACCAACCTGTTCGGCGCGGTGTGGGTGATCCAGGCCGCGCTGCCCCAGCTGCGCGAGCAGGGCGCGGGGCACATCATCCAGCTGTCCTCGGCCGCCGGGCTCATCGCGATGCCGCTCGGCGGCGCCTACCACGCCTCCAAGTGGGCGCTGGAGGGCCTGAACGAGGCCCTCGCCCGCGAGGTCGCCGGCTTCGGCGTCAAGGTGACCATCATCGAGCCCGGCGGCTTCGCCACCAGGTCCGGCAGGAACCCCGACCCGCTCGCCAACGGCCACATGGCCGAGCTCAACCCCGCCTACGACGCCCTGCGCCGGCACCTCGCCGAGGTCTCGGGCAAGCAGCCCGCCGGCGACCCGGTCGCCGCGGCGCAGGCGCTCCTCAAGCTCGCCGACTCCGACAACCCGCCCCTGCGCGTGCTGTTCGGGCAGGGCTTCTACCCGATGATCGAGCAGGCCTACGCCGACCGGCTGAAGACCTGGGCCGACTGGCAGGACCTTGCGGCGGAGGCTCACGGCCGGCTCGATCGCTGACACCGGTCACCCCGCCGCCCGCCGCCCGCCCGGACGGGCGGCGGGTGGCGGGGACGAGGTCTGCCGCGGGGCCGGGGAATCCACGCGCACTTCTAACGGTTCACTAACTTAGGTAGCATTAGAAGTGCGCCGGCCCTCGCCGAGGTCCGTTCCGGCGCCTCACCCGCGCAAGGAGCATCGCCATGTCCCGACCACCGCGCACCCTCCCCACCTCCGAGCGCACCGCCCGGAGCGCCGCCGACGCTCCGATCGGCGCGGGGAGCCTAGCCGCCTCCGGACCACGATCATGAGCAGGTACGCCCAGCTCGCCTTCACCGACGGCGTCCTCGCCCACCAGAAGGCGCACGGCAGCGACCGCGCCTACCGCCGCATGCTCGACGGACCCGCCGAGACCGATCGGCTGGGGCCCGACGAGCGCGCCTTCATCGCCGAGCGCGACAGCTTCTACCTGGCCAGCGTCAGCGAGACCGGCTGGCCGTACATCCAGCACCGCGGCGGCCCACCCGGCTTCCTCAGGGTGCTGGACGACCGCACGCTCGGCTTCGCCGACTTCCGCGGCAACCGGCAGTACATCACCCGCGGCAATCTCGACCACGACGATCGCGTCTCGCTGTTCCTCATGGACTACGCCCACCAGGCGCGGCTCAAGCTGTTCGGCCGCGCCCGGGTCGTGGAGGACGATCAGTCGCTGGCGGCCGCGGGCTACCCCGCCAAGGTGGAGCGCGCCGTCGTCATCGAGGTCGAGGGGTTCGACTGGAACTGCCCCCGGCACATCCCCCAGCTGTTCCCCCGCGACGCCGTCGAACACGCTCTGGGCCACCTGCGGGAACGGGTGGCCGAACTCGAGCGGGAGAACGCCCGGTTGCGCGGAGCCCTCTCCTGAGCGCCACCGCGGTCCGGGCCCCCACGGTCACCGGCGCCCGTAGGTGAGCCGCCGCAGCACGGCCTCGGCCGGCCCCCTTCGCCCGCGCGGCGCCGACAGCGCGGCGAGGACCACGGTGGCCAGCCAGGTCAGTACGGCGATGCCGGACGCCGCGGCGTCCCCGACCCGGGTGCCCAGCCCTCCGGCGTACGGCGCGAACACCGCCACGAAGATCACCGACTGGAGGAGATAGCAGGTCAGCGACCACTGGCCGCAGGCGGCGAGGGCCTTGACGACCGGGCCGGGACGGCTGCGCCGGCTCCGTCCGGCGACGAGCGCGACGATCGCCGCGTACGCGAGCCCGCCGGCGATCCCGGTCACGCTGTGCAGCGCGTACGCCGACACGGCCACGAGGTCGGCCGGGACCCAGACCCCGGTGTCGATCAGCATCAGCGGCGCCCCGCCGACGACGGCCAGACCGGCGCCCACGACGGCGACCCGGCCGAGCAGGTCCCGATGAGAGGCGGAGTCCTCCAGCAGGCGGCGCCGGGCCGCCCAGATCCCGAACAGGAAAGCCGGCACCACACTGGCGGCGAAGTAGGTGGGCGTCATCCCGGACCATCCGATGAGCCGCATCACGGTCGCCTCGACGGGGTCGGCCATGGCGGCGGGCGTGTCACCCTTGGGCGCGGAGATGGTGAGCAGGCCGAAGCCGAACAGCACCACGACGTGCAGCACCAGCCCGGCGACGGCGGCCGACAACACGGCCCGGTCCTCCCGCCGGATGAAGCCGGCGAGCACCAGCCCGACCAGCCCGTACGCGCCGAGGATGTCGCCGAAGAACAGCAGCAGCGCGTGGCAGAAGCCGAAGGCCAGCAGCCACAGGCTCCGCCGGCGCAGCACCTTGCGCGCCTGGGGCCAGCTCGCGCCCGCGGCGAACTGCCGGTTGGCCAGTTGCACCAGGCCGTAGCCGAACAGGGCGGCGAACATGGGCAGCGCGCGCCCGTCCACCAGGAGGATCTGCGCCCCGGCGACCAGCCGGTCGAGGGCGCCGCCGTCGAGGGCGTAGCCGCGGAAGCCCGTCTCATGGCCGGACAGGTACATGTGCGCGTGCGCCAATGCGATGAGCAGCAGCATCAGACCGCGCGCGAGATCGGGCGCCAGGGCGCGCCGGGTGATGGGAGTGGCCCCCTGAACGGGAGCCGGTGGGGCGATGGACATGGCTGTCCCCTCGAAATTAGATACACGACTGTAGCTAAGACACACGATAGGATACGGGCATGTAGCTAAACAAGGGGGTGGCGATGGGCGACGACGACTCCAGGACGCGCCGGCGCGGCCAGGAGCTGATCAAGGCCATCCACGACGCCGTGCTGGAAGAGGTGCTGGAGGTCGGGGTGGGGCGGCTCACCATGGACGGCGTCGCCCGGCGCGCGGCGACCCCGCGCACCACCCTGTACCGGCGCTGGTCCGGCCCCGTCGAGGTGCTCCTCGACGCGCTCTACCACCAGCACCCGGTCGAGGAGCCGACCCCCGGCGCCGGCGACCTGCGCGGCGACCTCGTCCGCGCCCTGCGGCTCATGGTGGAGTGGGCCTTCAGCCCCGCCGGCCGGGCGGTCGCGGCCATCCTCACCGATCCCAAGAGCGCCGCGCTCATGTCCGACGCGCTCTTCGAGAAGGTCTTCGCCCATCGGGGCGGCACGTTCACCAGGACCGTGCTGGAACACTACGCCGAGCGGGGCGGCTTCCCGGCCGAACTGCTCACCCCGGTCGTCGCCGACATCGGCGAGGCGCTCGTCACCAAGCGCCTGATCGACACCGGGGCCCCGCCCACCGACGAGGACCTCGTGGCGATCGTCGACCAGGCGATCCTGCCCGCGATCGGGCTCGGGCCCCGAGCGTCAGGAGCATGAGCCCGGCCGAACAGCGCTCGGCCGTCCGGCGGAGACGTCTGCCGGGGCGAGAGGCGGTCTCCGCCGGTTCCTAGGCGAGGGTGGTCTCCGCCGGTTCCCAGGCGAGGGTGGTCTCCGCCAGCTCACGCCAATCCCGCCGGCGGCCGTCACGGGTCGCCTCGGCGAACACCGCTTCGTCGAGGTGGGCCCGTGTCTCCTCGGCGATCCTGGAGGCGTCCGGCTGCGAGCGATCCGGCGTGCCGCGCACGCCGTCGCTCGCCGCGAGCAGTCGCACGGCCTGCTCGTACTCTCCCTGCCGCAGCGCGAGATCCGCGACCCCGATCAGCACCTGGGCGATCAGCGGCGGATACGTCGTCCTCACAGCCGCGCGGAACGCCTCCCTCCGGTGCGAGCGGGCCTCCCCGAGGTCCTCGGTGAGGTAGCCGTGCAGGTCCATGGCCTTGGCGCGGGTCAGGTCGCTGGGCTCCTCGTTGCCCAGCATCGCCCGCACCGCGGCCAGCCGCTCGTGCGCCTGGTCCGGTTCGCCGCTCCACCGCGCCAGCTGCGCCCTGGAAAGCGCCAGGTCGGCGAGCGCGTCCGGCCAGGTGATCCCGCCCGCGGACCGCTGCGCCTCCGCCATGGCCGACGTGCTGGACCGCTCATCGCCGAGCAGCCAGTACAGCTGGGCCAGCCGCGCCCGCAGGCCGACCACGTCCTCGTCGTCGCCCACCTCCGTCAGCGCCGCGGCCGCCTCCTCGTAGTGCTCACACGCGCGGGCGAACTCGCCGCGCATGGCGAGCCGATCGGCCAGGAAGGTCAGCGCCAACGAGATCCCCCACCGGTCACCCAGCAGGCGGAACTCGCCGAGGGCGGTCTCGGCGTCGATGTCCACGTCGGTCTCGTCGCCGCCGAGCGTGAGCCGCAGCCGGCCACGGGCGAGCCTGGCCTGCGCGCGGACCCAGGGGTCGTCGTCGGCGATGAGCGGCTCGAACGCGGGCAGGAACTCCGTCGGCTCCCGCAGCATCCGCTCCAGCGGCGCGACGAACCCGACCATGGGGTGGCGGGACCTGGTCCGCCGGGCCAGCCGGTTCGCCTCCTGGATCCACTCCCGCGCCTGGTACTGGTCGCGGCCGACCCCGGACGTGACGAACACGGTCACGACCGTGTACGCGATCGCCCGCACCTCGTCGGACACCTCACCGGGCAGCGCGGCCGCCGCGATGCTCAACTCGGTGCCCTCGGCCCGGTGCCCGCTGAGGAACCAGTACCAGCCCACGGCCCCGACCAGCCGCATCGCCTCCTGCGCCAGTCCCTCGTCGATCGCCCAGCGCAGGGCCGCGCCGATGTTGTCGTGCTCGGCCTCCAGCGCGGCCAGCCATTCCAGCTGCTCGGCCCGGCGCAGGTGCGGATCGGCCGTCTCGGCCAGCTCGGTGAAGTGGGCGAGGTGCGCCCGGCGCGCGGCCTCCGTCTCCCCGGCCTCGGCGAGCCGGTGCGCCGCGTACTCCCTGATGGTGCCGAGCATCCGGTAGCGCGGCGTGCCCCCGCCCTCGGCGAGCAGCAGCGACTTCTCGATCAACGCGGTCAGCAGGTCGAGCACCTGCTCCCCGGCGAACGTCTCGCCCCCGCACACCCGTTCGGCCGCTTCCAGGCTCGCCCCGCCGGAGAACACCGACAGCCGCCGCAGCACGCCGCGTTCGGCCTCGGTCAGCAGATCCCAGCTCCAGTCCACGACCGCGCGCAGCGTCTTGTGCCGGGAGAGCGCCGTACGGCTGCCGCTGGTCAGCAGCCGGAACCGGTCGTCGAGCCGACGTGCCAGCTGGTCGACGGACATGGTCCGCAGCCGTGCCGCGGCCAGCTCGATCGCCAGCGGCATCCCGTCGAGCGCCCGGCAGATCCGCGCCATCTCCGACAACGTACGCGCGTCGGAGCCGATGTCCTTGCGCACCAGGACCGCGCGGTCCCGCAACAGCCGCACCGCGGGCGAGGACCCGACCTCGGAGGGGTCCGCTCCCTCCGCGGGCAGCGCGAGCGGCTCCACCTGCCACAGCACCTCCCCGGTGATGCCGAGCGGTTCCCTGCTCGTCGCCAGGATCCGCAGCCTCCGGCACTCCCCCAGGAGCCGATCGGCGAAAGCCGCGGCCGCCTCGATCAGGTGCTCGCAGTTGTCCAGGATCAGCAGGATCGCGCGCTCCCTGAGCGCGGCGATGAGCCGGTCCATCGGCTCACCGGCCCGCGGACCCCCGAGCAGGCCCTGGTCACGCAGGCCGATCGCGGTGAGGGCGGCCTGCGCCAGCTCACCGTCCGCCCGTACCGAGGCCAGCTCGACGAGCCAGGCCCCGTCCGGCAGCTCGGCGAGCATCGTCCGCCCGGTCTCCGTGGCCAGCCTCGTCTTGCCGGAGCCGCCCGGCCCCGTCAGGGTGACCAGCCGGTGTTTGAGGGCCAGAGCGGCGACCACGGAGACGTCATCGTCCTTGCCGACGAAACTCGTCAGCTCGGCGCGCAGGTTCGTCCTGTGGTTCTCCGCCCGCTCGCCCAGCTCGCCGCGCAGCAACGCGGTGTGCAGCGCGGACAGCTCGGCCGACGGATCGGCCCCCAGCTCCTCGGCGAGCCGCTCGCGCGTCCGCTGGTACAGGGTCAACGCCTCGGGCCCGCGTCCCGCCTCGGCGAGCGCGCGCATCAGGGCCGCCACGAACCCCTCCCGCAGCGGATGCGCGGCGACCAGCTCGGTCAGCTCGGAGACCATCTCGGAGCCACGGCCGAGACGGATGTCCGCGTCCACCCGATCCCCGAGGGCGGCGACGTGGAGTTCGTCCAGCCGCGCGACCACGGCGTCGAACGCGTCGCTGTCGCGCAGCGCGATGTCCGCCATGGCCGTGCCCCGCCACAGTGCCAGGGCCGAGCGCAGCAGATCCGCCCGCGCCGCGGGCTCGGCGGCACGGGCCTGACCGACCAGCTGCTCGAACCGGCACACGTCCACGGCGTCAGGGGCCACGGCCAGCCGGTAGCCGCCGGAGTCCGCCTCGATCACACCGTCCGGCAACACCCTGCGCAGCCTGGACACCAACGCCTGCAGGGCGTTCACCTCGTCGGCGGGCGGCTGCCGCCCCCAGATCCAGTCCACCAGCCTCGTACGCGAGACGATCCGGCCAGGTTCGAGGGCGAGCGCGGCCAGCAGTGCGCGGAGCCGAACCCCAGGAACCTCGACCACGGCGCCATCACGGTTCCGGACCTCGAACGGTCCGAGCAGTTCGACTCGCACATCAGCAATTGTGCCGGACTGTGGCGTTAACGGAGCCCGTCAACCTGTTCGTCCCACCCACCAGGCCGTCTGGAGTCCGTCCGCCCGGATACCGGGAGCGTCGGTAGGATCACGTCTACGTGGATCTTGGAGTGTCTCGTGGGACTTCAGTTACCGGGCCAGGTCCAGCTGGCCCTGGCCTTGACGGGCCTGTCCGTGCCCGACCTCGACTCCGAGCAGCTGCTGGCGTCCGGCCGGCGGCTGGTCACCTTCGCCGACACCCTGCGGTGGGAGAGCGAACGAGCGGACGGAGCGGTCGGACGAGCCGGGGCCGGCAACTCCGGCCCCAGCATGGCCGCCATGCAGGCCAGCGTGGAGGGTGACGAGGGCGCCCGGGCACAGACCCGCGACATCGTCAGGGCCGCGCTGGCCACCGCCGGCGGCCACGTCTCGGCGAGCTTCCTCTGGGCGGCGCTCAAGGTGGCGCTCGTCGCAGCCGCCGTTGCCCTGATCATGAAGCTGAGGGCCGCGGGCTTCTTCGGACTGGCGGGAGCCGCCATCTCCCAGGCCGCCGTCCAGGGCACCAGAGCGCTCATCGGCTTCCTCCTGCGCACGACGTTGAGGCTGCTGAGCGGGATCTGCCGATGGCTGTTCGAACGGGCGGCCGCCCTCCTGGCGAGACGGCGGGCGGCCCGCGCCGTCCAGCCACCCGGTACGGCCACCCCCGCGAAGGGCACGCCGACCCCGCCGACCGCACCCGGCGCCCCGGCGCAGCCGCAGTCCCGCGCCGAAGAGATCGCCCGGCACTTCTCGCCCGACCCGGGAGCGGCGGGGCGCGCCAAGGCGGCGGCGGACGAGGCCTCGGAGACCGCCAGGCAGGTCGAGGCCTGGCAGAAGGCGAAGCGGCCCACGTGGCGCCCGGACGACACATGAGAACGGTCAGACGTCCAGCGCGCCCCGCTCCACGACCGTCACCGTCTCACGCTCGGCTTCGCGATGGATGGCCGACCTGGCCATGACCTTGCCGGAGTCGGCCTGCAACAGCTCGGCCAGGTCGGTGCACCGGTCGAGCAGCAGCCGCAGCACGACTCCGTCGAGCCGGCCGATCGTGGCGCCCACCTCACCGCCGCCCCACCGGTCGCCGAGGGCGGCGAGATCCACCTGAAGCAGGGCGGCCTCCCCCACCACCGTGCGAGCCACGTCGGAGAGCTCGGTCCCCGATCGCGCGAGGCTCGAATGGGTCACCGTGCTTCCAAGGTCGTCGAAGTCTCCTGGCCTCATGGGTGACATCATCACCGCCTCGACCCCCGAAGTCGATCAGCCGGCGTTGCGCCACCTCGCCCTCCTGCCGGCTGCGATCCCGACACCCGTGCTATACGCCCACACCATGGCGTCAAATGTGGGCTTTCACCCGCGTCAACCCGCCTATAAGATCACCGATCAACGGCCCCGACCCTTGTGGGAGGCAGCATGGACCGGCTCGATCACGGAACCGACGACAAGAAGGCCACCAAGAAGGTCAAGCTCGAGATCAAGCGGCTTGAGAAGGTGGAGACCACCGCGCTTCGCGAGGGTGGCTGATCTTCCCCGATAGAAACGCCGGCCGGTCAGGGTCAACCTGACCGGCCTCCTATGTCTTGCGACCTGGAAGGTTCTCGTGCGCGTTCCCCGCATCAAGCGCGTTCACCAGCCGATGACCCTGCCCGGCGACCGCATCATGATCGGTCTCATGCAGCAGGGCATCTCCTCCGAGATCCAGGATGACGAGGACGGATCGATAGCCCGCCTGATCGTCCTCATGGACGGCACCCGTACAGTCGACGAGGTCTGCGCCGCCTTCGCCGAGACCCATCCCGACGTCGACGAGCAGGACGTGCGGGAGGTCATCCAGGGGCTGATCGACAACGGTTTCGTCGAGGACGCCGGAGCGCCGCTGCCGGCCGGTCTCACCGAACGCGAGGCCACGCGCTACGAGCCGGCCCGAAACTTCTTCGCCTGGATCGACCCGGTCCCGCGCAGCTCGCCGTACGAGATCCAGTCCCGGATCAAGGGCGCCAGGGTCTGCCTGCTCGGCATCGGCGGCACGGGCTCGGCGGTGGCGGCGGGGCTGGTCTCCAGCGGCATCGGAGCCCTGCACCTGGCCGACTTCGACACCATCGAGGAAGCCAACCTCACCCGCCAGCTGCTCTACACCGAGGCGGACATCGGCCGTCCCAAGGTCGACACTGCCGTCGCGCGGCTGCGCCAGATGAACAGCCTGGTCGAGATCAGCGCGAGCACGCTCAAAGCCAGCGGAGCCGACGACATCGCCCGGCTGATGGACGACTGCGACGTGTTCGTCCTGTGCGCCGACGAGCCCCACCCCGACATCATGTTCTGGACCAACGAAGCGGCGCTGCGCACGGGCACACCGTGGTTCGTCAGCTTCTACACCGGGCCGATGGCCGTCGTCGGGTCCCTCGTCCCGCACCGGACCGGGTGCTGGGTGTGCCTACGGCGCCAGGAGGACCAGCACGAGTTCAAGGCCCACGGCCGCTCGCTCACCGAGGAACGGCCCAACGCCGTGATCGCGGCCAGCGCCAACATCAGCGGGCACCTGTGCGCCCTGGAGGTGCTGTACCACCTCGGTGGGCTGTCCCCGCAGGCACGCGGCCGCGTCTTCCACTGGAACTACGCGCTGTGGGAGCACTCCTACTACGTCGACATCCCGCACTACGACGACTGTCCGGCGTGCGGGACCACGCCGTCATGACGGCCGTGGCGGTCTCCGCGGAGAGCCGTGTCGGCCTCCACCGGTTGATCTCCCGCCCGGACGACGACGACCCCGATGTCGTGGTGGTGGGCAGGGCGGAGATCGGCGAGTTCGTCGAACTGCCCGCCGTGTACGGCCAGGCGATCGAGCTTCTGCGTGAGGGGCTTCCGGTCGGCGCCGTCGAGCGGCGGCTGGCGGCCGAGCAGGACGTGGAGATCGACGTCGCCGAGCTCGTGGAGGCCCTGACGGAGCTGGGCTTCGTCGACTCGATGGACGGGCAGCGGCTGCCCGACCCCGCGGCGGACGCCCCGCGTGGCCACTTCCGGCGGCTGACGGCCCGGCACGTGAGCTGGATCTTCAGCCGGCCGATGAAGCTCGGCTGGCTGCTGGTCGTGGCGGCGGCCCTGATCACGCTGGCGACCAGGCCCGACCTGCTGCCGCACTACGAGGACTTCTTCTGGGGCGAGTACGTCGGGCTGACGGTGCTGGTCAACACCGTGATGGTGTCGCTGACGCTCAGCACGCACGAGATGATGCACCTGATGGCGGCCCGGTCGCTGGGCGTGCCCGGGCGGATCGGCTTCGGCACCCGTCTGCACAACCTCGTCGTGCAGACCGACGTCACCGCGGTGTGGGGCGTGCCCAGACGGTCGCGATACCGCGTCTACCTGGCGGGGATGGCATGGGACTTCTTCCTCATGGCGGCGCTCACCCTGCTGGTCGCCCACGCGGCTCTGCCGTCGCTGACGAAGGCGCTGTTCCAGGCACTTGTCGTGGCGGTGCTCATGACCATCCCGTTCCAGCTTCAGGTCTACATGCGCACGGACCTGTACTACGTCCTGCGCGATCTGCTGCGTACCCGCAACCTCTTCGACGACGGGCTCGCCTTCGCTCGCTACCTGCGGGCGAGAGCCGTCGCGAGGCTGCGCCGCCGACCCTGCCCCGTCGAGGACCCGACCGGGGAGCTCGCGCCGCACGAACGGCGGGCCACCCGCGTCTACTCCTTCTTCCTCATCGTCGGAGCCACGATCTCACTCGCGATGTTCGCGCTGTTCGCCGCCCCGATCGCGATCGTGGCACTGATCCGCGCGGTCGGCGCCGTCGCCGACGGCCTGAACGGCGGCTCGGTGCTGCCGGCACTGGACTCCGGGCTGCTCATCCTCATCGAGGGCGCCATCCAGGTGCTGTTCGTGGTGACCTTCGTCCGGACGCACCGGCACTGGTTCAGGCGCCGCCGCTCCGCCGGAACCCCATGACCGGATCCGCGGCAGCGCCCGCGGTTCCGCGCGACCCACCGCCGGATGGCGGAGAGCTCGGCCGGCCTCCACCACCTCGACAGGGGGCGGCTGCGTGATCTGAACCCTCTCGGAACGGGGCGATCCGGTGGGCCTCCGGAGCTCCGCCGAGCGCCGGCGCACACCTGCGCCAGGAGTTCCGCGGCGGACCGCCCTGCCCGCACCCTTCGCACCACTGTTACGGTGGGGCTCGGTGTGCCGGGAAGTCTGGTCGGCGATGTCCTGATGGCGTTGGCTCAGACGGAGGTTCCGATGTCCGCTCCCCCTGCTCGCCGGTCCTGCTGATGGGCTCCCTGCTGACGGCGTTCGCCGGCGTCCTGCTGCTCGCCGTGTTGCTGTCGAGCCTGGCCCACCGCACCATTCTCTCGACCGCGGCGCTGTTCCTCGTGGCCGGATTCGTGCTGGGCGACGGCGCGCTGGGCGTGGTGTCGCTGGCGCCCGACGACGAGCTCGTCTCGACCCTGGCCGAGCTGGCGCTGTTCGCGGTGCTGTTCACCGACGGCATGCGGGTCGGCTGGCAGGATCTGCGCACCGCCTGGCGGCTGCCCGGCCGGGCGCTGGGCTGGGGACTGCCGCTCACCCTGGTCGTCACCGCGCTGGGCGCGCACTACGTGGTGGGCCTGGGCTGGATCGAGTCGCTGCTGGTCGGCGCGATCCTGGCGCCCACCGACCCGGTGTTCGCCGCCGCCCTGGTCGGCAACGAGAAGGTGCCGCCCCGGCTGCGGCAGCTCCTGAACGTCGAGTCCGGCGTGAACGACGGCCTGGCGCTGCCGTTCGTGATGGTGTTCCTCGCCATCGCCGCCGGATCGGACAACCTCCACCTCGGCGACCTCGGCCTCGAACTCGGACTCGGCGTCCTCATCGGGGTCGCGGTGCCGTGGCTGGCGATCAAGGTGGAGCAGACCCGGTGGTTCTCCGCCTCCACCCAGTACGAGCCGCTCAACGCACTGGCGATCGGCCTGCTGGTCCTCGCCCTGGGCAAGGCCACGCACGGCAACCTGTTCCTGGCCGCCTTCGCGGCGGGCATCACGGTCGCCACCTTCGGGCAGCGGCAGCGCGAGTCGTTCGAGCACTTCGGCGAGCTCATCGCCGAGCTGTTGAAGCTGGCCGCCCTGCTGGTGTTCGGGGCGCTCATCAGCCTGCCGCTGCTCGGCTCGGTGGGCTGGCGCGGATGGCTGTTCGCCGTGCTGGCGCTGATCCTCGCCCGGCCGGTCGCCATCTGGATCTCCTTCCTGGGCGCCGGGCTGACCGTGCGCGAACAGGCGGCGGTGGCGTGGTTCGGGCCGAAGGGGTTCGCCTCCGTCGTGTACGGCCTGATCGTGCTGGCCTCGGGGATCACCCACGCGCAGGGCGTCTTCCAGCTCGTCGCGGTCACCATCGTGCTGTCGATCCTGCTGCACTCCTCCACCGACATCGTCGTGGCCCGCTGGTTCGACGACGAACGCGAGGTGCCCACCTGGTACGGAGCCGCCCGCCGGCTGCGCGACCGCGCCCGCAGGCCGTCCGGGACCGATCCCGCCGCTCCCACCTCACGCCCCGGCGAGCCTGGTCGCTGAGCCGCGGCGGCGCGCTGTTCACCACGCCCAGCACGGGTCGCCCACGGCCTGCTGGGACAGGTCCCAGAGCCGCTCACGCGCCGCAGGGTCGCGGGCGTGGGCGGGCGCTTCGACCCGGTGAAGGTTCTCGTCCAGGTAGCCGCCCGCAGGCCCTTCCCCGCGGGCCAGCCGAGCGTAGGTCTCGCCGAGCCGCTCCGCGGGCATCGCCAGGCGGTTCTTCGGCGCGTACAGGGCTCGAAGCAGTGGAGGCAGCGCGCGCACCCGCCCGGGGTCGAGGCGGACGGACGGGACGCGCACGCAGGTGGCGTCGAGGCGGCCCTCGCCGCGCTCGGCCAGGGTGAAGGTGAACATGATCTGCGCGAGCTTGGCGTGGTAGTACGCCCGGGTCGGGGTGTACCAGTCCGGCCGGTCCAGCTCGTCGAAGCGGATCCTGATGCGCGGCATGGTGAGCAGGCCCTTGCTCGCCACGTTGACGACCCTGGGGTGCGGCGAGGCTGCCAGCAGCGGGCTGAGCAGCGCGGTCAGCTGGAACGGCCCGAGATGGTTCGTCGCCCAGAACAGCTCGTGCCCGGCGGGGGTGATGACCGCCTCGCGCACCGTCTGGTCGAACACGGCGGCGTTGTTGATCAGCACGTCGAGCCGCTCCGCCCGGGCCGCGACGGCCGCCGCGGCCGCGTCCACCGACGCGGGGTCGGCGAGATCGACGGCGACCAGCTCACCCCGCTCGATCGTGGCGACGGCCTCCGCTCCCCGGCGCGGATCCCGGCACAGGGCGAGCACGCGATGCCCGTCGGCGGCCATCATCCGCGCGGCGCGTAGCCCGATGCCGGAGTTGGCTCCCGTGATGGCGATGGTGAGCTTCCCCATGGCGACCTTTCGTATCGTTCCCCACGTGGCGGCAGCGGGGCCGTCATGACCGCGGGTGGACCGGCGACGGGTTGAGCCGTCTCACAGGAGGTAGCGCAGCCACAGGTACGGGGCGGTCAGGGCGACGGTCACCGTGGCGACGACCAGGCCGTACTTGGTGAACTGCCAGAAGCTGATCGGGGTGCCGTTGCGCGCGGCGATGCCGAGCACCACGACGTTGGCCGCCGCGCCGACCGCGGTGGCGTTGCCGCCCAGGTCGGCGCCGAAGGCCAGCGCCCACCACAGCACCTGCGCCGGCCCGTCGCCACCGGCCTGCACCAGCTCGGCCACGATCGGGCTCATGGTCGCGACGTACGGGATGTTGTCCACGATCGCCGACAGCACCGCCGAGGCGCCGAGGAGGACCATCGAGGCCAGTTCGAGGCGTCCGGCCGTCGCCTCCACCGCCGCCTGCGAGATCTGCTCGATGACGCCCGTCTCGACCAGGGCGCCGACCATGACGAACAGCCCGGCGAAGAACACCAGGGTCGGCCACTCCACCTCCGAGATGGCCTCCTCCGTGGTGACCCTGGTGGCCGCCACGAGCACGCCCGCGCCGAGCAGGGCCACGACCGACGGCTCGTAGTGCAGCACCGGGTGCAGCACGAACGCCGCCATCACCAGGCCCAGCACGGCCAGCGCCTGCCACAGCAGCCGCCGGTCGGCGATGGCCTCCCGCTCGTCCAGCGCCATCACCGCCGCCGCGCGTTCGTGGTCGTGGTGGAACCCCCGGCCGAACATGAGCCAGCACAGGCCGACGAAGACCACCATAAGCACGATCACCATCGGCGCCATGTGCACGAGGAAGTCGTTGAACGTCAGACCGCCCCGGCTGGCGATGATGATGTTCGGCGGGTCGCCCACCAGCGTGGCGGCGCCGCCGATGTTGGACGCCATCGCCTCGGCGATGAGGAACGGCACCGGCGAGACCGCCAGCCGCTCGCACACCAGGAACGTCACCGGCGCGATCAGCAGCACCGTGGTCACGTTGTCCAGCAGCGCCGAGGCGACCGCCGTGATGACCACCAGCAGCACCATCAGCCGGAACGGCCGCCCCCGCGCCCGCTTGGCCGCCCAGATCGCGAGGTACTCGAAGACGCCGGTCTGCTTCAGCACCCCGACGATGACCATCATGCCGAGCAGCAGGAAGACGACGTTCCAGTCGATGCCGGAGTGCTCGGAGAAGAACGCCGCCCCGGCGTCGGTGGCATGGATCAGCAGCATGATCCCGGCGCCGCCGAGCGCCGCCGCGACCCGGTGCACCTTCTCGGAGGCGATCAACGCGTACGCGGCCAGGAACACCGCCACGCTCACCCAGGCGAGCGCGCTCACGCCGCGAGCACCCGGTCCAGCAGGGCCTGCAGCGTCACCGCTCCGACCAGCCGCCCGCCGTCGACGACGGCGACCAGCGGGCTGTGCGTGCGCGCCATCAGCGCGGCCAGCTCCAGCACGGTGGCCCCGGGATCGGTGACCGGCAGCTCCCGCCGCTGCCGCGGCAGCGCCTCACGCACCGTACGGTCGCGCAGCCCCGCCAGGAAGGCGTCGGCGTGCGCCTCGTCCACCACCCGCGCCAGCGCGGGGTCGTCCTGGCAGTAGCCGGGCACGGCCAGCCGCAGCACCTGGGTGCCGGGCAGGATCGTGAACGGCGCCCCGTCATCACCGACGACGATGAGGCCGGGCAGATCCTGGTCGGCCAGCATCCTGGCCGCCTCGATCACGGGCGAATCGAGCCCTACGGTGGGAAAGTCGGCAAGCAGATCTCGGGCGCGCACAGCACATCCTTGGCTCCACGAAGGAATGGGACATGCCGACCAGACTTCCCGGCTCACCTACGAACACCTTATCGGTGTACGGATTCCCGCAACAGCCGGCCGTCCACCCGCACCCGGGGGGTCACATCCGGCGGTCAGGCTGCCGGTGCCGGCGCCAGCGGTCCAGCATGGCCGGGATCTCGTCCAGCATGAACTCGTAGAAGTCGCGCATCTGTGTCAGCCGCCGGTGTGCCGGGTCGTGTTCGGCGGTGGTCTCGACTCCGGTCCGCGCGGCCTGCAGCATGGCCTGGAACGCGGTGTTCTGACTGGTGAACAGCCTGGCCCAGGCGTCGTCGCGCAGCCGGTAGTGCTCGCGGCGGCTGCCGGGGGCGGGCAGACGTTCGATGAGGCCGACCGACAGCAGCGACTTGACCGCGCCCGAGACCGCGCCCGCGCTGGCGTCGAGCCTTTCGGCGATCTCGCCCGCGGTGACGCTGTCCTGGTCGGTGAAGAGGAAGACCGCCAGCGTGCGTGCCGCCATGCGCTGCAGCCCGCCTTCGGCCAAGGTCAGGGCCAGCCGTTCAGCCGCCTGCCACTGCTCCTGCCTGTCGTTCATGGCCCTCAGGATAACGAACGACACGACACTTCAGAAATTTCTGAAACTTCGGTATAGTGATGGTTATCGGCTCCGCGTGCACGGGGCTCGATGGTGTGCCGGGAAGCCTGGTCGGCGAGCGAGATCACAGATGCGTCGACGAGGAGACGCCCCCGATGACCGCCCAGCCGCCCGTCCGGCTGCCTCTCACCCTGGACTGCCATGAAACTGCTCGTTCTCGGCGGCACTCACCATGTCGGCCGCGCCGTCGTCGAAACCGCGCTGGAGCGGGGCGACGAGGTGACCACGCTCAACCGCGGCCTCAGCCGCCCACCGGCGCCCGGCGTCCGGGCGCTGACCGCCGACCGGACCGACACCCGCGCGGTCGCCGCCGCTCTCGGCGACCAGGAATGGGACGCCGTCATCGACACCTGGGCCTGGGCCCCGCGCGTCGTGCGGGACAGCGCCCGCCTGCTGGCCGGCCGTACCGGACACTACGGCTACGTCTCCAGCCGCGGCGTGCACCGCTGGCCCTGGCCGGCGGTGGCCGACGAGAGCGCCCCGCTCGTCGACGGCGACCCGGCGAGCGACGACAGCGAGGACTACGCCGCCGCCAAACGCGGCGGCGAGCTGGCTGTGACCGAGACCCACGGCGAGCAGGCTCTCCTGGCCAGAGCCGGGATGATCCTCGGCCCGTACGAGGACGTCGGCCGCATCCCCTGGTGGCTGCGCCGCCTGGAAAAGGGCGGCCGGGTGCTCGCCCCCGGCCCGGCCGACGCGCCCCTGCAGTACATCGACGCCCGCGACATGGCCGCCTGGATGCTGCGCTGCGCCGACCGGGGCATCGGCGGCGCCTACACGGTGACCGGCCGCCCCGGCGAGATCACGATCGGGCGGTTGCTGGAGACGGCGCTGGAGGTCACCGGCTTCGACGCCGAGCTGGTGTGGGCGCCCGCCGAGCTGCTGCGGCAGGAGGGCGTGTGGCTGGGCATGGAGTTCGGCCTGCGCTTCCCGCACGACCCGGCCCCGACCGGCATGAACGACGCCGACGTCAGCGCCGCGTTCGCCGCCGGGCTGACCACCCGCCCGCTCCGGGACACGATCGCCGACACCTGGGCCTGGCTGCGGGCCGAGGGCGACCCCGCCCCGCGCCCCGACGCGCCTTCACCCGACACCTGGCTCGACCTCGCCGCCGAGCGGCGCGTCCTCGGCCAGCTCTGAACCCCCACCAGCTTCAGCAAGGAACTCTCATGCGCGCCGTCATCATCGGAGCCGGCATCGCCGGCCTGGCCGCCGCCCTCCGGCTGTCCCAGATCGGCTGGGACAGCCTCGTCATCGAACGCGCCCCGCAGCGCCGCAGCGGCGGCTACGCCGTCACCTTCGGCGGCATCGGCTACGACGCGGCCGAGCGGATGGGCATCCTGCCCGCCCTGGAGCGGAAGGCCTTCGTCACCGAGGAGCTCGTCTACCACAGGCCCGACGGCCGGCGTCGCTTCTCGCTGACCCGCGAGACCATCGCCGCCACCACGGGCCCCCGGTCCATGACCATCCTGCGCGGCGACATCGAGACCGTCCTGTACGAGCGGGTCCACGACAGCGCCGAGATCCGCTTCGGCACCACCGTCACCGCCGTCGACCAGGACGCGCACGCCGTCCACGTGACCCTGAGCGACGGCACCGTGGAACAGGCGGACCTGCTCGTCGGCGCCGACGGCCTGCACTCGGCCACCCGCGCCCTGCTCTTCGGCCCCGAGCGCGACTTCCTGCTCGACCTGGACCACAAGGTCGCCGTCTACATGCTCGACAAGCGCCCGGCCGCCATCGCCCCCGGCACCACCGGCACCCTGTCGTCCGGCGGCCGCACCGCCGCGGTGATCAGCGTCGGCGACGGCCGCAACGTCGCCTTCTTCGGCTACCGCACCGGCCACGCCGCCCCCGGCGAGGACGCGGCCACGCAGCTGCGCCGCGTCTACGGGGACCTCGGCTGGGTCATCCCGGAAGCACTGGACGGCCTGGCCAGGGCCGACTCCGTCTACTTCGACACCATCAGCCAGGTCGTGGCCCCCACCTGGAGCCGGGGCCGCGTGGTCCTGCTCGGCGACGCCGCCTGGTGCGTCACGCTGTTCGCCGGGTACGGCTCCGCCCTCGCCGTCGGCGGCGCCGACCGGCTCGGCACCGAACTGGAACGCCACCCGGGCGACGTCGGCGCCGCCCTCGCCGCCTGGGAGGCCGCCCTGCGGCCCGAGGTCGACAAGAAGCAGAAGCTCGGCCGCCGGGTCAAGGGCGTCTACGCACCCGCCAACCCGCTGCTGCTGTGGCTGACCCAGCTCCCGCTGCGCCTGGCCGCCCTGCCGCCGGTCCGCCGCTACATGACCCGGCGCTTCATCAAGGGCTGACCCGAGCCTGACCCGCCGAAGCCGCGGCCGGCGTGCGGCGCGGTGACGTCGCGGCTCGCGCCGCAGCGCCGTGCACCGGACCTCTGTGGCCGGACTCTGCGTGTCACCCCTGCACCGGCTATCGACCTATCTGAACTAGTAGTATTTTTTTCCGCAGTCATAGTACTGTGCGGCCGTTGTATGGCCTGAAGGAAAGGTGCAGCTGTGCGACGACTCGACATCCCCAGCCAGATCCCCCCGCCGGCGGAAGGCCATCTGCGGATGGGCGATCTCCCCCACCAGCCCGATGCGATCACCGTGAACTCCCGGTACCTGAGCCGGAGGGGCAGGCCGTGGTTCCCGATCATGGGTGAGTTCCACTACGGCCGCTACCCGGCGGCCGAGTGGCGGGAAGAGCTGCTGAAGGTGCGGGCGGGCGGGGTGACGGTCGCCGCCACGTACGTCTTCTGGAACCTGCACGAGGAGCGGCGCGGCGTTTTCGACTGGAGCGGCGACCGTGACCTGCGCCGTTTCGTGACCACCTGCGCCGAGGTCGGGCTCGATGTGGTGGTGCGGATCGGGCCTTGGGGGCACGGGGAGTCGCGCAACGGCGGCTTCCCCGACTGGGTGCTGGAGGCCGACTGCGTGCCACGCACCGACGACCCCCGCTACGTCGAGCTGGTCCGGCCGCTGTTCGAGCAGATCGGCGCCCAGCTTGCCGGTCTGACCCGCGGGCACGGCGGTCCGGTGGTGGCGGTGCAGGTGGAGAACGAGCTGTACGACCAGCCGGGCCATCTCGTCACGCTCAAGCGCCTCGCCCAGGCGGCCGGCATCGACGCGCCACTGTGGACGGCGACCGGATGGGGGCACGCGCAACTGCCGCCGGACGATGTGATCCCGTTGTTCGGCGGCTACCCCGAGGCCGCGTGGGACACCGCCCATGACGGCTGGCCGCAGCAGAGCCGGGCCCACTACTTCTTCGGTCCTGGCCGCGACGACGACTCCATCGGGTCGGACCTGCGCACCACGGAGGTGACCGGCTCGGACGAGAGCCATCTGGCCCGCTATCCGTTCGCCACCTGCGAGCTGGGCAGCGGGATGTACACCTCCTACCACCGCCGGCCGATCATCGAGGCCCCCGACATCGCCGCGCTGGGGCTGGTGAAGCTGGGCAGCGGGTCGGTGTGGCAGGGCTACTACATGTACCACGGGGCGTCCCAGAAGATCGGCGCGCTGTCCACGCTGCAGGAGTCGCACGCCACCGGCTATCCCAACGACTGCCCGGTGATCAGCTACGACTTCCAGGCTCCACTCGGCGAGTACGGCCAGTTCCGTGACTCCTTCCACCATCTGCGGCTGCAGCATCTGTGGCTGGCGAGCGACGGACCGGACCTGGCCACCATGACGCTGGTCATGCCACCGGACGCCCCCGGCGACACCGCCGACCGGGAGACGCTGCGCTGGTGCGTACGCTCCGACGGTCGCTCCGGGTTCCTGTTCGTCAACAACCACCAACCGGTCGAGACCCTGCCCGCCCACGAGGACGTGCGGTTCGCGATCGAGCTGGACGGCCGCGAACTCGTCGTACCGCGTGAGCCGGTGACGGTGCCGTCCGGGGCGTACTTCGCCTGGCCGCTCGCCCGCCCGGTCGGCGGCAGCGTGCTGCTGAGCGCCACCGCGCAACCGATGGGGGTGCTGGACGCCGACGAGCCGGTACACGTCTTCTGCCAGACCGCCGGCATCCCGGTGGAGCTCGTCCTCGACGCCGCCACCGTCGCCGAGGTCGAGGGTCCCGCGACCGTGGAACATGACGGCGACCGCCTCGTGATCACCGATCTCGTGCCGGGCCCCGGCTGCCTGGTGCGGATACGCGACGCCTCCGGTGCCCGCGCGGCCGTCCTGGTCCTGGACGCCGCCCGTGCTTTGACCGCAGCCGCGGGACGGCTCTGGGGCGCTCACCGGCTGGTGCTGAGCGAGCGGCCCGTGGTGATCGACGAAGACCGCCTGGTGGTCCACGGCCAGGGCTCCTCCGACGTGCGGGTCTTCCCCGCTCCAGCATCGGCGACGCGGACCGAGGGCGTGTTCGGCCTGCTGCCGGCGACTGCCGATGCCGAGCAGGTGCCCGAGGCGAAGGTGGAGGAGGTCGAGCAGGCGGGCCCGGCACGGCGACCGGTGATCGACGCCGCCTCCGGACGGGCCTCCGCGCCCACCGACGCGGACTTCGAGCAGGCCGCCGTCTACCACGTCACCGTCCCCCGGGAGGCTTTCACGGGCGAGGAGGAGGTGCTGCTGCGGCTGGACTGGATCGGCGACGTGGGCCGCGCCTCCATCGCCGGCCGGCTGGTGGCCGACCAGTTCTGGTACGGCCCGGCCTGGGAGATCGGGCTGCGCCGCTTCCGGGAGGAGGTCCTGGAGCACGGGATCGAGGTGCGGCTGCTGCCGCTGAGCGAGGACGCCCCCGTGTTCGTCTCCCCCGAGGCGCGGCCCACCGCCTACCCTGGCGGCTCCATCCTGGAACTGCGCTCGGTCGCCCTCGTCCCGGTGCCCCGCACGGTGGTCGTCGAGGACGAGCGATGACGACCCTGGACGAGGCGCTGGCCGCTCTGCCCGTCATCGCCGTCATCAGAGCCGCCGGCTCCCGCCACCTCAACTCCGTGCTGGAGACCCTCGCCGCCATCGGCGTCCGCGCGATGGAGATCACCATGACGACGCCCGGCGCGGCCGAGGCCATCCGATGGGCTGCCGGGGGCGGGCTCCGGGGAGTGGCGGTCGGAGCGGGCACCGTGCTCGACGCGGTCTCGACGCGGTCTCGGCGCGCCGGGCCGTGGACGCCGGCGCCGGCTACCTGATCACACCGGCCGTGCTGCCCGAGGTGATCGAGGAAGGGTGGCGGCTCGGTGTCCCCGTCCTATCGGGGGCGGCTGCCTGCAGGCCGGGGCCCAGGCCGTGGGCATGGGCTCGCCGCTGCTGGGTGACGCGTGCGCGGATGGCGACACGGCGGCGCTGGCCGCCCGAGCCGGGCGGCTGGTCGAGATCGCCGGGCGAAGAGGCTCGGGTGGGTGAGCCGGTCACCTTGGGCGAGGTGGCGTGTTCTCCGCTCAGCGTCCGATGTGTTCGCCGTGCACCTTCTTGGCCAGGTCGACGTCCGCGATGGAGCGCTCGATGAGCGCCCGCATCGCCGCCTCGGCCGCCTTCGGCCGCTGCCTGCGCACGGCGAGCAGCACCTCGGCGTGCTTGTCGGTGGATTCGCTGGTGAGCGTCGCGTGCACGAACTGGTCACGCAGCCGCAGCCCCGCCTCGATGGCGGTGGCCATCTGCGCCATCAGCTCATTGTGCGCGGCACGCAGCAGGGCGTGGTGGAAGACCAGATCGGCCTCCACGTGATCGACGGCCGGTCTGCCCACCGCCGACCGCATGGCGGCCAGGGCGTCTTCCAGATCGGCCAAGTCGCGATCGGTGCGGCGTTGCGCCGCCATGCGCGCAACGGCCGGTTCGACGGTCAGCCGTACGTCGCCCAGTTCGTCCAGGAACGTCTCGTCCACTCGGTCGGCGAAGCGCCAGCGCAGCACGTCGGCATCCAGGAGCGCCCAGTGCTCACGCGGCGCGACGAAGGTGCCTCGCCTGGGCCGGGCTCCCACCAGGCCCTTGGCGGCCAGCACGCGCAGCGCCTCACGCACGGCGGTCCTGCTCACGGAGAAACGCTCCTGCAGCGCCGCCATGTCGAGGTCGTCGTCAGGGGGGATGTCGCCATTGACGATGGCCACGCCCAGGCTGTTGACCACCCGGTCGTGCGCACCGGCTCTCCCGATCTCCGTCATGGCGGAATCATGCCACGCCCGCACTGTCGGCCACCGTTCCCATAGATCGCTCACGTCACTTCTAAATCATACTAATACAAAATATAATCGTACTTATTATTGACTTCGGCAAGGTGGGGCGGCACCCTGCTCGTCGAGTCCCGCATCCGGGCACCTCGAACCCCCAACGAAGGGGTCGACGACGAGCGACGTGACGCGGCGGGTATCGCCGCGATGGCCGAGACCTACGACGTGACCATGGCCCCGCACCGCCCGCTCGGCCCCGTCTCGCCGGGGTCCAGCCTGCAACCGGCCCTCGCCGAGTGGTGACGGTCACCAGGCCCGGAAGCCTGTCAGGCTGGCGAGAGCCCGTGCCGCGAGCCCCGGGCCGGCCGATCACCGAGGACGAGCTGCACCCCTGCTCAGCATGACGGCGAACCCGTCGAGATGGCGTGCCAGGATGTAGTCGAACATCCCGTCCAGGTCCGACACCGTCTCCTCGGGGAGCATGGCCAGGAGCGGGAAATGTCCAGTGCTGAGGAGTTCGCCGGCCCGCTTGCGCTGGAGCAGCCACCACCCGTCAAGCGTCACGCCGGTCTCCTGCTCGGCTTCGGCCTCCTCCGCCATGGACAGCGCCACGGTGTGGACCAGCGCGGGCAGCGTGAGCGCCTCGCGGATCCGGGTCTCCATGGGCAACTCGAGCTCGTCGAGTGCACGCAGGGTCCACTCGGTGTGGGCCATCATGTTGGGCACCAGCAGGGGGCGGGTGAACGAGACGGCCCTGGGCAGCCAGAGGTGTCGCCGGGACAGCTCCCATTGCCGGCGGGCGACCAGTTCGAGCTTGGCCCGCCACCCCTCCGGCCCCGGGACGGGCAGCTCCGCTTCGCCGAAGACCTCGTCGGCCATCTGCGTCACCAGTTCGTCCTTGCCCGTCACGTGCCGGTACAGCGACATCGGGCCCGCGCCGAGCTCGGCCGCGAGCCGCCGCATGGACACCGCGCCGAGCCCTTCGGCGTCGGCGATCGCGATGGCGGTGCGCAGGACGTGCTTGCGGTTCAGCGAGCCCTTGGGGACGCCGGCCTGCCGCGCCGCCGCCGGGACAGCCGGACCGGACGACCGGTCCTTTCGGCCCGCGCGTGCGCTGACCACCGTACCGGCGCCGACCTTCGCCTCGACCAGCCCTTCGTCACGCAGGGCCGCCACGACCTTGGTCGCGGTCGCGACCGCGACACCCCATCGCTGGGCGATCTGCCGGATGGAGGGCACGCGATCGCCTGGCCGCAGGTCGCCGGCCAGAATCCGGGTACGGAACTCCGCGGCGATGCGCCGGTAGGGCGGATCCGGAGGTTGCGTGGCCGAGGTCATGAGTGCCCTTCCCATTCCTTGACAGACGTCGCGCGCCGACTTCAATGTACTAGTTCACTAGCTAGCACACTAGTGCACTACATACGTCCGACAAACGCGAAGTTCACGATTCTCCCGCGGTGCGCTCGTACGATGTACGCATGAAATCTGATACGCCGTACGCACACACGCGACAGGCGAAGGCGACCGCCTGGCGAGGACGTTGCGCAGGGGCCTCGGCATGGTGGACGGAGGCCGCATGAACCAGTCGGGGAGCCGCTTGTCCCTCTCGTATGCCGAAGTACGGTCGTGGCATCGGCCGCTCATGATCATGGTGGCGGCCATGTCCGCGCTGGTCGTCGTCGCGAGCGTCGCCCTCTTCGCCGACGGTCGCGAGCTCCTGCAACAGTCGGTCTGGGCCAAGCCGCTGAAGTTCGGAGTGTCGTTCGTCCTGTACGGCGCGACGCTCGCCTGGCTGATACCGAAACTGCGCCGGGCGCGGCGCACGATGTGGATCGTCGGCACGGTCTTCGCCGTCGCCGGGCTGATCGACGTCGGTTTCATCGTGGTGCAGGCCGCCCGCGGCACCTTCAGCCACTTCAACGCCGGCACCGACCCGTTCAACCGGATCGGGCAGCAGATCTTCTCCACCGGCGTGTTCGGGCTGTTCGGGGCGAGCCTGGTCGTCGCCATCATGCTGCTGTTCCAGCGCATCGGTGACGCGGCACTCACCTGGGCCCTGCGTGCCGGGCTCGGGTTGGCCGTCCTCGGCATGGCGCTGGCGTCCTTCATCACCGGGTGGACCTCGTCGGCCGGACCCCGCACGGTCGAGGACGCCTACGGCCGCCCGGTCCCGCTGGTGGGCGGACACGGGGTCGGAGCACCGGACGGCGGCGGCATGCCGCTCACGAACTGGAGCACCACAGGCGGCGACCTGCGCGTCCCACACTTCATCAGCCTGCACTCCATCCAGGTGTTCGTGCTGACGGTGCTGGTTCTCGCCGCCCTCGCCCCCCGGATCGGCCTGCTACGCCACGAACGCGTACGCGCCCAGCTCACCGGGGTCGTCATCCTGGGGTACAGCGCGCTGTTCACCATCACCGCCTGGCAGGCGCTGCGCGGCCAGTCGCTGATCCACCCCGACGCGGCCACCTGGACCGCGCTCGCTGCGACGGCCGTCATGACCGCGCTGCCGGCGGCCCTGGCCGTCACGACGGCTCACCGCAACGAACTGGCCCTCCGCGCCGCGGCGGTCAGCCGAAGCGAGCTGGTCCGCCGCAGCAGGGCGGCGCACCGCCATGGGCTCACGCCCGGCGAGACGACGGCACCCGCCGGCACCCTGGGAACCGTCCCGCACCCGCACCACAGCGCGGCGGGCACCCCGGCCCGTTCTCCTGGCTCGACACCGAGGCGATGAACCCCCTTGCTCGCTCAGGGTTGCCAGTTCAGCGTAGGGCTCTGGGTGCCGGTGTAGTGCGGGGACCACTCCGGCGGCAACGGATCCGTGCCGGTCTGCGCACTGGCGGCGGTGTAGTAGGTGCCGGCCGCCGGCGGGGTGAAGGCATACGCGCAGGTGATGACCTTCTGGTCGTCCGCCAGGGACACCGGGCAGGTGTGCAGGCTCTCGCGGTACTTGTCTTTGGTGTCTCGGTTGGTCAGCCACACGTAGGTGGTGATGTTCCCGCTCGTCCCGGAAGGCCGCATGGCTTTGATGTAGACGTTCATCCGCACCCGGCCCTCGCTCGACTCGATGCAGGGCTTGATCGCCACCCCCGCCCGTGCGAGCGGTTGATAACCTCCTCGGCACGCCTCCCCGGTGATCGGCGAGGCCGGAGATCCCCAAAGCTGCGCAACCCCCCAGACCCCGGCAGCCACCGGCAGCACAGCGGCGGCGGCAACGGCGACGCCCAGCCGCAGGCGACGCGGACGCGGATCGATGGGGATCTCGATGGGCTGGGTGTCGCCCGATGCGCCCGGCCCTTGGTCGTCGACGGCCTCGTCAGCAGGGGCGGGGGCAGGCCCTTGTGCCGGCCACCCGCTCTCAAGACGCCCTCGGGTTCGCAGCCACGGCTCGGCTTGCTCCTCGCTCAGGCCACAGGCCCGCAGGAAGACCTCCACGGTGCGCTTGGTCGGCAGACGTTCTCCTCGCAGCATCAGCGAAAGCGTGGACTTGGAGACGTCAGCCTCCTTGTCCAGTTGCCGCAACGACAGGCCCGCCCGTGACTGGATCGCCCTGAGCGCATGGGCGAATTGCTGCACTGTGACAATCTGCTCCGGGTTCAGATCGCTGACGTCCATGAAGCCCTTTCCAGAAGCACCCCCTGGGGTGCGGCATCGCCTGGACACGCCGCCGGGAACCTCCCAAGCGGGGTGATCATAGTGGCCGCCGGCAGGCGTGCGTGGCTACGGGATCTCGCCCGGCGCTGTCTCCTGCCCGCGCTCTTCACGGCCTCGCAGGCCGTCCCGATGTGGGCCGACTCTGTCCGGCTTCGTCCATTGACCTGCCTGGACACCCCACCGGTGCGTTCTGCTGGGAGCACCGCAAGCCACCGCCCGTCTGAGCCGGGCGGCCGCGCATCCCATCGACTTCAGCAGAAGCGGAGCTGTCCATGTCCCGAACCACTCCCCCCACCATCCCGACCGTCCCGCCGTCCACCGAAGCGGGCTCCTCCTGCGGGAAGCCGGGCCGCTTCCTCCGCCGCGCCGTCACCGCGGCCGTGGGGGTGACCCTGGCCGGCGCCCTCGCCCAAGCCCCCGCCTCCGCCGCGCAGTCCTCCGGCGTCGCTCCCGGACGGGTATGCATGTTCTCCGACCCCAACAACGTCGTCACCGGGCTGGCCGGGCATGTCGGCTGGGCGTTCAAGACCGGCCCGGACCGGTGGACCTGGGGTTCCTACTCGTCTCGGGGCAAGACCTGGAAGTCCAGCTGGACCTGGGCCGCCACCCGGGCCTACTTCAAGCGAGCCGGGTACTACAGCTTCCGCTGCAAGGACACCCACCAGATGCGGTCCGCTGCGGCGACGCAGGTGTGGAAGAACTACTCGCGCTACAACCCCTACAGCAGCAACTGTCTGACCTCCAGCGTGGCCGTCTTCCGCACCTACACCCCCGAACTGCGCAGCCTCCCCTCCGCCAGCGGCAAAGCCCCCCGTATCTACTTCCGGGACACGCTCCCGCAGTACGGCTTCGCCAACGCGTGGGCGTTGTAGCCGATGTGACGCCATAGTTCCGTGGGGCTCGAAGAACGAGCCTCACGGAACAGCCCGACCGAGAACAGCGAAGGCCCGTGGGCTGCATCGACCACATGCGGGCAAGAGCTGGAAAGTACCAGGTGGCCAAGTCCCTCTTCGGCCCCACCCGGGGGATCGGGACAGGTGGGACCACCTCGGCCTGGCCAGGCCGGCTGCCACCACGACTGAACAGGAGGCGAAGGAGAAGGCGGTGACCGCCGTGTCGGCGAAGGCCTCTCCCACCCCGGTCGCCTCTGGATCACTTCACAGGTGCCACAACCGCACGGTGCCGTCCGTGCTGCTGGTAGCCAGGAGCTTGCCGTCCGGACTGAACGCCACCGACAAGACCCAGTCGGTGTGGCCAGTGAGGGGGCGGCCGATGGCGGTGCGGGTGGCCACGTCCCACAACCGCACGGTGTGATCGCTGCTGCCGGTGGCCAAGATCTTGCCGTCCGGGCTGAACGCCACCGAGTAGGCAACGCCTTGGTGGCCGACGAGGGGCCGGCCGGGCCCGGAGCGCCGGGCCTCGGCCGCTGCCGCGACTACGAGTGCCGTTGGCTGCGCCAACCCCCTGCCCGTGCTCCAGACCGGAGCGAACCAGTACGCCGAGTGGATGAGCCGCTCAACGAAGCTGAGCCGGCGCCGACTCCTGACACCCACGCGGGTTCACCGACGCCCCTATCGACCATCATGAGAACAATCCCGCGCGCAACGGCCAAAACCCGGGCTGATTCTCCTCGCGGACCATTCGTGTCTCGGTACGTAACCTCTCGGAGGCATTACGTCCAGCGCCTTCGCCACCCATCGCACGTTCCCGAGTCCGGGGCCGACTCCACTGCCTTACGCAGCATTCGCACAACGCCGACCAGCAGCTGTGCCACCCCGCAGCCCGTTTCTGCCGTGGCTTCCCTACGCCGAACCAGCAGGACCCGGGAGCAATGGGATGCCGCTAGGGCGTGTATGGAGTTGAGATCAGTGGGATCGCCTGCGCTTCGGTTTCCGGTCCTGATAGGCCATCGCTATGGCGCGTGGAGACCTCACCGATGACGAGTGGTCCTTGATCGAGCCTCACTT
Organism: Nonomuraea indica; assembly: GCF_002850745.1. GTDB lineage: Bacteria > Actinomycetota > Actinomycetes > Streptosporangiales > Streptosporangiaceae > Nonomuraea > Nonomuraea indica. The sequence continues at coordinate 364,402 of NZ_KZ559469.1, forward strand.
GCCACTGGGTGAGCGAGGTCCGATCCCCGACCTGCGACAGCAGTTCAACGCGGTGATGTGGCGGTTTCGGACCGGCAGCCCGTGGCGGGATCTGCCCGCGGAGTACGGGCCGTGGTCGACGGTCTATGCCAGGTTCCGGTTGTGGGCAACGACGGGCGTCTTCGAGCAGTTGATGCAGGCCGTGATGGCTGAGGCCGCAGCTCGTGGTGAGGTCGACCTCGATCTGGTCAGCGTGGACTCCACCACGGCCCGTGCGCATCACCACGCCGCGGGGATGGTGGTGAACAGTGAGCTGATGACGGTGCTGGAGAAGGCCGCCGAAGAGGAAAGGGGGCTGCACCTAAGGGGCAGATCCCCCACGACACCGGGCCCGGCGACGGCAGGCCCGGCAGCGACGGCGACGGCGGAGAGCGTGCCGGACGCCGGCGGTTACGACTGCAGCGCAGGATCCGGCTGACAGCGGCCAAGCCGGGCCGCTCACGAGGCGGCTGACCAGCAAGGTGCCTGTGCCCGCCGACCGGCGCTGCCGTCCGTCGTCCCTCGTCCTGATGCCGGGCCAGGCCGGCGACAGTCCGCAGTTTCGCGCTGCGTTGTCGGGTATCAAGGTCCGCCTGCGCGTGGGACGTCCGCGTACCCGGCCAGGCGCGGTGCGTCTGCGATCAACGAGGTCGCCGACGGTTATGCAGCGATGTTCTCCTGAGACTTCCCTTGGTGGCTGTGCGGGCGGTCGTGATCTGCCGCTCGTAGACGGTCGGGGGTAGCCCGTCAGCGGCGCTGTGTCGGCGGCGGGTGTTGTAGAAGTCGGCGATCCAGGTGGCGATCCTCAGGCGGGCATCGGCCCGCGTCGCGAGCGGTGCCGGTGGACGTATTCGACTTCGAGGATGGAGCTGAACGATTCGGCGGCGGCATGGTCCAGGCGCAGCCGACCCGGCCCATCGACTGGACGACGCCCCGGTGCCGCCAAGCGTCCTGGAAGCGGGCGGCGGTGTATTCACTGCCGCGGTCGGTGTGGAAGATCATCCCGCACATGTCCCGCACAGGCTTGGCGCCCGTACAGGCCCGCACGCACGGCTCTGTCTTCTGACGGGTTCGACCGTAGACGGGATGCTCGGCGGGATATTACTCGATCTCCTCCACGGTGAACCAAAGAGAACCGGTGAGACGTCCCAATGGGGTGCGATCTCTTCGGGTAGTCCTCGCCATGTTCGCCGCCCTTGTTCTGATCGAACGCGACAGCTCGGAAGACAAGACCCCACAACTGGATCACGTTGTCACGGCTTCGTGCCCGAAACGGTCCAGTCCTGACTTGTTCTCCATGCCCCGCCAACGGCTCCCCTCCGACTTCGTCACGGCCCAGGTCATACGCTGCCGCTGGGAGTCCCGTTACATACCGGGCAAGGGGCGCTGGGAGGTGGTGATCGAAGAACGCGCCGACGGGCCCGCCGACGAACTGATGACGGAGCTACGCCGCCCCTCCGAGAGTTCGCTGTTTCCCCCGATGTGCACGCTGGAAGCGGTCTTCGTCGACTACTTTGTCCTGGTAGGTCCCTCCGGCAGGGCGGTGCTGCCCGAGACACCGACCGGGATATGTGGAAAACCGTTTCCTTCTGCTCTGGACGCCCTTCGCAGCCTGCCGTACCAGGTAGATGGACAGATACCCATCCGGAGCCTCGAGAGCGAAAAGTCCTTCCGGGCCGGGTGCCACGACAAAAATCTGGACGTACTCGAACACGTTGGACGACCGGACGTGGCTCCGCAGACATGGGAGCGCCGGCAGACATGGAACCCTCCGCCGAAGGGCCTGCGGGTGTGCGCCTTCCGGATCGAGAACAAGACTGCGGACAGGCTCAACCCGATGGACCTGCCAATGGGAAGACTCGAGTCCTCGCGCATCCTCAAAGGCAGCAGCTTGCGCGCCCTGCTCGCCGCCCTGGACACCGCACCAGCAAGCGACTGCCACAGCCAGCACACCCGCTTCGCGGTACTGGACCCCGGCTTCCACGAGGCATACGTCGAGCTCGACGGCTGCCACAACCTATTGCGCCCCGGTGGAACCCTCAGCCGTCTCACCTCGGACGCCGTAGGGCTTCTCACTGAGTGACCAGCCCCGCCAGACAATCCATGGTGGCGCGAGTCGGAAATGCTGAGATCCGCACCCCGACGACAGCGACGCCTGCGGAGCCATCTATCGTCGTCGGCCGCACAGATCACCTGGGCCCGAATGCGGCGAGCGCACTCGCCGCCGCTCCGCACGCCGCGTCATGGCCGCCCGGTTTGCCCGGACCTGTCCCTGCGCGCGGCACGTGCATCCGCGGCTCATGGTGCCGGGGCAGGGGTGGTGAGGTGGGAGCCGAGATCGCGGACGGTCCGGGCAAGCGCGCGGATGAGGTCGTTCTCGGTGTCTGACCGCCATACCAGCGCGTACGGCAGGGGCTCCACGTCATGGACCGGTAGGTAGACGATGTCCTGCCGTACCCAGTACCGCGTCATGTGGCTGGGGAAGAGCGCCACGGCCTCGCCCATGCCGGCCCAGGTGAGGATCTCGGCGGGGTTCCGCACGAGCGGGCCGCGCTCGATGGCGCGGCCCCTGCGCGTGTGAGACGGGACATAGCTTTCGAACCAGTAGTCCGGTTTGGATTCGATGTCGACATGCTGAAAGTCGCTCACCGTCTCCAGCGAGACGGACGTGCGCCCGGCGAGCTCGTGCCCGGCGGCGATGGCCAGCACCCGCGACTCGGCGAAGAGAGTCGGACCGACGGTGAGGTCGGGCTCCTCGACGGGCAGCCACGCGACCAGGACGTCGATCTCACCGCGGCGCAGACCGCCGAACAGGTCGGCAAAGCCGGGATGGCTGATGCGCAGGTCCCAGGTGGGGTGGCGGGAGCGGAAGGTGTCCCAGTAGGGGCGCAGCTCGTGGACGTTGATGGGCAGCATGCCGATGTGGAGCACGGCGGTGATGCCCCGGGCGGCCAGGCGGGCGCGTTCGAGACTGTCACGCAGACCGGCGTAGACGGGCCGCAGGTCTTCGCGGAGCTGACGGCCGAGCGAGGTGAGCCGCACCCGGCGGCTGGTGCGGTCGAACAGCGGAGCACCGATGCGGCGCTCCTGCGCTTTGATCGCCTGGCTGACCCGGGCTTGGGAGACGTGCAGCCGCGCAGCGGTCCGGCCGAAGTGGAGCTCCTCGGCGAGCACCAGAAAGATCTCGATGTCCCGTAGCTCCATTTGTAGCCCTTTCCTCCGATAACCCGCATGTTATCGATCGGCACACGAAGTCGGCGTTGATCCAGATCACGGGGCAGGGCAGCCTGGATCCGTCCGCAACCGGCCGGATCGACGCGCGCATGTAGACGCCGGACCCTTCACTCGTTGGTTATTGGAGCATCCCGTGCGAGTTCGTACGACCGGCCCCGCCTTCGTCGTCAAGGCGCCCACCGGCACCGGCTGGGCCTGACCGCCGCGATGAGCGAGCTCGACCTGACGACGCTGCACGGCATGCACGACGTGTTGCGCCGCGAGACGATAGGGCTGACCCGTTCCACCTTCCGGCCCGGCCGTGATCCTCGCCGCGTCCTGCGCTGGCGGCTGTTCAAACAGTCGCTCCGTCTGCACTTCGCGGCCGAGGATCGGGCGCTGTGGCCGCCGTTGCGCCGACGCCTGGCCCACCGGCCGGACCGGCTGACGCTACTGGAGGCGCTGGAGGCCGAGCACGCCGCCCTGGAGGAGGTCATCGACGTCATTGACGAACTGCACGCCAACCCCGGCATCGACGCCGGCATCGGCGGGCTCCGTGACCTTACCGACTCGCTGGTCACCGGCCTGACCGGACATCTCAAGCATGAGGAGGACGGGGCGTTTCCGCTGATCAGGCAGGTGCTCACCGCGCGCCAGTGGGGCGTTTCACCGACCTCCACACCTGGCCGGCCGGCCTCGGCCACTGGGACGCGGCACCCTGACCACCATCCCGCCGCCGACGGCCGACGCCACCCGCGAAGTCGAGGGCCCGGGCATCCTGCCCGGGGCCCGCTTGCCCTGAATGACAGATCGGAATTTTCGCATATGCCCATCCCCGCCACCGCCTGCCGAACGTGGTTCATCACCGGTGCCGGTCGCGGTCTCGGCCGCGCGTTCGCCCTGGCCGCGCTGGAGCGCGGCGACCGGGTGGCCGCCGCCGCCCGCACCGTCACCCGGGAGGACTTCCCCAGCCGGTACGCCGACCGCCTGCTCGTCCTGCCCCTGGACGTGACCGACCGAGCCGCCGTGTTCGCCGCCGTGGACACCGCCGCCGAGCACTTCGGCCAGCTCGACATCGTGGTCAACAACGCCGGGACCATGTCCTCGGGCATGATCGAGGAGTTCACCGAGGCTGAGGCCCGCGCCCAGCTCGAGGTCAACCTCTTCGGCGCGATGTGGGTCTGCCAGGCCGTCCTGCCGCACCTGCGCGCCCAGCGATCCGGCCACATCGTCCAGGTCTCCAGCATCGCCGCGCTCGGCGGCTTCCCCAGCACCGGCATGTACAGCGCGAGCAAGTTCGCTCTGGAGGGCATGAGCGAGGCGCTGGCCCTGGAGGCCGCCGCATTCGGCGTCAAGCTCAGCATCGTCCCAGCCCGGCGGCTACTGGACCGACCTCTACACCAGCATGATCACGGCCACGCCCAAGGAGGAGTACGCCCCCTTGCGCACCGAGTTGGAGAAGCAGTGGGCCGAAGGCTCGATCGACAGCGAGCCGCACCTGGCCGCCGAAGCGCTGCTCAAGCTGGTCGACAGCGACGACCCGCCCCTGCGGCTGCTGCTCGGCAGCATGGTCTACGACCTGGCCTTCGACATCTCCCGGCGGCGGATGGCGACCTGGGCCGCCTGGGAGCAGATCAGCCGTGCTGCCGAGCAGGCCGTACCCGCCCCCGGGAGCGCCGGTTGACGAGCCGGCTCCCCTGACTGGACCACCGAGATTCAGGAGAGGAACATCCGATGACGGATGCCGATGTGATCATTGTGGGCGCCGGCCCGACCGGCCTTATGCTGGCGAGCGAACTGCGGCTGGCCGGGGTGCGCCCGGTGGTGCTGGAGAAGCAGCCGCGGCGCCGGGACACCCCGAAGGCCGGTGGCCTCGGCGGGCAGATCCTGGAGCTGCTGCGCTACCGGGGCTTGCTGGAACGGTTCCAAGCAGCCTGCACCGACCCTGTACCGGCGCCCCGCTTCCCGTTCGGCGGTGTGCACCTGGACTTCACCCGGCTGGCCGATCCTCCGATGCACGCCCTATCGCTCCCGCAGCAGCTGCTCGAACGGCTGCTCGACGAACGCGCCGGCGAGCTCGATGCCGACATCCGCCGCGGACACCAGGTCATCGGAATGACACAGGACGATGCCGCGGTGACCCTGGAGGTGCGCGGCCCGGACGGGACGTACCGGATGCGCGCCCGGCACGTGGTGGGGTGCGACGGCGCGCGCAGCCGGGTCCGCGACTGGGCCGGCATCGGCTTTCCCGGTGTCACCTATCCGGAGGTCAACCGGCTGGCCCAGGTCACCTTGCCCGAAACGGTGACCGTGCTCGACAGCGGCGATCTCGACGTCCCCGGCTTCGGCACGATCCGCGCAGGGTTCACCCGGACGGATCGCGGTCTGCTCGGGGTCGCCGCGTCACCCTCCTCCAATATCGTGTCGCTCTACACCGTCGAGGACGAGTCCACTGAATACGACGACGACATTCCCATGACCGTGACCGAACTCCAGGAGAGCCTCCACCGGGTGCTCGGCGGGCGTGTGCCGGTGGGGGAGCCGCTCCGGCTGTCGCGGTTCACCTTCAAGGCGCGGCAGGCCGAGCGATACCGTGACGGGCGGGTCCTGCTGGCCGGTGACGCGGCGCACCTGTTCCCCGCCACGGGGGTGGCGATCAACGCCGGCATGCTGGACGCGGTCAACCTGGCTTGGAAGCTGGCCGCCGACGTCCAGGGCTGGGCGCGGCCCGGCCTGCTGGACACCTACCACGACGAACGCCATCTCGCCGGCGCCCGCACCATGCTGCACACCCGGGCGCAGGTGGCCCTGCGGCGCGGGCACGACCCGGCCGCCGAAGCGCTGCGCGAGCTGTTCCAGGAACTGCTCGCCGACGAGCAGCCGCTGCGCCGGATGGGAGCGCTGCTCTCCGGCAGCGACATCCGCTACCCGATGCCCGGCTCCCACGGGCACCCGTTGACCGGCGCCTTCGCACCCGACCTCACCCTGCACACCGACCAGGGCATCACCAGCGTCGCCGAGCTCATGCACACCGCGCGGCCCGTCCTGCTCGACCTCGCCGACCGCCCGGACCTCCGCGAGGCCGCACGGAACTGGGGCCATCGTGTCGACATCATGACCGCCAAGACCGACGTTCGGCCTGCCGACGCCCTGCTGATCCGCCCGGACGCGCACGTCGCCTGGGCGGCCGGCCTCGACGAGTCCGCGGACAGCGCCCGGCCCCCGCTGCGTGAGGCACTCTCCGTATGGTTCGGAACGCCCTGAGAGAGAGATGACGAGTAGATTCACCGAGTTGACCATCGACTGCCACGATCCGGAGAGACTCGCGGCCTTCTGGTGCGAGGCCCTCGACTTCGAAGTGATCGAGCGGCAGGAGGGCAAGGTCGAGATCGGCTCCTGGGAACCGACCGGCGAGCAGGTGCTGGCCCGCCAGATGCCGCCCACCCTGGTGTTCATCCGGGTGCCCGAGGGGAAGAGCGTGAAAAATTCACCTCGACGTCAGCCCGATTGACGGCAGCACCGACGACGAGGTGACCAGGTTGCTCGGCCTCGGCGCCGTCAAGAGAGATGTGGGCCAGGGCCCGGACCGAAGCTGGGTAGTCATGGCCGACCCCGAGGGCAACGAGTTCTGTGTCCTGCGCACCCTGGCGGCGACGCGTCCCAGTCAGCGTCGCTGTCCCTGCTGCGATGTGACGGACCGAGAGGGAGTTTCGGGACACCCCCACGCGCGTGCGCGAGCCCGGCCACGCTGAACGCCATGACCGTCGACCCCCGGACAGCGCGGGTCCGCTCAACGCGCTGCTGGACGCCTGCTTTCAGTTCTCCACTCACGTGAACTTACTCGCCGACCCCGGTCGTCAGACCAGCGAGGCCAGCGCCAGGCACACCACGAACGGGACGGGGATGAGCGCGGCAGCGCCAAGCCACGCGGCCAGCCGCCGTCTATGCCAGAGCGGGAGCGCTACGTCAATCACGATCACCTGTGTCAAGGTGAGTGGACCGGTTACCATCAGTGCAACGGTGAAGAAGAACTCGTTCTCGAGGGTGTCGTAGTTGCAGTTGGTGGGCCTGGCAAGGGCGCAGTCCATCGGCATGTACTCGGTCAGCAGCCACCACGCCAGATAGAACGGCACCATGGCGGGCACACCAAGTCCGAGGTTCGCCAGAGCCGGACCCCACAGGTCGCTCCTTGCCCCCCCTTTGCGCCCGGCATACGCATCAGTCATTGTCACGCTCCCACCCCGTGTCCCCATCTGACGGATCTGCACCGGCTTGATTGATCCCTGACAATGTCACGGACAGCAGCGGGCATCTGGGGATCTTGATACACGGGCCGAGGGCAAGAACCCACTACCAGTGCCGGGTCTTCCAAGAGAGCAGTAACGTCGGCGTCGCACCTCCGGCTGGACGAGTCGGAACAGGTGGACATGGTCCTCGGCGACGGCGCCCGCGACGGGGGCGCACTGGCCGACCACATCTCACCCGTCCCCGAACTCGGGGCCGGCGTCGGATACGTCCGGCTGGAGACCTCGCCCAACCGCCGCCCATGTGGGGAATGCTCGCCGTGGCCATGGCCGCGCTCGGCATCCTGAGCAAGCCTGCCGACCGGCCGCTGATCAACCGGGCCGTCACAGCGTCCGAGGTGGAGAAGCTCACCAGTGACATCGTGGTCCGCGCGCTGAGCGTGCTCGGCATCGCCGGCATCACCCAGGCCCTGTCCAAGAACCCGAAGGACGCCATCCGGTTCGTCGCCCCGATCACCCGCGACGGCCCAGGCTGGCGCGCCGACATCGACCTGCCATACGGCGTGACCGTGGCCGACGTGCTGGACAGGCGCAAGCAGCTGTCCGGTGCGCTTCGCCGCCCGCTCGGCTGCATCTGGCCGGAGGGCGACCTGTCCGTCCACGAGGGACGGCTGATCCTGTGGGTGGGCGACAAGGACCTGTCCAAGACCATCGTGCGGTCTCCGCTCAAGCGGGCCAGCTCGCACGACGTGTTCAAGGGCATCCCGTTCGGCAACGACCCGCGCGGCGACTGGTCACCGTTCCACTCATCCAGCACAACGTGCTGACTTCACAAGGTGACGGACTAACCGCGGGCGGGGCGGCGGCGCACGTGGTAGGCGTAGGCCAGGGCGAGCACTATCGGGCCCCACAGCGCAAGCGGGGTGATGCACACCATGGCCAGCGCCTGCCACCAGCCGTTCTCGTACGCCATGCGGCCGGAGACGCCGATCCAGGTGAGCGCCATCCAGACCGAGACCGCGGTCAGAAGCAGCCCACCGACCACGGCAGGGACTACCGCCACCATCGGGGGCACACGTCTGCCGCCGATGACCGGGATCCAGCCCGGGACCACCTCGCCCCAGCCACGCACCAGACCGATACTGAGCAGCGCCGCCAACTCCGTGAGCACACTGAGCCCGAAGACATAGGGAATGGTGATCCACAACGGTGAGACAGGCGCGGTGTCGAGCTGGCCCATTTCGAAGTGGAAGGCAAAGGGCAATCTCCACAGACACGAGGGGAGCAGCAGCCAGGGAAGCGCGTAGGCGGCACGGAGCGCCCAGCGTGGGACGGGCTGTTCGGTGTCGCTGGTGGCAGGGGCCGCATGCAGCAGTTTGATTGCCATAGCTGTACTCTCCCGCGGCACCTGAGGGCAAGTGATCCCCTGTGAGGGTGAACGCCTCCCCCGCGCGAGCTAGTTACGGGGTCGGTACTGGCGAACAGCCATAAGCGGTGCCCGCCAGCAACAATGCGTTCGAAGGTGCTTGTCCAGCAACGCTCGGCCAGAAGCGGCCCGCCATCAGCACGGACGTTGTCCTTCTCCGGGTACCGATGGGTGACAGTCGTACGACACAGATCAGGGCTGAACGGGCCGCCTCGCCGGAGTTGAGCTGAGCCGGGGTGCCTCCGGCGGGGGCACCCCGGCTCCGGGATGATCCCTACAAGCCGAACATAGTCAGTGGCTGAGGTGGGCCGGCTCTTCCCGACACCGTTGCCCAGGACAAGCCGAGCAGACCAAGGACTGGAGGCGAAGGTCATTCTTCCGGTGGGGAACTCCACCTTCACCTCCAGCCCTTGGCCCGCTCCCCTGACGGGACCCGGCACGTGCATGTGTGCGGCCCACAGGCCGGCGCCGCGAAGCAGGAGGAACGCAGGGCCGACAACCGTCGCTCATCCGACAAGGGGGTCGATGACCGCACGGACCTGGCGGCGGAGCCAGGCATGCCCCTGATCGGCCGCATGACGGGGATGCCAGGCCATACCTATCGCCATCGGGGGCACGTCCAGCGGAACGGGAAAGGCTCGCAGGTTCAGGGCGGCAAGGACGGGGTCGAGCCACCCGTTGATCGCCAGGCAGACGAGGTCGCTGGTGGAGGCCAAGATCATGGCGGCGGTGTGGCTGGGGACAACGGCGGCCACCCGGCGGCTCAGGCCGTGCTGGGCCAGCGCGACGTCGATGGGGCCGCGCAGTCTCCCGCGACGTGAGATCCCGATGTGCGGCACCCGCGCGAAGCGGGGCGGGGTGATGGGCTCGGCGAACAGGGGGTGGTCTTTCCTGGCCACGGCCACCATGGCGGCCTCGGCCAGCGGCTCGGTGCGGATCTCGGGGTCAAGGTCGCCCAGCACGCCGACTTCGATGTCCACCTCGCCCTGCCGCAGCGCGGGGCCTCCCTCCAGAGCCTCGGGTGCGAACACCACATCAACCTGCGGAGCCTGGGCGTTGACCCGTTCCATCAGCGGTGCGCCAAGACCGGTCAGCAGCAAGTCGCTGGCCTGGATGGTGAACGTTCTGCGCAGATGGGCGAGGTCCAGCGCGGGCGCGGGGGCGAACAGGGCCTCGGATCGCTCAAGGAGCACGCGTGCCTCCTCACGCAGTTGCAGCGCCCGCGGGGTGGGGACCAGGCGCTGCCCGGCCCGGACGAGCAGGGGATCGCCCAGGAGGCGGCGCAGGGTTGCCAGTTTTCGGCTGGCCGCCGCGGGTGAGGTGCCCAGCCGTTCCGCCGCCCGGGTCACGCTGGCCTCGTGCAGGAGGGCGTCGAGTGCTGCCAGCAGGTTCAGATCCATGAGCAGTCCCAGTCATTGCGCTCAGCGGAAAGATTGCGTGCCAATCTTTGCATTGCCCGACGGTAGAAGTCTCTTCGAGACTGGCCTGACGCATCCCCGACAACAAGGAGAAACGGGTGACGTACGACGCACTGGCCGGGCGAGAGGGCGACGTCCTGGCCGTGGTGAGCCAGAGCGGACCCACGGTGTCGTTCTTTGACGCGGCCAGCCACCGGCTGCTGGATGTGCTCGAAGTGCTGGCCGAGCCGCACGAACTCTGCCTTGACCCGGCGCGGCGCCTGCTGTGGTGCACGCACAGCTACCACGGGGGCTACTACCACGCCAACAACGGCCGGCGCAGCGAGATCACTCTCATCGATCCGGACGAGCGCCGCATCGTGGACGTGATCGACCTGGCACCCGAGCACGCCCCGCACGGCCTCGCCCTCGACTCCACCCGCGACCTGCTCTACGTGAGTGTGGAGGGCGCCCAGGACCGTCCGGGCGGCGTCGTGGTCGTCGACCTCGCCACGCGCAAGCCCATCGGCCGTATCGACACCGGGGGCCAAGGGGCCGCACTGGTTCGTCATCAGCCCGGACGGCAACGTCGGCTATGCCAGCAACAAGGAGGCGCCGTACGTGTCGGTGGTGGACCTGCGCACCGGCACGATGACGGCCAAGGTGGAGGTGCCCGGCAGCGAGGGACTGGCCGTCTCCGGTGACGGCGGCGAGGTCTTCGTCGCGGCTCCCTACGGCTCCTTCGCCGCTCCAAGGACGCAGGCGGCGCCCGGCATCCGCGTCATCGACACCACCACGGCGTCGATCACTAAGGTCATGCCCACCGGCGCGGTGGTGTTCCCCGTCCACGTCACCGCCACCGGACGGCTGCTCACCGGCGAGCTGCGCATGGAAGTCGCCACCGACTCCAAGCTCGGCCGCCAGGCCCCCGGCCGGCTCACCGTGTTCGACGCCCACGACCACCGGCCGCTTGGCGACGTCGAGGTCGGCCGCTTCCCGCTGACGATCACTTCCTCTCCCGACGGCCGGCTCGGCTACGTCTCATGCGTGTCCTCCTCCACCGTGGACGTCGTGGACCTGGAGGAGATGCGCCGGCTGAAGCGCCTGGAGATCCCCAAGCGCGGCGAGCCGGGTGCGCACGGCCTGGCCTACATCCCCCGGCAGAGGCCGTGAGCACCGACGGGCGACGGCACCCTGTGCCTGAGGAATCCGCTCACCGGGCCGACCTGACCGCCGGCCCCGCGACGGGGCAGCGGCAGCAGGCGATCGACGACATGGCCTCGGCCACCGAGGCCCGCCGCGCGCTCAACCCGTTCTCCGACCGGATGAGCGGTCTCGACCTCGCCACCGGCTACGCCGTGCAGCGCCCGGACAGGGGATCGACTACCGGGAGCGCTCGGGTGCTCCCCGCGCACGCGGGGATGGTCCTGCGGGCGGCACACGGACGGTGGCGCTCAGCCTGTTCGGGAGGCTCGACCAGCCAAATGGGTGCAGGTGTGTTCCTCGTATACGCGGTGGTCGCGTCCTCAAGCCGCGTCCGGCCTGAACAACCTGTCGGGTGCTCCCCGTGGAGCGGGGTAATCCCGGGGAGCCTGCCAGGCTGGTCCAGCGAGCGGGCGTGCTTCCGTACACGGCATACGCATCCGGTCCGGTCTTCTCTCAGAATGCGGCCCACTGCTAGGTGCGGCACCACGCTGTCAGCGCCCGGTGCCAACGGGAGACAGCGGCACAACAGCGCCGCAAAAACTTGGCCGCGTATGGCCGTAGCTTGCTGTTGATGACCATGGACAGTCGGACACAACGAGAGAGGCCCATCACCGCGTTTTCACTGGTGAGGGGCCTCTCTATGCTGGTGTGGCAGGTGCAAGGTTCGAACCTGCGTAGGATGAGCCGACGATTTAACAGGGCGTCGCCGGGCCTGGCTACACACAGCTTCCGACCTGCGGTGCAGTCGAATGGCGAATCGCTGGCTTCGAAGATCGTTCCGCGCATGTTCCGGATCATGAAGAACGGCGGACTCTACCGGTAGTCCTCACGTGTGCCGGCCACAGCTGGCCCGATGTCCGTTGGCAGGTGGCCAACGGCCAGCGACACTGCCTCCTGTGCTGTCGTGGTCTCGCCCAGCACTGCTCCTTGCCACGAGGCTTTCACGACGTAACCACTGCCCCGATGGGCTTCCAAGCACAACACGTCGGCCGAGAATCGGAAGCCAGCGATCGCTGAGAGCCGCAACGACCAGTGACTTGTGTAGGGAAAGAGCTGCCGGAGTTGGGGCTCGGCGTTGGCGGCTTCGATCAATGCGCGGTATTCGGGCCATGGCGCTTCTTCCGCGTCCTGCCGCATCCACAGCCACTGCTCCGACACCGTCTGTGTCGGGCCCTGCTCGGCGGCCTCGGCCAACCGGCACAGTTCGACGAAGGGCGTAGAACGTTGGATCCCTCGTAGCGGTGTCCCGTCCCGCCATTCCCTCGCGGCCTTGGCGACCTCGGACAGTTCTTGCGCCGTGCCGGAGACCAACTCAATGCCTCGACCCCAGCCGCTAATCGACCAATAGCGCTCGATGTGTCCGGCGTGGACCTCAAGGGCGTCACGAAGCGGTGTCGTGCTTGGGACTCTGGCATAGAGCAGCGGCTCCCTCTCGTTGGCCGCCACAGCGCCGAGCTCGAATCCATGCTCTATAGCCGCCTTCTGCAGGGCCGCTGCCAGACTCCCGATGGCCGCCACATCGGGATAGAGATCGGCCGGGTCTGGGGTCGTCACGATTCCGAGTCTGCCAGCGATCGCCCGCGCCTGGGCGGCGCAGAGAGATCCGCACAATCCGGCAGGCCGGGGCTGAGGGACGAAGCCCTGGATCGTCGATCGCCCCTGACCACGAACGGCGACCGGCCATGCCGTGGCGATCGTAAGAGCTGTACCTGTGCGGCGGCGCGGCAACCTCGGCCGGTGCGTTCGGTCGGTACGGCGAGGCGGGCGCGCGGTGCCCGGCCCGGTGTCCCGCGGCCGTCCGTGACCGGCCCCCAGGCCGCACGCCCGGTCGGCGGGCGGAGGGCCGGGGGTACGGTGGCGCGCCGCGCCGCCGCTTGACTGGCTGCGGCTGCACGATCTCCGCCACGCCTGCGCGTCGTACCTCCTGGCGTGCGGTGCCTCGCCGCGAACGGTCATGAAGACGCTCGCCACAGCCAGATCGCGCCGACCATGAACACGTACGCCCACGTGCTCCCTGACATCGAACGCGCGGCCGTCGACGCGGTCGCCGAACAGCTCTTCGGATGACACGACGCAGCGAAAAGGGCCGGACTCCCCGCAACGGGATTCCGGCCCTCATGGCTGTGAAAGCTGGCTGTACGACCTCACCGAACAAGATCGAGGAGAGGCGTTCGAGCTGGTAGGGCGCCCGGGGCTCGAACCCGGAACCTACGGATCAAAAGTCGATAGGCATTATGCTGGGCCATGTCGCAACGTATCTTAATGTACCATTCGGGCCGCGAAGGTCGGTGTCAAAAACGTCCAAGAATGCCGCCCGGCGCTATGCCGTATCAGGTGCCGACGAGTATTCAGCGGGCAACCAATGGGCGGGTGGCATCCCTTGACCGTTCCCATTTTATATTCGGTTCGCGAACTGACGTTCTGGGATGGTCTCAGCCCGCAGAAGGGTTTGATCAAGCACTTGACCCATGATGATCGTCCTGAAAACGGATTACTCATATGCCGCTTGACCTGCGTGGACGGAGTTTTCCGGCAGGCGCAAGGCCGGGGCTCTGCCGCCGCTGTGGTCAGCGCCCGCCAGCGGGTGTGAGTTCGATCTTCAGGACGGTGTCGACCGGGTCCGGCAGTGGGTAGGTGAAGTGCCCGACCTCGCCGAATTGGACGAAGGGGATGTCAGGGTAAGGGGCTACGACCCACTCGTCGCAGAGCTTGAGCTCGCGTCCATCGGCGAGCAGAGTGATGCGCTCGATGGCGTCCTTCGGCAGACCCGTCAGCGGCAGCGGCCCAATCGGGGCACGCAGGACGTGGGCGTACACCGCCGAGCCGCTGCGCGTGTAGTAGCCCCATTCGGGGGTGCCGAACTCCGCGGGGCCGGCGCCGTAGATGGACTCGCCGTTGGCGGCTAGCCAGCCGCCGATCCGCCGAAGCCGTTCGACGGCCTCGGGCTGGATAACGCCATGCCGGTCCGGACCCACGTTGAGCAGCAGATTTCCGCCCTTGGCGACGCACTCGACCAGCTTGGTGATCAGCTGCTCCGACGATTTCCACAGGTCGTCACCGGCGACGTGTCCCCAGCTGTTGTTGAGTGTGACGCACGCCTCCCAGGGCACCGGTGTGCCGTCAGGGGTGCGGAAGCCCTCGACCGGGATCACCTGCTCAGGGGAGACGAAGTCCCCACAGTACGGGGTGGGCTCGTCGGTGACGATGGAGCCCGTAGCTTCGCCACTGGTCTCCAGACGATTGTCCATGATGACGTTCGGCTGGAGTTCGCGGACCATCCGGACGAGTTCGGTGGCGCCCCACTCCTCGGGTCCCATCCCCTTGTAGGAGAAGTCGAACCAAAGAATGTCCAGCTTCCCGTAGTTGATGCACAGCTCCCTCACCTGCCCGTGCAGAAAGGCCCGGTAGGAGTCGAGGTCGGGCCGGTGGGAAGCGAAGGCGGGGTTGTCACGCTCGGGGTGCGCCCAGTCGCCGTAGTGGGGGTAGTCAGGGCGGCTCCAGTCCAGTAGCGAGAAGTACAGGCCGACCTTGATGCCGCGGGCGCGAAAAGCCTCCAGGAACTCGGCGACCAGGTCCCGGCCGATACCGTTGTGCATGCTGCCGTAATCGGTGTATGCCGTGTCGAACAGGCAGAATCCATCGTGGTGCTTGGCCGTCAGCACCGCGTACTTCATACCGGCCTGCTCGGCGAGCTCGGCCCAGCCGTGTGGGTCGAAGTCCTCCGCGCCGAAGCCGTTGATGGCGAACTGGTAGTCGGCGAGCGGGATACGTTCGTGGGAGCGGATCCACTCTCCTCGGGCGGGGACGGCGTACGGTCCCCAGTGGATGAACATCCCGAAGCGGTCGTGCTGGAACCAGGCAGATCGTTCGAAGCGTTCGTCGCTCATGCCTTGACCGCCCCGGCGACCATCCCGCTGACGATGTACTTCTGCGCTGCGAGGTACACGGCGACCACCGGGAGCATCGTCAGGACGAGGTTGGCGCACACCAGCCCGTAGTCGAAGCTGTGCGTGGTCTGGAAGGTGAATACCGTCATCGGCAGGGTCCACCGATCGGCGTCGGGAATCAAGAAGAGCACGTTCTGAAACTCATTCCAGGCATAGGTGAAGATCAGGACCAGCGCCGTGAAGGTGACCGGCCGCAAGAGCGGGAAGACAATGGTGAAGAACAGCCGCAGGGAGCCCGCGCCGTCGAGTAGGGCGGCTTCGTCGATCTCGCGGGGCAGCTGACGGATGAACCCGACGTAGGTCAGGGTGATGAACGGGATCTGCACGGCGATGTCGGTGAGGATCAGGCCAAGGTAAGAGCCGCCCAGACCGATCTCCTGCAGCAGTCGGATCGCCGGGATGAACGCGAAGGGTGCGATCAGCCCGGACAGCAGGTAGCTGTAGACACCGCCGGAGATTCGCCCGGGGCGGCGGGCGATCACGAACGCGGCCAGCGAGCACGCCAGGATGGTGCCTGCGGTGACCATGGTCGTGATCAGGATGCTGTTGCCCAGAGCCCTTAGCGCATTGCCGGTGGTAATCACCGTCAGGTAGTTGTCGAAATGCCAGCTCTTTGGCAGGGCGAAGCTCATCGACCCGGCTTCCGTAGTCCCCTTGAGGCTGGTGATCACCACCAGGTATAGGGGGGCCAGGAACACCACGGCGATCAGGGTCGCCATGCCATAAGTGGCAAGAGCGGTGAGGTTCTTCCGGGCACGGTGCCTTGCCGGTGCGAAGCTCATGCCGTCGCCTCCATCCTGCGGACGAAACGGTTGATCACCAGGGCGACGGCGGTGATCAGGAGGAACTGGACGACGTTGACGGCGGAGGCATAGCCGAGGGCACCGGTGTTCAGCTGCTTGTAGACATAGGAGGTCAGGACCTCGGTCGCGGTGCCGGGGCCGCCGCCGGTGGTGGCGTAGATCATGTCGAAGGCCTTCATGCCGGTGATGAAGGTGAGCAGCGCGGCCAGGTTGATGGCGTGCCGGATACAGGGGATCTTGATGTGGCGGACCGTTTGCCAGGCTCCGGCTCCGTCGAGCTGCGCGCTTTCGATCAGTTCTCGGGGCACCGACTGGAGGGCGGCGAGGACTAGGACGACCGTCCAGCCGACGCCCATCCAGGTGTCCACCGCGGTGACGGTGTAGAGGGCGAGGTCGAAGCTGCCGAGCCAGTTCTGGGCCAGGCCGAAGGGTTCCAGAAGCGCGTTGACCGGCCCATCGGCCTTGAGGATGTAGCCGAAAAGCAGGCCGACCACGATCGTGGAGAACATGATCGGCAGGTAGACCACGACCCGCAGGACCTTGACGCCGGTGAAGGCGCGGTTGAGCAGGAAGGCGATCGCCACGCCAAGCCCGGTCTTGCCGACGGTGACGCAGGCGGCGTAGAGGAACTGGTTCTTGGTGGCGTTCCACAGTACTGAGCCGTCGCCGATCATCAGGCGGTAGTTCGCCAGGCCCACGAAATGTGTCTCACGGTTGTACGTCGAGGCGTCGGTGAGCGACAGATACATGCCGAAGAAGGCGGGAAGGAGGAAGAAGACGGTGAAGATCGCGACTGCCGGGGCCAGGAACGCGTACCGGTAGGTGTGGATGACACCTGATCTGGTGGCGCCTACCGTGCCCGCTGGCGATCTCCGCTGCCCTTCCCTGCGCCTGATGGCGGCGAGGCTCATACTGTCTCCGATCTCGGGCTCCGGGTCAGAACCCGGTGGCGGTGGCCTTGGCGCCTGCGCTCTGCCATGCCTTCTGGACGAGCTCGCCGAACGCGGGGACGTCGACCCGCTTGCCAATGAGCTCCTGGTAGGCGGCGACGATGTCGTCCTGCGGTTGCGGGATGACCGACTGCTGGTCGAAGGGCACCACGAATCCGCCTTGGTCGACCAGCTGCTGCAGGTCGGCGACGGCACGGGACGGGCTGGGGGCCTTGACGTCGGTGAAGGCGGAGACGCCGGGATTGGCGTGCATGAACTTCTGTGCCTGCGGCTGGGCGATCATGAAGTTGAGGAAGTCCTGGGCCTGGGTGGCTGCCTTGGAGAAGGTGGCGATCTTGAGCAGGTTGGGCTTCCCGAGGCCCAGGGTGCTGGGGCCGTCCGCCGCGGGCAGGAGGAAGAAGCCGAGGTTCGCGGACGGGTTGGCCTTGGTGATCTCCGCGAGGGCCCAGGTGCCGTTGATGATCGCACCGGCCTTGCCGTTGGCGAGTGCCGAGGTGGCCGACTCGTACGTGGCGGTGAGGGCGTCGTCGTTGGTCAGGCCCTTGCCCACCCAGTCGGCCAGCGCCTGGTACTGCTGGTTGAAACCGGGCACGTCGGCCCACTTGATCTGGTTGGCGTCGAGCTTGGAGACCAGTTGCTGGTCGGCGCCGACGAAGGAGGCGTTGACGGAGTTGCGGTGCTGTAGCAGTGTCCAGCCGTCCTTGCCGCTCAGATACAGCGGGGTGACCCCGGCGTTCTTGACTTTCTGGAGGGCGGACTGGAAGTCGGTGAGCGTGGCCGGCGGCGTGGTTATGCCGGCTTTGGCGAAGACGTCCTTATTGTAGATGACGCCGCTGGCGTGGAGACCGTCGGCGCTGGGGGTACCCCAGACCTTGCCGTCGTGCGAGGTGATCGCCTTGCGGACACCAGGCTCCAGCCGCTCCAGCCAGGGGCCGGTGGCCGGGTGCATGATCGCGGCTTTGTCCTTGGCGGTGTCCTGGCCCGCGAAGATGTCGACGCCATTCCTGGCGGCGAGCCGGGCCTGCACCAGTGAGTCGTAGTTCGCGTCCGGCACCGGTGTGAGGGTCACGGTGTGGCCAGTCTGCTTCTCCCAGGCGTGCACGTTGTCCTGGAAGCCGGGGACGTTTGCCCAGGAACTGGGAAGCATGTAGGTGATCGTGATGTGACCGGCGGGGCCGGTACCGTCTTCGGAACTGGAGCAGCCGGCGGCGACCGCCGTCATGGCGAGCGCTGCCGCACCGATCACGGCGGTTCTCCGAATTCTGGGCATGACAGTTTCCTCTTCTTGCTGGGGGCGTGGAGTGAAGAGCGTGGGGCCCTACACGGCGGAGTGCAGGGACTGGACGTCGATCCGCGCAGGGAAAGAGGGATCGCCGAGCAGGTTGCCGAAGGCGTGGGTCAGTGCCAGTTGCAGCGCGCCGAGTGCGGGGCCGAAGGCCGGATGCTCGGTGACAGCCAGCTTCACCGGGTATGCCTTGCTCATCATGGCGTGTAAACGCGCCGTGATGAGCTCGATCAGGGTCCTGTGGTGCGCGAGCGGCCCGCCGAGGACGACCAGTTCCGGGTCGATGGCCAGAGTCAGATAGGCGATATGGCGCGCGGCGCGTGCGGCGAACGCCTCCACTTCCTCCTGCCTGCGCGGGTCGCCGCGATGGGCGGCCTCCAGGATCGGCAGGAACGACTCCACGTCGCCCCAATGCGCCGGTGCCGACAGGCCGTCGTCTATCAGGTTGAGTTCACCGGCGAGGTTCCTGCTGCCTCGGTAGATCCGGCCGTCGAGGACGATACCGGCCGCCAGTTCATGCCAGGCCAGGGCCAGGGCGAAGGTGTCGGCACCGCGCGCCGCGCCGTAGGCGTGCTCGGCGAGCGCTGCGGCGTTCAGGTCGTGTTCCACGATCAGGGGGACCTTCCCGAACGCTAGACCGGCTTCGGCCGGGGACAGCCCCTCAAGGTCGGGGTAGTGCGGCGCGTAGCTGACTCGCCCGTCCGGCCCGATGCCTCCGGTGAGCGAGATACCCAGGCCGATCCAGCTACCGTGGTTGGCCTGCAAATCGGTCACCACACGGTCCAGACGCCCCCGCAATGCGCTGATCCGGTCCCGCCCCGATCGGGCACCCGTGTCGTGGTACCGGCCGACGTGCAGGATACGGCCGCTGATGTCGCAGACCAGGATCCGCTGGTCGTGCTTGCCGATCTCGGCGCCGATCACGAACCCGTGTCGGCCTCGGAACCGGAACCGGGCGGCCGGCCGGCCGCCGCAGGGAGTCGGCGACTCCCCGTGCTCGGCGCCCGACGTGATTTCGACCAAGTGCGGGAGTTCGGCGAGGCGCTCCTTGACCGTGGGTCTGGACAGCCCGGTCGCGGACGCCAATTCGCTGAGTGTTGCTTCGCCAAGAGCGTGCAGTGCCGCGGCGCAGGCCACCGTGGTCGTTCGCCCGGAGGCTCGACCGCTGGCTGCGAACGTGGACATAGCGCACTCTCTTCGGGTATTTCAAGCGTGTTTCGAATCCGGCTTTCGTAACCGGGTGGGAGGACTGTAGGGGACCCTGCGCTAGGCAGGCAACACTTCTGAAAGTAGCGGGTCGCTCACTTTCATAACCTGCCGAGCCGCCGTCCATGAAGTGACATGTCCTGATGGGTCCTACGGATATGGAGCCTTGCCGAAGGACGTTTCCAAACTCTTCATGAGACGGACCTATGTCGCCTACGTTTCCGCTACCTCACCCCATGCGGCCCCTCGCGGGCCGGTGAACCGCAGGAGGCAGCGGTGGCAGACTGGGAACACCTCAAAGCGAGATCCGACGCGGGTACGGCCGACGGCCTTGGACGGCGGCAGCTTCTCGGCGCGATCGCGGCGATCGGAGCGGGAATGGCCGCTTCCGGCCTCTTCGGCGGGATCGGCGGCGGTACGGCCGCAGCCGCGACGACCGCCGCCGCCCTGCGTGCAACGATCGACGCGACCCACCCGGCCCACCTGATCAATCTGGGGCAGAGCGACGAGCCGTACCAGGGCACGCTCGCGCAGCTGTGGAAGACGGTCCCCGCGAGCCTCAAGCCCTACTGCTACATCAACCTCATCCCCGGCAGCGAGATCCATGACGTCCCGGCCGCGACCGACTGGATCCAGGCCAAGCTTGATGAGGCCGAGGCCGCCTGCATCCCCGTGACCGTGCAGGTCGCCCAGGGGGCCACCGGCGCCCAAGCCATCCCGGTGAGCAAGTGGCGTACCTGGGCGCAGACCCATCCGAAGACATTCGTCGGCCTCAACGCGGCCGAGCTGTACAACGGCATCGACCAGAGCAACTACCTGATCAGCCTGTTCAACCTCGTCGGTGAGCAGGGCATGTTCTTCTTCTGGACCGACACCAACATCTTCGGCACCCACGGCATGATGCTGGACTACATGGAGCGCAACGCCCAGTTCCTGCCGACGATGAAGGCGAATGCCCAGAATCTGGCCTTCCTGAACAAGGAATCGTACGCCACCGGCAGCACCGACGCGCTGCTGAAGGGTCTCTGGCTGACCGGCTACATCGGCAACTGGGGCTCGTCGAGCGACTGGTGGAAGTGGGGCCTCGACGGCAAGGGCGTCTTCCCCGGCGGCAGCGGAGAACAAGACTGGAAGTACATCCTGCAGTACCCGCATGCCCTGCAAGTCCAGTCGATCGTCCGTGATCTCTCCCAGGGCGCGACCTGCTTCCTTCTGGAAGCCTCGTTCTTCACCAACGGTGCGCTCGGAAACCGCTATGCCGGCGCCCAGTTCGGCATCTACCCTCTGCTGCAGGGCGTCGCGAAGGGCTGGATCAAGATCCCCACCCGGGCCCAGGTTGCCGCCCAGCAGCAGGCCCTGGCCAAGGGAATCGACAGCTTCTCGACGCCGGGCTGGAGGAACTCGGTCAACAACGCCATGGCGGTCGACGGACGCTACGGCATGATCTCACTGGTGCCTGCCACGATGCCCGCCGCAGATCTGTCCGGCTTCACCACTGTCACCTCCAAGCAGCCCACCAGCTACTACGACGGCCTGTTCCCCGGCTTCGCCAGCACAGGCAACGGCTGGGTGGTGCGCTCCGACGGCACGAGCAAACAGTGGTACTACACCAACCCCGTCATGTGGGAGCAGCGTAAGACCGCCTCGGTCATCCCGCTGACGAACGTGCCCGGCGCGCAGGTGACCATCAGCTCCGACGAGCACACCAGCGTGATCATCCAGGAGAACCCGGCCAACCTGGGCGTCCACATCTTCAACTACCGCCTCAACCTCACCGACGCCATATCCCAGGTCACCGACCAGGCGACCACCGTCACATTCGGCCAGAACTACATGGCGCCGAAGCTGGACAGCGCCGGTAACCCGATCGTCAACGCCGACGGCTCGATCACCACCGTCGGAAACCGCACGCTCCCGGACCAGACCCCATGCGACCTCCGCAATGTCACGCTCACCATCGTCGGAACCTGGAACGGCGGGCGACCGCGCGTGGTCTTCGACGACTACCCCGGCATGAGCCGTCCCTACACCAACACGCAGACCTGGGACGCCACCACCAAGACTCTGGTCCTCGCCCTTACCTTGAACGGCACCAGCCACTTCAACGTCCAGATCGACGGCGGCGGCCCGCACGTCCTGCCGCGCACCGGCTGGACAGTGAAGTACGTCTCCAGCGAGGAGCTCACGGGCGAGAACGACCCGGGAACCAACGTCCTGGACGGCAACATGTCCACCTTGTGGCACACCCGGTGGACCGGCGCTACCCCGATCCCGGTCTACCCGCACGAAATCCAGCTCGACATGCAGGCGGCCCGCTCCGTCTCCGGATTTACCTACCTGCCTCGGCAGGACGGAAGCACGAACGGCTGGGTCCGCGACTACGAGTTCTACGTCTCGACCGATGGTACGAACTGGGGCAGCCCAGTGGCCACCGGAATGTTCGCCATCGATGCCACCTTGAAGACCGTCAGGTTCCCCGCTGTCACCGGCCGGTACGTGCGATTCCGCGCACTGTCAGAGGCCAACAGCAACCCATGGGCGTCCTGCGCCGACCTGACCGTCATCGGTTTGTGATGCACACGCCGACGATCCCACCGGAGTTCACGAACGCATGACCGTGCACCACCGGGACCTGGCCGTGCTCGCCGCGGCCGGGTCCGCCCTTATCCTCGACCTTTCGGGCCCCGGCCTCCCTGCCGTCCTGCACTGGGGAGCTGATCCCGGCGGCCTAGGCGACCCGTACGACCTGCTCCTCGCCCTGGCGCCAGGACGGCCCGTGGCTTCGGTTGACCAGCCGGTGCCGCTGCGGCTCGTCCCGCAGCAGGCCGACGGCTGGACCGGACGGCCGGGGATCACCGGCCACCGCGACGGGGCCCATCCTCACCTCCGCCTGGAACTGTCCGAATCCGTGCCCGCCGCCGACTCGGACGCGGGCGGCGGACACCTGCGAATCCACAGCTCCGACCCCGTCGCCGGGCTGACGGTCCACACGGACATCGAGATGGACCGCTTCGGCGTCATCAGGATCCGGCACGACATCACCAACGACGGCCCCGGCCTCTACACCCTCGACAGCGCCGTCTGCCTCCTCCCGGCCGGCGACCAGGCGACAGAAGTCCTCGACTTCACCGGCCGCTGGGCCAACGAGCGCCAACCCCAGCGCCGGCCCCTCCTCCACGGTCTGACCCTGCGCGAGTCCAGGCGGGGCCGCACAGGCCATGACGCCACCGGCGTCCTCGCCGTCGGACAGGCCGGCTTCGGATTCCGGCACGGCCAGGTCTGGGCCGTACACACCGGTTGGAGCGGCAACCACCTCCACTACGCGGAACGTGTACCCGAGCATGGCCCGATCCTCGGCGGCGGCGAGCTACTCGGGCCAGGCGAGATCCGTCTGGCTCCGGGAAACTCCCACCGAACCCCCTGGACCTACTTCGCCTGGTCCGCTACCGGGCTCGACGGCCTCTCCGAACGCCTGCACCGGCACCTGCGAGCCCGCCCCGGCCACCCGCGCGCACCCCGGCCAGTGACGCTCAACACGTGGGAGGCGGTCTACTTCGACCACCGCCTCGACAAGCTCACCGACCTGGCCGAACGAGCCGCCGGCGTCGGCGTCGAACGCTTCGTGCTCGACGACGGCTGGTTCACCGGACGCCGCGACGACAGCACGGGCCTGGGCGACTGGACCGTCGACCTGCGACTCTGGCCGAGCGGGTTGCACCCGCTGGTCGACCGGGTCAGGGCACTCGGCATGCAGTTCGGGCTCTGGGTCGAGCCGGAGATGGTCAATCCCGACTCCGACCTCGCTCGGGCCCACCCTGACTGGCTCCTCACGGCACCCGGACGGCTCGCCCCAGCGGCCCGGCACCAGCAGGTTCTCGACCTGGCCCGCCCCGAGGCGTACGAGCACATCGCAGAACGACTGCACGCGCTGATCGACGAGTACGGCGTCGACTACCTGAAGTGGGATCACAACCGCGACCTGCTGGAGGCGATCCACGACGGAAGCTTCGGCGTCCACGCCCAGACAGCGGCCGTCTACCGGCTGCTCGACGAACTCCGCCATCGGCACCCCGGACTGGAGATCGAGTCCTGCTCCTCGGGCGGCGCCCGGATCGACTACGGCATCCTGAAGCGCACTGACCGCGTCTGGGCCTCCGACACCAACGACCCGGTGGAGCGCCAACGCATCCAGCGCTGGACCAGCCTGTTCGTGCCCCCCGAGCTTGTGGGTTGCCACGTCGGGGAGGCCACAGCCCACACCACCGGCCGCGCCACCGCGCTCTCCACTCGCCTGGCCACCGCCCTCTTCGGTCACGCCGGCATCGAGTGGGACCTGACCCGGTGCCCCGACGACGAACTGGCCGAACTGGCCGCATGGGTACGGCTGCACAAGCGGCTGCGCCCCCTGCTGCACGGCGGGACCACCGTACGCATCGACCACCCCGACCCCGCGGCATGGCTCCACGGCGTCGTCTCCGACGATCGCCACCACGCGGTGTTCTGCTTGGCCCAGCTCACCGCCCCGACAGATTCCGTACCGGCCCGGCTCCGGCTCCCCGGACTCGACCCAGATCTCCCCTACACGGTGACCGTATGTCCCGAGATCCGGCCCACCCAGGCACACCTCAGCACGGCGGTCCCCTGGGTCACCCGGGGAACAGTCCGCGCCACCGGATCGATGCTCAGCACAGTCGGCCTGGCTGCGCCACTACTCGACCCGGCGCAATGCCTCGTGCTGGAAATCCTGGCCGAGTAGCGCTTGGCCGGTCAGGAGCATGCCAAGATCCTCGCCGCGCGGCACCGGTCGGGGGCGCGTCGACACGCGGCCAAGCACCGGGTCTGTCCAGTTAACGGCTCTGTCTCTCTTTCGGTGGTGACGGAGCGTTAGGCCAGAAGGATGCGGTGGCGGAGCAGCGTGAAGCCGGCCCGGCCGTGCATCTGGCGCATGATGCGCTTGGTCTTGGTGTTCACGCCTTCGGCCCCGCCGTTGTGGAAGGGCAGGGTGAAAGCCGCGTAGACGGCCTCGCGGTCCTGATCGACGCCGCGGATGAAGGCGTGCAGGTGAGGCAGATCGGCGGCACGGGCGGTGGTGATCCAGGCGTCGAGGTGGTCGGCGTTGCCCTCGTGTGGCCGAAGCACGTGGGCGAAGCCGCGGACGAGCCCTGCGAGGTCGATCATCTCCGGGCAGGCGGCGGTGAGGTCGTTCAGCAAGCGGCGGTGCTCGTCTTCGAGGTTGTCGGGCCGGGTGAGCAGGAGTCGGGCAAGGCGGCGTGGGGAGGTGGGCAGGCGGTCGGCTTCGACCCGTCCTTGGGTGATGTAGCGGTAGAGGAGGTTGAAGCTGCCCGGGTAGCCGAGGGCTTTGATCTCGTTGAACAGGTGCGGGACGGGAACGGCGGGGTCTTCGGCTCGGCGGCGCCGAAGGTGGTCGCGGTAGGGGTCGACGAGGGTGGGCCGGTATTGCGGGGCGCGTTGCAGACGCATCGGTTCGGGCACACGCGCGTAGCGTTTGACGGTGTTGAGAGCCAGGTTGAGCCGGCGGGCGCATTCCAGCAGGCCGACGCCTTTGCCGAGCAGGTCGTGGATCTGGTGCCAGCGTTCGCGGGTGGTCTGGGCGCGCTTGCCGTCCTGCAGGGGCGGTCCGGCCTTGGCCCAGCAGGCACTATGTGCGGCGACTTCTTTCAGGACGGCCTCGCCGAAGTTGTGCCACAGGTGCCAGCGGTCGGCGACCTGGATGGCGTGCGGCAGGGCGCGGCGGATCGCTTCGGCATAGGCGCCTGAGCCGTCTCGGCACACGATCTGCACGCCGGGGTGGGCGCGCAGCCAGGCGTCCAGAGTGTCGGCGGTGCGGCCGGGCAGGACGTCGATGCGCTCGCGGGTCTCGGCGTCGATCAGCACGGTGGCGTAACGGTGGCGCCGGCGCAGCGCGAAGTCGTCCACTCCCAGCACCCGGGGGACGCGCGGCTGGGGCAGGGGCAGACGCAGCAGGAGGCGCAGTGCGGTGTGCCGGGACAGGCGCACCGCCAGCGCGGACAAGACTCGTATGCCGGCGCGTCCGGCCAATTCGCGGACCACCGAGCCGATCTGGGAAGCCAAGCGGGGTGTGCGCCGCTGATAGCGCTCCAGCACACCGGGAAGCTGTTCGCGGAAGGTCTGGCGGCAGCCACGGGTCGGGCAGACCAGACGACGGATCCGCACCACCACCAGCACCCGGCGTGCGTCGACCGGGACATCGGCCAGACTGCGCTCGTGATAGCCGTGCACGCGCGCTGTCTCGGCTCCGCAGGACGGGCAGGCGATCGACCCGTTCGGGGTTCGCGCCCGGACCCGGATCTGCCCGCCCTCGTCCGTTATGTCTTCCACCACCAGCGGCGATAACCCCGAGAAGACCGCATGCACAAGCTCGTCGACACCGATCACAACTCAGCGTGACGTTACGGCACCTTCCGTCACCACCGAATCTGAGACAGAGCCGAAAGAGAGACAGAGCCGTTGTTCTTGCAGTCCCTCCAACCCGCTCCACTGGAAGAAGCACAGGGCTCCGAATCACCTCCGGGGCCCTTCTTCTTGGCCGCGTATTAGCCGTGGCCGTTCCGGATCATGCGCGTCGACCAGGGGAAAGGCTCATGATCCATTCCGCGTATATCCCGGGGCCAGCGACAAACAGCCGCTCAGGGCTGCCCACGGCTGCACACCCCTGAAACGC
The DNA here is from genome assembly GCF_002850745.1 of Nonomuraea indica. GTDB lineage: Bacteria > Actinomycetota > Actinomycetes > Streptosporangiales > Streptosporangiaceae > Nonomuraea > Nonomuraea indica. The sequence continues at coordinate 390,800 of NZ_KZ559469.1, forward strand.
AGAAGAGGCCCCGCAGGGCCTCTGACCTGCAGCTACTGCTGGTGGCAGGTGCAAGGTTCGAACTTGCGTAGGCTGAGCCGACGGTTTTACAGACCCGTCGCGATAGCGCCCTGACCTGCAGAAACTCCTCGACCGACCATTCCTTGGCCGCGTTTCGCCGTAACAGGCCTCAGACGCCATGCGGCTTGCCATCCACGGGTTGCCTGAGAGCGTCCCATAGGCCCCGGAGCATTGCGGTGGCGACGACTACGCGTTCGCCGGTCCTTTGAACCATCTCCGCATGCCCGGGCTTGTCCCAGCGCCCAGGCCGCAAGGCACAAGGTGGCGATGACGACGCTCCGCTGTGCGGGGACCATCCCGGCATGCGGTTGTGACCACGTTGGCTGCGAAGAGGTTGACGGTTTCCCCTGAGGAGGCGAATCGACAAGCGGCCCGGGTTGGGGCTGATCGGTTCGTCACTGTCAGGGCGGCCGCCCTCCTCGCGCATGCGCACTCTGGTTCTGGTGGATGAACTGAGGGCCAGGATCCGGGTTCGCAGTTACCCGGTGCCCATGCGCTGGAGTCGGATGCAGGGGCACCGCCGATGTTGTGTGTCTGGGTTCAGGGCGGATCGCTGGGCCAGGATGTTGGTGGAAGTCTGGGCCCCGCTTGTGCTGGTTCGGGGATGGGCGAATGCTGCGTACTTGGGGCACGCGCTTGTTGGTCGCCTGTGGAGTGGGCAGCGGCCGGGCGCGGCGCGAAGGGGCCCCGGAGACCGGCCGGTCACTGCGGTTGTGTGTTCCCGCCACGCTGGAGGCCGGTGATGGCGTGGTCGGCACGGGGCGGTGCGAGGTCGAGCCCATCTGTCGGGGAGTGACTGATGGCGGATTGGGCGAGGAGGACGCGGAGGGGTGCGGTGTCGGCCCGGAGAAGGAGGCCATGGACTGACGGACGACCGCGGCTTGGGGCGGGGTGACGGTGGTCTCGCCCGGTTCATGGACGGGGTGGAGTGTCGTCGAGATGCCTGGGATGCCGATCAGGGCGACCGCGAGCACCAATTGGAGAATGCCTGCCACAACCGCCGCTGTCTTCATCGTGCGGGCCTGATGAGTACGGGCCGTCGGTGTTGAAGGCTGCTGTGTCACGACCGCGGCTGCCGCGTGATGGTCACGTGTGCCACCTCCAGTGTGTTGACCAGATTGATCTAGACATGGCAGCCGACCGGAGTCAAGGCATGATCGCCTGCGGCCTGCTGCGTTGCTGGTAGGGGCCGTTTTACCCAAGAAGTTGTATGGCTGCGGTTTGCTGTGAATTCGCTGGGAGTGCGGACGCCAACGGCAACCCCACCGTCTTCAGCGACTACCACCCCTCCGGCTACCCGGAGAAGATCACCGACGCCTACACCAACACCACCACGACCGCCTACGACGCTCGGGGCAACGTGCGGTCGGTCACCGACGCTCTCGGCAAGACCACGACGCAGACGTACGACATCTTCAAACGCCCGCTCGAGTCGAAGGTCCCGAAGGACCAGGACGCGGCCACGCCGAAGTTCATCGTCACCCCCGCGCCCGAATACGACCGCAACGACAACGTCACGAAGATGACCGCGCCGAACGGCGCCGTCTCCACCGCGGTCTACGACGAGGCCGACCAGCTCCTCGAGTCGAACCTGCCCAAGGACACCGCCGACCGACCAGAGCGCAAGGCCACCTTCACCTGGGACCTGGCCGGCAACCTGAAGACCCAGACAGAGCCCAAGGGCAACCTGTCCGGCGCCACCGCGGCCGACTTCACCACCACCTACGTCTACGACCCGATCTACCAGCTGACCGACGTCATCAACGCCGACCAGCACAAGCTCACCTACGTCTACGACAACGTCGGCAACGTCACCAAGGTCATCGACCCGCGCAAGAACGCCACCACCGACACCGGCGACTACACCGCGATCTACACCTACGACCGCAACCACCGTGTCAAGACCGCCAAGGACGCCGCCGGCTACCTGACGGCCACCGACTACGACCTCGACGGGTTAGTCGTCGGCCAGACCGACCAGGAGAACAACAAGACCATCACGGTCTACAACAAGCGCGGCGACGTCACCGAAACGCGGGTCCCGCACTCCGAGACCGACGGCGTCGTCAAATACGTCACCACCCAGTTCACCTACGACCAGGTCGGCAACAAGACCAAGACCATCACCCCGCGCGGCGTGGAGACCCCCGAAGACCCGGCCGACTTCATCCACGAGACGAAGTACGACAAGCTCAACCGGCCGGCCGAGGAGATCTACCCCTTCGACCCGGACGACCCGGTCTACAACAAGCCCGACAGCGTGTTGTACGCCTACGACGCGGTCTCCCGGCTGAAGGAGATCTCCCACCCGCCCTCGCACGGGCAGACCGTCCGCAACGTCTCCACCATGTCGTACTGGGACAACGGCTGGTCCAAGACCACCACCGACCCGTGGGACATCAAGACCACCTACGACTACAACGACCTGGGCCTGCAGACCAACCGCACCGTCACCTCGGCAGGCGGCTCCTCCCAGCGCGCCCTGGACTGGTCGTACTACCCCGACGGCAAGCTCAAGACCCACTCCGACGACGGCGTCCCCCTCGGTCTCGACGTCGTGCTCGGCGACAACTCCGACACCGGCCAGGTCGCCGCGGTCGGCTCCTGGACCACCACCGGCGGCGGCACTTCCTCGTCCAACATCGTCGGCCCGACAGTCGCCGCGACCTCGGGCTTCGTCGGCTACGACTACGCCGTCGCCCCCGCCGGCACCGGCGCCGGCAGCTTCACCTGGAGCCTGACCACCCCGAGCGCGGGCAGCTACAAGCTCTACGCCCAGTACCCCGCCGGCGCCACCGCCACCAACGCCAAATACACCGTCACCCACGACGGCGGCACCGCCGACGTCACGATCGACCAGACCAAGAACCCCGGCACCTGGGTCGAGCTCGGCGCCTACACCTTCACCGCCGGCAACACCGGCTCGGTCAAACTGACCGACGACGCCAACGGCACCGTCGTCGCCGACGCCGTCAAACTCGTCCGCGACAACGCCGGCGACACCGACACCGAGACCAAGGACTTCACCTACACCTACGACTCCAACGCCAACCTCACCAAGATCGAGGACAGGTCCCCCACAGCCAAGATCGACCTGTGGGGCATCACCTACACCAACCTCAACCAGATCGACCAGATCCAGGAGAAGCTCAACAGCGTCCTGAAGAACACCACCGCCTACCGCTACAACGAGAACAGCGCGGTGGTGGAGCGCACCCACGACAAGACGCTGGCCACCTACGGCTACGACATCCGCGATCTGATCGAGCAGGTCGTCAACAAGAAGTCGGCCACCGACACCCAGCCCAAGACCACCAGCTACACCTACACCCCCCGCGCCGAACGCCTGAAGGAGACCAAGGCCAACGGCAACACCGTCGACTACGACTACTTCCTGTCCGGCGTCCTACGCCACTCCCTCGAAAAGAAGCCCAACGCCACCGTGGTCGCCGAACACACCCTCGGCTACCAGGGCAACCTGCACCGCGCCCGCGACCACGCCAAAATCCAGAACGCGGACTCACCCGGCTCGTACCTGGAACACGAGTACACCTACACCTACGACCCCCGCGACCGCATCGCCAAAACAGTCAAGACCCCGGTCGCCGGCGGAGCGGCCGAAACCGAGACGTACTGGCACGACGCCAACAGCAACGTCCACGAAGAGACGGTCCTCGGCAAGAAGACCACCTTCACCTACGACCGCAACCGCCTCATGACCTCCGTCACCGACGGAGCCACCAGCACCTACACCTACGACCCGTACGGCCGGCTCCGCACCATCCAGGGCGGCGGCAAGATCTGGGAGAAGTACACCTACGACGGCTTCGACCACGTCACCCGGCACGAGAAGCTCGGCGGCGACGGCGCCACCTCCACGGTCACCAAGTACACCTACGACCCCCTCGACCGCACCACCACGAAGACCGAGAAGGAAGGCACCGCCTCCGCCAAAACCACCTACTCCTACCTCGGCCTGTCCGCCGAAGTCCTGGACGAAGAGGTGGCCGGCAAACTCGTCAAATCCTTCCAGTACTCGCCCTGGGGCGAACGCCTGTCACAGGTGAAGTTCACCGAGGACAACCGCGAAGAGTCCTCCTACTACGGCTACAACCCGCACACCGACGTCGAACAGATCACCTCGGAAACCGGCGACACCCGCGCCACCTACGGCTACACCGCCTACGGCAAGAACGACGACAAACTCTTCACCGGCATCGACAAACCCGACCCCGTCGACCCCACCGCCAAAGAGGAGTACAACCCCTACCGGTTCAACAGCAAGCGCTGGGACAACTCCACCGGCATGTACGACATGGGGTTCCGCGACTACAACCCGGGCCTCAACCGCTTCCTCCTCCGCGACACCTACAACGGCGCCCTCGACGACCTGAGCCTCGGCCTCGACCCCTGGACCAGCAACCGCTACGCCTTCACCGGCGGCAACCCCATCACCAACATCGAACTCGACGGCCATGAACCACGTCCGTGGCACAACCCTAAGTTCGACCCGGAGACGTTCAATTACGACCGGTACTGGCAGTGTGAGAGGAATCCCGGCACTTGCAGTAGAAGTCACAATGTGAATCTCCCGCGGAAGCCGGTGGCTTCGCACGCGAGCAAACCAGACTCCAGCCTCGGCGTTCCTCCGGTTACAGCCCCGAGGTTGCCGGTAACGGCACCAGAAACCGGGCCGGTGAAACCAGTGGGTACTGCCGGGCGCATCTTCGGCTCGATTCTTGGCTTGGCTGGATCGCTGCTCACCATTCTGACGTTGACCTGTGGCGATTCCCCGGGTGCGGCTGGCTGCGAGGGCAGCCAGAAGACTTCCGTAAATCAAGACGAAGATGACCCGTATTACCTTTATCGCTCACCGCATAAAGGCAACAAGGCAACGGAGGCGTTCGGCCTAAATCCAAATAATCATCCAGACACTGGACGTCACCCTGGAACCGCATACCTGGGCGACTCCGCGAGCGTAGCTAAGCAGTACGCAGGAACTGCTGATTATGAGGATGGATACTATGAATATGAAATGAAGCCGGGATTCCTCAAGGCGTTCCCTCCTGAGATTTATCGCAGGACGCACGACAATAAGCCTGGCGAATATCAATGGATTATTCCAAGGGCCGAGATTCCTCGCTTCAATTCTTATATCGCGAAATCGCAATGGATCAATTACTATGGGGGGTATGCCTGGACGGACTAGCGCGAGCGGCGTCAGAGGCGTACACTGCGATGAGCTATTCCTTTACCTAGCTCATTGTGCATGAGACTTGGTCACGATAGGAGGTGTGCAACATATCCGACGCGGCTCGCGTCGGATATGTTGCACACCGAGGCCTTGGATAATTCAGCGAAATGGAGAATTCATGAGTAATGGTGGATCGCACGCGTCGCTCGACTCCCTGCTGGATGGCCAAGTTGTGAAAGCTGTGGTCACATCAATATCCAGGTCGGGCGTGTTTGTCGATCTCGGTGGTATTGAAGGGTATATCAGTGTCCCGAACCTGTCATGGAAACAGTTTGATGACCCATCCGATGTGGTGCGGGTAGGGCAAGAGGTGGTCGCAGTGGTGCTTCAGGTGGATTTTGAGCACAGACAGGTCCGGCTTTCGATGAAAGCCCTGAGCGTAGATCCCTTGCAACATTTTGCGCTCACGATGCTCGGGACTATTTTGACAGGGCCTGTTGTGAAAGTGGTTCCTATTGGCGCTTTCGTCAAGGTCGACGAGGACGTCGTGGGGTTGGTTCCTGTATCCGAGTTCGAAGAAGACCATGCAGGTCGAATGCCCGACGTTGGGACCGAAATAACCGTTAGAGTCGAAAGTATCAATCTTAATCTGCGGCGCGTACAGCTATCTCTCAATCCTTCATTGACCTCTTTTCATCCTCGGGCGACTTCGTAGTTCTGCAGAAGAGCGATGGCCTTGCAGAGGTGCCCAGCCTTGAGTGGGCAGCAGCGGAGCTTCCGCAGGATGCGCCAGGTCTTGAGCTGGGCGTTGGCGCGTTCGCCTGGACCGCGAAGGCGGGCGTGTGATCGGTTGGCCCGCTTCTGAGAGGCGGGCTTATCTCTGCCCTTGTAGGGCGTGATGACCGGACCACCGGCACCCTGGTAGCCCTTATCCGCCAAGACAACGATCCCGGCCCGTTCCAGTTCCCTCAGGATGCCCCAGATCCGGGCAGCGCTGAGATCGTGCGTCCTGCCCGGCAGCGCCCCCGAGGTCCACAGGATCGCCCCGTCCGGTGCGGCGATCACCTGGATGTTCATCCCGTGCACGCGGTGCTTTCCGGAGAAGTACGGCCGGTCGGCGGCGACCCGGTCGGTGCGGATCAGAGTGCCGTCCAGCACCAGGTAGTGCACTCCATCCCGGCAGGCCTTGCGCAACGCCTGCCCGATCTTGGGCGAACGCGCCGACAGCAGCATCACGGCCTCCTCCACATACCGCCAAGCGGTCGCGGTGGAGACACCGAACCCGGCCCCCAGCTCGGTGAACGTCTCGCCCTTGCGCAGGTGAACCAGCACCAGCAGGGCCTGCTGTCCCGGGTTGAGCAGCCGCCAGGCCGACTTGATCGCCTTACGATGCCGGCGGATCACCCCGGCAACGTAGTTCAACGTTGAACGCGACAAATCGACGGCAGCACGATAAAACAGCATCCGAGGCCCCTGGTTGTGACGGATCTGGTTGTGGTGATCAATCCATCTACCAGGGGTTTCTTACGTCGTCAGGCGATCGCCAAGCTCGCGATCAGGCTGTGACCAGCGCCCTGCCGTCAGGGGGATGAAAAAGCCTCATTGAACTAAACCTGATGACATAATAATCCTGGGTTCAGGCGAAGAGTCCTCCTACTACGGCTACAACCCCCACACCGACGTCGAACAGATCACCTCGGAAACGGGCGACACCCGCGCCACCTACGGCTACACCGCCTACGGCAAGAACGACGACAAACTCTTCACCGGCATCGACAAACCCGACCCCGTCGACCCCACCGCCAAGGAGGAGTACAACCCCTACCGCTTCAACAGCAAGCGCTGGGACAACTCCACCGGCATGTACGACATGGGGTTCCGCGACTACAACCCCGGCCTCAACCGCTTCCTCCTCCGCGACACCTACAACGGCGCCCTCGACGACCTGAGCCTCGGCCTCGACCCCTGGACCGCCAACCGCTACGCCTTTACAGACGGCAATCCGATTAGCAACGTCGAACTCGACGGGCACATCCCCATCGACATGTCGCCCGAAGAGTACGGCAAGCAGGTGTCCGCGGCGGCGGCAAAGGCAGCCAAAGAAGATGAAGAGCGCAAGTGGTGGGACATATATATAGAGCCGCACGAGACAGCCTTCGACCTTACCGCGATGTATCTGCGCCTGCACGACCTCATGACCAATGGCGGCCGGGGCAAGGTCACCACCTCACGTACGGACAATTACATCCGCGGAGGCTCCTACGACAATCCGGAGAAGAAGCCCGGTTACGCCGATGTGCTCTACGGGACGGAAGACAAAGTTTACATCTGGGAGGTCAAGCACGCGGGGAGCCCCGCCGAGCAGCAAGCGTCGGCGCAACTACGAAACTACATCAAGTACCTACAGAAGCAGTTACGCGAGAAGGGGGACAACCGGATAGTCGAGCTTGGGTTCAGCCTGTCTCCACGGGGCGGCGTGAACAGATCTAACCCACGCGAGTTCATATCCGTCAGTTCGCGAGGTAATGGCGTCGAGGTCTATCGGATCAGCAAGATAAATCCGCCGAGGCCAGCCGGCCCGCATCCCGTGCCAGTGCCAGGGCCGGTTCCGGTGCCTACTGCGGCGCCAGGCCCCGCTCCATTCAGCGCGCCACAATGGCAGGCTCCGAGTGTTGACTGGGGCGCGGTCGGTCAAGGTGCCGTAGCGGGACTGCTTGCAGGGCTAGCCTTCCTTGGAGGCGCATTATCCGGAGGTGCGGCAGTGCAATAGGATAGTATTCCGGCAAAATATATAGACGACTGTTCAGACCTCGGAAGCCGTAATCGCCGAGCCGAGGCTTCCGAGGCCTGAACCTGCGCGGGTCCTCCATGGACCTTCGCGTGCGGAGGAGGATGACATGGATGCCGGTTTGGCGGTGCTCGTCGATCACCGAACACCTGCCCAGGGCGCGGAATTCCGGGAACTCGTGTCCGACTGGACGGAAACTGTTCTCGCCTATGTAACCGACGATCTCTTCGGATCGACGTCGGATCAGATTCGTCGGGCGAACGTTGATCTGTACTCAATGCTGCGCATTGTTTCGCTGCGCCGAGGGCGCAGAGCCGTGAAAGAGTATGACGGGGTGCCGGAACACTATCGCACCTTTCTGCAGGCAGGGCTAGAGCGGCCGGAAGAGATGTCACTCGTGCTGGCGGGCAGGCAGGCTGACGGAAGCGTGGGATTTCCAAGGCTGGAAATAGCCGCCCACCGGTTCGCGGACGCACCCGAATGGATGACCCTGACGGCCGAGGCCTGGTTGACGGAGTCGGTCGTCACAGATGACGCTCCGTTGCCGGAAAATCTCGCCGCAGTGCTCCGCCAGCATGCCGAGCGGCACTCGGTGCAATTCGGCTTCGTCGCCGACGATGCACAGCCTCCGGCGAGCGCCCTGGAAAGGTCGCTGGGCCTTTTCGAGGAGGACACTCGTCCGCGGAGCGACAGCTCCCTGAGAGGCTACTCATGGGTCATGGTGATCAATCCGTGCGTTCTGGAAGCCGCAGGCGGGCTGGCGCACTTGACCAACAGCGGTGCATTCACCGCTGTTGAGACCCTTTCCGAAGGAAGGGTCTTTCTGCGGGCGACGGCAACGTTGCAGGAGTACACCGACGCGGCTGTGGAGCGGGTCCACACGGCCCTCGCACCAGTGCTGCCTTGGGGGAAACCGAGGTTCGACCCCAATCTCGCCCACCGCCGCCTCGTCTACAGCAACTAGTGCGCCGATGCCGAGCAGGAAGCCATGAGCGCTGTACTTACCCTCTACCGGGTTGAAGCGGATGCCGCGCAACCGAACCCGGCCGCCGCGGCCGTGGGTGACCCATTGGACCTTGGGCAGTCCTGGGATCTGCTGCAGACTTTGCTGGCAGGCGATCGAAACGGATGGTCCGGACACGGCGACGCCGAGCTGGCGATCGTGGGTGGCCTAACGAGTCAGACCACCGCAGGCGGCATGCTGATCTCGATTGATGCCGCCCGGGTGTGCCGGGTTGCCGCCTACCTCGCGCGGGTCTCGTTCGCCGACCTCGTCAGCAGCCACTATCGAGCCGTGGAGTCCGCCTGCGGTGGCGATCCTGCACGAATCCTGGATGAGGACCTCCGTCCTCGACTCAACGAACTTCGCGATTTCTATCGGGTAGCGGCCGGGGCTCGGAATGCGGTGGTGAAAAGGATCAGTGGATAGCTGCCGAGTCGGGCGCGTGTAAACACAGAGAGGTCTGAGATGGATCTGTACCGTGGGGTGGCGGCCGCCGCGCTCGCGCTCGGCTTACTTATATACGTCGTGATAATACTACCCATATATGGACTTAGAAATTTCCAGCGACTTCTAGCCTTGTCCAACCCCTCCCACCGCACACGAGCCCGGTACATTCACCGTCGAAACCTACGCTGGTTGCTTATTTGCCTGACCGTCGGCGGGTGGCTGTTCCTCGATCCGCGCTTCACGCTGAACGACCTCGGCTTCAGAACGCCGTCCGCCTCAGCGTTTCTCCTGACGTCCATCACGATGGGTGCAGTGGCCAGTATTCCCATCGCCGTGGTAGTAGCGCGTCGGCGAGGTTCGGCAATCATCGCCACGCGTCCTGACCGGCCGCTGATGCTGCAGTCGAGCGAGGACCTGTACGCAGTCCTTTCTTTGGTCGTGGTGTCGGCGGTGGCGGAGGAGCTGTTCTACCGCGGGTTTCTCACCGCTTTGCTGGTGGGCTCCTTCGCCGTGCCGACATGGATGGCCGTGGTCGTGTCGTCGGCCGCCTTCGGGTTCGCCCATGCATATCAGGGGCTCCGTGGCATACTTCGAACCGGATTGATTGGCTTTCTACTGGCGACTGTCTATCTGTCGAGTGGGAATCTGTTCCTTCCGATCGCGCTGCATCTTTGGCTCGACCTGATGGCGCTGGTGGTGGTTCCTTGGCTCGTTTCCCAGTCATCGCGGCCGGCAACGTGAGGAATCCGGGCTCGCGTGGCGGGCCCGTGGATATCCACAGGTGTGGCGGCACCTGAGCCCACGACGCGGATTGCTCCTGCGGAATCGTGCTCGCACCAGGCGTTGTCAGGGCTCAGCGTGGCTGGCGCCCGCAGCAGCAGCAGTGCGCCGTCCACCTCGTCCATGGCCTTCAGGTGTGTACGGGGCGCGGCGAGCAGGCCGAGAGTGTGGCGGGATGTGACAATCGCGCAGCCCGCCTGAGCCGAGGGCGGTAACAAGGCTACGTCGGACGCCGACGCGGCTTCGGGGATGGTCCCGTCACGGTGTGGTCGCCCCGCTGGCCGCCCCTGTGCTCCCCGCGCACGCGGGGATGGTCCCGCCCAGCACGTCCTGGCCGAGGTGGAGCGCGAGTGCTCCCCGCGCACGCGGGGATGGTCCCGCCTGGCCGTACCTGCCGTGGTCTATCCCGGAGTGCTCCCCGTGCACGCGGGGACGGTTCCGCGCGTGGCCCGTCACGTCATGCGCCCACCATCGGACGTGGCACCACGCCGTCAGTTACCGCGCCACCGAGACAAGGGCAAACAACGCTGCAGAACTTGGCCGCGTATTGGCCGCGGATGGTCGTAGCCCGCCGTTGATGACCATGGACAGTCGGACACAACGAGAGAGGCCCTTCACCGCGTTTCCGCTGGTGAAGGGCCTCTCTCTGCTGGTGTGGCAGGTGCAAGGTTCGAACTTGCGTAGGCTGAGCCGACGGTTTTACAGTCCCGGCGCAACCAGGGCCTGACCTGCTGTTCTTCTGCGAGGTGGGGCCTGATGGGGACGCATTGGGAACGATCGAGGTTTGCACGGCCAGAAAAGAGATGAGCAAGTGTCAATACCTGTGGATCGGGTGGGTGGTCAGTCTCGGTAGCGGCGGTATCCGCCGAGTTCGGGAAGTTCGTCTTCGTAATCGCAGGCAGCGACTGCGTCATGACCTGCCTGCCAGACGGAGGTGAGAATCTTCGACACCGTCTCGACGACATGGTGGCCAGTAGCGTGCCCTCTTTCGATATCCATCTTGATCGGCCAAGTGGGGAAGTCGCCTCCATCCTGAGTGCAGTTGTCGTTGCGCCGGATCTCGATCTCTATGGTGCCGACGCGCAGCAGGCAACCATCGCGTGTCGCGCCGGTGGCACGGGCAGTCAGCTCGATCGCGGCCTCGTGGCTGGCGCCGCGTAGGAAGAGCCCGCAGTAGTCGAGCGGCCCGGGGTGGTCATGCGGCGTCCTTCTCCTCGTGACGTTCCAGCAGCACACCGCCCTTTGGTGACGCCGCCGGGCGTGCCCCCTTCGCCGCCTACCTGGCGGAGCAGCGGGCACCGCGGAGATCGAGTGGAACTGGTTCTGGGCCGCGAAGGCCGGCGCTACGGAGTGAGGACCACCTTGTTGCACTCGTCCTGCTTGTTCTTGAACAGCTCGAACGCGCGCGGTGCCTCGCTGAGCGGCATCCGGTGCGAGATGACGAAGCTCGGGTCGATCTCGCCCGCGCGGATCCGGTCCAGCAGCGGCCCCGTGTAGCGCTGCACGTGGCACTGGCCGGTGCGGATGGTCAGGGACCGGTTCATGACGGTGCCCATCGGGAACTTGTCCACGAAACCGCCGTAGACACCGATGACGGACACCACGCCGCCGTTGCGGCAGGCCATGATGGCCTCGCGCAGCACGTAGGGGCGCTCGGTCTCCAGCCGGGCGGCCTGCTTGGTGCGGTCGTAGGCGTACATGACCGGGGTCGGGTGGTGGGCCTCCATGCCGACGGCGTCGATGCAGGCGTCCGGGCCGCGCCCGCCGGTCATGTCGCGCAGCGCGTCCAGCACGTTCACCTCCTCGTAGTTGAGGACCTCGGCGCCGGTCCGCTGGACCCGCCGCAGCCGGTACGAGAACCGGTCGATGACGATGACCCGGTCGGCGCCGAGCAGGAACGCGCTGGCCGCGGCGAACTGCCCGACAGGCCCCGCGCCCCAGATCGCGATCGTCTGGCCCGGCTTGATGTCGCACATCTCCGCGCCCATGAAGCCGGTGGGGAAGATGTCCGACAGGAACAGCACCTTCTCGTCCGGCAGGTCGTCCTCGATCTTGATGGGGCCGACGTCGGCGAACGGGACGCGCACGTACTCGGCCTGCCCGCCGGGGAAGCCGCCCAGCATGTGGGAGTAGCCGAAGATACCGGCGGGCGAGTGGCCCATCAGCTTCTCAGCCATCCCGGCGTTGGGGTTGGAGTTCTCGCACAGCGAGTACAGCTCGGCCTCGCAGGCGAAGCAGGCACCGCAGGCGATCGGGAACGGCACCACGACGCGGTCGCCGGCGCGCAGGTTGCGCACGCCGGGGCCGACCTCGACGACCTCGCCCATGAACTCGTGGCCGAGCACGTCGCCCTTCTTGACGGTCGGGATGTAGCCGTCCACGAGGTGCAGGTCGGAGCCACAGATCGCGGTGGAGGTGACGCGGACGATCGCGTCACGCGCGTTGAGGATCCGCGGGTCTGGGACGTCTTGGATCTCCAGGTGGTTGCGGCCCGTCCACACGTTGGCCTTCATGCCCGTCCTCCGATCGGTTGTGCGGGACGCTGGCGGAGCTGGCGCAGGGCGCGGTGGCCCTCGGGGCTGCCCTCGGAGCGGACCACCTCGCCGGTCTCCATGACCTGTTTAAAGCGGCGCAGGTCGTCGCGGACCTGCTGCTCGGGGTGCTCGCCGAACATCCGGGCGACGGCGGCGGCGAGCTTGCGGCCGGGCGCGCCGTACTCGAGTGAGACGTCCACGACGGTGCCGCGCCCGCCGGGCCCGTCGGTGAAGCTGACCAGGCCGGCGGTGGAGATTCCGGTGCCTGGCACGGACCGCCAGGCGATGAGGTCGCCGGCCCGCTCGTCGATGATCTCGGCCTCCCACTCCAGCTTGACGACCGGGCCTTTGGCCTTCCAGTGGGAGCGGCGCTGGTCGAGGGTGCGCACCGAGTCCAGGTGGATCATGAAGGAGGGCAGGTTCTCCAGGTCCCGCCAGAAGCGGTAGACCTCTTCACGCGGCTTGTTGATGGTGATGCAGGCGCGCACCTGCAGCGGGCCCTTGGCCTTGGCGGTGCCGCGCCGGGCGCAGGCGGCGTCGAGGGCGGCGATCCCGGCGACCGCGCCGAGAGCAGCCAGGGCGCGGGCGCGGCGAGTGCCCGTGCGGTTGGCGGCGGCCCTCCCGAGGATGCCGAGGTCCATCGTGTCGCCGGCGACCCTGGTCCACGCCCACTGGGCGGGGTTCTTGGTGCCGAGCAGCAGCGCGGCGTGCAGGAGCTCGCGCCCGCCGACGAGCCTGGCGACGGTCGTGGCCCCGGGCGCGTCGTCGACGCCGCACAGGCGGGTCACGGCCCTGGGCGCTGCCACTTGCGCCGTGCCCAGCACGAGGCTGGTCCACCCGAGCGCACGGGCGAATCTGTCGGTCATCATGCGTCCTAACAAAGATTGCGGTGGTATCTGCGTACGCCGCAGGCGGCCCCCGATCTGCTGACGCCCCCGCGTCCTCAGCCCCTTGCCCCTGACAAAACCGATGACACCAGCGAATCCAGGCACGAAAGTGCACGTCGCCTGGATTACCATCCACGACGGGCTGCACATCCCGCGCCCGGCCCCGCCTTCCGCAAAGGCCGCATCATCACCGGGGCGGCGCCATGGCGCCTAAGATCTTCCACCAGCCGTCGCGCTCAGCGGCCCGTCTACGTCGAAGCGGTCGCGGCTCGGCAGTAACGTCGAGGCGCATGGCCGCCTGCTTGACGGCCGTACGAGCATGACCCGATACAAGGGCGCATGTGGCGTGCGACCGCGGGTAGTAATCCCTGGGACTCCGCCCGGCTACCGGCGAGGAGCACCCCATGGCCACCAGTGAACAGCATCGGCCGGAGATCGTCGTCGGGCTCGTGGCGACCCCACCCGACTACCCGGCGCAGCTGGTTGCGCGACTCACCGCCGAGCTTGCCGACCGGCTCGCCGAGCGGGTGGGCCCGGACGTGCGGTGGACCGTCCGGGAAGGCTGGGGTGACGTGGCTCCCCGCCGCGACGGCGGCGTTGAGGCGCTGCTCGACGATCTTGCCCACCGGCGTGCCGACGCCGGGTGGGACGTCGCGATCTGCCTGACCGACCTGCCGCTGCACACCGAGCGGGTGCCGCTGGTCGCGCAGGCGTCCACCCGGCGGCGAGTCGCGACGGTGTCCCTGCCCGCGCTCGGGCTGCGCCAGCTGCGAGCGGTCCGTGCAGCCGTTCCGGATCTCGTGGGCCGGCTACTCGCTGACGCTTCCGAGGAGCGGGTGCCGCCGTCCGGCGGGGCACCGGCTGAGCTGGCCGGCCGGCTTGCCGCCGTTCACCGGGTGGTCGGCGAGGTTGATGCCGGGGAACTGCGCTACGTCGCTTCGCGGCTGATCGGCCGGGTGCGGCTGCTGACCGGAATGGTCCGGGCCAACCGCCCGGGGCGCGCCCTGCTGGGCCTGTCCAAACTGCTGGTCGGCGCCTTTGGCACGGCCGCGTTCGCGCTCACCACCAACACCATCTGGCGGATGGGCGATACGCTCGGCGGACTCCGCCTCACCGTGATCATGCTTCTCGGGCTGACCGCGCTGGTGGCCTGGCTGATCATTGCGCACGACCTATGGGAGAAACCGGACCGGGAGACACCGGCTGAGCTGGCCCGGCTGTTCAACCTGGGCACGATTCTCACCCTCACCCTGGCCGCCGCGGTGTCCTATCTGGTGCTGTTCGCCGGAACGATACTCGCCGCGGCGCTGCTGATCGACACGTCCGTGCTGGAACAGACCCTGCAGCGGCCGGTCGACTTCACCGACTCCCTGATCCTGGCCTGGATCATCAGCTCGCTGGCCACCGTCGGCGGCGCGATCGGCTCCGGGCTGGAGGACGAGCACACGGTGCGGGCCGCCGCTTACGGCTACCATCCCGAACCCGGCGGCTGGCGGGACGAGAAGGACCCGTAGTTCCCGCCCCGGGGCCAGGACCCATCCACACTGCCGGGCGGGCAAGGGAGCGTGCTTGATCGGCCGCGCGATGGTCGAGGAAGCGGATGCGGCCGTGATGGCGGTGGTGGCCAGAGTGCCCGCCTGGTCCGCCGGTGACGCCCGCGATCACCTTACCGGCCGCCGCGCTCGCGATGGCCTTGCGCCCGCCGTACCGCGTGCCTCTGCCTAGGTGAGCCCGTTGAGAAGGGGAGCGGCGAGCTTGTACGCCACCACGCTTTTGACGATGCGGGTGATGGGAACTACCCGCCGGCTTCGAGCACAGCAAGATCAGCGGCGGTAACCGGCCATGGCCTCCAACCGTGCGATCCGGTCGGCGATCGGTGGGTGAGTGGAGAAGAGCCTCCCGATGCCTCCGCCACGGAATGGGTTGGCGATCATAAGGTGCGAGGTCGAGGAGAGCCGACCGGTCTCCGGCAGCGGCAGTTGCCGGGTGCCCGCATCGATCTTCCGTAGCGCACTGGCCAGCCCGATCGGGTCACGGGTCAGCCGGGCGCCGGACTCGTCGGCCTGGTACTCCCGCGCCCGGGAGATGGCCATCTGGATCATGGCGGCCGCCACCGGCCCGAGGACCATCATCAGGATGGGTACCGAGGAAGCCGGGACCCTCGTCATCGTCGCCCCCGCCAAAGAACCCGGCCATGTAGGCCAGGTAAGTGACCATTGTGGCCAGGGCCCCAGCCACGGAAGAGATCAGGATGTCGCGGTTGTAGACGTGCGACAGTTCGTGCCCGAGGACCGCGCGCAGCTCGCGTTCGTTCAGCAACTGGGCGATCCCACGGGTCACACAGACTGCGGCATGACGCGGATTGCGTCCGGTGGCGAACGCGTTCGGCTGCAGGATCGGCGAAACGTACAGCCGGGGCATGGGCTGGCGCGCCTCCTCCGACAGTTCGCGGACCATCTGGTGCAGCGCGGGCCAGTCACCGGGGCCGACAGGCTGTGCATGCATCGCCGACAGTGCGATCTTGTCGGAGAAGAAGTAGGCGACGCCGTTGCTGACGAGCGCGACCAGGACGGCGATCTGTATTCCAGTTCTGCCGCCGAGCCACCAACCCACCAGGATGATCAGAGCAGACAGGGCGCCGAGCAGTGCCGCGGTACGCAAACCGTCAGCCGCATCCGGGACTGCGGCCGACCACCGGCTGAGCTGTCCGAAATCATGGACTGGCTGGAGTCCCACACGACGCCGATGTCCGCTCTCACCCAATCGGGAAAGGGCGCGCTCCTCATGCGCGGCGTGCTCGCGAGAATCAGCCAGACCAAGGACGGAAAGCCGGCCGCCGCGAACACTGCCAACCGCAAGCGGATGGTGCTGAACAACGCCATGGAGTACGCCATAGAGATCGGCGTGCTCCCGCTCAACCCCCTCAAGACGGTGAAGTGGACCAAGCCTCGCACTCTCGCCATGGTCGACCCACGCGTGGTCATCAACATCAACCAGGCGCGCCGCTTTCTGGCCGCCGTGGAGGCCCACAGCGAGCGTGGAAGGCGGATGAAGGCGTTCTTCGCCTGCATGTACTTCGCCGCCCTGCGGCCCGAGGAGGTGGTGGACCTGCGCGAATGCCACCTCATCAGCCTCCCGGAGGATGACTGGGGTGAGATGCGGCTCACCAATGCCGAACCCCGCGCCGGGAGCCGATGGACCAACAGCGGCAAGGTCCGCGAACGCCGCGAACTGAAGCATCGTGCCCACGGAGAAACTCGCAGTGTGCCGGTTCACCCAGAACTGGGCTCGCTCCTACGGGAGCACATCCGACAGTTCGGCACCGGCCCCGGTGGATGTATCTTCATCGGCCCTCGCGGCGGGCTCATGACCGACCGCGCATACCTGAAGGTCTTCCACGAGGCAAGAGCCAAGGCCTTCACTGAAGCAGAGGCCAACTCACCGCTGATGGCAGTGCCGTACGCCCTACGCCATGCCGCCGTCTCCACCTGGCTCAACGCAGGAGTTCCCGCCCCCCAAGTGGCTGAATGGGCAGGCCACAGCGTTGCAGTGCTCCACCGCGTGTACGCAAAATGCGTCCATGGCCAAGACAAGGAGGCCATGCGTCGCATCTGGGATGCGACCCGGTCTTGATCTGGTGTCGTGGAGCGGCACTGCTATACGCTCGCTGATCACGCCTCCGGCCAGCCCTCCAACGCGGCTGGCCCCACGTGGTCCGCCCACTCGCGGCGGAGCGCACTCTCGACGTCGTCGGGGGCGTCACCATACAGGCCGGGGTCGGCGTGGACACGGCGGCGCCCGATGTCGTGCTCGGCGGAGGTGGCGACTCGGGCCCACATCGGGCCGCGCCAGCCACACTCGCACACCGCGCGCCAGCCGACCGCATCACGGCCATCCAGCAGGCCGGCCGGTTCCGACTCGCCCTCCGGGTCCCAGCCCACCACCACGGTGCCGCCGGCTTCCGAGCCCACTGAGACCCTGCCGTCCGAAAACTCGGCCGCTGCCCATCCCTCATGCTCGCAGTCGTAAGTTGCCCAAACTGCCCCCACGCTGCCCACCTTCCGATCAAGGTCCGAACTCCTAATACTCCAGTGACACTTCGGGATCTTGAGGGGTCGAGGTCACATGGCGACAGCCACCGCGTGATCATTCGTGGTTGGTGAAGACAACAAAAGATCGTGCGGTGGCCGCGAGCCACAGCGTAGATCCTGATGGCTGGATGGTCGCCTTCAACGAGCTGATGACCCGGATCGGCGGCCGGTTCGGCCGCGTCGAGCCCCGCCGGGCCGCGACCGCGTACATGCGGTCTGCTGGCCGACCTCGACCGTAAGAACCGCTGGACCCTGGCCGAGCATGCCGGGCTGGCCGGGCCGCAGCGGTTGCTGCGTACCGCCCGGTGGGACGCCGACGCCATGCGCGAGGACGTGCGGCCGGGTCGAGAACTGCCAGGTCAGGGTATTCCTGGCGGCCCTGGCCTAGCAGAGAGGGGTCGAAGAACTCCGGCAGCCCTTCCTCGGCGAGCTCCCCCGTCGCTAGATCGACGCGGTGCCCCTGCGGCTCCCAGTCGTTGTGCCGGTGTGCCACCAGAAGTCCCGGCCGTCGTGGAACCTGTGGCCGTTCGGGCCAACCCGCCGCTCGCCGGGGCCGAGGGCCTGGTGCCCCCTGAACCGCCGACCGTCCGCCGTCCTGACGCTCACCCGCCCGTCCTCGGGCACCTCCTCCAGCAGCCCGGCCCGCCCCTCCACGCGGAACCACCAGGTGCCGCAGGCAGGCCCGCCACCAGGGGTCGGGCCACACCCCGGCGAGGAGTCCGGCAGGCACCGGCAGCCCGTTCAGCATCCATGACTCCACGGTGGGGCGGCACCCCTTTTCGTGACCGTCCAGGTGCTCAAGCAGCGCCGCGAACTGCTCACTGACCGGGCTGGACCACGGCCCTGGGCACGGACGCCAGCAGCTGGCCGCCGGTCTTCCTGCAGCGCAGGGTCATCCCGTCCAGCGCCGGCTCGTGGCCGCGGACGGTGCGGACTCACATGAGGGGAATCGTCATGGCGACGACTATGTCGGCGGGCACCGACAATCGTCCCGGTCTCTAACCCCGGAGGGTGCTTGATCACGGTTTGGTGTCGCGCGACTGAATGATCTTGACGTGGGAGCACCCATGAGACGTTATTAGAACATATTTTCCCATCCCGGCAGGAGGCTCTCGTGTCCCCATCCCTGGTTCGCCGATTAGCCGCTTACTGCGGCGCCGCCGGCCTGATCACCGGCCTGCTCACCGTCACGGCCCCCGCCGCCTCGGCGGCCGGCACCACCACCGACCTCGGGGTCACCGACGCCTACACCGCCGACCTGGCCGTCGGCGGCGGCCGGGTGTTCGTTCCCTCCGGCGACCGCATCATCGTGGCCGGCACTGACGGAAACCTCACCGGCGGTGTCGTCACCGGCCTGCCCGGCGTCCAAGAGTTGGCCGTGAACGCGGACGGTACCCGCCTGTACGCGGCTCTCACCGGCTCGAACGAGGTCGCCGAGATCGACACCGCGAGCCTCGCCGTCACCCGCCGGATCGACCTGTCGGCCCACCCCTGCCCGTCCACCCTGGCGTTGCTGGGCGAGCGGCTGTGGGTGGGGCACGGATGCGACAACGGCCCCGGCGGCGTCGTCGGCCTGGATCTCAGCGCGAGCGCCCCGGCGCCCGTGGCGGTCGGGGGCGAGCACCTGCGACCTCCCGTGCTCGCGGCCGCCGGCGACACGCTCGTGGTCGGCCGGACCGCCCTGCACCACGCCGACATGCTGGTCTACGACATCGGTGACGGCGCCCCCGCGCTGCGCGGCACGATCGACGGAGATGAGTGGCGCATGGACTACCTGCGCGACCTCACCCTGAGCTCCGACGGCGGCACCCTGTTCAGCGCGGCCGGCACCCCCGGTCACTTCACCAGGTACGACACCAGGACCCTGGCGGCGACCGGCACCTACGGCGACGGCTGGGACGGGTATCCGTCGGCCGTGGCGCTCGGCTCGGGCGGCGCTTACCTCGCCGCGGGACGCCAGTGGGGCAGCACCGACCTCACCCTCTACGACGCGGCGACGGGCGCGGAGCTGTTCGCAGCCGACCAGCCGGACGCCGAACTGCTCCCAGACGGCGTCGCGTTCTCCGGCACGGACGTCTTCGCACTGCTGCGCAGCTCCACGGACCGGCTGCTGCTGTGGCGGGTGACGGGCGTCGCGCTACCGGCCACCAAGCTCACGGTGACGGCCCCCGCGGACGCGTACGCCGGCTCGCCGATCACCGTCGAGGGGCGGCTCACCCGCGCCGACGGCGAGGCGCTCGGGCTCAAGCCGCTCACGGTGATCCAGTACCTGCCCGGCTGGACGAAACTGCCGATCACCGGCGTGACGACGCGGCAGGACGGCACGTTCACCTTCCAGGACACGCCCGTCTTCGAGCTGCCGCCGTACATCGGCGAGGTGATCTACTGGGTGTTCTGGGACGGCGACGACGGCCACCGCCGCAGCAGCGCCTCCGTCACCGTGACGGTCAAGCGCGAAGCCACGCTCACCCTGACAGGGCCGCAGGCCGGCGTCGCCGGCACGGCCGTGGAGCTGAGCGGCGTCCTGACGGCGGGCGACAGGCCGCCCTCTCCGGGGTCCACGCTCACCGTGCAGCGCACCCTGTACGTCAAGGGCACCAGTGGTAAGACCGTCAAGCTCCCGCCGGTGAGGGTGAACGCCGACGGCACGTACACGTTCACCGACACGCCCGCCAACGCCGGCAGCTACAGCTACCTCGCGAGCTATGCGGGGGATGGCGGGACCGGACCGGCCCAGGCCACCCATCAGATCACCGTCAAGTGACCCGACGACCGGGCCCGGCCGCCGGGCCGGGCACCTCGGCCGGGATCCGGTGGTGACTCACCAGGCCCCGCCGACGTGTTCCAGGACCCATCAGGGTCTACGCTGTGGCTCGCGGCCACCGCGCGATCAATCGGAGTCTGTGAAGACATCTGAAGATCGCGTGATGGCCGTGGCCGACACTGTAGACCCTGACGGCTGGAGGGTCACCTGCAACGACCTGATGGGCCGGATCGCGAACCGTTTCGGCCGCATCGAGCCGCGTCGCACCGCCCACCGCCTACGTCCGCGGGCTGCTGTCGGATCTGGAACGCAAGAACTGCTGGAACCTTGCCGAATACGCCGGGCTGAGTGTCCCCCAGACGATGCAACGGCTGCTGCGCACCGCGTGCTGGGACGCCGACGCCGTACGTGACGACGTGCGCGGCTATGTGATCGAGCAACTCGGCCCCGACGGGGTGCTGATTCGGCCGGGGTGCAGCGGGGACCTCAACTTGGACACCAACGGCGACACCACCTGGCCGTTGACATGCCGCAGCCAGGTGGCGTCGCTGAGCATCCAGAAGGCATCTACGGACTGTGTTCACCGGGGAGGTGGATGCGCGTGGGCGATCATCCACCACTCTTCTGTCCTCGAGCCAAGCCGGAGCCGAGTGCGTGTGATGGCTCCTTGATCCCATGGGAACGTAATGGGAACGATCAGCCGTGGACGTCCGCTGACAGTCGTAGACAGCCGGACAGAACAAAGAGGCCCCTCACCGCGTTTCCGCTGGTGAAGGGCCTCTTTCTGCTGGTGTGGCAGGTGCAAGGTTCGAACTTGCGTAGGCTGAGCCGACGGTTTTACAGACCGCTCCCTTTGGCCACTCGGGCAACCTGCCGTGCCATCCGCTCTCGCGGCGACAGACAGAAGAATAGCGGACTTCCGGGGTGGACGTGACACCGGTTCGTCCCGAAGGGGATCTTTCTCGGGGACGGTCGGGGGCGGGCCGGGCCGGTGCGCTGCATGGGGACTGGATGCTGGCTAGGCTCGTTCGCTGGGTCCGTGTTCGTGGGATGCGCTGGGCGGTCGGCGAGGCCCGGGGCCGGGCACCGATGACATGCGTTGGCAGCTGAGAGGATGTGTGTGTTGGCCGATTCATCTTTCGACATCGTCAGCAAGATCGACCGGCAGGAGGTCGACAACGCACTGAACCAGACGGTCAAGGAGATCGGGCACCGGTTCGACTTCAAGGGCACGGGGGCGAGCATCGCCTGGTCTGGTCAGGACAACATCGAGATCAAGGCGAACAGCGAGGAGCGGGCTTCCGCCGCGCTGGACGTGTTCAAGGAGAAGGTGATCAAGCGGGGGCTGTCCCTGAAGATCCTGGACGCGGGTGAGCCCAAGTTGTCGGGCAAGGAGTACCGCATGCTGGTCAGCCTGAAGGAGGGCATCGACCAGGAGCACGCCAAGAAGATCTCGAAGCTGATCCGCGACGAGGGGCCGAAGGGCGTCAAGGCGCAGATCCAGGGCGAGGAGCTGCGGGTCAGTTCCAAGAAGAAGGACGACCTGCAGGAGGTCATCTCGTTGCTCAAGGGCAAGGACCTAGACATCGCGCTGCAGTTCGTGAACTACCGCTGACCTGGGCTTCTTCGGGGCGCTGATCGGTGTTTCGACCCCATGCGGACGGCGGAGGGCGCATCCGGGGCACATGGCCGAGCGCGCTGCTCTCCAGGGCGCGCGTCGTCTCCTGTGCTCCGGGCCGCTCCCCACGTACGTGCTGTGTGGAGCGGCTGAAGGTGCTGCTCTACCGCGAGCTCGGCTTCCAAGGTCGAGCAGCGGGTTCAGGGGGCCGGTGGTGTTGCCGTGGCCCGGTCAGGGGAGGACGAGTTCGCGGCGGGCCCTGGCGTAGCGGCGGCCGGGGGTGAGGGAGGCGGCGGCCCACGGCAGGGTCTCCGGCACGCGCCTGCCCGCGCTCGTCAGCAGCGTCTGCGCCCGGCTGTGGTGCCCGCTGTAGTAGAAGGCGGCTCCGAACAGGTGCATGGCCTCGGGGGCGAAGGGATGCGGCCGGGAGCCGGTGCGCCAGCTGTCCGCCGCCTCGATGAGCTCGCCGGACACGTCCGGGCGCCGGAAGCGGGCACGGAGGGCCTCGTCGGCGTCGTGGCCGGTGTAGTCGTTCTCCTGCCAGGCGATCTCGAAGTGGGCCAGGGGCAGGATGGCGGTCACCGGGTCACCTGGCCTGGACGCGGCCACGGTTTCGCGCGCGAACGTCAGAAGCTCGTCATCCGATCCGTACCACTTCGTGCAGAGCGCCTGGGCACGGCCGTGGTGTCCGGCGTAGAGCGCCGGGTCCCGGGTGTGTAGTTCTCTCCAGATGCTGTCCAGTGCCGGGCGGCCCGCCTGGTCGCCGATCGCCTGCCACTGGAGGTGCGCCCAGGGCACGGGATCCTCCGGCAGCGCCTCGGCCGCCCGGCGCAACGGGGGTTCGGCCGTCTCCAGGGTCTCGTGGAACCGGGCGAAACGGTCGTGACCCACGTAGCGCGCGAGAGAGGCGCCACGGATGTCCCAGGCGTGCTTGACGCGCGCCGCGCCGAGCCAGAGCAGGGCGTCGGGGTCGGTCTCCGGTAACCGCGCCAGCGCGTCGGTGTGCGATCTGGCGGCGCGCGCGAGTTCCTGGACCCGGAGCGCTCGCAGGTCGTTGTCGCCGCGGGAGGCTCTGATGAGTTCGAGCCCCTGGTCGAGCCGCCCGGCCCGGACGCCGGGGAGCGCCGCGTCCAGCGCTGGGTCGTCCCATGCCTGGCCGATCCGCATGCGGGAGGCCTTCTCGAGGACGAACACGACAGCGCGCACCACATTCACCAGGACCATCGACGATCAATAGCGCGAGCCGCTGCGGCTGCGCAAGGCGGGTGTCCGCCACGCCGGAAGCGGGCACGCGGCTGCCGGGCCTGCCCCACTCAGGCGCGTCGGTCGTGCCAGGTGCGCCGGGCCCGCCCGGCCCAGGCGTGCCGGGCCCGCCCCACTCAGGCGTACCGGGCCTGCCCCCCACTCACACGCGCCGGGTCTGTCCCACACAGGCCCACCGGGTGTGCCAGGGTGTGCTGACGATGGTCACTGGGGGCGGAGGACGCGGGCGGCGCCGGCGATGAGGGCGGTGGCGAGGATCCAGCCGGCGATGACGAGCCCGTAGGCGAGGCCCTGCGTCCATCCCGCCGGGTCGAACATCTCGCGTTGCCCGAAGGCCGGCAGCGGCAGGAGCAGGTCGAAGCTGTAGGCGAACGGGTCGAAGACGGGGGCCTCGTCCGGTTTGAGGGGGCGTGGGGGGTTCAGGGCGAAGGAGACGGTGCCGGCCAGCAGCAGCACGGCGAACCACACCCCGGCCAGCCACGGCCGGTAGCCGTAGCCGACGGTGATGTCGAGCAGCCGGCCCCACACCCGCAGACCGCGGCCCTGGGTGCGGCGGCGGGCCCGGAGCTTGGCGAGCTGGGCGCGGCGGGCGAGCACGTCGTTGCCGTCGCGCAGGTACCAGGCGGCGAGCTGCTCGTACGGCTGGGGCCGGAAGCCCTCCGGGTCGCGCCCGGCCCAGTCGATGCGGCGGGCGACGCCGCTGCCGCGCAGCCGGTCGTAGGTGAGGCCGTTGAGCCGCAGCCTGCCGGGCCAGGTGTCGGGGTCATCCTCGAGGGTGCCGATGCGGGAGTAGGCGAGGCTGACGACGCCGTCGACGGGTTCGGCGGGCTTGAGCAGGAACTCGCGCACCTCCATGTGGCTGGCGTGCAGCGCGTACGGGGTGTCGGGGCTGCGTACGATGCCGCGGAAGGAGAAGGTGCCGTTGACGCGGGCGCCGCGCAGCCGGAGGCAGCCGAGCGCGGTGAAGCCGCGGGTGCAGTGCACGGCGCCCTCGACGACCATGTCGTCGGCGCTGAGGGCGCGCCCGCCGGGGTTGCGCAGGACGGCCCCTTCGAGGTTGAGGTCGCCGTTGACGCGGCTGCCGGCGAGGCGGACTCCGCCGGTGATGTCGGCGTTGCGCAGGGTCGCACCGCTTTCCACCACCATGGAGCCGGCGGACAGCGCCCAGACGTCGTCGGCGGTGATGCGGGTGCCGGCCAGCCACAGCCCGCTCTCGAACTGGGCGCGGGCGAGGCGAACGGTGCCGGTGACGGTGGAGCCGGACAGGCTGAGGTGTCCGGCGACGCGCATGCCGCCGCCGTTGAGGCCGGGCAGCGCGCAGTCGGTCAGCCGCACGGAGCGGGTGGTGGTGCCCGTGAGCAGGACGGGTTCGTCGAGGTGGCAGCCCTTGAGGTCGAGTTCGTGGCCGACGGCGCCGCCGATGATGGCGAGGGACCCGGTGATCCGGGCCCCGCGTAACCGGACGGCGGCGACGGAGCCGGGCGCGGCCTCACGGGCACCCAGCAGCAACGAGGTGATCACCTCGGCGCGGACGGTCCGCTCGGGGCCCCAGGTGTCGCCGTCCTTGGGCGCGTTGTGGCCCGCCGCGGCGTCCGGCCCGGACGGGACGGGACCGAGCTCCACGGTCTCGCCGGCGGGGAAGGCGTTCCACAGCGTGCGCTCGGCCTCGGTGAGGCGTGGAGATCGGGCCATGACGTCGATTATGTCCGCAGACGGCAGGCCGCCAGATGGCGCGGGTGGCAGGGGGGTTGCGGGGGTGGTCACGAGGGTGGCGGGGGTGGCGGGGGTGGTCACGGGGGGGTGGCTCGGGTGGCGCGTCGCGTTCCGGGCTGGGTGGGACGCGGTGCCCCGGCCCCGGGTGAGACTGGGGACGTGCTCGACGCGACTCTCCTCTCCGAACTCGACACCGTCCCCGGCTTCGACCGGTTCGCCACCGTGGACGAGGTCCACGCCGTCCTCACCCGGCTGGCGGCCGACCATCCCGGCGTGGCGTCGCTGCGCCGCATCGGCACCTCCCGGCTCGGCGACCCGCTGCTCTGCCTGACCGTGGGCGACGGGCCGCGCCACGCGATCGTCGCGGCCGGGCCGCACCCCAACGAGCCCATCGGCGGCCTGACCGTCTCGCACCTGGCCATGCGGCTGTGCGAGGACGCGGGCCTGCGCCGCGCCACCGGCCGCACCTGGCACATCGTGGGCTGCCTCGACCCCGACGGCACCCGGCTGAACGAGGGCTGGTTCGCCGGGCCGTTCACCAGGACCCACTACGCCAGGCACTTCTACCGGCCGGCGGGCGACGAGCAGGTCGAGTGGACCTTCCCGTTCGCCTACAAGCGGGCCTACTTCGACCGGGTGCTGCCGGAGACGCTGGCGCTGATGCGGCTGATCGACGACACCCGGCCGGCGTTCATGACCACCCTGCACAACGGCGAGACGGGCGGCGTCTTCTACTACCTGAACCGGCCCGAGCCCGAGCTGCAGGCCGTGCTCAAGGCCCTGCCCGGCAGGTACGGCGTGCCGCTGCACGCGGGCGAGCCGGAACATCCGTCGGTCCGCCGGCTGGAGCGGGCCGTCTACCTGGCGCCCCGGATGCAGGACGCCTACGACTACCTGGAGGCGCTCGGGCAGGACCCCACCGAGCACATCGGCGGCGCCGCCAGCGACTCCTACATCGCCAGGTACGGCACTCTCGGCCTGACCGCCGAGGTGCCCTACTGGACCAGCGCCTCGGCGGACGACACGTCGCCGACCGGCCGGCTCTACCGTGACCTGGTGCGCGACCAGGCGGCCGGCCTGCGGGCCGCGTTCGAGGTGCTGGACGAGACGCTGACGGCGGTGGCCGGTGACCTGGTGACCCGGTCGCCGTTCCTGCGGGCCAGCCGGAGCTTCGTGCCGATGCTCGCCGGGATGGCGGCCACCGACGAGGGCCGCGCCGGCGCGCCGGAGAACGAGCGGCCGGCCACGGTGGCCGAGGTGTCCTCCAGCCGCGACCTGCTGCACAGCATGCGGCTGCGGTTCGGCGGGATGCTGCTGCGGGCGCTGGAGGGCGAGCTGGCCGTGGGCAACGGCACGCCGGTGATCCGGGCGCGGGCGCGGACGCTGGCGGAGACGTACGCCAGGTGGTGCGCGGAGGCGGAGTCGGGCGCGGAGGAGGAGCCGATCCCGATCCGTCACCTGGTGTCCATCCAGTACGGCGCCATCCTGGCGGGCGCCGCGCACGCCTGAGCCGGCGGCTCGGCTCAGGAGGCCGGCCATCGGGTTCAGCGGCGGTAGCCGGCCATCCGCTCCAGCCGGGCCACCCGCTCGGAGGTGGGCGGGTGCGTCGAGAACAGCCGGCCGAAGCCGGAGCCGCTGAACGGGTTGGCGATCATCATGTGGGAGGCGGAGGTGAGCCGGCTGTTCTCCGGGAGGGGCAGCTGCCGGGCACCCATCTCGATCTTGCGGAGGGCCGAGGCCAGCGCGAGGGGGTCGCCGGTCAGCCGGGCCCCCGACTCGTCGGCCTGGTGTTCGCGCGCCCGGGAGACGGCCAGCTGGATCACGCCGGCCGCGACCGGGCCGAGCACCATCATGAGCAGCGCGCCCAGGAAGCCGGGCCCCTCGTCGTCGTCGGAGCCGCCGAAGAACACCGCCACGTAGCTGAGCCAGGTGATCATCGTGGCGAGCGCGCCGGCGACGGAGGAGATGAGGATGTCGCGGTTGTGGACGTGCGACAGCTCGTGGCCGATCACGCCGCGCAGCTCCCGCTCGTCGAGCAGCCTGGTCAGCCCGTAGGTGACGCAGACGGCGGCCCTGCGCGGGCTGCGGCCGGTGGCGAACGCGTTGGGCTGCGCGGTCGGCGACACGTAGAGCCTCGGCATCGGCTGCCGGGCCTGCGTGGACAGCTCACGGACGATCTTGTAGAGGACGGGGTGCTCGACCTCGCTCACCGGCCGGGCCCGCATGGCCGACAGCGCGATCCGGTCGGAGAGGAAGTAGGCGGCGCCGTTGCCCACCACGGCGAGCACCAGCGCGATCGCCAGGCCGGTGCCGCCGCCCAGCCACGCGCCCGCCGTGACGATCAACGCCGACATTCCGCCCAGCAGGGCGGCGGTGCGCAGACCGTTGTGGTGCATGGTGCACCCCCTTTCGTGAAGCGGGGTCACCTCGTCCAACGACTGTCGCCCGGTCCATCGTTCCCCGGCGGTGGCGTCCGTCGCCGCCGGGCGACGAACGTCGCAGGTCAGCGGGCTTCGGCAGCGGGCAGACGGATGTGGACCGTGGTGCCGGAGCCGGGCCGGGAGTCGAGCGTGGCCCGGCCGCCGGCCCCCTCGACCGTGCCGCGGGCGGTGCACAGGCCGAGGCCGGTGCCGCGTTCCCTGGTGGTGAAGAACGGATCGAAGGCGCGTTCGGCCACCTCGGCGGGCATGCCGTGGCCGGTGTCGGAGACGGTGAGCCGGGCCCCGCCGTCGCCGCGGGCCGTCTCGACGGTCAGCCGGCCGCCGTCCGGCATCGCGGCGAGCGCGTTGACCAGGACGTTGATGAGGACGTGCTCCAGCCCGGTCCGGTCGATGCCGACGGCGGGCAGGCCCCCGGCCAGCCGGGTGACGACCTCGACATCGCCGGCGAGGGTGGGGCGCAGCAGGTCGATCGTCTCCTCCACGACCGCGTTCAGGTCGGTCTCGGGGGCGGGTCCGGCGCCGGCCGCCCCCGGCGGGTGCGCGTCCCCGGAGGCCAGCAGGCGGCGCGCGAGAGCTTCGCCTCGCTCGGCCGCCTGCTGGATCCGTTCGACACCGGCGCGGCCGGGAGCGTCCTCCGGCAGCGCGTCGAGGGCCAGCTCGGCGTTGCCGAGGATCACGCCGAGAAGGTTGTTGACGTCGTGCGCCAGGCCGCCGGCCAGCCGGCCGAGGGACTCCAGCCGTTCGGCCTGGCGCAGCCGCCGTTCGAGCCGCTCGCGCTCGCGCTGGGCCCGCACCTGGGCGGTGACGTCGCGCAGCACGCCCTCGACCGCGAGCAGCCGGCCGTCGTCGTCGCGGATGCCCGTCGCCCGCTGCTCCGTCCAGACGGTCGCGCCGTCCGGCCCGCGCCAGCGGAGCAGGAGCGGCTCGCCGCGGGGCGAGCGCCACGACCGTTCGAGCCTGTCGCGGTCGGCGGGATGCACCAGGCCGAGCAGGCGGCGGGGGTCGCCGCTCAGGTCCTCCGGCGCGTACCCGAGGATCGCGGCGGCGGCCGGGCTGACATGTTCCACCCGCGTCCGCGGCGCCAGCCGGAGGCGGAAGATGATGTCGGGGGCGTTCTCGGCGTAGAGCCGCAGCCGCTGCTCGCTCTCCCGCAGCGCGTCCTGCGCCTGCCGCCGCTGGTGGCGGCACTCCGCCTCGTGCAGTTCCCGCCGCACGACGGGGGCCAGCCGGGAGAGCCGGTTCTTGCTGACGAAGTCGCGGGCGCCGGCCCGCATGAGCGCCGCCGCGCGCTCGTCGCCGACCTGCCCGGAGACCAGGATGAACGGGATGTCGGGCGCCGTGTCGTGGAGCAGCCGGAGCACGTCGTGCGCGGTGAGGGACGGCATCCGGTAGTCGGAGAAGACGATGTCCGGCGGGCGCTGCCGCAACGCCGCCGCCACCGACTCGGCGTCCTCCACCCGCTCGTGGGTCGCCGCCACCCCGTCGCGCAGCAGGCGGGCGACGATCCGCAGCGCGTCGTCGTCGTCCGCCTCGCACAGCAGGATGTGAATCGGCACGATCATGTCGGTCAGCCTCCGAACCGGTAGCCCACGCCGTGCACCGTGCGCACCCAGTGGCCGGAGCGGGCGTCGTCGCCCAGCTTGCGCCGCAGGTTGGCGACATGGACGTCGATCACGTGCGCGTTGCCGGGCCAGTCGGTGTGCCAGATCATCCGGGTCAGCGTCTCGCGCGCCCACACCCGCCTGGGGTTGGAGGCGAGCAGCACGAGCAGGTCGAACTCGATCCGGGTCAGCGGCACGGGCCGGCCCGCCAGGTGCACCTCGCGGCTCTCCTCGTCCACGACCAGGTCACCGAACGTCAGGAGCCGCGGCCGGTCGCCGGTCCCCCTCAGCTCGAAACGGCGGGGTCGCCGGAACATGGCGGCGACCCGTGCCCGCAGCTCGCGCGGCGAGAACGGCTTGGTCATGTAGTCGTCGGCGCCCACTTCCAGGCCGATGAGGCGGTCGGCCTCCTCCGTACGGCCCGACAGCATGATCACGTACGCGCTCGTCATGCCGCGCAACCGGCGGCACACCTCGATGCCGTCCATGTCGGGCAGCATGAGGTCGAGCGTGACCAGGTCGGGACGGCTCTCGGCCACCATGTCGAGCCCCCCGGCGCCGGTGGCCGCCTCCGCGACGTCGAATCCCGCCATCCGCAGGACCTCGCACAGCAGCCGGCGCACCTCCGCGGCGTCCTCGATGACCAGCGCCCGCGGCCGTTCCACCACGCCATCACCTCACGTCGACCCCCGATCGTCAGCGCCCCATCATCAACAGCCCGGACAGCGGCGCGGTCACACGACCGTGACGCTGGCGATGTCTCCCCGTTCCAGGCGTCACCTACCGCCGCACGGTGCCGCGAAACCGCTGGATGGCCCCCGTGACGTGCAGATCCGTGAAGTCGGTCGTCGCGTCCTCGTTGTAGAGCCCGGCGTGGCCGCCCCGGTAGGGCCGTTCCCGGTCCCGGAACCGGACCAGATGACGGCCGTCCACTCCCGCCGTGATCACGTCGCCCACCTGGTGGACCTCGATCGCATGCCACGCGCCGATGTCGAAGGACCCCTCCCCCGTGGCGAGATAACGCTGGTTGCCCGGGTAACCGGGAGTCACCTTGCCGAGCTCCCAGCCGTTCGGTTTGGGCACCAGGTAGTAGAAGTGGTTGTCGTCGGTGTAGTGCCACACGACCCAGGCGACCTCCCACGGGTTCGGCGCGGGGCGCCGGAGCTGCTGCAGGGTCCTGGCCCGGACGCGGATCCGGACGTCCGCGTAGCGGCCGGTGGTCAGGGCCAGCGCCGCGTGCGTCTCGGCCGGGGCGCGGGCCTGCCTCGGCGACAGCCGCCACACCCATCGGCCGCCGTCCTGGTACGTGCACGCCCTGCCGTACCCGTCGTACTCGAGGAACAGGCCCGCCCTGACCGTGCCCTCCGTCCATGGGGCGCACGGGGCGGCCCGGACCGGCGCGTCCGGGAGGGCGAGCAGCGCGGCGGCGGCGAGCGCGCGGGGCAAGGCCGCTCTCATGCCGGCCCCGGCGACGGGTCGGCGAGCCGTTCGGTCTTCAGCCAGGCCCGCCGGCCGCGCGCCGCGCGCCACAGCCCCCGCCAGGCCGCCACCAGCCACACCAGGTTGTAGACGATGAACAGGTGGCCGTACCCGAGCCCGCGCACCCAGCCCATGTCGCCGCCGGCCCGCGCGTAGAGCGGGCCGAGCAGGAAGGCCGCGCCGAACGTCAGCACGTACCACGACACGATCGGCACCGGCTGGAAGAGCTGCTCGCGCGCCACGGACGAGAACGTCACCCCCACCAGCGACGCGACCAGGGAAAGGGTCATGAACGAGCCGACGAAGATGAGCAACGGGCTGAGGAGGACGTTCAGCAGGTCGACCGCGACCCGGCCGGACGCCCGGCCGACCACCGGCGGCACCAGCCGCAGCGCCTGCAGGTGCCCCTGGAACCAGCGTGAGCGCTGCCGCACCAGCGCGCGCAGGCCGACGAGCCCCTGCTGGTGGACGGTCGCGTCGGGGACGCAGGCGGTGCGCCAGCCGGACAGCACCATCCGCACGCCCAGGTCGAGGTCCTCGGTCAGGCTCCGCGACCACGGGGCGTCGCCCAGGTCGAGCAGCGCGCTGAGCCGCATCACCTGGCCGTTGCCGCCGAGTCCCGCCGACCCGATGCGGCTGCGGGTGCGCTGGAAGACCCGCGTGTAGACAACGAACTCCATGTCCTGCATCCGCGTGAGCAGGCTCTGCGTCCGGTTGCCGATGCGCACGCCCATCTGCACGGCGCCGACCCGGGGATCGGCGAAGTACGGCAGCACCTTGTCGAGGCTGCCCGCGTCGAGACGGCCGTCGGCGTCCATGAGACACACCAGGACCCGGTCGGCCGAGCGGCGGAACGCGGGCCGGCTCTCCAGCAGGTGGCGCATGGCGTGGTTGAGCGCGTGGCCCTTGCCCTGGCGGGCGTCCGGCGGCTCGCGCCTGAGGAGGCGCACGCGCGGATCGGCGAGCCGGCGGACCGCGTCGGCGGTGCCGTCGTCGGACCCGTCGTCGACGACCAGGACCGGGCCGTCCGGCAGGTGGCGCAGCGTGGCGGCGATGACCCGCTCCTCGTTCAGGCAGGGCACCACGAAGACGACGGTGAAGCCGTCCCCGCCGCCCGTGGGGTGTTCCGTGCTGCCCGCCGACTCCAGGTACATCCCGAGCGTGTAGGTGAAGACCATCAGGACGGCCGACACGGCGCACACGATCAGAACGGTGGTCATCGGGGCCTCCGGTGGGCGGCGAACAGGAGCACGACGACGGCGAGGACGTACAGCACCCACAGCAGGCCGGCGACGGCGAGCGCGAGCCTGGCCACGCCGAACGCCAGGCCACCGGCGTCCACGGCCTGCGTGACGAGCGGGATCGTGCCTGGGGTCATGGTGCTTCGGCCTCCTCCTTGCTCCTTGCGGGCTCTCCTCGGCCTGTCACACGGCTCTCACCGGCGCCTCACAGCTCGCAGGGGGCCACGAAGCGGTAGCCCATCGCCCGCATCCGGTTCACGACAGTCTCCAGTTGCTCGGTGCCGAGGAAGGGGTGGTAGAAGAAGCTCGCGACGTTGTCGCGCACGACGAGCTGCGAGCGGGCATGTGCCAGGATCGCCTCCGTCGTGCCCTCGTCGGGGCCGGCCGGCCGCAGCTCGACCATGCCGAGGGTCTCCGGGATCACGACGCTGCCGTAGACGTCGCGGATCACGTACGGGGCGAGATGCTCGTCCATGTACGGCGAGACGGGCGAGCGGCCCTCCCAGCCGGGCATGAAGTACGAGCCGCGGTCGTAGCGGGCGGCGAACCGCCGGGCGATGACGCGGTAGTCGGTGGGCGAGGCCGCGTAGTGCGGCGTCTCGAAGACGCGCGGCACGGGCAGGCGGGCCGCCCGGATCTCGGCGACCGCGGCGTCGAGGCGGCGTTCCATCCAGGAGGCCGAGTCGCCGGGGACGGGCCCGTCGTAGACGAGCCGCCGCCGCGCGTCGAAATGCGTGCGGAAGAACTCGAAGTCGTGACCCGTCTCCCCGTTGGTGGGGTTGGGCGGGCCGTCCGACTGGTGGGTGTAGCCGTGCAGGATCATCGTGCCGCCGCGGTCCAGCAGGTGGACCAGCGCCCGGACCAGCTCCGGCCGGTCCCGCAGGCGGATCGTGGCGCGCTCCGGGCCGTCGGGGAGCGGGCCGCGGTAGACGGGGATGACTCCGAAGCTGAACGGGACGCCGAGCCCGGCCAGCGTGTCGCCCGCCGCGCGGACGGCGTCGGGGTCCGACTGGGGGCCGATGTCCTCCAGGCGGACCAGCGCCCGGTGGCGGACCGGCGTGCCGGGGGCGAGCAGGTCGAACAGCAGGTCGGCCGTCGCCAGGAAGCGGTCGTCGTCAGTGTCGGCGTTGACCGCGACCTCGGCGAGGTAGGTCAGGTTCGCGGACCTGACGGCCCACGCGCGTGTCCGGCCGTCGTCCGTGACCGCCGTGGCCAGCGCCCGGGCGCGCCGGGGGTCGAGGATCGTGAACGTGGCGACCGGGCCCTGGGCGGAGGTGCGGCTCAGCAGGGCCCCCTTGTAGCGGATGCCGGTGACGCCGTCCAGCCCCTGGCCTGTCACGCGGGCCTGGTTCACGGGTGGCTGCCCCAGGGTCTGGCGGGGGGCCAGGCCCGCGCCGTCCCAGCGCCAGCCGTACCGGTGCGCGAAGTCGTCCGCCGTGGTCAGCGTGCCGATGTTGCCGCCCATCCACAGGACGGGGCGCCGGCCGGCCAGCACGTCGCCGCGCAGGCCGGCGGGGAGCCGCTGCGCGGCCGAGGTACCCAGGTACACCAGGGCCCGGTGGCGGTCCAGCAGGCCGGACCGGTAGGCGCTCGTCCGGATGACGTGGACCGGGCCGAAGTGCGACACCAGGTTGGCGGCACGGGTCGCGTGCACCTGGAAGGCGGCCCGGCCGTCCGCGTCGTCGACGGCGACCAGCGTCGTGTCACCGGAACCATCCTGGTCCTCAGAGCGGTCCCGCCCGTCCTGACCGCCCTGCACGTTCTGGCCGTTCTGACCGGCACTGTCGTCGTATGCGGTCTCCAGACCCGTCGTGTGCCCGGCGGGCGTCCTGGGGCCGCTCGTACTGCACTCCGGCCAGGAGCGCGGCGCGGGCAACGTCGCCGGCTCCTTACGGGAGAAGATCCCCAGGCTCGCCCCCGAGACGACGAGGGCGCTCAGCAGCAGAGCCAGCAACCACCTCAACCCGGCGTGCTGCCGGATCCCGCGCCCCCGCCCGTCGCTCGTCACCGCCTCGCGCCTCCCGGCGGCCGCCCGTCGTCGCCCCCGCGGGAAGCCTCGTCCCACACGGCCGGAACGGTGATCTTCCCGTCCTGCCGGAGACGCACGCGACCCTGCTCGGGCACCAACCTGTCCCGGCCGGAGGACTCCTCCCGCCGAGGGAGCGCGCCGCCCTCGTCGCGGAGACCCACCCGCTCACCGCGAACGGCGTCCTCCCCGGACAGCGGACGGAACGGCGCAGGGCGCGGCCCGAGTCCGAAGAGATGCGCCAGCGCCGCCAGCACCCGCTCGGTGGCCCGCCCGTCGCCGTACGGATTACGGGCCCCTGCCATCCGCCGGTACGCCTCCGGGGAGCGCAGCAGGCCGCTCACTTCCGCGACGATGCCGTCCTCGTCGGTGCCCACCAGCCGCGCGGCGCCGGCGCGCACCGCCTCGGGCCGTTCTGTGGTGTCGCGCATCACGAGCACGGGTTTGCCGAGGCTCGGCGCCTCCTCCTGGATGCCGCCGCTGTCGGTCAGGACGAGGTACGAGCGGCGCAGCAGGCGGGCGAAGTCGCCGTAGTGCAGCGGCTCGGTGACCGTGATGTTCGGGTGCCTGGCGAACTGCGGGAGCAACGTCCGCCGGACCAGCGGGTTGGGATGCACGGGGACCACGATGTGCACGTCCCGTTCCTGAGCCGCCAGCCGGGACAGCGCCCGCCCGATGCTCTCCATCCCACGCCCCCAGGACTCCCTGCGGTGCGCGGTGACCACGATCACGCGCCGGCCGTCCCGTTCGAGCGAGGCCAGCCGCGGATCGCGGTAGCCCCGGGCCGTCCGGCTGCTCCACAGCAGGGCGTCGATCACCGTGTTGCCGGTGACGACGATCGCGTCGCCGGGCACCCCCTCGCGGACGAGATTGCCCGCGCTGCCGGGGGTCGGCGCCAGGTGCAGGGTGGTGATCCGGCTGGTGAGGCTGCGGTTCGCCTCCTCGGGGAACGGCGAGAACAGGTCACCGCTGCGCAGCCCCGCCTCCAGATGCACGACCGGCACCCGCCGGTAGAAGGCCGCGAGCGCGCCCGCCAGCGTGGTCGTCGTGTCCCCCTGCACGACGACCACGTCGGGACGGCACTCGGCCAGCACGGTGTCGAGCCCTGCGACCGCCCGGCTCGTCAGCTCGGCGAGTGTCTGCCCGGGCCGCATGAGTTCCAGGTCGGCGTCGGGCTTGACGCCGAACATCTCGTGGACCTGGTCGAGCAGCTCGCGGTGCTGCCCCGTGACGACCACGACCGGCTCGAAGGCCGCCGCCTCCGCGAGCCCGGTCACCAGAGGCGCCACCTTGATCGCCTCCGGCCGGGTGCCGTAGACCACCATGACGCGACGCACGCCTACCCCCGTACGCCCGATACCGTCGCCCATGTCCGCAGTACGCCCGTCCCCGCAAAGATGATGGAAGACCGCATAAGACGAGATTTCGCACCGAATTGTTCAGCAATCCTCAACAGGCCCTCAGCACTGCCTCAGCATTCGCCGCCCGGCTCGGCGCAGTGCGTGCGAGGAGGCGCAGATCCGCACGCCGCCGCACGGGCACCTGGGCGTCCAGGGGACAGGAACCCCCGCGGCGGGCACCCGTCAGCCGGAAGCCGTCAGCCCGCTCAGGTCGAACACCAGCTGGGGCGCGATCGAGAACGCCACCGCCACCCCCACCGCCAGCGCGACGGCCACCCAGGTGGCGGCGGACGGCCGTCGCTCCACCACGG
Source organism: Nonomuraea indica (assembly GCF_002850745.1). GTDB lineage: Bacteria > Actinomycetota > Actinomycetes > Streptosporangiales > Streptosporangiaceae > Nonomuraea > Nonomuraea indica. The sequence continues at coordinate 426,441 of NZ_KZ559469.1, forward strand.
CAGGCCCCGGAGCGAAGAGCCGCGCCGTCCACACCACGTAGTAGTAGAGGCCGATCACCGTGTTGACCGCCATGACCACGGCCAGCCAGCCCGCCCCGCCACCCACGATCTCGCGGAAGACGACGACCTTGGCGAACAGCCCCGCCAGACCCGGAGGCAGCCCCGCCAGGCAGATCAGGCAGAACGCCAGCGCCAGCCCGGCCGCCGGACTCCGCAGCGCGAGCCCCCTGTAGTCGTCGAGCTCGTTGCGCGCGGCCGTCCTCGACATGAGCATGACCACGGCGAACGCGCCCAGGTTCATCGCGGCGTAGATGAGGAGATAGGCCACCGAGGCCCCCACCGCCCCCGACCCCAACAGATCGACACCCACCACCCCTGCACCCGACAGATCCCCGGACGCCACCGCCGAGCCCGACAGATCCGCACCCACCAACCCCGAGCCCGACAGTCCCGCATCTGCCGTCCCCGAGCCCGCCGCCGGGGCCTGCGCGGCAGTACCCCCCGTCACCTGCGACGCCATGGCGATGGGGGCGAGGATGTAGCCGGACTGGGCCACCGAGGACCACGCGAGCAGCCGTACGGCCGAACGCTGACGCATCGCCAGCAGGTTGCCCACCGTCATGGTGAGCGCCGCGACGACCGCGATCACCGGGCCCCAGGTGGTGACCTGTGCGGCCAGCGCCGTGACCAGCAGCAGGATCAGCCCCGCGAACCCCGCCGCCTTGGAGATGACCGACAGCAGCGCGGCGACCGGAAGCGGGGCACCCTGGTAGACGTCCGGCGCCCACGAGTGGAACGGCACGGCAGCGATCTTGAAGGCGAACCCCGCCAGGACCAGAACGACACCGACCGTGACCACCGCCGGCAGTTCCTGCCCCCCGCCCACCAGTCCGGGCGCGGGCGCGCCGCCGCCGAGGACACCTCCGAGCCGGGAAAGGAAGACCGTGCCCCCCACCCCGTACAGCAGCGACACCCCGAACAGCATGACCGCCGTCGACACCACCGAGACGACGAACAGCTTGACCGCGGCCTCCGAGCCGCGCCCGTCGTAGCGTTTCAGCGCGGTCAGGGCGAACACCGGCAGCGACACCAGCTCCAGCGCCACGACCAGCATGATCAGGTCCCGCGCGGCGGGCAGCGTCACGGCGCCGACGAGCGTGCACAGGAGGAGGAAGTACCACTCCCCGACCGGGATCCCGCCGCCGGCCAGCTCGGTCATCGACAGCAGCACGACCACGACCGCCGCCACCAGCACCAGCCCCGCGAACACCACCGTGAACCGGTCCGCGACGAACGAGCACAACCCGCCGTCGACCTGCCCGGCACCGGCCACCTCGTCGAGACGCGCCCCCGCCCCCGCACCCGGAGCGCCGGCCCCGCCCGTCAGGGCCTCGGGGACGCAGAACGTGGCCGGCGGCCGGCCACCGCGGCCCGCCTGCGCCACCACGAACGCCAGGGAGACCAGGATCCCGCCGAGCGTGACCAGCCCCAGCCCGGTCCGCAGCCGCGGGCGCGCCGGCAGGAAGGCGTCGAGCAGCAGCACGAGCCCGGCCACGACCGCCAGCGTCAGCGGCGCCGCGATCGCGAAGTAGTCGATCTGCTGGATCATGTCAGCCCTTCCAGCAGCGCCTGCACGGCCGGGGTGGTGAGGGACAGCAGCAGACCGGGCCAGAGCCCGAACAGCAGGATCAGCACGATCAACGGCACCCACGCGACCAGCTCGTGACCCCGGATGTCTCGGACGTCTGGGAGGTGGTCCCGGACGTCTCGGACATCTCGGACGTCTGGGAGGTGGCCCCGGACGTCGCGGGCGTCCGGGACGTCTGGGAGGTGGCCTCGGACGTCCCGGACGTCTTGGACGGCCGCACCACCGGCTCCGGCTCCCTCCCGGAGCGCCGGATCGTCCGGCGGCGCGTCCACCTCATGGACCGCCGTGTCACCCCTGACGGGCCGATCCTCAGGTGCCGGCGACACCGGGCGTTCGTCCACCGCCACCAGCCCCGGCCCCGGGGCTCCCGCGCCCGCGGGCACGAGGGCGCGCCGCCCGGGAAGGCCGTGGGTGACGCGGGACAGCATGACCAGGAAGTACGCCGCCGTCAGCACCGCCCCCAGCCCGCCGATCACCATGAACGTCAGGAAGAGCCCCCGGGGCAGCCCGGCACCCGGATCGAACGCGCCCAGCAGCGCCAGCATCTCCCCCCAGAACCCGGCCAGCCCCGGCAGCCCCAGCGACGCGATCGCCGCGAACGTCAGGACGGAGCCCAGGCGCGGCAGCGTGGCCAGCATGCCGCCGCCCAGTGACGGCATGTCGGCCGTGCCGTACCGGTCCTTGACGGCGCCTGCCACGAAGAACAGCAGCCCGGTGATCAGCCCGTGGGCGACGTTCGCGAACAGGGCGCCGTTGACGCCCACAGTCGTCAGCGTGGCGAACCCGAGCAGCACGAACCCCATGTGGCCGACCGACGAGTAGGCGATCATGCGTTTCAGGTCACGCTGGGCCAGGCAGGCCAGCGCTCCGTAGACGATCCCGACCACGGCCAGCGCCCCCAGCCAGGGCGCCACGGCCACCGCCCCTTCGGGCAGGACGGGGATGGCGATCCTGGCGAAGCCGTACGTGCCCATCTTCAGCAGCACACCGGCCAGCAGGACGGACCCCACCGTCGGCGCCTCGGTGTGCGCGTCCGGGAGCCACGTGTGGAGGGGCCACATCGGGGTCTTGACCGCCAGCCCGAGGCCGACCGCCGCGAACGCGACGATCTGTACGGTCCGCGACATGCCGGAGCCGTGAGCCTGGCCGAGGGCGACGATGTCGAGCGTCCCGGTCTGCGCCCAGACGAGCAGCAGGCCGAGGAGCATCACGACGGAGCCGAGCAGCGTGTAGAGGATGAACTTGATCGCCGCGCCCCGCCGCCCCTTGCCGCCCCAGACGGCGATCAGGAAGTACATGGGGATCAGCACGATCTCGAAGAACACGAAGAACAGCAGCAGGTCGAGAGCGAGGAACGTGCCGATCATCCCGACTTCGAGCACCAGCAGGGTGAACACCAGCGCCCTCGGCCGGGTGTCCCCGTCACGCGCCCCGAGCAACTGGCCGAGGCCTCGTCCGTCGCCCCACCCCAGATAGGCGAAGCACAGGAACGTGAGCAGCGCCGTCAGCACGATCAGCGGAAGCGAGATCCCGTCGACGCCGAGGTGGAACCTGAGCCCCAGGCCGGGGATCCACGGCCGGTCGACGGCGAACTGCGTCCGCGCCGCCTGCCCGTGGTCGAAGACCGCCACCAGGACGACGGCCAGCGCCAACACGACCCCGGACACGGCCGTGCCGTACCAGCGCACCCCGCGTGTCAGCGGGCCGGGCACCGCGACGAGCACCAGGGCGCCGAGCAGCGGCACGGCGAGCAGCGCGACGGGAAGCCAGCCCATCATGCGAACACCACCGCCCCCACCGCGATCAGCAGGATTCCGGCGAGCACCCCGCTCACGTACAGCTGGACGTTGCCGTTCTGGGCGAACCGCAGGACTCCGGACAGGCCGCGCGCCGCGCCGCCCGACCCCCGCACGGCCCCGTCCACGACCACGTCGTCGGTCCTGACGACGAACCTGGCGAGCGCCAGCACCGGCCGCGCGAACACGGCCGCGTAGAGGGCGTCGACGGAGAACGCCCGCTCGCACGGCCCCCGCAGCGGCCCGAGCAGCCGCGCCGGATCCGCCACCGGGTCACTCCGCCAGAACGCGTAGACCACGCCCGCCCCGAGCACCGCCAGCGCGACGCTGACGGACGCCACCGCCAGGTCGAGGTGCGCCCCGCCGGCGAAACCGAGCAGCAGCGCGGGGACCGCCAGCAGCGCGACGGGCACCAGCATGCTGCGCGGCGCTTCGCGCACGTCCACGACGTGGGCCGTGCCCGGCGGCGGCTCGGGCAGGGCCGCGACGACTCTCGCCTCGCCGAAGAAGGTGCGCAGCCAGGCGCGGGCGGCGTACGCGCCGGTGACGGCGACCGTGGCGAGCGCGCAGCCGTACAGCAGCAGCGCTGCCGCGTCCGTCAGGCCGCCGCCCGCCGAGGCCCGCTCCATGGCGAGCAGCACCGCGTCCTTGCTGAAGAAGCCGCTGGCCGGCGGGATGCCCATGAGCGCCGCGAACCCCACGGTCATCGCCGCGAACGTCACCGGCAGCTGCCGTCGCAGCCCTCCCATCCGGCTCATGAAGTTGGCCCCCACATGGTGGATCACCACGCCCGCGCACAGGAACAGCAGCGCCTTGAAAGCGCCGTGCGTCACCAGGTGGAAGATCGCGGCCCTGTCGGAGCCCGCGGCGAGCCCTCCGGCCATGTACGCGAGCTGGCTGATCGTGGAGTAGGCGAGCACCCGTTTCAGGTCGTCCTGGGCCAGGGCCGCCAGCGCGGCGCCGAGCATGCCGAGGGCCGCGACGACGGCCAGGACGTCCAGCGTCGGCCCTGAGGCCTGGAACGCCGGGAAGAGCCTGGCCACGATGAAGATCCCGGCGGCGACCATGGTCGCGGCGTGGATGAGCGCGCTGATCGGCGTCGGACCGGCCATGGCGTCGGGCAGCCAGGTGTGCAGCGGCACCTGGGCGCTCTTGCCCGCGACTCCGGCGAGCAGCAGCATCGTGGCGGCCACCAGGGTGCCGGTGGACATCCGGGGCACCGCGGCGAGCACGTCGGCGATCCGGAAGCTTCCCGCGGCGAACCCGAGCACGAAGATCCCGAACAGGAAGCCCACGTCACCGAGCCGCGTGACCAGGAACGCCTTGACCGCGGCCCTCGAGTTGCCCCGATCCTCCCACCAGTGCCCGATGAGCAGGTAGGAGCACAACCCCATGATCTCCCAGCCCACGTACAGGACGAGGAGGTCGCCGGCGTAGACGACGAGCAGCATCGCGCTGGTGAACAGGCTGACGAAGGCGCTGTAGGACGGATAGCGCGGGTCGTCGTGGAGATAGCCGACGGAGTAGACCTGCACGGCCAGCGCCACGAACGTCACCAGCACGCCCATGATGGCGGACAGGTCGCCGGCCTGGAGCGTCAACGAGATGGGGATGCCGCCGGTGACGATCACCCCGTAGCCGTGGCCCACGGGCTCACCCGGAGCGGCTCCCTGAAGGTAGGCGAACCCCGGCGCCCAGGCCAGCGCCAGGGCCAGCACGGCGGACGCGGCCGTCGGGACGACCGCGATCCAGGCGGCCCGGACGCGCGGGCGCGGCCGACGGGGCAGGAGCAGCCCGGCGAAGGCGGCGAGGAAGGGCAGAAGCACGGCCAGCAACGGGAAGTGCGTCACAGCTCGCCCCCTCGCTTGGCCGCTCGGTTGGTCTCGGCGGGAGATGGCGCCTCGCCGGCCCCGGCGCCCGGAGTGTCCGCCGACGGCTCCGAAGGCATGCCGGTGGTCGTGGGGGCAGGCGGGTCCGCGGCACCGGACGGCCCGGCGGGCTCGGCCAGGTCGCGGAGGTGGTCGAGGTCGACGGTCCGGCGGTTGCGGTAGAGGGCGAGCACGATCGCGAGGCCCAATCCCACCTCGGCCGCCGCGATGACGATGACGAACAGCGTCAGTACCTGACCGCTGTGCAAGCGGTCACGCAACCACACGTCGAACGCCACCAGGTTGAGGTTGACGGCGTTGAGCATCAGCTCGACCGACATGAGCACCAGGATCGTGTTGCGGCGCGCGAGCACGCCGTACACGCCGACGGAGAAGAGCAGGGCGGAGACGACCGCCGGGTAGACGACGTGCACTAATGCCCCCCGACCTGGTCGGGCGGCGGCCCCGCGTCCCGGCGGGCGGAGCCGGTGGACGGCGGGCCTTCCGTGGGACCGCCGGGCGCGCCGCCGCCCGAAGCACGCGTCTCAGGCGGACCTGCCGGGTGCGTGTCGGGGTGAGAGGCGCCTTGGCGCGGTCCTGGGTGTGGGGCGCCTGCCAGGGGCGGTCCTGGGTGAGAGGTGCCTGCCGGGGGCGGGTCCGACGGAGGCCTTTCGGGGATGGGGGCGCCTGTCGGGTGCTGGTCTGGCAGAGGATGGTCGGAGCCGGACGCGTCTGCCGGAGACATGCCTGCCGGTGAAGGACCTGCCGTGGAAAGACCTGCCGGGACGGAACCTTCTGAGGAAGGACCTGGCCGTGGCGGGACTTCCGGTGACGGGCCTCCTGGGATGTCCGTACGGGACAGGACGATGGCACCGATGAGGGCGGCCAGCAGAAGGACCGACAGTGCCTCGAACGGCAGCACCCACGTGCTGAACACGCTGCCCCCCAGCTCCTTCGCCGACCCCTGGCCCGGAGTGAGCGACACGTATGCCATGCGGAAGGCGTCGACGACGACCGTGACGAGGACGGCGGCCGTCGCCACGGCCACCACCGCCGCGACGACGCGGTTGCCGCTGTCGAGGTCGGCGGAGCGGCCGATCGGCGCGCGGGTGAGCATGATCCCGAACAGCATCAGCACCACCACCGCGCCCACGTAGATGAGCACCTGCACCCAGGCGACGAACTCGGCGGTGAGGACGAGATAACACCCGGCCAGCGCGCCGAAACAGAGCACCAGCCACAAGGCCGCGTGCACGAGCTGCCGGGTCGTGACGACGAGCAGCGCCGATCCGACCGCCACCGCGCCCAGCAGCAGGAACACGATCTCCTGGCCGGTTGGCGACAGGTAGGAGGGCACCGCCTCGGTCACGACTCCTCCTCGGACTCCCTCGTCTCATCAGGGGTGAGCCGCCCGGGCGGGCGGATGGATCGGGGATCGGACATCCGCCGCCTGCGCGGGCTCGAAGCAGCAGTTTGCCCCTCCGAGCCGGACGCCGGGCGCGGCGCGCCCTGGGCTGTGGACAACTTTTCGGACGACGCCTCGCCTGTGGACGAAGCCTCTTCCGCGGTCGGCGAGGCGGTGGGCGATGCGGACGACCCCGGCGCTTCGAGCTCGTTGTCCACAGAGGGCGTGGACGCTCCCGTCGCCGAGTCCCCGGAGGGCGAGTCGGTCCGCGCACCTCCAGAAGGCGGAGTGCCACCTTCGTCCGCGGCGGGTGGCTGTGGGAGAGCGCCGGGTGGCCGGATGCTCCGTACGTTGGCCATGCGCCCCTCGCGCGGGACCCGCGCGCCCGGTGCGCGGCCCTGGCCCTGCTCGCCCGGACGGCTGGAGGACCGCTCCTCAGCACCTGACGCCGCCGACGGTTTCGCCCCCGCGTCGCCCGAGTGCGCCCCCGTGCCGGTGCCGGCACCGGCTCCCGCGCCGGCGTTAGCCCCCGTACCGGAGTCCGTCCCCGTACCGGAGTCCGTCCCCAGGTCGGTGTCAGCGCCGGCTTCCGCGCCGGTGCCCGCCGGACGGGCTGCCGGGGCGGGCGGCTCCTGCCCCTCCGCCGCGCCCGGCGGCTGGTCGCCCGCGGGGGCGACCAGCCGTGCTTCCCCGGCCGTCGCCGCCGGCCGCTCCGCTTCGGGGGCGGGCGAGGTGCCGGTGCCGACGGGACCGGGACGTTCGGGAGTCGTACGGGAAGGACGGTCCTGCGGCGTGCGGGGGGAAGGCGACGTGCCGGTGGAAGACGTGCCCGAGGGAGACGTGCCGGTGGAAGGCGCGCCGGTGGAAGGCGCGCCGGTGGACGAGGTGCGGGCGGCGGGCTCGCCGGCGCCGGGGCGGGCCGGACGTCGAGGGGCGGCCGTGAGCTCCTTCGGAGGTTCGGCGCCCGGGTCGTGGGCGGGCGGCGGCGGGACCGTGGAGCGCCACGCCGCGAGCTGGTCCTTCTCGTGCAGGAGATTGCGGATGTCGCCCTCCGCGTACTCGAACTCCGGCGACCAGAACAGCGCGTCGAACGGGCACACCTCGATGCAGATGCCGCAGTACATGCATAGGGAGAAGTCGATGGCGAACCGGTCGAGGACGTTGCGCTGGCGCGGCCGGCCACCCTCGGGGGCGGGCAGCGTCTCCTTGTGGGAATCGATGTAGATGCACCAGTCGGGGCACTCCCGGGCGCACAGCATGCAGGAGGTGCAGTTTTCCTCGACCAGGGCGATCACACCGCGGCTGCGGGGCGGCAGATCGGGCTTGACCTCGGGATACTGCTGCGTCACGGATCTGCGCAGCATGTGGCGGAGGGTGACGGAGAGCCCCTTCGCCAACCCCACTCCCGGTATCCGCGCCATGGTCATCATCATTGCGCACTTGGCGGCACACGTGAATGAGCCGGACACGTTATCCCCAGTTTTTCCACAGCTATCCACAGGATGGCGGGAGGTTATCCACAACATTCGTCCACAGCCGCTATGCGCCGCTTCAGGGCGATAACCTTCCGGCATGTCGAACAGCCGGCCAGGCCGCCCCAGCGGGCTCGCGTGGGCCGCCTCCGTGGGCTGGGCGGTCCTGCCGCTGGTGACATGCGGGCTGGCGACACCGTTCACGATCGGGTTCGCGGCGTACTGGCTGCGCAGCGTGTGGCAGGTGGTGGGCGCGGCGGTCTACACGGTGTGCGTCGGCTCGTTCGTCATCGTGGCCGGGAGCTACAACGAGTTCGACGACATTCCCGAGCCGATGTCCACGCTCATCTCGCTGGCGCTGGTGGTGAGCTGGCTGGGCGGTGCGATCCACTCGGGCATCCTCGTCCCGGCGATGGCCAGGGCCCGCCCCGGCAGGCTCGGCCCACCGCTCGCCGACACCCGTCCCCCCGCCTGGCTGCACGCAGGCGGGCATCCTCAGCCCAGGTCGCACCAGAGCCACCCCACCAACCCCTCGCACCGCCACCCTACGGATCCGCGCCGGCAGCCGGCCCCGCCGTCGTCCCGGCTCCGGCCGGGCGAGCCCGAATGGATCGGTCCCTATCGGGTGCTCCGATCCCTCGGGCGTGGCGGTCAGGGGGCGGTCTATCTGGCGACCGCTCCCAACGGCGCGCAGGTCGCGGTCAAGGTGCTGCACGACCTGGTGGACGAGACAGCGCGCGCCCGGTTCGCGCGGGAGGTGGACGCGGCGCGCAGGGTGGCCACCTTCTCCACGGCCCGGCTGCTCGACGTCAACATCACGGGCCAGCACGCCTACATCGTCAGCGAGTACGTCGACGGCCCCTCACTGGAACAGCTGGTCCGCCGGCACGGCCCGCGTGACGAGGACAGCCTGACGCGCCTGGCGCTGTCCACCTCCGGCGCGCTCGCGGCCATCCACAAGGCGGGGATCGTGCACCGCGACTTCAAACCGAGCAACGTCCTGATCGGCCACGACGGCCCCCGGGTGATCGACTTCGGCATCGCGCGGGCCCTCGACCAGATGACGATGACCTCCGGCAAGATGGTCGGCACACCGCCTTACATGTCGCCCGAGCAGCTCTCGGGCGCTCCGGTGGGGCCACCGTCCGACGTGTTCAGCTGGGGGGTGACGATGGTGTTCGCGGCCACCGGGCGTCCGGCGTTCGGGGAGGACACGGTGCCGGCCGTGTTCAACCGGGTGCTCACCGTCCATCCCGACTTATCCCCGCTGCCGCCCGCGCTCCGGGGCGTCGTGGGGGCCTGCCTGCACAAGCAGCCCGATGACCGTCCCTCCGCCTCGGACGTGATGCTGGCCATCGTCCACTGACCCGGACACGCCCGCGCACCGGTCCGTGGACCCGGCGGGCCCGAGCCCGAGGACACGGGCCGGCCGGGCCCGAACGCGCGGAGGCCGGGTCCACGTAGGCAGTCCTCCCGGCACGAGGGCGCGGCTCGGCCGGTCAGGGGCAGGCGTCCGGGCATGACCTGAGCAGGGTGACGTACTCCTCGCGCGACAGCGTGCACACCCGCAGCTCCAGCCCGTGCCTCGCCGCGAACCGGTGCACGTCCTCGGGTGGCCACGGTCCTGGCAGGTGGTGAAGCGGTCGACCGGCCCGGGTCGTGATGACCAGCCCGGTGTTGGCGGCGTGGCGGTAGAGCAGGAGCCCGGCGACGGAGCCGCGAGCCCTGGCCAGCAGCAGCGTGCGGATGTGATCCCGGCCCCGGGTGAGGTGCAGCAGGTCTTTCTTCACCTGGAGGTACGGCCCGCCGGGCGGCCCGAGGACGGTGCCGCGGCTGTTCCGCCAGTGGTGCAGGCGGCCGGCGAGCGGGCGAGCGATCAGGAGCAAGGGGCTGAAGGCGACCGCGAGCCATTTGGCGTCGAGCAGGTCCAGGGCCAGCCTGCCCAGGGAGGCCAGGCCGCGCCAGGCCTGCCACGCCCCCGACAGGGCGAGGTACGTCATCACCGCCAGCCCGGTGACGCCGGCGCAGACGGCGAGTGGCAGCCGCCACCTCGACGCCCGGGGCCGCGGCAATCCGGACATGCGGCGCCAGCCCGGCGCACGTCCCGAGAGGAGTGCCCGCACCTGGCCGGATGGAGTCGGCGGGCCGGCCACGACCGGCAACCCCGCCGCCTCGGCGAAGCCGCGCACGGCCCGGACGTCCCAGGCGCCGGGCAGGTCGAGCAGCACGAGACCGTCTGTGTCGAGCAGGGCGAGGCCGGTTACCGATCGCGCGTCCACCTTGCCGTAGGGGCCCGACACCTCCTGCCCGTAGCGGTAGTGATAGAGGGCGGCGGGCCTCAGCGACACCGACCCACCAGCCGCCTCGTCCACGGCCGTGACCGTCCCGTCGCGCCACGACAGGGAGGTCCCGGGGCAGCCCGCGCTCGAAGTCGCGCCCCCGCACGGGACTAATCGCGCCGTCATCCGCTCACCGCCCCGCACGGGACTGATCGCGCCGTCATCCACTCACCGCCCCGTACGGGACTGGTTCTGCGGTCATCCGTTTTCACGCCCCTGTCCGGACTGATCGCGCGGTCATGGGTTCACCGCCCCAAGAACGTGCGGCCATCTGCCTGCGCCGCCCTCCTGGGACTCGTCGGGCGGTTATCCGTCACCCGGGTGAACGTGCGGCCGTGCGCTCACGCTCCCGAACGGGACCCGGGCCACGGTCACGTGCTCACCGCTCTCGGGGCCGTCGGAGGCCGGCGAAGGGTCAGAGAAGGACCTGGACCACGCCGGTGAGGGCGAGCTGGACGAGGGCCAGGGGGACGAGCCCGGCCCAGGCCAGCTTCTGCAACTGGTCCTCGCGCAGCCGCGGGAAGCTGACCCGCAGCCAGATCACCACGAACGCCAGCACGAACACCTTGACCAGGGTCCACAGCCAGCCCGGCAGCAGCGGGCCGTGCCAACCGCCGAGGAAGAGCACGGTGGTGAGGAAGGACAGCACCACGATGCCGACGTACTCCGACAGCATGAACAGGGCAAACCGCATGCCGGTGTACTCGGTCATCGGCCCCATGATGATCTCGGACTCGGCGATCGGCATGTCGAACGGCGGGCGGCGCAGCTCGGCGAGGCCCGCCAGGAAGAACACCACCCCGCCGATCGCCTGCCACGGAAGCCACCACCACTGCCACGCCTCGACGATGCCGGGCAGCGAGAGCGTGCCGGCTGCCATCGCCACCGAGGAGGCGGCCAGCACGAGCGGCAGCTCGTACGACATGAGCTGGGCGGCCGAGCGCATGCCGCCGAGCACGGAGTACTTGTTGCCCGACGCCCACCCGGCCATGATCGAGCCGAGCACGCCCACGCCCATCACCGCGAGCACGAAGAACAGCCCCGCGTCGAGGCGCACGGCGACGAGGTCACGGTCGAGCGGGATGACGATCAGGACCACGAGGTAGGGAACCAGCGCCACCCCGGGAGCGATCATGAATACGCGCCGGTCGGCGGCGGCGGGGATGACGTCCTCCTTCTGCGCGAACTTCACCCCGTCGGCGATCAGCTGGGCCCACCCGTGGAAACCGCCCGCGTACATCGGCCCGAGCCGCGACTGCATGTGCGCCATGACCTTGTGCTCGGTCTGCCCGACGATCAGCGGCAGCACCAGGAACACGACCAGGATGACGGCGAAGCTGATCACCACGTCAGGCATCGGGCGTCCCCCAGTCGGCCGGGACTCCGGGCGGAAGGGTCTTGCGGCGGCTCGGCGCGCCGTGCCCCGACTCGCCGGGTTCCTTGGCGCCCGGCCACTGTTTGGCGACCCGGGCGGCGAGGATGAAGTCCTTGCGGAGCGGATGCCCCTCGAACCCGTCGGGCAGCAGCAGTGGCACCAGGTTGGGATGGCCCTCGAAGATCACGCCGAACATCTCGCACGTCTCGCGCTCGTGCCAGTCGGCGCCGCGGTAGACGCCGACGGCGGACGCCAGGCGGGGGTCGGCACGGGGCACGCGGGTGCGCACGAGCAGCCGATGGCGCTCCAGCGGGTCGTAGACGTTGGCGACGACGAGGAATCCCTCGGGCGGGTCGTCCACGCCGGTCAGCCAGTCGAAGAACGCGTAGCCGGAGTCGCGGAGCGCGGTCAGCACCTCGATCCAGTCACCGGCGGTCACGTCGAGCGTGATCTCGCCGAACGACTCGGAGACCTGCGCCCGTTCGCCGAACCGCTCGGACAGGCTCGCCGACCGGCTCACGCCTCCTCCCCGCCCCGCCTGGAGGTGAAGCGGTCGGTGAGCTGCTCGGCGGCGATCTTCTCCTGGAGTTTCATGATCCCGTGCAGCAGCGCCTCGGGACGCGGCGGGCAACCGGGCACGTAGACGTCCACGGGGATGATCTGGTCGACGCCGTTGGTCACGCAGTAGGAGTCCCAGTACGGGCCGCCCGAGTTGGAGCAGGCGCCGAACGAGATGACGTACTTGGGGTCGGGCATCTGCTCGTAGAGGCGCTTGACGGCCGGGGCCATCTTGTCGGTGACGGTCCCCGAGACGATCATGAGGTCGGCCTGCCGCGGGCCGTTGGCGAACGGGATCACCCCGAACCTGATGAAGTCGTGCCTGCTCATCGACGTCGCGATGAACTCGATGGCGCAGCACGCCAGCCCGAAGTTGAACACCCACAAGGAGTAGCGCCGCCCCCAGTTGAGCACGAAACGCATCGGCTTGGGCGCCAGCCGGGAGACCGGCCCCACGGTGGGCATCGGGAGATCCGTCGCTGCCATGTGACCATTGTCCCGCGTGACGGCCGTCAGGAGTAGGGGCCGCGCGGGCCGAGCCGGCACGGGAGGCCGGGTCGAGGCTCAGGTCCAGGTGAGGACGCGCTTGCGCCAGGCGTAGAGGATGCCGAGCGCGATGAAGCCGAGGAAGACGAACATCTCCACGAGCGTCGTCAGCCCGTAGCCAGGCGCGTCGAACACCGTCGCCCAGGGGAACAGGAAGACGGCGTCCACGGCGAAGACCACGTACAGGTACGTGAAGACGTAGTAGCGGATCTGTGACTGGGCCCAGCCCTCGCCCACCGGGTCGACGCCGCATTCGTAGCTGGTCAGCTTGTCGGGGGTCGGCCTGCTGGGGCGGAGGAGACGGTTGGCCAGGAGGGCTCCGGCGACGATGGCGACGCCGATCGCCAGGAGCGCGGCGACGAGCACGTAGGACCCGAAGTAGCCGTCCATGTTCTGATCGTAACCCAGTCAAAGCTCCGGACCTATCACCCCAAATTGGGGTAAACCGCAAGATCGGCCACATAACCTGACATGCATGCCCAAAACCCGAACCGTGGGAGGAGTTGCCGCCCTGGTGCTGGCCGCTTCGGGTTGCGGCCTTTTCCCGGCCTCCTCCGAGCGCGACGTCGTGGTACCGGCGAACCCCACGATGATCGGCTACGTGGACCCCTCCGCGATCGACGGTCTGGTCACCATGACGATGACCGAAGGGGAGGACGCCGCCAGGCGCGTGCACATCAGGTACCCCCAGCTGGAGGGCGCGCCGACGCTGAACGAGGCCCTGCGCCAGGAGGCGCAGCGGCAACTCCTCGCCTTCCGCGCCACCGCGGCAGCCTGGCGCCCCACGACCACGGGCCGGCCGGACCAGGGCGGTGCCGACGGGTCAGTGAGCGCGGGCACGGCGGCCGACGGCAACCGGAGAACGGACACGGACACGGCGGCCGACGGCAACCGGACAGCGGACACGGACACGGCGGCGGGCGCGGACCGGATCGCCGGCGAGGACGGCGCGGCCCGGCCCGAACTGAACGTGGACTGGCAGCTCGTCGCCGCGTCCCCCGACGTCATCGGGGTACGGCTGCGCACCGGGCAGCACGTCGGGGTCGACTGCGGCAGGTCCACCCGCACCCTCTGGTACGACCGCAGGCGCGACGTGGTCACCGGGTCGGCCGGGTTGCTGTCCGGGCAGGTCACGCTGGACCACCTCACCCGGATGGTCAGGGAGGGACTGGCGGGCCGGGGCGCGGCGGTGGACCGGGGCAGGGTGACCGCCGACCCCGAGCTGTTCGACTCGATGGCGTTCAACCGGAACGGCGACCTGGTGGTGGAGTTCGACGACTGCCAGATCGGGTCGTGCGCGCTGGGCAGAGTCGCGGTGGCCGTACCCGCCGAGCGGGTGGTGTCCTGGCTGTCGGCGACGGGACGCCGGGCCCAGCTCAGCCCCCGGGCGGCGGGCAGGAGCCTCACCCCAGGCCCTGTCGGCGACCCGTTCGAGGGGGGCGCGCCGTTCGGCGGGCTCGGCGTGCCGGCGGGATTCGGCAGCACGGTGACCGCCCCCCGGGCGGACGCCCCGGACCCGGCCGCTCCCCGGGCGGGCGCCCCCCACCCGGCCGCTCCCCGGGCGGGCGCTTCCGACCCGGCCGCTCCCCGGGCGGGCGCTTCCGACCCGGCCGCTCCGCAGGCCCAGGCGCGTCGCCCCGGCTCCGGCGGGTCCTCGGCGCGGGTTCCCGGCGCGACCGCCCCCGGCTCGGCCGGGCGGTCCGAACGGGTGGACTGCGCCGTGGCCAAGTGCGTGGCGCTGACCTTCAACGACGGTCCGGGCCCGGAGACCCCGCGCCTGCTCGACATGCTGCGCGACCTGGGGGCCCGCGCCACGTTCTTCGTCGTCGGCGCCAACGCGACCGCCGACCCGTGGCTGCTCGGCCGCATGGCCGGCGAAGGGCACGAGATTGGCAACCACAGCTGGACGCACCGTGACCTGTCCCAGCTCAGCGCCAGCAAGGTTCTCGACTCGCTCGGCCGTACCCAGGACCTGATCGCCGTGCACGCCGGGCGGAAACCCGTGCTGGCGCGGGCGCCGTACGGGGCCGTGAGCGAGGAGGTCCGCGACGCCGCCCACCGGCTGGGGCTGACGCTGGTCGGCTGGGACGTGAACACGGTCACGCCGACGGAGACCACGGGCGTCTCGGCGACCGGCCGGCCCACGGCGGAGACGATCGCCAGGCGGGCCGTCGCGGGGGCGCGCGACGGCGCCGTCATCCAGCTGCACGACACCAGCGGAGCCGCCGTGGACGCGACGCCGGCGATCGTCGGAGCGCTGCGCGGGAAGGGTTACGCCCTGGTCACCGTCGCCGAGTTGTACGGGGATTCCGGCTCGCGCCCGGAGCCCGGAGAGGGGTCCGCGAAGGCGGCTGCGCCCGGCCGACCCTGACACGGGCCACTGGCGAGGGGGACGTATAGTTGGCCCTCGTGACCCGAACCGTCCTCTTCGCTCGCCTCCACGTGGACCTGTGCAGGCTCGCCTCCGGCCTGTGTCACCTCTAACGGTTTCGACGCCCGCCCTGACTGCGACCGCGTTTACCCGCATTATGCGCTGAGGAAACGTGTTGACCCCCGCGAGGATCTAGCATGGAAAAGAGAACGCGCCACGAGCGACCGCGCATGGGCGCGTCGAGGAGGACTGAGCTGTGACGAAGCAGGTCCAGCAACTCGACCGGGTGATCATTCGCTTCGCCGGTGACTCCGGTGACGGCATGCAGCTCACCGGTGACCGCTTCACCGCGGGGACGGCGGAGTTCGGCAACGACCTGTCGACCCTGCCCAACTTCCCCGCCGAGATCCGCGCCCCCGCAGGCACCCTGCCGGGCGTGTCGAGCTTCCAGCTGCACTTCGCCGACCACGACATCCTCACGCCCGGCGACGCCCCCAACGTCCTCGTCGCGATGAACCCTGCCGCGCTGAAGGCCAACCTCGGCGACCTGCCCCGCGGCGCCGACATCATCGTCAACACCGACGAGTTCACCAAGCGCAACCTGCAGAAGGTCGGCTACGAGACCAACCCGCTGGAGGACGACTCGCTGGCCGAGTGGCGGGTCCACGCGGTGGCGCTGACGTCGCTGACGGTCAAGGCCCTGGAGGGCTTCGACCTGTCGAAGAAGGACGCCGAGCGGTCGAAGAACATGTTCGCCCTCGGCCTGCTGTCGTGGCTGTACCACCGGCCGACCGAGCACACGATCTCGTTCCTGCAGCAGAAGTTCGCCAAGAAGCCCGAGATCGCCAAGGCCAACATCGCGGCGTTCCAGGCGGGCTGGAACTACGGTGAGACGACCGAGTCGTTCTCGGTGTCGTACGAGGTCAAGCCGGCCAAGCTGGCACCGGGCGTCTACCGCAACATCTCCGGCAACCAGGCCCTCGCCTACGGGCTGATCGCGGCCTCGGTGCAGGCGAAGCTGCCGCTGTTCCTCGGCTCCTACCCGATCACCCCGGCCAGCGACATCCTGCACGAGCTGTCCAGGCACAAGCGGTTCGGCATCCGCACGTTCCAGGCCGAGGACGAGATCGCCGGGGTCGGCGCGGCGCTGGGCGCGGCGTTCGGCGGCGCGCTCGGCGTGACGACGACGTCCGGTCCGGGCGTGGCGCTGAAGGCGGAGACGGTCGGCCTGGCGGTCACCACCGAGCTGCCGCTGATCATCGTGGACGTGCAGCGGGCCGGCCCGAGCACCGGCATGCCGACCAAGACCGAGCAGACCGACCTGCTGATGGCCATGTTCGGCCGCAACGGCGAGTCGCCGGTGCCCATCGTGGCGCCGATGTCGCCGAGCGACTGCTTCGACGCGGCCATCGAGGCGGCGCGGATCGCGGTCAAGTACCGCACGCCGGTCATGCTGCTGTCCGACGGCTACCTCGCCAACGGCTCCGAGCCGTGGCGGCTGCCGGAGGTCGCCGACCTGCCCGACATCTCGCAGGAGTTCACCACCGAGCCCAACGGCGAGGACGGCGCGTTCCTGCCCTACCGGCGCGACGCCGACACGCTGGCCAGGCCGTGGGCGATCCCCGGCACGGCCGGGCTGGAGCACCGGATCGGCGGCATCGAGAAGGCCGACGGCACGGGCAACATCTCCTACGACCCGGGCAACCACGACCGGATGGTCAGGCTGCGCGCGGCCAAGATCGACGGCATCGACGTGCCCGACCTGGCGGTCGACGACCCCGACGGTGACGCCAAGGTGCTGGTCATCGGCTGGGGCTCGACGTACGGGCCGATCGCGGCGGCCGTGCGGCGCATCAGGAAGGACGGCGGCAAGGTCGCGCAGGCCCACCTGCGCCACCTCAACCCGCTGCCCGCCAACACCGGCGAGATCCTCAAGCGCTACGACAAGGTGCTGCTGCCCGAGATCAACCTCGGCCAGCTCGCCCTGCTGCTGCGCGCCCGCTTCCTCGTCGACATCATCAGCTACAACCGGGTGCGCGGCCTGCCGTTCAAGGCCGAGGAGCTGGCCGGCGTGATCCAGGACGTGATCGACAGTGACTGAGCTGCTCAACGGGAAGGGTTTGTCGCTCGTTCCCAAGACCGACGCCAAGCAGAGCCTGAAGGACTTCAAGTCCGACCAGGAGGTCCGCTGGTGCCCCGGCTGCGGTGACTACGCGATCCTGGCCGCGGTGCAGAGCTTCCTGCCGGAGCTGGGGCTGCGGCGCGAGAACATCGTGTTCGTCTCGGGCATCGGCTGCTCCTCGCGTTTCCCGTACTACCTCAACACCTACGGCTTCCACTCCATCCACGGCCGCGCGCCGGCGATCGCCACGGGGCTCGCGGCGAGCCGGCCCGACCTGAGCGTGTGGGTGATCACCGGTGACGGCGACGCGCTGTCGATCGGCGGCAACCACCTGATCCACGCGCTGCGCCGCAACGTCAACCTCAACATCCTGCTGTTCAACAACAGGATCTACGGGCTGACCAAGGGCCAGTACTCCCCCACCTCCGAGGTCGGCAAGATCACCAAGTCGACGCCGATGGGGTCGCTGGACAAGCCGTTCAACCCGATCTCGCTGGCGATCGGCGCCGAGGCGTCGTTCGTGGCCCGGACGATCGACTCCGACCGCAAGCACCTGCAGTCGGTGCTGCGCGAGGCGACCGCCCACCGCGGCACGTCGCTGGTGGAGATCTACCAGAACTGCAACATCTTCAACGACAACGCCTTCGAGCCGCTCAAGGACCCCGAGGTCCGCGACGACATCACGCTGCGGCTGGAGCACGGGCAGCCGATCGTGTCGGCGACCAAGGCGGTGGTCCGCGGTGACGACGGCGCGCTGGCGGTGGTGCCGCGGGCCGAGGTGGGCGAGGAGCGCATCCTCGTGCACGACGCGCACAACCCCGACCCGTCGGTGGCGTTCGCGCTGTCGCGGCTGGACGAGCCGGCGTTCGAGCACGTGCCGATCGGCGTCTTCCGGCAGGTCGAGCGGCCGGCCTACGACGTGCTGATGGCCGAGCAGCTGGAGGAGTCCGTGGCGCAGCAGGGCCCCGGCGACCTCTCCGACCTGCTCATGGGCGGCGACACCTGGCGCATCGGCTGACCACGCCGGCGCAGCGGTGCCCCGGGCGAGGTCCAAGGGGCGTCGCGACACAGGCGATCAGTTGCCTGCGGCAGTCAGGATGGAGAGCTGCTCACCGCGGGGCATCCTGCTGAGGGCGGACTGGTCCGCCCTCAGCAGGATGCCTGCCACGCGGCTTCCCGGCCGGGCCGTCCGCCAGTGCTCGACGTATGCCGGCCAGGCCGTACTCGAAGGCACGGTCGACATCGCCCCCGAGCCGGAAGGCGCCGATGAGTTCCATCTCGATGAAGCCGGTGGCCCAGGCCGTCACCAGGCGCGCGGCTTCAAGCGCGTCCCGTTCGCCCACGAGTTGCCCTGAGGCGTGCAGCATCGGGGCGGCCGCACGGGCGAGGGCCTCGGGTGGTGCGTCCGGGGAGAGCATCAGCCGGAATCCCTCCGGCCAGGCCTGGGCGAACTGCCGGTAGCCGCGCACCAACCCCTCGATCGACCCGTCGGTCGACTCCAGCCGGGCGGCCAGGTCGTCGATGGTGGCCTCGGCGACAGCGGCCAGCAGGGCCGCGCGGTTGCGCACGTGCTTGTACAGGGACGGGGCGCGTACTCCCACTCTTTCGGCGACGTTCTGCATCGTCAGTCCCTGCGGGCCGTCCGCCTCCAGCAAATCGCGTCCCGCAGCGACGATCCTGTTCAACGAGGTCTTCTCAGGGGTCGGCATCGTTCATCTCCCCAGAACGAAAGCTATTGACGTTAGCCATCATAGCTAATTATCTTAGCTTTCGACGATCCCGGCCGCCGAAAGATGCCCCATGAAACTCGCACCTCATCTGCACCGCCTCGGTAACGATCTCGTGGCGTGCTACCTCGTCGACACCGCCGAGGGCATCACGCTCATCGACGCGGGACTGCCCGGTCACTGGCGGGATCTTCAGCGCGAACTCCGCTCCCTGGGCAAGTCCGTCGACGACATCCGCGGACTCGTACTGACCCACGGCGACTCCGACCACATCGGTTTCGCCGAACGCCTACGAAGCGCCCATGGCGTACCGGTGTTCGTGCATGCCGCCGACGCCGTCCGCGCCCGCACGGGAGAGAAGCCCAAGGTCGCGTCTGGCCCCATGCGTCTCGGCCCGACACTCGGATTCCTCGGCTACTCCATCCGGAAGAACGGCCTGCGCACCCGCCATGTCAGTGAAGTCATCGAGATCGGTGACGGAGACGTCCTGGACCTACCCGGAAATCCGGTGATCGTGGGCATGCCGGGGCACTCTCCGGGAAGCGTGGCGGTGCACGTCCCGCTCGCCGACGCGGTCTTCGTCGGCGACGCCCTGACCACGCGGCACGTCCTCACCGGGCGCGAAGGCCCGCAGCCCGCCCCCTTCACCGACGACCCGGCCGAAGCACTCTCCTCCCTCGACCGGATCGCCGAACTGTCGGCATCCTGGGTGCTCCCCGGCCACGGCGCCCCCTGGCGCACCTCACCGGACCAGGTGAGCGAGGCGGTCAGGAAGGACTGACGCCCCTGGGCCGGGTCAGCCGTCCGGGAACGTCAGGCCCGCACCCGGGAGCCGGTCGTATCCGTCGGGTTCAGCGCGGTATCCGGGAGCTCTCAGCGACCTGCACGGCTGGCAGTCCGGGCGGCTCGGTCAGCCCGGGAGCGCGGAGGGCGGGTCGGTCCGCCTCAGTCGTAGTCGAAGCCCGGCAGCGCGGACGGCGGGTCGGGGCTGCGCCAGACGACCACGGCGGCGTCGTCGGCGCACGCGGCGGCCAGGTGCAGCCGGTCCTCGTCGAAGTCCGGCAGGTAACGCAGGCGGGCCAGGAACGTCGCGTCGGTCGCCGACCGCGGCACCACGCAACCCTGGCCGTCGCGGTCGAGCAGGACGTAGAGCACCTCGGAGCCAGGGGGCGTCCCCGGCTCGGCGGCGACACGGACCTCGACCACGTCCTCCCACGCGAGAGCCTCGACGCTGCCGTCGGCGTAGTGACGGGTCACGCCCTCTTCCGTGACATACACGTAGGAGTCCGGCATCGGGTTGCCGTGCATGGCCGCGATTCTCGCGACTCATGGGGGCGTACCGCAAGGGTCGGCCGGCTCGGGCCCTCAGTCGCCGCCCCACGCGTGGCTCAGGTGGGCCGCCACCGCCGCCCGCGCGGCCTCGACGGGGCCGCCGGCGATGACGTCGAGGAGTTCCCGGTGCTCGCGCACGAGCACGTCGCGGTCGGTGTAGACCTCCCGCAGGCGGACCAGCCCGAGCCGGGTCTCGGCGGCGAGCGTGCCGTAGAGGCGTTCCAGCCGCGGGCTGCCCACCGCCTCGATCAGCGCCTCGTGCAGCGCCATGTGCTCGGCCACCGTCTCCGCCCAGGCGGCGTCGGCCGGCAGCGCGTCCATCCGGGCGAGCGCCTCATCGGCCGCGGGCACCCGCCGCCCGGCCACCGCCCGGGCCATCAGGTCCTCCAGCGGCCGGCGCACGTACATGAGGTCGTCCAGGTCGGCGAGGGTGACCTCCGGGACGTAGGCGCTGCGGTTGCGCTCGCGCCTGAGCAGGCCCTCGTGGACGAGCGTGGCCAGCGCCTCGCGGACCGTCGGCCGGGCCACGCCGTACGCGGCGGCGACCTCCTGCTCGGGCAGCGGGGTGCCGGGTGCGATCTCGCCGGAGAGCACCCTGCGGCGCAGCGCGTCGGCGAGCGCGACTACGGCGGAGACGGGTCTGAGCGGCAACGTCACGCCCGCGACTCTAACGCCCCGCACCGCCACGGGCTGCCGCGGCTGCCTCCCGCTGGGGCTCCGGCACGGTCCTGCGCTCGGGTACGGCCACCGCCACCAGGCTGACGGCGAGCAGGGCGAGGCCCGCGACGGAGAGCGGGGGCAGGTGCTCGCCGAGCACGACCAGGCCGAGCAGCGCGGCGACGGCCGGTTCGGCGAGGGCGAGCGTGGCGGCCGTGGCCACCGGGGTGGTGCGCAGGCCCCGGCCGTACAGGAAGTAGGCCAGGGCGGTGGCGGCCAGGCCCAGGTAGAGGGCGGCGAGCAGGCCGCGCGGCTCGGCGAGCCAGGTCACCCCGCGCCAGGCCAGGATCGGCAGCATGATCACCGCGGCGCCGCCGAACAGCACGCCCATCACGGCGCCGGACGGCGCTCCCGCGGAGATGGCGCGGGCGGCGGTGACTGCATAAAAGGCGTAGATGAGGCCGCCGAGCAGGGCGAGCAGCACGCCGGGCACGAGCCGGCCGGACGCCTGAGCAGCGCCGCCGCCGCTGTCGCCGAGGACGCCGCCGGCGAGCAGGGCCGCGCAGCCGCAGACGGCCGCCATGGTCGCGAGCGCCCAGCGGCCGCTCGGCCGCCGGCCGTGCAGCGCCCACGACAGCAGGCCGGTGAACACCGGGCCGCTGCCGATCGCCACGACCGTGCCGATGGCGACGCCGGCGCGGTCGACCGCCGCGAAGAAGCAGAGCTGGTACGCCGCGACGGCCACGGCGGCGAGCAGCAGCCCCGGCCTGACCACCCGCAGCACGCCGCGCCCGGCGAACAGGACCAGGGCGGCACCGCCGATGACGAGCCTGGCGGCGGCCAGGGCGATCGAGTCGGCGGAGACGAGCAGCCCGGCGGTCCCGGCCGTGCCCCAGAGCACGGCGGCGGCCACGACGGCCAGAGGTCCGTTCTTCATGGACCCATTGTCAGACAATCAGACAATTTCGTCCAGTTGACCATCCAGCAGGCGGCCCGCCTCCCCCACCAGCTCGGTCGCGTAGTCGTCGAGGACCGCCAGGGCGTCGAGGATGCCGGGAACCGTGCGGCGGGGCAGGCCGAGCAGGACGTCGCCCTCGGCGTCGGCCGCGCCCGTCACGTGGAAGGCGTCGCCGTCCGCGCTGAGGGAGACCTCGAAGCGCAGCTCACGGCCGTCGGGGAGGGTGAAGGCGATGCCGGTGCGGACACCGGCGGGCGGCAGCGGGTAGGTGTAGGGGGCGCTGCGGACGAAGGGATGGCGTAACCGCGCCAGCAGCTCCGCCGCCCGGGTCAGCCCGGCCAGCAGCCCGGCCGCGGCCAGGCTCTCGCTGTCCACGCTCCTGAGCCTAGATCAGCCCTGCGCCGCCTGACCAGGCGCGAGCCGGTCGAGGACGGGCCTGCCGGCCGGCGCCCCGGCGACGACCGGGAGCCGGCCGGCGACGGCCACGGGCGGAGGGTCGATGGCCAGGCGGGCATGACGTTCGACGTCGTGGCGGACGCCTTCGTAGCAGAGCCTGCCCCGCTCGATCCCCTCGGGGCGGAATCCCGCCTTGCTCGCCACCCGGCACGAGGCCGGGTTGTCGAGCCGATGGCCGAGCTCCAGCCGGTAGAGGCCGCGCTCGCCGAACGCCCAGCGTGCCAGCAGGTCGGCGGCGGCGGAGGCGACGCCGAGCCCCCGCGCCTCGGGGACGGTCCAGTAGGAGACCCAGCCGTTGTCGTGGTCGTCGATGCCCGTCACCGCCACGTTGCCCACCACCCGGCCGCCGAGCGTCACCGCGAAGGCGTGGCCCACCCCCTCCCAGGCGGCGATCCAGCCCGTCGCGTCCTTCAAGGTCACGATCGGCCAGGGCGCCTGGCGGCCCAGGTCGGGCGCCCGGAACGCGGCGAGCACCGCGGGCGCGTCGTCCTCGTGCCACGCGCGGAGCTGGATCGTGGGGTGCTGCATCCCTGTCAGACTATCCGCCCGATCTGGTGGGTCTCCTCGAAGGCCGTGACGAGCTGCTTGGGGGCCGTCAGGCACCACGCCTCGGCGACCAGCTCGAACAGCTCGTCGTGGTCGATCCGGTCGAGGTGGATCACCACCCAGCCGTAGCGCCCGGCGGTGAACTGCTTCTCGAACACCTCGGGCCGCTCGGCCACCAGCGCGATCTGCTCCTCGATCGTCGCCTTGACCCCGACGGTCTCGGTCTCCTCCCACAGGTAGCCGAAGCCCTTGCCTCGCACCTTGAAGCTCACCCAGTCGCCGCCCCGGCCCGTCCTGACCTCCGGCAGCTCGCCCACCAGCTTGAGGAACTCCTCGACGCTCACACCCATGGGGCCCTGTGTACCAGAGCCGACCGACAAACCGGGTGTCCGGTCAATGGTGTTCTGCGACGATTTCGTGAACCGCGCAGCGGCTTCCGCGCCGGGACCGGAGGGGCGATGATGATCCCATGTCGGCCTTCACCACGCGGTCGGCGCCGAGGTGACCGTGTGCGCGGCGGAGCTGGTGCTGCGCGGGCTCGACCCGGGCCTCACCGCCGGCGACCTGGTGAGCGTCAACGTGGCCGGGCCGGTGCTGGTCGTGGGCATGCTGCTCACCCCCGCCGCCGGTCGGTGGTTCGCCTCTCACGGCAGCAGCAGGCCCCAGTAGAGACCCCAGGGGAGCAGCACCAGCCCGCCCGCGAGCAGCAGCCCGAGCCGGGCCCGCTCCCCGCGCGGCAGCGGGCCGCGCTCCCGCCGCCAGGCTCGTGCCGTCAGCGCGGCGGCCACCAGGCTCGCCACGGCGAGCACCTGGAGCGCCAGCCAGGCCACCGGCCGGCCCGCCAGCAACGGCCCCGGCGAGGCGAGCTTGCCACCGGTCATCACCGCGTACATCACGTAGCCGAACGAACCCAGCACCACGGCGAGGCCGCCGCCGCTGAGCAGCCGCGCCGCCCGGCTCACCGGCGCCCGCCCCGTCCCGCGCAGCCGGCGGACCAGGGCGACCACCGGGTAGCCCGCGAACGCCACGACGAACAGCACGAGCGCGGCGAGCTGTGCCCACGCCGATTCCCACCAGGCGGTGGGCGGCACCGCGAAGGTCGGCGTCTCCTGCACGGGCGCGGGCCCCGACGTGCCCGCCGCCGGCGGCCGCCCCGAGGTGACCGCGCGCACCCAGGAACCGACCAGGTCCGCGTAGCCGGGCGCGAGCTCGGGCAGCCGCGTGACGCCGCCGTCGGGCGTCAGGTGCGCGGCGTGGTCCGCCCCGGCGAAGAAGCGGAACGTGTAGTGCCGGTTGCCGCCCCGCTCGAACGCCTCGGCGAACAGCGGCGGGCTCTCCCGGGGCGGGGTGAGCAGGTCGTGCACGCCCCAGATGCCGAGCACCGGCTGCTGGACCCGCTCCAGGGTGGGCGCGGGGTCGTAGTAGGGCTCGGGGAACATGCCGCCGTCGGCCAGCACCCGGTAGAGGGTGGGCTCGGTCCGCTCGACCAGCGGCCCGGACACGCCGGCCTTGCGCAGCCCGGCCGCCACGGCCCACGCCTGCTGGCGCAGCGGCTGGAGGCTGTTGGCCCCCACGAGCACGACGAAGGCCACGTCCGCGGAGCGGGACGCCGCCATCGGCGCCACCCAGCCGCCCTCGCTGAGCCCCCAGAGGCCGACCTTCGCCGGGTCGACGCCGGGCTGCGACCGCAGCGCCGCCACCGCGCCGAGGGCGTCGCCGGCGAGCTGTCCGTAGGAGCGCTCGAAGAGGGAGTAGCCCTCGGACCTCTTGTCGTAGACGAGCACCGCCAGCCCGCGCCGGGCGAACTCCACGGCCTCGCCCAGGAGCTTGGTGCGGGGTGTGCCGGTGCCCGCGCCGTGCACGAGCACCACGCCCGGTCGCCGCGTCCCGGTCCCCTTCGGGGCGAGGACCGTGCCCCGGAGGGTGAGCCCGCCGTCGCCGCGGAAGCTCACCTCGGTCGTGGCGAGGTCGGAGGGAACGGCGGGCGGCTCGTCGCCCGCCGTCACCGCGGCCGCGGGCCCGGTGGTGAGGAGCGTGAACGCGACGGCGATGACCGCCGCCAGCATGCGTGGTGGTCTCATGCCGCCGACAATAGTCTGCAGAGAGTTCTCGGCAAACATTTCTCTGCAGATATCCCTCTCAGGGACTAGGCTGCTCGTCATGAAGGACGACGAGCCGTTCCTCCTCGACGACCCGGCCCGGCTCAAGGCACTGGCCCACCCCATGCGCCGCCGCATGCTGAGCCACCTGCAGGTCCATGGGCCGGCGACCTCCACCACCCTGGGCGAGCTGCTCGGCGCCAAGACCGGCACCACCAGCTACCACCTGCGCCAACTCGAGAAGTACGGCTTCATCGAGGAGATCCCCGAGCGCTCGGCGGGGCGCGAGCGCTGGTGGCGCAAGGCCCCCGGCCCGCGCGACCTGCGCCTGCCCACCCCCGATCAGCTCTCCCCCGGCGACCGCCCGCTGCTGACCGAGTTCCACCGCATCGGGCTGGAGGAGGACCTGCGGATGCTCGAACGCCTGCCGGCCGTCTACGAGCGCGACCCGCGCTGGGTCAAGGCGTCACGCGGCCTGGGCAGGATGACCGAGGCCGCGTTCGAGGAGTTCTTCGAGGCGTACATGGCGCTGCTGACCAAGCACGCCCTGCGGGACGGGGAATCGGAGCCCGGGGCCCGGCCGATCCACATCCGCCTCTGGGCCTTCCCCGCCGACGAGCGCTAAGGTACCCGCACCGGAAACGCACAACTGGGGAGCTTGGGTGACAATCTTCATAACCCGCCTGCTCCTCCGGCTGACGTTGCTCGGCACGTGGTGGACGCCGGTGCTCGTGTTCGGGGCCGTGTTCGCGACGAGCTGGCCGTTGATGGCGCTGGCCGAGCCCGCCGGCAGCGCGCTCGTCGCGCCGGGCAACTACTGGTGGTACTTCGTGGTGACCGCCGCGACCGTCGGCTACGGCGACCTCACGCCCGAGACGACCGGCGGGCACGTCGTCGGCGCGTACGTCATCGTGGGCGGCATCGCCACCCTGACCACCGTCTTCACCAGGATCGCCGCCGCGCTGGAACGCGGCAGGGGACGCAGGATGCGAGGTGCCGCCACCGTGGACGACTCCGGTCACATCGTGCTGCTGGGCTACACGCCCGGCCGCACGGAGCAGATGACGGACGAGCTGATGGCCGACGGCACGACGCGGGTCGTGGTGTGCGCCTGGGACGATGTGACGACGCACCCGATGCCCGAGCACGGCGTGGAGTTCGTCCGCGGCGACCTGACCGACGAGAGCGTGCTGCGCCGGGCCGGCGTGCACCGGGCGCACAGCGTCCTGGTCGACGCCCGTGACGACAACGAGGCGCTGGCCGTCGCCCTGACGGCCGACCACGTCGCCGAGGGCGCGCACCTGGTGGTCGCCCTGCGCGACCTGCGCCGGATCCGCCACCTGCGCTACGTCGCCGAGTCGCTGAGCTGCGTCCAGTGGCACAGCCCATACATGATCACCGAGGAGCTGCGGGACCCGGGTATCACCGAGATCTACGCGGAGCTGACGACCCACGGCGGCGCGGGCACCCACTCCGTGCGCCTGCCGGCCTCGCTGGGCCCGGTGTCGGTCGAGCGCTGCCAGACCACGCTCGGCCGCGACTACGGCGCCACGATGCTGGCCGCCCGCTCCGGCGACGCGCTGCTCGTCAACCCCGGCTGGCGGAGCGAGCTTCCGGCCGGCGCGGTGCTCTACTACATCGGCTCGCGCCGTCTCACCACCGACGATCTGGCCGCGGCCCTGCGCTGAACGCTTTTCTGGCCTCCCCGGGCAGGGCCCGCGCGCGGCGACCTGACGTACGGTCGGAGCAGATCCGACACCCGGACTACCAGAGAGGGGCGGCCGGTGACTCCAGGCTGCGGCAACTGCGACTGCTACCTCGATGACCTCGTGCTCGTCAGGCCACCCGGCGAGCGCTGACAGCAAGATCCCACCGCGTAACCCACCGGTCATCCGCCCATGTCATGATCCTCTGGATTTCGAGGATCTCTGACAGGAGCGGGATGACGACTTTCGCGCGCCGTACGTTACGTGCCGTGCTCGCGGGCGGCCTGGCGGCCGCCACGCTGGTCTGGCCGGCGGGCGCACCGGCGGAGGCGGCCGCGGCCGCCGCCGTCTCGGTGGACTTCACCAAGCCGATCCGCACGATCTCCGCCGTCGACTACGGCGTCGGGATCACCGGGTACGGCGAGGGCTCGTACATCACCAACGACACCAGGCACCGCGACCACCTGCGCCGGCTCGGCGTCGGCCGGATGCGGATCGAGCTGCACTACCAGACGCCGGGCGACCACGACAGCCCCATCGTCTGCGGCGGCTACAAGTGCGCCACCGAGGTCTCCGGCGACGCCTGGATCACCGCCATCCGCGACCTCGGCGCCGAACCGGTCGTCATCCTCCAGGTGGACGGCCGCCAGAGCGCCGAGGTCAACCGGGACGACGCCGTCGCCCTCTACCGGCACTTCGCCGCCTCCGGCAAGCCGGTGCAGCGCTTCATCCTCGGCAACGAGCTCAACTGCGCGTGCACCCCGGACAAGCCGGAGATGCCGGCCACCGAGTACAGCAGGCGCTTCAACCTCATCGCCGACGCGCTGCGCGCCGTGGACCCCGCCGTCAAGGTCGGCGGGCCCGCCACGGCGTGGAACGACCACGACTACATCCGCGCGTTCCTGCGGGGCTCCGGCGACCGGGTGGACTTCGTCGACTACCACGACTACGGCAACGGCTCCGAGCCGATCACCGACGAGGCGCTGCTCGGCGACGTGATCCGCTCGTACGGGACCGACATCGCGGCCGTGCGCTCCCTCATCCGCTCGGAGCTGGGCCGCGACCTGGACCTGCAGATCGGCGAGTTCAACTCCGACTTCGACGACCCGGACGGCCACCGGACGCTGACCCACTTCAACACCCTGTGGGGCGCGGCGGCCCTCGGCCAGATGCTGCACGCCGGCGCGAGCGCCTTCCAGTACGGCGACAAGAACGGCCGGCTCGGCCTGACGAGCACCAACGGCGAGGGCGGCATCGCCCGCAGCGAGCCGCTGCCCATCTACCACGGCATCGGCATGTACACCGGAGAGGGCCTGTTCAGGCCGTTCGGCAGGACCGTCGTGGCGGCGAGCGCCGACAACGACGAGCTGCACGTCTTCGCCTCCGACAACGCCAAGAACGTCGTCCTGGTCAACGTCGGCGACGAGCCGCTGGAGACCTCCCTCACCCTCACCGGGCTGGCGAGCGGCACCGCGGCCGTCTGGCAGAGCACGGCCGGCGCCTGGACCCCGCGCCAGACCGGCACCGCGGCCATCTCCGGCGGCCGGGCCACGGTGACGCTCCCCGCCGGCTCGGCCACCACCCTGGTGATCGGCGAGCAGGGCCTGACCGCGACGTACTTCGACAACGCCGACCTCACGGGCAAGAGCGTCACCCGCGTCGACCCCACCGTGAACTTCGACTGGGGCTCCGGCTCCCCCGACCCGGCCATCGGCCCGGACACGTTCAGCGCGCGCTGGACGGGCAAGGTCGTGGTCGACAGGGCGGAGACGTACACCTTCATTACGACGAGCGACGACGGCGTGCGGCTGTGGGTGGACGGGCGGCTGCTCATCGACGCCTGGACGGACCACTCCAAGCGCGACGACACCGCCGAGATCGCGCTCACCCCCGGCCGCCACGACGTCAGGATGGAGTTCTACGACAGCGGCTACGACGCCATCGCCGAGCTGCGCTGGTCGAGCCCCACCATCCCGCGGCAGGTCATCCCGGCGGAGCGTCTCGTCGCCGGTTAGCCACCACCGGCAGGCCCGGCGCCGGTCAGCCACGACCGGCAGGCGCGGCGCCGGTCCCGCGCTCAGAAGGCGTAGCGAATGCGGCAGTACGGCAGCCGATCCTCGATGAGCGCGGTGAGCGCCGCGACGTAGCGGCCCTTGGACCCGGTGCGGTAGCGGACGTTGCGCCCGCCGGTCTCCGAGCGCTTGGCCTGCTGCAGGTCGGGCCGCCAGAGCACCTCCTCGGCCTTGGGGTGCCAGCCGAGGTTGACCTCGTGCAGCCGGTCGTTGTGGGTCAGGAAGATCACCTCGGCGGCGAGCTGCCGCCTGGCGGCCGGGCCGATGGCGTCGTCGAGCAGGCCGAGCAGCTCGGCCCAGTCGTCCAGCCAGCCGTCGCGCACCACGACCGGGCTGAGGTTGACGTGCACCTCGTAGCCCGCCGCGACGAAGTCGTCGATGGCGGCGAGCCGCTCGGCGATGGAGGAGGTGCGGATGTCGAGCAGCTTGGCGTCCGCGGCGGGCATCAGGCTGAAGCGCACCCGGGTCCGGCCCCGGGGGTCCCAGCCGAGCAGGTCGCGGTTGACGTGCTTGGTGGCGAAGCTGGCCTTGGCGTTCGGCAGGTCGCGGAACAGCTCGACGAGGTCCCGGACGTTGGCGGAGATGGTCGCGTCGACCGAGCAGTCGGAGTTCTCGCCGATGTCGTAGACCCAGGCCAGCGGGTCCACCTGGTTGGGCGCCGGCTTGCCGCCCTGCCTGCCGGCGTGCCGGCGAAGGTAGCCGGTGATCTGCTCGATGTTGGCGAAGACGGTGATCGGGTTGCTGTATCCCTTGCGGCGCGGGACGTAGCAGTAGGCGCAGGCCATCGCGCAGCCGTTGGCCGTGGAGGGGGCGATGAAGTCGGCCGAGCGGCCGTTCGGCCGGGCCGTCAGCGACTTCTTCACGCCGAGCACCAGCGCCTCGGTCTTGATCCGCACCCAGCGGGCGACGTTGGCCTCGTCGCCGTACAGCTCGGGGATGCGGTGGTGGCCGGCGATCTCGACCAGCTCGGCCCCCGGGAAGCGGTCGAGCACCTCGCGGCCGCGCGGCAGCTCGGCGGCGGCGGGCTCGACGTAGATGCGCCGGATGTCGAGCAACGGGTGACGTTCGATGGCACTCACCCTAGTGGAACGTTCCAGCCCGGTCCCGGCTTCCGTCTCCGGGTCGCTGCTCGACCGGGCAGGCGTACGCCGTCCGCGAGGCGAGCGGCCACGCCCGCACCACGGCTCCGCAGCGGCGGCAGTGCTCGCGCTTGTAGACCCACCGCTCGTCGGGCGCCTCCGGGTCGCTCACCACCTGCCCGGCGTCGCGGCCCAGCGCCAGGAACCGCACGGCGGCGTCCCAGAGCAGGCCCGCCCGCTCGGCGCCGACACCGCGCTCGTCAGGGTCGAGTCCGGCCAGGAACAGCAGCTCGGCCCGCCAGGCGTTGCCGATCCCCGCCCAGACGGCCTGGTCCAGCACGGCGGCGCCGACGGGCGACCGGGCGGCCGCCAGCCGCCGCACCGCCTCCTCGCGGTCGGCGTCGGCCCGCAGCGGATCCGGGCCCAGCCGGCCGCGCAGCTCCGCCTCCCGCGCCGGGCTCAGCGCCTCGCACCGGGCCGGGGCGATGAGGTCGAACGCCGCCTCCTCGGTGGCCAGCCGGAGCCGGGTGCCGGCACGGGGCTCCGCCGCCGGGTCGTCGTGGGCCAGGAACACTCCGCGCATGCCCAGGTGCACGTGGAGGGTGGCGGCGCCGTCCATCCGGTAGAACAGGTGCTTGCCCACGGCCTCCACCGCGGTGACGAGCCGCCCGTCGTAGGCCCGCGCGTCGAACCGGCCCTGCGGGCTGGACGCGCGCACCACCCGCCCGGCCAGCGCCTCGTGCTGCTGCCGCGCGTAGCGGTGGAGCAGGTGGCCTTCCGGCATGCCGTCGGCCTACCCCACGCCCGGCCCGGCATTCAGCCCACGCGCAGGTGGGGGCTCCGGGTGAGGCCGAGAAGGCCGAGGAGGTCGTCCATCATGTGCTCGAACAGCGGCAGGTGGTCGCCGAAGGCGGCCCGGAGGTGGCCGTAGACGGCCAGGCAGAGCAGGCCGTAGATCTGCCGCCAGCAGGTCATCATGAGCAGCGCCACTCCGACCGGCAGGTCCAGGCCGATGATGTCGCGATAGACGCGGATCTGCGGCACGAGGTCGGGAGCGATGTCCTCCTCCGCGGGGTGGGGCAGGCGCCCTTCGCGCAGCAGCCGGGCGAACAGCTCTCCGAACAGGCGGCCCAGCTCGCGCAGGATGACCGTCGGGATGCCGTCCTCCCCCGCGACCTTGGGGAAGCCGGCGCCCATGAGCAGGTCGAAGCCGGCCCTGTGGGCCATCGACCAGTCCAGCACGGCGCGGGTGGCGGCGTGCAGCTGGGCGCTGACGTCGTCGGGGTCCTGGCGGGCCACGGCCCGGGCGACGGTCTCGACGAAGTCGGCCGTGACGTCGTCGTAGACGGCGCGGACGAGACCCGCCCGGCCGTCGAAGTAGCGGTAGAGGGCCGGCGGGGTCACCCCGACGGCCCTGGCCACGGCGGCCACGGTGAGGCCCTCGACGCCCTCCTCCTCGGTGATCCGGCGGGCGACGGCCCGGGCGTCACGTTCGAGCTCGGCCCGCAGTCGTTCCCGTCGCGTCAAGGCTGTCATCCCCCCATCCTCTCGACTCCGGACCGTTACGGCCACTTGCGGTGAAGGGTCAACACATGGTTAATGGTATTCGCGATTTAACGGATAATCACTGAAGGAGACTTTGCATGCGTGTGCGCGAAGGCGGCCGAGTGGCGACGGTGGCCGCCATCCTCCTGCTGGCAGCGGCCTGCGCGAGGTTCGCCGATCCCGCCGCCGCGCCGCAGCGGGCGCCCGGCACCCCGGCCACTCCGGCCACTCCGGACGCCGGGAAGGCCGCGCTGGCCGAGGCGGCGAAGAGCCTGGCCGCCCTGATGGCCGCGCCCGGCCCGGTCGCCTGTTCGCGCACCGGCGACCACTGGCAGGCCGCGGCCTACGACGACGCCTTCCGCACCCGTACCGCGAGCTTCTCCAGCGCCACGATCCAGCCGCACCTCACGGCGGCCGCCGCGAAGGTGGGCGGCGACGAGGCGTCCGTCCGGAGCCTGTGCGAGGACGGCGTCAGCCCGGTCTCGCCCGACGGCCGGCGCGTCGCCGTCGAGGTGGGGCTGGCGGACAGCACCGACACGCACGTCGGCTGGCTCGACCTCGGCACCGGGGAGTTCACGGACCTCACCGCCGCGTCGAACAAGAAGGGATACGTCTCCGAGACGTTCAGCGACGAGCGACCCGGCTTCGCGGCCGACGGGTCGTTGTGGTTCCTGCGCGACCACCAGGAGTACGTCTCGGCCGACCCCACCGGCCGGCTGACCCCGCGGGAGCTCAGCCTGGCGTGCTTCGGCAGAAGGGGCGACGACACCTACCACCACGTCGTGAAGTCGGTCGCCGTGCTGTGCCCCGGCACCATCCACCCCTCCGGGCGGTTCGCCGCCGCGCCGCGAGGCGTCGCCCAGTGGTTGAGCACGGTGCAGGGGTTCCAGCTCGACCTCCTCGCGAAGAAGGTCGACCGGTACTCCGACGCCCCCGACTTCAGGCCGTTCGCCATGCAGGTGGCCGTGCGCGACGACGGCGAGTGGCGGGACTGCACCCCCGTGACCTGGATCGACGTCACGGACCTGCTCTGCGCGGGCGGCGGCAACGACTTCTACACCGTGGCGGTCGATCCGGCTCTCGCCCGCGGCGACCTCGACCACGTCCAGTCGACGAAGGTGAAGGTGAAGGCGGAGATCGCCCCCGCGACCGAGACGCCGATCATCTCGGTCGCCGTCTCCCGCGACCGCCGCTCACTGATCATCGCGGCCGGCGACGACAGCTCGGCGAAGCTCTACCGCGCCGACCTGGCCACCCCGGCCGGCCCCGTGGAGATCGGCCCCGTGCCCGCGGAGGTGCGGGAGAACTTCGCCCTGCGGACGAGCTGACCGTCGCCTCAGCGGGCGGGTCGTCGAGGTGGGCGGTCAGGACACCCTGGTCGTGGGGGCCGTCCACGTGTTGCACGAGGCCGGCGACTTGGTCCGGAAGCCCTTGTCGAGCCAGGCGGCGATGTTGCGGCCCTTGCCGTGGTCACCGGCCTTGGTCCACTCGTCGCCGCTCTCGCGGTTGATGTCCAGGAGCTCCTCCCAGTCGTCGCTCGTGCGGTCCAGGGACGTCCAGACGCTGCCCATGAACACGCCGGCCAGGCACTGGGCCTGGAGCTCGTTGCGCCGGAGCTGCTCGTTCAGCTCCTTCTTGTTCCGGTACGGGTGACGCTCGAAGGCGCGGTCCATGCCCGTGACGTTCTGGACGTGGTGCGCGTATTCGTGGGCGACCAGCATAAAGAGGAACAGGTCCTCCGGCTCGCCGATCGTGTCGTCATCGAGGATGATGAGAAAGCGTCGCTCTTCGGGGCAATAGACGCCTGCGGTGTGCTTTCCCCAGCTGTCCCCGCAGAATCGCCGCGGCTTGGTGATGAATCCGATCCGCGCCTTGACGAACGGCATCCCGGCACGCTTCAGATGGGCGCCCCACGACGTGTTCAGGCAGTTGAACACCGCGCTCAGATAGCGCTTGGCGGAGGCGACGTCGTTCGCCTCGATGTCCCGCTCGGGGCAGGAGCTCGGCCGGAGTTCGCCGGTGCGGTACAGCTTGTTCCTGGTGAGGGCGGAATCCTTGATGGGATAGGCGGTGGCGTGCGCCGTTCCCGAGAGTAAGAGGAAGAAAAACATGCAGGCCGCGAGAAGAGGGGTTAAACGCATGAGGCGCATCATAGTGGTCAAAGACCTTCAAACAACTCGACTTTTCTGACGGCTCCGGGCATTGCCCGACGCGTAACCAACAGGTTACGCTTCCGGTGTGGACCAGGTAGCGGGCGCGATCGCCGACCCCGTACGGCGGGAGATTCTGATGATGCTGCGCGACGAGCAGCTCTCGGCCGGACAGATCGCCGAACGGTTCGTCATCAGCCGGCCCGCCGTGAGCCGCCATCTGCGCGTGCTCAGGGACAGCGGGCTGGTGCGCGACGAGCTCGTCGGCAGGCGACGGTTCTACGTCCTGCGCGCCGAGCCGCTCACCGACCTCACCGACTGGATCGCCGGGCTCACCCGGCCCGCCGGCTGGGAGCACCGCCTCGACGCCCTGGAGACCGAGGTGTACCGGGCCCGCCGCGA
This sequence comes from Nonomuraea indica, assembly GCF_002850745.1. Taxonomy (GTDB): domain Bacteria; phylum Actinomycetota; class Actinomycetes; order Streptosporangiales; family Streptosporangiaceae; genus Nonomuraea; species Nonomuraea indica. The sequence continues at coordinate 460,670 of NZ_KZ559469.1, forward strand.
CCACCGCGACCGCGCCCCGGCCGCCCCCTCCCCCCGACGAAGGGAAGACACCGCATGAGCCCCGTCCCGACCGGCCGCCTGTTCCGCACCGGCTCCGGCAGCGACCTCGTCCTCAGCCGCACGTTCCGCGCGCCCGCCGAGGCCGTGTGGGCCGGCCTCACCGAACCCGAGCGCACGGCCCGCTGGTTCGGCCCGTGGGAGGGCGACGCGGCGCCCGGCCGGACCATCAAGATCCAGATGGCGTACGAGGAGCAGACGCCCTGGTGCGACCTGCGCATCGACGCGTGCGAACCCCCACGGCGACTGGCCGTGTCCATGACCGACGCCTCCGGGTCCTGGCGGATGGAGTTCCTGCTGTCCGAAGCGGACGGCGACACCGAGCTGCGGCTCGTGCAGCACCTCAGCACCGAGGACGGCATCGGCGAGGTCGGCCCCGGCTGGGAGTACTACCTCGACATGCTCGTGGCCGCCCACGAAGGCTCCCCACAGCCCGGCTTCGGCGACTACTACCCCGCCATGAAGCCGTACTTCGACGACCTGGCCACCGGCTGAGCGGCGGCCGCTCCCGTACCATGAGGACGTGCACGGCCTCATGCGCTCCGTGTGGAAGGAGCCGCCTCCCCCCGGCCCGCCGGCGCGGGTGGGACGCGACTGGGCGCTCGTGGGCGTGCTCGTGCCCGTCGCGGTGCTCGAAGGGTTTCTCCGGCCCGACCTGCCCTGGCGGGTCCTCGCGGTGACCGTCACCGTCGCGCTGGTGCCCACCCTGCTGTGGCGCCGGACCCGGCCGCTGCCGATGCTCGCGACCGTCTTCGGCGTCACGAGCCTCGTCCCCCTGCTGACCGGCGGCGCGCCCCTGGAGACGTACACGCAGGCGTACCTGCTGCTGCTGGTGTACGCGCTGTTCCGGTGGGGATCCGGGCGCGCGGCCGTGACCGGGCTGGCCCTCATGCTCGTCTCGCTCGGCCTGTCGATCGCCGTCGGCCGGGTCGGCCCCGCCGACGCGGTCGCGGCGGGCGCCGTCCTGGTCGCCGCCATCGCCCTGGGCACGGCGTTCCGCTACCGGTCCAGGGCACGGCAGCGCGAGCTCGACCAGGTCAAGCTGCTCGAACGCGAGCAACTCGCCCGCGAACTGCACGACACCGTCGCCCATCACGTCTCGGCCATGGCGATCCGTGCCCAGGCGGGCCTGGCCACCGCGGCGTCACGGCCCGACTCCGCGACCGAGGCGCTGCGCGTCATCGAGGCCGAGGCGGCGCGCGCCCTCGCCGAGATGAACGCCATGGTCCGCGTCCTGCGCCGGACCGACCCGACGCCCCGCCCGGTGGACCTCGCGCCCGGCCGGGACATCGGCGACCTCCAGCGGCTCGCCGGCCGTGACCCGTCCGGCCTGACCGTCGACGTGGCGCTCTCCGGCGACCTCGACGACCTCCCCCCGGCGGTCGCCGCCGCGATCTACCGGGTCGCCCAGGAGTCGGTCACCAACGCCCGGCGGCACGCGCGGCACGCCACCCGCGTCGAGGTGCGCGTCGCCGCCGACGCCACGTCCGTGCGCCTGCGCGTGAGCGACGACGGCGAGGACGCCGGCCGTCCGAGCGCGTCGCCCGGTCACGGACTCGTCGGCATGACCGAACGCGCCGGCCTGCTCGGCGGCACCTGCGTGGCCGGCCCCGGCCCCGGCCGGGGCTGGACGGTGACCGCCGTGCTGCCCCGCGCCGCGACGGCGACATGACCATCCGGGTGATCGTCGCCGACGACCAGGAGATCGTCCGCACCGGCCTCTCGATGATCCTCGCCGCCCAGCCGGACATCGAGGTCGTCGGCGAGGCCGCCGACGGGCGGCGGGCCGTCGAGCTCGCCCGCCGCCTGCGCCCCGACGTGTGCCTGTTCGACATCCGCATGCCCGGACTCGACGGCATCGAGGCCACCCGGTCCCTCGCCGGGCCGGCCGTCGCCGATCCCCTCGCCGTCGTCGTCATCACCACGTTCGACCTCGACGAGTACGTCTACGCCGCGCTGCGGGCCGGCGCCCGCGGTTTCCTGCTGAAGAACGCCGGAGCCGCCCTGCTCTCCCAGGCCGTCCACGCCGCGGCGAGCGGCGACGCGCTCATCGCGCCGAGCATCACCGCGCGGCTGCTCGGCGCCTTCGCCCGCACCGGGCCCGCCACGCCACCGGTCCGCCCGGTCGAGGAGCTCACCTACCGGGAGGAGCAGGTGCTCGCCACCCTCGCGCGGGGCCGCACGAACAGCGAGATCGCCGACGAGCTGCGCATCACGCTCAGCACCGTCAAGTCGCACGTCGCGAGCCTGATGGCCAAGCTCGGCGCCCGCAACCGCGTCGAGCTCGCCATGTGGGCGTACGAGACCGACCGCGTCCAGCCGGCCGATCGGCCGCCGAACCGGCGTACTTTCGGCTGATGAGCCCTGCGGCCGGCCTTTCTACGCTGAGGCTCCGCAGTGGACAGGAGACGGTGATGAAGGCGTTCGTTCTGCGCTCGTACGGTTCCCCCCTCCGGATGGCCGAGATCGACAAGCCCGTGCCCGGTGACGACGAGGTGCTCGTCCGGGTGCGCGCCACGTCCGTCCAGCCGTACGACTGGCACTTCATGAGAGGGCAGCCGTACATCGCCCGCCTGATGGGCGGCGGACTCGGGCTGCGCGAACCCGCGTTCGCCGTCCTCGGCGCCGACGTCGCCGGTCACGTGGAGGCGGTCGGCCGGAACGTGACGGAGTTCCGCCCCGGCGACGAGGTGTTCGCCATGCCCAAGCAGGGCGGCTTCGCCGAGTACGCGCTCGTCGCGGCGGCGGAGGCGGCGCCCAAGCCGAAGAACCTGACGTTCGAGCAGGCGGCGGCGGTGCCGCTGGCGGCCGGCACCGCCCTGCTGGCGCTGCGCGACCAGGGCCGGGTCCAGCCGGGGCAGAGGGTGCTGGTCAACGGCGCCTCGGGCGGGGTCGGCACGTTCGCCGTGCAGCTCGCCAAGGCGTTCGGCGCGGAGGTCACCGGCGTCTGCGGCGCCCGCAACGTGGACCTGGTCCGGTCGATCGGCGCGGACGAGGTCATCGACTACGCCAAGGAGGACTTCACCCGGACCGGCCGGCGCCACGACCTCCTGATCGACATCGCGGGCAGCCGCTCCGGGACCGCCTGCCGCCGGGCGCTGACCCGGAGCGGAACGCACGTCCTCGTCGGCGGACCGAGCAGCCGGTGGCTGCAACCCGCCGGGCACGTGTTCGCGACGCTCGCCGCATCGGTGTTCGCCGCGCAGCGCACGGTCCTGACGGACGTCGTCCGCTGCACCACGACCAGGCGCAACCTGATGACGCTGACCGAACTCATCGAGGACGGCCGGGTCACGCCGGTCATCGACCGCACCTACCCGTTCGAGGAGATCCCGGCGGCCATCGCCTACCAGGAGGCAGGCCACGCCACGGGCAAGGTCGTCATCGAGGGCCCGCCTCAGTAGGTGTCGCTCCAGTGGTACCAGGGGCCCCGGATGTGCTCGAAGGCCGAGTCGACCGAGTCGGAGAGGTCGTCATCGACCGGCCGCTCGTCCGGGCTGTAGACGTAGCCGTACGGGTCCACCCCCTCGATGACCTCGCCCAGCTCGAAGTACACCCGGGCGCCGTCGCGACGGACGTCCGCGAACGCCAGCGACCCGATCTTCCGCGGCCGCTTCGCCGGGTCGTCGTCCTCGCGGACCGACCGGGCCACCTGTTCCATGCTCGCGGCGGACCGCTCGAACCGCTGCCCCTCCGCGACCCCGCAACCCGCCCCCACCACCGCGCCCTTCCGCCCGGGCCACCCACGGGACGCGGACCGCCGACCACCCTCAACCGCCGCTCCTACCTGCGTGCGGACGTGATGACACCCGGACGGGGACACGCGGGCGGTCATGGGCACCAGAGGTCTGGTGCCCATGACCGGAGTGACGCGCCACCGAGGTCTCACGTCTTCTTTCGGCTGCCACCTCCCCTGGGTGGCGTGGTCGTGCTCCTCGCGGCCTTGGAGTCACCCGCCTTGGCGTTCGTGGTGTACTGCTCCAGGACCTTCATGATCTCAGGCGTCAGCGCCTCCGCCAGTGCCGGCGCGAGGGCATCGGCCAGAGCGGAGGCCAGGACCTGCGCGAGCAGGAGCCGTTCGATGGTCGAGGACTTCAGCATCGCGCGCGGCGCCGCTGTGAGGGCGGTTTCGATCAGGGTGGCCATGGAGTCCCCGCCGCGGGCAAGAACCTTGGTGGACTGGCTGGCCTCGTTGAGGATGTCGCGAATGACGTCGTCGATCAGCGACTCCACCGGATCATGCTCGGTCGGTTCGACGGCTATCGAATTGCGGCTTTTGTCGTCGCCCTGGCCAGGGCACTGACCAGGCGAGAGGCGTCGCGACGACATTCAAGCCGGACGCCAGGCACCCCGTAGGACCTTCAATTATCGCCGGAGTCCAGGGCTCGGGATGGAAGTCTGTTGACGCGCCGCGGTGCGGCTCGCACGATCATCCCCGGACACTGCACCTAGGTGCACCCACCTGTGTGGCTGGCCGTATACCGGCGTCGTGGTCACGTCCGTAGCGTCGGGAAGGACGAGATCTTCCCGAACGGGCGCGAGGTGAGCAGATCTTGGGAGCACCCATCCAGGCGCGGACACAGGAACACGGCCAGGCGGGGGCCGCGTCGCGCGCCCCCGCCCCGGATCTGGCGCGCGGTTTCATGCTGCTGGCGATCGCCTTCGCGCACGCGCCGCTGTTCGTGACCGCCGTCGGGCACGGCTCCGAGGTGGCCAACAAGGTCGTCGAGTTCTTCCATCTCCTCTTCGTCAACAATCACGCGCGGCCGATGTTCGCGTTCCTGTTCGGCTACTCGCTGGTTCAGCTGCTGAACAGCCGGACGCGGCGCGGAGCCGACTGGGTGACGGCGCGCAAGCTGCTCCGCCGCCGCGGATGGTGGCTGGTGGCGATCGGGTTCGTGCACGTGGCGCTGCTGGTGCCCATCGACATCCTGGCGCCGTACGGTCTGACCGCCGTCCTGGTGGCCGGGATGCTGCGGCGGCAGGACTCGACGATCCTGTGGACGGCGGCGATCAGCCTGGTGCCCGCGACGGCTCTGGTCGGCGCGTCGATGTGGTTCCCGCTCGCCCAGGGCCGCTCCACCTTCACCGCGGGCAGCGTCGCGGCCGGCACGAAAGGGCTGGGCGAGTTGTTCGTCGCCCGGCTCACCGGCTGGCCCTTCGGCCTGCTGATCGGCGTCGTCCTGGTCGTGCCCGCCGTTCTCCTCGGGATCTGGGCGGCCCGGCGGCGCCTGCTGGAGGAGCCGGAGCGGCACCGGCGGTTCCTGGTCCGCTTCACGGTGATCGCCACGGCAGTCTCCGTCGCCGGCTCCGTTCCCACCGGGCTCATCCGGGCCGGCCTGTGGACCGACCCGTCCGGCGCCGCGTCGTGGCCGGCGGTGCTCGCCCAGCCGCTCACCGGCTACTTCGGCGGCATCGCGATGGCCGGCGTCGTCGCGCTGCTCGCGCCCCTCGCCGTACGCCGGCGGGGCCGGCTGACCACCGCCGTCCAGGCGCTCGGCCGGCGCTCGATGAGCATGTACCTCTTCCAGTCCGTCGTGTTCGTCGCGGCGTTCTCACCCTTCGGGCTCGGCCTGCAGGACGATCTGGGGCTGGCGGGGGCCACCGGCGTGGCCGCGGCGACCTGGCTCGTCTCGCTGGCCATCGCCGACCTCATGCGCCGGACCGGCCACCGCGGCCCGGCCGAGGTCCTGCTCCGCCGCCTCGCCTATCGCGACCCGCGGCCGGTCACCGGTTCGGGATGATCGCGGGCTTGGCCGCGTTCCCGCCGCGACTAGGAGCTCATCCTCCGGGGCCGACCGGGTTGTCCGGCGCGCCGTCGCCGCTCGTGGGCAGGTCTCCGCGTTCCACCGGACCCGGCGGCGGAGACGGCGAGCCCGTGGCGGCCACCGGACGGGCGCCTTCCGCCGCCTCCTTCAGCACGCCCCTGTCCACCTGCCCGACCTCGGAGGCCAGCCGCAGATGGAAACCGGCCCGGACGGCCACGTACTCCTGACGGCCGTCCTTCACGGTGTACCAGCCGTTCCCGTCACGCTCGCACGTACCGGCGCACGGGTACGCCCCGCGCTCGATCCGCATCTCCACCTGCCGGCCATCGGGAGAGGTGTAGAACGCCCCGAACCCCTCCTCGCCCACCACCCCTACCGACTGCTCGGCCAGCTCGTACCCGGGCAGCCGCACCACGTACATCAGGTCGGGCGCCGCCCCCTGCCGCACGGCCCGATCGATCACCGACCTGCTGAGCGGGGAGTCCGACCCGCAGGCCGACACCAGGACCAGGGCGATGAACGCGAACGCGACACGAACGGACACCCCGCAAGTCTGACTCATGCCGAACCAGCCAAGGGGGAGCAATCGATACGCCTATAACCTGAATGGCCCCGATTTTGGGGTTCATGCCAGGTAGCTCTTCTCGTTCGACGCCTCTCGGCCGCAGCGCCCGTGGTGCCGGCTTTCAGCCGTTGAGGGCGCTGGAGAGGGTGACCACCGCGCTGACGAGGAGGGCCGCCAGCACCACCTTGCGGAACCGCTCCGCGTCGATACGGCTGAAGATCGCGTTGCCGGCGAACCATCCCACCTGCACGACCGGCAGGCCCACCAACCCGATCCAGAGCGACTGGGCGTTCACCTTGCCGGCCAGGGCGAACCCGATCAGGCTGAACACGCTGGTGCCGGCGAACACCGCCGAGAGGGTGGCGCGGAACCTGTGGGGGTCATAGCCCATGCCCTGGAAGGCCGCCACCATCGGCGGCCCGTTCGTGCCGGTGGAGGTGGAGAGCGCGCCGGAGACGAGGCCGACGCCCACCAGTACGGGCGTGTTGCCGGGCACCTTCACGCGCCGCCACACCATCACCGTGCAGCCCAGGACCCCGACCCCGATGAGCGCCGTGAGCACCTGCTCGGACGTCACTCCGTACACCCAGAGGCCGAGCGGCATGCCGAGCACGATGCCGGCCATGGCGACCATGGCGACCTTCCATTCGGCGTGGTGGCGCTGGCGCACGGCGATGGTGATGGTCATGGCCAGCGCCGACATCGTGGTGGCGACCACCGCGGTATGAGGGTCGACCGTCAGCGCCAGCAAAGGAGTCGCGACGAGGGCGTACCCGAATCCGGTCACCGCGTGCACCGTTGAAGCGATCAGGATGATCACGGCGGCGGTAAGCAGCGTGGACACCTGCCCCACTTTGCCATAGATCTCCGGAAATTAACCAGTATTCTTAGAAAAATCGATCACTGGTGGCGGATGTTGCGATATTGGCGACCGTCCGGGGCCGGAGTGAGGCTTCGGCGAATGGCGCGTTCTCGTACTTCGTCAATGGGGGTCCACGACAATGGGCGTTGACAGGAGCGAATGACGTGGGTGGTCAGCAACCGGCGAGTTACGTCGTCAGTCCCGCGCTCGACGGCGACCCGGCGGTGATCTTCGTGCCAGGACTGGGCGGGCGGACGAGGTTCGTGGACGGCTGGAACGCGCCGGGCCGGGAGCCCGTCATCCGCCGGGCCGACTGGAGCGAGCCGATGAGGGTGCCGCCCGTCGAGGAGCGGGGCACGGCGCTCGCGTCCCTCGTCGCGCACTCCGGCGCCACGGAGGTGGTGCTCGTCGGTCACAGCATGGGCGGGCTGGTCTGCCTGGAGGCGGCCAGGCACCTGGGCCACCGGCTTCGCGGTCTCGTCGTCATGTGCCAGTACCCGCCGCATCGCACGCCCCTGTCGCCTCTCGCCGACCTGCCGGACCGGGCGTTGGCCGAGGAGATCGAGGCGCCGCCGCACATCATGGACACGGTGGCCCTCCCTGAATACGCGCGCCGGTGGCGGTCCGAATACCGGCTGCTCAACCGCTATCTGGAATCCGATCCACGCCCGGTGCTGAACGCGCCCGTCATCGCGGTCGGCGCCAGGGACGACGCGAGCTCCTGGAACACCGAAATCCTCCATGACTGGAGCGAATACACGACGGAATGGCTGTCGGTCCACATGGTCGACGGCGGTCACCAGATCGTCGAGGACCTGCCGTCCGAGACCATTCGCGAATGGGCCGGAAAGGTGCGTGGCTGAATACCGCTTCGCGTCATGTGGTCAGGCGTCGCAGCTCGGCGACCAGCTCGCCCACCGTCGGGTGATCGAAGATCGCGGCGATGCCGATCTCCACGCCGAACCCCCTGCGGATCTTCTCGACCAGACCCACCGCGGTGAAGGAGTCCCCGCCCAGATCGAAGAAGTTCTCGTCGGGGCCGACGGACTCCACGCCGAATTCGGCGCACCACATCTCCCCCAGCCGGGCCTCGATCGACGCGTCGTCCGACGGCGTCCCCTCCGAGGGCCGCGCTGGCGCCGTGGCCGGCGCTCCTGGCCGGCCGTCGCCGGCGTCGTCCGGCACGCGCCCCTGGTTCCTCAGGACCGCGTCCTCCCCGGACATGGTGATCGCCACCTGCCTGTGGCCGGGCCGGCCCAGGAGGCGCAGCAGCATGCCGACCCCGGTCTCGGGCGCGATCCCGCCGTCGGGCGACGGGTCCTGCCCCGCGTCGGCGCCCCGCTCGCCACGCGCGGCCTCGGGGGCGACCATGGTCTCGTCGACGCGGCGCATGGTGAAGCCCCTGACCTCGACCGCGACGTCCCCGCCGGCCGTCAGCACGTCGATGTCCGCCACGATCGTGCCCGAACCGCTCGGGCGCCGGCGGATGTGGCTGTAGGCGAGTCCCGGTATCGGCCGGTGCACCACGATCGACTGGTACGCGAAGGGTGCGTGCGGAGGCTCGAGGTCGGGATCGCGCGCCAGTGACACCGCCGCGTCCAGCAGGGTGGGATGCAGGACGTGCTCGCCGAGCTCATGGTCGAACGCCTCGGGGAAGGTGAGCACGGCGAGCTTCGTGCCGGCGTCCTCCCCGGAGATCCAGATCTCCTCGCCGGGCCATCGTGGACCGATGGTGAACAGCCGGTTCTCGGGGGCGTTCGCGGGTGTCCGCCGCTCGGGCAGCGACGCCCGCAGCCCGTCGAGGTCCACCTTGTCGGCCCCCGCGTCCACGAGCCCGATCTCCCCTGTCGTGTGGAGGCGGTGGTCGTCGGGCGAGCCGGGCGACGGCGAGAGCGGAGCGGTGCGAACGGTGAATCGCCAGAGGTCCTCCTGCGGTTCGAAGGCGACCTCCAGCGACACGGGCTCCCGGGTGATGATCGGCCGGCGGAAGACCATGTCGCGCAGCTGCGCGGGCCGCCCGTCCGCGTGGCCGACCGCCTCGTGGAAGGCGCGCAGGACGAAGTCGACCTGGGCCGTGCCGGGCAGCACCGGCACGCCGTCCATGCGGTGTTCGTCGAGAATCGGATAGTCCTCGGCCGACAGCCGGGTCGACCACCGGCGCGCGCCCGGCTCCGATCCGGTGCGCCCGGTCCGCGGTTGCCGCCCCTGGCGGGCGGCCATGCCGACCTCGGCCCACGACGGCCAGTTGATCGTCGTGGAGACGCAGCCCGCCAGGGGTTGCCGGCGCACCACCGCGTCGAGGAAGGCGTTCGCCGCGGCGTAGTCGGCGCCGCCCACCAGACCCCTGAGCGCGGCACGGCTGGAGAAGGCCACGAAGAAGTCGAGGTCCGTACGGCCCCGCAGGACCTCCAGCAGCGCCAACGTCCCGTGGACCTTCGGCGCGAGGACCGCCGACACCTCCTCCCGCGTCCGGAACCGGAGCATGCCGTCCCCTGCCACTCCGGCGAGGTGGAACACCCCGTTGACGGCTCCGAAGGAGTCGATCACGCGCCGCAGCGCGTCCGCGTCGGTCACGTCGCACGCCTCGACGCGGCAGTCGGCTCCGAGAGCCCGGATCTCGGCGAGCTCGACGTCGTGCCCGCCTGTCGTACGGCGGCCCAGCAGCAGCAGCCGCGGTCGCAGGCCGGTGTCCGCCAGGCCGCGCGCCACGGCCAGGCCGAGGCCGCCGAGCCCGCCGGTGATGACGTAGGCACCTCCGCGACGCAGGCCGGCGGGCCCCGCACCGTCGGGGACGAGCTCCCGCTCGCCGGGAACCCAACGCCGATCCCCCCGAAGCGCCACGATCTCCGACCGGTCGAGGGCCCGCAGCTCCGCGAGCAGCCGATCGTCGCCGGCACCGCCCTGGACGTCGACGAGCTTGCACACGGCGCGGGGGTTCTCGAGCATGTAGCTGCGCAGGAGTCCGAGCAGCATGGCCCGTACCGGGTGCACGATCTCGCCGCCCGTCACGTCCGCGGCCAGCTCGGTGACGACCAGGAGGTCGCGGCCGCGCTTGTCGGGCGCCCGCCGCGCCGCCTCCCGCAGGAGCTCGACGATCCGGTGGAAACCGGCTTCGAGCTGGTCGTCGACGCTGCTCAGGTCAGGTTCGGCAAGCTCGCCGAGCTGCGTCGCGTCGACGATCAGCTCCGGGTACCGCCGCGAGTCCCTCAGCTCGTCCAGCAGCCGGCCGACGTCCGCCGGGTGCCGGGGGCGGATCACGAACCCGTCCGCCGCCTCCGAGTACGCGGAACCGTGCCGCACCCGTACCGCGTCCCACCCGGCCCTGTCGAGCAGTGCGGACAGCTCGTCGGCCCGCCGGGGATCGTCGGGCAGGAACACCAGCGGGCGTGAGCCGTCCCGCGCGCCGGTGTCGCGGTGCCCGGCGGGTGCCGCTTCCACCCACGTGGGCAGCCGGAACACCGCACGGCCGGCGGGTTCGTCCTGCTCGCGGGCGGGCGCGTCGGTGACGGGGCCGCCCGGGGAGGCCGGCTCGATCCAGTGGCGCTCACGCTGATACGGGTAGCCCGGCAGCGGGACGCGCTCCCGAGGACCCGTCGCCCCCAGCGACGACCAGTCGACCTGCGCGCCGAGGGTCCACATCCGGGCCAGCGCCTGGAGGAACGAGGCGCGTTCGGTGGCGCCCTTCGACGGCCCGCTCGGGAGCGTCGGCACCGTCAGGTGCCGCTTGGCGCGCACCTGGGGATGTGCGCGTGCCAGGGTGCTGAGCGTCCGCCCGGGGCCCACCTCCACCAGCACCCGGTCACCGTCGGACAGCACGGCGTCGAGCGCCTGCCCGAACAGGGCGGGCCGGGCGGGCCGCCGGATCCAGAAGTCCACGCTGCCGGCCTGCGCCGCCTCCACCGGGCCGCCCGTGGACGCCGAGTAGATCGTCCAGCGGGGAGCGCGCGGTTCGATGCCGGCCGTGACCGGCGCCGGCGCGCCTGCGGGTGACCCGTCCGTCGTTCGGGCCCGCGCGCTCACCAGCCGTACCGCCTCCGGGAGGGTGAACACCTCGGCGAGCGCGGCGGCGGCGAGCTCACCGACGCCGTGGCCGAGCAGCGCGTCGGGCTCGATGCCCAGCGCCAGCCACAGCCGCCCCAGCGCGTACTCGACGCTGAAGAGCAGCGGCTGCGCGACGGCCGGGTCCGCCACGCCCTCCGACGCCTCCTCCCAGCTCCGCCGTCGTGGCAGGCCGTGCGCCTGGAAGAGGTCGAGGCACTCGTCGAGTGCCGCGCCGAACACCGGTTCGGTGCGCTGGAGCTCCGCCGCCATGCGGGCGTGCTGCGCCCCTTCGCCGGGGAACAGGAACACGGTGCTCCGGTCCGCCCGTTCCGCCGGGGTGACGACCCGTCTCCCGTGGTCGAGCACCGCTGTGGCCGCGTCGGACATGCTCTCGACCACCACAGCGCCTCGGACCGGATGCGGCGTACGGCCCTGCCGCAGCGTGAAGGCGACGCTGGAGAGCGGGTCCGCGCACTCCTCGAAGGAGCGCGCGAGCCGCTCCGGGTAGGCCTCGGCCGCGGACGCCGTCCGGCCTGACCACACGATCAGCTGCGTGGATTCCGGAGCGGGGCCGACCGCGCGGGCCGGCGCCTCTTCGAGGATCGCGTGCGCGTTCGTGCCGCCGATCCCGAACGAGCTGACCCCCGCCAGGCGTCGCCCGCCGGCCGACCGAGGCCACGGACGCAGCGTGTCGTTGACGAAGAACGGTGAGCGCTCAAGCTCCAGGAACGGGTTCGGCTCCGCGAAGTTGACGCTCGCGGGGATCTGCTCGTGGCACAGCGACAGCGCGGCCTTGATCAGCGAGGTGATCCCCGCCGCGTGGCCCAGGTGGCCCACGTTCCCCTTGATCGATCCGATGGGGCACCGCCCGGGCGCGACGCCCGGCGTCGCCCGAGCGCCGAACGCCTTCCTCAGCGCGGCGATCTCGATGGCGTCGCCCAGCCGGGTCGCGGTGGCGTGCGCCTCCACGTACCCGATCTCGTCGGCCCTCACGCCGGCGAGCTCCATGGCTCTCAGCACGACCTCCGCCTGCCGATCGGCGCTGGGCGCGGTGAAGCCGACCTTGTTCGCGCCGTCGTTGTTGACGGCCACGGACCGGATCACGGCGGAGATCCGGTCGCCGTCGGCCACCGCGTCGGCGAGCCGCTTGAGCACCACGACGCCGACGCCGCTGCCGAAGACCGTGCCGCCGGCCGCCGCGTCGAAGGGGCGGCAGTGGCCGTCCCGGCTCAGCGGGCCGTCCTGGGCCCACCAGTACCCGTGACCGACGGGGAACTCGACGTCGGCGCCGCCGGCGAGGGCGACGTCGCACTCGTGCAGCCGAAGCGCGTTCACGGCGAGATGCACGGCCACGAGCGAGCTGGAACACGCCGTCTGCACGGTCATGCTCGGGCCGTGCAGGTTCAGCTTGTACGAGACGAGCGTCGACGCGCTGTCGGGGTTGTTCCACATGCCGACCGCCATGCCGGTGGCGCTCCGGAGCGCCTCCAGGCTGCCGAGGACGCGGCCGATCCCGTAGCGGTTCGCGGCGACGGAGGAGAAGACGCCCGCCCTGCCGAGTCTCGGGGCGTCATGGCCGGCGTTCTCGACGGCGGCGTGCGACGCCTCCAGGAACATCCGCAGCTGCGGGTCGCACGCCTCGGCCTCGCGCCGGGTCAGGCCGAAGAACTCGGCGTCGAACAGGTCGACGCCCTCGGGTTCGGCCACGGCCCGCACGTAGGCGGGGTCGTCCAGCGCCTCACGCGAGACGCCGTTCGACCGGAGCTCGTCCTCGGACGGGAAGCGCACCGCCTCCCGCCCGGCCACGAGGTTCCCCCACAGCTGCCGGGTGTCGGCCGCCGCCGGGAAACGACCGGCCATTCCGATGATCGCGATCGGCTCAACGAGGTTGCCCATGTCGTCCGCCTTCCGATTCGCCGGCAGCAAGGTCAGGCCCATTCGTCCAGGTTCGCCCGCAGGTGCTCGGCGAAGGCGTTCAGGGTGGGATACCGGTAGACCAGCACGGGAGAGATCTCCGTTCCGAGACGGACGGAGACCTCCGACACGAAACGCATGAGGGACATCGAGGTGAAGCCGGCGTCGAAGAAGCCGCCGTCGGGGTCGATGTCGCCCCGGCCGAGAGCGGACCGCGCGCTCTCGGCCAGCACGTCCCGCAGCGTCGCCGCCCGGTCCTCGCGCCGCGCGTCCCCCGCGGCCGGCGGGCCCTGCTTCCACCCGTCGCGCTCCGGCGACGCGTCACGCACCTCGATGCTCGACGGCACGACCGCGGGGTCCAGATGCTCGCTGAGCACCGCGTGAAGCGTGTCGCCGTCCACCGCCGCCGCGGGGCTCCGTACGACGGTCAGGCGGACGGAGCCGACTCCCCGGCTGTCCTCGACGAACGTCGCCACCGAGTCGACGACGCCGGCGATCCGGGCGGCCGTGCTCTCGATCTCGTCCAGCTCGACACGCGTGCCGTTGACCTGGACCTGCCGGTCCGCCCGTCCGAGGAAGCACATCGAGCCGTCGGGCAGCCGCCGGACGATGTCGCCGGTGTCGTACCAGCGTCGGCCGTCATGGCCGGGAGCCGGCAGCGGGGTTCCGTCCGTGTAGCCGAGTGCGCAGGCATCGGCTTCCACGTGCAGCCGGCCCTCAGGACCGTCGGCGGGGACGATCCTGACCTCGACGTGGTCCAGTGGGCGTCCGATGGGAACCGGGTCCTCGCCCGCGGCCCCGGCACCGGGCGGCACCAGGTGCATGCACACCACCTGCGGGGTCTCCGACGCCCCGTAGCAGTTGGCGATCGTGGCACGGGGGGCGAACCGCGCCGTCGCCCGCAGCGCCGCGGCCGTGAGTCGTGCCCCGACCGAGCAGACCAGCCGCAGGCTGTCGACGGGAACCCGCGACGCGCCCGCCATGAGCTGGAGGAGGACCGGCGAGCCCTGGAGCACGGTGATGGACTGCTTCGCGAGCCAGTCCGCCATCAGCCGGGCATCGGCGGCCGTGCGGCTGTCGGGGATGAACAGCCTCGCACCGGTGAGCCAGGGCGCGATCAGCTCACGCAGGCTCGGGTCGTGGCCGGGTCTGCTGAGAAAGGCGACCCGGTCGGATTCGTCCATGGGCAGCGCCTTGAAGAACGCCGTGCCGGCCGCCTCGAAGGCGGCTCGTCCGACGACGATTCCCTTGGGCCTGCCCGTCGTGCCGGACGTGAAGAGGATGTGGCTGGCGTCGGCCCAGTCCGCGCCCGCCAGGCGCGAGGGTGGCGGCACGCCGTCGTTCCCGGCGGTGTCCAGCGGTTCCAGACCGGCGGGTGTGGACGACGGCCCGAAGGCCGCCACGGCGCCGGCGGCCGTCAGCGCGCCGCGCACCCGCTCGGGACCCCAGTCGCCCAGGATCGCCGGGACGGCGCCCGCGCTCCAGGCCCCCATGATCCGCGCGACGAACTCCGGGCTCCGGTCCGCCGGCACGCCGACCACGCGGCCCTCCAGGCGGTGATCCCGCAGGACGCCGCCGACCTCCTCGCCGAGCGCGGCGATGTCGCCGAAGGTGATGTCGCGGTCCTGGTGGACCAGGGCGACCCCGCTCGGGTCGCGAGGCACCCGCCCGAGAAGTCCGGGCGCGGCGGTGCCGGTCGTGTCACGGACGGGGCCAGTCGGGTCATCTTCTCGGCTCACACCGGCCTCCCTTGCGGCATGGCGTCCAGTCCATCGATCGGGGTCGCGTCACAACAGCTCGTCCCACACCGGGTGGAAGTACCTGGGATGAGCGCCGCGCAGCCGGCGCCAGTGCTCCTTGCGGTTCTCGGCCGGCGCGGTGTCGGCCCGGCGCTCCGGGTGGCCGCCGGCCGTCGCCCACGCCAGGTGCACCAGCGGGAGCACGGCCGACCCGCGCCGGGCCTTGCCCAGCTCCGCCCCGGCGCCGGTGACGACGCTCGACAACCCCGTCGCGTAGGCGTGCCTGACGGGTTCGTAGATCGCCGCGTTGAAGTACACGAACGGGTCCGGCGCCTCGTCGTCCAGGCGGCCGAAGTCCGTCACGTACAGCCGGTCGTGCCAGCGGCACATGACGCCGGCCCCGGCGGTACGACCCCGCACCCGGCACAGCACGGCCATGGCCGAGGCGTCGCCGAGCGCGGACGCGTACGCCGAGAGGCGTCGCGCGACCGTGTCCACGCCGTACGCCATCCCGTGCCTGGCCCGTACGTTCACGATCATCGGAGCGACGGTCGCGATGGCCTCGCGGAGGGGGACGGTCTCGGTCGCGCAGTCCCTGGCGAAGACCCCGACCTCCCTGCGGACACTGGTCCGGGTGTTCCGGGGCAGCGTCGCCACGTAGTCCTCGAAGTCGTCGCCGGGCAGTTCCAGCTCGGTCTGCGCGACGCTCGCCAGCCGGTGGTGATCCCCGTCGCGGACGACCGGGGCGAGGTCCCTCCACGCGGAGGCGTCGAGGAACAGGAAGAAGGTGTACGGGAGCCCGCGGTCGGCCGCGACGGCGCGGGCGGCGTCCCGGAGCGCGTCCAGGACCGCCGCCCTGGCCGGGCCCGGCAGGGTGCGGTCCACGATGAGCCGCGTGCCGAATCCCGCGCGCGAACCGGCCAGCAGCCCCAGCCGGCCGTCGGCGCCCGCGGCGTGCAGGAGGTCCTGGAAGTGGAGCTCCGGCCAGTAGAGGTAGTCGCCGCGGCTGGGGAGCGAGTCGTAGAGGGGAAGGGCGCCGAGGATGCGGGGGTGGCCCGGTTGCCGGGCGATCAGGTACGTGACGGGCGCGTCGCCGGATCGTTCGAGAGTTCGCAGCCAGGCGCGGCTCTGGAACATGTCCCGCGGGTCGGCGACGTCATCCCAAGAATGCTCCGGGATGTCGCTCAACGAGGAGACGGGCTCCACGGTCACGAGCCCGGGCACTTCCGGCTCCGTGATTGTCTGATGTGTCATCGAAATACGGCAGCCATGCGCTCACCCGGCCCCGTGATGGAGCCATTCGAGTAAATCCGGCTCCGCGAGTTCGGCTGCCCGGCGATCGTAGTGTGCACGGTCCTCGGCGGTGAGGAACTGCTGCCATTGACCGGACTTACCGCTGCGGAAAAAACGTCCGCGGTCGCGGATGAAGCCGAGTTGCTCGTCGGGTGCGAGTTCGGCGGCGCGATTGCGCATCTGCTGGAACGTGGCGGCCTCGACCAGCTCCGGCCACCTGTCCTCGTCGATCTCGATGTCGAGCCGTTCGGCGAGCCGACGCATCTGGCCGGCGAGGTCGGCGGAGAGGTCGGCGTAGTGCAGCAGGACGACGTTCGGCTCCGCTCGGCGGACCCACGCGCGGCTCTGCGTCCAGATCAGCGCGCGCAGCGAGTCGAGGTTGGCATGAGGCGGGTCGTCGTTGTCCACCCAACGCAGGAAGTACGTCCGCTCGTCGAGAAGGTCCCTCTCGTCATGGCCGTCGACCTGCGCCTCGGCCGCCCCGCCGGCGGGGTTGGCGGCCTGGTGGATCAGCCGGCGGATCACGTCACGTTTGAGGTTCTTGCCGTGGCTGCGCAGGGAGATGGCGACATCGCGCGGGTCCCGCCCCACCGTGATGAAGGTGACGTCGGGGTCGGCCGGGATGCCGTCGAGCGGAATGTGGGTCTTGATGAAACGGCGGTGCTGCTGTGCGGCCAGGTGGTCCCAGACCTCCTGCTTGGGGCGCACGAGCATGTCGATCCACGGGGAGAGGCTTGACAGGGGCGCGGGGAGCTGCGGCGTCTGGAAGACCAGGAGCGCGCAGATCATCTGAGTCCAGGTGGTGCCGCACTTCGCCGGCGAATTGATGACGATGTCGCCAGGACGAAATTCGAATCCGTCCCACCGGGAGCTGTCCTCCATCGGCGTGAGATAACGAGCCAGATGCGTCGTCACCGACGTGAGTTTAATCACTCAACAGGTTTTTAGGAAGACATGTGATGGTATGCGCGCATTCCGTATGTGAATCGCCAGTTGATTACCTTGCCCGTGTGACGGGGAGAGACTGCGCGCACAAGGAAATCCCAGCCAGGACCGTGTGACCGGCGAGACGCGCGCCGACATGCCTCCCCCGGTCGCCCGGCAGCGGCGGCTCACCAACCGCGCAGGGAGTAGGCGGTCACACTCTCCGGCAGGTCGGCGACGCGCGACAGCGCGCCGGTGTCGATGTTCCAGCCGAGCAGCCTGTCCTCGCTCTCGATGAGGACCGTGTCCTGGTTGATCCAGCCGCGCACGGGGCAGCCGCCCTTCCCGCACCTCGGGTCCGGAGCGTCGCCCCAGGGCATGAGCAGCGTCCTGACCAGCCGTCCCGTGGCGGTGTCGGCCACGACGACCACGTCGGCCCTCTCCGCCTGGCCGTCATGGCCGGACACGGACCGGGCGACGAGGCCGCCGCGCTGCCATCCGTGGTCGCCCCCGATGCCCACGGGCGTGCCGCCCTCGCCGGTGACGTCCCGCAGGTCGAGCACCACCTCCGACCCGTCCTCCCTGATGACCGTCCAGCCGCCCCTCTCGGACGGGACGATCCTGAGGCCGGGGTAGCCCGCGACACCCGAGAACCCCTTGGACGGCTGCCGCCACGCCTTCCCCGTCGCCAGGTCGAGCAGGTAGTTCGCCTTCGCCTGCTCGACGAGGAGCTGCTCGCCGCGCCACAGCACCATCTCGTTGTACCCCCGCACCGGGTAGCGCCTGGTCTGGCCGAGCACCAGGTCGACGACCACCACCTCGTCCTTCTGCGGGAAGGCGGCCATCGTCCCGTCGGGGGCGAGCGAGTTGGGCTTCAGCGGCGTCCCGCCGTTGCCGGACGGGTCCACGGCGTCGCGCAGCTTCACGTCGAGAGGGACGCGGCCACCGGCTTTCATCATGTAGATCCGCCCGTCGGCGAACTCGGCCAGCGCCAGGACGGGTCCGGACACCGCCGTCACGACGGGGATGTCGGCCCAGCTCCGCGGCAGCGCGGTCGCCAGCGTGGGCAGCGCCGCCTCACCGCTCGGCGGCGGCGCGGTGTCCATGGCGGGGGTCGCCGGGACCGTGGACGTCGTGGGCGTGACGCTGGGATGCAGGACGACGCCGCGCTCGACCGGCTCCGGGGACACGACGATCCCCACCACGACGAGCACGGTGACGGTCGCGGCCGCCGCGGCAACCGTCCACCTGCGGCGGGCGCGGCTCCGCGTGCCCTGCCGCCACAGCTCCCCCGCCCGAGGGGACCCCTCGGACAGGGTCTCGGCGAGATCGTCGAAGAGCTCCCGCAGCCTCTGGTCCGTCATATCAACACCTCTTCAAGCTCGGGAGCGACCTCGCGCAGCCGCTTCAGCGCCGCGTGCGTCTGGCTCTTCACCGTCCCGGGCGAGACCCGGAGAATCGCGGCGACCTCCCCGACGGGCAGGTCCTCGTAGAAGCGCAGCACCAGCACCGCCCGCTGCTTCACCGGCAGCCGGGCCAGCGCGCGGGCGAACACCACCTTCAGGTCCGACGCTCCCGAGGTGTCGTCGTCCGCCTGGTCGGGCGGCTCCTCGTAGACGAACTCCCGTCGCCTCCGCCACCTGGACGCCACGTCCCTGTACAGGGTGGTACGCACGTAGCCGGCCGGGTCGGTGTGCACGTCCGGCCAGCGGCGCGCCAGCTTGATCAGGGCGTCCTGGAGCACGTCCTCGGCCAGATGCCTGTCACCGCTGATGAGGATGGCGGCACGCAGCAGCCGCGGGTGCCAGGCGGCGACGAAGGCCTCGAACGCCTCGGAATCCGTCATATAGATAAGACGCCCGGGAGGGGGCGAATGGTTGGGCGGTTCGACGTTCCGCGTCAGCGCCCGAACCAACGGGCCGCCGCCGGCACGCACAACCCGACGACGATCGCCAACGGCAGGACGGCGCCCAGGTGGATCAGCGTCCTCCACCCGAACTCACCCTCGACGGCGGCCGTGGTGAGGTGCAGGCCGAGCGCGACCGCCTCGAAGGCGACAGCGCACCAGCGCACCCACTTCCTGCGGGACGACCAGCGGAAGACCAGTAACGCCAGGAGCGCCACGACCAGGACGGGCTGGAGCAGCAACACGAGAAGCCCGGGATCGCCCAGGGCTGCCACGATGCCCGGCATGATGATCGCGACCCCGAAAAGGCCGAAGGCCAGTTGGACGATCACGAGGAACCCGGCGACTCGTACGGTGCCCGGCATCCGCTCGGTGCTGTCCTCCGTCACATGGTCATTCTGCCGCGTGAAGGCGGCTGGGAGGCGTACGCGCCGAAGGCGACGAGGCAGCCGGTTTGGGCCCTGCGCGGCGAGACGCGGGTCCGGGCGTTGAGTGGCCATGCGGATCTGGTGGCGACGCCGGCGGTCCGGTGAGGGGCCGAGAACCAAGTCGTCCCCGCCGGCGTCCAACTCCTCATGATCAGCGTGACACTCTCCTTGGTGCTGGCCCTGTCGCCGGCCACCGTGACGGACATTCCGAAGAACTTCCTGCTCACCGAACGCGACGCGCGCAGGCACCTGAGCCAGCACGAGGCGGACGAGCAGGGCTACGAGATCAGCGACAAGCTCACCAGGCCGTTGCAACTGAACCCGTGCCTGCACCAGCGCGCCGTCGACCGCGGCCGGACGGCGGCACGCACGATCACGCGCTGGACCAGCGCGCCCAGCGGCTCCTCCGAGCAGCTCGTCATCTACAAGAGCCCCCGGGCCGCCCGTGCGGCGCTCAGCCGCCTCCGGGTCGAGGTCAAGCGGTGCGCGCGCAAGAGCGACCCGTCGGCGCCCGAACTGGAGATCCGGTGGCGGACGAGCCCGGCCAAGGCGGGAGACGAGGCCATCGGCATGGGTTACCAGGCCCGGCAGGACGGCAGCGTCAACCAGCTGGTCACCGGCATCGTCGCGCGCAGGGGCAGCGCACTGATGATCTACACGACCGACGAGGGAGCCTACGACCCCGGCCGGCTGACCAAGAACGCCAGGAAGCTGGCCGCCAAGGTGTGCGCGCTGCCCGGCGTCTGCTAGCTCGGCCGCAGGGCGAGGAAGAGGTCCGCGGAGCGCCGTTCACGATCGCCACATGTCTTCGAGCGGCGCGTGACCGCCGCTCAGAGGGGGCCGGGGGACGCACCGACGTATCCGTCGGCTCCGTACCGTCCGCGGGCGAAAAACGGGGTGACATTCCAGACCCGTGCCGGAATGCTGGGTGCGGCGATGAGTTTTGTCGGTCGTGCCGGTCATGCTGTGCATGACCCCAACATCGTGTGGGATCCAGGCCGGCGACGTGAGCCGTGCCCCCGTCATGTCCGACAACCCCGATCGAGGTACCGTGCCCAGCCCACAGCTCGACTCACCCGCCAAGTCCGCGACCGGCGCCCCAGGTCGCACCCCGGCCGTGATCCGGCTGCTGGTGCTCGCCACATTCGTGGTCATCCTCAACGAGACGATCATGATCAACGCGATCCCACGGTTGATGGGCGCGCTGAGCATCACCGAGCAGACCGCCCAGTGGCTCTCGACCGCCTTCATGCTGACCATGGCGGCCGTCATCCCGATCACCGGGTGGTTCCTGCAGCGGGTGTCCACCCGCGCCGCCTACACCACCGCGATGGGCCTGTTCCTGCTCGGCACGGCGCTGGCCGCTGTCGCGCCGTCGTTCGAGGTGCTGCTGGGCGCCCGCATCATTCAGGCGTCCGGGACGGCCGTGATGATGCCGCTGCTGATGACCACGTTGATGCAGGTGGTGCCGGAGTCCGACCGGGGCAGGGTGATGGGCAACGTCACCCTGGCCATCTCGGTCGCGCCCGCCATGGGCCCGGCGGTCTCGGGAGTGATCCTGCAGTTCGGGTCCTGGCGGCTGCTGTTTGCCGTGGTGCTGCCCATCGCCGCCCTGATCACCTGGGGCGGCCTGAAGCAGCTCAAGAACGTCGGGGAGCCGCAGTTCAGCACCATCGACTGGTTGAGCGTGGTGACCGCGGCCCTCGGCTTCGGCGGTCTGGTCTACGGGCTGAGCCGGTTCGAGGGCGGTGACGTCCGCGTCGCCGCCGCGATCGTGGCCGCGGGCCTGGTCGCCATCGCCGTCTTCGTCGTCCGCCAGCTGTCGCTGCAGAAGCGCGGCGTGCCGCTGCTCGACCTGCGCACCCTGCGCCACCGCACCTACACGGTGGCGCTGATCATGATGTCGGTGGCCTTCATGGCGATGCTCGGCTCGATGATCCTGCTTCCGCTGTACCTGCAGAACGTCCGCGAGCTGAGCGCCCTGCAGACCGGTCTTCTCGTGATGCCGGGCGGCCTCGCGATGGGGCTGCTCGGTCCGACGGTCGGCCGGCTGTTCGACTCGTACGGCGGCCGGGTTCTGGTCATCCCCGGCGCGATCGGGATCGCGGTCGCGCTCACCGGCTTCACCCAGGTGACGATGACCATGCCGTTCTGGCTGCTCCTCGGCCTGCACGCGCTGCTGATGGTGAGCCTGGCGGCGACCTTCACCCCGGTCTTCACCCTCGGCCTCGGAGCTGTTCCGGCGCCGCTCTACTCCCACGCCAGCTCGATCCTGAGCACGCTGCAGCAGGTCTCCGCGGCCATCGGCACCGCGCTCGTGATCACCGTGATGAGCGCGCGAGCCGACGCCCTGCGATCCGCGGGCGCCACGGAGGCGGTCGCCGTTCTCGACGGCATGCGGCTCGCCTTCATCATCGGCGCGGTGCTGTCCGTGGTCGTGATCGTCACCGCCCTGCTGCTCCCCGCCCGAGCCGGCAGCACCGGCGAGATCGAGGAGCTCCGGCCGACACCGGCGTGACGGCACCGGAGGGAGCCGAGACCGGCCGGAAACGCCGGCATGAGCACCAGCGCCTCCCAGACGAGGTTGTCGCCGCCCCGCACCCGGACGATCAGCCACTCCCGGAAGCCTTCCACGACGGTGTGACCGCTGCCCGCGTGAAACCCGGCGATGTACGTCGTGAACAACCGGTACGAGCCGTCCAGGCCGTACGCCCCGGGGCGCCGCCTGATGCCCTCCAGGTGCTCCCGGGGCGTCCGTGAGGGCCCCCGCTCAGCCGTCGCGGGACCCTGGTCCCACCGCACCGGAGAGGCGCCGCGGCAGCGCGCCGGTCATGCCCGCGCTCCGCCTGCCGATTGTGCAACAAGGTGCCGCCGGCGACCGGGACGGCAGATGTCACAGGACGCCGAAACGGTAGATCTCCCATTCCCCCATGCTCGCGGCTCGGGCCCGCAGCATGTACTTGTCGCTTCCGCTGTAACTCATCTCGGTCGAGACGAACAAGTTCGAGGAACCCTTGAACGCGTCCATATAGTACGAGGTGGTGGGATACAGCTTGAATCTCTCCCATGGCCCCACCGTCGTCGCCCGGGCCCTCAGCATGTACTTGTAGCTGCCGGTGTAGTTCATCTCGACGCTGACATAGCGGTTGTTGGCCAGAGACCTGAGGGTGAACGTGTCGGTGTTCTGGTCGATGCACCTCTCGAACTTCTCCCACGGGCCTACGCTGCCGGCGCGGGCCCGGAGCATGCCGGGAAATCGGGTGTCCCCCAGCTCGGCCGACACCACGTGCCCGGTGTAGCCGTTGACGATGTACATCTTCAGGCAGGCGACGTCGGCCGAGGCGGGCTGGGCCACCCCGACCATGCTCGCGGAGAGCGCGACGAGGACAGCGCCGAATGCGTTGAGGCGCCTGCGAACGGGGGTGTTCCCCCGCCGGCCACGCATCGTACCGAGTTTTCTGATCACGCTGATCTCTCCCGTCTGGTTCTCCGGCTGATCGCACCGTGCGGTCAGCCGGCGGAGGGCGGTGACGCGAGCTCGTAACGATGAGGCTGCCCCAGCCGAACAGCGGCCACAATGCCTTTCGGTTCTGCCTGAAAGGGTGGAGCCGGCCCTGGCTGAGCGGGACCGGCGGAGTGAGAATCATCCGCATGATCAGCATGCACTTCTCCGACGCCGACCTTCGCCAGATCACGTTCGCCCCGGCTCCGAACGCCCTGTTGGAGACGGTGCTGAGCGTGCGCCTGCTGCATGGCGCGCCGACCGGTGGGGTCTGGTCGCGGCCGGGAGTCCGCCGGCTGCACCGGCAGATGAGGGGAAGCCTGGCCCAGCGGGCCGGGGTGCTCGCACCCCTGGTCGCCCCGAAGAGCTTCGTGCCCGCGTTCCTGGTCCAGCCGGATGCCGGCGACTTCGCCGCCGGTGTCGAGCTGGCCAGTCAGACGCCCAGCTCGTATCTGGCCGCCGATCTGAGCCTGTTGTCGCCCGGCCAGCGGGCCGGACGGTGGGCGCGGGAGCTGGCCGAAGGCGCCCCCGGGGCGCGCCGGACCCTTGCCGGTGACCTGCACCGCTACTTCACCTCGTCCGTGGAGCCGCTGTGGCCGCGGATCCAGGCCGAGGCCGCCGCCGACCGCAGCCTGCGCACCGAGACCCTGCTGCGCGGCGGGATCGACGCCCTGCTGGCCACCCTCCATCCCGACTGCCGCTGGCAGCCGCCGACCCTGCGCATCCCCGTCGACGGCGACCACGACATCCCCCTGCGCGGACACGGGCTGCTGCTGATCCCGTCCTACTTCGCGCCCCGCCCGATGGTGATGTACCGGCCCGACGCGGCCACCGTGCTGGTCCATCCGATCGTCGCCACGGACCGGTCCACCGAACCGGGCAACGTACTCGGACCCCTGCTCGGCCGTACCCGCGCGGCCGTGCTGTCCACGTTGCGCGACCCGGCCACCACCACGGCCGTGGCCGAACGGGTCGGCATCTCCCTCGGCTCCGCCAGCCAGCACACCACGGTCCTGCGCAACGCCGGACTTGTCGCGACCACCCGGATCGGCGGCGCCGTCCGCCACACCCTGACCCCCCTTGGCCAGGCCCTCCTGCACAGCGGCCCGAGCCTCCGCCGGTGACCCATGGCCCGCGACCGCGACCGCCGCGGCTTCCGGCAACCGATCATCAAGGCGTTCAGGGGGCCGGCCACGATGCCACTCGAGCAATCATTCTGAGACATACCGCGTATCCGGCCCGTCCTTGCCAGCAGGCAGATCACTGCGAAGCCCGTCACCCGGTGACAGCGGTGCCCACGAGACGGGCCAGGCCGGTGCCGCGGATGCCGCAGTAGCCGTTCGGGTTCATCTCACAGCCGTCCAGCTTGGACAGCATCCGGTGGCAGGCGAGGGAACAGCGGATCTTCTCGGCCAGCGATCCGCCGGCCCTTCTTCACGGTCGCGGGTCTCGACGGACTGAGGCGTTGGAATCACCGAACACAGCCTGATCGCCCCACCGCGTTGCGCGTCTCCATCGGCAAGCGCACGATCTTGTACTGCATGCGGGCGAAGAACGTGTCTGAGAAGACCAGCACGTCCAAGTTGTCCTGAGGGTCACTGAGAAGCCGCAGCCACAGCTCGCGGGGCACGCTGGCGCGGTCAGGGAAGACCTCCACCAGCTCCTACTGGTCCGCCTCCCTCGGCGCGCCTGGCTGCTTTTCAGCAGTCAGGCCACAGGTACGTCTCGTCAGCGCAGCTTGGCCGCCTCCCGACGCCGGTGGTGCGGGACCCACCTGCGTTGATCCATAGGGTGGAAGAGACCCAGCTGCGGGTGCTGTTCAAGGGCGAGCTGTTGTCGGTGCACCCGCGCGCCTTCGTCAAGGAGGTCAACCGGCTGTCGAGCCAGCGGCCATATCGACTACGAGGTCTAGGCACGGTGTAAAGCATCAGCCGATGCCAAACCGTCAAGCATCAACTGAAGGTTGACAGCCCACATGCCAACCACTCCTTCACCTTCATGCTGGCAAGCGGACACCGCAACAGACCTACACAATCATGTCGAGCCCGGCGGTGATAGCCCACGCACGGTCCATGAAGCTCGGATTCAGCCACCAAGCTGGGCAGCCGCTTCGTCTACGCTCGCTAACAGGGCAATCCATCCGTTCAGCTTGGTTACGTCCCCATTGCAATCCAAGCGGTCAAGCAACTGCCTTCTGTGCTGCGGGAATCTTTTCGCAACACTCTCACGACGACGACCGTTCACGTCAGCCGCTCTCAGAATGCACTCGCGTAGGCATGACTTAGGGTCAGCTAGCGTCTCAACTTCATGCGTTTTCGGGAGCCCAAGCTTCACACGCCCACGAGGATTCCCTGCGACATGTCTAATCGCCTGCTCGTCAAGGAGAAGCCAAGCCTCGGTCATTCGTATAGGAATAATCGGAACGCATGTACTAGAGAAGCCAGACCGTCGAATAGCATCGTCTATCTCAGCACGGCGCGCACCCATGCCGGCATTGTCTGCATCTCTATGCACTACAAAAACGTCTGGCTCCGCACCGCCCATGAGTTTAATCGCTGCCTCGACGCGAGAATTGACATCCTTACTCACTTTTCCCAGGCGATCAAAATCCGGAGCACTCAGCCTCAGGGCGATTCCTCGAGCCGCAAAGAGGGACTCAACAATCCCGGCCAAGGGCGCATCCGAGCTGCCCTCGGCAATAAAGACTCCCGAAAATACACCCACGCTAAATCGCCAAATCTAGAGGTAGCTGAATGTGTCGTCCTGGCGGTGGCGTCAAAAACTCTATAAGATCGGCCTCCGAGAAGACAGGCTGATCAGCCATAGCACGCCATGACCCCCTGAACGGCAAGAGGGATAGAGACGAGGCGACAGTTCCATCTGCCGTCTTTTGCGGCACTACCGCAGCTAGCAGGAGATCGTCAGGATCGCACAGTTGGACGACACCAGGAGAGTGCGTGTTCACTATAACTTGCCGGAACGGATTTTCCACTCCCGGGCTCTCTTGAGGGTCGACAGCGAGATCTCGCACTAGTTCAACTATTGCAGGAAGATTCGCCGGGTGGATTCCATTCTCCGGCTCCTCCATGCATATCACGCCCGAAACCGTAGGGTCCTCCAGCAAAACGCATAGCGCTAGAAACCGCAAAGTTCCTTCCGACAGAGCCCGTGCAGGCAACCGCAGGCCGCCCTTTTCCTGCAGAAACAGCGTGAAGACCTCCCGAACAGGGTCAGGTTCTACAGTTACACTTTCCACGCCCAGCCCGGCAAGGTCCGCCAACCGACTCGAAACTCGCGCATATACCGCGGCCGGGTCGGCGGCGAGCTCTTCGCTAACACTTTCACTCGCTATGCGAAAGAGCGTGGCTGCCAGATGCCGGCCATTCGCAGACATTACTCGGGGAGCCGAGAAGTCATCTGGTGCTCTCAGGGATGATGGCTCAAGAGCCAGACGTCTCCAACTTTGCATTT
This sequence comes from Nonomuraea indica, assembly GCF_002850745.1. GTDB lineage: Bacteria > Actinomycetota > Actinomycetes > Streptosporangiales > Streptosporangiaceae > Nonomuraea > Nonomuraea indica. The sequence continues at coordinate 487,140 of NZ_KZ559469.1, forward strand.
CGCGGCGCGCTGCGAGAATTGTTGGATAGTCATTCGTGGTGACCGTACTGAGCACTGTTCGCCCAGCCCTTGCCGCCGCGCGCGGTTGCGGCTTGCCGAAACTACCGCCATCTCCATGCACATTTATGACCGTCCCACTTTCACGTTCCTCTGTAGAAAGGAAGGCACCACCACGTCTCTGGCCGGTTATAACTGCACTACGAAAGCGCTTAGCACTGAGAGGAAACTTCAGATGTTTCGGTGCATCGCCCCGTGTAATATGGCGCAACTCCTCGCGCGTTAGTACCAGACGACCGATACTACTTTCACCGCTAGGAGGTGCGTAGCGAATACTTATTTCGTACCGGAGGAACGTCGTCGTCGCATCTGCAACTGCCCCTAGATCGTCTTCCACAACTGGAGGGACAATCATTTCTGCTGCAAGATGCATCTCGCGAGGGTGCTCTCGGTAGCCATCCCAGAACAGATCACGCGGGTCACCGCCACGAAGGCCGGACGCTCCCCTAACTCGCTGGGCGGACTCCATCAACGGCTCGCTCGCCAGCGCTGAAAGAAACTCGATGACATCAAAGACGTTCGACTTACCAATACCATTGGCGCCTGCTATACACGTGAAAGGGCCAAAGTCTACTTGGACGTCTAGCAAGTTCTTGAAGCCCTGCACTTCCAACCGTGTCAGCATGTCATCAGACTAGCGGGCTTCCCGAAAAAAGCGAAGCATGAAGCTAAACTGCCCTCATGCCCTATAGCCTGAGACCAGGGCCGAAGCGTTCTCGACTGGTGAGCGCCTGCGGGCATGACGCGGCTGCGTGATTGAGGGCACCCCGGGATGCGAATGACAATCGCGACCCCCGATGTCTACGCCAGTCGATCAAGAGCAGGGCCGCATTCGCGTGCCATCATCCCCGATCGACGTGCTCGCCCGCCACCCGGAGCACGTCACCGCTGTCAGCCTGCCCGCCGACCTGCTCGACCTGCCGACCCCTGGCCAGGGCCCTGGACGCGGTCTGGACCTGTCGGACCTGGTGATCACGGCTGACGCCCTGCGCACTCAGCATGCCCACGCCCACCAGATCGCCGCCGCCGATGGCCACTACCTGTTCATCGTCAAAGGCAACCAGCCCACGCTCCTGCGCCGTCTCAAGGCCCTGCCCTTGGCGAGAAGCGATCCTCAACGACCGTACCGACGAGCAACGGCACGGCCGACGCGAGATCCGCCGCATGAAGATCTGCACCGTCCGTCGCACCTGCCCTTCCCGCATGCCACCCAGGCGATCCAGGCAAACGCCGCCGCACCGACTACCGCACCGGCAAGACCACCATCATCACGATCTACGCCATCACCAGCCTCCCACCAGGCCGGATCACCCACGCCCAGCTCGCCGCACTGATACGCGGCCACCGGAGCATCGAAGCCCTGCACCACATCCGCGACGTCACCTACCGCGAGGACACCTCACACATTCGCACCGGCACCGCACCCCGCATCATTGCCGGCCTCCGCAACCTCGCCATCGGCCTGGCCCGCCTGATCGGCTGGACCAACATCGGCGCCGCCACCGACCACTACGCAGCCATCCTGAGGACGGCCTTCAGCTACTCGGGTTCACCAGCTGAGAACGCTTCACCCTGAGCCTGAGACGAGGCCAGCGCAACTGTAGCTTCGCATGCTCGGTCAGATGCCACATGTTTAGCTGCAACCCGCGTCAATGAATATGGCGGCGGCTAGCCGACTCTAGGCTGCCCAGCTACGGCCTCCCCAAGGTCTACGCCTACGCCTCCCCGGGCGTCAGGCCCACCGGGCAGGCGACCCCGGTGCCGCCGATGCCGCAGTAGCCGTTCGGGTTCTTGAACAGGTACTGCTGGTGGTACTCCTCCGCGTAGTGGAAGGGGCCCGCCGGGGCGAGTTCGGTGGTGATGGCGCCGTGGCCGGCCGCCGTGAGGACCCGCTGGTAGGCGTCGCGGGACGCCTCTGCCGCCTTCTGCTGCTCCGGGGAGTGGTAGTAGACGGCCGAGCGGTACTGGGTGCCGACGTCGTTGCCCTGGCGCATGCCCTGGGTGGGGTCGTGGGCCTCCCAGAAGACCTTCAGGAGCTCCTCGTAGGAGATCCTGGCCGGGTCGTAGACGACCCTGACGGCCTCGGTGTGGCCGGTGCGGCCGCTGCAGACCTCCTCGTACGTGGGGTTGGGCGTGTAGCCGCCCTGGTAGCCGACCGCGGTGCTGACGACTCCGGGGGTCTGCCAGAACGTGCGCTCGGCGCCCCAGAAACAGCCCAGGCCGAAGTCGGCGATCTCGGTGCCGGCGGGGTACGGCGGGGCGAGGGGGGCGTCGAGGACGGCGTGCCGGGCGGGCACGGGCATGGTCTCGTCGCGGCCGGGAAGGGCCTCCTCGGGCCGGACCATCGTCGCCCTGTCGCCGAAACCGCTGCCGAACAGCCAGCTCATGGTGCCACCTCCACAGTCTGCGTCCACTGTACAAAACGCTCAACCGTTTAGAAGTCCTTCATATTTCCATATAGTGGTCCGCATTTGTATTTAAAGGTGTGGATCGCCTTAGATGGAGGGTATGCCTGACCTTCGCCGCGGTGTGCTGTTCGGCGTGGCCGCCTACACGATGTGGGGACTGTTCCCCCTCTACTGGCCGCTGCTCAAGCCGTCCGGAGCCGTCGAGATCCTCGCCCACCGGATCGTGTGGTCGCTCCTGGCCGTCGTCGTCGTGCTCGCCGTGCGCAGGCACTGGTCGTGGATCAAGGACCTGCTCCGGCAGCCGCGGAAGCTGGGACTCCTGGCACTGGCCGCGGCGATCATCACGGTCAACTGGGGCGTCTACATCTACGCCGTCAACAGCAACCACGTCGTCGAGAGCGCCCTGGGCTACTTCATCAACCCGCTCGTGAGCGTGCTGTTCGGGGTGGTGCTGCTACGGGAGCGGCTGCGGCCGCTGCAGTGGACGGCGGTCGGGTTCGGCACCCTGGCGGTGCTGGTGCTCACCCTCGACTACGGCAGGCTGCCGTGGATCGCGCTGACGCTCGCGGTCTCGTTCGGCGTGTACGGGCTCGTGAAGAAGCAGGCGAACGTGGGCGCGGCCGAGAGCCTCACCGTGGAGACGCTGGTGCTGATGGCCCCGGCCGCCGCCTACCTCGTCTACCTGGAGGCGGCGGGCGAGGCGACCTTCGGGCACACGACGACGGGGCACGCGCTGCTCCTGGTCGGCGCGGGAGTGATCACAGCGGTGCCGCTGCTGTGCTTCACCGCGGCCGCCATCAGGGTGCCGCTGAGCACGATCGGGCTGCTGCAGTACATCGCGCCGGTCCTGCAGTTCATGTGCGGGGTGCTCGTCGCGAAGGAGACCATGCCGACCAGCCGGTGGATCGGCTTCTCGATCGTGTGGCTGGCCCTGGCGATCTTCACCTACGACAGCATCCGCGCGGCGCGGGCGACCGCCCGGGGCCGCAGGGAGGCCCTGGCGGCGGTGCGGGCTCAGCCGGAGCGCTCGACCACGTAGTCGCACAGCGCCAGGAAGGCGTCCTTGGCCGGGATGTCGGGCAGGCCGGCGAGGTCGGCCCGGGCCCGGTCGACCCAGGCGGTGAGCTCGGCCCGCGCCTGGTCCATCGCCGGATGCGCCCTGAGCAGCCGCAGAGCCTCCTCGACGTCCTCGTCGGGCACCGGGCCCGACAGCAGCTCCACGAGCCGGGAGGAACCGTCTGCGGCCAGCGCGTACAGCACGGGCAGCGTGCGGATGCCCTCACGCAGGTCGGTGCCGGGCGTCTTGCCCGACTCGGTGGAGTCGGACGCCACGTCGAGCAGGTCGTCACCGAGCTGCCACGCCACGCCGATGGCCTCGCACGCCCTGCTGAGCCGCTCCTCGACGTCCGCCGGAGCGCCCGAGAGCAGCGCGCCGAACCGCCCGGAGGCGGCGATCAGGGAGCCGGTCTTGTCGGCCAGCACGCTGATGTAGTGGGCGACCGGGTCGTCGTCGCCCTTCGGCCCCACCGTCTCGCGGATCTGCCCCTGCACCAGCCGCGAGAACGTCTGCGCCTGGATGCGGATCAGCTCCGGCCCGAGGTCGGCCAGGATGTCGGAGGCCTGGGCGAACAGGTAGTCGCCGGTGAGGATGGCCACGGTGTTGTCCCACCGCGCGTTGGCGGACGGCGACCCGCGGCGCACGCGGGCCTCGTCCATGACGTCGTCGTGGTAGAGCGACCCGAGGTGGGTCAGCTCGATGACCACCGCGCCGGGCACGACGCCCGGCGCCGACGGGTCGCCGAACTGGGCGGCCAGCAGCACCATCAGCGTGCGGAACCGCTTGCCGCCCGCCTCGATGAGGTGCTTGGACGCCTCCGTGACGAAGGCGTCCTCGCTCTCCACCGACGAGCGCAGCAGCTTCTCGACCGCGGCCAGCCCGGTGGACACGTCCTGCGCCAACCGCTCGTCCTCGATCGGAAGGTCAACAACGGGAGGCGCAGACATTCGGGTCCCCTATCGGATGAACAGGCCGGAGGCGGCCTGGTTGGCCAGGTCGAGTACGGGCTGCGGGAACAACCCCACCCCTACCGTAACCAGCAGGGCGACGGTGATGACGGCCACGGTGCCCATACTCGGCACGGCGATCGTCGGCCCGTCGGCAGCGGGCTCGCTGAAGAACATCAGCACGATGACGCGGACGTAGAAGAACGCGGCGACGGCCGAGGCGACGACGCCCAGCACGACCAGCCCGGTCATCCAGCCGCCCAGCGAGTCGCCGGACTCCATGCCGCTGCCCAGCGCCGCCGTGAAGACGGCGTACTTGCCGAAGAAGCCGCTCGTCAGCGGGATGCCGGCGAAGGCGAGCAGGAAGAACGCGAAGACCCCGGCCAGAACCGGCGACCGCTTGCCCAGCCCGGCCCAGCGGGACAGGTGCCAGGCCTCGCCTCCGGGGTCGCGCACCAGCGTCACCACCGCGAACGCGCCCACGGTCGTCAGGCTGTAGACCAGCAGGTAGAACAGGATGGCCGACAGCGAGCCGGAGTTCTGCCCGGCCTTGTCGTACGTGGCCATGACGCCGATGAGCAGGAAGCCCGCGTGCGCGATGGACGAGTAGGCGAGCATCCGCTTGATGTCGGTCTGCGTGATGGCCAGCACCGAGCCGATGATCATGGTGAGGGCCGCGACGGCCCACATGACCGGACGCCAGTTCCAGTCGAGGTTCCCGAGGCCCACCCAGAACACCCGCAGCACGGCGCCCACGGCCGCGACCAGCGTGCCGGAGGCCATGAGCGCGGTGATGGGCGTCGGAGCGCCCTGGTAGACGTCCGGCTTCCACGCCTGGAACGGCGCCGCGCCGATCTTGAACAGCAGGCCGACGCCGAGCAGCGCCAGACCGATCATCAGCAGCGGGTCCAGCAGGCCGCTGGTCCCCAGCGCCTTGCTGATGCCCGTCAGGGAGACGGTGCCGGCGAAGCCGTAGATCATCGCCGCGCCGTACAGGAAGAACGCCGAGGAGAACGCGCCGAGCAGGAAGTACTTCATCGACGCCTCCTGCGACAGCAGGCGGCGACGCCGGGCCAGGCCGCACAGCAGGTACAGCGGCAGCGACATGACCTCGAGCGCGACGAACATCGTCAGCAGGTCGTTGGAGGCGGGGAACAGCATCATGCCGCCCACCGCGAACAGGACCAGCGGGTAGATCTCGGTGTGCTCGCTGCCCGCCGCCTCGGCCTCCTCCTCCTCGGAGCTGCCGGGGACGGCGGCGGCCGAGGCGACGAAGTGGCCCTCGTCATTGATCATCAGCACGCACACGGCCGACAGGATGAGCACGACGCCCCAGATGAACAGGGCGGGCCCGTCGATCGCGACCGCGCCCATGGCCGCGGCCGTCTCGGCCAGGTCGCCCTTGACCACCGTGACGATCACCAGCGCGAACGCGCCCAGCAGCGACAGCAGCGTGAGCGGCATGTGGATCGCCCTGCGCAGGTAGCGCGGGGCGAACGCCTCCACCAGCACGCCGAGCACGGCCGCGCCGAACACCAGCAGCAGCGGCGCCAGCGCACCGTACTCGATCGTCGGCGCCTCTATGACACCGTTCACTGGCCGGCCCCCTTCTCAGCGATAGCCGGGTTGTCCACTTTCACGTTGACCAGCGTCTGGGTCACCGCGGGGTTGATCACGTCGAGCAGCGGCTTGGGGAAGAACCCGAAGCCGATGATCAGGGCGACCAGCGGCGCGAGCACGGCCACCTCGCGCACGTTCAGGTCCTTGAAGGCCTTGACCGGCTCGGCCGTCGGCCCGTTCAGCGCCCGCTGCACCATCCACAGGATGTAGACGGCGGCCAGGATCACGGCCACCGCCGACACGATCGCGGCGACGGTCAGCGCGCCGGAGCCGAACGCCGGGCTGGAGTACGTCCCGACCATGACCATGAACTCGCTGACGAACGACGACAGCCCCGGCAGCGACAGGCCGGCGAGACCGGCGATCAGGAAGTAGCCCGCCAGCAGCGGGGCGACCTTCTGCACGCCGCCGTAGTCGGCGATGTGCGGCGAGCCGCGCCGGGCGATGAGGAACCCGGCGGCCAGGAACAGCGCGCCGGTCGCGAAGCCGTGGTTGACCATGTACAGCGTCGCGCCGGCCTGGGAGACCTGCGACATGGCGAACACGCCCATCACGATGAACCCGAAGTGCGAGATCGACGTGTAGGCGATCAGGCGCTTCATGTCGGTCTGGCCGATGGCCACGATCGCGCCGTAGATGATGCTGATGACCGCGAGCACCACGATCGGCATCGTGAACGCCTTGGCGGCCTCCGGGAACAGCTCCAGGCAGAAGCGCAGCATCCCGAACGTGCCCACCTTGTCGAGCACGCCGACGAGCAGCACCGCGGCGCCTGCCGGGGCCTGCGCGGCGGCGTCGGGCAGCCAGGTGTGCACCGGCCACAGCGGCGCCTTGATGGCGAACGCGATGAAGAAGCCGGCGAACAGCCACTTCTGCGTGGCCGGGTCCTGGATGACCCCGACGAGCTCGGGGAACATGAACGTGCCCTTGCCCGCGACCACGTACAGCCCGATGACCGCGACCAGCATGAGCAGGCCGCCGAACAGGGAGTACAGCAGGAACTTGACGGCCGCGTAGGACCGCTGCGCGCCGCCGTACGACCCGATCATGAAGTACATCGGGATCAGCATGGCTTCGAAGAACACGTAGAACAGGAAGATGTCGGTCGCCGCGAAGACGCCGATCATCATCGCTTCCAGCACGAGCAGCAGCGAGAAGTACGTCTTGACCGACCGCTTCGGCGTGATGAGCGTGCCGTCGGCGGTGCGGACGCCGTCGGCGTCGTGCCACGAGGCCAGCACCACGATCGGCACCAGCACCGCGGACAGGGCGATGAGCACCAGCGCGATGCCGTCGACGCCGACGCCGAAGTGCACGCCGAAGCTCGGGATCCAGTCGTAGACGGCCTCGAACTTGAACCGCTCGCCGCTCGCCGACGGGAACTGGAACGCCATGACCAGCGTCAGCACCAGCACGACCAGCGAGACCGCCAGCGTGAGCTGCTTGGCCGCCTTGTCGCTGCCCTTGGGCAGCAGCGCCACCACGATGGCGCCCAGCACGGGCACCGCCATGAGTATTGGGAGCCAGAGTGACGACATCAGATGTTCCCAACGAGGAGCAGGGCGCCGGTCAGCAGGGCGGCACCGATCAGGATGGACAGCGCGTACGTTCTGGCGAAGCCCGTCTGGATCCGCCGCAGGCGGCCGGAGGTCCCGCCGATGCCCGCGGCCAGGCCGTTGACCACCCCGTCGATGCCGCGGTTGTCGAAGAACACCGCGATGCGGGTCAGCCACTGGCCGGGGCGCATGAACAGCGACTCGTTGAGCGCGTCGCCGTACAGGTCACGCCGGGCGAACGTGGTGAGGAACGAGCCGCGCGGCGCCACGACGGGCACCGTGGCCTTGCCGTACCTCATCCAGGCGAACCCCGCGCCGACCGCGACCAGCGCCAGCGTGGTGAGGCCGGGCGTGCTCGCGAAGTGGAACTCCGGCAGGTTCGCGTCCGAGGGACGACCGGTCGCCGGGCCGAGGAACACCATCAGCCGGTTGCTCAGGATGAGGTAGCCGCCCAGGAAGACCGAGCCGATCGACAGCACGATCAGCGGGATCGTCATGACCTTCGGCGACTCGTGCGGGTGCGCGTCCTCCGCCCACCGCTTCTCGCCGAAGAAGGTCATGAAGACCATCCGCGACATGTAGAAGCCGGTGATGCCCGCGCCCAGCACGGCCAGCCAGCCCAGCACGGGCTGCTCGTGGACCGCGGTCTCGATGATGCCGTCCTTGGTGAAGTAACCGGACAGCAGCGGGAAGCCGATGATCGCCAGGTAGCCGACCATGAACGTGGCGAAGGTCAGCGGCATGTACTTGCGCAGGCCGCCGTACTTGCGCATGTCCACCTCGTCGTTCATGCCGTGCATGACCGAGCCGGCGCCGAGGAACATGTCGGCCTTGAAGAAGCCGTGCGTGATCAGGTGACCGATCGCGAAGGCGTAGCCGGCCGGGCCGAGGCCCGCGCCCAGCATCATGTAGCCGATCTGCGACATCGTCGAGCCGGCCAGGCCCTTCTTGATGTCGTCCTTCGCGCAACCGATGATCGCACCGGCGAGCAGCGTGGCCGCGCCGACGATCGCGACGGCCAGCGCCTGCGGCGAGCCCGGCTCGAAGAAGAACGCGCCGGAACGGACCACCAGGTAGACGCCGGCGGTGACCATGGTCGCCGCGTGGATGAGGGCCGAGACCGGGGTCGGGCCCTCCATCGCGTCGAGCAGCCAGGACTGCAGCGGGAGCTGGGCCGACTTGCCGCACGCGCCGAGGAGCAGCAGCAGGCCGATCGCGGTGACGGTGCCCTGGGAGGCGGTGCCCACCTGGGCGCCGAGGTCGGCGAAGGCGAACGTGCCGAACGACGTCCAGATGATGAACATGCCGACCAGCAGCCCGAAGTCACCGACGCGGTTGACGACGAACGCCTTCTTCGCGGCGACCGCGGCCGACGGCTTGAACTGCCAGAACCCGATGAGCAGGTAGGAGGCCAGGCCGACGCCCTCCCAGCCGATGAACAGCCCGACGTAGTTGTCGGCCAGCACCAGCAGGAGCATCGCGGCGACGAACAGGTTGAGGTAGGCGAAGAAGCGGCGCCGGTCGGAGTCGTGCGCCATGTAGCCGATCGAGTAGATGTGGATCAGCGACCCGACACCGGTGATCAGCAGGGCGAAGCTGATCGACAACGGGTCGATCAGCAGCCCCATGTCCACCATGCCGGGAATGAACTCCCACAGGTGCACGGCCTGACGGCGCTGCGCCTCGGGCAGGCCGATCAGCTCGAAGAAAGCCAGCACCGCCACGACGAACGAGGCGAGGGACATGGCCACGCCCAGCAGGTGCCCCCACCGGTTGGTGACCCGCCCGAGGATCAGCAGGATCGCCGCCCCCAGCAACGGGAGAGCGATCATGAGCCACGAGACGCCGATCACTCCGCCGGCGGTGTGCTGGACGATCTCAACAGGAGATTCCACCAGTCACCTCTTAGTACTTCAGCAGGTTGGCGTCGTCGACCGACGCGGACCTGCGGGTTCGGAAGATCGTCACGATGATGGCCAGGCCGACCACGACCTCGGCCGCGGCCACCACCATCACGAAGAACGCGATGATCTGGCCTTCGAGGTTGCCGTGCTGCCGGGCGAAGGTGACGAACGCGAGGTTGCAGGCGTTGAGCATGAGCTCGACGCACATGAACACCACGATCGCGTTGCGCCGGATCAGCACCCCCAGGGCGCCGATGGCGAACAGCAGGCCCGACAGGACCAGGTAGTGCGCGGTCACTTGGACTCCTCCTCGGCCTTGTGCTGGATGGCCTCGGCCAGCTTGGGGTCCTCGGGCAGGTGGTCGTGCTCCACGTCGTAGCGCGCGATGTAGCGGTTGACCGAGTCCTCCGCGACGGAGCCGTCGGGCAGCAGTGCCGGCATGTCGATGGCGTTGTTGCGGGCGTACGTGCCGGGGCCCGGCAGCGGGGAGGGCCGGTCGCCGCGGAAGCGGGCCCGCGACAGGTCCTTCTGCGTGGCCTTCTCGGTGAGCCGCTCGCGGTGCGCCAGCACCATCGCGGCGAGCGCCGCCGTGATGAGCAGCGCCGAGGTGACCTCGAACGCGAACACGTACTTGGTGAACAGCAGCAGCGCCACCGAACGGACGTTGCCGCCCTGCGCCGTGGCGGCGGCCAGCCCGGTCTGCCCGGCGAAGACGGCGTTGCCGATGGCCAGCACGATGAGGGTGGCGAAGCCGATGCCGGCGATCGCGGCCCAGAAGCGCTGGCCTCTCAGCGTCTCCACCAGCGAGTCGGACGAGTCGACGCCGACCAGCATGAGCGTGAACAGGAAGAGCATCATGACGGCGCCGGTGTAGACGATGATCTGCACCGCGGCCAGGAACGGCGCGTCCTGCACGGCGTACAGGACGGCCAGGCAGAGCATCACGGAGCCGAGCATCAGGGCGGAGTAGACGGCCTTCCGGTTGAAGACCATGCCGAGCGCCGCACCGACGGACACCACGGCGAGCACCCAGAACGTGATGGTCTCACCCATTGGTCCGTCCCAGCCGGTAGTAGTCCTCTTCGGTGTCGCCGAGGCGCATCGGGTGCGGAGGCTGCTCCATGCCCTGCGTCAGCGGCGCGAGGAGCATCTCCTTGGTGTAGATGAGCGCCTCGCGGTCGCCGTCGGCCAACTCGTACTCGTTGGTCATGGTGAGCGCCCGCGTGGGACAGGCCTCGATGCACAGGCCGCACAGGATGCACCGCAGATAGTTGATCTGGTAGGTGCGGCCGTAGCGCTCACCGGGCGAGAAGCGCTCCTCCTCGGTGTTGTCCGCGCCCTCCACGTAGATCGCGTCGGCGGGACACGCCCAGGCGCACAGCTCGCAGCCGACGCACTTCTCCAGCCCGTCGGGCCAGCGGTTGAGCTGGTGGCGACCGTGGAAGCGCGGCGCCGTCGGGCGCTTGACCTCCGGGTAGTTGGTCGTGACGGGCTTCTTGAACATCGTGTGGAAGGTGACCCCGAAGCCCTTGACGGGGTTCAGCCAATCAGTTAGTCCCACTGGGAATCTCCTTGTGCTGCACCCCGTGGTAGTGCGGCAGATCAAGCGGCGGCACCGGGAAGCCACCTGCCGCCGGCTCGTTGGACAGCTCCTCGAACTCCGCCTCGACCTCGGCCTTCCTGGCCTCCTTGCGGCGCTGGTTGACCGTGTCGAAGCGGGCCCAGATGGCCAGCGCGCCGATGACCACGATCGCCGCGAGCACCAGCACCGGAACCAGGCTGGCGTCGGTGAACGTGCCGTCGCGGACGTACATGACGGCCCGGACGGAGGCGACCAGCATGATCCACGCCAGGTTGAGCGGGATGAGGACCTTCCAGCCGAGCGACATGAGCTGGTCGTAGCGGACGCGCGGCAGCGAGGCCCGCACCCAGATGATGAAGCTGAAGGTCAGCGCGAACTTGATGAAGAACCACAGCACCGGCCACCAGCCCTGGTTGGCGCCGTCCCACAGCGAGATCGGCCACGGGGCCCGCCAGCCGCCGAGGAACAGCGTCACGGCGATGCCGGAGGCGGTGAAGGTGTGCAGGTACTCGCCCATCATGATCAGAGCGAACTTCAGCGACGAGGAGTACTCGGTCTGGAAGCCGCCGACCAGCTCGCCCTCGCCCTCGGGCAGGTCGAACGGGATGCGGGCCGCCTCGCCGAACATGCAGACCACGTAGATGAGGAACGACGGCAGCAGCAGGATGGCGAACCACGACGGCATCGAGACGCCGAGGAACTCGCCTCCGCCCGCCTGCGCCTTGACGATCTCGGACGTGGACAGCGTCCCCGCGAAGAGGAAGACGCCCACGAACGACAGCCCCATCGCGATCTCGTACGAGACCACCTGGGCCGCCGACCGCAGTCCGCCCAGCAGCGCGTACGGCGAGCGCGACGACCATCCGGCGAGCACCACCCCGTAGACCGAGATGGCGCCCATGGCCAGCATGAAGAGCACCGCCACCGGCAGGTCGACGAGCTGCAGCGGCGTCTGCACGCCGAACAGGTTGACCATCGGCCCGAACGGCACGATCGAGAAGGCCAGGAAGGCCGGGATGACCATGATGACCGGGGCCAGCAGGTAGAGCACCTTGTCCACGGTCCGCGGGAAGATGTCCTCCTTCAGGCCCATCTTGATCCCGTCGGCCACCGACTGCAGGAGGCCGAACTTGCCGGCCCGGTTGGGGCCGAAGCGGTTCTGCATCCGCGAGATCAGCTTGCGCTCGTACCAGACGCCGAACAGGATGCCCAGCATCAGGAAGGCGAAGAGCATCACGGCCTTGATGATGGTGATCCAGAGCGGGTCCTTGCCGAAGTCGGCGAGGGTCGGATCGGCCGCGAGAACGTGGGTCATGAGGCGCTCCCGATGGTGACGATGTCGCCGGCCACCACGCTCAGGTCACGGGTGACCGAGCAGCCGCCGGAGTTCGCCGGGACCCAGACCACCCTGTCGGGCAGGTCCGCGACCCGGACCGGCAGCGTGACCGGGTTGGGCCCGGGGCCGCCGATGACGAGCTTGTCGCCGTCGGTGACGCCGATCTCCGCGGCCGTGTCCGGCGAGAGCAGGGCCTCGGCGGGGCGGGCGGTGCCCGCGAGGTAGGGCTCGCCGTCCTGCAGCCGGCCGTCGTCGAGGAGCCGGTGCCAGGTGGCGAGCAGCGCCTCGCCCGCCGCGGGGGCGGGCTCCGGCCGGGTGGCGGCGTTGGGAGCGGCGACGCGGCTGCCGCGCCAGGCGCCGATGGCGCTCAGCTCGCGGCGGGCGGCCTTGGCGTCGGGCAGGCCCAGGTGGATGTCCATCCGGTCGGCCAGGCTGCCGAGCACGGCCAGCTCGCTCTGCAGGCCGGGCTTCTTCAGCGGCGCCTCGAACGAGCGGCCGCGGCCCTCCCAGTTGACGAACGTGCCGCTCTTCTCCTGCACCGCGGCGACCGGCAGGACCACGTCGGCCCGGTCGGTGACGGCGCTGGCGCGGATCTCCAGGCTGACGATGAACGGGGTGTTCTCCAGCGCCGCGAGCGCGGCGGCCGGGTCGGCCAGGTCGTAGGGGTCGACACCGGCCACGACCAGCGCGTCGATCTCCCCTGCGGCCGCGGCGGCGAGGATGCCGCCGGTGTCGCGGCCCGGCGTGGCGGGCAGCGAGGCGACGTTCCACGCCTTGGCCACCTCGGCGCGGGCGCTCTCGTCGGCGACCGGGCGGCCGATCGGCAGCAGGTTGGGCAGCGCGCCGGCCTCCAGGGCGCCGCGCTCGCCGGCCCGCCGCGGGATCCAGGCCAGCCGGGCGCCGGAGGCGGCGCTGAGCCGCACCAGGGCCGACAGGGCGCCGGGGACGGTGGCCAGGCGCTCGCCGGCGAGCACCACGGTGCCCTCGGCGAGGGAGCCGACCAGGTCGCCGATGGCGTCGGCCTCGCCGCCGGGCGCGGTGCGGATGAGCGTGGCGCCCATCCTGGCCAGGCTCGGGGAGGCGAACGGCGCGATGGCGCTGATCTTCAGGCCGTGCTTCTTCCACGCCTTGCGCAGGCGCAGGAAGACGATGGGCGACTCCTCCTCCGGCTCGAACCCGACGAGCAGCACCGCGGGCGCGCTCTCCAGGTCGGCGTAGGAGATCTCGATGCCCTTGCCGGCCACCGCGTGCGCGAGGAACTGCGCCTCCTCCGCGGAGTGCGGGCGGGCGCGGAAGTCGACGTCGTTGGTGCCGAGGGCGACACGGGCGAACTTGGCGTAGCCGTACGCCTCCTCGACCGTCACCCGGCCGCCGACCAGCACGCCGGCCTTGCCGCGGGCGGCGGCGAGGCCCGCGGCGGCGACGCTGAGCGCCTCCGGCCAGGAGGCCGGGACGAGTACGCCCTCCTCGTTGCGGACGAGCGGCTGCTGCAGGCGGTCGGGCTGCGTGGCGTAGGTGAACGCCCAGCGGCCCTTGTCGCAGTTCCACTCCTCGTTGACGAGCGGGTCGTTGCCGGCCAGGCGGCGGGTGACCCGGCCGCGCCGGTGGTCGGTGCGCATCGCGCAGCCCGACGCGCAGTGCTCGCACGCGCTCGGCGTGGAGACCAGGTCGAACGGCCGCGCCCGGAACCGGTAGGCGGCGCCGGTCAGCGCGCCGACCGGGCAGATCTGCACGGTGTTGCCGGAGAAGTAGGACTGGAACGGCTCGCCGTCGGCGACGCCCACCTGCTCCTTGGCGCCGCGCTCGAAGAACTCGATGAACGGGTCGCCGGCGATCTGGTCGGAGAAGCGGATGCAGCGGGCGCACTGCACGCAGCGCTCCCGGTCGAGCAGCACCTGCGTGGACAGCGGCAGCGGCTTGGGGAAGGTCCGCTTCTGCTCCTGGAAGCGCGACTCGCCCTGGCCGTTGCTCATGGCCTGGTTCTGCAGAGGGCACTCGCCGCCCTTGTCGCAAACGGGGCAGTCGAGCGGGTGGTTGAGGAGCAGGAACTCCATCGCCGCGCGCTGCGCCTTCTCGGCGACCGGGGAGGTGAGCTGGGTCTGCACGACCATGCCCTCGGCGACCTCGATCGCGCAGGACGGCTGCGGCTTGGGGAAGCCGCGGCCGTTGCCGGCGTCGGGGATGTCGACGAGGCACTGGCGGCAGTTGGCCGCCGGGTCGAGCAGCGGGTGGTCGCAGAAGCGCGGGATCTGGATGCCCAGCAGCTCTGCCGCCCTGATGATCAGGGTGCCCTTGGGGACGCTGACCTGGAACCCGTCGATCGTGCAGGTCACCAGGGTCGTCTCTACAGCGGTCGTTGTCACTGGTCACCCCAGAGAGTGGACTTCTTCGCGTCGAACGGGCAGCCGCCGATCTCGAAGTGCTTGAGGTACTCGTCGCGGAAGTACTTCACCGAGGAGTGGATCGGGCTGGTCGCACCGTCGCCGAGGGCGCAGAAGGAGCGGCCCAGGATGTTGTCGGCGATGTCGGTGATGGTCGCCAGGTCCTCCTCGGTGCCCTGCCCCTTCTCCAGCCGCTTGAGCACCTGCTTGAGCCAGTAGGTGCCCTCACGGCAGGGGGTGCACTTGCCGCACGACTCGTGTGCGTAGAACTCGGTCCAGCGCAGCACGGTGCGGACCACGCAGGTGGTCTCGTCGAAGATCTGCAGGGCGCGGGTGCCGAGCATGGAGCCCTTGGCGCCGACCGCCTCGAAGTCGAGCGGAACGTCCAGGTGCTCGTCGGTGAAGATCGGCGTCGAGGAGCCGCCCGGGGTCCAGAACTTGATCCGGTGGCCCTGGCGGATGCCGCCCGCCATGTCGAGGAGCTCGCGCAGCGTGATGCCGAGCGGCGCCTCGTACTGGCCGGGCCGGGTGACGTGGCCGCTCAGCGAGAAGATGCCGAAGCCCTTCGACTTCTCGGTGCCCATCCCGGCGAACCAGTCGGCCCCGTTGGCGATGATCGAGGGAACACTGGCCACGGACTCCACGTTGTTCACAACAGTCGGCGAGGCGTACAGGCCCGCCACGGCCGGGAACGGAGGCTTGAGACGCGGTTGACCTCTGTGGCCCTCCAGCGAGTCGAGCAGCGCCGTCTCCTCGCCGCAGATGTAGGCGCCGGCCCCGCTGTGCACGACGAGCTCCAGGTCGTAGCCGGAGCCGAGGATGTCGGTGCCGAGGTAGCCCTTGGCGTACGCCTCGCGCACGGCCGCGTGCAGCCTGCGGATGACGTGCAGCACCTCGCCGCGCACGTAGATGAAGGCGTGGTTGGCGCGGATGGCGTAGGAGGTGATGATGACGCCCTCGATGAGCGAGTGCGGGTTGGCCATCATCAGCGGGATGTCCTTGCAGGTGCCCGGCTCCGACTCGTCGGCGTTGACGACGAGGTAGTGCGGCTTGCCGTCGCCCTGCGGGATGAAGCCCCACTTCATGCCGGTCGGGAATCCCGCGCCGCCGCGGCCGCGCAGGCCCGAGTCCTTCACGGCCTGGATGACGGCGTCGGGGTCCATGCCGAGCGCCTTCTTGGCGGCGTCGTACGGGCCGTAGCCGTCGAGGGTGAAGGAGTCGGGCCGGTCCCAGTTGGCGGTCAGGACCGGAGTCAAGGTGGTACTCATGCCTCGGGGGCCTTCCATCCGTTGGCCTTGGCGACCTTGAGGCCCTCCAGCGAGGGGCCGGCGGCCGACGGGCCCTCGCCCGCCAGGTCGTCGGGCAGGCCCGCGAGCACGCGCGAGGCCTCCTTGAAGGTGCACAGCTTCTTGGGACCGCGGGTCGGCCGCACGTCCTTGCCGTCGCGCAGGTCGTCGACGAGCTGCTTGGCCGACTCAGGCGTCTGGTTGTCGAAGAACTCCCAGTTGACCATCATGACGGGGGCGAAGTCGCAGGCCGCGTTGCACTCCAGGCGCTCCAGCGAGACCTTGCCGTCGGACGTGGTCTCCTCGTGACCGACGCCGACGTGCTCCGACAGCTCCTCCCAGATCTCGTCGCCGCCCATGACCGCGCACAGCGCGTTGATGCACACGCCGACGTGGTAGTCGCCGGCGGGCCTGCGCTTGTACATGGTGTAGAAGGTCGAGACGCCGACGACCTCGGCCTTGCTGAGGCCGAGCATCTCCGCGCAGAACTCGTGGCCGTCGTCGGAGACGTAGCCGTCCTCGGACTGCACGAGGTGGAGCAGCGGCAGCAGGGCCGACCGCGCCTTCGGGTAGCGGCCGATGATCTCCTTGGCGTCCTGTTCGAGACGCTCGCGGACCTCTGGTGCGTAGCTCACCGGTCCACACCTCCCATGACGGGGTCGATAGATGCCACCGCGGCGATCACGTCGGCGACCTGGCCGCCCTCCGCCATGGCGGGGAAGCCCTGCAGGTTGCAGAAGGAGGGCTCGCGGAAGTGGACGCGGTAGGGGCGGGTGCCGCCGTCGCTGACCACGTGCGCGCCGAGCTCGCCCTTGGGCGACTCGATGCTGGCGTACGCCTGCCCGGCCGGCACCCTGAAGCCCTCGGTCACCAGCTTGAAGTGGTGGATGAGGGCCTCCATGGAGCTGCCCATGATGTGCGCGATGTGGTCGGGGGAGTTGCCGAAGCCGTCGGGGCCGAGCGCGAGCTGCGCGGGCCAGCCGATCTTCTTGTCCTCGATCATCACCGGGTCGCCCTTGAGCGGGCCGGCGAGGCGGTCCAGAGCCTGCTCGATGATCTTGAGGGACTCCTCCATCTCCTTCATGCGCACGAGGTAGCGGCCGAACACGTCGCAGCTGCGCTCGGTCGGCACGTCGAACTCGTAGGTCTCGTAGCCGCAGTAGGGCTGCGACTTGCGCAGGTCCCACGGCAGCCCGGCGGCGCGCAGGATGGGGCCGGTGATGCCCAGCGCCATGCAGCCGGTCAGGTCGAGGTAGGCCACGTCCTGGGTGCGGCGCAGGTAGACGGGGTTCTCGTCGAGGAGCTTGCGGATGTCCTTGATCCGCTTGGGCATCTCCTTGAGGAACTCGCCGACCTTGTCGACCGCGCCGGCGGGCAGGTCGACGCTCACGCCGCCCGGCCGGACGTAGGCGTGGTTCATCCGCAGGCCGGTGATGTACTCGAACAGGTCCATGATCAGCTCGCGGTCGCGGTAGCCGAACAGGAACGGCGTGGTGGCGCCCAGCTCCATGCCGAACGTGCCCATCGCGACCAGGTGCGAGGAGATCCGGTTGAGCTCCATCATCATCACGCGGATGGCCTGGGCCCGGTCGGGGACCCGGTCCTCGATGCCGAGCAGCCTCTCGACGCCCAGGCAGTAGGCCGTCTCGTTGAAGATCGGCGACAGGTAGTCCATCCGGGTGACGAACGTGGTGCCCTGGGTCCACGTCCGGTATTCCATGTTCTTCTCGATACCGGTGTGCAGGTAGCCGATGACGCCGCGCGCCTCGGTGACCGTCTCACCGTCGAGGGTCAGCACGAGCCGGAGCACACCGTGGGTCGACGGGTGCTGCGGGCCCATGTTGACGACCAGGCGCTCCTCCTCGGAGTCGCGCACGCCGGTGACGACCTCGTCCCAGTCGGCGCCGGTGACCGAGTAGACCTTGCCCTCGGTGGCCTCGTCGTAGCCGGTGCTCACTGGTAGGACCTCCTCTGGTCGGGCGACGGGATGGTGGCGCCGCGGTACTCGACGGGGATGCCGCCGAGCGGGTAGTCCTTGCGCTGCGGGTGGCCGTCCCAGTCGTCCGGCATCATGATCCGGGTCAGCGCGGGGTGGCCGTCGAAGACGATGCCGAAGAAGTCGTACGTCTCGCGCTCGTGCCAGTCGTTGCCCGGGTAGACGCCGACGGTGGACGGGATGTGCGGGTCGGCGTCGGGGCAGCTCACCTCGAGCCGGATGCGCCGGTTGTGCGTGATGGAGCACAGGTGGTAGACGGCGTGCAGCTCCTCGCCCGTCAGGTGCGGGTAGTGGACGCCGGACACGCCGAGCGACAGCTCGAAGCGCAGGGCCGCGTCGTCGCGCAGCTTGCCGCAGACCTCGACGAGGCGTTCGCGCTTGACGTGCAGCGTCAGCTCACCGCGGTCCACGACGACGCGCTCGATCGCGTCGTCGAGGCCGAGACTGTCGACGACCTCGTCGAAGTAGCTCCCGTACGGGCGGGGGGTGGACAGCTGCGGCGCCCGCCGGACGACGAGCCCGCCGTAGCCGGAGGTGTCGCCGGAGTCGCTCGCCCCGAACATCCCGCGCCGGGCGACCGGCGACTCCGGGACCTCGGGAACCCCGGGCACCTCGGGAAGGTTGTCTGGGGAGGTCACTTGGCAGCCCCCTGGTCGATCAGCGGCAGGGCGCGCAGCTTCTGGCGTTCGAGCTCGTCGATCTGCTTGGCCCGGTGCGCGCCGAACTTCGTGTTCTGGATCTTGTCGTGCAGCTTGACGATCGCGTCGATGAGCATCTCCGGCCGCGGCGGGCAGCCGGGCAGGTAGATGTCGACGGGCACGATGTGGTCGACGCCCTGCACGATGGCGTAGTTGTTGAACATGCCGCCGCTGGAGGCGCACACGCCCATCGCGATGACCCACTTCGGCTCGGCCATCTGGTCGTAGATCTGCCGCAGGACGGGCGCCATCTTCTGCGACACGCGGCCCGCGACGATCATGAGGTCGGCCTGCCGGGGAGACGCCGAAGCGCGCTCCATGCCGAAGCGCGCCAGGTCGTAGTGGGGGCCACCGGTGGCCATCAGCTCGATGGCGCAACAGGCGAGCCCGAACGTGGCAGGCCACACGGAGTTCTTGCGGGCCCATCCGGCGGCCTGCTCGACCGTGCTGAGGATGAAGCCGCTGGGGAGTTTCTCTTCAAGTCCCATTTTCAGTCCCAGTCCAGACCCTTGCGGCGCCACACGTACGCGTAGGCGACGAGCACGGTGACGATGAACAGCAGCATCTCGACAAGCGCGAACACTCCGAGGCCCGAGGAGAGCACCGAGCCCACGTCGTTCTTCAGCGGCGCGAAGGACACAGCCCAGGGGTAAAGGAAGATGATCTCGATGTCGAACACGATGAAGAGCATCGCGGTGACCATGTACTTCAGCGGGAACCGTCCGCCACCGACGGGCTGGGGCGTCGGCTCGATGCCGCATTCGTAGGCGTCAAGCTTGGCGCGGTTCCAGCGCTTGGGGCCGGTGAAGGGAGCGATGGCGACCGAGAAGATCGCGAAGCCCCCCGCGAGAACGGCGAGCACCAGGATGGGCACGTAAAGGTCCATCGCTACGCCTCCTCCGGAGCCACGCGGGCGAACGCGCAGCCTGATCTATGGATGTGCCGGGTGTGTGTGGGATTCATGCTGGCGGCGCGACCTTCGAGAGTGCGTTGATGATCTTGTCTGACGCATCGCCCCGCCGGTCGGTGAGATTACCAAGGAGTTTGAGCGCGAAGCGCATCAGCCTCGGGTGGGGCAGACCGTGGCGGGTGCCGAAGCTCATGACCCCCGGCTTCCCGATCGCCTCGACGAACCACCTGCCGAGCGTGAAGTATCCGCCGTAGGCGTCCTTCAGTACCTGAGGATAGGTACGCAGGGTGCGTTCGCGGTGCGCGGGGGTGGTGTCCTTGCGCAGCGCCCGGGTGATGACCTCGGCCGCGATCTCCCCGGTCTCCATGGCGTAGGCGATGCCCTCACCGTTGAACGGGTTGATCGAGCCGCCGGAGTCGCCGACGAGCACGAGCCCGCGCGTGTAGTGGGGCTGGCGGTTGAACGCCATCGGGAGGGCGGCGCCGCGGATCGGGGCCGTCATGTTCTCCTCGGTGAAGCCCCATTCGGCCGGCATGGCCTTGCACCAGCGCTTCAGCAGGACGCGGTAGTCGATGTTGCCGAAGTGGGAGCTGGTGTTGAGCAGGCCGAGGCCGACGTTGGCGGTGCCGTCGCCGACGCCGAACACCCAGCCGTAGCCGGGCAGCAGCGTGTCGCCGTCCCAGAGCTCGAGCCAGGTCTCCAGGTAGTCGTCGTCGTGGCGGGGGCTGGTGAAGTAGGTGCGCACGGCCACGCCCATCGGGCGGTCCTCGCGCTTGTGCAGCCCCATGCCGAGGGCGAGCCGGGTGCTGTTGCCGTCGGCGGCGACCACCAGGCGGCTGCGGTAGGTCGCGCCGTCCTTGGTCGTCACGCCGACGACGTGACCGCTGCGGTCGTCGAGGACCGGGCCGGTGACGGTGACGCCCTGCATGAGCCGCGCCCCCGCCCGGACGGCGTGCTCGGCGACGATCTGGTCGAAGTCCTGGCGGGTGCGCACCAGGCCGAAGTCGGGGAACCGCTCCAGTCGCGGCCAGTCGAGCTCGAAACGGAGGCCGCCGCCGACGACCCGCAGGCCCTTGTTCCTGACCCAGCCGGGCGCGTCGACGTCGACGCCCATGTTGAGGAGCTGCTTGACCGCGCGGGGGGTCAGCCCGTCGCCGCAGACCTTCTCCCGGGGGAAGGTGGTCTTCTCGATGAGCAGCACGTCGAGCCCGGCCCGGGCGAGGTAAAAGGCGGTTGCGGAACCGGCGGGACCGGCGCCGACGACGATGACGTCGGCGTCAGCCTGTGTGGCTGTGGGCACGGTCACGGGACTGTCCTGTCCTACACGCTTGAAGGCCTCGGGTTGTGTCGCCTTCGTTCCTTTGTGAACCCCTTCACAAACTTGTTCGGCCCGCAGTCTACTGCTTTTCGTCCGAACAGTGGCAGCGGGGGCACACCCTTTGACCCAACCCGTCCGTCACGCGGGCTTGAACGCGCGGTGCATGGCCACGATACCCATCGTCAGGTTGCGCCAGGCGACCCGCTCCCACCCCGACTCGCGGATGAGGCCCGCCAGCTCCGCCTGGTCGGGCCAGTCACGGATCGACTCGGCCAGATATTCGTAGGAGTCGTCGTTGGAGCCGAACACCTTGGCCATCTTGGGCAGCAGCCGCATCAGGTATTCGCGGTAGACCAGGTCGAAGGCCGGCAGCGTCACGTGCGAGAACTCCAGCACCACGAGCCGCCCGCCCGGCTTGGTCACTCGGAGCATCTCGCGCAGCGCCTGCCCGGTGTCGTGCACGTTGCGCAGCGCCACCGAGATGGTCACGGCGTCGAAGCTCTCGTCGGCGAACGGCAGCCGCATCGCGTCTCCGGCGACGAACGGCACGCCCGGCCCGCTGAGCGCGTTGCCGCCGTGCCTGCGCACGCCCGTGCGCAGCATGCCGAGGGAGAAGTCGGAGGCGATCGCGCGGGCGCCCAGCGTCGTGAACGTGTCGGTGGAGGTGCCGGTGCCGGCGCCGAGGTCGAGCACCAGCTCGCCGGGCCCCGCGTCGACGGCCGCGGCCACGGCCTTGCGCCACAGCCGCACCTGGCCCATCGAGATCACGTCGTTGACCAGGTCGTAGCGCCGGGCGGTGCGGTCGAACATCGCGGCGACCTCGCCCGGCTTCTTGTCCAACTGAGCGCGCGTCATGACCCAAGCCTATGACCATACCGGCGATTGACGGAAAGTATCCACACCGCTACGGACAGCCTGCTAGAACTTGGCGAATGCTTGCCCGAGTCACCCTCGCGGCCCTGCTGGCCGCCTCACCCACCGCCCACTCCCGCGTCGTGTCGGCCGACCCGGCCGACACGACTCCGCACGTGCTCGACGGCATCGTCAACGCGATCGCGCTGGTCGGCGGCACCGTCGTGGTCGGGGGGTCGTTCAGCGAGGTGCGCGACTCCGGGCGCACGACGACGCTGGCCCGCGACAACCTGTTCGCCTACGACCTGGTCACGGGCCGCATCCTGCCCGGCTTCGCGCCGGAGGTGGACGGACCCGTGCACGGCCTGGCCGCCGGCGAGGCGGGCACGGTCTACGTGGGCGGTGACTTCCCCTCGGTCAACGGCGCGACCGCCAGGTCGCTGGCCCGGCTCCGGCTGCGCGACGGCTCCCTGGTGACCGGTTTCGCCCCGCGCGTCGCCGGCGGCATGGTCGCCACGCTGGCCCGGCAGGGCCGCCACCTGTACGCGGGAGGCGATTTCACCCGGCCGCGCACGGCCCTGGCCAGGCTCGACGCGACGACCGGCGCGGCCGACCCGAGGTTCGCGATCACGCCGGGGGCGCCGCTGACCCCGCGCGTGAAGGTGCACGCGCTCGCGGTGGCGGGCGGCAGGCTCGCGGTGGACGGCAGCTTCACCACGCTCGGCGGCCGGTCACGGCCGCAGCTCGGGCTGATCGACGTCAGCCGCCCGACGGCCACGGTCGCCGCCTGGCGGACCTCGGCGTACGCGCCGGCGTGCAGGCGGGTCTTCCCCTCGTACGTGCGGGGCCTCGACTTCTCCCCCGACGGGCGCTACTTCGTCGTCGTCACCACGGGCGGGGCGGGCACCGCGACCAGGCTGTGCGACACCGCGGCGCGGTTCGAGACCCACGCGACGGCGGCGGACGTGCGGCCCACGTGGGTCAACCACACCGGCGGCGACTCGCTCTACGCGGTGGCGGTGACGGGGGCGGCGGTCTACGTCGGCGGCCACCTGCGGTGGCTGAACAATCCCCGTGGCCGCGACTCGGCGGGGCCCGGCGCGGTGGCGCGCGAGGGGATCGGGGCCATTCATCCCGGCACGGGCAAGGCGCTCGCGTGGAATCCGGGACGCGAGCGCGGGATCGGGGTGAAGGCGTTCCTGCCTCACCCGGGGGGCCTACTGGTCGGTAGCGACACCACAAGACTTGGACGGGAGTACCATGCCCGGATTGGCATGTTCCCCCTGCCCTAGTCGTCGTGCCGCTTCGAGCGGTTGAGTCTGCCGCTGAGCCGTGCGCTCATCGCGTCGCGTTGCTTCGACAGCAGCACATAACTCACGACGCCGCTCACCAGGAACGCCACCACGGTCAGCACGAACAGGTTTTGCAGGCCGAGCAGGTAGAGCACGCCGAAGGCCACGACGAACAGAAGGACGCGCAACAGGGTGTAAACGAGAACGGGACGCACAACGTCGAGGTTACTCGGCGGACAGTGCGGTCGCTCTTCGCATCCGGCACGAGCGCTGCTAGTGTTCACAGTCAGGGAGTTTCGTAAAGAAACACCCATGAGAGCCCCAAAGAGGCTCTATCATATAACAATCGGGCAGTCAGCTGATAACAACCCGTGATCTTTGTCGAAAACCACGGATAAATCAGGCTTCGCTCGACACACTGGTTACCTGTCCGCCCGCTGGCAGGAAGCGGGATGCGAGGGGGAGAGATTGGTGGAGAGTAGCAGCGAGCGTCTGCTGACCCCGGGAGAGGTTGCCGCCCTCTTCCGAGTAGACCCAAAGACGGTTACGCGCTGGGCTGCGGCAGGCCGCATCAGCAGTATCCGCACCCCCGGAGGGCACCGGCGGTTCCGCGAGTCGGAAGTGCACGCCCTTCTGCGTGGCGAGGATGTTCTGACGGCCGACCGGCCGGCAGGCGAGTCCCCGCGCGTGTGACGTTCCGTCATGGTGATCCTGCGCGCCAGGGTCACCGCGACGGGATGCCGATCTGGATCACGTACGGCACTCCAGGGCGCCAACCGCCGACCGTGGCTGGCGCCTGTCCAGACCTCCCCCGCGTCCCCGGCCCGCCGGCCCCGCGCTAGCCGCGCTCCGGCTCCTGCTCCCCCTGGGACTGCTCCGCCCTGAAGGCCAGGAACTCCCGCTCCAGCTTCTCGTCGTCCTCCTGCCAGCGGTCACGCCGCTCGGCCAGCTCCTCCTCCGTCAGCGACTCCGTCAGCCAGCGGTCGTAGTCGGGGTCGCCGGGCTCGACGTCCACGTAGGCGTTGCCGATCAGCCGGCCGTCCTCGCTGGTCAGGCTTCGCGGCACGCGCAGGGTCCCGTCAGCGAGCCGGATGACGTACATGCCCGATCACCTAGATTCCGTAGCGCCGGTTGAAGAACAGCATGACGTCGAGCGCCATCCGCGTATCTCCGTTCAGCATGTCGACGAGGGCGGGCCGCTGGCGCGAGGCGATGGCGGCGAAGGCGTCGGCGAAGAACTCCTTGCGGCCCAGCCCGCCCCCCTGGCGGTGGAAGGACGAGGCCAGCAGGGGCAGCACCTGCTCGTACAGTGCCACGAACTCCGGCGAGTCCGACACCCAGTCGCCGTAACCGGAGTCGATGTCGTCGATGGCGTGCCCCACCTCGTGCATCATCACGTCGGGTGTCGGCGACGGCCTGTCACCGACGACGATCTTGCGGTCGCCGTACGCGCCGGCGCAGATGTCCCAGGTGGCCCGGCCCGACGGCAGCGGGGCGCCGCGCAGGTATCCCATGTCGTCGAGGTCGGGCACGCCGCCGGGGCCGACGTAGATGCCTTCGAGCCCGTCGGCGAGCAGCTCCTTCAGCCGCTCGGGCAGCCGGGCGAGGCTCTCCACGGCACGGACGATCTCGGCCGGCGGCGGGCCCAGGCGGGCGTCCCACTGGCGGTGCAGGATCGTCTCCAGCCGGCCGCAGTGCCGCAGCCCGTCACCCAGCGAGGGCGCCTCGGGGCGGTGCGGCCGGGCTCTCAGGGGCGTGTCGTCCAGCTCGAAGTCGCGCCAGGTGTAGGCGGGCCGGTCCACCACCGCGGCCGGCAGCCGTTCGGCGCCGTCCGGCCGGCGACGGTCCCGCGAGCGCGCGCCCTCGCCGAGGTCGGGAAGGACGCGGTGCCGGTCGCCGCCCGGCCGCTCCGGCTCGGGCCGCTGCCGGCGCGACCGGTCGCGGCCCAGCCAGTCGCGCACCGACCTGTCACGGTCCACGCGGCCACCCCCGGGCCACAGGCTCCCGCGGCGGCCGCCGTCGCCTCCGCGCCCGGTCTCGGAGCCGCTCAGGCCGTCTCTGCCGGCTGTTGGGCGGAGGGCCCCGTCGTAGGCCCAGAAGGAGCGGTCGGCGTCGGGCGGCGCGTCACCGCGCCTGGAGAAGAGGTACGACCCGCGTCGCCACCATCGACCCCGCCGATGGCGGCCCTTGTCGGTCGAAAAGGCCATCGCACCTCTCCACGCCCGTGGCGCCCGCGCGATCCGCCGGACGATCGGGACCGCCCGGCGAGGGCTCCGCTGAATCGGGTTCCACGGTACGACGCGTACCTCCCCGAGTCACCCGAAATGGTGCATGTAGGTGACACGATCACGTCGCGAATGGCTTACAGTTCGGGCATGGCAGGTGTCCTGTTGGGCCTGGCTCTGTTGGCCTTCTGGCTCTATTCGCTGTTCGACGTGATCACCACCCCCGAGGAGGACGTCCGAAACGCCCCCAAGGCGCTGTGGCTGCTCATCGTGGCCCTCGTACCCCTGGTGGGCGGCCTGTTCTGGCTGGCGCGCGGCAGGCCGCTGACCGCCGCGGCGCGGGCGCGGCGGCAGCCCGGCGGGCCCCGGCCGCCGGCGCCAAAGGGCCCCGATGACGACCCCGAGTTCCTCCGCGAGCTGGACCGCCGCATGCGCGGCGGCAGCGACGACTGACCCCTCGGTGACGGGCGGGGCTCCTAGCCGACGTCGGCGTAGCTGTGGAGCCCCGAGATGAAGATGTTGACGCCGACCAGGTTGAACAGCAGGCAGGCCAGGGCGATGAGCTGGACGATCGTCGCCTTGCGGCCCCGCCAGCCCGCCGTGACGCGGGCGTGCAGGTAGGCGGCGTAGGCCACCCAGGTGATGAACGACCAGACCTCCTTGGGGTCCCAGCCCCAGTAGCGGCCCCACGCCTTGTCGGCCCACAGCGCCCCCGCGATGACGGCGAACGTCCACACCGGGAAGGCGAGCACGATCGCGCGGTGCGCCACCCGCTCCAGGTACTCCCGCGACGGCAGGCGCGACAGTCCGTCGCCGCGCACGAGGTAGAGGATGCCCGTGACGCCGGCCAGCACGAACAGGCCGCTGGCCAGGATGGCCGCCGAGACGTGGATGGCGATCCAGTAGGAGTTGAGCGCGGGCACCACCGGCCCGGCGGCGGTGTAGAGGAACTTGACGGCGAAGCCGAGCCCCAGCGCGGCCGCGAGCATCACGAACGGGCCGAGGAAGCGGACGTTGTACCTCAGGTGGGTGCCGAGGAACGCCGTCGCGGCGGCGAAGCAGATCGCCACCACGAACTCGTACATGTTGGCCCACGGCCAGCGCTCCACGGCCAGGCCGCGCGTGACGATGGCGGTCAGGTTGGCCGCCCACGCCCCCCAGCCCAGCAGCAGCGCCACCAGAGCCGCCTTGGACGCCCACCGCGGCGCCGCGCTCCCGGCGTCGGCGGGGACGTCGGCGCCGGCCCGGACCGGCGGCTCGTCGCCGCCACCGGCGCCCACGGCGACGGGCTGCCTGGCCCGGGGGGCGACCGTGCCCGCGCGGGCC
>NZ_KZ559469.1:513900-668358 GCF_002850745.1 Nonomuraea indica
TCCAGCGCGAAGCCGATCATGGCCAGAAGGTAGAGCAGGACGGCGGCGAGGATGAACAGGTCGCTCACCTCGGCCAGTTGCTCAGCGGGCATCCTTGTCTCCTGCTGATAGAGCCTTCACGATGTCGGCGAACTCCTCGGTGAAGCCCGCCGCCGAGCCCTCGGTCCGGGTGAGGCCGCCGACCTCGACGACGCCGTCCCTGACCCGCACCCACACCCGGCGACGGCGGATCATCAGCGACAGCGCGATCGAGACGGTGGCGACCGCGGCGGCCACGAGGGCGGGCAGCCGCCCCGGGTCGTAGGCGATCTGGAGCGTCATCCACTCCTTGACCCCGGTGAACTCCAGTTTGCCCGCGCCGTCCGGCAGGTCGAGCGACTGTCCCACGGCCAGCGGCCTGGGCACCGACGTGCCCATGACCAGCGGCTTCAGTTTCTTCATCAGCTCCGGCGGCGCCAGCTCGTACACCGACTGCGGCCGCCCGGAGCGCACGCCGAGATCGCCGGAGAACGCCCCGACGACCTGCACCTCCGGCTGGAGCGCGCCCGGGAAGGCGGAGGCGTGACCGCCCCCCTCCAGCGCGACGCTCGTCGGCAGGAACCTCAGCAGGAAGCCGAGCTGCTCGGGCCGGGCGTCGGGCGCCTTGACGACGCACCCCGAGGTCATCGACGGCTTGTCCTCGATGAGGCACGGCACGGGCCCCTCGAAGGCCACCTGCCCCTTGCCGTCGGTGATCCTGAACTCGGGGGCGTAGCCGTGGCCGATGAGGTAGGTCTGGGTGCCGTTGATCTCCAGCGGCTCGTTGACCTTGAGCTCGTAGGGGCGTTCGGGCGCGCCGGGGGCGTCGCTGACCTTGAGGAAGGCGGAGTAGTCGAGCTCCTGCCCGCGCTTGTCGCCCTCGACCTGGTAGGTGGTCTCGAAGCGGTCGAGCTGGAAGGAGAACGGCTCCAGCGACTCGGCGGAGACCTGGTTGCCCGGCAGGTAGCGGTCGTAGGCGGCGACAGTGTTGGCGAACCCGTCGCCCTCGACGACCAGGACGTTGCCGCGGTAGCCGTACAGGGAGCCGAAGCCGACGGCGATCAGCAGGCCGAGCAGCGCGATGTGGAAGAGCAGGTTGCCGGTCTCGCGCAGGTAGCCCTTCTCGGCCGCCACCCAGCCGTCGCCCGTGTCGACGCGGAAGCGCCGCGCGCGCAGCCGCGCGGCGGCCGCCTCGGCCGTCAGGTCGCCGGCGAAGGAGGAGAAGTGCGGCAGCCGCGACAGGTTGCGCGGCGCGGCTGGCGGGCGCCGGCGCAGCTCGCGCAGGTAGGTGGCGGTGCGCGGGACGATGCAGCCGATCAGCGACGTGAACAGCAGCAGGTAGATCGCGGCGAACCAGACCGAGCTGAAGACGTCGAAGAGCTGGAAACGGTCGTACCACTCGGCCAGCGTGGGGTTCTGCTGGTAGAGCTGGGCGACCTTCTCCGGCTCGACGCCGCGCTGCGGCACCAGCGACCCCGGCACGGAGGCCAGCGCGAACAGGAAGAGCAGGATGATCGCCGTCTTCATCGAGGTGAGGGTGCGCCAGCCCCACCGCAGCCAGCCCACCGGGCCGAGCCCGGCCGGCCTGGGAGCCTCCTGCTTGCGCAGTTCGTCCACCGTCATGAGGTCACCGCCATCAGAGCACCGGCCTGAACCCGGCGACGAGCCCCTGCATGGACGCGATCATCTCTCCCCACAGGCCGGTCACGAGCAGGACGCCCACCACCACCATCATGCCGCCGCCGATCCGGGTGATCAGCCGCGAGTGCCGCCGGATGGCCTGGAACGTGCGCAGCGCCCTGCTGTAGGCCAGCGCCGCGACGACGAACGGCACCCCGAGCCCCAGCGCGTACGCCACGGCGAGCAGCGCGCCCCGTGACGCGCTGCCCTCGTTGAGCCCGAGCGCCAGCACGACGGCGAGCGTCGGCCCGATGCACGGCGTCCAGCCGAGCCCGAACACCACGCCGAGCAGCGGCGCCCCCGCCAGGCCGGCCGAGGGGAGCCGGTGGATGCGCACGTCGCGCATCAGGCCGGGCAGCACGCCGAGGAAGGCCAGCCCGAGCAGGATCGTCAGCACGCCGATCAGCCGCGTGATGACGTCGGCGTAGCCCAGCATGGCCGCCCCGAGCCCGCCGAACAACGCCCCGCTGAGCACGAACACCACCGCGAACCCGGCCACGAACAGCACGGTGCCGAGCACCAGCCGCCCCTTGCGCGGGTCGGCGCTCATCCCGGTCACGTACGACAGGTAGCCCGGCACCAGCGGGAGCACGCACGGCGACAGGAACGACACCAGGCCCGCGAGGACCGCGATGGGCACGGCCAGCAGCAGCGACCCGGAGGCGACGACGTCACTCATCGCGCACCTTGGTGACCGTGTTCATCAGGTCGGTGTAGCGGACAGCGCCGAGCGCCCTGGCCGCAATCCGGCCCTGCTCGTCGATGATGAGCGTGGACGGGATGGCCGCGGGCGGCACCGTGCCCTGGAAGGCGAGCGCGACCTTGCCCGGCTGGTCGAAGATGCTCGGGTAGCCGGTCTGCTCGGTGCGCTCGAACGCCAGCGCGTCGGCCTTGCGGTCCTTGAAGTCGACGCCCAGGAACTCCACGCCGCCGCCCTTGGTCTTGGCGGCGACCTCCTTGAGCACCGGGGCCTCGGCCCGGCACGGCCCGCACCAGGACGCCCAGAAGTTCAGCACCACGACCTTGCCCTTGTGCGCGGCCAGCGAGGCGGTGCCGCCTTCGAGGGTCTGTCCTTCCACGGCGGGGGCGGGCTTGCGGTCGGCCGCGGCGAACAGCTGCATGGTGCCGTCGCCCGCGACGAAGCGCGTGTCGCCCGCCTTGGGCTGCCCGGTCTGGCCGCTGCCCGCGCAGCCGGCCGCCAGCAGGGCCAGGAGGGTGAGGGAGACGAGCTTCGCGCGCACGGGGAAGATCTCCTTGTACTACAAGCGGTAGAGCTCTCAACTCTACCGGCGTGGCGGGCCGCCCCGGTCGCTGGGGCGTCGGCGGGAGCACGGGCCCGGGAGCACGGGCCGGGCTCTCGGGCGCCGGACTCTCGGGCCGGGCTCTCGGGCCGGGACCGTCGGCGGGGATCGTCGGCCGGCGTCCGGTCACGGACGGGCCCGGGTCAGGCCCCGGGAATCGTCGGGCCCTTGACGAGCGATCCGGCCGGCTCGCTGTAGCCGACGCTGACGAGCCGGTCGCCCTCGAACGTGAACGTGGTGAGGCTGGCCAGCCCGCACTGCCGGCGCCGCGGATCGTGCCAGAGCCGGCGCCGGCCCTCGGCGGCCATCCGGATCGCCCAGATGGGGAGCTGGTGGCTGACCAGGACCGCCTCGTGGCCGCGCGCCGCGCGCCGGGCGGCGTCGACGACGGAGCGCATCCGCTGGATGATCGAGGGGTAGGGCTCGCCCCACGACGGGCGCATCGGGTTCCAGAAGTAGCGGTAGTTGCGCGGGTCGCGCAGCACCCCGAGGCCCTGGCCGATCATGCGGCCTTCGAGCAGGTTGCCCGCCTCGATCAGGCGGTCGTCGAGGGTGACCTCCAGGCCGAACGTGGCGGCCAGCGGCGCCACGGTCTCCTGGGCGCGTTCGAGCGGCGAGCTGTAGAGGGCGACGACGTCACGGGCGGCGACCGACTTGGCCACGAGCTCGGCCATCTGCCGGCCCGTGTCGGACAGGTGGTAGCCGGGCAGCCTGCCGTAGAGGATCCCCTCGGGGTTGTGCACCTCACCGTGCCGCATCAGGTGAACGACGGTGGTTTCAGCCATGGTGCGCCACAGCCTATCCGCCCGCGGCCGGAAGGCGGCATCAGGGCGCGGCGATCAGAGGCGGGGAGCGGCTCCGGGCGCTGGAGGTCGGGGATCAGTCGACCGCCCAGGAGTTCTCGTGGCTGCGGCTGGCCTGGGTGAGCGCCTCGACGGCGGCCCTGATCGCCGGGCGGCGGGCGGCGTCGGTGCGCCAGATCGCGCTGATCCGGCGCGTCTGCCGCGGGCGCAGCGGGACGATGCTCACCCCCGCGGGCACGAGGTCCCTGCCGAGCCTGGGGATGATGGCGCAGCCGATGCCGGCGGCGACGAGCGCCATCTGGGTCGGGTACTCGTCGGCCATGCAGGAGATCTCCGGCTCCAGGTCGGCGCTGCGCAGGGTGAAGACCAGCCAGTCGTGGCAGACGGTGCCGGGCGAGGAGCTGATCCACTGCTCCCCGCTCAGCGACGACAGCTCGGCCTCCTTGTGGCCGGCCAGCGGGTGGTCGGCGGGCACCACCACGTCGGCGATGTCGTCGAGCAGGGTGGCCTTGGACAGCCCGTCGGGCAGGGCCATGGGGCGGTTCATCCAGTCCTGGACGATGCCGAGGTCGAGCTCGCCGCGCGACACCTCGCGCACCACGCGCTCCGGCTCGCGCTCGTGCAGCAGGACCTGCAGGTCGGGGTGGCGCCGCCGCATGCTGGTCAGCGCGAGGGGCATCAGCCCGCGCACGGCCGTGGGGAACGCCCCCATGTGCAACCGGCCCACGACCTCGCCGCGCAGCGCCTCGAAGTCGGCCTCGGCGGTCTCGACCAGGGCGAGGATCCGCTCGGCGTGCTCGGCGAGCAGCCCGGCCGCGTCGGTGAGCCGCACGCCGCGGCCGTTGCGCTCCATCAGCCGGGCGCCGGTCTCGCGTTCCAGCTTGGCGATCTGCTGGGAGACGGCCGAGGGAGTGACCATGAGAGCGTCGGCGGCGGCGCCGACGGAGCCGTAGACGTGCACCGCGTGAAGAGCCTTGAGCCGGTTCAGGTCCAACATGTAAGCCAGCCTAAAGGGTTTAGCGTAGAAAGTCTCGCTTGTCCTTCAATCTGTAGCGAACGAAAATATATGCATGCGAATCCTCAAGACGAAGAAGCACGAGTCCACGTCCGTCTCCTACCTCAAGGTCCTCGCCGAGCAGGCCCGGGAGCAGCGCATCCGCTACCAGAAGCCGCACGCCGCGTGACACGGTGACGCCACGTCACCTGGCCCTCGCGATCGGCCTCGCGGCCGTCTGGGGCTTCAACTTCGTGGTCATGCAGGTGGGCCTGCGCCACTTCCCGCCCCTGCTGTACGCGGGGCTGCGGTTCGCCATGGCCGCCTTCCCGGCCCTGCTGTTCGCGGGCCGGCCGGGAGTGCCGTGGCGCTGGGTGGCCGGGGTGGCCGCGACGATCGGGGTCGGGCAGTTCGGCCTGCTGCTGATGGGCATGCGGGCCGGTATGCCCGCCGGTCTCACCTCACTGGTCCTGCAGGTGCAGGCCCTGTTCACCGTGCTGTTCGCGGTGACCCTGCTCGGTGAACGGCTCACCGCCCGGCGCGTCGCCGGGCTGGGCTTCGCCTTCACCGGGCTGGCGCTCGTCGCCGTCGACTTCGGCCTGGCGGGACCGGCCGGCGCCTTCGCCCTCTGCGTGGCCGCCGCCGCCGCGTGGGGGCTCGGCAACGTGGTCCAGCGCCGCGCGGCGCCGCCCGACTCACTGCGGTTCATGGTGTGGGTGAGCGCCCTGTCGGCGCCACCCCTCCTCGCCCTCTCCCTGCTCGTGGAGGGTGCCCCCAGCCTGGCCGCGCCCGCCGAGGGCTGGCTGTCGCTCGGCTACGTGGCGTTCGTCTCCACGCTGGGCGGGTTCGGGGTGTGGGGGTGGCTGCTGCGTCGCTACGACGCGTCCACCGTCGCCCCGTACACGCTGCTCGTGCCCGTCTTCGGCATGTCCTCCGCCGCCCTCGTCACGGGCGAGCCGATCTCCTGGGTCAAACTCGTGGCGGGCGCGCTCATCGTCTGCGGTGTCCTGTACGCGGGCACCCGCCGGGCGCCCGTCCCGGCCGAGCCCGCGCCCGCCGCACGCTGACTCCCAGGGCCGCCGCGCCGAGCAGGCCATGACCCCTCGCGCAGCCGATCCCCTCGCGCAGCCGATCCCCTCGCGCAGCCGATCCCCTCGTGCAGCCGATCCCCTCGTGCAGCCGATCCCCTCGTGCAGCCGAGATGCCGGTCGCGCATGACGCCGGGCCGCTCGGGCGCCGGCCGGGCGGCGAACGTCAGCGCGTCGCGGCGGCCGCCTTGGCGGCGGCGGGCAGGGCGTCGGCCACCCGGTTGAGCGCCTCGTCGTCGTGCGACGCCGACAGGAACCACGCCTCGTAGGCCGACGGCGGCAGGTAGACGCCCTGGTCGAGCATGCTGTGGAAGAACGCGGTGAACGCCGCCGTGTCCTGGCTCCGGGCCCCGGCGAAGTCCCGGACCTCCTCGTCCGTGAAGAAGATCGAGAACAGGTTGCCCGCCCGCTGCAGCCGGTGCGGCACCCCCGCCGCCGCCAGGGCGTCGGAAGCGGCCTGCCCCACCGCCAGCGCCGCCGCGTCCACCTTGGCGTAGGCGTCGGCGTCG
This sequence comes from Nonomuraea indica, assembly GCF_002850745.1. Lineage (GTDB taxonomy): Bacteria > Actinomycetota > Actinomycetes > Streptosporangiales > Streptosporangiaceae > Nonomuraea > Nonomuraea indica. Next base: position 520,294 of record NZ_KZ559469.1, read on the forward strand.
AGCGCGCGCAACGTGGCCAGGCCCGCCGCGCACGCCAGCGGGTTGCCCGACAGCGTGCCCGCCTGGTAGACGGGGCCCTCCGGCGCGAGCCGCGCCATCACCTCGGCCCGCCCGCCGAACGCCGCCGCCGGCAGCCCGCCTCCCATGACCTTGCCGAACGTCATCAGGTCGGCGTCCACTGGGTCCAGGCCGTACCAGCCGGACCGCGACACGCGGAAGCCCGTCAGCACCTCGTCCACGATGAGCAGCGCGCCGTTGGCCGTGCACAGCTCGCGCAGCCGGGTGTTGAAGCCGTCGCGCGGCGGCACCACGCCCATGTTGGCCGGGCACGCCTCGGTGATCACGCAGGCGATCTCGGCCGCCGCGAAGGCCGCCTCGACCGCCGCGACGTCGTTGTACGGCAGGACGATCGTGTCGGCCGCCGACGCCCCGGTCACGCCGGGCGTGTCAGGCAGCCCGAAGGTCACCACGCCCGACCCCGCGGAGGCCAGCAGCGCGTCGACATGGCCGTGGTAGCAGCCGGCGAACTTGATCACCTTGGACCGGCCGGTGAAGCCGCGGGCCAGCCGCACCGCGCTCATCGTCGCCTCGGTGCCGGAGCTGACCAGGCGCACCCGCTCCACCGGCGCGACCCGGGCGGCGATCTCCTCGGCCAGCTCCACCTCGCCCGGCGTGGCCGTCCCGTAGCCGAACCCGCGGGAGACGGCTTCGGAGACCGCCTCGACGACGGCGGGGTGGCGATGCCCCAGGATCATCGGCCCCCAGGAGCAGACGAGGTCGACATAGCGGTTGCCGTCGACGTCGGTGATGTAGGGCCCGTCGCCGGAGGCCATGAAGCGGGGCGTGCCGCCGACCGCGCCGAACGCGCGGACCGGCGAGTTGACGCCTCCCGGCACGAGGGCGCGGGCGCGGGCGAACAGGTCCTCGGACTTCTGTGTACGGCTCACGCGCTCCAGGTTAGCCGCGCCCCACGCCGGCCGACCGCGAGGCCCGGGCCGCCGCCGTACATCGAAAGTCGGCCCCCGGGAATCGGACCCCGGGAGGACGACAGACGCCCCCGCGCTTCGGGACCATCAGCCCATGGCACCTCCCGCGTCCCCCACCGTCCCCGCGACCCCGCCCCGGCAGGCCTTCACGGGCATGGGCCTGGCCGTCTTCGTCGCCGCCTACGCCTGGCTCGTGGCGACGGGCACCACCTCGATCACCGGGTCGGCCGACCCCGGCGCCTCGGGCATGTCCCTGTGGGCGGCCCTCCTGCCCCCGCTGGCGGCGACGGCGCTGGCCCGGCTGGTGCCGCCCCGGGTGGAGCCGCCCCAGCCGCTGGCCGCCCTGCCCGTGGCCCGGCTGCGCCGCGAGGCGTCGGTCCTGGTGGCGGCGGCCCTGGCGATGGCCTGCCTGGCCCCGTTCGCGTCCCGCGCCGGCCTGCTCTACCCGGCAGCCAAGATCGTCGTCCTGCTGGCCGTTCCCCTCGTCGCCTTCCGCCTGCTGCGCGGCGACGGGCCTGTCGCCAGGGCGATCCCGGCTCCGGTCACCTGGCTCGCCCCGTTGCCGGCGGTCGTCGCCTGGTTCCTGCTCTCCCAGGTGGGCCCGCTCGCCGTGCCCCTGACCCAGGAGCTGCCCGACCCCGTCGTCCTCGTCATCGGCTCGCTGATCACCCTGCTGACGGCGAGCGTGCTGGAGGAGGTGTTCTACCGCGGCTGGCTGCAGACGCGCCTGGAGGCGCTGTACGGCAGGTGGCCGGCGGTCCTGGGCTCGTCGCTGCTGTTCGCCCTCATGCACACCTCCCACGTCCGCCCCGACGCGCTGCTGCCGGGGCTGGCGGGCATCGTGGCCTTCCAGGGCGTCTTCGGCCTCATGCTGGGCTACCTGTGGTCCCGCTACCGCAACATCTGGGCGATCATCCTGATCCACGTGATCAGCAATCTCGTCCTCGTCCCCCTCCTCCTCGGCGGCTGACGCCCCGCCCACCGCGCCGATCGGCTAGTCGGTGAGGCGTTCGAGGATGCGCAGCGGGTCGGGAAGCGGACGGCCGTCGGGGGCGCGGAGCCACGAGACGGGCTGGCCGGTCGGGAGCGTGGACGGCGGGGCGAGGACGTAGCTGTCGCGGCAGTGCCAGCGCAGCCCCGGGGTGTCGTCGATGGTGGCCGGGTCGCAGTCGAGGTGGCACGACCACCACTCGTCCTCGTCCTCCGGGTTGCCGCGGGTCGCCACATAGAACAAGACCCGGTCACCGTTGGCGGCGACCGGGCCGGAGTGGACTCCCTCGGCGTCGAGGCGGGACAGGGCCGTGAGACCCGTGGCCAGAGGTACGTCGAACACGTCGAACACCTTGCCGGTGGGCAGGATCACGTTCGCCTCGGGCTCCAGCTGCCACCAGCGCGCCAGCAGGGTGGCGTCGGTCGTGGCCTGCAGGTGCCAGGCGGGCGAGATCGGGTGCGCCCCCGGGTCCGGACACCCGAGCCGGTCGCACGAACACGCCCGCGATCCGCGCCGCAGCGGGAAGGCGCCCGGCACCGCCGGCCACCCCAGGGCGGCGTAGCCCAGGACGGAGTCGATCCGGGACGGCCGGGATCGTTTTCTGGTACGCCGAGCGAGTGGTGCCCCCACCATGGTGTCTCCCGTCGATTCGTGCCTTGAAGGTTCCCGGCTCCTGGCCATGGGCTCACGCGGGACACACCAGCACTAGTCGTCACAGTTTATCGCACACGTCCCATGACCCGACGGGAATCCCCACGTTGGAGCCCCTGCGCTCTCCACAGGGCCCGCCCCGCCCAGCCCCGCGCCACGAAAACCCGGCAGCCGACGGCGTGGCGCGCCAGGCCCCGGACCCCCGCTCCGTGGGCCCGTACGTGCTGCCGTCCGTGGCGGCGGGGGCACGCCCTGCGCGAACGTCGGGCCGGCACCGCCGCGCCCGGAGGCGTTCCCGTACGGCGTCGGAGCGGCATGGCGTGACGTACCCCGTCCGGCGGGACGGGGTACGGAGGTGTGGCGGCAGGGTCAGAGGCGGCGAGCCACCTCGGTGGCCCAGTACGTGAGGATGAGATCGGCGCCGGCGCGACGGATCGACACCAGCGACTCCATGATCATCCGATCCCGGTCGATCCACCCGTTCGCCGCGGCCGCCTCGATCATCGCGTATTCCCCGCTGACCTGGTAGGCCGCCACCGGCACGTCCACCTCGTCGCGGAAGCGCCTGATCACGTCGAGGTAGGCCAGGGCCGGCTTGACCATGACGGCGTCGGCGCCTTCGGCCAGGTCCAGGCGGACCTCGCGCAGCGCCTCCTCCAGCGGCCCGGCCGGGTCCTGCTGGTGGGTGCTCCGGTCGCCGAACTGCGGCGCGCACTCGGCGGCGTCGCGGAACGGGCCGTAGAAGCTGGAGGCGTACTTGGCGGAGTAGGCGAGGATCGGCACCTGCGCGAAGCCGTCGGCGTCGAGCGCGGCGCGGATGGCCGCGACCTGGCCGTCCATCATCCCGCTCGGCGCGACCATCTGGGACCCGGCGCGGGCCTGGGCCACGGCGATGGCGGCGTAGCGTTCGAGCGTGGCGTCGTTGTCGACGTCGCCGGTCTCGGTGAGGATGCCGCAGTGGCCGTGGTCGGTGAACTCGTCCAGGCAGGTGTCGGCCATGACCACCAGGGCGTCGCCCACCTCGGCGGTCACCTCGCGCAGCGCCACCTGCAGGATGCCGTCGGGGTCGTCGCCGGCCGAGCCGCGGCCGTCCTTGACCGCCGGGATGCCGAAGAGGATGACTCCGCCCACTCCGGCCGAGGCGGCCTCGTGCACGGCCTTGCGCAGCGAGTCGCGGGTGTGCTGGAAGACGCCGGGCATCGAGGCGACCGGCGCCGGCTCCTGGATGCCCTCCTTGACGAACAGCGGCAGGATCAGGTCGGCCGGGTGCAGCCGGGTGCCCGCCACCATCCGCCGCAGCGCGGCGGTGCGGCGCAGCCGGCGCGGACGGGCCGTCGGGAACTCGGCACTCACTTGGCTCTCCTCCTGGCTCCTCTGCGGTTCTGCGACGGCCGGCGGGGCGTGTCGCCCGCGGCGAGCGCCGCCTGACGCAGCTTGGCGCCGTACTCGGCGAGCGCCGCGGCGAGCGCGGAGGCCGAGGGCTTGTCGGCCATGACGTCCACGCGCAGCCCGAACTCCTCGGCGGTGCTCGCGGTCTGCGGGCCGATGACGGCGATCACGGTGACGTTGTGCGGCTTGCCGGCGATGCCGACGAGGTTGCGCACGGTCGAGGAGGAGGTGAAGAGCACGGCGTCGAACCCGCCGCCCTTGATCGCCTCCCGGATCGGCGCGGGCGGCGGTGCGGCCCGCACGGTGCGGTAGGCGGTGACGTCGTCGCACTCCCAGCCCAGCTCGGTCAGGCCGGCGACCAGGGTGTCGGTGGAGATGTCGGCGCGCGGCAGCAGCACGCGGTTGATCGGGTCGAGCATCGAGTCGTACGGCGGCCACTCGGCGACCAGTCCCTCCGACGACTGCTCGCCCGACGGCAGCAGGTCGGGCTTGACCCCGAACTCGACCAGCGCCCGCGCGGTGGCGTCGCCCACGGCCGCGACCTTGAGCCCGGCGAAGGCGCGGGCGTCCAGGCCGTACTCCTCGAACTTCTCGCGCACCGCCTTGACGGCGTTGGCGCTGGTGAAGGCCACCCACTCGTAGCGCCCGGTGACCAGGCCCTTGATGGCGCGGTCCATCTGCTGCGGGGTGCGGGGCGGCTCGACCGAGATGGTCGGCACCTCCTCGGGCACCGCGCCGTAGGAGACGAGCTGCTCGGACAGGCTCTTGGACTGCTCCTTGGTACGCGGCACCAGGACCCGCCAGCCGAACAGCGGCTTGGTCTCGAACCACGACAGCGTGTCGCGCCTGCCCACGGCGTCGCCCACGACCATGAGCGCCGGCTCCGTGGCGCCCGCGTGCTTGAGGTCGGCCTGCAGCCGGCCCAGCGAGGAGACGACCGTGTGCTGCTCGGTGGTGGTGCCGCCGCTGGTCACGGCGACGGGCGTGGTGTCGGCCCGGCCTCCGGCGATCAGCGCCTTGCCGATGGCGACGGCGTCGGCGAGACCGTTGTAGACGACGAGGGTGCCGGGACAGGCGGCGTGCGAGGACCAGTCCTGTTCCTGGGCGGCGTCGACGACGCGGAACTCGGGCACGGCCGTCGCCGCCGGGATGCCCGCGTAGGTGAGCACGGCGGTCGCGGGCGGCACGCCGGGCACGATCTCGAAGTCCACCTCGGCCGCGGCGCAGGCCGCGACCTCCTCGGTGATCGAGGAGAACAGCATCGGGTCGCCCTCGCACACGCGCACGACGAAACGGCCCGCCTCGGCGTGCTTGACGAGGTCGGCCGTGGCCACCTCGACGCCTTCGCGGCAGTGCCGCAGCAGCGGACCGTGACGTTCCTCGTCGAGCACGACCACGTCGGCCTTGCCCAGGAGCTCGGCGGCGCGGAGCGTGAGCAGGTTGGGATCACCGGGACCGGCGCCGACGAAAGCGACGGAGCCGGAGGTAGGACTATCGGGGCTCAATGGGAATGCTCCCCCATCAATCTGTCGGCCCCCTCGGAGATCATCTCGGCCGCGAGTGCGTGACCGAGAGCGACAGCCTCCGAAGGAGAGCCGGCGGCGGACTTGCGGACCGCCGCCGAGCCGTCGATGGCGACGACCAGGGCGGTCAGATTGAGAGTCTGCCCGTCATCGAGCGCGAACGCACCCACGGGCGCCGAGCAACCGGCCTCCAGGGCGGACAGGACGACCCGCTCGGCGGTCACCGCGGAGCGGGTGCGGGGGTCGTCGAGCACGGCGAGGAAGTCGACCAGGTCCTCGCGCTCGGCGAGGCATTCCACGGCGAGTGCGCCCTGGCCGGGAGCCGGCATCAGCTGCTCGACCTCGAAGATCTGCGCGATCTCGGCGGTGCGGCCGATGCGGGTCAGACCGGCCGAGGCGAGCACGACGGCGTCGAGCTCGCCCGAGGTCACCTTGCCGATCCGGGTGTCGGCGTTGCCGCGGATCGGGACGTACTCCAGCTCGGGACGCAGGGCGCGGAGCATGGCGACCCGGCGCGGCGAGCCGGTGCCCACCCTGGCGCCGTCGGGCAACTCGGCGAACGGCACCCGGCCGACCAGCGCGTCACGGTGGTCGTGCCTGGCGGGCAGGGCGGCCAGCGCGATGCGCGGGTCGGGCTTGGTGGGCAGGTCCTTCAGCGAGTGGACGGCGAAGTCGATCTCGCCTTCCAGCAGCTTGTCGCGCAGCGCGCTCACGAACACGCCCGTGCCGCCGAGCTGTGCCAGGTGGGCCTTGGAGACGTCGCCGAACGTGGTGACGCCGACGAGCTCGATGGCCCGGCCGGTGCGCTCGGTGTAGGAGTCGGCGACCATCTGCGACTGCGTGGTCGCCATCAGGCTGCGCCTGGTCCCCAGTCGCAACGTCACAGCTCCACCTCCCTCACGGCCTCGGGCATCTTCGGATCGAGATCGAACAGCTCGCGCAGGGCCTGCGCGTAATGATCGCCGCCGGGCGACGTGGCGAGCTGCTTGACACGCACGGTCGGCTCGTGGAGGAGCTTGTCGACGACCCGGTGCACGGCCTGGGCGACCTCGTCGCGGGTCTTGTCGTCGAGATGGGGGATGCGCATCAGCAGCCGGCCCAGCTCCGCCTCGACCACGCCGGCGGCCTTGCCGCGCAGCGCGACCACGGTCGGGGTGACCTTGGCGGCCCGCTCGGCGTCGAGGTAGGCGTCGAGCTCTTGGGAGACGAGCTCGCGAACCGACCTGACGGCGTCGCCCTCGCGCGAGCCGATGCCGGACTCCTGGATGGTCTCCAGGTCGACCAGGGTGACGCCGGGAACCTCGCGGACCGCCGGGTCGATGTCGTGCGGGAGCGCGAGGTCCAGCAGGAAGGCCTCGCGGGTCAGCATGTCCGGCGTGATCACGTGACGTCCGGCGCCGACGCAGGTGATGACGATGTCGGCGGCGGCCAGCTCCTCCTGGACGGCGGACAGCTCCACGGCCCGGCCGCCGACCGAGGCGGCCAGCCGCTCGCCGCGCGCGAAGGTGCGGTTGGCCACGACGATGTCGGTCACCCCGGCGCGGGCCAGCGTGGCGGCGGCCAGGGAGCTCATCGAGCCCGCCCCGACCACCAGCGCCCGCCGGCCGGGCAGCTCGCCCGCCAGCGCCAGGCCCGCGCTCACCAGCGAGGCGCCGGCCTTGTCGATGCCGGTGTCGGTCTGGGCGCGCTTGCCGACCCGCAGCGCCTGCTGCACGAGCTCGTTGAGCACGGCGCCGACGGTGCCCTGCTTCTGCGCCAGCTTGAGCGCCCTGCGCACCTGGCCGAGGATCTGGCCCTCGCCGACGACCATCGAGTCGAGGCCGCACACCACCGAGAACAGGTGCTCGACGGCCCGCTCCTCGTAGTGCACGTACAGGTGGGGCCTCAGCTCGTCGGCGGCGACGCCCGTGTGGACGCTCAGCAGGTCGCAGATCGAGGTGAACGCGGCGTGGAACCGGTCGACCGCGGCGTACACCTCGACCCGGTTGCAGGTCGAGACCACCATGGCCTCCGCCACGCAGGCATCCTGCCGCACGTCGTGCAGGAGTTTGACGAGCGCGTCGCCGGTCACCGAGACGCGCTCCAGCATGGCCACCGGTGCTGTCCGGTGGCTGAGTCCGATCGCCAGAACACTCACTGGCTGTCCACGGCCATCAGTGGCCCCCCAGCTTTGCGTTGCTCATGGAACGCAAGGATCTGCAGTTCGATTGATAGGTCGACTTTACGGACATCGACGCCGTCCGGCACTGACAGGACGACAGGAGCGAAGTTGAGGATGCTGGTCACGCCGACCGCCACCACACGGTCGCACACTTCCTGTGCGGCCGCAGCAGGTGTCGCCAGAACCACGATCGATACTCCACGCCGCTTGATGACGGCTTCCAGTTCGTCGATGTGCTCCACATTCAACCCCGCGATGTCGTCGCCCACCACTTCGGGGTCGGCGTCCACCAGCGCGGCCACGCGGAACCCCCGGGAGACGAACCCGCCGTAGTTGGCGAGCGCGCGGCCGAGGTTTCCGACTCCGACGATGGCCACCGCCCAGTCCTGGGTCAAGCCCAGTTCGCGGGAGATCTGGTAGACGAGGTACTCGACGTCGTAGCCGACACCGCGGGTGCCGTAGGAGCCGAGGTGCGACAGGTCCTTGCGGAGCTTGGCGGAGTTGACGCCCGCGGCCATGGCCAGGTCCTCGGAGCTGACGGTGGCGATCGCCCGCTCGGCCATCCCGTGCAGCGCCCGCAGGTACAACGGAAGCCGGGCGACCGTGGCGTCGGGGATGCCGCGGTCGCGAGGTTGGGACGGGCTCTTCACGTGCCGGGGCTCCATGGGAACGGGCGGCCGGGGGCCGCGGGATGGGATCGAACCGCCTTTCAGGTTAATCCCTTTGTGAACCGACGCACAAAGTCAGGCGCTACGGTGGGGGCCATGCACAGCATCACGTTGCTCGGCAGGCAGGGCTGCCACCTCTGCGACGACGCCCGCGAGGTCATCGCCAAAGTCGCGGGAGAGCTGGGCGTGCCGTGGGAGGAGGTCGACATCGACACCTCCCCGGAGCTCCGGGAGAAGTACGGGGAGATGATTCCCGTCACACTTGTCGACGGCGTCCAGCACGACTTCTGGCGCGTGTCGGAGGACCGGCTCCGGGCGGCCCTGACCTGAGGCCGGGCCGGCCGGCGCGACCCCCTAGAACAGCACCGTCGGCAGCGGCACCACCTTGGCGGCGTTGACGTTGAGCTCGATGACGTTGGTGGCCAGCACCATGGCCTGGCGCTCGTTGACGAACCGCTCCACGTGCGGCTGGCGCTGGTGGTCACGATAGGCCACCTCGTCGCGGTAGAGCTCGTAGACGATGCGCTGCAGCGGAGCCGACTTGACGGCATGGCAGGCGTAGATCAGCGTGTCGGGCTCACCCCGCCGGACGGCCTCGACGGTCTGCTCGGCCAGCCGGTCGAACGCCTCGCCCGAGCCGTCCATGATCGTGAAGACGGTGAGCAGGCCGTAGATGCTGGGCGAGGGCCGGCCGCCGCCGGCCTGGGCCTGCTGCTGGGGCTGCTGCGACGGGGAGTGGCCGGGCGGCTGGGCGGGCTGGGCGGCGCGCCCGCCGGCGGCGAACAGGTCGGCGCCCGTGAACAGCGCGCCGGTCGCCGGGCCGTCGTCACCGTAGTCCGGCGGCGAGGCGCCGTAGCCGGTTTCGGAGCCGTAGCCGGTTTCGGCGCCGTGGCCGGACCCGCCGACGTGGCCGGACCCGCCGACGGGACGGGGGCCGAAGCCGGCGCCGTGGCCGGGCGGGTCCGTGCGCGGGCCGTCGTAACCCTGCCGGGAGGCCCCGTAGTCGTCCTGGAGGCCTCCGTGGCGGCCGTTCATGATGTAGCCGGTGGACGGGCCCGCGTCGGGCGGAGCCGCCATCCGGGCGGCGTGGCCGGCGTCCCGGTCGCCCGCCCGGTACTCGGCCACCAGGTCGCCCAGCCCCGACACCCTGCGGGGCGGCTGGAGGCCGGGCGGCTCGGCCGCGGCTGCCGCGACGGGCTGGCCGGCCCGTGCGGCGGCCCGGCGGCCCGGCGGCGCCTGCTCGCCCTGCCGCCCGTCCCGGGAGCCCCCGCGTGAGCCTTCACGTGAGCCTTCACGGGAGCCGGCGTGGCCGTCCGGCTCCTCGTCCTCCTCCTCGTCCTCGTACGGCGCCAGCGGGCGCAGCACGCAGTACCAGATGCCGGCGGCGGACACCACGAACAGCGCCGCCGTGAAGAAGCCGGGCAGCCCGAACCGCATGGCGCCGAGGATGGCCAGCGTGGCCGGGGCGATGACCGCCACGGCGTGCAGGTTGTCGGTGTCGTACTCGTCGCCGGACCGCCACCGCAGGGCCGCCACGACCACGGCCCCCAGCAGGATCACCGCCACGACGACGTGCACCCCGAGGAGCAGCATGTCGGGGATCAGGCCCCAGTGCTGCTTGGCGGCGGGCAGCACCTTGCCCATCTGCTCGGAGATCAGCGGGTCGACGAAGAGGATCACGCCCGCGACGATGGTGATCGCGACGCCGAACAGCCAGGCCGCGAACTTCGGCGGCACCTTCTCGGCCAGCAGCTGGATCAGGCCGACGGCGAGCCACAGCGGGGCCAGCAGCGATCCGGTGACCTGGTAGATCTTGAAGGTGGCGGCTCCGAATCCCATGAGGTGGCCGATGCCGATCACCGCCAGCGCCAGGCACAGCGCGGCCACCGCCACGGTCCAGGCGATCAGCCACCCCTCGATCTCCTCACGCAACCGGTTGGCCAGCGCGCCCGTGGCGACGGCGGCGAGGAGGGCACCGGCGAAGGCGATGACAGCAACGAGGATCTCCATGGTGACTCCAATGCTGCCGGACTATGCCTCCCAGCCGGTAGCCGAAGAGGGAACGGGTCGGTTCAACACCGTATCCGCCACTTACGGCTGTCCATGACTTTGGAGCGTGGATTGTGGAATCCGCAGTTGATTTCTAGAGTGTTCGAGCACGCCGCACCCCTTACCCCCAGGGATACCGGATGCCTGACTCGTGGCCGTTCGCCGGGCTGCTGTCGCCGGCGGCCGCCGGCACCGCCGGCGCCGGCGAGCCCACCGCCCGCGAAATCGCCCGCGAAGAGGTGCCCGACGAGCTCCGCACGCTGGTGTTGCATGCCAAGACCGGCGACGCGGACGCCTTTGGCACGCTCTACGACCGCTACGTGGATCTGGTCTACCGCTACATCTACTACCGGGTGGGCTCCCATCCCCTGGCCGAGGACCTCACCAGCGAGACGTTCCTGCGCGCGCTGCGCCGCATCACCGACTTCACCTGGCAGGGCCGTGACTTCGGCGCCTGGCTGGTGACGATCGCCCGCAACCTGGTGACCGACCACTTCAAGTCGGGGCGCTACCGGCTGGAGGTCACCACCGGCGAGGTGATCGACGTGCCGCTGGAAGGGGCGCACATCCCGGAGAACGCCGTGGTCACGGCGGTCATCAACGACCGGGTGCTGCGTGCCGTACGGGAGCTCAACCCGGAGCAGCAGGAGTGCGTGGTGCTGCGGTTCCTGCACGGGCTGTCGCTCGCGGAGACCGCTCTCGTCATGGGCAAGAAGAGCGGGGCGGTCAAGGCGCTGCAGTTCCGCGCGGTGCGCGCGCTGGGCCGGGCCCTGCAGAACGAGCTGGCGTAACCTCGCCGCCGTCCCGTCGTTAGGCATGTGCCATCACTGGATGTCTTCGCGGGGGCGTCAGGGAGCTGTCATGGGTAGGTCGCGCAGTTCGCGCGAGCACGTGCTGGATCACCTCGCGCAGTTGCGGCGGTCGCCCCTGCGGGGCGGGCCGAGCGACGCCTTCCGCGCGCGGCTGCGCGCGGAGCTGGTGTCCGGCCGCCCGCAGGCCGACCCGTCGCCGCCCGCCCTGCCGCCGCCGGCCGCTCCGCCCCCTCCGGCGGCGCCGTCGGCCGCGCCCCGGCGACTGGTGCCGTGACTGCCGCGGCTCGTCACGTCCGGCCGGCCGGGGCCATGACGGCGTGGGCCCTCACGACCTGCGGGCGGTACGGGCGGCCGCTCCGGCTGCATCGAGGGCCTGGCCGCGCCTCGTGGGTAAGCTGAAGCCCATGTGGCGGCTAATCCGACGACGGCACGAGATCGAGGCGGAGATCGCCGGCGAGGCCGCGGCAGCGGCGGCGGTGACCGCTCCCCCCGCCGAGCCCGACCTCCAGGCGGCGGCCTTCTTCGACGTCGACAACACGATGATGCGCGGCGCGTCGATCTACCACTTCGCGCGCGGGCTCGCCACGCGGGGCATGTTCACCACCTCCGACCTGTTCAAGTTCGCGGTCGGGCAGGCGGTCTTCCGGCTGCGGGGCAACGAGAACCCCGAGCACATCGCGGTGGCCCGCGAGACGGCGCTGGCGTTCGTGGCGGGCGCCAAGGTCGACGACGTCGTACGGCTCGGCGAGGAGATCTACGACGAGGTGATGGCCGACCGCATCTGGGGCGGCACCCGCGCGCTGGCGCAGAGCCACCTGGACGCCGGCCAGCGGGTCTGGCTGGTCACCGCGACGCCCGTGGAGCTGGCCAGGGTGATCGCCCAGCGGCTCGGCCTGACCGGCGCGCTCGGCACGGTGGCCGAGAGCACCGACGGCGTCTACACCGGGCGGCTGGTCGGCGACCTGCTGCACGGGCCGGCCAAGGCCGAGGCGGTGCGGGCGCTCGCCCGCCGCGAGGGCCTCGACCTGACCCGGTGCACCGCCTACAGCGACTCGGCCAACGACCTGCCCATGCTGTCGCTGGTCGGCCAGGCCGTCGCCATCAATCCCGACACCGAGCTGCGCGAGCACGCCAGGAAGCACGACTGGCCGATCAAGGACTTCCGCACCGGCCGCAAGGCGACGCTGACCGCGCTGCCGATCGCGGCCGGGGTGGGCGCGGTGGCGGGCGGTGTGGCCGCGGGCATCGCACTGCGCAAGCACTACCGCGGCCCCCGCTAGCCGGCTAGTACCAGATCCCCGGGATCCGGGCGGGCACGGTGTCCGCGACCTGCTCCTTGTCGATCACGTCTCCTTCCAGCGGCAGGTGCACGGTGGCCTCGCGGCCCCATGCCGAGAAGCGGGTGTCCGACTCCACTCCGAGGGTGGTGTTGGCGTAGGGCAGGACGGCCTTGGCGGTCACCCGCTCGACCAGGCCGGTCGGGCCGAGCCTGAGGGTGTAGGTGACCGTGCCGCGGCGGCCGATGCGGGTGCCGAAGCGCGAGGCGAAGGCGGAGGACACGGCGGCGAGCTTGGTGGCCTTGATGGACCCCTTGACCGCGCCGTCGCGCACGGAGGTGCGGTGGCGCAGGAGCGTCTTGAGCGTGGCGGGGTCCAGCACGTCGAGCAGCAGGTCGCTCGGCGGCAGGTCCGCCCGCCGGTAGCGCACCCAGCCGGCGCCGTTGGACAGGAGGGCCTGGTCGACCAGCGGGCCGGAGACGTAGCTCACACCCCGCGTGGAGATCGCCTGGATGGGCCCCTCCTGCAGCGCCTCGGTCTCCTCGGGCTGCTGCTTCAGCATGCGCCGGAGCATGTCCTCGCTGTAGCGCAGGGTGTGGGTCACGTCGGAGGCGGCCGCGCCCCGCGGGCCGAACCCGATCGTGCCCTCCACCTCGGAGGTGGCGGACAGGCCGCGGGCGTACGTCACCGTGGCCGTGGATCGGAAGTTGACGGCCTTGCCGCGGCCTGACTCGGCCTGGAGCGCGTTGACCGGGTCGGGCTGGGTCGCCGCCTGCGCGGGCACGGCCGTGAGCTGGGCGACGCCCACGGCCACGGCGACACCCACGATGGTTCGCTTCATAAGGTTTCCCTGGGAACGAGGGGGATGACGCGAACAATCTGGTGCATCGAAGATCGGTCGTCAATCCGCTTGCGGACTATCGGAATCGTTCGAACAGCTCGCCGGCTTCAGGCTGCTTCCAGACGACCCTGTTCGGGTCGCGGGGGTCGGGCTTCCACGGCACGGTGATGGACACGAACCCCGCGGGCTGGTCCATGGTCATGGCGAGGGCGGTCATCGTCTCCAGGTCGAAAGCCGGGTCCGTCTTGACGGACCTGGTGGCGGTGGCGAGGAAGCCGCGCAGCCTGCCTGGCTCGTCCAGCAGCGACTGCCCCTTCCTGAGCATCGCCAGCAGGAGAGTCATCTGGCGCTTGATCCGCTGCACGTCCGAGCCGTCGCCGTGGTTGCGCAGCCGCATGTATCCGAGCGCCTTCTCTCCGTCGAGCAGGACCTTGCCTGCGGGGAGCTTCAGCTTGGCCTTCGGATCGTCGATCGGTTTCCTGATCAGGATCTCCACGCCGCCCAGGGCGTCGACCACCTCCTTGAAGGCGGCGAAGTCGAACTCCATCGTGTGGTCGATCCGCACGTCGGTCAGCGTCTCGATGGTCTTGACGGTGCAGGTGAGCCCGCCCTTGTCGAACGCCGAGTTGATCATGTCGCGGCGGGGCGGCGCGGAGCCGCACCGGGGGATCTGGACCATGGAGTCCCTCGGGACGGCGATCGCGGTGATCTGCTTCCGGTCGGCGGGCAGGTGCACGAGCATGATGGTGTCCGAACGGGCGCCCGTGCGGAACCGAGGGGTGCCCGCCTGGCTGTCCGTGCCGACCAGCAGGATGTTCATCGCCCCGGTCACCTTCGGGGGCCGGGCCCCGACAGGGGGCGGCACGGTCTCGTGGCCGCTCAGCACCAAGGTGGGCACGGCCACGGCGATCGCGGTGGCCACCGCCGCGAGGGCCGTCACGAACCAGCCGATCCTGCGGCGGCGGGGCCGCTCGGTGAGCAGGCGGTTGCGCTGGCGGGCCAGCGTCGCCGGAGGCCGGTGCTCCAGCTCCGCGCCGAGGTCGCGCAGCAGTTTCAGGTCATCCATCGTCACGCCTCCTCCTGCAGGGGGTTGGTGTCACCAAGTGCCGCGCGGACCTTCCGCCTGCCCCGGTTGAGGCGGGAGCGCACGGTGCCGACCGGGATGCCGAGCGCCTGGGCGACCTCCACGTAGGTGAGGTCGCCCCAGGCGACGAGTAACAGCACGTCGCGGTCCTTGGCGGGCAGCGCCGCGAGCGCGCCGACCAGTTCCGGGCGGACGGCCTGCGCGCTCACCCCGCTGGCCACCCGCTCGGCCGGGGAGTCGACGTGGCCGTCGACCGGGGCCCGCAACAGTGCCCGGTAGCGGGCCGCCTCGGAGCGGTGGTGGCGGGACAGGAGCTTGGTGAGGATGCCGAACAGCCACGGCCGCGCGTCGGTGTAGGACAGGTCGTAGCTGCGGCGGCGGGAGAAGGCGACCAGGAACGTCTCTCCGACGAGGTCCTCGGCCGGCTCGGGGCCGAGTCGTTTGGAGACGTACCGGTAGAGCATGGCGGAGTAGCGGTCGAACAGCTCGGCGAACGCCTCCGGCTGGGTCCAGGAGGCTCGCACGAGGTCGGCGTCCGGACCCCGGGTGGCGGGTTGTGTGATCATCTCCGCCCTTCTGTGGGGAAGTCGGTCAGCGATGTATCGCCACAACCCGCCGCACGGGTTCGCCGAGGGGCTAGATCTCCTTCAGGAAGCCGCCGTCGACCACCAGTTCCGCTCCGGTCGTGCTGCCGGAACGCGGGGAGACGAGCTGGGCGATGACGTCGGCGATCTCCTGCGGGTGGACCAGGCGGCCGGTGGACAGCTTCATCATCTCGGGCGCCAGGGTCGCGATGACGCTGTCACGGTCGGCGCCCGCCATGCCGGCGATCACGTCGGCCGCGCCGCCGTCCTTGGTCCACCAGTCGGTGAGCACGGGGCCGGGCGAGACGGTGTTCACCCGGATGCCCTGCGGGCCGTACTCCTCCGACAGGGCCTTGCTCACGTGGTTGAGCGCCGCCTTGGCGGCGCCGTAGTCGACGTTCATCGCCGACGGCTGGCGGGCCGAGCCCGAGGAGACGTTGACGATCGCGCCGCCGCCGCGCTCCAGCATCGCCGGTACGGCGGCGCGGACCATCCGGACCACCGAGAACAGGTTGAACTCGAACATCTCCCGCCAGTCGTCGTCGCCCGGGGTCAGGGAGCCGACGCGGGGCAGGGTGACGCCGGGCGGCGGGCCACCCGCGTTGTTGACGAGGATGTCCACGCCGCCGAACTCCTCGACCGCGCGGGCCACGATCCGGGCGGGCGCCTGCGGGTCCATCAGGTCGGCGGCCACGTGGATCACCTTGTCGGGCAGGTCGGCCGTGCGCGTGCGGGAGGTCGCCACGACGTGCGCGCCCTCCTCGAACAGGGTGCGCGCGACGGCCAGGCCGATGCCCTTGGAGGCGCCGGTGACGATGGCGACGCGTCCGGAAAGCTGCAGATCCATGGTGTTCCTTCATGCCGGTTGTCACTTGCACAGGCTGGAACACCGGCCTGCCGCCACCGGTTGCACGGATCAGAGGAACGGCGGGAAAGCGTGCCCGCGGCGCAGCCGAAGCTCGTTGAGCATCTGCTGGACCAGCTCGCGCACGTGGTCGGTGAGCTCGAACACCAGCATCGGGTCGTCGGCGTCGGACGGGTCGTAGGCGTCGGTGTGCACCGGCTCACCGAACTCGATCATCCACTTCGACGGCAGCGGGACCAGGCCGAGCGGGCCGAGCAGCGGGAAGAACGGCGTGATGGGCAGGTAGGGCAGGCCGAGCAGCCGCGCCAGGGAGGCCAGGTCGCCGATCTTGGGGTAGATCTCCTCGGCCCCGACGATCGCGGTGGGCACGATGGGCACGCCGGCCCTGATGGCCGAGGCCACGAAGCCGCCGCGGCCGAACCGCTGCAGCTTGTAGCGCTCGGAGAACGGCTTGCCGACGCCCTTGAAGCCCTCGGGGAACACCCCGACGAGCTCGCCCTTGCGCAGCAGCCGGTCGGCGTCCTCGGGGCAGGCCAGCGTGTGACCGGTCTTGCGCGCCAGGTGGCCCAGCACGGGAAGCTGATAGACCAGGTCGGCGCCGAGCAGCCGCAGGGGCCGGTCGGCCTCGTCGTGCAGCGCCACCTGCAGCATGAGGGCGTCGAGCGGCAGCGTGCCCGAGTGGTTGGCCACCACGAGCGCGCCGCTGTCGTGCGGCACGTTCTTCAGCTCGACGGTCTCGACCCGGAACCAGTGGTGGTAGAGCGGCCTGAGCAGCTCCAGCATGACCTTGTCGGTGAGCTCGGGATCGTAGCCGAACTCGTCGACCTCGTAGTCGCCGGTGATGCGCCGGCGCACGAACGCCAGCGCCTCGGCCAGCGGGTCGGGTGCGGGCTCGTCGTAGGACGGCGCGTCGGTGATCGGGATCACCCGCGCCTCGCGGTCGGGGACGTTCACCGTGGGACACCTCCGAACGGACGCAGCTCACGCGAACGCAGGTAGTCGTCGAACGCCGCCCCGGTGGTGAACTTGGGCCGCCAGCCCAGCTCGGCCTCCAGCCGGCCGGCGTCGACCGCCCGGCCGTAGCTCATCAGCCTGAGCTGCTCGGGTGAGTAGTCGACCAGGCCCATGCGCCGCACGGTGTTGCCCAGCATCCGGAAGGCCGGCGAGGGCAGCGGCAGCGGCATCCGGCCGGCCCGCCGCACGCACTGCGACAGCAGCAGCACGCCGGCCCCGGCCACGTTGAACGTGCCGGGGTGGTCCTCGGTCGCCGTCCGGCGCAGCACCTCGACCGCGTCGTCCTCGTGGACGAACTGCAGCCGCGGGTCGAAGCCGAACACGGTCGGCACCACGGGCTGGGTGAAGTAGCGGGTCAGCGGCGAGTCGACGCCCGGCCCCATGAAGTTGGCGAAGCGCAGCAGCGTCACGGTGACGTCGGGGCGGCGGCGCGCGAACCCGCGCACGTAGGCCTCGACCTCGGCCGCGTCCTTGGCGTAGCCGTGGACCGGCCCGTCGTGCGGCTCCAGGTCCTCGGTGAACACCGCCGGGTCCTTGGGGGACGAGCCGTAGACCGCGGTGGTGGAGCGCACCACGACCCGCCGGACGGTGGCCGACCGCTGGCAGGCGCCGAGCAGTTGCATGGCGCCGATGACGTTGTGCTCCTTCATCAGCGCCCGCCCGGCGTTCCGCGACGGAGCGCTGACCAGGCTCATGTGCACGACGGTGTCGATGTCGGCGTCCGCGATCACCCGCGCGATGTCGGGGCTGCGCAGGTCAACGCGGACGAACTCGGTCCGCCCGAGGGAGACGCCGCCCTCTCGCGTCAGCGAGGGCGGCGGCACGGTGTCGACACCGATCACGCGGCTGATGCCCGGATCGGCAGCGAGAACGCTCGCCACCCGGGCGCCGATAGGGCGCGAGACCCCGGTGACGAGCACGGTGTGGGTCATCAGCGCCTCGCAGCTGCGTCTGGTTACTTCTTGTTACGCCGCTGGATGCGCGTCTTCTTGAGCAGCTTGCGGTGCTTCTTCTTGGCCATCCGCTTGCGGCGCTTCTTGATCACAGAGCCCACGGGACCCCCAGGTGGTGATAGCAAGGCTGAACCGATGTGCGAGCGCACACCGGGTCACAGACTACCGGCGATCCACGGTAGATCGCCCCAAGGGGGGTGGCCCGGCCGCGTTGTGCCGGCCGGGCTTCGCCCGCGTCGGCCATTCGCGGTGCGACCTCACCTGTGCGTCACACCGCTACTCCTACGTCATCCTGCCTCGATGTAGGCCTCCCGGAGATAGTCGTGGACCGCCTGCTCGGGGACTCTGAACGATCTGCCGACACGGATGGCCGGAAGCTCGCCGGAGTGCACCAGCCGGTACACGGTCATCTTGGACACCCGCATGACCGTGGCGACTTCTGCCACGGTCAGGAACTTCACCTCGCTGAGAGGTCTTTCGCCTGCACCCATCGGACGCCTCTTCCGCACGTGGTTTCCGGGTTATCCCCACTGGTGCCATTGCTCACGCACGTGTACTGCCGTCAGCGTAAGACGGGACTCCGAGTCGGCAAACCCCCCAGTTTCTCAGCCGCCGGAGCCGCGTGTCAGCCAGACCAGTAAAACACCTGGTCAGCAGCCTTCCGAGCACCTCGCCTGATCGTTGGAACTGTCCAACTTGTCACACATAAGAGTCGCCCAGGACGTGTCAAAAGTTGGCAAAGGGACAGCGAGCCTCTTGGAATGCAGGCGCGAAAAGACCGTATCGAGCTGACCGTTTTCGACTCAGAGGGCTCTTGAGACTGCAGTGACGAGCCACTCGGTCAGCGGAGCGTAATAGCGCGGCAGCACATTGTCGTCGAGCGGCACCACCACGTCGATCTTGCCCTCGGCCTCGCCGAGGAAGAGACCGGGGTCGTTGGAGTCGGCGAAGGCCACGGTCGGCACCCCGGCCTCGCCCGCGGCCCCGGCCCAGCCGTGGTCGGCGATGACCAGGTCCGGCGGCTCCTCGCCCAGCTCGTCCAGCATCTGCTCCATCGGGGCCGCGTCGTGGGTGTGCACGAAACCTCCCCTGTCGTCGAGCATCGCCACCTCGCCGAGGTAGCGGATGCGGCGCAGCCGGCCGAACCCGGACCCGGCGTACGACCAGCCCTCGGCGGGTGTGAGGAGCGTCGCACCGTGCTCGGCGGCGAACCTGGCGAGGGGCAGGTGGACGGCCAGCAGCCCCGTGGGGTGGCCGGTGGCGAACAGCAGCCGCGGCCGCTCGCGCGACAGCGCGGCGGCGATGCGCCCGGCCATGGCGTCGAGGGCGGCGATCGTCCGCTCGGGGTCGATGGTGTCCTGGCCGGAGCGGTGCCGGGGGTCCGCGACGACGCCCGCGGACTTGGCCATCAGCTCCAGGACGTCGCGGAAGGACCACGGCTGCTCGAACGTCAGGCCCAGCGCGTAGTAGGGGTCGCCGTTGGCCAGGGAGCTGTAGTGGTCGAGGTTGTTCTCCCGTGAGGTCGCGACATCGCCGGCGATGCGGGTACGGATCAGGTGCTCGTGGAGGGCGTCACGACTCAGCACGGTTCCTCGCTAGGGGATCGGGTCGAGGCCGTGCAGGGGGAAGACCGCTTTGCGGGTCGCCATGATCGCACGGTCGATCGGGTCTCCTGGGTCATAACCACCGGACAAGTCCTGGAATTCCGGTGTACGGCCGTCGGTCATGGTGAGCGGCGCGGTCTCCCCCGTGCGTTCCTGCACGAGCCGGCGCCAGGCCTGGCCGGTCGGCGTCGCCGGGTCGAGCGGGTGCCCCGCCACCTCGGCGATCAGGTGGGTCCAGGCCCGCGGCACCACCTGGACCAGCTCGTAGCCGCCCCCGCCCGTGACGATCCACCGGCCGCCGGCCGTCTCGTGGGCCAGGCGGTGCAGGGCGACGTAGGCGGCGCGCTGGCCGTCGAGGCTGAGCATCAGGTTGGCGAGCGGGTCGAGCGCGTGGCTGTCGCAGCCGTGCTGGGTCACCAGGATCTCCGGCGCGAACTCGCGCAGCAGCGGCGGCACCACCGCGTGGAAGGCGCGCAGCCAGCCCGAGTCGCCGGTGCCCGCCGGAAGGGCCACGTTGACGGCCGTGCCCTCGGCGCCGGTCTCCTCGGCGAACCCGGTGCCGGGGAACAACGTGCGCGGGCTCTCGTGCAGGCTGATCGTCAGCACCCGGGGGTCGTCGTGGAACAGCGCCTGCACGCCGTCGCCGTGGTGCACGTCCACGTCCACGTAGGCCACGCGGCGGGCACCCTGGCGCAACAGCCAGGCGATGGCCAGGGCCGGGTCGTTGTAGACGCAGAAGCCGCTGGCCTGCGACTTCATCGCGTGGTGGAGACCCCCGGCCACGTTGACCGCGTGCTCGGCCGCACCCTCCCAGACCGCGCGGGCGGCGGCGAGCGAGGCGCCGGCGATCAGCGCGGAGGCCTCGTGGACGCCGGCGAAGGACGGGTTGTCGGAGGTGCCGAGCCCGGCGGACAGGTCGGGCGCGCCGGTGGCGGAGCAGCGCCGGACCGCCTCGATGTAGCCGCGGTCGTGCACCATGGCCAGCTCGTCGTCGGTGGCGGGGACGCAGCCGGCCGTCTCCACCTTGTCGAGCACGCCCAGCTCCCGGGCGAGCGCCATCGTCAGCTCGACGCGGACGGGCGCGAGCGGATGGCCGGGGCCGAAATTGTATGAGGTGAGAGCATCGTCCCAGATGACCCGCACTGTCCGACTCATACGCACTCCCGTCCCTCGCCCTTGGGCCGACGTTACCGCAGCGCCCACAGGCCCCGTCGCCCCGGTGACGCCGGTGATCGAAGCGGGACGAAGCCGCTTTTCCGCGTAGGGTCTGGTCATGCGCTGGGTACGCCGTGTCGAGGCCGCATGGCGTTTCCTCCAGCGCCCCCGCGTCCTCGACACCACGCTCGTCGTCCTGCTCGTCACCGGCGGACTCCTCGCCGCGGGCACCGCACTGGCGCAGGGGCACGCGGAGATCGCCGCCGGCGCCGCGCACTTCACCGTGTCGGCCCTCCCCCTCCTCCTCCGCCGCGCCCGCCCGGTCGCCGTCGTCGCCGCCGTCACCGTCCTCGACGTCGTCGGCCTGCTCGGCGGCGTGATCCGGGCCAACAATCTACCCGTCCTGATCGCCCTCTACAGCCTGGGGCGCCACTCCACGGGCCGGACGGCCGTGGTCGTCGCGATGGCCGCGTCAGCCGGCTACAACGTGGCGATGCTCCCGCTCACCCCGCGGGCGGCAGCGTCCCCCGCCTGGCTGGCGACCACGTTCGCGTTCCTGGTGTTCATGGGCCTGGGCCAGCTCGTGCGCGTCCGCGCCGAGCTGAGGGAGCGGGGCCGCCGTGAGGCGGCCGAGGCCGCGGTCCGCGCCGAACGTCGGCGGATCGCCAGAGAGCTGCACGACGTCGTGGCCCACCACCTCAGCGTGATCAACGCGCTCGTCGGCGGCGCCCGCGCCACCCTGCCCCCGGGACACGACGTCACCCGCGAGGCGCTGTCCAGCGCCGAGGGCACCGCCCGTCAGGCGCTGACCGAGATGCGCCAGCTTCTGCACGTGCTGCGGGCCGACGGCGGCGAGGGCGACGGCGCCGCCACCGGCGTGGGCACGGACCGGCTGCCCGCGCTGATCGAGGAGGCCAGGACCGCCGGCCTGCCCGCCACCCTGTCCGTGCGGGGCCCGGCCGTGGCCTTACCCACGGCCGTCGACCACGCGGTCTACCGCATCGTGCAGGAGGCCCTGACCAACACCCGCAAGCACGCCGCGGGAGCCCGCGCCGGAGTCGTGCTGACCTACCGGCCCGAGGAGGTGGAGGTGGAGGTCGTCGACGACGGCGTCCCCCAGCACGCCGACAGGCATCCCGGCAGGCACCCCGCCGCGCCGCCCGGGTTCGGGCTCGGCGGCATGGCCGAACGCGTGGCACTGTGCGGCGGCGAACTGCAGACCGGCCCGCGCCCGGAGGGTGGTTTCCGGGTGCGCGCCCGCATCCCCCTGGAGAAGACATGATCGCGGTCCTCCTGGCCGACGACCACGCGCTGGTCCGCGTGGGCTTCCGCCTGATGCTCGACGCGCAGCCGGACATCCGCGTGGTCGGCGAGGCCGCCGACGGCGCCGAGGCGGTCGAGCGGAGCAGGCTGCTGCGGCCCGACGTGGTGCTGATGGACCTGCACATGCCCGGCGTGGACGGGGTGCGGGCCACCGAGCGGATCACCGCCGAGCTGCCCGGCGTGCGGGTGCTGGCGCTGAGCACGTTCGACCTGGACGAGAACGTGGTGGCCGCGCTGCGGGCCGGCGCCGACGGGTTCCTGCCCAAGGACGTCTCCCCCGAGGAACTGGTCGAGGGCGTGCGGGTGGTGCACCGGGGCGAGTCGGCCGTGGCGCCCCGCCTGCTGACCCGCCTCATCGGCACGTTCGTCCGGGCCGAGCCGCCCCACCGGCCCGGCGCCCGCCTGGAGCTGAGCGGCCTGACCGAGCGCGAGCGCGAGATCCTCGTACTGATCGCGCGCGGCCGGTCCAACGGCGAGATCGCCGCCGACCTGGGCGTCTCCCCCTCCACGGTGAAGAACCACGTCACGAGCGTGTTCGCCAAGCTGGCCGTCAGGGACCGCGCCCAGGCGGTGATCGCCGCCTACGAGGCCGGGCTCGTCACCCCCGGAGCGTAGGACCGCGCTCCCAGTCCTGCGGGCGACGAACGGTTCCCGGGCAGGAAGAAGTCTCCGGTCCGCGCCGCCACGCTGGACCCATGACCTCGATACGGGCAACGAACCTCACCAAACGCTACGGCCGGACCGCGGCCGTGGCGGACCTGTCCTTCGCCGTCGAGCCCGGCCGGGTGACCGGCTTCCTCGGCCCGAACGGGGCCGGCAAGTCGACGACCATGCGCATGCTCCTCGGCCTGGACCGTCCCTCGGACGGCTCGGCGCTCGTGGACGGCAAGCCGTACCAGGAGTGGAAGCACCCCCTCCGCAAGGTCGGCGCGCTGCTCGACGCCAAGGCCGTGCACGGCGGGCGCAGCGCGCGCAACCACCTGCTGGCCATCGCGCAGAGCAACGCCATCCCGGCGCGCCGGGTCGAGGAGGTGCTGGAGACGGTCGGCCTGCGCGAGGTGGCGCGGCGGCGGATCGGCGGGTTCTCGCTGGGCATGTCGCAGCGGCTCGGCATCGCCGCCGCCCTGCTCGGCGACCCGGAGACCGTCATCTTCGACGAGCCGGTCAACGGCCTGGACCCCGACGGCATCCTGTGGATCCGCACGTTCATGCGGGGGCTCGCGGCCGAGGGCCGGGCGGTCTTCGTCTCCAGCCACCTGATGAGCGAGATGGCGCAGACCGCCGACCACCTGGTGGTGATCGGCAAGGGCAGGCTGATCGCCGACACGAGCGTGCGGGAGTTCATCGGGCGCAGCTCCCAGGGATACGTACGGGTGCGCTCGCCCCGGCTGCCCGAGGTCGCCGAGCTGGTCAGGGTCGGCGAGCTGCACCCCGACCACCTGCGCGTGACCGCGATGACCCCGCTGGAGATCGGCACCCTCGCCGCGCGGGCGGGTCTGCCGCTGGAGGAGCTGACCTTCGTCCAGCCCTCGCTCGAAGCGGCCTACATGGAGCTCACCAAGGACAGTCTGGAGTTCTCGGCATGATCGACATCATCCGGTCCGAATGGACCAAGATCCGGTCCGTCCGTTCGACCGTGTGGACGCTGGCCATCACCGCCCTGCTGATGGTGGGCCTCGGCGCGCTGCTGTCGGGCTCCGCGGCCTCCTCGGCGGAGGGCCCGATCGACCCGGTCTCGGCGACGCGGATCAGCCTCAACGGCATCATGCTCGCCTCGATGGCCACGGCCACGCTGGGCGTGCTGGTGATCTCCAGCGAGTACCGGACGGGCGGCATCCGCACGACGCTCATGGCCGTGCCGCGACGCCTCAAGCTGCTCGCCGGCAAGATCATCGTGTTCACGGCGGTGGCGCTGGCCGTCAGCATGGCCGCCTCGCTCGCCAGCTTCCTGATCGGGCAGGCCATCCTCGACGGCGCGGCGCTCGGCGACCCGGGCACCGTGCGGGCGGTCACCGGCACCGGGCTCTACCTGACGGCGTGCGGCCTGTTCGGGCTGGCGCTGGGCGCCCTCATCCGGCACACGCCCGGAGCGATCGTCTCGGCCGTCGCCCTGATCCTCGTGCTGCCCCCGCTCACGAACGGGCTGCCCGGCCGGTGGGGCCAGGTCGTGCGCGACCACTTCACCTCCAACGCCGGCATGGAGCTGCCCTTCCCCTCCGACGCCAACCAGCTCGGCCCGTGGAGCGGCTTCGGCGTCTACCTCGCCTGGATCGCGGTCGTCCTGGTCGTCGCCGCGGTCCTGATGCGCCGCCGCGACGCGTGACCCCGCACCCGGACGGTCACTCGGCGCGGAGCGCGATGACGGGGTCCAGCCGGCCCGCCCGCCGCGCCGGCGCGACGCCGAAGAACACGCCGACCGCGGCCGACACCCCGAACGCCAGCGCGATCGACCACCAGGTGATCGTGGCCGGCACCTCGGTGAACGACCTGATGGCGAGCGCGCCCCCGACCCCCAGCACGATGCCGATCACCCCGCCGATCGTGGTGAGCAGCACCGCCTCGATGAGGAACTGGGCCAGCACGTCGCGTTGCCGGGCGCCGAGCGCCTTGCGCAACCCGATCTCGCGGGTCCGCTCCCGCACGCTGACCAGCATGATGTTGGACACCCCCACCCCGCCCACCAGCAGCGAGATGCCCGCGATGGCGGCCAGCACGCCGGTCAGCATGCCGAGCACGCTGCCGATCGTGCCGAGCAGCTGGGTCTGGGTGACGGCCGAGAACTTCTCCCCGGGGTACCGCGCGGTGAGCGCGTCCACCACCTTCCGCTGGAGCGGCTCGATCTCGTCGGGCCCCGAGGCGCCGACGGCGAGC
The DNA here is from genome assembly GCF_002850745.1 of Nonomuraea indica. Lineage (GTDB taxonomy): Bacteria > Actinomycetota > Actinomycetes > Streptosporangiales > Streptosporangiaceae > Nonomuraea > Nonomuraea indica. Next base: position 545,095 of record NZ_KZ559469.1, read on the forward strand.
CCGTTGACCCGGTCGACGCCGAGCATCCGCTGTGCCGTGGTCACCGGGACGTGCACCTCCTGGTCCCGGGACAGCCCGAACGTCTGCCCGATCGTCGCGTACACGCCGACGACCCGGAACCTGGCGCCCGCGATCGACACCTGCCGCCCCACCGGGTCGACGTCGCCGAACATCCGCGTGGCCACCTCGGCGCCGAGCACGGCCACCCGGCGCCGGGTGTCCACGTCGGTCTCGCTGAGCGGCCGGCCCTTGGCCAGGGGCCGCTCGAAGATCCCGGTGAGGCTCTGGTCGGTGCCGATGACGGTGACGAACGCCTCCGTGCGGCCGACCCGTACGGTCTCGCCCGACTGCAGGGACACCGTCACCTTGGCCGGGTCGCCGACCACCCGGCGCAGGTAGGCGACGTCGGCCAGGCTCAGCCGGCTCTGCGTCGGCGCCGCGCCCACGGTGAGCTGGCCCGGCACGACGAGGATGATGTTCGTGCCGAGGCCGGAGATCTGCTCCTCCACGGCGTCCTTCGCGCCGGTGCCGACGGAGACGAGGACGACCACGGCCAGCACGCCGATGATGACGCCGAGCATGGTCAGCGTGCTGCGCAGCCGGTTGACCCGCAGCGCCTCCAGCGCCATCGCGAACGCCTCGCGCCCCCTCACCGCGCGCTCCCGGTGTCCAGCTCGATGAGCCCGTCGCGGACGTGGATCTGGCGGCGGGCGCAGGCGGCGATCTCCTGGTCGTGCGTGACCAGCACCACGGCCACGCCGCCGTCGGCGTTGAGCCGGTCGAGGATGGCCATGACCTCGGCGCCGTTGCGGGTGTCGAGGTTGCCGGTGGGCTCGTCGGCCAGCAGCACCTTCGGCTCGCCGACCAGCGCCCTGGCGATGGCGACGCGTTGCTGCTCGCCGCCGGACATCTGCGACGGCCGGTGCTCCAGCCGATGGCCGAGCCCCACCGCCTCCAGGGCCGCCGCCGCCCGCGCCCGCCGCTCGGACCGGCCGACACCCCGGTAGACCAGCGGCAGCGCGACGTTGTCCAGCGCCGTGGTCCTCGCGAGCAGGTGGAACGACTGGAAGACGAACCCGATGGTCCGGTTGCGCAGCTCGGCCAGCCGGCTCTCCGACAGGCCCGACATCTCGACCCCGTTGACCCGGAGCACGCCCGAGGTGGGACGGTCGAGGCAGCCGAGCAGGTGCATGAGCGTGGACTTGCCGGAGCCGGACGGGCCCACGATGGCCGCGAACTCGCCCTGGCCGATCCGCAGCGAGACGCCGCGCAGCGCGTCGACGGCGACCCCTTCGAGCTGGTAGCGCCGGGTCAGGTCGACGGCCTCGATCGCGGGTGCCCGCTCGCCGGAGGTCATGGCAGGCGCTGGCCCTGCCGTACCGAGTCCGCGCCCTTGACCACGACGCGCTCGCCCACCGCCACGCCGGACAGCACCTCCACCACGGCGTCGCCCTGGGCGCCCAGCTTGACCGTGCGGCGCTCGGCGGCTCCGCCGCCGCCCGCGACCCAGACCACGCTCTCGCGCCCGCTGGAGACGATCGCGGAGGCGGGCACGGCCACGGCCGCCGGCGACTCGCGCACGGTCAGCCGGGCGACCGCGCTCATGCCCGGTTTCGGGGTGGGCGCCTTCGTGCCGTCGTCGTACGCGCCGGAACCGAGCGTGAGCTGCACGGGATAGCTGACGCCGCCCGTCGTGCCCTCCTTGGGGGTGACGCCGACGCCGGTCACCCGGCCCGGGTAGCCGGCGCCGGGCACCGCGTCGAGCTCGACGCTCGCCTTGGTCCCCTTCTCGACGAGCAGCACGTCCGTCTCGTCGATGTCGGCGGCCAGCGTGAGCTCGGAGACGTCGGTGACGGTCACGACGGTGTCGCCCGCCGAGACGGGCACGCCCACCGCGACGGGCGAGCCGCTCCCGCCGGAGCCGGCGGACGGCAGCGACGGGAGCTGCTGTCCGCCGCCCGGCAGCCCGCTGAGGAGCCCGTCGAGCCCGCCCGTCGCTCCGCCGGAGCCGCGGCCGAGCGTGACCACCCCGGCGAACGGCGCCCTGACGGTCAGCGCCTTCTTCGTGCTCTCGGCGGCCCGGACCGCGGCCCTGGCCTGCGAGGTGGAGGCCGCCCGCAGGGAGGCCATGGACGCGGTCAGGCCGCCGATGCCGCTGCTCACCCCGGACATGACACCGCTGATGGAGCGGTTGAGCTGGGCGGTGATGCTCGCCAGTGCTCTGGTCTGCGCCCGGTGCTGGGCCTCGGCCAGGTCGATGGCGCTGAGCAGCTGCCTGCGCGCGTGCGCGTCGCGCACGCGCGCGGCCTCCTTGCGCGCCCTGGCGAAGTGCCTGCTCACCTTGGCGTCGAACGCCCTGCCGTCGAACGAGGCGAGCCGGACGTCGACGGGCCTGACCGGGGCGGGGACGGCCGGTGCCGCGAGCCTGGCGGCCTGGCGGGCCTGCCGGAGCTGCGCCTCGGTCTGCGGTGAGCTGATCCTGGCCAGGACCTGGCCCTTCTTGACGCTCTGGCCCTCGCGCACGTACAGCTTGGCGATCGTGCCCGGCGCGGGTGAGCGCAGCGTCGCCGTGGCCCGGGCGCCGACCGTGGCGGGCGCCTCGACGACCTCGGTGACGGGGGCGCGCCTGACCTCGGCGAGCGCGATGTTCGCGGGCTCGTCCTCGGTGCAGCCCGTCAGGGCGAGCAGGAGCACGACGAGCAGCGGGGGGATGCCGCGACGTATCGTCACCCGACCCATGGTAGGGATCACCCCCGCCGGGTCGCCGGGCGAGGCCCGGAACACTCAGGGGCCGGGACGGTCAGGGGCTGTGGTGTCAGCCGGAGGCGAGCTGGCGGCCGCGGTCGCGGGCGGCCTCGATGGCGGCCAGGAAGGCGGCGCGCACGCTGTGCCGTTCGAGCTCGGCGATCGCCGCGATCGTGGTGCCGCCGGGCGACGTCACGGCCTCGCGCAGGATCACCGGGTGCTCGCCCGAGTCGCGCAGCATCACGGCCGCGCCCACGATCGACTGGGTCACCATGTCGAGGGCGGCCGCCCGCGGCATGCCGAGCAGGATGCCCGCGTCGACCATGGCCTCGACCAGGTAGAAGAAGTAGGCGGGCCCGCTGCCGGACAGCGCGGTCGCGGCGTCCTGCTGCGACTCGGGGATGCGCAGCACCTTGCCGACGGGCCGCAGGAGGTCCTCGGTGTGCCGGAGATGCTCCTCGCCGGCGTGGGCGCCGGCCGAGATGACGCTCATCGCCTCGTCGAAGCGGATGGGCGTGTTGGACATGACCCTGACCACGGGCACCTCGGCGTCGAGGCGCTGCTCGACGAACGCGGTGGTGATGCCGGCCGCCGCGCTGATCACCAGGCGGTCGGCGGGCACGTGCGGGGCGATCTCGGCGAGCAGCGACGCCATGTCCTGCGGCTTGACGGCGAGGATCAGCGTCTCGGCGGCCTTGGCGGCCTCCGGGTTGGACATCGTGCGCACGCCGTAGGTCTCGCGCAGCGCCTGCGCCCGCTCGGGGCGGCGGGTGGTGGCCACGATGTCGTCCGGCTTGAAGCCCGCCCGCAGCAGGCCGGACAGCAGGGCCTCGCCCATCTTGCCCGTGCCCAGGATCGCAATCACGCCAAGCAGCCTATCGGCTCGCTACCCCCTGCTCAGCAGGGAGCGGGCGAAGAAGGCGAGGTTGCGGGGCCGCTCGGCCAGGCGGCGCATGAGGTAGGCGTACCAGTCGTCGCCGTAGGGCACGTAGACCCGCATCTGGGCGCCCAGCCTCGCCAGGCGCTGCTGCTCGGCGGGCCGGACTCCGTAGAGCATCTGATACTCGTACGCCGAGAAGTCGCGCCCGTGCAGCACCGCCAGCGCCGAGGCGATCTCCACCAGCCGGGGGTCGTGCGTGGCCACCATGGGGTAGCCGGAGCCGGCCATCAGCACCTTGAGGCAGCGCACGAACGACCGGTCGATGTCGGCCTGCGCGGTGTGGGCGCCGGGGGCGGTGTAGGCGCCCTTGCACAGCCGTACCCGCGCCCCTTCGGCGGCCGCGAGCCGGGCGCAGCGCTCCTGCGAGTCGGGCAGGTAGGCCTGGACGACCACGCCGACCGACGGGTGCTCCTTGCGCAACGTGGCGTGCACCGAGTGCAGCCCGGCGATCGTGTCGTGCTCCTCGGCGTCGAGGGTGAGCGTGATGCCGCGCAGGGCGGCGTGCTCGCAGATGGTGGCGGCGTTGTCCAGCGCGAGCTGCTCCGACAGCCGCAGGCCCAGGGCGGTCAGCTTGACCGACACGTCGGAGCCCTCGGGCAGGCGGGCGAGCAGCGCCAGGTAGGCGTGCACCTCGCCCTCGGCCTGCGCCCGGTCGGTCACCTCCTCGCCCAGGTGGTCGACGGTGACGAGCAGCCCGTCGCGGGTCAGCTCCGAGACGACCGCGCCCACGTCCTGGGCGACATAGCGCCTGACCACGTCCTTGGTCAGCGGAGAGACGGACACGAAGCGCTCGACGCGCTCGCTCCTTGAGGCGGCTAGCAGGACCTGACGAAGCACGTCACCACCCTAGCCCCCGGACCCGCGCCCGCCCGCCGGATCCCGTCGTGAACCGCTCGTTGACGCGGTCCGTCGTAGGGGTATGCGAACGATGACAGCGACTCTTCTGGCCGGATGTCTGCTCGCGACGAGTTGCGGCACCGCGCCGCCCGACGGGCGCGCCGGCTCCTCCACACCGTCCTCCTCCGGCACGACCGTCACCGCCACCGCGGTGTCCACGGCGTCCACGCCGACGCCCGGCACGCCCCCCGCCAAGGGCCCGGAGCCGGTCAGGCCGACCGGTGACGCGGTGGACGTCCGCAAGGTCCGCTGGACCAAGGCCAAGCCCGTCGACAAGGGGCGCAAGGTCCAGCTCTTCTGGATGTCCGGCGTCGCGCCGTGCACGGTGCTCGACCGGGTGAAGGTCAAGGAGACGCGCTCGCGCGTCACGATCACCCTGTACGAGGGCACCTCGCCCAAGGCGAGGAACGTCTCCTGCATCATGATCGCCATCGAGAAGACCACCACGGTGAAGCTCAAGGCCCCGCTCGGCAAGCGCAGGATCGTGGACGGCGCCAAGGGCTGACACCCGCCGGAACCGATCACGCCGACGGCGAACAGGAGGGAATGCGCAGGCCGTCCTTGGGGTTGAGTCGAGTAGGCTCAAGACGTTTGACAAACACACCCGTCATTCGTACGTTGAGTCTGACCGACTCAACTTTGACTCCAAGGACGTACTCATGGCACGTGCGGTAGGTATCGACCTGGGGACGACCAACTCCGTCGTCTCGATCCTCGAGGGCGGTGAGCCCACCGTCATCGCCAACGCGCAGGGCTCGCGGACCACGCCGTCCGTGGTCGCCTTCGCGAAGAACGGCGAGGTCCTCGTCGGTGAGGTCGCCAAGCGGCAGGCCGTCACCAACGTCGACCGGACCATCCGCTCGGTCAAGCGGGAGATAGGCACCTCCTGGTCCAAGGAGATCGACGGCAAGAAGTTCTCGCCGCAGCAGATCAGCGCCTTCGTCCTGCAGAAGCTCAAGCAGGACGCCGAGGCCTACCTGGGCGAGAAGATCACCGACGCCGTGATCACCGTCCCGGCCTACTTCAACGACGCCCAGCGGCAGGCCACCAAGGAGGCCGGCACGATCGCGGGCCTCAACGTGCTGCGCATCATCAACGAGCCGACCGCCGCCGCTCTGGCCTACGGCCTCGACAAGGAGGAGGACCAGACGATCCTGGTCTTCGACCTCGGCGGCGGCACCTTCGACGTGTCCCTGCTCGACGTCGGCCAGGAGGACGGCCACGGCTTCGTGGAGGTCAAGGCCACCTCGGGCGACAACCACCTCGGTGGTGACGACTGGGACCAGCGCATCGTCGACGAGCTGGTCACCAGGTTCAAGAACGCCCACGGCGTCGACCTGTCCAAGGACAAGATGGCGCTCCAGCGCCTGCGCGAGGCGGCCGAGAAGGCCAAGATCGAGCTGTCCAGCCAGTCCGAGACCACGATCAACCTGCCCTACATCACGGCCTCGGCCGAGGGCCCGCTGCACCTCGACGAGAAGCTGACCCGCGCCGAGTTCCAGCGGCTCACCGCCGACCTGCTCGAGCGGACCAAGGGCCCGTTCCACCAGGTCATCAAGGACGCCGGCATCAAGGTCTCCGACATCGCCCACGTGGTGCTCGTCGGCGGCTCGACCCGCATGCCCGCCGTCTCCGAGCTGGTCAAGGAGCTGACCGGCGGCAAGGAGCCCAACAAGGGCGTCAACCCCGACGAGGTCGTCGCCATCGGCGCCGCCCTGCAGGCCGGCGTGCTCAAGGGCGAGGTCAAGGACGTCCTGCTGCTCGACGTGACCCCGCTGTCGCTGGGCATCGAGACCAAGGGCGGCATCTTCACCAAGATCATCGAGCGCAACACGACGATCCCGACCAAGCGCTCCGAGGTCTTCACCACGGCCGAGGACAACCAGCCGTCGGTGCAGATCCAGGTCTTCCAGGGTGAGCGCGAGATCGCCTCCTACAACAAGAAGCTCGCCACGTTCGAGCTGACCGGCATCGCCCCGGCGCCGCGCGGCATCCCGCAGATCGAGGTCACCTTCGACATCGACGCCAACGGCATCGTCAACGTCTCCGCCAAGGACCTGGGCACGGGCAAGGAGCAGACGATGACGATCACCGGCGGCTCCGCGCTGCCGAAGGACGACATCGAGCGCATGATGCGCGAGGCCGAGTCCTACGCCGAGGAGGACAAGAAGCGCCGCGAGGAGGCCGAGGTCCGCAACAACGCCGACGGGCTCGCCTACCAGACGGAGAAGTTCCTCCGCGAGAACGACGACAAGGTCCCCGGCGAGATCAAGACCGAGGTCAACGACGCGCTGGCCGAGCTGAAGAAGGCCCTGGAGGGCACGGACACCGACGTGATCCGCACCTCCGCCGAGAAGCTCGCCACGGTCAGCCAGAAGATGGGCTCGGCGATCTACGCCCAGAGCCAGCAGTCCGCCGGCGAGGGCGCTCCGCAGGACGCCGCGCCCGGTGAGGACGCGCAGGCCAAGGCCGACGAGGACGTCGTCGAGGCCGAGATCGTGGACGACGAGCCGAAGAAGGACAAGTGATGCCGCCGCGTGACAACGGACACGAGCACAGCGAGCCGGTGATCCGCGACAACCGCAAGATCGACCCGGAGACGGGTCAGGCCCGGGTCAGCTCCGACGGCAAGCCGGAGCAGCCCGCCGAGGCCCCGGCCGAGCCGGGCGGGGCGGCCCCGGCCGGGGCCGGCGCGACCGGCGAGGAGGGCGAGCTGCAGGCGCAGCTCGCCGAGCGGACCGCCGACCTGCAGCGTCTCCAGGCCGAATACACCAACTACCGCAGGCGCGTCGAGCGCGACCGCGTCGCGGTGCGCGAGCAGGCCGTCGCCGGCGCGCTGACGGAGCTCCTGCCGGTGCTCGACGACATCGGCAGGGCCCGTGACCACGGCGAGCTCACCGGCGGCTTCGCGAAGGTGGCGGAGTCGCTGGAGGCGGCGCTCACCAAGCTGGGGCTCAGCCCGTTCGGGCAGAAGGGCGAGCCCTTCGACCCGACCGTCCACGAGGCGCTGATGCACAGCTACTCACCGGACGTGACCGAACCGACCGCGGTCGAGGTGCTGCAGTCCGGTTACCGCATGGGTGACCGGGTGCTGCGCCCGGCGCGGGTGGCCGTGGCCGAGCCCGAGGACGCCCCCCCGGCGTCCGCAGACGACGACAACTGACCAGAGAACGAAGGGCCGTAGATGAGCACCAAGGACTACCTGGAGAAGGATTACTACGCCGTCCTTGGTGTGCCCAAGACCGCCACCGCCGACGAGATCAAGAAGGCCTACCGGAAGCTGGCCAGGCAGTACCACCCCGACACCAACCAGGGCGACACGGCCAAGGAGACCAAGTTCAAGGAGGTCTCGGAGGCCTACGACGTCCTGTCCGACAGCAAGCGCCGCAAGGAGTACGACGAGGCGCGCACGCTGTTCGGGTCGGGGATGGGCGGGCAGCGTCCCGGCGGCGGTGGCGGGTTCCCGTTCGACTTCGGCGACCTGTTCGGCGGCACGGCCGGCCAGCCGGGCGGCGCAGGGGCCGGCGACCGTCTCGGCGACCTGTTCGGCGGGCTGTTCAACCGCGGGGGCGGTGCGACCCGCACCACGACCAGGACCACCCGGCCGCGCCGCGGCCAGGACGTCGAGTCGGAGGTCACGCTCACGTTCACCGAGGCGGCCGAGGGCACCACGGTGTCGCTCCGGCTGACCAGTTCGGCCGCCTGCACGGCGTGCAGCGGGACGGGAGCCAGGGCGGGCACGACCCCACGGGTCTGTCCCACCTGCGAGGGCACCGGAGCCGCCAGCCGCAACCTCGGCAACTTCGCCTTCTCCGAGCCGTGCCGCGACTGCAAGGGCCGCGGGCTGCTCGTGGACGACCCCTGCCCGGTGTGCGAGGGCAGCGGCCGGGCCAAGAGCACGCGCACCATCCAGGCGCGCATCCCCGCGGGGGTGGCCGACGGCCAGCGGGTCAAGCTCAAGGGCAAGGGCGCGCCGGGCGAGAACGGCGGGCCCGCGGGCGACCTCTACATCCAGACCCACGTCAAACCGCACGCGGTGTTCGGGCGGAGCGGCGACAACCTGACGATCACCGTGCCGGTGACGTTCTCGGAGGCCGCGCTGGGCGCCGAGATCAAGGTGCCCACCCTGAAGGGCCTGCCGGTCACCCTGCGCATCCCCGCGGGCACGCCCAACGGCCGCACCTTCCGGGTGCGCGGCCGCGGGCTCACCCGCAAGGACGGCACCAAGGGCGATCTGCTCGTCACCGTCGAGGTGCTGGTGCCCAAGACGCTCGACGACAAGTCACGCGACCTCCTGACGGAGTTCGCCACCGCGACCGCGGGAGACGACCCGCGGGCTGATCTCATTCAGAGAGCCAGAAGCGAGTAGCCGATGGACGCCAACTATTTCGACCTGTCCGACGACACTCCCGTCTATGTGATCTCCGTGGCCGCCCAGCTGTCGGGCCTGCATCCTCAGACGTTGCGGCAGTACGACCGGCTGGGGCTCGTCTGCCCGGGTCGCACGGCCGGGCGGGGCCGTCTCTATTCGACACGCGACATCGTCCAGCTGCGCGAGGTGCAGCGCCTGTCCCAGGAGGAGGGCATCAACCTCGCCGGCATCAAGCGAATCCTGGAGCTGGAGAACGAAGCTCTGCGGCTGCGTGAGGAGGTTCACCGGCTGCGCGCCGAGATGCAGATGGTCAAGGCGCTGATCCGCTACGAGCTGCCACCGGGGGCCTAGAACAGATGGACTACAAGCTCACCCAGAAGAGCCAGGAAGCCCTTTCCGGGGCCATGCGGCGCGCCGCCGCCGAGGGCCACCCGGAGATCGCTCCGGCTCATCTGCTGACGACGCTGCTCAACCAGACGGGCGGCACCGCCGTCCCGCTGCTGGAGGCCGTGGGCGCCGACTGGAAGGCGCTGCGCACCAGGGCGGAGGAGCTGCTCGCCGCGCTGCCCAAGGCGCAGGGTTCGACGGTCAGCGCGCCGTCGAGCTCGCGCCAGCTGCTGACCGTCATCAACACCGCCGCCCAGCGCGCCAAGCGGCTGGAGGACGAGTACGTCTCCACCGAGCACCTGCTCGTGGGCCTGGCCACCGACGGCGGCCAGGTGGCCGAGCTGCTCAAGGCGCAGGGGGCGACGCCGCAGGCGCTGCTGGACGCGTTCGAGAAGGTGCGCGGCCACGCCCGCGTCACCAGCGAGACGCCCGAGGACACCTACCAGGCGCTGGAGAAGTACGGCGTCGACCTGACCGAGCGGGCGCGCGGCGGCAGGCTCGACCCGGTCATCGGCCGTGACTCCGAGATCCGCCGCGTCGTGCAGGTGCTGTCCCGGCGCACCAAGAACAACCCGGTGCTGATCGGTGAGCCCGGCGTCGGCAAGACCGCCGTGGTCGAGGGCCTGGCCCAGCGCATCGTGGCCGGCGACGTGCCCGAGTCGCTGCGGGGCAAGCGGCTCATCTCGCTCGACCTGGGCGCGATGGTGGCGGGCGCCAAGTACCGCGGCGAGTTCGAGGAGCGGCTGAAGGCCGTGCTCTCCGAGATCAAGGAGAGCAACGGGCAGATCGTGACCTTCATCGACGAGCTGCACACGGTCGTCGGCGCGGGGGCGGCCGAGGGCGCCATGGACGCGGGCAACATGCTCAAGCCCATGCTGGCCCGCGGCGAGCTGCGCATGATCGGCGCCACCACGCTCGACGAGTATCGCGAGCGCATCGAGAAGGACCCGGCGCTGGAGCGCCGCTTCCAGCAGGTGTACGTCGGCGAGCCGACGGTAGAGGACACCATCGCGATCCTGCGCGGGCTGAAGGGCCGCTACGAGGCCCACCACCAGGTGCAGATCGCCGACAGCGCGCTGGTCGCCGCCGCGGCGCTGTCCGACCGCTACATCACCAGCCGGTTCCTGCCGGACAAGGCCATCGACCTGGTCGACGAGGCCGCCTCGCGGCTGCGCATGGAGATCGACTCCCGTCCCGTGGAGATCGACCAGCTCCAGCGCAACGTCGACCGGATGAAGATGGAGGAGCTGGCGCTGTCCAAGGAGACCGACGAGGCCTCCGTCCAGCGGCTCGAACGGCTCCGCAAGGAGCTGGCCGACCGCCAGGAGGAGCTCAACGCCCTCGTCGGCCGCTGGGAGCGCGAGAAGGCCGGCCTCAACAAGGTCGGCGAGCTGAAGAAGCAGCTCGACGAGGCGCGCGGCGCGGCCGAGCGGGCGCAGCGCGACGGCGACTTCGAGGCGGCCTCGCGGCTCATGTACGCCGAGGTGCCCCGGCTGGAGCAGGCCCTGCGGGAGGCGTCCGAGGCCGCCCAGCCCGAGGACGCCATGGTCAAGGAGGAGGTGGGCCCCGACGACATCGCCGAGGTCATCTCGTCCTGGACCGGCATCCCGTCCGGGCGCCTGCTGGAGGCCGAGACGGCCAAGCTGCTGCGCATGGAGGACGAGCTGGGCAGGCGGCTCATCGGGCAGCGGCAGGCCGTACAAGCCGTGTCCGACGCGGTGCGGCGCAGCCGGGCCGGCATCGCCGACCCCGACCGGCCGACGGGCTCGTTCATGTTCCTCGGTCCCACGGGTGTCGGCAAGACCGAGCTGGCCAAGGCGCTGGCGGAGTTCCTGTTCGACGACGAGCGGGCGATGACCCGCATCGACATGAGCGAATACTCCGAGAAGCACAGCGTCGCCCGGCTGGTCGGGGCGCCTCCCGGCTACGTCGGCTACGAGGAGGGCGGCCAGCTCACCGAGGCGGTGCGGCGTCGCCCGTACACGGTGGTGCTGCTGGACGAGGTGGAGAAGGCGCACCCCGAGGTCTTCGACATCCTGCTGCAGGTGCTCGACGACGGGCGGCTGACCGACGGCCAGGGCCGCACGGTCGACTTCCGCAACACGATCCTGATCCTCACCTCCAACATCGGCTCGCAGTTCCTCGTCGATCCGACGCTGGAGAGCGACGCCAAGCGCGAGGCCGTGATGAGCGCGGTCCGGGGCGCGTTCAAGCCGGAGTTCCTCAACCGGCTCGACGACGTGATCCTGTTCGACGCGCTCGGCTCGGAGGAGCTGACGCGGATCGTCGACCTGCAGGTCGACCGGCTCGCCCGGCGGCTGGCCGACCGCAGGCTGACGCTGGAGGTCACTCCGGCGGCCCGCGAGTGGCTGGCGCTGACCGGCTACGACCCGCTGTACGGCGCCCGCCCGCTGCGCCGGCTGGTGCAGTCGGCGATCGGCGACAAGCTGGCCAAGGCGGTGCTGTCCGGCGAGGTCGTCGACGGCGACCAGGTCAAGGTCGACCTCGGCGACGACGAGCTGACCATCCAGCGCGCCTGACGTTGCGCGGGGGAAGCCCGGAGGTCCATCGGCCTCCGGGCTTCGCCGTTCCAGGGAAGGGTCATGCCGGCCGATCGTCGGTAACGTCTGCCCCAGCCTTCGGGCAAGCGGCCCCCCGCTCCGGTTCGCCGTGACTAGCTTGACGCTTCATCGGATCGCCGAAACACGATCAGGGGGACGTGAAGTGTCATCTCGGAACATCATTGCGGTGGCCGCTCTGACCGCGGGGGTGAGCTTGCCGGGGGTGGGCCCGGTGACCGCCGACTCCTGCCTGCCGGTGCCGGCCGGCTCCGCCGCGCCGGTCTGCGACGGCCTCACCCGTGCCACCGACGACCGGCTGCCGACCGACGACGAGAAGGTGGCGCTGCTGGTCACGCGGACCGCCCAGCGCCTCGGTCTGACGGGCCTGGACGGCCGGACCGGCGAGGTCTCGCCCCCGGCCGGGACCGTCCCCTCCGGGAGCGCCCTGTCCCGGAGCGCCGGCAGGGACGAGGGGGACGGCCGCGGGGCGGGCGCGCGCGGCAAGGCCGAGAAGGGCGGGAAGGGGCACGGCAGGGAGCGCGGCAAGGGGAGCGCGCTCGACGAGAGCGGCAGGAGCACCGCCAAGCCCGGCGAGACCACCGCGAACGGCAGCACGGGAACCAACGGCGCGGGGACCAACGGCACGGGGACCAACGGCACGGGAACGAACGGCGCGGGGACCAGCGGCGGCGCCGGGGCGGCCCCCGATGGGCACCGGCCCGAGCGGCCGGCCGGTCTCCCGAACCCCGCGGGCCTGCCCGACGTCTCGTCGGTGCACCCGGCGCCCGATCTGCCCGGCCTCCCGGTGCTGCCGGTCATGCCCACCGGTAAGTCGTTCGCCGGCGTCCCGGTGGCCGGGGCGGCCGCCTCCACGCAGCGTCCCGCCGGTCCGGACCGTCAGCGGATCGCCCCCAGGACCCATCAGAAGTCCGAGACCCTGCCGGACGTGCCGGGCGTGCCCGGCCTGCCGGAGGCCCCCGCCCTGAACTCGGTCGACGGCGTCCTGCCGGACCTCGACCTCGACTGACCCCGGACGCCCTCCCCGCCCCGCCCCCGACTGACCCCGGACACGCTCGCGACACCCTCCCCGCTTCGGCGTCTCGACCGATCCCGGGACACGCTCGCGACATCCTCCCCGCCCCGGTGCCTCGACCGATCCCGCGACACGGTCGGCGGCGCCCACCGCCCCGAGGGACACGATCGACGGCGTCCCCTGCGCGAGCCCCGGCCGATCGCGGGACACGACCGGCGGCGTCCGGCCGTCACCGGCGGGGTGCGGTGTGGGGTTCGGGCACGCCGGAACGGGCCGCGGCACCTCAGCGGCGCGGCCCTGGTGCGCCAGGTCAGGAGACCAGCGCGTCCAGCTCGTCTTCCGGCAGCCCCAGATCGACCCTGATGCGGTAGCGGGTGCGCAGCAACGCCTCGTGCTCGGGGTCGTCCTCGTCGCTGGCCAGCACGGCCTGCGTGACCCAGTCGAGCCCGGCGTGCAGGTCTCCGTAGGCGACGAGGGTCTCGGCGACCGTGTGGGCGGTCGCCGTGGTGGCGCCGCCCTCCGCTCTGATGGTTTCGATGACCTCCCTGGCCTCGTCGGGCCGGTCCAGCTCGAACAGCGTGTCGGCGATGCCGGCACGCGGGTCGATGATCGACTCGCCGCCGTCCTCCACCGCGCGCTGAAAGCACTCCAGCGCCCGCGCGGGCTGCCCCGCCGCTCGCCACTCCTCGGCCGCCAGGACCAGGATCGACGCCCTGGAGACGTCGCCCGAGGAATAGCCCAGCGCGACGTCGTACAGCCGCTGGGCCAGGGAGTCGTGGTCGTCGGCCAGCAGGGCCTGCTCTAGCAGGCGATCAAGGTGCTCACGGGTCACATGCGCCACACCGCGAGACTACCGAGCCCTTTGCCGGTTTGCCCCGGCAATGCGCATCGCCGATCGGCCACGACTTCGCCACTGACGGGTCAAAGGATGACGGCGATCGGCGTGTCGCTCGGACCCCCGGGCATAACTGCCCTCGCGCGCCGCGAGTCGAGGGGGCCGTCATGGGCATGTCGAAGCAGATGACCTTCGCCCTTGGCTGCGCCATCGTGCTCTCCGCCGTGATCCCGGGTGCGGCCGGTTACCTGTCGGCCCGGCTGGAGGCCGTCGAGACGGCCGAGCGCAACCTCCGGGCGGTCGAGGCCAGGCTGACCGCGCGGATGGTCCGCGAGGACATCCGGCCCGTGTCGTTCCCCGCACCCTGCGTGGGCGGCCCCGCGTCCATCGCCGACCGGCCGCACTCCCCCCGATAGCGCAGGCAGGCCGACAGCCAGGCCAGGCCTGTCAGACCGGCCGACAATGCTCCCAGGCAGGTCAGACCGGCAGACAGCCCCGCCCGGGCCGGTCAAGCCGACAGCGCAGCCCGGGCCGGTCAGGCCGGCCGGGGCGACCAGGCGCGGAGCTGGCGCGACAGGAAGCCCCGGATGAGCTGCTTGGCCGCCTCGATGATCTCCGGCTCGCCGTCGGGGCTCCGGCGGAAGGCCAGCTTGAGGACGGCGTCGCCCGCCTCGACGGCGACCAGCATGGCCACGTCGAGCTCGTGGCTGTCGGCCAGCCCGAACTCCTTGAGCAGCAGCCCGCGCAGCCGCCCGGCGATGACCGTGTTGTTGTCGGAGTCGGAGTCGAGCAGGTTGAGGTCGACGACGTCGCCGAAGTGGAGGCTCTTGAAGCCGGGAACGGTCCGGTGCATGTCGACGTACTCGTCGATGATCGCGTCGACGGCCTCCCACCAGCCGCGGTAGTCCTCCTCGATGAAGCGGTGCCCCACCCGCGAGACGAACTGCTCGACGTTGCGCCGGGTCAGCTCCTGGGTGATCGCCCGCTTGTCCGGGAAGAACTGGTAGATGGACCCGATCGCGACGCCGGCGCGTTCGGCGATGCGGGTCGTCGACAGGGCCTCGTAGCCGATCTCGTCGAGCAGCGCCGCGCAGGCGTCGAGCATCCGCTGGACCCGGCGGGCGCTGCGGCGCTGGGTGGGCCGGCGCCGCAACGCCGGTGGGCTGGTGCAGTCATCAGTCTGAGGGGTCGGCACGCCCTCATCTTCTCCCGAAGCGGCTGATCGTCACCCGCCGATTACAGATTTCTGGCGGCGGCGGACAGCCGGGCGACGCCGCGCATGGCTCCGGGGAAGACGTGCGACAGCGCGTAGCCGAGCTTCGCCTCGGTGTTGACCGGGACGACGGCCTGGTTGCGGTGCACGGCGCGCAGGATGTGGGCCGCGACGCGCTCCGGCGGGTAGCCGCGCAGCTCGGCGCCCGTCTCGGCGAGTTCGCGCAGGTCGGGGCCGACGTAGTCGGCGTTGCGCGCGATGGCCGTGGAGACGAACCCGGGGCAGATCGCGCTGACGCCGATGCCGTCGGCGGCCAGCTCGGCCCGCAGGCACTCGCTGAGCGTCTTCACCGCCGACTTCGCCGCCGAGTAGGCGGGCAGCACGGCCGTGGGGGCGAACGCCGCCATGGAGGCGATGTTGACGAGGTGGCCGCCCTCGCCGCGTTCGGTCATCTGGGCGGCGAACAGCCGGCAGCCGTGGACGACGCCCCACAGGTTGACGTCGAGGGTCCTGCGCCAGTCGTCGATCGAGTGGTCGAGGAACGGGCCGGCGACGATGACGCCGGCGTTGTTGACGACGACGTCGGGCACCCCGTACCGGGAGCGCACGTCCTCGGCGAAGGCCTCCATCGCGGCGGCGTCGGCCACGTCGACCCGCACGGCGTGCGCGGTACCCGCCAGGTCCTTGGCGATGCCGGCGGCGGTGCGCGCGGCGGCGGCCGCGTCGATGTCGGCGCAGACGACCTCGGCGCCGTGGGCGGCGAACGCCCGCGCGGTGGCCCGCCCGATGCCGCTCCCCGCGCCCGTGACGACCACCAGCCGGTCGCCGAAGGCGCCGCGCCCCGGCGCCACGCGGGAGCGGCGCAGGCTCCCCCCGGCCTCGCCGCCGTCCACGTGCGCGGCGAACTCGGCGATCATCCTGGCGACCACGTCGGGACGGCTGCGGTGCGCCCAGTGGCCGGCGACGATCCGGCGGTGCCAGCAGCGGGACGCCCACCGGGTGAGCGAGGCCAGCAGCTTCGGGGTGACGAAGGAGTCGCGGGTGGCCTCGATGAGCTGCACCGGCACGTCGACGCGCGGGTCGCGGCGGCGCCGCCGTCCCGCTCGGTTGCACCGGTAGAGCCACAGCCCGTTGGCGGCGTCGGCGGGCAGCGTGGCCGCGGGATGGCCGGGCCGGGGCTCGACGCCGTCGCCGAGCCGCATGGTGCGCTCCAGCATCGCGGGTACGAACGTCCGCCAGGCCAGCTCGGGCAGCACCGGGAGCTGGAAGGCGCCGATGTACCAGGATCGGGCGCGCTGGGCGGCGACGTCGCCGAGGCTGCCGTGCCGCAGGAACTCCGCCGTCTGGTCGAGCCCGGGGCCGCCGAGGCTGGTGAAGGATGCGACACGCTCGCGGACGCCGGGCCGGGTCACCGCGTCCCAGCCCTGCAGTGAGCCCCAGTCGTGGCCGACCAGGTGGACGGCGGGCTTGCCGATGTCGTCGAGCACGGCCGAGAGGTCGGCCACCAGGTGGTCGAGGTCGTAGTGCCGGTGGTCGGCCGGGGCGCCGGAGCTGCCCGCACCGCGCACGTCGTAGCGGACCACGTGGAAGCGGTCGCGCAGCCGTTCGGCGACCTCGTCCCAGACGCGGTGGGTGTCGGGATAGCCGTGCAGGAGCAGCACCGTCGGGCGGGCGGGGTCGCCCTCCTCGACGAGGGCCAGCCGGACGTCACCGGACTCGATCCACCGCATCGCGACCTCCCGCTATCGGCTCCTCCCCTCGAACATAACCCGTCAGGGCCGGGTGGACAGACCGGTGCAGGAGCGCAGCGCCCTCCAGTCGGCGACCGCCTGGGTGCGGGCCGAACCGGTCATGGGGACGGGGACGCCGCCCTGGATGGTCGCCGGGGTCCACGTGTCCTTGAGCACCTTGCGGCCGTTGAGGGTCAGCGTGAGCACGCCGGTCCGCCCGGTGGTCGCCGGGTTTGAGTTGTAGAAAACGAAATTGCCGAGGCCGTAGCTGATGTAGGAGTCGCCGAGGTAGCCGGCTCCGAGGAGGATGTGCGCGTGCCCGCCGACCACCACGTCGGCGCCCGCCTTGACCAGCTTGGGGGCGAGCGCGAGCTGCGCCTGGTTGGGGCACTTCTGCATCTCGGTGCCCCAGTGCAGGTGCACGATCACGGTGTCGGACCGCTTGCGCGCCTCCCGTACGGCCCGCAGCAGCCGCGTCTCGTTCTTGGCCGAGGCCAGCCCGCCCTTGTCGGGTGTGGCGGTCCAGGCGGAGATGAGGTGGTCGTCGAGCACCTGGGTGGCCCCGATGATCGACACGCGGTTGCCGTTGACCACCTTGCGGAACGGCCGGTACGCCTCGGTGTCGTTCGCGCCGATGCCCACCACGGGATACCTCGACCGCTTGATGGCGGCCAGCGAGTCGGCCAGGCCGGTGTCCATGTAGTCCATGCCGTGGTTGTTGGCCATCGACACCACGTCCACCCCGGCGGCTTTGAGGGCGGTGAAGGCGCTGGCCGGCGCCCGGAAGGTGAACTGCTTGCCGGGCGCCGGGGTGCCGCCCGTGGTGATGGCGGTCTCCAGGTTGACCATCGCCAGGTCGGCGTCGCGCAGCACGCCGGCGATGGGCCCGAGCGCGGTGCGGGGGTTGTTCAGCCGGGCCCGCAGGCCCCCCTCGAAGTGCACGTCGCCGCCGAACGCGATCGTGAACGGCTTGCGGACCCGCGAGGGCTTGGGGCTGGGGGCCGTGCTCTCGGCGGCGGCCGTCTCGCCACGGCGTTCGGGGGTCTCGGACTCCGCAGCGGAGCACGCGGTGAGCGCGGCGGCGAGAGCCACAGCCGCGGCGGCAGGGGGGAATCTCATATGTCGCCACTTCTGCTGGATCCGGTGGGTCAAGGATCGAGCATGCCATGCCGCCGGATGTCACGCCGAGGTCAGGTCTCGGCAAGCAGCCGGTCGATCGCGTGGCGGGTGGCGTCGTCCATGGGTGTGTATATGACCATGCGGGTCTCGGGGGTGGGCGAGTGGAGGACCGTCGTGGTGAAGCGCATCTCGCCGACCCGCTCGTGCTTCATGATCTTCTCGCGCGGGCCCGGCTCGGCGACGTCCTGCCGGGCCCACAGCCGGGCGAACTCCGGGCTCGCCGCGCACAGCCTGCTGACGAACCCCTGCCAGCACGGGTCGTCGGCGTGGCGGCTGTAGGCGCCGCGGAACACCGCGACCACGCCGGGCAGCTCCTGCTCGCGGTTGACCAGCATGTCCGACAGCCTGGAGCTCACGCAGCTCTGCCAGAGCGTGTTGCGCTCCCCCTCGGGCGCCTCGACCACGTCGGGCGCCATCACGGCGTAGGCGGAGTTCCAGGCGAGCACGTCGCAGCGGCTGTTGGACAGGCAGGCCGGCATCGGGTCGAGCTTGTCGAGGATCTCCTGGATCTGCGGCGTCACCCGTACGGCGTCACCGGCGGGCACGCCTGCTTGGTGGCCGGCCAGCCGGTAGAGGTGCTGCCACTCGGCGTTGTCGAGCCGGAGCGTGCGGGCGACGGCGTCGAGCACCTGGGTGCTGGCGTTGATCGGCCGTCCCTGCTCCAGCCACGTGTACCAGGTCACGCCCACTCCGGCGAGCTGGGCGACCTCCTCGCGCCGCAGGCCGGGCGTGCGCCGGCGCGGCCCGGGGGCCAGGTCGACCATCTCCGGGGTGATGCGTTCGCGCCGGGTGCGCAGGAACGCCGCGAGATCGGCGCGCTTGGCCTCTGCCACTGTCACCTCTCCATGGTGGAGCCGCCGGGAACGGGTATCCAGGTAGCGTTGATACCAGTATGAGGGGGCTCTCGTTACCGGTATCCGATGTCCGGCACTGTTGGAGCATGACCCGTACCGCTGCCGTCTCTCCCCCTCCGGCCGTACACCAGGAGCGCAGCAGGGCCAGTGGCCTGCTCCTGGCGGTCATCCTCGTCGGGCAGTTCCTGGCCATCCTGAACGTCAACGTCGTCAACGTGGCCACCCCCACGATCGAGGCCGACCTGCGCTCCTCGGGCGCCGGGCTGCAGATGATCGTCGCCGGTTACACGATCGTCTACGCCGTCCTGTTGATCACCGGAGCCCGCCTCGGCGACCTGTTCGGCTATCGCAACGCCTTCCTCGCCGGGCTGGGGCTGTTCACCTTCACCACGCTCGGCGCGGGGCTGGCGCCCTCGACCGGCTGGCTGGTCGGGTTCAGGCTCGCGCAGGGCGTGGGCGCCGCCCTGATGATGCCGCAGGTGCTCACCCTGATCCAGCACAACTACCACGGCGCGGCCCGGGGCCGCGCGCTCGGCCTGTGGTCGGCCGTGGTGAGCGGCGGCATCGTGGTGGGCCAGGCGCTCGGGGGCATCCTGCTGGGGTTCGGGGCGGGCTGGCGGATCGTCTTCCTGGTGCTGGTGCCGATCGGCGCGCTGCTGCTGGTGGTGGGGCTGCGCGTGCTGCCGGCGGACCGGGGCGGCGGCCGGGCCGGGCTCGACCCGGGCGGTCTGGTGACGCTGGCGGCGGCCGTGCTGCTGCTCGTGGTCCCGCTGGTGCTGGGCCGGGAACTGGGCTGGCCGCTGTGGGGCTGGGTGTCGATGGCGCTGAGCGTGCCGATGTTCGCGGTGTTCGTGCGGATCGAGCGCTGGGTGACCGCCCGTGGCGGGCGGCCGCTGGTCGCCGCCGCGGTGCTGCGCGCTCCTGGCATGCGTCCGGGCCTGGCGGTGCTGCTCCTCGGGCCTGCCACGTGGGGCGCGTTCCTGTTCACCTCGGCGCTGCACCTGCAGGGCGAGCTGCGCCTGTCGCCGCTGGCCTCGGGCATGATGCTGGTGCCGTGCGCGCTGGCCTTCGCCGTCGTCGGGCTCGCCTGGCCACGCCTGCCCACGCGCCTGCAGCGTTCCCTGGTGCCCTACGGCTACGTGGTGGCCACGCCGGCGTACGTGGGGCTCGGCCTGGCGGCCGGGGGCGGCCTGCCGTACGCGGTGATGAGCGCGCTCATCGGCGCCGGGCTCGGCGTCCAGATCGCGGTGACGAACCTCGCCACCGAGCGGGTGGGCGAGGCGCACGCCGCCGACGCGAGCGGCGCGCTGCTCACGGTGATGCAGCTCGGCCAGGTGATCGGCGTGGCGACGGTCGGCACACTGTTCATCTCGCTGCAGGGTCAGGGCGCCACGGCCGCACTGACGGCCGCCCTGGCCTGCGCCGCGCTCGCCGTCCTGGCCGGGGTGAGCTCCCTGTTCCTCGTACGGCGGCGCTCCTGAGACCGCGACGGGTGGCCCCGCTCCGCGGACGTGTCAATGGATCATCACTCTGAGGCTGTGTGCCATGATGTGCACGTGATCGCTGCTCGCCCGGCAAGGCGAGCGAGGAAGAGGCTGTCACGAGCCTTCCGAACGGCCCTGAATGGTTGGCGCAACAACTGACCAGGGCCGTTCTTCACTCACTGCGGGCAAGCGCGCTCAGGTCGAATTCGCCGTCGCGAACCCCGGCCGTGAAGGCCTCCCACTCGGACGGCGTGAAGACGAGGACGGGACCGTCCTCTTCCTTGCTGTCCTTCAGCGCGACGTTGCCGTCGGCGAGAGGAGCGACTTCGACGCAGGCCGAGTTGCCGTTGCAGAAGCTGCTCCTGCGCCAAGCCGTGATCTTGGATCCGGTGTACATGTTCTCCCCATATGGGCGTAGGGCGCCATTGCCCTGTTGAGTCGTGCGTCCTAGCCTCGCCACAGCATCGCCTTGCGCTGGATGAGGACGCGTGACTCGTCTTCATCGAGCGCTTCGGACGCGGTGTGGTCGAAGGCGGTCTCGTATCCGGCCACTCGTTCGAGGTCTTCGACGAAGTCAGCCGTGTAGAGCTGCTCCAGGTATACAACATCGTCGAAATCCGAGAACTTGAGATGGACGAACGTCCCCGTGTTGACCGGATGGAGCGACTCCATGCTCAGCACGCGGACGCTGACATGCGGGAGCAGAGACATCTCCAGCAGATGCTCCATCTGCGCCCGCATCACCGAGGGCTCGCCGAACTTGCGGGTGAGAACCGACTCGTCCAGCACGAAGCGGAGCTTGGGCGGATCCGGTCTGTGCAGGACCCGTTGCTGGCGGTCCATGCGCGCCTCGACCCTGCTTCGGACGCCGCTCTGCGTGATGCGCGCGATGCCCCGCGTGGCGAGGATGACTTCGCGCGCATAGCCTTCGGTCTGCAAGAGGCCCGGCACGAGCTGGGGTTCCCAGTTGCGCAGGAATATCGCCTCTGCCTCCAGCCCGAGGAATCTTGTGTACTCCTCCGGCAGAGTCTCTTCGTAATCTTCCCACCAGCCGCGTTGATCCGCATCTCGCAACAGGCCGATGAGTTCGTCAAGCTTTGCCTCGTCGGCCCGGTAGAGCTTGGCCAGGGCCTTGATGTCGTCGGCGCTGGGCATGGTCTTGGCCGCTTCGATGCGGGAGACCTTGCTGGCCGACCAGCCGAGCTCGCCGGCGGCCTTGCCCCCGGTGTACTTGCTGCGCTCGCGGAGGAGGCGAAGCTCCTGGGCGAGCCTGAGCCTGCGGACAGTCGGGCTGCCCTGCTGCGATGGCACCGTCCCACGCTCCTCGTCGGGAAGGAAGGTGTAGCCGGGAAGGGTCGTTGGGGATGCCCGGACGGGGGCCGTGTCGCCCAATCTTACCTTGCAAGTTGCATGTGTAGTGGCACGCAGCCGCGGTTGCAGCGTGCCACGATCGCGGCATATCGGGCAAGCAGTCCCGGCTGTCCGGCCTTACGCGTGCAATTTGCAGCGCAAGACATCTAGCAAGGAACGAAGAAATGTAAATCTTCTCTTGCTCAAGGTCTTGCAGGGGAAAGGTTACGGAGAGACCATCGGGCTCAGGAGGCACCGAACAGCGGAGGAGGCCGGGATGACGACACGGCCGCACCTCACGGGCCTTCCCTTCATGTTCGCGCGCGGCCACGCGGGCCGCCCCACCGGCAACGGCGCCGTCCCGGATACGAATCCCCGCCCCAGGGAGGCCGCTTGCCGGAAGGATCTCGCACTCGTCTGAAACGAAGCCGCGACCGTCGCTCCGCCGGAGACCCCGGTGGGAGCGCACCGAAGAGCCGGACCCAGGCCGCCGGCCGGTCACCGCACAAGGGCTGCCACCCTGCGGCGACGTCTGTCGACCAGCCTGCGGTCCGGCTTGAGAAGCCACCTCGAGTAATGCCGCGAAAGGGGTCTTCTATGTACTCACAAGGTACCAAGGGGCTCAGCCGAATCAAGTCCCGGATCCGGGAGCTCATCGCCTGGGCCGACCGCGAGATCTGCATGGAGCCGGACGAGTTCGCCTTCCGGCGGGGCTGGACGGTGTCCAGGGCCGGCTTCGGCGCCCGCGTCTACCGGGATCCACGCTTCGACCAGCTCCGCGTCGCGCCACCGGTGGCCGAGGAGGTGTCGTGAGATGGATCGCAACCCGCGCAACCAGATCTACCCGGCCGGCGAGGACCTGCCGGCCGCCGGCCGGTCCGGCCTGCCGGCCCGGCTGTGGCGCTACCGGACCGAGCTGCTGCTCCTCGCGGGGCTCGTCCTGGTCGCCGCGGCCATGGCGGGGGCGGCGGGGCAGGGCCGGTGGATGCCGCTCGTCCTGCTCAGCGCCGCGGTCTCCGCGCCCGCCGTCACCAGGAGCGGCCGCAACTGGACGGTGGCGCACTTCTGGTGCGTGGTCTCCCGGCACCGCCTCCAGCGCACCTGCCTGGAGACGACGATGCACACCCGCGCCGGCCGGATCCCGCTGGTGCTGTGGATCACGCCGACCCGCACCGGGGAGAAGGCCCTGGTGCTGACCAGGGCCGGCATCTCGGCGGCGGAGTTCGAGGCGTACGCGGAGGAGATCGCCGCCGCCTGCTGGGCCAGGAGCGCCGCCGTCCACCGGCACCGCAGGTGGGCGCACCTGATCATGGTGGAGATCGTCCGGCGGGACGAGCTGCCGGGGGCGCTCTCCCCCGGGCTGGAGCGCCTGTACGGCCGGCGGTCGTGGATCCCGCTCCGCTCGTCCGAGCTAGAGGAGCCGCCCGATCTGCGCTCCACCCTGCCCGACGGGCTGGTCCTCTCGCAGGTGGGCTGACCTCCGGGGGCGCAACCGCGCCGCGCCTCCGGACAAGCCCCGGAGACCGCGGGGGCTCCGGGGCTTCCCCCCGCGCGCGAGAGCGGCCAAGATGAGTTCAGTTGACGAACTCAGGAGTCGTGATGCCCTCGACCGTCCACCGCACCTGCCCCCTGTGCGAGGCCGTCTGCGGACTGACCCTCACCCTCGACGACGCCGGGCACGTGACCGGCGTCCGGGGAGACCGGGACGACCCGTTCAGCAAGGGCTTCATCTGCCCCAAGGGAGCCAGCCTCGGCCGCCTGGACGAGGACCCCGACCGGCTGCGCCGCCCGATGATCCGCGACGGCGAGCAGTGGCGGGAGGCCGGCTGGGACGAGGCGTTCGCGGCCGTCGAGGCGGGCTTCGCGCGGGTCGCCGAGACGCACGGCCGCCAGGCGATCGGCGTCTACCTGGGCAACCCCAGCGCCCACACCATGGCCGGCGCCCTCTACGCCGGTCCGATGATCAAGGCGCTCGGCACCCGCAACGTCTTCACCGCCAGCACCGCCGACCAGATGCCCAAGCATGTCGCCTGCGGGCTGATGTTCGGCCACCCGATGGCCATCCCGGTGCCCGACCTCGACCGGACCGGCTACCTGCTCATGCTGGGCGCGAACCCGCTGGAGTCGAACGGCTCGCTGTGCACCGCGCCCGACTTCCCCGGCCGGCTGCGGGCGCTGCGGGCACGCGGCGGCAGGCTCGTCGTGGTCGACCCGCGCCGCACGCGGACGGCCGCGCTGGCCGACGAGCACGTGTTCGTCCGGCCGGGCACCGACGCCTACCTGCTGTTCGGCCTGGTGCACACGGTGCTCGCCGAGGGCCTCGACCGGGTGTCGGTCGAGGTGGCCGGGCTCGACGAGGTGCGGGAGGCGGCCAAGCACTTCCCGCCCGACGTGGTGGCCCGCCGGACCGGCGTCCCGGCGGAGGTGATCGTGCGGCTGGCCAGGGAGCTGGCGGCGGCGCCGGCCGCGGCCGTGTACGCCAGGATCGGCACCTGCACGGCCGAGTTCGGCACGCTGGCGCAGTGGCTGGTCGACGTCCTGAACGTGTTGACCGGCAACCTCGACCGGCCGGGCGGCGCCATGTTCGCCAAGCCCGCCACCGAGTACGGCGGGCCGCGCCGGCCGTACACGGTGGGGCGGTGGACGAGCCGGGTGCGCGGCCTGCCCGAGGTGAACGGCGAGCTGCCGGTGGCGACGCTGGCCGACGAGATCGAGACGCCGGGTGACGGGCAG
Source organism: Nonomuraea indica (assembly GCF_002850745.1). GTDB lineage: Bacteria > Actinomycetota > Actinomycetes > Streptosporangiales > Streptosporangiaceae > Nonomuraea > Nonomuraea indica. Next base: position 569,408 of record NZ_KZ559469.1, read on the forward strand.
ATCAGGCTGCTGCTGACCGTGGCGGGCAACCCGGTGCTGTCGGCGCCGCACGGGGCGCGGCTCGACCGGGCGTTCGCCGGGCTCGACTTCATGGTCAGCGTGGACCCGTACCTGAACGAGACCACCCGGCACGCGCACGTCATCCTGCCGCCGCCGCGGATGCTGCAGTCGGGCCACTTCGACTTCGCCCTGCAGGGCTTCGCCGTGCGCAACTTCGCGCGCTACTCGCGGCCGTCGCTGCCGCTGGACGAGCGGCCGTCCGAGGCGGAGATCCTCAGCCGGCTGGCCGGGATCGCCTCCGGCCTGGAGGGCGACCTGGACGCGTTCGTCATCGGGCAGATGCTCTCCAAGGCTGTCGGGACGCCCGGCTCCGGCGTCGAGGGGCGGGACCCGGCCGCGTTGCAGGCCGCGCTCGACGGGGACACGGGCGCCGAGCGCCGGCTCGACCTGATGCTGCGGCTCGGCCCGTACGGCGAGTGGTCCGGCAAGGGCGAGCTGTCGCTGCGCACGCTGCTCGCCCATCCGCACGGCATCGACCTCGGCCCGCTGGAGCCTCGGCTGCCCGGCCTGCTCCGCACCGCGTCGGGCGTCGTCGAGCTCGCCCCGGCGCTGCTCCTGGAGGACGTCGTACGGCTGCGCGCGGCCCTGGAGGAGCAGCCGCCGGAGCTGGTCCTGATCGGGCGGCGCCACCTGCGGTCCAACAACAGCTGGCTGCACAACGTCGCCCCGCTGGTCGGCGGCAGCAACACCTGCACGCTGCAGATCAACCCGGCCGACGTGGCCAGGCTCGGGCTGGCCGGCGAGGCGGTCGTGCGCTCGGCCACGGGCGAGCTGACCGTGCCGCTCGAACCGACCGAGGCGATCATGCCCGGTGTGGTCTCCCTCCCCCACGGCTGGGGGCACGCGGGCAGCTCCCAGACCGTGGCCGCCGCGCACGCCGGGGTCAGCGCCAACGTGCTGACGGACGAGGCCGCGATCGACGTCCCGTCGGGCAACGCGGTGTTCAACGGCGTTCCGGTGACCGTTCTGCCCACCTAAGTGATCATCGGCCGTTAGGGTGGCGCGCGTGACTACCGTGCCGGAAAAGGACCGCCTCCACGCCCAGATCACCTTCGCCGTCGAGATCGACAAGCTGAAGCGGATCATCCGCCGCAACCTCCTCATGGACGGTTCCCGGCGGGAGAACGACGCAGAGCACTCCTGGTACGTGAGCATGCTGGCGATGGTCTTCGCCGAGCACGCGCCTCCCGGCACGGACATCCAGCGGGTCGTCGCCATGCTGATGGTGCACGACCTGGTCGAGATCGACGCGGGCGACACCTTCGTCCACGACGCCGTCGCCGTGGCCGCCCAGGCGGAGGCGGAGCGGGCGGCGGCCGACCGCATCTTCGCGCTGCTGCCCGCCGACCAGGCGGCGGGGCTGCGGCAGCTGTGGGAGGAGTTCGAGGCGCGGGAGACGCCCGAGGCGAGGTTCGCCCGCGCGCTCGACCGGTTCGCGCCGCTGCTGGCCAACCACAACACCCAGGGCGGCACCTGGCCGCTGTTCAAGGTCACGGCGGACCAGGTGATGCGGAACGTCCGCCTGATCGAGGAGGGCTCCCCCTCCCTGGGCGCGTACGCCATCGACCTGGTCAGACGGTCGGTGTCGATGGGGTACCTGCCCGAGTGATGCCCTCATGCCGGGGGTAGGGGACTTTTCGTGAAAGAGATAGTGCGACCGAGACGTAAGCAATTGCGCCGTTTCGGGGGGCCCGTCAACCTCGCGGAACAGCTGGAGAAGACCAAGGCCATGGACAAGCCCGTCAGGGTGCTGGCCAAGGCCGTCCGTGACACGATCCGTCCGGGCCTGCTACGCGACCTGCTCCACGGGGTCCCCGTGGGCAAGCCGGCCCATCCACCGCTCGCGAACGTGACCCTGGGCTGCTGGCTCTCCGCGGCCGTGCTCGACATGACCCGCATCGACCCGCGCGCGTCGCGGCTGCTGCTGACCGTGGGCATCGGCAGCGCGCTCCCCACCGCCGCGGCGGGGCTGACCGACTGGTCGTCGTTGCACCGGGAGCAGCAACGCGTCGGCTTCGTGCACATGCTGACGAACGTCACCGCGCTCGGGCTGTTCACCGCCTCGCTGGCCGCCCGGCTGTCCGGCCGGGAACGCGCCGGCCGGCTGCTGTCGTTCGCCGGCGTCGGGGTCGGCGGCATGGGCGCCTACCTGGGCGGCCACATGGCCTACCGGCAGGCGGCCGGGGCCAACCACGCTCCCCAGATCGCCCATCTGGTGCCTCTGGGCTGGCACGACCTGTGCGCGCTCACCGACCTGCCCGACGGCAGGCCCGTGGCCCGGCGGCTCGGCTACATCCAGCTGTTCGTGCTGCGGCGGGGCGATCACGTCACCGTGCTCGCCGACCGCTGCCCGCACCTCGCCGGCCCCCTGCACCAGGGCAGGCTGGTGGTGGAGAACGGCGAGGCGTGCGTGGTCTGCCCCTGGCACGGCAGCACGTTCCGGCTCGGCGACGGGTCGGTCAAGCACGGTCCCGCCACCGCTCCGGCGCCGACCTTCGAGACCCGCATCCGGCGGGACGGGATCATCCAGGTACGCCCGGGGCTTGACCTCAAGTTGACGTGAGGTTCTACGGTCGGGGTCATGGGCGAGTTTCTCGTGACCGGACCGACCGGTGACGTGGGCAGGCACGTGGTCTCGCAGCTGGCCGAGGCGGGCCTCGGGGTCCGCGCGCTGGTCCGCGACCCGTCCCGGGTCCGGCTGCCCCCTCGCGTCGAGGTGGCCGGCGGCGACCTGGCGGCGCCCGCGACGCTGGAGCCGGCGCTGCGCGGCGTGGAGACGGTGTTCCTGATCTGGCCGGACCGCGCCGCGGCCGCCGTGGAGGCCGTGGCGGAGACCGCCGTGGAGACCATCGCGAAGCACGCCCGCCGGATCGTCCACCTGTCCGGCGGCCTCGGCCCGCACCGCGAGATCGAACGGGCCATCCGGTGGGCCGGGGTGCCGTGGACGTTCCTGCGCCCCACCGGCTGTGCCACCGACGCCCTGGAGTGGGCGGGCGAGGTGCGCAAGGGCGTGGTCCGCCGGCCGTACGGGGCGGCCGCGCTGGCCCCCGTCCACGAGAGGGACGTCGCGGCCGTGGCCGTGCACGTGCTCACCTCGGCCGGGCACGGCGGGGCCACGTACACGATCAGCGGCCCGGAGACCCTGACGCGGGCGCGGCAGGCGCGGATCATCGGCGAAGCCGTCGGCCGCGAGGTGCGCTGGGAGGAGCCACCCGCGCGGAGGGCCCGGGAGGAGCTGCTGGCGGCCTGGGGCGACCCGGTGGCCGTGGACGGCGCGCTGGCGAGGTGGGCGTCGTTCGTGGCGACGCCCGAGCCCGTCACGGACACGGTGTGGCGGCTGCTGGGCAGGCGGGCGCTGACGTTCCGCCAGTGGGCGGGCGAGCACGCCGCCGACTTCGGGTAGGACGCCGGTCGCGTCAGTGCTCGTCGGCGGGATGCTCCACCAGGGCCAGGATGCGGCTGGACATGAACCGCGCGGTCCGTACGGCGGCGCCGCCGCGGGTCACCTCGCTCACCTCGACCAGCCCCCGGCGCGTGGCCACCTCGACGCGACGGCCCGCTCGCGTGGCGGTGACCTCGTAGGTGCGCGGGGTGCCGCCCGCGTCGATGACGATCTCCACCCGATCACCCTTCATGTACAGATTCATACCCATAAGAGCGGGAATTTATCCGTACACCAGTTTGACAATCGCGACGACCCCCACCACCACGATCACCCCTCGGAGCACGGGCGCCGGGATGCGCCGGCCCAGCCTCGCCCCGACGAAGCCGCCCGCCATCGCCCCCACCGCCACCGCCAGCACCGCCCACCAGTCGATCTCGGCGACCAGCACGAACAGCAGCGCGGCCGCGGAGTTCACGACGAGCGACAGCACGTTCTTGGCGGCGTTCACCCGCTGCAGGTGCTCACTGAGGAAGCTGCCGAGCAGCCCGATCAGCAGCACGCCCTGCGCCGCGCCGAAGTATCCGCCGTAGACGCCGGCGCCGAACACGCCCAGCCAGAGCGCCACCCCGCCGTGGGAGTCCGCGTGGGGGCGCCCGGCCGCCAGCCGCGCGCTCAACCGGGGCTGCACCACCACCAGCACGCACGCCGCGGCGATCAGCACCGGCACCACGACCTGGAACACGCCCGGGTCGAGGGAGAGCAGCAGCAGCCCGCCGATCACGGAACCCAGGAACGAGGCCGCACCCAGGCGGACCAGCCGGTCACGCTGCCCCACGAGCTCCGCCCGGTAACCGTAGGCGCCGGTGAACGACCCGGGGACCAGGCCGATGTTGTTGGACACGTTGGCCACGACCGGGTCCACACCCACCGCGACGAGCGTGGGAAAGGTGATCAGCGAGCCCGAGCCGACGACCGCGTTGATGGCCCCGGCCGCAACCCCCGCCACGCACACCGCAAGCGCTTCCCAGATCGTCACCCGCCGTAGCCTAGACGCCGCCCGGAGCCGCCATCACAGCGGCCCGGGCCGGTCACCGGCTCTCACAGCGCGCGGGCGTACCAGCGACCCTCGGCGCTGCGGTCGAGCGAGAGCGGCAGTCCGAACGTCCGCGACAGGTTGTCGGCCGTCATCACCTGATCCAGCGGCCCCTGCGCCACCACCGAGCCGTTGCGCAGCAGCAGCCCGTGCGTGAACCCGCTCGGCACCTCCTCCACGTGATGCGTGACCAGCACCAGCGTCGGCGACCGGAAGTCCTGGGCCAGCACCGTCAGACGGCGCACCAGGTCCTCGCGCCCACCCAGGTCGAGCCCCGCGGCCGGCTCGTCGAGCAGCAGCACCTCCGGGTCGGGCATGAGGGCCCGGGCGATCTGCACCCGCTTGCGCTCCCCCTCCGACAGCGTGCCGAAGCGCCGGCGGATCAGGTGGGCGGCGCCGAGCATGTCGATCAGCTCGACGGCCCGGGTGACGTCGTTGGAGTCGTACTCCTCCGTCCAGCGGCCCATGACGCCGTAGGACGCGGTGAGCACGAGGTCGATCACCTTCTCCTCGGGCGGGATGCGCTCGGCCAGCGCCGCGCTCGCCAGCCCGATGCGCGGCCGGAGGTCGAAGACGTCGGTCTGCCCCAGCCGCTCGCCGAGCACCTCGACGACCCCCTCCGTCGGGTACAGCAGCGTGCTCGCCACCTGCAGCAACGTCGTCTTGCCCGCGCCGTTGGGCCCGACCACGACCCAACGCTCGTCCGCGTTGACCTCCCAGTCGATGCCGCGCAGCAGGGCCGCTCCGTCGCGCCTGACGACCACGTCCTGGAGCCGCAGCACCTGACCACCCATCCCGGATCCCTCCTTCAGGAGAACGCTCGGGGTCAAACCTATTGCAGCGCGAGCGCATATCGTGGACCGGTGCGCCCTGAATCGACTGTCTCTCCCGTCCTCGTCGCCTGGGGCAACGCCTGGCTGGCCGGCCACGTGGGCCTCGACGAGGCGGCCGACCGCGTGGAGGCGGCCGGCGGACCCACGGTCGCCGGGGAGGTGCCGCTGCGCGGATACCTCGCCGGCCTGCGCGTCGACGGCCTCAGTGAGTTCCGGCTGGCGTTGCCGGCGCCGGGCGACCCGCTCGGCCTCTCCGGGCCGCCGGAGTTCAACTCGGCCGCCGTCGACGCGGGCGAGGCCGTCATCGCCGTGCTCGCCGACCGGCGTCTCGGGCTGGTGCCCGCACCCGACCGGCGCGGCTCCTCCTACGCCGGGGTACGCCTGACCGTGTACGAGGCCGGGCCCGTCAGGCACGACCTGCCCTCGCTGGCCGAGGCCGAGCACGGGCTGTCGGCCGTGATGCGGTCGGCAACCGAGGCGCTGGCCTCCGTCGACGGCCCGGCACAGGGCCGGCCGGAGCGGCTGCCCGGCGACGCCCCCGGCGGCGCGGGTCTCGCACCCGGGTACCCGGCGCGGGCGCACCGCGTCGCGTCGCTCGCCGCCCGCCTGGCGACGGTGCTGCGGCTGGCCGACGACCGGGGGCTGACCTCGGCGCAGCTCGCCGCCCGTGCCGAGTCGCTGCGCGAGCTGGACCGGGCGGTGCGGCGGGCGACCGTGGCCGCCCACCACGCCATCTTCGAGCCCCTCCGCAGCCCCTGACGGGGAGTCGTCGCCCACCGGGCGCGGTTTCCCACGCCGGCGGGGACGCCCACGTCAGCCGCCGACCAGCGGAACGAGCTTGATGAAGGACACCACCGGATCGCCGGTCAGGTCGATCACCTCGGACAGGTCCTCCACCTGACGATCCCCGGCCAGCAGCACGAATCCGTTGCGCTGGAAGGCCCGCACGGCGATGTCCGCCTGCTTCTCCCAGTCGATCCGCCGCCTCGCGCCCATCCGGTGGCCGTTCAGCTCCGCCTCGGCGTCCGTGGGGCGGACCAGGCCGGTGAACCGGGCGGAGGGGGCGGCGTTGAAGCGGGCGACCTCCTCCCGGACACGCAGCCGCACCAGCTCCCGCGCCGAGATGCTCTCCGGCAGATCGGGCAGGGCGAACTCGCCCAGCGATCTCCCGGTTGCCGTCTCGTCTCGAAAGGTGACCGTCGCCATCCCACAGCTCCATAAGTCAGCGGAACATTGCGAGCTGATCGATATCAGTCGGAGCCGACAGGAACGGATGTCCCAGGATCAGGCCAGGCCGTGCCGGACCGCGTACAGCGCGGCCTGGGTGCGGTCCTGGACGCCCAGTTTCATCAGCACGTTGGAGACGTGGGTCTTGACCGTCTTCTCCGCGACGAGCAGGCTCCGGGCGATCTCGCGGTTCGACCGGCCGGCGGCGATCAGCACGAGCACCTCCCGCTCCCGCTCGGTCAGCGGCACCGGCGCGGGCCGCGCCCCGCCGTCTCCGCCGCCGGTCAGCATCGCCTCGGCCGCCTCCGGCGCGAGCAGCACCTGCCCGCCGTGCACGGCCCGGACGGCCTGCACCAGCGCGGTCGGGTCCACGTCCTTGTAGAGGAACCCCGCGGCTCCGGCCCGCATCGCCGGGCCCACGTCCGACCGGTCGCTCACCGACGTGAGCACCACCACCCGGGTCGAGGTCCCCGACAGCCGCTCCAGGGCGCCCAGCCCGTCCAGCACCGGCATCTTCAGATCGAGCAGCAGCACGTCCGGCGCCAGCTCCCCGACCAGCTCGACCGCCTCCGCCCCGTCGCGGGCCTCCCCCACGACCGTGATGTCGTCCTGCAGGTCGAGGAAGGAACGCAACCCCTGCCGCACCACCGGATGGTCGTCGGCCACCAGCACCCGGATCACACGTCCACCTCCACGCTGACCGCCGTCCCCTCACCGGGGGCCGACTCCACGGTCATGACCCCGCCCACCGACTCGGCCCGTTCGCGCATCGACACGAGCCCCAGGCCGCGCGAGACCGTCTGGTCGAAGCCCTTGCCGTCGTCACGCACCGACAGCACCAGCCTGCCGCCGGCGTGGCCGAGGCGTACCGACACCTCGGTGGCGTCCGCGTGCCGCAGCGCGTTGTGCAGCGCCTCCTGCGCCACCCGCAGCAGCGCCACCTCCACGGCCGGCTCGACCGGCGGCAGCTCCCCGCAGTCGAACGCCACCCGGACCGGGTGCAGCCGTTCGAGCAGGCGGACGTGCTTGCGCAGCGTCTCCCCCAGGCCGTGCCGGTCCAGCTCGGCGGGACGCAGCTCGACGATCACGGCCCGCAGCTCGGCCAGCGCCTCGCCCGCCAGCCGCTGGACCCGTTCGAGCTCGGCCGCGGCCCGGGCCGGGTCACGGTCCAGCACCGTCGCGGCGGCCTGGGCCGTCAGCCGCAGCGAGAACAGCTTCTGGGTCACCGCGTCGTGCAGCTCGCGGGCCATCCGGTTGCGTTCCTCCAGCATGGCCAGCTCGCGCCCGCGCTCGTACAGCCGGGCGTTGGTGAGCGCGATGGCGGCGTGCGCGGCGAAGAGCGTGAGCAGGTCCTGGTCGGCGAGCGTGAAGCCGCCCTCGGTGCGCTTGTTGGCCAGGAAGATGATGCCGAGGACCTCGTCGCCGTCGCGGATCGGCACGCCCAGGAAGTCCTTCATCACCGGATGCGCCTTCGGCCAGTACTCGAACCGGGGGTCCTGGCACAGGTCCGGCAGCCGCACCGGGGCGCCCTCGCGCAGCATCGCGCCCAGCATGCCGTGCTGCCTGGGCAGCGGCCCGATCGCCTCCCACTGCTTGTCGGTGATGCCCTCGGCGACGAACTCCGCGAACGACCCGTCGTCGTCCGGCACCCCGAGCGCGGCGTAGCGGGCGTCCAGCAGCCGCTGCGCCGAACGGACGATCACCTGCAGCACCTCGCGCACCGAGAGGTGCCGGGTCACGGCGAGCACGGCCGAGCTGACCGCCTGCAGGATCTCTTCCCGATCGTCCGACATCACGCCACCACTCTAGGGTCCCCCGGCGGGCCCGCCAGGGCCGGTGGTCCTAGGACGAAGTGCCCACGCCGGGCCCGGCCTCGCGACCGATGCCGGTGACGAGCCGCGTTCCTACCGTCGAACCATGACGAACACCGCACTCATCACCGGCGCCTCCCGCGGTCTCGGCCTGGCCCTCGCGCGGTCGCTGGCGGACGCGGGCTGGCGCCTCGTCCTGACCGCACGCGGGCGCGACGACCTGGAGCGGGCGGCCGCCGAGCTGGGCGCGACCGCCATCGCCGGCGACGTGACCGACCCCGCGCACGTCGAACGGCTGTCGCTCGCCGTGCCCGAGCTGGACCTGCTCGTCAACAACGCGAGCGGGCTGGGCGTCACGCCGCTGCCGAGGCTGGGCAGCTACCCGCTGGAGGCGTTCAAGCTGCTGCTGGAGACGAACGTCACCGCTCCGCTCGCGCTCACCCAGGCGGTGCTGCCCGCCCTGCGCGCCAGGCGCGGCGCCGTCGTCAACATCACCTCCGACGCCGCCACCGGCGCCTATCCGGGCTGGGGCGGCTACGGGGCCACCAAGGCGGCTCTGGAACAGCTGTCGAACGTGCTCGCCGCCGAGGAGCCCGACCTCGCCGTCTGGTGGGTGGATCCGGGCGAGATGAACACCCGCATGCTGGCCGACGCCGTCGGCGCCGAGGAGGCCGCGGCGGCCGCCGACCCGGCCAAGGTCGCCGCCGCGCTGCACGACCTCGTCCGGTCCCGTCCGGCCGGCGGCAGGGTGAGCCTGCAATGACCGCGACGCCCGGAGCCGCACCGCCCACCGACCCGACGCCCGGAGCCGTGCCACCCGCCGACCCGACGCCCGGAGCCGCACCGCCCGCCGACCCGACGCCCGGAGCCGCACCACCCACCAACCCGGCGCTCGAGTTCGTCCTTCCGCCCGCGCTCGCCGCGCACGAGCCGCCCGAGGCGCGCGGCCTGGCCCGCGACGGGGTGCGCCTGCTCGTCAGCCGCGGCGGCCGGCCGCCCGCACACCACCGCTTCACCGACCTGCCCGCCCTGCTGCAGCCGGGCGACCTCATCGTGGTGAACAACTCGGCGACCCTCCCGGCCGCCGTCCGCCTCGACCGGCTCGCCGTGCACTTCTCCACCGCCCGCGACGACGGCACCTGGCTGGTCGAGCTGCGCCGCCGCACCGCCAAGGCGTCCGAGCCGTACGGCGGCGGCGAACCCGGCGAGTGGCTGCCCCTGCCCGGCCGCGCAACGCTGCGGCTCATCGAACGGGAGACGCCCCGGCTGTGGCGGGCCCGGCTCGACCGCGACGTGGAGCCGTACCTTCGGGCGTACGGGGTGCCGATCCGTTACTCGTACGTGGCCCGCGACTGGCCGATCGAGACGTACCAGACGGTGTTCGCGACCGTGCCGGGCAGCGCGGAGATGCCGAGCGCCGGCCGGCCGTTCAGCGCCGACCTCGTGACGGCGCTGGTGGCGCGTGGCGTGCAGATCGCGCCGATCACGCTGCACACCGGCGTCGCCTCGCCGGAGAAGGACGAACCGCCCTACGCCGAGCGCTACGCCGTCCCTCCGGCCACGGCACGGCTGGTCAACCTGACCCGGCGGAGCGGCGGGCAGGTCGTGGCGGCCGGCACGACCGTGGTCCGCGCCCTGGAGACCGCGGCGGGCGGCGACGGGCTGGTGTATGCGTCGGCCGGCTGGACCCGGCACGTCGTCACCCCGGACACCGGGGTCCGCGCCGTCACCGGCCTGATCACCGGCCTGCACGAACCGCGCTCCAGCCACCTGATGATGCTGACGGCGATCGCCGGGGCGGCGCCGCTCGCCAGGGCCTACGAGGAGGCGTTGCGGGAGGGGTACCTGTGGCACGAGTTCGGCGACACGCATCTCATCCTCTCCGAGGCCGGCTGAATCCATCAGGCGGAACACCTCGAACGGCCACCCTGCCGCCCGAGCACCCCGTACGGCGCAGTAGCGTGGCACGATGTGGACCAGCGCACGCTCCTGATCACCCTCACCGGCCCCGACCGGCCAGGCGTCACCTCCCGGCTCTTCTCCGTCCTGTCGAGCTTCCCCGTCACCGTCTCCGACATCGAGCAGGTCGTCATCCGGGGCAGGCTCACCCTCGGCGTGCTCGTCGCCTACGCGGGCGGCCCGTCGACCGGCACGGGCACCACGCTCGGCGCCATGTGGACCGCCGTCGAGAGCGTCGCCGAGGACCTCGGCATGGAGGTGGAGCTGTCCACCGGCTCCCAGGCCAAGGAGAAGCGCCGCCGCGGCCGGCTGTCGGTCAGCGTGCTCGGCGCGACCCTGCAACCCGCCGCCATCGCCGGCATCGCCGGCCGCATCGCGGCCGCCGGCGCCAACATCGACCGCATCGAACGGCTCGCCCAGTGGCCGGTCACCTGCATCGAGCTGTCCGTCTCCGGCGCCGACCCCGACGCGCTGCGCGTCGAGCTGGCCGCCGAGGCCGCCGCCCTCCAGGTGGACGTGGCCGTGCAACGCACCGGCCTGTCGCGCCGGGCCAAGCGGCTGGTCGTCATGGACGTCGACTCCACCCTGATCCAGGGCGAGGTCATCGAGCTGCTCGCCGCGCACGCCGGCTGCCTGGAGGAGGTCGCCCGGGTGACCGGCGAGGCCATGCGCGGCGAGATCGACTTCGCCGAGTCGCTGCGCCGCCGGGTGGCGCTGCTCGAAGGGCTGCCGGCCGAGGTGCTGGCCGACGTGCGCCGCGAGGTCGTGCTGACGCCCGGCGCCCGCACGCTCGTCCGCACGCTGAAGCGGCTCGACTACCGCTTCGCCATCGTCAGCGGCGGCTTCACCCAGATCACCGACGCCCTCGTCGACGACCTGGGCATCGACTACTCCGCCGCGAACGTGCTGGAGATCGCCGACGGGCGGCTCACCGGCAAGGTCGTCGGCGAGATCGTCGACCGGGCAGGCAAGGCGCGGGCGCTGGAGCGGTTCGCCAAGGAGGCGGGCCTGCCGATCAGCCAGACCGTGGCCATCGGCGACGGCGCCAACGACCTCGACATGATCGCGGCTGCCGGGCTGGGCATCGCGTTCAACGCCAAGCCGGTCGTCCGCGAGGCCGCCGACACCGCGGTCAACACGCCGTACCTCGATTCGATCCTGTACCTGCTCGGCATCTCCAGGGACGAGGTGGAGGCCGCCGACGCCGAGGACGGCGTCCTCACCCGCTGACCCGCCGGGCCGGTCAGTCCTCCTTGGGGTCCCACAGCGTGACCAGGCGCCCCTCGCCCGGAGACAGCTCGCTCCACTCCGAGCCGGTCTCGATCACGGCGAACGAGCCCGGCCGGAACCCGTAGTCGCCCCCGGCCAGCCCGAGCGCCAGCTCGTGCACGCCCGGGTTGTGCCCGCACAGCACCACGGTCCGCAGCTCGGGCTCGGTCCTCCTGACCAGTTCGAGGAGTTCGTCGGGGTAGGCCTCGTAGATGTCCCGCTCGTAGCTGGGTTCCACGCCGGGGAACGCCAGCTCGGCGGTGCGGCGCGTACGCACGGCCGGCGAGCACAGCACCAGCTCGGGGGCCAGCCCGAGGGCCCGCATCCGTTCGCCGGCCAGCGCGGCGTCGCGCTCGCCCCGCTCGGTCAGCGGCCGTTCCCTGTCGGCCAGGCCGGCCACGTGGGCGGCCTTGGCGTGCCGGAGCACGATAAGAGTGCGCAACCGGTCACACCCCTCTCGATGCCCACAGGGCCAGGCCGATGATGACCGCCAGGATGCCCAGCATCGCCAGCAGGATGAAGGCCAGCGTCTTCCCTCCGGAGGGGCGCTTCTTGTTCATCCGAACAGTTTCCCACCAGCCCCCGGAGGTCCCCCAGCCCCGGCTCGGAGCAAGCCGTCACCGAGCCTCCGGCAGCCTTTCCACAACCCTCCGAGCACGGCCGTCCCGCCCCCGCACGCCCCGAAGCACGGCAGGCACCCGCCTGCATGCACCGCACCACCACAGGCACCCGCCCTGTAGCGCACCGCACCACCACGGGCACCTCCGTGCACGCACCACCACGGGCACCCGCCCTATGACGCACCGCATCAACCACGGGCACTCCATGCACGCACCACCATGGGGACCGCCTGCAACGCGCCGCCATCCACCACGGGCGCCCCCTTGCGCGCCCTGCCACGCGCCCCCTCATCCGCAGGGCACCAGCACGGCCGGCCGCACCCACCCCGGATAGCACGAAGCGCCCGCCCGCTCCCGGTGTAGCCGGGAACGGACGGACGCTCCACACGTACGGCTCGCGACGTACCACGAGCTCAGGCGGCGGGCCGGGCGCCGCTGTGCCCAGGCCGCCGCCTCACCCGTTACGAGGCCACCGGCGTCTGCTCGCGCTTCTTGTCGCCGGCCGGGGCGGTCGTGACCGAGCGGCGCTTGGAGACGATGATCGCCCCCACCACCACGGCCGTCGCGACGACCGTGATGCCGACGCGCAGCGCGACGTTGTCCGCGTAGAGCACCACGGCGGGGGCGACCAGCAGCGCCACCAGGTTCATCACCTTGATCAGCGGGTTGATGGCCGGACCGGCGGTGTCCTTGAACGGGTCGCCCACGGTGTCGCCGATGACGGTCGCTGCGTGCGCCTCGGAGCCCTTGCCGCCGTGGTGGCCGTCCTCGACCAGCTTCTTCGCGTTGTCCCAGGCGCCGCCGGAGTTGGCCAGGAACACTGCCATCAGCGTGCCGCAGGCGATCGCGCCGGCGAGGAAGGCCCCCAGCGGGGCGTACCCGAAGGCGAAACCGACCGCGATCGGCGTCATGACGGCCAGCAGTCCCGGCGTGGCCAGCTCGCGGAGCGAGTCGCGGGTGCAGATGTCGACGACGCGCCCGTACTCCGGCTTCACCGAGCCGTCCATGATGCCCGGGTTGTTGCGGAACTGGTCGCGTACCTCGAAGACCACCCGCATCGCGGCCCGGCCGACCGCCATGATCGCCAGGCCGGCGAACAGGAACACCACCGCGGCGCCGATGATCAGGCCGACGAGCACGTTCGGCTGGTCGATGCTGAGGCTGAACGCCGACGCCTGCGCCAGCTCGCTCTCCACAGCCGTCCGGAACGCCCCGAACAGCGCGGTCGCGGCGAGCACGGCCGTGGCGATCGCGATGCCCTTGGTGATGGCCTTCGTCGTGTTGCCGACGGCGTCGAGGCTGGTCAGCACGCGGGCGCCCTCGCCCTCGACGTCGCCGGACATCTCGGCGATGCCCTGCGCGTTGTCGGAGACGGGGCCGAAGGTGTCCATGGAGACGATGACGCCGACCGTGGTGAGCAGGCCGGTGCCGGCCAGCGCCACCGCGAACAGCGCGATCGTCACGTTGCCGAACCCGAGCAGGAACGCCCCGTAGACCGCGCCCGCGAGGATGAGCGCCGTGTAGACGGCCGACTCCAGGCCGACGCTGATGCCGGCCAGGATGACGGTCGCCGGGCCGGTGGCGGAGCTTTCGCCGATCTCGCGGACCGGGCGGCGGTTCGTCTCGGTGAAGTAGCCGGTCAGCAGCTGGATGGCGCTGGCCAGGACCAGACCGATGAGCACCGCGCCGAGGGCGATGATCCGCGGGTCGGCGTCGGACTGCACGCTGGCGCCGCTCAGGCCGCTGAAGCTGCTGGGCAGGTACCAGAACGCCGCGGCGGCGACGAGGACCGCGGAGATCGCGGCGGAGATGAAGAAGCTGCGGTTGATGGCCGCCATGCCGTTGCGGTCGCGGTCGCGCATCCCGGTGACGAAGATCCCGATGATCGCCGTCAGCACACCGATCATCGGGACGATGAGCGGGAAGATCAGGCCCTGCTCGCCGAACGCCACCTTGCCCAGGATGAGGCTCGCGACCAGCATGACCGCGTACGACTCGAACAGGTCCGCGGCCATGCCCGCGCAGTCGCCGACGTTGTCGCCCACGTTGTCGGCGATCGTCGCCGCGTTGCGCGGGTCGTCCTCGGGGATGCCCTGCTCGACCTTGCCGACCAGGTCGGCGCCGACGTCGGCCGCCTTGGTGAAGATGCCGCCGCCGACACGCATGAACATCGCGAGCAGCGCCGCGCCGAAGCCGAAGCCCTCAAGCACGCCCGGCGCGTCACCCTGGTAGAGCAGCACGACGACCGCCGCGCCCAGCAGGCCGAGACCCACCGTGAACATGCCGGCCACGCCGCCGGTGCGGAAGGCGATGCGCATCGCCCGCTTCTCGCCCGAGTCGCGCGCCGCGGCGGCGACGCGGACGTTCCCGCGCACGGCCAGCCACATGCCCATGAACCCGGTCAGCGCGGAGAACACGGCGCCGACCACGAAGAAGATCGAGCGGCCGATGCGCACGTCGGTCTCGCCCGGCAGCAGCAACAACAGAAGGGGGATCACGACGACGAAGATCGCCAACGTGCGGAACTGCCGTGTCAGATACGCCGCGGCGCCTTCCTGCACGGCGCGGGCGATGTTCTGCATGCGCTCGGTGCCCTGGTCGGCGCGCAACACCTCGCGCACCAGGCCGCCGGCGACGGCCAGGGCGATCAGTGCGACCGCGGCGACCACGATCACGATGGTGAGATTGCTACCGTTCAGGGCCAGATTGGACGCTGGCTCCAGTGCCAGCACGTGCCTGATCATCGGTTTCTCCTCGGCAAGACCGGTCGTCCTGCCCGGGCGGTGCCGCGAACACCGGCGGGCGGTGCGGCACCATCCGGGTTGTGGGTGCCGCTTCCGGTTGAGTCCGCAGTTTCTCCGGATCACCTTGGCCGGTGCCGGGAGTCTACGCAGCGTCTGCCCGGATATGAAGGCTCTCTAGCCGCCTATTTGTGCGTGCGTCCAGTAATCCCCGGACAGCGAGGGGATTTGGGCTCTGACAAGAGATATTTCCCCCCGTTTACGGCCATGACAACCTCCCAAGTCGACACGCCCGAAACCCGCCCACCCCAACGACCCCTCAGCACCCACCGCCCCCAGCACTCCTCGCCCCTGACCGTGGCCGGCCCGGCGGCCCGGCGGCCCGGCGGCCCGCGGCGATCAGGCGCGGCAGGTCGGCCGACGTGGGCCAGGTCCCGCCCCACCTCTCACCCCACCACGCCCTTACGACCCCCGCACCACCTACGCCCAGAAGACAGCTGACCGTGGCCCGCTCAGCCCACCCTGGCCCGCTCGGCGGCTACGGAGGCGGACATGGCAGAGGGCGAGTCCCCACGCCCACAAAGGCACCGCCCCCTGCTCGCCCATACCGGACCCAACGAAACGGATCGTCAAAACCCCCGCCGGAAGCGGCCACCCCATGATCAGGAGACGCGCCGACCATCATGGTCACCGGCGAGGTGCCGCCCCACTCACCCTTTACCGGCCTCCACAACCGCCCGCACGGTCCGACCACCCAACCTGGCGAGCCCCGAACCGCCACCACAAGGCATTGATCATTTCCAGTAGACCGCTGGAGGCATCACTTCCCACCCCGGCCAAAAGCGTCACCGAGCAATTGTGATCTTTATCTGCCCACTTGAGCCGCTCGGGAAGGCGGCCTTACCCGTTTCCACGAGAACCGTCGCGCCCTATGGCCTCAGCCCATTTCCCTGGGAGCCACCACGAATGCGGACATGAGCCGCCACCTCCCGTCGCGCCCGCGATCGCCCCCCTGGCTCTGCGGCTCACAGGGCAGCGGAACGGCAGGATGCGCTGCGGACTAGGCGAACGGAAACGTCGGGCCTGGCACGGGCGGCTGAAGACGCAAGCCAAGAGTTCGGCGCGGGTCGCCGTAGACGGAAGCCATGGGTTCGGCGCGCACGTCACGGCGCGCAGCCGTCTCCACCAGAGGAGCGTTCCCCTGGACAGAGACCGGCCACGTGCGGAGGATGGGGCACACCGTGCCCGCCGTACAGCAGGGAGGAGAACCCCGCGAGACGACCCGCGCTCAGAAGGACGGATGGCCGTTCATCGCGGCGGGCCAGCTCATGCGGATGCGCATCCCCTTGGGGCTGGGGAAGACTTCGACGTCGTCGGCCAGGCCCGCGATGACCGCGATGCCGAAGCCTGACATGAACGAGTCGGAGAGCATGCCCAGATCGAGGGGTTGTTCCTGCAGCGTCTCGTCACTCGGCGCCTGGTCACTGACCGTGACCTCGAAACGTCCCGAGTCGTCACGCAGCTCGATGCGGATGGGCTCGCCCGGGCAGTGAGCACGGTGAGCCTCCACCGCCCGAGAGCATGCCTCACCCACGGCGAGCCTGACTTCGTCCAGCAGCGACTCCTCCACGCCGGTGCGCCGGGCGATCGCCGTGGCCACCAGCCGGGCGGTCCGCACATGCGCGGGGAGTGCGCTGAACGTCAGCTCGACAGTAGCCATGACTACTTGTCTTTGCCGTGAGCTTCCTTGGCTTCGTCGACCGAAGCGTAGATCCCGAAGACCTTGGTCAGACCGGTGATCCGGAAGATCTTCAGGATGCGCTCCTGCGTGCACACCAGCTCAAGCGAGCCGTCGTGCGCCCGAACCCGCTTGAGCCCCCCGACCAGGACGCCGAGCCCGGTCGAGTCGAGGAAGTCGACCTTCTCCATGTTGACGAGAAGGTGGAAGTTACCCTTGTTCACCAGGTCGATGAGGAGCTCACGCAATCTCGGCGCGGTGTAGACATCGATCTCACCTTCGACCTCCACGATGGTGAGTCCGTCTTCGGTGCGGTGATCCAACTTCAGATCCACAGATCCTCCAGCGCCTCGCCTGCGAAAGTACCCTTATGAGTCGAGCTGTCCGGAGCCATGCTCCGGACCGTCCGACCCTGACGCGCGGCATTCAACCATGCGTCTGGCTTGTGTCTATACGAAATCACGATTCCCGGCGACTTTGCCCACGGATGCAGACTGGAAACAGTGACTTCCACCGCTTCCTCCCCACACCGGCCAGGTCCACTCCTCCAACACCTGCTCGGCGTTCCCGCACGTCACGAGCGTGTCACCCATGTGGAGCATGTTCCTGCACGTCAGGCCGGTCAAGCCAGATGGCCGAACTGGACCCCTGAAGTCGTGGTTACGCGCTTGGCGAACCGAGGCGTCACAGGACTGTGGCCGCACCAGTACGAGGCGGCTGACCTGGCGCATCGTGGCCGAAACGTGATCATCTCCACAGGCACGGCTTCGGGCAAGTCGCTGGCGTACCTCACTCCGGCGGTCGCCTCGTGTCTCGACGGGGGCACCGTCCTCTATCTCACGCCGACCAAGGCGCTGGCCGCCGACCAGCTTCGGGCGCTGCGCGAGCTGCGCATCGCCCAGGTGCGTGCCGCCTGTTTCGACGGTGACACCCCCTTCGAGGAACGTACCTGGGTGCGCCAGCACGCCAACTATGTCCTCACCAATCCCGACATGCTGCACCGTGGCATCCTTCCTCGTCACGCCCAGTGGTCGTCGTTCTTTCGTCGGCTGCGCATGGTCGTGGTGGACGAGTGCCACGGATACCGAGGAGTCTTCGGCTCCCACGTGGCCCAGATCCTGCGGCGTCTGCGCCGGATCTGCTCGCGGTACGGCTCGCGCCCGGTCTTCATGCTGGCCTCGGCGACGGCCAGCGAACCCGGCGCGTTCGCCAAGCGGCTGACGGGGCTGGAGATGGACGAGGTGACCGTAGACGCCTCGCCACGAGGCTCGACCACGTTCGCCCTGTGGGAACCGCCGCTGACGGAGCTTCGAGGTGAGCGGGGAGCCCCGGTGCGGCGCACGGCCACGGCCGAGGCCGCGGACCTGCTCGCCGACCTCGTCCTCGCGGACGTCCGCACGCTCGCCTTCGTGCGCTCGCGCCGCGGAGCCGAAACCGTCTCCCTGTCCGCCCGGGCCAAGCTGTCCGACGTCGCCTTCTCGCTGTCCGCCCACTCCGGCTCACCTCGCCCGCGCCCCCACACCGCCTCCGCGACGCCGGCCGGTCACCCCGATCCCGCCTCGGCCACCAGCCCACACCTGCCGGCGAGCACAACCGGCGGGGAGCCGCACCGAGCCGTGACGCAGCAGACCACCGCCTCCGCGGTGTCAGATCCTCCCAGCGCGAACGGCTGGGCCGACCTGCCGAACAGGGTCGCCGCCTACCGCGCCGGCTACCTCGCAGAGGACCGGAGGCTGCTCGAAGGGGCACTCCGCTCAGGCTCCCTCCTGGGTCTGGCCACCACGAACGCCCTCGAACTCGGTGTGGACGTCTCCGGACTCGACGCCGTGCTGATCGCCGGATGGCCGGGCACCCGCGCCTCCCTCTGGCAGCAGGCGGGCCGGGCGGGACGTGAGGGCCAGGACGCGCTGGCCGTCCTCATCGCACGGGACGACCCCCTGGACACCTATCTCGTGCATCATCCCGAGGCCCTGTTCGGCAGGCCTGTGGAGGCGGTCGTCCTCGATCCGGACAACCCGTACGTGCTGGGCCCGCATCTCTGCGCGGCCGCTGCGGAGATCCCGCTGACCGAGGACGACCTCGACACCTTCGGCCCCACCACAGCGGACGTCCTCGACGGCCTCGTCTCCCAGGGACTGCTGAGGCGGCGGCCCGCGGGCTGGTTCTGGACCCGTCGCGAACGGGCGACCGACCTCGCCGACATCCGGGGCGGTGGCGGCGCGCCCATCCAGGTCGTCGAGGCGGCCACCGGCCGGCTGCTCGGCAGCGTGGACGAGCCGTCCGCGCACACCACGGTCCACACGGGCGCCGTCTACCTGCACCAGGGCGAGAGCTTCCTGGTGGAGACGCTCGACCTGGAGGCAGGAGTCGCCCTGGTCAGCGACGCCGAACCCGACTACGCCACGTTCGCGAGAGACGTGACGGAGATCTCCGTACTGGAGTCCCTCCGCTCGCATCCCCTCGGCCGAGGCCATCTGCATTTCGGTGAGGTGGAGGTGACCAGGCAGGTCGTCTCGTACCTCAAGCGGCGCCTCCACTCGGGTGAGATGCTGGGTGACGAGCCCCTGGACCTCCCTCCGCGTACTCTGCGCACCCGCGCCGTCTGGTGGACGCTCCCGGCAGCGGAACTCACCGCACTGGCCGACGAGGGCTTCGACCTGGGCGGCGCCGCCCATGCCGCCGAGCACGCCTCCATCGGCCTGCTCCCTCTCTTCGCCACCTGTGACCGCTGGGACATCGGTGGCGTCTCCACGGAACTCCATGCTGATACGGGCCTCCTCACCGTGTTCGTGTACGACGGCCATGAGGGCGGCGCCGGTTTCGCGGAACGCGGCTACGCCCGCGCGTCCGACTGGCTGACGGCGACCCGTGAAGCCATCGCCTCCTGCGAGTGCGAACGTGGCTGCCCCTCGTGCATCCAGTCGCCCAAGTGCGGCAACGGCAACGAGCCGTTGGACAAGCAAGGCGCCATCCGCCTCCTGGACACCCTCTTGGGTTCGTGACCAGGGGCTGTCGCCACGTCCGGCTTCTTTCCGGCCGGCGTGGACGCGTCACAGAGCGGAGCCCGGTGGGAGTTCCCGCCGGGCTGGCTGCCCAGGCAGGGCTTGGTCCCTCCTCTCGCACCAGGACCCGCCTTCGTCCTTCTGGCCACAGGACCAGCCTTCGTCCTTCTGGCCAATGGACCAGCCTCGTTCTGGCCGCAGGATCCACCTTCGCCGCCCACGAACCGGGCATCCCGCGGTCAGCGCCGGCAACGTGGCCCCTACCTGGGATCCGTGCTTCTGAGCCGGGAGCGCTCATCGTCTCGGACCACCGGGCTGCGCTGGACCCGCACGGGCTCTCCCGATCAATTCGCGTGTTCCTATCAGAGGCACGGCGATCAACATTGACGTCCACACGTCAGCCACTTCGCCGTTGATCTCACACCTGGCCAGGTGTACACCGTTGTCCACAGCGAGGGACGCCGCCCGCGCACACGCGCCATCAGGGTCGGCGATCGCCAGCCTGGCCGCCGCCAACGCGCTGAGATCCGCGGCGTCGTTGACCTGGTGACGGGCGACCCGTACGGACCCCACGATCGCCAAAGCCGTCGCCACAGCCATCAGGAGGCCCATGAGCGCCACGCCCCACAGCGTCGCTGATCCACGATCTCTGACCACAACGCATCTTGCTCCCTTCGCGCGCAGATCGACGCCTGGCCGGGATGGATGATCGACACCCAGGTGACGCCTGGGCTCGCCCGCACGGGCCTGTGGAGTGGGTCCGGCTTCCCCAGGTCCAGCTTCTGCGGGTCGGCTCCTGTGGGCCGGCTTCTCTGGGCCGGCTTCTCTGGGCCGGCTTCTGTGGCCCGCTCCTGTGGGCTGGCTTCTCCAGGTTCGGCTTCTCTGGGTTCAGCTTCAGGATTCGGTGTCCGCCGAGGCGGATGCGGACACCCGGACCGATGGCCGGGAACCTCCCCACGGTGGGTGGACCTCCACCGAGACCTCCACCCTTGTGCGTGCGCGGTCGCGGCTCACCTTCACCCAGGCATCAGGTCTTGTCGCCGAGCGCGCGAGGTCGCGCACCTGGTCGAGCGGCTCCCCCCTCGAAGCGGCCCGTGCGGCCGCCCGAGCTGCGTCCACGCATTCGAGCTGCGCTCCCACCGCCTGTATGACCCACAGCGCCGCCGCGAGCACCACCATGAGAGCAGGGAGCACAGCCGCCGTTTCTGCGGTCACCGAGCCCCTGGACGACCCGGCAGCAGCCCTCGAAAAGTGCAGGTTTGGCGTGCTCATCCCGCTGTTTTGAGTGCCCGGTCGATGAGCGAGGACAGCATCTCCTGCACTTCGGTGCCGGTGACGACCTTGAACAGGATGGCGGCGAAGGCGCAGGCCGCTATGGTGCCCACCGCGTATTCGGCTGTGGACATGCCACGCTCGCGATTCGCCGCCGCGAGAAGCGCCCGGCTCACGAACGCCCGGCTCACGAACGCCCGGCGTCGGTCAGGGGCGGCCGTGGCGGCTGCGCTGCGGCGTGAAGCCGCCGCAGCGGCCTCGGTGCGGCCAGGTGCGGGGTGCAGGAAGCCCGCGACCGTGTCCATGACGGTGGTGGCGGCCGTGGCGATGACGGCCGAGGCGGTGCTCGTGACGGCGCTTGTCGCCGTCACGACGTCCGTGGTGCCGCTTCCGGTGGAGCCCTTCATGAGAGGGGCGCCACCGGGCGCGCTCGCCTGCGGGCGACCGGCACCATGCGGGGTGGCCAGGGGGTCAGTCATCGTGCCTCCAGATCTCAACGCCGGACCTCGCATCCGGCGTGGGGAATGTCAGCGTCGCGCAGCCGGGCGTACGAGCTTGGGACCGAGCGGGGTTCTGTGGACAACGCGGAGGGGCTTGAGAGGGCTTGTGGATAACGGGCCGTGCCGTCCGGCCGACACCTGGCAGGCTGGTGTGGCGACGCTGGGAGCGCCAGAACGGCCATGGGGGCTCTAATGCGGAAACGTGAGGCCGTGCTGTCTGTCCTTCGGCCATGCCACTCTTCGGCTAGGGAAGGACGATCGTGGCGGCGAGACCGGCCACGACCGGGATGATGCCGAGAAGGACGAAGGCCGGCAGGAAGCACAGTCCCAGTGGCGCCACGGCCTTCACACCCACGCTGCGTGCGGCGGCGACCGAAGCGGCCCGCGCGGCCTCTCGCGCGTCATCGGCCACGCGGGTGAGCACGTCGGCGACAGGGGCGCCGCTCTGGGCGGCTCGGCTCATGGCTCGGGCGAGCTGTCCCGTCGCGGGATCTCTGGCCAGGTGGGCCCAGGTGGGTTCGGGCTCGGCGCCGAGGCGGAGTTGGCCGCTGACCCAGGTGAGGCGCCGGCCGAGTGGGCCTCCGATCGCGGCCGCGGCGATTTCTGTGGCGGCGCTGACGGGCCGGCCGGCGAGCAGGGAGGCAGCCATCAGGTCGGCCGCGAACGGCAGGTCGGCGGCGATCCGGGCCCGCGTCTCCTTGAGGGCCGGATCCTCGCGCCGGTACAGGACGAGACCTACAGCGAGAGCGACGAGGAGAGCTGTCATGGTTCCTGCGATCCCTCCGACCAGGACTCCGCAGACTAGGCCCGCCGCCGTGGCGGAGATGACGGTGCGACGGTCCAGACGGCGACGTGGGACCGTGTGGTCCCGTAGCCAGTCGGGGAGGCCATTCTCAGCCGCCCCTTGCTGCCCCGAGCGGCGGCCGTCCCCGGCCGCCGCTTGCTGCCCTGCGCGGCGGCGGGCATCGGGCATGCCTTGTTGATCTGGGTGGGGGCCGGCATCGGCCGTGGATGGTGGGACGGCGGTCATCGTGGACGGTTCGGACAGGTAGAGCAGGCGGGTCAGGCGGTCGGCCGCGCTCGTGGGCGGAAGGATCATCCGCACGGCCAGGCCGATGCAGGCTGCCGAACAGATGTGGATCAAGGTTGTGGTCATGCTGGTCCGATCGGTCATGGGCCTCTCCGAGCGTGGGCAGGTCGTGGGCCTCTCCGAGGGTGGGCAGAGGGTGTGCAGGGTCGGTTCACGAGGTTTGGGCCTGCTGGTATGGACCAGGTCCGTTCACTGGAGGTGCACGGGTTTTCACAGGCACCGTGGCCGCCTGTGCCCGGCGGTACGCGACCCTGTCGGGTCAGTGGGACTGGGCACGTAAGGCCATGCGGTTGGTCCACCACAGGCCGCAGGCGTCCAGCGCCATTCCGAGGGTGAGGCAGGCGAGGCCCGGAAGGCTGCCGAGGAGGAAGGCGAGCGGGCGCATACCGAGCCCTCCGGCCATGAGCAGGCCGAGCGCCGGGAGGACGGCGAGCATGCGGGCGGTGGCGCGCGGGCCGGCCAGTTGGGCGGCGACGTCCTGGCGATGGGCCTGGGAGGCGCGCAGCGTGGTGCCCACGCGCTCCACGAGGGCGGCCAGTCCCGCGCCCGCCGTCACACTGACCTCCCAGCAGGCGGCAAGGCGACGTAGTCCGTCGCCGCCGTGCGCTGGGGCGACGGCAGTGAGGGCGGCGGGCACGTCGCCGCCGTCTCTGGCCGCGGCGACGAGCGGTCGTAGCGCCTCGGGGTCGGGGAAGTCGACGGCCGCCACGGCGCGTGTCAGCGCCTCGCCGGGGGTTCGTCCCGCTGTGAGCTCTGCGCAGAGTGCCTGGCAGAGCTCGATCGTCGCGCGGCTCCAGGCGTCGGCTCCGTGGGCCGGGTTGGGGCGGGTGAGTCTGCTACGCAGGGCTCGCCATCGGACGGGGTGCTCGTTGGAGGTCAGCCGGATCAGGCGCGCTGTCGCCGGATCGGGAGTTATCCACAGCCATACGGCTACGGCTGTGGATATCGCCGCTGCGATCGCCGTGGTCATGGCGACGTCCGTAGGGGGCGTGGAAAGTCCGTCCCTGCGGGGTGGGGTGCGGCACTGGCGGGCGCGCTGGGGTCAGGTGCAGCACCGATCCGTCTGGGCGCGACGTAGCCGGGCGCTATGGAGCCGGGCGCTATGGATCCGGGCGCTATGGAACCGGACGTGGCAGGGCCGGACGTGGCAGGGCCGGACGTGGCAGGGCCCGACGTGGCAGGGCCCGACGTAGCAGGGCCCGACGTAGCAGGGCCCGACGTGGCAGGGCCGGACGTGGCGCGGTCGGACGTGGCGCGGTCGGGCGTGTTGCGGGCGGGGGTGGGGTGCGGGGTGGGGGGTCGGGTCATGAGGGTGGCAGGTCTGCGAGGGCCTCGTAGCCGGGGCCGTGGTGGGGGTGGCCGTCGGCGTCGAAGGTGAGGGCGGGTACGGCCTGGACGAGGCCTGAGGGCGTGCGGGACAGGAGGCAGACCTCGGCGACCCGCCGTCGGCCGTCGCGGCGGTCTCGGGCCAGGTGGACCACCACGTCGAGGGCGGCCGCCAGCTGGCTGTGGACGGCTTCTCTGCTCAGGCCGGCCGCGCAGCCGAGCGCCTCCAGCCGGGGCGGGACGTCGGCGGCGGTGTTGGCGTGCAGGGTGCCGCAGCCGCCTTCGTGGCCGGTGTTGAGCGCGGCCAGGAGGTCCACCACCTCGGCGCCTCTGACCTCTCCGACCACCACGCGGTCCGGACGCATCCGCAGTGCCTGGCGTACGAGGTCTCGGAGCCCCACGCCGCCCGCGCCTTCGAGGTTGGCGGGACGGGACTCGAGCCGGACGACGTGGGGATGGAGAGGACGGAGCTCGGCGGAGTCCTCGACGAGGAGGAGGCGTTCGCCGGGGTCGGCGAGCGACAGCAGGGCGGACAGGAGCGTCGTCTTGCCCGTGCCGGTGCCGCCCGTGACGAGGAAGGCGCGTCTGCGGGCGACCAGCGACGTCAGCACGGGGACCGCGGGCGGCGGGACGGTGCCCGCGGCGACCAGGTCGGGCAGCGTGAACGTGCGTCTGGGTGGAAGCCGCAGGGACACGCAGGTGCCGCCCGAGGCGATCGGCGGGAGGACGGCGTGCAGGCGAACGCCTCCGGCGAGTCTGGCGTCCACGTAGGGCGAGGCGTCGTCCAGTCGCCGGCCGGCCGCCGCGGCCAGGCGCTGGGCCAGCCGGCGGACGGCGCCGTCGTCGGTGAACGCGGTCGATGTGCGACGCAGCCCTCGGCCGTCGTCCACCCACACCTCCCTCGGGCCGTTGACCAGGACGTCGGTGACGTCAGGCTCGGCCAGCAGCGGCTCCAGCGGCCCCGCTCCGATCAGGTCGGCGCACAACGCGCGGGCGACGGCGAGGATCTCGGCGTCGCCGTAGACGGACCTCTCGGCGCGGAGCGCCACGGCGACCTGCGCGGCGCTGGGCTCCACGCCGGCGCGGGCCAGCCGTACGCGAACGGCTTCGACCAGCTCGGGGGACACGGTGGTGGTCACATGAACTCCTTGACTGTCGGGGACGCCGGGAGCGGGAGGCCGCGCCGGCGGACTGGGGCCTAGCCGGCAGGCAGGGCGTCGCGCAGCAGGATGGTGCACAGGGCGCCGAGAACGGTGCGGGGGCCGAGCCGGGGCAGCTCGCCGCGGTTGAGGGTGGCGGTGAGTCGGGGCTGGTCGGGAAGGTGACCGGCCGCGGGGATGCCGAGTGACCTGGCGACGACGTCGTCGTCCAGGACTCCGGGGCGGATGACGGCGCGGACGTCGGAGGTGTGGCGGCGCGCCTCGGCGAGGACCTGGGTGGCGGCCAGCACGCCGCGGACGTCGGCGGCGGTGACGAGGAAGGTGCTGCTCGCCCGGCCCAGGGCTTCGGCGGCGGCCGGGTCGAGGTGGCGGGGCAGGTCGACGACGACCACGTCGAAACCGCGGTGACCGGCCTCCAGGACCGAGCGCATGGCCTGGGCCGGGATGGGATGCACCTCGCCGCGGTGGAACGACAGGACGCTGAGGTCTCCGAACGCCGGGAGGGCCGCCTGGAGGGCGGCCGAGCCCACGCGCCCCTCGCGGGCCACGAGGTCTCCCCAGCGGGCGCCGGCGGTGTCCTCGTGGCCGAGCAGGGCGTCGATGCCACCGCTCAGCGGGTCGGCGTCGACCAGAAGCGTGCGCAGGCGGTCGTGGGAGGCACGCAGGGCGAGGCAGGAGGCCA
Organism: Nonomuraea indica; assembly: GCF_002850745.1. GTDB lineage: Bacteria > Actinomycetota > Actinomycetes > Streptosporangiales > Streptosporangiaceae > Nonomuraea > Nonomuraea indica. The sequence continues at coordinate 595,176 of NZ_KZ559469.1, forward strand.
GGACGCTGGCGCCGACGCCTCCTCGCCCGCCGATCACGCACAGCACCGTCCCTGCGCGGGGCTCCGGCTCCATCGCGTCGGCGAACTCGTCGACGAGGCGGCGCTCCTCGGCCGGGAGGGTCACGACGGCCTGCGCTCCCACCGCGACGCACCGGCGCCATGACTCCGGATCGTCGGACTCACGGGCCACGAGGAGAACCCGGTCGCGGGGCGGTGGCGCCGTGGCGGCCAGGGCGTCGGCCAGGTCGCCGCCGACCACCACGAGGGGTGCGAGGTTCCAGAACGGGCGGGCATGGGCCGGAACGTGGGCCACGTCGAGCTGGGCGCCGGCCGCGGCGGCTATGCGGACGAGGTCGTCGAGCAGGTCGCGGTCCTCGGTGATGACCAGCGGGCGGTGCATCTGTCCTCCCTGACGTCGGGAGGTTCCACGTTGCTGCGGTGGGGTGGTGCGGCGTCCGGCCGAACGGCGTTCTGGGGATGGCGCCGGCTCTCGCGTGCGCGCCTGTGGACAACCCCGCCTGTGGACAACCCTCCCTACGGACAGCCCCGCCTGCGGGCAACCCCGGGGTGCCGGCGCGCGAGGGCGGGGCGTGGCCGGCGGGGACCTGGCCGACCGCTGAGGGAAAAGGGGCGACCCCCGCCGGGGGGGAGAGCGGGGGTCGCCTAACCGGTCCGGCTCCGGGGGGGTAGAGCCGGTCCCGTTTCAGAAGAAAGCTTTCATCACTTGACCGGAGCATGGCAAGGGACTGGCAAAGCAATCCCGTGCGGCATCACTCTTCTTTCAAGAGATACCCCCGTATGCTGCCCGATCCACTCGAGTTCCGTCGAGGCGAAAACTCGTATTTCCGCCAAGTTTTTTCGCCCCCTCATAACAATCACATAAAGCCAGTAACACTGCGTGATCATTGCGCGGGCCCCGCAGCGGGCGGCCCGATCTGGCAAAGGTCTTGGTCACAGGGGTTCCCAACAGGGCGGATCGGACGTACAAAGGTGTCACGGACCTCTTGTCCGGGTGCGTTCGCCGGGTACCCACGCGCGACCAGCCGCGGGAGGCGCGCCGAGACGGGCTTGACCCGTCCGGCGAATACAGGTGCACGCTTGGTAACCCGGCGTGACGCGCCGGCAGACGGCGTCTCGTCCCCGAGACGCCGTCCGCTATGTCAGGGACACGCCAGGCGCCGTCCGCCAGGTCAGGGACACGCCCGCGAGCAGGCGGGAGCTCAGCCCCGCTGCAGCGCCTCGCAGATGGCCGTCGCCTCGCGGACCCCCAGCGTCACCGCCGAGGCGCACTGCCGGACCCACTGTCCGACCCCCTCGCCGGCCCCCGTCAGGTAGGCCCGAAGCCCCTCCGCGTACGGGAGTTCGAGGTGCCCCACCTCGACGGCGGCCAGCGACTTGGGGTCGAGCCCGTACTCCACCAGCGTCAGCCGCTCGGCCGCCCGAGCCACCACCCCGTCGGCCGTGCCGAACGGGCGCACCACGGCCAGTTCGGCGTGGACCACCGCGGCCAGGACGAGCGCGGGCGCCTTCGTGGGCGTCGCCAGCAGCTCCACCAGGGCGTCCATCCGCGCCGCCGCCTCCTTGGCGCCCGGGGCGGGCCCGAGTCCGAACGGGTCGGGCGCCGTGTCGCCGGCTCGCGGGCGGCCCAGCCCGGCCTGGTCGGCGAGGCCGGTGGCGGCGACCGTGTGCAGCCGGGCCAGCACCTGCCGCGGCGCCCGCCGCCAGGTGGCCCCGAGCCGGCCGGTCTCGGCCGAGGCGCGCAGCGCGCCCTGGACGACCGGGTCGTGCGACTCGTCCCGCCGCAGCACGTCGAGGGGCACGTCGGCGCCTTCGAGGGCGGCCGACGCCCGCGCCCCGCGCAGGGACGACTCGGCGGAGACCGCGGGGCTGTAGCGCCGCAGCACGCGGTGCCGGTACAGCCTGTCGACGGCCTGCCGGGCCTCCTCCACCGCCTCGGGTACGCCGGGAAGCCGTGCGATGACGGCCAAGGGGTCGCTCACGGAACCCGACCTTACCCGCCGGTACGTCCACCACCCGGCAGGGGTGGGAGAACAACTGGTACGGCTCGGCGAACCAAGAGCCTCATAAAGGCCGCCAATTGGCCCGTTCCACCTTTGCCGCATTTCGAAAAGGCAACGGTTCCATAGCTTTCCCACGCCGATCCGGTAAGAGGCCTGTCCGGTCCGCGGATCTCGGTACAGACCTGTCTAGACCTCTTGTGGAGCGAGCCTGTGAGCTGGTGAAGTGGGACACGACCTATCCAAACCGGCCAAGAAGGAGCACGAGGTGGCCCCGGAGACACCTGGCACCGAGCCTCAGGCGCTGTCGAACCTGCTGCAGGAGAACCGCCGGTTCGCGCCGCCGGCAGAGCTGGCCGCGGCCGCGAACGTGACCGAGGCGGCCTACGGCGAGGCGGCCGCCGACCGTCTCGCGTTCTGGGAGAACGCCGCCGACCGGCTGACCTGGGCCGAACGGTGGAACACGACGCTGGAGTGGACCCCTCCCTTCGCCAAGTGGTTCGTGGGCGGCACGCTCAACGTCGCCTACAACTGTGTCGACCGGCACGTGGAGGCCGGCCGGGGCGACAAGGTCGCCTACTACTGGGAGGGCGAGCCGGAGGGCGACAGCCGCACGCTGACGTACGCCGACCTGCAGCGTGAGGTCTGCAAGGCGGCCAACGCCCTGGAGGCGCTGGGCGTCGGCAAGGGCGACCGGGTCGCGATCTACATGCCGATGATCCCCGAGCTGCCGATCGCGATGCTCGCGTGCGCCCGCATCGGCGCCATCCACTCGGTGGTGTTCGGCGGCTTCTCGGCCAGCGCGCTGAAGAGCCGCATCGACGACGCCGACGCCAAGCTGGTCATCACCGCCGACGGCGGCTACCGCCGGGGAGCGCCGAGCGCGCTCAAGCCGACGGTGGACGAGGCCGTCGCCGAGTGCCCGCAGGTGCAGAAGGTCCTGGTCGTCCGGCGTACGGGCCAGGACGTCGCCGTCAACGGGCGCGACGTCTGGTGGCACGACCTGGTGGACGGCCAGAGCGACCAGCACACCCCCGAGCCGCACGACGCCGAGGACCCGCTCTACATCCTCTACACCAGCGGCACGACCGGCAGGCCGAAGGGCATCCTGCACACCAGCGGCGGCTACCTGACGCAGACGGCCTGGACGCACCACGCGGTCTTCGACCTCAAGCCCGACACCGACATCTACTGGTGCACGGCCGACATCGGCTGGGTGACCGGGCACTCCTACATCGTGTACGGCCCGCTCGCCAACGGCGCGACCAGCGTCATCTACGAGGGCACGCCCGACACGCCGCACCGGGGCAGGTTCTGGGAGGTCGTCCAGAAGTACAAGGTGACCATCCTCTACACGGCCCCGACGGCGATCCGGACGTTCATGAAGTGGGGCGACGACATCCCCGCGAAGTTCGACATGTCGAGCCTGCGCGTCCTCGGGTCCGTCGGCGAGCCGATCAACCCCGAGGCGTACGTCTGGTACCGCGAGCACATCGGCGGCGACCGCTGCCCGGTCGTGGACACCTGGTGGCAGACCGAGACCGGCGCCATCATGATCAGCCCGCTGCCCGGCGTCACGCACGCCAAGCCGGGCGCCGCGATGCGCCCCCTGCCGGGCGTCGTCGCCGACGTGGTGGACGACCAGGGCAACAGCGTCCCCAACGGGGGCGGCGGCTTCCTGGTGGTGCGCGAGCCGTGGCCGGCGATGCTGCGCACGGTCTGGGGCGACGACCAGCGCTACATCGACACCTACTGGAGCAGGTTCGAGGGGATGTACTTCCCCGGCGACGGCGCCAAGAAGGACGAGGACGGCGACCTGTGGCTGCTCGGCCGCGTCGACGACGTCATGCTCGTCTCCGGCCACAACATCTCCACCACCGAGGTGGAGAGCGCGCTGGTCAGCCACCCCAAGGTGGCCGAGGCCGCCGTCGTGGGGGCGACCGACCCGGTGACCGGCCAGGCCATCGTGTCGTTCGTGATCCTGCGCGGCAGCGCGGAGGAGGGCGAGGACATCGCGGCCGAGCTGCGCGCCCACGTGGCGAAGACGCTCGGCCCGATCGCCAAGCCGCGCCAGATCCTGGTGGTGCCCGAGCTGCCGAAGACCCGCTCCGGCAAGATCATGCGCCGCCTGCTGCGTGACGTGGCGGAGAACCGGAGCATCGGCGACGTCACCACCCTGGCCGACAGCACAGTGATGAACCTCATCTCCGAGAAGCTCCCCAGCGCCAAGTCCGAAGACTGACCACCGGCGAACCCAGGGCCGCGTCAACCCGAGGATCTCGGCGTTGAGCGGCCCTTGTGGTCGAGCGGGCCGCGATGGTCGTTTGGCTGCATCCCCGCTCGGGAAGTTCCCGGCATACCCTCTCGTAGGCGTCCAGGGCCCGCAGGCCGCGGCGTTTCCGGCAGGCGCTCGCTCCTGGCAGCGGCACTCCAGGACGTGCGAACGGGGCGCACGGGTACGCATTCGGCGCGAATGCGCAGGATGATGTTTGACAGGGCCACCGGGCCTCGATAGGAGACGTTCATGCCGCAGACTCCCGAGGAAGAATCTCTGGGCTCACTGGTCGCGCAGGCGACCGATCAGATCTCGACCCTGGTCCGCTCGGAGATCGAGCTCGCCAAGGCCGAGTTCAGGTTCGACGCCAAGCGGGTGGGCACGGCCGGCGGGCTGTTCGCCGCCGCCGCGTTCATGGCGCACCTGTGCCTGATCCTCGCCTCCTTCTCCTTCGCCTACGTGCTGGCCCAGTGGCTGCCCACCTGGGCCGCCTTCCTCATCGTGACCGTCTTCTACCTGGTGATCGCGGGCGTGCTCGTCCTCGTCGGGATCCGCAGGCTCAAGGGTCTGGCCGGCATGCGCCGTACCACCCGGTCGATCAAGGGACTCAAGGAGATCGCCACACCGGAGCAGCCCGGAGCGGGCGTGGTGGGGCGGCACCGGGAGCCGGTGGGCCGTGATGGCGCCTGACGAGTCGGTCGTCCAGATCGATGGCCCGTGGCGGCACCGGCAGGTGCACGCGGGTGGCACCCGCTTCCACGTCGTGGAGGCCGGGGAGGGCCCGCTGGTCCTGCTGCTGCACGGGTTCCCGCAGTTCTGGTGGACCTGGCGGCACCAGCTGGAGTCGCTGCCCGCGGCCGGCTACCGGGCGGTCGCGGTCGACCTGCGCGGCTACGGCGGCAGCGACAAGCCGCCGCGCGGCTACGACCTGCCCACGCTGGCGGCCGACGCCAGCGGGCTGATCCGCGCGCTCGGCGAGAGCGGGGCGATCGTGGTCGGCCACGACTGGGGCGGGCTGCTGGCCTGGACGATGGCGGTGCTCGACGCCAAGTGCGTGCGCCGCCTGGTCACGGTCTCCGCCCCCCATCCCGTACGGCTGCGCAGCGCCCTGCGCACCGACCTGTTCGGCCAGCTCAGGACCAGCGTCCACCGGCTGGGATTCCAGCTTCCGTGGCTGCCCGAGCACCGGCTGACCCGCAAGGGCGGCGCGATGGTCGGCAGGCTGCTCGACCAGTGGTCCGGCCCGAGCTGGCCCGACGCCGAGACGGCGCGCGTCTACCAGGAGGCGTTCCGCATCCCCACCGTCGCCCACTGCGCGCTGGAGTATCACCGCTGGCTCGGCCGCTCCCAGCTCCGGCCGGACGGGGCGCGCTACGCCCGGGTGATGCGCACCGAGATCCAGGCGCCGACCCTGCACCTGCACGGCGCGCTCGACACCTGCATCCTGCCGCGCACCGCCCAGGGGTCGAGCCGCTACGTGGCGGCCCCGTACCGGTGGAAACTGCTCGAAGGCGCCGGCCACTTCCCGCACGAGGAGCAGGCCGCCACGTTCGACGCCGAGCTGATCGGCTGGCTGGCCGACCCCGAACCCGACCGATGAGCGCCTCGAGCCGACGAACCGGCCGATGAGCGTTCCCGAGCCGACGAGAGACCACGAGCCCAACCGATGAGCGCCTCAGAGCCGACGAGAGACCGCGATCCCGAGGGCAGGCCGCGCAACGCCAGGCCCCGCGACGCCTACGGCAGGCCGCTGCCGTACGGCTCGCCGGGCATGCCCCGCGTCCCCGACGACTACGCCCCCACGACCGAGCAGGCGCTGGCCGACGGCCGCCGCTTCCTCGGCGAGGGACTGCCGTTCAACGCCCACGAGGTGTTCGAGGGCCGCTGGAAGTGCGCCCCCGAGGACGAGCGGGAGCTGTGGCAGGGCCTCGCGCAGATCTGCGTCGGCCTGACGCACCTGCAGCGCGGCAACGGGCGCGGCGCGCTGACCCTCTTCAGCCGGGGCGCCGCCCGCGTGCAGGCGTACGGCGGCCCGTACGACGGTGTGGGCCGGGCGGCCTCGGCGCTGGGCCCCGACGCCGACCCCGGACAGGCCGTCGAGCTGATCCTGAAGGAGCTTCCGGGCTAGCCTGCGGCGACGATCACGCTTCGCGTATCCTGCGGAGCGACCATGATCGGACAGGCCGGGAGGTGTCACATGCCTCGGCGGTGCTCCTCCCCCGCGTCGGCCGGCGAACTGGTGGTCGCGACGGTCGATGACGAGGGACTGCCGGAGACTCCGCGCCTCGACCCCCGCGTGCCGCGGCACGGCTCGTACGACCTCGCCGCACGCGTGCGACCGGACGAGATGGAGCTCCAGGCCGTTCGCGGCGTCGACCGCCTGATGCCGGCACTGGACGAGACGCTGCCCCGACGCGAAAGCAGGTAGGCCGGTGGAGCCCAACGAGGTGACGATCGACGCGGGCGGCCGGCACGCCGCCGGGCGCCGCTTCGGGATGCTGGCGGACGAGTACGCCGCCTTCGGCGCCGCCCTTCGGAGCGGCTGGACCGAGGCGAGCCCACTCCCCTACGAGGAGTTCGCGGTGCCCTATCTCGAGTTCAGGCGCGCTCTGCTGGAGGACTGCGACCGGCTCGGCGAGCACCTGCGCCGTTCCGGCGACGGCCAGGTCGTCATGGCCGAGATCAACACGATGGCGGAGCACGCCGCCGAGGCGGGCGTCGAGGCCGCGCGGGAGGGCCGGGCATGGGCCTGATGAGCGACCCGGTGGTCGTCACGGGCCTCGGCATTCTCGGCATCCCTCCCCTGCCTGACACCGCCCTGCTCTCCGAGCACGCCGCCGTGCTCGGCGGGGCCGCGCGCCACCATCGGCTGCTGCTGCAGGACAGCGGCCCCGCCATCCGGCTGGCGGGCGCGAACCGGGGGCCGGCGGCGGACGCGGCGCACGCCTACCTGACAGGCGATGGCGGCCCGCCGCACCAGAGCGCCGATCTGGCCGACCGCTTCACGGTGGCGGCCGCCGGGCTGGTCATCTCCCAGCACCTCGTCGAGTGGATCGGCACGCTGCTCGCGGGCGCCGCTGTGGCCGCCGTCGCCGCCGTCGCCTTCGCGCCCCACCTGCTGCCCCGCGTCAGCGCCCTGGCCCGGCGCGTTCTGACCATGCTCCGCGAGGCCCTGAGCCGGGTCGGGCGCCTCTTCGCGGCCCTGCTCAGGACGCGGCGGGCCCGCCGGATCGACACGGTGGCCGCGCGCCTGCACGAGATCTGGCGGGCTCCGCGCTGGCTGCCCGGAGGCGGCTACGAACCGCGGCTCAAGACGACCAAGGACCCGGCCTGGATCCGGCGCCACGGCACCGACGAGGTCGACATCGCCAACACCCGCTACCGCGACCTGCCCGCCGACTGGCAGAAGGAGAACAGGGACTCGGCGGCCGTGGGCGTCCGGCTGGTGGACGACGGGCGCAGGCGCGGAGCCGACCTGACGAGCGTCGAGTTCATGGAGGAGGCCAGCGAGCAGGTGCACATCGCCTGGCTGGACCGCAACGGCGCGTGGGCCCCTCCGGAGCAGCGGCTGCCCTACCGGGAGCTGTCGGAGGAGGAGAAGGAGAAGGACCGCGTGGTCGTCCGCGCGGCCGTCGACCTCAGCCTCCGAGGGCGGCGCCGCTAGTCGCAGCCCTGGGTGCTGGCCGGGGAGGTGTCGGTGCGGCCCTGGTCGGCGTCGGGCCTGACCTCGGCGGCGGTGAGCACGTAGCCGGTCTCCTCCTTGCTGATCGCCGCCGCGAAGATCACCCCGTAGACGCGGCCGTCGACGGTGAGGAGCGGCCCGCCGGAGTTGCCGGGCAGCACCTTGCCGCGGATGGCGTACACCTGGCGGCTGACGTTGGTGCTGCGGTAGATGTCGGGTCCCTCGGCGTCGAGCCGGCTGCTGATGCGGGCCGGCTCGGCGGTGAAGCCCTGCCCCTTGGGGAAGCCGGCGACGATCGCGTTGTCGCCCTTCTCGCCGTCGTGCTGGAAGGTGAGCTGCGGCAGGTCGAGCCCCGGGACGTAGAGGACGGCGATGTCGCGCTGCGGGTTGTAGCGGACGACCGTGGCCTTGTGGCGCCTGTTGCGGGAGTCGATGACCTGCAGGTCGCGCGTCACGCCCGCCACCACGTGCGCGTTGGTCATGATCCGCTCGCGGGCGTAGACGAAGCCGGTGCCCTCGATGTGCTTGTTGCAGCTCTGGGCGTTGCCCTGCACCTTGACGATGGCGCGCTGCGCGCGGCCCAGCTTGGCGCCCTGCAGGATGCTGCGCGGCGCCGGCTGCACGTCGATGAGCGTGCCGGCGCCGATGGCGTCGAAGACGGGCGGGAACTCCGAGCGGTCGATGAACTTCTTGAACGGCGTCTGCCAGTCGCGCGCGGCCTGCGGGACGGCCTCGTCGACCGTGGTCAGCAGCATGGAGTTCTTCACCTGCTCGACCAGCGGCGTGAGCGAGGTCGAGACGACCAGCGACCCGATCAGCCAGGCGATCACCAGCACCGACAGCGCGCTGGCGAACGTGCCGCCCACGGCGTCGGCGACCTTGGCCGGCTCCCAGGTCACGTGGCTGCGGACGACGGCGCCGATGGTCGAGGAGGCGAACTGGCCGATCGTCGCCGCCAGGAAGACGATCACGATGGCGAGCAGCGACTGCGGGGTGTCCCCGTCGACCACGGCCTTGGAGATGGGCGGCGCGATGAACACGCCCAGCACGGCCCCGCCGACGAACCCCACGAAGCTCATGACCCCGATGATGAACCCCTGCCGGTAGCCCGAGATGCCGAAGGCGATCACGAGGCCGATCAGGATGAGGTCGAGCAGATCACCGCGCACGCTTCAAAGGTAACCAGCGATAGGGTCAAGTGTGCACGTCTTCGGCCAGGACGGCGTCACCCCGCTGGCTACCTTGGGCCGTATGCCGCCAGCCGAGGGATCAGTGCGCCGTCTCGTCGAGGCCGCCCTGGCCGACACCGATCCCGACGGGCCGGTGCGGTGGCAGATGATCTCGCTGCTGCGCGAGCGCGGCGACCTGGAGACCTTCATCGAGGCGAGGCGGCTGTGCGCGGCCGACTCCGTGGAGGAACGCCTGCTGGGCGTCGACATCATGGGCATGCTCGCGGCGTTCGTGGACCGCACGCTGCCCGTCCTGCGCTACCTCGCGGCCAGTGAGCGGGACGCGATGGTGCTCTATTCGGTGCTCATCGCCTTCGGCCACCTCGGCGACCCGCGGGCGCTGCCGTCGGTGATCGACCTGGCCGCGCACGAGGACGCCCGGGTGAGGTACGGGGCGGCGTACGCGCTGCAGCACGTGCTCGGCGCCCCGCCGGACCGGGCGGGACTGGAGGCGCTGCGCAGGCTGGCGGCCGACAGCGACGCCGACGTGGCCGACTGGGCCGCGCTCGGCCTCGCCCTGTCCACGGGCGGCCATCTGGAGCCGAGCTAGCCGCGCGCCGCCAGGTCGAGCACGTCGGGCGGCATGTCCTCCTCCCGGCTCGGGTCCCAGGGCAGGTCCAGCCCGCCCTCGCGCAGCACCTGGTCGAGCAGCATCGCCGTGAACCCCCACACCAGCATCCCCCGCACCCGGAACGCGGGCCCGGCGAACCCGGCGGGATGGCGCAGCGTGAACCGGTTGACCGGGTCGACCAGCTCGGAGACGGGCACCCGTTCGACGGAGTCGACCTCGTCGGGTGAGGCCGCGTGCACGGCGGAGGGTTCGTGCCACCAGCCGACGACGGGGGTCACCCGGTTGTCGCTGTGGTGGAGGTAGAGCTCGGGCAGCGCGGACAGCACGGTCACCCCGGCGGGGTCGAGGCCGGTCTCCTCGGCGGCCTCCCGCAGCGCCGCCCCGACCGGGCCGCCGTCGCCGGGGTCCACGCCGCCGCCGGGGAAGGCGGGCTGACCGGCGTGCCTGCGCCCGCGCGTGCTGCGCTGGATGAGCAGCACGTCGGGCCCGAGCGGCCCCTCTCCGAACAGCATCAGCACCGCCGCCTCCCGGCCGCGGCCGGCGGGTGGCGCAGCACCGGGGGGACTGAGATGCGTGCGGCCTGCGCCGCGAGTCTGTCGAGCCAGTCGGGCACCACGATCACGCCATCTGCAACGCGCGGGCCCGGCCATGGCTTCCCGGTCACGAGAAAGGACCCGATCTCACCAGCTTGGCGGCCTCGGCGGGATCGGTGGGGCCCGTGCCGTAGGAGGGGCACAGGGCGGCGAGCGGGCAGGCGCCGCAGGCGGGCTTGCGCGCGATGCAGATGCGGCGGCCGTGCCAGATGACCCGGTGGGAGAAGACCGTCCACTCGCGCTTGGGGATCAGCTCGCCCACGAGGTGCTCGATCTTGACCGGGTCGGTCTCGTCGGTCCAGCCGAAGCGCCGCACCAGGCGCTGGAAGTGGGTGTCGACGGTGAGCCCCGGCACGCCGAAGGCGTTGCCGAGCACGACGTTGGCGGTCTTGCGGCCCACGCCGGGCAGGGTGACCAGGTCCTTCAGCCTGCCGGGCACCTCGCCGCCGTGCCGTTCGGACACGGCCCGCGCCATGCCGATGATGCTGTTGGTCTTGGCCCGGAAGAACCCGGTCGAGCGGATGATCTCTTCCATCTCGCGAGGGTCGGCGGCGGCGTAGTCCTCCACGGTGGGATACTTCGCGAACAGGACAGGGGTCACCATGTTGACCCGCTTGTCCGTGCACTGTGCCGACAGGATGGTCGCGACGAGGAGCTCGAGGGGGGTACCGAAGTCGAGCTCGCAGTGGGCGTCGGGATAGGTTTCCGCCAGGATGCGATTCATCCGGCGTGCGCGACGCACGAGGGCGAGCCTTGACTCTTGGGGCATTCCCCTAGCCTAAGTGCGCCGCCTGAAGTGCGGTGCGTCACAATGGCAGCAGAGGAGGCAGAGTGAACACCGACGATGTCCTGGGCAAGGCCCCCCTGTTCGCCGCGCTCGACCGCGAGAGCGCCGCGGCGCTGCGCACGAGCATCACGGAGGTGCAACTGGCCAAGGGACAGACGCTCTTCCACGAGAACGAGACGGGCGACCGGCTCTACGTCGTGCTGGAAGGCAAGATCAAGCTTTCGCGCCAGTCCCCCGACGGCCGCGAGAACCTGCTCAGCGTCCTCGGCCCGAGCGAGATGTTCGGGGAGCTGTCGCTCTTCGACCCCCGGCCGCGCACGGCCTCGGCGACCGCGCTGACCGACGTCCGGCTGGCCGGGCTCGGCCACGACGACCTGCGCCCCTGGCTGACCGGCCGCCCCGAGGTGGCGCTGCACCTGCTGCGCGCGCTCGCCCAGCGGCTGCGCCGCACCAACGACGTGCTGGCCGACCTCGTCTTCACCGACGTTCCCGGCCGGGTCGCCAAGCAGTTGCTCGACCTGGCCGAGCGGTTCGGCACCAAGACCGAGGACGGCATGCGCGTCCACCACGACCTCACCCAGGAAGAGCTGGCGCAGCTCGTCGGCGCCTCCCGCGAGACGGTCAACAAGGCCCTGGCCGACTTCGCGCAGCGTGGCTGGCTGCGCATCGAGGCCAAGGCCGTGGTGATCCTCGACATGGACCGGCTCTACAACCGCTCCAGGTAGCCGGGCCCGCTACGGCTCGGCCAGGTAGTCCAGCTGGGCCCGCACCGACATCTCGGCCGCGGGCCAGAGGGTCTCGTCCACGTCCGCGTACACGATCCGCACGATCTCCCGGGGCGTGCGCGCGCCCTGCCGCAGAGCCGCCCTGATCTGGTCGAGCCGCTCGCGCCGGTGGGCGAGGTAGCCGTCGAGCGTGCCGATCGGGTCGGGCAGCAGCGGCCCGTGGCCCGGCAGCAGCGCCACGGCCGCCAGGCTCTCGGCCATGCTCCGCAACCGGTCGAGGCTGCGCAGGTAGTCGGCCAGGTGGCCGTCGGGGGCGATCATCGTGGTCCCCCGGCCGAGCACGGTGTCGCCGGTCAGCATGGCGCGGTCGGCCGGCAGCCAGAAGCACAGCGAGTCGAACGAGTGCCCCGGCGTGGCGTGCACGTGGATCTCGATGCCGTCGACGGTCACCACGTCGCCGTCGTCCAGCCCCTCCTCGCCCAGCCGGTGACGCGGATCGAGCGCCCGCACGGGCGCGCCGACCAGCTCGGCGAAGCGCCGGGCGCCGCCGCTGTGGTCGTGGTGGCCGTGGGTGAGCAGGATGTGGGTGACGCGCCGGCCTTCGAGATGGCCGGCCAGCCTGCGCAGGTGACGCTCGTCGTCGGGTCCCGGATCGACGACGACGGCGTCTCGGGTGCCGATGATCCAGGTGTTGGTGCCGTCGAGGGTCATCGGCGACGGGTTGGGGGCCAGGACGTTCTCGGCGTGCGCGGTGCCCGCGCCGTCGGGCCCGCCCCCGGCCGGGATGCGCAGGCCGCTCACGGGATCACCAGCCGCAGCTCGCCGTCGACCTCCACGACCGCCGGCATCGTCGTGACGATCTCCCGCCGGGCCGCCAGCACGGCGCCGGCGTCGTCGTAGCCGGCCAGCTCCGACAGCGTCCGGTACGTGGGCGGCATGAGGAAGATCGAGCCCGCCCGGGCCAGCTCCAGCGCCTCGGCGGGCCGGCGCCAGACGACATGGTCGGCCTCGCCGCCGACGTCGCGGGTGCGCTGCCCCTCGGGCAGCATCGCGACGAAGAACCTCGTGTCGAAGCGCCTCGTCTCGATCTCGGGGGTGATCCAGTGGGCCCACGGCTTGAGCAGGTCGGACCGGAGCACCAGCCCGCGGCGGGCCAGGAAGTCGGCGAAGGCCAGACTCCGGTCGACGAGCGCGATCCGGTCGGCCTCCCAGTCGTCTCCGGTGGTGTCGGCGACGACCGAGCCGGTGTCCGGCCCGGCGAGCAGCACGCCGCTCTCCTCGAACGTCTCCCGCACGGCCGCGCACACCAGCCCGCGGGCGACCGCCTCGTCGGCGCGGAGGACCCGGCCCCACTCGGCCGGCGACGGGCCGGCCCAGGCCACGGCCTGGTCGGCGTCGCGGGGGTCCACCGAGCCGCCGGGAAAGACGTAGGCGCCCGCGGCGAAGGCCATGGTGGCCCTGCGCCGCAGCAGGTAGACCTGCGTCCCCCCGGCCGGCCCCGCGCGGAGGATCACCACCGTGGCGGCGTCACGCGCGGGAACCGGCTGGGCCCTGCCGTCGAGGACCCGCCTCGCGTGCTCCCCGAGCTCGCCGGGGAGCGGAAGACCAGTCACATGACCTCCGTTTGCGGATCGGAACCGGTCAGGACACCTCGACGATGAGCTCCACCTCGACCGGGGCGTCCAGCGGCAGGGCGGCCACGCCGACCGCGCTGCGCGCGTGCCTGCCCGCCTCGCCGAACACCTCGCCCAGCAGCTCGCTGGCGCCGTTGGCGACCTGCGGATGCCCGGTGAAGTCGGGGGTGCTGGCGACGAACACGACCGCCTTGACGATCCGGACGATCCGTCCGAGGTCGCCGACCTCCGACTTCAGCGCCGCCAGCGCGTTCAGCGCGCAGATGCGGGCCATCTCCATGCCCTCGTCGGCGGTCAGCTCCGCGCCCAGCTTGCCGGTGCGCGCCAGCTTGCCCTCCACCATGGGGACCTGGCCGGAGGTGTAGACGAGGTCGCCGGTGCGCACGGCCGGCACGTAGGCGGCCAGCGGCGGCACCACCTCGGGCAGGGTAAGGCCGAGGTCGGCGAGCTTCTGCTCGGGCGTCACTGCTTCTCCCTCTTGAAGTAGGCGACCAGCTGCTCGGGCGTGGCGCCCTGCAGGATCTGGACCAGCTCCCAGCCGTCGGCGCCGAAGTTGTCGAGGATCATCTTGGTGTTGTGGATCAGCACGGGCGCCGTGAGGTACTCCCATTTCTTCATGGGGCTCAGCGTAGTGTGAGCAATGTCAAAGGGCAGGTGTGGGCCTGCCGCAAATGACCGTTCGGTAGCCTCGAAACGTGGAGTCTCGGGACACCGATTGGGACGGCGTGCGGTTGCACGTCGTCACCGGCAAGGGCGGCACCGGCAAGACCACGGTGGCCGCCGCCCTCGCCCTCGCGCTCGCCTCGGGCGGCCGCAAGGTGCTGCTGGTGGAGGTCGAGGGCCGGCAGGGCATCGCCCAGATCTTCGATCTGCCGCCGCTGCCGTACGAGGAGCGCAAGATCGCCGTGGCGCCGTCCGGGGGCGACGTCTACGCGCTGGCCGTCGATCCCGAGGAGGCCATGCTCGAGTACATGGAGATGTTCTACGGGATGCGCCGTGCCGGCCGGGCGCTGACCAAGATGGGCGTCGTCGACTTCGCCACCACCGTCGCCCCCGGCTTCCGCGACGTGCTCGTCACGGGCAAGACGACCGAGGCCGTGCGCCGGCGCGACAAGAGCGGCAGGCGGGTCTACGACGCGGTCGTGCTCGACGCCCCGCCGACCGGCCGCATCACGCGCTTCCTCAACGTCACCCAGGAGGTGGCGGGCCTGGCCAAGGTCGGGCCGATCAAGCACCATTCCGACCTGGTGAGCGGCGTGGTGAAGTCGCCCGAGACGGCGGTCCACTTCGTCACGGTGCTGGAGGAGATGCCGGTTCAGGAAACGCTCGACGGCATCGCCGAATTGCACGAGGCGGGCCTGCCGGCCGGTGGCGTCTTCATCAACATGGTGCGCGAGTCGCAGCTCCCGCGGGCCGCTCTTGACTTGGCTGTCAAGGGCCGTTTCGACGTGGCGGAGCTGGCGCTCGGGCTCAAGGCGGCCGGGCTGGCCGACGGGGCGGACGCCGCCGCGGTGGCCGAGGCGCTGGCCGAGGAGGTCGTCGAGCACGCCCACCGGGCCGAGGTCGAGCACGGCGAGCGCGAGGCGCTGGAGCAGGCCGCGCTGCCGCGCTACGAGCTGCCGCTGCTGGCCGACGGCGTCGACCTGGCCGGCCTGTACGAGCTGGCCGAGAGCATCCGCACCCAGGGAGCAGCGTGAAAGAGCCCGCCCGCCTCGACCTCGACGCGATCATCGACGACAAGGGCACCCGCATCATCGTCTGCTGCGGCGCCGGCGGCGTGGGCAAGACCACGACGGCCGCGGCGCTCGGCCTGCGCGCCGCCGAGCGAGGCAGGTCCACGGTGGTGCTGACGGTGGACCCGGCCAGGCGCCTGGCGCAGTCGATGGGCCTGACCGAGCTGGACAACACGCCGCGCCTGGTCAGCTCGCACGAGAGCGGCGGCCAGCTCTTCGCCATGATGCTCGACATGAAGCGCACGTTCGACGAGATCATCGAAGCGCACGCCGACCCCGAGCGGGCCCGGCAGATCCTGTCGAACCCCTTCTACCAGTCCCTGTCGTCCAGCTTCGCCGGCACGCAGGAGTACATGGCCATGGAGAAGCTCGGCCAGCTCCGCCGTTCCGACGAGTGGGACCTGATCGTGGTGGACACGCCGCCGTCACGCTCGGCGCTCGACTTCCTCGACGCGCCCGAACGGCTCGGCAGGTTCCTCGACGGCAAGTTCATCCGCCTGCTGACCGCTCCGGCCAAGGCGGGCGGGCGCAGCGCGTTCCGGCTGCTCAACGCGGGGTTCGGACTGGTGGCGGGCGCGATGACGAAGCTACTCGGCGCGCAGGTGCTCAAGGACCTGCAGACGTTCGTCTCCGCGCTGGACGCCGTCTTCGGCGGGTTCAGGCAGCGCGCCGAGATGACGTACAAGTTGTTGCAGGCGCCCGGCACCGCGTTCGTCGTCGTGGCCGTGCCCGAACGTGACGCGATGCGCGAGGCGTCCTACTTCGTCGAACGGCTGGCCGAGGAGCGCATGCCCCTCGCGGGCCTGGTCGTCAACCGGGTGCACGAATCACCCGCGCCGAGGCTGTCCGCGGCCCGGAGCGCCGCCGCGGCCGAGGACCTGGAGTCGCGGGGCGAGCACGAGCTGACCGCTGCCGTGCTGCGGCTACACACCGGCAGGATGCAGCTCGCGGCTCGCGAGCACCGGGAACGGGAGCACTTCGTCTCCGCGCACCCGACGGTCCCGGTCGTCCAGGTCCGCGCCATGTCCGAGGACGTCCACGACCTGACGGGTCTGCGCCGGATCGGAGAACTCCTGGCGAGCGCATGAGTACGGCCGGCGGGGTACGCCGGCCGTACTCGCGGGCCCGTCAGCCCGCAATCAGCTCATTGGTGCGTTCGTACTCTTCCTTGGCGGACTCGAGCAGGTCGCGCCACGAGTCCACGTCCGGCCGCCGCCTCAGCAGCGCCCGACGCTCGCGTTCGGTCATACCGCCCCACACCCCGAACTCGATGCGGTTGTCCAGCGCATCGGCGAGGCATTCGGTACGGACCGGGCATCCTCGGCAGATCAGCTTTGCCCTGTTCTGAGCGGCCCCCTGGACGAACAGTGCGTCCGGGTCCGCACCTCGACAGGCGGCACGGGAGGTCCAATCCGTGATCCACATTTTTCGACCCCACTCCCCTTAGGTGGTCAGTCGTCATTTGGGGCCGACGGGCGCGGGCGCCGAGCCTCCGTATTCAGTTGCCGCAGGGAGAACGTACGCAACGAGACGTTCGGGCCGACAGACCCCAGAGGACCAATTTCTCGCGCCAGTGTTGACCGGGAATGACTAGTCACCCCTACCAGTCAAGGAGAAATGGGGCCCAGTTACCGATAAGACCACTCTTTCGACGTACCCTTGGTGCTGTGCAAGCTCAGGGTAAAGATCGTTCCTCTCCGTTCGTGAACGTCGTGCGTCTGATCGCCGCCGGAGCGGCCGCAGGCGTCCTCACGGCTGCCGTGGCGCTGCCCGCCGTCGGCGGCGCCGGCGTCGCCGCCAAGAGCGGCATGGAACAGCTCAACCTGAAGCCGCAACCGCTGGAGGAGCCCCCGCTCTCCGAGCGCACCCTCCTGCGCGACGCCAACGGCAAGCAGATCGCGCGGTTCTACTACGAGAACCGCGAGTCGGTGCCGCTCGACAAGGTCGCGCCCATCATGCGCACGGCGCTGATCTCGATCGAGGACTTCCGCTTCTACGAGCACGGCCCGATCGACATCGAGGGCACGGCCCGCGCCCTGGTCAAGAACATGACCTCCGGCGGCGTGGCGCAGGGCGGCTCGTCGATCACTCAGCAGTACGTCAAGCAGGTGCTGATCAACGCCGCCGAGACGCCCGAGCAGGTGCAGGCGGCGCAGGCGCCCACGGTCGCCCGCAAGCTCCAGGAGCTGCGCCACGCGATGGCGGTCGAGGACAAGTACTCCAAGGACCAGATCCTGGAGAAGTACCTCAACATCGCCTACTTCGGCGCCGGCGCCCACGGCATCCAGGCCGCGGCCAAGCGCTTCTTCGGCAAGCCGGCCTCCGAGCTCAACCTCGTCCAGGCCGCCACCCTCGCCGGAGCCGTGCAGAACCCCGACCGCACCGACCCCAACCGCGGCCGCAAGGCCCAGCAGGCCCTGGTCGAACGGCGCAACACCGTGCTCGACCGGATGGCCGAGCTGGGCAAGATCACTCCGCAGGAGGCGGCCGAGGCCAAGACCAAGAAGCTCGGCTGGAAGGACACCGAGGTCCGCGGTGGCTGCGAGGAGAGCGAGTACCCGTACTTCTGTCTCTACGTCCAGCACGAGATCCTCAACAACGAGAGCTTCGGCAAGACCCCGAAGGAACGTCTGAGGCTCCTGCAGCGCGGCGGCCTGGACATCAAGACCACGATCGAGCCCAAGATGCAGGCGGCCGCCGAGAAGGCGATCAGGAAGTACGTCAGCACCAAGGACAAGCCGGTCGCCGCCCAGGCCATGGTCGTGCCGGGCACCGGCGAGATCAAGGCGATGGCCGCATCCCGCGAGTTCGGCCGCAGCAAGAAGAAGAACGAGATGAGCTACAACATCGTCGCCGACGCCAAGCACGGCGGCGGCGTCGGTTTCCAGCAGGGCTCGACCGCCAAGGCCTACACCCTGGCGGCCGCGCTGGAGAACGGCTTCAAGCTCGGCGACGGCCTCTCGACCGGCTCCACCTACTACGCGCCCAGCTACAGCGCCTTCCGCGACTGCAAGGGCAACCGGGTCGGCGACCCCAAGCATCCGGTGCGCAACTCCAGTGAGGGCGGCGGCGGCTTCAAGACCCTGCAGACGGGCACTTGGGGCTCGGTCAACACGTTCTTCATGAAGCTGGAGGAGCGGGTCGGCCTGTGCAAGGTCGTCGAGCTGACCAAGCGGCTCGGCGTCAAGCGGGCCGACGGCAAGCCGCTCGGCGAGTACGAGACCTTCACGCTCGGCATCAACGAGGTCGACCCGGTCACCGTGGCCAACTCCTACGCCGTCTTCGCCTCCCGCGGCCAGTACTGCAAGCCGATGGCGATCACCCAGTACACCGACCGCGACGGCAAGGTCAAGCAGTTCAAGCCGCAGTGCGAGAAGGCCATGGACCCCGAGGTCGCCGACGCGGTCAGCGCCATCCTGTCCGGCGTGTTCACCAAGGGCACGATGCAGGAGGTCGGCGGCATCGGCCGGGACGCCGCGGGCAAGACCGGCACCACCGACGACTACACGGCGGCCTGGTTCGCCGGCTACACGCCCAACCTGGCCAGCGCGGTCAGCCTGGGTGACCCGCGTGGCGCGTTCAGCCACAAGCTGATCGGCGTGACGATCGGCGGGCGCTACTACGGCTACGTGTACGGCGCGTCGATCTCCGGCCGCATCTGGAAGGACTCCATGATCGGGGCGCTCAAGGGCGTCGAGGCGGCCGAGTTCACGCCCGTCGACCAGTCGCGCTTCGGCGGCTGCGGCTCGGGCTGCGCGCCCAAGCGGAAGCAGGAGGAGCCGAGGGAGGACGGCGGCGAGCCCGAGCTGGTGGACCAGCTCGACCAGTTCGACGACCCGTTCGACCGGCCGGGCAACAACGACAACCGTCGCGAGAGGACCGGCCAGGACAACCCGGGTAACCGCCGCGGCTGACCGGCCGGGAGCCGTGCCCGGCCGCGCGGGTCGCCGCCGGCCGGCCGCGAGACACCAGGAGAGGCCTCCGCCCACTCGGCGGAGGCCTCCTTGCGTCGAGACGCCACCGGCCGAGCCCCTCCACGGCGCTCGAACCGGCTCGGCCGGAACCGGTTCGGCTCGGCTCGAACCGGCTTCGGCTCGATGGCGCTCGAACCGGCTCAGCTCGACAGGCGGGCGCGGACGGCCGCCGCCACCCGGCCACCCTCGGCGCGCCCGGCGACCTTCGGGTTGACCACCTTCATCACCTGGCCCATCGCCTGCGGGCCCGAGGCGCCCGTCTCGGCGACGGCCTCGTCCACCAGCTTCTCCAGCTCCTCGTCGGAGAGCTGGGCCGGCAGGTACTCCTCCAGGACGGCCTGCTCGGCCAGCTCCGCCTCGGCCTGCTCGGTGCGGCCGGCGCCGCGGAACGCCTCGGCGGCCTCGCGCCGCTTCTTGGCCTCCTTGGTCAGCACCTTCACGACCTCGTCGTCGGAGAGCTCCCTGGCCTCCTTGCCGGCGACCTCCTCGACGTTCACCGCGGCCAGGGCCATCCGAATCGTCCGCAGACGTACCTCGTCGCGGCTCTTCAGCGAGGCCGTGAGATCGGCCTTCAGCTTGTCCTTCAATGCGCTCATGCCGTCCATCTTGCCGTCTGGGCGGGCGGCCCGTGTCCACGGTCGGGCATCATGAGTACGTGAGGAAAGCCGTCGCACTGCCACTGTCCATGCTGGGCCTGGGTCTCGCCGGGCTCGGCTACGCCTCGGTCGTCGAGCGCAACTGGTTCCAGCTGCGCCGGTTCGACGTGCCGGTCCTGCCGCGCGGCAGCCGCCCCGTGCGCATCCTCCACCTGTCCGACCTGCACCTGACGCCGCGCCGCAGCATGCTGATCAACTGGGTGCGCTCGCTCGGCTCGCTGGAGCCCGACCTGGTCGTCAACACCGGCGACTCCATCGCCCACCCCGAGGCCGTCCCCGCCCTGCTGCACGCGCTGGAGCCGCTGCTCACGCGCCCCGGCCTGTTCGTCTACGGCTCCAACGACCTCTACGCCCCCAAGCCGAAGAACCCCGCCCGCTACCTGTGGCGCACGTCCAAGAACGACCGGCGCCAGCATGTCCCCTCCCTGCCCTGGGAGGAGCTCGGCGCGGGCATGGCGGCCGAGGGCTGGCTCGACATGAACAACACCACGGCCCGGATCAAGGTCGGCGACCTCGACGTGGCGGTGGCCGGCATCCACGACTCCCACATCGACCGCGACCGCTACGACCTGGTGGCCGGCCCGGCCCCGGCCGACGCCGACCTGCGGCTCGGGGTCATGCACTCGCCGGAGCCGCGCAACATGACCCGCTTCGCGGCCGACGGCTACGAGCTCCTGCTCGCCGGTCACACCCATGGCGGCCAGCTCTGCATCCCCTTCTACGGCGCCCTGGTCACCAACTGCGGCATCGACCGGGCCCGCGTCAAGGGCCTGAGCCGCCACGACTCGGCCTGGCTGCACGTCTCCGCCGGCCTCGGCACCTCGCCGTACGCCCCGGCCCGCTTCGCCTGTTTCCCCGAGGCTTCGCTGCTCACCCTCGTTCCGCGGCGCTGACGGTCACGAGCACGCCCGAAGTCCGCTAGACTTTCCCAAGCACGAGCAAGACGGCGTGCACCGGGGTGTAGCGCAGCTTGGCAGCGCGCTTCGTTCGGGACGAAGAGGTCGTGGGTTCAAATCCCGCCACCCCGACACAGTTTGACCAGGTAGAGGGCTTGATCCGCTGAGCGGGTCGGGCCCTTTTCCGTTTCTGCCATCGCACCTGGACCCTTGTCGTCGAAGATCGGGTTCGTGGCGTGGGCGCACGTTCCCGCCCGGTCCGGGCGGGAACGGCCGGACAGGGCTACCAGGTGACCGGCAGCCGGTGCGCGCCGTAGATGCTCATGTCCGTACGCATCGGCACCTCCTCGGGCGGCACCGCCAGCCGCAAGCCGGGGAAGCGCCGGAACAGCGCGGGGAAGGCCACGCGCATCTCGATCCTGGCGAGCTGCTGACCGAGGCACTGGTGGATGCCGTGCCCGAAGGTCAGGTGGCCCACGGTCGGGGGGCGGGTGACGTCGAAGGTCTCCGGGTCGGCGAACCGTTCGGGGTCGCGGTTGGCCGCCGGCACCGAGATCGTGACCACCTGTCCCTTCCTGATCGTCTGACCGGCGATCTCGACGTCCTCGAGAGCGGCCCTGAGCGGCCCAAGGTGCGTGACGGCCAGATAGCGGAGCAGCTCCTCGACGGCCCCTTCGATCAGTGACGGCTCCGACCGCAGGGCCGCGAGCTGCCCCGGGTCGCTCAGCAGGGCGAACGTGCCGAGCCCGAGCATGTTGGCCGTGGTCTCGTGCCCTGCGACCAGGAGCAGCAGCCCCGCCCCCGCGATCTCCTCAGGAGAGAGATCGCCGCCGGACATGAGGCCGCTGAGCAGGTCGTCAGCCGGTTCCGCCCGCTTCCTTGCGACCAGTTCGTACAGGTAGCCCATCATCGATCCGGTCGCCGCGCCGACCTCCTCCCTGGTCGACCCGACTCTCAGCGCGGTCGCGGAGTCGCACTGGAAGCGCTCCCTGTCGGCGTACGGCACGCCGAGCAGCTCGCAGATGACGAGGGAGGGGATCGGCAGGGCGAACTCCTGGATCAGGTCCGCGGGCGCCCCACCTCGCTCCATGGCGTCCAGGACCTCCTCGGTGATCCGCTCGATCCGCGGCTCCAGCTGCCGCATCCTGCGAACGGTGAACTGCGCGGCCAGCTGCTTCCTGAAGCGGGAGTGGTCGGGCGGATCCATCTGCATGAAGAAACCGGGCGGCTGGACGAAGTTCTCCGGCTCGAGCCCCTCCCAGCGGATCGGCCAGTGCAGGTTCTGCAGCAGGCTGCTGAAACGCGGATCCGTCAGCACCGCCTTGGCCGCCGAGAAGCCGGTCACCAGCCAGCCCTGGTGGCCGTCGGGATAGTGGAGAGGGCGGACGGGCGCCTCGTCCCGCCAGCGACCAAGCACCTCGGGAGGGTCGAAGGGGGAAGGGCGCTCGGTGGGAAAGGTGACAGGGGTGAACGAAGCCTCGGACATGGGCAGCTCCCTCATACGTCCTCTACAGATGTAGAGACTCTACGTCAGTAGAGGGTCGCTGAGGCAACCGGCCCCGCGGGGGCCCTGCGAGCCTCAGGATCGGGTGGCGGCGGCCAGCAGCATGCGTATCGTGGCGCGCAGGTCGGGGGCGTCGGCGCGCGCCCCCATGCCGACGAGACGGTCGAAGACCACCCCGTCGAGGAAGGCGATGAGGTCGACGGCGTGCCGGTGGGCGTCGGGCACGCCGGCGGAGGCCAGCAGTTCGGTGATCATCTCGCGCAGGTGGTCGCCGCTCGCCATGAGCACGCGATGCAGCTCAGGCCGCCTGACCGCCTCGAGCGACAGCTCGTACCGGGCGAGCTGGCGATCGCGGCCGGTGGTGAGCCACTGCCCGACCACGGTCGCCACCGCCTCGACCAGGCCTTCGAGATCGGAGCCCGAGGCCTCCCTCAGTGCCGCCAGGTCGGCGGCGGTGCCCTCCGCGAGCCGGTGCACCGTGGCCTGCAGCAGCGCCTGGCGCGTCCTGAAGTAGTACGAGGTCGAGCCTTCGGGCAGACCGGCCGCCCTGTCGACGGTGCGATGGGTCAGACCGCGCATGCCCTCCGCGGCGAGTACGGTGATCGCCACGTCGGCGATCTCTTCTCTGCGGGACACGCACCGAGTGTAGGCCCAGGCCCGAAAGCCGGGCGGCAGAGCGCCCCTTCGGACCCCACGAGGCCCCGGCGAGGGCAAGGAGCTCCGGCGCCGGGCCGCGCCTCATCGGTAGGCGAGGCGGCGCAGCAGGATCTCCGCAGGACCCCGGTAACCGGCTCGGCGCATGAGCTCGGCCAGAGCGACGGACACCGCCCAGGTCGCCGCGGCCACCCCCGTGGCGCCGGCCAACCCGAGGTCGTCCTGCAACGCGAGCCCGTACGGGTAGAAGACTAGGACGAACACCACGGACTGGAAGAGATAGAGGCTCATCGAGCGCCGGCCGAGCGCCTGGATGGCGGTGGTGAATCGGTTCGGCCGCCGGCCGGCCGGTATCGCGATCAGCCCGATGACGGCGGCCATGCCGATCCCGCCCGCGTATCCGGTGAGCGGCTGTGCGAGCGCCGCGAACCACAGGGCGCCCGCCGGCGGCTCGGCCCACACTCCGAGCTGCACCAGGCCGGCGGGGAGTGCGCCGATGACGGACAGCGAAAGCGTGACGATCGCGGCGTTGCGCAGGTACCGGCGATGGCGGTCCGGCTCGTCCAGCAGCCGCCGGCGCGCCGCCCACACGCCGACGAGCACACCGGGAACGACCATGAGGACTCCGGTGACCAGGGCGAAGGGCCAGACCTGGAGGCGCTCGGCGAGCAACGCCCAGGCGCCGTCGGCCCCGGCGGCGATGCTTCCCGCGCCGTAGGGCGAGTTGTCGTGCGCCATCGGGTACCACGTGGCGAAGCCCGCCAGGGCCGTCGCCGGGACCAGACCGATTCCCGCCGTCCACAACAGGGTCGCGTCCTTGGCGCGCAGCAGGCCGACGAGCAGGACGGCGCTGAGCCCGTACGCGGCCAGGATGTCGATGGGGGCGAGCACCGCCATGTGGACGAAACCGATCCCGACGAGCCACCATCCCCGGCGGCGCAGCAACCTGCGAGTCGTCACCCAGTCGTCACCGCGTTCCATCCGCCGGTTCAGCAACTGGACCAACGAGTAGCCGAACAGGAAGGCGAACAGCGGGCGCGCGTGGTTGTTGACGAAGAGGTTGTGGAACACGTTGATCACGCCGTTGGCCACGGGATTCCCTCGGTCGAGGGTGAGCACGAACAGCGGCGCGTGCGCGAACGCTATGGCCAGCAGCATGAAGCCGCGGGCCAGATCAGGGGCCGGGACCCGGCCGGAGCTGTCGAGCACGCCATCACGGGCGGTGGACGCCGGGATCGAATGGTTCACCACGTGATCAACCGTAATGAGCCAGGACGTCGGTCCCGAATGCGCCTCCGGCGGCCCGTCACCGTGCATACACCGCTAGGGTATGGTGGCCGCTAAGTCGTACATGGGTGTACGACATAGGAGGTGTCGATGAGCGGCCACATCCCGGTCCGGCTGCATGTGAACGGACAGGCGCATGACCTGTCCCTGGATCCCCGTGTCACCCTGCTCGACTGCCTGCGCGAGCATCTCGGCCTGACCGGCACGAAGAAGGGCTGCGACCAGGGCGCCTGCGGGGCCTGCACGGTTCTCGCCGACGGCGAGCGGATCAACTCCTGCCTGACCCCTGCCGTCCAGTGCGACGGCATGGAGATCGTCACCATCGAGGCCATGGCGAACGACGAGCTGGGAACCAGGGTGCAGGACGCGTTCCTGGCGCACGACGGGCTCCAGTGCGGCTACTGCACCTCCGGGCAGATCTGCTCCGTCGTCGCCATGCTGGCCGAACACCGCGCCGGCCGGCCGAGCGCCGTGACCGAGGACCTGACCGGGCCCGCGCCGCTCACCGACGTCGAGATCAGGGAGCGGATGGCGGGCAATCTGTGCAGGTGCGGCGCCTACAACGGCATCGTGGCCGCCATCAGGGAGGTGACCCGGACGTGAGGGAGTTCGCCTACCTGCGAGCGGCGGACGTGGCCGAGGCGGTCGAGCTGGCGGGCCCTCAGGGGAAGTACCTGGCCGGTGGGACGAACCTGTTCGACCTCATGCGTGAGGAGGTGGAGCGGCCCGAGCGGGTCGTCGACATCTCCCGCCTGCCGCTGTCCGCCATCGAGCCCCTGCCGGGCGGCGGGCTGCGTCTGGGGGCGCTGGCCCGCAACGCCCACGTCGCCGCCGACGACCGGGTCCGCCGCCGCTACCCCGTGCTCGCGCGGGCCCTGCTGAAAGGCGCCTCGCCGCAGCTGCGCAACCGGGCGACGGTCGGCGGCAACCTCGTGCAGCGCACCCGCTGCCGCTACTTCTACGACCTCACCGCCGCCTGCAACAAGCGGGAGCCCGGCGCGGGGTGCGACGCGCTCGGCGGGTTCAACCGCACGCACGCCATCCTGGGCGCGAGCCCGAACTGCGTCGCCGTGCATCCCTCCGACATGTGCGTGGCCCTGGCCGCCCTGGACGCGACCGTGAACCTCACCGGTCCCGACGGCGAGCGCAGCGTCCCGGTCACCGGCTTCCACCTCCTGCCGGGCGGGACACCGCACGTCGAGACCGTGCTACGGAACGGCGATCTGATCACGAGCGTGGACCTGCCGCCGGAGCGGCCCTGGCACGGGGACTACGTCAAGGTCCGCGATCGCGCCAGCTACGCGTTCGCCCTGGTGAGCCTGGCCGTTCTGCTGGACGTCCGGCACGGCAGGACCGTGGCCGCCCGCATCGCGCTCGGCGGGGTGGCGCACAAGCCGTGGCGCGCCTACTCGGCCGAGGAGCAGCTGGTCGGCGCGGCGGCGGACGAGGCGGCGTTCGATCGGGCCGCCGCGGCCGCGGTCGCCGAGGCGCGTCCGCTCGACCACAACGCCTTCAAGGCCGAGCTGGCCCGGCGGCTGGTCCGGCGCACTCTCGTCGAACTGGCAGGTCAATCATGAACGTCGCCGCACGCGGTTTCAGCCTCGCCATGCGAGCCGTGGGCAGGGTGTCCGCACTCCTGCCCGACGGCCGGCACGATCCGCTGTCCGGCCGGCCCGGCGAGATCGGCCGCGACATCGCCCGGCTGGACGGCCCGGCGAAGGTGTCCGGCGGCATCCGGTACACCGCCGATCGCGTCCCGGCGCGGCTCGCCTACGCGGTCACCGTGCCCAGCTCGATCGCCAAGGGCCGCATCACCGCCGTCGACTCCTCCCGGGCGCTCGCCGCGCCCGGCGTGGTGCTGGTGATGACGCACGAGAACGCGCCGCCGATGAAGCCCACCGGGGCGTACTCCACGCTCAGGTCCCCCGTCGCGGCCGCCGCCATGACTCTGCCGATCATGAACACGGACCGGGTCTTCTGGCACGGCCAGCCGGTCGCGGTCGTCGTGGCCGAGACCCAGGAGCAGGCCGAGCACGCGGCCCGGCTGGTCGAGGTGAGCTACGCGGCCGAACCCGCCGTCGTGACGATGTCGGACGAGGCCGCCCACACGCCGGCCCATTCGGTGCTGGAGGAGTCGAAGACCGTGGTCGGCGCCCCGCACGCCGCCCTGGCGGACGCGGCGGTCGTCGTACGGGGCGTCTACACCACGCCGCCCGAACATCACAACGCGCTCGAACTCCACGCCACCGTGGCCGCCTGGGACGGCGACGACCTCACCGTGCACGACACCTCGCAGTATCCCTACGGGGTGAAGGAGATGCTCGCCAAGAAGTTCGGCCTGCCGCCGGAGCGGGTGCACGTGCTGGCGCCGTACATCGGCGGCGGGTTCGGCGGCAAGACCACGGCCTGGCCGCACGTGGCGCTCACCGTGGCCGCCGCCGGACTCGCGGGCCGCCCGGTCAAGCTCGTGCTGTCCCGCGCGCACACGTTCCACATGACCGGCGGCAGGGCGCCCACGCGGAGCCGGGTCACGCTGGCCGCCGACACCGGCGGGCGGCTGACCGCCATCGTCCACGACGCGCTGTCCACCTGCACGACGGACGAGTTCGCCGAGGCCGCCATCGTTCCCTCACGCCACCTGTACGCCACCCCCAACCTCGCCGTCCACCAGCGGGTGGCCCGGGTGGACCGCATCCAGAACGCCTTCTTCCGCGGACCCGGTGTGACCCCGGGATCGTTCGCGCTCGAATCGGCCATGGACGAGCTCGCCTGCCGGCTCGGCCTGGACCCGCTCGAACTGCGGCTGCGCAACGAACCCGCCCGCGACCCGGTCTCCGGCCGCCGGTTCACCAGCCGCCACCTGCGCGAGGCGTACCGGCTCGGCGCGGAGGCGTTCCGCTGGGACGAGCGCTCCCCGGCGCCGCGCGCCACCCGGGACGGGCACTGGCTCGTGGGCCAGGGCATGGCCGCCGCGATCAACCCCGACGCCGTGCTCGTCGCGGCCGTGCGGCTCCGGCTCCACGCCGACGGCACCGTCACCATCCACAGCAGCACGAACGAGTTGGGCGCCGGCACCTCCACCGCCCAGACCCAGGCGGCGGCCCAGCGTCTCGGGGTGCCCATGGACAGGATCCGGTTCCTGCAGGGCGACTCGGACGTGGCCCGGACCCGCATCCCGGGTGCTTCGGCCGCCACCACCACCCTCGCCTCCGCCATCTGGAACGCCCGTGACCGCCTGGTCCGCGAGCTGCTCACGCTGGCCAAGGGCACCGACTCCCCGCTGGCCGGGCGCCGGCCCGACGAGGTGGAGACGCGTGACGAGGGCATCTTCACCACAGGCGGCCGGGGGGAGACCTACTGGCGCATCCTGGAGCGCGCCGGGAGAGAACACGTCGAGGTGACCGGCAGGTCGGCCGTGCCGTACCAGACCGTCAAAAGGGGCACCAGCACCTACGGCGCCCACTTCGCGGAGGTGCGGGTGGACGAGGACACCGGCGAGGTGCGCGTCTCGCGCTGGGTCGGCGCGTTCGACGGTGGCCGCATCGTCTCGCCCAGGCAGGCGGCCAGCCAGATGCGCGGCGGCATCATCCAGGGCATCGGCATGGCGCTCATGGAGGAGACGCTGCTCGACGAGCGCTCCGGCCGCATCGTCAACGCCGGTCTCGCCGACTACCACATTCCCACCCACGCCGACGTGCCCGACATCGAGGTGCGCTTCGTGGACGTGCCCGACCCGCAGACGCCGCTCGGCGCCAAGGGCATCGGCGAGCTGGGCATCGTGGGCGTGGCCGCGGCCATCGCCAACGCGATTCACCACGCCACCGGCACACGCGTCCGGGACCTCCCCATCACCGCCGACAAGCTGCTTCAGCACGACGGCCGCCTGGGCGTGCGGTGAACCAGCGATCAGGGGACACCCCGCGCAGCGGCACGACCCGGGCCACAGGCAGTGCGAGAAAGGCAGCGTCGATGTCCCCCGCCACCGAAGGAACCGTCTCCCGCTTCACTGCGGCGACCCTCGACGGCCGGCGCCTGCCGGCGCGCTGGGCATGGCTGCTTCCGCGGGGCGTCCTGGCCGCCGCCGGCGGGCTGGTCAGTGTTGGTGCTGTTCGGGCAGGTGGCTGTCGGGGTGGGCCCACACCAGCACGTTCGCCAGGTTCTCGCGTGCGAAGAAGTCGAGGACCTCCCGGTCCGAGTGGCGCAGGCTGAAATGGGTCAGCACGAACAGGGTGTCCGGGTGCGCCTGGACGTACGGCCTGAGCCGGCTCCACACGGTGTGGCCGACGCGCTGGGCACGCTCCAGTTCGGCATCGTCCAGATAGGTGCATTCGGTGATGACGACCGGATAGTCGAAGATCCAGGGGCTGCGCCCGAGGGCGTCGGCGTGGGTGTCACCGAGGTAGGCGAACAGCGGCCGCCGGACCTGCTGGTCCACCGCGATGCCCTCCCTGCGCCGGCCGGCGATGAGGCGGCCGAACTCGGCGGGGTCGAGCGTCGCCTTGAGCTCCTCCATCTCCGGAAGCAGGGCTCGCCGGTTCTCGGCGACGGCGTAGCCGACGCTGGGCACCTTGTGCTCGGTCTCCACGACCCGGACCGTGTGCGACCTGTGCCTGCCGAAGGCGAACTCCTGGCCCGGCCGCACCCCGTGCACCCGCGCCTCCGTCGCGAGGGCCGGGTCGAAGGCGGCGACCTGGTTCAGTTCGGTGGTGGCGCGCAGGTAGTGGCGGACGTACGGCAAGGCCTCCTCGGGCACGTGGATGTCGACTCCGGTCGGTCGTGTCGCCAGGAAGTCGAGGTCCTTGGAGTGGTCCAGATGCGTGTGCGTCAGCAGCACCGTGTCGACCTGACGGCCTTCGACCAGGCCGGCGTCCAGGGCGAGCTTCAGTTCGGGGACGTGGAAGAAGGTCTTGTCGTTGGCGCGGGAGTAGCCGGTGAGAGACAACCGGGTGCCGGGGAGTTCCCATGTCTTCCACTGCCGGAAGGGATGTCCGCGTTCCAGGCGCTCCGGACGGATGATCATGGTGAGAGGCTATCCGTCCGGAGCACGACCGGCATTCTGTTATTTGGTCCCCCGGTCAGCGTCCGCTGGACGCCGCCCGGTAGTGCAGGTCCTGCACGTACGGCGTCGCGGTGATCGTGTACGGCGAGACCACCTTCGCCACCTGGGCGGAGCTCCGGGTGACCGTGGCCGAGGCGGCGCCGGCCTGGAGCCGGAACGTCCTGGCGGACACTCCGGCAGGCGCGTCGTAGCTCTGGGTCGTGCCGCCGATGGTGACCGACACCTTGCCCGGCGCGGTGAGCATGGTGAGCACCTCGACCGTGTCACGGGCCGCCGTGCTGCCACCGCGCAGCTTCATGAGCTTGGTCTGCTGGTACGTCGGCTGGGCCGCGACGGGCTGGATCCTGTGGGTCAGGTACGCCACGTCGTTCGTGATCTTCGGGCAGCCGAGCTTGTAGCAGGTCAGGTAGTAGGCGTTGATGTCCAGATAGGTCCAGCCCGCGTTCCTGGAGGGGGCGAACTGGGTGTTCTCCGAGTAGTCGTTCCAGGTGGTGAGCTGGACCCAGTCCGCCTTGCCGTCGATCGCGCCCTTCCAGGTGGCCCGGAGGTTCTCGGTGTTGCCGGCCTCGTCGAAGACGCCCTGGTTCGGGCGCTCGTCCTGGACGGACACCGGCTGCATCCAGATCTTGCCCATGCCGTGGGCCCGGTCGATGTTGGTGCCCAGGCCGGCGTTGGCGGCGGGGTTGCGGTTGCCCCAGTTGGAGAAGCCGTAGCTGATCGGGGCGAAGGCGTCGCGATGCTTGTTGAAGTCGAGGAAGCAGGGGACGAGGGCGACCTTGATGCCGTGCTTCGTCTCCATTGTCTTCATCCAGTCGGACCACCAGGCGGCCGTGCGCCCCTCGGCCTTGAAGGGGGCGACCACCAGGCGGTTGTCGGCGAGCCGGTAGACCGACGTGGAGGCGGCGAGCTTGGCCATGGCGGCGGCGAGGGTGGCGCTGTCGACCGAGGCGAGCCCGTTCGTGTCGGGCATGAGCACGATCTTGAAGCCGGGGTCGACGGCTTCGGCCGCCTTGACGAGGTTCTGCACCCGGGTCCAGTGCGCGCTGGTCACGGAGAGGATGTCGACGGTGAAGCCGTCCAGGCCGGCGGCGATGGCCTGTCTCACCTCGGCCTTGAAGTCGGCCACCGTGTAGTCGACCGCGATCGGGTCGCGTCCCAGCGGCCGGTCCCGCAGCAACCCGCCGTAGGCGGCGTGCTTGCCGCTCTCGCCTTCCGGCTTGAGGTAGTTCCTGGCGTAGTAGTCGGTCGCCGGCGCCTGGTTGTCGAGCGAGAGCGGGTAGGGGGTGAAGTAGTGCGCGAACACCTTCCTTGCCGAGGCCCGCAGCGCCGCCTTGCCGGCCAGGGTGAAGGGCAGCGGCCCGTCGGTCTGCTCGCCGCCCGTTCCCCCGGTGTAGGTGACCGTGAGTTTCGGTCCGCGGTTCCCGGTCTCGCGCGAGGACATCAGGACGGTCGTGGTGGCGTCGGCTCCGGTGAGGGCGAACGCGTAGGTGCCGTCGCCCTTGACGGCCGACGAGACGTCCAGCCTGGCCGTCGTGCCTGCCGTGAAGCCGGTGTGCGAGGTGACGGCCGTCGCGCCGATCGTCGGCCGAGTGTCCCAGGTCGTGGCGGCCTCCGTCCAGGAGCCTGTCGCCTGGCGGACGGAGAGGGTGGTGTCCGTCGTCCTGGCCGGGACGACGTCCAGCGTGACCTTGACGTCCTCGGCGTCCGCCGGGACACCGGTGACCTTGAAGCGGGTCAGGGCGATGCGTTGCCCTGTGGCCGTACTCCCGCACCCGGTGCCGCAGACGCTCATCCACGTGGCGGTGGCGAAGCTCTTGGCGGGCTCGGCCTGGCTGACGAACACGTCGTCCGCGGCGGCGAAGGTCAGGCTCACGGGGGCGGCGGCGGACGCCTGCGCCGGCGGGGCGACGGCGGCGGTCCCCAGCGTGGCGAGGAGCACCACCCCGGCCAGCGGCGCCAGATATCGGTTGACCATGGAACTCCCTTGGCACTCGGTACGGCTCGGCCCGCCCAGGGGTAGGCGGCGGAGCCGTTCTGCACAGCCAAGGATGGAGCAGGATCCGCAGCCGGGCCGGGCATTTCGGATAGATCATCCTTTCTGGAACGATGCCATTTCCGGTCGGCGCGAATTCCGCAGGTGACCTCGGCGCCGGAGGGCCAGGGGCTGCTTTGCCCAGAGGCGGCCGTGCCGTGGTGGACGCTTGCCCGCGACGTGAGGCGTTTGGGGGGATTCGCCCGGCTATTCTCGGGATGATGACTGTGACGGTGCGCAACCATGTCAACGTCTCCGGGCGACCGGACGGCAGGCCGGTGATGTTCGCCCACGGGTTCGGTTGCGACCAGAACATGTGGCGCCTGGTCGCCCCCGCCTTCGAGGACGACCATCGGGTCGTGCTCTTCGACTACGTGGGCATGGGCCGGTCCGACCTGTCCGCCTACTCCCCCGAGCGCTACTCCACCCTCGACGGGTACGCGCAGGACGTCCTCGACATCTGCCACGAGCTGGACCTCACCGACGTCGTCCTCGTCGGCCACTCCGTGAGCGCGCTCATCGGCGTGCTGGCCGCCAACGCCGAGCCGGAGAGGTTCGGCAAGCTGGTGCTCGTCGGGCCGTCGCCGCGCTACATCGACGACGACGGCTACACGGGCGGGTTCAGCGCCCAGGACATCGAGGAACTCCTGGAGTCCCTCGACAGCAACTACCTCGGCTGGTCCAGCGAGATGGCACCGGTCATCATGGGCAACGCCGATCGGCCGGCGCTCGGCGAGGAGCTGACCAACAGCTTCTGCCGCACCGACCCGCAGATCGCCCGGCGGTTCGCCCAGGTGACGTTCCTGTCCGACAACCGCGCCGACCTCGCCAGGTGCGGCACCCCGACGCTGATCCTGCAGTGCGCGGACGACGTGATCGCCCCCGAGCCGGTCGGCCGCTACGTCCACGCGGCGATCCCCGGCAGCCGGCTGGTGATGATGCGCGCGACCGGTCACTGCCCCAACCTCAGCGCTCCCGAGGAGACGATCGCGGCGATCCGGTCGTTCCTGTGATCCCATGGACGTGACAGGTGAGTTCGAGGAGCTGTTCGAGGACGCGCCGTGCGGCTTCCTCGTCACCGGGCCCGACGGCACGCTGCGGCGGGTCAACCGCACCTTCGTCGAGCTGACCGGGCACCGCGCCGAGGACCTGGTCGGCCGCGTACGGGTCCAGGAGCTGCTCGTCGTGGGCGACCGGATCTTCTACGAGACCCACTTCGCGCCGCTGCTCGCCCTGCAGTCGTCCGCCCGGGAGATCGCGGTGGACTTCCGCCGCGCGGCCGGCGGGCGGCTTCCCGTGCTGCTGAACGCCGTGGTGAAGGGCGAGGAGGTCTGGATCTGCGTCTTCGCCGCCACGGACCGGCGCGGCTACGAGCGCGAGCTGCTGCGGGCGCGGCAACAGGCCGAGCAGGCGCGGCGGGAGGCCCACGAGCTGGCCCGGGTGTTGCAGACGAGTTTCATCCCGCCCGCCATGCCCGCCATCGCGGGCATCGACGTGGCCGGCGTCTACCGGCCCGCCGGGCGCGGCGAGGAGGTCGGCGGCGACTTCTACGACGTGTACGAGACGGCGGGCGGCTGGGCCGTGGTCCTCGGCGACGTGGAGGGCAAGGGCGCGCAGGCGGCCGTGGTGACGAGCCTGGCCCGCTACAGCCTGCGCGCCGCCTCGGCGCACGGGAGCACACCGTCGGCGGTGCTGTCCGCGCTGAACCAGGCCGTCATCGACCGGGGCTCCGAGCGGTTCCTCACGGCCGTCCACGCGCAGCTGACGATCTCGCCCGGCGGCTGCCGGGTGACGCTCGCCCTGGGCGGCCACCCACCACCCGTGCACCTCACCCCCTCGGGCTCGCGCCGGCTCGGCGTCCCCGGGACGCTGCTGGGCATCCTGCCGGCGCCGCACCTGGTCGACGTCACCGTGGACGTCCGGCCGGGCGAGGCGGTCGTCTTCTACACCGACGGCGTGACCGACGCGCAGCGCGGCCGGGAGTTCTTCGGGGAGCGGCGGATGGAGCGGGCGCTGCTCGCGGCCCGCGACGAGGACGCGGCCGGCATCGCCGAGCGTCTCGTCGGAGAGGTCTCCGCCTTCCAGTCGGACGTGCTCGCCGACGACGTGGCCGTCGTGGTCGTCAAGGCGGGGGCGCGCTGATCGCGTGCCGTCCCCGGCCGCCCGAGGGGACGTCGTGTTCGCCCGGGCGCGCCGGACCCGCGACAATGGCGCGATGATGGCAGCAGACAGTGTGGACTCCGACTGGGTCGCCAGGTTCGCCGACGACGTGATCGCCGACGCGGAGCGCCGGGCCCCGGGCAAACCCGTCGTCTGCGCGTCCGGGCTGAGCCCGTCCGGGCCGATCCACCTGGGCAACCTGCGCGAGGTGATGACGCCGCACCTGGTGGCCGACGAGATCCGGCGGCGCGGCCTCGACTGCCTGCACCTGCTGTCGTGGGACGACTACGACCGGTTCCGCAAGGTGCCCGCGGGGGTGGACCCGTCGTGGGCGGAGCACATCGGCAAGCCGCTCACGTCCGTGCCCGCGCCGCCCGGCAGCCCCCACCGCACCTGGGCCGAGCACTTCAAGGCCCCGATGACCGCCGCGCTGGAGGAGCTGGGCGTCACCTACCACGGCATCAGCCAGACCGAGCAGTACACCTCGGGCGCCTACCGGGAGCAGATCCTGGTGGCCATGCGCGAGCGCGAGCGGATCGACGCCGTCCTCGCCCGGTACCGCACCAAGCAGACCGGCGACGCCCCGCCGCCGAAGCCGTACTTCCCTTATCGGCCCTACTGCGAGCTGTGCGAGCGCGACTCGACCACGGTCACCGCCTACGACGACGACACCACCGAGCTGGCCTACACCTGCGCCTGCGGCTTCGGCGAGACCGTGCGGCTGGCCGAGCACGACCGCGGCAAGCTGGTGTGGAAGGTCGACTGGCCGATGCGCTGGGCGTACGAGGGGGTGGTGTTCGAGCCGTCGGGCGTGGACCACCACTCGCCGGGCTCGGCCTGGGTGGTCGGCGAGCGGATCGTGCGCGAGGTGTTCGGCGGCGAGCAGCCGATCGGCCCCATGTACGCCTTCGTCGGCATCACCGGGATGGCGAAGATGAGCAGTTCGAAGGGCGACGTGCCGACCCCGGCCGACGCCCTGGAGATCATGGAGGCGCCGGTGCTGCGCTGGCTGTACGCCAGGCGCAAGCCGTCCCAGTCGTTCAAGGTGGCCTTCGACCAGGAGATCCACCGGCTGTACGACGAGTGGGACGCGCTCGGCCGCAAGGTCGCCGACGGCACGGCGCAGCCGGCCGAGCTGGCCGCGTACGAGCGGGCGACCCGCACGGCCGAGGGGCCGCTGACCGGCACGGAGCGGGCCCTGCCGTACCGGACTCTGGCCTCGATCGTGGACATCACGACCGGTGACGCCGAGCAGACGCTGCGCATCCTGGGCGACCTCGACGCGATCGGCTCGCTGGAGGAGGCCCGGCCGCGGCTGGACCGCGCGCAGCGCTGGGTGGACACGCAGCTTCCCGCCGACCAGCGCACCCGCGTGCTGGACGCGCCGGACGACGGACTGCTCGGCTCGCTCGGCGAGGACGACCGCGAGGCGCTGCGGCTGCTCGCCGACGGCCTCGACGAGCACTGGTCGCTCGACGGGCTGACCACGCTGGTGTACGGGGTGCCGAAGCTGCTGGCGGGGCTGCCCGCCGACGCCAAGCCGACACCCGAGGTGAAGGCGGCCCAGCGCGCGTTCTTCGCCCTGCTCTACCGGCTGCTCGTGGGGCGCGAGACCGGACCGCGGCTGCCGACGCTGCTGCTGGCCGTGGGCGCCGACCGGGTGCGCAAGCTGGTGGGCCGGTAGGCCGTACGAGGTCGTGCGGGAGGTGGTGGCCGCCTCCGGCAGCCCTGCCGGAGGCGGCCGGGTCGCGTCAAGCGACCGCGGTCCCCTCCAGTTCGACCATCAGGTCGGGGATCGCCAGCCGTGTCACCCCGAGCATCGTGGTGGACGGCGCCACCCCGGCGGCGCCCAACCGCGACGCGAGCACGCCGTAGTGCTCGAAGAGCCGGTCGACGTCGGTGGTGTAGACGTTGAGCCGGACGAGGTCCGCGAGGGACATGCCGGCCTCGCCGAGCACGGCCTCCAGGTTGTCGAGGCTCAGCGCCAGCTGCGCCGCCATGTCGCCGGCGTGCAGGGGCTTGCCGTCGCCGCTCATCGCGGTCTGCCCGGAGCAGTAGAGGGTCCGGGTGTGCCCGGAGACGATCTCACCCTGGTTGTACCCCATCTCCACCGACCACGCCCACGGGTTGACCGCGGTTCGCTCCATTGCCATGTCAGCTCCAATTCGGTTCGTCGGCATCACGCGCATGGATCGGCTCGGCACCCTGCCGGCCTCTCGTCGCGGGGATGAGCCTGCCAACGAATCACGACATCTTGTGTCGTATATTTCGGTAAGTTCCTCATATGCGGGCCGACCGGTTGGTGTCGCTGGTGCTGCTGCTTCGACAGCACGGCCGGCTGTCGGCGACCGCGCTGGCCCGCGAGCTGGAGGTGTCCACCCGCACCGTGCTGCGCGACATCGAGGCGCTGTCCGCGGCCGGTGTCCCGGTCTACGCCGAACGCGGCCGGCACGGCGGTTTCGCGTTGTTGCCTGGTTTCCGGACCGAGCTCACCGGGTTGAACCCCGACGAGGCGCTCGCCCTGCTGGTCGCCGGGTCACGGCGCGGCGCGCAGGCGTTCGGCCTCGGCTCAGCGCTCGCTTCGGCGATGCTCAAGGTGGTCGACGCGCTCCCCGAGAGCTATCGGGACACCGCGGCCGGCGCCGCCGAGCGCTTGCTCATCGAGCCGGAGACCGACCTCCTCTCGCGCCGGCTGGCCGACGAGGAGGTGCCTGACGCCGTGGCGGCCAAGGTCCTGCGCGCGGTGTTCGCCGGACGCAGGCTGCGGATCCACTACGCGGCTGTGGACCAGGACCCGAAGTGGCGCACGGTGGACCCGATCGGCCTGGTCACCATCCGCGACCGGGGCTACTTGCTGGCCACGAGGTCCGGAGAGGACCGCACCTACCGGCTGTCCCGGGTCCTGGCCGCCGAGGAACTCGCGGAGCCCGCGCAGCGACCGGACCGGGTCGATCTGGACCGGGCTTGGAAGGACCGCGGCACCCGCTTCCGGGCCGGCGGCGACCAGGTCACCGTGCTGGTGCGGATGAACCCGGCGCGGCGGGAGGACCTGCTGGGCACCGCGCTGGCCGTACGCGCCGAAGAAGCCGACCCGGACGGCCGGCTGCGGCTGGAGGTGACCTTCCAGGACTCACGCCATGCCACGTGGGCGCTGTGGCAGCTCGGCACGGACGCCGAGGCCCTGGCCCCGCAGTGGTTGCGCACCCGTCTGCGCGACCGCGCCGCCGCGGTCGCCACCCGCTACGGAGCCTCCCCCTGACAGGGGTCGCCCAACGGGCCCGGCTGCCGCTGCTGCGCCAGCACCTCATATTCACAGCGCCGGGTCAAGGACTCTTGCCCGGGCCCGAAACCCGGCCTGACCAGGTAACAGAACGGTCACTACGGCCGCACACATATAGATCATTGATCTCTGCAAGACGAAGTCAAGCCACTTGCAGGTGGGCCGGGCCATCTTCTGAGCATGAACATGGAGCCGTTCGCCGCCAGCGTCACAGTCGTCGTCCCCGCGATGAACGAAGCCGACAACCTGCCGCACGTCTTCGCCACGTTGCCCGCGTGGATCGACGAGGTCGTCCTCGTCGACGGCAACTCCACCGACGACACCGTGGCCGTCGCCCGCCGCCTGCGCCCCGGCCTCCGGGTCGTCACGCAGAGCGGGCGCGGCAAGGGCAACGCGCTGATCGAGGGTTTCGCCGCCGCCCGCGGCGACATCATCGTGATGATCGACGCCGACGGCTCCACCGACGGCCGGGAGATCTACTCCTTCGTCAGGGCCCTGCTCGACGGCGCCGACTTCGCCAAGGGCTCCAGGTACGCCCCGGGCGGCGGCTCCGACGACATCAGCCGGCTGCGCTCCCTCGGCAACGTGGCCCTGACCGGGCTGACCAACCTGCTCTACGGCACCCGCTACACCGACCTGTGCTACGGCTACAACGCCTTCTGGGCCCGCCACCTCGACGCGATGGCGCTCGACTGCGACGGTTTCGAGATCGAGACGCTGATGAACGTCCGCGCCGCCCAGGCCGGGCTCACCATCGCCGAGGTGCCCAGCCACGAGCGCACCCGCATCCACGGCGAGAGCAACCTGCACGCGGTGCGCGACGGCTGGCGGGTGCTGAAGACGATCTTCCGCGAGCGCTTCCGCGGGGCCGCCACCCCGCAGACCCAGGTGGCGCTGGCCAAGTAGGAGCCACCCGGTTTCGCGCCCGCGCGGCCGTGGATGACATCCTCTGATCATGCGCTACATCGTGATCGGGGCAGGAGCAGTCGGCGGCACCATCGGCGCCCGCCTCTTCCAGGGCGGGCACGACGTGCTGCTGATCGCCCGCGGCGCCCACTACGAGGCGTTGCGGACCGGCGGCCTGAGGCTGATCACCCCGCACGCCGTCGAGACCCTCCCCGTCCCCGTCGCCGACGGCCCCGTCGCGACCGGCGAGGACGACGTGCTGGTCCTGGCCACCAAGTCGCAGGACACGATCGCGGCCCTCGACCCCTGGCCCCGGCACCTGCCCGTCGTGTGCGCGCAGAACGGCGTCGACAACGAGCGGACCGCGCTGCGCCGGTTCGCCGAGGTGTACGGCATGTGCGTGTGGATGCCCGCCCTGCACCTCGAACCCGGCGCGGTGACCGCCTACGGCCACCCGCACTCCGGGATGCTGCACGTCGGCCGTTATCCCCAGGGTGTGGACGACCGCGCCCGGCAGATGGTCGCCGACCTGACCAAGAGCGGGCTCGTCGCGCCGGCCACGCCCGAGGTGATGCGCTGGAAGTACGGCAAGCTGCTCGGCAACCTGGGCAACGCGATCGAGGCGCTGTGCGAGCGCGCCCCCGGCTTGGAGACCCTGCACGAGCGGGCCAGGGCCGAGGGCGCCGCCGTGCTGGAGGAGGCCGGCATCCCCTACGTGACCCCGCAGGAGGAGCGCGAGGCCCGGCGCCACCAGGTGGACGTCCTGCCCATCGACGGGGTCTCGCGCGGCGGCGGCTCGTCGTGGCAGAGCCTGGCCCGGGGCAGCGGCTCCATCGAGGCCGACTACCTCAACGGCGAGATCGTCCTGCTCGGCCGGGAGTACGGCATCCCCACCCCCGTCAACGAGGTGCTCCAGCTCGAGGCCGGCCGGTTCGCCCGCGAGAAGCTGCCGCCCGGGTCGATGCCGGTGGAGCGGCTCGCCGCGCTCATCGACGAGCGTTCCGCAGCCGTATCCCGCTGAAGCCGAGCGTGCCGGCGGTCACCTCGTCCCAGAACGGCCAGAGCCGGTCCAGCACGCGCAGCTGGATGCCCGCCTCCTCGTGCAGCGCGAGCAGGTCTCCGACCGGCTCGGGCGGGCCCAGCGGCCGCACCGGCACGGTCGCCACGACGGCGTGCGGCGGGTCGCCGATGGGCCTGAACGGCTCGGCCGGCAACCGGTACGCGTACAGGCGCACTTCCATGATCACTTTCAGCCAGCCGTATTCCACGGCGTGCACCCGATCTCCGCAGCCCGCGCCGAGGATGCGGGCGGCGTCGTCGTCGGTGGTGCCCGTGTCGCGCCAGGCCATCACCCGGGGGCAGTCGCGCGGGAACCAGTAGTCGGGGCAGCGGTCGGCGCCCACCGCCCAGACGTACGGGTCCGGCTCGCGGGAGGTCGGGGCGACGTGCGGCGCGAACGTCGTGATCGTCGCGTCCTCGGAGAAGTGGAGCACCTGTCCCGGCTCGGGTCTCATACCGATCATGATGACCTGGAACCCCTACCGGAGAGGCGCCGGTGCGGAATACCGGCCCGAAGCGTGGGCAGTGGAGTGACGCACTGACGACAAGGGGTGAGTTGGATGATCTTCTTAGGACTACTCCTGGTCCTGCTCGCTGCCGGAGCGATCGCCTGGGTCGCCACCGAGGACAGCACCGCGTACAACCTGTTCGGCTACATGTTCGAGCCCAACCACGTCGAGATGTTCGCGGCCGGCGCCGTCACGGCGGCGGTCCTGATCGCGGGCCTCGCCCTGATGGTCGCGGGCTCGCGCCACGCGGCCCGGCGACGCCGCCAGATGCGCAGCGCCAAGGCCGAGGCCTCGCACCGGGTCGCCCGGCTGGAGGACGAGAAGCGCGAGCTGGAGCGTCGCCTCGAACGTGAGCAGGCCGCCGAGCGGCAGCAGGCCGAGGAGCGCCGCAGGACCGCCGCGCAGGAACGCGCCGAGCGGGAGCGTGCCGCCGAGCAGGAGCGCGCCGGGCGGGAGCGCGCCGCCGAGCGGACCACTGCTCCGCACGCCGTCCCCCGCCAGGCCACGGGCGACCGGCTCGTCGCGCGCGGCTCCGAGGACACCAGGCGGTAGCGGCGTCGCCATGCGCCGCACAACAGGCGAGCACGGAACGATCCGGCGCGAGGGCCCCCATGCGGGCCCTCGCGCCGGATCATGAATATCCCGACACTTGGGGTGTACTCTGCGAGGCGATCTCATCATGCCTCCGGAGGTCGCATGCCCCCCAGACGTGGCCGTCCCATCGCGCTCAAGCTGCTGGTCCTGCTGCTCGTGCCGCTCACCTCCCTGGTCGGGCTGTGGGCGTTCGCCGCGAGCCTGACCGGGGGCGACGGCCTGCGCCTCCTCCAGATCAACGAGCTGGTGCGCAACCTGTCCAACCCGGCGGAGCAGATGGACGTCCAGCTGCAGAGCGAGCGGCTCATCTCCGTCGAGTTCCTCACCAGCGGCCGGGGCCGCGACCGGCTCACGACCCAGCGCGCGCTGACCGACCGGACCGTCACCACGTTCCGGCAGCTCGCGGCCCAGCAGCGCGACCTGTCACCGCAGATGGCCGCCCAGCTCACCGCCCTGTACGGCAAGCTCGACGAGCTGCCCAGGATCCGCCGCGAGGTCGACGGCGCGAGCCCGGCGCCGCTCGCGGTGATCGACGGCTACAGCCAGATCGTGGACGCGACGTTCCGCATGCGTGACGCCATGGTGCTGGTGCCCGTCACCTCCCTCTACCGCAAGGCCAGGGCCGTCACCATGCTCGGCGAGGCCAAGGACTTCCTGTCGCGGGAGCGGGCCGTCATCACCGTCGTGCTGGCCCGGGGCCGCGCGACCGAGGCCGAGCGCGAGGCGTTCATCGGCATGGCGGCCACCCGGCGGCTCCTCTACACGCAGGCGCTGCCGCACCTCGACGCCGGGCTGCGGGCGCCGTACGAGCAGCTGGTCGGCTCACCCGCCTACCGGGAGCTCCTGGACGTGGAGAACTCCCTGCGCGGCGAGGCCGTCCTCACCGAGCTGCCCGCCACCGCGGCCACCTGGACGGTCGACGCCGCCAACCTGTGGGCGGCGGTCGAACGCAACCAGTTCGGGGCCGTCCAGGCCGTCGTGCAGCGGGTGGACCCGGCCGCCGACAGCATCCTCACCAGGATCGGCGTGACGGGGGGCGTGGGCCTGCTCGCGGTCGTCGCCTCGGTCCTGCTGTCGCTGCGCTTCCGCCGCCGCCTGGGCGACGAGCTGGCCGGCCTGCGCGACGCCGCCACCGAGCTGGCCGAGATCCGGCTGGCCGGGCTGGTCGAGCGGCTGCGGGCCGGCGGGCAGGCTCCCTCGCCCGAGGAGGTGGCGCCGCTGGAGGTCAAGGCCGACACCGCGGAGGTGCGCGACATCGTCGCGGCGTTCAACCAGGTCCAGGCCACGGCGGTGGAGGCCGCGGTGGACCAGGCCCGGCTGCGCCACGGGGTCAGCCAGGTCTTCGTCAACCTGGCCCGGCGCAACCAGTCGCTGCTGCACCGCCAGCTCCTCCAGCTCGACGCCATGGAGCGCAAGACGGAGGAGCCCGAGGTCCTGGAGGACCTCTTCAGGCTCGACCACCTCACCACCCGCATGCGCCGGCACGCCGAGAGCCTGCTCATCCTGTCGGACCAGGCGCCGGGACGCGGCTGGCGCAATCCGGTGCCCGTCCACGACGTGCTGCGCGCCGCCGTCGCGGAGGTCGAGGAGTACCAGCGGGTCGAGGTGCTGCAGCCGCCGCCCGTCGCGGTGCTGGGCAGCGCGGTCACCGACGTGGCCCACCTGGTGGCCGAGCTGGTGGAGAACGCCACATTGTTCTCGCCTCCGGAGACCCGGGTGGACCTGCGGACCACGGCCACCCGCAGCGGGATCACCGTCGAGGTGGAGGACCGCGGGCTCGGGCTGGCGCGGGCCGAGCTGGACGAGCTGAACGCGCGGCTGGCCGAGATGCCGGAGTTCGACCTGGCGCAGAGCGACCGGCTCGGCCTGTTCGTGGTGAGCAGGCTGGCGGCCCGGCACGGCATCAAGGTCTGGTTGGGGCCGTCGCCGTACGGGGGGTTGACGGCGAGCGTCGCGTTGCCGTCGTCGCTGCTCGCCGACCAGCCGGCCCTGGCCGGTCGCTGACGCCACGGAGCGGCGGAACGGCCCTCCGGCCGGAGCCGCAGGAGCGGCCCAGCGGGTCAGAACGACCGGAGCGGCCCGGCGGGTCAGAACGACCGGAGCGGCCCGCGGGTGAGCGTGGCAGGGGCGCCCCCGCGGGTCAGAGCCGCAGGAACGGGTCGGGGAAGTGCGCGGTGGCCAGGATCGCGCGCTCGGCCCGCAGCCCGGCGAGCACCTCGGCCCGAGTGGCGGCGGCCGCTTCCTGGTCGTCGTCGTAGACGTAGTGGATGCCCGGATCGGCCAGCTGCACCGGGTGGAGCACCAGGTCGCCGGTGATGGCCAGCTTGCCCACCCGGACGATCTGGTGGCCAGGGGTGTGTCCCGCCGCGAGGTGCACGCGCACACCCGGCGCGACCTCCTGGTCGCCCTCGACCACCTGGAGCCGGTCCTTGATCGGGGTCACCACCCGGTCGAGCGTCTCGCCGCGCACGGCGTCGAGGTCGGCCTGCTGGAGGACGTAGCGGGCGTTGACGAACCGCGGCCCGCCGTCGGCGACCGCCCCGCTGGCGTGGTCGCTGTGCAGGTGGGTGAGGATGACGACGTCCACGTCGGCGGGCGTGACACCGGCGGCGGCCAGTTCGGCCTCCAGCGCGCCGGGGACCGGCGCCCAGCTCGACGCCGGCGAGTCCTCGGCGCCGATGCCGGTGTCCACGAGCGTGACGCGGCCGGCCTGGTCACGGATGAGGTAGCAGTGGAAGTGCAGGATCCACGGCTCCTCGGCGAGCCCGGATCCGGGGAACGTCTCGGCCATCGGCCGGCGGATCGCCCGGCCCATCGGGCCGACCGCGTCGCAGAGGGGTGTCACCTCGGCGCCGGCGACGGCGCGTGGCTGGTGCGGCATCCGCTCAGACTAGTCCGGGTCGGTTCAGGACCGGGCGCGGGACCAGGCATGGGACCAGGCATGGAACCAGGCATGGGACCGGGCGCGGGGCCGGGCGCGGTCAGGGACACGGGCCGGTCGGGGGCCGGCCCGTCCGGTCAGGCGGCGACGGGGGTGCGCGGCACGTACTCGTTCTCGACGTCGGCGGCGTAGACGGCGCGGCGGCAGTGGGAGCACCGGTACATGATCGGGCCCTCGTCGAGGTCGTGGTGGCAGCGCGGGCAACGGGTGCTGGTGTTCATGGGAGTCCCCCTCGTGTACGTGCTTCCATGGAAGCCTCATCGCATTGCAGGAGCCCTGCATCACGCTTGACACGATGTCGCGACGTCGATGGGCGTTCCATGCCGTTCGCCACACCGGGCACGGGTGGTTCGACCGGAGAAGAACATTGTTACGGCTCCGCAGGTCACTCCGCGCGTCCGGCGCGCAGAACAGCCCCCGAATAGTCCAGGAGGGCTAGGCGGCGCATGGCACGGCCGGCCCGGTGGGCCTCCTCCCACCACGGACCCGGCGGGAGGAGCCGGGAGAATGGGGGGATGCTCGCCGACATCGTCGAATACCTCGCCTGTCCCGTCTGCCAGGAGCCGGTGGAGTTGACCCGGGAGGCCGTGCGGTGCGCCCGCGGCCATGTTTTCGACGTCGCCAGGCAGGGATATGTGAGCCTGCTCGTCGGGTCACGCGCCCCCGGAACGGCGGACAGCGCGGAAATGGTCGCGGCCCGTGCCGGTTTCTTGGCCGCTGGGCATTTCGCCCCACTTAGTGAGGCATTGGCCGAGTGTGTGGCGGCCCTCGTTCCCGGGGCGGCCGGGATTCGTACGGAAAGGTTCACCGAGCCGCCGGACGGCGGGGCGGAGAAGGCGTACGGTGGTCCCCGATCGGGTCATGACGGGCGGCCGGCGGTCCGGTCCGCCGGCGCCCCACGGCCGGTGGTCGTGGACGCCGGAGCGGGCACCGGGCACTACCTGGCGGCGGTCCTCGACGTGGTGGACCGGGGCGTGGGCGTGGCGTTCGACGTCTCCAAGCACGCCGTGCGGCGGGCGGCCCGCGCGCATCCGCGGGCCGGTGCGTTCGTGGCCGACGTGTGGCGGCCGCTGCCGCTGCGCAGCGGCGTGGCCGACGTGGTGATGGACGTCTTCGCACCGAGGAACGGTCCCGAGTTCCGGCGCGTGCTGCGGCCGGAAGGTGCGGCGGTGGTGGTCACTCCGGCGCCGGCGCATCTGAGCCCTTTGGTGCGGGAGCTGGGGCTGCTCTCGGTGGACGAGGCCAAGGATCGGCGGGTGGCGCGGAGCATGGAGGGGTTCGCCGAAACGGAACGCCGAACCATCGAATTCGACATGCAACTGTCGCGTCGGGACATCGTCGAGGTGGTCAGGATGGGGCCGAGCGCGTGGCACACTGAGGCAGCCGCGCTGGAGGCACGAATCTCCGCATTTATCGGGCGGAGAGCGGAAAATCAGGAAAAGGTGACAACACGGGCCGCGTTTCAGCTGTCCGTCTTCGAGCCGGCACCATGATCAAAGGCCGTCGCTTGACGGGCAAGTGGGGGTGGTGTTACTCATGAGGCGCTTAGTACGAATTTCCCCCATATACGCCGAGTATTTCCGAGACTCAACCGCAATACTGGACGGCAACCCGCGACGGGAGGCGGGAAGGCAAGGGAGGGGGCGCGTCGGATGAAGGCCGAGGAACGCTGGCAGGCCAGGTTCCGCGCGTCGCGCACGACGCTGCCGCTCTGGGCGCGACGGGCTCCGAACCGCTCGATCTACCGCTCCAACGCCACGGGCACCTGGGAGGTCTACGCCTGGGACCGTGCCACCGGCCACACCCGGCAGGTCACCGACCGGCCCAGGGGCACCGCCCACGCCGCCATCGACCCCACCGGCCAGTGGATCTACTGGTTCGCCGACACCGAGGGCGACGAGTTCGGCGGGTGGCGGCGCCAGCCGTTCACCGGCGGACCCGACGAGGAGGTCGCGCCCGACCTGCCACCCGGACAGCCCGGCGGCATCGCCCTGTCCACGACCGGTGTGGCGGCGATCAGTCTCGCCGCCGACGGCGCCTTCAGGACCCACCTCGTCCGCCACGGCGAGCCGTCCCGGCTCCTCCACGAGCACGCCGAGGCCTCCTGGGTGGCCGACATGTCGCTTGACGGGCAGCTCATCGCCATCAACCACGGCGAGTACGGCGACTTCCGGCATCCCGCCCTGCGCGTGGTGCGCCCGTCCGGCCAGACGGTCG
Organism: Nonomuraea indica; assembly: GCF_002850745.1. Lineage (GTDB taxonomy): Bacteria > Actinomycetota > Actinomycetes > Streptosporangiales > Streptosporangiaceae > Nonomuraea > Nonomuraea indica. The sequence goes on from NZ_KZ559469.1 coordinate 640,151, forward strand.
GCGAGCTGTACGACGGCGAGGGCAAGGGCGTGCTCGGCCTCGCCTTCGCCCCGGTGACCGGCGACCGGCGGCTGCTCGCCCTGCACGAGCGCCGCCAGCGCCAGGAGCCGCTGGTGTGGGACCCGGTGACCGGCGAGCAGCGCGAGATCTGGCTGCGCGACTCCGGCGACCTGGCGGCCGAGTGGTACGACGACGGCCGCGGCCTGCTCATCGTGCGCGACACGCGCGCCCGCAGCCACCTGCACCGCTACGACCTCGCGGGCGGCGGGCTCACGCTCATCGACACCCCGCACGGCGTGATCGACGACGCCGCGCCGAGACCCGGCGGCCACGTCGAGTACTCCTGGTCGAGCGCCTCCCGGCCGCCCGTCATCCGGTCGAGCAACGGCCAGGTCGTGCTGAACGCGAGCGGGCCTCCCGCGCCGCCGAGCGTGCCCGCCGAGGATCTCGACGTGCCCGGCCCCGGCGGCCGCATCCACGCCCTGGTCTCCCGGCCCGAGCACGGCGGCGCCCCCTACCCCACCGTGTTCATGCTGCACGGCGGCCCGACGACGCACGACCGCGACGCCTTCTCGCCGGAGGTGGCCGCCTGGGTGGACTCCGGGTTCGCGGTGGTGCGGGTCAACTACCGGGGCTCGACCGGCTACGGCTCGGCCTGGCGTGACGCGCTGCACGGCGACGTCGGGCACATCGAGTTATCGGACGTCGCCGCCGTGCGCGACGCGGTCGTCGAGCGCGGCATCGCCGACCCGGCCAGGATCGTGCTGTCGGGCACCGCCTGGGGCGGCTACCTCACGCTCCTCGGGCTCGGCGTCCAGCCGAAGCTGTGGGCGGCCGGCATCGCCGCCGTGCCCATCGCCTGCCACCAGACCTCGTACGAGGACGAGGCCGAGAGCCTGCGGGCCTACCACCGGGCGCTGCTCGGCGGCTCACCCGACGAGCAGCCCGAGCGCTACGCCGCCAGCTCGCCCATCACGTACGTCGACCGGGTGGAGAGCCCGGTGCTGATCCTCGCGGGCGAGAACGACACCCGCTGCCCGCTGCGCCAGATCGAGAAGTACGTGGCCAAGCTGGCGGAGCACGGGCGGGACTACCAGGTCCACACCTACGACGCCGTACGGGGCACGCTGGTGGTGGCCGAGCGGATCGCGCAGATGAGCCTGCAACTGGAGTTCGCCCGCAAGCACGTCGGCTGACCGGCCGCGGCCGGTCGATCCCGTCCGGCGGCCGCACGGTCGGCAAGCGGCCGCACGGTCGTCGAGCAGCCGTGCGGTCGTCGGACGGTCGTGGGGTCGTCGGACGGTCGTCGGGCGGTCGTGGGGTCAGCGGGCGCGCAGGACCACGATGGCCATGTCGTCGGCGCTGGGCTCGGCCGCGAAGTCGGCGACGCCGCGCCGGATGCGCTCGGCCACCGCCCGGGCCGACAGGCCCGCGCACTCGCCCAGCAGCTTGGCCAGGCCGCCCTCGTCGTCGAGCAGGCGGTCGCCGTTGCGGCGCTCGGTCACCCCGTCGGTGACCGCCAGGAGCACGTCGCCGTGGTCGAGGTGCACCGTGTCGGCCTCGAACACCACCTCCGGGAAGACGCCGAGCAGCGACTGCGGTGAGGTCACCGGCAGCACCTCGCCGTCGGCCCTCAGCAGCAGCGCCTCGGGGTGGCCGGCGGACACCATGCGGACCTCCAGGCCCGTCTCCACCGGCGTGATGTCGCCGTGCAGCAGCGTGAGGAACCTGGCGCGTTCGCCCTCCTCAAGGATCGCCTGGTTGAGCCGGCCGAGGACGGCGGCCACGCCGTAGCCCTCCCGGGCGAGCAGGCGCAGCGTGTGGCGGGCCAGACCCGTCACCGCCGCGGCCTCCGGGCCGGTGCCGCACACGTCGCCGATCGCGAAGCGCCAGGAGTCGTCGCCGGCCTTGAACAGGTCGTAGAAGTCGCCGCCGACCTCGTTGGCCTCGCCGGCGGGCTCGTAGACGACGCCGTAGTCGAGGCCGGGCACCTCGGGCTCGTTCGGCGGGAGCAGGCTGCGCTGCAGCGCGCGGTTGGCGGCAGCCTGCTGCGCGTAGAGACGGGCGTTGTCCATGGCCAGCGCGGCGCGCCTGCCGATGTCCTCGGCGAACTGGATGACCTCGTCGGGGAAGCGGTCGGCCCGGCCCAGGCACATCATGCCGAGCGCGCGGCCGCGGGCGGTCAGCGGCACGGCGAGCACCTGGTGGTCACCGGCGGTGAGCGCGGCGGTGCCCTGCTCCCCGGCGGCGTGCAGGTCCATCTCGGTGAGTTCCTGGCGCAGCCCGTCGATGCGCGCCTCGTCGGCGTGCCACAGGTAAACCAGGCGCAGCGGCCCGGACCCGCCGTCGGAGGTGTAGACGGCGCACCAGCCGCACAGCCGCGGCACGACGATCTGGGCGATGATGGCGGGCACCATGTCGGGGTTGAGCGTGCCGGCCAGCAGGTCGCTCGCGTCGGCGAGGAAGCCGAGCCAGTGGGGGCCTCGGGAGGTGTCGGCGAGCCACTCGGATGCGACATTGCCCGCCGCGCCGGGTAGCGTGAGTCGTGCCCAATGGACCCGGGAGTCACCGGCGAAGGTGATGCCCCACTCCTCGACCGCGACAGAGGGAGCCTTCGGATCGCCCTGCGGAATGTTCCGCTGCACCAGCTCGACCTGCACGGCATCGCCGAAATGTTTCCACACGACCTCGAACGGCTCGTCGACCACCTGCTCGGTCAGGTCACCGGCCACCTGCTCGGCGAGGTGCGACACGCCGCCGACGGCCCACGCGGTCATCACCTCGCGCGTGAACCTCATCGCGGCCGGCACGGCGGTCTCGCCGGGCGCGAACGTGGCAGCGAGCACGGCACGGGGAGAAGCAGTCATCCCACCGTGCCTACCACACTTCGCGTTGACGTGGGGTAAATCCAAGGGCAGGACTGTGAGCTACCGAACGTGACAGACTTGAATCACTCGCCTTGGCGCGCCAGGAGTGAAGGAGGCCCCATGCCAACGGTCAAGACCGCCCCTGGATCTGATGAGAAGATCTACAGCGAGGCCGATCTGGCTCCGATCCTGGAGACTCTCTTCTCCTGGCGTGACGGTGACTTCCGGCGGCGGGTCCCGCATGCTCCGCCTGGCGCGCTCAGCGACGTGCGGCTGCTGCTCAACGAGGTGGCCGACCGCCGCGAGCACCTGGCCAACGAGCTGACCAGGGTGCGCAAGGAGGTCGTCAAGGAGGGCCGGTTCGGCGAGCGGCTGACGCCGGGGCCGGGCGTCGGCGCGTGGGCGGAGAGCATCGAGTCGGTCAACACGCTGATCGACTCCCTGGTGAGCCCGGTGAGCGGCGCGGCCGACGTGATCGACGCCGTGGCCAAGGGCGACCTGTCGCGGCGCATCGACCTCGACCGGTCGGCCCGCGGCGAGGTGCGCCGCCTGGGCAAGGCCATCAACGGCATGGTGGAGCAGCTCGCCCTGTTCAACTCCGAGGTGACCAGGGTGGCCCGCGAGGCGGGCACCGAGGGCCGGCTGGGCGGCAGCGCCAATCTGCGCGGCATGTCGGGGAGCTGGCGCGACCTCACGGAGGCCGTCAACACGATGTCGTCGCGGGTGGCGGCGCAGGTGCGTGACATCGCCGTGGTGACCACCGCCGTGGCCAAGGGCGACCTGAGCCGCAAGGTGACGGTCGACGCCGTGGGCGAGATGTTCGAGCTGAAGAACACCGTCAACACGATGGTGGACCAGCTCTCGGCGTTCGCCGAGGAGGTCACCCGCGTGGCCCGCGAGGTGGGCACCGAGGGCCAGCTCGGCGGCCAGGCCCAGGTGACGGGCGTGTCGGGCGTCTGGAAGGACCTCACCGACAACGTCAACTTCATGGCCAACAACCTCACCAGCCAGGTGCGCAGCATCGCGACCGTGGCGACGGCGGTGGCGCAGGGCAACCTGTCCAAGAAGATCACCGTCGACGCGCAGGGCGAGATCCTCCAGCTCAAGGACACCCTCAACACGATGGTCGACCAGCTCTCCTCGTTCGCCGACGAGGTCACCCGCGTGGCTCGCGAGGTGGGCACCGAGGGCAAGCTGGGCGGCCGGGCCGAGGTGAAAGGCGTGTCGGGCGTCTGGAAGGACCTCACCGACAACGTCAACTCGATGGCCAACAACCTCACCTACCAGGTGCGCAACATCGCCCAGGTGACCACGGCCGTCGCCAACGGCGACCTGACCCGCAAGATCGACGTCGACGCGCAGGGCGAGATCCTGGAGCTCAAGTCGACGATGAACACGATGGTCGACCAGCTCTCCTCGTTCGCCTCCGAGGTGACCCGGGTCGCCCGCGAGGTGGGCACCGAGGGCCAGCTCGGCGGCCAGGCCCAGGTGCGGGGCGTGTCGGGCGTCTGGAAGGACCTCACCGACAACGTCAACTCGATGGCCAACAACCTCACCTCGCAGGTGCGGCAGATCGCCGCCGTGTCGTCGGCGGTGGCGCAGGGCAACCTGTCCAAGAAGATCACCGTGGACGCGCAGGGCGAGATCCTCCAGCTCAAGGACACCCTCAACACGATGGTCGACCAGCTCTCCTCGTTCGCCGACGAGGTCACCCGGGTCGCCCGCGAGGTGGGCACGCAGGGGCAGCTGGGCGGCCAGGCCCGGGTGCAGGGTGTGTCGGGCGTCTGGAAGGACCTCACCGACAACGTCAACTTCATGGCGAACAACCTGACGTACCAGGTGCGCAACATCGCCGAGGTGACCACGGCGGTCGCCAACGGCGACCTGACCCGCAAGATCGACGTCGACGCGCAGGGCGAGATCCTCGCGCTGAAGACGACCATCAACCGGATGGTCGACCAGCTCTCGTCGTTCGCCTCCGAGGTGACCCGGGTCGCCCGCGAGGTGGGCTCGGAGGGCCGGCTGGGCGGCCAGGCCCGGGTCGAGGGCGTGGAGGGCACCTGGAAGCGGCTCACCGAGAGCGTGAACGAGCTGGCCGGCAACCTCACCACCCAGGTGCGCGCCATCGCGACCGTGACCAGCGCCGTGGCGCGCGGCGACCTGACCCGTTCGATCGCGGTCGAGGCGCAGGGTGAGCTGGCCGAGCTCAAGGACAACATCAACTCCATGGTGGCCAACCTGCGCGAGACCACCCAGGCCAACCAGGAGCAGGACTGGCTCAAGTCCAACCTCGCGCGCATCTCGCGGCTCATGCAGGGGCACCGCGACCTGTTCGAGGTGGCCAAGCTGACGATGAGCGAGCTGACGCCGCTGGTGTCGGCCCGCTACGGCGCCTTCTACAGCGTCGATCCCGAGGGCGACCACGAGCTGCTGCTGATCGGCGGCTACGGCGTGCGGCCCGACCGCGGGCCGCGCCAGCGCTTCGCGATCGGCGAGGGCATCGTCGGGCAGGCGGCGGCCGAAGGCCGGCACATCGTGCTCGACGACGTGCCGCCCGGCTACATCACCATCGACAGCGGGCTCAGCTCCTCCACGCCGGCGCAGATCGTGGTGCTGCCCATCCTGTTCGAGAACCGGGTGCTGGGCGTGCTGGAGCTGGCCTCGTTCACCAGGTTCGGCGAGGTGCACCTCGACTTCCTGACCCAGCTCGTCGAGACCATCGGCGTCACGATGAACTCCATCATCGCCAACTCCCGCACCGAGGACCTGCTGACCGAGTCGCAGCGGCTCACCCGCGAGCTGCAGGAGCGCTCCGACGAGCTGCAGCGCCAGCAGGAGGAGCTGCGCAGGTCCAACGCCGAGCTGGAGGACAAGGCGGCGCTGCTGGCCAAGCAGAACCGCGCGATCGAGATCCAGAACTTCCAGATCGAGCAGGCGCGCCGCACGCTGGAGGAGCGCGCCGAGCAGCTCGCGGTGTCGTCGCGCTACAAGTCGGAGTTCCTGGCCAACATGTCGCACGAGCTGCGCACGCCGCTCAACAGCCTGCTCGTGCTGGCCAAGCTGCTGACCGAGAACGCCGAGGGCAACCTGACCCCGCAGCAGGTGGAGTTCGCCCGGACGATCCACGGCGCGGGTTCGGCGCTGCTCCAGCTCATCAACGACATGCTCGACCTGTCCAAGGTCGAGGCCGGCCGGATGGACATCCACCCGATCCAGGTGTCGCTGCCCAAGATGGTCGACCTGCTGGAGGCCGCCTTCGCGCCGCTGGCCGCCGACAAGGGGCTGGAGTTCACCGTGGAGGTCGCCGACGACGTGCCGCGGGAGCTGCGCGCCGACGAGCAGCGCCTGCAGCAGGTGCTGCGCAACCTGCTGTCCAACGCGGTGAAGTTCACGCCGAAGGGCGAGGTCAGGCTGCGCGTCGCCCAGGCGCCGGCGGAGGTGGTCTACGACGACGACTCGCTGCGCGACGCGCCCGACCTGCTGGCGTTCCAGGTCATCGACACCGGCATCGGCATCGCGCCCGACAAGCGAGAGCTGATCTTCGAGGCGTTCCGCCAGGCCGACGGCACCACCAGCCGCAAGTACGGCGGCACGGGGCTGGGCCTGGCCATCTGCCGCGACATCGCGAGGTTGCTGGGCGGCGAGATCCACGTGGACAGCGAGCTGGGCAAGGGCAGCACGTTCACCCTCTACCTGCCGGCCTCCTACGCCGGCCCGCTGGCGGCGCCCGAGGAGGGCGCCCCCCGCAGGCAGCTCATGACCACGCCGGTGGAGGAGCCGGCGGTGCCCGAGCCGCCGATGCCGCTCGACCTGCCGATGCCGGAGCTGACCGAGTCGCCGGGCGAGGTCGCGCAGTGGCAGGGTGACGACCCGCTCAACGCCGCCAAGATCCTCATCGTCGACGACGACATCCGCAACGTGTTCGCGCTGACCAGCGTGCTCGAACGGCACGGCGCGACAGTCGTCTACGCCGAGAACGGACGCGAGGGGATCGAGCAGCTGGAGCGCAACGAGGACGTGGCGCTGGTGCTGATGGACATCATGATGCCGGAGATGGACGGCTGGGCCACGACGTCGGCGATCCGCCGCATGCCGCAGTTCGCCGATCTGCCGATCATCGCGTTGACCGCTAAGGTCATGCGGGGCGATCGTGAGAAGAGCATCGCCTCGGGCGCCTCCGACTACGTGCCCAAGCCGGTCGACGTGGACCGGCTGCTCGAACGCCTGCGTGGTTGGCTCAGCCGTGGGCGGGTGTCCACCACGGACCCAGCCGAAGGATCGTGATCGTGACGGACCGTGCCAAGATCCTCCTGGTCGATGACCGCGAGGAGAACCTGATCGCCCTGGAGGCCATCCTCAGCTCGCTCGACCTGGTGCCGGTGCGTGCCCGGTCGGGAGAGGAGGCGCTCAAGGCCCTGCTCAACACGGAGTTCGCGCTCATCCTGCTGGACGTCCGGATGCCCGGCATGGACGGCTTCGAGACGGCTGCCCACATCAAGCGGCGTGAGCGCACCCGCAACATCCCGATCATCTTCCTGACGGTGGTCGACAGCGCTCCCGACTACGCCTTCCGCGGCTACGCCGCGGGTGCCGTCGACTACCTCACCAAGCCGTTCGACCCGTGGGTGCTGCGGGCGAAGGTGTCGGTGTTCGCCGAGCTCTACAACATGAACAAGCGGCTGGCCGAGCAGGCCGCGATGCTGCGCGAGCGGGTGTCGGCCGAGCTGCCGCCCGGGGCGGGCGACCAGGCGTCGGTGCTCCCGGAGCTGTCGCGGCGGTTGACCGCGGTCGAGGAGGAGCTCCAGCGGGTGCGCGAGCTGGCCCGCAAGTCGCAGGACCAGGCGCTGGCCTCGCCGCTGGCCGACCTGGCCGACCGGGTGGCGAGCCTGCGGGCCGGGTTCGACGCGCTGTCGTGACGTAAAACCGCAGGCAACATCCACCAATGGGGCGATTTGTACGAAATTCGGTTCTCTAGAGTCGTAGTGGTGCCGGGCAGAGGAGAACCGACGTGGTGCACGATCTTTCGTTCCTGCGCGAACTCGTGGCGATGAAGGACGAGATGGGCGTCGTCTCGCTCTACGTGACCGCCGAGCCGGGCGGTGGCGCCCCGGCGCTGCGCGAGGCGCTCCGGGCCGTACGGGAGCGGGTCCGCGGGTGGCCCGACCGGATCCGGCGCGCCACCGTGCTGGAGCACCTCGACGCGCTGGAGCCGGAGGTGGCCGAGCTGGCCGACCCGGCCGCCCCGGGGCTCGGGCGGGCGCTGTTCGCGCCGGTGTGCACGGGCGAGATCCGCCGGGCCACCCTGCAGGTGCCGGTGGGCACGAGCGCGGTGCTCGAACCGACCCCGTACGTCCGCCCGATGGTGACGGCGATGGCCACCAGCGCCCCCGCCGGCGTCGCGGTGGTGCGGCGGGAGGGCGTGCGGCTCATCGACCACCGGTACGGGCTGGCCGAGGACGTCCACCGGTCCGCGTTCCACCTCGACTGTGACGGGAGCGCCCCGCGGGAACGACACCGGCTGGAGGAGTGCCTGATCCGCTGCCTCCACTCGGCGGCTCCGGAGATCAGCAACCGGATCGGCGCGCTGCGCTGGAGCGACGTGCTGCTCGTCGGCGACCCGGAGCTGACCCGGATCCTCGCGGAGGCGCTGCGCCCCCTCGACGCCGTCCAGATCGGCGCCGCCGTCGAGGACGGGCTACCGGCCGGCGAGGTGATCGCCCGCATCGCGCGCGAGCTGGCCGGGGTGCGGGTGCGCCGGGACGCCGAGCTGGTCCAGCGGGTCGCCGACCTGGCGCTCACGGGCGGACGCGGGTGCCTCGGCCTGGTTCCCACGCTCGGGCTGCTGAACGAGGGGCGGGTGGACTGCCTGCTCCTCGACGAGAACGGGCGCTGGCGGGGTGGCCGGGGCCGCGACGGCTTCCTGTACGCGGCCGGCCGGGCGCCGCACGGCGTGGAGATCGTGGAGGAGCCCGATCTGGGCGAGCGGATGATCGAGCGCGCTCTGGAGAGCCGTGCCGAGGTGATGACGGTGCACCGCGACGCGGTCGGCACGCTGTCCGCCCACGACGGCGTCGGCGCCCTGCTGCGCTGGTAGCCGAGGAGTTACTGCCTGGCCCGTTCCAGGGCGTCCCAGAAGCCGCGGCGCAGGGCATGGCGTACCTCGTCGTGCAGCAGGAAGTCGATCGGCAGCGACGAGCCCTGGAGCAGCCGGGCCTCCAGGTCGGACGGCATGCGCGGCTTGCGGGCGAGGACGGCCTCCAGCCAGAGGGCCGGCGCGTCGCGGGCGACGGACTCGCCGAAGTCGTGGCCTTCGCGGTGGGCGGCCTTGACGGCGTCGGCCAGCGTGGTGGCGCCGCCGGTCGCGGCCGGCGGCACGGGCGACGGCTGCGGGCCGGTGTAGGCGCCGAGCTGCGCGGGCTGGTAGGTGCCGTTGGCCGACGGCATCGTGAACTGGCCCGTGGACGGTGACTGCGGTTGCTGCTGGATCGGGCCGGTCGCCGGAGCCGGGGGCGGCGGATCCTGCTGGAAGTAGCTGGGCAGCGCCGACGGGGTGGAGCCCTGCCCGTGGCCGGGGGACGATCCGCTGTCGCCGGCCGGGGCTGCGGCTGCGGCCGATCCGTGCGCCGGTGAGCTGTGGCCCGGCGCGCCGAGGGCCGGCGGGTTGTGGGCGGGCGGATTGTGGGCCTGCGGGTTGTGGGCCTGCGGGTTGTGGGCGGAGGACGCGCTGTGGGCGGGCGAGCTGTGGGAGGCGTGCCCGGAGGAGGCGTGCCCGGAGGAGCGGGGTGGAGCGGCATGGCTGCCGGTGCTCTGCGGAGGGGTCGGCAGCGAGGCGGGCAGCGAGCCGGGCGCCGACGACGTCGACGGGGGCGGCGGAGCGGGCGGCGGGGCCGGCAGCGCGTGGGTGGCGGTGTGCGAGGCGGCGTGCGAGGCGGGATGGCCGTTGCTGAGTGGCTGGTGGTGGCCGTTGGACTCGCTGATGCCGGTCACCAGGGTGACGTACGGCCGCAGGTGGGCCGCGCCGAGCTCGATGAGGTCGTCACCCTCCTGCCGCAGGGTGCGGGAGACGGCCCAGCCGCCCTCGGCGGCGACGTGGACCACGGTCACCCGGATGCCGAGGTCCTGCGCGTCGCAGACGACCTGGGCGAGATCCTCGTCGCCGCTGACCACGACGGCGTCGCAGATGGCGTTGTTGCGGGCGAGCGTCATCAGGTCGCGGTGGACCTGCGCGTCGACGCCCTCGCGACGGCCCGGCCGGATGCGGGACAGGCGCAGTTTGAGGCCCGGGAGGTCGGCCAGCACGTCGTGCTCGGGTGTCCGGCGGCCCTCGACCGTCGCCTCGTACCAGTAGCACCGCAGGAGCGGCAGCCCGGTGCGCTCGCGGGACAGGCCGGTCATCAGCTGCAGCAGTCCTGGGTAGTCCCAGGAGACGGCTTCGCGATGGCGGGTCCCATGCACGGCCATCGCGCCGTCGGCCAGCAGATAGCCAGCGTCCACGAACAGCGCGCAGCGATCCACTGAAACCGCCCCTTTCCTGGTGGTCCGACCTCACTGGCTCTGCACCGTCAGAGCCGGACGTGGCGGCCCTTTCTCAGGGTAGTGAAAGCAGGTGATCGCGCGAGGTTAATCCCGACGATTCGCCCTCCGCCCGCTGTGGGGCCGGCTGATCCAGGGAGACCGTACCAGTTTGTCCAGAATGTGGTCAGCGGCGGGCGTCCACGCGGCTCGACCCGGGCGCGGTCTGGAGCCGCTGGATCTCGGCGGCGGTGCTGCGCTCGGCCGTTCTCATGAAACGGATGACGGTGTCGAGCTCCGCGTCGTCGAAGCCGGCGAGGTCGTCGCGCGTACGGGCGACCAGTCCGGCGTAGGCGGCCCTGACGCGGTCGAGGCCGTCCTGGGTGGGCTCGATGAGCACCCGCCGGCGGTCGTCCGGGTCGGCCACCCGCCGGACGCAACCCGCGGCGACGAGCCGGTCGATCATGCGGGAGGCCGATCCGGTGGTCAGGTTCACGTACTTGGCCAGCGCGCCCGGTGTCGCGCGACCGTGGCGGCCCAGCGCGTGCAGGCATTGCACGTCGGTCTCGGTGACCCCCAGCCGCTCGGCGACCAGGCTGTTGAGCTGCACGACCGCGATCGCCCAGCCGGGGATCACATCCTCGGTGACCTCGGCGAGGAGCGTCTCCCTGCTCACGCCCGGCTTCGTCATGGCGGCACCGCCCATCTCTCATATCGCTGTGCGACGCAGTAAATTCGTATAGAGTCTCTGTGTGACGCAGCTACTGTGCTGCGCAGTAAGAGTATGTCATCACCTCACCATCCCCTGGGAGCGCAGCTCAGCATGACCACGCCCACCCACCTCCAGGGCGGCACAGCGCCGCCCACCCCCCTGTCCGGACGCACGGCCGCCGTCGTCCTGACCGCGATCCTCTCCGCGTCCTTCATGGAGCTCCTCGACGCCACCATCGTCAGCGTGGCCGCGCCGGCCATCGCCCACGACCTGGGCGCCGGCGAAGCCGCGATCCAGTGGATGATGGCCGGCTACACCCTCGCCGTCGGAGCGGGCCTGATCACCGGCGGCCGTCTCGGCGACTCGTACGGGCGCCGCCGGGTGTTCCTGCTCGGCCTCACGGCGTTCATGCTGGCGTCGGCCGGTTGCGGGCTGGCGCCGGGCTCCGGCGCGCTGGTCGGCATGCGCGTCGCGCAGGGTCTTGCCGGCGGGCTGATGATCCCGCAGGTGTTCGGCATCATCCGCGCGTCGTTCGAGCCCGGCGCGCGCGCGAAGGCTCTGGGCGCCTACGGTGCCGTGCTCGGCATGGCCTCGGTGGCCGGACCGCTGCTCGGCGGCATCCTGGTCGAGACCGACCTGTTCGGTCTCGGCTGGCGGGCGATCTTCTGGGTCAACGTGCCGATCGCCCTCATCGCGCTGGCCGTGGGGGCCCGCGCCCTGCCCGAGTCCCGCGCGCCGGGCCGCTCCCGGCTCGACCTGACGGGCGCGCTGCTGGCCGCCGTCGCCGCGGTGCTCCTGCTCCTGCCCCTGATGCAGGGACGCGAGTGGGGCTGGCCCTGGTGGGGCTTCGCCATCCTGGCGCTCTCGGTCCCCGTGGCGGCGCTGTTCCTCGCCTGGCAGAGGCGCCTGACCGTCCGCGGCGCGCAGCCCATCCTCGATCCGGCGCTCCTGCGCGTCCGAGCCTTCGCCGGCGGCCTGGCCGTCTCGCTGCTGTTCTTCGGGGCGATCGGCTCGTTCTTCCTGCTGCTGTCCCTCTACCTGCAGCTCGGGGCCGGGTACACCGCCCTCGACACCGGGCTGGTGATCCTGCCGTACGCCATCGGCTCGCTCGTCACCTCGGGGATCGGGGTCCGGTTCGCGCACCGCTTCGGCCGGGCCCTGCTCACCGGCGGCGCGCTGACCCTGGCCGTGTCCCAGGTCGCGCTCCTCCTCGTCGTCGGCGACGGGACCGAACCCGCCTACTGGAGCTTGGCCGCGCCACTGTTCCTGGGCGGGCTGGGCCTGGGACTCACCGCCCCGTCCCTGATCGGCGTCGTCCTCGCCGGGGTGCCCGCCAGGGACGCCGGCGCCGCGGGCGGCGTCCTCACCACCGTCACCCAGATCGGCAACGCGCTCGGAGTCGCCGTCCTCGGCGTCGTGTTCTTCACCCGGCTGGACGACTCCCTGGCCGGCGGCGCCGCGAACCTCCCCGCCCACGGGGACGCCCTCGCCGCGATCCTGCTCTGGCAGATCGGCTGCTACGTCGGCGCGGCGGCGCTCATGTTCCTGCTCCCCCCGCGCGCCGCCTCCCATGAGTGACACACGCCTCGCCGCCCCGTTCCGGAGACCACCCGTCAGGAGACCGAGATGACCGACGCGCCCATCGCCACCTGCGACCCGTTCGCCGTCACCGTCCGTGGGATCGGTGAGCCTCATCCCGCCCGTGCCGCCCTGCGCGCCGCCGGCCCTCTCGTCCGGGCCGAGGCCCCGGCCGGTGGCCCGGTGTGGATCGTCACCGACGACGCCCTGGCCCGGGAGGCCCTCGTTCACCCCCGCATCGTGAAGGACCCCGCCTACGCGCCGGCGCACTGGGACCGGCGGACCGCCGGCCTGGAGCCCACCGCCGCCGAGCAGCCGTCGCTGACCACCTTCGACGGCCCCCCGCACGCCCGGCTGCGCCGGGCGCACGCTCCGCTCTTCACCGCCCGCCGGATGCAGGACTACGCCGGACGGATCACGGAGCTCGCCCGCGACCTGCTCGCCGAGGCCGCCGCGAGCGGCGGGACGGTGGATCTGACCGCCGACTTCACCACCCGGTTCCCGCTCACCGTGGTGTGCGACCTGCTCGGCGTGCCCCTCGACCGGATCGACCAGGCCATCGCGGCCTGCCGGGGCATGCACGGCACCGAGGCGGAGGTGGGGGCGGCGATGGCCGCCTTCGGGCAGCTGGCCGCCGCCGCGCTGGAGGAGGGCCGGCACGGCCTGGCGGCGGAACTGCGCGCCCGGGTCCCCGACGAGACCACCGAGACACAACTGCACTACCTGATCTTCACGCTGATCTACGCCGGGCAGCTCACCACCGACCCGTCGCTCGGCTTCCTCCTCGCCCATGTCCTCGACACCCCCGCCTCGGAGGGGGACACGGCCGAGGAGGTCGTCCGGGAGACGCTGCGCCTGCACGCGCCGGCGCCCTTCACCCTGTGGCGATTCACCGCGACCGATCTCGATCTCGCCGGGGTGCGGCTCCCCGCCCGCTCCCCGCTGCTCATCGACATCCAGGGGATCAACACCGATCCGGGCCGGCCGATCGGACCGGACCTCACCTTCGGCGCCGGCCCCCACTACTGCACCGGCGCGCACCTCGCCCGGCTCGAACTGCGCGCGATCGTCGAGGTCCTGCGCAGCGACCTGCCCGGCGCGCGCCTCGCGGTGCCGTTCGCCGAGCTCCGGCAGACCGACCTCGGCGGCATCCAGGGAAGCCGGTTGACCGCGCTGCCGGTGAACCTGCGGGGGTGAGGCGCCCGATCGCGGCGCAGGTGGAGGCCCATAAGCTTGGGCGCATGACGGATCGCGACAACCTGCTGGCCGAGATCAAGAAGAAGGCCGTGGTGCACGGCAAGGTCGTGCTCTCCTCGGGACGGGAGGCGGACTTCTACCTCGACCTGCGCCGCATCACGCTCGACGGCGCGGCGGCCCCCCTGGTCGGCCGGGTGATGCTGGACCTGACCGCCGACCTCGCCTTCGACGCCGTCGGCGGGTTGACGCTGGGCGCCGACCCGGTGGCCACGGCCATGCTGCACGCCGCGGCGGCGCGGGGGCGCGAGCTGGACGCGTTCGTGGTGCGCAAGGCGCAGAAGGCGCACGGGCTGCAGCGCAGGATCGAGGGTCCGGACGTGGCCGGACGGCGCGTGCTCGTCGTGGAGGACACCTCCACGACCGGGTCGTCGCCGCTGACCGCGGTGGAGGCGCTGCGCGAGGCGGGCGCGGAGGTGGTGGCCGTGGCCACGATCGTCGACCGGGGCGCGGCCGGGCGCATGGCCGGGGAGGGCCTCGACTACCGCAGCGCGTACACGCTGGCTGATCTCGGCCTGTGAGCGTCAGGAGCCGCGGACGGTGAACGCCTCGCGTTCGCCCGAGTCGCCCTGGGGGCGCGGCGTGCCGTTCTCGGTGACGCGGACCGTGGCGGCGTCGGTGAGCACCACGTCGAGCTCGGGCTCGAAGTAGCGGACCTCCTCGCCCCGGCTCATGTCACGGTGGTGCAGCACGTCACCGCCCGGCACGCGGACCGTGACGAGCGGGCAGGTGTCGGCCACGCACTCGATGCGGACCGTCGGCACCTGCGCGCCGGCCGAAGGGGTTTGCGCGGTGGCGATGCGGGCCTGCGGCTGGTCCGCCGTGCCGCGCGACGCCAGCAGCGCACGCCCGCCGACGACCAGGAGCGTCACCACCACCGCGACGGCCAGGACGGCGAGCGCGAGGCGGGCGAGGCCCATCGGATCTGACCTGTGGCGTCCCACACACGGGAGGGTACCGCGCGAGCGGCCTCCGCTAGGGGCCCTCGGGGCCGGCCGGGAGGCGGTGGTGCTCGCCGGTCGGCACGAGGACGGCCCGGGACGCCCGGCGGCGGCGCTTGACGACCTCGGCGAAGATCGGGATCAGCGAGACGAGCACGATGAGCAGGACCCCGGGCAGGATGTAGCCGTCGATCCGCCTGGGGTCGACCCGGTTGCCGAGGTGGTGGCCGAGCACGAGCAGGCTCTCGGTCCAGACCACGCCGCCGACGACGTTCCACACGAAGAAGCGCCTCGTGGTCATCTCCAGCACGCCGGCCACCGGGTTCATGAACGTGCGGACGATCGGCACGAACCTGGCCAGCACCACGGCCTTGGCGGGCCCGAACTTCTCGAAGAACTCCTCGGCCCGGTCGACGTGCTCCCGCCTGAACAGCCGCGACTCGGGCTTGTCGAACATCCTGCGCCCGAAGCGGGCCCCCAGGAAGTGGCCCAGCTGGGCGCCCGCGATCGCGCACAGCGGCGTGCCGAGCACCAGCACCGGGAAGGAGAGCGGCTCGATGCCCATGCCGTACGCCACGGACGCCGAACTGAAGATCCCCGCGGCCACCAGGAGCGAGTCGCCCGGCAGGAAGAAGCCGAGGAGCAGACCCGTCTCGGCGAAGACGATGGCCAGGACGCCGACCGTCGCGAACGCGCCGAGGACGGTGAGCCACCACGTCGGGTCGAGGACATTCAGCAACCAATCCACAAGGTGAGACTACCTGCACGGACAGTGACGGCCAGTCGGCGCGCGGGTGGTCACGGCAGGTGCCGGGGGGCATGCCGACGGGCGTTGTCTCTACCACGCGGGGTACCGGACGGGGATACTGGCTGCGCGGAGCCTTACTTCACAGGGAGACGAATCATGCCGATAGCCACTCCAGAGGTGTACGCCGAGATGCTCGACCGGGCCAAGTCGGGCGGATTCGCCTACCCGGCCATCAATGTCACCTCCTCCCAGACCCTCAACGCCGCGTTGCGCGGCTTCGCCGAGGCCGAGAGCGACGGCATCGTCCAGGTGTCCACCGGTGGCGCGGAGTTCCTGTCGGGCGCCTCGGTCAAGGACATGGTGACGGGCGCGACGGCACTGGCGGAGTACGCGCGCGTGGTGGCCGCCAAGTACCCGGTGACGGTGGCGCTGCACACCGACCACTGTCCGAAGGACAAGCTGGACGGCTTCATGCGGCCGCTCGTCGAGATCTCCCTCGAACGGGTGGCCAAGGGTCTCGACCCGCTGTTCCAGTCGCACATGTGGGACGGCTCGGCCGTACCCCTGGAGGAGAACCTGGAGATCGCCCAGGAGCTGCTCGACAAGTGCGCCCGCGCCCGGATCATCATGGAGATGGAGATCGGCGTCGTCGGCGGCGAGGAGGACGGCGTCGTCGGCGAGATCAACGAGAAGCTCTACACCACCACCGACGACGCGCTGGCCACGGCCGAGGCGGTGGGGCTCGGTGACCGGGGCCGCTACATGCTGGCGGCCACGTTCGGCAACGTGCACGGCGTCTACAAGCCCGGCCACGTCAAGCTGCGGCCGAGCGTGCTGAAGGACATCCAGGAGGCCGTCGGCGCCAAGCACGGCAAGGACAAGCCGTTCGACCTGGTCTTCCACGGCGGTTCCGGCTCGTCGCTGGAGGAGATCCACGAGGCGATCTCCTACGGCGTCGTCAAGATGAACATCGACACCGACACCCAGTACGCCTTCACCCGGCCGATCGCCGACCACATCTTCCGCAACTACGACGGCGTGCTGAAGGTCGACGGCGACGTCGGCAACAAGAAGACCTACGACCCCCGCTCGTACGGCAAGGCGGCCGAGGCCGGGATGGCCACCCGCGTGCGCGAGGCGTGCGAGCACCTCAAGAGCGCCGGGACGAAGATCTCCTAGCCATGCTCGGGGCCCGGCGGGTATGACTTGTCCTATGGACAACCTTCTCGCCGGGCCGCCCCCGACCCACCTGCCGGATCTGCCCGAGGCCAGGGAGGCGCTCGAATCCGGTGCCAAGGCCTCCGACGTGGCCGCCCGCTTCCCCGCCTACCCGGCGGCGTGGGCGGCGCTCGCTGAGGAGTACTTCGCGCAGGGCCACGCGGTCACCTCCTACGCCTTCGCCCGCACCGGCTACCACCGCGGGCTCGACCAGCTGCGCCGCAGCGGCTGGAAGGGACACGGGCCGATCCCGTGGGCGCACGAGCCCAACCGCGGCTTCCTGCGCTGCCTGTACGCCCTGGCCAGGGCCGCACAGTCCATCGGCGAGAAGGACGAGGCCGAGCGGTGCGTGCAGTTCCTCCGGGACAGCGACCAGGCCGCCTATGACGCACTGGCGGGAGACTAGCCCTTGGGACAGACAGGCACAGTCGGGTAGTCTCTGCACGCAAGAGCCCCTGTCGCGCTTGCGCCAGGGGTTTACTTTTGTGCTCGGGAGACTAGAACCATGCCGGCTGTCGTTCTCGTGGGCGCCCAGTGGGGCGATGAGGGCAAGGGCAAGGCCACCGACCTGCTCGGTGGCGACGTCGACTACGTCGTCCGCTACCAGGGTGGCAACAACGCGGGCCACACCGTGGTCATCGGCGACCAGAAGTACGCGCTCCACCTGCTGCCCACGGGAATCCTGTCGCCCGACGTGGTGCCGGTGATCGGCAACGGCGTGGTCATCGATCCGCGCGTGCTGCTGGAGGAGATCGACGGGCTCGCCGCCCGCGGCATCTCCGCCGAACGGCTGCTGATCTCGGCCAACGCGCACCTGATCATGCCCCACCACCGGGCGCTGGACAAGGTCAGCGAGCGCTACCTCGGCAAGGCCAAGATCGGCACGACCGGCCGGGGCATCGGCCCCGCGTACGGCGACAAGATCTACCGGATGGGCGTGCGGGTGCAGGACCTGCTCGACCCCGGCATCCTGGCCAAGAAGATCGAGGTGGCGCTGACCGAGAAGAACCAGGTGCTGACCAAGGTCTACAACCGGCGCGGCATCGACGCCGCCGCGGTCGTGGAGGAGTACCTGGGCTACGCCGAGCGGCTGCGCCCGCACATCGCCGACACGTCGCTGGTGCTGAGCAAGGCGCTGGACGAGGGCAAGTTCGTGCTGCTGGAGGGCGGTCAGGGCACGCTGCTGGACATCGACCACGGCACCTACCCGTTCGTCACCTCCTCCTCGCCGACCTCGGGCGGCGCCTGCGCCGGGTCCGGCATCCCGCCGACGCGGCTGTCGAAGGTGATCGGCATCCTCAAGGCGTACACGACCCGCGTCGGCTCGGGCCCGTTCCCGACGGAGCTGACCGACGACATGGGCGAGTGGCTGCGGCAGACGGGCGCCGAGTTCGGCACGACGACGGGCCGCAACCGCCGCACCGGCTGGTTCGACGCGGTCATCGCGCGCTACGCCACCCGGATCAACGGCGTCACCGACTACTTCCTGACCAAGCTGGACGTGCTGTCCGGCCTGGAGCGGATCCCGGTGTGCGTGGCGTACGAGGTGGACGGGGTGCGTCATGAGGAGATCCCGATGACGCAGACCGACTTCCACCACGCCAAGCCGGTGTACGAGGAGTTCCCGGGCTGGCAGGAGGACATCACGGGCGCCAAGACGTTCGACGACCTGCCGCCGAACGCGCAGGCGTACGTGCGGGCGCTGGAGGAGATGAGCGGGGCCCCGATCTCCGCCGTCGGCGTCGGCCCGGCACGGGACGCCACGCTGGTGCTGCGCCCGCTCACCTGACCGCGGGACCGCCGTCAGGCCGCAGTAGCCGCGGGACCGCCGTCGCCGTCGGACCGCCGTCGCCATCGGGCCGCCATTCGCCGTCGGACCGCTGTCGCCAGGCCGCCATCGCCGTCAGTCCTCCGTCGCCGTCGGACCGCCGCCGGGTCGGCATCGCCGTCAGGCCGTGAGGACGGCGGCCGTCATCGGCGTGTGGACGCACCACCCGAGCGTCTCGTAGAGCGAGCGGCCGGCCGGGGTGGCCACCAGGACCCCCGTGCCCGCCCCGCCCGCGGCGGCGTGCGCGGCCAGGGCCTTCATGACGATCGTGCCCAGGCCGCGCCGCCGATGGTGGTGGGCCGTCTCGACCTGGTCCACGACGGCCGTGGCGCCCGCGACGGCCATCTGGCCCCGGGCGGCCATCTCGCCGGCGTGCGTGAGGAGCCGGGCGACCGTGACGCCGGCGCGGGTGGTGACGGCCAGCGTGTAGCCCGGCGGGGCCGCCACCGGCGTCTCCTCCAGCTCGGCCGTCATCATGAACTCCGGCTCCTGCACCACCCACGACGGCGGCAGCCAGCGCTCGACGGCCTCGGCCGGGGCGCACAGCTTCAGCCATGTCCCGGGGGTGTCGACCACGGCCGTCAGGTGGCGCAGCGTCGCCGGGGTGGGCGCCGGGACGATGTGCCGGGCCAGGTGGTCGCGGAGGCCGACGTCGACGCGCAGGCCCCACGGCTCGCGCACCGGCCCCGGGGTGCCGCGGGAGATCACCCAGCCGTCCACCCACGCCCGCACGGTCTCGGGCCGGACGGTTCTGACAGCCTGCGTCATGGCGATCAGCGTAGGGCAGCGATATGACATCAATCCATGCAAGGGGTGTCTGTCCGGCAAAGCCCGCCTCGCCATCCCACATATCCCGATACCGGACATATCGCCGCGATGCCGCTGCCGACCGCCTTCTCGGACGTACACCCACAAAAAGGGCGCGGCGTGGCGACTCACCGCGCGGGACGGGCGCCAGGGTAGGGTCCCGGTGTGCGCGTTGAGATACACGGTCATCGGGGTGCGAGAGGCCTTTGGCCCGAGAACACGCTGCCAGGTCTGATCCGCACGATGGAGCTCGGCGTGCACGCGCTGGAGCTGGACGTCGCGCTCACCGCCGACCGGCGGCTCGTGCTCACGCACGATCTCACGGTCTCGTCCGTGACGAGCGCCGACACGCGGCCGGTACGGCCGGACGACCCGAGCTTCCCGTACGTCGGCAAGCCCATCAACTCCCTCACCCTCGCGCAGCTGCGCACCCTCGACGTGGGGGTCCGCCTGCCGCGCCGGCCGGACGACCCCTTCGCCCCCACCCAGCTGCCGATGCCCGAGACCCGGATGCCGACGCTCGGCGCGGTCCTCGGGCTGGTCAACGCCTACGAGGCCGACGGCGTGCGGCTGCACGTGGAGCTCAAGTCCGACCCCACCCGTCCCGAGCTGACCGCCGACCCGGAGCTGTTCACCGGGCTCGTCGTGGAGGAGCTCGAACGGCACGGCCGGCTGGACAACGCGGCGATCCTGAGCTTCGACTGGCGGATCGTCGGCCACGCGGCCGCCATGGCGCCGGGCACGCCCCGCTTCGCGCTGATCGAGCTCGACACCCTGCACTGGCACGACGACCTGGGCGCCGACATCCCGGCCGCCGCCCGAGACGCCGGCGCCACCACGCTGTCGCCCGAGCACGTCATGGTGGACGAGCCGCTGATGGCCCAGGCGGCCGCGGCGGGCCTGGACGTGGCCGTGTGGACGGTCAACGACCCGGCGCTCGGCGCGCGCATGCTGGACCTCGGGGTGACGGGCATCGTCACCGACTACCCCGACCGCATGCGCGACCTGTGGCGCGACCGCGGCCTCCCCCTCCCCGACCCGGTGACCCCCCTACGGCCGGTCACCGTCTGACACTCCGCCGAACACACGGCGAGGGCCCCGCCGGGTCTGGCGGGGCCCTCGTCCACAGGTGCGTACCGGTGTGCGTGTCGCCTCTCGGCGAGTGGCACAACGCGGCTCCAGCCGAACGGTAGTCCGCGAAGGCGATAGGTGAGGCCCGGGGACACTGGGCACACCGGCCACGAGTCATGTAACCACAGGCGCTCCCCCTTTGTTCCCACCCCGCTCCCCCCGCGTCCTTCACCCGGAGACTCGACCAGGAGCGCCTTCACTTCGGAATGTATTCCGAAGTACGATGAGCTGTGACCATGCCGACCATCCAGTTCTCCGATCTGTCGAAGCACTCCAAGCAGGTCGCCGCGACGGCCGAGCGGTTCCACCGTGTGCACGTCAAGCGCCGCGACGGAGAGGACCTGTTCCTCTCCACAGCTCGGTACGACCGTCAGCGTGAGGAGACGGCGGACATCGCCGCCCGCATGATCGCCGCACTGCTGGCCAGCGACGAGGGCGCGCTCGCCGTCCTGCACACCCTGCCCGCGGTCTTTCCCTGGGTGCGGCACCTCACCGAAGAGGAGACGCGGGAGTTCGTGCAGGAACTCGTCGACGCCACACGGGACGCGGTCGACCTCGACGTCCATGCCACGTTGCACCGGGTCATCGTCGAGTGGCGTGCCACCGCCCGCATCCTGGCCGACCCCGTGTTGACCGAGCAGCTCACCCGTTCGCTGCCGGAGGAGGACCACGGCGAGGTGACCGCGCCGTGAGCCCCAAGCGCGGCGACGCCGTGCCCCCACCACCCGTCGGCGACGAGTGGCACCTGCGGTTCGCCACCGGCGAGGCGGCCAAGGGATGGATCGACCTGTGCGCAGAGGCTGCGAGCAACACCCGGCGCTGCTTCGAGGCGCTGCGCACTGATCCGCTGTCGCAGGAGGACCCCGACCGGCAGCACCGACTACGTGGACGTCTTGCCACCGGGACGCTGGGCGGTCGTGAGTACCCGCAGTGGGAGTACGAGGTCACCGCGGGCGGCCGGGTGCGCTATCTCATCGACGAGCCTCGCCGAACCGTCCATCTCGTCTACGCCTCGCCCCGCCACCCCAAGGACACCGAGTGACCGGTGTCCTCGGGGGTGCGGCAGGCCGGTGGCGGTGGGCCGGGGGTCAGAGCCAGCCGTTGCGGCGGAAGCCGCGGTGGAGGAGCAGGCAGGCGGTGATCATGACGGCCAGGACCGCCGGGTAGCCCCAGACCTGCTTGGTCTCGGGCATGAAGTCGAAGTTCATCCCGTAGATGCCGGCGATCATCGTGGGGACGGCCAGGATGGCGACCCAGGACGAGATCTTGCGCATGTCCTCGTTGGCCAGGGCGTTCGAACGGGCCAGGGCGGCCTGGAGGATGGAGCTGCACAGCTCGTTCGACGACTCGACCTGCTCGCACACCCGGGAGAGGTGGTCGCCGACGTCGCGGAAGTACTCGCGCATCTCCGACGGGATGACGCGGCGCTGGGGCAGCGCGGACAGCGGGCTCTGGAGCGGTGTGACCGCACGCTTGAGCTCCAGCATCTCGCGCTTGAGCTGGTAGATCCGGTTGATGTCGCGGGAGCTGACGTCGGCGAAGACGGTGGCCTCGACCTCCTCCAGCTCCAGCTGCATGAGGTCGGCCACCTGCAGGTAGCGGTCGACGACGTGGTCGGCGATGGCGTGCAGGACGCCGGCGGCGCCGCGCAGCATCAGCTCGGGCCGGTCCTCCAGGCGCTCACGCACCTCGGTGAGGGGGCAGTGCTCGCCGTGGCGGACGGTCACCACGAAGTCGGCGCCCAGGAACACCATGATCTCGCCCGTCGCGATGATCTCGCTGGAGGCCGTCAGCTCGTCGTGGTCGAGGTAGGCGATGGTCTTGAGCACCATGAACAGGGAATCGCCGTAGCGCTCGACCTTGGGGCGCTGGTGGGCTTTGACGGCGTCCTCGACGGCCAGCGGGTGCAGGCCGAACACCTCGGCGAGCCATTCGACCTCGGGCGCCTCGGGCTCGTGCAACCCGACCCAGAGGAAGGCGCTGGAGTCGCCGGACACGGCGTTGTGCTCACGGACCAGGCGCAGCGACTCGGGGATGCCGACGGGGTCGGCCTTCTTGCCGTCGATGTAGGCGCCGTACTCGACGATGCTGGCGGGCACGCGGACGACCGGCTCAGGCTTGGGGAGCTGACGGGCGGCGTGCACCTGGACAGGGTGACGGTTGATGCGACGGAAAAGCGTGGACGAGCGCATGGCGGTCCCTTCCCGCCCGACCTGGCACGCTCCACGCGCGACGAAAGGTCACCTCAATCAACACAAAGGCGTGGAGGCACGATCAGGCTGCCGGATTGGAGTGGTCGGGGGTATGTGCGGCGTACGTGCGCGAGCACGTACTGCTGGGATCACCAGGTTTCATACCGGACCACCTCCAATCATGATGAGACGCCATACAGCCGCACCAACTTACCACAGGAACCTGAAGTCAACCTGGTAACCCCGGGCGGCCGGTGACCCACGGGGGTGCCGATCGCCGAGAGCTGCGAGAATAGGGCGCGTGCGCGTTCTAGTCATCGGATCCGGAGGGCGTGAGCACGCCCTGTGCCGTTCACTCAAGCTCGACCCGCAGGTCGTCGAGCTCCACTGTGCCCCCGGAAACCCGGGCATCGAGGAGATCGCGACCGTGCACGCCGTGACGCCCACCGACCCCGGGCAGGTGGCCGGCCTGGCGACGCGGCTGGGGGCCGACCTCGTCGTCGTGGGGCCCGAGGCTCCGCTGGTCGCCGGGGTCGCCGACGCGGTGCGGGCCGCGGGGATCGCGTGCTTCGGCCCGTCGCGTGACGCGGCGATGATCGAGGGGTCCAAGGCCTTCGCCAAGGACGTCATGGCGGCGGCCGGCGTGCCGACGGCGCGGGCCAGGGTGTGCGTGACCGAGGAGGAGGCGGCCGCCGCCCTCGACGAGTTCGGCGCGCCGTACGTGGTCAAGGACGACGGGCTGGCCGCCGGCAAGGGCGTGGTGGTCACCGGCGACCGCGAGGTGGCGCTGGAGCACGCGCGGGCCTGCGAGCGGGTGGTGATCGAGGAGTTCCTCGACGGCCCGGAGGTGTCGCTGTTCGCGCTGTGCGACGGCGGCACCGCGGTGGCGCTGCAGCCGGCCCAGGACTTCAAGCGCGCCTACGACGGCGACGAGGGCCCCAACACCGGCGGCATGGGCGCCTACACGCCGCTGCCGTGGGCTCCCGAGGAGCTGACCGAGCAGGTCATGCGCGAGGTCGTGCATCCGACGATCGGCGAGCTGGCCCGGCGCGGCCTGCCCTACCAGGGCGTCCTCTACGTGGGGCTGGCGCTGACGGCGAAGGGGCCGAAGGTCGTCGAGTTCAACGCGCGTTTCGGCGACCCGGAGGCGCAGGTGCTGCTCGACCGGCTGGAGACGCCGCTCGCAGGGCTGCTGGCGGCCTGCGCGACGGGCACGCTGGGCGAGCAGGCTCCCCCCGCGTTCCGGCCGGGGTCCGCGGTGATCGTCGTGGTCGCGGCCGAGAACTACCCCGAGGCGCCGGTCAAGGGCGACGTGATCAAGGGGCTGGAGCCGACCGAGCACGCGTACGTGATCCACGCGGGCACCAGGCGGGTGGACGGCGAGGTGCTCTCCGACGGCGGGCGGGTGCTCGGGGTGGTCGGCACCGGGCCCGACCAGGAGAGCGCGCGGCGCCACGCCTACGAGCTGGTGTCGCGGATCGAGCTGCGCGGCTCCTTCCACCGGACCGACATCGCACGGACCGACACCGCACGGACCGACACCGCACGGCCTGACGCCCCACGGACCGACACCGCACGGACCGACACCGCACGGACGGACATCGCACGATGAAGCATCTGCACTCCGGGAAGGTCCGCGACCTCTACGAGACCGACGACGGCCTGCTGCTGGTGGTCGCCTCCGACCGGATCTCGGCGTTCGACCACGTGCTGGAGCCCGGCATCCCCGACAAGGGGGCCATCCTGACGCAGCTTTCGCTGTGGTGGTTCGAGCGGCTGGCCGACGTGGTCCCCCACCACATCGCCGGGCCGGGGCCCGACGCGCGCAGCATGCTGTGCAGGCCGCTGCGGATGGTGCCGGTCGAGTGCGTGGCGCGCGGCTACCTGGCCGGGTCGGGGCTGGCCGACTACCGGCGTGACGGGATGGTGTCGGGCGTCCGGCTGCCGGAGGGCCTGGACGACGGGTCCCGGCTGCCCGAGCCGATCTTCACGCCGTCGACGAAGGCCCCGGTGGGATCGCACGACGAGCCGATCCCGTTCGAGCGGGTGGTGGCCGAGGTCGGCGAGGAGACCGCCGAGGAGTTGCGCCGCATCACCCTCGCCGTCTACACGCGTGGGGCCGAGATCGCCCGCGAGCGGGGCATCATCCTGGCCGACACCAAGATCGAGCTGGGCCGGGACTCCGACGGGGTGCTGACGCTCGGCGACGAGGTCCTGACGCCGGACTCGTCGCGGTTCTGGCCGGCCGACGAGTGGCGCCCCGGGCGCCCGCAGCCCTCCTTTGACAAGCAATTTGTACGGGATTGGCTGACCTCGCCCGAATCCGGATGGGACAAATCCTCCGGAACCCCGCCGCCCCGGTTGCCGGACAAGGTGGTCGAGCAGACGAGGCAGCGTTATCTCGAGGCCTACGAACGGATTACGGGCACTTCCTTTAGCGGATGATTCGGCTGGGGCAGGGGGTGCGAGCGGCTACTGTTGGCCCGGTCTAAGGCCGACTGATACTTCCGAGGAGCCGCACGAATGGTCCGTTACCGCGTGCGCGGTGGCAACGCCCTGCGTGGAACCGCCTTCATCCAGGGCGCGAAGAACGCCGTGCTGCCCATGATCGGCGCCGCGCTGCTCGTCCCGAAGGGCCGCACCGTGCTGCGAAACGTCCCGATCATCGAGGACGTCCGCCGCGCGGTCGAGCTCGCCGAGGCCGTGGGCGCGCAGGTCGAGCTGCACGAGGCCGAGCGCACGCTGGTCATCGACGCCTCGCGGCTGCACAGCCCCGTCCTGCCGGCCGAGATCGCCCGGCGCTTCCGCGGCTCGGTGCTCTTCACGCCCGCGCTGCTGCACCGGCTCGGCGAGGCGATCGTCGAGGGCGTCGGCGGCTGCAACCTCGGCAGCCGCAACCTCGACTTCCACTACCTCGGCTACAAGCGGCTCGGCGCGGTCGTCGACGAGGGTGAGACCGTCATCCACGTCAAGGCGTCCGGCCTGACCGGCGCCACCCTCTACCTCGACACCCCCTCCCACACCGGCACCGAGAACCTCATCATGGCCGGCGCGCTGGCCCGCGGCACGACCGTGATCGAGAACGCCGCGCTGGAGCCGGAGGTGCTCGACGTCATCGACATGCTCACCAAGATGGGCGCGCGCATCAGCGGCGGCGGCACCGGGTTCATCACCGTGGAGGGCGTGGAGGAGCTCCACGCCGTCGAGCACACCGTGATGCCCGACCGGCTCGACGCGGGCGTCTTCGCGATGGCGGCGGCGATCACGCAGGGCGAGGTGAGCCTCGTCGGCACCGGCCTCGACCTCGGGGTGGTCCGCTACAAGCTGGAGCAGATGGGCGTCGACTTCGCCCGCCAGGGCGCCGTGCTGAACGTGCACTGCGACCGCCCGCTGCGGCCGATCAACATCATCACCGACACCTACCCCGGCTTCGCGACCGACCTGCAGTCGCCGATGATGACGGTCGCGGCCCTGGCCGACGGCCACAGCTACATCCACGAGCGCATCTTCGACGGCCGGTTCGCGCTGGCCGGCGAGCTGAACAAGATGGGCGCCGACGTGGCGGTGGAGGGCAGCCGGGCGATCGTGCGCGGCGCCACCCCGCTGACGGGCACGCGGGTCACCGCGCACGATCTGCGGTCGGGCATCGCATTGGTGCTCGCCGGACTCGCCGCGAAGGGCGAGACGGTCATCGAGTCGGGATACCTCATCGACCGCGGGCACGCGCATCTCGCCGAGCGAATGCGGGCTCTTGGAGCGGACATTACACGAGAGATTTCTGCGGGTTGAAAATCACCGGGAAATCCCTCCTGAGCTGCTCATACTCCTTCTAGCCCCGTCGGGACCGCCGACTTTCCGGAAAAGTCGGGCGTGACATTACGGCCCTCGCGAGCGATCGTTCCAAAAGAGAGCACTGCAACTTACGGCAGGATGGGACGAACATTGGTCGAGAGGGCCGAAGAATCAACACGAGTGTCACGCCCGAGCGCTATGACACCGGACCTCACTATCGGCGTGGTCGGACCCCACGATCTGGTCGAGCGCGTCATGTTGATGGGGCACGCCGCGGCGCCTCTGCCCTGTCGCCTCGTGGCGGCCGCCTACCGCGATGAGCAGGAGGCGCCCGACAAGGTGACGCGGCTCGGTCCCGGCGTCGACGCGTGCCTGTTCGCCAGCCCGGTCCCCTATGACCTGGCCAGGCGTTCCGGCGTGCTGACGATGCCCGCGACCTACGTGCAGCTCGGCGGCGCCGCCCTGGTCGCCGCGCTGGCGAAGGCCGCGCTGGATCCGCGCATCGACCCGCAACGGGTCAGCGTCGACGTGGTGTCCCGAGCCGACGTCGAGGAGGCGTACACCGACCTCGGCATCCCCGCCGGGGACGTGCACAGCCGCGACGAACCCGGAGCCACCGGGACGATCGCGGCCTACCACGAGCGGCTGGCCCGCCAGGGCGCCACCACGGGCGCGCTGACGTGCCTGCCGGCGGTCGCCGACCGCCTGCAGGCGGCGGGCGTGCCGGCCATCAGGATCAGGCCCACGTCGGCGGCGGTGCGCACAGCGCTGCACACGGCGGCGCTGCTGGGCGCCCACCACCGGCTGGAGGAGTCGCAGCTCACGGTGGTGCTGGTGGAGGTCCCGACGCTGCGCGAGCCGGTGCGCCGCGCCGCGCCGCGCTACTGGCGCGACGAGCTTCGGCTGTCGCTGCACCGGCTGCTCGTCCAGGAGGCGAACCGCATCAACGCGACCGTCTGGCCCATCGACGACCACAGCTACCTGGTGATGGCGACCAGGGGCTCGGTCGCGGCGGCCACCGACGGCTTCAGGGTGCTGCCGTTCGCGTCCAGGATCCGCGACGAGCTGGGGCTGGCGGTCGAGGTGGGTGTGGGGATGGGACGGACGACGCACGACGCGGAGGCGCACGCACGGGCCGCGCTGGCACGCACGCAGGCGGGCAAGCAGGCCCAGGGGTTCGCCGTGGACCGGGAGGGCCGAGCCCTCATCCCGGCTCCCAGGATGCCTCCCACGGGCGCCACGGCGCTCAAGCCCAAGGGCGTGGAGGTGCTGGCCCGGCTGGCGGCCAAGCTGGAGGGTGGAGACACGGTCGTCGACGCGGAGGGCGCGGGCAAGATGCTCGGGGTGACGCCGCGTACGGCTCGGCGGTTGCTGCGCACGTTGGTTGACGAGGGACTCGCGTGGCCGCTCCCGCCGAACCGTACGCCGCAGCCGGGGCGGCCGCGGCAGCTCTACCGCCTCATCGTGGAGAAGCTCGGTCCGCGCTGACCGCCCCCTTGTACAGGTCCGCCGCCCTCCTTCCCCTTCCACGGGCGGCGGGCCGTACGCATCGGCACGCGCTTTCGGGGCACTGAGCCATTTCCATCCTGAAAGGCCAGGTCACAGGCTCGTTGCAACCAGCCGGACTT
>NZ_KZ559470.1:0-132381 GCF_002850745.1 Nonomuraea indica
GTCGTCCCGAAGTCCGCCCAGCCGTTCGTGGCCACCCTGGTGCGCACCATCTTCGACCAGCCCGACGCGGCTTCCGTCGAAGCTCAGCACGTCTGGGTCGTCCAAACGCTCGAGGCCAAGCACCCGGCCGCGGCAGAGCACCTGGACGCCGCCCGCGATGACCTGATCGCCTTCGCCGCCTTCCCACGCGAGATCTGGACGCAGATCTGGTCCAACAATCCGCAGGAACGGCTGAACAAGGAGATCCGCCGCCGCACCGACGTGGTCGGCATCTTCCCCGACCGGCCGGCCATCATCCGCCTCGTCGGCGCGGTGCTGGCCGAGCAGACCGACGAATGGGTCGAAGGACGCCGCTACATGGGCCTGGAAGCCCTCGCCAAAGCCCGCCTGCGTGTCCTGCCCGGCGACACACCCACGCAGAACCCACTCCCACAGACACTTACCGCTTAACCTGCAGAAACAGGATCACGCGGAGATCGACTCATACACCACGTCCGTGGACGTGACCCACGGGGTCCGCGCCGCGCAGCCGACCTCCCAGGAGCTTGACAAGGCTTTGCCGCCGCCCGGACGACCCGGCCCGGTGCCCGCGGCTACGGTGAAGATGTTCCACGCGCCGCATTGGCGTTTCCCGGGAACCCAGTCCGACGCTCCGTCCGCCCAGGCCATCTGGGCGCCGCAAACCCACGGAGTGACACGATGCTCAAGCGCCTGCTCGCCGCCACCGCCACGGTGGCCGCCGCACTCGTCGTCTCGGGCGCCCTGTCCGCGCCCGCCGCCCAGGCCACCGAGGACGTTCCGGCCTCCGGGCAGTTCGCACCGTCGCCGCCCTATCCCCCGTACAACGAGGACGACGACTGACCCGTCGCCGACCGAGGCCGCCCTGTCACGGGGCGGCCTCCCCTCGGCCCAAGATATGACAGCGCTGTTGTATTTTGGGACGATGTTTCCCCCGAT
Organism: Nonomuraea indica; assembly: GCF_002850745.1. Taxonomy (GTDB): domain Bacteria; phylum Actinomycetota; class Actinomycetes; order Streptosporangiales; family Streptosporangiaceae; genus Nonomuraea; species Nonomuraea indica. The sequence continues at coordinate 958 of NZ_KZ559470.1, forward strand.
CGAGCCGTACGACCACGGCCATCTCGACACCGGCGACGGCCACCTCGTCTACTGGGAGGTGTGCGGCAACCCCGAGGGCAAGCCCGCCCTCGTCGTCCACGGCGGCCCGGGATCGGGCTGCTCCCCGGGCGCGCGGCGCGCCTTCGATCCCGAGCGCTACCGCATCATCCTGTTCGACCAGCGCAACTGCGGCCGCAGCCTGCCCCACGCGAGCGACCCCGCCACCGATCTCAGCAACAACACCACGCACCACCTGATCGCGGACATGGAGCGGCTGCGTGAGCACCTCGGCGTCGACCGGTGGCTGCTGTACGGCGGTTCCTGGGGCTCCACCCTCATGCTGGCCTACGCCGAGACCCATCCCGAGCGCGTGTCCGAGATGGTGATCGTCAGCGTGACCATGACCCGCCGCTCCGAGATCGACTGGCTCTACCGGGGCGTCGGCCGGTTCTTCCCCGAGCAGTGGCAGCGCTTCCGCGAGGGCGTGCCCGAGGCCGACCGCGACGGGGACCTGCTGGCCGCGTACGCCCGGCTGGTGTCCGATCCCGATCCGGCCGTGCGCGAGAAGGCCACCCACGACTGGCTGGCCTGGGAGGACGCGGTGATCTCGCTGGAGGCCAACGGCACGCCCGGCGCCTACAGCGACCGGCCGTCCGACGCGCGCCTCGCCCTGGTCCGCATCTGCAGCCACTACTTCTCCAACGCCGCCTGGCTGGAGGAGGGCGTGCTGCTCCGCGACGCCCACAAGCTCGCCGGCATCCCCGGCGTGCTCATCCACGGCCGTTTCGACCTCGGCGGCCCGCTGGAGAACGCCTGGCAGCTCGCCCGGGCCTGGCCCGACGCGCGACTCGTCGTGGTGGACGACTCCGGGCACACCGGCAGCGGCACGATGCGCGAGGAGGTGCTCGCCGCCCTGAACGGATTCGCCCAGTAAATCCGCAGAAAGTGCTTATAGCGGTCTTACGGCGCTACCTGCACTGTTATACCGCTATACCACTATCGGAGGGACGATCATGACTGCCGGACCGGACGACTACGGCACCGCCGAGGTGCTGGCCCAGGAGCCTTCCCGCCGCCGTCTCCCTCGCGCGCTCGTGCTCACCGGCGTGACCGCCCTGGTGATCGCCACGGGTGCCGGGGTCGCCGCGGCGGCGCTCTCGCCCACGCCCTCCCAGAGCCCCACCGCCTCGGCCCCGCCCGCCGAGCCCCCCTCGGCCGCCCCGTCGGAGAGGGGCCCCTGGCACGGCCGGGGCTGGGGCCCCGGGCACGGCATGGGACGCGGCGCCATCCACGGCCAGTACGTCGTCCCCGACGGCAACGGCGGTTACGTGACCGTGGCCACCCAGTACGGCGACGTGACCGCGGTCGGCCAGGACTCGATCACGGTCAAGAGCGAGGACGGTCACACCAAGGAGTACGCGCTCAACGGCGACACCCGCGTCAACGCCGGCCGCGAGGGTCTCGACTCGGTGAAGGCCGGGTCGAAGGTGTTCGTCAAGGCGACGGTGCAGGGCGAGGCGGCCACCGCGGTCGCCGTGTTCGACGTCACGGGGTGGGACCGGGGCGAGTGGCACGGCCGCCGGCACCACGACCACCGGCCCGGCGGTCCCGGCCGGCCGGCCTCTCCCGCCCCGCCCTCTCCTGCCCCGGCATCCCCCGCTCCGACCGCGACGTCCTGACCCGTACTGCAGGTCGCTCGAAGGAGTGCGGACGGGGACCCCTCACCGGCTCCGGGCGGCGAGGGCGCCTCGTCACGACGTCGCCGACCGGCGCGGATCAGGAGGGGCGCGCCGGTCGGCAGGTGGCGCAGGCCGACGCCTTTACAAAGTAGATCTCGGGCGTCGATTCTGGTACTCGGCCGCTGGGCTCGTGGTGGCGTGGGCCGCTCGACGACGGTCAGGCCGGGCGGGTGACGGGCGGGCGGCGGCGCGAGACGGCCACGCCCGCCAGGCAGAGCACGCCGCCGACGAGCGTGAGCGGGCCCGGCACCTCTCCCAGCGCCAGCCAGGACATCGGCACCACGAGCGCCGGCACCACGTAGGTGGTGGCGCCCATGCGCCCGGCCGTCGTCCGGGACAGCGCGTACGCCCAGGTGGTGAACGCCAGGGCGGTCGGGAACACCCCCAGGTAGACCATGTTCGCGGTCGCGGCGAGCGGCGCCCGCGCCGCCTCCGACACCAGGACGCCGGCGAACGGCAGGCAGGCGACGGCCCCGGCGATGCAGCCCCACGTGGTCACCTGCAGGGCGCCGGCGTGCCGCAGCGCGGGCTTCTGCGCGACGACCCCGGCGGCGTACCCGGCGGCGGCCAGCACGCAGAGCAGCACGCCCAGCACGGACGCGTCACCGGTCCCGGAGGTCGACAGGCCCACCACGGCGGCGCCGGCGAACGACACCGCCATGCCGGCGAGCAGCGGCCGCGGCAGCCCCTCCCCCAGGAGCCTGCCGCCGAGCAGCGCGATGAGGATCGGGCCGATGTTGACGACCATGGCCGCCGTCCCCGCGTCCACCTCCCGCTCCGCCCAGTTGAGCGTCACCATGTACAGCCCGAACCACAGCACGCCCGACCAGATGATCCCCGGCCAGGCCGCGCGCGGCGGCCACCCTTCGCGGCGGACCAGACTGATCGCTCCCAGCACCAGGGCGCCGGCGAGGAGCCGCCCGAGGGCGAGGGCGCCCGGCGAGTACGCCGAGCCGGCGCTGCGGATGGAGACGAAGGCGGAAGCCCACAGCACGACGGTGACGGCGGCCGCTGCCAGGGCGAGCCGCGAGCCGCGACGGCCGGTGTCCGAGGAGGTTGCCATACGGCCGAACCTAGCCGCGGGACATTCACGCCCCCGTCGAAGGGTGACGGTAGCCCTTTCTCCCAGAATTGGGATATTGTCCCGCATATGGGAAAGATTGAGGTCGAGCCGGTGGAAGCCCGCCTGGCCGAGCGGCTCGCGCACCTGCGCGCCGAGCACGGCTGGTCGCTGGAGGAGCTGGCCGCCCGCACCGGGGTCAGCCGCTCGACGCTGTCGCGGCTGGAGCGGGCCGAGATCAGCCCGACCGCCGCCATGCTCGGCAGGCTCTGCTCCGCCTACGGCCGGACGATGTCGCAGCTGCTGGCCGAGGTGGAGGCCGAGCCGCCGCAGCTCGTCCCGGCCGACCGGCAGACGGTGTGGCGCGACGTGACGTCGGGATTCACCCGCCGCTCGGTGTCACCCCCCCATCCCGGGTTGCGCGGCGAGGTGGTCGAGGGCGTGCTGCGGCCCGGCGCCGACATCTCCTACGACGAGCCGCCGGTCCCCGCCCTCGAACAGCACATCTGGGTGCTCGACGGCGTCCTGGAGGTGACCACGGGCGGCGCCGCCCACCGGATCGGGACGGGGGACTGTCTGCGGTTCAGGCTGTGGGGCCGCTCCCGCTTCCACAATCCCGGCCCCGGCCCGGTCCGCTACGCCCTCCTGATCGTCCTCCCCTGACCTGCCCGTACCGTCGAAGGAACGACCATGCACACGATCACGCGCCTGACCGCCGGCGACTTCCACGACGCCGTGGAGGCATTGGCCGGGCTGCTCACCGACGTCGTCGCCGACGGCGCCTCGCTCGGCTTCGTCCTGCCCTTCGGCCGTGACGAGGCCGCCGCCTGGTGGCGCGCCCAGGAGCCGGCCGTGGCCGACGGCAGCCTGCGCCTGTGGGTCGCCCGCACCGGCGGCGGCATCGGCGGCATCGCCGGCGTCGTCGGCCTGGCGCTGGAGCGCAAGCCCAACGGCAGCCACCGCGCCGAGATCGTCAAGCTGATGGTGCACCCCGGCGCCCGCGGGCACGGCCTGGGCCGCACCCTGCTCGGCACCGCCGAACGGGCGGCCGTCGCGGCCGGCGTCACCCTGTTGCTGCTGGACACCGAGACCGGCAGCGCCGCCGACCGCCTCTACCCCGCCGCCGGCTGGGCCAGGTACGGCGTCGTCCCCGGCTACGCCGCCGATCCGGCGGGCACGCCGCGGGACTGCAGCTTCTACTACAAGCGACTGGAACGCGCCTCCCTGGCCTGACGCGGTCCCGTCCCGCCGCGGCGCGTGGTGTCACGGCGGGGACGGACCGGTCAGCCGGCGGTGCCGTCGAGGATCGGGATGAGCTGCTCCTCCTCGTAGGCCAGGTGCCGTTCCAGCTCGTCGCTGAGCCGTCCGACCTCGGCCGCGACCTGGAGGGGGTCGGGTGCGTCGCCGGAGATGACGGCCTGGAGTTCCGCCAGGAGGGCGGCCACCCTGCGGTGCTCCTCCCCGAGCCGTTCCAGGGTCGGGGCGAGGGAGGGGTGCTGGCGGGCGAGGGCCGGGAACATCCCCATGTCCTCGTGGACGTGGTGGTGGTGCAGCCCCTGGCAGACGGTCAGGCAGTTGATCCGGAGCTGGGCGCCGATTCCCGGCCCGGCGTCGGCGATCTCCTTGCGCACCAGGGCGAGCTCGCGGCGGAAGGCGTCGTGGACGGCCTTCAGCGCCGCGCCGAACGACGGGGCGTTGATGTTCGGCGGTCCGGCGGCGGGCACCTCCGTCAGCGCCACGACCGGCAGGACGCGCTCCGTCCTGGCCTGGTAGTCGGCCCACCCGGGGTCGGCCTCGACGGCGCGGGCGAAGACGCGGTCGCGTTCGGGGCCGTCGAGCACGGTGGCCTCCGCCTCGTAGGTGAACACGCCGTTCTCGACCGTGACACGGGGGTGGGCGAGCAGGTTGTGGAACCAGTCGGGGTGCTTCGGCGAGCCACCGGCCGAGCCGATGACGATGATGCGCTCGCCGCCGTCGGGGAGGTAGCCGAGCGGGGTCGTGTGCCGGGTCCCGGAACGGGCGCCGGTGGTCGTCAGCAGGATCAGCCGGGCTCCCTCGAAAAGGCCGCCGACGCGGCCGCCGTTGGCGCGGAACTCCTCGATGATCTGCTGGTTGAAGTCTACGGGCATGGGGTGTCGTGTTCTCCGGTTCGGGAGGGCCGCGAAGCCGTTCGCGGCAGGGGGAAGCACGCCACGGGCGCGTACGGGCCGTGGCGTGGAAAGGGAGGGGAGGGCGAGCCGGGCAGCAGGGTGCCGGGTTCGCCGGGAATGCCGACTATCGAAGGGAAAACTCGGAGGGGACGCGGTGTGCGGGCGTCCGCTCGGAGGCGCAGGCGGGCCGCGGGCCCGCCGCGAGGTCACGACGTGGCCGGGTGCCCTACTCGCTTCTGGCCCATGGCCGACCCGGCAGTCACGTCGTCCACCCTAGCCGGAGGGGTACGGCCCGGCAACATCATTTCCCGGGCATCCGGCTGCCCTGCGGTTCACGGCCGCTGCCGGGGTAGGCGTCCAGGAGGACGCGGAGGTGAGGTGACCGCGATGGCCGTCACCCTGGCACTGGCGGGCGACACCATGCTCGGCCGCGGCGTGGCGGAGCGCCTCGCCGGCCGGTCGCGCGTGGCCGACTTCTTCGCCGGCGAGGTGCGCGACATGCTGGCCGAGGCCGATCTCTTCCTGCTGAACCTGGAGTGCTGCGTCTCCGCGCGCGGCGCGCCCTGGCGGGCGCCGGGCAAGCCGTTCCACTTCAGGGCGCCGCCACAGGCCGCCGACCTGCTGGCCGAGCTCGGCGTCGACTGCGTCACCCTGGCCAACAACCACGCCCTCGACTACGGCCCCGACGCGCTGCTCGACACCCTCTCCCACCTGGCCCGGGCGGGCATCGGCTGCGTCGGCGCGGGCGAGGACCTGGCGCGGGCCCGCCGGCCGGTCCGCGTGGACGCGCGCGGGACGCGGCTGGACGTCGTGGCCTTCAGCGACCATCCGAGCGACTTCGCCGCCACGCCGGAGCGGCCCGGCATCGCCCATGCCGACCTGTCCGAGGGCGTGCCGCCCTGGGTGGTCGAGACGGTCGCCGCCCGGCGCGAGCACGGCGAGGCGGTGCTCGTCACCCCGCACTGGGGGCCCAACATGGTCACCGAGCCGCTCGCGTACGTGCGCCGCGCCGCCGACACGCTCGCCGGGACCGGGGCCACGCTGGTGGCGGGGCATTCGGCGCACACGTTCCACGGGGTCGCCGGGCGGGTGCTGTTCGACCTGGGCGACTTCATCGACGACTACGCCGTGCACCCGCTCGTCCGCAACGACCTCGGGCTGCTGTGGCTGGTCACACTGACACCGGCCGGACCGGTGGAGCTGCGTGCCCTGCCGCTCAAGCTGGACTACGCCCGTACCGGGCCGGCCGTCGGCGACGACTGGCTGCGGGTGCGCGACCGGTTCACCGCCGCCTGCGCCGCGCTTGGCACGTCCGTCCGCGTACGGGGCCGCGAACTGGTCGCCGCGTGGGACACCGCCGCCCCGCGGCCCTCCGGCGTCCGGCGGGAGACGCCTGCCGGCCCGCGGGGCGAGGGAGGGTTCAGCCGCTGAACTCCTTGGCCTCGCGGCCGTGCACGATGAGCGCGTACAGGACGAGCACGTCCACCGCGATGACGGCGAGCGACCACCAGGGGTTGACGGAGATCCAGATGAGCTGGGTGAGCGCGTTCAGCATGACGAGGACGACGGCGACCGCGCGCGCCCACGTCTGGCCCACGCTGACCGCGATGCCGGTGGCGATGAGCGCGAGGCCGAGCAGGAGGTGGATCCATCCCCACCCGGTGAGGTCGAAGACGAGCAGGCTGCCGGCCGCCTGGATGTAGACGTCGCGGTGGAAGATGGCGTAAAGGCCGGAGATGGCGTTGAACAGGCCCGACAGGATCAGGATGATGCCCGCGAACCAGACCCAGCCGACCCAGCCGGTGACGTGCTGCTGGCGAGCTTGATAGGTCATGGCGAATCTCCTTGGAAGACGATGGCCGGACCCTCTCCCTGACAGTACTGATATGGGTGCGTTCAAGGCTTTTGTTGAGGTAAATGTTGTGATGAGGAGCTTTTGTGCTCCAGCTCCCCGAGGCGCACGAAGACGGAGATTTTACGCGGCCGAGGGCGACAGCTGATCGAGAAATGTGGTGGCCTGCCTGCTATCGCCGCATTCGCGAGAAATGCAGCGCTGTCGATCCAGGCTGGGAGGATCCGATGGAGCCGCTGTCCGTCACCGTCACGACCCGATCCGGGCACGCCGTGGTGCGCCTGCGGGGTGAGATCGACATCGCCACCGCCGACGCGTTCCGGAGCGCTCTCGACAGCGCCGTCGAGCATCCGGCCGTCTCGTCGCTCGACCTGGACCTGGGCCGGGTGTCGTTCATCGACTGCTCCGGGTTGCGCGTGCTGGTGGGCGTGCGGCGGGCGATGGAGGACAAGGGCGGGACCGTCCGCCTGATCCGCCGCTCCCCCGCGGTGGAGCGGCTGCTGACGGCGGCCGGGCTCGACGAGCGGCTGCACGTGCCCGCTTCCCACGTCAAGGTGCCGGTCCCGGCCGCGTAGCAGGTTCGACGGGCCGTTTTCAGGGGAGTTGTCGTTCACCCTTGAACAGAACAACCCTCGGAGCGGCCCCCATGACGAATCCCACGGGCACCATCGCGGTCGGAGTGGAGGAGGAGTTCCACATCGTCGACGCCGGCACCCGGCACCTGGTGTCCCGATCCGGCGACCTGTTGAAGAGACTGCCGGAGGACCGCTTCACCCAGGAGTTGCTGCGCTCGGCGGTGGAGGCCAACAGCAGGCCGTTCGCCACGTTGGAGGAGCTGGCGCGCGACCTGACCGGGCTGCGCCGCACGGTGATCGCGGCGGCCGACGAGCTCGGCCTGGGCATCGCGGCGGCGGGCAGCGTGCCGCTCGGCGACATGGACCGGATGAAGGTCTCCCCCGACCCCCGCTACGAGCAGATGCTGGACGACTACCAGGTGCTGACCCGGGAGCAGCTCATCTGCGGGACGCAGGTGCACGCCGAGATCGAGGATCCCGATCTGGCGGTCCTGGTCTCGCACCGGGTGGGACCGTGGCTGTCCCCGCTGCTGGCGCTGAGCGGCAGCTCGCCGTACTGGATGGAGCAGGACACCGGGTACGCCAGCTACCGCACGCTGGTGTGGCGGCGCTGGCCGACCTCGGGACCGATGAGCAGGTTCGACACCGCCGCCGACTACGAGCAGATGGTGAAGGGGCTCGTCAGGTCCGGCGTGATCACCGACCCGGGGATGATCTACTTCGATGTCCGGCCGTCGGCGCACGTCCCCACCGTGGAGCTGCGCATCTGCGACTCCTGCCCGCTGGTGGACGACATCGTGCTCATCGCCGGGCTGTTCCGGGCGGTGGTGACGCGCGAGCTGGAGGCGGTGCTGCGCGACCGGGAGCACGAGGTGCCGCTCGAACCGGTGCGCGCCGCGACCTGGCAGGCCGCCCGCTCCGGGCTGGAGGGCGAACTCGTCGACCCGGACGCGGGCGAGCCCCGGCCGGCGGCCGAGGTGGTGCGCAGCACGGTGGACGCCCTGCGCCCCTGGCTGGAGGCGGCCGGCGACTGGGACCTGGTCTCGGACCTGGCCGGCGCGGCACTCGCCCGGGGCAGCTCGGCCGAGCGGCAGCGGCGCGCCCTGGCCCGTGCCGGCCGGATGACCGACGTGGTCGACCTGCTGCTCGCCGAGACCCGCTCCGGGACGTAGCCGCCCTTCACAGGACGCTCGCCAGGAACGTCCGGGTCCGCTCGTGCCGGGGGCCGGCGAGGACGGCCTCCGGCCGCCCGCTCTCCACGACGACACCGTCGGCGAAGAACGTCAGCGTGTCGCCGACCTCGCGCGCGAAGCCGATCTCGTGCGTGACCACGATCATGGTCATCCCGCCGCGCGCCAGCGCCTTCATCACCTCCAGCACCTCGTCCACCAGCTCGGGATCGAGTGCCGAGGTCGGCTCGTCGAACAGCATGAGCGCCGGTTCCATCGCCAGGGCCCTGGCGATGGCCACCCGCTGCTGCTGGCCGCCGGAGAGCTGGTGGGGCCGTTTGTGCGCGTGCGCGGCCAGCCCGACCTGTTCGAGGTGGCGCATGGCGAGCTCCCGCGCCGCCGCCGGCGTACGGCCGGCCACGTGGATCGGCGCGCAGGCCACGTTCTCCAGCGCCGTCTGGTGGGCGAAGAGGTTGAAGCGCTGGAACACCATCCCGATGTTCCTGCGGAAGGCGGCGAACCGCTTCGGCGTCCACGGGTGGTACCTGCCGGCGCCCATCGTGTAGCCGACCTCCTCACCGAGGACCCGCAGGCTCCCGCCGAGCACGGGTTCGAGCCCGTTGACGCACCGCAGGAAGGTGGACTTGCCGGACCCTGACGGGCCGATGACGCAGCTCACCTCGCCCTGCCGCACGGTGAAGTCGACCCCGTGGAGCACCTGGGTGTCGCCGTAGCCCATCCGGACGCCGGATGCGGCGACGACCACGCTCACGCGGTCACCTTCGGCAGGAACATGCGGCCGGTCACGCTCCTGCGGACCAGCCGTACCGCGTCGGAGCCGAACCGGCGTTCCAGCCGGCCCTGCAGGAAGGTGGCGACCGCTGTCATGAGCATGTACCACAGGCTTGCCACGATGAGGAGTTCCATGATCAGGTTGTTGGACTTGTAGATCTGGCTGGCATTGGTCATCAGGTCGTGGCCGGCCACCACGTACACCAGGGACGTCGTCTTCAGCATGGAGATGAACTCGTTGCCGGTGGGCGGGATGATGATCCGCAGCGCCTGGGGCAGCACGATGACGCGCATCCGCCTGGCCGGGGTCATGCCGAGGGCGTACGCCGCCTCCGTCTGGCCGCGGTCCACGGCCTGGATCCCGGCCCGCACCGTCTCGGCGAAGTAGGCGGCGAGATTCAGCCCGAGGCCGAGCATGGCCGCGGTGAATCCGGTCATCACCTCGTTGGTGTCCCACTTCACCCCGACGGAGGTGAACGGCACTCTCAGGACCAGCACCGGGAAGAGGAACGCCAGGTTGTACCAGAAGATGAGCTGGACGAGCAGGGGCGTGCCGCGGAAGAACCAGATGTAGAGCGTGGCCAGCCGGCGCAGCACCGGGTTGTGCGCCAGCCGCATCACCGCGAGCAGCACTCCAAGCACGAGGCCGATGGCGGTGGCCAGCACCGAGATCTCGAGCGTGACCAGGATCCCCGCCAGGATCTGCCCGTCGAACAGGTAGCGGCCGACGGCGCTCCAGTCCAGGTTGGGGTTGGTGACGAGAAGCAGGACCAGCCAGCCGAAGACGAGAACCGCGCCGGTGCCCGCCAGCAGGCGGCCCCAGTGCCGCGGGCGCGCGACCGGGATCGGCCTGCCCTCGGGGCTGATGATGGGTTCCGTACGCACGCCGGCTACTTCCCGCCGTTGACCACGGCCGACTGCACCGCGAGCTTCTCCAGCGACCACGCCTTGAGGATGGCCCCGTACTCACCGCTCCTGATCAGGGCGTCGAGGGCGCCCCTGACGGACGCGACGAGCTCGGTGTTCTCCGGGTTCATGCCGATACCCCACGGGCTCTCGGTGCCGTCGATGGCCAGCGCCTCGACGCCCAGCGCCGGGTCGGCCGCCTTGTACGCCGCCACGACGTAGTCGGTGATGTTGGCCGTCGCGCGCCCGTTCTTGACCTGGAGGAGCGCCTCCTGGTCGCCGGGGAACTTGAGGATGTCGACACCGGCCCTGCCCGCCTTCTCGCAGTCGCCGTCGTAGGTCTCGGCCAGCTCCAGGGAGGTCCCGTTGTCGACCACGGAGACCGTCTTGCCGCACAGGTCGCCCGGTCCCCGGACGCCGTCCGGGTTCCCGGCCTTGACGAGCATGCCGGCGCCGGCCCGGACGTAGTCGACGAAGGTGACCTTGGCCTGCCGTTCCGGGGTGTCCGACATCGATGACATGATCATGTCGTACCGGCCGGTGATGACGCCGGGGATCTGGGCGTTGAAGTCCTCGTGGCTGATCACCACCTTGACGCCGAGCTTCCGCGCGATGGCGCGGGCCAGGGCGGGGTCCAGGCCGATCGGTGTCTTCTTGTCGCCGGCGAAGAGCTCCATGGGCGGGTAGCCCACGGAGGTCGTGACCTTGAGGCCGTCCGCCTTCACGTCGGCCGGGACCTTGGCGGCGAGGTCCTGGTCCGGGGTGACGGCGTTGATGATCGCGGCCGCCTTGTCGTCGGCGGGCGCCTGGTCGAGGGCCACGGTGGGCCCGCCCGCCGGGTCCTGGCCGCCGGGACGGGCCTCGGCGGCCCCGTCGTCGAGCGGCTGGGCTCCGCAGGCGGTCGCCGCCAGCAGCAGGGCGCCGATGGTGATGGTTCGCAGGTTCATGACCGGGTCGTCTCCTTAGCTGCGTGCCCAGCGGATCTCGCCGCCGACCACGGTGGTCAGGACTTCCGTGCGCAGCAGCGCGTCGGGGGCTTCGGCGAAGGGGTCGGTGTCGAGGGCGATGAAGTCCGCGAGCATGCCTTCGGCCAGCACCCCCTTGCGCCGCTCCTCGCCGGCCGCGTAGGCCGAGCCGAAGGTGTGCGCCCGCAACGCCTCGCCGAAGGTGAGGCGCTGCCCCGGCTGCCAGCCTCCGGGCGGCCTGCCGTCCGGGCGGGTCCGGGTCACGGCGGCGTGCAGCGCGGCGAAGGGGTTCGGGTGTTCGACGGGCGCGTCGGAGCCGAAGGCCAGCGCGACGCCCGCGTCCAGCAGGGCGCGCCAGGCGTAGGAGGCCAGGTCGCGGTCGCCGAGCAGGGAGGAGACGAGGTCGAGGTCGCTGGTGCAGTGGACGGGCTGCATCGAGGCGACGACGCCCAGTCCGGCCATCCTGGCGATGTCGGCCGGCCGGAGATGCTGCGCGTGCTCGATCCGGTGCCGCAGGCCCGCTCGCCCGCCGGCGGCCTCGTAGGCGTTGAGCACGAGGTGGTTGGCCTGGTCGCCGATGGCGTGCGTGGCCACCGCGATGCCGGCCGCGCTCGCCGTGCCGATGAGCCTGACCAGGTCCGGATAGGGGGTCACGGCGATGCCGGCGTTGCCGGGGGCGCCGGCGAACGGCTCGCTCATGTGGCAGGTGTACGAGCCCAGCGCTCCGTCGCCGAACAGCTTCACCGGGCCGGTGCGGAACCAGTCGTCACCCTGGCCGGTCCGCCTTCCTTCGGCGATGGCCGCCTCCAGGTGGTCCCGCGGGATCGCCTTGTGCACGCGCAGTTTGAGCTCGCCGGCCCGGTGCAGGTCCAGGTAGGCCGCCCGGCAGTCCTCGCCGTCGATGTCGTGCACGCTGGTCAGCCCCAGGGCCAGCAACTCCTCCTGGGCCGTCCGGAGCAGGTCGGTCAGGTCTCCGGAGGCCACGAGGTCGCGCAGCGGGTAGGCGGCGGATTCGCGCAGGATGCCGGTCGGTTCGCCGTCCGCGTCCTTGACGATCTCGCCGCCGACCGGGTCGGGGGTGTCGCGGTCGATGCCCATCACACGCAGGGCCAGGGAGTTGGCCCACGTGGTGTGACCGTCGACGCTGGCGAGGGCGACGGGCCGGTCGGGGCAGACGGAGTCGAGGGCGTGCCGGTCGGGCTGCACCGGGCGGTCCCAGGTGTTGCTGTTCCAGCGGCCGCCGGACAGCCAGGCGCCCGGCTCCAGCCGGGAGGCGTGGCCGGAGATCCGGGCCAGCGCCGCCTCGAGCGACGGGACACCGCGAAGGTCCACCTCGCTCAGGCCCCGCGCGTAGTTCGCCGTGTGGATGTGGGCGTCGTACAGGCCGGGGATGACCGCCGCTCCGTCGAGGTCCACCACGTCGGCCGATCGTCCCGCCGCCGCCCGGACCTCGGACTCGTCACCCATGGCCAGCACCGTCTCCCCTTGGACGGCGAGCGCTCGCACGGGTGGTTTCGCGCCGTCTCCGGAGTGAATAACGGCATTGCGAAATATACGGATTGTCATGGAACCTCGGGCTTGGTGAGAAGTTCCCCACACTGTAAGAGCGGCGCATTAGCGTCCGAAAGAGCATAAAGACGACATTCAGCGCGGCTGAGGATAAGGAACGCTGATGGTGAAACCCGAGCATCTGCGCACGCTGCGTGAGGTGGTCAACCGTGGATCGTTCGCCGCCGCCGCCAACCGCCTCGGCTACACCCCCTCGGCCGTGTCGCAGCAGATGACCGCGCTGGAGCGGGAGCTCGGGGTGAGCCTGTTCATCCGGTCGGCCCACAGCGTCCTGCCCACCAACGCGGCCGAGGTGATGGCCAGGCACGCCGCCACTGTCCTGGGCGACCTCGACCGGCTGGTGGCCGCCGTACGGGAGACGCACCGCGACACCCGACGGCAGCTGCGGCTGGGCGCGTTCTCCAGCTTCGTCCTGCACCGGATCGCCCCGGTCCTGCGGCAGCTGCCTCCCGACGACAGGGCGTGCTTCCGGTTGTCGGTCGGAGAGCCGTCCCAGCTCATCCCGCACCTCGGCGCCGGCGGCGAGATGGACGCCGCGATCGTCTACCGCGTGGGCGACGCCGGGCTGTCGTGGCCTTCGTCGGTGGAGCAGCGCTGGATCGCCGAGGACCCGTTCAAGGTCGTCCTGCCCCGCTCGTGGCCCGGCCTCGCCCCCTACCGCGCCGAGCAACTGGCGGACCTGCCGTGGGTGGTGCACCACCCCGCCAGCAGCGACGCGTCCTTCTTCGACGGACTGTTCGCACGCTGGGGGCTGCACCCGCGCGTCGTCGGCTACTCCGACGACTTCAACGCCACGCTCGCCATGGTGGCGGCGGGCATGGGCGCGGCGCTCATCCCCGAGCTGGCCCTGCCGGCGCACGATCCCGGCATCGTCGTCGCCGACGTCCCGTGGCTCCGCACCAGCCGCAGCATCTTCGCCCTCGTCCGCCCGGACCGGGAGACCGCCCGGCTGAGCGCCTTCCTGGACTCGTTGCACCGTCCGGACGCCGACGCCGAACGCGGTGACGGATGAGCCGGGCAGGACGAGCGTCGCCGCCCGGCGGCGGGTGGCGCGGGGGCGGCACCGCCGTGCTCCTGGCGCACGCCGTGGGCACGCAGGCGCTCACGTTCGTGCTGCGGCCCGTCATGTCGTACCGGGCGATCGAGCTGGACGTCCCGACGGCCTGGCTCGGCGTGCTGGGCGCCGCCTTCGCGATCGCGCCGCTCGCGCTGGCCATCCCCGCCGGGCACGGCGCCGACCGCTACGGCGAACGGCGGATGGCCGTGGCCGGCGCCGTGCTGTTCGCCGCGGCGAGCGTCACCTTCGTCGTGGCGGGGCAGAGCGTGGCGGGGCTGGTCCTCGCCGGCGTGCTGCTCGGCACCGGACACCTCGGCTGCGTCATCGCCCAGCAGGCGCTGGTCGCCAACACCACCCCGCGGGGCGGCTACGACGCCGCCTTCGGCCGCTACACCTTCGCCGCGTCCCTGGGGCAGGCCGCGGGGCCGGGCCTGATCGCCGCGTTCGGCGGCGGGCAGGCCATCCCCGACACCGGGGGCGTGTTCCGGTGGAGCTGCCTGCTGGGCGTGATGCTGCTCGCCCTGTCGGCGTTCCTGCCGAGCAGCCCGCGCAGGAGCGCGCAGGACGGCGGCGGAGAGGTGGGGCTGCGCGCCCTGCTGCGGCTGCCGGGTCTCGGCCGGGCCCTGGTGACGAGCTGCGTCGTGCTGGCGGCGCTGGACGTCACGATCGTCTACCTGCCGGCGCTGGGCGCCGAACGGGGGCTGGCCTCGGGCACCGTGGGCCTGCTGCTCGTCGTGCGCGGGGTGGCGTCCATGGTGTCGCGGTTCTTCCTCGGCCGGCTGTCCCACGCCGTCGGCCGGCGCAGGCTCCTGGTGGGCAGCACGACGGGGGCGGCGCTGGGACTGCTGCTCGTGCCGCTGCCGTGGCCGTTGTGGGTGCTGGCGGCGCTGCTGCTGGTGGTCGGGTTCGGGCTCGGGGTGGGGCAGCCGCTCACCATGTCGTGGCTGGCCGAGGCCGCGCCGCCGGGGTTGCGCGGGCGGGCCATGTCGCTGCGGCTCGTCGGCAACCGCACCGGCCAGGTGCTCATCCCGAGCGCCGCCGGGCTGGTCGCGGCCGGGCTGGGAGCCGCCGGGGTGCTGTGGGTGACGGCGCTCGGGCTCGGCTGCGTGAGCGCCGCCGCACGCGGGCTCCCTGCGGACCGGGGCTGACCGTACGCGGGCCGAATGCCCCGCCGTGCGAGCCGCTCGTACGAACGGCTCGCATGGCGGGCAAGGTGCGAGAGCGAGTGCGGTCGCACGGCTCGCACGGCGGGCAAGGTGCGAGAGCGAGTGCGGTCGCACGGCGGGCAAGGTGCGGTGGCCCGGCTCGGACGGCGGGTCAGCGGCGGGTGAAGGTGCCGAGGCCGGTGCGGTCGAGGCTCTCCACGGTGACCCGTGTGATCGCCCCGCCGGTTCCGGCCGCGAACCGGACGCCGGACAGGCCGGAGGCGTTCTCGCCCCGCGTCTCGAAGGCGAACGTGTCGCCGGCGTGGTGGCGCAGCGGGAAGCGGCGCACCCCGTGCGGGCCCAGCCGCATCACCAGCCCGCCGCCCTCGCGGGTGACGGTGAGCGGGCCGTGGTAGCCGTTGGCGTAGGTCCCCGTGTACGCGGCCGGCCGCCTGGCCGGGGCGGCGTCCACCGGCGGCCGGGCGTAGTCCGTCCCCGCCCGGGCGCGTTCCTCCATCCCGGCGAAGACCTTGCCGAAGAAGGCGGGCCAGTCGACCGTGGGCCGGCCGTGCTGCGCGAGGTCGAGGAACGTCGCCGTCACGGTCTCGGGCGCGCCCACGGGCTGACCGTTGGTGAGCGCCACGATGCCGAGCCCCTCGGACGGCAGGAGGGTCACCGCCGTGGCCGCGCCCAGCTCGAAGGCTCCGGAGTGGCCGAGCCGCAGCCGGCCCAGCTCGTCGTAGTCCACGTTCCAGCCGAGCCCGTAGAAACCGGCCCGCCCGTACGGCGCCCTCGGCGGCGACGAGACGATGTGCGGCAGGTGCGTCCGCGCCAGCTCCGCCCGCCCGACGACGCGCCTGCCGTCGAACACGCCGCCGCCGAGCTGCAGCCGCATCCACGCGGCGAGGTCGCGGGCGGTCGAGGCGGCTCCGCCGGCCGGCGACTGGGCCTGCGGGTCCCGGACCGGCCCGGCCTCCCATCGGCCGCCCACCCGGACATGGGTCACCGCCCGATCGGGTGCCCGCCGGTACGCGGCGAAGCGCGAGGTGGTGGCCGTCATGCCGAGCGGCTCGTACAGGGTGCGCGCCGACAGCTCCGCCCAGGTCACGCCGCGCGCCCTGGCCACCGCGAGGGCCGCGGCGGTGAAGCCGAAGTTGGTGTAGGCGTACGTGGCGCGGAAGGGGGCCAGCGGCTCGTCGCGCAGATGGCGCAGGATGTAGCCGCGGCGGTAGCCGAGGTCCTCCAGCAGGTCACCGGCGTGGTCCGGCAGGCCGCTGCGGTGGGCGAACAGGTCGGCCAGCGTCACATGGCGTGTCACCCACGGGTCGGCCAGCGCGAACCCCGGATCGTGCTCGACCACCGGGTCGTCCCAGGCCACGCCCCGCTGTCCGGCGACGGCGGCGACCACGGTGGAGGCCAGCGGCTTGGACAGGGAGGCGAGCTGGAAGAGCGTGTCCGGGCCGACCGCGCCGGGGCTGCCGGCCCGGCGCACGCCGAACCCCTTGAGATAGGCGACCCGGTCCCGGTACACGACGGCGACGGACATGCCGGGCACCCCGGTCCTCGCCAGCGTGTCGCGGACGACGCCGTCGAGGCGGGCCACCGCGGCGTCGACGCGGGCCGGGGTGAGCGAGGGCGGCGGCTGAGCGGGCGGCTCCGCCGGCAGGCTTCCGCGCGGGTCCGTCTGTGGGTCCGTCTGCGGGGGTGTCGGCGGGTTCGTCTGCGGAGGCGTCGGCAGGGTCGTCGTCCCGGCGACCGGGGCTCCGAGTGCGTGGACCGGCGGTGACGGCCGGGCGCCCGCCTGCCGGGCCGTCGTACCACTGCCGGCGCACGCCGAGAGCAGCACCCCCGCCACCGCGACGACGACCGCCCGCCCCCACACGCCGGACGCCCCGACCACCCCGAAGCGGCCGGACGCCCCGCAAGAGCTGGACACCTTCGAGCCGGACGCTCCGCAAGGGCCGGACGCCCTCGGGCCGGACGCCTCAGAAGGACTGGACGAGCCGGACGCCCCGTAAGGGCCGGACGTCCTGGAGGAGCCGGGCGTCCGGAAGGTCCTGGAGCGCCCGGACGGGCCGGTCACGGCGCTTCAAGGTCCCCGGTGGCCGCGTACTCGAGTTGCCGGGCGTCGGACGTGCTGCCGACCGGCGGCGGCAGGACGGGCCGCGAGGGAACGACGGTCACCGGGCACGGCGGCCAGCGCAGGCACGACAGCACCACGACCCCGAGCCGGCCGTCGCCGGCGTGGTGGGCTGCCGAGCCCAGCACGAGCAGCGCGGCCCGCCGCGCGGCCCGCGCGAGCGCGACCTCGGGACGCCCGGCCACGAGCCGCTGCTCGACGCGCAGACCGGGGCGGGCGTCGCGGATGAGCTTCACCGCCTGGTCGAGGACGGCGATGGCACGGGCGTGCCGGTACGGCGCGTCGTCGTGCCAGGCCGGCGGCGCGTACGGCGCCTGCTCTCCGGGCGCGTCCCACGCGTGCAGGACGACGAGCCGCGCCCCGGCCCGCTGCGCCTCACCGGCCGCCCACAGCAGGGCGTCCGCGCTGCTCGGCGTGCCGTCCGCGCCCACGACGATGCGTCGATCCTCCATGTCTCCATGGTTCCCCGCCCCGGCCGGGACAGTGAGAGGCGTTCCACCCCTTTACTAGGGACTTACGACCTGCGCACTGATTCCTCCGCCAGGGCACGCCCGGGCGGGCGGAACGCAGACCGACCTGCGCATTGTCCTATGTCTGCCCTGGTGAGAGGATTGAAGGGCGATGTCCACGGATCTGGCAGTCATCCTCAACGACAAGCCGGGAGAGCTGGCCCGCCTGGGCCAGGCCACCGGCCAGGCCGGTGTGAACATCAAGGGCCTGGCCGCCTTCACCGGTGACGGCAAGGGCGTGGTCCACCTGCTCCTCGACGACGACGCCGTGGCGCGCTGCCGGCAGGCGGTGCAGGGCGCCGGGATGGGGATCGCCGACGAGCGTCAGGTGCTGGTGGTGGACATCGACGACCGGCCCGGCACGCTGGGCGAGCTGACCCGGCAGCTCGCCGAGGCCAACGTCAACATCGATCTGGCCTACACCGTCTTCGGCGGCGTCAAGGTCGTCATCGCCACCGACGACCTGGAGAACGCCGTGGCCGCCCTCGACGGGACCCTGGGCGAGCAGGCCGACACGGTGAGCATCTGGGACCAGCCCGCCTGACCCCCGGCACGGGGCGACCGGCTACACCGCGACACCCCCGTCCAGTTCCAGGCGGGAGCCGGTGAACGCCGCCCGCAGGCGCCGATCGTGCGTCACGACCACCAGCGCGCCCCGATACCAGGCCAGCGCCTCCTCCAGTTGCTCCACGAGCATCGGCGACAGGTGGTTGGTCGGCTCGTCCAGCAGGAGCAGGTCCACGGGCTCGGTCACCAGCCGGGCCAGCTCGATGCGGCGCCGCTGCCCGTAGGAGAGCTCCCGGAGGCGCAGGCTCAGGTCCGCCGACTGGAACAGGCCCAGGGCGAGCAGCGTGTCCGCGTGCTCGTCCAGGCCCCCGGGGCGCCCGTGGGCGTAGGCCCGCAGCACGGTCCACTCCGCCGCCCCCGCCGAGCCGCCCGGCCGCGCCACCCCCACCGGCCCGTCCGACCGGAGCACCCCCGCCAGACCGTCCGGCCCTGGCGCACCCGCCGGGTCGGACGGCCGGTGCATCGCGGCCGGGTCGGACGGCCGACGCATCGCGGCCGGGTCGGACGGCCGACGCATCGCGGCCGGGGCGGTCCGCCGCGCAAGGCCGGTGTCCGGCTCGCCCTGCCGGAACAACCCGACCCTGCCCACCCGCCGCATCTCGCCCGCGTACGGCTCCTCCTGCCGGAAGAACCCGACCCGGCCCACCCGCCGCACCTCCCCCGCGTCCGGCTGGAGCTCCCCGGCGAGGATCCGCATCAGCGTGGTCTTGCCCGCCCCGTTGGGGCCGGTGACGAGCAGCCGCTCACCGGCGCGGACAGCCAGGTGATCAAGGCGGAGCCGCCCCGCCACCACCACTCCGTCGAGCGCCGCCACCTCGGTCCCGATGGCGGCTTCCGCGGTGGCGAGGGCGGCGGTGAAGCGCAACGGCTCCGGCGGCGGCGGCGCCGGGTGCTCGGTGAGCCATCGCAGCCGCTGCTGGGACTGCCGGATGCGCCCGGCGGCCCCGTGCGTACGCGAACGCCCCCGCCAGCTTCCGGTTCCCATGCCGGCCTTGGGGGTCTTGCGGGGGATCGCGGCCAGCCGGCCGGCGTTGGCCGCCACCAGCGTGGCATGCCGGTCCAGCTCCGTCCTCCACTCCTCGTGCGCCCGCGCCCGCGCGGCGCGTTCGGCGGCCTTGGCGGCGAGGTACCCGGTGTAGCCGTCGCCGTAGCGGCGCACCTGGCCGTCGGCGACCTCCAGGATGGCGGTGGTCACCCGGTCCAGGAACGCCCGGTCGTGGGTGATCGCCACGACGGTGCCCCGGTGGGCGAGCAGGCGCTGTTCGAGCCAGTTCACGGCCCGGTCGTCCAGGTCGTTGGTCGGCTCGTCGAGCAGCAGCAGCTCGGGATCGGACGCCAGGGTGGCGGCCAGGGCGAGCCTGGAGCGTTCGCCGCCGGAGAGCGTGCCGAGCGGGCGGCTCCGGTCGAGCCCCGGCAGTCCGAGCCCGTGGAGCGCGATCTCCACCCGGGCGTCGGCCTCGTAGCCGCCCCGCGCCTCGAACTCCGCCACCAGCCCCGCGTAGGTGTCCAGGCCCGCGCGAGCCTCCGCGGCCGTACCGGCCTGCGCGCCCGTCACGGCGAGCGCCCGTTCGGCCGCCCGCATCCGGGCCTCCAGCTCTCTCAGGCCGGCCAGCGCCAGGTCGACGGCGTCGGCCACCGTCGCGTGCGGTGGCAGCCCGAGCGACTGCGGCAGGTAGCCGACGCCACCGGGCGCGACGACGACGAGCTCACCGTTGTCCGGCCGTTCGGCCTCCGCCATGAGCCTGAGCAGCGTCGACTTGCCGGCCCCGTTGTCGCCGATCATCCCGATGCGCTCGCCGGCCTTGACGCTGAGCGACACCCGGTCCAGGACGACGCGGGTGCCGTAACGCTTGGTGATCTCACTGAGTGCCAGTCGGGCAGCAGCACGCATGAGGGCCTCCTCTTCTCGACGCGGACTCTTCTCGACGCGGACTCTTCTCAGCACGGACTCCCCTCGACGCGGACTCTTCTCAGCACGGACTCCCCTCGACGCGGACTCTTCTGGACGCTGACGATGTCACCTGCGCAGGTCAGCCCGGCGCCTTCCGGCTGAGGTGCTCCCAGGCGCGGTACTCCTCCGCGCGAGCCCGGTCCATCTCCTGCACCATGTCGTAGGAGGCGGCGCCGACGATCAGCCGCAACGGCGGCTCCGCCAGGTCTGCCAGCTCCATGATCACCGGGGCCGCGGTGCTCGGGTCGGGACCGGCGTCCTCGCCCCACATCTCGGCCAGCCTGGCGCGCAGCGGCTCGTACTCCGGGTGGTGCTGCGTCGCCGTGGTGCCCCGGGTGAACAGGTCGGTGCCGTAGCCGCCGGGTTGGACGATCGTCACCTTGATCCCGAACGGCGCGACCTCCATCGCCAGCGCCTGACTCAACGAGTCGAGGGCGGACTTGCTCGCCGCGTAGAACCCGACCGACGCGAACCCCCCACCCGTCCCCATCGAGGTGACCTGCAGGATGTGGCCGGATCCCTGCGCCCGCAGGTGCGGCACCACGGCCTGGGCCACCCACACCGCGCCGAAGAAGTTGACGTCGAACTGGGCGCGGATCTGCTCTTCGGTGGCCTCCTCCACCATGCCGAACAGCATCGTGCCGGCGTTGTTGACCACGACGTCGAGCCTCCCGAACGCCGCCGCCGCCTGGTCCACCACCGTCCGCACGGCCGCGCGGTCGGAGACGTCCAGCGTCAGCCGGACGAGGTCGTCCGGGTGGGCGGCGGCCAGGTCGTCGAGCGGGGTGAGGTCGCGCGCCGCCGCCACGACGCGGTCGCCGGCGGCCAGGGCCGCCTCGGCGAAGGCCCTGCCCAGACCCCTGGACGCGCCGGTGATGAACCATACTCGGGCAGTCGTCATGCACGCTCCTCCACTGGTGAGACGATACGGTCCGCCTCGCTAGACGATGAGTATGGGGGACGCCCGCCCCGTCGTCAAGACGGATCGTCTCGTCTCGCCGAGTGCTATGCTTCCGCACGTGACCGACCCCAGAAAGCCGAACCCCGCCCGGCGCAGCGAGCGAAGCCGGCGCGCCATCCTCGACGCCGCGCGCGAGCTGATCTCCGAGCTCGGCTACGCCAAGGTGTCGATCGAGTCCATCGCCGCGCGCGCGGGAGTCGGCAAGCAGACCATCTACCGCTGGTGGCCGTCCAAGGGCGCGGTGATCTTCGACTCGTTCCTGGCGCTCAGCGAGGGCGAGGAGGGCATGCGGCTGCCCGACACCGGCGACCTCGAGGCCGACCTCAAGACCGTCATGCGGGCGACCGTCGCCGAGTTCGCCGACCCCGCGTTCGAGGCCCCCATCAGGGCACTCAACATGGAGATCATCGGTGACCCCGACCTCGCCGCCCTCTACCGCGACAAGCTCGCGCGGCCCGTCGACGAAGCCAAGAAGGCACGGCTGCGCAGCGGCCAGCAGGCCGGCCAGCTGGCCGCGGACGCCGACCTCGATCTGGTGCTCGAAGTGCTGTACGCCCCGCTCCACCAGCGCTGGCTGCACCGATCCGGCCCGCTCACCCAGGAGTACGCCGACGCGCTCGTGGAGGCCACCCTCCGCGCGTTCAGCCCCTGAGCGGCGTCCCACCACCCGACCCGCCGGACACCGGCCCAGACCGCAGGATCGTCAAGAGGGCGTGACCTGACGCGGCACTGGCTGGGCGGGCGGGGCGAGCCGCGCCACCTATTTGACGGATGTGATCGTCAAGGTCCGTCTGGAGCAACCCGTTGTCGATACCACGGGCGCACTCCGTGGAGAGGTGGACATCCGCAGGCGGAGGTTCTCCGCTGCTCAGCAAGATCACCCCTTGAGTCCGTCGACATCCCGGAGCGAACCCTTTCTGTCGGGCCCGCCTGTCAAGATCGCCGGCATGAGCACGCGACCCCCCACGTTCGCCAGAGCCGACGTGCACGTGAGCCATCATCAGATGCTCGTGAACGAGGAGACGGGCGCCGACCATCCGTCCCGCGTCCCCAACGGTCTGACGGCGTCGGCCCCCGGAGCGGCGGTGATCCTGACCGGCATACACACCGGAGTCGTGGACGTCACGGTGCAACTCGCCGACGCGCCCCCTGCCACCACAGTGGGGGGATGGGACGAGGTGGAGGACGTGGAGCTGATCAGTTTCACGGGTGAGACCCGGTTGGGGGGCCTCATGGGCCACCTGCCGGAGGCGCTCCCCAACCTGACCCCGCACGGTCCCGGCCGCTACGGCATGCGTGTGCACGCGCGCGGTCGCCACATCGATCCCTCCGCCGTGCCGAGCGTGCCCTTCGAGTTCTACCTGGTCATGATCTGGCCCATCGAGGTGGGACCGAAGGCGTGCGCCAGGCTCGGCGTGGGCGTCGCGGAAGAGCTGGGGCTGCCGGACAAGTCCGCCGAGATCAGGCGCTGGGCCCGGGAGCACGCGCGGCCGGAGTGCGAAGCCGGGGCGCATCGCCGCGAACGTCCCCCCGCCGCTCCCCACGCCCGTCCTGGGCACCGCACGGGCGACCGAGCATCGGTTGCGGATCGCCAATCCCTACCGTGAGGCCGCCTCCGGACCGGCGCTGCCGCAGGGCCTGGTCGCCGCCGCCCCGGACGCGGTGATCATCAGGACCCTCAAGCTGCGCCGGCCATAGTCGGCCCTGCACTTTCCAGACGCTGCGCGACGCGCTGCGGTGCAAGGAAATCCGGTGGTCGTCGGTCGCCCACTCCTTCCGTGATCCGAAAGGACCCTGCCCAAGGACTTCGCCGCCCGTCGCGTCGCGAACTACGCCAAGCTGGGCCAATCGAGATACCGGCGGTCACCGAGCCAGGTGATCACCTGGACGCTGGCGACCCGCCTGGGCCAGATCGTCCCGCTCATCCGAGACTTCCCGG
Organism: Nonomuraea indica; assembly: GCF_002850745.1. Classification (GTDB taxonomy): domain Bacteria; phylum Actinomycetota; class Actinomycetes; order Streptosporangiales; family Streptosporangiaceae; genus Nonomuraea; species Nonomuraea indica. The sequence goes on from NZ_KZ559470.1 coordinate 24,004, forward strand.
GCCGCGCCAGTCGAACCCAACGTTCTCGTGACGGCCCGCGATCCGGCCTGCTGCGTCATAGGCGGTCACGGTGACGGGAGGGGTGTCGATGAAACGCTCCGGTTCACTGCTGTCCCTGCTCTTGCGGGAGACGGACTTGGCCGGCGTCCTGGAGATGAAGAAGCCGTTGCTCACGACGGCGTCTGTACGCTCGCCAGGGGACCATCCGATCGTCACCCGCCGCACGTCGGGAGCGACTCGGCCGGCGACAATACGTACGTAGTTGTCGCGGGGCGGCGGGTTCTTGCGGTACCAGTAGTGCACCGAATAGACGTCTACGCTGAGCTTGCCGGGGAACCCGGTCAGGTCCCCCGGCGCCTTGTTGCCCCAGTAGGTGAAGACCGGGGGCTCGGGCGACTCTTTGGTCGGCGTGCACAAGACGAAGCCCTTGGCACTGCCCAGCAGGGCACTGGAGCCGTTCTTGTCCCGGTATTCCGCCAGAACCCGGAAATCTCGCACTGTGCCATGTGCCGGGTCGCGCCAGTCGGGGTTGACGTTGACGGACGGGCCGCCGGCGGGCATACAGTCATGCACCAGCCGGAGCTGCTCGGGAGTGTTCGGCGGCAGGTCGCGGGCCGGCGCCTCGGCGACCTTCGCGGTCGTCTGCGTCCCGTCAAGGGCGAAGACGAAGCCGAGCCCGACGGCCAGCGTGGCGATGGCGGGGAGGGACCACGACAGACGGCGGCGGCGCGCGGACCGGGCGGTCGCGCGGGCGGCATAGGCCGAGGCGTTCACCGGAAGAGCCTCGCCGGCCATGCGGCGCAGCTCCTCGGCGAGGGTGCGCTCGTTGACGGTCGTCATGTCAGGCCTCCAGGGTGACGGGTTCGCCGACCAGCTCGCGCAACCGGGTGATCGCCTGATGTGTCTGGCTGCGAACGGTGCCGACCGAACAACCCATGATCTTGGCCACCTCCGACTCCGGGAGGTCTTCGTAGTAGCGCAGCACCAGCACCGCCCGTTTGCGCACGGGCAGCGTACGTAACGCCTGGTCGAGGGTGATGCGAGTCTCGACCTCGGCGGTCTGGTCGCCGGTCGTTCGCTCGGGCACCGCGTCCACCACGCGCTCTCTGTCCCACCACGGGCTCCGCCACCGGTCCGCTTGTTCGTGGTACATCACTCGGCGCACGTACATCTCCGGGTTGCTGCGGATTCTCCGCCAGCGGCCGGCCGTCTTGGCCAACGCGCTCTGCAGGAGGTCCTCGGCGGCATGCTGATCGTTGGTGAGGACGTACGCGAGCCTGATCAGGCTGTCCGAGCGGGCGGCCACGAAGTCGGCGAAGTCGCGTTGCTGGTCCGGATGCACGAGTCTCCTCGGGGCGGTGGTCTCACCCTGTTAAGACGTGTCCGAGGCCGTTTTTCTATGGCGTGCTCTCCGCGCCGCAGTGTCGAGGCACCTCGTCATGCCGTTCGACATGGCAATCGACGCTTTCGCAGAACGGGCCGAGCGGCGGCTGCGCGGCGCCAGCCGGCGGGAGGGGCTGCGCCGGCCGATGCGCGGCCGGCTCACCGAGGCGCGGCACGCCCTTCCTGGGCCACCCCCATGCGAGACCTCGGGACAAGTGGGACGCCAAGGCTGAGGGCGCCCGGCCGGGGCGGCTCTGTGGACCTCGATCGCGTCGTCCGGCGAGGGACGGCCGAGCCCGCTGACTACGGCTGGGAGCAAGCCGTCACAAGGAGAGGCCGAGCAGCGTCAGCAGCCGGCGGAACGGGGCCGACACGCGGCACACCGACACCGAGGCCTCGTGGACGAAGCCGAGCAGTGCCCGCGCGCCCGAGACGTCGATGAACGACACCCGGGCGGCGTCGACCACCAGGGCGGGTTCGCGACGGTGTGCGTCCGCCAGCGCGCGCACGAGCGCCCGGCTGTTGGTGGTGTCGACCTCGCCGACGAGCCGGACCACCGGCTGGCCGGCCGGGCCGTCGAGCACGACGCGCAACAGTCCGTCGGAGTAGAGGACCCGCCGGAGCCCGGCGCCGCTCTCGGGGCGGGCAGTCATGGCCTGATCGAGCATGTCGTCGCCTCCTCCGTCCCGATGCTGCCGGTCAAGCTCAGAAGAGCGGCCTCCCACGACTCACCGCGCCGTGAACGGGCAGGGGGCGGACGTCACGGCGATGACGCGAACACCTGTGCACATGCGATCGTCCCTCGCGCTTGCGTTCACTCTTCTTGGCAGTGGTTCGTGTAACCCCTAAGGTTAGGCGTGCAAGAGAATACAGGAAAGATTTTTCGGTATAAAATCTTCCGTGGATCGTCCCGGCGCATGGCGGACCCGCCGGGGGCCACCGGGGAGTGAGCTGCATGAGCAAGATCGCTGATGATGGGCCACGCTGGACCTTCCTCACCAACCATGCCCGCGTACTGCTGGCGATCGCCCGCAACCCGCAGGTGCGCGTCCGCGACATCGCCGCCGCGATCGGCATCACCGAGCGCGCCGCGCAGGGCATCGTGACCGACCTCAAGGAAGCCGGGTACCTCGATCCGGTGCGGGTGGGGCGGCGCAATCACTACACGATCGACGCACGCCAGACCTTCCGGCACCCGACCGAGGCGCAGATGCCGGTGCAGGCGCTGATCGACATGTTCACCCACCGCGACCTGTCGGAGGCGGACATCGAGCCCCGGCCCGCCCGGGACGACGACGTCGCGGGGAGCCGGCCCGTCGAGGACGACGCCGGACGGACCTCGTCCGGGGAGCGGGCCGTGGCCTCCCGCTGAGGGCCGGTCACACGGCCGGCCGGGCCTCCAGGAGGCGCACCACCTCGGCGTGACCGGTGCCGATCCAGCGCTCCGACCGCGGATTCCCGTCCGCGTCGCGGACCTCGGCCACCACCCGTTCGTCGCCGCCCTCGCCCCGTTCCCGGCGGAGCGTCACCCTGGCTCCCGGCGGCGCGTGCTCCGCGGCCTGCTCGCCCAGCCTGGCCTCGAGGTCGCCTCCCCTGTGGCGCCGGGCGAGGTCGGCGGGGCGCAGGCCGCGCTCGTCGGCCGCGGCGGGGTCGGCGCCGTGACGGAGCAGCGCGCCGACCACGGCGGCCAGGCCCCGCTCGGCGGCGTGTGAGAGGGGCGTGCGCCCGGTGGGGCCGGCCGGGTCGGGGTCGGCGCCCCGTTCGAGCAGGGCCGTCACGACGGCCAGGTGCCCGTTGGCCGCCGCCCAGTGCAGCGCGGTCATCGCGCTGCCCGCGCCGCCCTCACGGCGGCCGGGATCGGCGCCGCCGTCCAGCAGGGCGGCGACCGCCTCGGCATGCCCCCAGCACGCGGCGGCGCACAGGGGCAGCCCCTCGCTCTCTCCGCCGCTCTCCCGGTCGGGGTCGGCGCCGGCGGCGAGCAGCATCCGTACGATCCCGGCGTCCCCGCGCAAGGCGGCCAGGTAGAGGGCCGTGCTGCCGGACCCGTCCGGCGTGTCGGGGGACACGCCCTGGTCGAGCAGCCGCGCGACCTTCCCGGCCGCGCCCGTCGCCGCGGCCGTCACCAGTCGATCTCCGGTCATCCGGCCAGTCTGGCCGGGGCCTCGTCGTCGATCCACCGGTTTTCGCTCCGCCCGGGTTCAGCTCCCGGTGTCGAAGCGCAGCGGCATGTGCTTGATGCCGTTGATGAAGTCGGAGCGCATCCTGCGTACCGGACCCGTGTGCTCGGCCGCGGGGAAGCGGCGCAGCAGTTCCCTGATCATGCTGGAGATCTGCAGCCGGGCGAGGTTGGCACCCAGGCAGAAGTGCGGGCCGCCGCCGCCGAAGGTCACGTGGTCGTTCGGGGTGCGGTGGATGTCGAAGGTGTACGGGTCGGGGAAGACGTCCTCGTCCCGGTTGGCGGACATGTAGAACGTCACCACCTTCTCACCCTCGGCGATGCGCCGGCCGCGCAGGACGGTGTCGCGGGTCGCGGTGCGCCGGAAGTTGTGGATGGAGGAGCCCCAGCGCAGGAACTCCTCGGTGGCGGTGCGCCACAGGCCCTCGTCGTCGAGGTTGGCGGCCAGCTCGCGGTAGCTGTCCGGGTGGGCGATGAGCGCGTGCATGGCGTGCGCGATGAGGTTGCGGGTGGTCTCGTTGCCGGCGACGCACAGGATGACGAAGAAGGCGTCGATCTCCTCACGGGTCAGCCGGTCACCGTCGATTTCGGCCTGCACCAGGGCCGTGAGGATGTCGTCGCGCGGGCGCTCGCGCCGTTCGTCCACCAGCCCGTCGCAGTAGGCGAAGATCTCGGCGGCGGCGATCTCGCCGTCCTCGAACGTGGTGCGGAAGTCGGGGTCCTGGAAGCCCACCATGCGGTTGGACCATTCGAAGATCTTGGCGTGGTCCTCCTCGGGGACGCCGACGAGGTCGCAGATCATCTGCAACGGCAGGTACTCGGCGACGTCGGTGACGAACTCCACCTCGCCGTCCTTCTCCCGCACGGTGTCGGCGATCCTCTCGGCGCGTTCGCGGACCTTGTCCTTCAGCCGGGCGATCGTCCTCGGCGTGAAGCCGGCGCTGACCAGGCGCCGGTAGCGGGTCTGCTTGGGCGGGTCCATGTTGAGCAGCATGAGCCCGGCCACCTCGATGAACTCCGGCGTCTGGGTGCGGATGAACGCCGTGCCCACCTGGGTGGACCAGGTCTGCGTGTCGCGGCTGACCGACTTGACGTCGTCGTACCTCGTGACGGCCCAGAAACCCGTGTCGTCGGGCACGTCGTGCCAGTAGACCGGGGCGTTGCGGCGCAGCCAGGCGAACTGGTCGTGCGGCACTTCCCGTTCCCAGGTGTCCTCTAGCAGATCGATCTTCATGGTGCTCCGGGGGTGTCGGCTGGCCTACAGGTGCGCCCTCCCCGATATAACTATCAAGCGAGCGCTTGGTCAAGTCTCGGGATGGCGGCGCCGCGACTCGCGAAGGGCAAGGCGGGGCAAAGCCGGGGACCTCCGCCGTGCCCTCGCCCATAATGAGCGCGATATGGCTGACCTGGAGAAGCATGAGCGGGGTGACGACAGGCCGCCGTCGGCGTACCGCCGGGCCGCACCGGTCGCGCCGTTCCCCGAGTACGCCCCGCCGCCGGCGATGGACCGCACCCGGGTGATCGTCCTGCTGGTGGTGGGGTCGGCGGCGCTGCTGGGGGCGTGGCTGGGACTCCACGGGCCGGGCGGCGCGGACCCGGGCGGGGTGGCGGCGCCCTCCCCCGCCGGCCGCCCTGGAGCGCTCGCGGGTGCGGGAGGCCCGGCACTCGGTGACGCCGGGCCGCGCATCGGGAGCGGGGCGTCCGCGCCGCGCACCGGGCGGGACGCGCCGCGGGTCCGGGAGCGGCACCAGGCCGGGCGGACCCGGGACGCACGGTCAGGGCACCCTCCCAGGCCAGGCGGGGGCCACGCCCACCACACGACCAGGCGTGGCGGGGGCCAGGCCCACCACACGACCAGGCCAGGCGGCGGCCACGCGGCCGGGCGTGGCGGGGACGGCGCTCGTCACGCGACCGTGCCCGGCCCCGGCTCGTACGCACCGAACCCGGCCGCCCAGGACCGGGAGAACCGGGCCGGGCGCGCGGCCGGGCGTCGCGAGGATGCCCGGGCGACCCGGCAGGACCGGGAGAACCGGCCCCGGCACGCGGCCGCGCGACACGAACCCGTACGGACCGGGCACGTACGGACCGATCACGAAGCGAGGGCAGGCGCCGGGACGCCGGCGCACCGCTCGCCCCGGTCCGCCGGCGAACGGCCCTCGCGCCCCGCACCGGGGGCCGAGGCTCGGCGGCCGGTCTCCCCCGGCCGGCACAACGGCAAGACCGCGCGCGGGCCAGGGGCCACCGAGGACCGCCCGGCGCCCCGGGCCACGTCGCGCGGACCCGCCGGACCGGGCCTGCTGCACCAGTGGTGCGAGGACAACTTCACCACCGCTCCCCTGCTGGCCCGCGCCTGCCACCTGTACGTCACCCCCTGACCGGGGCCGGGCCGGAAACCGGGTGCGGTGCCCGGCTCGGGTGTGCTGGGATGCGACCCCATGGACGACGTGGCGCTGCGGGCGCTCGCCCGGCGGTTGGTGGAGGTGCCCTCGGTCGTGGCCGTGGTGCTCGGCGGGAGCAGGGCGCGGGGGACGCACCGCCCCGACTCGGACTTCGACCTGGGCCTGTACTACCGGGGCGAGCTGGACGTGCCGGCGTTGCGGTCCCTGGCCGCGCGGGTGGCGGACGAGCCGGCCGAGCTCACCGAGCCGGGCGGCTGGGGCCCGTGGGTGAACGGCGGCGGCTGGCTGACGATCCGCGGGCGGCGCGTCGACTGGCTCTACCGCGACCTCGACCGCGTCCACCGGGTGTGGGACGACTGCCGGGCCGGGCGGTACGAGGTCGGGGCCCAGGCCGGGCATCCTCTCGGGTTCTACTCCCACGCCTACGCGGGTGAGGCGGCGCTGTGCCGGGTGCTGGCCGATCCCGGCGGGGAGGTGACCGCGCTGCGCGAGGCGGCTCGCTCGTACCCTGCGGCGCTCGGCGAGGCTCTGGTGGCCGGGCTGTGGGAGGCGGACTTCGCGGTGCGGCTGGCGGGCTACGGCACGTCCGGAGAGGACCCCGCGTACGCGGCGGGCTGCCTGTTCCGGGCGATCGGCGTGGCCTGCCAGGCGCTGCACGGGCACGCGGGCCGATGGCTGATCAACGAGAAGGGGATGGTCGCGTCGGCCGGCCGGCTGCCGGCGGCGCCGGAGAGGTTCGCGGCGCGGGCACAGGCGGTGCTGGGCGCGATCGGGACCTCGCGGCGGGAGATCGGCGAGACGGTCACGCGGGCCGCCACGCTGGTGCGCGAGGTCCGACGGATCGTGGCCGGATGATCGTACGATGATCCGACATCGGGCGAACTTCGAGGTCAGCGAGTTAGGGCCGCGGCGCACGCCATGAGCCGCGCGTCCATAACACCGTAATAGATGACCTTTGACATCTAGCCGGATCCATACCAGCCGATAACTTGACAGCACCCCCCACAAAGGAGTGCACATGTGGAGTAAGCGCATGGGTCTGGTAGGCGCCACCATCATGGCCGCCTGTCTGGCCACCCCCCTCACCCCTGCCGCCGCAGACCCCGCTCCCCAGGCAACCGCCCCGCCCGGCATGATCGACGCGCTCGAACGCGACCTCGGCATCTCCGAGCAGCAGGCCGTCCAGCGGCTGGCCAACGAGCAGCGCGCGGCCGTGGCCGAGTCGCGGCTCAGCACCACGCTCGGCTCGTCGTTCGGCGGCGCGTGGCTGAACGAGGACGCCTCCAAGCTGATGGTCGCCACCACGGACGCGGCGGCCGCTCCCGGCATCGAGGCGCAGGGCGCCACGCCGGTCGTCGTCTCCCGCTCCCTGGAGCAGCTGAACGCGATCAAGGGCCAGCTCGACCGGGTCGCGGAGCAGGCCAGGACCGGGGCGACGCTGTGGTACGTCGACGTGGCGGCCAACAGCGTCGTCATCAACGCCCCCACCCAGGAGGCCGGTGACGCCCTGGCCGCGGCGGCCCGCGTCGACCGCAACCTGGTCCGCGTGCAGGTGAGCGCCGAGAAGCCGCAGCCGTTCATCAACATCATCGGCGGCAGCGCCTACTACATCGGCTCGAGCCGGTGCAGCGTCGGCTTCTCGGTGACGCGCGGCTCCACCCCCGGCTTCGTCACCGCCGGTCACTGCGGCAGGGCCGGCTCCCGGACGACCAACCCGACGGGCACCTTCCAGGGCTCGTCGTTCCCGGGCAACGACTACGCCTGGGTCGCCGCTCCCGGCAACACCCCCACGCCGTACGTGCGCGGCTCCGGCGGCGCGATGGTGACCGTGCGCGGCTCCCAGCAGGCCTCGGTCGGCGCCTCGATCTGCCGTTCCGGCTCGACCACCGGCTGGCGCTGCGGCATCATCCAGCAGCACAACGCCACCGTGACCTACCCGCAGGGCAGCGTCTACGGCCTGACCCGCACCAGCGCCTGCGCCCAGCCGGGTGACTCCGGCGGCTCGTTCATCTCGGGCAGCCAGGCCCAGGGCGTGACCTCCGGCGGCTCCGGCAACTGCAGCGTCGGCGGGACGACCTACCACCAGCCGGTCAACGAGATCCTGGGCGCCTACGGGCTGACCCTCACCACCGGCTGACCCGGGCCGTCAGGCCCTCCTCCGCAGCGTGTCCGGCACCCGCCGGGCACGCTGCCCTTTTGCACGCCGTCCCGCGCCGCGCCACGCCGCGCCGCGCCGTCCTTCGCCTCCCGCCCGTCATTCAGGGGACGACCTGCGCCGCCGGTAGGCGCGCTGGCGGCAGGCGGCCGAGCAGTACGCGCGGGGCCGCCCGGAGGCGGGCCGCTCCACAGGGGCGCCGCACTCCGGACACCCCGCGATTTCGTCACGCGTTTCGTAACGTTGTTGGATGAGCAGTTCGACGCCGTCCAGGAGCCTCGCCAGGCCGAACCCGAACGGGTCGACCGGCCGGTCGTAGGCGCCCGCCTCCCACAGCCGGGTGATCGTCGGATAGTCGCCCAGCCGGTCGAACAGCGTCCCACGCGCGCCCCACCACTCCGCCTCGCTCACCCCGCTGCTGCGCTCGGTCTCCGCCGCCTCCACCAGCAGAGACGCTTCGGCGTCGACGAAGCGTGAGACGAGGCCGACCACGGCGACCACCTCGGCCGGGGCCAGGCCGGTGCCGTCGAGCGCGCCGAGCATGCGCTCGTAGTGGGCGACGCCGTTGGGGCCGGGGACGTGACGGGATCCGCGCACCTCGGCCAGCCACGGATGGCGCCGGCGCAGCTCCCAGCTCCGGCGCGCGCACGCCTCCAGCCGCTCGCGCCACCCGCCCTCCCCCGGCCGGCCGTCCTCGGCCGGCTCGCCCATGACCGCGTCGCGCATCAGGTCGACGAGCTGGTCCCGGCCGGGCACGTGCCGGTAGAGCGACATCGTGGTGAAGCCGAGCCGGTCGGCCACCTTCCGCATGGACAGGCCCGCCAGCCCTTCGGCGTCGGCCAGCTCCACGGCCGCCCGGACGATCCGGTCCAGGCTCAGCCCCGTCCTCGGCTCCGCGTCCGCGCCCCGCCGCCGCCACAGCAACTCCACCACGCGATCGGGATCGGCCGCCTCGTCTCTCACCATGTTTATGGTATATACCTTGTGTACACCGTAAACACGCACGATCGAGGGGATCCTCATGCCTGAATTATTCGTCGCCCCCGACGGGGACGATTCGGCGCCCGGCACGCTGGAGCGACCGTTCGCCACCCTCGACCGCGCCCGCCGCGCCGCGCGCGGCCTCACGGGCGAGATCACCGTCCGGTTGCGGGCGGGCACGCACCTGCTCACCGCGCCCCTGGAGCTGACCGCGGCCGACTCGGGCCGCGACGGCCACCGCGTCGTCTACGAGCCCCACGGGTACGGCACGGCCGGGCAGGAGAAGGTCGTGATCAGCGGCGGCCGGACGGTCTCCGGCTGGCGGGAGCGGAGCGGCGCGTGGTCGGCCGACGTCGGCGACCTCGACACCCGCCAGTTGTACGTCGACGGCCGCCGGGCCGAACGCGCCGCGATCGACGGCCTGCCCGGCGAGGTCTCCATGACCGAGACCGGTTACCTCACCGCCGACGCGACGCCGCTCGGCTGGCACAGCCCCGCCGACGTCGAGTTCGTGCACCGGGGCGTCTATCCGTGGACCGAGGCCCGCATCGGCGTCGCCTCGGTCTCCCGGGACGGCGACGGCCGGACGGTGATCAGCATGGCGCAGCCGGCCTTCGGCCGTGCCCTCGACCTCTACAACTCCACCTGGGAGGGCCGGACGTCCCGGGGGCCCGGCCTGCCGACCCGCGTGGAGAACGACGCCGCGTTCCTCACCGAGCCCGGCACGTTCGTCCTCGACCGTTCACGCCCCGGCCACCACGTCCTGATCTACCTGCCGCGGCCGGGCGAGCGCCCGGACCGCACCCACGTGGTGGCGCCCGCTCTGGAGACGCTGGTGCGGGTCCTCGGGGCCCGCGACGTCACGTTCCGCGGATTGACGTTCGCCGACGCCACCTGGCTGCGGCCCGGCGGTCCCGACGGGTTCCTGCACTACCACGGGAGCGGTTTCCACGTCGGCGGGCCGGTCGACACCGTCGCGTTCGGCGAGGGGGCGTCGGTGACCGTGCCGCAGGAGATGGTGACGATTCCCGCGTGCGTGACGTTCGAGGAGGTGTCAGACGTACGGGTCGAGGGCTGCCACTTCACGCGGCTCGGCGCCACCGCGCTCGGCGTGTCCGGCGGCGCCGGCGTCACGGTGCGCGGGTGCGACTTCGACACCCTGGCGGCCGGGGGTGTCGTCGTCACCGGTGGTCAGGGCGTCCTGCTGGAGGACAACCTGGTGCGGCACATCGGCCTCGACTACCCCGGCTCCCCCGGCATCGCGCTGACCGGCACCGAGCGGTGCACGGTGGCGCACAACCACGTCGCCGACGTGCCGCACTGCGGGATCGTCGCCGGGCCCGGCCGTGGCACCCGCATCGTGGGCAACCTCACCACCGGCACGATGGGCGCGCTGGCCGACGGCGGCGGCGTCTACCTGGCCGGCCCGCAGGGTGGCTCGCTCGACGACGCCGCGGTCGTCCGGGGCAACGTCATCCAGGACACGCGCACCCCGTACAACTTCGGCCTGTACGCCGACTACGGCGCGTCCTGGGTCATCATCGAGGAGAACGTGGTGGCCCGCGCGGACAGCACGGCCATCCTGCACGTGTCCCCGCCGCTGGAGAACGTCGTCTTCCGGGGCAACTTCTGGGACGCCGACCCGGTCGGCGCCGACGCCCCGCCGGCCGGGGTCGTCTACGAGGACAACACCACGATCGCCGGCGCGTCCGACCTCGCGGCCGCCACAGCGGAGCTCCGATCCCGCGCGGGCCTCCTCACCCCGCGGCCCACCGCCCTCCGAGCCGAGGCAGCGACCGTCTGACGAGCACTCCCCGGCGGCCAGGCACAACCGAACCTCGGGCGGGCCTGGCCGGCGGGGCACCATCACCCTTTCCATGTAACCCCTCATGGGGTTATGCTCGGGGTTATGCCGAAGATCAACGTCTACCTCCCCGACGACCTGGCCGAGGCGGTCAAGGAGGCCGGCGTGCCCGTCTCCGCGGTCTGCCAGCGGGCCCTGGAGCAGGCCGTGCGCCGGATCACCGCCATCCGGCAGACCGCGCTGACCGATCTCGACCTCGACCAGCCGACCGGCTCGCTGGCGTACCTGACCGCCCGCGCCCGCGCCGTGCTCGGTCTGGCCGTCGAGCGCGCCCGCGCGGACGGCGCGCCGGTCGTCGGCACCGGTCACCTGCTCGGCGGCCTGCTGGCCGAGGGGACCAACCTGGCGCTGCACGTCCTGCGCGCGATCGAGGTCGAGCCCCGGACGGCCGAACGACACCTCGCCCGGCAGCCCGTCGCCGAGGGTGACGCCCCGGCGGACGGAGACGGACCGAGACTGAGCGTCCCGGCGGCGGCCGCGCTGGAGTTCGCCGTCACGGAGGCGACCTCGCTCGGCCACAACTACATCGGCTGCGAGCACCTGCTGCTCGGGCTGGCCGCCGAACCCGACGGCACAGCCGGGCAGGTGCTGCGCGCGCTCGGGGCGGAGCCGCGGCCGGTGCGCCGGGCCGTGGTGGCGGCCCTGGCCGGCTACGTGCACCTGCGCGCCCAGACCCGGGCGGGGGCGGGCGCGGCGGGCGGAGAGCCAGGCGAAGACACGGGCGGCGGGACCGGGGGATCCGCCCAGCCGCCCGCCGCGCCCGCCGCCCTGGCGGCGGCCCTGCGCGCCGAGCTCAGGCCACTCGTCGAGCGGATCGAACGCCTCGAGCGGCACGCGGGCCTGCCGGCCGGGGACTGACCGGAGGTGCGCGGGCCCGGCGAGAGGGACGCCCGGTCACGGGCGGCGGCCATCCTCCACGTCCTGCTCCTCGCCCTCCTGGTGGCGATCGTGGTGTGACGGCCACGGAACCGGGGCGGCCGCCCGCTCGTTGTGCCAGGGGAAGCGCGATGCCAGAGGAGGGGACATGGGCTGGCACTACCACAAGTCGATCAAGCTTGGGCCGTTCCGGATCAACCTGTCGCGGCACGGGGTGAGCCACAGTTTCGGCGGCCGCGGGCTGCACGTAACCACCACCCCCGACGGCCGCCGCCACGTGTCCGTCCGCCTGCCCGGGGGTTTCCACGTGACCAGGTCGTTCGGCCGCAGGCGCCACCGCCATTACTGAACCCGATATATCTCGGTTCTCCGGGGTAGCTGATCCTCGTTCCGCACTCATGGAGGAAGAACGATGGGCTGGAGCTACCGGAAGTCGATCAAAATGGGGCCGTTCCGGCTGAACCTTTCCCGGGGCGGCGTCGGCCACAGCTGGGGCAACCGCCTGTTCCGGGTCACCCGCAACGCCGACGGCCGCCGCACCCTCGCGGTCAACCTGCCGGGCGGGTTCCACTGGCGCAAGACCACGAGCGGCCGTTCCTGACCGCCGCGTGAGAGAGGGCCGCGGGCATCCGCGGCCCTCTCTCACCTCCAATAGATGACACAACATAGATGTCGTGTAATATAGATGCCATGACGAACACGAGCCCCATCAAGCAGGTCTCCATGCTCAGCACCGGTTCGGTGTCGATCCACCCCGAGCACGTCGCGGCGACGCGCAAGCCCCTCTACTGGTGGCTGTTCACCTCACGCCGGTGGACCCCGCCGCTGCCGATCAACGTGTACGTGGTCGAGCACCGCGAGGGGCTGGTGCTGTTCGACACCGGCCAGGACCGGGCCTCGGTCACCGACCGCGGCTACTTCCCCGGCGGGGTCACCGGCGTGATGTACGACCGGCTGGCCCGCTTCGAGATCGCTCCGGAGCAGACCCTCACCGCGCAGCTCGCCGCCCTCGGCCACGACATCCGCGACATGCGCATGGCGGTGCTCTCCCACCTGCACCAGGACCACATCGGCGGGCTGCGCGAGCTGGCGCACGCCGAGATCGTGGTCAGCGGGCGCGAGTGGGCGAGCCTCGCCGAGCCCCTCCCCGAGCTGCGCGGCCTGCTGCGTTCGCACATCGACGTGCCCGGCCTGCGCTGGCGCCGCGCGGAGCCCGAGCCGCTGGGGGACCCGTCCATCGCGCCGTTCACGTCGGGTCACGACCTGTTCGGCGACGGAAGCCTGGTGCTGCTGCCCACCCCCGGGCACACCCCCGGTTCGCTGTCCATGCTGGTGCGCGCCCCCGGCCGGGCGCCGCTGCTCATGGTCGGCGACCTCACCTACGACACCCGGCTGCTGGAGGCGGGACACGTGCCCGGCGTGGGAGACCGGGGAGAGCTCGCCGACACCACGCGCATGGTCAACGAGCTGCGCGAGCGCCATCCCGGGCTGGCCGTCCTCGCCGCCCACGATCCGGGGGCCGCCACCGCCCTGGCCGCCGCGCGGGCCATGGCGGCGGCAGAGCGTGGATAATGACCTCCATGCGTCCGGCTGAGGAGTTCCGCTATCTCGTCCTGGCCGCGCAACGCGAGGGCAACCGGCTCCTCGGCCAGGCACTCAAGCCGCTCGGCGTCACCCCGTCGCAGGCCGAGGTGATCCGCGTGCTCGACGAGCGCCGCCGGCTGACTCTCAACGGGCTCGGCGAGCTGCTCGTCTGCGAGAGCGGCAACAGCCCGAGCCGGCTCGTGGACCGGCTGGTGGCGGCGGGGCTGGTGCACCGGAACGTCTCCGCGCACGACCGTCGGCACGTCGAGCTGTCGCTGACGGAGGAGGGCGCCCGGCTGGCCCGCCGGGTGACCGAGGTCGAGGAGCAGCTCTACCTCTGGATCGACGACCTGGCAGGCGGCGGAGACTTCGCCCAGGTCAACGCGTTCCTGCGGAGCTTCGTCCGCGACCTCCCCGCCGGGCGGGCGCTCGCCCTCCGGAGCGAGGACCTGACACCCTGAGCGTGGTCTCCGCGAGCGCGGCGGCGCACCCCGTGGCGCGCGGCGCGGCCCGGACCCGCCCCCGCTTCGGGGGCGCCCGGGTCAGCGGGCCGGTTTGACGTTCTTCATGGTGAAGCGCGAGGAGATGCCCCTGACGCGCGGGATGGTCATGACGTGCCGGGTGAGGAAGGTCTCGTAGGCGGCCAGGTCGGCGACCGCCACGCGCACGAAGTAGTCGGGGCTGCCGAACAGCCGGCGCAGCTCGACGACCTCCTCGGCCCGCGCCAGGGTCTGCTCGAAGTGCTCGACGGTCTCCGCGTCCTGGGTGTCGAGGGTGAGGTCGATCAGGACCTCGAACGACCGGCCCACGGCGCCGGGGTCGATGACCGCCCGGTAGCCACGGATGACGCCCTCGGCCTCCAGCCGCTGGACGCGCCGCAGACACGGACCGGTGGTGAGACCGACCCGCTGGGCCAGCTCGACGTTCGTCAGCCGGCCGTTCTGCTCCAGCTCGGCGATGATTGCTCTGTCCAGCGCGTCCATGCATAGAAGATTGCCGTATCAGCTCCTCGATGAGCAACATGTGCAACCATATGGCGCGGCTTCTGCGAGACCATGGTGCGGTGCAACCAGATATCTCCCCCCAGATCACCGCGCCGGCCGGCGGGTGGGCCCCGGTCACCCGGCGGCAGCAGATCGCCGCGGGGGTACGTGACTCCTTCTCCGCGGGGCTGGGGATCTTCCCGCTGGGCATCGCCCTCGGCCTGCTCGTCGTCCAGGCCGGCCTGCCCTGGTGGCTCGCACCCGCGCTGTCCCTGGCCGCGTTCGCCGGCTCCCTGGACCTGCTGCTGGTGGGCATGATGGCCACCGTCACACCGCTCGCCGCCGTCGCGACGACCGCGCTGGTGATCAACTTCCGGCACGTGTTCTACGCCTTCTCCTTCCCCCTGCACCTGATCAGGAACCCGGTGGCGAAGGCGTACGCCGTCTACGCGTTGATCGACGAAGCGTACGCCGTCAACGCCTCCCTGTCCGAGGCGGAACGCTCGGCACCACGGACGCTGGCGATGCAGATGGCCTGCCAGACCTACTGGGTGGGCGGCGGCCTGGCCGGCGTCGCCGTCGGCGCGGCCATGCCCGCGCCGGTCAAGGGACTGGAGTTCGCCCTGTGCGCCCTGTTCACCGTGCTCACCCTGGACGCTTTTCGCTCCCGCGGCCAGATCCCCGCGGTGCTGCTCGCCGGCGCGAGCGTGGCCGTCGCCCTCGCCGCCACCCCCGAGGTCGCCATGCTGACCGCGCTGCTGCTGTTCGTCGGCCTCCTGCTGGCCCGTCACGCGCTCACCGCCCGCCGGCCCGTCGCGGAGGCCGCCGATGCCTGACACCGCGTACCTGATCGCCGTCCTGGCGATCGTCTTCACCATCACCCTCGCCCTGCGCGCCGTCCCGTTCGCGGCCCTGCGGCCGCTGCGTGCCTCGGCGACCGTGCGGCAGCTGTCGGTGTGGATGCCGGTGGGCATTCTGGCGATCCTCGCCGTGACCGCCCTGCACGGCACCATCGCCGCCGACCCGCACGCGGCGCCGTACGCGCTGCTCGCGGTCGCCGTCACCGCGGGCGTCCACCTCGCCTCCGGCCGCCGCACGATCCTGAGCGTAGGGATCGGCACCGCCGTCTACGTCGTCCTCGTCAACGTCTTCTGACCGCCCGCTCCGTCCGGGTGCCCGGAGCAGCGTCGCGGGCCGGCGGCACGTCACACCGGGAGCCTGCGGTGCCCCCGCGAGGCCGTGACGGCTGCCTCGGTGTGAGCCGTCGCCGTGATCGCGCCGAACGCGACGAGCCGCACCAGGCCGGCGTCGGCGCGACCGCGCGCCGCAGGCCCTCCGGCCCCAGCGGCCCGACCGCGCGGGCCGCGTTCTCGATCGCCCCGCGCGGCAGCGAGGACCGGGCGTGGGGGTGAATGCGCACCTCGCGGTGCTCGCCTCGCAGATCACCGGGCAGCGCGACGAGGCGCCGCTTTACACTCGGTCCAACCTAAGCACTTACTCGACATATTTTTATGTATGACCTAAATTTTGGTCTATCATCTATCGAGTGGAGTGCGCGTGGATCTCCGCATCGGGCGGCTGGACCACCGTCTCGCCCGGCCGCCGGTACGGACCCACCCGACCAGCTTCGTCCCGGGCCCCGACTTCGGCGAGATCGTCGTCCAGCAGGTAGCCGGATCGCCCCGGTAAATCATCTCCTGGGGGTTCGACGGACCGCGCTCCAGCCGTACGACGAGCTGAAGGAGGACGTTCGTGGATATCCGTGCCACACCCGAAGAGATCGCCGCTGTCAGGGGCCGGCTCGCGTTGCTGGCGGACGGCGTTCCCGATCTGCCGGCCGACGCCGACACGACGCCGGCGCTGCCCAGCGCGAGCGTCCCGGCGGGGCGGTGGGTGAATGCCTCCGGGCGGTCCGCTGCCGACGCCGGGGTGCTGCTGTACGTGCACGGAGGCGGCTTCGCCCACACAGAGCCGCACGCCGAACGGCTGCTTGCCCACCACCTGTCCGTGGCGACCGGCCGCCCGGTGTTCGCGCTGGACTACCGGCTGGCCCCGGCACACCCCTTTCCTGCCGCGCTGGAGGACGTGCTGGCCGCCCATGACGGCCTGCTCGCCGCCGGGGCGCCGGAGGTGGTGCTGTTCGGCGAGTCGGCGGGCGGCACCCTGGTCCTGTCTGCCCTGCTGGCTCTCAAGGCCGATCGGCTGCCCCGAACCGTCGCGGTGTCACCGGTGACCGACCTGACCCTGTCCAGCCCGTCCCTGCGCACCAACGACGGCCTGGACCTGATCAACCGCACGGTGCTGGAGCAGGTCTGCGCCCAGTACCTGGCCGGCGCCCCTGCCGACGAGGCGCCGCAGTCCCCGCTGCACGGCGAGCTCGGCGGCCTGCCACCCCTGCTGTTGGCCGCCGGATCGGCAGAGGTTACTTCCTCGGCTTCGTCGACTCCGGCCCGACCGAGCCGCCGGCAGAGGGCTGCTTCGCCGCGATCGCGCTGGAGGAGGCGGCCGTACGGCTGGCCACGCTGATCCGCGAGTTCCGCCCGCACGTCGTCATCACCTACGACGAGACCGGCGGCTACCCGCATCCCGACCACATCAGAACCCACGAGGTCACCATCGCGGCCTTCGACGCGGCGGGCGACCCCGGCCGCTTCCCCGAGGCAGGGCAGCCCCGGCAACCGGCCAAGCTCTACTACCACGGCGCCCTGTCCCGTGCGTGGTTCCCAGACGATGCACGACGCGATGACCGCCCGCGGCCTGGACTCCGGCATGCGGGACCGGGCCCTGCTCGCGCACGCCACCCAGATCGACCCGGATGGAGGTTTCATGCGGCACGACAGGAACGTTGAACGCGACGTGTGGCCCACCGAGGACTATCACCTGGCCCGCTCGCACGTGCCGGTCGACCTGCCCGAGAACGACCTGTTCGCCGGCGTGCGCCCCACCCGTTGAACCTGCTGATCTCCGGTGCCGGCTCCCGCAGGTGGCGGTGCACCAGGCGCAGTACCGCAGGGCAGTTCCTTGATCAACATCCCGGCGCCTCGTTCTTGACCTTGACGTGGCGTCATGGTTTTTCATGAAGCCATGAAGATCCGCAGTGATCGGCGCCATGGCGTTGCACGTGTCCCGCGCGGCAATCTCGACCTGGCCTATGTGCGGGCGGGACGGCGAGGGGCGACGCCCCTGTTGGTGATTCCAGGAGGACCGGGGATGGGCTCGATCCTCCCCTATCGCCGACTCCGGCGTATGGCCGCGGGCCAGGGCTTCGATGTGATCATGGTCGAGCATCGGGGCGTCGGTTTCTCCCGCCGCGACCGTGCCGGTGTGGATCTACGGTGGGATGATCTCACCGTCACCGCGGCGGTCGAGGACCTCGTGGCGGTGCTCGACGCGTGCGCTGTGGACCGCGCCGTCGTCTATGGCACCTCCTATGGCGGCTATCTCGCGCAGATGCTCGGTGCCGCCCACCCGCAGCGCGTGGCCGCCATGGTGCTCGACTCCACCTACGCCTCGGTTGACGACTTCGATCTCTGCCGGGCGTACCTGCGCCGGTTGTTGTGGGACGGGGACGACCCTGCGGCCAGAGGCGTGGCGGCGGCGCTACGCGCCCTGGTCGAGGCGGAGAAGGTCACGGATGAGGAAGCGGCCGTCGTGGTCCCGCTCGTCTACGAGCTCGGCGGGGTTCCCCTTCTGTCCAAGCTGCTCATGGCAGTGGGCAAGGGCAGGCGCCGGCTCTGGGATCGGCTGGCCACCCTGGTCACCGGCGAGCTGACTCGGGTACGCCCTTACGTCATGGAGTTCGACCTCGCCGGAGTGATCTACTTCCGTGAGTCCTACGCGCAGAAGCCGGACGGCCGCCCCCTGGACCCCGCGCTCCCCTACGCTTCCATCGCTGACCGCTTTCCCTCCTTCATCGGCGAACCCATCGACGCGCCCGCCGCCCTGCGGAGCTTCACCTGGCCTGTCGCCGTGGTGTCCGGAGCCAGGGACCTGCGCTCCGTACCGGCTGTGGCGCAGCGGATCCGCGACCTGACTCCCCACGGCGTGCTCGTGCCCTTCGACGGGCTGGCGCACAGCATCCTGGACAACCATCCCGCCGCGGCGCTGGCCATCGCCCGGCAGGTGACAGAAGAGGATCTGCACCTGCTACCTGCGCGGACGGCCCGACTGGCTGCCCTCCGTGGCCGTGGCAAGGCGGCACTCGGTGCCCCGCTGCTGAGCCTCTCACTAACCGGGAGCGCTTGAGACCAGCGCAGCAAACGGGCACCGGGAGCACGAGACAGCAGGTGGACGCCTCGTGCTCCGGTCACCGCGATGTGAATCGCCCCGGGTCCGGTGGAGACGTGATCACTTGAGAGGACCGAGTCCATGCCAGGCAAGTCTCCCTATCCTGCCGAACTGCGCCCGCGCACCCCGCCGCCGCACGGCCTGCCGCCCGCCCGCCGTCCGGGCGTGCGGCGTGGGCGGGTCCCGAACGGCGGCGAGACCACGGGCCGCCCACAGCACCGCCCGAGCGCCGTACTTGACCATCGGCCGTCGTACCGGAGCCGCGCCGCCGCCCCAAGGACGAGAGCCTCGACGGACCGGCCCTACCGCTACTCGGCTCTCACGGCATCCCTCGGACAGGCGCGACGCTCAGACCCGGAACCCTCGCCGGGTGATCAGGCAAGAAGAAGATGGGATGCTTCGGTGGTGATCAATGTCAGAAAGGGCCTTGTCCTGCTGGCGCTGGGAGGGGCGTTGGCGCCGGTGTACGCGGCACTCGACTACGTGGCCATCCAGATGGGGGAAGAAGCGCTGCATCGGGGCTCGGAGCGGGAGGGGGGTGTCCCGCTGAACGATCAAGCGGCTGCCTGGAGGGGTTCTGGTTCGCGTTCGAGGAGAGCCATCCGGCCGCTGGCGGCTGCGTCACGGTGACCGGCGTGCCGGAGAGCCCATCGGCGGCGCCGCCGTCACCGACGAGGCCGTGCCCCACCACGGAACGGTGCGGGCATGTCGCCTCCTCGACCGGATCAGGGGCGGGGCCGGGACGGCGGGATGTTGTGCACCCGGCCGAACAGGTTGTCCGGGTCCCACGCCGTCTTCACCCTGGTCAGGCGGGCGTGGTCGTCGCCGGTGTAGGCGTCGCGGGTGCGCGCAGGGTCGGTCAGGAAGTTCAGGAACGAGCCGCCGGTGGCGTGCGGGCGCAACGCCGCGGCCACCTCGCGCACACCCGCGGCCCGGTCCCGGCCGGCGTCGGCCGGGGCGGCCGTGGCGATCACCGAGAAGGGCACGTCACGGTGGCCGACCGGGCCGGCGTCCGGGGCGGGCCGGGCCATCGCCCCGCCCCAGTGCCGCAGCTCGATCGCCATCAGCCTCGACCCCGCGGCCTCCTCCCCCGGGCCGGTGTCGTCCACGGCCGCCAGGATGGTCTCGATCGCGTCGTCCGGGACCTGGCGCAGCAGGTCGAGGTGCTGCTCGACGGCCATCGGCGCGGGCGGCGGGCCGCCGAACGCCGGGACCGCCTCGGCGAACGTCATCGCGCCGAACCCGCCCGTCACCGCCGGTCCCGCGGCCTCCAGCAGCGGCTCCAGGTGCCGCCGCGCGCTGTCGGCCCCGCCCGCGTGGATGGCCCGCACCGCCAGCGCCCAGCCTCCCGGGCCGTCCGCCGTGCGCGGGGTGCGCAGGAGGATGACGGAGGTGTTCAGCTCGTCGGGTTGGGTCAGGGCCCACTCGCGGTAGCGGGCGAGCGTGCCCCCCGCTCGTCCGACCGGGTGCAGCGACATCCCCGCGTACACCTCGGCCACCGGGTACAGCCGGAACTCCAGCTCGGTCACCAGCCCGAAGTTGCCTCCCCCGCCGCGCAACGCCCAGAACAGCTCGGGGTGCTCGTCCGCGCTCGTGGTGACCGTCTCGCCGCCGGCGGTGACGAGCCGGACGCTCAGCAGGCTGTCCGCCGCGTAGCCGTACAGGCGTGACAGCCAGCCCGCGCCGCCGCCCAGCGTGTACCCGGTGACGCCGATCGCGGGCGTGCCGGAGACGGGGGCGAGGCCGTACGGGGCGCAGGCCGCGAGCACGTCGGACCAGAGGGCGCCGGCGCCGGCGCGGGCGGTGCGGCGATCGGGGTCGACGCGGACGCCGGCCATGCGTCCCGTCCTGAGCAGCAGGCCGCCGTCGGCGGGCAGGTGGGTTCCGTGGCCCGTCGACTGGACCGTGAGGGGCAGGCCGTGCTCGCGCGCGACGGCGACCGCCGCGCGCGCGTCTGCGGCGTGCTCCGCCTCGGCGACGACGGCGGGGCGGGGGTCGATGGCGCGGTTCCAGGCGAGCCGCGCGGTGTCGTAGCCGTCGTCGCCCGGCAGGTGAACGGGGCCGTCGAAGAGGTCACGCAGCTTTCGGTCGGCGGCGTGAGCCGTGCCGGCGGCGCTCCGCGACGGGGCGGGGGTCGTGATCGGATTCATGGATCCGATCGTGGCCGCCGGGCTGCTCCCGCGTCGTCCCACAGGCGGAGACACCTGAGGCTGGGCGCCGCGGGGTAGGCGCGGCGCGACTACTTCGGGGGGAGTATCTCCGGAATCAGACCGTGGTGTGACGCCATGGGGGGCGCGACGGCTTAATGTGCAGAACGTGAGTTCTGAGCGTTCCCCCGCCACGGCCCCGCCCGCCAGCCCCGCCGACCCGCCACGGCCGCCGGCCGAGCCCGGGCGCGCCCTCACACACACGCGCCCCGAGGCCGGGCAGGCGACGACCGAGGCACGGCAGGGGCACACCCGGACCGACCACCCGGGCCTCGGGACGAGGCAGGCACGCCCAGAAGTCGGCCCCACGACCACCGACACGAAACCACCACGCCCCGAGACCGGCCACACGACCGCCGAGACCCGGGCACGCCCGGAGACCGGCGACGCGGCCGACGCGATGCGGCGGGCACGCCCGGAGACCGGCGACGCGGCCGGCGCGATCCGGCGCGTGCTGAGCTTCCGCAACGCGATGCCCGTGCTGATGATCGCCGGGCTGCTGGAGGTGGGGGCGCTGTCGTCGCCCACCACGCGTCCCCTCGATTATGTGCTCGTCGTGGTGGGTTCGCTGGCGCTGCTCGTCTGCAGGCAGGCGCCGCGCGTGGCGCTGGCCGTCGCGACGGGGTGCATGCTGCTCTACTCGGTGCGCGCCGACCCCGGACCGCCAGCGACCTTCCCGGTGCTGGTCGCCATGTTCGCCGCCGTCGCGACGCGCCACCGGCTGGCCGCCGCGGCGGCGGCGGTCGCGTTCCTCGGCGGCGAACTGGCCACCGGGCTGGCCGCCGCCTCCGGCCGGGCCACGCAACCGATGCTCGAGGGGACGGTCCTGCTGCTCGGCTGGTTCATGGCCGCCGGGGTCGCGGGCATCGCCGCCAGCAACTGGCGCGCATACCTGCAGCAGGTGGAGCAGCGGGCCGCCGACGCGGAGCGCACCCGTGAGGAGACGGCGCTGCGGCGCGCCGGCGAGGAGCGGCTGCGCATCGCCAGGGAGCTGCACGACTCGCTCACCCACAGCATCTCCATCATCAAGGTGCAGGCGGGAGTGGCCGTCCACCTGGCGCGCAAGCGCGGCGAGGAGGTCCCGCACGCGCTACTGGCCATCCAGGAGGCGAGCGGTGAGGCGATGCGCGAGCTGCGGGCGACCCTGGAGGTGTTGCGCGACGACGCCGGCGACCCGCCGGGCAGCGGGCTGGACCTCCTCGACGACCTGGTGAAGCGGGCCCGCGACGCCGGCCTCCCCACCACGGTCACCATCGACGGCGAGCGCCGGCCGCTGCCGGCCGAGGTGGACCGCGCCGCCTACCGCATCGTCCAGGAGGCGCTCACCAACGTGGCCCGGCACGCCGGACCGGCGTCCGCGTCGGTGCGGGTGGGCTACGGCGCCGACAGCCTCCTCGTCCAGGTGGACGACGACGGCCGCGCCTCCCCCGACGCCCAGCCGGTGCCCGGCGTCGGGCTGCTGGGCATGCGCGAACGGGTCGCCGCGCTCGGCGGGCGTCTCGAGGCCGCTCCGCGCTCCGGCGGCGGCTTCACCGTACGCGCCGACCTACCCCTTCCGGCAGCCGTCCGGCCCGCCTCCGACCCACCTGCCTCCGACCCGCTGACCGGTCACCGGCTGGAGCACGGCCGGAACACCACCGGGCACACCGGCAAGAGCCCGTCCGCGCCCCTGCCCGCCTTCGAGGAGACCGCGTGATCCGGGTCCTGCCCGCCTTCGAGGAGATCGCATGATCAGGGTCCTGCTCGCCGACGACCAGTCGCTGATCCGCGCCGGCTTCCGCGCCCTGCTGTGCGCCGAGGAGGACATCGAGGTCGTCGCGGAGGCCGCCGACGGCGCGCAGGCCGTGGCCCTGGCGCTGGAGCACCGGCCGGACGTGGCCCTCGTCGACGTGCAGATGCCGGTGATGGACGGCATCGAGGCGACCCGGCGGATCGCCGCCGACGAGCGGCTGAGCGACGTGCACGTGGTGATCCTCACCAACTACGGCCTGGACGAGTACGTCTTCAACGCGTTGCGGGCGGGCGCGTGCGGGTTCATGGTCAAGGACACCGAGCCGGCCGACCTGCTCCAGGGCGTGCGCGTGGCGTCCCGGGGCGACGCCCTGCTCTCCCCGTCCATCACGCGCCGCCTCATCGCCGAGTACGTCGCCCGCAGGCCCGAGCCGCACCCATCAGGGCTGGAGGCACTGACCAACCGGGAGCGGGAGGTCACGGCGCTCGTCGCCCGCGGCCTGTCCAACGACGAGATCGCCGCCCACATGGTGATCAGCCCCACCACGGCCAAGACCCACGTCAGCCGGGCCATGACCAAGCTGCACGCCCGCGACCGCGCCCAGCTCGTCGTCCTCGCCTACGAGACCGGCCTGGTCACCCCCCGGAGCCGCTGACCCACCACAGCGCACCCGGCCAGGCCCGGTGACCCACCGCAGCCCACCCGGCCAGGGCCGACCGCGCGCTCGGCCGGGCGGGTCCGGGCAGCCGCGAGGAGGCAGGCGGGGCACGCAGGGTCGGTCCTCCCCCCAAGGACGCGCCGCGGACGCGACTCCCCAGGGGTCGCTCGTCCGCGAAGGAGGCAGGCCAGGCGCAGCTCGCACGCAGGGTGGATCCTCCCCCAAGGACGCCCCGCGGACGCGACTTCCCAGGGGCCGCTCGTCCGCGAAGGAGGAGGCCGGGCGCGCGGCTCGCACGAAGAGCGCCCCTCTTCGAAGAGGCACCCCCGACGCTGCTCGCACGAAGAGCGTTCCTCTCTCGAGAAGCACGCCCGGCCCAGCTCGAGAAGCACGCCCGGCCCAGCTCACCTTGAGAAGCACGCCCGACGCTGCTCGCAGGAAGGCCGCTCGTCCGCGAAGAGGCAGGTGCGGTTCGCCGGGAGGCGTCGGGGGAAATGGCGCGCCGGGCGTGGTCCCCTAAGATCCTGGAATGTGAGTGACGTGGCCGGCGAGCGGGACCCCATCGACGTGATCCTGGAGCAGTGGCGGCGCGAGCGGCCCGACCTGGATCTGTCCGCCATGGGGGTCTTCGGGCGGCTGGCTCTGGTGACGCGCAGGGCGGAAGCGTCGGTGGACCGGGTGTTCGCGGGTCATGGCCTGCGCCACGGTGAGTTCGACGTGCTGGCCGCGCTGCGCCGCTCAGGCCCGCCGTACACGGCCATCCCGTCGGAGCTGTCGGCGGCGCTGATGATGTCGCGGGCGGGCATGACCAACCGGATCGACCGGCTGGAGGCGGCCGGGCTGGTCGAGCGGAGCCTCGACCCGGCGGACCGGCGCAGCTTCCGGGTCACGCTCACCGCCGAGGGCCGCCGCGTCATCGACGCGGCGATGACCGACCATGCGGCGACCCTTGCCCGGCTCACCGCGGGCCTCGCGCCCGAGGATGCCGAGACCCTCACCCGTATCCTGCGCTCCATGCTCACCCCTTCCCCCTGACTCCGCTCACCTCGGCGATGGCGTCCGCCGACGCAGATCACTGTCACGTCGGGGATGGCGTCCGCCGGTCGGGGTGCCGTGACGGTCGCGGTGGGGTGCGGCGGCTGGGTGGGTCGCCGTCGTCAGCGAGGTGAGCGCCGTCGGCGCAGCGCACCGGCCACGGTGAGCCCGACGACCAGGGTGACCGTGCCGATGGCGAGCCAGGCGGGCGATCCGCCGGTGAGCGGCCGGCAGTCGGCGACGCACAGGACGGGCCGGATGCGCAGCAGGTCGGCGCCCAGCAGCGTCCCCACGACGATCCGCGCGACTGTACGCCACCTCATGGCTCCACCCCTTCGCTTTCCGCTACGATCCAAGTATTAAGGAAGCCTTAGTAAGCGAGGTTATAAGGTGCCCGAAGAACCTACAAGTGCCGCGCCGTTCCTGCCACAGCTCATCGGCCAGGCGTTCAACCTGATCCTCGACGGGCTCTACCAGCACCTCGTCGAGACCGGACACGAGGATCTGCGGCCCACCCACTGCCTGAACGTGTTCCGGTTCATGGACTGCGACGGCACCCGCCCCACCACGCTGGCCCGACGGGCCGGGATGACTCCGCAGGCCATGAGCGAACTCGTGGGCTACCTGGAGCAGCGCGACTACGTGCGACGTGTCCCCGACCCGTCCGACGGCCGGGGCCGCATCGTCGTCTACGCCGACCGCGGGACCCGCGCCGCCGAGATCAGCGCCGCCTACTTCGCCGACGTGGAAGCCCGATGGGGCGCCGTGGTCGGCCCCGGCCGTCTCGAGGACGTCAGGTCGGCCCTGGCGCAGATCCTCGGCGCCACCCCGGCTCGCACCGCCCACGCGGCGAAGGCCTCCGCGCCGTGAGACGCTCGTCCGGAGCACTCATCGGCTACTGGGACCGGCAGGCGGCCACCTACGACAGACGATCGGCCGGGGTCGAGCGCCGGTTCCTGGCGGACAGCCGCCGCTGGGTCTGCGGCCGGGCCCGGGGCGTCACCCTGGAGATCGCCGTCGGCACCGGAGCCAACCTCCGCCACTACCCCGACGAGGTCGATCTGACCGGCGTCGACTGGAGCGCCGCCATGCTCCACGCCGCTCGCCGGCAGGCGGATCTGGTGCACCGGGCCGTCCGGCTCCACCAGGCCGACGCGGCCGCTCTGCCCTTCCCCGCGGCGACGTTCGACACTGTCGTCAGCACCTTCGCCCTGTGCTGTGTCCCCGACGAACGCGCCGCGCTGGCCGAGGCGCTCCGCGTGCTGCGGCCCGGAGGTCTCCTGCTGCTGGCCGACCACGTGGCCGCGTCCTTCTGGCCGCTGCGCGCACTGCAGCACGTCGTCGAGCTGGTCAGCGTCCCCCTGCAGGGCGAGCACTACACCCGCCGCCCCCTGGCCGCCCTGCGCGGTTTCGGCGTCGTCATCGAGGAGACCGAGCGCCTGACCATGGGCGCGATCGAGCGCGTTCATGCCCGTAAGCCCCGCTGATCACCAGGGCGGCGAGCTCCACCCCGCGTCGAGGCCGTCCGCCTCGGGCTCGCCGTCCGGGACAATGTGACCGGGGCGGCGAACCGGCCTCTATCCTTACGCCGTACGGAGACAAGGGGGCGGACGTGGCGGTCTTCGCCGGCCAGGGGGACGCGCGGCGCTCGATGGCGCTGCTGTGGCGCGCCGGAGCCGTTCCGGGCGGTGACGCCGGCGGACGGCCGGGGCCCAAGCCGGCGCTGACCCTCGACATGATCGTCGGCGCGGCCATCGCCGTGGCCGACGAGCACGGCATGGCTGCGCTGTCCATGCGCGCCGTGGGCGAGCGGCTCGGCCGGACGGCCATGGCGCTCTACACGTACGTGCCCGGCAAGGGCGAACTGCTGGACCTCATGTACGACCAGGTGCTCGCCGAGCTCCCCACCGGTTACGACCTGGGCGCGGGCTGGCGGGCCGCCGTCTCCGCCTGGGCGCGGGACCTGTGCGAGCTGTACCTGCGTCACCCGTGGATGCTCCAGGTGTCCCAGGTCCGGCCGGTGCTCGGACCGAACGAGTACGCGATGCTCGACACCCTGCTGAGCCTGCTGCGCGTGACCGGGCTCGACCGTGAGCCGCTGCGGAGCCTCGTGGGGACATTGTTCCACTTCGTACGGGGTTCCGCCGCGACGATCGCCGAGTCCCGGCAGGCCGAGGCGGCGACGGGCGTCGGCGACCGGGAGTGGTGGCTCGACCGGGCCGGGTCGCTGCAGGAGGTGGCGCCGGACTTCGCCGACCGGTTCCCGCAGGTGGTGTGGCTGGACAGTGTGCCTCCCCCGCCGCGGCCCGCGGAGCCGGGCCCCTACCTGGAGCAGGCGGCCAGGAGGACCTTCCAGGCCGGACTCGACCTCATCCTGGACGGCGCCGAAGCGGCCAGATAACCCCAGGTCAGGGCTGTTAAGGCGGTGACCTCGCGGCTAGCGTGGGCCAGAGAGGGCAGGCCCGGCGCCGGTGTCGCACGTGTCCACGGCGGCCGGGCGGGCGCACGCCGCGGACGCCGGCGGCGCCTTGTTCCATTCAGGGGGATCTTCATGAACACCGCCGACGCCTACACCGCCAGCGACACCGAACGCACCGACCGGCTCACCGACCGCCTGTTCACAGCCGCGCTCGGCGCGCTCGAGCTCTACTCCGTCTACCTGGGCGGCGAGCTGGGCCTGTACCGGGTGCTGCGGGAGCAGGGCCCGCTGACGGCCCGGGAGCTCAGCGAACGCGCCGGGATCGCTCCCCGGTACGCCGTGGAGTGGCTGGAGCAGCAGGCCGTCGCCGGGTTCCTGGACACCGATCCGGACGTGCCGGCGGACGAGCGCCGCTACCGGCTCGACCCGGCGCACGCCCGTGTCCTGCTGGAGGCCGAGGACCCGGCACACGTCGCCCCGTTCGCCCATCTGCTCGCCGGCGTCGGCGGCGTCATCACGGAGGTGGCGCAGGCGTACCGCACCGGCGCGGGGGTTCCCTACGAGTCGTACGGGGCCGCGTTCCGCTACGGGCAGGGTCACATGAACCGCCCGGCCTTCACCCACGAGCTGCCCACCGACTGGCTGGCCGCCATGCCCGACATCGTGGCCCGCCTGCGGGACGCGCCGCACCCCCGCATCGCCGACGCCGGCTGCGGGCAGGGCTGGTCGACGATCGCGCTGGCCCGCGCCTTCCCGGACGCGCTCGTCGACGGCGTGGACGCCGACGCCGCGTCGATCGCCGACGCGCGCCTGCACGCCGAGCGGGCCGGCGTGGACGACCATGTGCGGCTGATACACGGCGACGCTGCCCGGCTGACGGAGACCGGCCCGTACGACCTGGTGGTCATCCTGGAGGCGCTGCACGACCTGGCCCGGCCGGTGGAGTTCCTGCGGGCGGCGCGCGGGTCGCTGAAGGAGGGCGGCGCCGTGCTGGTGGCGGACGAGCGGGTCGCGGACCGGTTCACGGCTCCCGGGGACGAGGTGGAGCGGATGATGTACGGCTGGAGCGTCACGCACTGCCTGCCGACCCAGCTCGTCGAGCAGCCGTCGGCGGCCACCGGCACGGTGCTGCGCGCGGATCGCGTCCGCGCCTACGCCGAGCAGGCCGGCTTCTCGGCGTGCTCGGTGCTGCCGGTGGAGAACGACTTCTTCCGCCTCTATCGGCTCGACGCCTGAGTCCCGGCCTCGCCGCCGCCGGCCGGGACGAGGCGTGCCGCCAGCCCGGGCAGGTCGTCGACGAACCAGAGGTGGCTTCCCCGGTTCGACTCGTGCACCCACGCCTGGAAGGCGGAGCCGGCGACGGCATGCCGGCTGACGTCACCCACGATCGCCAGCCCGAGGCGGTAGTTCACGAACTTCTGCGTCATCTCTCCCGCCACGCCGGTGTGCAGCCGGAAGAAGTCGTCGTGCAGCCGGTGGGCGGGCACCGCGACCCACGCCGCTCTTGCCGCCCAGGCGGCGGCGATCAGGTCGAGGGCGTCGTCCGCGCCGCGCAGCGGCTCCCCGTCCTCCTCGTACACATAGACTGCATCCATAACTCATCTTCCTTCCCTATCACTCCATCAGAAAGGGAAGGATAGATGAGTTTGCTGTAGAAGTCACGGGCGAGCACACGCCGGACAGGCGAGTCGGCGCACCCATGCCCTCGGGGACCTGAACCGACTCGCGATGAACCTGGTGGTGTTCCTGGTCTGTCTCCTGGCGGTCGGGTGCGGCGCTCCCTTCGGCCGAGGGGAGCAGCCCGGCCCGGGCGACAGGAGGACGGGTGAGCCTGACGCGCGAGGCCCCTGGGAGACGGCGGGGAGGCGTACGGAGCGCCCATCAAGATCCCCGCGCGGCAGAGGGACCAGGGGCGTCCGCTCGCCGACATGAGGAGCCGGATCGAGAGCGGCATCCGCGAGCAGTGCCCGGGGCGGAAGCGGTGCGTGCGGCTGCGGGTCGAGGCGCGCGACCGGCCGGGCTTCTCGACCTGCGTGTTCGTGGAGACCGATCCCCCGCAGGGGACCCTGGTCAGGCGGGCGCCACCGTCGTGATCGTCACAGGCGAGGAGCCCTGCGGCTCGACGGCGACCCCGGACGAGCCGTCCCGTCGATCGACGAGTCCCCTCGCACCGGGCCGTCCGGAGACGGTGACTCGCCGTCTCCGGACGGCACTCCGGAGCCGGACGACAGCCCATGACGGCGGGCCCTCCCGGAGCCGAGTCCACCCCGGAAGGCCGGCCCGCCGCTTCCGGGCAGCCCTCCGGCCCTGAGCAGCCTGACGGCCCCGGACCGCCTGACGGTCCCGGACCGCCTGACGGTCCCGGACAGCCTGACGGTCCCGGACAGCCTGACGGTCCCGGACAGCCTGACGGTCCCGGACAGCCTGACGGTCCTGGGCGGCCGGGCGTGGCAGACGGGGACGTCTCGCCGGTGGCCGTCGGCGAGACGGCGAGCTGGTTCGCGTCGGACCTCTCGATCATCAGGATCCTCGGCGCGATCGTGGCCCCCACGACCGTGCTCACCGCGATCCTGTTCTACTTCGGCTGGTCCCGCGCGTACTGGTTCCACGACTACTTCGGCGTGGACGCGACGCTGCTGGGCCTCACCACCCAGGACCACCTGCAGCTGAGCCGGGTCCCACGCCCCCGGTGGGTGCCCGTGCTGAATGGGCGGTCGTGTTCGTGCTCGTCGGCGTGGGCCTCTTCTGGGCCGCGAACGACTACTCCGCCGCGGTCGGCCGCGCGCGGGCCCGCCAGTTCCTCGCCGAACTGCCGGCCGCCCCCTGAAGCTCGTCCTGCGGTCCGGAGATCAGTACCTGCTCGTCCCGGAAGGCTGGTCCCGCGAGAACGGCGTCGCCCTCCTGCTTCCCATGAGCGACGCCGTCCGCCTGGAGTTCAGCCCGGCGTCGGTCCCTGAGGCCGCGCGCCCTCCCGCCTGCTGAACACCGGCGGGGAGGCGATCACCGTACGGCTACGAGGATCGTGTCGTCACCGACCTGCCACACCGTTCCGACCTCGCTGAACCCGGCGCGGCGCAGAAGGTCGGCGTGCACGGAGACCGGCACGCGGTGGTCGGCTCCGTGTCCCAGCAGCGCCTCGCGTTCGGCGAGCAGCTCCGCCAGAGCGGGCTCTTCCGCGACGGCACGCCACCAGGAACCCCAGTCCTCGTTGTGCTGGGCGGCCGACGACCGCCTGACCGCGGCGGCCAGGTCGGCGATGGTGGGCTGCTCGTCGTAGAGGTTGTCGGCGTTGACGAAGATCCCGCCGGGCCGCAGCTGTCCTGCCAGCTCCAGGTACACCTGCGCGAGAACGTCGGGCGGCAGGTAGTGCAGGGCGGTGGTGGACATCGCCGCGTCCGCCTTCCGGCTCAGCCCGAGGAGGGCCGACCAGCCGGGCACGCCGAGGTCGGCTTCGACGAACCTGGCGGCGTCCGGATGCCCGCCTCTGGCCAGGGCGAGGAGCAGCGGGTCCACGTCCACGCCGACGATCTCCGCAGCGGGGAGGCGACCGGCCATCCGGGCGGACAGGGATCCCGGTCCGCACCCGAGATCCAGGATCAGCGGGTCGGCCACGTCGCGGAGAGCGTGGGCCACCACCCGCCCGATCGTGGCGAAGCGCGCCTCGCGGTCGGCGACGTAGCGCTCCTGCTGGGCGTCCCACCGCCGCAGCCACTCGCGCGCGAGCCGGGGTTCGACGGACTTCACGATTCGGCCTCCAGGGGGACGGCTTGTGCGACGGGCCAACTGTAGCAATGAAAACCGTTCTCGTTGTTGCCCGTGTCAGCCAAAGGTCGCGGGCGTCAGCGAGAGGCTGTCATGCCCACGAGGTGATCAGGGTCGTCGGCGCCACCGGAGCCGGCGCAGGCGTTCGGGCTCCCACCCGCGCGCGGCTTGGAACGCCTCGCACGCCTCCCCGACGAGCGGTCTCACCGGGCGCCCGGGCGCCCGGTGAGACCGGCCGCCCGGGCATGTCATGGCATCCGGCCGGGTCAGTTTTCCCGCGAGTCGGTCCAGGCGGCCTTGACGAGGGTCACCGAGTTCCACACGGTGCCCGGCTCGAAGTCCTTCTGCAGACCGCCCGGCTCGACCACGACGCTCTCCCGCGCCAGGGCCTGACCGGTCTGCTCATCGATGATCAACCGGTCCTGCAGCGTGCCCTTGCCCGCCGCGTGTCCGTTGGGGGCCAGCGACTCCGTCTCGATGGCGACAGCCGTACCGGACCGGCCCCTGGCGTCGGTCACCCCCGCCGATGCGGTGACCGTGGGCAGGCCCGCGAGCATGCGGAAGGCCGCGGCCCGGACCTTGGCGCTGACCGGCATGTCGGTGATCAACCCGGCGGTCGTCTGGAACAGCCACGCGTCGCGGCCCATGGGCGCGCCGGACTCGGTGCCGTGGCCCTGGTAGTGGCGCAGCAGCCACCTCTTCAGCGCGGTCTCGTCCTCGGGAAGCCTCTTCAGGTCGGCCATGGTGACGTTGCGCCCCAGCCAGAAGATCTCCTTACCGGCGTGGTGGCCGGAGTGGGGCTTTCCGGGCTCGGTCGTCAGGGTCCGCGTCCTCTTGCCCGGCACCTCCACCTCGATCTGCGCGGGCGAGCCCGCCGCCTCCCAGCGCGCCCGGTCCGCGTCGGTGGCCGGCTGCGCGCCGAGCGGCTGGCTGCGGCTCCACTGGCCGGTCGCCGACACCCAGCTCTGGATCCGGCCTTCCTCGACGACCAGGTACCCGGCGACGGCCCTGGTCAGGGTCCGCTGGACGGACTCGGTGTGCCAGTAGGTCCCCGAACTCGACGGCCGGCCCTCCGCCTTGGTGGCGGCCGTCAGCAGCACCTGCTGGGCCGAGAGCGCCATGGGCGCCGCGGTGCCGGTGGCGGACCGAACCGCCGGCGTCGTCCCGCCGCCCGTCCCGCCGCCCGCCCCGCCGCCCGCTCCGGCGCCGAACACCGCGACGGCTGTCACGGCGGCCGCAGCTCCGGCCAGGCTCAGCCCCCACACCGGGCGAAGGCTCCGGCGGCGGGGCTCGGGAGTGCCCTGGGACATGGCGTAGGCCAGCTCCGCCTGCCTGGTGCGCTGGTCGACCTCCGTGTCGCCCAGGTGGGCGGGCCGGGCGGCCCGCACGTCGTCGATCGGGTTCATGAGAGCTCCCTGGACAGGTCGAACCGGGACATTGCGGCAGCGGCGGGTTCCAGCTCCCGCTGGAGGCGCTTTCGCGCCCGGTGCAGGCGGACCCGGAAGGTGGGCACGGAACAGCCGACGACCCTGGCGGCGTCGCGCGGGGACAGCCCCTGCCAGGCGACCAGGATGAGCAGCTCCCGCTCGTCCTGGGTGAGCCTGGCCATGGCCTTCAGGACGCCCAGCCGCTCGGCCACCACCTCGGCGACGTCACCGGAGACCCACTCGCGAAGTTCCTGGGTGAGCCCCTCGCGGCGGGCCTCCTCCCTGATGTTCTCGCGCAACACGTTCCTGGCGATGCCCAGCAGATACGGCAGCGCGTTCTCCGGCACGTCATGCAGCCTGCGCCAGGCGACGGCGAACGTCTCGCTCACCACTTCGTCCGCCACCTGCCGGCCCGCCCGGCTGACCACGTAGGCCCAGACCCGCTGCCGGCATTGGTCGTACATGGTGGTGAACCGATCTCGGTCCTGCGTCACCGCCCCAACTCCTCATGTCCTGGTGATGGATGGACACTACGAAGTGGCCGGAGGGGCCCGAAGATTACAGGTGGGTGCGAGATATTTTCGTCAGTCCGCGTAACCGCCCGGACGCCTGCTCCGCGTCAGTCGGCGTACAGGTGCCGGAGCCACGCGGCCCATCCCTCCTCCGCCGGATCACCGGCGAAGACGTGGTGTGCGGCGATCATGCAGCCGGGGAGACCCTGCAGGAACCTCAGCAGCGCGTCGGGCGTGCGGATGCCGACCGTCTGGGCGTTGGCGAAGTAGACCACGCCGTCCACCGGAGGCAGCCCCGCCGGGGCGACCTTGACCGGGTCGCCGGGGGTGGGGTGCGGCGGCAGGCCCAGCTCGCCGTGCAGGACGCGCCAGGCGCGCGGCCAGTCACCGACCGGAGGGCCGAACGCGGTGACGGGCGTCGCCGTACGGCCGCGGAACCAGGTGAGGTACTCGACCAGCGTCGCGAAGAACATCGCCAGGCCCTGCGACATCGCCTCGTACTCGGACTCCCAGTCGTCCCCCGGGAGGAAGCCGCTGGTCACCAGGCGCACCATGGTGCTGCCCTGGTCACGGCCCTCGACGAGGAACTCGTAGGCGACGAACCGCCCGTCCTCCCCCACGGCGCTGGTGTGCGCGAGCCGGCCGGGCGGCTCGGCGGCGGTGATGGAGGAGTCGGGCATGGCGCCACCGCCGAACGCGGTGCGCACCACGCCGTCGGCCACCTCGGTGCGGCCCATGAACCAGGAGTCGATGCCGGGACCGGTGGCGATGGCCTGCCACACCTCCTCCGGCGTCACATTGACCAGGGCCTCCTGGGGCAGCTCGAACTCGCGGCCCATGTCAGCCCTCCTGCCCGGCGGGCGGCACCGCGGAGGGGACGGCGGGGTGGACGGCGACGACGAGCCGGTGGTCTCGCCCGCCCGGCGCGCTCTCGTCGTGGTACTTGCTCACCAGCGCGGTCACGCAGGCCGTCAGCTCCTCGGCGAACGCCGCCCGGTCGGCCGCCGAGGCGAAGCGCACCTGCCCGTCGATCGCGAACGTGGCGAGCCGCCTGCGCTCCTTGACCGCGCCGGTGACCAGCGCGCCGACGTCACGGACGAGCTGGGCGGCCAGCGCGAGCAGCCAGCCGGCCGACAGCCGGTCGGGGGACCTGGCCGGGTCGGGCTGGACGGCGGCCAGGGCCGTCGGGGAGATCACGAAGGAGGAGGCGGTGGCCCGCATGACACGCTCGGTGACGTTGCCCTTGCGGCGTTCCTCGACGAGCTCGACCAGGCCGTGCTTCTCCAGGGTCCTCAGGTGGTAGTTGACCTTCTGGCGGGCCAGGCCGACCTTGGCGGCCAGCGTGGTGGCCGAGCCGGGCTCCACCAGCTCCGCCAGGAGCCTCGACCGCATGGGGTCGAGGCTCGCCTCGGCAGCGGCCGGATCCTCGATCACCGCGACTTCCTGCATGACGGAACGATCGCACCGAAAAAATTCTTTGTCAAGATAAACGAGGTGCGGGCCGGCCCGCGCCCAGCCTAGGGTGCGGGCACGTGAGAGACGACATCGGTGGTGGCCGGGACATCACGCGGCTGCCCAAGGCCCACCTGCACGTCCACCTGGAGAGCACGGTGCGGCCGCGGACCGTCCGGGAGCTGGGCGGGCCGCCCGAGCCGGCGGGGCCGTTCCGGACCTTCCGGGAGTTCGCCGACCAGCGGGCGCGGGTGCGCGAACGGCTGGTCACCGCCGACCACTTCAGGCGGGTGGCGCTGGAGTTCTGCGAGGACGAGGCCGCCCAGGGCACCCGCTACGCGGAGGTGACGTTCACCGCCGCCGCGCACGGCGAGCGGGTGGGGTCGCCGGAGATGCCGCTGGAGGCGGTGCTGGAGGGGCTGGCCGAGGGGTCCGCGAGGTACGGGATCATCTGCCGGGTGCTGCTCGACCACTCCCGGCGCCGGCCCGCCGAGCGGCTGCGCCGGACGCTGGAGCTGGCGCTGCGCCACGACGAGGTGATCGGCATCGGGCTGGCGGGCGACGAGAGCCACCCGCTGGCGCCGTTCGCGGACGTGCTCGACGCCGCCAGGGACGCGGGGCTGCACCTGGTGCACCACGCGGGAGAGACGGCGGGACCGGCCAGCGTCCGCGAGGCTCTCACGCTCGGCCACGCCGAACGGCTCGGACACGGCATCCGCGTCCTCGACGACGGCGAGCTCGTGGCGGAGCTCCGGGAGCGGCGCGTCCCGCTGGAGGTCTGCCCCACGTCCAACGTCCTGCTCGGGCTGGTGCCGTCGCTGCGCGAGCACCCGCTCCCCCGGCTGCGCGCCGCGGGGCTGGTCGTCACGGTCAACACCGACGGGGAGACGGCGCTGGCCGAGGAGTACGCCCGGCTGCGCGAGGTCTTCGGGTACGGCGACACGGACCTGGCCGAGCTGGCCCGCGCCTCGGTCGAGGCGTCGTTCGCGCCCGAGGAGGTCAAGGCGCGGCTGCTGGCGCAGGTGGACGGCTGGCTCGCCGCCCCCGATCCGGCCTGACCGCCCCGGCCCCGACCGTCCGGTCCGGCCCGGTCCTCCCGCTCCGGCCCTGACCGCCCGCCCCGGCCCTGACATCCCGCCCCGGTCCGACCGCCTGACCGGGGCCCGGGTGACCCGCCCCGGCCGTGGTGCGGGGGCCCCGGGTGAGGGCGGCGGGCGCCGGTGCGGGAGCATGGTCGGCGATGTCGGGGGTTGTCGCGGCGTTCGTCGCTCTGGTCTCGGTGGCGGTGCTCGGGTTCATCGTCGGCCGCGTCGGCGTGGTGCGCGCCCAGGACGAGCTGGTGCTGTCGCGGCTGGCGTTCTTCGTCGCCATGCCCGCGCTGCTGTTCGCGACCGTGTCGGCCGCCGACCTGGCGTCGGTCTTCTCGCCGGTCCTGCTGACCAGCCTGGCCGGCGTGGTGGTGACGCAGGTGGCGTTCGTCGCGGTGGCGCGGTTCGCCTGGCGCCGGAGCCGCGGGGAGGTGACGATCGGGGCGCTCGCCTCCTCGTACGTCAACGCCGGCAACCTGGGCATCCCCGTCAGCGTATACGTGCTGGGCGACGGAGCGCTGGTCGCCCCGATCCTGCTGACACAGCTCCTGGTGATCACCCCCGCGGCCTTCCTCATGCTCGACGGCGGCCGCCGGGGCGCCCGCCGGACCTCCCTGCGGGAGGTGCTGCTCCGGCCGCTGCGCAACCCGCTCACGGTCGCCTCGCTGCTCGGCCTGGCCGTCGCCGCGACCGGATTCGAGGTGCCCACCCTGCTGATGCGGCCGGTCGAGCTCGTGGGAGGCGCGGCCGTGCCGCTGGCCCTGCTGGCGTACGGGCTGAGCCTGAGCGGCGCCCGGCCCGACGCGGAGGGTGGCCGGCGTCGCGAACTCGTGCTGGTGGTGGTGCTGAAGAACCTGGTGCAGCCGGCCGTGGCCTACCTGACCGGCAGGTACGCCCTGGGGCTCGACGGCGCGGGCCTGATGACCGCCACCCTGTTCGGGGCGCTGCCCACGGCGCAGAACATCTACGTCTACGCCGTGCACTACGACACCGCCAGATCGCTGGCACGTGGCGCGGTGCTCGTCACGACCGTGCTGTCCATCCCGATCATGACCGCGGTCGCCGCGCTCCTGTGACCCGGGAGCGTCATCGGCGGGCCCCGGCCGGCGACGTCAGGCGTGCGGGCCGACGGTGACCGGGCCGAGGGTCAGCTCCGGCCGTCCCTCCAGGATCTCGCCGACGCGGGCCACCTGGTCGTCCAGCTCGCCGCGCTGGGCACGGGTGAGCGGGCGCAGCGCCTCGACCGTGACGTGGATCCGGCGGCCGGAGCGGCGCTGGTGCCAGACGCCGGCCACCGTGCCGTCCACCAGCAGCACCGGGAAGTTGCCCGCCTGGCCGCCGGCCAGCGCCCGCCTGCGCGCCGCGCCGGGGTAGAGCAGCTCGCGTGGCCGGCCGGCCACGACGTAGGCGTCGAAGTACGGCAGGAGCCGCACCCCGCCGGGCGCCTGGGCGGGCGCCGCGGTGTCGCCGGGGAGCACCCAGGCGGTGCCGCCCTGGAAGGAGACCGGTTGCGGCCCGGCCGCCTCGAACAGCCCCTCCGCCCAGGCGCGGGGCGCCCCGATCCACTGGGCGAACTGCTCGGGCGTGGCGGGCCCGTAGCCGGCCAGGTAGCGGCGCAGCAGCTCGACGGCGCCGTCCACCGCTCCGCCGCCGCCCGGCGTCGTCCCGTCCGCGTGCCCGCTCGCGCCGCCGCCCCCCATGGGGAGGACGGATCCGGAGAGGGCAGGCGAGGCGGGAGCCGGGGGCGGGCTGGTGTAGGTGACCTTGCGGCCGCGGGGCGGGCCGAAGACGAGCGCGCCGTGATGCGCCGCGGCCGCCATCGCCTGCCGCCAGCGCGGCCACATGGTCTGGAAGGCCGGCATCACCAGGTCGCCCGCCCACGGTCCCGTGGCGCCCACCACCGCGTCGCCGAGCTCGTCGATCGTCAGCTCCCGCCCGTCGAGCACCACGCGGATCGCCTCGATCACCTCGGCCGTCTGCCCGGCCGTCATCCTGACGCCGTCGGGGAAGGCGTGGTGGCCGAGCGGCAGCCGGGACAGCGCGTCCACCCAGCTAGGCAGGTCGCGGGCGGGCAGGAGGTGGACCGTGCCGCGCGGGCCGTACGTCTTGACCAGGCTGCGCTCCTCCCACAGCGCCCGGCGGACGTCGGCCCTGGTCACGCCGTCGAGCCGGAGCGCGATCGACAGCTCGGCGGCCGACATCACCTGGGCGTGCGCGCCGCACATCGCGGCGACGACGTCCGCCGGCGTGCCGCCCTCGCGGGGCGCGGCCAGCGCCTGGCGTTCCAGCCTTCTGGCGCTGACCTGCGGCCACGACAACTCGATCACATCGCCTCCTTAGGGGTTCGGCACCACCGTAGGAGACAATGCGGCACGGTTCGTTCCGCGTTGCGCGGCTCAGAGATAGTCGCGCAGGGCGAGGGCTCGGGACGGGTGACGGAGCTTGGACATGGTCTTCGCCTCGATCTGCCGGATGCGCTCGCGGGTGACGCCGTAGACCTTGCCGATCTCGTCCAGCGTCATCGGCTTGCCGTCCGCGAGCCCGTACCTCATGGAGATCACGCCCGCCTCGCGCTCGGACAGCTCGCCGAGCAGGGAGCGGAGCTGCTGCTGCAGCAGCGTGAAGGAGACCGCGTCGGCCGGTGAGACCGCCTCGGTGTCCTCGATGAGGTCGCCGAACTCGCTGTCTCCGGTCTCGCCGAGCGGCGTGTGCAGGGAGATCGGCTCACGCCCGTACGCCTGGACCTCGACGACCCGCTCGACGGGCAGCTCGGTCTCGGCGGCGATCTCCTCGGGCGTGGGCTCGCGGCCCAGGTCGGACTGCAGGCGGCGCTGCGTGCGCGCCACCTTGTTGATCAGCTCGACCATGTGGACCGGGATGCGGATGGTCCGCGCCTGGTCGGCCATGGCCCGGGTGATGGCCTGCTTGATCCACCAGGTGGCGTAGGTGGAGAACTTGAAGCCGAGCCGGTAGTCGAACTTCTCGATCGTGCGGATGAGGCCCAGGTTGCCTTCCTGGATGAGGTCGAGGAAGAGCATGCCGCGGCCGGTGTAGCGCTTGGCGATGGAGACGACGAGCCGCAGGTTGGCCTCCAGCATGCGCTTCTTGGCGCGGGCGCCGTCGTCGGCGATCCACTCCAGGTCGGCGCGGAGGTCGGTGGGCAGGTCGGGCTCGGTCTCGAGCCGCTCCTGGGCGAACAGGCCGGCCTCGATCCGCTTGGCGAGGTCGATCTCCTGCTCGGCGGACAGCAGCGGGACCCGTCCGATCGCCTTCAGGTAGGTCTTGACCGAGTCGGCGCCCACCGCGGAGTCGGCGGAGTCGTCCAGATCGAGAACCTCTGCTGCTTGGGACAAGACACTCTCCTCGCTCGGGATCCTGTGGAGCTAAAATTAGGCCCAGCACAACTTTAGGTCCGCGCTCAAACAGAGTCAACCTAAAATGAGGTCGAACCTAAGAATTTATGAGAGGCTGGCGGCTATGAGCATCGACACCTTGGGCTTGAGAGAACAGAAGAAGCGAGAGACCCGGCAGGCCATCTCCGACCACGCTACCCAACTCTTCCTCCAGCGCGGTTTCGACAGGACGACGATCGCGGACATCGCGGCGGCCGCCAGGGTGGCCAAGATGACCGTGACCAATTACTTCCCCCGGAAGGAGGACCTGGCACTCGACCACCACGAGGAGTTCGTGGCGAGCCTCGCGGCGACCGTGGCCGAGCGGGCTGCCGGGGAGTCGGCGCTGGCGGCGCTGCGGCGGGCGTTCATGGACGCGGCACGACGGCACGACCCGATGGTCGGGTTCACCGGCGCCGAGTTCGCGCGCATGGTGGCCGACAGCCCGACCCTGGTGGCGCGCCTGCGCGATCTGCACGACCAGCGGGAGGACGCCCTGGCCGAGCGGCTCGCCGAGGAGACGGGTGACGAGCTGACAGCCAGGGCCGTGGCGGCGCAGCTGGGGGCGGCCCACCGGCTGCTGTTCCGGGAGCTCCAGCGGCGCACGCTGGACGGGCAGGACGCCGACGAACTCGCCGCGGCGCTGTCGGAGGCGGCGACGCGGGTGTTCGACCTGCTGGAGCCGGCCATCGGCGACTACGCCGTCCGCTGAGCCGAGCGGCGGCGAGCCGGGGCCGGCAGGCGCGGCGAGGCCGGGACCGTCAGGCCGCGGGCGGGCGCCAGGTGACCCGCCCGCCGGCGGCCCCCGCGAAGGCCAGCAGCCGGGACCCCTCCTCGGCCAGCTCCGCCATGACGGTGTCGGGCAGAGCGACGAACGGCTTCAGGACGAGAACGTCGTCCTTGAGGTCCCATCTGCCCGCGACGACACCGTCCACCAGGAACGTCGGGTGCACGATGGCGCCGACGCACACGGCCTTGCGCTGCTCGGCGGTCATCATCCGGCTCCGGTCGGCGTAGGCGACCATCAGGTTGTCGAAGTACGGCAGGAACCGCACCGGAGCGGGCACGTCCTCGGGCGCGAGCGGCGCGTCCGGCAGGTCGTACAGCACCCGCCCCTCCATATCCTGATATTTCCGTAAAGGCATGGCCTCGATCACCGGCCGCAACCGCGTCAGCCCGGACCATGCCTGCACGTCCATCACCGACGCCGGCCCGAACGCCGCCAGGTAGCGGGAGACGATCCGCGCGGCGCTCGGCGCGGCCTCGAGCGGTCTGCCGAGCCACTCCTCGGCCAGGGTGAACGGTGTCGCGCCACCTCTGTTCCAGGTGCCGCTGGGCGGCGGGTGCACCACGGCCACGAGAGCCTGCGCCGACCAGCCGAGCGCCATCGGATCGACCTCGGGCCAGCGGCGGGCGAGCAGGTCGCGCAGCTCGGGGCGGCTCAGCGTGCGTCCGGTCAGGTGCTCTCGTGTGAGGGCGACCAGCTCCTCCAGGTCCACGCCCGCGGTGACCCTGCCCCATGCCGCCTGCCGGGCGCGCGTCAGGGGCGCCTGCATGAGGGGCCGCAACCAGGCGTAGTCGTCGGCCAGCGCCAGGTGCTGCGTGCCGCGCAGCAGGGACCCGCGCACCACGCGCCGGTCGTACAGGAGCGAGGTGAGATCGTCGTGGGTGAAGGCGGTCAGGCGTGACCACAGCCCGAAGTACGGCGGGTTGACGTCCTGGCCCTGCACGGCGACCAGCCGCTCGATCGCCTGGACCGGCGACAGGGCGGAGCGCTCCAGCAGGAGCTGCCGCTGCAGGGCGGTGCGGTTGAGCACGCGGGAGGTCAGCTTCATGAGCGAGACGCTACGTCCCTATGCGGAAGACTTCTTCCCGCGATCGTCGTCGTGGGTCTCGCGGAATGCGGCCGGCTCATGGGATGCGCCCGGCCCGGCGGTACGTGTCCGCGGAGCCGCTCAGAGCGTCTCGTCCGCGCCCGAGGCGGGGAAGGCGTCCGCCGGGCGGATCTCGCTGAACAGCCTCAGCGTCACCGGCCGCGGCACGAGCAGGCCGGGCAGGCGCAGGCCGCCCGAGAAGAACACCGTCTCCAGGACGATCTTCACGTAGGGGCGCTCCCCGGGGATCTCGGCGCACACGACCGAGACGGGTGCGCACACCTCGTGCCGGCCGAGTCGCAGCCACGCGCGCGCGTCGCGGTCGAGTTCGGCCGACTCCCAGTGCAGCACCGGCTGCTCGGCGCGGTGCGACGGCAGCGGGAGCCGCAGGGCGAAGCCCGCCAGCGCGGCGTCGGGCCGCAGGTAGAACGCGCCGTCGAGGCGTGGCGGCGCGTACAGCAGGCGCGGGCCTTTCCGCCTGCTCGTCGTCAGCCTCGCCTCGGTCGCCTCCAGGACGATCCGCCAGGAGCCGGGGCCGATGTGTGAGGACGTCGCCATGGGTCACCTCGCCGTGGTCCGAACGTGTGCCAGTCGCTCCTAAGACGCGAGGCGCCGCGCGATTGTGACATCCCGGCCGCGGTGAAGGATGTCACATTTCCCCGCCCTCGAACGTCTTGGTCATACGCGGACAGAGAGGGAGTAGCCATGCACACCGGACCGAGGGCGGTCCCCGGCACCATCGCCCGGACATCGTCGTTCCTGGACGACCGGCTGGGAGCGGGCCGGTTCCTGAACCGCAACCTGCGCAAGATCTTTCCCGATCACTGGTCCTTCCTGCTGGGCGAGATCGCGCTCTACTCGTTCGTCATCCTGCTGCTCACCGGCACGTTCCTGACGTTGTGGTTCAAGCCGAGCATGGGCCACGTGGTCTACGACGGCGCCTACGCGCCGCTGCGGGGCGTGGGGATGTCGCAGGCGTACGCCTCCACGCTGGAGATCAGCTTCGAGGTGCGCGGCGGGCTGCTCGTCAGGCAGATCCACCACTGGTCGGCGCTGCTGTTCATCGGCGGCATCATGGTCCACGCGCTGCGCGTGTTCTTCACCGGCGCCTACCGCAAACCGCGCGAGCTCACCTGGGTCATCGGCGTCACGATGTTCGCGCTGGCCCTGCTGGCGGGACTCACGGGCTACTCGCTGCCGGACGACCTGCTCTCGGGGGCCGGCCTGCGCGTCACCGAGGGCGTGCTCATCTCGCTGCCCCTGGTCGGCACGTACGTGACCTTCTTCCTGTTCGGCGGGGAGTATCCGGGCGACGACGTCGTCTCCCGGTTCTACGCCCTGCACGTCCTGCTCATCCCGGGAGCGCTGCTGGTGCTGATGTCGGCGCACCTGGTGCTGATGTGGGTGCAGAAACACACCCAGATGCCGGGCAAGGCCCGCACCCGGACGAACGTGGTGGGCGCTCCGCTGTATCCGTCGTTCATGGCCAAGACCACGGCCTTCTTCCTGTTCACCCTGGCCGCCGTGGCCGGGCTGGGCACCTTCGCCCAGATCAACCCCGTGTGGCTGTACGGCCCCTACACCCCGGCCGACATCTCGGCCGGCTCCCAGCCCGACTTCTACCTCGGTTTCCTGGAGGGCGCGCTCCGTCTGATGCCCGCCTGGGAGGTCAACCTCCTCGGCGGCGCCCACGCGGGCACGGTGCCGCTGAGCGTGGTCGTCCCGGCGCTGGTGCCGCTGGGCGTCATCCTCACCGGGATGCTGCTCTACCCGTTCGTCGAACGGTGGATCACCGGTGACGCGCGTGAGCACCACGTCCTGCAGCGTCCCCGCGA
This sequence comes from Nonomuraea indica, assembly GCF_002850745.1. Taxonomy (GTDB): domain Bacteria; phylum Actinomycetota; class Actinomycetes; order Streptosporangiales; family Streptosporangiaceae; genus Nonomuraea; species Nonomuraea indica. Next base: position 66,085 of record NZ_KZ559470.1, read on the forward strand.
CAACCCGCACCGCACCTCGATCGGCATGACCGCCGTCGTCTTCTTCGGCGTGCTGTGGCTCCTCGGGGCCAACGACGAGCTGGCTTCCACCTTCCACATCAGCCTGAACGCCACCACCTACGCCGGTCGCGTCCTGGTGGTCGTCGCGCCCGTGCTCGCCTACGTCGTCACCTACCGGATCTGCCTCGGCCTGCAACGCTCCGACGCCGAACTGATCGGACACGGGGTGCCCTCCGGTGTGATCAAGCGCCTGCCCAGCGGCGCGTTCACCGAGGCGCACGCGCCGCTGGCCGAGGACATCGAGGCGCATCTGCGCGGCGGGGAACCCGTGCCGGTGCTCTCCGCCCGGCACGGCTCCGGCATCCCGCCCGCGCTCACGCGCGGCCCTCTCGGCAGGCTGCGGGCCCGGATGTCCGCGGCGTACGGCGGGCAGAAGATCGCGCCGGACGAGGAGCGCGATCGGTCCCTGACGCGCTGAACGCCACGCGGCCGCGCCCCGCCCGGAGCTCCGGCGCGTCAGGAGGGCCCGGCGCGTCAGACGGTCAGGGGGCGGGAGCCGCGACGGGGGATGCGGACCGGAGCGGTGGAGCGGCGGAGGACCAGCTCGGAGCCGGTGCAGCAACGCGCCCCGGGGAGCGGGCAGACCACGGATCTCGTCGAGCAGCCGGCCACCGCGGCCGGCGCCATGTCGCGCACCGGCTGCCTGATGGTCGTCAGCGGTGCAGGCACGCCGGCCGCGGGCGTCGGCTTCAGGGCGCCTCGCGCCCTGCAATCCCTTGCAGGTGCTCTCTGGTGCCGGGTCATCCACGGGAAGCCCTCACGGGCCGGCCGGACCGCGCCCCTGGACCCGCCTGCTCGGGGAACTCCGGGTGCGCCGTGCCTCTTCACGTCAGGGTGATCGTTCTCTACCGTCGCAGCTGTCAACCGCACATCACTCCCCCGAAGGGAAGCACGATGGCGCAACCCCCCACCGGCGTCGCCGCCTCAGGCACGGACACCGGCCTCGCCCGGGACGACCACGCCCTGGAGCGCGTCCCGCCCGCCGCCCGCTACGGCTGGACCACCATCGCCGTGCAACGCTTCGGCCTGCTGTCGGCCCTGTCGCAGTTCCTGCTCGGCGCCACGCTCGGCATGGGCATGGGCTTCTGGCAGGCAGTGCTGGCCGTGACCCTCGGCGCGGCCATCCTGGAGCTCGTCGCCATCGCCCTCGGCATCGCCGGCATGCGGGAGGGCCTGTCCACCAGCCTGCTCGCCCGCTGGGCCGGTTTCGGACGGTACGGCTCCGGTCTGGTCGGCCTGGTCATCGCCGTCTGCCTGCTCGGCTGGTTCGGCGTCCAGTCGGCCGTGCTGGCCCAGGGCGTCTCCGCCCTGCTGGGCGGTTCACCGGCCTGGATCTGGGCGATCGTCGGCGGCCTGGCGATCACCGCGATCGTCGTGCACGGCTTCGCCGGCATGGCGTGGACCGCGTGGATCACCGTCCCGGCCTTTCTCGCGCTGGCCGGCTGGGCCATCGCGGTCGAACTGGCCCAGCGGCCGCTGGGCGAGCTGCTCGCCTCCACGCCGGCCGGGCCGCCGATGAGCCTGGCCCAGGGCGCGACCCTGGTGGCGGGCGGCTTCATCGTCGGCGCGGTGATCAGCCCGGACATGTGCCGGTTCAACCGCAGCGCGGCCGACGTGGTCAAGCAGACCGTGATCGGCATCAGCCTCGGCGAGTACGTGCTCGCGCTGGTCGGCGTGCTGCTGGCGCACGCGCTGCGCACCGGCGACGTGGTCACCATCGTGACCACGACCTCCGGCACCGTCGGCGTGCTCGTCCTGGTCTCGGCGACGTTCAAGACCAACGACTGGAACCTCTACGCGGCCAGCCTCGGCGTGACCAACGCCCTGCACACCGCCTTCGGCGTCAGGGCGGGCCGCGCCGCGGTGACCGTCGCCCTGGGCGTGGTGGGCACCGCGCTGGCCGCGCTCGGCATCGCCGACCATCTGGTCGGCTTCCTGGTCCTGCTGGGCGTCGCGATCCCGCCGATCGCCGGCATCATGGTCGCCGAGTACTTCGTGGTGCGCACCTGGCGGCCGGAGCTGGACGCCTCCCGCGAACGCGGCGAGCTGCCCGCGCGGGCGCCGGGCTGGGTGCCCGCCGCTCTGGTGATCTGGGTGGCCGCCGCGCTGATCGGCCATTTCCTCACCTGGGGCATTCCCGCGCTCAACGCGCTGCTGGCCGCGTTCCTGCTCCACGCGGCGGCGGGCAGGCTGGGCCTGACCGGCTCCGCCCCGCAGCCCCGGCCGTGAACCGGCCCCGGGCCGTCATCTGCCGTTCCGTGCGAATCCGGTATCTCCCCTCCCCCGCAGACAGGAGCACACAGCCGTGCGAATAGGGATCGACGTGGGCGGCACCCACACCGATGCCGTCCTGCTCGACCAGGCCATGACCGTCGTGGCCGAGATCAAGACTGCGACGACGTCCGACGTGACCGGCGGCATCGTCGCGGCACTGCAGCGACTGCTCGACCGCGGCGGCCTCGACCGCGCGCACGTGGACGCCGTCATGATCGGCACCACCCACTTCACCAACGCCCTGGTCACCCGGCGCCGCCTGGCCCGCACCGGCGTCGTACGGCTGGCGCTTCCCGCCACGGCGGCGCTGCCGCCGGCCACCGGCTGGCCGGCGGAGCTGCTGGAGGCCGTCCGGCCGAGCGTGCACCTGTGCCACGGGGGCCACGAGTTCGACGGCCGTCCCATCTCCCCGCTGGACCCCGACGAGCTCAAGCGGGTGGCGGTCGACCTGGCCGCGCACGACATCACCACGGTGGCGATCAGCTCGGTCTTCTCCCCCGTCACCGCCGAGGCCGAGCTGGCCGCCGCCGACATCCTGCGGGCCGAGCTGCCGCACCTGCGCGTCAGCCTGTCCCACCGGATCGGCCGCATCCGCATGCTGGAGCGGGAGAACGCCACCATCGTCAACGCCTGCCTGCTGGACCTCGCCGACGAGATCGTCGACGCCTTCACCGGCGCCCTGCGCGCCGTCGGGGTCAGCGCGCCGCTGTTCCTGTCGCAGAACGACGGGACCCTCATGGACGCCGAACACACCCGCCGCTACCCCGTGCGCACCTTCGCCTCCGGCCCGACCAACAGCATGCGCGGCGCGGCCTTCCTGGCCGGCCTCACCAACGCCGCGGTGGTCGACATCGGCGGCACCACCGCCGACGTCGGCGTCCTGACCGGCGGCTACCCACGACAGGCGAGCACCGACGTGGACATCGCCGGCGTGCGCACCAACTTCCGCATGCCCGACGTCGTCTCCGTCGGCCTGGGCGGAGGCAGCCGCGTCACCCACCGGCCCGACCTGCGGATCGGGCCGGACTCGGTCGGCTACCGGCTCACCGACGAGGCGCTCGTCTTCGGCGGCCACACCCTCACGGCCACCGACCTGGCGGTCGCCGCCGGGCTGGCCGACATCGGCGACCCCTCGCTGGTGCGCCACCTCGACCGCGACCTGGTACGGCGTGGCACGGCCTGGATGGCCGACCGCGTCGCCGGCCTCGTCGACCGGATGCGGCTGACCGCCGACCCGCTGCCGGTCATCATCGTGGGCGGCGGCAGCGTCCTCATGCCGCCCGCCCTGCCCGGCATCCCCGAGGTGCGCATTCCCGGCCACCACGGCGTCGCCAACGCCATCGGCGCCGCGATCGGCCAGATCGGCGGCGAGGTGGACCGGCTGTTCGTCATCGGCTCCCGGCTCAGCCGCGACGACGTCCTCGACCGGGCTCGCGCCGAGGCCGTCGACCTGGCCGTCTCCGCCGGAGCCGTGCCCGAGACCGTCGAGATCGCCCACATCGACGAGATCCACGTCGACTACCTGCCCGGCAACGCCGTCCGCGTCGTCGTCCGCGCCGTCGGAGACCTCGACCTCGGCCGCGCCCGCACCCCGGAGGAGGCCACCCCATGGGCTACGACCTGACCCTGCAGGGCCTGCACGACCTGGCCGAGGGCGCCGCCGTCCTCGGCACCGGCGGCGGCGGAGACCCCTACATCGGCCGTCTCCTGGTCGAACAGGAGATGCGCGCGGGACGTACCGTCCACATCATCGGCGCCGACGAGCTGCCCGACGGCGCGCTCGTGCTGCCGTCGTCGATGATGGGCGCGCCCACCGTGTTCGTGGAGAAGCTGCCCTCCGGGGCCGGCAACGTCGCCGCCTTCCGGGCGTTGGAGGCCCATCTCGGCCGCACCGCCGCCGCCGTCATGCCGACCGAGTGCGGCGGGCTCAACAGCATGATCCCGTTGATGCTCGGCGCGCAGCTCGGCCTGCCCGTGGTGGACGCCGACGGCATGGGCCGCGCCTTCCCCGAGCTGCAGATGCAGACCTTCGGCGTGCTGGGGGTGTCCGGCTCGCCGATGGCGATCGCCTCCGACCACGGCGACACCAGCATCATCGACGCCACCGACAACAAACGGATGGAGCAGCTGGCCCGCGCGCTGACCGTCCAGATGGGCGGCGCCTCCTACATCAGCGACTACCCGATGGACACCGACGACGTCCGCCGCACCTCCGTGCACGGCACGCTCACCCTGTGCCGCCGCATCGGCGAGACCCTGCGGCAGGCGCGCGCGGCGCACGCCGACCCCTTCGACGCCCTCACCTCGATGCTGGCCGGCACTATCTACAGCCTCGGTGTCGCCCTCTTCCGCGGCAAGCTCGTCGACGTGGAACGCCGCACGGTGGACGGCTTCGCCCGCGGCAGGGCGCGGCTCGAGTCGGACGGCGACCCGGACGACACCCTGGAGATCACCTTCCAGAACGAGCACCTGGTCGCCCGTCGCGACGGCACGGTCGTCGCCATCGTCCCGGACCTGATCTGCACCCTCAACAGCGAGACCGGCGCACCGATCCCCACCGAGTCGCTCGCCTACGGCCAACGGCTCACGGTGTACGGCATCTCCACCCCGCCGATCATGCGGACCCCCGAGGCGCTGGCGTGCTTCGGCCCCGCCGGATTCGGCCTTCCGGACCGCTACACCCCGCTGGAGGACCTTCTCCTCACCCTCCGCCCCTGACCCACCCGCCGTCCGGGCCTCGGACCGTGCGGCCCGGGGCCCGGACGGCCGCTCCTTCACCGGCGCACGCCCGGGCCCCGGGCGGAAGGCGCCGGGCGTACGGGCGCGCACGGGCCACCCGGTCCGGCGGCCCCGGCACGGTACCGTGACGGCGATGGATCTCCTGGTGATCGGCGGCAGCGGCTTCCTCGGGCAGGAGGTCGTCCGACGGGCCCGGCGCGCAGGCACCCGCGTCGTGGCGACGTTCCGTCGCCGTGCCCCGGCCGTCACCGGCGTCGACTGGCGCGCACTCGACATCAGGCGCCGCGACGAGGTCATGGCCCTGGTCCAGCGGACCCGGCCCGCCGCGATCGTCAACACCGCGTCACGGCGGGCCGACTGGGCGACCACCGCGGACGGTGCGGCGCACGTCGCCGCGGCAGCCGCGGCCGTCGGCGCCCGGTTGGTGCACGTGTCCAGCGACGCGGTGTTCTCCGGACTGGCGAGACGCTACGACGAGACCTGCCCGCCCGATCCCACGACCCCCTACGGCGCCGCCAAGGCCGCGGCCGAGACGGCGATCAAGGGCCTCGATCCCACCGCCGTGATCGCCCGGACCTCGCTCATCATCGGGGGCGGAGGCTCGCCGCACGAGGCCCGCGTGCACGCGCTCGCGTCCGGCACCACAGCCGGTGTCCTGTTCACCGACGACGTGCGGTGCCCGGTCCACGTCACCGACCTCGCCTCGGCGCTGCTGGAGCTCACCGGCTCGTCCTCTTCGGGGATCCACCACGTCGCCGGAGCCGACGCCGTCACCCGCCACGAGCTCGGCGTGCTCATCGCCCGCCGCGACGGCCTCGACGAGGCCGGCCTGCCCACCGGCCTGCGCGCCCGGACGGGCCCACCGGGCCCCCTCGACGTACGCCTGGACTGCGCCCTGACCCGGTCGCGGCTGACGACCCGGCTTCGGGGTGCGCGCGAGTTCCTCGCCGTCCCGCGTTGACCTCGGCCCGCCGCCGGGTCCGCCATGGCCGACGGGAAGCCGGGCTGTCGGAGCGCTTCTCGCAGGCCTATAGTCATCGACATGACTATTCATGGAAACGAGTAGGCCGTGAGCCTGCGACACGCGGTCCTCGCGGCGCTGCTCGACGGCGAACACAGCGGCTACCAGCTCACCAAGCTCTTCGACGTGGGCGTCTCCAACTTCTGGTACGCCGCCCCGCAACAGCTCTACGCCGAGCTGACGAAGCTGGAGGCCGACGGGCTGGTCGCGGGGCGCGAGGTCGTCCAGCAGGGGCGGCCCAACAAACGCGTCTTCACGGTCACCGAGGCCGGCGTCGCCGAGCTGGCCGCCTTCGCCGCGGCACCGGCCAAGCCGCTGCTGATCCGCGATGATCTGGTCGTCAAGGTGCACGCCGTGGACGTGCTCGACCCCGCGCCGCTGATCGCCCAGCTCCTGGAGCGGGCGGAGCAGGCCGCGGCCAAGCTGGCGCTCTTCGAGACGATGCTGAAGCGCCTGCGCGGCGACCGGGACGAGGGGGCGTTCCTCCGCGAAGGCGAGCGCATCGGCCCGTACCTGTCCTGCCTGGCCGGGTGCCGCCTGGAGCGGGAGATGCGCGACTGGTGCCTGAGCACCGCCCGGACGCTCGGCGAGCGCTCCGCCCACCCCGGAAGGACGACGAGATCATGAGCTACCGGCGTTACGTGGCGCTCGGCGACAGCCAGACCGAGGGCCTCGGCGACCACGACGACGCGGGCGGGCACCGCGGGTGGGCCGACCGGCTCGCCGAGCACCTCGCCCGCGTCGACCCCGGCGTGCGCTACGCCAACCTCGCCGTCCGGGGCCGCCTGGCCGCCCAGGTGCGCGACGAGCAACTGCCGGCCGCGCTGGAGCTGCGGCCCGACCTGGCCACGGTCATGGCCGGGATGAACGACCTGATCCGGCCGGGCTTCGACGCCGCCGAGGTGGCCGCGGCGCTGGAGGAGACGTTCGCGGCGCTGACCGCCGCGGGGGCGCGCGTGGTGAGCGTGACGTTCCCCGACCTCGGCGCGATCACCCCGCTGGCTCGCCCGCTCGTGCCCCGGGTGCTCGACCTCAACGCCCGCATCGAGAAGGCGGCGGCGCGCCACGGGGTCACGCTGATCGACACGTTCCCGCTCGCCTTCGTCACCGACGCGAGGATGTGGAGCAGCGACCGGTTGCACGCCAGTCCGGTGGGGCACGCCCGCTTCGCGGCCGCCTTCGCGCACGCGCTGGGGCTCCCCGGCTGGGACGACGCGTGGATGACCCCCCTGCCCGCGCTGCCCGCCCCGGCGGCCTGGCGGGCGGTGGCGGCGGAGGCGCGGTGGCTGGCCACCTTCGGCGGGCCCTGGCTGGGCCGGCGCCTGCGCGGCCGATCCTCGGGCGACGCCCGCACCGCCAAGCGGCCGCTGCTCATGCCGGTGGTCGAGGGACCCTCGGGGTGAGGCGCTACCCGTGGTGGCCGGCGATGGTGCGCGGCACCTGGTTCTCGGTGCCGGGCTCCACGATCACGAACTGGCCCATCATGCCGGAGTCCTCGTGCCGCAGGATGTGGCAGTGGTACATGTACGGCGTGGCCGGGTCGGTGAACCGGCCGAACCGCACGGCGACCCGCACCGTGCTCTTCGGCGGCACGTAGACGGTGTCCTTGTGGCCGCTCGCGTACGCCGGCGGCTTCTCCCCGTCCACGTCGAGCACCTGGAACGCCACCTCGTGGATGTGGAAGTTGTGGGCGTAGACGGTGTTCTCGATCTCCCAGATCTCGGTGGCGCCGGCGGGCACCACCTCGTCGATGCGCGACATGTCCATCTCCTTGCCGTTGATGGCGTCGTGCCCGTTGAGCCGGAACCGGCGGACCCTGGCGCCCGGGGGCACCACGATCGGAGCGGGCTCGGCCAGCCGGTCCGGGAGGCCGGGAGAGGCGGCGAGCCGCGGCGCCGCGACGATCTTCAGCAGGTCGAAGTCGCCCTCGTCGATGTCGTCGGACCCCGACCGCGTGCGCAGCAGGACCTGTTCCCCGGCCGTGAAGGTCACGACGACCTCCACCCGTTCGCCCGGCGTGAGGGAGACCTCGTCCACCGGGACGGGGGCGGGCAGCAGGCCGGCGTCGTTGCCGACGACGTGGAACGTCCGGCCGTCGGCGAACGTGAGGTGGTACATCCGGGCGTTCGACCCGTTGAGGACGCGGAAGCGCACCCGCTCGGTGCGCACGTTGAGGAACGGGGCGTGCACGCCGTTGACCAGCATGTGGTCGCCCAGGATGCCGAAGGTGCCCGTCAACGGGTCGCCGGACGGCGAGCCGTCCTCGGCGAGGTTCTTGTCCTGCAGGATGAGGGGTATGTCGTCGACCCCGTACGCCGCGGGCAGCCCGGGCGCGGTCCGGTCGTCGATGATGAACATGCCGGCGAGCCCGCGGTAGACGTGCCTGGCGGTCGCGCCGTGCGGGTGGGGGTGGTACCACGACGTGGCGGCGGGCTGGTCGATGGTCCAGTGCGGGCTCCACGTGGCGCCCGGCGCGATCGTCTGGTGCGGCCCGCCGTCCATCCTCGCGGGGAGCCGCATCCCGTGCCAGTGCACGGTGCTCGCCTCGTCCAGGCGGTTGGCGACCGTGACGCGGACCTTGTCGCCGCGTGCCGCCCGGATCGTCGGCCCGAGGTGCGGGCCGTTGAACCCCCACGTCTCGACGGGCCTGCCGGGCAGGATCTCGCTGCGGCCCCGCTGCATCGTCAGCGCGAACGTCCGCGTCCCGTCCTTGTCCACCTCGGGCTTCAGCAGCGGAGGCACGCGCAGCTCGGTGCGGAAGGCGGCCGGATCGCTCGCGCGTGGAGTGCTGGACCCGCAGGCGGAGGCGAGGCCCGCGAGGGCGGCGGTCGCGAGGAACTGTCGGCGGTTCATGGTCCCCGGTTGATCTCTCGTGTGGATGTGGCGCCCCTACTGTGCGGCATCGGGCCCCGCCCGGCACAGTCGCCCGGTTCACCTCGCGGGCGTGAGATCCTCATGATCCACGGGGGTGCGGGCGAGGAGCTCGAAATGGTTGCCGGTCAGGGTGGTGGTGAGCTCGCCGCCGATGGCGGTCAGGCGGGCCCGCAGGTTCTCCAGCCCCGTGCCCGGCTCGCCGGTGGCGGGCGCGGCTCCGTCGTTGGCCACGCGCAGCCGTACGCGGCCGTCCTCGGCGGCGATCTCGATCAGGCACTCGTGCGGCGTGCTGTGCCTGAGCACGTTGGTGACCGCCTCGCGCAGCACCACGGCGAGCACGGGCTCGGCCGGCCCGGCCACGGGCGCGGCGTGGACCCGCACGGCCGCTCCGGCGGATTCCAGCACGGCTCTGGCGGAGTCGACCTCGGCGGCCAGCGACAGGGGCCGGCCCGGCGCGCTCAGCGCGGCGATGTCGACGAGCGCGGCCTGTGCCGCGTGCGTCATCCGTTCGAGGTGTCTCGTGGCGCCCCCCGGGTCGGTGTCCAGCAGCCGCAGCGTGAGGTCCCCGTGCAGGACGATCGCGGTCAGGCCGCGGCCGAGCAGATCGTGCACGTCCCGGCCCATCCGCAGCCGCTCGCGTAGGGCCTCCACCTCGACCAGCTCCGCCCGGGTGCGCCTGAGCTCGGTGATGAGGCCGACCAGCCGGGTCAGGCCGTAGACGGCGATGGCCGTCGATACGGCAGTGCAGAACTGGTAGGCGCCCACGAACGGGCCTTCGCCCAACCAGCCATCGACGGCGTCGATGCCGAAGATCGCCATGCACAGCGGCCCGGACACGCGGGCCGGAGCGCACAGCAGGACGACGCCGGCGAAGAATCCCGACACCAGCAGTCCGGACGTCTCCCCGACCGCCAGGGGGCCGTAGACGGTCATGGCCTGAGCCGCGAGGGTCCAGCGCAGGGACCTGGGCCGCCTGCCCGCGTGCACGGCGGACAGGTGCCAGAACTGCAGGGCGAAGGTCACGGGCAGCACCGCCAGGTGCCAGACGTGTGCGGAGCCGCGGCCTTGCTCCGCGTCGGCGACGAAGGCGAACAGAGAGTGACCGATGAACAGGACATGCGTGGCCACGAGGATCGGTGTGGCCGACCGGGCGATCCGCGCGTCATGATCGCGGGCCGGGACCGGGACCGGCACGTCGGCGTGCGGCAGGGACCGCACCCGGTCCAGTGCCCCGCGTGCGACGGCGACGGCCCGTGAGACGTCGCCTCGCGTCGTCTGCGCCCGGCCGTGGCGCAGCGCCCGCCGCGCCAGGTGCTCGATGGCGGTCACGTCGCTCTCGACCTGGTGCTGCACGTGCCGGCGAAGCCGTAACCGTTCGACCTCCCGGGCCCTGGTGGCCAGCTCCGCCCGCTCCTCCCGTACGCGGTTCAGCAGCTCGGTGAGCCGGCTGAGGGCGTACAGCAGCAGGCCGACGTTGAGGGGGGCGACGACCGCGTAGTAGACGAACAGGGGTGCGGGGTTCAGGGCGAACGCCATGACCCCCTCGACGACCGGGATCAGCCCGAAGATCAGCCACGCGGAGGGACCGCTCACGACGAGAAGAGCGGAGGCGGCGACGAACCCCGAGCCGCCCGCCCGCCAGGCGTCGGCCTCCACCAGCAGCGGCAGGTAGTTGAGCACGGCCTGGACCAGGAAGAGCAGCACGGACAGGCGCCGCCTGCCCAGCGACAGCGAGATCGGCAGCTGCAGCGCGGCGACCCCGACGATGGCGCCCACCAGCACCGGCCCGGCCGAGGCCTCGGCGACGTGGTAGGACACCCGCGCCACGCAGACGACGCAGATGAAGACGGCCAGCAGCCGTACCGGGCTCAGAGCCAACCGGCGTCCTGGGCGATCCGGACGGCGTGCAGCCGGTTGCGGGCGTGCAGCGTGGCGACGATCCCGGTGAGGTAGTTGCGCACGGTGCCCACGGACAGGAACAGCGCCTCGGCGATCTGCTCCACGTCCTCACCCTCGGCGAACCTCCGCAGCACCTCCAGCTCGCGCGGTCTGAGCGGGCTCTCGACCGCCTCCAGCGCCGCCACGGCGAGCTTGGGATCGATCACCCGCTCCCCCGCCGCGACCCTGCGGATCGCGTCGGCCAGCTGGTCCGGCGGGGCGTCCTTGACCACGAACCCGGACGCCTTCGCGGCGAACGCCCTCCGGACGCTTCCCGGCCGGCCGAAGCTCGTCAGGATCAGCACCTGGCAGCGCGGTACGCGCCTGCGCAGCTCGGCCGCGGCGCTGAGCCCGTCGATTCCCGGCAGTCCCACGTCGATCACCGCCACGTCGGGCGCGTGCTCCAGCGCCAGGCGCACGATCTCGTCGCCGGACGCCGCCTGGGCGACCACCTGGAGGTCGGGTTCGAGATCGAGCAGTGCGACCAGGGCCCCGCGAACCATGTGCATGTCCTCGGCGAGCAGAACCCGGATCATCCATCGCCCCTACCGTCAGGCCCCACTATCGCCACATTTCTACCATCTCGTGAGATCTTCATAGTGGATCATGAAGGTCTCACGCCCCGGGGTGAGCTCGGCGGAGGCGGCCCGGCCGCCGATCAGCGGCGCCTGGTCGTCCCTTCCGCTGTCATCGGGGTCAGCCCTTCCCGTCGTTCATGCCTGCGCGGGGGTGAAGGCGGTCCGCCAGGCGGCGTATCCGCCGATGAGATCGCTCACCTGATCGCGTCCCTTGTGCTCCAGCAGGCCGGCCGCGATGGCGGAACGGGCGCCGCCGGCGCAGTAGACGACGACCGGGCCGTCCGGGATCTCGGCCAGCCGCGCCGGGAGCTGGGCGAGAGGAATGTTGACCGCGCCCTCGACGGCGCCGTCCGCGACCTCGCTCGCGTTGCGGACGTCGAGCAGGAACGGGGGCCGCCGGCCCTGGAGGGCCTCGCGCAGCTGGGCGGCGGTCAGGCGGCTGGAGTGGGCGACCTCGTCGGGCGTGGCGAGGAAGGCGGCCTCGGGGTCGCGCAGGTAGCCGGTGACCGTGTCGAAGCCGATCCGGGCCAGCCGGGTGACGACCTCGGCCTCGCGGTCCTGGGGGGCGATGACGACGATCTCGCGGCCGGGTTCGACGACCGTTCCGGAGCGTTCCGCGAAGCGGCCGTCGGCGGGCACGCTGACAGACCCGCGCAGGTGGGCCAGGGCGAAGTCCTGGGCGTCGCGGGCGTCGAGCACCACGGCGCCGGCGCGGCGCCGGTCGAGGAACTCCTCGGCCGTCAGCGGCCGGGCGTGCGCGGCCACGTCCAGCAGCTCGTGGTTCCTGCGGTTCAGCATGGCGTCGAAGACGAAGTAGCCGGGAGCGGGCGGCTGTCCCTCGGTCACGATGGACAGGAACTCCTCCTCGCTCATCGGCCGGCACGCGTAGTTGGTCAGCCGCTGCACGCCGATCGTCGAGGCCCGTTCGGTGGACAGGTTCTTGCCGCAGGCGGAGCCGGCGCCGTGGGCGGGGAACACCCGCACCTCGTCCGGCAGGCTCATGAGCTTGCGCTGCACGCTGTCGTACAGCATCCGGCCGAGCTGGTCGGAGGTCGTGCCGAGCGAGGCGAGCTGGTCGGAGGTCGGCGAGCTGGTCGGAGGTCGTGCCGAGCGAGGCGAGCAGGTCGGGCCGGCCGACGTCGCCGACGAACAGCGCGTCGCCGGTCAGCACGCCGTACGGCACCGCGTCGCCGGCGTGCTCGCGGACCAGGACGCTGATCGACTCCGGCGTGTGGCCGGGTGTCTCCATGATCTCCAGCACGACGTCCCCGAGTTCGATCCGGTCGCCGTGGGCGAGCCTGCGGATCGGGTACTCGATCTCGGCGAGGCGGCCGTACCCGATCCACGCGCCGGTGCGCGCGGCCAGCTCCAGGTGACCGGCGAGGAAATCGGCGTGGAAGTGGGTGTTGATCACCCCGTCGATCCGCAGCCCGTGCGCCTCGGCGTCGGCGAGGTACTCGGACACGTCGCGCCGGGGGTCCACCACCACGGCCCGGCCTGTCGACGGATCTCCGATCATGTACGAGGCCTGCGAGAGGCAGTCCAGGTAGTACTGCGCGAAGAACATGACACTTCCTTTCTGGGTACCCACGGGTGTGTTCGGTTTCGGTGGAGCGGCGCGCCGGGCCGTCGCGGCCGGGCCGCGTCGCCTGCGCAGGAGGAGAAAGGCGATCCCGGCCAGGGCGGCCGCACCGCCGGCCGGCAGCGTGACGCCCGCCCACGTGGTGGCGAAGAGCGCGGGCGGGGCCTGCTGGATGAGCACGAAGCCGCCCATCACGAGGACGAACCAGCCGAAGCCCCGGCGGAGGCGGTCGGCGTCGAGGTGCCCGGCGAGCCACCCGCCGGCGAGACCGCCGACGACCGCCGCCGCCGTGACGGGCAGGGCGATCGACCAGTCGACCGGGATGGTCCGCAGGTAGCCGGCCAGCCCGGCGAACGACTTCATCGCGATCACCACCAGGGAGGTGGCGACGGCCACGCCCATCGGCATGCCGCCGAGCAGCACCAGCGCGGGGACGACCAGGAACCCTCCACCGGCGCCGACCAGCCCCGTGACCAGGCCGACGACGACACCCTCGACGATGACGTGCAGGACCGGCAGGTTCTCGCGGGCGGGCACGTGCTCGGGAGCCCGTCTACCGCGGATCATCGCCACGGCGGTGGCCAGCATCATCAGCGCGAACCCCGCCAGCAGCACAGCCGCGGGCAGGTGCGGCCCGGCCAGGCCGCCGCCGTAGGCTCCGGCCATTCCGGCCAGGCCGAAGACCAGGCCGGTCTGCCACCTGATGCGGCCGGCGCGCGCGTGACCGACGGCGCTCACCGCGCTCGTCACGCCGACGACGAACAGCGACATGGCGATCGCGGACTTGGCGGGGACGCCCGCGAGGTAGACGAGCAGGGGGACCGTCAGGATCGATCCTCCCCCGCCGAACAGGCCCAGGGTCAGGCCGACGGCGACGGCGCCGGCCAGGGTGAGAGCGGTCATGTCGTCGTCTCGCCCCGTCAGGCCGTGGTTCGCCCGGGGCGGCGGACACAGGCGAGGGCGGCGTCCACGTCGGCGCCCGTGCCGCGGTTGTACGGCAGGCGGGCGAGCAGCATGCCCATGGCGCAGGTGTCGGTCAGCCCGGCGAACACCAGGCCGGCTCCGACGAAGGCGCCGGCGAAGCGCGCTCCGGGCAGCCACAGGTCGGCCACGATGGACGCCAGCACGATCCCACCGGCGACCACCCTGACCTGGCGCTCCAGGCTCCACCGCTGCCTGCCTCGCACCACCGGGGCGCCGGAGGCGATCCAGGCGTTCATGCCGCCGGCGAGGACGACCGCGTCGGGCAGTCCCGCGTCGCAGAGCTTCCTGTGCGCCTGCGTGGCCCGGCCGCCGGACTGGCAGATCAGCAGCATCCGCCCGCCGGCGTCGGTGACGATCCGCCGCAGGTGGATGTCGACCTGGTCGAGCGGCAGGTTGATCGCCCCGCTGATGTGCGCGGTCTCGAACTCGGCGGGCGTCCGGACGTCGACGACCAGCACGTCCTGGTTGGCGGCGATCAGCGCGCGGGCGGTGGCGGGGTCGATGTGGGAGTCGGTGTTCACGGGCTTCTTCTCGTTTCGCTGGGTGGGAATGGTCCGGCGGGTCGCATACCCCAGGGGGTATCTCACGAGCAAAAAGGGGGCACTCCCCTCTATACCACCGGGGGTATGTGCGAGCCCCGCGAGGGCGCCGACAAGGCGCCCGGGCGAGCGCCTTCTTTATACCCCGGGGGGTACCAGAAGGCAACCCGTCGGCAGGGGCCCGGCGACGAGCCGGCCGGTCGGACGCGGGCCCGCCTCGGCCGGGTGGCCCGCTCCCGCCGTCAGCGGCGAAGGGTGGGCCGGCCGGCCGGGCGCGGACCCGTTCCGGCCAGGGGATCAATGGCAGGCGGTCGCCGGGATCGTGTCCCGGACCCGGCCGTCGTCCTGGACGAGCTGGCCGGAGAACCCGGTGTCGGACAGGGTCAGCTTCAGCACGCCGTGCAGGCCGGTCAGGCGTACCAGGCTGTTGGGGTGCACCTCGTGTTCGAAGGTGTAGGTGTCGGCGCCGCCCAGGCCGGCGGTGACGGCCAGCGGCCCGGCCGGGGTGGCCCTGCCGTCGGGGTCCTGAGGCCGGAACCGCTCGTAGACGTGGTCGTGCCCGTTGAGGATCAGGTCGGCGCCGGCGGCGTGGAGCGCCCGCCACGCCGGCAGGCTGACGGGGTTGTAACCCTTGCTGCCGGAGTTGAACAGCGGGTGGTGCCAGTACGCGGCGACGCATCCCCTGGTGTTCCGGGCGAGGTCGTTCTTCAACCAGGTCACCTGCGCCGAGCCGGCGGACATGGACTGCTCGGAGTCGAGGGCGACGAAGTGCCAGTTGCCGTGGTCGAAGCTGTAGTACGTCTTGCCGGCGGGGGTGGCGACGGAGCCGAAGTACGCCTTGTACCCGGCGGCTCCCCCGGCCGGGTCGTAGTACTCGTGGTTGCCCGGCGTGGGCCTGGTCTTGTGCTTGAACCGCCCCCACGTGGTGGCGTAGTAGGACCGGTACTCCGACAGCCGCCCGTCGTCGTACTGGTTGTCGCCCATGGTCAGCACGTAGACGGGGTCGATCGACTCGACCAGCCGGGCGGTGCGCTCGTGCGCGCAGGCGGTGCCGTCGCCCGCGTCGCAGGTCCCGGCGATGTCGCCGGCGGCCGCGACGACGAACGACCCGCCGCCGTCGCCGCCGCCCTTGCCGTAGACCTCCAGCTCCCACAGCGAGTAGCCGTAAGGTGTGGCGCGGGCTGTGCCGTACACCCGCACGTGGCGCCCGCTCCCGGACACGCTCAGGTCGTCGACGCCGCCGTCGCCGGAGGAGGTCGAGTACAGGGTGGTCCAGGACGTCCCGTCGGCCGACACCTGCACCCGGTACGCCTTCGCGTGGGCGACCTCCCAGGACAGCCGCACCCGGCTGATCGTCGCCTGGCCGCCCAGGTCCACTCTGATCCACTGGGGGTCGGCGCCTTCCGCCGAGGCCCAGCGCGTCGTGGCGGCGCCGTCCACGGCCTTGTCGGCGGTGAGGGTGGCGTCCTCCACCGAGGACGCGATGGCGGGCCTGCCCTGCGAGATGAGCCCGTCGGCCGCGTGGCCGGGCGCGGCCTGCCCGATCTGGAGCAGCATGCCCGCCGCGAGCAGCGCCACAGCGGCCCTGATCCGTCTGGATAACACTCCGTTCTCCCTTCAGGTGAGCGTGGGTGAGGAGGCTTCGGTGGCCAGCAGGCGGGGACCGCCGCTCCCGTCGGCAGGCACCGCCCACACGTCGCGGCCCTTGCCGTACATGACGGTGCCGGCGTCGAGCCACGCCACCTGGTCGTCCACGTCGGCGGTCTCGGCGAGCGGGGTCTCCCGGTGGGTGGCCAGGTCCAGCGCGTGCAGGCGCCACGCCCCCGACGGCGTGCGCTTCTTGTAGACGAGCCTGCCGCCGTCCGGGGACAGCGACGGGCACTCGGCGTTCTCCCTGAGCACCCTGGCCTGCCAGCGGGCATAGTCGCCCTCGACGAGATAGGTCTTCCCCCTGGTCGCGACCGTGGCGTAGAAGCGGCTGTCGTCCGGTGCGAAGGTGACGCCCCAGTAGTTCACGTCCGCGGAGTGGTACCGGCGGCCGTCCTTGAGCAGCGGGATCTCCTCGATGCTGACGGTCACGTTCCCGGTCCGGGTGTCGAGCAGCCCGGTCCGCGTGGAGAAGGCGCCGCCGTTGTAGGAGTCGCCGGTGACGAAGACCGTCCAGGAGATCATCCTGCCGCTGCCGGAGACGCGTGCCCTGCTCGGAATCCCGGCGAGCGTGACGCGACGGGTCGGCCGCATGGCGCGGTCGAGGACCAGCGCGTGCGTCGTCGGAACCGCCCCGGGCCGGGCGACCAGGCACACGCCGGTGCCGCGCGCCGCGGCGAAGCGGTCGCATCGGGTGCGGCTGCCGCGGACCAGGCCGGTGGCCAGGTCCCGGACCAGGAGCCGGCCCGGCCTGGCCAGGTCGACGGCGCTCCCGCCGGCCGCGGGCGCCGGGCGGTCAGGCCACAGGGTGTAGCCGGCCGCGCCGCCGCCCAGCACGAGCACCGCGACGAGCAGGATCACGCCGCGTCTCATCGGACCTCCCTCCAGAGCGACAGGCATGCCAGCACGCCCGCCCCCATCGCGATCAGGCCGGGTACGGGGCCGAACGCCGCCCAGGCGGCGCCGTACAGGACGGAGGAGAACATGCGGGCGAGGGCCTGCCCGGTCTGCAGCAGGGCCAGCCCGCTCGTGCGTGACCCGGCCGGCAGCAGCGGCCCGGCGGCGGCCATGAGCACCCCGTCGGTCGCGGCGTAGAAGAGCCCGAGCAGCGGCAGGACGAGCCAGAACGGCCCGGACGCGGCGAGCGCGCCGTAGACGGCCACGAGCGCCAGGTGGCCGAGCACGAACACCGCGCCCCTGCCCAGCCGGTCGGCGAGCCTGCCCAGGGGTACGGCGAGCAGCACGTACGCCGCCGCGGTGCCCAGGGGCAGCAGCGGGAGGTGCTCGGTCGCCAGCCCGGCGTTCCGTTGCAGCAGCAGGTAGACGAAGGCGTCGCTGACCGTGACCAGCCCGAGCGCGCATGCCGTCAGGCACAGCCGCCGGAACCGCGCGTCGCCGAGCAGCGCCCGCGCCGGCCGGCTCGACGCCCGGGGCGGCGCGACCTCGCGCCGGTCGCGGACGTAGAGCACGAAGACGAGCAGGCCCAGCAGGGCGACCGCGAAGCTCACCACGAACACCGCGTCGTAGGCGCCGCTCGCGCCGAGCACCGCGAAGGCGGCCAGCGGGCCGAGGAGCGCCCCTGTGGTGTCCATGGCCCGGTGCACGCCGAACGCCTGGCCGAGCCGCCCGGGATCGGCGCTGAGCGAGATCAGGGCGTCACGCGGGGCGGTGCGCAGGCCCTTGCCGGCCCGGTCGGCCGCCACCACCGCGCCGATCAGGGCGGCCGAGCCGCCGGCCGCGGGGAGGGCAAGCCGGCACGCCGCCGACAGGGCGTAGCCGAGGCCCGCGACCAGTTTGCGCCGCTGCAGCCGGTCGGCGAGACGCGCGCCGGCCAGCCGCAGCACCGCCGTCACGCCGACGTAGAGGCCGTCCACCAGGCCGAAGGCCAGCGGGCTCAACCCCAGCGAGAGCACGAGGTAGAAGGGCAGGACCGCGGTGACCATCTCGGAGGAGACGTCGGTCACCAGGTTCACCGTGCCGAGGGCCAGCACGTTGGCGGGCACGGCGAGGCCGAGCCGGGACACCTTGACACCGGACTTGACACCCGAGATGTACACGGCAGTGCTCCATGGGTGGTCAGCATGGACTGCGCGGCCGGGTCAGTGTCTGAGCGCGTCACGCCGCAGGGGCGCCGCGCCAAGCCGCTTGCCTGGATCGTGGCAAGCGGCCGGGACCGCGTCAAGATAGTTAGGAAATTTTCCTAACTATGCTCGGCAGCTTCCGTCGGCCGTGCCCGGTAAAGGGATGGACGGGAGGACGCCCGGGCTTGTAGCTTGCGGCTGACCGTGACACCGCCCGAGGAGGTGAGACCCATGAACGCTGCAGCGATGTGGGTGCTCCCCCGTCCCGTCATGGTCGGGCGATCGACGTAGGTGTCGCCGGGAGCGCCCCAGGCACTCCCGAAAGGCAACACCTATGCACTCTCAGCAGGTCACCACCGACCTCGATGTGATCATCGCCGGGTGCGGGCCGACCGGTGCGATGCTCGCCGCCGAACTACGGCTGCACGATGTGCGCGTACTCGTGCTGGAGAAGGCGACCGAGCCCACGTCGTTCGTCCGCGTCGTCGGTCTGCACATCCGCAGTCTCGAGCTGATGGCGATGCGGGGACTGCTGGACCGCGTTCTCCGGCATGGGAGACGGCGGCCGGCCGCGGGCTTCTTCGCCGCCATCCCCAAACCCGCGCCCAGGAACCTGGATTCGGCGTACGCCTATCTGCTGGGCATCCCCCAGCCGGTCGTCGAACGGCTGCTCGCGGAGCATGCCATCGATCTGGGCGCCGAGGTCCGGCGCGGTTGCGCGGTCACCGGTCTCGAGCAGGACGACGCGGGTGTGACCGTCGGGCTGGCCGGCGGGGAACGTCTGCGTTCGCGTTACCTCGTCGGCTGTGACGGCGGGCGCAGCACGGTCCGCAAACTGCTCGGTGTCGGCTTCCCCGGCGAGCCCTCACGGACCGAGACGCTGATGGGCGAGATGGAGGTGGGCGTGCCGCACGAGGAGATCGCCGCCAGGGTGACCGAGATCCGCGAGACCCACCGGCCCTTCTGGCTCCGGCCCCACGGCGGCGGGATCTACGGCGTCGTGGTCCCCGCCGCGGGAGTCGGCGACCGCGCGGAACCGCCCACGCTGGAGGACTTCCGGCGACAGTTGCGCGCCGTCGCGGGGACCGATTTCGGCGTGCACTCCCCGCGCTGGATGTCCCGCTTCGGGGATGCCACCCGGCTGGCCGAACGTTATCGGGTCGGGCGGGTGCTGCTGGCCGGCGATGCGGCGCACATCCATCCACCCATCGGCGGGCAGGGCCTCAACCTGGGCGTTCAGGACGCGTTCAACCTCGGCTGGAAACTGGCCGGGCAGATCCGCGGCTGGGCGCCGGAACCGCTGCTGGACACCTACCAGGCCGAACGTCGTCCGGTCGCCGAGGACGTGCTGGACAACACCCGCGCCCAGATGGCGCTGGCGTCCGCCGAACCGGGCGCGCAGGCCATGCGCAGGCTGCTCACCGAACTGATGGACTTCGACGAGGTGAACCGCCATCTGATCGAGAAGATCACCGCGATCGGCGTCCGCTACGACTTCGGCGAAGGCCCGGACCTGCTCGGCCGCCGGCTGCGCGACATCGACGTGGCACAGGGCCGCCTCTACGGTCTGCTGCGTCGCGGCCGCGGCCTGCTGCTGGACCGCACCGGACGCCTCACCGCCGGCGGCTGGTCGGACCGGGTCGATCACCTCGCGGATCCCACCGCGGACGTGGATGTCCCGGGTCTCCTGCTGCGCCCCGACGGCCACGTCGCCTGGATCGGCGACGATCAGCGCCACCTGGACGACCATCTCTCCCGCTGGTTCGGCAGGCCCCGGTGACTGATCTCGCCCGGCGACGGCACGTGATCGAGGCACCAGGCGGCTGAGGACAGTGCAGGGCCCTGTCCGGCGGCGGCCGGTCAGACCCGCCGCGGCTCACCCGGCGGGAGCGTCGTAGACAAGGGTGTACCGCCAGAACAGGCGGCGCCGGATCCGGGCGCCGGGCAGCTCCAGCGCGGCCGCGGCCCGGATGTCGGCCAGGGTCTCCTGCGGATCGGTGGTCGGCGCCGTCATGTGCGCGGGCGGCGCGTCGGCGCGCGCGGGATGCTTGATCAGGCCCATGACCGGATTGGCGATCATGGCCGGGAGGGCGACGAGCAGGTCTGCCGGCCCGGCCTCCCGGTGGCAGCCGACGATGACTAGGCGCCCGCCAGGGGCGAGGCAGCCGCGCAGGGCACGCAGGGTGGGCAGCAGCGGAAGGTGGTGCAGGACGGCGACGAGAGTGACGGCGTCCCACCGCCGGAGCGGGTCGCGCCCGGCGAAGTCGGTCTGGACCACGGTGACCGCGGGGTCGTCGGCGAAGCGCTCCGCCGCGGCCCGGGCGGTGGCGGGATCGGGTTCGAGCCCCGTGACGGTGGCGGCGTGGCGGCGGAGCCGAGCGGCGAGGTTGCCCGTGCCGCACCCCACGTCGAGGACATCGCGGGCGCCGGACGCGGCCACCTGCCGAGCGACCCAGGGGCCGTAGTGGTCGTTGTGGTTCCACGGGTGCCGCCGGTTGAACCGGTCGAGGTGAGACAGCAGCGCCATGACGATCACCCTAACGATCATCCGCGGCGGCCTCCCGCGCCGCATCGCCACGACTGACCCGGCCTGCCCCGTCACAGCCGACCCGACCTGTCCCGTCACGACGGGTGGACGCTTCCGGCACAGCCGACCCGGCCCGACCCGGCACAGCCGACCCGGCCCGACCCGGCACGGCCGATCTGGCCCGACCTGTCGGCCAGGGTTCGCCGGGTCGTCCACTGCGCGTCACCGGCAGGTGCGGGGAGGGTGCGGACAATCACGCATGCGCACAACCCTCCTCGCGGCGGCGCTCGCCGCCGCCTCCCTGGCCGCCTCCGTCGTGGTCCCGTCCACGGCGCACGCCGGATCGTCCGCCGGCGGTCAGGCGGTTTCCTTCGCCCTGATCGGTGACACCCCGTACGGCGACGCCCAGCAGGCCGCCCTGCCTACCCTGGTCGAGGCCGTCGACGCCGATCCGGACGTCAGGTTCGTCCTGCACGCAGGGGACGTCAAGAACGGCTCCTCCACCTGCGACGACGCCCGCTTCGCCGCTCTGGCGGAGCTGTTCGGCACGTTCGACGACCCGTTCGTGCTGACCCCCGGCGACAACGAGTGGACCGACTGCCACCGCACCGCCGCCGGGAGCTACCTGCCCACCGAACGGCTCCAGGCCGTCCGCCGCGTCTTCTTCCCGGTCGCCGGCCGGACGCTCGGCGGGCACCCCATGGGTGTGCGAACCCAGGCCCGCGACCCGCGCCACCGCGACTACCGGGAGAACGTGCTGTTCACGCGGGGCCGGGTGGTGTTCGCGACCGTCCACGTGGTCGGCAGCGAGAACGGGCTCGCCCCGTGGAGCGGGCTGCCCGGCGGAGACCGCCCCGAGGAGCGGACGGCCGAAGTGGCGGCCCGCACCGCGGCCGCGCTCGACTGGATCGACACCGCCTTCTCGACGGCGACCCGTACCCGGGCGCCCGGAGTGCTGCTGATGATGCAGGCCGAGCCGCTGGACACCCCCGGCTTCGCCCGGATCAGGGCCCGGATCGCGGAGCGGGCCCGCGCGTACGGCAAGCCGGTGCTGCTGGTCCACGGCGACGAGCACGTCTACGAGGAGGAGCGCGGCTACGCCGGGGTGCCCAACCTCACCCGGCTGGAGACGTTCGGCGACACCGCCACCTCCTGGCTGCGGGTCACCGCCGACCCGGCGGCCCGGGGCGTCTTCTCCTGGGAGCCGCGGACCGTGGCGGCCGGCTGACCTCGCCCGGCCCTGAGCCCGCCCGTCCCGGTGGCGAGGCTCAGGGCAGCCGGACTGCCGGTGGTGGGCTCAGGGCCGACGGACGTCCCGGCGGCCGGGAACGGACAGCCGTCGGCAGGCTCCCCTGGTCACCACACGTCCACGTCCACGCCGATCGCGATGGTCCGCAGGGCGGTGCGCGCCACATAGGCGCGATCGTTGCTGCCCATGCCGTAGACGCCGGTGTCCTCCGTCCCGGGCAGCAGGTCGAGCACGGCGCTGACGTGGCCGTACGCCGCCGCCTTGCGGGCCACCTGCGCGGACTCGCGGCGCCTGGCCGCCTTGGGAAGCTTCGCCAGCCCGGTGTGCTGGGCGGCGAGATCCGTCAGTTCGTCGTCGGTCGGCGCGGTGGGCCTGCCGTCGGCCGCGACCCGTTCGGCGACCGGCAGGTCGTGCCGCACCGAGGCCCAGTTGACCTCGCCCCACAGCCGGAGCAGATCCGGTTGCCCGTGGACGGTGAGGGCGTGCGCCGCCGTCCAGTCGTCGAACCAGCGCACGCCGTTGGCGTGCGGCCTGTTCGGATCGCGAGGCTCGCTGCGTTCCCCGATCAGCTCGCGCACCAGTTCGATCTCGCCTCTCCGCAGCAGGCACACCAGCCACGGGACGCCGTGGTACCGGTCCCGTGGCGTGCCCACGCCCTCGTCCAGCACGACGCGCGCCTCCTGCTCCCGGCCGCACTCGGTGAGCGCCCAGACCAGCGGCAGGCGGAGGTCCCAGTTCGAACGGTCGGCGTCGGCGGCCTCGCGCGCGGCGGCGAACCACCGCTCGGAGCGGTCGCGATGCCCCAGGACGGCGCAGGCCCCGGCGAGCGCCGCCAGGTCCGCCGCGTCGCTCGCGTCCCCGAGCTCGTCGGCGGAGGGGAGGACGGCGGCGGCTTCGGCGGCGAACCCGCCGGCGCCGAGCGCGAGCGCGATCCGCGCGAGGTGGCCGGGGCGCCGGCGGTGTTCCGGCATCGCGAGGGCCAGCTCGCGGGCATCGGCGGCCTCGCCTCGCCGGGAGCGGACCATCGCGAGCTGCTGGTACGTGTCGACGATCCACTCGCCGTAGCCGGCCGAGCCCGGCCGCGCCAGGTCGACGAGCGTTCCGCGGACCACCGTGATCAGGTCGGCGACGGTGGCGGTGTCGGCCGGCGGCCATGTTCCCGTCGTCCGTGCCGTGCTGCCCCGTCCCCGGAACGGCGCCAGCAGCCGCTCGGTCCCGGGTTCGGTCGTCCCGGCTCCCGCGTGGGCGGGATCGGGGAAGACCGTCCGGTCGCCCCAGCGCGACGGCCAGGCGAAGCGGCGGGCGACGGACCAGGCGAGCCGGCCGTCGAGATCGTCGTCCCGGCCGGGCGGCGCGATGATCGTGCCGTCCTCGAACGCCACCGCCCAGGTGTCCGCGTCCAGCGCGAAGGTCGGGTCGAGCCGGAGCCGGTCGCCGACGTCGCGGCCGGCGAGGACGAGCGGGCGGCGGGCGGCGGGGGCGTGGTGGAACGGGTGGTCGGCCATGATCTCTCCGGTGTCGGGGCGCAGGAAGCGCACCGCGTGCGAGCCGATCGCGATCAGCACGTCGGCGGCGGGCCATTCCAGGCCGAAGCCGTGAACCTCCCGGTTGACGGTGCGCCGGATGCCGTCCAGGACGCGCAGCCGCTCGGGACGCGCGCCGAGTGCCCAGATCTCGATCCGCCCCTCGGCGGTGACGCAGGCGGCCTGCTCGCCGTCCGGCGACCAGGCCCATGACTGGGCGTCCCAGCCGCGCGGGTGGGAGCGGGCGGCCTGGACGTGCAGGTCATGGCGGTGCTCGCCGGTCGTGCCGTCGATGATTCCGACGGTCCCGCCCGCCGGGTCCACCACCGCCAGCCGGCCCCCCGGCCCCCAGCACAGGAGGTCGGCGCCGGGGTAGGCCGGCAGCTCCGCCCTCGTCTCACCGGTGAGGGCGTCGGCGACGACGAGTTTTCCGCCGCGCTGGTGGGCCAGGAGCCGTTCGTCCCGGCTCCACTCGGGCGGGGCCGCGTCCTCGTCCTCCTCCAGGGGCAGCGTCCAGGAGACCTGCCGCTTGTCCACGTCGAGCGAGATCGCGGTGCACGCGTTCCCCGCCTCCCCGTAGATCCGGGAACCGTCGCGCGACCAGAACGCCCGGTCGAGGACGAACCGGGGTTCGTCGCTGCAGGTGTCCTGGAACTCGCCGGCCGGCGGTCCGCCGAACTCGATCGGTGCCGTCCCCTTCGGCGCGGCGTCCGGTGGCCCGGCGACCGAGCCCTCGTGCATCGCCACGATGACGTTGCGCAGGAAGCCGGAGCGGCCTCCGTAGACGCACGCGCGCCTGCCGTCGGGGGCGAGGGCCATGCCGAGCGGCCTGCCGGAGGCGAGGAAGAACGCGTCGGCGATCGGCTCGGGGGCGGTGCCGAACGGGTCCCACACGCCGGTGGCGTTGGTGTTGTACTCCAGCGCGATCCGCGTGCCGTCCGCCGACCACTGGAGACTGCGCGCGTGGCCCGGAAAGCCGACGCCGCCCATGATGCCGTCGATCGCGTGGACGCATCGGCCGGTGGCGACCTCGAAGATCTGCAGGACGCCGCCCCGGTCGTAGTCGTCGCCGGTCCAGCTCCCCACCGCGAGGTACCGGCCGTCGGGGCTGAGGGCGTGGCCGTTCACCTCGCCGTGGTGCACGTCGGAGTGACGCAGCAGCGCGCCCGCGTCCCGGAGCCGGGCGGTCGCGAGGCGGTGCGCGTCGGTGACGCCGTGGGCTTGTTCCAGAGCGTGGAGGGCGGCCCGCAGCGGCACGGTGTCGCGCTCCGGGGAGAACGCGGACCAGTCGGCGTTCTTGACGACGTCGAGTGCCTCGCGGGGTCCCATCCGCTCGTCCGGGACGCCGGTGAACGGGGGTGACGGCGGCGCGGTGCCGAGTTGCCGGCCGTCGAGCACGGCCACCAGCGCGTCCTCGTCATGGATCGGAATGCCGCGAACGGCCGCCGGGCCCGCCTTGGGCCCCGACTTGGCCCCGGCGAAGACGAGGTCCGTCCTCGCCGACACCGACGCGGTCACCTTCGCGCCCATCGCCTCCAGGCCGCGCCTGGCCTCATCCTTCGAAAGCCGGTCGAACCGCCCGGCCAGCACGATCGTGCTGCCACTGATGATCATGCCCGGTGACCGTAGTGGACATGACCGACACTTCTCCCACCGCTGGGGCCTCCGGTCAGTGCACCCGAGCTCCGCACGTCGCCGAGTACAGCACCGCGCCCGTCCGGATCCGGTCGAGTGCCATGGCGGTGAGCCGGAGGAACCCCTCATGGGTGTCCGCATCCGGCGGGTAGTCGGCGGTCGCGTCGGCGGCCATGGTGATCCTGCGCGCGGCGTGCACCTCGACCGGGAAGCGGTTCATGGGCAGGACGCCATCGGCGGTGCCGAAGACCACGACGTCCTGCGCCTCGGCGAACAGCTCGTGAACCCGGAACCGCCAGTGCGGACCGGCTTCGGCGAGCAGCTGGCGGCCCTGCTCGCCGTGGCCGGCCAGCAGGTCGGCGCGTGCGCGTATCTGTTCCGCGATCGCGCAGCAGAGGGGAACCTGGGCGGCCTCGGCGGTGTCGATCCGCGTGTACCCGGCGTGCGGCTCGTAGCGGAGCCCCAGCTCCAGGAGGTCGATCGCGGCGCCCGCGGCCCGCGGGTGGGCATGGGCGACGATGTCCAGCAGCAACGGCGCGGCGACCGCCGCCGCCGGGAACACGGCGCCGCTGTGACCGTGGTAGAGAGCGGTGTTCTCCAGGCAGCTGATCGCGGCCGCGACCTGGAGCAGGGTCGTCGCCTCGGCCAGCGCCCGCAGCCCGGATGCCGCCGCTTCGGGCTCGTACCGGCCCGGAGGTCCCGGAATCGCCGTCCAGTCGACGGCGTCGACGGCGCGACCCACATCAGCGCGGCCCACATCGGCGTGAGACATGCCGGCATCCTGACATGAGCGACAGGCCGGGTCGACCGGTCGGCGAAGGCCCTGCCTCGTCACCCACGTAGCGTCGCGCCGGACGTGCGGTCAGGACCCTCCTGCGGGGGCCGGCTCTTGAGGGGTTGTCGCGATCTCGGCGCTCTGGTCGTGCTCGACGTCAGAGCAGGTGCCCGGGCAGTAGCCATGGGCGATGATCAGCCGCCCGCGGGCGGGTGTGTAGGCGGTGGCATGCGCCACGACGACCACGCCCTTGCACTTCGGGCAGACGAGTGGCTGATCGGCGGTCATGCGGAGCCCTTTCGGAGGCTGGGCGCGAACGGCGTTCGCTGGACGGCACCACCATGCCGGACGCCACCGACATTTCCCGGTGATCGGCGGCGGGTCGAACGGTGTCCGGGGTGGGGGCCGGTGGTGCCCGACCGATCTGGTCATGCCTGTCCATGTATGGGCGCAGCACGGTCTGGCGCACCGGCCCCGCCGGGTCTACGGCTTGCCGTCGCGCCGTGTTGGAAGGGGTGTCGCGTTCATCTCCTCGATCGCCTTGACCAGGGGAGCCAGCTCGGGGTTCTTGGCGGCTTCGTCGAGCGCTTCTCTGAGGGCGGTGTCGTTGGTCGGCCGGGCTTCTCGCAGGAGCTTCAGGCCGGCGTCGGTGACGTCGGTGTAGATGCCGCGGCGGTCGGTCGGGCACAGGTAGCGGGAGAGCAGGCCACGGTCCTCCAGGCGGGTGACCAGGCGGGTGGCGGCGCTCTGGCTGAGGACGACCGCGTCGGCGACCTGCTTCATCTGCAGGTGCCCGCCCTCGCCGCCATGCTGGCGGCTGAGCACGTCGAGCAACGAGTACTCTCGCACGCTCAGGTCGTGCCCGGACTGCAGGGCGCGCTCGATGTGCGCCTCGATCCTCCCGTACAGGAGGTAGAGGGCTGCCCATCCGTTGGCGAGGGCGGTCAGCGCGGGATCCGTGGCGATCATGGCTCGGGTTCCTTCCGATGCGGCTGTGACCCAGGATAAGCTCTCTTCGAAACTATCGGCCATAGCCTGTATGAGGCTTGTGCAAGTTTCTGCGGGCACTTCTCCCACTTCCCGGCCAAGCCGACCGCCGTTGCGGCCACCCATCCGCAGGGTCGGCGCTCCGTGGCGCACCGAGGCCCCCGAATCGATCATAAGCTCCAAGATTCCGACACCAGAGCAAATGCCCGCGCTTGCATTATCGCGCGTCTGCAAATATTGTGAGGGCACGTGAGATGCATTCGCAATCGTATGGAGGGTCGCGTCCATGCCTCCCGCACTCCTCGCCCTGGCCATCGGAGCCTTCGGGATCGGCACCACCGAATTCGTGATCATGGGTCTGCTGCCCGAGATCGCGGGCGACTACGGTGTGTCCATCCCCACCGCCGGGCTCCTGGTCACCGGCTACGCGATCGGCGTCGTCATCGGCGCCCCGCTGATGACCGTGCTCGGCACCAGGATCAGCCGCAAGACGATGCTGATACTGCTGATGGGGCTGTTCGTGGTCGGCAACCTGCTCTCCGCGCTGGCTCCGACCTTCGGGCTGATGCTGGCCGGCCGCGTGGTGGCCTCGCTCGCCCACGGCGCCTTCTTCGGCATCGGCTCGGTGGTCGCCGCCGACCTGGTCGCCCCGGGCAAGAAGGCCGGCGCCATCGCCACCATGTTCACCGGGCTGACTGTCGCCAACATCGTCGGCGTGCCACTCGGCACCTTCATCGGTCAGGCGGTGGGCTGGCGCACCACCTTCGCGATCGTCGCCGGGCTCGGCGTGGTCGGACTGCTCGGCATCGCCGGGCTCGTGCCCGCCATGCCCCGGACCGAGGGCGCCCGCCTGCGCGGCGAGCTGACCGCGTTCCGCAATCCGCAGGTGCTGCTCGCGATGGCGATGACGGTGCTCGGATTCGGCGGTGTCTTCGCCGCGATCACCTACATCGCGCCGATGATGACCCATGTCGCCGGCTACCCGGACACCGCGGTCACCTGGTTGCTGGTGCTGTTCGGCCTCGGCATGTTCCTCGGCAACCTGCTCGGCGGCCGGTACGCCGACCGCGCGCTGATGCCCATGCTGTACGCCACCCTCGGCGGGCTCGCGATCGTGCTCGCGCTGTTCACCGTGACCGCGCACAACAAGATCCTCGCCGCGATCTCCATCCTGCTCGTCGGGGCACTGGGCTTCGCGACCGTGCCGCCGCTGCAGAAGCGTGTGCTCGACCAGGCGCACGGCGCGCCGACGCTGGCCTCCGCGGTCAACATCGGCGCGTTCAACCTCGGCAACGCGCTGGCCGCGTGGCTGGGCGGTCTCGTCATCGCCGCCGGCTTCGGCTACACGTCACCGAACTGGGTCGGCGCCGTCCTCGCCGCCGCCGCGCTGGGCCTCGCCTTCTGGTCCGCGATCCTGGAGCGCCGCACCCCCGCGGGAGAGGCGGCCGACGTGACCGGACCTCACGCCCCCGCGCCCGTCCGCCACTGACTCCCCGTATCCGCACCGCACTCCTGGAGAGGCGCCATGAGCACCACCACGCCTGCCACCGCCGCCCCGCTCACGACCACCGAGGACCACGCCTTCGCCACCGCGTTGGAGGAACTCACCCGATGACCCGCACCCCGCAGGAGGTCTTCGCCGACCACGGCATCCGCCTCGGCGCCGGCGACCTCGACCTGATCGCCGGGAACTACACCGAGGACGCCGTCCTGATCACTCCTGAAGGGGCGTACCACGGACACGACGGGGTCCGGCACGTCATCGGCCGGCTGCTGGCCGACCTCCCGGACGCCGCCTGGCAGCTGACCCCGCAGTTCGCGGGCGAGGTGCTGTTCCTGCGGTGGTGCGCCACCACCGCCGCCCACCGGGTCACTGACGGCACCGACACCTTCGTCTTCCGCGACGGCCTCATCAGCGCCCAGACCGTCCGATACACCCTCACCCACCGAGACGCGTAAGGAACCGAACCACCGATGACCATTCCCACCGTGCGACTGAACAACGGCGTCGAGATCCCCCAGCTCGGCTTCGGCGTCTTCCAGGTCCCCGACGACCAGACCGCCGCCGCCGTCACCGCCGCGCTCCAGGCCGGCTACCGCAGCATCGACACCGCCGCGATCTACGGCAACGAGGCCGGCGTCGGCCGGGCGATCACCGCCTCGGGCCTGCCGCGCGAGGAGCTGTTCGTCACCACCAAGCTGTGGAACGCCGACCAGGGCTACGACGCCACCCTGAACGCCTTCGACGCCAGCCTCGCCAAGCTCGGCCTCGACTACGTGGACCTCTACCTGATCCACTGGCCGGCACCGGGCCGCGACCTCTATCCGGACTCCTGGCGAGCCATCGAGCGCCTCGCCGCCGAGGGGCGGATCCGCGCCGCCGGCGTCTCCAACTTCCAGCCCGCCCACCTCGAGCGCCTGCTGGACAACAGCGCGCTCACCCCGGCGGTCAACCAGATCGAGCTGCACCCCGGCCTGCAGCAGACCGAGCTGCGCGCCTTCCACGCCGAGCACGAGATCGCCACCGAGGCGTGGAGCCCGCTCGCCCAGGGCGCCGTCCTGGACGACCCGGCGATCACCGCGATCGCCGCCCGGACCGGCAAATCCCCGGCTCAGGTGGTGCTGCGCTGGCACCTGCAGCTGGGCAACATCGTCATCCCCAAGTCGGTCACCCCGGCCCGCATCCGCCAGAACCTCGACGTCTTCGACTTCCAGCTCACCGACGAGGACATGGCGTCGATCGCCGCCACCGACCGCGGGCTGCGCACCGGCCCGCACCCGGACGAACTCGACTGAGCCCGCCCCTCAGCGCGATGGCCCACCCGTACGCGGGCCGTCACCCCCGCGCCTGTCCGTGACGCGGGACGACTGTGGCGCCGCCCCCAGCCGTTGCGGCTGGGTGACGATCTCAGAGGCCGACGCCCGCCGCAGCCGTACGCGGTGGGCCGGTTCCCCGCTCGCTCGGGACCGGAGCCCGCGTGCTCAGCGCGCCTCCGCCTTCGCGCCCGCCAACGCGTCGGACAGGTCGCCGGCGCGTGGGAAGCGCAGAATCCACGCCGACGGGACCGGCCGGCCGAGGCGCCGTTCCAGCTCGCCAGCCAGCCGGACGGCCAGCAGGGAGTGGCCGCCCAGCCTCAGGAAGTTGTCGTCCCGCTCGACCTGCTCGACGCCGAGGACCTCGCGGAAGGCGGCGAGCACCGCCTCCTCCACCGCGTGTGCCCGCCCGTCGTGCCCTGCCGTGGCACGCGACCCGGCGGGGCTCGTCGCGGCGGAGGGTGTGCCGGGGCCGGTCTCGGGGTGGCGTGAGGCCGATCCCGTCCCGGCGGGTGGGGCTGACGGACCGGGGGCGCCGGTAGCGGCCGGCCGGGCGGCGCCGGTTGTGGCCGGCCGGGCGGCGCCGGTTGTGGCCGGCCGGGCGGCGCCGGTAGCGGCGGGCCGGGCGGCGTCGGTTCCTGGTGGCAGATCGGCGCCGGTCCGGGTGTGGCGGTTCGCATCGGACGGGAGCGGGTCCGCGTACCGTCCGGCAAGCGCCCGTTTGCGCACCTTCCCGTTCGGCGTGACGGGCAGCTCCGCGACGATGACGACGTCGGCCGGCACGTGGTCGCGAGGCAGCCGGCCCGCGCAGTGGTCGCGCAGCTCGGACGGCGAAGCGGGAGCGGACAGGACGACCGCGGCGACGAGGACCCGGCCGAGGACCGCGTGCGGCACCCCGAACGCCGCCGCCTCCGCGACCGCCACGTGGTCGCGGAGCACCGCCTCCACCGTGGCCGAGGCGATGTTCAGCCCGCCCGAGACAACCACGTCGTCGGCCCGCTCCACGAAGTACACCAGTCCGTCGGCATCGCGCCGGCACAGGTCCCCCGTCGCGATCCACCCGTCCGCCAGGTAGCGCGTCCCCGTCACGGAGCCGCCTGCCCCCCCGCCGCTCCCCGAACCGACCGCCCCCGAACCGCCGCTCCCCGAACCGGCCGGACCTGGACCAGCCGAACCTGGACCAGCCGAACCTGGACCAGCCGAACCTGGACCAGCCGAACCTGGACCAGCCGAACCTGGACCAGCCGGACCTGGACCGGCCGGACCTGGACCGGCCGGGCCGGGGTCGCCGGTTGCTCCGGTGGGGGCCGGTGTCAGGTAGCTCAGCGTGGGGCCGGTCTGCCGCAGCCACAGCTCGCCCGTCTCTCCGGGGCCGACGTCCCGGCCCCGCCCGTCCACCAGCCTGGCCTCCGGTCCGAGCGTGCCGAGCGCCGGCGGCCGGTCCGGCGAACACCGGTGCTGCAGCCCGGCACCCCCCTCGGCCACCGTGTAGACGTTGTAGATCTCGGCTGCCGGGAAGACCTCCGCCAGCCCCGCGACGGTCGGCTGGTCGAGCGGCGCCGACGACGACACCACGGACCGCACCCGCCTGGACACGTGCCCCTGCCGGCGCAGCGCGGCCACCGCGAGCCGCGCCGTGGCCGGGACCAGGCTCAGCGCCGTCACCCGGTGCCCGTCGATCAGACCGGCGAGCCGTTCGGGCGCGAACGGCTGCGTCAGGACGACGTGCACGCCGTTGACCAGGCAGCCCTTCAGCACCGACAGGGCCGCGTTCGTGCCGACGGCGACGGACGTGAGCAGCGCGTTGGCCTGTGGTGGCGGCACCTCGTCGGTCTCCGCCCAGTCGTCGGTCAGCGAGGCGTGGGTGCTGAGCACGGCCTTGGCGGCACCCGTGGTGCCCGAGGTGAGGATCACCACGGCCGGGTCCGCGCCATCACGCGACACCACGACAGGCTCAGGAGTGACGGGGCGCGAGGGGACATGGCCGCGCGCGCCAGGGCCAGGCCTGGCAGGGACAACCGTCGCGGGGCCGGACGTGCCGGGGCCGGACATGCCTGGGCCGGACGTGCCGGGGCCGGACGTGCCGGGGCCGGACGTGCCGGGGCCGGACGTGCCGGGGCCGGACGTGCCGGGCTGGGGTGGGGTGGGAGTGGGGGGCGGGCTCGTCGCGTGCAGGAGTTCGTTCGCCGTCGCCCGCCACCCGCCGAAGCCCGCCCTCGGCGGCCCGCCTCCGGTGACCGGCCCCCCTTCGGCCCGCCCGCCCGTGACCAGGCCCGCCGCGGTCACCCGGGCGGCGGTGGACAGCAGGTGGGGCGGCGGGACGGGGGCGCGCACCGGGACGGCCACGCCGCCGGCCGCCAGCACCCCCAGGAAGCAGGAGGCGAACGACAGCCAGTCGCCGTCCTCGAACGCGAGCACCACCCGCTCCCCCGGCCGCAGCCCGCGGGCCGCCAGCCCGGCCGCGACCCGCCCGGCCTCCCGGTGCCAGGTCAGGTAGTCGAGCGTGCCCATCCCGTCGACGGTGAACGCCGGCGCCGCCGGGTGCCCGGCCGCGCGGCGGGCCAGGATGCCCGCCAACGACACGGGCGGTGGCACGGGCGAGGACCCGGACGGTGGCACGGGTGCGGGCCCAGACGGTGGCACGGGCAACGGCGGTTCCTCCCCGCGAACGGTGACCAGCGGACGGCGAACGGCACGCTCTCCCACCATACGCACCACCGGCCGTCATGATCAGAGTGCTCAAGGCGGAAAGTGTTCATCGTTGACCCTCTTGTCGTCATTACTCAGACTCGTGCCGAAATCGCACCCGATTGGAGGTACGAGATGGGGCACAGCGACTTACCTCGTGACAGTTGTGGCGGTGTCCGGCGGTGTGGAGGAAACCTCCTCGTCGCCAACGCCACCCAGCCGAGCGAGTCGGCGGTCCGCCGCAACGCACGGGCGGTCTCCGAGTTCTGGGCCACGTTCCGGGCGTCCCGGAAGATGCTGAACAAGAAGCGGTAATCACTCCTTGCGATCAGAACTCGGCACCTCTGGAGGGGTTTCGGACATCCTGTCCGAGCCCCTCTACTCGCGTACGGAGGACGGCGCGCTCGACGGCGATCCGCTGCGGCTGGTCGCGCCCACGAGGCGGTTCTCCCTGGAGCGGCTGGCCCTGCTGCTGGACGGGCTGCCGTTCGAGGCGGAGTTCCCGCCGGAGTGCCCGTGGGAAGGCGTCGTACGGCACCGCCCGCCCCTGGACCTGCCCCCGCTCGGCTCCTCCGACGAGTCGGCGCTGCGGGAGGAGTTCGCCGCGGCCGTCTCCCGCTGCCTGGGCGACGCCGAGTCCGCCGTCGTGCTGCTGTCCGGCGGCATGGACTCGTGGGCCGTCTTCGTCCAGGCCTGGGAGCAGACCCGTCGCGAGGGACGCCGGCTGAGCGCGGTCGTGTGGAACCTGCGCGACCAGTTCGGCAAGGCCACCGCGAGCCTCGTGCATCGGCAGCTCCGCGCCGTGGGCATCTCCTGCGACCTGCACGTCCTGCCCGCGGAGTGGCGGGCGCTGCCCGAGCCGCTCTGGTCGCCGCTCGGCCCCCGCCACGACTACTACACGCGGCTGCACCAGGCCACCGTGGACCACGCCCATGACATCGGCGCCACCGTCCTGCTCAGCGGGCAGGGCGGCGACGAGGTGCTGGGCGCCTGGAACCATCTGTCCGGCTGGCTGGCCCGCGGGCGCCGCTGGCGGGACCTGCGCCACTACCTGGCGGCGTTCGGCCGCGGCGACTCCATGGTGGAGGTGGCCGGCGAGGCGGCCGCCCTGGCGGTGCGACGGCTGCCTCCGCAGACGTCCTTCCAGTTGTACGTGGCCACCGCGCTGCGCGACGTGGTCAACAGCGGACGTCCCCCGGTGCTCACGGACCCCTACCGGGAGTCGGTCACGGAGTGGGTCGAGGACTGGCTGGCCGCCAGGTTCGCGTCGTTCCGGGCCGACGGCGGCGACTGGGCGACGGCCAGCCTGCGCGACTCGATCTTCCCCTGGGCGTACGACGCGCACCCGCTCGGCGCCCCCATCCGGCAGCGCTCGCCGTTCGTGGACGACCGGTTCGTCAGGTACGCCTTCGGGCTGCCGCCCGCGGCCCGGTTCCGGGCCGAAGGACCGCACCCGTACCAGTGGTACAAGGCGCTGCACCTGCGGCTGCTGCCGCCCGCGCTGCGGCCGCTGCTGCCGGAGTACAAGCAGAGCTACTCCGACGCCTTCCGCCGCTACGTGCTCGACGTGCTGCCGGAGGGGCCGCTGCTGGTGGAGGAGCTGGGGCTGGTCCGGCCCATGGACCGGCTGGACCTGGAACGGGTCCATCCGCGGCTGCCCATCGTGGTGCGCAACGTGGAGCGGTGGGTGGCGGGCGCGCTCGAAGCCGGCGCCGAGCCGGTGACCGCTCGCTAGCATGCGCGCCGCGGCACGCCGGTGGTTCGGCGCCGACCCGGCCGTCCACCTCGCGCTGGACCCGGGCGGCGGGGCGGTGAGCTGGCAGAGCGAGCGGGAGCCGGGGCTGTTCGTCTGGCGTCCCGGGGAGGGCGTCCGCAGGGTGCCGCTCGGCCGCGTCGAGGTGGCGGACCACGCCTGGTGGCCGGCGGGCGGCGCCGTCCTGGCCGTCCTGTCCGGCCGCCGGCCGCGCGTGGTGCTGCACGACGAGGCCACCGGCCGTACGGCGGACGTCACGCCGGAGGGGGCCGGCGAGGTGCACGTCGTGGACCGCGACCAGCCGCGCCTGGGCAGCCTGCTGCTCGCCGGCAGCGCCCCGGGGGACGGCACGGACACCGGCGCGAGCGCGGGCACGGCGGGCGACACGAACGCGGCCATGGCCGGCGACACGAGGGCCGACACGAGGGCCGGCACGAAGGCCGGCGCGAGCCCCGGCCGCGTCTGGCACCTCCTGTCCTCCCGGACCGGCCCCGCCCTCCGGGTGCCCGTGCCCGCGGGGGTGAGCCGCCTGTTCAGCGACCCGGACGACCGGCCGCGCGCGGCCACCGCCCGGGACGCCGACGGCGCCCTCGTCGTGTACGCGGCGGATGCGCGAGAAGGGAGTCCGGGCGGTTGGCGTGAGGTGTGGCGGTCCGGGCCGCCCGGCGGGCTCGTCACCCATCCGGTCGACGTCACGGCGGACGGGCACGGCCTCTACCTGTCCGCTCCCTGCCGCGGCGGGTTCCTCGGCGTACGGCTGCTGGACCTGCGCGACGGCACCGTGGCCACCGTGCTCGACGACGGCGGGCACGACCTCGACGTGGTGCTGCACCCGGTGACGCGCGTGCCGCAGCTCGCGCTGCTGTCCGGGCCGCGCCAGGAGCATCGCGCGCTGGACGCTGAGCTGGCCGCGGACCTGGCCGCGCTGACCGCCCGCCATCCGGGTGAGCTGCAGCTCACCGGCCTGACCCGCGACAACGCGACCTGGCTGGTACGGCTCGACGACGGCGGGACGCCGCCCAGGCACCTGCTGTGGGAGCGCGGCACCGGCGTCACCCACCACGTCCCGGCCGGCCGTCCCGGCCTCCCTCGGGAACCGGCGCGGCCGCGGCGCGGGGCGCGGTCCCTGCTCGGGCGCGTGGGGCTGCGGCGGCGGCCCGCGACGGCCCGGGTCGCGCCCACGGCCACGGTGACGATCCGCGCGCGTGACGGCCTGCCGCTCGACGGCTACCTGGTGACCCCGGCCGGTTCCGCCGCCCCGCCGTACCCGACCGTGCTGCTCGTGCACGGCGGGCCGTGGTCGCGCGACACGTGGGGCCTGTCCCCCGAGGCCCAGTGGCTGGCCGAGTGCGGGTACGCGTCCCTGCGCGTCAACTTCCGCGGCTCGGAGGGGTACGGCACCCGCTTCCTGGACCTGGGCCGTGCGGACTGGGGCGGCGGCATGCAGGACGACCTGGAGGACGCGCTGCGCTGGGCGGTCGCCGAAGGGCACGCCGACCCCGGCCGGGTGGCCGTCATGGGCCAGTCGTACGGCGGGTACGCCGCGCTCATGGCCGCCACCGCCCGCCCGAAGGCGTTCGCGCTGGCCGTGGCCGTCTGCGCGCCGACCGACCTGGTGGCGTTCCTGCGGCACGTGAAAGGGTCGGCGCACCACGAGCGCGCCCACTTCCTGCACCGTGTCGGCGACCCGGACCGCGACGCCGACCGGCTGCGCGAGCGCTCCCCGCTCGCCCACGCCGCCCGCTGCCACACGCCGGTGCTGCTGGCGCACGGCCGCGAGGACCCGCTGGTCCCCTGGACGCACGCCACCACGATGGCCGCCGCGCTGGCCGAGCACGGACACCCCCACCACTGCCTCGTCCTGTCCGGCGAGGGCCACGGCATCACCCGCCCGGCCAACCGGATCAGGCTCGCCCGCGTGGTGAGCCGCCAGCTCGCGTTCCACCTCGCAGAGAGGCGCACATGACCACCCCGCAGCACGCGACCGCCCCGCCCGCCCCCGCCCGGGAAGCCCCCTCCTTCCGCTACAGCGCCGCGCCGGACCGGCTCGCGCCGTTCGTCACCCGGCCCGTCTACCGGGAGACCGGCTCCGGTCGCGCCGCGGCCCCGCCGGCCACCGGCGGCACGTACTCCCTGGCGGCGCTGGGCACCTGGTTCACCTGGCCGGGCCTGAGCACGGACCTGTTCCCCGCCGCGCCGTGGGCCGGGCTCGAACGCGTCCGGCACGCCCCGCCCCGGCCACGCGGGCACGCCCGCCCGGCGGAGCTGCGCGACCGGCTCGAAGCCGCGGTCGAGCGGGCGATCGGCGACCGGGAGCACGTCGCGGTCGCGACCTCGGGCGGCCTCGACTCCGCCGCGCTGCTCGCGGTCACCGCCCGGGTCTGCCGCCGCACCGGCCGCCGGCTGCTGGCCGTCACCATGGACATCGCCGACGACCGGGGCCGCCGCCCGAAGGTGGTGGTGGACCGGCTGCTGGAGTTCCTCGGCCTGAGCTGTCCCCACCTGCGCGTGGACCCCGCCCCTCGGCGCTGGCCGGAACCGGACTGGTCCGCGCACGGCCCCCGCTTCGACGGATTCCCCC
This sequence comes from Nonomuraea indica, assembly GCF_002850745.1. GTDB lineage: Bacteria > Actinomycetota > Actinomycetes > Streptosporangiales > Streptosporangiaceae > Nonomuraea > Nonomuraea indica. The sequence goes on from NZ_KZ559470.1 coordinate 102,934, forward strand.
GCCTGCACCGCGGGATGGCCGAGCTGGCCGCCGGCGCCGGGGCGCAGATCGTGCTCCACGGCAGCGGGGCGGACCAGTTGCTGGAGGCGCCGGGCTACCTGTCCGGGCGGCTGCTCGCCTCGGGCTCGTTCGGCGACCTGGCCGCCTACCTGCGCGACGCCTCCCTCGGCGGCGGGCCGCCCGCGCGTGAGCTGCTGGCGGCGCTGGCCGGCCGGCTCGGGCGCCGGGCCTCCTCCGGGCTCTACTGGTCCACGGCCTGGCCGCGCCGGCTGCGGGAGCACGGCTCGCCGTTGCTGCCCGAGGGCGTCCACGAGCGGGCGTGCGGCTGGGAGGACGACTACCGAACCGAGGCGGCCCGGGTCGCGGCCGAGGCGGGGGTGACGTGGGCGGAGGCGCTGATGATCCACCGCACCTTCCCGTACGACGTCGTCGTGCCGGCGACGGAGCTGCCCGAGGCCGCGCCGTTCTACGACCCGGTCTTCGCCGAGTACGCCTTCCACCTGCCGCTGACGGCGCGGTACTCGGGGTCGTACGACAACGAGTACCTGCGCAGGAAACGGCTGGTCGCCGATCTGCTGCCGGAGGGGGTCGGCGCGGTGCTGCCGCCGTACCGGCAGCGGGGGTCGCAGTCGTACGCCCGCTACTGGCGGCTGGCGCGGGTGGAGCCGGTGCTGGCCGTCGAGCGGGGGCTGCTGCGGCCGGACTGGCGGTCGCGGTGCCGGGACACGTTCGAGGTGGCGACGGCCAGCGCGGTGGAGCTGTGGCTGCGCGGCGCCGAGCAGCGGGGGGCGACGGCGTGAGCGGTGGCGGTTCCGGCGGGCCGGTGCCGGGGATCGACGCGGACGCGGTCGCGCTGTACCTGTCGCGGCCGTCTCTGGCCCTCGGCGTGTACCCGGCCTCGCCCTGGGCGGGCGGCTCGCCGGCCGGGCAGCCGGTCCCGCCCGGAGCGGACGGCGACGACCCGGGCGCTGCGGATGCGCGCAAGGCTGGCGTGGCGGATCCGCGCCCGGGCATGGCGGGCGCGCCCGAGACGGGCGCGGCGGATCGGCGCGAGCTGGGCGTGGCGGATCCGCGTGAGCTGGGGGAACGGCTGCGTGACGCCGTCGGCCGGGCCGTCGGATCGCACCGGACGGTGGCCGTCCTGCATGACGGCGGCATCGGGGCGACGGCGCTGCTGGTGGCGGCGACCGCGGCGGGCCGCGCGCTCGGCGCGGAGGTGACCGTCGTGGTCGCCGACCATCCGGGCCCGGACGGCGCGAGCGTCGCCGTGGCCACGCAGCAGGTCGTCGCGGCCCTCGGCGGGCGGCACAGGTTCCTGCTCGCCGAGGCCGCCCGCCTGCCGGGAACGGGGCCCAGCGGGTCGCCGGAGGGGCGCGACACCGGGTGGAACCCGGTGGCGCCCGACCTGGGGCGTACGCCGCTGGTGCGGGCGGCCGAGGCCAGGGCGGCCCGGCTGGGCGCCACGCTGCTGCTCACCGCCGAGGGCTGGGAGGACGTCCTCCAGGCGGGGCCGCTGCCGTCCCTTCCGCGGGGGTTGCGGGCGGCCCGCAGGCAGCTCGCCGACCGGTGGCGGGCGGAGGGCGCCGCCGCCGTGCTCGCGGACGCGACGTCCGCGCTGGGCCGGGGAGCGCGCGCCCGGCGGCTCCGCGCCGGCCTGCAGGTGGCCCTCGCGCCGTTCGCCGAGGCCCTGGCGGACACGCCGCGTGTGCTCCCGCCGGAACGCCTGGCGCACGTGGAGGCGTGGACGGCGAGCTGGGTCCGGCGGCTGGTGGAGTGCCTGGCGGCGCACCGGGACCCGGTCCGCGCGTACGTGCTGGCGCGTACGGCGCGCTTCGCCGGGCCGCTTCCGGCCGCCGTGGCCGCCGCCGCCCGCCTGCCGCGCAGGTCGCCGTTCCTGGACCCGGCCTTCGCCGCGTGGGCCGTCCGGCTGCCGTCCGCCGCACGGTACGACGAGCGCCTGCCCGGCCCGCACCTGCGGCGCAACGGGCTGCTGGTCTCGCTCGTCCCCCGCGCCGCCCGCCATGCGCTCCCCGCGGCCGGCCCGACGACCGGCACGACGACCGGCCCGGTCCCCGTGGCCTTCCCGGCCGGTCCCGCGGCGGTCGTGGACCATCCGCTGTGCCGGGCCATGGGCGTGCTGGACCGCGACGCCGGGCCGGTGGAGCCCGTGGTGGCGGCGCGGCTGGCGGCCCTGGAGGAGTGGCTGGCCGGAGCCGGGCGGGTCAGCCGCCCAGCCCGAACCGCCGGCTGAACGCGTCACCCACCGGGGTGACGAGACGGCGTCGCACGGCTCCGCCCACGGCGGCCCGCAGCCGCATCGCCGGTGGCCACCAGGTCCCCCCGGCGGTGGGCCGCCAGAAGAACGTCACCGACGACGTGGTGCCCGGCCCCTCCACCAGGTGCCCCCAGTAAAGGGGGATGTAAAGCGCCTCCCCGGCCCGTACCGTGCACCGTAATGGCGTCGTGTTCCGCAGCGGCGTATTCGGTCCGGCCGGCACGGCGGAGAAATCTATCCGACTGAAATTGAACCGGTACGAATACCACGGATGGTGGTTGAGGTGCCGGTGATCGGAGGGCGGGAACAGGAGCACCTCCTTGGCCCCGCTCACCTGGCACAGCAGCGCCTGCTCGTTGCTGTGGTAGTGCAGGGCGGTGACCGTGTCCCGGCCGACGAACAACGCCAGCCCGAGCTCCGGCGCACCGGCCAGGCAGCCGGGCACGGACAGGTCGTCGGCCAGTTCCGGCAGCAGGTCCAGCAGCGGCACCTGGGCGAGATAGCAGCGTTCGGCCTCTCCCGGCGAGGTGAGGATGTCGAGGTAGCGGTCCATGCGCAGCGGCGCCTGCACCCAGCTCCCGTAGTAGGAGCCGGACGGGTAGAACTCGACGGGCACCCGCGTCCGGCCGACCTTCTCACGCAGGTAGGCGGGGTTCCAGCGGTCGAGTGCGGGCCAGCGGTCCAGCGCCCCCTCGACGAGCAGCGGCCGGCGGAGCCGCTCCAGCTCGCGGACGCCGCCGATCTGGTCGGCGTGCCGTCGGGGCACCTCGCCGGCGCGCAGTCCGCGCCAGTCAGCCGCTGCCGGCCTGCCGTCACCGTTCACTGCCCCGGACTCCTCTCGCCCGCGGCCGCCTCGCGCGGACCGCCTCTCGACCACTCCCCCGGCGTCCGTGCCGGGCGGGGTGTCACCGGCGCGGGCCGCCGTTCCGGCGTCGCCCACGACCAGCTCCCGCCAGTTCTCCGTCTGCTCGAACGGGAACGGCGCCACCTGCGGCGGCCCGCCGCCCGACTCGATCCAGCGCCCCATCTCGGCCAGCAGCCGCTCGGCGTCCAGGCGCTTCTGGTCGACCGCGCCCGCAGGCAGCCACGCGCGCAGCCGGGCGAGCTGCGCTGCCGCCGCAGGGTCGTCCGCTCCGGCACGGTCGAGCAGCGCCCCCCACTCCCGGTCGGGGTAGAACATGTCCTTGGCCCGCGCCGCCAGCGCGGCGGCGACCTCCTCGCCGATCACCGCCTCGCGGACGGCGGCCGCCAGCGTGGCTCTGATGTTGACCATGGGCTCCGACAGCGGCCGGTAGCCGCCCTGTGTGGGGGCGTGCAGCACCGCCACCTCGTCGTCGTCGGTCAGCACGCCGAGCCGGTACTGCTCGGCCACCTCGCCCACCGGGATCATGCCGAACTCGGCCAGCTCGGCCGCCCGCAGCGCCCCCATGCTCGCCGCCCCGTACACCCTGACGCCGAGCGACAGGGCGTACAGGATCTCCTTGTGCCACACGGCCGGGACCCGCTCGAAGTAGCCGTCCACGATGCCGATGGCCGCGGGCCGCTCGCGGGCGGCGCGGTAGACCGAGCCGAGCTCGGCGGGCGGGCGGTAGTCGGCGGCGAGGATGCGCGCGGCCTCGGCGACCGGCAGCGTCGGCCCGAGGAACACCACCGGCGGCCGCCGGCCGCCCGGGTTCACTCCTCCCATGGCCGCCACCGCAGTCCCGGCACGACCGCCTTGACGACGGGCACGCCGAGGTCCGGGATCGTCAGGTCGACGACCACGGCCGAGCCGATCCCGGCCGTCGTGAGCCGGGTGAGCAGCCAGTCCAGGTCCTCGTTGACCGTGCCGTGGTCGAGGTCGGGTGTCTGCCCGTAGTCGCGTTCCGGCCGGTCCCGTACGGCGTCGCCGACGGCGCGGCGCTGCTCCGGGTCGAAATACCAGCTCTGCCGGTCGCGGCCGATGTCGTCACGGGAGCCCACGATCACGGTGGCCCTGGCCTGCGCGGCCTCGGTGAGGGCACGCGACAGCGCGATGGCGCGGCGGGGGTGGCAGCCCGAACCCTGCGTCTGCGGCAGCGGGTGGTACCAGGGCGTGTCGGTCTCCACCGCCAGGCAGTTGAAGACGGGCACCCCGACCTCCGAGGTGAGGTCCCACACCAGCACGTCGACGCCGGCGCGGCGGAAGCGCCCGAGCAGGTCGCGGCAGGCGTCGTCGGCGACCGTCTCGGGCCGCACCATCCGCCGCGCGGCGAGCAGGTCGCCGGCGTCCTGCGCGGCGACGATGGCGTCCCGCTCGACGAGCTCGCACAGGGCGTGCACCGTCGCCTCCAGGAGGCTGTTGCCGGACGCCAGGCCGTTGGAGCCGTTCTGGACGGCGTGGTCGCCGGGCGCGACGGGCACCCGCCAGTCGCAGTGCACGGCCTCGTAGGGCACCCACGCCGGCCGGCCGCCGACGAGGTCCCAGCCGCGCACCCAGCGCATGGGGCGGTCGGCCGCGTACTCGCTGCACGGGCAGCGGACCAGCGTCATCGGGTCGAGGACGGCCTCGCCGGAGGCCGCGAGCGCGCGGTGGGTGTCGTAGCGCAGGGGCAGGTGGTGGGTCTCTGCGTGCCACAGTTCGAGCGACTCCATGACGGCCGACGCCCTGGCGGCGTCGCCGGTGACGCCCTTGCCCTGCGAGACGGTCAGGCTGCGGGAGGCGGGGCGGACGGCGCACCAGACGGGGATGCCGATCCGGTCCATGCCGGTGACGTTGGCGACGCGGGTGATCCCGGCGGCGGTCATGGCGGGCGACACCCGGGCGAGCGTCGCGGCGGGACTCACGGCGCGGTCCGTGCCGTCGCGGTACGCCTTGCCGATCGGCTGTGCCCGTGCGGCGGCCCAACGGCCGGATATTTCCTCAGCAGCAGAATTGGAGATGGTATTTCCCTCCATATGGCCACTTTCCGCCGGACGGTGTTGTGCGGCTGATCTTTGATCTATGCTGCCGACCGATAACCAAAGAGACAAGTGTGCGATAGGGGATATGAGTGCCCGCGCGGACGTTTCATGACATTCCACCGTCAAGTGACGGGCGGTTCCAGGGACGTCCGAGTGACGTGGTCGTGCTGGGCGTCCCGATCGACTCCGGTACGGGAGGTCGGCCCGGCGCGCGGTTCGGCCCCGCCGCCATCCGGGAGGCGTCCGCCCTCATCGCCGGCAACCTCTACCACGTCGGGCTGGAGACCGAGGTCTTCGAGCACCTCCGCATCGTCGACGTCGGCGACGTGCCCGTCACGCCCGGCCAGCACGAACGCAACCTCGACGCGGCGGAGAAGTGGGCCCGCGAGCTCATGTCCGTCACCGACCGGGTCGTCGTGCTCGGCGGCGACCACTCCGTGCTGCTCCCCGTGCTGCGCGCCGTGGCCGACAAGCACGGGCCGGTCAGCTTCGTGCACTGGGACGCCCACGCCGACACCTGGGACGGCGGCCCGGAACACCTGCTCACCCACGCCACGGCGGTCCGCCGGGTCATCGAGGAGGGGCTCACCAACCAGGTGTTCCAGATCGGGCTGCGCGGCTACGGCCCGTCCCGGGAGACCTTCGCCTGGGCAGGCGAGCACGGGGTCGAGCACTGGACCATGATGGACGTGGACGAGGCCGGCCTGACCGACATCGTCCAGCAGGTCATCGCCTCCGTGACCGGCAAGGTCTACATCTCGATCGACATCGACGTGCTCGACCCCTCGTACGCGCCGGGCACCGGCACCCCCGAACCCGGCGGGCTGACCAGCAGGGAGCTGCTGGCCGGCATCCGCGACCTGGCCCGCAACACCGACGTGGTCGGCCTGGACGTCGTGGAGGTGGCGCCGCCCTACGACCACGCCGACGTCACCGCGCTGGTGGCCAACCGGTGCGTGCTGGAGTTCCTGTCGGCCACGGCCCAGCGCAAGGCCGCCGGCTGACGGACCGCCCCCTCACCGGGCCCCTCAGGTGCTCTGGCGGGCGGCGTACTCGGCGCACAGGCGGGCGTAACTGCCGCCGCGCGCGACCAGCTCCTCGTGGGAGCCGTGCTCGACCAGCACCCCGTCGTCCAGCACGAGCACGCGGTCGGCCGCCTGCGCGGTCTCCAGCCGATGCGTGATCAGCAGGACCGTCCGGCGGCCGCGCTCCGCCCGCAGCCGCTGGATCAGCGCCGCCTCCGCCTGCACGTCCAGCGCCGCGGTCGGCTCGTCCAGCACCCACACGGGCGCGTCGCGGTACAGCACCCGGGCCAGGGCCAGCCGCTGCCACTGGCCGCCGGACAGTTCGCGGGCTCCCGGGAACATCCGGCCCACCGGGTTGTCCACGCCGCGCGGCAACTGCTCGACCACCCGGCTCAGCCCGCCGGCCTCCAGCGCGAAGCCGAGCCGGTCACGGTCCAGCGGCCGGTCCGCCCGGCCGAGCCGGACCGACTCGGCCACGGTGAACTCGTAGCGCCCGTACTCCTGGTAGAGGACGCCGATCAGGTCGCGCAGCCGGTCCGGGCCGAGCCCCGCCACGTCGGCGCCGTCCACGAGGATCCGCCCGACGGCCGGGGTCAGCAGCCCCAGCAGCAGCTTGACCAGCGTCGACTTGCCCGCCCCGTTGCGCCCCACCAGCACGGCGAACTCCCCCGGCAGCAGCGTGAACGACGCCTCCCGCAGCACCGCCGGCCCACCGGCGTAGGCGTAGCCGACGCCCTGGAACTCCACCCGCGGCGGCCTGCCCGCGTGCCCCTGCGCGCGCCCGCCCGCTGGCGCGAGCGCGGGCCCGCGCTCGGCGGGTGGCGGTTCGCCGTAGGCGAGCGCGACGAAGTCGGTGAGGTACGCGGCGTGCTCCTCGATGTCGACCACGATGGTGAACAGGTCCACCGTGCTGTTCATGAGCGTGCTGAACGCGGTGAAGACGAGGAACAGCTCGGCCGCCGTCAGCGCGCCGGACGACGCCTGGCCGGCGGCGAGGAAGTACGCCACCACCAGGCACACGGCGCTCAGCACCCCGGCGACCAGCCCGCGGGCCACGCTGTGGCGGCTCGCCGCGATGACGGCGCCCAGCGCCCGCCGGCTGACCGCGTCGTGCATCCCCGCGAACGGCGCGGCCAGCCCGTAGCTGCGTACGTCCTTGGCCAGGTCGTGGCGGACGAGCAGCTCGGTCAGGTAGTCGCGGCGGCGCTCCAGCTCGGTGACGCCCCGCCGCGCCAGGTAGACGGCCCTGGCCTCCATCCGCCGCTGCACCAGCAGCGGCACGCCCGCGAGCAGGGCCAGGCCGATGAGCCGCACGTCCAGGATGGCCAGCACGCCGACCATGCTGACCAGCGAGACGATCTGGCCGCCGAACTCGATGAGGATGCCGGCGATGGCGGCCGGCCGCCAGGTCACGCCGTCGTGCGCCCGCGCGACCGCGTCGTACCAGGCAGGGTCGTCGAAGCGGTCGAGCGGCGCGAACCCGGTGACCCGCAGCAGCCGCTGCTCGGCGGTGATGCCGACCAGCTCGGTCAGCTCCTCGCGGCGCACGGACAGCATCGCGCCCACCGCGACGCGCAGCGCTGTCAGCCCGCCCAGCACGAGGATCCAGGCGGTCACGCGGCCGTCCTGCGCGCGGGTGAAGGCCTCGACGATCTCGCGCACGATCAGCAGGAGCGCCGCGGGCAGCGTGGACACGGCCGTGGACAGGAGCAGGACGAGGACCAGCAGCCGGGGCGACGCCTCGAAGCACAGCCGGATCGCCACCCCGGCGGCGCCGGCCGGGCCTGGCGCCCCGGTGCGGCCGGACGGTGTCACGTTCGGCCGGGCTCCACGTCGACGAGCCGCGACACCGGGCGCGGCAGGAGCTCGTGCCAGCTCTCCTGCCGCTCGGGCAGCAGGAAGTCCACCTGCCGCACCCGCAGCGGCACCCGCAGCCAGCGCCGGTCCCGCCACCCGGCGGCCAGGTCCTCCCAGCCGGGTACCCGCGGGTAGTGGTGCGGGCGCAGCGAGGCCAGGCAGACCGGCTCGCGCGACGACTGGTAGCGGTACTCGACCGCGCCGCGCAGGAAGGGCGAGACGTTCTCGTCCACCGCCCGAGTGGCCAGCGCGTGCATCACGACCACGTCGCCCGGCCCCAGGTCGGGGGCCCGCCACCAGTCGCCCTCCCCCGGCTCGACCACGGCCTCGACGCCGCCCGAGTCCAGCACGGTCAGCGGGCGCACCCCGGGCACGGCCCGCTCGCGCAGCACGCGCAGGGTGCCGCCGCCCTCGGGGAAGGAGGTGAACGGCACCCAGGCGGTGAGCACGTCCGGCGTGCCCTGGACGTAGGTGTGCTCCTGGTGCGGCGGGATCCAGAAGCCGGGATGCATGAGGCTGACCTGGCGGCGGGTGTGGTTCAGCAGCGGCTTGCCGAGGACGGCCGTCATCACCCGGACCAGCTCCGGCGCGTGCGCCAGCTCGTGCATCAGCTCCACCCGCTGCAGGTCCTCGTACATGCGCCACCAGCGCGGGCTGCCGTCACGGCGGTTGGCCGCCGGACGCAGACCGCCGTCGGCGGCGGCATCCGCGTCGGCGTGGACGTCGGCGTGGACGTCGGCGTCGGCGTGGGCGTCGGCGTCGGCGAGCCAGTCGTGGCGGCGCAGCACCGCCGCGAACCGGGCGCGCAGCTCGGCCGTCCGGGCCTCGGGCAGCAGCCCGCGGAACAGGAGCATGCCCTGCTCGCGGAGCCGCCGCCGCAGCGCGGCCGGGTCGCCGGCGATCGGCGTGGAGTCCTCGGCGACCACGGTGACGCCGTCGTTCTGCAGGCTCATGATGCTCCCCAGGCGTGTCGCGAATGGATGGCTGACCGGCTCACTCGTAGTGGTTGAACACCACCGCGTCCTGCAGCCACGCGCCGCGCGACTGCCAGAACGCCATGCCGTCCTTCCAGTCGGGGTTCACCTCGGCGCGGAACATCCGCGCCCGCCTGCGGCGGAACTCCGCGATGGCCGCCTCGACCAGCGCGGAGCCGAGGCCGTGGCGCCGGGCCTCCGGCCGGACGTACAGCTCACGGATGGAGCCGATCCGGAAGTCGTTGACGCTCTGGGTGTGGATCTCCCCCGTCAGGAACCCGTCCAGGCCGTGCCCCGTGTCGGCCACCAGGCAGAACGACAGCTCGTCGGTGAGCGCGGCGCGCAGCAGGTCGCGGGTGCCGTCGAGCGGGTCGCGGGTGAACGCCTCCACCTCCGTCACCTCGGGCCGGGCCGGCACCGCCACGCCCGGCCCCCACCGGTCGTAGGAGAGCAGCGGGACGTGCTCGCCGGCGTTCAGCCCCCACAGCACGAGCACCTCTTCGATGTCCTGATCGGTGATCAGGCGGACCTCGGACGGCAAGCGACCTCCCTGGGCGGACGGACGGGTACGGGAACGGCCGGCGGCGGTCACTCCGCGTCGCCGCCGGACAGGGCGCCCACCGGGTGGCGGGCGTACTCGGCGGCCACCTCGACGGGCAGCGCCTCCACCTCGCCGCGCACCCCGGCCTCCAGCAGCACGGACGGCTCGGCGCGCAGCCACGGCGCGGCCAGCAGCAGCCACAGCATCGGGCGGGCCGTGCCACTGGTGTTGCGGGTGCCCCGGTGCCACAGGCGCACGTCGCGGACCAGCACGTCACCGGGCCGCATCGCGACACGCTCGGGCGGGCGCACGGCCCGCCGTCCGGCGAGGAGCTCCTCCCGGACGCACAGCGAGCCGTGCCGGTAGACCTCGGGGGAGGCCAGAACGTGGGTGCCGGGCCATACCTCGATGCTGCCGTTGTCGTCGCCGGTGTCCACCAGCGCGATGTTGACCGCCAGCATGAACGGCGGATGCGTGAGGCCCGGGTGCGGCCACAGCGGCTCCCAGTCGGCGTGCACCGGCTGCGGCGAGGAGCCGGGCAGCACGGTGTGCCCGTGGTAGCTGATCACGCGCGGCGCCTGCAGCGACGCGCCGCACAGGGCGAGGACGGCCGGGTGCCCGAGGAACGATGTGACGTGCCCGTCGAGCCCGCCAGGAGGGCGGTGCCGCATGTGGCCGTCGTCGTAGGCCATCAGCGCGTCGTGGTGCTCCATCAGCAGGGGCACCTCGGCCAGCATGCGCGCGCCGACGTCGCGGGCGGGCTCGGCCAGCCCGGTGCCGGTGAGCAGCACCGCGCCGTCGGCGGCCAGAGCCTCGCAGGCGGCGGGCAGCCAGGCGGCGGGGTCGGCCGAGACGTCGACGGCGGCGACGGACGTGGCGCGCGGGTGCGGGCCGGGCGGGTGCGGGCCGGGCGTGTGCGGGGTGTTCGCGTCGTTCGGGTCGTTCGGGTCGTTCGGGGCGACGGCCATGTGACCTCCGGCTGCGGGCCTCCCATCAGCACCGGCTGAGACGGGCAGGATGCTATCAACGGGCTTCGCGGACATGTCAATGATCTCCGTTCGGGCTCGGGAGGGCCGCCCAGTGGCGTTCGGCGGGCGTTCCGCCGCCGACCTCGCGGGCGTGCGCGAGCAGCCGGTCGGGCCAGTCGTCGTCCCAGAGCATGGGGTGCTGCGACCGGTACGCGGCGGCGGCCTCCACCTTGCGCCGCCAGTCGCCGCCGGTCAGGGGGGAGGCCGCCGCCGGGCCGAGGCCGGCCGCCGGCGTGCCCGGCTCGGGGGGTTCCAGGGCGTACGGCAGGTCCTCGTACCAGCGGACCGGCGGTCCGCCGCGCAGCGCCGCCGCGCAGGCGCGGGCCGTCAGCACGTGGTCGAGGTGCCCGCCGACGGCGGCCGGCGCGTGCACCTCCCCGGGCGCCAGCTCGGCGACCCAGCCGGCCAGCACGCCGGCCACGGCCCGCACCAGCGCGAGATCGTCCGGCGCGGGCGCCGAGAACAGGTCGTCCCCGGCGGCGCAGCGGGGCGACCCGTCGCTCCTGCGCCGGTAGAGCGCCTCGATGAGGTCCAGGTGCGCCGGCTCGGCGGCCAGCACGGCGCACGCCCGCGCGTCCTCCTCCCGGCGCAACCGCATCCCGGCCGCCGCCGTGCCCGCCGCCGTGCCCGAGGCCCGCCACCAGGAGTGGTACTGCTCGGCGTACGGCGGCAGCGGGTCGCCCCCCTGCCCGGCGAACACGGTCAGCACCACGACGCGGACGCCCCGCCGGGTCAGCCCGGCGATCGTCCCGCCCCACGACAGCACGGCGTCGTCCAGGTGCGCGGACACCACCAGCACCGGCGCCCGCCCTCCTGTCGCGCCCGACGGGGCCCCCCGGGGTGCCGCACTCGCCGAGGTCATCGGGGCGGCTCCGCGAGCCGTGACCACAGCAGCCGGTAGCGGCTCTCCCAGGTCAGCTCGCGCCCGCGGCGCACCGCCCGCCGTCCCAGCTCGGCCCGTAACGGCGGCTCGCCGACGAGGCGGCCGAGCTGACGGGCGAGATCTCCGGGCCGCCGGTAGTCGAAGTACCGCACCGCGTCCCGGCCCACCTCGGGCACCCCGCCGCGCGAGCTGGCCAGGCACGCCAGGCCGCTGGCCAGCCCCTCGGTCAGCACGAGCGGGCTGGCGTCCTCGCACAGCGACGGCACGCACAGCACGTCGGCCTGCCGGTACACCTCGCCGATGGCGTCACGGTCCACGAACGGCGCGAACTCCACCCGGTCGCCCAGCAGCGACGCCCGGTGCTTGACCTGCCGCTCGAACCGGTCCGGCGCCGACGAGGCGGACAGCTCGGCGTTGCCCACCAACCGCAGCCGGAACGCCGCGCCGGTCCGCGCCAGCTCCACGCACGCGTTGACCAGCGCCATCGGCCCCTTCTCGGGGGCGAGCCGGCCGGTGAAGAGCACCACGGGCACGCGGCCGGCCGGCCGGGAGGCGGGGTGGAACCGGTCCGGGTCGTGGCCGTTGTGCACCACCGCGACCGTCGTGAGCGGCAGGCCGGTGCCGTCCAGGAACCGCCCGGCCACGAACCGGCTGACGCACACCACCAGGTCCGCGTCGGCCACCACGCGCGCCCGCTCCGCCGGCGGGAACGACCGGAACATGTCGGCGTGCAGGTAGAGGCAGATCCGGGCCCGCGGTCGCAGCCGCCGCAGCTCCGGCACGGCCGCGACCGCGTTGTGGAGCACGACCGGACCGGCGAACCCGCCCGGCAGCGCCTCCAGGGCCGGCCGGACGAACCCGGCGTAGTGGGCGCGGCGCTCGCCGCGGGCGGCGGCCGCGTCGTCCTCGCGCCGCTCCCGCTCCCCCAGCGTCTCGCCGGGGCTGTCGTACGTCACCAGCCGGACCCCCGACGGCGCGTGCTCCCGGCCGCGCTCGGCCACGATCACCGTGGCGCCGCCGCGCCGGGCGTGCTCACGGGTCAGCTCGGCGGCGACCGTGCCGAGCGAGCCGCCGCTGGCGGGCGAGAAGACCTCACCCGGCGGCAGCACGTGCGCCCAGACCGGGCCCCGGTCCACCGCCGTGTCCACCACCGTGTCCACCGTGTCCACCGTGTCCACCGTGTCCACCGTGTCCACCGTGTCCACCACCGGCCCCGTCACCGGTCCCGGGCCATCAGCGCGAGCCGGGACCCGACGGCCACCAGCCGCTCGTTGCCGATCATCAGGGGCGCCGACAGCAGGTCACGCACCAGGCGGGCGACCGAGTACGGGCCGTCCTCGCTGTAGCCCGCCATCCCGCACACCCGCAGGGCGGCCAGGGCGACGTCCACGGCGAGCTCGGAGACGGCGAGCTTGAGCGAGTTGATCCGCAGCGCGAACGCGACGGTCGGCCGGGCGGCGCCGCTCAGCACGGCCTGCGCCTCCTCCGCCGCCCCGGCGAGCTGCGCCTCCATGGCGGTCAGCCGCCAGCGCATCTCGGCCAGGTGCCCGCTCGGCGCCTGCCCGGCCTGCCCGCTCGCGCGCTTCCTGGCGTACCGGGCGGCCCGGTCCGCGGCCTCGGCGGCCAGGCCGTGCCACACGGCCGACCACAGCACGTGGGACAGCGGGGTCATCACGCGGTCGGCCAGGTCGCCGAACGGCAGCGGCAGGATCCGCCAGTCCTCGAACTCTGCCCGGATCCGCAGGGCGGGGCTGCACGTGCCGCGCATGCCGAGCGGGTTCCAGCCGCCCAGGGGCTCCAGCCGGGTCCGCGCCGTGTCGAGGAGCACGGCGACCTGGTCACCCGGCGGCGAACCGGGTCCCCGGCGGGCACTGACCAGCAGGGCGTCGGCCTCGACGCCGTAGGAGACGGTGGTGGCGCTCTTGTCGAGCCGGCAGCCGCGCCCGGCCACCGCGTCGGCCGCGCCTCGCACGCCCCCACCCCCGGCCTCGCCCTGGACGCCTCCGCCCCCGGCCACGTCTCGGAAGCCCTCTCCTCCGGCCCCACCGTGGAAGCCTTCTCCTCCGGCCGCGCCCGGGGAGCCGTCGCGTTCGACCGCGCACACGCTGGTGCGCAGGGAGCCGCCGACGCCGGCCTCACTGGTGGCGGAGGCGACCAGGAGCTGGTCGCGGACGATCCGCGAGACGGCCTCCCGCAGCTCCGGGCCCGCGTCGCAGACGAGCAGGCAGGCGAGCTGCACCTGGTGCATCGCCCACACCATGGCGGTCGCGCCGCAGCCACGCGCCAGGTCGGCGGCCATGCCGGCGAGCGCCGGCACGTCCGCGCCGAGCCCGCCGCGCTCCGCCGGGGCCACCGCGGCCAGCAGGCCGTGGCCGCGCAGGGCGCGCAGCGCCTCCTTGGGGAAGCGGGCGTCGGTGTCCACCTCGGCCGCGTGCTCGGCCAGCACGCCCCGGGCGAGCTCCCTGCAGGTCTCGGCCGCCCGCCGCACGCGGCCGCCCCCGGCCTCGGTCACGAACGCCCCTCCCGCGCCGTGAGGGACAGGACCGCGTCCGTGATGGCCGCCAGCGACCGGAACGTCTCCCGGGTGAGCAGCTCGTCCGGGAACTCGACGCCGAACTCGTCCTCCACGGCCACCATGACGCCCACCATGGCCAGGGACTCCATCCCGAGCTCCCACAGGTCGGCCCCGGCATCGGCCGACTCGATCACCCCGGGCAGCACCGACCTGCCGGCCAGCAGGAGCCGTACCCTGCGCTCCACGCGGGTTCGCTCGTCACCGTGTACGGCTCTGGCGGGCACTGTGCTCAACTGCGCTCATCCTCTCGGTCCGGTCGTGTCGTCACGGCGGTGGCGAAGGAGACGCCCGCCGGGCGGCCGGCGTCCAGCCCCACCGGCCCCATCTCGCCCGAGATCCGGGCGAGGATCGCGCCGGTCGAGCGCCGTACGTCCCACCCGGCCGGATCGAGCAGGCCCCAGCGGAGCATCGCTCCCACGATCAGCGGGTCGTAGGGCACCCACACGCCGTCGGTCTCGATCTCGGCCCAGTAGTGCAGGACGGAGAACGGCGGCGACAGGATGACGCCCTGCGCCAGCCGGACCGGCAGGCCGCGGCGACGTCCCTCCCGCACCAGGCGGAGCGAGCCGCCCGTGCAGTCGGCGATGCCGGTGCGGCCGGTGAAGTCCGGGTCCAGCCCGACCGTCATGGGCAGGCGGACGAACCTGACCCGGCCGAACTCCTCCAGCAACTCGGCTGCGGCCGGCTGCGGCGGCGGCCACGAGGCGGGCAGTTCGAAGCGGGCCACCGCCGAGCCGCCGGGGCAGGCGGCCCATCCGGTGGGCAGCCGCACCCAGAAGTCGCACTCCCCGTCCTCGCCGGGCTCGTGGGCGCACTCGGGCACGAACTCGATCTCGGCGCGTACGACGGTCCCGGCGGGGGCCCGCAGCCCCTTCGCCCAGGAAGCCGGCCCGAACGTCCACAGCGACCGCGCGCCCAGGTCCAGCGCGACGTTCAGCAGGTCGAAGTGGTCGAACCCGGACGGCCTGCCGAGCCCTTCGGCGAGCATCGCCCGCAGCACGTCAGGGCCCAGGCCGTAGTCGCGTTCGGCCGAGTCCCACGGCACGTCGAAGCCGCGGGCTACGTCCGGGACGAGCCTGAGCGCGCGCAGGGTGTCGTCGGGCAACGGGCTCTGCAGCGCGGTCCCCCTCATCCCGGCCCACCCGCCCCTCGACCGGCTGCGAGATCGACAGCGGGACCGGCGGGGCGACCGGCTGCCAGATCGGCGGCGGGGCCGGCGGCGAGACCTGTCAGCTCGCCCACCTGTTCCGGCCGGACCTCGCCGAACGCGGACTCGACGAGCAGCCGTTCGATGCCGTACAGGATGCCGCGCACGGCGTCGGGGTCCAGGTGGCGGGAGTCGGCGTGCAGGGTCAGCCGCAGCGTCTCGGGGGTGTCCTCGGCGTACAGCGCGAACGTCTCCTGCTCCACCGCCGGCTCCGGCCGGTAGACGCTGTCGCGCATCGCCGCCCGTACCTCCGCCTCCTCGGCGGCCCGCGGCCGGGCGGCGCGGTGGGCGGCCAGCCGGTGATCCGGCCGCGTCTCCTCGCGCATGTCGTTGAAGACGCACGACAGGTCCAGCCGCACGCCGCGCCGCCGCTCGGCCGACCGGGTGAGCCGGCGCACCTCGCGCCCGTCGTACAGGCCGTGCCGGTAGGCGCGGACGGAGGCCGACCAGGCCCGCGCGACGACGTCGCCGAAGCCGGTCCCGCCGAGGTCGAGCGAGACGAGCACGCCCTGGATCATGCAGGCGACCGCGCGCCGCTCCGGCTCGCTGGTGCGGTTGGCGCAGATGAGCCGGACCGCGCAGCCCGGCGTCCCGGTGTACGCGCCGAGCACCAGGGCGGTGGCCGCGAGCAGCACGGCCGTGCCGCTGACGTCGTACCGCAGCGCCTGGAGGTTCAGGCCGAGATCGGCGGCGCGGGAGTGCAGGACGGCCGCGTGGTAGGCGGGCGGGCCGGGCCGCGGCGCCCGGGGGAACATCGTGGGCGGCACCACCGCCAGGCCGGCGTCCCAGTAGGCCGAGGCCCGCGCGAGCCGGCGGCGTCCTTCGGCGGACGCCTCGTAGCGGGCCTGTTCCAGAGGCTGGCGGCCGGGGGGCGGCGGCGGCCGGTCCAGCCCCTTGGCGCGGGCCCGCGCCATCGCGGCCAGGTCCGCGACGAGGTTGCGCACGCCGGTGCCGTCGGCCGCCGTGTGCACCACGCTCAGCAGCACGGCCAGCGGCTCCCCTGACGCGTGGAAGATCGTCGGGCGGATCGGGAGCTCGGCCTTCAGGTCGAACGGCAGCCGTTCCACGACCTGCCGCCGCTCGGCGAGCGCCTCCCACAGTGACTCCGGGGCGTCCCCGAGGTCGACCAGGCACACGGGGAACTCGCCGGAGCCGGTCACCGTCTGCGTCAGCCCGCCCTCGGCGTCCTCGGTCAGGTACGTGCGCAGCGACTCGTGCCGGCACACCAGGGCGCCGAGCTCGGCCAGCAGGTCGTCCACGGTCAGCCCGGCCGGCGCCTCCACCTCGCCGGACGGGTTGAAGAACGCCTCGCGCGGGTCCTTGTCGGTGATGTCGAGCCACATGGACACCTGCCCGCAGGTGGCGGGGCCGGACCCGGTGCTCTGCCCGGCGAACCGGACCCGGCGGTGCGTCACCCGCTCCACGTCCGCCCCCCGGCCTGGGTGCGCTCCGACTGCTCCCGCATCCGCTCCTGGACGTCGTGGGCGAAGTCGGTCCAGATCTCGGCGCACTGCAAGGCCATGTCGGCCACGATCGGCGCGAGATGCGTGGGAACCGCGTCCAGCAGGTCCGCCCGCATGTCCTGGGCGATCACGTGCCCGTGGATCCAGCGCAGCAGGTGCCTGCCGGACTCCGACAGCCGCAGCGACGGGTCGCGCTGCAGGGACCGCAGCCGCAGCAGCGCCTCCGCCCCCTGCCCGGCGCGCCGGCGCCGCGCCTCGGCGGTGGCCGCCCCGGTGGCCCCGCCGGTGGTCGCGCCGGCCGCCTCGACGGCGGTGGCCGGAGCGGCGCCGCCGATCCGGCCCGCCGTACGGGGAGCCATGGGGTCCTCGCCGCGCCGGATCCGCTGGCGGACGGCGTGGGCGGTGCCGACGGAGACGGCGGCGTCCTGGGCGATCTTCCGCAGCGAGGCGTCGGGGTTGGCGGCGATGACGCGGGCGGCGCGCAGCCGGCCCTCCTCGGCGTTGACCGGACGGCGCCGGCCGTCCTTGCCGATGCGGGCGTTCAACTGTGGAGAATCAGCGGTCGAGCACCGGCGCAGGCTGCTCACCGTCTTCGCCGACAGGCCCGTGACCTCGGCGATCGCCCGGTCGGACATGCCGGGACGGGAGTCGAGGATGCGTAACGCCGCAACGCGCCGGTCCTGCAGCGACAGCGGCATGCCGTGCGCGGTGTTGGCCCGTACGGCGACCAGGAAGGCGGCCTCCTCGCTGCCCTCGAAGAAGCACACGTCGATCGTCTGGCGGCCGTTGAGTATCGCCGCGCCCAGGCGGTGCATCCCGTCGATCACCCGCATGGTCCCGCGGTGGACCAGGATGGGCGGCAGGCCGGTCTCGATCTCGGCCAGCCGGCGGACGTGGTCGGCGTCGACCCCCAGGACGCGGGGTGAGTCTCCCCGTTTCAGCAGCTTGATGTGCACCGCGTACACCTGACGCGGCTCATTGATTTCGTGGTCTGACTGAACTCCCACATTACCCCCGGTGTGTGAGACGGTCACCGGTGCGAGCGCGCGTCGCCGCGGCAGGGACATATGAGAGCACACAAGATCCGGATAGTCCATAACGGGTCTTTAATCCTGAGATCCTGCCCCGTTCTTCCATTACCTGCTATCTGTCACGCAATAGTGACAACTAGTTATGTTCCGATGTTGACGTGATCGCCGGGTTCGTTGCTAGCCTGTGCGCATCGCGAAGAATGATGCACCCCGGGAGCGGGTGGACTCCGTGCGGAACACCTCGGCCCCATATCGGTCGGCCGATGTGTGCGTCATCGGCAGCGGCCCCGGCGGGGCCGTCACGGCCCACGTGCTGGCCCGCAGCGGCCTGCGGGTGCTGCTGCTGGAGGAGGGCGACCGGATCGGCCCCGGCGCGACGCTGGCGGACCTCGAACCCGCCTGGGAGCCGGCCCTGGTGCGCGGCGGCGCGGACCGGCTGGTCCCGGCCGGGCGCCCCTGGTCCGCGCGCGGCCTGGGCGGGGGGATGGGCCTGTTCGCCGGCATCGGCTTCCGCCTCAGGCACGTCGACTTCGACGCCCGCAAGCACGTCGCCGACGACGCCCTCGACCCCCGCTGGCCCCTCGCGTACGCGGACCTGCGCGAACACTACGACGAGGTCGAACGCCTGATGGGCGTGGCCCGCGCCGCGGGCGCCGACCCGCTCGAACCCGAGGGCGCCCGCCCGCCGCTGCCCCCGCACGACTACAGCGCCCACGGCCGCCTGCTCGCCGCCGCCGGCCGCCGTCTGGGCCTGCGCCCCTTCCCGACCCCGCTGCTCATCAACTCCGTCCCCTACAGCGGCCGGCCCGCCTGCCACGCCTGCGGCCCGTGCAACGAGCACGCCTGCCCCACCGGCGCCAAGGCCGACGTGGTCGCCACGCTGCTGGACCCGGCCCGCGAGGAGGGCTCGCTCGTGGTCGCGACCGGGTCCCGGGCGCTGCGCGTGCGCGCCGCCTCCTGCGACCGGGCGGGCGCGGTCGAATGGCTCGACCTGCGGGCCAGGGTGCGGCACACCACCCGGGCCCGGTGCGTCGTGCTGGCCGCGAACGCCGTGCAGTCCTCCGCCCTGCTCCTGCGTTCCCGCTCGCGCTGGTCGCCGGCCGGGCTGGGCAACCGCCACGATGTCGTCGGGCGGGGCCTGTGCTTCAAGGTCAGCGGTTACGTGAGCGGCACGGTGCCCGCGCCCGCCCGCGGGCCGCACCGGTCCGGCGGGCCGTTCTCGACCGTCGCCTTCTCCGACCACTACCTCGCCGACGCCTGCCCCGGCGGTCTCGGCGGCGTCCTGTACGAGGCCAGCCCGGCCGAACGGGACCCGCGCGACGGGAGAATGCCGCTGCGGGTGCATTTCCTGGCCGCCGACCAGCCGATGTGGCGCAACCGGGTCCGCCTGTCCAAACAGCGAAACGGACTTGGCGCCAGAAAGCTGGTAATGGAGTATGAAACGCACCCATGGGATGCCGCACGGCTGAATTACCTCGCGGATCGGGCCACCAAACTGCTCATTTCCGCTGGGGCACTGCAAATCACCCGAGAAGCGTCCGAATACGAGCGTGGCAGCCGCCATCTGCACGGCGGCTGCCGTGCCGGGGACGATCCGCGGACCTCCGTGGTCGACGCGCACGGCAGGGTCCACGACCAGGAGAACGTCTACGTGGTGGACGGCGGGTTCTTCCCCTATCCGGGTGGCGTGAACCCGACGCTCACCATCCTCGCCAACGCCTTCCGGATCGCCCGGCGGATCGCCCGGGACCTCACCACGGCCACCGTCTGACCGACCGCCCCGTCCACTCGGCCCCGTCCACTCGGCCCCGTCCACTCGGCCCCATCCACTCGGCCCCATCCACTCGGCCCCGTCCACTCGGCCCATCCACTCCACCTTCGCCCCGCCACCGTCCGACCCGACCCGACCCGACCTGCCACCGTCCGACCCCTTCAGACCCGAGGGAGAGCCCATGCCCCGCACCGTGCCCACCTCCACCGCCCGGCAGGCCACCCTGGCGCGGCCCGGCACCGGCCCGGTGTTCGACCGGGCGTCCGGCGCGCGGGTGTGGGACACACAGGGCCGCTGCCATGTGGACCTGTCGTCCTGCAGCGGTGCCGCGCCGCTCGGCGCCGGATACCGGCCGGTGGTGGACGCGCAGGTCGCCGAGCTGCACCGGAGCGGCGGCATCCTGCCGGAGGCCACCTCACCGCTGCGGCGGGAGGTGGCCGACCGGCTCGTCGAGATCTTCCCGGCGGCGCAGGCCGTCGAGTTCTTCCGGACGGGGTCGTGCGCCACGACCGCGGCGGTGCGCCTGGCCCGGGTGCACACCGGCGCCCGGACGGTGCTCACCGCCGGCTACCACGGGTGGCACGACTGGCAGGTCCAGTACCGGCCGGGCATGGGGTTGGCGGACCGCGACCCCGACACCGCCGACTTCGGCTACGACCTCACGCTGCTCGACCGGCTGGCGCGGCGGCGCGGCGACCTCGCCGCGGTGATCGTGACCCCCGAGGTCAACGCCTTCCCCCCGGAGTTCGTCCGCGAGGCCGAACGCATCACCCGGGCCCACGGCGGCCTGTTCGTCCTCGACGAGGTCATGACCGGCTTCCGTTACGCCTGGGGCGGCTACCACGCCGCCACCGGTGTCACCCCGGACCTGATCACGCTGAGCAAGGGCCTGGCCAACGGCGTCGCCCTGTCGGCCGTCGCCGGGAGGGCCGCCGTCATGGAGGCGGCTCGCCTGACCCATCTCAGCAACACCTACCAGCGGGAGGTCACGCCGTTCGCCGCGGCCCTGGCCACTCTCGACGCGAGCGCCGGCGGCACCGCGGTCGAGGCGATGCGGGCGGCGGGCGCGCGGCTGATGACCGGGCTGGACGAGCTGTTCGCGCGGGCGTCCGTCGCGGCCTGGTCGCGGGCCTGGCCCACCATGTTCGACGTCGTCTTCGCCGACCCCGGGCAGGGGCGGCGCTTCTTCGCGCTGCTGCGGGAGAGCGGCTACCCGATGGAGTACGGCCAGCGCTTCATGCCGTCGGCGGCGCTCACGGAGGAGGACTGCGCCGGCTTCCTGGAGGCGGCCGCCCGCGCCCTGCCCGCTGCCGCCGCGGGGGGCGGTCCCCGGGGGGACGGCACGCAGGCGGGGGTGCGGTACGCCGCCGACCACTTCGCCGCCACCCGCGAGACGGTCGAGCGCTGGTGGCGCGCCGCCGGGTCCCCCGCATGATCGCGTAGACGTCCCCGCCGCTCCCCCGGCCCGTTAGGGTTTTCGCTGTGGAACAGGAGCAGCAGAACGTACACACCCTGTCGGCGACCGCCGGCCTGGACCCCAGGCGCGCCTACGAGGTGCTGTCCGTGCTGGGCGACGGCTCGTGGTGGACGCTCGCCGACCTCGTGCGGCGGACGGCCACGTCCAGGCGCTCGGTGGAGGCCGTCCTGCGCGAGCTGGGCGCGGAGCGCTCCGGCGACCGCTTCCGGGTGCGCCCCGAGGCGGCGCGCGGCCTGCTGGCCGCCGCTCACCGGCCCGTCGCCCCCGCCGGTCCCGTCGACCACGTCCTGCCCCACCACGCCGACACGGTGGAGCGGATGGCCAAGCTGATCGCGGGCGCCCCGCGCGGCCGGCAGGCGCTCGACCACGTCTCCGCCACTCCCGAGACGGTCGTGCGGCGGGCGCTGCTGCTCGGCGCGCGGCTCTGGCCGTCCGGGACGCGCGTGCTGTGCGTCGGCGACCACGACCTGACCTCGCTCGCCGTCGCGTCGATCTACCCGGACGCCGAGATCGCGGTGGCCGACATCGACGAGCGCATCCTCGCCTACATCGACCGGTGCGCGGCCGAGCTGGGCCTGTCCGTCCGCACCCACTGGTCCGACCTGCGGCTGGGCCTGCCGCCGTCGCTGCACGGCTACGCCGACGTGGCCGTCACCGACCCCCCCTACACCCCGGAGGGCGTCGGGCTGTTCGTCGCCCGGTGCGTGGAAGGCCTGCGGGATCCCGAGCAGGGGCGGGTGCTGCTCGCGTACGGGGCCAGCGAGCGCACCCCGATGCTCGCCCTGAAGGTGCAGAACTCCCTGCACGACCTCAACCTCGCCTACGAAGCCATGTATCCCGACTTCAACAGCTATCTCGGGGCGGAGGCCATCGGTTCGGCGGCCGACCTCTACATCCTGCGCCCCACCACCAGGTCCAAGCCCGCCGTGGCGGCCAGGGTGGAGCGCTTCAGCGCCGCCATCTACACCCACGGCCCGCAGTCGGTGGAGAGCCAGGCCGGCGCCGACGACGCGCGGCTGCGCACCGAGGCCACCGGCTTCGCCCCCGACCTGCTGGTGGGCGAGTGGCCGGCCGGGTTCCTGCCGCGCACGCCCCGGGTGCGCCTGGCCACCTGGCTCGCCAAGCCGTACGCCGCCTCACCCGAACGGGTGGCGATCGCCGTGCCGCCCGGCCTGGAGGCGGCACTGCCCCGCCTGCTGCTGGCCGCCCGCGCGGGCCACGTCCGGGCCTTCCCCGCCGAGCGGCCGAGCGACGTGACGGCACTGGCCGCGCTGCTGTCGCCGGTCTACGAGATCACCGTCGAGGGCGGCGCCGTGGACGCCGTACGCCGCCCGCCCGCCGGCGACACCGCCGGCCCTGGTGCCGTGCTGCTGCGCCGGCTCCTGGACCGGGCGCACGGCAAGCTCGTCAACACCTGGCGGGAGGCGCTGATCGCCGCGCACCCGGGGCTCACCAAGCGCCAGGCCCGCGACCTCGTCCTGTCGGTGGCTCCCTGGGCGGACGGGGTCACCGCCCTCGAACTCCCGGCCCACCGCCTCACCGACCTGACCGAGGCCGTCCCCGCCAGCCTCCGCCTGGCGGCCGCGCAGGCCTGACGCCCCTCCGCTCAGGCCCGAGCCCCCCGCGCAGGCCCGAGCCCCCCGCGCAGGCCCGAGCCCCCACGCAGGCCTGAGCCCCCGCGCAGGCCGCCCGCTCGCGGCTCGTCAGCCCAGGGCGTCGCGCACCGGGGCGGGCCAGCGCCGAGGGGTGGGGCCGTGCGCGTGGCGCAGGGCCAGCAGCAGCCGTTCGAGTCCGACGCCCAGGCAGGCGGTGTGCGCGGGTTCCCGGCCGGCCTCCCGGATGCCGAACGCGGCTCCGAAGTGTTCCTTGTGGTAGTTCACCGACACCACGGCCTGCCGGACCCCGTCGGCGACGTCGGCGGCCAGCTCCCATTTGAGCCCGTCCGCCCGCTGCGCCGAGGCGAGCAGCCGGCCCGGCCGGCCCCAGAACGGGTCGTTGGCCGGTCGGCGCTCGGCGGGCACGCCCAGACTCTCCAGCCAGTGGGCGAGCCGGTCCAGCCGGTCGTCCCGCCAGGCGAGGCAGTCCCCGGCCCCGCCCAGCCGGACGGTCTCGAACATGCGGAACGATCTCAGGCGGCCGGGCTCGCTCGTGGCCTCCTGCCGGTGGCAGTCGGCCAGCACGCTGATCTCGGCAGGCGCGTCCAGGACGTGGCCCTCGAACAGCGGGTAGACGTGGTAGCAGGCCGCGGGCGTCAGCACCAGGTCCGTGGGAGCCCCGCCCCGGCTCACCGCGCCGAGCAGGTGGGGGAAGGAGGCGCCGTAACCGGCGCGGTCCGCCACTGTGGCGTCGAGCACGGGCGGCGCCCGCAGGTGCCGTGCGGCCTCCCCCGCGCACAGCCGCCGCAGCGCGACGACGACGGCGGCGAGCACCTCCTCCTCCGCCGCCCCGGTGACCAGCGCACCGGGCGCGGACGTGGCGACGAGCGCGACCGCCGGGTCGTCCATCCCGTGCTCCCCTCGCATGATCCATCGGGTGTGCGAGGAGCAGCATGGCATCCCCGGGCGGGATGCGCGACGGCTCACGGGCCGCCGTCGGCGCACCGGGCCGGATCCCCGCGATGTCCCCTCAGTCGAGGACCGCGGTGGCCTCGACCTCGACCAGGAGGTCGGGCTCGGCCAGCGTGGCGACGCCCACCCCGGTGAGCGGCGCTGCAGGGGTGACGCCCAGCTTCGCCGCGGCCCGGGCGACCCCCTCCACGAACAGCGGCATCTTGTCGGGGGTCCAGTCGACGAGGTAGACGGTCAGCTTCACCACGTCGTCGAAGGAGCCGCCGGCCTCGGCCAGGGCGGTGCCGATGTTGAGGTAGCACTGCTCGACCTGGGCCGCGAGGTCGCCTTCGCCGACCCTGCCGCCGTCGGCGTCGCGGGCGACCTGACCGGCGATGAACACCAGCCTCGATCCGGTGGCGACCGACACCTGCCGGTACAGGTCGACCTTGGGCAGTCCTTCGGGGTTCACCAGGGTGATGGCCATGCTGACTCCTTTGTCAGGAGAGCCCGGGGGCTCGTGGAACTCAAACTATAGCAATGCAATGCTATGTATTCTGGTGGCCATGGCACGGACGAAGGATCCCGCGGTGCGCACCCTGCTCATCGAGCGGGCGGCACACATGCTCCGCACCCGCGAGCCCATCACCCTGCGCTCGCTGGTGGCCGGGACCTGCGTGTCCACGATGGCCGTCTACACCCACTTCGGCGGCATGGACGGCGTGTGGAAGGCCCTGCGGCAGGAGGGGTTCACCCGCCTGGCGGCCAGGTTCGCGACGATGACGGCCTCCGCGGACCCGGTGCGCGACCTGACGGCCCTGGTCGCCGGCTACCTCGGCAACGCGCTGGACCACCCCGACCTGTACCGGGTCATGTTCGACGCGACCTTCGACCTCGAGGACCTCAAGGCCGCGGACGCGACCCTGGAGTATCTGGTCCAGGCCGTCCGGCGGGCCAGGGACGCCGAGCGCTTCCGCGCCGACGTCGACCCGCTGGAGCTGGCGATCCAGAGCTGGGCCATCGGCCACGGGCTGGTCTCGCTCGTGGCCAACGGCCCCCTGCCCCGCCGGACGCTCGACCACGCCCGGCCCATGCTGACGGCGCTGTTCGTCAGCGCGGGAGACCGGCCCGAGCGCTGTCGCGCCTCGGTCGACCAGGGCTGGGAGCACCTGCCCCCGTCCGGCGAGCAGCCGGGGGCCGAGCAGTCCTGAACCGCGCGCCCCACAGGACCGCGGTGACCCTGCGGCTCACGCGGTCCGTCGGCGCCAGGTGGAGTTTGCCGAAGATGTTGCCGATGTGCTTGTGCACCGCGCCCTCGGTGATCATCAGGCGCTCGGCGATCGTGACGTTGCCGAGCCCTTCGGCCATCAGCGCGAGCACCCGGCACGCGCCGCCGGGCGGCCCGCACGCCCCGGGCTCGTCGCGGAGCGCGGACGCGGACCGCCCGGGGTTCAGGAGACCGTGAAGATCACGAATGCCGGGCGAGGTCGATCATCGAGCGCCTAGGGTGTCACCGACCCACTGAGCGATCTTCGTCCGGGCGGGCGCACGAGCCTGCCGGCATCCGACCGAGAGGCTGAGCACACATGTCAGGCAGAAACATCAGGGCGTGCACGGCCGGGGCCGCCGCGCTGGCGCTCGCCATCGCCGGGACCGGCGCGGCCACCGGGCCGGCCTCGGCGTCCGCGGCCACCGTCTACTACCTCGACAGCGTCGGCGGCGACGACTCGGCGGCGGGCACCTCGCCCGCCACGGCGTGGAGGACCCTGGCGAAGGCGTCGGCCGCCGCGCTCGCTCCCGGCTCCAGGCTGCTGCTCAAGCGCGGCGGATCGTGGACCGGCCGGCTCTCGGTGACGCGCTCGGGCACCGCCGCGGCCCCCATCGTCGTCGACGCCTACGGCAGCGGCGCCCGCCCGGTGGTCAAGGGCGACACCGAGAGCTGCGTCCACCTGGCCGGGAACCACATCGAGCTGGTCAACCTGCAGATCGGCGTCAACCAGGACGCCGGCCGCTGCTCCTGGGCCGGCGTCAAGGTGACCGGCGACGACAACGTGGTGGAGAAGAACCACATCACCGGCGCGGCGGCGGGCGTGTTCGTCGCGACGACCGCCCGCTACACGGCGGTGACGAACAACGACTTCGTCGACAACAACCACATGAGCACGCTCACCCCGGCCGACGTCGACCCCAACGACGACTCGGGCGCGTTCGCCGTGCTCGTCCAGGGCGACGACTCCAACGTCGGCTGGAACCGGATCAGCGGCTCCATCGCCTTCAGCCACGACTACGAGTGGGACGGCGCGGCCGTCGAGATCTTCCTCGGCTCCCGCAACCGGATCCACCACAACATCGCGGTGGACAACGACACGTTCACCGAACTCGGCACCTCCACCAACGCCGACGGCACCACCAACGACCCGGACGGCACCACCGGCAACGTCTTCGAGTACAACGCGGTGTACGGCCCGAAGACGCGCGCCGGGCTGATCACCCGCGGCCCGCGCGACGAAGGCGGGCCCGTCGAGCCCAACGGCCCCGTCCTGGGGACCGTCTTCCGCAACAACTCGGTCCACCTGGCCAACCCCGACGCGGAGGGCGTCGTCTGCTACGCCGGCTGCACCGACGCCCACCTGTCGATGTCGCAGAACATCGTCTCGGCCGCCAAAAAGAGCGGGTACGCCGACCCCGGCTTCACCGACAACCACCACAACGTCTTCTGGGGCGGGCAGTTCCAGATGCGGCCCGGCCAGGACAACGTCCACCAGGACCCCCTGTTCGACCCCGCCCGGCCGATGCGGCTGCGCGCCGGCAGCCCGGCCATCGGTCTCGGCGTCACCCGGTACGCCGACGTGGACCTGGACGGAGCGGCCGTGGGAGGCGACGGCGGCATCGAAGCGGGCGCCTACGAGTACGTCCCCGCGAGCTGACCGCGCCGGGACCTTCGCGGCCCGCGCCCGGCCTCGGCGTCAGGTCTCGCCGGTGCGCAGGAACGCGGGCCGCGAACCGTGCCAGCCGGGAACGTCGAGCGCGTTGAGCGCCGAGACGATCCGCTTCTCCTCGTAGACGAAGTGCGTCTCCATCAGCGCGGCGAGGCTGTCCAGCTCGCGCCGCACCTCGACCGGGTCCGTCTCCCGGTCCAGGGCGCCGACCAGCGTCTCGAGGCGCCGGAGGGAGTCCTCGACCAGCCGGTGGTCGCGGCGGAGCTCCTCGAGCACCGGGCCGAGTTCGGGGAACCGGCCGGCGAGCTCCCGGAACGCGCCGTCGTCCTCGCCGGAGTGGTGCCGGTCGAGTGCGGAGCAGAACGTCAGACAGTGGACGCGCAGGTCGCGGAGCCGCTCGCCGCTCGCGAGGCAGGCGTCGACGTTCTCGCGCAGCGCCGCGAGCTCCTCGCGGAGCCAGAGGTGTACTTCGATCAACTGGTTGCCGAACGCCCTCAGGCGCCCATGGGGTGTCGCCAAGGTGATCCCTTGTGCCGGCGCCTCCATGCCCACGACGGTCTCCTTGCCGGGTGCACCGCGACGCTGCTGAAGATCTACCACCGCGAGGACGGAGCGGTCAATCCGGCGCCGGGGCGGGACGGGTCCGGCAGCCCGCGCAGCGCAGGGGCGCCTCGTGGCCGCCGGCTGATTGGGCCGGGGCGCCGGTGAGCATGAACAGACCATGCACTTTCCCGTACAAAAGGTACGCGCCAGCTATCCCGCGCTGGCCGACGGCTACGCCTACCTCGACGGCGCCGCCGGCACGCAGACCCCGCAGCCGGTGATCGACGCCATCGCCGGAGCCTACCGGGACGGCCTCGGCAACGTCGGCGGGGCCTTTCCGGCCAGCCACCGCTCGGAGGCCATCGTGGCCGGCTGCCGGCAGGCCGTCGCGGACCTGGTCGGCGGCCACCCGGACGGCGTGATCCTGGGCCCGAACATGACGACGCTGACCTACCGGCTGGCCGGCGCGCTGGCCAGGCAGTGGGAGCCGGGAGACGAGGTGGTGCTGTCGCGGCTCGACCACGACGCCAACGTGCGGCCGTGGACGCAGACCGGCGCGACCGTCCGCTGGGCCGAGGTGGACCCGGTGACCGGGGAACTGCCGGTGGAGCAGTACGCGGAGCTGATCGGCGAGCGGACACGGCTGGTGGCGGTGACCGCGGCCAGCAACGTGCTGGGCACCCGCCCGGACGTGGCGGCCATCTGCGCGCTGGCGCACGCCGCCGGGGCGCTGACGTACGTGGACGGCGTGCACGCCACCGCGCACGGACCGGTGGACATGCGGGCGCTGGGCGCCGACTTCTACGCGACCAGCGCCTACAAGTGGTCCGGCCCGCACATCGGCGCCGTGGTGGCCGACCCCGCGCTGCTGGAGCGGATCCACCCGGACAAGCTGGCCTCCTCACCCGCCACCGTGCCCGAGCGCTTCGAGACCGGCACGGCCGCCTTCGCCGACCTGGCCGGGGTGACGGCCGCCGTGGACCACCTGGCGGCGCTGACGTCCGGCACGGGGACGCGGCGCGAGCGGCTGCTGGCGTCGATGACGGCGGCCGAGGCGCACGAGCTGGAGCTGTTCGGGGTGCTGGTCGCGGGCCTGGAGGCGATGCCGCACGTCACCCTGTACGGCAAGCCGGCGCGACGGACCGCGACCGCCTACTTCACGGTGGCCGGGCTGACGCCGGGCCAGGTGGCCGGGCGGCTGGCCGACCGGGGCGTCAACGTGTGGAACGGCCACAACTACGCCTGGGAGCTGACCGCGGCGCTGGGGATCCGCGACGCAGGCAGCGCGGTGCGGGCCGGCCTGGTCCACTACAACGACCGCGAGGACGTCGACCGCCTGCTGGACGGCGTGGCCGCGCTGCAGCCGTGACGTCTACACGGCCACGCCGGGGCCGGTGACACTAAGATCGGCGGGGGGAGCCTGCCCGCCGTACCCGACCTGGCGGCGCCGCCCGTCGAGCCGGCCCGCGACCCCTACCACGTCTACCTCGACTCCCTCACCAGTCCTGAGTCGCGCCGCACCATGCGCGGCTGCCTCGACAGGCTCGCGCGGCTGCTGACCGGCGACGAGACCGCCACGGGGGCGGGTCAGCCGTGGCACCTGCTGCGCTACGAGCACACGGTGCGCATCCGCACGATGCTCACCGAGCAGGGCTGGTCGGCCGCGTACGTCAACAAGCACATCGTCGCGCTGCGCCGCGTGCTGAAGGAGGCCTGGCGGCTCGGGCAGACCAGCGCCGAGGACTTCGCCCGCGCCTCCGACCTGGCCCCGGTACGGCAGAGCCGGCTGCCCGCGGGGCAGCACGTCCCGCCGGAGGTGGTGGGCGCGGCGCTGGCCGCCTGCGACGACTCCCCGGCCGGGATCCGCGACGCGGCCCTGATCGCGGTCCTGTACTCGACGGGCTGCCGGCGGGCCGAGATCGGCGGGCTCGCGCTGGCCGACTACGATCCGGGGGCCCGGTCGCTGCGGGTGCGCGGCAAGCGCGACAAGGAGCGCCTGGTCTACCTGACCACTGACGCGATCGGGCTGGTGGAGCGGTGGCTCGCGGTGCGCGGCGCGACGCCGGGGGCCCTGTTCAGCCCGGTCAGCAGGGCCGGCCGGATCCGGGTGCGCGACGGCCGGCCGGTGGGGCTGACCGGGCAGGGCATCGCCGACGTCCTGGCGCGGCGGCTCGGCGCGGCGGGCGTGTCGCGGCGGACGGCGCACGACTTCCGCCGCACGTTCATCGGCGAGCTGCTGGACGCGGGAGTCGACCTGGCGACCGCGCAGGCCCTGGTGGGCCACTCGTCGCCGGCCACCACGGCGCGCTACGACCGCCGGCCCGAGAAGACCCGCCGCGAGGCCGTCGACCGCATCCGCCTGCCCCCCCCCCCCCCCCCCCCCCCCCCCCC
>NZ_KZ559470.1:132391-246906 GCF_002850745.1 Nonomuraea indica
GGCCACCCGCCCACCCCACTCGGACCACCGACCCACCCCGCTCGAACGACCGACCCACCCCGCTCGAACCGCCGACGCGCTCCGCCGAGCCTGCCGGACCGGTACGCCGGGGTTACCGGACCGGTACGCCGGGGCCTCCGGATCGGCGGTAGTCGCCGGGGGTGGTGCCGTACCACTGCTTGAAGGCGAGGTGGAAGCCGACGTCGGAGCGGTAGCCGACGCGCCGCGCGATGGCGTGGTGCGGCAGCGCGGTCTCCGTCAGCAGCCGCGCCGCCTCCTGCATCCGCCGCGCGGTCAGGTGCCGCATCGGCGCCTCCCCCACCAGCTCGCGGAACGTCGCGGCGAACGCCGAGCGTGATAGCCCCGCCTCCGCGGCGAGCAGGTCCAGCGTCCACGGCTCGGCGAACCTGCGCTGCACGGCCAGCAGCGCCGCCCCCACGGCCGGGTGGCGCAGTGCCCGCAGCACCGGCTCGCCGGCGGCCAGGCCGCTCAGCGCGGCCCGCAGCGCCAGCACGAAGGCCAGCTCGAACGCCCGCAGCGCCACCAGCGTCTGGCCGGGCACCGCCCGGTCCCACTCGGCGGCGAGGCCGGCCAGTGTGCCGGTCAGCAGTGGCTGCCCGGCCAGCACGGCCCGGTCGAGGACGAGGACGGGCGGCAGCGCCCGGTACAGGGGAGCCGCCGCCGCGGCGTCGTAGTGCAGGCCGCCGCAGAGCATCGTGGTCTCGGCGCCGGGGCCGTCGATCCGGACGCTCCGCGCCACGCCGGGCGGCCGCACGGGCAGCAGGCTCGCCAGCGGCACCGTGGCCCGGCCGGGGGCGTCGGCCAGCCGGTGGGCCGCCCCGTGCGGGAAGACGGCCAGGTCACCCGCCGCCAGCAGCACCGGGTCGTGGCCGGGCAGCTCGACCGTGCACGTTCCGGCCTGCACGTAGTGGATGAGCGCGCAGTCCTCGCCCTCGCCCGCCACGCCCCAGGGCGCGCGCGCCGTCCAGCGGCTGTGGAAGACGCCCTCCAGCCGCAGTGGCGCGAGCAACTCGCTGAGCAGATCATCGGTCATGGACGATCCTTAAAGACTCGCGGACCCGGCTTTATGGAGCGTACCGGCCGCGCGGCGCAGGCTGGTGGGCATGAGAGTTCTGGTGTTCGGCGCGGGTGGCGCGCAGGGCGGAGCCGTGGCCCGGCGGCTGGCGGACGAGGGCCACGCGGTGCGGGGGCTGTCCCGGACGGGGGCGGCGCCGGACGGGGTCGAACCGTTCCGGGCCGATCTGGGGGACGCCGGGCGGGTCGCGGAGGCGTTCGCCGGGGTGACGCACGCCTCGGTGGTGCTGCCGCTGGAGTTCGACCCGGTCCTGGTGGCGGCGTACGTCCGGAACGTGGTGGAGGCGGCGACGGCGGCCGGGGTGCGGCGGCTGGTGTTCTGCACCGGCAACCGGCTGCCGGCGGAGGAGACGGGGGTGCCCGCGTTCGAGACGCGGCGGGCCGCGGCGCGGGCGATGCTGGAGTCGCCGGTGCCGTCGGTGGTGCTGTGTCCCCCGCTGTACCTGGAGAACCTCGCGGCGCCATGGGTGCGGGAGGGGCTGGCGGCGGAGGGGGTGCTGCGTTACCCGGTCCCCGCGGGGGTGCGGGCGGCCTGGCTGAGCCACGCCGACCTGGCCGCCGCCACGCTGGCCGCGCTCACCGGTGAGGGACTGGAGGGCGCCACGCTGGACCTCGGGGGCGAACCGGTGACGGGCCCCGAGCTGGCCGCGGCCTTCGGGGCCCGCTACGAGGCGGTGGACGTGGACGCCTTCGAGGCGGGGCTGGCGGCGGTCGCGGGGGCGCGGACGGCCGCGGGGGTGGCGGCGACGTACCGGTGGATCGCGGGCCGGGGGCACGACCTGTACGCCGCTCCGGCCGGGGGCGCGGAGCGGCTCGGCATCACGGTGACGTCACCGGCCGCCTGGGCGTCCGCCCCGCGGTGGGCGTCCCGATGACGGCCCGGCCGCACGACGCCGAAGCGGACACGCCGCGGGCGGGCACGCCGCGGGCGGGCACGCCGCAAGCCGACGCGGCACAGGCCGACGCGGCACAGGCCGACGCGCCGGTGGCCGACGCGGCGGAGGCGGACATGGCGGAGGGGGTGCGGGCGGAGGTCGTGCGGCATCACCAGGTCATCGAGGGGTGGCTGGCCGGGACGGCGCCCCGGGCGTCGTTCGGGCGGTTCGCCGACGCGCACGCGCCCGGCTTCACGCTGGCCGCGCCGGACGGGCGGCTCCTGTCGCGGGCCGAGGTGCTCGCCGAGGTGGAGGCCGCGTACGGGCGGATGCCGGACGCGCGCATCGAGATCCGCGACGTCACCGTGGTGACCGCGACGCCGACCCTCGTCGTCGCCCGCTACGAGGAGTGGCAGGACGCGGCGGGCCGGCGGGCCACGGTCGTCCTGGAGCGCGGCCCGGCCGGGCCGCGCTGGCTGCACCTGCACGAGACCTGGCTGACCGGCTGAGCCGGGCCGCCGGAGCGGCCGCGGCCGCGGCCCCGGCCCCGGCCCCGGCCCCGGCCGGGTCAGGAGACCGGCGGGGCCACCTCGCGCAGACGCTCGAAGTTCGCCACGTACTGCCGGTAGATCGCCCTGTCGTTGAGCCGCAGCAGCGCCTCGTCGTTGCGGCGCAGCGACGTCTGGTTGTAGTTGTGGCTGCCGGTCAGCACCCAGTGGCCGTTGGCGGGGCCCTCGACCAGCAGGTACTTGGAGTGCAGGCGTCCCGGCAGCGTGCTGCCGCTGCCCAGGGCGCGCAGCTCGATGCGCGGCTCGGCCCGCAGCACCTGCTTGACCTCGTCGTCCATGATCCCGTGGACGATCCGCACCGTGCAGCCCCGCGCGGCGAGGTCGCGCAGCCTCTCCGCGATGGCCCTGCGGTACGCGTCCCACTCGGACATGCCGACCCTGACCGTGGCGCCGCCCTCGCAGGAGACCTTGTCCAGCTCGTCGACGACGGGATCTCCGTCGGCCTTGGGGAAGAAGGAGGCCCGCACGGCGCCGCCGGCGGCGCCGGTCCGGACGACGCGGTAGTAGTCGAGGGTCTTCCGCTCGGCCGCCAGGTCGGCGAAGTAGCCGTCGTAGGCCTCGTACAGGCGCCTGTTGCCCGGCAGCACGAGGGCGTTGTTCCAGTAGGTCGTGGAGTTGAGGTCGGTCAGGTTGGCCGAGGACTGCACGACCACGTCGGACGCGCCGCCCGTGCTGGAGAACAGGTAGAACTTGTTGTGCTGGCCCTTGTCGCCGATGCACGCGGCGGTGCCGCCGGACATCGGGCCGGTGCACACGTGCAGCCACGACCGGGCCGACACGTCGGTGCCGAGCGCGTCGGCCAGCCGCCGGGCCACCGTCTGGCCGCGGCTGTCGCCGTCCACGATGACCCGCACGTCCACGCCGCGCCGGTTGGCCCTGATCAGCTCGTCGGCGAACGCGGCGCCGGCGGTGCCGGACATGACGAAGTGGGCGACCTGGATGCTCGCCCCGGCGGGGGTCCGGCGGATCAGGCCGCAGAGGGTGCGGACGATGGCTTCGGCGTCTCCTCCCACCGGGTCGTTGAAGACGGCGTGGCGGGTCACCGGTGTGTCCGGCGCGTCCGCGCAGGTGGAGACGCTCGCCGCGGCCGGGGCGGCCGGAGCGGCGAACGCGGCCGCGGCCATGACGGCAGCGGCCAGCGCGGACGGGAACGTGCCTGGCATCGTGGTACTCCTTCACGTGGCGGACGTGTGCCGCCCGCACGGGGGCCTGGACAGCCTCGGGGGAAGGGCGCCGGTCGGCCCCGCGGCCCGCCCGCGCGGCTCCCCCGATCAGTGGCCGATCATGGCGTGCCCGTGGAAAAACGATCTGAAGGCGGGATCAACGGGGGACGAACGTCAGCGGGCCCCGCCCGAGGGCGCGCGGTCGAGAAGGGCGAAGGCGTGGTCGGCGGCGCGGACCGCCTCCGGCTCCACCTCGGCGATGGGCCGGCCGGCGGCGAGCGCCGCCCAGTTGCGCCGGGCCAGGACCCGCTGGGCGGCGAGCACCTGTCCGGCCAGCAGGTCTGCCGTGAGCGCGTCGGTCGTCTCGGCCAGCGTCTCGGCCAGCGCCCGCTCGTCCTCGGCCATGTGCTGGAACAGGCGGGCCGCCAGGCTGGGCGTGGCGAAGACCATCCGGTGGAAGGCCACCACCTGCGGGTCGTCGTTCAGCCCCGTGACGGGATCGTGGCGCGCCAGCCCGTCGAGGAAGTGGCGGCGCAGCGCCTCGACGGGCCGCTCCCCCTCGCCGCGCGCGCGCACCACCCGGGCCGCCTCGGCCCGGTGGTCGGCGATGCGGTGGAGCACCAGGTCCTCCTTGGCCGGGAAGTACTTGAACAGCGTCGGCTTGGACACCTGCGCCGCCGCGGCCACCTCGGCGACGCTCACCTCGTCGAATCCCCGCTCCAGGAAGAGCGAGACGGCCGCCGCCGAGATCGCCTCGTGCACCCGCCGCCGCTGCCGCTCGCGTAGTCCCGTCATGCGTCCACTCTAGCAAAGTGTTAACCTGGTCAAAATCTTTACTCAGTTAACGCTTTGGGGGTTCCCACCGTGGAAGGGCTCGACGAGGAGAGGCGGCACGCCGAGCGCTGCCGCGACGGGCTGCGCAGGATGCTCGACGCCGCACGCGACAACGTGATCACCGGGGAGACCGTGGCCGCCGACCGCTACAGCGCCGAACGCCTGGGCAGGCACCTCAAGAGCCTGGCCAAGGAGCTGAGCGAGGAGCCCGACGGGCCACCGTTCTTCGGCAGGCTCGACTTCGGCCGCGACTCCGCCGACCACGCCGGGCGGGCCTACCACATCGGGCGGCGGCACATCCCGGGCGAGCACGGCGCCCCACCGCTCGTGGTCGACTGGCGCGCCCCCGTCTCCCGCGCCTTCTACCGGGCCGGCGCGCGCGACCCTCAGGGGGTCGCGGTGCGCCGGCGGTTCGGCTGGTCCGGCGGCACGCTCACCTCGTACGAGGACGAACGGCTCGAACTGGGCGAGCAGGGCGAGCAGGGCGACAGCCGCATCCTGGCCGCCGAGATCGAGCGGCCCCGGGTCGGTCCCATGCGCGACATCGTCGCCACCATCCAGCCCGAGCAGGACGACCTCGTCCGCGCCGAGCTGGCGGAGTCGGTCTGCGTGCAGGGCGCGCCCGGCACCGGCAAGACGGCGGTCGGCCTGCACCGGGCCGCCTACCTGCTGTACGCGCACCGGCAGCGGCTCGACCGCGGCGGCGTGCTCGTCCTCGGTCCCAACCCGGCGTTCCTCGGGTACATCGCCGCCGTGCTGCCCGCGCTGGGCGAGGCGGGCGTGGCGCAGACCACGCTGGAGCGGCTGCTCGCCACCGCGCCCGTCCGGGCCACCGACGACCCCGCCGCCGAGGCGGTCAAGCACGACGTCCGGATGGCGGAGGTGCTGCGCCGCGCCCTGTACGCGCGGGTCGGGGAGCCGGACGGGCCGCTGGCGGTGCCCGACGGCTCCTACCGGTGGCGGGTGGGCGAGGACGAGCTGCGCGACATCGTCACCGGCACGCTGCGCGACGACCTGCCGTACCTGACCGGCCGCGAGCGGGTGCGCGCCCGCGTGGTCGAGCTGGTACGCCGCCAGGCCGAGGCCCGCGGCCAGGCGGCGAACGCGGCCTGGGTGCGGCGGATCGGCCGCGGCGTCACCCCGTTCCTGGACGCCGTCTGGCCCGCCGTGCGGCCGGAGGAGGTGCTGTGCGCGGTGCTGACCCGCCCGCCCGGCGACGGGCCGCTGACCGAGGAGGAGCGGCGCGCGATCACATGGGCGAGACCGCCGCGCACCTACCGGACCGCCGCCTGGTCGCGGGCCGACCTGGTGCTGCTGGACGAGGTCGCCGGGCTGCTGGAGCGACCGGCCGGGTACGGCCATGTGATCGTGGACGAGGCGCAGGACCTGTCGCCCATGGAGTGCAGGGCGGTGGCGCGGCGCAGCGAGCACGGCTCGCTGACCGTGCTCGGGGACCTGGCGCAGGGCACCACGCCCTGGGCCGCCCGCTCCTGGGCGGAGGTGATGGCCGCGCTGGGAAAGCCGGAGGCGCGGGTCGTGGCGCTGACGACCGGGTTCCGGGTGCCGGCCACGGTGGTGGAGCTGGCGAACCGGCTGCTGACGGCGCTCGACGCGGATGTGCCCGAGACCCGCTCGTACCGCCGCGACGGGCGGCTGCGCCTCATCCGCGTGCCGGGGCTCGAACGGGGCGTCGTGGCGGCGGCGCGCGAGGCGCTGACCTTCGAGGGGTCGGTGGGGGTGATCGCGGCCGACGACCACGCCGAGGCGCTGCGGGCGGCCCTGTGGGACGGCGGGCTCGATCTGGGCGAGCGGCTGAGCGTGCTGCCCGCGTCGCTGGCCAAGGGCCTGGAGTTCGACCACGTGGTGGTGGCCGAGCCGGCCGCCATCGTGGAGGCGGAGCGGCGCGGGCTCAACCGGCTGTACGTGGCGCTCACCCGCGCCGTCTCCCGGCTCGACGTGGTGCACGCCCGGCCGCTGCCCGCCCAGCTTGAGGCCTCCGACCTGGCCCGGACCTGAAACTTTCACGGCCGGTCAACGGAGATGTCACCCCCTGGCCTGCGGCGACGCGCCAGGCGGCGGCCGCGGTCCGGTGGCCGGCTTTGACGGTTCGGAAAGCGCTTTCCTATGGTTGCGGCGTCCGCGTGTTCCACCCCCACCCATCCCCCTGGGAGGAATCCACAGATGCGCGCCCCACGACGTACCCTGATCGCCGGCCTGACCGCCGCCCTCGCCCTGACCGGCCTGGCCGCCGCCACGACCCAGCAGGCCGCGGCCGACACCGCCCTGGTCGGCTGGGCCACCCAGGGCGGCGGCACCACCGGTGGCGGTTCGACCCCGCCCACCACGGTCACCTCCTCCTCGGCGCTGTCCAGCGCCCTGTCGTCCGCCTCCCCCGCCGTGATCCGGGTGTCGGGGACGATCTCCTGCTCCGGCATGCTCCGGGTCGCCTCGAACAAGACCGTCATCGGCAACTCCGGCGCGACGATCTGCGGCTGCGGACTCAACGTCTCCAGGGCGGCCAACGTGATCATCCGGAACCTCACCTTCCGCGGCTGGAACGACGACGCCGTCAACGTGCAGTACTCCACCCGCGTGTGGATCGACCACAACACCTTCACCGACGGCGACGACGGCGCGGTGGACGTCAAGCGCGCCAGCGACTACGTCACCGTCTCCTGGAACAGGGTCCACGACCACGACAAGTCCATGCTGCTCGGCCACAGCGACGACAACGGCGCGGAGGACCGGGGCAAGCTGCGGGTGACGTACCACCACAACTGGTTCGACGGCTCCAACCAGCGCCACCCGCGCGTCCGCTTCGGCAACCCAGTGCACGTCTTCAACAACTTCTACGCCGACAACGGCGGCTACGGCGTCGCCTCTACCCAGGAGGCGGGCGTCCTGGTCGAGGGCAACTCCTTCGAGAACGTCGACGACCCCTACCACCGAGGCGAGGGCAGCTCCCCCGCCGGCAACCTGGTGGCCCGCGACAACCTCCTCGTCAACTCCGGCAGCGGCGACGCCGGCGGCAGCGTCAAGGCGATCCCCTACCCCTACCAGCTCGACGCGCCCTCCAGCGTCAAGTCGATCGTGACGAACGGCGCCGGGGCGGGCCGCATCTCCCTCTGATCCACGCCCGGCTCTGCCGATCCGCCCGACGGGCGGGGATTTCCGGCGGCCGTCCGGGGCGCCGCCACGCGCCCGCGAGCTGCGGGCCGGCCGCGCAACCCAGCGAGATGGGACGAGGATCTGACCGATTCTTTGGGCCGGATGGAATACGGATCACCGGATGTCCGTTAGAGTCGAATGGCCGATGTGGTCTGTGTCCCCCGGGCCGCAAATTACCGCCTTCACGGAATACCGTTCGGCTGGAGCCGTGTTGTGCATCTCGCCGAGGAGGCGACCGCCACATCGGCCTCAACGCTTTTCCCAGGCGCTCCGGCTCCGGCCGGGGCGCCTGCTCTATGGTGGGGTGGCCGACCGACGACCCTCCCAGGAGAGCCTGTTGCTGTACCAAGTGGTCAAGTTCGCCGCGACACCATTCGCCCACATGATGTGCCGCCCGCACATCTCCGGGGCGGCCCACGTGCCGAGGACGGGCCCCGCGATCCTGGCCGCCAACCACCTGTCCGTGCTCGACTCGTTCCTGCTGCCCGCGCTGCTGCCCCGGCACGTCACCTTCGCCGCCAAGAACGAGTACTTCAACGGCAACCCGGTCTCCGGCTGGTTCATGCGGCTCGGCGGCAGCCTGCCGACCGACCGCGAGAGCGCCCACGCCGCACAGGCCATGCTCGACGCGGCGGCGGACCTGCTGGAGCGGGGGGAACTGTTCGGCATCCATCCCGAAGGCACCCGCTCCCCCGACGGCCGCCTCTACCGCGGCAAGATCGGCGTCGCCTGGCTCGCGCTCAAGACCGGCGCCCCGGTGCTGCCCGTCGCGCTCAGCGGCACCGAGAAGGTGCTCCCGGTCGGCGCCACGGTCCCCCGGCCGGCCAGGATCGGCATCACGATCGGCGCGCCGATGACGTTCGACGGCGACCATCGCAACGCCCGTGACCGCCGCCGGGTCACCGACGAGATCATGCAGGCCATCCAGAAGCTGTCCGGCCAGGAGTACGTGCCGACCTACGCGGCGAGCTTCAAGGCGGCACAGGGGATGTCGTAGATCTTGGCTAGGCTCTGAGATCCTGCCCAGCGGGCGCTGCCGACCGATCAGGGGGCTGACAGTGGCGCGTGGCCGTACCATCGTGATCATCTCGAGCGTCACCGTGCTGGCGGCGGGGGCCGCCGGCGGTGGCGCCTACTGGCTGCTGCACACCAGGGGGTCGCCCGCCGAGACCGCGCAGCGCTTCGCCGCCGCCTGGGAGCGGGGTGACACCGCGGCGATGAGCGCCGAGCTCACCGCCCCGCAGGCGCTCACCGCGTACGAGCAGATGCGCAGCGGCCTGGGCGTGGAGTCGACGACGGTGCGGCTGGGCCGGGCCACCGAGGCCGACGGCCGGGCCGGCGTCCCCTACACCGCGACGCTCACGCTGAAGAACCTCGGCTCGTGGACCTACGAGGGGAAGCTCGACCTGGCGGTGGCCGACCGCACCTGGAAGGTGGCCTGGACGCCCGCCGCGCTGCACCCGGCGCTGACCCCGGGCACGACGTTCAAGCTCAGGACGCGCTGGCCCGAGCGGGCCGAGATCACCGACGCCGAGGGCGACCGCATCGACACCGGCCAGGCCGGCGGGTCGGTGCAGCAGCTCGTCGGCTACCTCGACAAGGCGACCAAGAAGGACGTGGCCAGGCTCGGCTCCGCCTACCAGCCCGGCCAGGCGATCGGCCGGGGCGGGCTGCAGGAGACGTTCCAGAAGCAGCTCGCGGGCACGCCGACGACGGAGATCCAGGCCGGCGGCAGGACGCTGCACACGATCAAGGGCGCCGCCGGCGAGCCGGTGCGCACGAGCCTCGACCCCCGGGTGCAGGCGGCAGCCGTCGCCGCCGTGAAGGACGTCGACAAACCCACCTCCCTGGTCGCCGTCAAGCCGGACAGTGGCGAGATCCTGGCCGTGGTCAACAACCGGGGCGGCTTCAACCGGGCGCTCGACGGCCGCTACGCGCCCGGCTCGACGTTCAAGGCCGTCACCGCCATCGGGCTGCTGGCCGGCGGGATGTCGCCGCGCGACACGGTGACGTGCCCCAAGTACGCGACCGTCGGCGGGCTGCGGATCCGCAACTCCGAGCGGGCGGAGTTCGGGTCGCTGTCGTTCCTCGACTCCTTCGCCCACTCGTGCAACACCACGTTCGCGCCGCTGGCGCAGCAGCGCCTCGGGGCGGCCAAGCTGCTGGAGACGGCCGAGCAGGTCGGCTTCAACCAGCCGCTGGCCGTCGGGGTGCCGGCCACCAAGGCGAGCGCGCCCCGCGCGACGTCCGACGCCGAGCTGGCGGCCGAGTCGTTCGGGCAGGCGAAGATCACCGCGAGCCCGCTGTCGATGGCGTCGGTGGCCGCCGCGATCGCCGACGGCACCTGGCGCCCGCCCACGCTCGTGCCGGGCCTGAAGCAGAAGGCGGCCGAGCAGCCGCTGCCCGACGGCGTCAAGGACGACCTGCACGCGATGATGGCGGCCGTGGTCACCAAGGGCACGGCGAAGGCGGCCGGCCTGCCGGCGGGGACGCGCGGCAAGACCGGCACGGCCGAGTACGGCTCGGGCGAGAAGCTCGACTCGCACGCCTGGTTCATGGGCTTCCGGGGCGACGTGGCGTTCGCGGTGGTGGTCGAGGGCGGCGGCGGGGGCGGCAAGGTCGCCGCCCCGATCGCGGCCGACTTCCTGCGCGGCCTCTGACACGCGGCGCCTTCCCGCGCGGCCTCTGACACGCGGCCTCTGCCGCCCCCGTCGCGGCCGGCTTCCCGCACGGCCTGTGCCGCCCCGCCCGGGAGAGCCGGGCGGGGGCGGCACAGGGCTCAGTACGGCCGCTGGAGGAAGCGGCCGAGCGACGGGTCGTACAGGCGGCCCGACACCAGGACCGTCCCGTCCAGCGTGGTCGGGTGGAGCGCACCGCCCAGCCAGCCGAGACGGCGCGGCCCGGACGCCACCCCGAACTCGTCGTACCCGGCCACGGTGGCCAGGCCGCTGTCGAGCTCCAGCTCGGTGCCCACGTGCCCGTCGACGGTGAGCAGCTGCAGGCGCACCGCCCCGGTCGCGCCCGTGAGCGCGGCCAGGTCGGCGCCGACGCCGGTCACGTGCCGGACGACCGCGCCGCCCTCGGCCGTCCAGGAGGGGCGGTCGCCGTCGGAGCCGTAGTGGTGCACGGTGACCGCGCCCGCCTCGGTGGTCTCCGACCTGATCCGGCCCGCCGGGTCGCGCCGCCACGTCAGGCTCCGCGGGCCGGAGGTCTGCCGGGCCGGCAGGCCGTCGGCGAAGTAGCCGACGGTCCGGCCTCCCGGCAGCGCGGTGGCGCGGCCCGCCGGGTCGTGGCCGTAGCCGTCGCCGGTCAGCCTGCCGTCGAAGGTGTAGGCGTACGTCGTGACGCTCGCGGCGGAGTCGTCGGCCACCGGGCAGTCCTCGTCCGACGCCTGCACGGCCAGCCGGACCCGGTTGCCCGCGCCGTCGTGGTCGTAGCGGCGCAGCGTGCACAGCGGCAACGCCATCTCCAGCACCGAGGTGAGCTGCCCCGCCTTGTCGTAGCCGTGCTGCCGCTCGGCCATGGTGTCGGTGCGCAGGCGCAGCTGCTCCTGCCCGTGCGCGTTGCGGCCGACCTGGTCGATCATCAGCGGGCCCTCCAGCCCGTCCCGGGTGTAGATCCGGGCGTAGTTCTGCCCGCGCTCGTCGTACGGCGACTGCACGTGCAGCCCGCCCGGCAGGTCCCCCTCGATCTGGCGGCCGTCGGCGTCGTAGCGGGCGCTGAAGGTGCCGGCGACCGAGTCGGTGACCGAGGTGGGCAGGCCACGCGGCTCGGCCGCGTGGTCGTAGGCGTAGACCCGGGTGGACGGGACCGAGTCGACGACCTTGGCCGGGCGGTCGAGGTCGTCGTACTCGGTGCGGGTCAGGCCGCCGTCCGCGTCGGTGTGGGAGACGGCCCGGCCGAGCCGGTCGTAGGCCGTCACGATCTTCTCGGTGCCGCGCCACCGCTCGGTGGCCCGGCCGGTGGCCGGGTCGTAGCCGATGCCGATCTCGGCCTCCTCTCCGGCCTGGATCGTGACGGGCCGCCCGGCCTGGTCGCGCCGGATCGTGGTGACCGTGCCCCCTTCGGTGATCGTGTGCGGCAGGCCGGAGGCGGTGTGGTAGGTGTACGTCCGCCCGTCGTCCTGGCACACCAGGCCGGCCCACTCGCTCCGGCCGCCGCACGGGCCTTCGCCGGTCGCCGTGTACCTGGCGGGGCCGGCGGCGCCGGCGGTGACCGCCCGGCCGCCGGGGTCGCGGACCGTCCTGACCTGCCGCCCGGTGGCCCAGTCGTAGGCGATGGCGGTGGTCCTGACGTCCACGTCGGGCTTGGACTCGCGTCCCACGATCGCCGCGCCGACCCTGACGGTGGTCGGCAGGTCGCGGGCCGTCGCGGAAGCCGGCCGTCCCTCGTCGTACGTGCTGACGGTGCGGGTCCTGGCGCCGATGGCGTACCCGACGCCCAGGTCGTCCACGTCGGACTCCAGGTTCACGATGTGGACCGGGCTCAGCTCCTCCACCTTGCGCCGGCCGGAGGCGTCGTAGACGGAGCGGGTGGACAGCAGTTCGGCGCGCTCGGCCGGGCCGTAGCCGGTGATGGCCAGCTCGACGAGCCGGTAGTCGGTCTCGGGCCGCTGCGACAGCTCCCTGTTCGCGGCGGTGAGGGCGCGCACGGTGTGGCCAAACCGGTCGTGGTCGGCGGCGGACAGGTGCCCGCCGGGGGTCAGCACGTTGACCGCCCGGCCCGACTCGTCCAGGTAGGTCACGGTGGGGCGGGTCGTGGAGCCCGGCGGGTGGACGGCTGTGGCCGTCACCGGCGCCGTGGCCTGGCCCCAGGCGGCGACGTGCGGGGCCGTCACGTCCGCCGGGCCGCCGCCCGCCGTGGTGAGCGGCACGCCGTAGCCGACCGTGGTCCGCGCCTCGCCGGCGACCTGGTCGGTGGTGCCGGGCCTGAGCGTGGGACGGCTGACGGAGCGCAGGCGGCCGTCGGCCTCGTAGCCGAAGGACCACAGCAGCTCGCCGGGCGGGGTGAGCGTGGCGACGCGGCCGGCCGCGTCGTAGCCGTAGAGCGTCTTCAGCGGCGGGCTGATCCGCGGGTCCCACGTCTCGGCGAGCCGGCCGGCGGCGTCGTAGCCGTACCGGGCGATGACGGCTCCCTTGAGCGAGACGGTGGCCAGGCGTCCGGCCGCGTCGTAGCCGAACTCCAGCGTGTGCCCCGACCGGGTGATCGACGTGGGCCGGAGCCGGTCGCCGGCCTGCTCGTAGGTGTGGCCGTCGGGGACGTACACGTCCCCCTGCCTGGTGAAGGAGGTGACCTCGCCGCGGGAGTCGGTGAGCGTGTACGTGCCGGTGAGGGTGAGGTCCTCGGCGCCGGGCTCCGGTTCCCAGCCGTCGCCGGTCCTGGAGAACTGCACCGGCGTGCCGTCGGCCCGGGTCAGCTCGACGGAGGTGGGCGAGGTCTCCCTGAGCACGGTCAGCACGGGCGACCACGCGGCGCCGGGGTCGCGGGAGCGGGCCGTACGGGTGAGCTCCAGGCCGGCGAAGGGGGTGTCCACGGCGGTCCGGAGGCGGTAGTCGCCGGTGAGCAGGTTCAGCACGCCGGGCCCGATCCGGCTGGTGGCCGCCCGGGTGGCGCGGCGGTCCACGACGACCTCGGCCGGGCGGGACTCCACGCCGGTCCCGGACGGGCCCGCGACCAGCGCGCGCACCTGGACCGCGGCGTCGCCGAGGTGTGCCCCGGCGTCCCAGGTCAGGCCGGACACCCCGTCGGGCGCCGCCACGGGCCAGGCGGTCAGCGGCCTGCCGTCGGCGCCGGTGACGTGCGCCACGGGCAGGTCCGCCCAGGCGTCGGCGCCGGACCGCCGGTACTGGAACCTGGCCTGGGTGAAGGCGGTGCCCGTCACCGCGAGCGGCACCCTGCCGGCGCTGCGCAGGCCGTCGGAGGGGGCGACGAGCGAGGCCACGGCGGCGCCCGACCCCACCTTGAAGGCGTACGTGGTGGCCGGCGAGGCGTTGCCGGCCCGGTCGATCGTGTGGACGCTGAGCGTGTGCGCGCCGGTCGTGGCGGGCGTCAGCCGGGCGGTGACCGCCGCGCCGGTGGTGAGCACCTTCGTGGTGGCGCCGCTGTCGAGCCTGTAGGCGATCCAGCCGGCGTCGGTGTTCGCCGGGGTGAGGGTGAACGTGCCCGCCTTGCCGGCGTCGCCGTGCCAGCCGCCGTCGCTGGGGTAGTCGGCCGAGGTCACCCTGGGGGCGGGCGGCTTGACCGTGTCGACGGAGAACGTCCTCGCCAGGTACGCCTTCGAGGTCAGGGAGCCGTCGTTCGCCCACGTCCGGGCCGTGTACGTCCTGCCGTGGGCGAGCCGGCCCGCGGGCACCTTCGCGCCGGAGAAGCCGTTGCTGGCCACGTACGCGCCGTGGAGGTCGTCGACGAGCGGCGTCGAGCCGGCGTACACGTCGAAGATGCCGC
Source organism: Nonomuraea indica (assembly GCF_002850745.1). GTDB lineage: Bacteria > Actinomycetota > Actinomycetes > Streptosporangiales > Streptosporangiaceae > Nonomuraea > Nonomuraea indica. Next base: position 146,540 of record NZ_KZ559470.1, read on the forward strand.
GCACGTTCCCGCCGTCGGGGTCGCGCACGTGGTTGCGCAGTTCCGGGGTGAGCGTGTTGGTCCAGTGGACGCCGTCGTAGGCGCTGTGCGGTGAGAGCCAGGCCGAGACCGGGGTGCTCGGGTAGGAGTTGTACGTCACGGAGACGACCGGCACCTTCGACGGGGCGTTGCCCGAGTGGAACCGCTTCCAGGCGTACGCGTCCGACTCGCCGGCGGCTCGCAGGGCCATGCCGGACTCCTTCCAGCCCCGGTCGGCGTAGTGCTGCACCAGCGAGGTGACGTCGGCGGTGACCCAGCCGTCGGCGCAGCCGCTCCCGTAGCCCTTCGTCTGGCTGGAGGTGGCGTACCTGGCGGCCGCGTGCGGGCCCGGCCAGCGCGTCGACGTCGTGGCCCGGTCGGCCGACCAGACCTCCCACGAGCGGGCGTCGCACGACCACGAGTGGTGGTTCCAGAGCTTCAGCGTGGCCGAGAGGATCTTCCTGCCCGCGATGCCGGGGGTCTTCCAGGTGATGAACGACCGGGCGACCTGGCCGCTGCCGTTGTTGCCGATCTTGAGTTCGGTGGCGCCCGACTGGTCGGTGCCGTAGCCCTCCTGCACGAACGTGTCGAACACCTGGCCCAGGTTGAGCGACGGGTCCACGGTGACGGGATAGGTCGTGGCGGGGTCGTCGAGGAAGGCCGGGTCCGGGGTCAGGACCAGGTCCTGGCCGGAGATCCTCATCTCGACGGGGGCGCGGCGGAGGTGCTCGCCGGAGACCGGGTGCGTGCGGGCGTCCCACATGACCGGCGCGGGAATGGTGACAGCGGTCCGGCCCCTGGCGTCGACCAGTTTCACGCCGCCGTCGGCCGAGCGGCGCGCGTCGAGGCCCGGCGCCTTCAGCCGCAGCGTGTACGTCAGCGGAGCGGCCGGGCGGGACCTGAGCAGCAGGAACTGTTCGGCGCCCGTCCTGGTGGCGGTGACGACCAGGTCGGCGCCCGGCATGACGTCCGGGTACGTGGCCGTCTCGCCGGACAGGCGCGGGGCGGGCAGCGCGCCCTTCCACTGCATGGTCACCTTGGCGGCCCCCTCCCCGATGGTGATCAGATCGGTCGGCCCGGACGCCCCGGCCTGCCGGGCGGTCGCGCGGGGGCGTCCGGCGCCGAGCCTGAGCCCGCGGCCGTGGCCTCGGGTCACGATCTCGCCCGACGGCGCCCTGGCCAGGGTGATGTCCACCGGGGCCCACTCGCCCTCGCGGCGGAACCTGACGGGACCGGCGAACGAGTCGACCGTCAGCGTCCCGTCCGGGTTGGCGTAGGTGGTGGTGGTCTCGGAACGGGCGTCCGCGACCTCGACCCGCCGGCCGCTCAGCCGGGCGGACAGCCGGGCGGAGGCTTCGTCGGGCGCGCTCGGCTCGGCCGCGGGGCCGGCGGGTGCGCTGGGGTCGTCCGCGGGCTTCGACGCGGCGACGGCGGGTGCTGTGGCGGGTGCTGTGGCGGGGGCGGTGACTGGTGCTGTGGGGGGTGCGGCGGCGGCGGGCGACCGAGGCGCGGCCAGCGGGAGCAGCAGGAGGGCGAGACCACCGGCGAGGGCCCGTGGCGTGAGGGCAGGCATGGGAGCTCCGGGAGGTGTGCGCGTAGGACGACGCCCCCGCCGGGGCGGCGGGGGCGTCGGATGGTGCCGGGTTACTTGCTCTGGCAGCTCTTCTTGCGGACCTCGTACCAGACGATGCCCGGAGCCTGGAACCGGATCGCGAAGCACTGTTTCTTGTTGGCCGCTTCCCGGATCTTGTAGATGACCGAGGCGCCGCCCGCCGTGTAGGCGATCTTGCAGATCAGCTTGGCCTTGCCCTTGAGCTTGTCGCAGGCGCCCTTCATCGCCTCGATGGCGCCGGCGACGCCGGCGACGAGCCAGACCCCGTAGATCTTCTTGGTGAGCTTCTTCGAGAAGATGAGCCGGCACATGGCCTTCCACCACTCGCACTGCAGCTTGAGCGCGGGGTCGGCGACCACGGGGTAGGCGGCGCCCGCGTGGTCGACCGTCTGGACGAGCGTCATGCCCTCCACCCGGTACGAGGTCGGCACCGCGTTGCCGTTGGCGTCCTTGGCCCAGGGCAGGTCGATCTCGGCCAGGTAGAAGTCGTTGTTGTAGATCAGGACGGTGCCGTCGTCCTCCTCGACCTCCAGCATGCTGCCCTCGGGGGCGGAGATGGGGAACCGGTACTCGGTCGGCGCAGAGGAGTCCTTGATGATGGTCAACGCGCGGGCGATCTGGCCGGTGCGCTGGTGGGCGTAGGCGACGCTGGGCTGCCGGGCGGCGTAGGTGACCAGGCCGGGCAGCGGCTGGTTGCCGTCACCGGCCGCCTCGGGCATGCCGATGCCGATGTCGGTCTCGCTGACGGTCGCGACCAGGGTGCGGTCAGGGTCCGTCGCGACGGCGAAGGGCCGCTGGACGTCCCCTTCGGGGATCTCGGTGGGCGGGACCGTCCTCGCCTCTTCGACGATCTCGGGGACCACCTGGGTGAGGGCCGCCAGAGCGGGGTCCTCCTGCGCGACGGCCGGGCTGCCGGCCGTGTACACGCTGCTGAATGCCATGGCTGTCGCCAAGGTGACGACGAATGCCCGGGCGGAGACACGCATGGATGTCCTTCCACGTGCTGTGGGGGGCATGGCACGAACGCCGTAAACGTAAAGATCATCGGCGTCCATTCAGGTGATCATGGATGGCCGGGCGGTAAACGTTTGCCGTCCTCAAGATCCCTTACGTTCCCCCACGCGGACACCGGTCCCCGCCGGACCGCGCGGCCACCGGCACAGCCGTGTCCGGTCAGGTCGCCTCGCCGTCGGGGGGATCCGGTGCATGCCGTCCCGGAGGCCGCAGCAGCCGGTCGGCCTGGCGGATGACGCCCGCCAGGTAGCGGCGCGCCGCGGCCGGATCCCCGACCGAGGCGGGGTCGATGAGCATGCGGTACATCGCCGCGCCCACGACCATGTCGATCACGCCGTCGACGGCCGGGTCCCCCCACCCTTCCTTCGCAAACGCATACGGATGCGTTTGCGTAGATCGCGGCCGTGGGGTCCGTGTCAGCCCGGCGGCGACGCCGACGGCAGCCCATGAGATCCGCGACGCCCGAGCCGTCTTCGCGAGCTCAAACCTGTAACTCTGTGTTTAAGTTTTCTCCAAATGGAGATCTATAGGAATGAGGGCCACCTCGGCTTCCGCCCTGCGCCCGAAAAGGAGGGTCGCGATGCGCCTCACCGGCACGCCCAGCACCCCACCGGCGGACCCGGCGCTGCGCACCCCGGTCGGCTCCTATCCCACCTACGAGCAGGCCCGGGAAGCGGTGCGCTTCCTGGCCGACAACGACTTCCCGGTGCAGCGGGTCTCCATCGTGGGCTCCGACCTGAAGACCGTGGAGACGATCATGGGGAGGCTCACGCACGCCCGCGCCGCCGGCGCCGGCGCGGCCACGGGAGCGTGGTTCGGCCTGCTGGCCGGGCTGCTGCTCGGCCTCCTCACACCCGGCGCCGCGACGCCGGCCATGGCCGTCGGCGGCCTGCTCTACGGCGCCGCGTTCGGCGCGATCTTCGCCCTCGTCACCCGGCTGGCCGCCCGCGGCCGGGGCGACCTCGTGTCGCACAGCACGATCGTGGCGGACCGCTACGAGGTGCTCACCGACCACGCCGTGGCCGAGGACGCGCGCAACCTGCTGATCAAGCACGAATGGCGCACGGCCTGAGCGGCAGGGCCGGGCAGGCGGCGGGCGGTCAGAGAGATGCGGCCAGAGCCAGGCCGACGGCCTCCTGGCGCAGGACCATGATGAGCAAAGTGGTGATCAACGTCGCGATGAGCAGCCAGCTGACCAGGATGATGACGGTCGAACGGCGTGGCATGCGCCGGGACCCGGCGGCGCCGGAGGCCCGCGCCTCGTTGCGCCGCGCCCGGTCGTTGAACGACTCAAGTCGCGCCACGAGCCGTGGATCGTCGTCGACGAGGTGACGCTCGATCTGTGCCAGCATCCTCTCCTCGTCCTGCGACCAGGCCATAGATGCACCTCCGGAACGCAAGCTCTGTGCGGGGTTTCTGCCCAACCCTGAAGATCATTAGCCGCCGCCTGGTCAGGTAATTGCAGCCTCTTTCCCTTTGCGATCACGGTCGAATACCTGTTCTCATTCACGTATGCGGTGGGACAATCTGCGCCTTGACGGCACCGATCAGGATGATCCGGTCGTGCCGCTGTTCGCCCGCGGCGCGGTGGCCCGGACGTTCGACACCCCCGAGTTCCGGGGGACGACCTTCTACGAGATCCACGCGCGGTCGATCATCAACCGGGTCCCGGCGGGAAGCCACGTCCCCTTCGGCCACACCATCAACCCCTACCGGGGCTGCGGGCACCGCTGCCTGTACTGCTTCGCCCGGGGCACGCACCGCTACCTCGACCTCGACGCCGGGGCCGACTTCGACTCCAAGATCATCGTCAAGGTCAACGCGGCCGAGCTGGCCCGCAAGGAGCTCGCCGCGCCACGCTGGCGCGGCGAGCACGTGGCCATGGGCACCAACGTCGACTGCTACCAGCGCGCGGAGGGCCGCTACGGGCTGATGCGCGGCATCCTCGCGGCCCTGCGCGACGCCGCCAACCCGTTCTCCGTCCTCACCAAGGGCACGCTGATCCTGCGCGACCTCGACCTGCTCACCGAGGCGGCCGAGGTGACCGAGGTGGCCACCAACGTCTCGGCCGGATTCCTCGACTCCGACGCCTGGCGCTCGACCGAGCCCGGCACCCCGCACCCGGCCCGGCGCCTGGAGACCTGCGCCACGCTCAACGACCACGGCGTGCCCTGCGGGGTGCTGATGGCGCCGATCCTGCCCTACCTCACCGACTCCCCCGGTGAGCTGGAGCGCACGGTCAGGGAGATCGCCCAGGCGGGCGCCACCCATGTCACGCCCATCGTGCTGCACCTGCGCCCCGGCGCGCGCGAGTGGTGGCTGACCTGGCTGTCCCGGGAGCATCCGCGCCTGGTGCCGCGCTACCTCGAGCTCTACGGCAGGGGCGCCTACGCCCCCAAGGCCTACCAGCAGCGCGTCACGGGCCTGGTCAAGGAGCTGGCCGAGTGCCACGGCGTCGGGCGGGCCGGCCCCGCGCGGGCCCGCCGCCTCCCCGCGCGCCCCTCGAAGCGGCCCACCCCCCGCCCGGCCGGGCCCGAGCAGCTCACCCTGCTGTGAATGGGCGCGACGAATGGCACTATGTCGTTTTCAGTGCCAAATGGGTACTACGTCGCTTAGTGTGCCGAAGTAGCACACATGGTTCATACGGGGGTAAACCATGTCTGATACCAAAAAGAAACCGGCCGTCAAGTCCGGCAAGGCCAAGAAGCAGGCGATCAAGACCGGCAGACAGGCCAAGGACGCCAAGAAGGAAGCCCGCAAGCCGGACGAGGCGTGACGCCCACCTGACCCGGTGACCTGGCGGGCGGCCGGGACGCCGCCCGCCTCCCCCTCCGCGACGGCCCCGCGCGAGACTTGTCCCGATCAAGATGCAACCTAAAGACCATTTGTCGCGTCTAAAGATCATAGGTGGGGATAGTGCCACGGGGATGCACGGTGCACTCCGCCTGAACGAGACAATGTGCCGGCGGTGGGGCGAATCCTCAGCGCCGGCCACGCGTGTTTTCCGACACTTGACGCCAAGGGGGATCCCACAGGTGCGCGCACTGGCACGCAAGGGCAGGTCAGCGATGGTCCGGTTGTACCGGGGGTACAACCGGCGCAAGGCGCGCAACGCGCCGCCCCCCTCCGCCGACCGGGTCCGCATCCTGCTGCTCCACGCCAACGGCATGGGCGGCACGATCCGTACCGTGTTCAACCTCGCCAGCTACCTGGCCCGCGACCGGGACGTGGAGATCGTCTCCATCCTCAAGGAGGCCGAGGAGCCGTTCTTCCCGATCGACCCCCGGGTCAAGTTCCGCTTCCTGGACGACCGGCTCAACCCGAGCGCGGACCCGCTGCGGGGAATGCTGTCGAAGATGCCCAGCAGGCTGATCCCCAAGGAGGAGACGGCCTACCATCGCTTCAACCTGTGGACCGACCTCAAGCTGGCCCGCTACATCCGCTCGCTTGACGGCGGGGTGCTCATGGCCACCCGGCCCGGCCTGAACCTCGCCATGGCGCAGCTCGCGCCGCCCGGCGTCATCACGATCGGCCAGGAGCACGTCGCCCTGCGCACCCAGGCCGAACCGATGCAGGAGCTCATCAAGTGGCGCTACCGCCGCATGGACGCCCTCGTCACCCTCACCAAGGCCGACCTGCGCGACTACCGCGAGACCCTGCCCAAGAAGCCGAAGCGGCTCGTCCGCATTCCCAACGCGGTGCCGCCGATGACCGGTGACCTCGCCAGGCTCGACGCCAAGGTAGCCATCGCGGTGGGCCGGATGACCCGCATCAAGGGCTTCCACCGGCTCGTCGCCGCCTGGGAGCAGGTCGCCCAGGCGCATCCCGACTGGCAGCTGCGCATCTTCGGCGCGGGCCCGCAGGAGGACAACCTGCGCACCCAGATCGCCGAGGCCGGGCTGGAGGGCAAGGTGGTCCTGCCCGGCGCCACCACCGACGTGGGCGCGGAGCTCGAACAGGCCTCCATCTACGTCCTCAGCTCCCGCCACGAGGGCTTCCCCATGACCATCCTCGAGGCCATGGCCAAGGGACTGTCGATCGTGAGCTTCAACAGCCCGCACGGCCCCAAGGAGATGATCACCGACGAGGTCGACGGGCTGCTGGTCAAGCCGCGTACCAACGCCAACCTCGCCGCCGCCATCATCCGCGTCATCGAGGACGAGGAGCTGCGACGGCGGCTGGGGGCCGGCGCGCTGGAGACCGCCCGCACCTACGACCTCGACGCCATCGGCGCGCGCTGGGACGCGCTGCTGGACGAGCTGGTCGCCCGCCGCAACGGCACCTGGGTCCGGCCTCAGCCGGCCGACAGCCCTCAGGCCGCCGACAGCGCCCCGACAGGCGACAGCCCTCAGGCCGCCGACAGCGCTCAGTCCGCCGACAGCCGTCAGACGGGCGATACGAGCTCCACCGGCTCGGCGATGACGTCGACCAGCGCCCCGTTGCGGTAGACCGTGATCGGCAGCGGCCTGCCGATCGCCTCGGCGAACATCAGCCGCTGCAGGCCCTGCGCGTCGCCGACCGGGTTGCGGCCCGCGCTCAGCACGAGGTCGCCGGCCCGCAGGCCCGCCCGGTCGGCGGGCGAGAGGGGCACCACCTCCATCACCCGCAGGGCGTTGTCCTGCCCGGTCCGCTCGCGCAGCGGCTCGGGCAGGGGCGCCGGCGACGTCACCAGGCCGAGGTAGGCGCGCCGGACGCGGCCGTCCCTGACCAGGGCGGCGACGATCGAGCGGGTGGTGGCGTTCACCGGAACGGCGAGGCCGACTCCGACTCCGGCGACCGCCGTGTTCACGCCGACCACGCGGGCGCGCGCGTCGGCGAGGGCGCCGCCGGAGTTGCCGGGGTTCAGCGCGGCATCGGTCTGGATCACGTCCTCGATCAGCCGGACGGCGGAGCCGCTGCGCGCGGGCAGCGAACGCCCCAGCCCCGAGACCACGCCGGCCGTCACCGATCCGGCGAGGCCGAGCGGGTTCCCCACCGCCACGACGAGCTGGCCGACGACCAGTTCGTCGCTGTCGCCCAGTTCCACCGGCTCCGGTGTGGCGCCGTCCGCCCTGATGACGGCCAGGTCCGACAGCGGGTCACGCCCCACCACCCGGAAGGCGCTCGACGACCCGTCGGCGAACGCCACCGTCCCGGACGCGGCGGAGCCGACCACGTGCGCGTTCGTGAGCAGGAGCCCGCCGGGGGCGAACACCACCGCCGAGCCGCCGCCCCTGCCGGCCCGGACGGCGGCGACCTTCGGCAGCAGCTCCGCGGCGACCGACGAGACGATCTGCGAGTAGGAGTCCATGCTTACATCATTACGCCGCAACGCCGGCAGCGCCACGGCAGCTCAGGGGTCGGCGGTGAACACCACGTCCACCCAGTAGTTGCTCGCCTGGTAGCTGGCGGTGGGGAAGCTGTGGGCCGCCCCGTACCGGTACACCCCGTTGCCGCCGACCGCGCCGGTGTCCGGCGCGACGAGCGGCCCGTTGGCGTAGGGCGCGGAGAAGTACGACCTGTTCAGCGCGTAGAACCCGGACGGGGTGTGGTAGGAGACCACGTACGTGGTGTTCGCGGTGATCGCGACCGGCGTCGCGAAGTCCATCCGCTGCCAGCCGCTCGCCGTCTCCCCGGTGAACGTCACCGACGCCAGCAGCCGGCCGCCGCTGGTCCACAGGCTGCCCGTGTGCGTGCCGGTGTTCTGGGCGCCCTTGAAGAACCTGACGCCGCGCACCGTCCCGCTCGTCGTGGCCCTGAACTTCAGGCCCAGGGTCACCGCGCTCGGATCGTCCGCCGACTGCACCGCCGGAAGCGTGGCGTCGCTCCACAGGCTGCTGGTCACGGGAGGCTGTCCGGAGGGGGTGAACACGACGTCCACCCAGTAGTTGCTGGCCGCGTAGGTCCGGGTGGGGAAGGCGCTGCCCGTGGCGTAACGGTACACGCCGTTGCCGCCGCTCGCCCCGCTCGCCGGCGCCGTGAGAGGCCCGTTCACCACCGGGGCGGTGAAGTACGAGGTGTTCTGGGCGTACTCGCCGTTGGGCGCGAAGTACGAGGCGACGTAGGTGGTGCCGGGGCTCACCTGGACCGGTGTCGAGAACCGTGCCTGCTGCCACCCGCTGGGCGTCTCGCCGGTGAACGTCACCCTCGCCAGCAGCTGGCCGCCGCTGGTCCACAGGCTCCCCGTGTGCGTGCCGGTGTTCTCCGGGCCCTTGTAGAACCTGATCCCCGTCACGGTGCCGGGGGTCGAGACCTGGAACTTCACGCCGAGCTCGACCGAGCGGGTGTCGTTCGCCGAGGCCACGGCGGGCACCGCGGACGACGGGAAGATGCTGCACGGGCAGCTCGAGGAGACGGTGAGGGTGGTGGGGGACGTCTGGAGGTTGCCGCTGTCGTCCACCGCCCGCACCATGATCGTTTTCTCGCCGCTGCCCTCGATCGTCCAGGTGGTCTGCCAGCTCGCGCGGCCCGTCGCCTGACGCCACCTCGTGCCGCCGTCGGTGGACACCTCCACGGCGGCCACCACGCCTCCCCCGGAGTCGGCCGCCGTGCCCTGCACCACGATCGAGCCGGAGCCCACGCTCTCCCCGGCGGCCGGGCTGGTGATCGTGACGGTCGGCGGGGTGGTGTCGGTCGACGCGGTGGCCGCTACCAGGCCGGGCTGGAGGCTGGCCGGCTGGGCGCGCATGTCGGCCAGCAGGTTGACCGTGGCCTGCCGCATCCGGGTGTCCGCCGGGGTGCCGGGGAAGTCGTGGTTGGCGTCCAGGCCCCACGACCACTGCACGGTGCCGGCGCCGAAGACGAGCGCGCCGCTCGGCGCCCTGTACAACGTCAGGCTGTGCGTCGCCGTACCGGCGCCGTAGACGGTGCCGAAGTCCTGCAGGTACTTGGACGAGGTGGACACCGTCGTCCGGGAGAGCCGCACCGTGCCGGGCGGCGAGAAGTCGTTGTCCGGCGCCTCGTCCCACTCGAAGCCGAGTGTCCCCACGGGAAGCGTCGCCGTCTGCCCCGGTTGCAGGGCGGCCACCGAGGTGTCGCGCCAGAACCGCATCGGCCCGTACTCGGCCGGGACGACGATGGGGTCGCTGACGGGGCCGTTGACCATGAAGAAGGTCCCCGTCGCGCGGTTCTCGGGCCGGCCGCCGTCCGACGGGGGCGAGAACCGGGGGTCGCGCCACGTCCCGGTCCATTCGGGGCTGGGATCGATCTTGGCGTTGGCGTGCGTCTCCTTGTAGCACACCAGCGTCCGGAACGGCGTGCTCGTACCGTCGATGCTCGGCTCCCACCGGGCCTTCCAGAAGATCTCGTTGCCGGAGAAGAACGCCACGTTGACGCCGTCGTCGCGGGCGCTCTCCACGTTGTCCCGCATCTCGTTCGACCAGTATTCGTCATGGCCGACCGACAGGAACACCCGGTGCTCCACGAGCTCCTGGCCGCGGGAGGCGGTGTCCACGCCGGAGAAGTAGCTCACGTCGTAGCCGTTGGCCTCCAGCCAGCGCACCATGGGGTACTCGGCGCCGAAGAAGAAGGACTCCGGGGCGTCGCTGGTGGTGGTGCCGCGGGTCCGGAACGGGCGGTTGTAGCTGACCTTGTAGGCGCGACCGGCGGGCGAGCCGAAGTAGAGGCTGTTGCCGCCGTACCTGTTGTAGGCCTGCCAGGTGGTGTCGGAGGTCTGCAGCAGGATGTCCGACCCGCGGGTGTCGTCGCGCACCACGAAGATGATGTGACTGGCGCCGGTCGGGCCGTCCTCGCGGACCAGCTTGGCGATGTAGACCCCGGACACCGCGGTCGCCGGCACCACCCAGGACGCCGACACCGCCCAGCGCCCGCAGTCGATCAGCCCGGTCTGCGTCTCGACGGCGCACGCCGGCTGCTGCTGGGGCAGCGTGGCCGACGGCTCCACGGTCGCGACCTTCCGCGCGCCCATCCCGCCGTAGTAGCCGATGCGATAGATGTCGAGGCGGTAGTTCGTCGCCACGGTCTCCACCTTGAACCGCACGGTCTCGCCCAGGCCGACGCTCATCTGCGTCGCGTAGCCCTGGATGGCGCTGCTGCCCGCCCCCGCGATGTCCCATTCGCTGGGCGGGTTGCCGGGTTTGTTGTTCTCCTCGCAGATGACGGACGCGCCCGCGCACACCGCCGCCTTCGCCGCGGCTCCGCCGCCCGCGCGGATCTCCCTCTCCTGCTGCCGCGCCCCTTCGGCGGCCAGGGCGGCGAACGCGGCCGCCCCACCGGCGCGACCACCCGCCGGACGGCTGTCGGCGGCCGGCGCCGACGGTGACACCAGGGCCACACCCGCGGCCAGCGCGACGGCGGACCAGATCCGGAACAGCATGCGCCCAGCCACGCCCCGCCCCCATCAAACGATCATCGGTACCCGGGGATACTAGGCAGAACGCGTGGCCGCATATCGCCATAGCGAGGAAACGACGCCCCTGGGCAGGAAAAGGGCGTGTCGCTCCAGTTGGAAAGGTAAACAGGCATAAATCCGTACCTGTCACGTGGAGCGAGAGGCTTCCACGGAACAGCTGCCGCGACACCGTGTCGAAGCGGCAGAACTCGGGCATCTCTAGAGAAGTGCCGGTCTCCCCACCCCCGGAGGCGCGCTTGACCACCAAAGACGTCGTCGCCCTGCTGGCCGGAGCCGTGATCCTCGCCGCGCTCGCCGGCAAGGGCACCGGCGCCGGCGAGGCCGCCGCCGGCCACGCCGCCGCCGCCAGCCCGCTCGGCAACGCCGGCGGCACCCTGCCGGGCCTCGCCCCCGTCACCGGCCGCGCCGACCGGGCCGCCGCCCGCGCCCTCGTCCACGACCTGCGCGTACGAGGACGCGGCCCCAGCACCGGTTACGCCCGCACCCGCTACGGCGACAACTGGGCCGACACCGCCACCGGCGTCCCCTACGCCCGCAACGGTTGCCGCACCCGCGACGACCTCCTCGCCCGCGACGGCCAGGACCTCGTCTACCGCGAGGGTTCGCCGTGCGTGGTGGTCGCCATGCGCCTCACCGACCCCTACACGGGCCGGACGATCGACTGGCGCAAGAGCCACGCCGACGAGGTGCAGGTGGACCACGTCGTCCCGCTCGCCTACGCCTGGCGGATGGGCTCCGCCCGCTGGCCCATGTCCAAGCGGCTCGACTTCGCCAACGACCCGCTCAACCTGCTTCCCGTCTACGGGGCGGCCAACGAGCAGAAGGACGCCTCCGGCCCGGCGAGCTGGCTGCCGCCGCAGCGCCGCATCCGGTGCGCCTACGTCACCCGCTTCGCGCAGGTGGCGCTCAAGTACGACATGCCCGTCACCAGAGCCGACAAGAGCGCCATGCTCACCCAGTGCCGGTGAGGCGGGGCCCGCGGCGGTGGCCCGCGCGGCCCCGGGGCGTCAGCGGGTGTCGGCCCAGTCGAACCCGCGCGGGAAGGTCAGGTCGGCGAGCGCCCGCTGCCCGGCCGCGTTCGGGTGGAAGTAGTCCCACCCGCTGATGTGGTCGAGCGTGAACCTGTAGCGGAACACCGCACCGCCGTCGGTGCGGCACGCCTCCCCCAGGGCCGCGCACGCCTCGGCGGCCTCCCGGTTGTAGGCCATCACCCGTTCGCGGACCCGGTCGCGCCGCTCCACGTCGGCCCGCTTCACCGACGTGGGGCGCGCCAGCATCGTCTGGCAGATCCGCCCCACCGCCCAGAATCCCCGGGCGAACCCGTTGCCCTTGCCGACCTGCCACAGCCGCCGCAGGTCCGGGATGCTCGCCACGAACACCCGCACGCCGGGCACCCCGTCGCGCAGCGCGGTCAGCGCCTCGTCCAGGCGCCGCCGGTAGGTCTCGACCGGGGTCATCTCCCGTTCTGTGCGCATACAGGCGTCCTGGGCGCCGATGAGGACCGTCACGTAGCCCGGCTTCAGCTCGATCGCCCGCCGCACCTGCGCCATCAGCCCGGCGCTCGTCGCGCCCGGCGTCGCCAGGTTGGTGTTGTGGCCCCTGATGCCGCCGTCCAGGCGCAGCAGCCGCCGGTAGTGGCTGTCGACCGCGGCGTGGTCGCCGGTCGACCATGACCGGGACGCGCACGAGATGTACCAGCCGCACACGTTGAACGCCGCCGAGATGGAGTCGCCGAGCGCCACCATCGTGCCCGGCACCGGCACCCGCGACGACACGGCCTGCGCCGTACCGGAGCCGGCGAGGACCGCGACGGCGGCGGCCACGGAGGTCATGCGACTGATCATGGGGTCACGGTAGGGACCACGCCGGCGCCCCACCATGACGTCACCGCCACGACGGCCATTTCCGAACCCACTTCATATCGCCGCTTGACAGTGCGAAGTCGAGCTGGATGCCCTCTATGGGGGCCATATCCTGGATCGGCACAGTAACCGGGCATTCGCGGGGGTCCCAGTCGAACGTGTTCAGTTCCCGCATAGAGTGTCTTGGGTGAGTGTCGCGCTCGGAACAACCCGCCCGCTGCCGGTTCGCACAACCCCTGTGAGCGACCCCGGCGACCTGCTGGCAGCTCTCCCCAGGACCGCGCCGTACGCGTGGGTCCGGCACGGCGAGGGCCTCGTCGGCTGGGGAGAGGCGGCCCGCGTCACGGTCCCACCGGGGCCGGGTCGCTTCGCGTGGGCGCGCCGGTGGCTGGCCACCGTCCTCGGCGAGGCCGACACCGCCGGCCCGCTCAACGGCCCCGGCCCGGTCGCCTTCGGCACCTTCACCTTCGACGAGGACTCCCGCGGCTCCACCCTCGTCGTCCCGCAGACCGTCCTGTCACGCCGCGACGGGCGCGCCTGGCTCACCACCGTCGGCGAGTCGCGTCTGCACACCTTCGGCCCGCCGCGCCCGCCGGGCCGCATCCGCTACGGCGACGGCAGCCTGACCGCCCCCGAGTGGGAGCACATCGTCGCGCGCGCCGCCCGCCGCATCCGCGACGGCGAGCTGGAGAAGGTGGTGCTCGCCCGCGACCTGGTCGCCACCGCCGAATACCCCATCGACGTCCGCCTCCTGCTGGCCCGCCTGGCGCGCCGCTATCCCGAGTGCTACACGTTCTCCGTCGCGGGCCTCGTCGGCGCCACCCCCGAGCTGCTCGTCCGGCGCACCGGCGAGCAGATCGAGTCCCTGGTCCTGGCGGGCACCACCCCGCGCGGCACCAACGCCGCCGACGACCTCGTCCGGGGCGCCGCCCTGTTCGCCTCCGAGAAGGACCGCCACGAGCACGAGTGCGCCATCGCCTCCGTGCGCCAGACCCTCGCCCCCCTCTGCGCCGAGCTGCACACCCCCGACGAGCCGGAGCTGCTCGTCCTGCCGAACGTCCAGCACCTGGCCAGCCATGTCAGCGGCCGGCTCGCCGACGGCGCGTCCGTGCTGGACGTGGTCGCGGCCATGCACCCCACCGCGGCCGTCGGCGGCACCCCCACCGACACCGCGATCAAGGTCATCCGCGAGCTGGAGGGCATGGACCGCGCCGGCTACGCCGGGCCCGTGGGCTGGATCGACGCCCACGGCGACGGCGAGTGGGGCATCGCGCTGCGCTCCGGCATCATCGACGGCCGCCGCGCCCGGCTGTTCGCCGGCGGCGGCATCATGGGCGACTCCGACCCCGGCTCCGAGCTGGCCGAAGCCCAGGCGAAGTTCCGCGTCATGCAGTACGCCCTGGAAGGCTGACCCTCCATCCGGAGTGCCGGTTCCGCGGTCAGCCGCCGCCGGTCCCCTCGTCCCCGGCGCGCTCCACGGCGAGCGCGCCGTAGAGCGCGGGCCTGCGCTCGGCCACGTAGCCGAAGACGGCCCGGGCACCGTCGACGGCGTCGGTGTCGATCGTGGCGCACACGAGGTCGGGGCCGGTACCGGCGGCCGCGAGCTCGGTGCCGTCCGGACCGATGACGCGGCTGCGGCCGACGTACGCGGTCGTGCCTTCGCCGCCGCACCGGTTGACGTAGGCGAGGTGGACCTGGTTCTCCCAGGCTCGGGTCCACATCACGTGGTCATTGACGGCGCCGTACGGATGCATGTTGGCGGTCGGCACGAGCACCACGTGCGCGCCCGCGAGCGCCGCGACCCGCACGGGCTCCGGGAACTCCGCATCGAAACAGATCACGACGGCGCACCGCACGCCGTGGTAGTCGAAGACAGCCGTCGGCGCCTCTCCTCCGTGGAACCGGCGGTCGATCTCACCGAACAGATGGGCCTTGGCGTAGCGGGCCAGCACCTCGCCACCGTCGTCGACGACGACGGCCATGTTGCCGACGCCTCCGCCTGGCACGACGGCGGGCAGGCCCGCGACGATCGCGATGCCGCGGGCGGCCGCGATGGTGGCGACCCGCTCGGTCAGCGGCAGGGCGGCGAGCTCGGTGACGTCCCCGACGTCGTATCCGGTCACGAACATCTCCGGAGTGACGAGCAGGTCCGCGCCGGCGGCGGCCGCGGCGGCCGCGGTCGAGTCGAGTTCGGCCAGGTTCGCTTCGACGTCACGGCCGTGGCCCGCGCTCTGCAGGCATGCGATCCGCAGAGTGCTCATGACGGGCGCACCGCGGCGAGCTCGGCGCGCAGCTGCTCCGGAGTGGCGATCGGGCGCTCCAACTGGCCGGCGATCGCCACGGCCGCCGCGACGAGTTCGGCCGAGTCGGCGGCCTGTCGGCGGCGCCGGATGCGCAGGTTGTCCTCGACCCCCACCCGGACGTCCATCCCGGACGCGGCGGCGATGGCGCCGAGCCGGAGCTGCCCCGGGTAGCCGACGCCGGCGACGCTGACGGCGGCCAGATCGGGTCCGAGGATGCGGTCGGCCGCCTCACGCAGCGCGAACAGGTCGTGCGGGCTGCCGCCGACGCCGCCGAGCACGCCGAGGATGAACTGGATACGGACCGGTGCGGTGAGAGTACCCTCGTCGAGCAGGAATCGGGCCATCGACAGGTGACTGAGGTCGTACACCTCGAGCTCCGGGGTCACCCCGAGCTCGCGGAACGTCGTGGCGAACCGGCGGATCGTGGCGAGCGTGTTGGTGAAGACCACCGAACCGGACTGCTCGAGGACCTGCCGCTCCCAGTCGTGGCGCACCTGCGGCCACCGGGAAGGGGTCGGGAAGCCCTCGAAGTTCATCGTGCCGAGATTGAGCGTCGCGATGTCCGGCGTCACGGCCATGACTCCCTCCAGCCGCTGGTCGGGCGTCATGTCGACGGATCCGCCGGTGGTGATGTTGATGACGACGTCGGACTGCTCGCGCACCCCGGCGACGATCTCCTTGAACATCGAGGCGGAGCCCGTGGGGCGGCCGTCGGCCTCCCGCGCGTGCAGGTGCACGACGGTGGCGCCGGCCCGTGCGGCCGCCACGGCCGCCTCGGCGATCGCTTCTGGCCCGCACGGGACGGCGGGGCTCTGGCTGGGCAGGACGTCGCCTCCGGTGACGGCGGCGGTCAGGACGATGGGGTCGTACGGCGCGCGCATCGAGCGCTCCTTCCGGATCGGGTGTTGTTCAGGCGGGCAGGTAGGTGTGGTCGGCGGTCCAGCCGTCGGCGATCGCGCCGTCGGCGGCCATCGTCTCGATCTCGGTGGGCGTGAAGCCCAGCTCGGCAAGCACCTGGCGGGTGTGCTCGCCGTAACGCGGGGCGTCGGACGGCATCCGCACCGACGCGTGCCGGGGCCGGATGGCTTGCGGGGCGATGAGGTCCACCTCGCGGCCGCTGGGGTGCCGGTCATGACGGACGAACACCGCCGATCCGCGCAACGGGACGGGCCCGGCGCTCTCCCGTACCAGCCCCCGGGAGCGCAGGGCGGCGATGTGCTCGATCCGGTGCACGGCGACCCCGTGCGGGCCGAGCAGCTCGGCCCACGTTTCGAGCGGGTGTTCCCGGAACCGGGCCGCGAGCAGGTCCTGCGGCGCGGCCGCGTCGAGACCGAGCCCGGCCGCCACCACATCGGCCGGGCCCGCGAGGAAGAACCATCCGTCCGCGGCCGGGTAGCACCGGTATCCCGCCCCCTCGCCGAGGACGTCGGGACCGGCCGGCTCCGGCACGTCGTCGCGGCCCGCTCCGTCGAAGAGGAACGGGATCTGCAGCAGCTGCCCGGCCGCGGCGAGGGAGGTGCGCATCACCGGTGCATGTTCGCCTCGTCCGGCCAGCGCGGCGACGACGGCGAAGGCGCCGCAGAATCCGGCGAGGGCGTCGATCGTCCCGAGGTGCGCGTGCTCCTCCGGGGTGTCCGGGCCGCCCCCGAACCGGGTCATGATCCCGGTGCACGCCTGCACGTTGTCGTCGTATCCCGCCGCGTGGCTCCGCGGCCCGTGGCCCGGCCCGCCGTAGGCGTCCACCCGCACGAGCACGATCCCCGGCCGGATGTCCCGCAGCCGTCGCGGGTCCAGGCCGAGATCGCCGAGCTGGCGCTCGCTGCCGTTGAACGTGACGACGTCGACGGTACGCAGGAGCCGGTCGAGCACCTCACGACCGGCCGGAGTGCGCAGGTCCGCCAGCACGCTGCGCTTGCCGCGCTGGGCGTGCATGCCGATGACCACGGCGTGGTACGGGTCGAAGCCGGGCGTCGGTGGGTCGATCTTGACAACCTCGGCGCCGAAGCGGGCGAGGGTCGCGCCGATCATCGGCCCGGCGATGACATTGGTGACGTCGAGGATGCGGACGCCGGCCAGCGGGAGCCCGCACGGCGCGCCCGGCGGGTCTGCCGGCGGGTCCACCGGCGGGTCCGGCGGCAGGTCGGCGAGGATCGCGGCCCGGTCCGCGTCGAGCGCGGGAGCGGGCCGGCGTCCGAGTGGGGTGCCTTCTGTCCAGACGACGGGGCCGGGAACGGTCAGCTCGCCGTGAACCGGATCGTCGACGGTGGCGACGAGCCCGGCGGCGCGCGGGTGCTCCGAACGCATCCATTCCAGGCTGCTGCGGTGGGCGGCCCCCGGGATGCCCGCCGCGTCGAAGCGCCGTTCCCACTCCTCCGCCGGATGCCGCCGGAAGGCGGCCGCCATCAGCTCCGACAGCCGCGCCGCCCAGCGGGCGGAGAGCGGGTAGGCCAGCAGCGTGCAGTCGGCGTCGTCGGGCCAGCGGTCGGAGGACAGGTAGGGGTCGACCGTCGGGATGCCCTCCGCGCGGACGGTGTCCCAGATGCCGAGCAGTTGCAGTGACCTGATCGCGTGAGTCCGGTGTGCGGGGCAGCAGTGGTAGAACAACCGGCCGTCCTGGCAGGGGTAACTGCGGTAGAACGGATCCAGGAGTTCCTGCAGCTGCGCGTAGGTGAGATCCATCGGCTCCCCGGCGGCACGCCGGCGGGCGACCTCCTGCTCGCGCAGCGAGAGGTAGCGCGGGGGCAGATCGGAGACGGCGAGCGAGTTGAACGCCAGCCCTTCCAGCACGGCTTCGGCGAGCGGCACCTCGAACGCGTCACCGCGGCCGGTGCGCTGCCTGGCGACCAGCCCGACGCCGACCGCGAGCGCGCCGAGCGCCGCGGCGTAGGCCGAGGCCAGCGGCAGCGGCGTGTACGACGGGTCGACGCCCATGAGGATCCGGTTCAGTCCCATGTCCGTGAAGCCGCCGGTCGCCGCCAGCACGATCCCCTCCCAGGCCGGTAGGTCGCGGCGCGGGTCAGCCGCGGCGAAGCCGGGCAGTGACAGGTGGATCACGCGAGGGTTGAGCGTGAGCGTGTCCTCCGGTCCGAGCCCGAACCGGGACATGACGCCGGGCCGGAAGTTCTCGACCACCACGTCGGCACCGGCCACGAGCCGGCGGGCGGTCATGGCGTCGGCGGGCTCGGTGAGGTCCAGCACCATGCTCCGCTTGCCCGCGTTGAGCGCGGAGGCCGCGGGAGTGGTCCACCGCGGACCGCCGGGCGGGTCGATGCGGATGACTTCGGCGCCCAGGTCGGCGAGCAGCAGGGCGACGGCCGGGCCGGCGACGTACTGGCCGAAGTCGAGGACGCGGATGCCGTGCAGTGGCGCGCTCATACGCGGCTCCTTGCGGTGAGGCGGCGGCGATCAGTTCGCCGGTTGCAGGGGCGGGCGTCATGCCCGGGTGGCCATGCCCGGTGGCGGCGACGATGCCGGGCGGATCTCTCGGACAGTCGGCGGACCGTCCGGGGTCATGGGACGGGCACCGCACCGCCCACGACGCACGGCCGCGCACGTCGACCCGCGCGCCCGCCCGGGCGAGGCGGTGGGCGACGAAGGCGGCGGCCACCGCGGCGTGGGCGTCCGGCGCGCTCATGTCCCGATCTCCGGCCAGTGTGGCCGCTGCTCGACCGCCACCCCGATCCGGAAGGGCGTGGTGTCGTCGAACGGCCGCCCGACGATCTGCACGCCGGTCGGCACGCCGTTGCCGGCGACGCCGGACGGCACGGCCAGTACGGGGCAGCGGTTCATGATGTTGAACGGGAGCGCGAGCAGCGATTCCAGGTAGTGCCCGAGCCGCTCACCGTCGACCTGCGGGCCGTGGTCGAGGTAGTCCTCGCCCGCCACCAGTCCCTGGGTGGCTGCGGTCGGGCAGACGAGCGCGTCGAACCGCTCGAACAGCTCGCCGACGGGCCGGTACAGGTCGGTTTCGATCGCGAATCCGTCGAGCAGGCCGGCGCCTGCCGCGCCTTCGGCCGCCCACCGGGCGAACTCCGTCGCGTACGAGGTGAGACGGGCGCCGGGCCTGCGCGCCTCGGCCGCGATGGCGGCGCCGAATCCATGGTGGAAGTGGATGGCCGCCGCGCGCAGCACCTGTGCCCGCGGCACCCGGAGCCCGACGTCCTCGACACGGGCCCCGGCCGCTCGCAGCCGCTCGCCGAACTCCCGGGTGTTGCGACGGACCGTCGGGTCGACCGCCCAGTCACCGAGATCCTCCGACAGGGCGATCCGCATCCCGCGCAGGTCGCGGCCGAGTTCGGCGGGGTCCGGCAGCACGTGACGGGGCCGCAACGAACCGATGTCCCCCGCATGGGGCCCGGCCACGACGTTCTGCGTCAGCGCGACGTCGGCGACGGACCGGGCCAGCACGCCGGAGTGCACATAGGTGTCGAGGTGGTAGGGCGGGTCCACCGGCACCCGGCCGTGCGGGGGCTTGAACCCGACCACGCCGCTGAACGAGGCGGGCACCCGGATCGATCCCGCGGTGTCCGAGCCGGTCGCCAGCACCGTCGACCCGGCGGCGAGCGCCGCGGCCGAGCCACCCGACGAGCCGCCAGGGGAGAACACGGGATTCCACGGGTTGCGGGTAACGCCCCAGAGGTCCGAGTGTGTGAACGCAGCGGAGGCGAACTCCGACGCCGTGCTCCGGGCGTGCACGATCGCGCCGGCGTCGAGGAGCCGCTGGACGAAGACCGAGGTGTGCCCGGCGACGACGTCGCGGTACAGCAGCGAACCCTGGGTCCAGGGTTGCCCCGCGACAGGTTCGTCCTCCTTGACGACGGTGGGCAGCCCCTCCAGCGGTCGCGGCGGCCCGTCCTGGCCTGCGTAGCGGCGTTCGGCCTGCTTGGCCTGCCGCAGCGCCTCGTCGAAGAACCGGTGGCACAGCGCGTTGACGACCGGCTCCGTACGTTCGGCGCGGGCGATCACCGCCTCGGTCAGCTCGACCGGTGACAGCTGCCGGGCGCGAAAGGCGCGCAACGCGTCCGTCGCCGACATGTGGTGCAGTTCATCCATTAGGATCTCGGCTCTCGTCGTGGTCGGCGCGCCCGGGTCACCAGGCGACTTCCTGTCCGGTGCGCAGCGGTTCGGGCATGGGCGGTCGGCACGTGTCGACGACCACTGCGGCGGCGGGGCAGAGAACGGTGGAGCGCGCGCCGTCCGGACCGCCGCCGATCCTGTCCGGTTGCCCGGCGTCACCCGTGGCCGGCGTCGCGACCGCGGCCCGGCGGGTCGCGGTCGCCGCGTCCAGGTCGAACAGGGCGTCCGCGCCGGTCGCGGTGAGCAGCCTCATCGGCGCCCCACCCGGCCGGCTGCCGGCGGCACCGGGCGAAGCCGTGCCCGGGCGGCGGCGCGCACCCCGTCCGGGAAGGGACGAGACGTGCCGCTCGGGATGTCGACGTGGACGCCGAGCACCTCCGCCGTGGCCCGCAGCCGCCCGCCGGCGGCCATCTCGTGCCACAGCAGCAGCCGCTTCCCGTCCGCCCCGATCACCATCGTGCGCACCTCCAGCCGCTCGCCCGGCAGCACCTGGCCGAGGTAGCGCAGATGGGCCTCCACCGTGAACAGCGAGCACCCCGTCTCGGTGCGGTAGGCCGACGTCATGCCCACCTGCGCCATCGCGTGTTCGGTGGCCTCTCCGAATACCAGCACGTAGTACGCCTCGCTGAGGTGCCCGTTGGCGTCGATCCACTCGTCCCGCACGGACCGGTGCAGCGGCGGGATCGGGTGCGCGCCGCTCGGAGCGCCGCTCATGCCTGCGCCTCTCGCAACGCCCGCAGGACCGCGATCAGCCGGCGGTCCCGCTCGGCGATCAGGTCCGCGGTGGACCGGCCGGCGGTGACCTGAGCTGCCCCCGTCACCAGCGTGTCCCGCAGGTCACCGGTCAGCGCCGGGCCCGGCAGCCTGCTCCACGGGTTCTCCAGCCCGAAGTGGTCGAGTGCATGCGCCATGCCGCCTTCGCCGCCGGCGAGGTGGAAGGTGCTGCACGGGCCGTGGAACGGCCAGCGCAGCCCTGGACCCGCGGTCACCGCGGTCTCGATCTGGGCCACGGTGGCCTCGCCGGCGGCGAGCATGTGCAGCGCCTCCCGCCACAGCGCCTCCTGCAGGCGGTTCGCGATGAACCCGGGCACCTCGCGGTCCAGCACGATCACGGTCTTGCCGGCCAGCGTGTAGAACTCCTCGGCCCAGGCGACCGCAGCCGGGTGTGTGCTTTCCCCTCCGGCGACCTCGACCAGCGGCACCAGGTAGGGCGGGTTGAAAGGGTGGCCGACGACGAGGCGTTCGGGATGCGCGGCGGCACGCTGCATGTCGGTCATCCGGTAGCCGGACGTCGACGAGCCGATCACGACGCCGGCGGGCGCCGCGGCGTCGACGCGGGCGAGCAGGTCGGACTTCAGCGCGAGGTCCTCCGGTGCGCTCTCCTGCACGAACTCTGCGTCGGCGACGGCCTCCTCGAGCGTGCCGACGACGGTGAGACGGTCGCGCGCGGCGCCATCGGCGAGCCCGAGCGCCTCCAGCGCGGGCCATGCGGCATCGACGAGCCGGCGCAGCCGGTCCTCGGCGTCGGGTGCGGGATCCCACGCGGTGACCCGGTGGCCGCGGGCCAGGAAGTGCGCCACCCAGCCGCCGCCGATGACGCCGGCTCCCACGCAGGCGATCCGGTCGACGGCGTCGGGTGCGATGGACGGTTGCCACATGCTCATCACCTCGAGTTCTCGTAGGTCGGGGTCCGATCGCCGATACGGCGGGCGGCGTAGAGGGTCATGGCCAGGGCCAGCACACCGAGCCCGATCAGCTCGTCGCGCCAGCTGCCGTAGCCGGTCAGTTCCGGGTTGAGTGCGGCGACTGCCAGCAGGAGCAGGTTGATCGCGGCAAGAACGGCGGCGATCGGCATCCAGCACCGGTGCAGGCGAAACGCCCGGTCAGGGGTCGTGTTCGCCCGCCGCAGCCGCAGGTAGCCGCAGAGCGCGACGACGACCGCGATCATGTAGCCGATGTTCGAGGCGAACACGACTCCCAGCAGGTTGCCGATGAACACGACCAGGCCGACGTTGACCAGAAGGCCGACGGTCATGGAACGGGCGGGCATGCCCGCGGCGTTGAGGACGCCGAGGCTGCGGACGGTCAGCCCCTCGACCGCCATACCGTGCAGGGCGCGCCCGCTGTCAGCGGTCGCCACCGACATGAGGTTGAGCATGGCGAGGCACAGCACGACCACGGCGAGCCAGCCGGCACCGCCGAACAGGTTCTCGAACATCACGACGGTGAACCCGAGAGGCTCGGCCATGATCGCCGCCTCACCCGTCGTGCCCGCGGCGAGCACCGGCATGAGCACGAACACGGCCAGCGCGGCGATGCCCGACGAGACGAGCGCCCGGGGAGCGTCCGAACGCGGGTCGCGGTACTCCGGGGTGAACGTGGCGGCGATCTCTGTGCCGTAGACGGTCCAGCCCATGAGGAAGAGCCACACGCAGGCGACCACGAACGGCGATCCGCCGTCGCCGCCCAGGCCCCAGGTCAGCCGGTCCAGGTGCAGCTTCCCGGTGAGGAGCGCCGTCACGGCGGCCGCCGCGAGCACCAGCAGCACCAAGGTGTTGACGATCGTGCTCAGCCGGACAGCGGGCCGGATCCCGGCCAAGTTGAGCAGCCAGACCAGCACCAGCGCGGCCACCGCGACAGCATGTGCGCCGCCCAGGTGCAGCGGGCCGACCTCCAGTGTCCCGGTTCCGGGGAACCACTGCGCCTCGATCAGCCCGCCGACCACGAGGGCGTTCCCGGCCAGGCCGAACGACCATCCGATCCAGTAACCCGCCGCGGCGAGGGCACCGAGTGGACGGCCGCGGCCGCCCCAGGCGGCCGAGGCGTACAGCGCGATGCCTCCGGGCTTGTCCGGGAACATGGCCGCCATCTCGGCGTACACGAAGTTCTGGCAGATCGCGAGCAGCCCCGACACGGCGAGCAGCGTGACGGCCGCCCATGCCCCGAGTGCGCCGGTCCAGTAACCGACCAGTGCGAACGCGCTGGCGGGGAGCGTGATGGCCAGCGAGAACGCGTCCCGCCAGGTCATCACGCGATGAAATCGCTGTGGAGGCTCTTCGACATGGGTGGGAGGTTCGGACATGGCGGTTTCCTTCCATCGCCGTTGCCCAGAAAGGCGATCACTCCGGTCCGCGTCTGAGTGGCGGCGGAGAGCTAGCCGCGAAGGAGATATGTGGCGGCATGGGAGAAATCGTCATCTCTCATTTGAGATAAGTCAATTCTCGTATTTTGTCGTAGACCTATAAGTGATAACTTCTGCTTGTGACGCTGGACGATCTACGAGTGTTCGTCGAGGTCTGCGAACGGGGCAGCTTCACCGCGGTGGCGCGGGCCCTGTCATGCAGCCAGTCCGCGGTGAGCCAGCACGTGCGCCGCCTGGAGCGGGAGTTCGGCTTGAGCCTTCTCGAGCGGCGCCCACGGGGGGTGCTGCCCACGGCGGCCGGGCGGCTGCTGCGTGACGCAGCCCTCGCCGGAGTGGGCCGGATCGACGCGGCGGCGCTGCAGCTGCGCGCCCTGGCGGCCGGCGGCGTCGGTGAAGTTCGGGTCAGCTCCGGCGCCGCCACCATCCGGCACTTCATGCCCGAGGCGATCCTGGAGATGCGCCGTCGCCACCCCGGCGTGCAGCTGACCCTGCGCACACAGCCGACCAGCCGGGCCTGCCTGACCGACCTGGCAGCGAACCGCGCCGACATCGCCCTCATCACCATCAGCGGCCCGATCGCCGACGTCGAGCTGCGCCCGCTGGTCGATCTGCAGTGGTCGCTGGCGGTCAATCGGGACGACCCGATGGCGGAGCGGGCGAGCCTGAGCACGGCCGAGCTCGCCGACATCCCGAACATCGTGCTGCCCACGTCGTCGAGCTCCCGGGGACGGCTCGAAGCGGTGCTGGGCGAGGACGTCCTCCCGTCCCAGGCCGTCTCCGACTGGGACACCGCGCTGCTGCTCGCCGAGTTGGGGGTGAGCCGAGCCGTCGTGGCGACCGTTCCCCGTTGGGCTCCATCGGCGCACCCCGCGCTCCGGCTGGTGCCGATCCCTGAGCTGCCCGGACCGACTGCGGGCTGGGCCGCGCGGTCGTGGGCCGGACTGGAGCCGCATACCGTCGAGTTCGCCGAGCTGGTCGCGCGGCAGATGGCGGGTCCGCGATGACCGCCCGCCGCCGCGCCCGGGGGCGGCAGAGCGGCGGGCGCGATGGCCGCCGACAGGGCACACCTCCCCCACGGTGACCGCTCCCGCCTGCGCCGATGTCCCATCGAGGCCATCCGCCGGAGACGACCGGCCGAGCGACCCGCCGGAGACGACCGGCCGAGCGACCCGCCGCGAGGATCGTGCCGCCGCTCAGGAGTCCAGGGCGGGTCGAAGCCGGCCGCCTGCCCATGCGGCCGGTGGTTCACCCATGCGGCCGGTGGTTCACCCGGCGGCGACGTGGATGCCCTCCCCCCGGTGCACGCGCGCACGACCGGCCGTGAGCGTGGCCACCCACTCGGCGAACGCGTCCACCTCGTCCTCCCCCACCGCCACCGCGAAGTCGACGACCGACCCGTAGGCCACCTCGCGCAGGGCGTACCGGGAGGCGCGCAGGTCGTTCTCCACCCGCCCGGCCTGATCGTGGGCGACGGACACGCGCACCACCCTGGCGGGCACCATGCGCACCACCACCCCGCCCGCCTCGGCCCGGTCCAGCGTCTCCGTCACCGCCGAGCCGTACGCGCGGACCAGGCCGCCCGCCCCCAGCAGCACCCCGCCGAAGTAGCGCGTCACCACCGCCACCACGTCACTGAAGCCCCGGCCGACCAGCGCCTGCACCATCGGGGTTCCCGCCGTGCCGCCCGGCTCGCCGTCGTCGTCGCCCTTCTGGACCCGCTGCCCCACCACGTAGGCCGTGCAGTTGTGCGTCGCGGCGGGGTGCAGCCGGCGCCGCTCCGCGATGAACTCGACCGCCTCCTGCACCGTGCGGGCCGGGGCGACGGCGCAGACGAAGCGTGAACGCTTCGCCTCGGTCTCGTGCTCGACGCGGTCGTTGACGGTGAGGTAGGAGGTCACGCTGTCAAGCTATCGCCTTTACAAAGTAGATCAACGCGTGACCCCGCCCCGATCTCTCGGACGCCAGCACCTCACGGCGACGCCGAGCGGGGGCCCCGACGACGGGCCCCCACCACGACGCCGACCGAGGGCACCCCACGACAGGCCACCCACCACGACGCTGGGTTAGGGCACCCCACGACGGGCCCCCACTACGACGCCGGCCGAGGGCATCCCACGACGGGCCCCACCGCGGTGCTGGGTGAGGGCGGCGGGTGGGTGGGTCAGCGGGACGGGGTGAGGGTGCGTTTACGGGAGGCGTAGATGTCGTCGATCAGCCCGTACGTGCGCGCCTGCTCGGCCGTGAAGACGCGGTCGCGCTCGATGTCGCGCCGGATGTCCAGCTCGGAGCGGCCCGTGTGCCGGGCGAGGATCGTCTCCTGCTGGTCGCGCATCCGCAGGATCTCGCGGGCGTGGATCTCCAGGTCGCTGGACTGGCCGCGCGCGCCCTCGGTGGCCGGCTGGTGGAGCAGGACGCGGGCGTGCGGCAGGGCGGCGCGCTTGCCGGGAGCGCCGGCCGCCAGCAGGACCGCCGCGGCCGAGGCGGCCTCGCCGATGCAGACCGTGTGGATCTCCGGCCGGACGAACTGCATCGTGTCGTAGATGGCGGCCATCGCGGTGAACGAGCCGCCCGGCGAGTTGATGTAGAGGCTGATGTCGCGATCGGGGTCGATCGACTCCAGGGTGAGCAACTGGGCCATCACGTCGTTGGCCGAGGTGTCGTCGATGGGCGTGCCCAGGAAGATGACCCTGTCCTCGAACAGCTTGTTGTACGGGTTGAGCTCCTTGACGCCGTAGGAGGTGCGTTCGGTGTAGGAGGGCAGCACGTAGCGTCCGGTCATGTCAGTTGATCCCTTCGGCGATGTGGTCGACGAAGCCGTACTCGAGCGCCTCCCGCGCCGTGAACCACCGGTCGCGGTCGGAGTCCGCCTGGATGCGCTCCAGCGGCTGGCCGGTGTGGTGGGCGATGATCTCCGCCATCCGGCGCTTGGTGTAGAGCATGTTCTCGGCCTGGATCTGGATGTCGGCGGCCGAGCCGCCGATGCCGCCGAGCGGCTGGTGCATCACGACCCGGGCGTTGGGCAGGATGTAGCGCTTGCCCGGGGCGCCGGCGGACAGCAGGACCTGGCCCATGGAGGCGGCGAAGCCCATGGCGACCGTCGCCACGTCACACGGCACGAACTGCATCATGTCGTACAGCGCCAGGCCGGCGTGCACCGAACCGCCCGGCGAATTGATGTAAAGGGTTATGTCGCGCTTCGGGTCCTCGGCGGCCAGCAAAAGCAGCTCTCCGCAGAGCCGGTTGCATATGTCGTCGTCGACCTCCTGGCCGAGAACGAGGATGCGTTCTTTGAGCAGGCGCTGGCTGAGCTGGTCGGGCCAGGACGCGCGCATGGTCTCCGTCATCGGTCGCCTTTCCGCCGCGGGCCGCGGGCCGCGGGCCCACGGGCTTTTCCGCAGCCGTCGAACTGGTGTCGAACTATT
Organism: Nonomuraea indica; assembly: GCF_002850745.1. Classification (GTDB taxonomy): domain Bacteria; phylum Actinomycetota; class Actinomycetes; order Streptosporangiales; family Streptosporangiaceae; genus Nonomuraea; species Nonomuraea indica. Next base: position 173,339 of record NZ_KZ559470.1, read on the forward strand.
TCCCAAACGCTAGACCCGGCGCGTGGCCATTCTTCGAGTTTTTCGCTGGCGGCGCATTTCTCTAAAAGCGCATTACTCCCGTAGCGAATTCACATCGACATATAATCCCCGGTGTGAGAGTGAACCTCGCCCGCCGCTGGGCCTGCCTCATCCTGGGCGGGGCGCTGTTGATGCCGTACATGATGGTCGGCGTGCTGGTCTCCGGCCTGACCGGGCAGGGGGCGGCCACGCTGATGATGCCGGCCGAGCTGGGGGTGTTCGTGGCGGTGCTGCCGGTCGTCGCGCTCACCGGCCTGTTCCTGCCGGTGCGCGGGCTGGAGGTGAACGCGGCGCAGGGGCTGCTCGGGGCACGGGTGGTGACGCCGCCGCGGCAGGCGTACCGGTCGTGGCAGGAGCGCCGGCGCACGGCGGCCTGGTTCACGCTGCACCTGTCGGTCGGCGGCGTGGTCAGCGGGTGCACGCTGGCGGCGGTCCCGTTCGCGGTGTTCACGATGGCGCAGCCGTTCGTCGCGGGGCCGACCGACGTGTTCGGGCTGCGGGTGGCGACGGGCTGGCCGGAGGCGGCGTGGGCGCTGCTGGGGGTGGTCGTGCTGGCGTCACTGGTCGCCATGGCGGCGGGCTCGGGCGCGCTGCTGGCCCGGCTGGCGCCCGTCCTGCTCGGCCCGACCCCGGGCGAGCGGCTGGCGGCGGCCGAGGAGCACGCCCGCACCCTGGCCGAACGCAACCGACTGGCGCGGGAGCTGCACGACTCGGTCGGCCACGCGCTGAGCGTCGTCACCCTGCAGGCGGCCGCCGCCGGCCGGGTGCTCGACCACGATCCGGCGACGGCGCGCACGGCGCTGGCCGCGATCGAGCAGTCGGCCCGCTCGGCACTCGACGACCTCGACCACGTCCTCGGCCTCCTGCGCCGCGGCGAGACGCCGCCCGGGCAGGAGGCGTCCCCTGGGCAGCAGGCGTCCCCTGGGCTGGAGACGCCACCCGGACGGGAGAGGGGGGAGCCTTCCGGGCGGGAGCGAGCCGCGTCCTCAGGGCAGGAGGAGGACGCGCCTTCCGGCACGCGCGCGCCGCAGACCACGTTGGCCGACCTCGACAGGCTGGTGGCCGCCTCCGGGGCGCGGGTGCGGCACGAGGTGGGCGACCTGTCCGGCGTCCCGGCGGTGGTCTCGCGGGAGGCGTACCGGATCGCCCAGGAGGCGCTGACCAACGCGATCAGGTACGGGCGGGGGCCGGTCCGGCTGACCGTCGGCGTCCACGACGGCGAGCTGCGGCTGGAGGTGCGCAACCCGATCGGCACGCGGACCGCCCGGCCGGGGGGCAGGGGACTGACCGGCATGCGCGAGCGGGTCCGGCTCCTGCACGGCGAACTGGAGGCCGGCCCCCTCCCCCCACCCGCGGACGCCACCGGGGACGGCGAGGGCGGCGAGGCCGCTGAGGGCTGGTGGCGCGTCTCCGCGCGGCTGCCGCTACGGTCGGGCGCATGACAGTCAGGATCGTGATCGCCGACGACGAGGACCTCGTACGTACCGGCCTGCGCGTCATCCTCGAGTCGGAGCCCGGCCTGACCGTCGTCGGCGAGGCGGCCGACGGGGCGGAGGTGGTGCCCGTGGTGCGCCGGGAACGGCCCGACATCGTGCTGATGGACGTGCGCATGCCCGCGCTCGACGGCATCCAGGCGACCCGGCGGCTGGTGGCGATGGACGAGCCGCCGAAGGTGCTGGTGGTGACGACGTTCGAGAACGACGACCACGTCTACGACGCGCTGCGCGCGGGCGCCGACGGCTTCCTGCTCAAGCGGACCCGGCCCGACGAGCTCGTCCGCGCGGTCAAGCTGGTGGCCGCCGGGGAGACGCTGCTGTTCCCGGCGGCGATCCGGACGCTGGCCGGCCGCCGCCCCACCGTGCGGGTGCCGGGCGTCGACCGGCTGACCGGCCGGGAGGGCGACGTGCTGCGCCTGATGGCCAGAGGCCTGAACAACGGCGAGATCGCCGCGGAGCTGACGCTCGGCCAGGAGACGGTCAAGACCCACGTCGGCAACGTGCTGGCCAAGCTTGGCGTCCGCGACCGCACCCAGGCCGTCATCGCGGCCTACGAGTCGGGGTTCGTCTCACCCCGCTGAGACGGCTCACCCCGCTGAAACGGCTCACCCCGCTGAGACGGCTCACGCCGCTGATCCGCCCCGTGACGCCTCCAGGACGCGCGCGGCGGGCAGCAGGGAGGACTCGGTGGCCGTCATGCCGGTGGCCGCCAGGTGGGCGTCCACCAGCCTCAGCCCCACGGCGTATCCCGCCATGTCGGGGATGCCGCGCGGTTCGGCGCCGAACCGGGTCATGGCGGTGTCACCCAGCACGTACGCGGGCGTGTTGGCCATCCCGGGCAGCTCGGCGTCGGCCATGATCCTGGCGTACGCGGCGTCGAACGCCTCCCCGGTGACCATCGACGACCACGGCCCCATGGCCTCGGGCCCCGACAGCTCGCGGACGAACGCCTCGGCCAGCCCCTCGGCGACCACGTGCTCGGCGACGGTCACGGTCGCCGGGTCCCACGGGACGCTCCGGTAGCGCACGTTGTGGTGGAACTCGTGCACCGCGCAGTGCGCGATCCTGCCGATGGTGTCGTCGGTGGGCCAGGCCAGCAGGTAGAGCCACCCGGGCGAGCCGCCCATGCCGTAGTAGCCGCCCGCGACGCGCATCAGGTAGTCGTCGTCGGGGTCGCCGAGCATGAGCATGACCTGGAGGGGGTCGCCCTGACGGGCGTCGAGCCGTTCGGCGGCGCGGGCCAGCTCCCGCTCGACCTGGCCGAGCACGTCGGCGTCGATCATGCGGCGGACCGCGGCGAGATAGCGGTCGTCGTCGGCGTCCACCCGGAAGCCTGACCCCAGGTGATGGATGTCGACGATGTCGCCCGGCATCGGGACGGCGGAGCGCATGGGGGCGAGCAACTCGCGCAGCGCGTCGGGGCGGTCCTTCAGCGGCCGCTCCAGCAGGGCGGCCATGGCGGTGAGCGTGTCGTGCACGATGAACGTCATGCCGCGGACGCTAAAGCCTCCCCCCACGTGAGGCTCAAGCCGGAAAGCCCCGGACGTCGGAGCGGCCCCTCCGACGGGTCCTCGCCCTGCGACGGGCCGGGTGTCAGAGCGGCCCCTCGTCCAGCGGGTCCTCGCCCTGCGACGGGCCGGGAGTGCCGGGCCCCGACGTCGAGGGCGACGGGGACGGGCTCGGGGAGGGCTGGCGCGGGTCGGGTGAGACGGGCGTCGGCGGCGGGCTCGGCTCGAAGCTGGTGGGCGGCAGCGGCCGGGGCACCTGCTCGGTGTCGGCCCGGCCGAGCAGCATGAGCAGCGCCATGACGGTGAGCAGCAGCACCAGCCCGACCAGCACGAGCAGGGCGGTCAGCACCCTCTTGCGCGTCTCGGTCAGCGGCCTGCGGCCGGGCGGCGGGCCGGGCAGCGCGGGTGTCCGGTCGGTCAGCCAGTAGGGGACGAAGTCCGGGCCGTGCGCCGGCCCGATGAACGTGCCGCCGACCATGACGGGCTCCAGGAACCGTTCGGCTCCCGGCCGGCCCGGCGCGTACGGCACGGCCACCCACGGGGCCCGGCCGGTGTCCATCGCGAGCACCTCGGGCGCGTCCTCCAGCACGGCGGCGCGCGCCCGCACGGCCCGGCCGAGCCAGCCGCGCACGCCGCTCCGCGTCTCCGACTCCCTGATGGCGGTGACGAACCGCTCGCGCGCCGCCGCGTCGAGCGCCGCGCCGCGCGTCAGCACCGCCAGGGACACCGCGCGCCCGTCGGCCGCCTGTCCCAGGTACACGAACCCGGCCGGCGCCACGTGCAGGCGTGCCTGGACCATGAACGGCCCCAGCCGGGGAGGATCGCCATACTGCAGCGGACTTGCCACGTTTGCCATGAAAGCACAGACGTGGCGTGGTGCACGTTCGCGGCGCGTTTGGTGGAATGGGCTGCATGAGCGTCGCCGAAGAGTTGCCGGGCGGGACCGACGCGGCTGTGCTGCGTCAGGCCCTGGACGAGGTCCGCAGGGTCATCGTCGGGCAGGAACACATGGTCGAGAGGCTGATCGTCGCCTTGCTGGCACGCGGGCACTGCCTGCTCGAAGGGGTTCCGGGCGTCGCCAAGACCCTCGCCGCCTCCACCCTCGCCACCGTGGTGGGCGGTTCGTTCGCCCGGATCCAGTTCACCCCCGACCTGGTGCCCAGCGACATCGTCGGCACCCGCGTGTTCCACCCGTCCAACGAGAAGTTCGACGTCGAGCTGGGCCCGGTCTTCGTCAACTTCCTGCTCGCCGACGAGATCAACCGCGCCCCGGCGAAGGTGCAGTCGGCGCTGCTGGAGGTCATGGCCGAGCGCCAGGTCACGCTGGCCGGCGTCACCCACCCGCTGCCCAGGCCGTTCATCGTGCTGGCCACCCAGAACCCGATCGAGTCCGAGGGGGTCTACCCGCTGCCGGAGGTGCAGCGCGACCGGTTCCTGTTCCGGGTCCGGGTGCCGCACCCCTCGGCCCACGAGGAGCTGGAGATCCTGCACCGGATGAGCGTCAAGCCGCCGACGCCCGAGCGGGTGCTCGACCCCGAGCGGCTGCAGGCCCTCCAGGAGGCCGCCGAGCAGGTCTCGGTCCACCAGCTGGTCGCCGACTACGTCGTCCGGCTCGTCATGTCCACCCGCGCGCCCGCCGAGTACGGCCTGGGTGAGCTGGGCGACACGATCGAGATCGGCGTGAGCCCGCGCGCCACGCTGGGCCTGGTGTCCGCCGGGCGCGCCCTGGCGCTGCTGCGCGGCCGCGACTACCTGCTGCCCGACGACATCCGCGACGTGGCCGTGGACGTGATGGCGCACCGGCTGATGCTCACCTTCGACGCCCTGGCCGACGGTGTCGACCCCGAGCAGGTCGTCCGGCAGATCCTGCACGCGGTGCCGCCGCCCCTCGTCGTCTGGAACCAGCAGCGGTGACGACCCCGCCGACCCCCCCACCGACACCACCGGCGCCACCCCCGACCCAGCGGACGACGACGGCCGAGCAGGCCCTGCGCCGTCTGGAGCTGAAGGTGCTGCGCAAGCTCGACGGCCTGCTGCACGGCGCTCACCAGGGGCTGCTGCCCGGACCCGGCAGCGAGGCCGGCGACAGCCGCGTCTACGTGCCGGGCGAGGACGACGTGCGCCGCATGGACTGGGCGGTCACCGCGCGCACCACGGTGCCGCACGTGCGTGACCTGATCGCCGACCGGGAGCTGGAGACCTGGGCGCTGGCGGACCTGTCGCCCAGCATGGACTTCGGCACCGCCGACACCGACAAGCGTGACCTGGTCGTGTCCGCGATCGGCGCCATCGGGTTCCTGTCGAGCCGGCTGGGCGACCGGTTCGGCGCGATGGTGATCCACGACGAGCACGTGCACCGCATGCCCGCGCGTTCCGGCCGCCCCGCCCTGTACGGGCTGCTCCACTCGCTGATGGACGCCCCGCGCGGCCGGGTCGTGGCCGATCCGCCCGACCTGGCGGAGGGGATCGACGTGCTGGCGGCCGCCCGCAGGCGGCGCGGCATGCGGGTGGTGGTGTCCGACTTCCTCGACGCCCGGCCGGTGCTCGACCCCGACGCCGAGCGGCCGTGGGAGCGGCCGATCCGCCGTCTGGCGGCCCGCCACCAGGTGCTCGCGGTCGAGGTGATCGACCCCCGCGAGCTCGAGCTGCCCGACGTGGGCCGGGTCGCGTTCGCCGACCCCGAGACCGGGAACGTACGCGACGTGCACCTTTCGCCCAGAATCCGCCGCGCCTACGCCGAGGCCGCCGCGCTCCAGCGTGACGGCACCCGGGCGGCGCTGCGCCGCGCGGGCGTCGCGCACCTGGTGCTGCGCACCGACCGCGACTGGGTGTTCGACATCGCGCAGTTCGTGCTCCGCCAGCGGCGCACGGGTCATCTCGTGCAGCGGAGGGCGGCGAGATGACGTTCCTGTCCCCCGGATGGCTGTGGCTGTTCGCGCTGCTCGTGCTGCTGGTCGCCGGGTACGTCGTCGCGCAGCTCGCCCGGCGCCGCTACACCGTGCGCTTCACGAACCTGGCGCTGCTGAACCTGGTGGCGCCGGCCGGGCCCGGCTGGCGGCGGCATGTGGCCCCGCTGCTGTTCCTGGTGATGATGTCGCTGCTGGTGATCGGCGCGGCCAAGCCCGCCGACCAGGTGCGGGTGCCGCGCGACCGGGCGACGATCATGATCGCGCTGGACGTGTCGCTGTCGATGGAGGCCGACGACGTGCAGCCCGACCGGATCACCGCCGCCAAGGCCGCCGCGCAGGCGTTCGTCAAGGAGCTGCCCGACCGGTTCAACGTGGGCGTGGTGTCCTTCGCCCGCTCGGCGAACGTCGTCATCTCCCCCACCACCGACCACCAGGCCGTGGTGACTTCGATCGGCAACCTGTCGACCCGGCCCGGCACGGCGATCGGCGAGGCGGTGTTCAACGCCCTCGACTCGGTGCGCTCGTTCGACCAGGAGGCCGCCACCGACCCGCCGCCCGCCGCGATCGTGCTGCTGTCCGACGGCGACAACACCTCCGGCCGCTCGGTCGCCGAGGCCATCGAGTCGGCCAAGCAGGCGCGGGTGCCGGTCTCCACGATCGCGTACGGCACGCAGGAGGGCACCGTCGAGATCGACGGCCGGCCGGTGAACGTCCCGGTCAACAAGCAGACCCTGCAGACGCTGTCCGAGGGCACCAGCGGCCGGGCCTACGCGGCAGAGTCGGGCAGCGAGCTGCGCGACGTCTACGAGCAGATCGGCACCTCGCTCGGCTACAAGCTGGTGGACCAGGAGATCACGCAGTGGTTCCTGGTGGCGGCGATCGTCGTGGGGACGCTGATGGCGGGCGCCGCCGTCCTGCTCGGCACCCGGATCCCGTAACGTCTAGGCCTGTGGCGCACTACTTCTCCGAACGGCCGGGCACGGCGAGCAGGCCCGGCAGCGTCGACCTGGTGCTGCCGGACCTGCACCTGCGGCTGGAGACCGACAGCGGCGTCTTCTCGCCCGAGCGGGTCGACCTCGGCACCCGGATCCTGCTGGAGACGGTCCCGCCGCCGCCGGGCGAGGGCGACCTGCTCGACCTCGGCTGCGGCTACGGCCCGATCGCGCTGACCATGGCCTCGCGCGCCCCCCGGGCGACCGTGTGGGCCGTGGACGTCAACCGGCGCGCCGTCGAGCTGACGGAGCGCAACGCCCGGGCCGCGGGCCTCGACCGCGTCAGGCCGGTGCACGCCGACGAGCTGCCGGACGGGGTGACCTTCCGGGCGATCTGGTCCAACCCGGCCATCCGGATCGGCAAGCAGGCCCTGCACGACATGCTCACCAGGTGGCTGTCGCGGCTGGCGCCCGGCGGCGTCGCCTACCTGGTCGTCCAGAAACACCTCGGCTCCGACTCCCTGCAGCGCTGGCTCGGCGAGCAGGGCTGGCAGGCCTCCCGTGAGGCCTCCCGGGCCGCCTACCGCATCCTGAAAGTGGAACGTTGAGAAGGCAACTACGACCCACCGACGTCAAGCGGCTCAACCGCACCTGGCGGCGGCAGACCGGCAACAGGCTCTCCCTGATCCTCGAGTCGGTGACCGGCCCGTTCAACGTGGGCTCGATCTTCCGCACGGCCGCGGCGTTCGGCGTGGACCAGATCTGGCTCGCCGGCAACGCCACCCCGCCGACCAACCCCAAGGCGGGCAAGACGGCGCTGGGCACCGACCGGCTGGTCACCTGGCACGAGCCGACGCCGGTCACCGAGGCGGTCAAGGCCGCCCGCGACGACGGCTACACCGTCCTCGCCATCGAGCTGACCGCCGAGGCCGTGCCGCTGCACCGGGCCGACCTCGGCCGCGACGTGTGCCTGGTGGTCGGCAGCGAGGACCACGGCTGCTCCCCGGCGCTGCTCGACGCCGTCGACGGGGCCTGCTACATCCCCCAGGTCGGGCGGGTCGGCTCGGTCAACGTGGCCGTGGCCGCCGCCATCGCGCTGGCCGAGGCGCGCCGCCAGGAGTGGCAGAATCTGCCTGATTCGTAAGCCACTTCTTCACTGTCGGACTTCATCCACAGATCACGCGGAAGGCATACTTCAGGACGTGTACGCCCGCCGATTCCCCTTCCTCGACCATCCCGGCCCGCTGGCCTTCGCGCACCGCGGCGGAGCCGCCGAAGGTGCCGAGAACTCCGCCGAGGCGTTCGAGCGGGCCGTGCGGCTCGGCTACACCTACCTGGAGACCGACGCCCACGCCACGGCCGACGGCGTCCTGCTGGCCTTCCACGACCACACGCTGGACCGGGTGACCGACCGGCGCGGGCGCATCTCCGAGCTGCCCTACCGGGCGGTCAGGCAGGCCCGCATCGGCGGCGTGCACGAGATCCCGCTGCTGGAGGACCTGCTCGGTTCCTGGCCGGAGATCCGGTTCAACATCGACGTCAAGGAGGCGGCCGCCATCGCCCCGCTCGCCGAGGCGGTCCGGCGGACCGGCGCGCACGACCGGATCTGCCTGACCTCCTTCTCCGACGAGCGGCTGGCGATGGCCAGGGCCGCCCTCGGCAACGAGGTCTGCTCGGCGCTCGGCCCGCGCGGCGTCGCGGCGCTGCGGGCGGCCGCGACCACGTCCGGCTACGGCCGTCTGCTGGCCCGCCTGTCGCGCGCGGGCGTGCCGTGCGCGCAGGTGCCGGTGGGCTTCCGCGGGCTGCGGGTCACCACCCGCCGCCTGGTCCGTACGGCACACGCCATCGGCATGCAGGTGCACGTATGGACGATCAACGACCGCGACCGCATGGAGCAGCTCCTCGACCTCGGCGTCGACGGCATCATGACCGACGACATCACCGGCCTGCGCGACGTGCTCGACCGACGCGGCCTGTGGCACCCCCAGGGCAGGGCGGCGTGATGCGTGCCCCCGCGGCCCGATCGGCTCCGCCCGGCGCGCACCCGGAAAACGCGCCCCGGCGGCGTGGGACATGGCTTGCCGTCGCCCTGTACCTTCTTGGTGGTCCACGGCCCAGCCCGGCCGACTGACCGTCCGACCGTCCGATCCGGGGCCCGGCATCCGCGCGGGCCACGCCTGAGGAGCGACCCGACACCATGTCCGCATCCGCACCCCCCGCGGCCTCCGACCCCGCCGCCGAGTCACCGGCCGCCCGCCGGCGCGAGCAGCGCGGCTGGTACGTCTACGACTGGGCCAACTCCGCCTTCAACACCACGGTCATCTCGGTCTTCCTCGGCCCGTACCTGATCCCGGTCGCCCGCACCGCGGCCTGCGCCCAGGACTTCCCGGACGTGCCGGCCGCGACGTGCGCGAGCGACTTCGACCGGCTGACCGCCGCCTCCCCCGGCCTGGGGTACGTGGACGTGCTGGGCTTCGACGTGCGGCCGGCGGCGTTCTTCGGCCTGGTCGTGACGATCTCGGTGTTCCTGCAGATCGTGTTCCTGCCGATCGTGGGCGCGCTGGCCGACCACACCGGACGCAAACGGGAGATGCTCGGCGGGTTCGCCTATGTCGGCGCGCTCGCCACCATGGGCCTGTACTTCGTCGAGGGCGACCGCTACCTGCTGGGCGGGGTGCTGTTCGTCGTGGCCAACGTGGCCTACGGCTCGTCCATCGTGGTCTACGACTCGTTCCTGCCGCAGATCTCCACGCCCGACGAGCGGGACGCCGTCTCCTCGCGCGGCTGGGCGATCGGCTACCTGGGCGGCGGGCTGCTGCTGGCCCTGAACCTGGTGCTCTACCTGCGGCACGAGAGCCTCGGGGTGGGCGAGGGCATGGCGGTGCGCATCAGCATGATGTCGGCCGGCCTGTGGTGGGCGATCTTCACGCTCGTGCCGCTGCTGCGGCTGCGCAACCGGCCCGTCCCGGCGCACGAGACGACGGCGCTGCGCTCGGTGGGCGGCAGCTTCCGCCAGCTCGGCCGGACGCTCCGGGAGCTGCGCCGCTACCCCCTGACGCTGCTGTTCCTCGTGGCGTACCTGGTCTACAACGACGGCATCCAGACGGTCATCGGCAACAGCGCGGCGTTCGCCGCCGAGGCGCTCAAGCTCGACAAGACGGTGCAGATCAGCGCGATCCTCATGGTGCAGTTCGTGGCGTTCTTCGGGGCGCTGCTGCTGGGGGCGCTGGCGCGCAGGCTCGGCACCAAGCGCACGGTGCTGGGCAGCCTGGTGGTGTGGACGGCCATCGTGATCGTCGCGATGTTCGTCCAGGAGGGGCAGGCGCTGCAGTTCTACCTGATGGCGCTGGCCATCGCGATCGTGCTGGGCGGCACGCAGGCGCTGTCCCGGTCGCTGTTCTCGCAGGTGATCCCGAAGGGGCGCGAGGCCGAGTACTTCAGCCTGCTGCAGATCAGCGACAAGGGCTCGGCGTTCATCGGCTCGCTGACGGTGACGATCGCGTTGCAGCTCACCAACAGCTACCGGATCGCCATCGTCTCGATGATCATCTTCTTCGTGCTGGGGTTCGCGCTGCTGGCGCTGGTCAACCTGCCGAAGGCGATCCGCGCCGCGGGCAACGAGGTGCCCGAGCGGATCTGAGTCCTCCGACCGGCCCGGGTCAGGAGCGGCCGACCGTCATCGTGCCGCGGCTCGGTCGCGCTGACCTGCGGCCGGAGCCGCCACGGACATTTCCTGACATCCCCAGACACGAGAGAAAGGCCGTCTCCTGTGGGGCTGTCGCGCCCGACAGGGCAACTCCTGGGGGCCGAGGAGATTGGATCACCCCGCAGGTGGGAATCCCATCACGGTACCAAGCGTTAGACACCGTGGGAGACAGACCCCCCACGCATGGGGGCCCTGTAGGAGGCATTTAGACATGGGCGAGCGCGCACTTCGTGGCACCCGGCTCGGGGCAACCAGCTACGAGAACGACCGTAACACGGATCTGGCCCCGCGCCAGGAGGTGCCCTACACCTGTCCGAAGGGCCACAACTTCGAGGTTCCGCTCGCCGCCGAGGCCGAGATTCCCGCGACGTGGGAGTGCCGGATGTGCGGGGCGACCGCTGTCCGGGTCGATGGCGAGCAGCCGGAGTCCAAGAAGACCAAGCCGCCGCGGACGCACTGGGACATGCTGCTGGAGCGGCGTTCCATCGAGGACCTGGAGGAGGTGCTCAACGAGAGGCTGGCCGTCCTGCGCGCCCAGCGTCGCAAGAGCGCCTGATCCGATTCCACGGTGTGAGCCCCCGGGCACCCGCCCGGGGGCACCTTTGTGCCCGCCCCCGCCCTGGGGGGCGCCTTTGCGCTCATCACCGGCACTCACCCGTGCCCGCCGCGGCCAGGCGCGCCGGCAGGCTCCTCATTCGCAGCACGAGCACGCGCAGCACGAGCAGTTGGCGCAGCAGTCGCAGGACTCCCAGCAGTCCTGGTTGCATACGTAACAGCGGGATGCGCAGGAGCCGCCCCGTTTGCGGCTCCACCGCGGGCGCCACAGACCGCAGGTGAGAAAGGTGCCCGCACCGGCCGCCGTCCTGCGGATCCACCCCGGCCGCCGATACGAGCCGGTGGCGACCCCGGTGCCGGACGCCGGGGCGGCCCCGGCCGGGGGACGGCAGGCCACGGCGCCGAACGTCCGCTCCACCGCCCGCCGCACCTCCGTGACGAGCAGCACCTCCACCAGGTGCCGTTCCGCCAGCCGCAGCTCCCGTACGGCGAGCGCGAGCCCGTGCGCGGCGTCGTCGCACAGCCGCCGCGCCTCCTCGCGGGACGTGCCCGTGACAGTCAGCGGGTTGAACGCGCCCCGCTCCGCGTCCTCGGCCTGGTCCTCCACGGCGTCGAGCAGGTGCGCGATCCGGCCGAAGAACCTGCCCGCCTCGGCCAGCGGCTCGACGTTGCCCGGCAGCCCGGCGAGCACCGCCGTATGGGCGAACGCCTGCGCGACCGCCTCCTCCGCGGGAGCGGTCAGCTCAAGCAGCGTCACCGGCCCTCCTGCCCCCGCGCCGGGTCTGGCCGTCCCCGCGCTGGGCATGCCGGTCCCCACGCCGCTGCCGGTCCCCACGCCGCTTCCTGCTCCCGCGCCACTTCCTGCTCCCGCGCCACTTCCTGCTCCCCCGCCGGACCCGGCCGGCCCGGTGCCGGGCGCGCCTGTCCTCGTGCCGGGGTCTCCCCATTCCGTGACGGCGCGGTGTTCCAGGGCGAGCTGGCGGTCCACGGTCGAGGCCAGCGTCGTTGTGTCGAAGCCGACGGACGCGCCCAGCCTGGCCCCGGCCGCCTCCCAGCGGGTCGCGAGCCGGCGGCGGGCCGCCGCGGCACCTCCCGCCACGCCCCCCACCATGCCGACCAGTGTGCTCACCGGGCCCGCCGTGCTGACCGTCGTGCCCGCCGCGCCGATCCTGCTGACCGTCGTGCCCGCCGCGCCGTCGCCGTCGGCCGCGTGGTCGCGCAGCCGACCGGCCGCCAGCATGAGGGAGACCGCCGCCGCGAGCCGCGCCCCGCTGCCGCCCGAGTCCACCACCTCGGCGGAGCGGAACCCGCGCAGCGCGCACGGCCCGGCGGTCCGGCGCGGGGAGGAGGACGGCAGCTGGGCCTCGGCGAGCGCCGAGACGATCAGCGTGTCGTAGTTGGTGGCCAGCCGGGCGGACTGGCCCTGCCCATCCCGCAACGTCAGGCACAGGCCGCACAGGTGCGCCCGCCATGCCTCGCGCAGGGTCGCGCAGGCATGCGCGGAGCAGGGGCGGATGATTCCGAACACACGACCTCGCCAGCTTCGTCCAGCTCCATACGGGTGATCGCAGGATCGTACTGGGAACCAGCCGAATGTCGCCTTCGGGGGTGCCCGCCCGGCGGCGATGGGCCACCGGGCGGGAGGCGGGGCAGCCGCGAGGAGGTCAGTAACCGATCTTGCCGACGCCGGCGCCGACCTGGACGACGGCCGGCACGTCGGCGGGCGAGTCGGCGATGTAGGGGTAGTAGGTGCGCGGCTCGCTCACGCTGCCCCGCGTCTCGATCGGGTGGTTGCCCGCGACGAGGATGTTGTTCCGCTCGACCAGCCGGCCGAGGTCGCCGCTGAAGTCCACCCGCCCGGGATTGTTGACGCTGTGGAAGTAGTCGCCCTCGGCCGGCACGCCCGCCTCGTAGGTGGAGGCGATGCCGTAGCTGCTGTCCCGGTAGTAGTTGTTGTAGACGTGCACCAGCTCGACGGTGGCGAACCCGCTGACCGGCTCGGCGGCCGCGGCCTGGACGGGCTGCGTGACGGGGCCGGTGACGACGGCGGCGGTCACCAGGGCCACCACCGATGACGGACGTGCGCGCCGCGCGCCATCGTGACGGCGGCTCGGGGGTGAGGGCCGGCGTGTGGCCGGGAGCGGTTCCGGGGGGCATGATCGCTCTGCTTTCTGTACGGCACCGGCCCGCGGGTGACGCGGGACGGCGGAGACCTACGGGGGCAGGGGTGCGCGGCTCGCCGTGCGGTCGGATCGAAGGTCCGGGCACATCCGGAAGGGCCGGGCGCCCGGCGCGGGCGTCAGGCGCCGATCTTCCCGACGCCCGCGCCCGCCGTCACGGCGGCCTTCACGGAGTTCGGGTCGTCCAGCGTGTAGGCGTAGAAGTCGCGGGCCTCGCGGACGCTGCCGCCGCAGTCGGGCCGGCCGGACTCGACGAACACGTTGTCGCGGGCGACGCACCTGCCGGACGGGCCGGCGTAGCTGTTGGTGACCGGCTCCTCGACCAGCTCGAAGTAGTTGCCCTCGACCAGGCATCCGGCGTTCGCCTGGCAGGCCACCCCGGCGTCGGTATTGTAGACGTAGTAGTTGTTGTAGACGTGCACCGGCTCGCCGAACCTGACCCGCGGGTTGCGCTGCGGCGTCCGGTCGAACCAGTTGTGGTGGTAGGTGACCATCAGCCGGCCGACGTCCTGCGCGGCGTTGCCGTCGGAGTGGCCGAGCAGCATGTTCTTGGTGTGCTGGTGCGCGTGGTTCCAGGACACGGTGACGTACGAGGAGCCGCGCTTGATGTCGAGCAGCCCGTCGTAGCCGCAGCACAGGTCGTTGTGGTCGATCCACACGTGGTGCGAGAACATCTGCACGTTGATCGAGTCGTCGGTGGCGCCGCGGAACACCAGGTTGCGGATGATGACGTTGTGCACGGCGTTCGCGGGCGGTGAGGTGACGGCGTCGTCCACGGGCAGGCCGATGTTGAGCCCGCCGCCGGTGATGCCGGAGCCGGAGCCGACGCCGACGATCGTCTTGTCGGAGGCGACGTTGTGCATCCCCGCCGGAACGGCGATCATCCCGCGGACGCAGACGTTCAGCGGGCCGCTCTGGCCGATCGCCATGATGAGCTCGTTCGCCGTGTCCACCTCGACCGTGGGCCCGCCGGCGCCACCGGTCGTCCCGTTCTGGCCCCAGGCGTTCACCGAGGCGAACCCGGACGGCGTCCCCGAGGTGGGGCAGTCACCCGGCGGCGGAGGCGTGACGGTGGGGGTGACCGTGGGGGTGACCGGCGGCCCGCTCGGCCCGCCCACGTCGGTCACCAGCACGTCGTCGAACGAGGCGCTCGCGTAGTAGCCCGCCAGGCCCGCCCGGCCGGAGGAGTAGGTGGCGTCCATCGCGGAGACGACCTCGACGCCGTCGACGAAGCCGCGCAGCGAGGTGCCGAACGCCTCCAGCCGCACGGTGTACCAGGTGCCCGGCGTGACCGTCGCGGCCGCCGTCGCCAGGGTCACCGGGCCGCCACCGGAGCGCTTGCCGAGGACGACGCCGCCGTCGCCCACCCCGAGGAAGTAGTGGGCGCTGGTGCTCTGCGCCCTGGCCAGTACGGCGGCGTACCGGCCGGTGCCGTTGAAGGCGATCGGCCTGACCCGCGCCTGCACGGACTGGCCGGTCCAGCCGGCGCCCGCGAGGGCTCGGGCGTCGGCGCCGGTGCCGGACTGCCGGTAGGCCCTGGAGCCGTCGGTGACCACCGACCAGCTGCCCCCGGACCGTGACCAGCCCGTGGTGTCGCCGTCCTCGAAGTCGTCGCCGAACAGCGTCGCGGCGGACGCGCTGGGTACGAGCGCCAGCGCTCCGAGTAACGTCGCGGCGATGGCCGCCGCCAACGCGGCGAGCAGTGATCGGGTGCTGGTCGCTTTCCTGAGTCGCACGGGGGAGCCTCCGCTGGCAAGCCGTGACCACGGAACCCGCTCGTGAACGGATTCCTTACCGGATGTGGTGCTGTGCGTCAGCTCGGCCGGGCTTGACCCTCTTTATGCAACCGATTGCGGTACGCGTCAAGGCGCAGCGCTGTGCAGTTTTGTTGCAGGAGTCCAGGTCGCTTCCCCAGCGGGAGCTGCGCGACCCTCAGAACACGCAAGCCTTCTGCAATCGCTTGCAGGCAGCCGTCTACGCCTCGCGGTCGTCGCGGATGACCTCGCCGTGCACGACCTTGCCGTGCACGGCCCCGCCGTCCGCCCCCAGGCCCGGCCCGGGCGCGCCGGGCTGCGTCGGGAACAGATGCGCGTACGGCGAGGCGGCCGCCATCCGCCTGACCCGGCGCTCGAAGAACCAGGAGCCCAGGCGGCGCATCATCGGCCGGGTGACCGGCAGCAGGCACGCCATGCCGACGACGTCGCTGAGGAAGCCGGGCGTCAGCAGCAGCGTGCCGCCCACGAGGATGATCGCGGCGTCGGCCAGCTCACGGTCGGGCATCCGGCCCGACTGCAGCGACTCCTGCAGCGCCCGCCAGGCCCGCCGCCCCTCGCGGCGCACCAGCCAGGCGCCGAGCATGCTGACGGCGACGAGCACGGCCACGGTCGTCCAGCCGCCGATGGCCTGGCCCACCTGGATGAGCAGCCAGATCTCCAGGACCGGGATGACCAGGAAGGCCAGGAAGAGCAGCAGCCGCATCATGTCCTCGTCTCAGCGCAGCGCACACGTACGTCTGGAACAACGCCCGGCGGGGCCGGAGCGTTCCGGGTCAGCGGCGTCTGCCGCGCAGCCGGGCGGGCAGCCCGGCGAAACCCCACACCGCGATCCGCCAGAACGCCTCGACCATGATCCGGCGGCTCATCTTGCTCGTGCCGACCGCCCGTTCGACGAACGTGATCGGCACCTCCACCACCCGCAGCCCCTGCCGGGCCGTGCGGAGCGTGAGGTCCACCTGGAAGCAGTAGCCCTCCGACTCGACGTCGGACAGGTCGAGCTTGTCCAGCGTCTCCGCGCGGTAGGCCCGGAAACCGGCGGTCGCGTCACGGACCCCGAGGCCCAGCATGATGCGGGTGTAGACGTTGGCGCCCCGGGACAGCAGCTGACGGGAGGCCGGCCAGTTGACCACCTTGCCGCCGGGCACGTAGCGCGAGCCGATCGCCAGGTCGGCGCCGCCGGCCACCGCCCGCAGCAGCTCGGGCAGCTGCTCGGGCTGGTGGGAACCGTCGGCGTCCATCTCCACCAGCACGTCGTAGCCCTTGTCCAGGCCCCACCGGAAACCGGCGAGGTAGGCGGCGCCCAACCCCTGCTTGCCGGGCCGGTGCAGCACGTGGACGTGGTCGTCGGCGGCGGCCAGCTCGTCGGCGACCGCACCGGTGCCGTCGGGGCTGGCGTCGTCGGCCACCAGCACGTGCGCCTCGGGGACGGCGGCGCGCAGCCGCTCGACGATCAGCGGCAGGTTGTCACGCTCGTTGTAGGTCGGGACGATGACGAGCACACGGTCGAGAGCCTCCACGGTCAGTCACTCCCCATCCGGTCTCCTCGCCTTCCGGCGCCCCACATGGCGACGCCGGCCGCCGCCACTCCCATCAGCGCCAGCGCCCACTCAGGCAGCGCGCCCACCCGGGTCGCGATCGTCTCCTGCGTGCGCACGGGCACCTTCACCACGGTCATGTCCGCGACGAGCTCGCGGGTCCGCCAGGAGACCTTACCGTCCGGCGTGACATAGGCGGAGATCCCCGTGGTGGCGGCCGTGACGACCGCCCTGTTGTGCTCCACGGCCCGCAGCTTGGACATGGCGAGCTGCTGCGGCGGCAGGTTGGTCTCGGCGTAGCTGGCGTTGTTGGTCTGCACCACGATCGGGGTGGCGCCGGTGCGGACGGTGCCGCGGACCGTGCCGTCGTAGGCGACCTCGTAACAGTTGACGGCCCCGATCGTCACCGGGCCCAGCCGGAGGTCGCCCGGCCGGGTGCCGGCCACGGACTGCCTGCCGACGAGGTTGGCCCGCTCCCACAACGCCAGCACGATCTCCTTGAACGGGGTGTACTCGCCGAACGGCACCAGATGCTGCTTGTCGTAGTAGGCGCCGGGCCCGGTGGCCGGGTCCCAGACGAGGCTGCGGGTGGCGCGGTGCTCGTCGCCGATGGCCACCACCGCGCCGACCAGGGTCGGCACGCCGACGTCCTTGACGGAGTCGTCGATGATCTCCCGGGCGTACGGGTCGCGGTAGGGATCGATGTCGGTGGAGTTCTCCGGCAGCACGACGAGGTCGGGCCTGGGCAGCCGGCCCTCACGCACGGCGCGGGCGAGCCGCTTGGTCTCGTTGACGTGGTTCTTCAGCACCACGGCCGGCTCGTCGCCGAGCGCGTACATGCCCCGGCCAGGGACGTTTCCCTGGACGATGCCGACGTTGACGGTGCGGCCCTCGTCGCCGGGCCGCGGCACGGCCGCCGTCACCAGCGGCACGGCCAGCGCCAGACCCACGGCGCCGGCCGGCACCCACCGCCGCGCCCCGCGCGCCCGCCCGCCCCTCAAAGGTGGCGAGCCGCGCCGAGCCAGGACCGCGTACGCCAGCAACCCGCCGCACAGGACGACCGCGAAGGACACCAGCGGCGCGCCGCCCAGCGCGGCGTAGCGCGTGAACAGCGACTCGCCCTGGCTGAAGGCGAGCCGCGCCCAGGGGAACCCGCCGACCGGGACGAGCCCGCGCGCCCACTCCATGGCCACCCACAGCCCGGCGAACCACAGCGGCCACCATCGCAGCCGGAACACCGGCGCGGCCAGCGCGGCCATCACGGCGTAGAAGACACCGGAGACGCCGACCAGCATCACCCAGACGTCGTCGCCGATGGGGCGCACCCAGGCGAGAGCGGGCAGCAGGAACACGACGGCGGCCAGGTAGCCCAGCCAGGCGGCCCGGCGCGGCCGGGTGCCGTGAAGGGCCGCCACGACCAGGCCGATGCCGAGGGGCGCGCCGATCCACCAGTCGATCGGCGGGAACGCGAGGTACAGCAGCGCCCCGCCCGCCATGGCCGCCACCGTCCTCGCCAGCGTGGCCCTGCGGGACTCGGGCGGGCTGCCCGCGCGCCCCACGACGGGCGGGACGCCGCCCGGCCCGCCCGAAACGTCACGCGCGCCGCCGCCCGCGACCCCGCCGTCCGCAGTCCCGCCGTCCGCAGTCCCGCCGCCCGCAGTCCCGCCGCCCGCAGTCCCGCCCTCCGCGATCCCGCCACCCGCGATCCCGCCACCCGCGGTCCCGCTCTCCGGAGTCCTGTCGTCCTGGGTCCTGTCATCCGCGGTCGTGTCGTCTACGGTCCTGCCGTCCGGCGCCTGCTCCACGGGGCGGGGCGGGACGGTGGGTCGGCCGCCGGACGGGCCAGGGCGCGACGGCGGCTCGCCGGACGATGGCTCACCCGTCGTCGGCCGTAGGCCCCTGCTGTCCTGCACCACTCCGCCCGCTCCTCGCCGCGCCTGCCCCGGGCACGCGCCCGCCTGCCCTCGTCCGACCCTCATGTCGCATCAGCAGGCCGCGCCCGTGGCGGCGAACCTGCTAGTCGAAACGGTACCGCTCCCGGGCGGCCCTGAGGTCGCCGTGGCGCGGCTGATCGCGCAACAGGAGCCCCAGGTGTGCCACGGGTGGGAAGGGAGACCGCCGCGCGCGGGGGCGGCGGGCCGGGCGGAGGGCGGGGATCGCTGGTGGAGCCGGAGGTGGAGCGGCTGGGTGATCCCGCGGACGACGAGGCCGAGGGATCACCCGCGCTGATGGCGATCCTGCGCACGAGAGCGGGAAGAGGGCCCGGAAACCCTTCGGACCGGACCCGTCTCGTCGGCGGCGAGCGCGGAATTCCGTTGTCTACTGGGCTACCGGGCCCGTCCCGGGTCCAACCCCCCGCCCGGCTGGGGTGCCCCGACTCGACGGACCGACGGCCCTGCACCTGGCTGTGTGGACGAAGTCACGCTCCGTCACGGACGCAGGATCCGACGATGTCAGAGACGGCCAACCGGCCAAGTCCCGTGCTGGACTGCGCAGCAAACTACCGACTCCACCTCAGATGTCAACCGTGTCCCGATCAGCAGAAACATCAAGTTTTCGCAGGTAGGACATGCTTGGCCTGCCTCGCCAAAGCGAGTCAGAGCCCATTTGTCGACATATGTCCCTGCCGCGGCAGGTCGCCGAACGCCTCCGCCAGCGGGCCGGGCAACGGCTCGTCGTACAGGATGCCGAGTCGCTGGGTGGCCCTGGTCAGCGCCACGTAGAGATCGCTCAGCCCGCGCGGCGACTGGGCGGCGATACCGCCCGGCTCCGCCACGAGCACCGAGTCGAACTCCAGCCCCTTGGCGTCGGCGACCCCCATCACCGTGACCGGCGCGTCGAGCGCCGCCGCTCCCCCGCTCCGGCCGGTGCCGGGGGCGACCACCACGGCGCCGTCCACGGCCGCGGCGACCCGATCGCCGAGCGGGCCGAGCAGCGCGTCGGGCACCACGACCGCGACCTTGCCGCCCTCGCCGGCCTCGGCCTTGACCAGCTCGGGCAGCGCGGCGGCCGGCGCGGTCCAGGGGCGGACCCCGCCCTCGCGGACCGACGCGGGCGCCCGCAGGGCCGGGTCGATGGCGGCGAGCACCCGGGCGGCCACCTCCATGAGCTCGACCGGCGTGCGGTAGTTGACGGTGAGCCGCTCCTGCCGCCAGCGCCCCGCCACGTACGGGTCGAGCACCTCGGCCCAGGAGCGGGCGCCCGCCGCCGAGCCGGTCTGCGCGATGTCTCCGACGATCGTCATCGACCGGTTGGGCACCCGCCGCATGACGGCCCGCCAGGCCATGGGCGACAGCTCCTGCGCCTCGTCCACGATGACGTGGCCGTAGGCCCAGGTGCGGTCGGCGGCGGCGCGCTCGGCGGTGGTGAGGTAGGGGCCCTGGCCCCGCTGGCGTTCGGCGAGCCGTTCGGCTTCCATGACGTCGGACAGGCCCGTCAGCTCCAGCACCTCGCGGGCGTAGGCCAGCTCGGCCTCCCGCTCGTGCTCCTCGGCCTGCCGGGCCGCCGCGAGCTCCTCCTCGGCCTGCAGCGCGGTGGCGCGCAGCACCTGTTCGTCGATCTCGCCGAGCAGTTCGGCGGCCTCGTCGAGGAGCGGCACGTCGGACTCGGTCCACTCCGCGGCCCGGCCGGCGTCGCGCCGGAGCAGCGCGCGCTCCTCGCGGGTCAGCGCGGCGGCGGCGTGGCCGAGCCGTTCGGGCGAGCCGTACAGGCCGAGCAGCAGGCGCTGCGGGGTGAGGTATGGCCAGAGCCGGTTGAGCGCCGCCTTGACCACGGGCTCGGTGCGCAGCTCCTCGCGCAGGTCGGCCAGCTCGTCGTCGTCGATGAGGCCCCTGCCGAGTTTCTTGGCGGCCTGGCGGGCCAGGGCGTTGAGCACCGACCTGACGAACACGGTGCGGGCCTGGTTGTGCGGGCGGCGCGAGCGGCCGGCCTTGTGCCGGGCGGCGTCCAGCATGGGACGGTCGATGGTGAGGGTGTAGCGCCCGAGGGCGAGCTCGACGGGCTTGCGCGGCATGCGCTGGCGGTCGCGGACGGCCCGCGCGATCACTTCGGCCATGCGCGCGTCGCCCTTGAGCGCGGCCACCTCGGGGCGCTCGCGGGCGGTGGCGGTCAGGCCGGGGTAGAGCTCGCCGACCGTGGACAGCAGCACGTCCGTCTCGCCGAGCGAGGGCAGGACCTGCTCGATGTAGCGCAGGAACGTCGGGTTGGGGCCGAGGATGAGCACGCCGCGGCGCTCCAGCCGCTCGCGGTGGGTGTAGAGGAGGTAGGCGGCCCGGTGCAGGGCGACGACGGTCTTGCCGGTGCCGGGGCCGCCCTGGACGACGAGGACACCGTTGAGGTCGGCGCGGATCACCCGGTCCTGCTCGGCCTGGATGGTCGCGACGATGTCGCGCATGCGGCCGGTGCGCCGCTCGTCCAGCGCGGCCAGCAGGGCGGCCTCGCCGTTGAGCGTGGCGCGGTCGTCGTCGCTCAGCGCGTCGAGGTCGAGCAGGTCGTCGTCCACGCCGACCACCGCGCGGCCCTTGGTCTGCAGGTGGCGGCGGCGGGTGACGCCCATGGGCGCCGCCGGGGTGGCGCGGTAGAACGGCTGCGCCACGGGGGCCCGCCAGTCGATGAGGAGGCGCTCCTGCTCGTCGTCGGTGAGCCCGAGCTTGCCGATGTAGAGCCGCCCCTCCTCGACGTGGTCGAGCCGGCCGAACGCCAGGCCGCGCTCCACCGCCCACAGCCGGGCCAGGCGGGAGGCGTACATCTCGGCGAAGGTGTCGCGTTCGGAGCGGTTCTGCATCGTTCCCACCGCACCCGCGGCCAGCACCTCCTTGAGCCGGCGCTGCGTGCGCTCGCGCAGCGTGTCGAGGCGCTCGTAGAGGCGGGTGACGTAGTCTTGCTCCCTGGCGAGCTCTGTTTGACGAGTTCCCGCCAGACCATTATTGTTGTTAATGGGACACTCCGGGCCATTCTGCTTGTTGTTACGACAAACGACGACATTAGCACGCCCGTCGAGGCACTCCCATTCTTCCGCCTCTCCGACGCCTCGCGTCGCGCCGGCCGCAGTCACGGCTTGGTTTCACCTCTTGACCTCAGGGCCCTGGACTCCTTACGTTCACCTCTAGTTAGGAAAGTTTCCTAACTTCGAGCGAAGGAGGACGTGTGAGCAGTCCTGTGCCGGGGACTCCGAGCCTGCTCCGCGCGATCAACGACCGCGCGGCGCTGCAGGCGCTCCTGGAGCGGGGGCCGCTGACCCGTCCGGAGATCGGCGCCCTGACCGGCCTGTCCAAGCCGACCGCCTCCCAGCTCCTGGCCCGCCTGCAGGAGGCGGGGCTGGTGGTGCTGGACGGCATCAGGGAAGGCCTGCCGGGCCGTACGGCGGAGCTCTACCGGATCAACCCGGCCGCGGCGTACGCGGGCGCGCTCGACGTCACGCCCGGCCGGATCGAGGCCCGCGTCGCCGACATCACCGGGGCGATCGTCGGCGAGCACACCCTTCCCACTCCGCGCAGGCCGGCCGGCGAACTGGTCGACCGGCTGCGCGCCGCGCTGGACGGCGCCGGCCCGCCCGGTCCGCTGCGGCAGGTGGTGATCGGCGTGCAGGCGGCGATCGACCCGTCCACCGGCCGGCTCGGCTACGCCACCGCCAAGGACATGCCGGGCTGGCACATCCCGGACCTGGTGCCCACCCTGTCACGAGGGCTCGGCGTGCCCGTCGCGGTCGAGAACAACGTCAACCTCGTCGCGCTCGCCGAACAGGCCCACGGCGCCGCCCACGACCACCCGGACTTCGTGCTGCTGTGGGCCGACGAGGGCATCGGCTCGGCCATCGTGCTCGGCGGCCGGATGCACCGCGGCGCCACGGGCGGCGCGGGCGAGGTCGGCTACATGCCCACCCCGGGCGCGCCGACGGCCCGCGAGGCCGGACGGCTCGCCAACCACGGCTACCAGGCGCTCACCGGCGGCCAGGCGGTGCTGAAGCTGCTGCGCTCGTACGGCGTGCGCGGCCCGGACTTCCGCCAGGCCGTCGCGAACGCGGTGCGCCTGGCCCAGGGCGGCGGCCAGCGGGCCGACGACGCGCGGGCGGGGCTGCGCGACATCGCCGCCCGGCTGGCCGTGGGCCTGGCCGCCATCACCTCCGTCGTCGATCCCGGCCTCATCGTGCTGACCGGCGGCGTCGTGCTGTCCGGCGGCGAGACCCTGCGCGAGCTGATCGAGCACGAGCTGCACGCGCTGACCATCCCCCGACCCCAGGTGCGGCTGTCGAGCGTCGACGGCAACCCCGTGCTGGCCGGGGCGCTCGACCTGGCCCTCGCCACGGCCCGTGACGAGGTCTTCCGTTCCACGGTAGTCCCCACATGATCAGGAGGCACCCCCCGTGCGCTTCGTCCCCCTCGCGGCAGCCGGCCTCACGGCCCTGGCGCTGACCGCCTGCACCGCGGGCAAGGAGGCGGCGCCGTCGCTCGGCGCGCAGCCCAAACCCTCCGGCTCGGCCTCGCAGGCCCTGCCGGCCGCGACCCTCGAACTGTGGCACGGCTTCTCCACCGACGCCGAGGTCAAGGCCTTCGAGGACGCCATCGCGGGCTTCAACAAGAAGTTCCCCCAGATCAAGGTGAAGGCCACCAAGGGGGTCCAGGACGACCAGATCACCCAGGCCATCCGGGGCGGCAGGGCGCCCGACGTGGCGGCCTCCTTCACCACCGACAACGTCGCCCAGTGGTGCCGGTCGGGATCGTTCCAGGACCTCACGCCGGTCATCGAGCAGGACGGCATCGACCTGACTGTGCTGCCGGAGGTGTCGCGCACCTACACCGCGTTCGAGGGCAAGCGCTGCACGATGCCGCTGCTCGCCGACGCGTACGGCCTCTACTACAACAAGTCCCTGATGAAGGGCGAGCAGCCGCCCAGGACGCTGTCGGAGCTGACCGCGCTGACCAAGAAGCTCACGGTCCGCGACGCGAACGGCGACATCAAGGTGGCCGGGTTCATCCCGAGCTTCCAGTACTACGAGAACTCCCCCAGCCACATGGGCCCGATGGTCGGCGCGAAGTGGTACAACCCCGACGGCACCTCGGCGATCGGCTCCGACCCTGCCTGGAAGCAGCTGCTGACCTGGCAGAAGGAGCTCGTGGACTGGTACGGCTACGACAAGCTGGAGAAGTTCCGCAAGAGCCTCGGCGACGAGTGGAGCGCCGAGCATCCCTTCTTCAAGGGCAAGGTCGCCATGATCCTCGACGGCGAGTGGCGCAACGCCATGATCGCCAATGATCCCCAGGCGAAGGACATGGACTACGGCACGGCCCCGTTGCCGGTGGCCGACGACAAGCCCGACCTGTACGGCAGCGGCTTCACCGCCGGGACCGTGATCGGCGTGCCGAAGGGCGCCAGGCACCCCCAGCACGCCTGGGAGCTGGTCAAGCACCTGACGACCGACACGGACTCGCTGGTGACCCTGTCGAACGCGCTGCGCAACGTGCCCACGACCAAGGCGGCCATGGAGTCGCCGAAGCTGGCCGAGGACGCCAACTTCAAGACGTTCCTCGACATCTTCGCCCACCCGAAGACCTCGACGCTGCCGGCCAACGTCAACAGCGTCTTCAACCAGGAGGCCATGTCCACCTTCCTGGCCCGGTGGGAGAAGGGCGCCGTGCCCGACCTGGACGCGGGACTGAAGTCCGTGGACAAGCAGATCGACGACAAGCTGAAGCTGTCCGGGGGCTGATCCGCGATGGCTTCCGTCTCCCACGCCGCCACCCCCCGGTGGCGGCGCGGCGAGGGCCTGCGGGCCCTGTTGTGGCTGTCACCCTGGCTGGTCGGCGTGTCGGTGTTCTTCGTCTATCCGCTGTTGGCCACGGTCTACTTCTCCTTCCACCGCTACGACCTGTTCACGCTGGAGTTCGTCGGGCTGGACAACTACCGCTACCTGCTCAACGACCCCAGGGTGGTGACGTCGGCGCGCAACACGCTGTGGCTGGTGGCCTTCATGGTGCCGGCGCAGGTGCTGTTCGCGCTGGGGCTGGCCCAGCTCGTCACCATGCTCAAGGCCGGGGTCGGGCTGTTCCGGACGATCTTCTACCTGCCGACGCTGGTGCCGGCGGTGGCCGGGACGGTGACGTTCGTGTTCCTCATGAACCCGGGGACCGGGCCGTGGAACCAGTTCCTCGCCCTGGTCGGCGTCACCGGACCCGACTGGTTCGGCGACCCGGCCTGGTCCAAGCCGAGCCTGACGCTGCTGGCGCTGTGGGGCTGCGGCAACACCATGATGATCTTCCTGGCGGCCCTGCTCGACGTGCCCAGGCACCTGTACGAGGCCGCCGCCATCGACGGGGCCGGGCCGTGGCGGCGCTTCCGCAGCGTCACGCTGCCGGTGATCTCGCCGGTGCTCATGTTCTCCGCGATCACGGGGGTGATCTACGCGCTGCAGTACTTCACCCAGGCCATGATCGCCTCCCGGGTGGCGTCGGGCGCGACCGACTCGGCCGGCTCCGCCTTCGTCCCCGGCTACCCGGACGAGTCGCTGCTCACGTTGCCGCAGTGGCTCTTCCACGTCGGGTTCCGCGACTTCAGCATGGGATACGCCTGCGTGCTGGCGCTGCTGCTGTTCGGCACGTCGATGATCTTCACGTTGGTCCTGCTGCGCCAGTTCCGCCGTGCCGAGGAGGGCTCGTGAGCGTCACCGTCACCGCGTCGTCCCCCGCCGCCCTGCGGGGTGCGCGCCGCGCCGGCGCCGGCGCGCGCCGGCGCCGGGTCCTCATGTGGGTCGCCACGCACGCGCTCGCCCTCGCGCTGGCCCTGATGTTCCTGGCACCGGCGGTCTTCCTGTCGCTGACGGCGCTGATGACCGACGAGCAGGCCCTGACCAGCCGGCTGTGGCCGCACACCTGGAACTGGGACAACTTCGCCACCGTCTTCGCCAAGTCGCAGCTGCTGCGCTGGACGGCCAACACCCTGCTGTACGCCACCCTCGGCACCGTGTTCATGCTGGTGTCGTCAGTGCCGGTGGCGTACGCGCTGGCGAGGTTCCGCTTCCGCGGCCGGCGGCCGGCGTTCCTGCTGGTGATCACCACGATGATGCTGCCGCCGCAGGTCGTCGCGGTGCCCGTCTACCTGCTGTGGGCGCGGGCGGGGCTGACCGACAGCCTGTGGCCGCTGATCCTGCCGATGCTGCTGGGCGACGCCTACTCGATCTTCCTGCTGCGCCAGTTCCTCATCACGATCCCCCGCGACTACACCGACGCCGCGCGGGTCGACGGCTGCTCCGACCTGCGGACGCTGCTGCGGGTCGTGCTGCCGATGGCGCGGCCGG
The DNA here is from genome assembly GCF_002850745.1 of Nonomuraea indica. GTDB lineage: Bacteria > Actinomycetota > Actinomycetes > Streptosporangiales > Streptosporangiaceae > Nonomuraea > Nonomuraea indica. Next base: position 199,263 of record NZ_KZ559470.1, read on the forward strand.
CCATCGCGGCCGTCGCGCTGTTCCAGTTCTTCTACTGCTGGAACGACTACTACGGGCCGCTGCTGTACGGCGGAGTGGCCCAGGACGGCTGGACCCTGTCGGTGGGGCTGGCCACGTTCAAGGCGTTCCACAGTGTCCAGTGGAACCTCACCATGGCCGCCACGCTGCTGGTGACGGCCCCGGTGATCGTGTTGTTCTTCTTCGCCCAGAGGGTCTTCATCGAGGGCGTCACGCTGACAGGAGTGAAGGGTTGAAACTCGCCGTGGTCGGGGGCGGCTCGACGTACACGCCGGAGCTGGTCGACGGGTTCGCGCGGCTGCGCGACGAGCTGCCGGTGACCGAGATCGCCTTGATCGACCCGAACGGGCGGCGGCTGGAGCCGGTCGCGGGAATGGCGCGGCGGATGCTCGCGCACGCCGGGCATCCCGGCCGGGTGACGGCGACCTCCTCGGTCGAGGAGGGCGTCGCGGGCGCGCAGGCCGTGCTGGTCCAGCTCAGGGTGGGCGGGCAGGCGGCGCGCGAGGTGGACGAGACGCTGCCGCCGCGCTGCGGCTGCGTCGGCCAGGAGACGACGGGCGCGGGCGGGCTGGCCAAGGCGCTGCGCACCGTGCCGGTCGTGCTGGAGATCGCCGACGTGGTGCGGCGCAACGCGCCGGAGGCGTGGATCGTCGACTTCACCAACCCGGTCGGCATCGTCACCCGGGCGCTGCTGGACGCCGGGCACCGGGCGATCGGGCTGTGCAACGTGGCCATCGGCTTCCAGCGGCGCTTCGCCGGCCTCCTGGGGGTGCCGCCGTCGCGCGTGTCGCTCGGCCACGTGGGGCTGAACCACCTGACGTGGGAACGGTCGGTCCACCTGGACGGGCGGGACGTGCTGCCGTCGCTGCTGGCCACGCACGGCCGGGAGATCGCCGACGCGGTCGGCCTGCGCCCGGAGCTGGTCCGGCGGCTGGGCGCGGTGCCGTCGTACTACCTGCGCTACTTCTACGCGCACGACGCCGTCGTCGAGGAGCAGCGCTCCAAGCCGCCCCGGGCCGCCGAGGTGGCGGCCATGGAGGCGGAACTGCTGCAGCTGTACGCGGACCCGTCGCTGGTCACCAAGCCCGAGCTGCTGGCCGAGCGTGGCGGCGCCTACTACTCCGAGGCGGCGGTGGCGCTCATCGCGTCGCTGCTCGGCGACCGGGGCGACGTCCAGGTGGTCAACGTGCGCAACGACGGCACGCTGCCCTTCCTCGACGCCGACGCGGTGATCGAGGTGCCCGCCGCCGTGTCGGCCGCGGGCGCCAGGCCGCTGCCGGTGGAGCCGGTCGAGCCGCTGTACGCGGGGCTGATCGGGCACGTGTCGGCGTACGAGACGCTCGCCCTGGAGGCGGCCAGGCACGGCGGCGCCGACCGGGTGCGCGACGCCCTGCTCGCCCACCCGCTGGTCGGTCAGGACGCGGTCGCCGAGGAGCTGACCGGGCTGCTGCTGGAGGCCAACCGCTCCTTCCTGCCGTGGACGGTGCGTCCGTGAACGGTGCCCCGGCACAGCCCCGCAGGCTCGTCCTGGCGGTCGACGGCGGCAACAGCAAGACCGACGTGGCCGTGGTCGCCGACGACGGCGAGGTACTGGCCACGGCCCGCTCGGGGCCGTTCCTGCCGCAGAGCGCGGGCGTCGCGGCGGCCGTGGACGTGGTGGAGCGGGCCGTGGCCGACGCGGTCCGGCACGTCCTGCCGGCCCGAGGGCGGCCGCCGTTCGACCACGTGGCCGCCTACCTGGCCGGGGCCGACCTGCCGGTCGAGGAGGAGGCGCTGGCCCGCGAGTTCGCGGCACGGGGCTTCGCCGCGGACGTGGTCGTGCGCAACGACACCTTCGCGCTGCTCCGGGCGGGCGCGTCGGGCCCCTGGGGGGTCGCCGTGGTGTGCGGCGCGGGCATCAACGCCGTCGGCGTCTCGCCCACGGGTGAGGTGGCGCGCTTCCCGGCGCTCGGCCGGATCAGCGGCGACTGGGGCGGCGGCCAGGTCGTCGGCGAGGACGCGCTGTGGCACGCGGCGCGCGCCGAGGACGGCCGCGGCCCCGCCACGGTTCTGGTGGACGTGCTGCGCGCCCACTTCGGCGTCCGCACGGTCGAGGAGCTGGTGCTGGACCTGCACTTCGGGCGGGTGCCGCACGGCCGGCTGCACGAGCTGGCCCCCGGTGTCCTCGCGGCGGCGGCCGGCGGTGACGCGGCCGCGCTGGGCCTGGTGGAGCGGCTGGCCGGGGAGGTGACGACCATGGCGCGGGTGTGCCTGCGCCGCCTCGGCCTGCTGGAGCAGCCGGCCGAGGTGGTGCTCGGCGGGGGTGTCCTGCGGGCGCGCGATGCGCTGCTGACGTCGCTGCTGGAGCGCGGCTTCGCCGCGGCGGCGCCGTACGCCGAGATGGTGGTGGCCGACGTGCCGCCGATCGTCGGAGCCGCCCTCAACGGGCTCGACCGCCTCGGCGCCGGAGAGGCGGCCAGGTCCCGGCTGCGCGCCCGCTACGCGGAAGGCGTGCCGGCCTGACAGCGCGGACGGGACGGACGCCCCGCACAGCACCGACGACCCGCACGGCAGGGACAGCCGGCACAGCATGGGCAGCACGGGCAGCACGGGCAGATGTCACCGGCCCGGCATGACGCGTGTCATGACAGGCCGGTGACACAGCGGACTAACCCGGCGCCGCCGAAGGGATCATGCTGATGCCATGATTCCCACCCGATCGACCGTCCGGAAGGACGACAGGACCGACGACAGGACCACGGCGCGGCGCCGGGGCCGCCGGATGCTGGCCGCGACCGCCGCCGGTGCGATGCTCGCCACCGCGGCGACGGCCGCTCCGGCCGCCGCCGTCACCCCGGTGACCGGCCCGTCCGCCACTCCGTCCGCTGCCCCCGCCACGCCGTCGGCGGCGGACGGCTCACCGCTCGACCGCGGCGCGCTGCGGCAGTCGCTCGACGCGGTCCACGAGGCCGGCATGTACGGGATCTACTCAGCCGTGCGCGACGGGGGCCACGGCTGGAAGGGCGCCTCGGGCGTGGCCGACGTGGAGACCCGCCGGCCGGTGCGGCCGGACATGCGGCACCGGGTGGGCAGCATCACCAAGACGTTCACCGCCGTGGCCGTGCTGCAGCAGGTGGAGCGGGGCGCCGTCGAGCTGGACGCGCCGGTGAACCGCTATCTGCCCGGGCTGCTGCCGGGCGAGCGCGGCGGCAAGGTGACGGTGCGGATGCTGCTCAACCACACCAGCCACATCGCCGACTACATCGCCGGGGCGTTCCCGTCGCTGGTGCAGGGGTCGCCCGCCAGCCTCGACGAGCACCGCTTCCGCACGCTGCAGCCGCGTGAGCTCGTGGAACTCGGGCTGGCCGCGCCGCCCACCGGCGAGCCCGGGGCCACGCCGGGCTCGTACTCCAACACCAACTACATCATCGCCGGCATGCTGCTGGCGAAGGTCACCGGCACCCCGGCCGAGCGCTACATCACCCGCCACGTGATCGACCGGGCGGGGCTGCGCGACACGTCGTTCCCGCGCGGCCCGCGCATCCCCGGGCCGCACTCCAAGGCGTACGAGTCGTTGTACGGGCTGATCGACCCGCCGCGCGACTACAGCGTCTACGACATGTCGTGGGGCGGCACTGCCGGGGCGCTGGTGTCGACGATGGACGACCTCAACCGGTTCTACCGGGCGCTGCTGCGGGGCCGGCTCGTCGGCGCGGCCCAGCTGGCCGAGATGCAGAAGACCGTGCCGGTCGGGGTGGGCGGGTTCGCCATCGACTACGGCCTCGGCCTGTACGCGCTCGACCTGCCGTGCGGCCGGTTCTGGGGGCACGACGGCGGGGTGTGGGGCATGGGCACCCAGTCGCTGACCGGCCCCGACGGCCGCCGGCAGCTGTCGTTCGGGTTCAACCTGATGAAGTACCAGCGGGTCAACGAGGACGGCCGGCTGGAGCCCCACCCGATCGACGGGGCCATGGTGAGCCACCTGCTCGCGGGCCTGTGCGGGACGGACGCCGCCAGGACGGCGCAGGCCCCCGTCACGCCGCTGCCGGCGGACCGGATGCTGTCGATCAAACGCTGACCCTCGCGCGGGCGCGGGCGCGCCGCCGGGCGGCGCGCCCGCTGTCAGGGCACCGTGTCAGGACACCGTGTCAGGACACCGTGTCAGGCAGGGCCGCCGGCAGCCGCCGTCAGGGGGCGGCGTCGGGCCCGTCGGGCTTGCCCGGGTGGCCCGCGAGCTCGGCGGCGCGGTGCTCGTAGGGGGTGCTGAGCACGACCGTGGTGCGGGTGGAGACGTTGGCCGAGGCGCGGATCTGCTGCAGCAGGTCCTCCAGCGCCACCGGGGAGGCGACGCGGACCTTCAGGATGTAGCTCTCGTCGCCCGCCACGCTGTGGCAGGCCTCGATGGCGCTCAGGTGGGCCAGCCGGTCGGGGGCGTCGTCGGGCGCGGCCGGGTCGATGGGCTTGATCGACACGAAGGCGGTGAGCGGCAGCCCGATCGCGTCGTAGTCGATGATGGCGGCGTAGCCGCGGACGACTCCCCGCTTCTCCAGGCGGCGCACCCGTTGGTGCACGGCGGAGACCGAGAGCCCGGTCTCCCTGGCCAGGTCGGTGAAGCTCATCCGGCCGTCACCGGCCAGCAGCGTGACGATCCGGCGGTCGATCTCCTCCATCGGTCAAAAATAGCCCGTCGAGGTCACGACATGGTCCCGACGGGGGTGACTCCCCTGCGCATGGCATGCTCGACGAGCGTGATCAGCACGTCGCGGCCGGAGTCGCGCCGGCGGGCGTCGCACAGCACGATGGGGATCTCGGGCTCCAGGTTGAGCGCCTGGCGCACCTCGCCGACGGTGAAGGGCCGGGCGCCGTCGAAGCAGTTGAGCGCCACCACGAACGGCGTCTCGCGCCGCTCGAAGTAGTCGATCGAGGGGAAGCAGTCGGCCAGCCGGCGGGTGTCGGCGAGCACGACCGCGCCGAGGGCGCCCATGGTCAGCTCGTCCCAGACGAACCAGAACCTCTCCTGCCCCGGCGTGCCGAACAGGTAGAGCATGTAGTCACTGTGGATGGTGATGCGGCCGAAGTCCATGACGACGGTCGTGGTGGGCTTGGATTCCACGCCCGACAGGTCGTCCACGTACTGCCCGACGTGCGTGAGCGTCTCCTCGGTGCGCAGCGTGCGGGTCTCGGAGACGGCGCCGACCATGGTGGTCTTGCCCGCGCCGAAGCCACCGGCGATCAGGATCTTGATCGCGGTGGGCAGTCTCCGGCGGCCGGAGAGGCCGAAGTCCATCGAGCACCGCCCGTATGTCCCTGCGCGGCAGGGCCGCACGTAGTCCGCCCAGGAGGGCCTTGTCAGGCGAAGCTGTCAAGGCGCAGAAGTCGTTGATCAGTTACCTCGATACCGAGCCACCCTAGCAACGCCACATAGTCCCCTCAAGCCACATACCCGTTCAAATATCAACTTTTCCTGGCGCCGTCACCTCCGTGCGGCCAGGCCCTCAGGACCTCAGGCGGGCGCCCCGTGCACCCCGGCGTGGAAGTGCATGCGCCGCCGCAGGTAGGCGGCCGTGCGGGGGCTGAGCCGGCTCAGCTCGCCGATCAGTTCGGCGGCCTCGCGCGCCAGCTCCGCCATCGCGCCCGTCACCTCGGCCCGGCTGACGCCGAGCATGAGCACGTTGAGGTCGCCCCAGCTGACGTCCCGGCGGTAGGAGGCAAGGTCGCCCAGCAGGTGCAGGTAGCGCTGGACCTGCCCGCTGGCGGGCAGCAGCTCCGCCAGATGCCCCCGGGCCCACTCCTCCCCCGCGTAGATCCAGTACGACAGGTCCACGAAGCGGGAGCCGTGGCTGTCGGCGTTGTCGACGTACCCGGCGAGCGTGGGCACGGCCCGGCTGTCGCGCCACACCCAGGCGCGGACCATCGCGGTGAGCATCCGGGCGAGCTGGTCGCGCCACAGCCGGTGCGCGGCCCCGAAGGCGGCGACCGTGTCCAGCTCGTCGCGCAGATCCGCCAGGAACCGCGTCACCGCCGTCCTGGGGCCGGCCCCGTCGGCGACGGCCAGGCAGTCGCGCACCAGGGCGTCCACCTGGTCACGGCCCGTGGCGGTGTGGTGGACCAGCCGCTCGACGGCCAGCACCCACAGCGCGGCCCGGTTGCCCACTTTCAGCCCGTCGGCCCCCGTCCAGGGCGAGCTGAACGCGCCGGCCAGCGTCAGCGAGGTGTACAGGTCGGCGTCGAAGGCGGCCGGAGGGAACAGCCCGCCGTACATCTGGGCGCAGCGCCGCAGGTCCCTGCCGCACTCGGCGGCCAGCGCGCAGGCCCGACCGGCCGCGAACGCGTCGTCCAGCTCGTCGGCCGGCATCTAGGACCGCTCGATCGGCACGCGGATCATGGGCGGCGTCCCCCGCTGTCCGGCTGTCATCCCTCGCATGCGCATTGTCACATGATCAACACATCCGATCAAGGCGCGCGACGCGCCGCCGCAGTCGGCGAGGATGGAGGCGACCCGGCCTCGGAAGGGGAGCCGCCATGCAGATCACGCTCGTCCAGGGTGACATCACCCGGCAGCACGTCGACGCCGTCGTCAACGCCGCCAACTCCTCCCTGCTGGGCGGCGGCGGGGTGGACGGCGCCATCCACCGGCGCGGCGGACCGGCCATCCTGCGGGAGTGCCGCATGCTGCGCGCCGGCCGCTACGGCCGGGGCTTGCCGACGGGCCAGGCGGTGGCCACCACGGCGGGCGACCTGCCGGCCCGGTGGGTGATCCACACCGTCGGACCCGTCCACTCGGCCACCGAGGACCGCTCAAGTCTGCTCGCCTCCTGCTACCGCGAGGCGCTGCGCGTCGCCGACGAGCTGGGCGCCGCCACGGTGGCCCTGCCCGCCGTGTCCACCGGCATCTACGGCTGGCCCGTCGAGGACGCCGCCCGCATCGCCGTCAGCACCGTCAGGTCGGCGCGCACCCGGGTGACCGAAGCCCGGTTCGTGCTGTTCACGGCCGACGCGCACGCCGCCTTCCGGCGCGCCCTGGAGGCGGCCGGACCCTCGGACGAGGAGATCGCGGCCCGGCTCGCCGCCCAGCCCGAGGAGCGCTGGCAGGAGCTGTTCGCCCGCGCCGACGCGCTCACCCCGGACGACCTGCGGGTGTCGTGGGGCGGCGGCCAGGAGGTCCGGCCCGGCGTCATCCAGGCGCCCTACCCCGTCTACGGCGACGCCGTCACCCGGATCCTCCGGCTGCTGGGCGAGCTGGAGGTGACGGTGGTGTTCGGCTGGCCCGACTGGGTGCGCGGCAACCCCCTCTGGCCGGCCGGGCAGGGCCTGGACGACGCCCCGGTGGCCGACGCGGCCCGGCTGGTCACGGCGATCGTCCGCGGCGAGCGGTTCGCCGACGGGACGATCGGGCAGGCCATCGACCAGGGCGCCTTCCAGGCCGTCCTACGCCGGCTGCGCCACTGGTTCGACGAGGAACGCCCCCTCGCCGGATAGCCGGGCCGGCCGGGTCACTCCTTGGCCACCGCCCGGCCGATGACCAGCCGCTGGATCTGGTTGGTGCCCTCGACGATCTGCAGCACCTTCGCCTCGCGCATGTAACGCTCCACGGGGAAGTCCTCGACGTAGCCGTAGCCGCCGAGCACCTGCACCGCGTCCGTGGTCACCTTCATGCACACGTCGGTGGCGAACAGCTTGGCCATCGCCGCGCGGGTGCCGTACGGGCGGCCGGCGTCGCGCAGCCGGGCCGCGTCGAGGTAGAGCGCGCGGGCGGCGGCGATCTGCGTGGCCATGTCGGCCAGCATGAACGACACACCCTGGAAGTCGACGATCCGGCTGCCGAACTGCCGCCGCTCCCGCGCGTAGGCCGCGGCGGCGTCGAAGGCGGCCTGGGCCAGGCCCACCGCGCAGGCGGCGATGCCGAGCCGGCCGCCGTCGAGCGCCGCCATGGCGATGCGGAAACCCTCGCCCTCGGCGCCGACCAGCGCCTCGGGCGGCAGGCGTACCCCGTCGAAGCGCACCTGCGCGGTGGGCGAGGAGCGCATGCCCATCTTCCGTTCGGGCGCGGCGAACGACAGCCCGTCCACCCCGGCGGGGACGTGCAGGCAGGACACGCCACGCGCGCCCGGCTCGCCGGTGCGGGCCATGAGCAGGTAGAAGTCGGCCACGCCGCCGTGGGTGGTCCACGCCTTGACCCCGTCGACGGTGTAGCCGCCGGGCCCGGGCACGGCCCTGGTGGTCAGCGCGGCGGCGTCGGAGCCGGACTGCGGCTCCGACAGGCAGTAGGCGCCGAGCAGGTCGCCGCCGACCATGCCGGGCAGCAGCGACTCCTTCTGCTCCGCGCCGCCGAACGCCGCCACCGGGAAGCAGGACAGCGTGTGCACCGACACGCCGAGGCCGACGGCGAGCCAGCCGGCCGCGAGCTCCTCGACGACCTGCAGGTAGACCTCCTGCGGCTGGGCGGCGCCGCCGTACTCCTCCGGGTAGGGCAGGCCCAGCAGCCCGGCGGCGCCCAGCGTGGCGAACACCTCGCGCGGGAACCGCCCGGCCGACTCGTCGGCCGCGGCCCGGGGCGCGACCTCCTTGGCCACCAGCTCACGGGTCAGCTGGATCAGGTCGTGCGCCTCAGGGGTGGGCAGGGCACGCTCAACGGTCATCGAGAAACTCCTTGTGAGAGTGTAGGTGTCCCGATTCTGCCTAAACGATCACCAATGTACGAGGGGTGTCGTTGAGCCGGATCGGGCCGTCGTCTCCGCACACCACGATGTCCTCGATCCGGGCGCCGTGCCGGCCGGGCAGGTAGAAGCCCGGCTCGACGGAGAAGGCGAAGCCCGGCTCCATCAGCTCGGTGTTGCCGGCGACGATGTAGGGCTCCTCGTGGGTCTCGACGCCGATGCCGTGGCCGGTCCGGTGGATGAAGTACTCGCCGTAGCCGGCCTCGGTGAGGACGTCGCGGGCGGCCGCGTCGATCGACTCGCACGTCACGCCGGGACGCACGGCGGCGCAGGCCGCCTCCTGGGCCCGGCGCAGCGCCTCGTACGGGGCGGTGAAGTCGGCCGGCGGCTCGCCCACGCAGTAGGTGCGGGTCGAGTCGGAGCAGTAGCCGTTGTGCAGCTGGCCGCCGATGTCGACCACGACGGGCTCGCCCGCCTGGATGACCCGGTCGGACACCTCGTGGTGCGGGCTGGCGCCGTTGGGTCCGGACGCGACGATGACGAAGTCGACCGTGGCGTGACCGGCGGCGAGGATGGCCTCGGCGATGTCGCGCCCCACCTCCCGCTCGGTGCGGCCGGCCCGCAGGAAGCCGGGCACCTGCCGGTGCACCGCGTCGATCGCCTCGCCCGCCTGGCGCAGCGCGGCGACCTCCGCGGGCGACTTGCGCATCCGCAGCTCGCGCAGCACGCGGCCGGCAAGCACCTGCTCGGCGTCCGGCAGCACCTCGCGGAAGCGCAGGGACGCCATCGCCCACATGCGGTCGGCCAGCCCGACCGTGGCGGGCCTGCCGAGCCGGTCGGCGGCGATCCGGTAGGGGTCGTCGGTCTCGTCCCACGCCACGAACTCCAGGCCCAGCCGGGAGGCGGGCGAGGCCTGAGCGGCGGGCAGCTCCAGGCGGGGCACCATCATGTACGGCTCGCCGGAGGCGGGCACCACCAGGCAGGTCAGCCGCTCCAGCGGCTTGGCGTCGTAGCCGCTGACGTAGCGCAGGTCGGGGCCGGGCGTGAGCAGCAGCGCGTCGATGCCGGCCTTGGCGGTGGCCTCCTGGACAGCGGCGAGGCGCGAGACGGGGTACAGGTCTTCTGAGGACGTCACAGCCCAAATCTACTCGGATGACGCCGCCTAAAATCCGCGAAAAGGTCTCGCCACACGGCTGGCCATGACCACCGTCCGCACCTGTACGGTCGCATATTGTGAGGCTAATGTCCCGTTCCACGCGTTCCGAGGGTGAGCTGATGGTCGACGTCATGAGCGGCGGGCCGGGGCAGCTCCGCCGTACGACGAGCACGGCCGCCGCCACCCGCCAGCCGGGCGAGCTGCTCGCCGCCCGCCTGGCGCACGCCCAGCGGCTGGGCAACATGGGCTGGGCCGAGTGGGACCTGCGCACCGGCGCGGCCACCTGGTCCGACCAGATGTACGTGATCTTCGGCCGGGACCCCGCCGACGGCCCGGTCGGGCTGGCCGAGCTCGCCGCCCACGTCGAGCCGGCCGACCTGCGGCTGCTCGACCAGCTCCTGGTGACGGCCGTGCAGGGGCGCGGGCCGGCGCAGGCGGAGTTCCGCATCCGCCGCGGGGACGAGCTGCGCAACCTGCGCGTCGTGCTCGAACCTCTCGACCCGTACGCCCGCACCGGCCCGGCGGACGGCGCGGGCGCGACGCGGGGCGTGCACGGCGTCGTCCAGGACATCACCGGCCGCCGCCGCGCCGAGCGCATCATGTCGGAGTCGCGCCGCCAGCTGCTGGAGGCCCGGGAGCGGGCGGCCGAGGAACGGCACGTGATGCTGGCGCTGCGCGAGGCCATCCTGCCCGAGCCGACCGGCTGCCTCGACCTGCCGCACACCAGGATCGCCGTGCGCTACGTGCCCGCCGAGAAGACGGCGAGCCTCGGCGGCGACTGGTTCGAGGCGACCCCGCTGCCCGACGGGCGGGTCCTGCTGGCCATCGGCGACGTGTCGGGCCACGGCCTGCCCGCCATCGCCCACATGGCGCAGCTCCGCCACGCCCTCGTCGGTCTCACCATGACCGGCGAGTCGGCCGGCGGGCTGCTCGCCTGGCTGAACGAGCTGGCCATCCACCGGCTGGAGGGCACCACCGCGACCGCCGTCCTCGGTCACCTCGACGCCTCCACCCGGGTGTTCACCTGGGCCAGGGCCGGCAACCTGGCGCCGATCCTGGTGCGTGACGGCGTCGCCCGGCCCCTGGACCAGCCGCGCGGCGTGCTGCTGGGCGCCACCTGCGACCAGCCGTACGAGCTGGCCAGGACGCAGCTGACCGAGGGCGACCTGCTGCTGATGTTCACCGACGGGCTGGTGGAGCGGCGCACCCGCGACATCGACGAGGGCCTGTCCCTGGTGCTGGCCGCCGCCGCCCGGCTGCGGGGCTGCGACCTCGACGCGGGACTGGACAAGCTGCTGGCCGACATCGGCGGCCCCAATCCCGAGGACGACGCCTGCCTGCTGGCCGTCGGCATCCGCGACGACGCGCCCGCACCCTGACCGGCCGGGCCCGGAGAGTGCGACGATGGGGGCGTGCTCATGCTTCTGGACACCCCGTCGCTGTACTTCCGGGCCTTCTACGGCGTCCCCGAGTCGATCACCGCGCCCGACGGGCGGCCGGTCAACGCCGTCCGCGGCCTCATCGACATGATCGCCACGCTGGTCCGGCAGCACTCCCCCGACCGGCTGGCCGCCACCATGGACGCCGACTGGCGGCCCGCCTTCCGGGTGGCGGCCGTCCCGACGTACAAGGCGCACCGGGTCGCCCAGGGTGACGCCGAGGAGGTGCCCGACACGCTGGTGCCGCAGATCGCGATCATCGAGGAGGTCCTCGACGCCATCGGCATCGCCCGCCCCGAGGCGGCCGGCTACGAGGCCGACGACGTGATCGGCACCCTCACCGCCCGCGAGCCCGGCCCGGTCGACATCGTGACCGGCGACCGCGACCTGTTCCAGCTCGTCGACGACGCCCGCCCGGTCCGCGTCCTCTACACCGCGCGCGGCATCCGCAACCTGCAGGTGGTGGACGAGGCGTTCCTGACGGCCAAGTACGGCATCCCCGGCCGGGCCTACGCCGACTTCGCCACCCTGCGCGGCGACCCCAGCGACGGCCTGCCGGGCGTGGCCGGCGTCGGCGAGAAGACCGCCGCGGCCCTCGTCACCCGGTTCGGTTCGCTGGAGGCCATCCTGGCGGCGCTCGACGAAGGCGTCGCCGACGGGTTCCCGGCGGGCAGCCGCACCCGGCTGGCGGCCGCCCGCGACTACCTCGCCGTCGCCCCCGCCGTGGTCGAGGTCGTCTCCGACGTGACGCTGCGCGCGGACGACCTCACGCTGCCGGCTGAACCCCGCGACCCCGCCGCCCTGGTGCGGCTGGCCGACGAGCACGGCCTGGACAGCCCGCTCAACCGGCTTCTCGACGCCCTGACCCGCTGACCGGCCCGGCCGGGCCGGTAGGTTGTGGCCCGTGTCGAGCATCCAGGTCACCGGCGACGTCCCGGCCCGCCTCGAGGACGGCTTCGTCCGCATCGCGCGTGAGGCCGGGCTTCCCGGCGCGTTCCCCCAGGCGGTGCTCGACGAGGCCGACTGGGTGGCGGAGGTGCCCCGGCTGCCCGGCGAGGACCTGACCGACCTGCCGTTCGTCACCATCGACCCGCCCGGCTCGATGGACCTCGACCAGGCCCTCCACCTCGAACGGCTACGCGGCGGCTACCGCGTCTGGTACGCCGTCGCCGACGTGGGCGCGTTCGTCCGGCCGGGCGGCGCGATCGACCGGGAGGCCCGCGAGCGCGGCGAGACCGTCTACCTGCCCACCGGGTCGGTGCCGCTGCACCCGAGGGTCCTGTCGGAGGGCGCGGCCAGCCTGCTGCCGGGCGCGGCCCGCCCGGCGGCGGTGTGGCGGATCGACCTCGACGCCGACGGCCGCCCCCTGGGCGCCGACGTGCAGCGGGCGCTGGTGCGCAGCCGCGAACGGCTCGACTACGCCTACGTGCAGGCGGCCGTCGACACCGGCACCGCCGACGGCGTGCTCGGCCTGCTGGCCGAGATCGGCGCCCGCCGGCTGGAGCTCGAACGGGAGCGCGGCGGCGTCACGCTGCCCACCCCCGAGCAGGAGGTGGTGCCCGGGGGCGGCGGTTACCGGCTCGCCTTCCGGCCACCCCTGCCCGCCGAGGCGTGGAACGCGCAGATCTCCCTGCTCACCGGCATGGCGGCGGCGTCGATGATGCTCGACGCGGAGATCGGCGTGCTGCGCGTCCTGCCGCCGCCGCGGCCGGACGACCTGGACAGGGTGCGCAGGGTGGCCACGGCCCTCGACGTGCCGTGGCCCGACGGAGCCTCCTACGGCCAGGTGGTGCACGGCCTCGACCCGGCGGTCCCCCGGCAGGCCGCCTTCCTGCAGGAGTCCCGGGTGCTGCTGCGCGGCGCCGGCTACGTCGCCTTCGACGGCGCCCCGCCCGCGCTGGCCGACCACGCCGCCGTGGGAGCGCCGTACGCGCACGTGACGGCCCCGCTGCGCCGCCTGGCCGACAGGTACGTCACCGAGGTGTGCCTGGCCGTCGCGGCGGGCGAGCCGGTGCCCGCCGCGACTCGCGAGGCGCTGGCGGACCTGCCCGGCCTCATGGCCGCCTCCGGCCGCCGCTCCGGCGCGGTGGAGCGCGCCTGCGTGGACCTGGTGGAGGCGTTCGTGCTCCGCGACCGGCTGGGCGAGCCGTTCGACGCGATGGTGATCGACGTGGCCGACCACGGCGGGAGCGGCCAGGTCCAGCTCGCCGACCCGGCCGTGATCGCCCGCTGCGACGGCCCCCTGCCCTTGGGCGAGCGCGTCACCGTCCGCCTCACCCGCGCCGACCCGGCCACCCGCGAGGTGCGCTTCACCCTCGCCTGACGCGCGGCGGCGTCAGCGGACGGTCCAGGTGACAGTCCGGGTCAGGTCGCCGTAGGTGTTGTAGGACCTGGCCCACCCGAGGGTCTCGAACCGCCCGTTCTCCTGGTTGATCCACTTGTCTTCGCGGTTGAAGTTGTAGCGGTCGTAGGCGTGGACGGTGATGTCCATCGTGGCCTGGTCGCCGTCGATCCGGACGTCCGCGCTGCCCCAGATCGAGTGGCGGCCGAGCGCGAACTCCCAGTTCTTCGTCTCGGTCTCCTTGATCTGCGCCGGCTCGCCGGTCATCTGGAACTCCCGCCGCCCGGTCTCCCGGTGGAGACGCTCGGCGTTGTCCTGGGCGCGGCGGATCTCGGCGTCGACGGCCTCGCGGATCAGCTTGTCGTCCTGGTAGGCCTTCTCGTAGTCGACGCTGTAGTCGTCACCGGAGCCCTCCAGGTAGTGCTTGAAGGTGGCGGCCGCCTCGTCGAAGCCCGGCGTCGCCTCCTCGGCGAGCTGCAGCGCCCGCCACTTCTGCCAGGCCACGAGGTCCTCCGCCGACGCTGTCGCGTCCGGGTCGTACGGCCACGGGTCGTCGTAGGGGATGCCCGGGTCGCGGGCCGGGCCGAGGTCGTATCTGCCGTCGCGCGGACCCTCCTCGGGGGGGTTCAGCGGCGGCCGCGGGCGGCTCTCCGGCCACCCCGCCACCACCCAGGCGGCCCCCGCGGACGTGGCGATCAGCCCCTTGTTCCCATACGCCCGGCGCAGCGGCGAGAGCGCGGGGCGGGCCTGGAACGACGGCGCCTTGGCGCGCAGGATGCGGCGCAGGCGGGTCTCCACGGCGCGGATCAGCTTCTGGCCGAAGTATCGCTCCAGCCTGCCGCGCAGCGTCGCCACGGCCTTCCTGGCGAACACCCGCAGCATCATGACCACGCCGCGCGCCTTGACCGCGGCGAGCCCGCCGGAGACGACGGCCATGGACGCCGCCCACACCAGGGCGATCAGGACGTAGGTCGCCAGCAGCAACAGGGCGATCTTGACGATCTCGACGGCCCGCGCGAACACGTCGCAGCCGTCGGCCAGGGCGTGCAGGGAGGCGGCGAGACCCTGCAGGTGACCGGACCGCTGATCCTCGGCGTGGTAGTCGGCCCAGTGGCCGGCCATCGCGTCGATGTGGTCGCCGGCGTTGTGCCGGACGGCGTGCCCGACGGCGCCGTGCGCGGTGGGGATCGTCTCGCGTTCGAGGGCGGTGGCGCAGGCGCGCAGCGCCGCTCCGCAGGCGCGGATGCCGTCCTCGTCCTCCGGCGGCCAGTCCACCTCGAGCAGGGCGAACGGGGACTGCAGCTGCGCGGGCAGGGTCAGGGCCATGGATCGCGGGGTACGGCGTCAGACCGGGAGGGCGCCGGGCACGGTGGGACCGGGGAGCGTTCCAGGGACGCGGGCGCCGGGAGCCGCGTGGGCACCCGCGCCGGGGGCGGGCGGTGCGCCGGCCTGCACGGTGGCCACGGCGTCCTGCTCGGCCCCCCGCAGATCGTCGGCCATGGCCTGGAAGCCGTCTCCGGTGCCGCGAAGGTTGGCGTGCAGCACGCCGCAGACCTCCTCGAGCAGATCGCCGAGCCGGTCCATCGCCATGCCGACGGAGGTCCCGCCCCACGCCGTGCCGCCCGTGCCGCGCACGGCCGCCAGCAGGGCGCCGGTGTGCCGCTCGAAGTCGGTCGCGGCCTCAAGCATTCCCTGGCCGGCGCCGCGCAGCGACGAGCGGTCGAAGGTGTACCCCTCCTGCACCTCGTGCCCCCTCCATCACCCAAGACACTGACAAAAGACACTTTACCCAGGCGGCTCCGCTGGGCAGACGTCCCGGGGCCGCGCCATCGGCGGTCGCGGCCCCGGCGGTGGGGCGTCGGGTGAGTGGCGGCCCGCGCCGGTGACGGGCCGCGCCGGTCAGGTGAGGGAGGAGTAGGCCACGACGCCGCGGCGCATCGCGTCGACCGCCTTGGTCGCGGTCTGCTTGATCCTGCTGTCCGGCGGGGCGGCGTGGCCGAGCTGCCCGAGCAGGTCCATCAGCTGCTTGACCCACCGGACGAAGTCGCCCGCCGCCAGCTCGTTGCCGTTGACGCCGTCCATGAGCACCGCGTCGAGGCTGTGCCCCTTCGTCCACCGGAACGCCGCCCAGGCGAAGCCCAAGTCGGGCTCGCGGATGGTGTCGAGGCCGTGGTCGGCCTCGATGCCCTCCAGCTCCCCCCACAGCCGGATCATCGAGGTCAGCGCGTCCTGCGCCCGTCCGGCCGGGATGCGCGGGCGGCGGGCGTCGTCGGCCTGCCGCGACTCGAACACCAGCGCCGACACGCACGCGGCCAGCTCCGCCGGCTCCAGCTTCTCCCACAGCCCGGTGCGCAGGCACTCGGCGGTCAGCAGGTCGAGCTCGGTGTAGAGGCGGCCGAGGCGCCGGCCCTCGTCGGTGACGGTCTCGTCGTGCAGGTAGCCGAGCTGTTCGAGCACCGAGCAGATGCGGTCGAAGGTGCGGGAGATGACGTGCGAACGCCCCTCGACGCGCCGCCGCAGCCCCTCGGTCTCGCGCAGCAGCTTGTAGTAGCGCTCGGCCCAGCGGGCGTGCTCCTCGCGCTCGTCGCAGCCGTGGCACGGGTGCCGGCGGATGCGCCGCCGCAGGTCGTTGATCTCCTCGTCCTCCACGGCGTGGTCGCGGGCCCGCGGCGGCTTGCCGAGATCACGGTCGCCGATCTTGGCGAGCAGCGTGGAGACGAGGTTGGCCCGCTCCTTCGGCGAGCGGCCGTTGAAGTTCTTCGGGATGCGCAGCTTCTCGATCGGCTCGACCGGCACCGGGAAGTCGGCCGGGTCGAGCTTCTTGACCTGCTTGCCGATCGTCAGGACCAGCGGGCTGGGGCCGTGGCCGCGCGGGTTGCGGCCCGGGTCGAGCACGATCGCCAGGCCCGCCCGGCGCCCGCCCGGCACCCGGATGACGTCGCCCGGCTGGAGCGCCTCCAGCGACCGGACGGCCGCCGCCCGCCGGGCGGCGCCGCGCTGACGCGACAGCTCGGCCTCGCGGTCGGACAGCCGCCGCCGGAGCCCGGCATACTCCGTGAAGTCGCCCAGGTGACAGGTCATCGCCTCCTGGTAGCCCTCCAGGGCCTCCTCGTGCTTGCGCAGCTGCTTGGCCAGCCCGACGACCGCCCGGTCGGCCTGGAACTGCGCGAACGACTCCTCCAGCAGGGTGCGGGCCCGCTCGCGGCCGAACTGGCCGACCAGGTTGACGGCCATGTTGTAGGACGGCTGGAAGCTGGAGCGCAGCGGGTAGGTGCGGGTGCCGGCCAGCCCGGCGACCGACAGCGGGTCCATGCCCGGCTGCCACAGCACCACGGCGTGCCCCTCCACGTCGATGCCGCGCCGCCCGGCCCGGCCGGTGAGCTGCGTGTACTCGCCGGGGGTGAGGTCGGCGTGGCTCTCGCCGTTCCACTTGTCGAGCTTCTCGATGACGACGCTGCGGGCGGGCATGTTGATGCCGAGCGCGAGCGTCTCGGTGGCGAAGACCGCCTTGACCAGGCCGCGGGTGAACAGCTCCTCGACGACCTCCTTGAACGCGGGCAGCATGCCGGCGTGGTGGGCCGCCAGGCCGCGCTCCAGGCAGTCGCGCCACTCCAGGTAGCCGAGCACGGCCAGGTCCTCGTCGGGCAGGTGGGCGGTGCGTTCGTCGACGAGCTGCCTGATCTCGTGCCGCTCCCGCTCGGTGGTGAGCCGGATGCCGGCGTGCAGGCACTGCATGACGGCCGCGTCGCAGCCGGCGCGGGAGAAGATGAACGTGATCGCCGGAAGCAGGCCCTCGGCGTCGAGCTTCTCGATCACCTGGGCGCGGTCCGGCGGGCGGGAGCGCTGCGGGCGGCCGTAGCCGCGCCGGCCGCGGCCCGCGGTGAGCCGCTCGGCGTCGCGCGTCACCCGCATCAGCGTGGGGTTGATGCGCGGCACGTCGTCGTCGGCCATGAACATGTCGTAGACGCGGTTGCCGACCATCATGTGCTGCCACAGCGGCACCGGCCGGTGCTCGTCCACGATGACCGTGGTGTCGCCGCGCACCTCGCCCAGCCACTCGCCGAACTCCTCGGCGTTGCTGACCGTGGCCGACAGGGCCACCAGCCGGACCGACTCGGGCAGGTGGATGATGACCTCTTCCCACACCGCGCCGCGGAACCGGTCGGCGAGGTAGTGGACCTCGTCCATGACGGCGAAGCCCAGCCCGGCCAGCGTCGCCGACCCGGCGTAGAGCATGTTGCGCAGCACCTCGGTGGTCATGACCACGATCGGGGCGTCGCCGTTGACGCTGTTGTCGCCGGTCAGCAGGCCCACCTTGGCGGTGCCGTAGCGCTTGACCAGGTCGTTGTACTTCTGGTTGGACAGCGCCTTGATGGGCGTGGTGTAGAAGCACTTGCGGCCCTGCTCCAGGGCGAGGTGCACGGCGAACTCGCCGACGACCGTCTTGCCCGAGCCGGTGGGCGCGGCCACCAGGACCCCGTCGCCGGCTTCCAGCGCCCGGCAGGCGTCCACCTGGAAGTCGTCGAGCTGGAAGTCGTACAGACCTCGGAACGATCTGAATGCGGCCCCGTCGTCCCCGAACTTCTCGCGGAAGGCCGCGTAGCGTTCCGCTGGCGTCGTCATAATCGCCAGCCTACCGAAATCAGCATTCCGGTCCGTCCGGGGTGATCGCGGCACCGCCCGCGCCTTTACATCGTAGATCTCATGCCAGGACCCTGAGCACGCCCGGCCGCACCGCGCACGCCACCGGCCCCGGGCCGACGCGTTCGCCGTCGGCGTAGGCCACGACGTCGGGAGCCTCCAGCAGCACGCTCCGCACCCGGGTGATCGACACGGCCGGATGGGTCACGTGCGTCCCCCGGTAGACCCGGGGGAAGACCCGCAGGAACTCCCCCGTGCCGACGGCGTCCAGCACCATCACGTCCAGCAGCCCGTCGTCGGGCCGGGCCTGCGGGCACACCCGCATGCCCGCGCCGTAGGAACGGGTGTTGGCCACCGCGACCAGCATCGCCTCCCGTTCGGACGTGACGCCGTCGAGCGTGATCCGGAACGGGATGGGCCGGAAGCCGCGCAGCTCCTCGGCGACAGCGACCAGGTACCTGGCCCGCCCCGGCGGCCAGGTGAGCCGGTTGGCCCGCTCGTTCACCCGCGAGTCGAAACCACAGCACACCACCCCGGCGAACAGCTCCTCCACCCCGCCCGCGCTGACGGCCGCGGCGTCCACGGGCCGCGACCGCATCCGCAGCACCGTGCGGGCGGCCGCCATCAGGTCCCCGCGCGGCAGGCCGAGCGCGGCGGCGATGTCGTTGCCGGTGCCGGCCGGGATGATGCCGAGCGGCACGTCGGTGCCGGCCACGGCCTGCACGGCCAGGTGCACCAGCCCGTCACCGCCGAAGGCGACGAGCGCGTCGGGACGTTCGGCCACGGCGGCGCAGGCCCGTTCCAGGGCGTCGGCGGCGTCACGGCCGGCGATCACCGACACCTCCGCGCCGCCCGCGCGCAGGCGGCGCGCCACGGGCTCCAGCAGTCGCAGGGAACGGCCGCCACGGGCGGCGGGGTTGACGAGCAGGACGAGTTGAGGGGACACGCCCGGAACGTATCGCCTATCGCGCCGGACCGGAATCCTCTTCCAGCGGCGAGGCCTCGTCGTCGGACAGGTGCGAGAAGTCCTCGGCGTCCGGCGACCGCTTCTCGCGCAGGTACATGAACCCCTCCGCCACGAAGTACAGGATGATCATCGGTGCGGCGAGCGCCATCATGGTGATGGGGTCGCCGCCCGGCGTGATGATCGCGCCGAACACGAACATCCCGAAGATCACCGTACGGCGGTGCTTCTTCACCGTGGCCCGGGGCAGCACGCCGATGATGTTGAGGAACACCAGCAGCAGCGGCAGCTCGAACGAGACGCCGAAGATCACCAGCATGATGAGCACATAGCTGACGTACTCGTCGATCTGGACGGCCGCCACCGCGTCGCTGGGCGCGAACCCGAGCAGGATCGCCAGGCTGGTGTCCATGACGATGTAGGCGAGTGCCGCGCCGACCAGGAACAGCGGGAGGGCCAGCGCCATGAAGGTGACGGAGTAGCGCTTCTCGTTGCGGTAGAGGGCCGGGGTGACGAACGCCCAGATCTGGTAGAGCCAGACCGGCGACGACGCGACGACGCCGACCAGCGCCGAGACCTTCAGGGTGAGGAAGAAGGACTGGAAGATGCCGCTGAAGACGAGCGTGCAGGTGTTGTCCCGCAGCATCTTCGCCTGCGCGGTCTCGCAGTAGGGGGCCTTGACGAACTCCCACACCGGATCGAAGAAGATCCAGCCCACGATGATGCCGCCCACCAGCGCGATCGTCGAGACGAGCAGCCGGTTACGCAGCTCCCGCAGGTGGTCCATGAGCGGCATCCGACCCTCGGGGTCGGGCGTGGGCCCGCTACCGTTCGACCGTTTGAGCAGCGCCATCTAGCAGTCCAGGTGAGGAGTAGGGACGGGTCAGGCTCGCTTGTCGGCCTGGGCGCCGGCGCGCAGCCGGGCGGCCTGCTCCTCAAGCTGGCGGGCCTGCTCCTCGGCCGACGGCGCGGGCGCGACGGGCTGCGCGGGCGCGATCGGCTGCGGCTGCACCGTGGGCTGGGCGGTGGCCTGAGCGGTGGTCTGGGTGCCCGACGGCTCGTCGTCGTCGTCGCGCAGCTTGGCCGTCTCGGACTTGAAGATGCGCAGGGACCTGCCCACACCGCGCGCCATCTCGGGCAGCTTCTTGGCGCCGAACAGCAGGATGAGCACCAGGGCGATGATCAGAAGTTCAGGGACTCCGAGGTTCGGCATGTCACGTCCTTACCGGGCTAGTGCCTTTTCAGGCACGATCGTACGCTCCCAGAGCATGTGTCTCATCCTCCGGCGAGTGAATTCTGGCCGACTTCGCCGCGAGCCGCGCCCGCGCCCCGGCGACCTCCCTGTTCAGCCTACGTGCCGCCCGGATGACGCGGGCGCCCGCCACCAGCAGCGCGAGCACACCGGCCACGCCCAGCCCGGCAGCGAGAAGGATCCACGTCATGACCGATGAGCGTACAGCGCCAGCGCCCGCTCGGCCTGCTCGCGGACCCGCTCGGCCATGGCGGGCGGCGAGACGACCCTGCCGGTGTCGCCGAGCCGCAGCGCCAGCTTGACGACCCAGTCCTCGTCGCGGGCGCGCAGCGTGACCCGCAGCCGCCCCTCGCCCAGCTCGGCGAGCCGCTCGCACGGGTAGTACTCGGCCACCCACCGCCCGGCGGCGCTCACCTCCAGCTCGACCAGCTCGTCGGTCGGCGAGGGCCGGAAGACCCCCCGGGTGACGTCGATCGGCTCGGCCTCGGCGGGCGGGTCGGCGGGCACGTCCAGCACGTCGACGCCGAGCACCCGGTCGAGCCGGAACAGCCGCATCGCCTCGGCCCGGTAGCACCAGCCCTCCAGGTAGGTGCGGCCGTCGGCCACCACCAGGCGCATGGGGTCCACCTCGCGCGGCGTCACCTCGTCGCGGCCGGGCACGTAGTAGCGCAGCGAGAGCCTGCGCCGCCGGGTCAGCCCGTCGCGGACGCGGGGCAGCGCGTCGGGGGCGGCGTCGACGTCCACGGCGACCTGGCTGCTGACCTCGGCGGCGCCCTCGCCCGCGGCCCGCTCCAGCTTGGCGACCACCCGGGGCAGCGCGTCCCCGGGCACCTCGGCCAGCTCCGGCATGGCGGCCAGCATGCGCAGCGCCACCAGCAGCGCGCTCGCCTCGTCGATGCCGAGCCGCAGCGGCCTGGCGATGGTGTCGGCGTTGTCGATGACGATCTCGCCGCCGTCCCACGACACGTCGATGAGGTCGCCGGGCGTGTGGCCGGGCAGCCCGCACATCCACACGAGCTGCAGGTCGTCGATGAGCTGCTTCTCGCTCAGCCCGAACACCTCGGCCACCTCGCCGACCTGCGCGCCCGGGTGGGACATCAGGTACGGGACGAGGGCCAGCAGTCTCGGCAGCCGGTCGGCGGACCCGCTCATGCCAGGGCTCCCTTCAGTCGGCGGATGACGGCCTCGCGGGCGTCGGGCGGCTCCACCACCTCGACGTCGGCGCCGAGGCTGGCCATCCAGCCGGCCAGCCGCTCGGTGTCGGTGAACACCAGCTCGGCCTCGTCCCAGCCCTCCGAGCCGGGGTGGACGGCCGTGGCGAGCTGGCGCAGCCCCTCGCAGGCGCCCTGCCGGACGCGGACGAGGGCGGTGCGTTCGGGGGCCGGATCCTCGGGGAAGCCGACCATGGCCCGCAGGTCGACCCCCTCGGGCACCTCCACGGCGCCCGGCCTGCCGACGGTGGCGACCTGCCCGGTGATGCGGCTCAGCCGGAACGCGCGGGGCGCCCGGCGGTCGCGGTCGAACCCGGCCAGGTACCAGCGGCCGCGCCGGCTGACCACTCCCCACGGCTCCACGGTGCGCTCACGGACGTTCTCGCTGCCGGCGCCGCGGTAGTCGAAGCGGACCACGCGCCGGTCGCGCACGGCGTTCCACAGGGCCGGGAAGGCCGGATCGCGCGTGTCGACGCGCAACTCCAGCGCGCCGCCGCCGACCCCGCCGCCGATGCTCTCGTCGGTGGCCACTCCCCCGGCTCGCAGCTTCAGCAGCGCGCCGGAGGCGGCCTCGGCGAGGCTGGCGCGCTGCCACACCTGCGCGGCCAGGCCCAGCACGGCCGCCTCGTCGGGCTCCAGGGTGATCTCGGGCAGCTCGTACGACTGGCGCTGGATGCGGTAGCCCGGCTCCTCCTCCCACGGGTCGCGGACCACGTCGATGGGGATGCCGATCTCCCGCAGCTCGTTCTTGTCCCGCTCGAACATCCGCTGGAACGCCTCGTCGCCGTCGCGGTCGTAGCCGGGCACCGCGTGGCGGATCTGCTCGGCCGACAAGGGCCGCCGGGTGGCGAGCAGGCAGATCACGAGATTC
Organism: Nonomuraea indica; assembly: GCF_002850745.1. Taxonomy (GTDB): domain Bacteria; phylum Actinomycetota; class Actinomycetes; order Streptosporangiales; family Streptosporangiaceae; genus Nonomuraea; species Nonomuraea indica. Next base: position 221,792 of record NZ_KZ559470.1, read on the forward strand.
AGCAACCGCTCGGTCTTACGGCGCGACATCTGCCTCACTCCTCCTTCATCGACGCTACCCTGCCCCCGTGATCAGATGGCGCAAGGGCGAGGTCGTACGGATCCGGCGCGAGTGGCCGGGGGCGGTGGAGCTGGACGTCGCCGTGCCCGAGGGGCAGTGCCGGGCGCTGGCCTATCCGGCCCTGGTGGGCCGCCCGGAACCCGGCGACGAGGTGCTGCTCAACACGACGGCACTCGCGATGGGTCTCGGTACGGGAGGTTACGCCATGGTGGTGGCCCTCCCGAACCGTTTGCCGCAAGATCCTGAGGGGCCGGGGCACCTGGTGAAGGCGCGCTACACGCCGCTGCAGGCCACGGTGCTCGGCGCGGACGAGCAGGACTCCCCCCACCACGAGATCCTGCGCGACGCCGACTCGCTGGACGGGATGCCGGTGGTGGTGGCCGACCTGCACTCGGCGCTGCCGCCGATCCTGTGCGGCCTGTACGAGGCGTCCGGCGGCGCTCCCGGCGTCCGGGTGGCGTACGTGATGCAGGACGGCGGGGCGCTGCCCGCGTGGTTCTCGATGGCGTGCGCGCGGCTGCGCGAGATCGGCTGGCTGGCCGGGGTGGTGACGGTCGGCCAGGCCTTCGGCGGCGACGTGGAGGCGGTCACCACCCACACCGGCCTGCTGGCGGCCCGGCACGTGCTGCGGGCCGACGTGGCCGTGGTGACCCAGGGACCGGGCAACCTCGGCACGGGCACCCGGTGGGGGTTCTCGGGCGTCGCGGCGGGCGAGGCGGTCAACGCCGCCGCCGTGCTGCTCGGCCGGCCGGTGGCGGCGCTGCGGGTCAGCGAGGGCGACCTGCGCGAGCGCCACCTCGGCGTGTCGCACCACTCGCTGACCGCCTACGGCCGGGTGGCGCTGTCCCGCGCGCACGTGCCGGTGCCGATGCTGCCGGGCGAGTTCGGCGAGCGGGTCCGCGACCAGGCCGAGCTGCTGGCCGTCCGGCACGAGCTGGTGGCCGTGCCGGTGGCCGGGCTGCACGAGGCGCTGCGGGAGTCGCCGGTGCGGTTGTCGACGATGGGGCGGGGGCTGGAGGAGGACCTGGCCTACTTCCTGACCTCGGCGGCGGCGGGCAGGTTCGCCGCCTCGTTGCTGTCGTAGGGCTCCTGGAAGGTGAAGGCCGCGGGGCTCGGCCCCTCGGCCTTGAGGTGGCCGAGGCGCGCCATGGCCTCGGCCAGGGTGGGGATGGTCCCCTCGGGCACCCACCACATCACGCTGTACGGTTCGGCGACCCGCAGGAACCACTCCCTGCGGCGCCGGAGCACGCCCAGGTGGGCGCTGCGGTAGGCGAAGTTCCACAGGTTCTCGATCGAGTCCCACACCGAGAAGTTGACCAGCAGGTGGTCGCCGTAGTCGTGCACCACGGTCGCGGTGGGATCCTCCTCGCTCTCCTTGAGCCGCCAGACGAACCCCGGGGCGGCGTCGGCCAGGTCGTTGATCGGCTCCAGCAGCTCGACGAACGTGGCGAGCTCGGGGGCGTCGATGGGCGCGCGCAGGTGCGCGACGTTGAGCTGGGCGAGATGCATGGAAGTCAGCAGACCACTCCGCCCCCTTCTATGTCAATCTTCATTTGTTTTAGAAGTGAGTGACACACAGCACTCCCCCACCAGCGGATCCAGCACCGCCCGCTCCGGCACGTCGCCCAACCCCGCCAGCAGGCCCTGGCACAGCGCCAGGTTCATCGAGCACACCAGCAGCGGCTGCTCCCTCGACAGCGCGTGGAAAGGGCAGTTGCGCAACCTCAGCCGCCCCCGCGCCGCATACGGCTCGTAGCCCCGCGCCCGCAGCACCGCCTCGACCGGCTCACCCCGGTGGCCGCGACCCAGCCGCTCACCGGCCGCCCTGGCCGCCCGCTCGGCCTCCTCCTCGGCGCCCAGCGCGTCCACCACCGCCGCCAGCACCGAGGCCAGCACCCCGTACTCGCGCGGCGGCAGGCTGACCGACCGCTCCCCCGCCGCCCGGCGGTAGACCTTGGCCGGCCTGCCGCTCCCCGGACCGCCCCGCTCCGGCCGCCTGAACCCGCTCTCCAGCAGCCCCGCCTCCACCAGCCTGTCGAGGTGGTGACCGGCCAGCGTCCTCGACACCCCCGCCGCCTCGGCCGCCTCCGCCCGGCCCACCTCACCGCCGCTGCCCGCCACGGCCTCGTACAGGCTGCGCCGGACCGGATCGTGCAACAGGGCCAGGGCGTCCAGGTCGTCATCGCTCACGACCCGGAGTCTAGGCCGCCCGAGACTCCCGCCCGTACGCCCGCCACGACGCGCAAAAGCCCGGCGGCACGAAGCCGCCGGGCCGAAACTCCGCGGACCGTCAGTAGGCCGCCAGCACGTCCACCACGAACACCAGCGTGCTGTTGGCCGGGATGTTCTGCTGCGCCTGCGCGCCGTACCCGAGGTCCGGCGGGATGCTCATCACGACCCGGCTGCCGACCGGCACCCCGGCCAGCCCCTTCTGCCAGCCCTGGATGACGTTGCCGAGCGGGAACGACGCCGGGTCACCCTTGCCCCAGCTGGAGTCGAACTCCTTGTCGGTGCCCCAGATCTTGCCCGTGTAGTGCACCGTCAGCGTGTTGCCCGGCTCGACCTTCTTGCCGGTGCCCTCGATCAGCGTCTTGACCACCAGCTCCTTCGCCGGCTTGTCCTTCGTCTTCGTCGTCAGCGTCGGCGCCTTGTCACCGCCCGGGCTGTCCACCTTGACTCCCTTGAGCGTCTCACCGGTCTCCTTGCCCTCGGCGGCCTTCAGCGGCGCGGGCGGCGAACCGACGACGTCGAGCACGAACACCTTGGTCGGCGCCGCCGGCTGCTGCGACTGCTGCTGTTGCTGCTGCTGCGAGGCGTCGGCCGCCAGCACGGCCAGCAGCCGGCCGCCGTGCTTGACCTTGGTGAAACCGTCACGCAGCACCTGCGGCAACTGCTCGTCCACCGGGATGGTCTCCGGCTGCTTGTTGTCGTACGTCGAACCCTGGAACGGGTTCTGCTTGCCGTCCCAGTCGTAGACCGTCAGGTTGACGATCACCTTGTCGCCGGCCTTGACCGCCGGACCGGTGCCGGCGCTCAGGACCTCGTACGACGACTTGCTGGCGGGCGTGCCGCTGGGGAAGGTCACCGTGGGCTTGGCGCCCACGTTGCCGGTGACCTTCACCCCGGCCGGCTGACTCTGCGCGGCGCCACCGGCGCCCGAATCGGAGCCGCAGGCGGCGGCGAAGAAGATCAAAGGCACGGCGGCCATGGCGGCCATTGCGCGGCGCATGGAGTTCCCTCGGAAAAGACGTCAGATTCGCGTCACCCTATCCGACAACCAGGTAGGGCCGAGGTAAACCACGCGGTTACATTCCGGCGATCAGCTTGTCCACCCGCTCGTCGACGCTGCGGAACGGATCCTTGCACAGCACCGTGCGCTGCGCCTGGTCGTTCAGCTTCAGATGCACCCAGTCGACCGTGAAGTCGCGCCGCTTCTCCTGCGCCTTGCGGATGAACTCGCCCCGCAGCCGCGCCCGGGTCGTCTGCGGCGGCACCGACTTCGCCTCGAAGATCTTCAGGTCGGAGGCCACCCGCTCCACCGAACCGCGCTTCTGCAGCAGGTAGTACAGGCCGCGCTTGCGATGCACGTCGTGATAGGCCAGATCGAGCTGCGCCACCCGCGGCGACGACAGCGGCAGGTCGTACTTCCTCCGGTAACGCTCGATGAGCTGGTACTTGGTCACCCAGTCGATCTCGCGGGCCACCAGGTCGAGGTTGCCCGTCTCCACCGCGGTCAGCGTGCGCTCCCACAGCTCCAGCACCCGCTTGGCGATCGGGTCGCCGCCACGCCGGTCGACGAAGTCCTTCGCCTTCGACAGGTACTCCTGCTGGATCTCCAGGCTCGACGCCTCACGCCCGTTGGCCAGCCGCACCCGCCTGCGGCCCGTCATGTCGTGCGACACCTCACGGATCGCCCGGATCGGGTTCTCCAGCGACAGGTCACGCATCACCGTGCCCGCCTCGATCATGCGCAGCACCAGATCGGTGGCGCCGACCTTCAGCAGCATGGTCGACTCGCTCATGTTGGAGTCGCCCACGATGACGTGCAGGCGGCGGAACCGCTCGGCGTCGGCGTGCGGCTCGTCACGCGTGTTGATGATCGGCCGGCTGCGCGTGGTGGCGCTCGAGACGCCCTCCCAGATGTGCTCGGCCCGCTGCGAGACGCAGTAGACGGCCCCGCGCGGCGTCTGCAGCACCTTGCCCGCACCACAGATGATCTGCCGCGTCACCAGGAACGGGATGAGCACGTCGGCCAGCCGGCCGAACTCGCCGTGCCTGCCGACGAGGTAGTTCTCGTGGCAGCCGTAGGAGTTGCCCGCCGAGTCGGTGTTGTTCTTGAACAGGTAGATGTCGCCGGCGATGCCCTCCTCGCGCAGCCGCTTCTCGGCGTCCACCAGCAGGCCCTCGAGGATGCGCTCGCCCGCCTTGTCGTGGGTGACGAGCTCGATGACGTTGTCACACTCGGGTGTTGCGTACTCGGGATGGCTGCCTACGTCGAGGTACAGGCGTGCGCCGTTGCGGAGGAAGACGTTGCTCGATCGGCCCCAGGACACGACCCGCCGGAACAGGTAGCGCGCGACCTCGTCCGGCGACAGCCTGCGCTGCCCCCGGAACGTGCAGGTCACGCCGTACTCGTTCTCCAGCCCGAAGATGCGACGATCCATCACCTCACACTATGCCCACGGATCGGCCAGCGGGAGAGATCGCGCGGCGTGTTTTGCCGCCGGGAACCGCCGCGCACGCCCGCCGGGCCCGGCGGGGCGATCCGCTACGGGGTGTAGATCTCCTGGATCCTCACGATGGCGCCCTCGCGCACCGTGATCATCGCTGGGCGCTGCAGCCGCTTGGCCACCAGCGACCGGGGACAGCGCTTGACCCCCAGACCCCTGCGGTCCACGGTCAGGCTCGTGCCGACCCTGCCGCAGCCGAGAGCCGACAGGTAGACGAGACGACTCGACAGGCGCGAGGCGTAGGCCATCACCTCGCCCTCCGGCGGGCCGACGAACCGCCCCTCGGTGTGGGTGCCCTTCTTCCACCTGATCGGCTCGTACTCGGCGACACCGCCGCTCACGTGCGTGACCCAGCCGCGCAGGACGCCGTCGTGCCGGGACCTGATCCGCTTGGTGAAGTCGTGCCCGGGGTCCTGCTGGAAGGTCGTGCCGAAGATCTTGGGCAGCCGGTGCTCCGGGGCCGCCCGCAGCACGATCGGGGCGCCGCCGCCGGTGGCCGCCGACGCGCCCGCCACCACGGCGCCCGACGTCACGACCAGAGCCGCGGCTGCGCCGCCCGCCAGCACGACACGCGAAAAAGTCCTCATGGCCGGTGAGATCCCGGGCCGTCCCACCGGGTTCACCGCCACTCTGGTGATTCAGGTCACACGCGACAGTTCCCGGGGCAGGCGGGGGGAGATCCTGCCGGACCGGGGGGAGACATCTGGCCGGGTCAGACCAGCTCGTACACCGCGCGCACGGTCACGGTGACCGCGCCCTGGCCGGGGCTGATGAACGACTGGTCCGCCGCCATCGCGAACCGGGACGTCGGGGTGTCGCTCTGCTCCTCCAGCTTCACGACGCGGCCCAGCCTGCGCCCGCTCAGCGACGCGTACTCCTGAGCCCTGGCGAGCGCGTCCCGGTAGGCCGCCGCACGCGCCTTGGCGACGAGCGCCTCCACCTTCGCGACCTCGAACGCGATGCCGTTGATCCGGACGTCCTCACCCACGGCCGCGACGGCGTCCACCACCGCGTCGGCCTTCGACAGGTCGCGCAGCAGCACCTGGACGTTCTGCGACGCCTGGTAGCCCACCACCTTGACGCCGTCCTGCTGGTAGTCCGCCCCGAACCCGAGGCCGCTCGTCTGCATGTCGGCCGCCGCGATGCCGACCGACGCCAGCGCCCGGGCCAGCCTCGCCCGCGCGCTCTTGACGGCCGCGAACGCCTCCGCGGCCCGGCCCTTGTGCACCTCGACGCCCACGTACAGGCGCATCGCGTCCGGCGCCGCCGACACGCTGCCGCTGCCGGTGACGGTGATCTCGGCCCGCCCGCCCACCACGGCCGGCGGGGCGGAGGCGGACTCGGACAGGGCCAGTGCGGGAGCGGCCTGCGCCCCCAGGAGGGTGAAGGCCGCGCAGGCCAGAACGACACTCAACTTGGTCATGGGCACATGGCACCACCTGACCGGCTCCGCGCCGCGCCGCCCACACCCCGCGAGGCCGAGACTTGACCGGGAAAGGGAAGAGGCGGGGTAGCGACCCCGCCTCTTCCGCACACCTCTTTGCCCACCGAAGCCCCGAAGCGGACTCCCGGGGTGTTACAGCGGCGACGACCCGTCGTCCACGTCACCGTCGGGAGCCGTGGGCGGCTGCGCCTCCCCCGGCTCGGACGCCTTCGGCGACTTCGGCGACTCCGGCGAGGACGCCGGCTCGGCGGGCGGGGTGGCACCCTGCGACAGCAGCCGCTCCAGGCGCGGCCCCACCAGACGCAGGAACTTGCGATGCTCGCGCGTGCGGTCCAGCACCGCCACCTCGAGCTGCCCCACCGGCGGCCGCTCACCCCCGGGCTCGGTCAGCGCCGTCAGCGCCACCTCCAGCGCGTCGGCGAGCGGCATGCCGTCCCGGTAGTGCTCCTTCAGCCGGGTCGCCACCGCATCGGCCTGGCCGCCCATCGCCGCGAAGCCGTGCTCGTCGAAGACCGAACCGTCGAACGTCAACCGGTAGATCGCGTCACCGTCGGGCGTGTCGCCCACCTCGGCCACCACGACCTCCACCTCGAGCGACTTGATCGACTCGGTGAAGATGCGACCCAGGTTGGACGCGTAGAGGTTGGCCAGGCCACGGCCCGTCACGTCGGACCGGTCGTAGGTGTAGCCGTTGATGTCGGCATAGCGGATGCCGCCGAGCCGCAGCTCCTCGAACTCGTTGTAACGGCCGACCGCCGCGAAACCGATCCGGTCGTAGATCTCACTGATCTTGTGCAACGCCCTCGACGGGTTGGGCGCCACGAACAGGATGCCGTGCTCGTACTGCAGCACGACCACGCTGCGGCCCCGCGCGATGCCCTTGCGCGCGTAGTCCGCCTTGTCCCGCATGATCTGCTCAGGGGACGCATATCCGAAAGGCATGGACACCGTGATGGTCCTTTCTAGCGCAGCGGGGCGATGGGGCCGTCGGGCGAGATCAGGCGCGCCTCGAGCATCTGCTCGACATAGCCCGACACCTGCTCGTCGGTGAGGCGGCGATAACCGTCGGCGTCGATCACCGACACGATCGGCCAGATCTTCCGCGTCACGTCCGGCCCACCGGTCGCCGAGTCGTCGTCGGCCGCGTCGTACAGCGCCTGGATGAGCGTCATCACCATGTCGTCGGCCGAGGCGCCCTCGCGGAAGAGCTTCTTCAGCGAACCCCGCGCGAAGATCGAGCCGGATCCGATCGCGTCGAACCGCTCACGCTCGTACGGGCCGCCCGCCACGTCATAGCTGAAGATCCGCCCCGCGTCGCGATCGGGGTCGTAGGCCGCGAACAGCGGCACCACCACCAGCCCCTGCATCGCCATGCCGAGATTGCCGCGGATCATCGTCGCCAGCCGGTTGGCCTTGCCCGCCACCGACAGCGTGCGGCCCTCCATCTTCTCGTAGTGCTCCAGCTCCACCCGGTAGAGACGGGCCATCTCGATGCCGGTGCTGGCCGTGCCCGCGATGCCCATGCAGGAATAGTCGTCGGTGCGGAAGACCTTCTCGATGTCACGCTGGGAGATGATGTTGCCGGAGGTGGCCCGCCGGTCACCCGCCACCGCCACGCCACCCGCGAAGGTGGCGGCGACGATCGTGGTCGCGTGGGGGACCTGGTCACCGATCGGAGCGGCGAGGACGCCGTCTCGCTGCGGCAGCAACTCGGGCGCGTACGAACCCACGAACTCCGTGAACGACGAACTCCCCGTGTTGCTGAAAAGATGGTTCACCAAGCCGGCGGGCAGATCCCTGTGCGATGCCACGCGACTCCCTCCCAAAGGTCAGTGTTCCTAGGGCGACCCTACTCATGTTGGGTTGCTGTCTGCACTTCCCACGATCAGCTCACGGCGAACCGGGACCCCGGATCGGTTCTCCACCTCCCCCGGCACCGTGCGTCACCGGCCGCCGCTCCCCGCCCACCGGCACACCCCCACCCGGCCCCTCGCGACAGCGGCGGCCGGGCGATACTGACACCATGACCACCGGGTCCGGCCCGGCCGCGCGCGACTGGGTCCTGCACGTCGACCTCGACCAGTTCATCGCCGCGGTCGAGCTGCTGCGCCACCCCGAGCTGCGCGGCCGGCCCGTCGTCGTCGGCGGCTCCGGCGACCCCACCCGGCCGCGCACCGTCGCCGCCACCGCCACCTACGAGGCCCGCGCCTACGGCGTCCACTCCGGCATGCCGCTGCGCACCGCGCTCAGACGCTGCCCGCACGCCGTCTTCCTGCCCAGCGACCCACCCGCCTACGAGGCCGCCTCCGCACGCGTCATGGCCGTCCTGCGCGGCTTCCCGGTGCGCGTCGAGGTGTGGGGCTGGGACGAGGCGTTCGTCGGCGCCACCACCGGCGACCCGGAGGCCCTCGCCACCGACCTGCGACAGGCCGTGCTCGACGCCACCGAACTGTCCTGCTCCGTCGGCATCGGCGACAACAAGCACCAGGCCAAACTCGCCTCGGCCTTCGCCAAACCCGCCGGGATCCACCGGCTCACCGGCGCCGAATGGGCCGAGGTCATGCACGACCGGCCCACCGACGCCCTGTGGGGCATCGGCGCCAGGACCGCCCGGAAACTCGCCGCGCTCGGCCTGCACACCGTCGGCCGGCTCGCCGCCGCCGACCCCGCCGAGCTGGCCCGCCACTTCGGCCCCACCAACGGCCCCTGGCTGCGCTACCTCGCCGAAGGCAGAGGCGAGACCGAGGTCACCACCACACCATGGGTGCCGCGCGGCCACGGCCGCGAGACCACCTTCCCCGAGGACCTCACCGACGCCCGCGACATCTCCGCCCGCGTCGCCGCTCTCGCCGAGCAGGTCGCCCGCGACGCCGCCGCCGACGGCCGCATCGCCGTCCGCGTCACGGTCAAGGTACGGTTCGCGCCGTTCCTCACCCGGACCCGCCAGTCCAAGCTGCCCGGCCCGACCGCCGACCCGGTCACGCTGACGCGCGCGGCCCTCGCCGTGCTGGACCGCTTCGACCTCACCCGTCCGGTGCGGTTGCTGGGGGTCTCCGTCGAGTACGCCCCGCCCGCCGACGCCGCCTACACCCTGACCACCCTGGAGTAGAACTCCGACCGCGCGTCCTCGTCGGCCCGGTCCAGCCGCGCCAGCTCCTCCGGCGAGGGCGCCCGGTCCGTGTACTCGTCCGCCGGGACCGGCAGGGCGGCCTCCACGTACGCCAGCGCCCGCCGCACCACGACGGGGTCGTCGCGGAACTGCCCGATGCCGGTGTTGCACGGCAGGCACAGCACGAAGCGCACGCCACCCGTGCGATGACAGTGGTCGACGTGCTCGGGCGGCCTGTCCCAGCACAGCGCGCACAGGCCGTGCTGGTCGGCGATCATGCGTTCGACGTCCTCGTGCCGGACGTTGTAGCGCCGCGCCAGGTGGGAGCTCCGGCCCGGAGCCACGTCACCGCCGCGCCGAGGCGGGGGCGGCACCACGAACTCCGGCCGGAACACCTCCCCGTCCAGGTAGAGGGCGGCCAGCTCCAGCAGCACCGTGTTGTCGCCGAAGTGCCCGAGCCCGTTGTTGCAGTTGAAGCAGAGCACGCCCCGCACCTGTCCGGTGCGGTGGCAGTGGTCGACGAAGGCTCCGGGCACGGCCTGGCAGATGGCGCAGAGCCCGCCCTGCCGAACGAGCATGCGCTCGAAGTCGTCCTCGGTGATGCCGTAGCGGAGCTTCAGTTTGTAGTTGCGGTCACTTCCATGATTCTTGACCCGATTATCCAACGTCGTCCGGGCATGACATGGCCTGCAGTAACTTGTCAGGCCGTCTCTCGTCGATCGATTGCGCCCGAAGTCCGTCTCGGGAAGCACCTGGGCGCATCGCGGGCAGTACTTGTGTGCCGGCGGCACCTCGATCCGCTCCCGCACGGGTCTGCCCTGCTCGGCCCTGCGCTTGCGATAGCTCTGTTTGGAGCGGGCCCCGAAACAGACCTTGCAGTAGCGCGCACGCCCGTCGGCCATGCGCTTGTTGAGCCCGAACGCGGAGAGCGGCTTGTCCTCCCCACAGTCCGGGCACCGCTTCGCCCCCTCAGGCGCTTCCACCCGATTCGACCCGCTTCATCCTGTCCGTTTTGTCCTACTCTCCGCCCTTTTGCACGTATGACCGGACAAACTCCTCTGCGTTCTCTTCGAGAACTTCGTCTATCTCGTCCAGGATCGCGTCCACGTCGTCCGTGAGCTTCTCCTGGCGCTCCTGAACGTCGGACGCGGCCGACGCCTCGGTCTCCTCGACCTCGGCCTCGCGCCGACCAGCCTGCTTCTGGCCGCCGGTGTCCTTGGTTGCCATGCTCTACCTCCACTCGGGGGGACTGCCTCCAAGGCATATCTTCCCCGAACCGACCGACAATGCGCGCAGATCATCCCGCGATCTCGCCGACTTGACTAGATAGCTCCACTATCCAATACTGGGCCGACATTCTCACAGGAGGTGTTCGATGTCCCCCATGTCCCTGACCCTGGCCGGCGTCATGCTCGTCACCGTGCCCGGCGTGGCCGTCGGCGGCGTGACGCTGCTGAAGTTCCTCATGCGCGACGTCCCCGGCTACCTGGACAACCCGTCCGCCGGGGGCTGTGGCGGGCCGGGCACGCTCACGCCGGTGTGCTCGTGCTGTTCGGCCTGGTGGCGATGCCGTACGTCGATCAGGCCGATCTGCCCGGCGTCCTGCAGGTGCTGGCACGCGTGCTCATCGTGGCGGCGCCGGTGCTGATGCCGCTCGGCTTCTTCCTGTCGGTGGTCCGGCCTGGCGACACCAGGCCGAACGGGCTGATCCGGCTGACCCTGCTCGGCGGGGGCTGCCTGGCGGCGGGCACGCTGCTGCTGGGCGTCGGGCTGCTGCGAGCCGGGCTCCTGGCGGCGTAGCGCCTGGGGCCCGGCTCGGGGCCCGGCTCGGGGCCCGGTTGCTCGCCGCGGGCCGGTCAGTCGCCGCCGGTGAGGGCGGCGACGAGGTCGGCCGCGGTGCGGCAGCGGTCGAAGAGCTCCCCCACGTGGGCCTTGGTGCCGCGCAGCGGCTCCAGGGTGGGGACGCGCTGCAGTGACTCGCGCCCGGGGATGTCGAAGATCACCGAGTCCCAGGAGGCGGCGGCGACCGACTCGCTGTACTGGCTCAGGCAGCGGCCGCGGAAGTAGGCCCGGGTGTCGGTGGGCGGCTGCTCGACGGCCCGCTGGACCTCGTCCTCGGTGACGAGCCGCTGGATGCGGCCGCGGGCGACCAGGCGGTTGTACAGGCCGCGGTCGGGCCGGATGTCGGAGTACTGGAGGTCGACGAGCTGGAGCCTGGAGTGGGACCAGGGCAGCTTGTCGCGGGTGCGGTAGCCCTCCAGGAGTTCCAGCTTGGCGACCCAGTCGAGCTCGCGGGCGAGCTGCATGGGGTCCTCGGCGAGGCGGGTCAGGACGGACTCCCAGCGGTCGAGGACGTCCTTGTTCATCTCCTCCTGGGCGGTGCCGCGTTCCTCGACGTACTTGCGCGCCTGTTCGAGGTATTCCATCTGCAGTTGGACGGCGGTGAGCTTGCGGCCGTCGCGCATGGGGATCTCGTAGCGGCAGGTGGGGTCGTGCGAGACGGCGCGCAGGGCCTGGACCGGGTTGTCGACGGTGAGGTCGCGGCTGAGGAAGCCGTCCTCGATCATCGCGAGGACGAGCGCGGTCGTCCCCAACTTCAGATATGTGGAGATTTCCGACATGTTGGCGTCGCCGATGATCACGTGCAGCCGCCGGTACTTCTCCGGATCGGCATGCGGCTCGTCGCGCGTGTTGATGATCGGCCGCTTGAGCGTGGTCTCCAGCCCCACCTCGACCTCGAAGAAGTCGGCCCGCTGGCTGATCTGGAAGCCCTCGCCGCGCGAGTCCTGCCCAATGCCGACCTTGCCGGCGCCCACCACGACCTGCCGGGAGACGAAGAACGGCGTGAGGTGGCGGACGATGTCGGCGAACGGCGTGGCGCGCCGCATGAGGTAGTTCTCGTGACAGCCGTAGGAGGCGCCCTTGGCGTCGGTGTTGTTCTTGTAGAGCTGGATGGGGGCGTTGGTGGGGATGGCCGAGGCGCGCTGCGCGGCGTCGTACATGACCCGTTCGCCGGCCTTGTCCCAGATGACGGCGGCGCGCGGGTTGGTGCACTCGGGTGTGGAGTACTCGGGGTGGGCGTGGTCGACGTAGAGGCGTGCCCCGTTGGTGAGGATGACGTTGGCGAGGCCGAGGTCCTCGTCGGTGAGCTGGCTCGGGTCGGCGACCTCCCGGGCCAGGTCGAAGCCGCGCGCGTCGCGCAGCGGGTTCTCCTCCTCGAAGTCCCATCTGGCCCGGCGGGCGCGGGCCGCCGAGGCGGCCAGGTAGGCGTTCACCACCTGGGAGGAGGTCACCATCGCGTTGGCGCCCGGCTGACCTGGTACGGAGATGCCGTACTCGGTCTCGATGCCCATCACCCGACGCACCGTCATGCAACACCCTCTGTTCGTCCGGATCTGTCTGTCCGCCGTTTATATGCCCGAGCCTATGCCCTTCACCGTGCCCCGGGGTCACAGAGTTATGGCACCGACGCCTTTTCGACGTGTGCGGCGGGAGCCGGCCGCGCCGGGGGGCGCCGGCGCGGCCTGAGGAGGCGCTGGATGGGCCGTTCGGCAAAGGAGTAGACGAGATATGACAGGAGCACGGCAGCCAGCGTGGTGAGCGTGGCGGTGAGCCAGGGCGGCATCAGGTCGCGCAGCAGGGGGACGAGAGCGACGGCGAGCAGGGAGTGGAACAGGTAGAGGGGATAGGTGGTGCCGCCGAGCGCGGTGAGGGTCCTGGACGGCCGGAGCCGGAAGATGCCGAGGGCGACGACGGCCATGACGGTGAAGATCGCGGTGATGGTGAGGATGACGCCGGCGTCGGTGACGGGCATGTTCGCGAAGCCGGCGAGGTCGATGCGGCCGTGGACGCGGGTGAGGGCGGAGTGGAGGGACATCGCCCAGCCGGCGACGACGTAGAGCCAGGGCAGCCAGGCGTTGCCGTGCTTGTGGACGAGGTAGAGCGCCATGCCGGCCACGAAGTAGGGGGCGTAGCGGGGCATGAAGATCTCGGCGAGGAGGTCGTTGCCGAGGAGTTCGGCGGTGAGGGCGGCGGCGAGCCAGAGGCCGCAGAAGATCAGGACGCGGGCGTACGTGATGCCGATGATCACGAGGATGGAGATCAGGAGGTAGAAGCGGAGCTCGGCCCAGAGCGACCAGTAGACGCCGGTGGCGTCGCTGACGTCGAACAGCCGCTGGAACATGGTGGCGTTGAGCAGGTACTCGCCGGTGGAGAGCTTGGGGTCGAGGGCCTTGGCGGCGGTGAGCCCGTACAGGGCGGCGACGGCGGCCAGGCTCAGCCAGTAGGCGGGGTAGAGGCGCACGACCCGCGACCAGGCGAAGGCGCCGAGACCGCGGCCCCAGGCGCTCATGAGGATGACGAATCCGCTGATGACGAAGAAGAGCTCGACGCCGAGGATGCCGAGGCCGGCGAGGGGGGCCACGGCGGGGAACAGCTCGGCGGGCCTGTCGCCCCAGACGGAGGCGTAGGCGACGAGGTAGTGGAAGGCGAGCACGGCGAGGGCGGCGACGAACCGCAGCAGGTCGAGTTCGGCGAGTCTGCCGTCCCCCTGGGCGCGCCGGGGCCGGTTGCGGTTGTGCACGCTCATTGGACGTCACATCCGTCACATCGGTTCCGGCGGTCACCTGTGTCACTCTGGCCACGGGCTCATGGGAGGCCCGGCCGTGGGGGGTTCGACGGCGTGGCACGGGTGAGCCGTACGCCCGTCGGCGTGTCCAGGATGGCAGGGCTCGTGGCCGGGCGCCGGGCGAACGCCAAGGGCCGCGCGGGTGTTTCCCGCGCGGCCCTTGGCGTTGGTGACCGTGGTTCTACAGGTACTGGCCGGTGTTGGCGACGGTGTCGATGGAACGCCCGGCCTCGGCGCCCTGCTTGCCGGAGACGAGGGTGCGGATGTAGACGATCCGCTCGCCCTTCTTGCCGGAGATGCGGGCCCAGTCGTCGGGGTTGGTGGTGTTGGGCAGGTCCTCGTTCTCGGAGAACTCGTCCACGCAGGCCGTGAGCAGGTGCTGGACCCGCAGACCCTTCTGGCCGGTCTCGAGGAACTGCTTGATGGCCATCTTCTTGCCCCGGTCGACGATGTTCTGGATCATCGCGCCGGAGTTGAAGTCCTTGAAGTAGAGGACTTCCTTGTCGCCGTTGGCGTAGGTCACCTCGAGGAAGCGGTTGTCCTCGCTCTCGGTGTACATCCGCTCGACGACGCTCTGGATCATGCCGTGGATGGTGGCCTCGCGGGACCCGCTGTGCTCGGACAGGTCGTCCGGGTGGAGCGGGAGGTCCTCGACGAGGTACTTGGAGAAGATGTCCTTGGCCGCCTCGGCGTCCGGCCGCTCGATCTTGATCTTGACGTCCAGGCGGCCGGGCCGCAGGATCGCCGGGTCGATCATGTCCTCGCGGTTGGAGGCGCCGATGACGATGACGTTCTCCAGGCCTTCGACACCGTCGATCTCCGACAGGAGCTGCGGGACGATGGTGTTCTCGACGTCGGAGGACACGCCGGAGCCTCGGGTGCGGAAGATCGAGTCCATCTCGTCGAAGAACACGATCACCGGGGTGCCCTCGGAGGCCTTCTCCCGTGCGCGCTGGAAGACCAGGCGGATGTGCCGCTCGGTCTCGCCGACGTACTTGTTGAGCAGCTCGGGGCCCTTGATGTTGAGGAAGAAGCTCTTGCCGGACTGGCCGGTCTTCTCCGCGACCTGCTTGGCCAGGGAGTTGGCGACGGCCTTGGCGATGAGGGTCTTGCCGCAACCGGGCGGGCCGTAGAGCAGCACGCCCTTGGGCGGGCGCAGCTTGTGCTCGCGGAACAGGTCGGCGTGCAGGTAGGGCAGCTCGACGGCGTCCCTGATCTGCTCGATCTGGCGGGAGAGGCCGCCGATCTCCTCGTAGGAGATGTCGGGGACCTCTTCGAGGACCAGCTCTTCGACCTCGGACTTGGGGATGCGTTCGTAGACGTAGCCCGAGCGGGGCTCGAGCAGCAGTGAGTCGCCGGCCCTGATGGGCTGGCCGACCAGCGACTCGGCGAGCCGGACGACGCGCTCCTCGTCGGCGTGCGAGATGACCAGGGCGCGCTTGCCCCCGTCGAGGAGCTCCTTGAGCATCACGATCTCGCCGACCTCTTCGTAGCCGAGTGCCTCGACCACGTTGAGGGCCTCGTTGAGCATGACCTCCTGGCCGCGCCTGAGCGAGTCGACGTCGACGGCGGGGCTGACGTTCACCCGCAGTTTGCGGCCGCCGGTGAACACCTCGATCGTGCCGTCTTCTCGGGCCTCGAGGAAGGTGCCGAAACCGGATGGCGGCTGCGCCAGCCGGTCGACCTCCTCCTTGAGGGCGACGATCTGGTCCCGGGCCTCCTTCAGCGTGGCGACCAGGCGCTCGTTCTGGCCGGTCACGGCCGCGAGGTTTGCCTGTGCCTCGTGAAGGCGCTCTTCGAGGACCCTGGCCTGACGGGGTGACTCGGCCAGCTTCCGCCTCAGCGCGGTGATCTCCTCCTGGAGGAAGGAGACCTGTGTTGAAAGATCAGCGACCTCCCGTTCGCGCTGCGCGGCTCGAGCCTCAGCATCATCGCGAGCTGCCACGCCCCGTCACCTCCTTCCCAGTCGAGGGCGACTACTTAGGACCTTACCTATCTCGGGCCCCTCCGTAACCTGGCCGGGCAGTGTTCGTAGAGTGACATACAGTGTTCGGTGAATTATCCCTAATGGTGCGTTTGATACTGCCAGCATCTGAACACGGGTGCTTGTTCCCGCGTCAGGCAACAACGCACCCTCGTGGCCAAATTGTCATAGTTCTTCAGTGGTTCCCTTCGGTCGTCTGCGGCGCGGCGGGGGGGTGACGCCGTCCGCCATGCGGCGGGCCGTGACGAGGAAGCCCGTGTGCCCGATCATCCGGTGGTCGGGTCGTACGGCGAGCCCTTCGACATGCCAGTCGCGAACCAGGGTCTCCCACGCATGGGGCTCGGTGAAACTCCCGTGATCGCGAATCGCCTCGACCGTTTTCGACATTTGGGTCGTCGTGGCCACGTAGCAGCAGATCACGCCGCCCGGCGTGAGGGCCTTGGCGGCGGCGTCGACGCACTCCCAGGGGGCCAGCATGTCGAGGATGACCCGGTCGACGTCGATCTCGTCGATGGCGGAGACCAGGTCGCCGACCACCAGCCGCCAGTTGCCCGCCGGGCCGTCCTCCTCCGCTCCGAAGAACTTCTCCACGTTGCCCCGCGCGATGTCGGCGAAGTCCTGGCGACGCTCGTAGGAGGTGACGTGCCCCTCGGGGCCGACGGCGCGCAGCAGGAAGCAGGTGAGCGCGCCGGAGCCGACGCCGGCCTCGATGACCCGGGCTCCGGGGAAGACGTCGGCCATGCCGACGATCTGCGAGGCGTCCTTGGGGTAGATGACGGCCGCGCCGCGCGGCATGGCCAGGACGTAGTCCTGCAGCAGGTGGCGGAAGGCGAGGTACTGGGTGCCGCCGGAGGAGCGCACCACGGAGCCCTCCGGCTGCCCGATCAGGTCGCTGTGGGGGATGGCGCCCTTGTGCGTGTGGAAGACGCCGTCCTGCTTGAGCGTGATCGTGTGGCGCTTGTTCTTGGGGTCGGTGAGCTGCACCTGATCCCCCACCTGGAACGGCCCATGCCTGCGGAAACCCATGGCGGCAAGGTTATAGGGCTTTCGGCGGGTCGCTGACGCGCGGTATCTATGGGGGATGCTCCCCCGTGATGTGATCGCCGCCGGCCCGCTGGTGCTGCGGCCGCCGGTCGAGGCCGACGCCGAGGCGATCGTGACCGCGTACGACGACCCGGCGGCCGGCGGATGGCCGGCGCTGCCCTCGCCGTACACGCGGGACGACGCCCGCGCCTATCTGGCCTCGGCGGAGGACAGGTGGCGCGGCGGCGGGGCGGAGTTCGCGATCACCGAGGGCGGCGCGCGGGTGGGGTCCGTCAGCGTGCGGCCGCCCGACCGGTGGGGCGCGGTCGAGATGGGCTACCTGGTGGCGCCGGCCGCTCGCGGCCGCGGGGTGGCGACCGGGGCGGTCCGGGCGGTGACGCAGTGGCTGTTCGACCAGGACGTGCACCGGGTGGAGCTCCGGGTCGCGGTGGAGAACGTCGCGAGCCTGGTGGTGGCGTACCGCGCGGGGTTCCACGAGGAGGGGCGGCGGCGTGAGGCCACGGTGGCGCCTGACGGGCGCCGTGTCGACGCCGTCGTGCTGTCCCGGCTGGCCGGCGAGCCGGGCGAGGGCGCGCCGGCCTATCTGCCGCCGTTCAGGGGCGGCGAGCTGACCGACGGCGTGGTGCGGCTGACGCCGCTCGACGTGGCGGACGCCGCCGACTTCCACGCGATGATGGCCGAGCCGAGCGTGGCCGCCTACCGCTTCGGGCCGGCGACGACGCTGGAGGACGACGAGCGGCGCTGCCGCAACACGGGCTACTGGTGGGTGTCGGGCCAGCGGATCGAGCTCGCGGTCCGCGACGCGGAGTCCGGCGCCTTCGCCGGGCAGTTGCAACTGGTGCAGGTGGTTCCGACCCTCGGGCAGGCCGCGGTGGGCTACGCGATGCGATCGGTGTTCCGGGGCAGGGGGCTCATGACGCGGGCGGTGCGGCTGCTGGTGGACTGGGCGTTCGACCACACGGCGCTGCACCGGATCGTGGCGGGCACCAACGCGGGCAACGCCGCGTCGCACGCGGTGCTGACGCGGGCGGGGTTCGTGCGGGAGTGCGTGCACCGGGAGCTGTTCCCCGGCCCGGACGGCGAGCGGGCGGACGACGTGCAGTGGGTACGGTTGCGGCCGCGGTAGGTCTTCTTCCATCGCGCGCCCGAAAACGGCAGAAATTTCCCTTTCCTGTTGAGGTCTGGTCAAGTGCCGCGTGGAGGGTGATACTCCGGGTCACCGCCACTGATACTTCCGTGACCGGGGCCGCGCCATCTCGCCCCCTCCTGCCGAGGGACACCAGGATGCCTTGCAACCGTGTCGATGCCGCCATGCGCCAGCTCATGACCTCGCTGTCCGGACTCCACCCCGCTGAACTCCTCGACCGGCTCGCCCGGACCGCCGCCGCGGTCACCGGGGCGCCGTGCGCGGGGTTCGCGCGGGTGGACCGGCTCGGTGAGGAGGCCGTCGTCGTCCACGTCCACGCGCCGCCGGGCGACCCGCTGCGGGTGCGGGCGTGGCTGGCCGAGTCGGGGGTGCTCAAGGCCCTCGCGGTGTCGCCGGGCCGGGCGCTGCTCCCCCGCGACGCGTCGGTGGGCGAGCCGGGGTTCCTCGCCGTGCCGGTGCCGCCGGTGCCGCCGGTCCGGTGCGAGGAGGTGCTCGTCTGGGTGGCCGGTCGCGACTTCGGCGAGTGCGACGAGCACCTGCTGGGCCGCTTCGCCACGGCCGCCGGACGGGCCCTGGAGGCGGCCAGCGGGCTGGAGGCGGCCGTACGGATCCTGCGCGGCGTCCATGCCTTCGCCGGCGCGGACGCCTCCAGGGCGACGGCCCGCGCCCCCTCCCCCACGAACCCCGCGACGGGCTCGTGGCCCGCCCCCCGCTGACGCGCCCACGCGGACCGCGACCGCGCCAGGACCCGGGATCACGTGCGCGAACTCGTGACCCGTCGCAGACCGGCCACAGACCCGAACTCGTGACCCGCCGCAGACCGGTCACAGGCCTGCGGGGATCCGTCACGGGCCCGAGCTCGTGGCCCGCGGGGGTCGTGGTGGGGAGGGACGGTCAGCCGCGGTGGGGTTCGAAGCGCAGGGTGCGGGAGACGCCCACGCGGACGGTGGTGCCGGGGGCGATGGTGACGGGCTCGTTGGGCGGGATGTCGTAGAAGTTGGGGTCGCCCGGCGGCTGGATCTGGGTGCCGTTGACCGAGCCGAGGTCCACCAGGTTGACGTCCCAGCCGTCCAGCGCGACGCGCAGGTGGCGGCGCGAGACGGAGCCGTCGGGGCTGGTCACCTTGGCCGGCCTGGCGGAGCCGCCCGCCACCTCGGGGGCGCGTTCGGGGTCACGGCCGAGGAGGTAGTCGGATTCGAGGGGCAGCGCGGTGCCGTCGTCGAGGACGAGGACGCCGAGCGACGGCCGCGGCCCCTTGTAGGGGACGAGGGTGCGCTGCACCAGGGCGATGCCGCAGACCGCGCAGTAGGAGGCGCGCGGGTCGTTGAAGTGGTCGTTCTTGCAGTCGACCCCGTAGACGAGGGGCCGGTCGCCGTGGTCGGGCTGCTCCTGCTGCGGCGGCTGGTCGTAGGGCTCCGGGGCGCCCATCGGCTGGGGGCCGGGCTGGTCGGCGTGGTCGGGCGCCTGCTGGGGGCCGGCGTCGAAGTAGTCGGGAACGGCCGACAGGTGCTGGCCGGGCTGGCCGGGCTGGCCGAAGGGGTCGGGCGCCGGCTGGTCGTAGTCGCCGGAGGTGGGGCCGCTCGATCCGGCGGCGGGCTCGTCCAGGCTGGAGAAGGAGTTGTACTGCTCCTGGCGGTAGGGGGACGGCTCGGCGGCCTGGGGGCCCGACGGCGGGCCGGGCTGGAAGCCGTGCTGGGCCGGCGCGGAGTGCTGCGCCGCGGGGAGGCCCTGCGGTGCGGGCGGGTGGTCGCCGGACATCGGGTAGGGCGGGTTGTTGACCGCGGGCCGCTCGGTGGCGGGCGGGGCCTGGACGGGCTCGGGTGCGGCCTGGACGGGCTCGGGCGAGGGCTGGACGGGCTCGGGTGCGGGTCCGGACCGGGCCAGGTCGGGCTCGAAATGCAGGGCGGTGTCGGGCAGCTCGCTGGTGAGCTGGCGGACCGGCGCGGCGGCCTGCTCGCCGAACTCGCCCGCGAGGCCCGCGCCGTGGACGACACCGCCGTCGAGCCGGACGGCGGGGTGCGCCCGCCCGGCCCCCGGAAGGGTGAGCTCGACGCGGGTGACGGGGCCGCCGATGAGCCGGTCGGCCCAGGTGAGGGAGTCGCTGCCGGACAGGCGGGTCTCGCCGTCCGCGGTGCTGATCGTGGCGGCGGCCGCGCCGCTGACCAGGACGGCGACACCGCCGTCGCCGACGGGGCCGGCCACGGCGCAGGTGGCGGGGTCACCGGTCATGTTGGCGGCGAGCACCTGCGCGGCGCGCCGGGCGAGCGCCCTGCCGTCACCTCCCGCGGCGGCCGTGGAGCGCAGCGCCTCGATCAGGTCGTCGGCGGCGGCCTCGCCCGCGTCGCAGGCCAGCAGCAACCCGCCCAGGTAGGCGACCAGCCCGTCGCCGGGAAGCGGGCGCACCAGCCCGAAGCCCTGGCCGGTCATGAGTCCTCCTTCATGCCGACGGTGCCGCGGTCATCGGTGGCCTCGCTGCGCTCGGTCACTCAACTCTCCTCCCCGGAAGCCGGCGGTGGAACGGCACCGCACTGCCGTGCCGGCCGCCGGCCTTACGCGTACCCGGACGACGGGGCGCCGCAGCGGCCGGCCCCATATCGGGACCGAGACGGACCGGCCGCGGCAGAGCCCTTGACACTGTAAGTCTGGTCGAACGGAACCCTATCGGCCAGCCGTCGCTTCCCCGAACCCCCGGGGGGGCGCGATCCGGCCGATCACCGGCTCCGACCCTAGCCGGGCCGTGCCGGTTATTCGAGTGGGACAAATCAGACGCCGGTGAAGACGCGGTTGACGTCGGCGGTGGCCAGCACGCCGTAGATCTCGCCGCCCCGCTCGACGAGGAGGTACTCGCCGGCCGGGGTCTCGCGCATGGCGTCGATGAGCGGCTCGCCCTCCAGGTCGGCGGCGAGCACCAGGGAGGGCTCCAGCGACTTGGCCACGGAGCCGACGTTCACCCAGGGGCGCCGGTGCTCCGGGGTGGCCTGCACGGCGGCCTCGTTGACGATGGCGAGCGGGCGGCCTTCGTGGTCGACGACGACGAGGGCGCCGGCCCGCTGCTCGGCCGCCTGCCGCAGCGCCTCCGACAGCGGCGTCTCGGCGGTGACGGGGATGGCTCTGCGGGCCAGCGTGCGGGCGTTGACCTGCGGGATGCGGGCGCGGATGCGGGCCGTGCTGAGCGACTGGCTGGCGCCCATCCAGATGAACGAGGCGAGTACGAGGGGCCACAGCAGACTGGAGTAGTCGAGCTCCTGGCCGCTGATCGTCGCCATGGTCAACGGCCAGGCGACCAGCAGCACGGCGAGCACCCGGCCGCCCCAGGCGGCGGCGACGGTGCCGGCGACGGGCCGCCGGGTGAGCTTCCAGACGCCGGCGCGCAGCATCCGGCCGCCGTCGAGCGGCAGCCCGGGCAGCAGGTTGAACACGCCGACGATGAGGTTGGCCACCCACAGTTGCCAGACGAGCACCTCGGGGATGCCGCCGCCGTTGACGACGTAGACGTCGGCGGCCAGCCCGATCCCGGCGAGCCCCAGGGACAGGGCCGGCCCGGCGGCGGCGACCATGAACTCCTTGCCCGGCGTGGGCGGCTCCTTCTCGATCTCCGACACGCCGCCGAGCAGGTAGAGGGTGATGCGGCGCACCGGCAGGCCGTAGGCCTTGGCGAGCACGCTGTGGGCGAGCTCGTGCAGCAGCACGGAGACGTACAGCAGCACGGCGAACACGAACGCCACCGCGTAGGCGAGCGCCTGGTCGAGGTGGGGCAGCATGTCCTGGACGCGACCGCCGATGACCCAGGTGATGAGCGCGGCCACGATGAACCAGGTCCACGAGACGTAGACCGGAATGCCGAACGGTTTTCCCATCCGAAGACCGGAGAACTCCTGTCTCGGGCTCTGCTCGCTCACCGCACTCCTCGTCGTGTGTCACATGCCGGTGCTGCCTCGATGCTACGCGCCCGGTCACGTCATCCCGATCCCGGCGAGGCCTATTCTGTCGGCTTCTTGACCTAGAGTGCGGTGCATGACGTCGACCGAGCCGGTGATCATCGGAGCTCTCTCCCCGTCCCGGGCGGGCGACTACATGACGTGCCCGCTGCTCTACAGGTTCCGCGTGATCGACCAGTTGCCGGAGCGGCCGTCCCAGGCGGCGGTGCGCGGCACGGTGGTGCACGCGGTGCTGGAGCGGCTCTACGACCTGCCGGCTCCGGCGCGCTCGGTGCGGGCGGCGCTGGAGCTGCTGGAGCCGCAGTGGCGGCGGCTGCTGGCCGAGGAGCCGGCCTACGCGCAGATGTTCGCCGACGAGGCGGAGCAGGCCGAGTGGCTGGCCCAGGCGCGGAGCATGCTGGAGCGCTACTTCACGCTCGAGGACCCGACGCGGCTGGAGCCCGCCGAGCGGGAGCTCTACGTCGAGGCGGTGCTCGACGGGGGGCTGATGCTGCGGGGCTATGTCGACCGGCTCGACGTGGCGCCGACCGGCGAGGTGCGGGTGGTCGACTACAAGACGGGCAGCGCGCCGACGCCCGACTTCGAGGCCAAGGCGCTGTTCCAGATGAAGTTCTACGCGCTGGTGCTGTGGCGGTTGCGCGGCGAGGTGCCGCGGTTACTCCAGCTCGTCTATCTGGGCGGGGCGGGCGAGGTGCTGCGTTACGCGCCCGACGAGGCCGACCTGCTGGCGACCGAGCGCAAGGTGCGGGCGCTGTGGGAGGCGATCGAGCGGTCGTTGCGGTCGGGCGAGTGGCGGGCGCGGCGCAGCCGGCTGTGTGACTGGTGCGACCATCAGGCGCTGTGCCCGGAGTTCGGCGGCACCCCGCCGCCGGTCCCCGACCGGCAGCCGGGCGACACGGTCCGCAGCAGCCGCCGCGCCGCCACCGACGAGCTGTAGCGGTCCGGCTCTCGCTCGGTGCGGTGGGAGGAGTCGCACGGGCCTGGCCCGGACCCCCGGCCGGCCCCGCGCGAGCCGGCCGGTGCGACGCCGACCTGCTGCGGGTGGGCGGCCTGACGTGGCCGGCTCGACTGTCGCCGGCGTGAGGGGGCACGACCTCGGCACGGGGTGGCGCGCCGTCCGCCGGTGCGACCGCGGTGGCGCCACCCGCCATGTTGGTCGCGCTGCCGGACGTCCCGCGGTGGGGCCTCCTCCTCCGCCGTTTCCGCCGTCGGGCCTCCCGCCCACTGTTCCCGCCGTCGGGCCTCCGCCGCGTCCCGTGGGCCGGGTACGTCACCCCGCTCGGCCGCTTCTGGTCAGCCGGGCGCGATATTCGCGCGGCGGGATCCCGTACTCGCGCCGGAACACCCGGCTGAAGTGGAAGGGGCTGGCGAAGCCCGACACGGCCGCCACCCGGCCCACGTCGAGGTCGGTGACCTCCAGCAGCCGGGCCGCGTGCCGTAGCCGGGCCTGGCGGACCGCGCGCATCGGGGAGGCGCCGGTCTCGGCCGTGAAGAGGTGCGCGAAGCGCGACGGCGACAGGGCGACGGCTGCGGCCAGGGAGACGACCGAGTGCCGCGCCCCCGGCTCGGCGGCGATCAGCGCGAGGGCACGGACGACCCGTGAATCCCCGATGCCGCCGGTGCCGCCGCCGTGCGGGGCCGCCGCCGCGGTGGCCAGGATGAGCACCTCCTCCAGCGCCCCCATCGCGAGCTCCCTGGCCGGGGCCGACTCGGCGACCGCCGGTGCCGGCTCACCCGCGATGGACGGCCCCGGGACGGCGGCGGGCGGGCCGGGTGACGCCGAGCCGCCGGGCGACGGCCGGAGCGCGGGATGGATGGGGGCGAGCCAGCGGGCGTCCCGGTGGGCGCGGCGGAAGGCCTGGTCGATGCGGCTATGCAGGGCGGCGGGCATCGCGCCGACGAGATGGCAGCCGGGCGCCAGCGCGTACGGCGCGAGCCAGGACGACCAGGACGGGCGGGGCTGGAAGTGCGCCCACCAGAAGCGCCATCGGTCCCTGCCCGGCGCGACGCGGTAGTGCTGCGCGGCCCCGGAGGCGAGCACCACCAGGTCGCCGGGCCCTGTCGTGCAGGACGCCCCGGCCTGCTCGACCAGGCCGGCCCCGGCCTGCGTCCACATCATCAGCCAACTCGGCGAGCCGTTCGCGCGGCGCACCGCGTAGCCGGGTGTCCGGTCGTGGTGGCCGACGATGGCCGGCTCGGCAGCAGGAACGGACATGTCCTCAGCCTTCACAGGCATACCCTTCCCCGTCCCGGCTTCCTAGCGTGGTCGGCATGGACATCGACGCCTTCCACGACCGGGGCCACGTCCTGGCCCGCGCGCTGCTGTCACCCGTCGAGGTGGCAGAGCTGCGCGACGAGTTCATGGCACTGCACGCCGCCGGGCCCGTCCCGGGTCACTTCGAGCCTCGGCCGCAGGAACCCGGCCGGCCGTACGACATTCTGCGCGACTATCCCCGCATCATGCACCCCCACCGGGTGAACGAGGCGGCACTGCGCTACCTGCTCGACCCGCGCATCGCGGAGATCCTGCGCGAGCTGCTGGGCGAGGAGCCGATAGCAGCGCAGAGCATGTTCTACTTCAAACCGCCCGGGGCTCGCGGCCAGGCGCTGCACCAGGACAACTTCTACCTGCGCGTCGAGCCGGGCACGTGCGTCGCCGCCTGGGTCGCGCTGGACCGGGTGGACCGGGCGAACGGCGGGCTGGAGGTGGTCCCCGGCACGCACCTGATGGACCTCTTCTGCCCTGAGGAGGCCGACCCGGACGTCTCCTTCACCCGGGAGTACGTGCCGCCGCCGCCCGGCCTTGAGGCGGTGCCCGTGGACATGGAGCCGGGCGACGTGCTGTTCTTCAACGGCAGTCTGGTGCACGGATCCGGGCCGAACACCACGGCGGACCGGTTCAGGCGCAGCTTCATCTGCCACTACGTCGGGCGGTCGGCCGAGAGGATCTCCACCTGGTACCCGACGCTCACCATGTCCGGCGCGCCGGTCTCCCTGGAACCCGCCACAGGCGGGGGGGCCCGCGGCGCCGA
>NZ_KZ559470.1:246916-279449 GCF_002850745.1 Nonomuraea indica
GTGGGCCCCCACTGATCCCGCTCGGCGGCGGCCACCAGGATGAGGCGGCGATCGTCCCGGTGGCCGGCCGGCCGGTCCGTGGGCCGGTTCACGGGTGTGCCGGGCCGGTCGTGGCGGGCGGGCATCCGGCTCTTACGCAGGATCATCCGGCTCTTTCGCAGGATGTCGTCTCCTCCCCTGGGAGGAGGTTGGGAGCTTCGGCCCGGCCCTACATTGAAGCGGTGCGCATCGACCGAACCCTGCTCCCCGACGCGGTGCTGGCTGTGGCGGTGGCGGCGGCCTCGGTGGCTCTGTTCGTGCTGTACGGACCCGAGCCGCCGGCGGCGGGCCTGCGTGCGCCCGACGCGGCCGGGGTGACGCTGGTGCTGCTGGCCTGCGTCCCGGTGGCGCTGCGCAGACGGTGGCCGATGGCGGGGCTGTGCGCGGCCCTGGCGCCCGAGACGTTGCTGTCCGCGCTGGGTTACGGCACGGGTGTGGCCGGGCTGGCGGGGCTGGTGATGCTCTACTCGGTGGCGTCCTATCGGGGTCTGGCGCTGGCGCTGGGGGCGTTGCTGCTGGCCGGCGCCCTGTACCTGGTGGGCGCGCTGGCCGGGCCGGCGGCGGGGATGGGCGTGAGCGACCATCTCATGGCCGTGGTGGTGCTGGTCGCGGTGTGGGGGGCGGGCCGGAGCCTGCGGCTGCGCCGGGCCTACCTGGCGGAGCTGCAGGACCGCGCGGCCCGGCTGGAGCGCGCGCACGCGGCCGACACGCGTGCCGCGCGGGCGGAGGAGCGGTCGCGGATCGCCCGCGAGCTTCACGACGTGGTGGCGCACCACGTCAGCGTGATGACCGTGCAGGCGTCCGCGGCGGGCAAGGTGCTGGCGTCCGACCCGGAGCTGGCGCGCGAGGCCCTGGCGGCGATCGAGCACACGGGCCGGATGGCGATGGCGGAGATGCGCAACATCGTCGGGGTGCTGCGCGCGGACGCGCGGGCCGAGCTGGGTCCGCAGCCGGGCACGGGCGACCTGCCGGCGCTGGTGGCGCAGATGCGCGAGGCGGGGCTGCTCACGCGGCTGACCGTGGAGGGCAGCGCCGGAGCGATCCCCGCCGGGGTGGACCTGGCCGCCTACCGGCTGGTCCAGGAGGGGCTCACCAACACGCTGCGGCACGCGGGGGCGGGAGCGCGGGCGCTGGTGACCGTCCGGCATCTGCCGGACGAGCTGGACGTCAGCGTGGCGGACGACGGGCGCGGGACGGGGCTGAACGGGCAGGGCGCGGCGGCCGCCGGCCAGGGCGCGGCGCAGGGCGGCCAAGGTGCGGGGCGGGGCGGCCAGGGTGCGGACCGGGGCGGGGAGCCCGCCGGTCGGGGCGGCCAGGGTGCGGGGCGGCCCGCCGGTGGGCCGCCGGGGCACGGCTTGGTGGGCATTCGCGAGCGCGTGGCCCTTTATGGTGGAATCCTCAGCGTCGGCCCGAGGCCGGGGGGCGGTTTCGAGGTGCGGGCGAGGTTCCCGCTGAAGGACGGACGATGACGATCAGAGTGCTGCTGGTGGACGACCAGCCGCTGCTGCGCACGGGGTTCCGCCTGATCCTCGAGGCCGAGCCGGACATCACCGTGGTGGGGCAGGCGGGCGACGGCAAGGATGCCCAGGAGCAGACCAGGGCGCTGATGCCCGACGTCGTGCTCATGGACATCCGGATGCCGGGTGTCGACGGGATCGAGGCCACCCGCCGGATCGTGCGGGAGGCGGCGCCCGCGGCGCACGTGCCGAAGGTGCTGGTGCTGACGACGTTCGACCTCGACGAGTACATCGTGGAGGCGTTGCGGTCGGGCGCGTCGGGGTTCCTGCTGAAGGACGTGCCGCCGGACGAGCTGGTGCAGGCGATCCGGGTGGTGGCGGCGGGCGAGGCGATCGTGGCGCCGAGCGTGACCCGGCGGCTGCTCGACCGGTTCGCGGCGCGGCTGCCGTCGGCGTACGAGCAGACGACGCCGGCGCGGCTGGACCGGCTGACGGAGCGGGAGCTGGAGGTGCTCCGGCTGATCGCCAAGGGCATGTCCAACGCGGAGATCGCCGCCAAGCTGGTGGTGAGCGAGACGACGGTGAAGACGCACGTCGGCAACGTGCTGACGAAGCTGGGGCTGCGTGACCGCGTGCAGGCCGTGGTGCTGGCGTACGAGACGGGGCTGATCACACCGGGCGCCCTGTCCTGACCGGTGGGCGCCGCCGACGGCCCCGCGGGCGGACGGCCGGTGACAGCCTGGCGACGACGGGCGCGGGCGGACACGCGGGCGTGCCACGCGGGCGAGACGAGCGCGGGCGAGACGAGCGCGGGCGTGCCAGGCGGGCGAGGACGGGCGCGGGCGGACCATGCGGGAGGGGGCGCTCGTCGAGGTGGGGAGGGCCCCGCCCCGGCTGGTGGAGGTGCCGGGGCGGGGAGTGTCGAGCCGGCGGGTCAGGCGGTGGCCGGAGTGCCGGCGGAGCCCGCCGGCACTTCCGGGGCGTTCTCCGGGAAGTGGCAGGCCACCCGGTGACCGCCCGCCAGCTCCTCCAGCGGCGGCTCGACCGTCTTGCAGATCTCCTGGGCCTTCCAGCACCGCGTGTGGAAGCGGCACGCGGGCGGCGGGTTGAGCGGGCTGGGGACGTCGCCGGTGAGGCGGATCCGCTCGCGGTCGGCGCGCGCCCGCGGGTCGGGCACCGGCACGGCCGACAGCAGGGCGTTGGTATAGGGGTGCATGGGCGCGCTGTAGAGGCGCTTGCGGTCGGCGATCTCGACGATCTTGCCGAGATACATGACGGCGACCCGGTCGCTGATGTGGCGGACCACCGACAGGTCGTGCGCGATGACCACGTAGGTGAGGTTCAGCTCGTTCTGCAGGTCCTCCAGCAGGTTGACGACCTGGGCCTGGATGGACACGTCGAGCGCGGACACCGGCTCGTCGGCGATGATGAGCTTGGGCTTGAGCGCGAGCGTGCGGGCGATGCCGATGCGCTGCCGCTGGCCGCCGGAGAACTCGTGCGGGTAGCGGTTGTAGTGCTCGGGGTTGAGGCCGACGAGTTCGAGGATCTCCTGCACGGCCTTCTTGATGCCCTGCTCCGGCTTGACGCCCTGGATGCGGAACGGGGCGCCGACGATGGCGCCGACCGTGTGCCGCGGGTTGAGCGACGAGTAGGGGTCCTGGAAGATCATCTGCATGTCGCGGCGGAGGGGGCGCAGGCTGCCCTGGCCGGCGTGGGTGATGTCCCGCCCCTCGAAGACGATCTTCCCGCCGGTGGGTTCGAGGAGCCGGGTGACCAGCCGGCCGGTGGTGGACTTGCCACAGCCGGACTCCCCCACCAGGCCGAGCGTCTCGCCCTTGAACACCTCGAAGCTGATGTCGTCCACCGCCTTGACGGCGCCGACCTGCCGCTTGAGCAGGCCCTTGTGGACGGGGAAGTGCTTCTGCAGGTTCTGTACGGACAGAAGCGGCTCGTTCTCGGTCACTGGGTCTCCAGCACTGGCTTGATCTCGTTCTCCCACAGCCTGCGCCGCTCGGCCTTGTCGAGGTGGCAGCGCACGAGGTGGCCGCCCTCGGTCTCGGCCAGCGGCGGCACCTCGGTGCCGGCCTTGCCGCCGGTCAGCTCGGCGTACGGGCATCGGGGGTGGAAGGCGCAGCCCGGCGGGACGTTGATGAGCGACGGCGGGCTGCCCTTGATGGGCAGCAGCCGTTCGGTGGGCTCCCGGTCGAGCCGGGGCATGGAGCCCAGCAGCCCCCAGGTGTAGGGGTGTTCGGGGCGGTAGAAGATGTCCTCGGTGGTGCCGTACTCGATGCACTTGCCCGCGTACATGACGAGGATGTCGTCGGACAGCTCGGCGACCACGCCCAGGTCGTGGGTGATGATGATGAGCGCGGAGTTGAACTCGCGCTGCAGGTCGCGCATGAGGTCGAGGATCTGGGCCTGCACGGTCACGTCGAGCGCGGTGGTCGGCTCGTCGGCGATGAGCAGCTCGGGGTCGCACGACAGCGCCATGGCGATCATGGCGCGCTGGCGCATGCCGCCGGAGAACTCGTGCGGGTAGGAGTCGACGCGGCGGGTCGGCTCGGGGATGCCGACGCGGCCGAGCATGTCGATGGCGTGCTTCTTGGCGACGGACTTGGAGACGTCGTGGTGGATCCGGTACGCCTCGATGATCTGGTCGCCGACCGTGTAGTAGGGGTGCATGGCCGACAGCGGATCCTGGAAGATCATCGCCATCTTCTTGCCGCGCAGCCCGCGCACGTGCTCCGGGGAGGCGCTGACGAGCTCCTCGCCGTCGAGCCAGATCTCGCCGGAGATCCTCGCCCGGCCGCCCTTGTGCAGGCCGAGGATGCCGAGGCTGGTGACGCTCTTGCCGGAGCCGGACTCGCCGACGATGCCGAGGGTCTTGCCCCGCTCCAGCCCGAAGGTGAGGCCGTCGACGGACTTGACGAGGCCGTCGTCGGTCGGGAAGTGGATGCGCAGGTCCTTGACGTCGAGGAAGCTCTGCTGGCTCACGTCAGCCTCACTCTCGGGTCGACGACGGCGTAGAGCAGGTCGACGATCAGGTTGGCCAGGATGACGAACAGGGCCGCCAGGAGGGTCACTCCCATGACCTTGGGCAGGTCCTGGTTGGTGATGGCGTCGATGGCGTACTTGCCGAGGCCGTTGAGCGAGTAGGCGGTCTCGGTGAGCACGGCGCCGCCGATCAGCAGGCCGAAGTCGAGGCCGAAGATCGTGATGATGGGCGTCAGGGCGCCGCGCAGGCCGTGCTTGACGATCACCTTGCGTTCGACGAGGCCCTTGGCCCTGGCCGTGCGGATGTAGTCCTCGTTCATCGTCTCCAGCATGCCCGCCCGGGTGAGGCGCGCGTACGTGGCGGCGAACAGGAACGCCAGCGTGATCCACGGCAGCAGCAGGCCGTAGGCCCAGCGGGCAGGTGAGTCCTCGATGGTGACGTAGTAGCCGCCCTGGGCGGCCCAGTTGAACGGGTTGCCGTAGGCGAAGAGCTGCAGCGAGATGAGGCCGGTGAAGAAGATCGGCAGCGATACGCCGGCGAGTGCGACGATCATCGCGAACCGGTCGAACACGGTGCCTCTGCGCAGGGCCGACAGCACGCCGATGCCGACGCCGAGCAGCACCCAGATCAACGCGGCGCCGATGGCCAGTGACAGGGTGACGGGCAGCCGGTTCATCAGGTCGGGGAAGACGGGCTGGCGGGTGATGAAGGAGTAGCCGAGGCACGGGGCGGGGCACTGCTCGACGCCCGCTCCGTAGTCGTACTCGGCGCCGGCGACGATGCCCTTGACGTACCTGCCGTACTGCACGATCAGGGGGTCGTTGAAGCCGAGGCGCTCGGCGGCCAGCTTGGCCGTCTCCTCGGTGGCCGTCCGGCCGACGTAGCGGCTGGCCATGCCCTCGGCGGTGGCCCCCGCGAGCCGCGGCACGAGGAAGAAGATCGCGAAGGTGGCCATGCTCACAATGGCGAGCATGATCACTGCGCTGATCAGGCGTCTGATGATGTATGTGAACACAGTGCCCGGCCCGGCGGCCGCCCCGGGGTTCGCCCGGGACGGCCGCCTGCGGCCTTCACCTGCCTTACTGCTCGGTCGGTTGGCCTACAGCTGCTCCTGCGACTGCGGGACGGGCTACTGGACGCCCATCGCCACGTAGTCGTACATCTGCTGGCCGTCGTTGACCATGACGTTGGTCAGGCCCTTGCCGCGGATGAGCAGCGACTTGGCCACGATGCCGGGCAGGATGACCGACTCCTCCATGACGCGCTTGTCGATGGCGGCGTAGAGCTGCTCGCGCTTGGCCGTGTCGGCCTCCTGGAGCGCCTGGTCGAACATCTTGTCGACCTCGGGGATCCGGACGGACAGGTTGGACGAGCCGCCGCTCTCGCGGATGACGCGGCTGTCGGTCATCTGCTGCAGGAAGCCGTAGCCGTCAGGCCAGTCGGAGCCCCAGCCGTTGATGGCCAGGCCCAGCTTCTCCTTGACCACGAACGACGGCTTGCCGGCGTAGAGGGAGAAGTAGTCCTTCAGCGGGTAGGGCTTGAGCGTCACGTTGATGCCGACGCGGGCCAGCGACTCCTTGAGCGCCTCGGCCGTCTTCTTCTCCTTGTCGCGCTCGGCGCGGTAGGAGATGTTCGTCTCGAAGCCGTTGGGCTGGCCGCACTTGGCCAGGTGCTCCTTGGCTTTGTTCAGGTCGCCCTTGCCCTCGGGGCTCGGGTAGAGGTCGATCTTCTGGTAGCCGGGGATGCCCGGGGGCAGCAGGCTGGTCGCGATCTCGCCACCGGTCGTGCCGCCGTAGGCCGCGACGTAGCCGGTCTTGTCGGCGGCGTACTGGATCGCGATCCGGCAGTCCTTGTTGTCCAGCGGCTTCACCGTCGGGTTGATCGAGGTGTACCAGAGCCGCTGCAGCGTGGGGTTGTCGGTGCGGGCCTTCAGCGCCGGGTCCGGCAGGATCTTGCTGAGCGCGGCGGGCTGGACACCGGTGCCCTCGACCGCGACGTGCAGGTCGCCGGAGATGAGGCGGTTGTCGATGTCGTCGGCGTTGACGTTGGTCGACACCTCGTAGCGGTCGGGCAGCGCCGGCCGGTTGGGGTCGGTCGCCGGGTCCCACTGGTCGTTGCGGACCAGGGTGAAGCCCTTGCCGATCTCGTTCTTCTCGAACTTGTACGGGCCCGAGGAGATCACGTGCTCCTGGTACTTGGTGCCCGTGTCCTTGGCCTCGGGCACCGGCATGGTGACCGACATCTGGGTCAGGTAGTCGAAGCCGCTGAAGGGCTGCTTCAGGTGGAAGACGACCGTCTTGTCGTCGGGCGTCTCGATGGCCGAGCTGAAGTCGGCGCCCTTCGACTTGTAGGGGCCCTTGTAGTCCTTCGGCCAGTTGAGCAGCTCGTTGAGGTACGTCGGGCCGTTGGGGAAGGTCTCCCGGTCGTAGGAGCGGGCCACGCCGTAGGCCACGTCCTTGGCGGTGATCGGGGTGCCGTCCTCGTACTTCAGACCGTCACGCAGGGTGTAGGTCCAGGTCTTGAAGTCCTCGCTCGGCTTGCCCAGCTCCTTGGCCAGGTCGGGCACCGGCTTGGCGCCCTCGGCGCCCGGCTTGCCGGGGAACATCGTCAGGGCGCGGCCGTACAGGCGGATGAAGTTCCACGAGTAGCCGTAGTAGGTGTCGGCCGGGTCGAGCGAGTCCCAGTCGCCGGAGTTGGCCAGCTTGATGGTGCCGCCCTTCTTCGTCGAAGGGTTGAACACCCCCGTGAGCGCGGCGTCGGCCTTGTCCTGGGCGGCGGGCTGACCGGGCTCGCCGGACGACTGAGGCGTGGTGCTGGTGCCTCCGCAGGCCGACAGGCCCAGGGCGAGTGCCACGGTGACCGCGGACACCGCCAGCGCGGGCTTTCTTCTCATCTGTTGCTACACCCCTTGTTGTTGGGAGGCAGGGAATCTGGGAGATCGAAGGTCATCGGTTGCCCCGCGGGTCCAGGGCGTCGCGCAGGCCGTCACCGAAGAGGTTGAAGGCGAGCACGGTGATGAAGATCGCCAGTCCGGGGAAGATGGCGAAGTGCGGCACGGTGTAGATGCGGGCCGCGTCGGCCAGCATCCCGCCCCAGGTGGGGGTCGGCGGGCGGACGCCGACCCCGAGGAACGACAGCGCGGCCTCGAACAGGATGTTCGTCGGGATCAGCAGCGTCGCGTAGATGAGGACGGGCGCCATCAGGTTGGGCAGCAGCTCGCGGACGATGATGTACGGCCCGCGTGCGCCGAGGCTCCTGGCGGCGTCGACGAACTCGCGTTCGCGCAGCGACAGGGTCTGGCCGCGGATGATGCGCCCGATGTACGGCCAGTTGAAGAACCCGATGATGAAGATGAGCAGGGAGACGCGCAGCGTGTCTCCGGACAGCCCGAACGCCTGGTCGGGCACCACGCCGGCGAGCGCGATGGCGAAGACCAGCAGCGGGAAGGCCAGGAAGACGTCCATGGCGCGGCTGATGACGGTGTCGACCCAGCCGCCGAAGTAGCCGGCCGTGACGCCGAGGACGGTGCCGATGCCGACCGACAGCAGGGTGGCGAGGAAGGCGATGAGCAGCGAGATGCGCGCGCCGTAGACGATGCGGCTGAAGATGTCGCGGCCCCAGACCGGCTCGACGCCGAACAGGAAGTCCCAGCCGATCCCGCCGAACCTGTCCTTGGGGATCTGCGTCTCCTGGTCGATCATCTCGCGGTGGAACTCCAGCGGCGGGTGACCGAACAGCTTCACGATGATCGGCGCGCAGATCGCCACCAGGACGAGGAAGACGATGATGCCCGCGCCGGTCATGGCGATCTTGTCGCGCTTGAGGCGCATCCAGGCGATCTGGCCGAGTGAGCGTCCCTGGATCGCCGTGCGGCCCGCGCCGGCCGCGACCGCTTCCGGTGCGGCGTGGGAGGCGGACTCGGGGACGTCGAGTGGTGCCGTCACGCGCCCTCCTCTCCTCGCGCCGCGCGGCGCTTCGAGGGTCGCGTGACCAAGGTACTGCGCATGCGCTTCAGGCCCCCTGGGTGTCAGACCACGTCCACGACGGCCGCCATCCGGTCAGGGTGACAACCGTGTCATTTCGGAACCGCACGTCACGGCCCCAGGGTGCAGAATCTATGCCCTGAGCTGCGCTGACCAGCCCTCAGCCCTGGTATGTGGCTCAACTGTGATTCACGCGAAACTTATTCGTATCGATCTTGACCCGAATTGTTCCGGGCGCATCGTGGTTGTGTCGCAGAACTGTGACAGAGGCCGTCAGCTGATGCCGCGGCGCCGAAGAATGTCCTCGATGTCGGAGAAGTCATCGTCGCTCTTGCGCTCCTGGGGGGCTGCCACCGCAGGCTTGCCCGTCTGCGGGGGCGCCGCCGGGGCCTGCGGCCGGCCCTGCGCCTGCCCCTGCGCCCCGCCCTGTGCCCGCGGCTGTGCCGGGGCGGCCTGGGACGCCTTGGCGAGCTTGCGCCCGCGCAGCACTCCCGACACCACGAACAGCACCACCGACAGCCCGGCCACCGCCACGCCCGCCCACACGACGGGGTTGAAGACCAGGCTCGTGACGAACCCGACGATCGTCGTGCCGATGGTCCACAGCGCCTGCAGCGCGCCGGTGAGATAGGCGGCCAGGGGCAGCAGCGCCCACGCCGCCACCCGTGTGCCCGCCGCGGCCCCGCGCCGCCGGAACGCCAGGAAGCTGAGCACCAACCCCGCGATGGTGACGCCCGCGCACAGCGGCAACCACGCGATCTGATCGAAAGTCATCTGGTCGCCCCTCTTGTCGACTGTGCCTTCCATCCTGGCACGCGTGCCGCTCCGGCCCTCCTCCCCGAGAACGACTCGCCCCCTAGGGGTGGTTCCCGTCGCGGGCGGGCGAACGGAGCCTCCGGGGGCGCAGGTCAGACGGGGACGAGGTCGCGCAGGTGCCCGACGGTGACGGCGGCGAGCGAAGGGACGACGAGCCGGCCGGGGGCGGGCTCGACGGGCAGGACGCCGGGGACGGCCACCACCGCGCAGCCGGCGGCCGTGGCCGCGGCGACGCCGTTGGGTGAGTCCTCCAGCACCACGCACCGGACCGGCTCGACACCCAGCAGCGCGGCGGCCGTCAGGTAGGGCTCGGGGTCGGGCTTGGTCCGCTCGACGTCGTCGGCCGTGACGACGGCGTCGAACCGGTCGTGCCGGACGTGCGCGAGCACGGCCTCGGCGATCTCCTTCAGGGACGAGGTGACGAGCGCGACGGGGACGCCCTCGGCGCGCAGGGCGTCGAGCAGCTCGCCGGCGCCGGGCATGACGCGGACCCCGCCGGCCAGCCGGGCGACCATGCCCCCCGCCATCCACTCCCACACCGTCTCCGGGGCGACGGAGGCTCCGGAGACGCCGAGCATGTAGTCGATCGTCCGCTCCATGGAGCCGCCCACCAGGTGCGCCTGGTGGGCGGGCGTCCACTCGGCGCCGAGCCGGGCCATCACCTCGGTCTCGATCTCCAGCCACACCTTCTCGGTGTCGACCAGCAACCCGTCCATGTCGAAGAAGACGGCGTCCATGCGCTCCCGATCGTTCGTGTGCTCCGCCAGGCCCGCCCGCCCGGGCGCGGCCGGTCAGACGTTGAAGTACTTGGCCTCGGGGTGGTGGGCGACCAGGGCGGAGGTGGCCTGCTCGGGGTGGAGCTGGAACTCCTCCGACAGCGTCACCCCGATCCGCTCCGGGTCGAGCAGCTCGAACAGCTGCACCTGGTCCTCCAGGTTGGGGCAGGCCGGGTAGCCGAACGAGTAGCGGCAGCCCTGGATGTTGACCTTGAGCATGTCGTCGAGCGACTCGTCGCCGCCGATGCCCCACTCCGAGCGGACCCTGGCGTGCCAGTATTCGGCCAGCGCCTCGGTGAGCTGCACGGACAGGCCGTGGAGTTCGAGGTAGTCGCGGTAGGCGTCCTTGGCGAACAGCTCGGCCGTCGCCTCGGAGATCCGGCCGCCCATGGTGGCCACCTGGAAGGCCACCACGTCCGGCTCACCCGACTCGCGCGGCCGGAAGAAGTCGGACAGGCACAGGTGCCGGTCGCGGCGCTGGCGGGGGAAGGTGAAGCGGGTGCGCTCGCCGCCCGCCTCGTCGAGGATGATCAGCGAGTCGCCGTCGCTGACGCAGGGGAAGTAGCCGTAGACGACCGCGGCCTCCAGCAGCCCCTCGGTCTGGATGCGCTCCAGCCACATGCGCAGCCGCGGCCGGCCCTCGGTCTCGACCAGCTCCTCGTAGCCCGGACCGTCGCCGCCCCGGGTGGGCTTGAGCCCCCACTGGCCGAGGAACAGGGCCCGCTCGTCGAGGAAGGCGGCGTAGTCGGCCAGCGAGATGCCCTTGACGATGCGGTCGCCGAGGAAGGGCGCCTTGGGCACCGGGTTGTCCAGCGCGACGTCGGAGCGGGCCGGCAGCTCCTCGACGGGGGTGCGCTCCAGCACCGCGCCGGTCCTGACACGTCGCTCGCGCAGCGGGGGCAGGGTGGCGCCCTCGACGCCGCGCTTGACGGCCATGAACGCGTCCATCAGCCGCAGCCCCTCGAACGCGTCGCGGGCGTAGCGGACCTCGCCCTCGAACAGCCCGGCGAGGTCCTGCTCGACGTAGGCGCGGGTGAGCGCGGCGCCGCCGAGCAGCACGGGGTACTTGGCGGACAGGCCCCTGGAGTTCATCTCCTCCAGGTTCTCCTTCATCACGACCGTGGACTTGACCAGCAGGCCGGACATGCCGATGACGTCGGCGCGCTGGTCGTCGGCGGCCTCCAGGATGGCCGAGACGGGCTGCTTGATGCCGAGGTTGACGACCTCGTAGCCGTTGTTGGACAGGATGATGTCGACGAGGTTCTTGCCGATGTCGTGCACGTCGCCCTTGACCGTGGCCAGCACGATGCGGCCCTTGGTCTCGCCCTCGACGCGGTCCATGTGAGGTTCGAGGTAGGCGACGGCCGCCTTCATCACCTCGGCCGACTGCAGCACGAACGGCAGCTGCATCTGGCCGGAGCCGAACAGCTCGCCGACCGTCTTCATGCCGTCGAGCAGCACGTCGTTGATGATCTCCAGGGCGGGCCGCTGCGCCAGCCCGGCCTCGAGGTCGGCCTCCAGGCCCTTGCGCTCGCCGTCGATGATGCGCCGCTTGAGCCGCTCCCACAGCGGCAGCGCGGCCAGCTCCTCGGCCTTGCCCGCGCGCATGGCGGCGGCGTCGACGCCCTCGAACAGGTCCATGAACCGCTGCAGCGGGTCGTATCCCTCGCGGCGGCGGTCGTAGACCATGTCGAGGGCGACCTGGCGCTGCTCGTCGGGGATGCGGGCCATGGGCAGGATCTTGGAGGCGTGCACGATCGCGGAGTCGAGCCCGGCGTTGACGCACTCGTTGAGGAAGACGGAGTTGAGCACCATCCGGGCGGCCGGGTTGAGGCCGAAGGAGATGTTGGACAGGCCCAGCGTGGTCTGCACGCCCGGGTAGCGGCGCTTGAGCTCGCGGATGGCCTCGATGGTCTCCAGGCCGTCGCGCCTGGTCTCCTCCTGCCCGGTGGCGATGGGGAAGGTGAGGCAGTCGACGATGATGTCCTCGATCCGCATGCCCCAGTTGCCGACGAGGTCCTCGATGAGGCGTACGGCGACGCGGACCTTCCAGTCGGCGGTGCGGGCCTGGCCCTCCTCGTCGATGGTGAGCGCCACCACGGCCGCCCCGTGCTCCTTGACCAGCCGCATGATCTTCTGGAAGCGGGAGTCGGGGCCGGCGCCGTCCTCGTAGTTGACGGAGTTGACGGCGGCGCGCCCGCCGAGCATCTCCAGGCCGGCCTGCAGGACGGCCGGCTCGGTGGAGTCGAGCATGATCGGCAGCGTGGAGGCGGTGGCGAAGCGGAACGCCAGCTCCTTCATGTCGGCCACGCCGTCGCGGCCGACGTAGTCGACGCACAGGTCGAGCATGTGGGCGCCGCCGCGCGCCTGCTCGCGGGCCATCTCGACGCAGTCGTCCCAGCGGCCCTCCAGCATGGCCTCGCGGAAGACCTTGGAGCCGTTGGTGTTGCAGCGCTCGCCGATGGCGAGGTAGGAGGTGTCCTGCCGGAACGGCACGCTCTGGTAGAGGGAGGAGGCGCCGGGCTCCGGGTGCGGGCGGCGGGCGGCGGGCGCCTTGCCGCGGACCCGCTCGACGACCTGACGCAGATGCTCGGGCGTGGTGCCGCAGCAGCCGCCGACCAGCGACAGGCCGTAGTCGCGGGTGAAGGCGTCGTGGGCGTCGGCCAGCTCCTGCGCGGTCAGCGGGTAGTAGGCGCCGTCGGAGGTGAGCACCGGCAGGCCGGCGTTGGGCATGCACGACAGGCGGGCCCGGGAGTGGCGGGCGAGGTAGCGCAGGTGCTCGCTCATCTCGGCGGGGCCGGTGGCGCAGTTGAGGCCGATCACGTCGACGCCGAGCGGCTCGATGGCCGTCAGCGCGGCGCCGATCTCGGAGCCGAGCAGCATCGCGCCGTTGGTCTCGATCGTCACCTGGGCGATGATCGGCACGTCGCGGCCGGACGCCTCGGCGGCGGTCCTGGCGCCGATCACGGCGGCCTTGACCTGCAGCAGGTCCTGGCAGGTCTCGATGATGAGGGCGTCGGCGCCGCCCGCGATGAGGCCGGCGGCGTTGTCGCGGTAGGCGTCGCGCAGGCTCGCGTACGGCAGGTGGCCGAGGGTGGGCAGCTTGGTGCCGGGGCCCATGGAGCCGAGGACGAAACGCGGGTGGTCGGGGGTCGACCAGTGGTCGGCCCGCTGCCTGGCGATGCGGGCGCCGGCCTCGGAGTATTCGTAGACGCGCTCGGAGATGTCGTACTCGCCGAGGGCGGCGAGGTTGGCGCCGAAGGTGTTGGTCTCGACGCAGTCGACGCCGACGGCGAAATAGGCGTCGTGGACGCCCTGGACGATGTCGGGCCTGGTGACGTTGAGCACCTCGTTGCAGCCCTCGTGACCCTCGAAGTCGTCGAGGGTGGGGTCTTGAGCCTGCAACATCGTCCCCATGGCTCCGTCGGCGACGATGACTCGCTGGGACAACACCTCGCGGAAGGACGGAGAGCTGCTCATGGCATGCAGCTTATCGGCTGCGCCAGGGGCGGCGGCGTCGCCGTTCCACCCCTTGGACACGCCGCCGGGCGGCCCGCCACGCCCGCCGCCGCCCGGGGCGGCACGTGGCGCCGCCGGGGCTCCACGTGCGCTCCACCTGGGCCGTCGCGCCGCCGCCGGGCGCGTCGCCGTCGCGGCGGCGCCGCCCGCGGTGTCGGCCACGGGGTCGGCCGCGGGGTCACACGGGGTGCGCCCACGGGGTCGAGACGGGAGCGTTCTTGCTGGTCACGCGCCCCTGTCGTGCCGCTGTCGCGGGCCTGCCGCGCTCCGGCGCCACGGGCGCGGGCGGGGCGGGGAGCTAGATCGCCCCACACGGTGACATGAGCACCACCTCACCGCATAGGCTAGGCCCGATGGAGGAAAGAGGAGGCGCCACGTGATCGAGCTCGAAGGGCTCCCCGAGCTCGTCGACCCGGTGCTCATTGCCGCGTTCGAGGGGTGGAACGACGCGGGCGAGGCTTCCAGCGGCGTGATCGCCCATCTCGAGACCGCCTGGAAGGCCGAGCCGCTGGTGGCTCTCGACCCCGACGACTACTACGACTTCCAGGTGACCCGCCCGGTCGTGCAGATGGGCGACGGGCTGACCCGCTCGATCGTGTGGCCGACGACGCGGCTGCTGCGCGCCCGCCCGCCGGGCGTGGAGCGTGACGTGGTGCTGCTGCGCGGCATCGAGCCCAACATGCGCTGGCGTTCGTTCTGCGCCGACATCGTCGAGGTCTGCCGTGAGCTGGGCGTGGAGCTGGCCGTGATGCTGGGGGCGCTGCTCAACGACTCGCCGCACACCCGGCCGGTGCCGATCCTGGGCGGCGCCACCGACGAGGCGCTGGCCAGGTCGACCAACCTGGAGCTCAGCCGTTACGAGGGGCCGACCGGCATCGTGGGGGTGCTGCAGCACGCCTTCGGCGAGGCGGGCCTGGACGCGGTGTCGCTGTGGGCGTCGGTGCCGCACTACGTGGCGCAGCCGCCCAACCCGAAGGCGACGCTGGCGCTGCTGCGCCGCCTGGAGGACCTGCTGGAGATCCCGATGCCGCTGGGCGACCTCGACGAGGAGGCCCGGGCGTGGGAGCGGGGCGTGGACGAGCTGGCCTCCCAGGACAGTGAGGTGGCCGAATACGTCAAGGAGCTGGAGGACCGCAAGGACGCCGCCGAGCTGCCGGAGGCGAGCGGCGACGCGATCGCGGCGGAGTTCGAGCGCTACCTGCGGCGTCGCGACACCGACACTGACAGCTAACTCACAGGTACACAACGCCTAACTTTTCGGATGTTCCGGGTCATAATCGGTGCCGTGAAACGCTGTTAGGAAACGGTCCGATTCAACGGGAGAGACATCCCCGAACGCCGCGACGCCACACCACCCCCCACGTGACCGCGCACGTTAGGCCGCCCATGGTGACTTCCCATGTAGATCCGCCCCAGCGAAGCCAGGACACGAGGCGACGCGTTCTGGAGATGGCCCTCGCCCTCAGGGACGGACGTCCCGGCGGCTCGGTCGATCACTTCCTCGCGCTGCTGCAGTACCGTCTGCCCTTCTGGCTGAGCGTCCTGCACGACCTGTCCGACCGGGTGGGGCACGGCCGGGTGACCGGCAACCTCGTCCCGATCGCGCGGGCGGGCATCGCCTACAACCTGGAGGTGCAGTCGGCGGCGCTGCCCGTGTTCACCTCGCCGAACGTCACCGTCCGCTTCCGTGAGGCGCTGCGCGAGGCGGGGCTCGGGCCGGAGGCCGAGGAGGTGCCGCTGGCGGCCTACCTCGACGGCGAGCGGCGGCTCGGCCGGGTGGCCGCCGGCGTGGACCCTCGGGCGAGCGCGCGGCTGCTGCTCGCGGGCTGCTTCCACCGGGCCTGCATGGAGCTGTTCGTGGGCGCCGGGGCGGGGCCGTCGCTGGACGCGAGCGCCGAGGAGATCGTCCGCGAGCTTCGCCTGGAACCGGCCGCGCCGCCGCCGGGCTGATCTCCGGCGGTGGCGGCCCCGACGGGCAGCGCCGCCGCCGGGCCGATCTCAGGCGACGGCGGCCCGGACGGACAGCGCCGCCACCGGGCCGATCTCAGGCGATGGCCGCCCCGACGGGCAGCGCCGCCTGGTCGAAACGGCTCCACACCAGCGCCGCCACGTCCGGGTCCGCGCCGAGCGGCTCGCTGACCAGGTCGGCGCCCGCCACGGCGATGCGGCCGTGGAAGAAGCCGGGTGCGAGCACGTACGAGGCGATCGCCACCCGCGCGGCCGGACCGGAGCGGAGCCGGTCCAGCGCCTCGTCCAGGGTGGGGGCGCCGGCCGAGGCGAAGGCGGCGGTGACCGGGCGGGCGAGCCGCAGCCCGAGCCGGTGGGCCTGGGCGCGGACGTCGGCGAGCGCGGCCGGGTCGGAGGAGCCGGCGGCGCCGAGGACGACGGCGTCGCCGGGGCGCAGCCCCGCGCGGGCGAGCTTGCGGGCGAGCGCGGAGGTGAGCAGCCGGTGCGGCCCGAGCGGCGGGGTGACGAGCGCGTCGGGTCGGTGCTCGGCGAGGACGGCGGGCAGGTCGACGTGCACGTGGTAGCCGCCGGCCAGCAGCAGGGGCGCCACGACGACGGGGCCGTCGACCGCGGGCAGCGCGTCGGCGAGCAGGGGGCGGCTGATCTCCAGGTAGGCCAGTTCGACGCGGTGGCCGGGGCGCTGCCGGCGGACGGCGGCGGCCAGGTCGGCGAGGGTGCGCTCCCCCGCGGCGCTGCGGGTGCCGTGCGCGACGAGGACGAGGGCGGGCCTCACCGGTCCGCCTCGTGGGCGCAGGCGAGCCGGTAGCCGCGTTTGACCACGGTCTCCACGATGCCGGCCGGGCCGAGGGCGCGGCGCAGACGGGTGATGGCCATCTCGACGGCGTGCTCGGCGGACTCCCTGGCGACGCTGCCCGGCAGGACGGTGCGCAGCTCGGTGCGGGAGACGACGTGGCCGGGCTTGTCGGCGAGCCGCTTGAGCACCGCCATCGGGGCGGGCGGCAGCGGGCGCAGGTCACCGCCGACGACGACGGCGTGGCCGCGGATCTCCAGCCGGTGGCCGCCCGCGACGAGCCGGGTGACGCCGTGCTCGGGCAGGTGCCTGGCCAGGGCGCGGGCGAGGGAGCCGAGCCGGGCGCGGTCCGGCTGCAGGGTCGGGATGCCGCGGGAGACGAGCGGGTCGGCAGTCACGGGGCCGACGCAGGCGGCCACGACCCGGCTGCCGAACGCCGACAGCAGCGGCTCCTCCAGCCCTTCCGCGCGGGCAGCGGCGATCATGGCGTGGACGGCGGGCGCGCTGGTGAAGGCGACGGCGTCGACGGCGCCGGAGATGGTCTGGGTGATCAGGCGGCGCAGCGGGGAGGGGTCGCGGTACGGCAGCCACCGGTAGACGGGGATCTCGATGACCTCGGCGCCGGCGCCGCGCAGGGCGTCGACGAAGTCGGCCAGCGGCTCGCCGTGCAGCTGCACGGCGATGCGGCGGCCGCGCAGGTCCTGGCGGAGCAGGTGGTCCTTGACCTCGCGGCAGGAGTCGCTGTCGGGCGTCCAGTGGTCGTCGAGGCCGGCGGCGCGCACCGCTCCCCTGGCCTTGGGGCCGCGGGTGAGCAGCCGGGCCGTGGACAGGCGGGCGACCAGGTCGGCCGACAGGCCCCAGCCCTCGGCGGCGGCCATCCAGCCGCGGAAGCCGACGCCGGTGGTGACGACGACGTCGTCGAGGGGTGCGGCGAGGGCGTGCCGGGTGGCGGCCAGCAGGTCGGAGTCCTCGGCGAGCGGGACGAGCCGGATCGCGGGCGCGCTGACGACGCGGGCGCCGCGCCGTTCGAGGAGCGCGCCGAACTCCTCGCGGCGGCGGGTCGCGGTGACGCCGACGGTGAAGCCCGACAGGGCGTTGGGCGCCGTCTCGGGCGGCCGGGGCGGCTCTTCGGCGGGGATCGCGCTCACAGGGACACCTCCTGACGGGTCGGGGCGGCCGGCGGACACGGGAGGGCCGGCCCGCCTGGCCGGCGTGGGGGAACGGGCGTGCCTGGGACGGCCGGTCCGGCCCCGAGCGCCGGGCCGGGCATCACAGGCACGCGAGCCGGAAGTGAGATCACGCGATCGATCCTGCTTTTGCGCCGTTTCGCCGCTGGGTCCCTTCTGTTACCGCTGTGCTACAACCCTCGCCCCTCGCGGTTGGCCCTCGGGGGGCGCGGGAAGGTGCGGGATGATCGAGACGGCCTATCGGGGAGGTGCGGTGACGGTCCGGCAGATTCTGATGTTCGGCGATCCGGCGCTGCGCGCCGTGGCGGAGCCCGTGCGGGACTTCGACCGCGAGCTGCGCGGCCTGGTCAAGTCATTGACGGCCACGCTGCGGGCGGGAGCGGGGCGGGCGGGCCTGGCGGCGCCGCAGCTCGGGGTGCCGCTGCGCGTGGTCGTCTACGCCTACGAGGGCAAGGCGGGGCATCTGGTCAACCCGAGGCTCGAGCTGTCCGAACGGCGGGTGACGGCGGACGAGGCGTGCCTGTCGGCGCCTGGCGTGTGGTGGCCGCTGGAGCGGGCCTACATGGTGACGGCGCGGGGGCGCGACATGTTCGGCAAGCCGGTCGTGGTGCGGGGGCTGGGCGTGCT
This sequence comes from Nonomuraea indica, assembly GCF_002850745.1. GTDB lineage: Bacteria > Actinomycetota > Actinomycetes > Streptosporangiales > Streptosporangiaceae > Nonomuraea > Nonomuraea indica. Next base: position 265,074 of record NZ_KZ559470.1, read on the forward strand.
GGCGAGGGTGCTGCAGCACGAGGTCGACCATCTGGACGGCGTACTGTTCAGCGACCACCTGGACGAGGACGAGCGGGCACGGTTTCTCGCCGCGGCGGCACCATCGGGGTGAGGGATCGGCGTTGCGCGGGGTCGGTGCCTCCCCAGACGCCGTTCATCTGCCGGGTGTCGATGGCGTAGTCGAGGCACGGCTGCCGCACGGGGCATCCCCGGCAGACCGCCTTGGCGCGTTCCACCTGTTCGAGCCCCGGTCCTTCCAGGGTGATCGGGAAGAACAGCTCCGGGTCCATGGTCTGGCAGGCCGCCCTGCGCGACCAGTCGAGCATCATCATGCCCACCTGCCCTACCCGCGTCGCCGCGAGTCATACCACCGTATTACGGACATACATTAGCTACCTGCAGAGACTTCCGAAAGTAGCCGATCCCAATCGGTGAGGAACCGGGCCAGCCCGTAGCGGGCCAGCGCCGCCGCCCGTGCCGCCTTCCCCGCCTGCGCGGCGCGCTCCGGGTCGGCGGCGAAGTCGGCCAGCGCCCGCACCAGCACGTCCACGTCGGTCGAGATCACGCCGGCCTCCGGCGGCACCGCCTCGACCGCCTCGGTGGTGGCGAGCGCGACGACCGGCATGCCGAGCGTCATGGCCTCGACGAGCGCGAGCCCGAGCGAGGTCCACCGGTAGGGGTGCAGGTAGACGCGCCGCCGGGCCAGCTCGGCGTGCATGGCGTGCTGCGGCAGGTCCTCGTACGTGCCGTACGGCAGGCCGGTCACCCGCATCCCGAACACGTCGAGCGGAACCCGCGCGGCGAAGCGCGGCAGCAGGTCGGTGCCCGCCACCCGGGTGCGCCGCACCGGCTCGTTGACCACGACGCCGGCCCGGGGCAGCTCGCCGGTGTAGAGGTGACCGGGGTCGGGGACGCCGTGCTCGATCACCCGCGTGGGCGCCCGGCCGTTGTCCCAGAACAGCTCGTTGAAGTGGGTGACGTGCACGAGCGTGACGTCGTCGCGGTCCGCCACCGGGTGGCGGGTACGGGGCACGTCACCGGCCGGCGTGTTGTGCTCGACGTAGACGCCGGGCACGTCGCGGCCGAGCCACTCGCGGGCCAGCTCCGGCTCGTGCGGGCGCTGGTAGACGACCACGTCGACCGGCTCGTCGCGCAGCCGGTCGAACGGCACCTCGCGGGCGTCGGCGGGCCAGTCGAACGTCCGCGCCCGGCCCCGCCCGGCCGGTCCCCGGCCGGGCACGAGCGGCAGCACGTACTCGTGGCCGCCGCGCACGAAGGCACTGGTGTACGAGCCGTGCACGTGCCACAGCAGGATCCTCACCAGCGGCTCCAGCCCATCGCCCGCGACCAGCGGGCGCCCGCGCCGACCGGGGCCGCGGCCTCGAGCTCGCTCAGCACGCGGTCGGCCACGTCGGTCAGGTCGGCGGCCACCTCCGGCGCCTGCGCGACCTCCTCCGGACGGGTCACCTCGGTCGGCACCAGGATGCCGCGCGCGCCGGCGGCCCTGGCGGCCTCCATGTCGCGGCCGATGTCGCCCACCACGACGCAGTCGCGCGGGCTGACGTCCAGCACCGCCGCCGCCCTGATCACCAGGCCGGGGGCGGGTTTGCGGCAGGTGCAGCCGTCGGCGTCGTCGTGGACGCAGATCGCCCACGCGTCGAACGGTCCGAGCAGTTCCTCCACGCGGGCGTTGACCTGGTCCATGTCGTCGGGCGAGATGAGGCCCTTGGCCACGCCCGACTGGTTGGTGACGACGGCCACCGGAACGTCGGCCCTGCGCAGCCGCGCCAGCGCCTCGGCGGCTCCCGGCATGATCTCCACCCGGTCCGGGTCGCCGTTGTACGGAACGTCCCTGATGAGGGTCCCGTCACGGTCGAACAGCACGGCACCGGGACGTCGTCGTTCGTACACCTTCCACCTCCGCGAGGGCCTTGCGCGGCTCCGTCGAGCCGTCCGCCAGCTACCCGGCCGGGCACCCCGCAAACAACTACTTAGAGTGAACAAGGGCCGGTCCAGTAGCGTGTTTCCGCATGTCGGACGCATGTGGGAGGTTTGAGAGCCGCTTCTCTCGGTAGCGCTTCTCCTACCCGTAGGGGGAGGAACCGGATGAGATTTCTCGGCATCAACGCGATCTTCCACGACCCCGCCGCCGCCCTGGTGGCCGACGGGCAGGTCGTGGCCGCCGCGGAGGAGGAACGGTTCAGCCGCCGCAAGCACGGCAAGCGGCCGCTGCCCTTCTCCGCCTGGGAACTGCCCGAGCAGGCGGCGGCCTGGTGCCTGCGCCAGGCGGGCCTCGACCCCGAGGACATCGACGCGGTCGCCTACTCCTACGACCCGGCCCTGGTCCGGCAGCGGCCCGACGGCGACTGGGAGGACCTGCGCACGACGTACGCGGTGCGCGCCCCCCTGTTCCTGGCCACGGCGCTGCCCGGCCTGGACCCGGCCCGGGTGCGGTTCGTGCCGCACCACGTCGCGCACGCCGCCTCGGCGGGGCTGGCCTCGCCCTTCCGGGACTGCGCGGTGCTGGTGTGCGACGGTCGCGGCGAGAACGTCTCCCACCTGGCGGGGCGCTACCGCGACGGCGAGCTGGAGGTGCTGGCGGCGCAGGAGCTGCCGCACTCCCTCGGCCTGATGTACGAGGACGTGACCGAGCACCTGGGGTTCCTGCGCTCCAGCGACGAGTACAAGGTGATGGCGCTGGCCTCCTACGGCCGGCCCCGGCACCTGGAGTCGCTGCGCGAGCTGATCTTCACCACGCCGGACGGCGGGTTCCGCGTCGAGCCGATCGACTGGAACGGCTACGCCAAGGCCCTGGCCAAGGGACAGCCGTGGACGGACGACCACGCCGACCTGGCGGCCAGCGTGCAGGCGCGGCTGGAGGAGGTGCTGCTGGAGCTGGTCCGGTGGCTGCACGAGCGGACCGGCGAGCGGCGGCTCGCGCTGGCGGGCGGGGTGGCGCTCAACTGCGTCGCCAACACGCGTCTGCTGGCCGAGGGGCCGTTCGAGGAGGTGTGGGTGCAGCCCGCGGCGGGCGACTCGGGCACCGCGCTGGGCGGCGCGCTGCACCTGGCGCAGGCCCACGGCGACCGGCCCGCGCCGATGCCGGGCGCCGACCTCGGGCGCGGCTTCACCGACGAGGAGCTGGGCGCCTGGCTGGACGTGGCGCGGGTGCCCCACACCCGGCCCGCCGACCTGGCGGGGGCGGTCGCCGCCGAGCTCGCCGCCGACCGGATCGTGGCCTGGTTCCAGGGCCGTTCGGAGTACGGCCCGCGGGCGCTCGGCCGCCGGTCGCTGCTCGCCCATCCGGGGCACGCCCGCAACACCGAGCGGCTCAACGACGTCAAGGGACGCGAGCAGTTCCGGCCGATCGCGCCGATGGTGCTCGCCTCCCGGGCCGCGGAGATCTTCGGCCGGGGGCCGCTGCCGTCGCCGTACATGCTGTTCGTGCACGACGTGCGCCCGGACTGGCGGGCGCGCGTCCCCGCGGTCGTGCACGTGGACGGCACCGCGCGCGTCCAGACCGTCGATCCGGGGGCGGATCCGCTGCTGGCCGGGGTGCTGGCCGCGTTCGAGGCGCGGACGGGACTGCCGGTGCTGGTCAACACGAGCCTCAACACCGCGGGACGGCCGATGGTGGACGACCCGCGCGACGCCCTGGAGTGCTTCGGCTCCTCGCCGGTGGACGTGCTGGCCCTCGGGCCGTACCTGGTGCGGCGGCGGGAGGTGTTCGGCTCGTGAGCGACGGGTTGATCAACGGACTGGTCACCGTGGTGATCCCCACGGTCGGCCGGCCGTCGCTGCGGGCGACGCTCGCGGCCCTGGGCAGCGACGTGCCGGTCGTCGTGGCCGACGACCGGCCGCCGGGCCGGCCGGAGGGGCGGCCGCCGCTGGACGTGCCCGGGCACGTGCGCGTGGTCCGGTCCGGGGGACGGGGGCCGGCCGCGGCGCGCAACGCGGGCTGGCGGGCGGCCGGCACGCCGTGGGTGGCGTTCCTGGACGACGACGTGGTGCCCGCCCCCGGCTGGTACGAGGCGCTGCGCGCGGACCTCGCGGGGCTGCCGGAGGAGGTGGCGGGCAGCCAGGGGCGGATCGAGGTGCCGCTGCCCGCGGGACGCCGGCCCACCGACGCCGAGCGGAACACGGCCGGGCTGGCGGAGGCGGAGTGGATCACCGCCGACATCGCCTACCGGCGGGCGGCGCTGGAGGAGGCGGGCGGGTTCGACGAGCGCTTCCCCCGGGCCTACCGGGAGGACGCCGACCTGGCGCTGCGGGTCAGGGCGGCGGGGCGGCGGCTGGTGCGCGGGGAGCGGGTCAGCGTGCATCCGGTGCGCGACGACGGGTTCTGGGCGAGCGTGCGTCTCCAGCGGGGCAACGCCGACGACGCGCTGATGCGGCGCCTGCACGGGCCGGCCTGGCGGGAGGCCATCGGCGGCGGCCGGGGCAGGCTGCGGCGGCACGCCGTCACGAGCGGCCTCGCGCTCGCCGCGGCGGCCCTCGGCCTGACGTCCCTGCTGCGCTCGCGCCGCGCACCGCGGGCTCCCCTCGCGCCGGGAGCCCTCCGGAAGCCGGGAGCCCTCCGGAAGCCGGGAGCCTTCCGACGGCCAGGGAACTTCGGGACGACGGGAGCCTTCCGACGGCCAGGGAGCTTGGGGACGACGGGAGCCTTCCGACGGCCGGGGGGCTTGGGGAGGACGGGGTCGCTTCTGTGGTGGGCGGCGGTGCTCGCCGGGGCCGGATGGGCGGCGCTGACCGCCGAGTTCGCCTGGGCGCGCATCGCGCCCGGCCCGCGCACACCCCGCGAGCTGCTGCGGATGGCCGTCACCAGCGTGCTGATCCCGCCGGTCGCCTGCGCGCACCGGCTGCGCGGCGAATGGGAGGTACGGCGATGAGCGGCCGGGGGCGGGTGCTGGTGGCGCGGCTGGACGACGCCGGGGACGTGCTGCTGGCCGGCCCGGCCGTGCGGGCCGTCGCCGCGCACGCGCGCGAGGTGACGATGCTGGCCGGCCCCCACGGCAGGGCCGCGGCCGAGCTGCTGCCCGGCGTGGACCGGGTGGTCGTGTGGCGGGCCCCGTGGATCGCCCACCCGGCGCCGCCCGTGTCGGCCGACGCCGTCGCCGGTCTGGTCGCCGAGCTGGCCGGGATCGACGAGGCGGTGATCCTCACCTCGTTCCACCAGTCGGCGCTGCCGCTGGCGCTGCTGCTGCGGCTGGCCGGGGTCGGCCGGATCTCCGCGATCAGCAACGACTACCCGGGCTCGCTGCTGGACGTGCGGCACGTCGTAGACGAGGACGTGGACGTGCCGGAGCCCGAACGGATGCTGGCCCTGGCCGTGGCCGCCGGGTTCGAGCCGCCGCCGGGCGACGACGGCGGGCTCGCCGTGCGCCGGCCGCTGCCGGACGTCGCCCGGTTCGGCCTGGCGGGCGGACCGTACGTGGTCGTGCACCCCGGGGCGTCGGCTCCGGCGCGGACGTGGCCCGCCGAACGCCACCGGCAGGCCGTCCGCGAGCTGGCCGACGACGGGCACCGCGTGGCCGTGACCGGCACGGAGCGGGAGCTGACCGCGTTCGTCGCCGGCGAGGCCGGCCTCGACCTGGGCGGGCTGACCACGCTCGCCGAGCTGGCCGCGCTCGTCGAGGGCGCCGGGGTGCTCGTGTCCGGTAACACCGGCCCGGCCCACCTGGCCGCCGCGGTCGGCACGCCGGTCGTGAGCCTGTTCGCCCCGGTCGTCCCGGCCGCCCGGTGGGCCCCGTACCGGGTGCCCACCGTGCTGCTCGGCGACCAGGACGCGCCGTGCCGCGGGTCCCGGGCCCGCCTGTGCCCGGTGGCCGGTCACCCGTGCCTGGCGCGGGTCACCAGCGAGCAGGTCGTCAAGGCTGTGAGGGAGCTGGTCCCGTGAAGATCGCGCTGATCTCCGAACACGCCGACCCGCTGGCCGCGATCGGCGGCGTCGACGCGGGCGGGCAGAACGTCCACGTCGCGGCGCTGGCCGCCTCGCTCGCGGCGCGCGGGCACACCGTCGTCGTGCACACCCGGCGGTGGGACCCCGGCCGGCCCCGCGCGGTCGCCCTGGCTCCCGGGGTGACCGTCGACTACGTCGAGGCCGGACCGGTCGCACCGGTGCCGAAGGACGAGCTGCCGCCGTACATGCCGGAGTTCACCGAACGGCTGGCCGCGCGGTGGGCGGCGGACCGGCCCGACGTCGTGCACGCGCACTTCTGGATGAGCGGCCAGGCGGCGCTGCTCGCCCGCGGCGGCGTGCCCATGGTGCAGACGTTCCACGCGCTCGGCACCGTCAAGCGGCGCTGGCAGGGCCGGGCCGACACCAGCCCGCCGCACCGCGTGGAGACCGAGCGGCAGATCGGCGGGCGCGCCGACGCGGTGCTGGCGACCTGCGGCGACGAGGTCGCCGAGCTGCGCGCGATGGGGGTGCCCGAGGAACGCGTCGCGGTCGTGCCGTGCGGGGTGGACCTCGGGATGTTCCGGCCGGACGGGCCGGTCGCGCCGCGCCCGGGCGGCGCGCGGTCGCCGCTGGTGCTGAGCATCGGCCGGCTGGTGCCGCGCAAGGGCGTGGACACGGTCGTCCAGGCGCTGCGCGCGGTGCCGGACGCCGAGCTGGTGGTCGCCGGCGGCAGCCCGGACGACGACGAGGCGGTCCGGCTGCGCGAGCTGGCCGCCGGGTGCGGGGTGGCCGGCCGGGTCCGGATCGTGGGCAGCGTGCCGCGCGACCAGGTGCCGGCGCTCATGCGGGCCGCCGACGTGGTGGTGACCGTGCCGTGGTACGAGCCGTTCGGCATGGTGCCGGTCGAGGCGATGGCCTGCGGCGTGCCGGTCGTCGCCTCCGCCGTCGGCGGGCACCTGGACACGGTGGCCGGCTGCGGCGTGCTGGTGCCGCCGCGCCGGCCCCGCGCGCTGGCGCGGGCGCTGCGCGAGCTGCTGGACGATCCGGCCAGGCGCCGCGAGCTGGGCGCCGCCGGCACCCGCCGGGCCCGGGAGAGGTACGGCTGGCCGCGCGTGGCCGAGCAGACCGAGGCCGTGTACACGCAGGTGATCGACGGCAAGCTGTGCCGCCTCGCCGCGCTGGGAGGGTAGCCATGGACGCTCATCTGGACAAGCTGCGCACCGCCCTGACCCGGGTCGACGACCACGCGGCCGTCGTGCGCGCCTGGGGCGGCAAGCTGGCCGGCATCCTGGGCTCCGGAGGCAGGCTGCTGGCCTGCGGCAACGGGGGTTCGGCGGCGGAGGCCCAGCATCTGACGGCCGAACTGGTCGGCAGGTTCCGGGACGACCGCCGGCCGTACGCGGCGATCGCGCTGCACGCCGACACCTCCGCGATGACCGCGATCTGCAACGACTACGGCGCCGAGGAGGTCTACGCCCGGCAGGTGCGGGCGCACGGCCGGGAGGGCGACGTGCTGATGTGCCTGTCGACCAGCGGCCGAAGCGGCAACGTGCTCGCCGCGGCGCGGGCCGCCCGCGCGTGCGGGCTGCTCGCCTGGGGGCTGACCGGCCCGGCGCCGAACCCGCTGGCCGGCCTGTGCGACGAGGTGGTCGCCGTGCCGGCCGAGGAGTGCGCCACGGTGCAGGAGGTGCACCTGGCACTGGTCCACCTGCTGTGCGACGCGGTCGAGGAGGCGCTGTGACGGGGCCGCTCGTGGTGATCGGGGACACGCTGCTGGACGTGGACGTCGAGGGCGGCAGCGAACGGCTGTGCCCGGACGCCCCCGTCCCGGTGGTGGACGTCGAGGCGGAGCGGGCACGTCCCGGCGGCGCCGGGCTGGCGGCGCTGCTGGCCGCCCGCGACGGCGCCGAGGTGGTTCTGGTGACCGCCCTCGGCGACGACCCGGCGGGCCAGCGACTGTGCGGGCTGCTGGCCGGCGAGGTGGACCTGGCGCGGCTGCCGCTGCGCGGCGGCACCGTGCGCAAGACGCGGGTCCGGGCCAGGGGTCAGACGCTGGTCCGGATCGACGCCGGGGACGGCCGGGCCGGCTACGCACCCGGCGCGGAGGCGGCCGCGGCGATCCGGCGGGCCGGCGCCGTGCTGGTGTCGGACTACGGCCGGGGCGTGGCGCGGGTGGCCCGCGAGCTGCTGCGGGGCGTGCGGGTGCCGGTCGTGTGGGACCCGCACCCCCGCGGCGAGGAACCGGTGCCGGGCTGCGCGCTGCTGACGCCGAGCGAGGCCGAGGCGCGGCGGCTGTGCGACGGCCCGTACGAGAGCGCCGACCAGGCGGCCCGCCGCCTGCTGCGGTCGCTGCGCGCGCACGCGGTGGCCGTCACGCTCGGCGTTCGGGGCGCGACCCTGGCCCGGGAGGGCGGGGCGCTGACGCACGTGCCGGCGCCGGTGTCGGCGTCCGGGCAGGACGTGTGCGGGGCCGGGGACCGGTTCGCCGGGGCCGCGGCGCTCGCCCTGCGCGACGGAGCGGACGTGGAGGAGGCGGTCACGGTCGGGGTGGGCGAGGCGTCCCGGTTCGTGGAACGCGGCGGCGCCGCGGCCGTCCGGATCGCCGAGCAGGAGCTCGGCGACCGGCCGCGGACCGCGCTGGAGGTGGCCGAGCTGACCCGGGCGCGCGGCGGGCGGCTCATCGCCACCGGCGGCTGTTTCGACCTGCTGCACGCCGGGCACGTGAGCCTCCTGCGCCGGGCGCGCGCCCTCGGCGACGCGCTGGTGGTGTGCGTCAACTCCGACGACTCGGTGCGCCGGCTCAAGGGCCCCACCCGGCCGATCGTGGACGTCCGCGACCGGGTCGAGGTGCTCAGGGCGCTGGCGTGCGTGGACGCCGTGCTGGTGTTCGACGAGGACACCCCGGCCGCGGCGATCGAGGCGCTGCGCCCCGACGTGTGGGTGAAGGGCGGCGACTACGAGGGCGGCGTGCTGCCCGAATCGGAGGTGCTCGACAGGCTCGGCGCCGAGACCGTGGTGCTCAGCAGCCTGCCGGGCCGATCGACGACCAATCTCATCAGGGAGATCAGATGAACGTGTTGATCACTGGAGGCTCGTCCGGGCTCGGCCTGGCCACGGTCGAGGCCGTGCGCAAGGAGGGCTGGCGGCCGCTCGTCGTGGACGCGCGCGCCCCCGGACAGGACATCGAGCACGTGGTGGCGGACCTGGCCGACCGCGGGCAGGCCGAGCGGGCCGTGCGGGAGCTGGCGGAGCGGGCCGGCGGGCTCGACGGGGTCGTCACGGCGGCGGGCATCGACGCCTGCGGCCGGCTGGACGAGGTGCCGGCCGCAGACTGGGATCGTGTCGTCATGGTCAACCTGCTGGGCACGGCCTCGGTGGTGCGGGCGGCGCTGCCGTACCTGAAGCGGACCCGCGGCACGGTGGTCACCTGCGCCTCGACGCTGGGGCTGCGCCCGCTGAGCGACGCGACGGCCTACTGCGCGTCGAAGTTCGGCGTGGTCGGGTTCACCCGGGCGCTGGCCGTGGAGACCCGCGGCGAGGTCGGGGTGACGCTGCTGATCCCCGGCGGGATGCGGACGGCCTTCTTCGACGGCCGGCCCGAGCAGTACAAGCCGGGCCCCGAGGCGGGCCTGAACGACCCCGCCGACGTGGCGCGGACCGTGGTGTTCGCGCTCAGCCAGCCGCCCGGCTGCGAGGTCAGGGAACTCGTCGTCTGCCCCTCGACGGAGACGTCATGGCCCTAGAGCTGCTGGCGCTGCGCGGGCTGGGGCTGGGCGACCTGCTCACGGCCGTGCCCGCGCTGCGCGCCCTGCGCCAGGCGTTCCCCGGCCATCGCGTCACGATCGCGGCGCCGGCCTCGCTGGCGGCGCTGATGCCGCTGATCGGCGCGGTCGACGACCAGATCGACGTGTCGGGTCCCGGCCCGGTGCCGTTCGACCGGCCGGACATCGCGGTGAACCTGCACGGGCGCGGCCCGCAGAGCCTCGAGGCGCTGCGGGCGACCCGGCCCGGCCGCTTGATCAGCTACGGGGCCGGACCGTCCTGGCCGGAGGAGGTGCACGAGGTGCGCCGCTGGTGCGACCTGCTGGAGTGGCACGGCATCAAGGCCGACCCGGACGACCTGACGCTGGGCGTCTCCGACCGGTCGGGCCCGGTGGTGATCCATCCCGGCGCGGCCTTCCCGGCGCGGCGGTGGCCCCCGGAGCGGTTCGCGCGGGTCGCCTCCGCCCTGGACCGTGCCCTGGACGACGTGGTCGTCACCGGCTGCGCCGCGGAGGCCGGGATCGCCCGGACGGTCGCCGGGCTGGCCGGGCTGCCGCCGGACCGGGTGCTGGCGGGCCGTACCGACCTCGCCGGGCTGGTCGAGCTGGTGAGCCGGGCCCGGCTGGTGGTGTCCGGCGACACGGGGGTGGCGCACCTGGCGACCGCGTTCTGCGTGCCGTCGGTGGTGCTGTTCGGGCCGGTCCCGCCGGCGCTGTGGGGGCCGCCGCCCGGCTGGCGGCACGTCGCCCTGTGGGCGGGGCTGCGCGGCGACCCGCACGGCCGGCGGGTGGACCCCGGCCTGCTCCAGATCGAAGTGTCCGAAGTCGTCGAGGCCGCACTGGAGGTCACCTCATGAAGGCGCTGGTCACCGGCGGAGCCGGGTTCCTCGGCTCCCATCTGTGCGAACACCTGCTCGACCAGGGTGCGGAAGTCATCTGCATGGACAACTTCCTCACCGGCGGGCCGCGCAACGTCGAGCACCTCATCGACCGGCCGGCGTTCCGGATCATCGAGTGCGACCTGACCGGGTTCGTGCACGTGCCCGACCGGCTCGACCTGGTCCTCCACTTCGCCTCGGCCGCCTCCCCCGCCGACTACCTGCGCTACCCGATCGAGACGCTGCGGGTCGGCAGCACCGGCACGCTGCACGCGCTCGGGCTGGCGCGGGAGAAGGGCGCCCGGTTCGTGCTGGCCTCGACGAGCGAGGTGTACGGCGACCCGCTGGAGCACCCGCAGCGGGAGTCGTACTGGGGCAACGTCAACCCGGTCGGCCCGCGCAGCGTCTACGACGAGGCGAAGCGCTTCGCCGAGTCGCTGACCACCGCATACCGGCAGTCACGCGGCACCGACACCGGCATCGTGCGGATCTTCAACACGTACGGGCCGCGGATGCGGCCCTTCGACGGGCGGGCGATCCCGACGTTCATCCGGCAGGCGCTGCTGGGCGAGCCGATCACCATCACCGGTGACGGCTCGCAGACCCGCTCCATCTGCTACGTGGACGACACCGTGGCGGGCGTCCTCGCCATGGCCGGCAGCGACTTCGCCGGGCCGGTGAACATCGGCAACCCGGACGAGCTGACGATGCTGGAGCTGGCGACCCTGGTCAAGGAGCTGACCGGGTCGTCGTCGCCGATCGAGTTCATCGAACGGCCGCCCGACGACCCGATGGTGCGCCGGCCCGACACGTCGCTGGCCGCCGAGCGGCTCGGCTGGCGGGCGGTGGTGCCGGCGGCCGAGGGGCTGCGCCGGACCATCGCGTGGTTCGTCGACGAGCTGTCGCACCGGCACCGGCTGGAACGGCTGGGCGCCTGACGCGGCGCGCCGGTGGCGCGCTAGAGGGCCACTCCGAGCAGGGCGTCGGCCAGGTCGCGGACCAGGCGAGGCGAGGCCGCGTCTCCTCCCTGACCCGTTGCCGCGTCCGTGCCCGTGCCCGTGCCCGTGCCCGTGCCCGTGCTCGGGTCTGAGGCGGCGAGCGCCTGGTCGGTCCAGGCGTCGACGGCGGCCAGCGCGCCCGGCGCGTCGAGGTCGTCGGCGAGCCGTTCGCGCACCCGGGCGAGCAGGTCGCCGGCCGGCGGGGCGGCCGGCAGCGCGACCGCGGCGCGCCAGCGGGCCAGCCGCCGCTCCGCGGCGGCCAGCTGGTCGGGGGTGTACTCCCAGTCGGCGCGGTAGTGGTGGGCGAGCAGCACGAGCCGGATCGCCATCGGGTCGTGCTCCGCCCGCAGCTTGGAGACGAACACGAGGTTGCCGCGCGACTTCGACATCTTCTCGCCGTCGAGCGCCACCATGCCGGCGTGCGTGTACGACTTGGCGAACGGCCACTCGCCGGTGGCCGCGTGCCCCTCGGAGGCGCCGCACTCGTGGTGGGGGAAGATCAGGTCCGAGCCGCCGCCCGCCACGTCGAACCCGGCGCCCAGGTGGTCGAGCGCGATCGCGGTGCACTCGACGTGCCAGCCGGGGCGGCCGCGGCCCAGCGGCGACTCCCACGACGGCTCGCCCGGCCGTTCGGCCTGCCACAGCCGCCAGTCGAGCGGGTGGCGCTTGCCCGGCCGGTCGGGGTCGCCCCCGCGCTCGGCGAACAGCTCCCGCATCCGCCGCTCGTCGTAGCCGGACACCTGGCCGAACTTGGGCGCGTCGGCCGAACTGAAGTAGACGTCGCCGTCGAGCTCGTAGGTGACGCCCTTGGCCCGCAGCGACGCGATCAGCTCGGCGACCCGCCCGATCACCTCGGTGACGCCGACGTACTCGCGGGGCGGCACGATGCGCAGCGCCTCCATGTCGGTGCGGAACAGCTCGATCTCCCGCTCGGCGAGGTCCTGCCAGGCCACCCCGGTCTGCTGGGCGCGTTCGAGGAGCGGGTCGTCGACGTCGGTGGTGTTCTGCGTGTAGTGCACCTCGTGCCCGTTGTCGCGCCAGACGCGGCCCGCCAGGTCGAAGGCCAGGTAGGTGTTGGCGTGGCCCAGGTGGGTGGCGTCGTACGGGGTGATGCCGCAGACGTACATCGTCGCGGTGGGGCCCGGGTCGGTCTGACGCACCTGCCCGGTGGCGGTGTCATGGAGCCGCAGCGGGACGCCGGCGCCGGGCAGGTCGGGGATGTTCGGGGCGGACCACGATCTCATAGTTTTGAGCCTATCTGTCCCGGTCGGCGGTCAGGTCGGTGAAGTCGTACGTCACACCGTCGGTGTCGAGCGTGACACGCATGATCGACAGGGAGGCGAAGACGCGGCCGCCGGGGGTCTCGTGGCGGACGAGGAGCGACTCGGGGGCGCTCGACGGCTGTCCGGCGGCCAGCTCGCGCCAGCCGGCGGCGGACGGAGAGGCGGCGGCGAAGCGGGGCAGGTGGGCGACCACGCGCGGATGGGCCGGGTCCAGGCCGGTGTTGACGATCATGCTGGTGCCGTCGGGCAGGTCGGCGGTGGTCAGCCGGACGCCGTCCCAGCTGGCCAGGCGGGCCCGTCCCGCCTCGGCGAGCACGAGGTGGAACGGGTCGTAACGGGTCAGGTCGGGGCCGGGCAGGTCACCGGTGGCGGCGGCGCGCAGGGCGAGGTCGCCGCGGGAGGTCCGGACGGCCTCGGGGGCGGGCACGCCGTGGCCGTTGAGCAGCGCCGCGGCGCGGCGGGCGGCCGGGTGGACGGCGAGCCAGGTGCCGCCGGCCTTGAGGTCGCGCCCGCCGAGCACGCCCGGGTGTTCGGGCCAGTGCTCGCCCGGGGCCTCCCAGGGCCGGTCGGTGTACTCGTCTCGCACGCCCAGCAGGGTGAGCGGCAGCCCCGTTCTCACGATCACGGTGCACATGGGGCAAAGCGTATTGGCTTCCTCGTGGCTCCGAAGGACCGGGACTCCCCTTGTCAGATGGGGGGCCAGGGGATGGCCGGCCAGTCCTCGGACGGGTAGGGGTGCACGCCGGTGTCGAGCAGCCGTCGTACGCGGTGCCAGGTGGCCTCCACCTCGGCCGGCGTCAGCAGCTCGCGCAGCCTGCGGCCCAGCGCGCCCGCCTCCAGGTCGCGTTCGAGCTTGGCGAGCACGCCCACCGCCTCGCGGGAGAGCGGCTTGCCGCGCCACTGCCACAGCACGGTGCGCAGTTTGTCCTCGGTGGCGAAGCAGACGCCGTGATCGACCCCGTAGACGTGGCCGGTGGGCAGCGGCAGCAGGTGGCCGCCCTTGCGGTCGGCGTTGTTGACGACGGCGTCGAAGACCGCCATCCGGCGCACCACCGGGTTGCGGCTGCGCACCAGCCGCATGAGGTCGATCTCGCGCTCGGTGTCGATCCACAGCTGGCACATGCCGGGCCCGAACGGGCCGTCGCGGTAGACCGTCGGCGGGACGATCCGCCACCCGGTCGCCTGGGACACCTCGAACGCCGCCACCTCGCGGGCGGCGAGGGTGCCGTCGGGGAAGTCCCACAGCGGGCGCTCGCCACGGACGGGCTTGTAGACGCAGGCGGCGGTGCGCTCCCCGAGGGTGACGGAGCAGTAGAGGGTCATGTTGGTCGCCTCCACCAGGCGGCCCGCCACCTCCAGCCGCCCGTCGCGCAGCAGCTGGAGCGCCCTGTCGTCGTCCATGACGGGCGCGTGCGAGGGCCTCACGACCGGCTCGCTCTCCGGCGCGCTCATGAAGCCGCCTCACCCCCGCGGTATCCGTTGAGTCGGACACAGACGTGTCCCTCGGCGTCGAGCGGCTGCCCGCAGAGGGGACACGGCGGGGGGCCGGCGGGGGCG
>NZ_KZ559470.1:279459-324544 GCF_002850745.1 Nonomuraea indica
GGGTGAACGCCCGCGCGGCCCCCGCGCTGATGCGGACCCGGAGCACGGCCGGCTCGGGCGCGTCGAGATCCTCCTCGTCGACGATCTCCTGCGCTTCGATGACGACCTGCGACGTCTCCGGGTCCCACGCCAGCGCCATGGTGCCGACCCGGAAGTCCTCGGCCAGGGGCACGTCGAGGGGGCCGTCGTCGGCCAGGTCGGCGGGTGCCAGGGCGGGCACGTGGGCGGTGCCCCCGCTGCGCCGCAGCACCTCGTCGAGCAACTCGTCCAGCCTGCCCGCGAGTGCGGCGACCTGGAGTTTCTCCAGCGCGACCGTGGTCAGTCTGCCCTCGGCTCTGGCCTGCAGAAAGAAGGCTCGGGCGCCCGGTTGCCCCAGGGCACCGGCCACGAACCTCTCTGGTGGGTCGTAGTCGAAGACCGGCATAGCCTGACCTTACGTGGTCCCGGGTCCGCCGCCGACGGCGGCATCGCTCCCGGTGATGTTTTCTCCCCCGTCTTTCTCCTCCGAATCCTCGGGTAGCCGCAATTCCCCCATATCGTTAAGCCTGCTGAGAAAGGGACGCAAGGGGGCATAGCGAATGACGGTGAGAGCGCCTGGATCGGCGGTTATCCGCTGAAAATGATCGAGGTGCAGGCCCAGGGCGTCGGCCACGATCGCCTTGATCACGTCCCCGTGGCTGCACACCAGGTAGACAGCCTTCTCCCCGAGGCGGCGGTTCCAGTCGCGGACCGCGGCCACGGCCCGGTGCTGCATGTCGGCCAGCGACTCCCCGTCCGGGAACGTCGCCGCGCTGGGGTGGGCCTGCACGACCTGCCACAACGGGTCCTGGGCCAGTTCCTTCAGCGGCCGCCCGGTCCACTGTCCGTAGCCGCACTCGACGAACCGCTCGTCGATGCGTACGTCCGTCTCCCGTCCCTCGGCGACCGCGCGCGCCGTCTCCACGCACCGCTCCAGCGGGCTGGAGACGATCGCGTCGAGCCGGACGCCGGCGACGCGTCCGGCGAGCGCGGCGGCCTGGGCGCGGCCCGCGTCGCTGAGATGGACTCCGGGGGTGCGGCCGGCCAGGACCGGCCCGGTGAGCGCGGTGAGCCCGTGGCGGGCGAGAAGCAGCGTCGTCACGGGCCCAGTGTCGCAGGCGAGGATCACGGCGTTTCACCGGCCCGGACGGTAACCTGGCGGGACCATGCAGCAACGCTATGTCGGCCGTAGCGGCCTGTCGGTGTCCCGCCTGGGGCTCGGCACGATGACCTGGGGGCGCGACACCGACGCCGAGGAGGCGTCGGCACAGCTCCGCACGTTCGTGGACGCCGGCGGCACGCTCGTCGACACCGCCGACGTCTACACCGGCGGCGACGCCGAACGCCTCCTCGGCCGGATGCTGCGCGACTCGGTGCCCCGCTCCGAGCTGGTGATCTCCACCAAGGCCGTGGTGACCCCGTTGGGCCGCCGGCCGCGCGACGCCTCCCGCCGCCACCTCATCGCCGCCGTGGACGCCTCCCTGGCCCGGCTCGGCGTCGACTACGTCGACCTGTGGCAGCTGCACACCTACGACGAGGAGGTGCCGCTGGAGGAGACGATGGCCGCGCTGGACGCGATCGTCTCCTCCGGCCGCGCCGTCTACGCGGGCGTGTGCGACTACACCGGATGGCAGCTCGCCGCGGCGGCGGTCACCCAGCGCGCCGTGCCCGGGCGCGTCCCCGTCACCTCGGCGCAGGCCGAGTACTCCCTGCTCGCTCGCGAGCCCGAGCGGGAGCTGCTGCCCGCCGCCGAGCACGTGGGCGCGGGCGTGCTGGCCTGGTCGCCGCTCGGCCGCGGGGTGCTGACCGGCAAGTACCGCACCGGCGTCCCGTCCGACTCGCGGGCCGCGACCCCGCACTTCGCCGAGTTCGTCCGGCCCTACCTCGACGAGCGCAGCCGCCGGGTGGTCGAGTCGGTGATGACGGCCGCCGACGGGCTCGGCGTCTCCCCGGTGGCGGTGGCGCTGTCGTGGGTGCGCGACCAGCCGGGGGTGGCGGCGGCCATCGTCGGCGCCCGCACCCGCGGCCAGCTCGCCGGGGCGCTGGCGGCCGAGGAGGTCGTGCTGCCGCGCGAGATCCGCGAGGCGCTCGACGACGTCTCCTCCCCCGACTGACGGCCCCGACTGACGGCCCCGGCTGACGGCCCCGACGACGTGCGCCCAGGCGAACGAGAGTCGGCCTCGCGTGTCACTAGTCCATACCAGATCGCGCCATTGACGAGAAACACCTGCCTCTCACGCTCGATGTCCGTAAAGATTTCCTTTGGAAGGCGAGGCGGGAGGGGACCGATGGGGAGCAGGACCGCGATCTCGGCTGGGGTCCTGGCGGTGGCGCTGGTGGCGATACCGCTCGCCCTGCCGGCTTCGGCGGCCCTGGCGCGCGACTGCCCCAGCGGCGGCGGCCTGCTCGGCGGCGTGACCGACGCGGTGTGCGACACGGTCGGAAAGGTCACCGGCACGGTCGACACGCTCACCGGCGACACGCTCAAGCCCGTCACCGACGGCCTCGACGACACGACCGGCAAGGTGCTCGGCAAGGTCGGCGAGGTGGCTCCCACCAGCCGGCCCGACAGCGGCGCGCGGTCCGCCGAGACCGGCGCCGAGACCGGCACCCGCCCGTCCGAGCCGACCCTGCTGCCCGAGCCGCTCCCCGACGTGTGCCTGCCCGTGCTGTCCTGCGCCGCCTACCGGCGCGGCGCCGGCGACCCGGCGACCCCCACGCCCGAGGTCTCCAGCTCCGCCCCCCGGCCCGCCCGGTCGTCCGAGCCCGACGACGACGGCAGGATGGAGCGGCGCGAGCGGGAGGAGACGGCGGTGGCGCCGCCCACCGGCGCTCCCCGCCATCCCGACAGCGAGCCGCACACGCTCAACTCCGAGCCGGCCGGCGAGCCGGTCACCGACGAGCCGACGGCCGACCCGGACGACGCGCGCATCGAGCTGCTGTGGCCCAACCCGCTCGTCAAGGACCTCACGCTGCCGCTGGGCGACCGGGAGGTCGTCCGGCCCAGCACGCCGGCCTCCGACGTGCTGGGCACGTCGCTGACGATCGCGCTGCTGGTGTCGGCCATCGCCGCCACCCGCATCGTGCAGCAGCGCCGCCAGCGGACCGAGCAGGCGGAGTCCATCCCCTTCGAGCCCGCCCCGGCCAACACCGGCCGCCACCGCCTGGCCTGACGCCCTGCCGCCCCTCGGCGGCTCACGCCCCACGAAGCACGCGGTCCCGGCGCACGCTCGTCCGTCCGGTCACCGCCCCCGGCTCCACGGGCTGGTCGTCGACCACCCGTACCCCCGAGCGCTCCGAGACGGTCATGGGGCGCAGCGACAGGACGGACCGAGCCCCAGAGCCCGGAACGCCCATAGCCCCCGGAACGCCGGTAGCCCCCGGAGCGCCCGAAGGGCCGGGGGCAGGGCGTGTCCCGCGTGCGCGCGGAGGCGCGTGGACGGGGCGGCGGAGCGCCGTGCGGTGGGGCCCGCCGCGTGTGGCGTCCCGGCGGGGCGGCGGGTCAGGCGCCGATGGCGTGCACGCCGCCGTCGACGTGGACGATCTCGCCCGTGGTGGCGGGGAACCAGTCGGACATCAGGGCGACGCACGCCTTGGCGGCCGGGACCGTGTCGGACAGGTCCCAGCCGAGCGGCGCCTTGTCCGGCCAGCTGTCCTCGAACTCCTTGAAGCCCGGGATGGACTTGGCGGCCATGGTGCGCAGCGGGCCCGCGGCGACCAGGTTGACCCGGATGCCCTGCTTGCCGAGGTCGCGGGCGAGGTAGCGGGAGGCGGACTCCAGGCCGGCCTTGGCCACGCCCATCCAGTCGTAGACCGGCCAGGCCTTGGTGGCGTCGAAGTCGAGGCCGACGACGGCGCCGCCCTCCTTCATCAGCGGCAGGCAGGCCACGGCCAGCGACTTGAACGAGTAGGTGGACACGTGCAGGGCGGTGGAGACGTCGTCCCACGTGGTGTTGAGGAAGTTGCCGCCGAGCGCGGTCTGCGGCGCGAAGCCGATCGAGTGGACGACGCCGTCGAGGCCGTCGACGTGCTCGCCGACGCGGGCGGCGAGGGTGTCGAGATGCTCGGTGTTCTGGACGTCGAGCTCCAGGACGGGCGCCGGCTGCGGGAGCCGCCTGGCGATGCGCTCGACGAGGCTCAGCCGGCCGAAGCCGGTGAGGACCACGGTGGCGCCCTCCTCCTGGGCCAGCCTGGCGACCGAGAACGCGATCGAGGCGTCGGTCAGCACACCGGTGACGAGGATGCGCTTGCCTTCGAGGATGCCCATGGTCAGTGCCCCATTCCGAGTCCGCCGTCGACCGGGATCACGGCACCGGTGATGTAGGAGGCGTCGTCGCCCGCCAGGAAACGGACCACGCGCGCGACCTCGCCCGGCTTGGCCTGCCTGCCGAGCGGGATGTTCTTGACGATGGCCTCGGAGTCGAGCCCGGCCGTCATGTCGGTCTCCACGAAGCCGGGCGCGACCACGTTGACCGTGATGCCGCGCGAGCCGTACTCGCGGGCCATGGAGCGGCCGAAGCCGATCAGGCCCGCCTTGGAGGCGGCGTAGTTGGTCTGGCCGGCCGATCCCGACAGGGCCACGACCGAGGAGACGAGGATGATCCGGCCGCGCTTGAGCTTCATCATCGGCCGGATGGCGCGCTTGGCGACGCGGTAGGCGCCGGTGAGGTTGGCGTCGAGGACCTCGGTGAAGGTCTCCTCCTTCATCATGGCGAGGAGGGTGTCCTTGGTGATGCCGGCGTTGGCGACCAGCACCTCGACCGGGCCCTGCTCGGCCTCGACCTTGTCGAAGGCGGCCTCGACGTCGGCCGTGCTGGTGACGTCGCAGCGCACCCCGAACAGCCCTTCCGGGGGCTCTCCCGATCGGTAGGTGACGGCGACGGCGTCGCCGGCCGCGGCGAGTTCGCGGGCTATCGCGAGGCCGATGCCGCGATTGCCTCCGGTGACGAGAACAGAGCGTGCCATGGCACCAGACGCTATCTCGTACCGGCCGGTAGGCGCTTGTCCGGGTGGCACAAGATCACAGGGTTAGGATCGTGGACATGCGCCAGATCGATCCCGACTTCCTGGAGCTGCCGCTGCGGCAGCTGGCCGACGCGGCCCTGCAACGCGCTCGCGACCTCGGTGCCGAGCATGCCGACTTCCGGCTCGAACGGGTCCGGTCCGAGACCCTGAGCCTCTACGACACCCGGCTCGAAGGCGCGATGGACGCCGACGACCTGGGCTACGCGGTGCGCGTGGTCAAGGGGGGCACGTGGGGGTTCGCCTCCGGCATCCTCCTGACGCCGCAGGCGGCCGCCGCGGTCGCCGAGCAGGCGGTGCGGGTGGCGGAGGTCAGCGCCCCCATCAACCGCGAGCCGATCGAGCTGGCCCCCGAGCCGGTGCACGGCGAGGTGACGTGGGTGTCCTCCTACGAGGTGGACCCGTTCACGGTGCCGTCGGCCGACAAGGTGGCGTTGCTGGCCGAGTGGTCGGCGGGGCTGCTGAAGGGCGCCGACCACGTCTCGGCCCGGCTGCACCAGGTCAAGGAGCAGAAGTTCTACGCCGACACGGCCGGCACGGTCACCACCCAGCAGCGGGTGCGGCTCCACCCGAGGCTCAACGCCATGAAGGCGGCCGACGGGCGTTTCGACGACATGTCGACGATCGCCCCGCCGGTGGGCCGCGGCTACGAGTACCTGACGGGCACCGGCTGGGACTGGGCGGCCGAGCTGGCCGAGCTGCCCGAGCTGCTGGCGGAGAAGCTGGCCGCGCCGTCGGTCGAGGCGGGCGAGCACGACCTGGTGATCCACCCGTCCAACCTGTGGCTGACCATCCACGAGTCGATCGGCCACGCCACCGAGCTGGACCGGGCGCTCGGCTACGAGGCGGCCTACGCCGGCACCAGCTTCGCCACGTTCGACCAGCTGGGCGAGCTGGTGTACGGCTCGCCGCTGATGAACGTGACCGGTGACCGCACCGTCGAGCACGGCCTGGCCACGATCGGCTACGACGACGAGGGCGTGCGGGGGCAGTCGTTCGACATCGTCCGCGACGGGATCCTGGTCGGCTACCAGCTCGACCGGCGGATGGCGCTGCTGAAGGGGTTGGGCCGGTCCAACGGGTGCGCGTTCGCCGACTCGCCCGGCCACATGCCGATGCAGCGCATGGCCAACGTCTCGCTGGCCCCGGCGCCGGGCGGCCCGTCCACCGAGGAGCTGATCTCCGGCGTGGAGCGCGGCCTGTACATCGTCGGTGACAAGAGCTGGTCGATCGACATGCAGCGCTACAACTTCCAGTTCACCGGGCAGCGCGCCTACCGCATCTCGGGCGGCAGGCTGGCCGGGCAGGTGCGCGACTTCGCCTACCAGGCGACCACGACGGACTTCTGGCAGTCCATGGAGGCCGTCGGCGGTCCGCAGACCCACCTGCTGGGCGGCGCCTTCAACTGCGGCAAGGGCCAGCCCGGCCAGGTCGCGCCGGTCAGCCACGGCTGCCCGTCCGCCCTGTTCAAGGGTGTCCGGATCCTCAACACCGTGCAGGAGGGTGGAAAGTGAGCATCACCGACGGTTCGCCGTCTCCGCAGGAGATGGTGGAGAGGGCTCTGAAGCTGTCCACCAGCGACGGCTGCATCGTGCTCGCCGACGAGGGCTCCACCGCCAACCTGCGCTTCGCCGGCAACACGCTCACCACCAACGGTGTCGCCCGCTCCGCCCGGCTCACCGTGATCGCGATCGAGGGTGACCGCGTCGGCGTGGTGTCGCGCGCCGCCGTACGGGCCGACCAGCTCGCCGACGTGGTCGCGGCGGCCGACCGGGCGGCGCGCGAGGCGCAGCCGGCCGAGGACGTCCGCCCGCTGGTCGAGGGGGTGCCGGCCAGCCCGTCGTGGGACGAGCCCGTCACGCCCACCGACATCGGGGTGTTCGAGGGGTTCGCGCCCGCGCTGGGCGAGGCGTTCGCCGCCGCGGAGGCGGGCGGCAGGAAGCTGTACGGCTTCGCCGAGCACTCCAGGACCACGACGTTCCTCGGCACGTCGGCCGGGCTGCGGCTGCGCCACGACCAGCCGACCGGCCGGCTGGAGCTCAACGCGAAGTCGGCCGACCTCAAGCGGTCGGCGTGGACGGGCGTGGCGACCCGTGACTTCGCCGACGTGGACGTGGCGGGCCTCGACTCGGCGCTGTCGCGGCGGCTGGAGTGGGCCAAGAACCGGATCGACCTGCCGGCCGGCCGCTACGAGACGCTGCTGCCGCCGAGCGCGGTGGCCGACCTGATGCTCTACATGCTCTGGTCGGCGGGCGCCAGGGACGCGCTCGACGGCCGGTCGGTGTTCGCCCGGCCGGGCGGGGGCACCCGGGTGGGCGAGCGGCTGGCCACCCTGCCGGTGACGCTGTCCGGTGACCCGTCGGCGCCGGGCATCGAGTGCGCCCCGTTCGTGGTCGCGCACGCCTCCAGCCGCGAGTCGTCGGTGTTCGACAACGGGCTGCCCCTGTCGCCCACCGACTGGGTGAAGGACGGCACGCTGGCGGCGCTGCTGCAGACCCGCCACTCGGCGGAGCTGAGCGGGCTGCCGGTGACCCCGATGATCGACAACATGATCATGACGGGTCCGGAGGGCGGGCGGTCGCTGGAGGAGATGATCGCCTCCACCGAGCGGGGGCTGCTGCTGACCTGCCTGTGGTACATCCGCGAGGTCGACCCGCAGACGCTGCTGCTGACCGGGCTGACCCGTGACGGGGTCTACCTGGTGGAGCACGGCGAGGTCGTGGGCGAGGTCAACAACTTCCGCTTCAACGAGAGCCCGGTCGACCTGCTCGGCCGGATCACCGAGGTGGGCGCCAGCGCGCAGACGCTGCCGCGCGAGTGGAACGACTACTGGACCCGGGCGGTCATGCCGGCGGTGCGGGTGCCGGACTTCAACATGTCGACGGTCAGCCAGGCGAGCTGACCGGGCTCGCGGCGGCTGCGATCGCGAAGGTGTGGACGCGGCTCCACCGCTGCCCGGTGACGATCCGGGCGGTGCCGGCCTTCAGGTCGTAGACGACCGACCAGCGGGTGTGCGGCTGGGCGACGCGGCGCAGCAGGCCGAGGGCGTCGGCGCGGGTGCCGATGCCCTCGGTGAGCGTGCGGTAGCGCGTGTCGGCGAGGCGGGCGCGGCGGTCGGTGCCGGCCATCGTGATGTTGGTGAGGACGCGGTCGTCGATCACGTGCATCCGGCCCTGCCCGTACTCGACGACCGCCGAGCGGCCCGAGCGGTCGGCCAGGAGGTAGTGCACCTGGGGGCCGCCGGTGAAGTCGACGTCGTAGCGGCGCATCAGCGTGAGGGCCTCCTCCACGGTGGCGGCGCGGTCGAGGACGAGGCGCATGATGCGCACGCTGCTCACCCGGGCGCGGCCGGGTGTGCGGGCCGGGAGCTCGGCGTCGGGCGTCTGGGCGAGGCCGACGGCCAGGCCCTGGTCGTTCATGCCGTCGAAGGGCGACAGGACGGCGTGGCCGAGCCGCCTGCGGTCGGCCGCGTCCTTCAGGTCGGCCGGGCCTGTGCCGCCGAGCAGGTAGGACACGTCCACGACGCTCAGGGAGGCGTGGCCGTCGGGCGGGTCGGCGCGCACCACCATGGCCGGGTTGGGGTCCCAGTCGAAGTTGCGGCCGAACTCCGCGCCCCGGTGGAACAGGGAGCAGGCCCAGCCGTCCTCGCCGCGGCCGAGTTCCTCGTCGGTGAGCGGCGCCTCGATGTCGTAGCCGCCGTGGTAGGTCATCTCGTACAGCGGCAGGTCGTCCACCTGGCGCAGGCTCGCGATCGTGCGGGCGCGCTCGGCGGGCGTCTGGCGCAGCAGCGAGGCGCTCCGTTCGGCCTGCCGCGGCGCGGGGGTCGGGGGCGGGCCGCCCGTGGGTGAGCCGCTCCCGGGCGCGCAGGCGACGGCTGACGGCACGGTCAGGATCAGCGCCGCCAGCAGCGCCGCGGTGGGGGAACGCATGGTCGCAGTGTCCCGTCCTGGGCCCGGCTTGTCAGCTCCCGTACGGGAAAGGCCGCCTACCGGGCCCGGCCGGTCAGGCGTCCTCGAGCCGGAATCCCACCTTCATGCCCACCTGGAAGTGGGCCACCTCCCCCGCGTCGATGTGCCCGCGGATCTCCGTCACCTCGAACCAGTCGAGGTGACGCAGCGTCTGCGCGGCACGCCTGACGCCGTTGCGGATGGCCTCGTCAACGCTCTCACCCGACGTCCCGACTATCTCGGTGACCCGGTACGTTCGATCCGTCATCTCCGCACCCTCCTTACTCGAAGGCCATGATCGCATGACCAGTCCCGCCCGTCGTGGGGGCCGTCGCAACCGGCATGTCCGAGGTCTACCGTGGGAAGCATGAAGTGGGGACGTAGGAAGCAGGACGTCCATCAGGTCACCGACGCCCGGCCCTCGCTGAGCGCGGACATCCACAGCCGCGAGATCCGCTACCTCATCAAGATGGGCATCCGGACGATCTGCCTGATCCTGGCGGTCGTGGTGCCGTTGCCGTGGCCGTACCGGCTGCTGTTCATCGCCGGCGCGGTCTTTTTGCCATACATAGCCGTAATCGGGGCCAATGAGAGGGGAAGGGATGCTCCTCCCCCGACCTTTCAGACCCCTGGAGCTAACCAAACCGAGATACCGATGCACCGACGCGAGATCGGGTCGTGACTAAGTCTTGACGCATCCCATGGGTTGTAGGTGTACGCTTTAGCCAAGCACTCCGGTCCCCCGTCGGAGTGCTGGTGCCGGCGTTCCGGGCCCCCGTCGGAACGCCGATGAAGCGACGCCGGGTGGTTTGCCCCCGTAACCACCCGGCGTCGCCCTTTTCCGGGGTTGATCCTTCTCGCGGACGATCGTTCCGTCGCCGCGACCCCGTCCGATAGGACTGCTTTCCCGAAATCGTTTACCTGCCGGCGCGTGCGAAATTCACAGGAAACTTTCAGGTTCGGACGGGGCTTGACATCGCGAGTTGAACCTGGTGTCAGTCTCCTGTCAGAGTCTGGGCGGTCGCCTCACCCCAGTTGGCCGCCAACGTCTTCAGCCGCGCCACGGCGTCCTGCGGCGCGGTGCCGGCCCCCTCGGCGAGGCCGAGCAGATAGGCGGTCAGCGGCGCGGCGGGCCGGGCGACGCCGTGCGCCACGTCCTTGGTGAGGTCGAGGATCAGGTCGCGGTCGACGCGGGCCGGGTCGACGCCCAGCTCCTTGCAGGCCAGTGCGGTCCACTCGTTCAGCACGTTCATCGGGGTGCCGGCGCGCGCCCGGGGCCGTCGGGGCCCGGGAGGCGCACCTCCTCCTGTCGTCGGGAAGGGACACGGGACGTGTCCGTGAGTCGGGCGTGGTTCAGGTCGTCCATTGTGTCGCAGTCGAACCAGGCCGGCTCGGGCAGCGGCACCCGGGCCGCCACGAGCGGGCCGAGCAGGCCGCGCAGCGACCGGCCCCGGTAGCGGCCGAGGGCGTCCCGCAGCGCGTCGGCGTCCCAGACGCCGAGAAGCCACTGCTCGCGCCCGTCGCCGTCGACGGCCACCGCTCCGCCGGGACGGCCGCAGGCGTCGAGGAGCGCGCCCACGTGGGAGGGGTCGAGGAAGGGCAGGTCCCCGGCCAGCAGCGCCACCCGCTCCGCCGTGACCTCGCGCAGCCCGGCTCGCAGGGCGGGCACCGGGCCGCCGCCGGGCGGGTCCTCCCGGGTGAACACGACGCCGGGCAGCTCGCGGGCGGGCCCGACGACCACCACCCGGCCGGCACCGGGCACGGCCGCCGCGACGCGCTCCAGGAGGGTCCGGCCGCCCACGGCCAGCCCCGGCTTGTCCACCCCGCCCAGCCGTCGCGCCTCTCCCCCGGCCAGGATCACCGCGTCGTACCCGCCGCCGGTTCCGTCACCCATGCCCCCACCGTACGCACAACCCGCCCACGCCGTACGCCCAACCCGCGCGTACCGTCCGCCCACCCCGCGCCGTACGCCCAACCCGCGCATACCGTCCGCCCACCCCACGCGCCGTACGTGGGGCTGGTGCCGGGGCGGGTTGTGCGGGACAGTGTCGTTCAAGATCGGTGTTTCCTGGTTCGAGGAGGCTGCGGTGCGGCTGGGGTTCAGCATCGGGACGTTGGGGCCGGTGGCGGCCGGGCACGAGGCGCAGCTCCGGCTGGTGCGGGAGGCCGAGCGGCTGGGGTTCGACTCGGTGTGGGCGTCGGAGGGCTACGGGGTGGATCCGGCCGCGACGCTGGCGTGGCTGGCGGCGGGCACCGAGCGCATCGGGCTGGGCAGCGGGGTGCTGCAGGTGTCCGCGCGGGCGGCGGTGGCGGCGGCGATGTCGGCCGCGACGATCGACCGGCTGTCGGGCGGCCGCTTCCTGCTGGGGCTCGGGGCCTCCGGCCCGCAGGTGGCCGAGGGCTGGCACGGGCGACGCTACGAGCGCCCGCTGGCGCACCTGCGGGACTACGTCGCGGTGGTGCGCACGGCGCTGGAGGGACGGCCGGTGGCGCACGACGGGCCCGAGATCACGCTGCCGTTGCCCGGCGGTGAGGGCAAGGCGCTGACGATGACGGTGGGGCCGGTCCGGCGGCCGTTGCCGGTGCACCTGGCCGCGATGGGGCCGAAGGCGGTGGAGCTCGCCGGGGAGGTGGCCGACGGGTGGCTGCCCATCCACTTCCCGCCGGAGCACGTGGCGGAGATGTCGGCGCGGCTGGCGGCGGGCGCGGCCCGCGCGGGGCGTCCGGCGGCCGAGGTGGAGGTGTCGCCGATGGTGATGGCCATGGTGGACGACGACCCCGACTACGCGCGGGACATGGTACGGCCGATGCTGGCGCTGTACGTGGGCGGGATGGGCAGCCGGGGGGTGAACTTCTACAACCGGCTGGCCGTCCGGCTCGGGTTCTCCGCCGCCGCCGAGCGGGCGCAGTCCGCGTACTTCGAGGGCGGGCTGGGAGCGGCCATGGAGGAGCTGCCGGACGAGTTGGTGGACGCGTTGTGCCTGTGCGGGGATCCGGGCCGGGTGCGGGAGCGGCTGGCCGCGTACCGGAAGGCGGGGGCGACGCGGCTGATCGTCGGCCTGAACGCGCCGACGGTGGAGGACCGGCTGGAGCAACTGGCGTGGCTGGCGGAGCTCAAGGACGGGACGGACGGGGGCTGAGCCTCCCGACGGCCGGACCGGCCCCGTGCGCGGGGCCGGACGGGCCCGGCCCCGCGCGCTGCGTCACGGCCGGGCCCGTCCGTCCTCGTCAGGCGCTGATGGGCGCCTCGGGGATGGCGCGCATCCTCGGGATGGGCGACAGCGCGAGCACGGCGATGGGGACCAGGGCGCCGACGAGGGCGGCGACGAGCACGACGGGGCGCATGCCGAACGCCTCCCCGAGGAGTCCCGCGGCGAGGGCGCCGAGCGGCGCGGGGACGAGCCCCATGGCCCAGATGGTGGCGATGACGCGTCCGGTCAGCTCCCGGGGGGTCGCCGTCTGCAGGACGGTGATGTTGTTGACGACGAAGACCTGGGTGCACAGGCCGACGAGAAGCTGGGAGACGACCAGCATGGCCACGGCGAGCCAGACGGGACCGCCGGCCAGCGGCACGAGGATCAGGGCGCTGTTGCCGACGACGGTGGACCACAGCATGGTGGGGCCGGGACCGAAGCGGTTCATGGCGCGGATGGACAGCCAGGCGCCGATGACGGCGCCGACGCCGCCCACGGCGAGCACGCCGCCGACCCAGGTGGCGGGGAGGTCCACCCCGTCCACGAGGTACGGGATGTACAGGGTCTGCAGGATGCCGATGTCGAAGAAGGAGTAGACGGCGCTGGCGATGGCGAGGGGGCGGATGAGCGGCTGGCCCATGACCCAGCCGAGCCCGTGGCGGATGGCGGTCAGCATGCCGGCGCCGCCGTCGGGCGCCGGAGGCTCCTCGCGCTTGCGGATGGTGAGGAGGGCGACGGCGGAGGCGATGTAGCTGGCGACGTCCACGAGGATGACGAGCGGGGCGGAGCGGGCGGCGATCAGCAGGCCGGCGAGGCTGGGCCCGGCCGCCTTGGAGATGGAGTCGCTGAGCTGCAGGTGGCTGTTGCCCTGCCCGAGGTGCTCGGGCGCGACGAGCGTCGGCAGGTAGGAGCGGTAGGCGATCTCGAACAGCACCCCGAAGACGCCCATGACGAAGACGACGACGTACAGCCACCAGAGGGTGAGGACGTCCAGGAGGAAGAACACCGGGACGGTGGCGAGCATGAGGGCGCGGACGCCGTCGCTGACGATGAGCACCGGCCGCCGGCGCATCCGGTCGACCCAGACGCCGACGACGAGGAAGAGGACCATCGGCAGCCGCGCGAGGGCGCCGAGGATGCCCATCTCGGCGACCGAGGCGCCCAGCATGAGGAACGCGACGACGGGCATGGCCAGCACGGTCACCTGAGAGCCGACGAGCGACAGGCTCTGCCCCGCCCACAGCTTGAGGAAGTCGTGGTTCTTCGTCAGCGTGGCGGGCTCCGCGGCGGGGTGGGTGCTGGGGTCAGTGCTGGGTGAGGCCATGGTCAGTGTGCTTCCTCAGCTCGGCGGCGGCGTGGGCGACGCGGGGTTCGTACATGACGGTGAAGCGTTCGCCGTGGATGGGCGAGATGTGCAGGTTTCCGGTGGCGACGGCGCGCCATCCCATGTCGTCGGGCGGCGCCCCCTCGGTGGTGGGTGAGAACAGCAGCAGGTCGCCGTCGTAGGGGTCGTGGCGGTAGTGGCCGACGGCGTGCGCGTTGGCGCGGAAGACGTCCACGAAGCGGCGGGCCTGGTTGAGGTCGGCCGTGTCGGGCTGGAGCGTGTCGGCGCGCGCGGCCGCGTCGATGACGGCGAGCAGCCGCTGCTCGGGGTCCATCCGGTGCAGGTCGTCGAGGTCCACCTGGACCCGGCCGCCGGCGAGGGCGTGGGTGAGCAGGACGGCGTCGTCCTCCAGCGAGGCGCGCAGCACCGGCTCGTCGGCGTCGGAGTAGAAGAGGACGACGAGAGGGACCTGGTGGCCGAGGCCGCGCAGGCGGCGGGCGACCTCCAGGGCGATGTTGCCGCCGATGCAGTAGCCGCCGAGGACGTACGGGCCGTGCGGGCGGGTGGCGAGGAGGTGCGCGGTGTAGTCGTCGACCATGTCGGCGAGGGTGGCGTGCGGTTCCTCCCCGGGTGCGAGCCCGGCGGCCTGGACGGCGTAGACGGGCTGGTCCGCGCCGAGATGGCGGGTGAGGGGGAGGTAGCGGAAGACCTGGCCGCCGAGGGCGTGGAAGAGGAAGACCGGAGGGCGGTTGCCGTGCGGGTTGAGGGGGACGATCCGCTGGGGCGGGGCGTCGTTGTCGTCGGGACGGCGCAGCTCGGCGGCGAGCCTGGCGACGGTGGGGGCGGTCAGGACGGTGGACAGGGGGACGGTGCGGCCGAGCTCCTTGCGCAGGCGCATGGTGAGGCGCAGGGCGAGCAAGGAGTGGCCGCCGAGGGCGAAGAAGTCGTCGTGGACGCCGACGGCGTCGACGCCGAGGGTGTCCTCCCAGAGGGTGGCCAGGCGGGCCTCGAAGGGGTCGCGGGGCGGAAGGTAGGGGGCGCGGCCGGCGGCGGTGTCGGGTACGGGCAGCGCGGCGCGGTCGAGCTTGCCGTTCGCGGTGACGGGCAGGGCGTCCAGGGTGATCCAGAAGGCGGGGATCATGTGGTCGGGCAGCTGCGTGCGCAACCGGGCGGCCAGGGCGTCGGTGTCGGGCGGCTCGACGCCTTCGGGGACGACATACGCGGCGAGGCGCTGGTCGTGGAGGGTGACGACGGCCGCGCGGACGCCGGGCTGGGCCAGCAGGTGGGTCTCGATCTCACCGAGCTCGACGCGCTGGCCGCGGATCTTCACCTGGAAGTCCGACCTGCCGAGGTAGTGCACCTGGCCGTCCGGCAGCCGGCGGGCGAGGTCGCCGGTGCGGTAGAGGCGGCTGCCGGGCGGGCCGTACGGGTCGGGGACGAACCGTTCGGCGGTCAGGCCGGGGCGGCCGATGTAGCCGCGGGCGAGCTGGACGCCGCCGAGGCAGAGTTCGCCGGGAGTGCCGATGGGGACGCGGTGCCCGGCGGGGTCGAGAATCTCCAGGCGGGTGTTGGCGATGGCGTGACCGATCGGGATGACGCTCTCGCCGGGGGCGCAGGGGTGCCAGGTGACGTCGACGGCGGCTTCGGTCGGCCCGTACAGGTTGTGGAGCTCGGCGGCGGGGAGCCGGTCGTGGAAGCGCTGGGCGAGGTCGGGGGCGAGCGCCTCGCCGGAGCAGATGACACGGAGGGGGCCGTCCGGCAGGTCGGTCTCGTCGAGGAAGACGTCGAGCATGGAGGGGACGAAGTGGAGGGTGGTGATCCGCCGGCCGGAGATGAGGGCGGCGAGGTGACCGCTGTCCCGGTGGCTGTCCGGCGGGGCGACGACGAGCCGCGCTCCGGTGATGAGGGGCCAGAACAGCTCCCACACGGACACGTCGAAGGAGAACGGCGTCTTGTGCAGGACGCGGTCGTCGGGGGTGAGGCCGAAGGTGTCCTGCATCCAGTGCAGCCGGTTGGCGATGGCGCGATGGGAGACCGCGACCCCCTTCGGCCGGCCCGTCGACCCCGAGGTGAAGATGACGTACGCCAGGCTGTCGGGATGCACCGCCACGTCCGGCGGCCCCACGTCCTCCGCTCCGGACGCGGCGCTCGCGTCGGCGTCGGCGTCGGTGTCGGTCTGGGTGTCGGCGCGGTGGACGGTGATGCCGGGGGGCAGCAGGTGGGCGGTGGCGGCGTCGGCGAGCGCCGCGCGGGCGCCCGCCGCGTCGAGCATGTAGGCCAGCCGGTCGGGCGGCAGGGCGGGTTCGAGGGGCAGGTAGGCGGCGCCGGCGCCGAGGATGCCGAGCAGGGCGGGCAGCAGGTCCGGGCCGCGGTCCAGGCAGACCCCGACGACGTCGCCGGGGCGCGTGCCGGTGGCCCGCAGCCGGGCGGCGAGGACGCGGGCGCGGGCGGTGAGCTGCCGGTAGGTGAGCCAGGTTCCGTCGAAGCAGACGGCGGGCGCGTCGGGGCTGCGATCGGCCTGCTCGGCGATGAGCCCGTGCAGGGTGGCGGCCGGGTAGGGGCGGACGGTGTCGTTCCAGCGGTCGATGGCGGCGCTGTCGTCCACCAGGTACGCGGCGCTGGGGCGGGGGTCCGTGTCCGGGGCCGCGGCCTGGTTCAGGGCGGTGAGGTAGTGGTCGGCGACCTGGCGGAGCTGGCCGGCGGCGAACTGGGTGCGGTCGTAGGTGAGGGTGAGGTCGAAACCGCCGTGGTGGCGTGAGCGGGTGAAGCCGGTGGTGAGGGGCAGGTCGGTCTGCTCGAAGAAGTCCTGGTCGACGATGTCGACACCGGGCATGCCCTGGTAGACGTGGAAGTCGCGGTAGTCGAACAGGACGTCGAGCAGGGGTGAGCGGCCGGCGGCGCGCTGGATCTCGAACAGCGGGTACTGCCGGTGCGGCAGGAGGGCCACCTCGGCGTCGAAGACCCGGCGGACGAGCGCGGCCCAGGTGGGCACGGCGGTGTCGACCCGCAGGGGGACGGTGTTGAGGAACAGGCCGAGGACGTCCGCGCCGGCCTCGCTCTCGGGGCGGCTGTGGGTGACCAGCCCGGTCATGACCTCGGTGTCGCCCGACAGGAGGGCGACGACGCGCAGGTGGGCGGCGAGCAGCACGGTGCGCAGCGGCACGGCGAGCTCGCGCGCCGTCCGCCGCAGCCGTTCGAGGAGATCGGGGTCGAGGGGCCGGCGCAGGACCTCGACGGTGCGTTCCCGCCCCGGGGTGTCGGGCTCGGCCGGGCGGGGGATGCGCGTGTCGGGGGCGTCCGCGACCTGGTCCCGCCAGAAGCGCTGCGCGTCGGGCGAGGCGACGGCGGCGCGCTCGGCGGCGACGAGGTCGCGGAAGGCGGCCGGCGGCGGGGTGGCGGGCAGCGGGTCGTGCCGCGTGTGGGCGTGGTAGCGGCGGAACAGCTCGGTGATGAGGGCGGCGACGCTCCAGCCGTCCAGGATGGCGTGGTGGAAGCTGAGGCTGAAGGCGAACTGCTCGCCGGGCAGCAGGTGCACGTGGGTGCGGGCCAGGGGCGGGCTCGCCCAGTCGAAGGGGCGGCGCTTCTCCTCCTCGGCCCAGGCGCGGATGCGGTCGCGGGGGCTGGGGTCGGCCGTGAGGTCGGTGACCTCCAGCGGGATGGCGGCGGCCCGGTGGACGAGCTGGAGGGGCTCGCTGAAGCCGGTCAGGTCGAACGAGGTGCGCAGGACGGGATGCCGGGCGGTGACCTCGGCGAGTGCGGCGGTGAGGGCGTCAGGGTCGAGGCGGCCGCGCAGCGTGATGGTGGTCAGGTCGTGGTAGGTGGGCGCGTCGGGCTCGTAGGCGCTGTGGTAGAGCATTCCCGCCTGGAGCGCGGCGAGGGGGTAGGCGTCCTCCAGACCGTGCGCCGTCTGGGTGGTGAGGGTCATCGCGCGCCGCCTTCCAGCATTCGGGCCAGGTCGTCGGGGTTGAGCAGGGCGAACGGGGTGGATGCCGCGGGTGGCGGTGGGGGGCCGGTCTCGGCGGGGGCGAGCCGCTGGGCGAGTTCGGCGATGGGCTGGTGCAGGAAGAGCTGTTCGAGCCGGACGGCGTAGCCGGCGTCGCGCAGGCGGGCCACGACCTTGAGGCTGCGGATGCTGTCGCCGCCGACGGCGAAGAAGTTGTCCCGGGTGGAGACGTCGGTGAGGCCGAGGACGTCGCGCCAGGCGTCCGCGACCGCGTGCTCGGCGGGGGTGCGGGGCGCGCTGGGCGGCGCGGCCGTGGCCGTGCCGGGGCGAGGCAGGGCGTTGCGGTCGAGCTTGCCGCTGCGGGTGACCGGCAGGGCGTCGAGGTGGACCCAGCTGGTGGGGATCATGTGGTCGGGGAGCTTGTCGCGCAGCAGCCCCGCCCAGTGGCCGGGGTCGGCGGGCGCGCCGGGGACGGGGACGACGTAGCCGGTCAGCCGCAGGCCGGCGCTGTCGGGTGTGGTGTGGACGGCGGCGGCGCGGACGCCGGGCAGTGCGGCGAGCGCGGCCTCGACGTCGCCGAGTTCCACGCGGATGCCGCGGATCTTGACCTGGTGGTCGGTGCGGCCGAGGTATTCGACGGCGCCGTCCGGCCGGCGGCGGGCGAGGTCGCCGGTGTCGTACAGGCGGCTGCCGGGCGGGCCGTACGGGTCGGGGACGAACCGTTCGGCGGTCAGGCCGGGGCGGCCGATGTAGCCGCGGGCGAGCTGCACGCCGCCGATCCAGAGCGTCCCCGGCACCCCCAGGGGCACCCGGTGCATCCGCTGGTCCAGGATCTCGACGCGGGTGTTGGCGATGGCGTGCCCGATCGGGACGGCGCTCTCGCCGGGGGCGCAGGGGTGCCAGGTGACGTCGACGGCGGCTTCGGTCGGCCCGTACAGGTTGTGCAGGCGGACGTGGGGCAGGGCGGCGGCGAACCGGTCGGCGAGGTCGGGGGTGAGCGCCTCGCCGGAGCAGATGGCGGTGCGCAGGCGGGGCAGCCGCTTGGCCAGGTCCGGCTCGTCGAGGAAGGCGTCCAGGAGCGACGGGACGAAGTGCACGGTGGTGACGGCCTCGCTGTCGAGGAGGTCGGCCAGGTAGGCGGGGTCGGTGTGGCCGTGCGGGCGGGCCACGGTGAGCTGCGCTCCGGTGACGAGGGGCCAGAACAGCTCCCACACGGACACGTCGAAGGAGAACGGCGTCTTGTGCAGGACGCGGTCGTCGGGGGTGAGGCCGAAGGTGTCCTGCATCCAGTGCAGCCGGTTGGCGATGGCGCGATGGGAGACCGCGACCCCCTTCGGCCGGCCCGTCGACCCCGAGGTGAAGATGACGTACGCCAGGCTGTCGGGATGCACCGCCACGTCCGGCGGTCCCGCGTCCTCGGCGGCGATCGCGTCGGCGTCGCGGTCGAGCAGCAGAGGCGTGACGTCGCCGGGCAGGTGGGCGGCGGTCCGGCCGGTGGCGATGACGAGGCGGGCTCGGGCGTCGCCGGTCATGGCCTGGAGCCGGTCGCGCGGGTGGTCGGGTTCGAGGGGGAGGTAGGCGGCGCCCGCGGTGACGACGGCGTGCACGGCGACGACGAGGTCGGGGCCGCGGTCGAGGCAGACCCCGACCACCTGGCCGGGGCCGGCGCCGAGGGCGCGCAGGCGGCGGGCGAGGCGGTTGGTCCTGGCGGCCAGGTCCCCGTAGGTGATCCAGCCGCGCTCGCCGGGCCGGCCGGGGATGTCGTGGCCGAGGGCGGCGGCGTGGGGGGTCAGCCGGGCCTGCGCGGCGAGCAGGGCGGGGAGGGTGCCGGGCCGTCCGTCGGGGGGCCGGGTGGTGGCGTTGGCGGAGGCGATGGTGCGCTCCTCCGCGGGCGTCAGGAGCGGGGCGTCCGTGACGGGCTGCCCCGGGTGGGCCAGGACGTGGCCGAGAAGCGCCCGGTAGTGGTGGGCGAAGCGCTGCATGCGGTCGTGGTCGAACAGGTCGGTGGCGTAGTGCAGGACGGCCGTGAGCCGGTCGCCGGACTCCTCCATGATCAGGTGCAGGTCGGCCTGGGTGACGCCGGGGTCGACGTCGAGGGTGCGCAGGCGGACGCCGGCGACCTCCGGAGGCGCCGGCGGCACGTTCTGGTAGGCGAACATGACCTGGAAGAGGGGGTTGCGGGTGAGGTCGCGTTCCTCGGCGAGCTCCTGGACGAGCAGTTCGAACGGCAGGCCGGCGTGGTCGTGGGCGTCGAGGACGCGTTCGCGGGTGCGGCGCAGCAGCTCGTCGAGGGTGGGGTCGCCGGCCAGGTCGCCGCGCAGGACGAGGGTGTTGAGGAACAGGCCGGCCAGGTTCTCCACGGCGGGGTGGGTGCGGCCCGAGACGGGGGTGCCGATGGGGATGTCGGTGTGGCCGGTGTAGCGGGCGAGCAGGGCCTGCAGCGCGGCGAGCAGCACCATGAACGGGGTGGCGTGGTGGCGGCGCGCGCAGGCGTGCACGGCCGCGACGGTGGGGGCGTCGATGGTGAAGGTGAGGCGGCGCCCGCGGTGGTCGGGCAGGCCGGTCCGGTGGCGGTCGGCGGGCAGGTCGAGGGTGGCGGGCAGGCCGGCGAGGGCGTCCTTCCAGTAGGCGAGGGCGGGACCGTGTCCGGAGGCGGCGGCGTGCTGCCAGGCGGCGAAGTCCCGGTAGCCGGCCGGCAGGTCGGGCAGGCCGGACGGCCGCGGCTTCCCGGTGGTGCGGGCCTGGTAGAGGGCCATGAGGTCGCGCAGCAGGATGGACAACGTCCACCGGTCGGCGATGACATGGTGCAGGGTGAGGAAGAGGTCGTGCTCGCCGGGGGCCCGGGTGACGAGGAGGGCGCGGGCGAGCGGGCCCCGCGCCAGGTCGAAGCGGTGCCGGGCCTCCTCGTGGCCCGCCGAGGCGGCGGCGCCGGGGTCCGCGGTGAGATCCCGCACGGTGAGGCGGGGCCGGTGGGCGCCTTCGCGGAGGCGCGGTTCGCCGCCGTCGCCGGTGATGACGAGGCGGAGCGCGTCGTGCCGGTCGACGAGGTCGTCGAAGGCCGCGGCGAGGGCCGCGGGGTCCAGCGGGCCGGTGAGGCGTTCGGCCCAGGCGATGTTGTAGGCGGGGTTGCCGGGGTCGAGCTGGTCGAGGAACCACAGGCGGGTCTGGGCGTGGGTCGGCGTGACGGGGCCGTCGCCGGCGCGCGGGACGGCGGTGGCGGACGCCTGGGGGGCGGCGGGGATCAGCGGGGCCAGGCCGGCGATGGTGGGGGTCTCGAAACAGCGGCGCAGCGGCACGTCGATGCCGTAGGCGTCCTTGAGCCGGGCGATGAGCCGGAGGGCGAGCAGGGAGTGGCCGCCGAGGGCGAAGAAGTCGTCCTCCCTGCCGATGTCGTCGCGTTGGAGCAGTTCGGTCCAGAGGCCGTGGAGGGCGTGCTCGGCGGGCGTACGGGGCGGCAGCCGGTGCGGTGCGGCGGTCGCGGGTCGCGGGGGCGGCGGCAGGGCGGCGCGGTCGAGCTTGCCGCTGGGCAGCACCGGGAGGGCGGCGACGGGGACGAACGCGGCCGGGATCATCGCCTCCGGGAGGCGGGCGCGCAGGTGGGCGCGCCACTCCCCCGCCGTCGCCGCCTCCTCGCCGCCCGAGCCGGTGTCCGGGCCGGTGTCGGAGGCGGTGTCCGGGCCGGTCGGCTCCACGTACGCCACCAGGCCGCGGCCGCCGGGGGCGTCGTCGCGGACGATGACGACCGCGCGGTGGACGCGCGGGTGCTCGGCGAGGACCGCCGCCACCTCCCCCGGTTCGATCCGCACGCCGCGCACCTTCACCTGGTCGTCGGCGCGGCCGAGGTACTCCAGCGACCCGTCGGCACGACGGCGCACCAGGTCCCCCGTCCGGTACAGCCGGCCGCCCGACCCGCCGAACGGGTCGGGGACGAACCGTTCGGCGGTCAGGGCCGGGCGGCCGTGGTAGCCGCGGGTCACGCCGGCGCCGCCGAGCAGCAGTTCGCCGGGCACGCCGACGGGGACGGGGTGCAGGGTGGCCGGGTCGACCACGTGGGCGGTGGTGTTGGCGACCGGGGTGCCGATGGACGCGCGGGCGTCTCCGGTGACCCGGTGCCCGGTGGACCAGATGGTGGTCTCGGTGGGGCCGTACAGGTCCCACAGGTCGTCCGTGACGGCCAGCAGCTTGGCGGCGAGCGGCGCGGGGAGCGCCTCTCCCGTGCTGACGACGCGCGGGACGCGGTGGGCGAGCGCGGGCAGGAGCGTTTCGAGGACGGAGGGGGTGGCCTGGACGGTGTGCAGGTCGCCGGCGCGGACGCGGTCGTGGACGGCGGCGAGGTCGGCGGTGGAGGCGACCACGACGGTGCCGCCGGTGGTGAGGGGGCCGAAGATCTCGGCCATGGCGATGTCGAACGACAGCGACGTGAGGAACAGGTAGCGGTCCCCCGCGGCGAGGCCGGGGCGGTCGCGCAGGTCGGTCAGCAGGTTGACGAGGCCGCGGTGGGGCACGACGACCCCTTTGGGGCGGCCGGTGGAGCCGGAGGTGTAGATGAGGTAGGCGGCCTGGTCCGGGTGGGTGGGGGGCGGGGCGAAGCCGGCGGGGCCGGCCTCGTCCGGCGGGTCCGGCGGGGCGTCGAGGAGGGTGCGGGGCAGGCCGGCGGGCAGGCGGTCCTGCAGGGCGCCGACCGTGACGGCCAGCATGGCGCCGGAGTCGGCGGCGATGTCGCCCAGCCGGTCGGCCGGATGGGCCGGGTCCAGCGGCACGTAGCAGCCGCCGGCCTTGAGCACCGCGAGCAGCGCCACGACCAGGTCGGGAGTGCGGGGCAGGCAGACGCCCACGCGGGTCTCGCGGCGCACGCCGAGCCGCCGCAGCCGCGCGGCGAGCCGGTGCGCGCGGGCTTCGAGCTCGGCATAGGTGAGCCGGCTCCCGCCCGCCGACCCGCCCGCCGTCCCGCCCGCCGTCCCGCCCGCCGTCCCGCCCGCGGTCCCGCCCGCGGTCCCGCCCGCGGTCCCGACGGCAGGCGCGGTGGCGGGCGCGGCGCCAGGCGCGGTGGCGGGCGCGGGGGGCGCGGGCTCGGCGGCGGGTCGGGTGGGCTCGACCGCGATGCCGTCGGGGGTGCGGGCGGCCTGCGCGGCGACGAGCTCGTGGACGCCGCCGCCGGGGTGGGCGGTCGGCGGCGGGCCGCTGAGGCGGAGGGTGGCGTCCCGTTCGCGGGGGTCCATCAGCGGCAGGTCCGACAGGCGCAGGGCGGGGGCGGCGACGGCCGCAGCCAGGAGCGTGCGCAGGTGGCCGGCCAGGCGTTCGGCGCGGTCGCGGTCGAACAGGTCGGTCGCGTAGTCGAGGACGCACAGCAGCGACCCGTCGGGCCGTTCCTCGACGATGAGGTCCAGGTCGAACATGGCGGTGCCGGGGTGCACGTCGAGGCGGCGCAGGGTCAGTCCTGGCGCCCCGGTGGGCAGCGGCGGGGTGTTCTGGTACGCGAGCATGACCTGGAACAGCGGGTTGCGCGACAGGTCCCGCCCGGTGGCCAGCTCGTCGACCAGCGTCTCGAACGGCAGGCGGGCGTGCTCGAAGGCGTCGAGGGCGCGTCCGCGGGTGCGCCGCAGCAGCTCGGCGAACGTGGGGTCGCCGGACAGGTCGCCGCGCAGGACGACGGTGTTGAGGAACAGGCCGACGGTCCGGTCGAGTCCGGCGTGGGGGCGCGCGGAGACGGGGGTGCCGATCGGGATGTCGGTCTGGCCGGTGTAGCGGGCGAGCAGGGCCTGCAGGGCGGCGGCCAGGGCCATGAACGGGGTGGCGCGTTCGGCGCGGGCGAGGTCGCGCAGCCGGGCGGCGAGCGGGGCGTCCAGGTCGAACAGGAGCCGGTCGCCCCGGTGGGTGGCGACGGCGGGGCGGGGCCGGTCGGCGGGCAGGTCGAGGGCGTCGGGCAGGCCGGCCAGCGTGTCGCGCCAGTGCGCGAGGTCGTCCCCATGGGGCTGATGGAGGCTCCACGCGGCGTAGTCGGCGTAGTCGACCGGCGGCTGGGGCGGGTGCGCGCCCGCGTACAGGTCGAGCAGCTCGCCGAGCAGGATGGTGATGGACCAGCGGTCGGCGAGGATGTGGTGGACGGTGAGCAGGAGCAGGTGCCGGTCGGCCGCGAGGCGGATGAGGCGGGCCCGGGTGAGGGGCCCGGAGGCCAGGTCGAAGCGGTGGCGGGCCTCGTCGCGGGCGGCGGCGTCGGCCAGGGCGTCGGCCTCGGCGTCGGTCAGGGTGTCGGCCAGGGTGTCCAGGCGCAGGGTGGGCCGGACGGGCCCGGGATGCTGGCGGGGTTCGCCGTCCTCGACGGTGATGACGTGGCCGAGGACGGGGTGGCGGTCGACGAGGGCGTCGAACGCGGCGGCCAGCGCGGCGGCGTCGAGGGGCCCGTCTACGCGGTACGCCCAGGACAAGGTGTAGGCGGGGTTGCCGGGGTCGAGCCGGTCGACGATCCACAGGCGGCGCTGGGCGGCTGACAGGGGCGCCGGCGCGGCCGGGTCGGCGCGGCGCGGGATGACCGGGCCGCCCTCCGGCCCCCGCGCGGCGCCGTTGTCCGGGCCGCCCTCCGGACCCCGCGCGGCACCGTTGTCCGGGCCGCGGTTGGCGGGGTGCCGCGCCGTGTCGGCGGGGACGGCCTGGGCGCCGGGGCCGGCCCGCCGGCCCGCCGCGAGGCGGGCCCCGAGGGCGGCGCGCTGTTCGGGGGTGAGCCGGGCCAGGCGTTCACGCGCGCGGTCCACGTCGGTCACCGGTCCTCCTCTAGCAGTTCCAGCAGGTCCGCGTCGGTCAGTTGGCGGTGCAGCACGGCCACCGCCTGCTCCTCGACGGTGGCGGCGTCGAAGACGAGGCGCAGGGGGAGGTCCACGTCGAACGCGTCGTTGATGCGGCCGATGAGGCGGACGGCGAGCAGGGAGTGTCCGCCGAGGGCGAAGAAGTCGTCGGTGGCCCCGACGCGGGGACGGCCGAGCAGCTCGGCCCAGATGGCGGCCAGGGACTCCTCCAGCGGGGTGCGCGGCGCGACGTGACCGGGGCCCGCGTCGGGGGCCGGTGGCGGGAGCGCGGCACGGTCGAGCTTGCCGCTGGGCAGCACCGGCAGGACGTCGAGGTGGACGAACGCGGCGGGGATCATCGCCTCGGGGAGGCGGGCGCGCAGGTGGGCGCGCCACTGCCCCGCGTCGCCCGCCCGGCCGTCGTGGGTGGTGAGGTAGGCGACGAGGCCGCGTCCACCGGGCGCGTCGTCGCGTACGGTCACGGCGGCGTGGCGGACGGCGGGGTGCTCGGCCAGGACGGCGGCGATCTCGTCGGGTTCGATGCGCACGCCGCGGATCTTGACCTGGTGGTCGACCCGGCCCAGGCACTCGATGGTGCCGTCGGGGTGACGGCGGGCGAGGTCGCCGGTGCGGTAGAGCCGCCCGCCGGGCGGACCGAACGGGTCGGGGACGAACTTCTCCGCCGTCAGGGCGGGGCGGCCGTGGTAGCCGCGGGTGACGCCGTCACCGCCGAGCAGCAGCTCCCCCGGTACGCCCACGGGGACGGGCTCCAGGTGGTCGTCGACGACGTGGGCGGTGGTGTTGGCCAGCGGGGTGCCGATCAGCATGGTGGGCGGGGCCGGCGGGACCCGCCAGGCGGTGGACCAGATGGTGGTCTCGGTGGGCCCGTAGAAGTTCCACAGGTCCGGGGTGACCTCGTGCAGCCGGGCGGCCAGGTCGGTGGGCAGGGGTTCGCCGCCGAGGATCAGGTGCGGGACGCCGCGGGGCAGGTCGGCGTGGACGAGGCCGGCGACGGACGGGGTGAGCTGGACCAGGTCGGCGTGCTCGGCGGCGCGGCGCAGCTCCTTGGGGACGCGGGAGGCGTCGTCCGGGGCGAGCAGGAGGGTGCCGCCGGACAGCAGCGGGGTGAAGATCTCCAGGGCGGCGATGTCGAACGACAGGGACGTCGCCAGCAGGGCGCTGGCGGGGCCGAGGCGGCGGATGACGTCGGTGACGAGGTTGACGACGCCGCGATGCGGCACCTCGACCCCTTTGGGGCGGCCGGTGGAGCCGGAGGTGTAGATGAGGTAGGCGAGGTGCCCGGGTGTGACCCGCGGCGGAGACCCGCCGTCCTGATCCCGGTACGGGTCCGGATCCTGGGGCGGATCGTCGAGCAGGAGCGCGGGCGGGCGGGCGGCGGGCAGCCGGTCCAGCAGCTGGGAGCAGGTGACGAGCAGGCGGGCGCCGGAGTCGGCGAGCAGGTGGGCGAGCCGGTCGGGCGGGGAGGCGGCGTCCAGCGGCACGTAGCAGCCGCCCGCCTTGAGCACGGCGAGCAGGGCGACGACGAGGTCGGGGGTGCGGGGCAGGCACAGCGCGACGCGGGACTCGGGACGCACGCCGAGCCGTCGCAGGCGGCGGGCCAGGGCGTCGGCGCGGGCGTCGAGCTCGGCGTAGGTGAGGTGGGCGCCGTCCACGGTGCGGACGGCCACGGCGTCGGGGTCCAGCGGCACGTAGCAGCCGCCCGCCTTGAGCACGGCGAGCAGGGCGACGACGAGGTCGGGGGTGCGGGGCAGGCACAGCGCGACGCGGGACTCGGGACGCACGCCGAGCCGTCGCAGGCGGCGGGCCAGGGCGTCGGCGCGGGCGTCGAGCTCGGCGTAGGTGAGGTGGGCGCCGTCCACGGTGCGGACGGCCACGGCGTCGGGGGTCGCGGCGGCCTGGCCGGCGACCAGGTCGTGCAGGCAGCGGTCCGGGTAGGGGGCGGCGGTGTCGTTCCCGGTGGTCAGCAGCTGACGGCGCTGCTCGGGGGTGAGCAGCGGCAGCCGCGACAGGGGCAGGGCGGGGTCCGCGGCGACGGCGGTGAGGATGAGCCGGTAGGCGGTGGCGAGACGTTCGACGGTGGCGGGGTCGTACAGGTCGGTGGCGTACTCGATCCAGACGCCGGCCCCGTCGGCGGTCCTGATGACGTCGAAGGTGAGGTCGAGCTGGGCGGTGCCGTTGGCGAACTGGCCGCGCTCGCGCATCGGCAGCAGGTTGAAGCCGACCTGGTGCAGGGGCGTGCGGCTGGGGTCGCGCCGGGGCTGGAGGGCTTCGACGAGCCGGTCGAAGGGGACGTCGGCGTGGTCGAGAGCGTCCAGGACGGTGGCGCGGACCCGGGCCAGCAGGTCGGTGAAGGCGGGGTCGCCGGACAGGTCGGTGCGCAGCACGAGCGTGTTGATGAACATGCCGATGAGCGGCTGCACCTCGGGCAGGTCGCGGCCCGCGACGGGGGTGCCGACGGCGATGTCGTGGGTGCGGGCATGTCGGGCGATGAGGGCTTTGAGCGCCGCCAGCAGCACCATGAACAGGGTGGCACCCTCGCGGCGGGCGAGCGACTCGAGGGCGTCGACGAGGTCGGCGGGCAGGTGGAGGTGGTGCTCGGCCCCGTCGTGGCCGCGCACGGGCGGCCGGGGGCGGTCGGTGGGCAGGCCGGTGTCGGCCGGCAGCCCGGCCAGGCGGGCCCGCCAGTAGGCGAGCTGCTCGGTCAGCACGCCGCCGTCGAGGTGGCGGCGCTGCCAGTCGGCGTAGTCGGCGTACTGGACGGGCAGGTCGGGCAGGCTGGGCGGGCGCCCGCGCGCGTGGGCGTCGTGGAGCTCGTGCAGCTCGGTGACGAAGTTCGTGGCGGAGCGGGCGTCGAAGACAGCGTGGTGGACGACGAGGACGAGCCGGTGCGCCGGCCGCCCCGGGTCCGGCGTGCCGGGCAGGCGGACCAGGCGGGCGCGCCAGAGCGGGGCCCGGTCGAGTCGGAACGGGGTGCGCGCGTCGGCGCGGGCGATGGCGTGGAACCGCTGCTCGGCCTGGTCGGGTGGCAGGTGGGCGAGGTCGGTGTGCTGGAGGGTGACCGGCAGGTCCGCGTGGACGACCTGCACGAGCGCGCCGTCCTCGGTGGTCAGGGCGGTGCGCAGGGTCTCGTGGCGGCGGACGATCTCCCGCAGGGCGTGCGCGCAGCGGTCGTGATCAGTGTCGGGCAGCTCGATCACGGCGTTGACGTGGTGGGCGGGCGCGTCGGGGTCGAGCTGGGTGAGGAACCACAGGCGTTGCTGTGCGTACGACGCGGGGAAGACGTATGTGCCGGTCACCCGGGGTTGCCCTCCTACTCCCCCATGGCCTCGCGCAGGCTGCGCGGGCGCATGTCGGTCCAGACCTGTTCGATGTGGTCGAGGCAGGTTTGCTTGGGTCCGTGGACGCCGGTGTCGTGCCATCCCTGCGGCAGGGGCCGTTCGGCGAACCAGATGGAGTACTGCTCTTCGTCGTTGACCACGACCTTGTAGTGGCCGTCGCGCATGTTCAGGCCCTTTCGGTGCGAGGGAGCCGGGTGATGGTGGGGCCGGTCGTGCCGGCCGGGGTGGTGCCG
Source organism: Nonomuraea indica (assembly GCF_002850745.1). Classification (GTDB taxonomy): domain Bacteria; phylum Actinomycetota; class Actinomycetes; order Streptosporangiales; family Streptosporangiaceae; genus Nonomuraea; species Nonomuraea indica. Next base: position 307,279 of record NZ_KZ559470.1, read on the forward strand.
GTGGCGCCGGAGCGGAGTTCTTCGACGAGGGCGGCCATGCCCGCGACGGTCGGCACCTGGAACAGGCTGCGCATGGGCAGCCGGACGCCGATCTTCTTGCGGATCAGGGCGATGAGCTGCACGGCGACCAGCGAGTTGCCGCCCAGCTCGAAGAAGTCCTGTTCGACGCTGACCTGGCGGGCGCCGAGGACCTCGCCCCACAGCCGGGCGAGCGCGGCCTCCAGGTCGTTGCGGGGGGCGACGTGGTCGTCGCCGGCGTCGGGGCCGCCGTCTCCGGTCGCGGCGGCGGCGTCGAGGTCGCCGGCGACGGTGTCGTGGGTGAGGTCGCGTACGCCGGCGACGAACTCGTCCAGGCGGGTGGCGTTGACGACGACCTGCGGGCCGAGGTGGGCGGCCAGCAGCCGGCGGAAGGCGTCGGCGCCGTCGGCCGGGGAGATGCCGCGCCGGGCGCCGTCGATGTCGAGGGCGTTGCCCGCGGCGGCGGACTCCTCGTCGACGGCCGGTTCGGCGGCGGTGTGGCGGGCGCCCTCGCCGACGGTCTGGGTGACCGCCTGCTTGTCGATGCGGCGCAGCACGAAGTCGGAGATGGCGACGACGGGGTGGCCGGCGTCGTCGTAGAGGGTCAGGTCGGCGGCGAGGACCTCGTCGCCTCCGGTGTCGCGCAGGCGGGCGTGGCTCCACAGCCGGGCCGGCAGGGGGGCGTGCAGGGTGACGCGGCCGTAGCCGAGCGGCAGGTAGCTGTGCTCGCCGGTGACGGCGATGTAGGCGGTGGCCTCGTCGAGCAGCGCGGGGTGCAGCGGCAGCCGGTCGAGGTCGGCGCTGACGTCGGGGCCGGCTTCCAGGCGGGCGAGCTGTTCGCCGGCGCCGTGGTGGACGGCGCGCAGGCTGCTCCAGCGCGGGCCGAAGGTGACGAGCCCGGAGGCCGAGGCGAACGGGCTCGCTCCGTCGCCCGTGCCGTCGGCGGTGTAGGTGCAGCGGGCGCGGATGTCGGCCAGGGTGTCCGCGTGCCGGTCGGCGGGCGCCCAGGCGGCGGCTCCCCTGGCGTGCTGGGTGGTGTGGCCGGCGGCGACGCTGACGATCTCGAAGTCCATGCCGTCGCCCGCGGGGGTGAGCAGCACCCGGAGTTCGGCGGTGGCGTCGTCGGCCACCGGGAGGGGGGCGACGAAGGCGACGTCGCGCAGTTCGACCACGTGCCCGGGTCCGGGGCTGGGCACGGCCGCCTCGAACGCGGCGCGGGCGGTCTCCAGGTAGCCGGTGCCGGGCATGACGGGGACGCCGGCGACGCGGTGCTCGTCCAGCAGCCAGTGCGTGGCGGGGGCGAGGGTCCCGGTGTACCAGGGGTGGCGGCCGGTCGTCTCGTGCCGGTGGCCGAGGACGGGATGGTCGACCTGCACGATGCGGTCGCCGCGTTGCAGGGCGCGGAAGGCGGCGGGGGCGGCGATCTCGGCGGCCATGCCGACCTCGAGCCAGGCTCCCCAGTTGACGGACAGGACGGTGCCGGGCCAGGTGACGGCGTGGGCGTCGAGGTAGTTGTTGGCGGCGCAGTAGTCGACCTGCCCGAAGCCGCCGGCGACGGCGGTGACGGAGGAGCAGAGCAGGACGAAGTCGAGCGGCAGGTCGCCGAACGTCTCGCGGAGCGCCAGCGTGCCGGCGATCTTGGGGGCCATGACCTGCTCGGCGGCGTGACGCTCCTTGACCTCGGCCATGCCGCCGCCGGGCAGTCCCGCGGCGTGCACGATGCCGTCGACGCGGCCGAACCGGTCGAGTGCCTGCTCGCGGACGCGGCGCAGGGCGGCCGGATCGGTGACGTCGGCGGCGACGACGAGCACGTCGGCGCCGGCCGACTCCATGCGGCGGATGGCGGAGACGGCGCGGCCCTGCCGGTCGGCGGCGCCGTCGAGGGCGTCCCATTCGGCGCGAGGAGGCAGTCCGGAGCGGCCGATCAGGACGAGGCGGGCGCGCAGCCGGTGGGCGAGGTCTTCGGCCAGGGTGAGGCCGATGCCGCCGAGGCCTCCGGTGATGAGGTAGACGCCTTCGGCACGGAGCCGCGCGGGCGCCCGCCCGGGGTCGTCGTCGCCGGCGGGGAGCGGGAGGGGCTGGTAGCCGCGCAGCCAGCGGGTGTGGCCGCGCAGCGCGACCGGCGAGGGGGGTTCGCCGTACGGCGGGTCGGCGGGGTCCGCGGCCAGTTCGGCCAGCACGGCGTCGAGGTGGCCGAGCGCCTCGCCGGGGTCGAGGTCGATGTGGCGGGCGGTCAGCCAGCGGGCCTCCAGGGGGACGACCTTGGCGATGCCAGCGACGGTGGCGTGTTCGGGGCGGTGCAGGTCGGCGCCGGTGACCTGCTGGGTGCCCGCGGTCAGGACGTCGAGGTGGACGCCGCCCGGCTCGGCCTGGGCGAGAGCCTGGACGAGGGCGAGGAGGGAGAAGAAGCCGAGGTCCTGCGCGGCCTCGGTCTGCGGTATGCCGGCGGCGGGGGCGCCGTCGAGGGCCCAGGCGTGGATGACGCGGTCGGGGACGCCGGTGTCGGCGACGAGCCGGTCGTAGTCGTCGCGCTCGCCCGGCCGGAGGGTGACGCCGCGGGCGGGGTCGCCCGCCTCGTAGCGGTCGCCGGGGACGACGCGGACCACGTCGGCGCCGGCCGCGCGGAGGGCGTCCAGCAGCGGTTCGGCGGCCGGGCCGGCGAACGCCAGGCAGCGGGCGCCCGACAGCCGCGCCGCGAGGTCCGCGGCGGCGGCCCCGGTGACGGGCCTGGGTTCCTGCCGCCATGCCGGGACGGAGAACCACTCCTCCACCGGCAGCGCGCCGGTGCGCGGGGCGCGCGGGTAGACCAGCTCGGGGTCGAGGGGCGTGTCCACCCAGTGGCGGGCCCGCTCGTAGGGGTAGTGCGGCAGCGGCACGCGGCGGGCCGGTCCGGCGGGTGCCCCGGTGTCGAGCGGTACGCCCGCGGTCCACAGGGTGCCCGCCGCGGCGTACAGCACCTCCAGGTCCGTCCTGCCCTCGGCGGGGCCGGGCAGGCTGGGCAGCGGGGCGGGGCCGGTGCGGGGCAGCTGGGTGCGGGCCAGGCCGGTGAGCTGGCGGCCGGGGCCGCATTCGACGAGCCGCCACTCGCCCTCGGCGGCGAGGGTGGCCACGCAGTCGCCGAAGCGGACGGCTTCGCGCAGGTGGCGGGTCCAGTAGGCGGGGTCGGTGGCCTGTTCGGCGGTGATCCAGGTGCCGGTGACGTTCGACAGGAACGGCAGGGCGGGGGCGTGGCGCGCGGCCCGGGCGACGGTGTCGTGGAAGTCGGCGAGGACGGGGTCCATCATCGCCGAGTGGAAGGCGTGCGAGGTGCGCAGTTTGGTGTGCTGGACGCCCTCGCCGGTGAGGCGGGCGGCGAACTCGTCCACCAGGGGGGTGGGTCCGGCGACGACGCAGGTGCCCGGGCCGTTGATGGTGGCGATCGACAGCCCGTCGGGCAGCCGGTCGCGCACCTCGTCGGCGTCCTGCCGGACGGCCAGCATGGAGCCGGGCGGCACCGACTGCATGAGGCGGCCGCGGGCGGCGACCAGGCGCAGCGCGTCGGGCAGGTCGAACACGCCGGCGACGGTGGCGGCGACGTACTCGCCGACGCTGTGACCGATCATGGCGGCGGGTTCGACGCCCCAGGAGCGCCACAGCCTGGCGAGCGCCCATTCGACGGTGAACAGCGCGGGCTGGGTGAGCGCGGTCTGGCGCAGCCGCTCGTCGGCGTCCTGACGGGCGTCGGGGCCGGGGAACAGCAGGGTCCGCAGGTCCAGCCCGGCGAGCTCGTCGCGCAGGAGGTCGGCGCACTCGTCCACGGCGGCGGCGAAGACCGGTTCGGCGCGGTACAGGCCCGCTCCCATGCCGGCGTACTGGGCTCCCTGGCCGGAGAACAGCCAGGCGACGCGGGGGGTGCCGGCCTTGCCCTTGATGAGGCGCCGGGTGTCGGCGAGGGCGGCGACGGCGTCGGCGGGGTCGGTCGCGACGACGGCCGCGCGGTGGGGGAAGACGCGGCGGCCGGTGCGCAGGGTGTGGGCGACGTCCGCCAGGTCGATCTCGCGGTCCGTGAGGTGGTCGGCCAGGCGGCGGGCGGCGGCCTCCAGCGCGGCGGGGGTGCGGGCCGACAGCTGCAGCAGGTGGGCGGGGCGCGGCTCGGCGGACGGCAGCGGCGGGGGCGGCGCCTGCTCGACGATGACGTGGGCGTTGGTGCCGCCGATGCCGAAGCTGCTGACGCCGGCACGGCGGGGGAAGCCGTCGGTCTCCCACTTGGTGAGGGTGGAGACCACCTGGAAGGGGTTGGTGCCGAAGTCGATGCGCGGGTTGGGGGTGGAGTAGTTGAGGCTGGGCGGCAGCAGGCCGTGTTCGATCGCCAGGACGGTCTTGATGAAGCCGGCGATGCCGGCGGCCGGGCCCAGGTGGCCGATGTTGGTCTTGACCGAGCCGATGCCGCACCAGCCGGCCTGGTCGGTGCCGGCGCCGAACACGCTGGACAGGGCGGCCACCTCGATGGGGTCGCCGAGGGACGTGCCGGTGCCGTGGGCCTCGACGTAGGTGACGGTGCGCGGGTCGATCTGGGCGACGCCGAGCGCCTGGGCGACGGCGGTGGCCTGGCCTTCGGCGCTGGGCGCGGAGAAGCCGACCTTGGTGGCGCCGTCGTTGTTGATGGCGTTGCCGATGACGACGGCCCGGATGTGGTCGCCGTCGGCGACGGCGTCGGACAGCCGCTTGAGCACGGCGATGCCGCCGCCTCCGCCCCAGATGGTGCCCTGGGCGGCGGCGTCGAAGGCGCGGCAGTGCCCGTCGGGGGCGTAGATGCCGTCCTGGTGGTACTGGTAGCCCCACTCGGCGGGCATCTCCAGGGAGGCGCCGCCGGTGAGCGCCATGTCGCACTCGCCGGCGCGCAGCGCCTCGACGGCCAGGTGCAGCGCCACCAGGGAGGAGGAGCAGGCGGTGTGGGTGGTGAGGCTCGGGCCGCGCAGGTCGAGTTTGTAGGAGACGAGGGTGGCCAGGTAGTCGGGGTGGTTGCCGGTGTAGACGGCCAGGTTGCCGACGGAGGCGAACACCTTCTTGTTGGGGCGGATGTACATCCACTGGTACTCGTCGGAGCCGATGGTGCCGTACACGCCGATCTCGCCGCCGTAGCGGGCGGGGTCGTAGCCGGCGTCCTCGAGGGCGCTGTTGGCCAGTTCCAGGAACATGCGCTGCTGGGGGTCGCGCAGTTCGGCCTCGCGGGGTGACATGCCGAAGAAGGCGGCGTCCAGGGAGCCGTAGTCGGCGGCGATGGAGGCGGCCGGGACGAAGGTGGGGTCGTCGAGGAGGTAGTCGGGGACGCCGAGCTCCTCCTGCTGCTCGCGGGTGTAGAAGGTGACGGACTCGACGCCGTCGACGAGGTTGCGCCAGTAGGTGGGCACGTCGGGGGCGCCGGGCAGACGGCAGGCCAGCCCGACGACCGCGATCGGCTCGACCCCGTCGGCGGCGGTGGCGTCGTGCTCGTGGTGGTCCTCGTGGGGCGTGGCAGCGGTCATTCCTTACTCTCCCGTCTGGCCTGGGTGAGGCCGGTGCGTGGTGGGACGTGCCCGGCGCGCCGCGATCCGGCGGGCGGCACGCTGCGTTCCGGCCGGCCGGCGTTCGCCGTCGAGGTGTGCGGCCAGCGCGCGGATGGTCGGGAAGCGGAACAGGTCGACGATCGGCACGTCGCGGCCGAGCGCGGCGGCCAGCCGCGCCTGGACCTGTGCGGTGGCCAGGGAGTGGCCGCCGCTGTCGAAGAAGTTGGCGGCGGCGGAGATCCTCGGCAGGCCGAGGATCTCCCGCCAGATGCCGGCGAGGAGCCGTTCGGTGCCGGTGGCGGGTTCGTGGTCGCCGCCGGCGGCGGCCCGTGGTGGCGGGACGGGCAGGGCGGCGCGGTCGAGCTTGCCGTTGGGGGTCAGCGGCAGGGCGGGCAGCAGGACGACGTCGGCGGGCAGGGCGTGGTCGGGCAGGGTGGCGCGCAGATGGCGGTGCAGCTCCCCGGCCTGTACGGCGGGGCCGGCCGGGACGGCGTAGGCCCGCAGGACGGGCCCGCCGGGCTGACCGGCGGCGGGGGTGGCGGTGACGGCGGCGGCCCGCACGCCGGGGTGGGCGAGCAGCGCGTGTTCGATCTCACCGAGCTCGACGCGGTGGCCGCGGATCTTCACCTGGTCGTCGGCACGGCCGGCGAGGACGGCACGGCCGGCGGGGTCGTAGCGGCCCAGGTCTCCGGTGCGGTACCGGCCGGTGCCGTCGGGTTCGGTGGTGAAGCGGTCGCGGGTGAGGTGGGGGTCGAGGTAGCCGCGGGCCAGGCGGCGGCTGCGGATGACGACCTCGCCGAGTTCGCCGACGGCGGCCGGCTGGCCGCCGGGGGTGACGATGAGCAGTTCGGCGCCGTCGACTCCGTGTCCGGCCGGCAGGGGGTCGCCGCTGCCGGGTACGGGCTCGGCGATGTCGTGGACGGCCTGCACCTGGGGGGTCTCGGTGGTGCCGTAGGTGTTGAGCAGGCGGGCCGTGGGAGCGATGTGCCGGAAGCGGGCGGCGTCGGCGTGGGTGAGCCGGTCGCCGCCGAACAGGACGAGCCGCAGGTCGGGCAGCGGTTGGCCGGCGGCGGTGAGGAGGGTGGCGAGCTGGGGGGTGAGGTGGGCGGCGGTGATGCGGTGCCGCCGGAGCCAGCCGGCCAGCCGGGCGGGGTCGCGGACGGTGTCCTGGGCGGGCACGAACAGCCGGGCGCCGAGGGTGAGGGGGGTGAAGGCGTCGCGCAGCAGCGGGTCGTGGGCCAGCCCGGCCAGCAGGGCGAACCGGTCGTCGCCGGTGAGGTCGTGGGTGCGCGGGTACCAGTGGAGGAAGCGCGCGAGGGGGCCTTCGGCGGTGACGACGGGTTTGGGGTCGCCGGTGGTGCCGGAGGTGAAGGCCAGGTAGCCGCGCCGGCCGGGCGGCACGGCGGGGAACGCGCCTTCGGTGTCCGGGGGTGCGGCGCCCGCGCCCGCCCCGTCCACCGCCGCGGGGCCGTCCGTGGCGAGGGGGATGCGCGGGAGCCAGGCCAGCTCGGCGGGCGGGGTGAGGCCGTGGCAGGTGATCAGGGCGCGGGCACGGGCGGCGCGGGCCTGGGCGGCCAGGCGGGCGGGGGGCAGCGCGGCGTCGAGCACGGCCCATCGGGCGCCGGCGGCCAGCACGCCGAGCAGCAGCGCGGGCAGGTCGCTCTGCCGCGCCGCGAGCACCGCCACCGTGTCCTGCTCGTCCTGCGCGCCCGTGACCTTGTCCGGTCCGTCCTGCACGCCCGCCACCGTGTCCGGCCCGTCCTGCACGCGCGCGACCTTGTGCCGCTCATCCTGCGCGCCCGCCACCGTGTCCTGCTCGTCCTGCGCGCCCGTGACCTTGTCCGGCTCGTCCTGCGCGCCCGTATGCGGCTCCCCCGCTCCCCCGGGCCGCAGGGCGGTGGTGACCGCGGCGCCGGCCGCCCTCGCCAGGGCGGCCAGCTCGGCGTAGGTGAGGTCCCCGCCCTCGCCCGTGACGGCCGGCCGGTCGGGGTGGGCGTTCGCCTGCCGCAGGAAGCTCTCGACGAGGCCCGGCCCGTCCCACGGGGGCAGAGCGGCGCCGCCGTCGGGCAGCGCGGCGGCCGGCGGGGCCGGCCGGTCCCCCGCTCCCGCGTGCCCGTCGAGGGGGCGCAGGCGGGCCCGGCCCACCGGCCGCTCCGGGGTGGTGACCAGCTCTGACAGCAGGTGCAGGTAGCCGGACAGCAGCGCCTCGACGCGGTCGTGGCGGTACAGGCGCGGGTTGTAGACGGCCTGCAGCAGGTAGCGGCCGTCCCGTTCGGCGACGTACATGGTGAGGTCGAACAGCGATCCGGGCAGGCCGGGCGGCAGCGGCTCGGACCGCACGCCCGGCAGGTCCAGGCGCGGCTCGGCGAAGTCGTACATGTTGAACAGGACCTGCACGAGCGGGTTGCGCGACAGGTCACGGCCGGGCACCAGCCGGTCCACGAGCCGTTCGAGCCGCACGTCGAGGTGGGCCAGCGCGCCGGCCAGGGTGTCCTGGCAGCGGGTGACGTGCGCGTCGAAGCCGGCGTCGTCGTCGACGCGCAGCCGTACGGGCAGGACGTGGACCAGGCAGCCGGCCAGCGGTTCGAGGGCCGGGTGGCGGCGGTCGGCGACGGGCGTGCCGACGACGAGGTCGCGCCGTCCGGTCAGCCGGGCCAGGACCTGCGCGAACGCGGCGAGCATCACCGTGTACGGCGTGCCGCCCACGCGGGCGGCCAGGCGTCTGACGGCGTCGCTCAGCGCGGCGCCGGCCTCGGCGGTGACGCCGGCGCCGTCGAACGTCTGCACCGGTGGGCGTGGGTGGTCGCGCGGCAGGTCCAGCACCGTCGGGACGCCGTCGAGAGCGGCCGCCCACCAGTCGAGGTCGGCGGAGGTCTCGCGGCCGGCCAGCCAGGCGGTGTACCCGCCCGCCGAGGCGGGCAGCGCCTCCAGCCGCTCGCGGCGGTAGGCCGCGCTGATGTCGCGGTAGAGGACGCTCTGTGACCAGCCGTCGAAGACGATGTGGTGGACGGTGACGGCCAGGACGTGCAGGTCGTCGTCCAGGCGCAGCAGGCGGGCCCGCCACAGCGGCCCGCCCGCGAGGTCGAACGGGCGGCGGGCCTCCTGCTGGAGCCGGTCGGCGAGCGCCTCCGGGGTGACGTCCTCGACGGGCAGGGGGACGTCGCCCGGCGGGGCGACGGCGACGGCGGGCACGCCGCCGGCGTCGGGGACGCGCCAGCGCAGCGCCTCGTGGCGTTCGGCGACGGCGGCCAGGGCCGCGCGCAGCGCGGGCAGGTCGAGCGGACCGGCGAGGCGCTGCGCCATCGCGATGTTGTGGGCGGGCGAGCCGGGGGCCAGCCGTTCGACGAACCACATGCGCCGCTGGGTGGGCGACAGCGCGGCGGGGGCGACGGCGGGCGGCTCGTCGTGGACGGCCGGGCACTGCTCGGCCCGGCGGGCGATGCCGGCGACGGTCCGGCCGGCGAGCACGTCCTCGACCGCGACGCGGCGGCGCAGCGCGGCGCCGAGCAGGGCGGTGAGCCGCATGGCGAGCAGGGAGTGGCCGCCGGCGGCGAAGAAGTCGTCGTCGCGGCCGGGTTCGGCGGTGGCGAAGGCGCGCGCCCACGCGGTGGCGACGGCCCGCTCGGCGGGGGTGCGCGGCGGTCCGCCCGCCGGCGCGCCACCGTCCGCCGGGGTGGGGCGGCCGGTGAGCCCGCGCAGCGCGGCCAGGTCCACCTTGCCGGCGACGGTCATGGGCAGCACGGGCAGCCGCACGACGCGGGTGGGGATCATGTACGGGGGCAGGTGGTCGCGGCAGTGGTCGCGGACGCCGTCCAGGCCGGGCGCGTCCTGCGGCGTCAGGAAGGCGGTCAGCTCCTTCAGCCCGGCCGGGCCGGTGGTGACGTCGGCGACGGCCTGGCGGATCGCGGGGTGGGTGCGCAGCACCGCCTCGACCTCGCCGATCTCGACCCGCTGCCCCTGGATCTTGACCTGCCGGTCGAGCCGTCCGAGGAAGGCGATGCGTCCGTCGGCGTCGAGCGCGACCCGGTCGCCGGTGCGGTACAGGCGCGCGCCGGGCTCGCCGCAGGGGTCGGGGACGAAGCGTTCGGCGGTCAGGCCGGGCCGGCCGAGGTAGCCGCGGGCCAGCTGGGGGCCGCCGATGCACAGCTCGCCGGGCGTGCCGGGCGGGCAGGGCCGCAGGTCCTCGTCGAGGATGCGGGCGACGCAGCCGGGCAGGGCGTGGCCGATGGGCAGCGGCCGGTCCCAGGCGCCGTCGAGTTCGGTGCCGACGACGCACACCGTCGTCTCGGTGGGGCCGTACCAGTTGTGGAAGCGGCGCGGCCCGGGGCGGGTCCAGCGGGCGACCTGTTCGGGGCCGGCCGGCTCGCCCGCGGTGAGCAGGTCGCGGAGGGTGGGCAGGCCGGCGGGGTCGAGCAGCGGCAGCAGCGCGGGTGGGATGGTGCCCCAGGTGACGTGGTGGTGTTCGAGGAACTTCTGCAGGCGGGCCGGGTCGACCCGGTCGTCGTCGCCGATGAACGCGACCGAGCCGCCGCGGGCCAGCGGGGCGAACACGTCGAGCACGGACACGTCGAAGCCGAGCGCGGCGAAGCCGATCGACCGGCAGCCGGCGTCCAGGCCGAACACCTCGCCCGCCATGGTGACGAAGGCGACGACGGCGGCGTGGCTGACCGTGACGCCCTTGGGGCGGCCGGTCGAGCCGGAGGTGTAGAGGGTGTAGGCGGCGTTGGCCGGCCGGGTCAGCGGCGGCGGCGGGTCGTCCCGCCGGCCGTGGCGCGGGGGCAGCAGCCGTACGGGCAGCCCGGCCAGCAGGCTCTCGCCGGTGCCGTCGGCGACGACGGTGGTGATGCGGGCGTCGTCGATGACGGTGGCCAGCCGGCCGCGCGGGTGGGAGGGGTCGAGGGGGACGTACGCGGCACCGGACAGCAGGACGCCGAGCACGGCGACGAGCAGGTCGGGGGTGCGGCGGCCGCACACGCCGACACGCGTCTCGGGGCCGGCTCCGGCCTCGCGCAGCCGGTGGGCGAGCGCGTTCGCGGCGGTGGTCAGCTCCAGGTAGGTGAGGGTGTGCTCCCACTGCCGGATCGCCGGGGCGGCCGGGGTGCGGCGTGCCTGGGCGGTGATCAGGTCGTGCAGGAGCGGCCCGGTGGTCGCCACGGTCACCGCGGTCCCTCCGTGGGGTCGGCGGGCATGCCGGAGGTGTGCGCGTCACCGGGGTGCGCGCCGGCAGGGAGGTCACCGGTGTGGACGTCGAGGCTCAGCCGTACCGTGTCGTACGGCACCGCGACCGCGGCCAGCGCCTCGCCGCGCGTGGTGGGCAGGGGCAGGTGCAGGACCTGCCAGCGGGACGGGGTGTGCGGGCCGGGCCGGTCGTCCCGGGCGCGCCAGGGGCCGGGGTCGGCCAGGTCGGGGAAGGCCGCTCGCGCGACGTCCCGGGCGCCGGCGGCGGCGAGGGCGCGTTTCGACATGACGGTGCGCAGCTCCAGCCAGTGCCGGTCCTCTTCGGCCGCGTCCTCGATCTGCTCGCGTTCGGCGGGGCTCAGCTCGGCGGGGCTCAGCTCGGCGGCGCGCGGGGGTTTCGAGGGGGCGGCCAGGGCGATGGCGACGCCGACGCGCGGGTCGCGGGCGGTGGCGGCCAGCCACAGGTCGCCGGCGTGGCACACGCTCGCCCATCCGTCCGGGTCCGGGGGGAGCCGAACGACCTCGTCGGGGTAACGGCGCAGCGTCCCGGCGGGCGGCGCGGCATCCTGGCCGGGGTGACGGCGCAGCGTCCCGGCGGGCGGCGCGGCGGCTCGTGAGGGGTCCGGCGTCCTTGCGGGCGGGGCCGGGGCGGGCGGCTGGCGCAGGAGCAGGCGGACCTCGTCGGGCTCCGGCGCGGCGGCCCGCCCGGCCAGGTCGGCGGCGATGAGGCGCGCGAGGTCGGCGGGGGTGTCCTTGACGAAGAAGTGACCGCCGTGCAGCGTGCGCAGCCCGAACCCGGCCGTGGTGTGCCTGGCCCAGCCGAGCATGTCGGCCGCGCTCACCTCGCCGTCGTCGAGCCCGGTGAAGGCCATGATCGGGACGTCCAGCGGCGGCTCGGGCGCGTAGCGGTAGTTCTTGATCCAGGTGAAGTCGGCACGGAGCAGGGGCAGCAGCAGCTCGCGCAGCTCCGGCTCGTGCTTGAGCCCGGGGTGCGCGCCGGCGCGGCGGACGAGCTGGTCGATGAACGCGTCGTCCGGCAGGTCGGCCGTGACCGCCAGCGGCACCCTGCGGTGCGGCGGGTGCGCGCCGCCGACGTAGAGCCGCGCGGGAGCGGGCAGACCGCGGCGACGCAGCTCGCGGGCGACCTCGAACACGATCCGCGCGCCCATGCTGTGGCCGTACAGGGCGTACGGCTCGCCGGTGGCGAGGGCGATCTCGTCGGTGATGCGGCCGATGGTGAAGACGGGCGGTTCGGTGATGCGGCTCTCGCGGCCCGGCAGGTGCAGGGGGGTCACCGTGACGTCGGCGGCGAGTTCGCGCTGGAGGCCGGTGTAGGCGCTGGCGCCTCCTCCGGCGTACGGCAGGCAGAAGATCGTGCGGGGCCGCTCCGGGCGGGCGGGGTGGATGCCCTGCGGCACCGCGGTCAGCTGGCCGGTGATGGCCCAGCACCTCCCCGGAGGGAGGCGGTCGTGCGGGGGTCGCAGGGGGCGGGCGTCGGCGGGGGTGTTCGTCGCTGCTGAATGTGGAGGTGTTCAATCGCCATGTTACGGCGCTCCTCGACAAATGCCTAAAAGACGCTTAATGGGATTTCGACCGGACGACTATCACATTTTCTGTGATGCGCCGTCAACCACGGCAAGACTCTTATATCCACCACTTACGGGCGGCGTCAACAGCGTGTTTACGTGGCCCGCAACCTTGCCGAGGTAACGGTAGTCAATCCCTCCAGCGATCTTGCTTCACGCTGCTGCCGATGATAAAGCACCTGGACACATTACGGACATACGCGACTTCTTGTTCGGTCCGCCCGATACCGGTTTTGCCCCACTAGATATTGTTTGGGCTGTTTGGGGGCGTGTGCTGCCGCCTGTCCCCCGGGCACGCGATCACCGGCGAGGACGGCGCGGTGTGCGCCGGCCGTCGCACGGATGGCGCGGAGAATGCGCACAGGAGTTCTCGTGACGCCATTCCCGGATACCGGCGGCGTGTCAGCACCATCCGCCGCCCACGGTCGTCACAGCTCCGCGCAAATGCCGTCAGTCAAGAAGCGGACGCGAGGATTTCGGACCCCCTTGACAAAGCCCCACGCCCGGCCTGGGCAGCCTCGCTCCCGCGCCATCGGCTCCGCGAAGCGCGGAGGTATAACACAATTCTCCATTTCCTCGACTGGGCCCTGTCAGGGCCGGCGCCGCTTTTCCTGGAGAGAAATTCGCGCTCAGCCGCCGATGGCCGACATCGGCCGCGAGGGCTGCAGGAACGACGGGTCGTCGATGCCGTGCCCCGCGCGCTTGCCGGCCACCGCGGCGATCCACCGCTCGGTCAGCTCGTCGTCCGAGGCGCCCGCCCGCATGGCCGTCTTGAGGTCGGACTCCTCCCGGGCGAACAGGCAGTTGCGCACCTGCCCGTCGGCGGTGAGCCGGACCCGGTCGCAGGCGCCGCAGAACGGGCGGGTCACCGACCCGATGACGCCCACGCGCGCGGGCCCTCCGTCCACGAGGAACCGCTCGGCCGGGGCACTGCCCCGCTCCTCCAGGTCGTCGGGGGTGAGGTCGAACGCGTCCGACAGCAGGCCCAGGATCTCGTCTGCGGTCACCATGCCGTCACGGCTCCAGCCGTGCTGGGCGTCCAGCGGCATCTGCTCGATGAAGCGCAGCTCGTAGCCCTGCTCCAGGCAGAACCTCAGCAGCGGGACGGCCTCGTGGTCGTTGACGCCGCGCATCAGGACGGCGTTGACCTTGACGGGTCGCAGGCCCGCGTCGTGCGCCGCCGCGAGGCCGGCGATCACGTCGTCGTGCCGGTCGCGGTGCGCCAGCCGCTTGAACGTGCCGGGGTCGAGCGTGTCGAGGGAGACGTTGACCCGGTCGAGGCCCGTCTGCGCCAGCGGCACGGCGAGCCTGGCCAGGCCGATGCCGTTGGTCGTCAGCGAGATCTGCGGACGGGGTCGCAGCGCGGCGGTGCGGGCGACGATCTCGGGCAGCTCCCGGCGCAGCAGCGGCTCGCCGCCGGTGTAGCGGACCTCGGTGATGCCGAGACGCTCGACGCCGATCGTGACCAGGCGGACGATCTCGTCGGCGGTCAGCAGCTTGGCGTTGGGCAGCCAGTCGAGCCCTTCGGGCGGCATGCAGTAGGTGCACCGCAGGTTGCACTTGTCCGTGAGTGACACCCGCAGATCTGTCGCCACCCGTCCGAACGAGTCTCGCAACACGGGCGTCACCTCCTGTCCGATGGCCGGGACAGCAAGCCTACGGCCCACTCCGGGTCGCCCTCACAGCCGCCCATCCCTCATGACAACAGCTCCCCGGCGGGCGTGATTCCCCTCGGGCGCCGTGCGGGGGGACTCCCTCGATCATGCATCACCCCACCGGGGAGGGGCAGCATAAATGAGTGGGGTTCTCGTCATGATCGCGGCACACTGGGCCGCGGACGAGTAAGGAGATCCCGTCATGCCGCACCAGCCCGCACCCAACCTGCTGTCATGGGCCAGCGAGATCGACGAGGGCGCGATCGCGCAGGCCGCGCGCACCGCCCGGCTGCCGTTCGTGGCCGGTCACGTCGCCCTCATGCCCGACGCGCACGTCGGGATCGGGGCCACGGTCGGCTCCGTGATCCCCACCGAGGGCGCGATCATCCCGGCCGCCGTGGGCGTGGACATCGGCTGCGGCATGGTCGCCACCGAGACCACCCTGACGGCCGCCGACCTGCCCGACGACCTGTCCCGGCTGATGCCGATCGTGGAGCGGCGCATCCCGGCCGGCGTGGGCAAGGGGCACGACGACCCCGCCCTCGACCGGACGCTCGCCTCGCTCGGCCTGCCGCACACCAGCCTGACGCCCAAGCAGGAGAGGACGGTGGCGGCGCAGTTCGGCACGCTCGGTTCCGGCAACCACTTCGTCGAGGTGTGCCTGGACGAGCGGGAGCGGGTGTGGACGGTCCTCCACTCGGGCTCGCGCGGCATCGGCAACCAGCTCGCGACCAAGCACATCGCCGGGGCCCGCGCGTTGATGCGCCGTCTGGCGATCGGCCTGGAGGACCCGGACCTGGCGTACTTCACCCAGAGCACCCCGGAGTTCACCGCGTACATCGAGGACATGCTGTGGGCGCAGCGCTACGCCATGGCCTCGCGGGCGCGGATGGACAAGGTGCTGGTCGAGGCCCTGTTCCGGGTGGTCGGCAAGGGCGCGCGGGTGCGCACCATCAACTGCCACCACAACTACTCCGAGCGTGAGACGCACGCCGGCAAGGACCTGTGGATCACCCGCAAGGGGGCCATTAAGGCCGACTCCGGCGACGAGGGCGTGATCCCCGGCTCGATGGGGACGCGGTCCTACATCGTGCGCGGGATCGGCAACCCGGCGTCGTACAACTCCTGCTCCCACGGGGCGGGGCGGCGGATGTCGCGCGGACGGGCCAAGCGGGAGCTGTCGGCGCAGTCGCTCAGCGAGGCCATGCGGGGCCGCACCTGGAACTCCGACCGGGCCGCCGCGCTGGTGGACGAGCACCCCGAGGCGTACAAGCCGATCGACCAGGTGATGGCCGACCAGCGTGACCTGGTCGAGGTGCAGCACACGCTGAGCCAGGTGTTCAACTACAAGGGGTGATTCGACCAGGTCACCGCGGGTATGCGACGGTCCGGGAAACCGTCGAGAGGGGGCCCGGTCATGCGCCGTGTCGTGGCGTCAGCCGCCGTCGCGCTCGCCCTTGCCGCCGCGGGCTGCGCCAACCTGTCCAGCGACTACAACGACCCGACACAGCTGCACCGCCCGCAGAACGACGGGGCCAACGGCACCGTGGACCAGGTGCACGTGCGCAACGCGTTCATGCTCGGCCCGGAGGGCGCCGCGTCGCGCCGGCAGGCCACCGGCCGGCCGACCGGAGAGCCGGGCGCGCACCAGCCCGGCGGGCAGCCGACGGCCACGCCCGGACAGCCGACGGGACAGCCGGGTGGTGGGAAGGCGGCGGCCGGGGAGCTCCCGTTGTACGCGGTGCTGGTGAACGACCGGTCCGAAGCCGTCCGGCTGGAGCAGGTGACGATCGAGGGTGGCGGCACGGTGCGGCTGGCCGGCGCGGTCGAGGTGCCGCCGGGCGGCATCGCGGGGGCCGACCGGCCGATCGGCACGGTCAGCGGCGCGTCCACGCGCACGTGGTTGCCGATGACGTTCACCTTCGCCGCCGGCCCTCGCCTGAAGCTCATGGTGCCGGTGCTGGCCAGGAGCGGCATGTACGCCACCTACAGCCCGTCGCCGCAGGGCGTCCCCACGGGCTCGCCGCCACCGGCCACGGCGACGCCGAGCCCCGCGCCCACCGGCTCGCCGTGATCGCGGCGCGGCCCGGCGGGCGGTACGGTCACCCTTGTGCCGTCCGCTTCGACCGACTCCGCTGACGGGCGCGGCCGGGCTCCCCTGGTGATCGCCCACCGCGGCGCCAGCGCCCACCGCCCCGAGCACACGCTCCTGTCGTACGAGGCCGCCATCGCGATGGGGGCCGACCACATCGAACCCGACCTGGTCGCGACGAAGGACCACGTGCTGGTGGCCCGGCACGAGAACGAGATCTCCGGCACCACCGACGTGGCCGCCCGGCCGGAGTTCGCCGGCCGGCGGACGACGAAGGTCGTCGACGGGCGGCCGGTCACCGGCTGGTTCACCGAGGACTTCACGCTCGCGGAGCTGAAGACGTTGCGGGCCAGGGAGCGGGTGCCGGAGCTGCGGCCGGGCAACACCGCCTTCGACGGGCTGGCCGAGGTGCCGACGTTCGAGGAGGTCGTCCGGCTGGCGCGGCGTCACGGCGTGGGCGTCTATCCGGAAACCAAGCACCCGAGCCACTTCGCCGCCCTCGGGCTGCCGCTGGAGGAGCCGCTGCTGGCGGTGCTGGAGGCGGAGGGGATGGCCGAGGTGTTCGTCCAGTCGTTCGAGACGGCCAACCTCATGGCGCTGCGCTCCCGCACGCGGCTGCCGCTGATCCAGCTCATCCCCGTCGCGGGTGCCCCCTACGACCGGGTGGCGGCCGGCGATCCGCGCACGTACGACGACATGGTGACGCCGCGGGGGCTGCGCGAGGTGGCCGCGTACGCGGACGGGATCGGCGTGGACACGCGGCGCGTCGTGCCGGCCGGCCCGGACGGGCGGCTGCTGGCGCCGACCACCCTCGTCGCCGACGCGCACCGCGCGGGCCTGCAAGTGCACGTCTGGACGATCCGCAACGAGAACTCCCAGCTCCCCCTCGACCATCGGCTGGGCGACCCCGCGAGTCCCGAGTTCGCGCGGGCGACCGGCGACGTGGCGGGCTGGCTCGACCGGCTGCTCGAACTGGGCGTGGACGGCGCGTTCTGCGACGACCCGGCGATGGGCCGCGCCGTCGTCACCCGCCGACGCCACAGGTAGCCGGCACGGCGGTCACCCGCCGACGCCGCAGCCCGACCGGACCGCCGTCACCCCGCTAGCACCGCAGGCGGACCGGACCGCCGTCACCCGGCCGCGCCACAGTGAGAAGGAACCGCCGTCACCCCCGCCGCACCGCAGGCGGACCGGACCCCCCCCCCCCCCGCC
>NZ_KZ559470.1:324554-450402 GCF_002850745.1 Nonomuraea indica
CGGCCAGCAGGGGGCCGGGCCGCCGTCATCCGAGGGTGCCGGAGGTGGCGGGGCGGTCGGAGGTGGTTCAGCGGGCGGGGCTTCGGGGCGCGCCGGTGCTCTCGCGGACGACGAGGTCGGGCTCCACCATGCGGCGGGACTCGCGCTCCTCCCCCGCCATGCGGTCGAGCAGCAGGTGGAAGGCGAGCCGGCCGACCTCGCGGAAGTCCTGGCGGACGGTGGTGAGCGGCGGCCAGTAGTAGGCCGCCTCCGGGATGTCGTCGAACCCGACGACGCTCACGTCCTCCGGCACGCGCCGGCCCGCCTCGCGCAGCGCGCGCAGGAAGCCCAGCGCCATCTGGTCGTTGGCCACGAAGACGGCCGTGACCGACGGGTCCTCGGCGAGCCGCAGGCCCAGTTGGTAGCCGCTGCGCGGGCTCCAGTCGCCGCGCAGCGGCTCGGGCACCGCGCGGCCCTCGGCCTCCAGCACGCCGCGCCAGCCCTCGATGCGGCCGCTGGCGTCGATCCAGTCCGCCGGACCGCCGAGGTGCCACACGGTCTCGTGGCCGAGGCTGAGCAGGTGCCGGGTGGCGCGGGCGGCCCCGGCGCGCTGGTCGACCGTCGCGACGGGCACGGGGATGTCCTCGCCGGCGTCGACGGCGACCACGGGCAGATCGGGCGGCAGGTGGCGCAGGCCGTCGCCGGCCGACTCGTGCGGCGCGACGATGATGACGCCGTCGACCGACTGCGAGCGCAGCCGGTGCACGGCCTCCTCGATCGACCGGCGGCTGAGCGCGCTCAGGCTGGCGATGCTCACGGCGTAGCCGCTGAGCCGGGCCGTCTGCTCGATGCAGTAGAGGGTGGAGGCGGGGCCGTACAGGGTGGTGTCGATGCTCACCACGCCCAGCACGCCGGACCGGCCGGTCACGAGCTGCCGCGCCGCCGTGTTGGGCCAGTAGTCGAGCTCGCGGACCGCCGCGAGCACCCGTGCCCTGGTCTCGGCGCGCACCCGGTCGGGCGCGTTGAGCACCCGCGAGACGGTCATCGCCGACACCCCGGCCAGCGCGGCGACGTCGCTGAGCACCGCGGGCCTGGATCGCGGGTTGGGTTCGCCGGAACCGGCTGCCATGCGCTCACCCCCACTTCGTGGCGATAACGCTAACAGGGCCGGCGCCGGTTCGCGTGCCCGGCAGCCGATCTCCGGCAACCGCTCCCTTGGTGCGGAACACCCGATTTGACCTATACTGCGTCGCCGAGACGGCGGGAGGTCGAGATCATGGTTGCCGCTGTGCCGGCCGTCCCGCCCACGGCCGGAACGCTCCGCTTTCCGGCGGGAGCGCTGGTGATCCTCACGGGGCTGCCCGGCGCGGGCAAGTCCACCCTGCTGCGCCGCCTGTACGGCCTGGACGGCACCGAGAACGCCCCCGTGGCGGCCGGCGGCGTCATGGTGATCGATTCGGCGCAGTCGCGGGCGCGGTGGGCCGGCAGGCTCGGCTGGGCCCCCAAGCCGGCCCGCACGGCCCTGGTGTTCGCCACGCACGTGTGGCGGATCCGGCGGGCGCTGCGGTCCGGGCACGCGGTGATCGCCCACAACCGCGGGTGCGGCCCGGTCGTCCTGCGCGGCTTCGCCTGGCTGGCCCGCCGCTCGGGCGTGCCCTTCCACCTGCTGCTGCTGGACGCCACGGTCGAGGCGGCGCTCGCCGGCCAGCGGGCGAGAGGGCGTGTGGTGCCGCCGCGGACGTTCGCCGCGCACCGGCGGCGCTGGGCGGCGCTGGTGACGAGGGCGCGGGCGGGCCTGCACGCCCCGGCGGTGGGCGCCCTCGTGCTGGACCGCGCGGCGGCCGACCTCCTCGTGAGCGTCCACTTCGACGGCACGGCGCCGTGAGTGCAGGAGGCAGGTCCCGCGTTCGGCGGCCCGGGGCAAGTACGATCAGCGGATGACCGAAATGACCGAAACCGCGTCCGGCTGGCTGTCGCCCGAGGAGCTGGAGTCGCTGCGGGGCCGCATGCCGATCCTGTACGTGGACGCCGTGCCGGTGCGGGTCGACGACACGGGCACCGTCACCCACGTCGGCCTGCTGCTGCGCATCGCCCCGGACGGGACCGTGAGCAGGGCCCTGGTCTCGGGCCGGGTGCTCTACCACGAGCGGGTGCGCGACGCCCTGCTCCGCCACCTGGAGAAGGACCTCGGGCCGGTCGCGCTGCCCAGCCTGCCGCCGTCGCCGGCGCCGTTCACCGTGGCGGAGTACTTCCCCACACCGGGCGTCACGCCGTACCACGACCCGCGCCAGCACGCCGTGTCGCTGGCGTTCATCGTGCCGGTGCGCGGCGACTGCCGGCCCCGGCAGGACGCGCTCGACCTGGTGTGGTTCACGCCGGAGGAGGCCGCCTCGCCGATGGTGCAGCAGGAGATGACCGGCGGGCACGGGGTGCTGCTCAAGCAGGCGCTCGCGCACGTGGGGCGGCTGCCGTAACGCGGCCCGGCTTGATAGGTTGCGGGGCAGGTGAGCCGGGAAGTCTGGTCGGCGCGTTTTCGCCGTTTCCGTGTGCCGACGGGTGGAGGACTTCTTGAGCGTGCTGGCCTGGGTGAGCGTGGCGGTGTTCCTGGGCGCGTACGCGTTGATCGCGACCGAGAAGGTGCACCGGGTCGCGGCGGCGCTCGGCGGCGCCGGGATCATGCTGCTGATCCATGCCACCGACGCCGAGGCGGCGTTCTTCTCCGAGCACTCCGGCATCGACTGGAACGTCGTCTTCCTGCTGCTCGGCATGATGGTCATCGTCGGGGTGCTGAAGCAGCCCGGCGTCTTCGAGTACCTCGCGATCTGGGCGGCCAAGCGGGCGCGGGGGCGGCCGTTCCGGCTGATGGGGCTGCTGGTGGGCATCACGGCGGTCGCCTCGGCGCTGCTGGACAACGTGACCACGGTGCTGCTGATCGCGCCGGTGACGTTCCTGGTGTGCGAGCGGCGGGCGGTCTCGCCGGTGCCGTTCCTCATTGCCGAGGCGATGGCGTCCAACATCGGCGGCGCCGCCACGCTGGTGGGCGACCCGCCGAACATCATCATCGCCAGCCGGGGCGGCCTGACGTTCAACGACTTCCTCGTGCACATGGCGCCGATGGTGATCGTGCTCGTGGTGGTGTTCGTCGGCCTGTGCTGGCTCATGTTCGGCCGGGGGTTCCACCACGACCACGAACGCGCGGCGGAGGTGATGGCGCTGGACGAGCGGGAGGCCATCGCCGACCGGCGGCTGCTGTGGCAGTCACTGGCCGTGCTGGGCCTGGTGATGGCGGCGTTCGTGCTGCACCCGGTGCTGCACTACGAGCCGTCGGTCGTGGCCCTGCTCGGCGCGGGCGTGCTCGTGGCGGCCACCAGGGTCACCACGGAGGAGGCCATCTCGGAGGTGGAGTGGCCGACCCTGGTGTTCTTCGCCGGGCTGTTCGTCATGGTCGGCGCCCTCGTGGAGACCAAGGTCATCGAGCAGATCTCGCAAGCCGCCGTCGAGGCCACCGGAGGGCGGCTCGCGCTCGCCACGATGGGCCTGCTCGGCGGCTCGGCCGTGATCTCGGCCGTCGTGGACAACATCCCGTACGTCGCGACCATGAGCCCGATCGTGGCCGAGCTGGTGGAGGCGAGCGGCGGCGAGCAGGTGCTGTGGTGGGCGCTCGCGTTCGGCGCCGACCTCGGCGGCAACGCGACCGCCGTCGGCGCCGCCGCCAACGTGGTGGTCCTCGGGATGGCCGCCCGCAACGGGACGCCGATCAGTTTCTGGCGGTTCACCAAGTACGGCCTGATCGTCACGGTGGTGACCGTCACGCTGGTGGCGCCCTACCTGTGGCTGCGCTACCTGTGAGGCCGTGCCGGCCGCGGGCTCAGGCGGCCCTGCCGGGCTCGTGCTGGTAGACCGCCACGGAGAACGGGCGGGGCGACGTGTCGTGCACGTGGTGGGCGATCCGCGACATCGCCCGGTCCTCCTCCACGAACCGGTGCAGCCGTTCGGCCTCCGGCCACGGGTGCACCAGGACGAGGACCCCGCCGGGGGCGAGCACGCCGGTGAGCCGCTCCGACGCCCGCCGCAGCCGGTCGGGCCGGCCCACGTAGTAGAGGGTCTCGGCACAGAAGACCAGGTCGAAGGCGCGGCCCGTGGCGAAGGTGACCAGGTCGGCCTGGACGAGCGCCGTGCGGGCCGCCGATTCCCTGGTCCGGTCGCGGGCCCGCCGCAGCGCCCGGTGGGAGATGTCGATCCCCATGATGCGGGCCCCGGGGTGCGCCGCCGCCAGCAGCCCGGTGAACACGCCCTCGCTGCAGCCCACCTCCAGGATCCGCCGGTACGGCCTGGCCGGCACCTGCCCGAGCGTGGCCTCGTACTTGTGCCGCTCGTAGCCGTCGGTGCCCAGGTGCCACGGGTCCGGGCTGCGGTGCCACCAGTCGAAGTAGCGCCGCAGCACCCCTCCCTGGCCCCGCGGGGAGAGCAGGGAGATCGTCCTGAAGAAGGCTCGGTGCATGAGCTCGGGAAGTCGTGCCACGACGGTTCCACCCTCCGGCCGAGGTACATCTCGTCACGAACCTAAGCCGCCGTCCTCCGTCCGTCATCGTTCCCCGGACCCACCGCCGGCATGACACTCAGGGAGGAGACGGGTCATGCCCGAGGACCGGCCGCGAACGCGGAACGCCCGGCCCCCGTCACGGGGGCCGGGCGTCCAGCGGCCGAGCCGGATCAGTGGTGGCGGCCGATGACCTTGACGTAGTCGGTGGCCCCGGCGGGCTCCAGCCCGCGGGAGCCGTCGAAGACGGCCTTCCACGTGCCCGAGGTGTGGGCGCGCGCGGTGGTGTGGAAGTAGCCGTCGCCGCTGGTCCGGACGGTGTCCACGTAGTGCCACCGGCCGCTGTGGTTCGGCTTGAAGAGGATGGTGATCCGCTTCCAGCCGAGCCGGTGCCAGGCCTCGGATTCGCCGCAGTCGTCGGCGTGGTGGACGGAGACGAAGCCACTGATGTAGTCCTCGTCGCACTGCACCGACAGCCTGCCTTCGAGGTCCAGCGTCGTGCCGCGCCAGACGGGCTCCGGGTTGGCGTCGAACTGGAGCCGGGTGTGACCGCCGTCGTAGCCGGGATCGGCCAGTGCCGGAGCGGCGGCCGCTCCCAGCACGGTGGCGCCGAGAGCGGCCGCCGCCAGGCCGGCGGCGAGTCGTCGCATCATGATCCAAGGTCCTTCCCCGTGAGCGCACGCCCCGGTTGGGACGCGCTACTCACAAAGATGTGCAAAAGGGAAGGAAAGTTTCGACCAAGATGATCACAGTTCGACAACGGTCACGGCGGTGCCGGGCCTCAGTCCCGGTGACCGCCCATGTCGAACACACGTGACAGGACCGGGGCGTGAACCTCGGTGCCGGGGAAGCGGACGCGCCACTGGCCGCCCGGCCGGGCGCGCACCGTCCTGGTGAACGCGCCGTCCTCCCCGGTCCGCGCGGTGGCCACCTTCTGCCACGTGCCCGACGAGGCGGCCCGCCAGAGGATCTCGAGCGGCTGTTCGGCGAACGTCGTGTAGTCGGTGTGTCCGCGCGCCCCCACCCGGGTGAGCACCCCGCTCAGCCGTACCTGGGCGGCGCTCTGCGACTCGCCGAGACGCACCGACGTCAGCCTGGTCTCGCGGCGCAGCTGGAACGTGGTGGTCCTGGTGACGCTGGCCCCCGCCGCGTTGCGCGCGGTCGCGGTGATCGTCCACGTGCCCGGCGGGTAGAAGCGGTTGAGCGCCTTGTCCGGCAGGAAGCGCCAGGTCTCCCAGCCCTCCGTACGGCCGCGGGGCTGCGCCACGGCGAGCCGCGTCGCACGGTCGGGCCAGGCGGCCGGCCCCATCTCCCCCTGCCGGCCCTGCGCGTGCCCGGCCTGTCCGGGGCGCGCCGGCCAGCGCGACAGCGGCCACTCCATGTTCGACGGCGTCCGGCCGGTCTTCCGCCCGAGCGGCCCGCCGGCGGCCTTCCCGCCGGGATTGCCGGGCTTACGGGCCTTGACGGGCCGGGCGGTCACGGCCTTGACCGCGGCGGGCCCGGCGGCCGGCGCCGCGGCGTGCGAGGAGGGGGCCCGGCCGATGGCCGGCAGCGTGACGGGCTGCGAGGGCACGTGCTGGACCGGTATGGACGCGGCGGGCTCGGGCCGGACGAGCGCCGGGTCTCCGGGCCCGTCCTCGGCGGGGAGCGTGGACACGGCCGGCTCCGGGGTGGGCGGCGTTCCCTCCTGGGCGGTGCCGGCCGCCGGGTCGTCGGCGGGCTGCGCCGGCGCGCCGGGCTCGACCTTGACGGTCACCCCCTCCTTGCCCTCGACGCCCCTGGCGATCACGTCGATCACCAGGCGGACGGAGTTCGCCGGCCCGACCACGGGATCGCCCGGCCGGACGAGGATCTCCCGGATGGCGAGCTCAGTGGTGACCGGCGTCGCGGCGGCCGCGGAGGCGAGGCCGGAGGGAGCGGAGGACGTGAGGGCGTGCCCGGTCGCGGCGGAGGACGCCGGCGCGGGCGCCGTGAGCGCCCCCACCGCGAGCGAGACGAGTACGAGTCTTCTGGTCATGACACAGGACGCTAGGAACCGCCCGGTCATGACGAGGTCCAGGACACACGCCCCGGATGGCAAAACGGCGCGCGGTCAGCCGGCGTAGAGCCCCTCGATGACGTCGGCGTACTTGGCGTGGATGACCCGTCGCTTCAGTTTCAGGCTCGGGGTGAGCTCCTCGGTCTCCGCCGTCCACTCGGCGCCGAGCAGGGCCCACCGCTTGACCTGCTGCACCCGGGCGAGCCTGTCGTTGGCCGCCGCGACGGCCGCCTCGACCTCCTTGAGCACCTCGGGGTGGGCGGCCAGCTCGGCGAGCGATCCCTCGATGCCCCGCGCGGCCGCCCAGCCGGGCGCCACCTCGGCGTCCAGGGTGAGCACGGCGACGGGGTAGGGCCGGTTGTCGCCGTAGGCGAGGGCCTGCCCGATGAGGGGGTGCTCCTTGAGCTGGTTCTCGATGCCGGCCGGGGAGATGTTCTCGCCGCCCGAGGTGATGATCAGCTCCTTCTTGCGGTCGATCACCCGGTAGAAGCCGTCGTCGTCGACGGTGCCGATGTCGCCGGTGTGCAGCCAGCCGTCGTCGTCGATCAGCTCGGCGGTCCCGTCGGGCCGGTTGAGGTAGCCGCGCGTGTTGAGCGGGCTGCGGGTGAGGATCTCGCCGTCCTCGGCGATGCGCACCTCGGCGCCCGGCTCCGCCCGGCCGACGCTGCCGAGCCGGTAGCAGTCGGGGCTGTTGGCGGTGAACGCCCCGGTCGTCTCCGTCATGCCGTACACGTCGATGACCTTGAGCCCGAGGCCCGCGAAGAAGCGCTGCACCTCGGCGGGCAGCGGCGCGGCGCCGGTCGCCGTCCACCGGGCGCGGTCGAAGCCGATCATGCCGCGCACGATGGACAGGAGCGACCGGTCGGCCTCCTCGAACGCGGCCCGGACCTCGGGGGTGACGGTGTTGCCGTACTGGCCGGCCTCGACGTAGGCGAGCCCCGCCGCCATGGCCCGGCGGACGGCCTCCTGCTGCTCCTGCGGCTGGGTGGCGAGGACGGCCAGCAGGCGGGCCATCATCTTCTCCCACACGCGCGGCACGCCGAAGAACAGCATCGGCCTGACCTGGCCCAGGGTCGCGCCCAGGTTGGCCAGGTCGGTGCAGAAGTGCACGTGCGAGGCCTTGGCCAGCGGCAGGTAGAGGCTGAGCACCCGCTCGGCGATGTGGGCGTAGGTGAGGTAGGAGATCTGCGTGCCCAGTTCGGGCAGCGCGGTCATCCGGTTGGTCGCCTCCACCTCGTAGAGCACGTTGTGGTGGGTGAGGGGCACGCCCTTGGGCATGCCGGTGGTGCCGGAGGTGTAGAGGACGGTGACCACGTCCTCGGGCGTGACCGCCCGCCAGCGCGCCTCGACGGCTTCCGGATCGGCGGCCAGCGCCGACCGGCCGAGGGCGAGGAAGTCGTCCCAGGACATGAAGCGCTCACCTGCGGGGGCGCCCTCCAGCATGATGACGCGGCGCAGGCCGGGCAGCCGGTCCAGCACCGGTTCCCAGCGGGTCAGGTCGGCGGGCCCGCCGAGGACCGCGTACCTGACGCCCGCGTCGTCCGCCACGAAGGCGATCTGGTCCGGCGCGAACGTCGAGTAGACCGTGCAGCCGACGCCGCCCGCGTGCACCGCGCCGAGGTCCGCCAGGACGTGCTCGCTGCGGTTGACCATCATCAGCGCCACCGCCTCGCCGGGCCGCAGCCCGAGCGCGGCGAACGCGGCGGCGATCTCCAGCACCCGCTGCCTGGCCTCGGCGTACCCGAGCGTCGCCCAGCCGCCCTCGACGGGATCGGAGTAGGCGGGGGCGTCGGGGTGCCGTTCGGCGACCTGCCGGAGCTGTTCGCACACGGTACGGCCCGCGATCAGGCTCTCGATCTCGGCCCGGACTTCGAGGACATCGGCCATGCCATCCGCCTCCAGTCAGTGTTCACTTGTGCCAGGGGCATGCATCGCACCACACGACCGGGGAAGCGGCAAGACCCCTGCGGCGAACCGCGAGACCGGACACGTAGAGTGATGCCTTACGGGCGAAAGGTGACGCCGGGGGGTGTGCCATGACCAGCGAACGGACCTTCTTCGGGCACCCGTGGGGCCTGGCGACGCTGTTCGGCACCGAGATGTGGGAGCGCTTCAGCTGGTACGGCCTGCGCGCGATCCTGGCCACGTTCATGGCCGCCTCCCCCGCCCACCAGGGGCTCGGCATGACCGAGCAGACCGCGCAGGCCGTCGTGGGCGTCTACGGCGCCCTCATCTACCTGGTGGCGCTGCCGGGCGGCTGGATCGCCGACCGGATTCTCGGCCCGCGCCGCTCGGTGTTCTGGGGCGGGTTCGTCATCATGTGCGGCCACATCAGCATGGCCGTCCCGGTGCGGTCGGCGGCGTTCGTCTGGCTCGGCCTGCTCCTGATCATCGCCGGCACCGGCCTGCTCAAGCCCAACATCTCGGTGATGGTCGGCAAGCTCTACCCGGAGGACGCCGACGCCCGCAGGGACGCCGGCTTCTCCCTGTTCTACCTGGGCATCAACCTGGGCGCGTTCTTCGCGCCGCTCGTGGTGGGCCGGCTGGCGGCCGGTGACCGCTGGCACTTGGGGTTCGGCGCGGCGGCGGTCGGCATGGCGCTCGGCCTGCTGCAGTACGTCCTCGGCCGTCGGCACCTGCGGGGCGTCGGCGACCGGCCCGGCATGCCGCTCCCGGCCGACCGGCGCCGGCGCGTGCTGACCCACGCCGGGCTGGCGGCGGCGGCCGTCGCGGTGCTGCTCGCGGCGTGGGCGGCGACGGGCACCTTCTCGCTCGACGCCTTCACGGTGGTGCTGACCGTCGTCATCCTCGCGGTGCCGGTCGCCTACTTCGGCTACGTCATGCTCGGCAGCCACGACCTGACCGCCGACGAGCGGGTGCGGATGAAGGCCTACGTCTGGCTGTTCGTCGCCGCCGCGATCTTCTGGATGCTGTACGACCTGGCGCCGAGCAAGCTGCTGTTCTTCGCCCAGAACCACACCGACCTGTCCCTGTTCGGCATCCGCATCCAGGCCGCGACCACCCAGTCGTTCAACCCGCTGTTCATCATGATCTTCGTGCCGGTGTTCGCCGCGCTGTGGGTGCGGCTGGGCAGCCGGGTGAGCACGCCGCAGAAGTTCGCCTTCGCCCTGGTCATGGTGGGCCTGAGCTTCGTGGTGATGGCGCTGGCGGCGGCGCTGGCCGGCGCGGGCAGGGTGTCGGTGTGGTGGCTGGTGCTGGTCTACCTCATCCAGGTGTTCGGCGAGCTGGCGCTCAGCCCCGTCGGCCTGTCGGTCACGGCCAAGCTGGCGCCGCAGGCGTTCAAGGGGCAGATGCTCGGCATCTGGTTCATCGCCACGTCGGTGGGCGACGCGGTGGGCGGGCAGACCGGCAGGCTGTCGCAGGTCATGTCCGACCCCGCCTACTTCCTGACGCTGGCCGTCATGGCCATCGTGGCCGGGCTGGCGCTGCTGATGTTCACGCGCCGGCTGAGGGAGATGATGGCCGAGCACCACGAGCCCGCCCTGCCCGCGCCCGGCGGCGGACCGTCCGATACAAATGGCCGACGTGCCTGAGCTTCTCGACCTCATCGGGATCTTCGTCTTCGCGCTGTCGGGCGCGCTCATGGGCGTGCGCAAGCGGCTCGACGTGGTCGGCATGGCCGTGCTCGCCGAGATGACCGCGCTCGGCGGCGGTGTGGTGCGCGACCTGGTGCTGAACGTCCGCCCGGCGGCCTTCCAGAGCGTCGGCTACGTGCTGGTGCCGCTGGCGGCCACCGCGATCGTCTTCTTCTGGCATCCGCACGTGGCCAGGGTGATGCCGGCGATCCTCGTGCTCGACGCGGCGGGTCTCGGCCTGTTCTGCGCGGTCGGCACGCTGAAGGCGCTGGAGTACGGGCTGAGCCCGCTGCACGCGACCCTGCTCGGCGTCGCCACCGGCGTGGGCGGCGGCATGCTGCGCGACGTGCTGGCCGGGGAGATCCCGACGCTGCTGTACGACCGGCAGCTGTACGCGGTGCCGGCGCTGGTGGGCTCGGCGATGATGGCCGGGCTGTCGGCGGCGGGCCTGCACGGCTGGCCGGTGACGCTGGCCTCCGCCGTGCTGGCCTTCGGGCTGCGCATCGCGGCGATGCGGTTCCGCTGGCGCGCCCCGCTGGCCAGGGGCGTCGCCCCGCCCGACTGACACCGCCCGGCCCAGACGGCCGGACGGAGGCGGCCGGACGGAGGCGGCCGGACGGAGGCGGCCGGACCTGGAACGGCGGGATCGAGGCAGCCGGACCTGGGACGGCCGGACCGGGACGGCCCGCGTCACACCATCGCGACGAAGGAGTCGGGCGGGCGGGCCGTGCCGGCGGGACCCCGCTCGCGGGCCGTGGCGATGCGGGCCACGGCCTCGCGCAGCACCGCCGGCCCCAGCGTGTACGGCAGGCGCAGGTAGCCCTCCAGCGTGCCCTCGACGCCGAACCACGGCCCGGGCGCCAGCCGCACGCCGTGGCCGGCGGCGGCCTCGGCGAGGGAGACGGCCGAGCCCTCGTCCAGCCGCACCCACAGGGTGCCGCCGCCCCGCGGGACGGCGAAGGACCAGCCGGGCAGGTGCTCGCGCAGCGCGGTCACCAGCGCCTCACGGGAGGCGCGCAGGGTGCGCCGGCGCTCCGCCCTGGTCTCCTCGATCCGGTCGAACAGCCGGGCCACCACGAGCTGCTCCAGGACCGGGCTGGCGATGTCGACCGACGCCCGGTGCAACGCCAGCCGGCGGGCCAGCGCGGCGGTGGTACGCACCCAGCCGATGCGCAGCCCGCCCCACCACAGCTTGGAGGCCGAGCCGATGCTGACGATCCGGCTGTCGGTGTCGAACGCCGCCATCGGCGCGGTGCGCGGCACCTCGTCCAGCTCCAGCTCCGACCACGTCTCGTCGATCACCAGGGTGGTGTCGTGCCGCCGGGCCGCCCCGGCGACGGCGGCGCGGGTGGCGTCGTCCATGAGCGCGCCCGTGGGGTTGTGGAAGTCGGGCATGAGGTAGGCCACCCGGGCGGCCGACTGGCGCATCGCGCAGGCCAGCAGGTCGGGCTGCCAGCCCTCGTACGAGATGCCGACGGGCACCAGCCGGGCGCCGCGCAGGCGGGCCGCGTCGAGGGCGTGCGGGTAGGTGGGCGACTCGACCAGCACCGGGTCGCCGGCGCCGAGCAGCAGGCCCGTGACGATCTGGATGGCGTGCTGGGAGCCGGTGGTGACGAGGATCTGCTCGGGCCGGGTGGCCACGCCGCGGGCGGTGTAGCGGGCGGCGATCCGTTCGCGCAGGACGGGCAGGCCCATCGGGTTGTAGCCGTGGCCCATGCCGTACCTCGGCAGGTCCTCGACCGCCTCGGCCATCGCGGCGCGCAGCGCCGACGGGGCGGGCGGGGCGGCGGCGTGCAGCTGGATCAGGCCGTCGGCGCCGGTGGACAGCCACGGGTTGTCGACGGCGGAGGCCGGGTCGGGCAGCGCGGTCCAGCTTCCCGAGCCCTGCCGGCTCTCCAGGTAGCCGCGTTCGCGCAACAGGTCGTAGGCGGCGGTGACGGTGGTGCGGCTGACGCCGAGGGCCTGCGCCAGGTGCCGTTCGGCGGGCATGCGCACCCGGACGGGGATGCGGCCGTCCATGACGAGCGCCCGCACGGCGTCGGCCAGGGCCCGGTAGTAGGGCCGCGCCCCCGCCGGGACGTCCACGAGCCGGGCCACCTGAGCCGCGCCGAAAAACCTCATAGGGCCACTTTTCATGATTGGCCCTGTTATGGCAAGGCGCAAGCCTGCCATGGTGGGACCATCATGAGCGAAGCGACACTCCCGTACGCCGGATCCCTGCCCGCCCGCCTGCTGCGCCTGTACGGCGGCCTCGCCCTGTACGGCGGCGGCATCGGCCTGCAGGTCCGGTCCGGGCTCGGCAACAACCCCTGGGACGCCTTCCACCAGGGCCTCGCCCTGCGGGCCGGGCTGTCCATCGGCACCGTCATCATCGCGGTCGGCGCGCTGGTGATGCTGCTGTGGATCCCGCTCCGGCAGCGGCCCGGCGTCGGCACGATCAGCAACGTCATCTTCGTCGGCCTGTTCGCCGACGCGGCGATCATGCTGCTGCCCGGTCCCGGCCACTGGACGCTGAGCTGGCTCTACCTGCTGCTCGCCGTCGTGTCGATCGCGCTGGCCACGACCCTGTACATCAGCGCCGGCATGGGACCCGGGCCGCGCGACGGCCTCATGACGGGCCTGATGCGCCTCGGCCTTTCGGTCCGGCTCGGCCGTTTCCTCATCGAGATCTCGGTCCTGGCGGTGGGCTGGCTGCTGGGCGGGACGGTGGGCGTCGGCACCGTCGTCTTCGCCGTGGCCATCGGGCCGCTGACCCAGCTGTTCGGCCGCTGGTTCCCGCTGGAGACGCCGGCGAGGGCCGACGGGAGCCGTCCGGCCGAGTAGCGTCAAGGCATGCGGATCGAGGACTACGCACTCATCGGGGACATGCAGTCGGCCGCCCTGGTCGCCAGGGACGGCTCGATCGACTGGCTCTGCCTGCCGAGGTTCGACTCTCCCGCCTGCTTCGCCGCCCTGCTCGGCGGCGAGCGCAACGGGCACTGGTGGCTCGGCCCCACCGGCCGCCGCCCCGCCGACCGTCGCCGCTACCGTCCTGACACGCTCATCCTGGAGAGCGAGTGGGACACCCCCACCGGCACGGTCCGCGTGATCGACTTCATGCCGCCGCGCGACGTCAACCCCGACGTGGTGCGCATCGTGGAGGGCGTCTCGGGCACCGTCGAGATGTCCATGCAGGTGCGGGTGCGCTTCGACTACGGCAGGATCGTGCCGTGGGTGCGCCGCACCGACGGTCACCTGCAGGCGGTCGGCGGGCCCGACTCGGTGTGGCTGCACTCCCCCGTCCCGCTCAAGGGCGGCGACTACGCCCACCGCGCCACCTTCCGCGTGGAGGCGGGACAGCGCCTGCCGTTCGTGTTCACCTGGCATCCCTCCCACGAGCCGATGCCGCCCCAGATCCACTGCGAGGACCAGCTCGCCGAGACCGAGGCCATGTGGACCGAGTGGGTCGGCCGCTGCAGCCACCAGGGCCCCTGGCGCGACGCCGTGGTGCGCTCGCTCATCACGCTCAAGGCGCTCACCTACGCGCCCACGGGCGGCATCGTGGCCGCCCCCACCACCTCCCTGCCGGAGGACCTCGGCGGGGTGCGCAACTGGGACTACCGCTTCTGCTGGCTGCGCGACGCCACGATGACGATCGACGCGCTGATCGGCAACGGCTACCTGGAGGAGGCCGCCGCCTGGCGCGCGTGGCTGCTGCGCGCCATCGCCGGCCGTCCCCAGGACCTGCAGATCATGTACGGCGTGGCGGGCGAGCGCCGGCTGCCCGAGCTGGAGCTCGACTGGCTGGACGGCTACGCCGGATCACGGCCGGTCCGCATCGGCAACGACGCGGTCAACCAGCTCCAGCTCGACGTCTACGGCGAGGTGATGAACTGCCTGTTCCTCGCGCACGACTCCGGCCTGAGCCTCGACAACCGCGCCTGGTCCATCCAGCGCGAGCTGCTCGCCTACGTCGAGGAGCACTGGGACGAGCCCGACGAGGGCCTGTGGGAGGTGCGCGGGCCACGCCGGCACTTCACCCACTCCAAGATGATGTGCTGGGTGGCGCTCGACCGGGCGGTGCGCAACGTCGAGCGCTTCGGCCTGGCGGGGCCGGTGGAGCGGTGGCGGGCGGTCCGCGACGCGATCCACGCCGAGGTCTGCGCCAAGGGCTACGACCCGCGGCGCAACACCTTCACCCAGTCCTACGGCTCCTCCGAGCTGGACGCGGCGCTGCTGCTGATGCCGATCGTCGGCTTCCTGCCGGCCGACGACCCGCGCGTGCTCGGCACCGTGGCGGCCATCGAGAAGGAGCTGATGGCCGACGGTTTCGTGCTGCGCTACCCGGTGGCGGCCGACAACGACGTCGACGGGCTGCCGGGCGGGGAGGGGGCGTTCCTGGCGTGCAGCTTCTGGCTGGTGGAGGTGATGGCCATGCAGGGGCGCACGGAGGAGGCGCGGGAGCTGTTCGAGCGGCTCCTGGCGCTCCGCAACGACGTGGGGTTGCTGGCCGAGGAGTACGACCCCCGCTACGGCAGGCTCGTGGGCAACTTCCCCCAGGCGTTCAGCCACGTGCCCCTCGTGCACGCGGCGCGGGCGCTGTCGGCGGACGTGCCGCGTGAGGGCATGCTCTCGTCGGAGGGCCGCTCCGCGAGCCACCCCTGACGACGGGATCACAGGCCGGTGCGGCGGAGCGGGCTGGGCGCCGCGAGACCGGGCGAAAGCGGGACCAGTCGAAGCGGGCCGAGCGAGGCGGGCCGAGCGAGGCGGGCCGAGCGAGGCGGGCCGAGCGAGGCGGAACAAGGCGGCCGGGATCGGGCGAAGCGGGATCAGGAGAAGCGGGGCAAGGCGGGCGGGGCGGGGTCAGGCGGCGAGGCGGGCGAGGACGCGGGCGAACTCCGGTGGCGGCGCCACCACCAGCCGCGTCTGCCCGCCGTGCAGGACGATGTCGGCCTTGATGAGCCGCAGCCGCCCCTCGTGCCACCAGTAGACCTGCGCGCTGAGCCCGCCGGTGCGGGCGGCGTGCACGCGCAGCCGCTCGATGGCGCGCACCGCGCCGATCCCGGTCACCGGGTAGACGAGCAGCGTGTACGGGTCGGGCAGCACGGCGAGCACACCGTCGGCGGGCACCGGCACGTAGTCGCCGAGCCAGCGCAGGTGGGTGGCCGTGGACGGGCCCTGCCCGGTCAGCCGCGAGACGGGCGTACCCGACAGCTGGATGGCCTCCACCGACAGCCGCTCCTCGCGCCGCACGTTCGAGGCGGCCAGCTCCAGCGCCTGTCCCGGCGGCACGGGCCAGCAGCCCGCCTCCTCCGGGCGCACCACGCGGGAGCCCACGGTCAGCAGTTCCACCAGGTCGCCGTTGAGGTGGCGGCCCACCACCCGGGTCAGGTCGGCCACCTCGTCGACGGCCTCCACCCGGGTGCGCAGCAGCGGCCGCACCTGGTTGAGGTCGCACACGTCGATCGGGTCGCCGTCCACGGCGACGGCGTGGGCGAGGTGCTCGGAGACCAGCATGGGCCAGTCCTCCCGGGTCCGCCGTCCGGCGACCCGCCGCAACCCGGTCAACCGGACCACGATCTCCCCGGCGCCCTCCCCCGCCCGCCACGACGCGCCGTGCCCACCGGACCCGCCGTACTCGCCGTGTCCGCCGTCCGATGGCCGCTCCTGCGCGAGCCGGTCCGCGGCACCATCCGCGGGCCCGTCCGCCTGCCCGTCGGGCCGTCCGTCCCTGCGCAGGGTCAGGGAGTGACCGTCGACGGCGAAGACGCAGGTGTAGCCCCGGGATTCGGCCACGAGCGCGAGCAGCGAGTCGAGGTCGATGTCCTCGGCCGCCCTCTGCGAGGGCTTCCGGTCGCGTCTCAGCCAGGCCACGCGCCCGCCTCCATGTCCGTTTCGTCCCGGTATGTCTCTCTACCTTGCCTGGTCGCCGTCGCGGAACAGACCAGCCAGCGAGCACGATTCGGTATCGATAACCCCAAGCGTCCCAAGCCACACGCTCAGCTGGGGTGATCCGTGTCCAACGGGCAGCCCGGCCAGGATCGGCACCCCCAGCGGCGCGAGCCGGTCGCGCAGCACCGGGTACGGGTCACCGCAGTCCACCCACGAGCCGAGCGCGAACCCCCGCACGCCGTCGAAGGCGCCTGCCTGCAGGAGCTGGGTGAGCATCCGGTCGATCCGGTACGGCTCCTCGCCGATGTCCTCCAGCAGCACGATCCGGCCGGCGAACGACGGCTGGTAGCGGGTGCCGCACATCGAGGCGAGCAGCGAGAGGTTACCGCCGGCCAGCACGCCCTCGGCCCGGCCGGCCACGATCACCCTCTCGCCGGTGACCGGCGGCGGCGGGCCGAACAGCGCCGCCCGCAGGTGCTCGAACGACCGCGGCTCCGGCTCGACCTCGTCGGCGATCGTCAGGCAGGCGGGCATCGGCCCGTGCAGGGTGGGCACGCCCAGCTCGGCCGCGAAGGCGTGGTGCAGCGCCGTGATGTCGCTGGAGCCGACGAGGACCTTCGGACCGGCCGCCCGCATGGCGTCCCAGTCGAGCAGGTCGAGCAGCCGGGCCGCGCCGTAGCCGCCCCGTGAGCAGAACACCGCCGAGACGGCCGGGTCGCACCAGGCCGCCTGCAGGTCGGCGGCGCGGCCGGCGTCGGAGCCGGCGAGATAGGGCAGCACCTGCCGGTCGAGCGCGCGCCCGCCGACGATCACCTTGAGCCCCAGCCCCTGCTCCAGCCGCTCCACTCCCCGGTCGAGCAGGGCGGCGTCCGGCGGGCCCGACGGCGAGACGATGGCGACGGTGTCACCTTGCTGCATGGATCGACTCCTTGGCTCGGCCACCCGCAAAACGGTGCCACACTTACCTGACGTATGCGACTTCCGCCCCACATCCTCGTGGTCAACGGCATCAAGGTCCGCCGCCCGGTCTTCCTGCTGGGAGCCCCGCATTCCGGCGCGGACCTGGTCGGCCGTGCCCTCAAACGCTCACCCGGGTTCCACGTGACGATGGGCCGCGCGTCCGTCGCCCACGTCGTCCACGCCTTCGCGCGCAAACCGTCGATCGCCGAGAGCTCGGGGGCCGTCCGCGTGCTGCGCGACGCGCTGGCCGAGTCGTGGCAGGTGCTGCCCGGCTCGTGCGGGCGATGCGCCGAACCCTGCCGGGAGGCGGGCGGCGTCACGGGCGGCGGCCCGTGCGTGGCCACCGGCTCCGTGACGAGGTTCGGCGACGCGAGCACCGATCTGCTCTACTGCGCGCCGGTGCTGCTGCGGGCCTTCCCCGACGCGAGGTTCGTGCAGCTCATCCGCGACGGCCGCGACGTGGTGGCCGACATGCTGGGCGACCCGGCGTGCCTGACGTGGTTCAAGCCGGCGATGCTGAGCGAGGGGACCGAGTTCCCCAACGCGTTCCTCGGCGTCAACCGCGACGAGCACGTCGAGAAGTGGAAGGGCATGCCGGTGGCGGGCAAGTGCGCGCTGCGCTGGCGCAGCGCGGTGCGGCTCAGCGCCGCGCTCCGTCGCGACCTGCCGGAGGAGCAGTTGCTGACGGTGCGCTACGAGGACCTCGCGCTGCAGCCGGCGCGGACGGTGGCGGCGCTCACCGACTTCCTCGGCAGCCGCGTCTCCAAGGTGGCCCTGTACGGCGGGGGCGACGGCCCGCCCCTGGACGGCCGTGGCGCCGAGCCCGGCGCGTGGCGGACGCGGCTGCGGCCCGCCGACGTGACACTGGTGGAGAAGGTCGCCCGTGAGGAGCTCATGAGGCTGGGCTACCTCCTCAGCTGAACTGGGTGCGGTGCAGCTCGGCGTAGAGCCCGCCGCGGGCCAGCAGCTCGTCGTGGGCCCCCCGCTCGGCGATGCGGCCGTCCTGGACGACGAGGATCTCGTCGGCCTCGCGGATGGTGGCCAGGCGGTGGGCGATGACCAGCGAGGTGCGGCCGGCCAGGGCGGTCTTGAGGGCCTGCTGCACGGCCGCCTCCGACTCCGAGTCGAGGTGGGCGGTGGCCTCGTCGAGCACGACGACGCGTGGCGCCTTGAGCAGCAGCCTGGCCAGCGCCAGGCGCTGCTTCTCGCCGCCCGACAGGCGGTGGCCGCGGTCTCCCACGACGGTGTCGAGGCCGTCGGGCAGGCTCTCCACCAGGTCGGCGATCTGCGCGGCCCGCAGCGCCTCCCACAGCTCCTCGTCGCCGGCCTCGGGGCGGGCGTAACGCAGGTTGGCCCCGATGGTGTCGTGGAACAGGTGGGCGTCCTGGGTCACCACGCCGACGGTGTCGCGCAGCGAGGCGAGCGTCGCCTCGCGCACGTCGAGCCCGTTGAGGCGGACGGCGCCCTCGGTCGCGTCGTAGAGCCGCGACACCAGCGAGGTGATCGTGGTCTTGCCCGCGCCGGAGGGCCCCACGAGGGCGACCAGCCGGCCGGGGGCCGCGGTGAACGTCACGCCCTTGAGCACGGGGTGGGAGGGGCCGGTGTCCTGCTTGGCCACCGACTCCAGCGAGGCGAGCGACACCTCCTCGGCCGCCGGGTAGCGGAAGCGGACGTCGTCGAACTCGATCGTCACGGGCCCGGGCGGCACCGGCACGGCGTCCGGCCGCTCGGCGACCATCGGCTTCAGGTCGAGCACCTCGAAAACCCGGTCGAAGCTGACCAGCGCCGTCATGACGTCCACCTGCACGTTGGACAGCGACGTCAGCGGGCCGTACAGGCGCATCAGCAGCGCGGCCAGGGCGACCAGCGTGCCGAGCTCGAACACGTCGCCGACCGCCAGCATGCCGCCGATGCCGTACACCAGGGCCGTGGCGAGCGCGGCGACCAGGCCGAGCGCGACGCGGAAGACGGTGCCGTACATGCCGACGGTGACGCCGACGTCGCGCACCCGGGCCGCCCGCGCGCCGAACATCGCGGCGTCGTCCTCGGGCCGGCCGTAGAGCTTGGCGAGCATCGCGCCGGCCACGTTGAACCGCTCGGTGGTGACGGAGCTCATCTCGGCGTCGAGCTGCATCTGCTCGCGCGTCAGCGCGGACATGCGGCGGCCCACCCACTTGGCGGGCACCACGAAGACCGGCAGCAGCACGAGGGCGACGAGGGTCACCTGCCACGACAGCACGAGCATGGCGCCGAGCACGATGACCAGGCTGATCACGTTGGACACGACGGACGACAGGGTGCTGGTCAGGGCGCGCTGGGCGCCGATGACGTCGGTGTTGAGCCGCGAGACGAGCGCGCCGGTCTGCGCCCGCATGAAGAACGCGACCGGCATGCGCTGGACGTGGTCGAACACCTCGGTGCGCAGGTCGTAGATGAGCCCCTCGCCGACGCGGGCGGAGAACCACCGCTGCGCCAGCGTGAGCGCGGCGTCGACCAGCGCCAGCGCGGCGATGGCCACGGCCAGGCCGACGACGACCCCCGGCCGTCTGGGCAGGATGCCGTCGTCGATGATCGCCTTCATCAGCAGCGGGTTGGCCACCACGATGACCGCGCCGGCCATGACGAGCACCAGGAACGCGGTGATCTGCCGGGCGTGCGGCCGGGCGTAGCGGGCGATGCGCCGGACCGTGCCGGGCCGCAGCCGCTGCTTGGTGACGGAGTCGTCGCGCCGCAGCGAGGCCATCACCTGCGGGCCGAAGCCCGATCCCATCATCGCCATCCGGGGTCCTCCTCCCCGGTGTGAGCGCTCGGGGTCATCGCCGTGTTCCCCCGTCCGCTGAGCGCGAAACCGCGCTCAGCCCGCGGCCCTCGTCGCCGTGCCGGTCACGGCAGTGCCGCCGTGCCGGTCACGGCAGTGCCGCCGTGCCGGTCACGACAGTGCCGCGGCGCCGGTCACGGGAGTGTCGCCACGCCGGTCGCGGGAGTGTCGCCGCTCCGGTCGCGGAGGCGTCAGGAAGCGCCGCCGAACAGCGCCTTGATGCGCAGCGCCTGCTCGGCCCGCTCGGCCGCGCACTGCTCCTCCAGGGTGCGCCCCGCCGCGCCCTGGAGGAGTCGCTTGGTCGCCGCCGCCGCGTCCCGGTTGGTGGACAGCAACTCGGCGGTCTTGTCACGGACGGCGTCCGCCAGCCCGTCGCGGGTCACGACACGCTCGGCGAGGCCGATGCGAAGGGCCTCGTCGGCCTCCACGATCCTGGCGGTCAGGCAGATGTCGGTCGCCCTGGCCAGGCCCACGAGCTCCACGAGCGGCTTGGTGCCGGTCAGATCGGGCACCAGCCCCAGCGCGGGCTCCTTCATGCAGAACTTGACGTCGTCGGCCACGATCCGCAGGTCACAGGCCAGCGCGAGCTGGAACCCCGCGCCGATGGCGTGACCCTGCACGGCCGCGACGGAAACGATCTCGGGTCGGCGCAGCCACAGGAACCCCTGCTGGGCCTGCTGCACCGTCTGCTCGAACGACGCGTCGCCGAGCCTGGCGACCGAGCCGAACGAGCCCTGTCCGGGCACTCCCTCCGGTGTGAACATGCGCAGGTCGATCCCTGCCGAGAAGGACGGTCCCTCACCTCTCACGACGACGACGCGCACCTGCTCCGGCAGGCTTTCGCCGATGCGGGCCAGCCCCGACCACGTCGCGAACGTCTGTGCGTTCCGCTTGTCCGGCCGGTCCAGCGTGATCGTCGCGATCTCACCGTCCACCTCGTAGCGCAGTCCGATCTCCGCCAACGACTCGGCAGAGACGTCCTCCGTGAACCCCCCGCGCCCATGTGGCGCCTTCGCTTCCGCCATCGCCCGCTCCTTCATCACTGAACCGTCGCGCCCGAGCTTACAGAACTTCATTCTGGGCTCGGGCGCGACGGCTGGCTGACTAGGGACGAGCGGCTGCGGTCGCACGTTCCGAGGCGGCCGTCAGCGCTTGGACTTGCCTCGGGTCGCCCCGCCGCGCCCGCGCAGAGTCACACCGGACTCGCTCAGGATGCGGTGGATGAACCCGTAGGACCGACCGGTCGAAGCGGCCAGTGCGCGGATGCTCTCACCCGCGGCATAGCGCTTCTTGAGATCGCCGGCCAGTTTCTCCCGGTCGGCCCCGGTCACCCGGGTGCCCTTCTTCAGTGTCTCGGCCACGAGTACCTCCTGTAGTGCCGGACTTCCGCAGCGTTACTCCGCCATGATCAGTCATTTCAGCGGGATCGGCTACCTACTCCACGGGAAAAGATCCGTACCCACCCAAATTAAGATCAGGCAAGTGCCACAAGATCGGAAAATTCGTCGCTCCACGCGTCTTCAGTTCCGTCCGGTAGCAAGATCACCCTATCCGGTGACAGGGCGTCAACGGCACCCTCGTCATGGGTGACGAGCACGATGGCTCCTGAGTAGGACCGCAGAGCCTGCAGAACCTGCTCGCGGCTGACCGGGTCGAGGTTGTTCGTGGGCTCGTCGAGGAGCAGGACGTTGGCGCTGGACAGCACCAGGATGGCCAGCGCCAGACGGGTCTTCTCGCCGCCGGAGAGCACCCCGGCGGGCTTGTCGACGTCGTCTCCGGTGAACAGGAAGGAACCGAGCACCTTGCGCAGCTCGGTGTCGGTGAACGTGCCGCCGGCCGAGCGCATGTTCTCCAGCAGGGTCCGGTCGGGGTCGAGGGTCTCGTGCTCCTGGGCGTAGTAGCCGATCTTGAGGCCGTGGCCGGGCCTGATGGCGCCGGAGTCGGGCTGCTCGATGCCGCCCAGCAGGCGCAGCAGCGTGGTCTTCCCGGCACCGTTGAGGCCCAGGATGACGACCCGGTGACCTCGGTCGATGGCCACGTCGACGTCGGTGAAGACCTCCAGCGAGCCGTAGGACTTGGACAGCCCCTCGCCCACCAGCGGGGTGCGGCCGCACGGCTGGGGCTCGGGGAAGCGCAGCCGGGCCACCTTGTCGCTCTGGCGCTCCTCCTCGGTGGAGGCGAGCAGCCGGTGGGCGCGGCGCATCATGTCCTGGGCCGCCTTGGCCTTGGTGGC
Organism: Nonomuraea indica; assembly: GCF_002850745.1. Lineage (GTDB taxonomy): Bacteria > Actinomycetota > Actinomycetes > Streptosporangiales > Streptosporangiaceae > Nonomuraea > Nonomuraea indica. The sequence goes on from NZ_KZ559470.1 coordinate 346,590, forward strand.
CTTGGCGCGCATCTTGTCGGCCTGGGCGAGCAGCGCGCCCGCCTGCTTCTCGGCGTTGGCCCGCTCGCGCTTGCGCCGCTTCTCGTCGGTCTCCCGTTGCGCAAGGTAAGCTTTCCAACCCACGTTGTAGTGGTCGATCACGCATCGGTTGGCGTCGAGGTGCAGAACCTTGTTGACCGTCGCTTCAAGAAGGTCTACGTCATGGCTGATGATCACCAAGCCGCCCTGATGGGATCGCAAAAAATCGCGAAGCCATCCGATTGAGTCCGCATCTAGGTGGTTTGTCGGCTCGTCGAGAAGGAGAGTTTCCGCCCCGCTGAAAAGAATGCGGGCCAATTCGACACGCCTGCGCTGACCACCAGAAAGCGTTTTCAGCGGTTGGGAGAGCACGCGGTCCGGCAAACCGAGACTCGAGGCGATGGAGGCCGCCTCCGACTCGGCCGCGTAGCCGCCGAGGACGTGCATCTGGTCCTCCAGCCGGCCGTACTGGCGCACCGCCCGCTCGCGGGTGCGCTCGTCCGCCGACGACATGCCGAGCTCGGCCTCGCGCAGCCTGCGCAGCACCTCGTCGAGGCCCCGCGCCGACAGGATGCGATCGCGGGCGAGCACCTCCAGGTCGCCGGTGCGGGGGTCCTGTGGCAGGTAGCCGACGCTGCCGCTCGTGGTGACCGACCCGGCGGCGGGCAGCGCCTCGCCGGCGAGCACCTTGGTCAGCGTGGTCTTGCCCGCCCCGTTGCGGCCGACGAGGCCGATCTTGTCGCCCGGGTTGACCCGGAAGGAGGCGCTTTCGATGAGCAGGCGCGCGCCCGCGCGCAGCTCGATGTCACTGGCGATGATCATGGTTGACGTGACACTCCCGTGCTAGGAAACGAGGGATTTAGGCGCGCGGCGCCGGTCAATCGGGAGTGTGCATACGGATCAGTGTATGGCCCCCTGACGGGGGCCTACCTCTTGTTATTCCTCCGGCAGGTGGTCGCGGACCAGGGCGAGGTTCTGGATGGCGGCCAGGCCGTACTGCGCGGCGTCGTTGGTGGAGACGAACGCGGCCTCCTCCACGGGGGCGAGCACGTGCGGCCCGGCCACCCGGGTCAGCCTCCAGTCGGGCTCGCGCTGCAACTCGTTGCGGTTGAGCTGGTCGTCCTCGTCGAGACGGAACTTCCGCCAGGCCCGGGCGGCGAGCACGGCCGCCTGCCCGGGGTCGGCGCTGCGGGCCGACGCGTAGGCGGCCAGCCGGCTGTGGGCCTGCACCAGGGAGATGCCGCGCAGCGCCTGGCCCACCTCGGCCTCCTGCTCGGCGGCGGGGGCCAGGTAGAGCCGGCAGTAGTCGAGCCAGGCCCGCTCGAAGCCGGGCACGTCCAGCTCCAGCGCGATCAGCTCCGAGCACATCTCGGGCAGCCCGAAGACGGCCGACAGGTGCGAGACCGCGATGGCGTCGCGGGAGGTGTCGAACCGGCCGGTGGCCAGGTCGAGCCGGGCCTCGCCGGTGAGGAAGCCGTGCGGCAGCGCGCCGATCCCGGCCATGGTGCCGAGCAGCCGGTCCCTGGCGCGTTCGTCGCCGTGGCGTTCCCAGCGGGTCAGCCAGGCGGCGGCCAGCGCGCCCCAGTCGGCGCCCAGGCCGACCGACAGGGCCGACGGGTCGGGCGTGTACACGTCGTCGCGCACCTTGCGCAGCGGGTCGACGGCGAGGAACGTCTCCTCCGGCACGGCCAGCTCGTCCAGCAGGTCGCCGGTGCGCTCGTCGGCGGTCAGGAAGTAGAACAAGCGCCGGTAGACGGCGTTGGAGATGCGCAACTGCTTGCAGCTGCACCCCCAGTGCTGGACATTGTGCCTGCTGCCGAGCCCCTTCCAGCGGCCGAGATGGTAGACGTCCACCTCGCCGGTGTGGCGGGTCATCGCCTCGGCGAAGCGGAAGACGTCGTGGCGTCCGGTGCGCAGGTACTGGTACCACAGCCACAGGTCGGGCGACAGCTCGGAGTTGTCCCAGGCGTAGCCGCCCACGTCGTAACGCCAGGTGTGCCGGTCGGCGTCGTAGGTGTGCATGACGTCGCCGTAGTCCCAGAAGCCGTACCAGCGGCGCTGCTCGCGCTCGCGGACGTACAGGTCGAACAGGAAGTCGAGCCGGTCCTCGATCGCGGCGCGGGCCGGGGTGGAGCGGTCGGGCACGTCCCAGTCGCCGAAGACGCCGGCTGCGCGGATGCGCTCGGGCGCCGCGGTCAGCAGGGCGGGGTCGTTCATGGCGGCGGCGTGCGCGGCGAGGTCCGCCGACGGCGGGGTGGCGTCGTGGACGCGCAGGGTCAGCTCGTGCGTGCGGGCCACGCCGTGGGCGTCGCCGAAGCCCGGTTCGTGGTCCTCGTAGCTGATCTCCAGGCCTTCGAGCTGCTCGGCGAAGGTGTCCTGGCCCATGCCGTCGTGCCAGAAGCGCAGGTCCATGGCGGGCGCCGAGGGCGACCACAGCCAGACGGTCGCGGTGGCGAGGTCCGTGGCGGCGCCCCGGACGTCCAGGCGGGTGGGGTGCAGCCGCCAGAAGTCGCGCAGGCCGAAGGCGAGGCCCCCGCTGACGCCGCCGACGTAGCCGTAGCCGGCCGACCGGGTGCCGGCCGGGATCGTCACCCAGGCGTGCCCCTCAGCGGTGCGCTTGCGCAGGACGAAGCCGTCGGCGGAGGTCTGGTCGAGGGTGTAGTCGCTCCAGGTCGGGATGAGGTGCAGCCGCCCGGACACCTCGGGGTTGCCGATCGGGCCGCACGGGCGGCCCTCGACCTGGGCCCGCCGCACCCGCTCGCCGGGGTCGCGGCGCAGGCCGGTCAGCCCGCGCACGGCCTCGGTGAGGAAGCCGCCGTCCGGCCCGGCCAGCCGCACGTGACGGTCGTGCGGCCCGTCGCGCATGATCACGTCGGCGCGCAGGCCGAGCCCGGCCAGGAAGTCGCGCCGCGGGTCGCCGTCCCAGACGAACGAGTGCACGACGCGCACATCCGCCGCTCCGGCGTAGAAGTACAGGCGGACGGTGAAGGGCAGCCGGGCGCCCCGCCCGCCGCCGTTCCGCCTCTCCCCCTGCGTCCCGTCGGCCTTCCGCCGGTCACCGTGGTCGCCGTCGAGGCGGACCACGGCGCGCACCGGGCCGTCCTGCTCGACGGTGACGCGGGTGACCCGGCCGGTGGCCCGCTCGCGCGTGACGGAGCCGTCCTCGTCGGGGGTGGGGCGGTCCTGGTGCAGGCTGACCAGGCGGACGTCCCTGACGATCTCCCGCTCGCCCCCGGCGGCCGGCACGGTGACCGAGCGGGCGAGCGTGTCGCCGCCCTCCTCGATCGTCCAGGTCACCGCGCCCGTGCCGACGTGCAGCGCGCCGCCCTCGCGGGTGACGACGACCGGCCGGGCGGGCTCGGCGGGGGTGTCGCCGGGCCGCAGCTCGTACGTCGCGGACGGGCTCTTCTGCGGGCCGGCGGCGTGCGCCGACCACTTGACGGAGCCGTCCGGCCAGGTGGCGGTCACCCAGCTCTGCACGGGCACCCGCTCGCCCGCCGGGCCGGCCAGCGCGAACGGGGTGCCCGGCAGGACCTCGCCGCGCGGCCACGGAACCCCCCAGGTCACCCCCTGCTCGGCGGGTCGGTCCAGCCAGCGGAGCACGGTCATGCGATCTCCTTCAGTCGCGCGGCGACGATCGCGGCCACCTCGTCGGCGCCGCGGAAGCAGAAGTGGGTGTCGTCGGCCACTCCCTCCGGGTACAGCGGGTGCCGGCCGGGCGGGAGGTGGGTGAACAGCGCCTTCGACCCCTCCGGGCCGAGGCGCTCGTACAGCTCGGTGGTGGCGGCGGTCAGGTCGACGAGCGGCACGCCCTCCTCGGCGGCGAGCGCGCGCACCTGGTCCGGGTGGTCGCCGTGCGTCGGCGCCAGCCGGTTCCCGTCGAAGCGGCGGCGCTGCACCGGCGTGCACAGCACCGGCAGCGCCCCCGCCCCGCGCGCCTCCCTCACGAAGGCGCGCAGGTTCTCCTGGTACGGCAGCCCCGGCTCCTTCTGGTCGTTGTGCCCGAACTGGATCACCACGACGTCGCCCGGCGCCGCCTCCAGCAGCAGCGCGTCCCACAGTCCCTCGGCGCGGTGGCTGGCCGTGGTGGCGCCGCCCTTGGCGAAGTTGCGGACCGGGCCGCCGAGGCGGGCGCCCAGCTGGGCGCCCCACCCCGACATCGGCGCCTCGTGGGCGGGACAGGAGGCGACCGTCGAGTCGCCCGCCAGCAGCGTCGTCCGCGTCACTCCTTCACCGACCCGATCAGCACGCCCTTGGCGAAGTGCTTCTGCAGGAACGGGTAGAAGAACAGGATCGGCAGCGTGGCGATGACGACGACGGCGAACTTCAGGCCCTGCTCCGGCGGCACCCAGGTGCGGTCCATCTGCGCCAGCGCGTTGGCGGCGTCGGTGTTGGTGAGCTGCCGCACCAGGATCTGCAGCGTCCACTTGTTCGGGTCGTTGATGTAGAGCAGCGGCGACATGTAGTCGTTCCAGATCGCCACCGCGTAGAACAGGGAGAACGTCGCGATGATCGGCTTGGACAGCGGCAGGACGATCTTGAAGAAGACGCCCATCTCGTTGGCGCCGTCGATGCGCGCCGCCTCCTCCAGGGCCTGCGGCAGCTCCTGGAAGAAGCTCTTGATGATGATCAGGTAGAACGGGTTGATCGCCAGCGGCAGGATCAGCGCCCAGTAGCTGTCGAGCAGCCCCAGGTCGCGCACCACCAGGTAGGTGGGGATCATGCCGCCGCTGAAGACCAGGGTGAAGATCACCAGGTTGAGCACCAGGGCCCGGCCGGGCAGGTAGCGCTTGGCCAGCGGGTAGGCCATGGTGAAGGTCAGCCCCAGCTGCACCACCGTGCCCACGGCCGTCACGATCACCGTCGTGACCAGCGCGCGGACGAAGGTGTCGGTGGCGAAGATGTACTCGTACGCGTCGGTGACGATCTTCTCCGGCCACAGGAAGAACGGCCGTGAGGAGATCTCCGCCTCACCGGCGAACGATCCGGCCAGGACGTACAGGAGCGGCAGGACCGTGATCAGCGCGAGGCCGATGAGCACGATGACGTTGAGCGTGTCGAACACCCGGCTGCCGAGCGAACCGTTGTTGTCGACCGGCGCCTTGGTCTTGCTCGTCGTGATGGCGGACATGTGCCGGGCTCCTTAGAACAGTCCACGCTGGCCGAGGCGCTTGGCCAGCCAGTTCGAGCCGAAGATCAGGATGACGCCCGCCACGCCCTTGAACAGGCCCACGGCGGTGGAGTAGCTGATGGCGCCCTGGGTGATGCCGGCGTAGTAGACGTAGGTGTCGAACACGTCCGCGACCGAGCGGTTCAGCGAGGTGGTCATCAGCCAGATCTGCTCGAAGCCGGAGTCCAGCAGGTTGCCGGAGGCCAGGATGGCCATGACGACGACGGTCGGGCGGATGGCCGGCAGCGTGACGTGCCAGAGCTGCCGGAAGCGGCCGGCGCCGTCCATCCGGGCGGCCTCGTACAGGTTGGGGTCCACCCCGGCCAGCGCGGCCAGGTAGATGATCGTGCCCCAGCCGGTCTGCTTCCAGAGCTGCTGCAGGATGATGAGCGGCCGGAACCACTCCTCCTGCGCCATGTAGTCGATCTTCGCGGTGTCGCCCGACAGCTCGCGGATCCAGCCGGAGATCAGGCCGAAGTCGGCCGCGAACAGGATGTACGTCAGTGAAGCGACGATCGTCCAGGACAGGAAGTGCGGGATGTAGATGAGCGACTGGACCGAGCGCTTGAGGAGGTTGATCCGCAGCTCGTTCAGCAGCAGCGCGACGATGATCGGCGCGGGGAAGACGAAGACGATGTGCAGCAGCGCCAGGAACAGCGTGTTGAACATCAGCCGCCCGAAGTCCGGACCGGCGAAGAGCTCCTCGAAGTGCTTGAACCCCACCCAGGGGCTGCCCGAGTAGCCGAGGAACGGCAGGAAGTCCTGGAACGCGATCGTCACGCCGTACATCGGCAGGTACTTGAAGATCGCGAAGTACGCGACACCCGGGAGGAGCATCAGGTAGAGCCAGCGGTAGCGCGCCAGCGCACTGCGGATCGGGACCTGGTCCGCCCTCCGCCTCTTCGCCTTGGTGACCGCCTTCTCGGGAGGCGGCGCCAGGTCGGTGGCCACAGCGGCCTCCTTTCGTGTGAGGGGCCCGGGCCCGGCCCGGGCCCCTCCAAGGGCGGGGTCTACTGACCGAGCTTGCCGACGAGGTCGTTGATCTCGGCGGCCACCTGCGTGCCGCCGCTGTCGTACCAGCGCTTGATCTCGGCCTTGAGCTGCTCCTCGGTGAACGTGCCCGACAGGTACTTGATGCGGGCGTCCGGGATGATCGTGTCGAGCTGCGCGCCCTTGGCGACGGCGGTGGGCGCGACCACGGGCAGCGCCACGTTGTGCACGGCCGTCTTGAGGTCCTCGGCCATCAGCTTCTTCTGCAGCGCCACCATGTCCTTGTACGGCTGGCCGGACGGCACGCGCTGGTAGGCGATGCCGCCGATGTCCACGGTGCCCTTGGTGCTGAGCTGGATGAAGGCGTCGTCCACGTTGTCCTGGATGGTCTTGACGGCGGGGTCGTCCTCGTTGATCAGCGCGGCGGTGTCGCCGTTCTCGACCTTGAAGTTGCGGCCCTCGATGCCGTTGGTCACCAGGACCTGGCCTTCCTTCATGGCCAGCTTGTCCAGGGTCTTCAGCACGTTGTCGAGGTCGGCCTCGGTCCGCACGCTCTGCTTGGAGATGGCCAGGACGTCGGCGTAGCCGGTGAACGGGTAGGAGAACTTCTGGCCGTCCGAGCGCTTGAGGTTGCCGACCATGGCGACCTTGTCGCCGTAGGTCTCCTTGTCGTCCTCGTAGAACAGGTCCAGGACCTGCCGCGAGCGGATGTTGACGTCGATGATCATGCCGCCCTTGTTCTGGTGGAACGGCTCGTTCCACTTGGCGGCGTCCAGGGTGGCGAAGTCGGGGTTGACCATGCCCCCGTCCACCATCTTCTTCAGCCAGCGGTTGGCCTCGAGGAACTCGGGGGTGTCGAAGCCCGGCACGATCTTGCCGTCACGCTCGCCCCAGCCGTTCGGCGCGCCGAACCAGGTCTCGATCACGTCGTACGGGCTGGCGCTGGCGTAGTTGCCCGGCCACTTCGGGATGATGAGGCCGTAGGTGTCCTTCTTGCCGTTGCCGTCCGGGTCCTTCTCGGTGAACGCCTTGGCGATCTCGTACAGGTCGTCGACGGTCTCCGGCTCCTGCAGGCCGACCTTCTTCAGCCAGTCCTTGCGGATGACGATGGCCGAGCGCAGCAGGGGCCGCATCCGGTAGAGGCCGTAGATCTTGCCGTTGACGGAGGAGTTGAGCGCCGTCCGCGCGTCCGCCGGCTTCAGGTTCGGGTACTTGTCGATCTTGCCGGTCAGGTCCCAGAACGCACCGGCCTGGGCCGACTTGACGAACGCCGGGAGCTTGGGGTCCACGACCATGACCTGCGGCAGGTTGTCCGAGGCGAGCGTGACGTTGAGCTTGTCGGTGTACTCGGCGTTCGGCACCCAGGTGATCTGGAGCTTCTTGCCGAGGAACTTCTCCACCGCCTGGTGCATCTCGCCCTTGGGGTCGGGCGCGGTGCCGAACAGCTTGGACATGATCGTCAGCGTGTTCGGATCGGAGGCGGGCGCGTCGCCGCCACCGGAACAGGCCGAGGCGAGAAGAGCGGCCGTTAGCGTTACCACACCGGCGGTGAGCCGGCGACGGGATGCGCTCATGAGATCCCTTTCGAGTGCAGACGCGCCTCGTTCTCCTGGAAGAAGCGCAGGCAGAGCCAGGTGTTGACATAGATCCAGGCGCCGATGCTGATCACCGCCGCGAGGACGGGCATCGCCGTGGTGGCGTAGGCGATGCCGCTGAGGACGAGGAGCTGGAGCACGGACGCGGCCGGCCGGGTGATCGCGAACAGCGACGCCTTGGGCAGGTAGGCCCGCAGGGGCAGGTCGTAGTGCGCGTAGATGGGCCCGAGGTAGGAGCCCACCAGCACCAGCGCGGCCAGGGCGACGAGCGTCGCGGTCCGCAGCGCTCCCGTGCCGGGGCCCAGGGCGCTCAGGTAGAGGTGGTTTCCGACCAGGACGACGGCGAGCACCGCCATGGGCAGGACCAGCAGACTGCCACGGACGAACTCCCGCCGGTAGACGACCCAGAACTCCGTCCATGCCTGAATCGATTCACCGCGAGCGTGCCGTCTGGCTAGGGTGTAGGCCGCCACGGTGGCGGGCCCGAGCCCGAGGACCACGCCACCGGCGAGGGTGAACGTGAGCCACAGCAGGTTCAGGCGAGCCGCCCAGGCCACCTCGGTACAGGCGGCCTGGACCTTCATTGACATGGAGTGATGGAACATCCGGCAGCACTTTCTCGTGGCGTGTGCGCGGACACGGGGGTGGGGGCGTTGCGCCGTGGTTCCCGTCCCGTTACGGACGGATGAACGACTGGTTGGAGGCGAACGTAGTGTTGAATCGACTCAGAGTCAATGATGCGAAACGCGGAGATTTGCATAATCCCCGATCAACGGGGCCATCTGCCTGAAACCGATCTTGCCGCCGCGCAGCGCAGGGCCGCCGACGGTGCCGTCGTCCGTCCAGCGGAATGAGACCAAATCGTTGACCCGGAACGTGATCTCCGTGCCTCTGACGTCGAGCCTCATCGCGTACGGACCCTCCGCGTCGAGCACGGCGGGCAGCGGGTCCGGCCCCTGGGCGACCAGGTGGAACCCATGGCTCTTGCGCAGGTTGCAGGTGTGCAGCCGGCGCTCCGACGGCCACATGCGCCGGTAGTAGGACACGTGGTAGGCGTCGATGTCGCCGCTGTGATACTGCTCGTACGGCCCCTCCCGCGGGGCCAGCGCGGGGTCGAGGACGTCCTCGCCTCCCCGGCCGCGGGCATGGAAGAACATGATGGCCAGCCCCGGCTCCCTGACCGGCCAGAAGTCCCACTCGATGCGCACGTCCGCCGGGAAGTCGACAGGGCACCACAGCACCAGGTTGGCCGCCTGCCCGTCGGCCGGCGGCCGGACGCTCTCCAGCCGCATCCGGCCCTGCGGGAACGACACCGTCCCCGGGCCCTCCATCCGGAACCCCGCCAGGTCCTCCGGACCGGCGAGCCGGTTGCGGTAGATCTCGGTCACGTCGTGCTCCTTCACTCGCGCCTGCGCAGCGCGCTCGACTCCCGGACCACCAGGTCCGGCTGGAAGATGACCTGCCGGTGCCGGTGCTGCTCGGGCGCGGTCACCTCCTCCAGCAGCAGGTCGACGGCCGTACGGCCGAGCAGCTCGCGGGGCTGCCGTACGGACGAGAGGGGCACCGCCGCCGCGGCGGCGAAGTCGATGTCGTCGTAGCCGACGATCGCCATGTCGTCCGGCACCCGCAGCCCCCGTGCGGCCATGGCCTGCAGGAACCCGAGCGCTATCAGGTCGTTGGCGCAGAAGGCGGCGGTCGGCCGTCTCTTCGCCGGCAGCCCGGCCACGCGTTCGCCCGCGGCGCGGCCGCCGGCGACGCTCAGCGCGGGCAGCACGTGGCTGACCAGCTCGACGTCGCCGCCCGTCTCGGCCACGGCGTTCATGATGCCGGCGTGCCGGTCGGCCACCTGTTTGATCGACGGCGGTCCGCCGACGTAGGTGATGCGGCGATGCCCCCGCTCGATCAGGTGGGATCCGGCCAGGTGCCCGCCGAGCCGGTCGTCGACCGCGACCGAACACTGCAGCCCGGTGGCGGCGCTGTCGACCAGCACCACGGGGGTGCCGCGGGCGGCCAGCTCGGCCAGCCGGGGGCTGCCCGCGTCGACCGGGGTGATCAGTATGCCCATGACGCGCTGCTGTTCGAGCTGGTCGAGGTGGCGGCGCTCACGACGGGGATCGGCGGCGCTGTTGCACAGCACCACCATCGTGTCGTGCTCGTCGGCCAGCGCCTCCGCGCCCTGGGCGACGTCGGCGAAGAACGGGTTGGCCACGTCGAGCACGACCAGACCGACCGTCCGGCTGCGGCCCACCCGCAGGTGGCGGGCCACCTCGTTGCGGACGAACCCCAGCTCGCGGATCGCCTTGAACACACGCTCGCGCGTGGCCGGGGAGACGATCTCGGGCCTGTTGAGGACGTTGCTCACGGTGCCCACAGAGACTCGCGCCAGCTGCGCGACCTCCTTGATGCTGCTGGTCGCCATCGAACCTCACGAGGCCTTGCTGCCGGGAACCCGGCCATCATAGCGACAGGACAGCGGTTTTTGAATCGACTCAAACCCCCAATCTCACAGCGCCCCCTCGACCCTTTGAAGCGGGGACGCCCGGCGCACCGATCCGACGCCCTCATGCCTCGCGGTCCCGCGGACGGTGGCACGCACAAGAAGGCGCGCCTGAGGGGACGGATGTTCAGGAGACGGGTCCCGGTGGGGCGTCCGATTGCGAGCGCCGGAAGGCGGGCGTAGAAGAGCGGGCGTCCGACGCGGGAGCCGTACGGCGGGGGGTAAGAGGCGGGCGCCGGAAGGGGGGTCGGAGGGCGGGATCCGAGGGCGGGGGTCAGAGGGTGGGTGGGGGCGGGGTGAAGGGGGCGGCGGCTTCGGTGCGGAACCCGTCGAGCATCAGCCGCAGGAAGCGTCCCGGGTCGGCGGCGACGCGCGAGGGGAGGTCGCCGGGGTGGCAGGTGAAGAGTTCGAGCAGCGCCACGACGTCCTCGGTGCCCACGCCCGCGCGCAGGGTCCCGTCGTCCCGGGTCCGCTCCACCAGCCGGTCGAGCAGCTCGTACCACTCGCGGCGCTTCCGCGCGAACCCGGCGTCACCGCGGAAGGCGTCCTCCGGCAGCCCGGCCAGCGCGGTGGCGAGCGCGCCGCGGCCCTCCTCCGCCGCCCACAGCACGAACGCGCGCAGACCGCTCCAGGCGTCGGGCGCACGCTCCGCCGCCCTTCGCAGCGCCTCGGTCAGGGACTCGACGTAGTGTTCCCCGATGGCCGCGATCAGCGACTCGCGGTCGGGGAAACGGCGGTAGAGCGTGCCGACCCCCACCCCCGCGCGGCGGGCGATGAGCTTCATGGGCGCGCCGACGCCCTGTTCGGCCACCACCTCGGCCGCGGCGATCACGATCTTGTCGAGGTTCCGTTGGGCATCCGCGCGCACGTGGGCTCCGAAGTGGACTACAAGGTTCCGCTTACTGTAGCGTGCGCAACCGGAATCAAAGGTTCCACTTAGGAGGCATCGTGATAGTCGTGACCGGCGCCACCGGCACCATCGGCAGAGCGCTGATCGGCAGTCTCGGGGGCGAGGACGTGGTGGCCGTGGTCCGCCGCCCCGCCGACCTCGGCTGCCGGTACGTGCTCGGCGACTTCGACCGGCCCGAGACGATCGCGCGGGTCCTGTCGCCGGGAGACCGGCTGTTCCTCAACAGCTCCCTGTGGCCCGGCTTCACCGGCGCCCACCGCGCGGTGATCGACGCCGCTCGGGAGGCCGGGGTGGCGCACGTGGTGACGGTGTCGGTCCGCGGCGCCGCGCCCGGCGCGCCGCTCGGCGGCGGCATGCACGGCGACGTGGACGCCCACCTGCGGGCCTCCGGCCTGCCCTGGTCGGTGCTGCAGCCGGTGGGGTTCATGCAGAACCTGCTCGCGGAGGTCCGCGACGGGCACTTCCACGGCTCGTACGGTCCCGGCCCGGTGGGCTACATCGACGCCAGGGACGTCGCTGCCGTGGCCGCCGCCCTGCTGACCCGCCCCGTAGCGGAGGCCGGCGGCGACCACGTGCTCACCGGCCCGGACGCCCGCACGCACGAGGAGATCGCCGCCGCGATCAGCGCCGTCCTGCGCCGTCCGGTGGCGTACGTGGACCTGCCGGTGCCGGCGATGGCCGCGCACCTGGCCGGCCAGGGCATGCCCGCGGACGCCGCGCACCGCCTCGCAGCCCTCATGGCCGAGGTCGGCGACGGCCGTTGGGCGACCACCACGACGACGGTCGAGGACATCACCGGCCGGCCGCCCCGGTCCCTCACCCGCTTCCTCGCCGAGCACGCCACCGCCTTCCTCCCCTGAGCCCGGCCCGCGGCCCGGCAGCCCCGCGGACGGCCGCGCCCTCGAACCGCCAGGCCCCCGAACCGGCCGGGCCCCCGGACCGCCAGCCCCCCCGGACCGCCAGCCCCCCCGAACCGCCAGGCCCTCGACCCGCCAGGCCCTCGAACCGCCAGGCCCTCGAACCGCCGGATTCTCAGAGCGGGTCCACCACGCGGATCCTGACCGCGCGGAACAGCTCCGGCGTGTCGCGCAGCACCGCCAGCTTGGGGTCGGGGACCGTCAGGAACGGCTCCGCCTCCAGCGCCAGGAGCGGCGTCAGCCGCCGGTCGGCGCGCAGGGCGTCCACGGCCCGGCGGTCGCCGCCGAGCACCACCGCGTCCAGGTCGGCGAGGTGCGGCGTCAGGACGCGCAGCGCCGTCTCGGCCGCCGTGTCGAGGGCCTGGTCCGCCTGGTTGCGGCGCCTCCTGGCGAAGCGCTGCTGCGACCAGCCGCCGGCGGCGGTGCGCCCCTGGACCAGACGGGAGCCCACCTTGGAGGCCACCAGCACGCCACCGTGGAACACCCCGGCCGCGTAGCCGCCCAGCCGGACGAGGATCACGCCGACCCGGCGTTCGGCCCGCGCGTGCGCGACGAGCCGGGACACGTGCGGCGGGCCGGCCGGCATGGGCGGAAAGGGGGCGTGCAGCTCGGCGAGCGCGCCGTCGGCCGCGGCCAGGCGGACGACCCGCTCGTCGCCGGACGCCTCGAACGGACCGTGCCGGTCGGCGAAGCCGTCGATCCACGCGTGCACGCGCTCCGGCGGCACCGACACCCACCGGCCGCCGCCCTTCGCCGGTCGCGCGCTCATGCCGGAAGGCTAGCCCACCCGGCTCCCTCCAGCGGTCGCGCGCTCATGCCCGAGGGCCGGCCGACCCCGGCGCCTCCGCCTCCGGCGGCACCGGGCCGTGGCCGCCCTCGCGCCGGCCGGGAACCGGAGGGGAACTGTCGGTGAACATCCCCTCGGGGGGCTTCTACGGCGGCGACCTGGGCCGCATCATCCCCTCGTGACCTCTCCCGGCCCCCTCCCCGGACCGATCGTGGACCTCGACACGGGCACCGCCATCGCGCGTCCGGCGGCGGTGGACGCGTCCGGCCTCCTGCCCGGCGGGCCGCTGCCGCTCGTGCTGGACCTGCCGTTCACCGTCGTGGCGCGCGGCGCGGGCGCGCTGGTGCCGTTGCACGAGGCGCTGCGGAGATCGGGCCGGCATCCCCGCGAGACGATGTTGCTGCTCACCGGCCCCTGCGGGAACGCGGAGCGGCCGGTGACCCAGGTGACGCTCGACGGGCTGCGCACCCTCGGCTACCTGCTGGGGTTCGGGGACGCCGGGCTGGAGAGCGTACCGCTCGACATGATCGCGGAGGCCTCGCCGTACCTGCTGGCCCTGTCCCCCGCGGTGATGGCGCGTGTGCCGCGCGACCACCGGGCGGTCGCGGTGGTGCGGGCGCTGGTGGAGCTGGCACGCGGCATCGGCGCGCACGTGCTCGCGCCGGGGATCGAGGAGCAGGCGCAGCTCGCCGCGGTGCGCGCCTGGGGAGTGCGGCTCGCGCACGGGCCGCTGCTCGCGCCGGGCCCCGACGGACGGGTACGGGTGCCGCTCCCGGCGCCGGCGGAGGCGGCGGTGGCCGCGGCGGTGGCGGCGGGGCAGGAGCTGGGCCCGCGTGTGCAGGAGATGCTGCTGCCCGCGGTGACGCTGCCGGCCGAGGCGAAGGCGGAGGACGTGGTGGCGGCGTTCGGCGACGAACCGTCGATCACCAGCGTGATCCTGGTGGACGAGTTCCAGCGGCCGCAGGGCAGCCTGGACCGCGGCAGGTTCCTGCTGTCGATCGCCGCCCGGTACGGCCACGCGCTGCACGCCACCAAGCCGGCGCGGCGGCTGGCCGACCCGCCGCGCACGGTGCCGAAGAGCACGCCCGCGGTGGCCGCCATGCGGGCGGCCGGTCAGGACGCGGCCCGCGTCTACGACGACCTGGTGGTCACCGATGAGCTGAATCGCTGCATGGGCATCGTGCGGGTCTCCGACCTGATCCGCCAGGTGACCGCGGCCAACGGCTGAAGATCCGTAACGACTCGGGTGGCGCACTGGGCAGCACGCCCCGGGCCGGGATAGGAAGGGAGGTGTGACGCGGCAGCTGAACAGACGGGCCCTGCTCGGCGCGGGCATGCTGGCGGGGGTGTCCGCCTGCACGGCGACGCCCACGCCCGCCGCCCCTCCCACGACCTCCGGCACGAGCCGGAAGGCGCCGCCGTTCGACCCGAAGGACTGGGCGAACGTGCGGGCGCAGTTCGCGCTCGACCCGGCACTCGCCCACTTCGCGGCATTCGTCCTGGCGCCGGCGCCCGCGCTGGTGCGCGAGGCGATCGAGAGGCATCGCGCGGGCCTGGACGCCGACCCGCACTACCTGCCGCCCGGCGACTCCACACCGGACCTGACCATCCGCAGGACGGCGGCACGCTACCTGGGCGCCCAGCCCGGCGAGATCGCACTCACCGACAGCACCACGATGGGCCTCGGCCTGCTCTACTCGGGGTTGCGGCTGCTGCCGGGCCAGGACGTGCTCACCACCGAGCACGACTTCCTGGCCACTCACGAGGGGGTCCGGCTGCTGGCCGAGCGCACCGGGGCGCGGGTGCGCCGGGTGAAGCTGTACGACGACCCGGCGGCGGCCTCGGCCGACCGGATCGTCGGCGCGATCAAGGAGGGGCTGGGGCCGCGCACCCGGGTGGTGGCCGTGACGTGGGTGCACTCCAGCACCGGCGTGCGGCTGCCGGTGCGGGCCATCGCCGACATGCTCGCCGAGGTCAACAAGGGCCGTGACGAGCGGGACCGGGCGTTGCTGTGCGTGGACGGGGTGCACGGGTTCGGCGCGATGGCCGACGGCGTGGCCGACCTCGGCTGCGACTTCCTGTCCAGCGGCACCCACAAGTGGCTGTTCGGCCCGCGCGGCACCGGCATCCTGTGGGGTCGCGCCTGGGACGCGCTGTCACCGGTCATCCCGGGCTTCGACCAGCCGTCGTTCGTGGCCTGGCAGACCGGCCGGGCGCCGGAGGCGACGACGGCCGAGCTGGTCACGCCGGGCGGCTACAAGGCGTTCGAGCACCGGTGGGCGATGACGCAGGCGTTCGGGTTCCAGGAGGCGATCGGCAAGGACCGCGTCCAGCGGCGCACCCAGGAGCTGGCCACCCGGCTCAAGGAAGGGCTGCGAACGATCCCGCACGTGACGCTGGTGACTCCGGTCTCGGCCGAGCTCTCGGCGGGGCTGGTGTGCTGCGCCATCGCGGGCATGCACCCGCAGACCGCGGTGTCGAGGCTGCGGGAGCGCAAGGTGGTCACGAGCACCACGCCGTACGTGCCGCCGCTGCTGCGCTTCGGCACCAGCATCGTCACGACGCCCGAGGAGGTGGACCGGGCGGTCAAGGCGGTGGCCGAGCTGCGCTGACCGGCTCGGGGCGGCCTCGGTGGCCGCGGCCGCCCGCGCCGGCGGTCAGCGCGCGGTCGCTGTCGAGACGTCCGTGATCGCCCCGCCGGTGACGGCGGTCAGAGCCGGCAGGCGTCGATGCCGGTGACAGCGGTCAGAGCCGGCAGACGTCGATGCCGGTGACAGCGGTCAGAGTCGGCAGGCGTAGATGTCGGTGACGAGGATGGCGCGGGCGCCGATGTCCCACAGCTGGTCCATCACCTGCTGGTGGCCCTTGCGGCGGACCATGGCGCGCACCGCCACCCAGCCCTCGCGGTGCAGCGGTGAGACCGTCGGCCCCTCCATGCCGGGGGTGAGCGCGATGGCCTCCTCGATGCGCTCGGCGCGGATGTCGTAGTCCATCATCACGAAGTCGCGGGCGTGCACGACTCCCTGCAGGCGCCGCACGAGCTGCCCCACGCCGGGGGTCTCAGGGGCGCTCTGCCGCTTGATCAGCACACCCTCGGAGCGCATGATCGGGTCGCCGAACACCTCGAGGCCGACGTTGCGCAGCGTGGTGCCGGTCTCGACGACGTCGGCGATGGCGTCGGCCACGCCGAGCCGGATCGCGGTCTCCACCGCGCCGTCGAGCTTGATCACCCGGGCGTCGACGCCCGCGTCGGACAGGTACTTGCCGAGCAGGCCGGCGTAGGAGGTGGCGATGCGCATGCCGTCGAGGTCCTTGACCGACGTCATCGCGCCGGCCCTGGCGGCCAGCCGGAACGTGGAGCCGCCGAACCCCAGCGACATGATCTCCTCGACGGGCGCGCCGGAGTCGACCAGCATGTCGCGCCCGGTGATGCCGGCGTCGAGCGTGCCCTCGCCGACGTAGACGGCGATGTCGCGGGGGCGCAGGAAGAACAGCTCGCAGCCGTTGTCCTCGTCGAGGACGACGAGCTCCTTGCTGTCACGGCGCGGCCGGTAGCCGGCCTCCTTGAGCATGGCCTGGGCGGCCTCGCTCAGTGCGCCCTTGTTGGGTACGGCCAGTCGGATCATGTCGTCGTCATCCTTGGATCTCGCGAAGGTCGTGCGGACGGGCCAGGTCGGGGCGCGGACGCCCTAGAGATGCTTGTAGACCTGGTCCAGCCCGATGCCCTTGGCGATCATGAGCACCTGCACGTGGTAGAGGAGCTGCGAGATCTCCTCCGCCGCCCGGTCGGTGGACTCGTGCTCGGCGGCCATCCAGCTCTCGGCGGCCTCCTCGACGACCTTCTTGCCGATGGCATGGACCCCGGCGTCGAGCGCGGCCACGGTGCCCGAGCCCGCGGGCCGGGTGCGCGCCTTCTCGGACAGCTCGGCGAACAGCTCTTCGAAGGTCTTCATGGTCTCTCTCGTGGTCGGCAGACGTGCATGACAAGCCTAGTCTGCGCGCGGGAGTCGTACGCCCGGGAGTCCGCCACGCGAGACGGGCCGCATTGAACGATCTTGACCGCCGTTCCTTACTCCTCTATGGTCCATTAAATACTTAATATGTCCGCATTTAGAGCCGCATAAGGGGGCTTTGTGGCAACGGACGGCGTCTTTCCGCTTTCGCTGCGCACGCTGTTACGGCCGGCGATATTGCGAAATCCTGCGCCGGTCTATCACGCGTGGCGGGAGAGTGACCCGTTCTTCTGGTACGAGGAACTGGACACCTGGGTGCTGACCCGCCACCAGGACTGCGCCGCCGTCCTGAAGGGACTCGACCGCTTCACCTCCGACTGGCGGCGGCTGGGCGAGCGGACGCCCGACGAGCTGATCATGCTGCAGACCGTCGACCCGCCCGACCACCCGCCCGTGCGGCGGCTGCTCGCCGCGGCCTACCGGTCCCGGGACCACGCGGCACTGGCCACCCGTACGGCCGGGCGGGTCCGCCGGCTGCTGGCGGACCTGCCCGCGGAAGTGGACTTCGTCCGGGAGGTGGCCGTCCCGCTGACCGTGGAGACGATCTGCGACGTGCTCGGCGTGGACCCGCCGGACCTCGACTGGCTCGCCGGGGTCTCCCCGCCGGTCATCGACACCATGGACGCCGGGCTGCGGCCCGAGGTGATCCCGGCCGGACTGGCGGCGCGGGCCGAACTCGACGCGCTGATGGAACGCTGGATGAGCGACCACCGGCCGGGCGGAATGTTCGCCGTCGTCAGCGAGAAACTCCGCGGAATGAACCTCGACCGGCGTTTGGTGATGAATTCGCTCCGGTCCACTTTCCACGCGGGATTCGAGTCCTCGGCCCGCCTGCTCGCGCTTTCCCTGCTCGCCATAATCGACAATCCAGGAGTTCTCCGGTTTTTCGCGAAAACGCCGGACACTGCGGTTGACGAGGTGATCCGGTACACCAGTCAGGTCCAGGTCCTGGCCCGCGGCTGCCTGGTCGACACCGAGCTCGCAGGCAGGACGGTCCGCGCCGGCCAGGGCGTCACCCTGATCATCGGCGCGGCCAACCGCGATCCGGCCGTCTTCCCCGATCCCGATGCCCTGCTGCCCGACCGCTCCCCCAACCCGCACCTCGGCTTCGGCCGCGGCCTGCACGCGTGCCTGGGCGCGAGCCTGGCCACGATGCAGACCAGGGCGCTGTTCGCCGAGCTGGCCGTCCACCATCCGGAGGTCCGGCCGTGCGGGGAGCCGGTGATGTGGGAGAGCGGGACGCTGCGCGGGGTGCGCAGCCTGCC
Source organism: Nonomuraea indica (assembly GCF_002850745.1). Lineage (GTDB taxonomy): Bacteria > Actinomycetota > Actinomycetes > Streptosporangiales > Streptosporangiaceae > Nonomuraea > Nonomuraea indica. Next base: position 364,752 of record NZ_KZ559470.1, read on the forward strand.
CGTCACCCTGTCGTGAGGAGGTGACCGTCCATGCGTTACGCCTACTGACCGTCAGCCGCCGTGGCCGCACCCGGCCACGGCGGGCGGCGTCGTCCCGAGGAGCCCGATGAGCAGCCCTTCCACCGGCCGCACCCAGGCGGCGCGCGGCCGCTACCGTGACGCGCTCGCGGTGCCCGAGTTCCGGGCCCTCTTCCTGTCGCACGTCATGTGCATGCTCGGCACGATCGTGACCCAGTTCGCGCTGACCGTGCTGGTCTACCGGCAGACCGGGTCGCCGCTGCTGGCCGCCATGGTGTTCACGGTGGCGTTCGTGCCCTACCTGTTCGGCGGGGTGCTGCTGTCGGCGCTGGTGGACCGGGTGCCGATCCGGCGGCTGCTGGTCGGCTGCAACCTGCTGACGGCCGGGCTGGCCGCCGTCATGGCGCTGCCCGGCCTGCCGGTCGGCGCCGTCCTCGTCCCGGCGTTCGGGATGGGGCTGGTGGCTCCGGTGTTCGCCGGCGCGCGGGCGGCGGTGCTGCCGCGCGTCCTCGACGGCGACGTCTACATCGCCGGCCGGAGCCTGTTCCGGCTGGTGGCCCAGGGCGCGCAGGTGAGCGGTTTCGCCCTCGGCGGCCTGCTGCTCGTGGTGATGTCGCCGCGCGCCGCCGTCCTGCTCAACACGGCCGCCTTCCTGGTGTCGGCGGCGCTGCTGGCGGCGGGCGTGCGGGCCCGTCCCGCGACGGCCCGTGGCGCGGCGGTCTCCCTCGTGCGCGACTCGCTGACCGGGCTCGGGCAGGTCTTCCGGATCGGCCCACTGCGCCGGGTCCTGGTGTTCGGCTGGGCGGTGCCGGCCGTCGGGATCGCGCCGGAGGCGCTGGCCGCGCCGTACGCGGAGGCGGCGGGCTTCGGCACGCTGGGGCTCGGCCTGCTCATGTCGGCGCTGCCGGTGGGCACGGTGCTGGGCGAGGTGCTGTGCATGTGGCTGCCCTCACCGCGGCAGCGGCTCCGCCTGGTCGTGCCGCTGGCGGCGCTGATGTTCGTCCCGCAACTCGGCTTCGGGCTGCGGCCGGGGCTGCCGCTCGCGATCGGCCTGCTCGTGCTGTCCGGCGCGGGGCTGGCCCACCACCTCGGGCTGGACCGGCTGCTCGTGGACACCGCGCCGGAGGCGTTGCTCGGCCGGGCGTTGAGCATCCAGACGTCGGGGCTGATGTTCTGGCAGGGGGTCGGGTTCGCCGTGGCGGGCGCGGCCGCCCAGTTCGCCGCGCCGTGGGCCGTGGTGACGGTGACCGCCGCCGCGGGCCTCGCCCTGATCCCCGTGCTGCGGCCGCGCGGCCCGTACGGGAGCCCCGCCTAGCTCGGCGCCAGGCGCGGGGCCTCGGTTCAGCGTGCGGCCACGTCGTTGACGCAGCGCAGCACGGGCGCGCGGACGAGGGCCCGCTCGTCCACCTGCGGCCCGGCGGCGCTGACGTGGAAGCGGGCCCGCTCCCCCGGCAGCAGCGTGACCAGCTGGTCGTCCACCTCGGCGGCGGGGTCGAGGCGGTCGGGGAAGACGGTCAGGTCACGCAGCAGCGTGTGCGCGGTGACGGTCAGCAGCAGCCCGCCTGGGGTGCGTTCGGTGACGGCGTCGTAGCGGGGTTCGGGCAGGCGCAGGTCGCGGTCGGGCGCGAAGAACCACAGGGCCCGCTCCTCCCCCGCGCCGACGGCGATCAGCTCGCCCGCCGGGTCCCCCGGCTCCGCCACCGGCGCGTCGAGCGCCAGCGTCACGACGGCGCGTGGCGGCACGTCGAGGTGGAGGGTCTGCGTGGCCAGCGCGGACCCGTCGAAGGCGTGCCGTACGGCCAGCGCGCGGGCCCGCCACGGCCGGCCGGTGTCGTTGACGGCCGCCAGCGCCAGGCCGCCGTCACGCGGCTGCACGGTCAGCAGCCGGTCGGCGTAGGCCCTGCGCAGCGCGTGGAAGAGCGGCTTCCTGCGGCCGTCGCCGTCCACGGCCGACCAGGACGTGACCGGCCAGCAGTCGTTGAGCTGCCACACCACGCTGCCTGCGCAGTACGGCCACAGCGATCGGAAGTGCTCCACCCCCAGCCGGATGGCCCGCGCCTGGTTGACCTGCGTCAGGTAGTGCCAGTCGTCGAACGTCTCCGGCGGCGGGAAGTGCGGTTTGAGCCCGGCGGCCAGCTTGAGGCCGCCGTCCGCGGCCTTCTGGTGGTGCAGCATGCCGGGCGAGTCCGGCCGCAGCGGGTCGTCGCCGACCGCCCGGCGGACGGTGGCGTAGGCCGCCGGCGCCTGGAAGCCGAACTCGGCGGCCAGCCGGGGCCGGTAGTCGCGGTAGGCGGTGTAGTCGCGCTGGTTCCACACGTCCCAGATGTGCGTGGTGCCGTGGGCCGGGTCGTTGGGAGGCAGGTCCATCGAGCCGGAGTACGGGCTTCCGGGCCAGTACGGGCGGGTGGGGTCGAGCTCGGCGACGATGCGCGGCAGCGTCTCCAGGTAGAAGCTGGCGCCCCAGCTGCGGCCCTCCAGCCGCTCGGGCCAGCCCCACTCGGCGTGGCCCTGGAGGTTCTCGTTGTTGCCGCACCACAGGACCAGGCTCGGGTGCGGGGTGAGCCGGGCCACCTGCTCGCGCGCCTCCGCCTCCACCTCGGTCCTGATCGGCTCCTCCTCGGGGTAGGCGGCGCAGGCGAACGCGAAGTCCTGCCAGACCATCAGCCCGAGGCGGTCGCACAGGTCGTAGAAGTCCTCGCTCTCGTACAGGCCGCCGCCCCACACCCGCACCAGGTTGACGCCCGCCTCGCACGCCTGGGCGAGCCTGGCCGCGTACCGGTCGCGGCCGACCCGGGTCGGGAAGCAGTCGTCGGGGATCCAGTTGACGCCGCGCAGGAAGACGTCGACGCCGTTGACGGCCAGGGTGAACGCGCCGTCCTCGGTGCCGAGGCGCACCTCGCGCAGCCCGACGTCCCTGCGCCACGTGTCGTCGCCGGCCGTGACGACCAGCTCGTGCAGCGGCTGCTCGCCGTACCCGCGGGGCCACCACAGGGCGGGATCGGGCACCTGGAGGGTGATCACCCCGTCCGGGCGTCCCGCGGGGATCACGGTCCGGCCGGTCACGCCGGCCAGCGACGCGGTGACCTCGGTGGGAGCGGCGGCATCGGTGCTCTCCACGCGCACGTGGACGTCCACCCGGGCCGCCCCGTCGCGCAGGGACACCAGGGGGCGCACCTCGTCGATCCTGGTTCCGCTCCAGGCGTGCAGCCCGATGGGCCGCCAGATCCCGGACGTGACCAGCGTCGGTCCCCAGTCCCAGCCGAAGTTGCAGGCCATCTTCCTGATGAACGGGTAGGGCTCGGTGTACGCGCCCGGCCGGTCGCCCAGTTCGGCGCGCAGCCGCTCGGCGTAGGCGTAGGGCGAGGCGAAGGTCACGCTTAACCGGTTCTCGCCCGCGTGGAGCGCGTCGGCGACGTCGAAACGGTACGACCGGTGCATGTTGGCGGTCTCGCCGATCCGGTGCCCGTTCAGCTCGATCACGGCGACCGTGTCGAGCCCCTCGCACACCAGATCGGTGCGCTCGTGGCCGGTCGGAGCCCAGTCGAACACGGTCTCGTAGCGCCAGGCCGTGCGGCCGATCCAGGTCAGCCGGGTCTCGTTGTCGTCCAGGTAGGGGTCCGCGATCAGGCCGGCGGCCAGCAGGTCGGTGTGCACGCAGCCCGGCACGGTGGCGGGCACGGTGGCGGGCACTCCGGTGGGCGCGGTGCTCGGGGACCTGGCGGGCGGGTGGGGGTCGCCGTCCACCGCGCGGACGGTCCAGGACTCGTGCAAGGCACGCCGAAGGCCCATGCGGCAACGCTCCGGTAATCGATCGGGACGATACGGATATACCAGCATCTATTCGGCGCAGTGGCAATGACTTTACTGAACCGGTTCGCATGATTTCCGGCATGGGCGCGGCGCGAAAAAGGCACCGCCCGCCGCGCCCTCCTCACGGGGAGGGGCACGACGGGCGGTGCCGGAGATCGGTCGGACGTCAGCGACCGTAGCGGCGCTCGCCACCCGAGCGGAAGCCGTTGCCGCGGCCCTCGGAGCGGAAGCCGCCCCGCCCGCCGCGGTCGTCGCCCCGGGCGCCGCCGGAGCGGTAGCCGTCACGCGGCCGGTCCTCGGACCGGAAGCCGCCGCGCTCGCGGTCGGCAGAGAAGGGACGGCCGCGGTCGCCGGCGGCGCGGGGGCCGCGCTCGTCCGAGCGGAACCCGCCCCGGCTCTCGCCGCGGAACCCGCCGCCGCGCTGGCCGCGCTCACCGGACCGGAAGCCGCCCCGGTCGTCGGACCGGAAGCCGCCGCGGTCATCCGAGCGGTAGCCGCCCCGGTCGCCGGACCCGAACCCGCCACGGTCACCACCGCGGTCCGCGCCGCCGTCGCCGCCCCGATAGCCGGAGCGGAACCCGCCACGGTCACCGGCGCGGTCGGCGCCACCGTCGGCGCCGCGGTAGCCGCCCCGGTCACCGGACCGGAAGCCGCCGCGGGCGCCGGCGTCGTCGCGCCGGAACCCACCGCGCTCGCCGTTCGGACGGCGCTCCTCGCCCGCGAAGCCGGAGCCCGAGCCGGAGCCTGCCCCGAACGGCCGGTCAGCGTCGTCGTGCCTGCGGGCCGGACGCTCGGCGTCGTCGTGGCGCCGCGGCCGGCGGTCGCCGTCGAAGTCGCGGCGCGGCCGGCGGCCACGACGCTCGCCGTGCCCGCCACCGTGCCCGCCGCCGTGGCCGTCGCGGCGGGGCCGCAGCGGCTTGCGCACGTCGGGCTCCCACACCGGGATGGACTCGCCGCTCGGCGTGCGGGCGCCGGTCACCTCGGCGACCCTGGGGTGACCCGGGGTGGCCTTGAGCCGGAACGGGTGGATGCCGGCACGCCGGGTGAGCTGCTCGGTCGAGCGGCGCTCGTTCGGCAGCACCAGCGTGACCACGGTGCCCTTCTCGCCCGCGCGGGCCGTGCGGCCGCCGCGGTGCAGGTAGCTCTTGTGGTCCTGCGGCGGGTCGACGTGGAGCACGAGGCTGATGTTGTCGACGTGGATGCCGCGGGCGGCCACGTCGGTGCAGACGAGCACGTTGACGACGCCCTCGCGGAACTCGGCGAGGATGCGGGTGCGCTGGTTCTGGCGCTTGCCGCCGTGCAGGCCGCCGGCGCGGACGCCGACCCGGGCGAGCTGCTTGCACAGCCGGTCGACGCCGTGCTGGGTGCGGACGAAGATGATCGTGCGGCCGTCGCGGTTGGCGATCTCGGCGGTCACGTCGAACTTGTCGTCGCGCGTCACCTGCATGACGTGGTGCTCCATGGTGTCGACCGGGGAGGTCGCGGGCGCCACGGAGTGGGTGATCGGGTCCTTGAGGAAGCGCTGCACCAGCTTGTCGACGTCGCCGTCGAGCGTGGCCGAGAACAGCAGCCGCTGCCCGTCGGCCGGGGTCTGCGCGAGCAGCTCGGTGACGACGGGGAAGAAGCCGAGGTCGCACATGTGGTCGGCCTCGTCGAGGACGCTGACCTCGACCTCCGCCAGCGAGCACTCACCCTGGCGGATGAGGTCGCCCAGCCGGCCGGGGGTGGCGATGACGATGTCGACGCCGCGGCGCAGCGCCTCGATCTGCTTGCCCATGGACATGCCGCCGACGACGACCTTCATGCGCAGGCCGAGGCCCCGGCCGAGCGGCTCCAGCGCGTCGTGCACCTGGAGGGCCAGCTCGCGGGTGGGGACGAGGATCATCGCGCGGGGGCGGCCCGGGGCGGGCCGGACGCCGGCGATGCGCGCCATGGTGGGCAGGCCGAAGGCGAGCGTCTTGCCGGAGCCGGTCTGGCCGCGGCCGAGCACGTCGGCGCCCGTCAGCACGTCGGGGATGGTGGCGCTCTGGATGGGGAAGGGGCTGTCGATGCCCTGCTTGGCCAGGCCGGTGACGAGCGGCCTGGGGAGACCCAGCAGCTCGAATCCGGACGGGCCCTGCTCGGGGGTGAGCTCCTGCTCGGAGGTGAGCTCGGGCAGGACAGCATCAAGCATGGTCACGAACGTCGTGCCTTTCAGTCGAAGTGGCGCGTCACTTCTGCGAAAGGACGAGCCAGGACGTACGGCTGTCTCGCCGTACTTCGTCGGAATGCGCGGGTGATCGGCACCCGCTGGGGTGGGGACAGGCCCGGTCGGTGCTCACCGACTCGTGTGGGCCGTCTACGCGCACCCGCTTGCCGGCCGCAGGCGGCGAAACGCACATGGGTGCGTCAGGTGCACGTCATGCCAACGCGGGGAAGACACCGTGTATTCCCCGGCTGGCCCGGTCTCCCGGGCCTTGGCACGCTGAGGCGGCCGGCACCGGAGTGCCGACCGTTCCGCAAAGATCAGACGTTGAAGCCTAGCATACGAAGCTGCTCACGACCCTCATCAGTGATCTTGTCGGGGCCCCACGGCGGGAGCCAGACCCAGTTGATCTTCACATCGGAGACCATACCATCGAGCGCCGAGTGCGCCTGGTCCTCGATGACGTCGGTCAGCGGGCAGGCGGCGCTCGTCAGGGTCATGTCGATGGTCGCCACCGGCTTGCCGCCGTCGGCGGGGTCGAGGTTGAGCCCGTAGACCAGGCCCAGGTCGACGACGTTGATGCCGAGCTCGGGGTCGACGACGTCCTTGAGCGCCTCCATGACCTCCTCGACGGTGGCGTCACCGTCGAATCCGGTCGGCGTCTCCACCGGCTTGCTCATCGGCTGGCACTCCTCACTACAGCGTCCTTGTAGGCCATCCAGGACAGCAGCGCGCACTTGACCCGGGCGGGGAACTTGGCGACCCCGGCGAACGCCACCGCGTCGCCGAGCACCTCCTCGTCGGCCTCCACCTGACCCCTGCCCTGCATGAGCCGGGTGAACTCGTCCACCACCGACAGCGTCTCCTCGACCGTCGAGCCGGTGGCCAGCTCGTGCAGCACCGAGGCCGCGGCCTGGCTGATGGAGCAGCCCTGGCCGTCGTAGGAGACGTCCTCGATCTTGCCCGCGTCGCCGACCCTGACCCGGAGCGTGATCTCGTCGCCGCACGTGGGGTTCACGTGGTGAACCTCGGCGTCGTACGGCTCACGCAGCCCCCGCCCCTGCGGGTGCTTGTAGTGCTCCAGGATCAGCTCCTGGTACATCGACTCGCCGATCATGGCTATGCGAACACCTTCTGTACGTGATGGAGACCGCGCACCAGGGCGTCGACCTCGCCCGTGGTGTTGTACAGGTAGAACGACGCCCGGGTGGTGGCGGGTATTCCGAACCGCAGGTGCAGCGGGCGCGCGCAGTGGTGCCCGACGCGCACGGCGATGCCGAACTCGTCGTCGAGGATCTGCCCCACGTCGTGCGGGTGAATCCCCTCGAGGGTGAACGACAGCGTGCCGCCGCGCTGTTCGAGCGAGGCGGGGCCGATCAGCCGCAGGCCGGGCACCTCACGCAGGGCGTCCAGCGCGTACGCCGTCAGCTCGCGCTCGTGGGCCTCGACGGCGTCCATGCCGACGCCCTGGAGGTAGTCGACGGCCGCGCCGAGGCCGACCGCCTCGACGATCGGCGGGGTGCCGGCCTCGAACTTGTGCGGGATCGGCGCGTAGGTCGAGTGGTCCATCCAGACCGCCTCGATCATCTCGCCGCCGCCCAGGAACGGGGGCATGGCCTCCAGCAGCTCGCCGCGTCCCCACAGCACGCCGATGCCCGAGGGGCCGAGCATCTTGTGGCCGGTGAAGGCGACGAAGTCGACGCCCAGCTCGGCCACGTTCACCGGGTGGTGCGGAACCGACTGGGAGGCGTCGAGCATGACCAGGGCGCCGACCTCGCGGGCGCGCCGGAGCACGGCGGCGACCGGGTTGACGGTGCCGAGCACGTTGGACTGGTGGGCGATCGAGACGATCTTCGTCCGGTCGGTGACGATCCGGTCCAGCTCCGACAGGTCGAGCCTGCCGTCGTCGGTGACGCCGAACCACTTCAGCGTGGCGCCGGTGCGCTGCACGAGCAGCTGCCAGGGCACGATGTTGGAGTGGTGCTCCATCTCGGAGATGACGATCTCGTCGCCCGGCCCGAGCGCGAAGCGCGGGTCGGCCGCCTCGGTGGCGCCCCACAGGTGGGGCCCGAAGGCGTGGGCGACGAGGTTGAGCGCCTCGGACGCGTTCTTGGTGAAGATCACCTCGTCGCGGGAGGGCGCCCCGACGAACGCGGCCAGCTTGTCGCGCGCGCTCTCGTACGCCTCGGTCGACTCCGCGCCGAGCACGTGCATCGCGCGCCCGACGTTGCCGTAGTGCATCGCCAGGTGCTCGCGCACGGTCTCGACGACCGGGGCGGGCTTCTGGGAGGAGTTGCCGGAGTCGAGGTAGACGAGCCTGCGCCCGCCGGGCAGCTCGCGGGAGAGAACCGGGAAGTCCTTCCTGATCCTCTCCACGTCCAAGCTGGTGGAAGTCATGCACTCGCCTTCGTGTACTGCTCGTAGCCCTCGGCCTCGAGCTTGTCGGCCAGCTCCGGGCCGCCTTCCTCGACGATCCTGCCGCCGGCGAAGACGTGCACGTGGTCGGGCTTCACGTAGCGCAGGATGCGGGTGTAGTGGGTGATGAGCAGCACGCCCGTCTCACCCGAGGCGCGGAAGCGGTTGATGCCCTCCGACACCACGCGCAGCGCGTCGACGTCGAGGCCGGAGTCGGTCTCGTCGAGCACCGCGATCTTCGGCTTGAGCAGCTCCAGCTGGAGGATCTCGTGGCGCTTCTTCTCGCCGCCGGAGAAGCCCTCGTTGAGGTTGCGCTGGGCGAAGGAGGCGTCGATGGACAGGGCGTCCATGCCGGCCTTGAGGTCCTTGGCGAACTCGCGCAGCTTGGGCGCCTCGCCGCGCACCGAGGTCACGGCCGAGCGCAGGAAGTTGGACACCGAGACGCCGGGCACTTCGACGGGGTACTGCATGGCGAGGAACAGGCCGGCGCGGGCCCGCTCGTCCACCGACAGCTCCAGCAGGTCGACACCGTCGAGCAGCACCTGGCCGCCGGTGATCGTGTACTTGGGGTGACCCGCGACGGCGTAGGCGAGGGTGGACTTGCCGGAGCCGTTGGGGCCCATGATGGCGTGGGTCTCGCCGGACTTCACGGTCAGGTTGACGCCGCGCAGGATTTCCTTGTCCTCGACGGCGACCTGCAGGTCACGGATCTCAAGGGTGGACATGTGCTTATGACTCCTTCGAGAGCGAGACGAGGACGTCATCGCCGTCGATCTTGACTGTGTAGACGTTCACGGGCTTGGTGGCGGGCGGGCCGGTGGGCTTGCCGGTGCGGATGTCGAAGCACGAGCCGTGCAGCCAGCACTCCAGGGTGCCGTCGTAGACCTCCCCCTCGCTGAGCTTGACCTCGGCGTGGGAGCAGACGTCGTGCAGCGCGCGCACCTCCGCGCCGGTGCGCACCAGCGCGACGGGGGTCTCCCCGACCTCGACGCCGATGACGCCGCCGTCGGGGATGTCGTCGAGGCGGCACACCTTCTCGAACTGGTCGCTCATCGGGCGAGCTCCGCCTCCACGGCGCCGAGCACGCGCTCGCGGATCTCCTCGATCTCGATCCGCTCGATGAGCTGGCCGAGGAAGCCGCGGATGACCAGCCTGCGCGCCTCGTCGAAGGGGATGCCGCGGGCCTGGAGGTAGAAGATGTGCTCGTCGTCGAGGCGGCCGGACGCCGAGGCGTGGCCGGCGCCGGCGACCTCTCCGGTGAGGATCTCCAGGTTGGGCACCGAGTCGGCGCGGGCGCCGTCGGTGAGGATGAGGTTGCGGTTGAGCTCGTAGGTGTCGGTGCCCTCGGCCTCGACCCGGATGATCACGTCGCCGATCCACACCGCGTGGGCGTCCTGGCCCTGCAGCGCGCCGCGGTAGTCGACGTTGCTGCGGCAGTGCGGCTGGGAGTGGTCGACCAGCAGGCGGTGCTCCAGGTGCTGGCCCGCGTCGACGAAGTAGACGCCGGCCAGGTCGGCGTCGCCGCCGGGGGCGGTGTAGGAGACGCTGGGCGACAGCCGTACGAGGTCGCCGCCGAGGGTGGCGACGAAGCTGCGGAAGGTGGCGTCCTTGCCGAGCTGGGCGTGGTGGTGGGAGACGTGCACGGCGTCGTCGTCCCACTCCTGCAGGCTGACGACCTTGAGGGTGGCGCCGTCGCCGACGACGAACTCGACGTTGTCGGCGTAGACGGCGCTGCCCTGGTGCTCGATGACGACGACGGCCTCGGCCATCGGCTCCACGTTGATCACGATGTGACCGTAGGTGACGCCGTCGGTGCCGCCGCCGCGCAGCTCGATGCCGATGTGGCCGTCGGGCACGGCCTCCTTGGGCACGGTGACGACCAGGGCCTTCTCGAAGCCGTTGTAGGCCTGGGCGCTGATCCGGTCGGCCGGCACGTAGGCCTTGCCGACGCGCGCGTCGTCGCGGCCCACCCACTCGGCGCTCACGCCGGCCGGCGTGAAGGCCTGGGTGATGACCTGCCCGCTGACCTGGGCCTTGCCGTTGTGCAGGCCCTTGAGGCGCGAGAGGGGCGTGAAGCGCCACGCCTCCTCGCGTCCGGTCGGCACCTCGAAGTCGGCCAGGTCGTAGGACGCCTTCTCGTGCAGGGTCGACAGGGGCTTCTCGTTCAGGCCCATCAGCCGACGGCTCCTTCCATCTGCAGCTCGATCAGCCGGTTGAGCTCGAGCGCGTACTCCATGGGCAGCTCGCGGGCGATCGGCTCGACGAAGCCGCGCACGATCATCGCCATCGCCTCGTCCTCGTCGAGCCCGCGGCTCATGAGGTAGAACAGCTGGTCTTCGCTGACCTTGGAGACCGTGGCCTCGTGCCCCATGGACACGTCGTCCTCGCGGACGTCGACGTAGGGGTAGGTGTCGGAGCGGCTGATCTGGTCGACCAGGAGCGCGTCGCACTTGACGGTGCTGGCGCTGCCGTGGGCGCCCTCCTCGATCTGCACGAGACCGCGGTAGGAGGTGCGGCCGCCGCCGCGCGCCACCGACTTGGAGATCACGCTGGAGCTGGTGTTGGGCGCCAGGTGCACCATCTTGGAGCCGGCGTCCTGGTGCTGGCCCTCGCCGGCGAAGGCGACGCTCAGCGTCTCGCCCTTGGCGTGCTCGCCCATGAGGTAGACGGCCGGGTACTTCATCGTGACCTTGGAGCCGATGTTGCCGTCGATCCACTCCATGGTGGCGCCCTCGTAGGCGACGGCGCGCTTGGTCACCAGGTTGTAGACGTTGTTGGACCAGTTCTGGATGGTCGTGTAGCGGCAGCGGGCGTTCTTCTTCACGATGATCTCGACGACCGCGGAGTGCAGCGAGTCGGAGGAGTAGATCGGCGCGGTGCAGCCCTCGACGTAGTGGACGTAGCTGTTCTCGTCCACGATGATCAGGGTGCGCTCGAACTGGCCCATGTTCTCGGTGTTGATCCGGAAGTAGGCCTGCAGCGGGATCTCGACCTCGACGTTCGGCGGCACGTAGATGAACGAGCCACCGGACCACACGGCGGTGTTGAGCGCGGCGAACTTGTTGTCGCCCACGGGGATGACCGAGCCGAAGTACTCCTTGAAGAGCTCCTCGTGCTCCTTCAGGCCCGTGTCGGTGTCGACGAAGATGACGCCCTTCTCCTCGAGGTCCTCACGGATCTTGTGGTAGACGACCTCGGACTCGTACTGGGCGGCGACACCGGCGATGAGGCGCTGCTTCTCGGCCTCGGGGATGCCGAGCTTGTCGTAGGTGTTCTTGATGTCGGCGGGCAGCTCGTCCCAGGACGTGGCCTGCTTCTCCGTCGAGCGCACGAAGTACTTGATGTTGTCGAAGTCGATGTCCGTGAGGTCGGAGCCCCAGGTGGGCAGCGGCTTCTTGTCGAACAGGCGGAGGCCCTTCAGGCGAAGGTCGAGCATCCACTCCGGCTCGTTCTTGAGCGCGGAGATGTTGCGGACGACCTCCTCGGACAGGCCGCGCTTGGCCGCCGCCCCGGCGGCATCCGGGTCGGCCCAGCCGAACTTGTAATTCCCGAGGCCCTCGAGCTCCGGGCGGTCGGTGACAGTCACCTTCCGGTCTCCTTGCTTGTCTCTCTATGTGCGGGATCACCCAGCGTTTGCGGGCTCACATGCGTGGTGCAGACCCCGTCGCCGTGGGCGATCGTGGCCAGGCGCTGCACCGGCGTGCCGAGCAGCTGCGCGAACGCCTCCGTCTCGGCCTCACACAGCTGCGGGAACTCCGCCGCCGCGTGCGCCACCGGGCAGTGGTGCTGGCAGAGCTGGTCACCGCCGAACTTGGCCTTGCTGGCCGAGGCAGCGTAACCCTCCGCCGACAGCGCCTGCGCCAGCACCTCGACGCGCTGGTCGGCCGGCACCGTCCGCATGACCGGCTCCAGCCGCCGCAGCAGGCTGGACACCTGCGAGCGGGCGAAGTCGGCCACGGCTTGCTCGCCCATCCGCTCGGCCAGGAAACGCAGCGCGCTCCCGGCCAGATCGTCATAGGCGTGCTCGAAAGCACTGCGCCCCGCGTCGGTGATGGCGAACAGCTTGGCCGGTCGCCCTCGCCCGCGCTGGCCGCGCGGCCTGACCGTGCGAGGCTCGATCAACCCGTCGGCCAGCAGCGCGTCCAGATGACGGCGGACGGCGGCGGGCGTGAGCCCGAGCCGTTCGCCGAGCGCGGCCGCCGCTACGGGACCGTGCTCGAGGATGAGCCTGGCCACGCGCGCCCTGGTGCTGCGCTCGCTGCCCGGCTCGATCGTGGGCACGTTCTTCATCGGTCGCTCACCACTCCTCGTGCGCCTGGCCGGGGGCTCGCGTGCGGCGCCCCGCTCGGCTCACTGTCGGGCTGGCTCCCATATTTTTGACAACATCAGTGTGCCGTAATTCCTTCCCGGTGCACAAACGGTTCCGGGGAGGCGATCAATGCAATTTCTCACGCAGGCAAGCCTTACCTAACCTGCGGCGGGACGGGTCCGGCCGAGAAGCAGGAAGGCCGCGGCGGCCGCCACGACGAGGCCCAGGATGACAGCGGCCATGGGTGTGGCGGTGCCCGAGCCGGCCAGCCCGACGAGCGGGGCGCAGCACGCGCCGAGCGCGAACTGCAGCACGCCGAGCAGGGCCGAGGCGCTGCCCGCCACCTGGGGCGGCTGGCCGGCCAGGGCGAGCGCTCCGGTGCCGGGCAGGACGAGCCCCTGGCCGCACATCATGACGAACAGCCCGGCGACGAGGCCCGCCAGACCGAGCCCGGCGAGCACGGCGGCCAGCAGGATCACGCCGCCGGCGAGGGCGAGGGTCAGGCCGGCGCGGATGAGGCGGACGGGCGGCACCCGGCCCGACAGGCGCCCGCCGATCTGCGCCATGGCGGTCAGGCCGAAGGCGTTGAGCCCGAAGACGAGGGAGAACTGCTGCGGCGTGGCGTCGTACACCTCCTGCACGACGAACGGCGAGCCCGACACGTAGGCGAACACCGCGGCGAACGACAGCCCGGCGGTGAGGGCGCATCCCATGAACGGGCGGTCGCGCAGCAGCCGGCCGAACGTGCGGACGGTCTGCCGCAGGCCGCCGCCGTGCCGCTCGGTGGCGGGCAGCGTCTCGCGGACACCGCCGAGCACGGCCAGCATGAGGGCTAGCCCGGCCAGGCTGAGCGCGACGAACACACCCCGCCAGGAGGTGAAGGTGAGCAGCTGCGCGCCGGCTATCGGGGCGAGGATCGGCGCCAGGCCGCTGACCAGCATGAGCGTGGCGAAGATGCGGGCGATGGCGGCGCCGTCGTACAGGTCGCGCACCACGGCCCGGACGATCACCAGCGCCGCGCCGCCGAACAGGCCCTGGGTGAGCCGCAGCGCGATGAGCACCGGCACCGAGGGTGCGAACGCGCACAGCAGCGAGGCCAGGGCGAACCCGGCGACGCCGACGATCAGGGGCACCCGGCGCCCGCGCACGTCGCTGACGGGGCCGGCGATCACCTGGCCGGCGGAGACGCCGATGAGGCAGGCGGTCAGCGTGAGCTGGACCTGGGCCGGAGTGCTGAGCAGCTCGCCGGTGATGGCGGGCAGCGCCGGGAGGTACATGTCGATCGCGAGCGGGCCGATGGCCGACAGCGCCCCCAGGATGAAGAGCAGCAGCCGGCGGTGCCCGGTCCGGCCCTCCTCCCGTTCGACGGCGGACGGTGCGGCCTGGGCCACCGGCATGGCGTGCTTCCTCTCCCTCGCAGGCGTGCGGCCCCACGAGGGCCGAGGAATCAAACCTCGGTAAAGTCGTCCTAATTCCCGGATACCGGATTTTTACTGGTTTTCGGCGAGCTGGATCACGGACAGTGCCGCGCCCTGCGGGTCCACGAACATCCCGAACCTGCCGGGAGGGGACTCCATGGCGTCGATGAGGACGCTCGCGCCGAGGCCGCGGGCCGCCGCCATGGTGTCGTCGAGATCGGCGACCGCGAAGTAGACCATCCAGTGGGACGGCGTCCCGGGCGGGTGGTTCGGGGACATCTCCATCATGCCCGCGACGCTCGCGCCGCCCGACACCCACTCGGTGTAGGTCACGCCGCCCATCTCCTGCGGACGCGCGGTCCAGCCGAAGACGGCCCGGTAGAACGGCTCGGCGGCGGCCACGTCGCGGGTGACCAGCTCGTTCCAGCAGAACGAGACCGGCTCGTTGACCAGTTCGGCGCCCCGGTGCCGGCCGGCCTCCCAGACGGAGACGTGGGCGCCGTCGGGCCCGCGGAAGACGGCCATCGTGCCTTCCTCGAAGATCTGCGTGGGCGGCATGACGACCGTGCCGCCGGCGTCCTGGACCCGGTCGGCGGTCGCGGCGGCGTCCTCCGTCGCGACGTAGGTGTTCCAGACCGAGGGCATGCCCTCGGCGAGGACGGGCCCGACCCCGGCGACGTTGCGCCCCTCGTGGAAGAACTGCCCGTATCCCCCGGCCTCGGGGTCGTCGATCATCTCGGCCGTCCAGCCGAAGACCTCGCCGTAGAAGCGGGCGGACCCGTCGACGTCGGTGCTCGACAGGTCCACCCAGCACGGAACGCCCGGCTCGTACCCGCTCCGCAGTGACATCGCGACCTCCTGGTGCGTGGACCCCCGTCATCAGACTTGTGCCCACACCGGACGGCCCTCGGGAAACACCGGGCAAACAGGTGCCCATATCCTGCCGGGCGGGCTGGGATCGTGGCCGCCCCGGGCAGTCCCTAGACTCGTGGCCATGGACTCCCCAGCCGTCGAGATCATCGACCTGGTCAAACGCTACGGCGGCACGACAGCCGTCGACGGCCTGTCCCTGCGCGCCGAGCGGGGGGCCGTGACCGCGGTGCTCGGCCCCAACGGCGCGGGCAAGACGTCCACGGTCGAGATCTGCGAGGGGTTCCGCAGGGCCGACGGCGGCACGGTCCGCGTGCTGGGCCAGGCGCCCGACGATCCCACGCTGCGGCCACGGGTCGGTGTGATGCTCCAGTCGGGCGGCGTGCCCCCGGCGACGCGGTGCGCCGAGTGGCTGCGCCTGGTCTCCCGCTTCTACGCCCGCCCGCTCGACTCCACGGCGCTGCTCGTCCGGCTGGGCCTGGACGAGCACGGCCGCACGCCCTACCGGCGCCTGTCCGGGGGGCAGCAGCAGCGGCTGTCGCTGGCCGCCGCCGTGATCGGCCGGCCGGAGCTGGTCTTCCTCGACGAGCCGACCGCCGGGCTCGACCCGCAGGCCAGGCATGCCTGCTGGGACCTCGTGGCCGAGTTGCGCGGCGCCGGGGTGTCGGTGGTGCTCACCACGCACCACATGGACGAGGCCGAGCGCCTGGCCGACCAGGTGGTGATCATCGACCGGGGCAAGGTCGTCGCGCAGGGCAGCCCGGCCTCGCTGACCGGGGCAGAGCGGCAGCTGCGCTTCCGCGCCCGGCCCGGCCTGGCGCTGGAGGAGCTGCTCAACGCGCTGCCCGCGGGCAGCGCGGCCAAGGAGTCACCGGCCGGCCACTACATCATCGAGGGACTCGTCGCCCCCGAGCTGCTCGCCACCGTGACGGCGTGGTGCGCCTCCGAGGGCGTCACGGCCGACGACCTGCGCATCGAGCGGCGCACGCTGGAGGACGTCTTCCTGGAGCTGACCGGCAGGGAGCTGCGATGACCACGCCCACCGACCCCGCCGCCCCGGCCGTGCCGCCGGCGCTGGACCTCACGCCCGCGCCGGGAGCGGCGCCGTTCGGCCGCATGGTGCTCGCGCAGGCGGGCGCGGAGGTGCGCGCGACGTTGCGCAACGGCGAGCAGCTCCTGCTCACGCTCGTCATCCCGGTGCTGCTGCTGGTCGGGTTCTCCGTGGCGCCGCTGATCGACGTGGGCGGTGGCAGCCGGGTGGAGTTCCTGACGCCGGGCGTGCTGGCGCTGGCGGTCATGTCCACGGCGTTCACCGGCCAGGCCATCGCGACCGGGTTCGAACGCCGCTACGGCGTGCTGAAACGGCTCGGCGCGACGCCGCTGTCCCGGGCGGGCCTGCTCCTGGGCAAGACGCTCGCGGTGCTGGCGGTCGAGGTGCTCCAGGTCGTGGTCATCGTGGCGGTGGCGCTGTCGCTCGGCTGGCGGCCGCAGGGGTCGTTCGCGGCGGCGGTGCTGCTGGTCCTGCTGGGCACGGCCGCCTTCAGCGGGCTGGGGCTGCTCATGGCGGGCACGCTGCGGGCCGAGGCGACGCTGGCGGCGGCCAACCTCGTCTACCTGGTGCTGCTGGGGGCGGGCGGGGTGATGTTCCCGCTGTCGAAGTTCCCCGACTCGGTGCGTCCGGTGCTGGAGCTGCTGCCCATCTCGGCGCTCACCGGCGGGCTGCGCGCGGTGCTGACCGGCGGCGCCGCGTTGCCGCTGGGCGCGCTGGCCGTGCTGGCCGCGTGGGCGGCCGTGTCACTCGGCCTGGCCTCGCGCACCTTCCGCTGGGAGTGAACCACCCGCCGTCGCCGCCCCCACCGTCGCCGTCATGACCGTGTAGCGGTGCCGCCCGGTGACGGCGACCGCCGTGAGCGGCAGCGCGACAGCCGCCGCCACGCCGAACAGCAGTCCGTACGCGCCGCTCTCGGCGGCCGGACCGGCGGCCCAGGACGACACCGCGCTGCCCACGAACAGGGCCGCGGCGAAGAAGGCCACGGCCGTGCCACGCGCCCGCGGGGCGACGGAGGTGGCCCAGGTCTGCAGCGATGAGTGCATGAACGACCAGCCGCCGCCGAACAGCAGCGCGGCCGTCATGACGGTGGGCAGGCTCACGTGCACGGCGACGACGGCGTACCCCGCGCACATCTGGGCGCCGCCGGCCGCGATGAGGACGGGGGCCGGCCACCGGTGGACCAGCCGCTTGACCAGGCGGGTGAGCAGCCACAGGCCGATCCCGTAGACGGCGGCGGCGAGCCCGGCCACGGCGGCGCTGACGCCGCGGTGCTGCAGGGCGGGCGCCAGGAACGGCATGACGCCGAGCAGGACGGCGCCCTCGACGAAGGCCAGGGCGAACACCAGCAGCGCCCAGCGGTTCGTCAGCACCGCGCCGAGGTGCGTGCCCAGGCCGCCCATGGCGTCGCGGTGCGGCTCGGGGACCGTGCGCAGCCCCGCCGCGCAGGCCAGGGCGCACCCGGCGGAGATCGCGAAGACCGCGCGCCAGTCCACCAGGTCGGCCAGCACCCCGCCGAGCCCGGTGGCGACGGCGGTGCCGAGCGCGGTGGCGCCCATGAGGTCCGACAGGGCACGCTGCCGGATCGACGGGGCAACCGTGTCGCCGACGTAGGTGAGCGAGGTGGGGATCACCGCGCCGAAACAGGCTCCCGCCACGACGCGTGCGGCCACCAGCGTGCCGAGCGCCGGCATGAGCGCCGAGAGCACGCCCGCCGCGGCGGCGCCGAACAGGGCCCCGCGCATCACCGGCAGCCGCCCGAACCTGTCGGACAGCACGCCCCACAGCGGCTGGGTCAGCCCGTAGGCGAGGTAGTAGCCGCTGGCGGCCGCCACCGCCGCGGCGAGCGGCTCCCGCAGGTCCAGGGCGATCAGCACGAGCATGGGGCCGACGGCGAAGCGGTCGAAGCTGGACACGAACGAGGCGACGGACAGCGCGAGCGGGGGCCGGGAGAGGGTGGCGGCGGGGGCGGTCATGCCCTCCATCGTGAGGCGCTCGCCGTTCCGCACGCGCACCACCCCCTCGATGACACCCCATAGGAGGATATGTCGAGGTAGTTGACTATTCTCGGACGGTCGCCTCGACATCGCCGACCCAGCCAGAGGAGTGCCGTGACCGCCTTCGCCCTCGACGACCCGTTCAACCGCGGGTCCGGCCTGCCGAGGCCGGGCGGCCTGTTGCGGACGGCGGCCGACTCGGTGCCCCCGTCCGGGCTGGTGCTCCTTGCGATCTTCTCGGTGCAGCTGGGGGCGGGGTTCGCCAAGGAGCTGTTCGCGGCGTTGCCGCCGAGCGCGGTGGTGTTCCTGCGGATCGCCTCCGGCGCGCTCATCATGGCGGCGGTGGCCTGGCCCCGGCTGAAGGGCATGTCCTGGCGCGACTGGGCGGTGGGGCTCGCCTTCGGCGCCACCCTGGCGCTGATGAACCTGACCTTCTACGAGGCGCTGGCACGGCTGCCCATGGGCATCGCCGTGGCGATCGAGTTCCTCGGGCCGCTGGGCGTGGCGGTGGCCGCCTCCCGGCGCCGGCTCGACCTGCTGTGGGTCTCGCTCGCCGGGCTCGGCATCGCGCTGCTCGCGCCGTGGGGGCAGGCCGAGACGGTCAGCTGGGTGGGCATCGGGTTCGCGCTGGCGGCGGGCGCCTGCTGGGCCGCCTACATCCTGCTGTCGGCCGCCGCCGGTCAGCGGTTCCCCGGCACGTCGGGGCTGGCGTTCGCGATGATCGCGTCGGCGGTGTTCATCGCGCCGGTGGGCGTCACCACGGGCGGCGCGGACCTGCTGCAGCCCGAGCTGCTGCTGATCGGCATCGGGGTGGGGCTGCTGTCGTCGGTGATCCCGTACTCGCTGGAGCTGCAGGCGCTGCGGCGGATGCCCAAGCGGGTCTTCGGCATCCTGATGAGCCTGGAGCCGGCGGCGGCGGCGCTTGTCGGCGTGCTGGTGCTGGGCGAGCTGCTGCACCTGCAGCAGTGGGCGGCGATCCTGTGCATCGTCGCCGCGAGCCTCGGCGCCACCCGTACGGCGCGCTCCGGCTGACCCGCCTCGACGCGGCGGTCCGGGAGAGCCCGGCCGGGCGTCAGGGGGAGGCCGGGTGGGCCCAGATGCCGCGGACGTGCTGGATGTGCTCGCCCATGATGTGGCCCACGGCCTCGGACTCGCCGCGTTCGAGCGCCTCCAGCAGGTCGAGGTGCTCGCGGGCCGAGTCGGTCAGGGCGCGGCCCGGCAGCCGCGCCAGCCCGTACAGGCGGGCCCTGGTGCGCAGGTCCTTGACGACGGAGACCAGGTGGGCGTTGCCGGACAGGGCGAGCAGCTCCAGGTGGAAACGCAGGTCGGCGTCCACGTACGCGAGCAGGTCGGCGCGTTCGGCGGCGGAGACGATCTCCTCGGCGATGGGCCGCAGCCGCTGGAAGTCGGCGGCGCGCCCGGCGTCGGCCAGCCGGCTGACGGTGGGCACCTCGATCAGCCGCCTGATCTCGGTCAGCTCGTCGAGGTCGCGGTCGGACAGCTCGGTGACGCGGAAGCCCTTGTTGCGCACCGCCTCGACCAGGCCCTCCTTGGCCAGGTCGAGCATGGCCTCACGAACGGGCGTGGCCGAGACGCCGAACTGCTGGGCCAGCACGGGCGCCGAGTAGACGACGCCGGGCCGCATCTCGCCCGTGATCAGCGCGGCGCGCAGCGCCTTTGCCACCTGCTCGCGGAGGCTCTGCCGCTCTCCCACGGCCGGCAGGTCGAGCCCGCGCCCGGTCGTCATCCGCTCATCCCTTCGCTGCGTGCCAAGCCTCGTAGGCCGTGGCCGCCACCACCAGGTCCTCCCACGCCATCCCCGTGCTCTTGAAGACGCGTGGGCCGGGGCCCGGCTCCAGGCGGCCGGCGATCAGCTCGGCGAGGTTTCCGGCGAGATGACCAGTGGTGATCGTACCGTGGCGGATCGGGACGATCACATCGCCCGCTTCGGCCAGCGCCGTGGACCGGGCCTCCACGACCACGGTCGCGCGGGCGATCAGGGAGCCGTCGAGCTCGCGGGCGTCCGGTTCGTGGGAGCCGACGGCGACGACGGTGGCGCCGTCGCGCGGCAGGTGGCCGGGGAAGAGCGGGGCCCTGGCGGTGGTGCAGCAGACGACGAGGTCGGCCCGCGACACGGCGGCCATGACGGCGTCGGCCGCGGGCGCGGCGACCGCCTCGGCCTTCAGGCCGCCGTCACGGCAGTGGGCGGCCAGCGCCTCGGCGCGCGCCGGGTCACGGCCGACGACCGTGACCCGGTCGATCGGGCGTACCTCGCGCAGGGCCGCGACGTGCCCCCACGCCTGCGGCCCCGAACCGAACACCACGAGGTCGCGGGCGTCCGGCGCGGCCAGGTGGCGGACGGCGAGCGCCGAGACGGCCGGGGTGCGCACGTCGGTGAGCGCGACGCCGTCGAGGGCGGCCAGCGGGGCGAGCGTGTCGCCGTCGAGCAGCAGGTACGTCCCCTGGATGCGGGGCAGCCCCCGGGCGGGGTTGCCGGGCGCCACGGAGACGGCCTTCAGCCCGGCGTACCGCCCGGCCGCGGCGGGCATGAGCAGGAGCTGACCCGCGGGCAGTTCGACGATCGGGCGCCGCGGCGTGTCCTCGGGGTCGAGCCCGTCCCGCAGGGCGTCCTCGAGGAGGTCCACGGCCCGCGCCACGGGCACCAGCCGCCGCAGGGTGGCGGCGTCGAGGTAGGGCAGATCGGTCATGTCTGGATCATCTCCCTGCGCGGTCATCTCAGGGTGAACCCGGTGCCGAGCGGGTCGTCCGGGTCGAGCTCGAAGACGTGCCGGCCGGTGCGGTAGGCCATGCCCTCGATCTCGGGGACGACGCCCTGCGGGGTCTGCGCCACCACCCGGGCGCGAAAGACGCTGCCGACGACGCTCTCGTGCACGAGCGGATCGCGGACGCCCTCGTCGTGCAGCAGGGCCAGTCGCGCGGCCGTACCGGAGCCGCACGGGGAGCGGTCCACCTCGCCGTCGGCGAACACGGTGACGTTGCGCTGGCGGACGTGGCCGTCGCCGCCGGGCAGCTCGTCGTAGAAGATCACCCCGTACACGCCGGACAGCCGGTCGTCGCCGGGGTGCCGGGTGGCCGGGTGCCCGGCCAGGGCAGCCTTGACCCGGCGGGCGGCGGCGACGAGGCCGGTCAGGTCCTCGGGCCGTACGGCGAGGCCCGCCGCGCGGGCGGGCAGGCAGGCGTAGACGGCCCCGCCGTAGGCGAGGTCCACCCGCAGCCCCGCCGCCTCGACGGAGCGGGCGAGGACGAACGACGGGACGCTGACGAACGTGACGGACCGGATGCGGCCGCCTTCCGTGCGGACCCGGGCGGTGACCCGGCCGGACGGCACGTCGACGCGCACGTCGGTGTCACCGTCGGGCGGGGCCTCGACCAGGCCCTCCCGCACGGCGTGCACCCCGAGCGCGATCGTGCCGTGGCCGCAGGCGGTGGAGAAGCCGTCCTTGTGCCAGAACAGCGCGCCGGCGTGCGCGCCCGGGTCGTCGGGCGGGACCAGGAAGCAGCCGTACATGTCGGCGTGGCCGCGCGGCTCGTGGCAGAGCAGCCGGCGCACCCGGTCGGCCGCGCTGCCCGGCACGGCCGCCCTGGCGCGCCGGTCGAGGACGCCGTCGCCGGGCAGGCCGGGGGCCCCGCCGGTGACGATCCTGAACGGCTCGCCGCCCGTGTGGTAGTCGACCGTGGTGATCGCGGGCCCGCCCGTCACAGCTCGAACCCCTCGGGGAAGGGGTCGCGCGGGTCGAGGAAGTACTGGGCGGTGCCGGTCACCCAGGCCCGGCCGGTGATCGAGGGCACCACGGCGGGCCGGCCGCCGACCGTGGCGTCCTCCAGCAGCCTGCCGACGAAGCGGGTGCCGATGAACGACTCGTTGACGAAGTCACGGCCGAGCGGCAGCTCGCCCCGCGCGTGCAGCTGGGCCATCCGCGCGCTGGTGCCCGTGCCGCACGGTGAACGGTCGAACCAGCCGGGGTGGATGGCCATCGCGTGGCGCGAGTGCCGGGCGTCGGAGCCGGGCGCGGCGAAGTAGACGTGGTGGCAGCCGCGGATGCGGTCGTCCTCGGGGTGCACCGGCTCGGCCGCCGCGTTGATCGCCTCCATGGTGGCCAGCCCGGCGGCGAGGATGTCGTTCTTGGCCTTGCGGTCGAACGGCAGCCCGTAGGCGTCGAGGTCGGCGATGGCGTAGAAGTTGCCGCCGTAGGCCAGGTCGTAGCGGATCTCCCCGAACCCGGGCACGGTCACGGTCGCGTCGAGCCGGTCGCAGTAGGACGGCACGTTGCGCAGGGTGACCGACAGGGCCATGCCGTCCTGGACGGCCACGTCGACCACGACGAGGCCGGCGGGCACCTCCAGCCGGACGGTGGTGACGGGCTCGACGACCTCGACCATGCCGGTCTCGACCAGCACGGTCGCCACGCCGATGGTGCCGTGCCCGCACATCGGCAGCAGCCCGGAGACCTCGATGAACAGCACGCCCCAGTCGGCGTCGGGGCGGGTGGGCGGCTGGAGGATGGCGCCGCTCATGGCGGCGTGGCCGCGCGGCTCGTTCATCAGCAGCCTGCGGACGTGGTCGAGGTTGTCGCGGAAGTGGATGCGCCGCTCGGCCATGCTGGCGCCGGGGATCACGCCCACCCCGCCGGTGATGACGCGGGTGGGCATGCCCTCGGTGTGGGAGTCGACCGCGTGGAAGACGCGCCTGGTCCTCATCGCAGGCCCTCCGCCAGCGCCTTCTCGGTCACGGCGCGCACCGCGGCGGCGTGCTCGTCGGTGAGCGGGCCGCGCGGCGGCCGGCACGGGCCGCCGCGACGGCCGGCCAGGTCCATGGACAGCTTGATCGCCTGGACGAACTCGGTCCTGCTGTCCCAGCGCAGCAGCGGGTGCAGCGTGCGGTAGAGGGGCAGCGCGGTGGCGAGGTCGCCCGCGACGGCCGCCCGGTAGAGCTCCACGCTGGAGGCGGGCAGCGCGTTGGGGTAGCCGGCGATCCAGCCGACGGCGCCGGCCAGCGCGAGCTCCAGCAGCACGTCGTCGGAGCCGATCAGCAGGTCGAGCTGGGGCGCCAGCTCGGCGATCTCGTAGGCCCGGCGCGGGTCGCCGGTGAACTCCTTCACGGCCACGATGAGGCCCTCGTCGAACAGGCGGGCCAGCAGCGCGGGCGTGAGGTCCACCTTGGTGTCGTACGGGTTGTTGTAGGCGACGACGGGGATGCCGGCCCTGGCCACCTCGCGGTAGTGCTCGACGACGGCCCGCTCGTCGGCCCGGTAGGCGTTGGGCGGCAGCAGCAGCACCGAGCCGCAGCCGGCCTCGCGGGCCTGCTCGGCCCACCGCCGCGACTCGGCGGCGCCGTACGCGCCGACGCCGGCCATCACGTTGCGCCCGCCGACGGCCTCGACGGCGGTGCGGACCACGGCGGCCCGTTCCTCGCCGGTGAGCGTCTGGTACTCGCCGAGCGAGCCGTTGGGCACCACGCCGTCGCAGCCGTTGTCGACCAGCCAGCGGCAGTGTCCGGCGTAGCCTTCGAGGTCGACGGACAGATCGTCGTGGAGGGGCAGCGCGGTGGCCACCATGACGCCCTGCCAGGGCTTGACGCGCTCGATCATGCTGAGTCCTTCCCATCTGCGGTGCTTGCCGCGCTGGAGTCGTCGCCGGCCTCGGTGCCGGTCTCTCCCGGGATGCGGGTCGGTTCTGAGGGGCCTTGCGGGCCCGGCGGCCCCGCCGGTGCCGGCGGGTCGCTCGGTGTCGGCGGGTCGGTCGGTGCCGACGGGTCGCTCGGTGCCGACGGGTCGCTCGGTGCCGGCGGGTCCGTCGGTGCCGGCGGGTCCTTCGGTGCCGGCGGGTCGGTCGGTGCCGGCGGGTCCGTCGGTGCCGGCGGACCGGTGGGATCCGGCGGCGGGGCCGGGTCGAGGACGCCGGCCGGGTCCTGGGCGGCGGTCTCGACCCGGGCGCTCGTCAGGGCGGCGAGCGCGCCGAGGGTGACCGGCTGGGCGAGGGGGCGGCGCGGCTCGCCGACCGGCGCGCCGGTGAGGCGGGCGACGGCATGGCCGCAGACGCGGCCCTGGCACCAGCCCATGCCCGCCCGCGACAGCAGCTTCACCGCGCGGACGTCGGTGGCGCCCAGCTCCCGGGCCTCGCGGATCCGGGCCAGCGGCACCTCCTCGCACCGGCAGACGAGCGTGTCGTCGCGCAGCCACCGCTGCCATCCGGGCCCGATCGGGTACGCCTCCAGCAGCGCGCGGGCGAACGCCTGCAGCCTGTCCCTGCGCCGGGCCAGCACCCCGGGGACGGGATCGCCGGGGGCGCTGATCGTCAGGCCGGCGATGCGGCCCTCCAGCTCGGCGAGGTGCCTGCCGCCCACGCCGGCCGGCTCGCCCGCCGCCCACACCCCCGGCACGGAGGTGCGCTGCCGGTCGTCCACGTCGAGCACCGGGCTGCCGTCGAGGTCGGCCCGCGTCCGGCAGCCGACCTGGACGCCGAGGTCGATCTGCGGCACGAACCCGTAGCCGGTCGCCAGGGTGTCGCAGGCGAGGCGGCGGGTGGACAGCACGTTCCAGTCGCGGTCGAGGCGCGCCACGGTGACGGCCTCCAGCTCGCGCTCGCCGTGCGCGGCGACCACGGCCTGCCGGGTCCGGTACGGCACGCGGTGCCTGGCCAGGGCGAGGGCGTAGCCGGCCGCCTCCCCCGCCTTCCCGGCGGCCAGCAGCGGATGCCGGGCCAGCCCGAGCCCCCCGCCGGCCTCGTACACGCCGAGGACCCGGGCGCCGGCACCGGCCAGACCGGCCGCGACGGGCAGCAGGAACGGCCCGGTGCCCGCCACGACGATCCGGCGGCCGGCGACGACCCCGTTGCCCTTCAGCAGCGCCTGCGCGCCGCCCGCCGTGAGGACGCCGGGCAGGTCCCAGCCGGGGAACGGCAGCGGCCGGTCGTACGCGCCGGTGGCCAGCAGCAGGCGCCGGCTCCGCACGGCGACGGGGCTTCCGTCGGGTGCGGTGCAGCGCAGGGTGAACGCGCTGTCGTGCCCGCCGTCACGCGTCAGGGCCGCGGAGGCGTCGGCGGCGTCGGCGGCGTCGGCGGCGTCGGCGGCGTCGGCGGCGTCGGCGGCGCGGCGTTCCACGGCCCACACCTGGTGGCCGAGGAGCAGGTCGGCGCGTCCGGCGAGGGCCCGGGCCTGCCGCCGGAACCGGTCGAAGCCCGGCGTGCCGGGGTGCGCGCCGGCGGGGTGGCGGAAGTACTGGCCGCCGAGGCGCGCGCCCGAGTCGACGAGCACCACGCTCAGCCCGGCCAGCGCCGCGGTGAGCGCGCCCGCCACCCCGGCGGGCCCCCCTCCGACGACGGCGAGGTCGTGGACGCGGGTCATGACGTGGTCACCTCGTCTCCGGGGCGGGCCTGCAGGAGGCAGGCGCGTTCGGGCGGGCGGCCGTTGACGGTGACGAGGCAGTCGAAGCACACCCCGATGCCGCAGAACAGCCCGCGCGGCCGCCCGCCGAAGCGGGTGGCGCGCCACGAGCGGATGCCCGCGGCGTGCAGGGCCGCGCCGACCGTCTGCCCGGCCGTCACGGGCACCGGCCGGCCGTCGACGGTGATCTCGAAGGCGTCTGTCACGCTGACTCCTTGGCCGGGAACCGGTCGGGTCGGAAGGGGTGCAGGTCGAGGTCGGTGCGGGCGCCGGTGAGCGCCTGGGCGATCAGGTGGCCCGTGGCCGGGGCGAGGCCGATGCCGGCGCCCTCGTGGCCGCAGGCGTGCCAGAGCCCGGGGGCGCGCGGGTCCTGGCCGATGACGGGCAGGTGGTCGGGGCAGTACGGCCGGAACCCGCAGTAGGAGCGGATGGCGCGCACCTCACGCAGCGCCGGGAACAGGGCGACGGCCTGGGCGGCGAGCCGCGACAGCACGGGCAGCGACGTGGTCCGGTCGAAGCCGACGCGTTCCCTGCTGGCCCCGATGAGCACGGTCCCGGCGGGGGTGCCCTCCACGACGGCCGACGTCTCCAGGCCGGCGTTGTCGCTGGCCACGTTGGTGACGTAGGCGGCGGTGTAGACCTTGTGCCGGATGAGCGGCCGGGCGAGCGGCTCGGTGACGAGGATGAAGCCGCGCCGGGGCAGCACGGGCAGGTGCAGCCCGGCGAGCGCGGCGACCTCGCCGGCCCAGGTGCCTGCCGCGTTGACGACGGCGTCGCCAAGGATGTCGCCGCGGGTGGTGCGCACGCCGGTGACCCGGTCGCCGTCACGGGTGAAGCCGGTCACGGTGACGCCGGTGCGCAGGCTGAGCGCGCCGCGGCCGTAGCTGTCGGCGCCGTGCCTGAGCAGCCGGGCGGCGGCCAGCATGGGCTGCACCTGGGCGTCCTGCGGGTAGTGCACTCCGCCCGCCAGCCCGTCGGCCAGGTGCGGCTCGTGGTCGCGCAGGTCGGCGGCGGCGACGACCGTGTGCTCGACGCCCTGCTCGGCGGCCAGTCCGGCGAGCCGATCGAGCACCTCGGCGGTCTCGGCGACGACGAGGCCGCCCTTGGGCTCGTGCTCGAACCCGCCCACGCGCTCGGCCAGCGAGCGCCACAGCCCGCTGGACAGCACGGCCAGCTCCAGCTCGGGCCCCGGTTCCTTGTCGGAGACCAGCACGTTGCCCTCGCCGGCGCCGGTGGTGCCGCCCGCGACGGGACCGCGGTCGACCACGGTGACGTCGAGACCGGCGCGCGCCGCGTAGTAGGCGCACGCCGCGCCGACGACCCCGGCGCCGATGACGATGACGTCGGACATCCCCACCTCCGCCAGTAATATGTCACATATCGTACGGCTTGAGAAGGGCGTTCCCGATGGCCGGACCGGCACCCCCGGCCCGTACCATCGATGACGTGAAGCTACCCACCGACCACCGGCACCCTCTCGTCCGGCCGCTGCTGTCGTTCTGGACGCCCACGGCCGAGTCGCTGCGCGGCTGGGCGCTGGCGTCGGTGGTGGTCAACGCGGGCATCACCGTCTCCGGGGCGGCCGTGCGGGTCACCGGTTCCGGGCTGGGCTGCCCGACCTGGCCGCGGTGCACGCCCGACAGCTTCGTCCCGGTGCCGCATCCCGAGGTCGCGATGGCCAACATGCTGGTCGAGTTCGGCAACCGGCTGGTGACGTTCCTGGTGCTGGCGGTGGGGTTCGCCTGCGTGGTGGCGGCGATGCGGCTCGCCCCGCGCCGCCGCTCGCTGCTGGTGCTCGCCGGGCTGCAGCCGGTCGGCATCCTCGCCCAGGCGCTGTGGGGCGGGGTGGTGGTCAACACCATGCTCAACCCGTTCACCGTCGGCATGCACTACCTCCTCTCGATCGGCCTCACGGCCGCGTGCTGGGCGCTCTACCAGCGGGCGGGCGAGGGCGACGGCCCCGTGCGGCGGGTGGTCCACCGCGACATCCGCAGGCTCGGCCACGTCCTGGTCGCCGCGGTGTTCGCGCTGCTCGTGGTCGGGGTCGTGGTGACCGGCACCGGGCCGCACTCGGGCGACGAGCTGGCCTCGCGCTTCGACCTCGACATCGAGACCGTCGCCCGGCTGCACGCCGACCTCGCCTATCTGGTGGTCGGGCTGACCCTGGCGCTGGCGTTCGCCCTGCACGTCACCGACGCGCCCCGGCACGCGCGGCGCGCGGCGCTGGCGCTGCTCGGCATCGAGCTGGCCCAGGGCGTGATCGGCTACGTCCAGTACTTCCTGGGCGTCCCGGCCCTCCTCGTCGGGCTGCACGTGCTCGGCTCGACGCTGGTCTGGATCGGGGCGCTGCGCGCGGTCACCGCGCTGCGCACCCGCGACCGCCTCGACGGCCCGGCCGCGAGCCCCTCCCCCACCGAAGCGGCCGTCACAGCCTGAGCCTTCGTGTCAGGGTATGTGGTGAGAAGTCCGCCACTCCCCCACCGCTGAGAGGTGCCTTTTGCGGCGATTAGTCCGCCCCTCCCGGAAGACCCTGCGGCGCGGCTACCAGACCCTGGTGCTGCTCAGCGTGCTCGCCCTGGCGCCCATGACATGGGCCTGGCTCGGCAGCGCGCCGCACCGGCTGGTGGCCGGCACGGACGGCTGGACCGCTCGGGTGCCCGTCGCCGAGGCGGCTCTGGTGCTCGGCGCGGGCCTGGCCGGCGGGCGCCCCACCCCCATGCTGGCCGCCCGGCTCGACCTGGCGGCCGAGCTGTACCGGGCGGGCCGGGTCAGGGCGCTCCTGCTGTCGGGCGACAACAGCCGCCGCGACTACGACGAGCCCACGGCGATGCGCGACTACCTGCTGGCCAGGGGTGTGCCGGGCGAGGTCGTCGTGCTCGACCACGCCGGCTTCGACACCTGGGACTCCTGTGTACGGGCCCGCCAGGTGTTCGGCGCCCGGCGGCTGACCGTGGTGACGCAGGCCTTCCACCTGCCGCGGGCGGTGACGCTGTGCCGTACGGCGGGGCTGGAGGCGTTCGGCGTGGGCGACGACTCGACCCGGCAGTGGGCGGCGGCCACCTACGTGTACGCGACGCGGGAGCTGGTGGCCACCGGCAAGGCGCTCGCCGACGCCGTGCTGCTCCGCGCCGAGCCCGTCTTCCCGGGACCGCCGGAGACGTCCCTCAGGGCGATCCTGGCACGGGCCCGCTGAATCCGCCGCCCGCGGGCGGGGGAAGCTGCGCCCGCGCGATGCTCATGCACTCCAGCAGGGCCCGCTGCTCCTCGTGGAAGGCCTGCTCGTCCACCACCCGGCGGGCGGCCCGCGCGTGCAGCAGGCCCAGCTCGGTGGCGGCCAGCTGGTAGTCGCTCATCGCCCGCAGCCCCCGCTTGCCGCCGTGCAGCTTGGCCCACTGCCGGGCCCGCCTGCGCCGGGGCAGCGCCGACAGCATGTGGATGTCGGCCTGGTCCACCAGCTTGGTCGGCTCGTACGGCGGCAGGTAGCGCTGCAGCAGCGCCACGATGCGCCGCCGGTCGGCGATGACCACGCAGATGAGCACGACGAGCACCACCATCAGCGCCCCGTAGGCCACCACCAGCCCCGGGAAGCCGCCGTAGGACACCAGGCCGTTCCACAGGCCGTGCAGGACCATCGCGCCCGCCCAGCCCGCCATGACGGAGAAGACCCGCTCCGGGCCGTGCCGGTGGGCGGCGTAGGCCACCGCGACGCCGATCATCGAGGTGAACAGCGGGTGCGCGAACGGCGACAGCACGCCGCGCAGCACCACCGTGACGGCCAGCCCCACGCCGCCCTGCTCGGAGTTGAGCGCCGCGATGTAGTAGCTGACGTTCTCGCTCATGCCGAAGCCGAGGCCGACCATGCTGGCGTAGATGATGCCGTCGGTGGGCCCGTCGAGCTCGGCCCGGCGGAACTTCAGCAGCCCGAGCAGGACGAGCCCCTTCATGGTCTCCTCGACCACGGGCGCGCCGAAGGTGGCGGCGAGGTTGCGGGCGCTGGTCGCGGAGAGGTTGCCCGCGTCGATGATGTAGTGCAGGTTGAGCGAGTTGACGACGCCCGCCACGAGCACCGCGATGCCGGCGCCCCAGGCGAAGGCGAAGACGAGGTTGCTGCGCGGCTCCGGCTCCATCCGGTCGAGCGCGAGCACGGCGGCCAGCAGCAGCGGCACGGGCGCCAGGGCGAGGACGAGCGCGATGAAGAACTGCACGGGTGCGCCGTTGAGCACGTCGAACGAGAAGGACACGAGCGCGCACACGCCGGTCACGACCAGCCCGATGATCAACGCGGACGACGGGCGGTCCTTCAACACCCAGCGTGGATCACGGGACGCCATACGGTGACTGTAACGGATCACGGAGGTGGTGTCCTGCCGCCGGGAACGCCCGCTCCGCGGGCCGCTCAGGCCAGCAGCGGGTCGATGGCGACGGCGAGGAACAGCAGCGCCAGATAGGCGTTGGACCAGTGGAAGAACCGCATGGGCCGCAGCGCGACGCCGGTCTTGCCGGCGTTGAGCCGGGCCAGCAGGCGGTGCACCTCCCACAGGCAGACCACGCCCAGGACGGCCGCCACGACCGGGTAGAACAGCGTCGTGCCCGCCACCGGCCACAGCGCCAGCGAGCAGGCCACGGTCGCCCAGGTGTAGGCGATCGACTCCAGGACGACCCGCCGCTCGGTGGCCACGACCGGCAGCATCGGGACCTTGGCCGCGGCGTAGTCCTCCTTGTAGCGCATGGCCAGCGTCCAGGTGTGCGGCGGCGTCCAGAAGAACACCACGCCGAACAGCACCAGCGGCGCCCAGTCGAGCCGCTCGGTGATGCCGGCCCAGCCGATGAGGACCGGCATGCAGCCGGCGATGCCGCCCCACACGATGTTCTGCGCGGTGCGGCGCTTGAGGATCATCGAGTAGACGAGGACGTAGAACAGGATCGCTCCGGTCGACAGCACGGCGGCCAGCCAGTTGGTCGTCAGCCACAGGCCTCCCGTCGACAGGAGGCCGAGCACGATGCCGAAGACCAGCGCCCCTCGCGGCGACACCTGGTGGCGGGCCAGCGGGCGCCGCCGGGTGCGGCGCATCTTCTGGTCGATGTCGCGGTCCACATAGCAGTTGAGCGCGTTGGCGCTGCCGGCCGACAGGGTGCCGAACACCATGACCGCGATCGAGGTCCACAGCGGCGGCAGGCCGCCGGCCGCCAGGAACATCACCGGCAGGGTGGTGATGAGCAGCAACTCGATGATCCGCGGCTTGGTGAGGGCGATGTAGGCCTTGACGACCATGCCGAAGGAACGCCCGGTCGTGCGCGGCGCCTCGGCCGCGGGGGCGGGGGCCGTCGCCTGCCTGTTGGTGAGCACCGTCAAGGCGCTTCCAGCACGTGCGGAGTCAACGCGTAACCTCTGATTAGAGCGGATCCGTGGGTGGGCGCCGTGGCTGCCCTGCGAACAACCAAACTGTAGTCGCAGGGTGGGCCGGTCCGGCCAATGGGGTGCTCGGGCCGTGCGGCCGGGCAGGATGTGCCTGCGCCCGGAGGAGGAGCGGGAATCCACGGCCTGTTCCACTCGGTTAAGGTCCGGTGTGGGCGGGATATGCCAACCGGCGCCACAACAGACGACTAGATTCCGGAGATCGAGCACTTGAGCACCGAACTCGTGCCAGCCCTCGAATGGACCGACCTCGACGACAAGGCCGTCGACGTCGTTCGAGCCCTGGCGATGGACGCAGTGGAGAAGGCGGGGTCGGGTCACCCCGGCACCGCGATGAGCCTGGCCCCCGCCGCATACCTGCTGTTTCAGCGTACGATGCGACACGACCCGACAGACCCGACATGGATCGGTCGTGACCGATTCGTGCTGTCTTGCGGTCATTCCAGCCTGACGCTGTACATCCAGCTCTACCTGTCCGGCTACGGTCTCACCCTCGACGACATCAAGCGGCTGCGGCAGTGGGACAGCCTCACCCCCGGCCACCCCGAGCACGGCCACACGGCCGGGGTGGAGACCACCACCGGCCCGCTCGGCCAGGGCCTGGGCAACGCGGTCGGCATGGCGATGGCGGCCCGCCGCGAGCGCGGCCTGTTCGACCCCGACGCCGCCCCCGGCGCCTCGCCGTTCGACCACCACATCTGGTGCATGGTCAGCGACGGCGACATCGAGGAGGGCATCAGCCACGAGGTCAGCGCCATCGCCGGCCACCAGAAGCTCGGCAACCTCACCGTCATCTACGACGACAACCACATCTCCATCGAGGACGACACGCTGATCGCCAAGTCCGAGGACGTGGTCAGGCGCTACGAGGCCTACGGCTGGCACACCGTCAGCGTCGACTGGACCGAGACCGGCGACTACGTCGAGGACGTCCGGGCGCTGCACGCGGCCCTGGAGGAGGCCCGCGCCGAGACCGACCGGCCCTCGTTCATCCGGCTGCGCACGATCATCGGCTGGCCCGCGCCCAACAAGCAGAACACCGGCAAGATCCACGGCTCGGCGCTCGGCGCCGAGGAGGTCGCGGCGACCAAGCGGGTCCTCGGCATGGACCCCGACGCCAGCTTCGACGTGCCGGCCGAGGTGCTGGAGCACGCCCGCGCGGTGGCGCAGCGCGGCCGCGAGGCACGCGCCGAGTGGGACCGGGCCTACACCGCCTGGCGTCAGGCCAACCCGGAGCGGGCGGCCGAGCTCGACCGCATCTCCCGCCACGAGCTGCCGGCCGGCTGGGCCGAGGCGCTGCCGTCGTTCGAGGCGGGCGGCTCGATGGCCACCCGCAAGGCCTCCGGCGAGGTGCTGAGCGCGCTCGCGCCGGTGCTGCCCGAGCTGTGGGGCGGCTCGGCCGACCTGGCCGAGTCCAACAACACCACGATGAAGGGCGAGCCGTCGTTCATCCCGGAGGAGCACCAGACCAAGGAGTTCCCCGGCAACCGCTACGGCCGCACCCTGCACTTCGGCATCCGTGAGCACGGCATGGGAGCCATCCTCAACGGCATCGCGCTGCACGGCGGCACCCGCCCCTACGGTGGCACCTTCCTCGTCTTCTCCGACTACATGCGCCCGTCCGTGCGCCTGGCCGCGCTGATGAAGCTGCCGGTCACCTACGTGTGGACGCACGACTCGATCGGCCTCGGCGAGGACGGCCCGACCCACCAGCCGATCGAGCACCTGTGGGCGCTGCGCGCGATCCCCGGCCTCGACGTGGTGCGCCCGGCCGACGCCAACGAGACGGCCTACGCCTGGAAGACCGTGCTGGAGCACACCGACCGGCCGGCGGCGCTCGCGCTGACCCGGCAGAACCTGCCGGTGTTCGAGGGCACCAGCGCCGACGGCGTGGCCCGTGGCGGCTACGTGCTGGCCGAGGCGTCCTCCGGCGTCCCGCAGGTGATCCTCATCGCCACCGGCAGCGAGGTGGAGCTGGCCGTCGGGGCGCGCGAACTGCTGGAGGGCCAGGGCATCGCGACGCGGGTCGTGTCGATGCCGTGTGTCGAGTGGTTCACCGGGCAGGACACCGCGTACCGGCAGACGGTGCTGCCGTCCGGCGTGAAGGCGCGCGTCGCGGTCGAGGCGGGCGTCCCGCTCGGCTGGCGGGAGTTCGTCGGCGAGGCGGGCGAGATCGTCGGCCTCGACCACTTCGGCGCCTCGGCGCCGTACAAGACGCTGTACGAGCAGTTCGGCCTGACGGCCGAGCGGGTGGCCGCCGCCGCTAAGGCGAGCCTGGCCAAGCTCGGTCAGGACAAGGGCGAGACGACGGGAAACTGAAGATGAGCGAGATCCTCAACAAGCTGTCGGGCCAGGGCGTCTCCGTCTGGCTCGACGACATCAGCCGC
Source organism: Nonomuraea indica (assembly GCF_002850745.1). Classification (GTDB taxonomy): domain Bacteria; phylum Actinomycetota; class Actinomycetes; order Streptosporangiales; family Streptosporangiaceae; genus Nonomuraea; species Nonomuraea indica. The sequence continues at coordinate 398,027 of NZ_KZ559470.1, forward strand.
GAGCGGCTGCGCACCGGCAACCTGCAGCAGCTGATCCGCGAGAAGAACGTCGTCGGGGTGACCTCCAACCCGACGATCTTCGCCAGCGCGCTCAGCAAGGGCGACGCCTACGACACCCAGCTCCACGACCTCGCCGTACGCGGCGTGGACGTGGGCGAGGCCGTGCGCGCCATCACCACCTACGACATCCGCTGGGCGGCCGACGTGCTGCGCCCGGTCTACGACGCCACCGGCGGCGTCGACGGGCGGGTGTCGCTGGAGGTGGACCCGCGCCTGGCCCGCGACACCGACAAGACCGTCGCCGAGGCGCGCGCCCTGTGGTGGATGGTCGACCGGCCCAACCTGCTCATCAAGATCCCGGCGACCCTCGAGGGACTGCCGGCGATCACGCAGGCGATCGGCGAGGGCATCAGCGTCAACGTCACGCTGATCTTCTCGCTGGAGCGCTACCGCCAGGTCATGGACGCCTGGCTGGCCGGTCTGGAGGCCGCCCAGGCCAAGGGCCTCGACCTGGCCACGATCGAGTCGGTGGCGTCCTTCTTCGTCAGCCGCGTCGACACCGAGATCGACAAGCGGCTCGACCAGGCCGGCAGGCCGGAGCTGAAGGGCAAGGCGGGCGTGGCGAACGCGCGCCTGGCGTACGCGGCGTTCGAGGAGGTCATGAACTCCGAGCGCTGGCAGCGGCTGCGCGCCGCCGGCGCCCGCCCGCAGCGACCGCTGTGGGCCTCGACGGGCGTGAAGAACCCCGACTACCGCGACACGATGTACGTCGACGACCTGGTCGCGCCGGGCACGGTCAACACGATGCCGGAGAAGACGCTGGACGCGGTCGCCGACCACAGCCAGATCTCGGGCGACACCGTCCGCCCCTTCTACGAGCAGGCGTGGAACACCATGGCCGAGCTCAAGGAGGCCGGCATCGACTACGACGACGTGGTGCGGGTGCTCGAGGACGAGGGCGTGGAGAAGTTCGAGACGTCCTGGAACGAGCTGCTCGAGAGCGTCACCAAGAATCTGGTCCCCTGATGGAGGTGGACCACCGCCAGGGGGAGACGGCCCGCGCCGTCTTCCCCTGCGGCGCACCAGCCCGCAGTGCACAGGAGGCTTGAGATGACAGACGTGGCAGAGCCCGCGGAGGAGGCGGGGGCCGCGCAGGGCGGCTCGGCCGTCGCCACCTCCGCCGTCGCCACCTCCGCCGCCGAGGCGGCGACGACGCTGGAGGCGGCCGCCGCCAATCCGCTGCGCGACCCGCGCGACAAGCGGCTGCCTCGGGTGGCGGGGCCGTGTGTGATGGTGCTGTTCGGTGTGACCGGAGACCTGGCCAAACGCAAGCTGCTGCCGGCGATCTACGACCTGGGCAACCGGGGGCTGCTGCCGCCCGGCTTCTCGCTGGTCGGCTTCGCCCGGCGCGACTGGAAGAACCAGGACTTCGCCCAGTTGACGCACGACGCGGTCAAGGCGCACGCCAGGACGCCGTTCCGCGAGGAGGTCTGGCGGCAGATCTGCGAGGGCATCCACTTCGTGCCGGGCGAGTTCTCCGACGACGGCGCGTTCGACGCGCTGGCGATGGCGTTGAAGGAGATCGACGAGACCCGGGGCACGGGCGGCAACTATGCGTTCTACCTGTCCGTGCCGCCGAAGTTCTTTCCCGTCGTGGTGGAGCAGCTCAAGCGGACCGGGATGGCCGACGCGCCGCCCGGCTCGTGGCGGCGGGTGGTCATCGAGAAGCCGTTCGGGCACGACCTGAAGTCGGCGCACGAGCTGAACGAGATCACCACCTCGGCCTTTCCGGAGAGCTCGATCTTCCGGATCGACCACTACCTGGGCAAGGAGACGGTCCAGAACATCATGGCGCTGAGGTTCGCCAACAACCTCTACGAGCCGATCTGGAACCGGAGCTACGTCGACCACGTGCAGATCACGATGGCCGAGGACATCGGCATCGGCGGCCGGGCCGGCTACTACGACGGCATCGGCGCCGCCCGTGACGTGATCCAGAACCACCTGCTCCAGCTCCTCGCCCTCGTCGCCATGGAGGACCCGACCTCCTTCGAGGCGCAGTCGCTGCGCCGCGAGAAGGAGAAGGTGTTCAAGGCGGTGCGGCTGCCGGCCGACCTCGCGGCCAACACGGCGCGCGGCCAGTACGCCGCCGGCTGGCAGGGCGGCGAGAAGGTCGTCGGCTACCTGCAGGAGGAGGGCATCTCGGCCGACTCCACCACCGAGACGTACGCGGCCATCAAGCTGGAGATCGCCAACCGGCGCTGGGCGGGCGTGCCGTTCTACCTGCGCACCGGCAAGCGGCTCGGCCGGCGGGTGACCGAGGTCGCGGTGGTGTTCCAGCGGGCGCCGCACCTGCCGTTCTCCAAGGACGACACCGAGATCCTCGGCCAGAACGCGCTCGTCATCCGGGTGCAGCCGGACGAGGGCATCACGGTGCGGTTCGGCTCCAAGGTGCCGGGCACGCAGATGGAGGTGCGCGACGTCTCCATGGACTTCGCCTACGGCGAGTCGTTCATGGAGTCGTCCCCGGAGGCGTACGAGCGGCTGCTGCTGGACGTGATGATCGGCGATCCGCCGCTCTTCCCGCACCAGCGGGAGGTGGAGCTGTCGTGGAAGATCCTCGACCCGATCGAGGAGTTCTGGGCCACGCAGGGCCAGCCCGAGCCCTACCCCGCCGGGTCGTGGGGGCCGCCGTCGGCGGACGCCATGATGGCCCGTGACGGGCGCGTGTGGAGGAGGCTCTGATGACGACCTTCATGCTGAGCGACACGACGGCCGGCAAGATCTCCAGCCAGCTGACGATGCTGCGCCACCAGATGGGGGCGCCGGCCATCGGCATGGTGCTGACGCTGGTGGTGGTGTGCGAGGAGCGCGACCAGTACGACTCGCTGCGCGCCGCCACCGAGGCGGCGCGCGAGCACCCGTCGCGCATCCTCGTGGTGATCACCCGGGAGACCGACGAGCCCACCCGGCTCGACGCGGAGCTGCGCATCGGCGAGTCCACGCCGGGCGAGGTAGTGGTGCTGCGCCTGTACGGCGAGCTGACCGAGCACGCCGGGTCGGTGGTCAGCCCGCTGCTGCTGCCCGACACCCCGGTGGTGGCGTGGTGGCCCGGTGAGGCCCCCGACGTGCCGTCCGAGGACCCGATCGGGATGCTCGCGCAGCGGCGCATCACCGACGCCAGGGCCGCCGGTGACGACGCCGTCAAGACGCTGGTGACCCGGGCCAAGGGCTACGCCCGTGGCGACACCGACCTGACGTGGGCGCGGCTGACGCCGTGGCGGAGCCTGCTGGCGGCGGCGTTCGACCAGCCCGTCGGCAAGGTGCGCAAGGGCATCGTGGAGGCCATGGGCGGCAACCCGAGCGCGCCGCTGCTGGCGGCGTGGCTGTCCGAGAAGCTCGGATGCCCCGTCAAGGTGGGGGCGTCCGGCGGTCCCGGCCTGACCTCGGTGCGGCTGACGACGAGCGAGGGCGAGCTGTCGATCTCCAGGACCGACGCCCGGCTCGCCACGCTGGCCCGTCCCGGGCGGCCCGACCGCAACGTGGCGCTGGCCCGGCGGCACACTCCCGAGCTGCTGGCGGAGGAGCTGCGACGGCTCGACTCGGACGAGACCTACGAGGCGGCCGTCAAGCGCGTGGCCCGCACCTACCGCGCCTGACCGATCGGACCCGCGCCTACCGCACCTGACCGGTCGGACCCGCAGCGCCGGCTGGAGTCCGACTCGGTCAGACCGGACCAGACCCGGACCCTGGTCCGACCCGGTCTGACGGGACCGTCCCGGGTCCGGCCCGACTCGACCCGGGTCCGGCCCGGGCCGGACCCGGCCTCGGGTCCGACCGCCCATGGCCCGCCCCCCGTGGGGCCGGCCGTGAGCGGACGCCGCGCATCGCGGGCGTCCGTCCCGTCGCGCAGGCGCGGACGGGCGCCCGTTCGGCGGCTCGCCGCCCGGTCCGGCCGTCCTCGTGGACTCCCGGCCCCCGCGGCCGTGAAAGACTGGGCGTCGTGAGCGTTCCCACCATCGTCGTGCACCGCGACGCCGACATCCTGGCCAAGGCCGTGGCGGCGCGGATCATCACCCGGCTCGTCGACGCGCAGTCCGCGAAGGGCTCGGCGTCGCTGGTGCTGACCGGAGGCACGGTCGGCATCGCCACCCTCGCCGCGATCGCCGAGACTCCTGCCCGCGACGCGGTCGACTGGCGGCACCTCGACATCTGGTGGGGTGACGAGCGGTTCCTGCCCGACGGCGACCCCGAGCGCAACGAGACCGGCGCCCGCCGGGCGCTGCTCGACCACGTCGACGTCGACCCGGAGCGGGTCCACGTCATGCTCGGTCCCGACTCGGGCCTGACCGCCGAGGAGTCGGCCGACGCCTACGCCACCGAGCTGCGCAAGGCCGCCCAGCCCGAGGACCACGGCCCCGCGCCGTCGTTCGACGTGACGCTGCTCGGCATGGGTCCCGACGCGCACGTCGCCTCGCTGTTCCCGGGCATGCCGGCGCTGTACGACACGCGCCCGGTGACGGCCGTGCACGGCTCTCCCAAGCCGCCGCCGACGCGCATCTCGCTGACGATGCCGACGATCCAGGCCTCGCGTGAGGTGTGGGTGGTGGCGGCCGGCGCGGAGAAGGCCGGCGCGGTGCGGCTGGCACTGTCGGAGTCGGGGACCATGCAGGTCCCGGCGGCCGGAGCCCGTGGCCGGTCCCGCACGCTGTTCCTCCTGGACCGTGCGGCGGCCGCCAAGATCCCTCCCGGCCTCGGCCGCATAGCCTCCCCCTGACGCCCCGGCGTTCGCCACCCTCGCTTTCCGGGCTCCCCGCTGCTGGCGGCTGACGTCCCTGGCGTCCGTCCCGTGCACGGGCCGGACCGCTCGCGGACGGGCTGGAGAGCCCTCGTGGACGTACCGGAGAGCGCTCGTGGACGCCCCCGGCGCACTCGTGGACGGGCCTGGAGCACTCGCGGACGGGCCCGTTCAGGCCGTGACCAGGGCGTCGATCTCGGCCAGGAGGGCCTGCTTGCGGGCGGCGGGCAGGTAGGAGGCCGAGACTCCGTTGCGGGCGAGTTGGGCCAGCAGCGGCCGGTCGAAGCCGAAGACCCGCGCCGCCACCCGATACTCGTCGGCCAGCGTGGTGGCGAACATGGGCGGGTCGTCGCTGTTGAGCGTGACGAACAGCCCCTCCTCCAGCAGCCGGGGCAGCGGGTGGTCCTCGATGCGGGCCACCTGGCCGGTGCACACGTTCGACGTGGGGCACACGTCCAGCGGGAGTTGCGTCTCGCGCAGGTGCGCCACGAGCCGCTCGTCCTGCAGGCAGGAGATCCCGTGGCCGATGCGTTCGGCGCCGAGGCCGTCGATGACCTCCCAGATCGTCTCGGGGCCGGTCATCTCGCCGCCGTGCGGGACGCTGTGCAGGCCGGCGTTGCGGGCGGCGGCGAACGCGTCGCGGAAGGCGTCCCGGTAGGCCGGGCGTTCCTGCTCGATCCCGCCGATCCCGAAACCTACCAACGCGGCGGGAGGTTCTTGCAGGGCGTGGGCGACGGTCACGTCGGCCGCCTCCACGCCGTACTCGCCGGGAATGTCGAAGATGTAGGCCATCTCCACGCCATGATCGGCCAGTGACCGGCGGGCGCCGTGGTCGAGGGCCTCGGTGACCTCGCGCATCGGCATGCCCACCATGTGGTGGGCGTACGGCGTGACCTGCAGCTCGACGTAGCGGGCGCCCTGGCCGGACAGGTCGCGGGCCAGCCCCGTCACCAGGGTCGCGACGTCCTCCGGCTCCCTGACCAGTCCGTTGACCGCCCGGTAGACGCGGGCGAAGTGCGGGAAGTCGGTGAAGGTGTAGAAGGCGCGCAGCTCCTCCTCGCCGGTGGGCACGCCACCGTCGGGATGGCGGCGGGCCAGCTCCAGGACCGTGGGCACGGACGCGGAGCCGATCAGGTGGACGTGCAGCTCCACCTTGGGCAGCGCGTCGATGAAGGCGTCGGTGGCGGCCTCGGGGCCGGTGTGGAGGGTCATGGCGACGACCCTAGGACGGCCGTCGCCCGAGCCGACAGCTTTTCGGCCCGATTCTCACGGGAAGATGTCAGCTTTGCGGCTCGATGGACCAGGCGCGAAGCAGCGGCAGCAGCGTGCCCGTCACCGTCTCCTCGACGAAGGCCGTGTCGAACGGCGGCCCGACGAAGATCATGCGATGCCAGACGAGCGCCTCGATCACCGCCATGAGCCGGCTCGCCGCCACGGGCTCGGCCAGCTCACCGCGCTTCGCCGCCCGCGCCAGCAGCGCCTCCACCCCCGACAGGTCCTTGCTGTGCATGTGCGCGCGCAGGGTCCTGGCCAGCTCCTGGTGGGAGACGAGCGTGGACGACAGTCCGATGATCAGGGTGTGCTTGCGCTCCACCTGCGCGCACAGCCCGCGGAAGAGCGCCGAGAGGTCACCGCCGAGCGAGCCGGTGTCGTCGTCCGGCGGCGCGTCCATGTCGAGCCGCCCGCAGATGACGTCGGTCACCAGCTCGGGCTTGCCGGGCCAACGCCGGTAGATGGTGGCCTTGCTGGCCTTGGCCCGCCTGGCGATCTGGTCGACCGACATCCGGTCGTAGCCCATCTCCGACAGCAGCTCCAGCGTCGCGTCGAGGATGGCCCTCTCCCGCTCGGGGTCGAGTGGAGCCACGTGCACGTCCTTCACCGATAGGCGATCTCCTCGAATCGTACGCCGGTCAGCTCGGCCGAGACGTCCCACAGCCGGGCGGCCACCTCCGTGGAGCGGGCCGTCGGCGAGGGGGTGAGCAGCTTGGCCCTGGGCCCGACGAACTCGCCGCCCCTGATGTCCGGCGACGTCGCGGCGTACAGGGAGGGCACGGCGCCGGCCTCCGGCGACTGGAGGAACACACCGAGCAGCCACTGCAGCGGCCCGAGCTTGACGATGCGGGTGGCGGTGGCGCCGGGGTGGGTGGCGACGCTGACCAGGTCCACCCCGGCCCGCTGGACGCGCCGCTGGAGCTCCAGGGCGAAGAGCAGGTTGGCCAGTTTCGAGCGGCCGTACGCGCTCATCCGTCCGTAGCCGTGGTCCAGGGCGAGATCGTCGAAGTCGATGCTGCCACGCGCGTGGGCGTCGCTGGAGACCGTGACGACCCGTGCGCCCGGACGTGCCAGCAACCTGGGGAGCAGCAGGCCGGTGAGCGCGAAGTGGCCCAGGTGGTTGGTGCCGAACTGCAGCTCGAAGCCGTCCTTGGTCACGCTCTTCGGGGTCATGCCGACGCCCGCGTTGTTGACGAGCAGGTCCACCTGGTCGACGCCCGCGGCGAACTCCCTGACGGAGGCGAGGTCGGCCAGGTCGAGCCGGGCGTGGTCCACCCGCGCGTCCGGGACCTCCTGCCGGATGCGGGTGACCGCGCCGGCGCCCTTGTCGGCCGAGCGGGCGGTCACGGTGACGCGGGCGCCGCGCCGCGCCAGCTCCAGGGCGGTGGGCAGGCCGATGCCGCTGTTGGCGCCGGTCACGATCGCGCTGCGACCGGTCAGGTCAGGCATGTCGGCAGGGGTCCAGGCTGTCATCACGACTCCAGGGTGCGCAGGTGTACGAAACGGTATCGTACACCTGTGAGCCCGCTACCCCTCCAGACGGTGGCGCGCGCGCCGTTCCTCACGCCGGGCCACCTCCAGCCGCTGCTCGCTCTCGGCCAGGAGACGACGGGCCTTGGCGAGCTTCCGCTCCAGCCGGGCCACCTTCCCGGCCCGCTCCTCCTGCTCTCGCACGGCCTCGGCCAGCGCCGCCTGCCACTCGTGGTGGGCCGCTTCGGCCTCCTGCCGCTGCCTGGCCCTGCGCTCCTCGGCCTCCTGACGGGCGCGGGTCTTCGCGGCCTCCTCCTCGCTCCTGACCCTGCGGCGGGAGGCGGCGGGCTCGGCCCCGGCCTCCCTGGACGTCCCGCCCCCGGGCGGCGCGGCCTTCGCCCGTGCCGGGGCGGCGGGGGCGGGGGCGAAACCGCTGTAGCTGAGCGGTCTGACCAGTCGTCCGGCCCGTACCTGCGCGGCCGCGTCCGCGTCGACCACGGCCGCGTCGAGCGTCTGGTCCACCTCGGCCGCCGCCGCCGGCGACAGTGCGGCGCCCTCCCTGACGAGCCTGCCCACCCGGCCGGACACGGCGCCGCGGCGCCTGGTCAGCTCGGCCAGTGCGCCGGCGTCCTGCTCCTGCCAGGCCCGTCGCAGCTCCTCCCCCAGCTCCAGCAGCTCACCCAGGTCGCCGGGGTGCTCGCGGGCGGCCTTGTTGACCGCCCACGCCGACACCGTGGGCTTGCGCAGCCGGGCGATCTCGCGCGCGAGCCGTACGTCTCCCGCGTCCTTGGCCGCGCGGGCCTCGGCTTCGCGCGCGGCGGTGAACTCCGGCGGCGGGAGCGCGTAGAGCCGGCCGGCCACCTCGTCAAGATCCACCCTGGTGCCATACCCCACCCGGCCCGCTTCGTAGCGCGCCCGCCGCCGAGCGGCGCAGGCACGACCTCCTTCCCCGCGCCGGCGCGGGGCTCACCAGGCCAGGTCAGGCCGAGCTGAGGACGCCGACCGGCAGCCGGCCCTCCACCACCCCCGGGTCGTCCGTGTAGACGAGCGTCGCGCCCAGCGACACCAGCAGCCGGCGCATGCGGGCGTTGTCGGACAGCATGGTCGCCCTGACCTCGGCGTACCCCAGGTCGCGGGCCGCCCCGACGAGCATCCTGGCCAGCACCGAGCCCAGACCGCGCCCCTGCCAGCGGTCCTCGACCAGGATGGCCATCTCGGCGATGCCGGGGTCGGGGGTGAACATCAGGTGCGCCATGGCCACGACCTGCCCGTCGTGCCCGGCGACCAGCGAGTGGCCGCGGCTGCGGTCGCACAGCCGGTCGAACATGCGCGGCGGCAGCGCGGGCATCGAGGTGAAGTAGCGGAACCTGCGCGTCTCCGGCGAGCACCTGTCGTGCAGGTCGCGGATGGCCTCGCGGTAGATCGAGGTGAGCGGCCGGACGCAGACCTCCACGCCGTCGGGCAGCTTGACCGCGCGCTCGGCGCTGCTCTGCTCCGCCGGGGGCTGCGCGAGCCGGGCGAAGGAGGCGGCGCGGGCGGCCTCGGTCAGCGTGAACGGCAGCTGCGACCGGCGCAGCCGGACGGCGCGCCGGGGCGCCACGGGCACGACGAGCTGGGTGGGGTCGGGAAGATCGCTCACGGCATCACCATAGATCCACCGGGCGTCGTCGGCGCGCAGCAGCTCCCCCAGCAGCTCGGGCAGCCGCCACGGCGTCGCGCGCAGACGGGAGGCCAGCAGCAGCGCGCGGGTCGGCTCGTCGGTCAGCTCGTGCGCGGTGGCCTCGACGACCTGGACGCGGCGGCCGCCGGCCGCCTCCAGGGCCTCGCGCACGCTCTCGGGGTTGGCGGGGATGTCGGCGACGAACTCGTCCACCGTGCCGTCGGCGTCGGACTGGACGCTCAGGCCGAGGATGTTGCCGCCCCGCGCGGCCAGTGCCGCTGCGAGGGAGGCCAGCCGTCCCGGCCGCTCGTCCACCGTGGTGCGGATGCGCAAGAATCCCATGCGAACGAGCATGCCGTGGAGCTGTTACGCCTCCGCTAACGTCTCGTTTCATGTAGCGAGATGTCCGACAATAATCGGGTTTCGGTGGATTTGACCGAACAGTTGGAATGCTCGAGTTCGCTGCCGCGAGCTCGACGGCACAGGAGAGCCCCATGAACATCCTTTTCCGTGGCGGGCGCGTCTTCACCGCCAAGGGCGACTTCGCCGAGGCGGTGCTGGTCCGCGACGGGCTGGTCGCCGCGGTGGGCGCCGAGCGGGAGCTGGCGCGGCTCGCGGGCGGCCACGACACCGTGGACCTGGACGGCGGCCTGCTGGTGCCGGGGTTCACCGACGCGCACATCCATCCGGTGCAGGCGGGGCTGGAGCGCGCCAAGTGCGACCTGTCGGAGATCTACGGCCTGGACGCGTACGTGGCCAGGGTCGCCGGCTACGCGGCGGCGAATCCCGGCAAGGAGTGGATCGACGGGGGCGGGTGGGACATGTCGGCGTTCCCCGGCGGGCTGCCCCATCGCACCCAGCTCGACTTCCTCGACCGGCCGGCCTACCTGATCCAGCGCGACCACCACGCCGCCTGGGTCAACACCCGAGCCCTGGAGCTGGCCGGCATCACCCGCGACACCCCCGACCCGGCCGACGGCCGCATCGAGCGCGACCTCGACGGCACCCCCAGCGGCGTCCTGCACGAGGGCGCGATGGACCTGGTCGGCCTGCTCACCCCGCGACCCACGGCCGAGGACCTGGAGGCGGCGCTGGCCGACGCCGAGAGCCACCTGTTCTCGCTCGGCATCACCGGCTGGCAGGACGCGATCGTCGGCTCGTACGCCGGCTCCGACGACCAGCTGCCCACCTACCTGTCGGCCGCCCTGTCCGGCCGGCTGCGAGCGCGCGTGGTCGGCGCGCTGTGGTGGGACCGCACCCGCGGGCTCGACCAGATCGACGACCTGGTCGAGCGCCGGGCCTCCGCCGAGGGCCTCGACCGGTTCGCCGCCACCTCGGTCAAGATCATGCAGGACGGCATCACCGAGAACTTCACGGCCGCGACGCTCGAGCCGTACTGCCTGTGCGGCGGCACGGGCCTGTCGTACGTGGACCCGGGCAAGCTGAAGGAGTACGTGCGCGAGCTGGACCGGCTCGGCTTCCAGGTGCACTTCCACGCGATCGGCGAGCGGGCGGTGCGCGAGGCGCTCGACAGCCTGGAGGGCACCGACCCGGACAACCGCCATCACATCGCGCACCTGCAGATCATCGAGCCGTCCGACGTGCCCAGGTTCGCCGCGCTCGGTGTCACGGCCAACCTGCAGCCGCTGTGGGCCACCCACCACGCGCAGATGGACGAACTGACGCTGCCGTACCTCGGCGAGCCGAGGTCGTCGTGGCAGTATCCGTTCGCCGACCTGCTGGCGCACGGCACCAGGTTCTGCGCGGGCAGCGACTGGCCCGTGTCGAACGCCGACCCGCTGCAGGGGATGCACGTGGCCGTCAACCGTACGGAGCCGGGCGGATCGGTGCACGCCGGCTACCCCACGGCGCAGCAGCCGTTCCTGCCCGGCCAGCGGATCAGCCTGGCGACCGCGCTGACCGCCTACACGGCCGGCTCGGCCTGGATCAACCGCTCCCCCGCCGGTGTCGTCGAGGAGGGACGGCCGGCCGACCTGGTGGTGCTCGACCGCGACCCGTTCGCGCTGCCCCCGGAGGAGATCTGGACCACCGGGGTGCGCCTGACGTTCGTGGCCGGCGAGGCGGTGTATCAGCGAGCCGGCTCCTAGCTCCGCGCGTCGCCCCGGACGCCGCCGCGCCGCACGTGCGCCACGCCGCGGCCGCCGGACGGACGTGCCTCAGATCCGGTGCCGCGGTCGCGGACGGGCGGGCCGGGCGGGCCGGACGGTGGCGGGGGTGAGGCGGACGGCCCCGGGAGGAAGGTCCCGGGGCAAGGCGAAGGGCCCCGGCATGCCGCCGGGGCCCTCACCGTTGATCGTCCCGCGCGGACGTACGGCCCTACCAGGGGGACTTCGTGTTGCGCAGACGTTCGAGCGCCTCTTCCAGGATCGCCTTGCCGTCCTTGTCGCTCCTGCGCTCCTTCACGTAGGCGAGGTGCGTCTTGTACGGCTCGTTCTTGGGCGGCGCAGGCGGGGCCTGCTCGTCCTGACCGGCCGGAAGGCCGCAGCGCGGGCAGTCCCACAGTTCGGGGACCGCGGCGTCGCTGGCGAAACTGGGGCGCGTCTCGTGCATGTTGGCGCACCAGAACGAGACCCGCACTCTCGGAGCTGCCTCGCCGCGCTCGGCCTCCCCCATCGGGCCGGCGCCGACACGGCTGCCACGGATCGCGTTGCCACTACCCACGGATGAACTCCTCGCTCGATCGCCCCGCGAGACACGGGGGGAGAATCACTGTCACGCGCGTTGACCCGCTCGGGGTCCGGTCGCTCAGGGCCTGACCAGCAGGCCGAGCGCGACGATGCAGACGAACCAGATCACGCCTGTGATGACCGTCAACCTGTCGAGGTTGCGCTCCACCACGGACGAACCGCCGAAGCTCGACGAGAAACCGCCGCCGAACATGTCGGACAGACCGCCACCCTTGCCCTTGTGGAGCAGGACGAGCAGGATCATGAGAAGGCTCGCCAGGATGAGGGCGATGGAGATTCCGAGTTCCACGGTATGCCTGTTCCTTCAATGCTCTGTGACGCGTGACGATTCAAACTTGCCTCTAGAGGGTACGGCCTGCTGTCAAGTCGTACCTCCTGAACCGCTCAGTTAGCCGGGCACATCGGAAAAACGGCAGATCTTGACATACTCTCCGGCATCGATGCTGGCACCGCCCACGAGCGCGCCGTCGACATCGGGTTGAGCCATGATCCCGGCGATGTTGCTTGACTTGACCGAGCCTCCGTAAAGGATACGGACCTTGGCGGCCAGTTCGGCGTCGTACAGCTCAGCGAGTCGCTCCCGCAACGCCCCGCAGACCTCCTGGGCGTCCTCGGGAGTGGCCACCTCGCCGGTGCCGATCGCCCACACCGGCTCGTAGGCGACCACTATCGATTGTGCCTGCTCGGCCGGGACCTTGCGCAGCGCGTTCTCCAGTTGCGCCAGGGTGTGCGCCACGTGGCCGCCCGCCTGCCGCACCTCCAGCCCCTCGCCCACGCACAGGATCGGCGTGATCGAGTGGCGGTAGGCGGCCAGCACCTTGGCGTTGACCAGGTCGTCGTCCTCGCCGTGATACTGGCGCCGCTCCGAGTGGCCGATCACCACGTAGGTGCAGCCGAGCTTGGCCAGCATCGCACCCGAGATCTCACCGGTGTAGGCGCCGGCCTCGTGCCGCGACAGGTCCTGCGCGCCGTACACGATGCGCAGCTTGTCGCCGTCGACGAGCGTCTGCACGCTGCGCAGATCGGTGTACGGCGGCAGCACCGCCACCTCGACCTTGTCGAAGTCCTTGTCGTTGAGGGCGAAGGCCAGCTTCTGGACCAGCGCGATGGCCTCGAGATGGTTGAGGTTCATCTTCCAGTTGCCGGCGATGAGCGGCTTTCTCACGTGTCACCCCTCCAGGGCCGCGAGGCCGGGCAGGGTCTTGCCCTCGAGATACTCGAGGCTCGCCCCTCCACCGGTGGAAATGTGGGAGAAACCGTCCTCGGGCAGGCCCAGCCTGCGCACGGCGGCAGCGGAGTCGCCGCCGCCGACCACGGTGTACCCCTGGCAGGCGACCAGCGCCTCGGCCACCGCCCTGGTGCCGCCGGCGAACGCGTCGAACTCGAACACGCCCATGGGGCCGTTCCAGAACACCGTCCGGGCGTCGGCCAGCTTGCTCGCGAACAGCTCGCGGGTCCGGGGACCGATGTCGAGCCCCTCCCGGTCGGCGGGGATCGCGGTGGCCTCGACCACGTCGTACGGCGCGTCGTCGGCGAAGTGCGTCGCCGCCAGCACGTCGACGGGGAGCACCAGGTCGACACCCCGCTTGGCCGCCTCGTCGAGGAAACCGCGCACCTGGTCGAGCTGGTCCTCCTGCAGCAGCGACCCGCCGACCTCGTGGCCCTGGGCCTTGAGGAAGGTGTAGGCCATGCCGCCGCCGATGAGCAGCCGGTCGACCTTGGTCAGCAGGTTGGCGATGACGCCGAGCTTGTCGGAGACCTTGGCGCCGCCGAGCACCACCACATAGGGGCGCTCGGTGTCCTCGGTGAGCCGTCTGAGCACCTCGACCTCGGCGAGCACCAGCCCGCCCGCCGCGTGCGGCAGCATCCGGGGCACGTCGTAGACGCTGGCGTGCTTGCGGTGCACCGCGCCGAAGCCGTCGCCCACGTACAGGTCGGCGAGACCGGCCAGCTTCGCGCCGAACTCGCCGCGCAGCGCTTCGTCCTTGGAGTCCTCACCCGGCTCGTAGCGGAGGTTCTCCAGCAGGGCGACCTGACCGTCCTGGAGCCCTGCCACGGTCGCGCGGGCGCTGTCGCCGACCACGTCGGTGGCGAACGCCACGTCGAGCCCGAGCAGCTCCTGCAGCCGCGCGGCCACCGGCTTCAGCGAGAACTCCGGCTTGACCTGGCCCTTGGGGCGGCCCAGGTGGGCGCAGACGACGACCTTGGCGCCCCGGTCGGCCAGCGTCCTGATCGTGGGCACCGAGGCGCGGATGCGCCCGTCGTCGGTGATCGTCTCCCCGTCCAGGGGGACGTTGAGGTCGGCGCGCACGAGGACGCGCCGACCCCGCACGTCGAGATCGTCGAGCGAGCGCATCAGAGGTCCGCGCCCACCAGCTCGATGAGGTCGACGAGGCGGTTGGAGTAGCCCCACTCGTTGTCGTACCAGCCGACGACCTTGACCTGGTTGCCGATGACCTTGGTCAGACCGGCGTCGAAGATGCAGGAGGCCGGGTCGGTGACGATGTCGGAGGAGACGATGTCGTCCTCGGTGTAGGTCAGGATGCCCTTGAGCGGGCCCTCGGCGGCGGCCTTGAGTGCGGCGTTGACCTCCTCGACCGTGACCTCACGGCCGACCTCGACCGTGAGGTCGGTGGCCGAGCCGGTGGGGATCGGCACGCGCATGGCGAACCCGTCGAGCTTGCCCTTCAGCTCGGGCAGCACCAGGCCGATGGCCTTGGCGGCGCCGGTGGAGGTGGGCACCACGTTGAGGGCGGCGGCGCGGGCGCGGCGCAGGTCCTTGTGGGGGCCGTCCTGGAGGTTCTGGTCCTGCGTGTAGGCGTGGATGGTGGTCATCAGACCCTTCTCGATGGTGAAGGTGTCGTGGATGACCTTGGCCATCGGGGCCAGGCAGTTGGTGGTGCAGGAGGCGTTGGAGATGATCGTGTGGTTGGCCGGGTCGTAGGAGTCGTGGTTGACGCCCATGACGATCGTCACGTCTTCGTTCTTCGCCGGGGCGGAGATGATGACCTTCTTCGCGCCGTTGTCGGCGTGCACCTTGGCCTTGGTCGCGTCGGTGAACAGACCGGTCGACTCGACCACCACGTCGACGCCGAGGTCGCCCCACGGCAGCTTGGCCGGGTCGCGCTCCTCGAAGACCCGGATGGCCTTGCCGTCGACGGTGATCTCCTCGCTGGAGGCCTTCACCTCGTACGGCAGCCGGCCGAGGATGCTGTCGTACTTGAGCAGGTGGGCGAGCGTCGCGTTGTCGGTCAGGTCGTTGACCGCCACGATCTCGATGTCCTTGCCGCTGGCGGCGACCGCACGCCAGAAGTTACGACCGATGCGGCCGAAGCCGTTGACGCCTACGCGGATGGTCACGGGAACCGATCTCCTCAGTACGTGATGGCGGGCTGTTACCTGTACACAACCCTATCGGACCCAAATTGGTTTAGACCACTGCAACCCCCGCCCTGCGTATCCCCATTCGACAGGCGCAATTTGGAGCGTTCGAGTAAAGTGCCCGACTCGTCGGAGTAAATTCGGGCATTCTCTGGGGGCCGAGATGTCACAACGAAGGTCCGGGCTGCTGTCGGGCCTGGTCGTGGGCTTCATCGCCATGCTGCTCGGCGCGGCCGCGTACGCCGCCTGCGCGACCTTCTTCTACCGGTTGCCCCACGAGGCACGCTGGTTCGCCGGCGATCCGGCAGTGGTTTTCCCCGCCGCGCTCTCTTTCGTCGCCGGCCTGGTCATCGGCCTGGCCGCCTGGGCCGTACGGACCAGGAGCCTGCTCCTGCCGATGGCGGCGCTGCTCTACGCGGTCGGGGCACGGGCACTCGGCTCCGTCGCCGGCGCGGTCGGGCTGCGCTGGGAGCAGGGGTTCCCGATAAGCGGGCTGCAGGAGGAGGCCGCCCGTGCCGGCCTCGCGCTGTGGAGCGTCGCGCAGACGTCCTGGCAGTTCTGGGCGACCGTCGGCGCCGCCGCCGTGCCCGCCTTCCTGCTCACCCTGGTGCGCGTCCTGCGGATGCGCCGGAAGACCACGACGGCCGAGACGCGGGAGGCGCGGACGTTGGAGGCGGAGGAACGGCCCGACCCGGAGTACCGCGACCCGTTCGAGCCGCTGCAGCCGCCCAGGCCGACCAGCACCGCCGCCGCCGTCGGCCTCTTCACCCCGCACGACCCGGGCAAGGACGTGCCGCCCGTCACCCGCTGACCTCCGTGGCCGGCCACGCGTCGGGCCTGTCACGCGACAGGCCCGCCCCGGCGACCGCTCGTGTCTCCCCGGACGCCGGGCCGCGCCGGGTCAGGGGGTGAGCATGTCCACCGTGAGATTGGCCTCGGTGT
Organism: Nonomuraea indica; assembly: GCF_002850745.1. Taxonomy (GTDB): domain Bacteria; phylum Actinomycetota; class Actinomycetes; order Streptosporangiales; family Streptosporangiaceae; genus Nonomuraea; species Nonomuraea indica. The sequence goes on from NZ_KZ559470.1 coordinate 414,258, forward strand.
TGGGGATGCCCAGGTCGGAGGCTCGCTTGTCGGCCATGGCCAGCAGCCGCCGGATCCGTCCGGCGATGGCGTCCTTGGTCAGCGGCGGGTCGGCGATCTGGCCGAGCTCTTCCAGCGAAGCCTGCTTGTGCTCGACGCGCAGCCGCCCGGCGACCACCAGGTGCTCCGGTGCCTCGTCGCCCAGGATCTCCAGCGCCCGCTGCACCCGCGCTCCGGCGGCCACGGCCGCCCGGGCCGAGCGTCGCAGGTTGGCGTCGTCGAAGTTGGCCAGCCTGTTGGCGGTGGCGCGCACCTCGCGCCGCATGCGGCGCTCCTCCCAGGCCAGCACGCTGTCGTGGGCGCCCAGCCGGGTGAGCAGGGCGCTGATGGCGTCGCCGTCGCGGACGACGACGCGGTCGACGCCCCGCACCTCCCGCGCCTTGGCGTGGATCTTGAGCCGCCGGGCGGAGCCGACGAGCGCCAGCGCCGCCTCGGGGCCGGGGCAGGTGACCTCCAGCGACATGGAGCGTCCCGGCTCGGTGAGCGACCCGTGCGCGAGGAACGCCCCGCGCCAGGCCGCCTCCGCGTCACACGACGCGCCCGCCACGACCTGGCGCGGCAGCCCGCGCACCGGCCGCCCGTGGTTGTCGATCAGGCCCGTCTGCCGGGCGAGCGCCTCACCGTCGCGGTAGACGCGTACGACGTAGCGTGAGCCCTTGCGCAGCCCGGCGGGCGCGAGGACGAGAACCTCCGCCTTGTGGCCGAACACCTCGCCGATGTCCTTGATGAGCCGTCGCGCGGTGGCGTTGGTGTCGAGCTCCGCCTCTATCACGATGCGCCCGCCCACCAGGTGCAGGCCGCTCGCGAACCGCAGCAGCGTCGAGACCTCGGCCTTGCGGCAGCAGGGCTTCAGCACCGGCAGTCGGCTCAGCTCGTCCTTGACCACACCTGTCATCGCCATAAGCGTTAGTCCTCCCCCATCCAGACCGGCTCACAGCAGTCTCTCGCACCTTCGCGCCGCGCCGACCAGGATCAACGCTTCTGGAGGAAAATCTCGTCCAGGACCGAGGCAAGACGTCGTGGGTCATGCCGGGGAGAGCCGTCGGCGGCGGCCACGTCGGCCAGCACGGCGCGCCCGCCGAGCGCCGCCGCGGCCTTGTCGAGCGCGCCCGGGTCGTCGACCACGCCGGTGTCGGCCAGGATGACGTCGATCGTCAGCTCGGGGGCGTGCTGCCTGAGGACCTCCAGGTGCTGCTGCGGCGAGAAGTCGTCGGTCTCCCCCGCCTGCGGGGCGAGGTTGAGCGTGACGAGCCGCCTGGCCTTGGTGCGGTGCAGCGCCCTGGCCAGCTCGGGCACCTTGAGATGCGGCAGCACGCTGGTGAACCACGACCCGGGCCCGAACACCACCCAGTCGGCCTCCAGCACCGCCTCGACCGCCTCGGGCCGCGCCGGCGGGTCCTCGGGGACGAGCGAGATCGCCTGCACCCGGCCGGGGGTGAGCGCGCACGCCACTTGCCCGCGCACGGTCGAGATGACGCCGTCGAGCTCCACCTCGGCGACGATGTCGAGCGGCACGGACGCCATCGGCAGCACCCGCCCCTGCGCGCCGAGCAGCCGGCCCACCCAGTCGAGCCCGGCCACCGGGTCGCCGAGGAGCTCCCACAGCGCCACGATGAGCAGGTTGCCCACGGCGTGGCCGTGCAGGTCGCCCTCGCTGCGGAAGCGGTGCTGGACCACCTCGCTCCAGGTGATGCCCCACTCGTCGTCGCCGCAGAGCGCGGCCAGCGCCATCCGCAGGTCGCCGGGGGGCAGCACGCCGAGCTCACGCCGTAACCGGCCGCTGGAGCCTCCGTCGTCGGCCACGGTGACGACGGCCGTCAGCGCGCGGGTCACCGCGCGCAGCGCGGACAGCGAGGCGTACAGGCCGTGGCCGCCGCCGAGCGCGACCACCCGCGGCCCGTCCGGCCGCGCCCCGCACCGCGCCGACGACTCGGACGCCAGCACACCGCCCAGCAGCGAGGACCCCGACGAACCCACCCCTTCGGCAGACGACCGCACGTACGGCCCCGGACCCGCGGACGCCACCGCTGCTCCCTCTCCACCGGGGGGCGTCCCGAACGCACCCACCCCCTCGGACAGGGACGGCGTCACAGACGCACCGACCTGCACCCCCGGACCCACCACACCCGATCCGGACGGCGTCACAGACGGACCGACCTGCACCCCCGGACGCACCACACCCGATCCGGACGGCGTCACAGACGCACCGACCTGCGCACCGAGAGCCGACGTCACCCCGGGACCCACCACACCCGATCCGGACGGCGTCACGGACGGACGCGTCACGCCGGGTGCGGGCGGCGCGGACGGACGCGCGGGGTCGAAGCCCCGGCGTTCATCGGTCACTCGCGCCCCACATCCCGGTGGCTCACCTGGACCTCCATCCCCCGGTCGCGCAGCCGGGCGGCGACCTGCTCGGCCATGGCCACGCTGCGGTGCTTGCCGCCCGTGCAGCCCACCGCCAGCGTCGCGTAGCTCTTGCCCTCGCGCGCGTAGCCGGCAGCGACCACCCGCAGGACCTCTTCGTAGGCGTCGAGGAACTCCTTCGCACCCGGCTGGCCGAGCACGTAGTCGCGGACGGGGGTGTCAAGGCCGTTCATCGGCCGCAGGTCGGGCACCCAGTGCGGGTTGGGCAGGAACCGGCAGTCGACGACGAGGTCGGCGTCGACCGGAAGGCCGTACTTGAACCCGAAGGAGACCACGTTGACCCGCAGACCGGGCCGGTCCTCGCCGCCGAAGTAGGCGACGATCTTGTTACGCAGCTCGTGAACGTTGTGCGAGGAGGTGTCGATGACGAGGTCGGCGTTGGCCCGCACCTCGCGCAGGATGCCGCGCTCACGGGCGATGCCGTCGACGAGCCTGCCCTCGCCCTGCAGCGGGTGAGGGCGGCGGACGTTCTCGAAGCGGCGCACCAGCTCCTCGTCGCTGGCCTCCAGGAACACCACCCGCACGCCGACGCCCCGCGCCTCCAGTTCTTCGATGGCGGCGTTGAGGTCGGTGGTGAAGGCGAGGCTGCGCACGTCGACGACGGCGGCCACCTTGTCGGCCGCGAGCTTGACCTTGCCCGCCTCCTCGGCCATGGCGAACAGCAGCCCCGGCGGCAGGTTGTCGATGACGAACCAGCCGAGGTCCTCCAGTGCCTTGGCCGCGGTGCTGCGCCCCGCCCCGGACATGCCGGTGACGATGACGAACGACCGCCCCGCGCTCATGTCGCCGCTCCGGCCACGCGGCTCGGCCCGGCCGTCCCGGTGTGTCCCGGTCCGGGCACCGGCGCTCCCTGGCGCGTCTTCACGGTGACTCCCCCTTCAGCGTCGATGCGATCACCTCGGCGGTCGACGGACCGATGCCGGGGACCTCGCAGATCTCGGCGACGGTGGCTTCGCGCAGCTTCTTCACGGAGCCGAAGTGCTTGAGGAGCGCCTGCCGCCGAGCGGGGCCGAGACCCGGCACGCCGTCGAGTGCGCTCTCCTTCACGGTCTTGGCCCTCTTGGACCGATGGTAGGCGATGGCGAACCGATGCGCCTCATCTCTGACGCGTTGCAGCAGGTAGAGGCCCTCGCTTGAGCGCGGCATGATGACCGGCTGGTCGTCGCCGGGCAGCCACACCTCCTCCAGCCGCTTGGCCAGCCCGCACACGGCGACGTCGTCGATGCCCAACTCGTCGAGAGCTCGCTGGGCCGCGGCCGCCTGGGGGCCGGCGCCGTCGACCACGACGAGGTTGGGCGGGTAGGCGAACTTGCGCGGCCGGCCGGTCTCGGGATCGATCGGGCCGTGCGCCTCCTGCGGGTCGTCGGCGACCGGCTCGCCCGCGGCCAGCTCACCGGTGGCCGAGCGTTCCTCCAGGTAGCGCCGGAACCGCCGCATGATCACCTCATGGATGGCGGCGACGTCGCCCTCCATGGTGCGGACGGCGAAGCGCCGGTATTCGCTCTTGCGTGCCAGGCCGTCCTCGAACACCACCATCGAGGCCACGACGTTCTCGCCCTGGAGGTGGGAGACGTCGTAGCACTCGATGCGCAGCGGGGCCTGGTCGAGGTCGAGCGCGTCGGCGATCTCCTGCAGGGCCTTGCTGCGGGTGGTCAGGTCGCCAGCCCGGCGGATCTTGTGCTGGGCGAGCGACTCCTTGGCGTTGCGCTCGACGGTCTCCATGAGCGCCTTCTTGTCACCGCGCTGGGGCACCCGCACGTCGACGCGGGCGCGGCGCTGCTCGGTCAGCAGCTCGGTGATCGCCTCGGCGTCGGGCGGCAGCGCGGGCACGAGCACCTCGCGGGGCATCGCCTCGGGGCCGGCCTCGCCGTACATCTGCAGGAGGAACTGCTCGACCAGCTCGCCGGGAGTGCTCTCCTCGACCTTGTCGACCACCCAGCCGCGCTGGCCGCGGATGCGGCCGCCGCGCACGTAGAAGACCTGGACGGCGGCCTCCAGCGGGTCCTCCGCCAGGGCGATCACGTCGGCGTCGGTGCCCTCGCCGAGCACGACCGCCTGCTTCTCCAGCGCGCGCTGAAGCGCCTGGATGTCGTCGCGGAGCCGGGCGGCGCGTTCGTACTCCTGCTGCCCGGCCGCCTCGCGCATGTCCTTCTCCAGCCGCCTGATGAAGCGGCTGGTGTTGCCCGCCATGAAGTCGCAGAAGTCCTCGGCGAGCTCGCGGTGCTCCTCGGGGGTGACCCGGCCGACGCAGGGGGCCGAGCACTTGTCGATGTAGCCGAGCAGGCACGGCCGGCCGATCTGGCCGGCCCGTTTGAACACCCCGGCGCTGCAGGTGCGCACCGGGAAGACGCGTAGCAGCAGGTCGACGGTCTCGCGGATGGCCCAGGCGTGGGAGTAGGGGCCGAAGTAGCGGGTGCCCTTGCGCTTGGCGCCGCGCATCACCTGCACGCGCGGGAAGTCGTCGCCCATGGTGACCGCGAGGTAGGGGTAGGACTTGTCGTCGCGGTACTTGACGTTGAAGCGGGGGTCGAACTCCTTGATCCAGGAGTATTCGAGCTGCAGCGCCTCGACCTCGGTGCCGACGACGGTCCAGTCGACGTCGGCCGCCGTGGTCAGCATCGTCTGGGTGCGCGGGTGCAGCGCGGAGAAGTCGGCGAAGTAGGAGTTGAGCCGTTGCCTGAGGCTCTTGGCCTTGCCCACGTAGATCACCCGGCCGTGGGCGTCACGGAACCGGTAGACGCCCGGGGACTCGGGGATGGAACCCGGTCTCGGCCGGAAGCTGAGGGGAGCGCCCGCTGATCTCGCCACGTTCAAAAGCCTAACGGCCCCCACCGACAAGACGGCCGCCGTCCTCCCCGGGAGAACGGCGGCCACGCCCTCACACCAGGGTGATCTGGTCGCCCTCGACGGTGATCTGCACCGCGGGAAGCGGCTTCTCCGCGGGGCCTGCCTTGACGCCGCCGTCCTCGATCGCGAACTTGCTGCCGTGGCACGGGCAGTCGATCAGGCCGCCCTCGACGCTGCCGACGGCGCAGCCCTTGTGCGTGCACACGGCGCTGAACGCCTTGAACTCGCCGGCCGTGGGCTGCGTGACCACGACCTTCTGCTCCTTGAAGATCGTGCCACCGCCGACGGGGATGTCGGCGGTCCTGGCAAGCGCTCCGCCGCCGGGAGCGCTGCTCTCGGCGGCGCTCGGGGCGCCGGACGGGGCCGTGGGCTGCGTGGACTGCTGGGCGGCCGTGGTGCCCGTGTCACCGCTGTCGCCGCCGCCGCAGGCGGCCAGCGCGAGCGTGAGGCCACCGGCCCCGGCGCCCGCGATCACCGTCCTGCGGCTCTTGAGAAGGTCATCCGCCATACGGTCCAGCCAACCGCAGAAAGATGAAAATTTGATGAGACGGAAGATCAGAGAAGCATGATCTTGTCGCCGTCCACCTTGATCTTCTTCTCGGCGAGCGGCCGCTCGGCGGGTCCGGCTGCCACCGAGCCGTCCTCGATCGCGAACTTGCTGCCGTGGCAGGGGCAGTTGATGGTGCCGTTCGAGACGGACGTGACGGCGCAGCCCGCGTGGGTGCAGATCGCGCTGTACGCCTTGAAGTCGCCCGACCCGGTCTGGACGACGACCACCTTCTGGCGCGCGAAGACCTTACCTCCCCCGGAGGGGATGTCGTCGGTGCCGGCCAGCGCCTTGCCCTCGGCCTTGGCCTTCTTCGTCGGCGAGGCGTCGCCCTCGGGGCCCTGCGCCGTCTCGTCGGCCAGGGGTTCCTCGGCCGGCGGCGCCACGCTGGCCTGCGTGGCCGGATCGCCGTAGCCCGCGCACGCGGACAGGACCGCGGCGAGCCCGGTGCCTCCGGCTCCGAGCACGACCGCCCGGCGCGTCGTTTCGGTCATGGTGCGTCCTCCCAGGTTCGGGTCTCACTTCAGGTACGGCCGGAGCCCCGCCGCCGGTTCAGCCTCTCGTGTCCCGATCCCCGCGACCACGCACAATTGCTCACATCACCGCTGGGACGCTCAGACCACGACGATGCCGTCGCCCTCCACCTTCACCTGGTAGGGCGTCAGCGGCCCGGAGGCCGGGCCCTTGAGGCACTTGCCGGTGTCGGCGGCGAACTCGCTGCCGTGGCACGGGCACGTCATCACGTCGTTCTCGGGCGTGCTCACGGCGCACCCGCGGTGCGGGCAGATCGCGCTGAACGCCTTGAAGACCCCCTCGCGCGGCTGCGTGACGACGATCTTCCACTGGTCGACGACCTTGCCGCCGCCCACGGGCACCTCCGCCGTCCTGGCGATGACCTTGCCCTTGATGCCGGGTGCCCGGCCCGGAGCCGGGCCGCCGGAGCCGCATCCGGCCAGCGCCAGCCCGCAGGCCGCGACCCCGGCCGCGCCCAGTGCCTCGCGTCGCCCGAACGCACGCCCGGGCTCGCCGCCGGACGCCCGCCCGCTCGCCGCCGCGTCCAGCTGCCCGAGTCCGGGCATGGCGGAGCCCCGCTCTGAATCGTTCATGTGCTGCCGACCCCTCCGCGTCGCCGCCGACCCCCTGCAGATCTGTCCTTACCTTAGGGCCGCCACCCGCCGGTCCGGTCTCCGGGTGGCCGGGCCCCTGAGCCGCACGGCGAACCCACGCCGGCCGCCCCGCCCGTATCTCGCGCGGCCGGTGGTGTACGTGCGGCGTCCCGCTGCCTGACGCGTCCCCGCGCCCCTTCCGTGTCGGCTAGAGCTGCAGGATCTTGCGCAGGAAGCGGCCGGTGTGGCTGTCGTCGGCCAGCGCGACCTCCTCGGGAGTGCCCGCGGCGACGAGGGTCCCGCCGCGTGAACCACCCTCGGGCCCCATGTCGATGATCCAGTCGGCGGTCTTGATGACGTCGAGGTTGTGCTCGATGACGATCACGGTGTTGCCGCCGTCGACCAGCCGCCCGAGCACGCCGAGCAGCCGCCGGATGTCCTCGAAGTGCAGACCCGTGGTCGGCTCGTCGAGGACGTAGATGGTGCGGCCGGTCTGGCGCCGCTGCAGTTCGGAGGCGAGCTTGACGCGCTGCGCCTCGCCGCCGGACAGCGTCGTGGCCGGCTGCCCGAGGCGGACGTAGCCGAGGCCCACGTCGTGCAGCGTCTGCAGGTGGCGCTTGATCGCCGGGATCGCGTCGAAGAAGCCGAGCGCCTCCTCGATGGGCATGTCGAGGACCTCGGAGATCGTCTTGCCCTTGTAGTGCACCTCGAGCGTCTCGCGGTTGTAGCGGGCGCCGTGGCACACCTCGCAGGGCACGTAGACGTCCGGCAGGAAGTTCATCTCGATCTTGATCGTGCCGTCGCCCGAGCACGCCTCGCACCGGCCGCCCTTGACGTTGAAGCTGAAGCGTCCCGGCTGGTAGCCGCTGACCTTCGCCTCGGTGGTGGCCGCGAACAGCTTGCGGATGTGGTCGAACACGCCGGTGTAGGTGGCCGGGTTGGAGCGCGGGGTGCGTCCGATCGGCGACTGATCGACGTGCACGACCTTGTCGACCTGGTCCATGCCGTTGATCCGCGAGTGGCGTCCGGGAACCGTGCGGGCGCCGTGCAGCTCCTTGGCGAGGGCGGCGTAGAGGATGTCGTTGACGAGCGTCGACTTGCCCGACCCGGACACGCCGGTGACGGCGGTGAACAGCCCCAGCGGGAAGTCGATGTCGACGCCCTTGAGGTTGTGCTCGCGGGCGCCCTTGACGGTGATCTGCCGCTTGCGGTCGCGCTTGCGCCGCTGGGCGGGGATCTGGATGCTGCGGCGGCCCGACAGGTACTGGCCGGTCAGCGACTCCTCGCTGGTGAGCAGGTCGTTGACGGTGCCGGAGACGACGACCTGGCCGCCGTGCTCGCCCGCGCCGGGCCCGATGTCGACCACCCAGTCGGCGGCGGCGATGGTGTCCTCGTCGTGCTCGACGACGATCAGGGTGTTGCCCATGTCGCGCAGCCTGATGAGGGTGTCGAGCAGGCGCATGTTGTCGCGCTGGTGCAGGCCGATGGACGGCTCGTCGAGGACGTACAGCACGCCCACCAGGCCGGAGCCGATCTGGGTGGCCAGCCTGATGCGCTGGGCCTCGCCGCCGGCGAGCGTCGCGGCGGCCCGGTCCATGGTGAGGTAGTCGAGCCCGACGTCGAGGAGGAAGCCCATGCGGGCGTTGATCTCCTTGACGACCCGCTCGGCGATCTGCATGTCGCGGTCGGACAGCGTGAGCGCGGCCAGGAACGCGGCGCACTCGCCGATCGACATGGACGACACCTCGGCGATGGACCTGCCGGCGACGGTCACGGCCAGCGAGACCGGCTTGAGCCGCGCGCCCTTGCACGCCGGGCACGGGATCTCGCGCATGTAGCCCTCGAACCGCTCGCGGGTCGAGTCGCTCTCGGCCTCGGCGTGCCTGCGCTGCACCCACGGGATGACACCCTCGTAGGTGGTGTAGTAGGCGCGCTGCCTGCCGTAGCGGTTGCTGTAGCGGACGTGGACCTGCTCGTCGTGGCCGTAGAGCAGCGACTTGTGCGCCTTCTTCGGCAGCTTCTCCCAGGCGGTGTCGAGGGTGAAGCCCATGCTGTGGCCGAGCGCCTCGACCAGCCTGACGAAGTATTCGCTGGTGTGGCCGCCCGACCACGGGTGCAGCGCGCCGTCGCGGAGGGTGCGCTCGGGGTCGGGCACGACCAGGTCGGGGTCGACCTCCATCTTGGTGCCGAGACCGGTGCACTCGGGGCAGGCGCCGAACGGGGAGTTGAAGGAGAACGAGCGCGGCTCCAGCTCCTCGAACGACAGGTCGTCGTAGGGGCAGTAGAGGTGCTCGGAATAGAAGCGCTCGCGGCCCGGGTCGCCTTCGGGCAGGTCGACGAACTCCAGGGTGATCGTGCCGCCGGACAGCTGCAGCGCCGTCTCGACCGAGTCGGTGAGCCGGCGCCGCGCCGAGTCCTTGACCGACAGCCGGTCGACGATGACCTCGATGTCGTGCTTCTCGTACTTCTTCAACGTGGGCGGCTCCTCCAGCCGCACCACCGTGCCGTCGACCCTGGCTCGGGCGAAGCCCTTGGTCTGCAGCTCGCGGAACAGCTCGGCGTACTCGCCCTTGCGGCCGCGCACGACGGGGGCGAGCACCTGGAAGCGGGTGCCCTCGTCGAGGTCCATGACCCTGTCGACGATCTGCTGGGGCGACTGCCTGGCGATCGGGCGGGCGCAGACGGGGCAGTGCGGCTTGCCGATGCGCGCCCACAGCAGCCTCAGGTAGTCGTAGACCTCCGTGATCGTGCCGACGGTGGAGCGAGGGTTCTTGCTGGTCGCCTTCTGGTCGATGGACACCGCGGGCGACAGGCCCTCGATGAAGTCGACGTCGGGCTTGTCCATCTGGCCGAGGAACTGGCGGGCGTAGGCCGACAGCGACTCGACGTAGCGCCGCTGGCCCTCGGCGAAGATGGTGTCGAAGGCCAGGCTCGACTTGCCCGAGCCGGACAGCCCGGTGAAGACGATCAGAGCGTCTCGCGGGAGGTCCAGCGAGACGTCCTTGAGGTTGTGTTCGCGTGCACCACGCACGATCAGGCGGTCTGCCACAGCGGTCCCGATGTCGAAGAAGGCGGATAGGTCCACGGGGATGGTAGACGGGGGCCCCGACAATTTCGGCGGGCCGCACTCCGCCCCCGAAAATCCGTCACTCCCAGATTACGGCCTCCCCCCGCACGGGCAGGATGCCTTTGGCCGGTAACCCCATGACCAGCGCTTTCATTCCCCCCATCCAGGGACCCGCCCGCCAGATGGTGAAATATCCAACATGACCGTTGTACTTGTGCTCCAGGAGGAGCTGGCCGCGGCCACCCGTGACCTGCTGGCCACGGCGGCCTCGCTGTCCGACGACGACGTCGCCGCCCCGTCCCGGCTGCCCGGCTGGACGAGGGGCCACGTCCTGGCACATCTCGCCCGGAACGCCGACAGCCTCGTCAACCTCCTCACCTGGGCCAGGACGGGCGTCCCCACCCCGCAGTACGCGAGCCCCGAAGAGCGCGACGCCGGGATCGAGGCCGGCGCCCGCCGCCCCGCGACCGAGCAGCTCGCCGACCTGGAGGCCAGCGCCGCCCGCCTCGACGCCGCCGCCCGGGCCCTGCCCGACGCGGCGTGGAGCGTGCAGGTCGGCGGCCTGCGCCCGCCGACGCATGCCGCCTGGTACGTGCTGGTGAGGCGGCTGCGCGAGGTCGGCATGCACCATGTCGACCTCGCCGCCGGGTACGGCCCGGGCCGCTGGCCGGAGCGGTTCGTCCGCCGGGAGCTGCACGACTGCCTGCGAACCTGGCCGTACGAGCAGAGCACGGTGAGCGGCATCCGGCTGGCGGACGGCACGGAGTGGCGGGACCTCGGCGACGGGCCGGTCGTGGCGGGCGCCGCAGCCGACGTCCTGGCCTGGCTCACGGGAAGATCGGCCGGAGAGGGGATTAGGGTGGTGAAGGAGGGGCGGATGTCCGCCTCTGGGCAGGAGATGCGCGTCCCCGCGGCTCCGCCGTGGCTGACGAAGACCTCTCCCGCCGATCTGCCCGCGACGCCCCCGGAGGACTACCCATGACGTACACAGGCGACGTCCAGGTCGGCGGCCCCGCCGACGTCCGCGAGCTGCCGAAGCTGACGATCTACAAGCTGGCCGTGGGCCCGTACGACAACAACGCCTACCTGCTGCGGTGCGCCGAGACCGGGGACGGCGTGCTCATCGACGCCGCCGCGGAGGCCGACCGGCTGCTGGCGCTGGTGTCCGACGAGCCGATCAGCGCGATCGTCACCACGCACCGCCACGGCGACCACTGGCAGGGGCTGGAGCGGGTGGCCAAGGTGACGGGGGCACAGGTGCTCGCGCATCCGCTCGACGCGCCCGCGCTGCCGGTGCCGGTCGATCGGGAGGTGGAGCACGGCGACAGGATCGCGGTCGGCGTGGTGTCGCTCGAGGTGATCCACCTGCGCGGCCACACCCCTGGCTCGATCGCCCTGCTGTACGACGGCGGGGGCACCGCGCAGCACCTGTTCACCGGCGACTCGCTGTTCCCGGGCGGGGTGGGCAACACCGAGCGCGACCCCGAGCGGTTCGAGCGGCTCTACACCGACGTGGTGGAGCGGCTCTTCGACCGGCTGCCCGACGAGACGTGGGTCTACCCGGGTCACGGCAAGGACACCACGCTGGGCGCCGAGCGCCCCTCGCTGCCGGAGTGGAAGGCCCGCGGCTGGTGAACCCGGCGGGCCGCCGCCCGCCGCATGGGGCGAGGCGCCGTGGTGGGGCACGTGTTCCCGTACGCGGGCACTCCCGTCGCGGCAGCGCCTCCCGTGACGGGCATTCCCGTCGCGGCAGCGCCTCCCGTGAGGGGCACGAGAGGCGCAGGGTCGCCTGACGGGGCACAGGAGGCGCGGTGCCGTACGTCCGGCGTCGTGGGAAGTACGGTTCAGCGGGCGGCGAGGACCTGCGCGATGCGCTGCGCCGCGAGCGCCGGGTCATCGGCCAGGCCGACGACCTCGCCCCACGACCAGCGATAGAACCACCCGTCCGACAGCGGCACGCAGTCGACCGTCTCGGCCAGCATCGCGTTGTCGGGGTCGGTGACCCGCAGCGCCGGCGGATAGGGGCGCAACGTGGTGGCCAGCCCGCGCTCCTCGAGTTCCGCGGCGAGTTTGCCGAGGTAGTAGGTGCGGGTGTGCTCGCGCGGGGTGCCTGCCATGACTCCATCCAACCCGAAGACGGCTGGGCGCCGGTCAGTCGCCGATGATCCGCGCGGCTTCTTTGCGCTGCTCGCGCTTGTAGAACAGGACGCGCAGCGGGATCGCCGCCACGAGCGCGATCTGCATGGTGGCGCCGATCTTGATGGGCAGGTCGCCGCCTTCGGGCCAGGCCACCCAGAAGGTGAGGAACGCCACGTTGACCATGATCCAGCCGAGGACGACGGCCGCGAGCTGCCCCTTCGGCTTGGGGTACTCGATCCGGCTGACCATCAGCCACGCCACGCCCAGCACGGCCAGCAGCGCCGGGATGCTCGGCTCGAACAGCAGCACGATCGAGATGACGGTCATCGCGCCCATGGGGATGGGCAGCCCCATGAAGTCGCCGCTCTTGGTCTTGACGCAGGCGAATCTCGCCAGGCGTACGACGCCGCCGAGGAGGATCGCCGCGGCGGCGGCGAGCACGACAGGGAACGGCACCCCGTCGGTGAAGCCGCCCCAGATCACGATCATGAAGGCCGGCGCGAAGCCGAAGCTGATCACGTCGGCGAGGTTGTCGAGCTCGGCCCCCATCGCCGAGGCGCGGAAGCGCCGCGCGACCAGGCCGTCGAACAGGTCACAGGTGGCGCCGATGAGCAGCAGCACCACAGCGGTGGCGAAGTAGCTCGGTGCCGGCCTGAAGTCGCCGCCGTCCTGCAACGAACGGATCGCCGAGGAGGCCAGGACGCAGACCGCGAGGAAGCCGCAGAGGGCGTTGCCCAGCGAGAGCGAGTCGGCCGCCGAGAGGCGGAAGGCCTTGCCGACCGGACCCCGGGGTTCTTCCTCTTCCGCCTGCCAGCTGCCGGCGTCAGCCGTGGTCAATTCTGGTCACCCCCGCAACCGTCTTCTCGCCCACGGTGACCCGCGGCGAGATGCCTTCGGGAAGGTAGATGTCGACGCGGGAGCCGAACCTGATGAGGCCGATCCGGTCGCCCTGCTCCACCTTGGCCCCGTCGCTCAGGTAGGGCACGATCCTGCGCGCCACCGCACCCGCGATCTGCACCATCTCGATGTCGCCGAGCGCGGTCTCGAAATGCCACACCACGCGTTCGTTCTGGTCACTGTCCTTGTTGAATGCCGGCAGGAAGCCACCCGCCACATGCTGCACGGAGGTGACATTTCCCGCAAGGGGGGCCCGGTTGACGTGGACGTTCAGCGGGCTCATGAAGATCGCGACGCGGGTGCGACCGTCAGGCCAGGGGTCGATGCTCTGCACCACCCCGTCCGCCGGAGACAGGACCCGCCCCTCGCCGATGGTGCGGTCGGGGTCGCGGAAGAACCAGAGCATGCCGCCGGTCAGAGCACTCAGCGGCACCGCCGCGAGCGCCCATCGCCGGTCCCGGCGCGTCAGGAGCGCGGTGGCCGCCGTTGCGGCCACTGTCGGGAGGAGCCACGGGGACACCCCGCGTGCGAGCCGCACGCGGCTCGTCTTAGCAGAATCGTCTGACACGGACAACCTTAGGTGATGACTGGACTGGGCGCTTTGCCGTGTTTCGTTGCGGAATGAGCAACTATGACACGGCGCAACTACACAAGCAAAGCGCCTCGAAAGCCATTTAGCCAGCCCTCGTCGGGGTGCTCTCCTCGCTCTTGCGCGCGTCGACGCGGGCCTTCACCAGGCTGGCCACGGTCGTGATGACCATGGTGCCACCGATGATCGAGAGCGACAGCCAGATGGGTACTTCGGGCGCCCAGGAGACCCCGCTGCCGTGCAAGGCCTCCGATATCAGCTTAACCCCGATGAACCCGAGGATGAACGCCAAACCGTAACTGATGTAGACCAGACGCTGCAGCAGGCCGCCGAGCAGGAAGTAGAGCTGACGCAGTCCCATCAGGGCGAACGCGTTGGCGGTGAACACGATGAACGGGTCGGTGGTGAGGCCGAAGATCGCGGGGATCGAGTCGAGAGCGAACAGCAGGTCGGTGGAGCCGATGGCGATCATCACGATCAGCATCGGAGTGACCATCCGCTTGCCGTCGATCTTCACGGTGATCTTCGAGCCGACGTAGGTCTCGGTGGTGGGGAAGGCCTTGCGCACCCACCTGAGCAGGACGTTCTCGTTGAACTCGTCCTCCTCGCCCTTGACGTGCTGGCGGACGATGTTGACCGCCGTGTAGATGAGGAAGGCGCCGAAGACGTAGAACAGCCAGCTGAACCGCTCGAGCGCGGCGGCGCCGAGCGCGATGAAGATACCCCGCATGACCAGCGCGAGCAGGATGCCGACCAGCAGCACCTTGTGCTGGTAGGCCTTCGGCACCGCGAACCGGCTCATGATGATGAAGAAGATGAACAGGTTGTCGATACTGAGGCTGTATTCGGTGATGTAGCCGGCGAAGAACTCACCCGCCTTGGCCGCTCCCTCGGTGGCCCACAACACCCCACCGAAGATCACCGCCAGGGCGACGTAGAAGGTGACCCAATAGCTGGCCTGCCGCATCGAGAATTCGCGGGCCTCGCCCCGGTCGACGATCCACAGATCGACCGCGAGGACCACCAACAGACCGCCGATCACGGCGAAATAGGCCCAGACAGGTACGCTCACGCCACCCTACCTCCGGCATGCTGAAAAACGAGTGCCGGAGGTCTCTCCCGCCCGCGAGCACGCGGACCGGCAGCCCCGGGGGCCCCGTGGAGCGGGGCTACACCGTGATGACGAGGCTGCCGCGAAGGGATACTCCCCTCCCTTAACGGACGCAGTATACAGAACGTGTAAGGCCCCCCTCACCTTCCGTATGATCTTAGCTTTCCGTAGACGTCCAGCACGTGCGCCACCGCGTCGTCCGCGTCCGGCAGCTCGGCGCCCCGCCGCGCGGCCGC
Source organism: Nonomuraea indica (assembly GCF_002850745.1). Taxonomy (GTDB): domain Bacteria; phylum Actinomycetota; class Actinomycetes; order Streptosporangiales; family Streptosporangiaceae; genus Nonomuraea; species Nonomuraea indica. The sequence goes on from NZ_KZ559470.1 coordinate 429,263, forward strand.
CTCCGCCATCCTCGCCACCGCCTCCGGATCCTCCACCAGCTCCCGTACGGCGGAGCGCAGCGCGCCGGCGTCCCCGTACGGCACCAGCCTCCCGGCCCCGGCCAGGAGATCGGGAATCCCGCCGACGGCGGTCGCGATCACGGGCCGGCCGGCCATGAGCGCCTCGCTGAGGCTGAGCGGCTGGCCTTCCCATCTGCTGGTCCACACCACGACGGTGGCGGCGGCGAGCAGGTCCGGCACGTCGTCCCGCTCGCCGAGCAGCACCACGGGCAGCTCCTCGGCGCCGATCCTGCGCTGCAGCGCCTCCCGCAACGGCCCCTCCCCGGCCACCAGGAACAACGGCCGCCCCCGCACCGGCAGACCCGGTGTGGCCTCGCGGCTGCCCCTCGGCTCCACACCCGTCCCGATGTCCGGCGCACCCCTCGTCTCCGGGGCCGCCCCGGGGGCCTCCTCTCTTCGGGACGCGGGCGGCGGGACGGTCGCCGGCCCTGCCCCGGCCGTCTCCTCGCCGTCGCCGGCCCAGGGGCCCCGCGCCGCGTCGAGGAGGTTCTCCAGACCCTTCTGCTGGGCGAGTCGCGCGAGCGTCAGCACGAGCGGCCGCTCCCCCGCCCCCAGTTCGGCGCGTACCTCGCCGGGCGTGCGCCTGGGGGACCTGAGCCGGGGCGCTGGGACCACGGCGGGGCGCACGTCGCCCGCGCCGAGCCGCTCCATCCGCTCGCCCAGGTCGGGAGAGACGACCAGCACCCGGTCGGCCCGCCGTGCCACGATCCGCTCCAGCACGCCGTACACGAAGCCGACGGCGCCTCCGGCGGTGAGCGCGTTGTGCAGGGTCACCACGAGCGGCGCCCGGCCGCGCGTCCTGGTCCCGCGTCCCACCGCGGCCAGGGCCGCCAGCGCGCCGGCCCGCAGCCCGTGGGCGTGCACGACGTCGGCGTCGCCGGTCAGCCTCCTGACGGCGAGCACGACCTGGACGTCGTTGAGCGGATGCGGCCGGTCGGAGACGGGCACGTGCGCGAACCGGGCGCCGGCGCCGGTGAAGGCGAACCGTTCCTCGACGCTGCGCGGCCCCACGACGAGCACCTGGTGTCCCAGCCGGACGAGCCCCTCGGTGAGCATCCGCACGTGCCGGCCCGTGCCACCGGACGTGGTGCTCAGGACGAATGCCACCCGCACTGCCGTTCTCCCCTCACAGGACTGCGCCACAACCTGTCACGCCCCATCACACCAGCAACCCCTGGACCCGGCCCACACCGCGCCACGGGAACCCACCACCCCTGCTGCACCTGCCACCGGCCACGACCGGCCCGGCGAGCCGATGGACCACCCCACCGGCGAACCCCACATGTCACTCCACTGCCCCGCCGGCCTTCCTACCCCGCGTGAAGCGGCCGGCCACGGCCCGGGCGTCGCCCCGGTCGACGAGGACGACGGCCAGCCCCCCGGCCGCCAGCGCCGCGACGGCGGCCAGCACGGCCGCCCCGGCGTTGGCCAGGACGTCCCGCGCGTCCAGCGCCGCCACCACGGCGGCCCCGGCGAGGTAACCGGCGACCCCGCCGGCGACGGCCGCCGCCACGGCCCGCCCCAGGCCCGCCGCGGCGGACCGGCCCCTGGCCCGCACGACGAAGGCCAGCAGCAGTGCCCCGCCGGCGGTCATCCCGGCGGTCATGCCGAGCGCCATCCCAGCGATCTTCCAGTCGTCGGGCAGCACCAGTACGAACACCGTCTGCCCGGCCATCACCACCGCCCACCCGGCGACGGTGCCGACAGACGCGGCCCGGCCCTGACCGGCCGCGTACAGCACCCGGCTCAGGTGCGCGATCAGCCCGTAGCCGACCAGCCCCGGCGCGAACAGCGCGATCGTGCGCGCCAGCTGATCGGGGGGCACCTGCGTGTCGGGATCGAGGAACACCACGGCTCCCGGCTCGGCGACGGCGGCGAGGACGCCCGCGGCCAGCCCCGACACGAGCACGACGGCCCGCGTGGCGCCGGCCGCCAGCCGGGCGAAGGCGGCCGTGTCTCCGGCCTCCGCCTGCGCCGACAGCCCGGGGAACGCGCTGGTGGCGATAGGGACGGCGAGCACGGCGTAAGGGACGAGGTAGATGGCCCACGCGTAGTTGTAGGCGGCGATGGCGCCGTTGCCGATGGCCTTGTTGGACAGCACGAGCACCACGATCATGGCCGCTTGCTGGGCGAGCAGCGCGGCCACCCCGGCCAGGGCGAGCCGGCGGACCTGCGGGGCGACGCCCGGCGGGAAACGCAGGGTGGGCCGCCAGCGCAGGCCGAGCCCGGCGGCGGGTCCGGCGACCGTGAGGACCAGTGACAGAACGCCGAGGCTGGTGCCTGCCGACAGGGCCAGCTCGGCCGCTCCGGGCACCTGGGCCGGGTCGGTCTCGCCGCCGCTGAGCGGGACGAACACCAGGTAGGCCACGATGACCAGGATGCTGGACACCAGCGGCGCGAGGGCGGGCCCGGCGAAGCGCCGGTGCGCCTGCAGCAGGCCGTACAGCACGACCGCGACGCCGTACAGCGGGATCTGGGGGGCGAAGACGATCAGCATGCGGGTGGCGACGGCGTGCATCGCGTCGGTCTGGCAGCCGGCCACGCCGTCGAGGAAGAACAGCCCCATGACGGGTCCGGCGAGCAGGGCGACCAGCGCGCCGAGCGGCACGAGGACGACGAGCACCCAGGACAGCAGGGCCGAGCCGATCGCCTCGACGCGTTCCCGCGCCTGTGGCGAGCCGCCGGGCGCGGCGGCGTCGGAGGAGGCGTCCGCAGAGGAGGAGGCGGCGGCGCTCGCGGCGGCGGCTCCGGCGAGGACGGGGACGACCATCCCGGACAGCGCGCCTCCGGCGACGACCTCGAAGACGATGTTGGGGATCTGGTTGGCCGTGAAGTAGGCGGTGGCGAGGCAGTCGGTGCCGACGGTCTGGGAGAAGGCGTACTGCTTGGCGAAGCCGGCGACGCGCGCCAGGATCGTGATGGCGCCGATGAGCATCGCGCCGCCGGCGACGCCCCTGGCGAGCCTGGCCGTCACCACGCCCACCTGCCACCGGCCCACCTGCCACCGGCGCGCCCACCGCCGGCCCGACGCCCACCGCTCCGGCGGCGACGCGTCGGCGCAGAGCCGGCCCGCCGTGCCCGTTCCCCGATCACAGGCACATCCTGGCAGGCCGCGCCGACATTCGCGCGCCCCGGAACTGTCGCTGGGATCACACAGGGTCGACCGGGCGGCGGCCGAGCATGTCGAGGTGGTTGAGCACGCGGTTGCCCGCGATGACCTTGGTGAAGCTGATCTTCTCGGAGGCCGCGGTCAGCGCCGCGACGGTGCCGAGCAGAGCGAGCCGGCCGGGCCGGCGGAGCCGGGTCACGGCGGCGAGCCCGAGGAGGGCGCCGAGGGCGTTGGCTCCGGCGTCGCCGAGCATGGCGCGCTCGCCGAGGTCGTCGGGCAGCAGCGCGGCGGCGGCGCCCAGGGGCGCGGCGGCCAGGGCGGCGGCGACCGGCCGCTCGCGCAGCAGCGAGGCGGCCAGCAGCGGACCGCCGGCTAGCAGCCCTGCCTTGATGGCCCGGCCGGGCCGCAGGTCGAAGAGGTTGGCGAGGTTGGCGGCCCCGGCGATGGCCGCGCCGTTGACGAGCGTGTCGGCGGGGCCGTCGGAGACGAGCGCGGCGGCGCCGAGCCCGGTCGCGCCGATGCCGAGGATCTTCACGGCGCCGCTGGTGACCTCGCCGCGGGCCAGCGCGGTCAGGTGGCCCTTGAAGCCCTTGGCGGAGGTGGTGCCGTAGAGGTCGTCGTAGGCGCCGAGCGCGCCGCTGCCGCCGCCGGCCAGCAGCGCCGCCACCCGTACGCGGCCGGGGAGGCCTGGGGTGAGCGCGACGGCGGCAGTGGAGCCGGCGACGAACGCGGGGCCCTCCAGGAGGGTGAGCGGCTCGCCGCGGTGGTTCTTGCGGGTCCAGCGGTCGCCGGGGTCGAGCGGCCTGGCCCGGGTGAGGGCGGCGTAGGCGGCTCGGGCGGCCACGGCGCCGACGGCGGCGCCGGCGAGCGCGGACAACAGGCCACGGGCCATGGTCAGCTCCCTGCCTCGGAGGGTGACGGGGTCGCGGTGGGCGGCGCGGGGGTGAACGCCGAGACGCCGGGGCCGATGCCGTACTGGCCGGCCCGCCCGCTCACCTGCTCACGCAGAGCGTAGACGATCACGACGCGGCCCGCGGGGATATCGGGGGTGTCCACGGTGGAGACGCGCTTGGCGGCGTCGCCGTCGTCGCGCACCGCGGCGACGAGGCCGCCGGCGGCGGCCGCCGTGGCGGCGCTCCCGGTGACCACGGTGCCCTTGCCCTGGGCGTCGAGCGCGGCGGCGAGGGACACCAGGGCCTCGGCCTGGGTCTCGGCGTTGCCGCCGGTGAAAGGCTTCTCGGGGGCGAACAGCACCGCGAGCGTGGCCCGCTTGGCCGGCTCGCCGTCGATGGTCAGCAGGTCACCGGCCTCGAAGCCGTCGAGCACGCCGGGGGTGGCGGCGTTGGCGGTGCCGGCCTGGGCGGCGTCGGTGGTCATGAGGGTGGCGGCGAGCAGGGCGCCCGCCTTGTCGTAGGCGGTGGCGGTGGGCGCGAAGACCATGCCCTCGGGCTTGAGCTGGGTGGCCAGCCCGTCGATCACGCCGGAGCTCTTGGGGTCGAGGAAGCTCTCGGCCAGCACGACCCGCCCGGCGATGGCCGCGCCCGCCTGGAGGAGCACCTGGTGCTGGGCCTCCCGGTAGGCGGTGCTGGCGCCCGGGGTCTCGACGATGAGGACGCGCTCGCCGTTCAGCTCGTCCTTGACCAGCTTCTGCGTCAGGGCGGTGACGAACTCGTTGTTGCCGCCCTCCTTGCTGCGCAGCGCGTCGAGGTCGGCGGTGAGCCCGTCGTTGGCCTTGGCCATCAGCTCGTTGGTCCTCTTGACGGTCTCGATCGCGGGCTCCTGGAGCAGCGTGGTGCCCAGGACGATGCCCACGGCCAGCGCCAGGAAGATCGCGACGATGGAGACGAGGTGATAGCGGAAATCGATCACGAGAAGAGTCCGACCAGCCAGAAGATGAACGCGTTCCAGACGACTTGCAGGCCGTTCAGCCAGCCGCGGCCGATCGGCGACAGGAAGATCGCGACGCCCATGGTGGTGAGGGCGGTGATCGCGAGCAGGAGGAGCTGCGAGGTGGAGATGCGGCTGCGGTAGAGCCGGCTCACGCCCTTGGCGTCGACGAGCTTGCTGCCGACGCGCAGCCGGGTGAGGAAGGTGCTGGCCATGCCGGAGCGCCCCTTGTCGAGGAACTCCTCCAGCGTGCCGTGGGTGCCGACGGCGACGATCAGCTCGGCGCCCTTGTCGTCGGCCAGCAGCATCGCGATGTCCTCGCTGGTGCCGGTGGCGGGGAAGACGACGGCTTCGCGGCCGAGCTGGTGGACGCGTTCGAGGCCTGGCGCCCGGCCGTCGCGGTAGGCGTGCACGACGAGCTCGGCACCGCAGGTGAGGGCCTTGGTGGAGACCGAGTCGAAGTCGCCCACGATCACGTCGGGCAGGTAGCCGGCCTCCAGCAGCGCGTCGGCGCCGCCGTCGACGCCGATGAGCACCGGACGGTATTCGCGGATGTAGGGACGGAGGGTGGCGATGTCCTCCTTGTAGTGGTAGCCGCGCACGACGATGAGGACGTGGCGGCCCTCCATGGGGGTGCGGATCTCGGGGACGCCGACGCCGTCGATGAGCAGCTTGCCCTCACCGCGCACGTACTCCATGGTGTTGACGGCGAACGCCTCGATCTGGACCGCCAGGCCTGCCCTGGCCTCCGCCATGGCCGCCTCGACGGCCTCGATGGTCTGCTCCTCGCCCTTGCCGGCCGGCTCGTCGTCGAGGTAGACGACGCCGTCGTGCAGGCGGACGATGTCACCGTCCTTGACCCGCTCGAACAGCTCCGGGGTGGCGTTGTCGACGAACGGCACGCCGGCCTCCAGAATAATCTGGGGCCCCAGGTTGGGATAGCGGCCGCTGATACCGGCTGCGACGTTCACCACGGCAGCCGCACCGCACGCGACAAGCGCCTCCGCGCTGACCCGGTCGACGTCGACGTGGTCGATAATCGCTATCTCACCGGGCTGGAGGCGTTTGGTCAGCCTCTTCGTCCGCCGATCGATTCTCGCCACTGCCGTGACACCGGGAAGGTCGTCGACCTTCCTCCCGCGGAGGCCCGGCATCCTGCTTCCCGGAACCTTCATCATGAACATCCTGCCAGAGGGAAACAGCTGAGCGGCCACGCATCGCGGGGCGTGTCCGCTATGTCACTCAGCTCATCCGTCCGGCCGGTCACGCCTGCCACTTCCGTCCTCGCCGAGCCCGGCCGGGGACCTGGGTCAACGGTCGGCGGCGGCCAGCTCCAGCAACTCCTCGGCGTGGGCCCTGCCCAGCTCGGAGTCCTCCATGCCGGCCAGCATCCGCGACAGCTCGCGCACCCGGCCCTCGTGGTCGAGCGTGACGACGCCGCTGCGCACGACACTGCCGTCGCTGGTCTTCTCCACCACCAGGTGCTGGTCGGCGAAGGCGGCCACCTGCGGCAGGTGGGTGACGACGACGACCTGGGCGGTGCGGGCCAGCCTCGCGAGCCGGCGCCCGATCTCCACCGCGGCCTTGCCGCCGACCCCGGCGTCGACCTCGTCGAACACGAACGTGGGCACCGGGTCGGCCCCGGCGAAGACCACCTCGATCGCGAGCATGACGCGGCTGAGCTCGCCGCCGGAGGCGCCCTTGTTGAGCGGCAGCGGCGGCGCGGCCGGATGGGCGGCCATGCGCAACTCCACCTCGTCGACGCCCTCGGGGCCGAAGTCGGCGGACCGGGTGAGCTGGACGACCACGCGGGCGTGCGGCATGGCCAGCGCGGTCAGCTCCTCGGTGACGGCCCGGCCGAACCGCTCGGCCGCCGCCTGGCGCACCCCGGTCAGCTCGGCGGCCAGCTCGGTGAGCCGGTCGGTCAGCTCCTCGTGCTCGCGGGTCAGCTCGCCGATGCGGTCGTCGTCACCCTCCAGCTCGGCCAGCCGGGCGGCCGAGCTCTGGGCCCAGGCCAGCACGGCCGAGCTGTCCTCGCCGTACTTGCGGATCAGGCCGGACAGCAGCGCCCGCCGCTCCTGCACGGCGGCCAGCCGGGCCGGGTCGGCCTCGACCGACTCGGCGTAGGCGGCCAGGTCGGTGGCGACGTCGGCGATCAGGTAGCCCGCCTCGGCGAGCCGGTCGGCCATCCCGGCCAGCTCGGCGTCGAAGTCGCGCACCGCGTCGACGGCCGCGCGCGCCTCGCCGAGCAGCGAGATCACGTCGCGCGCACCGTCGGCCGTCTGCATCGGGTCGCCGAGCAGCGCGGCGTGGGCGCCGGTGGCGGCGCCACGCAGCGCGTCGGCGTGCGACAGCCGCTCCTCCTCACCGCGCAGCTCGACGTCCTCGCCCGGCTTGGGGTCGACCTTCTCGATCTCCTCCAGCCCGAACCTCAGCAGGTCGGCCTCCTGGGCCCGCTCGCGCGCCCGGGTGGTCAGCTCGTCCAGCTGCGCGGCGACCTGCTTGTGCCGCTTGTACGCCTGGGTGTAGGCGCGCAGCGGCTTGACCAGGTCGTCTCCGGCATAACGGTCAAGTGCGGCGCGCTGCCTGGCGGGCTGCAGCAGCCGCTGCTGGTCCATCTGCCCGTGCACGGCGACCAGGTCGTCGGCGAGGTAGGTCAGGGTGCCGACGGGCACGGTGCGCCCGCCCAGCCACGCTCTGGAGCGGCCCTCGGCCGAGACGGTGCGCGAGATGATCAGCTCGCCCTCGTCGACCTCGCCGCCGATGTCCTCGACCTGCTGGGCGACGCGCCCGCCCGGCTCGATGACGAGCGTGCCCTCGACCGTGGCCCGGTCGGCGCCGGGACGGATGCGGGACGGATCGGCCCGGCCGCCGAACAGCAGCCCGAGCCCGGTGACGACCATCGTCTTGCCGGCCCCGGTCTCACCGGTGACCACGTTGAAGCCCGGCGAAAGCTCGAGGACGGCCTCATCGATGACGCCGAGCCCCTGGATGCGGACCTCCTCGACCCTGGGTCGCAACTGCCCACTCCCGTCGCTCCGAACACCTGTGCGCATGTGATCCTACGCGCCTCACAGCCCATTGACTCAGGGACGCACCCGTCCACGCCAGCCCTGAACGGGTAGTTCGAACTTGGCGACCAACCTGTCGGTGAACGGCGCGCCGGTACTCTCCACGCCGTGCAGGCGTGCCAGCCGGACCGGCTCGGCACCACGGCGTACCTCGACGCGCGAGCCGGACGGCAGGTCGAACCGGCGCCGCCCGTCGCACCACAGCACCCCACCGGGCGTGTCGGGCAGGATCTCGACGGCCATGGTCGAGCGCGGCGAGACGACCAGCGGCCGGGCGAACAGCGCGTGGGCGCTGATCGGCACCAGGAGCAGGGCCTCCACCTCGGGCCAGACCACCGGCCCTCCGGCGGAGAACGCGTAGGCCGTCGAGCCGGTCGGCGTGGCGCAGATGACGCCGTCGCAACCCCACCGCGACAGGGGGCGGCCGTCGATCTCGGCCACGACCTCCAGCATGCGGTCACGTTTTTCCACCGACACCTCGTTCAGCGCCCAGGTGTCGGCGATGACCTGGCCGTTCTGCCGGGCCAGCACGTCGATCGTCATGCGCTCCTCGACGTCGTAGCGGCCTTCGACCACGCCGTCGACGGCCGATGCGAGGTCGGCGACCTCGGCCTCGGCGAGGAAACCGACGTGGCCGAGGTTGACGCCGAGCAGCGGCGTGCCGGTCGGCCGGGCCAGCTCCGCCGAGCGCAGCAGCGAGCCGTCGCCGCCCAGCACGATGAGGACCTCGGCGTCCTTGGCGGCACTCGGGTCGGCGGGCACCACCTCGACGCCCGCGCAGCCGATCTCGGCGGCCTCCACGTCGAGCACCCGGACCGTCAGGCCGGCGTCGACCAGGCGGGTGATCACGAGGCGGGCGCTCTGCACCGCCGCCTCACGCCCCGTGTGCGCGGTGACCAGCACCGTGCGGTTCGTGCGGCTCGTATGGTTCATTGCGGCCCTTCCGCGACGGCACGCACGATCTCCGCCTCCAGGTCGGCGAGCGGTGGCGCGCCTTCTCCCTTGCCCAGCCAGAGGAGGTATTCGACGTTGCCCGAGGGTCCGGGCAGGGGGCTGGCGGTGACGCCGCGCACGGACAGGCCCAGCTCCGCGGCGCGGCCGGCCACGTCGCGCACGGCCCGCGCCCGCAGCTCGGGCTCGCGCACCACGCCGCCCGCGCCGACGAAGTCCTTGCCGACCTCGAACTGCGGCTTCACCAGCATCACGAAGTCGGCCCCGGGGGCGGCGACGGAGGCCAGCGCGGGCAGCACGAGCCGCAGCGAGATGAACGACAGGTCGCCGACGACGAGCGTCGGCGCCTCGCCGACCATGTCGGGGGTCAGGTCGCGCACGTTGACGCGCTCCATGACGGTCACCCGCTCGTCGGTGCGCAGCGACCAGGCCAGCTGGCCGTAGCCGACGTCCACCGCCACCACGTGCGCGGCGCCGTGGCGCAGGAGCACGTCGGTGAACCCGCCGGTCGACGCGCCCGCGTCGAGGCACCGCCGCCCCTCGACCGACAGGGCGCCGAACGCCTTGAGCGCCCCGAGCAGCTTGTGCGCCCCGCGCGAGACGTAGTCGGGCCCGTCGGCCGACTCGGCGACGACGATGGCCGAGGCGGTGTCGACCTGGGTGGCGGGCTTGGCCGCCCGCTGGCCGCCCACGGTGACCCGGCCGGCCTCGATGAGCTGACCGGCCTGCTCGCGCGAGCGGGCCAGGCCCCGCCGTACCATCTCGCTGTCCAGGCGTATCCTGCGGCTCACTGGTCGTCCACGGCGGCGAGGGCGGCCTCCAGCCCGGCGAACGCCTCCTCGAACACCCCCACGTGCTCGCTCACCGGCAGGCCGGCCAGGCGGCCGAGACCGGCGAGCACCGTGTCGACCCGGTCGTCCCCGGTCTGCTCAGGCAGCGCACTCATGACACGACGGTAACGCCTCGTGCGAGCGCCCGGCACCTCGGCGGGTGTGTCACTCGTTGAGGGGGCATACGGGGTGCCACGGATGTGGAACGCTACGTCCCGGACACGGCCCAGAAAGGATGCGCACCATGGCAAGCGTCGAGGAGTGCCGGGCGGCACTGGCCAAGCTCGTCGCCCAGTTCCACGAGATCGACGAGAAGGACCGGGCCAGGCACGTGGTGGAGCGGACGCTCAGCTGCCGCGTCTCCGACCTCGGCGTGACGTACTACGGCCGGCTGCACCATGACGGGCTCGACCCGTTCGCCGAGGACCCGCCCGCCGGCGGCCGGGCTCCGGACGTCCGGCTGACGATCGTGAGCGACGACCTCATCGCGCTGGTCGACGGGGAGCTCGACCTGGCCCGCGCGCTGCTGGGAGGGCGGGTGAAGGTCGAAGCCAGCTTCGGCGACCTGCTGCGCCTCCGCCGCCTGCTCTGACGGTGGTTGACCCGCCCACCGCCCCAGATATTTAATGCTTGCGTTAACTATTTGGCGATGGGCGAACAACATGGGTCACATCATCGAGGCCGCCGCGCTGCGCCGGGCCTTCGGCGGCCACCCCGCCGTCGACGGGCTGGACCTGGAGGTCGCCGCCGGCGAGGTGTTCGGCCTGCTGGGGCCGAACGGCGCCGGCAAGACGACGACGATCCGGATGCTCGCCACCCTGCTGCCGCCCGGTTCGGGCACGGCGCGGGTGTGCGGGTTCGACGTGGTGCGGGCCGCCGGAGAGGTACGGCGGCGCATCGGGTACGTCATGCAGAACGTGTCCCCCATGGGGTACTACCTGCTGACCGGCAGGGAGAAGGCGGAGATCGAGGCGTCGCTCTACCACGTGCCGCGCCGGCAGGTGAAGGCACGCGTGGCCGAGGCGCTCGACCTCGTCGGGCTGGCAGCGCACGCCGACCGCCTGGTTCAGGAGTACTCCGGCGGCATGCAGAAGCGGCTCGACCTGGCCTGCGGGCTGCTGCACCGGCCGGAGCTGCTCATCCTCGACGAGCCGACCCTCGGGCTGGACGTGCAGTCACGCCACCGCGTGTGGGACCACGTCCGCGACCTGTCCGGGGAGGGCACGACGGTGCTGCTGGCCACCAACTACATGGACGAGGCCGACCGGCTCTGCGACCGGCTCACGATCATCGACCACGGCCGCAGGGTGGCGGGCGGCACCCCGGCCGCCCTGAAGGACGAGCTGGGGGTCACCTCGCTGGACGAGGTGTTCCTGCGGCACACCGGGCGCGCGCTGCGGGAGGAGACGGTCTGATGTGGCCTCAGGAGGTGCTCGCACTGTCGCGCCGCTGGCTGCTCGTGACGCTCCGCGAGCGGCTGAACCTGCTGTTCAGCGTCCTGCAACCGGCCGTGTGGCTGGTGTTCTTCGCCGGTGCCATGGGCGGCGCGGTCGACTCCCGGGTGGTCGGGACCGGCGACTACATCGCGTTCGCGGTGCCGGGCGTCATCGCGTTCACCGTGGTGGGCAACGGGGTGACGGCGGCGATGCCGCTGCTGTTCGACAAGGAGACGGGCTACCTGGACAAGCTGCTCAGCATGCCCATCCGGCGCAGCTCGCTGATCGTGTCGCGGTTCGTCTTCCAGACGGTGATGAACGCCGCCCAGGTGCTCGTCATCCTGCTGGTGGCGCTCGCGCTCGGGGTGCGCCCCGCCTCCGGGGCCGCCGGCGTGCTGGTGATCCTCGTGGCCACCGGGTTGCTGACGCTGGCGCTCACGGCGGCCGCCATGGCGCTCGCGTGCGCGGTCCCGTCGCACGGGACGTTCTTCGCGATCACCGGGTTCGCGTCGCTGCCGCTGCTGTTCATGAGCAACGCGTTCGTGCCGCTGTCGGCCATGCCGGGGTGGATGGAGGCCGTGGCCCGCGTCAACCCGCTCACCCACGCGATAGAGGCGATGCGGCTGCTGGTGCTGCACGGTTGGAGCGGCGGCGTGCCGGCGTCGCTGGGAGTGCTGGTGCTGGCGGCGTCGCTGCTGCTGGTCCTGGGCTCCTGGCAGTTCGCCCGCCAGACCGCCGAACGCATCGCCTGACGCCCCACGCGCGACCGTCCGACCGTCCGACCGTCCGGACCGCCCGGCCCGGCCCGACTCGGCGACCGCCCCTGGGCCGGTCCTGCCCCGCAGTGCCGGGCGGCGAGATTCGCGCAGTCCCCTTTCCGGGGACCCGGGCACCATGCGGGACGAGAAACGGAGTCGAGATCGGCCAGGTAGAGCCAGCGCACCTCAAGGTCGGCGTCCGGCTGCCCAGCGGTGATCCGCTCGACCGCCAGGCGGCTCTACAGCTCGTCACGTACGGCGAGGATCCCGTGCGCCCTTGCGGGCGAGCGCCCGGCTGGTCGCCAGTCCGAGGCCGCTGGCGGCTCCGGGACGACGAACACCCGCCGGCGCTTACCAGGCCATCCGCAGCGAGTCCGCCGCTGACGGCCTACGGGAACCCCACGACGGCGGCGCCACGGCTGACGGCCAACGCGGGCCTGCGACAGCGGCGCCACCGCTGACGGCCAACGCGGGCCCCGCGACGGCGGCGGAGGGGACCCGGCTAGCCGACGCGGTCGAGCACCTGCTTGACCGCGTCCTCTTCGACGCGCCCCCGCCCGGCCCGGCTCCAGGCCGCCTCGCACGCGGCCCGCAGTCCGTCTATCCGGCTGCCGCCACCCTCAAGGCGCAGCACGTCGTCCGCCCATCGGGCCCGCCAGCCGCCGCACGCCCCCTCACGCACCTCCGGGTACGGTTCGAGGAGGGCGGACAGCCCCTCGGCGAGATAGGTCGGCCGGTGCCGGGGACCGGCTGTGAGCAGGTCGAGCGGCGTGGCCACCCCGGTGAGCACCACGACGCTGTCCACGCCCGCGTTCGTCGCCCCCTCGATGTCGGTGTCCAGCCGGTCCCCCACGACCAGCGGCCGACGGGCGCCGGTGCGGATCATCGACTCCCGGTGCAGCGGCGGGTCCGGCTTGCCCGCGTACACCGGCTCCACTCCCGTCGCGGTGGCGATCACCCGCACCATCGACCCGTTACCCGGCAGTTCGCCCCGGCCGGTCGGCATGGTGCTGTCCCCGTTGGACGCCACGAACAGGGCCCCCTGCCGCACCGCCAGCGCACCCTCGGCCAGCAGTTCGTACGACAGCCCGGGCGCTATCCCCTGCACCACGGCCGCGGGGGCCTCCAGCGCCGTGGTGACCGGCCTGAGCCCTCGATCCCGTACGGCGAGCCGCAGCCCGGACCCGCCGACGACCAGCACGTTCGAGCCCGGCGGAACGCGTTCCGCCACCACCCGGGCGGCAGCCTGGGCCGACGTCACGACGTCGGCCGCGCTCGCGGCCACCCCCAACTCCCGCAGGTGCGCGGCGATGGCCGCCGGAGTCCGTGAGGCGTTGTTGGTCACGTACGCCAGCCGCACGCCTCTGCCCCGCGCCGCCTCCAACGCCTCGGGCGCCCCCGGCACCGCGTGCCTGCCGAGGTAGACGACCCCGTCGAGGTCGAGCAGCAGGGTGTCGTAGCCGTCGATCAGCACGTGGCCCCTTCTCGTCGCACTCTCACGCCTGTGCGACTCTAACGCCGCCCGGCACCCCCACGGGCAGCCGGCCCTCCGCCCATACCCGAGGCCGCCACCCCAACCGCCCACCGCCTCACGCCCACGCCCTACGGCTGCGCCGGCCGCCGCCCCTGGTGTCCCAGCCTTACCTCGACATCTCCCTCCGGGCTCGCAACGTTGCCCGTACGCTCTTCAACGCGGACACATAGTTGCGCTCATCGGGACGCATCGCCACGGCGATCGCAAGCGGCTCCTGCGCACCCTCCACGTCCCCCGTCCGCCACAACGCCAGCCCCAGCCCGAAATGGGCGTAGTCCTCAGCGGGATTGGCATCGACGATCTGCCGGAAGCTGTCCGCGGCCTCCGCGTACTGCCGTGAGTTGAACTGGGCCCGGGCCAGCGCCTCGCGGATGCTGCGGGAGTCGGGCTCGGCCAGCGCGGCACGTTCGAGCAGCGCGGCCGCGGCCGCCGGACTGCCCTCCTGCAGCAGCTTCACCCCGCGCTGGTACCAGTCATAGACGTGGCCCTCGGGGGCTCCATGGGAATCATCGTGAGGATTCGTTCCTTGGACCATGCGTGAGGTCTCCTTCATCGACAGACGACGGATCCGCTCTGTTCGCCACGTCACCGGACGCGGCTGGGGCGTTGGGGCGACTTCGGGAAGACTCGGGCCTTTATGGGAGCATGCCCGGTATGGGCACTCCTGAACTGCCGGTGCCGGATGGACTGGTGCTACGACCCTTCCGCGGCGTCCGCTTCACCGTCGACGATCCAGCCAAGGTGACGTCTCCGCCCTACGACCTGATCTCCAACGGCGATGTCCGTGCGCTCCTTGACGCTCATCCCAACAACGTCGTACGGCTCATCCTTCCCTGCACGCCGCGCCAGGTGGATCAGGAGCAGGCAGGCCCGCCGCCCACGCCGCCGGCCGGCCCGCCACCCGCTCCCGTGCCACCCGCGAGCCCCCCGGCCATCCACCCTGCCGATGCTGGGCGAACCTCGGAACCGCACGATGAACCCCACCGCGCGGAGAAGTACGGCCCCGCCCGGGACACTCTGCGCGCCTGGCTGTCGTCAGGCGTCCTGGTGCGGGACGAGCGCCCGGCCCTGTACGCCTACGAGCAGAGCGGCCCCGGCGTCCTGCAGCGCGGTCTCATCGGAGACATCGGCCTCGCCGACCCCGCGCAGGGCGTCATCCTGCCCCACGAGGACGTCTTCCCCGGCCCCGTCGCCGACCGTCTGGCGCTGATGAGCACCACCCAGGCCAATCTCGAACCCATCTTCCTCCTCTACGACGGCGACCACGGCGCGGCGACCCGTCTGGTGGAAGAGGTGGCCACCACCCGTCCCCCCTTGGTCGACGCGCGCACGGACGACGGACTGACCCACCGCCTGTGGGCGATCGCCGACCAGACCGAGATCGACGCCATCAACGCCGACCTGCGTCCCCGCCAAGCCCTCATCGCCGACGGCCACCACAGGTACGCGACGTACCGCGTCCTGCAGCGCCAGGAACACGCCTCTCGCACCACGCCCGCCTCACC
Source organism: Nonomuraea indica (assembly GCF_002850745.1). Classification (GTDB taxonomy): domain Bacteria; phylum Actinomycetota; class Actinomycetes; order Streptosporangiales; family Streptosporangiaceae; genus Nonomuraea; species Nonomuraea indica. Next base: position 444,404 of record NZ_KZ559470.1, read on the forward strand.
GGCCGGCCCGCCGGTGGGACCGTGGGACTTCGGGCTGGCGTTGCTCGTGGACTCCACCGCATACCCGCCCGACCTCAAGGCCATTCACCGCGTCATCCCCGGACTGCCGCTGCGTGAGGCGGCGGCGAGAGCGAAGGGGGCATGGCAGGTGCACGACCATCCCACGCTCGCTGATGGCCTCGCCGCTCTCGACGCCGCCCCGGAGCCCGCCTTCCTGCTGGCCGGTGCTGGTGGCAGCCACCTGCTCACCGACCCTGATCCCGTGCAGCTGGCGCACGCCATGCCCGCCGATCGTTCCGAGCGCTGGAACTCACTCAACACCTCCATCCTCACGTGCTTCGTCATGCCCAAGGTGTGGGGCATGCAGGACGACGAGCAGGCCGTCCGCATCGTGCACCACGACGCTCAGGCCGCCACGGATCTCGCCGTCCGCTCCGATGGCACAGCGGTGATACTCAAGCCGCTCGCCGTCGAAGACGTGCTCGCCGTAGCCGCGGCCGGGGAACGGGTCCCGCGCAAGTCGACCTCCTTCGGCCCCAAGCCGAGAACGGGTCTCCTCCTGCGCACGTTCGCCGCGGAGTGACACACCGCGTCACCATGGGGCACGCCCGGTCCGCGAGCTCCCGGGCCGCACCAGCCGGCAGACGGAGGCCGTCATCCCCGAACCCGGTGGCGCCTTCTCAGCCCACCGCGGCGAGCGCCGCCACGGGGCGGGGAGGAGAAGGCGCCGGAGGCTCTCCTCTGTCCGCGTCCTGCGTGGGGTCCGCCTCGACGGGTCTGGCCGAGAGGACCTCCACCTCGTAGCGCCAGACCTTCGCGGCCGACGGCCCGTAAATGCGGCACCGGAACGCTCCCGTGACCTCCAGCAGCGCAGGCGGCTGCAGGCTACGGACCAGCTCGGCCGTCTTCTCGTCGAACGTGACGCAGGGGATGCTGTCGGTCAAGGTGCCGCCCCGTCTGTGCCGGCGGCGCCGGCGCACGACCAGGCGCCATTTCGTCAGGGTGTCGCCGCTCGGCAACGTCTTGTCCTCGGCTGTGCCGGACAGCCTTCCCACCAGAACGACCTCGTTGCGGTCCACTGCCGCCTCCCATCGATGCTCAGGTCGAGATCACTCTCTACGATGAGGGGGAGGCCGGATCGGCTCGAATGCCGTTCTGGGGATAGCGGACACGGCTCTTGGAGCGCCTGTGGACAACATCACCGCCCTGGGCGGCGACGTCTATGAGATTGACACCAAAATGGCCGGCTATGCGGGCATCACCGCCGGCTACCTGATCCTGGGGGACCGTCCCTGCCTCGTGGAGACGGGCACGTCCACGTCGGCGCCGGTGGTACGCGATGCCCTGGCCTCGCTGGGCGTGGGCCCGGATGACCTGGCGACGGTGGTCGTCACGCACATCCACCTCGACCACGCCGGCGGGGTCGGCGACATCGCCAGGTTCTTCCCGTCCGCGCAGATCGTCGTTCACGAGAAGGGTGCCAGGCACCTGGCGGACCCGTCCCGGCTGATGGCCAGCGCCCGCATGGTGTGGGGTGACAAACTGGACACCCTCTTCGGGGAGCTGTCGCCGACCGAAGCCGAACGCATCGTCGCGCTGGGCGACACGGGGTCCATCGATCTGGGCAACGGCAGGACCCTCAGCAGCCACTACTCGCCCGGACACGCCAAGCACCACGTCGGGCTGGTCGACTCGGGCACCGGTGACCTGTACGTGGGCGACGCCGCCGGCGTCTACCTGCCCGAGACCGGCGACCTGCGGCCCGCGACGCCGCCCCCGGACTTCGACCTGCAGACGGCGCTCAACTCCATCGCGCTGTTCGAGGCGCTGGGGCCGCAGCGGTTGCTGTTCAGTCACTACGGCCCGGTGGACGCGGTCCAGGAAACGCTCGAACGGTCGGCCGAGGAGCTCCGCGTCTGGGTTGACCTGACGCGGCAGGCACACGCCGAGGGCATGGATCTCGACCACGCGGTGGCCATGGTGCGGGACCGCACGAAGGAGCGCTACACCGCGCTGAAGGCCGGCGACGAGACGGCCGAACAGTTCGAGCTGCTGAGCGGCGCGCCGTCGAACGTCGCCGGCATCCTCCACTGGCTCGACCGCGTCTCCCCGTAACGGCCGGCTTCCCCTCGTTCGCGGCGGAGCCTCTGGTACGCCGCCGGTCCGAGGGCGACCGTATCCCGCCACGCTCGTCACCTGAAGCGTCCCCGGACATGGATGAGCCGCCGTCATCCCTCGTGGCGGGATGACGGCGGCTCATCGAATCGGTACGGCGACGCCCGTCGTCAGTCGTCGCGCTTGGGCCTGTCGGCGGTCGGGGCGTCTTCGGGCTCGTCGAGGATGTCGCCGAAGTCCGGCTCGATGAACGCCAGGTTGATGTCCGGCGCGGCCTCCGGCTGCGTGCTGGACACGGCCTTGCCGGTCGCCGAAGTGCCCTCGACGGGCTTCCCCTCTGCGACGGACGCACCTGGAGCTCCCGAAGCCGGCCGCTTCGGGTTGTCCTGGCTCATGACGTCGTCACCTGCGCCACGAGCTTCAGCGAGGCCGTCGTCCCCCGCCTCGTCGTCGGCGTCGTCCTCCGCCTCGTCGACGTCCTCGGCGTCCTCAGCGTCGGCGGCGGCGTCCTGGATGTCCGCGTCCTCGAGGTCGCGAGTTTCCGTCTCGTCCGCTGCGTCGGGTCCGAGTCCGTCGTCACCGAGGTCGTCCTCGGTGACGTCGTCCGCGAGGTCGGCCTCGGTTCCGTCCGCGAGGTCGTCGCCCCCGAGGTCGCCGCTGGCCGCCCGGCCTCTCGGCTCAGCGTCGTCGGCGTCCTCGATGTCGGCGTCGTCGGTGAGGAGGTCATCGGCCTCGGCCAGCGCGGCCTCGTCCTCGATCCGCTCCTCCTGCTCCTCCGCCTGGTCGACGGCGTCGTCCGTCTCGTCGTCGAAGTCCTCTTCGAGGTCCTCGATGACGGCGCCGGTCAGCTCGGCGTAGCGCTCGGCCGCGTCGGTCTCACCGTCCTCGTCGAACGCCATCGCCTTGGCGAACCAGTCGGTGGCCGCCTCCTGGTGGCCCGCGTCGGCCAACGCGTCGGCGTAGGCGAACGCAAGTCGCGCCGACCAGGGCTTGGGCTCCGGATCACGAAGTTCGGGAAGGCGCTGCAGCGTGATGACTGCGGCGTCGTGCTGATTGAGGTCACGGCGCGCGCCGGACTCCACGATGGCGAGCTCGATACGCTCAGCCCTGTCGAGGCGCTCGGCCTCAGGTGAACGTACCAGGTCGAGGGCGCGTTCGGGCCGGCCGAGACCACGCTCGCAGTCGGCCATGACGGGCAGGTAGGCGTCCGAACCGGTCATCCGCCTCGCCGCGCGCAGGTCGCTGAGCGCCTCGGAGTAGTGTCCGGCGCGGTAGGCGACGATGCCGGCCGCCTCGCGAACGACACCGATGCGGGCCGCGAACCTCCGGGCCACGTTGGTGTGCTCATGCGCCCGGTCAGGATCGTCGTCCTCGAGCGCGCGCTCGGCGGCGACAAGGTGCCTGCCCACCAGCTCGGCCAGGTCGCCGGGAAGGGAGCGCAGTTCGTCACGCACCTCCTTGTCCAGCTCGTCGGCGGTGATGTCGGGGGCGACGTCCGGCAGCCTCTCCCGCTGCGGCGCGTCATCCCGGTCCGGCCTGCCGTACCGGGCACGTGACCCACTGGCCGACTGCTCGTCACGGTCGCGCGAGAAGGGCCGGGCACGGTCGCCCTGGTAACCGCCCGCGCCTTGCGGCCCCCGATCGCCCCGGTATCCGCCCTCGCGACGGGGTCCACGGTCGTCGCGGAACCCGCCCTCACGACGGGGCCCGCGGTCGTCGCGGAAGCCGCCCTCGCGACGGGGTCCACGGTCGCCCCCGAAACCGCCCTCACGACGCGGACCGCGATCGTCGCGGTCACGGAACGGACGGCGATCGTCATCACGACGAGGACCACGATCGTCCCGGAACCCACCCGGACGACGATCCTGGAACCCACCCTCACGACGCGGACCACGGTCATCACGATCACGGAACGAACGACGATCGTCATCACGACGAGGACCACGATCATCACGGAAGCCGCCCTCACGACGCGGCCCACGGTCGTCGCGGAACCCGCCCTCGCGACGCGGCCCGCGGTCGTCGCGGAAGCCGCCCTCGCGACGGGGTCCACGGTCGCCACCGAAACCGCCCTCACGACGCGGACCGCGATCGTCGCGGTCACGGAACGGACGACGATCGTCATCACGACGAGGACCACGATCATCACGGAAGCCGCCCTCACGACGCGGCCCACGGTCGTCGCGGAACCCGCCCTCGCGACGCGGCCCGCGGTCGTCGCGGAAGCCGCCCTCGCGACGGGGTCCACGGTCGCCACCGAAACCGCCCTCACGACGCGGACCGCGATCGTCGCGGTCACGGAACGGACGACGATCGTCATCACGACGAGGACCACGATCATCACGGAAGCCGCCCTCACGACGCGGCCCACGGTCGTCGCGGAACCCACCCTCGCGACGCGGCCCGCGGTCGTCGCGGAAGCCGCCCTCGCGACGGGGTCCACGGTCGCCACCGAAACCGCCCTCACGACGCGGACCGCGATCGTCGCGGTCACGGAACGGACGACGATCGTCATCACGACGAGGACCACGATCATCACGGAAGCCGCCCTCACGACGCGGCCCACGGTCGTCGCGGAACCCACCCTCGCGACGCGGTCCACGGTCGCCACCGAAACCGCCCTCACGACGCGGACCGCGATCGTCACGGTCACGGAACGAACGACGATCGTCATCACGACGAGGACCACGATCGTCCCGGAACCCACCCGGACGACGATCCTGGGACCCACCCTCACGACGCGGACCGCGATCGTCACGGTCACGGAACGAACGACGATCGTCATCACGACGAGGACCACGATCATCACGGAAGCCGCCCTCACGACGCGGCCCACGGTCGTCGCGGAACCCACCCTCGCGACGCGGGCCACGGTCGCCACCGAAACCGCCCTCACGACGCGGACCGCGATCGTCACGGTCACGGAACGAACGACGATCGTCATCACGACGAGGACCACGATCGTCCCGGAACCCACCCGGACGACGATCCTGGAACCCACCCTCACGACGCGGACCGCGATCGTCACGGTCACGGAACGAACGACGATCGTCATCACGACGAGGACCCCGATCGTCGCGGAACCCGCCCTCACGGCGAGGACCGCGGTCGTCCTGGCTCCGGTATCCGGAGCGGTCGCCGTAGCCACGGTCCTGGTACGGCGGCCGGTCTGAACCCTCACGGCGCGGCCCGCGCTCACCGCGGCCGCCGGAGCGCTCGCCGGAGCGGAACGGACGGTCACCTCTGGGCCTGTCCTGGTCACGCCCGCGGGAGCCGTACCCGCTCCCTCTGTCGCCGTATGAACGTCTCTCCCCGTCGTCGCCTCGTCCGCGCTGTCCGCCGTCCGGCCCGTTGTCTCTGTTCACTTCTGGTCCATTTCGTTGGCTCACTCAGCGGACCCGTATCGCACATGACGGCCGCCGTGGCTGGTCGCTGCCCGGCCTCGGGCCTTACGCGACGAAGGCCACCCGTGGGGGTGGCCCGCTTCTCACCAGCCTAGCAAGCCCGCGAGCGTCAACGCGCCCTCCACCACGTGGATATCGGATGGTCCATACGGACACTTCCGGAATGCTCCATCGCGATCGTGCGTGTGCGACGACGGCTGGCATGCCGGCGCCGCCAGTCGGCCCCGTCCGCCCCTGAAGGCGCGGGACTTGGTGAAAGGCGGTAGATGCCGGGAAGCCGCCGGACACAGCCGTGGAAGGCCGGGGCCGTTCGCCTCCCGTACGTCGGGAACGCCCGTGATCGGGTGTCTCACTGCCGGCGCACACCGAAGATGTCCGGGTACGCGAAAATGGGGCCTCACCCGAAGGTGAGACCCCATTCCCAAAGATTGTCCGGCGGTGACCTACTCTCCCACACCCTCCCGAGTGCAGTACCATCGG
>NZ_KZ559471.1:0-225080 GCF_002850745.1 Nonomuraea indica
GCTCTGCGTGCCGCCCGTGCGGCCCTGGAGGCGGCGGGCGGGCGTGCGGCGGAGGTCGGGTTGCTGCTCTACTGCGACGTGTGGCACCAGGGGCCCGACGGGTGGCTGCCGCAGTACTTCCTGCAGCGGCACCTCGTCGGCGGCGACGCCCTGGCCGTCGAGCTGCACCAGGGCTGCAACGGCGTGTTCAGCGCGCTGGAGCTGGCCGCGCCGTATCTGAGTGTCGCCCCGGCGGGGCGGCCCGACGCGCTCGTGGTGGCCGCCGACAACTTCGGCACGCCGCGCTTCGACCGGTGGCGCTCGGCGCCGACCGTCTTCGGCGACGCGGCCAGCGCGATGGTGCTGACCCGCCGGCCGGGCATCGCGCAGGTGCTGTCGGTCGGGTCGGCCGCCGTGCCGGAGCTGGAGGAGGGCGGACGCTACGGCGAGCCGATGTTCCCGCCGGGCGCCACCACGGGCGCGCCGGTCGACTGGATCGCCCGCGACGAGGCGTTCGGGAAGGTGGCCGAGACCAGCAGCGAGCTGCGCATCGCCTGGATCATGGTCCAGAAGACGATGATGCAGCTCATCGGCCGGGTCGTCGCCGAGGCCGGCGTCCGCTTCGAGGACCTCGCGTACGCGGCCCTGACCAACCTCGCCCCCGACGCGATCGAGCACCGCTGGATGGAGATCCTCCGGATGCCGATGTCCAGGTCGACGTGGGACTTCGGACGCACGATCGGTCACCTGGGCGCGAGCGACCCGCTCGTCTCGCTGCACCACCTGCTGGAGACCGGCAAGGTGAGGCCGGGCGACCACGTCCTGCTGGGCGGCATAGGCTCCGGCGTCACGATCTCGTGCGCGGTGGTCCGCATCCTGGACCGCCGGGGCTGAGCGCCGGGGTTCCACCATGGGAGAGAGGCGGCAGAGGTGACGGACGTCCTGGTCGAGCGCGAGGTCTCGGCACGGTTGACCGGGTTCATCAGGGAACGGTTCCTCTACGGCGATCCGGCCGGCGCGTTCGGCGACTCGACGCCGCTGCTGGACGGGGGGATCCTGACGTCGCTCAACACGGCGATCCTGATCAACTTCATCCACGAGGAGTGGGGGTCGGTGGTGCCGGTCGAGGATGTCGATCCGCGGGCGTTCCACACCGTGCGCGGCATCGCCTCGATGCTGTGCGAGCGGGCGTGCAGGCCTGTCCCCCCGGCGTAGCCACCCGGTCCCCGCGATCCCCGGCGTCGCCGCCTTCCCGGCGTTCCCCCCGTTCCCGGGGCATTCCCGGCGTTCCGGGGCTTCCCCGAGTTTTCCGCGTTCCCGCCTTCCTCCCGTTCCCAGTCCCGTCCGGTTTCCCGCCGTGCTGCGGGCCGGGGTGCGCGTGGCCGTCTCGCCGGCGAGACGGCCACGCGCACCGGACGGCGGGTCAGCCGCGGGAGGAGGCCACCACCTCGCCGGCCTCGGGCGTCTTCTTGCTGATGACCTCCTGGGCGATGCTCTCCAGCGCCTGCACCATCCAGCTCACCAGGTCGCGGTTCTGCAGGTCGGCGGCCTTCTTCCAGCGTTCCAGCTGCTCGCGGCTGGAGGTCAGGCGCACCTTCACGTCCACCGACCCGGCGGCGGACCCCCGGCCGTCCGCCGCCTCGACGGCCTCCACCGGCACGCTCGCGCCGGGGGTCCTGCGCAGCTCGCGGCGTAACCGGTTGCGTGACCAGCCGCACTGCTCGGCCCGTTCCAGCCACACGTCCTGCTCCTCCTGGGCGAGCGCCGCCACCTCGGCGTGGTGGGCGAAACTCAGCTTGTCCCGCCGCCGCGCCAGGCTGAACCGGCGGGCGACCCAGGCGTAGTTGCGCAGCGTCTGGTAGTCGAGGGACGTCTGCTCGATGGCCATGCGATAGCGATCCGCGTACTCCTTCTCCCCGTAGATGAGCCAGTCGCCCAGCCACCAAGCGGAGGAGTCGGAAATAAGGGATATTTGCTTGCCGATACGCTCCCAGATGGGAAATTCCAGTCGATTCGGAAACTGCAGACCGGTACGCCGGGTCACGACGGACCGGTCCAGCCCCAGGCGCTGGCCCGCGCCCGGGTGGGGCGGTCCTTCACCGTGCCCTTTCCTCGTGAGGCCATTGACGGGGTGATTCATGGATCCTCCGAAAGCGGATTGCTGGTGAATCTCGGTGTCACGGACTCTGGTTCTGCTGAAGTGCCTTCTCCCGCGTGCTCTCTTCTCGCTGTCCCGCCGCCGGTGGCTCTCCTCGGGGGATGACGCCCGCCCGCCACCGGCGGGCCGCGAGGGCGATCGGCTCCTTGACCCTCAGGGCGAACGGCACGTCCAGCGGCCGCAGGAACAGCACGAGGGCGCCGATCATGGCCAGGCTGAAGCTGCCGAGCCCCATGAGCACCGCGATCGAGCCGTGCAGGAGCACGCCGGCCGCGAGCAGGTACGGCCTGGCGGCCCGCCGCGCCACCAGGCCCATGACCAGGGCGAACTCGACCGCGACCGCGCCCCACGTGAGCAGGGTGACGCCCACCGGGTGGGCCAGCACCGGGGCGACGAGGGGGGAGGCCCAGCCAGGCACGCCGAAGAGGGGATCGCCGAGCCAGTAGTACAGGGCCGTGCCGTCCGCCCACTCCTCGCGCCCGAGCTTGGCCATGGACGCCTGCAGGTAGATGCCGGCGACCTGGACGCGGATCACGAGCAGGGCCGACCAGGCGACCAGGGACGCGACCTCGTCGCGGACCTCGCCGGGGCGCTGCCAGTGCCAGGCGCGGCCGTCGGTCAGCGCGAGGGGGAGCAGCAGCAGGGTCAGCACGGCGGCGACCTGGTCACCGCCGTCGGGAATGGTGGTCGAGGCCTGGAAGCTCACCGTCGCCCACCAGTGCGGCAGCGCCGTGAGCCGGGGCCGCCATCCGGAGGCGGCCAGGACCAGGATCACGATCGCGACCGGATGGGCCACGTCCACGTCCATCACGCAGAACAGTCCGGCGCCCGCGAGGCCGTCGCAGTGGGGGTGGCCGGGCACGCCGGCGGCGGGCCTGAAGAGCGTGGCGGTGTCGCTGGCCAGCAGCGTCGTGAGCGTCGCGGCCGCGATCAGGCTCCTGGCGGTGCCGTACACGTCGGTCCACGGACTGACCCGGGCGATGCCGTGCGCCCATGTCCCGAGGCGGCTCAACATCGCACGTCCAGGCGCACGACCGTCGCGGGCATCCGGGTCCGGGCCGCCGCGCCGGCCCACGCCCACGGCAGCGGCTCCTGCCGGGACACGCCGAGCGTGCCGCAGAGGAGGGGGCGCGGCGCCGGATTGGCCACCGGAACGGCCCGCGTCAGGGAGCCGAGGCAGCGGGTGATCTCGCCGGTGTCGCAGCTCGACCACTCGCCGGCCGGGACGGCGCCCAGGAGGATGCCGAGGTCCACCGCCTGCGCCCGTGAGCGGCGGTCGAACCCCCACAGGTTGCGGGCCTCGGCGTGCGGCCCGAGCAGCGCCGGCTCCCAGCCGCCGGAGGGGGAGCGGCGCCAGACGATCTCGCGGTGCTCGCGCGCCGATCTGGTGAAGAACGCCCACCCCTGCGGCGCCACGACTCTCGCGTGCTCGGCGGCGGAACGCTGGCCGGGGAGCTGGAGCGCGGCCGACGGCAACTGGCCGAGGACGACGTAGCCGGCGACGGCGGACCAGGCGAGGCCGAGCACGAGCAGGAGCGCCCCGAGCCGGCTGTGCGGGCTCACGGGGTCAGGGTCTCGGCCACGTCGTCGGCCCAGCGCTCGCGCACCAGGGCGGCGCTCCGGGAGGAGGCTCGATGCCAGTAGCTGTGCTTGTTCACGACCATGTGGGTCGCCTTGACGACCGTCCGGTGGACCACGATGAAGCTGCCGTGCACGCCCTTGCCCGGCGCCACGGCGGAGGTCGCCTCGACCGTCCTGCCGTAGGCGGCGTCGGCCGACTGCGCGATGCGGACCCTGTCGCCGCTGGTGATGCCGGCCGCGAAGCCGTCGAAGAAACCCGGTTCGAGTGCCTCGATCCGGGCAGTGAGATCATCGGCTTCGGCGGTGGTCCAGGGCTGCCCCTGGTGGAGGCTGAGCTCGGGGTGGGCCCGGGCCACCGGTCCCTCCGCCAGGAAGAGGCCCCTGTACAGCTCCTTGCCGTCGTAGCGGGCGGGGGACGACTCCCCCCGCGCGGTGCCCCCACCGATAAGGCCGATGACCAGGAAGGTTCCTAAGATCGCTCTCATACGTCGCATGCCTGCTCCAGGTCATCATGAGGCCCACCAGGTCTTGTTGTTATATAACTTCTCGAACAATGTTGTAAATGGGACCAGCATGGGAACCTGCAGGACTGCCCTGTCCGTCCAGGGTGCGGCTCTCGAAGGAGCGACGAATGCGCCTGAGCATCGACCCGAGCTCGGCGGAACCCCTTTTCGACCAGATAGCCCGGAGCCTACGTCAGGCACTCGCCACAGGGGCGCTCCAGCCGGGAGACAGGTTGCCGCCGGCCCGCGAGCTGGCCGACAGCCTGCGGGTGAACCTGCACACGGTCCTGCGCGCCTACGCCCTGCTGCGTGACGAGGGCCTGCTGGAGGTCCGCAGGGGCAGGGGCACGGTCGTCGTCTCCCGCTCGCCGCAGCGGCTCGACCCCCGTCTCACCGGCGCGATCGACGCCCTGCTGGTGGAGGCGCGACGGGTGGGGCTCACCGAGAACGAATTGATCCGCTTGGTGACGCACAGCTTCCGAAGCAATGTCGGCTATGACAGGATTTCGGGCGAGTGAAATTCGCTATCAGCGCTACGGGGAGACCAATACATGAGGTCGCGCTTCCTGGGGGTCGTGATTCTCATTCCCGCGGCATTACACGCGGTCACGCTGGCGGTTCCGCTGGCCCTTCGTGACCGGCTGCCCGAACCCGTCGCCACGCACTTCACCGAGGGGAATCCGGACAGGTCGGGTCCGCTGTGGACCGCCGTGGGGGAGAACTTCGTCCTGAGCACGAGTGCCTGGACGGTTTTCGGGCTGCTGGCCTGGTTACGCCATGACGGGTCGATGGGGCGGCGGGCGGCCGCGGGGCTGGCACTGGGCGTGCTGGTCCTGCTGGACCTCGCGTTCCTCACGGGGGTCGTGGTGGCGAACGTGGACGCGGGCCAGTGGCGGCAGGCGTCGGCGCCCGCCTACGGGCCCGCCGTGGCGATCGGCGGCGGCGCGCTGGCCATGGTCGCCGCCGCCGTGACCGTCAGCCCGCGTCGCCGGCGGGTCGCGGAACACGGCGCCGACCTGCCGGACGACTGCGTCACCGGGCTGCCCAGCGGCAAGCCCGCCGTCTGGATCGGCGGGGCGCGGAACAGGGCCTACTTCTGGCGGACCATCGCCGCCATCTGCCTGATGCTCGTCCTGGTCGCGATGGGGACGACCTGGATGGTGCTGCCCGCCGTGCTGTCGCTGCTGACCTTGCACTTCTGGAGCGGCGTCACGGCCGTCTTCGACGGCAGGCGGCTCACCGTCCGCGGCGGCCTGCCGTTCCTGTTCCCCCGGCACGTCGAGCTGTCGCGCATCGAGACCGCGGAGGCGGTGCGGATCGATCCGTGCCAGTGGGGGTGGGGCTGGCGGGTGCGCAGCATGAGGCGGCACGTGGTGGTGGTCAGGAAGGGCGAGGCCCTCCTGGTGGCGTTGCGCGACGGCGGTGAGTTCGTCGTCACCGTCGACGACGCGGCCACGGGGGCGGCCGAGATCCGCCGCGCGCTCAGATGCCGGACGCGCGCCGGGCAGCACCCGGCCGACCGGCAGAGCGTGCCGCCCGGAGAGGCCGGAGAGACCGGTCCGGGGCGGTCCACCGCGACATGAACCCGGCGAGACGTGCCGCCGGAGCCTCCCCACGGTCGCACAGGAACCGCTGCCGCCCGATATCGGCTGCCGTGCGGCGGCCGGCCGTCGTCAGCGCAGAGCCGTCGTAGGTGATCAGCCGTCGTACGGGATCGTCCGCGACGGCCGGCCACGCTGATCTCAGCATGATCGGCGACGTCCGCGATGTCAAAGAAAAGCCTCCTGACCGAATGGGAGGGCCGCCGGCCGAAACAAAGGGCGGCGAAAAGCGCGTCTCGCTGGCGGGACAGCGACCGGCTTCTTGGAATGGCGCCGGAAAATGGCTCACAATCCCCCGGTGCCCGTGAATTCGAGGCCGGAGCGCCGGCCGCTGCCCGCCGCCGGGGGCGGCTGAGATGCTCGCCGCCCTCCTGCCCGCGCCCGTGGCCGTCGAGGAGGCGTTCGCCGAGGGGACGGGCGCGCTGCTGCCCGAGGAGGAGGCGCTGGTCACCGGCGCGGGCCCGCGCCGCAGGCGGGACGTCGCCGACGGCAGGACGTGCGCCAGGCGGGCGCTGTCAAGGCTGGGAGCGCCGTCCGGTCCCCTCCTGCGCACCGGCTCGGGCGCCCCGCTCTGGCCGCCCGGCGTGGTGGGCTCCATCACCCACTGCGCCGGCTACCGCGCCGCCGCCGTGGCCTGGCGCCGCGAGCTGCCCGTCCTCGGGCTGGACGCCGAACCCGGCCTGCCCGTCCCGCGGCGCGTGCTCGACGGCATCGCGCTGCCGGAGGAGCGGGAGTGGCTCGAACGGCTGGACGCCGAGCGGCCGGAGGTCGCCTGGGGGCGGCTGCTGTTCAGCGCGAAGGAGTCGGTCTACAAGGCGTGGTCCCCGCTCACCGGACGGTGGCTGGGCTTCACCGACGCGGTGATCTCCGTGGACGCGGCCGCCGGCACGTTCACCGCCCGGCTGCCGCGCGGCGGCCGGGTGGCCCGGTTCGACGGGTGCTGGGGGGCTGGCGGCGGCCTGCTCGTCACCGCCGTGATCCGGGCGGTGTTCCGGCCGGATCGTGAGTCACAGACGCGGCTCCGCGGAGCCCGACAACCGAAAGGCACGGTGCGACAGTGGCCGACGCGACACGACGCGGATTCCTCGGCACGATGACCGCGATGGGCGGCGCCGCGGTGGCGACCGCGGTCGTGGAGGGCGCGGACGCGCGGGCGGACACGCTCTCGCGCGCCTGCCCGCCGACGCCCGGCATGGTGAGCGTGGGACCCGACGACCCCCGCTACCAGGACCTGATCCTCAGGGGCTACAACGCCCGTTTCCTCGGCAACCCCGAGACCGTGCACGTGGTGCACTCGGCCGGCCAGGTCGTGCGCGCGGTGGACCAGGCGGTGCGCGCGGGCAAGCGGATCGTGGCGCGTGGCGGCGGCCACTGCTTCGAGAACTTCGTCGACGACCCGTCCGCCCAGGTGGTCATCGACCTCAGCCAGATGAACGGCGTGTCCTACGACCCGCGCCACCACGCCTTCGCGGTCGAGGCCGGCGCGACGCTCGGGCAGGTCTACCGTTCCCTCTACCTCGGGTGGGGGGTGACCCTCCCCGCGGGCACCTGCCCGTCCGTCGGCGTCGGCGGGCACGTGGCCGGAGGGGGGTACGGCCTGCTGTCACGGCGGCACGGGCTGGTCGTGGACCATCTCCACGGCGTCGAGGTGGTCGTGGTCGACAGGTCCGGCCGGGCCCGGGTCGTCGTGGCGACACGTGAGCGCGACGATCCGCACCACGACCTCTGGTGGGCCCACACGGGTGGCGGCGGCGGGAACTTCGGGATCGTCACCCGCTACCTGATGCGTTCGCCGCACGCGACCCGCCGGACCGGGCCGGCGGGCCTGCTGCCCGCGCCGCCGGCCGGGATACTGGCGTGCCAGATGTCCTGGGACTGGGCGCGGCTGACCCCGAGCGCGTTCGCCGGCCTGCTGGACAACTATGGGCGCTGGCAGCGGGGCCCGATGACCGAGCCCGTCTACGCCGGCATGGACACCACCCTCGCCATGCCGCACCGGGCCGGCGGCAGGATCGGCCTGACGGCCCTCCTCGACGCCTCCGGCCCGGCCGCAGAGGAGGCGATGGGCCGATTCGTCGAGGCGATGGGCCAGGGGGTGGGCGAGCCGCTGATCGAGGTGTTCGGCACCGCCCCGTACCTGCGCCTGGTCACCTCCTCCACGGACGCGGCCGGGGCCTTCTACCTCAGGTCCAAGTCCAAGTGCGGCTACCTCCGGGCGCCGTGGACGGCGAGACAGGTCGAGACGGTGTACCGGCACCTGACCGAGGGGGAGGAGGACCCCGGCGGCGCCGTCTACCTGAACTCCTTCGGCGGGACGGTGAACAAGGTCGCGGCCGACGCCACGGCCTTCCCCCACAGGTCCTCGTCCATGATCGCGTTCTACGACGTGGGCTGGTACGACCCGGCGCAGGACGACGACCGGCTGGCCTGGGTGCGGCGTCTCTACCGCGAGGTGTACGAGGAGACGGGCGGCGTGCCGGTGCCGGACGAGCGCAACGACGGCGCGTACATCAACTATCCGGACCTGGACCTGGCCGATCCCGCGCACAACACCTCGGGGACGGCCTGGCACGCCCTGTACTACAAGGACAACTACGCCCGCCTGCAGCGGGTCAAGGCGCGTTTCGACCCGCTCGACCTGTTCCACCACGGTCTGTCGGTACGGCCGCCCGGCGCGGACGCCCCCGTCCGGAAGGCCGCGGTTCCGGCGGGCGGGGGCCGGCTGCCCCGGCCCGAGCCCGAGTCCTATGCCCGGCCGGCGGCGCCGGCGCACGGTGTCGCGCACCGCATCCTCGACGCCCGGCGTTGAGGGGCGGGAGCCGGGCCCGGCCCGGCTCCCGCCGCGGCGTGCGTCAGGTCCCGTCGATCAGGCGGATGGCGAGGGTCGGGCTGAACGTGCCGGCGGGCACGTCCGGCGCGATGCCGCAGTTGCCGTCGGAGTCGCCGGGCACCTTGACCCACAGCAGCATCTCGGCCCCGCCGCCGACCTGTGCCGGGGTGCCGAGCTTGCGCCCGGCCGGGTTGCACCACTGGCCGTTGGAGCCGTTGCCGTTGCGGCTGGTGTCGATGACGAACGGGACGCCTCCGCCGAGCGCGTCGGAGACGCCCTTCGCGTACGTCGCCGACTGGTCGGTCGTGTAGTAGTTGGAGACGTTGACGGCGAAGCCGCGGACGTTGCCGACGCCCGCGTCACGCAGGCGGTCGGCCATCGGCGCGGGCTGGGTCCAGCCGGCGTTGCCCGCGTCGAGGTAGGCCCAGGTGTTGGCGGCCCTGTCGCGGAACTGCTGGGTGGCGTGGTTGAGCATGCGGGTGCGCGTCTGCTTGGCGGCGTCGTCCATGCAGCCGAAGTCGCCGAGGGAGTCGGGCTCGATGACGACGACGGCCGGGCGGTCGCCGATGCCGGCCGCGAACTCGGAGATCCACGTCCGGTACGCCTCCTCGCTGCCGGCGCCGCCGCCCGAGTGCCCGCCGCAGGCGTCGCGGCCGGGGATGTTGTAGGCCACCAGGACCGGCAGCCTGTCGGCGGCGTCGGCGCCGGCCACGTACCTGGAGACGGCCGAGCGGATGTCGCCGCTCCAGGCGCCGAACCAGCGGGCCATCGGCTTGGTCGAGATGGCCGCCCTGATGCGGTCGGCGTCGGGGCCGGGGTTGCGCGCCACCCACAGGGCGGGGTTGGAGTCGGGATCGACGTGGAAGCCGTTGGTCATCCCCACCGGTCCGGAGCCCGGCTGCGGCGTGGTGGTCGTCTCGGTGAGGGAGACGTTGTCCACGAAGAAGGTGAAACCGGCGTTCTTGCCGAGCTGGAACGAGACCTGCCCGGCCGAGGTGGCGAGGCTCGAGGTGAAGGGGAAGCTGAAGCGCTTGCTCGCGGTGGTGAGCGCGATCGACCGGGTGAGCGTGTTGGTGTACGGGGCGTCGGCGAGCTGCACGGTCGTCACGGCGGAGACGGAGGTGGAGGCCGAGGCGTCGAACGAGAGCGTGTAGGACTTGCCCTGCGCCAGGGTGATGGCGTTCTGGCCGATCATGGCGTCCCACGGGTTGGCGGTGCCGCCGGGCACGGTGACGCGCAGCCGTCCGGCGTCCACGGTCATCGAGGTGTTGGCGGAGTTCCACCACGGGGCGGTGCCGTTGGCGAAGGTGCCGTTGACCACCAGCTCGGGTGCCGCGGCGGCGGCTCCGGCCGTGGTCGCCGACAGGACGGCGAGCGCCGAGGCCGTGATCGCCGTGAGGCGGGTTAACAGTCGCACGAGACGGGTCCCTTTCTGGGCTGTCAGATCGCGATCGATGATCAAATATCACAGGGATGGGACCCGTTTTGTGCTGGTTCGCTGGAACTTCTGGGCGCGCGTGGGCGCCCGTTCGGAGGCGCTCGCGGGTCGTGGCCGGTGGGCACGTTCCACGGGTGTCAGGCCCGGAAGAGCCGCCAGAAGGCCAGGGCGATCTCCTCGGGTGGCGTGCGGCGGCCGCCCGACACCCAGTGCGCGACCACGCCCGTCAGGGCGCCGGCCAGGTAGGCGGCGTGCACCTCCACCGGCACGTCGGCGTGCCCGGCGGGCCTGGCGCCCCGGGCGAAGCGGCCGGTGAGCTCGGTGGTCAGCCGCTCGCGCAGCCGGGCCGTGAAGCGGGCGCTGCCCTGGGCGTCCAGCATGCGCTCGAACAGGGTCGCGTGCGCCGCCACGTGGCCGAAGAGGGTGACCAGCGGCTCCGGCGCGTGGTCGCGCGGGCTGTCCAGCGGGCACAGCGCCGCCGCTCGGGCGACGTGGCTGATCGTGTCGTCCATCGCGTCGGTGACCAGGGCGTCGAGGTCGGGGTAGTGCAGGTAGACCGTCGCGCGGTTGACCTCGGCGCGCCGGGCCACCGCCGACATCGTGATCGAGCCGAACTCGTGCTCGGCCGCCAGGTCGAGGACGGCGGCCCGCAGCCGGGCCCGGGTGCGCTGTGCGCGCGGATCGTCGGGGTTCACGCCGAGAACTATACGACGACAGTCGCTTAGAAGACAGGTGTTGCTTAATTGACACTTGTCGCCTAAGGTGTGGGGCATGCGAGTGGAGATCTGGGCCGACGTGGTCTGCCCCTGGGCGTACATCGGGAAGAGGCGGCTGGAGAAGGCGCTGGCCGGCTGGGAGGGGGAGCCGGTCGAGGTGGTGTGGCGGCCGTACCGCATCGACCCGACCGCGCCCGCGCCCGGCGAGCCGCTGGCCGACGTGCTGCGCGACCCGCAGGTCGACGAGGCGCTGCGGGCGTGCAACCCGGACCTGACCCCGGCCGACAACCGGACGCTGGTCGAGCGGATCGCCGCCGCCGAGGGTCTCGGCCCGCCGTGGGGCGCGGCGTGGCGGGCGAGCACCCACGACGCGCACCGGCTGATCGCGCTGGCGTACGAGCGGGGCGGCGCCGCACTGCAGGACGCCGTGGCCGAGGGGGTGCTGCGGGCGCACTTCGTCGAGGCCCTCGACCTGAGCCGTCCCGAGGTGCTCGGCCGCGTCGCCGCCGGAGCGGGCTTCGCCGAGGGGGCGGACCTGCTCGCGACCGGTGCCGGCGACGAGCACGTACGCGAGTCGCTGCTCGTCGGGAAGGCCATGGGCGTGCGGACCTCGCCCACCCTCGTGGTGGCGGGCCGCGCGCTGGCCGGCGCCCAGCCGCCGGAGGTGATCAGGGAGTTCCTGGAGGAGGCCGGCGCGACGGCCGTCCGCCGGCTCCCGGCGGAGGTCGAACGACTCCGGCACGTCGAGTCGCTGCTCGACCAGCGCGACCCGCTGGGCGCGCTCACCCTGTTGCGGCCCCTGCTCGGCGAGCACGGCGACGACCGCGGCGTCCGCATGCTCGCCGCCCGCGCCTACTATGCCTCCGCGCAGCTCGGCCGGGCCGCCGCCACCCTGGAGCGGCTGGTGGCCGAGTCGCCGGACGACTCGTACGCCCGCCACCTGCTCGGCCGCACCCTGCAGCGCCAGGGCCGGCACGAGGAGGCGGTCCCGCACCTGGCCATGGCCTCCGCCATGACCCCGTCCTACGCGACCTGACCCGCCTCGGCCCACCCGGTCGCGGCCGGGCGGGCCAAGGGCGGCGAACGGCCGGGGGCGGAAGGGCCGGGGGCGGAAGGCGCGGGGGGCGGAAGGCGCTCGGGAGCCGAAGGGTCTCTGGGGGCCGAAGGCGCGGGGGCGGAAGGCGCGAGGGCGGAAGGCCGGGAGGGCTACGCCGGGGAGCTGGTCGCGCGCTTCGACGCGGCACGGGCGCGCAGCCCGAGCAGGACGTCGACCAGCAGGAAGGCGGCCAGCGACACGCCCAGCAGCGGCATGAACCACCCGGCCGCCACGGCGAGCACGACCGACGGCGCCAGGACGGCCCAGCGCGCCCGCCGCCAGGCGCCCCGCCGGTACGGCGGTCCGAAGCCGCGGGTGGGCCGCCGCTGCCACCACATCCGATACCCGTACCCGACCAGGAAGACCAGGCCGGCGGCCAGGACGACGAGCAGGAGCTGGTTCGCCGGGCCGAACAGGACCCCCATGTGCCCGTCGATGCCCCACCGCGCGAGCTTGGCGGCCGGAGGATGGTCGGCGAAGCGCAGCTCCTCGGTGACCCGAGCGGTGGCCGGGTCGACGGCGACCTGGTCCAGCCGCTGCGGCCACACGTTGTCGATCTCCTTGACCACGTAGGCGCCTCCCGGCCCGTCCGGCCAGACGATCTCCAGCGGCCCGGACAGCCCGGCGCCGGCCGCGGCTCCGGCGACCCGATCCACCACCGCGCCGGGCGGCGTGCCGTGCGCCGAGTGCGCCGCATGGTCCGTGCCCAGGTGCGCGGAGTGGTCACCGCCGCCGGAGGCCGACGACAGCGAAGGGGTCGACCAGTCGAGCGCGGCGCGCAGGTCGGAGACGTTCTCGCCCGCGTACGCGGACCAGGTCAACCCGGTCGCGGACAGGAACAGCAGGCCGGCCACCGCCCACAGCCCGACCGCGCCGTGCCACGACAGGCTGCGGCGCCGGCCGGTGGTGCCGGGCTCGGGGGCGAGCAGGCGGCGCAGCCGCCGGCCGGGGCGACGGCGGCGGCTGAGCCACAGCAGCACCCCGCCGAGCGCCACGACCCACAGCCAGCTCGCCGCGAGCTCGCTGTAGATCCGTCCGGCCTCGCCCAGATGCAGGTCGCGGTGCAGGTGGGAGATCCAGGCGCGGACGGGCAACGCGCCGGAGCCGCCGTAGCTCTCCAGCGTGCCGCGCACCTCGGCGGTGTGCGGGTCCACGAACACGGCGAGCTTCGTGCTCGGCGCCAGGCCGGGCACCTCCATCAGCACCGCGGTGGTGCGCCCCGGCTCGGCCGGGGTCTTCACGGAGGTGACGGTTCCCCCGGGCTGGGTGGCGCGGGCGGCCGCGACCTGCTGGGAGAGGGGCACCGTGGCGGGCTTGGCGGGCACGTACAGCTCGTGGCTGTAGACGATCTTCTCCACCTGCCAGGAGACGGCGTAGAGCAGGCCGGTCACGGCGGCCACGAGCAGGAACGGCCCGACGAGGACGCCGGCGTAGAAGTGCAGCCGCAGCACGAGGGGGCGCAGCGCCGCCGGGCTCCCGCCGCGGGGGGTGGGTGAGCCCTCAGGCTCGGTGGTGGGTCCCGTTTCGAGGGTCGAGGACATGGGGCGTTCTCCGTTTCCGGGACGCGGGCACGCCGGGCGTGCGCGCGCCGCCGTACGAGCGATGGGGGATGCCGGCCCGACGGTGCTCCCGCTCCCGGACAGGGGTTCACGGACGGTGCTCCGGGATGGGGCTCCGGGATGGGGCTCCGAAGGCGGTCCCGGGCGCGGTCCGGGCATGGGCTGGGCGTAGTCCGGGCGGGGGTCCGGGCACGGCTGGACGGCCGTGGCACCGGGCACGGCGGCACGGCGGCACGGCCGTGGCGCTCGGCGCGGGGTCGGGCACGGCATGGGGCGGGCGCCCGTGCGGCCGGACGTGGACGGTCCTGCCGCCCGGTGGGCCCGGGGTCAGCGAACGGAGAACGCGAGGGGCGGGCCGCGCCGGGAGATCGCCGAGACGTGCGGCGGCGGGGGAGGCGCGGCGGCGGTCGAGGCGGCGCTGACCGCCGGGCCTGCCACGGTGACCGGGCAGACGAGCGCGACGAGCAGCTGGACCAGGAAGCCGCGCACCGAGGTGACGGCGAGGCGCAGAAGAGTGGCGAGCGCCGTCTCGCCCCGCTCCATCCACCAGCCGGAGATCAGGGCGACGGCCACGTGCACCAGCGGCATCGCGATGCTGCCGCCCGCCTCGGCAGGCGCGAGCGCGGGGCCGAGTGCACCGTCCGGAGTCGCGAGCGAGGAGCCGAACAGACCGTCCGGAGTCGCGAGCGAGGAGCCGAACAGACCGCCCGGAGGCGCGAGCGAGGAGCCGAGCAGACCGTCCGGAGACGGGAGGTGTCCGGTGTGGTGCCCGGCCGGACCCGTCGCCGCTCCGGCCGGCGGTGTTTCCGGGCCGGTGAACAGGTTGTGCAGGCCGTACTGGGCGACCAGGCAGGCGGTGAGCAGCGCGCCGCGCCCACGCCGGCGGGCGGCCAGCGCGTACGCCCCGACCCAGGTCGCCGCGGTCGCGCCGGCGAGCACCGGCAGTTCGACCGCGCCGCCTCCGGCGGCCGTGTGCAACCCGGCCGACAGCAGCACGCACACGACCGCGAAGACCCCGGCGCGCAGCGCCCGGAGGTGCGGCCGGCCCACGTGCGGGTCGCCGTCACGGCAGCCGCGACCGGCGCCCCCGTCGACGGGGGACGGGCCCGGTCGCGCAGCCATCGCCCAGCTCCCTTCCTCGCCCGGAGATACGGCCCGCGGGCCGCCCCGGCTCAACGCCACGGCGGATTTCGCGCCGGAGATCTCCTCCGCGCCGTCACGGGTGCCCGGGAACGGCGGTCACAGCGGGTCCTCGTCCAGCATGGCAGGGGTGGCGGCGAGCAGTCTCCTCGTCTCCGGATGAGCCGCGGCGGTCAGGCTTCCGGCGGGCAGGTCCTCCACGACACGGCCCTCGCTCATGGTGACGATCCGGTCCGCGACGCGGCGGGCGACCCGCAGGTCGTGCGTCACCACGACCAGCGTCAGCCCCTCCGACCGCAGGCCCGCCAGCAGCCCGAGGACGTGCTCGGTGGCGAGCACGTCGAGCCCGCTCGTGGGCTCGTCGGCGAGCAGCACGCGCGGACGCTGCGCCAGCGCGCGGGCGATCGCGACGCGCTGCAGTTCCCCGCCCGACAGCGTGGCGGGGCGCCGCGACGCGAACCCGGGGTCCAGCCCCACCCGCAGCAGCAGTGCCGCCACCTCGGCTCCGGTGGAGCCCGCCGCGCCGCCCGTGGGGAGGGCCTCGGCGACGACGCGCCCGACGGTGTGGCGGGGGTCGAACGACGACAGCGGATCTTGGAAGATGAGGCCCGTGGCCCTGCGGACCGCCCGCCTGTCGCGGTCCCGCATCGCCCACACGTCACGGGCGTCCACCGTCACGTTCCCCGAGGTGGGACGGTCGAGGCTGGACAGCGTGCCGAGGAGCGTGGTCTTGCCCGAGCCGCTGCGGCCCACCACGGCGACCGACTCGCCCGGCTCGACCGCCAGGGCGACCCCGTCGAGCGCCCGAACGCTCCGGCCCCGGCCCCGCAACACCCGGCGAACGTCCACGCAGCGCAGCGCGGCCCCGCCCCGAGCCGTCCCCCGCGGCGACCGCTCGGACGGAGGCAGGAGGCCCGGTGATCCTGGAGACCCAGGGACTCCAGGCGACCCCGGAGACCTGCCGGCGAGCCCGTCGGAGGCGGTGGCGAGTCCGTCGGGGGCGTGGGTGATGGTGGGGAGTTTCGTGCCGGTATGGGGGGTGATGGCGAGATCGTCGGGGGTGCGGGTCTCAGGGGTGGCGGCGAGACCATCGGGGGTGCCGGGGGGCCGAGGGAGCGGAGTGGCAGGCGGGGCCGAGGCGGCGACCAGGGCGCGGGTCAGTTCGGCCCGCGGCGCGGACAGCACGTCGCCCACCGGGCCACGCTCCACGATGCGGCCGCGGTCCAGCACCATGATGCCGTCCGCCCACCGTGAGGCCGCCGCCAGGTCGTGGGTGATCAGCAGCACGGTTCGGCCGTGCTCGTGCGCCTGGGCGCGGACGAGGTCGAGCACCGGGGCCTGGGTGACCGGGTCCAGTGCGGAGGTGACCTCGTCGGCGATGAGCAGCGGCGGCGACGTGGCGACGGCGAGGGCCAGCGCCACCCGCTGCGCCTGGCCGCCGGACAGCTCGAACGGGTAGGCGTCCCACAGCGCGCCGGGCAGCCCGCAGGACAGCAGCGCCGCCTCCCCTGCCGCCCGGATCTCCGCCCGCCGTACCCGCCACGGCACGGCCGCCGTTCGTACCGCGGTCGTCGCCGCTGTCCGTGCCACGGTCCTCGCCACTGTCCGGAGCACGGTCCTCGCCGCCGGGCCTGTGTCATCCTCGCCCGGCCAGGGCGGCGGGTGCGGTTCGTCGTGGGCGGGAGGGAGCGGGGGGTGGGCGCGCAGGGTTTCGGCGAGGTGGCGGCCGACCGTGATCGTCGGGTTGAGGGAGGCGAGCGCGTCCTGGAAGGCGTAGCCGACGTCACGCCCCGCCAGCACCGGCGCCCCGTCCAGCGACACAGAGCCGCCCGCCGGGTGCAGTCCCGCCACGGCGCGGGCCGTCAGGCTCTTGCCGCTGCCGCTCCTGCCGACCAGGGCCACCACCCGGCCACGCGGCACGTCCAGGTCGAGCCCGTCCACGACCCGGCGCCCCCCGGCCTCGACGACCAGACCACGCACGACCAGACCACCTGTGTCAGGGCCGCCCGCGTGGAGGCGGCCGCCCGTGTCCAAGCCGCCCGCGTTCAAGCCGCCCGCGTTCAAGCCGCCCGCGTTCAAGCCGCCTGTGTGAGGGCCGCCCGTGTCCGGGTGGCCCGTGTCCGGGTGGGTTGGGGCCGGGTGGCCCGTGTCCGGGTGGCCTGGGGCCGCGCCGCTTGTGGCGGGGTCGCGTGCGTCGGGGACGGGCGTCACCAGGACCTGCCTTCCGATCGGCCGCCGACGGCGTTCGCGACGAGGTTCACGGCGACGATCGTCACGATCACCGCCGCCGCGGGCACGGCGACCGTGTACCACTCGCCGGTCAGCAGGTGCGACTGCGCCTCGGTGAGGAGGTTGCCCCAGCTCGGCTGGTTGGGCGGGATGCCGAGCCCGAGGAAGCTCAGCGTGGACTCGGTCAGGATCGCGTGTCCCACCTCGAACGCCGCGATGGCGGCCACCGGCGGCGCCGCGCCGGGCAGCAGGTGCCGCCACAGGACCTGCCTGCGGGTCAGCCCGAGGCCGTAGGCGGCCCGTACGTACAGGCGCTCCCGCAGGCTGCGCAGTTCGGCGCGGACGACCATGGCCACCGGCATCCAGTTCGTCACCGCGATGCCCGCGATCACCACGCGCGTGGACGGCCCGGCGACGGCGGCCAGCGCCAGCACGACGACGAGCAGCGGCAGCGACAGGAGCACGTCGGCGGTGCGGGCGATGAGCCCGTCGAGCCAGCGGGGCGCGACGGCGGCCAGGCCCCCGATGAGGGTCCCGGCGCCCACGGTGACGGCGGCGGCCGTGATCCCGACGGCGAGAGAGGTCCGCGCGCCGTGCAGCATGCGGCTGAGCAGGTCGCGGCCCAGCATGTCGGTGCCGAGGGGGTGGCCGGGGGAGCCGGGCGGCAGTGAGGTGGCGGAGGTGTCGGTGGCGAGCGGCTCGTACGGCGTGAGCAGCGGCGCGGCGGCGGCCAGCGCGACCATCGCGCCGAGCACGACCAGCGCGGCCGTCAGCCCCGGACGGCGTGGCCGCATCCGCACGGCGAGCAGCCCGCGCGGGCGCATCCCGGCGCCCACCCGGCCGGACGGCATGGCTGCTCGTTCCGTCGGCGTGGGTGGGCGCGGCTCAGCGGGCATGGGCGCTCGTCTCGTCGGCGGGTACGGCCCGGCGGCCGTGGGTGGTCGTCCCCTGGCCAAGGTGGGGGTCAGCGGGCATGGGCGGTCTCGCCGGGGGTGGGGTGGGGGGTCAGCGGGCATGGGCGGTCTCCCCCGGGGTGGGGTGGGGGTCGGTGGGCATGGAGGGTCTCCCGGGGGCGCGGGTGCGGGGGTCGAGGGCGGCGACGACGAGCTCGGCGGCCAGGTTGGCCGCCACCACCACGAGCCCGGTGACCAGCACGACCGCGACGAGCACCGGGTAGTCCTGGCCGCGGGCGGCGTCGATGGCCTGGCGGCCCATGCCCGGCCAGGAGAAGACGACCTCGGTGGTGTACGCGCCGGTCAGCAGCGTGCCCACGCTGACGCCGAGCCTGGCGGTGAACGGCACCAGGCCGGGCCGCATCAGGTGCCGCGTCGTGACGACCCGCCGGGGCAGCCCGCGGGCGCGGGCGTTGTCGACGTGCGGGGCGTCACGCAGCCGGCCGACGCCGCTCGCCACGAGCCGGACGTAGATCCCGAAGTGGTGGCCGAACGCGAGCGCGGTGGCGGGCAGGACCAGGTGGGTGAGCAGCCTGTACGGCGTCACCGGCTCGCCGGGCCTGCCCACCCCGCCGGACGGCAGCAGCCCGGTGGCCGCCGTGAACACGTACAGCAGCAGCAGCGCGGCCACGAACCCGGGCAGCCCGCCGAGCACGAACGACAGCCCGTCGATCGCCCGGCGCAGCCAGGCCCGCCGGGTCAGTGCCGCCACCAGCCCGACGGCGACCGCGCCGGCGGCGGACAGCAGCGTCGCGGCGGCGGTGAGCAGCGCGGTCCACGGCGCGGTGGCGGCCAGGGTCTCGGTCACCGGCCGGCCCGTCAGGTAGGAGGTGCCGAGGTCGCCGCGGACCGCCGCCGACACCCAGCGCGCGTACCTGACGGGCAGCGGCTCGTCGAGCCCCATGTCGGCGCGCAACCGGGCCACGTCCGCGGCGGCGGGCGGCCGGCCGCCGTTGCGCGCCTCCAGCACGGACGCCGCCGGGTCGCCCGGCGCGGCGTCGAGGAGGGCGAAGCAGACCACCGACAGGGCGGCGACCACGGCGAGCGCGGTCGCCGCCCGCCGGATCAGCGGTAGCGCCACGTCTCGGCGTTCCAGAAGAACCCGTAGCCGTGATGGCCGAGCGTCCGCTGACGGGGCCCGGTCAGGTCGTCCGGCACCGCGTTGATCGCCTTCAGGTAGGAGATCCACACGAACGGCGGGTCGTCCTGGAGCGCCTGCTGGAAGGCGTCGTAGGCGGCCTTGCGCCTGTCCGGGTCGAGCGTGCCGCGGCCGTCCTCCAGTGCCTTGTCGGCGGCCGGGTTGTCGTAGGAGCCGAAGTTGGAACCGCCCTCGGCCAGCGCCTCGGAGGAGTGGAACGGCCCGTAGACCGAGGTGTCCGGGTCGTAGGGCGTGCCCCAGCCGACCACGAACACCTCCAGGTCGCTCCAGTGTCTGCGCACCCAGTCGCGTGGGCGTGGCGTCGGCACCACGTCGAAGCCCTGTTGCCGGAGCTGGGTGGCGGCCACGTTGAGGATGGCGACCCGGAGCGAGTCCTCGGCGAACGTGCTCAGCTCGAACCGCAGGGTGCTGCCGTTTCTGGCCCACAGGCCCTGCCCGTCGCGGGCGTAGCCGGCCTCGGTCATGAGCGCGGTGACCCGGGCAGGGTTGAAGGCGAAGCCCGGCGCCGAGGCGTACGGGGTGGTGTCGAGAGGGCCCTTGGCGGGGGTGCCGTAGCCGAGCACGACGCTCTCGGTGATCGCGTCGCGGTCGACGGCGTGGTTCATCGCCTGGCGCACCCGCTTGTCGGCGAAGCGCGGGTTCGTCAGGTTGAACATCAGGGCCCGGTAGTCGGCGGTCGGGTAGACCTCCAGCCGCTTGCCGCGCACCTTGGCGGCCTGCTGCGGGGCGAGGTTGGCGGCGTCCACCTCGCCGTTGGCGAGCTGGATCAGGCGGGCGCTGTCGTCCGGCACGTACTTGATGATGATCTTCTCCAGGCCGGGGGCGCCCTCGTAGTACCCGCCGAACGCCCGCAGCTCGGCGTACTGGCCGGGCTTGTACGCGGTCAGCCTGAACGGCCCGGCGCCGACGGGCTGCCGGCCGAAGTCCGGGTCGGTGATCTTCTTGCCGTTCAGGACGTGCTTGGGCAGCACGGCCATCGCCATGGCGTCCAGCATCGGGGCGAACGGCCGTTCCAGCTCCAGCCGGACGGTCGTGGCGTCGGGCGCAGTCACGGAGGTGACGGCGGTGAAGTTGCGGGCGAGCGGCGAGTCGGCGCCGGCCGCCTTGACGGTCTCGATGGTGAACGCGACGTCGTCCGAGGTGACCGGCTTGCCGTCGTGCCAGGTCAGGCCCTTGCGCAGGCGGAAGGTGTAGGACCTGCCGTCCTTGGCGATCTGCCATGACTCGGCGAGGGCGGGCACGACCTTGTTGTCGGCGTCCCGTCGGGTCAGACCGCGGAAGACCAGTTCGGTCACCGGGTCGGTGTGCTCGTCCTGCAGTCCGGGGTTGAAGGTCTCGGGCTCGTCGCCGAGGGCGTAGGTGAGCGTGCCGTCGCGGGCGGGAGCGCTCGTGCCGCCTTGCCCGCCGTCGTGCCCGTCCTGCCCGCAGGCGGCGAGGACGACGGCGACGGACATCGCGGCGAGCGCGGTCAGAACCGGACGTCTGTGCATGATCCCGCATTATTGCAAATCATATGCAAGAGCAGTGGAGTGGCATCTGTGGGGCGGCGGGGCGAGCTCCCGGTGTAAGGCGCTGACCAGCGGAAATACCACCTGCAAGGTGACAAAGTGACGGGGCGTGCCGATGAGAGTTCTGAGAATCGCCGTAATCGTGGGCGGGCTGCTGCTGGCGGGCGGCGCCGCGCCCGCGCTGGCCCGCGGGCCCGTGCCGGGCGCGGAGACGGACCCGGGCGGGTGCTCCCCGGCCCAGCTCGACGTGCGGCTGGACCGGATCGATCCGGGCGCGGGCAACCGGTACGCGCCGCTGGTGTTCACCAATCGTTCCGGGGCCGGATGCACCCTGCGCGGCCATCCGGCCCTGGTGGTGCTCGACGCCTCAGGCGACCCGCTGCCGGACGGGGAGCCGGTCGCCGAGGGGCCGGAGGAGACGGTCACCCTGGAGCCCGGCGGCAGTGCCCGGTCGGTGCTGCACTGGACGGTCACGGCCGACGACTGCCCCGACGCCTCCGCCCTGCGGGTCGCCCCGCCCGGGCAGGACGCCGTCACCACGCTCGACTTCCCGGCCGGACGGGTGTGCGGAGGACTCGACGTCACGCCCGTCCGCTAGGCCGGGGCGGTGCGACGGGCGCGGTCCCGGCGTCTCCCCGTCGGTCATCCGGGCATCATCGACTGATGTCGGCACCGCCCCGCCGCAGCAGGCTCAGGTCCTCGCGGCGGGGCAGGCTCTCCCAGTCGCCCTGTGAGGTGACGGCGAACGCCCCCGCCGCGCACGCCGTCCGCAGCCGCTCCGCCGGCTCGGCCCCGGCCAGCCAGTCGGCCAGCCACCCGGCCGCGAACGCGTCCCCCGCGCCGACCGGGTCCACCTCGGTCACCTCGTACGGCTCGGCGTGCCGGACCACCCCGTCGGACAGCTCAAGGGCGCCCTCGGCGCCCGACTTGATCAGCACGTGGCGCGGCCCGAGCGACGCCAGCGCCTCGGCCAGCGCGACCGGTTCGGTGACATCGGAGACCAGGCGGCCCTCCGGCACGGTCGCGAACAGCACGTCCACGTCGCGGAGCACGTCGCGCAGCCACCGGCCGGCCTCCTCCGGAGACCAGAGCGCCCGCCGGTAGTTGACGTCGAGCGAGACGAGCACCCCGGCGGAACGGGCCGCGGCGACGGCGTGGTGCGTCGCCTCGCGGGCGGACGCCGACAGCGCCGGCGTGATCGCCGACACGTGCAGCACGCGGGCGCCCCGGATGAGCGCCGAGTCGAGGTCGGCGGGGGCGAGCCGGGAGCCGGCGCTGCCCCTGCGGTAGTAGCTGACGTCGATGAGGTCGGCCGTCCGCCTGCCCTTGATCATCAATCCTGTCGGGGCTTCGTGGTCGGCGACGGCCCGGGTGTCCACCCCCTCGCCGAGCAACGTGGCGCGGATCAGGTCGCCGAACTCGTCGGCGCCCACCCGGCCCACCCAGGTCACGCTGTGGCCGAGGCGGGCCACGCCGATCGCCACGTTCGACTCCGCCCCGCCCAGGCCGAGGTCGAAGTCGCGGGCGAAGCGCAGCGGTCCCGTACGGCGGGCGGCGAACAGCGCCATGGTCTCACCGAAGGTCACCAGATCGGTCATCGAGGGGGGCCACCCAGCTTCCTGGAGATGCGCGCCGCCGCGGCGGCCACCATCGGGCCCAGCTCCCGCACCCGCGCGGCGGTGATCCGCGAGGAGAGGCCGGAGATGGAGATGGCGGCGACCACGGCGCCGGTGTGGTTGAAGATCGGTGCGCCCACGCAGCGCACCTCGGGCTCGTTCTCGCGGTCGTCCACGCTGTATCCGCGCCTGCGCACGCTCGCCAGCTCGGCGCGCAGCCGGGCGGGATCGCTGATGGTGTGCCTGGTCATGACCGCCAGATCGAGCCCGTCGACGGTCTCGTCCGGCAGCCAGGCGAGGACGGCCTTGCCCACGGCCGTGCTGTGCAGCGGGCTGCGGCTGCCGATGCGCGAGGCCATGCGCACGTTGGTCTCGTTCTCCACCTTGTCGATGTAGACGACGTGCGGCGGCTCGTACACGACGAGATGGACCGTCTCGCCCACCTCGGCCACCAGCCGGTGCGACTCCTCGGCCGCGACCGCGCGCAGGTCGAGGCCCGCGAGGTAGGCCTGGCCCAGCTCCAGCGTGCCGTGGCCGAGCCGGTACACGCCGGTCCTGCGGTCGCGCTCGAGCAGCCGGGCCTCGACGAGCGGAACGGTCAGCCGCAGCACGGTGCTCTTGGACAGGCCCACCGCCTCGGCGAGCTGGGTGAGCGTCAGGCCGCTGGAGGCGCGCACCCGGTCCAGCACCGCGAGCGCGCGGCGGAGGGATGCTGACTGGTTGCGCTCGGCCACGCGGGCCATCGTAGGCCGCGCGGTCGCCGGCCGTCAGCATCTGCAGCACGTCGTTGTGCAGTGCACAACAGATCGGTGGAGCCGTTCTGCGCCGCCCGGGTCGTTCCTGGTCCCGGCGTCAGGAGGTGAGCACCGGCTCCTTGTCAGGTCCTGGAGGGGCCGTCAAGGACGGACACCTCGTGCCTGCCCCCCGGCGCCAGGAACTCCAGCAGCCGCCGCCCCTCCTCCTCCACCGCCTCCAGATCGGCGATCGGCTCCCACGGGTGGATGCAGAGAGTCGTGGTGCCCCCCGCCCGCGTGACCGTCCAGTGGCCGGCGGTGAAGCCGTCCACGAGGATGAGGCGCGGCATGACGTTCGTCCCCATGAAGCCCCGCAGGGCGGCGGCGCCGGCCTCGGTGATCACCCGGGACCGGTCGGCGTGCGACAGGAAGAGGTTGTCGAAGTCGTACATCAGCCGTACCGGCGCGGGCACGTCCGCGTCCGGCCGGGGCGCGCCGGGCAGGTCGTAGTACGTCCGCCCGTCCTCGTCGCGGAACCGCACCAGATCCATCGCCTCGACCACCTCGCCCAGCCGCGTCAGCCCCGACCAGGTCTGCACGTCCCTGACGGTCGCGGGACCGAACGCCTGGAGGTGACGCCGCACCAGCTCGGCGGGCGTCATCGGGGCGACGCCCGCCCCGGTCGCGAGCCACACGTCGGCGGGCGCGTGCGCGACCGGCCCGCTCCTGCCCCACAGCCCGCGCGGCGGCACCTGGACGAGCGGCACCAGCCAGCGCACGCCCTGCCCCAGCGCGTGCGGGTCGCTGTCCGGCCACCGACCGGCCAGCGCCCGCCCCAGCTCCGCGAACGTCATCGGCCGCTCCGCCAGCAGTGCCCGCCCAGCCGCGGCCAGCTCGTCCAGGTCCACGCCGGCCAGCCGCCGGCCGAACGTGGTCCGCGTCATCCGCTCGGTGACCACCTGCACCAGCGGCCGCATCGCCAGGCAGTCGCGGGCGCTGACCAGGTGGATGGTGGAGCGCTGCAGCGCGATCCGCACCAGCTCGCGCGACTCCAGCATGGCCGAGGCGTCCGCCGCCCGGAAGCCGGCGATCCGGTTCCACAGGCCGGTGTACCAGGTGTGAGGGGTCTGCGCCTGCAGGCCGCCCAGGTGCTCGACGACCTCGACGACGGGCCGGTCCGTACGGCGCAGGAGCAACTGCCGTTCCAGGGTCGCCCGGTTCAGGGCCCGGCGGCTGATGAGGGGGTCCATGCGCTCCACGCTAGGCCCAATCGCGGCAGACGACGTTCCGCGTTGACCCCGCGCGCGGTCACGGACCCGCTCGGACCCGCTGGGACCCGCACGGACCCGCCCGGACCCGCACGGACCCGCACGGCGACGCGGGGCGCCGTGCGGGCGTGGGGGTGACGGGCGCCGGTGCCTGGCGGGTACCGGTGGGCTCAGTACTCGGTCGTGACGGCCGCGCCCGAGAAGGCCGCCGCGCCGTGCAGGCTGACGTAGTGCCAGCCGGCCGCCGGGGCGGTGACGGTGATGGTGTGCCGGTTGCCGGGCCCGGTGGCGCGCCGGGTGTGGGAGGAGACAGTGGCCCAGCCGCGGTCGCTGTAGTAGAGGTCGGCGTCGCCGGTCCCGCCGGACGAGGTGATGGTCAGGCTGCCGACGCCGTCGGGCAGGTAGAGGTAGAGGTAGGCGTAATCGCTCGCGGCGGCGGACAGCCCGCTGCGCCGGCAGTCGCGGTCGAGCCGCCGGGTGTCCGGGTCGGCGCACTCCGGGACCTGGGCGTCGCCCGCGCAGCCGCCCGCCGCGCACGCGGCCAGCCACGAGGTCCAGTCGGCGTCGTAGCGGCTGCCGACGGTGCCGGTCAGGAAGGCGCGGGCGGCGCTCCACGAGCCGGTGCGGTAGTGGCCGAGCATGGTGTCGACGTCGGCGCGGTGCCGCTCGAACATGTAGCGCACGGCCAGGTAGCCCCAACGGTAGACGCGCGTGGTGTCGTGGTCGTACGTGGTGTCCCACAGCGTGCTCAGCGCGTACGTCCGGCGGCCGGCCTCGGCGACGGCGGCGTCGTAGGTCAGCTTCCGGTAGGAGTAGGAGACGTACTCGGCGAAGCCCTCGATCCACCAGACGGTCGGCGTGGAGACGCCGGCGGCGAAGTCGCCGTACATGGTGAACCGGCCGTCGAGGTAGTGGGTGTACTCGTGGTTGAGGTTCCAGATCTGGAACGCCGGGCGCAGCCACTCGGCCTCGTAGGCGATGAACCGCGGCTGGTTGCCCGGCCGGGCGGGGTCGCCCTCCAGGTACATGCCGCCGTTGTCGGTGTCGATGCCGAACATGGCGCCCGCGTAGGTCCGGTATTCGGTGCTGGAGTCGAACACCACCACCTCCAGGGTGGTGTTGTGGTCGTCGGCCACCGGCCGGCCGCCGTCACGGGCCAGGTCGTGGAAGAAGGCGTCCTGGCCCGCGAGGCTCGTACAGGTGCCGGAGAGCTGGCCGGAGGTCATCTCCTGGGCGCGGATCCGGATCGCCGGGCCGCACGCGTGGGTGACGGGCAGCACCTTGGCGGCCAGCTGGGCGGCCAGGTCGCAGGTGCCGTAGGTGGAGCAGGAGGCCCTGTCGTAGGCGTCGGCCATCTCGGCCACGCCGACCCACAGCCGCGCGGTCGGGCCGGTGATGGAGCTGCGGCCGAGCAGGTTGCGAGCCATCGGCCGGACGACGTCACGCAGGGCCCTGTGCTGGAGGAACCGCGCGAGCTCGCGTCCTGCGTTGGCGGTGAGGTGGCCGCGGTCGGTGCCGAGCAGGCCGAGGTGACGGACGGCGAAGGACTCGAGCGTCCGCAGCACGCCGGTGTCCGCCTGGACGGCGCTCACGAAGGCGGGCACCTGATGGCCGCGGAACAGCACCGTGTAGGCGCCGTTGACCGCGTTCAGCATCCACCAGGACGCGTCGTAGGAGGAGTCGTAGCCGTTCAGCAGCCGCTCGACGACGTACAGGTAGCGGTCGTTCTGCTCGGCGCTGTCGATGAGGACGACCGCCTCGGACAGCACCTCGCCGTTGGCGTCGCTGACCGTCCAGGCGCGCGGGTTGGCGAAGAACGCGTCGAGTCCCGCCCGGATCGCGGTCCTGAGCTGCGACCCGTACGGGCCGACGTCGTCGGGGTGGTACCACTGGACGTAGTAGCCGGCCCGCAGGTACAGCACGAGCTGGGCGGTGCCGGCGCTGTTGTCGCCCGGATAGCCGGCGCCGTCGTCGCGCAGGGCGGTGGCGACGCTCACCATCTGCGCCTCGCGGAAGGCGCCGCGGGCGTCGGCCCCCGTCAGGCCGAAGAGCGTGTTGACGCAGTCGGTGGTGGCCGACTTCACGTGTCTGACCAGGTCGCCGCCCGTGCGGCCGGTGAAGCCGGCGACGTCGCAGGCGGCCGCCCCGGCCGTGAGGTTGCCGGCCGAGGGCCGCCGCGTTCGCGGCGCGGGGCGCGGGTCGTCGTAGTCGCGGCGCGACGCGTCGGCGGAGGCGGGCAGCGGGGCCCGCTCGCTGACGTCCAGCCGCGACTCGCGCAGGTGTTCCCGCTCGCCGTCGCCGGTCAGGGACGCGACGGGCGGCGGGTCCGCCGTGACCGCGCCCCGCGTCGTGCGCGTCTCCGTCGTGCGTGTTTCCGTCGTGCGCGTCTGCGCGCTCGCGTACGCGGGGGAGACCGGCTGGAGGAGGAGGCTGAGGGTGACGAACGGCAGCAGTAATCGCCTGGACACTGTGGACACGGGGACCTCCGGGGGGTGTCCGCTGGGCTGTGAGGTGCCCCGAGTGTGCGGCCCGGGCGGAGCGCGTGGTCATAGGGCCCGGCATAGATGTTGGCTATGTGTTCACCGGAACGCCTGGCCCCGTACGGTGGTATGTCACATAATTTTCTGTCATGGAGCTTGAGCTCCGGCATCTCCGGATGCTCTGCGCGATAGCGGAGACGGGCAGCGTGACCCGGGCGGCCGCCCGGCTCGGCCTGTCGCAGCCGGCCCTCACCGTCCAGTTACGCAAGGTCGAGCAGATCGTCGGCGGCGAGCTGTTCGCGCGCAGCCGCTCCGGCGCCGTCCCGACCCTGCTGGGCGGCCAGGTCATCGCCCGCGCCAGGGTCGTGCTGTCGGAGATGGACGGGCTGGTGGGCGACCTGCGCGACGCCCGCGCCCCGGCGGCCGGCCTGCACCTGGGCAGCGTCCACACGGCCTGCGTCGCCAGCGTCGTCGGCCGCGTCGGCGAGGTCCTCCCCGGCCGCCTCATCTCCCTGCGGATCGAGCCGTCGGCCGTGCTCCTCGCCGACGCCCTGACCCGGGGCACGCTGGACGCGGCGCTCGTGGGCATGATCGAGGGCTTCGACGTCCCGCTGCCCGCGCCGATCGTCAGCCGGACGCTGATCCCGCACCACCCGATCTTCGTCGCCCTGGCCGAACGGCACCGCCTGGCCGGCCAGGCCGAGATCAGCCTCGCCGACCTGCGCGACGAGTCCTGGATCAGCCCGCCCGGCGCGGACGACGGCTCCCTGGCGGCCCTGCGCGCCTCGTGCCGCGCGGCGGGCTTCGAGCCGGACGTGCGCTACGACGCGCCGAGCGGGGGCGGGCACCACCTGGTGGCCGCGGGCCACGGCATCCGGCTGGTGGATCCCACCTGGCCCGCGCCGCCGGGCACCGTCGTCCGCCCGCTCGCCGGCGAGCCCCAGGTCGCCCGGCTCGTCGTCGCCTGGCGCCGCGACCGCCTCGGCGCAGCGGCGGCGACAGCCGTCTACCGCGGCCTCGCCACCGCCTTCCGGGACCACGTGGACGACAACCCGGTCTTCCGTCGCTGGTGGGACGCCCACCCCGAGACCCATCCCCTCTGAACGGGAACCAGCGCCGCATCAGCCTCCTGCCGGACCGGGAGAGACGAGCCGACGCACCATGGCCGTGATGGCTTCGCGCGGCGATTCGTCCCCCGATGGGATTAACCTGAGGCGCCCGCGGCCTTCGGGCGGGCGGGCCGGGTCTCGGCCGTCCAGGCGCCCAGGCGGGGCCAGGCGCGGACGAGGGCCGCGCCGGCGGGGGCGATCGGCTCGCCGCTGACGGCCACCAGCGTGCCGACCTCGGTCCGGATCGCCCGTACGGGGACGCTCCGCCGCACGAGCAGGCCCGCGTCGGTCAGCTTGGCGAGCACCTCGGCCTCCTCCGCGTCCTCGGCGGACACGTCGCCGTCCACCGCCGGGGCGTCGTCGGGCACCGACCGGAACACGCCCGCCGCCTCCGGGAGGTAGCCGTTGAGCAGGCGGAGCAGGAGCGAGGGGAGCCGTTCCCGCTGGCGCGGCGTCAGCGACGCGTACACCCGCTCGGCCAGCTCGCCGAGCGACGGCGGCCCGGCCAGCCCGTCGGGCGGCACCAGCCCCGGCTCCGGCCCCGCGCCCGCCACCCCGGCGTCCCCGGGAACGGCCCGCAACACGGCACCCCCACCCCCCTGCGCGGCGCCTTCCTGCGCGGCGCCTTCCTGCACGGCGCCTTCCTGCACGGCGCCTTCCTGCACGGCGCCTTCCAGCACGGCGCCTTCCTGCGCGGTGCCTTCCTGTGCGGTGCCCTCTGGCGCGGTGCCATCCGCATCGCGGGGCGCGGGGCGCCGCGTCGCGACGGCCGCACCGCCGGCCGTCGCCGGTGCGGTGTCGGGGACCGGGCGCAGAGCGGGGGCCGCAGGGGGGAGGGCGGCGAGGCCGTCGAGCAGGTCGTCGGCCGACGGCCGGTCGGCGGGGCGCTTGTCCAGGGCCCCGCCCACGAGCTCCCGGAGCCCGTCGGGCAGCGCGTCCAGGTCGGGATCGACGGCCAGCAGCCGGTGCATCACCCCGCCCAGGCTCGTCCCGTGGAACGGGTCGCGCCCGGTCGCCGCGAACAGCAGCACCCCGCCCCAGGCGAACACGTCCGCCGCGGGGCCCGGCCGCGCCCCGGTGATCACCTCGGGGGCCAGGTAGGTGGGCGTGCCGACCGTCCCCGTGCCGCCCACGCCCAGATCGATGAGGGTGGGCCCGCCAGGCGACAGCAGCACGCTCTCGGGACGCAGGTCGCGGTGGGCCACGCCGATCCCGTGCAGCGTCCGCAACGCCGTGGCGACGGCGACGGCGAGCACGCGCAGCTCCGCGCCCCCGTACGGCCCGTGCCGCGCCACCGCCCGCCTCAGGTCGGGCCCCTCGACGAACTCGCTCACGATGTACGGCACCGTCCCGTCGACGCCCACGTCGACGACCCTGGCCAGATGGCACGGCCGGACCCGGAGCACCGCGTCGGTCAGCTGCTGGGTGACCTCGCCCCTCGGCACCTTGACGGCGAACCTGCGTCCCTCGTCGTCGTAGGCGTCGTAGACGACACCCCGCCCTCCGGCGCCGAGTCGTCCCGCCAGCCAGTAGCCGCCGAGGCTTCGCGGATCACCGGGCACCAAGCACTTCGTCACTGCTGCTTAGATGCGGCCGAAGCGGGATTGGTTGCGCGGGACGCGGATGCGGAGGGGAAAGGACGCGACAGGCCCCCCGCGCGCCTCGGAGGACCCGTGCGCCATGATCATTATTGCAGGGCCGGAGACCCCGCAGGCCACTCCGTCCGCAGCACCGACATGGTGATCGAGTCGTGCCACCGGCCGTCCCACAGCAGCGCGTCGCGCAGCACGCCCTCCTGGACGAAGCCGACCTTCTTGTACACGTGGGCGGCCCGTTCGTTGAAGGCGTAGACGCCGAGGCTGACCCGGTGCAGCGGCGTCGTCGCGAACGCGTGACCGAGCGTCAGCCTGATGGCCTCGGTGCCGTAGCCCCGGCCGAACACGCTCGGCCCCACCAGCGCGATGCGCAGGTTGCACGCCAGGTTGTCGGCGTCGAGCTCGTTGAGCACGATCTCGCCGACGTAGTGGCCGTCCGCCACGATCGCCAGGTCGAGCCGGTCGTCGTGCGCGCCCCTGGTGGCGTACCACCGCCGGGCCGCCTCCAGGTCGAACTCCCCGTGCGAGCCGGTCATCCGCCGCACCTCGGGGTCGGTGACCAGCGCGTAGAGGTCGTCGGCGTCTTCGGGGCCGACCGGGCGCAGCGTCACACGCTTGCCCCGCAGGGTGGGTTTCTCGGCGAACATCACCCCTGACTACCCTGCCGGTCCGGCGCGGGCAACCGAATTTCGCGCAGCACCGCCTCCGCCACCTCCTCGGGCGACATGACGCTCACGTCGCACGTCATGTCGGCCACCTCCCGGAAGTACGCCCCGCGGCGCGCCCGCATCTCGGCCGGGGAGAAGGCGGGCCGGTGGTCGTCGGAGCGCATCCGTTCGGCCAGCACCTCGTCGGGCGCGTCCAGCCACACCACGAACGCCGCCCGCAACGCGGCCCGCACCCGGGCGTCCTCGACGGAGCTGGCCGCCGCGGTGATCACCTTGGGCGCGCCGCCGGCGAGCTCGGCGAGCACGTGCTCGGCCTCCCGCGCGTGCAGCACGTCCGCCCCCTCGCGGGCGGCGATCTGCGCGGCGGTGCCGCCGTAGGCGTCGACCAGGAACGGATCGCTGTCGCTGAGCGGCACGCCCAAGGCCTCGCTGATCAGGCGTCCCGCGCTCGTCTTGCCCGAGCCCATAAGCCCGACCATCACTACTGGTTTGTTTTTTGCCATGTGGATAGAGGTTCCTCGTGTCAAGGAGGTAATCATGACCATCGCCGGAAGCATCATCCTCATCATGCTCGGCGCGATCCTGACCTGGGCCGTCGAGTTCGACCTCGCCGGTCTGGACATCAACGTCGTCGGCGTCATCCTCATGCTCGGCGGGTTGATCGGGCTCGCGTTCGGCATCTACCGGATCAGGGTCACCCGCAGGGCGGTCGGCCCGATCGACGAGCCGGTGCAGCGCCACGAGATCTACGAGTCGCCGGAGGCCCGCCGGACCACCGTGTACGAGGAGCGCCGCCACTACAACGAGCCGCCGCTGTAGCGACCCCGGTCGCCGCCGCGGCGCCGCACCAGGAAGAGGTGAACCGACATGCCGGCCAGGCAGGAACTGCCGTCGACCCTTCGACGATCGCCGAAGAAGGCTCAGGAGACGTGGATGAAGGCCCACGACTCCGCCGTCGAGACGTACGGCGAGGGCCGCCGCGCCCACATGACGGCTTTCGCGGCCCTGAAGCACTCCTTCGAGAAGGTGGGCGACCACTGGGAGCCCAAGTCGGAGAAGGGCCCGTCGGACAGGGGCGCCACGGACCGGTCCGGCAGGACCGCCGAGGGCGTCAACGCGAACGCCACCAAGGAGCACCTGCAGCACGTGGCCGCCGAGCTCGGCGTGCGCGGCCGGTCGAGGATGACCAAGCAGGAGCTCGTCGACGCCATCAAGAAGGCCAACCGGCGGGCCACCGCGAAGGCTCGCGGCTGACCCGTTCGCCGAGATCGGCGGGCCCCTGACGAGGCCCGCCGTTCCCGTGCGCCCGCCACCGGGACGCCGGCCGGCCGCTGCGGCGCTCAGAGGAGCCGCCTGACCGCCTCGACGATGGCCTGCCGGTCGATGCGGGCGTCCGCGAGCTGCTGCCGCGGCGTGGCCGACCCCGGAAGCCCGCGTACGGCCAGCTTCACCACCCGGGGCCCGAGCTCGCCGACGGCGTCCAGCACCGCGTCGCCCAGCCCGCCCTCGGGCCGGTGGTCCTCGACCGTGATGAGGTTGCCCGTCGTGGTGGCCGCCGCCGTGAGCGCGGCGACGTCGACCGGCTTGACGGAGTAGAGGTCGATCACGCCCACGGGGACGCCCTGCTCGGCCAGCTCGTCGGCGGCGGCCAGCGCCTCGTGCACGGTCACCCCGGCGGCCACGATCGTCGCCCGGTCGGTGGGGGAGTGGCGCAGCACCCGCGAGCCGCCCACGGGGAAGCGCTCGCCGGGCGGGTAGATGACGGGCGTGTCGCCGCGCGTCGTGCGCAGGTAGGTCACGCCGGGCAGGTCGGCCGTCTGGGCGGTCAGGGCCGCCGTCTGGTTGGCGTCGCAGGGGTAGAGCACGACGCTCCCGTACACCGGCCGCATCATGGCGAGATCCTCCAGCCCCATCTGGGAGGGGCCGTCCTCGCCGATGGCCACGCCGGCGTGCGAGCCGACCAGGCGGATCGACGCCCTGCTCACCGCGGCCATCCGGATGAAGTCGTGCGCCCGGGTGAGGAACGCGGCGAACGTCGCCGCGTACGGCACCCAGCCGCGCGCCTGCATGCCGACGGCGGCGGCCACGAGCTGCTGCTCGGCGATGTACATCTCGAAGAAGCGCTCGGGGAACGCCTTGGCGAACTCCTCGACCTTGGTGGAGTCGGCCACCTCGCCGTCCAGCGCCACCACGTCGCCGCGCGCGGCCCCGAGCGCCGCGAGGGCCTCGCCGAACGCGGTGCGCGTCGCGACCCGCGTGCCGACGTCGTACTCGGGCAGCGTCAGCGGACCGTCCTCGAACCGGTGCGGCACGGCCGTGCTCTCCGGCCGGTGCACCCGCAGCGTGATGTTCCGTGAGCCGCCCAGCTCGCCGACGGCCGTCTCCGGGTCGCGCAACGCCTTGCCGTGGGCGCCCTCGCGGTTCTCCACCTCCAGCACGCCCTCGCCCTTGCGGGTCTTGGCCAGGATCACGGTGGGCCGCCTGCGCGTGTTGCGCGCGTCGCCGAAGGCGAAGTCGATCTCGCCCGGGTCGTGGCCGTCGATCTCGATCGTGCGCCAGCCGAACGCGCCGAACCTGCGGGCGTACGCGCCGGTGTCCCAGCCGTGGCGGGTGGGGCCGCGCTGGCCCAGCCGGTTCACGTCCACGATCAGCGTCAGGTTGGCCAGGCCCTCGTCCCCGGCGTGCTCGGCGGCCTCCCACACCGACCCCTCGGCCAGCTCGCCGTCGCCGCACAGCACCCACACCCGGTACGGCAGGCGTTCCAGCCGTCCCGCCATCGCCATCCCCACGCCGACGGGCAGACCCTGCCCGAGCGACCCGGTGGCCACGTCCACCCACGGGAGCCTGGGCGTCGGGTGCCCCTCCAGCCGGCTGCCGCGTCTCCTGAACGACAGCAGTTCCTCGTCGTCGATCGCGCCCGCGGCCTTGAACAGCGCGTACAGCAGCGGCGAGGCGTGTCCCTTGGAGAAGATCAGATGGTCGTTGCCGGGGTCGTCCGGCCGGTCGAAGTCGTAGCGCAGGTGACAGGCGAACAGCACCGCCATCAGGTCGGCGGCGGACAACGAGGACGTGGGATGACCGGAGCCCGCCGCGGCCGAGCTGCGCACGGAGTCCACGCGTAGCTGGGCGGCGAGTTCGGTCAGGAAGTGCAGATCGCGTTCGGGCATTGCGGGCCTCCTCCTGGTCCCCCGCCGCCTACCCCTTCTCGCTCTGGTTAACGCGATGGTCAACTCGCGGGTTGACCGAGGGTCAGGCAGATGGTCGGTGGCCCGTCCCGGAGGGGTCAGCCGCGGCGCCGGAGCACGGCCATCGCGATCCCGGCGGCGCCCGCGGCGGCCAGGGACAGCACGACCGGCCGCCGGTGCTGCGACAGCCACAACTGCGGGCTGCGCCCGTGCGAGCGGTGGTCGAAGCTGCCGCGCGCGCCGTAGTCGGCCGTCTCGTCGGCCGGCTTCCACAGGTTCGCCACGCCGCTCGGCGGCTGCTCGGTCGTCTGCTGCGAGTCCACACCGGTACGCGCCAGGTAGCGGTCGAGGAGGGCGGGGGCGATCCGCTGGGCGAGCAGGGTGGCGGCCGTGGTGGCGCCGACCCAGTACTCCTTGCGCTCCGGATGCTCGGCCGCGAACACGATGCCGCGCGCGGCCACCTCCGGCTGGTAGATGGGCGGCACGGGCTGCGGGTGCCGGCCCAGCTTCGACAGCACCCAGTCGAACTGCGGGGTGTTGACCGCCGGGAGCTGCACCAGCGTGATGTCGATGCCGCTCCGGTCGGCCAGCAGCTCGGTCCGCACCGACTCGGTGAAGCCCTTGACGGCGTGCTTGGCGCCGCAGTACGCCGACTGCAGCGGGATGCCGCGCTGCGACAGCGCCGAGCCGACCTGGACGATCGTGCCCCGGCCGCGGGGACGCATCAGGTCCAGGGCCACCCGGGTGCCCCAGACATAGCCGAGGTAGGTGACGGCGGTGGTCCGCTCGTACTCCTCCGGCGTGATGTCGGTGAACCGGGCGAAGACCGACGAGAACGCCACGTTGATCCACACGTCGATGGGGCCGAGCTCGTCCTCGACCCGTTCGGCCGCCTGCCGTACCTGCTCGTAGTCGGCGACGTCCGCCTCGTAGACCTGGCCCACCCCGCCGGCGGCCCCCACGTCCACGGCGGCGGCGCCCAGCCCGGTCATGCCGCGCGCGAGCAACGCCACCCTGGCGCCCCTGGCGCCCAGCTCGCGCACCACGGCCCGTCCCACGCCGCCGCTCGCGCCGGTCACGACGACCACCTTGCCGCGCAGGTCGTGCGGCCGCTCGGGGGACTCGCTCGCGGAGGGGGACTCCGTGAGCACATCGGTTCGCTGCGGGGGCATGATCACCCTGCCTCTCCTACGTTGCGCTTCTTCTGACGGCGTACGGCGAGCACGATGTCCACCACCGTGATCAGGGCCACCACGATCGCGATGCCGGTCAGCACCGGCAGGGTGGAGACAAGCCCCATGAGGGCCAGCGCGACCGCGAAGACGAGGATGAAGGATCCGACCCTGATGTGCGCGACGTCACGGGGCGTCGCCGGCACCATGGGCTTGCCCGACTCCGAACGCCTTTCGTCCCATTGGTTGTTCTCAGACATGGGTCGTCACCTGCCCCTGCCGTTTGCCGCCTAACGCCAGGGGTAGCCGCGGTCACGTGCCTGAGCTGCATCCGAGTGACCAGAACGAGCCGGGAATCCTCCGGCGGCGGCGGGGGCGCGGTTTCAGCTACCAGCACGCCGACGGCCGCCCCGTCACCCCCGAGGAGCGCGCCCGGATCAGGGCGCTCGCCATCCCGCCGGCCTGGACCGACGTGTGGATCTGCGCCTCGCCGTACGGACACCTGCAGGCGGCGGGCACCGACGCGGCCGGGCGCCGGCAGTACCGCTACCACGACCTGTGGCGCGCCCAGCAGGACCGGCTCAAGTTCGACCGGGTGCTGGAGCTGGCCGAGCGGCTGCCCGCCTTCCGCAAGGCGGTCGACCAGGCGCTGGCCGGCAGGGGGCTGACCAAGGAGCGGGTGCTCGCCGCGGCGGCCCGGCTGCTGGACGTCGGGTTCTTCCGGGTCGGCGGCGAGAGTTACGACTCCTTCGGCCTGGCCACGCTGCGGATGGAGCACGTGACGTGCTCGCGCAACACCGTCACCTGCTCCTACCCGGCCAAGGGCGACATCCCGCGCGAGGTGGTGGTGGCCGACCGGGCGGCGTGCGCGGTCATCCGGTCCCTGAAGTGCCTCGGGTGCGAGGGCGAGCTGCTGCGCTACCGGCACGCCGGCGGCTGGGCGGACGTGCGCAGCGACGACATCAACGCCTACCTGCGCGAGACGATCGGCGACGACTTCACCGCCAAGGACTTCCGCACCTGGCACGCGACCGTGCTGGCCGCGGTCGGCCTGGCGGTGTCCGGCCCCGCCGCGCGGACCGGGCCGACCGCCCGCAAGCGGGCCGTCACCCGGGTGATGCGCGAGGTGTCGGAGTACCTCGGCAACACGCCCACGGTGGCCCGCGAGTCGTACGTGGACCCGCGGGTGGTCGAGGCCTACGAGAAGGGCAGGACGATCGCTCCGGTGCTGACCGAGCTGGGAGCCGACGCCGACTTCGGCGGGCTGGCCACCCACGGCACCGTGGAACGCGCCGTTGTGGAGCTCATCCGCGCCGTTTGAGCTTTTCGTCCCCGGGCATGCGGCGTCTGGAGAAGGAGGAAGCGATGGAAGCTCCGCAGTACGTCGCGGCCCGGATCCAGCAGGCGCTGGCTGAGGACGCTCGCACCCACGAGCTCGGCATCCACGTCGACGTGCGAGGGGACCAGCTGTTCCTGCGCGGCCAGGTGAGCGGCACCGAGCAGCGCGAACGGCTGGGCCAGGTGGCGCACGAGGCCGCGCCGGACCTGAGGATGCACAACGAGATCAAGGTCGTCGTCGTCAGCGAGCCCGGAGAGGATGAGCACCTTGACTAACGTGCGCATAGCGGCCGTGGGCGACATCCACCTGGGCGAGGACGTCCGCGGCGAGTACCGCAAGAGACTGGAGGGCATCGAGGAGCGCGCCGACGTGCTGATGCTGGCCGGTGACCTGACCCGGCACGGCACGCTGGAGGAGGGCAGGCTCGTGGCCGACGAGCTGCGCGACCTGCCGGTGACCACCGTCGCCGTGCTCGGCAACCACGACTACCACTCCGACCAGCAGGACGCGATAGCGGGCGAGCTGCGCGACGCCGGGGTGATCGTGCTGAACGACGACGGCGTCGTCATCGAGTGCGGCGGGACCAAGCTGGGCGTCGTCGGCGGCAAGGGCTTCGGCGGCGGCTTCGCCGGCAAGTGCGCCAGCGAGTTCGGCGAACGTGAGATCAAGGACTTCGTCGCGCACACGCGCTCCATCGCCGAGGCGTGGAAGGTGGCGCTGAAGGAGATGCAGGCCGACCGCCGGGTGGTGCTGTCGCACTATTCGCCCGTCAAGGAGACCCTGCACGGCGAGCCGCTGGAGATCTACCCCTTCCTCGGCTCCTACCTGCTGGCCGAGGCCGTCGACACCGTCGGCGCCGAGCTGATCCTGCACGGCCACGCGCACAAGGGCAGCGAGAAGGGGCTCACCCCCGGCGGCATCCGCGTGCGCAACGTGGCCCTCCCCGTGCTCGGCAAGGCGTACGCGGTCTACTGCCTGGACTGAGCCGCCCGGACCGTACGGCGCGCGACGCGGCGCCGTACCGGAAAAGCTGAAACGGCCGCCCCCGGAAGGGGGCGGCCGTTTTCGCGGTTGGTTGGCGACAAAGAAGCCGATCACATTTCGCGTTGCCCCGTGCATAACCGGCGCGACGGAAAGGTGCTCTGCACGCCGCTATACATTGAAGATGCTGACGCCGCCCGGCCCCACGAGGAAACCGAGGACGATGAGCACGATCCCCCACAGGAGGTCGCGACGGGCCAGGATGACGTAGATCCCGGCGATGACGAGAACGACTGCGATGATCCAAAGCAAAGTAGCCATGACCCGCTACTGCCCCGGGCCGCGGGCAGTTAACATCCTTTCCGGGCGACGCGCATGTTTTCCCCGCTTTTCCGGGGCAGTTGTCGCCCATGACGACATTCGGCTATTTCCTCTCCTGTGAGGAGCACGACCCCAGAGAACTCGTCCGGCAGGCCCAGGCCGCCGAGCGCGCCGGCTTCGAGGCGTTGTGGATCTCCGACCATTTCCACCCGTGGCTCGACGAGCAGGGGCAGAGCCCGTTCGTCTGGACCGTGATCGGCGCCGTCGCCCAGGCGACGTCGCTGCCCATCACCACGGCCGTCACCTGCCCCCTCGTCCGCCTC
Organism: Nonomuraea indica; assembly: GCF_002850745.1. Classification (GTDB taxonomy): domain Bacteria; phylum Actinomycetota; class Actinomycetes; order Streptosporangiales; family Streptosporangiaceae; genus Nonomuraea; species Nonomuraea indica. The sequence continues at coordinate 37,242 of NZ_KZ559471.1, forward strand.
CACCCGGTCATCGTGGCCCAGGCCGCCGCGACGTCCGCCGTCATGACCGACGGCCGCTTCCGGCTCGGCGTGGGCACCGGTGAGGCGCTGAACGAGCACGTCGTCGAGTCGCGCTGGCCGCCCGCCGACGAGCGGCTGGAGATGCTCGAGGAGGCCGTGGGCCTCATCCGCGAGATGTTCACCGGACAGCTCGTCACGCACCGCGGCACCCACTACCGGGTGGACACGGCCCGGCTCTACACGCTGCCCGACGAGCCGCCGCCGATCTACATGTCCGGCTTCGGCGGCAAGTCGATCGAGCTGGCCGGCCGCATCGCCGACGGGTACATCACCACCGGCCCCAGCGCCGACAGCGTCGAGGCGTTCCACAAGGCCGGGGGCTCCGGCAAGCCGGTGGCCGGCGGGCTCAAGGTCTGCTACGCGGCCGACGAGGCCGAGGCGCGCAGGACCGTGCACCGCCTGTGGCCCACCCAGGGCATCCAGGGCGAGGCGGCGCAGCTGCTGCCGCTGCCCCGCCACTTCGAGCAGCTCGCCCAGGGCGTCACCGAGGAGCAGGCCGTCGCCGCCAGCCCCTGCGGCCCCGATCCGGAGGCGCACGTCCAGGCGGTGCGCGAGTACGTGGACGCGGGCTTCGACGAGGTGTACGTCAACCAGATCGGCCCCGGCCAGGACGCGTTCTTCGACTTCTACGCCCGTGAGGTCCTGCCGAGGCTCCGCTAGCTCCGCGTCAGGAGACCTTCTGCATGAGCCGGGCGTAGGCCAGCTGCAGCCAGTCGGAGGCGGCCACCGCGGTCATCGTGGCTCCGGCCAGCCGGGTCAGGCGGGGCGCGAACACCATGCCCGCCGCGTACGCGGTGGCCGTCCACTGCGCCAGGCAGAACGGGCAGGAGACCAGCTCGCCCACCGGGTTGCGCGGCTCCTCCTTCAGCTCGGCGGGCCCGCTCACCCCCTCGTAGCGGGTGAACGGCGCCCGCAGCGGGCTCGTCACCGGGTCCTTGGCCAGCAGCCGCGACACCTTGTGGGTGCACGCCGCCATCAGCGCCAGATCCAGCAGCGCGATGCGGTCGGGAGCGCGCCGCCCGGTCAGCGCGGCCGCGCCTACCGCCGCCGCCACCGCCCCGCCGTACACGGTCAGGATGCGCAGGTAGCCGCGGATCGGCCGGTCGTGCCCGCCCGCGTACTCCTGTTCGGTCTTCTCCAGAAAGTCGGTCATACGGCCTGGCGCTACCCCCGCGCCGGGCCGCTACTCGCGCCGGAACGCGAAGTCCTCGCGCGCGTGATCCGGAACGCCTATTCGGTACGCCTGAGGGTAGCCCCGTCTCATGAGCAGCCATAGTCATGCGGTCACCGATGCCATTCTCGACACGTTGAAACGCGCCAGTTCGGGGTTGAAGGACGCCGGCGTGAAGTTCGCGCTGGCGGGCGGGTGCGCGGCCTACGCCCGCGGAGCGGCGCCCTCGTTGCACGACGTCGACTTCGTGATCACCGAGCACGACGTGCCGGCCGCCCTGGAGGCGCTGCGCTCGATCGGGTTCGAGACGGCCAAGCCTCCGGAGGACTGGCTGGTCAAGGCGTTCGACGAGGGCCGGCTGGTGGACCTGATCTTCCGGGTCTCCGACCGGCCGATCACGCACGAGCTGCTCGACCGGGCCGAGCCGATGAAGGCCTCGGCCGTGATCGTGCCCGTGCTGGAGGCGACCGACCTGGTCATCTCGTGGTTGCTGCCGCTGTCGGAGCACGCCTGCGACTACGGCGCGCTGCTGCCCCAGGTGCGGGCGCTGCGCGAGCAGGTCGACTGGTCGCGGGTCGCCGTCGTGACCGCCGACTCGCCGTACGCGGCCACGTTCCTCACCCTGCTGGAACGCCTCGGCGTGCTGGAGTCGCCCGTCGAGCCCAAGGGCGAGCCCGCCTGGCCGTGACACCGCGTGTGACACCGCGCCGTGACACCGGCGCCCCTGACACCCGCGCCCTGACTCGAAGGAGAGGGCCGCACCCCCTTCCGGGGATGCGGCCCTCTCCTTCGTTCTCCGACGGGTCAGTAAGTGAACCGGCCGTAGTAGTCGCCGATCACGGTCCGGTACTCGGGTTCCTTGAACCGTGCCTCGTCGAACTCGGGCGAGTCCTTGATCTCCGCCTTGGTCCGCGAGACGTGCACCTCGCGTTCCTGCGGGTCGATCCTGGTCACCACCCTGGCCGGGAGCATGACCTTCTTACCGAAGATCCACGGACCGGTGTCGACGACCAGGTAGCTCGCGCCCACCTCGTACGTCGCCTCGTCCACGGTCCCGATCTTCCCGTCGGTCGCCTGGACGTGGTAACCCACGAGGTCCAGGCTGCTGCCGCGGTCGTAGACGTCAGGTCGATAGTCCCAGAGCTCCATGGAGCTCCTCTCCTCTCTTCTTCCGTCCTGTTCCGGGCACCCCCTCCGCTACCCGCACGGCACCGCCCAAACCTCCGCTAGGGTGAGCGGCGTGCCGCGTTTCCTGATCTGCTCCCCGCCGCCCGCCCCGTAGCGGGCGGCTTCTCCTCACGACTCCGGGTCTGACCGATCCGGGGGTGGTCGCCGCCCGCGCACCGGGCCCCTGAACGACCACTCCCATCGGAGAGACCTTTCATGACCCCTGTTTCCACGCGGCGGGGCGCGTTCTACGTGTCCGTGGCCGCGGCCGCCTGGGGCACCGGCGGCACCGCCGGCCTGCTGCTGTTCCAGTCGGGCGGCCTCGGCCCCGTCGGCGTCTCCCTGTGGCGCTACCTCCTCGGCGCCGCCTTCCTGCTCGTCCTGCTCCGCCTCACCGGCGGCCTTCCCGTCCGGCTCGGCCCACGGGTCGTCGCCGTGGGCATCGGGATGGCCGTCTACCAGGCCGCCTACTTCGCCGCCATCGCCCGGTCCGGTGTGGCCGTGGCGACCGTGGTGACGATGGGCGCCACTCCCGTGCTCACCGCGCTGGGCAGCCGCTTCCTGCTCCGCGAGCGGCTGGGCCGGTCCGGGGCGCTCGCCATGTCCGGGGCGCTGGCCGGGCTGCTCCTGCTCACCGGGGGCGACCTCGGCTCGGGGACGCGGCCGGGACAGTGGGCCGGGATCGGGTTCGCGTTGCTGTCGGCCGCCGGGTACGCCGCCGTCACGCTCTACTCCCGGCGCCATCACGACGACCCGCAGGGCATGGCCGTGGGCGGGTTCGTCGTGGCGGCGGCCTGCCTGGCGCCGTTCGCGGTGGCCGGTGGGGCGCTGCCCGTGTTCAGCCTGTCATCGGTGGCCCTGCTGCTCTACCTCGGAGCGGTGCCCACGGCGCTCGCCTACGGGCTGTACTTCCGCGCGCTGGCCACGCTCAGCGCGGCCACCGTGTCGGTCATCTCGCTCGGCGAGGCCGCCGGCGCCGCCGTGCTGGGCGTGCTGCTGTTCGGTGAGCGGCTGACGCCTGCCGCCTGGGGCGGGTGCGTGCTGCTGATCGCCGCCGTGGTGGTGCTCACCGTCCGGCCGGGCGAGCGCTGACGGGTCCGGGGAGCGGGGCGGCGGCGCCGGAACGCCGGATGAGCCGCCCGGCCCGCCGTATGGGTTAGGGTCCGGTACGGCGACGCATGCCGTACCGTCGCTCCGCTCCCCGCGGACCGAGCAGTGCCGACCAGCGGCGGGGCACGCGGGGAACGGTGCCGGCAGAGCGCGCGTTGGAGGGACTGTGGCGTCGATTACCGGAATCCTCAGAAACCTCCTGGACCGTCCAGGAGGGTCGAACCTGAGCCCGTACAAGAAGATCGTCAAAGCGGCCGGTGCGCTGGCCGGCGAGGTCGGGAAGCTCGGCGAGCTGCCCAGACCGGCGATGGACGATCTGGCCCGGTTCTGCGCCGTCGCGCGCGAGGCGGCCGACCGGACGCTCGGGCTGAGGCCCTACGACGTGCAGCTCCTCGGGACGCTCGCCCTCCTCGACGGCAAGATCGCCGAAATGGCCACGGGCGAGGGCAAGACGCTGGCCGGCGCGATGGCGGCGGCGGGCCACGCCCTGCAGGGCAGGCGGGTGCACGTCATGTCCGTCAACGACTATCTGGCCCGCCGTGACGCCGAATGGATGGCGCCGTTCTACGAGGCGATGGGCGTCACGGTGGGGTGGGTCGGGCAGAGCTCCACCTTCGAGGAGCGGCGCGAGGCGTACGCGAGGGACGTCACCTACGGCGCGGTCAGCGAGATCGGCTTCGACGTGCTGCGCGACCGGCTGCGCACCGACGCGAGCCGGATCATCGTCCCCGCGCCCGAGGTCGCGCTGGTGGACGAGGCCGACTCCGTGCTGGTGGACGAGGCCCGGGTGCCGCTGGTGATGGCCGGCGCGTCCGACGCGGGCGACGCGGTGCCGGAGATGGCAGCCCTGGTCAGGCAGCTCGTCCGCGGCTACCACTACGAGATCGACGACCAGGCGCGCAACGTCTACCTGACTCCCAAGGGCGCCGACACCGTCGAGAACCTCCTGGGTGTCGACCTCTATGACGAGAACGAGCCGGGCGCCCTCATCGAGCTCAACCTCGCCCTGCACGCCCACGCCCTGCTCACCCGCGACGTCGACTACATCGTGCGCGACGGCAAGGTGCAGCTCATCAACGCCTCCCGCGGCCGGGTGGCTCTGCTGCAGCGCTGGCCCAACGGCCTGCAGGCGGCCGTGGAGGCCAAGGAGGCCCTCGCGCCCAGCGAGAAGGGCGAGATCCTCGACTCCATCTCCGTGCAGGGCCTCGTCCGCCGCTATCCCCGGATCTGCGGCATGACCGGCACGGCCGTCGCCGTCAGCGAGCAGCTCGGCGAGTTCTACGGGCTGAAGGTCGCGGTCATCCCGTCCAACCGGCCGTGCGTCAGGATCGACGAGCCCGACCGCGTCTACCCGACGGTGCCCGACAAGGTGGCGGCGCTCGTCGAGGAGATCCAGGCGGTGCACGCCACCGGACGGCCCATCCTCATCGGCACCCTCGACGTGGCGGAGTCGGAGAACCTCGCCATGCTCCTGCAGCGGCGCGGCCTCGAGCCCGTGGTGCTCAACGCCAAGAACGACGCCGAGGAGGCGGCGATCATCGCCCGGGCGGGCGAGCGCGACGCCATCACCGTCTCCACCCAGATGGCCGGGCGGGGCACCGACATCCGCCTCGGCGAGGGCGTCGCCGAACTGGGCGGTCTGTACGTGATCGGCTCCGGCCGGCACGCCAGCAGCCGCCTGGACGACCAGTTGCGCGGCCGGGCGGGCCGGCAGGGCGACCCGGGCGGCTCGGTGTTCTTCGTCAGCATGGAGGACGACCTGATCACCCAGTTCGTCCCCGACGAGCGGCCGCCCGCGGCCGACGCCGACGGCCTCGTCCGCCACCGCCGCGGCGCCTACCTGGTCGGCCACGCCCAGCGGGTCGCCGAGGGCGTCAACCTGCAGATCCATCGCAACACCTGGCGCTACACCCGCCTGCTCGAACAGCAGCGCGAGCTCATCCTGGAGTGGCGCGACAAGGTGCTGCACGGCGACGCCGCCGCGCGGGCGCTGGCCGAGGGCGACCCCGAACGCTGGGCGGAGCTGCCCGAGGACACCCGCGAGGAGACGGCCCGGCAGATCGTGCTGCACGCGATCGACCGGTGCTGGACCGAGCACCTGGCCTTCCTCACCGACCTGCGTGAGGGCATCCACCTGCGGGCCCTGGGCCGGATGAACCCGATCGACGAATTCCACCGCGAGGCCGTGGCCGAGTACAAGGCGATGCTCGCCGAGGTGGAGCGCCGCTCGCTGGACGCGTTCGAGGCGCCCGAGCCGGACCTGGCCCGGCCCACGGCCACCTGGACCTACATGGTGCAGGACAACCCGTTCGGCACGGAGTGGGACCGGATCGTCAAGCGCATCGGCTCGTCCGGCCGCCGCCGCTAGCGCACCGCTGGTGCCCGTCCACCCCTGACCTCCGGGCGGGTGCCGCTGTCACGGAGTGAGCAGGATGGGTCGCCCCCTAAGTCGGATGCCCGATGCCCCGTAACGGCCCGGTCCATACCGTCGGAAGCGTCGAATCCCGATCAACCGCTTCGGAGGGCACCATGTCGTTCCACGTTCTGATCGCCGGTGGCGGCATCGGCGGGCTCACGCTCGCCCAAGGCCTGCGCAAGGCCGGCATCTCGGTGGCGGTCTACGAGCGTGACCGCGCCAAGGACGACCGGCTGCAGGGCTACCGGATCCACATCTCGCCCAAGGGGTGCGCGGCGCTGCACGAGTGCCTGCCGGAGGAGCTGTACGACCGGTTCGTGGCCACGTCGGGCAAGCCCAACACCACGCTGGGCTTCTACGACTCCGACTTCTCCGAGCTGCTGGCCATCGGCGACCCGGACGCGCCCGAGCACTACATCGACAGCTTCAAGTCCGTCAGCCGCATCTCGCTGCGGGAGGTGCTGCTGAGCGACCTGGAAGGGATCGTCCACTACGGCAAGACGTTCACCCACTACGAACAGCGCCCGGACGGCGGGGTGCGCGCGTACTTCGACGACGGCACCCACGCCGACGGCGACCTGCTGGTGGGCGCGGAGGGAGTCAACTCGCGGGTCCGCGGGCAACTGCTGCCGGGGGCCGAGCGCGTCGACACCGGCGCGCTGTCGCTCTCGGCCAAGGTCCCGCTGGACGACGAGACCCGAGGGCTGCTGCCCAGGCAGCTGTTCGCCGGCTCGGGGTTCGTGTTCGGGCCGCAGGGCAAGGCCGTCTTCCTCGCGGCACACGAGTTCCGTACCAAGAGCTCGGTGGCCAAGGCTCCCAGCGGGGGCCTGCTGCTGGACGACACCGCCGACTACATCATGTGGAACATCGTCACCACCTGGGACAAGCTGGGCGACCGGGCCGAGCTGGAAAGCATGGACGGCGCCGCGCTGCAGCAGGTCGCCTTCCGGGCGCTGGAGGGCTGGAGCCCCCGGCTGCACGATCTGATCGCCCGCAGCGACCTCGGCAGCGTCTCCGTCTTCCCGCTGAAGAGCTCCACCCCGGTCAAGCCGTGGCCGACCGCCAACGTCACCCTGATCGGCGACGCGATCCACAACATGCCACCCACCGCGGGGGTGGGCGCCAACACCGCGATCCTCGACGCCCGGCTGCTGTGCGCGAACCTCGTCGACCACGTCAACGGCCGGCGAACGCTGCTGGACGCGGTGCACGCCTACGAGGCCGAGATGACCGACTACGCCTTCAAGGCGGTGGCGCTGGCCATGCGGAACCTGAGGATGGGCGTCAGCGCCAGCCCGGTGCAGCGCTTCCTCACCAAGACCATGTTCCGCTTCTTCAACGCGGTGCCGCCGCTGAAGAGGCAGATGTCCGCCTCGATGATGAAGTAGCCATGCGGATCGTCTTCGCGAGTCTGCTGATCCTGCTGCTGCTGGCCACGCTCGACACCACGCTGACCGGCGTCGTCGCCCCCGCCCTCGTCGCCGAGCTGGGCGGCGGGGAGCAGGTGGAGCTGGTGGTCGTGGCCTACGCGGCGGCCTCCACCGTGACCCTGCCGCTGTGGGGGAGGGCGGGCGACCTGCTCGGGCACAAGCGGGTGCTGCTGACCGCGCTCGCGCTGTTCGAGATCGGGTCTGCGGCCTGCGCGGCGGCGCAGGACATGCCCCAGCTGGTGGCGGCCAGGGCGGTGCAGGGCGTCGGAGCGGGCGGGCTGATGGTCGGCGTCGTCACCGTGCTCGCCGCACTGCTCCCGCCCCGCGAACGCCCCCGCTACCAGGGGTACGTCACGGCCGTCACGGCCGTGGCCATGATCGGTGGCCCGCTGGCGGGCGGTCTGCTCGCCGACGCGCTGTCCTGGCGCTGGGCCTATCTGATCAACCTTCCGCTGGGCGCCGTCGCGTTCGTGACGCTCGTCCTGCTGGTACGCCTCCCGCCACGGGTGAGGGAGGGCCGCGCCCGGCGCCTGACCGACTACCTGGCCGTGCTGCCGCCGCGTCTGCTGGCCGTACGGAACTTCGCCCTCGCCGCGATCCTCGCCCCGCTCCAGGGCGCGGTGATGCTCTCCTCGGTCACCTATCTCCCGCTCCATCTGCAGGCCGGGGGCGACTCCGCGGCCGCCAGCGGCGTCCTGCTGCTGCCGCTGCTGGCCGGGACGGTCGCCGCGTCCTTCCTGTCCGGACGGGTGATCACCAGCACCGGCCGCTACCGGCCGGTGCTGGTGACGGGGACAGTCCTCATCGCGGCCGGTACGGCGGGCATCGCGCTGACCGGCGCAGGCTGGGCCGTTCTGGCCGTGCTGGGCCTCGGGGCGGGCATGCTCATGCAACTGGTCACCTTGGTCGCGCAGAACAGCGTCCCCGCCGAGGACGTCGGTGTGGCCAGCGGCGCCGGTCCCTTCCTGCGCCAGCTCGGCGGCGTGGCAGGGGTCACGATGACCGGGGCGCTGTACGAGCCGGGTTCCCTCCACCTCGCCTTCGCCGCGCTGACGGTCATCGCGGTGGCCGCCGTCGTGGTCGCCGCGCTCGTCGTGGAGATCCCGCTGCGCGTCACGGCAGGATGAGGCCGGCCAGCTCGGTCCGGGTGGTGACGCCCAGCTTCGGATACGCCTTGTACAGGTGGTGGCCGACGGTCCTCGGGCTGAGGAACAGCTGGGCGGCGATCTCCTTGTTGCTGGCTCCGGTCGCGGCCAGCCGTACCACCTGCAGCTCCTGCGGCGTGAGCCGCGACAGCACGTCGGTGTCGGCGCTCCTGGCAAGGGACTCACCGGTGGCGCGCAGCTCCGACGAAGCCCGCTCCAGCCAGGGGCGGGCACCCAGCCGTTCGAAGGTGTCCATCGCCTCCCGCAGGGCTTCCCGGGCCTCCTGCTTGCGCCGTTCGCGCCGCAACCGCTCACCCAGCAGGAGCCGCGTGCGCGCGGCGTCGAAGGGATGGTCGGCGGCCTGGTGAAGATCGACGGCTGTGGTGAAGTCCCGTTCGTCGTCCTCCAGCAGCGCCCGGCAGCGGGCCAGCAGGCCCTGCGCCCACGGCCGGCCGGTGGCGGCCGCCCAGCGGGCGAACCGGTCGCACGCCGCGCGGGCACGCTCCGGCTCCTGCAGCCTGACCAGCACCTCGACCAGGTCGGGGGTGGCGGCGGGCTGCTGCCGGGCGGCACGGGCCAGGTGACCGGCAGCCTGCTCGTAACGGCCGCGGCCCAGCTCCAGCACGCCCAGCGCCCATCGCGCCCACACCTGGCCCGCGGGCGTCGCCGCGGCCCGCTCGGCGAGCCGCCGGCAGTCCTCCTCCAGTCCGCGGACCGCGGCGAGCCAGGCCCGCACCCCGCACGCCTGCGCCTCCAGATGCGTCTGACCGGTCTGCGCCGCCACCTGCTCGGCGTGGTCGGCGTCGGCGGCCGCGTCCAGGTGACGGCCCTCCAGGAGCTCGACGGCGGCCAGCGCCAGGTGAACGTGCGGCAGCCAGGCGACCATGCCGAGCGAGGCGCATTCGGCGGCCAGCGCACGAGCCATGCCCCGCGCGGTGGCGTGGTCACCGATGAGCAGCGCGATCGACAGAGCGCCGTTGCGCAGGCCGTACTCTCCCTGGCCGGCGTGCCTCGCGCCGTCGACCACCTGGCGCAGCAGCGGCAGAGCCCGTTCCGGATCGTCCTCCAGCAGGGCCGTGATCCCGCGGGCCATGGCCGGCGCCGGTCGTGCCGGGTCGGTGCCGTGGTCCAGGGAGAGCAGCACGTCGGTGGCCTGGCGGGCGAGCTTCAGGTCATGGGTGTACCAGGCGTTGCGTACGACCTGGATCAGCAGCGAGGTGGCGCGGCCGGGATGCGCGACGGCCAGCGGCCTGGCCGCCTCCAGCAGGGTGAGGCTCGCGGCCTCGACGGCGCCGCGCTCGAAGTCGACGTCGGCCCGGAGGTTCGCCAGATGGGCCAGGACGAGCTCGTCACTGGTCAGGCGCACCGCCTGGTCGGTGAGCTGGGCCGCCCGGCCCAGCCGCCCGGCGGAGATGGCCGCCTCGGCGGCCTTGGCCAGCCGCGCGGCCCTGCGCTCCGGTCCGGGAGTGAGGAGCGCGGCACGCTCCCACGCCGCCGCCGCGGCCGAGTGCCCGCTGCGCCGCAGGAACGTCTCGGCTGACCGGTCGAGCTCGGCGGCCAGCTCCTCGTCCGGTTCGGTCACCGCGGCGGCCAGGTGCCAGATCCGCCGCTCGGGAGCGCTGACCTCCGCCAGCGCCCGGTGGACCGCTCCGCGCCTGGCGAAGCCCGCCGCCTGATAGACCGCCGACCGGACCAGCGGATGGCGGAAGCGCACCCGCGTACCGGCCACCTCGACGAGCCCGGAGCCTTCGCACTCCTCCAGGGCCCGCTCGTCGGCGCCCAGGCGGGCCGCGGCCCGCAGGATCAGGGCCGGCTCGCCCGTGTCCTCCGCCGCCGCCACCAGCAGCAGCGTCCCGGCTGGTTCGCTCAGCGCCGTGGCGCGCTGCCCGAACGCCTCCAGCAGCCGGCGGGTGAGCGGCAGCTCACCCACGTCTTCGCCGCAGGACGCGTTCCGGGGCAGTTCGATGAGTCCCAGCGGGTTGCCGCCCGCCTCCGCCAGCACCCGCGCGCGTACGTCCCCGGCCAGGCCGGGAGCGATCGCGTCCACCAGCTCGCCCGCGGCCGAGGCCGCCAGCGGGGGCACCCGCAGCTCCGGCAGACCGGGCGCGTGGAACTCCTGGCGCGCGGCCAGCAGCAGGGCCACCCGCTCGCTGCGCAGCCGGCGTGCGGCGAACAGCAAGGCGTCGGCCGAGGCCCGGTCCAGCCACTGCATGTCGTCCATCACGCACAGCAGGGGCCGCTCCGCCGACACCGCCGCCAGCAGGCTCAGCACCGCGACCCCGACCAGGAACCGGTCACCGGCCCGCGTCGCGGTCATGCCCAGCGCGCCGCGCAACGCCGTCGCCTGGACCTCCGGCAGGTCCGCCACCTGCTCCAGCACGGGCGTCAGCAACAGATGCAATCCCGCGTAGGGCAGCTCCGCCTCCGACTCCACGCCCATGCCGCGCAGCACCGTGAATTCCGCGCCGGCGCGCTCCGCGGCATGATCGAGCAGCGCGGACTTGCCGACGCCCGGGTCGCCGCTGATGACCAGGACGCCGCTGACGCCTCCCGCCGCCTCGTGGAGGAGCCGGTCGAGCGTCTCTTGTTCACGAGTCCTGCCGTAGAGCATCTCAAGATCCTACTTATGCCGTCTTAGGTAGCGGTGACCGCTATATGACTGATTACTCTGATCTCGCTCCTGCGTACCGTCGTGACCAGCGACAACACGACAGGAGAGCAACCGTGAAGATCGTATTCGTGCCGGGCGCCGCCGACCTCACCCTCCGGGTGGACCCGGCCATGGCCGAGCCGTACACCCTCGGCTTCGACGGTGTGCTGCCGGAGGTGCGGCCGGTCACCGGGGGAGTCGTCGTCGACTTCCCGCGCAGCTTCCACGTCGGCGACCGGCGGCACGGCGGCCGGATCGTGCTCAACGCCGCCGAACCGTGGACGGTGGAGGTCCAGGGCCGCACCGCGCGCGTGGACGCCGACCTGCGCGGGCTGCGGCTGGCGGGGCTCGACCTACAGGGCGGGGCCGAGCAGGTGCGGGTGAACCTCCCCGGACCGCGCGGGACGGTGCCCGTCCGCGTCGCCGGAGGCGCGGCCGACCTCACCTTCCGGCGTCCCGCCGGCGTCCCGGTACGGCTGGCCGTGACCGGCGGCTCGACCCGCCTGACCATAGGCGAGCAGCACTTCGCGACGGCCCGGACCCGGTACGCGCACACCGACCCCGGGTTCGAGGAGGGCGAGGACGGCTACGACATCCTCGTCGCCGGGGGAACCGACGCCCTCACCCTCCAGTGAGGCTCCAGCGCGGGCGTCGTCCGTTCGCAGGGGGAAGGACAGGATGACGGTCGCCGTACCTGACAGAAGATGGCAGGTACGGCCGGAAGACTCGGTGTCATGACGACGAAGGCGAAACTCCTCGCGGTCTCCCTCGACTGCGCGGAGCCCAAGAAGCTGGCCGAGTTCTACCATCAGGTCTTCGGCATGGACATCCAGCACGCCGAGGACGAGTACGCCGCGGTGGGCAACGGCACCCTGTCCATCTACTTCGGCCGCAACCTCGGCCGCAAGCCCTCGGCCTGGCCGGGCGACGACAAGCAGTTCCACTTCGACGTGCTGGTGCCGGACGTGGAGAAGGCGGTCGAGGAGTACGTCGCGCTCGGCGCCACCAGGCCCGGCTTCCAGCCGGGCGTGACCGACGAGGGCGTCAGGTGGGTGGTGCTGCAGGACCCGGAGGGCCACCTCTTCTGCGTCTGCCCTGACCCGTCCTGAGGGGACGTTCAGCCTAAAGGATGATTCTCCGGCGGCGTCCGCCCCGTAGTCTGGAGCAATGCTCCTGGACCGATCCCTACCCCTGCGTGGCCGCCGATGACGTGGGCCGGCATGCTCATCGCCCTGGTCGGCGCGTTGGGATACGCGCTCGGGGCGGCGTTGCAGCAGTACGAAGCCGTGGCGGAGGGCGCCTCGCTCAAGCTGGTGAAGCGCCCCCGCTGGTGGGTCGGCGGAGTGATCGCCTTCACCGGGGCCTGCCTGCACGCCGTGGCGCTGAGCATGGCGCCGCTGGTGGCGGTGCAGCCGATCAGCGTGGCGACGCTGGTGTTCGCGGTGCCGCTGGCCGCGTTCATGTTCGGACGCCGGCCGTACCGGGCGGAGATCCTCGGATCGATCGCCGTGGCGGTGGGCCTGCTCTGGCTCATGCTCCTCGTGCCGGCCCACCACGTCACGCCGCGCCTGAGCGACGGCGCCGCGCTCGGTTTCATCGGCGTGATCGGCGCGATCGTGCTCGTCGCGCAGCTCCTCGCCAACCGGATGCACGGGCCGGGCCGGGCACTGCTGCTCGCCGTGGGGGCGGGGGCCGTCACGGCGAGCGTGTCCACGTTCGTCCGCGTGGTGGGCGGCGGGCTGGAGGGCGACTGGGGGCGGCTGCTGCACTGGTTCACCCTCGCCGTGCCGGTGCTGCTGGTCTGCGCCGTGGTGCTGCTGCAGCACTCCTACGCGGTCGGCTACTTCGGCATCGCGTACGCGGGGGTGCAGGTCGTCGACCCCATCACCTCCGTGCTGGCCGGCGCCATCCTGCTGGGCGAGCCGCTGCCGACCAGCCCGTCCACCGCCGTCCCCGCGCTGCTCGCGGGTGCGCTCACCATCGCGGGCACGATCACGCTGGGCCGGCTGGCCCCCGACCATTCCCGGCCGAAGCCGGTGGACGCCACCCCAGCACCGCGTCCATTGAGCGCAACATCAGATCGGACCTGAGCCGCGAGGCCAGCGCCATCCCGGCGTCGCGCAGCCCGACCACGACGGGGTTGCGCACCTGGGTCGCCCGGCAGATCGACATCGCGCTGCCGGTGATGGCCGCCGTCCGGTCCCGCCGCGCGGCCGTGTAGGCGGCCAGCCCCTGGCCCTCGCCGACCACGTGCGCGAGCACGACCGCGTCCTCGACGGCCTGGCAGGCGCCCTGGCCGAGGTTCGGGGTCATCGGGTGGGCGGCGTCGCCGAGCAGCGCCACCCGGCCGCGGTGGAAGGCGGGCAGGGGGGTGGCGAAGGAGAAGACGTCGTTGCGCAGGATCCGCTCCGGCTCGACCGCGTCCAGCAGCGCCGGGATCGGCTCGTGCCACCCCGCGAACCTGCGCAGCAGCTCCTCGCGCTCGTCGGCGTGCACCGCGCCGGCGGGGGAGAGGTCCGTGGCGTAGAAGTAGACGAGGTCGCCGGCGAGCAGGTGGGTGCCGAACACCAGCCCGCGCCCCCAGGTCTCCGTGCTGGACACCGTCACGTCCGGGCGCGGCGCGAGCCCGCGCCAGGCCGTCACGCCGGAGTAGACGGGGCCGGGGTGATCGGGGAAGAGCGCGCGTCGCGTCGCGGAGTGGATCCCGTCGGCGGCCACGACCAGATCGGCCCGCAGCTCGCCCGCGCCGGCGCCTTCCGGGCGCGCCGGTGAGACGCGCACGGTGCCGGTGTCCGGGTCCACCCCGGTCACCTCGACGCCGAGCCGCAGCCGTTCCCCGCCCAGCGCCTCGGCGAGCAGGCCGATGAGCGTGGCGCGCAGCAGGAGGACCATCGAGTCGCCGTAGCGCTCGCGCGCCCGGTCCTCCGTGGTGGCCACCAGCCACCGGCCGTCCGGCCGGCGGATCCCCACCTCGCCCTGCACCCGCGACAGCTCGCGCACCCGGTCGCCGAGCCCCAGCGTGTCGAGCGCCCGCAACGCGTTCGCCGCGATGACGAACCCCGACCCGACGTTCTCCAGCCGGCCGGCGCGTTCGAGCACCGTCACGTCCCAGCCCCTGCGGCGCAGGGCGACGCCCGCCGTCAGCCCGCCCACACCGCCACCGATCACCACTGCTTCCGGCACGTCCGGCCTCCTCGTCACTACGCCTGTAGTCGGCCCCATGCTACTACGCCTGTAGTTGGGTGTGACTACGGGTGTAGTCGCACGCGTAGGATCGGTGTTCGTGAAGCGTTCCGACATGGTCGCGGAGGCGGCGATCACGCTGCTGGCCGAGCGGGGGATGCGCGGCCTGACCCACCGGGCGGTGGACGAGGCCGCCGGCCTGCCACCCGGATCCACCTCCAACCTGGCCCGTACCCGCGCCGCCCTCCTCGAACTCGCCCTGGCCCGCCTGACCGCTCTGGAGGAGCACGCCCTGGCTCCCGCGATCAGCGGCGGCCCGCCCTCCCGCGAGGAGCTGCCCGACGTGCTGGCCGAGGCGGTGCACGTCCAGGTCAACGACCGCCGGCGCACCCTGGCCCGCTACGAGCTGGCTCTGGAGGCGACCAGGCGGCCGGAGCTGCGCGCGATCTACGACCGGGCGGGCCGCCGTTTCCGCGACCCCGCCGTCGCCCTCCTCGCCGCCGTCGGCTCGCGCGACCCGGTGCGGCACGCGCGCCAGGTGGTGGCGTTCGGCGAGGGCATGATGTTCGACGCGATCGCCGGCGCCGGCGCCGTGCCCACCCGGACCGAGCTCCGCGAGGCCATGCGCGAACTGCTGTCCGGCATGCTCGACCTCCCGCCTGCCGCTCTTCCGTAGCGGAGGCCGCGTCCGCGCCGGGCTGCGGCGCCTTCCGGTCAGCTGCTCAGGCGGGCCCGGTGCTCGGGCCACTCCTCGTCGAGGATGCCGAAGTAGACGGTGTCGCGCCAGGTGCCGTCGGCCCGCCTGCGGTGCCGCCGCAGCGTCCCCTCGTGCACCCCGCCGATGCGGCGGATCGCGTTCTGCGAGCGGGTGTTGAGCACGTCGGTCTTGAGCAGCACCCGGTTGTGACCGAGCTTGTCGAAGGCGTGGTCGATCAGCAGCAGCTTGCAGGAGGTGTTCACGGCCGTGCGCCAGACCGACCGGCCGTACCAGGTCCAGCCGATCTCGATGCTCTCGGCGAAGCCGGGCACGTCGGCGTAGGTGGTCCAGCCGACGGCCCGGCCGCCGTCCCGGACGACGACCGCGAACGGAACGTGCGCGTCGTCGGCGATCAGCCCCGCGGCGACCTCGGCCAGCTCGGCCTCCGTGCGCGGCGTCGGGGTGGGCATCCAGCGCCACACCTCGTCGTCCCGGCCTCCGGCGGCGAACAGGTCGGGGACGTGGGACATGGCCAGGGGTTCGAGCCGTACGACGTCGTTCTCGAGCACCACGGGCGTGGGGAGCTTCGCGGTCATGGCGGCCACCCTAGGCAGGACCGGCCGGGCGCGTTGAGGGCCACACGTGCGATTTTGCCGGCGACCACCTGTGGACCTCATACCGGCCGGTCGGTAGGCTCGCTGCATGGACTTCGCCTTCGACGCCGTCACCGAGGACCTGCGCGGGCGGCTGCTGCGTTTCATGGACGAATGCGTGCTGCCGGCCGAGGCCGCCTTCGCCGAGCAGGCGGCCGCCAGCGGGTGGAGCACGCCGCCGCTGCTGGCCGACCTGAAGGACGAGGCGCGCAAGCGCGGCCTGTGGAACCTGTTCCTGCCCGGCGAGCACGGGGCGGGGCTCACCAACCTCCAGTACGCGCCGCTGGCGGAGATCATGGGCCGCAGCCCGCAGCTCGCGCCGGTGGCCACCAACTGCGCCGCGCCCGACACCGGCAACATGGAGGTGCTCTCCATGTTCGGCAGCGAGTGGCAGCGCAAGGAGTGGCTCGAACCGCTGCTCGACGGGCGGATCCGTTCGGCCTTCGCGATGACCGAGCCCGACGTGGCCTCCTCCGACGCCACGAACATCGCCACCTCGATCGTCCGCGACGGCGACGAGTACGTCATCAACGGCCGTAAGTGGTACATCTCCGGCGCGATGAACCCCGACTGCAAGATCTTCATCGTGATGGGCAAGACGGACCCGGAGGCGCCCTCGCACCGCCGGCAGAGCATGGTGCTGGTGCCCCGCGACACCCCGGGCATGCACATCAGGCGCGGCATGCACGTGTTCGGCTACGACGACGCCGACCACGGCGGCCACGCCGAGATCCTCTTCGAGGACGTACGGGTCCCGGCCGACAACCTGATCGGCGAGGAGGGCGGCGGGTTCGCCATCGCCCAGGCCCGGCTCGGCCCCGGCCGGATCCACCACTGCATGCGCCTCATCGGCATGGCCGAGCGCGCGGTCGAGATGATGTGCCGCCGGGCGCTCGACCGCACCGCGTTCGGCAAGCCCATCGCGCAGCAGGGCGTCGTCCAGGACTGGATCGCCGAGTCGCGCGTCCGGATCGAGCAGCTGCGCCTGCTGCTGCTCAAGACGGCCTGGCTCATGGACACCGTCGGCAACCAGGGCGCCCACACCGAGATCCAGGCCATCAAGATCTCCACGCCGATCACCGTGGAATGGATCCTCGACAAGGCCATCCAGGTGCACGGGGCGGGCGGCGTCTCGCAGGACTTCCCGCTGGCCGCGCTGTGGGCGGGCGCGCGGTCGCTGCGCCTGGCGGACGGCCCGGACGAGGTGCACAAGCGGTCGCTGGCCTACCGCGAGCTGAAGAAGTACATGTGAGAGAGGCGGACGCGGTGCAGGAGACGGGCTCCGGGAAGACGGGGCACGAGGAGCTGTTGAGGGAGCGCGTCGCGGCGCTCCTCGACCGGCACGACCCCGGCGGCGACCGGCTGGAGTGGCTGCGGGCCCGGTTCGACGCCGGGCTGGCATGGGTGTGGTTCCCCGAAGGGCTCGGCGGGCTCGGGCTGCCCCGCGAGCTGCAACAGGTGGTCGAACGCGAGCTGGCCCACACCCCGCAGCTCGACACCGGCGTGCAGGGCATCGGCCTCGGCATGGCCGCACCGACCATCCTGGCGTTCGGCACCGAGGCGCAGAAGCGCCGCTTCCTGCGCCCGTTGTGGACCGGCGAGGAGATCTGGTGCCAGCTGTTCAGCGAGCCCGGCGCCGGCTCCGACCTGGCCACCCTCGCGACCAGGGCCGTCAGGGACGGCGACGAGTGGGTGGTCGACGGGCAGAAGGTGTGGACGTCGGGCGCCCACCACAGCCGCTGGGCCATCCTGGTCGCCCGCACCGACCCCGCCGTGCCGAAGCACCGCGGCATGACGTACTTCGTCTGCGACATGCACGCGCCCGGCGTGGAGGTGCGGCCGCTGCGGCAGATCACCGGCGAGGCCGAGTTCAACGAGGTCTTCCTCACCGGCGTGCGGCTCCCCGACGACCTGCGGCTGGGCGAGGTCGGCGACGGCTGGCGCGTCGCGCAGACCACGCTGATGAACGAACGCGTCGCGATCGGCGGCGCCCCCGTACGGCAGGGCGGCGGCATGGCGGGCGCCGTGCTCGACACCTGGCGCGCGCACCCCGAGCTGCGCACCCACGACCTGCACCAGCGGCTGCTGGAGCTGTGGGTGGAGGCGGAGGTGACCCGCCTGTCCGGCGCGCGGCTGCGCGAGCAGCTCGCCGCGGGCCAGCCCGGACCCGAGGGCTCGGGCATGAAGCTGTCGTTCGCCAGGCTCAACCAGGCGCTGTCCGGCCTCGACGTCGAGCTGCGCCGCGACCTCGGCTACGACGACTGGACCTTCCGCCGCTCGGACACCGTCGACTTCTACGGCCGCGGCCCCGGCTACCGCTACCTGCGGGCCAAGGGCAACTCCATCGAGGGCGGCACGTCGGAGATCCTGCGCAACATCATCGCCGAGCGGGTGCTCGGCCTGCCCGCCGAGCCCCGCGCCGACAAGGACGTGCCCTGGAAGGACCTGCCTCGATGACGCTGCTGTACTCGGAGGTCGAGGAGGAGTTGCGCTCAGCCGTGCGCGGCCTGCTCGCCGACCGTTGCCCGCCCGCCGCGGTGCTGGAGCGGGCCGAGGCCGGCCCTCACGACCCGGCCCTGTGGAAGACGCTGGCGGCCGAGATCGGGGTGGCCGGGCTGCTCGTCCCCGAGGAGTACGGCGGAGCCGGCGCGTCGGCGAGCGAGGCCGCGGTCGTGCTGGAGGAGCTGGGCCGGGGCGTCGCGCCGGTGCCGTTCCTCACCAGCGCGGTGCTGGCCACGCGGGCACTGCTGGACGTGCGCGACGACCCGGGCGCGCCGCACGACGCGCCGCACGACGGGCCGCACGACGGGCCGCACGACGGGCCGCACGACGGGCCGCACGACGGGCTACGCGCTGGACTGTCCGGCGAGCTGTCCGGCGAGTTGCTCGGGCGGCTCGCCGAGGGCCGGGAGACGGCCGCGCTCGTCGTGTCGCTGGCCGCCTCGCCGTACCAGCCGGGGCGCGGCTCGTCGGTCACCGCCCGGGAGGGGCGGCTGTCCGGGGTCGTGTCCGGGGTGGCCGGGGCCGAGGTGGCCGACGTGCTGCTCGTGCCGGCCGGTGGGGAGCTCTACACCGTGGACCCGGCGGCGGCCCGGATCGAGGCGACGCCGTCGTTCGACCTGACCCGGCCGGTCGCCACCGTGACGTTCGCCGACGCCCCCGCCGCCCGGCTCGGCGCCGTGGACCTGGCCGGGGTGCTGAGGTTCGGCGCCGGGCTGATGGCCTCGGAGCAGCTCGGCGTCGCCGAGTGGTGCCTGGACACCACGCTCGCCTACGTCCGCGAACGCCGCCAGTTCGCCCGCCCGATCGGCTCCTTCCAGGCGATCAAGCACCGGCTGGCCGACCTGTGGCTCGACGTGGTCCGGGCCAGGGCGGCCGCCCGGGCCGCCGCCGCCGACGGGTCGGCGCTGGCCGTCGCCGTCGCCCAGGCGTGGAACAGCGGCGTGGCCGTCCGGGTGGCCGAGGAGGCGCTGCAGCTGCACGGCGGGATCGGGATGACCTGGGAGCACCCCCTGCACCTGTTCCTCAAGCGGGCCAAGGCCGCCGAGATCGCGCTCGGCACGCCAGGCGACCACCGCGCGGCGGTGGCCTCACTCGCGGACGTCCCCGGGCCGGAGTGAGGCGAGCAGCAGGTCGGCGAAGTGCCTGCCCACCTGGGCGCCGGTCAGCGGCCCGTCCGCGTGGAACCACGTGCCCAGGTGGTGCACCGAGCCGAAGAAGAAGTCGACCACCAGCTCGGCCGGCACCCGGTCGCTGAACACGCCCTCCCGCTGGCCCTCCGCCACCAGGGCGCGGAAGCGCTCGTGGTAGCGGCGGCGGTCGGCCCGCACGCTCTTCTGGGTCTCGGGAGCCAGCAGGTGCATCGACCGGAAGAAGATCTTGGAGTCGTCGAGGTTGGCCGTGGTGGTCTCGACCACGTCGGCCGCCGCCGCGTGCAGCCGCTCGGCCAGCGTGCCGGGGCCGTCGGCGATCCGGGTCAGCCGATCGGTCTGCATGCGCAGCACGCGGGCGTAGATCTCGTGCAGCAGGTCGTCCTTGGAGGTGAAGTAGTGGTACATGGCACCCTTGGTGACGCCCGCCGCCAGCACGATCTCCTGCACGGACGTGCCCTCGAAGCCCCGATCGGCGAACAACCGCGTCGCCGCGGCCAGCAGCCTCGCGCGCACCGGCTCTTCCTTCACGCCTGTTTCCCCCCTCGTCAACCGCATCCAGCGTACCGACTGGTCGGATGATCGGTTGTACGGGTGGGTGCTATTTCCGTCACCTTAGGGTGCCCTTCCTTCGTATGGGGTATTAATAGATGCGGCGAGGGATCTTCGGCGTGGCAGATCCCGGTTGGTCACCTCACACTGATTCGGGGAGTTTGCCGTGCCCGGTGGCTCTATCTACGTGCAGCAGGACGCCAAGTTCGCAGGCTCGTCCCCCCAGTGGTGGTACGAGAAGTTCTGGCGCGAGGACACCAAGAACCGCCAGAAGTCCAGGGCCGTCAAGGCGGCCGTCGGCGTCGTCGCCGGCATCGGGCTGTCGATCAGGTTCGACCTCCAGCCGCTCGTCCTCTGGGCCCTGGCGGCCGGCGCGCTCGTGGCCGCCGCCGACTGGTGGTGGTGCTGGCGGACGTACAACGCCACCGCCGTCTGGCGCGGCAGGCGGCGCGGCGAGGTCATCACCGGCCGCCTGCTGCGCCGCTCGCTCGGCCGGCGGGGCTACCGCGTGCTCGACGGCCGCGCGATCCGCGGGCAGGCGTCGATCGACCACCTGGTCATCGGCCCGGGCGGCGTCTGGATCATCGACAACGAGTCGTGGAGCCCCGACACCGACATCGCCGCGTACGGCGGGCGGCTGTTCTTCGGCGAGAAGTACGGCTCGAAGGAGGTCAAGCCGCTCGTCGACACCGCCGCGGCCTTCGCCGAGCTGCTGACCCGCGAGACCGGGATCGAGGTCACGATCACGCCCGTGCTGGCCGTCCACTGCGGTTCGCTGCCGCGTGGCGGGTCGGTCACCGCCGAGGGGATCACCCTGGCGAAGCCGCGGGTGGCGGCCAGGCGCATCAAGGCGGTGCCGGACGTCGTCCTCGACGCCGAGCAGATCGAGGTGCTGGCCCGCACCGCGGCGCGCGAGCTCCAGCGCGTCTGACGGGCCCCGACCGGCCGGTGGATCTCACCATCGCGCCGGTGGCGGCGCGATCCACGGCACATTCCTAAGCCCCCCGGACCCCCTCGGCGTCGCGGGTCCGGCCGGGCGGCGGGGCCGGGTCACCGGTGAGGTGCTCCAGTGTGCCGGTGAGGTCGAGCAGGCGGTCCAGGCCGGCGCCACGGTGGTCCAGGTGCAGCCTGACGCCCGCCTCGCCCGCCCGGCGGCGGATCACCAGGAGGGCCGCCAGCCCGCTGGAGTCGCACAACCCCAGACCGGCGCAGTCCAGATGCAGGTCACGCAGGGCGGCGGTGCCCAGGACGGCGGTCGCCGCCTCCAGCAGCTCGCCCGCGGTGGCGTGGTCGAGGTCACCGCGCACGTCGATGCCCACGGCGTGCCCGCCCCGGGGCGTCGTGGTGAGCGTCAGCGGGTCCGCCACGCCGGTTCCTCCGACTCGGGCTCGTCGCCCCGCAGCGACTCACGGGCGTGCGCCAGCATCCCGGTGGCGCGGGGGAAGTCGGTGAGCCGCGCGCCGAGCAGGTCGAGCGCGGGCAGCAGGGTGCGCGGCGGCACTCCGCGGGCCGTGAGGATGCCGGCCGTCCACGACAGGAAGCCGCTGAACAGCTCCGGGTCGTCCAGGTAGAGCGCGGTCCCCAGGAAGTCGACGATGTGCGCCACGTCCTCGGCGGTGTGCCGGCGCTGCCGGGCCGTGTAGGAGGCCATCTCGGGGATGCGCTGTTGCAGCCCGTCCATGACGGCCCGGACCAGCCGGGGGCCCGACTGCGCGACGAAGGTGTACTCCTGGTCGTCCAGGTGCGGCAGGTCGTCGACCGCCTGCCGGTCGAGGGCCGGGCGCGGCGGCGGACCGCCCGCCAGCAGGTCGGCGGCCGTACGGGCGTCGGGCGCCCAGGCGTCGGCGCCGAGCAGGCGGGCGTAGCGGCCGTCGGGGCCGAAGGCGGCGCCGCCGACCAGCACCGGCGTGCCGGTCGCCTGGCACGCCGTGATCGCGGCGTGCGCGCCGGGCAGCCGGGTGGCGATGGAGCTCGACAGCGCCATCGCGTCGGGCGCGGTGCGGTGCAGGTGCGCGATCAGGTGCGGGGTGGGCACCTGCGCGCCGAGATGGTCCACCCGCCAGCCGCGCAGGCGCAGCACCTCGGTGAGGATGCGCGCGGGGAAGGCGTGCCACTCGCCGTCGATGCAGGCCACCACGATCCGGCCGCGGCCCGCCCCCGACTCGCCCGCCCGCGCCGCCCGGCGGGCGATCGGGTGGTGGGCCAGCGCGGCGAGCACGCGTTCGTTGACGGCCGTGGCGGTGTGCTCCTGCGCCACCGTGATCCGGTTGGCCGCCCACTCGCGGCCGACCCGGGCCTGGACCGCGGCGAGCACCTCCATGAGCAGGGTCTCCATGTCGACGCCCGCGTCGAGGGCCGCCAGCGCGACATCCACGGCCGCGTACTCGTCCCCGGCCACCGCCGCGTCCCACAGCCGGTCGGCCCATACGGCGAGGCCGTCGTGCGGCGCGGTCACCGGGCCGGGCTCCGTTCGCTCGCCGGACGTGGGAGGCCGTCGTGCGGCGCGGTCATCGGGCCGGGCTCCGTTCGCTCGCCGGACGGGGTTCGACGGGGGCGGTGATGGCGATGACGGCCATGTCGTCCTGGTCGCCGCCGCCCGCCCACTCGGAGGCGAGCATCTGGACGCGCTCGGTCAGCGCCTCGGGCGGCATGCCCGCGCACTGTTCGAGCTCCTCCAGCAGCTGCTGCTCGCCGAACAGCTCGTCGCCCAGCGGGCCGCCCCGCGCCTCGGTGATGCCGTCGGTGAACAGCAGGCAGGTGTCGCCCGGGTCGAGCGTCACGGTGTCCGTGACGCTGGTGACGGCTTCCAGCATCCCGATGAGGGTGCCCTTGGTGTGGGTCTCCTCGACCCGGCCGCCGGCCCGGACGATCACCGGGGGCGCGTGCCCCGCGCTGGTCAGCCGCAGCCGTACCCGCGGGCCGTCCCGCCGCACGGACGCCAGCACGAGCGTGACGAACGTGTTCCGTTCGCCGGTCAGCAGGACCTGGTTGAGCATGCTCAGCAGGCGCTGGTGGTCGTCGGCCACGGGCAGGAGCGCGTGCAGCGTGTCACGGATCTTGCCGGTGAGCACGGCGGCCTCCAGGCCCTTGCCGCACACGTCGCCCAGCACCACCAGCGACTCCTCGCCGGGGGCGCCGGGATGCAGGTCGTAGAAGTCGCCGCCGACCAGCGCGGTGGCACCGGAGGGGCGGTAGCGGGCCGCCAGCTCCACGCCGTCCAGCCGGCGCGTCCGGGGCGGCAGCAGCTCGCGCATCAGCACCTCGGTGATGGACGCCTGCTCGGCGTACAGGCAGGCCGCCGAGATGGCCGCGCCTGCCCGCGCGGCGAACAGCCGCGTGAACACCTCCTCGCCGGCGGAGAACCCGGCGTGTACGGCGCGCCGCAGCAGCACCAGCGCCCCGGCCGGGACGCCGTGACCGGGCAGCGCCGTCACCACCACGGAGCCCAGCTCGCCGAGCCCCTCGCGGGCCAGCCAGCCGGGGGCGGCGGCGGGATCGATCCAGCGCGAGGGCATCGGCGGGAACCCCCGCAGCGCCTCCTCCAGGCCGGGCACCTGGCCGGGGTCGACGGCGAGGTTCTCGCGGACCACCCGGCCGTCGGGGCCGCAGTAGGCGACCGGGTACCGGTGCCCGCTCTCGGGCAGGATGACCAGGGCCGCGTCGGCGAGGTGCCGGGCGGCCAGCCGGGCGGTCACCTCCATGCACCGGTCGAGGTTCAGCGACGACAGCAGCTCGTTGGAGGCTTCGGCGAGGAAGGCGGTGCGCCGCCGCTCGTCCCGCAGCGCCTCGGACACCCGCTCGCGCTCCGTGACGTCCATCAGCCACCACAGCACGCCGGCGCCGTCGACGGTGGGATGGGCCTCGAAGAGGCTCTCGCCCACCCGCCCGCGCGCCACGGCGCCCGGAGCGGCGCGCGCGAGCCAGTGCGGAACGGCGTCGTCCAGCGGCACGCCGGGCGCGGCGCCCGTCAGCAGGGAGCGCGCCGCGTCGTTGGCCTGGCTGATGATCCCCTCGGCATCGACCTGGAGCACCGGCCAGGGGGCGCTCAGCCACGTCCTGGTCACGCTCGGGCCCAGATCTGGAGTTGCACCCGTCACAACAGCGAGCCCGCTACGGGGCTCTGCCTCCTCAGTGTCATATCGCCCAATTTGTGGACGATTCCTTCACTGTAACCGACACGACTACCCTGCTTACCGCGCGGTAACCACCCGCCGGGCATCAGCCGAGCTGCTCGATGAACGCCGTGAGCTGGGCGACGTTGCGGCACTCGGACATGGGGACGACCGTCCCGTACGCGCCCGCGACGGAGTCGCCCGTGTCCCACTGCCGCCGCGGCTCCGGGTTGAGCCAGTAGGCGTGCCGGGCGCGGCCGGCCAGCGACCGCAGGATGTCCAGGGCCGGCGGCTGGTAGTTGGAGCGGGCGTCGCCGAGGATCAGCAGCGAGGTCTTCGGCCCGACCGCGTCGCCGTAGCGCTCGGCGAACCGCTCCAGGGCGTGGCCGTAGTTCGTGCGGCCGAACCTGACCATGTCCGCCTCCTCGGCGAGCCGCGTCATGGCCTCCACGACGTCCGCGCCCGGCTCGAAGAAGCGGCTGATCTCGTCCACCGTGTCCACGAACCCGAAGGCCCGCACCTTCGCGAACTGCTCTCTCAGCGCGTACGTGAGCAGCAGCGTGAAGTGCGCGAACGACGACACCGAGTCGCTGGTGTCACAGAGGATCACCAGCTCGGGCCGGTGCGGCCGGGGCGGTCTGAAGTGCGTGGTCAGCGGGACGCCACCGGTCTGCAGCGAGGCCCGCATCGTGCGCCGGAAGTCGAGCCGGCCGCGCCGCCCGCGCCGTTGCCTGATCGTCAGCCGGGTCGCCAGCCGCCGGGCCAGCGGGTGCACCTCCCGGCGCAGCCGGGCGAGGTCGGCCCGGGTGGCGCGCAGGAAGTCGAGCTGGTCCAGCGGCGGGCGCACCGCCGAGCGGGCGATGCGCTCCACGCCGGAGTCCTCGGCGATCCGGCGGCGCACGTCGGCGGCGACGGCCTCCTCGAAGCGCCTGACGCCGTCGTGCACCCGCTGCCGGGCCGTCCGCTCGGCCAGCCCGCCGCGCTCGTGACCGGCCAGGACCTCGCGCAGGATGCCGGCCATCAGCGTCTCGGGCGACAACGCCCGCAGCACGCTGTAGGAGAACCAGTTCTGCCGGCCAGGACCGGCATCCTGGCGGCCGAACCGCCCGACCATGGCCCGGGCGAAGCCGCGCAGCTCCGCGTCGGCCTCCGCCCCGCCCATCAGCAGCCGCGCCAGGTGAGCGCGCAGCTCGTCCCGCCCGGCCGTCCCCAGGTCGGGAGGGCCCGTGTCGCCGTCCCCGCCGTCGCCCTCCCTGCCGCCGTCCGGGGCCGCCGGTTCGGGGCGGGCGCCGGGCGGCTCGCCGTACCGGCTGGTCGTCGCGGGCGGGAACCACAGGTCGAACAGCACGTCGAACGCGGCCCGGTGCCCCGGCTTCTTGACCAGCGTCGCCGCGTACGCGGCGCGCAGCGACCCGCGCTCGGCCAGGTCGATGACCCGCAGCGCCCGCGCGGCGTCCAGCCCCTCGGCCAGCGACACCGGCAGCCCCGCCTGCCGCAACGCGTGGACGAACCCGACATGCCTGTCGATGAGCGACATGTCACCCTCCGGCTGTGGGGAGACCGAGCTCCTTGACCGCCCGCGTCTGGTCGGAGGCGTGCTTGAGCACCACCCCCAGGGTGCCCGCCACCGTCGCCTCGTCCAGCTCCTCGCGGCCCAGCGCCAGCAGGGTGTTGGCCCAGTCGACCGTCTCGGCCACCGACGGAGCCTTCTTCAGCTCCAGCGCCCGCAGCGTGGCGACGGTCCGCGCGAGCTGCTCCGCCAGGTCGGCGCGGATCGTGGGCACCTGGCTGAGCACGATGTCCCGCTCGCGCTCGGGGGTCGGATACTCGATGTGCAGGTAGAGGCAGCGCCGCTTGAGCGCCTCCGACAGCTCGCGGGTGGCGTTGGAGGTGAGCACCACGTACGGCCTGCGCGTGGCCGTGATGGTGCCCAGCTCGGGGATCGTCACCTGGAAGTCCGACAGCAGCTCCAGCAGCAGCCCCTCGACCTCGACGTCGGCCTTGTCGGTCTCGTCGATGAGCAGCACCGTCGGCACGCCCGCCCGGATGGCCTTGAGCAGCGGCCGTTCCAGCAGGAACTCCTCGGTGAAGATGTCGTCGTCGGCGCTGGTGGCCTGGATGCGCAGGAGCTGCTTCCTGTAGTTCCACTCGTACAGCGCCCTGGCCTCGTCCAGCCCCTCGTAACACTGGAGCCTGATGAGCTGCGACCCGGTCGCGCGGGCCATCGCCTTGGCTAGCTGCGTCTTGCCCACCCCGGCCGGCCCCTCGACCAGCAGCGGCTTGCCCAGGGCGGCGGCGAGGAACACCGACGTGGAGATGGCGTCGTCGGAAAGGTAGTCCGCGGCGGCGAGCCGCTCCGTCACCTCGGCGGGCGAGTCGAACATCGGTGCTCCCGTCTACGTGCCGAACTTTATTCTAGCCATGCCTCCCGGACCGCCCGCCCGGCGCCGATTCGACCAGAATGCCGAGGGCCGGTATATTCCTCTCAGCACGCAGGCGCCGCTAGCTCAGTTGGTCAGAGCAGCTGACTCTTAATCAGCGGGTCCGGGGTTCGAGTCCCTGGCGGCGCACCGCGAAAATCCCCAGCTCAAGCGTTTGAGCTGGGGGTTCTTTGTTTGACGGCTCGACATATTCGGCTGTCTGGGTGTTGTTGATCTTCGCGCTGCTCGTGGTGTGGTCGTGTGTCCGCGGTGTGTCCGGCCTGATCATCCATCATCCCTTTCGGACACAGTCGGTGGGGGCAGCGGTCGCGTCGTCTTGCTGGCGGAGCCGGTGGTTGCGCAGACAGTGACGGTTTCGGCGTCCAGGGCGATGGTGCGGTCGCTGACCTCCAGCCCTCCCTGAGCTGTAGATCCGCCATTCGAACTGTTCTAATTCTGAGTGCTCCCTGGGTATCGTTGGGCTATGGGGTCTCGCATGGGTAGCATCGGTGGCATGTCCTCGGAGCTGCGTGAACGTGCCGCGCTCGTGGCGCTGTTGCAGCGTCCCGGTGCGAAATGGGCCGAGATCGCGCTCTCGATCCTGGAACAGGGCAGCGCGGTCGCCGTTCTCAACGGTGAGATGCGGATTCAGGAGACCCTGTTCGCCGACACTGACCCCGTGGAGTCGGCGATCACGAAGGCGGAGCACGCACTGGCAGAGTGGGAAGCTCTGGGCATCGGTGTACGGACATGCCTCGATGAGGACTACCCAAGCCAACTGCGTGGCATCCATCAAATGCCGCCGATCCTCTTCTTTCGAGGCCGGCTGATGGAGGAGCGGCGGGCTATCGCCGTTGTGGGGACCCGGCAGGCCAGCGAGAATGGCCTGCGGATCGCCTCCACTGTGGCGCGGGAGCTTGCGGTCAACGGCGTGACCGTGGTGAGCGGGCTGGCAAAGGGAATCGACACCGCCGCCCACCGGGCGGCGCTGGGGGCAGGCGGCCGGACCGTGGCGGTCATCGGCACCGGGATCAATCAGTTCTATCCGGCGGAGAACCATCGCCTGCAGGAGCAGATCAGTCGGGAAGGCCTAGTGATCAGCCAGTTCTGGCCGGATACTCCGCCGAGCCAGAAGACCTTCCCGATGCGGAACGCCGTGATGAGTGGCTATGCGGCGGCCACCGTCGTGGTTGAGGCGCCGTGGAAGAGTGGCGCGCGAATCCAGGCACGGCTGGCGCTGGAGCACGGCCGCCCCGTCGTGATGCCAGATCACCTTCTTGAGCACGATTGGGCCAGGGCATACGCCGAAAGACCAGGCGTCCATGTAGTCTCCAGCCTGAGCGAGTTGCTCTCCGTTGTGGAAAGATTGATCAACCGGTTGAATGCAGGCCCCGACTCGCTTCCGGAGATCCCCGCCTTTGCCTGGAGCAACTGACCCTTGGAACGAGGCGCGGCAACGCGTCGCTGATCAGGTTTCGTATCTACGAAATCCTCTCGCGTTGACACCTGGGGTCTGCGGCATCTGTCGGGGTCCAGCCAAGCCGCCATGGACGCGTTGCTACCCCTGCGACCAGCAACTGCGGGCAGCGAAGAACGGCGGGGCGGATGCGGTGGTGCCGATCTCATACGCGATCAAGGGGCAACAGCACGCGCACGCGCTGGCGGCGTACAAGGCGGCATATCCGTCGAGGGACAGGCAGACCGATCTCCTCGCTCTCCTCATGGTCTTCCTGGTGGACCACCACAGGTGCGTCAGCGGGGCCGCCCACGTCGATCAGTGGACGCACGTGACCGTGGTGCCCAGTACGAAAGGTCGCGAGGGCGAGCACCCGCTCAAGGCGCTGGTCGGTAACCGGCTTCGCTTCCTCTGGGCGGAACTCACCGCGAACTCCGAGATCGGCTCCGAGTCGCGCGCCTTCCACCCGGATAGATTCACTGCCCTTCAAGAAGAACTCGACGGCGCTGCCGTCCTGCTGCTCGACGACACCTGGACGACGGGCGCCCGGGTGCAGTCGGCCGCCTTCGCGTTGAAGCAGGCCGGAGCGTCCCGAGTCGGAGCGGTCGTTCTAGGACGGCATGTGAACCCGGGGTACCCGGACTGGAAGCCGATCCTTGACGCGATCAAGGATCGGCCCTACCAGCAGGAGGTCTGCGCCGTCCACCGCCTGGACGGCGGGTGATGGGAGGTGCGCATGCTGCCCGAACGTACCCCCGGCAATTTCGGAGATGGTACTCGGTGGTGCTCCGGCCTGGGATTCCCTTATTCACGGCCCGAACGCGGGGATCTCGGTGAGCCACGGCCGGCCGTTCGGCCGCCCTGGCTCGGGCCGGCCCGCGACGGTCAGCGGGTGGTCAGGGTTCCGGTGGCGTCCAGGACCAGTTCGGCGCGGCGGATTTCGCTGGTGCGGTCGCCGGTGGGTGTGAAGTAGTAGACGAAGGCCCGCCCGCCGTCGATCACGACGTCCGCGTGGTGGCCGCGGGGGTCGGCGGCGAGGATGGTGCCGGGCTGACGGGTCCAGGTCAGGGCGTCGGGGGAGTGGTAGACCGCGAGGCCCTGCCACACGTCGGTGATCATCCAGTAGCGGTCGCGCCAGTGGAAGACATTGGGGCCCTCGCCCGGCTGGTCGGCGATCGCCTGGCCATGGTCGGTCCAGGTGGACTGGAGCGTGGGCCTGCCAGAAGACGCTGAGCTCGACTTTGCAGGCCAGGCCGTTCTAGTCTGTGATGATCATCTGGACGAGATCCGGGGTGTGCCTGGTCACGTTCACGGTGTAGCCGTGGCGGCGGAATTCGTGCTCCAGCGCGGTGTGGACACAGCCGCCCCTCCGAAGACATCGACCTGTTCACCAACCGGCCCCATGCCGTGAAGTTGTACGGCGTGACCGCCACCCAGGACGAATGGTCCGAGATGAGCGTGAGTGCCAGTCGGGCGAGCCGTTCCTGGAAATCGTCCATCAGGCGGCGCTAACCTGCCGGAGTTCGTGAAGTGGCGCTCCTGCAGAGGCGCGGACCGCAGGCGTATGCCGTGGCCCACGGGGCCGCGGCTGCTGTGGCTGATCTTCGTCGTCGAGGTGGCGTTCGGCCTCGTGCAGCTCGCGCCGTGGTGGTGGAGTCGGCGCACCGATCCGTCAGGGGAGCTCGCCGGCGCGGCCGCCCGCCACTGACGGCGGAGGGTGCGATCTTGGCAGCTACTGTCGAGGCAGCCTAAGATCAACTTGCGGCACCTACGCATCGAACCTTATGCCGCGCGGAGGATACGACCTCCAGAAGTAAGACCACGTCATCGAAGAGGGAAAGATGATGAACCGCGCCAACGTTTTACGAGCCCTGACGGCGACCGCTGTGGCCGCGACCACGCTGTGTCTGGTCAGCTCGCCCGCTCAAGCGGCCGTCGATGATTGTCATGCCTCCCGCAGCGGGAGTAACAAGGCGGCGGCCTGGTGCTTCGCCGGATTCGGGAGATATCGCGTGGCGGCGAAGTGTGACTCGCCGACGTACCCCTACACGACCACGATTTACGGCAACTGGGTGTCGCGAAAGTCGGATACTCCGAGCCCGCCGTTCTCGAGGGTGTCGGGTGACGCCTACAACTGCCACATCGTCAAGGCGTGGACAGACGTTTAGAGGTGGCTCCATTCCATACGCGCCGAGGGACTGCGAATAAGGACACGCAGAGTGGGGGCGGATCTGGCCAGTCCCGCCACCCATCCTGTCGTCAGATGTCAGGGCGCCGTCTTCGCGGAACAGGCGCGGTTCCCCCGCGGGAGGTTCTGCGCCTTGCCGCGGGCTTTCCGCGTTGTCCGCTGGGCGGGCTACGGGGCTCCCACCGCCGGGTGTAGGTCTCGGCCGGTCCCGCGACAGCCCATGTTTCCAGTGTGCCCTAACGGTGGACGGGGGCGCAGCGCTTGTTGGTCGAGCCGTGTGGGTTCACCACCTGATTCACCGTGATCGCGGATACGCGAAGTGGCGTTCAGCGGGTGGTCAGGGTTCCGGTGTCGGCCAGGACCAGCTCGGCGCGGCGGATTTCGCTGGTGCGGTCGCCGGTGGGTGTGAAGTAGTAGACGAAGGCCCGCCCGCCGTCGATCACGACGTCCGCGTGGTGGCCGCGGGGGTCGGCGGCGAGGATGGTGCCGGGCTGACGGGTCCAGGTCAGGGCGTCGGGGGAGTGGTAGACCGCGAGGCCCTGCCACACGTCGGTGATCATCCAGTAGCGGTCACGCCAGTGGAAGACGTTGGGGCCCTCGCCCGGCTGGTCGGCGATCGCCCGGCCGTGGTCGGTCCAGGTGAACAGGTCGGGGCTGTCGGCGTAGTAGGTGTTCTTGCCGCTGGTCTCCTCGTTGTACCAGAGGCGCCAGGTGCCGTCGGGCAGGCGGAGCACGCAGGCGTCGATCACCCGGTCGGTGGCCAGCCTGAGCGGCCGGGGGTCGCCCCACGTCCGCAGGTCGGTGCTGGTCAGGTGGACGATGGCGCCGTCGTGTCCCCAGTCGGTGTGGATGCCGGGGATCACGGTGAGGAACATGTGCCCGAGCCCGTCGTGCACGACGACCTCGGGGGCCCAGAAGGTGAGGTCCTCGCCCGGGATGTCGATCACCGCGTCGCCGGCGTAGCTCCAGGTGACCCCGTCGGGCGACTCGGCCATCCCGATGGGCGTGCCGAACACCCACGAGTGGCCGGGCAGGCCGGGCACGTTGGCGCGGCGGCTGGTGTAGTACATCAGCCGGCGGTCGCCGTCGCGCACCACGGTGGGATCGGTGGGTCCGGCGAAGACGGGGTCCACATACCTCATGTGCTGTTCCGATCTGGGCGGCTGCGTTGCACGGCACAGCCTGGCATGCGCGGCTCCGGCCGCCGGCGCGGGGCCCCGCCGGTCCGCGGCCTCGGGATTCCGGCGGGCTTCGTCAGGGACGGAGGCCGAAATGCGGGAGGCAGGGCTCCAGCCCCGTGATCCGTACTGGCACCGGGCAGGCGAAGTCCGCGCGGTCGAGGCGCAGGCGCTGCTGCACGGCCCGCTCGCCGCGCCTGGCCTGCACCGACAGGCCGTCGGGCCGGTATCCGAGCTTGCGGGAGACGGCCAGCGAGGCCGGATTGTCGGTGAACGCGTCGGAGACGGCCGTCAACGCGTCCAGCCCGGCGAAGGCCAGGTGCAGCACGGCGGCCCGCATCTCGGTGCCGAGCCCCCGGCCCTGGTGCCTCAGGCCCAGCCACGAACCGCTGGACACCTCGCGCGTGACCGCGTAGTCGGTGGCGGACAGCTCCTGGACGCCGATCACCCGGCCCTCGTGCGCGACGGCGAAGTTGCAGCTCCACTGCTCGGGACGCCACCGCGACATGACGCCGAGCTGGTAGCGGACCACCTCGCCGCCGAGCTCGTCGGACGGCAGGTCGGTCCACGGCACGAAGAACGGCATCCGCTCGGGGTCGTGCACCCCTTCGAGGGCGCGGTCCGCGAGCTGGTCGAGGTCGTCGGGGCCGGGCAGGCGCAGTTCGAGGCGGGGCGTGGTCAGGCGGAGGTCGAAAAGGGGCCAGTGGCGCATACCGCGCCATCCTTCCGTGCCGGCCCGGCTGTCTCACCTGGTTTTCGGCCGGTGCCCGGCCCTCGTGACAGGCACCGGCCGGGGCTTCGCCTACGGGACGTCTCCCGCGCGGTCGACGATGCCGGTGGTCACCTGGGCCACCGAGAGGATCACCTCACCCACGGGGACCTTGCCGTAGGGAGGCGGCGGCGGCGATCCGCCGACGTAGACGCGGCGCCCGCCGAGCAGGACGTAGGTGTTCGGATCAATGATGACTTCCTGACGCATCCCCTCGTCGTCGACCGTGTAGATCCCTACGCCCTCTCTTCCGAGCAGGTCGTGCACCCTCTCCACACCGACGTCGTCCAGCTGCGAGAGGACGGTGTAGAGCGCGGCACGCAGGCGGGCGGCCGGAGCGCCCTCCTGGAGGATGACAAGGATCTGATGGCTCACCGCCCGCTCCGCGGGCAGAGAGGTCGCAGCTGCTGAGTCCTTCTTCAGGCGTTCCAGCAAGGCGGCAGGTTCCAGGGGGAGCGAGCGCAGGTAGGCGGGGTCGAACCGGATACGGGGATTCTCCCCGCCCTGGCGTCGCTTGATGGATGTGCTGCCCTGCTCCCGGAGCGCCCTCTCCTTGCCGTCCCCCCGAATCCACATCTCCTCGGTGTGGCGCGAAGGTGCCTGACCTTCCCCGGCCGACCTGCGCGTGACCTTGGGCGAGCGGTAGATGTCCCTTTTGACGTAGACCCACTGGTCGACTCGCGGATAGACGTCCGGCTGGTCCGCCGCCGCCGCCGTCGCGCGCCTGGCCAAGGTCTCCGCGTTCGCCACGCCCAGCCACGCCGGGGCGGTGGCGGTCACCTGCCCGTCGCCGTCCGTGCGGAAGGTCTGCCCGACCGTGACCCCGGTCGTGATCGTGACACCGCAGAGGCTGACGACGGCCACGCGCAGCACCGTACGGCGGGTCCTGCGGGCCCGCCGCTCCGGAGCCATGGCGGCCAGCAGCCGCCGCCGGGCGTCGTGGAGATCGCTCGCCTCACTCTGCCGCACCTGGGAACGCAGGTCGCGGACCATGTCCAGGTCGTTCATCGGACCTCCTCGATGACGTCGCTCGGGTTGCTGCCGCCCAGCGTGTGGACGATCTTGCGTCGGGCGCGGGACAGCCGGGACCGCACGGTGCCGATGGGCACGTCCAGCGCCTGGGCCGTCTCCTCATAGCTGAGGTCGCCCCAGGCGATCAGCAGCAGGACGTCGCGCTCCCCCCGGCCCAGCTTGGCGAGCGCGGCCGCGAGCCGTTCCCGTGTCGCCGAGGCGGAGACCCGGGCGACCACCCGCTCATCGAAGGCGACCGCCACGGCGTCCTCGCCGGTTCGTGCGAGCGCTCGGTATCCGCGTACCTCCGCCCTGCGGTGGGTGCCGATGATGTTCGTGGCGATGCCGAACAGCCACGGCAGGGCATCCGGGCGGTGGAAGGCGTACTTGTGCCGCTTCTCGAACGCCCGGGTGAACGTCTCGGCCACCACGTCCTCCGCCTGGTCCGGGCCGAGGCGCCGGACGACGTAGCGGTGCAGCATGGCGGCATGCCGGTCGAACAGTTCGGCGAAGCGTTCCGGCTCGCGCAGCGACGTTTCGATGACCGCCGAGTCGTGCATCGGTAACGGCGGGTCGGGAGTCGCCTCTGCTCCACGCGTGCGACCGCGGCCGTCAGGTGCCGCCCTGTGAAGCGTCGGGTCCGCCAGGGCCGACTCCTCGTGTGGAATGGATATCACGACCGTACTTATCCGGATGCCGGGGAAAGGTTCCATCCCGCGGTGCGGCAGACGGCCGTACGGGACGTGTCAGGCGGGGACGTAACCGTAGCCGTCGGGCCGGGACTCCAGGTAGCCGCCGGCGGGGAGGGCGAAGTGGGCGGGGACGACCCGGACGCGCGTGTCCGCGTAGCGGGCGAGGAGGGCGCGGCGGGTCTCGGTGGCCTGCCGCGCGTCGTGTTCGGAGACGATGTGCCAGCCGGGCCGGGCGAACTGGTGGGCGACGTGGAAGAGGTCGCCGGTGAAGACGGCCTCCTGGGAGCCGGACGTGACGTGCAGGCCGCTGTGGCCGGGGGTGTGGCCGGGCAGCGGTTCGATCCGGACCGTGTCGTCGATCGCGAAGCCGGGCCCGACGAGGCGGTGCCGGCCGGCGGCGACGATCGGCAGGACGCTGTCGGCGAACGAGTCGTGGCCGTGCGTGCCCGGCGGCACCGTGCTGAAGTGCTCGTACTCGGCGGCGACGAACAGGTACGTGGCGTTGGGGAAGGTGGGCACCCAGGCGCCGTCCACCAGGCGGGTGTTCCAGCCGACGTGGTCCTGGTGCAGGTGGGTGCAGAAGACGTAGTCCACCTCGGCCGGGTCGGTCCCGGTCGCCGCCAGGCGCTCCAGGTAGGGGGTGTCGAGGCGGTGCGCGTACGGGTCGAGCAGGCGTTCCTTGTGGTTGCCCCAGCAGGTGTCCAGCACGATCACGCTGGAGGGGGTGCGCAGGACGTGGCTGCGGAAGACGAGCAGCGGGTCGCCGCCGGCCGTGAAGAGGGCGGCCGGGTAGCGGTCGCGGAGCGTGCCGACCAGGTCGGCCTCGCCGTTGAGACCCTGGAAGGCCAGGGTGACGGGCACCGGCATGTCGGTCTCGACGATCTCGGTCACGCTGACCGCCCCGACCTGGAACGTGGCCATGCGGCTCCTCCTCCGGCTCCGGGGCTCACCGTAGATCGAAGGACGGCTCTCCAGCAAGCCCTTGCTTGGTAGGACGGCTCCCGCCCCGGACAGGTCGTGTCCGGGGCGGGAGCCGCGCGGGCCGCCGGGTCAGCGGGCCCCCGCCGACCGGCGGTCGTTCAGCCAGTGGGCGAGGCGGTCCAGCGAAAGGTTGATCACGATGAAGATCGCGGCGATGAGGATGGCCGCCGGGATCACGTTGGAGAAGTTGGCCGCTATGCCGTTCAGTCCACGGTCCACCAGCTCGTCGTACCCCACGATGAGCCCCAGCGCCGAGTCCTTCAGCAGCACGACGAACTGCGACACCACCGCCGGCAGCATGGCCCGCAGCGCCTGCGGCAGCAGCACCAGCCGCATGACCTGGCTCTTGCGCATCCCCACCGCGTACGCGGCCTCCGACTGCCCGCGTGGCAGGCTGAGCACCCCGGCCCGGATGATCTCGGCGATCACCGAGCCGTTGTAGACGGTCAGGCCGAACACCACGGCCGCGAAGGCCGAGACGTTCCCGCCGATGAGCACGTACGAGCCGAAGAACGCGAAGAAGATCAGCAACAGCAGCGGCACGGCACGGAAGAACTCGACCACGGCCCCCGCGGGCACCCGCACCCACCGGTGCTCCGACAGCCGGGCCGCGGCGAACACCAGCCCGAACAGCCCGGCCAGCACCACCCCGGCGACCGCCGCCAGCAGCGTCCCGGCCAGCCCGGGCAGGATGAACGTGGTCCAGACGTCGGCCCGCAGCAGCGGCGTCCACTTCTCGGCCGCCCACTGGCCCTTGTCGTCGAAGCGCACGTAGACCACGTACGCCACGCCCAGCAGGGCGAGGGCGATGACCGCCCCCAGCACCCGGTTGCGGCGGACGCCGCGCGGCCCGGGCACCTCGTACAGGTTCGCGTAGCTCATCGCGCCACCGCCAGGCGGCGCGACAGCCAGCCGAACAGCAGCCCGGTCGGCAGGCACAGCACCACGAACCCGAGCGCGAACCCGAAGAAGATCTGCAGCACCTGGTCCCCGTAGGTCTCGATCATCTCCCGCATCCGCACCGAAGCCTCGCTCACGCCCACCACCAGCGCGATCGTGGTGTTCTTGGTCAGCGCGATGAGGATGCTGCCCAGCGGCGCGATCACCGCCCGGAACGCCTGCGGCAGCGTGATCAGCGCCAGCGTCTTGACGAACCCCAGCCCGAGCGACCGGGCGGCCTCGGCCTGGCCGACCGGCACCGTGTTGATGCCCGAGCGCAGCGCCTCGCAGACGAACGCCGAGGTGTAGGCCGTCAGCCCGATCGTGGCGAGCCAGAAGTTGTTGGTGGCGATGTCGGCCGACAGCTCGACGCCGAGGTTCGCCCCCACGCCGAGGCCGGTGAACAGCAGCACCAGCGTCAGCGGGGTGTTCCTGGCCACGGTCACGTACGTGCCGGCGGCGCCGCGCAGGGTCGCGAGCGGCGCCACCCGCATGGCGGTCAGCGCCGTCCCCAGCACCAGCGAGCCGATCGCACTGACGGCGGCCAGCTTGACCGTCATCCAGAAGGCGAGAGTGATCGTCGGCCACTCGGTCAGCAGCGCGTCCACGGTCAGTACCGCTCCAGCTGCGGGGCCTGCGGCACGGCGAAGCCGGCGGCGCCGACGCTGCCCTCCAGCGCCTTCTTCCAGCTCCCGTCGGCGAACATCTTCTCCAGCGCGTCGTTCACCGCGTCCCGGCCCTGCTTGTCGTCCTTCTTCAGGCCGATGCCGTACTTCTCCGTGCTGAACGTCCTGCCGACGACCTTGAGCTTGCCGGCGTGCTGGGCGGCGTACCCGGCGAGGATCACGTTGTCGGTGGTGATGGCGTCGAGCTGGCCGCCGAGGACCCGGTCGACGCAGGCCGAGTAGGTGCGCTCCTCCTGGAGCTGCACCTCCTTGGCGTAGCTCTCCTTGACCTTCTGCGCCGGCGTCGAACCCGCCACCGAGCAGAGCTTCTTGCCGTTGAGCGCCTCCGGCCCGGTGAGGCTCGCCTCGTCCGCGCGCACCAGCAGGTCCTGCCCGGCCACGAAGTACGGCCCGGCGAACGACACCTTCTCCTTGCGGGCGTCGTTGATGGAGTACGTCGCCACCACCATGTCGACCTGGCCCTGCTGCAGGAACGCCTCACGGTTGGCCGACACGGTCTCCTTGAAGGTGACGTCCTCGGCCTTGACCCCCAGTTCCCTGGCCACGTACCTGGCCACCTCGATGTCGAAGCCGCTGAAGCTCCCGTCGGGGGTCCGCAGCCCGAGTCCGGGCTGGTCGGCCTTGACGCCGACGACGAGCTTCTTGGCGTTCTTCGCCTTGTCCACGATGGAGGCGTACGTCTCCTCGCCGCTTCCACAGGCGGTGAGAGCGAGCGCGAGCAGGGCGACCACGGCGTAGCGGGATGTACCGAACATGATTGCTGTCCTTAGTGCGTGAGGATCTTGGCGAGGAAGGACCGGGCGCGCTCGGTGGCCGGCGTCCCGAAGAAGTCGTCCGGGCCGTTCTGCTCGACGATCTCGCCGTCGGCCATGAACACGACCCGGTCGGCGGCCCGGCGGGCGAAGCCCATCTCGTGCGTGACGACGATCATGGTCATGCCGTCGCGGGCCAGTGACGTCATCACGTCGAGCACCTCGTTGACCATCTCGGGGTCGAGGGCGGAGGTGGGCTCGTCGAACAGCATCACCTTCGGGTCCATGGCCAGGGCCCGGGCGATGGCGACCCGCTGCTGCTGCCCGCCCGAGAGCTGGGCGGGGAACTTGGCGGCCTGCGCGCCGATGCCGACCCGGTCGAGCAGCTCGCGGGCGCGGCGCTCGGCGGCGTCCCTGCGCTTGTTCAGCACGTGGACCTGGCCGAGGACGACGTTGTCCAGGACCGTCCGGTGGGAGAACAGGTTGAACGACTGGAACACCATGCCGACCTCGGCGCGCAGCCGGGCCAGGGCCCGCCCCTCGGCGGGCAGCGGCACGCCGTCCACCGTGATCGTGCCGGAGTCGATGGTCTCCAGCCGGTTGATCGCACGGCACAGGGTGGACTTGCCGGCGCCGGACGGGCCGATGACGACCACGACCTCGCCCCGCCGGACGCTCAGGTTGACGTTCCTGAGCACGTGGTGATCGCCGAAGCGCTTGTTGACCTGGTCGAGGACGACCAGCTCCTGGTCGGGCACGGTTCGCGCTCCTTCCGTCCGTCCGCGCAGGCGGCTGGGTTGCGGTGGTTGGCGTAACCGTAGGAGCCGGGTGTTTCCGGAGAGGGGTTGTGCGCGTTCTGCTCAGGGATCAGCGCGCGGATCCGGCCGGGGCGGGCGTCGGCCGCCCTCGATCGGGCGTGGCGCCCGCGGTGCCGATCGTGTCGCGGAAGGCGCGGTCCCACCGGCCGTCGCGCAGGTAGCGGGCGATGAGCCCGTTGAGGTGGTCGCGGAAGACCACGTCGTCCTTCGGCACGCCGATCCCGTACGGCTCGCGCCCGAACGGCCTGCCGACCAGCTTCAGCCCTTCGGGATTGCGGTGGAGCAGCCCGAGCAGGATGGTGTCGTCGGTGCTGATGGCGTCGATCCGGCCGGCGACGAGGGCGGGCACGCACTCGCTGTAGGTGTCCGCGACGACCAGCTCGGCGCCGGGCGCGAGGGCGCGCAGCCGGTCGGCCGAGGTGGACCCGACGGCGGTGCACACCGTCCGCCCGTCGAGGTCGCCGGTGTCGTCGATGCCGGTCTCGTCCGCCCTGACCAGCAGGTCCTGCGCCGCCACGTAGTAGGGGTCGGTGAAGCTCACCACCGCCTGCCGGGCCGGCGTGATCGAGTACGTGGCGACGATGATGTCGACCACACCCTGCCGGAGGAAGTCCTCCCGGTGGGACGGCATGGTCTCCACGAAGCGGATGTTGCGCTCGCTGCCCGTCAGGTCCCTGGCCACCAGCCGGGCGATCTCCGCGTCGAACCCGGTGATCCGCCCGGACGCCGGGTCCTTGTACCCCAGCAGCGGGTAGTCGAACTTGATCCCCACGGTGAGCACCCCGCGCTCCCGGATGCGCGCCATGGTGGAGCCCTCGGGGAACGCCGCCGCGTCCGTCCCGCCGCACGCGGTCAGCGCCACGCAGGCCAGGACGGCCAGCAGCGCCCGGACCGGCCTCACCGTACCCAGTACCGGTGTTGCGGCCGGCCTGTCGGGCCGTATCTCAGCCGCGCCTCCACCTGCCCGCGCTCGGCCAGGTGCTCCAGGTAGCGGCGGGCGGTCGCCCGGCTGATGCCGACGGTCTCGGCCAGCTCGTACGCCGACAGGTCGTCCTCGGCGGCCGCCAGCGCGTCGAGGACGGCCCGCTCGGTGGCGGCGGCGATGCTCTTGGCGCGTGGCGCCGCGTCGAGGTGCAGCGAGCGGAAGACGCGGTCGATCTCCTGTTGCTCCACGAACCGCCCGTCCGGGCCGAACTGCTCGACGGTGGCGGCGTAGCGCTGCAGCGTCTGTTCCAGGACGGCCGCCCTGGTCGGCTTGACCAGGTAGTAGAGGGCGCCGCGCTGCATGGCGGCGCGGACCGCCGCCGACTCCCTGCGACCGGAGATCACGATGACGTCCGCCGGCGGCTGGTCGGGCCGGCGCAGCCGGTGCGCCACCTCCAGCCCCGGCAGGTCGGGCAGGTGCAGGTCGAGCAGCACCAGCCGGGGCGCGAACCGCTGCGCCGCCGCGAGGGCCACCTGCCCGGTGTGGGCGATCCCGACCACCTTGAAGCCGGGCACCCGGTTCACCTGGGCGTGCAGCGCGGTGGTGACGACCGGGTCGTCGTCCACGATGAGAACGGTGTGCTCCGCCGCCCCGGGCATGGCCACGCTCCTCGTCAGGTTCGGCCGACGCGCGCATCTTAGGCGCGCTTTGTTACAGCAAATCGCATTCTGCTCGTTTTGCTCAGTGCGGTGCTCCACCGGCGGCCAAACCCTCCTACTGTGTACCCGCACGCAGGCCGACGAGGCCGCAGGGGGGAGGTGCGCGCCGGTGCGAGGCGACCGCGGATGGCTGCTGGCCGTGACCGCCCTGTGGATCCTGCTCGGCCTGCTCCCGCTGGCGCTGCTCACCTCGTCCAGCATCGAGCTGTCGCAGGGCGCGGTGCACGACGAGGTGGGCGACCGGGTCAGGACTACCGCCTCGGTCAGCCGCGTCGTGGTCGAGCAGCAGATGAGCTCGCTCAAGCAGCTCGTCAGCGCCTACGCCCAGCGTCCCGACGTGCTCCAGGCGGTCACCTCGGGGAAGCCCGCGCCCGCCGCGACGATGGAACGCTTCCACGGCGAGCTGGCCCGCATGCGCGGCGGCGTCAGCGGCGTGATCGTCATCGGGCCGCGCGGCGACATGGTCGGCGCCCGGCCGCAGAGCGTGCTGCCGCAGGACGTGCGCAACACCGACTGGTACCTCACGGTGCACAACCAGCGCCGGCCCTACATCTCCCAGGCCTACACCCCGCCGATGCCCGGCGTGTCCCGGGCCATCGCCGCCGCTGCGCCCGTCTCCAGCGCCGACGGCAAGAGCCTGCTCGGCGTCGTCGCCGTCGTCTACAGCCTCGACGCCATCCAGGACCTCGCCTCGCAGGCCGCCGAGGCGCAGGGGATCAGGCTGCTCATCACCGACCAGTCGGGCGTGCTGGTGGCCGACCCCGGCAGGAAGCTGTACGCGCTCACCTCGCTGCGCGAGGACCCGCGGGTGGACGCCGCGCTGGCCGGCCGTACCTGGTTCACCACCCACCAGGGCGCCGACGGCACCGTGCTGTCGGCCTCGGAGCCGATCCCCGACATCGGCTGGACGGTCACCGCCGAGGTGCCCGCCGCCACCGCGCTGGCCTCCGCCGACCAGCTCCGGGTGCGGGTGCTCGCCATCGCCGCCGTCCTCGCCCTGCTCATCCTCATCGGGCTCGGGGTGCAGCTGCACACCACGCGCGGGCGCCGCCGGGCCCAGCAGGAGCTCGCCGGGTACGCCGCCGCGCTCGCCTCCGCCCGGGACGAGGCGGTCAAGGCGTCGGAGGCCAAGACCGAGTTCCTCGCCAAGATCAGCCACGAGATCCGCACCCCGATCAACGGCGTGCTGGGCATGAACACCCTGCTCCTGGACACGCCGCTGGACGACGAGCAGCGCCACTACGCCGGCACGGCCCGGGAGTCGGCGCAGAGCCTGCTGCGCCTGCTCGACGACTTCCTCGACCTGTCGAAGATCGAGGCCGGTCACCTGGAGGTCGAGGCGGTCCCGTTCGACCTGCCGCGGCTGTGCGACGAGGTCGTGGCGCCGTTCGCCCCGCACGCCTACCGGCAGGGCCTGTGGCTCACGCTCCGCCTCGGCGACAGCGTCCCGCAGCGGGTCGTCGGAGATCCGGTACGCCTCGGGCAGGTGCTCACCAACGTGGTGGGCAACGCCCTGAAGTTCACCGACCAGGGCGGCGTCGGGCTGGAGGTCGAGCTGGAGGACGGGGTCGCCGGCGACGAGCGGGTGACCCTGCGTTTCACGGTCACCGACACCGGCGTCGGGGTCGCGCCGGAGGACCGCGAACGGGTCTTCGCCATCTTCCGGCAGGTGGACTCGCCGATCACCCGCAGGACCGGCGGCAGCGGGCTCGGGCTGGCCATCAGCAGGCAGCTCACCGAGCTCATGGGCGGCCGGATCGGGCTCGACAGCGTCGAGGGGGTGGGCAGCAGGTTCTGGGTGCGGCTGCCGGTGGACGTGGTCACCTGGTCGCCCCCCGCCTCACCGGCGCTGCGCGGCCGCCGCGCCCTCGTGACCGACACCGGCGAGGACGCCGGGACGTCCTCCCACGGGCCGTGGGGCGGCGGGCGTGCGGACGCCGGGACGTCCTCCCACGGGCCGTGGGGCGACGAGCGTGCGGACGCCGGGCTGGCCGCGCGGATCCTCCGGGACGCCGGGCTGGACGTCGAGGTGGCGGCGGACGCGCGGTCGGCGCTGGAGGCATTGCGGGCCGCCGCCGCGGAGGGGCGGCCCTTCGACCTGGCCGTGGCCGACCTCGAGGTGGGCGCGGCGATCCTGGCCGACCCGCCGCCGTGCGACACCAGCGTGGTCGTCCTCGTCACGCCCGGCCGGCCGGGCGTCGCCTGGCCGATCGCCTCGGCCGACCGGGTGGTGCAGCCGATCACCCGGCCGCTGAGCCGCCGCCGCCTGCTCGCCGCCGTGGAGAACGCCCTCGGCGCCGCACCTCCCGCCGGCACGCCGCCTCCGCCGCGAGCCCGCCCCACCGCGCCATCACCCGGCATCCCCGCGTGCGGCGCGGACCTGCCTGACCGGCACACCCCGGACCTGTCTGACCTGCACGCCCCGGACCTGCACCTCGGCGCTGCGGTCGTGGAGTCCCCGGTCCGGGCGAGGATCCTGCTGGCCGAGGACGACGAGGTGAGCCGGGACGTCGCCACGATCGTCCTGCGCAAGGCAGGTCACCACGTCGAGACCGTGGACGACGGCAGGCAGGCGGTGACCGCCGCGCTGTCCGGCGCGTACGACCTGGTCTTCATGGACTGCCAGCTCCCGGTCCTCGACGGGCTGGCGGCGACCGAGGAGATCAGGCTCCACGAGGCGCGGCGCGTGCCGATCATCGCCATGACCGCGGCCGCCCTGCCGGCCGACCGGGTGCGCTGCCTGGACGCGGGCATGGACGACCATCTCACCAAGCCGGTGAACTGGCAGCACGTCCTCGCCCGGGTGCCCGACTGGATCGCGGCGCCCGGCCTGCCGCCGGAGCTGGAGGGCCTGTCACCGGAGGACGTCAGGGCGATCGCCGCCGCGTTCCGCGCGACGGCGGGCCGGACGCTGGACGAGCTGCGGCGGGCCGTGGAGGAGGGCGAGCTGGACCGGGCGGCGGGGCTCGCGCACCGGCTCGCGGGAAGCTGCTCCACCGTCGGGGCCACGGGCGCGGCCGCCCTGTGCCGCCGCGTCGAGGACCTGGCCCGCCTGGGTGGCCAGGACGGGGATCTCCTCGCCCGGCTCGACCAGGAGTTCCGCGGCCTGCCGGGGTGGATGAACGTAAGTTAACGCGCCATGACCCATGGTTACACCGGCGTAATTTGTCATCGTTAGTGTCTTGCCGTCCTCGATCATGCGCTTTGTTACTTCGAAGAGGGGAGAGCCTGATGGGTGAGCCCGGGACGCCGGCCCCGACGAGCACACCGGGCCCCACGCCGTCGGACGGCCCCACCCCCACGTCGGGCCCCACGCCGTCGGACGGCCCCACCCTGCCCCCTTCGGGCACCCCCACCCCGACCCCCACCTCTCCGGGTACCCCGACGAGCCCGGGAACCCCGACCCCGAGCCCCACCCCGCCGACCCCCGGCCCCACCCCGCCGGGCACCCCCGGCCCCACCCCGCCGGGCTCGCCGAGCCCCTCGCCTTCGGGTCCGCTCCCGACCACCCCGCCGCAGACCCCGGCACCCTCGGACCCGCCGGACCCGCCCGGCATGCCGAGCCCCTCACCCTCCGGCCCGGCCGCCCCCGCACCGGACGCCCCCG
The DNA here is from genome assembly GCF_002850745.1 of Nonomuraea indica. Lineage (GTDB taxonomy): Bacteria > Actinomycetota > Actinomycetes > Streptosporangiales > Streptosporangiaceae > Nonomuraea > Nonomuraea indica. The sequence goes on from NZ_KZ559471.1 coordinate 80,379, forward strand.
TCCCCAGCGTCCCGGGGCCGGGTCCGGGCGGGTCCGGGCAGGTGGCCATCGACTGGACGGCCGTCAGGGAGCTGGCGCGGCTGTTCGACAGGGCGGGCGACGACGTCGTCCGGGCGCACCGCCTCGCGGGCCCCCTGGGCGGCACGTCGTCCCTCGTGGGCGACGACGAGGACGGCCGCGCGTTCGCCGCGTGGTACGTCCGCGGCTACGACGAGCTGACCGCGTCCCTGACACGGGTCGCCGACGCGAGCTTCACCGCCGCGACCACGGCCCGGGACTTCGAGACGCTCTGGGATCTCCTCGAACAGAAGATCATCGCGTCCCTGCCGGCGATCCCCGACGTCCCCGAGCCGCCGATCCCCCCGGCGCCACCGCATCAGATAGGAGCGTGATGCTCGATCCCTTCCAGGCACTCGCCTGGTTCGCGGGCGTGCACGTGCCCGAGGCCGACGTGTCCAACCTGCGCGCCCGCGCCCGGGACCTGCGCGCGCTCGCCGGCGACATCGACGAGATCGCCCGCGGCGTCCGGGAGGCGATCGAGGCGGCGCTGCGGAAGAACGACAGCCGCAACGTGGAGCGCTTCGCCGCCCTGTGGGCGGCCGAGCTCGGCCCCCGCTACGCCAACATGCGCGCCGCGCTGACCGAGCTGGCCGAGGGCTGCGAGGAGTACGCGGACATCGTCGACGAGCACCGCGAGCAGCTCAAGATCATCGGAACGCAGCTCGCCGCGATGGCGTTCACCCTGCTGTTCGGCTACCTCTACCCGGCGGCCAGGGTCGCCGCCGAGGCGGTGTTCAAGTGGCTGGTGGCCCGGGCCAGGCTGGAAAAGACGATCTTCCAGAAGGTGACGCAGGCGGTTCTCACCCGGCGGATCGGCAGGTTCGACGTCGGCACGTACGTGGTGCGCGAGGGGCTCGACGCGCTGGCGGACTCGGTCGTGTGGGCCGTCGGGAAGACGGCGGTGCACGCAGCCAGCTCGGCCGCCTCGGGCCAGGACATGGGCAACCTCTGGGCGTACGCGGGCAAGCACTTCGTCGCCGAGATGGCCTACAACGGCGGCATCAAGGGCCTGCGGGACGTGCGCAAGGTCATGCCGGCCACGAGGTTCACCGAGACCATGCTCGGCACCGGCCCGATGGGCACCTTCTTCCGCCGCACCACGTCCGCCTCCGTCCTGTACGCGCTGGTCGCAAGCGGGGAGATGAGCGACGAGGGCACCCTGCGCTCCGCCCTCGCCCACGGCCCCCGCGCGTTCCTGCTGCGCCGCTAGGCCGGCGCCCGGACGGCGCGAGGGCGGCGGGGACGCATGGAACACGCACGGGCGGGAACGCGCCGGGCACACGGGCGGCGCGGACCTCTCGCACACAGGACGACACGGAAGCGCCGGACACACGGCGGCGTGGACCCCCGGGACACGACGGCGGGACGGCGGGACGGCCACATCGGCGGCCACATCGGCGGGGACGCCGGACACACGGAAGGGAGCAGTCATGACCACACCGCGCAGCGGCGACCCGGAGATCGACCGCATGCTCGCCCAGCTCGCCGAGCAGACGGAGCTGTTGGAGGAGGTCGGCCGCAGTCTTGAGGCGGCGCGGGGGCACGGTGCGGCGGCGGACGGTCTGGTGGAGGTGGAGGTGCTGGCCAGCGGCGGGCTCGCCGCCCTGCGCATCGCCCCGCGCGCCATGCGGCTCGGCTCCGAGGAACTGGCCGAGGCGATCATGGAGGCGGCCCGGCGGGCCGAGGAGGACGTCACCGGCCAGACGTTCGCCGCCACCCGGCGGCTTCTCTCCGAACCGGAGGGCCGCTGACCCGCCGATCTCCACGCGTCGGGCGCAACCCGCGGCCGACACGAGGAAACCGCCGGGAAGGCCGGTTTCGCGTCACGCGCGGGACCATGCGAAGCTGTGGATGTCCCCAACCCCAGGAGGTCCTCATGGCCGAAACACCGGAGCCGGAAGTCAGCGAAACTCCCGAGGACGAGATGAAGCGCAAGTTCCGCGAGGCGCTGGAGCGCAAGCGCGGCCAGCAGGCCGGCGCGGGCGCGGGTGGCAGGGGCGCCGACGCGTCGAAGATCCACGGGGCGCACGGTCCCGCCGCGAGCAAGCGCTCCTTCCGGCGCAAGAGCGGTGGATGAGGCAGCACCACACCCAGGGGCACGGCATGCCGTGCCCCTTTTTTCTTTGCCGTCATAGGTAGATCTTCGCCCGATTCATGGGGTTTCCTTTGCCCTTGTCCGATTTGCGCGCTAGAGTCGAGCGCGTTACCGGCCAGCGACCTAGCCCTTCACCAGGAAGAGGCGGCTGACCGGCGCCGAATCCCGCGCCAGCGGGAACCGGGGACCCATCTCCTGGGGTGAATCCGACCAGCCGTGTCGGTAGGGCATCTCCACGCCCGAACCCGTCAGCTAACCCGGTAGGCGAGATGGAGAGGACACCTTCCCTGATGCACTACCGCGTATCCCCCCACTGCGTAGCGTCATCCGCCGCCTGCTGAGCGGCCCCCACCACAGACCTTTTCCGCGCTCCCGCGCGTAGCGACCGTTCGGCCTCTGCCCGGCTACGCCCTGCTGTGCGAGCGCGACTCCCCTGTTGCCCAGTCAAAGGATCTACCGCCCCATGTCTCCCCGTTTCGGCATGCGTTCCCTCGCCCTGACGGCCGCCTCCGTGGCCGGCGCGCTGACGATCGGCGGCACCGCCGCCCACGCAGACGTTCCCGAGGACCAGCAGGTTCTGCTCAAGGGTTCCACCACCGCCTCCTACTTCTGGGACGACGCCTCCGGCCGCGCCGGTGACACCGGCCTGCCGGCCAGCGGCAAGCCCATGCAGAAGGGGATGGCCGCCAGCCCGAGCTGGCCGCTGCTGACCGAGGGGTACGTCGTCTACAAGGGCAAGAAGATGCCCTTCTTCGTCGGCGACCGCGGCCCCGGCGAGCCCTCCAACCGGGGCATCATGCTCGACCTCGACGGCAAGACGTTCGCCGAGCTGACCGGCGGCACCTTCAACGCCAGCACGCTGCACGTCAACGGCAACGGCGGCATGGGGCACATCAAGATCGAGTACGTCATCACCAAGTGGGGCAAGGGCCCGGGCAAGAAGAACCACCCGGTGCCGTTCGCGACCCGCGCCTACGCCCGCGTGGACAACAACCCGGCCAAGCCGCCGCAGGTCCTGGCCAAGAAGAAGGCGCCCGCCACGCAGACCGTGTCGGAGAACGCCCAGGCGGACGAGAAGAAGGCCACCGAGCCCGCCAAGCCCGCCGAGGCCGCCGGCACCGCCGGCAAGACCCTCCGGGTCGCCCCCGCCGCGCAGGTCACCACCTCCGCGGCCGCCCAGCCGGTGGCCGAGGGCACCGGCGGCGGCACGGCCGGCGTGGTCGCGGCCGTCGCCCTGGTCGCGATCGGCGGCGGCGCCGTCGTGGGCCGCGACCGCCTCCGCAAGCTGGTCCGCCGCTGATCGGCTCCTCGCAGCAGCGGTCCTCCGTGAGGGCGTCCCCGCACCGGGGGCGCCCTCACGCGCGTCCACGACCGTGACACCCCGTCCCGGGACCCGTCGCCCCGCGGAGACACCTGAGACGCCGTCCCCCTGAGAGGCCGTCCCCGTGAGAGGCCGTCCCCGTGAGAGGCCGTCCCCGTGAGAGGCCGTCCCCGTGAGACGCCGTCCCCGCGCCCGGCTGCCCCGCCCGGAGCGGGTCAGCCCGGCTCGTCGGGGAGCACCGCCTTCTCGTCGGGCTTGTAGACCAGCACGTTCTCGATGTACGACTTCACGGCCGCCGGCAGCCCCACGTCGCCGCCCGCCGCCTCCGACAGGTACCACCGGTGGTCCAGCACCTCGTGGAAGAGCTGGGCGGGCTCCAGCTTGCCGCGCAGCTCTGCGGGCAGCGCCGCCACCGTCGGCTGGAACACCTCGGCCAGCCACCGGTGCGCCACGATCGCCTCGTCCTCGTGCCGCAGCCCCTTGGCCACCCGGAACCCGTCGAGGTCGTTGAGCAGCCGCCGCGCCTGGTTCTCCTCGACGTCCAGCCCGGTCAGGCGGAGCAGCCGTCGCTGGTGGTGCCCGGCGTCGACCACCTTGGGCCGGACGATGAGCCGCCCGGTGCCGACCTTGCGCCGCACCATCATCTCGGCCACGTCGAAGCCCAGCAGGTTGAGCCGCCTGATCCGCTGCTCCACCCGGTGCCAGTCGACCTCCTCGATGATCTCGTCCTGGGTGATCTCGCCCCACAGCCGGTGGTAGCGGGTGACGATGTCCTCGGCGGTCTCCATCGGGTCGATCGAGGGGTGCAGCAGCCCACCGGCCTCCAGGTCCAGCATCTCGCCGAAGATGTTGGTGTGGGCGTTGTCGATGTCGCCCAGCCGCTGCCCCTCGCTGATCATGGGGTGCATCTCGCCGGTCTCCGCGTCCACCAGGTACGCGGCGAACGCCCCGGCGTCCCTGCGGAACAGCGTGTTGGACAGCGAGCAGTCACCCCAGTAGAAGCCGTTCAGGTGCAGCCGGACGAGGAGCACGGCCAGGGCGTCCAGCAGGCGGGTCAGCGTGTCGGGCCGCAGCGTGCCGGACATGACGGCCCGGTAGGGGAGCGAGAACTGCAGGTGCCGGGTGATCAGCGCCGCGTCGAGCCCCTCCTCCCGGCCGGTGACGTAGGCGACCGGCTCCACGGCCGGCGCGTCCAGCCTGGCCAGGTCCCACAGGAGCTGGTACTCGCGTCTGGCGTACCGCTCGCTGATCTCCTTGATCGCGTACACCTTGCCGGAGAGCCGGGCGAACCGCACCACGTGCCGGGAGATGCCGCGGGGCAGGTCCACCAGGTGGTGTTGCGGCCAGTCGGCCAACGGGACGTCCCAGGGCAGGCTGAGGAGATCGGGGTCGCCGAGCGCGCCGGTGATCTGGAGGGGCATGCCCTCAGGATAGGGTGCGGCGGTGGACGAGTTTCTCACCTGGTACTTTTCCGGACACCCCGTTACTGCCAGCCTGCTCGGAGCGGACGGCTACGACCGCACGCTCGGCGACTTCTCCGCCACCGCCTTCGCCGCCAGGACCGGTGAGCAGGAGCGCTGGCTCGAGCGGCTCTCCCGGCTGGAGACCCCCACGCCGGACGACGCGATCGACAGGGACCTCGTGCTGGCACAGCTGCGGGGCTGGCTGGCGCTCGCGTCCTGGCCCGAATGGCGCCGCGACCCGGCCGCCTACCTCTCACCGATCTTCGCGGCCATGTTCACGCCGTTCCAGCAGCGGCTCAAGCCGGAGCCGGAGCTGGTGGACGCCGCGATCTCCCGGCTGGCCGAGGTGCCCGGCGTGCTCGCCGCCTGCCGCGCCAACCTCGACCCTGACCTCGCCGCGCCGCTGCTCGTCGAGCGCGGGCTCGGCCAGGCCCGCACCGGCCGGCAGTTCCTCACCGTGACGGTGCCGTCGATGGTGCGTGACGAGGGCCTGCGCGCCAAGCTGGCCGCGGCGGCCGAGCCCGCCGGCCGCGCCTTCGACGAGCTGGTCACGTTCCTGGAGGGCTTCCGGTGCGGCGGCACCTGGCGGATGGGGGAGGGCCTCTACTCCACCCTGCTGCGCGAGCGCGAGCTGCTCGGCTACGGCGCCGCCGAGCTGCACGAGAAGGGCAAGGCCGCCTGGGCCGCGCTGGACGAGCGCATGAGCGAGGTCGCCGTGCGCGTCAACGGCGGCCGCGACTGGCGGGCGGCGATGGAGTCGCTGATGGACGACCATCCGCCGACGCTGGCGGCGATGCGCGAGGAGTACGAGGCCGAGACGCTGCGCGCCCGTGACTTCGTCCGCGACCGCGACCTGGTCACCTTCCCCGAGGGTGACGAGTGCCTGGTGCTGCCGTCGGCGGAGTACGTCAGGCCGATCCTGGCCGTGGCCCACTACCTGGCGCCGCCGCCGCTGACCAGCTCGCGCACCGGCGTCTTCTTCGTGCCGTACACGCCGGACGGCTTCACCGAGGAGCAGGTGCGCCAGCGCCTGCGGACCAACTCCCGCGCCCAGATGCCGTCGATCGCCGTGCACGAGGCCTACCCCGGCCACCACTGGCACCTGTCGCACATGGCGGGCAACCCGCGGACCGTGCGCAAGGTGTTCCGCACGCCGTACTTCACCGAGGGCTGGGCCCTCTACGTCGAGAAGATGCTGCACGAGCAGGGCTACTTCGACACCCCGGCCACCGAGCTGGCCCACCTCGACTGCCGGATCTTCCGGGCCGCCCGGATGGTCGTGGACACGGCGCTGCACTGCGACGACCTGCCGATCGAGGAGGCCGAGCGGTTCATGGCCACCAAGGCGTCGCTGACGCCGGGCACGGCCAAGGGCGAGGTGAACCGCTACTGCGCCTGGCCCACCCAGGCCCCGTCCTATCTGACGGGGGCCATCGAGATCGACCGGATCAGGGAGTCGTACGGCGGGTCGCTGAAGTCGTTCCACGACCTGATCGCCGGCTCCGGCGGCCTCCCGCTCGGCCTGGCCGAGCAGGCGGTCACGGGCGCGTAGCGGGTCAGGACGGGGGCCGGCGGGGGAACACGGGCGGGTTGAGCGCCCGCTCGACCACCGCGTCGAGCTGCTCGCCGGTGAGGACGGTGGGCGTGCCCACGCCGAGCCCCCGCACGTAGACCTCGCACAGCCACTCCAGCAGGCGGGTGGCCTCGAACGCCTCCTCCAGCGTGGCGCCGACGGTCACCCCGCCGTGGTTGGCCATCAGCGCGGCCTTGCGGCCCTCCATCGCCTGCCGGACGTTCGCCGCGAGCTCGGGCGTGCCGTACGTCGCGTACGGGGCCACCCGGACCGCCCCGCCGAGCAGCAGCGCGTTGTAGTGGACGGGCGGCAGCTCGGTCATCGTGGTCGCCACCACCGTGCCGAACACCGCGTGCGTGTGCACCACCGCCCCCGCGCCGGTCGCCGCGTAGACCGCCAGGTGCATGGGGGTCTCCGAGGACGGCTGCAGCTCGCCCTCGACCAGGTGGCCCTCGACGTCCACGACCGGGCACATCTCCGGGGTGAGCCGGTCGAGCGCCGCGCCCGCCGGCGTGACGGCGACGAGGTCGCCCTCGCGCACGCTCAGGTTGCCGGAGCTGCCGATCACCAGGCCCAGCTCGACGGCGCGCCTGCCGTAGGCGCACAACTGCTCGCGGAGGCTCATGAGCGGCAATGTAGTCGGTCGTCCGAAATGCTTCAACGCCCGGCCGGCTGCCGGGCTAGAGGCGGTCGAGCTGGGCGAGCATGATGCGCTCCAGGTCCACCCGCCGGAGCCGGCCCGGGTAGAGCAGCAGGTGCAGGCTGAGCCCGTCGACCAGGGCGAGCAGGTGCTCGGTCACGTCGTCCAGGCTGTCGTCGCCGCGCAGCTCGCCCGCCGCGCGCGCCTCGGCCAGCAGCCCGCGCACGACGGCGCGCAGCTCATCGGCCTCGGTGCGCTGCACCTCGGCCAGCCGTTCGGAGGCCAGGCTGCGGCTCCAGAAGCTCACCTCCAGGCGCGTCTCCTGGGTGCGCTCGGCGTCGAGCGGCAGGTTGTCCAGCAGCAGTTCGCGCAGGGCGGCCAGCCCGCCGGCGCCCTCGACCTTGCGGGCCAGCCGCTCGCGGATGCGCCGGTGGGACTGGCGCAGCGCCGACAGCAGGATCTCGTCCTTGTCGGCGAAGTAGTGGGCGAGCACGCCGTTGGAGTAGCCCGCCTCCTTGGCGATGGCGCGGGTGGTGGCGGCGTCGATGCCGTCTCTGACGATCACCCGGTGGGCCGCCGACAGCAGCTCGCGGCGGCGCTCGTCATGGTCGACGATCTTGGGCATGGCGCTCCCTCCGTGGTGCTCCTCCCAGCATATTGACTTTTTATTCGGACGTCTGTCTATTTAGACCATGACCGTCGCCACCGTCGGCGTCCACATCGTCGACATCCTCGCCAGGCCCGTCGAGCACATCCCTCCGGGCCAGGACACCGTGCTGGTCGACCAGATCCGCCTGACCGCCGCGGGCGCCGCGGCCGGGACGGCGGTGGACCTGGTCAAGCTGGGCAACGACGTCGTCACCATGGGGGCGGTCGGCGACGACGAGCTCGGCGACTTCCTCGTGGCCGTGCTGGCCAAACGGGGCGTGGACGTCTCCCGCCTGGCGCGCCGGCCGGGCGAGCAGACCGCCGCCTCCATCCTGCCGATCCGCCCCGACGGCGGGCGGCCCAGCTTCCACGTGCCGGGGGCCAACCTCGGCGTGACGCTCGCCGACCTCCACGTCGAGACGCTGCGCGCCGCGCGGGCGGTGCACCTCGGCGGCGTGGACGTCACGTTCGGGCTGGCCGAGCCGGCCTTCTTCGGCCTGCTCGACGAGCTGCGGGCGGACGGCGTCGTCGTCACCATGGACGTGCTGTCCGAGCTCCCCGACCTGCTGGGCATGGCCCGCGCCTTCCTGCCGCACGTCGATCACGTGCTGCCCAACGAGTCGCAGGCGCGGCTCATGACCGGCGAGGACGACGTCCGGGCCGCCGCACTCGCCCTGCTCGCCGAGGGGCCGCGCGGGGTCGTGGTCACGCTCGGCGCCGAGGGCAGCGTGGTCGCCACCGAGGCCGGGGTGGAGCACGTGCCCGCCCTGAAGGTCGAGGTCGCCGACACCACCGGCTGCGGCGACGCCTACTGCGCGGGCTTCCTCACCGGCCTGCTGCACGGCAGGGACGTCCCGGCCGCCGCCCGCTGGGGCACGGCCGCCGCCGCCCGCGTGGCCACCGGTCTCGGCTCCGACGCCGGCATCACCGACCTGCCGTCCACGCTCGCCCTGCTCACCGACTCCTGAAAGGCCGACCCATGACCGACGCCGAGCTGCGCGAGCGCGCGCTCAAGGTGGTGCCCGGCGGCATGTACGGGCACCTCAACGCCGCCATCTTCGCCCCCGGCTACCCCCAGTTCTTCCTGCGCGGCGAGGGCTGCCGGCAGTGGGACGCCGACGGGCGCGAGTACATCGACCTCATGTGCAGCTGGGGGCCCGTCGTGCTCGGGCACCGGCACCCGAAGGTCGAGGAGGCGGCCGCCCGGCAGCTCGCCCTCGGCGACTGCCTCAACGGGCCCGGCCCCGTCATGGTCGAGCTGGCCGAGCTGCTCGTGGACACCGTCCCCAGCGCGGACTGGGCGATGTTCTCCAAGAACGGCACCGACGCCACCACCCAGGCGCTCATGGTGGCCAGGGCCGCGACGGGCCGCGCCAAGGTGCTGATGGCGCACGGCGCCTATCACGGGGCCGACCCGTGGTGCACGCCGTCGACCGCCGGCACCACCCCGAACGAGCGGGCCGACCTGGTGGAGTTCACCTACAACTCGCTGGAGTCGCTGGAGGCGGCCGCCGCGACCGCGGAGGGCGACGTGGCGGCGATCATCGTGACCCCGTTCAAGCACGACTCGTTCGAGGACCAGGAGCTCGTGGAGCCGGCCTTCGCGCGGGGGGCGCGGGCGCTCGCCGACCGGATCGGCGCCGCGCTGGTCATCGACGACGTGCGGGCCGGCTTCCGCATCGACCTGCGCGGGTCGTGGGAGCCGTACGGGGTGCGGCCCGACCTCACGGCCTGGTCCAAGGCCATGGCCAACGGCTACGCCATCGCCGCCGTCACCGGCGTCGACGCGCTGCGCGGCGCGGCCCAGTCGCTCTACTCGACCGGCTCGTTCTGGTTCTCGGCCGTGGCCATGGCGGCGGCCAAGGCCACCATCGAGACGCTGCGCGACACCGACGGCATCGCCGCCATGGAGCGCGCCGGCACGCAACTGCGCGAGGGGCTGTACGCGCAGGCCAAGGCGCACGGGTTCACGGTCAACCAGACCGGGCCGGTGACGATCCCGTGGCTGAGCTTCGACGGCGACGCCGACCTGTCCACGGCGCTGCACTGGAGCGACGCCTGCCTGCGGCACGGGGTCTACCTGCACCCGTGGCACAACTGGTTCCTGTCGGCCGCCCACACGGAGGAGGACGTGGCCCGCGCCCTGGAGGGCACCGACCGCGCCTTCGCCGAAACCCGCGCCCACCTCGGCTGACCCCGGCCGGCCCGCGGCCCGCACCCCCCGGCCGGCCCGCGGCCCGCACCCCCGGCCGGTCCGCGGCGCGCACCCCCGGCCGGTCCGCGGCCCGGTCCCGGGCGGCGTGCCGCGGGCGGCGCCGGGGGCTGCAGTAACGTGAGCCCCATGGACCCGATGGACATCGACGACAAGCTCGCCGGGGTGCCCGAGTGGCGCCGTGAGGGCGAGGAGATCCGGCGGACGGTCACCGCGCTCGACTTCCCCACGGCCATCAGGATCGTGGACGAGATCGCGGTCCGGGCCGAGGAGCTCAACCACCATCCCGACATCGACATCCGGTGGCGGACGCTCCACCTCGCCCTCACCACGCACGACAAAGGACGCTTGACGGACATGGACTTCACCCTGGCCGCCGAGATCGACCGCATCGTCGCCGAACACGCTGTGTGACGAGTCGATTACCCGTTAGAGTGGTGGCCCTTCGCGAGCCTGTCGTACCGGCTCCTGCACTGTCACCACTCTGGGGGTTCTCATGCGCCTGCGCGCGCTCCTGCTCGCCCTGCTAGCGGCCGCGGCCGGTTGTGCCCAGACCGGTGCGCCCCCGGCGCCGAGCGGCACGGCCGGCACCGCCTCGGCCGGCCCGTCGGCCAACCCCAACCTGGCGCTCTCCGCCAGCGGCGACTTCGCGCCCGACGCCACGCAGGCCATCGCCTACGACCGCAAGCTCGCCCCCGAGGGCGCCCGGGCCAGCCTGCTCGTCGAGTCGGAGATGGAGGCCGGCCGGACCCGGTCGTCCCTGGTCGTCGAGGGGTTCCTGCCCGGCCGCACGTACGGCGCCCACCTGCATACCCAGCCGTGCGGCGCCAAGCCCGACGACTCGGGTCCCCACTACCAGAACAAGCCGGGCAAGGCCACGGCCAAGAACGAGATCTGGCTCGACTTCACCACCGACGGCACCGGCTCGGCCAACGCCTCCGCGCGCAACCCGTGGCTGCTGGCCTCCGACCGGATGCCCCGCTCGCTGGTCATCCACGCCGATCGCACCAAGGTCAAGAAGCCCGCGCGGGGCGAGGCGGGGCCCCGGGTGGCCTGCCTCACCCTCGGCTGAGCGACCGCCACCCGCCTGCCGGGCCCCATGTGGGGGCGGGCCCGGCGCGCGGGGTCGCCGCGGGGGGTCGCCGCGCGGGTCACGCCCGCCGGACTCACCGCAGGATGAGGACGCTCTCGCCCCTCGGCACGAGCTCTCCGATCACCGGGTGGCCCGGGACCTCGCCGGCGAGCAGGAGGCCGCCCGATGTCTGCGCGTCGGCCAGGAGCAGCCGGGTCGCCTCGTCCGTGCGGCCGAAGTCGGTGTGCGGGGCCACCCAGTCGAGGTTGCGGCGGGTTCCGCCGGGCACGTAGCCGTCGCGTACGGCCTCGCGGGCCCCCGCCAGGTACGGCACCGCGGCCACGTCCACCACCGCCGACACCCCGGACGCCCGCGCCAGCTTGTACAGGTGACCGAGCAGCCCGAATCCGGTGACGTCCGTGGCGCAGCGCAGGCCCGCCTCGACCGCCGCCCGGCCGGCTTCGGCGTTGAGCCTCGTCATGACCTCCACGGCCTCCGCGAACACCTCTCCCGTGACCTTGTGCCGGTTGTTCAGCACGCCGAGGCCGAGCGGCTTGGTCAGCGTGAGGGGCCGGCCCGCCTCCCCGGCCTCGTTGCGCAGCAGCCGCTCCGGGTCGGCGATCCCGGTCACCGCCAGGCCGTACTTGGGTTCGGGGTCGTTGACGCTGTGCCCGCCCGCCAGGTGGCAGCCGGCCTCGGCCGCGACGGCCGCGCCGCCGCGCAGCACCTCACGGGCGACCTCGTACGGCAGGACGTCCCTGGGCCAGCTGAGCAGGTTGACCCCGATCAGCGGCCGGCCGCCCATCGCGTACACGTCGGAGAGCGCGTTGGCCGCGGCGATCCGGCCCCAGTCGTAGGGGTCGTCCACCACGGGGGTGAAGAAGTCGGCGGTGGCCACCACGGCCGTGCCGTGCTCGATGCGCACCACGGCGGCGTCGTCGCCGGTCTCCAGGCCCACCAGCAGCTCGCCGGCGGCTCCGCGCGGGGCGGGCGCGCCGAGGCCGGCGAGCACCTCCTCCAGCTCGCCGGGCGGGATCTTGCAGGCGCACCCGCCGCCCTGCGCGTACTGCGTCAGCCGCATCGTGGACTCCGTTTCACATGAAGTTGCGTGTGTGCAGGGCAGCGAGCTCGGCCGCCTCTCCGGCCGGGAAGCCCAGGTGGACGAGGCGGTTGCGGCGGCCCTCGAACATCTCGGCCTGCAGCCGCTGGACGGCCGCGTGCCCGTCGGCGACGGCCCGCGGAGACCACGAGCCCGCGGCCAGCAGCGTCAGGGCGTCGAGCACGTGCTCGTTGATGCCGGCGGTGTCCGCCAGCACGTCGTGGCGGCGCTCGATCGCTCCTCTGAGCCTGCCACGGAAGGCGGGATCGCGCCGGGCCTGCTCCGCGAGGTGGGCGACGCCGAACGCGACGTGACGGGCCTCGTCCTGGTGCGCCAGCGCCGCGATCCGGCGGGTGACCGGGTCCGGCGCGTACTGGCCGAGGAACGACAGCAGGTTGAGGAACGTGCCCTCGCCCAGCACGGAGAGCAGGAACGACGCCAGTGAGAAGTCCGGCTCGGCCAGCAGGGACGTCAGCGAGGCGCGCCCGCCGGCCGACGAGGTGCCCAGTTCGTCGCCGCGCAGCGTGGCGCGGCGGGTGAACACCTCGATGTGCCGGGCCTCGTCGGCCGCCTGGACGGCGAGCAGTTGCGTCACCTCGCGGAAGTGCGGGTGGACCCGCGCCAGCAGCCGCGCCGGGACGACCAGGGCGGCCTGCTCGTTCTCCACCAGGTAGGTCATCACCTGGACGACGGCCGCCTCGACCTCGGCGGGCAGTTCGAAGGCGCAGTCCCAGTCGATCGCGGTGGCCGGGTCCCACTGCCGCGCCGCGGCCTGCGCGTACAGGGCGGGCGCCAGGTCGGCCCAGACGACCTCCTTGCGGTCGAGGTCGAACGGCGACGGCGGCCCGCCGGGCTCGACCAGCGCGCCGCGGGCGGCCAGCCCCCAGTGCGCGGCCGGGCGGGACACCACCTGGGAGGGGTCCACGCCGCCGGCCCGTTCGGCGCCGGCCCACCGCCCGCGGGTGGCGGGACCGGGGACGATCCAGGCACGCACCGGCCCGCCCGGCGTGTCCGGCCCGCCCGGATCCCCGTCCGGCGGGACCGTGAGCGCGTGGCCTTCCCGCCGGCACCAGGCGGCGAGGTGGGCGACGAGGGCGTCGTGGGTTCCGATGACACCGAGCCGGCCGCCCGGCGGGAGCAGCGCGAGTTCCCTGCGCAGGATGACCTGGGCGCCCTGGTCGAATCCGATGCCCGCCAGGTCGGCGGTCCGCGAGGTCACGGGTCGTAGGCCGTGGCGGTGACCCGGCCGGCCGGGTCGTAGAAGCCGGTCGCGTCCACCGCGGCCTCGAGCGCCGCGTACGCGGTGGCGCGGCCCGGCCGCCACTGCGTGAGCCCTTCCAGGTCGAGGAGGGGACGCACCTCGGGGTCGGCGTAGGACATGCCGGTCAGCAGCCCGCCGAACTCCTCGACCAGGTCGCGGGGGGCACTCGCCGCGATCGTCATGTTGCAGTGGTCGTAGGGGGCGGTCATGGTGAGGATCCGGGTGGAACCGGCGGGCAGGGTGCCTTCCTGGGTGAAGAGCAGGTGGTTGGCGTCGAGCATGCAGGCGGCGGCCACCTCGCCGGCCAGCAGCGCCCGCGCCGCGTCCCGCTCGCCGCCGACGTGATCGCCGTGCAGCCCGACGCCCACCTGGAAGAGTCTCGGCTCGACCGTGGCACCCAGTTCGTGCAGGTGACGCAGCGGCAGCAGGGTGGCCTGGGGGGAGTCGACGGCTCCGACGCCCACGGTCGCGCCCTTGAGATCGGCGACCCGTTCGATGCCCGAGTCGGCGCGGACCGCCACGACCGACCGCAGGTCGCAGTCGGTGTCCCGCATCACCAGCGGGTGCACCGGCTCGCCGCGGGCCACGCCCAGCCGCCGCGCCCGCACCCATGCGAGCGGGGAGTTCCAGGCGGCGTGGATCCGCCCGGCGATCAGGTCCTCGACCTGGCGCTCGTAGTGGGAGTACAGGACGAAGTCGAACGGCAGGCCCTGCCGCCGCAACCAGGCGCGGAACCCGGACCAGATGGTGACCACCTTGGCGTCGTAGGCCACGGCCCCCATGAGGAGCGTCATGAACCGCTCCCGTCGAGGAGCGGCAGGCCGAAGGCGAGCCGGCCGGCGAAGTCGTGCAGCGCCTCGGTGGTGGGGGCCATCACCCGGGCCGCGAGCGTGTCGCGGAAGTGTCGTTCGACGCCCGCGTCACGGCGCAGCGCCGAGCCGCCGCACAGCCGCATGACCTCGTCGGCGATCTCGACGGCCGCCTCGGCCGCGACGGCCTTGACCTGCAGGACGCGGAGCATCGCGTCGTCCCTGCCGTCCTCCAGCGCGGCCAGGACGTCGTTCAGGAAGACCCGCACCTGGTCGCGGCGGGCGGCGAGCCGGGCGAACGCCGACCGGGCGCCGGGTTGCTCGGCCAGCGTCTGCCCGAGGTGTTCCAGCCGGGTCCGGGCGACGTGCGCGCGGGCCCCGGCGACGAGCGCGTCCATGACGCCCAGCGAGAAGGCCGCGTTGAGCACGAGGAACGTGGGCAGCGCGGTGCTCAGCGCGATGTCCAGCCCGGCGCCGTCGGCGCCCAGCATGGTCTCGGGCCGCACGCCGTCGGCGGTCATCGGGCTGGAGGCGTTGCCGCGCAGGCCCAGCCCGTCGAACGCGCCGCTGACCGACAGCCCCGCCGTGCCGTCGGGCACCAGCCAGAGCGTCATCGGTCCGCGGCCGGTCAGGGAGCGGCTGGACCACACGTACCCGTCGGCCTCCCCCGCCGCGGTGACGAAGCTCTTCCGGGACGCGAGCCGGACCTCGCCCCCGTGCTCGGTGGCCGTGCCGAGCGGCGCCCAGAAGTGGCTGCGTGAGCCGGTCTCGGAGAAGGCGAGCGTGGCCAGGTACTCGCCGCGGGCGATGGCGCGGCGGACCTCGTCGGGGCCGTGCGCCTCGATCACCGAGGCGGCCGCGTAGTGCATCAGGATGACCATGGCGGTGGATCCGCAGGCCGCGGCCAGGGCGGTGACGGCCTGGGCCGCGGCGGCCAGGCCCTGGCCCGCGCCGCCCACCTCGGTGGCGCTGGTCAGGCCGAGCAGGCCGGCCTTGCCCAGCGCCTCGATGCCCGCGCGGGGGAAGACGCCGCTCCTGTCGACCTCGGTCGCGGCCGGTGCCACGACGTCGGCGATCACGGCTGAGAGGGCGGGGGTCACGGCTTCACTTTCAGGATCTTGTCGTCGCCGGGCCCTGGCGTGCCGAGCTGGTCGCGGTTGCTCGTGGTGAGCCACAGGCAGCCGTCGGGGGAGCGGACGACGGTGCGCAGCCTGCCGTACTCGCCGGTCAGGAAGGCGGCGGGAGTGCCGATGCCGTCGCCCCGGAGGGGGATGCGCCACAGCCGCTGGCCGCGCAGGCCCGCGACGTAGATGACGTCGCGGGCGACGGCGAGCCCGCTGGGGGACGCCTCGGCGGGGGCCCACTGCCACAGCGGATCGACGTAGCCGGGCGTGCCTGCCTGGCCCTCCACGACCGGCCAGCCGTAGTTGGCGCCCGGGGTGATGAGGTTGAGCTCGTCCCAGGTGGCCTGACCGAACTCCGACGCCCACAGGCGGCCGCGTGAGTCCCAGCCGAAGCCCTGCACGTTGCGGTGGCCGAGGGAGTAGACGGGGGAGCCGGGGAAGGGGTTGCCGGGTGCGGGGGC
Organism: Nonomuraea indica; assembly: GCF_002850745.1. Taxonomy (GTDB): domain Bacteria; phylum Actinomycetota; class Actinomycetes; order Streptosporangiales; family Streptosporangiaceae; genus Nonomuraea; species Nonomuraea indica. Next base: position 96,217 of record NZ_KZ559471.1, read on the forward strand.
GCCGTCGGCGGTGATCCGCAGGATCTTGCCGCCGAGGCTGGCCGGGTCCTGGGAGTGGCTGGAGACGCCGGCGTCGCCGGTGCCGACGTAGAGGTGGCCGTCGGGGCCGAACGCGATCCGCCCGCCCAGGTGGGAGGTGCCGGTGGGGATGCCGGTCAGCACCGGCTCCGGCGTGCCGAGCCGGCCGTGCGCGTACCGCATGCGCACGATGCGCTGGTCGGCCGTACCGGTGTAGTAGGCGTAGACGTACCGGTCGTGCGCGAAGGCGGGTGAGGCGGCCAGGCCCATCAGCCCGCCCTGGCCGACGACGTTCACGCCGGGGACGACGCCCACCTCGCGGACCGTCCTGCCGGAGACGACCGACATGACGCGGGCCGTGTTGCGCTCGCTGACCAGCGCCTCGCCCCCCGGCAGGAACGCCACACCCCAGGGCACCTGCAGGTCCGTGGCCACGGTGCCGGTGACCGCCGGTTCGCCGCCGGCGTCGGAGCGGGGCTCGGTGGCGGCCAGGGCCGGCTGCGCCGCGAGGAACGCGAGGGCGAGGCCGGCGGCCAGGGCCCGGCCTCGCCGGACGCCGGGCACACGTGGTGAGAACGGCAAAACGTCATCCCCTCACGAAAGACATCATGAACAGGGCCCCGGCAGGGAAAAGGCAGGGCCACGCCCCGTGAAAACGCTGCTCAGAAGGCGATCCGTGAGGAATCTACCGGGGCGCATGAACATGATCAAGAGTCGTCCCGCGGGTCGTCCCCTTTCACCGCGCGGCGTTCGGGAACGTGGGATTTCCGGATTATTCGGCCGGTGACCTACGCTCAGTGAGCTGTCACCGACGCAAAAGGAAATGCCGGAGGCGGTAGGTTTCCGGGCATGATGGATCATCGCCGGTCGATCCCGCGCACCGACGTGCTGCTCGCGGACCCGCGACTGGCCGAGGCGGGCCGGCGGCTGGGGGCCGAGCGCGTCAAGGGCGTGGTCGTCGCCGCGCAGCGGCGTGCCCGGGAGGGGGCCATCTCGCCGGAGGAGGTCCTGCCGGAGGCGCTGGCCGCGCTGCCGGCGAGTGCCTCCGGGCTGCGCCGCGTGATCAACGCCACCGGCGTGCTGCTCCACACCAACCTGGGCCGCGCCCCGCTGTCGGCCGCCGCCCGCGAGGCGGTGGACAGGGCGGCCGGCGCCACGGACATCGAGCTGGACCTCGACACGGGCGCACGCGGCAGGCGCGGGCGCACCGCCCTGGACACTCTGGCCGCCGCCGTACCCGAGGCCGAGGCCGTGCACGTCGTCAACAACAACGCGGCCGCGCTCGCCCTGGCGGCCACCGCGTTCGCCGCCGGCCGGGAGATCGTCATCAGCCGGGGCGAGCTCATCGAGATCGGTGACGGCTTCCGCCTGCCCGACCTGCTCGTCGCCACCGGGGCGCGGCTGCGCGAGGTCGGCACCACGAACCGCACCGCCGTTCGCGACTACGCCGAGGCGATCGGCCCGGACACCGGGATGGTGCTCAAGGTGCACCCGTCCAACTACCGGATCGAGGGCTTCACCGCGACCGTCCCGATCGCCGATCTCCAGGCGCTGTGCCGACGGCACCGGGTCCCCCTCGTGGGCGACGCGGGCTCCGGGCTGCTGCGGCCCGAGCCGTTGCTGCCGGACGAGCCTGACGTGGCCACCTGGCTGCGCCAGGGCGCCGACCTGGTCACCACCAGCGGTGACAAGCTGCTGGGCGGCCCGCAGAGCGGACTCGTCTTCGGCCGGGCGGAGCTGGTCGAGCGGTTGCGGCGCCACCCGCTGGCGCGGGCGCTGCGGGTGGACAAGCTCACCCTCGCCGCGCTGGAGGCGACGGTCGGCGGCCCCGGCACGCCCACCCGCGACGCGCTGCACGCCGACCCCGCCGGGCTGCGCCGCCGGGCCGCGGAGCTGGCGGCCCGGCTGGGCGACAAGGCGATCGCGGCCGAGGTGGTGGACAGCGCCGCCGTGGTCGGCGGCGGCGGCGCGCCAGGGGTGCGGCTTCCGGGCGCCGCCGTGGCCCTCGACGAGCGCCTGGCCGCCCCGCTGCGCCGTGGCGAGCCGCCCGTGCTCGGCCGGGTGGAGCGCGGACGCTGCCTCCTCGACCTGCGTGCCGTTCCGGAGGACGACGACGAGACGCTGCTGGACGCCGTCCTGGCCGTGGCCCATCGCCTGCCGGGCTGACGAGGTGGGAGGAACGAGCGTGCACGTCGTCGCGACCGCCGGCCACGTGGACCACGGCAAGTCCACCCTGCTGCGCGCCCTGACCGGGATGGAGCCCGACCGCTGGGCGGAGGAGCGGCGCCGGGGCCTCACCATCGATCTGGGCTTCGTGTGGACCAGCGACCCGGACGTCGCCTTCGTCGACGTGCCGGGCCATGAACGGTTCCTGTCGAACATGCTCGCCGGGGTGGGGCCGGTCCCCGCCGTGCTGTTCGTGGTGGCCGCCGACGGCGGCTGGCAGGTGCAGTCCGAAGAGCACCTGACGGTGCTGGACACGCTCGGCATCCGGCACGGGGTGCTGGCGGTGACGCGGGCCGACCTGGCGGACCCGGCTCCGGTGCTGGCGGAGGCGGCCGAGCGGCTCGGCCGTACGAGCCTGGGCGAGGTCGAGGCGGTGGCCGTCAGCGCGGTCACCGGTCAGGGGCTGCCCGGGCTGCGGGCGGCGCTGGGCAGGCTCACCACCGCCCTGCCCGTCCCCGATCCGTCGGCGGACGTGCGCCTGTGGATCGACCGGGCGTTCACCGTGGACGGGCGTGGCGTCGTCGTCACCGGGACGCTGGGCCACGGCACGCTCAGGACGGCGCAGACACTGGAGATCGCCGGTGCCGGCGAACTCGTCGAGGTGCGCGGCCTGCACAGCCTGAAGGTGGCGCATGAGGAGGTGCGCGGGCCGGCGCGGGTGGCGGTGAACCTGCGCGGGCGGGCGGCGGCCGCGCTGCGCCGGGGCGACGCGCTGGTCGACCCGGACCGCTGGGCGGCGGTCGGCGAGGTGGACGTCCGGCTGGACGCGACCGGCGCCGCCGCGCGGTCGCGGGCGGCGGGGGACGGCGGGGTCGCGCGGGTGCCCGCGCAGCTCGTCTGGCACGTCGGCTCGGCGGCCGTGCCGGCCAGGGTCCGTCCTCTGGGCTCCGGCACCGCCCGCGTCACGCTGAGCCGCCCGCTCCCGCTCCGTCTGGGCGACCGGGCGCTGCTGCGCGACCCCGGCAACCGCCACGTGTACGGGGTGACGCTGCTGGACGTGCGGCCTCCCGCGCTCGGCCGCCGGGGCGCGGCGCGAGCCCGTGCCGCGGAGCTGGCCACGCTGACCGGCGTGCCGGACGGCGCGGCCGAGCTGCGGCGGCGCGGGCTGATGCGGCGCGCCGACCTGCTGGCCATGGGCGCGTCGCCGCCCGGCCCGCCCGTGGCGGGCGACTGGCTCGCGGACGGTGAGCACTGGGCCGGGCTCCGAGACAGGTTGCTCCGGCTGGTCGAGGAGCATGACAGGGCGCATCCGGAGGACCCGGGCCTGACGCCCGAGGCCGTCCGGCAGGCTCTCGGCCTGCCGGACCGCGCCCTCGTCGACGCGCTCGCCGCCGGGACGCCGCTGCGCCGCCGGCGCGGCCGGCTGGCCGCCGCCCTGCCCGTGCTGCCGGAGCGGCTGCGCGGGGCCGTCGCCGCGGTCCAGCGTGATCTGGCCGGCGCCCCCTTCGCCGCGCCCGACGCGGGCAGGCTGGCCGAGCTGGAGCTGGACGCCAGGGCGCTGGCCATCGCCGAGGCCGCCGGCGCGCTGTTGCGGGTGCAGCCGGGAGTCGTGCTGCTGCCGGGCGCTCCGGAGGAGGCGGTGCGGGTCCTGGCCGGGCTGGCGCAGCCGTTCACCGTCGCCCAGGCCCGTCAGGCGATGGGCACCTCCCGCCGGGTGGCGCTCGCGGTGCTGCAGTACCTGGACGGGCTGGGCCGCACCCGTCGCGTCGACGACACGCACCGGATGATCGTCGGGTGAGTACGCCTCGCTAGGATGTGGGGCGGAGGCGACTGGGTGCCTGGTGGCCCTCCCGGTCTTCAAAACCGGTGGCGCCGAGCATCTCGGCGCGGCGGGTTCGATTCCCGTCCGCCTCCGCTCGCATCCGCGCGTGCGAGCCCGCCGGACATCCGCGCACCGTCACGCGGACCGGAGGTCCGACGGCGGCGACACCGCCGTCGGCGCGAGCAGGGGCGAGCGTGGCCGGATCCCCTGACCACGGCGGGCTCACCCGGCGGCGGCCAGGTGGAGGCGGGCGGTCTCCGCGAACTGTCGGAGCTCCGTGTCGGAGGCGGTGCCGCCGATCACGACGAACCTGTCCTTCGACATCGCCGCCACCTCCACCTCGCCGTCGTGGCGGGCGACGTTCCTGGGCCCGGGGACCGAGTCGACGCCGCCCACGGCGCCGCACTCCGCATAGAAGGCCTTGAACGAGTTCATGGCGTCGACCCCGCTCACCACGACCTGCGACACCGTGGTCCCGTCGGTCGCCGTGAAGGTCCGCCACCGGGTCGCGGCCTCCGAGGGCGCGATGATCCGCCTGCCGCAGGGCACCAGGTTCTCGTCCAGCTCGCCCCACGTTCCGTGCGAGGTGGCCGTCACCGTCCACGTCCGGCCGTCCTTGAGCTGGTCCGGCTCCAGGAGAGGCGAGGCGGGGTCGTCGGCCCTCCCGTGGGCGGCGGTGCCGCAGGCGGCGCAGAGCAGCACGACGAGCGTCACGATGGCGCGCTTCACGTCTGGATCCTTCCGGGTGGCGTCATCGTGACTACTGCCCGTGGGCCGCGGAGGTTCCCCGTAGATCGGCGAGATTGCCGGCGGTGATCACGATCCCGGCCACGAAGGCGGCCAGTCCGCAGGCGAGCATCCGGGCGCCCGCCCCACCCGGTACGGGCGGCCATCCCGCCACGAGCGGTGCCGTCGCCAGGGCCAGGAGCACGGCACGGCCGACCTTCGCCGGCGAGACCGGGCTGGTCTCGTCGAGGCATCCGCACGGCACTCCGCCTCTGCGCCGCAGCAGGACGGCCAGGTAGGCCGCCAGTGCCAGGTACCAGAGCGCCACGGCGGCGGCGGCGAACCGCAGCAGGCGGACCTCTCCCGTCAGCCAGCCCGCCAGCACAGCGGCGCCGGCCAGCCCCTCGGCGGGGCCGAACAGCGGCGCGAGCCGTACCAGGAAGGCGGGCAGCAGGTCGTGAGTCCTGATCACCGAGGGCAGGTCGCGGCGGCGCACCGCCGCGACCACCAGCAGCACGGCGCCCGCCAGGGCGAAGCCGGCGGGCAACGTGTCAGAAACGGTCATCTACGTCCAAAGGAGCGCGAGTGACAGCAGGAACCCGGTGGCGCACAAGCGCCCCACCCATGCCGTCGAGGCCAGCAGCTTCGTGTCCCACCGGCGCGGTTCGCCGCTGAGCGCGCGGGAGAGCGGCATGAGCGTCCTGCCCACGCCGAAGCCCAGCCCGGCCAGCAGGCCCGGGCCCAGCCCTCCGGTCAGCACGATGACCAGGACGAGCAGCTGAGGCAACGCCGTCGGGGTGAAGGTGCGCACACCCGTGCCCATCTCGAAGCCGAACTGCAGCGGCCCGGCGAAGCCCGCGCGCGGGATGACGTCCTGCGGCACGAGCCGGCGGTTCTGCGGCAGCGACAGCGGCCGTCCGGCCAGCTCGAAGAGCAGGATGACGGCGACGATCGGGGCGAGCGTCCACAGCCGCACCGCCTCCGGGACGATCGAGGCCAGCCCGCCGAGCGCTCCCATGATGAGCCCGGCCAGCAGCGCGCCGAGCATGAGTCCGAGGGTGAATACCGGTAACTTGCCTCGCCAGACCGACGAGGTCAGCAGGTCCGCTGAGTTGAGGCTTCAAACGGAGCCGGACAGCGAGAACCCGGCGGTCACCCCCAGCAACGTCCAGGCGAGCGGGGTGAACGACGGGGTCCAGACCAGGTGCGCGGCCGCCACCAGGGCCGCGCACAGCGTGATGCCGAGCGCGACCCGGGTGGCGGCGAAGGTGTCGGTCATCCGATGATCAGGGGTTGGCCCAGGAGCAGATGTAGAAGGTGGTCCCGCCGCAGGTGGCGACGTTTCCGTCGGCGCAGCGGTACCGGGTGCCGTTGTGCGTCCAGCGCCAGGCGTTGCGGTCGGTCAGGCTGCCCGCGCCGCACGCCTTGATCGCGTAGCTGTTGTAGCAGGTGCCGGAGGAGCGCAGGAACCAGCCGTCGCCGCCGCAGTAGCTGCGGGAGTACGGGGCTCCGACGCAGACCTTGGTGTTGTCGCTGTAGCCGGCGGTGCTGCTGTAGCCGGCGCAGTCGGTGTACTCGGTGCCCACGACCGCGTGGGCGCTGTTGTTCTTGCCGGGCAGGGCGGACAGCACGTTCAGGGCCAGGGCGCCGCCCAGCACGCCCATGGTCTTGAAGACGGTTCTGCGGGAGGGGGCCGGCCCCGTCAGGCGGGGGCGCCTGCCGCTGACCGGCTCGTCGTCCTCGACGGAGGGCACGTCGGCCCAGTAGCGGTCGACATCGACTGTCATGCGTTTGACCTCTCTGCGGGACTGACGGCGAGGAAGGCGTCGAGGTCCTCGTCGGAGCCGACGACCCTGCGCCATTCCTCCGTCCCGTCGGGGGAGTACTTGACCAGTGACGGGGTCGCGCCGACGGCGACCGTGCCGACCAGGGCAGCGTCGATGACGGGCACGACCTGGCTGCCCGCCACCCACTCGGCGCAACGGTCGGCGGAGCCGAGCACCACGGCGTGCCAGGGCCGGTCGGGGCCGGCCGTGTCGGCGAGGCGCCGGCTGCGCTCCCGGCAGTTGGGGCAGTGCTCGGACACCACCAGGACGAAGGTGGGCAGGCCGTCGTCGGAGGCGAATCTGGCCACCGACCTGACGGCGGGCGCCGCCGGTACGGCCGCCTGCGCCTGGACCAGCTTGCTCTGCAGCTGGCGGACCATGCCCAGCAGTGCGGAGAAGGCGAAGAGCAGCAGGACCGTCCCGAGGAAGGACAGAACCGCCAGCGAATCCAGGAAGGCCCTCATCGGTCTAGCTCAGACTGCACGAGAGGGACTCCACGACGTTGATGAACCGGCTGTCGTCGGGGTTGGCGGCGACGACGGTCGTGGCGGCGGTCTCGTTGACCACGAAGACGGAGCGGGTCTTCACGGCGCCGGACTCGTCCCGCTCGTCGACGCGCCACATCGCGCCGCCGCGCACCCGCTTGCCCGAGGAGCGCGGGATCGCCTCCGAGCTGTCGGCGACCGGCTTGACCTGGACGTTGCAGACCTGGTCGATGGTGTTGACCGCCAGCAGGTTGCCGAGGGTCAGGCCCGACCCCGCCCGGGGCAGCATGGTCAGCCCTTCCGGCGTGTCCTGCACGTCGAACTTGGCAAGGATGTCCATGAAGGTCTCGAACGGGACGGCCGTGCCGTTGATGAAGGTGGCGACCTCGTGATGCGGTCCCACCCACACCATGTTGGTGCCGCTCTCCGGGTCCTCCAGAGACATCAGCCGGCCGCCGTTCCACTGGGCCTCACGTACGGTGAAGCGGGACCAGTCGCCCAGCTGCTTGGAGACGAGCTCGGCCGAGCCCGCCGGGGTGACCTGGAAGCGGATGCCGCCGGTGGGGCCGTGGGCCCAGATGAGGTAGGCCCAGCCGCCGATGAAGGGCTGGGGGTTCCCGTCGACGGTGAGAGTCTGTCCGTTGGGTGCACGCACTTGCATGTCGTCGCCTTCCGCGAGGGGGGGAGAAGGGCACGCCGAACCAGGGTCCACGTGCTGTTTGCGCTGCAAAGGAGGTGCGTACGTGCCGAGCCCTGTCGCGAGGCACGATCAAGATCGATGGGACTATCTCACGCGATCTTGAAGGGGGTCAAGATCTTTGTTCTGGCCGTTGACCGGGGCAGACAGGGCGGTGCGACGAGGGGCGAGACTCCCGCCGGCGTTCAGGTATCGACCGTTCCGGACGGGCATTTCCCAAGGGGCTGCTTGGCCTGTTTCTGCGCATGCGCGAAAGCCGCCGTGGATCTCGTCCACGGGTCGTCCGATTCCGGGGGGCGGCCGCGGAAAGTCCGGAGGGCTTCATGACGACCCACCCGGGCGGGCCGGGGATTCGGGAAGGCGTCGCGGCTCGGTGCCGCTGATCTCGGTGATGTCGGGCAGGGCGCGGGATGACGTCCTTGACGACTGCCTTGACATCCGGCGCTTCCGGTGGTGAGGAGGAAGCGGGGAAGAGCCTCACGGAGAATCGTGAAGAACGTCGATGGAATGTCGCGCCGGTCGGTTCCGCGGGCATTCTCCGGGGCCGCCGGTGTCTTCCCGGACTCGTTCTCGCACGCGGACGGACATCATGCCGGACCGCGCACATCGAGAAGCCATGCGATTCTCTTCTCGGTCCATTCCAGGACATGTCCCGGCGCTTCGCGCCCGCGCCGGCGTCGGCCTCGACGACCGGCGCCGAAGGAGATGGCGCGGTCGTCCGCCGGGCGTCTCGGCGAGCTCACCCACCTGCCGCCCGGCGACCGGGCCGTCAGGACTGGGGGATGCGGGACATCAGTCGCTCCATGCCGTTGACCCAGTTGTCGTGCAGCGCCTGACCGGCGCCGGCCAGGTCGCCGCTCATGAGCAGCTCGGCCACCCGGCAGTGCTCGGCGGCCTCCCGTTCGAGCGGCGTCTCGTCGCCCGCGAGCAGGTGGGCGTAGCGGCGCAGCCCCGCCTTGACGCTGGTGATGAGGTCGAGCAGCCGCTCGTTGCGGCAGCCGCTCAGCAGCAGGTCGTGCCATTCGTCGTCGTGGCGCTCTATCACCTCCTGCTCGGCGATCCGGTCGGGGAAGTCGCGGGCCAGCCGGAGCAGCTCGGGCGCGATCTCGCGCAGGTAGTCGGGATCGGAGCAGCCGAGCGCCAGCGACTCCAGGCCGGCGACGATCTCGCACAGCTCCCGGAACTCCTTCCGGCTCACCGGGGCGAACCGGAACCCCCGGCCCTGGTTGCTCTGGAGCACTCCCTCGCCCGCCAGGGTGATCAGCGCCTCGCGCAGCGGGGTGCGGCTGACGCCCAGCTCGGCCGCCAGCGCGACCTCGTTGATGTCGGTTCCGGCGGCGAACTCACCCCGATCCAGCCTGCTCAGCAGCTCTTCCCGGATCTGCTCGCGTAGCGGTCGCCGGTCGATCGGCATGACGCTCCTTCGGTTTCGGCCAGGCCCAAGTGTAGCTCTTGACGTGATTCAAAATACTGCACTATGAATTCTGAATACAAAACACAGCGAAGGGAGTGCGTGTGAGCCTGACCCGAGTGCCGGGGCTGCTGTTCGGCGGCGACTACAACCCCGAGCAGTGGCCGGAGGAGGTCTGGGCCGAGGACGTCCGGCTCATGGCCGAGGCCGGGGTCACCATGGCCACCGTCGCCGTGTTCGCCTGGTCCCGGCTGGAGCCCGCTCCCGGCGCGTACGACTTCTCCTGGCTCGACCGCGTCCTCGACCTGCTGCACGAGCACGGGGTGGCCGCCGACCTGGCCACCGCGACCGCAACCCCGCCGCCGTGGCTGGTCCGCGACCACCCCGAGGTCATGCCGGTGGACGCCGCGGGCGTGCGGCTGGAGTTCGGCTCCCGCCAGGGCTACTGCCCCAGCTCGCCGGTCTTCCGCGAGCACGCCGTACGGCTGGCGACCGCCATGGCGACCCGCTACGGCGGGCACCCGGCGCTGGCGATGTGGCACGTCGGCAACGAGTACGCCGACCACACGCTGGAGTGCTTCTGCCCCGAGTCCGCCCGGCACTTCCGCGCCTGGCTGCGAGCCCGCTACGGCAGCGTCGGCGCGCTCAACGCCGCCTGGGGCACCTCCTGCTGGGGCCAGCACTACACCGGCTTCGAGCAGGTGGAGCCGCCGCGCAGGGCGCCGGGGCCGGTCAACCCGGGCCAGCTCCTCGACTGGCGGCGCTTCTGCAGCGACGCCCTGCTGGAGCTGTTCACCGCCGAGCGGGACGCGCTGCGCGCGATCACCCCCGGCGTCCCCGTCACCACCAACTTCATGAGCCTGCTGCACGGCCTCGACTACTGGGCGTGGGCGGCGGAGGAGGACCTGGTGAGCGACGACGCCTACCCCGACCCGGCCGACCCCGGCTCGCACGTCGCCGTCGCGCTCAGCTACGACCTGATGCGCTCGCTCAGGCAACGGCCCTGGCTGCTGCTGGAGTCGGCGCCGTCGGCGGTGTCGTGGCGCGAGGTCAACGTCCCCAAGCCGCCCGGCATGATGCGCCTGCACAGCCTCCAGGCGGTCGCCCACGGCGCCGACGGAGTGATGTTCTTCCAGTGGCGCCAGGCCAGGTACGGGCCGGAGAAGTTCCACTCCGCACTGCTCCCGCACGGCGGCGTCCACACCCGCGGCTGGCAGGACACGTTGCGGCTCGGCGCCGACCTGCGGCGCCTGGCGGAGGTCGCGGGCGCCGCCACGCGGGCCGAGGTGGCACTCGTCTTCGGCTGGGAGAGCTGGTGGGGCCTGGAGGCGCCGGAGTCCATGCCGTCCGACCGGCTCCGGCTGAAGGACCTGCTGCTCTCCTGGTACGCGCCGCTGCACGCCCGCGGCATCGCCGTGGACCTGGCGCCGCCGGACCGCGACCTGTCGGCCTACCGCGTGGTCATCGTCCCGAACCTCTACCTGTGCACGGCCGAGCAGGCCAAGGCCCTGGCCGCCGTCACCGGCGAGCTGGTCGTCGGCCCGTTCAGCGGCGTGGTGGACGCCTCGGACCAGGTCCACCCCGGCGGCGCCCCCGGCCCGCTGCGCGACCTGCTGGGCGTCGCCGTGGACGAGTTCTGGCCGCTGCCCGACGGCGCCACGCAGCGGGTACGGCACGCGGACGGCGGCACCGGCCTGGCCCGGACGTGGGCCGAGTGGCTGCGCCCGGACGACGACGTGACGGTGCTGGCCCGCTACGCGGGCGGCGACCTCGACGGGCTGCCCGCCGTCACCCGCAGGGGCCGCGCCACCTACGTGAGCTGCCTCCTCGACGACGTCACGCCCGTGCTCGACCGGGTGCTGGGCGACGTCCCCGCGCTGCGCGTACCCCCCGGGGTCGAGGCCGTCAGGCGGGGCCGGCACCTCTTCCTCCTCAACCACACCATCGACCCGCAGCGGATCACCCTGCCGTTCGCAGGCCGGGACCTGCTCACCGACACCGACCTGCGCGGCTCCGTGGGGCTCGCCCCGCGCGACGCCGTCGTGCTCAGGATCGAAGGAGACACGTGACCCACCCCTACATCCCGAACGCCGAACCGGGCGTGCGGGCCGAGATGCTCGCCGCCATCGGCGCGCGCGACGTCGAGGAGTTCTACGCCGACATCCCCGCCGGGCTGCGGCTCGACCGCCCGCTGGACTTGCCGCCGGCGCTCACGGCCGAGCACGACCTGGCCCGCCACATGAAGGGCCTGCTGGACCGGGTGACCGACACCGAGCAGGCGCTGAGCTTCCTCGGCCACGGCTGCTACCCGCACCACGTGCCGGCCGTCTGCGACGAGGTCAACTCCCGCAGCGAGTTCCTGACCGCGTACGCCGGCGAACCGTACGAGGACCACGGCCGCTTCCAGGCGCTGTTCGAGTACGTCAGCATGATGGGCGAGCTGCTCGAGATGGACGTGGTCAACGTCCCGACCTACGACGGCTTCCAGGCGGCGGGCACGGCGCTGCGGATGGCCTGCCGCCACACCGGACGGTCCAAGGTGCTGGTCAGCGCGGCCGTCAGCGCCGACAAGCTGAGCAAGCTGCGCGACTTCCTCGCCCCGGACATCGAGATCGTCCTCGCCCCGGTGGGGGACGGCGGCGAGATCACCGTCCCTGCCTTCGACGCCGCCTTCGCCGCGATCTACCTGGAGACCCCGAACGTCTACGGCGTCGTGGAGACCCGCGGGCGGGAGCTGGCCGACCTCGCCCACGCCCACGGGGCGCTGCTCGTCGTCGGCGCCGACCCGATCTCGCTGGGCGTGCTCGCCCCGCCCGCCGCCTACGGCGCCGACATCGCCTGCGGCGACATCCAGTCGCTCGGCATGCACCAGAGCCACGGCGGCGGCCACGCCGGCTACATCGCCACCCACGACCACGAGCCGCTGGTCGCCGAGTTCCCGTCCCGGCTGTTCGGCATCGCGCCCACCAAGGTCCCCGGCGAGTACGGCTTCGGCGACGTCTTCTACGACCGCACCTCCTTCGCCCACCGCGAGGAGGGCAAGGAATGGGTGGGCACCGCGGCCGCCCTGTGGGGCATCACGGCCGGCGTCTACCTCGCGCTCCTGGGCCCGCACGGCCTGCGCGAGCTGGGCGAGACCATCCTCGCCCGCACCCGCTACGCCATGGACGCCCTGGCCCGGTCCGTCACCGTGCTGCACCCAGACGCGATCCACTTCCGCGAGTTCGCGATCGAGGTGCCCTCCAGCTCGGCGCTGCTCGACGCGCTGCGCGAGCGCGGCATCTACGGCGGAGTCCCGCTGGACGCGCGCACGGTGCTCGTCTGCGTGACCGAACGCCACTCCATCGCCGACATCGACCGTCTCGCCGCAGCCGTCCAGGAGGTGCTGTGAACACCGCGGAGTCCTTCGCCGAGCTCCCCGTCACGCCGAAGCCGCCGCTGCGCCGCTTCCACCAGGCCCGCTGGGACGAGCCGATCATCTTCGAGCTGTCCAGGCCGGGCCGCCGCGGCCTCGCCGTCCCCGAGCCGGGCGCCGCGCGCGTGGAGCTGCCGGAGTCCGTACGGCGCGCCGAGCCGCCCCGGCTGCCCGAGCTGTCGCAGCAGCTCGTGCTGCGCCACTACCTGCGCCTGTCGCAGGAGAACCTCGGCGCCGACCTCAACGTCGACGTCGGGCAGGGCACCTGCACGATGAAGTACAGCCCCAAGGTCAACGACCGGTTCGCCGCCGCCGTCGCCGAGGTGCACCCCCTCCAGCACGAGGACACCGTGCAGGGCGTCCTGGAGATCTACTGGCGGCTCGAGCGGATGCTGGCCGAGATCTCCGGCCTGTCCCGCGTCTCCCTCCAGCCGGGCTCCGGCTCCGCGGCCATCTACGCCAACATCGCCATGATCCGCGCCTACCACGCGGCCACCGGCGGCGGCGCCAGGGACCAGGTCATCACCACGATGTTCTCCCACCCGTCGAACGCGGCGTGCGCCAAGACCGCCGGCTACGAGGTCATCACCCTCATGCCGGACGCCGACGGCCTGCCCGACATCGAGGCGCTCCGCGCCGCCGTCGGCCCCCGCACCGCCGCCCTCATGATCACCAATCCGGAGGACACCGGCATCTTCAACCCGCGCATCCAGGAGTTCGTCGACCTGGTGCACGAGGCGGGCGGTCTGGCCTGCTACGACCAGGCCAACGCCAACGGCATCCTCGGCATCACCCGCGCCCGCGACGCCGGGTTCGACCTGTGTCACTTCAACCTGCACAAGACGTTCTCCACCCCGCACGCCTGCGGCGGCCCCGCGGCCGGCGCGTGCGGCGTCTCGGCCGAGCTGGCCCCGTTCCTGCCCGGCCCCGTCGTCACCCGCGACGGCGACGCGTACCGGCTGGAGACGCCGCCGCGCTCGATCGGCAAGATCAGGCCGTTCCTGGGCGTCACTCCCAACATCGTCCGGGCGTACGCCTGGATCATGGCCCTGGGCGGCGACGGCCTGCGCCAGGTGGCCGAGACGGCCGCGCTGAACAACAACTACCTCATGCACAAGGTCCTGCAGATCCGCGGCGCGTCCGCGCCCTGGGGCAGGCGGCGCATCGAGCAGGTGCGCTACTCCTGGCAGGAGCTGTCGGAGGAGACCGGGGTGCACTCCGAGGAGATCGGCGTCCGGGCGGCCGACTTCGGCGTGCACTACTGGACCAGCCACCACCCGTACGTGGTGCCCGAACCCTTCACGCTGGAGCCCACGGAGTCGTACACCAAGGAGGACCTGGACGAGTACGCCGCCATCCTGGCCCACGTGGCCGAGGAGGCCCGCCGGGACCCGGAGCTGGTCAAGGGGGCGCCGTACAACCAGACCATCCACAAGATCGACCCCACCCCGCTCGACGACCCCAAGGCGTGGGCGCCCACCTGGCGCGCCTACGTCCGCAAGCACCGCCCATGACCGGGCCGGCGGTGGCGCCGCTCTCCGGACCGGGACTGGTCGGGCTGGTCGTGAACCCGGTCGCCGGGCTGGGCGGCGCGGCGGGGCTCAAGGGCAGCGACGGAGCCGGCACGCAGCGCGAGGCTCTGGCGCGGGGCGCGACGCCGCGGGCGGGGGAGCGGGCGGCGCGGGCCGTCCGCACCCTGCTCGCCCGCCGTCCGGGTACCCGGCTGCTCACGGTGCCGGGCCCCATGGGCGAGGACAGCGTGCGCGCCGCCGGCGCCGCCTGCGACCTGGTACGGCTCGACCCCGCGGCCGACCCGACCGCAGACCCGACAGCCGGTCCGACGGCCGGTCCGACCGCAGACCCGACGGCCGGTCCGATGGCCGACCCGACGGCCGACCCGACGGCCGGTCCGGTGGGCGGGACGACGGCGCGGGACACGCGCCGGGCCGTGGCCGCGCTCGCCGGGGTGGACCTGCTGCTGTTCGCCGGAGGTGACGGGACGGCCCGGGACGTCCTCGACGCGGTCCGCGACCTCGGCGACCGGGCGCCCGCCGTGCTCGGCATCCCGGCGGGAGTGAAGGTCTACTCCGGGTGCTTCGCCGTCGCCCCCGCCGCCGCAGGGTTCCTCGCCGCCGACTTCCTCCACGGGCGCGGGCAGGCCGGCGGTAGACGGACGGTGGAGGCCGAGGTGGTCGATCTCGACGAGGAGGCCTACCGGCGCGGGCTGGTGAGCCCCCGGCTGTACGGGAGCCTGCGCGTCCCGGCCGCCCCGGTCGCCCTCTCCGGGCGCAAGGCCGGCTCGTCCGGCACGGCGCCCGGCACGGTCGACGGGATCGCGCGGGAGGTCGTGGCGCGGATGCGGCCCGGCGTCCGCTACGTCCTCGGGCCCGGCGCCACCACGCAGGCCGTCGGCCGCGCGCTCGGGCTCGCCACCACGCTGCTCGGCGTGGACGTGGCCGAGCTCGGCGACCCCCACCGGCTGGTGGCCGCCGACGTCTCCGAGGCCGAACTGTTCGACCTGGTCAGGGGCACGGAGGCGGTGGTCGTACTCTCGGTCATCGGCGGGCAGGGGTTCGTGCTCGGGCGCGGCAACCAGCAGGTGTCCCCGCGCGTGCTGGACGCCGTGACCGGGATGCTCGTGCTGGCCACCCCGCACAAGCTCGCCGCCCTGGGCGGCCGGCCGCTGCTCGCCGACACCGGTGACGAGGAACTCGACAGCAAGCTCGGCGGGCACGTCCAGGTCATCACCGGACACCGCGAGAGCACGATCTACCGCGTCCGCGCGGCAAGTGAGGAGTACGACGGATGAACACGCTCGCAGGCAAGGTCGCGATCGTCACGGGTGGCGCCTCGGGCATCGGCCGGGCCACCGCCCTGCTGTTCGCCCGGGAGGGCGCCCGCGTGGTGGTGGCCGACATCGACGGCGAGGCCGCCGAGGCGGTGGCCGCGCAGGCCGTCCCGGAGGGGAGCGTCGTGGCGGTGCGGGCGGACGTGTCGCGGCCGGAGGACTGCCGACGGATCGTCGCGACCGCGGTGGACACGTTCGGCGGGCTGCACGTGCTGTTCAACAACGCGGGCATCATCCGCCGAACCACGGCGCTCGACCTCGACGTCGAGGAGTGGGACCGGGTGATGGCGGTCAACGTCCGGTCGGTCTTCCTCATGTGCAAGTACGCCGTCCCCGCCATGACCGAGGGCGGCTCCATCGTCAACACCGGCTCCGGCTGGGGCCTCAAGGGCGGCGGGAACGCGATCTCCTACTGCGCCTCCAAGGCCGCCGTCGTCAACATGACCCGGGCCCTGGCCATCGACCACGCCCGCGCCGGCATCCGGGTCAACTCCGTCAACCCCGGCGACACCGACACGCCCATGCTCCGCGACGAGGCCCGCCAGCTCGGCGAGGACTGGGCCGCCTTCGCCAGCGACGCCGCCGACCGGCCGATGGGCCGGGCCGGGACCCCGGACGAGATCGCCCAGGCCGTCCTGTTCCTGGCGAGTGACGCCGCCAGCTACGTCACCGGCTCCGCCCTCGTCGTCGACGGCGGCGGGCTCGCCTGACCCGCTTCTGCACCACCCCCCGCAAGAACCAAAGGAACCACCATGAAGCGTGCCCTCGCCATCCTCGGCGTCCTCACCCTCGCCACCACCGCCTGCAGCGGCGGCGGCGGGAACGTTCCCGGAACGAGCGGTGGCCCGGTCACCGTCCGCTGGTCCACCTGGGGCTCGGCCGAGGACGTGAAGCTGTACGAGAAGTTCACCGAGGACTTCCACCGGCGGTACCCCGGCATCCGGCTCAAGCTGGAGTCCGTCGCGAAGTACGAGGACTACCACCCCAAGCTGCTCGCCCAGCTCACCAGCAAGACCGCGCCCGACGTGTTCTTCGTGGGCGACGACAACATCGGCAAGTTCGTCTCCGCCGGCGTGCTCACCCCGCTCAACGACAAGCTGGCGGGTCCCGACTCGAAGAGCCGGCCGGAGGACTTCTTCGACGGCGTGTACGGCGGTGCCAAGCGGGACGGCCAGATCTACGGCGTCCCCAACGACACCAACCCCGAGGTCCTCTGGTTCGACAAGAAGGCCCTGAAGGAGGCCGGGATCACCGAGGACCCGGCCGCCCTCCACGAGGCCAAACAGTGGACGATGGCGAAATATCTGGACATGAACGCCAAGCTCAGGGCGGCGGGCAAGGCCGGCTCGATCTTCTGGAACTGGTACGGCTCCACGTACTCGATGATCAACGGCTTCGGCGGGAAGGTGTGGGACGGCGGGAAGTTCGTCGCCACCACCGACCCCAAGTCGCTGGAGGCGCTGCGCACCCTCGCCAAGGGCTACCAGGACAAGACCTTCCTCAGCGCCGACGTCCTGCCCGACAGCAACGGGCCCAGCACCCAGTTCCTCAAGCACAAGGTCGGCTTCTACGCCGGCGGGCGATGGGTGATCGACTCCCTGCGGAAGGGCGGCGAGCTCGACGACTACGACATCGTCCCGTTCCCGTCGCAGACCGGCGAGCCGATGCCCGGCGCCGTCGCCGCCTCCTACCTGTCGATCAACAAGGAGACGAAGCTGCCGAAGGAGGCGTTCACCTTCCTCACCGAGTTCGTCGGCAAGGACGGGCAGCTGCTCCGGCTCAAGGGCGGCGGCGCCGTGCCGTCCGTCAAGGGCGCCGAGCAGGTCGTCCTGGAGGACGGCTACCCCGCCCACGCCCAGACCTTCCTCGACGTGCGCGACACCGGCTTCGCGAACTATCCCGAGGAGGTCGCGGTGCCCGGCCTGACCGCGGCGATCAACGAGCACCTGCTGACGGTGTGGACCGGCAAGGTGGACTTCGACCAGGGCATGACCGAGCTGGCCCGGCTCGTCGAGAGCAAGCTGGGTTAGCCGTGGCCGTCCTCACCCGTCTCCGGCCGAGCCGTCGGCCGGACCCGCGGCCGGGCCTCGCCCGCCCGGCCGCGGGGGTGCGCACCCACGACGGCTGGTGGGCCGCGTTCTTCCTCACGCCCCAGCTCGCGGCGCTGGCCGTGTTCCTGGTCTTCCCGCTCGGGTTCGCCGTCGTGCTGGCGTTCATGCGCTGGGACGGGCTCGGGGCGAAGGAGTGGGCCGGGCTGGACAACTTCGCGGCCCAGCTCGCCGATCCCGACTTCGGGCTGGCGGTGTGGAACACGGTCAAGCTCGCCCTGTTGACCGTGCCGTTCGGGCTGGCCCTGGCGCTGCTCATCGCGATCGCGCTCAACAGCGTCCGGGGGAGCGGCTTCTACCGGGTGCTGTACTTCATGCCCGTGGTCACCAGCTCGGTCGCGGTCGCGCTGATGTGGCAGGTCATCCTGGCCGGCGACGAGTACGGCGTGCTGAACACCTCCCTGGCGCGCTGGTTCGGCGTCGACGCGCCCGACTGGCTCGGCGATCCGGACTGGGTGATCGTGGCCATCGCGGTCGTGACGATCTGGTCGTCGCTCGGGCTGAACGTGGTGATCTTCCTGGCGGGGCTGCAGACGATCCCGCCGCAGATCGTGGAGGCCGCCCGGGTGGACGGCGCGAGCGGGCTGCGGATCTTCCGCTCGGTCACGCTGCCCATGCTCTCGCCCACGATCTTCTTCTCCACGGTCGTCGCGGTGATCAGCTCGTTCCAGGCGTTCGACCAGATCTACGTGCTGGTCAACCCGAAGCACAACGAGGGGGCGCGCACGATCGTCTACCAGGTCTACGAGCTGGGGTTCCAGGACTTCCAGTTCGGCATGAGCAGCGCCGCCGCGCTGATCCTGCTCGTCCTGACGCTGCTCGTGACACTCGTCCAGTTCGCCGCGCAGAAGCGCCTCGTCCACTACGACTCGTGAGGGGAGCCCCGATGCGACCCCGGCAGGTGGCCCTGCACGCCGCGCTCACCCTTGGCGGGCTGGCGATGCTGTTCCCGTTCGCCTGGATGCTGCTGACGTCGTTCAAGGGCGTGCGGCAGATGCTGAACAACCCGCTCGACTGGTTGCCCGACCCGTGGCGCTGGCAGAACTACCCCGACGCCCTCGCGGCGATGCCGTTCGGCACCGCGTACTGGAACAGCCTCTACATCGCCGCGGTGACCGTCGCGCTCACCCTGCTCACCTCGGCCATGGCCGCCTACGCCTTCGCCCGGATCAGGTTCAGGGGCTCGGAGGTGCTGTTCGTGGTGTTCCTGGCCACGCAGATGGTGCCGGCGCAGGTCACGATCGTGCCGCTCTACCTCATGCTGGCAGAGTTCGGCTGGATCGACTCGCACCTGTCGCTGATCGTGCCGGCGGTGGCCAACCCGTTCGCGGTGTTCCTGCTGCGGCAGTTCATCAGGGCGGTGCCGGTGGAGCTGGAGGAGGCGGCCCGGATGGACGGCGCCGGCCGCTGGCGGTGCTTCTGGAACATCGTGCTGCCGAACATCCGCCCCGGGCTCGGCGCGCTCGGCATCATCGCCTTCCTGACCTCCTGGAACTCCTTCTTCTTCCCGCTGATCTTCCTGAACTCGCCCGAGCTGGCCACCGTGCCGCTGCTGCTCAGCCAGTTCTCCGGAGAGCGCACGGCGGTCGACTACGGGCTGATCCTGGCCGGGTCCGCGATCGCGGTGGTGCCCACGCTGATCGCCTTCCTGATCGGGCAACGGAGGATCATCAACTCGATGGCGGCCTCCGGACTGGGCGGGCGATGATGCTGGACCTGCGCGAACGACCCTTCACCGACCGGGGATCCCGGCTGCTGGTGATGGCGGCGGACGACGGCTCCCTCCGGATCGCCGCCGCCCGCTACGAGACCCCGCTCCGCGACACGACCGTCCTGACGGGCCTGCGCGTCCTCGCCGGCGACCGGGAGCTCCCCGTACGGCGCGCCCTGCCGGACCGCGTCGACTTCGCGCCCGGAGCCACGGACCGGGCCTTCGACCGGGCCTCTGGCGGAACCCCTGGCGGGGCCTCTGAGGGGGCCCCGGACGGGGACGACGGCGGGGCCGCCGGACTGGCGGGCGGGGTGTCCATGGCCTTCGCCGGCCCGGACACGATCGTGCTCGTCGGCACGGCCGCGCGCGCCGTGTGGGACGGCGGCCACGCCGACGTCGACGGCTGCCTCGTCCTGGTGGGTCCGGCGGCCGGCGCGGACCCCGCAGCCGCCGGGGACGTCCGGCACGTCGTCGTGCCGGGCGGGCCGCGCCCCGACGGGCGGGCGGTGTTGCAGGCGGCCGGGGCGCGCTGGCGCGACTGGTTCGCCCGGATGCCCGCCGTGCCCGCCGAGCTGCGCGACCGCGCCCGCCAGGCGTGGTGGACCCTGGCGGTCAACCTGGTGACCATCCGGGGCAGGGAGTCGCTGATCCCGTCCAAGTACGGCTACGTCGGCCTGTGGAACTGGGACTCCTACTTCCACGCGATCGCCCTCCGGCACGCCGACCCGGCGCTGGCCAGGGAGCAGATCCGCATCCTCCTCGACCACCAGCGCCCGGACGGCCTGATCCCCGACGTGGTGCACGACCACGGGGCACTCGCCGAGACGACCGACCTGCCCCGCTCCGACCTGGCCCGGCTGGCCCAGCACGTGGGCGGCGAGCCGGTCAGGGAGGTCGTGCCCGTCACCAAGCCGCCGCTCACCGCGTGGGCCGTCTGGAAGATCCACGAGGTGGACCCCGACCCGGACTTCCTGGCCGAGGTGTACGAGCCGCTGGCCCGCTCGCAGGCGTGGTGGTTCGCCCGTTCCGACCCCGACGGCGACGGCCTGGCCGAATACCTCCACCCGTACAGCTCGGGCCTGGACGACAGCCCGATCTGGGACGCCGGGCCACGCGCCGAGCCGCCGGACCTCAACTCCTACCTCGCCCTGCAGTACGACCGGCTCGGCGACATCGCCGCCGCGCTCGGCCGGGACCCCGCGGGCTGGCGGGCCCGGGCGGGTGCGCTGGTGAACCTCATGGTGACGCGCCGGTGGACCGGCAGCCGGTTCGTCACCCTGGTCGGCGGGCGGGAGGCGGACGTGCGCACCCCGCTGGAGCTGCTGCCGCTGTTGACGGGACGGTTGCCGGCGGGCATCGCCGACCGGCTCGTCGCGGACCTGCGCTCGCCGAGCTTCTGGGCGGAGCGCCCGGTGCCGACCGTCGCGTTCGACGACCCCAGGTTCGACCCCGACGCCATGTGGCGGGGCCCGGTCTGGCTGAACGTCAACTACCTGCTGATCGAGGGCCTGCGCCGGTCGGGCCACCAGGAGACGGCCCGGGAGCTGCGCGACCGGACGCTCGCGATGGTCCGCGACGGCGGCGGCCTGTACGAGTACTGGAACCCGCTGACCGGCCGCCGGGCGGGCCGGGCGACGAGCGGCTTCGGCTGGTCGGCCGCCCTCTTCGTGGACCTCGCCCACGACGCCGTCCTGAACCCCTGAATCCCGCCGGACGGGCGGCGTGGCCGGTGCCGCGCCGTCCCGGGCGGCTGCCGGCCGTGACCGGGGCCGCCCGCGAACGGATCAGCCGAAGACCGCCGGCGGCGGGACGGGGGCCGAGACCGGCTCGCCGTCCCTGATCGGCGGGGCGCCGGCGACGAACCTCGTCAGCTCCTCACCGTGCAGGCAGCGCGCCTGGGTGAGGCCGCCGGCGGCGCGCCGCGTGAGGAGGTCCACCGGCAGTCCGGACCGCGCCGCCGCCACGATGAGATTGCCGAACCGGCGGCCCCGCAGCACACCCGGCTCGGCCAGCAGCGCCACGTCGCCGAACGTGCCGCGCACCGTGGCCACCAGCCGCCGCGCGAACGCGAGCCCCTTGCCGTCGGCCAGGTTGACCAGCAGGGTCCCCGACGGGCGCAGCACCCGGGCCAGGTCGCTCATGTATTCGGCCGTGGCCAGCTCGACCGGCATGGTCGCCCCGGCGAACGCGTCGAGGACGACCAGGTCGGCCGTGCCGTCCCACACCCGGGCGACGCCCTCCCGGCCGTCGAGCACCATGACCTTCAGCCGCGGCACCGAGCGCAGGTCGAGCTGCTCGCGGATCAGGTCGACCAGCAGCCCGTCGGGCTCGATGACGATGTGCCGCGAGCCCGGCCGGGTCGTGGCGACGTAACGGGGGATCGTGCAGGCCCCGCCGCCGACGTGGACGCAGCTCAACGCTCCGCCCGGCATGAGGTCGATCACGTCGGCCATCAGCCGTACGTACTCGAAGTCCAGGTATGTGGGGTCTTGTAGATCGACGTACGACTGAGGTACGCCATCCTTGGACAGCACCCAGCCGTCCTGCCGGTCCAGATCCCGGAGAAGCTCGATCTCGCCGAACGTCACCGGGTACAGGCCGGGCATCGGCTCCCGCTGTGCTCGTGCCACGCTGTTCCCTCCCAGGGAGAACCGTATGCGACGACGAAGGCTGATCGCGTTGGTCATCGCGGTGACGGCGATCATCGCAGCGTACGGCTTCGCGGTCCTGTCGGCCCAGCGCGTACGGGGAAGCGCCGAGGAGGTGGCGGCGGCCTACTTCCGCGCCTGGCGGGAGGCGGACGTGCGGGCGATGGCTGGCCTGGTGCACCGCCCGCCGGCCGACTTCGTCAGCAGACATGTCGACCTCAGCGAGAAGCTGCGTGTCCAGTCCATCGAGCTGCGGCCCGGCCCGGTCCGCCGCACGGGGGAGGACACGGCGGAGGTGGCCTTCGCCGGCACCCGGCGGCTGCGCGACCTCGGGCCGTGGCCGTTCACCGCGACGCTGCGCCTCGGCGTGCGGGAGCGGGAGTGGAAGGTGCTGTGGACGCCGGAGACGCTGCACCCGCTGCTCAAGGACGGCGGCACCCTGGATCTGGCCGCGTTCGCCGGACCCCCGCCCGAGCTGGTCACGGGTGAGGGCGACCCGATCCCGCGCAACAGCTACGCCGACGCCTACCTCGCCCGGCTCAGGGCGGAGTTCGAGCCGGCGGAGGAGGGCCTGGCGCTGGTCGCCGCGGTGCCCGGACGGGCCGAGCAGCGGCTGCTGGCCGTGACGCCCGAGCAGGACGTCCGGCGCACCACCCTGTCACGGCCGGTGCAGGCGGCGGCGGCTCGGGCGCTGGACGGCGTGCAGGACGCCGCCATCGTCGCGTTACGGCCCAGCACCGGCGAGGTGCTGGCGGTGGCCGACCGGTTGCTGGACGACCGCAGCGCCTTCCACGACCTGTTCCCGCCGGGTTCCACGTTCAAGACGATCACGGCGGCGGCGCTGCTGCGGGCCGGGCTCGACCCGGCCTCGGAGGTGAGCTGCCCCGCCACGTACACGATCCCGTTCCACCGGTCCTTCGGCAACGCGGGCGGGCTGGACCGCGGCACCCTGTCGTTCGCCGACGCCTTCGCCCACTCGTGCAACACCACGTTCGTGCAGGAGGCCGTCACCCGGCTGGACGAGGAGGACCTGCGGGCGACGGCCGAGGAGTGGGGCTTCCACCGCTCGCTGCCCACCGGCGTGGGCGGCAGGTGCGGCGCGCTGGAGGACCCCGCGAACCTCGACTGGTTCGGCGCGAACGCCATCGGCCAGGGCACGGTCGTGGCCAGCCCGCTGTGCATGGCCGCCGTCGCGGCGGCGGTCAGCGACGGCACCTGGCGCCCGCCGCGGCTGCTCGCGGCCGAGGAGGTGCGCGCCGTCGAGGGCTCGCCGCCGGAGCCGGTGACCCTGGACGCGGGGGTCGTCGCCGCGCTGCGCGAGATGATGGCGGCCGTCGTGGACCACGGGACGGCCGGCGGGGCGGGCCTGCCGGCCGGCGTCTCCGGCAAGACGGGAACGGCCGAGGTGGAGGGGCGGCCGGACCACGGCTGGTTCATCGGCTACCGGGGCGACCTGGCCTTCTGCGTCTTCGTGCGGCACGGCGGCTCGGGGCGGTCGGCCGCCCTGCCGATCACCGCCCGTTTCGTCAACGGACTCTGACGCCCGCGGGCCGTGTCCGGTGGGCCCCACGGGCCGGGCGACGGTAACCTACGGTACCGTAGGTTTCATGACGACCATCACCGCGAAGCCCCTCCTCCGTGGCTGGTTGCACACCGGAGCGCTGCCCGTGACCCTCGTCGCCGGGTTCGTGCTCGTGGCGCTCGGCCCCACGCTCCAGGCCCGGATCGCCTCGGCGATCTACGCCGTCACCTCGGCCCTGCTCTTCGGCGTCTCGGCCACCTACCATCGCGGCCGGCTGGGCCCCCGGCTGGCCGAGGCGCTGCGCCGCTTCGACCACGCCAACATCTATCTGATCATCGCGGGCACCTACACCCCGTTCGCGCTGCTGGCCCTGGACGGGGCGGCCCGCGTCGCCGTGCTGGGCGTCACCTGGGGCGGCGCGCTGGCCGGCGTGGTGTTCCGGGTGTGCTGGATGACAGCGCCGCGCTGGCTCTACACGGCCCTCTACCTCGCCCTCGGCTGGACGGCGATCTTCGTCATGCCGCAGCTCCTGGCCGGCGCGGGCGTGGCGGCCGTCGTGCTGGTCGCCGTCGGCGGGCTGTTCTACAGCGCCGGAGCCGTGGTCTACGGCCTGCGCCGGCCCGACCCCTCGCCCCGCTGGTTCGGCTTCCACGAGGTGTTCCACGCCTTCACCCTCGCGGCCTACCTCGTGCAGTACATCGCGGTCTCGATCGTGGTCTACTCCACCTCTTGACGCGACCGGGCCGACTTTTGACCCGTGGGTGGTCTGTATTCGGGATCTTTCTGGACAACAGACCAACATGGAACAACTCGCACGAGTCTGGTGGATGGTCCTGATCCGAGGGATCGCCGCGATCATCTTCGGCATCCTCGCGCTCATCTGGCCGGCGATCACGCTCTACGTACTGGTGATCTTCTTCGGCGCGTACGCGCTGGTGCACGGCTTCTTCACGCTGTTCTCCGGGTTCCGTCACGACGCCAAGTCGCGGGCCTGGCTGATCATCTCCGGGATCGTCAGCATCCTGGCGGGCATCATCGCGCTCGTCTGGCCGGGCATCACGTCGCTGGCCCTGCTCTACGTGGTGGCGTTCTGGGCCATCGTCACCGGCATCTCGGAGATCGTGGCCGGCATCCAGATGCGCAAGGTCATCGAGAACGAGTGGGCGCTCATCCTGGGCGGCGCGCTGTCGGTCATCTTCGGCGTTCTTCTGCTGATCTGGCCGGGCGCGGGCCTGCTCACGCTCGTCTGGCTGGTCGGCGTCTTCGCCATCCTGTACGGCCTGGCGACGGTCGTCCTGTCGTTCAGATTGAAGAAGCTTGCGCCGCAGCACTAAAATCCGGAAATTTTCCGGATGAAAGCCGGTTAAGGTGGGGAACGTATGCCGTGTCGGCTCAACGTGGAGGACACATGGACGTACACGCCCGCCTCGCCCGGCACCTGCTCGTCGACGGCTACCGGCTCGTGCTCGATCTGGAGCGCAGTCAGGGCTCCTGGCTCGTCGACGCCCGTGACGGCCGCCGCTACCTCGACTTCTACACGTTCTTCGCCTCCGCGCCGCTCGGCGTGAACCCGCCCTTCTCCCCGCAGACCACCGAGTTGCTCGGCCGGGTCGCGCGCAACAAGCCCGCCAACCCCGACATGTACACCGAGCACCTCGCCGACTTCGTCGACACCTTCACCCGCGTGCTCGGCGACCCCGACCTGCCCCACCTGTTCTTCGTCGAGGGCGGCGCGCTGGCCGTGGAGAACGCCCTGAAGACGGCGTTCGACTGGAAGAGCCGCCGCAACGAGGCCGCCGGCCGCTCGCCCGACCTCGGCACCCGCGTCATGCACCTCACCCGTGCCTTCCACGGCCGCAGCGGCTACACGCTCAGCCTGACCAACACCGAGCCCGGCAAGACCGACCGCTTCCCCAAGTTCGACTGGCCGCGCATCGACGTGCCCGCCGTCCACCTCGGCGACGTCGAGGCGGCCGAGGCCCGCGCGCTGGCGCAGGCGCGGGAGGCGTTCGAGCGCCATCCGCACGACATCGCCTGCTTCATCGCCGAGCCCATCCAGGGCGAGGGCGGCGACAACCACATGCGGCCCGAGTTCCTGCAGGCCATGCAGCGCCTGTGCCACGAGCACGACGCGCTGTTCGTGCTGGACGAGGTGCAGACGGGCGGTGGCACGACCGGCACCCCGTGGGCCTACCAGCAGCTCGGCCTGGCGCCCGACATCGTGGCGTTCGCCAAGAAGGTGCAGGTCGGCGGGATCATGGCGGGCCGCCGGGTGGACCAGGTGCCCGACAACGTCTTCCAGGTCAGCGGCCGGATCAACTCCACCTGGGGCGGTGGCCTGGTGGACATGGTCCGCTCGCGCGCGCTCCTGGAGATCATCGAGCGTGACCGGCTCATCCGGCGCGCCACCGTGCTGGGCGAGCACCTGGTCGAGCGGCTCACCAAGCTGCAGGCCGAACGCCCCGACGTCGTGTCGAGCGTGCGCGGCCGCGGCCTGATGTGCGCCTTCGACCTGCCCGACCGGGCCGCCCGCGACGCCTTCGTCACCCGGCTGCGGGAGGGGCACGGCGTGCTCGCGCTGTCCTGCGGCCCCCGCTCGGTCCGGCTGCGCCCGGCGCTCAACATCCCCGACGACGACGTCGACCACGGCCTCGCCGCCATCGCGGCCGCCCTCGGCTGAGTACGCGGGAGCCCCCCGGATCGACCCGGAGGGCTCCTCCCGTGGCGACGGTCAGATCAGCTCGACGTTCGGCCCCCGGCAGCGGTTGCGCGTGTCGAAGACGTACGGGCTGGCCTCCTCGACGAGCCGGAAGTCGAAGCGGTCGTGGTCGGTGAGTACCACCACCGCGTCAGCCTCGGCCAGCTCACGGCGCGTGACCTCGATGATCTCGACGCCCGCCGGCAGCGGGTAGTCCTCCACGTGCGGGTCCGCCGCCCGCACCCGCGCGCCCAGCTTGTGCAGCGACTTGACCACCTCGATGGCCGGCGACTCACGGCAGTCGCCGGCGTTCTTCTTGTACGCCAGGCCCAGCGTGACCACCCGGCTGCCGTTGACCGGCTTCCCGCGCCGGTTGAGCGCGAGGACCAGCCGGTGGACGACGTGGTCGGGCATGTGGTCGTTGATGTCGTTGGCGAGCTCCACGAACCGGAAGTTGTGCCCCAGGCTCCGCTTGACCTTCCATGACAGGTAGGACGGGTCGATCGGCAGGCAGTGCCCGCCGACGCCGGGCCCCGGCGTGAACCGCATGAACCCGAAGGGCTTGGTGGACGCCGCGTCGATGGCCTCCCACACGTCGATGCCGAGTTGCCCGGCGAACATCGACAGCTCGTTGACCAGGGCGATGTTGACGTGCCTGAAGGTGTTCTCGAGCAGCTTGCACAGCTCCGCCACCTGCAGCGAGGAGACCGGCACGACGTGGTCGACGACCTGCTCGTAGAAGGCCCGGATCCGCCGCAGCGACGCCTCGTCGAGGCCCGAGACCACCTTCGGGGTGTTCTCCAGCCGCCACACGGGGTTGCCCGGGTCGATCCGCTCGGGGCTGTAGCCGAGCAGGAAGTCCTCCGGCGCGCGCAGCCCCGACCCCTCCTCCAGGATCGGCAGGAGGTACTCCTCGGTGGTGCCGGGATAGGTGGTGGACTCCAGGACCACCGTGGCGCCGGGCCGCAGCAGCGGCGCGATGCACTGCCCGGCCGAGGCGATGTGCCGGAGGTCGGGGGCGCCCTCGCACAGCGGTGTCGGCACGGTGATGACGCACACGTCGAAGCCGGCGGCGTCGGCGTAGTCGGTGCTCGCGAGATAGCGCCCGTGGCGCAGGGCGGAGGCCACCTGCTCGTCGCCGATGTCCTCGACGAACGACTCTCCGGCGTTGAGCCGTTTGACGCGCCACGCGTCGACGTCGATCCCCACGACGTCGAAGCCGGCCTCGACCGCGCGCATCGCCAGCGGCAGGCCGACATAGCCCTGGCCGACGACCACCAGTTTCTCTCCCATATCTGGACCCCCGTCACTTCGAGATGAGATATCACCTGACTGTAGGAGCCGCTCCTTCGCAGACCGCCGATTCGGCGATTGTCTCGGCGTGTCGCTCTTCACCGGCGATTCGGGACCTTTTTGACTCTTCCGAGTAAGTATTGAGGGAGAGAGTTACCGGGTAAAGTGCGGGCCAATAGCGCATGAGCCCCGGCTTTTGTTGATCATATAAGCGTTTCGGCGGCCGTCGTATCGCATGTGGCGCTCCCTGATGCCCTAGCGTCTTTCCCGTACGGCTCACCTTTTCGCAAATAACCCGACAAATGGCAAAAACCGGACGAGCGCCCGTGAAGACCCCTCATCCCGCCCGATCGCCCGGTCAATCACCAGAAGAAGTAAGGAGTTGTGGCGCATGTTCTCATCACATCGCGATGCGCCCGACCGGGCAGCCGGCGCGTCTCATCGGCACATCATCCCCAAAAGGGGAAAAATCGGCCGTCGCTCGTGGGGGCGGGCACTGGTCGCCACCGTCCTCACGGCCGGCGCGCTCGTCGCCGCGCCGGGTGGCGCGCGCGCCGCGCAGCCCGTCGACCTCGGTGACGCCGAGCCCTTCGCGGTCCTGGCCGCCACGTCCGTCAGCAACACCAACCTGACGACCGTCACCGGCAACCTGGGCATCAGCCCCGGCAGCACGCTGACGGGCTTCCCGCCCGGTGTGGTCAACGGCACCCGGCACCTGGGCAACGCCACCTCGGCCGCGGCCATGGCCGACGCCGAGGCCGTGGACACCGAGCTCGCCGGGCGGGCCACCACCGCCACGATCGCCCCCCAGCTGGGCGGCACCACCCGGGGGCCGGGCGTCTACCAGTCGACCAGCGGCGCCTTCTCCCTCAACGGCACCCTCACCCTCGACGCCCAGGGAGACCCCGACGCCGTCTTCGTCTTCCGCGCCTCCACCCTGACCGTGGCGCAGGTGGGCAACGTCGCCCTGGTCCGCGGCGCGCAGCCCGACAACGTCTTCTGGCAGGTCGGCGGCAACGCGAGCATCGGCATGTTCGCGACGTTCCGCGGCACCGTGCTGGCGCAGGGCTCCATCGCGGTGGCGTGGGGGGCAGACGTGGACGGGCGCCTGTTCGCCCTCGACAGCTCGATCACCATCACCGGCACCGACGGCACCCCGCACACGCGCATCTCGCTGCCGGACGACCCGCCGACCACCACCACCCTCACCTCGTCGCCCGACCCCTCGTGGAAGGGCCAGCCGGTCACGCTGACCGCCACGGTGCAGCCGGTGAGCGGCGACGTCGTCCCGTTCGGCGAGGTGGTGTTCAAGGACGGCTCGCGGGTGCTGGGCTCGGCCTACCACAGCAGCGAAGGGCCGGCGGTGTTCACCACCACGACGCTGCCCGGGGGGCAGCGCAACCTCACCGCCGTCTACCTCGGCGGCGACACCTTCGACGGCGAGGCGTTGATCCACTTCGCGCCGAGCACCTCGCCCGCGGACTCCCACTTCGTCGAGGACAGCCTGTGGAACCGGCAGGCCACACCCGCCGTCGTGTCCCAGCCCGACGGCCAGCCGGTCACGCTCGGCGTGAAGTTCCGGTCGGAGACGAAGGGCACCGTCTCCGGCGTCCGGTTCTACAAGAGCCCGCAGAACACCGGCACCCACGTCGGGAGCCTGTGGAGCGTCGGCGGTGACCTGCTGGCCACCGCCACCTTCACCGACGAGACCGCCTCGGGCTGGCAGGAGGTGGCCTTCCCGGTGCCCGTCGAGATCAGCGCGAACACCACCTACGTCGCCTCCTACCACACGACCGCGGGGCGCTACTCGATCAACCGGCCGGGCTTCGGCGGGCCCGTCACCAACGGACCGCTCACCGCGCCGTCGAGCGGCGCCGCGGGCGGCAACGGCGTCTACACCTACGGCGCTGTCAACACCTTCCCCACGCAGACCTACCAGGCCACCAACTACTGGGTCGACGTCGTCTTCCAGCCGTCCGACAGCCTGTGGAACAAGGCGGCCACGCCCGCCGACCCGTCCAACCCCGACAGCCAGCCCATCACGGTCGGCACGAAGTTCCAGGCGTCGACGGGCGGCAACGTCTACGGCGTCCGCTTCTACAAGGGGCCGCAGAACACCGGCACCCACGTGGCCAGCCTGTGGAGCGCCACCGGCGACCTGCTCGCGAGCACGCCGTTCGTCCACGAGACGGCGACCGGCTGGCAGGAGGTGAATTTCCCGACGCCCGTCCCCATAACCGCCGGCACCACCTATATAGCGGCCTACCACACGACGTCGGGGTTCTACTCGACGACGCGGCCGTATTTCACCTCGGCGTACGTCAACAGCCCCCTCACCGCCCTGGCGCATTCGGCCGGCGGAAACGGCGTCTACAGCTACGGCGCGTCGAGCACGTTCCCGACGAGCAGTTACCAGGCGACCAACTACTGGGTCGACGTCATTTTCCGGCCATAATCCGACACGCGGTCCCGCCGGGCGGATCAATTTCCCTCCGGCGGGACCGCCGCGTCCGCATGTCATTTCCGTCCGATGTCCTCGGCGGCCGGTACTGTCAAATGCACAGAGTAGTCCGAATTAGCAAGGATACGCTCATGCTGCAATTCCGCTTTTCCGGCATCCTGTCGAGGGCCCGGCATTCCTGGAGGCCGCTGGCCGTGGTGACGGTCATGGCGGCGAGCACGCTCGTCGCGCTGTCACCCGCCGCCCACGCGCAGGAGCCGGTCGACCTCGGCGCCGCGCGACCGTTCGCCGTCTTCGGCGGGGCGTCCGTCGACAACAGGCACGCCACCCGGGTCACCGGCGACCTGGGCGTGAGCCCGGGGAGCCTGGTGACCGGCTTCCCGCCCGGCGTGGTCGACGGCGACCGGCACATCGGCGACGCGACCGCCGCCAACGCCCGGATCGCTGCGGTCAACGCCTACAACGACATCGTCTCGCGGGTCCCGACCGGCAGCCTGCCCGCGCAGCTCGGCGGCACCACCCGGGGACCCGGCATCTGGGACTCCCAGACCGGGGCGTTCGCCATCGACGGCTCGCTCACCCTGGACGCCCAGGGCAATCCCGACGCCGTCTTCATCTTCCGGGCCGAGACGCTCAACACCGCCAGGGTCAGCAACATCAGCCTGCTGCGGGGCGCGAAGACCGAGAACATCTTCTGGCAGATCGGTCACTCCGCCCGCATCGGCGTCTACTCCACCTTCCGCGGCACCCTGCTGGTCGACGACTTCGCGGCGGTGGACTTCGGCGCGAACGTGATCGGCAGGGTCTTCGCCTTCGTCCACAGCGTGACCATCATTGGTACGGAGAACACCTCGGTGGTCACGCGGATCGGCCTGCCCGACGAGCCGCCGACCATCACCACGCTCACCTCCGAGCCCAACCCGTCACTGGTCGGCCAGCCCGTCACGTTCACCGCCACGGTGAAGCCGGTGGACGGCACGCTCGTGCCGCAGGGCGAGGTGCTGCTGAAGCGGCGCTCGGTCGTCCTCGGCGCGACGTTCCTCGACGCCACGGGACGCGCCACGTTCGTGCTGTCCAACCTGGCCCGCGGGCAGCACCGGATCGTCGCCGTCTACCTGGGCGGTGACACCTTCCAGAACGAGGACCCGGTGCGCCACTCCGGCAGCACGTCACAGCCGGTGTTCCAGGTCGTGCTGCTTCCCTCCTGAGGCAGGCACGCTCCCCCCGGCGCCCCCCGAGCGCCCGCAACGTCAGGCCGGACGCGAGCAGGCCGGACGCGAGCAGGCCGTAACGCACCGGCCGTACGCGAGCAGGCCGGGCGCGGGAGCGATCAGGCCGGGCGCGCCTTGAGCGGCCGCCACCAGGGCTCGTTGTCCGCGTACCAGCGGATCACCTCGGCCAGCCCCTGCTCGAAGCCCGTGCGCGGCTCGTAGCCGAGACCCCGCAGCTTGCCGCAGTCGACCGAGTAGCGCAGGTCGTGGCCCGGCCGGTCGGGCACCCGCCGGACCAGGTCCCAGCCCAGCCCGAAGGCCTCCAGCAGCAGGCCGGTCAGTTCCCTGTTGGTCAGCTCGGTGCCGCCGCCGATGTTGTAGACCTCTCCCGGCGAGCCCTTGTCCAGCACGAGCTGGATGCCGCGACAGTGGTCGTCGACGTGCAGCCAGTCGCGGACGTTGCGCCCGTCGCCGTAGAGCGGGACCGGCTCGCGGTCGATGAGGTTGGTGACGAAGAGCGGGATCAGCTTCTCCGGGTACTGGTGCGGGCCGTAGTTGTTGGAGCAGCGCGTCACCCGCACGTCCAGGCCGTACGTGCGGTGGTAGGCCCGGCAGAGCAGGTCGGCGCCCGCCTTGGCCGCGGAGTACGGCGAGTTGGGGAGCAGCGGCTCCTCCTCGGTCCAGGACCCCTCGGCGATCGAGCCGTACACCTCGTCGGTGGAGACGTGGACGACCGTGGCGGTGCCCGCGTCGAGCGCCGCCTGCAGCAGCCGCTGGGTGCCGAGCACGTTGGTCGTCACGAAGTCGCCGGCGCCGGTGATGGACCGGTCGACGTGCGTCTCGGCCGCGAAGTTCACCACCACGTCGAACCCCGGCACGACCTCGGCCAGCAGCCGGGCGTCGGCGATGTCCCCCTGCCGGAACGCGTAGCGGGGATGACCCGAGACGGGCTCCAGGTTGGCCAGGTTGCCGGCGTAGGTGAGCTTGTCCAGCACGGTGACGTGCGCGTCCTCGTAGCCCGGGTAGGCCCCGAGCAGCAGGGACCGCACGTAGTGGGAACCGATGAAACCGGCGCCGCCGGTGACGAGGATGTTCATGCGCGTACCTTGATCTTGCTGTGGTCGCCCACCATGAGCTGGTGGGTGTTGGGGGCGCCGGTGGTGCCGGTGACCTCCACGTTGCGCCCGATGAGCGAGTGCCCGATCCGCGAGACGCCGATCACCGAGGAGCCGTCGAGCACGATGGAGTACTCGATCTCGGCGTCCGCCACCACGCAGTCGGGACCGATCGAGGTGAACGGGCCGACGTAGGAGGAGACGATCTTGGCGTTGGCGCCGACGACGATGGGCCCGCGCAGCACGGAGTTCTCCACCACCGCGCCGCGCTCGATGACGACCCGGCCGGTGATCTCGCTCAGGCCGTCGACGGTGCCGTTGACCTCGGGCTCCACCTGTTCGAGGACGATGCGGTTGCACTCCAGCATGTCCTGCAGCCGGCCGGTGTCCTTCCAGTAGCCGCTGACCAGGTGGGAGTGGACGTGGTAGCCCCGCTCGATGAGCCAGCCGATGGCGTCGGTGATCTCCAGCTCGCCCCGCGCCGACGGGCTGATCGCGCGGACCGCCTCGTGGATGGCGGGGGAGAAGATGTAGACCCCGACGATCGCCAGGTCGCTGCGCGGATTCGGCGGCTTCTCCTCCAGGCGGAGGATCTCGCCCGACGGTCCCAGCTCGGCGACCCCGTAGAACTGCGGCTCGGCCACCCTGGTGAGCAGGATCTGCGCGTCGTGGCCGGCCGCCCGATAGGACTCCACCAGGTCGCGGATGCCGCCGACCAGGAAGTTGTCGCCCAGGTACATGACGAACGGCTCGTCGCCGAGGAAGTCCCTGGCGATGACGACGCAGTGGGCCAGCCCCAGCGGCGCCTCCTGCGGGATGTACTCGACCTCCAGGCCGAACCGCGAACCGTCGCCGACGGCCGCGCGCACCTCCTGGCCGGTGTCGCCGGTGACGATCCCCACGCTGGTGATGCCGGCGTCGCGCAGCGCTTCGAGGCCGTAGTAGAGCACCGGCTTGTTCGCCACGGGGACGAGCTGCTTGGCCGAGGTGTGGGTGAGCGGGCGCAGCCTCGTCCCCTTGCCACCCGCCAGTACGAGCGCCTTCATCAGGTGCGTTGGTCCTTCCGCGAAGAGGACGTGGCCGGAGCGGCCGCCTGCTCGCAGGAGTTTATGCAGGGTGCGCACGCACCGGCCCGCGCCCGGACGCGCTTGTCCAAGCACGTCCGGGACGTTGCCGAGACTAGACGTTCGCCCGGTCGCGGAACGTCCAGGTGCGATGCGCCAGGTAGCTCAGCGGCGGGCTGGCGAGGATGATCAGGCCCTGCGCGAGCATCAGCGGCATCCCGACGATCTCCACCAGGAGGGGGAGCCCCGCGAGGGAGGCGCCGAGAAAGGTCAGCCCGACCGCATAGAAGCGCAGATATCCGGTCAGCCATGATTCGCCCGAAACGCGAAAGACGATGAGGCGGTACGCCGGATAGACGATGACCACGGTGACGAAGTGGCTGGCCACGACCAGCACAAGATAGGGAGCCGCATCCTCCGCGGCCAGCAATGCTAGGCCAAGGAGAACGTAATAGACCACTGCCGTCATGGCGCCGGCCAGCAGATATGTGATGCGGTGTGCACCAAGAGCCGCGATCAGGGCCCGCCATCCGAATGACGCTTCTTCGCCGCGCTTGGTCCGGCTTCTCAGATCGACCATGTCGCCCGCACTCCGCTTCTGATCGCGTGGTGGGGGCGGCATGAGTGTAACCGGTGAACACTGGATGATCGGGGGATCGATGTCGGTGTCGGTGGTAATTCCCTGTTACCGGTCCGCGCGCACCCTGCCCACGCTGGTGAGCAGGATCGTCTCGACGTTGCGCCAGGCGAACGTCCGCCACGAGATCCTGCTGGTGGTCGACGGCAGCCCGGACGACACGTGGGAGACGGCCGCGCGGCTCGCCCGGGGGATCGAGGCCGTACGCGCCCTGCACCTGTCCCGCAACTACGGGCAGCACAACGCGCTGGTCGCCGGCATCCGGGAGGCGGCCCACGACGTCGTCGTCACGCTCGACGACGACCTGCAGCACCCGCCCGAGCAGATACCCCACCTGCTGGCCGCGCTCGAAGGCGACCGGCTCGATTTGGTGTACGGCGTGTCGCACGAGGAGGAGCACGGCTTCCTGCGGAGCCTGGCGTCCCGCTCGGTCAAGGCGGGCATGGCGGGGGCGCTCGGCATCCGGGCCGCCCAGGACATCAGCGCCTTCCGCGCCTTCCGGACCCGGCTGCGCGACGGGTTCGAGGGCCTGTCCGGCCCGCACGCCTCCATCGACGTGGCGCTGTCGTGGGCGACGGCGAAGGTCGGCTCCGTGCGGGTGCACATGGACCAGCGCGCCCACGGGCGGTCCAACTACACCGCGCGCACGCTGATCCGCCACGCGGTCAACATGCTCGTCGGCTACAGCACGGCCCCGCTGCGGGCGGCCAGCTACCTGGGGTTCCTGGCCGGCGTCGTCGGTCTGCTGCTGGGCGCCGGGGTCCTGTGGCGCTTCGCCACGGGCGACACCACGGTGGCCGGGTTCACCACGATCGCCTCGATGGTGGCGCTCTTCTCGTCGGCGCAGCTCATCGCCATCGGCGTGCTCGGCGAGTACGTCGGCCGCATCCACGGCAGCGGGATGGGCCGGCCCACGTACGTCGTCCGCGACCGGGTGGGCCCGTCACACGTGACGGACCCGTGCCCGGACGGACCCGTCATTCCCGTCCAGGCAGGAGCGAGCTCCGGACCAGGTGAGCCGTGAGGATCGTCTGCACCGGCTCGAAACCGTAGCGCGCCCAGGCCCGCTGCACCCGGGTGTTGTGCCCCTGGGTGGAGATGACCACCTCCGTGGCGCCGCGGGCCAGCGTCCGGTCCTCGACCGCCTTCAGCAGGTGGGCGTACAGGCCGCGGCCCTGGCAGCCGGACACCACGCCGGCGAGCAGGATCTCGGTGCGGCCGGCGTCCTCCTCCAGCGTGGCCAGCGCGAGCATGCGGGCGTCGTCGCGCAGGGTCAGGCACCGGTCCGCCTCCGCCGACCGCAGCGCCCACTCCTGGTAGCCGGCGAGGGCCGCGGCGGCGTCGAACAGCGGGTTGGCCAGGTAGTGACTGCCGTAGGCGGCGAAGATGTCGGCCACCAGCCCTTCCACCGCCGCGGTGTCGCGCGTCGGCTCGGCCACCAGGCCGGCGGCGGGCTCGGGCGCGCGGCCCCGGCCGGCGGGCAGCCGCCAGTAGACCAGCGAGTCGGCGAAGACGGCGGTCCGGCCGAGCGCGGTCAGCCCGGCGAACCAGCCGATCCGCTCGGCCGGGTAGCGGAGCACGACGACCTCCGCGTCGGAGCGGAGCACCGCCTCGCGGACCGCGTCGAGCTCCGTCCCGGCGCCGGCGGACACGGTCAGCCGCTCCACCGAGCGGCCGAAGCGCGCCGACTCGAAGGGGGAGGGCTGGGCGCGCAGCGCGGGCGCCTCCATCACGTCGTGCCAGGCCATCAGCTCACCTCGTAGGTACGGACCGTGTCGATCACGTGGGTCAGGCCGGCCTCGTCCAGGTCGGCGAAGAGCGGCAGCCGCACGAGGCGGTCCGCGACCTGCTCCGTCACCGGGCAGCCGCCGGGCGCCGTCCGCCCGTACCGCAGGCCGGCGGGGGAGGCGTGCAGCGGCTGGTAGTGGAAGGCCGCCTGCACCCCCCGCTGCGCGAGATGGCCGATGAAGGCCTGGCGGTTGTCCAGGTCCGGAAGCAGCAGGTAGTACAGGTGCGCCGGGTGCGCGCAGCCGTCCGGCACCGCCGGCTGGGCGACGCCGCCCGCCGCCGCCCAGTCGGCGAGCCGGTCGTGGTAGGCGGTCCACACCGCGTGGCGGCGTTCCTGGATCCGGTCGAACGATTCGAGCTGCGCGGTGAGCTGGGCCGCGAGCACGTCGGAGGGCAGGTAGCTCGACCCGATGTCGATCCACCGGTACTTGTCCACCTGGCCGCGGAAGAACCGGCTCCGGTCGGTGCCCTTCTCCCGGACCACCTCGGCCCGCTCGACCAGGGTGGGGTCGTTCACGAGCAGCGCGCCCGCCTCCCCGCACTGGACGTTCTTCGTCTCGTGGAAGCTCTGGGTCGCCAGGCAGCCGAACGAGCCGAGCGGCCGGTCACCGTAGCGGCCGCCCAGCCCGTGGGCGTTGTCCTCGACGACGGCCAGGCCGTACCGGCGGGCGAGGTCCCCGATCGCGTCCATCGCGCAGGCGACGCCCGCGTAGTGGACCACGACGATGGCCCGGGTGCGTCCGGTGATCGCCGCTTCGACCAGCCGCTCGTCCAGGTTGAGCGTGTCCGGGCGGCAGTCGACGAACACCGGTACGGCGCCGCGCAGCGCGAAGGCGTTGGCCGTCGACATGAACGTGAAGGACGGCATGATCACTTCGTCGCCGGGCCGAAGGTCGAGCAGGATCGCCGACATCTCCAGCGCGTGGGTGCAGGAGGTGGTCAGCAGCGCCTGCCGGGCGCCGGTGATCTCCCGCAGAAGGGCGGCGGCCCGCCGGGTGAAGGGGCCGTCGCCGCAGGTGGCGCGGCCGCGCACGGCCTCCGCCAGGTAGTCGAGCTCGTTGTCCGAGATGTGGGTCCGGTTGAACGGGACCACCGTCACACCAGTCGCATGCACGAACGCAGTGAACAACGCGCCGTCGGCACCGGCACGCACCCCCCGGTGCCGCTGGGCGACGCATTGCGCAAGCCTTACCTCACGAGGGGGAGGAGCCCGGCAGCAGGTAGACGGCGTACCCGCCGGAGCGGAAGCGCAGGGTGGCGAAGTCGCCGATCCTGCCGAGGGAGGTGCCCGGGCGTTCCTCGGCGAACAGCCAGCGGACCCCGTGGCGCTCGCGCAGCTCGCTCATGACCTTCGCCGAGGGGGCCCGGAAGGCGGCGTCGTTCAGCGCGAGCAGGTCCCGGTCCCAGAACGGCAGGCTCTCGGGTGGCAGCCCCGGCCGCCACCGGCTCAGGTTGGCGGCCGTGTACGCCCAGCCCTCGACGAGCACGCGCCGTTCGGCCAGCGCGGCGACCCAGGGGAAGCGGCTGTCGCAGGGGTTCTCGCGGCCCCAGCGGCAGTGCGCGTTGGTGGCGACCAGGTCACCGGGCGCGGAGTGGGCGCGCAGCCACCGGCCGGCCGTCAGGCCGCCCTCCGGGATCATCCGCTCGGTCACGGGCCCGCGCGCCGGCGCCGTCGTCGAAGCCGTCGTCGAAGCCGTCGTCGAAGCCGTCGCCGACGACGGAGCCGACGACGGGGCCGACGACGGGGCCGACGGCGGGGCGGAGGACGGGACGGACGACGGGGCGGGCGCGGAGACGAAGCCGTCGAGCGCCGACAGGACCCGGGCGTGCCCGTACGCGGGCAGGCCGACGGCGGCGAGCGCGACCACCACGAGAGCGGCCGCGTGGCGGACCCCGCGCCACAGGGCCAGCAGGACCGCCGCCGTCACGGCGGCGGCGACCAGCACCAGGTACGGCCGGTACAGCAGGCGGGGGTCCAGGCCCGGCGCCAGCGGGATCGTGACGCCGCACAGCAGGGGCACCAGGTAGGCGGCGGCCAGCCCGGCGCCCGCCGCGGCGGCCGCCGCCCGCGCGGAGAGCCCGGCCCACCGGACGAGCACGAGCAGCCCCCAGGCGGTGACCGCCGCCAGGTAGGGGTAGCCGCCCCAGAGGAAGAAGAGCTGGCTGCGGCCGGGATGGCCGAACAGCAGCGCGGCGGCCAGCCCGGCGCCGCCGATGCCGAGCATCAGGGTGACGGCCGGGCGGGTGAGCTGCCCCGGCCGTGCGGCCAGGCCCGCGATGCCGAGCCAGGTGACCAGCCAGCAGATCAGGTGGATCGCCGCGATGCCCGGCACGTCTCCGGCCGTCGTCCCGGCCGCCCCGGTGAGCTCGTTCCAGGTGTGCCGCATGAAGGAGAAGGGGTCCACGACGAGCCCCTGCCGGGCCCGGCCGAACAGCACGAACTGTGCGAACAGGACGCAGGCCGCGGTCAGCGCCAAGCCGGCGAGGACCGGCCGGGACGGCCGCCGCCCCCGGACCACCCGCACGGCGGCCACGACCGCGAGTCCGGCCCCGAGCAGGGGCAGATAGGTCGCCTTGGCGCCGGTCAGCGCCACGAGCAGCACCCCGGCGAGGCACCAGGCGCGCACATCACGCGGCCGATCCTCCAGCAGGTCGAGCAGGACCAGCACGACGGCCGCGAACAGCAGCGCCCCCAGCGTCTGCGTGGGGCTGATCCACGCCGTGTCCGGAATCCCGCCCCACGTGAACAGCCCGTTGGCTCCCAGGTAGAGGCTCGGCGCCCCCACGAGGACCGTGCCCACCACGGTGACGGCGGCGCCGGACCACGTGCGGGTGAGCCGGCGCCCGGTCAGGCCGGCCAGGACGACGAGCGCGGCCAGCATGGGCAGCACGCCGAGGCGGAACAGCAGGATCAGGGGCTCGACCCCGGTGACCCAGCTGGTGGCGGCGAGGTGCGCGTAGACGAACCAGTGGTAGGCGAGCGGCTCGCCCGCCACCATCGGCACCATGGGCGGCATGTGGTGCCGCAGCTCGCCGATGAGCGCCAGGTGGAACGGCATGTCGGGGGCCGCCGTGCCCAGTGCCGGCCAGGCGACGGCGTGGGTCGCGAAGAACTTGACGGCGCTCCAGGCCACGAGGGCGGCGGTGACCAGGGCCAGGAACGACGGCCACCACCAGGGGCCGGCCGGGGGCGGGCCGCCCCGCCAGTGCCGGCGCAGCGACGGCACGGCGAGGAAGGCCGCGTAGGTGGCGAGGGGCCAGGCGAGGACGAGCAGGGGCAGCCCGGCCGCGCGGGCGCCGATGTAGGCGAGGATCTCCACGGCGTAGCCGAGGGACAGGCCGAGCGCGACCTCCTCGGCCAGGGTGCGGGAGCGGCCGTACAGCGCCCGGACCGTCAGCATGCCCGGCAGCGCCAGCCCGAGCGTCACGTAGCCGGCGAACAGCGCCAGGTCGGCGCCGGACACGCCGTACCGGATCAGCACCGCGGCGGTGAACGCGGCCAGCGCCGCGGCGGGCAGCCACCTGGTGAGCGGACGCCCCTGCCCGGCCCCGCGTGCGCCCCCGGCCGCCGACGCCCCCTCGGTCGGCGGAACCGCGCGTCCGGGCGCCGTCCGGGAACCGGAGGCGGTCCGCGGCATCTTCTCCATGGCCTTGTCCATGGCCGCAAGCTTGGTGATGCCGGCCGCTCGTTTCGGGCGGGACCTCCGTGTGCGGGCGTTTCTTGGCTTTTCCTTGTGGGAGCCGGGAGAACGCGAGCGGCTTTCGGCCGGAAAACCGAATCCCTGTGAAGCTTGCCGGGAAATCGCCCTGCTGTGGCAATAACCGGCGGCAAGTCGTGCATCGGGATATGCCTTGGTGCATGCCCCGCCCGATGACCGGCCGGGGACTTTCGCTGTGTTCGCTGCAATCGGGAGAGATGCCATGCCCGTCGGTGAGAGAGAACCCGATGCGCCACGCCGGCCCGCACCATGGCCGGTCCGGGGTGTCCGCGTCGCCGTGGCCGCGACCGTGGTCGCCCTGCTGGCGGTGGCGGGCACCTGCTGGGCGCCGGGGCACCGGGCCGCCGAAGCCGCGGAGGTGACCGGCATGCCGGACCCGGCCGGGCGGACCGCCGAGGACGACACCCTCAAGAAGGTCGCTCCCGGGGTGCGGAAGCGGCTGCGCCCGTTCCGCGCGGCACGGGGCGAGGCCCGCCGGGCGCGGCAGGACTGCCCGCCCACCTCGGTGATCTGCCTGGAGAACGAGCTGCCAGGCAGCCCGCCGAGCGAGTGGGACGTCCCCGGCGGGGGCAGTTCCACGATCCTGGGGTTCACCACCGACATCAGCGTCGACAAGGGCCAGGCGGTGGAGTTCAAGGTGGACACGCCGGCCACCGACTACCGCGTGGACATCTACCGGGTCGGATACTACGGCGGCCTGGGGGCGCGGTTCATCACCACGGTCCAGCCGTTCGCGGTCCTGCCGCAGACTCAGCCGGCGTGCGCCCGCCAGACCGAGACCGGTCTGGTGGACTGCGGCAACTGGGACGTCTCCGCCGCCTGGGTGGTGCCCGTCACCGCCGTCTCCGGCGTCTACCTCGCCAACCTCGTCCGGGAGGACGGCACCGCCGGCCGAAGTCAGATGATCTTCGTGGTCCGTGACGACACCCGCGGCGCCGACGTCCTGGTCCAGACCTCGGACGCGACGTGGCAGGCGTACAACACCTACGGCGGCAACAGCCTTTACAGCGGCAGCCCCGCCGGGCGGGCGTTCAAGGTCAGCTACAACCGCCCGTTCGTCAACCGCGGGTCCGGGCTCAGCGGCGCCCTGCAGTCCTACTTCTTCAACTCCGAGTACCCGATGATCAGGTGGCTGGAGGCCAACGCCTACGACGTGAGCTACACCACCAACGTCGACACCGCCAGGTCCGGACCGGAGATCCTCGAACACGAGGCGTTCCTGTCGGTCGGGCACGACGAATACTGGTCGCTGTCGATGCGTGACAACCTCGCCACCGCCCGCGGCAACGGTGTCAGCCTCGCGTTCTTCTCGGGCAACGAGGTCTTCTGGAAGACCCGGTGGGAGAGCAGCATCGCCGACTCCGGGACACCGTTCCGGACGATGGTCTGTTACAAGGAGACGCTGGCCAACCGCAAGATCGACCCGAGCCCCGAGTGGACCGGCACCTGGCGCGACCCGCGGTTCGCCGCGCCGCCCAACGGCGGCTTCCCGGAGAACGAGCTGACCGGCACCCTGTTCGCCACCAACGGCACCGTCGCCGACTCGCTGGCCGTCCCCTACGACTACAGCAGGCTGCGGCTGTGGCGGAACACGTCGGTTGCCGGCCTCCTGCCGGGGCAGACGGCCGTCTTCCCGGCCGGGACGCTCGGCTACGAGTGGGACGCCGCCCCCGACACGGCCTTCACCCCGGCGGGCTCGGTCAAGTACTCCAGGACGACGGTCGGCAGGCTCGACAAGATCCTGCTCGACTTCGGCAGCACGTACGGCGCCGGGGTTCCGACGCACAACCTCGTGCTCTACAAGCACTCCAGCGGCGCCCGCGTGTTCGGCGCCGGCACCACCCAGTGGTCGTGGGGCCTCGACGCCGTGCACGACCGGCCGGGACCGCCCGCCGACATCCGCATGCAGCAGGCGACGGTCAACCTCTTCGCCGACATGGGGCTCCAGCCGGCGAGCCTGCAGGCCGGGCTGGTGCCCGCTTCGCCGTCGACGGACACCACCCCGCCGACGACCACGCTCAGCACCCCGACCGTCGGGGCCACCACTCCGAGCGGCACCACGATCACCCTGCGCGGCACGGCCGCCGACAGCGGCGGCGGCGTGGTGGCGGGCGTCGAGGTGTCGATGGACGGCGGCACCAGGTGGTTCCAGGCCAAGGGACTGACCAGCTGGCAGTTCGCCTGGACGAGCACCGAGACCGGGCCCCTGACGATCAGGGTCCGCGCGGTCGACGACTCCGGAAATCTGCAGACGACGCCCGCCACCCGGGCCGTCACCGTCGGCGGGCCGTGCCCCTGCAGCACCTGGCCCGTGTCCACCACCCCGGCGCTGGCCGACAGCGGGGACCTCAAGCCCGTCGAGGTCGGGGTGCGCTTCCAGGCGTCCAGCCCCGGCCTGATCAGCGGGATCAGGTTCTACAAGGGCGTCGGCAACACCGGCACGCACATCGGCAGCCTGTGGAGCGCGAGCGGCCAGCTCCTGGCGCGCGCGACGTTCACCAGTGAGTCGGGGAGCGGCTGGCAGCAGGTGAGCTTCGCCACGCCGGTACCGATCAGCTCGGGCACCACCTACGTCGCGTCGTACCACTCGACCTCCGGCTACGCCCTGACCAGGCCCTACTTCGGCGCCGAGTACTCCTCCGGGCTGCTCACCGGACTGGCCAGCGGCGTCAACGTGGGCAACGGCCTGTACTCCTACAGCAGCACGCCCACCTTCCCGACAAGCACGTACCGCTCGACGAACTACTGGGTGGACGTCGTGTTCAGCCCGTCGAACGCGCTGTGGGACGACACGGCCGAACCGGCCCTCGACACCGCCGGCGACGCCAAGGCGGTCGTCGTCGGCGTGAAGTTCGCCGGCAT
The DNA here is from genome assembly GCF_002850745.1 of Nonomuraea indica. Classification (GTDB taxonomy): domain Bacteria; phylum Actinomycetota; class Actinomycetes; order Streptosporangiales; family Streptosporangiaceae; genus Nonomuraea; species Nonomuraea indica. Next base: position 138,468 of record NZ_KZ559471.1, read on the forward strand.
CACCGACGGCCTGGTGACCGGCATCCGCTTCTACAAGGCGCCGCAGAACACCGGGACGCACACCGGCACCCTGTGGACAGCCGGCGGCCAGCTGCTGGCGAGCGCCACCTTCACCGACGAGACGCCGAGCGGCTGGCAGCAGGTGAACTTCGCCACGCCGGTGCCCATCACCGCGAACACGACGTACGTCGCCGCCTACCACGCCCCGAACGGCAACTACTCGATCACCAGGCCGTTCTTCACCACCGAGTACGGCAGGGGATCGCTCATCGCCCCGGCGGGCGCCACGGTCGGCGGGAACGGCGTGTACCGGTACGGCTCGGCGAGCACGTTCCCGAACAACACCTACCAGTTCACCAACTACTGGGTCAGCCCGCTGTTCAGCCCGGCGACGGGGACGCAGGCCGCGGGGCAGCAGGGCGGGCCCGCCGCCCGCCTGGCGGCGAGATCTGAAAAGGCCGCAAAGCGCCGGTAAGAACATCTCCGCATTCGGTCGTTCGCGCCCGCCCGGCAGGCCGGTGTCGCCAGGCTTGCGCGCATGGCCGAAGCTCCACCCTTTCAGCGTTCCACGCATCAGCCCTCCGCGCCCGGACCGGACGCGGAGGGCTCACCGCCCGTCCCGCTCACCGGCCGGCGCCGGCTCCTGAACCGGCTGCCCGCGGTGGCCGTGATCGGCTGCGTCGCGATCGTGCTGAGCCGCTACGGCGTCTCCGCCTGGGACATGGCCAGGTTCGCCGGCTACGTCGGTCTCGGCATCGCGCTGCCCGGCCTGCTGTGGATCCGCGCGGTGTACCGCCCCGCCCTCACGCTCACCGAGGGGCTCGCCCTCGGCGCGACGCTCGGTTACGCGGCCGAGGCGCTCACCTACATCCCGGCCCGCGCCCTCGGCGCCCCGCTCCTGGTGCTGGCCTGGCCGGTCGGCACGTACGCGCTCTTCCTCGCCGTGCCGGGGCTGCGCAGGCACTGGCGCGGGCGGGCCCGGCCGCGGCCGGCACCGCTGTGGTGGTCGTGGAGCCTGGCGCTCACCGTCATCTACCTGGTGGTGTGGACGGCCGTCAACTTCTTCAGGACCCAGGCGCTCACCTGGCCGGCGCTCGGCGCGTCCTTCGTGGACATGCCGTTCCACCTGGCGCTGGTGGGCGAGGTGAAGCACCACATGCCGCCCATGGTGCCCACCGTCGCGGGCGAGCCGCTCGTGTACCACTGGTTCGTCTACGCCCACCTGGCCGCCACCAGCTGGGTCACCGGGGTGGAGCCGCTGGTGCTGTTGTTCCGGCTCGCCGTGCTCCCCATGCTGGCGGCGCTGGTCGTCCTCCTCGCGCTGATCGGGCGGCGCGTCACGGGATCGCGCGCCGGCTCGCTGGGCGCCCTCGCGGCGACGATCCTGGTCACGGCCCCCACCCTCTACCTGGGGTCGACGGCCGGCGTCTTCACCTGGAAGACCGTGCAGTCCTGGTCGAGCCCGACGCAGACGTTCGGCGCCCTGCTGTTCGCCCCCATCGTGCTGCTGCTCATCGACCAGTTCGAGGGCCGGCAGCGGTCCCGCCACACGTGGGCGCTGCTGGCGGTCTTCCTGCTGGCCGTCATGGGCGCGAAGGCCACCTACCTGCCGCTGCTCACCGCGGGCCTGGCGGCCGTCGTGCTGGTCGAGGCGATCAGATGGTTCTGGGTGCCGCGTCGGCTGCTCCTCGCGCTGGCCATGGCGGGGTCGACGCTGCTGTTCGCCCAGTTCGTCTTCTTCGGCGGCGTGCGGCAGGGCATCGTGCTCGACCCGCTGTCGATCATGCGGGTCACGCTCGGCAACCTGGCCGGGCGCGACGCGGCCGCCGTCACGGCGGGCGCCGCGCTCGGCGTCACGCTGCTGTGCGTGCTGTGCGCCGCGATCACCTGGTGCGGCGTGCTGGGGCTGCTGTGCAGGCCGCGGTTGCTGCTGCGGCCCGCTGTCGTGCTGGCGCTCGGCATGGCCGTCGCCGGGCTCGGGGCGGCGCTCCTGCTCGGCCATCCGCACCTGTCGCAGGGGTACTTCCTGCAGGCCCCGTACCCGTACGTGGCGATGGTGGCGGTGCTCGGACTGGTCACGGTCGTGCGCCGGGCGCGGCTGGGTGTCAGGCAGATCGCCGTCGCGGCCGTCGCCGGCATCGCCGCCGTCTACGCCATCAGGATGGTGTTCGCGGTCCGCGTTCCGCTGGAGCCGGGGCGCGCCGACTTCGCGCTGTACGCGCCCTACCTCGCCCTGCTGGGCGTGGCGGCGCTGGCGGGTGTGGCGCTGCTGGCCGCCGGGCGAGGCAGGCTGCGGGCGTTCGCCCTGGTCGTCTGCCTGGTGACGGCCGCCGGCACGCCCGCCGCGTGGGCGACCCGCGTCCTGCCGGGCACCTACCGCAGCCCGACGTCGGCCCCGCCCAACCCGAACGGCACACCGACCGCCGCGATGATCCCGAAGGGCGTCTTCGCGGCCGGGCGGTGGCTGCGCGCCAACTCCGCCCCCGGCGACCTCGTCGCCACCAACGCGCACTGCCGCTGGGGCTACGAGAACCCGTGCGACAGCCGCGTGTTCTGGGCCACGGCGCTGACCGAACGGCGGATGCTGGTCGAGGGGTGGGCCTACACGGCGACCAACATGGACAGCTGGCGCGACGGCGAGGTGGTGGAGAACCGCCCGTTCTGGGACCACGACCGGCTCCAGGCCAACGACGAGGTCTTCCAGGCGCCCTCGCCGCAGACGGTCCGCCGGCTGCGTGACGGCTACGGGGTGCGCTGGCTGTTCGCCGACCATCGCCGGATGCGGCCGGGCACGCATCTGTGGGCGCACGCGAAGCTGCGCTTCCGCTCCGGCGACTACGGCGTCTACGAGCTGACCCCCGACTCCGAGGCCGCGCAGCCGACCCGCTGAGCGCCGCACGGACGCCGCGGGCCCGGCCTCCGAGGGAGGCCGGGCCCGCGGCGTGAGTTCAGCGCCTCAGCGGGCGGCCATGTGGTCCACCCCGTGCCGCTCGAGCGCGCCGAGGCCGGGCCCTGTCACGCCGATGAACTTCCCCTGGTAGGCGAAGACCCGGTGGAGCGGCTGCGTGCGGGCGTACTCCTGGTACACCAGGTTGTCCTGGATGTCGTCCATGACGAGGATGTGCCCGTCGGTCAGATGGGGAGCGACCCGGCGCAGGAAGAACTCCCTGCCGCCGCGCGTCTTGTCGGAGTCGTAGTGGACCAGGTCCACCCGCATCACCGGGTGCAGGATGTCGCCGAGGTTGCGGCGGTCGCCCCGGGTGTGCAGGGTCCAGCGGTCCCGGAGCAGGTCGGGGACGACATGGCCGATGTGCCGTTCGGCGTCCGGCACCCGGAAGCACGGGAAGTCGCTGGAGTAGAGGTGCCCCGCGGCGTTGGCCCGCATCGCGGCCAGCACGGCGGCGGTGGACCAGCCCGCGGCGACGCCCGTCTCCAGGACCACCTTCGGCCGCAGCGCCAGCGTGAGGAAGTGCAGCAGCTCGATCCCGCCGGGCCCGCCGAGCCGTACGCCGGCGGCTGCCAGCCGCCTCACCTCGGGCTCCGCGGATCGGGTGAGCGAGCGCGCGAACGCCTCGGCCCGCGCCCACAGCGCCGCGTCGATGCGCCCGCCCCAGGTGGGCAGGTCCTCCGCCTGGCCGGCCGCCCAGGCGGTGGCCGCGGCCCGCTCCCGGTCGTGCCCGTGGCGCAGCCGGACGTACGCCTTGCGGGCCATGACCGGAAGATGCGCCGGACGCGCTGAGTTGCGAAGGATGTCGAGAATTCCCATGGAGCCCTCCAGGGGCGTCAGACGCGGTAACCGTAACGGTGGAGATGGTCCGACAGCGAGCTGTCGAGCAGGGCGAGCTGCCGGGCGGACAGGTCGGTCCGGTACGCCTCGGCGCGGCCCCGGCTGAACCTCCGGCGCTCCAGGCTCAGCTCGAAGTCGCGGGTCCACGGCAGCTCGTAGAAACCGAGGATCCGGTCCAGGTGCTTGCGCGGGTCGGTCAGCAGGTCCTCGTAACGGACGTCCAGCCACTGGTCGGACGGCACCGCCGTGCGGGCGTCCTCGTAACGGTCCATCATCGTCTTCCAGCCCAGCCCGGCCAGGTGCACCAGGCACTGGCCGCCGGCCTCCCACTCCTGGGCGTAGGCGTCGGGCAGGGGGCCGAAGCGCCAGCCCGCGGACCCGAGATGGCCCCGCCACCACGGCATCTGCACGAGCGAGTTGGCCACGGCCCGCCCGTCGCGGACGATGTGCACGAACCGCGCCTCGGGGAACACCGCGTGCAGGAAGCCCGCGCGCGGCCAGCCGGTGAACTTGTGGACGAACCGCCCTCCGGGCGCGGTCCGGTCGTCGAAGAACCTCCGCAGCCGCCCCGCCAGCCACGGCGTGACGTCCTCGGCGGTGAGGTCGCGGTACGGGTCGGTGATCATCGGGGACACCTCGCGGCTCAGCGCGACGTACGCCTCGGACGGCCCGAGCCGCCGGCTCACGGTCACCGGTCCGGTCCGCAGCCGGCGGTAGATCGTCGCCGCGTGCCGTCGGAGCGGCCGGGGCGTGCGGGCCCACCGGTTGTCCAGGCGGGACACGAAGCCCACCGCCGGATGGTGGGCGAGCACCTCGTAGGCCAGCGTGGAGCCGCAGCGTCCCGTGCCGATGAGAAAGTCGGGCACACGCCCTCCCTCGTGGAGACGGGTCAGTTCATCCCGAACGTAGGGCCGCCGACGGCGTTGGTGTTGGAGGTCTGACTTGGACCGTGTCGCCCGGAGATGGGCGTCTCGTGGTGCCGTGACCGGGCGTTCCGGTCATGGGAGGGGCACGAGTGCGTAATGTCTGCGGGCGCCGGAGCGCCGCCACGGGCGGGTGGACCTCCTGATCGCGATGATGGCGCTGGTGAAGACCAGGGTGCATGTCTGCGAAGTCATCAAGACACTGGACGTCGGCGGCGCGGAGGTGCTGCTCGTCGAGCGGCTGCTCGCGTCGCCTCCCGGGGACAAGCGCTACACGGTGGTGTGCCTGCGCGCCTCCACGGCGGAGCTGGCCGACCGGCTCCGGTCGGCGGGCATCGAGGTCGTGGACCTGACCCCGTGCCCGCCCGCCCTGCGGCTCGTCCGCCTGGCGGCCGTCGTCCGCCGTCTGCGCCCGGACGTGCTGAACCTGCACTCGCCGCTGCCGGCGTCGCTGCTCCGGCTGACGTCCCGGCTGTCCCGGCCCCGGCCCGTGCTCGTCTCGACGGTGCACAACGTCCGCTACCGGGTGCCGACGATGCTGCTCGACCGCGCCACCGGCTGGCTGGACGCCCGCACTGTGGCCGTCTCGCCCCAGGTCGCGCGGGCCGTCGTCAGCCGGGGCGCGCGCGGGCTGGCGACCAGGATCCACGGGGTGGACGTCGCCGGGCAGCGCCGCAGGGTCACCGAGGCCCGCCGCGTCCGGCAGGAGTGGGACGTGCCGGACTCCGCCTTCCTCATCGTGCACGTGGCCAACCTCCGGCCGCAGAAGGACCACGAGATGCTCCTCGCGGCGGCGGCCCGGGTGGCGGCCCGCGACCCGCGCGCGATGTTCCTGCTGGCCGGGACCGGCCCGCTGCACGACCGGATCGCCCGCCGGGTGGCCGAGCTCGGCCTCGACGCCGTCCGCTTCCTCGGCCCGGTGCCGAACGCCGCCCGGCTCATCGCCGCCGCCGACCTGCTCGTGCTCAGCTCCTCCTACGAGGGGCTGCCCGTGGTGGTCATGGAGGCCCTCGCCGCCGGGGTGCCCGTCGTGTCCACGAACGTGGGCGGCGTGCCCGACCTGGTACGGCACGGCGGCAACGGCCTGCTCACCCGGGCCGGCGACCCGGGAGCGCTGGCCGAGGCGATCCTCGACGCGATGCGCCCCGAGCGGCACGCCCTGCTGCGCCAGGGAGCGCGCGACAGCGCGGACCTGGTGGACATCGGCCGGACCGGCGAGTGGTTCGACAAGCTCTACGACGACGTGCGCGCCTAGTGGGCCGGCACGCCCGTTCACGACATCAGGAGGGTTGCCAATGACGGCTGGAGGCGGGGCCCGGGTTCGCCGGGTCGTGCTGCTCATCGGCCACCTGGGCATGGGCGGCACCCAGAAGCAGGTGGCGCTGCTGGCGCAGGAGCTGCGGCACGCCGGCACCGACGTGCACGTCATGGTGCTGTCGCGCGGTGGCCCGTACGAGGAGGTCCTGCACGACGCCGGGATCGAGGTGCACCGGCTCGGGTTCGGCCGCGGCTCGCGGCTCGGCAACGCCCGCGCGTGCGCCCGGCTGGGCGGGCTGGTGCGCCGGCTGGCCCCGGAGGTGCTGCACGCCTTCCTGCACGAGGCGACCCTGCTCGGCGTGCCCGCCGCCCGGCTGGCGGGGGTGCCCGTCGTGGTGGCGGGCCGGCGTAACGAGACCCGGCTGTCCGCCACCCGTCCCTGGAGCCTCGCGCTGGACAGGATGGCGGCGCGGATGGCCGACCACGTCGTCGTCAACGCGGCGGCGCTGGCCGTGGACGCGCACGCCATGCTGCGCCTGCCGCGCCAGAAGCTCACCGTGATCTACAACGGCCTGCTGCCGGCGGCCTTCGACCCGGCCCCGCCCGTGGAGGTGCGCACCGCCCTGCCCGTGGTGGCGTGCGTGGCCCGGCTCAGCGCCGAGAAGGGGCACCGGCATCTCCTCGACGCCATGGCGGTGCTCGCTCACCGCGGCCGCCCGTGCACGCTCGTCCTGGCCGGTGACGGCCCCGAACGGGCGTCGCTGGAGAAGCAGGCGGCGGCCGCCGGGGTGGACGTCCGCTTCCTGGGGGCCACGACCGGCGGGGCGGGGCTGCTCGCCCGCGCCGACGTGGTGGTCCTCGCCTCGCTCACCGAGGGCCTCAGCAACGCCGTGATGGAGGCGATGGCGGCGGGCCGGCCCGTCGTGGCGACCTCGGTGGGCGGCAACCCCGAACTCCTCGACGGGCGCGGGCTGCTCGTCCCGCCCGCCGACCCGGCGGCCCTGGCCGAGGGCGTCACCCGGCTGCTCGACGACCGGGACCTGGCCGCCGGCCTGGCGTCGGCGGCCCGCGCCTGGGCCGGCAAGAACCTCGACCCGCACGCCATGGCCGACGAGCACGTCAGGCTCTACGAGCGGCTGCTGCGGGTCCGCCGTGCGGGATAGCCGGGACGAAGCCACGCTGGAACCCGTCGGCGACCACGACCGGCCACCGGCGAGCGCCGGGCTCTCCCTCAGGGCCGTGGGCAGGACGGTGGCCAGCAGGACCATGCGCCTGATGCTGGCCACGCTGACCGGCATGCTGATCGCGCGCACCCTCCAGCCGGAGGGGCGGGGGATCTACGCCGTCATCGCCACGACCGCGGGCATGACGATGGTCCTGGGACACCTGTCCGTCGAGAAGTCGCAGATCGCGCTGTGGGCGGAGCGTGACCGGCACCGCGCCCTCGCCTCCAACAGCCTGGTGCTGGGCCTGGTGCTCGGCGCCGTCGCCGCGCTGGGCGCGCTGGCCGTCACCGCGAGCGGCGTCATCCCGACGGCATCGCCGCTGATGGCCGTGGCGCTGATCGCCGTGCCGTTCGGCGTCGCGGCCATCAACCTCAACGGCATCGCCCTGCTGCGCTCCCGCGTGGACATCGTCAACCGCGGGACGCTCGCCGCCGCGCTGACGCAGTGCCTGCCGCTCCTGCTGCTCATGGCGGTCGGCGAACTCACGGTGACGAGCGTCGTGGTGTGCTGGACGATCTCCATCGTCGTGCCGTTCGTCCTGCACCTGCGGGCCTCCAGCCCGCTGCCCCTGCGGTGGGACGGCGGGCTCGCGCGGCGACAGCTGGCGATCGGCGGCAGATACCACGCCGGGCGTGTCGCGTTCCACTTCCTGCTGACGCTCGACGTCCTGCTGCTGAACGCGCTGGACTCCACGGCGGCGGTGGGCATCTACACCGTCGCGGTCACCGTCCTGGCGCTGACCCGCATCCCGGCGGACGCGATCGCCCAGGTCGTGCTGCCCTTCCAGGCGGGGGAGAACGCCCGTGACGCCGACCGGGTGACCGCCAGGACGCTCCGGCTGAACCTCATCCTGTCCACGGCCGTCATCGGCACGCTCGCGGTCGCGGCCCCGTTGCTGATCCCGCTGGTGTACGGCGAGGCGTTCGCCGGGAGCGTCGCGCCCCTGTGGGTGCTGGCCCCGGGGGCGATCGCGCTGGCGCTGATCCGGCTGGTGGAGCAGCACCTCGTCAGGCTGGCGCGGCCGATCGGGATGACCCTGATCGCGCTCTGCGCCCTGGGCGCCAACGTCGTGCTCAACCTGCTGCTGATCCCGCACTGGGGTGCCGTGGGGGCTGCGCTGGCGTCGAGCGCCACCTACGTCCCGATGGCCCTGCTGGAGATCGCGTGGTTCGCGCGCTCGGCGGGCATCCCGATGCGCGAGTTGCTCCCGCGCCCGGCCGACGTCCGCGCGGTGCGGCGGCGGCTGGCCGGACGCGGGTTCGCCTCATGGCGCGGGCGGCGGCGCGGCGGCTCCGGGGCGCGCTGACCCGACCGGTGCCGGACCGGGGACCGCACTCCTGGTCGCGGGCCCCCCGGTGGGCGTCCCGGTGGGCTCGTCCGCGGGCTCGTCGGCGGCGGGGGAGCGGACCGGGGCCCTGTTCCAGGCGATCGCGGCCAGCAGGCTGATGACCATGACGATCGGGATGCGCTGCCGGAAGATCAGGCCGATGTTGGCCATGGTCGTCGCGTAGGCGATGGTGCCCGGCACGATGAACAGCAGCAGCAGCAGGAGCATCCGCCGGTCGGAGTTCCACAGCCGGCGGGCGCCGCGGGCCGCGCAGTAGAGCAGGTAGTAGAGCAGCAGCGCCTCCAGCTTGCCGAACTGCAGCGCCATGCTGCCGCCCATCCACGGGAACGGCGACAGCAGCGTGTAGACGAGTTTCGGCCCGAGCCGGCTCCAGGCGTTGCCGCCGTCGTCGAACACCACCCCGGAGTCGTCGGAGGCGTTGGAGCGGCGGACGTTGTCGGCCTGTCCCTGTTCGAGCTCCTGCTGCATCATCGTGGCCGGCGCGGTGGCGGTGATCTCCTCGACGAACACCGCGGCGCACACCAGGGCGGCGACGGAGATGAGCATCAGCCGCAGGGACACGACGTGCCGGGGGTTGACGATGCCGAGCAGCAGCGGGACCGCGCACATGAACACCATGTACGGGCGCACGTGCCACAGCGCCCACAGCAGCGGAAGCAGCAGCATGATCTTGCGGAGGTCGAAGCGCTGGACGTTGGAGGCGGCCAGCCCGAGGCAGGCCACCACGAGGAAGGCGTTGAAGCCGTCCTTGAACATGTCGGAGGTGTGCACCAGGAACGCCGGGACGAACGCCACCAGGACGAGCAGCCGGAAGGCGGACCGCTCCTCGGCGCCGATCAGCCGGGCGAACTTGTACATCACGATGCACATCGCGCACGCCAGCAGCGCCACCAGGGACGTGCAGGCCAGCGGGGCGTAACCGCCGCAGACGTAGATCACCAGGGCGAAGACGTGGCACGGGACGGCCGCCGAGTACAGGGAGTTCACCTGTTCGGTGGAGACGAACTGGAAACCGTCGTTCTTCCAATAGTTGACGATCTCCATGGCGGTCAGCTCGTAGCCGATGTTGTCCCCGCCGTAATCGAGCGAGCCGCTGCGCAACACCAGGACATGGGTCACCAGCCGGATGATGAACGCGAGCATCAGCACCGGGAGCACCCGCCATGCCGTGTCCGCCTGGAAACAGCCTCGGACGAGCAGGATGAGTGCCACCGCGGCGGCGGCGACAATTACGTACTCCATGGAATCGGACCTTAGTCGGCGGCCAACCCCCTGACCGGGAACAAAGGCGCACGGTCCGGCATCCGGGGGCGCCAATGGGGCGGGGATTACGTTTTCGCTGCCCAGCCCCGGTGACAATAAGGACCAGCGTTTCTTGCGGCTCGCCTCACCAAAAAGGATGGCATGTCCGGCTTGTCGGAAAAACGTGGCGGCTGGTACGGGCGTTTCGCTGGCTCATGCGAAGGTAGGGAATAGGAAAAACATTTCGGCACCGCCGTGACGGTGTCGGCGAAATATCAGGCGACGGGTTAGCTTCTCCGACGTGACCAGGCCAGCACCGAGGAGCCCGTGAGTGAAACCCGACGACCGCATCCGTGTCATGGAGATCATCGCGCGCCTGAACGTCGGCGGCCCCGCCACTCAGGTCCTGGGCCTGTACGAGCGGCTGAACCGCGACGAGTTCGACCACCGCCTCTACACCGGTCACGTGGACGGCGACGAGGAGGACCACCTCCAGCTCCGGCAGGCCGGGACACGCGTGCACCGGGTGCCGGGTCTCGGCAGGTCGGTCCGGCCCGGTGACGACGCCCGCGCGCTGCTGTGGCTGGTCCGCGCCATGCGCGAGTTCCGCCCGCACATCGTGCACACGCGCACGGCCAAGGCCGGGGCCCTCGGCCGGGTCGCTGCCCGCCTGTCCGGGGTGGGCGCGGCTCGCGTGCACGTCTTCCACGGCCATCTCCTGCACGGCTACTTCACACCCGCCCGACGACGCCTCTACGTGCAGACCGAGCGGTTCCTCGCCGCCCTGTCCGACCGGCTCGTGACGGTCGGCGCGCAGGTGCGCGACGACCTGCTCGCGGCCGGCATCGGCCGGCCCGGCCAGTACGTCGTCATCCCGCCGGGCGTCGGGCTCGGCCCGGTCCCCGACCGGTCCACCGCCCGCGACCTGCTCGGCATCCCGCCGCTCGCGCCGGTCGTCGCGTACGTGGGCCGGCTCACCCAGGTCAAGCGCCCCGACCGGTTCCTCGCCGTGGCCCGGATGGTGCAGGACCGCGTGCCCGGCTGCCACTTCGTGGTGTGCGGAGGCGGCGAGCTGGCCGCCTCCGTGGAGCGCGACGCGCGGCCCTTCGGCGACTCCTTCCACCTGCTCGGCTGGCGCAAGGACGTCGAGACCGTCTACGCGGCCGCCGACGTCGTCGTCCTGACCTCCGACAACGAGGGCACCCCGCTGACCCTCGTCGAGGCGGGCATGGCCGGGGTCCCCGTCGTCTCCACCCGCGTGGGCAGCGTCGCCGAGGTCGTCCGCGACCGGCAGACCGGCCTGCTGGCCGCCACCGACGCCGTCGAACTGGCGGACCACACGATCCGGCTCCTGTCGGACCGGGCTCTTGCGCTCCGGATGGGCGAGGAGGGCCGCACCTGGACGACGCACGAGTTCGGCGTGGACCGGCTCGTCTCCGACACCCAGGAGCTCTACCGGTCGCTGAGCGCCCCGTCCGGGCGCCGCTCCATCCCGGAGGTAACGAAGCAGTGAGAGTACTCGTGACAGGCGGCGCCGGTTTCATCGGCGCCAACCTGTGCCGCGCGCTGGCCACCCGCCCCGAGGTCGAACAGATCACGGTGCTGGACGACCTGAGCACCGGCGACCTGGCCAACCTCGACGGCGTCGGCGTGCGGTTCGTCATGGGCAGCATCCTCGACCGGGACCTGCTGGCCGACCTCGTGCCCGACGCCACCACCGTCGTCCACCTGGCGGCCCGCCCGTCGGTGCCGCGCTCCCTCGCCGACCCGCTGGCCTCCCACACGGTCAACGCCACCGGCACCCTGCACGTGCTGGAGGCGTGCCGGGCCACCGCCCCGCACGTCGTCCTCGCCTCGTCGTCCTCGGTGTACGGCGACTCGGCGGAGCCGTTCAAGCACGAGGACCTGCCCACCAGGCCGCTCAGCCCGTACGGCGCGAGCAAGCTCGCGACCGAGGCGTACGCGCTGGCCTACGCCCGCAGCTTCGGCCTGCCGGTCCTGCCGTTCCGCTTCTTCAACGTCTACGGTCCGATGCAGCCGGCGGACCACGCCTACGCGGCCGTCATCCCGGCGTTCGTGTCGGCGGCGCTGCGCGGCCGGCCGGTCCCCGTCCACGGCGACGGTCACCAGGCACGCGACTTCACCTACGTGGGTTCGGTGACGGCCGTGCTGATCGAGGCCGCCGTCCGCAGGGTGGTCAGCGACAGGCCCGTCAACCTCGCCTTCGGCACCCGGGTCACGCTGCGCGAACTCATGGACGTCCTGGCGGGGGTGCTCGGCCGGCCCCTCGAAGCGGACCTCCAGCCGCCCCGGGCCGGCGACATCCGCCAGTCGCAGGCCTCGCCGAGGCTGCTGCGCGAGCTGTTCCCCGCCGTGGAGCCCGTCTCGCTCGAAGAGGGGCTCAGGCTCACGGTGGCCTGGCACGAGAAGGCGGGCGGCTCAGGCCCGGGTGTGTCCGCCTGACCTGCCGCTTCCCCCCGGCATTGCAAGCTCTCGACGTATGTGACTAGGGGAAGCCTGTGAGCAATTCAGCGAAGACCACCTACCTCATAACCGGCGGCAGCGGCTTCGTCGGGTCGCACCTGACCGACGCGCTGCTCGCCCGCGGCGACGCGGTCATCGTCCTGGACAACCTGTCCACCGGCCGGCTGGAGAACCTCCGGCCGCACCCGGACCTGCGTTTCGTGCAGGGCTCGGTCCTGGACGAGCTCATGGTGGACGAGCTCGTGCACCAGTGCGACACGGTCGTCCACCTGGCCGCCGCGGTCGGCGTGAAGCTGATCGTCGAGCAGCCGCTGCGGTGCCTGACCACGAACATCCGCGGCTCCGAGATCGTCATCGAGGCGGCCCACCGGTACCGCAAGAAGATCCTCATCACCAGCACGAGCGAGATCTACGGCAAGAACTCCTCCGGGCCGCTGCGCGAGGAGGCCGACCGCATCCTCGGCAGCCCCGCGGTGGTGCGCTGGGCCTACAGCACGGCCAAGGCCGTCGACGAGATCCTCGCCAACGCCTACCACCGCGAGCGCGGGCTGCCGACCGTCGTGGTCCGGCTGTTCAACACCGTGGGGCCGCGGCAGAGCGCCGCCTACGGCATGGTCATCCCGCGGCTCGTCCAGCAGGCCCTCACGGGGCAGCCGCTCACGGTCTTCGGCGACGGCACGCAGACCCGCTGCTTCGCGCACGTCTCCGACGTCGTCGACGCGCTGCTGCGCCTGCTCGACCTGGAGGCGGCCGTCGGCCAGACCTTCAACATCGGCTCCGCCGAGGAGGTCAGCATCCTGGAGCTGGCCAAGCTGGTCATCGACCACACCGGGTCCACCTCGGCGCTGGAGCTCGTCCCGTACCACGAGGCGTACCAGCACGGTTTCGAGGACATGGTCCGCCGGGTGCCGGACACCACCAAGCTGCGCGAGCTCACCGGCTGGACGCCTCGGCGCACCCTCGACGAGATCCTCACCGAGGTCGTCAGGAAGGTGCGCGAAGACCTCGCGGCGTCCCTCCGGTGAGCGGAATGCTCGTCCTCACGGTCGGCAGCGCCGCCTACCTCATCAGCGGCCTGACCGTGCCGTCGTTCAAGCGCCTGGCGCTGCGCTGGGGCCTGACCGACCGCCCGAGCGAGAAGAAGGCCCACGCGCGGCCGACCCCGTACCTCGGGGGGCTGGCCATCGTGCTCGGCACGGTCGCGCCGCTGCTCGTGGTGCTCCGCGACGCCGACCAGCGGATCGTCGCGATCCTGCTGGCCGGGGCGGTGATCACCCTGCTCGGGCTGATCGACGACATCAGGCCGCTGCCCGCCGTCACCCGGCTGACCGCCGAGGCGGTCGCCGCGACGGGCGTCGCGCTGTCCGGCGTGCACGTCACGCTGGTCGGCGGCTGGCCGGACCTGGTCGTCACGGTGCTGTGGATCGTCGTGATGACCAACTCGTTCAACCTGCTCGACAACATGGACGGCGCCCTCGGGGCCATCGCCACGGCGACGGCCGGGCTCCTGTCCGCGACCGCGTTCGTCAGCGGCCACGCCGGGCTCGGCCTGCTGCTCGCCGGGTTGACCTGCGCGTGCCTCGGCTACCTCCCGCACAACTGGGCGCCGGCGCGGATCTTCATGGGCGACTCGGGGTCGCTGTTCATCGGCTTCGTGCTCACCTGCTCCGCCGTCCTGCTGGTGACGGGGCGCGGCCTGGACGTCACGGTCGCCGGCCTGCTCCTGCCGACCTTCGTCGCGGCAGTGGACACCGGGGTCGTCCTGCTGTCGCGGATCCGGGCGGGGCGTTCGCCGCTGATGGGCGGCACCGACCACGTGTCGCACCGGCTGCGCCGGACGGGGATGCCCGTGCGGGCGGTCGCCGCCCTGCTCGGCGCGGTCGCCGCCGGCGCCGGCGCGCTGTGGCTCGCCACCGTCCTGAGCCTGCTGCCGCCGCCGGCCGTGGCGGTCGTCGCGGTAGCCGCGACGGCGGTCCTCGTCGGCCGCCTGCAGGGCGTGCACGTCTACGTGCCGATCGAACACCTCAAAGCTCCTCCGAGAATCCGTGAAAGGCGGCGTTGATCCCGTGGATCTGCTCTATTACGTACGGCTGGCGCGCAGGAACTGGTTGCTCATCATCCTGTCGCTGGTCATCGGGGTGACCGCGGCGGTCATGGTCACCGCGAACACGCCGCCGACGTACGTGGCGTCGACCTCCATGCTGGTCTCCGGCCACGACAAGGAAGGCAGCCTGTCCACCGCGTACCAGGCCGGGATGCTGTCGGCGCAGCGCGTGCAGTCGTACGCCACCCTGCTGTCCAGCCGCCGGCTGGTGAGCGAGGTCGTGGCCCCCGAGGACGTCCGGCGCGTGCAGGGCAACATCACCGCCGAGGTCGTCCCCGGCACGGTCCTGCTGCGCGCCTCCGTCACCGACACCGACCCGGCCCGCGCCGCACAGCTCGCCAACACCCTGGGCGCGCGCTTCACCGACCTGATCGACCGGATCGAGCGGCCCACGCCCAAGAGCCACTCGACGATCAAGATCACCGTGGTGGACCAGGCGGAGGTGCCCCAGGCGCCCGTCAGCCCGCGCCCGACCATGAACGTCCTGTTCGGCGTGCTGATCTCGCTGCTCGTCGCGCTGGCCGCGCTGGTGCTGCGCGACCGGCTCGACACCACCGTCAAGAGCTCGCACACGCTGCAGCAGACCTCCGGCAGCTCCACGCTCGGCATCATCGGGTACGAGCGCGACGCCCGCCGCAACCCGCTGATCGTGCGCCGCAAGGGCCGCTCGTCCCGGGCGGAGGCGTTCCGGTCGCTGCGCACCAACCTGCAGTTCATCGGCGTGGACCGGCAGCCGAAATCGCTCGTCATCACGAGCTGCCTGCCGAACGAGGGCAAGTCGTCCACCTCGTCCAACCTGGCGATCACCCTCGCCCAGGCGGGCTGGCGGGTCATCCTGGTCGACGGCGACCTGCGCCGCCCGCGCATCCCCGACTACCTCGGCATCGAGGGCGGCGTCGGCCTGACCGACGTGCTGATCGGCCGCGCCCGGCTCGCCGAGGTCGTCCAGACCTGGGGAGAGCCGCGGCTGCACGTGCTGCCGAGCGGCCAGATCCCGCCGAACCCGAGCGAGCTGCTCGCCTCGCAGGGCATGCGGCAGGTGCTCGACCAGCTCACCGCCGAGTACGACATGGTGATCATCGACGCGCCGCCGCTGCTGCCGGTCACCGACGCGGCCACGCTCTCGGCGGTCTGCGACGGGACGATGCTGGTGGCCCGCTACGGCAAGACGCGCCAGGAGCACATCCAGCGTGGCACCGAGCTGCTGGCGTCCATCAACGCCCGGGTCGTCGGCACGGTGCTGAACTTCGTGCCGGCCAAGGCCAGCCGCTACGACGGCTACGGATACGGCTACGGGTACGATTCGGCGCCCGAGGACGTGCCGCCGGTCAAGGCCCCGGCGGCTGTGTGAGCAGCCGCAGCGGGGCGGCGAGCGCCTGCGCGATGCGCCGTCCCGCGGCCCGGTAGGTCCACCGGGAGCCGCCGAACGGGTCGGGGATGTCGGGCTGGTCCACGTGGACCAGCCCGCGCAGTGCCCGGGCCTGCTCGACCAGTGACCGCGCCCGCCGCGCCACGTCACGTTCGGCGGCCAGCGGCCCGGCGGGCACCTCCCGGCTCAGGGCGCCGAACTCGGCGATCGTGAACGTCCGCCCGGTCGCCGGCGGGTGCAGCGCCACCGCCTCGGCCCGGTGCGCCACCGTGGCCGTCAGCACCAGATCGGCGGCCGCCACCAGCTCACCGGTGAGCGGCCGCGAGGCGAACCCGTCCGGGTCGCCGCCGAGACCGAGCAGCACCCGCCGGGCGCGCTCGGTCATCTCCATGCCGGGCCTGGCCCGCGTGCCCGCGCTGGTCACCTGGAACGGCGGACCGAGCGCCGCACGCGTCAGCCGCTCGGCCAGCGGCGAGCGGCAGATGTTGCCCGTGCACACGAACAGGATGCGGAAATCCGGCTCCGGCGTACGCTCCATGGGCGCGACCGTAGGCCGCGACGGCCCGGGACCCGCCCGCGGCACGCCGCCTTTTACCCATCCCTGCCCCGCCCGGCTGCCCGGACAGCCGTCCGGTGCTCTGCCGCCCCGCTCAGCCGTCCGGGGTGCAGCCCCTGGTGTCCCACACGACCCGGGTCTGCTGCTGGCGGGCCAGCGGCTGCACCGGCACCACGGGCCTGGCCTGCGACGCGGGCTCCAGCAGGTGGAACTCCAGCGTGCGCGCCTGCCGGGGCGCGAAGTGCATCATCGTCGTGAGGACCGGATGGGAGCGCTCGACCGCCTGCAGCGCCGACGCGCTCCGCCCGTCGATCCGCACGCCGCCGAGCTTGGTGCCGGGCGCGGTGTAGAGCGAGACCCACAGCAGGTTCGAGCCCGGTGTGTGGCGCCGGCCCGGCCGGTCGAGCCGGCTGGTGACGTACTCGGGGAGCTTGCGCCGCGGCACGTCGTTGACCAGCCGGACCCGCACCCGCGAGACGCGGTGGCCGTCGGCGCGGCAGGGGCCGAGCCGGTACTCCACCTGCCGGTCCAGGTAGTAGTCGAGCTTGTTGCCGGCCGAGTTGTTGATCACCAGGCTCGCGTACGGGCCGGGCCGGCCGGGCAGCGTGCCGCCGAGCGGTGTCGCGGCCAGCCGTCGCTGCTCGGCGTCCCGGCGGCTCCAGATCTGCAGCCGGCGCTCGTGCACCATCTTCGACAGGACGGGCACCACCTGCCGCGGGTCCGGCCGGACGCGGGTCACCGCGTCGGCGACGGCGCCGGCGATCCGCATGAGGAACCTCTTGCGGGCGTGCTGGTCGTCGTAGCGGGCGTACGCCTGCCGTTCGGTGAGGTCCACGACGTTGTCGGCGGTCACCTTCTCGCCGCCGGGCAGGGAGACGGGCCCGATCAGCCGGAGCAGGTGGGACAGGCCGACGGGGTCGGTGGCGATGGCTCCGTCGAGCCGCCGCCCGTGCTGGCGCTCCCACAGGGCGGTCCAGGTGGCGGCGGCGTAGGGGAAGTGCGGGGAGAGGTTGGAGATGTTGAGGGCGGCCTGGGCGTTGCGGCCGTAGCGGGCGGTGTAGGTGGCCCCGTGGTCGACGACCGGCCGCGGGCTCGTCGCCAGCGCGCTGTTGGAGGAGAGCCCTTCGATGGCGAGCCCGTTCCGGCCGGCCTTGAGTATGCCGAACGCGCCGACCAGCCCGCCGGTCGCGCGGGCCTCGGCGTTGGTCTGGAACGCCAGGAAGTAGCGGCGCGGACCCTCGCGGCCCAGCATCGGAGGGAGGAGGACGGCGGCGTCGGAGGCGGCGCGGAGCCAGCCGTGCAGCCGGTCGACCTCGCGCAGCGCCGTGGCCCGCGCCTCGTCGACCTGGGTCACGCCGGTGTCCGCCGGGGTGGCGGCCAGGCGCGCCCGGGTGCCGGCGATCTTCGTGGTGGCGGCCGCCAGGGCCGGCGCGGAGGAGTCCAGACGGTCGAGCAGCTTGCCCATGTCGTCCACGGAGAAGCCACCCGGCTGGATCAGCCCCGCACCGGCCTGGTGGACGCCGGCGAGCACGCCGGTCAGGTCGGCGGCCGACTCGGCCAGGCCGCGAACGGTCGCCGCTCCGTCACCCACCACGGGTGAGTGGGTGAGCAACGACCAGTCCGGACCGCTGGTGAGCCGGCGCGCCTCGGCCGCGTGCCGCTGCGCGAGCGCGAGCGCCCCGCCCAGCCGAGCGGGGTCGCCCACGGGGAGGTTCTCCAGAGCGTTCCTGGTCGCTTCGAGCTGCTCCCGCACGTTCAGTCCGAGACGCGCCGACCACCCCCCGGCCAGCACGAGGCAGGCCACGGGGCTCAGCAGCCCGTATACGACGACTCGACGCCGGTTGAGGCGCTTCTTACTTGGCATCGGTGGAGCGGCGACGCCTCATGGCGATGAGCGTGCCGGCGGCGCCGGCGAGCAGCAGGCCGGTGCCGGCTCCTGCCAGGGTGCTCACGGAGGACGTGCCCGTCATGGGCAGTTCCTTCTTGACGACCTCCTCGCAGTACCCTCCGTCGCAGTCGCCCTCGTCCCACCAGCCGTGGCCGAAGTCGTCGTCGAACTCCTTGCCGTCCTCGTCACCGATGTCGATGGTGAAGTGCTTGTCCTGCGTGGAGCTGCTGTCCTCGGACGTGCCGTCGGAGTCGTCCCCGTCGTCCCCGTCGGAGTCGTCGCCGTCCTCGTCGCCTTCGTGGTTGAGCGGGCCGGGCTTGACGATGCCCGTGGCGCCGTCCAGCTCGTGGGCGCTCGGGAACGACTGGATGTCGCTGAAGTCCCCGAGAGGCGCGAGGTTCGGGTCGTCCGAGGTCAGCGCGTTGTCGAACGCCTCCTGCTCCGACTGCGAGACGGCGATGGCGTCGGCGTCCGCCTCGTTGTCGTTCTCGTTCACGTTGTTGTTCACGATGTTGGCGCAGACGTTGACGTCACCCCCCTCGGGGCAGTCGATCGGCGCCGGCGGGTACGGCTGGAGCGCCGCCAGCATGGGAGACGGGTGGGAGGCGGCACCGGCCTCCGTCGCCATCCCCGTGCTGGCGAACGCCAATCCACTCCCGACGGCCACCGCGGCCAGGATGGATTTCCTGATTTTTATTGCCATTTCGGACTCCCCGTGACGGTAGTGCGGCCCTGGAACATTTCGCCCGGCATACCAGCGACATGTTCGCTACGGAACCCGTTATATGTGCCGCCTCCTGGGGGGCTCCGTGCGCCGCACGAGCCTTACCGAATGAGGACAATTGATTCTCCATAAGTTGACGGTCGATCATGCCCTCGCGCCGCGCTCGGAGGCCGGGCGCCGGGCGCTGTCCGCTTCGGTGCGCTCTGCACGGTTCGGGGGTTCGGAACGTTGAACGATCTTGTGTGGTCCCGGGGGCCGCCCGCCCGCGGTCCCCCGTCGCCGTCTTCCGATCGAACGCTGGCGTTTTCTCCTTAACGTCCCCCAAATCATGTCAATGCGAGTTATGCTCGCTGTCTACCGTTAACGCCGGAAGCACGGGGGCCCTCGGCGATTCTGACCGTCTGCCCGCCCCCGGAGGCCGGATGAGAGTCGACGACGCAGCGTTCGAGAGCGTGCTCACCTCGTTGAGCAAGCGTGAAGCCGAGGTCATGGATCTGATCGCGACCGGCGAGTCCAACGGGCAGATCGCGCGGCGGCTCTTCCTGAGCGAGAAGACGGTCAAGAACCACGTCAACCGCATCTACGCGAAGCTGGGCGTGGACTCCCGCGTCACGGCCATCGGGCTGTGGTTGTCGCGGCGCGATCGCGCGGCCGGCGACGCCGACGCGGCGGCGCCCCTCCGCGGCGCGGGGCCGGGCGAGGCGGCGAACGCGGTGCCGGCCCGGCGGACGTGATCGGCGCACCCGTCCGCGGAACGGCGAAGGGCCCGGCCGATGAACTCGGCCGGGCCCTTCGCGTGGAGTGATCTCCAAGGGTGAGTGAAGGGACTTGAACCCTCGACATCCAGGACCACAACCTGGCGCTCTGCCAACTGAGCTACACCCACCACGCGCCGCCGCGAAAGCGGCACAGGAAAAGTGTAGCGGTGTTCGGGAGTCGTTTCGCCATCTATTAACCCGTGACACGCTCGGCGAGTGTCCGGGCCGTGCTCGAGTCGGGGCCCGGCTGCGCCACGAACACCGCCGCGCGGTAGTAGCGCAGCTCCCTGATGCTCTCGGTGATGTCGGCCAGCGCCCGGTGCCCGCCCTGCTTCTCGGGCGCGGCGAAGTAGACGCGGGGGTACCAGCGCCGCACCAGCTCCTTGATCGACGAGACGTCGATCATGCGGTAGTGCAGGTAGGCGTCGACCGCGGGCATGTCGCGCGAGAGGAACGTCCGGTCGGTGCCGATGGAGTTGCCGCACAGCGGCGCCTTCTTCGGCTCGGGGATGTGGCGGCGGATGTAGTCGAGCACGTACGACTCGGCCTCGGCCAGCGTCACCCCGCCCTGCAGCTCCGGCAGCAGGCCCGAGGCGGTGTGCATCTCGCGGACCACCTGCGACATCTGCTCCAGCGACTCCGGCGGCGGCTTGATGACCACGTCGACGCCCTCGTCCACCTGGTTGAGCTCGCTGTCGGTGATGACGCACGCCACCTCGACGAGAGCATCACGACCGAGGTCGAGCCCGGTCATCTCGCAGTCGATCCAGACCAGCAAGTCACTCATTCGCACTCCTCGCCCAAGCGGCTCGGAGCTGCCCGCCCGCTTGCTCACACGTCCAGCCTAGTGCCATGCGTCAGGCCGGCTTCAGCGAGCCGAGAACCTGATCCACCACATCGGTGCCGAGATTGTCCGGAACGGACACGTACACGATCGCCGGACGCTCGCCCTCGCCGCGATCCATGAGGACGATCGCGCCGTTCTCCTTCTTCCACTTGTAGTCCCGCTCCTTCGACACCGTGCTGAAGTCGAGCTCGAACTGGAACACCCACGCGTCCCTGTCGCCCACCTTCGTCGCCTTGTCGGCGACGATCTTGGTCTGGTGGGAGAGCTGGTAGAACCGGGCGAAGTCGGTGAAGACCAGCTTGGCCGTCGTGCCGAGGCTCTGGGTGCCGGCGTAGGGGTAGAGCTCGTGCAGCGAGCCCGTGTAGACGTTGCCGATCCAGTCGTCGGTGCCGTCGTACTTCTCGTGCGAGACCGCCTGCACGGCGCTCGACCAGCGCTGGCGCGCCGGGTCGGTGCCGTTGACGGAGCCGTAGGCCGGCACGGTCCAGCCCCGCGGCGGCGCGTAGGAGATGCCGGCCTGCCCGTCGGTGATGCGGCCGTCCTGCGGCTGCGGCAGCTCGCCCGTCGGAGGCGGCGGCTCCGAGGACTGCCCCGGGTCCGGGGACTGCCGGGGCTCGGTGGGCGTCGCCGTCGGCGGCAGCGCCGTGCCGGGGGAGTCGTCCCGGTTGACCAGGAAGATCGCCGCCGCGGCCAGCACGCCGATCACGACCAGCGCGGCCACCCCGCCGAGCACCCAGGGCAGCGGGTTGCTCCGCTTGGGCGGCCCTCCGAAGCCGGGGCCGGGAAGCTGCGCGCCGCTCCACTGCGCCGGCTGGTGCCCCTGCCCGTACGGGGACTGCCCGTATCCGGGCTGCCCGTACCCGACCGGCCCGGACGGGGGCTGCCCATAACCCGGCTGCCCGTAACCCGGCTGCCCGAACCCTGGCTGCCCGTAGCCCTGCTGGGGCTGGTCCGGCTGCCCGAACCCCGGCTGACCGTGATCCTGCGGGCCGGACCCGGGCTGGCCGTGACTCTGCGGGCCGGACCCCGGCTGGCCGTAACCCTGCGGGCCGGATGTGGCCGGTCCGGGAGGGGGCTGGTCGTGGCCCGGCTGTCCGGGCGCGGCAGGGTCCGACGGGGCGCCGAACGGCTGCCGCGCCTCGCCCGGCCCCGACGGCTGCGCCGGGCCCTCCCCGTACGGGGACAGCCCGGGCAGCGGCTCGCCGAAGCGGAGGGTCGGGTTGGCCGGCGTGACGGGCACGTCGGGGACGGTGCGCGGCCCCGACGGCTGCCCCTGGGGCGCCGGCTGCTGATGCTGCTGCCCGCCCGGTTCGACCGGGTGGGTGGCGTCGGTCCACTGGCCGCCGTCCCACCAGCGGAGTTGGGGCGATCCGTAAGGGTCGGGGTACCAGCCCGCGGGGGTCTGCGTGGTCATGCCGCCAGATTAGTAAGAACCGCTTTGATGTGCATTGTTCGGCCCGGGGATCAGCACTTGTACGTGAAGGACGCCTTGTCCGTCATGCGGGGGCCGGGCGACAGCACGACGAGCGTGGCCGTGGCCTTGACGGTGCTGCGTCCCTTGAGCCGCCACCGCAGCGGCACCTCGTACGTGGTCCGGTCCGAAGCGGTGCGCAGCGTCTGCCTGACCACCTCGTCGTCCGTGCTCTTGCGCCACTCGTAGGTGACCTCGCCGGGCGCGCCGTTGGTGACGATGGTGCCCTTGACGACCACGGCGCTGTCGCAGCCCTGGGTCTTCTTCGGCGCCTCGACCTCGATCGAGGCGACCGTCAGTGCCGGGGTGTCGCCGAGCTTGAACCAGGCCAGGATCGCTCCGGCGACGACGACCGCGAGGACCGCCGCCGACACGACCGTCCGGCGGCGGCGCGCGCGGCCCGCCCGGTCGCGGATCGTGCCGGCCCGCTGAAGCGTCTCCGCCTCCGCCCTCCCCTCCCGCCAGATCCGCTCCGCGGTGGTCTCCTGCGTCCCCTGCCGCGTCCCGACGCCCGGCCCGAACCGCACCGGCCCCGAGCCCCCGCCGTTCCCCGCCCCGCCGCCGGCGCCGCCACCCATCGCGCCACCAGTCCCGCCGCCCGTCCCGCCGCCGGAGGAGCCGCCTGTCCCGCCACCGCCGTACGGTCCGCCGGGTGCGCCGCCCGTCCCGCTGCCCGGCACGTGGAGGAGCGTCACGATGTCGCCCTCGTCGCGGGGGACCACGCCGTAGGCGGGCGGCCTCTCGTCCGGGGACTGGCGGGCGAACGCCGACCGGCCGCGCGCGGCCTGGATGAGCCCTTCACGACTGATCACGCCGCCCGGCAGCGCGCCGCGCCCGCCGAGCAGCAGGTCCCGGGCGGCGGCCAGACCGTAGCCGGTCGCCGTCGCCGCCGCCCGCTCCACCAGCTCCACGACTCCCGGCCCACCGGACGCGCCACCCGCACCAGCGAACGCGCCACCCGCACCAGCAGCGAACGCGCCGCTCGCGCCTCCCGCACCGCCGGACGGGCCTCCCGCACCGCCGGACGGGCCGCCGGACGGGCCGCCGGACGGGCCGCCGGACGGGCCGCCGGACGGGCCTGCTGTGCCGCCGGTGAGTGATGCGGCCAGGCTGCGGGCCAGGGAGGCCCACGCCGCCACGTCGTTGCCGGGTGGTGAGAGGTGGCCGCGGACGGCGTCGGCCAGCCCGCGCTCCGACAGCAGCGCCACCCCGTCGGCCCCGACGACCACGGTCCGCGGGTGCAGCGAGCCGTGCGTGACGCCCGCCGCGTGCAGCGCCAGCAGCGTATGCGCCGTGTCCACCAGCACCGCCACCGCGCCGCCCGCGTCCAGCCGGGCCGCGGCCAGCAGGTCGGCCAGGGTGGGGCTGACCGCCTGGGCGGTGAGCAGCCACACCTGCTCACCGGCCGCGACCACGTCGGCCACCAGTATCAGGCCGCCGGTCCCGCCGGCCACCAGCCGCTGGTCGGCCAGCACGGCCGCCACGACCCGTTCGCGCACGCCGGGCAGCCCGATCACCCGCGGATCGAACAGCAGCGCCCCGGCCCTGCGGCCGTCGGGCGAGATCGCGTCGATCCAGTTGCCCAGCTCGGTGTGCCAGGTGTGCTGGGTGAGCCGGAAGCCGGCGATTCCGTCCCTCGTGTTCTCCATCGCCGTCGCTCCCCGGTGCCGCTAGCGCTTCCTCCGATGCCGCCCTGCCACGCGGCGCTTCACCGCCAGTGTGACGGGCACCGTGCCGGACGTCACCAGCCCGGCCGCGAGCAGCGTGGCCGCGGCCGTCCCGGTGGACTCGGGGACCGGGGTCGCGCCGTCGGACCCGGTCGCCCTGGGCGTGCCCGACCCGCCGTCCCCGCCGCCGTCACCGCTCGTCGGCGTGCCGGCCGTACCCGACGGGGTGGCCGCGGGGGAGGAGGCGGGAGGCGAGGAGGCGGAGGGACGGGCGGTGGTGGGCGAGGCCGACGGGACGGGCGACCGCGTCGCCCGCGTGGTGGGCGGGTCGTCGACCGTGCCGGTGATCTCCGGGTCGGGCGACTCGCTGGGCGTCGGCCTGCCGGTGGACCTGACCGGGGTGGGCGTCGGCCGCCGCGACGGTGACGTCGACGCCTTCGGCGTGGGGCTCTTCGTCGTGGCGACCGGGACGGCGGCCGACGTCGTGGGCCGCGTCACCGGTTCGTCGGACGTCGATGCGGTGGGCGACGCCGTGGGCTCCTCGGTCTCCTCCGGGACGTCGTCGGCCGGTTCGTCGGTGGGTTCGTCAGTGGTGTCGTCGGCGGGTTCGAGCGTCGCGGGCTCGGCCGTGGTCGGCGTCACCTCCGAGCTCTGCGCGCGCAGCGCCGCGTCGTCGTCGAAGGCGTTCACCGCGACCATCGTCACGCCCACCAGCAGGCCGACACAGACCGCACCGATGAGGATCTTCGTGGAGAGCTTGGCGAGCAGCCCGGACGGCTGGTCGAACGTGGTCTCGGCGAGCGAGGTCCGCGTCTCCGCCGGCACGTCCGGCTTGTTGGGGAACAGCAGGGCGAGCAGGCCGGCGAGCCGCGCCAGGCGGCGGCGCCCGCGCTCCTCCCAGTCGGGCCCGTACGCCTCGGCGGCGATCGCCTCCAGTTCGGTGAGGAACGCCTCGGCCGACGGCGGCCGCTCGGCGGCGTTCTTGGCCAGGCCGCGTTCGACCAGGCCACGAAGCGGCTCGGGCACCTCCTCGACCGGAGGCTGCACACTCTGGTGCTGCCGGGCGAGCGCGGCGAGGTTGGACGCCCGGAACGGCCGCGCGCCGGTGAGGCACTCGAAGAACACGACCGTGGCGGCGTAGACGTCTGTGGCGGGCGCCGCGGCGGCTCCCGACCACTGTTCCGGCGCCATGTACGGCGGGGTGCCCGCGGCGCTGCCGCCTTCACCGGTGCGGACGGCGATGCCGAAGTCGACGAGTTTGCTGGCGCCGTCGCCCTGGACGACGACGTTCTCGGGCTTGAAGTCTCGGTGCACCACGCCGATCGCGTGCGCGGCCGCCAGGCCCTTCAGCGAGCCCTTGAGCACGGTCAGCGCGGCCTCCGCCCCGGTGGGCCCCTCCGACCGGAGGATCTGGCGCAGCGAAACCCCGTTGACGAGCTCCATGACGATCGCGGCGCCGGACCCGGTCTCGACGTAGTCGATCAGCCGGGCGTTGTACGGGCTGCGCAGGGTGGCGAGCAGCCGGGCCTCGTGCCGGAACCGGGCGACGAAGCCCACGTCGTACCTGAGCTGGTCGGCCAGGTACTTGACGGCGAC
The DNA here is from genome assembly GCF_002850745.1 of Nonomuraea indica. Lineage (GTDB taxonomy): Bacteria > Actinomycetota > Actinomycetes > Streptosporangiales > Streptosporangiaceae > Nonomuraea > Nonomuraea indica. The sequence goes on from NZ_KZ559471.1 coordinate 163,715, forward strand.
CTCGGCGCCGTCGTGGTCACGCCTCGCCAGGACCACCCGGCCGGCGGAACCGCTCCCGAGCTCGCGGACGGCGCTGTACCCAGGGACCTCCCACTGCTCATCACCGTGCATAACGGTCTCCTCTGGAGTCTTCTGGGCCCCCACCCAAAACAAACGCACCGTAGCTTAACCAGAAAGGACCGCTATCCGCCCATTAGTAGATGAATCAGGTTGAAATCGCAGGTCAACGGACTGTGCCGGTTCCCGCCGCCGGGGTCTCCTTCGTACGTCCGTCCTGCGGGCGTGGCTCCGCCGGCTCGCCGTCCCCGGGCTGCTCCTCCGGCGGAGGCTCCGACGGCGGGCAGGCGGCGGTCCGTCCCGATCTCACGGCGGCGCCGTTGCCCGCCGCCGGGTCGGTGACCGCCCGCACCCGCCAGGTCGCGCCGCACGGCACCTCGCCGAACGCGTGAGCGATCGTCCTCGTGTAGGAGGCGCCGCCCGACAGGCTGAGCCGTTCGGTACGCGACAGCTCGCCCACGGTGAACGAGACGGTGAGTCCCACCGGCTGCTCGTTGACCGTGTTCACCACGACGACCGCGGTGGCGGTGCCGGGCTCGGCCATCGCCGCCCGCACGATCGACACGCGCTGGACGCCCGGCGGGCAGCTCACCCGGGTGCGGGCCGTGGCCTGCCGGTCCCCGGCCGTCACCAGCACCGTGAGCGTGGCGCCGCACGGGCGGCTGCGGAAGGCGTGGCCGAGCGACCGGCTGTAGGAGGTGCTGCCGGACAGCGTCGCCTCCCTGGTGGCGACCGTGTCGCCGTTCACCGCGAACCTGGCCCGCACGGGCACCGCCGCCGTGCCGCTGGTCGCCACCCGGATCCGCGCGGTGGCCGACCGGCCCGGCCCGTGGGCCATGGCGAGCGCGACCCGCAGGTTCGTGACCGTGGTGGGGCAGGGCGGCACGGCCAGCGTGGCCGTCCCGGCGCCGCCGGGTGCGGCGGGGGTCGTGGCGACGGTGAGGGTGACCGTCCGGCCGCAGGTCCGCCGGCCGAGGTCGTGGCTGAGGGTGCGGGTGTAGGAGGTGTCGCCGCTCAGGGACGAGCGCTGGGTGTCGACGACGACGCCGCCGACCGCCCACGTGGCGGTGACGGCGATGGGGGCGGTGCCGGTGGCCCGGACGGTGACCGTGGCGGCGGCGACGGCCTCGGCGTTCACCGTGAGGGACCCGACGCCGATGGCGGCCACCGCCGTGCCCGGCGTCGGCGTCGCCGTCGGGGTCAGTGTCGGGGTGGGCGTCGGGGTGGGCGTCGGTGTCGGTGTCGGTGTCGGGGTGGGCGTCGGGGTCCGGGTGGGTGTCGGGGTGGGAGTGGGAGTCCGCGTGGCCGTGCGGGTCGGCGTGGGGGTCGGCGTGGGGCTGCCGGTCCTCGTCGGGGTGCCCGTGGTCGGGCGGATCGTCTGCGGGGTGGTGGGGGAGACGCTCGGCCGAGGAGTGTCCGTCCGCGTCCCGGGCGTCCCCGACGTCCGTGGCGGCGTCGGCTGCGGCGGCGTCGTGCGCGGGCCGCCGGTCTCGGGCCCGCGCGGCTCCGGGCCTTCGGTCTCCGGGCCGCCGGTGCCCGGAACGGACGGCAGGACGCCGGGTGACGGGTCGCCGGTCACGCTGCCGGACGGCGGCGTGACCGGCTCCGGCGAGCCGCTGTCGCCCGGATCGGGCAGAGGGCCCGGGGAGCCGAGCTGGGCCGGGCCCGGCTGCGACGGCGCGGCGGCCACGTCGAAGGACTTCGGCCCCTGCGTCCGCCCGGACAGCACGGCCACCGCGGCGATGGTGACCACGGCGGCCAGCCCCGCGCCCATGCCGAGCCGTACCGCGTGGTTGCGCGCGCCACGCGCCGCCCCACGGAACACCGTCTGCGCCAGCGAGGTGGTCACCTCGGCGGGAGGCGGCTCCGGCGTGGGCAGCAGCATGGCGAGCAGCCCCACGAGCGCGGCCAGCCGCCGCCTGCCGCGCTCCTCCCAGTCGTCGCCGTAGGCGGCCCTGGCCGCCTCCTCCAGCTCGGTCACGAACACCTCGGCGCGGGCGGGCCGGTCGGCCGGGTCCTTGGCCAGGCCGCGCATGAGCAGCTCGCGGACCGCTTCGGGGGCGTCGTGCACCGGGACGGGCGCGTACACGTGCTGGTAGCCGAGCACGCTCGGCTCGGTGGACCGGTAGGGCCGGTGACCGGTCAGGCACTCGAAGAAGACCGCCGTCGCCGCGTACACGTCGGTCGCCGGCGAGGCGGGCGCGCCCGCCCACAGCTCCGGCGCCATGTACGGGGGCGTCCCCGCGGGAGTCGAGGCCGTGCCCTGGCGGACGGCGATGCCGAAGTCGACGAGCTTGCTGACGCCGTCAGGACGGACGATGACGTTCTCGGGCTTGTAGTCGCGGTGCACCAGGCCCGACGCGTGCGCCCTGGCGAGCCCGAGCAGCGAACCCTTGAGCACGACCAGTGCCGCCTCCGGCCCCGTCGTGCCGTTCTCGCGCAGCAGCGCGCGCAGCGAGACGCCGTTGACCAGCTCCATGACGATGGCCGCGCCCTCGGGCTCCTGCACGTACTCCCACAGCGTCGCGATGTGCGGGTCGCGCAGCGTCATCAGCAGGCGGGCCTCCGCCTGGAACCGGTCCAGTGCCTCGGGGTCGTTCAGCAGCCGCGCGGACAGGTACTTGACCGCGACCCTGACACCTGTCTCGTCGTGCACCGCGAGGACGACCCGGCCCCCGGCACCCGCGCCGAGCTGCCTGACCTCGGTGTAACCCGGAGCGCTCCACTCCATGCCTGCCTCCCATCAGGAGTCGGCCCACCTGATGAGACGCGTGATCTAGAGGGAAAGTTTGCCAGGTGGTTCCGGTCTCATGGAACTACCGTCGGCCGCTGATGTGAACAGGTACGTCGATACCTTCTGGGAGCACCGGATCGGGCAGCGGAGCGCCCCACGAGGTCTCCAGCGGCAGCACCCCCGCCCAGACCGGCAGGGCGTAGTCCTCGGGCTCGTCGCTCGGCCCGCCGCGCCGGATCTTGACGGACGCCTCCTCCAGCGACAGGGCCAGGACGGCCGTGGCCGCCAGCTCCTTGCGTGACGGCGGCCGGGCGTGGTCCCACTGGCCGGGGGCGAGCTGCTCGGTCAGCGCCCGCAGTCCCGCGAGCCGTTCCTCCTCGTCCGTCACCAGTCTGGCCCGGCCGTAGACGATGGCCGAGCGGTAGTTCACGGAATGGTGGAAGACCGACCGGGCGAGCACGATCCCGTCCACGTGCGTGACCGTGACGCACACCTCCGTGCCGTCGCCGGCGCGCAGCGAGCGCGCTCCGGTGGAGCCGTGCAGGTAGAGGGTCTCGCCGATGCGGCCGTATCCGGTCGGCACCACCATCGGGTATCCGTCGACCACCACGCCCAGGTGGCAGAACAGGCCGGTGTCGAGCACCTCGTACAGGTCGCTCCGGCCGGTACTGCCGCGCTGCTTCTCGCGACCGAGCGTGGTGCGGGATGTGGTGGAGAGCATGCGTTCGACGCTAGCCGCGAAGTGGACCTATCCTGTAGGGCCACTATCGAGCGCTTCTTGGAGACCACTTTCGTGCGCAGCCTCGTCGATCTGCCCGTAGCCCTGGACCGGGGAGCGGCCACGCCGCTGTCGGCCCAGCTCGCCGACTGGCTGCGGCGGGCCATGCTGGCGGGCACGCTCGCGCCGGGGGAGCGGCTTCCGTCGTCGCGCGGGCTCGCCGCGCAGCTCGGGGTCAGCAGGACCGTGATCACGGAGGCGTTCCAGCAGCTGTACGCCGAGGGGTGGCTGGAGGGGCGCCACGGCTCGGGCACGTTCGTCGCCCCCGCCGAGACGCCCCGCCGCCCCGCCCCGGCGGGCACGACCGGTCTGGGCCCGCCGGGTCGCGCGACGACCGGCCCGGGCGGCGGCTGGGGCGCCGGCCGGGGTGGCGGCGAGGGCGGCCCGAGCGTGCCGGAGCGGGGAGGCGCCGCGCCGGCCGAGGTCCCGGACCCCGCGACCGCGCACGGCGCGTCGGCGATCCCGAACGGCACGGCCTCCGGCGGCCCCCAGCGCAACGCCGTGCTGTCCCCTGGACCCCGGGCCGGCCGGAACGGCATGACCTCCCACGGACCCCAGGTCCGGAACGGCACGGCGTCCCACGGGCCCCAGGCCCGGAACGGCACGGCGTCCGGTGGTTCCCCGGTGGACCTGCGGCCCGGACATCCCTGGGTGCGCGACTACGACGAGCCCGCCTGGCGGCGCGCCTGGCGCAGGGCCGCCGACCTGCCCCCCGGAGGCGACCCGGACCCGTACGGCCTGCCCCACCTCAGGCGACTGCTGGCCGACCACCTGAGGCGCACCAGGGCCGTGACCGTCGGCCCGGAGAACATCCTCGTCACCCGCGGCACCGGCAACGGCCTCGACCTGTGCGCCCTGGCCCTGCTCGCCGGCGGCGGCCGGGCGGGAGTGGAGGAGCCCGGCTACCGGGTGGCCCGCGCGGTGTTCGCGGCCAGGGGCGCCGAGATCGTGCCCTGCCCGGTCGACGAGGACGGCGTGGTCGTCGACGGCCTCCCCGCCGATCTCGGTCTGCTCTACACCACCCCGGCCCACCAGTTCCCGCTCGGCGCGCGCCTGCCGATCCCGCGCCGCGAACGCCTGCTGACTTGGGCGCGTGCCACCGGCGCGATGGTCGTCGAGGACGACTACGACGCCGAGTTCCGCTACGACGTCGCGCCGCTGCCCGCCCTCTTCGGGCTGGACCCGTCGCGCGTCGTGCTGCTCGGCACCCTGTCGAAGACGCTGGCTCCGGACGTGGGGCTCGGCTGGCTGGTCGGCACCGAGGAGCTGGTGCACCGGGTCGCGGTCCTGCGGGACGAGCTGGGCGACCGGACCAGCGGGCCGGTCCAGCAGGCCGTCGCCACCCTGCTGGAGCGCGGCGACCTCGACCGTCACCTGCGCCGCATGCGGCTGGAGTACGCCCGCCGCCGGGCGACGGTCGTCGAGTCGCTGGGCGGCGTGTGCCGGCTGCGCGGCGACACGGCCGGGCTGCACGTCCTCGCCGAGCTCCCGGCGGACGCGGTCGCGCCGCTCGTCGCCGCCGCCCGCGAGGAGGGCGTCCTGCTCGACTCCACCGACCGCCACCACCACGGGCCGACGCGGGTGCACGGCCTCGTCATCGGGTACGGCTCCGCCTCGCTGCCGGAGGTGCGCCGCGGGTGCGCGATCCTCGCCCGGCTCATTGCGCAGCGAACCCGAGCGGCGTTCTAATGTGGTCCCATGACCGTACCCGGCATTGACTGGCCCCGGCTGGCCGCCTGGATGCCCGCGCATGTCCCGAGCGCCGGCGAGCCCCTGCGGGCATCGCTGATCTCCGGCGGGAAGTCGAATCTCACCTACCTCGTGGAGGCGAGCGAGCGGCCCGTCGTGCTGCGCCGCCCGCCGCTCGGTCACGTGCTCCCGACCGCGCACGACATGCGGCGCGAGTGGCGGGTGATCTCCGCCCTGGCGGACACGCCCGTGCCGGTCCCGCCCGCGCTGGCCTTCTGCGCCGACGAGGACGTCATCGGCGCGCCCTTCTACGTGATGGGCCACGTGGCCGGCACCGCCGTACGCGAGAAGGAGGAGCTCGCCGGCCTGCCGCCCGAGCGGGCGCGGCGGCTCGCCGAACGGCTGGCCGAGGTGCTCGCCGCCATCCACGACGTCGACTACCGGCAGGCGGGCCTGGCCGACTTCGGCCGTCCCGAAGGCTATCTGGCCCGCCAGCTCCAGCGCTGGGAGCAGCAGTGGGAGCGGTCGAAGACCGCCGACCTGCCCGAGTACGACCGCCTGGTCGCCCGGCTGCGCGCGCGCATGCCCGCCACGTCCGCGAGCACGCTCGTCCACGGCGACTACCGGCTGGACAACACGCTGGTGCGCCTGACCGGCGAGCGGCCGGAGATCATGGCCGTGGTCGACTGGGAGATGTCCACTCTCGGCGACCCCCTGGCCGACCTCGGCCTCACCCTCACCTACTGGCAGGACCCCGGCGACGACGAGCGCGCCGGCCTGCCGGTCGCGGGCGACGTGACGCTCGCGCCCGGCTTCCTCAGCGCCGCCGAGTTCGCCGCCCACTACGCCAAGGTGTCCGGCCGCGACATCGGCGACCTGGGCTTCTACGTGGCGTTCGGCAACTTCAAGCTCGCGGTGATCGTGGAGGGTATCCACGCCCGGTTCCGGCAGGGTAAGACCGTCGGGGAGGGGTTCGACGGCATCGGCGCCGCCGTCCCCACCCTGATCGCCCGCGCCCACCGCATGCTCGACCAGGAGGCCCCATCATGAGCTCAGTGGCGTTGATCACCGGCGCGGCCAGCGGGATCGGGGCCGCCACGGCCCACCGGCTGGCCGACGGCGGGGCCCGGTGCGTCCTGGTCGACCTCGACCGCGACGCGGTCGAGCGGCTGGCCAAGGAGCTCGGCGGCACGGCGCTGACGGGCGACGTCACCGAGCGCGAGACGTCGGAGCGCGCCGTCGCCCTCGCCCTGGAGACGTACGGGCGGCTCGACCTCGTCCACCTGAACGCCGGCGTGGTCGGCGGCGTGGACCTGGCCGCCTTCGATCCGGAGCGCTACCGCCGCGTCGTCGGGGTGAACGTGGACGGTGTGGTGTTCGGCGTCGAGGCGGCGCTGCCCGCGCTGCGCCGGTCGGGCGGCGGCGCGATCGTGGTGACCGCGTCCCTCGCCGGGCTGGTCGGCTACGACGCCGACCCGATCTACACGATGACCAAGCACGCCGTCGTGGGCCTGGTGCGCGCGCTGGCCCAGCCGCTCGCCGCCGACGGCATCCGGATCGGCGCCGTCTGCCCCGGCTTCACCGACACGCCTCTGGTGTCGGAGATGCGCGAGACGTTCCGCGGGGCGGGATTCCCGCTGCTGACCGCCGAGGACGTGGCCGCCGCCGTCGAGTCGGCCTTCTACGCCGAGGAGCCGGGCGCCGTCCTGGTGGTGCAGCCGGGCAGGTCTCCGGTGCCGTACCGGTTCGCGGGCGTCCCGGGCCCGGCCGGCGGCCAGCGGCCCCCGGCGGAGGTGCGCGGCGGCGGGAGCGGCTGACCCGGGCCACCAGTCCTGGGGCTCGCGGCGCCGGGAGCGGCTGACCCGGGTTACCAGTCCTGGGGCTCGCGGCGGCGGTTGACGCGGGGAACCGGCACGCGGTGCGCGCGCCGGGTCGTCACCAGCGCGCCGAGCGCCGCCGCCGAGGTGAGGGCGGCGAGCGTGATCAGCGTGCGCGACATGGTGAACGTCGCCGTCAGGAAGTAGAGCTCGCTGACGATCATGCCGAGGCCGATGCTGATGGCCAGCGCCAGCGCCCCGCTCTCCATGGCGTCGCCGGTGTGGTCACGCCGCCCGAGCAGCGGGCGGACCAGGCCGATCACGGCCGCCCCCGGGCACACCAGCAGGAACACGATCGTCGTGACCACCCGCAGGGCCGAGCCCGGCGCGGCCTGGGTCACCAGCACCGCGAGCCAGCCCGAGGCGGCCAGCAGCAGCAGCGACACCCGGGAGAAGGTCATTTTTTCCTCGCAGGTTGCAGCTCGTAGACGACTCCGCCGGGGCTGCTCAGCACCAGCGTGAACCGGCCGCTCGCCTCCACCTCGCGCTTGAGCCGGTCGATGGTGCCCTTCGGCAGGATGCCCGCCGTCTCCGTCGCCGGCCGCTGCGCCCGGTTGAGCACCAGGTAGGCCTTGGCCCCCGGCGGGATCTTCGACATGAGGCTGATGAGCGACGGCGTCGGCTTCTTCACGAACTCGGACAGGGTCGGCACGTACGCCGGCAGGTTGGGCACCGCCGTGCGCGACGGGGGCAGCTCGTCCAGCCAGAGCTGGGCGAACTTGTCGTAGTCGTCGTAGGCGCCCGGCAGGTAGAACGTGGGCGCCACGATCAGGGAGTTGTCGGGCGCGATCCGGTGGAGCTGCTTGACCAGCCGCACCTCGTCCAGCGTGAAGTAGTTGCTCTGCTCCTTGCCGTAGTTGCCGAAGAAGAAGCCCGCGACCATGAGCAGCAGCACGAGCGGAAGGACCGTCACCCTGACCCACGTGCGGCGGTTGGGCAGGAACACCGACGCCGCCAGGAACGCCGTGAGCGGCAGCGTGAACAGGTAGACCCGGAAGATGATCTCCCCGCCGTAGCTGCCGGCCGCCAGGAACACCAGCGGGCTGAGCCCGATCATCAGCAGCGGCAGGCCGGGGCGGCGCAGCCACCGCCTGCGCAGCACGGCTCCGGCGATGGCCAGCAGCCACAGCCCGCCCGACAGCGCCCGGTCGGCGTAGGCCACGATCACCTGGCCCGGGGCGACGTCGCCGAGCGCGACGAGACCCGCGTTGAGGTTGGACCGGGCGTCGCCCAGCGACTCGATGATGTAGTTGAGCTTGCTCTCCAGCAGGCTCCACGCCACGATGACCGCCCACCCGCCGGCCAGCGCGGTGCTCAGCAGCAGGATGCCGAAGTTGCGGTATCTGCGCAGCACGAACAGGAAGGCCAGCGTGGACACCAGCATGAGCGGTGTGAGCTGGTGGGAGGAGGCGATGGCCGCGATCGGGACGACCAGCAGCAGCGTCCACGTCAGCCGGGTGTAGGTCGAGGTCATGGGCGGCGGCTCGGCGGCCAGCCCGTCGGGGTCGTCACCGGCGCGGATCGGGCCCCGCCGGAACCGCCGCACCACCACCGCCAGCACGATGAGGTACAGCGCCAGCGTGGTGGCCTGCGGCGAGAAGTAGTCCTGGCCGACCCACGAGCACGAGAAGTAGACCCAGATCGCGCCCCAGATGAGCTGCCGGTCCCGGGTCACCGTACGGAACAGCAGCAGCAGCGGCAGCAGCGTGGCCACGTTGAAGGCCAGCGGCCCCCACTTGGCGATGTCGATCGCGTTGTCCAGGCCGGCCGCCTCGGTCATCAGCGCGAAGAACGAGAAGAAGCCGGGCCACTGGTGGTAGGCCGACAGCGGCCCCGTGCCGGGGTCGGTCGCCCCGTGCCGGATCAGGTAGTCGATGACCGACACGTGTTTCCACGCCCACGAGTAGCGCAGCGTGGGATACAGGAGGCTCGGGGTGGCGTGCAGCACCGCGATGAGGATCAGCACGTAGCCGGCATGCCACAGCTCCAGCGCGTGCCGGTCGCCGAGCAGCGCGACGAACCCGATCACCATGAGCGCTATCGCCACCCAGAAGGTGGCCGGTAGCACGGTCAGCAACCCCAGGTCGGTCATCTCGTCGAGGTTGACCGAGCGCAGCGACAGCCCCCACAGGATGGTGGAGACCGGCAGCGCGGTCCGCGCGACGAACCACGTCAGGTTGCTGGCCTGCGGGATGTGGTCGGTACGGGTGGAGTCGAGGCGGCCGCTCAGGTAGCCGAAGAGCGTGGCGACCATGGCCATCAGCCGGGTCAGCAGCGCCTGCCACGGCTTGACGTTGTTGGGGCCGGTCAGCGTGATCGCGTGGAACGCCGTCCGCGGCAACGACGCCTTCACCTGGGCCAGGTGGGTGCTCAGCTCCCTGCGGCCCCGGTCGCGCTGGGGCACCGCGGCCAGTGACCTGCCCTCGGCGACGCAGCGGGCCAGCACGTAGGCGCGGGTGGCGCGCCGGGCCGAGATGCCGGACCGGACGTTGGCCGACGGCTCATAGAGGACCTTGCCGTTCGGGTGCAGGCCGCGCAGCCGGTGCCACAGCTCGGCCTTGACGCCGCCGGGCGGCTCCGCCAGCACGTGACCGGCCTGGTGGTCGAGGTCCTCGGGGAACCCGCCGACCTCGGTCAGCGCCTCGCGCCGGAACGCCAGGCCCGCGCCGTACAGGTCGGACAGCGGCTCGCCCTCGTCAGGAGAGCCCGTGCACGAGTCGCCCATGAGCCATGTCAGCTCCTCGGGGAACCACGTGGGCCGCCCCGACACCCAGCGCAGCGTCAGGTTGCTCCGGACGGCCAGCACCTGGCGGTCGGCGAACGCCGCCAGCAGGGCGGCCGACCAGTCGGGCTCGGCCGCGGTCTCGTCGTCGTGGAAGGCCACCACGTCGCCGGTGGCCGTCGACAGGCCGAGGTTGCGGGCCGCGGCCACGCCCCGGTGGCCCTCGTTGTGCAGCACGACGACCCCGTCGAGCGCGGACCGGGCCAGCTCCGCCAGCTCGGGGCAGTGGTCGACGACCACGATGATCTGCTCGGGGGGCGCCTGCTGGGCGCGCAGGGAGGCGAGCGTGACCCGCAGGTTGTGCCAGGCGGCCACCTCGCCGGTGACGATGACCACCGAGAGGGTGGGCGTCTTCGGAGGGGAGGAAGGGAGGTCGCCGGGTGCCGCGGGCTTCTCCCGGACGGCGATCCTGGGGATGGGCCGGGTGTAGGTGGCGTCGTCCTCCTCGCCCGCCACGTCCGCTGCCGCCACGTCCTCGGTGGCGTCGGCCGGCGAGTCCAGCGTGGCGTCCACCGGGGCGTCCACCGGGGCGTCCACCGGGGCGTCCACCGGGGCGTCCGCTGGGGAGTCGATCGTGGGGTCCGCCGGGGCGTCCGGCTTGGGGTCCGCCGGGGCTTCGGTCCTCGTGCCCGCCGTGACGCCGGCCGCCGTGTCCGCCGCCGCGTCGGAGGCGCCGTCCGGGGCCCCACCCGAGGGGCCGTCCGAGACGTGGCCGGGTGCGGTGTCCGGGGTCGTGTCCTGTGTGGTCTTCGAGGCCTTGTCCACGAGCTTCTGGACGTCCGTTAACGCCCACACCTGGGTGGCGGTCACGTCCTCGTCGGCTTCGCCCCCGTCACCGTCGTCACCGTCGGCGGCGTCGGGAACGGTCCGAACGGGCAGCGGCCGGCCGGGAAGCGTACGGTCGTCGTCGAGGTCGTCCGGAGAGTCGGATCCGGCTCCCGGGGACCCGGTGTCGGCGGATCCGGCGTCGGGTCCGGCGTCCGAGGACTCCGTGTCGGCGGGCCCGGTGTCGGCGGGCCCGGTGTCGGCGGGCCCGGTGTCGTCGTGGGAAGCGGGTCGGGGGCGGGGGCGGAGCACCTGGATCGTCTCCGAGCCGTCGCCGTCCTCGGCGGCCGGCGGCCCGCCGGGCTGGGAGAGGGGGCCGCGCGGTAGCCGGATGGCCCTGGTGGCCGAGTCGTCGGTCACCTCGTCGGTGTTCCTGCCCTCCACCGGATTACCTTTCGCTGGCGTGGCCCTGCGTCCTGACTGCCTGTGACTTTACTCGGTATCGGGGGTCGCAACGCATGCCTCATGATCAGGCTTTACGGCGCGAATCCCTAGATACTTCGACATATCTGGCGCTGTGGAGGTTCGCCTCAGGTCAGCGTCTTCGGCAGGTCCTTGCGGACGTACGGAGCCTTGCCCGCCTCGGCGAAGGCGGCCAGCGTGCCGGGGCCGGTCAGGGTGAAGTCGCACTTGTTGTCGTCCACAGCGTTCCACTGGACCACGGCCTTGATGTTCGGCAGGTCCTCCAGCACCCCGGGCACGTCCTCGTACCACCGGCCGCGCGCGTCCTCGTCCCTCGGGTCGCTCTCGGTGCCGTACTCGCTGAGGATGAACGGCTTGTGGCCGAACCCGTTGCTCATGAACCAGTCGTAGGTGGGCTCGACGGTGTCCTCGAAGCTCTGCCAGGCGGCGTTGCGGCAGCGGGCGAAGTTGTACGGGTCGTAGCTGACCCAGTCGACGTAGGCGTCGCCGGGGTAGAACGCCTTCCACCGGTTGCGGTAGGGGTAGTAGCCGGTGACGCCCCACACCCACGCCACGTTGGTGACCCCGAGCTCCCTGAACCTGTTGACGATGTGCCGGTAGGCGGCGACGTACTCGGCCGGGGTGCCGCTGTCGGGCCTCAGCTCCATCTCGCCGTCGAAGCCGACCAGCACCGGTTTGCCGTACGCCTTGATCCGCTGCGCCTGCGGGTCGATGACGCTCGCGTCGGCCTCGCCGCGGGCGATGGCGCGCCACGGGATGCTGTCGCCGCTCTCCCAGCGCTCGGACTCCCAGCCGAGCAGCAGCAGCCGGTCGCGGCCGAGGTCGGGCTCGTCGTCGCGCAGCATCATGCCGTTACGCGACTCCGACATGTCGTGGTAGGTGAACACGATGTCGAACGTCCGCCCGACCTGCTGCTCCAGGCGGGTCACCGACGTGAGCATGCTGCCTTGCGCAGGCGGGGTGTAGATCCCCCACCAGGCGCCGCACGCCGGCCCCTGCTTGAGCGTGGCCGGCGCCGAGCAGGGCCGCTCGGGCACGCCCTGCCCCTGCGTGACCGCCTGCGTGCCGGGCCGGGTGGCGACGTAGACCACCGCCCCTCCGGCGACCAGCACCGAGAACCCGGCCAGCGCGGCCCACAGCTTGCGACGGCTCTTGCGGGGGACGGCGTGCTTGGCCCCGGTCTCCTGCGGCATGTGGCTCTCCGTGATCTTCGGTGGCCGGTAGGTTACGCTCGGCGACCTAGAGTGTATGCAGGCAACTATAAAGTTGTTTCATCTCGTGTCATCGGACCGCGGGGCGCGTCGGCGCGCCCAGGGTGCGCAGCACCGGCAGCGCGCGGGCCGCCTGCAGCGGGTCCACCGGCAGCACGTGCCGGGTCCACCACAGGGCGGTCTCGGGCGTCGGTCCCGGCTCGGCGAGCAGGGGGCCGAAGTCGTCGTCGAGCGGCGGCGTGTAGAGGGCCGTGGTGATGACGCCGCGGCGCTCCAGCGCCTCCTTGGCCGCGTCGCGGTCCGCCACGATCAGCGGCACCCTGAACAGTGGCTGGTCGGCGAAGCGCCGCACCGGCGGCGCGACCACCGGAAGCTCGGCCAGCAGCCGCACGCCCCGCACCCGCCGCTCGCGCTCGCGCTCGGCCGTGCGCTGCCGCCCGACCGCGAAGCGGCGCAGCAGCGGCCCGTGGGCGGTGCGGTAGCCGCCGGAGCCCACCGACATCCACCGGTCGAACGCCGGCAGGTCGTCGTGCTCGGCCGCCGTCGCCGCCAGGTCGCGGGCACGCGTGTCGTCGCTGGTGTGGGTGGCCTCGATGCCGAGCGCGCGGGCCGCCCGCCAGGCCGGCGTGCTCAGCCGCAGCGCGTAGACGGCGTCGCGCAGCAGCGGGCCGAGCATCGCCCGCGCCTCTCCGCCGGTGGACGGCGCGGTGAGCAGCCCGTCGCGCAGCAGGGCCAGCCGGTCGCGGGTGGCCGTGTCGGCGACGGTCAGCACGCCGCCCGCCCCGGCCCTCGGATGCTTGGACAGGCTGAACGCACCGGCCGCGCCGAACGTGCCGACGTGCCGCCCGTCCACCTCGGTCAGGTAGGCGTGCGCGCAGTCCTCGACGAGCACGACCCCGCGCCGGTCGCACTCGGCCGCCAGCCGCTCGACCTGGCCCGGCAGGCCGTACAGGTGGGTGGCGACCACGGCGCCGATGTCACGCCAGTCGACCCGGTCGACGTCGATGGTCGCGTCGTCGGGGGAGACCGGCGCCATGACCGGGCGCAGCCCGGCGGCGACCGCGGCGAACAGCACGGTCTCGCAGTTGACCGGGGACATGAGGACCCGCCGCCCGCGCGGCACGAGACCGCGCAGGGCCAGATAGAGGCCGAGCCGGGCGGAGGGGACATAGAGGCCGGGGCGGCCGGTCCGCCGGGTGAGCGACCAGGTCAGGGCGTCGTCGCCCACCTCACGAAGCCGCATCGAATGTCCTTTTCGCTGGGTGTCCGGCACTCCATGAACGATACGCTGTAAGCCTCAGCCGGCGCGGATCGCGCTCACGTCTCCAGGGTGGTTGTCTCCATGACGGAATCTGGCGTTACCTCCTCGTGGCCGGACGTCGGCGTCGTGGTCTGCACGCGCGGCGACCGGCCGGAGATGCTGCGCGAGGCCCTCAAGGGCATCGAGTCGCAGGACTACCCCGGCAAGGTCACCACGGTGGTCGTCTTCGACGGCAACGACCCCGATCCCGACCTGGTCTCCGACGACCCGGCGCGACCGGTCAGGGTGGTCCGCAACAACCGGCGGCGCGGCCTGCCCGCCGCCCGCAACTGCGGCATCCTCACCCACGGCGACGAGGTCGAGTGGGTGGCCTTCTGCGACGACGACGACACCTGGCTGCCGACCCGCGTCCGGGTGCAGATCGAGGCGCTGCGCCGGCACCCCGACGCGGTCTTCGCCACCTGCGGCTCGCTGATCGTGCACCCGGAGTGGACCCGCCACATCCCGCTCGACAAGGAGCGCGTGCCGTTCTCCGACCTGCTCGACGGCCGCCAGCCGGCGATGCACCCGTCCGGGTTCCTCGCCCGGCGGGCCGCGCTCGTGGGCGACGCCGTCGGGCTGTTCTCCGAGACGATCCCCAGCGGCTACGGCGAGGACTACGAGATGCTGCTGCGCGCCGCCAGGCACGCGCCGATCGTGCACGTGCCCGGCGAGCACCTGCACGTGGCGATGCACGGCCAGTCACACTTCGCCGGACGCTGGGACACCATCGCCGAGGCCCTGCAGTGGCTGCTGGAGCACTATCCCGAGATCCGCACCTCCCGCAAGGGCTACTCGCGGCTGGCCGGCCAGGTGGCCTTCACCCGCGTCGCCGTCGGGCGCCGCGCCGAGGCGCTGCGCTGGGCGGCGCGGGCCTTCGTCACCGACCCGCGGGAGATCAGGTCCTACGGCGTCGCCGTGATCGCCCTGCTACGGCTCGACCCGGCCTGGGTGGTCCGGCGGATGGAGGCGCGCGGGTTCGGGGCCCCGTGACCGGCCCGCGGCGATCCGCCGCAGCCCCGGCAGCACGGCCAGCGCCGTGACGGTCTGGCTGCCGAAGATCGCCATGCCCACTCCGGTGATGCCGTAGCGCGGCAGCAGCAGCTGCGCCCCGCCGATGGCCATCGCGGCCATGGCGAACTGCACGAACACGATGGTCCCGGCGCGCCGCAACGCCCGCAGCGCGCCCAGGTACAGCTCGACCACCGCCCGGGGCAGCGCCGCGAGCGCGATGAGCCGCATCAGGTCGGTGGCGTGCGCGGCGTACCCCTCACCGAACAACAGCAGCCCGACGGGCGCCAGCACCGCCGCCGCGACCACCAGCGGCGTGAGGATGAGGAACGTCCGGCGCAGCGCCCGCCGGCAGTTCTCCGCCAGCCGGGCCGAGTCGAACGCCCCCTCCACGGTGAGCGAGGACGCCATCGTGTAGCTGAGCATCTCCAGCATGGCGCCGAGCGTGATGGTCAGCCCGTAGTAGGCGTTCATCTCCTGGGTGACCTGGGCGGCCACCAGCACGGGCACGCCGTAGTTGAACAGCAGGGTGAAGATGGAGCCCGCGTAGTCGCCGGCCAGGAACCTGCCGATCTGCCGCGCCGGCGGCAGCGTGTTCGCGGCGGTCAGCCGTGAGTGCCCGGGGATCAGCCGCCTGAAGACGATCGTGTTCAGGCAGAGCGCCACCAGCAGCCCGGGCGCGATCCACGCGAGGAAGACCGCCCAGGACACCGCCGCACCCGACGCCGAGGCCAGCGCGAACGCGCACGCGGCCAGCACCCCGAACCTGACCACCCAGAAGACGAGATTGGCCACCGGCACCCACGGCGCCTTGCGCAGCGCCGTGAGCACCACGTCCTGCAACGTGCAGATGCTCCACACGATCACCATGGCGGTGAAGACCACACCGGCCGTCCAGCCCGACAGCAGGCGGTAGGTCTCTCCCCAGCTCGTCAGCGTCAGCAGGAACACCAGGCACGCGGCGGCCGACAGACCGGCCCCGGCCAGGTAGACGGTCGCGACGAACCGCCCGGTCCGCCGCCCGGCCTCGGGGACGAACCGGGCCACCGTGCCGACGAAGCCGAACGAGGTGATCGCGGCGAGGAACCGCATGGCCGCCAGGATCGCCATGCCGACGCCGACGTCGTCCTCGTCGAAGACGCGGGCGGTGACGGTCCAGTAGCCGAGCCCGATGACCGCGCCGGCCCCCGCGTTCAGCATCAGGGCGTACGCGCTGCGCAGCAGCGGGTCGTCGAGGTCGGACGGCAACCATCGGCGCGGGCCCGCCGGCCGGTCGGCGGGCTGGACGTTCCCGCTCACCGGGCCACGACCTGACGGATCGCGTACCTGGTCCGGCGCACGACCGCGTAGCCCTTGGTCAGCGCCCGCTCCTTCAGGTAGAGCAGCGGGACGCCGCGGCCCTCGACGGCGCGGCGGAACTTGTCCATGCCGGTGTTCCTGGCCACGGTCAGCCGGGGCACGGCAAGCAGGTCCTGCCGCCCGCCGGGCACCGCGTCGGCCACGGCGTTGGCCACGGCGCAGGCGGCGACGTAGCCGGCCGCCCCGGCCTCGCGGCGCACCCGCGCGCTGGAGTAGCCGAAGGGATAGGCCATCGTCGTCACCGGGACGCCGGCCTTCTCCTCCAGCAGCCCCTTGTTGCGGCGCAGCTCGTCGCGCAGCTCGGCGTCGCGGAGCTGGTCGAGCTGGGGATGGCTGTGGCTGTGGCCGCCGATCTCGATCCCGGCCTGCGCGGCCTCGCGGACCTGGCCCCAGCTCAGCATGTCGTCCAGCGGGCGGCCCGCCGCGTCGGCGCCGGCGTCGGCCAGCCATCCGCTGGTCACGAAGACCGTGGCGGCGAAGCGGTGCCGCTCCAGGACGGGCAGCGCCTGGGAGTGGAAGTCGGCGTAGCCGTCGTCGAACGTCACCACGACCGGCCTGTCCGGCATCGGCCTCCCGCCTCCCCGGGCCAGGGAGGCGGCGAGGTCGCCGAACGTCAGCGGGGTGAAGCCGCTGCCGGCGAGGTAGGCGAGCTGCTCGGCGAAGTCGGACGGGCGCACCGACAGCCCGCGCGTCTCGTCCTTCGGCGTGTCGGTGACCGAGTGGTACATGAGGATCGGTACGCGGATCACCGTCCCGCACCTCGCAGCCGTACGGACCCCACCAGATAGCCCCAGGCGGTCCAGGCGAGCCCGACGACGATGGCGACGGCCCGGCCGACCCCGCCGGGATCGCCGCGCAGCGCCTCGCCCAGGCTGCGCAGCGCGCCGAGCGGCAGCGTCTTCAGGGCGTGCGCCCGCTCGCTGGACAGCCCGTCCTGGCTGCCCACCTCCCGGGTGACCAGCGCCTTGGACAGCCCCTCGGCGTAGCACCGGGAGCGGAAGTAGGAGAACGTCTCGCGCTGGCGGGGCACCTTGTGCCCGATCAGGGCCCGCGGCTCGAACAGCATGACCGAGCCCGGCCTGCGCTGGCTCAGCCGGATGCAGAACTCGGTCTCCTCGCAGCCCAGCGGGCGGCTCTTGCGGCCCTGCACGCTGCGGCCGATGCCGCTGTGGAAGCCGCCGACCTCGCCGATCACCTCGCGCCGGAACGCCGCGTTGCCGCCCATGACGTTGCGGATCGGCGCCCGGACCGCGGGCATGCCCCGATAGGTGCAGCCCACGGTCCAGTCGAACTCGTACGGGAACCAGCGCGGGCGCCGCTTCGACGCCCACAGTGGCTCCGTCCGCCCGCCCACGCCCACGACCGTGCCGCCGGCGTCGGTGTCCTGGAAGCCCTCCTCCAAAGCCTCCAGCCAACCGGGATCGGCCACCGCGTCGTCGTCCAGATAGGCGACGATGTCACCGGTGGCGATGTCCGCCCCGGTGTTCTTGCCGCCGGACAGGCCGCGTTCGTGGCTGTTGGCCACCACGACGGCCCGCGGGTATGCGGCCTTGAGTCGCAGCAGCAGGTCGGGGTTGTGGTCGACGACGAGGATCAGCTCGTGCGCGGGGCGCCGCTGGCGCTCGACCGACTCGACGGCCTGCCTGATGTCCTCCCAGCGGTCCTCGGTGTAGACGCAGATGACGACGGATGTAAGCACGGGCGGGACCTTGTTTCCGGCGTTGGTCAGGCCACGCCCCGGTCGGCGGCTGGCCGCGCGGCGGGCTCGGGGAGCGGGGTGACCGGCTGGCGGCGCCACTCGCGCAGGATGGTCTTGAGCACGCGGAACCCGTCGCGGACGGCCCGCAGGTTGCTCTCGCCGTGGATGCGGCAGCCCTCGTGGCTGGGCACCTCCTGGATCTTCAGGCCGGCCTTGGCGGCGCGCACGTTCATCAGCGTCTCCACCTCGAAGCCGTCGCAGTCGAGGTCGAGCACGTCGAGGTGGCGCGCCCAGAAGGCGTTGTAGCCGTAGCACAGGTCGGAGTACTTCGTCCCGTACATGAGGTTAACCAGCAGGGTGAGCGCCCTGTTGCCGAGGCTGCGGCCCAGCGTCAGGTCGTCGCTGCCGCCGCCCGGCGCGTAGCGCGAGCCCTTGACGAAGTCGGCGCCGGTCACGAGCGCGCCGACGTAGGAGATGATCTCCCGTCCGTCCATCGAGCCGTCAGCGTCGATCATCACGATGATGTCGCCCGTGCAGGCGGCGAACCCCGCCGCCAGCGCGTCGCCCTTGCCCTTGCCGGTCTGCGTGACGATCTTCATGTTGGGGCGCAGGCGGCGGGCCACGGCGACGGTGTCGTCCACCGAGTTGCCGTCGACGAGCACGATCTCGTCGATCCACTGGGGCAGCGTCGCGAACAGGTGAGGAAGGTTCTCGGCCTCGTTCATCGCGGGCACCACCACGCTGACCGTGGGCGAGATCGCGAGGTGCGGCGTGATGGGGGTGAAACGTTCGAGCGGCGGCATGGATCGCAGCGGCGCGACATGCACCTTGCCGTTGTGCCTGATCATCTCGGGACTCATGATGCGAACAATCCTTTCGGGACCACTCGCTGCGAGCCGCCGGACGCCCCCTGGGTGCTGAGGGAACGCCGAAAGCGGCGAACGGTGCATTGACGGTCCTGTGGGAGTGAAGGGTGTGCTCTGCTGGGTGTGCTGTGCTGCGGTGATGCTGTGCGCGAGGGGGACCGGGAGTGAGCCTCAGCGCGCTCCCGAGGTTTCCTTGGCGGTCTGATCAGGCTGCAGGGCGGTGCGCACCCGCCCGAAGCCCTTGAGCACGCGATCGGCCGCCCTGTAGAGAGACGGCCGATCAAGGACGATCGTCCGGGCCTTGTTGAGGGGAACGCGGCCCATCCAGTGCACGGCCGCCGCCGGGGACGGCCGCGAGATGCGACCCTCCGAGACGTAGAGCGTGCCGCTCTTCAACCAGTCCTTGTACTCCTTGCCGCCCTTGCCCATGTCGACCATGTGCAAACCGGCCCCGGCGGCCGCCTCGGCCATCTGGAGATGGTGGACGATACCTGGGGAGTACCGGGCGAACTCGGTGTCGTAGGCCGGGAACCAGCCGACGAGGGTGGTGGCCGTGCGCAGGCCGAAATGGCCCGCCACCGGGACGTCGCCGGCGTAGAGCATCGTCAGCACGCCGGCGAAGTCCGTGGACCGTTCCGCGTGCATCTGCTCGGTCAGCTCGACGATCCACGGTTGCGCGAACCTGTCGACACGGCCGGTGCGGCGATACTGGTCCGACTTCCAGGCGAGCAGCGTGCGCAGCACCCCGGGGTCGGCCGAGGCCCACTCGAAGCGCAACTCACCCTGCTCCCGGCCGAGCTTGCGCTCCTTGTAGCGGACGGTCTTGAGGTTCTTGGGGGAGTTGGCCCTGACCTGCTCCAGCCATGCATCGAAGCCGGCGGTGAAGTCCATCACCGGGGCCGGGCGCACGTCGCTCTCGTACGGGCCGAACGTGGGCTGCCCGGCGACCATGTGGTCGAAGTCGTAGACGTTGAGCCTGCACGCGCGCAGCAGCGCCCTGGCGTCGAGCTTGACGCCCTGCTCGGCGATCAGGCCGTGGCAGGTGGTGAGGAAGCCGCCGAGCGGCTTGCCCACGCCGAACCCGTGGCGCTCGTAGGGGAAGAAACCCACGATCCTGCCGCCGTCCTCGACGACCGCCACCCGTACGTAGTCGCGCAGGCTGTCCATCGCCACGGCGAACTCGACCGACAGGAACGGGTTGTCCAGGGCCCGATCCGCCTTCTGCAGCTCACGCCATCGTGCGCGTTCGGAGTTCGCGAGATCCCTTGGGCGAACGACCGAGATCTTCACCTTTCCCTGGCCCCCTGTCCGGTCCGGATGTCCCTTCCATGACGCGCCTCGGAAAGCACCTTTACCACGAGGCTCCCAGGGGCTCCTCCTAATGGAACGGTGGGCAGGTCACGATCATGCAACAGTCCGGTTGCACCCACCGTCGTGACGGTGAACGCTCGGTAGTGCTTGATCATTACCGTTCTCCCGGATGTCCTGGTTCGTCTCAGGGCACGACTGATCGCATCCCATGTCATGGGATCAATCGGCTCGTGAACACGTCAATGCCGACGCTTGACGACTCGCTCCGGTTTACCAACAGATGAGAAAATCTGCTTCGGGTGACGCATGCCACACCCACGGGTAAGGCTGGGGCCCCGGCGCGGTCCTCAAGCACACCAGGATGCCCTATCCGGGCCACCGGCATGGCCCGCGGGCCGGATTTCGCATCACGGGTAGTTCAAAAGTTGATCTACTTGGCCATGGTGCGCGGCCGACTTACAAGTCGTCTGCCTGCGTGTCCTCCGGTGCGCGAACGGGCGGGTCCGTCCCGTCGCCGGGCGGGTCCGGGGTGGCCGATGCGGTCGAGGGATCATCGGTGGGAGGCTCCGGCAGCGGCCGTCCCTCCCACGACAGCGCGCACGACGCGCCTCCCCCGTTGGAGGAGAGCGAGACCGTGCCGTCGCCGGGCGTGTCCGGGTCGGCGACCGTGACGACGATGGTCGCCGACCTGCCCGGCCGGATGGAGCCGCTCGCCGGGGACACCTCCAGCCCCTCCGACGCGCCTGCGGTCCAGGTGACGGTGGCGTTCCGGGCGCGCAGCACCACCGTGGCGGCGCCGTCGGCGTCACCCGGGCAGGTGACGCCGAGCCGGGCGCGAGGTGCGGCCCGCCGGGTCGCGCTGGGTCCCGTGGCGGGCTTCGTGGCCGCCTTCGTGACGCCGGGCCCGGTGGGCACGGTGGCGGTCGGCGCCGTGGCGGATGCGGTGGCGGTGGGCCGGGTGGCCGTCGGCTCCGCGCTCGGGCCGCTGGAGGGGGACGCCGGCTCCGCGGCGGGGTCGGGGTCGCGAGTGCCGCCCGGCTGCTCCACCGAGGCGGTGACGCCGGGCGAGGGGGCCACGCGCGACGCCGCGGGGCGGTCGTCGCCGGCCGCCACCAGCACCGCGCCGGTCGTGGCGAGCAGGCACGCGCCGGCCGCCAGCGCGGGGGCGAGCCCGAGCGGGCGGCGCCGGCGCGGGCGCCGCCCGGGCGGCGCCGGGAAGCCCGCCCGGTCGAAGCCGTCGCTCCGGTCGAGGATCAGCGTACGGGCGTCGTCCGGCTCCCGGCTCAGGCACGTGCCGACCACCCGGCGCCGCAGGGACAGCGGCGGATACGCCACCGGCGCCATGCCGAGCAGCCGGGCCGCCGACACGTGGCGGCGGCGCCTTTCCACGCACACCTCGCACCCGGCGATGTGCCCGGACAGCCGGCGCCGGAGCAGCGGGGTGAGCGGTCCCGTCCACGAGTCGAGCATCGCCGACAGGTCGGGACAGTGCGCCCGCCCGACCCGGGCCAGGACGACGGCCGCGGCGGCGTTCTCCAGGTGGTCCCGGGCCCGGTTCAGCCGGGACGCCGCCCGCCGTGAGGTCAGCCCGAGCACCGCGCCGGTCTCGGCCGGGCTCAGGCCGTGTCGCAGCGACAGGTGCAGCACCTCGCGCCCGACCCGTCCCAGCTCGCCCAGCGCCTCGCCCACCAGCGAGACCAGCTCCGCATCCGCGGCCTCGTCACCGCCGGCTCCCGGGACGACCGCCGCGGGCACGGTCCGGCCCGGCCCGCCGGAGGCGCGGCGGTGGGCCAGGCGGGCGACGGCCTGTGCCCGGGTCAGGGCGTAGAGCCAGGCGCGCAGCCGGGCGGTGTCCCTGAGCCGGGCCACCCGCCCGTGCGCGGTGACCAGCGCGTCATGGACCGCGTCGGCCGCCCCGTCACCCGTGCCGATCAGCGAGAAGGCGTAGTCGTGCAGCCGCTCGCCGTACGCGTCGTACAGCGCGGCCGGGCCGTCGGCGTCGCCGCGCCGCAGCGCGTCCACCAGGCACTGGTCGCCGGTGCGATCGGCGGTCGGCCATCCGGGCACGACGTCCCTCCCCGCAACTCGCTCACGGACCCCCACGCGCCTAGGACGCCGCCCCGCTCCCCGGGGTTGGCTGAACCATGCCCAACAGGCATGACTTGGGACAAGCGGGGCAAAGGTGGCCGATGTGACAGCGCGTTCCTGCTCCGGCCTCCCTCGTGGGCGGCTCCGTCCCTTGCGCGAGGGAGGCCGGGGCCGGCGGGGCGCGTCGTGACGGCGGCGGGCCACGTGCGGGTCAGCGGCCGTTCCCCTGGAGGCCCTCAGCCCCGTACGGCGGGTGGCAGACCACGGCCGGCCGTACAGGAAAGGTCACGGGCGGCCGGGCCGGGGGGCGGGGACGTCAGCCGTCGCACTTGGGCGCGCAGAGGCGGCGCTCCATGCCCTGGAGGAAGAAGTCGCGCACCTGGAGCACGTCCTTGGCGATGTACGCCTCACCGCCGGTCGCCTTGGCGAGGGCGTCCATCTGCTCCTTGCCCTTGGGCGCGTCCGGCCCGAACGCGATCACCAGGATGTTGACCGGTCGTTTCGGGTTGTAGGTCTTCTTCAGGAACTCCAGCGTCTGGGCGTCGCCGAGGCCGCCCTGGGGGTCGTCGTTGCCGGCGCCGTCCGTGAGGATCAGCAGTGTGTTGATCTTGTCCTGCTGGTACGACTTGGTCATCTCGGTGTAGGCGGCCTTGAGCGTGTCGTTCAGGCCCGTGTCACCCGTGGCCTTGGCCTGGACGGTCGCCAGTTCCTTGATCAGCATGTCCTTGCGCAGGGTGCCGTCGAGGGTCTCGGTCAGCGGGCCGACGGAGACCAGCTCGCGCCAGTCCTTGCCCTGACCGTCGAGGTGCGTGGAGAACGCCCAGACGCCGATCTCGGAGTCGGCGGCGAACAGGCCGAGGCCCTCGGTCGCGATCTTGGAGATGGCCTGCATCCGGGTCATGTTCGTGCCCGGCACGGGCAGCGCCATGGTGCCCGAGACGTCGAGCAGGGTGAGCATGCGGCTGCCGAGGTTCAGCCGCGACCAGGTCTGCGCCATGCTCGCCACGGTCTTGGGGTCGGGCGCGGGAAGCGCCTTCGGCGGCGCCGGGTTGAAGCCCTTGCCCTTGGTCAGGTTCTCGCCCGCTTTGCCGTCCGGGGCGCGGAAGCCGTGGTTCTGCAGCACCCTGACGGCCGACGCGGTGGCCAGCTCCCGCTTGAAGTCGGCCGCCGCCTTCTGCACGGCCGCGTCCTTGGTGACGACCACGAGGGGGTAGTCGAGGCTGAGCGTGCCCTCGGCCGGGTAGAGCGGCACCACCTGGGCGTCCGGCTTCTTGGCGTTGTGCACCTGGACGCTCTGCTCCGTGGCCGCTCCCACCGGCACCTTGCTGCCGGACTTCACGGTGAGGCTGGCCAGCAGCGCGTTCGGGTCGGTGGCGAGCTGGCCCGACAGCTCCTTGAGCGCGCCCACCAGGGCCTTGTCCTGGCCCGCCTTCTTCGCCGAGCCGGCGGCGGCGAGCAGCGCGGCCATGCCGGCGGAGTTCTTCTGCGGGTCCAGGGCCAGCACGCGGACCTTCTTGCCGGGACCGTCGGGGTCGGCCACGTTGGCGGCGGCGATCAGGCCCGCCCAGCTCGGCTTGAGGCTGCTGGTGAGCTTGTCGGCCGAGGACTTCGCGGTGATCAGCACGACGGGGGAGACGGCGACGGAACCGGACGGCTCGGGCACCGCCGTGGCGGGGTCGTCGCGGAGACGGGACACCGCGAGGCTGGAGTCGGCCACCCACAGGTCGGTGTTCGCCTTCCCGGCGACCAGCGCGTTCGCCGTGCGGGCCGCCGACTCCTTGGCCACCGTGACCTCGACGCAGCGGCTGTCGATGGAGTGCAGGGCCTTGTTGTAGGTGCCGGCGATCTTGTTCAGCGCGGGCTGGATGTCCGGGGTCGCGACCACGCGCAACGGCAGCTTGCCGCCCGAGCAGTCGTGCTCGCGGTTGAAGATGACGAACGCGGCGACGCCGAGCAGCACGGCGAGCGCGACGGCGCCGGCGAGCGGGACCAGCACCCTGCCCCGGCCGCCGCGCGGGGCGCGCCTGCGAGGGGAGGGTGAGGGCTCCTGGGCGTGGTGGCCGCCGTCGAACTCGTCTGTGCGGTGTCGACCCACGATGTCCTCTTAGGTAGTCGTAACCTTCCGGAGACCCTAGCGGGAGAAGCTCCGCAATACCTCCGGAACGATACTCAATGCGCTTGCTGCAGCAAAACAGCCCTTTTGGTGCGGATATCACGCGCCGTGAGGATCAATGGCAGCAAGCGTGACCGCGCCAGGCACGCATACCCTCCCGCGCCGCGACCAGCGCCAAGGTCACCGCCATCGCGGGATCCACCCACCACCAGCCCAGGGTGTTGAGCCACAGCCCGGCCAGCACGCCGCCCGCCATCACCGCGCAGATGAGGTTCTGTGTGCCCTCCCCCGAGGTCGAGGGCGACGCGAGCCGCGCGCCCAGCCGCCGCTTGGCCAGGCCCAGTGCGGGCATGCTCACCAGGCTCACGGCGGTGACCGCGATGCCGAGCGCGCTCGCCTCGGCCCGGTGACCGGCGCCCAGGTCGTAGGCGACATGGAGCACCAGGTAGGGCGCCAGCACCCAGAAGCTCACGGCGACCGCGCGCCGCGCCCGCACCTCCGCGCCGGCCGACAGTGTCCGCGACCCGGTGAACCGCCACACCACGATGAGGCTCGCCGCCGCCTCCACCAGCGCCGACAGCCCCCAGCCCAGCAGCGCGACCGAGTGCGCCGCCATGCCGGCGATCAGGCCCAGCGAGCTCTCGACCCCCAGCCACACCAGCGTGACCACCGACAGGGCGCGCGCCGCGCGGGCGGCACGCAACCAGTCGGCTGACGCCACCGGATGCACACGAACCCGCTGATCAGGCACCTTGACCTCCCGAATCCCCGACGCACGGCCGATGGCGGCGTTAGGTAGCCTACCGATTACGTATCGTGACTTTAGTGGTGAGGGGCAAAGGTCCGCCGATAATCTTCAATGATCGTCGGTGGGGGAGGGCAGGAGCTGTGCCGTTCACGCCCAGTCATGTCGCGGCGGTGCTCCCGCTCGTGTCGTCGGCCCGGATGCGCAGGCTCGTGGACCCGTGGGCGCTGGCGATCGGCGCGATGGCGCCCGATCTGCCGATCTTCCTGCCGTTCCTCGACTTCCTGCTGCCCGACTACACCGACTGGCACTCCTGGCGCGGCGTGGTCACCCTCGATCTGGCGGCGGTCGTGGTGCTGCTGGGGGTGTTCCACCAGGTGTTCAGAGACCCGCTCATCTCGCTGCTGCCCCCTTCGGCGGGCGGCCGGGTCGCGGCGCTCGCTCCGTCCTGGCAGTACGTCCGGCTGCTGCCGATCGTGGCCGGGGCGGTGATCGGGGCGGGGAGCCACGTGCTGTGGGACTCGTTCACCCACTCGACCGGGCCCGCGGAGTGGGGCGACTGGCTGAGCCACCAGTTCTTCGGCGTCAGGCTGTTCCGGCTGCTGCAGTACAGCTCGTCGCTCGTCGGGCTGGCCGTCGTGCTGGCGTGGGTGTGGAGCCGTCTGTCGGCCCTGCCGCCCGCGCCGCTGCCCGGCCGGCTGCGGATCTCCCCGTTCGTCCGGGCGGGGGTCCTCGTCGCCGCCGTGGCGGGCACGGTCGCCGGAGCCTACCTGTGGCCGCGCTTCGACCCGCCCTCCCCGACCCTCGGCCTGCCGAGCGTGGTCACCAAGGTGGGCGCCGGCACGGTGGTCGGCCTGTGCGTGGTGCTCGGCTGCTACACCCTGGGCTGGCACGCCTGGCGGCTCGCCGCCGGGCGGCCCGGACCCGCGCGGCCGGAGCACGCCGTGCGGTCCGAGCACGCCACGCGGCCGCCGGAGTACGCCGCCCCATCCGAGCGCGCGGTGCGGTCCGAGCACGCCGGGCGGCCGGAGTACGTCGCTCCGTCCGAGCACGCCGGGCGGTCCGAGCACGCCGGGCGGCCTCGCCTGGAGGGCGCGCCTGAGGAGAGCGCCTGACCCCGCCCCTCCGCGACCTTGCTCAGGGCGGCGAGGGCGGGGCGTGCCCCGGGGCGTGGCAGGATCGGAACGTGCTCGAGTACGTGACCGACGCCGCCGACCCACGCCTGGCCGACTACACCCGGCTGCGTGACGTGGAGCTGCGCAAGAGCCTGGAGGCCGAGCGGGGCCTGTTCCTGGCGGAGGGCGAGAAGGTGATCAGGCGCGCCATCGCCGCCGGCCATCCCGTCCGCTCGGTCCTGACCACCCGCCGCTGGCTGGAGCCCCTCGCCGACGCGCTCGGCGACGCGCTGGTGTACGTGGTGAGCGACGAGACCATGTCGGGCATCGCGGGCTTCCCGGTGCACCGCGGCGCCCTCGCCTCGATGGCCCGCCTCCCGCTGCCGCCGGTCGAGGCCGTCCTGGCGCCCGGCCCCCGGCGCGACGTCGTCCCGGAGGGGCCGGCCGGCCCCGCGGACGCGGAGCCCGTCGCACAGCCCGCCCGGCGCATCCTGGTCCTGGAGGACCTCGTCGATCACGGCAACGTCGGCGCCATCTTCAGGTGTGCCGCCGCGCTGGGGGTGGATGGGATCATCCTGTCCCCGCGGTGCGCCGACCCGCTGTACCGCCGTGCGGTGAAGGTGTCGATGGGGGCGGTGTTCTCGATCCCGTACGCGCGGATGGACAACTGGTTCACGGGCCTCGACAGGATCCGTGAGGCCGGTTTCCGGACGCTGGCCCTGACGCCCGACCAGTCGGTCACCTCGCTGGACGAGGTGAAGATGACGGACCGGGTGGCGCTGCTGCTGGGGTCGGAGGGTGACGGGCTGTCGTCGCGGTGGCTGGCCGAGGCGGACGAGGCGGTGTGCATCCCGATGAGCTCCCGCGCGATGCAGGCCGGGGTGGACTCGCTCAACGTGGTGGCCGCCGCCGCGATCGCCTGCCACGGCCTGATGCGGAGCGGCGCCCGGTCGTAGCTCGCGCAGCGGCACCATCACGAGCACGGTGACCTTGGTGGTGCCCCCGGACGGCATGTCCGGCCGAGTGGCGGCCGGCCGAGCTCGTGGCCATGGGCCGCGTCCTCCCGGGCAACGGCGTCCATGGGGTCGTGGCGCCGGTCCCGGTCGCGGAGATCAGCCGGGGGCGTGCGGGTCAGCCGCAGTTCGTGCGGTACTCGGCGTTGTATGCGGTGCCGACCTTGCCCGCCCAGTCCACGCACGTGTCGATCGCGAGCAGGTAGATCGGGCCCGCGTAGTGCGTGTAGTTGCCGGTGTCCTGCTTGGTCCAGGTCTCGACCGAGGACTTCTTGAGGTAGGCCCCCATGGGCATGGCGCTGCCCTTGGTGTTCCGGATCACCACCAGGCAGTTGTAGCCGTTGTTGTACGTGAGGAACATGGTGGCGCTGCTGCCGACCGGCGCGCTGTTGACCACGGAGTAGCCGGAGCCGCACTGGCCACCGTACGAGGCGGCGGACGCGGGCATGGCCGTGATCAGCGAACCGGCCACCGTCGCGGTGGCGAGCGTACCTACCATGGCCAGCTTGGAGAGCTTCATGTTCATTCCTTGTTTCGGACTGTTTATAACGCGCCTTGCGCCGAGCAAGGTATCCGAAATCCACTAGTTGATCAAGGTAAAGGGTTTTTGTCACCGACAGCCCCGACGTGCCCTGACGACGCGTCGGTGATGCTCGCAAAACGCCCCTTAATGGGGCGTTTGTATTCTTGCTTATTGAACAGGGCGGGTTCGTGCATGAGCGTGCCTGTCCGTCCTCTTCGCCGGGCGCGCCGAACGTTGTCGCGGAAGGTACTCCCCAGGGGGCATCCGGTTCGCACACTGCGGCGCCGGCGGTCCTTGTCGCGATGCCGGCGGTCTGCCCGCGGTTCGCTGTACGGTCTTGTCCGGATAACTCGGGATGCGTTCCGTCCCGGCCGGTGCCTCGCTGATCGTCGATCTGACGAAAGGAGCACCACGTGCTGGCAGTCGGCCGTACATCACGTTGGGCCGCGGGCTTCGCCGCGGCACTGGCACTGGTTCTGGCGCTACCCACCGGCGCGCAGGCGGCGGTGGGCGACATCGGCTTCGTCCGGACGATCTCCTCCAACGTGCCCGGAACCGTGCACATCGGCCCGGTCAATCCGCTCGACTGGGCGTCGGCGGCGACGATGCGTCCCAACGGCGACACCGTGTACGTCGTGGCCGGCGGCGACGGAGGGAGCGGCACGGCCATGCCGGCGATCTCCTCCTTCCGCCGGGCCGCGGACGACACGCTGACCCTCACCGGCTGCATGGGCGGCGTCACGGGCTGCCGGCCGACGAGGGTGGGCGGCGTGACGTTCCCCGACCGCCTGCGCGGAGCCAGCTCCGTGGTGGCCGTCGGCACCCACGTGTACGCCTCCACCCCCGCGGCCGTGGTCGGGTTCAGGACGAGGACCGACGGCGACCTCGACACCGACTTCTGCGCCTGGGACTTCAACTGCGGCGACGTCGACGTCCTGCCCGGGCTCACCCCCTGGTCCACCGCCGACCACGCGCTGGCCGCGACCGCCGACGGCCGCGACCTGTACCTGTACGCGGCCGGAGCCGGCAAGGGCGCGGTCTACCACCTGCGCCGTGACGACCCCACCGGCCGCCTGACCTTCCGCGGCTGCATCGGCGAGGCGATGCCCGGCTGCACCGCCATCGGCCGTACCGGCGTCATGACCTCCTCGGGCGACGCCGTGCTGAGCGCCGACGGCCGCAGCCTCTACATCGTGGCCAGGAGCCCCGGCTCGGTGACGCATCTCCGCCGGGACCTGGCCACCGGTTCGCTGGCGGAGGCGGGCTGCGTCTCCCAGACGGGCACGAGCGGCTGCAACGTGCCCGCCACCAGCGGCCTGACCGGCATCTCCAGGGGCGCCGTCACCGCGGCCGGCGACAGCCTGTACGTCTCCGGTCCGGGCGGCGTCAGTCACCTGCGTCGCGTCACGGGCACCGGGGACCTCGCCTACGCGGGGTGCATCGGCGTGGCGGCGGGGTGCCGGCCCGACGGGCCCCGGGGGGCGTACGTGGACGTGGTCGTCTCCGCCGACGGCGGGAGCGTCTACGGCAGCACCCAGGGCCCGTCGTTCGCGTGGGGCGCGGCCACCCACCTGCGCCGTTCCGCCAACGGCGACCTCACCTACGCGGGGTGCGCGGGAGAGGGCCTGCCCGACATGTGCAGGGAGATCGGGCCGACGGGCGTGATGAACCACGCCGGCCCGCTCCTCGCGCCTGGCTCGCGGGTGCTCTACAGCCTGGGGGTGCACTGGCGCGGGGCCTTGACCCAGTTCACGCGCCAGACCTCGTAGGCACGGCGCGGCCCCGCCCAGGGGCGGGGCGACAAGGATCGCCGGACGCTCGGCCGGGGACCCGGCCGAGCGTCCGTGGTCGGGTCCCACCCGCCGGGGCGTGGGGCTACGGCAGGCCGAAGGCCCGGGGACGCTACCGGCAGGGCGGCTGGAACGCCGGTCCGGGCAGGTAGCGGGCCCATTGGGCGGACGTGATGCGCGGGTGGGCGAGCGCGCACACCTGGGCGGCGACGCGGCCGGGATCGAGGTCCCAGAGCCGGACGGTGGAGTCGTCGGCGCCCGTGACGAGCGTGCGCCCGTCGGGGGCCGCGGCCACGGCGTTGAGCACGTCGGTGTGCCCGCTCAGGGTGACGGGCGGGCCGGGGGCGCGCGGGTCGGTCACGTCCCAGATCCGCAGGACGCGGTCGGCTCCCGCCGTGGCCAGGGTGCGGCCGTCGGGCGTGAAGGCCAGGCCGTTGATGTTGCTGGTGTGCCCGGTGAGCACCGCGAGCGGGACGGGGCGGTCCGGCGCCGTCACGTCCCACAGGCGGGCGGTGTGGTCGGCGCCCGCGGTGGCCAGGGTGCGGCCGTCGGGGCTGAACTGCGCCCTGAAGACGCTGCTGGTGTGGCCGGTGAGGACGGACAGCGGCGTGGGCCGGCTCGGGTCGGTCACGTCCCACAGCCGGGTGGTGTGGTCGGCGCTGGCCGTGGCGAGGACGCGCCCCGAAGGGCCGAAGACCGCCGAGACGACCGGCGCGGCGTGACCCGTGATCGAGGCGACCTGGCGGGGGCGGCGAGGGTCGGTCACGTCCCACAGGCGGGCGGTGGAGTCGTCTCCCGCGGTGGCGAGCGTGCGGCCGTCGGGGCTGAACATCGCCGAGAAGACGTTGGAGGTGTGGCCCCGCAGCGTGGCCAGCGGGACGGGACGGGCGGGGACGGACACGTCCCACAGCCGGGTGGTGGAGTCGAGGCTCGCGGTGGCCAGCACGCGGCCGTCCGGCCTGAACGCCAGCCGGCTCACGATGTCGGTGTGGCCGCGCAGCGTGGCCAGCCGGACCGGGCGGGCGAGGTCGGCCACGTTCCACAGCCCCGCCGTGGGATGCCCGCCGACGCCGAGGAGGCGTCCCCCGGGTGCGAGCGCCACCGCGTGCACGCCGCCGTCGTGGCCGCCGATCACGCGGCCCGGCAGGCCCCACAGGCGGACCGTGTTGTCCTGCGCGCCGCTGACGAGCGTGCGGCCGTCCGGGCTGAACGACACGGTGTAGACGGTGCCGGCGTGCCCTTCGAGGGCGACCGGGGATGCCGGGGCGCCCGGGTCGGAGACGTCCCACAGCCGTACCGTGGTGTCGTAGCTGCCGCTGGCCAGCACGCGGGCGTCGGCGCTGAAGGCCAGGGAGACGACGCCGTTGCGATGCCCGGCCAGGGTCACCGGCCGGCCCGGATGGCGAGGGTCGGAGACGTCCCAGAGCCGCACGGCGGCGTCGAAGCCGCCGGTGGCCAGCAGGTGCCCGCTCGGATCGAACGCCGCCGACAACACCCGGTCGGTGTGCCCGGCGAGGCGCGCCAGCACGTGGGGGCGGCGCCGGTCGGTCACGTCCCAGAGGCGAAGGGAGTGCCCGGGGCCGTGGGTGAGGAGGGTGCGGCCGTCGGGCGAGAACACGGCCAGCCCCGCGGCGTCGCGGCGGCCGGTCAGGACGGACAGGACGGCGGGGCGGGAGGGGTCGGTCACGTCCCACAGCCGTACGGTCGCGTCGTAGCTCGCGCTGGCCAGCGTGCGCCCGTCGGGGCTGAAGGAGACGCGCCTGACGTCCGAGGCGTGACCGGTGAGGACGGCGGCGGCGCGCGGGCGGCGCGCGTCGGCCAGGTCCCACAGCCGCACGGTGCGGTCGGTGCTCGCGGTGGCCAGCATGCGCCCGCCGGGGGCGAACACCGCCGCCGTGACGCCGTCCGTGTGCCCGGTCAGCGTCGCGACGGCTGTGGGCCGGTGCCGGTCGGCGACGTCGTACAGCCGGACGACGCCGTCGAGCGCGGCGGTGACCAGAAGCCGCGCGTCCGGGCTGAACTCGGCGGCGTACACGGCGAGGGCCTGCCCGGTCAGCAGGGTCGCGTAGGGGGAGGCGAAGGCGCTGAGCAGGCCGCCGCGAGCTTCCGCCGTGGGGGAGAGACGGTAGGCGGCCAGGTTGAGCTGCGCGGCCAGCGCGGGGTTGACCGCGCGCAGGGCGGCCGCCTCCTTGGCGGCGTTGCCGGCGAGGGCCATGTCGCGTTGCTCCTGGGTCTCGCGCTGGCTCCTGACGGCGACGACGCCCGCCGCGGCCGTGACGACGAACAGCACGATCAGGCCGGCGACCAGCCGGCGCAGCCGCCGGGTGCCGCGGCGCGCGGCCCGCTGCTCCTCCAGCTCGCGCGCGACGGACGCGTCGAGAAACTCGCGGGTCAGCGGGCTCAGCTGGGCGCCGGTGGTCGTGCCGGCCACCCATGCCCGCGCGGCGGCCAGGCGGGCGCCCCGGTACAGCGCGGCCGGGTCGCGGTGCTCGCGGTGCCAGGTGGCGGCCGCCTCGGCCAGCCGCCGTCCCACGACCAGACCCTCCCGGTCGGCGTCCAGCCAGGAGCGCAGCCGTGGCCAGGCGGTCAGCAGCGCCTCGTGGCTGATCTCCACGGTGTCCACGTCGGCCGTGATCAGCCGCTGCGCGACGAACCGGTCGAGCACGTCCTCGCGGCCCTCGTCCCTGCCCTCGGCGAGCAGTTCGGCGGTGACCATCCGGCGGCGCGTGTCGGCGGTGTCGGAGGCCACGTGGACCAGGCTGAGGAACAGCCGGCGGGCCTGCTCCCGCTCGCGCGGGCCGAGCTCGTCGTACACCTTGCTCGCGCTGGCCGCCACGGCGCCCTCGATCCCGCCGGCCTCCCGGTAGTCGCCGATCGTCAGGCGTCTGCCCTGGGCGCGGGACCAGGTGGCGTACAGGGCGTGTGACAGCAGCGGCAGCACCCCTGCCTCGTGCGCCGTGCCCTCCTGCCCGCCGGGCGGCGCCACGTCGCGCAGCAGCAGCTCGACCAGGCCCTCCTCCAGCTCCAGCTTCGCCTTGCGGGCGGGCTCGACGATCGCCGCGCGCAGCTCGGCCTCGCTCATCGGGCCGACCGCGACCTGGCCGGCCTGCACCGCCTCGACCAGGCGCGGGTGGCGGAGCACGCGGCCGTAGAAGTCGGCTCGCAGGCCCACCACGATCAGCGCGCCCGCGTCGGCGGCCGAGCACAGGGCGCCGACGAACGCCTGCCGCTCGCCTTCGTCGGCGCACGCGCTGAAGACCTCCTCGAACTGGTCGACGACCAGCACGGGCGCCGGATCGCCCGGCCCGGGACGCATCACCTCGGCCGGACTCGCCGCGTCGGCGCCGTTCGGCCGGGCGGGTGTCAGCCGGGCGGCCAGCTCGCTCATCGGATGGGCGCCCGGCGTGAGCAGCGGGTCCGGCCACAGCGCCACCCCCGGCACCCGTCCGGCCGAGAGGGCGGGAATCAGACCGGCCCGCAGCAGCGACGACTTGCCCGCCCCGGACGCCCCCACGACCACCTGCACCCCGCCGCCCGCGGCCCGCAGCGCGTCGACCCGGTCGAGCAGCAGGTTCGTCAGGGTCTCGCGCCCGAAGAACCAGGCGGCGTCCTCGGGCCCGAAGCTCGCCAGCCCCTTGTACGGCTCGGCCCCCGCCGGACGGCGACCAGGTGCCCGCCGAACCCGCAGCCAGGCGCGTAACCACTGCTCGACCGTGTCGGGATCGTCCGCGCCGCACGCGTCGAGCAGCCGTACCAGCAGGTCGCGCAGGGCCGTGGACGGCAGCCCGCGCCCGGCGAACCAGTCGCCGATCGTGCTGTGCGCGCCGCTGACGCCGATCTTGACGGCCACCTGCCGGACGGTCATCCCCGACCGTTCGCGCAGCAGCGTCAGTTCGCGCGCGAAGTCCTGCCGGGTACGGATCCGCCCGGGGTCCGGCAGGTCCGGCTCGTCCTCGACCACGCCCGTCATCTCCCCTCCGGCCCTGCGTGCAAAGCAGCCACCACGTTACGGTCGGTGAGACCTCGCCCGCCGCCGTGTGGCCGGAAGGTGACCGGGAGGGAGCCTCTCGTCTCCGGCGCAGGGGCCGATGAGGAGCGGCGGCCGGTCCCGGGTCCATGCCGTCCAGGCCTCCTCGCGGACCGTGAAGGACTGGACGGCCGCGCCCGGACGGCGCCTGCCGCTAGGACGGCTCCGTCGCGGCGTGGACCCGCCGGCCCCCGACGTAGGTGGCCACCACCGAGGTGCCGGCGAGCTCGGCGGCCGGGATCGCGTAGGGGTCGCGGTCGGTGACCACCAGGTCGGCGAGCTTGCCCGGCTCGATCGTGCCGGTCTCGGCGTCGAGATGGTTCACTCGGGCCGTGCCCGCCGTGTAGGCGGTCAGCGCGGCCGTCAGGTCCAGGCGCTGGTGCGGCAGGAACGCTTCACGGTCGTCCCCCGGCAGCGCGCGGTTGACCGCCACATGGATCCCCAAGAACGGGTCGGGGCTGCTGACCGGCCAGTCGCTGCCGGCCGCGAGCGGGGCGCCGGCGCGGGACAGGTCCCCGAAGGGGTACTGCCAGCCGGCCCGCTCCGGCCCCAGGAACGGGATCGTCAGCTCGTCCATCTGCGGCTCGTGCGCCGCCCACAACGGCTGGATGGTGGCGGTGACCCCGAGGGCGGCGAACCGGGGCACGTCCTGCGGGTGCACGACCTGCAGGTGGGCGATGTGGTGACGGTGGCCGGTCTCGCCGTTGGCGGCGCGCGCGGCCTCGAACGCGTCGAGCGCCTCGCGCACCGCACGGTCGCCCACGGCGTGCACGTGCACCTGGAAACCCTCGGCGTCCAGGCGGGTGACGTACGCGCGCAGCCTGTCCGGATCGACGAAGCTGATCCCGTGGTTGCCGGTCCGGCACCCGCACCCGTCGAGGTAGGAGGACGTCATCGCGGCGGTGAAGTTCTCCGCCACCCCGTCCTGCATGATCTTGACGCTGGTCGTGCGGAACCAGCCTGCGCCGCCCCGGCGCGCGAGCAGCTCGGGGATCTGCTCCTCGCCCCGTTCCCGGTCCCACCACAGCGCGCCCACCACCCGGCCGGTCAGCAGGCCCGACTCGGCCGCGGTCAGGTAGGCCCGCTGGACGTCGGGGTCGACCATCGCGTCCTGCCAGGCCGTCACGCCGGCCGCGTGCAGCCGTCCCTGCCCGGCACGCAGCGCCGCCAGCATCGTGCCGGCCGTCGGCTCCGGCACGTGCCTGCCGACCAGGGCCGACGCGCCCTCGTGCAGGGTGCCCTGCGGGGCGCCGCCGGGTTCCCGCTCGATGCGTCCGTCCACCGGGTCGGGGGTGCCGGCGTCGATCCCGCACAGCTCCAGGGCCCTGGTGTTGACCCAGGCCCCGTGGCCGTCCCGGTTGATCAGGTGGACCGGCCGGTCCGGGACGACCGCGTCCAGCAGGTGCCGGCTGGGCGTCCCGCCCGGGAACCACTCCATGGACCAGCCGCCTCCGCTGATCCACCGGGCGTCGGGGTTCGCCTCGGCGTAGGCGCGCACGGTCGCCACCGCTTCGCCGGCGTCCCGGGCGTCGTGCAGGTCGCACCGGATCATGGTGAGCCCGGCGAGGACCGGGTGCACGTGGGCGTCCTGGAACCCCGGCAGCAGGGCCCGCCCGGCCAGGTCGACGACCTCGGTGGTCGTGCCGGTCAACGGCCGCACGTCGGCGTCCCGGCCGACGGCGACGATCCGGCCGTCGCGGACGGCGACAGCCGTGGCGGCGGTGCCGGCGGGGGCGAGCGTGTGCACCGGGCCGTTGCGGAAGACGAGGTCGGCGGGGGCGGGCATGGGCGTTCTCCTCGGCGGGGGTTCGGAACGTGACATGGTCACAGCGATTCGGGGCGGTGCGCCCACGGGCGGACGCGCTCCACGGCGGCGCCCGCGCGGAAGACGGTCGCGTCGTCGTACGCGCGGCCGACGATCTGCACGCCGGTCGGCACGCCGTCGGATCCCCGTCCTGACGGGACGTTCAGCACGGGGCAGCGGCTGGCGACGTTGAAGACCGTCGTCAGCGAGTGCTCCATGTAGTGGCCGAGCTCGACGCCGTTCACCGTGAGCCGGGTGTCGAGGTAGTCCTCGCCCGCGCGCAGCGCCGGCGTCCCGGCGGTGGGGCAGATGAGCACGTCATAGCGGTCGAGCAGCTCACCGATCGGCCGGTAGATCGCCGCCTCCAGCTCCAGCCCGGCCAGGAAGCCGCCGTGCCGCTCCGCGGCGGTGCGGGTCTCCTCCGCGAAGGCCAGCGCGTAACGGGTGAGGCTGTCGCCGTGCTCGGCCGCGACCCGGGCGACGGAAGGGCCGAAGATCGAGCCGAAGTGGATGAACGCGGCCCGCATGACGTCGGCACGGCGCAGGCCCACCTCGACCTGCTCGACGATCGCCCCGGCCTGCCGCAGCGCCTCGGCCACGGCCGCGGTGTTGGCCGCGACGTCCGGCTCGATCTCCCAGTCGCCCAGGTTGGGGGCGTAGGCGACGCGCGTCCCGGCCACCCCGCCCAGCCGGTCCGGGATGCGTACGGCGGGCCGCAGCGAGACCACGTCGTGCGGGTGCGGCCCGACGAGGACGTTCTGCAGCAGGGCGCAGTCGGCGACCGTGCGGGCCATCGGCCCGTCATGGCAGTAGTGGTCCAGGTTGAACGGCGGCATGGCGGGCACCCGGCCGTAGGGCGGCTTGTAACCGACCGTGCCGGTGCAGGCCGCCGGCAGCCGGATGGAGCCGCCGATGTCGGAGCCGGTGGCGAGCGTGGCCGTCCCGGAGGCGAGCGCCGCGCCGGAGCCTCCGGAGGAACCGCCGGGCGAGTAGTCCAGGTTCCACGGGTTGCGGGTGACTCCCCACAGCCGGGAGTGGGTGAACGCCGCGCAGCAGAACTCGGGGGTGGTCGTGCGGGCGTGCACGATCCCGCCGGCGGACAGGATCCGCTCGACGACCGGGTGGGTCGCCTCGGCCACCTCGTCGAGGCAGGCGAGCGAGCCGTCGGTGGCGAGCCGGCCGGCGATCGGGTGCTCGTCCTTCGCCGCCACGGGAAGCCCCTCCAGGGGGCGCGGCGAGCCGCCGGGCAGGTAGGCGCGCTCGGCTTGCCGGGCCTGGCGCACGGCCTCCTCGAAGGTGCGCTCGCTCAGCGCGTTGACCCGCGGCTCGACGGCCTCGGCGCGCTCGACGACGGCGGTCATCAGATCGACCGGGGACAGCGCGCGGGACCGGAACAGCCGCAGGGCCTCCGTCGCGGAGAGGTAGGGGAGGTCGGTCACGGGGACACACTCCTGGTCGGGGGGTTCGTGTTCGGGTGAGGGGCGCCGGAGGAGGCCGGGCCCTCCCGCAGGGCGGTGGCGAGAGCGCGCCGGTCCGCGGCGATCCGAGCGGGATCCCAGCCGCGCCGGGGCACCGAGTGCAGCAGCAGGCGGGTGTAGGGGTGCCGGGGGGCCGACAGCACCTCGACGGTCGGGCCCGACTCGACCACGCGACCCTCGTACAGCACCAGGACGTCGTCGGCGACGTGCCGGACCAGCGCCAGGTCGTGCGTGACGAACAGGTATCCGACGCCGGTGTCCCGGCGGATCTCCGCCAGCAGTTCGAGGATCTGGGCCTGGACGGACACGTCGAGGGCGGTGGTCGCCTCGTCCAGGACCAGCACCTTCGGCGCGGTCGCCAGCGCGCGGGCGAGCGCGACCCGCTGGCGCTGGCCGCCGGACAACTGCCGGGGGAGCGCCGCCGCCTCACGCTCGCCGAGGCCCACCCGGGCCAGCAGCTCGTCGCGGCGGGCCCGTCCCTCCCGCGCGCCCGCCCCGAGGTGGAGGCGCAGGGGCTCCTCGACGCACCTGGCGACGGTGACGCGCGGGTCGAGCGAGAGGTAGGGGTCCTGGAAGACCATCTGGATCTCGCGGGCGCGGGCCAGCCTGCCCGCCCTGCCGCGGGCGGCGTCGGAACGGTCGCGGCCGGCCACCCGGATCCGGCCCGCGTCCGGCCGTTCCAGCCCGGCGAGCATCCGCGCCGTCGTCGTCTTCCCCGACCCCGACTCGCCCACGATGGCCAGCGAGCCGCCGGGCCGCAACGAGAACGAGACGTCGTCGACGGCCACGTGGCCGCCGAACGCCTTGCGCAGGCCTTCGACCTGCAACACGTGTTCAGTCATCGGCGGTCTCCTCGGCGCGCAGGCAGGACACGCGGGCCCCGCCGACCTCCCGCTGGACGGGTTGCTCGTCGGCGCAGCGGGGCAGGGCGTGGGCGCAGCGGGCGGCGAAGGCGCATCCGGCCGGAGCCTCGGCGAGCGAGACGGGCCGTCCGGGGACGGCGCGCGGCGGCAGCTCCGAGCCGAGCCGCGGGGTCGCCCCCAGCAGTCCCGCCGTGTAGGGGTGGCGGGGCCGGGCGAAGAGCCCGTCGGCGGACTGCGCCTCCACGATCCGGCCCGCGTACATCACGTACACGCGGTCGCAGATCGCCGCCGCCAGCTCCAGGTCATG
The DNA here is from genome assembly GCF_002850745.1 of Nonomuraea indica. Lineage (GTDB taxonomy): Bacteria > Actinomycetota > Actinomycetes > Streptosporangiales > Streptosporangiaceae > Nonomuraea > Nonomuraea indica. The sequence goes on from NZ_KZ559471.1 coordinate 201,503, forward strand.
GGTGACGAAGAGCATCCCCATGGCGCGCTCGGCCCGCAGCCGGGCGAGGATCGAGACGACCTCGGCCTGGGTGGTGACGTCCAGCGCGGTGGTGGGCTCGTCGGCCAGCAGCAGCCGCGGCTCTCCGGCCAGCGCGGCGGCGATCACCACGCGCTGGAGCATGCCGCCGGAGAACTCGTGCGGGTACCGGCGCAGCGCCGTACGGGGGTCGCGGATGCCGACCGACTCCAGCAGGTCCTCGGCCCGCCCGAGCGCGGCCTCGCGGGGCACGCCGGCGGCGCGCATCCCCTCGGTGACGAAGTCGCCGATCCGGCGGATGGGGTTGACGGCGGCCCGAGGGTCCTGGAAGACCATGGCGACGTGGTGGCGGCGCAGCTCGCGGAGCCGGGCGGCGGACATCGCCAGGACGTCGGAGCCGTCCACCCGGACGGCTCCGGTGGCCGCGGCGCCCCGCGGCAGCAGGCCCAGCACCGCCCGGCAGGTGACGGACTTGCCGGACCCGGACTCGCCGACCAGCCCGACCGTCTCGCCCGAGGCGACGTGCAGGGACACCCCGTCGACGACCGGGCGGGCAGCCCTGCCCGCGGCGAGTCGCACGTGCAGGTCCTCGATGTCCAGCAGCGGAGCGGCCATCACCGCTCCCGCCGGGCGACGCGGTCGGCGAGGGCCTCGCCGACGATGCCGAAGGCGACCACCGTGATCACGATGGCGGCGCCGGGGGCGAGGGCGGGGAGCATCGCGCCCTGCAGCAGGGCGGCGGCGCCCTCGTTGACCATCGCGCCCCAGTCGGCGGTGGGCGGCTGCACGCCGAAGCCGAGGAACGACAGGGCCGCCAGGTCCATCAGCGCGTAGCCGAAGTTGGTCACCGACTGGGCGAGGACGAGCGGGGCGATGTTCGGCACCAGGTGCCACAGGCAGATCGCCCAGCCGGACCAGCCCTGCACCCGGTAGGCCTGGATGTAGGGGCGGGTCTTCTCCTGCAGGGCCGCGCTTCTCGCCAGCCGGCCCACATAGGGGGCGTACGCCACGCTCATGGCGAGCACCGGCGCCGTCAGGCCGGGGCCCGAGACGGCCACGAGCAGGATGGCGAGCAGCAGCGCGGGGAAGGAGAAGACGAGGTCCATGGCACGCGACAGCAGCGCGTCGAAGGCCCCGCCGAGCCAGGCGGCGGCCACCCCGAGCAGCGTGCCGGCCACCGTCGAGACGACCACGACCAGCAGCGGCCCGAGCAGCCCGGTCCGGGCGCCGTGGATCAGCCGGGACAGCACGTCGCGGCCCGACTGGTCGGCTCCCAGCAGGTGTTCGGCGCCGGCGCCGCTCAGGGTCGCGGACAGATCGACGGCGTCGGGGGCGTACGGGGCGATCAGCGGCGCGCACACCGCCGCGACGGCCGGCACGGCCAGCACGGCGAGCGCGGCCGTGACGAGCCTGTCACCTCCCAGCAGGCGGGCCGGCGTCGAGGGCCGGTGCCGACGGAGCGGCAGGACGGTCACGAGGCGGCTCCCTTCGCGTGGGACAGACGGGGGTCGATGAGCGGGTGGGCCAGGTCGACGAGGAGGTTGACGCAGGCGAAGGCCAGCACCACCAGCAGGCTGACGGCCTGCACGACCGGGAAGTCCTTGACCGTGACGGAGCCGACGAGCAGCTGACCGATCCCCGACAGCCCGAAGGCGGTCTCCACGATCGAGGTGGCGACCAGCAGGCCGGCCACCACGGTCCCGGTCACGGTCGTGATCGGCCCGAGCGCGTTGCGCAGCACGTGCCTGCGGACCACCGCACTGCCCGGGATCCCCCGGGAGCGGGCCACCTCGACGTGGTCGCGGCCCAGCTCCTCCAGCATGGAGGCGCGGGTGACCCGGGCCAGCAGGCCGGTGAAGGTCAGCGCGAGCGCCACCGCGGGGAGCGTCAGGTGGCTGATCCGGCCGCCGAGGCCGCTGCCGTTGCCGAAGGCGGGGAACCAGCCGAGCCGGACGGAGAACAGCGAGACCAGCCCGATCGCGGCCACGAACGCCGGGGTGGCCGTGGCGACGCCGGTCCCGACGAGGACGAGCCGGTCGACGGCGCCCGGCCGCAGCGCGGCCAGCGCACCGAGCGTCAGCCCGACGAGCACGATGAGCAGGGCGGCGTAGCCGACGAGCCAGAGCGTCGTCGGCAGCCGGGCCAGGATCAGGTCGGCGACGTCCTGCCTGAACTGCACGGACCGGCCGAGGTCGCCGGTGAGCACGCCGCCGGCCCACTTGACGTACTGGACGGGGAGGGGGTCGTCGAGGTGGTACTGCGCCTCGATCGCCGCGACGGCCTCCGGCGACGCGGAGCGACCTCCGAGGAGGAAGGTCGCCGGGTCGCCGGGGGCGAGGTGGACCGAGCCGAAGACCGCGAGCGAGGTGACGAGCAGCGTCGCGAGGATGCCGCCCGCCCTGCGGAGGAGGAAACCTGCCATGAGCGGGCTCAGCCGGCCGAGCCCAGGGCGGCGGCCCAGGGGTAGACGAGCTGGGCGATGCCGGTCGGCGCGCCCGTGATCCTGTTGTTGACGAACACGCTGTGCGGCACCTCGTACAGCGGGATCCAGACGAGTTCGCGGACGGCGATCTCCTGGAGCCTGGCGACCGTGGCGGCGCGGGCGGCCGGGTCGGCCTGGGCGTTGGCCTCGTCGACCAGGGCGTCGTAGGCGGGGTTGGTGTAACCGCCGTAGTTGGCGAAGTTGCCGGTCTGCAGGACGCCGTAGAACTCCAGCGGGTCGGGGGTGGAGTCGTACCAGGTCGTCATCACCAGGTCGAGGCCCTCGCGGGCCTTGGCGTCGGCGAACAACGCCGAATAGGCGTCGGGGGCGACGGCCTTCAGCTCGACCCGCAGGCCGATGGCCTGCCCCGCCGACTGCACCGCGTTGGCGATGACGCCGATCTCGGGGGAGAGCGTGCTGGTCGCCATCACGATCTTCCTACCGGCGGCGCCGGCCTCCTGGACGAGTTTCCGGGCGGCGGCGAGGTCCTGGCCGAGCGGTGGGAGCCGGTCGTAGTAGCCCTTGGCCGCCTCGGGGGCGATGCCCCAGGCGCCGATGGCGGCGGGCGCCTTCGACGGTGTGCCGACGCCGGCCGCGGCGGCCTTGATGATGCCGGGGCGGTCCAGTGCCATGGACAGCGCCCTGCGGACCCGGAGATCGCCCAGCGTGCCCTTGAGATCGGTGGGGATGAGGTTCACGGCCGTGGTGTTGGGGCCGAAGTAGAGCCTGCCGGTCGTGGCGGCGCGCAGCCTGGCGAAGCCGCTCGACGGCAGCAGGTAGCCGCCGTCGACCTCGCCGGCGAGGAGCGCGTTGACGCGGGCGGCGGGGTCCTGGATGAAGACGTGCCGGATCGTGCCCGCCTTGGGGGCGAGCGCCCGGTCCCAGTAGCCGTCGAACTTCCTGAGGGTGATCGACTGGCCCTTCTGCCAGCCGTCGAACGCGTACGGGCCGGTGCAGTCCACGCCGGCGTCCGGGGTGCCGTAGCCCCGCTCGGCGAGGGACGCGGCGGAGGCGACGGTGCCGGCGGAGGTGCCCATCTGCTCGTTGAAGAGCTGGTCGGGCTTCTTCAGGCGGACGGTGACCTCCAGCGGCCCGGTCTTCTCGATCGACGTGACGTTCTGGAAGACCGACACCCAGTAGGAGCCGACCTCGGGGTCCATGTGGCGGCGCAGGCTGGCGACCACGTCGTCGGCGGTGAGCGTGGACCCGTCGTGGAACCGCACGCCCGAGCGGATCGTGTACACCCAGCGCCTGGGGTCGGGGCTGGCCACGGCGACGGCGAGGCCCGGCTCCAGCCGCATGTCGGGGGTGATCCGCATGAGCTGCTCGCACACGTTGGCGAGCACGGTGTTGGGCGGGTAGTCGAAGGCGTAGGCGTAGTCGAGGGACTGCGGTTCGGCGTAGAGCGACCAGGTCACCGCGTCGACCGGGCCCTTGGCCGGGGGCATGTCGCCGGTGATCTCGAAGGGGACGGAGCCGTCGGGGCCGGCGGGGTGGGGGCCGCCGCAGGCGGCGGCCGCGAGTGCGAGCGACGCGGTCGCGGCGGCGAAGCGGGAGGTGCGCATCGGACCACCTCTTTCTGGGGTGGGGTGCCGTATGGCGGGCGGCTCGAGTGGCAGCGAGTATTCGTGAAGGAACGTTCCCGCACAAGGGGGTGGAGGAACGATTCCGTAACGGCAGGCGAGCTGGCGGGCCGCCGGATCCGATGGCAGGATCGCTGCCCATGAGCCAGTCAGACCGCTTCGTCCCCCGGGTGCGCCTCGTGGACGTGGCCCGCGCGGCGGGGGTGTCCAAGACGACCGTGTCCGCCGCGCTCAACGGCACCGGACGGCTGCCCGCGGCCACCCGCGAACACGTCCGGCAGGTGGCGCGCCGCCTGGGCTACCGTCCGAACGCCACCGCGCGGCTGCTGCGCACCGGGCACGCCCGGCTGCTCGGCCTGGTGGCACGCGAGTACGTCGAGACCCCGTGGGTCTACGCGGAGCTGGCCTACTTCGGGCAACTCGTCATCGCCACCACCCGGGCGGCCCTGGCCCACGGGTACGGGGTCGTCCTGCTGCCCACCTCCGGACCTGACGACTGCTGGCTGGACATGCCGCTGGACGGCGTGTTCGTGGTCGACCCGGTCGCGGGAGACCCGATGGTCGGCGACTTCCTCGCGGCGGGCGTTCCCGTGGTCTCCGACCGGCGGGCGCTGGCGGCGGTCGCGGACGGGTCGCGACAGGAACTCGGCCGGTGGGTGGACTTCGACCACGGCGACGCGGCGCGCGGGGTCCTCGACCACCTGGAGGCCGCCGGGGCCGAGCGGATCGCCGTCGTCGCGGGCGCCACCACGGCCTGCTTCCACCAGGAGTCGGTCCAGGCCTACCGCGACTGGTGCGCCGAGCGGGGCCGCTCTCCCCTCGTCTCCTACCTGTCAGGCCCCGGCGTGCGGCGGGCGCTGGGGGCGGTCGAGGAGCTGCTCGACGACCCCGTCCCGCCGGACGCGCTCTTCGTCCTGGTCGAGGCCAACCCGCCGCTGCTGCTGGACGCGATCCAGCGCCGCGGGCTGTCCGTGCCCGACGACCTGCTGCTCGTCTGCACGACCGAGGACCCGGCGGCCCGCTACACCAAGCCGCCGATCAGCACGCTCGGCTTCCTGCCCGGGGAGACCGCCGAGACCGCGGTGGAGCTGCTCGTCGACTGCGTCGAGGACCGCGAGGGCGACCGCGGCCGCCTCTTCACGGCCGACTTCCAGGCCCGCGCGTCCTCGGCCGGGCTGCGGCGTCGCCCGGGCCGCGCACCTCACCGCACCTCGTAGGCGTCGTAGAGCACGGCGTCGCGGGTCCGCACGGCCGAGGCGACGGCCAGCGAGCGGTTGAGCCAGCGATAGCCGGGCGCTCCCGTCTCGAACCGGCAGAACAGCCGGAAGTAGTAGTCGCCCGGGTCCACCTCCTCGCCGCGCGCGAGCCGCGCCAGGACGTCGGGCGCGCCGTGCCGGATCCCGGTGGTCCGCAGGTAGATCAGGGCGCCGTCGGAGGTGCGAAGCGTGTAGCGGGTGTCGATGCTCGCGCTTCCGTCGGCGTGGACGAGCTGCCAGTCGGCCCCGCCCGGCAGGATCTCGCCCGACAGCCGTGGCCCCTGGAACGAGCCGCCGGTGATGGCGATGATCCGGCGGCGGCCCCAGGGCGAGTCGCCGAGCTCCAGGATCGGGTCCAGCTCGACCCGGAAGGCGGCCAGCAGGGCCAGCTCGGGCCTCATGCCGGCGCCACGCCGTAGGAGGGGCGCTCGTTGAGCAGCCGGGGATCGAAGCCGGCGGTCCGCTTGTAGGCGGCCGCGATGCTCTCGCGCTCGGCCAGCGGGATCACGTCCTCGATGTCGGCGAACCCCGCCGGGGCGCGCTCGTGGGCGATCTTCATCACGACCTCCGGCCCCATGCCCCGGTTGGCCTGGCACAGGGCGGTCGTGACGGGCCGCCGCCGCTCCTCGTAGGCGGCCAGGGCCTGCTCGGGTGACGGGCCGACGGCGAGCTCGTAGGCGAGCACGCGGGCGTCGAGCACCGCCTGGGAGGCGCCGTTGGAGCCGATGGGGTACATGGCGTGGGCGGCGTCGCCGAGCAGCGTGACCCGGCCGTGCGACCAGCGGGGGAGCGGGTCGCGGTCCACCATCGGGTACTCGTAGACGGCCTCGGCCGCCGAGACCAGCCCCGGCACGTCCAGCCAGTCGAACCGCCAGCCGCCGAAATGGCGCAGCACCTCGGCCGGCTCGACGGCCCGGTTCCAGTCGCCGGGCGCGACGGCCCGCTCCGCGGGCCGCTCGGCGATCCAGTTGACCAGGCCCGGGTCGCCCTCCTCGATCGGATAGGCGACGAACTTCGCGGTGCCGTCCCCGGCCATGACCATGGACCGGCCGGACAGGAACGGCCGCGCCCGGGACACCCCGCGCCAGAGGACCAGGCCGTTCCACGGGGGCGGGCCCTCGCCGGGGTGGAGCCGGGCCCGGACCGCCGAACGGATCCCGTCAGCGCCGACGAGCACGTCACCGGCCAGCTGGGCCTCCCCGCCGGCCGTCCGGAACCGGGCGGACACCCGGCCGCCCCCCTGGTGAAAGCCGGTGAGCGTGTGCCCGGTCCGCACCGCCTCCTCGCCCAGCCGCTCGCGGACGGCCGCCAGCAGCATCATCTGCAGCCTGCCCCGGTGCACCGAGAACTGCGGCCACCGGTATCCGGCGCCCAGACCGCGGGGCTCGGACCAGATCGGCGACCCGTGGCGGTCGTGGTAGGACAGCTCGGCGGTGGGCACGCCGATCCCGGCGAGCCGGTCGGCCATGCCCAGCTCGGTCAGCTCGCGGACCGCGTGCGGCAGCAGGTTGATGCCCACGCCCAGCGGGCGCAGCTCCGCGGCGGCCTCGGCGACGACCACGTCCGTGATGCCCGCCGCGTGCAGGCTCAGGGCCGAGACCAGCCCGCCGATGCCGCCGCCCACGATGACCACTCGCATCGTGCCTCCCGGTTATGATTATGGCCTTAACTGTTTTGCCCTTCATCATCTGGGCGCGTAGGCCGTCACGCAAGAGCCCTGGGAAGATCGGACGCATGGACGAATCGGCGGAGAGCTGGTACGCGAGGTATGCGGCGGACCGGGTGGCCGGCATGGGGTCCCCGGCCGAGTCCCGCGCCTTCACGCTCTCCTACAACCTGCTGCAGCTCTCCCAGCTGCTGGTCAACGACCTGGAAGCGCAGGTGCACCGGCCGCGCGGCCTCACCCTGCCGGGCTTCCGGCTCATGTTCAAGCTGTGGCTGCTCGGCCCGACCCGGCCGGCCAGGCTGGCCGAGCTGTCCGTGCTGACCCGCTCGGCCGTGTCCAATCTGGTCAACACGCTGGAGCGCGACGGCTTCGTGGCCCGCAGCCGGACCGCCGCCGACCGGAGGTCGGTCCACGTCGACCTCACCGAGAAGGGGCGGGCGACGATGGGCGAGGCCTTCGAGCTCCAGCTCCGGCGCGAGCACGCCTGGTTCGCCGCGCTGGACGAGCACGAGCAGGGGCGCTTCAGCTCCACGGCGCGCAGGCTCATCGAGTCCCGGCCGCAGGACTGACGACGCGCCGGCCCCTCGGCGTGCCGCCCGTCCAGGCGGCACGCCGAGGGAGCGCGCTCAGCGGCTGAAGCGCAGCGTGACCAGCTCGAACGGGCGCAGCGACACCGCGACCGACCCGTCGGCGAGCTCCGGCGCGACCGCGTCGGCGAGCGGACGCTCCAGCAGGTCGGTCACGGCCACGCCGGTGGCGGCGAAGCCCGTGGAGACGCAAGCGCGGGCCCGGCCTCCGCGTGACTCGTGGAAGCGGACGACGACGTCCCCGCTGCCGTCGTCGGCCAGCTTCACGGCGGTCACCACGACCGCGTCGTCGTCCACGGTGACCAGCGGCGCGACCTCGCCGTCGCCGGGGACCCGCCGCTCGGGCAGGTTGACGAACCAGCCCTCGCGCACCGCGTCGCCGATCGCCGCGCCGGGCACCAGCACGTGCCGGAACCGATGCAGGCCCTGGTCGGTCTCGGGGTCGGGGAACCGCGGCGCCCGCAGCAGCGACACCCGCAGCGTGGTCGTCGTGCCCGAGTCGCACGCCCGTACGGTGCGGGTCACGTCGTGGCCGTAGGTGGAGTCGGTGACGAGCGCCACCCCCCAGCCCGGCTCCTCCACGTGGACGAACTTGTGGTTGCACGCCTCGAACTTGGCCGCCTCCCAGCTCGTGTTGGTGTGGGTGGCGCGGAAGGCGTGGCCGTACTGGCTCTCGGCGGCGTACCGGTCGGCGTGCACGTCCAGCGGGAAGGCCAGCTTGAGGAACTTCTCGGTCTCGTGCCAGTCGACCTCGGTGCGGATGTCGAGCCGCCCGGCCTCCACGGTGAGGACCTGCGTCACCCGGGACGCGCCGAACGAGCGCACCACGCGGACCGAGCCCGGCGCCTCACCGGGGGCGACCTCGTCGGCGTCCACCAGGTCGGTCACCGTGTTCCGGTAGAACTGGTCCACGTCCCAGGCATCCCACATGTTGGGGAAGTCGGGGTGGATCTGCAGCAGGTTGGCAGGCTGCCCCGGCGCGACCGCCTCGCGCTCCGCCCGCAGGTCGTACGCCGAGACGACGAGGCCGCGGCCGTCGATCACCACCCGGAGCAGGCCGTCGTCCAGGACGTACCCGCCCTCGCCGCGCGTTCGGACCGCGGCGGCGGGGGAGGGAGCCGGGACCGTGGCCGCGCCACCGGCCGGGACGCCGTTGCGGGCGTGCGGCGCCGCGTTGAAGACCAGCTCGCCGGAGGCGGGGTCGCCCGCGAGGGCCTGCTGCGCGCCGTCGATGATCTCGTTCAGCTCCGCGGCCACGGCGGCGTACGTCTTCTCGGCCTCGCGGTGCACCCAGGCGATGGACGAGCCGGGCAGGATGTCGTGGAACTGATGGAGCAGCACGGTCTTCCAGATGCGGTCGAGCCGCTCGTGGGGGTAGTCGAACCCGGCGCGCACCGAAGCGGTGGCCGCCCACAGCTCGGCCTCGCGCAGCAGCGACTCGCTGCGGCGGTTGCCCTGCTTGGTCCTGACCTGGCTGGTGAGCGTGGCGCGGTGCAGCTCCAGGTACAGCTCGCCGACCCAGACCGGTGGGGCGGGATACTCGGCCTCGGCCTTGGCGAAGAACTGGGCGGGTGTCTCCCAGGTGACGGTGGCCGAGCCCTCCAGGTCGCGCATCCTGGCCGCCTTGGCGACCATCTCGCGGGTGGTGCCCCCGCCGCCGTCGCCCCAACCGGTGGGGGCCAGCGAGTGCCGGGCCACCCCCTTGTCGCGGAAGTTGCGGGCCGCGTGGGCGATCTCGCTGCCCTTCATCGAGCAGTTGTAGGTGTCGACGGGCGGGAAGTGGGTGAAGATCCGGGTGCCGTCGATGCCCTCCCACAGGAACGTGTGGTGGGGGAACGTGTTGACCTGGCTCCAGGAGATCTTCTGGGTGAGCAGCCACTTCGATCCGGCCGCCTTGATGATCTGCGGCAGGCCGGCGGCGAAGCCGAACGTGTCGGGCAGCCACACCTCCTGGTTCTCGACGCCGAACTCGTCGAGGAAGAACCGCTTGCCGTGCACGAACTGCCGGGCCATCGCCTCCGAGCCGGGCATGTTCGTGTCGGACTCCACCCACATGCCACCTGTCGGGACGAAGCGCCCCTCGGCCACGGCCTTGACGACCCGGGACCAGACCTCCGGCCGGTGCTCCTTGAGCCACGCCCACTGCTGCGCCTGGGACATGGCGAAGACGAACTCCGGCTCGTCCTCCAGCAGCGCGGTTATGTTGGAGGTGGTGCGGGCGACCTTGCGCACGGTCTCGCGCAGCGGCCACAGCCAGGCTGAGTCGATGTGCGCGTGCCCGACCGCGCTGATCCGGTGCGCCGACGGCGCGGCCGGCGTGGCCAGCACCCCGGCCAGCTCGGCGCGGGCGGCGGCCGCCGTGGCGTTGACGTCCTGCAGGTCGATCCGGTCGAGGGCCCGCTCGACGGCGCGCAGCAGCTCCCAGCGGCGGGCGCCGTCCGCGGGCAGCTCCGCCATCAGCTCGCCGAGCACCTCCAGGTCGATCACGAGCTGCCAGACGGTCTCGTCGAAGATCGCCAAGTCCATGCGGGCCAGCCGGTACTGCGGCTTGCTCCCGGCCGTCTCCCTGTCGCCGAGCTTCGTGGGCAGGAAGGGGTGGTAGTCGAGGATGACCGGGTTGGAGGCCGCCTCGACGTGCAGCCGCACCTCCTCGCCGCCCGCGACCGGCGCGCCGACGCGCACCCACTGGTTGCGCGGGTTGAGGCCCTTCACCGGGCTGCCGTCGGGCCGGTAGACCAGGCCCTCGCACTGGAAACCCGGCATGTTCTCGTCGAAGCCCAGGTCGAGGACGGCCTCCACGGTCCGGCCCGCCCAGTCGGCGGGCACCGTGCCGGTGACCGTGAACCAGCTCGTGCCCCACGGCGCGCCCCACTCGTCACCGACCCTGATCGGCGTGGGCGAGGCCGCCAGGCCCTCGGCCACCGGCACGGGCTCGCCGGGCGCGTGCCACACGGCCACGTCGAGCGGCACGGAGGCGGGGTACACCGCGGGGCGGATCCGCTCGTCGAGGACACGCTTGAGGCGGGCTTCGACCAGTTGGCGGTCGTCATGCATGGAGGGGTACTCCTCGTTCTGGTAACCGGTTCAGCCCTTGATAGCGCCCTCGGCGACGCCGCGGAAGAAGAAGCGCTGCAGCGAGGCGAAGAGGATCACGATGGGCAGGAAGGAAATCATCGTCCCGGCCGCGATGAGGCGGGGATTGGCGCTGAACGTCCCGTTGAGGTACTGCAGGCCGACGGTGAGGGTGAAGTTCTTCGGGTCGTTGAGCACGATGAGCGGCCACAGGAAGTCGTCCCATGCCCCGATGAACGCGAAGATCGTGATCACGCTGAGCATGCCGCGCACGTTCGGCAGGCCCAGGTGCACCAGCCGCTGCCAGGGCGTCGCCCCGTCGATGACCGCCGCCTCGTCCATCTCCTTGGGGATGGCCTGGAACGCCGTGCGCATCAGCAGCACGTTCAGCATCCCGATCGTGCCGGGCAGCGCCACGCCCAGCAGGGTGTCGGCCAGGCCCATGCTCCGGACGGTGACGTACTGGGAGATGATCGTCACCTCGCCCGGCAGGACGAGGGTGGACAGGAACAACGCCAGCAGCAGCTTCGCCCCCCGGAACTCCAGCCGGGCCAGCGCGAACCCGGCCAGCGTCGCGCCGACCGCGTTGCCGCCCACGACGATGACCGCCACGATCAGCGAGTTGAGCGCGTACGTCCAGACGGGGATCGTCGCCGCGACCTTCGCGTAGTTCTCCAGCGTCGGCTGGAGCGGGACGAAGCTCGGCGTCTGCGCGAAGACGTCCTCGTACGGTCCCTTGAGCGAGGTGGACAGCTGCCACAGGAACGGCAGGACGGTGATGGCCAGCACGAGCAGCAGCAACGTGTACCGCAGCACCAGCTCGCCGGGCCCCGGAGCGCCGAACCCGCCCCGGCCGCCGCGCCGCCGTTTCAGGTCCGCCATGTCAGGCCGCCTTCCTGTTGAGCCGCGCCAGCAGGAGCATCGGACCGATCGTGATGACGAAGAGCAGGAGGCTCAGCGCGGAGGCGTAGCCGAAGTGGCCGTAGAAGCCACGGCTGTAGAGCTGGATCAGCATCACCAGCGACATCGCCCGCCCGCCGGGCCCGCCGGTGCCGTTCGACAGGACGAACAGCTCGGAGAACACGCGCAGCGCCGAGACCGCCACCAGCACCGAGACCAGCAGCATCGTGTTGCGCACGCCCGGGACCGTCACGCTCCAGAAGCGGCGCACCGGCCCGGCCCCGTCCACGGCCGCGGCCTCGTGCAGCTCACGCCGGACGTTTCCGAGCGCGGACAGATATATGATCATGTAGTAGCCCAGTCCCTTCCACACCGTCAGCGTGATGGCGCTGAACACCAGCAGCCAGCGGTCGGTCAGGAACGGCAGGGGCCCCTGGAGCACGCCCATTGCCTGCGCGAGCCCGTTGATCAGGCCCCGGTCGCTCAGCAGCCAGCTCCAGATCAGCGCGACCACGACCGCCGAGGCGACGACGGGGGTGTAGAAGGCGGTGCGGAAGAACGTGATGCCCGGGATCTTCTTCTCGACCAGCACCGCCAGCAGCAGCGGCAGCAGGGTGAGCACCGGCAGGCAGACCACCATGAACACGATGCTGTTGAGCAGCGCGTCGACGAGCTGGGTGTCGTCGAGCATGCGCCCGAAGTTGTCCAGGCCGGTGAAGTGCCCGCCGCTCAGCGGCTTGGCGTTCGTGAACGCCAGGACGAGCGTGTTCAGGGAGGGCCAGACGTTGAAGACGAACAACCACAGCGCGGCGGGCGCCACCAGCAGCCAGGGGGTGATCCGGCGGCGAAGGGCGCCCTGCGCGGGAAGGACGGGAGCGGTCACTGGTTGAGCAGTTCGTTGCACTTGGCGACCGCGGCGTCCAACGCCTCCTTCGAGGAGACCTCCCCGGTGAGCGCGAGCGCGATCTGCTGCCGGACGAACTTGCTCATCGCCTCGGTGACCTCCACCGGCTGGAGCACCTTGGCCGTGGCCAGGGACTTGAACGCGATGACTTTGGCGTCGCCGCCGTTGGTGCCGTCGCTGCGGGTGAAGAACGGGTCGTTCGCCGAGGCCTTGGTGCTCGGGAAGACGCTGACCTCGTGCGCGAACGCCGCCTGGTTCTCCGGGCTGGTCACCCAGCGGGCCAGCGCGACCGCCGCGGCCGGGTTCTTCGTCCTCTTGGAGATCGACAGGCCCTGGACGTACAGCGGCGGGACGCCCATGGCGGGCGACGGCACCACCTTGGGCGCCAGCGAGGGGTTGTCGGTCTTGACGGCGATGATGTGGTTGGCCCCGGCCGTCGTCCAGGCCACGGTGCCCTCGTTGAACAGCTTGGCGTTGCCCGCGTAGGTGTCGGTGAGCACGTCGCGCGGCAGCAGGCCCTCCTTGTAGGCGGCGCGATACTTGTCGATCACCGCGGCGGCCTCGGGGGTGTTGAAGACGAAGCTCCTGCCGTCGTCGGACATGATCTTCACGCCCGCCTGGGTGAGGTCGCCCAGTTCGGGGCGGCGGCTCATCAGGTAGACCTTGCCGCCGGACTTCTCCTTGAAGGTCCGGGCCTGCTCGACCAGCTCGTCGAACGTCGTCGGCGGCTTGGCCGGGTCGAGGCCGTTCTTCTTCATCAGCTCGGAGTTCCAGTAGTTGACGTCCGTGTTGAGGTACCACGGGTAGCCGTAGGTGCCGGAGAACCCGCGGAACCTGTACGCGTCGAGCCCGCCGGCGACGTACTCCTCGGCGAGTCTGGGGTCGGCCTGGGCGACGTCGAGCAGCATCTCCTGCTTGACCAGCGGCCGGGCGAAGTCCGGCGGCAGGTTGGTCACGTCCGGCAGGGTGCCCGAGGCGGCCTGGTTGAGGACCTTCTCCGAGTAGGCGTCCGGCGGCTGGTCGAGCCACTCGACCTTCGTGCCCGGGTACTTCTTCTCGAAGGCGCCGATGACGCGCTCCATGTACGTCGTGAACTTGGGCTTCAGGGCCCAGGTCTGCAGGGTGACCGTGCCCTTCACCTCGCCGGTGGCCGCCGCGGCCGGTGCGGCCGGTGCGGCGTCCCCCTGCGGGTCGGCCCCGCCGAGCCCGCAGCCCGAGACGACCATGACGGCTGCCACCGCCAGCCCCGTCCAGTACCCACGCATAGCGCCCTCCTTGGATGCTAAATCGCTCTAGTTGCCGGACTATTCACCTGGCTAGACTCGTGTGTCAATAGCTGAAACGAACTCGTGAAGGAGCAGCGGTGCGCCGACCGACGATCACCGACATCGCGAAGCAGGTCGGGGTTTCCAAGGGCGCGGTGTCCTTCGCGCTCAACGGACGCCCGGGGGTGGGCGAGGCCACCCGCGCGCGGATCCTGCAGGTCGCGAAGGAGATGAACTGGCGTCCGCACAGCGCCGCCCGGGCCCTGGGCGGCGCCCGCGCGGAGGCCGTGGGCCTGGTCATCGCCCGGCCCGCCAGCACCCTCGGCGTGGAGCCGTTCTTCGCCCAGTTGCTGTCCGGGCTGCAGGCGGGGCTGTCGGCGCAGTCGGTGGCGCTGCACCTGCTGATCGTCGAGGACGTCGAGGCCGAGATGGAGGTCTACCGGGAGTGGGCCTCCGCGCACCGGGTGGACGGGTTCGTCATGGTGGACCTCAAGGTTCGCGACCCGCGCATCGAGGTGCTGGAGGAGCTGGGGGCGCCCGCGGTGGTCCTGGGCGGCCCCGGCAGGCACGGCAGCCTGTCGAGCGTCTGGGCCGACGACCGCGAGGCGATGCTGTCGGTCGTCGACTACCTGGCCGCGCTCGGCCACCGCAGGATCGCCCACGTCGCGGGCCTGCCGGCGTTCCGGCACACCCAGCGGCGCACGCGCGCGCTGCGCGACCGCGCCGGGCGGCTGGACCTGGAGGAGGCGGTGTCGGTGCCCACCGACTTCAGCGACGCCGAGGGCGCCGCCGCCACCCGGACCCTGCTGTCCCGCGCCCGCCGGCCGACGGCCATCGTCTACGACAGCGACGTCATGGCGCTGGCGGGGCTGGGCGTGGCGGGCGAGATGGGGGTGAAGGTGCCCGACGAGTTGTCCATCGTGGCCTTCGACGACTCGGTGCTGACGCGGATCGCGCACCCCGCGATCAGCGCGCTGTCCCGCGACACCTTCGCCTTCGGCCGGCAGCTCGCCGAGGTGATGCTGGAGGTCATCGCCGAGCCGGGGCTGCGCCGGGACGTCAGGACGGCGACCCCGCGGCTCGTGGTCAGGGAGAGCACGGCGCCGCCGGCGGCTTGGCAGGGGGACTAAAACGCTTTAGGCTGCGCCGGGAGATCGCTCGACCCCCGGAGGACGCGTGCCCCTGTCCGACCCCATCCGCTACGGCGCCAACTACGTGCCCTCGGCCGGCTGGTTCCACAGTTGGCTCGACCTCTCGCTCGACGCCGTCCGCCGCGACCTCCAGGACCTGGCCTCGATCGGCCTGGACCACGTCCGCGTGTTCCCCGTCTGGCCGTGGATCCAGCCCAACCGGGCGGCGATCCGGCAGCGCGGCGTGGAGGACCTGCTGGCGGTGATCGACGTCGCCGCCGAGTTCGGCCTGTCCGTCGCCGTCGACCTGCTCCAGGGGCACCTGTCCAGCTTCGACTTCCTGCCGTCGTGGGTGCTCACCTGGCACCGGCGCAGCATCTTCACCGACCGCGCCGTGCGCGACGGCCTCGCCGCGTACGCCGACCGGCTCGCCCGCGCCGTCGCCACCCGCGACAACGTGTTCGCCGTCACGCTCGGCAACGAGGTCAACAACCTCTACCCGAGCAACCCCACCACGCCCGAGGCGTCAACTGCCTGGGCCGCCGAGCTGGTCGACGTCGTGCGCTCCGCCGCGCCCGGTCTGCTCGCCCTCCACTCGCTGTACGACGCCACCTGGTACGACCCGGAGCACCCGTTCAGTCCCACCGACAACGTGGACCTCGGCGACCTGACGACGGTCCACTCCTGGGTGTTCAACGGCGTCTCCGCGATCGACGGCCCGCTCGGCCCGGCCACCGTGGGCCACGCCGACTACCTCGTCGAACTGGCCGCGGCCACCTCGCTCGACCCGGCACGGCCCGTCTGGCTGCAGGAGATCGGCGCGCCGCTGCCCGACGTGCCCGAGGCCGGCGCCGCCGAGTTCGTCCGCCGCACGCTCGACACGGTGACCGCCAACCCCGCCCTGTGGGGCGTCACCTGGTGGTGCTCCCACGACCTGGATCGTTCCCTCGCCGACTTCCCGGAGCGGGAGTACGACCTGGGCCTGTTCACCGTGGACCACCACCCCAAGCCGGCGGCCAAGGAACTCGCGGCGATCATCGGCGAGCGCCGCCGCCGCACCGGGGGCAGGCGCCCGGCCCTGCGGTGCGAGGTGGACCTGCGCACCGAGCCCGGCCGCCGGGCGGAGGTCGCGCCCGGCAGCGCCTTCCACACCCGATGGGTCCGGCTGCGCGAGACCGGACCCGTGGCCATCGTCGCCGGCGACCGCGCCGGCGACCCGGGCCACCTCGCGACTCGGGGGATCGACACCGTCCTCACCCAGGAATGAGAGGCAGCCACATGCGACGCCGCGTCTTACCCGCCCTGTGCGGGGCCCTGATCGCGACGGCCCTCGCCGTCCAGCCCGCCCTGGCCGGCCCCACGGCCCGGCCCACCGACTCGCCCGCCGGCCCGTCCCCCTCGGCCGCTTCGTCCCCCTCGGCCGCTCCGTCCACCCCGGCGGCGCCGGACCGCGGCGCGGCGCGGGCGGCGGGCGGCCAGCCCTACGCCTCCTACTGGCACCCGAACACGATCCTGAACTGGAACCCGGCGACCGATCCGGACGCCCGGTTCAACCGGTCACGGGTGCCGCTGCGGCCCCGCGCCTCCGACCCCGCGCTCAGGGCCAACCCGAACGCGCGCGCCGGCGAGGGCAGGGTCGCCTCGCTGGTGTCGTTCGGGCCCACCTCGGGCAACCCGTCGCAGGGCTCCCTCGACGCCGACTACTACGCCTTCACCTACTGGCAGTACGTCGACACCCTGGTGTTCTGGGGCGGTTCGGCGAGCGAGGGCCTCATCCTCGCCCCCAACGCGACGGTGATCGACGCCGCGCACCGCAACGGCGTCAAGGTCTACGGCACGGTGTTCTTCCCGCCCACCGCGTACGGCGGGCAGATCCAGTGGGTGCGCGACTTCGTGCGGAAGTCCGGCTCGACCTACCCGGTCGCCGACAAACTGGTGCAGGTGGCCCAGCACTACGGGTTCGACGGCTGGTTCGTCAACCAGGAGACCGCCGGCGGCGACGCCGCCCTGGCGACCGAGCTCCGCTCCCTGATGAAGTACGCCAGGGCCAAGGGCCCGGTCGAGTTCATGTGGTACGACGCGATGACCGAGAGCGGCTCGGTGACCTGGCAGGACGCGCTCACCACGGAGAACGACGCCTTCCTGAGCGACCCCGCCCGCGTGTCCGACTCGATGTTCCTCGACTTCGGCTGGAGCGCGGGCGACCTGCGGTCGTCGCGCGACCTGGCCCGCTCCCTCGGCCGGGACGAGCACGAGCTGTACGCGGGCATCGACACCGAGGCCAACGGCTACAACACCGGGGTGAGCTGGGACGCGGTGTTCCCCGCCGGTCAGCCGCATGTCACCTCGCTGGGCATCTACCGGCCCGAGTGGACGTGGAAGTCCTCCTCCGGCCCGGCCGACTTCCGCACCCGCGACTCCCGCTACTGGGTGGGCGCCAACGCCGACCCGTCCAACACTGCGACGTCCTCCCCCTGGAAGGGCCTGGCGCACCACATCGCCGAGTCCACGGCCGTGACCGCCAAGCCGTTCGTCACCGGGTTCAACACCGGGCACGGCGACTTCTACAACGTCGGCGGGACCCGCGTGCGCACCGGCGGCTGGAACAACCTCTCGGTGCAGGACGTGCCGCCCACCTACCAGTGGGTGGTGGACTCCGCCGGGACCCGGCTCACGCCGTCCATCGACTACGGCGACGCCTACGAGGGCGGCTCCTCGCTGCGGCTCACCGGGAAGCTCGACGCGGCCAACACCGTGCGGCTCTACCAGGCGAAGCTGCCGGTGACGGCCGACACCAAGCTGTCCGTCGTGGTCAAGACGCCCGCCGCGGGCCCCACCCGCCTCAAGGCGGCCGTCGCGTTCACCGACGCGCCGGACCGCTTCACCACGTTCGACCTGGGGGCCACGGCCGGCACCGGCTGGGAGCGGCGGACGCTGGACCTGTCGGCGCACGCCGGTAAGACCATCGCCCAGCTCGGCCTGCGCGCCGAGGGCTCCGCGGCCTCCTACGACATCCGGGTCGGGCAGCTCGCCGTGTACGACGGAGCCGTGGACGCGCCCGCCGCTCCCTCCGGCCTCCAGGTGCTCGGCGCGACCGACGTGTCCGCCTCCCGCAAGTCGCTCCGCCTCGCATGGACCGCCGCCCGATCCGGCCAGGTCCACCACTACGACGTCTACCGCCGCAACGCCGACGGCTCCCGCACCTACCTGGGCGCGACGCCCAACGACGCCTACTTCGTGCCGCGGCTCGACCGGGCCGGCGCCGAGACCAGCACGACGATCGAGGTCGAGGCCGTCTCCACCGAGTACGGCCGGTCGGCCGCCGCGACCACCACGGTCGCCTGGTCGGGCGAGCCGGGGGAGGAGAACCACGCCCTCGGCCGCCCGGCGACCGCCTCCGGGCAGTGCGCCGCGAGCGAGGGCCCGGCCAAGGCCGTGAACGGCAGCGTCACCGGCGGGAACTCCGACAAGTGGTGCACCCTCACCGCGGACAGGTGGCTGGAGGTGGACCTCGGCGAGGCCCGCTCCCTGAGCCGGTTCGTGGTCCGGCACGCGCAGGCCGGCGGGGAGCCCGCGGCCTTCAACACCCGGGACTTCACGATCCAGGTGCGCTCCGCCGTCTCCGAGGAGTGGAGGACCGCGGTGACCGTCACCGGCAACACGGCGGCCGCCACCACCCACCCGGTCAGCCTCAGCGCCCGCCACGTCAGGCTGTCCATCACCGGACCGACCCAGACCACCGACCCGGCCGCCCGGATCTACGAGTTCGAGGCGTGGGGCGACTAGCGCGTTGACGCGCGCCCACCAGGCCGGTGGCGCCGCCGGGCACCCGGCGGCGCCACCGGCCGCCGGCCACGCGGGTCACCGATCCGCAGAGAGGAATCCCGTGTCAGTCACCATCGTCTCCGTGGAGTCCACGGACCTGTTCGCGGGCACGCAGGACGCCCCGCGCCAGGTGCTGCGCGTGACGCTCGACGGCCCGCCCGCACGGGTCGCCGTCACCGGCCCCGGCGTGACGGGCGCGGCCCGTGGCTCCGGCGAGGTCGAGGTCCCGCTGGAGATCACGGACCGGGTCCCGGGGACCGAACTGCCGGTCGTGGTGACGGCGGGTGACGCGCGCGCCGAGGGCGTGGTCGTCGTGGCCGAGCCCGGCTGGACGATGTTCATGGTCTCGCACTTCCACTACGACCCGGTGTGGTGGAACACGCAGGCGGCGTACACCTCGCCCTGGGAACTGCTGTCCGGGGACGCCACCACCCGGCCGCTGTGGGAGCGGAACGGCTTCGCGCTGGTCGACGCGCACCTGGACCTGGCGCTGCGCGACCCCGTCTACGCGTTCGTGCTGGCCGAGATCGACTACCTCAAGCCGTACTTCGACGTGCACCCCGAACGCCGGGCCGACCTGCGGCTGCTGCTGGAGCGGGGGCAGGTCGAGCTGGTCGGCGGGACGTACAACGAGCCCAACACCAACCTCACCGGGGCCGAGACCACGATCCGGAACATCGTGTACGGCATCGGCTACCAGCGCGACATCCTGGGCGGCGAGCCGGCGACGGCGTGGCAGCTCGACGCGTTCGGGCACGACCCGCAGTTCCCGGGACACCTCGCGGCGGCCGGGCTGACCGGGAGCGCCTGGGCACGCGGGCCGTTCCACCAGTGGGGGCCGATCCAGAAGAACTTCCGCGAGGCCAAGGACGACGCCACGGTCATGCAGTTCCCCAGCGAGTTCGAGTGGATCTCCCCGTCGGGGCTCGGCGTGCTGACGCACTTCATGCCCCACCACTACTCGGCGGGCTGGTGGATGGACTCCTCCGCCGACCTGGCCGCCGCCGAGAAGGCCGTGTACGAGCTGTTCAGCAAGCTGAAGCCGGTCGGGGCGACGAAGAACCTGCTGCTGCCCGTGGGCACCGACTACACCCCGCCGAACAAGTGGGTCACCGAGATCCACCGTTCCTGGAACTCCCGCTACGTCTGGCCGCGCTTCGTCTGCGCCACCCCCCGCGACTTCCTCGACGCGGTCCGGGCCGAGCTGGCGGCCGCCGGCCGGCGGCCGAGCCCGCAGACCCGGGACATGAACCCGATCTACACCGGCAAGGACGTCTCCTACATCGACACCAAGCAGGCGCAGCGGGCGGGCGAGGTGGCCGCCGTGGACGCGGAGAAGCTCGCCACCCTGGCCGCGCTCGAAGGGCTCGGCGCCTACCCCGAGGCCGCCCTCGACAAGGTCTGGCGGCAGCTCGCGTACGGCGCGCACCACGACGCGATCACCGGGAGCGAGTCCGACCAGGTCTACCTGGACCTGCTGTCCGGCTGGCGCGAGGCGTACGACCTCGCGGCCGCCGTGCTGGACGCCTCGCTCGGCTCGCTCGTCGCCCGCGTGGACACCACAGGGGAGGGCGTCGCGGTCGTCGTCGCGAACACGCTGTCCTTCGACCGGTCGGCGCCCGTCGCCGTGCGGCTGCCCGCCGGGACCGACGGCGCGCGGGTGATCGACGACATCGGCGCCGACGTGCCCTGCGTCGTGGACCGGGGAACCCTGCGGTTCCTGGCCGAGGACGTGCCCGCGACCGGCTGGCGCACCTGGCGGCTGCTGCCCGGCTCGTCCGCCGCCGCTCCCGCGTGGACCCCGGCCGACGGCACCACGATCGAGAACGCCCGCTACCGCGTCACCGCCGACCCCCTGCGCGGCGGCGGCCTGTCCGCGGTGTTCGACAAGAAGGCGGGGCGCGAACTGGTCCGGGACGGCGAGGTCGGCAACGAGCTGCGCGTCTACGAGGAGTACCCGGCCCACCCCGACTTCGGCGAGGGCCCCTGGCACCTGGTGCCCAAGGGCCCGGTCGTCGGCGCGGCGCAGGGCCCTGCCGTGGTGCGCCGTGAGATCTGCCCGCTCGGCGAGCGCCTGCTGATCACCGGAACGGTGGACGGCATCGGCTACGAGCAGACCGTCACGCTGTGGGACGGCGCGGACCGGGTGGACCTCGTCACCCGCGTCGTCGGCTACAGCGGGGCCGACCGGCTGCTGCGGTTGCGCTTCCCCGCCGACCTCCCCGGCGCGCTGCCGGTCAGCGAGGTGGCCGGGGCCGTGGTCGGCCGCGGGTTCGCCCTGCCCGACGTGGACGCCGCCGAGGCGCCGTGGACCCTCGACAACCCCGCCAACACGTGGTTCGCACTGGGCTCCACCGCCCGGGTCACGCTGACCGGGCCCGACGGCCGCTTCCTGGGGGACCGGGCGCTCGGGGTCGCCGAGGTCGTCGTGCCCGCGCTGGACGACGCCGCCGGCGCGCGTGACCTGCTGGTCGCGCTGGTCCGGGCCGGGATCACCGCGACCACGGCGAGCGCCGACTGGTCCCGGTACGGCTGGCTCGACGTGGACTCCAACCTCCCCGACTTCCGCGTCATGATCGGCGGTCCGGAGGAGAACGACGCGGTGCGCGAGCTGCTGGAGAGCGCCGGGGCCGCCTACACCGAGACCCTCGAACGCGACGGGCGCGTCTGGGTGCCCGCCGCGCGGCCGCTGCGCGAGGTCTGGCGGCCCAACGCCGACCTGCGCGACCTGCGCGCACTGCCCGCCCTGGTCACCACCGACCCCGCCGCGCTGACCGCCGACCTCGCCGACGCCCGCGTGAGCGCCGCCTGCCCGGGGGAGATCCCCGAGTCCGAGCGGCTCACCGACCACACCGTCGCGCTGCTCACCTACGGCCTGCCGGGCTTCGCCGTCGATCCGGCCGGGACCCTGCACCTGTCGCTGCTGCGCTCGTGCACCGGCTGGCCGTCCGGCGTGTGGATCGACCCGCCCCGCCGTACGCTGCCCGACGGCGCGGGCTTCCAGCTCATGCACTGGACCCACGAGTTCCGCTACGCGCTGGTCTCCGGTGAGGGCGACTGGCGCGCGCTGACGCTGCCCGCCCGGGGTCAGGAGTTCAACCACCCCCTGTACGCCGTGGTCGCCGAGCCGCACCCCGGCCCGCTGCCGCCGGCCCGGTCGTACCTGCGGGCCGAGCCCGCCCGCGAGGTGCTGGTCGGCACCCTCAAACCGGCCGGCAACCCGACCGCGCACGGATCGGCCGCGGCCCCCGACCCGGCGTCGGGGGTGACCGTACGCCTGATGGAGTCCACCGGGCACGGCCGCGACGCCACCCTGTCCGGCGCGCTCGCCCTCGCCGAGCCCCACCGCGCCGACCTGCTCGAACGCCGGGGCGAACCCGTCACGGGCGCCATCGGGCTGACCGGCGCCGAGGTCGCCACCGTGATCGCCGTACCCGGCCTGCCGCCGCACGACGCCGCCGACGCGGGCGCGCCGCCGTGCGGCGGGGCGGTGCTGGGACCGGTGGCCGAGGCGGCGCAGCCGGTGCACGCGCGGTACTGGCTGCACAACCGGGGGCCGGCGCCGATGGGGTACCTGCCGGTGAGCGTCGCGGTCTCCCCGGGGCTCCTGCGGACCGGGGGCGAGCCGGTCGAGATGTCGGTCGTGCTCTCGTCGCACCTGGTGGACGCCGACGTGGAGGGGGCCGTGGAGCTCCTCGCGCCCGACGGCTGGACGGCGAGCCTGACGCGGCGGCCGTACCGGCTGGCGGCGGGCGGGCACCTGCGGTTCCCGGTGACGCTCACCCCGCCGGAGGGCGTGGAGCCGGGGACGTACTTCGCCGCCGCCCGGATCCGGTACGACGGCCAGGCCGTCGAGGACGTGGCCACGATCGCGGTCGGCGACCTGCCGGGCCTGCTGCCCGTCCCCGGCGACGTCCCGGAGGACTGGGTGGCCGCGCAGGGCAGCAAGGACGCCCCCGGCCGTGACACCGGCCTGTCGGTGGACGTGACCGCGCGGTCGGTGCGCGTCGCCCCCGGCGGCCGGGCCGTGCTGGGGCTCACGCTGCGCAACCGCACCCGGGGTGAGATCCGCGGCGAGCTGCAGCTGGTCTCGCCCTGGGGCACCTGGGACCTGGTCGCCGACCCGGTCCGCGGGTTCGCCCTCGCGGCGGGGGCGACGGCCGCCGTCGCGTTCGAGGTGGCCGCGCCGCGCGACGCCGACCCCGGCTCGTCCTGGGCGCTGGTCAAGGTCATGTGGTACGGCCGCTGCCAGTACGCCCCGACCGTCGAACTGGTGGTGGCCCCATGACGGCCGGTCACCACCACGGCCACGGCCGCCCGGTCCTCGGGACCGCGCCCGTCAGCGATGGGCCCGTCGCCCGCGGGTCCGTCGTCGGTGGGCCCGTCACCCGCGGGCCGGTCACCCGCGGGCCCGTCACCGGTGGGCCCGTCACCGGTGGGCCCGTCGCGCCCGGTGTGGGACCGGTGCTGGGCTGGCTCGACGGCAACCCCCTCCCGCGCGCCGAGCTGGACCGGCGGCTCGCCGCCCTGCGGGCCGGGCCCCGGTCCACGGCGCTCCCCGCGCCGGGCACGGCCGAGGACCGGCAGCTCACGCGCTGGGTGGCCCAGGTCGTGCTGACCGAGAAGCTGTGCGCCGCCGAGGCCGCCGCCCGCGGGCTGGACCCCGGAGACGCCCGGCCGGTCCGGCTCGACCAGCGGGCCGCCGTCGAACTGGGCTCCATCGCCGCGGCGGCGTACGAGGGCAGCGCAGCCGTCCGCGCCGTGTACGAGGCCGTCACCGCCGACGTCGTCGTGGCCCCGGAGCAGGCGGCCGTCCACCGGGAGTCCACCGCTCGGCCGCCCGCCGGGCCGGTGTGGCGGCTGCGCACGCCGGGTGGCGGGGTCGACGCC
>NZ_KZ559471.1:225090-424939 GCF_002850745.1 Nonomuraea indica
GAGTTCGACGCCGAGCCGGGGTCGCTGCCCGCGGAGCTGGCCAGGGCGCTGGGCTCCGCCGTGCCGGGCCGGACCGTGACGGCCGGCCCCTGGACCGCCACCCTCATCACCCGCCGTGAGCCGGACCCGCCCCGCCCAGTCGGCGGTCTCCTCGACGCCGCGCGCCGGCTGGCGTTCGTGCGGTGGCTCGACCACGCCCGCGCCCACCGGCTGCGCCTGGTGCCGGGGCTGGAGCACCCCGGCGATCCCACTCAGCCCGACAACCACCACCGCCACTGACGGAGGGCCATCCGGCCGGCCGCGACGTGGTCGCCGAGATCCCGTCGCCGGGCGGTTCAGGCGGCGGACAGCAGCGTGTTCGCACGGGTGAGGACGGTGTTGAGGACCCGTCCGGCGGTCGCCAGTTCGTCCTGCGGCAGGTCGCCCCACAGCTGCTGGGTGATCTCGCCGATGGTGGCGCGGATCCTGCTCCACAGCGCCTGGCCGTCGCCGGTGGCGGTGGCCGCGCCCTCGTCCGGGACGTGCAGCAGACCCGCGGCGGCCAGTTCGCCGAGGATCTCGGCCGCCCGCGCCTCGCCGATCTTCAGGACCCCGGCGACCCGGCCGGTGAGCTGAGGGCGGTCAAGCTCGCCGCCGCCGACCACGGTCAGCGTCAGGGCCACCCACTGGGGCTCGGTGAGGCCGGTCCCGGCCAGCTGCCGCTCCAGGATCGCGTTGAGGGCCTTCTCGGTCTGGCCGATGACCTGGGTGCCGAAGAGGGGGGCGGCCGGGCGTGCGGTGACGGTCATGTCTGCTCCTTGGTTCCCGCCGGTGCTTCCCGGCGACGAGTAGATAATGACACTGAGTCTCGTTTGAGCACAAGTCCCAATAGATAGCGAGCCACGTTCGCGTCCGGGTCTCGCCTCGTCTAGGCTGGGCGGCATGACCGCCTCGCCTCCTGACGACCGCTCGCTCCCGCTGCGCGAGCGCAAACGGCTGCGCACCCGCCGGGCGCTGGCCGACGCGGCCCTGCGGATGTTCGGCGAGAAGGGGTTCGACGCGACGACGCTCGACGAGCTGGTCCAGGAGGTGGAGGTCTCCAAGAGCACCTTCTTCCGCGCCTTCCCCGCCAAGGAGGCCGTCGCGATCGAAGCCGAGACCGAGGTGTGGACGGCGTACCTGGCCCTCCTGGGCGAGCGCGAGCTGTCCGGGCTGGTCATCACCCAGCTGCGCGACTGCCTGGCGGACGCGGTGACCCGGCTGGACCCCGCCTGGGACGACCGCTACGTCGCCACCCGCCGGCTGATCCTCACCGCCCCGGCGCTCCTGGCCTACGTCGACTCCTATCGCACCGGGGTCGAGGACGAGGCGGTCTCCTGTCTCGCCGGGAAGCTCGGCCTCGACGCCGACGACCTCCGCATCCACGTCCTGGCCCAGCTCACCACCACCTGCTGGAGCGTCTCGGCCCGTGCCTGGGTCCGCGGTGACGCCGCAGGAGGGCGCGCCGCCCTCCTCGCCCGCCTGGACCAGGCCTACCGGTCCATCCCCGCGAGCCTCGAACTCACCGTGAAGGGGCCGCCGCGGTAGCCCGCACGTCCTGGGCCCCCGCCGCCGGCTCGACGCGTCCCGAAGCCGTCCGGGAGACAGGGAGCGCCGGCAGGACGACCCGGTCGCCGTCGTCGAGCCCGGCCGCGTTTAGGACCTTCACACGGGGCACTGTCAGTCACCGTCGTGAGGAGTTGAGATGCAACCTGTAGAGAAGGCCACATCACTGGGGATGGGTATGCTGAGCGGCGCGCTGGCGGCGGCGCTGTTCAAGCGGGTCTGGAAGCTGGCCTCCGGCCAGGACGACGCGCCCGACGCCGACGACCTGGGCCGGGGCTGGGCGGAGGTCGTCATCGCCGCCGCGATCCAGGGCGCCTTGTTCGGCGCGGTCAAGGCCGCCGTGCACCGCGCGGGCGCGCAGACCTTCCGGCGCAGGGAGATCGGCGGCGGAAGGAAGCGCTGACCCCGCCGAGCCCGTAAACAGTGTGCGCTCGTACGGCGCCTGCGCGCAGAGCCGCCGGCCGGTGCCCGTCCGGTCAGCCGTGGCGGGCGTGGGTGTGCCCGTGGGTCACCTCGGGCGGGAGCGGGCGGGCCGCGGCGGCACGGCCGTCGCGCCGCCACTCCGCCACCGCGATGGAGAGG
This sequence comes from Nonomuraea indica, assembly GCF_002850745.1. Taxonomy (GTDB): domain Bacteria; phylum Actinomycetota; class Actinomycetes; order Streptosporangiales; family Streptosporangiaceae; genus Nonomuraea; species Nonomuraea indica. Next base: position 227,257 of record NZ_KZ559471.1, read on the forward strand.
GCGACCGCCACGGCGGCGACCGCGGCGCCCAGCGCCACGGCGACGGCGTCCGTGATGTCGCCGCCGCTCGACGCGAGGGCCAGGTAGTATAGACCGGGCAACGCCGCCGTGCCGACCGCCCCGCCGAGGCGCTGCCCGGTCTGCAGGGCGCCACCGGCCGCGCCGGCCATCCGCACCGGCACCTCCTTCAGCGTCATCGTCACGTTGGGCGAGATCACGAAGCCGCTGCCGATGCCGCCGACCAGCAGGGCGGGGACCGCGGCCCACACGGCGACGGGCGGTGCGGCGAAGCCCAGCAGCAGGGCCGCCGCCGACAGCCCCACCATGACACCGGCCAGCCCGAGCACGGTGAGCAGCCGGCCCAGCCGTTCCACCAGCCGACCGGCGACGACCGCCGCGCCGGCCGACCCGATCGCGAACGGCGTGACGCACAGCCCGGACACGAGAGGCGAGAAGCCCAGCCCGTCCTGGAAGAAGAGCGCGAAGACCAGCCAGACCCCGCTGAATCCGACGAAGTACACCGCCGCGAGCGCGGCGCCGGCTGCGAAGCCATGGGTCTCGCTGAACAGCCGGGGATCGAGGAGAGGTTCGCCGCCCCGGCGCGCGACCCGCCGCTCCCACAACGCGAAGATCGCGAGGAGTGCCGCCCCGGCCGGGAACATCCACCACAGGCGGTGCACGCCACCCGAGTCGGCCTGCACGAGCGGGAGCATGACGAGGAGCACGCCGCCGCCCAGCGCGGTCACGCCGACCAGGTCGAGAGAGCCGCGCCGGGCACCCCGGCCGCCCGGCAGCAGCCGGGCGGCGAGGGCGAGCGCGCCCACCCCGATCGGCACGTTGACGAAGAAGATCCAGCGCCAGCCCTCGTCGCCGGACGCGAGCGCGAGAATCAGGCCGCCGGTGACGGGGCCGACCGCACTGGAGATCCCGACGGTCGCGCCGAAGAAGCCGAACGCGCGCCCCCGTTCGGCGCCGGTGAAGAGCTGCTGGATCAGGGCGGAGTTCTGCGGGGCCAGGCAGCCGGCGGCGACGCCCTGCGCGAGCCGCGCCGCCACGAGCAGCTCGACGGTCGGCGCGGCCCCCGCCGCCATGCTGCACAGCACGAAGGCGCCCAACGCGGTCAGGAAGATGCGCCGCCGCCCGATCGCGTCGCCCAACCGCCCCGCCAGCACCAGTGAGAGCGCGAACGTCAGCGCGTACCCGGACACCACCCACTGCACCTCGGCGGGCGAGGCGGCGAGGCCCCGCTGCATGGACGGCAGCGCCACGGCCACGATGGTCACGTCGAGCAGGATCATGAAACCGACGACCAGGGTGACCGCGAGGGCCTTCCACCGGCGTGGGTCGGGCCCGGCCTGGACGGGTCCGGGGTTCATGGGGCCTCCCTCCGCGGCGGCCGCGGGACACGCGCCCGCCCCGCCCGGGAGGCACCCGATGCTTCCCGTGGCGTTCCGGCCCACAACCCGCCACCCGCCTCCAGAGGGAACAACGCCGACCGCGCGATCCGCATTTCACACGGTCACGCGGTGCCGTCCGCCTGCCGGACCATGTCGGCCAGGCGGCCCGCATCTCACGCGGTCACGCGGTGCCGTCCGCCTGCCAGATCCGGCTGCGCAGGTCGCGGCCGCGGATGACCTGGACGCGCCACGGCGTGAGCCGCAGGACGTGCAGGCCGGGATCGTCCACGCCGCTCCAGAAGGCGCCCAGGTCGTAGCCCGCCCCTGGCGGGCTGCCCTGCTCGTACAGCCGCCACACCCGGCGGGTGACCTCCACGTCGGCCACCCACTCGGCCACGGTGTCGACGGCCACGGCGTTCTGCCGGTGCGTCCAGTAGGAGAACGTCGCGTGCGGGTTCCGCGCCAGGTGCGCCGCCTTCACCGGGGTGCGGTACGTGGCCAGCCAGCCGAGCGGGCGGCCGTCGACCACCTCCCAGACGGGGATCAGCACCCGTGCCCGCGGCCGTCCCTTGGCGTCCACGGTCGTCATGGTGGCGTAGACGATGTCGCCGATGTAGGCGGCGAACTCCTCGTGGATCTCCGTGAACGAGGACACCTTGCCGGTCACCGGACCCCCTCGGCCGCCACGTGGACCTCCCCGGTCGCGGGCCCGGCTTCGGGCAGGCGCCGGCCGCGCGCACGGCGGCGCAGGCCGAAGGCGGTGATCACCGCGGCGGCCACCGCCGCGGCGACCGGAACGGCCAGCGCGCTCCGTAGCGCCTCCAGCCGCGCCTCCGGCGCCGTGGCGTCGCCGAGGGCGGCCACGCTCACCGCGGTCACCGCCGACAGGCCGAGCGCCGTGCCGAACTGGAAGGAGGTGTAGAGCAGCCCGCCGGCCAGGCCCTGCTCCGATTCGGCGACGCCCTCGGTGGCCGCCATGGTGAGCGGGCCGTACGCCAGCGAGAAGGCCAGGCCGAGCAGGACCATGGTCGGCAGCATCGCCGCGTAGGTCCAGTCGAGGTCGAGCCCGAGGAACAGGGCGTAGCCGGCACCGGCCGCCACCAGCCCGGCCAGCAGCACGGGCACGTTGCCGAACCGGTTGACCAGACGCGGCGTCAGCGTCGGCGCGAGGACGGTGTCCACACCGATGACCAGCATGGCCACGCCCGTCTGCAGGGCGCTCCACCCGCGCAGCTCCTGCAGGTACAGCGTCGCCAGGAACTGGAACCCGGCGAACGACCCGAGGAAGAGCAGGGCCCCGAGGTTGGCCCGGACCAGGGGCCCGGAACGCAGGATGCCCAGCCGCACCAGCGGGTTCGCCGCCCGCCGCTCCACCAGGACGAAGACCCCCAGCAGCGCCGCGCCGGCGGCCAGGACGCCCAGCGTGCCCACCGTGCCCTCGCCGGTGTCCTCCAGGCGCACCACCCCGTACGCCAGCAGCAGCATCGCCCCGGTGATGCTGAACGCGCCGGCCAGGTCGAAGCCGCCCGCCGCCCGCTCCGGCGTCCCGGCGTCCTTGAGCAGCAGCAGAGCGGCCACGAGGATCACGGCGGACAGCACCACCGGCGCGAAGAAGACCCACCGCCAGCCGATCGAGGCCAGCAGGCCGCCGGCGACCAGGCCGAGCGAGAACCCGCCCGCCGCCGTGCCGGCGTAGACGCCGAGGGCCCTGGTGCGCTGCGGGCCCTCGGGGAAGTTCCCGGTGACCAGCGCCAACCCGGCCGGGGTCATGAACGCGGCGGAGACGCCGGTGACGAAACGGGCGGCCAGCAGCATCCAGCCCTCCGTCGCCAGGCCGCCGAGCCCGGAGAACAGCAGGAAGACGCCCAGCCACAACAGGAACATCCGGCGATGGCCCAGCAGGTCGGCGGCCCGGCCGCCGAGCAGCATGAACCCGGCGTAGCCGAGCACGTAGGCGCTGACCACCCCGCTCAGCGTCCCGGTCGACAGTCCGAGGTCGGCGCGGATCGCGGGCAGCGCCACGTTGAGCATCGCGACGTCGATCCCCTCCAGGAAGATCGCGCCGGCCAGGACGAGCAGCACCCCCCAGGCGCGTGCGTCCATCCGGGCATGGGTTGCGGACATGACGTGGCTCCTCTCGACAGCCAGGAACCGGCCATGGTTCTCTTCACGCATGCCGGTTCCTTCTTGATACCGGCAGCATCGTGCGTCAGGATGGGACGCCATGGAAGACGGCACTTCGGCGTCCCTCGGTTACTGCAGGGATACCGGCGACTACGACGTCCTGCAGTGGGACACCCGCGAGGACTGCGAGGTGCGGCAGATCCTCGACCGCATCGCCGACAAGTGGTCACTCCAGGTCATCGCCCTGCTCGACCGGCGCAGCCTGCGCTTCACCGAGCTGCGACGGATGATCGACGGGGTGAGCCAGCGCATGCTCACCCGCACGCTGCGCCACCTCGAACGCGACGGCCTGGTGAGCCGCACCGTGCACGCCACCGTGCCGCCGCGGGTGGACTACGAGCTCACGGCGCTGGGCGCGACCCTGCACCACACCATCAGCGCCCTGGTCACCTGGACCGAGACCCATCAGCGCGAGATCGCGGCGGCGCGGGCCGCCTACGACGCCCGGGTGGCGGCCGAGGAGCAGGCCGCGCGGGAGGAGGCGGAACGGCAGGCGGCCCTGGCCCGCCGGGCGCTCGGCGACCTCGCCCGCCGCTGACGGAGGCAGCCTGCCGGACCGGCGTGGACCCGGGCGGCCCGCCGGACCGGCGCGGACCCGGGCGGCCTGCCGGACCGGCGCGGACCCGGGCAGCCCGCCGGACCCGCGCGGACCTGCGGCAGGCCCGGAGAACGGTGGGCCGGACATGCGGCAGGCCCCCGGTGAACGGCGGGCGACCGAAGTCGCCGCCATCACCGGGGGCCTGTGCCAGTACCGTCCGGGTCGGGTCGCCTTACTTGTCGGACAGCTTGCGGCCGAAGAGCCTCGGATGCTTGGTCTCCCAGTACCGCCAGCCCTCGACGCGTGACGGGACGCTGGCGATGCCGGTGGAGACCTTCCATGCGCGGCAGTCGCGGAGCTGGGCCCACTGCGACCAGCCGACGCGGTAGCCGAACACGCGGTACCACATGTTGCCGTACATGCCGTCGCTGATCGACTGCGTGTAGTTGTGGCCGGTGAAGACCATGTGCCTCACCTCGAGGTGCGGCGTGACCGACTTCGACAGCTCGCGGACCACGTCTTCGATGGTGACGGAGCGCGACGCGGTCTTGTCGAGTTCCAGGAACGCGAGGACCTCGTGCTCGCGCTCGACCGTCACGGTCATCTCGCCGCCGGGGCCGTCGATGAACTTGGTGCGCGGCACGAAGAAGTTGTGCGGGCGGATGTTGTGGAACCGGAAGAAGTGCCCGGCCTCACACTGCCTGCCGTGGTCGCCGCCCTTGTCCACGGTCGTGACCGTGGTGGAGGTGCTCTTGCTCTTCTCCTCGGGGTCGTCGGCGACGGCGGCCGGGGACGTCGAGGCGGCAAGGGCCAGGGAGAGCGAGCCGGCCGTGGCGAACATCGCCATGCGCTTCGCCGACCGGTTCCGCCGCGGGCGGGAACGCGTAGCCGAAGAGTCCGTTCTGGGCTTGTCTGTGAACATAGAAGGTACCGTTTCTTTCGGAGCGCGGCCGTGACCGCGGCTGACCACTGGCCGGAAGACGGCCCATGCCTGCCCGCTGGCGACCCAGCGTGACGGTAAAGATGCTTACAGTCGCTGCGACAATCACGACGACGCCACGCCGAAATGGACTTCCCCATACAGGGAAAACAAAGGTGAAAAAGCGACAACGAATACGGTGTCAAGCGACATGCGGGATGTGCGGCGGAATTCGGCGCGCTGTGCTTCCTCGGTCGCTTACCGCGCTTCTTCGGACCTTGTCCCCGTATTCAGATCGCTCAAAAGCCGCAATTCGCTGTCACTATCGGGTCAGCTCCCGGCGATCTGCTCGCCGGCGTGGTCGAGCAGCCGCTCCGCCGTGCTGAAACGGCGGGCGTCCTGGTCGCCGAGAAGCACGCCGATCACCCGCCGGCCTCCGCGCTCACCCGCGAACAGCAGGCAGAAGCCCGCCGCGCTGGTGTAACCCGTCTTGACGCCCAGCACACCGTCGGCCGACTGCAGCAGCTTGTTGGTGTTGCGCCAGGTGTGCGCACGCTGGAGCGACGACCGGGCCACCTTGTGCACCTCGCGCGACACGATCGTCCGGAACGTATCGTCCTCAAGTGCGATCTTGGCCAGCTTCACCTGGTCGACGGCCGTGGAATAGGCGCCCGACGGCGAGGGGAGGCCGTCGGCGTTGGTGTAGCGGGTGTCGTTCAGGCCGAGGCGCCGGGCCGTGGCGTTCATCTTGGCCACGAACGCCGTCTTGCCGGGCCCGTACCTGCGGGCCAGGGCGTTGGCCGCGTCGGCGCCCGACGGCAGCATCAGACCGTAGAGCAAGTCGCGGACCGTGAGCCGCTCGCCCTTGGCCAGCGCCGCGGTGGTGGCTCCGTTGCTCGCCGCATAGCGCACGTCGGCGGCGGTCACCTCGATCCGCTCGCCGAGCTGCGCCTCGCGCAGCACCACGTACGCCGTCATGACCTTGACGAGGCTCGCGACGGGCACCCGGCGCGTCTGCCGCTTGGCGTAGTGAATCGTTCCGGCCGAGTCGACCATGTACGCCGTCTTCGCCCCGACCGCGGGGACGTCCGCCGCCCGTGCCGCCGCCGAGGGCGAGACCAGGCCGATGACCAGAGTGAGAACGGCGGAACCGAGGAGAGCACCGATGCGCATGACAGACATGGTCGCAGGTGATCAAGGCGCGGTTTGCCGAACTTGACCTCATAGCCGCGAAAACGCCGTCAGGCCGGGGTAAACCGCTGTTACGCCGGCGAACGGGGGAGACCATGGCGGGCAGGTATGTGATCACCAAGGACGAGCGGGGCGACTTCCGCTTCGCGCTGGTCGCGGCCAACGGCCAGACCGTCGCCGTCAGCGCGCCGTTCCGGACGAAGCCGGCCTGCGTGAACGGCATCGAATCGGTCCGCCGGATCGCCGCGGACGCCACGATCGACGACCGCACCGTCCCCGCGACGGCCACCTGACACCCCGGAGCCGGCGGGCGTCAGCGGGACAGCGACTCCGCCTCCGCTCTCGCGGCCCGCCTGCGGCGGCGCCGGGCGACGAGCACGGCCGCGCCGGCGGCCGCCAGCACCGCCACCCCGCCGGCCGCCACCGGCGACTGGGCCGCCAGTTGCAGCCAGCCCCACACCAGCGCCGTCAGACCGAACCACCACATCGGGGCCCAGGTCAGGCAGCCGAGCGCGCTGGCCACCACGTACCACGGATAGGAGACCCGCAGCGCGCCCGCCACCCACGGCAGGGTGTGCCGCAGCATCGGCACCCAGAAGCACCCGTAGACGGCCAGCGCCCCCCACCGCTGCACGATGGCCTCGACCTTGCCGATGCGCTCCCGGCCCAGCTTGACCCCGATGCGCGAGTCGTAGAGCCGCTCACCGAGCCGGCGCCCCACCCAGTAGTAGACCTGGAACGCTCCGAAGAGAGCGATGATCAGGATGACGCCCACCAGCCAGTACGGCAGGCCCAGCCAGAACGGCTCGGTGGGGGCGGGGACGGCGAGGACCGGACGCCACATCGGAGAACATCACCACCCCTGGGAGTACAAAGGTCAGCCTAACCTTAGTTCAAGGCGTCAAAGGTCGCCATGCCGGACCGCACGGTCTCCGCAAACGGCGCGCGCGCGGACAAGCGGGCCACAACCACCCTCCTCTCCACCTTAAAGGCGGTCGAGGGAGGAGCGCTGATCATGGTGACGAGAAGCACAGTGGCACTGGCCACCACGGCGTCACACGCCGGCGGACCGCCGCGCCGCCTCCACCCAGCGGGGCACGCCGACCCGTTCGGCCACCTCCAGCGCCTTGGCGTAGTGCTCGCGCGCCGCGTCGGGCTGACCCAGCCGGACGGCCAGGTCGCCCAGTGTCAGCGCCACCGGCCACAGCGCCACGACGCCGGTGCCGGCGCCCGCCACCCGGTCGGCGAACGGCTTGAGCTTGTCGTAGCAGTCGACCATCCGCTCCCGGTCGTCGAGCAGCATCCCGGCCAGCGCCCGCCACGTCATCGCCAGCTCGTACAGGAAGTCGGGCCGCACCGGCGGCCGGACGGCCGCCACCGCCTTGGCGTCGGCGAGGTGACCCGCCGAGGCCAGCGCCAGCGCGTAGGCGTCGAGCGTCCACTTGGCGCCGCGCTGGTGAGCCTCGCCCAGCGCCTCGACCATCCCGGCCGCCCGGCCGTCGACCAGGTGCAGGCAGAACATGGTGATCAGCGGCAGGTCCTGGCGGCCCTCCAGCATGCCGGCCCGGGCCGTCATCCGGGCCGCCTCACGGTAGGCCCGCTCGGCCCCGGCCCAGTCACCGGCGATCATCAGCCGCTGCCCGGAGTACCAGGCGCACACCGCCGCCGGCGCCGACAGGTCGTACTGGCGGGCCAGCCGGTCGGCCGCCGCGGCGTGCTCGTCGGCCACGGCGAACTCGCCGCGGGCCGCGGCGCACTCCAGCAGCACCAGGTGCGCCAGCGCCTGGGTGGCCATCTGCCCGGACCGCTGCGCGACCTCCAGCAGCTCGCGCCCGATGCCCTCGCGCGTGTCCACGGCCGGGATGTCGTAGGACTGCCGCAGCCGCCCGCTGAGCGCGGCGGCGAGCAGCACCGGGTCGCCGCTCTGCCGGGCGAGCTCCAGCGCCTCCAGCGACGCCTGCCGGCCCCGCTCCGGCGAGGAGGACCCCTCCAGCTCCAGCGCCAGCGTGGTGAGCAGGCTGGCACGCAGCGTCTGCTCGCCCTCCGGCAGCTCCATCAGCGCCTTCTCGGTGACGTCGACGATCTCCCACGCGGTGCGGGTGAAATCGCGGGCCATGCCCTTGTGCGGCACGGCCAGCGACGCCGCCACCCGCGCGGTGATCTCCAGGTCACCGAGCGGCAGCGCGGCGTCCATCGCCTCGCGGCGCAGCAGCCGGGCCGCCGCCATGTCACCGCACAGCGCCAGGGCCCGGATGCGGCGCAGCATGAGCTGCAGCCGGTCCTTGGTGTCGCCGCCCGTCCGGCTGAACGCGGCGATGGCCTGCTCCCACAACGTCGCCGCCTCGCGATGCGCGAAGCGGCGCTCGGCCTGCTCGGCCGCTAAACCCGCGTAGTGGACGGCCTTCTCGGCCGCGTCGGCGGCGTAGTAGTGGTGGGCGAGCGCGGCCACGTCGGACGGCGCCCGCCGTTCGATGACCGCGGCCACGGCCGCGTGCAGCCGGGTGCGGCGCAGCCGCGAGGCGTCGGAGTAGATGGTGTCGCGGACCAGGTCGTGGTCGAACCTGAGCAGACCGGGGCCGGGCTCGGTCACCAGACCGGCCAGCAGCGCCGCCTCCACCGCCTCCACCACGGCGTCCGTGCTGTCACCGCGCCCGCCGCGCTCGTCACCGGCGTCACCGTCCGCACGCGAGCTTCTGCGCTCCATGTCACCGGCCACGTCGACCAGCACGTCCACGTCCACGTCACGGCCGATCACCGCGGCCTGCAGCAGGATCTGCTGGGCGCCGGCGGGCAGCCGCGAGATGCGCCGCCGCAGCACGTCGCGCACGCCCGACGGAACCCGCGACAGCACCTCGGCCGCGCTGGCCCGGTCGGCGGCGGCCTCGGAGTCGAGCAGCCGCACGGTCTCGCGGACGAAGAACGGGTTTCCGGCGGTCCGCTCGACGATCGACTCGACGGCGTCCTCGTCGATCTCGCGCACGCAGGTCGCCCGGACCAGCTCGGCCACGGCCTTCGGGTCGAGGCCGGACAGCCCCACGCGTACCGGGCCGAGCCGGGCGAGCGCGGCCAGCACGTCGGACTGGCGGTCGTCCAGCTCGCTCTCGCGGCAGGTGACCACGAGCAGCACCCGGCTGGTCGCGAGCAGGCTCGGCAGAGCGCGCAGCAGGGCGAGCGTCTGGTCGTCGGCCCAGTGCAGGTCTTCGAGGGTCAGCAGCACCGGCGCGCGGCGCGCCACCCCGGCGAGGTAGCCGCCGACCGCGCGGTGCAGGCGGAACCCGCCCGACACCTCGTCGTCATCGGGGTCGGGGGCGGCGTCGTCCAGCAGCGGCGCCAGGAGCTGGGCGTACTCGCCCGCCCCCGTCACGCCGACGAGCGAGCGCAGGATCTCCACCCACGCCCAGCCGGGCGGCGTGGCACTGGAGTCGGGGCAGGCGCCCGACGCGGTGATCCAGCCGTCGCCGGCCAGCCCGCTCTGCAGGCGGCGCAGCAGAGTCGTCTTGCCGGCGCCCGCGACGCCGGTGACGATCGCCACCTGGAACCTGCCGGTGCGCGCCGCGGCCGACGTGAGCCGGGCCAGCTCGGCCTCGCGGCCGACGAACGGCTCGGGCTCCAGCGGCGGCGGCTCCACGGCCGCGGCCGGTCGCGGCGGCCAGGTGTCGGCGGCCGGCACGGCCCGCGCCGGCCGCTGGGGCGGCACCAGCTCCAACTCCGGCGACTGGGCGAGGATGTCGGACTCCAGCTTGCGCAGCGCCGGCCCCGGGTCGATGCCCAGCTCGTCGGCCAGCATGTTGCGCGCCCGGCGCAGCGCGGCCAGCGCGTCGCCCTGCCGGCCGCACCGGTAGAGGCCCAGCGCGAGCAGCCGCCAGCCCTCCTCGCGCAGTGGATGCTCGGAGGTGAGCGCCTCCAGGTCGGGCACGGTCTCGGCGGGCATGGCGAGACGCAGCCCGGTGTCGGCGTGGCGTTCGCGCGCCACCAGCCTCAGCTCGGTGAGCCGGTTGACCTCCGCCTCGGCCCACGGCTGGTCGGCGAAGTCGGAGTAGGGGGTGCCCCGCCACAGGCCGAGCGCCTTCTCCAGGCGGCCGCGCGCCGACTGCGGGTCGCCCTCCTCCAGATGCTCGCCCGCGGCCCGGACCAGCTGCTCGAACCTGAGCGCGTCGACCTGGTCGGGCGCCACCCGCAGCGCGTAGCCGGAGGCGACCGTCACCAGCAGCCGGTTGGGGCCGCCGCGCGGCCGGCCCGGCTCGAGCACCCGGCGCAGCCGCGAGATGTAGACCTGAAGACCGGACTGAGCCCCCTTGGCCGTGTCGTCGTCCCACAGGTCGTACAGGAGCGTGTCGACCGGCACGACCTGCCCTCTGGCAACGAGGAGCCGGGCGAGGACGGCCCGCTGCCGCAACCCGCCGAGGTCGAGTTCGTCGTCGCCGTACGCCTCGACTGGCCCCAGAACCCGGAACGCCACCATGTCAGCCGCCACGCTATGCGGGCTTCCGAATCACGCACAAGGTCTGTGTTCTGTTTGGGATCGTCACTGGGTGGCCTTCGGTATCGCGGACGGGGGCTCCGTGGCGGCGCCACGGCCATCACGCCTGCGCAGGAGTGCCCACGCGCCCAGAGCCAGGCCGCCGAACGGGATCTCGATAGTGTAAGTCCAGAAGCCGAAAAGCAGTGCGGTGGCCGTCGCCTGAGGGGTGCCCACCCCGAAGACGATCAGCAGGGCGGCGACCCCGCCCTCCATGATCCCCGCACCGCTGGGGGTGACCAGCGCGGTGGTCAGCACCCGCGACAGGGCGAAGACGGCGATCGACTCGGCCAGCCCGGGATAGGCGCCGGTGGCCCGCATGCAGACCACCATGATCACCCACTGGAACCCGAGGAAGAACACCATCCCCAGCGACAGACCCGGCCAGCGGGTGTGGACGATGCCGGCGGTGTCCGCGCGCAGCCGGTCGAGCGCCCCGGAAGGACGCGCCCGCAGCCGCACCAGCCGGGCGAGCCCGTCGAGGCCCCGGCCCAGCAGCGCGGCGGCGCGGTCCCAGTAGAGGGCGGCGGCCACCACCGCGCACAGCACCAGGATGGACCCGGCGCCCACCCACCCGGCCCGCGCCACCTGCGGGTTGGGCACCTGGCCCGCCAGCAGCAGCGCCATGATGCCGACAGCCGGCAGGACGAACCTGAACAACGTGTTCCAGATGCCGCTGACGAGCGTCATCACCACGATCGAGCGGTTGGCGAACCCCCAGCTCCGCGTCATCGCGAAGGTCAGCGCCACCCCCGCCGCGCCGCCGAACGGCAGCAGGTTGCTCACCGCGCTGCCCGCCGCGTTGAGCGTCAGCGCCTGCAGCCGCCCGAGCCCCGGCAGCGACCCGGTCAGCACGAACGTGTAGGCGAGCAGGCTGAGCAGCCACGTCGCCGCCATCAGCGCCACCACGCCGGGGCTGAGCGTGGCGAACACCGCGCCGACGTCGCGCCAGGACACCTCCTTGCCGGTGAGCGCCTGCACGATCTGCGGCAGGTAGACGACGAGCGCCACCGCCAGCGCGAGCGACAGCACGGACAACGCGATCTGGAGCCACTTGTTCCTCATCGGGCCTCAGTCTGCCCGGCGCGCGGCGACCGCGGATCACCCTCAGGTCTCATCTGGGCCATCGGTCCAGAGGGTGACTCAGGCGGGTGCCCGGCGGCAGGTCGCGGCGGACGTACCACTCGGTGCCGAACACCAGCCGGTACAGCGGGCCCGGCACCTTGAGCAGCACGGCGAGGGTGCGGTCGCTGTCGCCGCCGGTCGCCTGCGAGGCGTGCGCCGACATGGCGGCCCGCTTCTGCCGGGCGTACCTGCGGACGTTCACCCGGTGGGTGATGACCTCCCCCGGCGAGTAGGCGCTCTCGAACGTGCGCACGTCGAACTCCGGCGGGAACCGGTAGACCTTGCCCGCCAGCCGCAGCAGCCGCAGCAGGGGGTCGCGGTTGACCGTCGCCTCCAGCACGATCTCCGTGCCGGCGAGCTCCGCGGCCCGCCGCCCCACCCGGTGCACCTGCACGTGGTCGGGATGCCCGTAGCCGCCGGCCGGGTCGTAGATCGACAGCAGGTCGGCGTCCTCCTCGCGCAGGATCGCGGCCAGGCGGCCGGCCGCCTCCTCGGTGTCGGCGTCGATGAAGGCGTTGTCGGGGCGTTCCTCGGCGACGCCGCCCTTGGGGCTCAGGCCCGAGTCGCCGTAGCCCAGGCACTCCACCCGGGCGCAGCCGAGCAGCGCGGCCGACTCGTACAGCTCCTTGAGCCGGGTCCGCCCCAGCTCCTCGCCGGGCTCCATCTCGGCCAGGCCGCGCTCGCCCGCGGTGGCGACCACGAGCACCACGCGGTGCCCCTCGGCCGCGAGCATCGCCATCGTGCCCGCCGTCAGCAGGGCCTCGTCGTCGGGGTGGGCATGGAAGAACACAGCGGTACGTGGAGGCACACGCCCAGATTAGTCTGGGAGGGGTGCGGATCTTTCACGTGAGTGACTGTTACCTGCCGCGGCTCGGGGGCATCGAGGTCCAGGTCGCCGACCTGGTGCGGATGCAGCGGCAGGCCGGCCACGAGGTCGAGGTGGCGACCGCGACCCGGGGCGAGGCGCTGCCCGGCGTCCACCGCGTCGTCGCCCGCATGCCCTTCGACCTGCCGGTGCACCCGTTCGGGGTGGGGCATCTCACACGGCGCATGACGTCCTCGCGGCCCGACGTGGTGCACGTGCACGCCGGCGCGGTCTCGCCGTTCGCCTGGATGGGCGTGCGCGCGGCCGTCCGCGCCGGGCTGCCGTGCGTGGTGACCGTGCACAGCATGTGGGACCCGCTCACCCGGCTCGTCCACCGGCTGCTCGGCGCGGCGTACGGCTGGCAGCGGTGGGGGCTGGTCGCCACCACGGTCAGCACCGCCGCCGCGGTCCCCATCCGCTCGGTGGCGGGCCGCGGCGTGCCGGTGCACGTGGTCTCCAACGGCCTCGACCTGTCGGCCTGGCGCGCCTCCCCGGCGACCGGGGTACCGCCCGCCGCCGACCCGCGTGACGAGGTGCACATCGTGGCGGTCGGCCGGCTGGCGCCGCGCAAGCAGCCGGTACGCCTGCTCAGGCTGCTCGGCGCGGCCCGCGCCCGCGTCCCGGCGCACATCCCGCTGCGTGCCACCGTGGTCGGCGACGGCCCGGCCCGCGCCTCGATGGAGCGCTACCTGGCCAGGCACGGCATGACCGACTGGGTGTCGCTGCCCGGCCGCTACAGCCGCGAGCAGATCGCCAAGGTGCTCGAGTCGGCCGACGTGTTCGTGGCCCCGGCGCCGCGCGAGTCGTTCGGTATCGCGGCCCTGGAGGCGCGCGCCGCGGGGCTGCCCGTGGTGGCCAGATCGCAGAGCGGCGTCGCCGACTTCGTCACGCACGGCACCGAGGGGCTGCTCGGCCGCGACCTGGGCGCGCTGGCCGAGGCCGTGGCCCGCCTGGCCACCGACGCCGCGCTGCGCGAGCGGATCACCGCGCACAACCGGGCCACGCCGCCGGCGGCGGGATCGTGGCCCGCCGTCCTCGACGGGTTCGACCGCGCGTACGAGCAGGCCGTCCGTACGGCGGAGCGCCGCGGAGCCCGAGGCTGAGAGCGGCCTCGCCCACGCGATGACGGTCTCGATCCGGCGACGGCGCGGACAGGCGGCCCCGGCGCCGGCGGCCATCCAGGCCGCCGCCGGATATTCGGTGGCGCCCGCCGGTCCGATGACCGACGATGCCGAGGTGACCACCTCGGATGCGAGTGAGCCCGTCCCCGCGCGGTGGACGAAGTCGACCGTCTACCTCGACATGTGGGTCGACCCCGACGACGACCCGCGCGAAACCGCCGCCGCGGCCGTCGACGAACGCGGCGTACTCCTCGACTATCTCCGCCACTACCGCCTCACCCTGGAGATGAAATGCGCGGGCCTGGACGCCGAGCAGCTCTCCCGGCGATCCGTCCCACCGTCCACGATGTCCCTGCTCGGGCTGGTGCGGCACCTGGCGGAGGGGGAGCGTCATCTTCGCCGCGTCATGGCCGGCGAGGACGCTCCGAAGCTCTACTGCACCGACGAGGACCGTGACGGCGACTGGAACGGCGCGACCGCCGACCCGGACGTCGTCGCGGACGCCTTCCGGCAGTGGCGGGCCGAGGTGGAGCTCACCGACCGGTTCGTGGCCGGTGTCGCCGACCTCGGCACCTGGAACGCCGGAGTCTCCGACCTCGGCCCCGACGGGGCGAACCTGCAGCTGCGCGACATGCTGGTGGCGCAGATCGTGGAGTACGCGCGGCACTGCGGCCACGCCGACCTCCTGCGCGAGCGCATCGACGGCCGCGTCGGCCAGTAGCGCCGCGACGCGTCCGCCGGGCCGGCTCGCGAACGAGGGCTCCGGCGAAGGACGCGAACGGCCGGGTACGCCTAGGGCCGGTGCAGCACCACGTAGCCGTCACGCTCGAAGACCTTGGCGTAGCCCTCCGCCACCAGCCGGCCGACCTGCGCCGCCTGGTCCTCGGCCGACCCGAACGGGAACTCCCAGCGGGCGGTGTCGGCCACCACCCACGGCGCGCCGCGCGACTGCCCGGTCCACAGCAGCACCGTGGCGCGTGAGGTGAGGGCGGGCCCGGCCGAGTTGACCGCCTCGACGACCACCCCCGGAGGCACCTTGGACACGGCCTCGCGGGCGGCCGCGATCCTGGCCTCGTCACCCTTGTAGAACGACGGATGGTAGAGCTGGTCGAGGGCGAACCTGGGCACGAGCGTCACCGCCACCGCGCAGACCGCGACCGACCAGGCGAGCCCGAGCGACCGGTCGCCGGGACGCCGGAGCAGGCGCAGCAGCCGGGCCAGGCCGTCGACGCCGGCGCACAGCAGGATCACCACCGTGAACGCGCTGTACTGGAAGTCGGCCTGCCACCACGGCACACGGTCGGACAGCATCCGTTCGAGCACGTGCGGCAGGGCCGCCAGCGTCAGCGGCGACAGCAGGCACAGCAGCAGCGTCGGCCACACCATGAGGAAGAGCGTGTCGACCTTGTCCTCGGCGCCGAACAGCAGCTGCACGGCCGAGACCGGGTCGCGCAGCAGCGCCAGGACGGCGCTCGGGGCGTCGGGGCCGAGGTGGCCGTAGGCCCAGAAGTCCCCGGTGTCGCCGCCGAGCATGGGGATCAGCGCACCTCTGGTGAGCAGCACCCCGCCGATGCCGACGGCCGCGCAGCACCCGGCGCGGAACCGGTCGCCGACGGCGAACAGGTAGGCCCCGAACCCGACGATCATCAGCCCCATGTCCTCCTTGACCAGGAGGAGCCCGAACATCGCCGCGAACGCGGGCAACGGCCGGTCCGCGTGGTACCGCTCGATCATGATCGCCGTGAGCACGGGGACGAACATCACCTCGTGCACGTCGAACGCCGCCGCCTGCGCGACGGGCCAGGACACGGCGTAGGCGGCCGCGACCAGGTAGGCCGGGCCGGTGCCCAGCACCCGCCGGGCGAACAGCCACACGAACGGGATCGCCGCGGCGAACAGCAGCGCCTGCGCGACCACCAGCGACTCCGGCCCGTCGTGCACCCAGTAGAACGGCGCGAGCAGCGCGTACGCGGGGGAGAAGTGGTCGGCCAGCTGGAGGTAGTCGAGCCCCCGATGGTGGAAGCTCCCCACCGCCGGCACGTACGGGGGGCGGAAGTTCGCGTAGTTGCGGACGGCCTGGTCCACGATCACCAGGTCGAAGACCGAGGCGCGGAAGGTGGCCAGCTTGACCAGCCCGAGCACGGAGTAGGCGGCGGCGGCCAGCAGGGCGAGGAGCCCGACGCCGAGCCGGTGACCGCTCGGGAGGAGCCGCCGGCGGGGGAGGGGGGCGGCGGTCGCCTCGGACTCGGCCGCGAGCGTGTCGCCCGTCACGGCGACCACCTTAGACCGCTTTCACCCCGGGTGCTCCGCTACGGGCGCCGGGAGAGGCGACCGGGGAGAGGCGACGGGGGGAGGGGCGACGGGAAGAGGGGCACCGGGAAGAGGGGCGCCGGGAAGAGGCCGGCCGCCGCGCGCACTGCCCCCCGCAGGCGACGCGACGGCCGGAAGCCCGTCAGGAGCAGGCGCTCTGGATCTTCGTCGTGAAGCCCTGGAGCTTGTTCACCGACTCCATGGCGCCGGTCGGGTTCTTCTCGTCGATCGCGAACCCGTCGAAGGTGGCGGCCAGGTCGTTCAGCGCGGAGGCGAGCTCGCCGTCGTACTTGCCGGCCAGGTCCTTGACCTTCTTGGCGGCCTCGTCACCGGCGGCCTCGAAGGCCTTGGGGTCGGTGCCGACGTTGGCCATCGAGCTGCTGAACTCGCTCGAGATCTTGGTGACTTCGTTGGCCACCTCGTTGCAGTCGACCGCCTGGCCGAGAGCGCCGCAGGCGGTGGTGAGGCCGGCGAGGGAAAGCGTCGCGATGGTCATGGCGATACGCCGGCGAGGGGGAGTCATGGTCGGATGCCCTTCATCGTTCGTCAGGTGTTGGAAGGGACATTATGGCCAGCCCCTTGATCGGCGCTTGCACAACACTAACAGAGCCTTTATCTCCGCCTTACGCGTCGCCGCGCGGCTCCGGGAGGCTCCCGCACCCGATCGGGATACCCAGGTGTTTGTCGTGAACAGCGCACGAGCGGGTACCGTGAGTCTGATGCTGGCGGACCCGTTCGTGCACCCGGCGCTCTTCTACCAGGGCGACCGGGAATACGTGGCTGCCACCAGCGCCTTCATCGGCGAGGGCCTCGCCGCCGGCGAGCCCGTCGCCGTCGCGGTCCCCGCCGGCCGGCTCAAGCTGATCGAGTCGGCGCTCGGCGCCGACGCCGCCCGCGTCCACCTCCTCGACATGGAGCAGGCCGGCCGCAACCCGGGCCGCATCATCCCCGCCGTCCTGCGTGCCTTCGCCGACCGCCACCCCGGCTCACACGTGCGGATCATCGGCGAGCCGATCTGGCCCGGCCGCACGGTGACCGAATACCCTGCCTGCGCCCAGCACGAGGCTCTGATCAACTTCGCGTTCACCGGGCGGCAGGTCACGATCCTGTGCCCGTACGACGCCGACCGGCTCGCGCCCCGCGTCCTGCGCGAGGCGGCGCTGACCCACCCGGTCATCCGCGACGCGCGGGGCGAACGCCCCAGCGACGCCTACGCGCCCCTCCAGGTCGTCATGGAGCACAACCTGCCCTTCGACGAGCCGGCCGCGCCCGCCGTGCCGGCCGTGCTCCGGTTCGACCGCACCAACCTGGCGGACGCCCGCACGCTGGCCGCCGGACGGGCCGCCGAGCTGGGCTTCGGCGGCGCCCGGCTCGACGACATCCGCCTGGTGGTCGCCGAACTGGGGGCCAACAGCCTCGACCACGGCGGCGGCGCCGGCGTCCTGCGGGCCTGGACCGAGGGCGGCCGGCTGGTGTGCGAGGTGAGCGACACCGGCCACATCACCGACCCGCTGGCGGGCCGCCGGCCGGTCGACCCCCACGTGGCCGGCTCGCGCGGGCTGCTCATCGTCAACCTGCTGAGCGACCTCGTCCGGGTGCACACCCACCCGGGCGGCACCGCCATCCGCGCCTACTTCGACCTGCCCGTCCGCTGACCGGCGCGGCAGGGCCACGGGTGAGGCGGGCCGCCCCCACCCTGAGGGGGCCCGCCCTACCAGGGGCCGGCTTCGCGCAGGTCACCGTGGCCGGGTCAGGGATGCTCCGACCGAGGTCGTAGGGGTCGGCTCAGGGCCGGTTCGGGCCGATCTCCGATGGTTCGTCAGGCCGCGTTCCACCAGCTTGGGAGCATGAAGGCTCTGCTTGTGAGTGGATTGGCGGCCAACGCCGCCGGGACCGTCGCCATGCTCGCCCTGCACGCCCGGGCCGGGCTCGACCCGCTGTACGACGTGATCAGCACGTACGCCTTCCACCAGGACGGCTGGCTGCTGCCCACGTCGCTGACGTTGTTCGCGGTGGGCGGCGTGCTGACCGCCGAGGCGTTGCGCAGGGCCGGCGCGGGCGGCTGGGTGGTCGCGCTGCTCGCCGCCTGGTCGGTCAGCATGTTCCTCATCGGGGCCTTCCCCACCGACCGGCCGGGAGTGCCGTTGTCGCTGTCGGGCGGCATCCACCGCTACGCCGCTTTCGCCGCCTTCCTCGCCATGCCTGCCGCCGGGATGTTGCTGGCCAGGACGCAGACCCGCTACGCCAAGGCGGTGCGGGTGCTCAGCGGGGTCGCGCTCGGCGCGCTGGTGCTGGTCGTGACGCCGTACGTGGTGCGCATGGCGGGCATCCCGCTCGGCGACGGCGACATCCCGGCCGGGCTGACCCAGCGGATCGTCGTGATCACCGAGCTCGGCGTGCTGGCGGCGGCGGGACTGTCGATGCTCAGGGCGTCGGCCACGCGGGCCGCTCAGCGTTCCCAGGGCGGCGTGTCGCCCAGCTTGGCGTAGTACTTCGCCAGGTGCGCCCTGACGCGGGGAATGTCGTCCTTGGGCAGGTCGACGCCGCCCCGGGCGCCGTCCATGACCCCGGCGGCGGCGATGACGGCCCGCGGCACGACCTTCAGCTCACCACCGACGACGTCGGCGATCGGCAGCTTGTACGAGCCGAACGCGCCGGCGTCGTCGCCGTCGTACCACACATGGGCCTGCCGGTACTTCTCGTTGGGCCGGTCCTCGGCCCCCGCCCACGCGCGCACCCTCTTGTCCGCCGCGGCGGCGTCCCACGCCCGGTCGCGGTCGGCCAGCGGCAGGTCCTGGAACCTCGTAACGGTCATGACATGGGGCTACCCGCCTCGCAGGCGTGAAACAGGCACGGATCGGTAGAGGACAGGAAAACGGCTGAGGGACGTGGTGACGATGACCATATTGATCGCGTACGACGGTTCGGAGGACGCCAAGGCCGCGATCGCGTTCGCGGGCCCGCTGCTGAAGGGGCAGCGGGCCGTCGTGCTCACCGTGTGGGAGCGGGCGGTGGCGGTGCCGGTGGGGCTGATGATGCCGGTCGGGCAGTCGGCGCAGGAGGAGGAGGCGATGCGCGAGGCGATGGCGCGGCTGGCCGCCGAGGGTGCCGAGCTGGCCCGCCAGGCGGGGCTCGACGCGACGCCGCGGGCCGAGGTCCATCCGGCCGCCGTGTGGTCGTCGATCGTGGAGGTCGCCGACGAGCTCGACGCGACGCTGATCGTGACGGGTACGCGCGGGCTGGGCGGGCTGACGTCACTGCTGGTCGGCAGCACGGCCAACCGGGTGCTCCACCACGCCGACCGGCCCGTGCTGGTCGTGCCCGCCCCGAAGACCTGATGACCGGGCACGCTGATCGAGGTCACGGCCGGTTCAGTGACCCCGGCTGACAGGCGGCCACCAGCAGCCCCGGCACCCGTGCGGCCGGACCGGCGTGCATCCCACGGCGGCGGCGGGCCGCCGCGCGGTCACGGGGCCCGCACGGCGGACGGCGGATAGGTCCCGGGTGGTGGACAGCGGAGAGGTCCCGGATGGGGGGGGCGGCGGAGAGGCCCGGGTGAGGGACGGCGGAGGGGCCCGCCGGTCGCGGCCGTTGTTACGGCGGCCCGGCAGGCCTAGGCTGACCGCAGTCATCGACCGACCAGCCGGTATGGAGGCGCTGATGCCCGTCGAAACCGTCCGCGGCCCCGTCGAACTCGACCAACTCGGCGAGACGCTCATGCACGAGCACGTCTTCGTCCTGTCGCCGGAGCACATGGAGAGCTACGGCCGGGGCGCGTGGTGGGACGAGGAGGTCCGGGTCGCCGACGCCGTCGGCAAGCTGCGCGCCGCCGCGGCCAAGGGGGTGCGGACCATCGTGGACCCGACCGTGTGGGGTCTGGGCCGCTACATCCCCCGCATCCAGCGCGTCGCGGCCGAGGTGCCGGAGTTGAACATCATCGTGGCGACCGGCCTCTACTGCTTCGAGGAACTGCCGCACCAGTACGAGCATCGCGGCCCCGGCCTGCTGCTGGACATGCCGGAGCCGATGGTCGAGGACTTCGTGCGCGACCTGACCGAAGGAATCGGCGACACCGGGGTGAAAGCGGCGTTCCTGAAGTGCGTGGTCGAGGAGAAGGGCCTGGTTCCCGGCGTCGAGCGCATCTGCCGGGCCGTCGCGCAGGCCCACCTGCGCACCGGCGCGCCGATCACCGTGCACACCAACTCCTTCGCCGGCACCGGGCCGCTCGCGCTCGACCTCTTCGCCAAGGAGGGCGTCGACCTGACCAAGGTCGTCGTCGGGCACGCGGGCGACTCCAACGACCTCGACTACCTCATGCGGATGGCCGACACCGGGGCCACGCTCGGCATGGACCGGTTCGGCCTCGACATCTACAACCCGACGGCCCAGCGGGTGGCCACCATCGCCGCCCTGTGCGAGCGGGGCTACGCCGACCGGATGGTGCTCAGCCACGACACCGCCTGCTTCATGGACTACTTCGGCGGCGCATGGGAGCAGGCCCGCGGCGCGGTGGCCCCTAACTGGCGATACGATCACATTCACGATGACGTCGTGGCCGCACTTCTCCATTCCGGCGTGACGCGGGAGCAGATCGGGCAGATGCTGGTGTTCAACCCGAGACGCTACTTTGCGTAAAGTGGTGACATCGGTCAAGCAATGCGGGTAGGTGGAGCTGGGTGACTTCGGAGCAAGCCTTGTCGATCAGCATGGGGCTCCAGGGCTCCTGTGTCATCACAAGGCTCACGGGGGAGTTCGATTTCGCGTCGGCCGCGGAGGTGCGCGACCGCGTGACCAAGGCCCTCGACCTCACCCAGCCGCCGCTACTCGTCATCGACATGCAGGCCGTGAGCGTCTGCGACTCCTCGGGACTGTCGGTCCTGGTCTACCTGCACAAGGCGGTCACCGCCTCCGGCGGGCGGTTGCTGCTGTCCGGGCTCAACGGCCGGTGCAAGCACCTGTTCGCGATCACGGCCCTCGACAAGTTCTTCGACATCCGCACCACGGCCGAGCTCGCCATCGCGGAGCTCAACGAGACGGGGGACGCGCCGCCGTTCGCGGGGTAGCCGGCCCGCACATGTGTTGACCCGGTTGCCTTCGTGATGGTTAATCGAAGGGGCTCAGGCTGCTTTCGACGGGGGAAGCGGCCACTCGCCACGCTGGGGGTTCCATGCGCACTCGCCTGTCCGCCCTGCTCTTATCGGCCGCGGTCACGGCCACGACCCTGGCCGCGGCCTCTCCGGCCGCCCACGCCACGGTGACCACCGGCACGTCCGTGGCCGCCGCCGGCGTCCAGGCGACGGCCACTGCCGCACGCCCGAAACTCATCCGCACGAAGATCTACTTCGGCCGTTGCAAGGACACCTGCCGGATCAAGGTTCGCATCAAGAACGTCTCTGGCAAGCGGCTCTACGACGTCACCCTGAACGCCCGCCTGGAGATCAACAACCGCAAGGCCGGGTCGTGCTACGACTACGTCGGCAGCATCCGCCCCCGAGCCACCCGGTGGGCCGGCTGCACGGTCCGCTCCGGCACACTCGCCAAACTGTGGAACCGCTGGCTGGACGGAGAGATCCGCTGGGACCGGGAGGCCCGTACGGTCGTCGCCTACGAGTACTACGGCTGACCGCCGCCTGCCTGCGCGGGGAACGCGGCACCCGAAGGCGGGGACCCGGTGGCGGAGACCCGGTGGCGGGGACCCGGTGGCGGGGAGGGAGCCAGGGGTCCGAGCCTGGCTCGGCCCCCGGCGGGTCAGGAAGTGATCAGCAGGGCCAGGCCGATGAGTACCACGATCGGCACCACCCAGACCACGGCCTCGGCAGCGAACTCCTTGTACATCGGTCGATCTCCCTTGTCACGCCCATGGGGCGGCGTACACGTCACTGCGCAGCATAGCCCGCCCGCCCACGTCCCCGATCCAACCCACGACCTCTCAGCACCACGACCTCTCAGCACCACGACCTCTCAGCACCACCGCGTCAGCCCGTCGCCGTGTCGCCCTTGCCGTTTCCGCGCTCGCCGCATCCCCGGACACGTCGCGCAGTCCGGTCGGCGCGGGCATCACCACCTGCGGGCGCCCCCGGAACGCGGCTTCACCGCCGGTGGTCCTCGGCGCGGAGCCGGTTCAGCGCGATCCGCTTGCCCAGGCCGGCCAGTGACTCATCCGCCATCAGCGCGGCCAGCGACGGCGCGTCCGCGTCCACCCGCTCCAGCACCTCACGATGGCCGCCGTTGAACCGGCTCCACGCCCGCACCACCTCCGGCATGGCGGCGACGGCCTCCTCCGACAGGATGGCCTCCCGCGGCAGCCACGCCGTGAGGAACTGGGACACCCTCGCAGGACTCCACCACAACGGACGATCCCCTACGAACTCGACGAGTTTCTCGAACGCCTCCGCCGCTCCCGGCAGGTCGGGCAACTCCCGGAAGCTGGAGACCGTGCCATCCGGCGCGGACCGCACGGCATGCGGCACGGCAAGCGCCCGGCCCAGCGCGAACGGCCGCACCGACGGAAACGTGTCGGCGACCATCGCACCCATGACGCGTTCGGTCAGCTCGAACGCGTCGAGCATCCGCCCGGCCACCACGCCCGGCTCGGCGGGCTCGAGCCGCAGGTCGTCCAGGAATCTCGGCTCATCGACCAGCGCGTCCACCGCCAGGCCGCCGTTGACCTGGTCGATGCCCACGACGAGGACGTGCGGCTCCTTGCCGTTGGGGTAGCCGAAGCGCAACGCGGCGAGAGTCTGCAGCCCGTAGCGGTCGGCCTTGCCGTACCTGGCCCCCTCGCACGTCACCCGGCCCATGCGAGCCACCCACTCGGGTGACGCCCGCACCGCCGCCCGCCCCGCCTCGATCCACGCGACGACGTCCGCGGCCGTGCCCACCCGACCAGCGGCGGCCGGCACCTCCCCTGCTTCCGCCCCGACCCCGCCGCCTCCCGCCAGGGCACCCGCCTCGACCGTGAAACCGCCACCCGCGGCGTCCTCGTCCAGGCCGCCGGCGTCCACCGCGGTATCGCCACCTGCGGCACCCTCGTCCGGCCCGCCGGCTTTCACCGTGGGACCGCCACCTGCGGCGCTCGCGCGCGGAGCGCCGGCCTTCGCCGCGGATGGCTCGGCCGCGTCGTCGAGTCCCGCGTCGTCGAGTCCCGCGTCGCCGAAGTGCCCGCCATCCTCCGGACGACCGTCGCCGGCCTTTCGGCCCGCGTCTTCGCCGGGACGTCCACCGGAGCCGTACCGCGCGAGGGGAGCACCGTCCACGCCGAGCAGGGCGGCAAGGGTCAGCCGCGCCTCCGCCGTGTCCGTGGCGATGAGCTCGCGGACGAACTCGGCCGCGCCGCCCTGCTCCAACCCCGCGGCGAGTCCGGCCGCCCAGAGCTCGGTGCGCAGCGGTGAACGCCACCTGAGCAGGTCACGGGCCTGTGCGATCGCCATGGTAAACGTCGAAGTGCTCACCCTCCGACCGTATCGCTCGCGGCACCCCGCCACGGTCCTGGTGCGACGCGGCCTCGGGCCGCCCGGAAAGGGCTGCGCGAGGCCGCGTGAGGTGGCCGCCGGAGGTCAGCGGGTGTTGCCGGGGTCGGCCAGGCCCGCCTTGCGAAGGGCTTCGGCCATGGCGCCCGAAGGGGCGGGGCGGTCCTGACGCTGGCCGCCGCGCTGGCCGCCCTGACCGGTGCCGCGCTGCCCGCCGGTGCCGCGGCCACGCTGGCCGTTGTCGCCGCCGCGCTGCCCGCCGTCGCCCCGGCCGCGCTGGCCCGCGTCGCCGTGGCCGCGCTGGGCGCCCTGCCCGGTGCCGCCGTCGCCCCGGGCGCCGTCGCCGCGGCTTCGCTGGGCGTTGTCGCGGCCCTGGCGGGGGCCGCCGCCGCGCTGGCCGCGCCCGTCGGCGGAGGACTGGGCCGCCTCGTCGTCCAGGCGCAGGGTCAGGGAGATGCGCTTGCGCGGGATGTCCACGTCGAGAACCTTGACCCGGACGATGTCGCCCGGCTTCACCACGTCGCGCGGGTCCTTGACGAAGGTGCGCGACATGGCGGAGACGTGAACCAGACCGTCCTGGTGAACGCCGACGTCCACGAACGCGCCGAACGCCGCTACGTTGGTGACCACGCCTTCGAGGATCATCCCGGACGCCAGGTCGGAGATCTTCTCGACGCCCTCCTTGAAGGTGGCGGTCTTGAAGGCCGGCCGCGGGTCGCGTCCGGGCTTCTCGAGCTCGCGGAGGATGTCGGTGACCGTCGGCAGGCCGAACGTGTCGTCGGTGAACTCCTGCGGCTTGATGGAGCGCAGCACCGCCGTGTTGCCGATCAACATCTTGAGGTCGGTCCGGACCGAGCCGAGGATGCGCCGGACCACCGGATAGGCCTCGGGGTGCACACTGGACGCGTCGAGCGGGTCGTCGCCGTCGCGGATGCGCAGGAAACCCGCGCACTGCTCGAACGCCTTCGGCCCCAGCCGGGACACCTCCTTGAGCGCGGTGCGGGTCCGGAACGGGCCGTTGGAGTCGCGGTGCCGCACGATGCTCTCCGCCAGCGTGGCGCCGATGCCGGACACGCGCGTGAGCAGCGGCGCGGATGCGGTGTTGACGTCGACGCCGACGGCGTTGACGCAGTCCTCCACCACCGCGTCGAGCGAGCGGGACAGCTTGGTCTCGGCCAGGTCGTGCTGGTACTGGCCGACGCCGATGGACTTGGGATCGATCTTGACCAGCTCGGCCAGCGGGTCCTGCAGCCGGCGGGCGATCGACACCGCACCCCGCAGGGACACGTCCAGCTCGGGAAGCTCCTGGGAGGCGTACGCGGAGGCGGAGTAGACCGACGCGCCGGCTTCCGAGACCACGATCTTGGTGAGTGACGGCATGTGCTTGACCAGCTCACCCGCCAGCTTGTCGGTCTCGCGGGAGGCGGTGCCGTTGCCGATCGCGATCAGCTCGACGCCGTGCTTCTGCGCCAGGGCGCCGAGCACCGCCAGCGACTGGTCCCACTGCCGCTTGGGCTCGTGCGGGTAGATGGTGGCCGTGTCGACCACCTTGCCCGTGGCGTCGACGACGGCCACCTTCACGCCGGTGCGCAGGCCGGGGTCGAGCCCCATGGTGACGCGCGTGCCCGCCGGGGCGGCCAGCAGCAGGTCGCGGAGGTTGGCGGCGAACACCCGCACCGCCTCGTCCTCCGCCGCCTGCCACAGCCGCATCCGAAGGTCGATGCCCAGGTGGACGAGGATGCGCGTGCGCCAGGCCCAGCGGACCGTCTCACTCAGCCAGCGGTCGGCCGGCCGGCCCTGGTCGGAGACGCCGAACCGGGAGGCGATGCGCATCTCGTAGTCGGGGCTGTCGTCCGGCTCGAGCGTGACGCTGAGGATCTCCTCCTTCTCGCCCCGGAACATCGCCAGGATCCGGTGCGAGGGCAGCTTGGTGAACGGCTCGGCGAAGTCGAAGTAGTCGGAGAACTTCGCGCCGGCCTCCTCCTTGCCCTCGCGGACCTTGGCGACCAGCCGCCCGCGCTCCCACAGCTGCTCGCGCAGCCCGCCGATCAGGTCGGCGTCCTCGGCGAACCGCTCGATGAGGATCGCCCTGGCCCCCTCCAGCGCCGCCCCGGCGTCGGCGACCCCCTCGGTGACGAACCCCTCCGCCTCCGCGGCCGGGTCCAGCGTCGGGTCGGCGAGCAGCCGGTCGGCGAGCGGCTCGAGGCCGAGCTCGCGGGCGATCTGCGCCTTGGTGCGCCGCTTGGGCTTGTAGGGCAGGTAGATGTCCTCGAGGCGGGCCTTGGTCTCGGCCGCCATGATCTGGGCGCGCAGCTCGTCGTCGAGCTTGCCCTGGGACTCGATCGACTCCAGGATCGCCGAGCGGCGCTCCTCGAGCTCGCGAAGGTAGCGCAGCCTCTCCTCGAGTGTGCGCAGCTGCGCGTCGTCGAGGGCTCCGGTGGCCTCCTTGCGGTATCGGGCGATGAACGGCACCGTGGCGCCGCCGTCGAGCAGCTCGATGGCCGCGAGCACCTGCCCGTCGCGTACGCCGAGCTCCGCGGCGATCCGCTGGTGAATAGAGAGCACTTGCCTGCCTTTCGATGGTCCCGCCGGTCAATTGTGCAGGACCGAGCCGTTCTTCATGACCAGAGTCCGCGACGGGTGAACGCGCTTCCCCGCGGCGGGCCCGACACCGCGGACGGGGCGGGTGCGGGCGGGAGCGTCGCTCATGCCGAGAACCCTAGAGCCAGGCACCGACGATTTCCGGCCCCCGACCGGGCTCGACCGGGGTTTCTTCGCCTGCCCGGATGCCCCCGGCAGCACTATCAGGGCACATGTCCTGCAATGCTCCCGGGCGGGAGGGTCAGATGTCGTCGAGGTGCGAGACGTTCGCCCGGTCGGCCTCGTCCGTGCTCGGCCGGCCGGCCAGCCAGGCGTCGAGGATCTCGTCGAGCAGCACGTCGGAGGTGAGCCGCAGGCTGAGCGCAAGGACGTTCGCGTCGTTCCACCGGCGCGCGCCGTCGGCGGTGTAGGCGTCGACGCACAGGGCGGCCCGCACCCCGGGCACCTTGTTGGCCGCGATGGACGCGCCGGTGCCGGTCCAGCAGCACACCACGGCCTGGTCGGCCCTGCCCTCGCTCACATCACGCGCCGCCGCCTCCGAGGCCCATGCCCAGTCGTCGCGCTCCCCGTCGTTCAGCGCGCCGTGCGTGATCACCTGGTGCCCCCGGTCGCGCAGCCCCGCGACG
Organism: Nonomuraea indica; assembly: GCF_002850745.1. Classification (GTDB taxonomy): domain Bacteria; phylum Actinomycetota; class Actinomycetes; order Streptosporangiales; family Streptosporangiaceae; genus Nonomuraea; species Nonomuraea indica. The sequence continues at coordinate 254,122 of NZ_KZ559471.1, forward strand.
ACCCGCCGGGCCACCCCGTCGAGGCTGTCGGCTGCAACGGCGATTCTCATGTTCCACGTCTACCAGGAACGGCGCGGCCGCGTCCTGCCGTGGTCACGGGTGGGGTGCGTCCTGGGGCGGCAGGCAGGGGGAGGTGGCGGCGAGGTAGAGATTGTCACCCTCGGCCCACGCCAGGGCGAGGACGAAACCGTCCGGGTTGCTGGTACCGGTGATGCTGGGGTGACCCGTTTCGAAGCCGCCGGTGGACGTTATCGCGTGTCCTTGTGCCTCCCAGTGGTCGTGCACCTGCCGAGCGGCTGTGACGATGCCCTCGCCGGGAAGGCCCCGAAGCCAATATTTGCGATTGATGGAGAAACGCTCTGGTATGCCGTCTTCGGACCAAGCGCACGGGTTGGGCGGAGTCGAATAAGGAATGAGCTCGAGCTCTGCCGGTGGTGTCAGGGCCGCGGCCGTCTGGCGGATGAGTCGTTCGACCCGTTCGAGGGCTTGGACATGGGTGACGGTCTCTTGCGTCGGTTGTTCGGGCATGCAGGCGCTCACGGTCATGATCAGGGCAATGGTGCGTGCGAATCTAGTGAGAGGCATTGCCGATATTTTCGTTCTGGCCGAATTGTGGCATGAGGAGTTGTGGCAGAGGTGACAAGGCGGGCGGGTTTTCCAGCTCCTGATATTGCTCGTTGACTATACGGCCGAGATTGCGGAGCGAGGCGGAATCGACATCCCAGTACGACGAGTGGGCGTTCTGGAGGAGGTTGCGGCCTACGGGGAAGGGGCGGGCGCCGAAGGTGGGGCTGCCGGGGTCGCGGCCGAAGTGGCCGAGCTTGGCGACCGGGTCGTTGCGGTCCTCGCCGACCCAGACGCGGTCGGCGGGCAGGCCGAGGTCCTTGGCGTGGTCGACACCGACGCCGGGGCTGCCCACGAAGACGAGCTCGTCCGCCAGGCGGCCCGGGCGCAGGAGGGCGGCCTGGCCGGTGACGAGGGAGCCGTAGCTGTGGCCGAGGACGACGTGCCTGCCCGGTCCGGTGCGGGCGGCGGCGAGGCCGTCGGCGAAGGCGGCGAGCTCGGTGGCGCCGCGCCGGGCCGGGGCGTCGCCGATGACGGAGGCGCCCGGGGTGAGGGTGCCGGAGATCTGGGGCGGGTCGTAGCCGAGCCAGGCGATGGAGGCGATGGTGCGCGAGCCGGCCGTGGCCTGGGCCTGCTGCCACAGGACGCGGGCGCGGTCGATGTCGCCGGCGAAGGCGCTCAGGCGGGTGTTCAGGCCGGGCACGTAGGTGACGGTGACGGCGGCCGTGTCGGGGTCGCCCCAGGAGACGGCGAGCCGGCCGGTGCCGGTGAGGTCGAAGGAGAGCAGGTAGGCCGGGGGATGGCCGGACACGCCTCCGAGGGCGAGGGCGCGTTCGATCATGGCGATGTTCCTGAGGAGGCGGACCGCCTCGTCCTGGGCGAGCAGTGCCGCGGGCACCGCCAGGTGACGCAGGTCGGCGGTGATGGAGGCGAGCGCGCCGGGGCCGTACAGGCGCGACAGCTCGGCGGTGAGCCGGGCCTTCTCGGTGGCGAGCAGGTGGCGGTTGGCCTGGTCGCGCACGGCGGCGGGCAGGCCGTTGAGCGCGCCGAAGCCCGGCAGGGTGACGAGGCGCCGCCGGACGCCGTCGGGCAGGCGCCGCCACCAGGAGGCGACCTGGGCGGGCACGGCGGCGTCGCGCAGGGCGAGGAACTGGGCGAGGGCCGCCTGGTCGCCCGTGGCCAGGCGGGCCAGGAGGGCGTCGCGGGAGACCGCGTACGTGCCGAAGAGGTCGTGGGCGGCCACCCCGGCGGGGATCCAGCGGGCCGAGCCCCGGATGCGGGCCAGGCGGCGGCGCAGATCGGGGCACTGGGCGGCGGTCCACTCGGCGGCGCGCAGGACGGTCCAGGCGGGGGAGAGCGGCAGGCCGAGCGCCGCCAGTTCGGCGCGCAGCCGGTGGCCGGCCGTGCCGAGCCGGTCGGCGGCGGCTTCGAGGGCGGCGATCAGGGCCGTCATGGCGCCGGTGTCGATGCCGCGGAAGGGACCGTGGGTGGCCGGGGCCGTCGGCACCTGGGTGGACGTGGACGGGGGCGGGGGCGGCGGGGCGCCCAGGCGGGCCGCCGCCTGCGCGAGGGAGGCCAGGGCCAGGGCGAGCGCCGACTGCAGGGAGCCTCGATGGGTGGCCAGCCCGGCCGCGAAGTGCGGCGCGCCGCCGCCGACCCAGGCGTGCGCCACCATGAGCCGGGTCGGGGTGTCGAGGTCGGTGTGGTGCTCGGCGGCGAGCAGGGCGACCCTGCGGAAAGCCTCGCCGGCGGACGGCGCTCGCATGGAGGTCTCGCCTGCAGGGGACGCCGTCACAGGCGTCCCGCCCGCCGGCGACGCCACGTCCCGCCGCCCCGGTGCCGTCGGTATGTTCCGCCGTCCCCGTGCCGTCGGCACGTCCTCCCGTCCAGGTGCCGTCGGTACGCCCCGCCGTCCAGGTGCCATAGGCAGGGCTGTGGGCAGGGCCGGCGGTGAGCCGGCAGGCCGCGCTGACGGCCATGGCGCGCGGGCGTCCGTCCGGCGCGGCCGGTCTCGTGGGCTCCTGCCGTGCGGGGTGCCTGGTGGAGTTCGGGCATGGCGGGATCAGGGTCTCAGCCTGGGGCGAGATCGTGCGGTGAAACGGGACTTCGCGGCGATAAGTCGCTTCGGTCCTCATGCCGACTGGCGAAAGCCGGTGGCATGTGCTTGGTTGTGTCGCCATATGAAGATTGATTTAGGGGATGTTGCCGCTCTTGCCCGGGGATGTGCCGTGTTGGGCACCGGGGGCGGAGGAGACGTGCGTACGGGCGCGCTGGCGGCGCGCAGGGCGATCGAGGAGTACGGGGCGGTGCCGCTCGTCCGGCCACGGGATCTGGCCGCCGACGCGCTGATCGTGCCGCTGTCCGGCATCGGGGCGCCCACCGTCAGCCACGAGATGATCCACGGCGAGGAGGAGCCACGGCGGATCGCCGAGGAGATCGAACGGATCTTCGGCCGGCCGCCGGACGTGGTCATGTCCTCGGAGATCGGCGGCGCGAACGGCGTGGCGCCCGTCGCCTGGGCCGCGCAGCTCGGCCTGCCGCTGCTGGACGCCGACGGGATGGGCCGGGCGTTCCCCGAGGTGCAGATGGTCTCGATGTACGTGGCGGGGCTGCCGGCCGACCTCGTGATCATGGCCGACGTGGCCGGGAACGTGGTGACCATCCGACCGGTGGACGGCCTGTGGTCGGAGCGGCTGGCCCGGGCCGTGTGCGTCGCGGCCGGCTCGCACGCGCTGATGGCCGACTACGTGCTCACCGCCGGGCGGGCGAGGGGCGCGCTGATCGAGGGGACGGTGTCGCGGGCGCTGGCCGTCGGGCGGGCCACCGAAGGCCCGGCCCCGCTCCGCGCGTTGCGGGACGAGCTGGGCGCCGTCCAGCTGATCAGCGGCAAGCTGACCGACGTGGAGCGGCGCACCACCGGCGGGTTCGTCAGGGGCACGGCCACGATCGAGGGCACCGGCGACGACCGGGGCCGGCGGCTCACCCTGGAGCTGCAGAACGAGAACCTGGTGGCGGTCGAGGACGGCCGGGTCCGAGCCATGGTGCCCGACCTCATCACCGTGGTCGACACCGAGACCGCCGCCGCGATCCAGACCGAGGCACTGCGCTACGGCCAGCGGGTCACGGTGCTGGCCTGGCCGTGCGACCCGCTCTGGCGCACGCCGGAGGGGCTCCGTACGGCGGGCCCCCGGGCGTTCGGCTACGACCTGGACTACGTGCCCGTCGAGGAGCTGACGAAGTGATCGAGGAAGCGCTGCGTGTCGGCATCGACGTCGGCGGCACGAACACCGACGCCGTCGTGCTGGACGCCGCCGACCGGGTGGTCGCCAAGGCCAAGCGGCCGACCACGCCGGACGTGACCGAGGGCCTGCGGGCCGCGCTGGACGCCGTCCTCGCCGAGGCGGGCGCCGCGGCGCCGGACGTGAGACGGGTCATGCTCGGCACCACCCACGCCACCAACGCCGTCCTGGAACGCCGCAACCTCGGCCGGGTCGCGGTGCTCCGGCTCGGCGCGCCCGCCACCACGTCCGTGCCGCCGCTGTGCGGCTGGCCCGCCGACCTGCGCGAGGCCGTCTGCGCCGGGCAGACCGTGGTGGCCGGTGGGCACTACGTGGACGGGCGCGAGATCGGCCCGCTCGACCGGGACGCGATCCGCCGCTTCCTGGACGGGGTGGCGGCCGACGCCGTCGCGGTGACCGGCGTGTTCAGCCCGGCGGACGGCGGCCACGAGCGGGAGGTGGCGGAGCTGGTCGGGCGGGAGTACGGGCTGCCCGTGTCGCTCAGCCACGAGGTCGGCTCGCTCGGGCTGCTCGAACGCGAGAACGCGACCGTGCTCAACGCCGCCCTGTACGGCGTGGCCGCCCACGTCGTCGAGGCGCTGACCGCGGCGCTGGCCGGGCGCGGGCTGGCCGCCAGGCCGTACCTCGCCCAGAACGACGGCACGCTCATGACGGTGGAGCACGCGGCGCGGCTGCCGGTGGCGACCATCGGCTCCGGGCCGGCGAACTCCCTGCGCGGCGCCGCGTTCCTGTCCGGTGTGGCCGAGGCGATCGTGGCCGACGTGGGCGGGACGTCCACGGACCTCGGCGTGCTGGTGGGCGGGTTCCCCCGGGAGTCGGCGGCGGCGGTGGAGATCGGCGGCGTGCTGACCAACTTCCGCATGCCGGACATCCTGGCCATCGCGCTGGGCGGCGGCAGCGTGGTCCGCGAGCACGGCGTGGGGCCCGACTCGGTGGGATACCGGATCACCGAGGAGGCGCTGGTGTTCGGCGGCGGCACGGTGACCATGACCGACGCGGCGGTGGCCGCCGGCCGCGTCCCTCCGGGCCTGGCGGACCGGCGGGAGGCGCTCCGGCGGGACGACCTGATGCGGGCGGCCGTGGCGCGCGCCGACGAGATGGTCGCCGACGCCGTGGACCGGATGGCGCTCGGCCGCGGCGACCGGCCGCTGGTCGCGGTCGGCGGCGGGGCGTTCCTGCTGGCGCCGCGGATCCCCGGTGCGAGCCGCGTCGTCCGCCCCGACCACGCCGAGGTGGCCAACGCCGTGGGCGCCGCCATCGCGCTGGCGAGCGGCAGAGTGGATACGATCTTGCCTGCGGGCGAAAGCCGGTCAAAGGCGATCGAAAGGGCCAAGGAGGAGGCCGCGGCGCGAGCCGTCGCCGCGGGTGCCGACGCAGCGCAGGTCGAGATCGTCGACCTCGTCGAGGTGCCGCTGAGCTATCTCTCCGAGCCCGCCGTGCGGGTACACGTCAAGGCCGCCGGACCTCTCGCCCGGTGACGACATCGAAAGGACCCTCATCCATGCGCTGGCACAAGCGACTGCTCGTCGCCGGAGTCGCCGGCGCCGTGGCCATGGCCGCATCCGCGTGCGCGGGCGGTCAGGTACGCGGCGCCGGCGGGACTCCCCAGCCGAGCACCTCCACCGGCCCGTCGGCGGCGGCCCAGGCCAACGACGCCACCTTCGTCTACGCCCCGAACCTGGACGTGGTCACCGACTGGGACCCGGCGAGCTCGTACTCCAACGAGATCATCGCCATGGCCAACATCTACGAGGGGCTCACGCGCTACAACGCCGAGGCCGGCAAGCCGGAGCCGCGCCTGGCCACCGAGTGGTCCTCGGCGGACGACGGCAAGGAGTGGACGTTCAAGCTGCGCCAGGGCGTGAAGTTCCACACCGGGGCGCCCATGGACGCCGAGGCGGCCAAGAAGGCCATCGAGCGCACCATCAAGGTCAACGCCGGGGCCGCCTACATCTGGGGCTCGGTCAAGACGATCGAGGCCGTGGACCCCGCGACGCTGAAGTTCACGCTCAAGTACGCCGCCCCGCTCGACCTCGTGGCCTCCTCCGGGTACGCGGCCCACATCTACGACACGTCCGTGGCCGACGAGCTCAAGGACGGGGCCAAGGACGCCGGCACCGGCCCGTACACGATCGACACGTGGCAGAAGGGCAAGGAGACCGAGCTCACGCTGAAGGCGTTCGAGGGCTACTGGGGCGGCTGGAAGCCCGAGCAGTACAAGAAGGTGAGCTTCCGCGTCACACCGGAGATCACCACCGCCTGGCAGCTGCTGCAGAAGGGCGAGGTGAACTTCGTCCCCCGGCTGAACCCGCAGCTGTTCGAGCAGGCCGGCATGACCGAGGGCGTGCGCACCGCGCAGCAGCCGTCCTTCCAGAACCTGCTGCTGCTGCCCAACACCGCGTCCGGACCGATGAAGGACGTCAAGGTGCGCCAGGCGCTGCAGCTCGCCATCGACTACGACGGCCTGGTCGCGGCGCTGAAGGGCGCCGGGACGAAGGCCTCCGGCCTGGTGCCGAAGGGGCTGCTCGGCCACGTCGCCGGCATGGAGCCGCGGCAGGACCTCGCCCGGGCGCAGGAGCTGCTGAACGCGGCCGGTTACGGCCCCGACCTGGAGGAGCTCAAGCTCACCCTCACCTACGCCCAGGGCGACGAGGACCAGAAGCTGCTCGTCACGCTCCTCAGCTCGACGCTCAAGAAGCTGAACGTGACGCTGCAGGCCAAGCCGATGGCGTGGAACGCCCAGTGGGACCTCGGCAAGAAGCAGGGCCAGGACATCTTCGTCATGTACTGGTATCCGGACTACCCGGACGCCTACTCGTGGTTCCTCAACGTCTTCAAGAGCGCGGACAAGCCGCAGTTCAACCTCTCCTACCTGAAGAACCCCGCCGTCGACCGGGCCATCGACGCCCTGCCGCAGCTCACGGCCACCGACGCGCTGGCCGCCGACGCGGCGTACGCCGGGCTGCAGAAGAAGATCCTCCAGGAGGAGGCCGCGGTGGCGGTGCCGTACGTGCAGACCTACCAGCGCGCGCTGTCGGCCGGCGTGGAGGGGTACGCCGACAACCCGGCCTATCCCAACGTGGTCTTCTTCTACGACCTCAAGCCCGCCGGCTGAGGTCGTGCCGCGTTACGTGGCCCGCCGGCTCGGCCAGGCGCTCCTGGTCGTGGCCGGCGTGGTGGGGCTGACGTTCGTCATCATGCGGATGGTGCCGGGCGACCCCGCGGTGGCGTTCGCCGGGCCGAAGGCCACGCCCCGGCAGCTCGCCGAGGCGCGGGAGCGGTTCGGGCTGGACGACCCGCTGCCGGCCCAGCTCTGGAACTACGTCAGGGACCTGGTGACCGGCGACTGGGGCACCAGCCTGCGCACCCGGCAGCCCGTGCTCGACGACCTGTACGTGGCGTTCCCGGCCTCACTGGAACTGGTGGGCGCGGCGCTGCTCGTCGCGGTGGTGGTCGGCATCCCGGTCGGGATACTCGCCGCCCGCTATAAGCGGAAATTTCCGGATATTGGGGTGCGGGTGACGAGCATGCTGGCCGTCTCCGTCCCGGTGTTCTGGCTCGCCCTGGCCCTGCAGACGGTCTTCGCCGGCCATCTCGACCTGCTGCCGGTCGCCGGGGAGTACGACGCCGCGCTCGACACCACGAGCCCGCTCACGCTCTGGACCAACATCACCGTCGTGGACGCCCTCATCACCGGCAACTGGCCCATCTTCACCAGCACCCTGGAGCACCTGGTGCTGCCCACCCTCGTCGTGGCCGCGTACCCGACCGGGGTGATCGCGCAGATGACCCGCGCGGCGCTGATCGAGGAGTCGGGGCAGGACCACGCGCGCATGGAGCGGGCGCTCGGCTTCGGCGAGACGGCCGTCCTGACCAGGTTCGCGCTGCGGCCGGCGCTCAACCCCCTGCTGTCGCTCATCGCCCTGGTCTTCGCCTACGCGATCGTCAACGGCTTCCTGGTGGAGGCGGTCTTCAACTGGCCGGGCCTCGGCCGGTACGCCGTCGAGTCGATCCGCCACCTGGACACACCGGCGATCGCGGGCGTCACGCTGCTGGTGGCGCTCGTGTACGTGCTCGCCAACCTGCTGGTGGACCTCGCGCAGGGCGTGGTGGACCCGAGGGCGAGGCCGCGGTGAGGGGGGCCGTGGTGAGGTGGGGCCGCGGTGCGGGGGCCCCGGCGCGGGACCGGCCGGCCGTGCTCGGCGCGGCGCTCCTCGCGGTGATCGTGCTGGCGGCCGTCCTCGCGCCCTGGCTCGCGCCGTACCCGGCCGACGAGCCCGACCCGGTCAACGCGCTGCTGCCGCCGAGCGCCGCGCACTGGTTCGGCACCGACAGCGCGGGCCGCGACGTGCTCACCCGGGTCCTGTACGGCGGGCGGACGTCGCTGGTCATCGCCGTGGCCGTGCTCGGGGTCGCGGCGACCGTCGGCGTGCTGCTCGGCGTGGTCGCCGGATACGCCGGAGGCTGGGTCCGTGACGTGATCATGCGGGTGACGGACGTGTTCCTGGCGTTCCCGGCGCTGCTGCTGTCGCTGGCGCTGGCCGTGGTGCTCCAGCCCGGCGTCACCACCGTGATCGTGGCCCTCGCGGTCACCTGGTGGCCGTGGTACGCCCGCCTGGCCGCCTCCGTCGCCGCCTCGGTCGCCACCCGCCCCTACGTGGACGCCGCCCGCTGCCTGGGCGTCCCGGCGCCGCTGATCGTGCTGCGGCACGTCCTGCCGAACTCCCTCACCCCCGTGCTGGTCCAGCTCTCCCAGGACGCGGGCGGGGTGATCCTGACCGCGGCGGCCCTGTCGTACCTGGGGCTGGGCGCGCAGGAGCCGACGGCGGAGTGGGGGCTGATGGTGCAGCAGAGCCAGACCCTGTTCACCACGAACTGGTGGGTCGTCACCTTCCCCGGGCTGGCGATCATGCTCACGGCGTTCGCGTCCAACCTCGTCGGCGAGGGGCTGCGCGACGCGCTCGATCCGCGCAGGGTGGTGGTCAGGTGATCGAGGTACGTGACCTGCGGGTGAGCTACGGCGGCCGCACCGCCGCCCGCGTCCCCGAGCTGGACGTGCGCGCGGGGGAGTGCGTGGCCATCGTGGGGGAGAGCGGATCGGGGAAGTCGACCACCCTGCTGTCGCTGCTGGGCCTGGCCGAGGGCGCCCACGTGTCGGGCGAGGTCCGGGTCTGCGGGGTGGACGTGCTGCGCGCGCCGGAGCGGCGGCTGCGCGAGCTGCGCGGCGCGCGCGTGGCGCTGGTCATGCAGGCGCCGCAGGCCGCGCTCAGCCCCACCACCCGCCTCGGCGTGCTCATGCGGCGCGCCCTCCGGCTGCACGGCGTCGACGCGCCGGACCGCGCGGCGCGGGAGGCGATGGCGGCCGTCATGCTGGACCCTGAGCTGCTGCGCCGCTACCCGCACGAGATCTCCGGCGGGCAGGCGCAGCGCTTCGCCATCGCGCTGGCCATCGCGCTCGGCGCCGGGGTCGTCCTCGCCGACGAGCCGACCAGCGCCCTCGACGTGACCGTGCAGGCCGAGGTGATGGGCGTGCTGCGCCGGCTGCGCGAGGAGCGCGACCTCGCGCTGCTTCTCGTCTCGCACGACCTCGCCCTGGTCTCCACCATCGCCGACCGGGTGCTCGTCATGAAGGACGGCGAGGTGGTCGAGACCGGCCCGGCGGCCGAGGTGCTGGCGCGGCCGTCCCATCCGTACACGCGCGAACTGCTGGAGGCGCTGCCGTGACCACGCTGCTGCGGGCAGAGGGGGTGACATTGGGGTACGGCCGCACGCCCGTGGTCCACGACGTCACCCTCGACATCACCGAGGGCGGCGTCGGCCTGATCGGGGAGAGCGGGTCGGGCAAGACCACGCTGGCGCGTGCGTTCCTCGGCCTCCTCACCCCCATGTCCGGAACCATCTGGTACGGCGACCAGAACCTGAAAAAAGCGGATATGAGGCGGTTCCGGCGAGACGTTCAGCCCGTCTTCCAGGGCGAGGCCCTCGACCCCCGCATGCGCGTCGGCGCGTCGATCGCCGAGGCCCTTCCCCGGGCCGCCCGCGATCGCGTGCCCGGCCTGCTCCAGCAGGTCGGCCTGGACCCCGAGCTGGCCGGCCGCAGGCCGCACCAGCTCTCCGGCGGCCAGCGCCAGCGCGTGGTGATCGCCAGGGCGCTGGCGGCCGGCCCCCGGCTGCTCGTCCTCGACGAGCCCACGAGCGCCCTCGACATGACCGTGCAGGCGAAGATCCTGGACCTGCTCGCCCGGCTCGGCACCGGACGGCTGCTCATCACCCACGACCTGGCGGTGGTCGGCCGGCTCTGCCGCACGTCGTACGTGCTGTTCGCGGGCCGGGTGGTCGAGTCGGGTCCCACGGCGGAGCTGCTGGACGCGCCCGCGCACCCGTACACGCGGGCGCTGCGGGACGCGGTGCCCAGGCTCGGCGGGGAGCCGCCCCGGGTCGCGGCCCGCCCGGAGCCGTCGGCGGTCGGCGAGCCCGGCGGCTGCCCGTTCCGCTCGCGCTGCCCGCTGGCCGTGGCGGAGTGCGGGCGGACGCCCGCGCTCAGGGAGATCGAGGGCCGGCGGGTGGCCTGCCACCGGGCCGAGGAGGTCCTCCGGGGCCGCTGAGCGTCACAGGGCCTTCAGGCCGCTGATCACCTCCAGCAGCACGCTGGCGGACGGGGCGGGCGGCGGCAGCTCCACCTGCACGAGCTGCTGCTGGTGCAGGTCGCCGACCAGCACCCGGACCACGCCGATGGGCAGGTTGAGCTCGGCCGCCACGTCGACGAGCCGGGTGGGGGTCGTGCACTTCTGCAGGATGATCAGGTGCTCGGGGCCGAGTCCGACGGGCGGGGTGAGGCCGCCGGCCGTGATGATCACCGCGATGAGGTCGATGGCCTCGCTCGCGGGCACCGTACGGCCCTTGGTCAGCAGGTAGGCCGGGACGATCGGACCGGCGTCCTCGTCCAGCCAGCGCTCGTCACTCACCCTGCACCACCCGCATCGGACGGACAGGTTCCTTCGGGCGCTCCTCCGGCTCGGCCGGCGGATCGCTCACGTGTTCTGCCGGGATCAGCACGATGGCGGTGGTCCCTCCATATGGTGAACCGCGCAGTGTCACGCGGATGTCATGCCTGGCGGCCAGGCGGGAAACGACGAAAAGGCCGAGCCGATCACTGTCGGCCAGGTCGAACTCCGGTGGGCTGGCCAGCCGTTCGTTCAGGCCGGCCAGCTCCTCGGCGCCTATCCCGAGACCGCGGTCCTCGACCTCGAAGGCGAAGCCGCGGGCCGTCACCTCCCCGCGCACCTGCACCGGGGTGTGCGGCGGCGAGTAGACGGTGGCGTTCTCGATCAGCTCGGCTATCAGGTGTATCACGTCACCGACGACCGGTCCGGCCAGACGCTGGGCCGGCATCGGCTCGACGATGACCCGCTGGTAGTCCTCGACCTCGGCCGAGGCGCCCCGGGCCACGTCCAGCATCGGCACCGGCTTGCTCCACCCGCGGCCCGGCGTGGCGCCCGACAGGATGATCAGGCCCTCCGCGTGGCGGCGCATGCGGGTGGTCAGGTGGTCCAGCCGGAACAGGTCGTCCAGGGCGTCCGGGTCGGTGGCCCGGTGCTGCATGTCCTCCAGCTGGATGCGCTGGCGGTGCAGCAGGGTCTGGCTGCGGCGCGCCAGGTTGCGGAAGACGTGGCCGACGCCGTCGCGCAGCTGCGCCTGGCCGACCGCGGCCTCCACGGCCGTCTGCTGGACGGTGGAGAAGGCCTGCCCCACGTCGCCGATCTCGGCGGTGGTGGTGGCCACGGAGAGCTCGGGCATCTCGACCGTCTCCCCCCGGCGCAGCTTCTCCACGACCTGCGGCAGCCGCTTCGTGGCCACCTCCAGCGCCGCCTCGCGCAGCGCCCCCAGCTCCTTCGACAGCCGGGTGCCCATCCGCAGCGAGAACGCGATCGACACGATCACCAGCACGAAACAGGTGCCGGCCAGCAGGAACGCCCGCCACAGGACGGCGTCGGCCACCGGCTCGGCCCGCTCGGTGAGCAGTGCCCCGGCCTGCGTCTGCGCGTCCTGGAACGACGTGCTGAACGCCTCGCTGGCGCTCAGCCAGGACCGCGGGGCGCCGCCCGCGATGATCTGGTCCTCCATGAGCCGCAGCCGCTGGTAGCCGGGTGAGGTGACCAGCGACACCTGGACCTCGCGCAGCCCCGGGTCCAGCTCGCCCAGCGCCTGGTCGATGAGGAAGCGCCGGTTGCCGACGAGCTGGGTGAACAGGCGGCGCTCGGCGGCCGTGGTCGGCCCCGCGGCGATGGCCTGCTCCCGGCTCAGCAGCTCCCGGGCGTACCCCAGGTCGATGACGACGCGCGACTGCTCGTACAGCGGGATGTCGTCGATGAACGCCACCCGCTTGTGCAGGCCGAACAGCGCGTCGGTGATCGCGTTGTACGCCTCGATCACCTGCAGCCGGCCGGACAGGCCCGTGTCGATGTCACCCCTGATCGCGTCCAGCCGCTGCACCTGCGTCAGCACCACATCCACCTGCGTGCGGATCGCCTCCGAGGTGTGCATCGAACGGGCGGACAGCTGCCGGAACCGCTCGTCGGCCGCGTCGGTGCGGGCGCGCTGGGCGGCGAGCTCCTGCACGACGGCGGTGCTCTTGCCGCGCAGCAGCTTCACCGAGGCCAGCCGCTCGCGCTGAAGCTCGGCGGTGAGCTGGTCGGCGGGGTGCCGGAGGTTCGTCCAGAGCGTCTTGTACTGCCGCAGCTCCAAGCTCTCGCTCGCCGTGACGGCGGTGATGACACCCCACAACACCACCATCGAGGCGAGCGGGACCAGCAGCAGGCCGATGATCTTCAGGCGGATCGTGCGGCTGCGACCCATGGCACCTCTTCCGGTCGGTCCCCTGCTGGTGAACCCCGGACGGGACAACGCACGAGAATAGCAATTCGATCTCTGGAAGTCCTAATTTTTCGGGACTTTTGGGTTTGTGGCGTTGATCATCTAGTAGGTTTCCGGGCGTACGTCCATCACCGAGGGAGACAGCGTTGCGCCGTCGACTCGCAGCGGCCGCCGCCCTGCTGCTCTCCCTCGTCGCGTGCACGGCCCCCGCCCAGGTGCGGCAGGCGCCCCGCGGCGAGTCGGCGTTCGTCATCGTGCAGAACCTCGACGTCGTCACCGACTGGGACCCCGCCACCTCCTACTCCAACGAGATCATCGCCTTCCAGAACGTCTACGAGACACTCACCCTCTGGAACCCCGTGACCGGCAAGGCCGCCCCCCGGCTGGCCACGTCCTGGCGGACGTCCGCCGACGGCCGGTCCTGGACGTTCACCCTCCGCCCCGGCGTGACCTTCCACACCGGCAGGCCCCTCGACGCGTCGGCCGTCAAGGCGTCGATCGAGCGCACGATGAAGGTCGGCGGCGGCGCCGCCTACATCTGGGACGCCGTCTCCCGCATCCGGGCCGACGACCCCGTCACCGTCACCTTCTCGCTGAAGTACGCCGTCCCGCTCGACCTCGTCGCCTCGGCCGGCTACGCCGCCTACATCTACGACACCCAGGCGGCCGCCGACCTGCGCGGCTGGTTCCGGGGCGGCAGGGACGCCGGCTCCGGGCCGTACACGGTGGCGTCCTGGCGCAAGGGCAAGGAGGACGAGCTCACCCTCAAGGCGTACGACGGCTACTGGGGCGGCTGGGCCGGCCCGCACTACCGCACGGTCAAGTACCGCGTCGTGCCCGACCCCGACCGGGCCTGGCGGATGCTGCTGCGCGGCGAGGCCGGGTTCGTGGAGCGCCTCAACCCCCGCCTGTACGCGCGGGCCAGGGCGACACCGGGCGTCCGCACCTCGCAGCGGCCGTCGTTCCAGGTCGCGATGTTGCTGTTCAACACCGCGAACGGGCCGATGGCCGACGTGCGGGTGCGGCGCGCGGTGCAGAAGGCCGTCGACTACCGCGGCGTCGTCCGCCTGCTCAAGGGCGCCGTCTCACCCGCCAGCGGCATCGTGCCCGAGGGGCTGGTCGGGCACGTTCCCGACCGGGTGCCCGGACAGGACCTCGCGGGCGCCCGGCGGCTCCTCCAGCGGGCCGGGTACGGCCCCGGCGGCCGGCCGCTGCGCCTCAGCCTCACCTACGCCGAGGGCGACACCGACCAGCGGCTGCTCGTCAACCGGCTGGCCATGGCGCTCAAGCCGCTCAACGTCACGCTGACGCCCCGGGCCATGCCGTGGACCGCCCAGTGGGACCTGGGCAAGAAACGCGGCCAGGACATCTTCGTCATGTACTGGTGGCCCGACTACGCCGACGGCTACTCCTACTTCGGAAACGTCTTCCGCAGCCAGGACCCGACCGTCTTCAACCTGACCTACCTCCACGACCCCGCCACCGACGAGCTCATCGACACGCTGCCCCAGCTGACCGTCAGGGACCGGACCGCCGCCCAGCGCGCCTTCGCCGAGGCGACCGACCGCGTGCTCGACCGGCACGCCGCCGCGGCGCTGCCCTGGGTGGTCAACTACCAGCGGGCCTACCTCGGCGGCGTCCAGGGCTACGAGGACAACCCGGCCTACCCGGACGTGGTCTTCGTCTACGGGTTGCGGCCCTCCGGCTGACGGCCCTCCGACCGGCGGCCCTCCACGCGCTCGCGCAGCCGTACCCTGATCTCCTCAGGGGTGTAGGCGCGGCGGCGGCGCTCCGCCCGCGCGATCGCCACACCCGTCGCCGCGACCCCCGCGACCCCCGCCAGCCCGAGTATCTTCCACCAACGCATGTGCCTAGGCTAGCGAGCGTGCTGACTCTCGATGAGGCCGTCGAACTGACCCGGACCGGCGATCTGTGGGTGTTCCGCGGGCGCTCCGTGCCCGACCGCGCGATCCAGACGATGACCAACAGCCCGGTCAACCACGTGGGCATGGCCATCGTCGTCGACGACCTGCCGCCGATGATGTGGCACGCCGAGCTGGGCAGATCGCTGCTCGACCTGTGGTCGGGCACCCACCGGCGCGGGGTGCAGCTGCACGACCTGCGCGACGCCGTGACGGTGTGGGCCAACCGCTACGGCCAGCGCGCCTGGCTGCGCCAGCTCGAACCCCAGGCCACCGCCGAGATGGAGGACGCCGCGCTGCGCACGGTCGCCCGGCTGGACGGCACCCCGTTCCCCAGCACGGCCCGCCTGGCCGCCCGCTGGGCGCGCGGCCGCGTCCCCAGGCCGCGGTTCCCGCGGTGGCGGCCGCGCACCGACCCGGGGCCCACCGGGGAGCAGCACGCCGGGGAGGGGCGCACCGAGGCACGGCGGCTCAGGCAGGGGCGCACCGAGGCGCGGCGCACCGAGGCGCGGCGCATCGAGGAACGCGCGCTGGAGAGCGCCTACTGCGCCGAGGTCGTCGCGCTCACCTACGAGGAGATGGGGCTGCTGCCCACCGGGCGCCGCCCCCACTGGTACGACCCGGGCAGGTTCTGGAGCGGCGACTCCCTCGACCTGCTCGGCGACCACAAGCTCGGCAACGAGATCACCGTGGGAGTGGAGCGCTCCGGCCCGGTGGCGTGACGCTCACACCGCCCCGGCCCGCGCGCCCGACCTCATGGGACAGAACAGCTGGCGGCGCCTTCCCAGGGACCAGGCCGCGGCCACCGCGAGACCGGCCGCGGCCAGGCTCACCACCCGGGTGAGCCGCACCGCGCGGCGGATGTCCCGCACCTCCGGCTTGCGGCCGTCGCCCATCTCGGGACGGTGCTCGGTCCGGCCTGCATAGACGTTCACGCCGCCCAGCGTGACGTCCAGCGCCCCGGCGAACGCCGCCTCGCACCGGCCCGCGTTCGGGCTGGGATGCCGGTGGCCGTCCCTGGCCAGCACGGCCAGCGCCCTGCGCCGGTCAGGGGCGGCGGCCACGGCCAGCAGGCCCGTGATCCGCGCCGGGACGAAGTTGGCCACGTCGTCCAGCCGCGCCGCCGCCCAGCCGAACCTCTCGTACCGCGGCGACCGGTGCCCCACCATCGCGTCCAGCGTGTTGACCGCCCGGTAGGCCAGCAGGCCCGGGACACCCGCCAACGCGCCCCAGAAGAGCGGGGCCACGACGGCGTCGGAGGTGTTCTCGGCCAGCGACTCCACGGTGGCGCGGGCCACTTCGGGCGCCTCCAGCGCGGACGGGTCGCGCCCGCACAGATGGGGCAGCCGGGCCCGCGCCCGCTCCAGGTCGCCGTCCTCCAGCGCCCCGGCCAGGTAGGCGCCCTCCCGCGCCAGGGTCGTGCCCCCCAGCACCGCCCACGTGGCGGCGGCGGTCAGCGCCGCGTGCGCCACAGGATGCCGTACGCGCTCGGCAGCCAGGCCGAGGCCTGTGACACCGCCCACGCACACCACCACGTGCAGCACGCCGTTCGGGCGCGCGTCGCCGTACAGGCGCCGCTCCACGGCCGCCGCCGCCCGGCCGAACAGCGCCACCGGATGACCGGCCCGCGGATCGGCGATGAGCGCGTCCAACAGCACCCCGGCGGCGATGCCGGCGGCGCGCGAGCGGGCCCGCTCAGACCAGATGGACACGAAGCTCTTCCTCCTGCGCGTCCAGCCACGCGGCGGCCCGGCGGATGCGCTGCCCGGCCCCGTCGGCCCACATCCGGGCCCAGCCGCCGCCAGTCGCCGCCCGTTCGCGCATCACGTCGTACGAACGGTGGAAACGCAGCCGGGCCAGCTCCAGCAGCCGGCGCCGGTCGCGGGGCGGCACGCCGTACGCGTCGCAGAACAACCGCAGCCGCGCCCCGACGTCCAGCCCGCGCAGCAGCGGATGCCGGTCGACCGGGTCGGCGATCGGCGCCCAGTGGCGCAGCGCGGTCACCACGTCGAACAGCCTCGTCGTCGGCCGCGCCAGATCGAAGTCGATCAGAGCGGCGGGCCGCCCGTCCCTGAACACCACGTTGTCCGGCGTCACGTCACAGTGCCCGACAACCTCGGGCGGCGCGTCGTCGTTCGACCCGGCCTGCCACCCGCCCCGCTCCAGCGGGAACCCGGCGGTCGCGTCGTGGAACTCCCGCAGCAGCCCCGCCACCCCCGCCAACGCCTCGTCCCCGACGACCGCCGCCCGCAACCCCGTCGTCCCGGGCAGGTACGTGAGGACCTCGCGTCCCAGCTCGTCCACGCCCACCACCCGCGGCGCCCCGTCGAAACCGGCGGCCTCGAGATGGCGGAGCAGGGCGTGCACGGCAGGTGTGAACGGGCCGACGGGCCTGCGCACGGTGTCACCGACACGCACCACCCCGTCTGTCACGTCCCCGCCCTGAAGAGGGATCTCATGGAGGAGCGTCGCGACCATGCCACGACACCTTAGCCCCATATGTACGGCTCCCGCCTGGCGTTTTCGGCGACCGTAACCACCCGTACACCGGGCAGACGGATGGGCACGGCACGCTGGCACCGGCAGAACGTGTGCGTGACACGTCGCCGGATCATGCACAATAAGGCGGGAGCGCCCTTAGCTCAGCTGGATAGAGCACCGGACTTCTAATCCGACGGTCGCAGGTTCGAATCCTGCAGGGCGCGCAACCAAGACCAGCTCAAACACCGTCTGAGCTGGTCTTTTGCATGATCGGCGGCGTGGCGCGGCAGGCAGCGGGAGGCCGCCGCGAGCAGCCCTGTGCCAGTGGTCACGGAACATACGCGGAATGCTCGCAGGAGCGTTTGCCCAGGTCGGTGCGGCGGTTTCGAGCCCCGGAACGGCGAAAGGACCCCGAGATGTCCCGGGGTCCTGCCGTGGGTTGTGGTCACGCCGCGAGTGCTTCCAGGATGCGCCGGTTGGCGACGTCCCGTTGGCAGAGCATGCGGACGGTGACGGTGTCGGCCCAGGAGGTGCAGGTGACCTTGTCGAGCCGGGGCAGGTAGTCGCGGCCTCGCAGGTGCCGGCCGAGGCCGGAGACGGTCATGACCGGGTGCCAGTGACGCCGGTAGACCAGACGAGCCGCCACCAGGCCAGCAGCCGGTAGCCCACCCAGCGGGCGAAGCCGGCGCGGTCGGTCAGCGCCCAGGCGACGAGGCCGGCCGGGACGGGCGTGCTGAGCTGTCCCAGCCCGAACCCGCCCAAAGCGCCGAACAGGACATCGAGAGAATCGCCGCCGTACTCGTGGACTACTCCACTCCCGCAGACGGCCCCATCGACATCGAAGCGCTCGCGGGCGCGGTCGCCGCCGCCAAACGCAACTACCAGGCGTGCCGATACGCCGAAGTGACCGCCAAACTGCCGGTCCTCCTGCGCCGGCTCCGCGCCGCCTGCGCATCCTTGCACGGCGACGACCGGCTACGAGCTCACGCCTTGTGCGCCGAGGCGTACCACGTGACCGCTTCCATCCTGCTCAAGCAGGAAGACAAGGGCCTGGCATGGCTCGCCGCGGACCGCAGTGTCCAAGCCGTGCACGCCAGCCAGAGCCCGCTCATGATCGGTTCAAGTTCCCGCATCATCACCCACGCCCTTATGGACGGCGGACACCACCGCGCCGCCACCGACAACGCACGCGGCGCAGCCCAACGCATGGACGCCGACCTCACCACCCCATCCCCGGACGACCTGTCCATCTACGGGTCTCTGCTGCTACGCGGAGCCATCGCCGCCGCCAACACCGGCAACCGGCACAACACCGCCGAACTCCTCGACGAAGCCGCCGAGGCCGGCACCCGGCTCGGCCACGACGCCAACCACATGTGGACCGCGTTCGGCCCCAACAACGTCCTGTGCCACCGGGTCAACGTCGCCCTGCGCTTCGGCGACGCCGGCACCGCCATCGACTACGCCCGCCAGGTCGAGCTGGACAAGCTCCCCATCAACGAACGCAAGGCCACGCTGCTGCTCGACACCTCCCGCGCGTTCCTCATGTGGAACCAGCACGACAAGGCCCTGCACATCCTGCGCGCCGCAGGCGAGATCGCCCCCGAGGAAATCACCGGCCGCCCCGCAGCCCTCCGGCTGGTACGTGACATCCTGGCAACCGCCCCGATCAGCGTCCGCCGCGAAGCCGACGAGTACGCGGCAACCCTGGGAGTCATCGCGTGACCCAACCCGGCAAGGTCCTCCACATCATCGTCTGCGCCGCCGGCCCCGCCCCCGACGTCGGACGCCTCGTCACCCTCGCCCAAGACGCCGGCTGGACCGTCCAGATCATCGCCACCCCATCGGCCCTCGACTTCATCGACGTCACCGAACTGGAGAAGCAGACCGGCCGCCCCGTCCGCAGCCAGTACCGCAAGCCCCACGAACCCAAGTCCCCCAGGGCCGACGCCATCATCGTCGCCCCCGCGACCTACAACACCATCAACAAGTTCGCCCACGGCATCGCCGACACCTACGCCCTCGGCCTCCTGTCCGAAGCCCCAGGACTCGGCATCCCGGTGGTGATCCTGCCCTTCGTCAACACAGCACTGGCCTCACGCACACCGTTCCAACGCAGCGTCGACCAACTCCGCGCCGAAGGCGTCCGCGTCCTGCTCGGCCCAGGCCAGTTCGAGCCGCACCCGCCAAGCTCCGGAGCGGAACGCATCGACAGCTACCCCTGGGCTGCGGCACTGGAGAACTTGCCGAATTGATCTGTTAGGTATCAAGGCGGCGGCGCGGCGCGCCGCCGTACCCCCGGCCCTCCGCCCGCCCGCCGTCCGGGCGTGCGGCCCTGGGGGCCGGTCCCGGACGGCGGCGGGACACCGGGCCGGGTACCGCAAGCCAGCCGCGCCGTAGGGACCGAACGCTCCGACCAAGGTTGCCA
Organism: Nonomuraea indica; assembly: GCF_002850745.1. GTDB lineage: Bacteria > Actinomycetota > Actinomycetes > Streptosporangiales > Streptosporangiaceae > Nonomuraea > Nonomuraea indica. The sequence goes on from NZ_KZ559471.1 coordinate 273,690, forward strand.
CGCCGCCGCACAGATGCGCCCCCACGATCGCCATAGCGTGGCTGGCCGCTGTACGTGGCTGGGGGCGATCGAAGGTCCAGGGCTTCGTCCCTCAGCCCCGGCCCACCGGGCAACGTGGCTGATCACCTTATAAACGGTAGACGGCGATCAGGCTCAGCGCTCAGTTCGTGCACTCCGAGCCCTCCGTTACCGTGCGAGCGTCCTCATTGCCAGCCCTACGATAAGTCGTACTCGTCGATCCACAGATCGGCGCCAGCTCTGTGAAGAATACTGATGGCTTCTTCGTCGAGAACGAGCCCTCGCAGGCTGGAGTGCTCTCCCGGTTCGAACGACCGAAGCATGACCAACGTGGCCGCTGCGCCACCAGCGGTCAGCTCTCCGATTCGATCCCAGGCGCCGGCTAACTGATTCATCACAGCTTCCACCTGCTCATTTAGTGAGGTGGTCCCCGCAAGACCGGAGTCGAGCATCCATTCGTGTCGTGGCGGTATCAGGCGCCCACTCTTCCCGCCGCGTCGTGACTCCTTCGCCTCAGACCGAGTCGGCTCGACACCTACGTATTGGGCGATCTGCCCAGGATCCAGTTCATCGGACTGGATCATGAAGTAGACCTGCTGCTCGACGACCACGTGGATACGGTAGCGGTTCAAGGGTTGGCGGACGCCTGCATGACTTGAAAGGGCAATCACAGGACCAGCGCATGATCGTCGTGCCAGGTGTGGCAGGTGCAAGGTTGGAACTTGCGTAGGCTGATCCGACGGTTTTACAGCCTTCCGACTGTCGCCCAACGGCCCCGCCCCTTTAGGCAGGCAGCTTCGCTTGCGCGGAAATGTCGGTCGCGTGCTCTACCGTGTCCGTCCATCGAAGAGTTGACCATGGTGCAAGACCAGCACAGGAGCGCTTTCGTGGGTGTTTTCTATGAGTACTACCGTGCCCCGGACCGCGTCGCGGCGACCGTCCATCCAGAGCATTCGCGTGTGATCGCCGACGCCTCTCGTGGGGTCCCGGTGTTCGACGTGGTGGAGACCAAATGGATCGACCCTATGGTGGTCCTGGGCAAACTCGTGGCCTTCGCGTGCGAAGTGGGCTGGTCCGTGGACCTGGTCGAGACCGAGGATCTGTACCCGCCCCCGGAGGGGGCCCCGCGAAGCGACGAGGAGTGGGATGCCCTGCCGGAGGACTCTCCATACGTGGATGGGCCGGGAATCGCGGAGCTGTCGGTGAAGGTACGCGACGTGCTTGCCGATGTGGACGACGCACGCTTGCCGGCACTGGCCGAACAATGGGCGGCCATCGAGGAGTTCTCACACTTCACCGACGATGACGACGGTTACATGCTGTCGCTCATCAAGGACCTTGTCGGTTTGGCTCGTCGAGCGAGAGAAAGCGATCAATTGCTCTACTGCTGGATGTGCTGGTGACCGGCGGCTCGCATAACCATGATGGGATTGCTCGTCGCCACGGTTCCCGGCGTAGCGGCGTGCAACAGTCCGCACATCGGCCCGGCTGGGTTCAGCTGGAGCAGGAAGGGCCAGACGTTGGAGGGCTGCGTCCACACGGATGACCCCCGGCCGAGGGCAGCTCTAGTTGCAGCTCTGGTTGCAATCCAGCCTCGTACAGCGCCGTTCCAGTAGAACCAGCATGGCCAGGTGGTCCAGGTTGAACTGATCCGGACGGCCGAGATCCGAGCTGCTAATGCGGTTTGGGCGGTGGGTCTGGCGTCGTGCCATGTTGCGCGCCCGTTAGGAGGGTGATCGACTTCAGTCCAACGTAAGCAGACCGTTACTAAACAGCGTGGCGATTTCGCCGATCGAAGCGCTCAATCACGGCAACCAGGCCGTACGCCTGCGCTGCCCGTGATCGATGGGCCACAATGGCCCGCATGTCTGCTATGCCCGAGAAACATGTTGAGCCCGCATCTTCGTCGCGATTCAACGACTACGACAGGATCGCCGAGGGGTACACGGCCGAGAACGAGACCAGCCTCCTGAACGCGTACTACGAACGGCCCGCGATGCTGGAGCTCGCCGGGGACGTGACCGGAAGGCGTATCCTCGACGCCGGCTGCGGCTCGGGTCCCCTGTTCTCCGCGCTGCGCGATCGAGGTGCCATCGTGACCGGCATCGACGCGAGCGCCGGGATGCTGGAGATGGCCCGACGGCGGTTGGGCGCCGACGCGGATCTGCGGGTCGTTGACCTGGCCGGTCCACTGCCCTTTCTCGACGAGGCGTTTGACGACGTCATCGCGTCCCTGGTGCTGCACTACCTGGAGGACTGGGGACCGACGCTGGCCGAGCTGCGACGCGTGCTGAGGCCTGGTGGCAGACTCCTCCTCTCGGTCGATCATCCATTCATGAGCACCCTCATGCTGCGCATGGCCGGGGAAAAGCCCAAGTACTTCGAGACCCGCAACCGGACCGAAGAATGGACCATGGGCGGGCAGACCGGCCAGATGAGCTTCTGGGACCGGCCGCTGCACGCGATGACCGAGGCCTTCACCGCGGCTGGCTTTCGCATCAGCGTCATCAGCGAACCGCCGTTTGTGCCGGAAGCCCGCGAGGTGTTTCCCGAGGAGTTCCGCGAGATCACCGGCCCGAGGTTCCTGTGCTTCCTGTTCTTCGTTCTCGAAGCCGGTTAACGGCGCCTGTAAAGATCAATTGCGGTGATTGAGCGTTTCAGTGGACGATTCCCGTCAACTGAAACGCTCACTCACACCTTGCCGAGCGGGTCAGCGGTGTATAGCTCACTACGCCCGAGACCGCTCTCGTTGGAACAGTCGGCCATCTGGGACCCCTACTGGTGATGGGGGATGGCATCCCCGGAAGATCCGGAACATGCACGGAATGGTCTCAGCCTGGCTTGCTCGACACCATGGAAGATGGCAGGTCACGCCGCCAGCCGACTCACCAGCCACACTCCACTTCTAATCCGACGGTCGCAGCTTCGAATCCTGCAGGGCGCGCGTTCTGTGAGCAGCACAAAAGAGCCCCTGACCAGCGGGAACGCGGGTCCGGGGCTCTCTTGGTGTGTGCGGTGGTGTGCGGTCAGCGGCGGGTGACTGCGGTTGGCTGTGCCAAATACGTGCGCAAGTTCTCGGGGCGGTTCCCGATCACTCGGCGTCCTCCTTGAGCGCGTCGGCGATCCGGCGCTTGGCGGCTTCGTCCTGGCCGACGATGCACTTGGCGTAGATCCTGAGCAGGACTTCCACGCTGTGGCCGGCCCACTCGGCTACCTGTGTGGGCGGTACCCCCGCGTTGAGCCACGTCGAGACGCAGGCATGGCGGAGGTCGTAGACCCTCCTGGCCAGTGGGGAGGCGACCTTCGTTGGGGTGAGGGCGTCCTGCCGGGCCTTGGCCCAGGCGCGCCGGTAGGTGATGCTGGGCAGTTCTCCTCCGCGCACGCCGGAGAACAGCCGGCCGTCGGCGGCCTTGCCGTACGGTGCGGCCAGGTGCGCCCTGAGAATCCGGACCAGGACGGGCGGAATCGGCACGGGCCGGGTGTGCCCATCCGCCCGGTGCTTCAGAGCGCGCTCCTCGCGGAGTGTCTCGTCGTCGGTCCACTCCCGCCCGGCGAACGGGGCCGCCTTGGCGAAGCGCAGATCTCCCCACTCCCCGGACTCCTCCCACTCGCCGGTCTCCTCGTTCAGCACCAAGGGCGGGAGGGTGACGTTGTGGTCACGCAGGTTGACGACCTCCTCCGGACGCAGCCCCGCGTAGTACATGAGGGCGAAGAACGCCACCAGACGCTTGCCGCTCGGTTCCTGAGCCTCTACGGCGGCCAGCAGGGCGCGAGCCTGGACGTGGTTGACCACGCTGCGACGGTCCACTTCGTGGCTGGTCTTGGGCGCCTTCCACTTGATGCCCTTGAGCGGATTCACCGGAAGGAGCTTCAGCTCGACGGCGTAGTCGAGAGCGTTCTGCAGGATGGTCTTGTTCCGGAGAACGGTGCTGGTGGCTGCCCGCTTGCCGTCGAGTCGGCACGTAGCCGTGTCCAGCAGGGTTCGTACCAGAACGGCATCATCGGCCGGCGCGGACACGGGCCGGGTGTTCGCCGACAGCCAGCGAAGCGCGTCGGCCACCTCCCCGGACGCCTCATCACGCTGCTTGGTGTTGAAGCCCCAGCGGCGCATCGCCGTGCGGAGCGCGAGGTCAGCCGGCTTGCCCCGCCCGCCCGAGAGCATGGCGGGAGTCGCGGCCGTGAGCGCGCGGGCGATGTCCTGGCGGTACTTCGCCGACGCGCTCTTCCCCTTCATGTCCACGAACTTGCAGGCGAAGCCGTACCAGGTCATGTCCGGGCGCTCCGTGCGGTTCCAGGAGACCGGCTCACCGGTGAGCAGACTGAACGCCTCTCCCTTCCGTGCGGCGGCCTGGATCTCGCCCCGGCGGGTGGCGGCCTGCGCCGCGTTGCGGAACGGCTTACGCCACGGCTGCTTCCCCACCTTCCAGCGGACGTAGTACGTGCTGGCCTTCTTGCCCTTGTAGGCCTCGGTCCTGTAGACGCGAACGTCGTAGGTCAGGCGGCGTCCTCCAGGGCCGCGAGCCACTGAATCAGCGCTGGGTCACAGGCCCTCGATGTAGCCGGCTGCGATGTCGTCGGGCGGGTTGGTGTACAGGCGCAGGTAGCGGTCGTTGGCATGGCCCAGGCGCCGCTCGAGCTCGGCCCGGTTGTGGCCGGAGGTCTGCGACAGGCTGTAGGCGAGGGTGGCGGGCGTCGTGCGGCCGCAGCGTGCCGAGCCTGCGCTCTGGGTCGGGCATCTGGGCGTCATGCAGGCGGCGCCGGCCGAGGTCATCCCTTCGACCCCGTGAACGCGATCCCCGCGATCAGCTGGCGCTGCATGACCACGAAGAGCACGATCACCGGCAGCGACGCCACGACCGACCCCGCGAACAGGATCGGGTAGTTCGTCAGGAACTGCCCGCGCAGCGAGGCGAGCCCCGCCGAGAGCGTCATCATCTCGGGGTCGGTGTTGACCACCAGCGGCCAAAGCAGGCTGCTCCACGACCACATGACCGTCAACATGCCCAGCGCCAGCAGGCCCGGCCTGACCAGCGGCAGCAGGATGTGCCAGTAGATCTGCAGCGGGTTGGCCCCGTCGATGGCCGCCGCCTCGTCCAGCTCCTTGGGCAGCGACAGGAAGAACTGCCGCAGCATGAACGTGCCGAAGGCGCCGAAGACACCCGGCGCGATCAGCGCCTGCAGGGTGTTCAGCCAGCCGAGCCCCTGCATGATCTCGTAGCGCGGGATGAGGAACAGCTCGCCGGGCACCATCAGCACGGCCAGGAAGGCCATGAACAGGATGCCGCGCAAGGGGAAGCGCAGCCGGGCGAAGGCGAAGGCCGCCAGCGAGCACAGCAGCAGCTGCCCGGCCGTCACGGCGGCGGTGACCACGGCCGTGTTGACGAACTGCCTGGCCAGCGGCACCGACCGGAACACGTCGACGAAGTTCGACCACTGCCAGGAGGGCGTGAACTTCGGAGGTACGCGCAGCGAGTCGGTCAGCGTCTGCAGGGCGACGATGAGCTGCCAGGCGAACGGCGCCAGCATGACCAGGGCGCCCGCCGCCAGGAAGACGTGCGCGGGCCAGGTCCGAGGCTTACTCATAGTGCACCCACTTCTTCTGGAGCCTGAACTGGATCGCGGTCAGCGCCAGGATGATCCCGAGCAGGACGACGGCGATCGCCGCGGCCAGGCCGCGCTGGTTCTGTACGAAGCCCTTCTCGTAGAAGAGGTAGACGATCGTGCGGCTGCCTTCCAGGGATGGACTCTTCGGGTCGACCATGAGGTAGACGAGGTCGAAGACCTGCAACGCGTTGATCATCGTGATGACCAGGACGAAGAAGGTCGTGGGCGTGAGCAGCGGCAGCGTGATGCGGAGGAACTGCCGCAGCCGCCCGGCTCCGTCGATCTCGGCGGCCTCGTAGTAGTGACGCGGGATGCCCTGCAGCCCGGCCAGGAACAACACGGCGTTGTAGCCGATCGAGCTCCAGATCCCGACGACCGCGATGGCGTAGATCGCGAAGTCGGGGTCGCCGAGCCAGTACGGCCCGTCGATGCCGAGGTAGCCGAGCAGGTGGTTGATCACGCCGAAGTCGCCGTTGAACAGGTAGCTCCAGGTCAGGCCCACTGCGGCGGGCATGGTGACCACGGGCAGGAAGTAGAGCGTCCGGTACAGGCTCAGCCCGCGCAGCCCGGGGACGTTGAGCAGCGCCGCGACGACGATCGACAGCGGCACGCCCGCCAGCACCAGCACCGCGTAGAGCAGAGTGTTGCCGAGCGCGCCGTACATCTCCTCGTCGACGGACAGGTCGGTGAAGTTGGCCGTCCCCACCCAGGTGTAACCGCCGAAGACGCCCGACTCGGTGAAGCTGAGAAACAGGGTCTGGACGATGGGCCACAGGTAGAAGACGGCCAGCCCCAGCGCCATCGGGGCGATGAGGAGGTACCCCCACGCCCACTCGCGCCTGGTGTGCATCAATTACTCCTTGGCCAGGATCTCGTTCATCTGCGTGGCGATCTCCTTGGCGGCCTCGGCTACCGGCCGCTTGCCCGCCCAGGCTTCGGCGAGCAGCTTGTTCTGCACGTCCTGCCACTGCGCGGTGTTCAGCGACACCGGGTACGGCACGCCGTGCGGCATCGACGCGTCGTAGGTCTCCTTCAGGTGGAACGACGGGAAGGCCTTGTACCAGCCCTCCTGTGTGCCGTCGCGCAGCGAGAGTGCGCCGCCGCCCGCGTCGGCGAGGATCTTCTGGGCCGGCTCGGAGGCGACGAACTCGGCGAAGGCCGCCGACTCCTTCGGGTGCTCGCTCTTGGCCGAGACGGCGTTGGCCAGGCCCAGCAGGATGACGGCCTCCTTGGCCGGTCCCTTGGGCAGCGGCGCGACATCGATCCGGTCGCGCACCTCGGGGTTGGCCCAGAACGTGGCGGCCAGCCAGGCGCCGCCGTAGAACATGCCGTACTTGCCCGACTGGAAAAGCGTGATGACGTCGGTGTCGGCGTAGACCTCGGCGATGGGGGCGACCTTCTCCTCGATCATGGAGGTCCAGAACTCCAGGCCCTGGATCGAGGCGGGGTCGTCGAAGCCGCTCTTCTTGCCGTCGGCCGACAGCACGTTGCCGCCCGCCTGGATCATCGTGGGGTAGAAGGCGCCCTGGTCCCACATGTGGGCGAGGATGCCGAACTGCTCCTTGGACGGGTCGGTCAGCTTCTTGGCGGCGGCCTTGACGTCGTCCCAGGTCCAGTCGGCGGTCGGGTAGGCCACCCCGGCGGCGTCGAAGAGCTTCTTGTCGTACCAGAGCGCGGGGATGCTCACGGTGTGCGGCAGGCCGTACAGCTTGCCGTCGTAACGGTAGCCGTCGACGACCGCCGCGGGCAGGCCCTGGGCCTTCGACTCGTCGACCGGGGCGATGATCCCGCCCTTGGCGTACATGCGGACGTTGAGGCTGTTCATCCAGAACACGTCCGGCGCGGAGCCGCCCGACGCGGCCGTCTGGAGCTTGGTCCAGTACTGGTCCCACGGGGTGATCTCGAGCTTGACCGTGACGTTCGGGTTGGCCTGCTGGAAGGCGGCGATGATCTTCTCGGCGCTCGCCTGGTCGTTCTTGTCCCAGATGGCGTAGCTGATCGTAGCCTTGCCCGAGGCGGCCGTTTCTCCGGACGAGCCGCAGCCCGCGATCAGGACCGCTGATCCGGCGAGGAGGGCGAGGGGGAGGCGAAAACGCATGGTTGGCTCCAGGTTGGGGGGTCAGGGGTGGAGGTTGGAGGTCCAGATGGCCAGCTCGCGGTCGATCTCGGCCCTGGTCCGGGGGTGACCGGGGGCGTCGGGACGTCGCTGCCAGGGGTGCGGGCCAGTGGCCGGGCGATACTCCACGCTCAGCGCGTCGAGCCGCTTCTCGTGTACGGCGAGCCGTACGAGGAAGTCGTCGAAGTCGCGCTCGTCGCTCCACATGGCCTCGGCGAAGGCCGCCAGGCGCGGGAAGGCCATGTAGTCGAGCAGCCTGGGCGAGTCGATGTGTTCGGTCCACAGCGCCGCCTGCGCGCCGAGGATGCGGTCGCGCTCGGCGAGGCCGGGCGGGACCGGGTCGAAGGAGTGGACGGCTTCCAGGGAGGTCACGCTGCCGATCGGCACCGGCTCCTGGTCGCCCTCCGCCTGGCGGAAGTCGAGGTAGGTCTCGGCGAACGGGGAGACGACCACGTCGTGGCCTGCCCGTGCGGCCGTGGCCGTGCACGTGTGGCCGCGCCAGGCGCCGACGGTGACGCCCGGCGGCAGGCCGCCCTCCAGGAGCTCGTCCCAGCCGAGCGGCTTACGCCCGCGGGCCAGCAGGTAGTCGGTGAAGTGTCGCATGAGCCACGACTGCAGCTCGTCGGCGTCGCGCAGGCCCAGCTCGCGGATACGTTCCTTGGCGGGGACGCTCTCGTTCCACTGGGTCTTGGGCGTCTCATCGCCGCCGACGCAGACGTACCGTCCCGGGAAGAGTTCGAGGACCTCGTCGAGCACGTCGGTGAAGAAGGCGATGGTCTCGTCGGAGACGTTGAGCACGTTCTCGCCGACGCCCCACTCGGTGCGCACCTCCAGAGGGGTGGCGAGGTTGCCGAGCTGCGGGTAGGCGGCGATGGCGGCCTGCGTGTGGCCGGGCAGGTCGATCTCCGGGACGATCGTGACGAAGCGGTCGGCGGCGTAGGAGACGACCTCCCTGATGTCGTCCTGGGTGTAGTAGCCGCCGTGCGGACGGCCGTCGAACAGGCGGTGGCGCCGGGCGCCCAGCGGCGACTCGCGCCGCCAGGCCCCGACCTCGGTGAGCTTCGGGTACTTCCTGATCTCCAGCCGCCAGCCCTGGTCGTCGGTCAGGTGCAGGTGCAGGACGTTGAGCTTGTGGGCGGCCAGCAGGTCGATGTAGCGCAGCAGGTCGGGCTTGGGCAGGAAGTGCCTGGCCACGTCGATGAGGCAGCCGCGCCAACCGTACCGGGGGGCGTCGCGGATCGTGACCTCGGGGATGCTCCAGGCGCGCTCGCCGGTGCGGGCGGCGCGGTAGGCGGCCGGGTCGAGCAGCTGGCGCAGCGTCTGCGCGCCGTAGAAGGCGCCGGGCGGGGCCGAGGCCTCGATGAGGACGGACCGGGTCGTGGCGGTGAGCCGGTACTCCTCGGGAGCCAGGCCCTCGACGAGGCGAAACTCGACGCCGCCCGGCCCCTCGGGCAGCCGGAGGCCGGTGGCGGGGGTGAGGACCTGGCGGGTCCATTCCGCCGCTCTGGCCAGCGCCGGGTCGGCGGTCAGCCGGGTCGTGGAGGTGAAGGTGAAGCGTCCTTCTCCGGTGACGCAGGAGGAGGGAGCCGGGATCGCGGTCACCGGGGTCGCCGGGGTCGCGGTCACAGGGCCTGCACCGTACGGCTCTCGCGGGCGCGCTCGGCCGCCCACACGACGAGGTGCCCGGCCAGGGCTTCGTCCGGTCCGGCGCCGAGCGGCGCCTGGTCACCCGCGGCGACGGCCTCGACGAACGCCCTGACGAGGCCCGCGTCGCCGCCGCCGTGCCCGTCGGACAACGACGCGCCCGCACCGCTCCCGGTGTCGATCATCTCCTCGGCCCCGGTCACGAAGTCGACGACCCTGATCCGCTGTCCGTCGCCCTCGGCGAAGCCGTGGCTGCCGAACACGCGTGTCTTGCGGTGCTCCAGCGGCGTGAACGCCGTCATCGTGAACGACGCGGTCGCGCCGTGGGCGAACTCCAGCGTGACGACCTGCTGGTCCACGACGTCGTTGTCGCAGTCGTAGACGCAGCGCCCGTAGGGGCCGGTCTCCAGCGCGTGCATGACGCCTGCCGTGCTGGCGTCCGAGGTGACCGCGCCGAGCGGCCAGAACTCGCGCACCGGGTCGCCGAGGCAGCCCAGGTAGAGGCGGGTGGCGGAGTAGGGGCAGGACGGCTCGACCGGGCAGCTCACGCACCGGGCGCCCGCGCCGTCCGGGCGGTTCTCCGGCCGGAAGTGGGTCAGCGAGCCGAACGACGACACCGCGACCGGCTTCTCGCCGATGATGTGGAGCAGCCAGTCGATGTCGTGGCACGATTTCGTCAGCAGCATCGGCCCCGATTCCACGGCGTTGCGCCAGGAGCCCCGCACGAAGGAGTGGGCCATGTGCCACCAGCCCACCGGCTCCAGGTGCTGGACACTGGAGATCGATCCCAGCCTGCCGCTGCCCAGGAGCTCCTTGAACGCCCTGGTGTAGGGGGTGTAGCGCAGCACGTGGCAGACCGCGAAGACGACGCCGTTGCGCCCGACCGCCTCGACGATGCGGCGGGCCTCCGGCTCGGTGGGGGCCAGCGGCTTCTCCAGCAGGATGGCGTAGCCCAGGTCGGCGAAGGCCACGGCCGGGTCGGCGTGCATCCGGTCCTGGGTGGCGATGATCACTGCGTCGGCCAGCTTCGGCACGGCGGCCAGCTCGGCCCATCCCGTGAAGCAGGCTTCCTCCGACAGGCCGTGCTCGGCGGCCAGCGCGGTTCGCCTGGCCGGATCCGGGTCGGCCACGGCCACGATCCGCGCCCTGCCGTCGGCGACGGCGGCCCTGGCGTAGATCTGGCCGCGGGCTCCGGCCCCGGCGACGGCTATAGTCACAGTCATTCACGGACCCCTTTATTGTGGACTCCATAAATAGTCATGGATCCCGCCTTGCAGTCAAGCCCCGCTTTGCCGGATGATTTCATTAAGTCTCGGAGACCGTTGACGATGAGGAGCGAATCTGTGCAGGTCAGTGGTGGGGATCTTCAGCGTCTGCGTCAGCTGAACTCCCTGAGCAGCATCCGCGCTCTGCGGGACGCGCGGGCTCCACTGACGCTCACCGAGCTGTCCGCCCAGACGGGGCTGTCGCGGGCCTCCGTGGGTGACGTCGTCACTGACCTCCACCAGCGCGGCTGGATCGCCGAGGTCGAGCCCGCGCCGGGCACCATGGGCAGGCCCGCCAAGCGTTACCGCTTCCGCGCCGACGCCGGTCACGTGCTCGGCATCGACATAGGAGTCCACAAGGTCCTGGCCGTGGTCACCGACCTGGCGCGCCGCATCGTCGCCAGCGGCAGGGTCGCCGTCGACCGGCACACCCCGCGCGCCGAGCGGCTGGAGGCCGTGTGGCGGGCCGTCGACGCCGCCCTCGTCGCCGCCGGGCTGACCGCAGGCGACGTGTGGGGCGTGACCGCCGGCAGCACCGGCGTCGTCAACAGGGAAGGGCTGGTCACCCGGGTCGAGGACCTTCCCGACTGGCCGGGTGTCGACCTCGCCGGCCACCTCGGGCAGCGGCTGCCCTGCCCGATCACGATCGAGAACGACAGCAAGCTCGCCGCCCTCGCCGAGCAGCGGCTCGGCGTCGCCGAGGGCGTGCAGGACCTGGTCTACCTTCACGTCGGCCGCAGGCCCGGAGCCGCGCTCATCCTCAACGGCCACCTCCACCACGGATTCAGCGGTGCCACCGGCGAGGTCGGCCTCATGGAGATCACCGGATGGCGCACCATGGCCGACCTGCTGAAAGACAGCCCCGCAGCAGAAGGCGCCCCGCCGGAGGAGGCCGCCCGGCTCGTCTTCGGCGCCGCCCGCGCCGGAGACCAGGAGGCCATGGCCGCCGTCGACGCCTACGCCCGCCAGCTCGCGCTCGGCACCGCTGCCATGGTGCTCACACTGGATCCCGAGCTGGTCATCCTGGGCGGCGGGTTCTCCCGCTCGGCCGACATCCTGCTGCCGGCTCTCCAGCGAGCCCTCGAACCCCACTGCCTGCGCGTGCCGTCCATCCGGCCCTCGGCGCTCGGCGAGGAGTGCGTCGCCCTGGGCGGCGCTTGCCTGGCGCTCGACCACGTCGACGAGCACTTCTTCTCGCCCGAGGGCACGCTCGCGGGCCCCCCCCCCCCCCCCCCCCCGCGGGGGGGGGGGGGGGGGGGGGCGGGGCCCCGCGCGTCAGGCCTTCTCGTACGGGAGGATCTCGGCGAGGGCGGAGGCGCCGCCGATGCCGTAGTCGGACCGCAGCCTGATGTAGCGGGCCGAAACCCCGTCGAGGCTGACGTCGTTGGGCGCCGTCATGCGCGCCCACTCGACGGCCTTGACGTCCCTGAACGTCACCCCGTCGTCGCTGACCTGCACCATGCCCTTGAGGATGGTGCCGTTCATGTTGGTGCGCAGCTTGGGCTGGAACCGCACTGCGGACAGTTCCCTGACCCTGCCGAGGTCGACGGTGATCGTGTGCGGCTGCGGCGGCACCACGGGGTAGTCGGAATGGAAGTCGGTGGTCAGGTTCCCGTCGACCGCCCGCTTCGGGTCGCCGATGCCCGGCTTGAACGTGCTGGCCGTGGCCTTCAGCTCGGCCGGCGGGATGCGGCGGCCCGCGGGCTCGGCCGGCCAGATGTGGCGTCCCTTGCCGGGCTCCTCCGCGACGATCTCGCGGTCGGGACCGGTGCCCTTGCCGCGGATCAGGATGTCGGTGACGACCGCGCCGTGGTCGGAGTACCAGGGGTACTGGGGGTAGAGCGGCGTCTGCTGGTGGCGGGGCAGGCGCTGGATGTCGGCGCGCGAGCCCAGGACACGCACGTCCTCGCCGCGGGCGAAGACGTAGTCGATGCGGCCGGGGATGGCACCCATGCCGTGGAAGGGGCTCCAGGTGCGGCCCGGGTACAGCCCCGCGTCGGCGTTGGCGTAGCGGAAGGTGTCCATGAAGCCGTGGTCGGTGTACTGCTTGGTGTACGGCCAGGGCAGCACCAGGCCGCCGTGGCCGGGCGAGTCGGCGAACTGCTCGCTCCAGTCCAGGTGTGACTGGGCGTTGAGGTCGCCGCCCATGAGCACGGGGGCGCCGTCGTTCTCGGTGAACTGCGGGATGGCCTTCTCCAGGATGGACTTGCCCATGGCCATGCGGCGCAGGTAGTCGCCCTCGAGGATCTGCGCGTCGGTCTTGGAGCGCGGCAGGCCGTGAGTGTTCTCCACCGCCGCGTTGTGCGTGTCGCCGTAGGCCCAGCCGTCGTGCCAGGTCCACAGGCTGAAGGCGTGGACGTGCTGGCCGTTGGGCAGGCCGAGGCGGGCGCCGCCGATGTTGAAGGAGTCGATCTCGGCGTCGGCGTAGCGCGGGTAGACCTTCTGGACCTCCAGCTTGGTGTACAACCACAGGTTGTCGCCGTTGTGGCTGTTGTCCTCCGGGTGGGTGAGCCGCACACCCGTGAACCGGTCGCCCTCGGACCGCCCCGCGTTGAGCCCGTCGAGGATCTTCTCGCCCGAGCCGTAGCCCTCGACCACGAAGAAGATGTCCGGGTTGACCTCGTTGATGTAGTCGATCATGTGGGCGAGGTTCTCGCCGGTCGTCTCCTTGCGGTCGAACGTGCCGCCGACGAACAGGTTGAACGCCATCAGCCGCAGCTGGGTGCCCACGTGCTTCTCCGGCAGCGAGGTCAGCGAGACGTCGACCGTCACCTCCCCGGCGGGAAGGGTGAAGGGACGGCTGCGGACCTGGCCGTCACGGGTGTACATCGTGTCTCGTGCCCACACCTGGTCGCCGGTCTTGACCGTGGTGACGAACTCCTCGACGCGATGGGGGCGCGCCTTGCCGGTGGCGATCACCGTGCAGGTGCTGCCCGGCCCGCCCGTACCGTCGCAGTCGAGCCGGTGGACCGGCTTGTTCGCGGGGTCGGCGGTGGCGCTGGTGGTGGTCGCGGAGAGCAGTCCGGTCAGGGCCACGGCGGCGGCCAGGGGAGGGATCAAGCGGCGCATGTGCAGTCCTTCTACTGGGGGATCGAGAGGTGGGTCGCACACGGGTGAAGCCCACTATCGACAGGCTCCAAAGGAAGTTTTCCCACATGTGACCCCTCCCTTCGAGATCATTGCGGCATCGGAGTGATGCTGCAAGGGCTTCGCGGTGACTATTTATGGACTCCTAAATAAACATCGCCGGATAAACCGAGGAGTGGACAGTGCGGCGATGGGAGAGGCCTTGCCTGAAGGCCGCACGATCCACCGGCTGGCGGCCGAGTTCCGCACCCGGTTCGTCGGGCAGGGGAGTGCGGGTCAGCAGTCCCCAGGGCAAGTTCAGCGAAGTGCTGGTCCTTCGCTATGACGGGTACGGCAATCTGCTCTGCGTCGCCCAGATGGTCGCTTGGGCGGCCGACTGGAGGGCCATGTGCTGGCGGGCATCTGTGAGCGGACCGGCCTGTGCAGAGCGATCGTGAAGTGCTGGGTTCGCTGGTCGCGTGAGCACGGCTGGCTCGGCGTTGTCGAGCAAGGTTCCACCGTGCGCTTCCGGGAGGGTACGAGCGCGGGTCTGGACGACGACGGCCTGGGCAACCGCGCGGCCCTCCGGTGCGGTGCATCCCCCGCGACATCACCCGGGCGCCCTGCGGCACCGACCAGCCCAGCGCCGGCCTGACGCGCGCTGTACCCACAACCCGGCGAGCCCTCGCCGCCGGGTTCGCGCGTCACCCGATGGGCAAATCGCCCGAACGCCCGAACCCGAGCCAGAGCCGAACAAGCCAGCTGACCACACTCACAGGGTGGGACCGGAATACGCCAGAAACCTGCCGTGATGACCGGTAGGCGCAGGTCAGCGGGTGGCCGAGCTTGGACGGGCGGGACCAGATCAATCCGTCAGGGGCAGGCACTCGGCGAGCAGGTCGACGATGTCGCGCCAGGCTCGCTGCGCGTGCCGTGGGTGGTAGCCGACGCCGGGGACCACGGCGTGGTCGACCGGCGGGTGGTGAAAGGCGTGCAAGGCGCCGCCGTAGACCACGAGGCGCCAGTCGACGCCCGCGGCCTGCATCTCGGCGGTGAACGCGTCCCGTTGCGCGGGCGGCATGATCGGGTCTTCCGAACCGACCCCGGCCCACACCGGGCAGCGAATGCGCGCCGCCTCGCCCGGTCGGCCCGTGATCAGCCCGTTGACTGTCCCGATCGCGCGGAGGTCGACGCCGTCGCGCCCGAGCTCCAGCCCGATGGCGCCCCCGGTGCCGTAGCCGACGGCGGCGATCCGGTCGGGGTCGGTCCGCGGTTCGGCGCGCAGCACGTCGAGCGCCGCGTGGCCGATGCCCCGCATCCGGTCAGGGTCGGCGAGCAGCGGCATGCAACGGGCCAGCATCTCCTCGGGGTCGGTGAGCAAGCGCCCGCCGTGGAGGTCGAAGGCCAGCGCCACGTATCCCAGCTCGGCGAGCGCATCGGCTCGGCGGCGCTCGACGTCGCTGAGCCCTGGGCCCTCTGGTCCGAGCAACACCGCGGGGCGGCGCCCGGTGCCGGAAGGCAGCGCAAGGTGCCCGATCATCGTCAGGCCGTCGGCCGGGTACTCGACCGTGCGGGTTGTCACTGTCGTCATAAGACGGGACTGTAGTGATCGTAGAACCCGGGTCGGGCCGGTGTTCACCGCTGGCAGAGTTCACCGTGGGCAGAACAGCGCGGGTGTGCCTCTGAAATGCGGCGATGGCTCACAAGGTCCGTCACGAACCCCGTTCTCGCGGCAGCGTTATCGGATCACCTGCCCTTGCCGCGGTGCTGGAGGCTGACCCTCGCGGCAGGTTTCTGGCAACTTCCGGCTCACCCCTCACACAGCGTCGCGAGAGCCGTGCCCCAGACCCACGGGCATGGCTCTCGCTCTCACCGACACTCAAGGCAGTTGATCAGTAAGTGGCTCTCACATGGTCGAGTGGTGGGGCGCCTGCCCAGCTCGGTAGCGGCTCGCATCTTCCTCTCCACGGGGGTGGGAGGTGATTGCTCTCGGAGCCTGCGATGATGCCGCCGACGATGGCGCACGTGGTGTCGACGTCCCCGCCCGCCGCCGCCGTGGTCCACATGGCCGCTTCGAAGTCATGGCGTTCACGGGCTGCCACCCAGAGGGTGAACGGGACCGTGTCGTGAGCGGTGACCTGTCGCCCGTTGCCGAGCATCCGGGCGGCCAGCGTGGGGTCGCTGATGGTGAGGAGCTGCCGAGCCTCGGCGATGCCGTCGTGGACCATGCTCGCGGGCACGTGCTCCCTGACGCGGTCGAGGAAATGCCCGGCGGGCAGGTCGGGGTCGTTGACGGTTACGGCTGTGGCCACCGCGACGGCTATGGCGCCGGCCACCGCTTCGGGATGAGTGTGGGTGACCTGCGCTGACAGGGCGGCTTGATGGACGGCTTCGGCCAGGTCGTCGGCGAACCAGGCACCGAGTGGCGCCACCCGCATCGCGGCGCCATTGCCCCACGAGCCCTTGCCGTCGAAAAGCGCCGCAGAAAGCGCCCGCCAGTCGCCTCCTTGACGTACCAGCCGGAGCATCCGGTTCGTCGCCGGGCCGTACCCGCGGTCGAAGTCATGACGGGCGGCGAAACTCGTGGCGAGTTCGTCCTGGTCGATGGTGCCGTGGTCGGCCAGGACGCGGTAGATGGAGCACGCCATTTCGGTGTCATCCGTCCACTGCCACGGGGCGGGCGGAAGAAGGCGAGAAGAGAGGGCGTGACGATTGGGTGGAACGAAGAACTGGGAACCGAAGGCGTCGCCGAGGGTCAAGCCATGGAGCGAGGCTGTGGCCCGCGCAAGGAGATGAGCTGACATTGCTCTCATGGTGAAGCACGCCGGGTGTCGGCCTGCGTGCTTCACGTTCGGTCAGCGCATGGGTGAAGTCTGGCGGTACGTCGCGGCTTCCTTATCTCCGGGTCGTCCAGCCCGGTGTGCGATGCGCGATCGGCTAACGGAGCTCTGATCGCTCGCTGTGGCCATGGATGTCCCGGGCGAGCAGCGTCAGCCATGCCCAGGCTGCAACGATCATGATGCGCTGGAACAGGCCGCCGAGGGCCACGAGGTTCGGCGATTGGGCGAAGGCCGCGTTCGAGAGTCCGAGGGTGACGAGGACGACGACGGCGGTCGCGGTCGAGTACAGCGCCCAGCCCCGCCGGTTGTCGGCGGCGAACCGGCGGGCGAACACGACACAGGCCCCCAGGATCGCGACGAAGGCGACCAGCGACGCGGCGTCGTGCAGAGCCGCCTGGGCGCTGCCGTAGGCAGGCAGCAGATCGGGGCTGCCGGCGGGGTACCCGCTCACCGGGTCCGCGGTGAACAGGCCGGCGCCGACGAGGCCGAGCGCCCACATGCCCACGAGCGACGGGCCCCATGGTGTGCCGGGCCCTGGGCGCAGATTCCGTCGGAGCCCGGCGGCGAAGACGGTGGTCAACACGCCGGCGACGAGGAAGGTGGCGCTCTGCACCCAGCCGTGGTCGCCGAGGGCGAGGGAACTCACGGGGTGGCGCAGCGGATCGTACCCGTTCCGGACGGCCCCCTGGATCAGGAAGCTGAGAACGAACAGCGGGCCGGCGGCGATGCCACAGATGAACGCGATCTTGGACATGGAGCCCTCCTTGAGCAGGTGAGGCCTGTCAGTTTGGATTGACAAGTGGCGGCTGTCAATCCAAACTGACAGGCATGGAGGAATCCGAACTGGTCGCCCGGCTGCGGTCGCACGACCCGGCGGTGGGGCTGCGCGCCGTCGGTGCCCTGCACCGGCTCGCGGAGCAGGTCGAGGCCGCCGCAGTAGCCCGCGCTCGAGCCGAAGGCTGGTCCTGGGAACAGATCGGCGACGCCCTCGGCGTCTCGCGCCAGTCCGCCCACGCCAAACACGGGAAGTGAGTTGCGATGTTCGAACGGTTCACGGCGGGTGCCCGCGCTGCGGTGGTGGCGCACGCACCGGCGGAGGCGCGGCGGCGCGGTGACCGGCGCGTCGGCACGGAGCATCTACTCCTCGGCGTGCTCCATGATGCAGAGGCGGCACAGGCACTCGGGGTGGACGTCGCATCGGCGCGGTCGGCGCTCGCTGTCCTGGATGACGCCGCCCTTGCCGCGATCGGCGTGGACGCGCGTGGCGTCGAGCGGGCGACGATCTCTGCACCGTCGAAACGGACGCCCTTCACCTCCGGCGCGAAGGCGGCCCTGTCCCGGGCCGTCGCCGTGGCCAGGCGCGACCCCGCGCGCCGGGTCACCGCGGTCCACCTGCTGGCCGGGCTCCTGGACGGTGACCGCACCGATCCCGCGTCTGACGTGCTGGCCGAGCTCGGCGTGGACCGGGTGACCGCCCGCGCCCGTCTCGCGCCGTAGCCGACGGCGCGACGAAGTCGCACTGCCAGGTCACTGCCTGCCGATCCAGGGGTCCAGCTCATGAGCGGATCGCCGGGTCCTGGCTCCTGGCACACCGTCTGGGCGTTCCCGCCGGTCGGCACATGGCCACATGATCGATGTCGCGTTCGTTCGCAAGAGGGCGGGTGAGCGGTCGGAAGCGCCTCCGTTCGCGACGCTGTTGTGTCCGCTTCCACCCACTGAGAGTCCCGCGGCGTCCGTGCCGCCGTGGAGTTCGGAGTTCCGGCAGTGCTTTTCGACGTGACCCGCAGCGGACTCGCCGACATCTTCGGCGAGGACCGGATCGCGACCCTGCCCGCCACCGCCTTCGCGCCCTCCACCGGGGACACCGGGGGCGCACGGCTCCTGCAGACCGTCGGCGTCCCCACCGGGACGCTCCAGTTGCGTGAGCCCGACGAGGACACCGGCCGGCTGCCCCTCGTCGAGGACGTCATCGACCCCGAGGACTTCGAGGGGGTCTCGACGGACGCGGGCGAGTGGCCCGTCATCGGCTGGCTGCTCAACGCCCACCTCGCCCTCGACCCCGGTTCCGGCAGGGTGCACGCCTTCGACGCCGACGCGGAGACCGTGCAGGAACTCCATGCGGACGTCTCCTCCCTCGTCCAGGTCACCCTCCGGTTCCAGCGCCTGCTCGACGAGTTCACCTTCAGCGGCGGCGACGAGGAAGCCGGGTTCGAGCGTCTGGAGCGTGAGGTGGAGCGTATCCGTCTGGAGACGAGCAGTGTCGACCCGCTCCCCTTCCAGGACGACGAGACGGTCTGGTGGGTGGTCGGCGAGGAGATCGCCGCGGGCCGGCGCTTCAAGGGCGGGAGCCCGGGAGCCCGCTCGCTCTACGGGTGATCGCCGCCCGAAGCGGCATCGCTCCGCTTGTCGGCGAGCCGGACGGCGTTCCTCAGTTCTCCGTGCTGAGGCGATCGGCCTGGGCGCGGCCCACTTCGGCGGCTCGGTGCAGGTAGTCGGCGATGACGTCCAGTTCGGCGTCCTCGTACCTGTCCAGCACCTCGGTGAACGCCCGGCCCGGCTGCTCCCAGGCCGCACTGATCCTTTCCCGCGCCGAGGGCGCCAGGGCGACGAGCGCGCGCCTGCGATCGGCGGGGTCCGGGCGTCGTTCCACCAGGCCCGCCTTCTCCAGCCGATCCACCAGACGTGTGGCGGAGCCGGGAGTCAGGCCGGTGAGCCGCGCGATCTCGCCGGTGCTGACCGGCCCGGACTCCAGGTCGAGCAGCGCCACGCACTGCAGGTCGGTGGAGTGGATCCGCAGGTGGTCGGCCAACGCCTGATTGAACAGCACGTACGCCGCGTAGTGCCGTTGGCTCTCGTCCATGATCCGCTTCAGTGATTCGGCTCGATTTGACACCCGACCGTCCCATGCCTCACATTGTTTGCGTCACACAACTTTTGCGTGACGCACCTTGTGTGTCACGCTCACACCCTACCCTCCGCCGCACCCGGGAGGGGACGTGCTCGGCCGGGCGACGTTCCTCTGACCGACATCGTGCTCGGCGGAGCGGCGTTCCTCGCCGTGGCCAGACTCCTTTCGCCGGCCTTGCGTGTGGCGGGGAGCGGAGCGGACCTCTCATCTTCCGAGGCCCTCATGGCCCGGTCCCCATCATCAGAAAGGCATGTCCCGACATGACCATCCTCGTCACCGGCGCTCGTGGCGCCGTGGCCACCGCGCTCATCGACCTCCTGCGACAGCGCGGCCTGCCGGTCCGCCCCGCGTCGAGCCGTCCGAGCGACCCGTCGATCGCCACCTGCGACCTCACCGACCCGGCCACCTTCCCGGCCGCCCTGGCCGGCGTCAGCTCGGTCTTCCTGTACGCCGAGCCGTCGTACGTCGACGCCTTCGTGAAGGAGGCCATCACCGCCGGAGTGGAGCACATCGTGCTGCTCTCGTCCTCCGCCGTGCTCGCTTCGGACGCTGAGACCAACCCGCTGGCCAAAACCCACCTGGACGTCGAACACGCCCTGACCGTCGCCCCCGTCCGCAGCACGCTGCTCCGTCCCGGTGCTTTCGCCGGTAACGCCCTCGCCTGGGCCTGGCCCATCAAGGCCGGCGCCCCGGTGAGCCTGCCGTACCCGGGGTCGTACAACGATCCCCTCCACGAGACCGACCTCGCCGAGGCGGCGGCCACCGTCCTCACCGATCCCGCTCTGGGCGGCCGGGTCTACACCCTGACCGGCCCGGAGTCGATCACGTGCGCGGCGCAGATCGACGTTCTCAGCCGGGTGATCGGCCGGGACATCGCCATCCGGAAGGTCACCCGCGAGGAGTGGAAGACGGAGATGGCCGACTACGTGTCCGGGCCCGTCGCCGACGCGCTGCTGGACTGGCAGCAGTCGAACGACGGCGTCCCGACCGAGATCACCAGGGACCTGGAGCGCCTGATCGGGCGACCCGGCCGGACGTTCGCCACCTGGGCGCGCGAGCACGCGGCCGCCTTCCAGCCCTGACCTGCGCACGGGGCGTCCACCGGCTCCGCCGCCGGCCGGCGGGCGCCACGTCGCGGAACGGGATCAGTCAGTGATCGTCCTGCGGCGGGTCCCGCCGTGGCCTTCGTCAGAGCCGGCACCGCTCAGATCAGGCCCAGCGCCAGCATGGCGTCGGCGACCCGGCGGAAGCCGTCGATGTTGGCGCCGGCCACGTAGTTGCCGGGCAGGCCGTACTCCTCGGCGGTCTGCAGGCAGCGGGCGTGGATGTCCTGCATGATCTCCCGCAGCCGGCGCTCGGAGAACTCGAACGACCACGAGTCGCGGCTGGCGTTCTGCTGCATCTCCAGGGCGCTGGTCGCCACGCCGCCCGCGTTGGCCGCCTTGCCCGGCCCGAAGGCGACACCGGCCTCCAGGAACACCTTGATGGCCTCCGGCATGGTCGGCATGTTCGCGCCCTCGCCGACCGCGATGCAGCCGTTGTCCACCAGGAACGCGGCGTCGCGGGCGGTGATCTCGTTCTGCGTCGCGGACGGCATCGCCACCTCGCACGCCACCTCCCACACGCTGCGGCCGGGCACGAAGGTGACGTGCTCGCCGCGGCGGGCCGCGTACGTCTCCAGCCGGCCGCGCTCGACCTGCTTGATCTGCTTGAGCAGCGCCACGTCGATGCCCTTGTCGTCGAGCACGTAGCCGGAGGAGTCGGAGCAGGCCACGACCAGGCCGCCGAGCTGCTCGATCTTCTCGATGGTGTAGATCGCGACGTTGCCGGAGCCGGACACCACGACCCGCTTGCCGTCGAACGACGTTCCGCGCGCCTTCAGCATCTCCTCGACGAAGAACGTGCACCCGTAACCGGTGGCCTCGGTGCGTACCTGGGCGCCGCCGTACACGAGGCCCTTGCCGGTGATCACGCCGGACTCGTAGCGGTTGGTGATGCGCTTGTACTGGCCGAACAGGTAGCCGATCTCCCGGCCGCCGACACCGATGTCACCGGCCGGCACGTCGGTGTACTCGCCGATGTGCCGGTAGAGCTCCGTCATGAAGCTCTGGCAGAAGGCCATCACCTCGCGGTCGGAACGGCCCTTGGGGTCGAAGTCCGACCCGCCCTTGCCGCCGCCGATCGGCAAGCCCGTCAGCCCGTTCTTGAAGATCTGCTCGAACCCCAGGAACTTGACGATGCCCAGGTAGACCGACGGATGGAAGCGCAACCCACCCTTGTACGGGCCCAACGCGCTGTTGAACTCCACCCGGAAGCCACGGTTGATCTGCACCTCGCCGCGGTCGTCCAGCCAGGGCACCCGGAAGATGATCTGCCGCTCGGGTTCGCAGATGCGCTCGATGATCTTCGATTCGGCGTATTCGGGATGCTTGCCGAGAACCGGGCCGATGCTCTCGAGCACCTCGCGCACCGCCTGGTGGAACTCGATCTCCCCAGGGTTGCGGCGCAGGACGTTGTCGTAGATCGACGACAGTTTCTCGTGCAACATGTGCTCCCTACCTCACTGGTGCAATCGTCCTCACTTTACGGTCAGGCCTGTTGTGAGAAGAATGCGGCCCGGAGGGGTCTGCCGAGGTCAGCCCCGCCCGTCAGCGACGCGCGAGCCGGCACGTCAGGCGGGAGCCGTGCCGAGCCAGCGGTGGTAGGCGCCGACGTCGACGTTGCTGCCGCACACGATGGTGACCACGTGCCGGCCGGCGAAGCGGTCACGGTCCTCGAGGATCGCCGCGATGCCGAGCGCGGCCGACGGTTCGACGACGAGGCCGGCGTGGTGGAGGAGCATCCGCATCCCGGCGATGATCGATGACTCCTGGACCAGGACGGCGTCGTCGGCGACCAGGAGGAGGTCGTCCAGGACGGCCGGGATGGGACACCGTCCGGCGACGCCGTCAGCGATGGTGTCGGTCGAGTCGGTGGTGACGACGCGCCGTTGGCGCCACGAGTGCGTCATCGCCGGCGCGCCCAGCGGCTGGACGCAGATCACCTCGACGTCGGGCGCCAAGGCCTTCACCACATGACCCACCCCGGTGGCCAGCGCCCCGCCGCCCAGAGCGATCAGGACGGCGTCGAACGACCGCCCGGTGTCCACCAGTTCCAGGCCGATGGTCGCCGCGCCCTCGCAGGTCTCGATGTCCAGGCTGTCTTCGACCAGCCGGATGCCGTCGTGCCGTGCCATGGCCGCCGCCCGCTCGCGAGCCATGTCGAAGTCGCCGTCCACCAGCTCCAACCTGGCGTCCAACGCGCGGATGCGATCCAGCTTCGCCGCAGGCGCGAAGCGGGACGCCACGACGGTGACGTCGAGCCCCCGGCCGCGACCGGACCACGCGAGGGCTTGGCCGAGGTTGCCCGCGCTGGCGCACACCACTGCTCGCGGGCCCTTGTCAGCGAGCAGGCTCGCGACCACCTCGGTGCCGCGGCCCTTGAAGCTGCGGACCGGGTTCGCCGTTTCGAGCTTGATGCTCACCGCGCACCCGAGGTCGGGCTCCAGCGCCTCGCAGCGGTACAGCGGAGTGTCGAGGAACACCGGGTCGATCACCCGGCGAGCCGCCCGGATCCGATGCGTGTCGAGGCGCGTCTCCTGCACGAGGCGGCAGCCTAGCAGCCGGTGCCGGCTGCGGAGACGGGGTGCTGCGGGCCTGCCACGGCGGTCAGGCGGGTGCGGTGAAGTAGGCGGCGCTCTCGGCGTCCGTCGGGTAGTACGACTCGATCGCGACCTCGTCCAGGGTGATGTCCATCGGAGTGCCGAACGTGGTGGTCGTCGAGAAGAGCCGCAGCTCCCGTCCGCCGAAGCGGAAGACCATCGGGATGGCGACCTCGGACTCGACCGGCCGGCTCGCCTCCTCCGCATGGGGAGCCAGGAACTCCTCGTAGAGCGCGGTGAGCTCGGGGTCGGGAGCCGCGGCGAGTTGCCGTGCGATCCGGACACGCAGCAGCGCCCGCACCTGCGCCAGGTTGACGATGTGCGGAGCCAGCCCACGCGGGTCCAGCCCCAGCCGCACCATGTTGATCGGCGGGACCAGCAGGTCGGCGGCCACCCCGGTGAGGAACGGGTCGAGGGCGCGATTGCTCATCACGATGTTCCACCGGCTGTCCACGGCCAGCGCCGGATACGGCTCATGCGCCCGCAGCACCCGTTCGATCGCATCCCGGGCCGCGGACAGCGCCTCCTGATCGAGCGGCCGCTCGGCATAGCGGGGCGCGAAGCCGGCGGCCAGCAGCAGCCGATTGCGCTCACGCAACGGCACGTCCAGCTGCTCGGCCAGCCGCAGGATCATCCCGGCGCTCGGACGTGACTTGCCGGTCTCCACCAGGCTGACGTGACGAGCCGACACCTCGGCGGCGATCGCGAGGTCCAACTGGCTGAGCCGCCGGCGATGCCGCCACTGCCGCAGCAGTTCCCCCACCGTGTGCATGGACGTCGATGCTACTCATCGCCCGGCCGGACGCCATGAAATCGGATGTCATCGACAACCGTCCCGGACGGTGGGAACACTGCTGCCCGTGACTACGCAGAACGTGACCCAGGACAACAAGAGGATCGTCCAGCAAGCGCTGACGGCACTGGTGGCGACCGGCGACGTCGACGCGCTCGCGCCACTGCTGAGCGACGACTTCCTTCACCACCGGCCCGACGCCACCTCCAGGACGAAGCCGGAATGGCTCGCCGCTGTGGGCGTCGCGCTCGTCCACCTCGCCGACATGCAGGTCGAGATCCAGCACGTGCTGGCCGACGGCGATCACGTCGTGCTGCATTCCCGGCGCCGGCTGCCCGGTGGCGGGCCGGAGATCGCGGTCGTCGACATCTGGCGGCTCGACGACGGTCTGATCGTCGAGGCATGGGAGATCATCGAGCCGGTCTCCCGGGCGGCCGCCAACCTGACCTGGTGGGAGATCCGCTGATCCCTGACCCGGCCACGAACCGGGCCCCGTGACCGTGAACGCCGGGGGCATCGGGGACGGCCCGATGCCCGACGGGCCGGCCCGCCGTCCTGCAGGGTGTCCGCAGACCTCCACCTTCCGGCGCGCGTGGTGTCCGACGGCCGCTGTGGTCCGGGTCCCACGCCGCTGACCCAGCTGTCCGGATCACGTTATGGGGGACGGCGCTCCTGCGGGTGATCTACGCTGATCAACTGTCGTACAGGGCAAGACGGGCGAGGCGGCATGACATCTGCGCAACCTGGTCACACGGTCGGCGGACGCTATCGGCTGATCTCGGTACTGGGGTCGGGTGGGTTCGGGAGGGTCTGGCGCGCCCATGACGAGGTGCTGGACATCGACGTGGCGATCAAAGAGCTGCAACTGGTGCCCGGAATGTCACAGACGGAGCAGGACAAGCGGCTGGAGCGCACCGCGCGGGAGGCGCGCAACGCCGTTCGGCTGCGGGCACACGAGAATGTCGTGGCCATTCACGACATCGTCTCGGACGGCCTGCCCTGGATCGTGATGGAGCTGGTCGACGGCCAATCGCTGCACGAGCACCTCGAGACGCACGGGCCGTTGCCGGTGGACAGGGTCGCGCAGATCGCCGCCGGGCTGTTGAAGGCCGTCGGCGCGGCGCACCAGACCGGCATCGTGCACCGCGACATCAAGCCGGCCAACGTCATGCTCGCCGGCGACGGCAAGGTCCTGCTCACCGACTTCGGGATCGCACTCCACACCACCGACACCACCCTGACCACCGCCGGGATGCTCATCGGCTCGCCCGAGTACATGGCGCCGGAACGGTTGCGCGGCATCGACGGGCTCCCCGCCAGCGACCTGTTCTCCCTGGGCGCGACCCTCTACCAGGCCGTCGAGGGTGTCTCCCCGTTCCGCCGCAACACCCAGCCGGCCGCGCTGACCGCGGTCCTGCTGGAAGAGCCCCCACCGCCGCGACGAGCGGGCCGGCTCGCGCCGCTCATCACCCGGCTGCTCGACAAGGACCCCGGCAACAGGCCGACCGTCGAGCAGGCGCTGGCCCTGCTCGGCGAACACCGACCGGGCCGCGACCGCGTACGGGACGCCACCAGGATCCTCCCGCCCGAGGAGACCCGTCCGAAGGCGTGGCAGCACAAAGGCGTCGCGGTGATGATGGCGATCATCTTCGCGCTCGCTCTCCTCGGCTGCACCGACCTCGGCATCGCGTGGGACAGGATGGAGCGTGAGATCGACCATGGTGACATGGACGACGCCGTTCTGACCGCTGTCATCTTCGACGTCGGGCTGGTCGGCTTGCTGTGCGCGCAGGTCGCCCGCTTCGTACCGCCGGTCGCCGGCAGGACCGTCGCCGTCGTCGCGGGTATCGCCGGGTGCCTCATCGGGGGTGGCGCCGCAGCTCTCGCCATGGACGGCGTGGGTGTCGTCGCCACCTTGTTCACCAGCCGGGGGGACAGCGTCCTGGGGGAGATCCCGCCGTTCGTGATCGCCGGCTTCGCGCTCATCGCGGGAGGCTGGGCCTGGGAGTCGCGCAAGTCCCGGCGCTCCAGTCCCGAACCGGCGCCGAAACCCTAGACTCCGTCCGGGTGGATCCGCGGCACAATCCCTCGCCGAGCTTTCACCCCGCTCCGAGGACGCGACCAGGACCAGCTCCGGCTGTCGACAAGCGCTGCGCGCGCCCAGAAGCGCATTCCACTTGCCCTCGTGTGCCGCCGCTCGAGGATCAGGCGCGACGGCCGTTCCGTCCCGCCCGACGATCCCCGGCAGGAGCCGTGATGGTCACGGGAATCCCTGAAGGAGCCTGGGCTCCCGTGATACGTCGTAGTTCGGTCTCGCCTGAACGTACCTGGCTGGTTTGCGGGACGATGCCGGCGTCGGCCATCAGGCGGTTCACGTCGCGGCGCTGGTTGGGCAGGACAAGGGTGACGACGCTGCCGGACTCGCCGGCGCGGGCGGTGCGGCCGCCGCGGTGCAGGTAGTCCTTGTGGTCGCCCGGCGGGTCGACGTTGACGACGAGGTCGAGATTGTCGACGTGGATGCCGCGGGCCGCGACGTTGGTGGCCACCAGCACCGTGACGTGGCCGTCCTTGAACTGTGCGAGGGTGCGGGTGCGCTGGGGTTGGGACTTGCCCCCGTGCAGCGCGGCAGCCCGTACGCCGCTTTTCAGTAGCTTTTCGGTGAGCCGATCCACGGCGTGCTTGGTGTCCAGGAACATGATCACCCGGCCGTCACGAGCCGCGATCTCCACAGTGGTGGCCTGCTTGTCGGAGCCCTCGACGTGCAGCAGGTGGTGCTCCATCGTGGTGACCGCACCCGCCGAGGGGTCAACCGAATGGACCACCGGGTCGGTCAGGTAGCGGCGGACGAGGAGGTCGACGTTGCGGTCGAGTGTGGCGGAGAACAGCATCCGCTGGCCCCCCGGGCGCACCTGGTCGAGCAGGTGGGTGATCTGAGGCATGAAGCCCATGTCGGCCATCTGGTCGGCCTCGTCCAGCACGGTGATGCCGACCTGATCCAGGCGGCAGTCGCCGCGCTCGATGAGATCCCTGAGCCGTCCCGGGGTCGCAACGACGACCTCGGCGCCACCGCGCAGCGCATTGGCCTGCTTGCCCATCGACATACCGCCGACGACGGTGGCCAGCCGCAGTTTCAGTGACCGGGCGTACGGGGTGAGCGCGTCGGTGACCTGCTGGGCCAGCTCCCGGGTGGGAACGAGGATCAGGGCCAGCGGTTGCCGCGATTGGGCACGCTGTCCGGAGGTGCGGACGAGCAGCGCCAGGCCGAAGGCGAGTGTCTTGCCCGACCCGGTGCGCCCCCGGCCGAGGACATCCCGGCCAGCCAGGGAGTTCGGCAGCGTGGCCGCCTGGATCGGGAACGGCTCTTTCACACCGAGGCCGGCGAGCATCTTCATGAGCGCGGGCGGCATGTTCAGTTCAGCGAATGTCGCGGCTGCGGGCAGGGCCGGGGTGACAGTGACCGGCAGTGCGAATTCTCCCTGCGGTGCGGCCGAACGCCGCCCGTAACGACCGGAACGGTTGGGGGTGTCTGAGCGGCCCCGAGCCGGCGAGCCGAATCGGTCGCCCCTGCCGGGGTTGGCGGAACCGCCCGTACGGGCGGGGGAGTAGCGGTCGTGCGCGCGAGTAGCGTGGTTCATGCAGAACCTTCCTCGATGCGGCACGTGTCAAGTGTTTCTCGACGCGATGAACGGCGTGAAGAACAGCGAGCACGAGCCGAAGAAAAGACGAACCGAGCCGGCGGGAAACGGCCTGGCACCGGGCGTCGATAATGGTCGGCACTCGCCGGCGAGAACGGCGGCTGCGATGCCGGTCAGAGGGCTGGAGCGGACTCGTGCCCGAACTGGAGCCATCGGTGGTCCATCCGGCGTGCGGCGGAAGGACGGCTGTGCTCGCGGTTTGTGAGGCCGTCACGGCACATCGGGTGCCGCACGAGCGACGCGGGGGGCCTGCGCCCTTCGGCGCGGGCCCCACCTGCGTGGTGCGTCAGTGTCAGGCGGAAACGATGTTCTCGGCCTGCGGGCCCTTCTGGCCCTGGGTGACATCGAAGGCCACCTTCTGGCCCTCGTGCAGCTCGCGGTAGCCGCCCTGAGAGACGATGTTGGAGTAGTGGGCGAAGACGTCGGCGCCGCCGCCGTCCTGCTCGATGAAGCCGAAGCCCTTTTCCGCGTTGAACCACTTCACGGTGCCAGAAGCCATGTTGATCTCCTCTTGATAGGTGCAAAGCCGAAGTCCGCGTCGGACGGACTCCGCGTCGCCGCGATAGAGGCCCACACCCGGAGAAGACCGGAAAACAAAAATGCACCTGAGGCTACATACCGTCAGGTGCACACAAGTTCTTATGGGTACCAAAACTGCAACAGGATTCAACCTAGCACACATTCAGGCGTGCTGTGCATGCCCAGTCCCCGTCCCTTGTTCAGAATGGCGGCGGGCCGGGGACCACGCTGCCGTTCTCAGTGCCCGGCCGGGTGGCCGCGTGCCTCATTGATGCGCAGCGCTTCGGCGAGCTGGTCCTCCAAAATGATGATCCGGCAGGCGGCTTCGACGGGTGTGCCCTGGTCGACGAGTTCGCGGGCTCGGGCGGCGAGGCGTAGCTGGTAGCGGGAGTAGCGGCGGTGGCCGCCGCTGGAGCGTCGCGGTTCGATCAGCTTGGCGGCGCCCAGAGCGCGCAGGAACGTAGGAGTGACCCCGACCATCTCCGCGGCCGCGCCCATGCTGTAGGCGGGGTAGTCCTCATCGTCGAATCGCTCTTCGGCGCTGCCTGCAGCCCCGGCGGGAGCCTGGTTGTCAGCGCCGACTCGGGAAACTTGATCCATAGATGCCTTTCCTCACGCGAACAGGGGGCCCCGACGCCTGTTGCGCCGGGGCCCCGAAGAGGTTCAACACCATCTACCGGCCATCCGGCCGGCCTACTGTTTTCCGCACCCGCCGTACTGCGCGGCGGTGATGCGGGGATCGCGGATGCGTGACCGTAGACCACCCCTCAATCCTGTGGAACTGCGGTACCCGAGCGGCGAGACTCAGCCGGCAACGGGCGATCCTGATGGCGTTCAACACTCCCTTCATCTCTTTCCGGACCACTGTCCGGCTTCACCTTCGGCAGCGCGTCCACGATCAGGACCCTGACTGTTGCGCTGGCCCGTCACGTCCGACCTTCTGCCGTCAACCTTGACTGCATCCTGTTCCGGGCAGTTCGTCGTGGTGCCAGTACTGCTTGCTGCTGCCCGGAGGATCGTTCCTTGTGCTGATAGAAACACTAGCCCCATCGACCCCGAATGTCTACTACGGCCACTACAGATTTTCTGGCTCGGATACGGCAACCCGCGACCGCGTCTCCTTCGGGCAGAGCTCGCCTCAGCAACCTCGCACCCGAACAAGTCCCGCCGCTGACAACCCTGTGCTCACCCAGGCACGTCAGCGAGCTGCGCAGATGCGAGAGGAACGTGGCTGGTCGCGCGATGTCCTCGCCGCCGTCGAACGGACCTTGGTCCTGCTGCTGGCCGGGCATTCCACTGACGAACCGGTCACCTACGCCCAGCTCGACCGGCTGCGCGGCCGGGGTCGCAGCATCAAGCGGACCGCCGAGATCCTCGCCGAGCTCGGCTTACTTCGCGAGCAGCGTCCCAAGGCGATCTTGGCTTGGATCGACCGGCGCACCAGCACGCTGCCCTTTGGCTTCCAGGCCGACGTCCGCGACTGGCTGAGCTGGCTGCATGCCGGTGACGTTCGCACCCGCCCGCGCTCGGACACCACCTTGTATGTCTACCTGGGAGCCGTCCAGCCGATCCTGGAGAGCTGGGCTCCCACCCGCAGACACCTACGCGAGGTCACGCGCAAGGACGTCCACGCCGCCGTCGAGGCGCTGCGCGGGCGCCGCCTCAGCAACGCCGTCACCGCGCTGAAGTCGCTGTTCCGCTTCGCCACCAAGCATCGGCGGATCTTCACCAACCCCACCACCACCTTCAGCCGGGAGCCCACCCTTACCCCGAGCGCCTGCCGCTGGATGAGCTGACGCTCAAGACCGCCGCCAGTGCCGCCGTCACACCGGCGCTACGCCTGATCGTCGCCCTGGCCGCGATCCATGCCGCTCGCCCTCAGGCGATCCGCCTACTCACCCTCGACGACATCGACCTGCCCAACCGGCGGATCATCCTCGACGGCCTCGCCCGCCCCCTTGACGAGCTGACCCACGACGCCCTGCGCGACTACCTCGCCGAGCGTCGCCGGTGCTGGCCGCACACCGCCAACCCGCACGTCCTGCTCTCCCGGCTCACCGCTGCCGGAGTCGAGCCCGTCAGCACCTACTACCTCAAGCAACACCTGCTTGTCCGGCACCAGGTCCGGCTCGACGATCTACGCGCCGACCGCGTTCTGGAGGAGGCGCTCAACCGGGGCCCGGACGCGCTCCATCTCGCTGTGGTCTTCGGCATCGAGGAGAGCACCGCCATCCGCTACGCCGAACAGGCACGCCGACTCATCAACGATGATCAGCACGAGAACGACAACAAGATCAATTGATAGGAAGATGTGGCGGCGGGACAGGTTTTGACCTGCGGCACGGCACCTGGGTCCGGACGGTTTCGAGCGGAGTCGTTCAGGTCTTGTTGTCGGCCGGGTCAGGCGTCGCTCGGGCCTGGCTGCCAGCCGATGTTCTGGGCCCAGGTGTCGGCACGCCGCACGATGTCCCAGACGAAGGGCTCCTTAGCAGAGACGTATTGTTGCCGGTCGTCGCGAACCTGGTTCGCGCATCGTCGCTTCGCCTGCGCGAACTCGGCTGCGGCGGCGGGGTGGGCGCGCAGGTAGTCGCGGAACAGCAGGGGCAGTTGCTGGGAGAAGCTGCCGAGCTCACGCACGTGAATATGGGTACGGCGGCTGCCTGGCGCCTCCCGGAAGTATCGCTTGGTCAACTCCGGGTTGTTCGCTCGATGCACCAAGCCGAGTCGCTCTAGCGGTGCCTTGTAGACGGCCAGCGGCTCCAGCGAGCGTACCGAGATTTGGATGTCGATGACCGGCTTGGCAGCCAGGCCGGGCACCGACGTCGAGCCGATGTGATCGACCCGCAGTGCGACGTCACCGAGCGCCCCGCGCAACGCTGTCCCGATCGCGGCGAACTCCGTCTGCCACGCCGGGTCATGATCCACGATCTCGATTGGGTCTCCCATGCTCCGATTGTCCACGGTGTGAGGCCATCTTCGCGCCGAGACGATCAAAGACGAGGCGGAATCCCAACCGAACCTGGACAGCGACACGAACACCGGACAACTTCAACAACTGCAACCGACAGAAGAAGCCACATGAGGAACGAACGAATACCCGACAGTTCAAACTGAGGAGTCTTCAGAAGCAATGAACTTTCGGACCAGTCGGCGCTCAGGGATCGTTCCGCACCTAGACTCACCTGGCAGCGTGCCAAGGCGCCCGGGACGGTGTGAACGGGTCACGGAAATCCGGTTGGAATGTGCGGGGTCGGGCCCCTAGCTTGGCGCGGTGACGACTCAAACGATCGTGCTGAACGGCGGATCCAGTTCGGGCAAGTCCGGGATCGTCCGGTGCCTGCAGGCGATCCTGCCGGATCCGTGGCTCGCCCTCGGTGTCGACACCCTGGTCGACGCGATGCCCGCCGCCATGCAGGCGTCGGAGGCCGGGATCGACTTCACCCCTGACGGCCAGGTCAAGGTCGGGCCGGACTTCGTGGCCCTGGACGCGGCGTGGGCGGAGGGGGTCGCCGCGATGGCCCGCGCGGGCGCTCGGGTCATCGTGGATGACGTGTTCCTCGGTGGAGCGGCGTCCCAGCAGCGGTGGCAGAAGGCTCTTGCCGGGCTGGAGGTGCTGTGGGTCGGGGTGAGGTGCGACAGCGCGGTCGCCGCCGGTCGGGAGATCGCCCGGGGCGACCGCATCAGGGGGATGGCGGCGTCGCAGGCGGACGTGGTTCACGAGGGCGTGCTCTACGACCTGGTGGTGGACACCACGCGCGCCGAGTCCTTGGCGTGCGCGCACGAGATCGCCACCGCGGTTTCATCCCGGGAGGCGCGGCGACGGCGACGCGGAAGTCCGGCACGTCTTCGTAGCGGATGACCGGGTCCTCCGGGCGCTTCCAGCGATCGAATGCGAGCTCCGCGTGATCCCTACGCCTCCGTCATGGGGAAGTCCTGCGCCGGTACGCCCTCCGTTCCGTAGTTCCGTGACTGGGCGTCCATGCCTGCGTACAGCACCGTGCCCATGATGCCGACGAGCGCGGTGTGCAGGGCCACGACCGTCAGGGTCAGCTTGCGCCCGATGGCCTCCTGGAGCGACAGGGCGGTGACGGGATTGATCGGATACCACATGCGGACCAGCGCCAGGGCGAACAGCTCGGCCGCGGTCAGCGCGAAGGCCAGGTCGTGCATGTGGTTGAGGGTCTGCACCGCCTGCGCCAGGTCGTAGGCGTGCGCGACGGCGCGGTCGGAGAGCTGGATGCCCGCGGTCATGAAAGCCCGCAGCTTCTTGTCGGCCGCTTCCATGGCGTCGCCGCTCCACGCCGCGGCCAGGGCCTCTCTGCCCGAGGGGTCGCCGCCGCCGAACAGCTCGTCCAGTCCCCGCGCGATCTCCGCCCAGTAGGAGACGTGCGAGTCGAGCTCACGGTCGCTGAGGACGAGTGCGCTCATCCAGAGCGCCGCCCCCATGGCCGCCGTGAACGACATGCCCGCGGCGGCCTTGAGCACCGCGGCGGTACGGCTGCTCTGCAGCGCGGCGCGCGACTTGATGGCCTGGGCTCTGAGCTGCTCCGCCTGCTTCTTCTCCGACCAGGTGCCTTTCTCGGCCTCATTGACCTTCTGGTTGGCGTAGTAGACCTCGTCGTGGTCGCTGAACCACGAGATGTACTTGCGCTTGGCCATCATGTCGTCCAGCTTGAGCGTCGCCAGGCCGCCGCCGGCCGCGCCGAAGAGCAGCGACATCTGCTGCCACTCCCTGCCGCCGCCGGGCGGCGGGAACAACGGGTTGGCACTCGAGTACGAGCCGCTGCCCTGCAGGAGCTTGGGGTCGAGGGACTCGCCGCCGTCCCGCAGCGCCAGCATCGCGCGGACGCCCGCGTGCTCGGCCTGGGCGTAGCCGTCCTTGTTGGCGGTGATGACCGCCGCCATGGCGGAGGCCGACCGCGCGCCGTCCGTCAGGCGTTCGCGGAAACCGGTGAAGCCCCTGTTGTACCGCATGCGGGCCGCCTCGCCGACCAGCCCGAGGGCGCCCACCGGCAACTCGGACGCCGCGTCTATGTCAATAGTCGTCCCGTCGCCGAGCTCCAGCAGGGCCAGCAGATCTTCGGTGGTGTGCTGGAGATTGACGGCCGAACGATCGAACCCGGCGCCCTGTACGTGGAGAGTTTTGTCTGTCACGGCACTACCGTCCCTGCCTCGGTCCTGATCGCGATCAACGGTAGCGGGATGACGGGTCATCTGTTCGCGTATGGGGCAATTCGGCTCCCGGCCAGGGGCCGCAGGATCAGCACTGCGAGGGGATGCAGGTGAAGGGGTTCTCGGGCGGGGTGGCCCGCCAGTCGGTGGGGGGCCACGCCGGAGCCGTGGTGGTGGGCGCGGGGGCCTGCGTCCTGGCGGGCTCGCTGCTGGGCGGGGGCGCCGAGGTCGTCCTGCGGTGTTCCTGGGCCGTCGGCGGGCTCACCGGGCTCCGGGTGCGGACCGGTCGGCTGGTCGGCGCCGGCGTCTTCGGGCGGGACGTCGGCACGGAGGTCGGGGGAGAGGTTCCCCGTTCGGCCTGCCGGGTCTGCGCCGACACCGTGGCGGGGGTGGTGAGGAGCGCGCTGGACGGAGCGGGCGAGCGGGACGTCGAGAGGCCCTCGGGGGGCGACCCCACCGGGGCGTCGCCCCTGTCGAGCAGGACGGCGCCGGTGACGAGCAGCGCCGCCGTCGCGGTGCCGGCGATCGTGGCGATCACCGTGCGGTGCCTCCTGCGTGCCGGTGGACGCGCGGGGAGCGAGGTCAGCCTGGTGACGAGGTCGTGGGCGGTGGGCCGCTTGGCCGGGTTCTTGGACAGGCTGGCGGTGACGAGCCGGAGCAGCGTCCCGTCGAGCCCGGAGATCACCGGTTTGCCGTTGACGATGCGGTTGATCACCGCGGGGGTGGAGTCCGCGCCGAACGCGGGCCGGCCCGAGGCGGCGAACACCATGGTCACGCCCCAGGCGAAGATGTCGGCCGCCTCCGTCACCGGCTCCCCGCCGAGCTGTTCAGGCGCCAGGTAGGACGGCGTCCCCATCAGCGGCCCGGTGGATGCCGTGCCCGGCGCGTCGAGGGCGCGCGAGATGCCGAAGTCGATCACGACGGGACCCTCCGGCCCCATCAGGATGTTCGCGGGCTTGAAGTCGCGGTGCTGCACGCCGGCACGGTGGATGGCGGCCAGCGCGGTGGCGGTGCTGATCGCCAGCCGGTCGAGGGCGGCGCCGCGGCGCGGGCCCTCGGTGGTGACGAGATGGCGCAGCGAGGGGCCGGGGACGTACTCGCTGACGATGTACGGCCGGTGGCCGGCGAGGTCGGCGTGGAGCACCGGGGCGGTGGAGAACCTGGCCACGCGCTGCGCGATCTCCACCTCGCGCAGGAAACGGTGCCGCGCGTCCGGGTCGGTCAGCAGGCCGTGGTGCAGGAGCTTGACGGCCACGTGCTCGCCGGACGCGGTCCGGCCCAGGTAGACGACGCCCTGGCCGCCCTCCCCGAGGCGGCCGACGATGTCGTACGGGCCCAGTCGCCGCGGATCGTCCTCCACCAACGGCTGGCTCACGCGCGACCCCCGAACGCATCGACAGGCAGGGCGACAAGCTATCAGCGTGGCTGTCGGGATGTCTCGTACTCGCGATCAAGGGCATCTCACGGACCGGCGGCGGCCACGTCCGCCAGGTACGCGGCGACGCGTGCGGCCCAGGGCGCGGCCTCGGCGTCGAGTTCGGCGGCGAGCGCGTGCCAGCGGGCGGGGTTCGCGGCGTCGGCCACGACGGCCCGTCGGGGGGCCAGCCGGTCGAGCAGGCCGGGGGGCCGCGGCAGCAGCGTGGCCGTGAGGTGGCCGGGGTCGCGCCACGCGTCCGGCAGGGGCTCCTCGTCGAGGAGCGCGGGCGGGATGAGAAGGGCCTCGCCCGCGAAGCGGTCGCCGGTCGTGTCGCCCGCGGCGCGGAAGCGCGCCGCCAGGGCCCGCGCGTGGCGGACGGGGCCGTTCATGAGCGGCGAGCCGGCGACGTGGAGCCCGGCCACGAGGGCGCTGTAGTGGGCGTCGAGCTCGCACACGTGTCCGTGGACCGCCCGCAGGCCGGGAGCCGGCCGTTCGGTGACCCACCGGAGCACGAGGGCGACACAGTGGAGCATGCCGGCGGCCCTGGTCAGCGCCATGAACCAGGTGTCGAAGCCGTCGGCCCGCCGGGCCTCCTCCAGCAGGGCGAAGGTGCGTTCGACCAGCATCCTCACCGAAGGTGACGCCCGGGGCGGCAGAGCGGCGGGCGCCGGCTCGGTCAGCGGAGCGGTGGTCCAGGCGTGGGCGGTGTCCGGCAGGTGGCCGCCGAAGAGGACCCTGGCCAGCGCCTCGCCGGTGTCGGCCTGTGCCGACGCCCACAACAGCAGGGTGATGGCCCGCGAGGCGCCCGTGACGTCACGGCACAGGCCCGTCGTGACCACGTCCACGACATAGCCGACGGCGGACGCCGGCCCATCCGTCCGCGCCGCGTGCCACAGGGCCGCTCTCAGCAGCCGCGCGGACTCCAGCGCGCTGCTGTTGCCGCGCACGTCGTCACCGGCGGCGCGCCAGGACTCGCTGAGCGTCTCGTGCACGTCCCAGCGGGCCAGCAGGTCGGTCAGCCAGACCGACGGGAGATAGCCGGGCCGGCGGGCCAGGTGCCCGCTCAGCTCTGCCTCGTCGCCCGGCCTCGCCAAGCGCAGGAAGGGGGCGTCCATCGACGGGTGGAAGCGCAGGCCGACGGCGTCCTCCAGGCCCATGGCCAACCGGAGGACCACCGTGTGCCGGGCGCGCCGGTCCTCGAACCGGACCTTGAACCGGGGCAGGCCGAGCGTGGCGGCGCAGGCGCCGGCGAACAGCGTCTCCTTCGTCAGGCCGGCGAGCACCTCGACGAGCACCTCGGTTCCGGGCGGCGTCCGCCGGACCTGCCACGCCGTGGGGATCACCCGAACAGTCCGATCGTCCCGACGATGTCGCCGTAGTTCTCCCTGGCCGTGCGGAAGCCCTCGATCAGCCACTCGCGCATGGGCCGCCGGTCGGTCCGTTCGTAGGCCAGGCCGCGACGGGTCCACTGCACCCCGAGGTCGTCGAGGAACCTCCCCGGCTTGCCCGTCGCCGCGAGGTGGCCCATCTCGGCGAACACCTCGCGCAGGTGCAGGCGCACCTCGCGCTCGGACTCCAGGTGCCCGAGCGGCAGGTAGACCCCGTCGGTGTCCTCGGCGACGTCCCGGAAGACGACCAGGCCCGGCAGCGGCGGAACCCGTGAGCCGCCGAAGAGGGTCCGCACCATCCGGTGCGCCGGATCCACCCCCACGCCGATCTCCGCCCCGTGGCCGAAGGCGGTCGTGCCGACGGGCACCGCGATGGGGGCGGGCCGGTCCAGGACGAACAGGACGAGGACGTCGGGCCCGCTGTCGTCGGCCATGGTGCCGGAGCGCACGTAGTCGACGATCGGCGGGTCGCCGGCCGGGTGGAAGGCCAGGAAGCAGCAGACGGGGGAGTGCTCGCGGAACCGGCGCAGGGTCTCGGGCCGCAGGAGGGCCGACAGGTCCTTGATCTGCCCGACGTCGAACCTGTACGCAGCGGTCGCCTCTTCCAGAATGGCCTGCAGCGAGATGACCAGCATGCCGAGAACTGTAACGCGGTGTAGCCGGTCTCGCGCGGAAAGTGGCGC
Organism: Nonomuraea indica; assembly: GCF_002850745.1. GTDB lineage: Bacteria > Actinomycetota > Actinomycetes > Streptosporangiales > Streptosporangiaceae > Nonomuraea > Nonomuraea indica. The sequence goes on from NZ_KZ559471.1 coordinate 310,518, forward strand.
TTTCGTGCCCTCGGAGCCTGTCCGGGCGGCACGTCGGGCGGATGTGGGAGGATCCGGCGGGTGCGAACCAGAGGGGCGTTGCTGGTGGCGGGCACCACGTCCGACGCGGGCAAGAGCGTGGTGACGGCCGGGATCTGCCGATGGCTGGCCCGCCGGGGCGTGCGGGTGGCGCCGTTCAAGGCCCAGAACATGTCGCTGAACTCCTACGTCACCGCCGGCGGCGCCGAGATCGGCCGCGCCCAGGCCGTCCAGGCGCAGGCGGCGGGTCTCGAACCGGCCGCCGACATGAACCCGATCCTGCTCAAGCCCGGCAGCGACCGCCGCAGCCAGGTCGTGCTGCTCGGGCAGCCGGTCGCCGACGTGGACGCGATGGAGTACGGCGAGCTCAGGTCACTGCTGCGGGAGACGGCGCTGGAGTCGTTCGGCAGGCTGCGGGACGCGTACGACGTGGTGGTGTGCGAAGGGGCGGGCAGCCCGGCCGAGATCAACCTGCGCCGGGGCGACATCGCGAACATGGGCCTCGCGCGGGCCGCGAACCTGCCGGTCGTCGTGGTGGGCGACATCGACAGGGGAGGGGTGTTCGCGGCCTTCTACGGCACGGTCGGGCTGCTGGACGCAGCCGACCAATCGCTTATTTCAGGATTTGTGGTGAACAAGTTCCGGGGCGCGAAGGAGCTCCTCGAACCCGGGCTCGCCATGCTGCGCTCGGTCACCGGCCGGGAGGTGTACGGCGTGCTGCCGTGGCTCGACGGGCTGTGGCTGGACGTCGAGGACTCCCTGGCCCTGGACGGCCGCTCCGTCGCCGTGGGCGAGCCGCACGGCAGGCAGACGCTGCGCGTGGCCGTGGTGCGGCTGCCGCGGATCTCCAACTTCACCGACCTCGACGCGCTGGCGGCGGAGCCGGGCGTGGTGGTGCGGTTCGTGCGCGGGCCGGGCGAGCTGGACGACGCCGACCTGGTCGTGCTGCCCGGGTCGCGGGCCACGGTGGACGACCTGGCCTGGCTGCGGCGTACGGGCCTGGCGACCGCGCTCGCCGCACGGCAGGGGCCGATCCTGGGCGTCTGCGGCGGCTTCCAGATGCTCGGGCGGGAGATCGTCGACGAGGTCGAGTCGGGGGCGGGCCGGGTCGAGGGGCTGGGACTGCTGCCGGTCCGGGTGGAGTTCGCCGCCGCCAAGACGCTGGCCCGGCCGTCCGGCCGCGCCTACGGGCACCCGGTCACGGCGTACGAGATCCACCACGGCGTCGCCACCGTCGAGGGCGGCGAGCCGTTCCTGGACGGCTGCCGCGTCGCGAACGTCTGGGGCACCACCTGGCACGGAGCCCTGGAGAACGACGCCTTCCGCCGCGCCTTCCTGGCCGACGTGGCGGCGCGGGCCGGACGGGACTTCACGCCCGCTCCCGGCACGGACTTCGCCCGGCTGCGGGAGGACCGCCTCGACGCCCTCGGCGACCTGGTGGAACGACACCTCGACACGGACGCGCTGCTGCGCCTCATCGAGCACGGCCCGCCCGCCGTGCCCGTCCTCCCGCCCGGCGCGCCCGGTGTGCCCGGCGCGTCCGGTGTGCCGGGAGTGCCCGCGGCCGGGTAGCGCGGCGGCGGGCCTGCCGCGGCCTCACCGCGACGGTGCCCGCTCCTCGTCCGCGACGCCGTAGGCGGTCGCCCGGAACAGGAAGGACGCCCAGGAACGGTAGGGCCGCCACGCCTCGGCCAGCCTGCGGTACGCGGCCGGCGGCGTGTCCCGCGGCAGGCCGTACGCCTCGCGCAGGATCGCGAACAGGCGCGGCTCGTCACCCGGGAACGCGTCGGGCGCGCCCGCGCCCCTGATCAGGATCAGCCCGGCCGAGAACGGTCCCACGCCGGGCAGGGCCCGCAGCTCGGCCAGCGCCTCCTCCGGGGCGAGCGCGCGCAGATGCTCGGTGGTGAGCACGCCGTCGAGCGCCGCGCGGGCCAGCCCGCGCAGCCACTCCTCCTTCTGGGCGGGCAGGCCGAGGCCGCCGGCCTCGACGAGCGTCACGGGCGGGGGGAAGGCCGGGTACTCCCGTCCGTCCACGGTGACTCTCGCGCCGTACCGTTCCGCGATGCGCTGCTTGATCCGCGAGGCGACGAGCATGGACGAGCGCTGCACGATCACCGCCCAGCACGCCGCCTCCCACGGGCTCCAGAAGCACACCGGCCGCAGGCCGGGGTTGTGCCGCTGCAGCTCCCCGAGCACCGGGTCGGCCTCGCCGAGCGAGGCGAAACCGGAGCCGTCCACGTCGAGGGAGAGGACGCGCGCCACCTCGCCCCGGACGCCCGGCCCCGCCGGCCGCGTCGTGGCGACGGCGACGCCGCCCGGTGCGGCGGTCACGGTCACGCCGATCGGCAGCCAGTCGGACTCCGCGCAGTAGGCGAAGCGCAGCGCCCGCCCGTCGAAGGGCAGCGCGCTGGTGGCGGGCCAGTCCGCCACGAACCGCAACGCGGCGCCGAAGTCGAACGGGCCCTCGGCGTCGATCACGAACCGGTGCGTCGTCATGCGCTCGCCACGTCGACGGCGGCGGCTCCGCGGCCCTCGCCGCCCGGCCCGGCGCGCCCGCTCTCCGGCGCGGCGACCCGGCTCTCCAGGTCGGCCGAATGTTCCTCGATGCTGCTCACGTCCCGCACGTTACCGCCGAACCGGCGTTGCGGGCGCCGGCCGCCGAGGGCGTTGCCGGATGCCGGAAAGCAACCCGCGCGCACGCTGCCGGGACACGCCCCTGACAGCGCCCCGCGCGAACGTCACCATGGCGGCATGACAGCAGTGGTGCAGGCCGAAGGGCTGACCAAGTACTACGGCAGGCGCCGGGGGCTGGAGGACCTCACCCTCGACATCCGGGCGGGCGAGATCTTCGGTTACCTCGGGCCGAACGGCGCCGGCAAGACCACGACCATCAGGCTCATGCTCGACGTGATCAGGCCCACCCGCGGCCAGGTGCGCGTCCTCGGCGTGGACGCCCGGCAGGCGGCGGTCCGGTCCAGGATCGGCTACCTGCCGGGCGAGCTGGTGCTCGACGGCCGCGAACGGGCCCGCGATCATCTCGCGTTCCTGGCCCGGCAGCGGGGCGGCGTGCCGCCGGGCCGTGTCGAGGCGCTGGCCGAACGGCTGGACGCCGACCTGTCGGTGCCGATGCGCAAGCTCTCCAAGGGCAACAAGCAGAAGATCGGGCTGATCCAGGCGTTCATGCACGAGCCCGAGCTCCTCATCCTGGACGAGCCGACCGGTGGCCTGGACCCGCTGGTGCAGCAGGAGTTCCTGGCCATGGTGCGCGAGGTGCGCGCCGCCGGCCGTACGGTGCTGATGTCCTCGCACGTGCTCGCCGAGGTCGAGCACGTCTCCGACCGGGTCGGCATCGTCCGCGCCGGCCGGCTGGTCGCCGTGGAGAACGTGGCCACGCTGAGGGAGCGGGCCGTGCGGACGGTGGAGTTCCACTTCGACGCGCCCGTGCCGCGTGAGGCGTTCGAGGGGCTGCCCGGGGTGCGCGACCTGCGCGTCGAGGGCGCCAGCGTCCGATGCACGATCGACGGCCGGCCGGACCCGCTGGTCAAGGCCGCCGCCCGGTTCACCGTCGTGCACATGGTGAGCGCCGAGCCGGACCTTGAGGAGATCTTCCTCACCTACTACAGCGAGGAGGGCAGGGACCATGATCTTCAAGTCTCTGCGTGACCAGCGGCGGCCGCTCATCGGATGGACGCTGGGCCTGAGCGTCTTCTTCGTCCTGTACGTCGGCGTGGTGTACCCGAGCATCGCCGAGGACCCGGCCACCTACAGCGCGCAGGCCGTGGCCAAGTATCCCGGCGCGCTCAGAGACCTGATGGGCGGTCTCCAGGACTTCGCCACCGCGCCGGGCTACCTGCAGTCGGTGGTCTACCAGCTCCTCCTGCCCGCCCTGTTCATCGTCTGCGCGATGGGGCTGGCCGGTCGGTCGCTCGCCGGGCCGGAGGAGTCGGGCACGCTGGAGCTGATCGTCACGCTGCCGATCACGCGCCGCATGCTGGTCGTCCAGCTCTTCGCCGCCCTGGCGCTCGGCCTGCTCGCCGTGGCCGCCGTGACGTTGCTGGTCGCCTGGGCCGTCGCGTGGAGCGCCGGGATGGACGTGGGCTTCGACCGGATCCTCGCCGCGCACACCGGCGTCTACCTGCTGGCGCTGCTGTTCGGCACGGTGACGCTGGCGGTCGGCGCCGCCACCGGCCGCCGGGCCGTCGCCACCGCGACGGTCGGGGCGTGGGCGGTGCTCGGCTACATGGTCGTCACGGTCGGCAAGAACGTGGACGCCGTGTCGTGGCTCAGGTGGGTCTCGCCGTTCCACTACTACGCCGAGGGCAGGCCCCTCTACCAGGGGTTTCCGGCCGGCGACTATCTTGTGCTGGCAGGGGCGGCGGCCGTGCTGGCGCTCACCGCGGTCCTCGCGTTCGACAGGCGTGATGTGGGAGTGTGATGGCGACTTCGCGGGTGGCCGGCGAGTCGCCGGACGAGTCGCCCGGTGAGTGGGCCGGTGAGTTGCCTGCCGGGTTGCTGGGCGGGCACTTACAGGTGCTGGCCGCGGCCGCCGTCACCGGCCGGCTGCCGGACCGGCCGGCGCTCGACGCCTACCACGAGGTGGGGGAGCGGGCCGCCCGGCTCGGCGTGCCGCTGCGCGCGCTGGTCGACGCGTCGCTGGCCGCCGCAGAGGGGACGGACGTGCCGTCCGCCGTCATGGCCGCGCTGCGCAGGGCGGTCTCCGCGCTGATGGAGGGCTACGAACGGGCCCAGCTCGCCGCGCTGCGCGAGGAGGAGGCCGCTCGCAGGGAGTTCGTGGACGACCTGCTGCAGGGCCGGGCCGAACGGCTGGCCGAGCGGGCCGAGCACTTCGGGCTGCGGCTCGCCGAGTCGTACCTGGTGGCCGTCGCCCGCGGGCTCAGGGACGGCGAGCAGGGCCGCATCGAGCGCGATTTGACCGCCCGGTTCGGGTCGCACAACGTGCTCGTCGCCGTCCGTGACGGCCTGCTCGTCTGCGTCGCGCCGGCCACGTTGCCCGCGGCGGTCGGGGAGTTCACCCATCACGTGCGCACCCGCTTCGCGCCCGGCTGGCGGGTGGGCGTCGGACGGCCGCAGCGCGGACCCGGCGGGGTCGTCGCCTCCTACCGGGAGGCGGCCGGCGCGCTCGACCTGGCCGACCGGCTCGGACTGGCCGCCGAGGTGGTCAAGGCCGCCGACCTGCTGGTGTTCCCCGTCCTGCTGCGGGACAGAAGTGCCATGGAGGACCTGGTGACCAGCGTGCTCAGCCCGCTGCTGGGCTCGCGCGGCGGGCACGAGCCGCTCCTGGAGACCCTGGAGGCGGTCTTCGCCGCGCAGGGCAACCAGACGGCCGCCGCCCGCCGCCTGGGCATCAGCGCCCGCGCCGTCACCTACCGCCTCGAACGCGTCCGCCGCCTGACCGGCTTCTCGCCGGACGACCCGACACAGCGGTTCACCCTGCAGACCGCCGTGCTGGGCGCCCGCCTGCTCGACTGGCCGTGGCCCTGACGCCGGCTCGGCCCTGACGCCGGCCTGGGAATGCCGCCGGGCCAGGACGGACGCCTACGCCTACACCGCCCTGCCGCCGTCCACCGCCAGTCGCAGGCCGAACCCGACGATCACGACGCCGGTGAGCCGGTCCAGCGCGCGCCGTACCGGGGCCGCCCGCAGCACGCCGCTCATCAGCGTGGCGAAGCCGATGAGCACCGCGCTCCACACCAGCCCCTCGGCCACGTGCACCCCCGCCAGCAGCAGCCCCATGGCCGCGTGCGGCGCGTCCTCCGGGATGAACTGCGGCAGTATGGCCACGTAGAACGCGCCGACCTTGGGGTTGAGCAGGTTCGTCACCAGCCCGCGCCGGAACCCGGTGCGGAACCCGGCCTCCTGCCCGCCGCCGTCGCCGTCGTGCCGCTCCTTGGCGAGCAGCATCCGCGCCCCCATCCACACCAGGTAGGCCGCTCCGGCCCAGCGCAGCACGTCGTAGGCGAGCTGGGAGGCGGCCAGCAGCGCGGACAGGCCGACGGCGGCCAGCAGCCCCCACAGCAGCGTCCCCGCCTGGATGCCCAGCACCACGCCCCAGGCCGGGCGCCGCCCGGCCAGCAGCGACGTGCGCAGGATGAGCGCCGTGTCCAGACCTGGGGTGAGTGTCAGCAAAGCCACGACTGCGGCGAACGACCCGACCGATGCTGCGATGTCCATGACGACGAACCTAGCCGGGAGCCACCGGCCGCGTCATGGGCAGGTCACGGGAGGAGCAGCAGTTTGCCGGTGGTGCGGCGGGCGGCCAGGTCCTCGTGGGCCTGCGCGGCCTGTGCCATCGGGTAGCGGTGCGACACATTGACGCGCAGCCGCCCCTCGGCGATCCAGCCGAACAGGTCGGACGCCCGCTGCAGCAGCTCGCCCCGGTCGGCGATGTAGTGCGCCAGGGTCGGCCGGGTCAGGAACAGCGAACCCTCCTTGTTGAGCCGCTGCGGGTCGACGGGCGGCACGGGCCCGCTGGCCGCGCCGTACAGCGCCATGAGGCCGCGCGGCCGCAGCGCCTGCAGCCCCCCGTCGAAGGTGGCGGCGCCGACGCCGTCGTAGACGACGTGCATCCGCCCGCGCAGCGCCTCGGCGAAGTCGTCGTAGCGCAGCACCTCGTCGGCGCCGGCGGCGCGTGCCAGCTTCTCCTTCTCGTCGCTCGACACCGTGGCGAACACCCTGGCGCCCCTCAGCTTGGCGAGCTGGACCAGGAGCTGTCCCATGCCCCCGGCGCCGGCGTGCACCAGCACGTTGTCGCCCTCCCGCACCGGGTAGGTGGAGTGGGTGAGGTAGTGGGCGGTCATGCCCTGGAGCATCGTGGCGGCGGCCAGCTCGGCGGACACGTCGCCGGGCACGGGCACCAGCCGGCCGGCGGGGACGACCGCCTTCTCGGCGTAGCTGCCGAGCACGCCGGCCCACGCCACGGTGTCGCCCACCGCGACGTCCGTCACACCCGGCCCCACGGCGGACACCACTCCCGCGCCCTCGGACCCGATGGGGCTGGGCAGAGGGAGCGGATACGCCCCGGAACGGTGGTAGATGTCGATGAAGTTGACCCCGCTCGCCGCTACGTCGACCACGACCTCGCCGTCACCCGGCACCGGGTCCGGATGCTCGGCGTGTACGAGGACCTCTGGGCCGCCGTGGGCGGCGATGACTATGGCACGCATGCCTCTAGTCAACTCCCGCGCCCCGCCGCGGATTCCACCGGGTGGCCGCCGTCCGTCACCCGGACGGCGGGACCGCGACGCGGGCGAGGCCGCCCGCCTCCAGGGCCACCCACAGGGCCCCGTCCGGGCCGACCGTGAGGCCGTGCGGCTCGGCGGCGGACGAGCCGGGCACAGCGGGCAGGTCGAACTCCTCGACGGCGCCGTCCAGGGTGATCCGGCCGAGCCGGCCGGCGCCCCACTCGGTGAACCAGAGGGCGTCGTCGGGCCCGGCCACGATGGCGTGCGGCCGGCACGAGCGGTCGGGCAGCGGATACTCGGTGACCTTGCCGTCGGTGCCGATCCGCCCGACCTGGCCGGCGCCGATCTCGACGAACCACAGCGCCCCGTCGGGCCCGGCCGTGATGCCGACCGGGGCGGCGCCCTCGGTGGGGAGCGGATGGACGGTCACCACGCCGTCCGCCGAGACCCTGCCGATGGCGTGGGCCTGGTTGAGCGTGAACCACATGGCGCCGTCGGACCCGGCCGCGATGGTGGACGGCATGCCGCCCGGGGCCGGCACGTCGTACTCCGTGATCGTGCCGTCGGCGTCGATCCGCCCGACCCTGCCGGCCTGCAGCCGGGTGAACCACATCGCCCCGCCGGGGCCGGTGGCGAGCCCGTACGGTCCTCCCACCTCGTACGAGGTGACCTCGAACGGGGCGCCGGGCGCATCGGACAGGGTGATCCGCCCGATGCGGCCGCCCTGGAACTCGGTGAACCACATCGCCCCGTCGGCACCCGCCACGATGACGGTCGGGCCGCCGTCGGCCGGGGTGAGCTGGTGGACCGCCGGGGCCCGGCCCGGCTCCATCCGGCCGATCCGGCCCTGGTGCACGAGGGTGAACCACAGGGCTCCGTCGGGGCCGGTGGCGACGCCGTACGGCGCTCCGTCGGGGATTCGGGTCAGCAAAGGTGTCCTCCAGACATCTCGATCCGCGTCCCCCTGAAGCGCTGCCGCAGGGCGCGGTCGTGCGTGACGACGACGATCGCGCCAGGGAAGCGGTCGAGGGCCTGCTCCAGATCCTCGGCCAGGTCAAGGGAGAGGTGGTTGGTGGGTTCGTCGAGCAGGAGCAGGTCGCACGGGGTGGCGAGCAGCCGGGCCAGCGCGAGCCTGCGCCGCTGGCCCTCGGAAAGCGCGCCGACGCGCAGGTCGAGCGTCTCCGGCCGGAACAGTCCGGTGGCCAGCAGCGCGGCCCGCCGCTCGTCGGGATGGCCCTGGCCGTAGGCGTCGAGGACCGTCAGGCGGGGGTCGAACTCGCTGTCCTGCTCCAGGTGGCCCACCCGGCAGCGGGCGCGTTCGGCGATGGCGCGGAGCAGCGTGGACTTGCCCGCGCCGTTGGCTCCGTGGACGAGCAGCCGCTCGCCCGCCGTGATCGTGAGCGAGTCCACCCGGAGCCGGTCGCCGACGCGGACGTCACGCAGCTCCGCCAGCACCCGGCCGGTCGTCGCGCCCGTGGGGGGCGGCCCGTCACGGCGCGGGTCTGTGGCGGGCGGCCCGTCACGGTGCGGGTCTGTGGCGGGCGGCCCGTCAGGGTGCGCGTCGGTGGCTTCCGCGTGGCATCGGGCGACCCGTGCCAGGGCGCCGGGCGGCTGCGCGGCGCGGCCCGGTGCGGAGCGGGCGTGTCCCGGTGCGCGGCCGGGGGTGGAGCGGGCTCCGCCCGGTGTACGCGCGTGGGCGGCCGGCGGGGCGGCCTCGAAGGAGCCGTGGAAGCGGAGCGGCCGGGGCGGCGGCAGGACCGGGTCGGCCTCCAGGCGCCGCAGACGCTCCTGGGCGTTGCGGACGCGGCTGGAGATCGAGCTCTGCACCCGGCCGGCGTCGCGGTCGTAGGCCATTTTGTTGTTGTCGCGCATCTCCCGGCCCGCCGCGACCCGGTGCGCGGTCGTCGCGGCGCGCTCGCGGACCTGGCGGACCTCCTCGCGCCAGGCGGCGTACGCCTGCTCCTGGCGGGCCCTGGCCGCCGCCTTGGCCGCCAGGAAGCCGGAGTAGCCGCCGCCGAAGCGGGTGACCGTGCCGTCCTCGATCTCGATCACCGCGGTGACCACCTGGTCGAGGAAGATCCGGTCGTGCGACACGACGACCACCGAGCCGCGGTGGTCGCGCAGCCGCTCCTGCAGCCACGTGACGGCGGACAGGTCGAGGTGGTTGGTCGGCTCGTCCAGCAACAGCGTCTCGGGGGAGGCGGCCAGCAGGCACGCCAGGCCCAGCCGGGCCCGCTCGCCGCCGGACAGGCCGGCCAGCGTGCGGTCGCGTCCGACGTGGGACAGGCCCAAGGCGTGGAGCGCCTTGTCGACCCGGGAGTCGGCCTCGTAGCCGCCGCGCGCCTCGTAGGCGGTGAGCAGCTCGCCGTACTCCTCCAGGAGGCCGCCGGCGTCGCCGCCGGGTGCCGCCATGGCGGACTCCAGGTCGCGCAGGCGCCGCTCCATCGCCCGCAGCCCGGCGAGCGCGGCGTCGACCGCCTGCTGCACGGTGTGCTCCGGCGGCAGGTCGAGGGTCTGGCCTAGGTGGCCCACGTCGCCACCTGTGACGGCCTGGCCGTCGTCGGGCTGCTCGACCCCGGCCAGCAGCCGGAGCAGGGTCGACTTGCCCGAGCCGTTGTCGCCCACGAGGCCGAGACGCTCGCCCGGCCGGACGGACAGGGACACGCCGGACAGCACGCGACGGTGGTCGTAGGACTTGGAGACGTGGCGGAGGCTGGTCAGAATGGAACTCCAATCGCAACTAATATAGCGTTAGTGTGCCACGGCGAGGATATAAACGCAACTGGAGTTGTCTTTGGAGACTGTGAAGCGCCCCGGCGGGCGCAGCGCGCGGGTACGCGACGCGGTGCGGCAGGCCACGCTGGCCGAGCTGGCGGAGCGCGGGTTCGGCGGCCTGACCGTCGAGAACGTCGCCGAACGGTCGGGCGTGCACAAGACCACCGTCTACCGGCGCTGGGGCAACGTCGAAGGGCTGATCGCCGACGCGCTGGAGCTGGCCCGCGAGGAGCCGTGGCCGATCCCCGACACCGGCTCGATCGAGGGCGACCTGCGGGACATCGTGCGGCTCGTCCGGACCGGCTTCGACGACCCGGAGGCGGGGCCGGTGGCGGCGGCGTTCGTGGCCGCGGCCATGCAGAGCCCCGACGCCGCGCGCTCGCTGCACGGCTTCCTCGCCGCGCGGCACGAGCAGTCGGCCCAGGTCGTGCGCAGGGCCGTCGCGCGGGGCGAGCTGCCCGAGGGCGTGGACGCGCACGAGGTGATCCGGGTGGCGATCGCGCCGGTCTACTACCGGCTCTTCGTCTCCCACGAGCCGGTCACGCAGGACGACGCCGACCGGGCGGCCGCCGCCGCCCTGACCGCCGCCCGCGCCGGGGTGCTCTGAGCCGCCGCCCCACGCGAGGGTGCTCAGAGCCGCCGGCGCGCCGGGAAGCCGCGGGCACCTCGGGGGTGCCGGCCGTGCCGGGAAGTCGCGGGCGGCGGTCAGGGTGCCGGCCGTGCCGGGAAGTCGCGGGCGGCGGGTTAGGGTGCCGGCCGGGATGCGCCCCGGCGGCGGGTCAGGGCTCCTTGGAGCCGCGCAGCTCGAAGTCGTCGAAGGTCGTCTTCATCAGCGACTCGCTGTCCTTCGGCGTGCGGGCGAACAGCCCCAGCGTGCCGTTGCCGATGCCGTTGGGGTCCTCCACCTGGTGCACCCGCTCGCCGTTGACCCACATCGTCAGCCGCACCGCGCTGCCGCCCGCCTTCTCGCACGCCGCCTCGATGCGGGCCGTGCCCGGCAGACCGGTCACCTGGACCGGCTGGGCCAGCGTGCCGCCCGACCCGTCGGAGATCCTCCGGATGCGGGCCTTGCCGGTGGTGTCGACGCCGAACTCGTAGTACGTGTCGTCCTCGGCGGCATGGCAGTAGACGCCGTACTCGCCGCTGCCGGTCACGTGCTCCACCTTGGCCGTGACGGCGATGATCACGGTCTCGGGCAGCATGGGCGTGGGCGTGGCCGACGGTTCGGGCGAGGTCGTGGGCGTGGCGGTGAGGTAGGGCAGGGGTGCCCTGGCCCAGCGCTCCTCGCTGTGCTCCTCGACGTCGAGCCCGTACGTGCCGTCGGTGCGGTAGCCGTAGCTGGCTTCCTCGTCGGTGTCGTAGGTGCCCGGCCAGCCGCCCGTGGTCTGCGTGAAGTCCTCCTGGTAGAGGACCGGCAGCTCGGGCGGGCCGCTGGGCGCGAGCAGCGCCCACGCGCCCGCGCCGAGCGCCGCCAGGGCGAGCGCGCCGGCGGCCAGGCCCGCGACGAGCCGTCCCCGCTTCCCGCGCGTCGCGAACGGCGGCGCGCCGGTGAACGGCGTCGTCGCCTGCTGCCAGGCCACCTGGACGGTGTGGGCCGCCTGCTCGGGCTGCGCGGACCGGCCCACCAGGTGGTCGAGCAGCTGCTGGGCGGTCGGCCGGGTGGCCGGGTCCTTGCGCAGCGCGGAGACGACGAGCTCCCGCAGCCCCGGCTCGACGGCGCTCAGGTCGGGCTCGGTGTTGAGCACCTGGTAGACGATCGCGGGCAGCGTGCCGCCGCCGAACGGCGCCTGCCCGCTGGCGGCGAACGCGACCAGGCATCCCCACGAGAACACGTCGCACGCGGGCGAGACCGGCTCCCCGCGCAGCACCTCGGGCGCCATGTAGCGGGGGGTGCCGATGAGCTCGCCGGTGCCGGTGACCCCGCCGAGCGTGTCGAGCGCCCGCGCGATGCCGAAGTCGATCACCCGCGGGCCGACGGGCGACAGCAGTACGTTGGACGGTTTGAGGTCGCGGTGCACCACCCCGGCCCCGTGGATGGCGGTCAGCGCGGTGGCCACGCTGACGGCCAGGGCGTCCAGGCTCGACCCGGTCAGCGGGCCCGACTGCTCGACGGCCTGCTCCAGGTTGGGGCCGGGCACGTACTCCGTGACGACGTAGAGCTGGTCGCCGTCGAGAGCGGCCTCCAGCACCGCGGCGGTGCAGAACCTGCGCACCCTGCCGGCGGCGTCCGCCTCCCGCCGGAAGCGCATGCGGAACTGCTCGTGCTGGCTGAGCTCCGGGTTGATCACCTTGACGGCGACACGTTGCCCGGCGGGGTCCTCGGCGAGATGGACCGTGCCCATCCCGCCTCGCCCCAGCACGCTCAGCAGCCGGTAGCGCCCGATGTGCGAGGATTCACCGCTCACGGCGGGTTAGCTTACCGACAACGTGTCGGGTACGGGCAGGCCCGACACGGGAACGGCGATGACGAGCCCGCCCCCGGCGGGACTGTGCGGCGCCCGCGGGCAGGCGGTCCGGGCGCGTCCGGGGCATCACCGCGGCGTGCGCGGGTAGCCGCACGGGAGGGCGAACGACTTGCGTTCCGAGCCCTGAGAACATATGTTCGATACACAAGCGCCCGCCTTCCCCCGGGCGGCTCAGCACAGGCACGAGAGCCGCGGGGAGAAGCATCTTGAGCAGACTCTATGGCGACCCGATCGAGGTGTGGACCAGGGACGGGGAGCCCTCCCAGTTCGTCTGGCGCGACCGCCTCTACCTCGTGCGCCGCGTCCTCGACCACTGGGTGGTGGCGCGCGAGTGGTGGAAGACCGGGGACGGTGACCCCGGCGAGCGCCGGTTCTGGCGGGTCGAGGCCGCCCCGGGGCGGCTGGTCGGCTCGTACGAGCTGAGGTTCGACACCTCCAGCGGCGGCTGGCTGCTCATGAGGGCGTGGGACTGATGGCCCCGTTCCCGCACCTCAACGTGTGCTCCGCCTACTCGATGCGCTACGGCACCGCCTTCCCGCAGGCGCTGGCGCGGCGGGCGGCCGACGACGGGATGGACATCCTGGCCCTCACCGATCGTGACGGCCTGTACGGAGCGGTCAAGCACGCCCAGGCGTGCGCGGACGCCGGGATCGCCCCCGTCTTCGGCGTCGACCTCGCGCTGGCCGGCGCCGAGGACGGTGCCCGCCCCGAGCGTGACGACATGCTGCCCGGCTTCACCGCGCTGGAGTCCCGCCCCCGCAGGCCACGGCCGCGCACCGGGCCCGACGCCGAGCACCGGGTCACGGTGCTGGCCCGCTCGCACGGCTGGTCCCGCCTGGCACGCCTGGTCACGGCCGCCCACCACGCGGGCGAGCGCGGCGCGCCGCGGGTGACCCGCGAGCTGGTCGCCGCGCACGACGCCCCCGGCTCCGGCGGGCTGGTGGTGCTGCTCGGCCCGCGCTCCGACGTGGGCCGGGCGGTGGCCGAACGCCGCGACGAGCACGCCAGGGCGCTGCTCGGCCGCTGGCGTTCCCTGGTGCCCGGCGTGGTGGTCGAGCTGGTCGACCAGTACGGCTACCGCGACGCCACCAACGCCGCCCACATGCTCGGCCTGGCCGAGTCGCTCGGCGTGCCCGCCGTGCTCACCAACGCCGTCCGCCACCTCGACCCGGCCGACCATCAGGTGGGCGACGTGCTCGACGCGGCCCGCCAGCTCGTCCCGCTGCACCCGCGCCACCTCGACCGCACCACCTCCCACGCCTATCTGAAGACCTCCAAGGACATGCTGCAGGTGGCCGCCAGGATCTGCGGCGGCGACCAGAGCCGGACGGCCGCGCTGCTGCGCACCACCCGGCGCATCGCCGAGCAGTGCGTGATCGACCCCCTGGAGCTGCTCGCGCTGCGCGGCGATCCACCCGCCCTGCACCTGCCCGAGATCGGCGCCGACCCGGTGCCGCTGCTGCGCCGCCGCGTCGAGGACGGGCTGGCCGCCCGCGGCCTCGCCCGCTCCGGCGACGCCCGCGAACGCCTCCGGGCGGAGATGGACATCATCGAGCGCAAGAGCCTGTCCGGTTACTTCATCGCCGTGTCCGGCATCACCGACATGATCCGCGAGATGGGCATCCGGTGCGCGATCCGCGGCTCCGGGGCGGGCAGCCTGGTCACCTACCTGCTCGGCATCGGCGAGGTGAACCCCCTCCACCACGGCCTGCTCATGGAGCGCTTCCTGTCGGAGGGCCGCGTCGGGCTGCCCGACATCGACGTCGACGTGGAGTCCGCGCGCCGGCTCGACTGCTACAAGGCCATCTTCGAGCGCTACGGCGAGGAGCGCGTGGCCTGCGTGTCGATGATGGAGACCTACCGGGCGCGCAGCGCCATCCGCGACGTGGCCGGCGCCATGGGGCTGCCGCCGCACGAGATCGACGCCATCGCCAAGGCGTTCCCGCACATCAGGGCCCGGCAGATCACCGCGTCGCTGAGCGACCTGCCGGAGCTGCGCGACAGCAGGCTCGGCGAGGCGGGGCTCGATCGGGTGTTCCGGCTGGCCGAGAAGCTCGACGGGCTGCCCCGGCACATCGCGCTCCACCCCTGCGGGGTGCTGATCGGCAACGCCACCCTGCGCGACCGCACCCCGGTGGAGCGCAGCCTGCTGGAGTTCCCGATGTCGCAGTTCGACAAGGACGACGTGGAGGAGGCGGGACTGCTCAAGCTCGACGTGCTGGGCGTGCGGATGCAGTCGGCCATGGCCTACACGCTGAGCGAGATCAAGCGGGTGGACGACGTCGTGGTCGCGCTGGACGAGCAGGGCGGCGACGACCCGGCCGTCCAGTACGTGCCCCGCGACGACCGGGACACCTACGACATGATCTGCGCCGGCCGCACGCTCGGGTGCTTCCAGATCGAGTCGCCCGGCCAGCGCGAGCTCGTCTCCAAGCTGGAGCCCCGCACGATGCACGACCTCATCGTGGACATCTCCCTGTTCCGGCCCGGCCCGGTCAACTCCGACATGATCACCCCCTACCTGGAGGCCAGGCACGGCTGGCGCGAGCCGCGCTACCCGCACCGGCGGCTGCACGCCGCGCTGAAGGAGACCCACGGCGTCGTCGTCTTCCACGAGCAGGTGCTCAGGGTCATCGAGGTGATGACGGGCCGCGACCTGTCGTTCGCCGAGATGCTGCGGCGCTCCCTCGGCACGCCCGAGGGCCGGGAGCTGGTACGCCGGACGTTCGTGCCGCTGGCCAGGGCCAACGGGTTCGACGACGCCACCGTGGAGCGGGCCTGGGAGGTGCTCGACGCGTTCGGCGGGTTCGGGTTCTGCAAGGCGCACGCCGCGGCGTTCGCGCTGCCCACCTACCAGTCGGCCTGGCTGAAGCGGCACCACGCGGCGGCGTTCTTCGCCGGGGTGCTCACGCACGAGCCCGGCATGTACCCCCAGCGGGTCATCATCGACGAGGCCCGGCAGTGCGGGGTGACCATCCTGCCGCTCGACGTCAACAGATCGGGCAAGGACTGGCAGGTCGAGCGGCTCGGGCCGCGTCCCCCGGTCCGGATCGGCGTCCCCGCCGGGGCGCTGGCGGATCCGGGGGAGGGGCCGGAGCCGGGAGAGGAGACCGAGCACGGAGAGGAGACGCAGGGAGAGGGGACGGGCCCGGAAGGGGGGACGGGTCCGGGGGAGGGCGCCGGTCCGGTGCGGCGGCGCGCGTTCCGGCCCGAGGAGCTGGGCCGGGGCTACGCGCTGCGGGTGCCGTTCTCGGCGGTCAAAGGGGTGAGCGAGGCCGAGGTCGAGCGCATGGTCGCGGGGCGGCCGTACACGTCGCTCGCCGACTTCTGGGACCGTGCCCGCCCGTCCCGGCCGACCGCCGAGCGGATCGTCCAGGTGGGCGGGCTGGACGCGCTGCACGACCTCCACCCGGGCGGCCCGCGCTGGCGTCCCGGCCGGCTGACCCGCCGCGACCTGGTGGCCCAGGTGGGCGCCCTCGAACGCACCTCGACCTCGGGCATCAGCACCGCCCGGCGGTCCAGGCGCTACGCCGCGCCACCCACCGGACCCGACCCGGCCGCCCTCGCCCCGGCCAGCACCGATCCGGCCCGCACCGATCCGGGCACCGGTCCCGCCCGCACCGATCCCGTCCGGCCCGCCGGGGAGCCGCCGGCGGTGCAGCTCCCTCTGGGGTTCGGCGAGCACATCCCGCCCGGCGAGCTGCCCGAGATGACCGAGGCCGAGATGGTCGAGGCCGAGCTGGAGATCCTCGGCATCGACGTCAGCCGCCATGTCATCACCTTCCACGCCGAGCTGCTCGACGCCGTCGGCGTGGTCCGGGCCAAGGACCTGCAGGCCCAGCGCAACGGTGCCGAGGTGCTGGTCGCCGGGGTCAAGGTGGCCACCCAGACGCCGGCCGTACGGTCCGGTCAGCGGATCATCTTCACCACCCTCGACGACTCGACGGGGCCCGTCGACCTGACGTTCTTCGAGTCGGTGCAGGGCAGGTGCGCGGCGACGGTGTTCGGGGCGTGGCTCATGGTGGCGCGGGGCGTGGTGCGGCGCACCGGCGTCCGGGCGGTCACGCTGCGCGCGCTCGACTGCTGGGACCTGGCCGCGCTCGACCGGCTGTGGCGGTCGGCCGGCATCGAGGCGGTGCGGGAGGTCCTCGCCCGGCCCTCCGGCGAGCAGGTGGCCGGCGGCGTCGGCGGGCGGCCGATCGAGTACGCCAACGGCTTCCGGCTCTCGCCCTACTCCGACCTGGGCCCGGCCGTCTCCGCCCCGCCGCGCAGACTGTGGCACTCCAGCCCCGGCAGCTCCGGCCCCACGGCCGCCTGACCGTGCCGTGCCTGACCGTGCCGTGCCTGACCGTGCCGTGCCTGGCCGCGCCGTGCCTGGCTGCGCCGTGCCTGCGGTGCCGCCGTGTCCGCGGAGTGGCGTGCCGGGGTCTCGTCGTGAGGCGGCCGCGTGGGCCTGACCGGGCTCAGCCGGCCTGGCCGATCGGCGCCGACTCGGGGGCCGGCGGGATCTGGGCCGAGCGGGGCACGACGTGCAGCTCGGCGCCGTGCGAGCACTGGACCCGGGTGACGGTCCGTACGGTCGCCGCGCACAGCACGGCCGACACCGCGAACGCGACCAGCTCCGGCACCCCCGCCCCCGTGAGGCCGCCCGAGGAGTCGAGCGGCAGCCTCACCACGACCAGCGCCAGCATGACCAGCCAGCTCACCCACCAGGCGGCCAGCAGCGCGCGCCAGCGGTCACGGTGTTCGAGCGGCGGCCGGGCGGCCCGCCACACCTGGTCGAGCAGCAGCGCCGGCGCCAGCAGGTTGACGCCGGGCACCATCCAGGCCAGCACGACCGGGCGGGGCGAGGCGGTGCGGTCGTTGGCCTGCCGGGCACGGACGAGCCAGGTGGTGTAGGCGGCCGCCGAGGCGATCGTGGTGCCGGCGAGCAGCATGATGAGCACGGCGAACAGCGTCACGGCGCCGACGACCGCCTCGGCGTCGGCCCCGCTGGGCCGGCCGCCGAACGCGGCGAGCTGCTCGGCCAGCCGGTCGGCGCGGGTCAGCTCGAACAGCACGAGCGCGCCCAGGGAGAGGACCTGCGCGGTGAGCGTCACGTAGACGGCGGTGGCGGCTTTGGTGGGCGGCGGCTGGGCATAGCGCACGTTGTTCTCCCCCCTGGGCCATGCGCTGGTCACTGCTTAACTTCTATCCCGCCGACCTCGTTGTTAATCAGCTCACCACGCCGGATTCCCACGCCCAAGCTGCGATTTCGACGCGATTGCGGACACGGAGCTTCGCCTGGATGCTCCCGAGGTGCGTCTTCACCGTGGACAGCGAGACGAACAGCTCGGCCGCCACCTCCTGGTTGGTGCGCCCCCTGGCCACCAGGCGCACCACGTCCAGCTCCCGGTCGGTCAGCGGGTCGTTCGGCGTGCTCGCGACGCGCCGCGGCTTGGCCAGGTGCTGCAGCAGCCGCACGGTCACCGACGGCGACACCAGCGCCTCGCCGTCCGCCGCCGCCTTGACCGCCTCGATGAGCAGCGTCGGCCCGCTGTCCTTGAGCAGGAAGCCGGTGGCCCCGGCCCGCAGCGCGCCGTAGACGTACTCGTCGAGGTCGAACGTGGTGACGATGACCACCCGCAGCGGACTCTCGACGCCGGGACCCGCCAGCAGCCGCGTCACCTCCAGCCCGTCGAGCTTGGGCATGCGGATGTCGAGCAGGCACACGTCGGGCCGCAGCCGCCTGGCCTCGGCCACGGCCTCGGCGCCGTCGGCGACGGCCGCCACGACCTCCATGTCGGGCTGCGCGTCCAGGATCATCTGGAAGCCGGTGCGGACGAGTTCCTGGTCGTCGGCGATGAGCACGCGAATAGTCACGGCCCCAACTCTAGGATCGGCCGTTCGGCCGAGGCGCAACCGGAGACAACCGGACGCACGACCGATCCGCCGCCCCTGGCCGCGCCGCGAGACTCGCCGGCATGAACGACGTGCTCGCTGGACGGGCTTTGACCAAGAGATTCGGCCAGACGGTCGCCCTGAGCGGTGTGGACATCGCCATCCGGGCCGGCGAGGCCGTGGCGATCATGGGGCCGAGCGGCTCCGGCAAGTCGACGCTGCTCCACTGCCTCGCCGGCATCATGAAGCCCGACTCGGGAGAGGTGCACCTGCTCGGCTCGCGCATCGACGCCATGCGCGAGCGCCAGCGCAGCGCCCTGCGCCGCACCCGGTTCGGCTTCGTCTTCCAGTTCGGCCAGCTCCTGCCTGAGCTGCCCGCCGAGGAGAACGTGGCGCTGCCGCTCATGCTGGGTGGCGTCGCCCGGGGCGAGGCCGTGCGGCAGGCGCGGGAGTGGTTCGGCCCGCTCGGGCTCGGCGGCATGGAGGGCAGGCGGCCGGGCGAGCTGTCCGGCGGGCAGGCGCAGCGGGTCGCCATCGCGCGGGCGCTGGTCACCAAGCCCGCCGTGGTCTTCGCCGACGAGCCGACCGGCGCGCTCGACCAGACGACGGGCCACGACACGATGCGGCTGCTCGTGGAGGCCACCAAGCACAACGGCGCCTCCCTCATCGTGGTCACCCACGACCCGGGCGTGGCCCGCTGGTGCGACCGGACGGTGGAGGTCCGTGACGGACGGCTGCTCACCGCCGGGATGGCGGCATGAACCTCGGACTGGCCTGGCGGCTGCTGAAGGGCGGCGGGCGCAAGGGCATGCTCGGCACCTGGCTCACGCTGGGCGCCGTGGCGGTGTCCACGGCGCTGCTGCTGTTCGCGGTCGCCGCCAACTTCGCCTTCGCCGCCCGCGCCGACCGCAGCGCGTGGCGCAACCCGGTCGCGGCGACGGCCCAGCCGGCGGGTGCCGAGGGCGCGGCCGTGGCGGTGGAGGCCAGGCGGTACGACTACGTGCGCGGCGAGCAGATCACGGTCGTGGACCTGGCCGCGCTCGGCGCCGGGGCGCCCGCCCCGCCGGGGATGCCGCGCTTCCCCGCGCCGGGCGAGGCGTGGTTCTCACCGGCCCTGCGGGAGCTGGTCGGCGAGCTGCCCGCCAACCAGCTCGCGCGGCGCTACCCGCGGCCGGCCGGCGTGCTCGGCGACGAGGCGCTGGTCCACCCGGACGAGCTGGTCGCCGTGCTGGGCCACCGGCCGGACGCCCCCGCACTGACCGCCGAGCGCACGCGTGACTGGATCGTCGGCTCCATCCCGGTCAGGATCGCCTCCTTCGCCGGGGAGCCCACCGAGGATTCCGAGGGTTACCAGGTGCTGGCGCTCATCGCCGGCGTGCTCATGGTCGTGCCGCTGCTGGTGTTCGGGGGCGCGGCGGCCCGGCTGACCGTGGCGCGCAGGGACCAGCGGCTGGCCGCGCTGCGGCTGGTCGGCGCGACACCGGGCCAGGTGGTCGGCATGACCGTGGCCGAGGCGATGATCGTCGCGTTCGCCGGCGCGCTGGCGGGCACGGCCGCGTACGCGCTGGCCGTCCCGCTGCTGGCCCGCATCGAGATCGGGGGCGGCCCGTGGTTCGTCTCGGACCTGTGGCCGCATCCGCTCGTCCTGGCCGGGGTGATGGTGGCCGTGCCGCTGCTGGTGGGCCTGTCGGCCGTGGCGGGGCTGCGCCGGGTCGTGGTCAGCCCGCTCGGCGTGGCCAAGAGGGAGACCCCGCCCGCCCTGCGCGCCGTCAGGGTCGTCGCGCTGCTCGCGGTGCTGGCCGTCGTTCCCCTGCTCACCCAGGGCACCAGCGTGACGATCATCGTGGCGGTGATCGGGCTGGCGTTCCTGTGCGTCAACCTGGTCGGGCCGTGGGTGGTCGGCCTCATCGGCCGCATCACGGCCGCCTCGGCGCGCTCGCCGGCCCGGCTGCTGGCCGGCCGGCGGCTGGTGGACGACCCGCGCTCGGCCTGGCGCACGGTGAGCGGCGTCGCCCTGACCGGGTTCGTCGCCGGGTTCCTGGGCCTGCTGAGCCCCGGCGCGTTCACCAGCGACGCGTCCGCCGACCAGCTCCGCGTGAACGTGCCGGCGGGTCAGGTGACCGCCGTGGCCGAGCAGGCGCGGCAGCGGCTGGAGCGGGCCGGCGTGCGCGCCACGGTGAAGCCGGTCAAGGACACGGTCGTCGCCGCCCTCGGCCACGGGGCGGGGGAGGACACCGTCGACCGGGCGCGCACGGCGCTGGCCGGCATCGTGCCCGGCCGCACGCCGACGACGGAGGCCGACGAGGAGCGCTTCGGCGTCCAGATCTTCGCAGACATCGGCACGGGCACCATCGTGGTGCTCTCGGTGTCCTTCCTGGTGGCCATCGCGAGCGCGGGCATCACCGCCGCCTCGTCGATCCTCGACCGGCGCCAGACGTACGGGCTGCTGCGGCTGGCGGGCACGCCGCTGGAGGTGCTCGACCGGGCCCGCCGGGCCGAGACGCTCGTCCCGCTGACCGTGATGGGCGGCGGCGCGATCGCGGTGGGCGCGTTCTGCGCGATGCCTTTCATGGTCATGTCGGTGAACGTGTCGGGCCTGGTGACGCTCGGGGCCTGCGTGGTGGCGGGGTTCGCCGGGGTGGTCGGCGCGGGTGCGCTGAGCCGGCCGCTGCTGCGGTCGGTGACCGCCGACCCGGCGCCGCGTCCCGACTAGCGCCCGTCAGCCCAGCACGAGGTCGCGGACGAT
Organism: Nonomuraea indica; assembly: GCF_002850745.1. Taxonomy (GTDB): domain Bacteria; phylum Actinomycetota; class Actinomycetes; order Streptosporangiales; family Streptosporangiaceae; genus Nonomuraea; species Nonomuraea indica. The sequence goes on from NZ_KZ559471.1 coordinate 331,604, forward strand.
CCTCAGCGACTCCTCGTCGCGCGGGCCCATGACCAGCAGCGACGTGACGGGGGAGGAGCGCCACAGCTCCAGGCGCTCCTTGATCCGGCCGGGCGGGCCGACGAGCGAGATGCCGTCGGCCAGCTCGTCCGGGATCGCGCGGAACGCCTCGTCCCTGCGGCCCTCCAGGTAGAGGGCCTGGATGCGCCCGGCGGCCTCGGCGTAGCCCATCCGGCCGATGATGTCGGCGTGGAAGTTGCGCTGCCGCGCCCCCATGCCGCCGATGTAGAGGGTGAGCATCATCTTGACGCCGTCGAGAGCGGCCTTGACGTCGTCGGAGATGACGACCATGACCATGGCGGCGATGTCGAAGTCCGGGCCCGCGCCCGAGAGCGCGTCACCGTACATCTCCTCGATCTTGCCGGGGAAGGCGAACAGCGGCAGCCAGCCCTGGGCGATCTCGGTGGCGAGGGCGACGTTCTTCGGCCCCTCGGCGCCGAGGTAGACGGGGATGTCCGGGCGCAGCGGATGGGTGATCAGCTTCAGCGGCTTGCCCAGGCCGCCGGGGAGGGGGAGCGGGTAGTGCGGGCCGTCGCTGGTCACGGGCTCCGCGCGCCGCCACACCTTGCGCATGATCTCGACGTACTCGCGCGTCCTGGCCAGCGGCCGGGCGAACGGCCGGCCGTACCAGCCCTCGACGACCTGCGGGCCGGAGGCGCCCACGCCGAGCAGCAGCCGGCCGCCCGTGAGATGGTCGAGCGTCATCGCGGTCATCGCGGTCGCGGCGGGGGTCCGGGCCGACAGTTGGGCGACCGATGTGCCAAGCTTGATGCGTGAGGTCCGCGCGCCATACCACGCGAGCGGCGTGAAGGCGTCGCTGCCGTAGGCCTCGGCGGTCCACACCGAGTCGTAGCCGAGCCGTTCGGCGGTCAGCACCGTCTCGGTGGCGTCGTCGGCGTGCCGCTGCCAGTACCCGAGATTCAAACCGAGCTTCATGGACACCTCCAGAATCTAGTTCTATTACGGCCGTGGCGGACCGGGGTGTCAATGCAAGATCGTTCGGGGAGATGAAAACCCGTGGTCAAAGGTCTTTGCCGAATCCTCAGCGTGGCGCTCCTGCTCTTGACCGCAGCCGAGCCCACGATCGCGACCGGAGAGTCCCGCGCTTCCAAGCCCAACATCATCCTGGTGCTGGCCGACGATCTCGACAGCGGACACCTGGACCGCTTCCCCAACATCACCCGCCACCTGGTGCGCGAGGGCGCCACCTTCGACCGCTTCATCGTGACGAACTCCTGGTGCTGCCCCTCTCGCGCGTCGATCCTGCGCTCGCAGTACGTGCACAGCCACCGCGTGCTGACCAACACCGCCCCCGAAGGTGGATTCGACCGCTTCTTCGCCACCGGTCTGGAACGCTCCACGCTCGGGGTGTGGATGCAGCAGGCCGGATACCGCACCGGGCTGATGGGCAAATATCTCAACCACTATCCCGGCGCCGCCGCCGCCCCCACCCACGTGCCGCCTGGCTGGAACGACTGGGCCGTGCCCGTGCGCCGGCTCTACCACGAGTACGGCTACCGGCTCAACGAGAACGGCAGCCTCGTCGACTACGGCTGGGCGGAGGACGACTACCTCTCCGACGTGCTGGCCCGCAAGGCCGCCGACTTCATCACCACCAGCACCGGGCCGTTCTTCCTCTACCTCGCGCCGGTCGGCCCGCACAACCCGGCCAACCCGGCGGTCCGCCACATGGACGAGTTCGTCCTCGACCAGGCGCCCCGTCCGCCGTCGTTCAACCAGGCGGACGTCAGCGAGGAGCCCGCCTGGCTGCGCGAGACGCCCCCGCTGACCGACGGCCAGATCGCCCGCGTCGACGAGCGCTTCCGCTCCCGGATGCGTTCCATGCTCGGCGTGGACGACCTGGTCGGCACCGTGGTCGACACCCTGGCGCGGACCGGCAAACTCGACGACACCTATGTGGTCTTCGCCTCCGACAACGGTTTCCACCTCGGCACCCACCGGCTCAAGCAGGGCAAGACGACCCCGTTCGAGGAGGCCATCAAGGTGCCGTTCGTGGTGCGCGGGCCGGGCGTCCGGCCGGGCTCGGTCGTCAGCGACCTGGCCTCGACGGTCGACATCGCCCCGACGTTCACCGAGCTGGGCGGGGGGCAGGCGGCGGCGTTCGCCGAAGGCCGGTCGCTGGTGCCGCTGCTGCGCGGGCAGCGGCCGGCGCAGTGGCGGCGCCACGCGCTCGTCGAGTTCGCCAGGCCCCTGGACCAGGCGTCGGCCGCGCAGACACCCGTGCCGCCCTACCACGCGCTGCGCACCGAGACCCACACCTACGTCAAGTACTCCACGGGCGAGAGGCAGCTCTACGACCTGACGAACGATCCCTACCAGCTGCGCAACCTGATCCGGGTCGCCGACCCGGCGCTGGTGGCCGACCTCGACGCTCGCTTGCGGGCCATGGTCGCCTGCTCGGGAGCCACCTGCCGCGACGCCGACGCCGCCGGCGGCTGACGCCTGGCCCGACCCGCCGGGCCGGGCGTCAGACCTGCCGGGCCGGCCGTCAGCCGGGCAGGTCGGGCAGCAGCGCGGGGTAGGCGCGGGCCAGGTGGGCCGTCACCGCCCGCGTCGCCTCGCCGGGATCCCCGTCGCGCACGGCCCGCAGGATGCGCCGGTGGTCGTCCTGCAGGCCCGAGGTGTCGCCCAGCCGCACGACCGCCTCGACGGCGTACCTGCCGAGCGAGTCGCGCAGCGAGCGCATGAACGCCGCGAGCAGCCGGTTGCCCGACGCCTCGGCGAGCGCGCAGTGGAAGGCGGTGTCGTGCTCCACGAACTCCTCGGGCGAGCGCGCCCCGTCCATGCCCGTGATGGCCTCGGCCAGCCCGGCGGTGTCGGGACGGCTCGTGGCCGCCCGCGCCGCCGCCCAGCGCTCGATCATCAGGCGGGCGTCGATGACCTCGCGGGGTTCCAGCGCGGCGAGGCCCAGGTGCAGCCGCAGCAGGTCCGTCAGCGCGCTGTCGGGCCGGGACACGAGCACGGCGCCGGCGTCCGGCCCGCGCCCCACCTGCGACGACACCACGCCGAGCGTCTCCAGCACGCGCATGGCCTCGCGCACCGACGAGCGGCTCACGCCGAGCTGCTCGGCGAGCTGGCGCTCGGGCGGCAGCCGGTCGCCGGCCGTCAGCCCGTCCGCGCCGATGCGGTGCTCGATCTGGGCGAGGACGTCCTCGAACGTCCGTGTCTTCTTGACGGGGTGCCAGCCGGTCAACAGGGGTCCCCCTCTGGTGCGTTTGCTATGGTCTGACCATACTGTGGTCCGACCATACGCGAGAACCTCTCGGAAGGAGAGTCGTGCGAGTCGCCCTGTTCATCACGTGCGTGAACGACACGCTCTTTCCCGGCACGGGCAAGGCCGTCGTGTCGCTCCTGCGCAGGCTGGGCTGCGACGTCGACTTCCCGGCCGCCCAGACCTGCTGCGGGCAGATGCACGTCAACACGGGCTACCGCGACGAGGGGGTGCGGCTCGCGCGCCACTTCACCGAGGTGTTCGCCGGGTACGACGCCGTCGTGGCCCCGTCGGGATCGTGCGCCGCGATGGTGCGCGAGCAGTATCCCAAGCTGGTCCGGCCCGGCAGCAGGGGCGCCGCGGCCATCGCCGAGGTGGCGCCCCGGGTCCATGAGCTGTCGGAGTTCCTGGTGGACGTGCTCAAGGTGGAGGACGTCGGCGCATATTTCCCCCACCGAGTGACATATCACCCGACGTGTCACTCGCTGCGCGGGCTGCGCCTCGGCGACCGGCCCACCCGCCTGCTGGAGAAGGTCCGCGGCCTGGAGCTCGTCCCCCTGCCCGCGGCGCAGGAATGCTGCGGCTTCGGCGGCACGTTCGCCGTCAAGAACCCCGCCGTCTCCGCCGCGATGGGCGCCGACAAGGTGCGCAACGTCCTCGACACCGGGGCCGAGGTGCTCTGCGCGGCCGACAACTCCTGCCTCATGCACATCGGCGGCACGCTCAGCCGGCAACGGACCGGCATCCGGGTGATGCACCTGGCCGAGATCCTTGCCGCCACCGACGAGGGGACCCGGCCATGAGCGCCACCTTCCTCGGCATGCCCGGCGACTTCCCGAAGAACGCCGCGCGGGCCGTACAGGACTCCCAGCTCCGCTACAACCTGCGCAAGGCCACCCACACCATCCGCGGCAAGCGCGCCGCGGTCGTGGACGAGCTGCCCGACTGGCGAGAGCTGCGCGCGGCGGGCAAGGCCATCAAGGACGAGACGCTCCGACACCTCGACCGCTACCTCGTCCAGCTCGAGGAGGCCGTCACCCGGGCGGGCGGCCACGTCCACTGGGCCAGGGACGCCGCCGAAGCCAACCGCGTCGTCGCCGGCCTCGTCAAGGCCACCGGCGAGACCGAGGTCGTCAAGGTCAAGTCGATGGCCACCCAGGAGATCGGCCTCAACGAGGCCCTGGCCGCCGAGGGCATCACCGCCTACGAGACCGACCTGGCCGAGCTGATCGTGCAGCTCGGCGACGACTTCCCCAGCCACATCCTGGTGCCCGCCATCCACCGCAACCGGGCCGAGATCCGCGAGATCTTCCTCGACAGGATGGGCGACGCGCCGCCCGGGCTGACCGACGAGCCCGCCGCCCTGGCCGAGGCCGCCCGGCTGCACCTGCGCGAGCGGTTCCTGCGCAGCAAGGTCGCCGTCTCCGGCGCCAATTTCATGATCGCCGAAACCGGCACCCTCGTCGTGCTGGAGTCCGAGGGCAACGGCCGCATGTGCCTGACGCTGCCCGAGACCCTCATCAGCGTGGTCGGCATCGAGAAGCTGCTGCCCACCTGGCGCGACCTGGAGGTGTTCCTGCAACTGCTGCCCAGGAGCTCCACCGGCGAGCGGATGAACCCGTACACCAGCACGTGGACCGGCTCCGCCGAGGGCCAGGACTTCCACCTGGTGCTCCTCGACAACGGCCGCACCGACGTCCTCGCCGACGAGGTGGGCCGCCAGGCGCTGCGCTGCATCCGATGCTCCGCCTGCCTGAACGTCTGCCCCGTCTACGAGCGGGCCGGCGGCCACGCCTACGGCTCGGTCTATCCCGGCCCGATCGGCGCCATCCTCACCCCGCAGCTGCGCGGCATGTCCTCCGAGCTCGACGCGTCCCTGCCGTACGCCTCCAGCCTGTGCGGCGCCTGCTACGACGTGTGCCCGGTGGCCATCGACATCCCCGAGGTACTGGTGGACCTGCGCGCCAAGGCGCCCCACGGGGCGGCCGAGCGCGCCGGCATGCGGGTGGCCGGCTGGATACTCGACGACCAGACCCGGCTCGCCAAGGCGCAGCGCGCGGCAGGCCGCCTGCGCCGGCTGGTGCCCAGGCGGCTGCCCGGCCCCCTGTCGGCGTGGACCGACACCCGGGACCTGCCCGAGATCCCGGAGGAATCCTTCAGAGACTGGTGGGAGCGAGAAGGGTGAGCACGAGACACAGCGGCGCCCGCGAGGAGATCCTCGGCCGGATCAGGCGCGCCGTCGAAGGCGCCCCCGAGGTGGAGATCCCGCGCGGCTACCGCACCACGACGGACGTGGCCGACCTGGTGGAGCTGTTCGCCGAACGGGTGCGCGACTACCGGGCCGTCGTGCACGTGCTGCCGGCCGCCGCCGTGCCCGCCAAGGTGGCCGAGCTGGTGGCGGGCCGCCGCATGATCGTGCCGGCCGGGCTGCCCGCCGCGTGGGCGGCCCCCGCCCCGGACGTGGACCCGCGCTCGGCCGACGGCGTGCTCACCACGTGCGCGGTGGCGATCGCCGAGACCGGCACGATCGTCCTCGACACCGGTCCCGGCCAGGGCACCAGGGAGCAGACTCTCATCCCCGACTACCACCTGTGCGTGGTGGGCGCCGGCCAGGTCGTCGGAGGGGTGCCGGAAGCGGTGGCCAGGCTCGACCCCGCCCGGTCCCTCACCTGGATCAGCGGCCCGTCGGCGACCAGCGACATCGAGCTCAACAGGGTGGAGGGCGTGCACGGTCCCCGCACCCTGGAGGTGATCATCAGTACCTGATGACGGCCGCCACGTCCGGGACCTGGTCGGTGAACCACAGCTCCGCGTCCGTCATCGCCGCCGCCCTGGCCAGCGCGGAGTCGGCCCGGTCCTGGACCGGGTCCTCCACGCCCCATCGGCGCAGCTCCTCGGGATCGGTCGCGAGCTGGGTGCCGCCCTCGCCGATCCACACCGGTCCGGGCAGCTCACCGGGCGAGAGCACGGCGTGCACCCTGCCCTCGCGCAGCGCGTGGAACACCCGTCCCAGCCCCACGGGACCGGACGCCTCGCGGTGCCGGTCGAGCAGCTCAGCCCGCCGGCCGTCCAGCCACTCGTCGAGCGCCCGCTCCACGTCCCGCTCGAACCCGCCGTGCTCGGAGCGGCTGCCGTGCTCGACCATCACCACCCGGTCGGCCGCCTTCGTGCCGAGATGGTCGCAGAGCATCGAGCGCGACCGCGGCTCGCCCGCCACGATGACCAGCTCGGTGCCGAGCCGCCGCACCTGCTCGTCGATCTCCTCGGCGACGAGCGCGGCGTTCTTCTCCCAGGTCTCCTCCACGGCCCGCTCGTAGCGGCGCTGCGACCAGCCGCCCTGCGCGGTCTTCTGCAGCGGCCACGACTCGGCCTGCACGGCGGACGTCCGCGGCGAGCCGCCGCCGAACGCGGTCAGCTCCGCCCCCGCGTGGTCCACGATGACCCGCAGGTGCGGCACGTTCTCCCCGCGCCGCATCAGCATGGGCGTCACGTGCGGCAGCGGCGCCCACACGGCCAGTTCCGTCGCCGGCGGCTCGGCGAGCTCCTCCACGAGCACCACGTCGCCGTGCGTGGCGAACATCGCCAGGCCCGCCGCCGGCCGCGCGGCCCGCTCCCGCAGGGCCTCGACCGTCGCCGGGTCGGCGTCGCCCAGCCGGTCCCGGACGGCACGCCAGCGGGCCTCCCGGTCAGCCTCGGTGAACGCGCCGAGGTAGGCCGAGGCGTACGGCCCCCGGCGCTCGTACAACGGCCTGATGAAGTCGAGCCGCACAGATCACCACCTCCGCCTCTCCTTGCCCAGGCCCAGCGCCTCGGCGACCGCCGCCACGTTCACGAAACGCTCGTCGGGCAGCGAACGGACCAGGTCGGTGATGAAGTCCGGCGTGCGGGAGCGTTCCACGTGGCGCAGCAGGTCGGCCTTGGCCGCCGGGAAGTCGGCGTCGCTCAGCCACTTGGCCAGCTCGCTGCGGCGGTCGACGCCCTCCTGGGTGATGCCCTCCGGAGTGCCGGGCTCGTGGCCGGGGGCGTAGGCGTGGGTGGCGGCCTCCTCGCCCGGAATGGGCATCGGCTCCGGCTCCTTCCACTCCTCCGCGTGGGTCGGGCCGCCACCGCGGACCATCCCCTCGGTCTCGTGCTTCTGCTGCTCGTCGACACGACGGGTGTGCTTGGCGCTTCCTCGATCCATGGTTTCCACTCCTCTCCCTCGCGCCCCTACCCCCGCTTTCCCCGGCAAACATGGCCGCTGTGTACGCTGCCGACGTGTTCGATCCTGATGTGACGGTCATCACCGGAAGGCTGCTGCTCCGCCCCTTCCGCCCGGATGACGAGGCACGGGTCAGGTCCATCGTCGAGGCGGGCATGGCCTTCCTGCCGCCCGGCGCACCGGCCCATCCCGCCGGCGTGCCCCACTGGCTGGCCACCGGCGTGCACGAGCTGCAGAGCTCGGGCCAGGGCGTGCACCTGGCCATGACGGACGCCGACGGGCTCATCGTCGGCGCCATCAGCCTCTTCAAGACCTCCTGGGGCGCCGGCACCACCGAGGTCGGCTACGGCGTGCACCCCCTGCACCGGGGCCGCGGCTACGCCACCGAGGCCGTACGCGGCCTGGTCGACTGGGTCTTCGCCGCCACCGACCTGCGCCGGATCGACCTGACCGCCAACCTCGACAACCTCGCCTCCCTCCGCGTCGCGCAGAAGGCCGGCTTCACCTGGGAGGGCGTGCTGCGCGGGGCCACCCTGGACGACGACGGCCCGCACGACCTGGTCGTCTTCGGCCTGCTGCGCGGCGACGACCGCGCCCCCGCCGACAGCCTGCCCCGTGTCGAGCTGCGCAGCGACCGGCTACTGCTGCGCCCGCTCGCCGAGCAGGACGTGCCCGACCTGGCCGCCACGGCCGCCGACCCCGTCACCCAGGCCCACACCGGCGTTCCGCGCGGCTACACCGAGGACCACGCCCGGTCCTTCGTCGCCGCCGCCGAGCAGATGCGCGTCAGGGGGCAGGGCATCGCGTGGGCCGGTGTGGACCCGGCCGGCGGACGCTTCCTGGTGAACGTGGACCTGCGCGACGTCGACTGGGCCAACCGTACGGCCGAGGTCGGCTACATGACCGCGCCGTGGGCCCGCGGCCGCGGCTACGCCGGCGAGGCGGTGCTCGCCGTCGCCCGGTGGCTGTTCGGCACGCTGGTATTCCAGCGTCTCGTGCTGCGGGCCGCCGTCTCCAACCCCGCCTCGCAACGTGTCGCCGAGAAAGCCGGCTTCACCCGCGAGGGCGTCGCGCGCAACGCCCTGCGCGGAACGGACCTCGTCGTCTACAGCCTGGTCCCGGGCGACCTCGTCTGACCCCGGCGCGTCTGGTGAAACGCCGCCGAAGAGGTCACTCTTGGTGGTGAGGCGGTGATGCGTCATGATCACGGTGGTCGGCTGGGACGGATCGGAGCTGTCGGCCGGAGCGGTCGACCGGCTGCGCGAGGCGGCGCTCGTCGTCGGACCCGACGCCGTCGTCGGCCGGCTCAGGCTCACCGCGGCGACCGTCACCGACGAGACGCTGCTCGACACGCTCGACGACCACGCCGAGCACGGCGAGGGCCCCGTCGTGGTGGTCGCCGAGGGCGATCCCGGCTTCTTCGGCGTGGTGCGCGCGCTGCGCGACCACGGCCTCCACCCGGAGGTGCTGCCCGCCACCTCGCTGGTCACCCGCGCCTTCGCCTGCGCGGGGCTCAACTGGGAGGACGCCCTCGTCGTCGCCCCCTCCGGGCCGCACCAGCTCCGCCGGGTCGTCAACGCCTGCCGCGCCCACCCCAAGGTCGCGCTGCTCGTCGCCCCCGGAGTCGGTCCGGCCGAGATAGCCCGCGAGCTGGCCCCCACCACCCCGCGCACCCTCCTCGTCTGCGAGGACCTCGGCGGCCCCGACCAGCGCGTCACCCACAGCCGCATGGGCGAGGCGACCACGCGCCCATGGAAGGACCCCGACGTGGTGCTCGTCGTCGACCCGCTCCACAAGGGCGCGCCGCCCGGCTGGGTCGCGGGCGCGCAGCCCGGCCCGGCCGAGTGGGCGCTGCCGGCCGGCGGGCGGATCCCGCCGGAGGTCAGGGCGTACATCCTGGCCAAGCTGGGGCCCCGGCTCGGCGACCTCGTGTGGGACGTCGGCTCCGGCACCGGCGAGATCGCCGTCGAGTGCGCCCGGCTCGGCGCCGCCGTCGTCGCCGTCGAGCGTGACGAACCCTCCTGCGCCCGCATCCGCGCGGCCGTGCTCGCCCACGGCGTCAAGGTCGCGCTCACCCGCGGCCAGGCCCCGCCCGCCCTCGAACCCCTGCCCGACCCCGACGCCGTCTTCGTGGGAGGCGGCGGTCCCGACGTGATCGTGGCCTGCGCCGCCCGCGGCCCCCGCTCGCTGGTGTGCGTGGTCAAGACCCTCGAACGGGTGCCCGCCGTGCTCGAACGCCTGCGCGAGCACGGCTACCGGGCCGAGGGCACGCAGATCCTCGCCTCCCGGCTGACGCCGCGGCCCGACGGCTCGCACGCGCTGGCCGCCTCCGACCCCGTCTTCGTCGTGCACGCGGTGCCGGCGCACCCAGCGTGACCTGTCCCTCACCGCTGCGCATCGGATATCCTCGCGTGTCTTTGTCTACCACCGGAGAAAGCCTCGATGAAGCCGCCGCTCCTGCTGATCGGCCAGGGCTCGAACGATGACGCCGACTCGGCGGAGTTCGGCAGGTTCGTCCACCGCCTCCGCTGCCGGCTCGACCAGAAGGCCGCCGACGTGTCCGGCGGCTACCTCGAACGGGCGACGCCGCGGCTGAGCGATTCCGTCGCCTCCCTCGTGGCCCGCGGACACCACCGCCTCGTGGCGCTGCCTCTGAGCCTGAACCGCGTGGGAGAGGAGTACCCCGCCGCCATGGAGCGCGAGCAGCAGCGCCACCCGACGCTGATGTACGACTACGGCCGGCCCCTCGGGCCCGACCCGCGCGTGCTCGCCCTGCTGGCCGAGCGGCTCAACGACGCCGCCACCGAGATGCCCCGGCTGCGGCCCCTGGAGGTGGTCGGCGGCCGGCCCCGGCTGCGCGCCGTCGAAGCCGGGGTCGCCGACCTGCAACCCGGCCACGTCGAGCCGGGCGAGACCGCCGTCGTGCTCGTCGGCGAGGGTTCCACCGACCCGTCGGCCAACGCCGAGATCCACCGCGTGTCCCGGCTGTTCTGGGAGACACACGCCTACGACTTCATGACGGTCGAGACGGCGTTCGTGTCCGTCACCCCGCCCGGCGTGCCCGGCGGGCTCGAACGCTGCCACCGGCTCGGCGCCAAGCGCGTCATCGTGGTGCCCTACCTGCTGTTCGCGGGCGGCCTGCTGGAGCGGGTGTGGGCGCAGGCGCTGGCGTACGGCGCCGGGCACCCCGAACTCGACATCCGCTGCGCCGAGGTGATCGGCGACTGCGAGACCCTGGCCGACGTCGTGATCGACCGTTACGAGGAAGCGCTGCAACTGGTCCCCTGACCCGGTCGCGGACTGGCATGCTCCCTGGTGGACCGCTCCGGCCCACGTCCGGACCGCGCCGTGCCCCGCCGCCCGCGACGTCCACCGTCCGCCCGCGCACCGCCCGCCCGCTCGCCAACCTCCTCGCCACCAGCCCCCTCACCCTGCTCGCCCACCAGCCCCCTCACCCTGCTCGCCCACCAGCCCCCTCACCCTGCTCGCCCACCAGCCCCCTCACCCTGCTCGCCCACCAGCCCCCTCACCCTGCTCGCCCACCAGCCCCCTCACCCTGCTCGCCCACCAGCCCCCTCACCCTGCTCGCCCACCAGCCCCCTCACCCTGCTCGCCCACCAGCCCCCTCACCCTGCTCGCCCACCAGCCCCCTCACCCTGCTCGCCCACTCGCCCACCTGCTCGCCCACCGCTCGCCGTCCGTGATCTGTCCGTACCTGTCGTGATTCGTCCGTGATTCGTCCGTGGAGGTTTGCCGTGCTCGCCGAGACGCTCGCCGAGATCCGCCCCGCCGACCCGCGCGCCCTCGCGGACGCCCGAGCGCACCAGGACCGCCTGACCAAGCCGCGCGGCTCGCTCGGCGCCCTGGAGGACGTCGCCGTACGGCTCGCGGGCGCCGCGGGCGCCTGCCCGCCGCCCATGCCGGCCCCCGCCGCGTTGGCCATCTTCGCGGCCGACCACGGCGTGCACGCCCAGGGCGTCAGCCCGTGGCCCCAGGAGGTCACGGTCCAGATGGTCGCCAACTTCCTGGCGGGCGGGGCCGTGGCCAATGCCTTCGCGGCCCAGTCGGGCGCGTCGGTGACCGTCGTGGACGTGGGCGTCGCCGCCGACCTGCCCGACGCGCCCTCCCTGCTCAAGCACAAGATCGCCTACGGCACGGCCGACCTGTCGACGGGGCCCGCGATGAGCGTCGACCAGGCCGTCCAGGCGCTGGAGGCCGGCATCTCGGTGGCCCGCGGCCTGGTCGAGGGCGGGGCCCGGTGCCTGATCACGGGCGACATGGGCATCGCCAACACCACCGCCTCCGCCGCCCTCGTCGCGGCCTTCACCGGCCACGACCCCGCCGAGGTGACCGGCCACGGTACCGGGATCGACGAGGAGACCCACGCGCGCAAGGTGGCCGTCGTCCGGCGAGCCATCGAGGTCAACGACGCGGCCACCGTCGGCTCCCAGCCCAGCGACGCGCTGCGCGTGCTGGCCGCCGTCGGCGGGTTCGAGCACGCGGCCATCGCCGGTCTCATCCTGGGCGGCGCGGCCTGCCGCGTGCCGGTGATCCTCGACGGTGTCATCGCCGGCGCGGCGGCCCTGGTCGCCGCCGCGCTCGACCCCGCGGCCGTCGACCACTGCGTCGCTGGCCACCGCTCCGCCGAGCCGGGCCACGCCGTGGCTCTCGCCGCCCTGGGCCTGCGCCCCCTCGTGGACCTGGAGCTCCGGCTCGGCGAGGGAACCGGCGGCCTTCTCGCCCACCCCCTCGTCTGCGCCGCCGTACGCGTGATGCACGACGTCGCCACCTTCGACTCCGCGGGCGTCTCCGAGAAGCAGAACTGACACCCCGATCCCGCGGCGCCACCCCACCCCACGGTGAGACACGCCACCCCGGACCGCCACGCCACCAGTCGGCCACCCGCCCGCCGCGCCGCGCACCGGCCCGCCCGAGCCCCCACCCGGCCCGCCCGAGCCCCCACCCGGCCCGCCCGAGCCGCCACCCGGCCCGGCCGAGCCGCCACCCGGCCCGGCCGGGCCACCACCCGGCCCGGCCGGGCCGCGCACCGGCTCGCCCGCCGCGCCGCGCCAGCGCCCGCGCCGCCACCTGGCCCGCCCCGGCCGCGTCATGACCCGGCCCGCTCGGCTGCGTCACCCCCGGTCGCGCCGCCGCCCGGCCGCGTCGTCGGCCGGGCGGGGGAGCGGGACGGTGGCGCGGTCCGACCTGGTGGGCCGGGTTATCCTTGGGTGGCTGTCAGCGCTGGCCAGACGCCCTGAGACGACGGAAGCGGGCCCGCTGGATCCCTCCAGCCGCTTGTCGCCGGGTGCTGACCCGTGCGAAGCGAACGCCCCATGAAGACCCGATAGGTTTACCTCCTGACAGACCCAACCTTTGCGAACGGGAGATTCCCACCATGGGCCCCTACCTCCTCGGCCTGCGGCTTTCCGGTCGCCGGGTTCTCGTCGTGGGGGGCGGCCACGTCGCCCAGCGGCGTATTCCCGCCCTGCTGGAGGCGGGCGCGGTGGTCACCCTGGTGTCGCCCGGCGTCACCCCCGCCCTCGACGACCTGATCGCCGCCGGCCGGATCACCTGGCACGCCAGGCCCTACGAGGTGGGCGACTGTGACGGCGCCTGGCTCGTCCAGGCCTGCACCGACAAGCGTTCCGTCAACACCGCCGTCGCCGCCGAGGCCGAGGCCAAGCACATCTGGTGCGTACGCGCCGACGACAAGGACGCCTCCGCCGCGTGGACCCCCGCCTCCGGCAAGGTCGACGAGATCACCGTGGCGGTCACCGCCGGCGGCGACCCCCGCCGGGCGGCCGGCATCAGGGACGCCGTGGTGGGCGCGCTGCGCGACGGCACCGTCGACGCCCGGCGCAGCCGCACCAAGCCGGTCGGCGTGGCCCTCGTCGGCGGCGGTCCCGGCGACCCCGGTCTGATCACCGTTCGTGGCCGGCAGCTCCTCGCGCAGGCCGACGTGGTCGTGGCCGACCGGCTCGCGCCCCGCGCCCTCCTCGACGAGCTCGCACCCGACGTCGAGCTCATCGACGCCGCCAAGGTCCCCTACGGCAGGTCGCTGGCCCAGGAGGCCATCAACGACGTGCTCGTCGACCGGGCCAGGCAGGGCAAGTTCGTGGTCCGGCTCAAGGGCGGCGACCCGTTCGTGTTCGGCCGAGGCGGCGAGGAGATGATCGCCTGTGCCCGAGCGGGCATCCCCGTGCTGGTCGTGCCCGGCATCACCAGCGCCGTGGCGGTGCCCGCCTCGGCCGGCGTCCCCGTGACGCATCGGGGCGTGAGCCAGGAGTTCCACGTGGTGTCCGTCCACGTGGCGCCCGACGATCCGCGGTCCACCGTCGACTGGCCCGCCATGGCGCGTTCCCAGGGCACCTTGGTGCTCCTCATGGCCGTCGAGCGGCTGTCCAAGGTCGCCGAAGCGCTGCTGCGAGACGGACGTTCGCCGGAGACTCCCGTAATGGTCGTCCAGGACGGTACCCTTCCGACCCAGCGGGCGGTCGTCGCTCCGCTTTCCACCGTCGCCGACCGCGTGTCCGCGGCTGGGATACGACCGCCGGCGATCGTCATCGTCGGCGACGTCGTCAGGGTGGGCCAGGAGGTCGAGATGGTTCGAGCGGAGCGCTTGCCGTGAACACGGCCATGGACGACGGGCGTCCGGAGTCGCCGGGCGAGCAGACCCTCAACTTCCGCGCGATCAGCGACGACACCCCCGCCGAGCCACCCCCTCCCGCGTTCGACGCCTTCGCGCCCAGGGTGGCGCCGTCACGGGCGAGCGAGCCCGCCCATGCGCACGAACGCGCCACCAAGGACGTACCGACCCAGAACGACGAGCCCCCGCGCCCGGACAGACCGGCACCGAACGACGAGCACGCACGCGAGGACGCCCCGCGGGAAGACACGGACCCGGAGGGCGCGGCCCCCTCGGCGGAAGAGCCCGCTCCCGAGCACGAGACCGGTCACCCGGACCTTGCGGCTGCGGCCCGTGACGACGCCACCGCCCCGGACGAGCCGGTCCTGGGTGACCGCACCGGCCCGGAGCCCGTCCCGGGTGACCGCACCGGCCAGGGCGAGCCTGTGGCGGACGACTTCACCGACCCCGACGAGCCCGACCCCGATGACGACCGTTCGCCTGAAGCGCCGGCCGCGCCGGAAGCGCCCGCCACGGAGGTCGCCTTCTCCGGGGACGGTTCTGCCGCCGTGGAGGATGTACGGGCCCAGGCCGAATCCCCGGATGACGCCTTCTCGCCGGATGAGCCCGTCGCGGCTCCCAACCCCGTCACGAGCACGGAACATCCTGCCGAGCCCGTGGAGCCCGTGGAGCCCGTGGAGCCCGTGGAGCTCGTGGAGCCCGTGGAGCCCGTGGAGTCGGCCGACGGCGCCGAGGCGACCGGCGAGGACGACCATCGAGCCGATGTTGTCGAGCCGGGCGACCGAGCCGAGCCCACCGCTCCCGGCGACCCAGCGGAACCCGCCACTCCCGGCGACCCAGCCGAGCCGACCACTTGCGGCGACCACACCGACGCGCTTCACCCGGACGCGCCCGCCGAGCCGCCGCGGCGCAGGGGAGGCGAGGGGCTGCCTCCCGAGACGGTGGCCGCGCTGACGGCCGCCCTCGACACCCTGCGCGCCAGCGTCTCGGAGGTCAGGTTCGGGCTCGACCTGCCGGGCGCCGAGGAGGCGCGGCAGGCGCAGGCCGATCTGCTGACCCAGCTCCAGGACTACGTGCTGCCGAGGGTGCGCACCAGCACGGCGCCCGCCCTCATCGTCGTCGCCGGCTCGACCGGCGCGGGCAAGTCCACGCTGGTCAACTCGCTGGCCGAGAAGAACGTCTCCCGCACCGGCGTGCGGCGGCCCACCACGGGCGTGCCTGTCCTGGCCTGCCATCCGGAGGACCGCGCCTGGTTCGCCGAGGGAGAGCTGCTGGCCGGGCTGCGCCGCATCGACACGCCCCAGCCGGACGCCGGGCTCGACAGCATGATCGTCGTGCCTACGGAGAAGCTCCCCCAGGGCGTCGCGCTGCTCGACACCCCCGACATCGACTCGGTCGTCGAGGAGCACCACGAGATCGCCCAGCGCATGCTCGACGCGGCCGACCTGTGGGTGTTCGTCACCACGGCCGCCCGCTACGCCGACGCCCCCGCCTGGAACCTTCTCAGGCTCGCCAAGGAGCGCGGCGCCCGGCTCGCCATCGTGCTGTCCCGGGTGCAGCCGAGGGCGCGCGACGTGGTGCTCAAGCACTTCGTCCGCATGCTCACCGAGTACGGCCTGGGGGAGATTGACCGGTTCGTCATCAACGAGGCGAAGGTCGTCGACGGCCGCCTGCCCGACAGCGAGGTCACCGAGCTGCGCCTGTGGCTGGCCGAGCTGTCGGTGGACGAGGAACGCCGGGAGCAGGCCGTACGCGAGACGCTGAACGGCGTGCTCAACAGCTTCCGCACCCGCGTCCCCGCGCTGGCCAAGCACCTGGAGGTCCAGGTCGCCTTCCGCACGGAGCTGCGTGCCGACGTGGAGGCGGCCTACCGCAACGCGCTCTCCGAGACCGACAAGGCGTTCCGCGGCGGCACGCTCATCCACGGCGAGGTGCTGGCCCGCTGGCAGGACTTCGCCGGGTCCGGCGACCTTCTGCGCACCCTTCACCTGCGCAAGCGCGGCAGGTCGGCCGGTCAGGCGCCCGAGCGCGTCATGGCGTTCCGGACGGCGCTGCGTGCCGGGCTGGAGTCGGTGATCGTCGCGGGTGCCAACCGGGCCGCCGAGGAGGTCGCGGCCCGCTGGCGGCACCGCTCGCCGCTCGGCGCCAAGCTCGCCGAGGACCTCGACCGTCCCTCCGACGATCTCGTACGGCACGCGAGCCGGGCCATCGCCGCCTGGCAGGAGCACGTCACCGAGATGGTGCGCACCGACGGCGTGGCCAAGCGGTCGGTGTCCAAGCTGCTCTCGTTCGACGCCGACTCGCTGTCGTTGATCTTCATGGTCGCGATGTTCAGCGGTCCCGTCGAGGGGCTCCAGCACCGGCTGGTCACCGCGTTGCTCGGCGCCGAGTCGCTGCGGGGCATCGGGGCCAAGGCGCTCAGCGATCTGAGGGCCAGGATCGGCATGCTGTTCGACGAGGAATCCATGCGTTACGCGCACGTACTCGACTCGGCGGGCATTCCCGACGAGTCCATCGCGACGCGTCTGTACCAGGCCACGTACAACCTTGAGGTGGCTCGATGACCACCGTCGCGGCGAGGCCGAGCCTCGCGACACGGCTGACCGCCCTCACCAAGATCGTCGAATTGGGGCCGGGGCGGCTCGAACCCAAGCTGCTCGCCGAGGCGAGCACGCTCCTCACCCGCGCCGGTGAGCGGCTCAAGCTGTCGTCCGAACACACCGTGGTCGCCCTGGCGGGCGGCACCGGCAGCGGGAAGTCGTCGCTGTTCAACGCCCTGTCCGGTCTCGAACTGTCGCCCACGGGGGTGCGCAGGCCCACCACGGCCCGCACCCATGCCTGCGTGTGGGGTCTGGAAGGCGCGACGCCGCTGCTCGACTGGCTGCAGATCCAGTGGCGGCACCGGTTCTCCCGGTCCAGCGCGCTCGACAAGGGCGAGACCCAGCTGAACGGGCTCATCCTGCTCGACCTGCCCGACCACGACTCGATCCGCGCCCTCACCGACAACGAGGCCGACCGGCTCATCGGCGTGGCCGACCTGGTCGTGTGGGTGCTCGACCCGCAGAAGTACGCCGACGCCTCCACCCACCGCCGCTACGTCACGGAGCTGGCGGGGCACGAGGCGGTGACGGTGTTCGCCCTCAACCAGGCCGACCGGCTGAGCGCCGAAGAGCTCGCCGAGCTGGTCATCGACCTCAACGACCTGCTTCGGCGCGAAGGCGTCGAACACCCCAGCGTGGTGCCCACCTCGGCCGTCACCGGCCGGGGTGTCGACAGCCTCAAGAGCGTGATCGCGGCGGCCGTCTCCCGGCGCAGGGCCGCCGTCCAGAAGCTGGAGGCCGATCTGCACCGGCTGGAGCAGCGCATCGCGCAGACGATGCCGGTGGGGGAGGCGCTGTCGGCCCCCTCGACGGTCGACGACGCCCGCAGGCTCGGGCTCACCGACGCGCTGTGCGACGCCGTGGGCGTACCCGCCGTGGGCGAGGCCATGGAGAACGTCTACGCCGAACGGTCGATGAGCTGGGTCGGCTGGCCGTACCCACGATGGCTCGCCAAGCTGCGGCCCAACCCCCTCAAGGCCCTGCGCCTGCACGACGTCGCCGACGAGATCCGCGGCATCGCCTCGGGCAGCGTGAGCGCCCAGCCGGCCGAGGTGGTCAACGCCGTCCAGGCGCTCGCCGACGGCCTGTCGTCCGACATGCACCCGGTGTGGCGCTCGTCGCTCAACCACGCGGCCCGTTCGCAGGCGGCCAAGCTCCCCAAGGCGCTCACCGACGACCTCTCCGAGGCCGCCCCCCGGCTCGACCGGGTGCCGTGGTGGTGGCGGCTGCTCAAGATGTGGCAGTACACGCTGGTGGCGGGGTTCGTCCTGGGCCTGGCCTGGCTGGCGACGGGGCTGCTGTTCCCGGGGCAGGCGCCGCTCGGCGTCCGGTTGCTCGGCGACACGGCGGCGCTGCCGTGGGTGGGGCTGATGATGGCCGCCGTGCTCGGCCTGGGCGCGTTGTCGGGGATCGCCGCACGCAACTTCGTCGAGTTGGGCGCCTCGAAGGAACGCGAACGCCTCGAACGCGAGATGCGCCGCCGGGTGTCGGCCATCGCCGAGACGATGGTGGTGGAGCCGGTCGAGCGCGAACTGGGGCGTCACCATGCCTTCTACACGGCCATGAGGGCCATGGCCGGCTGAACCGCCCGGCCCTGGCCCTCGGCGCGGCCGGCTCGTCCACAGGCCGGCTCGCCGTCGCCCTCCCTGTCCACAGAACGTCGTTCGCCTCCCGTGCGCGCGTACCCGCTGCGGCACCGTGGTACCAGGTCGCGGGCACTCCGCCCGCCCGCCGCATGGGAGGCAACGGATGAACGACATCTACATCACGCTCACCGGCAACGTCGCAGCAGAGCCCCGTCAATACACCTTCGAGGACGGCGCGAGGGTGACGTCGCTGCGGGTGCTGACCGCTCACCGCTACTTCGACAGGAAAACCGGGCAGTGGACCGACGGCGAGAAGGTGTGCTTCGCGGTGCGCTGCTGGCGGGCCCTCGGTGACAACGTGGCTCAGTCGATCAAGGTCGGGCATCCCGTGGTGGTGTCGGGCAAGCTGCGCATCCGCGAGTTCGGCCCGGAGGGCGACCGGCGCTTCATGCCCGAGGTGGAGGCCAGCGCGGTCGGCCATGACCTGCGCTGGGGCACGGGCGTGTTCGCCAAGCCCGACAGGGGCGGCGCGGGGGCGAGCGTCAGCAGGGAGATGCGCGACCGGCTCGACGCCGAGACCGAAGACTGGGCCATGGGCACCAGGCCCCCCGCCGCGACGCGGCCGGCTCCGAGCCCCCTGGACCTCTCCACCCCGCCCGCGACCCCGCAGCCTGCCACCACACCGGACGGCACCGCCACCGCCCCATCCCTGCCCGTGGACCCGGCCCTGTCCGTCGACCCGGGCTCAGCCCAGGTCGTGACCACGCGGCAGGACGTGGCCACGACCCCCGCTCCCAAGACGGGCAGCGCCCGGCAGAGCGCCGCCAAGGCGAGGAAGGGCGCCGCCGGCAGCAGCGCCGCGGTGCGCATCCTCGGCGCGGACGACAACGAGAGCGAGTCCGAGGACGCCGAATGGCCGACCGACGAACGCGCAGCCGCCTGACCAAGCGGCCGGACACGGACGCGGAGCCGGGTACGGGACGCGGGGATGGACGCAGAGCCGGACAGGGACGCGAAGGCGCATCGCGCGGAGCCGGACACACGGACGTGGAGCAGCACACGGCGAACAGGCCGCACATGACCACCGACAGTCCTCCACCCGCTGCCCAGGCCGCGCGGACTTTGGTCGGGCGGGCACGAGTGTGGAAGGCGTTGACCCGGGCTCCGGCCACGTTCTCGGCGCGCGGCACCGAACGGGTGGTCGTCTCGACTGACTCGGGTGTGTGCCTGCCGCAGTGTTCGGGCATCGTGGCATTGGGCCGCGCGACCTTCGCCACGGTGCCCGCACCTCACTGGATCGTCCCCGTACACGCCGCGTCACTTCCGCCCGCCGACGAGCCGATGCCCCCCGACGACCTCCGCGGCGATGGGTCACTGCCTTGGCCGCCTCAGGACGATGTCCGCCGCGGCCGAGGGCATGGGCCTCACCCGGCTGGCGTACGCCGACGAAACCGTGTCGCCGAGGCTCGCGGACCCGACATGCAGGTAAGCCTCCGCCTTACCCTGCGCATGTCCAAGCACGCGGCCGGCGAACCCAACCTGCTCATCCCCGTTCGCGACACCTGGGACCGCGTCGCCAGGATCGACGTACCTGTGCTGGCCGTCAACGGAGCCCTCGACTCGCCCGACCACATCGGCATGGCAGAACGTGTCGCGTCCGCCGTCGCCAACGGCCGCGCCACCTCGATCGACGGGGCCGCCCACTACCCGAACATGGAGCGCCCGGACGCCTACGACAAGATCCTCGCTGACTTCCTGCGCACCTTGTGACCCTCGGCGAACATCGAGGGCTCCGTCGAGGTTCTCGATGTCCAGCCCGTCGTGGATCGGTCGGCGCCTCCACGGCGGCGGCGCGCCAGGCGACGGGGTCCTGAAGGACGGTTTCTCACCTGCGGGAGGCGGGTGGTCGGCCAGGGCCGGTGTGCCGGCCGTCTCCAGGCGAGTCACGGCCGGCGGTCGGGCGTGGATCTCGGCCGCTGGTGAATGCTGTCGCCGCCCCCCGATAATCTTCCTGCCTGCTGGCACGGATCCCGTGATGTGCCGAACCTGCCGGCGTGGTGCTGCTCGTCCGGCGGAGGCGGTGCGGGCGGCGACGGGCCGCTCCTTGTCCGACGGTGTCCGCTGCGGCGGGCGCGAGAGTTCGGCGATCAGCTGCGGGGTGGGGGAGTGCTTCGCCCTGGCCGTTCGCACCGGCGGCAGGCGCGCGGCATGGCGCGGGTGACGGAAAGGGGTGAGCAGGAGGGGGCATCGGCCGTTCGCGATCACATGCGGGGCAGGCCGAAGGAACCGGTTCGGCCGATGATGCTTCCGGTGTCAGCTGGCTAGATCTCTGTCAGGTCCAGATCACGCCCCGCACCATGGCTGCTCCTTTCCGGCACGGCCTGCTCGCGGAGTGAGCGGGCGCCTTCTCGTGGACCACGGAACGCAGGTGGTCGCGTTGCCCAACGTAGTGGTTCCCATCGCGCAGCGCACACTCCGCAATTATTGTGTTACATATCGTTAGTCAGGGAGGAGACGTGATGGCGGCCTCCGGTCACCCTTCGATCACACCTCGCGACGGTGCGTCAACACTGGTGAGCAGATGGCCGCTCCTGGGCCAGCGCCGCCCCTTGGTGGCCTACCTCGTCGGGCTGGTGATCGTCGATCTCATCGCGATCGTGGCGTTCGCGGCGACCACCGCGTTCAGCTGGGCGGACGTGTTGACGTTCGCCGCACTCATGGGCTGTGGCGTGGCCTGCATCGAGGCGACCAGGCGGCTCGGGGTTCCGGCGGGGGTCTCCCGAGACCTTCTGTCGGCCTGGTGGTTGCCGGTGGCGCTGCTGTTGCCGCCGGTCTACGCGTTGTTCGCGCCGATCGTGCTGCAGATCCTCGCGCAGTGGCGGGTACGCGCGACCGTGCTCCACCGCCGGGTCGTCACAGCGGCGGCCATCGGGCTGGCCGGGTGCGCGGCTTCCGTGGTGTTCCACAGGTTCGTCTCCGGCCCCGCGGCCCTGTTGCGGGGGGAGTATGCGACGATCGCGCTGGCGGTCGTGGCTGCGCTGGTGTTCGCGCTGGTCAACACGGCGCTCATCGCCATCGCCGCGCACACCGCCGACCCCGAGGTCCCATGGCGCGCGGTTTTGTGGGACAGGGAGAGCGTGCTGCTCGACGTCGTCGAGCTGTGCCTGGGCGTCATCGTGGCCGTCGCCACGAGCCTGAGTCTCACCCTGCTCATCATCGCCCTGCCACCGGTCGTCCTGCTCCAGCGCAGTCTCCTGCACGCCCAGCTGCAGGCGGCCGCTCGCACCGACCCCAAGACCGGGCTGCTCAACGCGGCCGCCTGGCAGCGGGAGGCCGACACCGAGATCGTCCGCGCCCGCCGCACCGGCGAGACGCTCGCGCTGGTCATCATCGACATCGACCACTTCAAGCGGGTCAACGACCGGCACGGCCATCTCGTCGGCGACCAGGTCCTGGCCGGAGTCGCCACCACCCTGCGCAGCCAGTTGCGCGACTACGACGTCGTGGGCCGGTTCGGGGGAGAGGAGTTCGTGGTCCTGCTGCCGGGCGCCGACCTGCACGAAGCCCGGCGGGTCGCCGAACGCCTGCGCAACCGCATCAGCCGCATGGCGGTCACCGCCGACGACGCCCTCGTCACGGTGACGATCTCGGCGGGCGTCGCCATCATGAGCGTGCACGGCGACGACCTCATCGAGCTGCTGGCCGCCGCCGACCTCGCCCTCTACCGGGCCAAGGAACTGGGGCGTGACCGCATCTGCATCCCCGCCGTGCAACCCCCGCCCCCACAGATCCCCGAAGCACCCCCCGCCGCCTGAGGCCCCCACCTGCCGTCCCCTGCCTGTCGTCCCCTGCCTGTCGTCCCCTGCCTGGCGTGCTCGTCCTGTCGTCCTCTGCCTGTCGTCCTCTGCCTGGCGTGCTCGTCCTGTCGTTCCCTGCCTAGGTCCTTGTCTTGGCGTTCCCGGCTGGGCGTCCTCGGCTGGGCGTCCTCGGCCTCGTGTCCTGGACCCTCGTCCTGGCATCCTCCCCTGGCGCCCTCGTCCCCTCGGCCCCGCGTCCGCCGCCCCGGCTCCGGGCGGTTCGCGGCTCTTACCCCGTAGCCGGTGACCGGTCCGCGCCGGTGCCCGATTCGCAGCTCCCCGGGCGCGTGCGGTCCGTTCTTCCTGGGGCCGCCGTTCCCGCGGGGCTCGGCTTCCCGTACGGCTCGCCGGTCTCGTACGGAGGCCGGGTCGGCGGCGTGCTCGTGTGTGCCGCCACGCCGATCCCGCGCACGGTCGCCATGACCGTCTTCGGCGACCTGGAGGTCTCCACGGAGAGGGGGAGCGAGGGGCTGTTGCCTCTGGTGGCGGGCGGGCGGAAAGCCGTCGGAGGTGGACGGAGGCGTTCCCGATCGCCACACGTTCGTACCGGTCCACCGTCATCCACAGGTGCGGGGGACGGAGGGGCGGAAGCTCGCCGAGGAGCCCCTAAGCTAGAAGGCATGCCGGAGTACATCTACACGCTGCAGCGCGTGCGCAAGGCGCACGGCGACAAGGTTGTCCTTGACGACGTCACGCTGTCGTTCCTGCCAGGCGCCAAGATCGGCGTCCTGGGGCCGAACGGCACCGGTAAGTCGACGCTGCTCCGGATGATGGCCGGCCTGGAGCAGCCGTCCAATGGTGAGGCGAAGCTCATGCCGGGCTTCACCGTCGGCATGCTCCAGCAGGAGCCCCCGCTCAACGAGGAGAAGACCGTCCTCGGCAACGTGCAGGAGGGTGTCGCCGAGACCATGGCGATGCTCGAGCGCTACAACGCGATCGCCGAGCAGATGGCCACCGACTACAGCGACGAGCTGCTGGCCGAGATGGGCAAGCTGCAGGACCAGCTCGAGCACCGCAACGCGTGGGACCTCGACAGCCAGCTCGAGCAGGCGATGGACGCGCTGCGCTGCCCGCCGCCCGACGCCGACGTGACCAAGCTGTCCGGTGGCGAGCGCCGCCGCGTCGCGCTGTGCAAGCTGCTGCTGGAGGCCCCCGACCTGCTGCTGCTCGACGAGCCCACCAACCACCTCGACGCCGAGAGCGTGCAGTGGCTGGAGCAGCACCTGGAGAAGTACGCCGGCACCGTGCTGGCGGTCACCCACGACCGCTACTTCCTCGACAACGTCGCCACCTGGATCCTTGAGCTGGACCGCGGCCGTGCCTACCCCTACGAGGGCAACTACTCCACCTACCTGGACGCGAAGGCGCAGCGCCTCAAGGTCGAGGGCCAGAAGGACGCCAAGCGCAAGAAGCGCCTGGAGGAGGAGCTGGAGTGGGTCCGCTCCAACCCGAAGGCCCGCCAGACCAAGAGCAAGGCCCGTCTGCAGCGCTACGAGGAGATGGCCGCCGAGGCCGACAAGTACCGCAAGCTCGACTTCGAGGAGATCCAGATCCCGCCGGGCCCGCGCCTGGGCACCACGGTGATCAAGGCCGAAAACCTCACCAAGGGCTTCGACGACCGGCTGCTCATGGAGAAGCTGACGTTCGACCTGCCGCGCAACGGCATCGTCGGCGTCATCGGCCCCAACGGCGTCGGCAAGACCACGCTGTTCCGGATGATCACCGGCAGTGAGACGCCCGACGACGGCTCCATCGTCGTGGGTGACACCGTCAAGATCTCCTACGCCGACCAGTCGCGCGGCGGCATCGACCCCAGCAAGAACGTCTGGGAGGTCGTCTCCGACGGGCTCGACCACATCAAGGTCGGCAATGTCGAGATGCCCTCGCGCGCCTACATCGCGGCGTTCGGCTTCAAGGGGCCCGACCAGCAGAAGAAGGCCGGGGTCCTGTCGGGTGGCGAGCGCAACCGGCTCAACCTGGCGCTGACCCTCAAGCAGGGCGGCAACGTGCTGCTGCTCGACGAGCCCACCAACGACCTCGACACCGAGACCCTGTCGTCGCTGGAGAACGCCCTGCTCGACTTCCCGGGCTGCGCGGTCATCACGTCGCACGACCGCTGGTTCCTCGACCGCATCGCCACCCACATCCTGGCGTGGGAAGAGGGCTCCAACTGGTTCTGGTTCGAGGGCAACTTCGCCGACTACGAGAAGAACAAGATCGAGCGCCTGGGCGCCGACGCCGCCCGCCCGCACCGGGTCACCTACCGCAAGTTGCACCGCGACTGACACAGCGATGGTGTAGACGAGCGCTTCCCGCCAGAGTCTGACCCGGCGCCTGACGGACCTCGCGTCCTCGACGCGATCTGTCGGCCCTGGCCGGGAAGCGTTCGTGTGTGCTCACCGGACATGCGTGGTGACGGCGTAGGAGCCCGGCCAAAGGGCCCAACACAGTCATGTCCGAGTGCCCGCCTGGTGCGACGGCGGGTCTCCGCCGCGCTTGTACGGGCGTGTGCGGCGTCCGTGCTGCCAACCCGCGCGAAGTGACTCGCACCCGTACGGGTGGGTGAGGCGTCCGTGCCGGCACCTCGGCCCGAGGCGCCCGTACTCGTACGGCTGCGTCGCCCGTACTCGTACGGCTGCGTGGCGTAACACGCGCGGGTAACGGCGGCGCGAGTCGCCGTTACTCGGACGCCCGTGCGAGTCGTCGGGCCTTGTCCGGCGACTTCGGTGTTCGTCCGAGAGGCGCGCGGGGTGGCGGGTGGTGCTCAGAGCCGGATGACCACCTTGCCGAACGCCTGCCCCGACGCGTAGTGGCGGTAGGCGCCGGCAGCGTCGTCGAAGGGAAACACGCGGTCGATGACCGGCCGCAGCCGGTTGACCTCCATGGCGCGGTTCATCGCGACGAACTGGGCACGGCTCCCCACGGCCACCGGACGGACCGTGGCGCCGGAGGCGAAGAGCAGACGCGGATCGACGGGCGGCGGGCTCCCCGAGACGAAGCCCACGCACGCGACGTGCCCTCCCAGGATCACCGCCCTGAGCGACTGCTCCAGCAGGCCGGCGACGTCGATGACGCGGTCGGCGCCCTGGCCGCCGGTCAGCTCGAGGACCCGGCCGGGCCAGTCGGGGGTGGCCCGGTAGTCGACGACCTCGTCGGCGCCGAGCTCCGCCAGCCGCGCCGCCTTGGCGGGGCCGCTGGTCGTGGCGATCACTCGGGCACCGAGCGTCTTGGCCAGGGCCAGCGCGAACAGCGACACCCCGCCCGACCCCTGGACCACCACGGTCTGTCCGGGCCGTAGACCGCCGCCGTCACCGGTGAGGGCGTTCCACGCGGTGACGGCGGCGCACGGCAGCGTCGCGGCCTCCTCGAAGGACAGATGCGCGGGAACGGGTACGAGCGCGCCCTCCCCGAGGATCGCCAGTTCGGTCAGCATGCCGTCGAGGGAGCCGCCCAGCTGCGGCAGGTGCCGGACGCCGAACGGGCCGTCCTGCCAGCTCGGGAACACCGTGGCCATGACGCGGTCACCGACCCGGGCCGAGCGGACCCCCGGGCCGACCGCGACGACCTCACCGGCCCCGTCCGAGATCGGCACCACGTCCGGCTTGACGGGCAGAACGTACTCGCCGCGCAGCACGAGCAGCTCGCGGTAGCTCAGTGAGGCGGCGCGCACGGCGACCAGGACCTGCCCGGGGCCGGGCGCCGGGTCCTCGTGCTCCCTGATCGACAGGCCCTCCAGGCCGCCTCCGTCCGCCAGGTGGTAACTGCGCATGATCTCGGTTCCTTTCCGGGGCCGGTGCTCAGCGGCCGTGCTCTGCTTCGGTCGCCGCCAGCGGGACCTCACCGGCGGTCTTGCTGTAGCCGAGCGCCTCGACGATCCGCCCGTCGTGTACGCGCATGAGGTTCACGCCGCGTACCGAGTCGGCGGGACCCGGCCCGAAGTGGTACCGCCAGCGGATGGTGGCGCGGTCACCGGCGACCACCACGTCTTCGGGCACGAATCGGACGTCGCGGTTGCCGGCGAGTGCCTGCCAGAACGCCAGGCAGGCGGTACGGCCCTCGTAGCGGGCGCCGTCGGGCGCCGGTTGGATCGCCTCCATCACGCAGTCGTCGCCGACGAGGTCGGTGAGCGCGGCGGCGTCGTGCTCGGTGAAGGCGCGGTTGAAGCGGTCGATGACCTCGGTGGTCGTGGTGAGCGTCACGTGGACTCCCTGGAGATAGAACGTTCGGTCTACAGTCAGATATATAGAACGGTTGATCTATCCGTCAAGAGGTGGCACCCTGGGAACGTGAGCCCCCGCCCCGCCTCCGGACCCCGAGAACGTCTCATCGACGCCGCCCAGGAGCTGACCTACAGCCACGGCATGGGCGTCGGCGTCGACGCCATCCTCAAAGCGGCGAACGTGGCCCGACGCTCGCTGTACGAGCACTTCGGCGGGAAGGACGGGCTGATCGCCGAGGTGCTACGGCGAAGCGCCGACGAGGACACGGCGCGCTACGAGGAGACCATGCGAGCCGCCGGCGAGGATCCACGGGCCCGCGTCCTGGCCGTGTTCGACCGGCTCGGCGAGATCATCGCGGCGCCCGGCTTCCGCGGCTGCCGCTACCTGGCCGCCGACCTCGCCCTGGCCGATCCCGCCCACCCCGGCCACGCCATCACCCGCGAATACCGCCGGCGGGTCCAGGACCTTCTGCGGGACGAGCTCGACCGGCTCGGGCATTCCCGGCCCGAGCACGCCGCCGGGCAACTCCTCCTGCTCATCGACGGCACGCTGGCGGTCGGCGCGACCCGGACCGGCACGGACCCCGCGGCCTCCGCACGCGAGCTGGCTGAGCAGATCCTCGACGCGGGACGCTGAGCCGCGGGACGCTGAGCCGCGGGACGCTGAGCCGTAGGCGACCGGTCAGCTCGGGGTGCCGGCGCATCGCAGCGCGTCGCGGAGAGGTACGGGTCCACGGACGCCGGGTTCGAGGCCGACCATCCGGCGATCACCTTCGCTCCCCTCCGGTACGCGGGCTGGAGGCGGTGGGGGACCTGGAGGCGGGCCAGGACGCGGGGCCCGGTAGCGTGGCGCCCGTGGTGCAGAACTCCCTCGCCCAACGGCACGTCTTCCCCCGCATGGTGCGGTTCGCGGACATCGACTCGCTCGGGCACGTCAACAACGTCCGCTTCTTCGACTACCTGGAGGACGCGCGCCTCGGGATGCTCCATATCGATCCGTACAAAGCCGGCGACGCCCCCTTCAACAGCATGGTCATCGCCCGGCACGAGATCGACTACCGTCGCCCGCTGGGCTTCCGCGCCGACCCGGTCCGCGTGGAGACGTGGGTGACGGAGGTGCGGCCCGTCAGGTTCACCCTGCGCTACGAGATCCGGGACGACGACGAGGTGTTCGTGACGGCGCTCTCCGTCGTCGTGGCCTACGACGTGGAACGCGGCGCGCCCCGCAGGCTGACCGAGGACGAGGTCGCCTACCTCAACCGCTTCCTCATCCCCGGCTGATCCCCGCCCGCATGAAGCGCTGGGCGATGCTCGGCCTGGGGGTCAACGCGCATGCCGGGGTGACGCTCGGGCTGTTCGGGTTGCCGCTGGTCATGCCCGACGTCCAGCGGTTCTTCGCGGTGTCGCTGCCCGTCGCCGGGCTGATCGCGAACGCCCCGTCCATCGGCGTCCTGTTCGCCCTCGTGCCGTGGGGCGCGCTGGCCGACCGGCGCGGCGAGCGCCTCGTGCTCGGCGTGGGAGTGGGGCTGGCGGCGGTGTTCTTCGCCGCCGTGGCCCTGGTCAGCGAGATCTGGGCGGTGGTCGTCCTGCTGGCCCTCGCCGGAGCCGCCGGCTCGGCGGCCATGGTGGGAGGCGGGCGGATCGTGCTGCGCTGGTTCGAGCCGCCCGAACGCGGCGTCGCCATGGGGGTGCGTCAGGTCTCCTACACGCTCGGCATGGCCGTGGCCGCCTTCGTGCTGCCGCCGGTCTCGCGGGCGTACGGGCTGCGGGGCGTGCTCGCCGTGTGCGCCCTGGTGAGTCTGCTCGCCGCGGCGCTGGCGGCCCTGTTCCTGGCCGGGCCGCCGCGACGGGTCTCCCGCGCCGGTGCGGCGCCCGCGGCGTCGCCTTACCGGCAGCCGGCGCTGTGGCGGGTGCACGCCACCAGCGCGCTGCAGCTCGTCCCGCAGGCCGTCGTCGGCACCTACGGGGTGATGTGCCTCGTCGAGGTGTACGGGTGGGACGGTGTCCGGGCGGGACAGCTGTTCGGCGTGGCGGCGATCGGCGGGGCGGTGGTGCGCGTCGCGGTGGGCCGGTGGTCCGACCGGAGCGGGCTGCGCATGGCGCCGCTGCGCCGCCTGACCTTCGGCGCTCTGGTGGTGCTCGGCCTGCTGGTGGCCGGCGCCGTCATCGGGTCGTGGCTCGGTCCCGTCATGCTGGCGCTCGCCGCGGTCATCACGGTGGCGGGGAACGGCCTCGCCTACCTGGCGGCGGGTGAGCTCGCCGGGCCGGGATGGGCGGGACGGGTGCTCGGCACGCACAACACGGTCCAGAACGTCGTCGCGCTGGGTGTGGCGCCGCTGGCCGGGCTGCTGATCACCGAGGTGGGGTACTGGGCCGGGTTCGCCGCCGGACTGGTGGCCGCGCTGCTGTCGTTGCCGGTGATCCCGGCCCGGGGCGAACGCAGCGCGCACCACGAGCAGGGCCGGCCCCCGTCCGAGGCGTCCTGAAGGCGAGCGCCGGCCCCGCTCGCGGGGGTCAGGTGTGCAGCCAGGCCGCCGTGTCAGGAGGCAGCAGGCGGTCGTCCGGCAGGGGGCCGCTCGCCAGCAGGATCCGGTCGTGCGCCGGGAGCGGCACCGCCTCCGTGCCGCAGTTGAGCACGCACACCACCGGCCCGCGGGCGAAGAACAGCGTGTCCGCGGGGGAGTCCAGCCACTCGATGGTGTGCGGGATCCGCCCCACCAGCTCGCGCCGTACGGCCAGCGACCGGCGGTAGAACTCCAGCGTCGAGTTCGGGTCCGCTTCCTGCGCCGCCACGCTCAGCGCCCCGAACGAGTCCGGCTGCGGCAGCCACGGCAGCACCCCGTCGGGGGCGAACCCGTACGAGGCCCCGCCGGTCGTCCACGGCAGCGGCACCCGGCACCCGTCACGGCCCGGCATCTCGCCGCCGGTCTGGAAGAAGACGGGGTCCTGCCGCGCCTCCGGGGGAAGATCCTTCACCTCGGGGAGTCCTAGTTCCTCCCCCTGGTAGAGATATGCACTACCTGGGAGGGCCAGCATGGTGAGCAGCGCCGCCTTCGCCCGCGCGAGACCGGTGCCGGGATCGGCCGTCTCGTAGCGGGTGCGGTGCCGTACGACGTCGTGGTTGGACAGCACCCACGTGGCGTACGGCACGGTGGCCAGCGTGTCGTCGATGACCTTGCGGAAGGCGGTGGCGGACCACGGCGCCTGCAGCCAGGCGAAGTTGAAGCTCTGGTGCAGCTCGTCCGGCCGGACGTAGAGCGCGAGGTCGGCCGGGTCGTCGGTCCAGACCTCGCCGACGGCCATGCGCTCGCCCGGATAGCCGTCGAGCAGCGCGCGCCACCGGCGGTAGACCTCGTGCACCTCCGGCTGCCCCCACACCGGCGACCTCGACTGGAACGACTGGTCCTCGACGTCCGGCAGCCCCTCGGCCTTGTACAGCCCCATGGCGACGTCGATGCGGAAGCCGTCGACGCCGCGGTCGAGCCAGAACCGCAGCACGTCGAGGAACTCGGCGTGCACCTCGGGGTTGCGCCAGTTGAAGTCGGGCTGGTCGGGGGCGAACAGGTGGAGGTACCACTCGCCGTCGGCCACCCGGGTCCAGGCCGGGCCGCCGAAGGTCGACTGCCAGTTGTTGGGCCGCTCGGCGGAGGAGCGGAAGACGTAGCGGTCACGGTGCTCGCCGCGCAGCGCCTCCTGGAACCACGGGTGCTCGGCGGAGCTGTGGTTGGGCACGATGTCGACGATCACCCGCAGCCCGTGCTCGTGGGCGTCGGCGACCAGGGCCTCGAAGTCGGCCAGCGAGCCGAACAGCGGGTCCACCCCGCGGTAGTCGGCCACGTCGTAGCCGCCGTCGGCCATGGGGGAGGTGTAGAAGGGCGTCAGCCAGATGGCGTCGACGCCTAGCCGGCGCAGATACGGCAGGCGCCGCCGGATCCCGGCGAGGTCGCCGACGCCGTCCCCGGAGGCGTCGGCGAAGCTGCGTACATAGATCTCGTAGACGACGGCGTCACGCCACCAAGGGATAGCCATGGGGCGGTCATGCCCGCTACGACGGTGAGTTCACCAGACTGTGGGCGGCGTAGACGAGATAGTCCCACAGCCGCTTCTCCTGGTCCTCGGGCAGTCCGAGGGACTCGACGCCGTCGCGCATGTGCTTGAGCCAGGCGTCACGCTCGGCCTCGCCGATGACGAACGGCACGTGCCGCATCCGCAGCCTGGGGTGGCCGCGCTCCTGGCTGTAGGTGTTGGGGCCGCCCCAGTACTGGACGAGGAAGCCCCGCAGCCGGTCCTCGGCGCCCGTGAGGTCCTCCTCCGGATAGAGGGGACGCAGCAGCGGGTCCTGGGCGACCCCCTCGTAGAAGCGGTGTACGAGGCGCCGGAAGGTCTCCTCGCCCCCGACGGCGTCGTAAAAGGACGTTTCAGTCACTGTCCAAGCCTATGCGCTGGGCACCATGGCGATGTCCGCGGCATCGAGAGCGGTCTTAACCCGCAGGCGAAGCTCCCGGGCGACGTCGGCCTGCTTGGTGGGCAGCGTCTTGGCGGTGACGCGGAAGACCAGGCTGCTGTCGGAGAGCTGCTCGACGCCGAACACCGTGGGCCGCTCGACGACCGACGTCTCGCGGAACTCGGGATCGTCCCAGATCTCCTTGGCGACCCGCTCCAGCACGTCGCGCACGGCGGTGACGTCGGTGTCGTAGCCGACGGGGACGTCGACGTAGGCGCGCGACCAGCCCTGCGACTCGTTGCCCACGCGGGTGATGGTGCCGTTGCGCACGTACCAGACCCGGCCGTCGGCGTCGCGCAGCCGGGTGATCCGCAGGGTGACGGCCTCGACCGTGCCCACGGCGGCGCCCGCGTCGATCACGTCGCCCACGCCGTACTGGTCCTCGAGCAGCATGAACATGCCGGCGATGAAGTCCTTGACGAGCTCCTGCGCGCCGAAGCCGATCGCGACGCCGAGGATGCCGACGCTGGTCAGCACGGGGGCGATGGGGATGGTCAGCCGGTCGAGCACGGTCAGGATGGTGGTGCCGAGGATGACGATGGAGGCGACGTGCTTGAGCACCGACCCCATGGTCTCGGCTCGTTGCTTGCGCCGCTCGTGCAGCAGGGCGTCGATGCCATCGGAGGCGGAGCCGCGGCGGAAGCGGGTGGCGATCGGGCCGCCCACGGCCGCCCGGGTGACCACCCGGGTGATCAGGCGGTGCGCGACGTTGCGGATGACGAAGCCCAGGAGCAGGATCAGCGCGATGGTGATGGCGCTGGCGACGATCGGCGCCCAAACGGCCCCGTCGAAGAAGCCCGCGACCGTGGCACAGATGAAGCCGTCCCCCTGACACGCGCTCGCGATGTCCGAGCCGACCTTGTCGAGGCTGGGCAGCAGCGACTCGGTCGAGCTGGGTTTCGGGGAGGGCGACGGCGCTGGTGCGGCCAGCATGGACACTGGGCGGATCCCCCTTTGGGAAGCGGTTCGGTCGGCGGGTCCCTGGACCGTTTCGATCCAAAAGATACCGCCGACCGAACCGGCCGCCGTCACATCACGCCGGGGAAGACGGGGTCATCAGGGCCCGGGGCCGCGGAGGGCGAGACCTGACGCTCCGGTGACGTGCGGCTCGGCCGGGACGGGCACCCGGAAGCCGGTCCCGGCCGTTTTCCCGGGAGCTTCCTCCCGGACGCCCTCCGGTGTGACCCGGAGGGCGGCTCTGTGGCGCGCCGCGGCCCCATGGGCCGCACGGCGCTCGGTCACACTCCGTGACGTCGTGGAGTGCTGTGCCGGATGGTGTGGAGCCGGCGGGGCGGCCAGGGCTCCTGCGTGCAGGGTGACCCTCCGCACCGGCCGTCCCGCCGGCTCCGTGAGACCGCCGTGGGCACGGTGAGCCGAGGTGGCTGCGCTCCACCCGGTTCACCGTCTACGTCACTTCGCCACGGCGGCGAGCACCCGGGCGACCTTGGTCGCCGCGCCCGCCGGGTCGTCGGCGGCGTGCATCGGTTCGCCCCACGACCAGCAGTAATGCCATTCGGCCAGGTCGGCGACCCGGGACGGCCGGCAGGTGACGTTCTCCGTCAGGCTGGTGGCCTCCGGGTTGATCACCCGGACGAACAGCCGCCCGGTCTGGGTGCGGACCACTCGTGCGAGCATCCCACGAGCGTCGAGCTCCGACACCAGACGCTCCAGGTGCTCGAAGTTGTCGTCCCCCACCTTGGGTCCCTCCCTCGCATCGTTGCTGGTGGGCCAAAGATGACTCAAGTCGGCCGGTTACGCAACGAGGCCCATGTGCTTACGGGGAGTCGCTTCTCCCTCGTGGGTATTAAGAAACAGTCCGCGGGAGGACGATCCTCAACCGTAAGCTTCAAGGCGGCGTTTTCTTACTGTCCTCAATGGTCCATAGTGTTTGCTAGGCGGAGTGCGACATGGAGGCTACGATCCGTAATCAACCGCGGATCGTACGGGACATGTGGGAGAGGGGCCGGGATGTCCGGCAGACAGCACCGGGAGACGGAGATGGCACGGCGGATCCGAGCCAAGGGGCTCGCCGTCGGCCAGACCGCTGCCCAGATCGCTGAAGAGATTCACGAAGCCTGCGGGCCACACTTCGGCACCACGAAGATCAAGAGCCATCGCCTGTCGCACGGCATCGCGCTGGCCGACGTCATCGAGCAGGTCCGCGCCCTGTTCGACCGGGACGCCAAACCGGCGCCCGGGATCGGCGAGACCCTGCTGTCGGCCTACGAGAGCGGGCTCAAGCGACCCGGACCCGAATACCTCCATTACCTGTGCACGGTCTACCGGGTCGAGCCGGTCTCGCTCGGCTACGACGGGCCGTGCATCTGCGGTCACGGCCACCGCATGACCGGCTCTTCCGGCGACGAGCCCGGCGAGCCCGCAGGCGCGGCAGCCGACCGCGCCCGCCAGGCCGTCCAGCCGCCGCCGCGTGAGGAGCCGCGGCCGGACGACCAGGAGGACGAGAACATCCTCCGCCGCACGCTGCTCCAGATGCTCAACGGCAACTCCGCCAAGAAGCTCGACGGGCCGGTGCTCGGCGCCATCGAAGGGATCAGGCGGCGCATGGACGAGACGCTGGCCTCGTCCACCGTCTCCTACGCGATGCTCGACCAGTGGGAGGAGGCCACCGTCGCCTTCGGCCGGCAGTACACGACCACGGCGCCCCTCCGCCTGCTCTGCGACGTCGTGCTGGAGCTCAGCGCCGTGCGCGCCGCCATGTCGCACCGCCAGCCGATCGACCTGCAGGACCGGCTCTGCCGGATGGCCGCCCAGCTCGCCGGGCTGAGCGGCATGATCCTGATCAACCTCGGCGACCACCGTCTGGCCCGGTCGTTCTTCCGCACCGGCCGGGTGGCGGCCGACGAGACAGGCGACCGGGCCCTGCGCGCGTGGGTGATCGCCCGCGAGTCGCTGGTGCCGCTCTACTACGGCGACGCCCGCGAGGCGCTCAACCTCGCCAAGAAGAGCCGCGACCTCGCCGGGCAGACACCCTGCGCCGCCCAGGCGATGGCGCCGGTCGTCGAGGCCCGCGCCCTGGCCATGCTGTCGAGCTCCGAGAACAAGAAAGAAGTCGTCGACCAGGCCAAGAAGGCGCTGGCCCGGGCCCGCACCGCCTTCTCGCACATCAGGGGCGACGAGCGCGAGGACATGGCCTTCGGCTACACCGAGCGGCAGCTCTACTTCTACCAGGGCGACGTGCTGACCAAGCTCGGCCAGACGGTCGAGGCCGAGGTCGTGCTGGACCAGGCGCTCGACAAGTACCAGGACCACATCCTCGACCAGACCCTGATCAGGCTCGACCTGGCCCAGTGCCGACTCATCGAGGGTGAGCTGACCGAGGCGCTCGACGTCGCGACCGAGGCGCTGCGGCTCCTCGGCCCCGACTACCTGACCGACTTCATCATCCGTCCCGCCGTCGCCCTGGAGCAGGCGATCGCCAAGCGGGAGCCCGACCATCCGGGCCTCGCGGCCTACCGGGCGCTGCTGAGGCAGCCGATCACGACCGAAGGGATTGGCGGTGCATGAAGCTCCGGATCCGGCGTTACCGTTGGTCTGACCTCGACACGATCCTGGCGCTGCACCAGATCTGCCTCGCGGGGGTCGGTCTGTTCCCCGGCGACGGGGTCTACTACGACGACGACTTCCCGCGCATCCAGGAGATCTACCTCGCATGCGGCGGCGACTTCCTCGTCGGCGAACTCGACGGCCGCGTGATCGCGATGGGCGGGCTCAAACCCGTCGACTCCGACACGGTCGAGGTGTGCCGGCTGCGCGTCCACCCCGACCACCAGCGCCGGGGTCACGGCGCCACGATGCTCGCCGCCCTGGAGGCGCGGGCGGCGCGGCTCGGGTTCCGCAGCCTCCGCGGTGACACCACGCTGCGGCAGGAGGCCGCCCTGGCGCTGTACGAGCGGCACCGGTGGCGGGAGGTCTCCCGGGAGCAGGTCGGCGACCTCACCGTGATCTACATGGAGAAGCGACTGGTGCCCGCGGGCACCGCCTGACGTCCCGAGCGCCCCGCCACCGGTTACACTCCGTAGTGGCGGGGTTCGTGCTGTCGGGCCCGCCGCGCGCCCGCCAGGGGTCCGCGCGCCATTCGGCTCCCGTGCGAAACCCCCTGCGGATAGGGATGTACGAGCCTCCGGGTGAGGCTCTTCACTCCCGGTGGTAGAGGAACCTCACCGGCTGCTGACTGTACATCCGCGGCTGCGTTATGTAGTGACATGCTGTTGGGCATGGCAGTCGTGGCCGCTCCCCGCCCCCTCCTGGGAGCCGTGCTTCTGTTGTTCGTCAGCGCCGCTTGGGGGTCGGCGTTCCCGCTGATGAAGGACCTCATCCTCCGGTTACCGGTCGAGGACCTGCTCGCCGAGCGCTACACACTCGCGGCGCTCACCCTGTTCCTCATCCGGCCCGGGTGCCTTCGGGGGTTGTCGCGCCGGACCTGGGGACAGGGCGCGCTGCTGGGGGCCATGTTCGGGGTCGGTCAGGCAGGTCAGGCCGTGGCGCTGGAGAGCCTTCCGTCGGCGGTGTCCGGGTTCGCCGTCGGGTGCAGCGTGGTGATCACGCCGATCCTCGCGCTGGTGCTCTTCCGGGTGCGGGTGCCGGCGCGGGTGTGGGCGGGCGTGGTGCTCGCCATGGCGGGGATGACGGTCTTCACCCTGCTGCAGGGAGTCGGCGACGAGCGGGTGTCGATGGTCGCGCTCGGGGTGACGCTCACCTCCGCCGCGCTGTACGCCGGCCACACGCTCCTGCTGGCCCGGCTGTCGCGCAGCGGCGACGGCTTCCCGGCGTACGCGCTGACCGTCATCCAGCTCGCCACCATCGGCGGCCTGACCGGCGTGCTCGCCGTGCGTGACGGGATCGCCCTGCCGGCCACGCTGCCCGACTGGGGGATCCTCGCGCACCTGTCGGTGGTGTCGTGCGCCCTGGGCTTCCTGGCCCGCTCGTACGGCCAGGCCCACGTGGCGGCGGTGCCGAGCGCGGTGCTGATGTCGTCGCAGCCGCTCTGGGTCGCGGCCATCGCGGTGATCTGGTTCGCCGAGCCGGTGAGCCTGGGCATGATCGTGGGCGGTGGGCTCATGGCGGCGGCGATGCTGCTGGCCGTACCGTCGCGCACGCCCGCGGTCGTGCCGGCCGAGAGACCGCCGCGCGAGCGCACGCTGCTCGAGGTGTCCTCCCAGGCGTCGAGACGGCTGGCCGACCTCAAGATCAAACGGCCGGCCCGGCCCAGACCCGCGGACCTTCCCATCCTCTCCAAGGGCGCCTGTGCCGAGACGTGCCGGCTGAGCACGCACGCCGCCAAGGGCAGCGGGCAGCCCAGTCTCGACCGGCTGATCGAGCGGGCCACGCTCATCGTCCGCGCCCGTAACATGCAGGGGCCGGGCTGCTGCCGATCGGTCACCCTCGCCGGGCGCTGCATCTGCGCGCTCATGGAAGCAGCGGAAAAGGACGGTGAGGCGCCCCGGCCCTCATGGTTTCGGCCTGGTTAGGTTCGACGGCTCGGAGAAAATCCGATGCTTTTTATAGCCGGCTTTCCCGCTCATTCGACCGAAAACTTGATAAACGTTCCATCGTCGAATAAAGCTGGACTAACCGTGTTCGGAGGGGGACACCATGAAGCGCATCGTCGTGCGTAAACCCGGCACCGCCCAGCTCACCGGGACGGCCAGCGTCATCCACAAGGGGTGAGCCGGGGCCGCCGGACCCATCTCCGGTTACCGGGCGCTCCGCCCGACCCGGCGGGGGCCGTGCGGCCGCTGATGCCGACGATCGACGGGCACCGACGACCGCACGGCCCGTACACCGTGGCCTCCGCCCTGCTGCACCGGATCGTGCCGGAGACATTGGAACGTTCCCCGGAGCTGGTGGCCGCCCACGACATCGAGATCAGGGCGGCCGCGCCCGGCCTGGCCGACCTGGTGCCGGTCACGCGGGAGACCATCGACGCCCGCCTCACCGACGACGAGCGGATCCTCGTGCCCGCGCCCCGCCGCACGCTGCGGCTGGCCAACGGCATCACGGAGTTCGTCCGCGAGGCGGTGCCGCACGGCACGACGCTCGTGGTGTGCAACGGCGCCCAGGCAGACCCCACCGACGCCGAACTGCTCGACGTGATGACGCGCAGGATCGCGCCGGAGGTGCTGGAGATCGTCGTCTACGCGGGCGGCCCCGAGCCGCCCGAGGACCGGCGTGGCCCCGAGGAGCTGTGGCCGGTCGTGGACCGGTGCCTGCGCGAGGGGTTCCTGCACGCCGTCGCCGAGCTCGGGGCGCGCGGACTGGCCCGCACCGAGCCGGGCGGCGAGCCGTGGTGGCGGTTCGCCCAGCGCACCGCGACGGCGCTCGGCGGGCTGGGGCGGGTGGACGAGGCTCGCCGGGTGTGGCAGCGGGTGCGCGGGGCGAGCCAGGACCCGGCCGTCCACGCGGCCTGCGCGTACGGTCTCGCGATGCTCGACGCCCGCCACCAGGACCCCGCCCGGCGCGACCTGGCCGCGGCAAGACAGTGGATCAACACCGCCGTCGCCGTCTCGACCCTGCTGCCCGACCCGTACGAGAGGGCCTTCAAGCTCGGCTTCGACCGCAACGGGCTGGCACTGGTCGAGCTGCGCGAGGGGCGGCCGGAAGCGGCCCTCGCCCTGGTGGACTCGGCCCTCGACCTGGCCCGCGAGCTGGGGGAGCGGCATCCCGTGCACCGGATGGTGCTGCGCGCCAACCGGGCCCGGCTGCTGGCGGTGCTCGGCCGCGTGAAGGAGGCGCTGGCCGACTACGGGGCGGCCATCGCGCTCGACCCCGGCTTCCCCGACTACTACCTCGACCGGGGCAACCTGCTGGCCGGCCTGGGCTGCCAGGACGAGGCGCTGGCCGACTACGAGAGCGCGATGCGGGCCGGCCCTCCGCTGCCCGAGGCGCACTACAACCGCGCCGAGCTGCGGATCGCCCGAGGCGACCTCGACGGCGCCCTGGCCGACCTCGGACGGGTGATCGACCTCGACCCGTCCTGCCTCGACGCCTACATCAACCGGGCGGGGCTGCTGGCCGGGCTGGAGCGTGACGAGGAGGCGTGGCGCGACGTGACGGCCGGGCTCGCGCTGGCGCCGGGCAACCCGCACCTGCTGGCGGTGCTGGGCCAGCTGGAGACGGCGGCCGGGCGGCTGGCCGAGGCGCGCCGCGCCCTGGACCGGGCCGTCGAGGCGGCCCCGTGGCTGGCGGCGGCGTGGGGAAACCGGGGGGTGCTGCGGTTCGAGGCGGGCGACCCGGAGGGGGCGGTCGAGGACCTCTCCCAGGCCATCGGCCTCGAACCACAGCCCGACCTGTACGCCAACCGGGCCGTCGCGTTGCGGGCGCTCGGCCGGGAGGCGGAGGCGGCTGCCGACGAGGAGCGGGCCCGCTGACCACCACCCGGAGACGGGAGCGGGCCCGCTGACCGTTCGTAGACGGGGAGCGGGCCCGCTGACCACTACTCGAAGACGGGGAGCAGCCCGCTGGCGCCCGTCACGTTCGCCGTGCCGTGGATCAGGGGCTGAGGGCGCTCTCCGCGCCGGACGTCGTCCTGGCGCGGGCGGGCAGCAGCAGCGACTTGCCGGTGACCGTGCGCGACTCGATCGCCGCGTGCGCCTCGGCGGCCGACTCCAGCGGGAACACGCCGCCGACCGTCGGGCGCAGCCTGCCCGCCGCCGCCAGCTCCAGCGCCTCCCGGGCCAGCTCGCGCGGGTCCGCCTCCGGCCATGGGACCTGCGTCACCCTGGGGTCCGCCGCGGTCATCGGGCCGCCCGCCATGCCGTACGAGCTGAACCGGCCCCCGTCGCGCAGCAGCGTCTGCGCGGCCGCGCCGATGGCGCCGCCCACCCCGTCGAAGACCACGTCCAGCGGACCGCCGACGGCGGCCCGCACCTGGTCGGTCCAGCCGGGATCGGTGTAGTCGACGGTCAGCTCCGCGCCCAGCTCCTCGGCGTGGCGGCGCTTGGCGGCGCTGCTCGCGGCGCCCACCACGCGCGCCCCGGCGGCGGACGCCAGCTGGACGAGCAGTCCGCCCACGCCACCGCCAGCCGCCTCGACCAGCACCCATTCGCCCGGCCGCGGCGCCGCGGCGCGCGCCAGGCCGACCGCGGTGCGCCCGTCGGCCAGCAGCGCCACCGCCTCCTCCAGGGACAGTCCATCGGGAACCGGGATGAGCTGGTCGGCCGCCGCCACCGCCAGCTCCGCGTAGCCGCCGGTGCCGTTCAGCGTGCTCACCACCCGCGTGCCGGTCAGGGCCTCGTCGACGCCCTCGCCCACGGCCAGCACGGTGCCGCCGACGCCGTTGCCGAGCACGGCGGGCAGCTCGACGCGGCGCGGGCCGCGGTCGGCGCGCAGCTGGGTCTCGACGAACGTGATGCCCGCCACCGCCACCTCGACGAGCACCTGCCCCGGGCCCGGGACGGGATCGGGGACCTCTTCGGCGACCAGCGCCTCCGGGCCGCCGTACTTCCTCAACACCACCGCGCGCATGACAACCCCCACGTCCATCGGAACGATCTGCTCCGATCGGAAGGCTATATCGGAGCATTTCGCCCCGGCGACGCGCGTGCCCGCACCCCGGACCGCCGGGCCCTACCACCAGCGGGCCGGGCACCCTCGGCGCGCTGCGCGCCCCGGCAGTCACCCTCGACGGGCTGCGCTCCCGGCGTGACCCCGCTGCCCGGCGAACGTCCCGCCGCCGAATGGTGCGAACGCCGCTGGGAGCCGGGCCCGTAGGACTACGGTTGCACCGTGGCTTTCGACGAACTGTTGAGTGAGCTGCGGCCGGGCGCCACCGCCCAGGTCTCCGGCATCGGGCGCGGCTACGGCGGACCACCGGCCCGTTCGGTGACCGTCACCTCGGGCCTGACCCGGCTGCGCTGCGCCTCGCTGCTCAAACCGCTGTACGCCTGGGCCGCCGCCGCCCACGTGGCTGATCAGGGGCGCTGGCGGCGGCACGCCGAGCCGGCGGTGGTGGTCTCCTCCAACGCCGACACGCTGGCCCTGTGGCTCTCCGTCGGTCCCCGCGTCATCCTCGACGACCTGCACCGGCGCACCGGCGTGCGGTGGACGGCGCCGAACGGTGACCCGTCGCGGTTCGGGTCCGTCGAGGTGACGGCGGCCGAGGCCGCCACCGCCTACGCCGTGTTCGCCCAGGCGGCGCTCGCCGGTGACCCGGTGGCCGACGAGATCCTGGGCTGGATGCGCCGGGTGGGCCCCGACCAGGCGTTCGGCGTGCGGGAGGCGCTGTCCGCCCCGGACGCCGCGGTCAAGTGCGGCTGGTACGGCGGCGCGGACGAGGTGTGGCTGCGCACGCACGCGGTGGCCGTGCTGCCCCGGGGCGGCAGGGTCGGCGTCGTGGTCGGCCTGACCGCCCAGCCGTACACCGACGAGCGCGAGCGTGAGGTCTACCAGGCCAGGGTGGCCGAGGGGCTGCCGGTCGAGGAGCAGCACGAGAAGGCGGGCGGCGCGCTGCTGCGCGGCCTGATGCGCACCGCCCTGGCGGAGCTGGGCGACCACCGGGACCCCGGACCGCAGGACTGACCGGCGACGGCGAGGGCGACGGCGACCGCTCGGCGTGTCATCGTCCGCGTGTCACCGCGCGGCGTCGCCCGGCTCCTCCAGCACCAGGGAGAGCAGGCCGGGGAAGCGGCTGTCGAACTCGGCGCGGCGCAGCCGGTTGAGCCGGCGCGAGCCTTCGTCGCGCTGCTCCAGCAGGCCGGCGTCGCGCAGGACCGCGAAGTGGTGGCTGAGCGTCGACTTGGCCACCGGCAGGTGGGTGAACGTGCCGCAGGGCCGCGACCAGTCGGGGACCTCGGCCAGCTCGCGGACGATCCGGCGGCGGACGGGGTCGCCCAGGGCGTCCAGGGCTGCCTGGAGCGAGACCTCGACCGGCGAGGTGTGACTCAGGGAGCGTGTTCTGTTCGACTGCGGTCGAACACCGGTGTAGTGTTCCATCTCGGTCGAACAGTCTAGGCGGAAGGGCGCAGCCGTGGATATCGGACATGTCGGCGTTTGGCACCCCTTGCTGAACACAGCTCCCGTCGAAGCGGCCCGTTCGGCCGCCGTGGAGATCGAGCGGCTCGGCTACGGGTCCCTCTGGCTGTACGAGGCGCCGGGCAGCGGCGAGCCGCTGGTGAGCGCCGGGCTGCTGCTGGCGGCCGCCGGCCGGATCGCCGTGGGCACCGGCATCGCCAACCTGTGGGCGCGTGACGCCATGGCCATGGCCGCGGGCGCCGGGACGCTGGGTGACGCCTTCCCCGGCCGGTTCCTGCTGGGCGTGGGGGTGAGCCACGCCCCGCTCGTGACCGCCCGCGGTCACGACTACGGCCGGCCGCTGGCCGCGATGCGCGCCTACCTCGACGCCATGGACGAGGCCGCGCACGCGCTGCCCCGCACCGGGGTGCCGAGGATCCTGGCCGCGCTCAGGCCCCGGATGCTGGAGCTCGCCCGCGAGCGGGCCGACGGGGCCCACAGCTATCTCGTGCCGCCCGAGCACACCGCCCACGCCCGCGAGATCCTCGGCCCCGACCGGCTGCTCATCCCCGAGCAGGGGGTGGTCGTCACGACCGACCCGGCGCTCGCCCGGACCGCCGCCCGCGCCCACCTCGCCGGCTACCTGACGCTGCCCAACTACCTCAACAACCTGCGCGAGCTCGGCTTCGCCGACGACGACTTCGCGGGCGGGGGCAGTGACCGGCTCGTCGACGCGCTCATCGCCTGGGGCGATCCCGCGGCCGTGGTCAAGCGGGTCCGCGACCACCTCGACGCCGGGGCCGACCACGTGGTGCTCCAGCCGCTCGGAGCCACGGGCCCCGACCTCGCCGACGCCGTCCTCCAGCTCCGCGCCCTCGCCCCCGAGCTGGACCTGAGGCCTCTCGCCTCCTGACCGGCTCCGCGCCCTCGCCCCCGAGCCGGACCTGAGGCCTCTCGCCTCCTGACCGGGCCGCCTTCGCCGACCGGCGCGGTGGCGTGCCGGCCGGTCAGCGCTTCATGGCGCCGTCGGCGATGGCGTCCGCCGCGTCACCGATGGCGATGCCGACGATCTCCAGGCGGCGCACCAGCTCACGCTCCTTCATCGCCTCGGCCGTCAGCTCCCCCGAGAAGATGCGCGAGATCTCGTACTGGTACATCCTCCTGATCGCGCCGCCGGTCTTCTTGGCCTCCAGCGCGTCGTGCACCACGGCCGAGGGGCGCGACGCGAGGTCGCGGACGGCGTTCTCCAGGGCGTCGATGCCGCTGATGACCTGGTCCAGCAGGGGCGAGAAGCGGATCTGGTCGGGCACGCGATACAGATGCGACTCGCGGACGAAGTCGCGCAGCGAGTCGAGCACGTCGTCGATGGAGCGCGAGAGCCGGAAGAGGTCCTCGCGGTCGATCGGCGTGACGAGGGCGGTCCGGAGCTCCTCGACCAGGCGGCGGCGCTCCTCGTCGCCGAGGTGCTCGATCGCGCGCATCTGCTCGTGCGCACCCGTCCGCCCCACCTCTCCGCCGATCATGGCCATGGCCAGCCAGGCCCCCTCCTTGGTGGCCTCCAACTGGCCCAGCAGCGCCTCGGTCAGCGCGCTGTCCATCCGTCCCGTCATCAGGTCACGGATGCGTCGCAGTCGTTTCATCCCACCCCTTTCGCGTCTCATGTCCTCGCCAGGACGAACGCCACGACGCCGGCGAGCAGGGCGCTGGCGGGAAGCGTCAGCAGCCAGGCGACAACGATCTTGACGGCGGCGTACCAGCGGACGCGGCCGCCGCCGCCCTGGGCCACGCCGGCGCCGATCAGGCCACCGGCGACCGTCTGCGTCATGCTCACCGGCATGCCCACCAGGGCGCAGGCGATGACCGCGAGGCCGGAAGCGAGCTCCGCCGCCACGCCGTGCAACGGCCGGGAGGCGATGATCTCCTGGCCGAGCGTGCGGCCGGCCTTCGGCAGGCCGTACATCGAGCCGATCGCGAACAGCAGCGCCACCAGCGACGTGTACGCCGGCGGAGCGTCCCGGAACCCGATCGCGATCATGAAGACGGCGAGCATCTTCTGCCCGTCGTTGGCGGCGTAGGCCACGGTCTGCACTCCGAACCCGGCCCGGTGCCAGCGCGACAGGCCGCGGCTG
Source organism: Nonomuraea indica (assembly GCF_002850745.1). Classification (GTDB taxonomy): domain Bacteria; phylum Actinomycetota; class Actinomycetes; order Streptosporangiales; family Streptosporangiaceae; genus Nonomuraea; species Nonomuraea indica. The sequence goes on from NZ_KZ559471.1 coordinate 374,586, forward strand.
GTGGTCGTCTGGACCAGCAGCCGCGTCACCCCCCAGGCCACGATCCCGCCGACGAACGGAGCGGCGAGGCCGAAGGCCAGCACGAGCGCCACCCACCCGGCCGAGACCGGCAGGCCCCAGCCGAGACCGGCCCCGGTGAGCCCGCCGACGATGGCCAGCGTGAGACTCGTCGGGCGGCCCCTGGCACTCAGCACCGTGACGACGACGAGCGCGGACAGCACGGCGATCGTCATGGCGGTCCGCGCGCCGGGCCCCTCGAACGTGGCCAGCCGGTTCACGAAGGTGAGCGCCACGGCGTGGGTGGCCAGCGGCACCAGCGCCACCATGACGACGAGGGTGAGGATGCCGGTCGCCGGCCGTACGGTGGGCAGCTTGAGGCCGGTCGCGAGCAGGGCGCCGCCGTCGTTCATCCCGGTCACGATCGCGAAGACGCCGGCGACGGCGACCAGCACGACGGCGTCCAACAGGCACCCCTCCCAGCCCGCACCCTGTGTTGATCGGATAAGTACCCATGATCGGCTGGATAATGGAGATCAGGCGTCTTTTGTGAGGAATGTCGGATTGTGGTGGAGTAGACCTGGTGTTCCTGCCGGCGTGGACAAGGCGCACCCACCCCCGCGGGCGGTAACCTTCGCAGGTCACCTACCCCCATCCGACACGTTCGCGAGAGTACGACGATGAGCCCTGCCGAGTACGTCCTGACCCTGTCCTGCCCTGACCGGCCGGGCGTGGTGGCCGCCGTCTCCGGCCTGCTCGCCGGGCACGGCTGCAACATCATCGAGAGCCAGCAGTTCGGCGACCGGGTCGAGCAGCGCTTCTTCATGCGCGTCCAGTTCGCCGCGACACTCGCCGAGGACGAGCTGCGCGCCGCCTTCGCCGCTCTCGCGCCGGACTTCGGCATGGAGTTCGAGCTGCGCGACATGGCACGCAGGCCCCGGGTACTGATCATGGTGAGCAAGTTCGACCACTGCCTGAACGACCTGCTCTACCGGGTGCGCAAGAGGACCCTGGACATCGAGATCGCCGCAGTGGTCTCCAACCACCCCGACCTGCGGCCCCTCACGCAGTCGTACGGGATCGACTACCACCACCTGCCCGTCTCCCCGGAGACCAAGCGCAGGCAGGAGGCGGAGGTGCTGACGCTGGTCGAGCACTACCAGGTGGACCTCGTGGTGCTGGCGCGCTACATGCAGGTGCTGTCGGAGGACCTGTGCGCCAAGCTCGCCGGCCGGGCGATCAACATCCACCACTCGTTCCTGCCGTCGTTCAAGGGGGCCAAGCCCTACCACCAGGCGCACAACCGCGGCGTCAAGCTGATCGGCGCCACCGCCCACTACGTGACCTCCGACCTGGACGAGGGGCCGATCATCGAGCAGGAGGTGGCGCGCGTCAACCACAGCCACTCGCCCGAGGACCTCGCCGCCATCGGCCGCGACGTCGAGTGCGTGACCCTGGCCAGGGCCGTCCGATGGCATGCCGAGCAGCGGGTGCTGCTCGACGGGCACAAGACGGTGGTCTTCCCCCGCTGACGCCGCCGGGGTGACCGGGCGGGCCGTACGAGCGGCCGACGGGGCGGCCGGGCCGGCCGCCCCGTCGGCCCGGCTACAGCCCCGTGTGCCGGGCCAGGAACGTCAGCGTGTCGGCCGACAGATCCACCGTGCGGCTGATCGAGCGGGCTCCGTGGCCCACCTCCGTCTCGTTGCGCAGCAGGATCGGCCGCTCCGACGCCGTCGCGTGCTGCAGCGCCGCGCACATCTTCCAGGCGTGCAGCGGGTGCACGCGCGTGTCGGACTGGAAGACCGTGAACAGCGTCGCAGGGTAGGCGACCCCTTCGCGGACGTGGTGGTAGGGCGAGTAGGCCAGCAGCCAGCGGAACTGCTCGGGGTCGTCGGCCGAGCCGTACTCGACGTTCCAGGTGGCGCCCAGCCCGAACTTCTCGTAGCGCACCATGTCGAGCAGCGGCGCCGAGCAGGCCACGGCCGCGTACAGCTCGGGGCGCTGGGTCAGCGCGGCCCCCACGAGGAGCCCGCCGTTGGAGCCGCCGGAGATAGCGAGCTGCCCCGGCGTCGTGACGCCGGTGGCGATGAGGTGCTCGGCGGCCGCGTGGAAGTCGTCGAAGACGTTCTGCTTGCTGGCCAGCATGCCCGCCCGGTGCCAGTCCTCGCCCTCCTCGCCGCCGCCGCGCAGGTTGGCGATGGCGTAGACGCCGCCCGCCTCCACCCAGGCCAGGATCGACGCCGAGTAGCCGGGGGTCATCGACAGGCCGAAGCCGCCGTAGCCGTACAGGATCGTCGGGCGCGGCCCGTCGCCGTCGACCGGCGCGATGACGAGCATGCGCACCTCGGTGCCGTCCGCGGACCGGAAGACCTGCTGCGACGTGCGGACGGGCGGCACCTCGACCGCGCCCGGCGAGGCCGCCCAGAGCGTCGTCTCGCCCGTCCGGGCGTCGTAGCGCTGGATGGTCGGCGGCGTGGTGTTGTCGGTGTAGCCGAACCACGCCTCGTGGCCGCCCTCCGGCCGCTCCGCGATGCCGCCGATCGTGCCCAGGCCGGGCGTCGGCACCTCGCCGACGCGCTCGCCGGTCGCCAGGTCGTGCACGGTGATCTCGCTGATGGCGTGGCGCGTCCACCCGACCAGCATGACCGGGCGCTCCAGGTCGTCGAGGATCGCGAAGTCGGACAGCACCGCCTCGGGGTCCTCCGGGATCAGGTCGCGCCAGCTCTCCGCCCCGGGCGTCGCGGGATCGGTCACGCACACCCGGCCGCGCGACGCGTCACGGTCGGTGTGGACGTACAGCCTGCCGTCACGGCCGAACACCAGCCCGGTCTGGGCGTCCACGCCCTCCTGCACGACCCGCAGCTCGGGCCGCTCCGGCGACGACTCGGTCAGGTCGGCCACCCACAGGTCGTTGCGCGGAGCCGTGCCCTCACTGGCGGAGATCTGCAGCCAGCGGCCGTCGCGCGACACCGAGACGCCGTAGTAGTTGGTCATCTTCAGGCCATCGCCGAAGATCATCACGTCGTCCTCGGTGGACGTGCCGACGCGGTGCAGGTAGACCCGGCGGTGGAACTGCCGCTCGTTCTCCGGCACCTCGGTGCCCGGCAGCCGGCGCACGTAGTAGAACGCCTCGCCGCCCGGCAACCACGCGACGGGGGAGTAGCGGCAGCGGTCGATCGGCCCCTCGACGCGGACGCCCGTCGTGACGTCCACGATGTAGAGGACCGACTCCTCGTCGCCGCCCACCGAGACCTGGTAGGCCAGCAGGCGGCCCTCCTTGTCGGGCTGCACCGCGTCGAGCGTGGTCAGCCCCGACGGGTCGATCGCGATCGGGTCGACCAGCGCCCGCTCGGTGCCGTCGGGCTCGACGACGTAGTAGACCGCGTGCTCCTGCTCCGGAGTGCGCCGGCTGAAGAAGTGGCGCCCGCCCCGCCAGGCCGGGGTGCCGACCGAACCCGACTTGAGCAGCTCGCCGATGCGCTCCTTGAACCGCTGCGGCTCGCTCTCCCGCTTGAACAGCTCGGCCTGCGCCAGCAGCCACTCCTGCGTCTCCGGGCTGTCGGGGTCCTCCAGCCAGCGGTACGGGTCTGGCACGGGCGTCTCGTGCAGGAGATCGACGGCGTCCTCGCGTCGCGCGGTGGGGTACGGCTCTCGGGTCATGCCCCGAACCCTACTGCGAAGCAGAGCGCGTAAAGCCCTGGTGATACGGGCATAAAACGTACCGTGCGTCCCTCTCGTCATTCCGGACCGGGGTTATGGGGTGGCGGGGACCACGCTCGAAACGCCAGACTTGGTGACAGGACGGTACCGTGGTGACCATCCGCTGGGCCGTCCGGCGGAGGTCCACGTGACGGAAGCATCGGTGCCCCAGGAGGGGCCGACAGCCGGGACATGCCGCGGCATGTCCCCTTTGATACGCGCGCAGCGGGGTGAGGCCCCATGATGCGCCAGGTCCTGCTGCTCAATGCCACTTACGAGCCACTCACCACCCTCTCGCTGCACCGGGCCATCGTGCTGGTGCTGCGGGAGAAGGCCGACGTCGTGCACCGCGACGGGCGCGGAGCGGTCCTGCGCTCCGCCAGTCGCACGCTCGACGTGCCTTCGGTGATCAGACTCCGTAGATACGTCCGCATTCCCTACCGGTCGCGCATCCCTCTGACGAGGGCGGCTCTCATGCGGCGCGACGACTACCGCTGCGCCTACTGCGGCCAGCGAGCCGAGACCATCGACCACGTCGTGCCCCGATCCAGAGGCGGGGCGCACACGTGGGAGAACTGCGTGGCCTCGTGCACCACCTGCAACCACCGCAAGGCCGACAAGTACCTGGAGGAGCTGGGGTGGACGCTGCGCGTCACCCCGGCGGTGCCACGGGGCGCCCACTGGAGACTGATCGGCGCGTCCCTCGTCGGCGATCCCCAATGGGCGCCCTACCTCGAAGAGGCCGCCTGACCCACGGGCCCGGCCCCCTCGCGGGGCCGGGCCCGAAATCTCTTTGTGGCGACGGCGTCCGTGCTGGGATCATCGTCCCATGTGGACCTTCACCACAGACCTCGCCGCCTACTCCAGGGCCGCCGAGCCGTTCCTGCTGGCCGACCCCGTGCGCAACACCGTGCCCCTCAGCGTCCTCGCCAACCTGCGGGCAGGCATGCCGGCCGACGGCGCGTACTTCGGCTGGTGGGCCACGGACGGCGACGGCGTCGGCGGCGTGGTCTTCCGGACCCCGCCGCGTCTGCTCGTCGTCGGCGTCATGCCGGTCGAGGCCGCCGCCCCGCTCGTGAAGGCCCTGCCCGGCCCGATCCCCGGCGTCGTCGGCAGGCGCGAGCTGGTCGAGGCGGTCGTCGAGGCCATGGGCGTGCCCGGGACCGTGCGCGCCGAACGCCTCTACCGGCTGGACGAGCTCTCCGTCCCCACGGTGCCGGGCCGGGGGCGGCTCGCCACGGCCGCCCACCGCGCCGTGCTGACCGGCTGGCACGCGGCGTTCGCCGCGGAGGTGGCGCTCGACGCCGGAGACCCCGACGAGGAGATCTCCCGGCGGCTCGCTCGCCGGGAGCTGTTCGTCTGGGAGGACGACGGCGTCCCGGTGTCGATGGCGGGCCTGTCCCCCGAGTCCGGTGGCGTGTGCCGCATCGGCCCCGTCTACACCCCGCCGGCCGCCCGCAGGCGCGGCTACGGGGCGGCGGTCACGGCCCACACGTGCCAGGTCGCGCTGGCGGAGCGCTGCCGCGAGGTGGTCCTCTTCACCGACCTGGCCAACCCGACGAGCAACGCCATCTACCAGTCGATCGGATTCCGGCCGGTGGACGATCACGCCCTGGTGACGTTCGCCGGTTGACCTATCCTGGGGTCATGCCGCGTTACGACTATCGCTGCCGCGCCTGCGGTTCCACGTTCGAGGTGTCCCGTCCCATGTCGGCCTCGAACGACCCGGCGTCCTGCCCGGAGGGCCACGACGACACGGTCAAGCTTCTGTCGACGGTCGCCATGACGGGCGGCGCCGCCGCCCCGCGCCAGTCCGGCGGGGGAGGGGGCGGCTGCTGCGGCGGCGGCTGCTGCGCCACCTGACCGCAGCCGCCCCGCCTGACCCCCGGCGGCCCGCCCAGCCTGACCCGTGGCGTCCCGCCCAGCCTGACCCGCTCCACGGGGCCTTGCGACGCCACCTCGGGGCGCGGGAGGCTTGGCGCGCCCCGAGGCCCTGCCACGCCTCCCGGCACCCACGCCCGTCGCGCCTCCCGCGTACACGACGGGCCGTCCCGGCACCGGCGCATGCGGCCGGTGACGGGCACTTGGGAGGGACAGGCGAGTGCGCTGCGCGAGCGGGTCGGCGTCGGGGGTCGGGGGCGGTCGGGAGAGCCGGTCGTCAGGCGGCCCTGGCGCGCTTGCGGCGCTGGAAGGGCAGGAAGCGGTCGGCCAGGTGCGGCCGGGACGGGGTCAGGGTGGGCTCCACGGCCAGGACCCGGTCGAACCGGAACGCCCTGATCGCGCGGCGCATCCGGCAGACGCCCACGAGATACCAGTATTCGCGGTGGACCAGGCAGGTCACCGGCTCCACGTCACGGACCGTGACGTGACCGGCGGCGTCGCAGTAGTGGAGCCGGATCATGAGCCGGCTGGTGATGGCGTCGGCGATGAGCCGTGCCCGGGAGGCGGTCTCCGCGGGAAGCGGGTCGGTGAGTGTCGCGAGCGTGGTGGCGATGACGTCGTCGTCGAGCTCCAGGTGCTCGAACGCGTGCTGCAGGCCGCGCCTGGCGGTGACGGCCTGCGGGCCCGAGCCCAGGTGAGCCAGGGAGAGGGCGAGGGCGGCGATCTCGGCGGTCGTCAGCGGGCGGGTGGTGGGCTTCACGACTGTAGCCATACCCCAAGAGTAGAGAAGACCACTGACAATTTTCGAAAACGTGTGCCCAAGCAAGGTAACCCTCGCCTTCGCGTACAGGTTCGCGCGGTGGTGCTCCTGCGCCCTGCGGAGCGCCCGTCTCCCCGCACGCCGCATGACCCGCGCCCCAACCCGGGCGAGCGTCATCGGCGGTCGGCGTCCTCCCCCAGCAGGTCGGCGATCATCTTCTGGACGCGCCTGGCGCGGCCTGCCGGGGTCCTGCTCTTCAGCAGCGGCAGGACCAGCAGGTAGCGGCCGGTTCTGCCGAGCGCGTCCAAGCGGGCCGCGGCCGAAGGATGCGCCGCCAGCGCCTCGGCCAGCTCGGGCGGGACCGTGGCGTCACGCTGGGCGGCGTAGGCGGCGTCCCACCGGCCGTCCGCCCGCGCGGCGGCCACCTCCGCCAGGCCGGGCGGCCGCATGCGCCCGGCGGCGGTCAGCGCCTCGACGTGTTCGACGTTCACCCGCGACCACGGGCTGCCCTTGCGGCGGCGCGAGTAGCGCTGCAGGAAGAAGTGCTCGTCGTGGGACCTGCGGTGGCTGTCGATCCAGCCGTAGCACAGCGCCACCTCCAGCGCCTGCCCGATCGTGATCCCGGCGACGGGCGCCCCCTTCTTGGCGATCTTGAGCCAGGCCCCGCCCTCGTCCGCGTGGTGCCCGGCGAGCCATGCCTCCCACGCGGCGGCGTCCGTGAAGTGCATCATCGGCCCAGCACGTCCAGGTAGTGCTGGTTGTACATGACGCCGAGCACGTTGCCGAACGGGTCCACCACCGAGGCGGCGACGAATCCGGGGCCGTACTCGGTGAGCGGCGTGTGCGGCGTCGCTCCGAGGGCCAGCAGCCGGTCGAGGGCGGCCGCCACGTCGTCGACGTGCCAGTGGGTGATGGCGCCCCCGGCCGCGGTGGCCGCGCCGGGCGGTGCGTACCGCCGGTCGATGATCCCGAGCTCGGCCTGGTAGTCGCCGAGCCGGAACTCGTAGTAGGCGGCCGGCTGCCCGTTGCCGGGGCGCTCGAAGTACGGCTCGACGCCGAGCAGTTCGACGTACCAGTTCTTGGCGGCCTCCAGGTCGTCGGCCCAGAAGTTGACGGTGGCCAGTCCACGCAGCATGAGGTGTTCCTTTCTCCGGTCGGTCACAAGAACCAGTCTTCCGGGGAAAGTGCTCACCAAATGAGCACTTTTTCGGCGAACCTGGAGACATGCGTGCTGACCGTCTCATCGCCGTCCTGCTTCTCATGCAGTCCCGCGGCCGGGTGACCGCCGCCGAGCTGGCCGCCGAGCTGGAGGTGTCCGTCGCCACCGCGCGCCGCGACCTGGAGGCGCTGTCGGCGGCCGGCGTCCCGGTGTACCCGCAGCCCGGCCGCGGCGGCGGCTGGTCGCTGCTCGGGGGCGCCCGCACCGACCTCAGCGGCCTGTCGGCGACGGAGGCGCAGGCGCTGTTCCTGCTCGTCGGCCCGGCCGCCGCCGTCTCGGACGAGGCCAAGGCGGCGCTGCGCAAGCTCGTACGGGCGCTGCCGCGGACGTTCCGGGCGGACGCCGAGGCCGCGGCGAGCGCCACGATGATCGACCCGACCCGGTGGGGCGAGCGGGACCGCCGCCGGCCGGAGATGGTGGACCGGCTGCAGGCCGCCGTGGTCCGCCGGCGCAAGGTCCGCCTGACCTACGCCGGCCGCACCCGGGAGCGAACCGAGCGCCTGGTGGATCCGTGGGGACTGGTCGACAAGGACGAGGTCTGGTACCTGCTCGCCGGGACCGAGCGGGGGCGGCGCACGTTCCGCGTGGACCGGATCGTCGAGGCCGAGCCGACCGACGAGCCCGCCGAACGCCCCGACGACTTCACCCTCGCCGCGGCGTGGCAGGAGGTCGTCGGCGAGGTGGAGCGCCGGCGCTCACGCACCTGGGCGACGGTGCTCATCGAGGCACGGTTCGTCCCGGTGCTGCGCGACCACTTCGGACGGCACTGCGAGGTCGGGCACGGCAGCGACGAGCGGGGGCGGGCCACGGTCCGCGTCGGGGCGCCCACGCCGCTGGACATCGCCAGACAGCTCGCCGGCTGGGGCGCGCTGGTCGAGGTGCTCGAACCCGCCCCGGTGCGGGCGGAGCTGGCCCGCATCGGGGCCGAGCTCGCTGCCCGCTACGCCGGCGCCTCCTGATCAGGGCGCCCAGGATTCCCGGTCAGCGGGACAGCTGGGACAGGTCGCGCGAGGCGCCCGTGGAGGCGGACGTGGTCATGGCCGCGTACGCCTGCAGGGCCACGCTGACCGGCCGGTCGCGGTCACGCGGACGGTAGCCGCCCAGGTCGGCGAGCAGCCGCTCACGACGCGCCTGCAGCTCGTCCTCCGGCACCCGGAGTTCGAGCCTGCGGGCGGGGATGTCGATGTCGATCATGTCGCCGTCCTCGACCAGGGCGATCATGCCGCCCTCGGCGGCCTCCGGGGAGGCGTGGCCGATCGACAGGCCCGAGGTGCCGCCGGAGAAGCGGCCGTCGGTGACCAGCGCGCACGCCTTGCCGAGGCCCTTGCCCTTGAGGAAGGAGGTCGGGTAGAGCATCTCCTGCATGCCGGGCCCGCCCTTGGGGCCCTCGTAGCGGATGACCACCACGTCGCCCTCGCGCACGCGCCCGTTGAGGATGCCCTCGACCGCCTGCTCCTGCGACTCGAACACGACCGCCGGCCCGCTGAACTTCCAGATCGACTCGTCGACCCCGGCCGTCTTCACCACGGCTCCGTCACGGGAGATGTTGCCGTACAGGACGGCCAGACCGCCGTCGGCGGTGTAGGCGTGGTCGAGATCGCGCACGCAGCCCTCGGCCCGGTCGAGGTCGAGGTCGTCCCAGCGGTTGTCCTGGGAGTAGGGCTTGACGGTGCGGACGTTGCCCGGCGCGGCGTGCCACAGCTCGATCGCCTCGGGCCGCACGGACGGCGAGCACGGGTCCCAGGCGGCGAGCATGTCGCCGAGGGTGCCGCCGTTGACCGTGGGCACGTCGCGGTGGAGCAGCCCGGCGCGGTCGAGCTCGCCCAGGATGGCCGGGATGCCGCCGGCCCGGTGAACGTCCTCGATGTGGTACTTGCTCGTCGCCGGGGCGACCTTGCACAGGCACGGCACGCGCAGCGAGATCTCGTTGATCTCCTTGAGCCCGAAGTCGACGCCGGCCTCGCGGGCCGCGGCCAGGATGTGCAGGATGGTGTTGGTCGAGCCGCCCATCGCCACGTCGAGCGTCATCGCGTTCTCGAACGCCTCGCGGGTCGCGATGTTGCGCGGCAGGACCGACTCGTCATCGTCCTCGTAGTAGCGACGGGTGATCTCCACGAGCCGGCGGCCGGCGTCCTCGAACAACTGCTTGCGCGCCCGGTGGGTGGCCAGGATCGTGCCGTTGCCGGGCAGCGCCAGGCCGATGGCCTCGGCCAGGCAGTTCATGGAGTTGGCGGTGAACATGCCCGAGCACGAGCCGCACGTCGGGCAGGCGGCCTCCTCCATCTCCAGCAGCTCGGCGTCGGACACCGACGCGTCGGCCGAGGCGATCATCGGGTCGATGAGGTCGAGCTTGCGCCCGGGGGTCTTGCCGGCCTCCATGGGCCCGCCGGAGACGAAGATCGTCGGGATGTTGAGGCGGAACGCGGCCAGCAGCATGCCAGGCGTGATCTTGTCGCAGTTGGAGACGCAGATCAGCGCGTCGGCACAGTGGGCGTTGACCATGTACTCGACCGCGTCGGCGATCAGCTCGCGCGACGGCAGCGAGTAGAGCATGCCGCCGTGCCCCATGGCGATGCCGTCGTCGACCGCGATCGTGTTGAACTCGCGCGGGATCGCCCCCGCCTCCCTGATCGCCGCGGACACCACGTCGCCGACGTCGCGCAGGTGCACGTGCCCGGGGACGAACTGCGTGAAGCTGTTGGCCACGGCGATGATGGGCTTGCCGAAGTCGCTCCCGGCCACGCCGGTGGCGCGGAGCAGGGCGCGGGCGCCGACCATGTTCCTGCCATGGGTGACCGTGCGTGACCTGAGGGCGGGCATTGTGCTTCTCCCATCGCTTTCCAGTCCTCACATGGTACGGCGCATCGCCCGTCGACTGAGACGGCTGTCCACGGCTCGGACGCCGGAGAGGATCGGAAAGGGGCCCTGGCTAGTCCTCGCCGTAGCGGGGTGGAAGCACCGTGGCGGCGATCTCGTACAGCCGGTCGATCTCGGCGTCGGTCAGCGCCCGCTCGCGCTTGGTGATCCACCTGCGGGCGCGGACGCCGTCGTAGACGTCGACGCCGCGGATGCTCATCACCTTCCACGGGACCGCCGGCCCGTAGATGGCCAGCGACGGCACGACCGAGACCTGGCGGCCGAACTCCTTGCTGATCAGCTCGCCCGCCTTGGTCGCCTCCATCAGGGCCTCGGTGAGGCGCTCCTTCTTGTCGAACGGGCCGTGGTAGAGCTTCTTGCCCATCTGCACCCGCACCGGCAGGCGCTTGTCCCACTTCTCGGAGTCGACCGCGTAGACGCCGGTCGGCCCGACCACCAGGTGGTCGATCTGGGCTTCGGTGCCCGGGATCGCCCTGGCGTGCAGGGTGCGGTAGCCGTTGCGTTCGAGCTTGCGCAGCTGGGCCTCGGTGCGTCGTTCGGCGACGGAGGAGCGCCGCCAGGCCGGCACCGCGGAGTGGGATCTGGCCCGGTAGACCGTGTCGAGGATCGCCGCGATGACGCCGGCCGTCACACCCGCCCGCCAGTCGGCCAGCAGGAATCCCGCGACCAGCGCCACGCCGACCGCCAACAGCGCGCGCAGGCGCAGATGGTGGAAGCGCGGATGGCTGAGCACGCTGCTCATGGCCACGCGCTTGACGGGCGCGTAGGTGGGGGGAGTGGGCGCCGATTGCTTGGCGGAGGCCGTCTCGCCCTCGTCAGGTCTGTCGCTCACCCAGATCGGTGAGGTGCTGTGACCGTCTTCTCGCTGGTGGTCGGAGTCCACGCGACTCACCGTAGCCCGAGCGTTCGGTCGATTCCTAGTGTTGCCCTGTCCATAGTTTTATGGCCCCAGCCCACCGTGTTCCGCGCCCGATTTCCGGGTATCTATTACGTTCTTCTCTAGAGATCCCTAGTGTGACCAGCGTGCGAGACCTTCACGAGCTAACGGCACTCGAGCAGGCGCAGGCCATCCGCGACCGGGTCGTCTCGCCGGTCGAGCTCACGCGGCACTACCTCGACCGGATCGAGCGGATCGACCCGCGAGTCGGCGCCTACGTGACCGTGACCGCCGAAAGGGCACTGGAGCAAGCCGGCCGCCTGCAGGAGAACCTGCCGGACGGGCCGCTCGCCGGAGTGCCGATCCCTGTCAAGGATCTTAACCTGGTGAAGGACGTGCCGATCATGTTCGGCTCCGCGACGTACCGGGACTTCGTCGCGCCGGTGGACGACACGGTCGTGGAACGGCTGCGCGAGGCCGGCACCGTCATGATCGGCAAGACCGCGACACCCGAGTTCGGCCTGCCCTGCTACACCGAGACCGACGTGTCGCCGCCCACCCGCTCGCCCTGGGACACCGAACGCTCCGCCGGCGGGTCGAGCGGCGGCGCGGCGGCGGCCGTGGCCGCCGGTCTGGCCCCCGCCGCCCAGGGCAGCGACGGCGCCGGCTCCATCCGCATCCCCGCCTCGGTCTGCGGCCTGTTCGGCATCAAGCCCACCCGCGGGCGGATCAGCTTCGCACCGATCATCCCCGACCTCGCCGGCCTGTCGACCAACGGCCCCATCGCCCGGACGGTCGCCGACGCCGCGGCGCTGCTCGACGTGATGGCGCACAACGTGCCCGGCGACCTCTACCTCGCGCCGCCGGCCGAGGGGACGTTCCTGGCCCACGCCGGACGCGAGCCGGGGCGGCTGCGCATCGCCCGCTTCGCCGACCCGGTCGTGCCCGGCGCCGAGGTGGACCCCGCGGTGCTCGCCGCCTACGAGGAGGCGAGCGTCACCCTGGCCGGGCTCGGCCACGAGGTCGTGGACATCGCCCGGCCGTACGGACCCGACCTCGTGCCGCAGTTCGTCACGATGTGGTACGCCTTCGCCTGCATGCATCCCGTGGCCGACGACCAGACCGGCCGGCTGCGGCCGATCACCGCCTGGCTGCGCGAGCGCGGCTTCGCCACCCCCGCCCCGGCCTTCCTGCAGGCCCAGGCGGCGCTGCAGCTGGCGACCAGGGGAGCGCTCGCGGTGACCGACGCCTACGACGCCGTGCTCACACCCACGGTGACGCAGCCGCCCCGCCCGCTGGGCTGGTTCGAGGACGTGGCGGATCCCGAGGAGACGTTCGAGCGGATGACGAGGTTCGCCGCGTTCCCGGCGATCTACAACGTCTCCGGCCAGCCGGCCGTCAACCTGCCCCTCCACTGGACCGCCGACGGGCTGCCGATCGGCGTCATGCTCGGCGGCCGGATCGGCGGCGAAGCCACCCTGATCTCGCTGTCGGCCCAGGTGGAGGCGGCCAGAGGCGGCTTCTGGGGGGAGCGCCGGCCGCCGGTCTGGTGAGTCACGCCGACGGTGCCGCCTCCAGCAGCCCGGCGATGTGGTCGCTGATCCCGGCGAGCAACGTCGCCGGCACGATGCGCGCGGCGGCCACGGCCGAGAACAGCGTCGGCAGGCCGGGCAGCGGGAAGCCGTCGTCCTTCAGCGCGGCGCCGCCGACCTCGTTCTTGTCCAGCGCGGAGCGGCTGCGCTCCCAGGCGTCGAGCACCTCCTCGGGGGAGGGCACGCCGAACCCGTGCCCGACGGGCGCCGCGTGGCGCAGCCGTACCAGCGGGGTCTCGGCGAACGCCAGCGCGGTGCGGGCGCGCACACCCAGCTCGGCGCGCGGCTCCGGGTCGATCCAGTGCATCGCCGTGCACGGGTTGCGGCAGGTCGACACGCACACGGCCAGCGCGCCGGCCACCTGGCTGTGCTGCCGGTCGAAGTAGGCGCGCCAGCCCTCGGCCGGCTCGCCGGACACCCGCAGCGTCCTGTTGGTGGCCGACTGCTCCGACTTGGTGTGGTCGCAGTCGCGGTCGCCGATGACGCCGAACCTGCTGCCGGGCGCGCTCAGCCCGTCGGGCCACAGCACCGGGTCGCCCGCATGGCCCAGGTGCGGCTCGAACGCCAGCAGCGGGAGGTACTCGGCGGCGATGTGCACCGCGGCGATCATCGGGCTCAGCTCCCGGCGGTGCCAGCGAGCCGCGATCACCTCCAGCAGCAGCCCGTAGGCCGGCCGCAGCGACTCCAGCGCGCCGCGCGGCTGCTCGCGCGGCGTCTGCGGCATGTGGCAGGCGCGGGCCCGCCGCCGCAGCTCCGCCGGCACGGACCTCGCCTCGACCGCGAAGTCCTCGGCGTCGAGCGACAGCAGCCGCTGCCCGAACTCGCACACGTCGGCGATCTCCGGGGTCGGGGCCAGCGCCCCGAGGTCGGCGAACGCGTAGCGGCGGGCCAGGGCGATGAGCAGGTCGCGAGTCGAGTTCACCGATCAACTCTCTCACGACGGGACCGCCGGGCCATGCCGGCTCCGGCGATGCCGAAGCGCCGGCGGCGCCCGCACCGTGATCGCGTAGAGCCGGGGAGATGCCTGTCTCGCGCCAGGGGGTCGTCCTCGGAACGGCCGCGTACGTCCTGCGGGGCCTGTCGGCCCTCTCCTGGCCGCTCGTCGAGCCCACCGGCCCGGTGGAGATCCTGGCACTGCGGATGGTGTGGTCGCCGGTCGCGATCGGCCTGCTGGTGCTCGCGCTCGGCCGTCGGCGGCAGGTGGCGGCCATCCTGCGCCGGCACCGCCAGGTGGCGCTGCCGGCCCTCGCCGGTTTCCTCACCACGGTCAACTGGATGGTGTTCATCTGGGCCACCATGAACGGGCACGTCGTCGACGCCTCGCTCGGCTACTTCATCACCCCGCTGGTCAGCGTCGCGTTCGGGGTGTTCCTTCTCGGGGAGCGGCTGGGCGCCTGGCCGTGGGCGGGCGTCGGCCTGGGCGCGGAGCGGCGTCAGGGGCAGGGCGCCCGGATGCACTGGATCTCGCCCGGATCCGCGGACTTGGTGGGCTCCGGATCGGCCGTCGGCTCCTGCGGACCGGGCGTGGTGGGCTCCTCGGTCGGCTCGGGCTCCTTGGTGGGGCTCTGCGTCGGCGTCGCCGTCGGCTCCGACGTGGTGGCGGAGGGGGTCGGCGTCGGCGTGGCGGTGACCGTCGGGGTGGTCGTGGCCGTGACGCTCGGCCGCGGGACCGTCGTGGCCGCGCGCGGCGGCGGGGCCGACTGCCTGGCGGTGGTGACGGGAGCGCCGGTGGCCGGGGCCGCCACGCTCGTCGTGACGGGCGGCGTGACGGGCTGGACGGGGTCGGCCGAGCTCTCGGGGCGCAGCCAGATCGAACCGGCGACGGCCACGGTGACCGTGACGGCGGCGGCCACGGCCAGCAGCGCGCTGCGGGCCCGGCGCCGCGCGCCGCCCGGCGCGGTGGCGTGCGGGTCGGAACCGGCCGGGTGCGGCGAGGGCAGCGTGCCCGGCTCGGTGGCGGCCGGCGACGCCGGCCCGCCGGGCGCACCGGCGGGCGCCGCCGCGCGGGCGGCGGACGTGCCCGCGGGCGGGGCGGCCGGGGAGCCCGGCGGGGTGACGGAGGAAGGTGTGGCCGAGGCCGGGGTGCCGGACGGTGGCACGACGCCGGGTGCCGCGCCGGGCACGACGCCGGACGCCGCGCCGGGCAGGAGGGGCGCGACGTCGGGTGCCGCCAGGGCCTGGCGCGCGGCGGCGGCCAGCGCGACGGCAGACGGCCAGCGCCGGGCGGGTTCCTTCTCCAGCGCCCCGGCGACCACCGCGCGCGGCCCGGCCGGAACCTCGGCGGGCAACGGAGGCACATCGGCGTGCAGGTGCTTGAAGATGATCTGCACCGGGGTCTCGCCCTGGAAGGGCAAGTGCCCGGCCAGGCACTCGAAGGCGACCACGCCGAGCGCGTAGACGTCGACCGAGGGCGTCACCTCGCTGGCCGACGCCAGCTCGGGTGCGCAGTAGCCGGCCGAGCAGAGCATCGCGCCGGTGGCGGTGAGGTGGCCCGCCGAGGCGGAGTGGGCGATGCCGAAGTCGGTGAGGGCGACCCGGCCGTCGGACCTGATGAGCAGGTTGGCCGGCTTGACGTCGCGGTGCACGATGCCCTGCTCGTGCGCGGCGGACAGCGCGTCGGCCACCTCGGCGACCAGGCGCATGGTGGCGGCCGGGCCGAGCGGCCCGCGGCGCAGCACCCGGTCGAGCGACTCGCCCTCGACGAACTCCATCACCAGGAAGCTCACCCTGCGGCCGGCGACCTCGCACACGCCGTAGTCGTAGACGTCGACCACGCCGGGGTGCCGGAGCGTGGCCATGGCCCTGGCTTCGTTCTGGAATCGCTGGGCGAAGGCCGGGTCCTCGGCCAGCGCGGGCGTCATGACCTTGACGGCCACGGTGCGGCCGAGCACGGTGTCGTCGGCGCGCCACACCTCGCCCATGCCGCCGCCACCGACACGGCTGGTCAGCGCGTAGCGGTCGTTGAGCGTGGTACCGGGGGCGAGCACGTCTTCGAGGCTAACACCGGGGGAGCGATGCGACCGCCGAATCGCCGTGCGCGTCGTGTCCCCGCCACGGGACTCTCACCGCAGGTCAGCACGTCTCGCGGCCCGGACGCCGCGACCCCGGCCGCCCGAGGCGGGCCGGGGTCTGGACGAGCCGGTCGGACGGCCCGCGCGCCGGCGCCAGGCCGCGCGCGCCGGGACCGTCCCGGGGCGCGATGCGCCGGGACGGTCGCGGGACGCGCGCGCCGGGACGGCGCTAGGAGGCGTCCTTGGCCCGGTTGCGCAGGGCGCGGACGACGCCGTCGGCCCCCTCCATGATCAGGCGGCGCAGCGCCTGCGGCGGCTCCTCCTCGGCCAGGTAGCGCTCGGCCGCGGCCACCGTCTCCTGCTCGATGAGCAGCGACGGGAAGCAGCCCACCGCGAACGTGCTGGCCTGGTCGAACGTCCACTCCTTGTAGATCCGCCCGACTTCGGCGAAGTACGCCTCGCGGTACGGCTCCAGCAGCTCGGGGTGGTGCGGGTCCTGGAAGCCGGTGATCGTGGTGCGCGCGATGTGGTTGGCCAGCTTGCCGCCGACGACGCGCTCCCACGCCGCCGCCTTGGCCTCGGCCGTCGGCACGGCCGCGCGGCACAGCGCCGCCGACCGCTCACCGGTGGCGGTGGGGTCGCGGCGCAGCTCGGCCTCGATGTCGGTCTCGCCCAGCACTCCGCCCGAGACGAGCGCGTGCACCAGGCTCCAGCGCAGGTCGGCGTCGACGGTCAGCCCCTCGGGCACCGCCGAGCCGTCCAGGATGCCCTGGAGCAGCGCCAGGTCGTCGCCGGAGGTGGCGACGGGGGCGAACGCCTGCAGGAACGCGAGCTGGTGGTCGGAGCCGGGCTCGGCCGCGGCCAGCCGCGCGCGCAGCTCGGCGGCCAGCAGCGCCAGGCCCTCCTGCCGCCAGGCCGGGTCCGCGTACTGCTGCACGGCCTGGCGGGCCTGCCGCAGCACGGCCTGCAGGACCGTGATGTCCTTGACCGTGCCCGCGCCCGAGACGACCAGCTTGACGTAGTCGCGGGTGGACAGCTCGCCGTCGCGCGTCATGTCCCACGCCGCCGACCAGCACAGGGCGCGCGGCAGCGACTCGGTGAACGCGGCGATGCCGCCGTCGACGAGCGTGCGCAGCGACCGCTCGTCCAGGCGGATCTTGGCGTACGTCAGGTCGTCGTCGTTGACCAGCACCAGGTCGGGCTGTTCGACGCCGACCAGCTCCGGCACGGCGGTCCGCGCGCCCACGACGTCCAGCTCGACGCGCTTGGTCCGGGTCAGCTCGCCGCCGGCCAGCGAGTAGAGGCCGATGGCGACCCGGTGCGAGCGCAGCGTCGGGTAATCGGCCGGCGCCTCCTGCAGCACCTCGAAGCTCTCGAACCGGCCGTCGGCGGACACCTCGAACGACGGGCGCAGCGTGTTGACCCAGGCCGTCTCCAGCCACTCCTTCGACCACGACGACAGGTCGCGGCCCGAGGTGCGCTCCAGGGCGGTGAGCAGGTCCTTCAGCTCGGTGTTGCCCCAGGCGTGCTCGCCGAAGTAGTCGCGTACCCCGGCCAGGAAGTTGTCCAGGCCGACGTAGGCGACGAGCTGCTTGAGCACCGAGGCGCCCTTGGCGTAGGTGATGCCGTCGAAGTTGACCTCGACCGCCTGCATGTCGGGGATGTCGGCGGCGATGGGGTGGGTGGAGGGCAGCTGGTCCTGGCGGTAGGCCCAGGACTTCTCCACGTTCGCGAACGTGGTCCACGCGCCCTTGCCCCAGCGGGTCGCCTCGGCCTGGGCGAGCACCGACATGTAGGTGGCGAACGACTCGTTCAGCCACAGGTCGTCCCACCAGCGCATGGTGACCAGGTCACCGAACCACATGTGCGCCATCTCGTGCAGGATCGTCTCGGCCCGCCGCTCGACGACGGCGTCCGTGACGCGCGAGCGGAAGACGTAGTCCTCCAGGAAGGTGACGCAGCCCGCGTTCTCCATCGCGCCCGCGTTGAACTCCGGCACGAACAGCTGGTCGTACTTGCCGAACGGGTAGCGGACGCCGAACACCTCGTGGAAGAAGTCGAAGCCCTGCCGGGTGACCTCGAAGATGTTGTCGGCGTCGAGGTGCTCGGCCAGCGAGGCGCGGCAGTAGATGCCGAGCGGGATGCCGTCGTGCTCCGACGTCACCTTGTGGTACGGCCCGGCCACCAGCGCGGTGATGTACGTGGACATGACCGGCGTGGGCGGGAACTCCCACCGCTTGGCGGCCCGCGCCGCGCCGTGCCTGCCGCCCTCCTCGGCCAGCTCCGTCACCGCGGACGGAGCCGCGTTGGAGACGACCTCCCAGTCGGCCGGGGCCAGCACGGTGAGCTGGAAGGTGGCCTTGAGGTCGGGCTGGTCGAAACAGGCGTACATGCGGTGGGCGTCGGCCGTCTCGAACTGGCTGTGCAGGTAGACCTTCTGGTCCACCGGGTCGACGAAACGGTGCAGGCCCTCGCCCGTGCGCATGTAGGTGCAGTCGGCGTCGATGCGCAGCTCGTTGGACTCGGCCAGGGACGGCAGCGGGAAGCGGCCCCGCTCGGCGTCGTAGGCGGAGACGTCGAGCTCCTCGCCGTTGAGCGTCACCTTGCGGACCTTGGCGCCGTGCAGGTCGATGAAGGTCGACGCGCCGGCCCGCGTGCTGCCGAACCGGACGGTGGTGATGCTCTCGAAGCGCTCCTCACCGTCCGTCAGGTCGAGTGCGACGTCGTACGCCTCGACTCTCAGCAGCCGGGCGCGCTCACGAGCCTCGTCCCGGGTCAGGTTGCCTGCCAAGTTGTGCTCCTTTTCACCACTTCGTCGGGGTAATCGGTATCCTGTCACGCTCGGAATAGGACACCGACCCACTCAGGTTATGACCACACATGACTGCGAAGACTCCTGTCGATCTGTGGTTCGACCCTTTCTGCCCGTACGCCTGGGCGACGTCGCGATGGCTGCTCGAGGTCGAGAAGGTGCGCCCCATCGAGCCCCGCTGGCACCTGATGAGCCTTTTCGTGCTCAACGAGGGCAAGGACGTGCCCGACGACTACCGTGAGCTGGTCGGCCGGGCACAGCAGCTGGTCAGGGTCGTGGCCGCCGCCCAGCAGAAGTACGGCGACCAGGTCACCGGCCCCCTCTACACCGAGCTGGGCACCCGGCTGCACAACGGGCGCATGAGCAAGCGCCCGCACCTGCTGCGCCAGACTGCCGAGGAGGCCCTGGAGGCCGCCGGCCTCGACCGCAAGCTCGCCGACGCGATGGAGTCCGAGGAGTACGAGGACGCCATCCGCGCCTCCCACGACGAGGGCATGGCCCTGGTCGGACAGGAGGTCGGCACCCCCGTCATCCGGGTCGGCCCCAACGCCTTCTTCGGCCCGGTCATCACCCGCATCCCCCGCGGTGACGAGGCCGGCCGCCTGTGGGACGGCGTGCTGCTGGTCACCGCCTTCGAGGACTTCTTCGAGCTCAAGCGCTCCCGTACCCGCGAGGTCAGCTTCGACTGACCTCGGCGCGCCGTACCAATCTGGGCAACACATCCCCTTGTCGGGCGCATGACCGTACAGTGCTGAAAAAGCACTCCGCTGACTACGCTGAGTCAGCGCCACCGCGATTTTCGACACTGTGCGTCATGCTCCGGCTCTCGCTTTGTCGGTGTGGGCGCGCGAGGATGGGAGCCATGCGCAGGCTGTACATCGGGGGCACGTGGACCGCGTCGGTCTCCGGAGAAGCGATCGACGTCGTCAACCCGGCGACGGAAGAGATCATCGACAGGGTGCCCGCCGGCGCCCCCGACGACGTGGAGAGCGCGGTCCTGGCGGCGCGAAGAGCGTTCCCCTCCTGGTCGGCCACCGATCCGGCCGAACGCGCCAAGCTGCTGGCAGCCGCCGCCTCCCTCGTCGAGCAGCGCGCCGACGACATCGCCGCGACGATCGCGACCGACATGGGCGCGCCGCTCAGGTTCGCGCGCAAGGTGCAGACGCTCATGCCCGCCGGGGTGCTCGCCTCCTACGCGCGGCTGGCCGAGAGCCACCCGCGCGAGACCCGGGTCGGCAACTCCCTCGTCGTCAAGGAACCGGTCGGCGTCGTCGCCGCGATCACGCCCTGGAACTACCCGCTCCACCAGGTCGTCTGCAAGGTGGCCCCGGCGCTGGCGGCCGGCTGCACGGTCGTGCTCAAGCCCAGCGAGGTGGCGCCGCTCGCCGCGTACGCGCTGGCGGACATCCTGCACGAGGTCGGACTGCCTCCCGGAGTGTTCAACCTCGTCAGCGGGCGCGGCCCGGTCGTCGGCGAGGCGATGGCCGCCCACCCCGAGGTCGACATGGTCTCCTTCACCGGCTCCACCGCGGCCGGGCGCCGGGTCGCCGCGCTCGCCGTCGAGACCGTCAAACGGGTCGCGCTCGAACTCGGCGGCAAGTCCGCCGCCATCATCCTGCCCGACGCCGACCTGCCCGCCGCCGTCAAGGCCGGCGTCGCCAACTGCTTCGTCAACGCCGGCCAGACCTGCTCGGCGTGGAGCCGCATGCTCGTCCACCGCGACCAGTACGACGAGGCCGTCCGGCTGGCCGTCGAGGCGGCCCGCGCGCACACCGTCGGCGACCCTTTCGACGAGGCCACCCGCGTCGGCCCGCTCGTCTCCGCCGCCCAGCGCGACCGCGTCGTCCGCTACATCAACCGGGGCCAGGAGGAGGGCGCCAGGCTGGTGGCCGGCGGCACCGAACGCCCGCGTGAGCGCGGCTACTACGTCGAGCCCACCGTCTTCGCCGGCGTGGAGCCCGGCATGTCGATCGAGCAGGACGAGATCTTCGGCCCGGTCCTCGTGATCGTCCCCTACACCAGCGAGGACCAGGCGGTCCGCATCGCCGACGGCACCCGCTACGGCCTGTCGGGCGCCGTCTGGGCCGCCACCGACGAGCGCGCCCTCGCCGTGGCCCGCCGCCTCCGCACCGGCCAGGTGATGATCAACGGCGGCCGGTTCAACCCGATGGCGCCCTTCGGCGGCTACAAGCAGTCGGGCATGGGCCGCGAACTGGGGGAGTACGGCCTGGAGGAGTACCTGGAGACCAAGTCGCTCCAGCTCTGACCAGGTGCGATCTACGCCTTGAGCATGATCTTGCGGGCCGCGTCCTTGGGCAGCCGGTCGAGGTAGAGCCTGCCGTCGAGGTGGTCGGTCTCGTGCTGGAAGCAGCGCGCCAGCGAGCCGCGGGCCTTGATCCGCAGCGGGCGGCCGAGCCGGTCGAGCCCCTCGACGGTCACGCCGGCCGCCCGGCCGACGGGCGCGTACTGGGGCAGACCGGTCTGCCGGTCGGGCACCGACAGGCAGCCCTCGTCGTCGAGGATCTCCTCGGGATCGTCCACGGTCAGCACCGGGTTGATCACGTGCCCCTTGCGCCCGCTGATGTCGTAGACGAACAGCCGCCGCGACACGCCGATCTGCGGACCGGCCAGGCCCACGCCGTTCACCGCGTACATCGCCTCGAACATCTCGTCGATGAGGCGGCGCAACTCCTTGTCGAAGCCCTCGACGGGCTCGGCGGGGGTGCGCAGGACCGGGTCGCCGATCGCGCGGATCTCTCGCATGGCAGCTCTACTCCCGTAAGGACTGGTTGCGGTCAGGGGTCCTTACTGTAGCGAGCGCGCGCCCGCCGCTGAACTCCTGGCACCCGGCTGTGGAAGACTGGTCGACGTGCGTGTCTACATCGGTGCCGACCATGCCGGCTATGAGCTGAAGAACCACCTGGTGTCCTGGCTGAAGGACCACGGCCACGAGGTGATCGACTGCGGTCCCTTCGTCTACGACGCCGAGGACGACTATCCGGCGTTCTGCCTGCGCGCCGCCGAGGGCGTCGCCGGCGACCCGGGCAGCCTGGGCGTGGTCATCGGCGGCTCCGGCAACGGCGAGCAGATCGCCGCCAACAAGGTGCGCGGCATCCGCGCCGCCCTCGCCTGGAACGAAGAGACCGCCGAGCTGGCGCGCGAGCACAACAACGCCAACGTCGTCAGCGTCGGAGCCCGGATGCACTCCACGGAGGAGGCGACGAGGTTCGTCGAGGTCTTCCTGACCACGGCGTTCTCCGGGGCCGAACGGCACAGCCGGCGCATCGCCCAGGTGGCCGCGTACGAGACGATCGGCCAGCTCCCCTCGCTGCCCTCCTGAGCCTGTCGACGGGAGCGGCGGCGCCGGGCGCCGCGACCGTCAGGACTGGCGGCGCCGGGGCTCACGCCTCGGCATCTCGTCGCGCAGCGGCCGCCGGTCCGCGGCCTCCTGCTGCTCCTTCGACGGCCGCGACACGTCGCGGGCCCGCATCGCCGTGATCGCCGTGATCTGCAAACTCTGCAACGCCATGGGGGAGAGCCTACGTCCGGACGCGGGAGCGCCTCCTTCAGTTCGGCCCGACGCCCACGGCCCGGCGGACGGTGGCGGGATCGTCCAGGGCGTCGAGCATGGCGCGGGCGAGATCGCTCCGGGCCAGGCTCCAGCCGGGGACGTTGGCGTCCATCGCGGTGCGGTAGCGACCGGCGGGCGGGTCGTCGGTGAGGTAGGGCGGCCGCAGGACCGTCCAGTCGGTGTCGCCGGCCGCGAGAATTCGCTCCATGCGCTCCAGGTCGCGGTAGACGTGGCGGTAGATCGTCCGCAGCAGCGGCCGGGCGGTCAGGCGGTACCACCATGAATCCCCCGCCCCGCCTCTCAGCACCGGCTGGGCGCTGATGGCGACGATCCGGCGTACGCCCGCCTCTGCCATCGCCTCGGTGATCCCCGCCACCGCGGTCGAGCAGACCGAGGTCGCGGTACGTCCTCGCGGCCCCAGCACCGACAGGACGGCGTCGTGCCCGGCCAGCAGCGGAACCAGCGACGGCGGATCGAAGATGTCGGCCACGACGGCGTCCGCGAGTGCCCCGGGCGAGCGCACCACAGCCGTCACGTGATGACCGGCCGCCCGCGCCTGCCGGACCAGTTCGCGCCCTGTCCCGCCGCTGGCGCCGAAGACCACGATTCTCATCGGACACCCTCCGTCCTGCGCAGCAGGACGAGCACGAGGACGGCGAACGAGGCCACCCAGACGGCCCCGGCCAGCATGAAGGCCACGCCCAGCCCGGTGAGCGGCAGGATGCCGCTGACCGTCAGCCCCACCATGGCGATGCCCGCGACGGCGTTGACCGTGGCCGCGATCGAGGGCAGGACGGGATGGCCGCTGAAGACCAGCAGCAGGACGGCCCCTCCCAGCATGGCGGCTCCGATGGGAACGATCCAGGAGCCGGGCACGCCGATCGCGCCGGCCAGCCCCTGCCCGCCGACCAGCACGGAAACCCCGAAGATCCCTGTCCCGACACCGTCGACGCGCAGGCTGGCGCGGAGCGCGCGCTGTTGCGACACGACACCTCCACAGTTCAAATATTTTAACTGTTCGATTTTTTGAACTGTATACTCCGTGTCCATGCCCAGCAACTCTGAGGCGGCCCGGCGCGAGATCCTCGAACTGATCCCCCAGGTGGCCGTCTACTTCCGTCGGCACCCCGCGCCGGGAATGCCCGACGGCCTGCGCATCGTCTTCGAGAGCCACTCCCTCACCCGGCGCCACGGCGCGGTCGTCACACAGCTCGGCCTCGACTCCCCGCTGACCGTCTCCGAACTCGCGGCACGGTTGGGCGTCTCCCTGCCCAACGCCAGCGACCTGGTGGGCGACCTGTGCCGGGCCGGTCTGGCCGACCGCGCCCCCGACCCGGCCAACCGGAGGCGCACGCTCGTCCACCTCAACCCCGAGCACCGCGCCGACGTGGCGGAGTTCCTGGAGATGCGGGCAGGCCCGCTCCTGCGCGCGATGGACGCGCTCACCCCCCAGCAGCGGGAAGGATTCCTGGCCGGGCTGCGCGCGTGGGCGGCCGAGATCGCCGACCGAGAATGAGCAGGCCCCGGCCTGCCGCACGGCGCGCCACCATTCCGGCCGAGGTCCGCCGCCTCCTTCACCCGGGTGGGCGCCTGGCGTGCCTGGCCCCTCCTCGGTGAGCGTGCACCACTTGCAGGCCGCCCGAAGACGACCGATGCCTCGAACCTGGATGCCATGGCGCGCGCGGCGCCCGGCCCTGCCGGCGCCGCGCCCGACCGGCGTCTAGAACACCAGCCCCGTCCACGGCTTGGGATCCCAGGCCATGGCCGCGGCGAGCGCCCGCACCGAGCCCGGCGTGTGCTCGCGCAGCAGCCCCGCGCCGAGCTGCGCCGCCAGCACACCGTCGCCCAGGAAGGCCGAGCCGAGGGCCCTGACCGGCAGCGTCACGTCCGGCTCGTCGTCCACCGGCTTGCACTCGGCGCCCGTCGGGTCGGCGCTGAGCCGCCACCGGCGGGCGTTCCACGGGCACACCGCGTCCTCGACCTCGAGCACCACGTCCACCGGCGCCGCGTACGAGCGCCCGGCCAGCGCCCGGTCCACCTCCACCAGGCGGACCCACAGCTCGTCGTACCAGCCGGCGCGAAGCTGACGCTGGTTGGCCAGCAGCGCCACGATCGGGTCGTCCACCGGCCTGCTCACCGCCTGCACCTGCGAGACCAGGTCACGGTCCAGCACGCTGCGCCACAGCAGCGCGTACGCGGCGGGATCGACGGCCTCCAGCTCGTACAGGCTCAGCTCGCCTTCGGGCGTGCCGCCCGCGTCCCAGGACGGCTTGACCCGGAACAGCGCGTAGCCGCGGACGCCCTCGTCGTCCTCCGCCACGACCGAACGCAGCGAGCCCGCCCCCTGCTGGTCGGCCTCGCTGTCGGCGAGCACACCGGCCCAGAACGAGTCGTTGCGCTCGTAGCGCCCCGGCCGCAGGCCCACGACGGAGGCGAAGACCCTCTCGTAGGCGGCGCGCGACTCGGCGGGCTTGACCACGCGAAGCCGCAGCGACGGGTCGTGCGGCGCGCCCGCCACGAAGCCGGTGCCCTCCGTCCGCACCCGGAACGACAGGTTCGACGAGGCCCGGCCGTAGCCGAACCGGCCGTAGATCCCGGCCTCGGAGGCGTACAGGGCGGCGACGCTCTCCCCGCGCTCCCGGATGTCGGCGAGCTGCCTGCGCATCAGCGACGCCAGGATGCCCCGCCTGCGGTGCGACGGCAGCACGCTGACGGCCGTCACCCCCGCGACCGGCAACCGCCCGCCGGGCACCGTCATGGTGAGGCTGAAGACGGAGGTGACACCCGCGATCGTGTCGCCGTCGAACGCCGCCAGCGTACGGTCGAACTCCGTGCCGGCCTTCCACCGCGCCTCCTGCGACGGGTGGGGAGTCGTGTTGAAGCCCTCTTCGAGCACACCGGCGAAGGCGGGCCACTCGGCCTCACTGATCGGGCGGATGGGATACGTCATCCCTCCACCGTAGGAGGGGGCAAAGGGCGTCGGCCACCGATTATCCGTCCTTGATGATCAAGGCATTGGTCAAGTGGGATGCCCAAAGAGGGGCCAGACCGATACAGTCAGGCGCATCATGACTTCCCGTCCGGCGCCGCTCATCCCGCCACGGCTCCGCGCGTTCCTCGTGCGGGTGCCGCTGCTGGTGCCCGCCGTCCGGCTGCTCCGCAAGGGGCTGCTGGCCAGTGACCGCAACCTGACGGTGACGCTGATCATACTCACCCTCGTGGTGGGCGCGCTCGCCGCGCGGGTGTCCACCGAGTGGTTCTCGCCGTCGCTGCTCATCCTCATCACGCTGGTGGGCGGACTCCAGCTCCGGCTGACCAGCCTGGCCAAGCTGCTCACGGCGGTCGCCGTCGCGCTCGGCTACATCGCCCTCACCCTGGGGCCGGGCGGCATCGGCGTCGGTCTCATGGTGACGATCGGGTTCACCACCGTGCTCGCGGTCCTCATGGCGCGCACCCGGGGCAAGCTCGGCGTTCAGGGGCTGCGCGGCGACGCCATGCTGCTGGAGCTGCGCGACAGGCTCAAGAGCCAGGGCGAGCTGCCGCCGCTGCCCAAGGACTGGGGCGCCAAGGTGGTGCTCAAGCAGGCGGGCGGCTCCTCCTTCGGCGGCGACTTCCTGGTCTCGATGCGCGACGGCGACCAGGTGGACATCGCCCTGGTCGACGTCTCCGGCAAGGGCGTCGACGCAGGCACCAGAGCCCTGCTGCTGTCGGGCACGTTCGGCGGGCTGCTCGGCTCCGTCGACGACTTCCTGCCCGCCTGCAACGCCTACCTGCACCGCCAGCGCGGCGACGAGGGGTTCGTCACCGCCGTGCACGTCCGGCTCGACCTGACCACCGGCGACTACACGATCACCTCGGCCGGCCATCCGCCCGTGGTGAAGTTCGACGCGGGCACCGGGAGCTGGCAGGTCGCCTCCGCCAAGGGCGTCGTCCTCGGCGTCGTACCCGACCTGCACTGCGAGCCCGAGCGCGGCACCCTGCGCAAGGGCGACGCGCTGCTGCTCTACACCGACGGGCTGATCGAGCAGCCGGGCCGCGACATCGACGCCGGACTCGACCGGCTGCTCGGCGAGGCCGAGCGGCTGCTGCCGTCGGGGTTCCGCGACGGCGCCCGGGCCCTGGTCAACGCCATGGCTTCCGGCCACAACGACGACTGCGCGCTGGTGCTCGTCTGGCGCCCCTGACCCGTGTCGTTCGTCATGGGTCCGGCCGTGCGCTCGTACACCCTCAGATCGTGCGCGACGTCACTGGTCCGGCCCCGTGGCCGCTGGGATGCTCATGGTGCTCGCCCATGACCCGAGCCCCGGAGGAGCGGCGCGGCTCCTTCCGGGGCCCGGCTCGCACCGCCCGTACCGGCGGACGTGGTCAGAGCCAGCCCGAGTCGCTGGCGATGCGCACGGCGTCCACGCGGTTGCGCGCCCCGGTCTTGCACATGATGCGCGACAGATGGTTGCGCACGGTGCCGACCGACAGGAACAGCTCGTCGGCGATCTCCGCCGACCGCGCGCCGCCGGCCGCGATGCGCAGCACGTCGAGCTCGCGCCGCGTCAGCGGGTTGACCGCCGCCTGCAGGGCGGCGACCGCCAGCTCCGCGTCCACGGCGCGGTGGCCGGCGGCGACCCGGCGCAGCCCGTCGGCGAGCTGCTCCGGCGCCACGTCGAGGCTCATGAAGCCGAGCGCGTGCGCGGCCAGCGCCCGGCGCACCTGCCCGGGGCTGGGCCGGGCCGACAGCATCAGCGCCCGGCAGCCCGGCGCCTGCTCGCGCAGCCGCGCCACGGCCGGCACGCCGCCCGCGCCGGGCAGGTCGAGATCGACGACCGCGGTGTCGGCGCCGCCGGCCAGCGCCGCGGCGACGAGGTCGTCGGCGTGCCCCACCTCGCCCACGACACGCAGATCGGGCTCCGCGCCGAGGGAGGCGACGAGGCCCCGCCGGACGAGCGGCAGGTGCTCGGCGACCAGGATCCGGATCAAGGCGCTCCCTTCCCCATGCCCCAGGGTGATCGTATGATCGCATACTGTCAACGCAGTCTGTCGATTCCGCAAAGCGGGCGCAAGCCGTTCAGGAGGGGAGAGTTCGACTAGTCTGGAGGGCTGTCGGGACCTTTCCGCCTACCTGGAGCACGCCTACATGGACTGGCTGTACGTCGCGGGGATCGGCATCTTCTTCGTCGGGCTGATGGCCTCCATCGCGCTGCACGAGCTGGGTCACCTGGTGCCGGCCAAGCGCTTCGGCATCCGCGTGCCGCAGTACATGGTGGGCTTCGGCCCCACCGCGTGGTCCTTCCGCCGCGGCGAGACCGAGTACGGCATCAAGTGGATCCCGCTCGGCGGCTACATCCGCATGATCGGCATGCTCCCGCCGCGCCCCGGTGACGACCCGACGCGGCTGCGCGGCTCCTCGACCGGCCCGTTCCAGGGGCTCATCGACTCCGCCCGGCAGGCCGCGCTCGAAGAGGTGCGGCCGGGCGACGAGGACCGCGTCTTCTACCGCAAGAAGTGGTGGCAGAAGGTCATCGTCATGTCCGGCGGCCCGCTGATGAACTTCGTGCTGGCCTTCGTGTTCTTCTCGATCCTGCTGGTCGGCATCGGCCTGCCCGTGAGCGCCCCCATCGTCTCCCCCCAGACCAACACCTGCGTGATCCCGGTCGCCGAGAAGCGCGCCGACTGCCGGCCGGGCGACCGGCCCACGCCGGCCGCCAAGGCCGGCCTGAAGCCCGGTGACAGGCTCGTCTCGTTCGGCGGCCAGAAGATCGCCACCTGGGCCGACGCGACCCGGCTGATCCGCTCCCACGGCGCCGGCCCGGTGCAGATCGGCATCGTCCGCGACGGCAGGCCCATGACGCTCCAGGCCACGCTCATCGCCGAGGACCGCCCCCGCCTCGACGACCCGAAGCGGACCGAGAAGGTCGGCTTCCTCGGCGTGATGCCGACGGAGGTCATGCAGAAGCAGAGCATGGGCCAGGTCGTCGGCTACATGGGCGAGCTGACCGGCCGCGTCGCCGTGTCGCTGGTCCGGCTGCCGGAGAAGATGGTCGGCGTGTGGAACGCCGCCTTCTCGGGCGCCGAACGCGACCCCGAGGGCCCGGTGGGCGTGGTGGGCGCGGGCCGGATGGGCGGCGAGATCCTCGCCTCCGACCTGCCACCCGAGCAGAAGCTCGGGATCTTCATCAACCTGCTGGCCGGCTTCAACCTGGCCATCGGCATGTTCAACCTCATCCCGCTGCTCCCGCTCGACGGCGGCCACATCGCCGGCGGCCTCTGGGAGGGACTCAAGCGCGGCTACGCCAAGGTCATGCGCCGCCCCGAGCCCGCCCACGTCGATATCGCCAAGGTGCTGCCCCTGACCTACGCGCTGGCCATCATGATGATCATCATGGCGGGGCTGCTGCTGTACGCCGACCTGTTCAACCCGCTGCGGCTCACCGGCTGACGGCCGGGCGCCCGCGTAGGGTCGTGTCCATGGAGGACCCACTCGACCTGCTGCGCGGACTCTGCCTGGCCCTCCCCGAGACCACCGAACGGCTCAGCCACGGCGAGCCGACCTGGTTCGTCCGGGACAAGAAGGTGTTCGTCACCTTCGCCGACCACCACCACGACGACCGGCTCGCCTTCTGGTGCGCCGCCCCGGCCGGGCTGCAGGAGGAACTGGTGGCCGCGGACCCGCGCCGCTTCTTCCGCCCGCCGTACGTCGGACACCGCGGGTGGCTCGGCGTCCACCTGGACGTCGAGGTCGACTGGACGGAGGTCGCGGAGATCGTCAGGGACGCCTACCGCGTGGTCGCGCCCAGGTCCCTGGTCGCCCGCATGCCCTGACCGGCCGGGCCGTGGGAGACACGGTGCCGTCCGTGGACGGCGATTCGTGCAGAGCATGCACACGCCCTGCACGGAATCGCCGCAACCGGTGCCTATGATCACCCCCGTGCCCACAGACACCGTCGCCACGCCATGGCGTCCCAGCCGGTCGGCGGCGCTCGCCCCTCCGACGCTGGCGTCCCTGGTCACCGGCTACGCGACGAGCATCCCGGGCTCCAACGTGTCCTTGCTGGGGGCGAGCGCCGTCTTCTGGGCGATCGTCGGCCTGGCCTGGCTGTGCACGCTCGCCCGCATGCTGTTCAGGCCAGGCCGCCTGGCCCTGTTGCGGCGCGCCTGGCAGGTGTGGGCCCTGCCTCCCCTGATCGTCGTGCTGACCGGAGGCCTGCTGTACCTCGACGCACCCATGCTGGCCCGCTTCACCCTGTCCCGCCCCGCGCTCGACGCCGCCGCCCGGACCGTGTCACAGGGCGGGCCGCTGCCCCGCGACGACGAGTGGATCGGCCTGTTCCCGGTGGAAGGGGCGGAGCGCATTCCCGGCGGACTCTTCTTCGCCGTCGAAGGGGCGGGTCTCATCGGGTCCACCGGCTTCGCCTACAGCCCGGATGGCGAGCCGCCGCAGGTCGGCGGCGAGGAAGCCTACGCCCACCTGCACGGCCCCCTGGTACACCTGGTGGCAGGACATCTGACGGCGACCTCTCATGACGGGCCGGACGACCACGTCCTGGATACGAGACACGCCGGGACACTCCGCACCGGCACGCAGACGTTCACCGCCGCTGCCCGGTGCGCCGGCGGCGCCGCCCGCTCCACCGCCACCCTCCTGACACGCCACGGCACGCGCACATCGACCCGCTCGCGGAATGCGCTGGAGGTAGTGGCGGAGGGGCGTATTCAGAGTGTGGGAATTCTCGTCACTCGAGGGCGCTGTAGCCCCAGGGCTCCGGCGTAGTGGATATTTGTCCGGTTTCTCGGCCATGCGAGGTCCAGAACGGTGAGGGTGCGGGTGGTGGGCTGCCGGCCCGCACGCCGACGCGCTGATCGTGGCCGCGGACCTCACCAACTGCCCTGGAGGAGGAGCAGGAACGGCGGGATGGGGTTCGCCACGGTGGTCACGTTGGCCGCCACGACCCCCAGCGCGGCCACGGCCAGCACCGCCGTGAGCAGGCTGAGCCACCGACGCCGGCGCCACACCACCACCGACAGGCCGATGAGGACGGCTGCCAGGAGGCCGACCAGTACGGCCTTCACCACGTGCCAGCGCACATACTCGTCGAGCATCACGTCCAGGGCGGGCGACACCGGGCCGTTCTCAAGCTGGTCGCGGACCTGGGCCTGGACGGCGGCCAGATCGGCGTCGGCGGGTCCGGACGCCAGAATCGGCAGTAGCGTGCCGAAGGGCGACACGGCCCCCTGGGCGTTGGCGATCAGCAGCACCGCCGCGGCGAGCGCGAGCGCCCCGATCGGCAACCGGAACCGCCGGAGCCGGACGGCGAGTGTCACCAGCACCGTGAGCAGCGGCAGTGCGATCACCATCCGCGCCAAGTAGTAGCGGAACTGGTGGTCGACGAGGTGCTGGAGGTCGGGCGGGAAGTCCGGACCGCCTGAGGCGCAGTAGGCGACAAAGGCGCGCGGGAAGTCGTCAAGCCGGCCGGGGCCCAGCAGCGGCGGGGCGAGGAAGAACGCGGCGGCCAGGAGAACGGCCATGGTGAGGAGCCCGGCGTCACGCCGCCGGGCGGTGGTGGTGATCAAAGGGGACTCCTAGTCGGATCGGCTGCGCAGGTAGGCGAGCACGGCGAGGACCCGCCGGTTGGTGTCGTCGCTGACCGGCAGGTTCAGCTTGGTGAGCACGTTGCCGATGTGCTTGGCGACACCGGCCTCGGTCAGGGAGAGGAGCCGGGCGGCGGCCGCGTTCGAGTGCCCCTGAGCGACCAAGGCGAGGACCTCGCGTTCGCGGGCGGAGAGCTTTTTGAGCGGGTCGCGGCGGTGCTGCATCAGCTGCCGTACGACCTCGGGATCGACCACCGTGCCGCCCTCGGCCACCCGGCGGAGCTGCCCGGCGAACTCGGCCACATCGCCGATGCGGTCTTTGAGCAAGTAGCCGATGGACCGGCCGGAACCCGAGGCGAGCAGTTCCCCGGCGTAGCTGTGCTGCACGTACTGGCTGAGGGCGACCACCGCGAGACTGGGATCCTCGGTGCGCAGCGCGACGGCCGCCCGCAGCCCTTCGTCGGTGTAGTCCGGCGGCATCCGGACGTCGGTGACCACGAGCTCCGGGCGGTGCTCGCGGACAGCGGCCAGCAACGCGGGGGAATCCCCGACCGCGGCCATGACCTCGACCCCGAACCGGGGCAGCATCGCGCTCAGCCCCTCCCTAAGCAGCACCGAGTCCTCGGCGATCACAACGCGCACGGCAGCTCCACCCGCAGGATCGTCGGGCCGCCGACCGGACTCGACAACAGCAGCTGACCCCCGGCCGCGGCGGCCCGGTCGGCGAGCCCGGTCAGCCCGGATCCGCGGATGGGGTCGGCACCACCGTTGCCCTCGTCGCGGACCTCGACCAGCAGCCGGTCGGCCTTGCGCCGGACGGTAACGGTGACCTCGGTAGCGGCGGCATGCTTCACAGCATTGGCAAGGGCCTCGGAGATCGCCGCATACGCGACCGACTCCACCTCCGCCGGGAGACGCGACGAGGCGACGTCGACACGTACCTCAAGGGAACTCGCGGCGGCCAACTCCTCGACCGCGGCCCGCAGGCCCAGTTCCCGCAGCGTGCGAGGGCTGATGCCGCGAATCAGATCACGCAGCTCGGCCATCAGCGTCTTGGCCTGGTCGTGCGCGGAGGCCATCGCGGCAGCGGCCGGCGAGGAAGGCGGCAGATCGAGCCGGGCCATCCCGATCTGCATGGTCAGGGCGACCAGGCGCTGCTGGGCGATGTCGTGCAGGTCGCGCTCGATGCGCAGCCGCTCGGCGTCGAACGCGTGCACCAGCCGAGTCCGGGACCGGGCCACCTCGACCAGTTCCTCGGACGACTCCGGGTACAGCAGCATCCGGGCCAGCGCAGCGTGCGCCCCGCCGAACAGCGCGGTCAGGTAGAGCAGGACCGGGATCAGAAGCAGCCCGCCACTGGCCCGTCCGACGATGCCGCCCAGGGAGTCCATGACCGAAATTCGGTGCTCCACCGAGAACGGCGTCGAGACGACGATCAGCCCGATGACCCCGAGCACCCCGAGCCACATCGGGCCGACGACGCCGAGCAGCACCACGGAGGCCACCGCCCGCCAGGCGGCCGGGTCGGTGTAGAGGTCGCTGAGGCGCCTGGGCGACAGCGGGGCATCGCCGACCAGCCGCAGCCGCCACCGTTCGGCCCGGGCCATCGCGAGCGCCAACCGCGGGCCGAGCAGTGCGAGCAGGCCAACCCCGACCAGCCCGAGGCTGGCCGCCACGATCAGATGGCCACTCGTACGCCCGGTGTAGAGCACTACGGCGGCCGAGAACACCGGCGACAGCGGCACCGCCAGCAGGAGCCACAGAAAGCCGGCAGCCACCGCCGTCGTGGCGGCGTAGGCGAACCCGCGCCACGGCCAGGCCGAGACCAGGAACCGTCGCTCGGTCACCGACCGGAGCAGCGTGTCTGTCATGCGCCCAAGTTAGGCGGCCGCCCACAACCTCCGACAGTGCGCTGGTTCGACTCTTGGGGTAGACCTAGCACTATCTATCTATCTATCGGGCGGCGGTCCGGGACCGGGGAACGCCGCCCGGCCGCCCACGGCTCATGGGGCCCGCGGCCCAGCAACGCCGTCAACCCGGGCAGCCAGCCGTCCTCCATCGCGGCCCGCTCGGCCAACACACGTTCCAGTCTCTCCCAGACGTCGGAGCCCGAGTCCTGATTCGGATCGATGCTTGCCTCCCTTCCGCGTCAGGTTGGTTGGCTGTAGCGGGCCCATCGACCGCCGGAGATCGTCGCCCACCGATCGACGGTTCCCGGAGCAAGTCCGAGAAGTCGGCCGATGGCGGGTGGCGGGAGCTGGCGAGCGTAGTCGAGCAGGGCACTGTTGCGATCCGGACGGGCGTCGATGCCAAGCTGAGTGATGCGGCGGGCCAAACTGGCGGGGTGGAGGGGCTGGCCGGGCCGGCGACCGGGAAATAGCCAGGTTCCGTCGTGGAGGTGGCGGGCAGTGCCATCGCTGCGCGGGTGGGAAGTCGGTTGATCAGCTCGGCAAGCGGGCCGGAGAGAACGACGTTCGTGGTGCCGAGGCTGAGCTCGGTACGTCCGTCGTCGCGATGGTGGACGTGGCCGCGGGTGAGTCGGGCTATCCGGCTGACCTGGTGAGCGAACAGCAAGACCAGGAGCGCGGCGACCTGGTCGGCGACTGGAAGGGCGTCTTCGTTCAGCAGGCGTCGTGCTTGTGCCCATCGATGGTCGTCGGGGGTGAACTGGGACGGCTCTGCCATGATCCTGGTGGGGATCTCCAGAAATGGCATGTTTCTGGTCTTGATGGCCCTAGACCAGAAGACGCGGGTGCTGTTCGCGAGCCGAGAGCTAGCAAGCCAGGCGTCCAGGTCGGCCTGCCGGCAGTTGGCCAGGGTGCGGCCCCGGCGGCGCAAATGGGTGAGAAAACGGCTGGTGGCGGCGAGTCCGGCGCGCGCACGGGAGGCCGTTCCCGGCTGGAGTGGGGACCCGTTGAGGTGCCATTCCCACACGGTCAGCACGGTCCGCCGCCGCGGCGGCGACCCTTTCACCGCCTTCCCGAACTTCACATAGCAGGCGCCGTAACGCCCGAACTCCGGAGCTTTCGGGTTCCGGGAGAAATCCGCGAGGTCCAGTTGCGCGGCTTCCCTGCGCCGCAACCCCCACCCGTAGAGGACCTTGAACACGGTCGCGTCCCGGAACGCTGGCACCCACCCCTTCCGTCCCGCCGCCCGGATGCGCACTACCTGCTCATCGGCATAGTCGAAGAAGTCCTGTAGCTCCCGTCGGGTCAGTGCCCGCACCTCCGGCCGCCCTTCATATGGAGCGGAATGGGACGGCATGTTGTCTTCGTGACAGCTCTGAACCGGATGCGTTCCGAAGTACTCCAGGCACCGTTCCGCCCAGCCGTAACGGGTGTCGGTGATGTAGTCACAGAACATCGCGATCTGGTTGAGGTAGTTCCGGACCGTGGAGCGCGTCAACGCATCCGGCGCCGACAGCAGCTCCGTAGCCCAGTCCTCCACGTCCCCCGCAACCCACTCCCAGGGCGACGTCCCGGTGAACACAGCAAACCGGCGGACCAGATCAACCCGTGTTCGAATCGTCGAGGTCGCCAGCAGACGGGCCCGCTGCTGTCGCTCCCATCCAGCCAGCATTGCCTCGAACACAGCCTCTGCCGGGCGCAAGGGCACCACACCATCGGCCAGAACCAGATGAGCGGCCCCCTCCACAGCCACCCTTCTCACCCCAAACACCCCTCGCATCAGATGCGAGAAGGTGCCCGGAGAACAAGAAGGAAAGCAGCTCAGGGAACTCCAGGCGACATGACGAGGTCAGCAAGCCGAATCCTCAACACCAGGGCTACTGCCAGTACAAACGCCATCTCGACGTGTGGATATACATCACCAGATGCAATATTCCCTAGTTTCAGTACATCGAGATGTGGACGTGGTCGAAGTGGTTCTCGGTGATGCTGCCCCGGTTGGACATGGGACTCCAGCCCGAGCCGTGGTTGATGCGCTGCTTCCAGATCACGTACTTGACGCCGAGCTTCGCCTTGTTCGCCACGGCCCACGCCGCGATGCGGTCGCCCAGCGCCTGGTTGGCGGTCGACGGCATGGTGCCGCCAGAGCTCATCATGAAGTCGCAGGCCCGGCCCAGCGGGTGCTCGCCGCTCGAACCCGAGCGGAAACAGCCGACGGTGAACTGCAGCGCGAAGTTCCGCTTGATCAGGTCGCGCATCGCACGGGTGCGGGGAGTGATGTTGTCGGCCCCGGACGGCAGCTGCGGGGCCCAGCTGCCGTCCGGACGGCGGCCGGTGCTGACCGGGACGAGGTCTTCGAGCTTCTTCTCGATGTCGCCGATGACGTCCTCGGCCTCGTCACGCTGACCGGCCACGGTCGCCGTGTCGGTACGGATCTTGACGGCGAGGGCGGCGGCCTCGTCGGCGGCCTTCTTCCTCTCGTCCCGTACGGCGGCGAAGCCGTCGACCACCGCCTGCTGCTCGGCCAGGAGCTGCTCCAGCACCGCTGCGCCCGCGCCGTTGATCGGCAGCATGAACGTCGGCAGCGACCGGGTGCCGTCCTGGTAGCGCAGCTGCGCGATCTCGGTGACCTTCTTCTCGGCCTCGGCCAGGGCCTTCTCGGCGGCGGCGAGCCGCTTCTGGGCGGCCTTCGCGGCCTGCTGGGCCTTGGCCAGCTCGACCCGCTTGAGGTTGTACCTCTCGATGAGTCCGTCGACCTTGGTGTTGAGTTGCTTCAGCTCCGAGCGGAGCTTGGTCTCATCGGGCTTGGGCTTGGCCTGCACAGGGGTCGCCGGGCTGGCGGCCACGAGAGCGGCGATGGTGAGACCGATGGCAAGACGCGCGGGGGACGCAGCCGCCACGTGGATTTCCTCTCCCTCTTGCCGACCGGGTTAGCTGACGGGTTCGGGAGGGAGTAGCGTTCCCCTACCACAGACGTGGATTCACCCCAGGTGCTTGGGTCCCCGGCTCGCGGGCGACGCGCCCGAGATTAGGCTTGGCGCACCGGCCTTTACGGCCGGTGCGAAAGGGACATTAACAGTAAATCCAAGGTCATGCGAGCCTAAGTAGCAATCAATTAGTGATCTACCTGTGATCGAATCATGCGTGCCGCCTCCTCCGGCAGCACGTCGTTGACGAACGCGCCCATCGCCGACTCCGAGCCGGCCAGATACTTCAGCTTGCCGGGCGCCCGCCTGATGCTGAACAGCTCCAGGTGAAGATAGCCCAGGTCACGCTGCTCGCGCACCGGCGCCTGGTGCCAGGCCGCGATGTACGGCATGACCACGCCGAACAGGCCGTCGAACGCGCGCAGCACCGAGGTGTAGAGCGGGGCGAACGCGGCCCGCTCCGCCTCCGACAGCGCCGCCAGGTCGGGCACCTGCCGGTGCGGGTAGACGTGCACCTCGAACGGCCAGCGCGCCGCGGCGGGCACGAAGGCCGTCCACAGCTCGTTGGCGGCCACCACCCGCGGTCCCGCGCGCTCGGCCGTCAGCACGTCGGCGAACAGGCTGCGGCCCTCGTGCGCGGCGGCGTAGCGGGCGGCCGCGCCGAGCTGGAGTCTGGTCCTCGGCGTCACGTAGGGGTAGGCGTAGATCTGCCCGTGCGGGTGGGTCAGCGTGATGCCGATCTCCTCGCCGCGGTTCTCGAAGCAGAAGACCTGCTCCACGCCGTCGATCGCGGACAGCTCCGCCGTACGGTCGGCCCATGCCTCCATGACCAGCTCGACCTGGTCGTCGGTGAGGCGGGAGAAGGACGAGGAGTGGTCGGAGGTGAAGCACATCACCTCGCACCGCCCCACGCCGGGACGCACCTCGCTCAGCCCTCCCACGTCGCCGTAGGCGCCGAGGTTGCCGGAGAAGGAGGGGAAGCGGTTCTCGAACACCACCACGTCGTAGTCGTGCGCGGGGATCTCCGACAGACGCGTGTCGGTCGACGGGCACAGCGGGCACTCGTCGGCCGGCGGCATGAACGTGCGGCTCTGCCGGTGTCCCGCGATCGCGATCCACTCCTCGGTCAGCGGGTCGTAGCGCAGCTCCGAGGCGACCGGCCGGGGGTCGAGCGGGCGGCGGTCGATCGCGCCGCGGTCGGCGTCGTCGCGGCGGTCGAAGTAGATGAGCTCACGGCCGTCGGCCAGGTGGGTGATGGTGCGCTTCACGGCGACCCCTCTGCGATGATCAGTTCGCCGGCTCGCTCGGCCAGCTCCAGGCGTGCGTCCTCGGGCAGTCCCGCGTCGCTGACGACCACGTCCGCCTCGGTGAGTTCGGCGATCGTGCTGATGCCGACGGTGTTCCACTTCGTGTGGTCGGCGGGGACCACCAGCCGCCGCGCCGCGGCCACCAGCTCCCTGTCGGTCTCCGACTCCAGCAGGTTCGGAGTGGTGAACCCGGCCCGCACGCTCATCCCGTGCACGCCGAGGAACAGGGTGTCCACGTGCAGCCGCCGGATCGCGGCGACCGCGACGGGGCCCACCAGCGCGTCGGACGGCGTGCGCACGCCGCCGGTGAGCACCACCGTGCGGTCGGGGCGCGGGTTGCGGTGGAAGACGTCGGCAACGGGCACCGAGTTGGTGATCACTGTCAGCTCGGGTACGCCGACCAGGTGATGGGCGAGCGCCCAGGTGGTGGTGCCGGCCGACAGCGCGACGGCGGTGCCGGGCTCGACGAGCCGGGCGGCGCGCCGCGCGATCGCCTCCTTCTCGGGCTGCTGGCGGGCGGACTTGGCGGTGAAGCCCGGCTCCTCCGTGGATCCGGGGCCGAGGGCCGTGGCGCCGCCGTGCACCTTGGCGAGCAGGCCCCGCTCGGCCAGGACCTCGAGATCGCGGCGGATCGTCATGTCGGAGACCCCGAGCTCGCGCACGAGGTCGGCGACCCGCACGCCGCCGTCGCTGCGGACGCGCTCGAGGATCGCCTGCTGCCGCTGCTGTGCCAGCACGTCCCCGCTCCTCCCAACAGATTCCATCAAATTATGACATGCAAATGTTGGGGAATGTTAGGTATGGGGTGTCGCTTGTGTCACGGCCGGAGACGAGAGACGTTGGTGAGGCACGTCGGATCCGACCAGCGAGGAGATGCCATGGCAAGGCGCGCGCGCAAGGGCAGGGCCCGCAAGAAGAAGAAGGCCAACCACGGCAAGCGCCCCACGGCGCGGTGATCGCGCACGCGCCCGCGGCGGCCTCCTCCCGTCCACCACGGGCGCGCTGTCGCGCTGTCCGGCGGGGTCAGCCGGGCAGACCGGCGAGGGCGTCGTCGATGCGCGACTGCGGCAGCGTGAAGTCCTCCATCGCGCCCGACAGGTAGCGGTCGTAGGCGGCCAGGTCGAAGTGACCGTGGCCGCACAGCGCGGTCAGGATCACCTTCGGCTCCCCCGTCTCCTTGCAACGCAGGGCCTCGGCGATGGTCTCGGCCAGCGCGTGCGTCGGCTCGGGGGCGGGCAGGATGCCCTCGGTGCGGGCGAAGCGCACCCCCGCCTCGAAGCACTCGGACTGCGACTTGCTGACCGCCTCGAACATGCCCAGCTCGTACATGTGCGACAGCAGCGGCGACATGCCGTGGTAGCGCAGGCCGCCCGCGTGGATCGGGTCGGGCACGAAGTCGTGGCCCAGCGTGTGCATCTTCAGCAGCGGCGTGAAGCCGGCGGTGTCGCCGAAATCGTAGGCGTAGACGCCCCTGGTGAACGTCGGGCAGGCCGCCGGCTCGACCGCGCGGATCACCGGGTCGATCCGCCCCGCCAGCTTCTCGCGCAGGAACGGGAAGACCAGGCCGCCGAAGTTGGAGCCGCCGCCCGTGCATCCGATGATCACGTCGGGCATCTCCTCCAGCTGCCCGAGCGCCTCCTCGCCGATCACCGTCTGGTGCAGCAGCACGTGGTTGAGCACCGAGCCGAGCGCGTAGCGCACGTCCGCGCCGGCGGCGGCCACCTCGACCGCCTCGCTGATGGCGATGCCCAGGCTGCCGGTGGAGTCGGGGTGCTCGGCGAGCACCTTGCCGCCCGCCTTCGTCACGGAGGAGGGGCTGGCGTGCACGGTGGCGCCGTAGACGCGCATGAGCGAGCGCCGGTAGGGCTTCTGGTCGTACGAGGCGCGGACCATCCAGATCTCGGACTCCAGGCCGAACTGCGAGCACGCGAAGGCCAGCGCGCTGCCCCACTGCCCGGCGCCGGTCTCGGTGGTCAGCTTGCGCACTCCCGCGCGGGCGTTGTAGAAGGCCTGCGGGACGGCGGTGTTGGGCTTGTGCGACCCGGCGGGCGAGCCGCCCTCGTACTTGTAGTAGATCCTCGCGGGAGTGCCGAGCGCCCGCTCCAGCCGGCGGGCCCGCAGCAGCGGCGTCGGCCGCCACATCCGGTAGACGTCGAGCACCTCCTGCGGGATGGCGACGAACCGCTCGGTGCTCACCTCCTGCTCGATGAGCTCCATCGGGAAGAGCGGCGCCAGGTCGTCGGGACCCACGGGCTGCCGCGTGCCGGGATGAAGGGGCGAGGGAGGCGCGGCGGGCAGGTCGGGGACGATGTTGTACCAGTGGCTGGGAAGCGTCATTGCACCAGTCTGCGCCGGGGATTGGCACGTTCCAAGCCTGGAACCGTCAACCGCTCACCTGGAGCGCCGGGTGACCGGGACGATCGGCGCGCACCACGATGTCGGCGTGCCCGCCCGGCCGTACCTCGCGCTCGTAGCGGGCGTAGGCGGGCAGCCGCCACCGCTCGCCCTCGCCGGTCCCGCGCGCCAGCGCCGCCGCCGACAGCCACAGGTGGACGCTGATGTCGAACGGCAACCCCCTGCCCAGCAGCAGCGTCCCGTCGAGCACCAGCACCCCGCCCTCCGGCAGGCTCTGGTACGGCAGGCGGTAGGCCCGGTCGGCCACGCTGTCCCACAGCGCCGGCAGCACCCGGCCCGAGCCGCCCGGCCCGAGGGGGTCGAGGACCTCCCTGCGCAGGCCGCCGACATCGAGCCAGTCGTCGTAGAAGACGTCGGGGTCCGTCCGGCCGTGCTCCAGCCGCAGCGAGGCCGGCCGCAGGAAGTCGGCGGCGGACACCCGCACGACGGGACGCCCGCGCAGCCTCAACGGCGCCACCAGCTCGTCGGCCAGCCACCCGGGCCGGCTGGGCGGCGCGCCGTCGACGGCGACCCGCGTCCATCCCGTACGCGGCCGGTCGTCGATCCGCTCGGCCACCTCCCGCACCAGCGCCTCGGGCGAGATCGGTCGTACACGCATCGCCCCGAGCCTACTGCGCACGCCCCGGACGACCCCTCCGGCGGCCGACCGCCTCGGCAGGCGTTCCAGAACCGGGGACAGTCGCCGATGTGAACCGGCTGCGGGCGCCGGCGCATCATCCTGAGCGCGCAGGACGTGAAGGCGTGGGGCCGGCACGGACAGAGGAACAAGATCCGACAACAGTAAGGCCCAGGGTCGGGATCATCTCCCTGACCTGGGCCTTCTTGTTGAGAGCGGACGACGGGAATCGAACCCGCGTAGCTAGTTTGGAAGACTAGGGCTCTACCATTGAGCTACGTCCGCGCGAACCGGTCGGAGTCTGGTCTAGACTTCATCCGGTCGTCAGGGCGTAAGCGTACCGGAGTTGTGGAGCGCGTGCGTACCCGGCGAGGCGGGGCGTGGCGCAGCTTGGCAGCGCGCTTGCTTTGGGAGCAAGAAGTCGCAGGTTCAAATCCTGTCGCCCCGACAGTGTCCGACCGGCCATGGGCCGGTGCCGGGCAAGCAAAGAGGCCACCCCCTGCGAGTCGGGGAGTGGCCTTCGGTCTGTCCGGGGCTCCTGCGCGGTCAGGGGCCGGCGTGGAAGAGGGCCCAGACGGCCTTGCCGCCGCTGTCCAGCGGGTCCCAGCCCCAGCGCTGACTGTACGTCTCCACGATGTACAGGCCGCGCCCGTTCTCGGAGACGAAGTCGGGCTCCTTGCGGGTCGGCATCTCGTCGCTGGGATCGGCCACGGCCAGCAGCACGTGCGGGGAGACCCGCATCAGCAGCAGCTCGATGCCGCGCCGGTGGCCGGCGTACATCGCGTACCGGACCGCGTTCGTCACCAATTCGGAGACCACCAGCGCCGCGTCGTCGCTCAGCTCCGTCAGGCCCCAGTCGGCCAGCGTCGAGCGGGTGACGTCCCGTGCCGTCTTGACGGAGTCGGCCTGGAAGGGGAGAGGGTAGGAGGTGGTGTAGGGCTCGTCGGCCGTCAGCAGGCGGTCGAACCCCACCTCGCGGGTGATCTGCAGGCAATCGGCAGTGGCCAAGGGGTCCTCCACCATCCCGCCGATACCTCCCGCAGCCCTTGAATTGGTGCATGTATGGCCAAAATGCACTAGACCATCATGGGACACGAATCCGTGCTGCTGCAAGACCCAAATGCACGTGCACCTGCAATGTGCAGCACATGATCGGTCATGGGGTGGGCTATCCGTTTCGGACACGTGGTTGAGACCTTGTCATACAGGTCGGTGTGGTGTCACTGTGTGTGCGGACCGCGATAGGAGGAAGAGTGACGCAGAACCAGCCGGGTTCCGGCCCTACGGCGCTGCGCATCCTCCTGGGCTCCCAGCTGCGTCGGCTCAGGGAGGCGAAGGGCGTCACCCGCGAGGAGGCCGGCCACCTCATCAGAGGGTCGGAGTCCAAGATCAGCCGGATGGAGCTCGGCCGGGTCGGCTTCAAGGAGCGTGACGTCTCCGACCTGCTGGCGCTCTACGGAGTCGTCGACGAGCAGGCGCGCGATGCCATCATCACCCTGGTGGGCAAGGCCAACGAGCCCGGCTGGTGGCACCGGTTCAACGACGTGCTGCCGACGTGGTTCCAGGCGTACGTGGGCCTGGAGGAGGCCGCGGCCCGCATCAGGACCTACGAGGTGCAGTTCGTCCCGGGTCTGCTGCAGACCAAGGAGTACGCCCGCGCGGTCGTCACCGCGGGATCGGCCGGCATCTCCTCCGACGAGATCGCCCGCAGGGTCGACCTGCGCCTGGAGCGCCAACGGGTGCTCGACCGGCCCGACGGCCCCTTCTTCTGGGCGGTCATCGACGAGGCGGCGCTGCGGCGTCCCATCGGCGGCGCCGAGGTCATGCGCGCCCAGCTGGAGCATCTGGCCGACCTGATGCGGCAGCCCAACATCACCATCCAGATCATGCCGTTCAGCTTCGGCGGCCACAGCGCCGAGGGCGGCGCCTTCAGCATCCTCCGCTTCCCCGACCGCGAGCTGCCGGACGTGGTGTACGTCGAGCAGCTCGCGAGTGCGCTGTACCTGGACAAGCGTGAGGATGTGGACAAATACACCGTGGTGATGGAGCGGCTGTGCGCCGTGAGCACGACCCCGGACGAGACGGTCCAGCTGCTGCGTACCATCGCCGACGAGTTCTGACCGTCGTGGCGTCGCTGTCGGGTACGCATCTGCCCTAGACTGGCCATCGGCGCTCGGATCCCGCCATGGCGGAGCATGCCCCAGCGCCTCATGTGGGCGCGGCGCGTGAGCCGTACCGAATGGACGCGCCCGCGATCACTCGAAGCTTGATCAAGGAGACCACCCCGTGAAGACCGCTGTCGAGGAGCTCAGCCCGACTCGGGTGAAGCTCACTGTCGAGGTGCCGTTCGACGAGCTGCGCCCGAGCATGGATGCGGCGTACAAGAAGGTCGCGCAGCAGGTGCGCGTCCCCGGGTTCCGCCCTGGCAAGGTCCCGGCCCGCATCATCGAGCAGCGCTTCGGCCGGGCGGTGGTGCTGGAGGAGACCCTCAACGACGCGGTGCCCAAGCTCTACGGCCAGGCCGTCGACGAGGTCGACGTGTTCCCGGTCAGCCAGCCCGACATCGAGGTCACCAAGATCGACGACGGCGAGCAGATCGAGTTCACCGCCGAGGTCGACATCCGGCCCAACTTCGACGTCCCCGACTACCAGGGCGTCGAGATCACCGTCGACTCCGCCGAGGTCTCCGACACCGACGTGGACAAGCAGCTCGACGCGCTGCGCCAGCGCTTCGCCACGCTGACGGGCGTCGAGCGCCCGGCCGCCGACGGCGACTTCGTCGTGATGGACCTGCGCGCCGAGATCGACGGCAAGAACATCGAGGAGCAGCAGGCCAACGAGGTCTCCTACGAGGTGGGCGCCGGCTCCGTGCTCCAGGGCCTCGACGACGCCCTGCGCGGCATGTCCGCCGGCGAGGAGAAGAGCTTCCGGACCGAGCTCGTCGGCGGCGAGAACGCCGGCGAGGAGGCCGACGTCATCATCAACGTCAAGTCGGTCAAGGAGAAGGTCCTGCCCGAGCTCGACGACGAGTTCGCGCAGCTCGCCAGCGAGTTCGACACGCTGGAGGAGCTCAAGGCCAGCATCCGCGAGACCTCCCACCGCAACAAGCTGATCGACCAGGTCGTCCAGGCCCGCGACAAGGCCCTCGACACGCTGCTCGAGAAGATCGACATCCCGATCCCCGAGAGCGCGCTCAAGGCCGAGATCGACGCCCGCAAGCACAACCTCGAGCACCAGGTCGCCGAGAGCGGTCTGAGCCGCGACGCCTTCTTCCGCCTCTACCAGACGACGGAGGAGGAGCGCTTCGCCGAGTTCGAGGCCAGCGCCGCCAAGGCCATCAAGGTCGGCTTCGTCCTCGACAAGATCGTCAAGTCCGAGGAGCTGGGCGTCTCCGAGCAGGAGCTGACCAACTTCGTCGTCCGCCGCGCCATGGAGATGGGCGTCCAGCCCAACCAGCTGGCCCAGCACCTCGCCGACAACGACCAGCTCACGCTCGCCATGGTCGAGATCGTGCGTGACAAGGCCAAGTCCGTGCTCGGCGACGCCGCCAAGGTCGTCGACAGCGAGGGCAACGAGGTCGACCTCAAGGCCATCTACGCCGAGATCAACGGCGAGGAGGTCGTGGAGGAGCCGGCCGAGGAGTCCGGCGACAAGCCCGCCGAGGACAAGCCCGCCGAGGACAAGCCCGAGGCCTGACCCGGTCGCTGAGTGAAACCCCCGGTCCTTACGGATCGGGGGTTTCTCCGTTCTCCTGGCACGAGGGTGCGCTCACACCGTCTGCATGATCGCGCGTGCCGGTTGCGCGCTCTCGGCCACGGCGCCGGCGGTGCCGTGGCCGCTGCCGGTCGCCTCTGACGGCTTCCGGTACGGCCTGGCGGGGCCGGGCCCTCG
This sequence comes from Nonomuraea indica, assembly GCF_002850745.1. Taxonomy (GTDB): domain Bacteria; phylum Actinomycetota; class Actinomycetes; order Streptosporangiales; family Streptosporangiaceae; genus Nonomuraea; species Nonomuraea indica. Next base: position 418,525 of record NZ_KZ559471.1, read on the forward strand.
GCCGCTCCGCCCGCCTTCCGTGCCACCGGCATCCAGATGGTGCCGTCCCTGACGACCCCAGTGCGTTGCGTCGTCCTCCCGCTCGACGCCTCCAGCCGGCTCCAGCCCGTCCACCCCTGCCGCAGGCGTGGTCCTGGGGACGATCCTGACGCCGCTGCCGCGCCGGCTCGAGTTCAGGGAGAGCCAAGGGGACGGCAACGCCTCAGGCAGCTCCTGTCACTGCACCCGGGCTCGCCCGGCACGATCCCGGGCCGGCGAGCCCGCGAGGGTGAACCGGAGACGCGCCCAATGGCCCGCCTGGCGATGCGCCCGATGGCCAGTCCGGCGACGCGCCCGAGAGTGAGTCGGGCGACTCTTTCGGCGGTGAGTCCAGCGACGCCCCCGACCAGGCCGACCCCCACCGAACCGCCGCGACTCCCGCCACGGAGAGCTGCGCACGCGGCACGTCAGGACCCGAGCGCGACGAGTTGCGCCGGGCCTGCTTCACCAGGGCGCCGCCGGCGCCGACGTCACCCGCAGGCGGGGCGGCAGCCCGCACGTGGAGGAGCGTGGCGGGCCGTCGGCGGGGCATGACCCCCACCTGCGCCGAAAGCGAACAGTCTGCGGACCGGGCATGACCTGTGGGCGACGCGCGTTAAGGTCACAAGCAAAGCCAATCGATTACGACGCATCGGAAGGTGACGCTGTGACCAGCCCGCCGACCTTCTATCAGCCTGAGTCGCGAGGCCGTGAGAACGGCTCGTCCTTCCGGCTTGAGGACCAGCTCTACCAGCGCCTGCTGCGTGAGCGCATCATCGTGCTCGGGCAGGAGGTCAACGACGAGATCGCCAACCGCATCTGCGCGGAGCTGCTGCTCCTTGCGGCCGACGACCCCGACCGCGACATCACGCTCTACATCAACTCGCCCGGCGGCTCGGTGAGCGCCGGCATGGCGATCTACGACATGATGGAATACGTCCCCAACGACGTCTCCACGGTCGTGATGGGCATGGCGGCCTCGATGGGGCAGTTCCTGCTCACCGCGGGCACCAAGGGCAAGCGCTACGGCCTGCCGCACGCGCGGGTCATGATGCACCAGCCCTCGGGCGGCATCGGCGGCACGGCCGCCGACATCGCCATCCAGGCCGAGCAGATGCTCTACGTGAAGAAGACCTTGGCCGAGCGGATCGCCTTCCACACCGGGCAGCCGCTCGAGCAGATCGAGGCCGACTCCGACCGCGACCGCTGGTTCACGGCCGACGAGGCCAAGGACTACGGCTTCATCGACCACGTCGTGCGCAGCGCGCGGCAGGTGCCCTCGCAGGGCCCCGTCTCCTAGGGGGAGCTGAAGTGAACATCGAAAGCCGTTACGTTCTCCCCTCCTTCGTCGAGCGCACGTCCTACGGCGTGAAGGAGATGAACCCGTACAACAAGCTCTTCGAGGACCGCATCATCTTCCTCGGAGTGCAGATCGACGACGCGTCGGCCAACGACGTCATGGCCCAGTTGCTGACGCTGGAGTCGCTCGACCCCGACCGTGACATCAGCATCTACATCAACTCGCCCGGTGGCTCCTTCACGGCCATGACGGCGATCTACGACACGATGCAGTTCGTCCGGCCGGAGATCCAGACCGTCTGCCTCGGCCAGGCCGCCTCCGCGGCGGCCGTGCTGCTGGCCGGCGGCACCCCGGGCAAGCGGTTCGCGCTCCCCAACGCCCGGGTCCTGATCCACCAGCCGTCCACCGAGGGCGGCGGCCAGGGGAGCGACATCGAGATCCAGGCCCGCGAGATCCTTCGCATGCGCACGCTGCTCGAGGAGATCGTCGCGAAGCACTCCGGCAAGTCCGCCGCTGAGGTCCGCAAGGACATCGAACGCGACAAAATTCTCAACGCGGACGAGGCGAAGGCGTATGGTCTGATCGACGACATCATCCCGTCGCGGAAGAAGCGTGCTCAGGCGGTTGCTTCCTGACGAGATGTGACGCACCGGAGCGCTGCCCAAGAGGGCACGTTCCGGTGCGACTCGCCGCCAGGGGGCTCACTGAGGGCCCAGAAGACGGTAACGTCGAAACCTGAGCGGTTCGGACCGGGTCCGGAGGACACGGATCGCGGCAGCAGGGCGGTCCCACGCAAAGGAGTATCTGGGGTGGCACGCATCGGCGACGGGGGAGACCTGCTGAAGTGCTCTTTCTGCGGGAAGAGCCAGAAGCAAGTCAAGAAGCTCATTGCCGGTCCAGGCGTCTACATCTGCGATGAGTGCATCGATCTCTGCAACGAGATCATCGAGGAGGAGCTCTCCGAGTCCTCCGAGCTCAAGTGGGACAACCTGCCCAAGCCGAGGGAGATCTACGAGTTCCTCGACGCCTACGTCATCGGTCAGGACAAGGCGAAGAAGGCGCTCTCGGTGGCGGTCTACAACCACTACAAGCGGGTGCAGTCCGGCGACCGGGGCAGAGACGACGGCCTTGAGCTGGCCAAGAGCAACATCCTGCTGCTGGGCCCCACCGGCTCGGGCAAGACGCTGCTCGCGCAGACGCTGGCGAAGATGCTCAACGTGCCCTTCGCCATCGCCGACGCCACCGCCCTCACCGAGGCGGGCTACGTCGGCGAGGACGTCGAGAACATCCTGCTCAAGCTGATCCAGGCCGCCGACTACGACGTCAAGAAGGCCGAGACCGGCATCATCTACATCGACGAGGTCGACAAGATCGCCCGCAAGAGCGAGAATCCGTCGATCACCCGCGACGTCTCGGGCGAAGGCGTCCAGCAGGCACTGCTGAAGATCCTGGAAGGCACCACCGCGAGCGTCCCGCCGCAGGGCGGCCGCAAGCACCCGCACCAGGAGTTCATCCAGATCGACACGACCAACGTGCTGTTCATCTGCGGCGGCGCGTTCGCCGGCCTCGAGAAGATCATCGAGTCCCGGGTCGGCAAGAAGGGCATCGGCTTCAACGCCATCATCCGCTCCAAGGAGGAGGTCGACACCGTCGACATCTTCTCCGACGTGATGCCCGAGGACCTGCTCAAGTTCGGCATGATCCCCGAGTTCGTCGGCCGGCTCCCGGTCATCACCTCGGTGCACAACCTCGACCGCGAGGCGCTCGTCCAGATCCTCACCGAGCCGCGCAACGCGCTGGTCAAGCAGTATCGCAAGCTGCTGGAGCTCGACGGCGTGGAGCTGGAGTTCACCGACGACGCGCTCGAGGCCATCGCCGACCAGGCCATCCTGCGCGGCACCGGCGCGCGCGGCCTGCGCGCCATCCTGGAGGAGGTGCTCCAGTCCGTCATGTACGAGGTGCCCTCCCGCAAGGACGTCGCCCGCGTGGTCATCACCCGCGAGTCGGTCCTGGAGCACGCCATCCCGACGCTCGTGCCGCGCGACCAGCTCGCCGTCAAGCAGCAGCGCCCGCCGCGCGAGAAGTCGGCCTGACCCGAGCCACGACCTCGGCGCGATCCCGCGCCCGCCGGGCACGAGTCCGTCGAGCAGACGCCCCACGGTGACGATCGTGGGGCGTTCCGCTTGTCGGCGTCCCTAGAATTGGTCACTGTGACAACGCCAGAGCTGCCTACCCAGTACACCCCGGCCGACGTCGAGACCCGAAGCTACGAGCGCTGGGACTCCGCGGGCTACTTCCACGCCGACGCCGGCAGCTCACGCGCGCCGTTCAGCATCGTCCTCCCGCCGCCGAACGTGACGGGCGTCCTGCACATCGGCCACGCCCTCGACCACTCCATCCAGGACGCGCTGACCCGCCGCGCCCGCATGCAGGGCCGCGAGACGCTCTGGCTGCCCGGCATGGACCACGCGGGCATCGCCACCCAGAACGTCGTGGAACGCGAGCTCGCCAAGCAGGGCCTGTCCCGCCACGACCTCGGCCGCGAGGCGTTCGTGCAGCGCGTGTGGGAGTGGAAGGAGGAGTCGGGCGGCAAGATCCTCGGCCAGATGCGCAAGCTGGGCGACGGCGTCGACTGGCAGCGCGAGCGTTTCACCATGGACGAGGGGCTGTCCCGGGCGGTCCACACCATCTTCAAGCGGCTCTTCGACGACGGGCTCATCTACCGCGCCGAGCGCATCATCAACTGGTGCCCCCGCTGCCTGACCGCGCTGTCCGACATCGAGGTCGAGCACAGCGAGGACGAGGGCGAGCTCGTCTCGATCCGCTACTCCGACGAGATCGTGGTGGCGACCACCCGCGCCGAGACGATGCTCGGCGACACGGCCGTCGCCGTCCATCCCTCCGACGAGCGCTACGCGCACCTGATCGGCACTCTCGTCGAGGTGCCGCTGACCGGCCGCATGATCCCCGTGGTCGCCGACGAGCACGTCGATCCCGCGTTCGGCACCGGCGCGGTCAAGGTCACCCCGGCCCACGACCCCAACGACTTCGAGATCGGCCGGCGCCACTCCCTGCCGTCACTGACGGTGATGGACGAGCGCGGCGTCATCACGGCGCACGGGCCGTTCCAGGGGCTCGACCGCTTCGAGGCCCGCCCGGCCGTCGTGGCCGCGCTGCGCGCCGAAGGCCTCATCGTGGCCGAGAAGCGCCCCTATCTGCACTCGGTCGGTCACTGCTCGCGGTGCAAGACCGTGGTCGAGCCGCGGCTGTCGCTGCAGTGGTTCGTCAACGTGGCGCCGCTGGCCAAGGCCGCGGGTGACGCCGTCCGCGACGGCCGCACCCGCATCCATCCGCCGGAGCTGGCCAAGCGCTACTTCGACTGGGTCGACGACATGCATGACTGGTGCATCTCCCGCCAGCTGTGGTGGGGTCACCGCATCCCGGTCTGGTACGGGCCCGAAGGGGAGGTCGTCTGCGTCGGACCCGACGAGACGCCGCCGGCCGGCTACACGCAGGACCCCGACGTCCTCGACACCTGGTTCTCCTCGGGGCTGTGGCCGTTCTCCACGCTGGGCTGGCCGGAGGCCACGCCGGAGCTGGCGCGGTTCTACCCGACGTCGGTGTTGGTGACGGGCTACGACATCCTGTTCTTCTGGGTGGCCCGGATGATGATGTTCGGTCTGTACGCGATGGACGGTGAGCCGCCGTTCCGCGTCGTCGCGCTGCACGGCATGGTTCGCGACCAGTTCGGCAAGAAGATGTCGAAGTCGTTCGGCAACGTGGTCGACCCGCTCGACTGGATCGAGCGTTACGGCGCCGACGCCACACGCTTCACCCTGCTGCGCGGCGCCAATCCCGGCGCCGACGTGGCGGTCAGCGAGGAGTGGGCCGCCGGGTCGCGCAACTTCTGCAACAAGATCTGGAACGCCACCCGGTTCGCGCTGATGAACGGCGCGGCGGTCGGTTCGCTCGACGGCCTGGAGTTGACGGCGGCGGACCGGTGGATCCTGTCCCGGCTGCAGAGCGTCATCTCCGCGGCCGACGCGGCGCTGGAGGAGTTCGAGTTCGCCAAGGCGTCCGACCTGCTCTACCACTTCGCCTGGGACGAGGTGTGCGACTGGTACCTCGAGCTGGCCAAGATCCAGCTGGGGGAGGGACTGGTGCACACCCGGCTGGTGCTCGGCCATGTGCTCGACGCCCTGCTGCGGCTGCTGCACCCGCTGGTGCCGTTCGTCACCGAGGAGCTCTGGCGCGCCGTCACGGGCCGGGAGTCGATCGTCGTGGCCTCCTGGCCGGTGCCCGACTCCGGCTACGTCGATCCCGACGCGGAAGCGGAGATCGCGGCGCTGCAGGAGCTCGTGACGGAGGTGCGCAGGTTCCGGTCGGACCAGGGGCTCAAGCCCGGCCAGAAGGTGGCCGCGCGGCTCGCCCTGGACGGCACCATGCTGACGCGGCACGAGGGGGCGGCGCGCTCCCTGCTGCGCCTGACGGACCCGACCGAGGTGTTCTCCGCGACGGCGCGGCTGGTCGTGGGCGGGGTGACCGTCGAGATCGACACCGCGGGCGCCATCGACGTGGCCGCCGAGCGCAAGCGACTGGAGAAGGACCTCGCCGCGGCGCGCAAGGAGGCGTCGCAGGTGGCCGCCAAGCTCGGCAACGAGCAGTTCATGGCCAAGGCGCCGGCGGACGTGGTGACCAAGGTCAGGGCCCGGGCGGACCAGGCGGCGGCGGACATCGAGCGGCTCGAGGCCCAGCTGGCCGCCCTCGGGGTTTGAACCTCCCCGCCCAGGGAATGCTCATTCGTTACCGAAGACGGACTGCGGACCCCGCGAGGGCTGCTAAGGTTTTCCACGCGGGGCCGGTTGGCCCTCGACTCCCACCAACAGATCCGATCTTCGGACCTCCTCCACCTGCATAAGTGGACAAGGGCTAGATGTTCGGGTAAGTTAGGGGAGTTGCCTCAAAGCGAGGCGGGTCCGGAAAGTGCCGGATCGGGCGGTTTGACAAGAATCGCCTGGATCTGCTAAGATGGACGACATGAAATGTGCGCCTCCTTGAGGTTCTGGGGAGTACGCGTCCGTTTCTTGAGAACTCAAC
>NZ_KZ559472.1:0-104302 GCF_002850745.1 Nonomuraea indica
AGCTTGTCAAGGCGATCCTCGTCCTTCAGCTCCGCGAGGCAAGATGAAAAGCACTCACTAAGTGAGCCAGAGCTGGACTGCATCGAAGATTATTACCACCCACGCTCAGCTCGGCTGCCGATCAAAATCGATCTGCGAGAGTACGCCACCTGGCTTTCAGGAATGAATCCTTTCGCCGACGATCCTGAGGAGAAAAGGCCAACAGGCACAACAAAGTCAGTCGAGTCATTTATAGCGGCACTCGTGACCGAGAGATCAGGGGGCATGCCGTTTAGTGTTGGAGATCTGAGCGCGATAGCCCAGAAAAGCGCCCTCCTCCTTTTCCTCGATGGACTCGACGAAGTTGCGGACGTAGCACTACGAAATCGCGTTATCGAAGAGATCTGCAGGACTGTGCGACGGCTCAGCGAGTCTGCAGCTTCTCTCCAAACCATCATAACGACACGGCCGTCCGCATTGGCAGAGGTCTTAGGCTTCCCGCCAAGGCTCTTTGAATCATGGTCTCTTAGCAGTCTAACCATCCCCCTCATAAGGGCATATTCGGAAAAATGGTCCAAAGCCGAGAACCTGAAACCCAAGGAGTATTCGGAACTTCGGCGGATTCTCAACAACAAGTTGGATCAGACGCATATGCGCGAGCTTGCTCGTAACCCAATGCAGCTGACGATCCTATTGAGTGTAATTAGAACCCGAGGCGCCAGTCTGCCCGACAAGCGGACCACGCTCTATGAGCTATACGTTGACCTGTTCTTCGCGCGCGAAGCGGGGAAGAACGACGTCGTAAAGGAATTCCGCGAGGAACTAATTGATATTCATCGATATCTCGCATGGGTACTACATTCAGAGGCGGAGAAGGGGCGAGCTCTTGGAAAGATTGAGTCGGGGCGCCTGCTGGAGGTCCTGCGTAAATATCTGATCAGTGAAGACCGTGCTCCCGAATTAGCAGATAAGCTATTTCATGGCGTAACGCAAAGAGTCGTCTTTCTGGTTGGAGCGGTAGAGGGTCAGTACAAATTTGAGGTCCAGCCACTGAGAGAGTTCTTTGCCGCCAAGTTCCTATACGAGAACGCACCTCACAGTACTGCCGGAAATCCCCAACCGGGGACGATCGATGAACGTTTTGACGCAATCGCCCGGAGCACATACTGGCAAAATGTGACGCGCTTCTATGCGGGCTGCTTCAAAAAGGCTGAACTTCCTGCCCTCGTGGAAAGGTTGCAGATTCTGGCCGAAGAGGGTGATCACGCCCTAACTCACTATCCGCGCGCGCTAGCGGCCACCCTACTTGCCGACTGGGTGTTTAGTCAGAATCAGCGTAGCCTTAAAAGCATAGTCCAGCTTGTGCTAGCCCATGACGGCTACCGTTCTCTTTTTGGAAGTGTTTATCAGACCTCAAGCCGGACAGAACCCCTTGTCCTGCCAGACGGCTGTGGTCGAAATGAGCTTCTCGATAGATGTTTTGAAGTGCTGTCAGAAAACACTCACTCTGATATCCGAGTTAGCATTGCTCAGCTCGCTCAAGCCAACACTACCGTAGATGTTCTCAGAAAACGGTGGCTAGCATCTGCTAGCGTTCCCAACCAAGAGTCACTGCGCAATTTCTTGCTCGATGGCTATGCGCTGGGAGTACTCTCACGTTGCGACCTTCGGGACATCACTGCTATTGCAAGTCTGCCGCAGCTGCGGGAAGCTGGATTCGCAGGTATCGCTGCCATGGCCGGCCGTTGGGACTGGATCGACCAGGATGACGGTCTGGTCGACGACTATCTCGATGCTACTGTCTTTAGAGGTGTCGACCTCCGCTCTGCGTCGACGATCAATCACAAAATTGCTTATGCCACGATCGTAGCCCAGACATTCCTTCTTGACCCGAATAGCTACTTCTATCGCAATCGGCGCACTCCTGATGACGCCCTAGCACACGCGTACGGCTTCCGATTCGCCCCCAAGCTTCTTGAGACCGATCGACCTGCCCTCAAGGAGTTTTGGACGATATTTGAGACACTGTCCAAGACACCTGCAAATGTCCTCCAGGAAGACATAAGCATCTGGCGCACGATCACCGAGAAGGCAACGCTGGGAAGAGGCGATAATTGGCTGGCGATACGCCTGGCATACGCCGCTACGTGCTGGGTCCGGCTCACAGAAGCTGCTTTCCCTAATGGAGAGGATTTCAACCTTTCAGACGCGTCTCTCGACCTTATTGAGCGCTTGCAACGCTCTAAGAGATGGAAGGGTACAGTTAGTTGGTGGCGGGCGCAATTTGCTAAAGCATCGTCTGCAGCGGAAAGGTTGCGAGTTCTCCAGATCGCATTTATGGTCTGTGGACCTACGACTCTCTCACGGTTTATTGCCTCGATTGAGAATTTTATCGAGACCCTCAGTATCGATGAGATCTACATGCTTAGCTCGACTGAGAGGTTCGATTTCCGCACGCGCCGTGCTGGTCGCGGATATCCTCAGGACCTTGATCTCACAAGCCTGCGCCCTAGAACTTGTGCGCTGCTCATAATGCTGCCGCTCGCTTATCGACATCCGGACTGGGAGAGCGCTCGGCAGTTGCTCGCGGGGTACGATGGCAACGATCGTGTAGTTCTCGAAATATGCTTGCTAGCAGAAGTGGATCGTCATCGTCGGGGAGATATCGACGGCGACGGCTGGCGGCGAATTGCTGACTTCTCCAAGCGTTTGTACGCACAAGGTCGAGACCATGAAGGTCTCGTAATGCACATGCTGAGCCGCGGGGATACCACGATGCCTATCGATCTCGCTCGTAGCATCGCTGGAAACCGGGCAGCATATCCCCTCTTCTTAGTGTCGTTGGCAGAAGGCAGCTGCCTCCGTCACCTAGCCCAGGCCACGGTCCCCCTAGCAGACGTCGCACGTGAGGCGTGGGGGGTAGAGGTCGACTGACGCTAGCGGCGGGAGCCCGCCTGGGCCACCGCTGACGCCCTGACCCAAGCCGTCCAGCACGCGGCCAGCGCGATAGCCGTCGAGGTCGAGCCACTCGCCCGTATCTTCCGCTGGGGCACCCAGCTCGACATCCGCCCCATCACCATGAACGGCGACCTCACCGAACAAGCCGTCGCCGCCTACATCGCCAAGTACGCCACCAAGGCCGCCGAATGCGTCGGCACCCTCGACCGGCGCATCCACACCCTCGACGAACTGGCCCTGCACCGGCTGCGCGAACACGCCCGTCGCCTCATCGCCGAATGCCTCCGCCTGGGCGCCCTCGACGACCTGGCCGACCTACGCCTCACCCAGTGGGCCCACATGCTCGGCTTCCGCGGCCACTTCTCCACCAAGAGCCGTCGCTACTCCACCACCCTCGGCGCCCTCCGCACCGCCCGCGAAGAACACATGCGCGCCGAGGAGATCACCACCGGCCGCCTCCCGCTCTTCGACGAGGACACCGTCCTCGTCATCGCCCACTGGGAGTACGCCGGAAAGGGCCTGTCCCTCGGAGACCAACTCCTCGCGGCTGCGATCACAGGCACACCCACACCCGCGCCCACGTACACGCACCCCATGTCAGAGGAGGCGCTGTGACCGTGCACCAGAGTGACGAGCGGATGTGGACGATCCAGCGACTGTCCGACTTCCTCGGCATCCGGCGACCACGCTCTACCAGTGGCGCTACCTCGGCAAGGGACCGAAGGGCTGCAAGATCGGACGCCATGTCCGCTACCTGCCCGAGGACGTCTACGCCTGGGTGCGTGAGCAGTCATGACCGTCTACGACAGGTGGCACAAATCCAGACCGCGCCCTGGGGACTCCCCGTGTCCCGAGCACAACCGCGTGCCCACGTCCGGCCATGGCAAGGGTGAGCGCTGGCAGGTCCGATGGCGCGACGACCATGGTGAGCAGCGGAAGAAGAACTTCGACAAGCGCGCCGCTGCCGACGCCTTCGACGCGAAAATCAAGAACGAACTCGCCGTCGGCACGTACGTCGACCCCAGCGCCGGCAAGGTCCTCTTCCGCCAGCGTGCAGACGAATGGCTCAGGACGGCACCGTTCGACGAGGCTGTCCATGACCAGGTCGCCATGAGACTCCGCAACCACATCTATCCCGTCCTGGGCGACCGCGAGATGCGCGTGCTCGCCAACCGGCCGTCGATGATCCAAGCCTGGATCCGCGGGCTCCAGGGCCAACTGGCCCCGTCCTACATCAAGGTCCTGCTCGCACACGTGTCCGCCGTGTTCTCCACAGCTGTGGACGACGGCCTGGTGGCGAGGAACCCGTGCAAGGCCTCTGTCGTGCGAGCACCCTCGATCTCGCGCGACAAGGTGAAGCCGTGGACGTACGACATGGTGGACGGGATGCGGGCCGCCCTCGGGAAGAGGTATGCCGTAACGGTAGACGTCGGGGCCGGCCTCGGCCTGAGGCAAGGCGAGATCCTCGGCCTGTCCGTGGATGACGTCGACTTCCTACGCAGGGTCGTCCACGTGCGGCGACAGGTGAAGCTCGTCCGGGGCCGGCAAGTCTTCGCTCCGCCGAAGGGCGGGAAGACGCGTGACGTGCCGCTCCCGGACTCAGTGGCTCTCCGACTCTCTGCCCACCTCGCAACCTTCCCCGCCGTGGACGTCACGCTCCCCTGGCAGGCACTCGCCGGCAAGCCCGTGACCCACCGGCTGGTCTTCACCACACCGAACGGCAACGCGATCCACTGCACCTACTTCAACCAGAACCAGTGGCGATTGGCCCTCGTCCGCGCGGGCATCGTCCCCGCCCCGCCCAAGGGCCAGATGCCCGAGTCGCATCGCAAGCACGGCATGCACGCCCTCCGCCACTTCTACGCCTCCGTACTGCTCGACGGCGGCGAGAGCATCAAGGCCCTCAGCGAGTACCTCGGCCACCACGACCCCGGCTTCACCCTCCGCACGTACACACACCTCATGCCGTCCAGCGAGGACCGCACCCGCAAGGCCGTCGATCGCATTCTCGGGGACACCCTCCCCGGAGCGGAGTACCTCGATACGTCCAGTGCCCACCGTTACTCAGGTCAGAAGGTCCTGTGGTGACAGCCTTCTCAAGAAGGGCGACTAGTACTACAGCCAGGTTTTGTGATCTGTAGGCTGAATGCATGGTTGGTGAGTTAACGCCCGATGATCTCCAGGAGTGGGTCTCGGGGCTGGATGTGCTGTTCGGGCGGGTAGCCGGCCGGTTCGGGCGGGTGGAGCCGCGGCGTCAGGCGCGGGCGTACCTCCTGGGGTTACTGGCTCCGATCGAGCGTAAGAACGGCTGGCAGCTGGCCGAGGCGGCTGGGGATGCGGCGCCGGATCGCATGCAGCGCTTGTTGAACAGCGCCCGCTGGAACCCTCGCGAGGTGCGTGCTGACCTGCGCGATTACGTGATGGACAACCTCGGCCACCGCGACGGCGTGCTGATCGTGGATGAGACCGGGTTCCTGAAGAAGGGCGACAAGTCGGCCGGGGTGCAACGCCAGTACTCCGGCACCGCGGGCCGGGTGGAGAACTGCCAACTGGGGGTATTCCTGGCCTACGCCTCCCCGTCAGGCCGTGCGCTGATCGACGCCGAACTGTATCTGCCGAAGTCCTGGACCGACGATCGAGCTCGATGCGCCCAGGCAGGCATCGGGGAAAACGTGCAGTTCGCCACCAAGCCCGTACTGGCCCGGATGATGCTCACCCGCGCTCTGGAGGCGGGCGTTCCGGCCTCGTGGGTCACGGCCGATGAAGCCTACGGCATGGACTTCAAGTTCCGGCGCTTCCTGGAAGAACACCACCTCAGCTACGTGGTCGCGGTGCCCAAGAACCAATGGATCGGCAAGGCGTGGGGCGGGCAGATCAACGCCGACACCGCGACCGCCCAGGCCCCGCCCGAGGCATGGAAACGCCGCTCCTGCGGCAACGGCTCCAAAGGGCCGCGCCTGTATGACTGGGCCCTGGCCACCGTGCACTTCGAGACCGAGCCCGGCTACCAGCGTTGGCTGCTGGTCCGCCGCAGCCTGACCCCCAACACCAAGGGCGAACTCGAGCTGGCCTACTACCTGTGTCATGCCCCGGTCGGCACCAGCTTGGAGGACCTCATCGCCGTCGCCGGCGCCCGCTGGGCCATCGAGGAATGCTTCCAGAGCGCCAAGAACGAGACCGGCCTGGACCAGTATCAGGTCCGACGCTATGACGCCTGGCACAGGCACATCACCCTGGCGATGCTCGCCCACGCCTACCTTGCCGTTACCGCCGCACACGCCCCAAAAGCCCAAGCGGCCTGGTCCGCCTCACACCAGCCGAAATCCGCCGTCTCCTGGCACGTCTGACCGCCACGATCACCCGCCCACTCAGCCACGCCCTCGACTGGTCCCAACGTCGAGGACACCATCAGACGCGCGCACGAGCCAGCCACTACTGGAGGCGTTGGCTCAAACATCACGAAATCAGGCTGTAGTACTAGGCTTTCAGTAGCTTAGTACGCGGATCGCACAATCTTGACTCCCGCATCCCACTTGGGCGAGGGGCTGAAGGAGTTCTCACTATGTGAGACCCAGTGAGCAGGTGTAACGCGCCAATGGCGTAGCTGCGCATGGTGGCCAGGATGGACGGAGCCGAGGCAGTGCGGGTTCGGCAGCGGTCTTCAGCGAGGGTCGCGTGGCGGACGTAAATCAGGTCGCCTGGACCAGACCGAGCATCACCACCAGCGGGTGCGCCGTACCCGCCGATCACGAGGGGCGGGGATCTGTGCCACATCTGCCGCAGGTCAACTCTGCCGCCCCGTCGAGTGACACTGACGCTTTCACGTCATCTCACGGAGAACCGCTGAATTACCGGATCAGCGGCCAACCAAGGGAATTCTGTCGTAAGGCGAGAATGAACCTGGAACAGGAAGTCAGTAAGCACTACTATGAACTCTTCGCGATCAACGGAGACCTCCCAGGAATGCTTTGATGAACTTATGGCAACGAGATTACCATCACCGTGCAGTCGAATTACTTCCTCACTTTCTGTAAAGCCGATTGCTGCGTCTTCTCCTGACGATAGACGCTTCACGGCATGAGAGATGGATAGCGCAAAGTCCACGAGCGTCACAAATCTCTTTTTCGATATCACTTCAACGCCATCGATAAGCAGGTGAACATTTGCGCCAAAGTATTTGTAGCGGATGTCTATCTCGCTGAGTTCTCCCGGATCGACTTGGTTGACGCTATCCCAGGTCTTACGCCAGGGCGACCCAGCGTCCGGGACCTTGAAGGTTAGATATATCACATATTCCTCATTGTACAGGTGGATCTAGTACGGGAACGCTGTCACAACTTTACCATCGTGGACGATAACGCGGATCCGCTTCAGATTGCCACCGCCGTTCGCCGACCCCGCTCTACCCACAGGTGTCCCGAAATCCCATTCATAGATTTGCCCAGGACGCGCTTCTCCTGTGATTGGATCTGGCGTATTAGGCCTGGACGCCCCTCGATTGATAGTGTCAGCTATTCGTTGACGAACGACCTTGGCCTTGCCTGTAAGGATCCCTGCCTCATCGTCAACCAGGGCACCGCCGGGTCGGTGACGATCCACGATGTGCTGCCAGTCACCTTCCTCCACTGCCTTGGTTCCACATGGCCTGCTGGAATTGTGGACTAAGACCGGCGCTGCCCCAGCTGCCACATAGTACGTATGAAGATCGGCCACCGTCAGGTTATGAACCCGCTGCCTACTTGCGGCCCACTTCGAGACCTTCTTGATCTCAACAGGGTTCCCCGTATTACTAAGAAGCCATTTCCCGGCCCGAAGATCAATAGCAGGCACCCATCGAGACAGGTCCACCACCCAGAAGGGGTGATTATCTGTGGCCGTGATGATACCCGTCTTGCTACCCCGCGAGCCATCGATATCAACAGTAAGCTGAACGAGATTCTTCTCACCTTCGGCACTGATTAGATCAACCACAGCCTTGGGTGTCGTTTCAGCAGTACGAGGCGCCGTAGCGAGCACATGGTCGCCGACTCTAACCTTTTCGATTGGCTTGTATGAGCCGTCGGCCATGAGGACTTTGGTACCCGAGACGAAGCTATTGCAGGGCTTAGTGTTGGACCTGAACGGTCTTATGTTAGCGCTGGGTACACGAATCCCGAGGGACCTGATGTTACGAATTGGAACATTGACGCCAATATTAGCCATATTGTCGTCGCCGGCAGTAAGCCCTGATATTGCTGTCAGGTAATCTATGTCTGCTTGCTTCCGGAGGGCATCTTCGCGATAGCGCTTCCTGTTGGCGTCCTGTCTGCGCTTCTCGATTTCCTTCTTGCGTGCGCGCTCGTTCTGCCGCTCGCGCTGCTTGTGGATCTTGCGTTCGCGGGCGGTTTTCTTCTTGCCGCTGGCATGGTGGGTTTTCGCGAAGTTCTGGTTGGCGTTGGGACGCTTCTTGCTACGGCTGTAGCCGTAGCTCTTGTCGCTGCTGCCGCCGCCGGCGTCGACGCGGCGGCCGTCGGGGTCGGACAGGTCGATGGGGTTGTTGGCGGCGTAGCTGTAGGCGTTGGCCCATTCGGGGGTGCGCAGGTCGAGTTCGGGGTCGGTGGAGATGAACTTGGCGATGGCCGGGTCGTAGTACCGGGCCCCTAGGTATGTGAGGTCGGTGGAGGCGTCTTCGACCTTGCCGAGGAAACCTCGGTCGGTGAAGGGCAGGTCGTCGCCGCCGCGGCGCTTGCCGAAGGGTTGGTAGCGTTCGCGACTGACGGTGCCGGTGGAGTCGTTGATGGCGAGCTGGGTGCTGCCGTGCTGGCCGGCGAGCAGCCAGGTGACGCCGCCCCCGGTCTCGCGCAGGGCGATGAGGGTGCCGTCGGAGGCGGTGTAGTAGCGCTTGGCGGTGACCTGGCCACCGGCGAGACGGAGTTCCAGGGCGCCGAGGTAGAGAGTGGTGCTGCCGTCGGGGTCGCGGCGGATCAGGCGTTGGCCGTCGGCGTCGTAGACCATGGCGGTCTGCTTGCCGTCGACGGTGGCCTGGGTGAGTTGGCCGAGCGGGTCCCAGTCGAAGGTGGCTTGCTTGCCGGCGACGGTGCGGGCGGTGAGTTGGCCGGCGTTGTCGTAGGCGTAGGTGTCGGTGCCGTTCGGGCGGGTGATGGCGGTGACGGCGTTGGGCCGCACGGCGTTGGCGCCTGGCGTGGGGTAGGTGTAGGTAGCGCTCTGACCGTTGTCGGTCAGGGTGGTGATGTTGCCGACCTTGTCGTAGGTGTACGACTGGTCGTAGGGGTCGAGACCCTTGGCGTCACCGGAGCCAGTGCAACTGCTCGCGGTGGTGGTGTAGGCGGTCTTGAGGCGGAGCAGGCCGTCGTAGGCGAAGCATTCGGACTGACCGTCGGTGGTGCCGGGGACGGCCGAGGCGGCGTCGAGGATCCGGGTGATGTTCCCGGCGACGTTGTAGCTGTAGCGGTCGTCCTGGACGGTGTCCGGGGTTGACGTGTCGGCCTTGGTTTGGGTGAAGACGCGCGACAGCCAGTCGGTGGTGGGATCACGCTCCAGGGTGCGCTTGATCTTGCCGTTGCCGCCGAGGAAGCGGGCGTGGAGCTTTCCGGTGAGGGTGAAGCTGGTGTCGTTGACGTAGGTGAACCCGCCGAGGTCCGAGGTCAGGGCCTTGGCGAAGCCGAGGTCAGTGTAGGAGTAGGTGAGCTTCTCGGCGGGCAGGCCGCCGGCCTCGGGCAGGGTGTGTTCGCGGAGGCTTCCTGCGGCGTCGTAGCCGGTGGTGAAGGTGTAGTCGCGACCGAGGGCGCCTTCGGTGGCGGGGATGGTGACCTTGGTGGTGGTGGGCCGGTAGTCGCTGTCGTAGCCGGTCACCGTCTGGGTGTAGGGCTGTCCGCCGGTGTAGCGGGTGGCGGCGGTGGGGTGGCCCTTGGCGACGGTGTCATAGGTCCATTCGGCGAGCTTGGTGCCGGTGTTCGGTTCGCCGGACCATTGGATGGTGCGGCGGCCGAGGTCGTCGTAGGTGTTGGAGACCTTCTGGCCCTTGCCGTTGATGCTCCAGGCGAGTCGGCCGGCCAGGTCGTAGCCGTAGCTGGAGCTGCCGGCGTCGGGGTCGGTGGCGGCGGTTCGCTGGTCGAGCCAGTCGTGGGTGTAGGTGCGGACGTTGCCGTTGGCGTCCGTCATGGTGGTGAGGTTGTCGTTCAGGTCGTAGGCGTAGGTGGTGTCGGCGTGGTTGGTGGCGTCCGACCACTCCTCGACCTTGACGGTGCGGCCGTAGACGTCGGTGACGGTGGCGGTCTTGCCGCCGACCGGCGGGGTGACCTCGCTGCGGTCCTGGCCGGGGTAGCTGGTGGTGGTGCGGCGCAGCTCGGTGTCCAGGTGGTAGGCGATCTGCGCGGTCGGCCGTTCCTGGTCGTCGTAGACGGTCTTGGTCCACTGCGGCAGGCTGGTCAGCGCGGGGTTGAGCAGGCCGCTGCCCGGCTCTGCGGTGTTGTGCACCGGCTCCGACTCCGCCGTGGTAAGGCCGCGCGGGTCGTAGGTGGTGACGGTGACGATCCGCCCGCCGGCGGGTGAGGCGGTCTGGGCCTCACGGGGCCGGCCTAACCCGTCCTCGTAGCTGTGGGTGGCGGTCCACTTGGCTGAGCTGCCGCTGCCGGTCAGCAGTTCCTTGAGGGTGGTTTTGATCGGCGCGGTGGGCTGGCCGGACCAGCCGTTGAACGGGATCGTGTAGGTGGCCGTGGCCGAGGGGGTGCCGCCGCTGCGCGGCTGGCCGGGCTTCCACACGGCGGTGGTGCGGCCGAGCGCGTCGTAGTCGATCTCGGTGGTCTTGCCGTTGGCGTCGGTGACCGCGACCGGTTCGCCCAGCACGTGGGACAGCTTGGCCGTGGTGGTGTGGCCGAGCGGGTTGGTGACGGTTACGCCGGTGGTGGGCCAGCCGGCCGGCGGGGTGTAGGTGGTGGTGGTCGTCTTGTTCAGCGGGTCGGTCGAGGAAAGGGTGCGGCCGTAGTCGTCGAACGTCGCCTTGACCGTGGAGACGGTGCTGGCGTTGGCGTGGGAGCGGACCTCGGTGGCGTTGCCGTCACTCGGCTTGTTGGTGGCCGGGTCGGTGCCCAGGTCGTACAGCGTGATGGTCTTGCCGACCAGGGTGCCGGCCGTGCAGTCGTCACCGGCGCGCTTCTCCACCACGGACGGGAAGTCGACCAGCCACTGCCCGGCGTCGGCGTTGCGCGCGTAGGTGGTGGAGGTGCAGGAGTTGTCACCGGCGACACCGTCCTGGCCGTAGTCGTTGACCTTGATGGGCAGGCCGTCGGCGTTGTAGGCGGTCTTCTCGTCGCTGTAGCGCCAGGTCCCGCCGGTCACCTTCTCGCGCGAGCGCTCCCGCGTCTGCAGGACGAACGCGGGGTCCGTGGTGCCCGGGCCGTTGCCGGTGCTTTGGATCGTGTACTCATACCGGGTCGAGTCGACCTCGGTGTAGGCACGCGGATTGAGCGAGGTCATCTTCCACGCCTGCTCCTGCAGCACGTTGCCCTGCAGGATCGGCTTGTCGACGGTCGTGCTGCCGTCGAAGTCGGTGACCGTCTCCCCGGTGCCGCGCAGGAAGGTGCGGGTGGTGACGCTGTAGGCCGAGGGGTCGCTGCCGGAACCCTCGATGGTGCGGACCTGGCTGTAGCCGCGCCAGTCGGAGGTCGACGGCGCCTGGCCCGGCTCGGCGAACTCGATCGGCTTGGTCCAACGCGGGCTTCCCAGGAACTCGTACTGGGAGACCATGTCGGGCGAGCCGGCGACCATGTCGCGCTCGACCACCTTGACGGCGAGCTGCTTGTAGTAGCGGCTCCAGCTCTCATACCCCTGCTCGGGGTCACTGCCGTAGTCGACGTCGTAGCAGTCACCGGTCTTGTCGGTGAAGTAGTTCGACCCGTCACGGCCCTTGCCACCGCTACACGGATCGGCCTGACCGTAGGAGACCTCGATCCGGCCGCCCATCCCGTTGGCGATGCCGGCGATCCGCGGCACCATCCGCCACGACAGCAGGTCGGTCCAGTCCGACATGGTGTCGTGGTCCATCTTCCCGGCCAGCATCACCGCGTCGAAGTCCAGCGGCGGCAACACCACCTGCGACCCGCCAGCCAGGCCGGTCTGCTGCACGGTGTCCAGCCACAGCACCGGGTCATCGGCCGGACCGAAGTCGGTCCGCTGGTAGACCCAGGTGTGCTTGAGATCGAGCCGGTCCACATCGTCCCACTCACCCGAGGTGGGGTTGAGCGACTCGGTCAGCACGGAGGTGAGCTTGCGGGTGTTGTAGAACGCGATCGCGCTGTTCGCGCAGCCGGTGGCCTGGGTGCACTGCAGGTCCGTCGGTACGTCACCGCCGTCACGCGCGGCGGTGGTGAACGTCATCCTCGCGGTCGGCGCACTGCCGCTCACCTGCGTGTTGTGACCCCAGCTCACCGAGGCGAGGAAGCCGCCCCGGTCATACGGCAGCACCCGATACAGCTCGTGGATGCAGGAAGGCAGGCAGAAGTAGTTGCTGTCGCGCGTGTAGGAGTAGTCGACCACGTTCTCGTTGCGGTCGATCTCCTGGTCGAGGTTCCACCGCCACACCCCGGTGCAGGTCGGCGGGATCTCGTCGTTATAGTAGCGGTCGTAGCAGGGCTCACCCGACTCGTTGCCCACGAACGGCACCTGCCACTGGGCGTCCTTGGTGGAGCCGAACCGCCACACCGTCCCGTCCTGGTTGGTGATCTTCCAGTACGGCTGGCCGTCGGCGCCGCCGGCGACCTGCTCGATCTTCCACCCGAGGTCAGGGACCGTCTTCCACGCCCCCGAGGTGCGGTCCTTGACGATCTGCGCCGAACGGCCTCCCGCGCTCAGCACCAGCTCCGACTGCGACTTGTCATTGGTGGTGCTGTCGCCGTCGTTCTCATCCGGCGACTCCCAGCACAACGCCTCACCGCCGATGCCCTGCTCCTGGGCGCTCCAGACGAGGGCCGCGGTGTTGTCGTCGTACCAGTTGTCCACGTAGCAGCGGCGGTAACGCCGCTCGATGAACCCGGCGCTCAGATCCCAGCCGGCCCCCACCACGCTGGACTGGTTGTTGGTCCAGTCGCCCTGCCCGTCCACCGACGACGCCTCATACTGCAGCGACAAGCTCGGACCGTTGCCCGCCACCGAGGGCGGCTCCGGGAGCGGCACGTCATAGTCGAACCCGCCCCCCGACGTCCCCGCCTGCCACGTACCCGACGGCTTCAGATCGGTGGCGCCCCAGTTCCCGTCACGCCCCGTCATGCCACCGGACAGGATGTACACCGAACCGGCCGCCAACTGCGCAGCCTGCCGCTGCTGCGCCGCCTGCAACGCGGCCACCTTGCGGTCCTTGTCCCGCGTCGCCGGCGGCTTGACCTCGGCCGGAGCAGCGGTCGCCGGCGTGGCCTCCACCTCGGCGACCAGCGTCCCGGCCTTCACATCGTTCGACGACGGCACCACGACCGGCCTCGCCACACACGACTTCGGCCGCGGCACCTCGACCGCACAGGCCGGCACCCGCACCAGCCGGAGCCGGCTGACGAAGTTCCCACCGAACGCATCCCGGAAGCCCGCGTAGGAGAACTCGGCCCGCACCTTCCCCGGCACAGCAGCCCCATCAGCCCGCACCACCCGAGCGGCAATTCCCACTCCGCCGAGCGCGCGCACAGCCTCCGGCGACAAGGTCTCCACCTTGACCGTGCCCACGTCCGCGCCCTTGACCTGACCCACCTTGACCGGCGAACCCTCGGCCTGAGCCGCCTTGCCCGCGTCGGTCAGCTTGACCTCGGCGCTCCCCGCCTTCGGCCACACCGGCTTATGCCGTTCAACCTTCGGCACAGACTCCTCAGCGCCCTTGGCTGCCTTCTTCTCCGACACCGGGCGGCCGTCCACCGACTGCTCCGGATCCGCCGCCGCAGCGGCCCGCTGCACGAGCTGATCAGGAACCCCAATGCTGGAAACCAGGACCAGCCCCATGAGCGTCACTACGAACGCCACGAACCACACCGGCAGACGTCGATCCGACATCCCGTATCCCTTCAGGGCACGCTGACGCAGACCCCGGGAGATCGGGGCCTTACGCGTCTAAGACAGACATAAAGTGGATCAATGGGAATGTGATCGACAGATCAAGATCGGTCAACAGCGGGAGCGTCACTCACCCGACACGAGCAGTCAGACCTGGTTCGACCACAGGAGACATGCCTCCTGGTCAAAACGATCAGTTGCAGAGATCGGAGGTGGCGCAGATTTTGTATGTGATCCGCGACACACCCAGGCTGTGGCCCTGACAGAAAGGCGAATTCGGCGCGTCCATCCCAGCAAGGTCAAGGAGTTGCTCGGCGGCGGGCGAATCCCGGGTCACGCTCCGCACACACACCTCTCATGCCGTCAAGCGAGGAACCCCACTCGTTAGGCCGTCGATCGCGTCCCGGGGGCACCCGAGCCCCAGCCATGTGCCCTGGATGTGCCCTCCGCGCAGACCTGACCGACATCACCGCAGGTCAGGACGCCGAACAGTGACTACCAGCACTTCAGCAAGGGCGGCGGCTGAGGCCTGGGGTGACGTCGGCACTATGGCGCCGACCTGAGGTTTGTCCCCTCCGCAGTGACCTCAATGCACGAACGGCTGGTGAAGGCGGCAGGGACCGGGCTCAACGCCCAGGGAGCCGGAGCCTCGCTCGGCGACATCGCCGAAGCCGCGGGGGTCGGCAACGCCACCCTCTACCGCCACCTCGCGACGCGGGAACGGCGTATCGAGGCCGTCTACGACCCGCGGGTCTGCGCGAGGCGGTCGTGCGCATCACTGAGAGCGGGGTGCTCGGCGAGGCGTTCACGGCCGCCTGCCAGGGTCCGGGCGTACGCTGAGCCGCCGCAGGTCGCGGCCTGGCACCACGCCGTGCACCAGGCCGCCGCCCCTCTGGTCTCCGCCGCTCAGGTCGCGGGCGCGACCAGGCCCGACCTCGACGTGGTCGAACTGGTGCCGCTCACCACGGCGGTGGCCCGCGCCGGGAGCCCGGCGCAGGCGGACGGCTTCCTCGACCTCCTGCTGGAAGGGCTTATCCGGCGTTGATCAGGATGGCATTGCCCAGGGAACGCTGGCCCGTGGCGTCGGAGGGGCGGTTGACGATGCCGCCCTCCGCGGTCGCCACGACGCTGGAGCCACCGCCGTCGAGGTTCATCGCCTCCACGGCCCCGAGCCGCTTCATCAGTTCGGCCGTCTGCGCGATGCCGAGGCCCTCGCTGTAGCCGGCCTGCCTACCGTCCACGACCACGAGCATCAACCGGCCTTGCTCGTCCACGCCGATCATGGAGCGCGGGTTGGCGCGCAGGGTCCAGTTGTAGGTGAAGGTCTGGTCGCCGCCCTGCCTGATCAGGCCGTCGGCCTCGGCGTTGACCGAGATCTCCCCGTCACGGACGAGCGTGGGCCCGACCTGCAGGATCGTCGTGTCGGGCGTGAGCGGCACCCGGTGGCCCCTGCTGTCCTCGACCCGCTCGGAAACGCGCAGCCTGCTCCCGGGCCTGGCGTTCGCATGCAGCCACTCGGCGCTGTCGCCGATCGCCTGCACGGTCCACCCCCCAGCAGGTACGGCGGAGCCACGGCTACGGTTGACCGCGACGACGAACCCCCGAGCGTCCACGACAGCCTCCGCGCCCTCGCCCGACGGCGGCTGACCCCACTCGGGCGTGAAGCGCACGAGCTCGCTGTCGTCGGTGCACTTCAGGTCATGCTGCGGCTTCTCGGTGGGCAGGTCGCCTCCGACGCCACCGCAGTTCCAGATCTCGCCGGGCAGCCGGTTGACCCCGTCGATCTCGACCGATTCCGCGCCCCCGTGGAGGGTGACATGGGCGGTGTAGGCGTCGACGTCCACGCGCCTGCCACCATTCGTGATCTTGATGCCGCCGCGTCCCTGGGTGGCGTTGCCGAGGAGCCTGCCGTCCTTGACGTAGAGGCCGCCGGGACCACGGTTGAAGAACCACTGGGCGTTGATCCCCGCTACGGCCCCGCTGGAGGCGATCTGGTCGGTGAGGGTCTCCGGGTCGGAGAGCGTCGGGCCGAATCCGGTGGCGACGGTGCCGTGGAAGTCGCGGAAGTCGACGCGGAGCACGTGCACCTTCTGTGGCGCGTTCTCGTCGGTGCCGTCCTGCGCGGTGTAACGGGTGCCTCCCGCGAAGCCCGCAGCCCTAACCTTGGCGAGGGCCGTGGCGGCCTCGTCGCCGGTGGCGTAGCGGCCGAGCCGTACGGTCCAGCCGAGCGGCCCGGCTGGGCGGTCGGCGAAGGCCGGGGCGTCGACCCGCTCCAGGCGGGGCTCGAAGCCCTTCTCGGTCAGTGCGGCGACGACCCGGTCGGCGATCTCCTTCGACCCGATCGCCGTGCCCGCCGTCTTCAACGGGCCGTCGAGGAGTGCGGGCAGGTAGACGTGGACGGTCCAGAAGTCGTCGGCGTCCTGGGCTCCCAGCGAGAGCGTGGTGAGGGTGACGCCCGGCGGGAGCTGCGGCGTGCTCGCCACTGCCGCCGAGGCGGGAAGCGCCAGGGCCAGGGCCGCGACCAGGGATGTCAAGGCGGTGCGGTGCATGTGAGTCCTTTGGTGAGGAGCAGCTTGACGGCGCTCTGAGCGCTTCCTATTCTGCTGATGCAATTAATAAATGACTCTTATAAAAAGAGCAAGCCTCCTCCGCCTGGGAGAACCCCCTCATGAAGAAGCTGCTTCGGCTGGCCGTGGCCGCGCTCGCCGCCCTCCCCCTGGCCGCCTGCGCCTCCGAGAGCGAAGGTCCCGTCGCGCTCACCTGGTGGCAGGGACCCAACGCCGACACGCCCACCCAGGCCGCCGTGGCCGCCTGCAACCGCGAGGGCAAGTACACGATCAAGGTCGAGACCCTCCCCGAAGGCTCCGACAAGCAGCGCGAGCAGCTCGTCCGCCGTCTGTCGGCCAAGGACCGCGCGGTCAACCTCATCACCCTCGACGTCGTCTGGACGGCGGAGTTCGCCGAGGCTGGCTGGATCCTGCCGCTGCCCGAGAGCACGACGAGGACCGTCTCCGAGGGCACGCTCGGCGGAGCCATGAAGTCGGCGACGTGGAAGGGCAAGGTCTACGCCGCGCCGCTGCTGTCCGGCTCGCAGCTGCTGTGGTACCGCAAGTCGCGCGCCCAGCAGGCGGGCATCGACCCGGCCAAGGGCGAGCTGACCTGGGAGCAGCTCCTCACCGCCGCGGGAAGCCTGCCCGACGGCGAGCGCGGCGTCGCTACACCGGGCAACCGCTACGAGGGCTACACCGTCTTCATCAACGCCCTCGTCGCCTCCGCCGGCGGCCAGATCGTCGACCCCGACGGCAACCCCGGACTCGACACCGACGCGGGCAGGGCCGCCGCCACGGTCATCTCGTCGCTGGCCTCCGGCCCCTCGGCGCTGAAGGGGATGAGCACACTCGACGAGGAGACCATGCGCGCCGCCTTCGAGAACGGCGAGGCATCCTTCATGACGAACTGGGGCTACGTCTACGCCGCCGCGGCCGATCGCGCCCGGAAGGAACCCGGGTTCAAGAAGGTCTTCGACGACTACGGCTGGGCACGCTACCCCAGGGTCGTCCAGGGCTCACCCAGCGCGCCGCCGCTCGGCGGCTCCAACCTCGCCGTCGGCGCGGGCACGCCGGAGGACCAGCGCCAGAGCGCCTTCGCCGCGCTCGCCTGCCTGACCTCGACGCAGTCGCAGAAGACTTTCATGCTCCAGTCGGGCATCCCCGCCGCCCGCTCCTCGGTCTACGACGACCCCGAGGTGCGGGCGAAGTTCCCCTTCGCCGACGTCATGCGCGACTCGATCGCCGAGGCGGCCCCGCGTCCGATGGCGCGCAAGTACAACGCGCTGTCCACCGCCATCCAGACGGCCTTCCACCCGCCCGCCTCCGTCACCGCCGGGACCGCCGCCAAGGCCAACGCCGCCGTCAGCGAGGCCGTCAAGCAGTGAGCCAGATTCCTCAAGCACGTGAGCAGCGGCTCGGGTGGCTCATGGCCGCCCCTGCCCTGCTGCTCATGGTCGCGGTCACGGTCGTACCTGTCCTGCGTACGGCGGCGCTCTCCCTGGAGAACTACTCACTGAGCGCGCCGGGTGAGCGAGCCTTCGCCGGGCTGGACAACTACGGTCGCATACTCACCAGCGACACCTGGTGGCAGGACCTCGCCGCGACCGTCGTTCTGACGGTGACCAGCGTGGGATTGGAGTTCGTGCTGGGTTTCGCGCTCGCGATGGCCATGCACAAGATGCTGTGGGGGCGGCAGTTCCTGCGGACCATAGTGCTCGTGCCGTACGCGGTGCTGACGGTCGTCTCGGCGTTCGCCTTCCGCTTCGCCTTCCAGCCGTCGGTCGGCTTCGTCGGCGGCGACTTCAACTGGCTCGGCGAGACCTGGTCGGCCTACTCGGTGATCGTGCTGACCGAAGTATGGAAGACGACGCCGTTCATGGCGCTGATGCTGCTCGCCGGGCTGGTGACCGTGCCGGGCGAGGTGTACGAGGCGGCCAAGGTGGACGGGGCCGGGGCGTGGCAGCGGTTCTGGCGGGTGACCGTCCCGTGTGTGCGGCCCGCGATCGTGGTCGCGCTGCTGTTCCGCACCCTCGACGCCTTCCGCGTCTTCGACACCGTCTACATCCAGACGCAGGGCGCGGTCGGCACGGAGACGCTGTCGTTCCTGAGCTACCGCTTCCTCATCAGGGACCTGGAGGTCGGTCTCGGCTCGGCTGTTTCGGTGCTGCTGTTCGTCTGCGTCGCGATGATCGCGGCCGGGTTCGTCCGAGCGTTCAGGGGTGAGTCATGAAGCGCAGGATCGCCGACCTGCTGGTCACCACGACGGTCGCCGTCTGGACGCTCGCCCCGATCGTGTGGGTCGTCAGCCTGTCGCTCAAACCGGCCTCCCTGCAGAACGACGGCCGTTTCCTGCCCGCCTCGCCCACGCTGGAGAACTACACGGGGTTGTTCACCAACCCGATGTTCACCACCGCGCTGCGCAACTCCGTGGGCATCTCCCTGATCGCCACGACCGTCTCGGTGATCGTCGCGGTGTTCGCCGCGTACGCGATCGCGAGGCTGCGCTTCCGTGGCAACGGCGCGGTGCTGGGGCTCGCGCTCGGCCTGACCATGTTTCCCGCGATCGCCTTGGTGGGGCCGCTGTTCACACTGTGGACCGACCTCGGGCTCTTCGACACCTGGCTCGGGCTGATCATTCCTTACGTGTCGTTCTCGCTGCCGCTGGCGATCTGGCTGATGACCGCTTTCTTCCGCACGATCCCCTGGGATCTGGAGGAATCCGCCCAGATGGACGGGGCCAGCAGGCTCCAGGCGCTGCTCCGGGTGATCATCCCGGTCGCCGCGCCCGGCGTGGTCACCACGTTCCTGCTGACCTTCCTGGCCTGCTGGGGCGAGTTCCTGTTCGCGATCTCGCTCACCTCGACCGACCGGTCGCGTACGGTCCCCGCCGCGCTGGCCTTCTTCACCGGGGAGTCGGAGTTCCAGCAACCCTACGGCGCCATCGCGGCGGCGGCCTTGATGGTGACCGTTCCCGTGGTCATCCTGGTCCTCATCTCCCAGCGCCGCATCGTCGCAGGGCTCACCTCCGGCGCGGTGAAGGGATGACCTGGGTGATCCACAACGATCCAACGACCACGAGGATGTTGCCATGACCTCCGCAGCGACCGCTCCTCTGCTCCGCCGGCTCAACGCGGAGACCGTGCTGAACGTGCTGCGGGACGTCGAGGCGATCAGGCACACCGAGCTCGCCGACGCCGCCGGGCTCTCCAGGCCCACCGTCGACGCCGTGATCGAGGACCTTCGGCGCATCGGCCTCATTGCCGAGGTCGAGGACGACACGCCCGGTCGCCGTGGCAGGCCCGCCCGGCTGGTGCGCTTCAGGGCCGAGCGCGGGCATGTCGTCGGCATCGACATCGGTGTGCACAAGTGCATGGTGTCCGTGGCCGACCTGCGCGGTGTCGTACTGACGACCCAGGTGAGGTCGCTCGGGCAGGAGCTCGGCCGCAAGGAACGGCTCGACGGGGTGCGCAAGGCCGTGCGTGAGGCGCTGAAGCAGGCGCGGGTCGAAAGGTCGGCCGTGCTCGCGGCCTGCGCGGCCACGCCTGGCATCGTCGATCCGCGCACCGGAGTGGTGCTCACCTGCGACGTCCTGCCCGACTGGAAAGGGCTGAACCTGCGGGCCGTACTCGGCCGCTCCTTCGGCGCGCCCGTCCTCGCCGACAACGACGCCAACCTCGCCGTCGTCGGAGAGCGCTGGCGCGGCGTGGCCTCGACCAGCGAGGACGTCATCTACGTGCTCGCGGGTGAACGGCTCGGCGCCGGGATCGTCTCCGGCGGCCAGGTCTTCCGCGGCCACGACGGGGGCGCGGGCGAAATGTCCTTCCTCAGCCTGCTCGAACACACGCCGGGCGCCGAGGGCATAGGCGCGCTCGCCAGCCACATCGGCAAGGAGGTCGTCGCCAGGCTGCGCGAGCACACCAGCTCGCTGACCGGCGACGCCGCGCTGCTGCTCGCCGCCGCCCGCGACGGTGACACCGAGGCCCAGCAGGTGCTGGAGGAGATCCTCGCCCGCATCGCCAGAGCGATCGGCACGATGGCGCTGCTCCTGAACCCCGAACTGATCGTCATTGGAGGCGGCGTCGCGGCCGCGGGCGAGCAGATCGCTGAGCCGATCAGGCGCAGGCTGCCGCGAATGACCTCCCTGCCGCCGCGCCTGGAGGTGTCGGCCCTGGGAGACAAGGCCGTCACCGTCGGCGCGCTCAGAACCGCGCTCGACTCCGTCGAGAGTTCCCTGCTGGACAACCTGAATGCCTGAACGGAGCAGTATGACCCCGGTGTCGCTGGCCATCGTCGGAGCCGGAGACCGCGGCAGCGGATACGCCCGCTGGGCGCTCGCACACCCGCACCTGGCGCGAATCGCGGCCGTCGCCGACCCGGCCGCGGAGCGGGCACGTCCCCTGGCCGAGGCGGGCGGCGCCCGGATCTTCGCCGGCTGGCGCGACCTCGCCGCCGAAGGCAGGATCGCCGACGCCGTCGTCATCGCCACCCAGGACGGCGACCACGCCGAGCCCGCCAGGACCTTCGCGGAACTCGGCTACCACATCCTGATCGAGAAGCCGCTCGCGCCGACGGAAGCCGAGTGCCGCGAGATCGTCGCGGCGGCCGAGCGCGCGGGCGTGATCTTCGCTGTCTGCCACGTGCTGCGCTACGCGCCCTACACCGACACGGTCAGATCCGTCGTGCGCTCCGGGCAGATCGGCGAGATCGTCTCCGTCCAGCATCTCGAACCCGTGGGCTTCTGGCACCAGGCGCACTCCTACGTGCGCGGCAACTGGCGCCGCACCGACCAGTCCACGTTCATGCTGCTCGCCAAGTCCTCTCACGACCTCGACTGGCTGCAGTACGTCGTCGGCAGGCCGATCGCGCGGGTCTCCAGCTTCGGCGGGCTCAAGCACTTCACGCGCGACAACCGGCCGCCAGGATCGGCGTCGAGGTGCCTCGACTGCGCCGTCGAACCGGCATGCCCCTACTCGGCGCCCAGACTGTACGGCGGGCGCCTGCGCGAAGGGCAGCACGGCTGGCCGCTGAGCGTCGTCACCAGGGAGTTCACCGAGGACGCCCTCACCAGCGCACTGCGGCACGGGCCGTACGGCAGGTGCGTCTACGACTGCGACAACGACGTCGTCGATCACCAGGTCGTGGCCATGGAGTTCGACGGCGGCGCGAGCGGCGTCTTCACCATGACCGCCTTTAACGCTGGTGGACACCGCCGTACGAGGATCTTCGGCACCCACGGCGAACTGGAGTGCGACGGCGAGCACGTGCGCGTCCACGACTTCCGCACGGGCGACGTCTCCACCATCACGGTCGCCGCGACGGGCGACCCCACAGCCGGAGGTGGCCACGCCGGTGGCGACGAACGGCTCATGGAGGCGTTCGTGCGCGCGGTGGCGACCGGCGAGCGCGACCTGATCCGATCGGGGCCCGCCGAGTCACTCGCCTCCCACCTGGCGGTCTTCGCCGCCGAGCGGGCGAGGATCACCCAGCAGGTCATCCCCCTCACGGAAGGAGCTCGCTGATGCGGGCAGCTTTGCGCACGTTCGTGACCGCTCTGCTGTTCTCAGGTCTGGTCCTGCCTATGGGACCCGCCCAAGCCGACATGCCGGACGCCGCCAGCTGGCCCCGGCCGCGCTTCATCACCTACAACATCTGCGGCGCGGCGAAGCAGTGCCCGCCCGTGGACCGTAAGGCCTTTCAAGCGGCGATGGTGTCGGCCATCGACCACTGGGATGCCGACCTCGTGTTCCTCCAGGAGGTGTGTTACGGGCAGTGGACGCTCCTGCGTGACCACCTGAGCACCCGCACCGACGGCCCGCGCTACGACAGCGTCTGGGGAGCGACCCGCACCTCGTCCGGCTGCCTCGACTGGGGCTCCGACCAGCGCTTCGGCCTGGCCACCTTCGCGAAGGGCACCTTCGAGGAGGGCACCAGGACGGTCGTCCCCCTCCCCGAGGACGAGAGCGACGGCGCGATCGAGAACCGCATCCTGCTGTGCGGACGCGTGCCCGTCACTGGCCGCCCCGTCCGCGCCTGCAACACCCACATCGCCCCAGAAACCGGTCAGGGCGGCCCCCAGGTGGACAAGGTCGCCGAGGTCACCAGGTCCTACGCAGCCGAGGGCGACCCGGTCGTGCTGGGCGGCGACTTCAACCTTGCGCCCACCGACTCCATCCTCGACGCACTCTACGACCACAACGACGGCAAGGGGATGTTCCAGGAGGTGGACGAGAACGACACGGCGTTCTTCGGCCCCACCTGCGACCAGAGCGCCGACCGATGCAGGAGCGGAGAGCCCACGGCCGTGCCGACGTGCGCGACCGACCTGGAGACACCCGTGAAGATCGACTACATCTTCCTGAGCTCCTACTGGTTCACCAACGTACGCGGCGACGCGGCGGCCTGCGCCGACACCGTCTCCGACCACCGCCTTCTGCGAGGCGCCGCCGCCTGGGAGCACTGACCCGGCGTCACGACGTCAACGGCCACGCCTCCACCACCCCTGCACAACCGCGCAGGAGGCACCCGCGGCGGCTCGACCGCCTCTTCCCCCGTGTCCGCCTCGGTGATTGCTGGTCACGTTCGAGCGGCGCTCGGGAGGCCCGGTGCCGCAACCGGTCAAGGTCCGCAGGCTCGGATCAAGAGGTGGCGTCGGTCAGCGGCTTGTGAGGGTATGCGCGCAGCACGAGGGACGTGGTGACAGGGCCGTACCGGGCAAGTGCGTCGACGACTTCTTCGAGTCGTCCTGCCTGCGGACAGTAGACATGGAAGATGAGGCAGTCCTCCCCGGTGACCCTGAGGCTGGAGGCGATCTCGGGGGTCCGGGAGGCGAAGTCCAGGGCGCGTGAGAGGTGGGCATGTGTGGTGCGGAGCCGGATGACCGCGTGAATGTTCAGCCCGAGGGCTACCGGGTCGACCACGGCTCGGTAGCCGGTGATGACGCCGCTTTTCTCCAGTCGTTGGATGCGCGCGCTGGCCGCGGGCTGCGAGAGCCCGACCCGGCGCCCCACCTCCGCGCCGGTCAGCCGGCCGTCGGCCTGGAGCAGGGCGAGGATGTCCCGGTCTATCCGGTCGAGTGATTCCATCGTTGTCAGCACCACTTTCTTTGAGATCGCTCGCGCGACCGCCACTGACCTGATGGATTCAACAGAATCTGCACCAGGCGCTCCCAGGGTGGCAGAGAGCGGCGAGTGAAACGGTGGTGGGCAGTGGTCGCGTACGTCGTCATCCCGGGTATCGACGGTTCGGACGGACGGCACTGGCAGACCTTGTGGGAGCGGCAGTGGGGCACCTCGGCGGTGAGGATCTCCCCTGCCTCGTGGTCGGCTCCCGATCTGGATGACTGGGTCAAGGCTGTCCAGGAGGCCTATGACGAGGCTCGCCGGCAAGACAGCCGCGTGGTGCTGGTCGCCCACAGCCTGGGTTGCTGGGCGGCGTCCATCTGGCTGAGCAACAACCCCTCAAGCCCGACCGGTGGCGCATTCCTGGTCGCGCCCCCCGACCCGCACGGGCCGGCTTTCCCCCGCCAGGCAGCTGCGACGTTCATGGAGGTGTCGGCGCAACCGTTGCCGTGTCCGGCCCTGGTGGTGGGCAGCGCCGACGACCCGTACTGCACCCCGCAGGCGGGTGCCGGCTTCGCCGCGCGGTGGGATGCGCGGTGGCATCTGGCGGGCGCGTGCGGACACCTCAACTCCGCCAGCGGCCTGGGCTCGTGGCGGCATGGCCGTGAACTCCTGGACTCGCTGACCCGACAATGATCAACCACCCGCCGTGGACGTCACGCTCCCCTGGCAGGCACTCACCGGCAAGCCCGTGACCCACCGGCTGGTCTTCACCCTCCGCACGTACACGCACCTCATGCCGTCCAGCGAGGACCGCACCCGCAAGGCCGTCGATCGCGTCCCCGGGGCACACGAGCCGAGCCGTGTGCCCTCGATGTGGCCGGATGGTCTCCGGCCTGCGGGCGCCCGGACGAGTCCGGGCCTTACGGCCCTTCCACGGGGGTGCGGTGGCCGGTGTAATGAGGCCATGATCGCCAGATTCGCCGCGCTGGTGAGGCGCCGGCCGGTGGTGTCGTTCTTCGCACTCGCGTACCTGTTGTCGTGGGGCTGGTGGGTGCCGATCGGTGTGGCCGGCGGGGTGGTGCGTGGCGGTGACCCCTGGCCGACGCACATGCCCGGCCTGCTCGGTCCGTTGCTGGCGGCGGTCGCCGTCACCGCCGTCACGGGTGGGCGGGCGGCCGTAGGTGCGTACCTTCGCCGGTTGTGCCGGTGGCGGGCCGATCGGCGCGCCACGCTGATGGCCTTCAGCCCGCTGGCCATGCTGGCGGCGGGACTCGTCGCGATCCTGCTGATCGAGCAGGACGTGCCGCCCTGGCCGGAGTACTTCGTGATCAGCGGCCTGCCTTCGTCGGTGCTGCCGATGCTCGCGGGCCTGATCGTTCTCAATGGGTTCGGCGAGGAGGGCGGCTGGCGCGGGTTCGCCCAGGAACACCTGCAGCGTCGCCACGGGCCGGTACGGGCCGCGGTGATCACGGCGCTGGCCTGGGCCGGCTGGCACGCCCCGCTGTTCGTCATTCTGGCCAGTTTCCGCGGGTTCGACCCGCTCGTACTGCCAGGGTTCTTCCTCGGAATGGCCGCAGGGGCGTTCGTACTGGCGCAGGTCTACAACACCGCCGGGGGCGGTGTCGCCGCGGCGGCGTGCTGGCATGTCACCTACAACCTCGCCTCGGCGACGGCCGCCGCGTCGGGGACCCTCGCGGCCATCACCACCACGGTCGTCATGGTGTGGGCGGCGATCCTCCTCGTCATGGCCTACCGGGCGGCTCGCCGCCGAGCGCCCTCACCGCTGCTCGGCGGCCGGTCGATCCGACCGGACGACGTCGATGACGTCTTCCCCGTTCCACGCGGCCGGCCACCCGACGCCGTGCCTGGAGGCCTCGGCAAGGGCGGCGGCTGAAACCTGGGCGGCCTACAGTGGACGGAGGGAATGGTCGACGGCCTGCGGCCGCATCGGCCGATCGGGTAGCCGCTCACCACCTTCGTCACGCCTCACCCACAGGACCGGACATGATCGATGTCCTTGTCATCGGCGCCGGACCGGCAGGCGCCTTCGCGGCCCATCGCGCCGCGGGCCTCGGCGCTCGCACCGCTCTGGTGGCCCGCGAGGAGTTCGGCGGAATGGCCGCCAACGACGGCCCCGTGCCGGTCCGCACCCTCGCCCACGCGGCCCGGCTGTTGCGGGAGGCCCGCCAGCTCGACCGCTACGGCATCGCGGCGGACGGGTTCCGCCTGGACTATCCGCGGCTTCTCGACCGGGTGGACGAGGTCGTCCACGACATCCGGACGCACTCGGCTCTGCGTGACCGCATCGACGGCCTCGGCGTGCAGGTCCATGAGCATGCCGGAACGACCCGGTTCGTCGATCCGTACACGGTCGAGACCAGTCGTGGGCTGCGACTCCAGGCCACGAAGATCATCCTGTGCACGGGAGGCGTCAGCCGGCCACTCGTCGTGCCGGGGGCCGAGCTGACCCACACCCACAGCGATGCCTGGACGCTGCGCGAGGTCCCTCCGTCCATGCTGGTGATCGGCGGGGGCGCGACGGGACTGCAGGTGGCCTCCGTCTTCACCGCCTTCGGCTCACGCGTCCAGCTCTTCCAGACCGGGCCCCGCATCCTCCCGTCGGAGGACGCCGACGTCTCCGCGGCGGTGACGGCGGCGTTCCGTGAGCACGGCATGGTGGTGCGGGACGAGCTCGACGCGGTCCGGTCCTTCGAGAAAGCGCCTGACGGCGTGCGCATGCGTTTCATCCAGAACGGCACGCTTGACAGCGCCGAGGCGGCCCTGGCCATCGTGGCCATCGGCTGGTCCGCTGACACGGCGGGACTCGACCTTCCCGCGGCCGGCGTCGAGACCGACGAACGCGGATTCGTGCGCGTCGACGCCTACCAGCGGACCTCCGTCCCGCACGTCTTCGCCGCAGGCGACGTCACCGGCCGGCTCATGCTGGTTCCGCAGGCGGCCCAGTCCGGGTTCGTGGCGGCGACGAACGCGGTACGGGGCCCGGAACTTCCGCTGTGGGACCAGATCAGCCCCGTCGGCAGCTTCACCGATCCCGAGTACGCCGGGGTGGGCCTGACCGAGACGCAGGCTCGCCAGGAGCACGACGTGATCGCGGCGACCGTCCGGCTCGATGCCGCCGCGCGTCCCATCATCGACGGCCGGACCACCGGATTCTGCAAGCTCGTCGTCGACCGGGCCTCCCAGCGGATCCTCGGCTGCCACGTCGTGGGCGAGCGGGCCGTGGAGACGACCCAGCTGGCCGCCGTGGCGATGGCGGCTCGCATGCCG
Source organism: Nonomuraea indica (assembly GCF_002850745.1). GTDB lineage: Bacteria > Actinomycetota > Actinomycetes > Streptosporangiales > Streptosporangiaceae > Nonomuraea > Nonomuraea indica. The sequence continues at coordinate 26,864 of NZ_KZ559472.1, forward strand.
GTCCGGGAACTCGCCCGTATTCCCCTCTCGTTTCCCACGTACTCCGCGATCGTGGGTCGCGCCGCGTACGTCGCCCTCTGCCACCTGAGCCCGGACGCGGACGGATCTCCGTACGAGCCGCCCTGCTGACGTCCTGCGATCCGCGGCCGGGCACGGGCTGTCTCTCGGCGCCGCATCGTGGGACAATGGCCCGAGTCAGGCCGCTTCAGTCTCCCCCCTCGACCAGGACGATGGAGAGGGACGGCCATGGAGATCAAGCCGCAGGCGGTCGTCATCCCGAAGGAGACCGACCAGCTGGAGCAGGGCAAGTACGGCCCCGTCTACCCGCGAACCCCTGCGTGTTACGGCTTCACCATCATCGCGGGCGTCAAGCCCGGCCGGGCGGACGCCATGCGGGAGTACGGCTACACGCTCGCCAGGGCGCTGGAAGGCGATCCGTACCTCCTCGCGCCGCTCAAGCTGCACTACCTGCGCTGGGTGCTCTTCGACGACGACACACGCTTCATGTACCAGGGGATCTTCGACACCGATTTCGACAAGTACACCGAGGACGCCATCGCCCTGTTCAGCAAGGCGGGGGTGAGTACGGCCTTCGAGAACCTCGAAGGTTTCCCCGAGGACTGGAGGACCAACCCCGAGGCGTTCATCAGGTTCGTCCGCGAGCACCACTGCCCGAGCTTCATCGAGTACGGCGAGTACCCGTACGTCACCGCGGACGAGATCAAGAAGGCCCTCCGGATCAAGAGCTCCCTGTCGGAGATGCTCGACCAACTGCAGTGACACCCGCCGACGCCATCCGGAGGACGAGATGAGCGATTTCAGAACGGCGCGCACCTACAACCAGAACCACGTGCCGCGCCCGTACACGCCCGGCCGGCGGCGGTTGAGCATCTACGTCGCCTGGAGCTATCCCGCCGAGGCGGGCATGGACGTGGCCCAACTGGACAACCGGTTCTCCACGATGACCGAGGTGCGCCGCGTGACCTGGCCGGCGTACGAGGACCCGAAATGGTCCGATCCGCTGCGCTTCCAGCAGGGCATCGCGGGCGGGCTGGAACTGTTCTTCTGGGGCTGGCTGCCTTTCCAGCAGTTCGTCCAGGAGGCCACCGGACACCCCGTGCCGGTGTATCAGCGCGTCGACCAGGCCGGATTCCACACGCCCCTGGACGAGAGGGTGCTGGCCGACACCGACACCGTGTTCGTGTGGGGACTGGACCACATGATCACCGGTCAGGACGCCACGCCCGGCGAGATCGAGGCGGTGCGCGACTTCCTCACCCGCGAAGGCGCCTGCCTGGCCCTGGGGCCGCATCACGACGTCGGCGCATCGGACGACATGGCGGTGCGCGACATGGAGTATCGCCACCACGGTGACGCGCTGGTGCCCCGCCAGCAACGCTTCGGCAGGTACACCCGATCACTGATGGCAGGTCTGGGGGTGCCCGTGGAGAACCGCTACGGGCTCCGTCCGGCGGTGACGGACGGGAACAGGAGCGCTCCGCTGTCCATCGCCCGCGACCTGGACACCAAGGGCTGGCTGGAAGGGGTCTCCAGCTTCAACTTCCACATGCACCTGCCCCACTACGCCGTGACCACCGACGACCCGGACGTCGTCCACGTGCTGGGCAGGCAGCCGATCGACATGTCGAGGCCACACCCGTTCACCGAGGCCGGGAACACCGAGTTCAACATGTTCCTGTGGATGCCGCCCGGCGGCGACCGGGCCGGTGATGTGATCTTCGCCGACACCACGATCTTCAGCTCGCTGTTCGGCGTCGACGAGAGCCTGCGCGTCTTCTGGAACAACATCGTCTCGGCGAAGTAGCGAGCAAGGAGGCGGGACCACGGTGAGTGAGCACACCCTCGTCAAGCTTGAGCTCGACGACATCCAGCGCGGGGTCCTCAGCCCGCGGCCGACGCCGTACGCCGCGACGTACATCCTGTTCCGGATCGACGACCGCCACCACGGGCGGGAGCTGATGCGCCGCGTCAGCGCCGTGGTGACCTCGGCCGCCGACACGGTGAGCCCGCTCGGCGAGACATGGGTCAGCGTCGCGCTCACCTACCACGGGCTCAAGGCTCTGGGGGTTCCGCAGGAGTCGCTGGACACCTTCGCGTGGGAGTTCCGGCAGGGCATGGCCGCCCGGGCCAACGTGCTCGGCGACGTCGGCGAGAGCAGTCCGGCCCACTGGGAGCCCCCGCTCGGCACACCCGACGTCCATGTGGTGCTGGTGGCGCTGGCACCCGACAGCACGCGGCTGGAGGCCGCCGTCGAGCGCGCCCGACCGGCCTACGACGCCCTGCCCGGCGTGACGGCGATCTGGCGGCAGAACTGCCACGCGCTGCCCACCGAGACCGAACCGTTCGGCTTCCGCGACGGCATCAGCCACCCGGCCGTCGAGGGCAGCGGCATCGCCGGGTCCAACAAGCTGGAGACGCCGCTCAAGGCAGGCGAATTCGTGCTCGGCTACCCTGACGAGCTCGGCGGCGTCCAGACCCTGCGGCCCGAGCTGCTCGGACGCAACGGCACCTACGTGGTCTTCCGCAAGCTCCACCAGCGTGTCGCCCTGTTCCGGCGTTACCTGAGGGACAACGCCTCGGGGCCCGAAGACGAGGAACTCCTGTCAGCGAAGATCATGGGCCGCTGGCGCAGCGGCGCGCCGCTGGCGCTCTGCCCGCTGCACGACGACCCCGACCTGGGCGCCGACCCGTACCGCAACAACACCTTCCTGTTCCAGGAGGACGATCCGGCCGGCTTCGCCACTCCGGGCGGCAGCCACGTCCGCCGGGGGAACCCGCGGGACGCGGCGGTGGCGGGGGTGGCGAGACTGCACAGGATGATCAGGCGGGGCACCGCGTACGGCCCGCTGCTGCCCGAGGGCGTCATGGAGGACGACGGCGCCGACCGTGGGCTGATGTTCGCCTTCGTCGGAGCGCACCTGGGGCGGCAGTTCGAGTTCGTCCAGTCGGAATGGATGAACAGCGGCGTCTTCTTCGGCGCGGACGACGCCAGGGATCCCGTCGTCGGCTCCGCCGACGGCTCCGGCGACTTCACCATTCCCCGGCGTCCGGTACGGCGCCGCCTGCTCGCGCTGCCGCGGTTCGTCGTCACGCGCGGCGGCGAATACTGCTTCATGCCAGGACTGACCGCGCTGCGCTGGCTCGGCGACCTCGAAGGCTGAGCGCGGCCCGGCCGGACTGTGCCTGGCCGACGCTCGACACCCTCTGGCACGACGACCGGGGATTCACATGGGCACGCTGCAGTCGCTGTTCAACGCCGTCACCGTCATCTTCATCGCGGCCACCATGTTCACCGCCGGCCTCGGAGCGACGCTGCCGTCCCTGCGCGCCGTCCTCTCGAACGTCCCGCTGCTGGTCCTGGTCCTCCTGGCCAACCTGGTGGTCGTCCCGCTCCTCGCCTGGGGCATCGCCGCGCTGTTCGCCCTGCCCGAGGCGGCGTTCATCGCGCTGCTCCTGACGGCGTCCTCGCCCGGCGGGCCGTTCGGAGCGAAACTCGGCATGGTCCAGAACGGCGACGTGGTCGCGGGTGCGGCGGTCCAGGTGCTGCTGGCCGCCATCGGCAGCATCACCTTCGGTCCGACGGTGAACGTCATCCTCGAGGCGGCGGACGTGGGAGGCGAGGTCTCGCTCGACGTCGCGACGCTGGTGCTCACCGTGGCGGTCCTGCAGCTCGTACCCTTCGCCGTCGGACTGGTCGTCCGGCACTACGCGCCGTCCGCCGCTCAGTCGTGGCATCCCGTGGCCGCCGCGGTGTCGAACGTGACGTTCCTCGCCGTGCTGGCGGGCATGCTCGTCGGCAACTGGCGTGACGTCGTCGCGCTGATCGGCTCACGCAGCCTGCTCGCGGGCTTCCTGTTCGCCGTCATCGCCTTCGCTCTCGGCACGGCGCTGGCCACCGGACCGTGGGAGCGCCGCACCACCATGGGCGGGATCGCGGCCGTACGCAACGCGGGACCGGCACTCGCCGCGATCGGCCTCGCCTTCGGCAACGAACCGGCCATCCTGGGCGCGCTCGCGGCCGTCCTGCTGAGCGGTCTGGCCGCGGCCGTGTCCATCGCGGCGGTGCTGAGCCATCGCCGCCGGCAAAAACCCGCCCCGGGGAGGGTTCGTAACCGGTAACGACACCTTCCCGACACGCGTGTCCGGGCATCAACCCCCCAGTCCGCTTCGCCGACGAGCACAACCGAAGATCTTCGCCGTTCAGACCATCGGCGCTCGACCTGCCGGCCGTCTCACCTGCCGGCGTCAACCCCGTCCACGACCCCGCGGAAAGAGCCTGCCCGCCATGAACCACGATCCAGCAGCATCCGACGCCCCATCCGAAGACGACATCGGCCGGCCCCACGCGCCCATGTCCCCGTTCCTCAGGGACCGGCTCGACGCCGCCACCACCGCGGCCCGCGCGGAACTGGTCAGCGCGAGCGAGCGAAGAGCAGGACTCCTGCTGTCCTGGGCGGGTGTCGCCTATGGCGTGGTCGTCACCCTCGTCCTCACCGGCCCGGCGCGGTTCCCGGGCCTCGGGCGCTTCGGCGTCATCGCGGCGCTGATCCTGCTGTCGGCGGCGGTGACGCTCATCCTCATCACCATCCGCCCGCTCTCCGCCGACCGCGGCGGACCCAGGATTCTCGCTTATGCCAAGGCGGCCACGCCTGAGAGTCTGATCGAGCAGATGAACGCCGACACAAAGGACTACGACCTCTACCTGGCGACCAGCGCCCTGGAGATCGCCCGGGTGGCGAGCGTCAAGAACCGTAATCTCCGGTGGTCCGTCGACCTGATCGTGACGGGCATCACCGTCATGACCGTCATGGTCTTCCTGGAGCGCCTGATCTGAAACGATCGCCGGCGGTTCGGCGGGCATTCCGAACGTTGGCCTCCTCCCAGTCCCGGCCGTTTTGTCGGACCGGGCTGCCAGACGAGCCAGGGGTACAGGGGTGCGTGCATGGCGGTGACCTTAACCGCTGTGGCCGACATCCTCGCCGTGTCCATGGCGGGCCTTCTGGCAGCACGCGCTCCCTGTGCTCGGCGCAGGTGACTTCTGACCGGTGAGGCCTTTGCCGTCCGGGTCGAGGGCTTCCACGGGGCAGACGTCCGGAAGCTTCCGAAGCGCCCGCGCACGTACGGACGGAACGGGCGAGAGTCCTGGGGAGCGCGTCAGGCGTGCCACATGGCGGCGAGTTGCCGGGTGGCGAGTCGGCTGGGTATCGCGCGCAGCAGGGCGTCGCGCAGCCACGCGGCGGCGCCGGTCTTCGAAATGAGCCGCGACTGCCGGGACGAGGCCAGCATCAGGCGGCTGGTACGGGGGCGGCGCTCGGCGTCGTAGCGGCGCAGCCGCTCCACGACATCGCCCGGGGTGGCGTCGGCCAGGTGGCGGGTCAGCGCGGCCGCGTCCTCGAACGCCTGGCTGGCGCCCTGGCCGAGATCGGGGGTCATGGCGTGCGCGGCGTCGCCGAGCAGCGCGATCCGGCCGATCGCGAACGACGGCAGCGGCTCGGCCAGGCAGGCGATCGGGTCGACGTAGATGTCGGCGAGCGGGGTGGCCTCGATCAGCGTGCGGACCGCGGGGTGCCAGTCGGTCATCACGGACAGCACCTCCCGGCGCGCCTCCTCGGCCGCGGGCGGCGCGCCGTGCAGCGCGGAGTCGGTGAACCAGTACAGAACGGTCTCGTCGACGGGGAACAGGCCGAACATCGCCCCGGTGCGCCGGTCGACCATGATGCCGGCCAGCAGCTCGGTCACGTCGAGGCCCGCGGGCTTGGGCAGCATGCCGCGCAGGTCGAGGCGGCCGACCCGCCGCAACCCGGGGTGCTGGGGGAACAGCTGGGCGCGCAGCCTGCTGCCGATGCCGTCGGCCACGACCACGGCGTCGGCCCGGGTGGACGGCCCGTCGGCGCCGATCACTGTCACCCCGGTGTCGTCTGGCTCCAGCCGCTGAACGGGCGTCGCGGTGTGCACCAGCTCGGCGGGCAGCGGGGCACGCAGCGCCCGGTGCAGCTCGGCCCGGCTCACGGTCACCGCCGTGCCGATCTGCGCCTGCGCCTGGACGGCGTCGGTGACCAGCAGCGGCCGTCCGCGCCAGTCCCGGAGCCCGCCGGTGACGGCGGGCATGGCCGTGCCGCTGATGCAGTCGCCCAGCCCCAGCTCGCGCAGGGCACGTGCGCCGTTGGGCATGACGACGACGGCGGTGCCTGCCTCCCGGAGCTCGGCGCCGCGTTCGTACAGCGTCACCTCGTGACCCCGGCGGTGCAGCCCGACCGCGGCCGACACCCCGCCCAAGCCGGCACCTACCACTGCGACCCGCATGGCGCTCCTCGATCCCACGTACCACTACGATCGTTCTACTACGGAAACTGTCTTACCATGGTCGCGTGCCACCCACCAACCCAGGCCGTCGCCGGGCCCTGGCCGATGCCGCCATAGATCTGCTCGCGGCCTCCGGAGTGCACGGCGTGACCCACCGTGCGGTCGAGAAGACCGCCGGGCTCCCACAGGGGACGGCCTCCAACTACTTCCGCAGCCGGGAGGCGCTGCTGGTGGCCGCCGCGGAGCGCATCGTCGAGCTGCATCGCGCCGACACGGAACGGGCCGCCCAGGGCCACGAGCCCGCCGCGGACCGCGCCGCCGCCCCTCCGCCGCACTCCGCAGGACAGGGCGCCGGCGCTCCTGAGCACTCCACCGGGCAGATCGCCGGCGAGCCGGCGGCCTTCGGCCGGCAGCTCGTCGACCTGCTGGCCGAATCACTGTTCGGCGCGGCAACCGCTTTCCGCAACCGCTACCTGGCGATCTTCGAGCTCCAGATGGAGGCCGTACGGCGGCCGGCGCTGGCCGCCGCTCTCGCCGGCCTGCAGGACGCCTCGACGCGGTTCACCGCCGGGCAGCACGCCCAGCTCGGTTTCCCCACTCCCGCGGAGGCGATCCCCGCCCTGATCGCCCTCTACGGCGGTGCGCTGTTCACGCTGGTCACCGCCCCGCCGGGAAGCATCACCAGGGAGGTCGTCCGCGGCGTCGCCCATGCCATCGTGCACGGCGCGCTGGCCGGCCCGGACGGCGCGCCCCGGGGAGGGCCGGAACCCGCGTCCCACGGAGGGCCCGACTCCGCGCCTCGTCGAGGGCCGGACGGCCGCTGACGGCCCGGCGCTCCCGGCCGACGCCGGTCACCTGGCCGGGTTCCCTCCGTCGATGTCACCCCTCGGCGGCGGCCGTCGTCGCGAGGAGGGCGTCGACCAGGGCGTCGACGAGAGGCTGCGGGTGACGCCGGTTCGCGGTGGCGATGCCGATGTAGCGGGTGGGGCGCGGCGGGTGCAGCGGTATGACGGCGACGCCGGTGGTCGTCGGGTCCAGGGCGACCCGGGGGATCAGCGACACGCTGACGCCGGCGGCGACGAGCGCCTGGGCGAAGAAGTAGTCGCTCGTCTGGCCCGCGAACACCGGCTCGAATCCGGCGCGGGCGGCGTAGCGCCGCAGGTAGTCCTCGGTCTTCGTGCAGCCGAGCACCCAGCGCTCGCCGGCCAGGTCGGCCAGGTCGAGGGCGGGGCGGTCGGCCAGCCGGTGCCGCCTGGGCAGGACGACCGACATGGGGTCGTCCATCAACGGCGTCCACGTGATGCCGGACCTCTCGCCGGGCGGGAGAGGCAGCGGGCCGTCGAAGTGGTAGGCGATGGCCAGGTCCGCCTGACCGGTGCGGACCAGCGGGAGGCCGGCCTCCGGTTCCCGTTCGAGGACGTTGATCTCCACCTCGGGGTGTTCGGCGGCGAACGGGGCGAGCGCGCGGGGCAGGATGTGACGTCCGCCGCTGCCGAACGTGGCGATCGTCAGCCTGCTGCGACCCGCCGTGATCCGGTCGATCCGCTCCTGGGCGTGGTGGAGTTCGGCGAAGACGGCCTCGGCCGCGTCGAGGAGGAGCCGGCCGGGCTCGGTGAGCAACACCCCCCGGGTGCTCCGCTCGACGACGGGGGCGCCGATCGACCGCTCCAGGGCGGCGATCTGCTGGGAGACCGCCGACGGCGTGAACAGCAGCGCGTCGGCCGCCTTGCTGAAGCTTCCGTGCGCGGCCACCTCGCGCAGGATGCGCAGCCGCCTGACGTCGATCAACAGTTTTCCTAACATCCCGCTTAGCAAGTCAGCACTTCTGCTGATGACGGTAGCCGGGCAGGCTCGTTGCCGTGAAGGACATCTGCGTCATCGGCGGCAACCGTTACTTCGGGCTCCGCCTGGTCGAACTGCTGCGCGACTCGGGTGCCCGGGTCACGGTCGTCAACCGCGGTTCGGGACCGCCGCCTGCGGGGGTCACACGGCTCGTCGCCGACCGCGGCGACGAGGCGGCACTCGCCGCCGCGCTGGCGGGCCGCGCGTTCGACGTGGTGATCGACCAGGTCTGCTACACGCCGCACCACGCCACGATCGCCCGCCGGGTGTTCGGCGGCCGTACGGCGCGGTACGTGATGACCTCCACCATCGAGGTGTACGACCCGGCCACCTCGACGGGGATCGAGGCCGCGGGGGCGCCGGTCACCGAGGAGTCCATCGACGCGGCCTCCTGGCCGGTGCGGGCCGACCTGCCGTGGGCCGACCCGCGGCGTGTGGCGGGCGTCCTGGGCGAGGCCGCCTCCTACGCCGAGGGCAAGCGGCAGGCCGAGGCGGTGCTCGCCCGGGACAGCCCGTTCGCGTTCGCCGCCGTGCGCAGCGCGCACGTCCTCGGTGTGGCCGCCAGGGACTTCACCGGGCGGCTGGAGCACTACGTCGAACGGATTCTGGCCGGGCGGCCGGTCGCCGTCCACCGGGACCGGTTCCCGACCTCGTTCACGAACGACCTGGAGATCGCCGATCTGCTGGCCTGGGCGGCGGGCGCGGAGTTCACCGGCGCCGTGAACGCCTCCTCCCACGGCGAGCTCGACGTGACCGCGCTGTGCGACCTCGTCGCGGCGGGGACGGGGCGGACGCCCGACTACCGGGTGGTCGACGGAGGGCAGGCGTCACCGTTCTCCTTCGACCGCTACTACGCCATGGACAACGGCCGGGCCGAACGGCTCGGGTTCGGTTTCTCCACGACCGCGCACTGGCTGCCGGAGGCCATCGCCGCGGCGGTCCGCCTGCGGAAGGACATGTGAATGCGTACTCGTCGAATCGGCTCCGTCGAGGTCGGCGCGGTCGGGCTGGGCGCCATGCCGCTGTCCATCGAGGGCCGGCCCGACCGGGCGCGGGCCGTCGCCACGATCCACGCCGCCCTGGACGCCGGGGTGACCCTGATCGACACCGCAGACTCCTATCACTGGCACGCCGGCGAGCGCGGCCACAACGAGGAGCTGATCGCCCGGGCGCTGGCCGGCCGCGGCGGCGACACGGGCGACGTCCTGGTCGCCACCAAGGGCGGACGGGGCCGGCCCGGCGACGGTTCCTGGACCGTGAACGGCACGCCCGGACATCTCCGCCGCGCCTGCGAGGGCTCACTCGCCCGGCTCGGCGTGGAGTCCATCGGCCTCTACCAGCTCCACAAGCCCGATCCCGCGGTGCCGTGGGCCGAGTCCGTCGGGGCGCTGCGCACGCTCCTGGACGAAGGCAAGATCCGCATGGCCGGTCTGTCCAACGTGACCGCCGCGCAGATCAGCGAGGCGTACGAGATCCTCGGTGACGGGCTCGTCTCGGTGCAGAACCGCTACTCGCCGATGGTCCGGGACAGCGACCCGGAGATCGAGCTGTGCCGGCGGCTGGGCCTCGCGTTCCTGCCGTGGAGCCCGCTGGGCGGCATCTCGCGCAGCTCGCTCGACGGCCCGTCCGCGCCGGACCCGCCCCGGACGGCGTTCCACGCCGTCGCCGCCGAACGCGGGGTGAGCCCGCAACGCGTCTGCCTGGCCTGGCTGCTCGCCCGTTCGCCGGTGATCGTACCGATCCCGGGCGCCAGCCGGCCCGAGTCCGTCCGTGACTCGGCCGCGGCGGCCGACCTCACGCTCAGCGGGGACGAACTGGCCCGGCTGCCCGGCACGACCGACGGTACGGCCTGACGGTCGCTCACTGACGCCATCCAATAAGTAGGCTATCTACATGTAGATAGCCTACTTATTGGGCCTCCCGATGACCCCGTCCTCCCGCGATCTCGTCGTCTGGCTGCACGTCGTCTCCTCCGTGGGCTGGATGAGCCAGGCGCTGGCCCTGCTGGCCCTGACCTTCCACGGCTGGGTCGCCGGCGACCGCGGCGCCTACGAGATGGCGGAACTGCTCGACAACCACGTGCTGCTCCACCTGGCCAACACGTCGATCCTGACCGGGATCATGTTGTCGGCGATGACCAGGTGGGGCTTCTTCCGGCACTGGTGGGTGCTGATCAAGTTCGTCATCACGCTGACCCAGCTCCACGTGGCCATCCTGCTGCTCGGCCCGAGGCTGACCGACCTGGCCGAGGGCCGGCGCGAGTCCGACCCCGCCCTGCTCGTCGCCACGCTGCTGATGGCCCTCGCCATCGCCTTCCAGGCCTGGCTGTCGGTGGCGAAGCCGTGGAAGCGCACGTCGTGGGCGCGAGCACGGCTCGACGTCCCCCCGCCGCCCCGGTGGGCCGTCGCGCTCACGCTGACGGCTCCCGTGCTGGACTACCTGCTCGCCGAGGTCGTGTTCGGGCACCCGGCCCCGCTGTTCGCCGCGCTCACCGCGGTCGGGTACCCCGTCCGGCGCGGGGTCAGGCTCGCGCGGCGCGTCCCGGCATAGGGGTCGGCGGCGCCGTGGATCAGGGAACTCCCGGATCCGCGGCGGGACGCCGCTTCCTACACTGAGGGCCATGCGGATCGACGACTACGTCGGCGAGCTGGACCGCGCCCTGACCGGTCCGCGCGGCGCCAAGCGCGACCTGGTCGTCGAGGCGCGCGACGGCCTGGTGGACGCCGCCGACGCCCTGGAGGCGGGCGGGCTCGACCGTGCCGAGGCCGAACGGCTGGCGGTGGCCGAGTTCGGCTCCCTGGACCAGGTCGCCCCCGGCTACCAGGCCGAACTGGCGATCACGGCCGGGCGGCGGCTCGGCCTGCTCCTGTTTGTCGGCATACCGGTCACGGTCCTCATGTGGTCGGCGATCTGGCGCTTCTACCCGGTGGACCGGAGCGCCTGGACCGGGCAGCCGGCCTCGTCCGCGACGCTCTCCCGGGCCCTGGACGTCATCCAGCTCCTCACGGCCCTGTACGGCGGGCTGGCGGTGCTCGCGCTCGGCCGGGGCGCCCGGTGGATCCGCAGGCAGCAGGCGGTGACCAGGTCGCTGGGGGTGGTGGTGTTGATGTTGCTGCCTGCGACCGGGCTCATGTCCCTCGCCCTCTCCCGGGACACGGACGCCCTCCCGGGCTTCCCGCCCGCCACGGTGGCCGGGGTGGTCACGCTGGCCTTGTGGGCCGTACAGGTCTTCAGCGCCACCCGCTGCCTCCTGACCGCCCGGCACGTACGGTCCCGGGCCACCGGGCCCTGGACCACCTGATTCGCCGACATCGTCCCGGGATCGCCGGCTCCCTGACAAGATCGCGTCATGGTGCGCCTCATCGTGACACTTCTGGCGGTGACGCTCGTCCTCGGCGGCGACCGTTTCGTGGTCTGGCCGCTCGTGTTCGCCAGGCAGTCCGCGCAGGCCGCTCTCACCTGGCGCACCAGCGGCGCCGCGGAGATCTGGAGCAAGGGGTTCGTCCCGGTCGAGGAACTGAGCGCGATGCCGCCGGAGGTGCTCGCGCAGATCCGGCAGGATGACGAGTACGGCTGGGTCGTGGCCGGCCCGCTCCCCGCTGCGCCGGCCGAAGCGCAGGTCCGCTGGGACGACGGGTCCACGATGCGGGTCCCGGTGATCGGGGCGCGGGAGGCGCTGCGCGAACTGTCGCCCTGGCCCGAGAATTACACCTTCCCCGACGACGAGGCGTACCACCTGACCGGAGCCGCCTTCACGACGATGCGGCTCAGGACCGTGCGCGGCATGGCGGAGGTGCCGGCCTGGCGGCTGTACTTCTCGAACCTGCCCGGTCCGATCGATCACGTCGCGGTCGACCGGGAGAAGCTCGGCACCGTCGCGGACGCCGTCGGCGACCATCCCGGCTCGGGCGTCTCGGACTTCACGGTGATCGACGACCGCACGCTGCTCGTGCGCTACGGCTACGGCTCCTGCGGCGGCCGGCCGCGCGTGCTGGTGGGCGAGCATCCCGACGTGGTGGTCCTGGGGCTCCGCTTCTCCGCCGGCGGCGGCAACGGCATATGCCTGGGAGTCGGCCTGTCCGGCCACGACGTCGTCAGGCTCGACACGCCGCTGGGCGATCGCGTGGTGCTGGACGCGGCCACGAGGCTCCCCGTCCTCTGCGGCCGCATGGCGGACGCGTGCCGCTCCGGGGACGGATGAGGTCGCGGGCGTCTGCCGCTCCGGGGACGGGTGACGGCGCGGGCGTGGGCCGGTCCGCGGCGGCCCGTGGGGGCGGCTTTCTGTCGGTGGTGTGGGGCAGGATCGGGGGTGTGACTGTTTCGACGTCCGTACGGGCGGTGACCGGCCCGGGTGAGGGCAGCGACCTGGCGTTGGCCCGCGAAGGGGACGGGGCGGCGTTCGGGCGGCTGGTGGATCCGCTGCGGCGCGAGTTGCACGCGCACTGCTACCGCATGCTGGGCTCCTCCCACGACGCCGACGACGCGTTGCAGGAGGCGCTGCTGCGGGCGTGGCGCGGGCTCGGGAGGTTCGCGGAGCGCGGGTCGCTGCGGTCGTGGCTCTACACCGTGGCCACGCGCACCTGCCTCGACCTCGTCGAGGCCCGGGGCCGGCGGGCGCTGCCCGTGGATCTCGGGCCGTCGAGCGAGCGGGCCGTCGTGGGTGACGCGCCGCTCGCCGAGGTGTCGTGGCTCGGGCCGTACGACGACGCCGGGCTCGGTTCCGGCCCGGCGGCGCCGGAGGCGCGATACGAGCAGCGGGAGGCGGTCGAGCTGGCCTTCGTCGCCGCGTTGCAGCACCTGCCGGGCAACCAGCGGGCGGCCTTGCTGCTGTTCGAGGTGCTCGGGTTCGCCGCCGCCGAGATCGCCGTGATGATGGACACCTCCACCGCGTCCGTCAACTCCGCGCTGGCGCGGGCGCGGAGGCTCGTCGCCGAACGGGTGCCGTCCCGCAGTCAGCAGCGGGCGTTGCGCGAGCTGGGTGACGCCCGGCTGCGTGAGGTCGTCACGGGGTTCGCGACCGCGCTCGAGCGTGGCGACGCCGACGCGCTCGTGGCGCTGCTGACCGAGGACGTCACCTGGTCGATGCCGCCGCTGCCGCACTGGTACCACGGCATCGGGCCGGTGACGGACTTCGCCACCCGGGTGCCGCTGACGACGTGCGGCTCGTGGCGGCACCTGCCGGTGCGGGCGAACGGCCAGCCCGCCGTGGCCTGCTACCTCTGGGACGAGGCGGCCGGCGCCCACGTGAGCTGGTCGGTCAACGTGCTGACGATGCGCGGTGAGCTGGTCTGCGAGGTGACGTCCTTCGTCGGGGCGGAGCATGTGGCGCTGTTCGGGCTGCCGGCCGCGCTGCCCTGACGCCCCGGTGCCCTCGGCGGCCGTGGAAGGGGCCGCCGGCGGCACAGGTGTGCCGTGGGGCGCGCCTGGCCGCCTGGGCGTCCGTCGGATTGGGGTGGTCTTCCTGCCGTCAGCGGTCCTGGTCGGCGTCCACCGCGAAGAACTCGAAGTCCGCGTGGCCCGCCGGCGCGTCCCCGAGGGCGGCGGCGTACACGCCGAGCACCGCGCCCACCCACCGGCCGGGGGTGGCCTGGAACGGCTCGCCGATCTCACGCGGGCCGTCGCCGGTGTCGACGAGGAACGTGACGACGGCGCCCGCGCCGATCCGCGCGCCGAGGGTGACCGATGCTCCCTCGCCGACGGGCACGGGCGGCGCGTCCCCGCACACCACGACCGGCCCGTCCGGCGTGGCCTCCACGGCCACGTCGGCGCAGGTGTGCCCGAGCACGGTCAGCCCGGCCCGGCCGGTGCCGTGCAGGGTGACCCGCGTGGTGACCACGCAGGGGTCGCCGGGCAGTCGCTGGCCGAGGACCGCCGGGCGTTCGCGCAGGTCGGCGGGGCCGGGCACGCACGCGAGGCGGAGCCGGCCGCCGTCCAGCGCCCACCAGGCGGGGTCCGGACGGGCCTGCCAGCTCCACTGCGGCCCGAGCGCCGGCCCGTCGAAGTCGTCGGAGGCCGCCGGCGCGGCCGGCGCGCCGCCGGGCACCGGCACGGGCCCGCCCGGCACCGGTTCGCCCCTGTCGCCCATGACCGGCCAGCCGTCCTCCCACGTCATCGGCTGCAGGTGGACGACCCGCCCGTACGGGCCGCGGTCCTGGAAGTGCATGAACCAGTGCTCGCCGGACGGCGTGTCCACCCAGCCGCCCTGGTGCGGGCCGTTGACGTCGGTGCCGCCCTGCTCCAGCACGATGCGGTCCTCGTACGGACCGAAGATCGAGCGGGACCTGAAGACCGACTGCCAGCCGAACTCCACGCCGCCCGCCGGGGCGAAGATCCAGTAGTGGCCGTCGTGCTTGTAGAGTTTCGGCCCCTCCAGCGTGCGGTAGCCGGGCAGCAGGTCGGCGTCCACGATGAGCGTGCCGTCGTCGAGGACCTGGCGCGCGTCGGGTGACATGCGGTGCAGGGTGAGCCGGTTGTTCACCCCGGCGCGGCTTTTGGCCCAGGCGTGCACCAGGTACGCCTGACCGTCGTCGTCCCACAGCGGGCACGGGTCGATGAGGCCGCGGCCGGGCTTGACGACGTGCGGCGAGGTCCACGGGCCGCGCGGGTCGGTGGCGCTGACCACGCAGATGCCCACGTCCGGGTCGCCGTAGAAGATCCAGAACCGGCCGTCGTGGTGGCGCAGCGACGGCGCCCACACGCCGCAGCCGGGCCGCACGTCGTCGTACCCCGTGGTCACGGCATGGCCGATGATCGTCCAGTTGACGAGGTCGCGGGAGTGCAGGATCGGCAGGCCGGGGACCTTGGTGAAGGTGGACACGGTCAGGTAGAAGTCGTCCCCCACGCGGATCACGTCGGGGTCGGACCAGTCGGCGTTGAGCACCGGGTTGCGGTAGGAGGTCATCCCCGCACCGCCCCGCGGGACAGCCCTCGCACGAGATGGCGCTGGACGAAGGCGGGGCCGATCGCGGGCGGGGCGGCCGCGACGCCGTTCTCGCCGGGGTGGTAGGCAGGGCCCACGGGCACGGTGATGTCTCCTGGTCGTTGACGGACACGGATGGTTCCGGACACTGCTGCAACCGGTTGCAGGAAGCCTCGCATCAGCCCGGACGCGACGTCAATGGCCCGACCGGCCCGGTCGCCCGGGACAGCCCGACCGGCCGGCGCATGACGGACGACCGCCGCAGCCGGGACCTTCGGCCCTGCTCCGCCCGGTTCGCCGCCGCGAGACTCGGTGACGAACCCGAAGGAGAGTGGAAGACATGCGCGCAGCCGTCGTGACCGCGTTCGACAAGCCCCTCGAGATCCAGGACCTGCCCGTGCCCGAGCCGGGCCCCGACCAGGTTCTCGTCCGCATCGAAGCCAGCGGCCTGTGCCACACCGACATCCACGCCGCCCGCGGCGACTGGCCGGTCAAGCCGGCGCCGCCGTTCACGCCCGGCCATGAGGGCGTCGGCATCGTCGAGAAGGTGGGCTCCGCGGTGACCGGCCGCACGGTCGGCGAGCGGGTGGCCATCCCGTGGCTCGGCTACGCCTGCGGCACCTGCTCCTACTGCGTCAGCGGCCGCGAGACGCTCTGCGAGGCGCAGCTCAACACCGGCTACGCGCTCGACGGCGGCCACGCCGAGTACGCCGTGGCCCACGCCGCCTACGTGGTGCCCGTGCCGGAGGGCATCACGCCCGCCGAGGCCGCGCCCCTGACCTGCGCCGGGGTGACCACGTACAAGGCCGTCAAGGTCTCCGGCGTGCGGCCCGCCGAGCGCGCCGCGATCTTCGGGATCGGCGGGCTCGGGCACCTGGCCCAGCAGTACGCGCAGATCTTCGGCGCCGAGACCGTCGCCGTCGACATCACCGAGGACAAGTTGCGGCTCGCCCGCGACCTGGGCGCCGCCCACACCGTCAACGCCGCCACCGGCGACCCGGTCGCCGAGATCCAGGCCCTCGGCGGGGCCGACGTGGCGATCGTCCTCGCGGCCAGCCCGCGCGTCCTGGAACAGGCCCACGCCTCGCTGCGGCGCGGCGGCCGGCTGGTGCTGGTCTCCCTGCCCAAGGACAACGCGATGCGCCTGCCCGTCTTCGAGACCGTGCTGGGCGGCATCTCCGTCATCGGCTCCATCGTCGGCACCCGCGCCGACCTGGCCGAGGTCTTCCAGCTGCACGCCGCCGGCCGCACCAGGGTCAGCTACGAGACGCGCAAGCTGGAGGAGATCAACCAGTCGTTCGAGGAGATCCTGTCCAGCGAGGTGACGGCCCGCCTGGTCTTCGAGCTCTGACCGGCCCGCCGGCGGAAAGGCTGCGAGAATCGAAGGCATGGCTGCGAAGGACGGCGACGGCTGGGCGGAGTGCGGGCGCGGGCACCGGCACTGGGGCATCCACGGGGCCTCCGGCCTGCTGGTGGTCCACCACGACGATGCGGGCGTCCCGTACGTGCTGATGCAGAAACGCGCCGAGTGGAGCCACCACGGCGGCACGTGGGGGTTGCGCGGCGGGGCGCGCGACAGCCACGAGGACGCCGTCGCCTCCGCGCTGCGCGAGGCGCACGAGGAGGCAGCGCTGCCCGGCGACGAGCTGCGCGTCCGCGGCGTCTACGTGGACGACCACGGCGGCTGGACGTTCGAGACGGTGATCGCCGAAGCGCCCGCCCTGCTGGCCGTCGCCCCCGCCAACGGCGAGAGCGACGAGCTGCGCTGGCTGCCGCTGCCGGAGGTGACCGGGATGCTGCTGCACCCGGGGTTCGCCGAGACGTGGGGCACGATCGAGCCGCAGCTCGCCCCCGAGACGCTGGTGCTGGACGTGGCCAACATCGTCGGCGCCCGCGCCGAGCACGGCTGGTGGCACGACCGGGAGGCGGCCGCCGCCCGGCTGCTGCGCGACGTGGCGGGGCTGCGGCTGGAGCACCCGGTGCTCGCCCAGTGGTATCCGCGGATCGTCGCCGTCGTGGAGGGCGCCGCCCGGCAGGTGGCCGACGTGCCCGGCATCCAGGTGGTGGCCGCGACGGGGAGCGGCGACGACGCGATCACCGAGGTCGTCCGGCGGGCCAGGCCGTGGGAGCGGGTGCTGGTGGTCACCGCCGACCGGGGCCTCAAGCAGCGCGTCACCGAGCTGGGCGCCACCACGGCCGGGCCGCGCTGGCTGCTCGCCCAGCTCAGCGCGTGACGACCGGCGACGCCAGGGACACCGGTGCGCCGCGGAGATACGCATCCGCGCGCCGGCCGTCCTGCCCGTCATGGGCCCGGCTCACCGCTTCGGCGTACCCCCGCGCCACCGCAGCCGCTATGGTGGTGTGCGCACTGGAGGGTTCGCATAGTGGACGAGTGCAGCCGCCTTGAAAGCGGCCAGGTCAGCGATGGCCTCGTGGGTTCGAATCCCACACCCTCCGCTCACTCCCGCTCGCGGCCTCCGGCGAAGCCACCGGCCGCGCTGCCCGCGTAGCCGTCCGGGGCGCCCGCGAAACCGTCGCCGACCGAGGCGGCCAGCTGCAGATAGGCGTCCCTGGTGGCCTCCTGCAGCCGGTCGAGGTCGATCTCGGCGCCCTCCTCCAGATGCGGGTCGTACGGCACCCGCACCACCGCCCGGCACCTGGCCGCGAAGTGGGCCTCCAGCTTGCCGATGTCCACCGCCGACTTCGAGCGCGGCCGGACGCTGCACAGCACCACGGTCGCGTCCTTGACGAGGTGGCCGTAGTGGTGGGCCTCCAGCCAGTCGAGCGTCGCCGAGGCGGCCCGCGCGCCGTCCACCGACGGGGAGCTGACCAGCACGAGCTGGTCGGCCAGGCCGAGCACCCCGCCCATGGCGGAGTGGAGCAGGCCGGTGCCGCAGTCGGTGATGCAGATGGAGTAGAAGTTCTCCAGCACCTGGGACACGGCCTGGTAGTCGGCGCCGCTGAACGCCTCCGACACCGACGGGTCGCGGTCGGAGGCGAGCACCTCCAGCCGTGACGGCGCCTGCGAGGTGAACGCCCTGATGTCGACGTATCTCTTGACCTGGTCACGCTCGTTCAGCAGGTCACGGACGGTCGCCGAGGTCTCCAGGTGCAGCTTGTCGGACAGGGTGCCCCGGTCGGGGTTGGCGTCGATCGCGATGACCCGGTCACCGCGCATCTGGGCCAGGGTCGCGCCGAGGCCGACCGTGGTCGTGGTCTTGCCGACGCCGCCCTTGAGGCTGAGGACGGCCACGCGGTGGTGACCGGTCGCGACGGGGGTGCGGGCACGGGCGATCAGCTCGCGGCGGCGGCGCACCTCCGGCGGCTCGCCGGGCTTGATCCAGCCGCCGGACGCCTTGTAGACCAGCCGGCGCCAACCCTTGGAGGGGGCGTTGCGGCGGCCGCGCAGCAGCGTGTCGGGGTCGAGGCTGTCGGCGGTGGGCCCGCCGGTGGCGGGCGGGCGGGGCGAGGTGCCGAACATGGGCACCGGCGCGGGCCGCCGCGGCCGCTCGCGCGCGGGCGCCTCCGGCCGCTCGACCGGGGCCGCGGGCCGCGCGTCGGCGGCTCCCTGGGCGGCGGCCCCTGAGCCGGTCGACTCCGGGGAGGCCGGGCGCGGGCCGGCGGCTCCGGAACCGGTCGGGCCCGCGGGCAGCGTGCCGGTGGAACCGGGACCGGTCGGGCCCGCGGGCAGCGTGTCTCCGAACCCCGGACCGGTCGAACCGGCGGGCAGCGTCTCACCGAACCCGGGACCGGTCGAACCGGCGGGCACCGTGTCACCGAACCCCGGACCGGTCGTGCCGTCACCGACGGGCTGCGACACGTCGGCCGCACGGCCCCGCGGCTCCTCGTCCAGCCGCCGCGCACCGGCGCCCCACGCCGGCTCGTCGTTCAGGCGCAGCGCGAAGGGGTCGTGCGCAGGCTCGTCCCCGGCACGCCCCTCGAACGCGGTGCGCCCCGGCTCGTCATCGCCGCCCCTGCCGAACGCCGTACGCTCCGGCTCGTCACCGTGGCGCCCGCCGAATGCCGTACGCCCGGCCTCGTCATCGCCGCGCTCCCCGAACGCTGTGCGCCCCGGCTCGTCGGCGGGGCGCTCGTCGGGGCGGCCGGGCAGCGGCTCGCCGGCGGGGCGTGGGTCGTCGAGGGCCGACGGGGACGCCGGCCATCCCGGCGGCTCGGGCCAGGCCGCGTCCTCTCCCGGCCGGTCGAGCCGCGGCATCGTCTCGTCGCCGGAGAGCGTCTCGGCCCCGGAGAAGGACGACAGCGCGTACGGGTCGGTGTCGCCGGGCCGGGGCAGCGGCTTGAGCGGCGTGAGGAACGGGTCGCCGGCCTCTCGCGCCTCGTCCGGGCCAGGACCGGCGGGCGCCGCCAGGGCCGGGTCCTCCTTGGTGGCCGTCCCCAGCCACTCGGCGGCCTCGCTCTCCCCGGGGGGCAGTTCCTCGGCGGCGTGCGGGCCGTACACGGAGTCGACGGCGGCGCGGAACAGCGGCGGGGTCGGCGTGTCACCCTGCAGGGCCGCGACCGACGCCCAGGGGTCCTCGGGGTACGGCGAGGAGACCGGCTCGTCCGCGGTCGCGGCCGCCGGTGAGCCGACCTTCAGCGGAGCGCCTTCGGTCTCCTTGATCGCGTCAAGCCAGGCCAGCTGCTCCTCGAGCGATTCTTCGCGATCCTGTCGTGCCACCGTGTTCCCCCTCGGGTGGGTCTAAAGGGGCAGCAAATATCTTGCAGGGTAACGGCATGTGTTCTCTTGAACGCAGTCAACCCACAACTTCTTTGCCCAGCTACCGTGGTTGCATGCGAGCGATCGACATCACCTCCCCCGGCGGCCCCGAGGCGCTGGAGTGGCGTGAGGTGCCGGATCCGCGTCCCGAGCAGGGCGAGGTCGTCGTCGAGGTGGCCGCGGCCGGGGTGAACCGGGCAGACGTCCACCAGCGGCGCGGCCGGTACGACCCACCGCCCGGCGCGCCGGCGTACCCCGGCCTGGAGGTCTCCGGCGTGGTGGCGGAGGTCGGCGACGGCGTCGAGGGGTTCGAGCCGGGCGACCGGGTGTGCGCCCTGCTGGCGGGCGGCGGCTACGCCGAGCGGGTGGCCGTGCCGTGGCAGCAGCTGATGCCGGTGCCCGACGGCGTCTCCCTGGTGCGGGCGGCGGCGCTGCCCGAGGTGGCGTGCACGGTGTGGTCCAACGTGTTCATGCTGGCGCGGCTGCGCCGGGGCGAGACGCTGCTGGTGCACGGCGGGGCGAGCGGCATCGGCACGTTCGCGGTCCAGCTCGCCAAGGCGCTCGGCTCGCGGGTGGTGACGACCGTCGGGTTGGCGGAGAAGGCCCGACGGCTGATCGAGTTGGGCGCGGACGAGGTCGTCAACTACCGTGAGGAGGACTTCGCGGACCGGCTTCGGGCCGACGTCATCCTCGACATCATCGGTGCCGGATACCTCGCGGCGAACATCCGCGCGCTCAACACCGGTGGCCGGCTGGTGATCATCGGCCTGCAGGGCGGCGCGAAGGCGGAGCTCGACCTGGGGGCGTTGCTGGCCAAGCGCGCGTCCGTCCACGGCACCACGCTGCGCGCGCGTCCGGCCGACGAGAAGGGCGCGATCGTGCGCAGCGTCGTGGACAACGTGTGGCCCCTGGTCAGCGCGGGCGCGATCCGTCCGGTGGTGTACGCGGAGGTGCCGATGGCCGAGGCCGCGGACGCGCACCGGATGCTGGATTCCGGCGACCACATCGGCAAGATCCTGCTAGTACGGTGAGACATATGAATGCTGAGGACAACAACACCTCCCACATCGTGGTGGTGGGCCCTGACTTCCAGGGCAAGGGCGACAGCGGCGACGATGAGCGGTCGGTCACCAACCTGGTCGAGCAGCCCGCCAAGGTGATGCGCATCGGCAGCATGATCAGGCAGCTTCTGGAGGAGGTCCGTGCGGCTCCCCTCGACGAGGCCAGCCGCAAGCGGCTGAAGGAGATCCACGAGTCCTCCATCAAGGAGCTTGAGGACGGCCTGGCGCCCGAGTTGGTCGACGAGCTTGAGCGGCTGTCGCTGCCGTTCACCGACGACAACGGCGCGCCGCCGAGCGACGCCGAGCTCCGCATTGCCCACGCCCAGCTCGTCGGCTGGCTCGAAGGGCTGTTCCACGGCATCCAGACCACGTTGTTCGCGCAGCAGATGGCGGCCCGGGCCCAGCTGGAACAGATGCGCAGGGCGCTTCCCGGCGTGCCGCACGGTGACGACCAGCACCGCCCGCCGGGCGGCTCGGGCCCCTACCTGTAGGGCGGGTCAGCCGAAGAGCTCCTCCAGCACCCGGGCGACCCCGTCGTCGTTGTTGGCCGCAGTCACGTGATCGACGGCGGCCAGCACGTCGGGGTGGGCGTTCGCGACCGCGTACGACGTTCCAGCCCAACTCAGCATGGGCAGGTCGTTGGGCATGTCCCCGAACGCCACCACGTGTGAGGGCTTGATCTGGTTCCGCTCGGCCAGCACGGCGAGGGCCGTGGCCTTGGTGACGCCGTGCGCGCTCATCTCGATCAGCCCTCTGCCGCTGGAGTGGGTGGCGGTCACGAGATGGCCGACGAGGTCGTGCACGGTGGCGTGCAGGCTGTCGGGGTCCATCTCGGGGTGCAGGGCGAGCAGCTTGGCGCAGGGCCGCGAGGTCAGCGTGCCCGCGCCGACGCGCAGCCCGCCCACGGCCCTGCTGTCCCAGCCCCCGAGGGGGAAATCGGACTCATGCGCAAATCCCCCCTCATACTCGACCGAAAAAGCGAGGTCGGGGACGTTCGCTCTTAGCTGAGCGACGACTTCTGACAGGACGTCAGGGGCGATAAGCCGCGATTCGACTATCCTTTCGGTATGTAGATCGTAGATCAACGCTCCGTTAGCACAGATGGCCAAACCCCTGTGCCGGGTGGCGTCGGCCACACCGCTCATCCAGCGCGGCGGGCGGCCGGTCACGAAGACGAGCATGGATCCCGCCTCCTCGACCTTGGCGAACGCCGCGGCCGTGCGGGGAGAGACGGTTCCGTCGGTGCGCAGGGCGGTTCCGTCGAGGTCAGTGGCCACCAGGCGGGGCGGGCGAAGGCTCTGCATAACACGTTCCAGTTTGCCTGGTCATGCGGCCGGCCAGAAATCTTCCCGCCGACGGGAACACCAACGCGCCAGAATGGTGTTAGATGTGATGGCGTTGTATTAGCTGATCCCGTAGTGAAAACCAGCATGACATTGTCTGAGCCACCCCGGGTGCTTGCTGTACGACACACCGGGACTCGCGAGGTGCGGGTCCCATAGATTCACATCCTGAGGGAGAGCTTTTATGGCTCAGGGAACCGTCAAGTGGTTCAACGCCGAGAAGGGCTTCGGCTTCATCGCCCCGGACGGCGGTGCGCCGGACGTGTTCGTGCACTTCTCCGAGATCGTCGGCAACGGCTACCGCAGCCTTGAAGACGGCCAGCGGGTCGAGTTCGAGATCACGCAGGGCCAGAAGGGGCCGCAGGCCTCTCAGGTCCGTTCCATCTGACCTGTAGCAGCGAGACAGGCCGGGGTTCGCTTCCAGCGGACCCCGGCCTTTCGCGTGCCGGGGCTCGGTCCGGTCACGGATGTGACTCAGGTCATGTCGCGGCCCGAACCACGGCCCCTCCCCGGCCATCCGTCCAGGTATGAGGCTCGCGTGGTCATCTCACCCCGTGACCGTGGTCGCGACGGTCGTCCTGCTGCTCAACGACCACCTGCTCAAACACACGCATCCCGGTGTTGTCACCGGCAAGCTGAGTGACGTCGCCGGGCTCGTCGTCGCCCCGCCGCTCGTGGCCCTGCTCCTCGCCGGACGGGCCGACCTGGTCGCCACCCTGGCGACCGGCGCCCTCTTCACGCTCGTCAAAACGACGGAGACGGGCGCGCAGACGGCCTCCCACCTCTGGACCCTGGTGGCCGGCCCGTCGCGCGTCCTGGCCGATCCCACGGACCTCCTGGCCCTTCCCGCGCTCGTCCTCGCCTGGTGGATCCGCCACCGGACCCTCGGCCGCGGCCCACGGCCGCACCTCACGACAGGACGGCGGCGTACCGCAACGGCGCGGTGGCGGCCCGCAACGCTGTGGCGGCCCGCAACGGCGCTGTTGCGGACAGCGGCGGAACGACCACGTGCCACGGCGGAACGGTGGCGGGTGGTGGCGGGCGTGCCGCTGGCCGTGGTCGCCGTGACGGCCACAGCCGCCCAGTCGGCTCCCTCAGCGGCCGTCGCCGTGCGCGTCGAGGGCGAGCGCGTCGTGGTGCTCACCGACCTCGTCCTGGCCGACGGCGAGGTTCAGGGCCTGGTGTCCGCGGACGGCGGGCGCACCTGGCGGCCGGAGGCCGTGGCCGCCCCGGGAGGCGGCCCGGCCGTCCAACCCTGGCGGACACGCCCCGCCGAGGCCCTGAGCGCCGCATGCGTGCCGTACCAGGCGCGGCGGTGCTATCGCGTCGTGCCGGGGCGGCCGGCCGTCGAGCAGTCGGACGACGGCGGCGTGACCTGGCACCCTTCGTGGACACTCCCGCAAGGACGGGTGGACGTCCTGGTGAGGACGTATCCGGCCGCGGACCGGGCGTCGGTGCGGGCACGAGGGCTCGTCGTGCAGCCCCGGCCGGGCGGGCACGTGGTGGTGGCGGCGGGCGGCGCGGCCGGGATCGCGGTACGCGAGGTGTCGGGGACCTGGCGGCTGACCGGCTGGCCGGTGGAGCAGGCCGCACCCCTGCGCGCCGATCCCGTGGAGGGCGAGCGGGAGGTGGCGTACGTCTTCGCCCTCGCCGTGCTGCTGGGCGCCCTGGGATCGGGCATGCGGCGGCTGACGACGCCGTACGCGGTCTTCGCGATGCTGGGCTGCGCCGGGGTGTACGTCACCGCCCTGCACGGCTTCACCGACCGGTCGTTGCTCGGCGTCGGCAACCCGGTCGCGCTGGTGCTCGGTGGCGCCGCGACGCTCCTCGGCGTCACCGCCTGCCTCTCCCTGGCCGCCGCCGCCCGCGCACCAGGCCGGACGCTGCTCGTCGGCGTGGCGGGCGCGCCCGCGGCCTTCGCCGCCGCGTACGCGCCCTTCCACGGCTGGGTGCTGGGCGCGCCCGACTCCTACGGCGGCGCCGTGGCGCTGGCGGTCTGCCTGTCCGTGGCCGTGCTGGCGGCGGTCGTCGCGCTCGTCCGCCGCCAAGCCGCCCACGAGGAGCACCCCACTGACTACTTCGGGGGCTCCAGGACGTCGAGGCCCACGTAGGGGCGCAGCGCCGCGGGCACCACGACCGAGCCGTCGGCCTGCTGGTGGTTCTCCAGGATGGCGACGATCCAGCGGGTGGTGGCCAGAGTGCCGTTGAGCGTGGCCAGGTGCTGCGGCTTGCCGTCCTTGTCGCGGTAGCGGACGCCGAGCCGGCGCGCCTGGAACTCCGTGCAGTTGGAGGTCGAGGTCAGCTCGCGGTAGCGGCCCTGGGTGGGGATCCACGCCTCGCAGTCGAACTTGCGGGCGGCCGACATGCCGAGGTCGCCCGCGGCCGTGTCGATGACGCGGTAGGGCACCTCGATGGCGGCCAGCATCTCCTTCTCCCAGCCGAGCAGCCGCTGGTGCTCCTCGCGGGCCTCCTCGGGGCGGCAGTAGGAGAACATCTCCACCTTGTCGAACTGGTGGACGCGGATGATGCCCCGGGTGTCCTTGCCGTAGGAGCCGGCCTCGCGGCGGAAGCAGGACGACCAGCCGGCGTAGCGCAGCGGGAGCTGGTCGGCGGCCAGGATCTCCTGGGCGTGGTAGCCGGCCAGCGACACCTCGGAGGTGCCGACCAGGTAGAGGTCGTCCTCGGGCAGGCGGTAGATCTCCTTGTCGTGGGCCACGTGGAAGCCCGTGCCCTGCATGGTCTCGGGCTTGACCAGCACCGGCGTGATCATCGGGACGAAGCCGTGCGCGATCGCGTGCTGCATGGCCATGTTGAGCAGGCCGAGCTGCAGGCGGGCGCCGACGCCCTTGAGGAAGAAGAACCGCGAGCCAGACACCTTGGCGCCGCGCTCCATGTCGATGGCGTCGAGCAGCTCGCCCAGCTCCAGGTGGTCCTTGGGCTCGAAGTCGAACGTGCGCGGCTCGCCGTGCGTCTCCAGCACGACGTAGTCGTCCTCGCCGCCGGGAGGCGCCTCCGCCTCGACGATGTTGGGCACCGTCTGCAGGACCTCGTCGAGCTCGGCGGCCAGCCGCTCGGCCTCCGCCTCGGCGGCCTTGACCCCGGCCGCCAGCTCCTTGGCCCGGGCCAGCAGCGCGGCCTTGTCGTCGCCCTGCGCCTTGGAGACCGACTTGCCGAGGCTCTTCTGCTCCGCACGCAGCGACTCGAAGCCGGTCAGCGCCGAGCGGCGGCGCTCGTCCAGGTCGAGCAGCTTGTCGACGACGGAGTCGTCCTCGCCGCGGGCACGCTGCGATGCCCGGAGCCGGTCGGGATCCTCACGAAGGGTGCGCAGGTCAATCACAAGAAAAGGCTACCGGTGCCGGACAGCGCTTGGCCTCCCCAATACGGCACCTGCCCGGCCTGGCCGGCACCGCGTCGGACGGAGGGTCCGCCCGTCGGCTCTCAGACGCGGCCGGCGCGTACGCGGGCCAGCCAGTGGGCCGCCTCGGCGAACTCGGTGTCGGAGGTGCCGCGCTTGATCTGCGGCGAGACGCCGTCGGCGCGCGGATAGCTGCCGAGGAAGCGGACCTCGCCGCAGACGCGGTGCAGCCCCGCGATGGCCTCGCCGACGCGGGCGTCGGCGACGTGCCCCTCGAAGTCGAAGTGGAAGAAGTAGCGGCCGATGCCGTCGCCGGTGGGCCGCGACTCGATGCGGCTCAGGTTGACGCCGCGCACGGAGAACTCCGTCAGCATCTCCAGGAGCGCGCCCGGGTGGTCGTCGGCGAGGAAGACGACGAGGGTGGTGCGGTCGGAGCCGGTGGGCTCGGGCAGCGGTCCGGGCCGGTTGACCTTGACGAACCTGGTCACGGTGTCGGTCCGGTCGCCGATGTCGCCGGCCAGCTCGACGAGCCCGTAGTGCTCGCCCGCGATGGGGGCGGCGATGGCCGCGTCGTACGGCGAGCCGGGCAGCGAGACCTCCTGGGCCGCGGCGGCCGTCGAGGGTGCGGCGACCACGACGGCGTCGGGCAGCTCGCGGGCGACGAAGGCGCGGCTCTGGGTGATGGCCGCGGGGTGGGTGTAGACCCGCTTGATGTGCGGGATCTCGGTGCCGGGCCGGGCCAGGAGCGAGAAGCGCACCGGCAGCAGCAGCTCGGCCGTGATGAGCAGCGGCTCACCCCAGGCGAACTCGTCGAGGGTCGTGGTGATGGCGCCCTCGACGGAGTTCTCGAGCGGGACCACGGCGCCGTCGGCCTCGCCGTTGCGAGCGGCGGCGAGCGCGGCGGGCACGTTGGCGCAGGGCAGGCGCTCGGCGTCGGGCTCCAGGAGCCGCAGGGCCTCCTCGGTGAAGGTGCCCTCGGGTCCCAGGTAGGCGAGTCTGGGCATGGCTACAGAGTATCCGCAGGTTGTCGCGATGCGCGCGGCTTTGCGACGATGGGTCCGAGCCCGAGCCGGGCGGCCCGCACCGCCTCCTCCTCTTCGGGCGCCAGCGGCTGCTCCCCTCGGCCACCGGTTATGGCGCGTACGTAGGTGCGGGTTTCGGACCTGCCGTTGATGGAGGTCAGTACGATGCCGTCGCCGAGCCCGTTGATCATGGCGACGGAGAACGACAACCGGCCGGTCATCTCGTCCAGCGCGTCGTAGCGGCAGACGGCCACGTCGCGGATGGCCCGCAGGTTGCCACCGCCGCTCGCCGCGCGTACGAGCTGCCTGCGGCAGTCGTCGATCTCGGCCCTGGCCCGCCTGAGCGCGAGGCACCCCACGACCGCGCCGCCGACCCCCGCGACCACGCCCATCCATACGGCAATCAACACACTACAGAGAGTAATGCTCCGCCAAAGGAGCCGGGACGCTCGCGGCCCGCCGTTTCGGCAGCCAGTACGCCAGCAACCAGACCAGGGCCAGCGCGCCCAGCCCGTAGCCGTTCTGCACGAGCTTGCCGAGGACCGGGCTCAGCACGGGGATCTCGGCGGCCCTCAGCGAGACCCCCCACCAGGGCACCGGCACCACGTAGAAGAGCCACACCCCCGCGGCGACCCGCAGCCGCACCGGGTCGCGCCCGTCGCCCACGATCGCGCCCAGCACCACGACGACCCAGGCCAGGTGGTGGATCCAGGCGACCGGCGACAGCAGCACGGCCATCAGCCCCACCAGCGCCACGGCCGTCATCGTGTCGTGCGCCCGGTGGGCGTCGCGGGCCGCGCGGAAGCCGTACCAGGCGACCACGGCGACCACCGCCGCCCAGATCAGGGTGGTCAGCGTGTCGGGCAGGTACAGCCGGATGAGCATGCCGCGGATCGACTGGTTGGTGGTGGCGGCGTTGGAGCCGACCCGGTTCGGGTCGAGCAGCGCCGAGAACCAGAACTCCACCGCGTCGCGCGGCAGCACCGCGAACGGCAGCAGCGACAGCAGGGCCGCCGTGAACGTCGCCATGGACAGCGTCCGCCACTGCCGCGTCACCAGGAGGTGGACGAGGAAGACGCCCGGCGTCAGCTTGATCGCGACCGCCAGCCCGATCCAGAACCCGCGCGGCCACCACGGCCGCCTGGCCACGCAGTCGGCCAGGCACAGGGCCACGAGCAGGATGTCCACCTGCCCGAACCGCACCTGGTCGCGGATCGGCATCAGGTAGGCGCAGGCCACCATGGCGAAGGCGAACACCCACGGCGCGTGCCTGCCCAGCGTCTCGCGGAAGGCGTAGCCCACGGTGACGGCGAGGGCCGCGTAGATCCCGGCCGTCCAGACCCACTGGGCCGCCTCCCACGACATGAGCGCGAGCAGGGTGGCCAGCATCGCCGCGATCGGCGGGTAGGTGAACGGCAGGAGCTGCGGCGCCGGCGTGACGAAGTCGTAGACGGGCCGGCCCTCCAGCACCATCTGCCCGCCGGTGCGGTAGACGTCGAGGTCCACGAGGCGCTGGTCGTCGGGGTTCGTCAGCCAGTGCTCGACCAGCGGCGCCACGGCCGCGGCGACCACGATCACCGCGAGGGCCCACTGCCACCACTGCCGCCGGAACGACGGCGCCACGCCACCTGTCACGGTGTGGCACGTTACCGTGGCTCTGATTCGTCCAGGCGCACACACCGGGGGTCCGCACATGCCGCACGCCGCCTTCAGGGCGCTCATCCTGGGCGTGGTCCTGGCGTGCCTGGCCCTGCCGGTCCTGGCCCTGCCGGTCCTGGCGCTGCCCTCCGCGGCCGTGTCCACCGCGCCCCTGCCCACCGCGGCCCTGCCCGGCCCGGGGCCCGACGCGCGGGTCGCCCTGATCGGGGTGCCCGGGCTGGAGTGGAGCGACGTCGACGCCTCTCGCACCCCCCACCTGTGGGAGCTCGTCACCAGGGGCTCCTCCGCGTCCCTCTCGACGCGGGCCGTGCCTCCCCCGGACCGCGGCATCACCTGCCCCGTCGCCGGGTGGCTGACCGTCTCGGCGGGACAGCGGGCGGGCACGGCCGGCCGGGGCTGCCCGCCCGCGCCCACGCCCCGCCCCGACGGCGCCGGCGCGACCGTGCCCGGCTGGGCGGAGCTGGCCGCGCACCAGGAGACGACCGGCTACGCCGCCCGGATCGGCACCCTCGGCCGGCTGGTCACCGCCGCCGGGGGCCGGGTGGCCGCCATCGGACCGGGCGCCGCGCTGGCCGCCGCCGACGGGTCCGGCCGCGTCGCCGGGTACGCCGGCTCCGTGGAGGCCCTCGCCGACCTCGCGCCGTACACGCTGATCGTCATGGAGGCGCCCGACCTCGCCGCCGCGTGGGCCGCCCGGCCGCTGGACGAGTTCGGCGTGCCCGCCACGATGCCCCCGCCCGTCCGGCGAGCGGCCGCCGAAGCGGCGGACCGCCGCGTCGGCGCCCTGCTCGGCCGGCTTCCCGCCGGCACGACCGTCCTGGTGGCCGGCGTCTCCGACGTCACGCCGAGCCCCCACCTGCACCTCGCCCTGGCGACCGGCCCGTCGCCCACCGGCGAGCCCTACCGGCGCGGGCACCTGACCGCGAGCTCCACCCGGCAGGACGCCCTGGTCACCATCTCCGACGTGACGGCCACGGCCATCACGGCCCTCGGTCTGGAGCAGCCGCGCGAGGTGGTCGGGCGGGCCTGGCAGGACGGCGGACCCGCCCCCGTCACCCCCGCCGCGACGGTCGCCGAGCTGGTGGACGCCGACCTGGCCAGCCAGGTGCTGCGGGAGGTGCGCGGGCCGTTCTTCGCGGTGTTCGTGACCGTTCAGCTCGCCTTCTACGTCTTCGCCGCGCTGACGCTGCGCCGCCGGCGGGAGGCCGGATCCTCGGGCGGGGAGGCGCCCCGCGACGACGCCGCCACCTCGCGGGTGCTGGCCACCGTGCAGGTGGTGGCCGTGGTGAGCGGCGCCATCGCGGTGTCCACGTTCCTGGCGCAGCTCGTGCCGTGGTGGACGCTGCCGGCGCCGATGCTCTCCCTGATCGTGACGATCGTCGCCATCGCGGGCCTGATCGCCGGGGCGGCCTTCGCCGGGCCGTGGCGCCGCCACGTGCTGGGGCCGCTGACGGTGGTCGCGGCCGTGACGTCGGTGGCGATGCTGCTGGACGTGATGACCGGCTCCACCCTCCAGGTGAACGCGGTCAGCGGCTACGAGCCGGTCACCGGCGGCAGGTTCTACGGCTTCAGCAACATCGCCTTCGCCATCTACGCGACGGGCACCATCCTCGCCCTGGCCGGGGTGTCGCAGTGGCTGACCCGCCGGGGCGCGCCCAGGTTCGTGCCCCTGCTGGTGTGCGCGGGCTACGGCGGGCTCGCGGTGTTCGCCGACGGGTGGCCGGCGTGGGGGGCCGACTTCGGCGGCGTGCCCGCGTTCGTGACCGGTCTGGCGGTGTTCGTGATCCTGCTGTCGGGCAGCCGGGTCTCGGTGCTGAAGCTGCTGCTCGTGGGGGCCGCGGGGGCCGTGCTGATCGGCGCCATCGCGGTGTTCGACTGGCTGCGGCCCGCGTCCGCGCGCACCCACCTCGGCACGTTCGTCCAGCAGGTCATCGACGGCGAGGCGCTGACCGTGGTCGGCCGCAAGTTCGGCGCCATGGTCGGCGTGACCGTGGGCAACTGGTCGCTGACCCTGCTGTCGCTGGTGGCGCTGGCGTTCCTGTTCCTGGTGCTCGACCGGCCGTCGCGCTGGGGGGCCTCCGCCCTAGGCCAGGCCTACGCTCTCGCCCCGCCGCTGCGCGCGGGGCTGATCGGCGCGCTGACCTGCGCCTTCATCGGGTTCCTGATCAACGACTCGGGCATCGCCATCCCGGCCATGGCACTCACCGTGGCGGTGCCGCTGGCGCTGGCGGCGTCCGTACGGGCCCTGCGGCTCGCGCCCGCAGGAGCGCCCAGCCCGCCAGCGCCGCCGTCAGCGCCAGCAGCGCCGGCGGAACGACCTGAGGCCGGACCACGGTCATGAGCCAGCCGAGGTCGGGCGGCAGCACGTCCACCCGCGCAGGCAGGTAGGCCAGCGACAACACGAGCAGGTGCGCCGTCAGGAACCGGTCCAGCGCCGCGCCGAACGCGTACGGCCCGGCCAGCGCCACCAGCCCGAACGCCATCCCGTCGTACCAGGGCAGCACGTACGGCGTGGCGAACACGTACGCGGTGACCAGCGCCGCCGCCACCACCTCGGCCGGGAGCTCGCCATACGTCCTGCGGGCAAGGCGCAGCAGCGACCAGGCGACCAGCGCGAGGACGACCAGCGAGCCGGCCTGGATCTCGCCCCGGTAGGCGCTGCCCTCCCCGACCAGCGCCTGCAGCCAGCCCTGCGCGAGCTTCCAGTAGGAGGCGTGCGAGATCGCCTTGCTCGTGCGGGTCACCGGGCCGACGGAGTCGGGACCCGCGACGGCGTACCCGGCGACCACGACCGCCAGCGCTACCCCCGCCATCACCGCCAGCCGTCCCGGCCGGCGTCGCAGCTCCCACGCGGGGCCGAGCGCGGCCAGGCCGGCGTTCACCTTGACGGCCACGCCCAGGCCGAGCAGCAGCCCCGATCGGGCGGGACGGGACCGGGCGAGCAGCGCCGCCACCATGCAGGCCACGGCCAGCGTGTCCACGTGCATGCCGGCGACGAGGTGGTGGAGCAGCAGCGGGTTGGCCGTCCACAGCAGTGCCGCCCGCAGCCTGAGCCGGGGGTCGTCCCGCGTGAAGCGGTCCACGAGCAGCCCCGTGGCCACGAACGCCGCCGCGTTGACCAGGGCCAGCACGAAGACCGTCAGCCTCAGGGAGTCGCCGCCCGCCCAACTCGCCAGCGCCTGCACCGCCGTCGCGACGGGGCCGTACACGCTGGGCTCCTCCCGCCAGGGCGCCTCCACGGCGTCGGCGACGGGATCGCCGGGCAGGTCGACTGCTCCGTGCGTGTACGGGTTGAGGCCGAGGGCGACCATGCGCCCGTACGCGGCGTAGTTGAGGTGGTCACCGGAGCCGGACGGCGGCAGGAACGCGAGCACGCCGGCGGCGAGGCAGCCCAGCGCCACGAGCCGCCCGGCCAGGCCGCCGTCGCGCAGGGTGCGCAGACCGGCCAGCGTGCCGAGGCCGCCGATCAGGACGGCGGCGGCGGCCAGCGCGACCACCAGGTGCGGCGCGGGCCCCACCCCCAGCGAGAACGGCGGCAGCCAGGCGGGCCCGCCCAGGTCCGGCACCATCGCGGACGGCCCGAGGAGGCCGATGACGACCGTCAGCAGGATCGAGCCGCCGATCGCCGCCAGGGTCGCTCGCGCCGCCCAGTTGCCGCGTCCGGCGCCGCGCGTCTCGACTCTCACCCGCAAATTCCAGCACACCGCCGACCCGGGTCAGTCCGGGCTCGCTCCCCGAACGGATCGGGTCCCCGGCCGAACGGGGCAGGCCGGGTCCGCCTCCTGAAGAGGTCAGGTCCCCAGCCGAACGGGCCGTGCCGGGTCCGCCTCCCGAACGGGTCGGGTCCCCGGCCGAACAGGTCGGGTCCCCGGCCGAACAGGTCGGGTCCCCGGCCGAACAGGTCGGGTCCCCGGCCGAAGGGGACGGGGTCCCCGCCCAAGCGGGGACGGATTACCAGACGAAGGGGACGAGCCCCCCAGCGAGGGGGATTACCGGACGAAGGAGACGAGTGCCCCCTAGGGGGACGGGTGCCGTGTCCCGGGGCGGGCGGCCGGGGCCGGCGGCGTGCACGACACCGACTCCGGCCTCCCCCCGCGGCGCCCGCCCGGGGACTTCGCGGGGAGCGTCGCCGTATGGGTGGTTTGCGGGGAGCGGATCAGCGGTTGGTGCGAAGTTTGTTGAGGTTTTGGGCGATGAGCGGCTCACGGGCCGCCAGGGCCAGCCCCACGTCCCTGAGCTGTCTGGCGCGGTGGAGCTGGGCGCGCCAGTCGGTCCCCGTGGCGCGGTGGCTCATCTCCACCTCGACCTCCGCCACCCGGAATCCCTTGCGCAGCAGGTCGATGGTCAGCCCGGTCTCGACCCCGAACCCGTGGGCGAGCGGCCGGGCGGCCTCGAAGGCGGCACGGGTGAGGCAGCGCTGGCCGTTGAGCGGCTGCCTGGCCTCGAACCCCGTGGCGCGGCGGATGCCGTCACGCGCCAGCCGGACGACCATGCCGTGGCCGCCGAGCTTGACCCGCGTGGCGAAGACGGCGACCGTCATGTCGGCCTCGCCCGCGCGGACCGGCGTCACGAGCGCGGCCGCCGCGCCGGCGGTGTCGCCGAGGTCGGCGTCGAGGAAGAGTAAGTGGCGCGGCACCGGCCCGTCGAACAGGCGCACGGCCTCGGCGCCCGTCTCCATGGCGGCGGCCTTGCCGCGGTTGCGGCTGTGGCGCACGACCCGCGCCCCGGCCGCCCGCGCGACCTTGCCGGTCTGGTCGGTGGAGCCGTCGTCGACGACGACCACCAGATCGACGCCCGGCAGGGCCAGGGCCGCCGTGACGGTGGCGCCGATGCGGTGGGCCTCGTCCTTGGCGGGCACCACGACCGCGGTGTCGCCGGCGGGCTCCGCCGTGGCGTCGGTCACACCGTGTTCCCCAGCCGTCATGATCCCTCGGCGATGAGAAACTCCTGCGGCACCTCGTCGTGCACGGTGAACACCGAGTCGAGCCCGGTGACCTGCAGGATCTTGCGTACGGCCGGCCGGGGAGCGGCCACGTGCAGGGAACCGCCGCGCTCCTTCGTCCGTTTGAGCGCCGACAGCAGGACGTTCATCCCCGTGGAGTCGCAGAAATCCACGCCGGACATGTCGATGACCACGCGGCTGGGCCCGTCCTGCAGCAACCGGGTGAACTCCGACTGCAGGTGGGGTGCCGTATAGAGGTCGATTTCGCCGGAGATCGCAACGAGTGCATGGCCGGCATGTGATCGAGTCGAGACCTTGAGCTCCACAGGGGCAGGCTAGCGGCGCGGAGCGCCGCGGTCACGTTGTCACGCCGAGCGGGTCACCCCCGGTTTTTGTCATCAGTTTGGGCTCCATGGAGACGGAGAGTACGCGAAGCTTGACGGTGTGACACCGGCACGGCCGGAAGGGGGCGGCCCGGCACCTCCGCATCCGGTCACCACTTTCACCGAGAAGGAGGGGCTGGGCGAGACACGGGCCCGCGTAACGCGATGAACACTGAACAACCCGAAGATCCTCAGCGTCAACGGCTCCGCGAACATCTGGAGACCATCCTCATCCGCACCGAGAAGGCC
Organism: Nonomuraea indica; assembly: GCF_002850745.1. Taxonomy (GTDB): domain Bacteria; phylum Actinomycetota; class Actinomycetes; order Streptosporangiales; family Streptosporangiaceae; genus Nonomuraea; species Nonomuraea indica. Next base: position 60,680 of record NZ_KZ559472.1, read on the forward strand.
GCCTCCTGGCACGAGGAGGCGGGGCGCCTGCGCGGCCTGGTCAACCACGAGGGGTTCGTCCCCGTGCGCACCCGGCTGGCGGTCGAGGACCTCGACTTCCTGTCCGGGGCCCGCGAAGACCTGATCACGTTCACCGAGCTCACCCTGAGGCTGCTGGACCTGCACCAGCCTCGCGACGCAGGCGGCATCACGAGCGACACCGCGCATCCCATCCTGCGGTGCCGGAGTTGCATGTGGCGCTGGCCCTGCCCGACATTTCGTGCGATGTCGGAGGCGTTCGGCACGGCCTTCTCCCCCTTGCCGGAGTCCGCCTGACGGCCCCCTGACAGCCCTCCACGACGCCTGATCGTCGCGGCCGGCACGAGCCGAGCCGCGCGCCGGCCGCCGCCGATCAGCGCACCAGGGGGAGCCGGATCTCGAAACGGCACCCGGGCCCCTCGTTGACCACGTCGATCATCCCATCGTGGGCCTCGACGATGCCCTGGGCGATCGCCAGGCCGAGCCCGGCTCCCCCGTCGGGTGTCGGCGTCCGCGCGGCCTCTCCCCTGAACGCCACGTCGAACACCCGCGGCAGGTCCGCCTCCGGGATCCCGCCGCAGCAGTCGGAGACCGACACGCAGGCCATCCCCGCCGTGACCCCCGCCCGCAGCACGACGGTCCGGTCGGCGGGCGTGTGGCGGATCGCGTTGACCACGAGGTTGCCCAGCGCCCGGCCGAGCGCGCCGGCGTCGGCCTCCACCGGCACGGCGTGCGCGGCCTCGGCTGCCAGCCGCACGCCCTTGGCCCGGGCCAGCGGCTCGGCCCCGGCGACGGTGTCGGCCACCAGGTCGGCCAGCCCGATCCGGGCCCGGGTGAGCCGCAGCGCCCCGGCGTGGATGCGCGAGAGCTCGAACAGGTCGTCCACCATCGCGGACAGGCGTTCGACCTCCAGCCTGATCTGCCCGTGGTAGCGGGCGACGGTCGCCGGGTCGGACACCACCCCGTCCTCCAGCGCCTCGGCCATCGCGCGCATCCCGGCGAGGGGGGTGCGCAGGTCGTGGCTGACCCACGCCACCAGCTCGCGCCGGGCCTCCTCCAGGGCTCGTTCGCGGGCGTTCGCCTCCTGCAGGGTGTTGGCGATCGTCTGGAGCTCGGCGGGCAGCCCGCGCGGTGCGGTGAACGGCAGGTGCCGGACGGCGGCGACGAGCCGCCTGCTCTCTCCGACCACCCGCCGGGCCAGCACGAACGCGACCCCGAGCCCGACCAGCCCGCCGACGGCGACGACGCTGAGCACGATGTCGCGCACCCGGCCCTCGATGATCATCATGAGCGTGATGGCCACCACGCCCGCCAGCGTCGCCGTGACGGAGACGACCATGACGACGGCCAGCATGACGCCGATGGACCGCCTGCGCAGCGACCACATCGCCCACACGCCGAGCAGGGCCACCGTCAGCCCGAGCCCGGCGGTGACCGCCACGATCACGCCCAGGTCGCCCATCTCGGCGGCCCGCGCGAGCCCGGCGGGGCGGGTCATCCCGCCGTCTCCAGGGGCTCGTAGCGGTAGCCGACGCCCCACACGGTGACGATCCTGCGCGGCTCGGTCGGGTCGGCCTCGATCTTCTCGCGCAGCCTCCTGACGTGCACGGTCACGGTCGAGGAGTCGCCGAACGACCAGCCCCACACCTGGTTCAGCAGCGCCGACCGGCTGAACGCCTGCCGAGGGTTGCGCATCAGGTGGGCCAGCAGGTCGAACTCGCGGGCGGTCAGCGCCACCTCCGCGCCGTCCAGTCGTACCTCGTGCGCCCCCACGTCGACGACCAGACCCGCGTCGCGCAGCACCCCGGTGCCGGCCGTGACGGACGCGCCGCGCGCCCGCCGCAGGACCGACTGGACGCGCAGGGCGAGCTCGCGCGGGCTGAACGGCTTGGTCACGTAGTCGTCGGCGCCCGTCTCCAGGCCCACCACGCGGTCGATCTCCTCGCCCAGCGCGGTGAGCATGATGACCGGGACGGGCCAGCGTTCGCGCAGCTTGCGGCACACCTGCAGCCCGTCGAGCTTGGGCAGCATCAGGTCGAGCACCATGAGGTCGGGCGGCCGGGCCAGCGCCCGCCGCAGCGCCTCCGCCCCGTCGCCGACGCACTCGACCTCGTGCCCGTCGCGCTCCAGGTAGCGCGCCACCACCTCGGCGACGGTGGGGTCGTCCTCGACCACGAGGATGCGGGTGTTCACGCCTTCACGGTACGACCGGGCCATGGCCCGCCGACACCCACGTCATGGGTTCGTAAGCCTCGCGGATCTTGCCCGCAGGACGTACGGTGGGCTCATGAGTCGAGTCGTCATGCTCGTGCTGGGCGCGCTCCTGGCGCTCTTCGTGCTGTTCAACTTCGTGCTGCCCATGATCATGGGTCTGCTGAAGGTGGCGCTGATCATCGGGGTGGTCGCCCTGCTGGTCTTCATCGCGGTGACCCTGGTCGGCAAGACGTCCCGCTGAGCCCATGACCCTGTTCCTGCTCGATCCCTGGCTCATGGGCGTCACGATGGTGGCGGTCCTGCTGTTGGTGAGCTGGGCGGGCAGGCTGCTGCCGCTGGGCGCCGCCGAGCCGGCCGGCTTCCCGCTGGTGTACGGCCGGCGCACGGCCTTCCAGCGCCAGCGCGATCCCGACGCCGCCGGTCGGCCCCGCCCACGGGCGCCCTCACCCTGCCCCGCTTCCCGCTAGCGGGGCTCCGTCTTCGACGAGCCCTGATTCCGTCTTCCTCTGTTTGAAGGGCTCATGATCGAATCTCTCGTCACGTTCGTCGTCGGCATGTCCGGGGGCCATGCCGCCCTCGCCATCGTGCTGTTCACGCTGGCGGTACGGGTGCTGCTGCTCCCGTTGAGCGTCCGGCAGGCGCGCAGCGCCAAGGTCAAGGAGCGGCTGGCGCCGGAGCTGCGCCGGCTGCAGAAGCGGTTCGGGCGCGATCCGCAGCGGCTCAGCAAGGAGGTCTCCGCGCTGTACGCCAGGGAGGGCAGCTCGCCGTTCGCCGGGATCATGCCGGGGCTGGCCCAGGCGCCGTTCCTGTGGCTGATGTACCAGGTGGCCACGCATCCGACCGCGCTCGCGGGTCAGCAGTTGCTGGGGGCTCCGCTGGGTCAGCAGGTGGCAGGTGTGGTGGCCAATTATGGACTGATCAGTTGGCCATTTTCGGTCTTTGTGGTGATCATCGCACTGGTCGCACTGGTGGCCTGGCTCTCGTCGCGGAAGATCCGGTCCACGCTGACCGAGGAGCAGCCCGAAACGTTGCGGAAGATCATGCCGTTGCTGCCGTGGGGGTCGGTGGTCGCCGCGGCCGTGCTGCCGCTGGCCGCCGGGCTCTACCTCCTGGTGTCCACGGCGTGGACCTTCGGCGAGCGTGCCGTGCTCGCCGCGCGGGCCGGCTAGCCGGCCTCCCTCAGCGCCGCGACGTGCCCGTTCACCGAGCCGTTGCCGTTGGGCGCGGGCAGCACGGCCCACACGGTCGTCATCTCGCCGTCGTGGCGAACGCCCCAGCTCTCGGCCACGTACTCGACGATGCCGAGCCCCCTGCCCCCCAGCGATGAGAGGGTGGGGCGGCCCGCGCGCGGCTCGGTGGCGGCGCCCCCGTCGCTCACGGCCACCTCGATCCGATCGCCACTGCGCAGCCACGCCACCTTGACCATGCCCGACGGCAACGGATGGGCGTGTCTCAGCGCGTTGCTGAGCAGCTCGCTCACCACCAGTACGGCGTCGTCGATCGCGGCGTCGAAAACGCCGAGACCGTGCAGGTCAGTGCTCAGACGCTGGCGGGCAACGGCGACGCTGGACGGCGCGTACGGCAGCAGCACCACGCTTGACACACCCACCTCCCCGTCTACCAGTGCCCCCCGCGGGAACACTCCCCGGTACGACCGAAATGCCCCGTTACTCGATCCCAGAAACCGCATCTCGATCACAGCTTGTACACATTGGACTGTAGGTCAGCACATCCGTGACCACCTCGTTACCGCATCGGTGTGTCGTTTCCAGTAGGGGAGGCGGCGCCCATGACGAGCCGCATCCGGGTGCCGCCGCCGTCACGCGGGTGGGCGCTCACGTCGCCGCCCTGCGCCCTGGCGAGGCTGCGCACGATGTAGAGGCCGAGCCCGACCCCGCCGAACCTCCTGCGGTCGCCGCTGTCGACCTGGACGAACCGTTCGAAGATCCGCTCCCGGTCGGGCGGGGCGATGCCGACGCCCTCGTCGTCCACGACGACGACCACCCCGTCCTCCTCCGTCCACGCCTCGACCCGGATCAGGCCGCCCGCCGGGCTGTACTTGAAGGCGTTCTCCAGCAGCTGGCCGAGCACGATCTCGGTGGCCAGCGCGTCGCCCAGGACCGGCGGCAGGTCCTCCGGGATGGTCACCTCGACGCGGTGCCGGTCGGACAGCCCGGGCAGCCCGAGCGTCGCCGCGTGGATGCGTTCGGCCAGGTCGAACGCCTCGACCCGGACCTTCAGCTCGTCCGCGCCGGCGCGCGAGCCGAGCAGCAGGTGGTCCATCAGCCGCCCGAGCGACCGGGCCCGCTCGGCGATCGTGTGGACGGCGGAGCGGCGCTCGGGGTCGGTCAGCTTGTCCCAGCGCGCGTCCAGCGTGCTCGCGAACCCGCGCACGATCGTGATCGGGGTGCGCAGCTCGTGGCTGGTGGTGGCCAGGAAGAGGTCCTTGGCCTCCTCCAGCTCCTTGGCCTGGGTCACGTCGCGGAAGTCGACCACCACCTCGCCGGTCTCCTCGATCTGGGCGCCCACGACGTCCAGCCAGCGCCCGTTCGGCAGCCGGAAGGTGAGCTTCTCGCCCGGCCCCGGCAGCGCGAACGGCGGCGGCAGGTCCAGCACCGCCTCGGCAGGCAGGGCCGTCAGCTCGGTCGCGGCCGGGTTCCACCGGATCACCCGTCCCTCGCGGTCCAGCACGGCGATGCCGTCGGCGCTCGCGTCGAACAGCGCCCGCTCGTGGGCCCGCTGGCGGATCGCCTCCTGGTAGGCCATCGCGTTGCCGACGGCGATGCCGGCGTGCCCCGCGAGCAGTTCGAGCAGCTCCAGCTCCAGGTGGCCGGGCCGGTCGTCGGCGAACAGCGCGTACAGCGCCCCGTACGGGCGCCCGCCCACGGCGGCGAGGCCGAGCGCGATGGTGTGCAGGCCGGACAGCTCCGCCCAGACCAGGTCGCCGAGGCCGTCCGACTCCAGCAGGACGGTCCTGCCGGTGCGCAGCAGCTTGCCGACGAGGCTGGTGCGCAGGTCGGCCGTCGCGCCCTTGAGCGTCTCGGGCAGCCGGTGGGTGCTGACCAGGCGCAGCCGCTCGCCCTCGATGAGCACGAAGCCGCCGCCGTCGGCGCCCGTCAGCTCGGTCAGGCTGGCCGCGATCCGGTCCAGGACGGCCGACAGCTCCAGCTCGGCGTTGATGTCGGCGACCACGTCCGTCAGCCGGCGCACGAGCTGCGCCCGGCGCGCCACCGGCACGCCGGCCGCCTCGCCGGCCTCGACGGGGTGGTGCTCGCAGACGTAGCCCACCACCGAGCTGCCGATGACCAGCGCGCTCGTGTCCACCCGCACGTCGATCACGCCGCCGTCGGCGCGTAACCGCCTGGTCTGCAGCGTCACCTGGCCGCCCGTGCGCACGCGTTCGAGCACCGCGTTGTGCTCGGCCGTCAGCTCGTCCGGGACGATGGGCGCCCGGCGGCCCAGCATCTCCTCGGCGCTCCAGCCGAAGAGCCGCTCCGCCGCCGGCGTCCACACCAGGACGGTCTGGTCGCGGTCGAGCGCGATCAGCGCGTTGGGCGAGGCGGCGAGCACCGCACGGGCGATCTCGTCGTCACTGCCGGCCCACTCGTCACCCACATCTCCATAGTGCCCGTGGCGAGGTGCCTGCGTCGCGGGATCCGTCCGATACGCTGCGGTCACGGCTTGCGACGGGAAGAGGGTGCGAGGATGGCGAGCAGCGATCTCGATGCTCTGCTGCGGGTCACCTCCCCCACCTATCGCGGGGAGTCGCCTCCCGACATCGCGTTCGGCACCTACGACGGCGCCGTGGGCAGGATGGTGCTCGCGGTGTCCGGCAAGGGCCTCGTGTCGTGCAGCTACGACGACGAGCACGTCGTGTTCGAACGGGTGTCGCGGCACGTCGGCACGTTCATCGGCCCCGACGCCCGCCGGCTCGACCCGGTGCGCCGCGAGCTCGACGCCTACTTCTCCGGCCGCCTGCGCGCCTTCGCCACGCCGGTCGACCTGGCCCTCGCCACGTCGTTCGCGCGCACGGTGCTGCAGAAGACGATGGCGGTCCCCTACGGCACGACCACCACCCTCGACGAGATCGCCGAGCGCATCGGGCGGCCGCGCGCGCTGCGGGCCGTCGGCAACGCGCTCAGCTCCAACCCGGTGTGCGTGGTGGTCCCCTGCCACCGCGTCGTCCCGGGCGACGGCGCGCTCGGCGACTACGCCGGCGGCGCCGCCGCCAAGCGCCACCTGCTCACCGTCGAGACGCGCGCCCTCGCCTGACCGCCGGCGTCTTGGCCTCGGGCGGACCCGAGGCTCTCAGCCGGCCACGCGCTGATCATGACCGTGGCGCCGGCGGGAGCGGGTGACCGCGCCCACCGCCAGCGTCACGAGCGCCGCCACCAGGGCGGCGCCGAGCGCGCCGTTCATCCACGGCTGCCGGGTGAAACCGATCGCGTCCCGCACCGCGGCCCACCAGGCGTCCCACGCCTCGACGGTCGGGGTCGAGGTGGTCAGCCAGTACGCGGCGAAGCCCAGGACCCAGGGCACCAGCATGGACCAGCGGGCGGGCGCGCCCTCCTCGGTGTTCCACCGCGCGACGCCGCCGAGCACGAAGTAGTCGACGGCCAGGACCGCGAACATCGGCACGAACACCGCCCCGATCACGCCGAGGAAGGCCCCGTACGACGTCACGTCCACGACCAGCGCGATGCCGATCGTCAGGACGCCCACCACGGTGGAGAAGACCCTCCGGTCCACCCGCGGCATGAGGTTCTGCAGCGACACGGTGGTGGAGTAGACGTTCGCGAACGACTGGTCGGTCTCCCGCAGCACGAGCACGGCGAAGAACAGCGCGCCGAGCGGCGCGGCGACGAACGGCCCGAACACCGCCGTGCTGTCGGCGGTCACCGCGGCCGACCCGGCGATGGCCACCGCGTAGACGCCGAGGCCGAGGCAGGCCACCTGGGCCAGCGTGTAGCCGCCGACCACGCCGCCGAAGGCGGCCGTGCTCGACCTGGAGTGCCGGGCGAAGTCGGCGGCGAGCGGCACCCAGGAGACCGACAGCGCGATCACGTAGTCGACGGCCGGCGCGAAGGCCGCCCACGAGCCGCCCGTCTCCGGCCGGGCCGTGCCCAGGAAGTCCACGGAGAACCAGATCATCGCGATGATCACGGCGATCGTCACGTAGCGGCGCAGCACCCGTACGGCGCCGAGCGGCCAGATGCTCAGCGCGGTGGTGATCACTCCGGCCACGATCACCCACACCGCGTACGGCACCGCGGAGCCGAAGATGGCGCTCGCTCCCATGGCGATCACCCACAGCTCGAAGGCGCCCCAGCCGACCATCTGGACGATGTTGAGCACGGTGGGGATGTACGACAGCCTGGCCCCGAACAGGCCGCGCAGCAGGACCATCGCCGGCTGCCCGGTCTGCGTGCCCGGCACGGCGGCCAGGCCCACCATGGCCGTGCCGATCAGGCTGCCGACGAGCGCGGCCGTCAGGGCGGCCAGCAGGCTCAGCGGGGCGTCGCCGAGCGGGTTGATCAGGAACAGCGCTCCTGAGAAGCCCAGGAGGCTGACGCCGAGGTTGGCCCACAGGGCGCCCTGGTCGAGCAGCCCGAGGGTCTTGGGGGGTTCTCCTTCGAGGGTCAGCGGCACCTCGTCGGCGACGTGCGACATCGCACTCTCCCTACGCCGGCATTACCCGGACAGGTTCATGCGGTCGGCAGCGGCGGTAGCTGCCCTCTCAGCCCGGTTGCCCCGAGCTCCCGCGGGTGTGTGTTTCGCCCGAATTATGTCACTAGATCGAGAAATGTCACTAGATCAGGCGACAAAGGGCGGCTGCCCGGTCTCGCTGACCATCGGGCGGCGGGCGAACTCCCAGGACCGCATGCCGCCGCCGACGTTGACCGCGTCGCGTCCGAGCTGGTTGAGCCAGGCCGCCACCTGCAGCGACCGGCCGCCGACCCGGCAGACGACGTAGACCTTGCGGTCCTCGGGCACCTCGGCCACCCGGCCCTGGATCTCCGACATCGGGATGTGCACCGCCTCGGGCGCGTGACCGGCCACCCACTCCTGGGGCTCGCGGACGTCGAGCAGGAAGGCGTCGGAGGGGACCTGGTGGGCCTCGATCTCAGGAACCGTCATGCGTCCATCATCTCGCGCCCGCGGCCACGGGCGGCACGAGCGGCGGCGCCTCGACCGTCTCGGGTCAGGTCCGGCGGGGCGCCGCTACTTCAGCAGGCGGGACAGGCGGCGGTCGGCGAGCGGTTTGCCGCCCGTCTGGCAGGTGGGACAGTACTGCAGCGAGGAGTCGGCGAAGGAGACCTCCCGGATCGTGTCACCGCACACGTCGCAGGGCTGCCCCGCCCGGTTGTGCACCCGGAGCCCCGACTTCTTCTCCGCCTTGAGGTCCTTGGCCGCGAGGCCGTGCGCCCGCTCGACCGCCTCGCGCAGCGTCGTGACGATGGCCTCGTGCAGGTCGGCGATCTGCGCGTCGGTGAGCGTCGCAGCGATCTTGAACGGGGACATCCGGGCGGCGTGCAGCACCTCGTCGGAGTAGGCGTTGCCGATGCCCGCGATGACCTTCTGGTCGCGCAGCAGGCCCTTGATCTGGGTGCGGTTGCCGCCCACGATGCGCTTGAGCGCGTCGACGGTGAAGGCGTCGTCGAGCGGGTCGGGGCCGAGCGCCGCGACACCCGGCACACTGTCAGGATCTTTCGTGACATAGACGGCGAGGCGTTTCTGGGTGCCCGCCTCCGTCAGCTCGAACCCCGGCGCGGCCCCCGCGTCGTCGGGCGCGAACCGCACCCGCACGGCGAGGGGCCCCTTGCCGGGACGCACCGGTTTGGCGCCCGACAGGTCGTCGCGCCAGCGCAGCCACCCGGCACGCGCCAGGTGGATCACCAGGTGCAGCCCGTCGCAGTCGAGGTCGAGGAACTTGCCGTGCCGCGCGACGCCCGTGACCGTCAACCCGCCGAGCGCGCTCACCGGCGGGTCGAACGTCTTGAGCGCCTGGATCGCGACGACGTCGACCGCCAGGACGGTGCGGCCCACCGCGCGCTCCCGCAGGAAGGCGGTCAGGGACTCGACTTCGGGAAGTTCCGGCATGTCACCAGGGTACGGCGCGCCCCCGACGATCCACAGCCTGTGGACGACGCGCCGCCAGGACCGGCCCACGTCCCACAGGACGAGGCGGGCACCGGGGGACGTGGCGCGCTCTCAGGGCACGTCCCAGAACGCCAGCTCGTGCGCCATCCCCTCCGTGAACAGCGCCTCAGCCCGCGCGGGGTCCGGGCCGGCCTCGTCGATCATCTCGCCGATCCGCGCGGCCAGCGCCGCGAAGCCCGGGTCGGCGTAGGTGTCCACCCAGGCGCGGTAACGCGGCTCGGCGGGCGGGTTCTCCGCCAGCTTCCTGCCCAGCGTCGAGTACCCCCACATGCACGGGTAGAGCGCCGCCAGCCCCTCCCCGTAGTCCGCGGCGGACTCCAGCAGGAACGCCGTGTACGCCGCGCAGGCCGGCCCCTTGCGCGCCCCCTCCAGGTCGGCCCCGAACTGGGCCGACATCGACCGGTGCAGGTTCAGCTCGTCGTGGAACGTCGCATGCGCCAGGTCCACCAGGTCGCCCAGCCGCCCGTCCGGCGCCTGCCAGGCCAGCCGCGCGAACACCCGTACGTAGTCGAGCAGGAACAGGTAGTCCTGCTCCAGCCACGACCGGAACACCGGCTCGGGCAGGTCGCCCCGCCCGATGCCCGCCACCGTGGGATGGTCGAGCTGCGCCCGCAGCAGCGGAAGACCGATGGCGTGCAACTTCTCCGAAAGCGTCATGAGGGCACGTTAATGTCAAAACCATGACTGTGACGATCGCCGAGGAACTCCTGCTGCTCGCCCACGCCGAGGACGACGGCAGGCCGCTCATCGGCGGCACCCAGCTCGACCCCGCGCTGGCCGGCGCGATCCTCGCGGAGCTCGCGATCAACGAGCGGATCGAGCTGTCGGCGAAGAAGGTGTCCGTCCGCGACGCCACCCCGCTCGGCGCCGCGGAGCTCGACGCGAGCCTGGCCCGCATGGCCGAGGAGCGCAGGGAGCGCAAGCCCGCCTGGTGGGTGCAGAAGCTCTACTCCGCCAAGCTGCGCAACCGCCTGCTGACCGGCCTCGCCGACGCCGGCGTGCTGAGCGAGCGGCGCGGCAGGGTGCTCGGCGTCTTCCCCACGGCCCGCTGGCCGGAGGTGGACGGCAGCGTGGAGGCGGAGGTCCGGTCGCGGGTGGCCGCCGCGCTCGCCGGGCAGGACCCCGACCCGCGCACCGCCGTCCTGATCGCCCTCATGCGCGCCGCCAAGCTCGACAGGAAGGCGTTCCCGGGAGCCGACAAGAAGCGGATCAAGGAGATCGCCGAGGGCGCCTGGGCGGCCGACGCCGTCGCGCAGACCATCGCGGCGATCAACTCGGTGGTGGTGACGGCCGCCATCGCCGCCGGCGCCGCCGCCGTGGGGGGCGGCTCCTCCTGACCCCGCCCGCGGGGCCGTACCGGATCGGCCCCGCGGGGTCACGCCGGGGAGGTGCCCCGGACGAGCCGCGTCAGCCCGCGTCGAGGATGTCCTTCGGCACGGGCTTGTCCTCCTTGAGCGCGTCGAACAGCCTGATCGCCTTGGCCCGGTCCCACCTGACGGCCGTGCCTCCGCCCGCGATCTCGCTGCCGCCGAACGGCACCACCGTGGTCACCGGGCTGTCACCCATCGCCAGGCCCAGCGACAGCAGGTCGAACGCGCCGGTGCCGTCGTCGACCGTGACCGCCTCGGTGGCGCTCATCGCCAGCGGGATCGAGGTGAACGGGTTGAGCAGCACGCCCGGGCTCGCGGCCTTCTTCACCACCGCGCCGAGGAACTGGCGCTGCCGCTTGGTGCGCTCGAAGTCGGGCAGCGCGCCGCCCTTGCGGGTGCGCACGTAGCCGAGCGCCTGGCCGCCGTCGAGGACCTGGCGGCCCTTCTTCAGCTTGAGCCCGGCCTTGGGGTCGTCCACGGCGGCCCGTACGTCGATCTCGACACCGCCGATCGCGTCCACGATGCCCACGAAGCCCGCGAACCCGATCTCCATGTAGTGGTCGACGCGCACACCGGTGACGGTCTCGACCGTCTGGGCCAGCAGTCTCGGCCCGCCGATCGCGTAGGCGGCGTTGAGCTTGTTGCGTCCCTTGCCGAAGACGGTGACCGCCGAGTCGCGCGGGAGGCTGACCAGCGTGGGCCGGTCACTGCCCTCGGGGATGTGCAGCAACATCATCGAGTCGGTGCGCTGGCCGGCCGAGCGGCCGGTCGCGAGCTTGCGGCGCTGGGCGGCCGACAGGCCCTTGCGGCTGTCGGAGCCGACGAGCAGCCAGTTGCTGCCGGGGGTGTCGGCGGGGCGGCCCTTGTAGTCGGCGAGCACGCCCTCGATCCCGGCCAGCCGCGAGTCGATCCAGAAGAACATCCCGACGGCGGCCACCAGCAGCACCGCCAGGACCGCCGCGACGATCTTCGCGATGGTCCGGCCCGACGGCCTGCGCCGCGGCCCTTTCGGCCCGGCCGCGGCCGGCGGACGGGGGCCGGACGGCGGCGGCTCGCCCTTCGACGACCTCAGCGGCCTGACGGGGCTGTTGCCCGAACGTTGCCTGCCGTACACGCGCGAGCCTCCCCGTGGCGGCTCGCCCGCGGCGGCGCCGGGCCCGGCCGCGGGCGTCGCCGGGAGTTTGGCGGTCGGCGCCGCGGCGCCCCCGGAAGGCGGCATCGGGGGACGCTGATGCGCGGGCGCCCCGCCGGACAGCGGGCCGCCGTCGTGCCGGGGAGGCAGCGGGCGGCCGTCTCCTGGCGAGCGCATGGCCCGCGTCCGGTCGTCCTCAGACACTTCGCTCTACTTCCCCTCGGTTGCCATAAACGCTACGTCCATCCCTTGACCATTGCAGAGGTGTTGCCAAGCTTTTCCCACGGAAAAGTACACACAGCCGGCACTCGGACCCTCCGGGAAACATCGAGGCGGCAGCGGTCGTTAGCGTTATGGACCACCTCTATGGAAGGATGATCGTGTCCACTCCGGACCCTTGGAGTAGCAGCCCGTGCGCGAGCACGGGTTCCCCTGCGAGCTCACCATGGTGAGCGCCTATATGGGCCTGCTGGCCCTCTTCCTGCTCACCGCCGCGACCGGCTACTTCGTCGCCCAGGAGTTCGCCTTCGTGGCCGCCGACCGCGGGGTGCTGCGCGAGCAGGCCGCGGCCGGCGACAAGGCCGCCGACAAGGCCCTGCGGGTGACCGCCCGCCTGTCGTTCATGCTCTCCGGCGCCCAGCTCGGCATCACCGTGACGGCGCTGCTGGTCGGCTTCCTGGCCGAGCCGGCCATCGCCACCCTCGTCCGTCCCTGGCTGGCGGACACCGGGCTGCCTGACGCCGCCGTGACGGGCGTCTCCGTCGCCGTCGGCGTGTTCCTCGCCACCGTCGTCCAGATGGTGCTGGGCGAGCTGGCCCCCAAGAACCTCGGCATCCCCAGGCCCGAGCAGGTCGCCAAGTCGCTGGCCGGCTCGACGCTCGCCTACCTGGCCGTGGTCGGCCCGGTGGTGCGCCTGTTCGACTCGGCGGCCACCGGCCTGCTGCGGCGCGTCGGCATCGAGCCCGTCGAAGAGGTCGAGCACGGCGCCACCCCCGAGGAGCTCTCCCGGATCATCGCCGAGTCCACCGAGGCCGGCGAGCTGCCGCCCCGGCTTTCGGAGCTGCTGGAGCGGGCGCTGGAGTTCGGCGACCGCACCGCCGAGGAGATCATGGTCCCGCGCCCGCGCGTCGTCGTGCTGCGCGACTCCCAGCCGATCTCCGACCTCATCGGCGTGATGCGCGAGTGCGGCCACTCCCGCTACCCCGTCCTGGCCGGCGACGGCGACGTCGTGGGCATGGCCGGCGTCCGCGAACTGCTGTCGTCCGGCCTGGACGACGGCGGGGACGACGGCGGGGACGACGGTGAGCACGGCGGCGGGCACGACCGGCCGGTGCGCGACGTCATGCGCCCCGCCCGGCTGGTGCCCGACTCGCTGCCGCTGCCCGCCGTCCTGGAGGCGATGCGCTCGGCCGGCGACGACATCGTCTGCGTCATCGACGAGTACGGCGGCCTGGCCGGGGTCATCACCATCGAGGACCTGGCCGAGGAGCTGGTCGGCGAGCTGGTCGACGAGAACGACCCCGAGCCCGCCGGCGTGGTGGAGCGACCCGGCGGCGCCTGGGACGTGCCCGGCAGCCTGCGGCTCGACGAGGTCGAGCGGGCCACCGGCATCGCGCTGCCCGAGAGCGACGACTACGACACGCTCGCCGGCCTCGTGCTGGCGCGGCTCGGCCGGATGCCGGACGCGGGCGACAAGGTCGTCGTGCCCACCGCGCCCGAGACCGATCCGTTCGCCCAGAACGAACACGAGCACCTGGCCGAGCTGACCGTCCTGTCGCTCAACCGCCGGGTGCCCGAATGGGTGCGGCTGGCGCCGCTGCGGCACGCGGAGGCCGTCCGATGACGACCCTGATCCTCTTCAGCCTCGCGTTGCTGGCGCTGAACGCCCTGTTCGTGGCGGCCGAGTTCGCCTTCGTCAGCTCCCGCAGGCACCGCCTGGAGGAGACGGCGAGCGGCGGCAACCGCCTGGTCCGGATCGCCGCCAAGTCGGCGGTCGGCGGCTCGCGGCAGCTCTCGCTGATGCTGGCCGGAGCGCAGCTCGGCATCACGGTGTGCACGCTGATCCTCGGCCAGGTCACCGAGCCCGCCATCGAGCACTCCCTGGAGCCCGTCTTCGCCGCCATCGGCGTGCCGGAGCAGCTCAGGATGCCGATCGCGCTGACGCTCGCGCTGGCCCTGGTGACGTTCCTGCACATGGTCATCGGCGAGATGGCGCCCAAGTCGTGGGCGCTCACCCATCCCGAGCGTGCCGCCCTGCTCCTGACGCTGCCGTTCCGGGCGTTCGTGACGGTGATGCGGCCGCTGCTGTCGGCGCTGAACGGCCTGACGAACGTGATCCTGCGCCTGTTCGGCGTGCAGCCGCGCGACGAGCTGGCCACCACCAGGACGCCCCGCCAGCTCGCCATGCTGGTGGGCGAGTCGGGCCGGATGGGCCTGCTCGACCGCGAGGAGCACGACCTGCTGACGCGGGCGCTGCGGCTGCAGGCCGAGGGCATCGAGCGGCTGATGGTGCCGATCGGCGAGGCCGTCACGGTGCCCCCGTCGGCCGACGCCGCCCGCATCAGGAAGGTCGCCCGCGACAGCGGCCACCTGCGGCTGCTCGTCGGCGAGCCCGGCGAGGTCAAGGGTGTCCTGCACGCCCGTGACGCGCTGCTCCAGCCCGCCCGTACGGCCGGCGACCTGGCCCGCCCGGCACCGCGGCTGGCGTGCGTCACGCAGGTGCCGGAGGCCGTGACGGCCCTGCAGGAGGCGCGGGCGCACGTGGCACTGGTCACCGGCCAGGACGGCGCGGTCATCGGCCTGGTGACGCTGACGGACCTGATCGGCGAGCTGCTCGACACGCGCGTGAAGGCGGCGTGACCCGACTGCGGGCGCGTCCGCTGAGTCCCCGGTGACCGGGGAGCGCGCCCCGTGACGGTTCCGTCACCGGGGAGCGCGCCCCGGAGCCCCTGTCGCCGCCGTGAGGTGCCGGACGCCCTCGTCCCCGGGGCCGCTCAGGCGAGGCCGGCGAGCTCGCCGCGGGAGGCGACGCCCAGCTTGGGATAGGCCTTGTACAGGTGGTAGCCGACGGTGCGAGGGCTCAGGAAGAGCTGGGCGGCGATGTCCTTGTTGGACAGTCCGCGGGCGGCGAGCTGGACGATCTGCCGTTCCTGCGGTGTCAGGCCGGTCGTGCGGTCCGGTACGGGCGCGGTGGTCAGATCGCCGGCGGCCTGGAGCTCGGCCCGGGCACGGTTGGCCCAGGGGGCGGCGCCCAGGCGCTCGAAGCTCTCCATGGCCTCACGCAGGTGGCCGACAGCGGCGCCGCGCCGGCGGGTCCTGCGCAGCCACTCCCCGTACAGCAGCCGGGTACGCGCGTGCTCGAAGACCGGCCCGCCGGCATCCAATGCCGCGAGGTAGTGCGCCTCGGCGTCGTCCCCGGCGAGCAGCGCCAGGCACCGCTCGATGAGGTGGCGCTGGTCGAGGCGCGCATACCGGGCCAGGGCAGGCCTGGCCCTTTCCGGCTCGCCGCTGCGTACGGCCGCCTCCACCAGGTCGGGCACGCACCGGATGGCCGAGACGTGGTACCAGCCGGGCCCTTCCGTGAGCGCTTCGAGCCGGCCGAGCGCCGTCTCCGCCCGGCCCTGTCCCAGGTCCATCAGCGCGTGGGCCCAGTCGGTCCACATGGCGCCCTGCATGGGCGCGGCCGGGCCACGTGCGACCTCGGCGGTGAGCCGGTGATGGCCCTCCTCGTCGCCTTCGACGGCGGCCAGGTAGGCGAGCAGACCCCTGTTCAGCGCGGCCCACTGGTGCTGGCCGGTGTTCTCGGCCAGGCGCAGGGCGGTGGTCGCGGCGGTGCCCGCCTCGTGGAGGCGGCCGCTGTGGAAGAGCTCGGCCTGCGCCTGGAAGTACAGCACCATGGGCAGGACACCGATGCTGCCCTCCGCGTGGCAGCGGGCGACCAGGCGGGCGGACAGCTGCAGGGTGGCGGCGTCCAGCCCGGCGATGAGCGGCGTGCCGCAGGCCATGGCCGCCAGCCCGGGCGGGTACGCGGCCATGGCGTGCCCGGCATCGGCCACGGCCTGCTCCAGCGGGCTCACGGCGGCCGGGTCGCCGCCGAACAGCCGGGTGAGGGCGGCGTCCTGGAGGCGGGCCAGGGCGGCGACGGGCTCGTCGAGGGCGTTCTCCGACATGGCCCGCGCCAGGCGTGCCGACACCTCGAACAGCTGGGCCTCGCCGGCGTACCAGGCGGTCTGGTAGGCGCGGACCAGCAGGGCCGGGTCCATGAGGGCGGCTTCGGTCATCAGGCGGTGCGCCTCGCCGTACTGCCCCCGCCCGAAATGGATGGTGGCCTGCGTGTGGACGATGCGCGAGCGCAGGGCGGGCTCGACGGTGAGCGCGTCGGCCTCGCCCGCGAGCGCCTGAGCCCAGTCCAGGTTGCCCGCCTCGGCGGCGGACTCGGCAGCGAGGGTGAGCCGGCGGGCGCGGGCCTCCCGGGCGCGGGCCTCGTCGTCGCGGTGGGTGAGCGCGGCGGCGCGCTGGTACGCGGTGGCCGCGGCGGCGTACCCGTGCCGGCGCGCGGCCCGCTGGGCGGTGCGTTCGAGCTCCGCCGCCACGTCCTCGTCGGGGCCGACGGTCGCCGCGGCCAGGTGCCAGGCCCGCCGGTCCGCGTGGTGATCGCCGATCAGCGCCTGGGCGAGCGCGGCGTGCACGGCCAGCCGTGAACTGATGGGGGCCCGCTGGTAGACGGCCTCGCGGATCAGCGGATGACGGAAGCGGACGTGCTGCCCGGCGGTGGTCACGAGCCCTTCGGCCTCGGCCGGGCGCAGATCGGCGGGAGTCACGCCGAGCAACGCGGCCGCGGCGAGCACCTCGTCCAGGCCCTCTCCGGCGGCGGCCACCAGCAGCAGGGTCTGGGTCGCGGCCGGCAGGTGGTCCACCTGGCTGTGGAAGGCGGCCTGCAGCCGGCTGCTCAGCGGAAGAGCGCCCGGCCCGTGGGGGTCGTGACGCAGGGCGCCGGGCAGTTCGATGAGCGCCAGCGGGTTGCCCTGCGCCTCGGCGAGCACCCGGTAACGCTGGCCCGGCGTCAGGCTGCTTCCCTTCAGCAGAGCGGCCGCGGCCGACGAGGGCAGGCCGGTCAGCGTGATCTCGGGCAGCCCGTACGTGTCGTCCTCGCGGGTGGTCATGATGAGGGCCAGGCCCTCGGCGTCCAGCCGCCGGGCGGCGAAGACCAGTGCGGCGCGGGAGCCGGGGTCCAGCCAGTGCGCGTCGTCGATGAGGCACAGGACGGGACCGTCTTCGGCCACCTCCGCCAGCAGTGACAGCGCGGCCATGCCGACGAGCAGCGCGTCGGCGCCCTGCGCCTCCGTCAGGCCGAGCGCCGCCTCCAGCGCGCGCCGCTGCGGAGGCGGCAGCTTGCCCGTCCTGTCCAGGGCCGGGCGGAGCAACAGGTGCAGCCCCGCGTACGCCAGCTCGGTCTCGGACGGCACGCCGCTGCGCCGGATGACCTGGATGCCCTCGGCGCGTCCCGCGGCATGGTCGAGCAGCGCGGTCTTGCCGATTCCCGGCTCGCCCTTGATCACCAGAGCGCCGCTGCGCCCTGACCGCACCGTGGCGAGAAGGTCGTCGATGACTGATGTCTCGGCCTCTCGCCCGTACAGCATGAGCTCCCTTTACCGATACAAGTCGTTAATCGCGACAGATGCCCATTATGGGAGGTTTCTCTAGCGTTCCTGCTCATGCAGAACATCGACGAGCTCATCGCTCGCTACATCGCCACCTGGAACGAGACCGACCGCGCCGCCCGTCGCACGGCCATCGAGGAGCTGTGGTCCCCGGACGGCGTCTACACCGACCCGATGGCGGTCGCCGCCGGCACCGACGCGATCGACGCCACCATCGCGGCCGTCCAGGAGCAGTTCCCCGGCTTCACCTTCAGCTTGGCGGGGCCGGTCGACGCCCATCACGACATCGCCCGCTTCACCTGGGAGCTGGCGCAGGACGGCGCCGAAGCCCTGGTGGTGGGCTTCGACGTGGCGGTGATCACTGCCGAGGGTCGCATCGACCGCGTCCACGGCTTCCTCGACAAGATCCCCACGGGCGCGTGACCATGGCACTGGACGGGCTCCGCCCGGACGTACGCGCACCCGCCTGGGATGCGCGCGACGAGCTGGAGCGCTGGTTGCTCGTCCGTGCCACGTCCTCGACGTCATGGACGGTCCGGAAGGGACCGATCGGTGTCCGGCGTCACCGTCGGCGCTTTCCCTGCTCGCTGCGGGCGACTGTGAGCTAAATCACACAAAGAGTCAGCAGGGACCCGCAAGCGGCCACGTCCACCGCCCGCCCGTGGAGCACAGCCGCACCACCAGGCCGCGAGAAGGAAGAAGCCCCGGCTCTTGCGAACCGGGGCTGCTTTCGTCAGTGTGGGTCTGCCGAACTCATCGGCGACCGGAGTGGGCGAGGAGGGATTTGAACCCTCACGTCCTTGCGGACACACGGACCTGAACCGTGCGCGTCTGCCGTTCCGCCACCCGCCCTTGTGGGTGCGGAGAAACATTAGCACGGAACAGCCGGTGCTACTGAACCCGGATACGATCGCATAAGACACGGGAGCGGAGGAGCTGGGCGCGAGCGCCGACGAGCGCCCAGCCGGCCGTCCCGTGGGACGAGCGGGCCAGGCGCGCGGGCGCCCGGGGCCGCGATCATATGCACGGAGGAAGGGAGGTACCCGGTGGGAGTCCTTCAGCGCTTCGAGCGAAGGCTCGAAGGCTTGGTTGAGGGGGCCTTTGCGCGGGCGTTCAAATCTGACCTTCAGCCGGTCGAGGTCGCCAGCGCGGTTCAGCGTGAGATGGACGAGCGGGCGGCGATCGTCGCCCAGGGTCGCACGCTCGTGCCCAACGACTTCGTGGTGGAGCTGTCGACGACCGACAGCGAACGGCTTGAGGTCTACACCGACAGCATCAGCCACGAGCTGGCCAACCTCGCCAGGGAGTACGCCAAGGAGCAGGGCTACTCCTTCGTGGGACCGGTCCGGGTCCGTTTCGAGACCGCCTCCGATCTGGCGGTGGGCTTGTTCCGCATCAGGTCCGGCGTCATCCGTGGCGCGACGGTCGAGCAGGACGAGATCCGCCAGCCGGCGAGCGACCTGCCTCCGTCCCGGCCCAACGCCTTCGGCGGGCGGCCCAGGCTGCTCGTCTCCACCCAGGACGACCCGCAGGGTGACCGCTCCTACGAGCTGACCACTCCGGTGACCCTGCTCGGCAGGGGCACCGACTGCGACCTCCGCCTGGTCGATCCCGGCGTCTCCCGCCACCACGCGGAGCTGCGCGTCGAGGGGCAGCAGGTGCTGCTCGTCGACCTGGGGTCCACCAACGGCACTTTCGTCAACGGCCAGCCGGTACGCAGTATCGAGCTCCAGAACGGCACGCGAGTGACGCTGGGGCGTACGACACTGGTGTTCCGGCGCGATTAGGGGTAGACAAACGGTCCATGTCCGAGCTCACGCTGCTGCTGATCCGGCTCGCCTTCCTGGCGGTGCTGTGGTTCTTCGTCATTGCCGCAGTCGGCGTGATCCGGACAGACTTGTTCGGGTCGCGTACGACTCCCGCGGGTCCACGAAAAGCCGCGAAACCCGCCAAACCGGCGGCGAAACCGAAGAGCAAGAAGAACGAGCCACGCCAGCTCGTCGTCACAGGTGGCCCGTTGCAGGGCACCACCATTAACCTCACGGAGACGCCCATCACCATTGGCCGGGCCAATGACGCCACGCTGGTGGTCACCGACGACTACGCCTCCAGCCGGCACGCCCGGCTCTTCCCTCAGGACGGTCAGTGGATCGTGGAAGATCTCGGTTCGACCAACGGCACGTATCTCGACCGCTCGAAAGTCACCCGCCCGACACCGGTGCCGCTCGGAGTTCCGATCCGCGTCGGCAAGACAGTCATTGAATTGCGCAAATGACCATCGCACTCCGCTACGCCGCCCGCTCGGACGTCGGCCTCCTCCGCGAAGGGAACGAGGACTCGGCGTACGCCAGCGGCCGCCTGCTCGCCGTCGCCGACGGCATGGGCGGGCACGCACACGGCGAGGTGGCGAGCTCCGTCGCCATCTCCGCAATGGCCTCGCTCGAAGAGGTCCAACAGGGCGGTGACCTGCTCAACGCCATCGAGGCAGCAGTGCGCGACGCCAACCGCAGGCTGCACGAGATGGTCGGGCGGGACCCGAGCCTCAAGGGCATGGGCACCACGCTCACCGCCATGCTCTGGAACGGCACCCAGGTGGCTCTGGTGCACGTCGGCGACTCGCGCGCCTACCTGCTCAGACGCGGGGAGCTCTACCAGATCACCCACGACCACACGCTGGTGCAACAGCTGGTCGACGACGGGCGCATCACCCCCGAGGAGGCGGCGACGCACCCGCAGCGCTCGATCCTGCTGCGGGCGCTCGACGGCAGCGGCGAGGTCGATCCCGATCTCACCCTGCGCGAGGCCCAGATCGGCGACCGCTACCTGCTGTGCTCCGACGGGCTGTCGGGAGTCGTGAGCGCGGAGACGCTGCACGCCACGCTGACCAACATCGACGACCCCGAAGAAGTGGTCCGGCAGCTCATCGACCTGGCCAACCGGGGCGGCGGGCCCGACAACATCACCTGCGTGCTGGCCGACGTGCTGGAGATCGGCGAGGGGCAGCAGCTTCCGGCCGAAGCGGCGGTCGTCGGCGCGGCGGGCATGAACCGCCTGCACCCGGCCCCTCCCGACACCTCACCGGGGCAGCCCGGCGCGGTCACCGCGCCGCAGCCGGTGCTCCCCGGCGACGACGACGGCTTCGAGGAGCCGGGGGCGCGCGCGTCACGGCGGCCGCCCAGGCGCCGCCGCCTGTGGCCGGTGCTCGTCTCCGTGCTCGGCGTCGGCGCCGTCACCGCGGGCGTCGGCGGCTACTTCGGCTGGCAGTGGACCCAGGAGCAGTTCTTCGTCGGCGCCACGAGCGGCGAGGTGGTGGTGTTCCAGGGCATCCAGCAGGAGGTCGGCCCCTTCCAGTTCTTCTCGGTCGCCAAGCGCACCGGCAGGCCCCTGTCCCAGCTCTCCGCGCCCGACCAGGCGCTGATCAGGGACGGCATCGAGGTGAAGAGCGTCGCCGAGGGCATCACCAAGATTAACGACATGGAGTTCACGACGGAGGAGAAGACGTCGCCGCCCGCGAGCGCGTCACCGACCCCCAGCAGCACGAAGACGAAGCCCTAGAGACGGCGAAGCCCCGGAGACAGCGGAGAGCGCCCATAAGACCCCGCACAGACCGTAGAGACCGCGTAGACAAGGCCACAGAGACGAAGCCCTGGATGAGCAGCCCCAGATGACCGATGTGACAGACTCCCCCGTCCCCATGCCCGCCAAGCGGCGCGTGGCGCAACTCGGCATGCTGGCGTTCGCTGTCGGCATCGTCATGTTCGCCTACGCCAACGTGGGGCTCGCCGTGGACGGCCAGGTCCCCGCCGGCATGCTCACCTACGGTCTCGGCCTGGGCGGGCTGATGCTGGTGGCCTACCTCGTCCTGGCCAGGTTCGCGCCGTGGGCCGACCCCCTCATCCTGCCGCTGGTCACCCTGATCAACGGCCTCGGCCTGGTGATGATCTACCGGCTCTCCGTGGCGAAGTCCGACCTGCCGTCCGCCACGCTGGCCTCGCCCACCAGCCAGCTGATGTGGACCTTCTTCGGCATCGCGCTCTTCACCGTCACGCTCGTCTTCCTGCGCGACCATCGCGCGCTCCAACGGCTCACCTACACCGCGGGGGCCGCCGGCCTGCTGCTGCTGGTCTCACCGTTGATCCCGTTCCTCGGCCAGGAGATCAACGGCGCCCGGATCTGGATCGGCATCCCCGGCCTCGGCCAGCTCCAGCCCGCTGAGTTCGCCAAACTCGCGCTCGTCGTCTTCTTCGCCGGCTACCTGGTGGCCAAGCGCGACGTGCTCGCGCTCGCCGGCCGGCGGCTGCTCTTCATCGACCTTCCCCGTGCCCGTGACCTCGGCCCCATCCTCATCACCTGGGGGATCAGCCTCGGCGTGCTGGTCCTGCAGAAGGACCTCGGCTCCTCGCTGCTGATGTTCGGCACGTTCATCGCGATGCTCTACATCGCGACCCAGCGCACCTCGTGGGTGCTCATCGGCATCCTGCTCTTCGTGGGCGGCGCCATCCTCGCCGGGATGGTCTTCAACCACGTCCAGGAACGGTTCGAGGTCTACCTCAACCCCGAGGACCCCGAGCTGTTCTTCAAGGTGGGCGGCAGCGGTCAGCTCATGGAGGGCCTGTTCGCGCTGGGCAACGGCGGCATCCTGGGCACCGGGCTCGGCCAGGGGCACCCCGAGCTGATCCCGCTCGCCTTCTCCGACTTCATCTTCCCCGCCACCGGCGAGGAACTCGGCCTCACCGGGCTGATGGCGCTGCTCATGGTCTACGCACTGCTGGTGGAGCGCGGCCTGCGCACCTCGCTCGCCGCTCGTGACCCGTTCTCCAAGCTGCTGGCAGGCGGGCTGTCCTTCCTGCTGGCCTGGCAGCTCTTCATCATCGTCGGCGGGGTGACCAACCTGATCCCGCTCACCGGTCTCGTGACCCCGTTCATGTCCCAGGGTGGTTCGGCCCTCCTGGCCAACTGGATCCTCATCGCCCTCCTCGTACGCACCTCGGACGCGGCCCGGCAGCCGCCACCCCAGGCGATCCAGAACGAAGGAATGACGCAGGTGTTCCAGCGATGAACAGCCCCATCAAGCGGATAGCCGTGGCCTGCCTGGCCATGTTCGCGCTGCTCATGGTCAACGTGAATTACCTCCAGGCGGTGCGCGCCGAGGAGCTCTCCAGCGACGCGAAGGACCGGCGCAACTTCTTCGAGCGCTACGCGGTGCAGCGCGGACGGATCACGGCGGGCGGCAAGGTGATCCTCGCCCAGTCCAAGGAGACCAACGACCCGAACTTCAAGTTCGTCCGCGAGTATCCCGAGGGCAAGCTCTATGCCCATGTCACCGGATTCTTCTCACCGGAGAGCGCCGACGCGATCGAGGCGTCCAAGAACAAGCTGCTCGACGGGTCCAGCACAGACCTGTTGCTGCGGCGCAGCATCGACCTGTTCACCGGCGAACCGACCAGGGGCGCCAACGTCGACCTCACCATCGACCCGAGGGCCCAGGAGGCCGCCCACGAGGCGCTGGGGAAGAGCGGCAAGCGGGGCGCGCTCGTCGCGCTCAACCCCAAGACCGGCGCGATCCTCGCGATGGTGTCGCTGCCCACCTACGAACCGGCCGAGCTGTCGGGCACCGACAAGGGCAAGGTGTTCACGCGCTACGACCAGCTGGCCAAGGACAAGGGCCAGCCGCTGCTCAACCGGACCATCCGCCAGACGTACGCGCCCGGCTCCACGTTCAAGGTGGTGACCGCGGCGGCGTTCCTGGAGGACGATGACTCCCGCGGACCCACCACCACCGTCGAGGCGCCGCAGCGGCTGCCGCTGCCCGGCACCACCATCAGCCTGCCCAACTACGGCGGCGCCGCCTGCGGTGCCGGCCAGGTGCCGCTGGTCTTCGCGCTGGAGAAGTCCTGCAACACGCCGTTCGGTGACATCGGCATCAAGCTCGGCTACGACAAGATGCGCGAGCAGACCGAGAAGTTCGGCATGGGCCTGGACCTCGAGGTGCCCATGACCGTGGAGAAGAGCGACTTCGGCAAGGAGGAGGACAAGGCGGCGCTCGCCATGTCCGCCATCGGCCAGCGCAGCGTCCGGATGACGCCCCTGCAGATGGCCATGATCGCCGCCGGCATCGCCAACGACGGCACGGTGATGAAGCCGTACCTCGTCAACAAGATCACTGACAGCAAGGGCGACAGCATCGAGGAGGCCGAGCCCGACGAGCTGACCGAGGCCGTGAGCCCCGAGACGGCGGCCAAGCTGCGCGAGATGATGGTCAGCGTCGTCAACAACGGCACGGCCAACCTGGCGCAGATCCCCGGCGTGCAGGTGGGCGGCAAGACCGGCACCGCCGAGACCAGCGACGGCAAGCCGCCGCACGCCTGGTTCATCTCCTTCGCCCCGGCCAACGACCCCAAGATCGCCGTGGCGGTCATCGTCGAGTCGGGCGCCGCCCGGGTCGGCGCCGAGGCCACCGGTGGCGGCACCGCCGCGCCGATCGCGAAGCAGGTGATGGAGGCGGTGCTGAGGTGATTGACGGTAACGTGCTGACCCATGCGGCTCGGTAACCGCTACCACCTGCTCTCCCGCATCGCCACGGGCGGTATGGGAGAGGTCTGGCGTGCCCGCGACGAGCTGCTGGGCCGCGAGGTGGCGGTCAAGACGTTGCGCAGCCACATCCACGCCGACCCCTCCTTCCGCGAGCGGTTCCGCAACGAGGCGCGCATCACCGCCGGGCTGACCGATCCGGGCATCGCCCAGATCTACGACTACGGCGAGCAGAGCGACGGGGCCTACCTCGTCATGGAGCTCGTGCACGGCGAGCCGCTGTCGGCCATCCTGGGTCGCAACGGCCCGCTGGGGCCCGACGTGACGCTGGACGTGCTCCACCAGACGGCCAGGGCGCTGCACGCCGCCCACGCCTCCGGCGTGGTGCACCGCGACATCAAGCCCGGCAACCTGCTCGTCACGCCCCAGGGCACGATCAAGGTGACCGACTTCGGCATCGCCCGCGCCCTGGAGGCCGCGCCGGTGACGCAGGCGGGCACCGTGCTCGGCACCGCCCAGTACGTCAGCCCCGAGCAGGCCCAGGGTCTCACGCTCACCCCGGCCACCGATCTCTACTCCCTGGGCGTGGTGGCCTACGAGTGCCTGGCGGGGCGCACGCCGTTCCAGGGCGACAGTCAGGTGGCCATCGCGCTGCGGCACCTCAACGAGCTGCCGCCGCCGCTCGGCGTCGACGTGCCCGCCCCGGTGCGGGAGCTCGTCATGGCGCTGCTGGCCAAGGACCCGGCGGCGCGGCCGGGGTCGGCGCGTGAGCTGGCCGACCGGGCGGCCATGCTGCGGGAGACGCTGGCCGACGCCGGACGGGGCTCCGACCTCAGCATGCTCACCGACCCGGCGGGGTTCCGCGTCCACGAGCCGCATTCGGGGCCGCACTCAGGCCCTCATTCGGGGGGACCGTTTTCCGGGCCGCGTTTCGGGGGCCCGCAATCCGGGCCGAATCCCGGTGGTTCAGCTCATGGCGAAGCGCCTGCCACGGACGACCCGCGGACGGCGGCCACCCATGCCGGGGCCGCCGGCGACGTCCCGACGCGGACGACGGGCGGCGGAGCCGTCCGGCACGTCCCGCGCCGGCGGCACCGGGGCGCGCGGGTGCTCGCGTCGCTCGTCGCCACCGCGGGATGCCTGGCCGTGGTCGGTTTCGGCGCCATGACGCTCACCCAGCAGCAGTCGCCCGCCAGGCCCCCCGACGTCGCCGAGCCGAGCGGGTCGTCGGCGCCGCTGCCGCCGCCCACGACGAGGGAGCCGCGGCCCGTCAAGACCAAGACACGCACCCGGCGACCTCCGGTGGTTCCGGTCAAGTCGCAGCGGCCGGTACCCTCACGGTCGGCTACCGTTACAAGGTCGGCGACACCCACCCGGAAGCCGACCCCGAAGCCCACCCCGTCCACCCGGACACCGACGCCGACACCGACCCCCACGCCACCGACGACAACGCCAACTCCGACAACGAGCGCCTCACCTGACCCGGGCGACACGAACCCGCCGAAGGGGGAGACGTGATGTGTCATGGGGTCGATGATGGACAGCGGCGGCCCACGCGCGAGGCCGTACCCAAGATGAACGGTAAGGGACAGTGCAGGAAATGACTCAGCCTCGGCGACTCGGAGGTCGCTACGAGCTCGACGGTGTCGTCGGGCGCGGCGGCATGGCCGAGGTGTACCGCGCCCGAGATCTCCGGCTGGACCGCATAGTCGCGATCAAAACCCTCCGGTCCGACCTGGCGCGTGACCACACCTTCCAGGCCCGCTTCCGCCGGGAGGCGCAGTCGGCGGCCTCGCTCAACCACCCGGCGGTGGTCGCCGTCTACGACACCGGCGAGGACGTCACCGACGGCACTCCCGTGCCCTACATCGTCATGGAGTTCGTCGACGGCCGCACGCTGCGCGACCTGCTGCGCCAGGACCGCCGGCTGCTGCCCGAGCGCGCGGCCGAGCTGGTCGACGGCATCCTGCGTGCCCTCGACTACAGCCACCGCGGCGGCATCGTGCACCGCGACATCAAGCCGGCGAACGTCATGATCACCCGGGCCGGCGACGTCAAGGTGATGGACTTCGGCATCGCCCGCGCGATGGCCGACTCGGCCGCGACCATGACGCAGACCGCCCAGGTGATCGGCACGGCCCAGTACCTGTCGCCCGAGCAGGCACGCGGCGAGCGGGTCGACGCCCGCAGCGACATCTACTCCACCGGCTGCGTGCTCTACGAGCTGCTGACCGGCCAGCCGCCGTTCACCGGCGACTCGCCTGTCGCGATCGCCTACCAGCACGTGCGCGAGGAGCCCATCCCGCCCTCGCAGATCGACCCCGACATCCCGGCGTGGGCCGACGCGATCGTGCTCAAGGCCATGGCCAAGGACCCGGCGCACCGCTACCAGAGCGCCGGCGAGATGCGGGCCGACATCCAGCGCGCGATGTCGGGCATGCCCGTCGACGCCCAGACGACGGCGCTCACCAACAGCTACGGACCCGGCACGCGCATGATGACCTCCCCCCAGGGGGCGGCCGGTCCGGCCACGCAGCGCACCACCGCCGTCCCGGCGTACGAGTACGACGACGGCCAGGGCGGCGGGCGCGGCGGCCGGCGGCGGGCCGGCGGCGGCGGCAACACGGCGCTCAAGACGGCCGCCTGGATCATCGTGCCGTTGCTGATCATCGGCGCCTTCATCGGCATCGGCTACACCTTCCTCAACTCCGGCGGCACCCCGGCCGACCAGTCCGTCGAGATCCCGTCGCTGGCCACGCAGACCGAGAAGGCGGCGGTGGCGGAGCTGGTGGCGCTGGGACTGAAGGCCGAGGTGACCAAGGAGTTCAGCAGCGAGGTCGACAAGGACACGGTGATCAAGACCGACCCCGACGCCGGCGCCAAGGTCAACAAGGGCGACACGGTCAAGGTCTTCGTCTCCAAGGGGGCCGAGAAGGTCAAGGTGCCCGAAGGGCTCATCGGCCTGGCGCCCGAGGACGCCAGAGCGATCCTCGAGGAGGCGGGCCTCACCGCCACGATCAGCACCAAGAACTCCAGCAAGCCGCAGGGCAAGGTCATGGAGACCGACCCCGCGGCGGGCGAGCCGATCGAGAAGGGCGGCAAGGTCACCCTGTACGTGCCCAAGCAGCTCATCGCGGTGCCGTCCGTGATCGGGCTGACCGATGGCGACGCGTCCAAGGCGATCAAGGGGCTGGGGCTCAAGGTCAGGGTCGACAAGCAGCCGAGCGACCAGCCGGAGGGCACGGTCATCCAGCAGAACCCCGGCGAGGGGGCCAAGGTCGCCCCAGGCACCACCATCACGATCGTCGTGTCGGAGGGCCAGGAGATGACGACCCCCACGGAGCCGTTCCCGACCGATCAGCCCGACCCGACGGTGCCGACCGAGGAGGAGCAGCTGCCGACCGAGGAGCCGACGGCCGACGTTCCGATCGAGGACGACGACCTGGGCTGACGCCTGCGTGACGAAGGGCCGTCCTCGCCTCTTGGGTTCACGTGGTCGTCGCAACACCTTGATCTTGAGGAGTTGCGACGACCATGTCGTTGTCGGAGGAGTTTGCTGGGCAGCGCGATGAGTTGCTGAGGCTGGTCGATGCCGGGGCCGGGGTGCGGTCTCCGGAGCCGTGAGCTTTCGCGAGCCCTCTGCCCGCACACCGCGCCAGGTCTCCGGAGCCGCCAGATCTGCGGAGTCGTGAGGGTCTACGAAGTCGTGAGGTCTACGGAACGAGGTCTCCGGGGCGTCGGAGCGGCCCGCAACGTGAAACGCCCCCGCCGCTCGGGGGCAACGGCGGGGACGTTCATACGTGTGTCGTCCGGGACGGATCGGGCGTTACACGATCCCGTCCAGCCAGTTGGCGAGCAGCCGGTGACCGTGCTGGGACAGCACGGACTCCGGGTGGAACTGGACGCCCTCGATGGGCAGGTCGCGGTGACGCAGCCCCATGATCACGCCGTCGGCGGTGCGGGCGGTCACGTGCAGCTCGGCCGGCACGGTCTCGGGTCGTACGGCGAGCGAGTGGTAGCGGGTCATCGGCACCGGGGACGGCAGCGTGGCGAACACACCCTTGCCGTCGTGGACGATGTCGCTGGTGAAGCCGTGGACCAGCTCGGGCGCCCGCGACACGGTGGCGCCGTAGGCGACCGCGATGGCCTGGTGGCCGAGGCAGACGCCGAGCAGCGGCCGGCGCAGCCCGGCGGCGTGATGGACGAGGGCGACGCTGACGCCGGCCGCCTCGGGCGTGCCGGGACCGGGGCTGATGAGGATGCCGTCGAAGCGGTCGGCGTCGGACACCACGACCTCGTCGCGCGGGCGGACGTCGCACGTGGCGCCCAGCTCACGCAGGTACTGCACGATGGTGTGGACGAAGCTGTCATGGTTGTCCACCACCAGCACGGCGGTCATCGGGTTACGGTCACCTCGTCGAGCGTCACGATGGGTTCGAGCAGCGGGAACACGCCATACCAGACTACGGCCGCCGCGACGGCGACCAGCACGGCGGCCACCAGCAGCCGGACGACGGTGTTGCCCGGCAGCCTGCGCCAGAGCCAGCCGTACATGTGATCATTCCTCTCTCGGCTCGGTCCTGGCGAGCACGCCGTGCACGACGAGCCGCTGGGCGGCTGAGTACTCGGGGTGGCAGGTGGTCAGCGTGATGCTGGCCCTGCGCGGCCGGCGTCCCGGCTTGCCGGGCACCGGCTCCACCACCTCCAGCGCGGTCGGCTGGACGATGTGCTGCCGGGTGACGCGGTAGGTGTAGCGCGCCTCGCGGGCGTCCACGACGATCTCGTCGCCGGGGCGGAGCTTGTCGATCTCGTTGAACGGCGCCCCGTAGGTCGTGCGGTGGCCGGAGACGACGAAGTTGCCGATCTGGCCGGGCAGGGCGGTGCCGGGGTAGTGGCCCGGCCCCTTCTTGAGGTGCTCGGGGCTGACGCCCTCGATCACGGCGTAGCGGTAGTCGGCGCCGATCTTCGGGATGCGCAGCAGCGCCACCGCCCCGCCCAGCCGGACCCTGCCCAGAGGCCGGTCCTGCGCCAGCCGCGGCCCGCCCGCCATCTCGCGGGCGAGCTCCTCCTGCAGGAGCGGCTGCTGGCGTCCGGTGTAGGCGCCGGTGCCCCAGAGCAGGTAGGCGCAGAACAACAGCAGTATCAGGCCCGCGGTGATGCTCAACTCGCCCACGGTCCGCAACATGGCCCTCACCCTAGGTAGCGTAAGCGCGGGCCGACCACCTGCCGGGGATCGCCAGGACGTGCGCGTGGCGACTATCCTGGGGCCCGCTTCAATTACGCTTAACGAAGAGCCTGCGGACGATCCGGATGCCCAGGCCCCCAGCAGGAGTGGTCCAAGTGCCCAAGTCGAAGACGCGGAAGAAGGCGGTCTACACCCCGCCGCAGAAGTCGCAGCAGGTCAAGGTCAGCCCTCGCTGGCTGGCGCCGACCATGGTGGCCGCCTGGATCATCGGCATCCTGTGGATCGCCGCCTGGTACGTCGCCCCCAACGCGCCGTTCCTCGGCGACCTCGGCCAGTGGAACCTGCTCATCGGGTTTGTTTTCATCATCTTCGGTGTGGTGCTTTCCACCCGCTGGCGTTAGTTCTTTCCACACCTTTTTCCACACCCTGGGGATCAGGCCAGCGAGGCCAGGATGGCCCCCGTTCTGACGAAGACGAGCGCGAGCAGGATGGCCAGCGCTCCGATGAGTGCTGCCACCTGCCAGAGGGTCCGGTTGCCCTTGGGGGCGTAGGCGAGGGCAGCGGCCAGCGCCGCGCCGGTCACAAGGCCGCCGATGTGCCCGGTCCAGCTGATGGTGGGGAACAGGAACGTGATCACCAGGTTGAGACCGATGAGCACGGCGATGCCGCGCACGTCCATGTTCAGCCGGCGGTTGACCACGAAGATCGCGCCGAACAGTCCGTAGACGGCGCCCGACGCCCCGACCGAGGGCTGATCCAGCGGATCGAACCACAGGCCGAGCACCGAGCCGCCCAGCGCGCTCAGCACGTACAGCGCCAGGAAGCGGGTGTGCCCGAAGGCGCGCTCCAGGTAGGGGCCGACGACGTAGAGCGCCCAGGTGTTGACCACGAGGTGGAAGATCCCGCCGTGCACCACGGCGGCGGTGATCAGCCGGTGGTACTCGCCCATGGCCACCCCGGCGGGCCACATGGCCAGTTGCAACGTGACCCTGTTGCCGAGCAGATACTGGGCGCCGAAGACGATCGCGTTGAGGGCGAGGATCGCCCAGGTCACATAGGGCGTGCGGACCACGGAGCCGCCGAACGTCGACCTCGCCTGGCGGACGCCCTTGTTGCCCTCGGCCACGCACTCGGGGCACTGGAAGCCGACGGCCGCGTCGCGCATGCAGTCGGGGCAGATGGGGCGGTCACAGCGCTGGCAGCGGACCCAGGTCTCCCGGTCGGGGTGCCGGTAGCAGGTGGGCACCTCTTCGGCGGGCTGCTCCGGGGGCAGAGGCGAGCTGGGCGGCTGGCTGGTCATGCCCGCAGCCTAATTCCTCAGGTCCCCTGCCGCGTCCGCCCGCGCGGGCTGCCACCTCCGCGGGCTCGGCGAGAAGCCGCGCGTGAACGACGGGCCGCGTGAACGACGGGCCGCGTGGACGACGGGCCGCGTGGACGACGGGCCGCGGTGGACGACGGGCCGCGCGGGTGGGCGGGCGGCGTCGCGGCCCGCCCACCGGTGCGGACCAGGTCAGCCCTGGACGCGGTCGATGGTGACCGACTCCAGCACCACGTCCTCGACCGGCCGGTCGCCCCGCGCGGTCGGCGTCTTGGCGATGGAGTCGACGACGTCCTGCCCCTCGACGACCTCACCGAAGATCGTGTGGCGCCCGTTGAGGTGCGGCGTCGGCACGACCGTGATGAAGAACTGCGAGCCGTTGGTGCCCTTGCCGAAGCGGATGCCGGCGTTGGCCATGGCGAGCAGGTAGGGACGGTTGAAGTACAGGTCGGGGTGGATCTCGTCGTCGAACTCGTAGCCGGGGCCGCCGATGCCCTGGCCGAGCGGGTCACCGCCCTGGATCATGAAGCCGGAGATCACCCGGTGGAAGATGGTGCCGTCGTAGTAGCGGCCGGTGCTCTTCTCGCCGGTGCCCGGGTGGGTCCACTCGCGGGCGCCCTCGGCGAGCTCCACGAAGTTGCGCACCGTCTTGGGAGCCTGGTTGGGGAAGAGTTCGACCTTGATGGTGCCGTGATTGGTCTGCAGGTTCGCGATCAGCTTCTCAGCCACGAGACAGCTGCCCCCCTCTATGTACAGGGTTGGTTTGTTGCACTTTGGATGCGTATGGCCGTTCGGCCGTCGCTCCTCATCCTCCCACGGCGGCCGTGATTGAGCCGCCTTGTACCGGGAAGGTCAGGCTCGGGGCCCCAACGACAGGGGAGGTTGACGTGTCCCTGACACTGAGAAAACGCCGCGTGGCCTTTCAGGTTCCCGCCACGTGGATGGGCCGGATGAAGGCCCAGGCCGCTAGGACCGGCCAACGCATGACCCCGGTGGCCGCCCAGGCCAGAGCCCAGGCCAGGCTGGCCGCGGGTCAGGCCCGGATCGCCGCCGAGCAGGCTCGGATAGCAGCCGAGCAGGCTCGGATGGCCGCTCACCACCGCATCGAGGATGCCCGCTACTGGGCCGCCCCGATGCTGGAGGAAGCCGCCCACCGGGTGGAAGACCAGCTCGCCCCCAAAGTCAGCTCGATGCTGACGGCGGCAGCCGACCGGATCGACCCGACGCCCGCCAAGTCACGGCGCTGGCCGGTCATGGTCCTGATCACCGGGATCGCTGTGGGCGCCATGGGCTACATGGCTTACCGCCGTAACGCCCAGCAGTGGACCGAGCAGATGAAGGACTCCGCCTCCGACGCATCGCGCTGGATCAGCGAGAAGGCGGACCAGACCGCCGAGTCCACCGAACAGACGGCCTCCACGGTGTCCGAGAGGGCGGATGAGGCGTCCCGGAAGATGCAGTGACCGGAGCGGAGTGCGCCCCCTGGGAACGGGGGCGCACTTTCGCGTTCCGGGGCTTCTCACCGTTCCCCATCGCTCCCTCGCACATGGAAGTTCAGGGAGCGGCTGGGTAGTCTCCCAGCGTGTCACAGCAGTATTTCTCCGTGGACCAGGTCGCGGAGCTGCTCGACCTGCACGTGCGGACCGTCCGCTCGTACGTGCGGGACGGCAAGCTCAAGGCGACCCGCATCGGCAAGCAGTACCGGGTCACCCGTGCGGACCTCGAAGCGTTCCTCGGCCGCCCGGTGTCGCCGCCCACCGCGACCGGCGGCCACGCCGAGGTCTCGGCCATCGTCCAGGTGGACGCGATCGACCGCGAGGCGACCGTGCGGCTGACCAACACCGTGATCGCCGTGGCCACCGGCCGGCCGCGCGACGGCGAGCGCCTGCGCGTCGAGACGGTCTACGACGAGGACCGGGCCAGCCTGAAGATCATTGTCGTGGGCGCCCTCTCCGGCACGGCCGAGCTGCTCAGGATCATCGACACCCTGGTCGGCGAGCTTGGATGAGGCCGGGCCCCGGGGGCGCGCTCCGCTCGGGCTCCGGCTCATGCCCCGGCCGCATGCCCGGGGACGTAGGCGGCTCCCGCACGGCCCGGCTTCCCCACCGCCCGGATCCGGCCGGCGTGGGACGCGGGCGTGGGAAAGCGGGCGGCATGGCCGAGGGGGCGCCGGGCCGGGGGTGAAGGTCGCGCCTGCCGGACGCCCCGGTCGTCCGGCAGGCGGACCCGCCGAGGAACTGCCGGGAGGGCCGCTGCGGGCTGCTACTCGGCAGTGCAGGTGACGGTCTCGGCGCCCTCCGGCGCGGGGACGGGCTTGCCGTCCGGGCCGACCGGGGCCTGGAGAGGCTTGCCGTCAGGCCCCACAGGAACGGCGGTGGCGACGAGCGGCTCGCCGTCCGGGCCGACGGGGGCGGAGACGGGCTTGCCGTCCGGGCCGACGGGGGCGGGGACGGGCTTGCCGTCGGCCCCGACTGCGGGCTCGGCCGGTACCGCCGTGGCGGCGTGACCCTTCTCGAGGTCCGGGCCGCCGCGCCGCTCGACCCGGTGCGCCGTGCCCTGCTCCGCCGCGAGGTCGCTGACCCTGACAGCAGTGGGCGGCTCCGCCTCCGCCACGAGGATGCTGCCGTCCGGCCCCTTGCGCGCCTCGATGGCCTTGACCCTCTCGGCGAACGCGATGACCTGGCCGTCGCTCGTCCTGCAGACGACCTTCGAGCCCGCCGGGGCCGGGGTTTCGTCGGCCAGCGCGGACCCGGCCAGGCCCGTCAGCACGAGGACGCCCACCGCGCCCAGGACCGCGATACGCCGCTTGAACATGCGTGTCTCCTTCGTCCGGAAGATGATCTGACGGCCCGAGGCTGACGTACCGCACCTGAAGCGACCCTGAAGACAGCCGAAGTGATCTTCAGGTTGGCTTTAGGTGCGATGGGCCACTCTGGTCGGTGTGCGCGTGCTACTGGTGGAGGACGAACGGCGGCTGGCGGAGCTGGTCAAGGGCGGGCTGGCGGGCGAGGGGTTCGCGGTGGACGTGGCCCACGACGGGCGCGACGGCCTCTGGATGGCCACGGAGAACCCCTACGACGTGATCGTCCTCGACGTGATGCTGCCCCGGATGAACGGCTACACGGTCTGCGCGCGGCTGCGCGAGGCGGGCAACTGGACGCCGATCATGATGCTCACCGCCAAGGACGGCATCCACGACGAGGCCGAGGCACTCGACACGGGCGCCGACGACTACCTGACCAAACCGTTCTCGTACGTGGTGCTGCTGGCCCGGCTGCGCGCCCTCGTCCGGCGCGGCGGGCGGGAGCGGCCGGTGTCCATCACGGTGGGTGACCTGGTGCTCGACCCGGCCGGGCTGCGTTGTCGCAGGGGCGAGGTGGACGTCGCGCTGACGCCGAAGGAGTTCGCGGTGCTGCACGGGCTGGCCCGGCGGGCCGGGGAGGTGGTGTCCAAGAGCGAGTTGCTGGCGCAGGCGTGGGACTTCAGCTACGACGGCGACCCGAACATCGTCGAGGTCTACGTCAGCGCTCTGCGCCGCAAGATCGACCAGCCGTTCGGCCGTTCGACGCTGGTCACGGTACGTGGAGCGGGCTACCGGCTGGAGGCGGGATGAACGTGCGCGGCGCGGTGGCGAGCGGGCTGTCGTCGGTCCGGCTGCGTGCCACCCTGGCGGCGACGCTGGTCGTCGCGCTGGCCCTCGGGGTGACGGCGGTGGTGCTGGTGACGGCGTTGCGAGGCAGCCTGGAGTCGGCCGCCGGCAGCGAGGCGGCCCGGCGAGCCGTGGCAGCGGTCCCGTACGTGCGGGAGGGCCAGGCCGTGCCGGCGACCGAACCGGCTCCGGCGATGGTCGCGGTCGCGCCGGGCGACACGGTCCTCACCGGCGCCAGGGCCGGCACGACCGTCATGGAGGAGCCGGGCGACCGGGTACGCGGGATCGACGGCGCCGACGTCGTGGTCGCCACCACCGGCGCCCCGGCGACGAGCTGGGCCGAGCCGGGCCACTACGCCGTGGCCGCCGTGGACGTCGCCACCAGTGAGGGGCAGGCCACGGTGTGGGCGAGGGTGTCCCTCGACGGGGCGAGGCAGGCGCTGGCGACGCTGAACGGGGTGCTGCTGCCGGGGGTGCCCGCGCTGCTGCTCGTGGTGGCGGGGATGACGTGGTTCTCCGTCGGCCGGGCGCTCGCGCCGGTCGCCGCGATCCGGGCCAAGGTCGCCGACATCACGGCCCGCGACCTGCACCAGCGGG
Organism: Nonomuraea indica; assembly: GCF_002850745.1. GTDB lineage: Bacteria > Actinomycetota > Actinomycetes > Streptosporangiales > Streptosporangiaceae > Nonomuraea > Nonomuraea indica. The sequence continues at coordinate 95,515 of NZ_KZ559472.1, forward strand.
TGCCCGTACCCCGGTCCGGCGACGAGATCGCCGCGCTGGCGACCACCGTGAACGGCACCCTCGACCGGCTGGAGACGGCCGTGGAACGGCACAAGAGGTTCGTCGCCGACGCCGCGCACGAGCTGCGCAGCCCGATCGCGACCCTGCGCGCCCGCCTGGAGCTGGCCCGGCCCAGCGAGCTGACGGCGGAGGCGCTGGCCGACGTCGAACGCCTGCAGACCCTGGCCGGCGACCTGCTCCTGCTGGCCAGGCTGGACGCGGGCGAGCCGTTGCGCGCGGACGACCTCGACCTCGGGCAGGTCGCCGCCGAGGAGGCGGTGCGCGCCCGGCGGCGCCCCGAGGTGCGGCTGGAGCTGGACGTCGAGCCCGACGTCGTGGTCCAGGGCTCCCGCGGCCACCTGGCCCGCCTGGTGACGAACCTGGTGGACAACGCCGTACGGCACGCGGCCGGCCGGGTCGAGGTCCGGGTCAGGTCCCGGGACGGGCGGGCGGTGCTGGAGGTGTTCGACGACGGGCCGGGGGTGCCTCCGGAGCAGCGGGAGGCGGTGTTCGACCGGTTCACCAGGCTGGACGAGGCGCGGGCCAGGGACGCAGGCGGCGCCGGGCTCGGCCTGCCGATCGCCCGGGACATCGCCGCGCTGCACGGCGGCACGCTGGCGGCGGTGGACGGCGGCTTCGCCGCGAGCTTCCCCGCCGCCTCACCCAGCGCCGCCCGCGTCGTCCCCGCCGTCGCCGCCGGCCGTCGGCCGCCGGTCAGGCGACCTGGGCGTCGAGCTGCAGGAAAGCCCTCTCGATCACCTGGTGGGTGACGTCCTCCGGGTAGGGGAAGCGGTGGATCAGGTCGCGCAGGCCCTCGACGTGCGCCCGCCGTGCCAGGTCGGCCACCTCGGCCAGCTCGGCCCGCTGCGCCTCGGCGAACGCCCGGTCCACCACCCTGCCGTGGCCGGGCACGACCACCTCGCCGGGCAGCTCGGCCAGCATGGCCGCGGTCGTCGCGGGCCAGTCGATCGGGTAGGAGTCGCTGAACGCGGGGGGCGCGCCCTCCTCGACCAGGTCACCGGCGAAGATGACGCCGGCGTCGGGGACGTGGGTGACGACGTCGTTGCTGCTGTGGCCGAGGCCGAAGTGGCGCAGGTGCACGGTCCGGCCGCCGATGTCGAGCGTGGCGGCCGTGGTGAAGGTCTGGTCGGGAGCCGACAGCGACACCTCCTCCACCTCCTTGCGCCGGGCTTCCGGCAGGGTGCGGAGAACGGCCGCCCGTTGCTGCTCCCCGTAGTCCTCGATCTCCTCGGCGCACCGGACGTGCCCCCAGATCTCGGCCGGGCGGAACAGCGCGTTGCCGAAGCAGTGGTCGAAGTGGGCGTGGCTGTTGACGACGGTCCACGGGCTGGAGGTGACCGTGCGGATCGCCTCGATCAGGTCGGCGGCCTCCCGGTGCGACATACGGGTGTCGATCACCAGGCAGTGGTCGTCGCCCACGATCAGGCCGACGTTCAGGTCGAACGACCTGTGCCGCCGGACGTAGACCCGGTCACCTATCTCGCGCCACCGCTCGTTCATGGCCGGGACTTTACCGACTCACGCCCTGAGGTAGGCGAGGACGGCCAGCACCCTGCGGTGCCCGTCGGCGGCGGGCGGCAGGTCGAGCTTGGTGAAGATGCCGGCGATGTGCTTGGCCACGGCCGCCTCCGTGACGAACAGTTCGCGGGCGATCGAGCCGTTCGACCGCCCCTCCGCGATGAGTGCGAGGACTTCGCGCTCGCGCGGGGTGAGCCGGTCGAGCGGGTCGCGCCGCCGGCGCAGGAGCTGCCGCACCACCTCCGGGTCGACGACCGTGCCGCCCCGCGCCACCCGGTCCAGCGCGTCGACGAACTCCTTGACGTCGCCGATGCGGTCCTTGAGCAGGTAGCCGATCCCGGCGCCGCCCCCGGAGTCGAGCAGTTCGGCGGCGTAGGTCTGCTCCACGTACTGGCTGAGCACCAGCACGGCCAGGTCCGGATGGCGGTCGCGCAGCTCCAGGGCGGCGCGCAGCCCTTCGTCGGTGAAGCCGGGCGGCATCCGCACGTCGGTCACGACGGCGTCGGGCCGGTGCTCGGCCACCGCCGCGACCAGCGAGGGAGCGTCGCCGACCGAGGCGAGCACGGTGTGGCCGAAACGGTCGAGCAGCCCGGCCAGGCCTTCGCGCAGGAGGACGGCGTCTTCGGCGATCACCACGCGCACGGGATCTCCACTCTCATCCTGGTCGGCCCGCCCGCGGGGCTGGACAGTGACAGTCTCCCGCCGACCACGGCGAGCCGGTCGGCCAGCCCCGTCAGTCCGGTGCCCCCGGCGGGGTCGGCGCCGCCCCGGCCGTCGTCGTGGATCTCCAGCAGGAGCGCCCCGCCCCTGACCCGGCCGCTCACCGTGGCCCGGGTGGCCCGGCTGTGCTTGGCGACGTTCGCGAGCGCCTCGCTGACCACGTAGTAGGCGGTGACCTCCACGCCCGTGGGCAGCCGTGCGGCCAGCGGCAGGTCCACGTCCACCGGCACCGGCGAGCGGCCGGCCACGTCGCGCACGGCGGCCGGCAGCCCCCGGTCGGTGAGCACCTGGGGGTGGACGCCCCTGATCAGTTCGCGCAGCTCCGCCAGCGCCTGCTTCGCCTCGTCGTGGGCCAGCCCGACGAGCCTGCCGACCGGCGTGTCGGGGGGGCAGGTCGAGCCTGGCCATGCCGAGGCTCATCGTCAGCGCGACGAGGCGCTGCTGGGCGCCGTCGTGCAGGTCACGTTCGATGCGGCGCCGTTCCAGCTCGAACGCGTCGACGAGGCGGGCGCGCGAGCGCTTCACCTCGCGCAGCTCCGACGACTCGGGGGCGAGGATGGCCCGCACCATTCCCGCCCGCGCGCCCGCCCAGGCGGTGACCGTGTACGCGGCGACGGGCAGCAGCAGGACGCCCGCGACGGAGGCCACGCCCAGGACGACGTGGTGGCCGGCGGGCTGCACGACCGGCGACAGGACGAGCAGGACGGGCCCGGCGACGGTGACGCCGAGCATCACCAGGTCGATCCACCACAGGGCGAGCATCGTGACCGCTCCCAGGGCGGCCTCCCGCCACCCGCGGCGGGGCGTGACGGGCAGCGGCAGGCGGTCCACCAGCCGCAGCCGCCACCTCTCGAACCTGCCCAGCGCCGGCGTCGCCGCGACCGCCGCGGCGACGACGGCCACCACGCCCGCCGTCGCCTCCTCCGCTGACAGCACGGCCACCGGCACCGCCGCGGCGAGCCCCAGGAGCGTGCCGGTCAGCAGGTACGCCGCCGACCGCCACGGCCAGGGCGACCGCAGGTAGCGGGTCGGCCGCTGCGTGAGCGCTTCCAGCGCGGTCCCGTCCAGCACGTCCGCGACACTATCCGCGGCCTGCGAGGGCGGTCAGTAGTGCTGGGTACACCTTTCCGGGCTCGCCGCCCCCAAGGGGCGGCCGCCGTGCCGCCGTGCCGCCGTGCCGTCGAGCCGCCCGCCGCTCTCCGCTCGCGCGGTAGGGCGTGGCGCGTGGCCAGGCGCGGCGTGATCGCCACAATGGGAGGGAACCACCTGGCCGGCCCGGGTGCGAGCACGCCGCCCGTCCCGGCAGGAGGAGCACATGCGTTCGGTCGCGGCCCTGGTGGCGGTCACCGCCTCGCTGCTGGGCCCCGGTGTTCCGGCCCTGGCGCCGCCGGTCCTCGCGGCGGGCGGGGACCCGCCGGTCCTGGCCGCGGGCGGGGACCCGCCGTCCGACGGGTGGAAGCGGCGCACGTCCCTGCTGGTCATGCCGCAGCGCCCGCGCCAGAACAACGTCGTGCGGATCCTCGCGCACTGCCCCACGGCGGCCAACCACGCGCTCATCGGCTCGACCGCCTTCCGGTTGAAGGGCTCGGCGCGGCTGTACCGGGAGGTGGGCCTGGGTCTGTCCGACCGGGGTCTCGGCCGCCGGAGCGTCGTCATCTCCTACTACGCCCCGCTGGGCCACCACGAGGTTCGCATGACGTGCGTCAAGGTGACGATCGACAAGCGGAGCCGCGTCAGCCACCGCAAGGTGATCAGCCGGTATGTCGTGCCGCTCCAGGTGCGCAGGTTCCGCATATCCCAGTTCTTCTGAACGCCGCGGATCCGTACGGGCGGAAACCTCCTTGAACGTCCCGAGTGCGCCTTGCCAGACTGGACGACGGTAACCGCGCCCACCTCGGGGAGGCCTCATCGAGATCGCCTGCGACGAGTCCGGCTCCGAGGGCGAGAAGCTCATCGGCGGCAACACCGCCGTGTTCGCGCACGCGGGGGTCCACCTGAGCCGCGCCGCGGCGGCCGGCTGCATCGACCATGTCCGCGCGCGGGCGCCCTCGCCGACCGTGGAGTACAAGTCCGGCATCATCCGGCGCGGCAAGCACCGCGAAGCGCTGAAGTGGATGCTCGGACCGGCCGGACCGCTCCTCGGCCACGCCCACGTGCTGCTGATCGACAAGGCGCTGTTCGCGGCCGGCAGGCTGGCCGGGCTGCTCGCGGCCGGCCCCGAGCTGGCCGGGTTCCTGCACCGGGAGGGGCCGCGCACGTTCGGGCAGGAGCGGTGGAACGCGTTCCTGGCGGCCTTCACCGGGGTGCTGCGCGGCCGCAACGGCCGCGTCCCCGCCACCGACGCCGGCCCGGCCTTCGACGTGCTCGCCGCGCTGTGCCTGGCCGCCCCGCCCGGCCGGTTGCGCGACGTCCTCGGCGAGCTGCGGCGGACGAGGACGGACGTGGAGGCGCTCCTCCACGGCGACCGGCCGCCCGCGCTCCCCTCCCTCGACCCGCTCATCCCGGCCATCGCCGGGGCCGTCGCGCACTGGGGCGCGGGCGGCGTCCCGGTGTCGATCGTGCACGACCGGCAGACCCTGCTCACCGACGAGCGCATCGCCCTGCTCAAGGCGCTGCTGGGCCCGTCGCTGGCGGGCCTGCGGCTGGTCGACTCCCGTACGGACACGCGGATCCAGGTCGCGGACCTGCTGGCCGGAGCCGCCCGCAAGATCGCTGAGGACGAGCTGCTCGGCCACGGCGACCCGGAGCTGACCGCGCTGCTGCACCCCTACGTCACGCCCGCCTCGATCTGGGCGCCCACCGGGGCGCCCCTGCCGTAGCGTCCGGCCATCAGGCGCGGCGACGAGCACGTCATGCTCGTACGCGACTGACCGGGCGGGTCAGAAGAGGGTGGGCGGCTCGGCCGGGACGGGGTCGGGCAGAGGGTCGAGCCGCGGGAGCAGGGCCCGTACGGCGTCGTGGAAGCGGCGGGCCAGGGGCAGCGCGTCGGCGTTGTCCGGGGTGTGCACGAACACGGTGGGCGAGCGGCCCTCGCGCAGCCAGCCGGCGACCGTGTCGACCCAGTGCTGCCAGCCCTCGACCGTGCGGTCGGGGTCGTCGCGGCCGAGGTAGCGCACGATCGGGCGGTCGGTGAGGGCGAGCGACCGGCGCGGCACACGAGGTTTCTTCGTCCAGGCGTCCCGTTCGGCGTCGGTGGTCGGCGGGCTGCCGAACAACGTGACGGTGTCGAACGGCACCCACTCGGCGCCGACGCCCGCCAGCACCCGCTCCAGCTGCCGCGCCGCCCGCTCGTCGGCGAAGAACGCCCGGTGCCGGACCTCGACGGCGCTCCGGTGCGAGCGGGGCAGCCGGCGCAGGAACGCGGCGAGCGCGCCGAGGTCGTCCGGCCCGAACGAGCCCGGCACCTGCACCCACAGGGCGTGGACGCGCGGCCCGAGGGGCTCCATCGCCTCCAGGAACGAGCGCAGTTCCTCGTCGGCGCCGGTGAGGCGGTGCTCGTGCGTGACGGGCCTGGGCAGTTTGACGACGAACCTGAAGTCGGCCGGCGTCTGCCGCGCCCACGACTCCACCGTCGCCTTGGCCGGCGTCGCGTAGAACGTCGTGTTGCCCTCCACGGCGTTGCACCAGGTCGCGTACGCCGCCAGCCGCTCGCCGGGAGGCAGCGGATGCGGCAGGAACCTCCCCTGCCACGGCGTGTGCTGCCACATCGCGCATCCCACATGAAGCCGCATGCCCCCGACGCTACCCAAGATCGGGCCTGCCGGGACACGCCGCGCAGCACCCGGGCCCGTCCGGCCCGGGGGCCGTGCCCGGCTCCGCGGCCGGGCCCGGAGCGGACGTATGGTCGAGATCATGAGGTATCCCACCCCGCTCCGTCCCGGTGACCGGATCGGCGTCACCGCCCCGTCCAGCGGCGTGCACGAGCACCTGCGCGACCGCCTGCAGGCCGCGATCCACACGGTGGAGGAGCGCGGGTACGAGGTGGTCGTCGGGGCGTGCATGGACGGCGCCGGCCACGTCAGCGCCCCGGCCCCCGACCGGGCCCGCGAGCTGACGGACATGCTCACCGACCCGCACATCAGGGCCGTCGTGCCGCCGTGGGGCGGACAGACCGCCATCGACCTGCTGCCTCTGATCGACTGGGAGGCGGTGCGGCGGGCCGACCCCACCTGGATGGTGGGCTACTCCGACCTGTCCACCCTCACCACGCCGCTCACCCTGCTGACCGGCGTCGCGACCGTCCACGGCAACAACCTGATGGACACCCCCTACCACGCGCCCGACGGGCTGCTCACCTGGCTCGACATCGTGACGATGGAGCCGGGCGCGGAGTTCCGCCAGACCCCGCCCAACCGCTACCGGGCGCAGGGCCGCGACGACTACCAGACCAATCCGAAGGCGAACGAGTTCACCCTCGACACTCCCGGCCACTGGACACGGCTGGACGGCGACGGCGACGTCGCGGTCGAGGGCCGCCTGATCGGCGGCTGCGTCGACACCCTGTGCAACCTCGCCGGCACCCCCTACGGCGACATCGCCGCCTTCGCCCGCTCCTCGGCCCCCGAAGGCCTGATCGTCTACGTCGAGGCGGCCGAGCACGACGCGGGCACCATCTGCGCCCACCTGCACGGGATGCGCCTGGCCGGGTTCTTCACCGGCGCCAACGCCGTCCTCGTCGGCCGCACCCGGGCCCCCGGCATCGCCACGCTCACCCAGCACGAGGCGGTGCTCGACGCGCTCGGCGGCCTGGGTGTGCCGATCATCGCCGACGTCGAGTGCGGTCATGTGCCGCCGTACCTGCCCCTGGTGAACGGGGCGCGCGCCCGCGTGGTGCTGAGCGGCGACCGGGCCGAGATCACCCAGACCCTGGCCTAACCGCCCGTGGCCGGCGGTCAGGAGTGGGCGGCGCGGATCTCCGTCACGGTGAACTCGTCCACGACATGCCGGTTCTGCACCAGGAACCCCACCACGCCCGCCACCGCCTCCGCGCCCAGCCCGGCCCGGACCTGCGCGCTCAGAAGGTAGACGAGCGGGGTCGACGGCTGGGTGAGCGCCAGGTCGCGGTCGTGGCGGTGCACGTCCTGCAGCGTCCTGATCGGGATCGGCCGCTCGGTGGTGAACCACACCGCGACCTCCCACAGCGGCAGCGCAGGATCGACGTCGGCCGAGGCGTGGTAGCAGGTGACGCAGCCGTTGCCGGCGTGCTCGCCGTGCGGGCAGGTCCACCGGGCCACGTCCGCGACGCTCTGGCCGTCGGCGCCGACGACCGTCGCCTCGGTGACGCGCCGGCGCGCCGGCCTGGGCCGGTCCTCCCACGGTGGCGGAGAGTCGCTGCTGATGATCGGATCCCTTCGTCGCGATGTCCCGGCACTTCGGAGCCTAGTCGCGTGACCCGCCCGCCACCCCTCCGCGCTCCCCCGCCGCCGCCACGCGTCTCGCCGTCTCGACCCTCCTGCCGCCGCGACCGGTGGTTCAGCAGGTGCGGAGCATGTTGAGCAGGGCGGTCCGCTCGTTGCGGGTGACGAAGAGGCGGTAGTGGTGCTTCACGGTGATCCACGAGGTGGCGTAGCGGCACCAGTAGGCGCGGCGCGGGGGACGCCAGCTCTGCGGGCCCTGCCCGCCCTTGGCGATGTTCGCGGAGTGGCTGACGGTGATCAGCTCGGGGCGGGTGAGGTCGTTGGCGAAGGCGCGCCGCCGCGCCTGGCTCCACCTCTTGGCGCCCGACCGCCACGCGTACGCCAGCGGCACCAGATGGTCGACGTCCACCTGCTTCTCGCTCTTGAGCCATCTGCCGTCGTACGGGCTGTACCACAGGCCCTTCACCGGATGGCAGGACGCGTTCCTGCGCACCCGCCGCCCGTCGCGGGCCAGGACGACCTCACGCGCGTCGCACCGGCCCTTGTGGTGCGCCCATCGCGTCTGGAACCGCTCGCGGCTGTAGCCGCGGATCGACAGGGCCCTGGCGACCTTGAGCCGGCCCAGCAGGTAGCGGGCCCGCGCCCCGGCGGCCTCGGCCTGTGACCGCTCGCGCGACTCGGCCGCCGCCTCGGTGGTGGCGGTGACGGCGGTGATCGGAAGGATCGAGAGGGTGAGGGCGGCCACGTGAGCCGTCCTCCTGAGGGAGATCATGTTCCACCCATATCAACAATTCCGGGCGACGGCAGCCTCACGTTCCCCAGCGGAGACGGCGGCGAGGACCGCGACGAGGACGGGCATCCCGGCGACCAGCGCGGCGATCGCCGGCCAGGGGGTCTCGAAGTCCACCCGCGGCACCACCTGCCAGTTGCTGGTGGACGCCGTGATCGGCCACGAAAGCGACAGGCCGATGACGCATCCGGCAGCCGCGCCCGGCAGCGTTCCACAGGCCGCCGCGAGTCCGGCCCGGCTCGCGGCGAACCACCGCGTGCTCGCGGTCCGGCCGCCCCGGAGCCGGAGCAGCACCCGTCCCGCCCGGCCGCCGGCGCCGGTCCGGCGGGGCGCCGCCCCCGCG